>NZ_JAQSIO010000021.1 GCF_028649455.1 Curvibacter microcysteis | reverse complement strand
CGGCGGATTCAACCGGTCGATGCAACAGATTCGCTGAACATCTCAGCGGGCGTCTTGAAGCCAAGTGTCTTACGTGGCCTCTCGTTCAATTGTCTCGCGATCGCGTTGAGCTGTAGCTGTGAATAGCCGGAGATGTCGACACCCTTTGGCATGTACTGTCTGAGCAGGCCGTTCGTGTTCTCGTTGCTTCCGCGTTGCCAAGGACTCTGCGGGTCGCAGAAGAAGACCTGGATGTCCGTGGCCATCGTGAATCTCTTGTGTGCGGCCATCTCCTTGCCTCGATCCCAGGTCAGTGACTTGTAGAGCTCTTGGGGAAGCTTGCGCGCGTTCTTGATGAGCGCATTGACGACCGTCTCAGTGTCCTTGCCGCCAACCTTCACCAACATGACGTAACGCGTCTGGCGTTCGACCAACGTCGCAATCTGGCTGTTGCCGCTGCCAAATACCAAGTCTCCTTCCCAGTGACCAGGCACCGCTCGATCTGCGACAGAAGCCGGTCGCTCGCTTATGGAGACCGCGTCGACGATCTGCCCGTGACCCGGGGTTTTCTGCGTGTAGTGGCGCGAGCGCCGCATACCGCGCGTTCGCCTCAGATGCGCCAATAGCTCCTTTTTCAAGGCGCCGCGTGCTTGAATGAATAGACTGCGGTAAATGGTCTCGTGTGACACGTGAAGGAGCCCGTCGTGCGGATAGGCTTGCTTTAGCCAGCCCGCGATTTGCTCCGGTGACCAAGATATTCGCAGCTTACCCGCGACGATTCGGGCCAGCTCGCGATTCTCCTTGAGCTTGCAGATCTTTGGCCGAAGGGCTCGATTCCATGTGTCGCTGTCGGCCTGTGTGGCGCGATAGCGCTCTTGACCACCATTGCGCTTCAACTCGCGACTGACGGTCGATGGTGCTCTGCCCAGCCTTGCAGCGATTGAGCGGATCGACGCGCCAGCCACAACGGAGCGTGATATCTCTTCTCTCTCGATCAACGTCAATGACGTCGCAGAACGACGTCTTTCTAGAGGCCTAATGCCACCTGTCTTCACCAAGATGTTTTGGATCGAGGTGTGTGGCCGGTCAAACAGCTGGCCTATCTGGTGCAGCGTCCAACCTTCCTTCCAGCGGTCCCACATCAGCGCCTTTTGGCTGTCGGTGTAGTAGTTTCGTGTCCGATACTTCATTTGCAACACTCCGTCTGCTTACGCAGTTATCAGTGTGTTGCATCGACCGGTTGAATCCGCC
>NZ_JAQSIO010000020.1 GCF_028649455.1 Curvibacter microcysteis | reverse complement strand
TGTGCTTCCCGTACATCTTCCGCGGCGCGCTGGATGCGGGCGCTTCGACCATCACGGTCGAGATGGAAATCGCCGCCGTGCACGCGATCGCCGAGCTGGCCCAGGCCGAGCAAAGCGAAGTGGTGGCCGCGGCCTATGTCGGCCACCCGCTGGCCTTCGGCCCCGAGTACCTGATCCCCAAGCCCTTCGACCCGCGCCTGATGATGAAGATCGCGCCGGCCGTGGCCCAGGCCGCCGCCGACAGCGGCGTGGCCCAGCGCCCCGTCAAGGACCTGGACGCCTACCGCGAGAAGCTGCAAAGCTTTGTCTACGCCTCCGGCACCACCATGAAGCCCATCTTCACCGCCGCCAAAAACGCGGCCAAGAAGCGCGTGGCCTACGCCGAAGGTGAAGAAGAGCGCGTGCTGCGTGCCGCCCAGATCGTGGTCGACGAAGGCCTGGCCCGCCCGACCCTGATCGGTCGCCCGCCGGTGATCGCCGAGCGCGTCGAGAAGTTTGGCCTGCGCCTCAAGGAAGGGCGCGACTACGACGTGGTCAACGTCGAGAACGACCACCGCTACCGCGATTTCTGGCAGACCTACCACCGCATGACCGAGCGCAAGGGCGTGACCGTGCCGATCGCCAAGATCGAGATGCGCCGTCGCCTGTCGCTGATCGGCGCCATGCTGCTGCACAAGGGCGAGGTCGATGGCCTGATCGCTGGCACCTGGGGGCACACCGCGCTGCACCTGAACTACCTGGACCAGGTGATCGGCAAGCGCCCGGGCGTGAGCACCTACGCCTGCATGAACGGCCTGCTGCTGCCTGACCGCCAGGTCTTTGTGGTCGACACCCACGTCAACTACGACCCGACCGCCGAGCAGCTGACCGAGATCACCATCATGGCCGCCGAGGAAATGATGCGCTTCGGCATCAAGCCCAAGGCGGCCCTGCTGTCGCACTCGAACTTTGGCAGCAGCAGCCAGCCCAGTGCGCTGAAGATGCGCGCCACCCTGGAGTTGCTGCGCGAAAAGGCCCCGTGGCTGGAAGTGGACGGCGAAATGCACGGCGACGTGGCCCTGGACGGCGCGGCGCGCGAGGCCTTGATGCCGCACAGCACCTTGTTGGGCAGCGCGAACCTGCTGGTCATGCCCAACATCGATGCGGCCAACATCTCGTACAACCTGCTGAAGACGGCGGCTGGCGGCAACATCGCGATTGGCCCGGTGCTGCTGGGTTCGGCCCAGCCGGTGCACATCCTGACGGCCAGCACCACGGTGCGCCG
>NZ_JAQSIO010000019.1:3161-5944 GCF_028649455.1 Curvibacter microcysteis | reverse complement strand
AAGGGAGGGGGTTTTGAGGGCTGTAATAGCCTGACGATGACCTACTTTCACACGGGAACCCGCACTATCATCGGCGCGGAGTCGTTTCACTGTCCTGTTCGGGATGGGAAGGAGTGGTACCAACTCGCTATGGTCATCAGGCGTAACTTGGAGCTAGGCAGTTCTTGGAACTACCCGGCGAATTCATAGAGTTTCGAATCAGATTTTATCTTATTTTTGACTGCGTCTACTTGGCATAACCAGCTCTGATCATGAAGATCAAAGTTATAGGGTCAAGCCTCACGAGCAATTAGTATCAGTTAGCTTAACGCATTACTGCGCTTCCACACCTGACCTATCAACGTCCTGGTCTTGAACGACTCTTTAGGGGGGTCAAGCCCCCGGCAGATCTCATCTTGAAACGAGTTTCCCGCTTAGATGCTTTCAGCGGTTATCTCTTCCACACATAGCTACTCGGCAATGCCACTGGCGTGACAACCGATACACCAGAGGTGTGTCCACTCCGGTCCTCTCGTACTAGGAGCAGGCTTCCTCAAATCTGCAGCGCCCACGGAAGATAGGGACCAAACTGTCTCACGACGTTTTAAACCCAGCTCACGTACCTCTTTAAATGGCGAACAGCCATACCCTTGGGACCGGCTACAGCCCCAGGATGAGATGAGCCGACATCGAGGTGCCAAACACCGCCGTCGATATGAACTCTTGGGCGGTATCAGCCTGTTATCCCCAGAGTACCTTTTATCCGTTGAGCGATGGCCCTTCCATACAGAACCACCGGATCACTATGTCCTGCTTTCGCATCTGCTCGACTTGTCAGTCTCGCAGTTAAGCACGCTTATGCCATTGCACTATTAGCACGATGTCCGACCGTACCTAGCGTACCTTCGAACTCCTCCGTTACACTTTGGGAGGAGACCGCCCCAGTCAAACTGCCTACCATGCACTGTCCCCGATCCCGATAAGGGACCTAGGTTAGAACCTCAAACACACCAGGGTGGTATTTCAACGTTGGCTCCATGAGATCTAGCGACCTCACTTCAAAGCCTCCCACCTATCCTACACAGATCTGTTCAAAGTCCAATACAAAGCTACAGTAAAGGTTCATGGGGTCTTTCCGTCTTTCCGCGGGGAGATTGCATCATCACAAACATTTCAACTTCGCTGAGTCTCAGGAGGAGACAGTGTGGCCATCGTTACGCCATTCGTGCAGGTCGGAACTTACCCGACAAGGAATTTCGCTACCTTAGGACCGTTATAGTTACGGCCGCCGTTTACTGGGACTTCAATCAAGAGCTTGCACCCCATCATTTAATCTTCCAGCACCGGGCAGGCGTCACACCCTATACGTCCACTTTCGTGTTTGCAGAGTGCTGTGTTTTTATTAAACAGTCGCAGCCACCGATTTTTTGCAACCCCTTTGGGCTCCCTCTGTACGAGTTCACCTACTTGGGGCATACCTTCTCCCGAAGTTACGGTATCAATTTGCCGAGTTCCTTCTCCTGAGTTCTCTCAAGCGCCTTAGAATACTCATCTCGCGCACCAGTGTCGGTTTGCGGTACGGTCGTGTGTAGCTGAAGCTTAGTGGCTTTTCCTGGAAGCAGGGTATCACTCACTTCGGCTGCAAGCAGCCTCGTTATCACCCCTCATCTAAGCCCGGCGGATTTGCCTACCGGGCACGACTACAGGCTTGAACCAACATATCCAACAGTTGGCTGAGCTAACCTTCTCCGTCCCCACATCGCACTACACATCGGTACAGGAATATTGACCTGTTTCCCATCAGCTACGCATCTCTGCCTCGCCTTAGGGGCCGACTCACTCTACGCCGATGAACGTTGCGTAGAAAACCTTGCGCTTACGGCGAGGGGGCTTTTCACCCCCTTTAACGCTACTCATGTCAGCATTCGCACTTCTGATACCTCCAGCAGGCTTTACAACCCACCTTCACAGGCTTACAGAACGCTCTCCTACCACGCACAGTAAACTGTGCATCCGCAGCTTCGGTAACTGGCTTAGCCCCGTTACATCTTCCGCGCAGGACGACTCGATCAGTGAGCTATTACGCTTTCTTTAAATGATGGCTGCTTCTAAGCCAACATCCTGACTGTTTTAGCCTTCCCACTTCGTTTCCCACTTAGCCAATTTTAGGGACCTTAGCTGGCGGTCTGGGTTGTTTCCCTCTTGAGTCCGGACGTTAGCACCCGGTGCTCTGTCTCCCAAGCTGTACTCTGCGGTATTCGGAGTTTGCCTTGGTTTGGTAAGTCGCCATGACCCCCTAGCCAAAACAGTGCTCTACCCCCGCAGGTAATACTTGAGGCACTACCTAAATAGTTTTCGGAGAGAACCAGCTATTTCCAAGTTTGTTTAGCCTTTCACCCCTATCCACAGCTCATCCGCTAGTTTTGCAACACTAGTCGGTTCGGACCTCCAGTACCTGTTACGGCACCTTCATCCTGGCCATGGATAGATCACTTGGTTTCGGGTCTACACCCAGCGACTGATTCGCCCTATTCGGACTCGATTTCTCTACGGCTTCCCTATTCGGTTAACCTTGCCACTGAATGTAAGTCGCTGACCCATTATACAAAAGGTACGCAGTCACCCTTGCGGGCTCCTACTTTTTGTAAGCATACGGTTTCAGGATCTATTTCACTCCCCTCCCGGGGTTCTTTTCGCCTTTCCCTCACGGTACTAGTTCACTATCGGTCGATGATGAGTATTTAGCCTTGGAGGATGGTCCCCCCATATTCAGACAGGATTTCTCGTGTCCCGCCCTACTTTTC
>NZ_JAQSIO010000019.1:0-3061 GCF_028649455.1 Curvibacter microcysteis | reverse complement strand
CTAGCTTAGTACCACTGAGATCTTTTCACATACGGGACTATCACCCACTATGGTTGGCCTTTCCAGACCATTTTGTTAAGTTCTCAGATATCACTAGCAGGCTTCTCCGATTTCGCTCGCCACTACTTTCGGAATCTCGGTTGATGTCTTTTCCTCGAGCTACTGAGATGTTTCAGTTCACCCGGTTCGCCTCGCATGACTATGTATTCATCATGCGATACCTTTCGGTGGGTTTCCCCATTCGGATATCTCCGGATCAAAGCTAATTTGCCAGCTCCCCGAAGCTTTTCGCAGGCTATCACGTCCTTCGTCGCCTATCATCGCCAAGGCATCCACCATATGCTCTTAGTCACTTGACCCTATAACTTTGACGTCTAATCATCCATCTCTGAACAATCAAACACCTCCATCGTTTCAAGAACTGTTGTCAGGTCTTTCACCTGACGCGTTATGCCGTAATGTGAATACTTTTCGACTACAGCCATTTCTGGCCGCTATCAAGAAGATTCGTCATTACTGAATTTCAACTAGCTTTCGCTTATTGAACATTCGTTTTGACGCAATCAAAAAATTGTCACTAGAGGCACGGTCCGCACTAAACCTTTACGAATGTGCGGTTTCCTCTAGCAACTCTGATTCGACTCTATGAATTTTTAAAGAACAGCCGTGGCAGTCGTCTTTCAACAACCACCGTTACCAATCGAACTATCTCGATCAATAACAAAACAACCTAACCTAAGTCGCTTTGTTATTGAAACAACATCGTCTCTCAACCTACACCGATCAACCTCAACCACATCACTCACCAGCATCTATCGGAACCACTTGGTGGAGGATGACGGGATCGAACCGACGACCCCCTGCTTGCAAAGCAGGTGCTCTCCCAGCTGAGCTAATCCCCCGGGATCCCCGACAACCAGATATTGGAATCATGGTGGGTCTAGTTGGGCTCGAACCAACGACCCCCGCCTTATCAAGACGGTGCTCTAACCAGCTGAGCTACAGACCCATTCCACATGCCCTGTCTCCAGGACACACAGCTTGTTCCAACAACCGATAAGTGTGAGTGTTCAAATTTGATTGCAAATTTTCCAGAAAGGAGGTGATCCAGCCGCACCTTCCGATACGGCTACCTTGTTACGACTTCACCCCAGTCACGAACCCTGCCGTGGTAATCGCCCTCCTTGCGGTTAGGCTAACTACTTCTGGCAGAACCCGCTCCCATGGTGTGACGGGCGGTGTGTACAAGACCCGGGAACGTATTCACCGCGACATTCTGATCCGCGATTACTAGCGATTCCGACTTCACGCAGTCGAGTTGCAGACTGCGATCCGGACTACGACTGGTTTTATGGGATTAGCTCCCCCTCGCGGGTTGGCAACCCTCTGTACCAGCCATTGTATGACGTGTGTAGCCCCACCTATAAGGGCCATGAGGACTTGACGTCATCCCCACCTTCCTCCGGTTTGTCACCGGCAGTCTCATTAGAGTGCCCAACTAAATGTAGCAACTAATGACAAGGGTTGCGCTCGTTGCGGGACTTAACCCAACATCTCACGACACGAGCTGACGACAGCCATGCAGCACCTGTGTTACGGTTCTCTTTCGAGCACAATCACATCTCTGCGATCTTCCGTACATGTCAAAGGTGGGTAAGGTTTTTCGCGTTGCATCGAATTAAACCACATCATCCACCGCTTGTGCGGGTCCCCGTCAATTCCTTTGAGTTTCAACCTTGCGGCCGTACTCCCCAGGCGGTCAACTTCACGCGTTAGCTTCGTTACTGAGTCAGTGAAGACCCAACAACCAGTTGACATCGTTTAGGGCGTGGACTACCAGGGTATCTAATCCTGTTTGCTCCCCACGCTTTCGTGCATGAGCGTCAGTACAGGCCCAGGGGATTGCCTTCGCCATCGGTGTTCCTCCGCATATCTACGCATTTCACTGCTACACGCGGAATTCCATCCCCCTCTGCCGTACTCTAGCTATACAGTCACAAATGCAGTTCCCAGGTTGAGCCCGGGGATTTCACATCTGTCTTATATAACCGCCTGCGCACGCTTTACGCCCAGTAATTCCGATTAACGCTTGCACCCTACGTATTACCGCGGCTGCTGGCACGTAGTTAGCCGGTGCTTATTCTTACGGTACCGTCATGGCACCACCGTATTAAGGCAGTGCTTTTCGTTCCGTACAAAAGCAGTTTACAACCCGAAGGCCTTCATCCTGCACGCGGCATGGCTGGATCAGGCTTTCGCCCATTGTCCAAAATTCCCCACTGCTGCCTCCCGTAGGAGTCTGGGCCGTGTCTCAGTCCCAGTGTGGCTGGTCGTCCTCTCAGACCAGCTACAGATCGTCGGCTTGGTGGGCCTTTACCCCACCAACTACCTAATCTGATATCGGCCGCTCCAATCGCGCGAGGTCTTGCGATCCCCCGCTTTCATCCATAGATCGTATGCGGTATTAGCGTAACTTTCGCTACGTTATCCCCCACGACTGGGCACGTTCCGATACTTTACTCACCCGTTCGCCACTCGCCACCAGGATTGCTCCCGTGCTGCCGTTCGACTTGCATGTGTAAGGCATGCCGCCAGCGTTCAATCTGAGCCAGGATCAAACTCTACAGTTCGATCTTGAATTTTTTCGCTCAACCTCGCGGTCAAGCAGAACTCATAAAAACGGAATTGAAGTGAACTTCACTTCTATTCTCATGAGTGTTTAAAGTGCTATGCACTTAGTTCCAAAGAACTTGGCAATCGCCTTCAAACACCCACGCTTATCGGCTGTATATTTTTAAGGAACACACTACTCAGATCAGCCATTCTTTGCAGAACTTTTTCTCTTTTCGCTCAGCGCGCTGTAATCAGCGCAGCCTTAAATTCTAGCACAGTTTTTAAGTAACTGGCAAAACTTTTTAATCTTTTTCCAACTCGCTTCAGTCAACTCAGAACTCTTTCGAACCCCTCACCAACCAACCGCTTGTCAGTCACTGCGTTTTCAGCAGAGCCTCGAATTATATACCGCTTTTCGCAGCACAGTCAACTCGAAGAAGACTTTTTT
>NZ_JAQSIO010000018.1 GCF_028649455.1 Curvibacter microcysteis | reverse complement strand
GGCCCCAGTGCGCCAACAGACCCAAACGCCCCCACGCCAACACCAAACCCTCCGGTAGAGCCTACGCCCACGCCTACGCCTACGCCTACGCCTACGCCCACGCCTACGCCCACGCCCACGCCCACCCCCACCCCCACCCCCACGCCCACGCCCACCCCTACGCCCACGCCCACGCCCACGCCCACGCCCACCCCCACCCCCACCCCCACCCCCACGCCCACCCCTACGCCCACGCCCACGCCCACGCCCACGCCCAGCCCTGGCGGTGGTGCTTCACTTGATGGTCTCCCTGGTGTCGGCGGTCTCTACACCCCCACGTATTCCGATGGCATCTCAGGCGTGTGGGCCAAGCATTCGGCGGCGCTCAAGGGCTCCGGCGTCGTCGGTCTGCTGTCAAAGCTCACTCCATCCATCGGCCTTAGTGCACCCCCTCCATCTCTCCAGGTGCACTTTGTTGTCGGCAAATGGGACTTTGGAACCTTCGATCTGAGCCCCCCGGCTGCGGTGTGGGTTTTCCTTCGCGCCTGCATTCTTATCAGCGCGATTTTTCTCTGTCGCGCCTTGATCTTCGGGGGCTGAAAATGAAACGGTATATACAGTTTCTGGCTGCGCTCGCCTTGCCGGCTTGGGCGTTCGCTCAGGACTCCGGTGGCTCGTCCAGCAGCGGGTTTAGCTTCTCTGTCGCTGACCTGCTTACGCCTCTTTTTACCGCCCTGGCCAAGATCGTCGCCTGGGTGTTGGACCTCGCAAAATCTGTCCTGGTCGCGGTCCTCGACTTGCTCAAAGACCTCTTCTGTTGGGTATTCGATCAGTTCCTCGGCGTCGTCGAGTCTGCCCTCTCTGCTATCGATGTATCTGCCTTCAATGGCCTTGGTGACCTCACTGCTGCATTGCCTGCGACCGTTGTTCAGGTCTTGGCGGCTGTGGGGGCAGGGCAGGCCCTGGCGATGATCGTCGCTGCCCTCGGCATTCGATTTGCGCTCCAGCTCATCCCATTTGTGCGACTTGGATCATGATCAATCTGTTGCTTGGTTCCTCTGGCTCAGGAAAGAGCTACGAGGCAAACGCTTATCACATCTTGAACGCTCTCCAGAGCGGCCGGCGCGTCATCACAAACCTGCCCGTCGTCGTCTCTGCTTACGCTGAGTTGGACCCTCAATACCGCGATTTGATTGAGGTCCGCAACAAGCCCCAGCCTATCCGCGGAACCTGGACCCCAACCGCTGAAAGCGGTGCGTTCACCCTCTTTGCTGATGGTCACGTCGAGGCCCCTGATGCTGACGCTCGCGCATTCGGCGGCGTGTGGGACTACTACACAACGTGGCGCAACGCTGACGGTGTTGGGCCGCTGTTCGTGATTGATGAGTGCCAATACTGCATACCGGCAAAATCCACGCAGCGTGCTGTCGAAGAGTGGGTTGCTCTGCATCGCCATTTCAACGTCGATGTTCTCTACATCACGCAAAGTTACGGCAAGATCAGCCAAGCGATTCGGGACAACGTCCAGATGGTGTACCGCTGCCGCAAAAACGTTGCTCTCGGTGCCCCCTCCAGCTACACACGAAAAGTTCAGGACGGCATTCGCGGTGAGGTGGTCAACACCTCGATTCGTAAGTACAACAAGCGCTATTTCGGGCTCTACAAAAGCCACACACAAGGGGTCGCGGCTGAAGAATTCAAGGGCTCCGATATTCGCCCCTGGTGGAAAAACTGGACGTTCATGGGCGCTGGTGTGTGCGCTGTCATCGTTGTGTCGATGGTGCTCGGCGGGGGTGTCAAAAACCCGATGAACCCGAATAACGTCATCAAGACCGCAAAGCCTGGACCCGCTGCCGTGGTCGAAGCCTCCCCCTCTGCCATTGCCGAAAAGCTGCCTGCTGCTGCCCCAGTCGTCGAGCGTGTGGCATCTGCCGTCGAGTCTGTCGCCCCCGAGAAAAAGGAGGAGGTGGTGGACGATGAGCCCGAGCCCTACGGCACCTCGGGTATCCATCTCATGGGCTCCATGCGATCTGGTGCGCGGGTCGTTTATTCGTTCATGGTTTCTCAAAACGGCTACCCTGTCCACTACCTGACCCAGCGTGAGCTGGAGGCCACCGGCTACCGATTCAAGCCTTTGGCTGATTGCTCTGGCTACCTCTATTTCAAGAACAAAGTTCGTCCTGTCCTGTGCGATCTGCCCCAAATGAATCCGGGCGTTGGATCACCTCCTGCCACCTCTGGACCGAATCACGCCAAGTCGGCCTGATCGGAGGCAAGCCCGCCAGAGCGGAGGGGCCCCCGCTTGCGGGGAGGTGCTGCGCTGGTGGGTGCGCCAGTCCTACCCTGGCCGGCAATCATTCGCTTCCTGGAAGAACAGCGGGGACCCGTCGAGCACGAATAGTGCGGGCCGTAGGCCGATGGGGCGGGGTAAGGGGCTGCAAGTCCCTTGTCTGGCCGTCATGCTTCCCGTGCCAGTCTTATCGGAAATGTTCGCAGATCGGGCATAAAAAAACCGCCTCGGTGGGCGGTTGCGGCGAATGCAGTGAGCAGCTTCCTTGGGTCAAGTCTACTTAATACAATAATTGCGTAGTTAAACCTTCCGGTCGCAATTTCGCAATTTTCAACGCTCCCCGCGTCGCATTCGTTCTGAATGTTCAGCCTGCCGCTGTAGTATTTTTGAGAATCCGCCGCCCCTCCAGCGGCTGCGCCCTTTCCCAAAATCTCACCTAGCCGGTATTCGAACCGCGTCCCTTCTGCGCTCCCCATCATTGCGGCGTGGATCGCTTCGTTCACATCTTCGTTCGCGATATCTGCAAGAAATGCTGCTGTGATAGGGCTCACGGCTGTTCTGCCTGCCTTCATGTTGCCCAGTGATCCGCTCGTTATTCCAAGCTCTCGGGCGAGTGCATTCATACCCCCGCACACTTTGGCGGCTTTGTCAATTAGGGTTTTAAGATCTTGCATGCACTAACTCCTTGGTGTGAATATCCGTCTCGCACTAACTTTTTGGTGTGTCCAAACGGAGAAACTCCCATGATCAAAGTATCGGTGATGTCGACCGATGTCCGCAACCAAAGCGGCACCAGCAAAGCGGGCAAGCCCTATTCCATGACCTTCCAAACCGTCTGGCTCCATACGGTTGACCAGCACGGCAAGCCAAACCCGTTCCCTGAAAAAGTGGAGATCATCCTCCCCAAGAACGCCGAGGGCGCTGCTCTGTTCTATCCGGTCGGTGACTACACCCTGGCCCCTGAATCCCTGTACGTTGATCGCGGCGGTGACCTCAAGCTGTCGCCTCGCCTCGTCGCGTTGAAGCCCCGCCCCCAAGCTGCTGCCTGAGGTTGCCATGCAGCCCGCCGAATTTTCGGACGCTCGCCAAGCCGCTGCCCTGGTGGCGCTTGAGGCCGCTGTTTTGGTACTGCTCCGCCAGGGGCAGGAATCCGGCGAATTCGATCAGATCCACATTGCGGCTGAGGGCTCCGGCTCTACTGCCTCGATTGACCTTCAGATCGTGAGTCACCGGATGCCCGTTGGGGGATTCTCCCTGTGAAGCGCCGCACCTTCCCCGCTGGAACCACGCTCCACGCCTGCGATGCGGGCTGGTGCTGCGTCTACCTAAACGCGCCTGACGCTGAGTTTGTCGCGTTCGCCCGGTCCATCTCGCCATTCGGTCTGGTGGATCGGTCGGCCATCTCGCCCAAGCCTGGGCAAGCCCCCATCAAAAAAATCTGGATCAGAGCAAAAAGCCTGCTGCGCTTGGCGCGTCTTTGGGCTGCTCGTCCTTTCGTCATGGTCGAGGTTTCTGCGTGAATACTGCTGAATGCCTGGAGCGCTTCCGGGGCAAGACTGCCCCGCATTTCGCTGCTCGTGCGGCTGAGGCCCAACTGCGGGCGGATGCATGGCAGGGCGCTCGCGCTGCAAGCGGCGCAGCCGCTGGGCTTGTCCTACATTCAACAAGTCATACGGGTGGGGTCCAAACCCCTCCGCTGACGGTTGAAGGGGCGAAAGCCTGGGATTCCAACACGATTGAGATTGACCGCGAAGCGGTCCGAGTCTCCCGCCTGCGCAAGGGCGCCGGCATGGCTGCGAAGTGGATCAACTTGCACTCCACCAAGCGCGAAAACAAGGTCATGGTCACGCTGACCTATCGCGGCACAAACCGCGATTGGAAGCCCCACCACATCTCCAAGTACATCACCACGGTGCGCAACTGGTACGCCCGCACCACTGGCGGCGAAAAGCTCCGCTATGTCTGGGTAGCAGAGCTTCAGCAACGGGGCGTAATCCACTACCACGCGGTTTTTTGGCTCCGCAAAGGTGTAACCATGCCCAAGGCCGATAAGCGCGGCTGGTGGCCCCATGGCATGAGCAACACCATTAAAGCCCATCACCCGGTCGGCTACCTGATGAAGTACCTCAGCAAGACCACGCAAAAAACCATTGGGGGGTATCCGCATGGCGCTCGAATTTATGGCGTCGGTGGCCTGGACAAAGCTGGCCGTGATTGCAAGCGCTGGGTTCTTTGGCCTTCTTATGTACGTCAAAACGCTGCGGCGGGCGATCCATTCAAACCCACGCCAGGAGGCGGCTATACGCACTCTTCAACTGGCGAATTCCTCGCTTCTGAGTGGGCACCAACGGGCGGCGGTCATAGCCGTTTTGTACGCATCAGAACTACACCCCGCACGATGCCGGACGCGGGTGGTCCGTTCTCCTGGATTCAATGAGGTAACCCCATGGATGAAGATGAAGATGTGATTTGCACGGTTTGCGGTTGGGAGGGTGAGGCTTCTGACCTGGACGATGAGGGGCCGGAATTTCAAAACCAATGCCCTGAATGTGGCGCTGATATTGATGAGGGTTGAATGAATGTTGTTTCCTGTGCTGTCGCGGCTTTTCCGTGCCCTCCAGAGTCGCAAACCGCAATTGAATCTTTGGACCCGGCGACCTGGGGCGTTACGCCTGATGCCGTCCTTTCGGTCTTTTCGTGGGGGTTCGGGGCGGTCCTGATGATGTGGTTAATCGGCTTTTCTCTTGGCGCGATCATTACCACGCTCAAGAAAATCTGAGATTTCAGCGGGGAGGGCGTTTATCCCTCTCCGGTGCAATTTCGCACCGTTTCAAAATGGAGTTCTAAATGAACAAGTTCGTTTCGCGTTTTGCCCTGGTGGGCGCTGGTGTTTCCCTGGTCGCTGCTCAAGCCCACGCTGCTGGCACTGACGCAATCTCCGCTGCCCTGACCGCCATCGATCTGTCGAGCGTGGTTACGACCGTTGGCGTCATCGGCGTGGCCGTGATCGGCATTGTGATGGCCTTCAAGGGCATCGACCTGGGTAAGCGCGCTGTGAAGAAGGCCTAAGGGCCGGTGCTCCGATGAGTGGTCCTTTCCTGCTCGTTTTCTGGGTCGGTGTGGCCCTCATCGGCGCTCTTTCAGCGGGCGCATTCATTCAAGGTTTGCGCGGTGTTTAAAAATCGACCGTTTTCCGTTGCATTGCATCCACTCATTGCATCGGTGCTTGCTTCGCTCTTTCTGTTCTTTTCGTCTCAAGCATCTGCTGTCCTTTTGCCCAAGCCTCAATATCAGGCTTTCTATTCGTCATATTCTGGTAACTGGGCTTCATCTCCTGAGGCTGCCGCATCTAGTTTTGCATCTGTTCTTTCTCAGCGCGAGAAAAAATGGTCTGATTGCACCTATCGGTCAAGCTATACATTGCAGTGGGTTAACACTACTGCGGGATCATTTCTCGAACAGTCTCCCGGTTGTCGGAACAGTGTTGGCATAACCGGTGACGTCAATTCTGACGATTATTGGTTTAATGTTCGATCTGTCGAGCAGTGTCCAGCTAACTCAATTTCTGACGGAAATGGAACCTCTTGCACTTGCAAAGAAGGATTCAGGGACACCGGAACCTCTTGCGAGCCAAATCAGTGCGTCAAGGGCACAAAATCCGGCGCGGCGATCACCATCGGTTATGCCTATGTCGATCCCAACGGCGCATTTCAATCGGGCTCCGGAACGCGTTACACAATCTCGTCTGGCAATGCCGCATCTCCCGTCTCGTTTTGCATGTCCGGCTGCTCGTACGATGTAACCTCAGACAGTCTGAAAATTTCCCTCAACACCAATGGAAGTGGTTATTACGATGTCATCTCAAACGCAAATGGTTCTGCATCCGGCCAAACCTGCACTGTTGATCCGAACCCTACTCCTTCCCTCCCTGCTGGGCCTGCTCCAACTCCAAGCCCAGGCGGCTCAGGTAGTGGCTCAGGAACGGGACCAGCGGCCCCAACAGACCCTAACTCGAGTTCCGGCAGCGGCTCGGGCGGCTCCGGCTCCGGTTCAGGCTCCGGCCCCAGTGCGCCAACAGACCCAAACGCCCCCACGCCAACACCAAACCCTCCGGTAGAGCCTACGCCCACGCCTACGCCTACGCCTACGCCTACGCCCACGCCTACGCCCACGCCCACGCCC
>NZ_JAQSIO010000017.1 GCF_028649455.1 Curvibacter microcysteis | reverse complement strand
ACATGCTCACCATGACCGCCTGCTCCAAATGCACCGGCAAGTTCGTCACCGAACCCTATGAAAACGCACGCCACTTCCTTTGCGGCCTGTGCAACCCGCCCGCCCGCGCCGGCAAGAGCAAGGCCAGCGGCGCGCTGATGGTGCACTGAGTCCCCCCGACCAGCCCCCATGCAAAAGCCCCGGACGCTGCGGCGTCGCGAGGCTTTTGCATGGGGGCGCCAAGGCGGCGGCACACGCGCCCACCAGAAGCCCCGGGCTCAGCGCAGCAAGCCCTTGATGTTGGTGTCCAGCGGCATGGCGTAGTCGTGTGCCGACAGCACCACGTTGCCCTCGGGCAGCACCAGCTTGACGCTCAGGTACAGCATCTTGCTGGACTGGGTGTAGGTGCCCACGATGACGGCCTGGGCCTCCTGGGTCTGGCTGATTTCACGCACCTCACGCGACAGCAACAAAGCGCCCTGGGTCTGCTTCATGAACAGGCTCTCGCGCAGCTTGAGTTCCTTGACCAGGTAACCCCGCTGCGCCAGGCGGCTGCCCACCAATTCGGAGAACAAGCGCCCCAGGCGCGAGGACTCGGTCAAAACCTCCAAATTCACAAAGGTCGCCACCAGCAGCGGCTGCTTGCGGTCCAGTTGCAGGCCCTCCAGCAAGGCGTCGGCGGCCTTGTAATTGGCATCAATCACATCGGTGCGCACATCCGGGTCCACCGGCGGGGTGGAAGAGCAGGCGGCCAGCACAGCCCCCAGGCCGGCGACCAGGCCCAGGTTCAAGCATCGACGGCGTGCGTGACTCATGGGCCCACCACCTTCCAGTTGCGCGTGGGGGGCGTGGCCGGGACCGCCGCCACCGGTGCGGCGGGCGGCTTGGGCACATACAGGCTGCTGTCATCGCGCTCGATGTAGTACACATCAGCGGTGCGAGCCAGGAAAGTGTCTTCACGCTCCAGCGAGGTGGTGATCAGCACCTCGGTACGGGTTGGTCCCCCAGCCGCGCGGCCATCGAGCGCGATGCGCGTGGCGTCGCCCAGAGCGGCCAGACCCAGCACGCTGCCCACATAACTGGTGGTGCTGTGGGCATAGGTGAACAGGTCGCGCGCCACTGAAACCCCCCCGCCCAAGCCCACCAGGGGCGTCGGGTTGGCATTGCCCACCTGGCTGCCGTGTTCGACCAACTGGGTTTCAAAGCGCACCACCAGCGGGCCGGGTTGCCGGGTCACGATGGCGCCATGGTTGACCAAGCGGGTCAACAGCAGCTCACGAAAGCCCTGGTTGAACGAGCCCGCGGGCGCCTGCACCAGGTACACCGGCGGCAGGGCCATGGGGTAGCTGCGAATCTTGTCAGCGATGCGCTTGGCCACGTCGTCGGCCAGCACATCCCAGTGCTGCACCGAGCGGGCTTTCTTTTGGCTGCTGGCCTCGTAGTTGTCGGCGCGGGGCACGTCCAGCGTGCTGCAGCCGCCCAGCAGAGCGCCACCCAGCAAGAGCGGGATCCAACAGGCTTGGTTCATGCGGGCACACCTTTCCACGAAATGCATCGGTCTTGATGCTACTGCGCGGTGCGCGCGGGCATCGCCCGAACAGGGGCGACTTCCCAGCCCAGTTCTGGTGCGCCGCAGGGTTCACAAAGGCAGCTGCGTGGTGGACAGCACCTGCTTGAGCCCCATGAAGGAGCGGATCTGCCGCACCCCGGGCAGGTACAGCAATTGCTCTGCATGCAACTGGTTGAAGCTCTCGCTGTCGCGGGTGCGCACCAGCATGAAGTAGTCGAACTCGCCCGTGACCACATGGCACTCCATGCAGCCCGAGATGCGTGCCGCCGCTTTCTCGAACGCGGCAAAGGAGTCGGGCGTGGAGCGGTCCAGCACCACGCCGATCAGCACCACCATGCCAGCGCCCAAGGCTTTGGGGTCGAGCAAGGCCACGGTGCGCTGGATCAGGCCGGCTTGGCGCAGGCGTTCGACCCGGCGCAGGCAGGCTGGCGGACTCAGATGCACCAGGGCCGCCAGCGCCACATTGGACAGCGAGGCGTCTTTTTGCAGCAGTTTGAGGAGCGCCCGATCGGTGCGATCCAACTCCGTCAAGGGGGGCTCAGAAAGCACACTCTCATCACGAACTTTTGTTGCACACATTTGTTTTTCAAAGCATTAAAGAAAAGTACTTTTCATCTTAACTCCAACTAAACGCCAATTAATTCAATTATCTTGCAACCCTGTTAACTCAGCATTTTCATAGGATTGTCACACCAGAAACGCTTCTCTGGAGACCCCAAAAACCCAGGTGCCGGGGTCCTCTTGAAGCGCTGGCCCCAGACCATTTCCAACTGCCCTCGACGACCATGAACCTGCAGAAATTCCCCCGCCACGCGCTGACCTTCGGCCCGACCCCGATCCAGCCCCTGCCACGCCTGAGCGCCCACCTCGGGGGCAAGGTCCACCTCTACGCCAAGCGCGAGGACTGCAACAGCGGCCTGGCCTTCGGCGGCAATAAGACCCGCAAGCTGGAATACCTGATTCCCGAAGCCTTGGCCGGTGGCTACGACACCCTGGTGTCGATCGGCGGCATCCAGTCAAACCAGACCCGCCAGGTGGCCGCCGTGGCAGCCCACCTGGGCCTCAAGTGCGTGCTGGTGCAGGAGAACTGGGTCAACTACTCCGACGCCGTGTACGACCGCGTGGGCAACATCGAAATGTCCCGCATCATGGGCGCCGATGTGCGACTGGACGCGGCGGGCTTTGACATCGGCATCCGCCCCAGCTGGGAGCAGGCCATGGAAGACGTGCGCAAGGCGGGCGGCAAGCCCTACCCCATCCCCGCCGGCTGCTCCGAGCACCCCTACGGCGGCCTGGGCTTTGTCGGCTTCGCCGAGGAAGTGCGCGCCCAAGAAGCGGAGCTGGGCTTCAAGTTCGACTACATCGTGGTCTGCTCGGTGACCGGCAGCACCCAGGCCGGCATGGTGGTGGGCTTTGCCGCCGATGGCCGCGCTCGCCGCGTGATCGGCATCGACGCCTCGGCCAAGCCCGAACAAACCCACGCGCAAATCCTGCGCATCGCGCAGAACACCGCCAAGCTGGTGGAACTGGGCCAAGAGCTGACCGCCGAAGACGTGGTGCTCGACACCCGCTATGGCGGCCCCGAGTACGGCCTGCCCAGCGAAGGCACGCTGGAAGCCATTCGCCTGTGCGCACGCCAGGAAGCGATGCTCACCGACCCGGTCTACGAGGGCAAATCCATGCACGGGATGATCGACATGGTGCGCAACGGCGAGTTCCCCGAAGGCTCGCGCGTGCTCTACGCCCACTTGGGCGGTGTGCCAGCCCTCAACGCCTACAGCTTCCTGTTCCGCAACGGTTGACCCCCCAAGGGCCCGCAGAGGCCCTGCCCCCCTGACGGCGCGCCCTCCCTCAGACGGCGCGGCCCCACAAAGGAGACGACTGACTCACCCCGCAGCCCGGCCTGGCGAACGCACGCGCCAGGTCTGGCGTGAACGCCGCCCTAGAGCGGCCCCTCTCTGATGTGGATGTGCCATGACCCTTAGCAAACGCCATTTCGTCCAGGCCCTGGCCGCCTCCGTGCTGCCTTGGCAAGCCGCCCATGCCAACGCGTTTCCGGCCAAGCCGGTGCAGTTGGTGATTCCGTTCCCACCTGGAGGCGCCACCGATGTGGTGGGTCGCCTGGTGGCCAAAAAGCTGGGCCCGCGACTGGGTCAGCCCATCGTGATCGAGAACAAGGCCGGCGCCGGCACCGTGGTCGGTGCGGCCATGGTGGCCAACGCGGCCCCTGACGGCTACACCTTGCTGCTCAGCTCGGGCTCCACCTTCACCCTCAACCCCGCCCTCAACCCGCGCCTGCCCTACGACCCGGTGCGCAGCTTCGAGCCCATCGGCGGCGTGGCCCGTGTGCCCCTGGTGTTGCTGGCCAACCCGGGTGTGCCGGTGCAAAACCTCAAGCAACTGGTCAGCGCGGTGCGCCAGGCTCCCGACAAGTACGTGTACGGTTCCTTCGGCACCGGCACCACTTCGCACTTTGCTGGCGAACTGATGTGGCAGTCGCTGGGCATCAAGCTGCTGCATGTGCCTTACAAAGGCAGCGCGCCAGCCATGAGCGACCTGATGGGCGGCCAGATCCCCTTCACCGTCGACACCGTGGCGGCGGCCCTGCCGCAGTTGAAGGCGGGCCGCATCAAGGCGCTGGCGGTGACCGGCCCCAAGCGCTCCCCCATGCTGCCCGAGGTGCCCACGGTGGCCGAATCCAGCAGCCCCGACTTTGCCTTTGACTCCTGGCTGGCCTTGATGGCCCCGCGCGGCCTGCCCGCCGAGGCCCGCAACCGCCTGCAGACCGCCCTGGCCGAAACCTTGGCCGACCCCGAGCTGCGCGACCAGCTCAACAACGCCGGGGTGCAAAAAGAATGGTCCTCCGCCCAGGCCGTGGCCAGCCTGATCGACGACGAGCTACCCCGCATGCGGGCCATTGCCGTGCGCGCCAACATCCGCGCGGAGTGAGCCCCAGCGCCCAGCGCCCGCCCGGCTGGGGGCACCAGCCACGGTCGCTGCGCGGGCCAATTCAGCCCTGAAACGCCTGCGCCTCAGTCCGCCGCACTGGGGCGTGCGCGCAGCGACTTCGCCTGTTCGGCCAGCGTGGGCAGCAAACGCAGGGCCAAAGACAGCTGCGCGCGCAGCACCGGGCTGGCGGCGGGCTCGGGCAAGTCTCCGCCAGAGCCCACGGCCTCGTCCCCTGCGCTCACATCGCCCTCGGCCAAGGCCAACAAAAGGGGCGCCAAAGCCGGGTCAGGTTGGGGCGCCCAAGCCCCCTGCCCCTCCAACGCCTGGGCCAGGCCATCCAGGGAGTCCAAGATCAGCGCCACAGCCTCGGCCGGCGCGCCTGTCAAACGGGCCGCGCTGCCCGCATGGCGGTGCGCCCCCAAGGCCGACAGGTAATTCAGCAAGGTGTGGCACTGCACCAGCAAGCGCATACCGGCCTTGCCGTTGCGGCGCAGGTAAGCGGGCTCGACAAACACCTCGGTCATGGCGTTGGACAAGGCCGCATCCGCGTTGTGTGCATTGCGCCGCGCTAGGCGGTAGGCCAGGTGGTCTTGCTTGCCCGATTGGTACTGGGTCGTGATCTCGCGCAGGTAGTCGGCCTGGCTGCGCAAGGCCCGTGCCGCCAGACGCGGCAGCTGGCGCGACTGCCAGCTGGGCAGCACCAGCCACACCGACAAGCCAGCGATCAGGCTGCCAATCAAGGTGTCCACCAGACGCGGCAAGATCAGGTCAAAACCATTGCCCACCTGGTTGAAGGCCAGCAACACCAGGGCCGTGATGGCCGCCGAAGCCACCGTGTAGCGAATCTGCCGCGTGGCCACAAACACCACGCCCGCCACCACCGTGAAGGTCGACTGCAGCAACACGCCCGGGAACAGCGTCAACAACGCCCAACCCACCACCAGGCCCAGCACCGTCCCGGTGACGCGCTGGCCCAGGCGACGCAAGGTGTCCCCGTAGTAGGGACGGCAAACAAAGACGATGGTCAGCAAGATCCAGAAACCGTGCTCATCGCCCGACCACTCCATCCAGGCAAAGCCCGCGATCAGGGCCACGGCCAAACGCAAGCCATGGCGCAACAGCGGCGAGGACCAGCGAGCCTGGGCCCGCACGCGCGCCCAGGCGTCCGCCCAGTCGCGCGGGTTGCGGTCCAACAAGCGCGTGTCGGTGGGTGACTGGGGCGCGCCCAGCGGCGCCAAGGCCCCAGCCAGCACCCGCCCCATGCCGGCCAAATTGGCAGCCAGGGAGCGCAGGGAACGCAGCGCGGCAGCGGCGGGCGCGCCCTCCGCCGCCGTGGCCGACGCCAACAACTCGGCCTGGGCCAGCGCCGCCACGCGCGCGTCGGGCAAGGCTTCGAGCCGGGCGATGGCGCCGTCCAGGTCTTCCAATGCACGCGTCAGTTCGGCACCGCGCTCGGCTGACTTTTGGCCCCGCAACTGCCCAGCCAGCCACAGGCATTCCAGGCCCACCAGGGCCAGCACGCGCTGGCAGCGGTACAGCACGTCGCTGTGAAAAAACACCTGCGACAGCTGTTCATAGTGCGCGTGGGAGGAGCTGGCCCGCTCATGCAAATCCTGGGCGACCAGGTACTGGGCAAAGGTCTGGCGCAGCCACAGGGCGCCCGCCTGGGCCCCAGCGCCAGGGGGTTGACGGCTGAACAGGCTCTCCTTGGTGTCGTTCAAGGCCTGCACCACACGGCCGTTTTGCAGCGCCAGGCCGATGCGGCGGCGCTCCAAATCCACACCACGCACCGGCTCGAACAAGCGGGCCTTCAAACGCAGGTACTCGCCCAGGGCCTCGTACAAGGCGGCCAGGTTTTGCCGCACCTGCAGGCGCGGAAACAGCGCGGCCCACAGCACCGAAATCAGGCCATACCAGGCAGCGCCCGCCAGCAACAGCAAGGACCCTGTCATATGCCCCCCAGGCTCGGGCCGACCGTCGGCGGCCGCATGGGCCGACAGCGCCGCGTACAGGCCCAGGATCAGCGTGGCCGAGGAAATGGCGCGGTAGCGCTCGCCCAGCGCGCCCAGCAAGGCCAGGCCCACGGCGGCCACGGCCAGCACCAGCATCAGGCCCACAGGGTGGCTCAGGGTGAGCTGCACCGCCAGCGCCATGCCCGTGAAACACAGCAAGGTGGTCAGCTGGGCGCGCAAGCGGCCGCGCCAGCTGTCGTCGGTCTCGGCCAAGGCGCTGGCGTTCACGCCCAGCACCAGCGGGATCACCGTCGCGGCGTCATCCAACCACCAGGCCAGGCCCATCACACAGACCAGCGCGATCAGGGGCTTGACCCCCCGCAGCAAAAAATGGTGCTGCCAGTGCGCAGGCCAGCCCGACGCCCCACCCGATTGCCAACCCCATTGCCACACTGGCCCCACCATGATTCATCACCTTCCACGAGATCCCAAAAACAGAACAGGCCCCAACGGCCTGTTCTGTTTCACTGCAAGTTGCGCGCCAGTATCGCCGCTCAGCCCGTGTTGCGCAGGCCCGCCGCGATGCCGTTGATGGAAATATGAATCCCGGTCTGTACGCGCTCATCGCCGCCACCGGCACGGTAGCGCCGCACCAATTCGACCTGCAGGTGGTGCAGCGGGTCGATGTAGGGGAAGCGATGGCGAATCGAGCGCGCCAGCGCTTCGTTGTGGGCCAGCCGCTGCTTGTCGCCAGTGATCAAGGTCAGGGCTTCGGCGGTGCGGTGCCATTCGCTTTCAATGGCGGTGAAGATCTTCTTGCGCAGGCGCGAATCGCTGACCAGCTCGGCGTAGCGCGAAGCCAGGGCCAGATCGCTCTTGGCCAGCACCATGTCCATGTTGGACAGCAAGGTGCGGAAAAAGGGCCACTGGCGGTACATCTTCTGCAGCAAGGCCAGGGCCTCTTTGCGACCGTCCTTGCCGGCCGGTGCCGGGCGGGCCAAAAAGCCCTCGACCGCCGAGCCAAAGCCATACCAACCCGGCAGGGTCAGGCGGCACTGCCCCCAGCTGAAGCCCCAGGGAATGGCGCGCAGGTCTTCAATGCGCTGGCTGGCCTTGCGCGAGGCAGGGCGCGAGCCGATGTTGAGCTCGGCGATTTCGCGAATCGGGGTCGAGCCGAAGAAGTAGTCCGTGAAGCCGGGGGTCTCGTACACCAAGGCCCGGTAGGCGCCCATGCTGGCCTGCGACAGCTCGGCCGCGGCCTGGTGGAAGGCCTTGGTCGCGGGCTTGGTCGGCTGCAGCAGCGTGGCCTCCAGGGTGGCGGCGACCAGGGTTTCCAGGTTGCGCCGGCCAATCTCGGGGTTGGCGTATTTGGAGCCGATCACCTCGCCTTGCTCGGTCAGGCGGATCTGCCCGCGCACCGTGCCCGGTGGCTGGGCCAGGATGGCCTGGTAGCTGGGGCCGCCGCCACGCCCCACTGTGCCGCCCCGACCGTGGAACATGCGCAGCTGGATGCCGTGGCTGCCGGCCAGTTCTTCAAACAGGTCGACCAGCGCAATCTCGGCGCGGTACAGCTCCCAGTTGCTGGTGAAGATGCCGCCGTCCTTGTTGCTGTCGGAGTAGCCCAACATGATGTCTTGCTCGGCGCCGCTGCGCTGCACCAGCTCGGCCATGCCCGGCAACGCGTAGAACTCGCGCATGATGGGCGCGGCATTGCGCAGGTCTTCGATGGTCTCGAACAAGGGCACCACGATCAGGTCGCTGACCGCGCCGCCTTGGCCCTCGGCGGTGGGGTCTTGCAGCAAGCCGCGCAGCAGGCCCACCTCTTTTTGCAGCAACTGCACCTCGAGCAAATCGCTCACGGTTTCGGTGTGGCTGATGATGTAGTGGCGGATCGCCTCATGGCCGTAGCGCTCGCGCATGCGGCGCGCGGTTTCAAAAATGGCCAACTCGCCCTGGGTGTGGGCCGAGTACTCGGCGCCCATCACACGCAGCGGTCGCGCGTCATTGAGCAGCTTGACCAGCAAGGCCCGCTTGGCCGCTTCTTCGAGGCTGCTGTAGGCGGGCTCGATGCGCGCGGTGGCCAGCAACTCGGCCACCACTTCCTCGTGCTTGTCCGAGCTTTGGCGCAAATCGACCGTGGCCAGGTGAAAGCCAAACACCTCGACCGCACGGATCAGCGGGTGCAGCCGGCCATTGACCAGGGACTCGCCGTGGTGAGCGCGCAGCGAAGCCTCGATGACGCGCAGGTCGGCCAGGAAAGCGGCCGAGTTGGCATAGGCGTTTTGCGGCGCCACGGCGTGGCGCGCGGCCTCGCCCCCGGTCAGGTCACGCAGGCTGGCGGCCAGGCGCGCATAGATGCCGGTGAGGGCGCGCCGGTAGGGCTCGTCCAGGCGGTGCTCATTGGTGTCGGGCGAGCGGTTGGCCAGGTCCAGCATGTCGGGCGTGACGCCGATCAGGCGCGCCGACATGGAGAGTTCTCCGCCCAGGTAGTGCACCTCGGTCAGGTAGTGGCGCAGCGCCACTTCGGCCTGGCGCTTGAGGGCGTACTCAAGTGTGGCGGCGCTGACATTGGGGTTGCCGTCGCGGTCACCGCCAATCCACTGACCCATGCGGAAGAAGCTGGCCACCGGGTGGTTGCCCAGCTCTCGCTCCAGGTCGGCGTAGAGCTTGGGGATCTCGCGCAGGAAGGTGGCTTCGTAGTAGCTCAGCGCGTTTTCAATCTCATCGGCCACGGTGAGCTTGGAAAAGCGCAGCAGCCGGGTGTGCCACAGCTGCATGACGCGGGCGCGCAGCAGGCCTTCGTTGGCGGCCAGCTCGCGTGGGGTCAGCGCGTCCTTGGAGGTGTTGTAGAGCTGGGCACGCACCTTGATGTCGTCGCGCGCCGTCAGCAGTTGGGCGATGTCGCGCTCGGCGTCCAGGATGCTCTTGCGCTGCACCTCGGTCGGGTGGGCGGTGAGCACGGGCGAGACATAGCTCTGCGCCAGGGTTTGCGAAATGGTCTTGGGCGCAATGCCGGCCCAGCGCAGGCGCGCCAGAGCGACTTCGATGCTGCCTTCCTGGGTGTCGCCGGCGCGCTCGTGCACGGTGCGACGGCGGATGTGGTGGCGGTCCTCGGCCAGGTTGGCCAAGTGACTGAAGTAGGTGAAGGCGCGGATCACACTCACCGTCTGGTCGCCGCTCAAGGACTTGAGCAGCTTCTTGAGTGCACGGTCGGCCTCTTGATCGGCATCGCGGCGAAAGGCGACCGACAGCTTGCGCACCTGTTCCACCAGCTCATAGGCCGCCACGCCCTCTTGCTCGCGGATCACGTCGCCAAGAATGCGCCCCAGAAGGCGGATGTCGTCAATCAGGGGCTGGTCCTTGTCGGAACGTTTCATGCGTCGGTCTCCATAGGGGTGTGGCGGGCGCTCATGGGCCAGACGCGCCGGGTCTCAGGCGGGGCGCTGGCGTGCTGCGGGGCATGCTAGCATCCAAGACCCCTCAAAGATTACAAAAAGGTTACGACCTTGAGCAAGCCAGCCTTCCCCATTGTGATAGCCACCCGTGAGAGCCGACTGGCCCTGTGGCAAGCAGAACATGTGAAGGCGCGACTGCAAGCGCTGGGCCACCCGGTGACGCTGCTGGGCATGACCACCAAGGGCGACCAAATCCTCGACCGCTCGCTGTCCAAAGTTGGCGGCAAGGGCCTGTTTGTCAAAGAGCTGGAAGTGGCTCTGGAAGAAGGCCGTGCCGACATCGCCGTGCACTCGCTCAAAGACGTGCCCATGGACCTGCCCGAGGGCTTCGAGTTGGCCTGCGTGATGGAGCGCGAAGACCCACGCGACGCCTTCGTATCACCCCAGTACGCCTCCCTGCAAGACCTGCCCGAAGGCGCTGTGGTCGGCACCTCCAGCCTGCGCCGCACCGTGCTGCTGCGAGCGCTGCGGCCGGACCTGCGCATCGAGCCACTGCGGGGCAACCTGGACACCCGTTTGAAGAAGCTGGACGACGGCCACTATGCCGGCATCGTGCTGGCCGCCGCCGGCTTGAAGCGCCTGGGCCTGGGCGCACGCGTGCGCCATGAATTTGCCCCCGACAGCATGCTGCCCGCCGCCGGCCAAGGGGCTTTGGGCATCGAGATTCGCAGCGGCCGTCCCGAGTTGCGCGCCGCCCTGGCCCCGCTGGCCGACCACACCAGTTGGCTCACCGTCACGGCCGAGCGCGCCGTCAGCCGCACCATGGGCGGCAGCTGCTCCATGCCCTTGGCCGCCCACGGCCAGTGGCAAGGCGATGAGCTGGTGCTGCACGCGGCCTGGGGCGAGCCCGACAGTGCCTCCACCGCGCTGATCCGCGCCAGCAGCCGCCGACCCGTGGCGGACCTGGCCAGTGCCGCCGACCTGGGTGAAGAAGTGGCCGAGCTGCTGCTGGCCGCGGGCGCACGCCGCGCCACCATCAACGGCTGAGTGACGGTGCTGCCGGCGCTGCCCGGCCGCGCCCTGACCCGACACCCCATGCCCTCCCCCCGCGCGCCCCGCCCCCGTGTGCTGGTCACCCGCCCCGAGCCCGAGGCCAGCGCTTGGGTGGCCCAGTTCACGGCGCGGGGTCTGGATGCGGTGGCGCTGCCCCTGATTGAAATCGCGGCCCCCCGAGCCATGCTGGCGGCTGACGTCTCGGCCTGGCCCGCTGAGCCGAACAGCCCCTGGCGCGCGCTGATGTTTGTCAGCGGCCATGCAGTGCAGCACTTCATGGCCAGCCCCGACGCGGCGGCCTGCCTGGCCCACAGCCGCTGCTGGGCCCCTGGCCCTGGCACGGCGCGGGCGCTGCGCGCGGCCGGGGTGCCGGCGAGCCAAATTGACAGCCCGGGCGCCGAGGCGCGGCAGTTCGACTCCGAAAGCCTTTGGCAACAGGTGCAGGGCCAGGTCCAAGCTGGCGACCGCGTGCTGATCGTGCGCGGTGTGGACGCCCCCGCCGAGGCCGAGGCCCCCCTGCCGCCGGAGCGCGCCGGCAGCGGCTCCGGCCGCGAGTGGTTGAGCCAGCGCGTGCGCGACGCCGGTGGCACGGTGGCACACCGCGTGGTCTATGAACGCCGCCCCCCCGCCGCCAACCCAGCCCGGCAGGCGCTGGCGCGGCAAGCGGCCCGCGATGGCAGCTGGTGGTTGTTCAGCAGCTCCGAGGCCATTCGCCACCTGCAGGACTGGCTGCCCGGCCAAGACTGGCGCGCGGCGCGCGCCCTGGTCACCCACCCGCGCATTGGTGAGGCGGCCCAATCCGCGGGCTTTGGACGCATTCAAGCCACCCGCCCGACGCTGGAAGACGTGGCTGCGTCGATAGAATCAAGCTCATGAGCTCCGTGCCCCCGAATCCCCCCGCGCCCCACCCGGCCCCCGAGACCGCTGGCAGCCCTTCGCTGGCGCCCAGCCAGCCCAGCGGCAGCAACCCGCGCCTGGGCTCGCCCCTGACCTGGGCCGCCTTGGCCGTGGCTGGGGTGGCCTTGCTGGCCAGTGTGTCGCTGTGGCAGCGCCTGGGGCACTTGCAAGAACAACTGGCCCGGCAAAGCGCCGACAGCGGCAACCAGGCAGTGGAGGCCCGCACCCTGGCCCGACAGGCTCAGGAGCTGGCGCGCGACGCCACCGCCCGCGTCACCCTCAACGAAACCCGGCTCAGCGAGGTCGCGCTGCAACGCACCCAGCTCGAAGAGCTGATGCAAAGCCTGTCGCGCTCGCGTGACGAGAACCTGGTGGTGGACATCGAGTCCGCACTGCGCCTGGCGCAGCAACAAGCCCAACTCACCGGCAGCGTCGAGCCGCTGCTGGCGGCCCTCAAGACGGCGGAGCAACGCATCGCACGGGCCGCCCAACCGCGCCTGGCCCCTCTCCAACGCGCCATTCAGCACGACACCGACCGCATCAAAACCGCCAGCGTGACCGACACCCCTGGCCTGCTGTCGCGCTTGGACGAGTTGGCGCGTCAGGTGGACGAACTCCCCGTGCTCAACGCCGTGGCCCTGGTGCCTGGCAACCGCGCCCTGTCGGCCTCTACGGGGGCAGGCTCCGCCAAGACCGCCCCCGCCAGCGCCGCCAGCCAGGCCCAGGACTGGTGGGAGAACGCGCTGCAAAAAAGCTGGGGCTTGGTGCGCGACGAAGTCCGCAACCTGGTCCGTGTGAGCCGCATCGACCAACCCGAGGCCGCCTTGCTGGCGCCAGAACAAAGCTTCTTCCTGCGCGAAAACCTCAAACTCAAGCTGCTCAATGCACGCTTGGGCGTGCTGGCGCGGCAAACCGAGTCGGCCCGCGCCGACCTGGCGGCCGCCGCCGTGCTGATCAACAAGTACTTTGACCCCGCCTCGCGCCGCACCCAGGTGGCCGCCACACTGATGCAGCAACTGCAAGGCCAGCTGCGCGCGGTCGAACTGCCGCGCCTGGATGAAACCCTGACCGCGCTGGCCACCGCCGCCGCAGGTCGCTGAGGAGGTCTGCCCCATGCGCGCTGCCCTCTGGTTCCTGGCCCTGTTCGGCGTGGCCGTCGCCGTGGCCCTGTTCGCTGGCAACAACCAGGGCACGGTGACCGTGTTCTGGCCCCCTTACCGGGTGGATCTGTCGCTCAACATGGTGCTGCTCCTGCTGGTGGGCGGCTTTGTGGTGCTGCACGCCGCCTTGCAGGCCCTGGCTGCCTTGTTTGAAATGCCGCAGCAGGCCCGCCGTTGGCGCCTGCAGCAAAAAGAGCGCGCCATGCATGGCGCCTTGCTCGACGGCATGACCCACCTGCTGTCGGGCCGCTTCGTGCGCGCCAGCAAGGCCGCTGAGGCCGCGCTGGCCCAACAGCTGTCTCTGCAAGGCACGGCCCAGTACAACGGTCCGGGCACCCAGTTGCGCACCTTGGCCCATTTGGTGGCCGCCGACGGCGCCCACGCCCTGCAGGACCGAAGCCGGCGCGACGAGCACCTGAGCCAAGCCCTGGCTGAAACGGCCCCCCGCCAGAATGCCCAGGCGGCCGAGCTGCACGACGGGGCCTTGCTGCGCAGTGCCCGCTGGACCCTGGACGACCGCGATGCCAGCGGCGCCCTGGCGCGCCTGGAAGAACTGCCCCATGGCGTGGCCCGGCGGACCATCGCACTGCGCACCCGCCTCAAGGCCGCACGGCTGGCAGGACAGAACCAGGAAGCCCTGGAGACGGCACGGCTGCTGGCCAAGCACCGCGCCTTCTCCGCCACGGCCGCCCACAGCCTGGTGCGTGGCTTGGCGACCGAGTTGCTCAACACCGCCCACGACCCCGCGCAATTGCAGCAGGTCTGGCAAGGCCTGGACCCCCAAGAACGCCAGATGCCCGAACTGGCTTTGCAGGCGGCGCAGCGCCTCACCCGACTGGGGGGGGATGACGGCCTGGCCCGTGCGTGGCTGCTGCCCGTTTGGGAGCGCATGGTCGGTGTGCCTGACGGTTTGTCAGAGCACCTGCAACAGCGGCTCATCGAAGTGCTGGAGACCAGCATGGAGTCCTTGGATGGCCCGTGGCTGGCCCGCATCGAAGCGGCCCATAAGGCCAATCCCCGCCACGCAGGCCTGCAGTACCTGGCGGGCATGGCCTGCCTGAAGCGTCAGCTCTGGGGCAAGGCCCAACAACTGCTGACCCAGTCGACCCACCACCTGGGCGCAGGCGTGCTGCGGCGCAATGCCTGGCGGGCCTTGGCCTTGTTGGCCGAGCAACGCGACGACGCTGCCGCCGCCGCCGAGGCCTGGAAGCAGGCGGCCCTGAGCACCCCCTGAGCACGGCCGTTCGCCCGCCTCAGGGCAACCATGCATTCAATTTTTTTGAATCGAAGCATCAATCAAGCTGAAACCGTTTCAGAAGTCTGTTTCCTACACTGAGCGCAGTTCAGGAACTTGTTGCGGGTCAATGAGTCCACTACGCAATGTCAACAACAGGCTAACAAATGGCTTCTAACAATTCGCCAACGGTTGAATCACCCGCCCGATACAGCGGTGTCGCCATGCTGCTGCACTGGGTACTGGGCTTGGCATTGGTCACCATCTTCTGCGTCGGTCTGTACATGGCCGACCTGCCCTTCTCACCTCAGCGTCTGAAGCTCTACAACTGGCACAAGTGGGCCGGCGTGAGCATCCTGGCCCTGTCGGTGCTGCGTTTGCTGTGGCGCCTCAGCCACCGCCCACCCGCCCTGCCACAGGCCGTCGAAGCTGCCATGCCCGCCTGGCAGCGGGCGGCCCACCATGGCACCCACCACCTGCTGTACCTGCTGTTCTTTGCCGTGCCGCTGCTGGGCTGGGCCTACAGCTCGGCTGCGGGCTTCCCCATCGTGCTGTTCGGTCAGTTCCCACTGCCGGATTTCATCGGCGCCGACAAGGCCCTGTCCGAGCTGATCAAGCCCTGGCACGCCGCCAGCGCCTGGGCCCTGGCCGCGCTGGCCGCCCTGCACGTGGCAGCCGCCTTGAAGCACCAGATCATCGACCGCGACCGCTTGATCAACCGTATGCTGCCGGGGCGGGGCTGAACCCCTGGCCTGCGGCATCCGCACACCCACTTGACCTTTTTTTCATGCGACCCAAGGGGGTCGCGACAGGAGATGAGCCATGACTTTCACCACCACCCGTTCCGCTGTCACCCTGGCTTTGCTGGGCCTGGGCCTGATGGGCGCAGCCGCCCACGCTGACCAAAAGCTGGTGCCGGCGCAAAGCGAAATCGTTTTTGTGAGCAAGCAAATGGGCGTGCCCGTGGAAGGCCGCTTCAAGAAGTTCGACGCGCAGATCGCCTTCGACCCGGCCAAACCCGAAGCCAGCAAGATCGCCATGACCGTGGACATCGCCAGCGCCACGCTGGGCGTGCCTGAGACCGACGCCGAGCTGCCCAAGGCCCCGTGGTTCAACACCGCCAAGTTCCCGCAAGCGACCTTCCAATCCACCTCGGCCAAGGGCCTGGGCGGCGGCAAGTTCGAAATCGCCGGCAAGCTGAGCATCAAGGGCAATGTGCAAGACGTGCATTTCCCGATCACCCTGACGCAAAGCGGCGCCAACACGGTCGCCAGCGGCGTGCTGCCCATCAAGCGCCTGGCCTTCAAGATTGGTGAAGGCGAATGGGCCGACACCGGCATGGTCGCCGACGACGTGCAAGTCAAGTTCAAGTTCGCCCTGAGCGGCGTCAACAAGTTCTAAGCCCTGCTCCGCGCTGGGTTCGTTTTTTCCCCTGCTGTTCCTTGTTCTCAACTGGAGTTTCAACCATGCGTTCTTCCCTCATCGCTCTGGCCGCTTTGGCTGCCCTGGCTTCTGGCGTGGCCCAAGCCGAGCCGGCCACCTACGCCATCGAGCCCACCCACACCTTCGCCAACTTCGAAATCGGCCACTTTGGCGCCGCCATGAACCGTGGCCGTTTCGACAAGAAAGAAGGCTCGGTGCAGCTGGACAAGGCCGCCAAGACCGGCAAGGTGGAGATCACCTTTGAAACCGCTTCGATCAACACCGGCACCCCGGCTTTCGACAAGCACCTGCAAAGCGCCGACCTCTTCAACGCCGCCCAATTCCCCAACTTCAAGTTCGTGGGCGACAAGTTCAGCTTCAACGGCGACAAGGTCACCGAAGTGGCTGGCACCCTGACCCTGCTGGGCAAGACCAACCCGGTCACCCTGAAGGCCAACCAATTCAACTGCTACCAAAGCCCCATGCTCAAGCGTGAAGTCTGCGGCGGCGACTTCGAAGCCACCATCGACCGCACCCAATGGGGCCTGAACTACGGCGTGGACTGGGGCTTCCCCAAGAACGTGCTGCTGCGCTTGCAAGTTGAAGCGGTCAAGCAATAAGCGGCTCGCCTGAGCAGCCCCTCCGGGGGCTCACCGCCCTTGTCACCCTGCGGGGTGACAGGGGCTTTTTTCATGGGCCGCGTCAGGTCTCAGCCACCCAGCAGGTGCGCGCCTCAGCCGCCGCGCGCCACCAGCAGCTGCACAAAGGTCTGTAGCTGGGCGCTGCTGTCGACACCGATGGCGGTGAACTCCAAACCCGCACGCCAACGCCCCTGGTGGGGCCGGCACTTGACCACTTTGGCGTAGACGTCGCTGACCAGAAAGTCCAGCAAACGCAGGCCAAACTCGAGCTTGAGCTCGGCAAACGGGGTCAAGGGCTGGTCCAGCTCCAATTGCAGGCCGTGGTAGCCAATGTCGAGAATGGTGGCCGACAGGGCCCTGGGCACGACCACCTTGTCCTGCAGCTCGTGCAGCACACAGGCCAGATTCACCTCCACACGGTGGCTGCGCCGCCCCTCGGTGCGCGGCACCCGCAAGCCCCGCGAAGGGATGGCCACCACCTCACGCACCCGCACCGGCTCGCTCTTGCCCTTGACATGCACCTCCATCGGGCCCGAGGCCTCGACCAGGTGCTGGCAACGCTCAAAGGTGTGTTCGCTGATGAGCACTTGGCCACGCAGGCTGAAGGACTCGATGCGCGAGGCCAGGTTCACCTCATCCCCAATCACCGTGTACTGCGAATAGGCGGCCGAGCCAAAGCGCCCGGCAATCACTTGGCCTGTGTTGATGCCAATGCCCATGTACAGCTCAGGCAGCCCCAGGTGCTGGTCTTCGTGGTTGAGGCGCTCCATGGCCTGCTGCATTTCCACGGCGCAGACCAGGGCGCGGTCCACGTCGTCAGGCCGCCCCTCAGGCGCCCCAAACAAGGCCATCACCGAGTCACCCATGAATTTGTCGATGGTGCCGCCGTGGCGCAGGATGACCTCACTCAGCACCGACAGGCAACGGTTCAGCAAAGCGATGATGACCCCAGCCGGCTGGGTCGCGGTCAAAGCCGTGAAGCCGCGCAAGTCAGCCAGCAAAACCGTCACCTCGCGCTGAGCCACCTCGGGCGTGCCCACGCCAGAGACCAAGTGCCCAGTCAGGGCCAAGAGCTCATTCATGGCGGCGGACGAGAGGCCCTGCCCTGTCTCGCGCAATAACAAGGTCTGCAAGCGCTGGCTCAGTTCGTTGGCGGCCGCGGGGGGAGATATGGAAATCAAAGTCATGCCAGAGAAGGCGCAGCCCGGGAGGGCAACCCGGTGACGAGGGGGTCTTGATTGTTCATTTCTACACATTATCGGAGGCACAAGCGCCACCGGGCAATCCCACCGCGCATGCCTGGAAGTCCTGGGACTTGGCACCCTCATGAAATTACGATAAAGTAAATCGATTACGCATTGTTAAACAACCCCGTTGCGCTGCCCCAAAGCGCACGCTTTGGAGACACCATGGCCCAGCCCCTGCCCAAGCAGCCCCCCTTGCCTGCCCCCGCCCCCATCCAGCAGCTGCACCACTACGCCTACAAAGCGCGGGATGCCGAGGAGACCCGTCACTTCTACGAAGACATCCTGGGCCTGCCGCTCTACCACATCATCCAGAGCGACTACGTGCCCAGCACTGGCGAGTACTGCCCCTACACGCACTTCTTCTTCCGGCTCCAGGACGGCTCCTTCATTGCCTTTTTTGACCTGGGCGATGACATCAAGCCCGAGCCTTCGCCCAACACCCCTTTGTGGGTGAACCACATCGCTTTCCGCGTCAACACCGAGCAAGAGCTGGAAAACACCAAAGCCCGCCTGCAAGCCCATGGCGTGGAGGTGCTGGGGGTGACCGACCACCACATCTTCAAAAGCATTTACTTCTTCGACCCCAATGGCATCCGCCTGGAACTGAGCGCCCAACTGGCCAACGACGCCGACATGGCCCGGGAGAGCACCACCGCACATCAACGTTTGAAGGCGTGGACCGCGCGCAAGGAACAATGGCGCCAAGAGCGCGCCGCAGGCCAAGTCGCCGCCCCCCTGAAGCCGCAGCACAACGACCGCCCGGAGTTCGTGCCTGGCCAGTCCTGAGGAGGCTGAGGGGGCTGATCCCTGCCCGCGTTGGCGCTGGCTCGGCGCGCTTTATGACGGCGGCGGCGTCAGCTCGGCCTGGGCCCGCTAAAATCAACGCCATCCTGCAACAGTCACCAGACGGCACCTCAGGGTGCCGTTTTCATTTCCCAGCCCATGAGCAACACCCCGGACAACGCCGCGCCCCAGACCGGCCTGAACAGCCTCTCCAAGTCGTTTGAACCTGCCGCCATCGAACAGCGCTGGGGCCCCTTGTGGGAGCAGCGCGGCTACGGCAAGGCCGGCGTGCGCGGCACGGGCGTGCCCGATGCGCAAGCCCCCTCCTTCGCCATCCAGCTGCCTCCCCCCAATGTGACGGGCACGCTGCACATGGGCCACGCCTTCAACCAGACCATCATGGACAGCCTCACGCGTTACCACCGCATGAAGGGCCACAACACGGTCTGGGTGCCCGGCACCGACCACGCCGGCATTGCCACGCAGATCGTGGTGGAGCGCCAGCTGCAAGAACAAAAACTCAGCCGCCACGACCTCGGCCGCAAGAACTTTGTCAGCAAGGTCTGGGAGTGGAAAGAAAAGTCCGGCAACACCATCACCACCCAGATGCGCCGCATGGGCGACAGCGTGGACTGGGGCCGTGAGTACTTCACCATGGACGACAAGCTCTCCGGCGTGGTGACCGAGACCTTTGTGCGTCTGTACGAGCAAGGCCTGATTTACCGCGGCAAGCGCCTGGTCAACTGGGACCCGGTGCTGATGTCGGCCGTGTCCGACCTGGAAGTCGAAAGCGAAGAGGAAGACGGCAGCCTGTGGCACATCGCCTACCCGCTGGCCGACGGCTCCGGCAGCCTGACCGTGGCCACCACCCGCCCCGAAACCCTGCTGGGCGACGTGGCCGTGATGGTGCACCCTGAGGACGAACGCTACACCGCGCTGATCGGCAAGACCGTGAAGCTGCCGCTGACCGACCGCGAGATCCCGGTGATTGCCGACGACTACGTGGACCGCGAGTTCGGCACCGGCGTGGTCAAGGTCACGCCCGCCCATGACCAGAACGACTACGCCGTGGGCCAACGCCATGGCCTGCCCATGATCTGCGTGCTGACCCTGGAAGCCAAGATCAACGACAACGCCCCCGCCAAGTACCAAGGCCTGGACCGCTTCGTGGCCCGCAAGGCCGTGGTGGCCGACCTGGAGGCCGCCGGCGCCCTGGTCGAGGTCAAGAAGCACAAGCTGATGGTGCCGCGCTGCACCCGCACCGGCCAGGTGATCGAGCCCATGCTGACCGACCAATGGTTTGTTGCCATGAGCAAGGTCAGCGAGCAAGACCCAACCGGCAAGTCGATCGCCCAGAAGGCCATCGACGCCGTGGCCAGTGGCGAGGTCAAGTTCGTGCCCGAGAACTGGGTCAACACCTACAACCAGTGGATGAACAACATCCAGGACTGGTGCATCAGCCGCCAGCTGTGGTGGGGCCACCAGATTCCGGCCTGGTACGACGAAGACGGCCAGGTCATCGTGGCCCGCAATGAAGCCGAAGCCCAGGCCAAGGCCCCGGGCAAGACCCTGCGCCGCGACGAAGACGTGCTCGACACCTGGTACTCGTCCGCGCTGGTGCCCTTCAGCACCATGGGCTGGCCTGATCAAACCGACGCGGCCACCGACGACTTCAACCTGTACCTGCCCAGCAGCGTGCTGGTGACGGGCTACGACATCATCTTCTTCTGGGTCGCCCGGATGATCATGATGACCACCCACTTCACGGGCAAGGTGCCGTTCAAGCACGTCTACATCCACGGCCTGGTGCGCGACGCCCAAGGCAAGAAGATGAGCAAGTCCGAAGGCAATGTGCTGGACCCGGTGGACCTGATCGACGGCATCTCGCTCGAGCCCCTGCTGGACAAGCGCACCACCGGCCTGCGCAAGCCCGAAACCGCCCCCCAGGTGCGCAAGAACACGCAAAAAGAGTTCCCTGAAGGCATCCCCGCCTACGGTGCCGACGCGCTGCGCTTCACCTTCGCGGCCCTGGCCTCGCTAGGCCGCAGCATCAACTTTGACAGCAAGCGCTGCGAGGGCTACCGCAACTTCTGCAACAAGCTCTGGAACGCAACCCGCTTCGTGCTGATGAACTGCGAAGGCCAGGACTGCGGCCTGATGGAGCACACCAAGGCCGACTGCTCGGTGGGCGGCAAGGCCCACGGCTACATGCACTTCAGCCAGGCAGACCGCTGGATCAGCTCGGTGCTGCAACAGGTCGAAGCCGACATCGCCAAGGGCTTCGAGGACTACCGCCTCGACAACGTGGCCAACCGCCTCTATGACTTCGTCTGGAACGAGTTCTGCGACTGGTACCTGGAAATCGCCAAGGTGCAGATCCAGACTGGCAACGAAGCCCAGCAGCGCGGCACCCGCCGCACCCTGATCCGCACGCTGGAAGCCATCCTGCGCCTGGCGCACCCGATCATCCCCTTCATCACCGAAGAGCTGTGGCAAATCGTGGCGCCGGTGGCCGGCTTGCCGGGCGAATCGATCAGCGTGACCCGTTACCCGGAAGCACAACCCGCCAAGATCGACCCCGATGCCATCGCCTATGTGGCCCGCCTGAAAGACCTGGTGGACGCTTGCCGCAACCTGCGCGGCGAGCTGGGCGTGTCGCCCGCGACCCGACTGCCGCTGTTGGCCCTGGCCAACAACGCCGACGAAGCCACATTCCTGCAACAGTCGGCACAAATACTGCAAGCACTGGCCAAGCTCAGCGAAGTCAAGCTGTTCGACGACGAGGCCGCCTGGGCCGCCGCCGCCCAAGCCGCACCGGTGGCGGTGGTGGGCCAAGCCCGGGTGTGCTTGTTTGTCGAGATCGACATCGAGGCAGAAAAAGCCCGCCTGAGCAAGGAAGCCGCTCGCCTGGAAGGTGAAATCACCAAGGCCAACGGCAAACTGTCCAACGAGGCCTTTGTGGCCAAGGCCCCGCCGGCCGTGATCGAGCAGGAGAAGAAGCGCGTGGCTGACTTCTCCACCAAGCTGGCCGGCATTCAAGATCAATTACGGAGGATGAGCTGAGATGAGTCAAACAATTCAAGCCGTGCGCAAGGCGGTGTTTCCTGTGGCGGGCCTGGGCACGCGTTTCCTGCCGGCCACCAAGGCCAGCCCCAAGGAAATGCTGCCGGTGGTCGACAAGCCCCTGATCCAGTACGCCGTGGAAGAAGCCCAAGCTGCGGGCATCAACCACATGATCTTTGTGACCGGCCGGGCCAAGCGCGCCATCGAAGACCACTTCGACACCGCCTATGAGCTCGAAGCCGAGCTCGAAGCCGCGCAAAAGCACGAAATGCTGGCCCTGGTGCGCTCGCTGCAACCGGCGGGCATGTCCTTCTCCTACGTGCGCCAACCGCGCTCGCTGGGCCTGGGCCACGCCGTGCTGTGCGCCGCCCACCTGGTCGGTGACGAGCCCTTTGCCGTGCTGCTGGCCGACGACTTGATGGCGGCACCCGCCGGCGGCAAGGCCATCATGGCGCAGATGACCGAGCAATTTGCCCAGCTCGGCGCGTCCATCCTCGCCGTGCAGGAAGTGCCCAAGGAACACGTGCGCCGCTACGGCATCGTGGTGGGCGAGCCGGCCGGCGAGCGCACGCTCAAGGTCAGCCACATCGTCGAAAAGCCCATGCCTGAAGTGGCCCCGTCGCGCATGGGCGTGGCAGGCCGCTACGTGCTGACCCCGGCCATCTTCGAGATGCTGCGCACCCAGCCCAAGGGCGCCGGTGGCGAGATCCAGCTCACCGACGCCATCGCCCGCCTGATGGCCAGCGAGCCGGTCTACGCCTGGCAATACGAAGGCAAGCGCTACGACTGCGGCAGCAAGGAAGGCTTCCTGGAAGCCACGGTGGAACTGGCCCTGCAACACCCGGAGGTGGGCGCGGGCTTCCGCAGCTACCTGAAGACGCTGAGCCTCTGATTTTCGCAGGCCTGCACCTGCGCGGCCTCTGTGCTGCGCCCAACAAAAAGCCGTCCCAGGGACGGCTTTTTGCATGGTGGCCAGCGGTGCTCTGGCAGGGGCGGAACGCGGATCAACCCCTCGGTTGAAGCAGCCGCCCCATCGGCCTGGGGCTCAACGGCGGCGCAGGATGTGGATGTAATCGGTGCCCAGGGTTTCTTGCCCCACCAACTCGTTGCCGGTCTGCTTGGCAAAGGCCTGAAAGTCACGCAAAGAACCCGGGTCGGTGGCCACGACGCGCAGCAACTGACCGCTCATCATGTCCGTCAAAGCCTTCTTGGCCTTGAGGATGGGCAGCGGGCAATTCAGCCCGCGGGTGTCGATTTCTTTTTGGATGTCCATCTGGGTTTCCTCAACTCGTGTGGGATTCTACGCAGGACGCCCGCCGCGCGATCGCCCCGCTGCAGCAACTCAGTCCTCGCGCCGGGGAAAGTCCATGAAACGAGGCTCAATGCCCCGCCCGCGCAGCCATTGCGCCAAGGCCAGGCCGGTGCCTGCTGGCCAGCACATGACGTCTTGCGGGTCCATCAATTTGTACTCGACCAGCTCGGGCGAGAGGCGAATCTCGCCATCAGCCACCGCGTGGTAGGTGATCAGCACCTGGTTCATGCGCTGAAACGCATGCACCCCCACCAGGTTCAGCGACAAGGTGTCGAGCTGGGTCTCTTCCTTGATCTCGCGCGCAATGCCTTCCTCGGGCGATTCACCGGCCTCCATGAAACCCGTGATCAGGGCAAACATGCGCCCCGACCAGGCCGCGTTACGCGCCAGCAGCACCTGGCCTCGGTACTCGACGATGGCCGCCAGCACCGGGGTGGGGTTGTTCCAGTGCGTCCACTGACAGGCGGGACAACGCAGGCGGGCCTTTTCGCCGCCATCTTCCATCTGGAGGGTCTCCGTCAGCGCACTGGCGCACTGCGGACAAAAACGGTAATGGCCACTCATGCCGGCACTCCTAGAGCCAAGGGTTGGACAGTCAACATCGAGACAGGGCTGGGCGGACGACGGCTCGCCCGCCGGGTCACAGGCTGGCGAGACCGGCCTCAGGCCGGGAAGACGCCTGTGGACAGGTAGCGGTCACCCCGGTCGCACACCACGAAGGCAATGGTCGCGTTTTCGCAGGTGCGCGCAATCTCCTGCGCGACCCAGCAAGCCCCCGCCGCGGAGATGCCCGCAAAAATACCCTCTTCGCGCGCCATGCGGCGGCAGGTTTCTTCCGCGTCGTCTTGGGACACATAGACCAGCTGGTCCACCAGGCTGGCGTCGTAAATGCTGGGCAGGTAGGCCTCTGGCCACTTGCGGATACCCGGGATGCGCGAGCCCTCGCTGGGCTGGGCCCCGATGATGCGCACCGCCGAATTCTTCTCTTTGAGGTAGCGCGCCACCCCCGTGATGGTGCCTGTGGTGCCCATGGCGCTCACAAAGTGGGTGATGCGGCCGCCGGTCTGCTCCCACAGCTCCGGGCCGGTCGTCTCGTAGTGGATGCGGGGGTTGTCGGCGTTGCCAAACTGGTCCAGCACCCGGCCCTTGCCGTCTTTTTGCATTTGCTCGGCCAGGTCGCGGGCGTATTCCATGCCGCCACTCTTGGGGGTGAGCAGCAGCTCGGCGCCAAAAGCCTTCATGGTCTGGGCGCGCTCGATGGACAGGTCCTCCGGCATGATCAGCACCATGCGGTAGCCGCGAATCGCCGCGGCCATGGCCAACGCGATGCCCGTGTTGCCCGAGGTGGCTTCGATCAAGGTATCGCCAGGCTGGATGTCGCCGCGCTCTTCAGCACGGCGGATCATGGACAGCGCGGGTCGGTCCTTGACCGAGCCCGCCGGGTTGTTGCCCTCCAGCTTGGCCAAAACCACGTTGCCCCGACGCTGGTTGTCGGCTACACCGAGACGCTGAAGCGCAATCAAAGGTGTTTTTCCGACGGCATCTTCAATAGTTGGGTATTTCATGCCCAACACTGTGCCATAATTTCGGTCTAGCGTTTTTTTTGCCCGGGTGGTGAAATTGGTAGACGCAGGGGACTCAAAATCCCCCGCCGCAAGGCGTGCCGGTTCGATTCCGGCCCCGGGCACCATTACAAATCAACGACTTGCGTTCGATTGATGGGTAAGAGCAAAAAAACGTTCCGCATCCGTTCACCG
>NZ_JAQSIO010000016.1 GCF_028649455.1 Curvibacter microcysteis | reverse complement strand
GGACTCAAAATCCCCCGCCGCAAGGCGTGCCGGTTCGATTCCGGCCCCGGGCACCATTACAAATCAACGACTTGCGTTCGATTGATGGGTAAGAGCAAAAAAACGTTCCGCATCCGTTCACCGTGATGTTCCGCTTTTGAAGAAACAGGCCACCCCCGAGGTGGCTTTTTTTTGATTGCATTGCTGTATAAATACACAGTGCAATTCATCATCTACCGACTCCGTGCCGGCGGCCAGCGAATCCCCGGCTCAGACCCCGCACTGCGATCGCCATTGCGGGGTGATCTGCAGCTGCTGCCGGCCTCGTCCGATGAGCCCCGCCTGCGCGCGCGCCTGATCGACTCTGCTGGCCTGGACCTGACTCAGCCGCTGGAGTTTGCCCGGGTCGTCCAGATCCGCGGCGAGGCTATGCACATCACAGGGTTTGAAATCACGTCCAGGACGACCAAAGGCCGGGCCACGAAATGCCGGCAGTCGTGGCTCTGCGTGTGGGATGAGGTGGTGGCGCTACAGCTGCTGGCCCGCGTTCAGATCAATAGCATCACGGGGTTTTCGCCTGAGGATGATGACGCGGACTAAGTACACATCCAAAGCGAGCTCGAAGACGTCAAGCGCCGCGAGAGACTGGACGACAAAGATGACGAGCAGTACGACAACTCAATAGGCATCAAGCTGCAAAAAGCGACACCCAAAAGATCAATACCTTCTGCGTGGACACCACCTCTTCGCCAAGCAAAATCCCATTGATTTCAATGACTTAGTGGCACTCATGGCGCAGGGCAAGGAAAGGCTCAGCCATGATTTATGCGGGCCGGATTCAAAGCGCGATCGATCCATGATGGCGGTATCACTTACAGTTGAGCCTGTCGAAGCAGTCAACTTGATACCCTACCGGTAGTGCTTTAGCATTGCCGCGAACACTAGATGTAGTGTCCAAAATGAAAAGGCCACGGCTGGAACCGTGGCCTTCCCAACCGAGCCGAAACCGACCCGGCTTGGTGACACCTGAAAGAACAGATGCCTCCGTAGCAAGACGCTTATGTTCCCACAGATGTTGCGCGTTGAAAAGGTCGGGATTTTGTTCATCTAAAGGAAATGAAATGAACTCCTGTTTAGTAGCAACCAACCAGGGAACCGAACACCTGTTCGAGTGCCACCCGGTCAACCAGCAGATCAACTGGAACGATGTTCCCGGGGTCTACATGTTCGCCAAGCGCAACGCTGATGGGAGCATGCACCACCTCTACATCGGCCAGGCTGACAGTTTCAAAAGCCGGTTCTCCAACCACGAGCGGTGGGAAGAGGCTGAATTGCTGGGGGCAGATCACCGCTTGGCCTTGATCGTGCGCGACGCATCGGCGCGCGACAAGCTGGAGAAGGCCCTGATTGATACCTACGACCCGATGCTGAACGTGCATCACCGCCCGAAGCCGGGCTTCCAGCAGAAGGTTGGTCTGGGGTCCATTCCCTCCGCCGATCTCGGCTTTGGTTTCCGTCCTGGTCTCGGCCAGATCGATGGAGCCAGCCAAGGTTTCGGCTTCCGCCCCGGTTTGGGCCTGATCGACGGAGTCCGCCGCGGCTTGCTGTGATCTGACCACGGCCTGACGGCCACCCTCAAGCCCGCCTCGGCCCTGCCCTGGCGGGCTTTTTCACATCACCCCATTGGCTTCCACGGCGCCACCTCCCGCTCCGGGTAGTCCTTGGGAGGCGGAAGCGCGGCCTGCCTCTGCGCCTGGCGCTTGATCTGCCGCCTGGTCTGGGGCGGGCCGTCCCGGTCAGGCCTGGCAATCACTTGGCTGACTCAACCGGGAACGTTGGCAGGTCAACGGTTTGGCCAGCCAGCTCATGCGTGCAGTCGCCCAGGAACTGGATGCGGCCATCGGTCACAAAGGTGTGGCACCTGACTGGTGGAGCGCCATCACGCCCTGCATCAGCCCCGTCGTAAGTCACGAGCACCGACGGCTGAAACGTCGGCCGCTCCAAGCACAGATTCCACGACCAGTTCGGGCCAAAGTCCGAGCCGTGCTGGATCGAGTGCGTTGTTTTGCAGCCCGGACAGAAAAAGGTCAGCAACTCTTCGCGCTGTTGGACGGTGGTTGTCATGTTCATTCCTCGGGGTTGTTACGCGGCCATGCGTCAATCAGGGTTCTGACATCGCTGGCATGCCCGTCAGCCGCTGCCGCCAGCGCTTGATAGCTGCGGCTGCACTCAGCGAGTAACTCGCCGGCGGCAGTGGCGTACTCAATGACGGCGGGGGCGGGAGCTGTGGCGAGTCGGCGGCCTGCGTCGGCGGTTTGCTCGCGCAGGCGCTCAGACTCAGCGCGAGCGCTGTCAGCGTCAGCACGCAGAGTCGCTTGGCGGGTTTGGGCTGCATTCAGGGCCTCCGTGTATTTGCGGGTGATCGACTGCTCTGCCGCGCGTGCGGTGGCCTGGGCCTGCATGGCAGCGGTGGACTGATCCAGACGCAGCTCGGCCAGGGCGGCGCGGTGGCGGGCGTCCTCGAATGCCCAGGTGCAAGCGGCGGCCAGGGTGGCGGCGGTGAGGGATGTGATCAGGGTGAGGTTCATGGGGCCACCCCTTGCATGCACAGATCACGCTCAGCCGCCCTGCGCTTGGTCAGCCCGGGCAGCGCGACCAGGACACCGGCGACGCGTGCGCGGTCCCAGCGCAGGAGTTGCTCACAGGCCTCGCGCAGACGCCCAGCAGCCAGCAGCCGCGCGGCGGTTGACCGGGTGCGGTCGCAGACGATGGTGGGGCCCAGGTTGTATGCCGCGTCAGCAAATGCGGCCGCGACCTGCACGGGCAGGCCGGGCACGCAGCGGTCGACCTGGTCGATAGCCTCAAGCATCTCAGCCGTGAGCAGCTGTCGGCACTGCACAGGCGTGGCGGTGTCGCCCATTTGGACGCCCTTTGTGGACCCAAAACAGATGGTTGGCACGCCAACTGGGTCGCGGTAGGCCATCGTGCGCAGGCCCTCAGCAGGCGCTGCAATCGCCGTGGCCAGGCCAACAATGATCAGTTTTCGCTTGTCGATCATCGGTGGCCCCCGCCGGTTTTGATCAGCACGACAGCGCCCCAGATCGCGGACGCGCACATGATGATGTAGCCCAGGGGCTTGGCCAGGCTGCCGATCATGTCGAACACGCGGAACGCGCCTTTGAACGCCTGGAACATCTCGACGAGTTCGGCGGTGTTGGTCTCCGTGCGCTTTGTCGACTCGGTGTTTTCGGCCAGCCCCTCGGCCAGGCGCTGCATCGTCTCCGAGCCATCAGCAAACCGGCGCTCGACGGACTCTTGCCAGTCGCGCACCGAGCGGCGGCGCTCAGGCCCGACGTACTCAGGGGTTTGTATTTCAGGTGTGTCGTTCATGGCTGGGTCGCACATGGCGGGCTGAGTTGTGGGGTTTGCCCACGATGGTGGGCGGGGTTTTGTGAGTGTTGGGTTAGACCACAGAATTAACCCGAGTAAACGATTGCAGCGCCCGCCGGGCGTAGTATGCGTAGCCAGCGTTTGTGCAGTGATCTAGTGTCGAATCTCGATACACATCACGATTTCCATCGCCAGCAAGAGCAGACGCATTGCCGGTCCCAGTCAGCCAGCCCTGTGTTGATATTTTTTGCACAGACGGATATGCAATTGTCGCCGCAGCAAACTCGGCCTCAAGTGCCGCATATGTTGCAGTCAAATCGGGCCGCACGTATTGCACGCCGAACGAATAAACACGAGCACGAGGAGCGGACGCGGCGATCTGAGAATAGAAACTCGTGATTGCTGCAGTGACCAAAGACCTGTCAACGCCAGGCAATGCAGATGGCAAATCGTTGATTGATCCGCCCACGAAAATATCGTCTGGCGAGGCCACTAAAACCTCATCGTGCAGCCGCGCCGCAAAACTACGCCGCCCCTGCCCGGCAGTGCCCGACGCGTAATACCCGGTGCCCCCTTGTCCGCTGGGGATGATGTCACAATAACCAGCCGTCAGGGCCAGCTTGTACGCCCAACCGTCCAGGGCATCACCCTGGTCCATGCTGCCCCATGAGTCAGTAACAAACGCAACCCGCCGCCCTTTTGGGCGGGTGACTTTCCACAATGTATTCGTTGCTGCGCCGGGCGTTATGACATGCGGCCCCCATGTGCTTAGGAACGTAATCAAGCGAGGTTTTGCCGCTCCGAACGTCAGCACAATGTCGGTAGTACCAGCCGTTGCTGAGTAAGCAGCGGAGCTAGTCGCTGCCAACTGGCCATCGACCCAGACAAAGAATTTTTGTTTACCCGAATCGACTCCGGCCCGAATCGTCAGCGATGCGCCATCAAAACCGTATTCGTGGAAAAACGGCAGAGCACCCACATATTGTGATGTGCTAAGGCTCTTCATCTGCCCAAACCCGTTTGTATTATCGGGCGCGACGCCTTGCGCAGATCCCCAGTAAGTAATCCGCGCATCGGTTGCATAAATACCCAGCGCGCCCCACCCGGACGAAGCCGAATACGAAATCGTTGGGACATCCGCGCTCGGAGCGAGCAGATGCATTGACAACGGCGGGACATAACCCACCCCCAGCCCCGCCAGCTGCGCCGCCAGCTCATCATTGGTGATCAGCGTCCCTCCTGTCGCCATGGCTCGGTGCTCGACAGCGTGTTCCGTCGGATCCATTGTGAACTGCACCGCCACGACCTCGGCATAGGTGCCGTCAGGCATCAATTTGAGGCGTTTCTGAGTCTGTGCATCGAGCACCGAAATTGTCTTGTCACCGGGTTCCATAGCGCTTCCTTTCTGTGTTCAAAGTTGCGACGCGCTCACAAACAGCGCGTCTATTTGTTCATCCGTCAGGCTCAGCGCCTGGGCAATTGCGGCCACCAGGGGCCAGTCGCGGCGCACCTCGGTCGAGGTCGTCCAGTCGATCTGTGCGGCGCGGCGGGCGGTGTCGTCGGGGATGCTGACAATGGCCAGGTCGGCGGCGTCGAGCAGGCCAGCAGCCAGCAATGCGCGCTTGGCTTGGCGCATGGAGACGGCCTGGGGGATAGCGGGTGCAGCGGGCAGCGGCGCAGAGAGCGCCCCCGTGGCCTCGTCGTACAGCCAGCCAGGGCCGGCGGTGTCGGTTTTCACCCAGTTGGGGGCCAGGGCCTCTTCGGCCTCAGCCACATTGGCAACTTGGCCGTGTTCGATGATTGCGAATCGCATGGTTTGCTCCCGTCAGATGTAGAAGCGGAAGACAACGCCGCCTGCGCCACCGTTGCCGCCTGCGCCGGTGTTCAGGCCTGCGCCACCACCACCACCAGCGCCGCCAGTGGTGCCCGAACCGGCGCCGAACAAACCACCGCCGCCCCCGCCAGTCCCGGCGCCGCCAGGAACAGCTACGCCCGCAGCACCGCCGGTCAGCCCCCAAACAGTCACGGCCGACAGCGAACCACCGGCATAACCACCGCCGCCACCACCGCCGCCCAGCTGGGCAGGCGCGGTTCCTGCGCCGCCAGCACCGCCGCCGCCGGGGTAGCTGGGCATGCCACCGGCTGCAGCGCCTGCGCCGCCAGCACCAGGGCTGGCCGTGCCCGCGCCGTCCAGCAGACTCCAGATCGGCAGGTTGCTGGCACAGACACCGCCCGCACCGGGCGTGCTGCCACCGCCACCGCCGCCACCGCCCAAAACCCCGGACGTTGCGTTGGATGCACCGGCTGCAGCGCCGCCACCACCACCGCCCACGCGGGCCAGCTCAACGCCATCCACAGCAACCGACGTTGTGCCACCACGGGTGCCGGGCTGACCAGAGGCGCCACCAGCGCCACCAGCCCCTACCGTCACAGCCAGCGACTGTCCTGCAGCAGGCAGGGGAATCAGGAAAATTTGCGCGCCACCGAAGCCGCCGCCGCCGCTACCCCCGCCGGTGTTGCTACCTCCACCACCACCGCCGCCGCCCACCAAAAGCGCCTCAATGCGCTTGGTGCCGTCAGGGACGGCCACGGTCTGCGAGGTCGTCAGGACGCCCGACTGGGTATAGCCAGCAGGCGTACCGCCGCCGCCGAAAAGTGCCGAAAAAGTGCTCATTGCTTGATCCATCCATCAGTGGAGTTGGCGTACCGCAGCACCGCCGACGCAGCCAAGTCGTCCAGCTTCATCACAGTGCTGTTGCCCTTGAATTTCTTGCCGTTGGGGTCCACAAGGCAGGTGGCCGTGCCAGAGGCATTGGTGATGCCGATGCGGTCGCCCACGGCGGGCGAGGCAGGGAATGTCAGCGTGATGCCACCGGCGGCAAACACGTAGTGCAGACCGACCTGGGCAGATGTGTTTGCCGTGATGCGCTGGGCAGGCAGGCCGCTGTCCTGGGCGGGGGCCCAGTTGGGGCGATCGCTGGAGGGGTCCACGCTGGACGCGGCTAGGTCAACACGCGCCCTGTAAGTAAGCAGGTCAACGGGCGACCAAACGGCCTGGCCCGCTGTGTACGCGCCGGGCACCCACTTGGCGGCATTGACCAGGGCCTGCGCGGCATTGGCACTGGCCTGGGCAGCATTGGCACTGGATGAGGCCGATACGGCGCTGGCCAGGGCGTCGAGCGCATTGGCGTAGACGTTGGCCATCATGGCGCGCCATTCGCCAATGCCCGTGTTTTTGAGGAAGTCGAACAGCGCGGTGCAGCGCGCTGAGAATGTCAACCGGTCAGCACGGTCCGGGGAATCCGGCATGCTGGTCAGGCTGGTGGGGGGTGTTGCAGACATCAGATCATCCCTTTCACGTAACCAGAGGCCTCAGAGCGCGTGGTGCCGTACTTGACGGTCACAGCGCCCAGGCCGTACGAGTTCAGCCCCCGAAAGCCAGGGCGGTCACTCAAAATCCAAGAAGTAGGTTTGTTCAGCCGGCGGCGCGTGACTTGCAGCACGTAGTCCGCGTTGACGGTGGGCATCAGCAAGGTGAACCGCAGATCAGTGCTGGACGCGCCGTCTTCGATGCGGGTGTTGCCCCAGCGGTCGATATCGACATAGCTGTGCGAAATAGGCTCAGCCGTGGGGCCGTCACCCACACCGCCAGGGCCTGCCGCGTCGTTTTCATCCACAAGCGGGATCAGGTCGCCCACCAGCAGCTTGCCCAGGCCCACGGGGTTGTCAGGGCCTGCGGTCACGGTCACCGTGATCTGAGCGTTGGGGTACGGCACCAGGTCTTTGAACAGCACGTTTTCCAGCGGGCGGATCTGGCCAAAGGCCCAGTCGTACCAGTCCACTGGCGGCTCTTGCAGCGAGATGGTTTCATCGCGCAGCACAGCACCGCCCGGGGCGTCCTCATAGACGATCCGCATGGCCGCGCCCACCGGGCTGTACGCCTGCAATGCGTTGATGAACCCAGGTCGCAGCACCACCGTCATGGACTCGGTTGCGACGCTGTCGGTCATCACCTTGTCGTCAAACATGCGCCACCGGTTGCTGGCCTCTTTGAGCAGCCAGTAGGTAGCATCCAGGCCGGGCCGCACAGCGCGGCCGGTGTGATCCTTGACGCACGAGTACACCAGGTGGTCCACCGGGTCGAGCCGCAAGTCATCAATGACATGCACAGCGCCGGACACCCAGTCGAACTCGCCCTGACCGCTGTCGGGCATGGGAATGGAGGACGAATGCAACACCGCATCGGTGACGTCCACAGAGTCGAGCATGTAGGCAGACATGGGTCAGGCCCCTCCCACAATTCGGACGCGCTGCGGGCCACCCTCGGCATTGCCGTTGGTGGCGTCCGCTGTGCGCTTCGCATGGTTGTTTAACTCCGCCAGCTGCCCACCCAGAGCCGCGAGCTGAGCCTCTGCAGCCTCTGCGCGTGCCACCAGTGCAGACAGCAGCTGCGCCACCTGGCCATCGGACTGCAACACGCCGTTGGCGGCGGGGTTGTACGCCTTGGGCACGATGGCTTCGCCCTGATGGATCATGGCAAGCATGTCGCGGGGGACGAAATTGGTGCCCACTGCAAATGCGGGGATGCCGGCCGATGCAAACAGGCGCTGCATCTCGTCCTCATTCCAGCCCACGGCCTTGGCCAGACGGGCCTGCGTGACGTTGTATTCCTTGGCGGTCTGGGCGATCTTGGCCAGGCTGCCGGCCCGATTGCTCAGGTCATAGGTGGCCAGGAAATACCCACGGATGGAGGCAAGATTGGCCTCTTCGCCGGTCAGAGCCGTGGGCGCGCTACCCGACCCAGGCCCAGCGCTGAAACCGCCGCTAGTGCCGCCGGAAGTGGAGCCCGCGCTGCCGCTGCTGGTAGAGCCACTGCCCGTGCCCGTGGCGGCGTTGACTTTGAGGATCGCGGCGCTCAGATCCTTGATCGCATCAGCCACGCTGAGGGTTGCTTTGTACGTGCCGTTGGAAATGTCGAGCTGCTGCTTCCAATACGCGAGCGTGTCATCGAGCTTGCTGAGCTGGTCATTGGCCGCATCCAGCTGCTGCTGCGCCACCGATTTTTGGACGCCCGCAATGGTCTGCAGGTCGGCCAGCTTGCCGGCCAGGACGAGCTGGGCGCGCTGCTGCTCAAAAGCACTGGCAAACGTGTTGCTGTCGCTGAGGCCGTTGCGAGCAGCGGCGATGGCATCGGTCAAAGCCTGGCCATCGGGCAGGGAGCCGGTGGCCTGGGCGCCGGTCAGCACTTGATCAATGAAATCCAGCGCAGCCGCCTTGCCCTGCCCTTGCGTGCTGGCCACGCTGTTGTACAGGTCGGCGACGTTGCTCTTGAGCGTCTCGTAGATGCTGCCAATCGTGCTGACCGCCTCTTGGGCGATGCTGGCGGTCTGCTGCAAGGCTGTGCGCTGTTTGTTGATCGAGGCCTCCAGCGCAGAGTACGCAGCATCAGCAGCGGCGCGGGCGTCGGCAATGGCCCAGATGCGCTCCTGCAGGGCACGGTTGCTCTCGTCCAGCTTGGCCAGTTCGGCAGCGCGCAGCGCGGCGGTGTTGCCCAGAGCCTGATCGAGCTGGGTTTGCAGGCTGGCCCGCTCGGAGGCGACGGCGTTGGCCTTTTTCTGGGCCTGCACCTGGTCAAACAGCGCGCGGTTCGATTCGTCCAAAGCGTTGCGCTGCTTATCGAGCAGCTGGGCGCTGGTCATCGTCAACTGGTCGTATTCGTCCTGCAGGGAGGCGCGTTGAGACTTGACCTCAGCCGCCTTTTTCTCAGCCTGAATCTGGTCAAAGATGGCGCGGTTGCTCTCGTCCAAAGCGGCCCGCTGCTTGGCCAGCAGCTCGGCATTCGTCAGGGTCAGCTGGTCCAGTTGGTCCTGCAGATTCGTGCGCTCGGCCTTGACGCTTGCGGCCTTCTTTTCAGCTTGAATCTGGTCGAAGATGGCTCGGTTCGATTCGTCCAGGGCGGCGCGCTGCTTCTCCAGGAGTTGCGCATTCGTGAGCGTGAGCTGATCCAGTTGGTCCTGCAAACCGGTGCGCTCGGCTTTGACGGACTGGGCTTTTTTCTCGGCTTGGATCTGATCGAAGATGGCGCGGTTGGACTCATCCAGGGCCTCGCGCTGCTTCTTCAACAAGTCCGTGTTGGACATGGTCAGCTGGTCGAGTTGGTCCTGCAAATTGCCCTTCTCGCTCTTGATGTCGGCAGCTGTGCGCTTGGCTGCGCCCTCGGCAGCGGGCGTGACGCTGGCAAATGCGGAGCTAACGGCCATCAGGGCGGCATACGCTTTGCGGCCGCTTTCGGTGTTCAGGTCCTGGGCTTCGACCAGGGCGCGGAATCCGTCGCGGGTCGTGGGCAACTCCAGACCCACCGACTTCAGCGAGGTCTTGATGTTGCCCAGGGTGTTGTCGGTCTGCTCGCTGGCCGAGTAGAAATTCTGGTAGTAGCTCTGGGCCTGGCTCGTGAGCGTGTCCAGGCCACCGGCCAGTTTGATCAGCTCAGACGACGCATCAAACGACAGCTTTTTGAGGTTCTGCAGCGGCAGCATATCGGCCACTTGCTGCAGGGTCTGCACCGCAATGATCTGGTTGTCGATGGACTTGAGCAGCGCGTCCACCTGCTCGGCGGTCATGCTCTCGACTTCCAACAGCTTGCCGGCGTCATCCGTGAGCATCGTCTTGATGGTCGTCGGAATGTCGGTGGCCGCTTGCAGGGCCTGCACCACGGACTGCTTGAGGTCCAGCGTGAAATTGGCCATCGCGGTAGCCGCGTCCGGGCTTTGCGTTGACCACTTTTCGTACAGCGTGCCGGCAGTGTTGTCGCCCTTGCCGGACTCACCAAACCCCACGCCGCCGGTGAGCGAGCCGCCTGCAAACACGCCGCCACGGCCTTTGCCGGAGGTCTCCAGCCCGGCCCAGTACCCAGTCGTCTGCAGCTTGGAGCCCAGGGCTGCCAGCGTTTTGTCGATCGTCTCTGCTGCGCCGGCCACCGCCTTATTGATCGCCGCATCAGCCGTGGCGCCCAGGCCATCGGCCTCCATCAAATAGGACTTGCCGTTGGTGACGCGCACGCCGGTCGAGTTGTCCCGGTTGAACTGCTGGCCGACGTACTGGTATGTCTCGCCGCGACGGTTGTTGGCCACCTGGCCGTTGTAGGCCACGCCGTACTGGCCGCCGCTGCGCGACTCGCCCGCAAACGCGCTGTCGATCAGCCCGCCCAGGAAGTTACCCAGGGTGGCGCCGATGGGCCCGCCGAGGTACGTGCCGATGGCAGCCCCCGCCGCCGCGCCCCAGTTGCCTTTGAATGCGGAGATGGCCGCGCTGGCGTAGCCCAGGCCGTTGCCGAATGTTTCGAGGGATGTGGCATTGCGCGCAGCCCAGTTGCCGATATCCATCATCCCCTGGCCCATCGTTTCCAGGCCCATGTCGAAAAGCCGGCTGCCGCCATTGAAAATTGACTGCGCGCCGCTGACATAGCCGCTGCCGCTGAGCAGGCTGCTGCCGGTTGTGACCGCGTTGACCGTGCCGGCTGCGTTGGCGGCCGTGCTCAGGCCCATGGAGCCGGTGATTGCGGCGGCAACAGGGTTGACGATGAAGCTGATGACGGGCCGCAGGACCAGCGTTTTGAACAGATTGACCAGGGTGTCCCGCATGTTCCGGGCGAAGCCCTTGCCGGACTCGAACCCACGCATCAGGCTGTCGGTGATGCTGCGTTCAATGGATTCGGAGGTGCGCTTCCATTCGTCGGCAGCAGCCTTGGCTGCTTCTGCAATGCCCTTTGCCGCAGCACCGTCGACTTTCACTTTGGCCAGATCGCGCAGCGCAGAAGCCTGCTCGCGGTAGGCGTCGCCCAGCTTGCCAGACCAATCGATCTCATCGGCCAGCCGCGCGCGGTCCAACTTGGCCACAGCCTGCTCTTCCAAGCGGGCCGCCTCCAGCGCTGCGATGGCGGAGGCACTCAAGCCGATAGCTTCATTGGCCTCGCGCTGCTTTGCGGCCTCGCCGGCGATGGCGTCCGTGCGTTTGACGATCGATTCGTAGGTGTCGTCATAGGCTTTGGCGGCCTCTTTGGCCTGGGCGGCCAGCACCTTCTCGGCCTCGCCCTGTTTTTCCGCAGCAATGGCGGCGTAGGCCTTCTCCAGCGCAAGCTGGCGGGCCGATTCGGGCATGTTGGCGTAGCCGGGTGACTGCAAGAACTCCACCAGGGTAGCCTGGCTCTTGGTCAGTCCCTCGGTCTTGGCCTCGGCATCAGCCGCGGCTTTGCTGAATTCTTGAACGTATTTGGCCCACTCTTTGGCGGCCTCCTGGTCGGCGGCGAAGGGGTTGGCTTCTTTGGACGCCGCAGGGCCTTTCTTGTTGTAGCTAGCCCGAATGTCCGCCTCGCGCTTGGCCTTTTCGGCGTCGGAAGCACCGGCGGCATTCAAAGTTTCAAGCTGCTGAGCGATCTCTCGCCGCATCTTGACTTCTTCGGACAGGTACTTGAGGCCGTCCTTGTCAGCCTGAATTCGTGCGGCTACCGAGGTATTACGAGCAGCATCAGCTGCAGCAATCTTGTTCTTGGCGTTGAATTCCTTTTCCAGTTCGGCCAGTTCAGCTTTGGCAAGCTGCAACGACTTTTCGCGCTCCTCATTCCAAAAAAGGCCGAAGGCCTTCATCTTTTCAAGATCGCCGATTCGATCCATAAGCGGCAGCGCACGCTCACCAATGGTCGGATCTCTGCCGAGCGACTTCAGGGCATCCCAGGCATCCAGCGTGGCGGCCTTGACATTCCGCCAACTGCGTTCGATGGCCCCGATGTTCTTCTCCATCTCGGCCGCACGATTACCCAGCGTGTCAGCGTAGGTGCGCTGGGCCAAGTTGGCAGCCTCGACAGTTTTGCCCTGATCGTCCAGTGCCTTGATTTGCTGGTAAACCGACAGGGTGAGGAAGTTCATTCCCTCGTTTAGCTTGATCGTTGCCGAGAGCGGCTCTTTGGCCAAGTCGGCAAAGTTCTTGGCAATGTCGGAGATCGAGTCGCCAGTCTCACGCGACCACTGGATGGCCGAAGTGGCAAACGACTCCAGGTTGGCCGAGGCCACCTTGCCGGTGCTGGCAAACGTGACCAACGCCTGAGTGGCGCTGCCCTTGGTGATGCCGGCCACGCTGTCCATGCTGTCTGCCACAGCCTGGAACTGTTGCACTGTGGCGCCGACTGAATTGCCGCTGGCAATCATGGCGTTGCGCCAGGTCGCCATCTCCTGCGCGCCCTGGTAAGCCGCCACGCCCACCGCCGCGACAGCAGCGGCAGTGAGGTTGATGGGCGTTGCCAGGCTGGACAAATAGGTGCTCATTGCCCGCGCAGCGTTACCGACACCACCAAAGGCGTCCTTCAATTGCCCGCCCTGCTGGAGCAGCACGGTCAATGGCGCCTGGCCCGCCTGGAGCGAGGTAACGATGTCGGTGAACTGCGCCGGCACCTGGCGCATCGCTGCGGCGGTCTGGGCGGCCGATACCCCGGTCTGGGCAAAGCTGGAGCTGAGCTTATGCAGGTCGGCATCGACCTTGTCGGCGCCCTCAAGGGTGAGCCTTACCCCAAGAATGGTGATGCTCATCGCTCACCCCCTGCTCTGCTGCTCAGACACCAGCTGTGCATGCTCTTCGAGCCAGGCCAACTCCAGCAGCTCGAGGTCTGCAAACACAGCGATGCGAGCCTGCTCATCGAGGCCCAGAGCGGCCTCATGGCGCGGAAGTATCGACCAATCCATGCCGACAATGCGCGCAGCGCCCATGCCCGCAGGCGCATACCGCCACTGCGTTTGCATGCGGCGGAATATGGCCAGCGGGGTTTGGTTGTCTGGGTAAACATTGAGCGGTTTGGGCCGGGTGATTTGCTGCAACAAAGCCAGGTGTTTTCCGAATCCCAGGCGGGTGGCCGCCTGTTGGTCGACGGCCTGCGTGCCGCGCACCATGACGCGGGCGCAGGCTTTCAGTTTTTTGCCTTCGCCGTCCAATACGCGCGGAAGTAGGTCTCCAGCACCTCGGTGGGGCCCCGCGGAAACTTGTTGGCGAACTCTTCAGCGTTTTCGCGGTTGAACGGCTTACCCGGCACCTGCCAGTCAACCAGCATTTCCTCCAGCGCCTCAGCGTCGGACTTGCCTGCCAATTCATCGCGCAGCTCATCGAGCTCTTTGCGGGTGCGGTAGCGGAAAACCACCGGCAGACGCTGGGGTGGCAGACCACCGGCGCGGCTGATCTCAACCACCTCGTCAAAGGTGGGGGGCAGGTCAAAGGAGAACGGCTCGACAACGTCGATGACTTGGGTTTGGGCGCTCATGGCTGGTGGGATTGGTTCGGGTTTAAGGGGATGGAGAACAACCCCAGGCAAATGCCCGGGGCGGCTCGTCTATCAGGCGGCGTACACCGTGGGCATGTTTTGCGCTTCGATGCTGACCTTGGTCTGCACCACGCCCTGGGCCTGGCCGGTAGGCACACCAGAGGCGGACGCATAGCCGGTCAAAACCATCTTGGCGCCTGTGCCAAAACGCAGGCGGATCGCGCGCTTGGCCTTGGCGCGGTAGGCCTTGTTGCATTCCACAAAGCCTGCATCGCTCAGGTCGTAAATGGCATCCATCGACAACGAAAGCGGGCTGACGATGGTGGGCACGCGCTTGCGGACGTTGTCGTGGATGGTGGTGACATCGGCAAATTCAGGCTCACCACCGCTGACGTTGATGTTCTGCAGGTTGGCAAAACTGGCGCCAAAGGTGATGACCTGAAAGCTGCCCGAGGCAAACGAGTCGTAGCTGGTGCTGTCCTCGCCCTCGAGCTCAAAGGTCTTGGCCACGGTGTTGACGTTGGCCACCCGGAAGATGCGGTCACTGACCTGGTACATGCCATTGGCCGTGACGGCGATGTAGTCGCCCACAGTGGGTGCCGTGCTGCCAGCGTAGGTGGCCACAGCGGTGGCAGCCTTGCTGATGGCACTGATGGTGATGGCCGCGCCAAGGGCGGTTTGCACGTCGACGCCGACGTTGCTCCAGAAGATTGCGTTTGCCATGATGGCTCCTTGCGTTTAAAGGTTTGCCGCCGGGGCGGCGTGACGGATCACAAAACTCAGCGAGAGGCAACAGGTGCCCTCGTTGTCCATTTCCATTTCGGCCGGCTTGCGCTGGTCAAAGTGGATGAGGCCTGCCAGCCCGTTGAGGCTGGGGTTGGCCATCAGCAGGTCGTGGACGCGCTTGCTCAGCTCGTCGCAGACCTCATCCTCTGGCCGATCGCCAATGGGCTTGGCGTAGCAATCGCAGCGAATCGACGTGTCCTGCACCCGAAGTGCGCCCTGACCGACCGGGGCTTGGTTGACCTCGCCCTGGCCGTAGACGCTGACCGAGGCCCGAACAGACTGGGACATGGGGCGCACGCGGTTGCGATGCACCCCGCCGTCGCAGAGAGTCGGGTCGGCCTGCAGGATGGCCACCACTGCGTTGAGGATTGCGAAGGCGTCGCTGTTCATGCCAGCCCCCTGGGCAGTTGCAGCACCAGGGTGCTGATGCCAGTGCCGTCCGGCTGGTGCTCGGCAACGGTGTAGGGGACGCCGCCAACCACCAGGGGCAGGTCAACGGGGTCTGCCTGCACCGCCACCACAGCTGCCGTGGGCAGGGTGAACGTGGGCTCGGTCGTGGCCATGCCGTGGACGCCGACCTGGCTCACCACCCCGGGTGCTGCGAAAAAGCCGCGCACGGGCTGGCCGCCCAGCGTGGCATCCGCACCGAAGTCGGTGAAGAACAGGTCGAAGTCCTCGGTGATGGCCATGACGATCAGCCCTCGGCGCCTTCGATTTCAGCTTCGGTGGCCAGGCGGGCCTTGCCTTGGCCTGCCAGCTCGACAGCCAGTTCGCCGGGCACATCCAGCAGGGTTGTGCCTGCAGCAATGTGCTCGCCGTCGACGGCGGTGTTTTCGACCAGGGTGATGGCCACGCGCTTGGGACTTTGGGAGTTGTTGAACATGGTGTTCTCCGGTGTGTTGGTGGGGCCTGATCAGCTGGTCAGGGCGTCGTCAAAGACGGCGAAGTTGGAGGCGCGGCGTACGCCGGCATCCACGAAGGCGTTGACCACCAGACGGTTCAGCCCGTTGGGGGCTTGGGTGATCTCGTCGAGCAGGATCTCGACGGCGCCGAAGGTGCCCACCACCAACATGTCCCACTGGCTGCCAAAGATGACCGAGCTGCAGGTGCTGGACGAACCCTTGGTCAGGTTGCTCGGCACGGTGTTGGTGACGGCGGCGCGGTAGCCGTTGAGGGGGTTGTCAGAGTTCTCCCACACGAACGGCAGCGCGTTGGCCTTCTGCACACCCTTGAGCCAACCGCGGGCCTTGGTGTTGACCAGGTAGCCGGCGGTTTGGTCGGGCTCGGCGTTGGCGGCAGCGCAGGCCGTTTCCAGGGCCACGATGTGGCTCCAGCCGATTTGCGCACCGTTGGTGCCGCCGATGACCGAGCCGATGCCCGACGTGAAGCGGATGCCCCGCGGGTTGTTGGCAGCACCGGTGCCGTTGATGGCGGCGTCTTCGATGCGCACGGCCAGCTCGCTGTTGATGTCAGCGCGCAGCATGGGCTCGACGGCCATGGCGGACTGGATCACCGCCTGCTTACTGAAATCAATGTAGGCGCCAATGCGCTTGGGGCTCAGGCTGAGCTTGGCGGTGTTGATGTCGGTGCTGGCAGCGCCGGCCACTTCCGTCAACCAGCCCAGACTGGAACCCACGGTCTTCTTGGGGATGTCGATGCCGCTGGTGAGGCCGTACAGCATGGTGGCGCCCATGCGGCCCAAGGCCAGCTGGTTGCGCAGCACATCGGTCCAGAGGTCGGTGCGCAGGTCGGTGGCGATGACCGGGGCGCCAGTGGTGGCCCCGCCAGCGGTGAAGCTGCGACTCAGCACGTCGAAAGGCACCAGCAGGCCCTTGGAGCCGCCGAAACGCTTCATGGCGGCTTCATTGGCGGCGCGTTCGAGGCCAGCCTGGGTCCAGTCGCCAGAGATCATGGCGCTGACAGCGCGCGCGATGCTGTAGGTGCCAGCTTCACGCTCCGACAGGCCAATGTGGCCAGCGCGGGTGTCGCTGTGCTTGCTGGTCAGGCGCTCGATGACCACGTCCTGGAACTCATCGACAGTCTTGCCGCTGCGGCAAGCGTCTTGCACGTCGTTCATGGACACGTAGTCCTTGTATTTGACGCCCAGCGAGATGAGGGCATCGCGGCGTTGCACGTCGGCATCGGCGCTGGAGGGGCCAGCGATCGGGGTCACCGACGGCTGCGGGGTAGCGGTTTGGGTCATGCGGCTCTCCTGGAGCGGTTGGGTTTCGGTTGCAGGTTGGGGGGGCGTGGCGGGCTGGATGTCGACGCTGCGACCAACGCCCACCGTGGCGTCGGCCGGCACGGACACCATGGAGATCTCCATGGGCTCCCAGTCGGTGACGCGGTACGTCTCCACGCCATCGGCTTCGCCCTCGAGCCGGTAGGCATGGATGCAGTAGCCCACGCTCACGTTGCGCAGGATTCCGTCCTGCACGAGTGCGAAGGCCTCATCGGCGTCCTCGGTTTTCCCAAACCGAACGGTGGCCCGGCAGACCCGGTCCTGGCCGATGGATACGGACTCCACAACCCCAATGAGCTCATCGGGGTCATGGTTGAAAAGCAGGGGCGCCCCGTTCATGAGGCGGTCCAGGCGCACGGAGCCGGTGCTGCAGTCCAGCACCTCCATGCCGAACCAGCGCTCGTAGGGGGTCTCGCTGGCAAATGCGATTTGCACCGTGCGGGCGTCAACGCTGACGGCGTCACGCTGGAAGGTGCCGGTCAGCGCGCGGCGCTGCAGACCGGCGGCGCGCAGGTCTTTGGTGGGGGTGGTCATGCGGTGGCTCCTGCGTCCGGGGCGGGCGCGGCGGGTTGATCGACGGGGCCGAACTGCACGCTGTGCGTGGCGGCCAGACTGTTCTCGCGGGCCAGCTCGGCCACGTTGTCCTCAAAGTCGCCACCCATGGCGCCGACGATCTGGCTGCGGGTGGTGAGGCCCTGGCCCAGGGCGGCCAGGTTGGCCTTGACGTCGTTTTGCGGGTCCACCCAGGTCCAGCCGCGGCCACGGAACACCACGCCGTCGATGAACTTTTGCAGCTTGGCCACCGGCAGGGCCGAGCCATTGGGCAGGGTGATGGCGCCGGCCAAAAGAGACATCTCCAGCCAGTCGCAGAACACCGGGTAGACGAACTGCTCGATGAGCCAGTTTTGCTGGCCGCGCCAGTTGTCACGCTCGGCCAGCTCAGCAATGCGGGCGCTGGAGTAGTTGACCCCCTCCATGTCACCCGTCAGGTTGTGGTGGGCCACGTCCAAACCAGCGGCCATCGCCTTTTTGCGGCTGCGCACAAAGGGGTCGAAGGCCTGGGTGGGGTATTTGGCGTCGAAGCTCTTGAAGTCGTAGCCAGCGGGCAACTCTTCAAACGCGCCAGGCGCGGCGTCGGTCAACAGCTCACCCTGCGAGCCACGGGCGTTGCCCAGCTGGCCATCGGCGTCGGTGGATTGATCCTCCGGGGGGATGTAGAAGCCCATGTGGGAGGCGCCAACGCGGGCGGCCACCACGGCGGATTCTTCAAACCCGTGCAGCATGTCGGCACCCATCAGGACGGCATGGGCCCAGGGAACACCGCGCAGTTGCTCTGCATCGATCTGGACGTAGCCATGCAGCACCTCATTGGCGTCGTAACGCACGCGGTACTGTCCAGTGCTGGTGAGCGCGCTGCTGTCGTTGGGGTTGCGCTCGAGCAGGTAGTAGCCGGTGGCCTGGCCGGCGCTGTCGGTTTCGACGCTCATGCGGACCTCGCGGCCATTGCTCAGCACAGCGCGGTAGGCGGTGTCGAGCCGGTCGGTGGCCAGCAACTGCAGGCTGTAGCGGTAAGGATTGCCCTTGGTGCCGCGCACACGGCGGGTCAGAAACTCACCATCGCGGGGTGAGGTTTCGGCCAAGGTGCGCAGCATGGCCGCAAACGACTGGCGGCCCGTGATGTCGCAGCCACCGCCGCGCTTGCACCACTTGAGCCAGTGCTGCTCAATGGCGGTGTTGGCCGCGTCGTCAAGCTGCCACTTCCAGCCCTTGCCGTCTTTGATGTACTCGCCACAGCGCATTTGCAGGGCGATGCCGGAGGGGCCTGCGATGTTGTTGCGGCACAGGCTCAGGAAGCGGCGGCCCTCTTCGGTGCTGCGCGACCACTCGCGGGAGCGGGTGCGCATGAGGTTGAGGCCGTTTTCGAGCAGGGCATTGATGGCAATGTCGCCCCGGCCAAACGACGATGCCAGGCGGTTGACCTCGGCAGCGGCAAAACTGCGGCGCTGCGCTCGGAAGTTGCCACCAGCGGTGAAGGTGGGCTCGACCGCACGCTGCGCAGCAGGGGCTGCGGCGGTGGGTGCGGGCTTGAGGCGGCCCCAAAGGCGTTGCATGAGGGTGCTCATCGGCCAAACCTCACAAACACCTTGCGGCTGGGCAGACTGCCACCGGCGGACAAGGTGGCGGCGTTGTCTTCAGCCTTGACCTCGGCGCGCAGCTTGGTGCGCAGTTGCATCAGCTCGAGCGGGGGGATGTGTTTGACCTGCCGGTCGTTGATGCGGTATTCGAGGTCGGCACGGCCGGCGCGCTGCTCAATGACGGCCTCAATGGCGTCAAGGGCCCGGCGGGCAAAGCTGCGGCCATCGCTCGGGCTGGCGGTGGTGGCGTCCGGCAAAACCACGATGGCCTGCACACCAAGGGTGTGGCGCTCCAGCGTGAGGCCTGCCCCACGAGAAACCCACCAACTGAGCATGTAGCGGCCAGGCACCCAGGGGGCCGTGACGGCTGGGCCAATGTTGATGCTGTAGCCGTCGCCAGAGGCTGTGCCCGAGGCGGTGTAGGCGTTGCCCACGTTCTTCAGGCTGACACCCAGCGCCCAGCCCGCCGAGGGCGGGTAATCGGCCGAAATGACGCTGAAATTCAGCGTGTCGCCGGCGCGGGTGGTGGTGGGAATGCCTGTGGCCATGGGCATCCACTTTGCCGGGGACGCTCTGCCAAAAATAGGGCACCAACGTGTCAGTCAACGCCCGCAAACCCGCATGGATACTGGGCCCGCACTGACAAATTGGGGCACCATGTGTCAGTCGGGTGATATTTTCGGGGTTGTTACCGCTTTGAGGCGATCCGGTAGACGGTGCGCTCGCTGCAGCCGACCTGGGCTGCAATGGCCGGGGCAGACATACCCAGGCTGAGCAGTTGCTCGATCTGCTGCTGGCGAGCGGTGCGATTGCCACCCCCTTTGCCCACGTAGACGCGCATGCGTTGGCCGCCATAGAGGTCTTTCATGACGCTGTCGATGACCTGAGGCAACACCGCTGTCATGGCGGTGATGACGGCCTGCTGCATGAGCGGGTGGGCCGCTGCGCGCGTAGCCAGCAGGGACACATGGTTGGCGCTGGGTTTGTCGATTGGATGGGTCATCGTTTCCAGTTGGTGGCAAATGAGTTGCGTCGGGCCCATTGGCGGGCGCTGGGGTTGGTGCGGCTGGGCGCGGCGGGCTGCACCGGGGCGGTCGGCTTTGCTTGCACATCGGTGGTGGGCTCTTGCGCGCCTGGTTGCACGCGGGCCTGCAGGCGCTTTTCGAGCAGATCCCAGTCGGCCTTGGTGTACCGGTGCATGCGCAGCTCTTGGTGGTGAGCTGCGGCGTAGGCGTAGACCCAGGTGTCCAGCGGTTCGTTGCGGGCGCCGCGGCGCTTCTCAAACCGGTTTTTGCGGGGGTCGTAGGTTTCGCTGACCAGGCCAGGAAAATACTCGGCGGGCAGCTGGTCGCTGAAATGGGTGGCCCGGCTGGCGGGGTCCTTGTCGGCGTCAGTCGAGAGGCGAGAAAACAGCCAGTGTTTGGCCGCTACCGTGCCGACGTGGTGCACCAGCACGCCGCGTTTGTCGAGCTGGCCGCGCCAGTTGACGTCCTGCAACTTGCCTTTGTTGAGGACGGGGGCGTTGTTGGGCACGGCACCAAAGATGCAAAGCGGGCGGGCCACGCGGCGGCTGCGCACAAAATTCTTGACGTCTTCGGTGCGGTGGCCCCCAGCATCGTTGGCCATGGCTTCGACACGCATCAGCGCACCGCTGGCATGCTGAATGGGGCGGTTGAGCAGGTCGGCCAGCTGGTCCCACACCTCGTTTTGAGCCGGATCGCCCATGAGCTCGACATAGTCCAGCACCCAAAACGCCATGCCCCGACCCCAGCCCACGATCTGCACGGCCAGGCGATTGTCTTGGGTGTCGACGCCTGCAGTGATGCGCAGCACGCCAGCGGGGGCGCTGCGCAGGGCGTACGGCTCGGCCCGGTCGGCAATGGCGTCGTGCTTGACGTTGCGCATGGCGGCGTCTTCCCAGGGCTCGGCCAGGCGGTCGTTGGTGAATGTTTTGAGCTTGGCAGGGTCGTTTTGGGCGTCGCGCCACATCTCGACCAGATCGGCCCAGCGCGGGCCCAGGCCAAACTGGTAGTACAGGCAGTTGATGTGGTAGCCCCGGGTTTTGGCGCCCGGGTTGCCAGCGATCCAGCGGCCCTGGCGGATCATCTCGGTTTTGTGGTGCTCATCAATGTGGGCGCCGCACTCCTGGCACACGTACCAGACCTGGCTGAGGTCGGGGGTCCAGTGCAGGCCCGCCCACTCGAGGTGCTGCATGTGCTGGCAGTGCGGGCACGGGACGTGGTACCGGCGCTGGTCGCTCTTGAGCCAGATGAACTCGATGCGGCTGATGCCTTTGATCTGAGGGGTGCTGATGTACAGCCGCTGGTAGGTGCTGGGGAATGCCGAGGTTCGGCCGTTGAGCATGTCCAGGGGGTCATCGCCGCCGGTGAGGCTGTTGGCGAACTCGTCCACCTCGTCCACGATGAGCTTGCGCACCGTGGTGGACTTGAGACGGGCCGGGCTACCGGCGTGCTCAATGTAGAGCTGGCCGCCGGCAAAGTCCTTGAACGTGCGGGTGTTGCTGCTGTCGCGGCTGGCCACGCTGGTCAGGGCGCGTTTCATGGCGGGGGATTCGTCCACCGCGGGGTTGAGCTTTTGGGCCACCCATTTGTTCATGGACACCTCGCCAGGCAAGCAGACCATGACCGGGGCGGGGTCGTGGTCCATGCAGTAGCCCAGAGCGTTGATGGCCACCTCGGTCTTGCCGAACTGGATGGGGAACATGAGGCCCACATCGCGCACGCCGCTGCGGGCGCTGAGGCAGTCCATGGGCTCGCGCAGCGGGGGGTTGCGGTCGGTGGACCACTGGCCCTGGATGCTGCTGCCCTTGCTGCTGAGTTTGCGCTCCACATCGGCCCATTGCGAGACGGACATGGCCTTGCGAGGGGCTACGGCCCGCGCGAATGCAGCCAAGCCGTGGGCGGGGGTGCAGAAGCCTTCGGCCAGTCTCATGGTGCGTCACCCTGCTCTGCCTGGGCCTGGCGCTGGGCTGCGGCGCTGATGTCGCCCAGCAGGTACTCGACCTGCTCGGCGATGGCGGCAGCCATGCCAGCCTCATCGCGGCCCACCAGTTGCGGCGGCAAGATGGCGGCCCAGCCCTCGAGCTTGGCCCGCAGCAGCGCCCCCAGGGAGGCAAATGCCGCGACATGCACGCTGCGCTCGATCAACTCGCCAGCTTCTTTGCGGTACTGGGCATGTTCGCGCTCAGCGGCCCAGTGTTCGCGCTTGGCCTTGCTGCTTTGGAAGTCGTAGAGGCCAGCGGCGGGATCGGTGGCATCTGTAGCCTCGGTCGCGGACGCGGCGGCGGCGGGGGCATCCACCTGGTGGCCAGTATCGGCGGGGGCGCCGCGCTGCTCGGCATGGCGGGCAGCCACGCCTGCCTTGCTGGGGTCGCGGGTGGCCTCGATGCGGTCGATGCTGGCCTGCACCAGCACCCGCTTGCCGTCCGGGGCTATGACCAGGCGGCCCTCGTTGCGCAGTTGGGTGCCGTAGCTGCGCTTGACGTTGATGCGGTCGCAGAACTCGCCCAGGGTGAGGGTCAAGGTGGGGTCGGTCATACGCCTGCAGCCTCCCGGATGCGGAAACGGAGACGGCGCTCCAGGTAGGTCTGCAGGGCGGGATCGTTGGCCAGGGCGCTCATGCTGATGCGGGGGGTGTAGTTACCGGCACGCACGAACATGACCACCGGCCGCACATCCACCCCGCCCGGGCCCATGGCGGCCCAGATGCCGGCGCGCAGATGGCTTTGGGTGCGGGCTTTGCCGTAGGCCAGAAAGTAGCGGCGGCCGGCGCTGCGCTGGGTGCCGCGTGCGATCTGGGCTTTGCGCTTGGCGGTCATGTTGGCCTTGTAGCCCAACTCCGGGAAGGCCTGGAAGTAGCTGAGCAACTGCTGCATGAAGGGGCCGCGGAAGTTGCCGTAACTGTCGACGCTGCCAGGGAATGGGGTTTTGGGTACAGCGATCTGGAAGCCCGCCGGCAGGATGCCCATGCGGCGCAGCAGCACCTCGCTTTTCTTGTCGCGGCGCTGGCCGCCCTGCTCTTGGGCCAGCAGGATCTTTTGGGGGTCCACGATGATCTTGCCACCGGTGGTGGCGGTATCGCGGCGGTAGGTAGGCGCAATGGAGGCCTGCAGATTGTCAGGGGTCGCTTGCTCGATCCAGGGGCTTCTGACGATGAACGGCGTTGGGCGATCAAAGGCGCTACGCATCTGCGCCTGCATGTTGCCGCGAAGCTGGAATGCGGCGTCGTTGATGCCCTTGGCGTAGGCCTCGCGGGCCTGGGCGCCGCTGAGCTGGGTGAGGATCTTTTGGACCTTGTCCAAGCCGGTGATCTTGAAATCAAGCCTCATGGGAGCCTCCATTCGGGGCGCTGGGCGCGTTCTGGAAGTCGATGGCACCCAACCCCTGGGCCAGCACCTCAGAAGGTCCTGTGAGCTCGATACGCACGGCGCGCAAGCCGGGCAGGTAGCCGGAGGAATGCAGGTCTTTCACCAAGGCATCGAGCTCAGGCCAGCGGCGAACAGCAGCACGGAACTCGGGCAGGTTGTCGCGGGTGCAGGCGAAGGCCCGCTTTTCAGGCTGGCCACTCATCATCTTTTCCTTTGTGCGGTATGTGGGGTGTGTTGTGCGGCATGCGGGAACACGCAAACCCGCATGGAATAAGGCGTGTGCGGTATGTGCGGTATGTGCGGTATGTAGATGGGTGTGTGCATGCGCACCTGCACGGGTGTGTGTGCGCGCCCGCCCGCCTGCCCGTGTAAGGGCTGATACCGCACATGCCGCACAAGCCAATGAAATCAAGGGGTTTGACCCGCACGGGATACCGCACGCGATACCGCACATGCCGCACAAATTGGGGTGTTGCAGGGCGTGGGTCACAGTGCGGCTCCCCGGTAGTCCTTGAGGGACTGCTGAAAAGCGTGGATGCGTTCACCGAACCAGGTGGACTCACGGGTGCCAGGGGGCAACTCGTGACCGCCGGGCATGCTGACGATGGCCGCGGGGCCTTTGTCGCTTGTGCCGTCGATGGAGTAGCGCTTTCGATCGGTGCGGGCCTTGTGCTTGCGCATGAGGGCATTGCTGAACTTAGGCAAGTTGAGGGCCTTGAGCCCGACACGCCCACACCAGACCGTATAGAGGGTGTAGAGGTCGGTGCTGAGCGCCGGCAGCAGCAGGCCCACGGATGAGGTTTTGGCGGGGAAGCCGTCAATGTCACCCGACTCAAAGGCTTGGACAAAGCGGCTGGGGCTGTCTTTGCTAAGGTCCACCAGCTCGCGCTTGGCATCGGTCATGGGTGGCAACGTGGCAGGGCCAAAGTCGCCCAGGTCCAGGTGCAGCAGGTAGTCATGCAGAGCGGCCACGCCGCCGTTGTCGATCTCGGCCTTGATGCCTTGGTAGAACTCAGGGCTGAGCTTCTCTGGCGTCCAGATGACGGTGTGGCGCCGATCGTCTTCCTCGAGCACCACGGGCATGGCCTCATTGGAGAGGAACACCATGTTGACGTGGTTGCGTTCCTCATAGGCCGCCATGTTCTTGGGGTTGATGCGGATCCATTCCCCGGTGATGAATGCCTTGAGCTTGTTCTTGATGTGGTACAGGTCCGAGCGGGCCACCACCTCATCGGCAATCAGGAACAGCTTGCGGCTGGCCCAGTCGTTGAACTTGTCCTCGATAGCGCTCTGGTCGATCACCCGGCCGTAGCGGCCATAGATGTCCATGATGGCCTCAAAGAACATGTTCTTACCCGTGCCCTGTGGGCCGTGGATGACCAAGGTGGTCTTCATCTTGGCGCCAGGGTGCTGGATGGGGTAGGCCAGCCAACGCAGCACCCATGTGTAGAGCTGGTCGGGGCGGCTGTCCTCGGCGCACATGTACTGCAGCAGGGCTAGCAGGTTTTCACAGCGCCCTGCTTGCGGCGTGGTAGGCCAGCCGGACCACAGGTTGCAGTGGATGTTCGGGTCGGTGCAGGCCGGGTCGAAGCCGACTTCGGAGACACGAACCAGTTTCTTGTCGGGGTGCTCGGCCCACTCGCGGTGCAGGTTGCGGGTGAGGCAGGCGTCGCGCATGTCGCTCAGCGCGACCAGCACATGTTCCTGGTGGTCAAACACAGTGCCACCTTGGCCATAGACCAGGGCGTAACGGTCCAGCAGCTCATCGAGGGAGTCGATCGGCTTGAGCGGGTCGCGCTCAGGCTTATCCCCCTCCCCCTGTTTGGCGCTGATGCGCAGGGCGGCCGGGGCGAGACGCCAGCCCAATGCCAGGAGGCGGGTCTCCACCTGGGAGCGCACGACATGTAGGCCCTCGGCCAGATGCAGGTCATTGAAGTCGTTGAGCTTGGTGCCCTTGTCCATCCAGGCCTGGCGCACGGCAGCAAGGTCCGCGAAGGCTGGGGCCATCCAGGCGCCGCCCACTGACATGGCGGCTGCGCTGGCCGAGGTGATGCCGGCATTGCCCGCGCGGTGCGGCTGACCGCAGTGGGGGCAGATGGGACCATCGGCCACCCACACGCGCTGGCGGCAGCCCTCGACCTGGCATTTTTGGGTCTGGTCATCGTCAGCGCAGATCAGCAGCTTGGCGGTCTTGTAGCGCTTGTGCAGCGCCTCGGACACTGGGCCCAGATTGCCCGCATCGAAGGCAACAGCCACCGGCAGGCCGCTGGCTTCGTGCAGGCTGGCCGCCGTGGCGTAGCCCTCGGCCACCAGGATGATTGGGCCTGGCATGCCCAGCATGTGGAAGTGGCCCTTCTTGACCAGGCCGGTGGGCCAGTACTCCTTGGCCATCTTGCGGCTGGTGCTGCTGCGGATGATCTGCAGGCCATGGATGCCGCCCATCACATCCAGCATCGGGATCACGATGGAACCCTCGGCCGTGTAGCGCACGCCATGGCCGCGGATCCCCTTGCGGGCCAGGTAGTCGCACTCGCCCTGCTCTGAATATCGGCGCCAGGCTTTGCCGGCCGCCTGGGCGGCGCGTTCGGCGTCGGCTTTGCGCTCAGCTTCGACGCGGCGGCGGTCTTCCTCGAGGCGCTTGCGCAGGCTGGCTTTCTGGTCTTGGCTGAGATCCTGCTTGCGCAGCTCGACTTTGGTCGAGTGGTTCTCATTGCCACGCCAGACGCCATAGGTGCCGACGATCAGGTCATCACCGTTGTCCAGGCGCATCTCGTGCAGCAGGTACCAGCCCCGCTTTTCCTTGTCGCCCTCAACCTTGACGCGGCGCAGGCGCCCCACATCCAGGCTGTCGACCAGGAGGCCAGCCCCTTGCAGCTGGGCCAGGACATCATCGTAATTCGACGCCATCAGTAACTTTCACCACCGCTGTCTACACACTGCGCGGGGCTCGAATTACCCGCTTGCATGAATTCCAGGAGGGACCCACTTCCGGCGCACCGAAGTGGTGCACCCACCAGCCGACCGCGAAAGCCTGCGGCCGACCGCGAAATCGCTGTCGCGCCCTTCACACCTGGGGAAATGGGGCTCACCACCATCACAAACCTCCCGGGGCCTGGCGCATCCGGCCACGCAGGGCGGCCAGCATGTGGCCAATGCGGGCCTGCAGCTCAGCGGCCTGGTACTCGGCCCGGCGCATTTCATTGCGGCTGACCGGGTTGTCATGGTTCAACGGGTCGGCCACCGAGCGCACGAACTCAGCGAACTCCACCTGCAGCTCCATGAACACCTGCACCGGGTCACCCCCGTACTGATCAGGGGTGGCGGCCTGCACCGTGTGGCCCAGCGCCTCGGCCATGGCCCGCAGCACTGTGACGTTGCCGCTCATGTGCTGCAGCGTCACCAGCTCGCGCGGGTGCAGGTTGTGGGTCGTGGTGTTGGGGTTGGCCTTGTGCGTCAGCGTGTTGGCCGACATACCCATGCGGGCCGCCAGAGCAGCCACGCCACCCGGGTGGCTGTGCACCGTGTGGTAGATCGCATCCTCGATGCTCATGCCCTCCGGGGTGGAGGGCGGCACCTCGTCCGCGCCATAGGCGTGGGCGGGCGGAACTGAGACAGTTGCTTTCATGACGAGATCACTCCGAAAAGACAGGGCCCAGGCCGCGCCGGCATGCAACACCCAGCGTGGTGCGAGTGCCCACGCTGCGAATCCATTGGGGCAGGAGTTGACCCCGGCACATACCGGCCGCTCGTGCGGCCTGGGCAAAAACGACGCTCATCAACCTGAAAGGAATCAGAGCCATGGACAACGCACAGACCACCGAGCCCACGCTGGAGCAGTTGCTGCACAACGCCTTGATGCAGGTGGCCAAGCCATTGCTGGACGAGCAGGCGCGGCTGACGCAGCGCATCGAGCAGCTGGAGTGCCAGGTGGCTGCGCTGCAGGCGAGATGACTGCGATTGGTGCCCATCCGCTTCCGGCTTACGATGGAAGATCCCACACAACCAAAAGCGAAAGGGATGGACATGAAACTGACCGAAGACAAAAAAGGGCTCAGCATCAAACTGGATCGAACGCTGACAGCCAAGAACTTAGATGCGCTGATCAGCCGACTGGGCATATTGAGATCAAGCATGACACCACCAGTACCACTGACCATTGCGGACATTGGGCCGGACGGCCCATCAACGTCAGAGAACAATCCTTCAGTCATTGCGACCGGTCTCCCGGATGGTCGCTTGCGCCTGTGGATTCGCAGCGACAGCCTGGGCTGGTTGGTTTTCAACTTCGACCCCGAGATCGCGACGGCGCTGCAACTCGAGCTCACAGAGATAAACGGCGCCAGGGGGTAGCTCTTCAGCCAACAACTCAGCCAAGGTCTGAGGCTTGCATCGCTCAGGTCGACCAGCAATGTAGACAGCCATACCAGGCACCTCTTCTGCAAGAAGTTCAGCAACAGTGGGGATTCGACGGCTACTCATATCAGCTCGCAATCGAAACCAGAATCGGCTGGGTATCACCTTCTAAAAGACGCCTGATCGCCTGCAACTCAGCCAGGATCAGCGCCAGGGGGTTACCCTTTTCGAGCGAGATAGGCTTGTCGCTCCACAGCGGGGGGAACGGCAATCCGCCGAGTGTGGTGGCAGATTGCGCTTTCGGCACCACCGCTCCCCCCTCATGGATGAGGTGCACCGGGGCACCCCCGCGCTTCAGGATCGAACGCAGCGCCTCCACCTCTTCCTTGGTCAGAGGGGGCACTGCCTCCGCCACATCCAGATCCGTCACCGGCTCGCAGCCTTGGCTGCACTTGTTGCACGCTTGGTCACACATGGGGTTCTCCTTGGGGTTAACGAAATCTCTGAACTTGAGCCGCTTTCTCCGCAGCCTCGCGCCGCTCCTCACTGCCCGACATCCTGAAAAGGAAGATCCAGCACATCACAGCAGCGAGAACTGCGACCTGACCCACGAAAAAAGCAGCAATCCAGTTCGGCATGAGGGACGCCATGTAAAAGCCCAGCACAGAGCCTTCAAATTGAATGAACGCCATAACCAGCTCAGAGGGCCTGTGCGTCAGATAAAACTTTCTCATCACATCAACCTTTCAGGGATTCACCATGAGCAGTGAAATCGGAGCCGCGCTCAGCGGGCTTGTTGGATTGGTCGGCGTTGCCAAGGCAGCCATGGACACCAGGGACTGGGCGAAGCTCAGCGAGACAAGCGCCAAACTGAACGAACAAATCATCAAGGCGCAGCAGGCAGTCATCGACGGACAAAGCACCCAGGCGGCGTTGGTTGCAAAGCTCGCCGAGGCGAACGAGAAAATTCGCCAATTGGAGGCCGCCGCAGCCAAGAAGGCTGAGCACCGCGTGGTCGAAGTTGACGAGGGTGTCTTCGTTCTTGAGTTGCTGGATAACCGCGAAGTTTTCCAGGTGCCAGGAGTTGGCCTGTATCGCACCCCCAAGCGCTACGCTTGTCAGCCGTGCCTGGAGGTCTTGGGCAAGAGCGTCTTGCTGCGTTACCACCCGGGAAACGAAATGTGCCCGCCCGATCTGACCTGCCCCAGCTGCAAGACCAGCATCGGCTTGAGCAAGAAGCTCACGTGATCGCTGCCGTGCAATCGCTTCAAAGTAGCTGGGTGGCGGACGGCGTGGTGGTACTTGGGGATTCATGCCTGCACGTCCTGTGCCTGGGTGCGGCGGGTGCGCTCGGGCAGATTGTTTCGCAGCACCGTCCAATCGATATCGGGGTTCAGTTCTTCGCAACGCACGCCGGTCATACGCTCAATTTTTGGGCAGTGCTCTGGCGGCGTGGTGCGCCCGGGCAGCTTCCAGTGGTTAACAGCGCCACGGGTTACGCCGAGGCAGCGAGCCAGCTCCGCAAGGGAGCCGACAACTTTCGCTGCACGATCAATGGGGTGTTCCATGCTTGAGCCTTCCGTCGAACAATTGCGCAAGTCTATTTTAAATAGACCAGAAGGTCAAGCAATACTAGACCAATACCGTCTATCAAACCTATACGATCGGCGCATGGAACTGAAGCACTGGGTCAAAGCCGCGCGCGGAAAGCTGACGTTGGAGCAGCTTGGCGAGAAGCTAGGTCGCGGCAAAGGCGCTGTCGGGCACTGGGAAACTGGCAAAACCAAGCCTAGTTTTGACCAAGTGATGGCCATTCACGAGTTGACCGGGTTTCCATTGCCGGGCGACTTGATTGATCAACAAGACGGGTTCGAGCAAGCAGGCACACCAAAGACCACGCGCCGAACGCCAGTCGTAGGGACGGCAAAGATGGGCGAGGATGGTTTTTACGAGGAACTGCAGTATCCGGGTGGCCACGGCGACGGCTACGTGGATGGGTACAGTTCTGACCCCAGCGCTTACGCTCTGCGGGTGAAGGGCGACAGCATGCATCCGGCAATCCGTCACGGGTCGTTTGTCATCGTTGAGCCGCATGGCAGGCCCGTGCCTGGCGAATACGTTGCTATTGCACTCAAGGATGGCTCCAAGATGGTTAAAGAGCTGGTCATTGAGCGCACCCACGAAGTGGTCATTGAATCGGTAAACGGCAACCATCGTCGCACTATTGATCGCGATGATCTGGAGTGGATACACCCGGTGGCGGCAGTAGTGGCGGCCTCGAAGTGGCAGCCCAAATAACAAAAAAAATGGGAGGATGGGTGATGCGCGAGAACCCAGACGGGAAGCAATCGATAGCGGAGGCGATCAAGGCCGCCCCCAAGGCACCGCGCCTTGCGGATGTGGAAATTCCGATGCCGCCAGAGCAGGAAATTGCGCAGCCAATGTACCGGCCATTCTTTCCTGAGCCACCGCCGACCCCTATCAGCCTCAAGCTCGAAGATCTTCGCGCAATGAACGAGGATCAGTTGATGCGATTTCTGACGACAGAAATCCGGCACGAACAAAGGCCGCTTGACGATGGCACAAAGATGGCGATCACAAGCGAACTATTGCGCCGTCAAGCGGAAAAGTTCAAACGGCCCGCTTGGTGGAAAGACCACAATTTCTGGCTAGGGTTCGTTGCTGCCGCAACAGGAACCGTAGCAGTCGCGTTGGCCATCCGCGACCTTCTGGTGAAATAGCCTCACCCAAATAGCCAACTCAATGCCCCGCGATGCCACAGATCAATCAAAGTGATGAAATCGGATAGGATGCAGATCAAAAAGCAGATCCTGGTGAGGCGATAGGCGCGCCGTGGCACCAAAAACGCCCCGGGCGGGATGTAGCCCCAATCCCCCCGCTCTTTTTCTTCGCGCTCCCTGCGCATTCGATCGCGATTGATCGTGCGCCGCAGGCGCCACTTAGCCCAACGACCCATCAACCCGCCCTCAGCGGGTTTTTTTTCGTCTATCGACTTCTGCATCGTCACTCCTAGTTCGCCGGGATAGCATCAAGTGGATTCTACTTCTAGTAGACTTTTTGTCTATTAACGCTTGACTGCTATCGTCTATTAAAATTAGACTTCACTCCGCGCCCTACCCATCAGGGCCAGGAGTGAAAAATGTCCCCCACCACCACCGAGATCCGCCCTCTGCGCAGCTACCGCGCAGTGCTGATCCCCAAGGGCCTGGACCTCAACCAGGTTGAAACCAAGGCTGACGCCGGCACCCTGCCGACCATCCGCGTCAAGGCCCGCTGCAGCGACCGCGCCCAGGCCGCCGCCCACCACGTCACCGGCTTGCCGGTGTTGCGCGTCGAGCGCGTGGAAGGGGGTGCCGCATGAAGGTTTATTTGGAGCAAACCCTTGATAGCGCACTCACGGCAAATGCGCTGCCCCATGCCTTTGGACAGGCTTTGCTGCGAGCGCATATCAGTTCTGCACTGGAACTGTTTAACTACACATCGCCCGACACCAAGCTTTCGAGCCTCTCAGGCCTCACCAAAAAACACTACGTCGAAGTCATCATCTATCTGCTTTGGCTGCTGAAGAATGCCATCGCCGACGAGTCGAAAACCGATTCCAAGCGATTGGAAATGGCCACTGGGCTTGTTGCAGCCATGATTTCCAGCACCCATGGGGACATTGGCGGCAGGGACCAAGCTCGGCAGTTCGCAGAGATCGCACTGGACATGGTTGATGCACTCGAGTCGAAAGAGTCGATTCGCGTGGAAGGGGGTGCAGCATGAGCACCCATCAAGAACAGGCCACCTTTGGCCATCTGCATCAAATCCAGGCGGCCATTGAAGGATTGCTGGCCCGCGCCATCAAGTGCATGGTGTATGCAGTTGAAGACAACCGTGAGGCCACCTTCCTGTACTGGCGCGGGCAGGCTGACGCACTGCGCCTGATTGCACAGCTGCCGGAAAACGATTACCTGTTCAACAAGTTACGCGAACCCTATAGCCCGGAGGCCAGCATTCAGACTGCATGCCACCTGCTGGGCGCAAACATCGTAAACATTACCTTTGCCCATGCCAAAGAGCTGTTGCGGCCCTGCTTGAGTGGGATCGCCAACGACCTCGGCGCCGACCGTGAGTTCAACCTCCGCGAGCAGCTCGTAGGCAGTGAACCCAAAGCCAGCCAGGCTGTAGTCCACCAGAAACATACCTCGGCTGCGGTTGATGGTATGAATCAATCCGTTGGTTTGCATGCGCCTCTCCTTTTTGGTAAGGCCATTGTGCCGCGCACCTATGGGAGTGCCGCATGCTGATCCGCCCCCGAATCCTCCTGGCCACGTTTGTCGGCGCGCTCGCCTGGCTGGCCCTGAATGCCGCCCTTGATGGCCAACCCACCGAACACCAGGCCGCCCAAGCCGTGGCCGCGCAGGTCCAAGCCGTGGCCCTGGACCACAACCAGATCGCCGCAGACGTGCTGTTTGAACAGCGTGTGCAACGCACGGGCGACATGCTGTGCATCCGCACCGCTGGCCCGGGCACCCGCGCAGTGTGGTCCGGCCCCGATGAAACGCTGCGCTGCGTTCGCCGAGGCGATGGCGATGGCCAGCCGCGCAAGGGTGGCGACCGCCTGATGCTGGCCGAGGTAGCACGATGAAAACCCGCGCCCGCGACTGGATCGCCGACGCCCTCGCCTCCGCGGCGCTGCTGGTCCCACTGCTCTGCGCCGTTTTCGTCATCGTCGGCCTTTGCGTGATGTTCATCCGCTTGTTCTGACCCCGGAGGCCTACATGCCCACCACTGTCACTGCACTGATGTTCATGCCGCGCGCTCGGCCGGAGGCCAGCACTGCCCGCGACGGCACTTTCCAGCTGACCCTGCGCCTGCTGGACCGGCTGGGCCCAGGCCGCACTGAGGCTTGGCTGGCTCATTGGGCTGGCCCTGCTGCACAGACGTGGTGGGCACAGCACCAAAGCGAACTGCAACCAGGTACGCCGGTGCGGGTGCAGCTTACCTGCCCGCGCACGCACTTTGACCGCCTGGCGCGCTCCCCTGAAATCCATGCCCGGGTTGAGTCCCTGGCCATCGAACCCCGGCACCCAGCCGACCACATCACTAAAACCCGTGAGGACCAGCATGCGTAACGTCCAAGAATCCATGACCGTGATCTGCACCGGCCGCCCCTGGGCGCCCAAGAACATTGGCCTGCTCAAGACAATCCAAAACCTGGGCGAAGTCAACCTCAAATCCCTGGCTAAAGCGCTCCCCAAGGAGGATGACCAGATCGACCTGTCGGGCCGCCTGCGCGGTATGGCCAAGCGGGGCTATGTGTGTGTTTGCCGACGCGAAGGCCCGCGCCAACCGGTTTACAGCATCACCAGCGCTGGCACTGAAGTCATCCAAACATCGGGGGCGCGTGTCATCAAGTCGCCGGGGGTGAGCTCCAAAGAAAAAGCCGCTGAGGTACAGGTCAAGCACTACCTCCCGACCGTGTACCAAGGCCAGGAACTGCGCCCCTACCAAGGCCGCCCCGGCGCCATGGATGCGTTTGCGCTGCCCAGCCGCATGGGCCAGCGCCTGCATTACCGCGACGGGCGGGTGGAGCTGATCGAGCAGACCACCGGAGCCGCAGCATGAACCGCGCCGACCGCCGCGCCGCTGCCCGCCAGCAGCGCCATCACACCAAACCCACAGCCCGCAAATGCGAGGCCCTGGGCAGCCCAGTGGGCATCGCCGCCCTGCAGTCTGAAATTGCCAAGAACATCGCCGCCCTGCGCGTCAATGCAGGCCTGGCCACCTGGCTGGGCGCAGACCCCGCCAAGCTGCTGGGCGAGCTGGGCCAACTGCTGTTCATGACCTGCTACTGCATCAATCAAGGCTGGGGCGATCCAGAGTACGCGGACGTGAACATCATGATGGGCATGGCTGAAAGCCTGGGCGACATCCAGATCGCTAACTGGCGGCTGGAGGAGCTGCGCCCGAGCCTGCAGGTGGGCATGCTGGCCCTGCAGCGCGTCATGGACACCATGGGCCCCCTGCAGCTGGCCACCGGCGCCGTGCAGCTGCAGGCCCTGTTGGATGCGGGATATGACTTGGGGACGCAGATGCTGCGCGAGATGGTGAGTGGGAGGGCAGCATGACCACCTCCACCCTCTTCGCCCTCGCCGCACTGATCTGCTGGGCGCAGCTCTGCACCCAGCGCACGCTGGCCATCTGGCTCTGGATCTACACGGGACTCGCACTGGTGTTCATGGCGCTGGAAATGTGGGGGCCGTTCGCATGACCCGCGACCCCAAAACCCAAGCCACCCATTTCGGCCTGATCCTCGGCACCCCGCTCGACCTGGGCTACAGCCACCGAGAGATCAGGGCCATGTTCACACTGGAAAAAATCCGCGCCGGGGCTGAGATCCTGCGGCGCATCAAGGAGGCGGCATGACCAAAGAACACCAACCTGAGGCCCTGCGCCTCGCCGATCGTCTTTGCGGAGGAGATTGGTACAAAATGCCATTTAGCGACATGGAGGCAGCAGGCCGCGAACTCCGCCGCTTGCAGGCTGAGAACGAGCAGTTGCGCGCCCAGGTGGCCCAATCCGAGGCGCCTACCGGCCCGCAGCCCAGCGCCATCCTGCCAGCGTTCATCGGCACGCCAAAGCGCAAGCTCGATGAGCTGCTGGACCAGGGCTTCCAGGTCTCAGGCTTCGCGATTGAGCGCCAGGCCGAAGGCGCCAGGCCGCAGCGTGGTTTCATCACGACCGACGGCCTCGTCGGCTGGTGGCAGCCCGACACCACGGCTGAACTGGAGCGGCTGCGCGCCCAGGTGGAGGCGCTGACTAAGCTGTCCGTCACCAACGTCATGCTGGATGTGGTGCCAGGATATGACGGGGAGGGCTGCGAAGTCTTTGCCAAGTCAGTTGCCGAGGTAGAGGAAGCACTGGGGCGACTGGGCCTTGAGGTGGAGGACTGGAGGTGCGGCATCAAACGATTGCAGCCCGAGCCGCTGACACGGCCAGCCGTGCCGGAGCACGTCAGAGAAGCGCAAGCCGCCGTAGCGCGTGATCTTGAGGTTTACCACCGGGTCGCGGATCGTCGCCGGGCCGCGTTGCCCCACCCAGACGACATCGCCATTGACGGCTTTGCTGCCGACCTCAAGGTCAAGATGGCTGGGTCTCGGGCCAAGGGTCGCAGTGGCTGGGAAACCTGCCCACCCGAGTTGCTTTCCAAGATGCTGCGCGAGCATGTCGAAAAAGGCGACCCACGCGATGTAGCCATCATCTCCATGATGCACTGGTACATGGGAGCTGGGATTGCCCCGCAGCCCGAACAGGCGACACGGCCAGCCGTTCAAGTGGGCTCATGGTCGTGGTTGCGCGGGGTTATCGGAGGGCTCGCAAAGCACCGGCACAAGATGGAGGGCACAGGGCAAACTCACACATTCGTTGTTCTGGACGATGTGTTGGGGTGGGTAGACGAAGGTGAGAAGCGCGCCAAGCTCGTAGCCCCGCAGCCCGAGGCCTACGCGACACTCACACCTGACGAGGTGCGCGACCTGACCTGCATGTACTCAGGCGCCCCTTGGCCAGATGCTTACCTGGCATCGCTGGGTGGGCTCATCGCAATCTATGAGCAACTGCGCGGGGAGGGAAAGCGTCCGGTGGATCCGGCCACGGTGCCCGAGCGCTGCACCTCTTGCGATGGCACCGGCGACGTGACCGACCAGATCGGCGAGTGGCGAGGCTACTGCATCTGCGAGGCAGGCCAATCGCTCAAGGCACAGAAAGGCGGTGCGTGATGGAAGAACCAATCGTCTCCGACGCTGAAATTGAGCAAGCCTTCCGGGGCACCAATTTCGGCAGTGCCGACCACCGCAAACTGCTGAACGTCAGCGTACTCAAGGCGCTGGTCGGATACCACTGTGGACACACCATCACCACGATCATGCAGGACCTCAAGCTGATCGGGAAAACCTGCAAACCGACAAAACGGGGCGTCCGGCTGGTGCGTGAGGCATACAACCATCTGATGATTCGGGATGGGGGTTGATATGCGTGATCAAGTCCCCCGCCAAGAGTTCGACCACAAAACAGCCGGCGCGCTCCTCGATGGCCGCAAGGTCAGCGACGAGGCCATTCGCAGCTTTGTCGCAGCCTCCCGCGCCGCGCATGACGACCGGGAATCCCTGCGGGGCGTACTGCAAGTGGTCCTCGAAGAAGTTGCAACCCGTGACGCCGAAATCAAGCTACTCAAGGAGGCGCTGCTGAAAGCCGAGGAGGATGCGGAGCGCTATCGGTGGCTGAGGGGGCGATCTGCTTGGACGCTGATCAGCGCCAACGGCATCACGCGACTGGCGCACCGATTGCCCGTCTCATTCACGCCCATCGAGCAAAACGCCGACGATTACGACGCCGCAATTGACGCTGCCCGCGCAGCAAAGGGAGGCGCTGATGGCTGACCTCACGACCTGGGCCCGCCCCAATCTCGAAAAACTGGCCACCGACCTGCTGGCCAAGAACAAAGAGCTGCGCGCCGAGCGCGACACCGCACTGGCCGCCTGGCGGGCTGAGGTCTGCCGGGCTGCTGGGGCTGCTGCCACCACTGAACAACATCAAGAAAATGGAGAGGATCATGGAAAACGAATTTCTGTCATCGGATGAGATCCGCGCGATGACTGGCGTTCGCTGCCTGGATGATCAGGAGCGCGTGCTCAAGGCCGATGGCATTCCGTACAAGCGCCGCGGTCGACGCCTGATCGTGTCTCGCTTTCACACGCGAGAATGGCTGTCAGGCCGCGTTGTGACACCCTCGCGCGGCCCCAACTTGGCACTGGTGCGATGACTGGACAATATCCCCGCCTCAGATCACACACGCGCAAGCGCAAAAGCGGGCGCGTGGTGACTTACTACTTCTATGACCGGCGACTGGACGGCGAGCCTGATGTTCCGCTGGGTACCGATTTCGACCAGGCCATCAAGAAGTGGGATGAGATCCACAACAAAGCCCCCCGCATCGTCGGCACTCTAGAAGAAGCCTTCAGCCGCTGGGAAAAAGAGGTGCTGCCCACCTACACCAGCATCGAGACCAAAAAGGGCTACGCGAAAAACCTGCGCACCATCCGCCCGATTTTTGCCGACTCAACATGGGACCAGGTGGACATGCCGTCGATCAAGGGGTATTTGAAAGCCCGGTCGGCCAAAACCCAGGGCAACCGGGAAATGTCACTGCTGTCGATCATCTGGAACTGGGCCCGCGGCGAAGGTCTGACACGCCTGCCGTGGCCTGCCGCGGGGATGGAGCGATCCAAGTGGAAAAACAAGGAAACGCCCCGCCGCATGGTAGTGACCGACCAGCTGTTTGAGGCCCTGTACGCCGAGGGCAACCAGCTGCTGCGCGACTGCATGGACCTCAGTACCGCAACAGGCATGCGCCTCACCGACTGCATCACCGTCCTGATGCCACGCAACGACATGCTGCGCCTGGAAGCCAGCAAAACCGGCAAAGAGGCCGACTACGACATCAATGTCAGCCAGGTACTGCCCGAGCTGGTGGCCCGGCGCAAAGCCATGCGCACGAACCACCTGATGCTGCTATCCACAGAGGACGGCAAACGAGTGACCCACACCACGCTGCGCTACTGGTACGACAAAGCCAGAAACCAGGCCTATGTGAAAGCCGCCCTGGCCAACGATGATGAATTCATGCGTGAGATCAGACGTCTGGTGCTGCGCGACATGCGCAAGCGGGCCGCGCAACTGGCCGGCGGATTGGATGAGGCCAGCGCCCTGCTACAGCACAACGACAAGCGCCTGACTCAGCGTCATTACGGCGCAGTAGCCAAGCTCAAACCGACCCGCTAAAAGTGTTCCGCTTTTCGGATTTCTCACTCGGGAGGTTTTGAGCGCAAAAGCGGAACGTTTTGGGCCTAAGTCATTGATTCAATTGAGTTTCGCTTAGGACTCAAAATCCCCCGCCGC
>NZ_JAQSIO010000015.1 GCF_028649455.1 Curvibacter microcysteis | reverse complement strand
TTCACAGCTACAGCTCAACGCGATCGCGAGACAATTGAACGAGAGGCCACGTAAGACACTTGGCTTCAAGACGCCCGCTGAGATGTTCAGCGAATCTGTTGCATCGACCGGTTGAATCCGCCGGCCTGAGCGGCCCGATGTCCCCGCACTGGCCCCGGTGGCCAGTGCCCGGCGCCCACCCAGCCTTGTGGTTGGGTGGGCGTTTTTCCAGGGGGGGGCTGGCCATGGGGTTTGCCGACCATGGGTGAGCTGAGTAAACTGTATGTATATACAGTTTGGAGGCCCATGGACGATTTCAGTCAGCCGGTGGTGTTTCAGCGGCCACCGACCGCCCTCAAGGGGCGAGGGGCTGCCAGCGGCATGGCGCACCGCTTTGAGCGCGATCAGCGCGAAGCCGTGGACGATGGCTGGCCAGTCTCCGAGGACGAGGCCTTTGCAGCCCAGACCTTTCCCACCCGCGTCATCCGCGAAACGGCTCGCAGCGCGCTGAGCCGCAACGACTCCCCCGACATTGCATTTGACCAAGCCATCAACCCCTACCGGGGCTGTGAGCATGGCTGCAGCTATTGCTATGCCCGGCCCACCCACAGCTACCTGGGTCTGTCACCGGGCTTGGACTTCGAAACCCAGATCGTGGCCAAGCACAACTTGCCCGAGTTGCTGGACCAGGCTTTGTCACGACCGGGCTACGTGCCCCGTTTGACCAATGTGGGTTCGGCCACCGACTGCTACCAGCCCGTGGAGCGTGAGCTGGGTCTGACGCGCCGCTTGATCGAGGTGTTTCAGCGCCACCGCCACCCGTTTTCCATCATCACCAAGTCCAGTCTGATCGAGCGCGACTTGGACTTGCTGGCGCCGCTGGCCCAGCAGGGCCTGGTGGCGGTCTACATCACCATCACAACGCTGGACGCGACGCTGGCGCGCCGCCTGGAGCCCCGTGCCGCCTCTCCCCTGCGGCGCCTGCGCACGGTGAAGACCTTGGCCGAGGCGGGCATCCCAGTGGGGGTCAGCGTGGCCCCGCAGATCCCGTTTCTCAATGAGGACATGGAGCGCGTGCTCAGCGCCGCAGCCGAGGCGGGGGCCGGTTCGGCCTTCTACACCGTGTTGCGCCTGCCCTGGGAGCTCAATGAGCTGTTTCAGCAGTGGTTGCAGCAGCATTACCCCGAACGCGCCGATCGCATCATGGCCCGGGTGCGTGATTTTCGAGGCGGGCAGGACTACCAGAGTGACTTCAAAACCCGCATGAAGGGCCATGGCTTGTGGGCCGATTTGCTGAACCAGCGCTTCCACAAAGCCTGCGCACGCTTGGGCCTCAACCGCGAGCGCCATGAGCTGGATGTGAGTCAGTTCTTGCGGGATCCGGATCAGGCGTTTCGTCAGCCAAGCTTGTTCGATGACCCGATCCAGGTGGACGCCGGCCCCAGTTCGCGCCGGGCGCCGGCCCATCCCGTGCGAACCGATTGAGCCCTCAGCCCGCTCAGAGCTGGGCGGCGTGGTGGCGCAGGTGGTCTTCGATCACGCTGGCCACGAAGTAGTAGCCGTGGTCGTAGCCGGCATGGCGACGCAGCGTCAGGGCCTGGCCCACTTGGGCGCAGGCGGCCTCCAGCAAGTGCGGGTGCAGTTGCTCTGCCAGAAACTTGTCGTTCAAACCCTGGTCGACCAGGATGGTCTGGTCCAGCAAGGCTTCACCGCGGGAGGCCAGCAGCTCGCAGGCATCATGTCCCACCCAGGCATGGCGGTCGCTTCCCAGGTAAGCCGTGAAGGCTTTTTCGCCCCAGGGGCAGCGCGTCGGGGCGCAGATGGGGGCCAGGGCCGACAAGGACTTGAAGCGCCCGGGGTGGCGCAGCGCCAGGGTCAGCGCGCCGTGGCCCCCCATGGAATGGCCAGTGATGCCCAGGCGCTGGCCATCGATGGGCAGGTGCTGGCTCAGTTGCGGCAGCAGCTCTTGCGTCAGATAGCTTTCCATGCGCCAGTGCGGGGCCCAGGGGGACTCGGTGGCGTCCAGGTAAAAGCCCGCGCCCACGCCCAGGTCCCAGGCTTCGGCTTCACCGGCCACCCTGGCGCCCCGGGGGCTGGTGTCGGGGCTGATCAGGGCCAGGCCCAGCTCGGCCGCCACGCGTTGCGCGCCGGCCTTGATGGCGAACGTTTCTTCGGTGCAGGTCAGCCCCGCCAGGTAGAGCAGGGCGGGCACAGGGCCCTGCTCGGCCTGCGGCGGCAGGTAGACCCCGACGCGCATGGGCAGGCCGATTTCGGCCGAAGCATGCTGGTAGAAGGTCTGGGTGCCGCCAAAGCAGGTGTGCTGGCTCAGGACTTGAAAGGGCGAGGTGGGGCTCATGGTCGCTGGGGTGAGGGAGCTCAGTAGATGACCACGCCGCGGATCGACTCGCCGCGCTTCATCAGGTCAAAGCCTTTGTTGATGTCTTCCAGCGGCATGGTGTGGGTGATCAGGTCGTCGATGTTGATCTTGCCTTCCATGTACCAGTCGACGATCTTGGGCACGTCGGTGCGGCCGCGTGCGCCACCAAAGGCCGAGCCTTCCCATTTGCGGCCTGTCACCAGCTGGAAGGGGCGGGTGCTGATTTCGGCGCCGGCCTCGGCCACGCCGATGATGATGCTGCGACCCCAGCCCTTGTGCGTGCATTCCAGCGCGTCGCGCATCACCTTGGTGTTGCCGATGCACTCGAAGCTGTAGTCGGCACCGCCGTCGGTGAGCTGCACGATGGCATCCACCACATTGGGCACTTCCTTGGGGTTGATGAAGTGGGTCATGCCGAACTGGCGGGCCATTTCCTGGCGGGCGGGGTTGATGTCCACGCCGATGATCTTGTCAGCGCCCACCATCTTGGCACCCTGGATCACGTTCAGGCCAATGCCGCCCAGGCCGAACACCACCACATTGGCACCCGCTTCGACCTTGGCGGTGAACAGCACGGCACCGATGCCGGTGGTGACGCCGCAGCCGATGTAGCACACTTTGTCAAAAGGGGCATCCTCACGGATCTTGGCCAATGAAATTTCAGGCGCCACCGTGTAATTGCTGAAGGTGCTGGTGCCCATGTAGTGGAAGATGGGCTTGCCGTCCAGGCTGAAGCGGCTGGTGGCGTCGGGCATCAGGCCCTTGCCTTGGGTGCCGCGGATCAGCTGGCACAGGTTGGTCTTGCGGCTCAGGCAGAACTTGCACTGGCGGCATTCAGGGGTGTAGAGCGGAATCACGTGGTCACCCTTTTTGAGCGTGGTCACGCCTGGGCCCACGTCGACCACCACACCGGCGCCTTCATGGCCCAGGATGGCGGGAAAGATGCCTTCCGGATCGGCACCCGACAGCGTGTAGTAGTCGGTGTGGCAGATGCCAGTGGCCTTGATTTCGACCAACACCTCGCCGAATTTCGGGCCTTGCAGGTCCACGGTTTCGATGGTCAGGGGTTGGCCTGCTTGCCAGGCGACGGCGGCGCGGGTTTTCATGGGGTGTGCTTTCTGCGGAAGTTGCTGGCATCGCAGATCGGATGCCTTGGCGCGCACTCTAGCGGAGTGACAAGGCCTTGGAAACCAAGGGGTCGGCTGTGCCTCACAATTTGGCCGTTGGCGGCGCCAGATTGGCCGCTGACATTCGCTGTGACCGCCTGCCTTGTTTGATGCTTTGTCCCGACATGACTTCGTCCCCCGTTTCGCTCCCCCCGCAGACCGTCCAGATCGTGGTCTACCCCGGCTTCAAGGCTTTGGAGGCCGTGGGCCCGCTGTCGGTGTTTGACTACGCCAACGTGCACCTCGCGCGCCGCGGGCAGGGGCCTGGTTATGTGGTCTCGGTGGCCGCCGAGGCGCTGGGCCCGGTGCGATCGGACACGGCCATGTCCTTGGAGGCGACCCAGGTGGTGGGGCAGGGGGCGGCTCCGGACACGGCGCTGATCGTGGGTTCGCGCGAGATCGAGCGCGCCTTGGCCGCCTCACCGGGCCTGGTGCACTGGGCGCAGACGGTGGCGCCCCAGCTCAAACGCTTGGTGGCCCTGTGTTCTGGCAGCTTTTTCTTGGCCGCCGCGGGCCTGCTGGACGGCCGCGCCGCCGCAACCCATTGGAGCGTTACCGACCTGTTACAGCAGCGTTACCCTGCGGTGCAGGTGGACCCCGATGCGATCTACGTGCACAGCGGCAAGTTCTGGACCTCGGCAGGCGTGACCGCCGGCATCGACCTGGCGCTGGCTTTGGTGGAGGAGGATTTCGGCCGCACCCTGGCGCTGGAGGTGGCGCGCGACCTGGTGATGTACCTCAAGCGCCCCGGCGGGCAGTCGCAGTTCAGCATGCACCTGGCCAGCCAGGCCACACGCCACCCGGGCATCCGCGAAGTGCAGACCTGGATCTTGTCGCATCTGGACCAAGCCATCAGCCTGGGGGAACTGGCCTCCCAGGCGGCCATGAGCGAACGCAATTTCCGCCGCGTGTTCTTGCAGGAGTGCGGCAGCAGCCCGTCCGAGTTCATCGAGACAGCCCGCCTGGAGGCCGCTCGCCGACGCCTGGAAGAGGCCAACAACCTGCCGCTCAAGACGGTGGCGGCCCAGGTGGGTTTTCAGTCTGAGCAGGCCTTGCGCAGCCTGTTCCTGCGCCGCCTGGGCATCACCCCCCAGGCATACCGTGAGCGCTTTGGTGGCGCCGCCCAAAGCAAGCCAGATGACTGAGTGGCCGCCTGCTTGGACGCCGGGCTGACGCGAAGGCCTGGCCCCATGAAAAAAGCCCGCCAGAAGGCGGGCTCGGAGCCTGATCGGAGCGGCCGAGGCGCGCTCCGAAAAGGGCCAGGATCAACGTTGATCCAGGGGCTTGACGTCGCGGCGCGGCGAGCCGGTGAACAGCTGACGCGGACGGCCGATCTTGTACTCGGGGTCACCGATCATTTCGTTCAGTTGGGCAATCCAACCCACGGTGCGGGCCAGCGCGAAGATCGCGGTGAACAGGCTGACGGGGATGCCGATGGCGCGTTGCACGATGCCCGAGTAGAAGTCGACGTTCGGGTACAGCTTGCGCGACACGAAGTAGTCGTCTTCCAGAGCGATGCGTTCCAGTTCCTTGGCCAACTTGAACAGCGGGTCGTTTTCCAGACCCAGGGCCTGCAGCACCTCGTTGCAGGTTTCTTGCATCAGCTTGGCGCGCGGGTCGTAGTTCTTGTAGACACGGTGACCGAAGCCCATCAGGCGCACGCCCGAGTTCTTGTCCTTCACCTTTTCCATGAACTCGCCGACTTTGGCCACGCCGCCCATGGCTTGGATTTCTTCCAGCATGTTCAGGCAGGCTTCGTTGGCGCCGCCGTGGGCAGGGCCCCACAGGCAGGCCACGCCCGCAGCGATGGCTGCAAACGGGTTGGTGCCCGACGAGCCGCACAGGCGCACGGTGGAGGTGGAGGCGTTTTGCTCGTGGTCAGCGTGCAGGATGAAGATGCGGTCCAGCGCCTTCTCGATGACCGGGTTCACCTTGTACTCTTCGCAGGGCGTGGCGAACATCATGTGCAGGAAGTTGCCGGCATAGCTCAGCGAGTTCTTCGGGTACATGAAAGGCTGGCCAATGCTGTACTTGTAAGCCATGGCGACCAGGGTCGGCAGCTTGGCAATCAAGCGGATGGCCGCGATTTCGCGGTGTTCCGGGTTGTTGATGTCCGTGCTGTCGTGGTAGAAGGCCGACAGACCGCCGACCAGACCGGTCAACACAGCCATCGGGTGAGCATCACGGCGGAAGCCACGCAGGAAGAACTGCATTTGCTCGTTGACCATGGTGTGCTGGGTCACGCGGTTCGTGAAGTCAGCCTTTTGGGTCTCGTTCGGCAGCTCTCCGTACAGCAGCAGGTGGCAGGTTTCGAGGAAGTCGCAGTTCACGGCGAGTTGCTCGATGGGGTAGCCGCGGTACAGCAGCTCGCCCTTGTCGCCATCGATGTAGGTGATGGCCGACTGGCACGAAGCCGTCGACAGGAAGCCGGGGTCATAGGTGAACATGCCCGTCTGCGCGTACAGCTTGCGGATGTCGATGACGTCCGGTCCGATGTTGCCGTGGTAGACCGGCAGGTCAACGCTGGGGCTGCCGTTGCTGAACGACAGGGTGGCTTTATTGTCAGCTAGCTTCATATTCACTTTTCCTATGGTTATTTGCCCATCTTCCGGTGGGGCACTGGCGTTGGGGTGGCTTGAGCGATCTCAAGGCACCAACAAAGCCAGGACCTCACGAACTTCTTGCGTGTCCAACGGTCCCACCGGCTGCTTGCGGCGCAACAGCAGGTCGAGGAGGTCGTTGTCTGCCAAATCCATCAAGGCGTACATGCCTCGTGCATGGGCCACCGTGAGGTGCTCCCCGTGCCGGGCAAAGAACTTCTCGATGAACAGGTCGTTTTCCAGCAGACCACGGCGGCAACGCCACTGCAGCTTGCTGTAGGCGCGCTGGCCCAGGGGCTCTCCTGCAGCGCGTCCGACGAGTTCACCGTCATCCCCCAGGTGGCTTGGCAGATCAAGTTTCATGCCAGTAGTCAATCAGACGGCCCGGCGGACCATCAATTCCTTGATCTTGCCAATCGCCTTGGTCGGGTTCAGGCCCTTCGGGCAGACGTCGACGCAATTCATGATGGTGTGGCAACGGAACAGACGGTACGGGTCTTCCAGGTTGTCCAGGCGCTCGCTGGTGGCTTCGTCGCGGCTGTCGGCGATGAAGCGGTAGGCCTGCAGCAGACCGGCGGGGCCGACAAACTTGTCAGGGTTCCACCAGAAGCTGGGGCAGCTGGTCGAGCAGCTGGCGCACAGAATGCACTCGTACAGGCCGTTCAGCTCTTCACGCTCTTCAGGCGACTGCAGGCGTTCCTTTTCGGGCGGCACGTTGTCGTTGATGAGGTAAGGCTTGATCGAGTTGTACTGCTTGAAGAACTGTGTCATGTCCACGATCAGGTCGCGGATGACCGGCAGGCCCGGCAGCGGCTTCAGGACGATGGTGCCCTTGAGCGTGTTCATGTTGGTCAAGCAGGCCAGGCCGTTCTTGCCATTGATGTTCATGGCGTCCGAACCGCACACGCCTTCGCGGCAGGAGCGGCGGAAGGAGATGGTCGGGTCCTGGGCCTTGAGTTTGATCAGGGCGTCGAGCAGCATGCGCTCGTGACCGTCGAGTTCGATCTCGATGGTCTGCATGTAGGGCTTGGCGTCCTTGTCCGGGTCGTAGCGGTAGATCTGAAAAGTACGTTTCGTCATATCGTGGGCTTTCGTGCAGGACGGAATCAGAACGTGCGGACCTTGGGCGGCACGCTCTCAACCGTGCGCGGCTTCAGGTTCACAGGCTTGTAGGTCAGGTTGTTGCCAGCGCTGTGCCACAGGGTGTGCTTCATCCAGTTGGCATCGTCGCGACCCAGCGGAGCGGTCGGGTGATCGGCCGGGTGTTCGTAGTCGTCCACGGTGTGGGCGCCACGGCATTCACGGCGAGCGGCGGCAGACACCATGGTGGCTTGAGCAGCTTCGATCAGGTTGTCGACTTCCAGTGCTTCGATGCGCGCGGTGTTGAACACCTTGGAGTTGTCGGCCAGGCCCACAGCCTTGGAGCGTTCACGCAGTTCAGCGATCTTGACCACACCTTGGTCCATGCTGGCTTGGGTGCGGAACACACCGGCGTGCTGTTGCATAGCTGCACGGATGTCGTTGGCCACGTTTTGCGCGTACTCGCCACCCTTGGCGTTGTCCAGGCGGTTCAGGCGCGACAGCGTGAAGTCAGCGGCGTCCGCCGGCAGCGGCTTGTGCGACTTGGTCTTGCTGGCGAAGTCGACGATGTGGTTGCCAGCGGCGCGGCCGAACACCAGCAAGTCGAGCAGCGAGTTGGTGCCCAGGCGGTTGGCGCCGTGCACCGACACGCAGGAGCATTCGCCCACCGCGTACAGACCGTTGACCACTTGGTTGTGCACGTCACCGTTTTGCACCACGACTTGGCCGTTGATGTTGGTGGAGATACCGCCCATTTGGTAATGGATGGTGGGCACGACCGGGATCGGCTCGCGGGTGATGTCGACGTTGGCGAAGTTGACGCCAATTTCGTACACCGAGGGCAGGCGCTTGTGGATGGTGTCGGCACCCAGGTGATCCAGCTTGAGCAGGATGTAGTCCTTGTTGGGGCCGCAGCCACGGCCTTCCTTGATTTCCTGGTCCATGGAGCGGGACACGAAGTCACGCGGGGCCAAATCCTTCAAGGTGGGCGCATAGCGCTCCATGAAGCGCTCGCCATTGCTGTTGAGCAAAATAGCGCCTTCGCCGCGGCAGCCTTCGGTCAGCAGCACGCCAGCACCGGCCACGCCGGTGGGGTGGAACTGCCAGAACTCCATGTCTTGCAGCGCGATGCCAGCGCGAGCTGCCATGCCCAGGCCGTCACCGGTGTTGATGAAGGCGTTGGTCGAGGCTGCAAAGATGCGGCCAGCGCCGCCGGTGGCCAGCAGCACGGTCTTGGCGTGCAGGATGTGCAGGTCGCCAGTTTCCATTTCGAGGGCGGTGACACCGACCACGTCGCCTTCGGCGTCACGGATCAGGTCCAGTGCCATCCACTCGACGAAGAAGCTGGTCTTGGCCTTGACGTTTTGCTGGTACAGCGTGTGCAGCATGGCGTGACCCGTGCGGTCAGCGGCTGCGCAAGCGCGTTGCACCGGCTTTTCGCCGTAGTTGGCGGTGTGGCCGCCGAAAGGACGTTGGTAGATCGTACCGTCGGGGTTGCGGTCAAACGGCATGCCCATGTGCTCCAGGTCGTACACGACCTTGGGGGCTTCCTGGCACATGAATTCGATCGCGTCTTGGTCGCCGAGCCAGTCGGAGCCCTTGACGGTGTCGTAGAAGTGGTAATGCCAGTTGTCCTCGTTCATGTTGCCCAGCGAGGCGCCAATGCCGCCTTGTGCCGCCACGGTGTGCGAGCGGGTGGGGAACACTTTGGACAGAACGGCCACGTTCAAGCCAGCGCGGGCCAGCTGCAGCGAGGCACGCATGCCGGAGCCGCCTGCGCCCACGATGACAACGTCAAACTTACGGGTGGTGATGCCAGATTTGGAGTAAGTCATTTTTTACAGTCTCCACAGAACTTGAATGGCCCAGCCAGCGCAAGCGACCAGCCACACGATGGAGAAAATTTGCAGGGAAAGACGAATGGAGACGGGCTTGACGTAGTCCATCCAGATGTCGCGCACACCGATCCACACGTGGTAGAGCAGGGCGATGATCACGGCGAAGGTCAGGGCCTTCATCCATTGGGTCGAGAAGATGCCCGCCCACTTGTCGTAGCCGATGGGGCCCGACGAGAAGATGACCTGAGCCAGCAGGATCACCGTGAACAAGGCCATCAGGCCGGCGGTCACGCGCTGGGCCAGCCAGTCGCGCAGGCCATAGTGGGCACCGACGACGATGCGCTTGGAGCCGTAGTTAACAGACATGGGTTGCTCCTTCAATCAATCAGTACAGGCCAAACAGCTTGGCGCCCAGCACCACGGTCAAACCGATGCTCAGGGCCAGGGTCACGAGTGCCGAGCTCTTGCCGAACTCTTTGCTCACCGCGTGGTTCACGTCCATCCAGAGGTGGCGCAGACCGGCGATGAAGTGGTGCAGGTAAGCCCAGATCAGGGCCAGTGCCACCAGCTTGATGAAGGCACCCGGCACAAAACCAAGGCCGCTGTTGAAAGCGGCCTTGAACTTCGAGAACGAAATTTCGGAGGAGACGGAAACGTCAAACATCCAGATGATGAAAGGCATCAACAGGAACATGATGAGACCGCTGACGCGATGCAGGATCGACACCCAGCCGGCCGGAGGCAGGCGGTAGGTGGTCAAATCCTTGAAGGCATTGATGTTGCGGAACTCAGGCCGCTTTTTTGCGAGTTCAGACATGGGAGGGTGCTTTCGTGGATGTAACTGCTCGGTAATTTCGTAAATGCAAACAACCCAAAATTCTATTGCAATGCAGCAAAGCGGACTCGGGTCGTTGCCTATTTTCGACGTTTCTCTTGGCTTTGCTCGCCTGAGGGAGATTAGTTGAGTTCGTTTCTGTAGTGATGTGTGTCGGTGCGGTAAAGGCCTCGCCGGAGCTCCATGGGGGTGTCGTTGTAGGTGTAAGCCACGCGCTCCACGCTGAGGAGCGGTGTCTGGGGCGGAATCTGCAGCAAGCGGGCCTGGGTTTCGTCGGGCAAAACCGCTTTCAACTTTTCTTCGGCGCGCACCATGCGCACGCCAAATTCAAGCTCAAACATCGCGTAGGTGGCGCCGTGATACTGAGCCATTTGCTCGGCTGTCAGGCCTTTGAAAGCATGTCCGGGCAGCCACAGGTCTTCGAGAATGGTGGGTGTGCCGCCGAAGGACAGGATGCGGCGCACCTGCAGCACCGAGTCGCCGCTGCGCAGCGCCAGTGGGCGCGCGACTTCGGCGCTGGCGCGGGTGCGTTTGCACTCGATGATGGTGCGCTGGGCCGGGCCTTCTGCGCTGCTGTCGCCGGTGTCCGGGATCAGCTTGAGGAAGCGGTATTGCACATGCTGCTCGGCATGGGTGGCCACAAAGGTCCCCTTGCCTTGGCGGCGCACCACCAGGTTGTCGGCCGCCAGTTCGTCAATGGCTTTGCGCACCGTGCCCTGGCTGACCCGGTAGCGGGCCGCCAGGTCCATCTCGCTGGGGATGGATTCCCCGGGCTTCCAGTCGCCTGCCTGCAGGCTTTGCAGAATCAAGCCCTTGATTTGCTGATAGAGCGGGCTGAATGCCGGCGTGGCCAGGCCAATGTCGTCGACAGCGGCGACATCGTTGGGGCTGGTGTTAGGCGGCGGCATGGTGGTGAGCGGTTGAACCGGTGTTGTCTCGTTCGGCGAGCCTATTTTTTGCGTTCGGCTCGGGTTCGCATCATATCTTATATAAGACATAAGACAAATTGACCAGGGTGCCGTAACCCGAGTACACTCCTTGGCTGTTTCGCAGGGCTCGGGCCTATGGTTCCTGAAACAGGTCCAGCACTGTGGCGACACCCGTTTTACACAACCTCCTGGAGTCCCTCATGAGCAAAAAGCCCGTCCGAGTTGCCGTTACCGGCGCCGCTGGCCAAATCGGTTACGCCCTGCTGTTCCGCATCGCCTCCGGCGAAATGCTGGGCAAGGATCAGCCCGTGATCCTGCAATTGCTGGAAATCCCCGACGAGAAGGCCCAGAACGCGCTCAAGGGCGTGATCATGGAGCTGGAAGACTGCGCTTTCCCGCTGCTGGCCGGCATTGAAGCCCACAGCGACCCGATGACCGCTTTCAAGGACACCGACTACGCTTTGCTGGTGGGCTCGCGTCCGCGCGGCCCGGGCATGGAACGTGCCGAGCTGCTGGCTGTCAATGGCGCCATCTTCATTGGCCAAGGCAAGGCGCTGAACGCCGTGGCTTCGCGCAATGTGAAGGTGCTGGTCGTTGGCAACCCCGCCAACACCAACGCCTACATCGCCATGAAGTCGGCTCCGGACCTGCCGGCCAAGAACTTCACCGCCATGCTGCGTCTGGACCACAACCGCGCTGCGTCGCAACTGGCTGCCAAGACGGGCATGGCCGTGTCGGACATCGAAAAGTTGACCGTGTGGGGCAACCACTCGCCCACCATGTACGCCGACTACCGTTTCGCCACCATCGGTGGTGAGTCGGTGAAGGGCCTGATCAACGACGAAACCTGGAACCGCGAAACCTTCTTGCCCACCGTGGGCAAGCGTGGCGCTGCCATCATCGCCGCTCGCGGTCTGTCGTCGGCTGCTTCGGCTGCCAACGCCGCCATCGACCACATGCGCGATTGGGCCCTGGGCTCGAACGGCAAGTGGGTCACCATGGGCATCCCGTCGGATGGCTCCTATGGCATCCCCAAGGACGTCATGTTCGGCTTCCCGGTGACCACCGAAAACGGCGAATACAAGATCGTCCAAGGCCTGGACATCGATGCCTTCTCGCAAGAATGCATCAACAAGACGCTCAAGGAACTGACCGACGAGCAAGCTGGCGTGGCCCACCTGCTCTGATCGGCCAGGTTGTGTCCATGAAGCATCCGCGCGAGGTCTTGCTCGAAGCTCAGGCCCAACAGGGCTTGCTGCCAGTCTGTGATCACTACAGCGGCGTGGAGCTGCGGATGCGAAAAAGCCTGCTGCTGCAGGCTGAGATGACCGAGCGCCTGGGCACCTGTGTTTTCGACGTCACTTTGGACTGCGAAGACGGTGCTCCGGCCGGTGCCGAGGCAGAACACGCCGCCTTGGTCGCCGAGTTGGCTTTGGGCGCTGCGCCCCAAGCCCGCGTGGCGGCCCGGGTGCACCCGGTCGACCACCCCTCTTTTGACGCTGACGTGCAGACCATCGTGGGTCGCGCCGGGTCCCGCCTGTGCCATGTGATGGTGCCCAAGGTGGAAACCGTGCAGGACGTCGAGCGTGCGGCCCGTGCCCTGGCGGCGGCGGGCCACCCTGACTTGCCCTTGCAGGTGCTGATCGAATCCCCCGGTGCCGTGCACCGCGCCTTCGACATCGCCGCCTGCCCGCAAGTGCAGTCCCTGAGTTTTGGGCTGATGGACTTTGTCTCCGCCCATGCGGGCGCCATACCTTCTGCTGGCATGGGGGCTGCGGGGCAGTTCACCCACCCGTTGGTGGTGCGTGCCAAGCTTGAAATCGCTTCGGCTGCCCATGCCTTTGGCAAAGTGCCCTCGCACTGCGTGGTCACCGAGTTCAGTGACCTGGCGGCCCTGCGTGCGGCGGCCCACAAGGCGGCGCGTGAATTTGGCTATGCCCGCATGTGGAGCATCCACCCGTCCCAAATTCAACCCATCCTCGACGCGTTTGCGCCCGAGGAGCGCGAGATCGAACTCGCCACCCGAATCATCACCTCGGCCCAAGCGGCCGACTGGGCGCCCATCAGCCATGCCGGTCAACTGCACGACCGGGCCAGCTACCGTTATTTCTGGCAAGTGCTGGAGCGGGCCCACCAAACTGGGCGCTCTTTGCCCATTGAAGCGCGGGCGTATTTCGCGCCCGTGCAGTCTTGACCCCCTGGAGGACCTCCTCATGAAATCCCTGCTCATTGCCGCCCTGATGCTGGGCGCCGCGTCCCTGGTCTCGGCCCAGTCGCCGAGTGCCGACGCGCACCACAAAGCAGCAGCCGACAGCAAGGCCAAGCCGGCCAAGCCCAAGCAAAGTGCCAGCCGCACCGAAATCAAAAGCACCGCCAAGAACATGGCGGCAGGTGTCGAGGCCGCTGAAGCCGCTTTGACGCTGGACGAGCTGGCCCTGGCCGAGCGCGTGCACACCGGCCGCATCACCTGCGAACTCGGTGCCTACGTCACGGTCAAGGCCGACGACAAGGCCCCGGGCTACTTTGACATCACCGGCAAGGGCTTCAAGTACCGCATGGCCCCGGTGGCCAGCCGCACCGGCGCCTTGCGCCTGGAAGACGAAAAAGCGGGCGCTGTGTGGATCCAGCTCGCCAACAAGTCCATGCTGATGAACCAGAAGCTGGGTCAGCGCCAGGCCGACGAATGCATGAGCCCAGAGCAAGCCATCGTGGCCGAGGCGCTGCGCAAGAACCCGGTGCCGGGCCTGCTGGACGCACCTGGCACGGCTTCTGCCTCGGCCAAATAACCCTTTCCAAAAACCGCCCCATTAGTGAACTGACAGGAGAACGACATGTTGCAAGCCTATCGCCAACACACTGCCGAACGCGCAGCCCTGGGCATTCCGCCCCTGCCGCTGGAAGCCAAGCAAGTGGCCGAACTGATCGAACTGATCAAGAACCCGCCCGCTGGCGAAGACGCCTTCCTGCTGGACCTGCTGACGCACCGCGTGCCCCCGGGCGTGGACGATGCCGCCAAGGTCAAGGCCAGCTTCCTGGCCGCTGTGGCCCATGGTGAACTGAGCGTGGCCCTGATCTCCAAGGCCAAGGCCACCGAGCTGCTGGGCACCATGGTGGGTGGCTACAACGTGCACCCCCTGATCGAACTGCTGGACGACGCCGATGTGGCGGGTGTGGCCGCCGAAGGTCTGAAGAAGACCTTGCTGATGTTCGACTTCTTCAACGATGTCGCTGAAAAAGCCAAGGCCGGCAACGCCAAGGCCAAGGAAGTGATCCAAAGCTGGGCTGACGCCGAGTGGTTCACCACCCGCCCTGAAGTCGAAAAGAAGATCACCGTCACCGTGTTCAAGGTGCCCGGTGAAACCAACACCGACGACCTGTCGCCCGCGCCCGACGCCTGGAGCCGCCCGGACATTCCGCTGCACTACCTGGCCATGCTGAAGAACACCCGCGAAGGCGCCGCCTTCAAGCCGGAAGAAGACGGCAAGCGCGGTCCGATGCAGTTCATTGAAGACCTGAAGAAGAAGGGCCACCTCGTGGCCTACGTGGGCGACGTGGTGGGCACGGGCTCGAGCCGCAAGTCGGCCACCAACAGCGTGATCTGGGCCACGGGCCAGGACATCCCCTTCGTGCCGAACAAGCGCTTTGGTGGCGTGACCCTGGGCGGCAAGATCGCTCCGATCTTCTTCAACACCCAAGAAGATTCTGGTTCGTTGCCGATCGAAGTCGACGTGTCCAAGCTCGAAATGGGCGACGTGGTCGACATCCTGCCCTACGAAGGCAAGATCGTGAAAGACGGCGCCACCGTCTCTGAGTTCAAGCTCAAGAGCGATGTGCTGTTTGACGAAGTGCGCGCCGGTGGCCGCATCAACCTGATCATTGGCCGCTCGCTGACCGCCAAGGCCCGCGAATTCCTGGGTCTGGCTGCTTCCACCCTGTTCCGCCTGCCGCAAGCACCGGCCGCCACCAACGCTGGCTTCACGCTGGCGCAAAAGATGGTTGGTCGCGCTGTGGGTCTGCCGGAAGGCCAGGGCGTGCGCCCAGGCACTTACTGCGAGCCGAAGATGACCACCGTGGGTTCGCAAGACACCACCGGCCCGATGACCCGCGATGAACTGAAGGACCTGGCTTGCCTGGGCTTCAGTGCTGACCTGGTGATGCAATCCTTCTGCCACACGGCCGCTTACCCCAAGCCGGTCGACGTCAAGACCCACCGCGAACTGCCTGCTTTCATCAGCAACCGTGGTGGCGTGGCCCTGCGTCCGGGCGACGGCGTGATCCACAGCTGGCTCAACCGCCTGCTGTTGCCTGATACCGTCGGCACCGGTGGTGACTCGCACACCCGTTTCCCGATCGGCATCTCCTTCCCGGCCGGCTCGGGCCTGGTGGCCTTCGGCGCCGCCACCGGCGTGATGCCCCTGGACATGCCTGAATCGGTGCTGGTGCGCTTCAAGGGCGCCATGCAACCCGGCGTGACCCTGCGCGATCTGGTGCACGCGATCCCGCTGTACGCCATCAAGGCCGGTCTGCTGACCGTGGCCAAGGCCGGCAAGAAGAACGTGTTCTCGGGCCGCATCCTGGAAATCGAAGGCCTGCCAGACCTCAAGGTCGAACAAGCATTCGAGTTGTCGGACGCTTCGGCTGAACGCTCGGCCGCTGGTTGCACGATCAAGCTCAACCCCGAGCCGATCAAGGAATACCTCACCAGCAACGTCGTGCTGATGAAGAACATGATCGCCGACGGTTACGCTGACGCTCGCACGCTGGCTCGCCGCATCGAGAAGGTCGAAGCCTGGTTGGCCAACCCCAACCTGCTCGAAGCCGACAAGGACGCCGAATACGCTGCCGTGATCGAGATCGACCTGGCCGACATCAAGGAACCCATCGTCTGCTGCCCGAACGACCCGGACGACGCCAAGTTCCTGTCTGAAGTCGCCGGCACCAAGATCGACGAGTCCTTCATCGGTTCGTGCATGACCAACATCGGCCACTTCCGTGCCGCCGCCAAGCTGCTGGGCAGCCAGCGCGACATCCCGGTGAAGATGTGGGTGGCTCCGCCGACCAAGATGGACCAGACCGAGCTGATCAAGGAAGGCCACTACGCCGCCTTCGGCAATGCCGGTGCGCGCACCGAAATGCCGGGCTGCTCGCTGTGCATGGGCAACCAAGCGCAAGTTCGTGAAGGCGCGACCGTGATCTCCACGTCGACCCGCAACTTCCCGAACCGCCTGGGCAAGAACACCAATGTGTTCCTGGGCTCGGCCGAATTGGCGGCCATCGCCTCCAAGCTGGGCAAGCTGCCCACCGTGGCCGAGTACCACGAAGCCATGGGCGTCGTGAACAAGGACGGCGCTTCGATCTACAAGTACCTGAACTTCAACCAGATTGAAGAGTACGCCGAGGTCGCCAAGGGCGTGTCGGCCTGATCAGGCTGCAAGGGGGGGGGCTGGTGCCCGACGGGCACCTCCCCACCAAGCCAACCCACCCGTGTCTGCGGGTGGGTTTTTTTTCGCCCGGCGCCAAGGTGAACATGCCGCCAAACGAGGCACATGGCGTGTGCCCTGGGGGTACGGCGGGCCTGTGCACCATCCCCAAAAAATGTGGATAAGTCTGGGGAAGACACTTGGGCATGCCGCCCAAAGCGAGTCCCCATGCGGCTTCCCACAGATTGCCTGTTCAATAGGCAGTGTGCAAAAGCAGCCCACCGGCGTGGCGGCTCACCCCGTTCAGGCCGGCTCAGTCAGCGCCTGCAGATGGACCGAGACCCCGCTGAGCACTGCATTGCCTGACAAGGGGTCACGCGCCTGATCCGACATCAGGGCATTGAGGTTGACCCCCGGCCTTTGCGCCGCGACCTGTTGGCGTGCCCCCGCCAGATCATGACCCCAGCCATGCGGCAGGCTGACCACGCCACGCATCATGCGTGGGCTCAGCTCCACCTGCACGCGCAGGCCTGGGGCGGTCGCTTGGGCATCCGTGGGCGGGGTTTTCAGCGCCAACCAGGCCCATGCACCATGTTGAAGCTGGAGGGTGGAGGCATCCTCGGGGTGCACAAGCAAGGTGCATCGCATCGGGCCTTTGGCCAAGGTGGGCAGGTTGTGCATCCAGCTGTTGTTGGAGCGAACCTCGCGTCGACCGATGAGCAGCAAGGCTTCTGACGACTCCTGAAGCGCTGCAGGCACCCGCTGCAGGTCAGCCAGCAGCCCGGCCGGCGCGAGGTCGATGCGCCCTGTTGTGGTGCGCAGCACCTCGGGCAGCCGGGGTGTCAGTGGCCCCAGGTCCAGTCCGCCTGGGGCTTGTTGCACCTCGGCCAGGGAGAGCGGGTAGGGCCCTTGGCACAAAGCCTGTGCCAATAGGCGTTGCGGCCCCTGCAGCCCGGCAGTGGCTTGGGCGACGGCCTCGCTTTGCGGCGGGGGGAGGCGGCGCAAATCGGTTTGGAACAGCTGCTCGTCCAGGGCCTGTGTGTCTTGCGGGCCCTGGGCGCCCTGGGCGATGGCCGCCAGGCGCAGCAGGGTCTGCCACTCCTCGGGCTGTCCAGGCGCCCGCTCGAAGACCGGCGCGCTGTAACGTGCGTGGTTGCGCCACGACATCTGCGGGTAGGGCACGTCGTAATGCAGGTCTTCCAGCGGCGAAGGGCCGGGCAGGATCACGTCGGCGTGGCAGCTGGTTTCATTGAGGTAGATGTCCAGGCTGAGCATGAACTCCAGGCCTTCGAAGGCCTTTGCCAGGCGCGCGCCGTTGGGGCTGGACAGCACCGGGTTGGTGGCCAGGGTGATCAGCGCACGGACTTGGTCGGCCCCAGGGGTTTCGATCTCTTCGGCCAGGCAGGTGATGGGCAGTTCACCCATCACCTCGGGGGCTTGGCTGACCCGGCTGTGGTGGCGGCCCAGCACCACGCCTCGGCCTTGACCCGCCGGGCCCAGGGTGTTGGCGGCAAAGGCGGCGGCCTTGGGGAACATCGTGCCCCCGACCTGGTCCATGTGGCCACTGAGCAGGTTGAGCAGGTCGATCAACCAGGTGTTGAGCGTGCCAAAGCTTTGGGTACAGGTGCCGATGCGGCCGTAGATCGCGGCGCGCGGTGTCTGCGCCAGTTCACGGGCCAGTCGTTCAATGGTTTCTGCGGGCACCGCGCAGCGGGCGCTCACTTGCTCAGGGCTGTAGGGGGACACGGCCTCGCGCACCGCCTCCAGGCCGTCGACCCAGGGGGCCGCAGCGCCCAGCTTCACCAGGTTTTGGGCGAACAGGCTGTGCAGCATGCCCAGCAACAAAAACACATCGCCTCCTGGGCGGATGAAGTGGTGCTCATCGGCCAGCTGGGCCGTCTCGGTTTGCCGAGGGTCGATCACCAACAGCTTGCCGCCTCGCGCTTGCAGGGCCTTGGCCTGGCCCCGAAAATCGGGCACGGTCCACATGCTGCCATTGCTGGCGACAGGGTTGGCGCCCAGCACCAGCAGCCAATCGCAATGGGCGATGTCGGGCACCGGCACCGTCATCCAGTGCCCATAGAGCAAGCCGCTGACCACATGGCGCGGCATTTGGTCCAAGGTGGCGGCGCTGAAGATCTGGCGCGTGCCCAAGGCTTTGAGCAATCGGGGGTAGTACAGCATCAGCCCCAGCTTGTGGGAGGTGGGGTTGCCGGCGACCATGGCCACGCTGTGTCGGCCGTGGGCCGCCTGAAGGGGCTGCAGGCGGCGCTCAATCTCCGCAAAGGCTTCTTCCCAGGTGGCTTCATGAAAGACGCCGTCGCGCTTGATCAGGGGCTGGCGCAGCCGGTCTGGGTCTTCATGCAGGTCTTTCAAGGCCACGCCTTTGGGGCAGATGTAGCCCCGGCTCAGCACATCGGCTTCATGGCCCCGGATGCTGATCACCCGGCCCTCGCTCACTTTGATCTCCAGCCCGCAGCAGGCCTCGCACAAGGGGCAGATGCGGTAGTGGGTCTGCTGGGGGCTGTCGCTCATGGGGCACCTCGGTATGGGCATGTGGGAATGCGCGCCATGGTGCCGCAGTGAGCTGGAACAAGGCGATCACCCGGGCGACAAACCAAAGGCCTGCTTGGCCACCATTCCGTCCACAGCTTCTGTGGACAAGTGTGTGGGTGACTCTGGGATGGACGCCGCAAACCCAGTATCCATGCGGGTTTCAACAGCATGCCTCATCTTTGTGCAGGGTTTACCCTGTATCGCAAAAATGCGCTCCATCAGGGTAAACAGAGCTCTGACAGGAGCCCAGTGTGGGGCGCCGGAGGGATGAGTGGCTTGGCAACAAAAGTTAGCAAAGGTGAGGACTTCGAGGCGTGTGGCGCCGTCCTTCGCACCCCGTCGGTCGCGGGTTGGCCTTGTGGCCCAGGACCTCTGATGGATTGCGCTACCGGCCCGCCTGAAAGTGCCCGTGTAAATGAAGCCCCCCTCCACTTGCATTGGCTTGCGTTTCTAAGAATGCCCCAGCAGGGCGATTTCTACACTCGCCCGACCAAGGCACTGGGCTGGCCTTGGGTCGTTTGAACCTGTTAACTGAGAGGTGATTTGAGATGAGCAAGATGAAATGGGCCGTGGCCGCGTTGATGGTGGGTGTTGCCGTGGCCGCCAATGCACAATCTGGAACCAAACCCGCCGCGCCTGCGGTGAAAGATGCGATCTTCATGGAAGACCAGTTGGTGAGCCGCTTCACCGTGCTGGGCGTGGACTTGGCCAAGCGCCAGCTGCAGCTGAAGTCGGGTGACGTCAGCTTCAAGGTTCGGGTGCGGGCGGGTGTGTCGATCGACAAGATCAAGGTGGGCGATGACATCGACACCTTGCTGGTCGTGCGTGAGGTGCTGGCCTTGCGCAAGGGCGATGGCATCAGCAAGAGCGAAACCAGCGTGGTGGAGGCCCCTGATGGCTCGCTCGAGGGCTTGCGCCTGGATCGCATCTACAACGTGGTGGCGGTGGACACCGGTGCATCGCGCATTCGACTCAGCGACGCGAATCACCAGATGGCCTGGCTGCGGGTGCGCAGCGTGGACGTCATGAAGGACGTCAAAGTGGGTGATCAGGTGCGGGCCATCTTGACGGTGGTCGAAGTCGCCGGCGTGCAAGCCAAGCCCTGAAGGACCTTCCTCGGCGGGGGCTGTGCCAGCCGGATCCAGGCTCAGGCACAGTACATCGGGCGAATGCAGTGCGAGCCGCCCAGGAGCGCCTCGCCGTCTTCAGGCTGCCGCCACAGCGGTGTCTGCTTCAAACACCCGGGCCAGCAGCGCCCCGGCAAAGCGGGCCTCCAGGGGAATCCGCACTTTCACCGGATTGCCTTGAGCCACCTCGATGGCTTGCCCTTCGGTGTTGCGCATCTGCTCCAGCTTCAGCATTTGGTTGCCACTGGGGTGGATCACCTCCAGCGTGTCGCCAACGGCGAAACGGTTCTTGGTTTCGACCTCGGCCCAGCCGTCTTCCACCTGACGCACCTCACCCACAAATTGGCTGCGGTGCGCCACCGAGTGACCGGTTTCGTAGTTCTGGTAGTCGTTGGCCGGACGCCGGTCCAGCAAGCCGGTGGTGTAACCCCGGTTGGCCAGGCCTTCGAGTTCGGTGATCAAGCCTGGGTTGAAGGGGCGGCCGGCCACCGCGTCGTCAATGGCGCGGCGATAGACCTGGGCCGTGCGCGACACGTAATACAGCGACTTGGTGCGGCCTTCGATCTTGAGCGAGTCGACACCGATCTTGGTCAATCGCTCCACGTATTCCACGGCGCGCAGGTCCTTGGAGTTGAGGATGTAGGTGCCGTGCTCGTCTTCCATGATGGGCATGAACTGGCCTGGGCGGCCAGCTTCTTCGAGCAGGTAAACCTGGTCGGCGGCGGGGTGACGCTGGCCGTCACCGCAGGCCGAGAAGCTGGTCTCAGCTTCTTGCTGGGCTTTGGCAAAGTCAAAACCCTTGTCCATGGGCACGGCCATCGCTTCGCCGGTGTTGGGGTCCACCGCCGTGGGGGTGGTGCTGTAGCTCCAACGGCAGGCGTTGGTGCAAGTGCCTTGGTTCGGGTCACGCCGGTTGAAATAGCCCGACAGCAGGCAGCGGCCTGAGTAGGCAATGCACAGCGCGCCGTGCACAAACACTTCGAGCTCCATGTCGGGGCACTCCTGGCGGATCTTTTCGATTTCGTCCAGGCTCAGTTCACGCGACAGGATGATGCGGGTGACCCCTACCTTCTGCCAGAACTTGACCGCCATGTAGTTGACCGTGTTGGCCTGCACCGACAGGTGGATCGGCACATCGGGGTAGTTGCCGGTGTCCATGCGCTCGCGCACCATCATGATCAGACCGGGGTCGGCCATGATCAGGCCGTCGGGCTTCATCTGGATCACGGGCTCGATGTCGCGCAGGTAAGTGCGCACCTTGTCGTTGTGCGGCAGCAGGTTGCTGGTGACAAAGAACTTCTTGCCCCGGGCATGGGCCTCGGCAATGCCTTGGCCAATCTGCTCTAGGCGGAACTCGTTGTTGCGTGCGCGCAGCGAGTAGCGCGGCTGGCCCGCGTAGATGGCGTCAGCGCCAAAGTCGTAGGCGGCTCGCATCTTGTCGAGCGAGCCCGCGGGCAAGAGCAGTTCGGGGGCTTTGAGGGTCATGGCTGGATTCTCCCCGGGATCGCCGGTGAAAGGGCTGGCGCGTCCTGGCGCCAGCGGGTCAATGGAGCGGCAGGCGGGTGGCCTGCCCGGGTTCTGGGTCAGTCCTTGGGGCGGAACGAAATGATCAGGCTGCTGGGTACCCGGCCATCGGTGTCACGCGGCAGGACCTCGGTTTTGTCGATGGCTTTCAGCACCGCCTCATCCCAGGCGGGTACACCGCTCGATTTGCTGAGCTTGCGGCCGACGATGGTGCCGTCCGGTGCGGCCCGCACTTCCACTTCGGCGACCGGGTTGCCAGCGATGTCATCGCTGAACACGATGTTGGGTTTGACCCGGGCCTTGATGCGTCCACCATAGCTCGCGGAAGGACCGGACGACTGCATCGCCGAACCCGTCGCATTGGGCCCGCCCGACGCGCCCGCCAGTCCCGCCATGCGCTTGAGGTTGTCAGCACGCTGCGCCTCCAGGCGCTTGGCCTCGGCGGCTTCTGCATCTTTCTTGCGCTTGGCGTCGGCTTCGGCCGCCTTGCGTTTTTCGGCCTCGGCCTCTTGCTTTTTGCGCTCTTGCTCTTTTTCCTTTTCACGCTGCAGCTGTTCTTGGCGCTTCTTCTCGGCCGCCTTTTCGGCGGCCTTGTCGGCCTCGCGCTTTTGCTGCAAGGCTTTTTCACGCTCTTGCTTCTCGCGCTCGGCCTTCTCCAGCTTCTCGCGTTTCTCGCGCTCTTTTTTGTCTTGCTCTTTTTTCTCGAGCTCGCGCTGGTGCTCCCGCTCTTTCTTTTCGAGCTCCTTGCGCTTGCGTTCTTTCTCCAGCGCGATCTGGGCGTCCTTGAGGGATTCGTCCGGGGCGGGCGCCGGTGGCGGCTTCACGGCGGGCTGTGGCTGCGGCGCTGGCGTTGGCTTGGGCGGCTCGATCTCGGGCGGCGGCGGGGGCGGCGGTTCGACCGCGCGCGGCGCTGCTTCCTGCGGCACGGCCGACCACAGCTCGGCCTCCACGGCGACCTCGACCGCATCGCGTTTCCATTGCACGCTGAAACTCAGCGCCAGCAGCAGCAGGCCGTGGGCCAGCAAGGCCATCACCACGGACGGACCGAGACCGCCCTGGGGTGGTGGGGCAAATTCGGAGCGGTGCAGGGCAGTCGTCGACATGTCGGACAGGGGGCGCCTCAGTTGCTCAGCTGGACCGACAGGCCCACGCGCTTGATTCCGGCGCGCTGCAACGCATCCATCACCTTGACCACCGATTCGTACTTCACATTGCGGTCGGCGCTGATCACGACGGGGTTGTTGTCATCGCCGTCCTGGGCCTCGCGCACCGCGGCCACCAGCTGCTTGGCACTGATGGATTGGGTTTTCTCAGGCTTGCCGGGGCTGCGCAGTTCGAGCTTTTCGTCTTTGCCAATGACCACCTGCACCACGCGATCGGGCTGCTTGGAGGCCTTGCCCACGCTGGGCAGATCGATGTTGCTGGGCGTGATCAGGGGCGCGGTCACCATGAAGATGATCAACAGCACCAGCATCACATCGATGAAGGGCACCATGTTGATCTCGTTGATGGTGCGGCGGCCGCGGCCGCGTGAAACCATGGCAGGCATGTGCTTCTCCTGGGGGCGCGAGCGGGCTCAGCGGCTGGTGGCCGAGGCAGCAGCCGCCTGGGCACCCAGGTTGCGCTGCAAGATGTTGGAGAACTCTTCGATGAAGGTCTCTTGGTGGATGGCCACGCGGTCAATGTCGCGCGCAAAACGGTTGTAGGCGACCACAGCGGGGATGGCCGAGAACAAGCCAATGGCCGTGGCCACCAGGGCCTCGGCGATGCCGGGTGCGACGGTGGCCAGCGTGACCTGCTGCAAGCCCGCCAGGCCCGTGAAGGCGTGCATGATGCCCCAGACCGTGCCAAACAGGCCCACGTAGGGGGAGACCGAACCCACCGAGGCCAGGAAGGACAGGTTGGACTCGATCACGTCCATCTCGCGCTGGAAGCTGGCGCGCATGGCGCGGCGCGCGCCGTCCATGAGCGTGCCCGCGTCACTGATGCGGCGTTCGCGCAGCTTTTGGAATTCGCGCATGCCACTGGCGAAGATGCGTTCCATCGGGCCCGATTGGCGGGCGTTTTGAGCCGCTGCGGCGAACAGGTCGTTCAGGCTGGTGCCGGACCAGAACTCGCGCTCGAAGTCCTCGTTGAGCGACTTCACCCGCTTGAGCGAAAACAGCTTGCGGAAGATGGCGGCCCAGCTGGCAATCGAGATGCCGACCAGCAGCAGCATGACCCCTTGGACCACCACGCTGGCGTGCAGCACCAGGTTGATGATGGACAGGTCTTGTGAGTTCATGAAAGTGCTTCCAGGATGTTCGAGGGAATGCGGGTCGGACGCAGGCTGGCCGCGTCAACCCAACCAATGCGGATCGTGCCTTCGCACAGAAGTTCCATGGGCTGGCCTTGGCCATCCAGCAGCCAGGCCTGCTGGGCGATCACCAGCGAGGCGCGGCCCCCGGTGTGCAGCGAGGCGCTGACCACGAGCTGGTCGTCCAGGCGGGCAGGGCGGTGGTAGCGGACGCTGGTCTCGCTGACCACGAACATGCCACCTGTGCTGTCGCGCAGCGCCTGCTGACCAATGCCCAGGCTGCGCAGCCACTCGGTGCGCGCCCGTTCAAAAAACTTCAGGTAATTGGCATAGAAAACAATGCCGCCCGCATCGGTGTCCTCCCAGTACACGCGCACGGGGTGGCGGAAGGCGGCTGCGGCCAAGCTGGCCGGGCTGGGGGGCGGGCTCATCCGGCCAAGGCCTTCAAGCGGGCCACCGCTTCTTGCAGGTGGGCCATGGAGCTGGCCGTTGAAAAACGCAGGAAGTCGGCTGTCTGGGCGGTACCAAAGTCGCGCCCCGGCGTGACCGCCAGATGGCTTTCCTTCATGAGGGTGTAGGCCAGGTCCCAGCTGCCTTGCACGCCCAGGCGAGCGCACCACTCGCGGCAATCCGCCCAGGCATAGAAGGCGCCATCAGGCTGCACCGGCACGCTCAGGCCAAGTTGCTCCAGCGCCGGGATGAAGTAGTCACGGCGCGCCTTGAACTCGGAGCGGCGCTGTTCGTAAACGGCCAGGGAATCCGGTTCAAAGCAGGCCAGGGCAGCATGCTGGGCCACGGTGCTGGCGCAAATGAACAGATTTTGCGCCAGGCGCTCGACCACGGGCACCAAGGCGTCGGGCACCACCAGCCAGCCCAGGCGCCAGCCGGTCATGTTGAAGTACTTGCTGAAGCTGTTGATGCTGATGATCTGGTCGTCGATGGCCAGGCCGGTGTGGCCGTAGGTGTCGTCGTAGCTCAAGCCGAGGTAGATCTCATCGACCAGGGTGACGCCGTCGTGCGACTTCACCACCTCATGAATGCGGCGCAACTCGTCGGGGTGGATCGAGGTGCCGGTGGGGTTGGAGGGCGAGGCCAGCAGCACGCCGCGTGTGCGCGGCGTCCAGGCTTGGCTGACCTTGTCGGCGCTCAACTGGTAGCGCTCGTCCGCCGTGGTCGGGATCAGCACCGCATTGCCTTCGGCCGCACTCACAAAGTGCCGGTTGCAGGGGTAGCTGGGGTCGGGCATGAGCACCTCGTCACCCGCGTCGATCAAGGCCAGGCAGGCCAGCTGCAAGGCGGCCGAGGCGCCTGCGGTGATCACGATGCGGCGCGCAGGCACGTCGGCGCCAAAGCGCTGTGCGTACCACTGGCTGATGCGTTCACGCAGCGGCTCCAGGCCGGTGGCCTGGGTGTACTGCGTGGCTCCGTCACGGATGGCTTTGTGCGCCGCTTCCTGCACCGCTTCGGGGGCGGTGAAATCGGGCTCGCCGATGTTCAGGAAGATCATGGGGCGGCTGCTGTTCGCCACCTCACGGGCCAGTTGCGAGGCGGCCTTGGCCACCTCCATCACGTAAAAGGGCTCAATGCGCCCAGCGCGGGTGGAGATTTTCATGCGTGCGGATCAGGCGCGGTTCAGGACGCGTCTGGGGTATCGGTCGAAGCAGCGGGCGGGGTGTCGGTCACAGCGGCGGCAGCCGCGGCCTTGGAACCGGCTTGGCCCTTGTCGGCGGCGACTTCGTCGGCGCGCAACTGAGGTGCCAGGCCGTTGAGCACGGCGTTCACGTACTTGTGGCCATCGGTGCCGCCAAATTCTTTGGTCAGCTCAATGCATTCGTTGAGCACCACGCGCCAGGGCACGTCAGGGCAGAACTGCAGTTCGTAGACGCCAATCCACATCACCGCGTGCTCGATGGGCGAGATCTCGGCCAGTTTGCGGTCCAGCAGCGGGTTGATGCGCGCGTCCAGCTCTTCGCTGATCGAGACGCAGCCATGCAGCAAGGTGTTGTAGTGGGCGGCGTCGGCCTTGTGGAAGCCCGACAGGTCGCGCGTGAAGTGGTCGATCGCGGTGGCGTCGTTCTTGCCGACCAGGAACTGGTACAGCGCCTGCAGCGCGAATTCGCGCGCACGGCTGCGGTCGGACTTGGACGCGGCCTTGCGGGCGCCGGTGCTCGTGGTGCCTTTGCGGGGCTGGCGCGGCGGGCGCGCGGAGGAGGGGGAGGTTTCGCTCATGACAGGTCTTCCAGCAGGTTGGCCATCTCGACCGCCACACGGGCTGCGTCGCGGCCCTTGTCGGTCTGGCGGGCCACCGCCTGCTCGAGGTTTTCGGTGGTGATGATCGCGTTGGCGATCGGGATCTGGTAGTCGAGGGTCAGTCGGGTCACGCCTGCGCCGGACTCATTGGCCACCAGTTCAAAGTGGTAGGTTTCGCCGCGGATGATGCAGCCCAGCGCGATCAGCGCGTCGAACTCATCTTTTTCGGCCAGCGCTTGCAGGGCCACAGGCACTTCCAGGGCCCCGGGCACGAACACGTGCTGGATGTGCTTGTCCTGCACGCCCAATGCCAGCAACTCGGCCTTGCAAGCCTCGGCCAACGCGTTGGTGATGCTCTCATTGAAGCGAGCCTGCACGATGCCGATGTGGAGTTTGCGGCCATCCAATTTGTCGGAAGTGCCTTTTTCTGCGCCAAACATGAGTCTTACTCCTTGGTGAGGTAGCCGGTGATTTCGAGGCCGTAACCCGCCATGCTGGGCATGCGGCGGGGGTTGCCCATCAGGCGCATGCGGTGCACACCGCAGGCGCGCAGAATTTGCGCCCCGATGCCGTAGGTGCGCAAGTCCATGCGGCCCCGTTCAGGGGCTTGGGCGGCACGTGCTCGGCCTTCGAACTGGGCCAACAATTCGTCAGCGCCTTCGCCGCAGTTGAGCAGCACGGCCACGCCCTTGCCGCTGGCGGCGAAGTGGGCCAGGCTGGCGTCCAGGCCCCAGGAGTGCATGCTGCGGTTGACTTCCAACGCGTCCAGCACCGACAGCGGTTCGTGCACGCGGGCGTCCACCACTTCATCGGCTTGCCACTGGCCTTTGACCAAGGCGATGTGAACGCCCTGGCTGGGCTTGTCGCGGAAGGCGTGGGCCGTGAACTCGCCATAGGCGGTTTTGATGCTGCGGCTGCCCAGTTTTTCGACCAGCGACTCGGTGCGGCTGCGGTATTCGATCAGGTCGGCGATGGTGCCAATCTTCAGGTCATGCTCGGCGGCGAAGAGTTGCAGGTCCGGCAAGCGGGCCATGGTGCCGTCTTCGTTCATCACCTCGCAGATCACCGAGGCGGGGCTGCAGCCGGCCATCGTGGCCAGGTCGCAACCTGCTTCGGTGTGGCCGGCGCGCATCAGCACGCCGCCTTCAACCGCTTGCAGCGGGAAGATGTGGCCAGGCTGCACCAGGTCGCTGGCTTGGGCATTGGGGGCCACGGCCGCTTGCACGGTGCGTGAGCGGTCAGCCGCCGAGATGCCGGTGGTCACGCCTTCAGCGGCCTCGATGGACACAGTGAAGGCCGTGGCGTGTTTGGCCCCGTTGTTGCTGACCATGGGCGGCAGGTTCAGGCGCTCGCACATCTCGCGCGACAGCGTCAGGCAGATCAGGCCGCGGGCGTAGCGGGCCATGAAGTTGATGTACTCGGGCGTGACGTGGTCTGCAGCCAGCACCAGGTCGCCTTCGTTTTCACGGTCTTCTTCGTCGACCAGAATGACCATGCGGCCGGCGCGCATGTCGGCCACGATGTCCTCGACCGGGGAAATGGCCACAGGCGTGATTTGTTTGCTAGTCATGGTTCTTGGGTTGAATGCAGGTTCCACGGGTCGTCTTGCGGGCTGGCAGGCCTTAGCGAGGGGACGGGTGGTACATGGTTGGTTCCGCAGCAGAATGCGCTTGGGCCAGGCCAAACCCGGCGGCGAGCCGGGGCTGGCGGTGGGCCGCCGTTCTTCAAGGGCCGGTTCAGCGGGCTGGGCCCGTCTGGGGACTGGCCTTCGACATCCCCCGATTATCGCCTCAAAGGTGGGTCGGGGTCTGCTTCCTGTGAGCTGGGAACCTGGCTTGAGCTCCAGGGGCCTCTTGCTTGAGGCGGCTCATGGGTTTCACAGGCATAAAAAAACCGGTCGGAGACCGGTTCGGTTGGCGCGACCCAGCCCGTGGGCCTGGCGCGCCAGGGCAGTGCCATCAAGCGGTCATTGACCGTTTTTTTCAGCCTTGGCCGCAGCGGCACCTTCGGCCTTGCGTTTGGCGCGGGCGGCCTTGCGTTCTTCTTTGGTGGCCTTGGCGGAGGCTGCTGGCTTGTCGCCCCCTGCGGCCGCATCGCCGTTTTCAGCCGCTTTGGACTCTTTGGCTGCAGCAGCACCGGCGGCCTTGCGGGCTTTGCGCGCTTCGGCTTTCTCAGCCGGCGTGGCGGTCGCAGAAGGCGCGGCTTTGGCACCAGCCGGATCGACTTCACCGGCGGCAAAAGCCTGGCCGGCGAGCAGTTGGGTCAACAAAACACCCAGGGACAAAACGAGTTTTTTCATGAGTTTCTCCAATAAAACCAAGCCAGCGGATCGGTGATGTTGGGAGCACCAGACCCGCACGATGTGCTTGGGCAAGGCAGGAGTCCTCTCGGAGGAGAGCGGCTGGTGCGCGTTGCTCAGCCAGTCCACTCTAATGGATTGGGTGCCTCCAGATATCTTATTTTTTACATTTGTTCGTACAGTGATTGAAAAAGGCCCAACTCGACGCGGACTTGATCAAGTGGCTTGACTTGGTCCTCTGTGGGCTGGGTCGATTCAGACCGGCCGCCATTCGTTGGCATGAAAAAAGCCCCGACGGCCTGGCGGCGGTCGGGGCTCGCAGCGACCGCATGGACGGTCTTTCTGTTGGAGGCTGGTGATTTACTTGTTCATCGGTTCAGCTTTGGCCGCCGCCTCGGCTTCGGCTCGGCGCTTGGCCCGCAGGGCATCTTGCTGCGCCTTGTTGCCTGAGTTGACCTGCAGTGCGCGGTCGTAGCCAGCCACATCAGCATTGCCACTTTCTGCCTTGGCCGAAGCCTTGGCGGCTGCAGCACCCTCGGCCTGGCGCTTAGCTCGAGCGGCATCCTTCTCAGCCTGGGTGGCGGGCTTGGCTTGCATCGCGCGGTCGTAGCCGTCGACGTTTGCGTTGCCGCTTTCAGCCTTGGCCGAGGCTTTGGCTGCATCAGCACCAGCGGCCTTGCGAGCGGCAGCAGCGTCGCTGGCGGTGTCTGCAGCGAACGCATTCAGGGCGAACAGGGAGGCCAGAGAGAAGCCCAGGGACAGTGTCAGTTTTTTCATTGATAGCTCCAGTAGTGTCAAAGTTACGTTGTCACCGCCAGGGCCCCGGCGAGGAGGTCAAAGGTTTGAGCGCCATCGCCAAGGTTGCCTTCGTACCCAAAAAATCAATTGGGGTGCACAACGTCACGGACTGTAGGAGAATCAATTTCTCATTTCGATCAATCTGACCCTAAATGTTACAAACTCTGCCATATTGAATCGTTTGGATAATATTTTTGCGTTTCAATTACGTGGGGCTGTCATCATTCGTTCCACGTAACGCGCCACGGTATCAATTTCCAGGTTGATTGCGTCCCCGGTTTTGAGGTATTGCAGGGTGGTGTTTTCGACCGTGTGAGGGATCAGGTTGATGCTGATGTCCGTGCCTTGATCGGTATCTGTGACCCGATTGACGGTCAGGCTCACCCCGTTCAAGGTGATCGAACCTTTGTAGGCCAGGAACCGGCCCAAGGCGCGCGGCGCCGTCACACACAACTCCCAGCTTTCGCCCACCTGCCCAAATGACGCCACGGTGCCCAGGCCATCCACATGGCCCGAAACAATGTGCCCGCCCAGTCGGTCGTTGGCGCGCAGTGCTTTTTCCAGGTTGACCGGGCCCGTGTGGGTCAAGCCAGAGGTCTTGTCCAGTGATTCGGCCGAGATGTCGATGGTGAACTGGCGTTGCGCGAGCTGCAGGCTGGTGACCGTCATGCAGGCGCCGTTGAGCGCAATGCTGTCGCCCAGGCCGACATCGTCGAGGTAGCCCGCAGGGGCTTCGATCGTCAGGCGCTTGCCGTGTTGTTGGCTGGCGCCCAGGTCTTGCAAGGCCACGATGCGGCCGATGCCGGTGATGATTCCAGTGAACATGGTTGTTTCCGGTGAGCAGTGAAAAAGTGAAAAAGAAAGATCAAGCCCAAGCGGGCTGAGCCGCGAGCCGTCAGCGTTGAGGGGCCTTGCGAGCCCGCAAGCGCAGGTCAGGTCCCACGCGCTCAAGGTCGGTGAAGACCAGCGCGTGGGTCTGGTCCAAATCGGTTTGTTCGGGCAAGGTGGCCAGCGGTCGGCCTGGGCCCAGGACCTTGGGGGCCACGTACAGCAGCCATTCGTCGATCAGCCCTGCTTGCATCAGTGCGCCGTTCAGGATCGGCCCCCCTTCGACGTGCAGTTCGTTGACTTCTCGGCGGGCCAGTTCGGCCAACATCGCAGGCAAGTCCACTCGGCCGTCCGCGCTGGGCAGCACCAGGACTTCGGCCCCACGTTCAATGAAGGGTTGATGCCGTGCGGGATCGCTGACCGTGGTGGCGAACCACAGAGCGCGGGCTTGGCCGAACAGGCGGGCCGACAGCGGGGTTCGCAACTGGCTGTCCAGCACCACCAAATGAGGCTGGCGAGGTGTGGCGACGTCCCGGACATTGAGCAAAGGGTCGTCGGCCAGCACGGTGCCCACACCGGTCAGGACCGCACAGGCCCGGGCGCGCCAGGCTTGGCCATCGGCCCGCGCCTCGGGCGACGTAATCCACTGGCTCTGGCCATTGTTCAGGGCGGTGCGTCCATCCAGCGAGCCCGCGATCTTGCTGCGCACCCAGGGGCGGCTTTCGCTCATGCGCGTGAGAAAACCGATGTTGAGTTCGCGCGCCTCATCGGCGCCGGGCCCCACCTCGACCTCGATGCCAGCCGCGCGCAGGCGGGCCAATCCCTGGCCGCTCACCAGTGGATTGGGGTCCACCAGGGAGGCCACCACCTTGGCCACGCCGGCTTCAATCAACGCGTCGCAGCAAGGGCCCGTGCGCCCTTGGTGGGAGCAGGGCTCCAGCGTCACATAGGCCGTGGCGCCCCGGGTGCTCTGGCCGCGTGCTTGGGCGTCGCGCAGCGCCATGACTTCGGCGTGAGGGCCTCCCCGCACTTGGGTGTGGCCACGTCCAATGACTTGGCCATCCGGAGCGATCAAGACCGCGCCCACGGCTGGGTTGGGAGGGCAGATCAGGCGGGCCTGATGGGCCAAGGCAAGCGCCTCTTGGATGGCGTGACGGGTCATTGAAAACAAAGTGCAGACGAACGGCTGTGACGCGAGGCCGTCGATCCAGGGGACCTCGCCATCACTCGATTGGGCGCAAAGCTTGCCAGGGGCTCAGCGTAGCGTCTCCGCCATGGTCTCGATAAGCCCTGCGCCGCGAAGTTTAAGCCTTCCGTGCCCGTCGCACCGGGCTCAGGGTTTGACCCTGCCCGAGGTGTTGGTGTGTCTGGCGCTGCTGGCCTTGCTGGGGGGCGCAGCCTGGCCCAGCCTGCGCCAGTTCCTGGAGCGACAACGCACCGAGGCGGCCGCCAACCACATGGTGGCGGCGCTGCAAAGGGCCCGGTTGGAGGGTTTGCGGCGCTCAGGGGGTGTGGTGCTGGCGCGTCTCAGTGGCCCCGACTGTCCAGCGTCACCGGCGGCGGATTGGTCATGTGGTTGGCTGCTGTTCGTCGATGACAACAACGACAAGCGCTGGACGCCGGGTGAGTTGGTGCTGCAGCAATACCCCTTGCAAGACCAAACCCTGGTCAGGCGCTCGGTCAACGCCGTCAGTCTCAGTGTGAACCGTTGGGGCCATTGGGGAGCGCTGGTGTTCAGCTTCAGCTTCATTCCGCCCTCTGGCTCTCTGGCCGCCTCCGTTCAGTTGTGCGGCTCCAGCGGTGGTCGGGTGCGCAAGATCAGCGGGGCGGTCCAATGCGAGCCAACATGAGGGGCGCCACGCCGAGCCGGGTTCAGGCCCGCGGCCGGTGGTCGCGGCGCGCGGCGGCTCGGGGCGGTTTGTTGATCGAGGTCCTGGTGTCTTGCTTGGTGTTGGCCTGGGCCTCGCAAGCCCTGCTCCAGTTGCAGCTGGGCAGTGCCGCCTACCAGGCAGGAGCCGACAGCCGATGGCAAGCGCAAAGCTTGGCGGCCGAGTGGTTGGAGCGTTCAGCCTTGCTGGCTGACGGACTCACAGGTGCTGGGGACTTGGCCGTTGGCTGGGCAGCGGCCTCCGCAGAACTGGCCTGCGACCAGCACGCTTGTGTGCCTGAGGCTCTGCTGCATTGGCAGCAAGCACAGTGGCAAGCCTGGGCTCGCACGCAACTGCCGCAAGGCGTGGCGGCTTTGTGGCCGGGGCAAGACCCTTCACAGGCGATGGGGGTGGCCCTGGCTTGGCAAGCCCCGGGGGGTGATGAGCCGTCCCGGCGGTGGTTGAATCCTGCGGCGATGGGGACGCAGCCCCGCCTGGCCTGTCCTCCAGAGCGTTGGTGCGCCTGGGTTTGGAAGGCACCATGAGCCCGGTGGCTGCGGTTCGCTGGGTGCGCCACGGCAGGGGGGTGTCTCTGGTGGAGTTGCTGGTCGGACTCACCCTGGGGGCGTTGCTCGTGATGGCCTGCATGGGTTTGTGGCTGGCCACCCGCAGCAGCACCGAGGCTCTGGTGGGACGAACCGCCTTGCAGAGCCAAGCCCAGCACACCCTGGCGCTGCTGACCCAGCAACTGCGTCAAGCCGGGGCCCTGGAGTTGCGTGGCCCGCCTGGGGCATGGACCCCATTGCAGCGGGTGGCGTTCAGCAGCCAGTGGGACGGGTTGGACGTCAATGGCGACGGGGTGCGTGACGGTGTGGCCCTTTGGGGTGAGGAGGGCGGCCTGCGCCCAGACGCCCTCAGCGTCAGTTTTGAATACCGCTCTGCCAACACCACGCCCGACTGCCTGGGCGCCGCTCCCGCGGCGGGGTCAAGCCGGGTGGACAGCCGATTTGCCGTCGTGTCTGGCGTCTTGCGTTGCCTGGGCTCAGGCAACAGCGCGGCCCAGCCCATCAGCAACCAGGTCGAGGACTTCCAGCTGCATTACTGGCTGCGTGACGGCGCAGGGGCGTCAATGCAGCATCAGTTGCTGCAGGCCGATCAGTTGGCCGGGCGTTGGTCGCAGGTGGTGGCGGTGGTTCTTTGTCTGCAGTGGGTGGCGGACCCGCGTGCCGCCGACCGGGCCTTGGCTGGCACCCGGCGCGACGCAGCGCAGGCCAAGGCGGCACTCGATTGCCATGAGGCGCCGTGGCCTGACGATGGGCGCATGCGCCTCACCTTGCGCCGCACCGTGTTTCTTCAAGGCCGAGGGAGCTTGTTTTGACGGCGGCTGCCCGGTCTCGCTCAGCCGGTGGCGTGGCCCTGCTCGTGGTGCTGGTGATGATTCTTTTGAGTGCCTTGCTGGCTTGGGTGGCGGCCCATCAAGCGCTGCTCAGTGAAACGCTGGCGGGGCAAGAGGTGGATGAATCCCTGGCCCTTGCGGCCGCCCAAGCCTTGCTGCGCGATGCCGAGCGCGACGTGCTGGGCCTGCGCGTGGAAGGGCAGCCCTGCCAGACACCGTCGGGTGTGCTGTCCTGCCGCGACCCCAGCGATGGGCCCACCTACCCGGTCGATGTCGAGGCCTTTGCGGCCCTGGTTCAGCGCCTGGCGGCCCGCACCCCGCCGTGTGAGAAAGGCATCTGCCTGGGGCTGGGGGATGCCGTCAGCGGTGAGAGCAGCAGCTTCTGGTGGCAAGCGGGCCAGCTCAAGACCTGGGTCGAAGGTGGTGGCGGCGTGCCCTACGGCCGGTACACCGGCGCCCGCTCCACCGGGGGTGGCAGCGCCTGGGGTGACGATCTGGATCTGTTGCAGGTCAGCGCCAATCGCGGTGCGTGGTACTGGGTCGAGGTATTGCCTTACCAGGTGGGCAGCTCGGCTTTCCAAGCGTCTGCCGCCCGGGGCCTCAGTCCGCTGGCTCCCTTGCCCGCCCATCCCTTTGTGTACCGCATCACGGCCGTGGTGCAGGGGCGAACCGCGGCCACCGCGGTCGTTTTGCAAAGTGTCTTGGTGCGCCAAGCGTTGGGGGGTGTATGAGGGCCTTGTTGTCTTTCACCTGGGGGCATGTCCGTCTTGCCGGGTGGCCCGGGCTTCTGGGCGGGCGGTGGCGATGGCGTGTCTTGTTCATCGCTTGGCTGGGCCCGGCCAGCGCGGCCCCACTGAGCTGGCCGGAACGCCCTTGGGGCAGCTTCCGAGGCGTGACACCCAACCTCATCGTTTCGGTGGCCGAGGGGCGTGACCTGAGCGCGTCGGAGTTGCAGACCTGGCAGCAGGGCCTGGACCTGGCCCTGGACACCGTCCCCGATGGACGCTTGCGCCTGGGCTTCCAATCCCTGGCGCGTTGCCAGCCGGGCTCGGCGGTCGTCAACCCCGAGCCCGGCTGCCCCGCACTGCGATTGCGGACGCTGGATGCCAATGCCCGGCAGCTGTGGCGACATTGGTTGCAAGGCCTGCGCCCCAGTGCCAACTTGTCGGCCCATGTCTTGATGGCTGAAGCGGGGCGCTTCATGCGCAGCCGGGGCCCCGAAGGCCCTTATGCCGCCCAACCAGGTCAGCAGGAGGCGCCCGTGGCCAGTTGTCGCAAATCCACCCACCTGCTGATCAGCAACGATGCCTGGAATGGTGTGCAAAGCGCTGAGGCCGGCGCCCTGCCGCAGGCCTCGGAAGACGGGCAACGGTGGAACTTGCCCGATGGCCGGGTCTACGACCCCTATGGCGCCACGGTTGCCCAGACCCGCGTGTACCGTGACACCCATGCCCACGCGGTCACCACGCCCAAGGGCCAGCCGCAGGGCAGTTTGGCCGACGTGGTTTTCACCCATTGGGCGCAAGACCTTCAGCCGGACTTGCCCGATCAGCTCACCCCCTTGTGGCATGAAATCGCCCAGCCAGAGCCCTGGGGCCTGGAGGCCTACTGGAACCCGCGCAACAACCCAGCCACCTGGCAGCACCTGTTGACCCACGCCTTGGTGTCTGGGGCTGGGGCCCGCTTGCCTGGCCCACAAGACGCTGGCCGAAGTGGGCCCGCCTGGGGCGGCCACGACCGTGCTGGGGATTTTGCGGCCCTGGTCGGTGGTCGTCTGGGCTGGTGCAACCCCTTGTCAAAGGCGTCTTCGGCAGATGGCCCCTGGCCACCTCAGGCCTGCACCTCCGTGCCTGAGGCCCGGCTGCAAGACCTGTGGCACGCGGCGCTCAATGGGCGTGGGCGCTTCATCGCCGCGGCCGATGCCTGGCGCTGGCGCCAGGGCTTGGACAGCCTGCTTGCGCAGGTGCTCAACGATGCGGCGTTGCCGGCCCAGGAGCAAACGCTTTTGACCCAGACCCAGTCCGACCCGCAAGGGGTCTTGCAGGCCGGCTTCCTGCAACGGTCCTGGCGCGGCTGGCTGCAGGCCTCGGCCTGGCAAGGTGTGACCGGCCTGGCGCGGGTGCCGACCTGGGAGGCGGGCGAGCAGCTCGACCGCGTGCCACCCGAACAGCGGGTCATCTGGAGCCACAACGGACGCCAAGCGATTCGTTTTGACTGGGCCGAGCTGTCGCCTTCACAGCAAGCCGCGCTGGCCGGGGTGCCTGCGGCCTGGGCCTTGCAGCCGGAGCACACAGAACAGGGCCAATCGCTGTGGCGCTATGCCCGCGGCGAGCGCTCGCTGGAGATGCGATGGGGCGGGCCCTGGCGCAACCGGGCTTCGGTGCTGGGCGCCATCGTGCACTCGCAACCCTGGGTGCTCAACCCGCCCGACGCCAGCTTGCCTGGGGTGGGCCATGCGGCCTTTGCCGAGCGCCTGCATGCGCGGCCGAGGCTGGTGTTTGTCGGGGCCCTTGACGGTGCCTTGCACGGTTTTGACGGGGCCACAGGCTTGGAGCGCCTGGCCTATGTGCCCCTCGGGGCCTTACCGGCGCTGCGAACATGGGCTGACCCCGCTGGATCGCGGCCTTACACGGTGGACGGATCCCCCTTCGCGGGGGACTTTTGGGACGGACAGGTCTGGCGCACCGCCCTGGTCGGCAGCCTGGGCCGGGGTGGGCGCGGCTACTTCGTGCTGGACGTCACCGACCCCAGCCGCTGGACCGACAGTCTGGCGGCACCTGGCGTCTGGTTGGACCGCACCGACGACCCCGACCCCGACCTGGGTCACCTCGTGTTCGCCCCTTCGCGCGACCCGGCCCAGCCGGATCGCAGCGGCCAGGTCACCCAGCTCAACAACGGGCGCTGGGCCGTGTTGCTGGGCAACGGGGTCAACAGCGCCTCGGAGCAAGCGGTGTTGTTGGTGCAGTACCTCGACGGTGCGCGCGAGCGCTTGAAGTTGCCCACGGACGGGCAGGGCGGCCAGGGCAATGGCTTGTCCACCCCCCAGGTGATCGACCTCGACGGCGACGGCCGTGCGGACTTGGTGTACGCGGGTGATCAGTGGGGCCAACTCTGGAAGTTCGACCTCAGTGCGGGCCAGTCGGCTGCCTGGGGCGTGGCCTGGGGGGGCCGCCCCTTGCTGGTGGCGCGCGACGCGTTGGGCCAGCCCCAGCCCATCACCGTGCCCCCGATGTGGACCCCCCACCCGTTGGGGGGCCTGATGCTCAGTTGGGGCACGGGCCGCGCTTTGAGCGAGGCGGACCTGCCAAGCAAGACGCCACAGAGCCTGTATTCGGTTTGGGACAACACCCCCATCAGCCAGGGACCCCAGGGCCTGGTGCTGGGCGCCAGCCAGCCCTTGCCGGCGCGTTGGCGCCAGACCCAGCCCGCGCCCTTGGTGGAGCAGCGCTTGAGCCCCTCGGAGGGCGTGAGCGACCCCCCGTTCTACCGATCCACCCGCGAGCCCGTGCCCTACGCTGGTCAGCCTGCCGCACGGGGTTGGTTCCTGGACCTGCCGACGCCGGGGGAGCGGGTGCTGGAGGCTGGACGGGCCGTGCAGCGTTTGTTCTGGGTGCACAGTGACATCCTGACTCAACCCGTGCCCAGTGCCGACGCGTGCGAAGAGCGCTGGTTGCCTGCCCAGGGGCGTGACTACCTGCTGGATGTGTTCACCGGCAGCGCCCCGGCGAGCGCCAGCGGGGTGTTGCAAACAGGGGATGCGAGAACGCCCTCCCGGGGGCTTGTCGGTGTCATCGCTTGGCGCTCGGGCGGCGGCCCGCGCTTGTGGCGAGGGCAAGGCCTGGGCGAGTGGCTGGGCGCAGGGGGCGGTGATGCGGCCACACCGGCCTGGCAGATCCGGGTGCGCGGCGCTGGCAGCCCTTCGGCCCGTCTGGGCTGGCGGAGGCTGCGGTGAGGGCCCGGGGACTCACCCTCATCGAGGTCTTGATCACCTTGGCCTTGCTGGGCCTGATGTGGGCCCTGGCCTGGCCCGGCTACCAGGCGCAGGTGCAGCGGGTGCGGCGCACCGAAGCCCGGCAAGCCTTGGTCGAAGGGGCCCAGTGGCTGGCCCGGGTGGCCACCGTGCAGGGCCAGTACCCCCTGGCCTCGGACTGGCCCAGCAGCCGGCAACGCAGCGAGACGGGCTTGTACCGGCTGCGCTATGCGCCCAGTGCCGACCGCACGGCCTACACCTTGAGTGCCACGCCCGAGCCAGGGCCTCAGCAAAGCGATGCATGCGGCACCCTGGTGCTGGACCAGGCCGGTGGGCGCAGCCTGGCCCAGGCTTCGGGCCGCGCCTCCGTGCGAGACTGCTGGGGCCGATGAGGTCGCCTGCGGGGCCTCACTGCTTGCGCTGCACGAACAGGTTGCGCTTGGCATCCTCCGGGTAGGCGAAGGTGACCGCGCCATTTTTGATCTGGCCCATGACCAGCATGTTGGCCGAAATCGCTTCTTTGTCCTGCGGGCTGAAGGGCTTGTCGTAAGTGGCCACGACGCCGTAGTAGGTCTTCATGCGGCCTTCCAGCGAGGCCTTGATGGCTTCGCCACTGATCTGGCCATCGCGCAAACCGAGCAGCGCGTACATCAGCAGGTAGCTGGCGTCGTAGGCGTTGGCGGCGGCCATGGGCACGGGGATGCGGCGCACCTTGTACTGGCGGGCATAGCTGGCCAAAAACGCGGCGCGGCGCTCGTTGCTGGGCTCGGCGATGAAGGTTTGCACCATCAAGGCCCCCTCGGCTGCGTCGCGTGCCCCCTCGATGAAGTTCGGGAACGACAGCGGCCAGGGCCCCACCTGAGGCACCTTCCAGCCCAAGGCTTTGCGCCCATTGGCGACCACGGCGTTTTCAGGCCCCACGGTGTAGGTGAAGACCACATTGGCGCCTGCGGCTCGAGCGCGCTTGAGCTCTTCGCTGAGGTCTTTCACGCCCAGGGCAAAACGAGCCACATGCACCGGCTTGAGCTGGCGTGCAGCCAGTGCCGCCACCACATCGTTGTGCCCCCCTTCGCCGTAGCCCGTGGTGTCGGCAAACAGCGCCACCCGGTCCCAACCCCGCTTGACCAAGTCGTCCACCATGAACGGGGCTTGCAGGGCATCGCGGCCTTGCACCCGGAAGATGTAGCTTTCCGGTGCGGGAAAGCGAGTGGTCAGGGCCGTGCCCGTGGCGCACGGGATGATCAAGGGGATGTGCGCGTTCTGGAACACCTCCAGTGACTTGGCGGCCACGCCGGTGTTGCAAAAGCCAATCGTGGCTTGCACCTTGTCTCGCACCAAGGCTTCGGACGCTTGGCGGCCCAGGTCCGGATCGGCCTGGTCGTCCTTCACCACGAGCTCCAAGGGTTGACCCAGGTAGCCGCCCACGGCGTTGATTTCGTTCACCGCGAGTTGGATGCCATTGAGCATGGGGACGCCGAAATCGGCCGATGGACCAGTGAATGGTCCTATCACCCCGACCCGGATCGGTGGCTTGGGCGCGGGCAGGGGGGCCGTCCCAGGCTGGGCCCAGGCCAGCGTGGCCATGCTGACCAGACCCAGCAGCACGGCCAGGTGGCGTCGAGGCCGCGCTGATTGGGGCCGCTGGCGCAGGGCCGTGTGGGAGAAGCGAAATCGAAATAGAGAGGTCACGTGGACAAGGCGCAGGGCCGGCAGCTCAAGGAGGCCCGACTGTAGGCGCCACCCCGGAGGTGGTAAACGGTGCTTACCCGAGGCCTGTGGGCCTTGCCAAATCGGATGCCCTGACCCATGTTGATCAGCCGCTACCATGTGCGAGCCCGCTCGGTCGATGTGGCTGCGGGCGCTTTCATCGACCCTGTACCCTGCCTGATGCTGTGAGCCCCCGAGAAATCAGAACCTATGGCATGTCCGAGCGAGCGGATCACCTCGATTTCGACATCCGCGAGCAGCTGGTGCGGCCGCCCCTGTTGCGACCGCATCGCCACGATTACTTCCAGATCCAGGTCAGCCTGGAAGGCGATGGCGAGCAGACCGTGGGCGCCAGCGTGCGGCCTTTTGCGGGCGGAACGCTGAGCTTCGTGCTGCCTTACCGGGTGCATGTGGTGTCGCACCCACCGGGCTCGCGCTACGTGATCATCAATTTCTCGCAGTCCTTTTGGCGCCCTGATCTGCAGGTGGATGCTCTGGATCTGGAGGATGTGCCCCTGAGCCTGGCCCCGGAGCTGGGCTTGTTCCTGTTCCAGGAATTCACCGACTTTCACTTCCCACCCGAGGCCTTTGCCGAGGTCCAGGCCCTGGTCAGCCGCATGCTGCGAGAAAACGCACAGCGCCGCCTTGGTTCCTTGGCGGTCTTGCGCGGCCTGCTGCTGCAACTGCTGGGCCTCAGCTGCCAGCAATTCGAAGCGGACTTGCTGCGTTTGTCAGCCGCGCGGGCCCAGCAAACCAGCCAACACGAGGCGCTGCAGCGGGTGGTGCGCTACCTGCGCGAGCACCTGGCGGAGGATTTGACCCTGGGCGACGCGGCTGCGGCGGCCTTTCTGTCGCCCAATTACCTGGCCAACCTGCTGAAAAAAGAAACCGGCAAAACCTTCACCGAGTTGCTGACCGAGCGGCGCATGGAGCGTGCCCAGGAGCTGCTGGCACACAGCTCGCAGCGCGTCATGCAGATCGCCCATGCGGTGGGCTTTGCCGACGAGTCCTATTTCACCCGGCGCTTCAGGCAAAGCGTGGGCCTGAGTCCCCGAGCCTGGCGCGAGCGGCTGCGGCACAAAATGGACGCCGCCATTCAGGCGCCGGGCGCGGACGCCGCCTGAATTCTCTGAAGCCTCCTTTGTGCTGGAAAAGCTGAAACCGCTGACCGGGCGTAAGCCATCGTGTGCCTAGAGTCGGAAGCTTGGGCTTGGCCCACCCCAACCAAAAGGAGACTTCCATGACCGATCTGAACAAGCGCCAGCTGCTGCAGGGCAGCGTGTTGATGACGGCCGCTGCCGTCACAGCCTGTGCCACCCCCGCCGACCCGGCCGCCCCCCGGCCTGGCAGCCAGCCCTTCAGCATCAGCCCCACCACGGTCCCGATCGACGCCGGGGGCTCGGCACCAGCGCAGTCCTTCCCTGTGCGCCGCATCTACTGCATCGGTCGCAACTACGCAGCGCACGCGCGCGAGATGGGCTCCGATCCGACGCGTGAGCCCCCCTTTTTCTTTCAGAAGCCCAGCGACGCCATCCAGTACGTGGCGCCAGGCCGGGTGGCCGACCACCCCTATCCCAGCTTGACCCGCAACTACCACTACGAAGTCGAATTGGTCGCCGCCTTGCACCGGGGTGGGCGCAACATCCCGCGTGAGCGCGCACTCGAATGCGTCTATGGCTACGCCTTGGGGCTGGACATGACCCGGCGTGATTTGCAGCGCGGCATGGGCGACCAGAAGAAGCCCTGGGAAATCGGCAAAAGCTTTGACCAATCCGCCCCCATCGGGCCCATCTACCCGGTGGCTCGGACCGGGCACTACACGGCGGGGGCGATCTGGCTGAAGGTCAACGGACAAATCAAGCAACAGGCCACCCTCAACCACATGATCTGGTCGGTGGCCGAGCAGATCAGCCAACTGTCTGAAGCCTTCGAGCTGTTCCCTGGGGACTTGATCTATTCGGGCACGCCTGAGAACGTGGGCCCCGTGGTGCGCGGGGACTTGATCGAGTGCCACATCGACGGTCTGCCAGAGCTCAACCTGCGCATCGTTTGACGCCGCGGCGCCGTCGCGCTGCGGCGGCACTTTCCGGTCGAAATGGTTTCAGTTTGTAGCTTTGTCGCCTGGGTGTCTTGTTCGGCCCGCAGGGGCTCGGGACAATGCGGCCGACGCGTGGCGCCGGCCCTGAGCCACGGGTTTTTCAGTGCACCCCAACCTGAAATTTTTCGCTTGGCAAGCCTTGGGCGACCAGGGCATCAGGGTAAAGCCGAGGCAGGTTTTGGGCTATCTGCGACAATCTCGCCTCCCGAAAATTTTGACCGTTCGAAGAATAACTTTCTAAATGAGCACTCTGACCACCGTTGAGATCCGTCCTGCCACCTTGCGAGATGCCAAAACCGTTGCCGAAATCCACACCGTGGCCTCTCAGGCCGCTTACAAAGGAATTGTTCCCGACGAGTACCTGAAGTCGTCTTCGACCGAAAAGCGTGTCGCCCAATGGCGTGAAGCCATCGAATACTGCGAGCCCCAGGTCCAAGTGGCCATGGACGAAGGCAAGGTCGTTGGCTTTGTCGGCTTCGATCGCTCGCGTGACCCGAAGTCCCGCCCCACCACCGGCGAAATCTGGGCCCTTTACGTGTTGCCCTCCCACTGGGACAAGGGCGTTGGCCTGGCCCTGTGGGACGCTGCCCGCGACGGCCTGTCCGAAGAAGGTTGCACCAACGTCACCGCTTGGGTGCCGCTGCGCAACGAGCGCGCGATGCGCTTCCTGGAACTGGCTGGTTTCAAGCGCGAGCTGACCACGGCCAAGACCACCCCCATGGGCGCCATCAAGCTGGAGGAAATTCGCCTCAAGCGCGCCGACCTCAACTGAGGTCAACAGCTCGGCCTTGCCGGGCAGGTCAGTGAAGGGCTGCGAGGCCAACAGGCCACGGTCGAAAGGCGGTGGCCTTTTTTGCGTGCTTGTTGACCTGGCGGCGCCGGCGAAAAAAAGCCCCAATCGGCAGGAAGCCGTTGGGGCTGGGGCCGCTGGTGCGGCGCTCCTCGCCTGAGCCGACGCCCGCTTGGGCGCCATGCCGTGCCGTGCAAGCTCAGAAGCTTTCCCAGTCGTCATTCCCGCTGGTGCTGCTGGCTTTGGGCGCGCTGGCCAAGGCCGGGGCGTTGGCGGCTGCTCGTTGTGGGCTGCTCAGGCTGGCTTGGCTGGGGCGTTTGAGGGCCGGTGCGGCCGGCGCACGGGCGGCTTGAGGGGCGGGGGTGTGACGCGGCTGTGCGCTGCTCCCAGCCATGTTCAGGGCCCCGCCCTGGAGCTTGAAGGCACTGACCACCTTCGCCAGGCGTGCCGCCTGGTTGCGCAGGCTGTCGGCGGCGGCCGCGCTCTCCTCGACCAAGGCCGCGTTTTGCTGCGTCACCTGGTCCAGCTGGTTCACCGCGTCGCCCACCTGGGCAATGCC
>NZ_JAQSIO010000014.1 GCF_028649455.1 Curvibacter microcysteis | reverse complement strand
GGCATTGCCCAGGTGGGCGACGCGGTGAACCAGCTGGACCAGGTGACGCAGCAAAACGCGGCCTTGGTCGAGGAGAGCGCGGCCGCCGCCGACAGCCTGCGCAACCAGGCGGCACGCCTGGCGGAGGTGGTCAGTGCCTTCAAGCTCCAGGGGGGTGCGGGTCTGTCGATGGCCCAGCCCCTGCGCTCGCCGCATCCCGCAGCGTGGCGGGCTCCCACGCCAGCCCCGGTCGCTGCGTCCGCCCCCAAGCCCACCTTGGCGCGCGCAGCGCCTGCCAAAGCGCCGGCGCTCGCTGCCGCTCCCAAGCCTGTCGCACCCGCTGCAGCGGGCGCAGACGACTGGGAATCCTTTTAAGGGTGTTCGTCCCGGCCCTGCTTGCCGCGACCCGGCCGCCCACCAGCCAATGGGCCGTCAGGCCCAAAGCCACCGGCCAGCCGGTGATGCAGCCGAGGGCGAGGGGGCGTTGGTTGAGCCGTGATCCATGAAAAAAGCCACCGCGAGAGGGTGGCTTTTGAATGGGCGGGCCAGCCTCAAGGGCTGACCTGCCTGGGTGCCCGTCACGAGCCGTGACCAGCACCCTGTGTAGGTGTCTGCGAGTACCACCGGACCGGCATCCTGAACCGGGGGTTCAGGTGGGCAAGGGCAGACTGACGTTGGGTTCATCTGACGCGAGACGATCACGCTCACCAGCCAATGTACCAAGCCCGGGCTCAATGAGCATTGGTTCAAGGAAATATAAAGCCCGGCGCGTACCGCAGACGGTTTCTATTGTAGGCCCGACTGGGGGGCTTGCCAGGCTTCGTGGTCTGAGAGACAGCGGCTTGAAGGGCTTTTATTTGACGCACGCCCTGCGCGGGTGCAAGGCAGATTCAGATCAGGTGGCCGTCGTCACCCAAAGCGGCGTCGAGCTGGGCCATGAGCTGGCTGAGGCGGGCTTGCCGCGCGGGGTCCTCCGCGGCGTGTGTCGCGGGGTCTGGATTGGGCTGCGCGGTGGAGCCCGCCTGCTGGGCCTGGCGCGCCAGGGCCTGGGCTTGCAGGTCGGCGGTTTCACGGTCGGCCAGTTCAAAGGCAAAGTTCAGGGCGGCCAGCACCGCAATGCGGTCCCGTGCACGCACCTTGCCGGCGTCGCGGATCTTGCACATGGCGGTGTCGAGCCGTTCAACCGCGTCCAGCAAACGCGACTCGCGACCTTCGGGGCAGGCCAGCAAGTAGCTCTGCTGCATGATCTGAACTTCGACTTGTTTCATGTCCTTAGGCGGCGTCAGTGGGCGGCGGGGGCAGGCGTTCCAGCAGGGCTTCGACCCGTGAGCGCGCGGCGTTCAAGCGGGATTTGAGGCTGTCACGCTCGCGGGACAGTGCAGACACTTGCTCGGTGAGCAGTTGGTTGGTGCGCTGCAACTCTTCGTGGCGCAGCAGCAGCCGCTCAACTCGATCGGCGATCTGGTCAATGGGGTGCGGGACTGCGTTGGACATACAGCCCGTCATTGTAGGCCGAGCGTCAGTGAATAGTTTTAAAATGAAAGGGTTGGTGCTCGCGGTGTGGTTCGCATGCCGCAGTTCAACGGGAAGCAGGAACGGGCCTCGCCGCTGGCGAAATCTCCCCAAACCTGCGCTGCCCCCGCAACGGTCAAGCAGACGGGTCGCTCCGCGATCCGGCCTTTTTCACATCAGCCACTGGATGCTCTGAACACGCATCTGGGAAGGCGAGAAAGGTAGGTCTGCCAGCCCGGATACCGGCCAACAAGGTGGTGACCACCCCAGACGTCTCGCGACGGCTGAGGTGTTTGCCGTGACGTCCAATGCTGGCGGGGATGCCGGCGCGGACCAACTTGCTTTGTTTGTTTTCCATGAAGAACCCCACCGTTCGCTTGTGCGCTGCTGCGCCCGCTGTCTCCGCACGCCTGGCCTTGTTGCCGCTGGCCCTGTCGGCTTTCACCTTGCCCGCTTTGGCTCAAACCGCTTCGTCTGCGCCCGTGTTGCTGGCGGCCCTCAACCCGCTCAAAGAAACCGTGGTCACCGCCACCCGCACCGAGCAACCCCTGGCCGACCTGGTGGCTGATGTGTCCATCATCGACCGCGAGACCATTGAAAACAGCGGCCTGGGCGGCTTGGCCGATGTGCTCGCCCGCTTGCCCGGGGTTGAAATGTCGCGCAACGGCGGCCCGGGTGCCACCACCAGCCTGTTCCTGCGTGGCGCCGAGACCCGCTTCACAGCCGTCTACATCGACGGCGTGCGGGTGGATTCACAGTCCACCGGCGGCGCGGCCTGGGAGTCCATTCCCCTGGGCCTGATCGATCGCATCGAAGTGCTGCGTGGCCCGGCCGGCGCCGTCTACGGCTCCGACGCGATCGGTGGCGTGGTGCAAATTTTCACCAAGAAGGGCGAGGGCGCGCCTCAGCCCACCGTGGGCGTGGGGCTGGGCAGCCTGCGCAGCACCCATGCCGAGGCCAGCCTGAGCGGCAGCCAAAATGGGATCGATTACGCGCTGGGCGTGCAAAACAACACCAGCCTGGGTTTCAACGCCCGCACGGTGGCTACCGCCAATCCAGATCGCGATGGCTACCGCAGCAACTCTGGTTACGCCCGATTGGGTGCCCAGCTCAACCGGGACCACCGCCTCGAAGCCACGCTGCTGGCCAGCAACATGAACTCAGGCTACGACGCCAGCCTCAAGGCCGACGACCGCAACATGCACCGCCTGTATGCCGCTGGTCTGAACTGGATGACCCGTTGGAGCGACACCTACACCAGCCGGGTCAGTGTGACCGAGTCCTCGGACCACTACACCACCCAGCCCTCGCCCTACCAGACCACCACCCGCTTGCGCGGTTACCTGTGGCAAAACAACTGGAAGATCGGCCTGGCCTCGGTCTCTGCCGCCTTGGAGCGCAAGGAAGACCACTTGGTCAACAGCCCCATCGACCGCAGCCGTTCGCAAGACGCCCTGGCCCTGGGCTATGGCTTGCGCCTGGGTGAGCACACGCTGCAACTCAATGTGCGCCACGACCGCGACAGCGAGTTCGGCGCCCACAACACGGGCAGCGTGGCCTATGGCTATGCGATCACGCCCGCCTGGCGCGCCACGGCCTCGGCCGGCACGGCTTTCCGCGCGCCCACGCTGTACCAGCGCTTCAGCGAATACGGTCTGGCCAGCTTGCAACCAGAGACCAGCCGCAACCTCGAAGTGGGTCTGCGCTACCAGCAAGGCGGCAGCCTGTTCGGCGTGGTGGTCTACCAGAACAAGGTCAGCAACCTGATCAACTTTGGCGGTGCGGGCGCGTGCCGCTCGCCGTTTGGCTGCTACGCCAACACCGGCCGAGCCGAGTACTCGGGCGTCACCTTCACGGGTGAACAACGCGTGGCCAGCGTGCTGCTGCGCGGCTCGCTGGACGTGCAAGATCCCAAGGACCTGACCACCAACAAGCAACTGGCCCGCCGCGCCCGCCAGCACGGCACCCTGGGGGCGGAGACCCGTTACGGTCAGTGGCTGCTGGGTGCTGAAGCCCAATGGTCGGGTCGCCGCTACGACAACGCCGCCAACACCGTCACCCTGGGGGGCTACACGCTGTTCAACCTGCGTGCCAGCACCGAGATCGCGCCGGACTGGAAGCTGTTGGCCCGGGTCGACAACCTGGCCGACAAGTCCTACCAGTTTGCCAACACCTACGCCAATGCGGGGCGCCAGCTCTACGTCGGCCTGCTCTGGTCGCCGCGCCGATGAGCCACAGCCGGGCTTGGTGCCCCGTCGTCCTGGTGGCGGCCCCGGCCTCGGGCCAGGGCAAGACCACCGTCGCCTCGGCGCTGGCGCGGCTGCACCGCCGCGCCGGGCGCCGGGTGCAGGCCTTCAAATGCGGGCCTGATTTTCTCGACCCTTTCTGGCTGAGCCTGGCCAGTGGCGGACCCGTGCATTCGCTGGACCTGTGGATGAACGGCGAGGCCGATTGCGCCCGCCGTTTGCAGCAAGCGGCCAGCCAGTCCGATCTGGTGGTGGTCGAAGGGGTCATGGGCCTGTTCGATGGCCAGCCCAGCGCCGCCGACCTGGCCCGGCGCTTTGGCCTGCCGGTGCTGGCGGTGGTGGATGCCTCGGCCATGGCAGGCACTTTTGGCGCCTTGGCTTTTGGCCTGCAGCACTACCAGCCGGGCTTGCCCTGGCTGGGCGTGCTGGCCAACCGCGTGGGCAGTGAGCGCCACGCACAGATGTTGCTCGACGGCCTGCGTGAGCCCAGCACCTGGCTCGGGGCCCTGCCGCGTGACGGTGCCTGGACCTTGCCCGAGCGCCACCTGGGCCTGGTCTCTGCGCAAGAACTGCCCGACGCCCTGGCCCGCCTGGACGCGGCTGCCGACGCCTTGGTGGCCACCCCTCTGGGCCAGCGCGATCTGGCCGACGCCACCCAGTGGCCACGCTGGGACGGCCCCGGCTTGATCGACCCTGCTGAGCCCGTGGCGCCTCGCCTCGCGGGTCGCCGCATCGCGGTGGCGCGCGATGCCGCGTTTTGCTTCATCTACCCCGCCAACCTTGACACCTTGCAGGCGCTGGGAGCGGAGCTGTGTTTCTTCTCGCCCTTGAGTGACGAGGCCGTGCCGGCTTGTGATGCGCTGTGGCTGCCCGGCGGCTACCCCGAGCTGCACGCCCAAGCCCTGGCCGCCAACCCGGCCATGCAGGCCAGCTTGCAGGCCCATGTGGCGGCCGGCCGGCCGGTGTGGGCCGAGTGCGGCGGCATGATGGCTTTGTTTGACGAGTTGGTCGGTGTGGACGGCCAGGTCCACGCAGGCTGGGGCCTGTTGCCTGGCCGGGTGCTGATGCAAAAGCGCCTGGCTGCCTTGGGCCCGCAACAGTGGGACACCGGTGCCGGCGTGCTGCGTGGGCACACCTTCCACTACTCGCGCTGCGAGACGGCGCTGCAACCCATCGGCCACAGCCAACGCCCCAACCAGGCCGGCCCCACCCACGAGGGCGAGGCGGTGTATGCACAGGGCTCCGTGCGGGCCAGCTACTTCCACGCCTGGTTCGCCTCGGCTCCCGAGGCCGTGGCGCGCTTGTTTTTACCTGCGGAGGCCGCATGAGCCAAGCGACGCACGAGTTCATTCTGGGCGGTCAGAAAAGCGGCAAATCGGCGCGTGCCGAGACCCTGGCCCAGGTCTGGCTGCAAAGCCCGCAGCGCCAGGCCTGGCTGATCGCCACCGCCCAGCCCTGGGACGATGAGATGAGCCAGCGCATCGCCCGCCACCAGCAAGACCGCGCCCTGCGCGTGCCGGGGCTGCGCACCCACGAAGAACCGCGCCAGCTCGCCGAGGCCCTGCGCCGCCTGAGCGCCCCCGACACCCTGGTGGTGGTGGATTGCCTGACCCTGTGGCTGACCAACTGGCTCATGCCCGCCCCGGGCCAAGCGGCCCAAGATGCCGAGGCCCCGGTGGCCGAGTTGCTGCGGGCCCTGGCCCAGGTGCGCGGCCCGGTGGTGCTGGTGGGCAATGAGATCGGTCTGGGCGTGATCCCCATGGGCCGCGAGGTGCGCCAGTTTGTCGACCGCCTGGGCCGACTCAACCAGCAAGTGGCTGCGGCCTGCGATCGGGTCACCCTGATGGCGGCTGGCCTGCCCCTGAGCCTCAAAGCCGAGAATCCGCAGCCATGACCCAGCCCTTCCTGATTTTGATGCGCGCCACCTGGGCCTGCGCCTTGGCCGCCGCCACCCTGCTGGGCCCAGCCTGGGCCGCCTACGAGGTGCAAGACGACCGGGGCCAGTCGGCACGGTTTGAGCAGCAGCCGCAGCGCATCATCAGCCTGCTGCCGTCCCTCACCGAGTCCTTGTGCGAGATGGGCGCCTGCGCCCGCCTGGTCGGGGTGGACCGCTATTCCACCTGGCCGGCCAGTGTGCGCGCCTTGCCCCACCTGGGGGGCTTGGACGACGCCAATGTCGAGGGCATCGTGGCGCTGCGTCCCGATGTCGTGCTGCTGGCCAAGTCGGCCCGCGTCACGCCCCGGCTGGAGCAGTTGGGCCTCAAGGTGTTGGCGCTCGAGCCCAAAAGCCATGCCGACGTGCAGCGCGTGCTGCAGAAGATCGGCCAGGTGCTGCAGGTGCCTGAGGCCCAGGGCGCGGCCCGCATCTGGCGCGTGATCGACGCCGAGGTCTCGGCAGCGGCCCAGTCCCTGCCGGCGCGCGTGCGCCAGACCCGCGTGTACTACGAGGTCAACCGCGCGCCCTATGCCGCCAGCGAATCCTCTTTCATTGGCGAAACCCTGACCCGCCTGGGCGCGCGCAATGTGGTGCCCGCCTCGCTGGGGCCGTTTCCCAAGCTCAACCCTGAATTTGTGGTGCGGGCCAACCCCGACCTGATCATGATCGGCGACCGCAACTTTGAAGGCCTGAGCCAGCGCCCGGGCTGGGAGCGCATCCGCGCGGTGCGCGAGAACCGCATCTGCCGCTTCCCGCCCGAGCAGTCCGACGTGCTGGTGCGCCCGGGCCCGCGCATGGGCGAGGCCGCCCGGCTGATGGCGCGCTGCCTGCAGGAGATGGCCCCGTGAGCGCGCCCAGCTGGCCTGTGCCCCCGTCCTCCGTCCCTGCGGCCTGGACGCGCGCGGGCCTGCACCCGCTGTCTTTGCTCTTGGGCTTGCTGGCGCTGGCCGGGGTGTTGTTGGTTTTGGGCCTGTGCGTGGGCAGCACCGGCCTGAGCCCACTCAGCGAGCTGCTCAACGACCCCTTGGCGGGCCAGATCGTGCTCGACATCCGCCTGCCGCGCACCCTGGGCGCGCTGGCCGCGGGCGCCTTGCTGGGCCTGGCCGGCGCCGTGGCGCAAGGCCTGTTTCGCAACCCCTTGGCCGACCCGTATTTGCTGGGCAGTGCCTCGGGCGCCTCGCTGGGCGTGGCCACCGCCCTGGTGCTGTTGGGCCTCAAGCCAGCGTCCATGCTGATGTCCCCCGACTGGCTGACGCGGCTGGGCCTGACCGGCGCGGCCTTTGTGGGCGCGGTGCTGGCGGTGGGCCTGACCTTGCTGCTGGCCCGTGGCGTGCAGCAAACCCTGCGCCTGCTGCTGGCCGGGGTGATCGTGGGCGTGGTGCTGGGCGCCATGACCTCGCTGCTCTTGCTTCGCGTGCCCGACATCATGCAGCCCATGCAGGCCTTCATGCTGGGCAACACCGGCTTTGTGGGCTGGACCTCGGTGCTGCTGATGAGCTCGGTCTGGGGCGTCTGCGGCCTGGCCGCTTTGGGCGCTTCGCGGGTGCTCGATGGCCTGTCGCTGGGCGAGGCCACGGCCCTGAGCCTGGGCCTGCCCCTGGGCGCTTTGCGCGTGCTGCTGGTGGGCGTGCTGGCGCTGGCCACGGGCACCGCCGTGGCGCAGACCGGTCTGATCGCCTTTGTCGGCCTGGCCGCACCGCACTTGGTGCGGGGCCTGGTCAAGGCGGGCCACGCCTGGCAGCTGGTCTTGGCCAGTCTGGCTGGCGGCTGCCTGCTGTTGGTGGCCGATGTGTTGGCCCGTTGGTGCACCGCGCCGCAAGAGCTGCCCGTGGGCGTGCTGACGGCCGTGCTGGGCGGCAGCTACCTGCTGTGGCTGATGCACCGCCGCGGCGGCCTGGGAGGGCGAGCATGAACCGCTGGCCTCCCACCACCACACTGGCGCTGCAGGCGCGCGGGCTGAACGCCGACTTGGGCGGCCGGCCGGTGCTGCATGGCATCGACCTCGCTTTGCCGGCGGGGCGCTGGACCAGCATCGTCGGCCCCAATGGCGCGGGCAAATCCACCTTGCTGCGCGCGTTGGCCGACCTGTTGCCGCACCAGGGCACGGTCGAGCTGCAAGGCCGGCGCCTGGCCGACTGGCCCGCGCGTGAGCGCGGCCAGCGCCTGGCCTGGCTGGGCCAGAGTGAACACGCGGCCGACGACTTGCTGGTGTGGGACGTGGCCATGCTCGGTCGCCTGCCGCACCGTGGCTGGTTGGCCGCCCCCGACGCCCGCGACCACGCGGCGGTGGAGCAGGCCTTGCGCTGCACCCAGGCCTGGGATTGGCGCCACCGCAGCCTGGGGCAACTGTCGGGGGGGGAGCGCCAGCGCGTGTTGCTGGCCCGTGCCCTGGCCGTGCAGGCGCCGGTGCTGCTGATGGACGAGCCCCTGGCCAACCTCGACCCACCGCACCAGGCCGACTGGCTGACCACCGTGCGCACCCTGGTGCGCCTGGGCCACACCGTGATCAGCGTCCTGCACGAGGTCAGCATGGCCTTGCAGGCCGACGACGTGGTGGTCATGGCCGCCGGCCGAGTCTTGCACCACGGTGCTGCGGCCCAGCCCGAGACCCAGCGTTGCCTGGAACGCGTGTTCGACCACCGCCTGGCCATCCACGCCCTGCAGGGCCAGTGGGTGGCTTTGCCCGTGCTGACGCCTTTTGAATCCCACCTCCGAGACCCCCATGCAGATTGAAACCCCGCCCACCGAGAAGCCCTATGACAAAGCCGAGGGCGAACGCCGTGGCCTGATCATCATCAACACCGGCGACGGCAAGGGCAAAAGCACGGCCGCCTTTGGCCTGGCCCTGCGCGCCCATGGACGCGGCAAGGCCGTGCACATCTACCAGTTCATGAAAGTGCCCAGCGCCCGTTTTGGCGAGCACCGCATCTTCGAGCAACTGGGTGTGCCGGTCGAGGGCCTGGGCGACGGCTTCAGCTGGAAGAGCAAGGACCTGGAGCACTCCGCCCAGCTGGCCCGCGACGGCTGGCAGCGCGCGCGGGACCTGATCCTGGCGGGTGAGCACTTCCTGGTCGTGCTCGACGAAATCACCTACCCGTTGATCTACGGCTGGCTGCCCCTGGACGAGGTGCTGCAGACCTTGCGTGACCGGCCCCGCCATGTGCACGTCGCCCTGACCGGCCGGCGCTGTCCCGAGGAGTTGATCGCCATCGCCGACACCGTGACCGAGATGACCCTCATCAAGCACGCCTTCCGCGCCGGCATCCCCGCGCAGCGCGGCATCGAGGACTGAGCCGCTTGAGCCCACCCAACTCCGCGTCCGAGCACGGCGACCTGGTGAGCGCCGCCCCATTCACCGAGGCCGATCGCGCCGCGGTCTACCGCGCCATGGCGCAGCGCCGTGACATGCGCCACTTCAGTGGTGGCACAGTGGCGCCGGCGGTGCTGCGCCGCCTGCTGCAGGCGGCGCACGCCGCGCCCAGCGTGGGCTTCATGCAGCCCTGGCGCTTTGTTCGCATCACTGACGGAGCCACCCGCCAACGCTTGCACGGTCTGGTCGAGGCCGAGCGCGTGCTCACGGCCGAGGCCCTGGGGCAGCGCCAGGACGAGTTCATGCGCCTGAAGGTGCAGGGCGTGCTGGAGGCGGCCGAGCTGCTGGCCGTGGCCTTGTGCGACGGGCGCGAGCGCCATGTCTTTGGCCGCCGTACCCTGCCGCAAATGGACCTGGCTTCGGCCAGTTGCGCCATCCAGAACCTGTGGCTGGCCGCGCGCGCCGAGGGCTTGGGGCTGGGCTGGGTGTCGATCTTCGACCCGGCCGCCGTGGCGCGCGAACTGGCCTTGCCTGACGGCGCGGAGGTGATTGCCCTGCTGTGCCTGGGCCCCGTGCCCGGTTTTTATGAGCAGCCCATGCTGCAGCAGCAGCGCTGGGCGCAGCGCCAGCCCTTGCACGAGCTGGTGTTCGACCAGCGCTGGGGCCAGGCGTCGTCCTTGTTCGCTGCGGAGGATTCAGGTGCTGCGGCTTCGCCAACCCCCGCCAGCGCCTGGGGGTCTGGCGGTGTTTGAGTTCAGCCCGGACCTGTGGGTCGCCCCTGTCCCCCCGCTGTACCTGGCCGCGGCCGTGCCCGTGGCCCTGCTGCTCGACCAGCTGTTTGGCGAGCCACCGCCACGCCTGCACCCCGTGGTCTGGATGGGGCATTACCTGGGGAGGGCCGGGCGTTGGTTGGCGCCGCAGCAGGGCGTGGGCCCTTCACCCGAGGGCCGGCGCGACCTGTGGCGTGGCCTCGCAGGGGCTGTGCTGTGGGCTGTCGGCGCGGCCTGCGCCGTGGGCCTGGCCTGGCCGTTGCAGCAAGCCCTGATCCACCTGGGACCGGTGGCGGCAGTGCTGGGCCTGGGCCTGCTGCTCAAGCCGCTGCTGGCCTGGCGCATGCTGCGCCGCGAGGTGCAGGCGGTGGAAGCCGCCCTGGCCCAGTCTCTGGAGGCGGGGCGCAGCCGCCTGGCTTGGCTGGTGAGCCGCGACGTCAGCGCGCTCAGCGCCACCGAGGTGCGTGAGAGCGCACTGGAGTCCTTGTCTGAAAACCTCAACGACTCGGTGCTGGCGCCCCTGTTCTGGTTTGCCGTGGCGGGCCTCCCAGGGGCAGCCCTGTACCGCTTTGCCAACACCGCGGATGCCATGTGGGGCTACCCGGGCTGGCGGCGCAGTGCCTCGGGTGAGTGGCGCTACTGGGCCTGGGCCGGCAAATGGGCGGCCCGCGCGGATGATGTGCTGTCCTGGCTGCCGGCGCGCTTCACGGCGCTGCTGCTGCTCGGCCTCCGGCCTGGGCTGTGGGCTGGCTTGCCGGCACAGGCCCGCCAGACCCCGTCACCCAACAGCGGTTGGCCCATGGCGGCGCTGGCCCTGCGCCTGTCGGTGCGCCTGGCCAAGCCAGGGGTCTACACGCTCAACCCCGGCGCGCCGGCACCGGAAGCCCACCACACACCGCGTGCGATCGCCTTGTGCGGTCGCGTCGTGCTGGCAGGGGCCTTGCTGAGCATGGCGCTGGGCGCCGGGAGACCTTGGTGATCGCGGATTGGAAGCCCATCGTCCCAGGGCTGAGCCGTGAGCACGGCGGCCCCGACGCCGCCGGCGTGCCCGAGCACGACTTCTCCACCAACAGCAATGCCTGCGGCCCTTGCCCCAGCGCCTGGCATGCCGTGCAGCGCGCCGATGTCACGCGCTACCCCGACGCGCAGTACCAGCAGCTGCGCGCGCAGCTGGCCCAGCACCACGGGGTGGATGGGGCCCGCGTGGTGTTGGCGGGCAGCGCCAGCGAGTTCATCTTCCGCCTCACCGCCTGGGCGGCGCGCCAGGGCGTGCAACGGGTTGAGCTGCCGCGCCACGCTTACGGCGACTATGCCCACGCGGCTCAGGCCTGGGGCCTGGCCACGCAGCGCTATGCCGACTCGGGCCGGCTCGACCCCGCGCCCGGCGCGGATCCCGCCGCCGATGGCGTGCCCAGCCTGTGGCCGCCCGCACCCCGCCTGCGCTGGGCCTGTGACCCCAGCAGCCCGCTGGGGCAGGGCGTGGGCGTCGGTGTGTTCCAGGACTGCGACATCGCCGTGCTGGACCGGGCCTACCACCCGCTGCGTCTGAGCGGCCCCAGCGCCTGGGACGAGGCGCGCTTGCAGCGCGTCTGGCAGCTGTTCTCACCCAACAAGGCCTTGGGTCTGACGGGGGTGCGTGGCGCCTACGCGTTGGCGCCAGAGGGCGCCGAGGAGGCCGCTCAGGCGCTGGCTGCGCTGTGTCCGTCCTGGCCTTTGGGCGCCCAGGGCGTGGCCCTGCTGCAGGCCTGGTGCCAGCCAGAGAGCGCCGCCTGGTTGGTCGAGTCCCGGGCCACGCTGCGGCAATGGAAAGCCCGCCAACAAGCCTTGTTCCGCGACCAGGGTTGGACCGTGCGGCCCAGCCAGGCCAACTTCTTTTGCGTGCGCGTGCCGCCCGAATGGTCGCCCGCCTTGCCGGTGTGGCGCCAGGCCGGTGTCAAGCTGCGCGATGCGCATTCCTTCGACCTGCCAGGCCACTGGCGCCTGGGCGTCTTGCCGCCCGCGTCTCAGGACGCCTTGCAGGCTTTGTTGCAGCAGGGGCCGCCGCCCGTGCTGGCGGGTCCCCATCCTTCAAAATCCAGCCCATGACTGCTCCCCAACGAATCACCTCTGGCCCCGCGCACTGCGTGATGGTGCTGGGCACCACCAGCGGTGCTGGCAAAAGCTGGCTCACCACGGCGCTGTGCCGCTGGTACAGCGACCAGGGCTTCAAGGTCGCGCCCTTCAAGGCGCAGAACATGAGCAACAACGCCCGCGTGGTGGCGGGCCAGCAGGGCGGCGAGGGCGAGGTGGGCAGCGCCCAGTACTTCCAGGCCCTGGCCGCCCGGGCCGAGCCCGAAGTGCGCATGAACCCCTTGCTGCTCAAGCCCGAGGCCGACACGCGCAGCCAGGTGGTGCTGCTGGGCCAGGTCAGCCAGGCCCTGACCGAGATGCCCTGGCGCGGCCGCAGCGAGCACGTCTGGCCCGCCATTGCGCAGGCCCTGGACGACTTGCGTGCTGACTACGACGTGGTGGTCATCGAAGGCGCGGGTTCCCCGGCCGAGATCAACCTGCACGCCAGCGACATCGTCAACATGCGCGTGGCGCGCCACGCCCAGGCTGACTGCCTGTTGGTCAGCGACATCGACCGCGGCGGGGCCTTCGCCCACCTGTACGGCACCTGGGCGCTGCTGCCCGAGGACGAGCGCGCCTTGATCAAAGGCTTTGTGCTCAACAAGTTCCGGGGCGACGCCAGCTTGCTGGCCCCGGCGCCTGAGATGCTGCAAGCGCTGACCGGCGTGCCCACGGTGGCCGTCATCCCCATGCTGTGGGAGCACGGCCTGCCGGAGGAGGACGGCGTGTTTGACGACCGCAGCCGAGGGGCCGCCGGGGCGGTCCACACCCGCATTGCGGTGCTGGCCTACCCCCGCATCAGCAACCTGGACGAGTTTCAACCGCTCAAGAACGTGCCCGGTGTGCGCCTGCAATGGGCCCGCACCCCGGCCGAGTTGCAGGGCGCGGACTGGATCATCCTGCCCGGCAGCAAGGCCACCGCCGCCGACCTGGCTTGGCTGCGCGCCCAGGGCCTGGACCAGGCAGTGGCTGAGCATGCGGCCCGTGGCGGGCGCGTGCTCGGCGTGTGCGGCGGCCTGCAGATGCTGGGCGAAGCCTTGGTCGACACCCACGGCATCGACGGCAATGCACCCGGCCTGGGACTGCTGCCCCTGGTCACGGCTTTTGCGCCCGACAAAACCGTGCGCCGCGCGCGCAGCACGTTTGGCGCGGTGCAGGGCGCCTGGTCGGCCCTGGCGGGCTGCCCGGTGCAAGGCTATGAAATCCACCATGGCCAAACCGCCCAACACCCCGCCATGGCGGCCGCGGGGGACGTGGCCCTTGAGCTGCTCCCGGGCCTGGCTTGGCAGAACGCGGCCGGCAACGTGCTGGGCCTGTACCTGCATGGTTTGTTCGAGGACGCTCAGGTGTTGCAGGCCTTGTTTGGCGCCCAGGCGCGCACCCTGGAGCAGGTCTTCCAGGGCCTGGGGCAGGGCATTGACCAGCACTTCGATCCGGCTTGGCGTGCCGCGGCCCGGGCTGCCGCGCGCGCGCCGCGCTGAGGCCGCGGTCTGCCGAGGGCTGGGTGTTTTCTTGTAGACTGTGGCGCATGTCGTTCCAGAAATCTCCCTCGTCCTTGCGCTGCGCCCTGTGGTCGCGCGCTGGCGTTGCCGTGTCCGCACGGGGCGGGGCGGCGAGCCTGGACGGCATGAACGTCAGCACCATGATTATTTGCACCATGACCACCGCGGCCCCCTAGCAGCGTTGGGGTGGCCGTCACGGCTGCCCCTGGTGTCTTGTCCCCGAACGAACCCAGCCAGGCAGCTGGGTTTTCTTTTTGTTCGGAGATGTTTGTGTACCAAGATCCTGAAAGTCTTTATGCGCCCGCCTCGGGTCTGAAGTCGCCGGTCCGCGCCTTGCGCGTGGGCCTCATCGGCCTGGGCCATGTGGGCCTGGGCACCTACCGCGTGTTGTTGCGCAACCAGGCCGCCATCGCGGCGCGGGCGGGGCGGCCCATCGTCATCACTCAGGTGGCCGTGCGCGACCGCCAGCGCGCTGCTGCTTTGTTGGCGCCGCAGGTGCGCCTGGTCGAGGTCGAGGCCTTGCTGCGGGACCCCGACATCGACGTGGTGGTTGAAGCCGTGGGCGGCACCACCCTGGCCCGCGATTGGGTGCTGCAGGCCATCGCCCAGGGCAAGTCGGTGGTGACCGCCAACAAGGCCCTGCTGGCGCAGCACGGCGACGAGCTGTTTGCCGCCGCCGCTGCGCGCGGCGTGAGCGTGGCCTTTGAGGGCGCGGTGGCGGTCAGCATCCCGATCATCAAGGCCTTGCGCGAGAGCCTGAGCGCCAACCGCATTGACTGGGTGGCCGGCATCATCAATGGCACCAGCAATTTCATCCTGTCCGAGATGCGCGACAAGGGCTTGGGCTTTGACGCGGTGCTGCAAGAGGCCCAGCGCCTGGGCTACGCCGAAGCCGATCCGAGTTTTGATGTGGATGGCATCGACGCGGCGCACAAGCTGTCCTTGTTGTCGGCGCTGGCCTTTGGCACGCCGCTGCAGTTCGACCAGATCACGGTGCAGGGCATCCGCGACCTGCAGGCACAAGACGTCGGCCTGGCCGAGGCCCTGGGCTACCGCATCAAGCTGCTGGGCGTGGCGCAACGCCTGGGGACGGACGAGGCCTCGCCCGTGTCCCTGCGCGTGCAGCCGGTGCTGCTGCCGCGGCGCCACCCGCTGGCCAGCGTGGAAGGCGCCATGAACGGCATCCTGGTGCACGGCGATGCCTCGGGCCAGTCCTTGTTTTGCGGGGCCGGTGCCGGCGGCGAGCCCACGGGCGCGGCCGTGATTGCCGACCTGGTGGACCTGGCACGCCAGCCCGTGGGCCCGGCGGCGGCGCTGCGCGTACCGCACCAGGCCTTTCATGCTCAGGCCTTGCGTGCGCTGCCGGTCCAGCCCCTGGCCGAGTCCTCGGCCGCTTGTTATGTGCGCTGGCCGGTGCAGGACGCGCAGGCGGGCCTGGCGCTGCTCAGTGAGCGCCTGGCCGCGCAGGGGATTCCGGTGCGCAGCCTGCAGCCGCACCAGGTGCCCGGGCAGGCGCCGGCCTGGGTCCTGCTCAGTGCGGCGGCGCCTGAGTCGGCCTGGCGCGCCTTGCAAGCGGATTTGGGGGCCAGCCCCGTGTCGGCGGGGGCCTGGACGCGGCTGCGCATCGAGACCCTGGGCCAGGCCACCGACGTGGGGTGAGCCCGCATGGTACAAACCCAAGGCTGCACCGCCCTGGGTGCGGCCTGATTGATTGTTCCCCTTGGAGTTGCCCATGACCGCCTGGCCCCTGACCACCTTGATCACCTTGTTGATGGTGCTGCTCCTGCTGGGCACTGGCATGCTGGTGGCGCGCGCCCGGGGGCGTCATGGCATCGAGGCCCCGGCGGTGACGGGTCACCCTCTCTTTGAGCGCGCTTACCGCATCCAGATGAACACCCTGGAGAACACCGTGCTGACCCTGCCACTGCTGTGGCTGGCAGCCGGTTGGGGCCAGGACCGTTGGGCCGCGCTGGCGGGCGCGGTCTGGTTGCTGGGGCGGCTTTGGTATGTGAAGGCCTATCTGGACAACCCGGCCCGGCGCGGCCCCGCCTTTGGCCTGGCCTTGCTGGCCAGTGCCGCCCTGGGTTTGCAGGCCGCCTGGGGGGTGTTGCACACGCTGCTGGGCTGAGCGCGCCCCCCTGCGGGCATCAGGCCCAGGCTGGCTACACTCAAGCTCTTTTTGGCACTGAAGCGCGCGCACGTCATGGATCTCTTTTTGCTGGCCCTGCTGGGGGGCATCGCCGTTCATTTCTTCAAGACCCAGGAGCAGCGTCGACGCATTGTCTTGCTGGGCAGCGTGCTGGGTCAGTACCAGATCGAAAAGCTCATGGAGACCCTGACCGAGGGCTACCTTCGTGCCTTGGGCGAAAGCGACCCCGCGCGGCGTGACCAGGTCTGGCAGGTGCTGACCGGCTGTGAAACCAGCCTCAGCGACCAATTCAATCGCTTTGCCAGCGAATTTGCCCGGGTGGATGGCGCCCTGACCCGGGTCAGCCGCCTGCCCCTGGCCCTGCCTTGGGCGGACCGGCTGCCCCAGAGCCTGTCCTTTGATTTGCGCGAGCTGCTGAAGATCCATGCCCGAGGCCTGGCCCAGGGGGTGCAGTCGGGCAGCGTGGGCGTGGGTTTGTCGCCGCGCGACCGGGCCTTTCAATTGTCGGCCGAGCTGTTTTTGATGCAGCACAGCTGCCACTGGTTTTGCAAGTCCAAGGCCGTGGCCTCGGCCCGCTTGCTGGCCCGCCACAAGACCTCGCATGCCCAGGTGCTGGCGGCGGTGTCCCCCGAAACGCGCCAGGCCTACCTGGCTTTGGTCGGCGCTTGAGTCCTCGGGCAGGGGCTTCAAAGTCCCCTCGATCCGGGTATAAACCCTAGGCCCGTTACACTTCGCCGGCTTGCTCAGCGCATGGTGCCTGGGCGCTCCTCTCCTGACCTTTGACGCATCTCCACGCACGATGAGTGACTTGCTCCCCCTGGGCCACAGCACCTGGGAAACCATCACCCACTTGGGCTCGGCGGGCTTGATCCTGCCGGTCTGGCTGCTGGCCGCCTGGGGCGTCTGGTGGGGCGGGCAGCGCAGTGCCTTGCAGGTCTGGGGGCTCAGCCTGTGTGCCGCTGCGGGCCTGACCTTGATCACCAAGCTGATGTTCATGGGCTGGGGCTACGGCATCGCTGCGGTCAATTTCACGGGCATCAGCGGCCACGCCTTGCTGGCCACCTCGGTGCTGCCGCCTTTGCTGGGCGCCTTGCTGGCGCCGCAGGGCGGGCGTCTGCGTTGGCTGTCGGCGGGTTTGGGCCTGGCTTTGGCCGTGCTGGTAGGCGTGTCGCGCGTCAAGCTGGGCGCGCACAGCTGGAGCGAGGTCATGTCGGCCTGGTTGCTGGGCACGGCCGTCAGTGCCTGCGCCTTGCTGGCCTTGGGCCGGCTGAGCCCGGCCCCGCCCTGGGCCCGCCTGCTGCCCCTGGCTTTGTTGCTGGCCTTTGCTGGCCGCCAAGCCACGTACCTGCCCACGCACGAGTGGGAGATGCGCCTGGCGATTCGCCTGTCTGGTGCCGAGAAGCCCTTCACCCGTGAGCAGCTCAAGGCCTCGGGCGGCTGGCGGGCGCGTTCCCAGGCGTCCAACACCTCCAGCCTCTCTGACCGCCCTCAAGCTTTCGCGCCCCACTGAAGCAGCAGGCTGCCGCACGGCACCCGTGCGTGCAATGCGCTGGTGCTGGCGCTGGCTGGGATACCCAGTCGGGCCCAGCGGCCTGTGAGACCCCAGAAACATCAAAGCCCGCTGCGGTGAATCACCGTGGCGGGCTTTGTGCTGTGGGCTGGGGCGCAGGCCCCCGGACTCAGGGAGTCCGTGGCGATCAGAAGCTCAGTTCGCCGGTGTGCAGTTGGCCAGCGCGGTTGGCGGTGGCAGCGGCTTGACGCACTTCGGTGCGGGTCAGAGCCGACTTCACTTCCGGCAGCACGCGGGACTTGGAGTCCACCGACACAGCGGCGTCACGGGCCGCCTTGTTGGCTTCAGCGGTCACTTCAGCGCGGCTGCGTTGCGACACGGTGGCGGCGAATTGGTCGTTGTAGTCGGCTTCGCCGGCAGCAAAGCTGGGGGCGGCGGCGAAAGCGGCGGCGGCGATCAGGGCGGCGGAGATGATGTTGCGGTTCATGGTGTTTCCTTCAGGGGTGTCTGTCCGGAGGCTGCTGGCCGACATGGTCATCAGCGCGTCGATGGATGAACTTTATAGGGTTAACCATGACAATAAAAGAAGCTAACAAGCAAAATACTATTTCGTAATTGGCAACAAATGAGCTTGGGTCGCCTGAGGCCCGCCAGCGAAGCCGCGCCAAGCCGGGCAGAATCGCGCTTTTGTGAACGGCGCCGCATGAACTCCCTGCAACTCACCCTGAGGCTGATTGGCCTGGCTGCTTTCGGCAGCATGGCCTCCATGCGCATCTGCGATCCCATGTTGGTGGCCCTGGGGCATGACTTCCAGGTCAGCACCGGCGAGGCCTCGCGCGTGATCGCCTCGTTTGCGGTGGCCTACGGCACGCTGCAACTGTTCTACGGCCCCTTGGGCGACCGCCTGGGCAAGGTGCGGGTGATCGTGTTGGCCACCTTTGGCTGTGCGCTGTTCAGCGCCATCACCGCGCTGGCGCCGACCTTGGACTTGTTGGTGCTGTCGCGTGCGGCCATGGGCGCGGCGGCGGCCGGCATCATCCCGCTGTCCATGGCCTGGATTGGCGACCAAGTCAGCTACGACAAGCGCCAGGAGACGCTGGGCCGTTTCATGGGGGCGACCGTGACCGGCATGATGGCCGGCCAATGGTTTGGTGGCTTGGCGGCCGAGCACCTGGGTTGGCGCTGGGCGTTTGCGGTGTTGTCGCTGATTTTTTTGAGCGCCGCCTTGACCTTGGCCCACAAAACCGGGGCCTTGCGCGCTGGCTCCGTGCACGGGGGGCAGGGGGCCGCGATCAGCTTCGCCCAGTCGGTGCGCAACAGTGTGGGGCTGCTCAAGATCCCGCGCGTGCGCTGGGTGCTGGGGGTGACGGCGGTCGAGGGCGCCTTGGCGTTTGGCACCCTGGCTTTTGTGCCGAGCCGCATGGTCAGTGCCTTTGGCTTTTCGGCCTCGGCGGCGGGGGGCGCGATGATTCTCTATGGCGTGGGTGGCCTGCTGTACAGCCAGTTCGTCAGCCGCTGGCTGCGCTTGCTGGGCGAGCGCGGCCTCGCTTTGACCGGGGGCAGCCTGATGGCCGTGGCGCTGGCCGCGCTGGCCTGGGTGCCGGTCGCGGCCGTGGCCGTGGGCGCGTGTTTTTTCGCAGGCTTGGGCTTTTACATGCTGCACAACACCTTGCAGACGCAAGCCACGCAAATGGCGCCCCATGCCCGAGGCAGCGCAGTCACCTTGTTCGCGTGCCTGCTGTTTCTGGGGCAGTCGGTGGGGGTCTTGCTGGTGGCCTGGACGGTGGACCGCGGCGGTCTGTCTTTGGCTTTGGGCGGCGCTGGCCTGGCCTTGCTGGCCCTGTCGGCCTGGGTGTCGCGCCGGGTCGCGCCTCGGGCGGCGGTGGTGCCGGCCTGAGCCCGGGCGCCGCGCTGGCCCTTGGCTCAGGTCTGTGGCCGATCTCAGTAGCTGCTGAGCGGGCGTTCGCTGCGGGCGGCTTCCCAGGCCGCTTGGCGCACTTCAGTGCGGCTCACAGCCGACTTGACGTCGGGCAGCACGCGGGACTTGGCGTCCACCGACACCGCCGCGTTGCGGGCCGCCGTCAGGGCTTCAGCCTGCACTTCGGCGCGGCTGCGCTGGGCGGTGATCGGGGGGAACTGGTTCTGGTAGTCGCTCAGGCCATCAGCAAAGCTGGGGGCGCTGACAAAAGCAGCCGTGGCGGCGGCTGTCACAAGGGCGTAAGCAATCAGGGAGCGGGACATGGTGATTTCCTTGCAAGTCTGACAAAACGTTCCGGGCAGGTCGGGCCGGGGGCCTGGCTTGTCCAGCCTCGATGAAGCGTTGTTGCGTTGGCGACTCATCGATGGAGTGACTGTAGGTCATCGTTTGAAACAATAAAACAGGGAATGAGGCAAATGAAAATTCCTGAAATAGAAACAATCAGCGTGGGTTGAGGCAACCGTGCCGGCTCTGCGCTCAGTCGCTGCGGCGACAGGTGCCCTACCGGGGGGCGTCTTTATCATTCCGCCACCTCCTTTTGGCTGCCCCATGACTGTTCAAACTGCTTCCCCCCCGACTGACTTTCAATCCATTCCCGAGCGCATCCGCGAGCACGCGCGCACTGAGCCCCAGCGAGCGGCCTTGCTTGACACCCCAGAGGGCGGCGGGCGGCGACTCAGTTACGGCGACTTGGATCAGTTGATGGACCGCGTGGCGGCCAGCTTGCAGCGCGACGGTGTGAAGCCCGGTGAGGCTGTGGCCATCTGTGCCAGCAGTTCGACCCTGTACGCCGCGGTGTTCCTGGGGGCCTTGCGTGCGGGCGTGGTGGTGGCCCCACTGGCCCCGGGCAGCACCCCGCAAGCCTTGGCGGGCATGCTCGGTGATGCCCAGGCGCGCCTCTTGTTCTTGGACGCAGCCTCAGCCGCCACGGTGGCCGAGGCCGGGCGCGGCCAGATCGGCCGCATTGCCTTGGATGGCTCTGACGTGGGGCCAGCACTGGACGCCTGGCTGGTGCCCGCCGGCACCCCGGTGCAGGCGCTGACGCTGCAGCCCGCCTGGCCCTTCAACATCATTTACTCCTCAGGCACCACGGGCACGCCCAAGGGCATCGTGCAGTCGCACGGCATGCGCTCGGCCCACGTCAACCGGGGGGCGGTCTATGGCTATGGCCCGCAGTCGCTGACCTTGTTGTCCACGCCGCTGTACTCCAACACGACGCTGGTGGTGTTTTTCCCGACCCTGGCTTTCGGCGGCACCGTGTTGTTGATGCCCAAATTCGATGCGGGTGCCTACCTGCGCTTGGCGCAACAGCACCGCATGAGCCACACCATGCTGGTGCCGGTGCAGTACCAGCGTTTGATGGCCCACCCCGCGTTCGGCGAGCACGACCTGTCCAGCACCCACGTCAAGTTCTGCACCAGTGCGCCCTTCCATGCCGAGCTGAAGGCCGATGTGCTGCAGCGCTGGCCTGGCGGTCTGGTCGAGTTCTACGGCATGACCGAAGGCGGCGGCACCTGCATCCTGGAGGCCCACCTGCACCCCGACAAGCTGCACACCGTGGGCCGCCCGGCCGAAACGCACGACATCCGCTTGATTGACGACGAGGGCGTGGAGGTGGCACCCGGCCAGGCTGGCGAGGTGGTGGGCCATTCCGCCGGCATGATGACCGGCTACCACGGTCAGCCCGAGAAGACGCGCGAAGCCGAATGGTTCGCCCCCGATGGCAAGCGTTTCATCCGCACGGGCGATGTGGGCCGCTTTGACGAGCAAGGCTTTTTGACCTTGTTCGACCGCAAGAAGGACATGATCATTTCGGGCGGCTTCAACATCTACCCCAGCGACCTCGAAGCCTTGCTGCGCGAGCACCCCGCGGTGGCCGAAGCGGCGGTGGTGGGGGTGCCCTCCGTGGCCTGGGGTGAGACCCCTGTGGCCTTTGCCGTGGCACGTGCAGGCCAGGCCCTTGAAGCATCGGTTTTGCGCGATTGGCTCAATGAGCGGGTGGGCAAGACCCAGCGCCTGAGTGACCTGCAGTGGGTGGAGGAGCTGCCACGCAGCGCGATTGGCAAGGTCCTCAAGCGGGAACTTCGCGACGCCTACCAGGCGCCGGCAGCCTGAGGCAGCGGGGGGCTGAACCACCCCCGGGTCGCCGGGGGCTTCAGGGTTGCTTGATGCGCGAGACCTTGGTGCCTTCGAGACCCAGGGCGCCCATGATGCCGTTTTGGTCGAAGACGAAGGCGTAGACATCGTCCTTGAGGGTGGTGGTGGTCAGTCTTTTGGCCAGGCCCGCGTCGACCACCACGACACTGGGGCCCACGCCGACTTCCCAGCCGCTGCTCTCTTTGACGGACGCCAGGGCTTTGTCGGTCATGACAAACATCGCATAGCCGAAAGTCTGGGCGCCAATCTGCAGGCCGACGGAGGCGCTCACGGCGCTGTAGTAGCCATTGAACTTCTGGTTTTCAAACAGCACTCCCTCACCATAGGCGCCCCCAAAGACGAGACCTGCTTTGAAAATGCTCGGAAAGACCATGATGGCCTTGGCTTTTTGACCCAGGGCGGCTGCACCAGCCTGGGCCTTGTACAGGCTTGCCAGGGCGTCCTGGGCTTGGCGCTGCAGGTCATCACCCGTGGCAGCCTGGGCAGAAGGGGCCACCAGTGGGGTGCTGATGGCGGCGGCCGCACTGAGCAGCATGGCGGGAAGGGAACGTCGTTGAAGTTTCATGGGGGTGCACAACAGAAATCGACCACGGCGTCAGCCCGGCGGGCTGATCTGCGGGGGAGGACCGCGGTCGTAACGCGAACCCAAGCTTAGGTGCCTCCCCTCGGCAAATGCTTCTGCTTCCCGGCCTGTGCAATAGCTCTTACAAGCCGCAACCATTTGCGGTTCTGCCACTGGATTCGCTGTGGCAAATCTGCTCAAACCGACCGGCTCGGCCGCCTGGGAGGCGTCTGTCAGTTCGCGGGGCGCCCCATGGCAGACCGTCCCTGTGGCGCTCGCCTGCCGCCAAGTCGCCGAAGCGCCAAGCCGCTCACCCTGGCTTGCGCCCCACCCGGTAGCGCACCCCTTGTGGGCCGTAGGTTTCGGCATGGGGCTCTTCGTGTTGCAGGTGGAAGATGTCGCCGGGCTGGTAGCGCTGGCTGCCGCTTTGGGTCTCGATGGTGATGTCACCCTCCAGGATCAGCGCGCGGGCCTCAAAGGCGTGGGTGTGTTCGTCCATCTGGCCTCCAGCCTCACGCTGCACGGTCGACACCTCGGTGAAGCCCCGCGTGGCCAGGTCGGCATTGAATTCGGCTTCGGTCATGGGGGCTCCTTAGGGTGTAGTCCGGGTAGTCTAAAGCGCGACCCTTGCGTTTTTGATCCCTGGCAGGGAAAGCCCAGCCCGCATCAGGGCTGCTGTGGTTCGGGGGGCTCAAGGGCCTGGATGCGTCTGGCGCTGGCCCTGCGGCGGCGCAGCCCGCATAATCCCGCCCTTGGCTGTCGCAACCCGTGGCGGGCCGGCAGCGGTTTTTGAAGGGCCATTGTGAGAAAAGTATTCAGTTTCAAGGCCGAAGGCCGCCACCCGGACCGGGTGCTCGATGCGGTCAAGCACGAAATCCGCAAGTACCTCAAGCGCGAGCGCCGTCGCGTGCTGCCGGAGGGCACTGACTTCTGGGATTTCGACTGCCGTTTCGGCCTTGAAAAAGACAGCGCCGAGGTCGTGCTGCTGTCGACCCTGATCGCGCAGGTGGACGCGGCCGCCAAGGGCGGCGCCGAGCACGCCTATGTCGAGATCCTGGCCCGCGCGGCCCAACGTCCCCCGCGCCCACCCCGCGTGGAAGGTGAGGACGATGCCGACGACGCGGCCGATGACCAGCTCAACGACGAGGACGCCTTGCCATGATCCTGACCGACATCGCCATCCCGCATGAGTACAAGGGCCGCAAGACGGACACGCCCCTGTCCTTCATCGTCCACCCCTTTGCCGAGACCGAAGGCGAACATGCGGGCAAGTTCGAGGTCATGCTCAGTGGCCGCGGCGCGGGTGAAGACAAAGCCCGTTCGGGCTGGGTCACGCTGGATGAGCTGGCGGAGCTGTATGCGCGCGACCTGATGGTGCGCAAAGGCCTGCGCCTGCGCCTGCGTCCGCTCGAAGACGGGGTCTACCCCGACACCTACCCTGGCAAGAAAGTGCCCCGCACCGCCATTCCCAAGGGCAGCTCGTTTGACTTGCGCATCCTGGCGGTGGACCGCGCCAAGCAGGTGTCGCCGGGCGTGCGCGCCCTGATCATCCACCTCGAGACCCCACCCGAGTGAGGGGACGCGGCGGCCCTGGTCGCTGACGCCGGCGGTGGTGCTGCGCCTCAGGCGGCCGAAGCTTGTGACGCCGTCGCGCTCGTGTCGCTGCGGGCCTGGGGCCAGCCAAAGAACTGCGCCACCTCGTCGCGCCGGGCCATCGCATCGGCCCGACCCAGGGCCATCAATTCGCGCGTGAAGGGCGCCTCGAACAAGAGGTAGCTGGCCAGGGCCGAGCCTTGGGTCTGAGGCCCACCGGCCCGTCCCACCCCCACGCCGTGAAGCAAGCTGCGCACCGGGGCGGGCAGTGCGCCGACATGGCGCGCTGCAATGTCATCCAGGCGCTGGCTGGGCGCAATCACCAGGCACTCCACTGGGCGCAAGGGCGTTTGCGCCAGCGCCGCCGGCGGCAACAGGGACAGGGTGCGGTTGATGCGGGCCAGGCGCTCCACGTCCACCGCCAGTGCGTCCAGAAAAATGCTCGACAAAGCGTGGCCAGCGATTTGCGCCAGGCTGGGGTAGCGCCTGTCCACTGCGCGCGGGGCGGCGGGCTCGTGCATGCGGCCTGCGCCAATCACCAGCATGCGCTCCGCGCCCAGGTGGATGGCGGGCGACAGCGGCGCGCTCTGGCGCATGGAGCCGTCGCCATACCAGCCCACGGTGCCCTCGTGCATGATGCTGTGCGCCGGAAACACGAAGGGAATCGCGGCCGAGGCCAGCAGGTGCTCATGCCCCAGCTGCGTGGGCGCTGCGATGCGCTGTGAGCGCACCCAGGGGTGCAGCGGCTGGGCTGCGCTGTAGAAGGTGACATGCTCGCCGGTGCCGTAGCTGAAGGCCGTCACGGCCAGGGCTTTCAGGTGTCGCCGTGCCAGCATTTGCGGCAGGCGCTGCATGGGGATCAGCTCGTGCAGCAGGGTTTCCAGCGGGCTGTTGTCCAGCAGCGAGCGCGGCCGAAAGCGACGCCAGCGCGCCAGGGCCCAGCCCATGGACAGCATGGTCAGCCACTGGGCGCCGCTGCGGATCACGCCCAGCGCATCGGCGCGGTACACGCGGTCGGCCTGGAACTGCTCCCACACCTGCACCAGTTGCTGCACTGCGTCATCGAAGTGGTCGGCGTGGCAGGCCAGGGCGGCGCTGTTGATGGCCCCCGCCGAGGTGCCCACGATGATGTCAAACGGGTTGCGCTGCGAGGCGCTGGCGCCCAAGGCCTCGCGCCGCATTTGCGCCATGGCTTGGAGCACACCCACTTGGTAGGCGGCGCGCGCACCGCCGCCACTGAGCACCAGGGCGGTGGGGGGGCTGGGCGGCATGGGGGCTCCTTTCTGCGGTCACAGGGGCCACGGCGCTCACGCACCAGGCCTGCGACGCAGGATAGCGGCATTTCACGCCGCGTGGCCTCCGCATTGGCCCTGATGGCGCCAGCGCGCTCAGCCCCGGCTTTGGCCCAGGATGAAGTCGATGCAGGTGCGCACCGCGCGGGTCTGGTGCCGGTTGGGCATGTACAGCAGGTACATGTGGGTGCCGAAGATGCTGAGGCGGTAGTGGTCCAGCGCGGTCAACACCTGGCCGGCGGCGATCGCGTCCTGCACCACGTAGTCGGGCACCAGGCCCACGCCCAGGCCGCCCAGGATGGCGTCGCGCAAGAACGGAAAGTGCTCGGAGATCAGCGTGGGCTCCAGCGTGATTTCTTCGCGCGCTTCGCCCTGGTAGGCGCGCAGCCGCAGTTGCCGCCCCACCACCCCGGAGGTGATCACCGGTGCGGCGCGCAAGGCCTCCAGGCTGTCGGGCAGACCGTGCTGCGCAGCCCAGGCGGTGGAGGCACAGGCCAGGTAGCGCACGCTGCCCAGGTCGCGCGCCACCAGCAGGGGCGGCGGCTCGGGCATCACGCGCACGGCGATGTCGACGCCGTCGCGCACCAGGTCATCGACGCGGTTTTCAAACAGCACGTCCAGCACGATGCCGGGGTACAGGCGTTTGAACTCGAGCAGCCAGGGCGACATCACCATCTGCCCATAGCCGCTGGGCACGCTCAGGCCGACCCGGCCTTGCAGGCCCTGGCCGAGGGTGGCAATGGTTTCTTGCGCGGCCAGCACCTCGTTGACGATGCTGCGCCCGTGCTCGTACAGGCGGGCGCCCACCTCGGTGGGTTCGACGCGGCGCGTGGTGCGCCGCACCAGTTGCACGCCCACGGATTTTTCCAGCTGGTTGAGGTGGTAGCTGACGTTGGCGCGCGTCATCTTCAGCTTGCGCGCGGCCTGGCTCAGGTTGCCGGCATCGAGGATTTCGACCAACAAGGTCAGGGAACTGAGGTCCACAGCGGTTTGGGCTCTAGGTTGTCAAAAATTATTTGACAGTCTGTCAATGGTTCATGGGATTGTCAAGAAAGCTTATCGCCACAACAATGCAGCCCAGACCTCAAAGGCCACCACCAGGTGGCCGTGTTGCATTTCAGGAGACAAGACATGAGCCAAGCTGCTGCCACGCCCGACGCGGGTGCTGACACGACCTCCCCCGTGACCCAGCGCCGCGAGGGTGCCGTGCTGGTTGTCACCATCGACAACCCCCCCGTCAACGCCCTGGGGGCGGCGGTGCGCCGAGGTCTGCAAGCCGCCATCGCCCAGGCCGAGGCCGACGCCGAGGTCGCCCTGGTGTTGATCCATGGTGCGGGCCGCGCCTTCATTGCCGGCGCCGACATCCGTGAATTTGGCCAAACCCCGCAGCCGCCCGCGCTGCCAGACGTGTGCCGCCACATTGAGCAATGCCGCAAGCCCGTGCTGGCCGCCATCCATGGCCCGGCGCTCGGCGGCGGGCTGGAAATCGCTCTGTCGGCCCACTACCGCCTGGCCTTGCCGGGCAGCAAGCTGGGCCTGCCCGAGGTGCAACTGGGTCTGCTGCCGGGTTCAGGCGGCACCCAGCGCGCGCCGCGCCTGGCCGGTGTCAAGGCCGCCGTCGAGCTGATGCTCAGCGGCCGCCACATCGGTGCCGAAGAAGCGGCCCAGCTGGGCCTGATCGACCGCGTGGGCGCCGGCACCGACCCGCTCAGCGCCGGCCTGGCCTACGCCGCAGAACTGCTGGCCCAACAGGCCCCGGTGCGCCGCAGCTGCGACGCCCTGGGCCTGGCCGACAAGGCCGCTGCCCAGGCCGAACTGGACGCATTGCGCGCCGACACGGCCAAGAAGAGCAAGGGCCTGTTCTCGCCGCTGAAGATCATCGAAGCCGTGCAGGCCGCGCTGGACCTGCCGTTCGACGAGGGCATGAAGCGCGAGCGTGAGCTGTTCTGGCAGTGCATCGACAGCCCGCAGCGCGCCGGTTTGATCCACGCCTTCTTTGCCGAGCGCGAAGTGCTCAAGGTGCCCGAAGCCAAGGCCGCCCAGCCGCGCCCCTTCGCCACCATCGGTGTGATCGGCGGCGGCACCATGGGGGCCGGCATCACGGTGTCGGCGCTGGACGCCGGCTTCCCCGTGACCATGGTCGAGCGCGATGCCGAGTCCATTGCCCGTGGCCGCGCCAACGTTGAAAAGGTCTACGACGGCTTGGTCGCCAAGGGCCGCATGACGGCCGAGGCCAAGGCCGCTGTGATGGCGCGCTACACCGGCAGCACCTCCTACGACGCGCTGGCCCAGGTCGACCTGGTGATCGAAGCCGTGTTCGAGGAAATGGGCGTCAAGAAGGCCGTGTTCGCTGAGCTGGACCGCGTCTGCAAGCCCGGCGCCGTGCTGGCCACCAACACCTCCTACCTGGACATTGACGAGATCGCCGGCAGCGTCTCGCGTCCGCAGGACGTGGTCGGTCTGCACTTCTTCTCGCCCGCCAACATCATGAAGCTGCTGGAGATCGTGGTGCCCGCCCAGGTCAGCGCCGACGTGGTGGCCACCGCCTTTGTGCTGGCCCAAAAGCTCAAGAAGGTGCCGGTGCGTGCCGGTGTCTGCGACGGCTTCATTGGCAACCGCATCCTGGCCGTGTACCGCGCCGCGGCCGACCACATGATGGAAGACGGCGCCTCGCCCTACCAGATTGACCAGGCCCTGCGTGACTTTGGCTACCCCATGGGCCCGTTCCAGGTGTCCGACCTGGCGGGGGGCGACATCGGCTGGGCCACGCGCAAGCGCCGCGCCGCCACGCGCGACCCCCAGGCGCGCTATGTGCAGATCGCCGACCGCATCTGCGAGCGTGGCTGGTTTGGCCAGAAGACCGGGCGCGGCTACTACCTGTACCCGGCCGGTGCGCGCACCGGTGAGATGGACCCCGAAGTGCTGGCGATTGTGGACGCCGAGCGCGAGCGCGCCGGCATCACCCCGCGCGCCTTCAGCAACGACGAGATCCTGCGCCGCTACATGGCCGCCATGGTCAACGAAGGCGCCAACGTGGTGCACCAGGGCATCGCGCTGCGCCCGCTCGATGTGGACGTGACCTTTGTCCATGGCTACGGCTTCCCGCGCTACCGCGGTGGCCCGATGAAGTACGCCGACATGATCGGCCTGCCGCAGATCCTGGCCGACATCGAGGCCTTTGCCAAGGAAGACCCGCTGTTCTGGAAGCCCTCGCCCCTGCTGGTGGAGCTGGTCGCCAAGGGCGCCAATTTCGCCTCGCTGAACCAGTCCGAATGAACCGATTTTTGAAAAGAGACATCCCATGCGCCAAGCCGTCATTGTTTCCACCGCCCGCACCCCGCTGACCAAGTCGCACCGTGGCGAGTTCAACATCACCCCGGGCCCGACCCTGGCCGCCTTTGCCGTCAAGGCCGCGGTGGAGCGCTCGGGCATCGACCCGGCCCTGATCGAAGACGCCATCCTGGGTTGCGGCTACCCCGAGGGCATCACCGGCCGCAACATCGCGCGCCAGACCATCATCCGCGCTGGCCTGCCGCTGAGCATCGGTGGCACCACGGTCAACCGCTTCTGCGCCTCGGGCCTGCAAGCCATTGCCATGGCCGCTGGCCGCATCGTGGCCGAGGGCGTGCCGGCCATGATCGCAGGTGGTGTCGAGAGCATCTCGGGCATCAAGAGCCGCGACGACGCCCAGCTCACGCTCGACCCCTGGATCGTCGCCAACAAGCCCGACCTGTACCTGTCGATGATCGAAACCGCCGACATCGTGGCCCAGCGCTACGGCATCAGCCGCGAGGCGCAGGACCGCTTCTCGGCCGAGAGCCAGCGCAAGACCGAAGAAGCCCAACTGGCTGGCCGTTACGACGCCGAGATCGTGCCTTGCACCACCACCATGGCCGTGGTCAACAAGGAGACCAAGGAAGTCACGAAGCAAGAGGTGACCGCCACCGCCGACAACTGCAACCGCCGTGGCACCACCTACGAAGGCCTGGCCAAGTTGGCCCCGGTCAATGGCCCGGACAAGTTCGTCACCGCAGGCAACGCCTCGCAGCTGTCTGACGGCGCCTCGGCCTGCGTGATGATGGAAGCCGCCGAGGCCGAGCGCCTGGGCCTGCAACCCCTGGGGGCTTTCCGTGGCCTGGCCATTGCCGGCTGCGAGCCCGACGAGATGGGCATTGGCCCGGTGTTCGCCGTGCCCAAGCTGCTGGCCCGCCACGGCCTGACGGTCAACGACATCGACCTGTGGGAACTCAATGAAGCTTTTGCCTCGCAGTCCATCTACTGCCAGCAAAAGCTCGGCATCCCCGACGAGCGCCTGAACGTCAATGGCGGCGCCATCTCCATCGGCCACCCTTTCGGCATGACCGGCGCGCGCCTGGTGGGCCATGTGTTGCTCGAAGGCCGCCGCCGCCAGGCCAAGTACGCCGTGGTCACCATGTGCATTGCCGGGGGCATGGGTGCCGCCGGCCTGTTTGAAATTTTCTGAGCGAGTAGCCTCCATGGACCTGAATTTCACCCCTGAAGAAGAAGCCTTCCGCGCCGAGGTGCAAGGCTTTCTGCGCGACCAGCTGCCAGCCCGCCTGCGCGACAAGGTCAAGGCCGGTCTGCGCCTGACGCGCGAGGACTCGGTCGAATGGCACACCCGTCTGAACGAGCGCGGCTGGCTGGCCAACCACTGGCCCAGCGAGTACGGCGGCCCGGGCTGGAACGCGGTGCAGAAGTTCATCTTCGAGCACGAATGTGCCGTCGGCGGCGCGCCGCGCATCGTGCCTTTTGGCGTCAACATGCTGGGCCCGGTGCTCATCAAGTACGGCAGCGAAGCGCAAAAGCAGTACTGGCTGCCGCGCATCCTGAACGGCGACGACTGGTGGTGCCAGGGCTATTCCGAGCCCGGTTCCGGGTCGGACCTGGCCTCGGTCAAGACCACGGCTGTGCGCGACGGCGACCACTACATCGTCAACGGCCAAAAGACCTGGACCACGCTGGGCCACCACGCCAACATGATCTTCTGCCTGGTGCGCACCAACAAAGAGGCCAAGCAGCAGTCGGGCATCAGCTTCTTGCTGGTGGACATGAACAGTCCGGGCGTCGAAGTGCGCCCCATCATCACCCTGGACGGCGAGCACGAGGTCAATGAAGTCTTCTTCACCGACGTCAAAGTGCCGGTGGCCCACCTGGTTGGCGAAGAAAACAAGGGCTGGACCTACGCCAAGTACCTGCTGACCTACGAGCGCACCAACATCGCGGGCGTGGGCTTCAGCGTGGCCGCACTCGAGCGCCTCAAGCGCATCGCGGCCAAGGTGCAGCGCCACGGCCGCCCGCTGCTCGAAGACCCGGGCTTTGCCACCCGCTTGGCCAAGGTCGAGATCGACCTGGAGAACATGAAGACCACCAACCTGCGCGTGATCGCGGCGGTGGCTGGGGGGGGCGTGCCCGGCGCGGAGAGCTCGATGCTGAAGATCCGCGGCACCGAGATCCGCCAGGAACTCACCTCGCTGACGCGCCGCGCCATGGGCCCCTACGCGCTGCCCTTCATCGAAGAGGCCATGTACGAAGGCTATGCCGACGAGCCCGTGGGCCCGGCCGAGGCCGCCCAGGCCGCTGCCCTCTACTTCAACAACCGCAAGCTGTCGATCTTCGGCGGCTCCAATGAAATCCAGAAGAACATCATCTCCAAGATGATTCTGGGCCTGTGACACGAGGTCGCGATGAACTTTGAACACACCGAAGACCGCCGCATGCTGGCGGACACGCTGAACCGCTTCATCACCGAGCAATACCCTTTCGAGGTGCGCAACGAGGTGGCGGGCAGCGCCCAAGGCCTGAGCACCAGCGTCTGGCAGCAACTGGCCGAGATTGGCGCCCTGGGCGCCTTGTTCCCTGAGTCCGAAGGCGGCTTTGGCGGCGCCGGCTTTGACGTCAGCGTGGTGTTCGAGAGCCTGGGCCGCGGCCTGGTGGTCGAACCCTTCCTGGGCGCCCTGGTCGTGGGCCGCGCCCTGGCCGCGGCGGGCACCCCGGCGCAAAAGCAAGCCCTGGCGGGCCTGATCGACGGCAGCACCGTGGCCGCGCTGGCCCACGATGAGCCCGGCAGCCACTACGAGCTGTCCCGCGTGGCCACCCGCGCCACCCGCACCGCCACCGGCTGGCAGCTCGATGGCGCCAAGGCCGTGGTGCTGCAGGCCGAGGCGGCCCAGCTGCTGTTGGTGTCGGCCCGTGTGGCCGGTGACATCGAAGCCGAAGAGGGCATTTCTCTGTTCCTGGTGCCCACCGACGCGGCCGGCGTGCAGCGCCGGGGCTATGGCCGCATCGACGGCGGCCGGGCCGCTGAAGTCACGCTGCAAGCGGTGCAGGTCGGCGCCGAGGCTTTGCTGGGTGCCGAAGGCCAAGGCCTGGCCACGCTGGAGCTGGCCATCGGCTGGGGCCTGCTGGCCCTGTGCGCTGAGGCCGTGGGGGCCATGGACGTGGCCAAGCAGTACACGCTGGAGTACTTGCAGACGCGCAAGCAGTTCGGCGTGCCCATCGGCAGCTTCCAAGCCTTGCAACACCGCATGGCGGACGTGCTGCTGGAAGTGGAACAGGCCCGCTCGGCCGTCATCAATGCCGCGGCCGCCATGGACGCTGACCGCGTGACGCGCGAGCGCGCGCTGTCGGCCGCCAAGGTCAGCATCGGTCGCATTGGCGCCCTGGTGGCTGAAGAAGCGGTGCAAATGCACGGCGGCATCGGCATGACCTGGGAGCTGCCCCTGGCCCACTACGCCAAGCGCCTGGTCATGATCGACCACCAATTCGGCGACGAAGACCACCACCTGCAGCGCTACATCGCGCTGGGCCGCCAGGCCTGACACCGGAGCCGACCATGAGCGATCTGCTGCTGCAAGCCCGCGACGGCGCCGTGCTGGTGCTGACGCACAACAACCCCAGCGTGCGCAACGCGCTGTCGCCCGAGTTCTACGCCGAGCTGACGGCAGCCCTCACGGCGGCGGCCCAGGACGACCGCGTGGGCGCCGTGGTGCTGACCGGCGCGGCCGGGCACTTCTGTGCCGGTGGCGACCTGCGCCAACTGGCCAAGCGCCGCGAGTTGCCCTTGAGCGAGCGGCGCCAGCGCCTCGAAGGCCTGCACGACCTGGTGCGGGCCCTGCGCGACAGCCCCAAGCCTGTCATCGCGGCGGTCGAGGGCGCGGCCGCCGGCGCGGGCCTGTCGATCGCCCTGGCCTGTGACCTGCTGGTGGCGGCGCGCAATGCGGTGTTTTCGGTGGCCTACGTCAAGGTCGGCCTCACACCCGACGGCGGCGCCACCGCCTTCCTGGCCGAGTTCGTTTCGCGCCAGGTCCTGACCGAGCTGTGCCTGACGGGCGAACGCCTCTCGGGCGAGCGCCTGCACGCGCTGGGCGCGGTCAACCGTCTGAGCGAGCCGGGTGACGCCCTGGCCCAGGCCACGGCCCTGGCCCAGCAGATCGCCGCCGGCCCGCTGCGCGCCAACGCGCGCATCAAGGACCTGTGCCGATCCGCCCCCCAGGCCCCCCTGGCCGAGCAACTGGACCGCGAGGCCGAGCACATGGTGCAGGCCCAGGGCGACGCTGAATCGGCCGAGGGCATTGGCGCCTTCTTGAACAAGCGCACGCCCGACTTTGTCGCGCTGCGCCGCGCCGGCGCCTGAGGCGTCGGTTTTTTTGAATTCTGGAGAGACAAGCAAGATGGCTCAACTCAACTCTGGCCTGCCGCTGGCAGGCGTGCGCGTGCTGGACCTGTCGCGTGTGCTGGCCGGGCCCTGGTGCGGCATGGTGCTGGGCGACTTTGGCGCCGAGGTGATCAAGGTCGAACACCCGGGACGCGGTGACGACACCCGCGACTGGGGCCTGCGCGTGGGCCAGACCGAAACCGCCTACTTCAACAGCGTGAACCGCAACAAGCGCTCGGTCACGGTGGACCTGCAAACCCCCGAGGGCCAGCAGATCGTGCGCGACCTGGCCGCGCAAAGCGATGTAGTGATCCAGAACTTCAAGTTCGGCGGCCTCGACAAGCTGGGCCTGGGCTATGAGCAGATCAAGGCCGTCAAGCCCGACATCATCTACTGCTCGATCTCGGGCTACGACCGCAGCGGCCCCGAGGCGGCCCGCCCCGGTTACGACCTGGTGGTGCAGGGCGAGGCCGGCCTGATGGCCCTCAATGGTGAGGCCCACCAGCCCCCGTTGAAGTTCGGCGTGGCGGCGGTCGACATGTTCACGGGCATGTACTCGGCCCAGGCCGTGCTGGCCGCCTTGTTCGAGCGCCAGCGCACCGGCCAGGGCCGCCACATCGAGATGGCCTTGTTCGACTGCGGCCTGATGATCACCGCCTACTACGGCCTCGAAGCCATGCTGATGGAGAAGGACCCGCCGCGCTACGGCAACGCCCACCCCTCCATCGTGCCCTATGGCGTGTTCGACGCGGCCGATGGCCCGGTGGTCATCACGGTCGGCAACAACGCCCAGTTCGAGCGCTTTGCGCGCGAGGTCATCGAGCGACCCGACATCGCGGCTGACGAGCGCTTCAAGACCAACCTGGGGCGGGGCTCCAACCGCGAGGTGCTGGTGCCCGAGATCCTGCGCGAGCTCAAGAGCCGCCCGCGCAAGCTGCTGCTGGAGCGCCTGGCGGCCGCCGGCATCCCCTGCGGCGAGGTGCTGGGCCTGCACGAGGCCCTGACCTCCGAGCGCGCGGTGCGCGGCGGCCTGGTCACCGAGCAGCCCCACCCGGTGGCGGGCAGCACCCATGTGCTGGCGCCCCCGTACCGCCTGGACGGCGAGCGCCTGCCCGTGCGCCGCGCCCCACCCACGCTGGGCGAGGGCACGCGCGAGGTGCTGGCCGACCTGCTGGGCTACACGCCGGAGCAGCTGGCGGGGCTCAAGGCCCGAGGCGTGCTCTGAGCTGCCGACCCGACCCGACAAGAACACGAATTCCGGAGACACGTTTCATGACCTTTTCCCTCAGCCCCCGTGGCCTGAGTCGCCGCCTGCTGCTGGCCGCCCTGGCGCTGGCCGGCTCGGCTGCGCTGGCGCAGAGCTACCCCAGCCGCCCGATCAAGCTGATCGTGCCCTTTCCGCCGGGCGGGCCCACCGACACGGCTTCACGCATCCTGGGCCAGCGCCTGGCGGAGCGCCTGAAGCAGCCCGTGGTGGTGGAGAACCGCGCGGGCGCCTCGGGCTCCATCGCCGCGTCTCAGGTGGCCAAGGCCCCGGCCGACGGCTACACCCTGATGATGCTGGCCACGCCCACGCTGCTGGCGCCGCACCTCTACAAGAAGGCTGGCTATGACATCGTCAAGGACTTCAGCCCCATCGCCTCGGTCTATGACCTGCCCATCGTGGTGGTGGTCAACCCCAACGTGCTGCCCGACGTCAGCACCTTGCCGCAGCTGATCGCCAAGGCCAAGGCCCAGCCCGGCAAGCTCAACTACACCAGCTCGGGCGCGGGCAGCTTTGGCCACCTGAGCATGGAGTTGCTCAAGCAACTGGGCCAGTTCGACATGCAGCACGTGCCCTACAAGGGCGGTGTGCCTGCCATCACCGACTTGCTCGGTGGCCAGGTGCCCGTGATGTACGCCGACATGGTGGCGGCCTTGCCCCACATCCAGGCCGGCAAGCTGCGCGCCCTGGCCGTGGGCTCGCCCAAGCGGGTCAGCGTCACGCCCGACGTGCCCACCGTGGCAGAGCAGGGCTTCGCCAGTTTCGAGGCCGTGTCCTGGGGCGCATTGCTGGCCCCGGCCGGCACGCCCAAGGACGTGGTCAAACTGCTCAGCGACCAGGTCAAGGCCGTGCTGGCTGAAAAAGACACGCAGGACAAGTTGCTGCAGGCCGGCACCTTCCCGGCCTACCAGCCGTCCGAGGCGCTGGCCCAGCGCATCCGCCAGGACGACGCCAAGTGGGGCAAGGTGATTGTGGACAAGGGGATCTCGGTCGATTGAGCGGGGCCGCCCCGGTCGGCCGTCCGCCAGGGCCGGGCCGGGGTCCCGTAACGGACAGCGGTTCGTCCCGCTTCACGCTAACTTCCCAGCGTGGATCAAGTGCCCTGTCCCGATCCCTCATTTGACGCGGCTGCCCAGACCTGGCCCCTGGCGGGCTGGGTCCCCTGAAGTCCTCTTTTCTGCCCTGACACCATGACCGCTTCCACTGCCTCTGTTTCCGCTGACGCCGCTGTCCAGGCGCCACCCCGCCACGCCCCGTTCCGCCAGACCCTGCGCGTGCACAGCCTGGCCGACATCCGCCGCATCGAGGCCCTGGCCCCGCTGGCGCAGGCGATGCCGGTGCGCAGCACCTACGAGATCATGTGCAACTCAGCGGCCGCATTTGGCGACAAGACGGCGCTGACCTTTTTGCGCAGCGCCGACCCGGCCGACGCCCCCATCCGCTGGAGCTACCGCCAGCTGCTGGCCGGCATCCACCAGACCGCCAATGCCCTGCACCGCCTGGGCGTGCAGCCCAGCGACGCGGTGGCCGTGCTGCTGCCCGGTTGCCTGGACTACCACCTGGCCCTGTGGGGAGGGGAGGCCGCGGCCATCGTGCAGCCGCTCAACCCGCTGCTCAGCGACGAAAAGCTGGTCGCCCTGATGCGTGCCGCTGGCGCTCGCGTGCTGATCGCCTATGGCGCCGAGGCCGATGCCGAGATGTGGTCCAAGGCCTTGCGCATCCGCAGCCAGGTACCCAGCCTCACGACGCTGCTGCGCGTGCCCCCGCTGGACGAGCCGGCCTCGGCCCGCCCCGCGCTGCCCGACGGTGTGCAGTGCTTCCGCGCGCTGATCGAGGCCCAGCCCTCAGACCGCCTGCTCAGCGGGCGCGACATCCAGGCCAGCGACATCGCGGCCTACTTCCACACCGGGGGCACCACCGGCGCGCCCAAGCTGGCGCGGCACAGCCATGGCGCGCAGGTTTTCACGGCCTGGTCCAGCGTGCAGGTGCAGGGCCTGGGTCCGGACGATGTGACCCTCAACGGCTACCCGCTGTTCCATGTGGCCGGCGTGCTGCCGGGGGCGCTGACCGCGCTGTCGGCGGGTGTGGAGACCGTGATCCCCACCACCGCGCTGATGCGCAACCGTGAGGTGATCCGCAACTACTGGAAGCTGGTCCAGACCTACCGCACCACCGTGCTGTCGGCCGTGCCCACGGTGCTGGCGGCGCTGGCCAATGTGCCCGTGGACGGCGCTGACATCTCCAGCCTGCGCTACGCCCGCACCGGCGCGGCGCCGCTGCCGCCCGAGCTGTCGGCGCGCTACCAGCAGCTGTTTGGCCTGCAGGTGCACGAGTCCCTGGGCATGACCGAGATGGCCGGCATCTCCACCATCACGCCGCCCGGCGTGGTGGCGCCCGCGGGCTGCGTGGGCTTCCCGCTGCCTTTTGTGCAGCTGCGCATCGTGCGCCTGGATGCCAGCGGCAACGCCAGCGACGAGGACCTGCCCGTGGGGCAGCCCGGCATGATCTTGTTCAAGTCGCCCAACCTGTTCTCGGGCTTTGTGGACCCGGCCGACAACGCCCGTGCCTTCACCGCCGACGGTTGGCTGGCCACGGGAGACCTGGGCTTTGTCGACGAGCAGGGGCGCTTGCACATCTCGGGCCGCTCCAAGGATTTGATCATCCGCAGCGGCCACAACATCGACCCCAAGGTGATCGAAGACGCCGTGGCGGCCCACCCCGCGGTGCAGCTCAGCGCCGCCGTGGGGGCGCCCGACGCCTACGCCGGCGAGCTGCCTGTGCTGTTTGTCAGCCTGGTGCCGGGCCAGAGCGCCAGCGTGCAGGAGCTGCTGGACTTCACCGCCCAGCGCGTGGACGAGGCGCCAGCGCGGCCCCGCCACCTGACCATCCTAGACGCCCTGCCCATGACCAATGTGGGCAAGATCTTCAAGCCCGACTTGCGCGTGCTGGCCACCCGGGCGGTGATTGCCGAGTTGGCCGAGACCCAGGCCCGTGAGGCCGGGCTGGCCACGCCGCCGGCGCTGGACGTGCAGGTCCAGGGCGAGCGCTATGTCGTCGCCCCAGCCACCCCCACCGCCTTGCCCGAGGCCTTCCGCCAGGGCCTGGCCCAGGCGCTGGCCCGGCTGCCCGTCCAGGCCCAATGGCAGGACGCGCCCGCAGCGCTTGCGCCAGCCAGTGCCCCGGCGGTTTGACGCCGCACCGCCCCCGTTTTTGAGTTCGTGATACCAACAGGCCCAAGCCACAGGAGACAAGACCATGACCCAAGCCCCCACCCGCCGCCAATGGCTCAGCCAAGCCAGCGCCGCTGCCCTGGCCCTGGCCGGCCCCAGTGCCTTCGCCCAAAGCGCGTCGGCCAGTGCCTGGCCCAACAAGGCCATCAAGCTGATCGTGCCTTTCAATGCGGGCGGCGCCACCGACATCTCGGCGCGCGTGATCGCAGAGAAGCTCTCGACCCGCCTGGGCCAGCCCGTGCTGGTGGACAACCGCGGTGGCGCGGCCGGCATCCTGGGCACGGACGCGGTGGCCAAGGCCGCGCCGGACGGCTACACCTTTGTGCTCTCGCTGAGCACCTCGCTGCTGATCAACCAGTTCCTCTACACCAAGATGCCCTACAACCCGCAGCGCGACCTGGCCCTGGTGTCCCAGGTGGCTGATGCGCCCACGGTGTTGGTGGTCAATGCCAATGTGCCGGTCAGCACGGGCCCAGAGCTGATGGCCTACATCAGCAAGAACAAGGGCAAGCTGTCCTACGGCTCCTGGGGCGTGGGCTCGCAAGCCCACCTGGTGGGCGCGCAGATCAGCCAGACCCTGGACGCCGACATGTCCCATGTGGCTTACAAGGGCGAGGCCCCGATGCTGCAAGACCTCATTGGCGGCCAAATCCAGATCGCCATTGCCAGCGCCCTGGGCGCCAAACCGCACATTGACTCTGGCAAAATCAAAGCGCTTGGCGTGACCGGGGAGCAGCGCATGACGGTGCTGCCCCAAGTACCCACCTTGCCGGAACAAGGTTTGAAAGACGAAGTCTTCCGCACCACGGGCTGGGTGGCGATCGCTGCACCGGCCAAAACCCCGGTGGAGGTGGTTCAACGCATGTCGGCCGAAGTGCGTGCCGTGTGTGCCCTGCCTGAAGTCCGTGAGCGCTTTGCCGCCATGGGCTTCACCACGGTGGGCAGCACGCCCGAACAGTTTGCTGCGTTCTATAAACGTGAATACCCGGTCTGGGAGCGCCTGGTGAAAGCCTCTGGCGCCCAGCTCGACTGACACCCTGATTTGAAGAAAGAGGAAAGCACTATGAAGATTCTCGTCCCCGTCAAACGTGTGGTGGACTACAACGTGAAGGTCCGGGTGAAGTCGGACAACACGGGTGTGGACATCGCCAACGTCAAGATGAGCATGAACCCCTTTGACGAGATTGCCGTCGAAGAAGCGGTGCGCCTGAAAGAAAAAGGCGTGGCCACTGAGGTGATCGCGGTGAGCTGCGGCGTGACCCAGTGCCAAGAGACCTTGCGCACGGCCATGGCCATTGGGGCTGACCGTGCCATCCTGGTCGAGACCGACGCTGAACTGCAGCCGCTGGCCGTGGCCAAGCTGCTGGCCGCCCTGGTCGCCAAAGAGCAACCGGGCCTGATCATCCTGGGCAAGCAAGCCATTGACGACGACGCCAACCAAACCGGCCAGATGCTGGCGGCCCTGGCCGACCTGCCGCAAGCCACCTTCGCCAGCAAGGTCGAAGTGGCTGGCGACAAGGTCAACGTGACGCGCGAAATCGACGGTGGCCTGGAAACCCTGAGCCTGTCGATCCCGGCGGTCATCACCACCGACCTGCGCCTGAACGAGCCGCGCTACGTGACGCTGCCCAACATCATGAAGGCCAAGAAGAAGCCGCTGGAGATCGTCAAGCCCGAAGACCTGGGTGTGGACGTCAGCCCGCGCCTGAAGACCCTCAAGGTCAGCGAGCCGCCCAAGCGCGGTGCTGGCATCAAGGTGCCCGACGTGGCCACCCTCGTGAACAAACTGAAAACTGAAGCCAAGGTGATCTGACCATGACCGCACTTGTTATTGCCGAACACGACAACGCGACCCTCAAGGGCGCGACCCTGAACACCGTCACCGCCGCTGTGCAAGCCGGTGGTGATGTGCATGTGCTGATCGCGGGCCACAACGCTGGCGCCGCCGCTGCCGCTGCGGCGCAAATCGCGGGTGTCAGCAAAGTCATCCACGCCGACAGCGAAGCCCTGGGCCACGGCCTGGCCGAGAACGTGGCTGCCCAAGTGCTGGCGATTGCCGCCAACTACAGCCACATCCTGTTCCCGGCCACGGCCGGGGGCAAGAACGCCGCGCCGCGCGTGGCCGCCAAGCTGGACGTGGCGCAGATCAGCGAAATCAGCAAGGTCATCAGCGCCGACACCTTCGAGCGCCCGATCTATGCGGGCAACGCGATCGCCACGGTGCAAAGCACGGACGCCACCAAGGTGATCACGGTGCGAGGCACGGGCTTTGACGCGGCAGCGGCCACGGGTGGCAGTGCGGCCATCGAGACCATCGCGGCAGCAGCCGACAGCGGCAAGAGCGCGTTTGTGGGCAGCGAGATCGCCAAGAGCGACCGCCCCGAACTGACGGCGGCCAAGATCATCGTGTCGGGTGGCCGGGCCTTGGGCAGTGCCGAGAAGTTCAATGAAGTGATCACACCGCTGGCCGACAAGCTGGGCGCGGCCATTGGTGCGAGCCGCGCTGCGGTGGACGCGGGCTACGCGGCCAACGACCTGCAAGTGGGGCAGACGGGCAAGATCGTGGCGCCGAGCCTGTACGTGGCGTGCGGCATCTCGGGCGCGATCCAGCACTTGGCGGGGATGAAGGATTCGAAGGTGATCGTGGCGATCAACAAGGACCCGGAAGCGCCGATCTTCAGTGTGGCCGACTACGGTCTGGAAGCGGACCTGTTCGCGGCCGTGCCGGAACTGGTGGGCGCGCTCTGAGCGGCTCACGCCTTTGGGCCCATGCGGCCCAGACGCCAAAGGCACCGCTTGCGGTGCCTTTTTTTCGCCGGCGAGCCGGGCTTCAAGCACCCGGCGCCAGGGGGCGCAGCAGGCCTTCCAGCTCGTCAGGGCTGAACTTCAGGCCCTGGGCGCCGTCCTCGCCCAACACGCCTTCGGTGAGCCGCGCCTTGCGCTGTTGCAGCGCCAGCATGCGCTCTTCGATGCTGCCTTGCACCACCAGTCGGTAGACGAAGACGGTTTGGGTTTGCCCAATGCGGTGGGCCCGGTCGGTGGCCTGTTGCTCCACGGCCGGGTTCCACCAGGGGTCGAGGTGGATCACGGTGTCGGCCGCGGTCAGGTTCAGGCCGATCCCGCCGGCTTTGAGGCTGATCAAAAACACCGGCGCCTGCCCCTCTTGGAAGGCCTGGACCAAAGCGCCGCGCTGGGCGGGCGGGGTGTCGCCGGTGAGCTTCAGCCAGGCCACGCCCAGCTCATCCAAGGTCTCGCCAGCGCGGGCCAGCAAGCCCGTGAACTGGGAGAACACCAGCACGCGCCGCCCCTCGGCCACCAGCTCAGGCAGCAGCTGGGCCAAGGCCTCCATCTTGGCGCTGGGCATGCTGGGCGGCAGGGTCAGGCCCGGCACCAGGCCGGGGTCGCAGCAGACCTGGCGCAGCTTGAGCAAGGCGTCCAGGATGCTGATCTGCGCGCCCGCAATGCCTTGGCGGTGCAGCACGCGGCGCACCAGGTGGTCGGCGGCCACGCGCACGCTTTCATACAGCTCGCGTTGCGCGCCTTCCAGGGTCACGGGCAGGGTGACCTCGACCTTGTCGGGCAGCTCGCGCGCGACCTCGGTCTTGCGCCGGCGCAGGATGAAGGGGCGCAGGCGCTCGGCCAGCAAGCGGGCGCGCAGGCTTTCGCCATTGACCTCGATGGGCTTGCGCCAGTGCTGCTGAAAATGCCGCGCGCTGCCCAAAAAGCCCGGCATCAAAAAATCAAACAAGGACCACAGCTCGCCCAGGTGGTTTTCCATGGGGGTGCCGGTCAGGCACAGGCGGTGCCGCGCCTCCAGTTGTCGCAGGGCGCGGGCACTGCGGCTGTCGGCGTTCTTCACCATCTGGGCCTCGTCCAGGATCAGCAGGTGCCAGGGCTGGGTGCGCAGCCGCGCCAGGTCCCGCCACAGCAAGGCGTAGCTGGTCAGCACCACCTGGTGCTGGGCCAGTTGGTCAAAGAGCGCGCTGCGCTGCGGGCCGTGCAGGGTCAGCACCTTCAAGTCCGGCGCCAGCCGGGCCAGCTCGGCCTGCCAGTTGAAGATCAGCGAGGTGGGCAGCACCACCAGGGCCGGGCGGTCCAGGCGGCCGGCCTGGGCCTCGGTCAACAGGTGGGCAATGGCCTGGGCCGTCTTGCCCAGGCCCATGTCGTCGGCCAGCACACCATGCAGGCCTTGGGCGCGCAGGTACTGCAGCCAGGCCAGGCCTTGCTGTTGGTAAGGGCGCAGGGCAATGCCCAGGCCGGTCGGCGCTGCCACGGGCGGTGGGCTGCCGCTTTGGCGCAGCCGGGCCACCCAGGCGGCCAGGCCCTCGCTGCCTTGCACATGCCAGGGCACCAGGGGGGCGCTGGCGGCGTCGGGAGCGCCTGCGCTGTCCGCGGCTCGGGTCAGGTCCGGGCTTTGCAGGGCCTCCAGGCGTGGCAGGTCCCAGCTCGACAAGCGCCAGGGGCCAGGCCTGCGCTGCGGGTCGGTCAGCAGGTCCAGCAGGGCCGCGACGATTTTTTTCAAGGGTGCCGCTGGGGCCTCGATGCGCCGTCCGCCTGGGGCGCGCAGGGCGATCAAGGCATGGTCATCGATGGCAAACAGCGCGTCGGCGCTCAACCAGCGGGCATCGCGGCGCAGCAAGTCAGCCAGCAGCGGAGCCAGGTCCAGGGTCTCGCCGTCGATGTCCACGCCCAGCGACAAAAACCAGGCGCCTTGGCGCGGCGGCAGGCCCAGGGGGGCGATCTCGGGCTCGCGCACCCCCAGGGGGCCGGCCACTTCGTGGCCCAGCAGCTCGCCGGTGTCGGGCTGCACCAGAACACGCCAGGCCTCGACTGGCACGCTCAAGTGGGCAAATCCCGGGCGCAGCAACACGCTCCAGCCTTCGGCTTGCAGGGCTGGCACTTCATCGGCCCACCAGTCGGCAAAGTCACTTTCCTGTACCAGGGTCCACAGCTGCTCGGCGCGTGCGCCGGGCAGGGCGGCTTCGGCGGCTTCGGGGACGCGCCACTGCAAGGTGTCGGCCGGCAGGGGGCGCAGGCCCAGGGTGCGCACACGGTCGGCCGCCTGCGCTTCGGCGGCCAGGTCACGGTGCAGCAGCACGGCCTGGCCCTGTGGGTCGGTCAGGCGCTCGGTGGGCAGGGGGCGGCTGTTCAACACCGTGCGCGCTGCCGGGGTGGACCACAGCGGCTGGCCAGCCTCTTCGTAAAGCCAATCGACCCAGACCACGGTGACGCTGTCGCCGCGCGGCCCGAACACGCCGTCTCGGCACATGCCCAGCAGGCCGTCGCCGCGGCCCAGGGTTTGCAGGGTCAGGCGCGGTGTCAACTGCCCGCGCACGGTGCGCAGGCCAGGGCGGCGCAGGACGGGGGCTGTGGGCAGGTCGGACCCGGGCAGGGCTGCAGGGGGCAGGGGAGGCATGGGCTTGATTGTCGCCGTGCCTGGGGCCCGTGCAGGCTGGGTGGACAATGCAGGCCCTGCTGATTTTTCAAGACTGCCATGTCCGACGCCCCGAATTTTCTGACCCCCTGGCTGCCCGAGGTGGCCGACCTGCACGACCCTGCGCTCAGCGCCCGTTTGCAGCAGGTGTTGGACAACAAGACCAAGCCCCTTGGCTCGCTGGGCCAGCTCGAAAGCCTCGCCTTGCAATTGGGGCAGATTCTGGGCACGGAGGCCCCCCGCTTGCAGGCGCCGCAGATGCTGGTGTGCGCGGCCGACCACGGCCTGGCCGCGCGCGGCGTGTCGGCTTACCCCAGCGACGTGACCTGGCAGATGGTGGAGAACTTTCTGGCCGGTGGGGCCGCTGTCAGTGTGCTGGCCCGCCAACATGGCCTGGCCCTGACCGTGGTCGACTGCGGTGTGCGCCATGACTTTGGCCCGCGCCCCGAAGCCGCCCCCGGCGCGGCGCGCCTGCTGGTGCGCAAGGTGGGCCCCGGCACGGCCGACGCCAGCGCGGGCCCGGCCATGAGCGAGGCCGAATGCGCCCAGGCCGTGCGCCAGGGCCGCGAGGTGGTGGCCAGCCTGCCTGGCAATGTGCTGCTGCTGGGCGAGATGGGCATTGGCAACACCTCCGCTGCTTCGCTGCTGCTGGCCTGGTGCAGCGGCCGCCCAGTGGCGGAATGCACGGGGCGCGGCACCGGCCTGGACGTCCCGGGCGTGGCGCGCAAAGTGGCGGTGCTGGAGCAGGTCATGGCCCGCCATGCCGACCTGCGCGACCCAGCCCAGGCCTTGGCGGCGCTGGGTGGTTTTGAGCTGGCCACCCTGGTGGGGGCCGTGCTGCAGGCGTCCGCCGAGCGCCGCGTGGTGCTGGTCGACGGCTTCATCACCACGGCGGCGGTGATGCTCGCCTGCGCCCTGGTGCCCACGGTGCGCCAGCGCTGCGTGTTTGCCCACCAGTCGGGCGAGCGGGGCCATGCGCTGATGTTGCAGCAGCTGCAGGCGCAGCCCTTGCTGTCGCTGGGCTTGCGCCTGGGGGAGGGCTCGGGCGCGGCGCTGGCTTGGCCGCTGCTGCAGTCGGCTTGCCTGGTCTTGGCCGAGATGGCCAGTTTTGCCTCGGCGGGTGTGTCCCAGGCCTGAGGGGCGTGCGGGCCTCAGGCCTCGCAGACCCGGTTGCGCCCCTCGCGCTTGGCCAGGTAAAGCGCCTGGTCGGCCCGGCTGAGCATGGCGTCCAGGCTGTCGTCGGGGCCCAGGGCGGTGGTCAGGCCCACGCTGACCGTGCAGGCCAGCTCGGGGCGGGACGGCGGGGCCAGGCGCACCCGCTCGGCCACCACGCGGGCCGCGCGCGCATCGGTGGCTGGCAACAACACCAGGAACTCTTCGCCACCATAGCGGCCCAACTGGTCGGGGCGGCGCAGCACGGCGCGGGTGCGGTTGGCAAAGTCGACCAGCACCGCATCGCCTTGCTGGTGGCCTTGCAGGTCGTTGATGTCCTTGAAGTGGTCCAGGTCCAGCATCATCAGGGACAGTGGCTCGCCGTAGCGCTGCAGGCGGGCGAGTTCGTTCTCCGCCAGTTCCAGCACGGCGCGGCGGGTCAGGGCCTCGGTCAGCGAGTCGTGGCTGGCCACATGCTCAAACTCGCGGCGCAGCCGCTCGGTGGCCAGCAGCACGGCGCCAATCGTCAGCATCTGCACCGACATGGCGTTGGACGACACGTACACCACCTGCAGCAAGCCGGGCTCCATCATGCTGTGCCCGGCCAAGCCCGCCGCCACACTGACCATGCGCAGCACCAGCACCGAGGTTTGAGCCCCCATCGCCACCATCGTGAAACGCAGGCCAAAGCTCGTGGGCTGCTGCATCAAATAGCGGATTTGCTGCAAGAACAGGCCGCACAGCAGGCCATTGACCACCAGCAGGCGCACACCGTAGTTGGGCTCGACCAGGGTGAACCAGGCCACCACCGGGGTGCTGGCCAGAATCAATCCAGCCCACAGCCGCCAGCGCGCCCAGCCCTGAAAAAAATGCTGCAAGCCGACGGAAAACAGCAGGGTGCCCAGCAGGAGGATCAGGTTGGCCAGCACCACTGTCAGCCAGTCCGGGGCCACGTCGCGCAAGCCATACAGGCCGGCCGCCGTGAACCACGCCAGGGGCGAGGCCGCCAAGAGGCGCAAACCACCTTGCAATTTGCGCGGGTAACTGCGGCGCACGAAAAACAGGACCATGGCCATCACCAAGCCCATCAGGGCCGACAGGGTGATGATGGAGCGTGGGTCCAGGACCGACATGGGCATGCGCCGGGATCAGGCCCGGTAGGTGCGCGTCAAAACGCGCGATGAACGGTCTGGAGAACGCATGAAACCAGTATACGGGCGCCTTTGGCGACTGGATGGTCTTGGTACGCTGCGGACAACCCTTAGCGCTGAACATTCCCGCCAATGGCATTGATCGCCCACGCCATTGCCGCGGCCCAGCCCCCATGCCTAGACTGGCCCCGCGCCCGGCAAGCTGCCCGGGCTTTCCAACGGAGGCCTTGTCTTCATGAGCGAACTACCTGCCGCCTCGGCAGCCCGTCCCCCCGGGCCCGTCCCCCAAGGGGCCCCCTTGCGCGGCGTGCGCGTGCTGGACCTGACCCGCCTCTTGCCCGGTCCCGTGTGCACCCAGCACCTGGCTGACCTGGGGGCCGAGGTGATCAAGATCGAAGACACCGGGGCCGGGGACTACGCCGCCGCCCCGGTGCGCGCCCTGGTCAACCGCAACAAGCTGGGCTTGTGCCTGGACCTCAAGCAGCCGGCCGGCCTGGCGGTGCTGCAGCGCCTGGTGCGCGAGGCTGACGTGCTGGTGGAGGGCTTTCGCCCCGGCGTGATGGCGCGCCTGGGGGCGGGCTACGAGGCCCTGGCCGCCTTGAACCCGCGCCTGGTCTATGTCAGCCTGACCGGCTACGGCCAGACCGGCCCGATGCGCGACGCGGCGGGCCACGACCTCAATTACGCAGGGTGGACTGGCGTGGCCGAACAGATCGGCCAGCCCGGTCAGCCTCCTGCCTTGTCCAACGTGCCGGTGGCCGACCTGCTGGGCGGCACCATGACCGCCGTGATGGGGCTGCTGGCCGCCTTGTTTGACGCCCAGCGCAGCGGCCTGGGCCGCCATGTGGACATCGCGGTGGCCGACGGCCTGCTGGCCCATGCCGTGCTGCCCCTGGCCGCCGTCAACACGCGGGGCGTGACCCAGCCGCCCGGCCAAGGCAAGCTGACCGGTGCCTTGCCCTGTTATGCCCTCTACACCGCGGCCTGCGGCGGCTACCTGGCCGTGGCCGCTTTGGAGCGCAAGTTCTGGAACCTGTTTTGCCAGCAGCTGCAGCGCCCCGATCTGCAGCCCCGCCACCAACCGGCCACGCCCGCCGAGTGCGAGGCCGTGCGCGCCGAGGTGCAGGCCCTGGTGGGCGCCCACAGCCTGGCCTGGTGGACCGAGCATCTGGCGGGCGTGGACTGCTGCGTCACCCCCATCCTCAAGTTGGAGCAGGCCTTGGACCTGCCCCAGTTCGCCGAGCGCGGCATGGTGCTGCCCCTGGCCGGAGGCGGGCGCCAACTGGGCTGCCCGGTGCGCATGACGGGTTTTGAATTTGAAGTGCGCCACCCCGCACCCACCGCCGGTGAGCACACCGAGGCGCTGCTGAGCGCCGCCGGCTACACGCCGGCCGAGCAGGCCGCATTGCGCGCCCAGGGCGCGGTGGCCTGAGCCATGTCGACAGAGCCGGTCGGGCGCAGCGGGGCACAGACCCCGCGCCCCGGACTGGCGTGGTTTTTTTAAAACAGGAGACAACACCATGTGGACTTTGCGGGTCAAGACCCCGGCGGCACGCCAGCGATCTTCTTTCACCCGGCGCGCGGCGCTGTGGGCGGCCGGCCTGGCCGTGGCCGGCGGGCTGAGCGCCCCCGGCGCCTGGGCGCAGACCCCTGAGGCCTACCCCAGCCGACCCATCACCTTGATCCTGCCCTTCCCGCCGGGCGGGGCCACCGATGTGCAGATCCGCGCCCTGGCGCAGGCGGCCTCGCGTGAATTGGGTCAGCCCATCCTGATCTCCAACCGCCCCGGCGTGGGTGGCACCCTGGGGCCAGCGGGCATGGCGCAGACGGCGGCGCCTGACGGCTACACCGTTTCCTTGATCGCCGCCACCCTGTTTCGCCTGCCCCACCTGATGAAGGTCAGCTTTGACCCGGTGGCCGACTTCAGCTACCTGATCTGCCTGACCGGCTACACCAACGGTCTGGTGGTGCGCCAGGACGCGCCCTGGAAGACCGTGCAAGATCTGCTGGCCGACGCGCGCCGCCAGCCTGGCGCCATCAGCTATGGCAGCACCGGCAAGGGCAGTGGCGGCCACATTGCCATGGAGCGCCTGGCCCGTGCGGCGGGCGTGCAGTTCAACTTCATCCCCTACAAAGGCATGGCCGAAGAGACGGCGGCCTTGCTGGGCGGCCACCTGATGGTCATCTCCGACCCGGGCTGGGGCGCGCTGGCGGAGTCGGGCAAGGCCCGCGTGCTGGCCACCCTGGGGGAGTCGCGCTTGAAACGCTGGCCCCAGGTGCCCACGCTGCGCGAGCTGGGCCATGACATCGTGGTCAATTCACCCATTGGCCTGGCAGGCCCCAAAGGCATGAGCCCCAAGGTGGTCCAGGTGCTGCATGACGCCTTCCGCAAAGCCATGAACGACCCTGGTTTTGTGCGCGCCCTGGAGCAAAACGACCAGGTGCCGCTGTACATGAGCGCGGAGGACTACACCCGTTACGCGGCTGAGCAGACCGCCCGCGAGAAGGTCTTTGTGCAGGAACTGGGACTTAAACTCGACTGATGTCGCACGAGGTCACCACCCGCCACACCATCGCCATCCTGCAAGTCAGCCAAATCTTGCAGGGCTATGTGGCCCGGGGCGGCGATGCGCAGCGCCTGCTGCGCCGTGCCGGCATCGTGCCCGCGCTGCTGGATTCGCCCCTGTCGCGCGTCACCCAGGCGCAGTACGCGGCGTTGATCCAGCTGCTGAGCCGGCACACCCGGGATGAGCTGTGGGCCTTGTGCAGCCAGCCCGTGCGCCTGGGCAACTTCAGCCAGATGTGCCGCCTGCTGGTGCACTGCCGCAGCCTGGGCGAGGCGCTTCGCACGGGCTTTCGCTACTACCACCCCTTGTTGCAGGACTTTGTGCCGCGCCTGGTGGTGCAGGGCAGCCAGGCCTCGGTGCACCTGGTGTCCAACGGCCCGCGCGACCCCGAGCGCGGCTATGCCGACCGCACCTTTTGCTTCTTCACCTACGGCCTGGCCTCGTGGCTGGTGGCGCGGCGCATTCCCGTCACCGAGGTCATGTACCGCCACTTGGACACGGGCTACAGCAGCGATGCCGGTCGCCTGTTCCAGGCCCCGGTGGTGTATGGCCACCCCTGGGTGGGCTTTCGCTTTGATGCGCGCTGGCTCGACCTGCCGGTGGTGCAGAACCCGCAAAGCCTGGAGGAGTTCCTGCGTCAGGCCCCGGCCAGCCTGCTGATCAAGTACCGCGACCAGACCAGCTTGACCGAACGCATCCGCCGCCTGCTGCGGCGCCACCTGAGTGGCGAAATGCCTTCGCTGGAGTTCGTCAGCCAGTACCTGGCCATGACCCCGCAAACCCTGCGCCGCCGCCTGCGCGACGAGGGCCAGGGCTACCAAGCCATCAAGGACGACCTGCGCCGCGACGCGGCCATCGAGTACCTGCACCAGCCCGAGCTGACCCTGCTGGACATCGCCAACCGGCTCGGGTTCTCCGAGGCCAGCACCTTCCACCGCGCCTTCAAGGGCTGGACCGGTCAAGCACCGGGGGTGTATCGGCAGACCCGGCTGCTTGGTGGGGTGGGCAGCGGCGAGCGGGCGTGAGGGGCGCGGCGACCACGCCGCCAGCGTCGCCGCATCGATGGCCGCCGCCGTCACACGGCCCAGATCCCTGGGCTGGGAGTGCTTGTGTGGGCGCTCATCAAAAGAAGTTTTGCCTTGTTGGGTCGCGCTTTTACACCAGAGTCTTGGATCAATTTTTCAAATCCGAGTCAAATACTCGGTTAATGATAAATTTGTTAAATGTTTCATTTAAATCAATAAAAATGTAGAAAATTTACAGAAGGAGACCAAATGTCCATGCACCTCGTGTCTGTTCGGGCCAAGTTGTCCGCCGCCTTCGGCGGCTTGACTGTGCTGGTTTTGATCGTGTCTGGCCTGGCCATCATCGAGTTGCAGGCGGCCAATCAGGCCTTCAAATCGTATGTGAATGGCATCAACACGCGGGCCACGTTGGCTGCCAGCATTCAAGCCCAGGTGGATGCCCGTGCCATCGCTGCGCGCAACCTCGTGTTGGTGACCAAGCCGGCCGATGTGGAGGTTGAAAAGGCCGCCGTCGCCAAGGCGCACGAGCAGGTTCAAAAAAATCTTGCAAAACTGAAAGAAATGGTGGCTCTCCCGGATGTGCCGGCCCAGGCCAAAGCACTGGTCGATGACATCAGCAAAATCGAACAAGCCTACAGCCCGGTGGCCTTGTCCATCGTCCAGCTGGCCCTGCAAAACAAGCGTGACGAAGCCATCGCCAAGATGAACGAGGAGTGCCGGCCCTTGTTGATGGCATTGGTCGGTAAAACCAATGCCTATGCCGAGTTGACCGCGCAGCGTTCGGCCCTGCTGATCAAAGGGGCTGAGGAGCAGCACAGCAACCAACGGACTTGGCTGGTGGCTGCTTGCTTGATTGCCGTGGTGGCGGCCGTGGTGGCTGGGATGTTGATCGTGCGCAGTCTGACCAGGGCTTTGGGGGCTGAGCCTGGGGTGCTGGGCCAAGCTGCCGAAAAAGTGGCTGGTGGGGATTTGAGCCCGGTCTTGGGGGCGGATTCGGCACCGGCTGGCAGCGTGCTGGCTTCTCTGGGCACCATGCAGCAAAGTCTGGTCCGAATCGTGGGCCAAGTGCGTGGCGCGGCAGATTCCATCGCGACGGGGACGTCGGAAATCTCGGTCGGCAATGCGGATCTGAGTCAACGCACAGAGAACCAGGCCAGCGCCTTGGAGGAGACCGCCGCGACCATGGAACAGTTTGGCACCACCGTGCGGCACAACGCCGACAACGCCAGGCTGGCCAATCAACTGGCGCTCAATGCCTCGGAGGTGGCCAGCAAGGGGGGCACCGTGGTCGCCCAGGTGGTCGAGACCATGAAGGGCATCAACGACAGTTCCAAGAAGATTGGCGACATCATTGGCGTCATCGATGGCATCGCCTTCCAGACCAACATCCTGGCCCTGAACGCGGCGGTCGAGGCCGCCCGTGCCGGTGAACAAGGCCGTGGCTTTGCGGTGGTGGCCTCCGAGGTGAGAAGCCTGGCAGGTCGGTCTGCCGAGGCCGCCAAGGAGATCAAGTCCCTCATTGGCGCCAGTGTCGACCAAGTCGAGCAAGGCACGGTCCTGGTGGATCAGGCCGGGCAGACCATGGAAGAGGTCGTGGCCGCCATCACGCGGGTCAGCGACATCGTGGGAGAAATCAGTTCGGCCAGTTCGGAACAGAGCTCGGGCGTGACTCAGATTGGCGAAGCCATCAACCAACTGGATCAAACCACGCAGCAGAACGCGGCGCTGGTCGAAGAGAGCGCTGCTGCCGCGCAGAGTCTGGAGCACCAATCCGCTCAGCTGGTCACGGCCATGGCCGTGTTCAAACTGAGTGGCGAGGCCCATCGCAGCGCCCAGGCTCAGCCCAAGAAGCCGCTGCCTCGGCCCCACGTCTTCAAGGCGGCGGCCAAGCCCAAGTCCAGCCTGAAGTCTGCCAAAGCCGCGCCCGAGTTGCCCTTGGCCAAGCCGCCTGCATCGGCGCTCACCAGCTCGGCCAAGGCGGGTGCAGAGGATCAATGGGAGAGCTTTTAAAGCGGGCCGGATTCACCTCGGCAGGGTTCCCGGCGCCCGTAGCGGCCCACCAGGCGCTGCGCTTTGCAACCGTTGAGGGCCAGCCCATGGGTGCCAAGGACGTTCAGCATGGGGTGGCCAGCCGCGAGCCACTTCTCTGCATCTGCCAGAGGCGGCCTGAGTAAACTGCCTCGCGGCGCCCAGCGGGTGCACGCATGCCCTTTCCTCAGTCCCTGTCACACCATGAAACTTGGCTACACCATCGTCTACGTGCCCGATGTCGAGGCGTCTCTCGTTTTTTTTGAGAAGGCCTTCGGCTTCGAGCGCCGATTCCTGCACGAGTCAGGCACCTACGGTGAATTGGCCACAGGCGAAACGACGCTTTCCTTTGCGGCCCATGAGCTGGGTCACACCAACTTCGAGGGCGGGCACGTCGCAGCCTCCGAATCCGCCTTGCCCTTGGGCATGGAACTGGGCCTGGTCACCCCTGACGTGGCGGCAGCCCACGTCCGGGCGCTGCAAGCCGGCGCACGTGAATGGGCCGCTCCCAGCCAAAAGCCCTGGGGTCAGGTCGTGTCTTATGTGCGGAGCCCAGACGGCACCCTGATCGAACTGTGCTCGCCCATGGGCGCGTGAGGGGGCGGCGCCGGTGGGGAACCTGCTCAGCTCAGGGGGAAGGAGCACGCCCCTGGGCTGCTGAAGCTCAGCGCGTCACGTTGGCGTCGGCCACCGTCAAAGCCGTCATGTTCACGATGCGGCGCACCGTGGTGCTGGCCGTCAGGATGTGCACCGGCTGGGCCGAACCCAGCAGCACCGGGCCAATCGCGATGTTGCCGCCAGCCGCCGTCTTCAGCAGGTTGTACGAGATGTTGGCCGCA
>NZ_JAQSIO010000013.1 GCF_028649455.1 Curvibacter microcysteis | reverse complement strand
GCCGTAGTGGGCCTGGGCGCCCGACATCGGGGCGACGTGACCGATCTTCACGACTTGCACGTCTTGCGCAGAGGCAGCACCTGCCAAAACAGCCAAGGCGGCGACAGCGGTGAGTTTCAACTTCAATTGCATGGATGGACTCCGAGATCAAATATAAATAACGCCGGTCTAAGGCGGCCACAAAAGGTATTTCAATTTCCGGGCCAACTCCCTCGGGGCAAGCCCCTAGGACGGGCTTGCATCAATTCGATTCATGACCCAGCAGCCAAATTAATGACTCAACAGTCACATCTGCCGGCTTGGCGCGGGCCATGAGGCCAACAGCTGGGCCACCGCCAGCCCCGCCAGCCATGCCCAGGCTCGATGTCGCATTAGCCAGACTGCTGAACTGCGAATACAGCTAATGGACATCATGCTGCAACAGAATCGCAGCCGGAAGACCTTACGAAACATACGCACATCTCTAAAATGCGCCTTCTGTCGTTATAGACAAGTAAGTCCGGCCGAAAAATCCATTTCGCCTCTTTTTGGTGCCTTCAGGGGCTGATGCACCAAGGACAGGCGCGATGCGGCCCATCACCCCCCTTTGAAAACCAACTGACTACAGGACCTGCTATGAACAAGAAATTCGTCATGACCGCCCTGGCTCTGAGCCTGAGCTCGGCCGCCTTCGCCCAATCCAGCGTCACGCTGTATGGCGTGATCGACACCGCCGTGCAACGCCAAACCAACGCCACCCCCACCGGTGGCAACCTGTCGGCCGTGACCTCGGGCGCCATCAGCGGCAGCCGTTACGGTTTCCGTGGCCAAGAAGACCTGGGCGGCGGCATGAAGGCCTTGTTCACCCTGGAAGCCGGCTTCAACCCGGCCGACGGCAGCCGCGGCCAAGGTGGCCTGGCTTTCGGTCGTCAAGCCTTCGTGGGCCTGGCGGGTGATTTCGGCCAAGTGACCCTGGGTCGCCAATACACCCCCCTGTTCGAACACTATGGCAACTTTGACCCGCTGTGGGGCATCTCCAACGTGAACGAGTCGGGCTTCTACCTGGCCTACGGCACCTTCCGCCAAAACAACGCTGTGCGTTACAGCAAGAACATCGCTGGCGTGAACTTCGCCGCCATGCACGGCTTTGGCAACGTGGCCAACTCCGCTTCGGCCGGTCAACTGAACGGTCTGCAAGCCACCTACGCTGTGGGCAGCCTGAACCTGGGCGCCGCCTACCAAAAGTTTGACGTCAACACCACCTCCAGCACCAACCTGGGCAGCACCAAGAACGCCATGGTCGCCGCCAACTACGGTTTCGGTCCGGCCCGCGTGTACTTCAACTACATGGACACCAAGCTGGCCTCCGGCTCGAAGAGCGACGTGGCCACCCTGGGTGTGACCTATGAAGTGGCTCCGCTGGTGAACCTGGTCGGCGCGTACTACAACGACAAGACCAAGTCCGCCACCAACGTGAGCGGCAGCCGCAACACCGCCGCCCTGGGCGCGACCTACACCCTGAGCAAGCGCACCATGGTGTACGGCTACTACGACCGTTCCAAGCAAAACGCTGGCTACGCTTCGACCGCCATCCCGGCTGGCTCGGACATCTTCGGCGCCGCTTCGACGCTGAACACCCGCTCCAACTACATGGTCGGTATCCGCCACGCTTTCTAAGCACGGCCCCCTGGCCTGATCTGCGCGCTGCCCGCGCGGCCCAGGCCAGTTCGAGTTTTTCCAAGGTTTTTTAAAAGCCCCTTGTCGCGAGCGAGGGGCTTTTTTTTCGCCTGGGCGCAGCGTCAGCGCTCAGTCTGCCGGGTGCAGCAGCCCCCAAAGCTTGCCCGCGCTCAGGGGCATTTGCAGCAAGGGGGCGCGTGCCGCGTAGCCACCACGCGCCAGCGCATCGGCCACCGCATTGACCAAGGTGGGGGTGGCCCCAATGGTGCCCAACTCCCCCACCCCCTTGACGCCCAGCGGGTTGTTCTTGCAAGGGGTGGACTCGTCCATTTCGGTGCGGAAATCGGGCGACTGGTCGGCCCGGGGGGCGGCGTAATCCATCAAGCTGCCCGTGACCAGCTGGCCGGTTTCGCGGTCGTACATCAGGTGCTCGCACAAGGCCTGGCCCAAGCCCTGCACGGCGCCCCCATCCAGTTGGCCCCGCACGATCAGCGGGTTGACCACGCGGCCCACATCGTTCACCGAGGCATAGGCCTGCACCTGAAGCTCGCCCGTCTGTGGGTCGAGTTCAAGCTCGCAGATGTGGCACCCGTTCGGCCAGGTCGGCCCCGAGACGGTGCTGGTGGAGTCGATGTGGATGCGCTGCTCACTTTGAGCGCGCGCCAGCGCAAACAGGTCAATGCCCAGATCGGTGCCGGCCACGCTGAAGCGGCCCGCCGCGTAGGCGATGTCTTCGACCGCCACCTCCAGCTCGGCAGCCGCCAGCGCCTTGGCGTGCTCGATGGTGCGCTCGGCCCCCACGCGCACCGCCGAGCCGCCGGTGAACAGCGAACGCGACCCCGCACTGCCAAAGCCGTCGCCCCGGTCGGTGTCGCCCAGCACCACGCGCACGCGCTCGATGGGCACATCAAACACATCCACCACCAGCTGGGCCAGCGTGGTGGCAATGCCCTGGCCCATGGCATTGACGGCGGAGAAGACTTCGATGGTCTCGTCAGGCAGCACGGTGACGGTGACGCGTTCCTCGAACACATTGCCCCCCGTCCACTCCAGGAAGGTGGCAATGCCCTGGCCGCGCAGCAGGCCACGCTGGCGCGAAGCCTCGGCGCGCTGGGCAAAGCCGTCCCAGTCGGCCAGGGCCAGTGCTTGGTCCATGACCTTTTCGAAGCAGCCGGTGTCGTAGGTCTGGCCCATGGGGTTTTTGTAGGGCATTTGCGCGGGCTGGATGAAGTTGCGCCGGCGCAGCGCGAGGCGGTCCATGCCGATCTGGCGCGCAGCCTCGTCCATCAGCCGCTCCATGGTGAAGATGGCCTCGGGCCGGCCCGCGCCGCGGTAGGCCCCGGTGGGCGCGGTGTTGGTCAGCACCGCCTTGAACTGGAAGTCGATGGTCTGGATGTCGTAAACACTGGTCTGCACCCAGGGGCCAATGAGCAACTGAATCGCCACGCCCGTGCCTGTGGCGTAGGCGCCCACATTGGCGAGCGAGCGCAGTCGCAGGGCCAGGATGCGGCCATCGGCGGCCAGGGCCATCTCGGCGCGCGACTGCAGATCGCGGCCGTGGCTGGACGAGAGGAATTCCTCGCTGCGCTCGGCCACCCATTTGACCGGGCGCTGCAGTTGGTGCGCGGCCCAGGCCAGCACCATGTCTTCGGGGTAGGCACCGGTCTTCATGCCAAAGCCCCCGCCGACGTCGCCCACCTGGACGCGCAGGCGGTCCCGAGGCAGGCCCAGGGTGTCGACGATGGTGTTGCGCACACCCGAGGGCATTTGGGTGCTCATGCGCAGGGTCAGGCGGCCATCGGCCGGGTCGGGGTAAGCCAGCACGCTGCGCGGCTCCAGGGTCAGCGCGGCCAAGCGCTGGTGCACCACGTCCAGCGCCACCACGTGGGCGGCCTGGGCGAAGGCGGCCTCGGTGGCGGCGGCGTTGCCGTGGCGCATTTCAGCGGCGATGTTGTCCGGGGCGGCTTCGCACAAGGCGGGGGCGCCAGCCTGGGTGGCGTCGTCGAGGTGGACCACCATGGGCAGTTCTTCGAACTCCACCCACACCGACTCGGCTGCATCGCGCGCCTGCTGGGGGGTCTGCGCCACCACAGCGGCCACGGCCTCACCCACAAAGCGCACGCGCTCATGGGCCAGCGGCCAGCGCGGCGGCGAAGCGGCCACGCCATCGGCGCGCTTGAAGCCGGCATTGCCCGGCAAGGGCTTGACGCCGGCAGCCACCAGATCGGCCCCGGTGTAGACCGCCAGCACACCGGGCAGGCCCAGGGCCGTGCTGGTGTCCACCGACACGATGCGGGCGTGCGGGTAGGGCGAGCGCAAAAACACCAAGTGGTGCTGCTCGGGCAGGTTCAGGTCGTCGGTGTAGCGGCCAGCGCCACGCAGCAGGGCCTCGTCTTCGAGGCGGCGCACCGCCTGGCCGCTGCCAAAACGGGTGGGGAGGGAAGAAGTGCTCACGGTCTTGTCTCGTTTCTCTGTGGAATGTCGCAGGGGGACTCGGAGGGCGGATGCCAAACCGCACTCTAGCCAATTCCCGCCAAGCCTGCCGTGCAAGGGCCTACCGAGGCGTCCTGCAGGTGACGGCAGCGCGCCAAAACAGGGCGCCGCAGCGGGAATGCTTTGTGCTTGATGTTGCAGCGCAGCAAACCCATTGCGGCACATCCATCCCCCGAAAGGAGTCTTTCATGCTGGACCGAACTTCCACCCTGTTTTCGCACGTCAAGCCCACAGACAACGAGTACGTCAGCGGCGGTCTGCGCGATTTCTTCCTGTACCGAGACCTGGGCGTGGCCGAGGCCACCCACGGCAAGGTGATCGCGCACCTGGTGAAGGCCAATATGGCCCCCGAAACCGGCACGGGATGGCACCGCCATGAGGCGGATTTTCAGATCGTGATCATGCTCAAGGGCTGGGCCCGCTTCATGTACGAAGACCAGGAAACCCTGGTGCAGGCCGGCGACTGCGTGCACCAGCGCCCAGGCATCCGGCACTTCTTGTTCGACTACTCGCCCGACATGGAGTACCTGGAAATCGTCTCACCCGCCGACTTCAAGACCGTCGACGTGGACCCGGTGTGTGCCATTCCGGCGCCCACGCCCTGGGCCTGAGCACCGTGCTGAGGCGGCGCTGCGCCGGGTTCTGGTGCAGCGGCGACCCCAGCCACTGAGCGGAGGCTCAGAACTCGGCGTCGAGTTCGTCGATTTCGTCGGGCTCTTGCTGCGCGGCAGCCACCCATTCCTGCATGGCAGGCAAGGCCATCACGGTGCGGCAGTAGTCGGCGCTGGGCAGGTCCAGCGCCACGTCATAGGTCATGAAGCGCGTCACCACGGGCGCGAACATGGCGTCGGCGATGCAGGGCTGCACGCCAAACAGGTAGGGGCCACCGTAGCGGCTCAGGCACTCGTTCCAGATCACCAAGATGCGGTCGACATCGCTTTGCGCCCGCGACCACAGCTTGTAGTTGGGGAAATGCGCCTTGATGTTCATGGGCAAGGAGGAGCGCAAGGCGCTGAAGCCCGAGTGCATCTCACCGCAAATGGCACGGCAGTGGGCGCGCGCCGCGCGGTCTTCGGGCAGCAGGCCCGCGTCAGGGCAGACCTCGTTGAGGTACTCGCCAATCGCCAGGGTGTCCCAGACGTGGATGCCTTCGTGGTCCAGCGCCCGCACACGCATCGAGGCCGACAGCAGGAGCATCTCGGCCTTCATGTCGGGGTCGTCCGGGGAGATCACCTTCTCGCTGAAGGGCAAACCGGCCAATCGGGCCATCAGCCAGCCGCGCAAGGCCCAGGCTCCGTAGTTTTTGCTGCTGATCGTCAAAACCGCTTTGGCCATGGCTTGCTCCTGTGTCGTGTCAGCGTCCTGCAAGGCCCGTGCCATGCCCCGAAGCCCGCACATGCACCGCTTCGGGTACCCAGCTTGGCCCGCAACTTGCCTCAGTCCCGCACCACACCGAAAGACTGCCATGCTGTATCAGGCCTATCAATTTCAGTCTGATCTGATGTCCCCGCTGCGTTTGCTGGCCCAGCACCTGGGCTCGGCCCTGCTGTGGCCCGGCACCGAGCGCAGCGCCCTGCGCCAGGTGGCCGCCGCCAGCGAGGTGTTCTCACGCCTGCGCTTGACGCACAGCCGCCCACCCTATGCCATCACCGAGGTGCTGGTGGACGGGCAGTCGGTGCCGGTGACCGAGCAAGCCGTGCTGACCCTGCCTTTTGGCACCCTGCTGCACTTTGCCAAGCCGCGCCTGCCAGGCCAGCCGGCCCTGCCCGTGGTGCTGCTGGCGGCCCCGCTGTCGGGCCACTTCGCCACCTTGCTGCGCGAGACCGCGCGCACCCTGCTGCAGGACCACGACGTCTACATCACCGACTGGCACAACGCCCGCGACGTGCCCTTGCACGCCGGCGCGTTTGGCCTGGACGACTACATCGACTACCTGATGCGCTTCATGCGCCACCTGGGCGAGGGCAGCCACCTGATCGCCGTCTGCCAACCCTGCGTGGCCGCCTTGGCCGCCACCGCCTTGCTGGCCGAGGACAAGGACCCGGCCCAGCCGCGCAGCCTGACCCTGATGGCCGGCCCGGTGGACTGCCGAGTCAACCCCACCGAGGTGAACCGCCTGGCCATCAGCCAGCCCATCGAGTGGTTCGAGAAGAACCTGATCAGCCATGTGCCCTGGCCCCACGCCGGCTTCATGCGCCGCGTCTACCCCGGCTTTGTGCAGCTGAGCGCCTTCCTCAGCATGAACCCGGAGCGGCACAAGCAGTCCTTCAAGAACCTGTACCAGCACCTGGTGGACGGCGAATTTGACGAAGCCGACACCTTGAAGAACTTCTACGAGGAGTACCTGGCGGTGAACGACCTGCCCGCCGAGTTCTACCTGGAGACGGTGGAGAAAGTGTTCCAGACCTATGACCTGCCGCTGGGCAAGCTGACCTTCCGGGGCCGCACCGTGAACCCCGCCGCCATCCGCCGGACGGCCTTGCTGACCGTCGAAGGCGAGCGCGACGACATCTGTGCCGTGGGCCAGACCGTGGCCGCGCAAGACCTGTGCAGCAATGTGCGCCCCTACCTGAAGAACCACCATGTGCAGACCGGCGTGGGCCACTATGGTGTGTTCAGCGGACGCAAGTGGAACCAGCAGATCTACCCCCGGGTGCGCGACAGCATCCACGCCAGCCAGGGCTGAGACCGGTCCAGCCCGCGAGCGTTTGTCACAAAGCTCGCTTAGGATCAGCGCTTTTTGGGCGCTGTTCACCCCCGCCTGGGCGGTGGCGCGCTGTTGCCACCATGTCCACCTCTTTCGGCTTTTTGACGGCGGCCCGCCAAGCCCTGGTCTGGCGCTCACGCTCGGGCGCGCCAGGGCCCACGGCCCTGCTCGCGGCCCTGTGCTGGGCCCTCAGCATCAGCCCCGTCCTGGCGGCGGAGACCCTGAGCGGCGCGGGCTCCTCGGCCGCCGCCCTGCTCTACCGCGCCTGGGGTCAGGCCTATGGCCAGCAACACCAGGTCACCTTGAATTACGAGGCCAGCGGCTCCTCGGCGGGCCTGAAAAAAATCCGCGCCGGTGAGGTGGCTTTTGGGGCGTCCGACGTGGCACCCAGCGAAGCCGAACTGCAGCGCGACCAACTGGTGCTGGTGCCCACCTTCGTCAGCGGGGCCGTGCCCGTGGTCAACCTGCCGCGCGTGCCCCGGGGCCGCCTGCGCCTGAGCGGCGAGCTGCTGGCCGACATCTACCTGGGCCGGCTCACGCGCTGGAACGCGCCCGAACTGCAGGCCCTGAACCCCGACCTCACCCTGCCCGACCTGCCCATCCGCCCGATCGCACGCAGCGACGGCTCGGGCACCACTTACTACGTCACCGACTACCTGTCGCGCGTCAGCCCGGCCTGGCAAAGCCAGTACGGGCGCCAAACCCAGATCGCCTGGGTTGACAGCGTGGGCCGCGCCAAGGGCAGCCAGGGCGTGGTGCAGGCCGTGCAGGACACGGTGGGCACCATCGGCTATGTGGACTTCAACTACGTGGGCGAGTACGGCCTCAACCCGGCCCAGTTGCGCAACGCGGCCGGGGTGTTTGTGGCGCCCAGCATGGCGGGCTTTCGCGCCGCCCTGCGCGCCAGCGACTGGGTCAGCAAAGGCGACTTCCACGCCCCGCTGACGCAGCGCCCCGGCGCCGCCAGCTGGCCCATCGCCATGGGCAGCTTTGTGCTGCTGCCGCGCGTCAGCGCCCAGCCCGAGGCCACCGAGCGCGCGCTGCGCTTTCTGATGTGGACCCTGCTCAAGGGCGACACCGTGGTCGAAGGCCTGAGCCTGGTGCGCCTGCCCGACAGCCTGCAGGCCCAGGCCTTCAAGGCGCTCAGCACCGTGAGCGACCGCCAGGGCCGGGCCCTGGGCGCGATCGCCTTCTCCAGCATGACCCGCTAGCGGCGGGCCCCGGACCGGGCGGCACCTGGGCGACAGACCGGCGCGCTACCGGGCGCCACAATCCCGCCCCATGCCCTGCCGGTCAGGCCCGATCCCGGGTCCACGCCCAGCGGCTCAGACCGAGGAGACCCAAGCCATGAGCAAGAAACCTTTTGACCTGGTGGTGCACGGCGCCACCGGCTTCACCGGCCGCCTGGTGGTGGAGTACCTGCTGCAACGCTACCCCGCCGGCAGCGGCCTGCGCTGGGCCATGGGCGGACGCAGCGCCGCCAAGCTGGCCGCCGTGCGCGACGAAGTCGGCGCCCCCGCGGACACCCCGCTGATCGTGACCGACAGCGCCAGTGCCGACAGCCTGCAGGCCCTGATGGCCCAGACCCGCCTGGTGCTCAGCACCGTGGGCCCATACCAGCTCTACGGCAGCCCGCTGGTCGCCGCCTGCGCCCAGGCTGGCGTGGACTATGTGGACCTGTGCGGCGAGCCCGCCTGGATGCGCCAGATGATCGACGCGCACCAGGCCACGGCCCAGGCCAGCGGCGCGCGCATCGTGTTCTCCTGCGGCTTTGACTCGGTGCCGTTTGACCTCGGCGTGCTGCTGCTGCAAGACGAGATGAAGGCCCGCTTCGGCCAGCCCGCCCAGCGGGTGCGCGGTCGGGTGCGCAAGATGAAGGGCACCTTCTCGGGCGGCACCGCCGCCAGCCTCAAAGCGACCTTGGCCGCGGCCGCGCAAGACCCGGCGGTGATGGCCTTGCTGCGCAACCCCTTCTCGCTGACGCCCGGTTTTGAGGGCCCAGCCCAGCCACCGGGCCACAAGCCCATGATCGACGAAGCCCTGGGCCTGTGGGTGGCGCCCTTTGTGATGGCGGCCATCAACACGCGCAACATCCACCGCAGCAACTTCCTGCTGGGTCAGGCGTATGGTGCCGACTTTGTCTACGACGAGATGCTGATCACCGGCGCGGGCGACAAGGGCCAGGCCATCGCCCAGGCCGTGGCGGCCGACAAGTCGCTGGGCGCCGAAGGCGGCCTCCAGCCCGGCGAAGGCCCCTCGCGTGAAGAACGCGAGGCCGGCTTCTACGACCTGCTGTTCCTGGGCCAGGACAGCGCCGGCCACAGCCTGCGCGTGGGCGTCAAGGGCGACCGCGATCCAGGCTATGGCTCCACCTCGAAGATGATCACTGAGTCGGCGGTCTGCCTGCTGCAAGACCGCCAAGACACCGCGGGCGGCATCTGGACCTCGGCGTCGGCGCTGGGCCAGGCCCTGATCACGCGCCTGCGCGCCCACGCGGGCCTGAGCTTCGAAGTCGAAGCCCAGGCCGACTGAACCTCGAGCCTCGCGCAGGGCCTCGGGCCTGCGGCCTCAGGTCGGCGCCGACGCGGGCGCCAGCAGCTGCGCCACCTGCGCTCGCAGCAGCTCGGGGCTCAGGCCCTCCGGCGACAGGGCGGGGCCCACGTTCAGGCCCACGCGGTTGAACACGCCCCGGCGGAAGGGCCGCACCATGGCCGCCGGCTCGCCGCCGCGCAGCTCGATGCGGCTGAAGAAGGAACCCCACAGGTTGGTCAGCGCCATCGGGATCACCGGCGGCGCCAGCCCGTCCTCGTGGGCGCGCTGCAAGATCTTGACGATGCCGCCCTTGAAGGGTTGCAACTGCCCATCGCGTGTGATGCCGCCTTCCGGAAAGATGGCCAGCAAATCGCCTTCGCGCAGCACCTGGGCGGCCCGATCAAAAGCGGCTTCGTAGGCCACCGGGTCTTCTTTTTGCGGCGCAATCGGAATCGCCCGCGCCAGCCGGAACAGCGTGCCCAGCACCGGCAGGCGGAAGATGCGGTGGTCCATCAAAAAGTAGATCGGGCGCGGGCTGGCGGCCATCAGCAGCACTGCGTCAATGAAGCTCACATGGTTGCAGGCCAGCACCGCCGCCCCCTGGGTCGGCAGGTGCTGGTCGCCCTGCACGCGAAAGCGGTAGATGAAGCGCGACAGGCCCCAGGACACAAAGCGCAGCAGGTACTCGGGCACCAGCAGGAAGATGTAAGTCGCTACCACCGCATTGGCCAGCCCCACGAACAGGAACACCTGGGCGATGCTGCAACCCAGCGCCAGCAAGGCCCCTGCCAGCACCGCGCTGGCGATCATGAACAGCGCGTTCAGGATGTTGTTGGCCGCGATGATGCGAGCCCGGTGCGTGGGCTGGCTGCGCAGCTGGATCAGCGCGTACATGGGCACGCTGTAGAGGCCGGCAAACAGGCTCAGCAGCGCCAGGTCGGCCAGCACCCGCCAGTGCGCGCCCTGCGCCACAAAGGTGGCCAGACCCTGCGGCGCCGAGGCCGGCAGCCCGCGCGAAGCGAAGTACAGGTCCACCGCGAACACGCTCATGCCGATGGCGCCCAAGGGCACCAGGCCGATCTCCACATGGCGGCGCGAGAGCAGCTCACACAGCAGCGAGCCCACACCAATGCCGACCGAAAACACCACCAGCAGCAGCGACGCCACCTGCTCGTCACCATGCAGCACGTCCTTGGCAAAACTGGGGAACTGACTCAAGAACACCGCGCCAAAAAACCACATCCAGCTGATGCCCAGCAGGGAGCGGAACACCACCGGGCTCTGCCGCGCCAGGCGCAGGTTGCGCACGGTTTCGGTGAAGGGGTTCCAGTTGATCTTCAGGCCGGGGTCGGTGGCCGGGGCCGCCGGAATGAACTGCACCACCCCCCGGCCCAACAAAGCCACGCCGACGCAGCCCAGCGCGACCCAGCTCGGCCCCACGCCGGGCACGGCCACCAGCAGGCCGCCGGCCACTTGACCCAGCAAAATGGCCACGAAAGTCCCCATCTCGACCATGCCGTTGCCCCCGGTCAGCTCGCGCTCATTGAGCACCTGGGGCAGGTAGGCAAACTTGACCGGGCCAAACAAGGTGCTGTGCAGGCCCATCAAAAAGGTGCACAGCAGCAGCACCGGCACCTGGCTTTGGACAAAGCCCCAGGCCGCGATCAGCATGATGGCGATCTCCAGGTTCTTGACCAGGCGCATCAGCCGGGTCTTGTCCCAGCGGTCGGCCAGCTGGCCCGAGGTGGCCGAGAACAGCAGGAAGGGCAAGATGAACAGCGCCCCGATCACCAGCCCCGCCAGGCTGGACGGCAGCCAGGCCACCTGCAGCTGGTAGGTCACCATCACCGTGAAGGCGAACTTGAACAGGTTGTCGTTGGCCGCACCGGCGAACTGGGTCCAGAAAAACGGGGCGAAGCGGCGCTGGCCCAGCAGGGCAAACTGGTTGGGGTGGGCGGGCTCGGCAAGCCCGCCGGCAGCGGGCGGGGGCGCGGATGAGGCCATGGCGAAAAGTCCTTAGGAACAGGTCGGGGCCGGGGCCCAGCCAACCCGGGCCACCGTGACCAGGGGCATTGTGCCCCGGGCTTGTGACGCGTCAGGCCCGGGCCCTCATCACCCGGTCTGGCGCCCCGCCCCCGCTCAGGGTTGGCCTCGGCTGGCCCGCGCCACGTACTGGGCCAGGGCCTGCAGATCGGCCTCATTGAGGCGCCCGGCAAACGAGGGCATCACGCCCACGCCCTGGCGCAGGGCGCGCAGCACGCGGTCGGCCTCGGGTTGCAGCTCGTCGAGCACCGGGCCGATCTCACCCGTGGCGCCCGCGTCCTTCAGGGTGTGGCACAGCGCACAGGCCGGTGCGCCCTGGTTGAAAAGTTGACGGCCGCGCTGCGAGGCCAGCTCCGACGCGTTCTGGGCCAGCACCGCCCCGGCGCCGGTCAACGCGGCAGCGCCCAGCAGCCAGGCCGCAGCGCCTCGCATGGCGCGCATCGGCTCAAGCCACCTGGACTTTGACGCCATGGTCGAGCCAACTGGTGTTGTTGTAGCCGCCGGTGTTGTCCATCCGGGCCTGGGGCTGCACCTGGCCCGCCGTGTCGGTGGCCCGGCAGACCAGCAGGTGGGTGCCACTGGCCAGGGTGGTCTTGAAAGCGAACTGGCGCCAGGCAAAGCGGCCCAGGTCGGGCCCCACCAGTTCAGCCGGCTTCCACTGCTTGCCGCCATCCACCGAGACCTCAACCTGCTGCACCCCGCGCACACCGCCAAACGCCACGCCATGGATCAGCACCGGGCCGGCGGCCAGCGGCTCCTGGGCCGGTTGGGGGCTGTTGATCCAGGACTTCACGCCCATCTCCCAGACCGAGGGTTGGGCCGGGTCAGGCTGCTGGCCCGGCGGCGTGAGTCGGTAGCCGTGGGCCATGATGCGCGCATCCGTCTCGCGGGCCGTGAAGGCCAGGCGCTGGATGTACTTGATGTTGTTCACGCCCTGGTAGCCCGGCACGATCAGGCGCAGCGGCCCGCCATGCGCCAGCGACAGCGGCTCACCATTCATTTCCCAGGCCAGCAGGGCGTCGTCCAGCGCCGCCAGGGGCACCGACCGTTCGACCACCAGGCTCTTGGGGTCGATGCCCTCAGGCAGCTTCTCCCCACCGGTCCCGGTCAAGAACTTCATGCCGTCCTGAACACCGCCCAAGGCCTTGACCACGTTGCGCACGGGCACCCCGCTCCAGACCACGCAACCGGCAGCGCCCACGGTCCAGGGCGTGCCGCTCGGTTTGCCGGGGAAGAAGGCGCGGCCATTGCCCGAGCACTGCAACACGGTGGCCACGGTCTCCAGGCCCAGGGTCTTGAGCTCGGCCAGGCGCAGGCTGCGCGCCTGGGCCACACCCACGAGCTCCAGCACCCACTCGTCGCGCTGAGCCAAGATGGCAGCTTCCGGGGGCGGCAGGTTGTTGCGGATGTAGAGCTGGTTGCTCGGTGTGATGACGCTGGTGCCAAAAGCGCCGCGCCGGGTCTCCATCGTGGTGTTGCTGTGCACGATCAGGGACGGGGCGTCCTTCCAGGCGGCGTACGCCGGCAACGGGCGCGGCTGGGCGAAGGCGGGCGAAGTCCAGGCGCCCAGGCTCCAGGCCGCGAGGGCGGCGCCACCACGGCCCAGCCACTGGCGCCGGGAAAGGGTTGAGGGGGAATCGGACATCGAAAGCGTCTCCTGCTGAAGTGGGTGCAAGCCAGGGGGCTGCGCGCTGGATTGTGGGCGATCCCACGACCGTCCACCAGCGGGTCCGCCCCAAGGGCCTGGTCTTAGACTTGAGCCATGGACCCACGCCTTGACCCCGCTGACCCGGCCTCGCCCCTGGCCCTGGAACGCACCCTGAGCTACCGACTGCACCTGCTGCACAAGCTGACCGACCAGGAGAGCCAACGCGCGTACCTCGCGCAAACGGGTCTGTCGATGAGCGACGGGCGCTGCCTGGCCTCGATCGGCGCGTTTGAGCCCCTGTCGGTGAACGCGCTGGCGCGCAGCGCCAACCTCAACAAAGGCCAGGCCAGCCGAGCGGCGCAGTCCCTGGTCGAGCAAGGTCTGGTCAGCAAAACCGGCAGCGAGCACGACGGCCGCGGCGTGGTGCTGAGCCTGACCGAAGCGGGCCGCCGCGCCTGGCAACAGGTCATGGCCCTGATCGAGCAGCGCAACCAAGCCATCTTTGGCAGCCTCAGCCCCAGCGAACAAGCGCTGCTCAGTGGCCTGTTCGACCGCCTGATCGCCCAGGCTCAGGCCGGCGTGGTGAACACCGTCAGCACCCCGGTGTAGCCATACAGGTGCTGGCGGGCGATCTCGCCGCCCGCAAAGAAGCCGGCCAGGGGCACGTCGCCCAGGGCATGCCGCAGGATTTGCAGCTCGGCGCTGGGACCGCCGAAATGCGGCCCTCCGCGCCCGGAGCAACTCACATACACCGCGCCCGCGATGCGCCGCGCCGGCTGCGGCGCCACCGCAGCGCTGCCACCCGCCCCGGGGGTGGCCAGGTCGGCCGGCCACATCTCGGGCTCCAGCTCCTCGCGGATTTCAGCGCAGATGCGCATCAGGTCGGCGCGCGCGGCCTGCACATGGCGCTGGCAAAAGGCCAGCCGCAAGCCCACTTCCAGCGGGTGGGCCACGGCAATGCCTTGGCGCGCCGGGTCCAGGCCAATGATGTGGCGCACCAGCACGTCGGCGCCAAAGTGGCCGCTGCGGTCCACGCTGTCCTGGCCGGGCGAGCTCAGGCCCACCAGGGTGGAGCGCACCACTTCCAGCGCTTTTTGCAGCGCCGGGCTGCGTTGCGGGCCTTGCAAATCCAGGCTGACCTGCAGGTCGCGCAGCAGCACACCCAGCGCGGGCTCACCATCCAATTCGAGCAGCACATGGCCGTCCACCGCCGTGACCTCGTGCACCTTGGACACCGGCAGGCAACCCTGGGTGACGCGGGAGATCAAGGCCACGTCTTCGGCAAAAGCGACCCCGCTCAGGCCCCCGCTGAAGACACCGCGTGCCGCGCCCTGGCCGCGCATATTGCCGTCGCCCCCCATGGCGAACTGCACCGTGCCCTGGCGACTGGCGGCGAGGCCGCCAAACAGGTAACCGGTGGCCGTGCGCTCGGCCATTTCGGCAATCAGCTCGGCCACATCAGGCGTGCTGGCGTCGGCATGGACCAAGGCGGTGTGGGGCTCAAAACCCAGGCCCAGCGGCGCCACACCGGAGAACACCCGGTAGTGGTGGGCTGGCAGGTCGCACAGCAGCACGCTGAGGGCGGGCTCGTCAAAGTATTCGGCGTTGTTGGCCGACACGCCCACACCCACGGTGCCGGCCCAGTCGGTGACTTCGGGCAGCTCTGCCGACAGGAAATCGAGCAGGTCTTGCGCCTCGGGCGCGTAGTGGTCGGTGATGTAGAGCAGGCCCAGCGAGGGGCTGTGCGCGTACTCGGGCAAGGCCATCTGGGCACGCAACTGCGCCAGCACCAGGCTGGCGGCCATGCGCCACTGGGGGTGGGTGGCATGGCCCGAAGGGAAAAGAGACATGGAGGCTCCGCTAGGTCAGACCCCCCATTCAACCGCAAAAATGGCCCGCCGCACGCAAGTTGGGCGGGCCGACCCTCTCAGCGACTGCTGCGCCGTGCAGGGGCCTTGGTGGCGGCCTTCTTGGCCGGGGCTTTTTTGGCCGCCGGGGCGGCTGGCTTTTTGGCGGCGGCCTTGGCCGCTTTGGGCGCCGCAGCACGTGTGCCGGCCTTGGCGGCCTCCAGGCCGGCGCCCACGGTCTTGGCCACCGTCTCTGCGGCGGTCTTGAAGGCCTCGCGGGCCAACTGGTGGCTGCCGTCCAGGGCGCTGGCGGAAGCAGCGTCCTTCAAAGCGCTGCTGGCAATGTGTTGGAACTGCTGGGTCAGCGCACCCCACCACTGCAGCGGGTCGACCACGCCGGGGCGGGCGGCCTCGGCGTCTGCCGCCGGCGCGGCCGCTTCAGGCGCGGGGGGCGCGGCCTCAGGGGCGGGGGTGGGTTCTGGCGGCGGCGCCGGGGTGGGGCCGGCGGCGCTGGCCGCTGCGCGCGCGGCACCGGTGAAGGTGTCGCTGGCTTTTTGCACGTTGGCCATCACGTCGGCTGTCTTGAGCTTGAAGGACTCGGCCAGGTCGCCCATGCTGAAGTTCATGCCCTTGAGCGTGGCCAAGGTCATTTTTTGCACCTCCAGCGCCTGCACCGTGGCGCTGAGGGCCCGCGAGTTTTGATCCAGCCAGAACTGCACGGCCTTGAGCTCTTCGATGCGCTTTTCCAGCTCTTCGACGTTCATGGTCGGCGCCACCCAATGGGACAGGCTGGGCATGTGCGGCAGGCCTTGCGACGCACCTTTGACCGCGGATTGGGCCAGGTTTTGCAGGAACTCGAAACCCGGGACCAACTTACCAAAACCGAAGGGGGTGGAATCGCTCATGCCTTGCTCCGTCATTGTGTGTTCTGAGGGGGCTCAGCTTAACTGAAGGCCATCCGTCCCCGCCATGCGGGACAACGATTGGGCGGACGAGGACGACCGCCCGGAAGCTCAGTGCGAATGCCCGGCCATGCCGCCTGCCGGCGCCACGGCCTGGACCGGCACTTTGAGCTCCAACTGGCTTTCCACGCCCTTGGCGTCGCGCAGCACCAAGGTGATGGGCACCTGGCTGTCCTTGGCCAGTGGCGCCTTCAGGTCGAGCAGCATGAGGTGGTAGCCACCGGGTTTGAGCTCCACCGCCTGGCCCGCGGGCAGGGCCAGGGAGGGAATGGCGCGCATTTTCATCACGTCGCCGTCCATCTTCATTTCGTGCACTTCGGCCACGCCCGCCGCCGGCGAGCGCACGCCGACCAAGGTGGCGCCCGCTGGCGCGGTGAGGGTCATGAAGGCGCCGGTGGCCTTTTGACCCGGCACGCTGGCACGGGCCCAGGCGCTCTTCACATCGACCACTTGGGCGCCTGCGGTGAAGGACAGGGCCAGCAAGGCAGCGCCCAGGCAGGAGGAGAACTTGCGCATGAAAAACTCCATGAAAAGGAAGAAAGCAAAAAAGTAATACCGTGGCGCCCCAGGTTCGAGGTGCCGGTGGAAGCAGCCCGTTCGGCAAGGGCACGGGCCCCCGCGGCGATGGGCCGATGGTTCAGGCCTCAGTGCACATGGACCGCAGCCGGAGCGGGGCCGAGCAGCAAGCGGGCTGCCGGGGCTTTCAGCCCTTCGGTGGACGTACCACTGGCCGGGACTTCCGCCCAGTCGGCCTCGCCCACATCACAGCTTTGCAGCACCTTGAACCACAGCGCGCCTTCGCTCGCGGGCAGTGTGCCACGCACGGTGAACTCGTCGTAGAAGGCGCCGGGCAAGGCCGCGTCGGCGTTGTTGGCACGCCAACTGACCTCGACCACGTCTTCGGTGATGCGCCGGCCATGGCTCTCGTAAGGCACGGCCAGCGGGGCCCGCTGCACGCGCGCCGTCCAGCCTGCCTTGGGGATGGGCTGGGCGCCCCGAAAGCCCGCAGGCAGGCGCACCGTGATGCCCGTGGTGGCGGTGGCCCCGGCGCAGGCGTGGCCGACCTTGAACACCGCTTTGTAGGCGCTGCCCGCAGCGGCCTGCGGCTGCTCCAGGGTGACGTGGGCCGAGGCCAGGGCCGACAACAAGGCGGCGCTGGCACCGACAAGGCGAATCCAGAACATGGGTTTCTCCCGTGAAGAACGCTGGTTGGTTTGGCATCCCGGCATCAGAAATCCGCCCTCAGGTTGGCGTGGTAACTGCGCTGCGGGTAGGGGTGGAAGTTCCAGTACTTGTAGTTGTTCAGGTTGTCGATGCCGAACGAGGCGGTGAGCGTCTTGTTGATGCGCCACTGCACCCGCAGGTCGGTGGTGAAGTACTTGCTCACCCCCATGTAGGCATAACCATTGACGTCGGCATTGTTGAGCGTGCGGTACTGCGGACCGCTGTAGCGCGCGCCCAGGCTGGTGCTCCACTGCGGGTTGAAGCGCCAGGTGGCCAAGGCGGTGGCCCGCCACTTCGGGATGTTGGGCTGCTGCTTGCCCAGGGTGTCGCCCGGGGTGCTGACGTAGCCCGCGTTCTCTTTGATGACCGAGTGGGCGTAGGTGACGCTGCCGCTCAGGTCCAGCTCACGCCAGCCCACGCCCTGGCCGTTGTAGGCCGCTTCCAGGCCTTGGGTGGCGATGCGGCCCACGTTCTGCACGCGGCTGATGGTGCGGTTGGCGTTGGTGTCGTAGAGCGACTGCGAGTACAGCGCGTCGCGGGTGTTCTCGGCAAAGTAGGTGAGGCGGGCCAGGGCATTGCCCAGGTCCTTCTCGGCGCTCAGCTCGCCGGTCCACGATTTCTCGGGCTTCAGGTTGGGGTCGTTGATGTACTGCGAGTTGGTGGTCGAGGTCGCGCCATACAGTTCAGCCACGGTGGGGAAGCGCACGGCCCGGCCCAGCGAGGCCTTGAGCACGGTGTCCGGCTGCCATTGGTAGGACAGCGCGAACTTGGGCGAAGCGAACTGTTCGCTGCGTTTGGCGTAGTTTTGCGAGCTGCTGGCCGAGAAAGCGGTCAGACCGTCGTAGGCGCTCCAGTTTTCCAGGCGCAGGCCCAGCACGGCCTTCCAATCGCGCGCCAGGGCCCAGACGTCCTGGCCCCAGAGGCTGCGCAGCTGGGTCTTGCCCTGCACATTGGCGGCCAGGTTGCCGCCCGGGTCGCTCAGCCAGTTGCCGCTGATGTTGGAGGTGACGTAGCTGAGCTGGTAGCTGTCTTGCTGGACGCCGAAGTCAAACACATGCGTGCCCTTGACGCCTTCGGGCCGCCAGGTGCCGCGCGCGGCCAGGGTGTTCCAGCCGGTGCCCCGGCCATCGGCCACGGTCCCCGCACCGCCCAAAGAAGCATTGGGCAGCGGGTTGCTGGCGGCGTTCTGGCGCAACTGGTCGCGCTGGTAGTTGTACAGGCTGCCACTGAGCTCCCAGTCCCACACCCCCTGGGTGTGGCTCTTGACCGACAGGCCGTGCATCACATGGATGCTCTCTTGCTGGCTCTGCACGAAGTCGCCACCGGTCAGGGCCTGGCTGCCCGAGAACGCGGTGCCGCCCACGTTGATGGCACCGCTGTAAACGCTTTGGCCGGCGGCATTGCGCAGGTAGGACGAGGGGCTGCCCTGCGACGTGTTCTGCCAGGTCGCCAGGGTGTAGCTGGCCCGCACCGTGGGCGAGAAGTCGTAAGCCACCTTCGCCTTGGCGTGGTCCTGGCGCGTGTGGTACTGGGTGCCCGTGCCCAGGATGAGCCAGCGGGCGTTGGCGTTGTTGCGTCCCGCCACGGCGCCGCTGACCGCGGTGCCCGCGCTGCTGGCGGTGCCGGCGCTGACCAGGCGGGTGGCAAAGGTCAGTGGCTGGCCATCGCTGTCGGTGTGGTTGAAGTTCAGCCACCAGGACCAGTCGCCGCTGCGGTTACCGATCGAAGCGCTGGTCTGCCAAGCGCGGTAGGTGTCGTTGGTGTTGTAAAGGCTGAAGGGCTGGACCACGAAGCCTGCCGAGACATGGCCTTCAAACTGGGTGGGCATGCGCGTCACATAGTCGACCACGGCGCCCACCGAGTTGCCCGCATAGGCAGCGGAGAAGGGGCCGTACATGACGTCCACACGCTCGATCTCCTCCGGCGTGACCAGGCCCCAGCGCGGCGGGAAGCTCAAACCGCCGACGCCGTTGCCCAGCAGGTTGGACAGCAGGATGCCGTCGGCATAGACCATGGAGCGCGCGCTGTTGCCCGTGCCCGAGGCGCGGGTGGACAGGATCGCGTGGTTGTAGTCCCCGATGTAGCGCTTGCGCACCAACAGGCTGGGGAAATACTTGAGCGCGTCTTCGCTGTCGGTGGCGTTGATGGTTTCCTGGATCTGCTCGCGGGTCGCACTCTCCATGGTGGTGGGGATTTGCGTGGGCAGCGAGCTCGGCTGCCCGCCCGTGACGGTGACCACGCCCAGCGACTTGCTGGGGGCGGCGTCTTGCGCCTGGGCCATGACCGGGGACAGGCCCGCGATCAGAAAAGGGGTGAACACGGCGGGCAAAGCCCGGGGAAAGGCGGTGGCCAGGGCCACGGCCATGCGACTTGGGCGCATGGGAACTCCTGAAAAGAACACAACACAGCGTCCGCGTGGCGCACAGCCGGGCACGGACAGCCAAGGGGTGGGGGTTCAGGCGTTCAGCGGGGGGCCGCGGGGCGGCAGGGGCGCGGCGGTGAGGGCCGCGATGCGGGCCGCCGGGATGCTTTGCAGCACATGGCCCAGGGGCTGGACCAGGGGAAGTGCCACGTTGGGCACGTCAATCGGTGCCCCGAGCGCGGCGCACAGGGGGCAATCCAGGGTGTGACCGCGCTGCTCTTGCACGCCGTCTTCGGCTTTCACCAGCAGCTTCACCGCCCCAGCGGTCGAGCACACCAATTCCATGGACTGCGGCGCCACCAAAGGCGAGGCCACCGCCACCCCCAGCGACAGCACGAAACACGCCAGCATCAGCTGGACGATGGTTCGAAGCGAGCGCAGGGTTTGCATGGCCTCGCATTATGCAATGCCGCCCATCCGCTTGCCGAGGCGGGCTGTGGCTTTTACGCCAGCGCGGGGCTCAGCTTGCGGCGGGCTGGGCGCGCGCGGGTGCGCGGCGCCACCAAGCTGCCCATGGCGCGGCACACGCTCTCGGGGGCCGAGTCCACGATCAGGGCGATGTCGCGCAGGTAAGGCAGGTCGCAGTCACGCACCCGCTGGGTGATGACGCCGGTGGCGTGCGCCAGTGTGGCCAGGAAATGGTCCACCCGGCTGGCCACGGTACCGCTGCGCAGGCGCACGGCCTCGGCGCTGCGGCGCTGCTGCTGCAAGAAGGCGTCGGCCAGCACCTGGTGGCGCAAGCTGTCGCTCTCCAGGGTCAGGGCGACGGCCTCGCTGTCCACCACCGCGGTGGCGCCAAACGCATAGGCGTCCGAGCACAGGGCTTCCACCCCGATCAGGTCGCCGGGCAAGGCCAGTTGCACGAAAGACCAGCCTTCGTCGCTCAGGCGCTCCAGGCGGAACACACCGCGCGTGACGCGCCACACCGGGCCCACCTGGCCGGCATCAAGCAAACGCTCGCCCATGGCCAGGGCACGCGCTTCGGCGGCGGTGGCAGGCTGGGTGTCTTGCAAAACTTCTTGGGTCATCTCGACCTCCTTGTGTTGTCTGGTGGTCAGCTGCCCGCTCAAAAAATGCAGCAGCTCGAACCAAAGGCTGACGGGGGGGCGGCTCACGGTCGCGTGGGCGCCCAACAAACCAAGTCAGGACAACACAGGCGGGGCACGGGCCGCAAAAGGCGTCGGTCGGGCCCCAGCCCACAACCCGGGCGGGGCAGGCAGGACCAGGGCAGACCCCAGCCCCCGGAGGGCCCAAGCCGGCACCGGGGCGGGACCGGGTATCAGCCCAGGCAAGCAGGCCGGGCAATCCAGGGTCGACCCAGGGGTGTCGCGCGCTTCCGAGCCCAAGGCCTCACGGTCCACCCAGCGGCTGGCCCCCAGCGCCGAACAAACCAATTGCAGGTCCACCGGCTTGATCAGGGGCGACGCCACCGACGCGCTCACAAAAAGCACGAACCAGGCCAGCACGAACTGGGCCATGTGGGGGCGGGAACCTAGGGTTTTCACGGAGCGAATTATGCCGAAAGTCAAGCCAGTCAAGCCAGAGACGCTCGAACGGCAACGCGCGCTTTACGATAGGCCGGGCTGCTCGATCAGCCCCTCAACACAACACAACGCCCCCGGAGACCTCCATGCTTCAACTTTGCGGATTTTCTGCCAGCAACTACTACAACAAGGTCAAACTGGCCCTGCTGGAAAAAGGCCTTCCTTTTGAGGAAGAACTGGCCTGGGTTGGGGAGGTGGACTTGAGCGCCAGCCCGCTGGGCAAAGTGCCCTACCTGCGCACCCCCCAAGGCGCGCTGTGTGAGTCCGAAGTGATCCAGAACTACCTGGAGCGCGCCCACCCCGAACACCCGCTGCTGCCAGCCGACCCATTTGCCGCCGCCAAAGTGCACGAGATCACCACCTTCTTGGAACTGCACCTGGAGTTGGTGGCCCGCCAGATTTACCCGCAAGCCTTCTTCGGTGGCCAGGTCAGCGATGGCACCCAAGCCAAAACAGCCGCGCAACTCGAAAAGAACATCGCCGGCCTGGCTCGCCTGACCCAATTCGACAAGCCGTTCATCGCCGGGGAGCAGTTCACCCTGGCCGACTGCGCCGCCGTGGTGCATTTGCCCTTGATCAGTGGCGCCACCAAGATCGTTTACGGGCGTGACTTCCTGGAGCACCTGCCGGTGCGCGACTACCTCAAGCGCCTGGGCGAACGCCCCCATGTGCAAAAGATCAACGCCGACCGCAAGACCAACACGGCGCTGATGCTGGCCCGCAACAAGAAGTAAGCAAGCCCTCACATGCTGGCCAAAGCTGCCAGCATGCCGTGCCCGAGGGATTCACCCCGGGCTTGAGCTGGACGCGCGCGCCCCGCCAGACCTCAAAAACGGGCTGGCCGGCGCTCGCGCAAGGCCGAAATGCCTTCGCGCACGTCGGGGCCGGCAAAGCCCATGAACTCCAGCGCCAGCGAGGCGTCGAAGGTGGGCCCGGCCTGGCGCAGCCAGTTGTTCAGCGCGTACTTGGTCCAGCGGATGGCGTTCTGGCTGCCGGCGGCCAGGCGGTCCGCCACCTCGTAGGCGCGTGGCAGCAAGTCGGCCTCGTCCACCGCCAGCGAGACCAGACCGATGCGCTCCGCCTCTTCGCCCGACAGGGGCTCACACAGCAGCAGGTGGTACTTGGCCTTGGCCAGGCCGCACAGCAGGGGCCAGACCATGGCCGCGTGGTCGCCGGCCGCCACACCCAGCTTGGTGTGGCCATCCACGATGCGCGCGCTGCGCGCGGCAATGGACACATCGGCCAGCAAGCCCGCCACCAGGCCTGCACCCACGGCGGGCCCATGCATCGCACTGACGATGGGCTTGTCGCAGTTGATCAGGTTGTAGACCAGATCGCGCGCCTCTTTCCAGACCCGGACGCGCGTGGCGTCGTCCTGGCTCATCTGTTCCACCATGGCCAGGTCGCCGCCGCCCGAAAAGCCGCCGGCCTCCCCGCGCAACACGACCACGCGCACCTGCTCATCGGCCGAGGCTTCGCGCCAGATCTCGGCCAACTCGCGGTGGCCATCGCTGTCGGCGGTGGGCAACTTGCCGTTGAGCGCGCGCATTTGCACGTCCAGCACGGCACCCGCCTCGCCCCGGCGCTGGATGCGCAGGGTCGTGTAGCGTGCGTAGGCGTCGTCATGTCTTGAAGAGGGGGTCATGGTCGGTCTCCTGTCTTGTCTTGGGGTTCACATACCGAGCCATTCTGAAGGGGATGGGCGCACGGCCCCAGCGGGCTGGACCCGCAGTCACCGGCCCGGCGCAGGCCCTGCGCGCTTGATTGGGATCAAAGACAGCAGCCGGCCAGGGGCAGATCATGAAGTCATGCCCCAGCAGGCGTCGCGCCCCCCGCGACCCACCCGCGCAGCGGGCAGCAGAAAGGCAGTTTTTCCATGCACCACCACCTCACCACCCCTTACCGCGATCAACTGCAGGCACAACGCGCCTCGCTGCTGGCCCAACTGACCCAACAACGGGGCGGCTTGGTGGACCGCGCCGAAGCCCAGGGCCGCGCACCGCAGCCGGAGGAATCCCACGCCCAGACCGCCACCGAGCGCGAGCTGGCCTTTGCCCTGGACGAACGCGAAACCGCCGAAATCGCCGCCATTGACGCCGCACTGCAGCGCATCGCCGACGGCCACTACGGGGCCTGCACCGAGTGCGGCACCGACATTCCAGCCGCACGCCTGCATGCGGCCCCGGAAGCCGAGCGCTGCATCCACTGCCAGGAAGCCCTGGAACACGCGCGCCACGCCTGAGGCACGCAGCCCTGGCGGACCACTTTCACTGTTTTTTTGACCCCTGTATTGCCAAAGGAAACGCTATGAGCACCTACCACGCTGTTGTCTGGCTCGACCACTCTGAAGCCCATGTGCTGATGTTTGACCGCGAGCACGTCGAAGCCCAGCGCATCAAGTCGCGCAGCCACCACAAGCACCAAGGCAAGGCCACCGATGACGCGACCTACTTCAGCGCCATCGCCCAAGCCCTGGTGGGCACCCGCGAGGTGCTGCTGACGGGCCCGGGCCTGACCCGCAACACCTTCCGCGACTGGTGCCAGCAACACCAGAAGGCCGTGGCGGCCCTGATCGTCGACTCGCTGAGCGCCGACCACCCGAGTGACGCCCAGGTCGTGGCACTGGCCCGCCAGTACTTCAAGAAGTTCGACCAGCTCGCAGCCGACCCGGCCTCGGCCGCCGCCTGAGCCCTGAGACCCCGGCCCAGCGCCGGCCCCACGGCGGCCTGCGCGCCGCCCCAGCAGCCCTGAACGCCTTGCGCGGCCAGGGCTTTTGTCCGCTTGGGCAGCCCCATCGACGCCAGCCCCAGGCTCAAAAACACCGCCATCACGCGCGATCTGCCCCAAGATCAGCCGCTTTGTGCGCTAAAAATCACGCTTCCGTTCGCGGGCGAGGGCCGCCCCTTGGTTTTTGGCGGGCTTTGTTTTCCATAATCCGCCGCGTCCCGCACTCCCCGAACCGATCGCCATGCCGACCCTCTCTTTCGTCCGCCGGGCCGCCGCGCGGCTTGCCGCACCCCTGCTGTGCGCCAGCCTGCTGGCCTGCCAAAGCCCCCCGCCAGCCGCCCCGGCCCCGGCACCCGCCGCCGTGGCACCCTACAGCGGCCCGACCTTGCCCATCGCTCAGTCCGACCGCGGCGTGCAGATCTTTCTGCCCAGCGCGGCCCTGTTCGAGCTGGGCCAGTCCACGCTGAACCCGACCGAATCCGGCCCCTACCTGCAGCGCATCAGCACCCTGCTGATGACCAAGACCGAGCGCCCCGTGGTGCTCGAAGGCCACACCGACAACACCGGCTCGGCCACCACCAACCAGGCCTTGTCGGAGGCGCGTGCCCAGACCGTGCGCAACGCACTGCAAGCCCTGGGCGTGCCGGCCCAGCGCCTGAGCACGGTCGGCTACTCCTTCAAGCGCCCCGTGGCCTCCAATGCGACCGAGGAGGGGCGCCGGCTGAACCGCCGCGTCGAGGTGCTGATCCTGGACGAAAAGGTCGAGCAGATCACCCGGGGCGAAGCACCCAATGCCTTTGAGTCGGCCTGGGAGCAACTCAAGTCCTTGATGGACCGCGGCCTGGTTCGCCCAGCCACGGGCGCCTGATGCACGGCGCCCCCCGTCCCGCGCGCCGACTGGCCCTGGGGGCCGCCCTGGCCGCTGGCAGCCAATGGCTGAGCGCCAGCGCTCAAAGCCCCAGCCCCGCAGCGCCCAAACCCAGCGCCAGCAGCGGCCGTGTGCAAAACGCGCCCCCAGCCAATGCCCCCGTGAAACTGGGCCTGGCGCTGGGCGGTGGCTCGGCACGGGGCTTTTCCCACATCGGTGTGCTCAAGGCCCTGGACGAGGCCGGTTACCGCGCGGACGTGGTGGCCGGCAGCAGCGCGGGCGCCTTGGTGGGTGCGTTTTATGCCGCAGGCTTCAGCCCCTGGCAGATCGAGGAGGTGGCCCTCAAGGTGCGCGACCTCGACGTGGCCGACATCAATTCGGCCAACAAGCGCGGCATGTTCGCCGGCGAGGCACTGCAGCGCCTGGTCAACGAGTACCTGCGCCAGCAGCCGATCGAGCGCCTGCGCCTGCCGTTTTGCGCCGTCGCCACCCAACTGGCCACGGGCGAGGTGGTGGCCTTGCGCAGCGGCGATGCCGGCCAGGCGGTACGGGCCTCTTGCGCCATCCCGGGCGTCTTTGTACCGACGGTGGTGCAGGGCGTGGAGCTGGTCGACGGCGGCCTGGTCAGCCCGCTGCCGGTGCGCCAGGCGCGCGCCCTGGGCGCCCACTTTGTCATCGCGCTGGACGTGGGCGCCCAGCCGCGCAACAACACGGGCGCCGGGCTGTACGAGGTGATCCTGCAGTCCTTTGAGATCATGGGCCGCGCCATCACCCAGCTGGAAGCCCAGCAGGCCGACCTGTTGATCCGCCCGGACACCGCTCGCTTCAGCAGCACCGACTTCAACGCCCGCAAGGAACTGATCCAGGCCGGCTACGAGGCCGGTCGGGCCAGCCTGGCCGAGTTGGCGCGGCGCCTGCCCGGGCGCGCCCGCAAAGCCTGAAAGCCCCCGCCCCGACGTGGAGGAAGGTGCCGCCAGGGGCCGGGCCGCCAGGCCTGCGCTGCTATGCTTTGGCGCATGAAAAGCCTGTTTCACCTTGCCTTCAACGTCACCGACCTGGACACGGCGCGCCGCTTTTATGGCGACGTGATGGGTTGCCGCGAAGGCCGCAGCACCGACACCTGGGTCGACTTCGACTTCTTCAACCACCAGATCTCGCTGCACCTGGGCACGCCCTTCAAGACCGAGCGCACCGGCCATGTCGGCGACCACCTGGTGCCCATGCCTCACCTGGGCGTGATCCTGGAGCGCCCCGACTGGCAGGCCCTGGCCGATCGCCTGCAAGCTGCGGGCACTGAGTTCGTGCTGCCGCCGCAACGGCGCTTTGCCGGCCAGCCCGGCGAGCAATGGACCATGTTCTTCTGCGACCCCTTTGGCAACCCGATCGAGGTCAAGGGCTTCGAGTCGCTGGACACCGTCTACCAGGCCTGAGCCCGCCGTGACCAGCTACACCTTCACCTCCGCCACCATCTTGTTGCTGCTGATCACCGATCCGCTGGGCAACATCCCCCTGTTTGCCAACGCCTTGCGCGACGTGCCACCGGCACGGCGTCCGCTGGTGATCCTGCGCGAGGTGCTGATCGCCTTCGGCCTGCTGCTGGCCTTCATGTTCTTTGGCGAGGGCTTTCTGCGCCAGATGAACCTCAGCGACTTGGCCCTGCAACTGGCCGGGGCGGTGGTGCTGTTCCTGATCGCCTTGCGCATGGTGTTTCCCAGCGCCAAGGAAAGCGGGACCTTGCCCGAAGGCGAACCCCTGATCGTGCCCTTGGCCATTCCGGCGCTGGCCGGCCCCTCGGCCTTGGCCACCGTGCTGCTGCTGGTTTCTCAAGCGCCCGAGCGGCGCCTGGAATGGGTGGGTGCCCTGTGCGTGACCATGGCGGTCTGCGCCGTGGTGCTGCTGCTGGCCGAACGCATCCAGCGCCTGATCGGGGAGCGCGTGGTGCTGGCTTTCGAGCGCCTGATGGGCCTGGTGCTGGTGGCCATCTCGGTGGAGATGGCGCTGCGTGGCCTCAAGGTGCTGGTGCCGCAGTTGCTGCACGGCTGAACAAGGCCGCGCCCTGGCCGGGCGCGGCGCCACCTCAGGGCAGGCTGCGGTTGAAGAAGGCGACCACATCCTCGGCCAGACGGGCCTGGAAGGCAGCGCGGTCAAAGCCCGCCGGGTCGGCGCCCGGGTCACCGGCATCCGAGCGCAGCGACTGCAGCGGCGCGGCCATGAACGCAAAGTGCCCGGCCCCCTTCACAGGCTCCGCCTCGGCCCCGGGCACGGCGCCCGCCACGTACTGGCCGTGGTAGCGGCTGTTGAGCACCTCGTCGTGCTCGGCGGTGTAGACCTTCACCGGGCGGCGCACCTGGCCCAGCGCCTCAGGGGCGAACACCACCCCCACCGGCGCCATGACCAGCACAGCCTGCACGCGAGCGTCACCCACTTGCACCGGGCTTTCACGCGGCGCCTCGGCCGGGGCGGCAGACCCTGTGGCGCTCAGTTGGCCCAGTTGGCAAAACCCCGGATCGTCACGCACGGTGCGGCAATGCGCCCCGGCGCGCGCCGGCACGGCCGACCCCACGGCCAGCGCCAGCACGGTGTAGCCGCCCGCCGAGTGGCCCAGGGCGCCGATGCGGCCGGCCGGAATGCGCTCGGCCCAGGCCGGGTCGGCCAGCACGGCGTCCAGCACCCGGCTGGCCTGGCGTGCCCGCTCGCCAAAGTACTGACCCGAACGCACCAGGGCCCGGCTCTGCCAGTCGTCTTGCGGGTGGCGCGGCGCGGCCACCAGATAGCCCTCCTGGGCCAGGCGCGTGGCCAGGTTGTGGTGGCCCAGCTCGCTGCCACCGGTGCCGTGGGACAGCAGGATCAAGCCCTTGAAGCGCGCCACCGCCGGCGCACCGGGCGCCACCACGGGCGACCACGGGCCCATGGGCAGGGCGCGGGCCGGCGCTTCGGTGGGGTAGAACAAGGCGACGGGAATGGGCTCGGGGCCGGCCACCGTCAGGCTGCGAAAACCCGATTGAAAAGCCTGCGCGGAGCCAACGGCGGCCAACAAGGCCAGAGCGCCCAGGGCGCGAGCGGCCGGACGGGCCACGGACATGAGGGTAGCTTGGAACGACATGGGGAACCTCCTGAATTCGTTTGCCAGCCCTCACCCGAGGGCCTTGGAAGCGAATGTAGGAGGCGGGGGCCGAGCCGTCAGGGGCTTTGCGACCAAACCGTGCAGACCCAGCGCGAAACGCTGTTCATCGGCCGTGACATGGCACCGAGGTCGTCCCCGGTCCAGTGCGGGGCTGTGGGCCGTTCAGGCCGCCGACTCGACGATCTTTTGCTCGATGGCCCCGAAGACGCTGCGGCCGTCCGGGCCCTTCATCTCGATGCGAATGGTGTCGCCGAACTTCATGAATGGGGTCACCGGCTGGCCGCTCTGGATGGTTTCGATGCAGCGCTGCTCGGCGATGCAGCTGTAGCCCTTGGGCCAGTGGCTGCGGCCCTGGGCGTCGGTCTCGCCCTGGTTGCTGACGGTGCCGCTGCCGACGATGGAGCCGGCGCGCACGTTGCGGGTCTTGCAGATGTGGGCGATCAGTTGGCCGAAGTGGAAGGTCATCTCCGGGCCGGCGTCGCACAAACCGACCTGACGGCCGTTCCACACCGACTGCAGCGGCAGGTGCAGGCGGCCCTGGTCCCAGGCGCTGCCCAATTCGTCCAGGGTCACGGCCACCGGGCTGAAAGCGGTGGCGGGTTTGCTCTGGAAGAAGCCAAAGCCCTTGGCCAGCTCGGCCGGGATCAGGTTGCGCAAGGACACGTCGTTGACCAGCATCACCAGGCGGATGCCGTCCAGCGCGCGGTCGGCCGGTGTGCCCATGGGCACGTCACCGGTGATGACGGCGATCTCGGCCTCGAAGTCGATGCCAAAGGCCTCGCTGGGCACCACCACGTCGTCGCGCGGGCCGATGAAGTCGTCGCTGCCGCCCTGGTACATCAAGGGGTCGCTGTAGAAGGTGGCGGGCACCTCGGCGTTGCGCGCCTTGCGCACCAGCTCGACGTGGTTCAGGTAGGCCGAGCCATCGGCCCACTGGTAGGCCCGGGGCAGCGGCGCCATGCACTGCTGGGGATCAAACGCAAAAGAATGGCGGGTCTTGCCCTGGTTGAGCTGGTCGTACAGGTCCTGCAGCTGGGGCGAGAGGAAGTTCCAGTCGTCCAACACCTGCTGCAGGCGGCTGGCGATGCCAGTCGCATAATGCGCGGTGCTCAGATCGCGCGAGACGACGACCAGTTGACCGTCACGCGAACCGTCTTTGTAGGTGGCGAGTTTCATGGGAAGCGGGGCTCCAGCAAGGGGTGGCAATCTCGGGCAATGCGTGGATCTGATCCACAACAAATTACGAATAGTTAAATTGGTTTAACTAAACGAAAACCAGCGGATTCTAGTGCAGATGGATAAGACGCGTGCAGGCATTCAATCGGTGGAAGTGGGCTTTGCCCTGCTGGAGGCCCTGACCCGTTCGGCGGGCCCGCTGATGCTGCGTGACCTGGCCGCTGACGCGGGCATGAGCGCGGCCAAGGCGCACCGGTATCTGGTGAGTTTTCAGCGCCTGGGCCTGGTGGTGCAGGACAGCCGCAGCACCCGCTACGACCTGGGCCCGGCGGCCCTGAAGCTGGGCCTGGCCGCGCTGTCGCGGCTGGACGCGGTGCGCCTGGCGCGCGAACGCATGCCCGCCCTGATGGACCGCATCGGCCACACCCTGGCCCTGGCGGTCTGGGGCAACCGGGGGCCCACCCTGGTGCACTGGGAGGAGTCGCCGCTGTCGGTGACCGCCAACCTGCGCCTGGGCGATGTGATGCCCTTGCTGTCCTCGGCCACCGGCCGCTGCTTTGCCGCCCACCTGGCGCCCGAGGCCATCGCCCCCCTGCTGCACGACGAACTGGCCCGCGCCAAGATGCTCAAGCGCACCGACCTGCCCAGCACCGAACCCCAGGTTCAGGCCTTGCTGCAAGAGGTGCGCGAGCGCGGCGCCGCCCGCGTGGTCGACACCTTGCTGCCCGGCATCGTGGCCTTTTGCGCCCCGGTGTTCGACGCCGACGGCCACCTGGTGCTGGGCATCACCACCCTGGGTTCGGCCGCCACCTTGGACGCCGCCTGGGACGGTGCCATCGACGCCCCGCTGCGCGAGGCTGCCCGCCAGTTGTCCGCCGACCTGGGCTACCCGGGCTGAGGCCGGGTGGGCCCCCATGTCGCTGACCCGCTCACCCCCCACCCAGGCTTCTCAGGTGTCCGCGCTGAACGCCCCGCCGCTTCTGGCGCCGACCCCGACCATCGGTCCGTCCCGCACCGTGCTGGGCGCGCTGGTGGCCATGGTGCTGGCCGTGCATGCCCTGTTGCTGTGGGGCGGCGATGCGGTGTTCGGATCGAGCGGCACCGGCAACACCCCCTTGAGCCCGCCCAGCGGCGCCGTCTTGAACACCCGGCGCATCGAGGCCCCGGTGCGCGTGGCCGCTGCGGCCCCAGCCAAACCCCAGACGGCAGCCCCCCGGCCCGCCCCAGCGCGCCGCCCCCGGGTCGCCGCCCCGCCCGCCGCCAACCCAGGCGCCCCTGGCGTGAGCGCTCCGGCGCTGGAGGCGCCCGCCCTGACCAGCACCAGCAGTAGCGACGCGCCGGTCTCGCCCGCAGGCGACAGCGCCCCGGAGGGCCCCAGCACCGAATCCCATGCGCCCTTCATCACGGGCCCCCAGGGCAGCGTGCCGGCGCAGGACAGCGCGGCCAGCCCCCCGCCAGAGCAACGCCCCACCGCCATCAAGGTGCCGCCGCCCATCCGGCTCAGCTACGACGTGCGTGCGGAAGTCAAACGCCTGCCCTACCAGGCCAATGGTGAAATGCGCTGGCGCCACGACGGCCAGCAGTACGAGGCCCAGGCCTCGATCCGCCTGTTCCTGATCGGCAGCCGCAGCCAAAGCAGCCAGGGCAGCCTGACCCCCGCCGGCCTGGCGCCCAGGCGTTTTGGCGACAAGGTGCGCAACGAGCAGGCCGCTCACTTCAACGCCGAGCAGGGCAAGGTCAGCTTCAGCGCCAACACGCCCGACGCCGTGCTGTTGCCCGGCATGCAAGACCGGCTCAGCGTGTTCATGCAACTGGCCTCGCTGGTGGCGGCCGATCCGGCGCAGTACCCGGCCGGCACCCGCATCAGCGTGCCCACGGTGGGCCCGCGCGATGCCGAAACCTGGGTGTTCGCCGTCGACGGCCCCGAGGACCTGCGCTTGAGCCAGGGCCCCATGGCCACGCTCAAGCTCACCCGCGCGCCACGCGCCGAGTTCGACACCCGCGTCGAGCTGTGGCTGGCGCCCGACATCCACTACCTGCCGGCGCGCATCCGCATCACCCAGGCCAACGGCGATTTTGTGGACCAACAGCTCAGTGGCGTGGGCCAACCCTGACCTGCCCCGGCCACGGATCGCCGTGGCGGCCATGCCCACAATTCAGGCATGGATCTTGAAAACAGCCTCGCCATTGCCACTTAACATGGGACTCCAAAGGAAACCACCCCATGCAAATGCTTTATGACTCCGACGCCTTCGTGGTGGTGCACATGTTGGCCGACTCGGGCCTGCCCACCGAAGGCGGCACAGCCCAGGTGCCGCAGCTGGCCCGGCACGGCTTCGAGATCGTGGACAAGCGCTCGGGCAAAGAGGTCTACCTCGACGGCGCCTGGGCGGAAATGTTCCAGCAAATCGTGCTGCGCTGGCAACTCAACGCCCCGACCGAAGAGGAAGTCGAAGACACACTGGAGCGCTACGCCGGCCTGGCCCAGAACCCCGTGCTGGTGCACTGAGGCCCCAGACCGCGTCAAGCCCTGACCGGGGCCCGACCGTACAAACGGTGGAACAGTGGCTCGGCCAACAGCAGCACGGCCACCAGGCGGCACACCTGAAAGGCCGTCACCACGGGCACGCCCAGCTGCAAGACCTTGGCCGTGATGGCCATCTCGGCGATCCCGCCGGGGGAGGTGCCCAGCACCACGGTGGCCGGGTGCAATCCGGTGCACCAGGCCAGCAGGCAGGCAAAGCCGGCACACAGACCAATCATCACCAAGGTCCCCCCCACCACCGACACCAACCAGCGTGGCGCACTGCGCCAAAAACCCGGCGTGAAGCGCACCCCCAGGCTGATGCCGATCACCAGCTGCGCGGCATTCGACATCCAGGGCGGCAGCGCCGACCAGTTCAGCCCGGCCATGGTGAGGCCGCTGGACACCAGCAAAGAGCCCAAAAACCAGGGATTGGCCCGCCCCAGGGCGCGCATCAGCCAGGCGCCCGCCCCCGTGGCCAGGGCCAGGCAGGCCAAGCCGCCCCAGTTCACCTGGCGGCTGACGGGAGGCAGCGCATCCTGTCCATGCAAGCCGCTGAAGGTCAGGGCAAAGGGAATCAGCACCGTGACGATGACCAGGCGCAGGCTGTGCGCCACGGCCACCAGGTCGGTGCGCGCGTGGGCGCGCTCGGCCAGCAAAGTCATCTCAGAGGCGCCGCCAATGGCCGCCGAGAAGTACGTGGTGGCGCGCAGCCGGGGTTCATCCAACTCGGTCAGCTGTGCCCGGTGCCGGTAGGTCAACCACTGGCCAAAGCCCCAACCCAGCAACAGGGCCCACGCCACGCACAGGGCGATGGCCCACCACAGGCTGAGGACCAAGGCCGTGACCTCGGGTGTGAAGTAAAGGCCCAGGGCGGCCGCAATCGTCCACTGGCCCAGGTTGCGCAGCGGGCCGTGGCTGACGGCCGGAGCGCCCGCCATGCAGGCCAAACCCACGGACAGCAAAGGCCCCAGCATCCAAGGCAAGGGGATGTGCAGTTGCGCGAACACCCAGGCCGTCAGCCAGGCCAGCGCAAGGGTGGCCAGCACATGCCAGGGCCGTTGGGGAAGAATAGACAGGCGCATCGAAGGGGGGTGGTCCCGGCGCACCGCCGGGAGCAAGCAGTCGCGCTAGTATCCGCCCATGCCTCACCTGTTTCGACTGCCCCGCCCTCGTGTCGCGGCATGGCTGGCCTGCTTGTTCATCACGGCCGCCCTGCCGGCCTGCTCTGGCCCCCCCCTGCTACCCGCCCGCCAGCTCTCCGCCGTGCTGCCGGCGGACCTGTTGCTGATTGGCGAACAGCATGACGCCCCGTCCCACCACCAGCTGGAGCGCCAGGTGGTTGAGATCCTGGGGGTGCAGGGCCGCCTGGCCGCCCTGGCGCTGGAGATGGTCGAACAAGGCCGCAGCACCGCCGGCCTGCCGCGCAGTGCCAACGAGTCCCAGGTGCGCGCCGCCCTGGTCTGGAACGAACAGGGCTGGCCCTGGGCCGACTACGCGCCGGCCATCATGACGGCGGTGGAGTTTGGCGTGCCCGTGATCGGGGTCAACCTGCCGCGCGACCGCCAACGCGCGGCCATGAAGGACTTCAGTCTGGACCTTCGCCTGCGCCCGGCCGACCTGGAGCGCCAGCGCCAAGCCATCCGCAGCGGCCACTGCGACCTGCTGGCCGAGGCCCAGGTGGCGCCCATGACGCGCATCCAGATCGCACGCGACCTGGCCATGGCCCAGGCCCTGCTCAAGATCGAACGACCGCAAGACCGCACGGTGGTGCTGCTGGCCGGCGCAGGCCATGTGCAGCGCTCGCTGGGCATTCCGGTGCACCTGCCGGAGTCACCGCCCTCCACGCTGCGCGTGAAGTTGCTGATCGCGGCCACCCCGGGCAGCCCCTTGATCCAGGAGTTGAATTCGCCTGATCGCGCGCCTGAGGCCGACCTGCTGTGGGTCAGCCCCCCGGGTCCCGCGCGTGACCACTGCGCGGATTTGCGTCAGAGCATCCTGCCTGCGCCTTGATCCGCGCCGGGCGGCTCAGAGGTCCTGGCTCTCGTGCAGCACGCGCTCGCCGGGCCGGGCCGGGCGCAGGGCGCTGTAGCAGCGGTACGTCCATTGCCGTTGGGGCCAGGCGGGCTCCGACAGGGCCCGCACCAGCGCGGGTTGGTCCGGTGGCACATCGTGGTGACCCAGCACCTGCCCCAAGGGGCGCTGCGGAAACAGGGACACCAGGCCCTCTGGCAGCGGGTGGCGTGGTGCCGGCACAGGCACCCCGCGCAGCTGGGCTGCCAGCGTGGCGGCCAGGCTGGGTTGGCCGGGCCAGGCCATGTGGCCCAGTTGGGTGCTGCGCGGGTTGAACTCGATCAACCAGGGCAGGCCGGTGCCTGCCTCCAGGATGAAATCCAGACCATGGAAACCCGACAGGCGCAGGCGCTGGCACAGCCGGCGTGCCGCCTCGGCCATGTCCTCGTTGTGCATGCGCCGCACCACCGTGGCATGTCCGGTGGCCCCCCGGGTCTCAACCACCGACACCGACACCAGGGCCAGCAGTTCGCCGCGCCAGCACAGCATCAAGGTGTTGGCTGGCTGACCTGGCACATAGCGCTGCAAGGACATCGTGGACGCGCCGGGTTGACGGCGGCTCCACCACGTCAGCGGGTCGCGTTCGATCAGAGATTGGCGCAGCAAAGGGCCCCAGTGGGACTGGCGCGTGAGCGCCTGCCAGGCCGCAGGGCCCTCGCTTTGCGAATGCAGCACCCGCACGCCCGAGCCGCCGCAGCTGAGGTCGCGCTTGAGCACCGCCTGCTCGTGGCCCTCGTCAAACCAGGCCTGGACATCCAGGGGGCCGCGCACCGCACGGGTCTCGGGCACCCGGATGCCCAGGCTGCCCGCCAGACTCAGCAAGGGATGCCGGCCCAGCAGGAACTCATGGCTGGCCATGGGCCCAATGGATTTTTCGATCAGGCCGCGCAAGGCTGGCACCTGGGCACACAGGGTCACCAGCTGCGCCACCACGCCGTCATCGCAGGGCACGATCAGATCGTGGTCCCGGCCTTGGGCCAACGCCGCGCGCAAGCTGCCCAGGGAGTCAAACGGCCGGTAGCGCCAGCAACGCCCCAGGCCCGGCACCCGCAGCACCGGGTGACCGGGCGGCGAGAGCACGTCCACGCGGCAACCGTGCTGCAGCAAGGCCAAGGCCATGCGGGCGGAAGCCGGCCACCATTTGCTGGTGACCAGCAGGACGGCCGGTTTCCTCAAACTCAAAAAAAGTTCTCCGCAGGTGCAAACGCTGGGACCGAATCAGACCACAGCGCCAGGGGGCAGGCATGTAAAAATGCGTTCCCAAAATTATAGAGACCGACGGTTGCCAGATTCGACTCCATGGAGACTGGCTGCGGGCCTGCCCCACCGACGGTGTCGTCGTCCAGCACTGGAGCCAGCATGAGTGAAGCAGTCGTCGATGTCGCCATTGTGGGCGCCGGGCCCTACGGCCTGTCACTGGCCGCCCATTTGACGGGTCGGGGCGTGAAGGTCCGCATCTTCGGCACCCCGATGCGTTTCTGGCGCGAGCACATGCCACGCGGCATGCAGCTCAAGTCCGACGGCTTCGCGTCCAGCCTGTCCGAACCCACTGGCCACTACACGCTCAAGACCTGGTGCGCTGAGAACGGTGAGCCCTATGCCGACATGGGGCTGCCGGTCACACTGGAGCAGTTCTGCGCCTACGGCGAAGCCTTCCAGCGCCGCTGCGTGCCCCAGTTGGAAACCACCGAGGTGCAGCACCTGAGCCGCCACCCGCAAGGATTCGCCCTGAGCCTGGCCAACGGCCACATCGCCCTGGCGCGCCAGGTGGTGGTGGCCACCGGCATCGCCCCCTTTGCCTACCTGCCCGAGCCGCTGCGCGGCCTGCCGCCCCAACACGTCAGCCACAGCGGCCAGCACACCGACCTGAGCCGCTTTGCGGGCCAGACCGTGGCCGTGCTGGGCAGTGGTGCCTCGGCCGGTGACACGGCCGCCTTGCTGCAAGAAGGGGGCGCCCAGGTCACGCTGGCCTCGCGCCGCCCGGTGCGCTTTCACAACCCACCGAACGGCCCGCGCAGCCTGTGGCAGCGACTGCGCCAGCCGGATTCGGGCTTGGGCCCGGGCTGGAAGTCCTACCTGTGTGCGTACGCACCGCGCGTCTTCCATGCCCTGCCGCAATCGCTGCGCCTGCGCGCCGTGGCGCGCCACCTGGGCCCAGCGCCGGGCTGGTTTGTGCGCGACAAGGTGGTGGGCAAGGTCACCCTGAAGCCTGGTCTGAGCTTGCAAAGCGCCCAGGCCGAGGGGGCGCAACTGCGACTGACCTTCCAGCAGGCCGATGGTGCCCGCAGCAGCCTGGTGGTGGACCATGTCATCGCCGCCACCGGCTACCGCACCGATCTGCAGCGCCTGGCCTACATCGACCCCGAACTGCGCGAAGCAGTGCGCACCGTGAACCAGACGCCGGTGCTGGACGGGCATTTCCAAAGCTCGGTGCCAGGCCTGTACTTCATTGGCGCGATGGCGGCCAACAGTTTTGGCCCGCTGCTGCGCTTTGCCTACGGGGCGGACTTCACGGCCAAGCACCTGGCGCGGCACCTGGGCTGAGGCCGGCGCGCAAGGTCAGGCCTCCGGTGGGCGCTGGCCACGCCGCGCCGCCATCTCGCGCCCCATGTGCTGGCGCGCCGGGCGGTCCAGCACGGCCTGGGCGGCGGGGTAAGCCACTTGGTCTTCGCGCCGCAGGTGCTGGCGGTAGAGGGCACAGAAGTCCGCCCACCCCTGGGCCTGCGCAGCGGAGAAGGCGGGCAGCGGGGGCGGCGCCAGACAGGCCTGCAGATCCTGGCGCACCCGCGTCCAGGCCTGCGCCAGCAGGCGGTGTTCGTCGATCAGGGCCTGCGCCAGGGCGGCCAACACCGGATCGGCCCCCGTCAGCAGGGGCGGGAAAACATGCTGTTCCTCGTCCTCGTGGTGCAGCGGCGCCGCCAGATCAAAGTAGCGCAGCACATCGCGTGCGGCCGACTGGGCCGGGCCCGGCTCGCCCTGGGTCTGCAGGTGGGCGCTCAGGCGCTCGAGCAACGCCAGCGTGCGCTCGACGCGCTCGTGGCAGGCGTCGAGCATCTCGAACGGGGACTCAAAGCCCACGGCGGGCGGGGCATGCAAAACCAGGGGAGACACCATCGCAAGGGCTCAGGCAAAGGCCGCGAACAACGGCAGGGGGCCGAGTGCTGCGACAATCCAGGGGTTATGACCAAAGCCTACATTCTCACCCTGTCCTGCCCCGACCGCACGGGGATCGTGCACGCTGTCTCCGGTTTTCTGCTGGAGCAAGGCGGCAACATCGAGGAAGCGGCCCAGTACAACGACCATGACACGGGCCTGTTTTTCATGCGGGTGCAGTTCGCCTGCGACAGCCTGAGCTTTGACGAACTCAAGGCCAAATTGAGCCCGCTGGCCACCGACTTCGGCATGAAGTGGAGCCTTCACGCCACCGCTGAGCCCGTGAAAACCGTGCTGCTGGTCAGCAAGGAAGGCCACTGCCTCAACGACTTGCTGTTCCGCTGGAAGTCGGGCCTGCTGCCGCTGGACATCCGCGCCATCATCAGCAACCACCGCGAGTTCTACCAACTGGCGGCCAGCTACAACGTGCCCTTCCACCACATCCCGGTGACGGCAGCGACCAAGGCCCAGGCCGAGGCCAAGCAGTACGAAATCATCCAGGCCGAAGGCGCTGAACTGGTGGTGCTGGCGCGCTACATGCAAATCCTCAGTGACGACCTGTGCCGCAAGCTGGCCGGCCGCGCCATCAACATCCACCACAGCTTCCTGCCCAGCTTCAAGGGCGCCAAGCCCTACTACCAGGCGCACGACCGCGGCGTGAAGCTGATCGGCGCCACCGCCCACTACGTGACCGCCGACCTCGACGAAGGCCCGATCATCGAGCAGGACGTGGCCCGCGTGGACCACAGCCGCACGGTGGAGGACCTGACCGCCCTGGGCCGCGACACCGAAAGCCAGGTGCTGGCTCGCGCCGTCAAGTGGCACAGTGAGCACCGCGTGCTGCTCAACGGCCACAAGACCGTGATCTTCAAGTAAACCCGGCGCGGCCCGCCATGGACGAACGCAGCAGCCCGGCCAGCGCACAGCGCATTCCGCCGATTCAGTGCCTGCTCACCTTCGAGGCCCTGGCGCGGCTGCGCAGCGTGACCCAGGCAGCCGAAGAGCTGTGTGTGACGCCCAGCGCGGTCAGCCACCGGGTGCGCCAGCTCGAACAGATCATTGGCACCAAGCTGTTCGGGCGGGCCGATTTTTCGCTCACCACCGAAGGCAGCGAGTACCTGGCCCATGTGCGCGAAGGGCTGGACGCGCTGCAAAAATTCCCCGGAGCCCAGGGTCACACGGGCAAGCGCAAACTCAAACTGGCGGTGACGCCGACCTTTGCGCGTTCCATCCTGATCCCGCGCCTGAGGCAGTTCACTGACGCCTACCCCGAGATCGACCTGGCGCTGCATGTTTCCATCCCGCTGCTGGACGTGATCGCCGAGGACGCCGACCTGATCGTGCGCTTTGGCCCGGGCCGCTACGCCGACTTGGAGCACATCAAGCTGGCCGGTGACGATGTGACGCCCCTGGCCTCGCCCACCTTCTTGCGCGAGCATGGCCCGTTTGAACGCCCAGAAGACATCGAAGGCCTGCCCCTGCTGCGCAGCCCCCTGGAGCCCTGGCGCACCTGGTTCGCGGCCCATCACCTGGACTGGCCCGAGCCTGCCGAGGGCTCGCAGTTCAACGACGTGGGCCTGATGTGCGACGCCGCAGCGGCCGGCATGGGCGTGGCCCTGATCCGACTCAAGCTGGGCCGGCCTTGGCTGGAGGCGGGCTCGCTGGTGCGCCTGTACGAACGCGAGGTGCCCAGCCCCCACGCCCACTACCTGTGCTGGCGCACCGGCTCCATGGACCGCTGGGAATGCGCGGCCTTTGCCGAATGGCTGCGCAAGGCCTTGCTCTGAAGCGCTGCCCAACGGGTAGCCCCTCCCTCGCACGCACCGCAGCACTCAAAAGCGGTGGTTGATCCCGATCGAATAGAACAGCAGCGCACGGGCTGAACTGTCGCGGCCGAGCGCGCTGCTGGCCACCGGTTCGGTCAGGTAGCCCCCCGCCAGCGTGTTGCGCGCGGCCAGCCCGTACAGGCTGGTGTGGGACGACAGCAGGTACTCGCCCAACAGCACCAGGGTGACTTTGCGCCCATCGCGCCCCGACACATGATTCAGGCCTGAGCCTTTGTCCAGGTAGTAGGCCGAGCGCCAGATGAAGCGATCCGAGCTCTGCCAGCGCAGACCCAGGCCCCAAATTCGATTGACCCAATCAACGCCTGTGACCGACGGGGTCAGGCGCGAATGGTAATAAGCCACATATGGCCGGACCGCCCCCCAGTTCCAATTCAGCCCCCAGGTCCAGAAGCTGTTGTTGGGCCAGCGATCCGTGCCCGGGGTGGGCACGGTGGCGTTGTAGCGCACATAGGCCAGTCCCACGGTGTAGGCCTGGGGCTGGACATGGCTGAGCTCCCAGGAGTGGCTGGCGCCGCGCGACCGCGCCCCGTCTTGCAGACCCATGCCATAGCTGGCGGCCAAGGTCGTGCCTCGGAGCAAGTGACCCAGCCTCCACTTCACGGCGTTGTCGACCCGGCCGTCATAGCCCTGGTAGGAGTTCAAGCCGTACAGGGCGGTGGGCGACAGGTGCACATTGGCCCCGGCGCGCAACAACACGTCGAAGGAGTACACGATGCGCTCGGTGGCCGCATGGAATTGGCGTCCCAGCGTCAGGCTGGCCCCGGCCTGGTGCTCCCAGCCCAGATAGGCTTGCCGATCAAAGTACCTGTGGCTGCCTGCAAAGGTCTTGCCCGCTTCGCCCGTGGCGGGGTTGAGACTGGACTCCAGGCGGTACACCACCGATTGCCCCACGCCCAAGTCCTCACGCCCATACAGGCCCAGGTAGGAGACCGCCACCGCCGCGGTGTTCAAGTCGGTCAAGCGGCCACCCCCCACTTGGTGATTGCGGTGGTTCAGGCCGTAGCCGATCTGGCCATCGACCTGCAGCCCCTGCGCCTGGGTAGCGCCCCCCGCCCCAGCCACCCACCCAGCCATTGCGATCAAAAGGCCGGTGTACCTCCCGCCACTTGAGCCCATGCATCCCCCTCGCTTTTTGGATCTTCCGCCGTCGTGCGGACCTCAAGCATCCCGCAGTGCGAGAGGTCGAGAACGCCCATTGGGCGGAGAAAAAAGCCGCCTATCTAACGCCGTGACAGTTGCCTACAAACACCCTCAAATTCTTACCGCCGGCTGTGTCCTAGGCGACAAGAAGGCCCTGTCGAGTCGCAGAAATTAAGCCCTCAATGCGGCCTTTCTTTCTACCCCTCAACCCGAGCCGCAGCCCACAACGATGGAGACACCCATGACCACGCATCCCTGGATCAAGTCCTACCCCGAAGGCACACGCTGGGACACACCGCTCGCCCTGGGTCGTGTCGAACGCCTGCTCGAGCGGGCCTGCGACCAATGGCCCAACAAGACCGCGATGAGCTTCATGGGCCGCCTGATCAGCTACCGCGAACTGGGCGCGCTGGTGGACCGCATGGCCGTTGGGTTGCGGTCCCTGGGGGTCGGCCCTGGCGTGCATGTGGGCTTGTTCCTGCCCAACACGCCGCAGTACGTGATCAGCTTCTACGCCATCCTCAAAGCCGGCGGCACGGTGGTCAATTACTCCCCGCTGGATGCGGCCAACACCATTGCCCACAAGATCGAGGACAGTCAGACCCAGGTGCTGATCACGCTGGACTTGAGCAGCCTGTATGACAAGGTCAAATCCCAGTTGGGGTTCCACGGCCTGCGCCATCTGGTGGTGGGGCAGGTGGGTGACTTGTCCGCGGACCCCGGTGCGGTCAACGACCAGTTGCTGAAGGCCGGTCAGCTCAGCATCGTGCACGAGGCGGAAGGCTTGGTGAGATTCAATGAACTGCTGGAACACACCGGCGAACTGAGCGCCTACCCGGACAGCGGTGCGGCCACCGAAATCGCGGTACTGCAGTACACCGGGGGCACCACCGGCTTCCCGAAGGGTGCCATCCTGACCCATGCCAACCTGACCGCCGCCACCGCGCAGGCCACCCACTTCACGGCCATGGGCGGGACCCTGCTCCAGGAAGGCCAGGAGCGCGTCTACGTCGCCCTGCCCATGTTCCACGTCTATGCGATGGTGGTCACGGTGTTGATGGGCACCAACATCGGCGCCGAGCTGGTGTTGATCATGAAGTTCGACCCGCAGCAGGCGCTGCGGGACATCGCTGAAAAACACATCTCCTGCTTCCCGGGTGTGCCCACCATGTTCACCTCGCTGGCCAGCCAACCCAACGTGGCCGACTTCGATCTGCGCAGCCTCAAGACCTGCGGCTCCGGCGGCGCCCCCCTGCCGGTGGAACTGCTGCACCGCTTCGAGGCCCTCAGCGGCTGCATCTTGTCCGAAGGCTGGGGCATGTCGGAGACCAGCGCCTTGGGCACCTTCACCCCCACCACCGGCGTGCGCAAGCCAGGCTCTTGCGGCATTCCCGCCCCTGGCGTGGTGATCGAGTTCCGCGACCTTGACGATGCCAATCGCCCAGCCCCAGCCGGGCAGCCCGGGGAGATCGTGATCTCGGGCCCCAACGTCATGCCCAACTACTGGAGAAAAGAAGCCGAACACAGCGCGTACTTCACCAACGATGGCTTTTTGCGCACCGGCGATGTGGGCACCATGGACGAAGACGGCTTCATCTACATCGTGGACCGCACCAAGGACATGCTGCTGTGCGGCGGCTTCAACGTCTACCCCCGCATCATCGAAGAAGCCATCTACGCCCACCCCCTGGTGCAAGAGGTGATCGTCATCGGCATTGACGACCCCTACCGAGGCCAGTCACCCAAGGCCTTCATCAAGATCAAAGAAGGCGCCAGCGGCCTGAGCTTGAGCGAACTGCAGGCATTCCTGAAAGACCGCCTGGGCAAGCACGAGATGGTCCACGCCATGGAACTGCGCAACGAGCTGCCCAAGACGGCCGTGGGCAAGCTGTCCAAAAAAATGCTGATGGACGAACTGGCCAGCCAGCGCTGAAACAGCCTCTCAACGCGCAAGCCAAGCACCATGTCCACACTTGTGAATCCACCTCTCTGGAGCTTGCCCCGGGCTGCCAGTCAGCTCAGTGGCCGCCCGCCCGCGCTGTTGGCACTGCTGGAAGGCCGGGCCATGCTGGAGTTCCTCAGCATGCCCCTGGCACTGCCCTGGCTGCTGCGGCAACTGCCGCGCGGCGATGGGCATCCCGTGCTGGTTCTGCCTGGCCTGATGGCCAGCGACGCCTCGACCCTGCCCTTGCGCCAATTCCTGGCCCTGCTCGGCTACGACGCCCATGGTTGGGGCCTGGGTTCCAACCTGGGGCCGCGCAGCCACGTCCGCCCGCGGTTGGCGGACAAGCTGCAGCAGCTCTACGACATGGAGCAGCGCAAGGTCAGCATCATCGGTTGGAGCCTGGGCGGGGTCTTTGCGCGCGAGCTGGCGCGCGACCTCCCGGGACTGACCCGCCAGGTGATCAGCCTGGGCAGTCCACTGTACGGCGCGGCCCAGGACTCCAACCCCTTGGTCTGGCAGCTGTTCAAAGCCCTCAACCCTGGCTTCACCAGCCAGCAAGCGGCGCTGGTGCGGGGAAGTACCCCGCCCCCCGTGCCCACCACCTCCATCTACACACGCACCGACAGCGTGGTTGGCTGGGGGGCCTCAGTGGAGTACAGCGGGCCCCGCACGGACAACGTCGAGGTCAACACCGCCAGCCACCTGGGCTTGGGCGTGAACCCGCTGGTTTGGTACGTGATCGGTGACCGCTTGGCGCAGGCGGAAGAGCACTGGACGCACTTCAAACTCCAGGGGCTCACCCGTTGCCTGTACCCAGGCAAACCACCCCTGCGCCCCCAGCCTTCGCCCCCTGAAGCCTGAACACGGCTCAGCCCTCATTTTTCTGATTCCAAAGGAAGTCGTATGGACCACCTCAGCGGCATGGACGCCATTTTTCTCCACCTCGAAGCACCCGAAGTCCCCATGCATGTGGGCTCCTTGATGGTGCTCAACCTGCCAGAAGGCCATGACGACAACTTCGTTGAAGTCGTCAAGCGCCACATCCAGGAGCGCCAGCACCTGGCCCCCCTGCTGACCCGAAAACTGGTCAAGATGCCCTTTGACCTGTCTGACCCCGCCTGGGTCCCGGACGAGCACATCGACTGGGACTACCACGTCCGGGCCATTACCCTGCCCAAGCCCGGCAGCAACACCCAACTGCAGGCCTTGACGGCCCGACTGCACTCGTCCTTGCTGGACCGCAGCCGCCCCCTGTGGGAATTGGCGGTGATCGATGGCCTGCGCAGTGGCCAGGTGGCGATCTACATCAAGGTTCACCATTCCGGCATGGACGGCCAAGCCGGCGTGGCCCTGGGGGCCGCCTTGTTCGACACGACGCCGCAGGGCCGCAAAATCCCCAAGCCGTTGCCCAAGCCCGCAGCACAAGGTGACGGCGTGGGGATGGCCGAGCTGGCGGCCTCCGGCCTCAAACACACGGCCCAACAGTACGTCAAACTGGTCAAGATGCTGCCCGACATGGCCCGCGTCGCGAAGTCGATGCTGGTGCCTCCGCGCGATGCCGATGGTCAGCGCGACTGGTCCCTGCCCAAGAACCTGCAACTGCTGTCGCCGCGCACACCGCTGAACAAAACCATCACCAACCAGCGGGCCTTCGCCGCCCGCACCGTGCCGTTGGCCGAGATGAAGTACGTGGCCAAGGCCTTTGGGGTCACTGTCAATGACGTGGTGATGGCCGCTACGGCGGGCGCCTTGCGTCGCTACCTCAAAGACCTGAACGCCCTGCCCGAGAAGTCCCTGACCGCCGGGGTCCCAGTCAGCCTGCGTGAAGCGGGAGACGGCAGTGCCAACAACCAGGTGAGCGCGGTGGTCATCCCCTTGTCCACTGACGAGGCCGACCCGGTGAAGCGCCTGCACAAGATCCGCGATGCCTCGATCCTGAGCAAAGGATTCATGGGTCGCATCAAGGCGGTCATTCCGACCGACCTGCCGGTGCTGGCAGCGCCCTGGGTGATCTCGGGTCTCGCGGCCATGACGGCGCGCGCGGGCCTGTATGACCGGCTACCGCCCTTCTCCAACGTCGCCATCTCCAATGTGCCGGGTCTGCAGCAGCAGCTCTACTGCGCGGGGGCCGAGGTGGTGTGCAACTACCCGGTGTCGATCGCCTTCCATGGCATGGCACTCAATGTGACCGTGACGAGCTACAACGGGCGCATGGACTACGGGCTCATCGCCTGCCGGCGCACCCTGCCGCAAATCCATGAACTGGCGGACTTCCTGCTCGACGAACACCGCCAGTTGCTGGCAGCGGCACAGGCACTCAACGAGGGCGCGGGACCTGCCGTCACTCGCCAAAGCCAGACCGAAACACGCCCCAGCGAAGCGCGCAGCGACGCAGCGGCCACCGCCCCCCGGCGACGGCCACCGAGCAAAGAGGCGGCCAACGGGGCCGCCAGTCCAGTGAGCACGGCCAGCGTCCCACGGTCACGCCGTTCGGCCCGCCCCAAGGCTGGCAAGGCCGCAGCGGTGCCGGCAGGCGCCAGCGCCGCCGAAGCGCCGTCGGCTGAGGCAGCAGCGGCGGCTTGAGAGCCGGGGGATCTCGGCAGCGTGCGGCACCGGGCCCCTCTACCCAGCGCGGCGGCCCACCCCAAAGCGCTGGTGCCAGCTCAAGCATGCGGCCCTTTTTCACAGAGGGCTGAAAGAAACTTCACGCCGTGGCCCCTGGCTTTTGACTTAAATTACAGCGCTACGCGACCGTGCCCAAGGCACCGCTCGCCCCAGTCCATCGCCCCCTGGAGTGCTGTTTCATGAACGCCCCCCTGTCCGCAGCCAGCCAAGATCACCACCACCGCGCCGAACGTCAGGCCACCGTGGTGCAAGCCTTGCAGTCCGTGCTGCCCGCCCACGCCCTGCTGTGGCACACCGAAGACACCGTGCCTTACGAATGCGATGGCCTCACCGCTTACCGTGAGCGCCCCCTGGTCGTGGCCTTGCCGGAGACCGAGGACGAAGTGCAGGCCGTCCTGAGCACCTGCCACGCCCTCAAAGTGCCGGTGGTGGCCCGCGGCGCTGGCACCGGTCTCTCGGGTGGCGCCATGCCGCACAAGATGGGCGTGACCATGTCGCTCGCCAAATTCAACCAAATCGTGCGCATTGACCCGGCCAGCCGCAGCGCCGTGGTGCAAGGCGGTGTGCGCAACCTGGCCATCAGCGAGGCGGCTGCTCCGTTTGGCCTGTATTACGCGCCCGACCCCAGCAGTCAGATCGCCTGCACCATTGGCGGTAACGTGGCCGAGAATTCTGGCGGTGTGCATTGCCTCAAGTACGGTCTGACCTTGCACAACGTGCTCAAGGTTCGCGGCTTCACCATGGCTGGCGAGCCTGTCGAATTTGGCAGCGACGCACTGGACTGCGCCGGACTGGATCTGCTGTCCGTGGTCGTGGGCAGCGAGGGCATGCTGGCCGTGACCACGGAGGTCACAGTCAAGCTGGTCCCCAAGCCCCAACTGGCGCGTTGCATCATGGCCAGCTTTGACGACATGCGCAAAGCGGGCGACGCCGTGGCCCAGGTCATCGCCGCGGGCATCATCCCGGCGGGCCTGGAAATGATGGACAAGCCCATGACGGCGGCGGTGGAGGACTTTGTCCACGCCGGCTATGACCTGAACGCCGAAGCCATTTTGCTGTGCGAGAGCGACGGCACCCCCGAGGAGGTCGAAGAAGAAATCGGCCGCATGAGCGATGTGCTGCGCCGCTGCGGTGCGACCGCCATCGCGGTCAGCCGCGACGAAGGCGAGCGCCTGCGTTTCTGGAGCGGCCGCAAGAACGCCTTCCCAGCCAGCGGACGGATCAGTCCCGACTACATGTGCATGGACTCCACCATCCCGCGCAAACGCCTGGCGGACATCCTGCTGGCCATTGCCGAGATGGAAAAGAAGTACCAACTGCGCTGCGCCAACGTGTTCCACGCGGGCGACGGCAACCTGCACCCGCTGATCATGTTCGATGCCAACGACGCGGACCAGCTTCACCGCTGTGAGCTGTTCGGCGCCGATATTCTGGAAACCAGTGTCGCCATGGGTGGCACGGTGACGGGCGAGCATGGCGTGGGCATCGAAAAGCTCAACAGCATGTGCGTGCAGTTCAGCCCGGAAGAGCGTGAGCAGATGCTGGGCGTGAAGCACGCGTTCGACCCCCAAGGCCTGCTCAACCCTGGCAAAGTGATTCCCAGCAAAAACCGCTGTGCCGAGTACGGCAAAGAATTGGTGCGAGGCGGGAAGATCAAGCACCCGGATCTGCCCCGCTTCTGAAGCCCCGCCGAGGCGCTGGGCTGGCAGGAGCGCCAGCCTGTGCCCTAAACCGACTCGCGGTAACGGCTCATACCGTCCGCGACCTCCTGCTTGGCGGCGTCCACGCCTTCCCAGCCCAGCACCCTGACCCACTTGCCGGGCTCCAGGTCTTTGTAGTGCTCAAAGAAGTGGGCAATTTGCTTCAGACGCATGGGGTTCACATCGTCGGGCGTTTGCCACTGGGTGTAGATCGGCAGGATCTTGTCGGTGGGCACAGCCAGCACCTTACCGTCTTCGCCCCCTTCATCTTCCATCTTCAAAATGCCGATGGGGCGGCAGGTCACGACCACGCCGGGGATCAGGGGGAAAGGCGTGATCACCAACACATCCACCGGGTCACCGTCTCCACCGAGGGTCTGCGGCACATAGCCATAGTTGGCCGGGTAATGCATGGCGGTTCCCATGAACCGGTCGACAAAAATGGCGCCGGATTCCTTGTCCACCTCGTATTTGATGGGGTCGGCATCCATGGGGATCTCAATGACCACATTGAAGGTGTTTGGAGCGTCGCTGCCCGCTTTGACTCGGTTGAGGCCCATGGCTGATCTTTCGTGTTGGGAGTGAATGCAGGGAGTTGCGGCGCCATCCGATCGAAATAACCGCCCCAATGACTGGACTTAAAACTCTTTACTCATCCGAAGCTGGGTGAAACTACCCGACTTGGCATATTGGGAGTTGGCAGTATTCATGTATTGCAAAGTGAGCGCTGCATCCAGCATGGGCACCTTGGTGGTGAAAAAGGCTCCGAAATTATTCAAACGCAGGCGGTTGGTACCAAGAGGGTTGTCCACGTCATCGTGGTATTGCTGCACCCGCACCCAGTGGACGCCCACGGGGCCCAAGGGGGTGAAATAGCCCGCGGCGGCTTCTAAGCCGGCCCAATTGCCACTGCGAACATGGGTGTCTTGGTTGCGGCTGTTCAAGCCCAGCGAGACCTTGCCAGCCAAGGCCACTTTGGGGGTGGGCAAGTAAACCAATTGCACACCAGGCCGCACAGTGTAAAAGTTGCCCCCACCCACATAAAACGCGGCAGCAGAGTTGTAATTGCCGGTGGGCAATACCAAATTCAGGCCCACCGTTGTGCGGAACTGCTCGGTTCGGTGCGCCCAGCTGGCCAGTACCTCCACATCGCCCAAACCCGCCAACTCACCATTTTGGCCCGCCGCTGCTGCACTGAGTTCTTGCTGGTAGGCCGCATTGAATTGCTGGGCAACACCATTCTGCACCGCGGCACTGGGAGCCCCTTGGGTCGGCCAATGCAAGGCAGGGGCGGTCCCCACGTTGCGCACGTTTTGCTTCATGGTCGCGTATGGGATGTTCAAGCCAAACACCAAACGTCCCCCGGCATATTCCCCGGTGGTGGCATATGCCGCCCCCAGGTTCCACATGTTCATGGACCCGGTACCAATCACCGCGACTTGGCTGCTGCCAAACGTGGGATTCAGTGCTGCATTATTCGACAAAGGCAGATGACCACCTGGCATGGTGGCCCGGAAATCACCGCCATCCCCGCCAGTCGTTCGGCTGATATTGATGTGGGTGAGGGCCATGCCCCCGACCCATCCCGACAAATCAGGAGGAGCGAACATTTCACCCCCTAAAGAGCCCGCAATGTTGTACCGCACCTGAAAGCCCTCAGCCGCCAGGGCGGCTGTGCCTGAAAGCGCGCACCCGCACACCATGACCCAAGACAGACTTGAAAACCGTAAGCGCCCCATAAACACCTCAGCCGGATGAATTCGCCATTGATTTGAAGACCCTCTGGGCAGCCCCAGAAAGACACCCTGGCTGAAAATGTACGGGGAGGTGAATGTGAAAGTGTTATTTCAAATACTGCAATTATTGCAAGGACGTTACACCATGAAATAACAAGCCAGATTCATGGATCAGTGGTGATTATTAAGGAGCGGGTGGCGAGAAAGCTGACACGCCTTCATCAGGATTTACACCCCATGAAAAAGGGCCTGCGAACAGGCCCTGAAAACACGCGAAAACAGCACTGTTTTTCATCGGCTTGGGGGCGGCGACACCAGGAGCTGGTGGGCCAGGCCCAGCCAAGCCGACCCGCGGCCTGGATCAGGCGCTGACGGCCTCACGCGCGGGGTAGCCCACCTCGTCCAACGCAGCGGCCAAATGGGCCACGGTGCGGTCGATGTGCTGCCACTTGTCCAAACCAAACAGGCCGATGCGGAAAGTGCGGAAGTCGGCGCCTTCATCGCACTGCAAGGGCACGCCGGCGGCGGTTTGGAGACCCGCCGCGCGGAATTTCTGGCTCGACTGGATGTCCGGGTCTTCGGTATAGCTGACTACCACACCCGGGGCCTGGAAGCCTGGCGCGGCCACACTGGGAATGCCGCGCGACTCGAACAGGCCACGCACGGCCCGACCCAACGCCCACTGGGCCTCGCGCATGCGGGCAAAGCCCAGGGCACGGGTCTCTTGCATGGTGTCGCGCAGACGCAGCAGGGCGTCGGTGGGCATGGTCGTGTGGTAGGCGTGGCTGCCGTTTTCGTAGCTTTCGGCAATCTGCAACCACTTCTTCAAGTCGCAAGCAAAGCTGGTGCTGGTGGTGCCCTCGATCGCCGTGCGGGCGCGCTCGGACAACATGACCATCGCGCAGGCCGGCGAGCCACTCCAGCCTTTTTGCGGGGCGGAAATCAGCAGATCCACCCCGGTGTCCTTCATGTTGACCCAGACCGCGCCAGAGGCGATGCAGTCCAGCACAAACAGGCCGCCCACCTCGTGCACCGCGTCAGCCACGGCCTTGAGGTAATCGTCGGGCAGGATCATGCCGCTGGCGGTTTCAACGTGGGGTGCGAAGACCACGGCGGGTCGCTCGGTGCGGATGGTGGCCAGCACCTGTTCGATGGGTGCGGGGGCCCAGGGCGCTTGAGGCCCCGAACCTGTGCGGCGGGCCTTGAGCACGGTGACGTCCTGGCTGATGCCACCCATCTCCAGGATTTGCGACCAGCGGAAGCTGAACCAGCCGTTGCGCAGGATCAGGACCTTTTGGCCGGTGGCGAACTGGCGCGCCACGGACTCCATGCCGAAGGTGCCGCTGCCGGGCACCAGCACGGCGCTGTGTGCGCCGTAGACTTCCTTGAGCATGTCGCCGATGTCGAGCATGACGCTGCGAAAGCGCGCGGACATGTGGTTGAGGGCGCGGTCGGTGTAGACCACCGAGAATTCGAGCAGACCGTCGGGGTCCACCTGGGGCAAAAGTCCGGGCATGTTGTCTCTCTCAGTCAAATCCCGGTGCCTGGGGCACGCCGTCCGCACCCGCGCTGGCCCGGGGCTGATCACTTTAGCACGCAGCCCTTCCCACTCGAACCGGGCTTACCAGGTGTCCACAAAGCGCGACACGGTGCGCGGCTGCCGCGCCGCCGAGTCCAGCCCGCGCACCAGCCAGGAGCGGGTGTCGGCCGGGTCAATGACGGCGTCGATCTCCAAGGTCGCCGCCATGTTCATCGCCTCGCCATTGGCGTACTGCTGGGCCACCAGTTGCTGGAACAAGGCGTCGCGCTCGGGTCCGGCGGCCACGGCTTCCAGTTCCTTGCGGTAGCCCAGGCGCACCGCCCCCTCCAGGCCCATGGCGCCGAACTCGCCGCTCGGCCAGGCCACGGTGAACACGGGCGCATCGAAGCCGCCAGCCGTCATGGCCTGGGCGCCCAAGCCATAGCCCTTGCGCAAGACCACGGCAAAGAATGGCACGCTGAGGTGGGCCGCCACCACGAACAAGCGGCACACATGGCGCACCTGGGCCTGGGCCTCGATGTCAGGGCCGACCATGAAGCCCGGGGTGTCCGTCAGGGAGACGATGGGCAGACCATGTGCGTTGCACAGCTGCATGAAGCGCGCCGCCTTGTCGGCCGCCGCCACGTCGATGGCACCGCCCAGGTGCTGGGGGTTGTTGGCGATCACGCCCACGGGACGGCCCTCGATGCGGGCCAGCGCGGTGACCATGCCAGCCCCGAAGCCAGCGCGCAGCTCCAGCAGCGAGCCCTCATCCACCAGGCCGCGCATCACCTCACGCACCTCGTAGACACGCAGCCGGTTCTCGGGAATGGCGTGGCGCAGCAGGCGCTGATCGGCAGCCTGCCAGTGCGCGACCGGTCCTTGGAAGTAACTCAGGTAGCGCTGGGCCACGGCCACAGCTTCGACCTCATCGCGCACCAGCACGTCGATCACGCCATTGGCTGACTGCACGGGGCTGGGGCCGATCTGCTCGGGACTGAAGCGGCCCAGGCCGCCGCCTTCGATCATGGCGGGCCCGCTCATGCCGATGTTGCTGGCCTCGGTGGCGATGATCACGTCAGCGCAGCCCAACAAGGCCGCGTTGCCGGCAAAGCAGCGCCCGTGCACGATGCCCACCACCGGGACCTGGCCCGACAGCGCGGCGAACTGGCTGAAGGTGTGGTTGTTCAAGCCGGCCACGATGGGCATGTCGGTGTCGCCCGGCCGGCCCCCGCCGCCTTCCGCAAACAGCACCACCGGCAGGCGCAGCTGGTGGGCCAGCGCCAGCAGGCGGTCGGTCTTCTGGTGGTTGCGCAGGCCCTGGGTACCGGCCAGCACGGTGTAGTCATAGGCCAGCACGGCAGCGCGCGAGCGCTGCGGCCCAAAGTCCGCCGCGTTGATGGTGCCCAGGCCGGTGAGCAGGCCATCGGCGGGGGTGTTGGCGACCAGGTCCTCCAGGCTGCGGCGCCGGGTCTGGGCGGCAATGGCCAAGGCGCCGTACTCGATGAAGCTGCCTTCGTCACACAGCTGGGCGATGTTCTCGCGCGCCGTGCGCCCGCCTTGCGCGTGGCGCTTGGCCACGGCCGCGGGGCGCTGTGCGTCCAGGGTGAAAGCATGGCGGTCGAGCACGCGCTGCAGGTCGGGGCGGATGTGCGCCGGGTCCAAGGCGGCCTCGGTGCGGGTCGGCGCCAGCTCGCCGGCCACCGCCTCCAGGCGCAGCAAGGCCTGGCCTTCAAGCACATAAGCCCCCGCTTCGGCCAGCAAGGCCAGCACGCGGCTGGCCTGGGGGGCCTGCAGCACATGCTCCATCTTCATGGCTTCCAGCACGGCCAGCGGCGCGCCCGCCGGCACCACGTCGCCCACGGCCACCAGGCTTTGCACCAGGCGGGCAGGCATGGGGGCGCAGACCGCGTCTTCGGGCGCGGCCACGCGCACGGCCGCCGTGACCGCGGCCTGCGGCGCGCGCGCCTGGCGCTGTGCGGCCAGGGCCTCGGCGGCTTGCAGCAGCTCGGGCAAGAGGGGCTCCAGCCAGCGTGTGTGCACCGCCTGACTGGCCATTTCGGGCCGGGCGGCCAGGGCCTGCAACAGGTCCAGGTTGTGGGCCACGCCTTCGATGCGGCACTCGGCCAGCGCGCGCTGCGAGCGGCGCAGCACGTCGGCAAACGACGCGCTGCGGCCGCTGACAATGAGCTTGGCCAGCAGGGTGTCGTAATGCGGCGAGGGACGGGCCCCGGTCACGCCATGGCTGTCCACCCGGATGCCGGGGCCGCTGGGCAGGTCAAAGCGCGTCAGGGTGCCGTGGCCTGGGCGGGACTGGCCCTGGGCGTCGAGGGTTTCGGCGTTGATGCGCCACTGGATAGCAAAGCCTTGGGGCTGCGGTGCTTGCAAGGGGTTCAGGCCCAGCTCGCTCAGGCGGCGGCCGGCGGCCAGGGCGATCTGCAGCTGCACCAAGTCCAGGCCGGTGACCTCTTCGGTCACCGTGTGTTCAACCTGCAAACGCGGGTTGGCTTCGATGAAGACAAAGGGCAGCTCGCTGCTGTCCAGGTCGACCAAAAACTCAAAAGTACCCAGGCCCTGGTAGCGCAGCTCGCGCGCCAGCCGCAGGGCGGCATCGATGAGGGACTGGCGCAGCAGCGAGCCCAGGCTGGGGCTGGGCGCGATCTCGACCAGCTTCTGAAAGCGACGCTGGAGGCTGCACTCGCGCTCGCCCAAGGCCATGACCTCGTGGCCATCGCCCAACACCTGGATCTCGATGTGGCGGGCGCTTGGCATCAGGCGCTCGACGTACACGCCCTCCACGCCAAAGGCGGCCAGCGCCTCGGAGCGGCAGCGGTCCCAGGCGTCGGGCAGGTCGGCCGCATTCAGCACGGCGCGCATGCCGCGCCCACCGCCACCACCAATGGCCTTGACCATCACCCCCGCGCGCCCCTGCGCGGCGAAGAAGGCCTGCGCGGCCTCCAGGGTGACGGCGCCGGCACTGCCGGGCATCAGGGGCAGGCCGCAACGCTGGGCCAGCGCGCGGGCGCGCGCCTTGTCGCCCAGCAGGCTGAGCTGCTCGACCGTGGGGCCGATGAAGCGCAGACCCGACTGGGCGCAGGCCTCGGCGAAATCCGCGCGTTCGCTGAGAAAGCCATAGCCCGGGTGCACCGCATCACAGCCGTGCGCGCGGGCCAGGGCCAGCAGAGCGGGGACATCGAGGTAGGCCGAGGGGCCGGTGGCGCCCAGGGCCGTTGACTCGGTGGCGGCGCTGACATGGGGGGCGCCCGCGTCGTCTTGGGCATAGACGGCCAGGCTGGCAATGCCCAGGTCGTGCAGAGCGCGCACGATGCGCAAGGCCACCTCACCGCGGTTGGCAACCAGAACTTTGGAAAACAGGGGCTTGGACACAGGTTCTTCCGGCGGCCGCAGCCGCAAGGTGGGGCCGAGGGCGGCCGGTTCAGGACGGATCTTTGAGCAGGCGGCGCAGCACCTTGCCCGCACCCGTGGTGGGCAGGGCGGTGATGAAGCGCAGCTCGCGCGGCACCTTGTAGGGCGCCATGTTGGCACGCGACCAGGCGATCAGCTCGGCCGCGTCGACCTGCTGACCGGCTTTGAGCACAATGAAGGCCCGCACCACCTCGCCCTTGTCGGGGTCCGGCACGCCCAACACGGCCGCCTGAGCCACGGCCGGGTGTTTGATGAGCAGGGTCTCGACCTCTTCAGGGAAGACGCTGTAGCCCGAGACCTTGATCATTTCCTTGAAGCGGCCGATGAAGGTCAGGTAGCCGTCGGCGTCGAGACGGCCCATGTCACCGGTGTGCACCCAGCCCTCGCGCAAGGTCTTGGCCGTGGCCTCGGGCTTGTTCCAGTAGCCCTTGAAATTGCCCGGGCTGCGCAAGATGATTTCACCCACCGTGTCGGATGGCAGCACGGCCCCGCTGTCGGGGTCGATGATGCGGATCTCGGTGCCGGGCACCGGCTTGCCATGCGCGCCCCAGCGGATGGCGTCGTGCGGCATGTAGGTGTCGGCGGTGTGGGTTTCGCTGAGGCCGTAGGCGGCCTCAAAGCAGTGGCAGTTCGGCGCCAGCGCCTGCCACTGGCGCGCCAGGGCCTCGGTGAAGGTGATGCCAAAACTGGTCACGGGGTTCATGCGCAGTGCTGACCAGTCCAGGGCCGCTGCGCCGGGCACCTGCATCACCGCCACATTCATGGGCGCGATGCTGTACCACCAACTGACCCGGTACAAGGCCAGCGCCTGGGCCACGGCCAGGGGGTCGAAGCGGTGCAGCAGCACGGTGGTGGCGCCGCTGTAGACCGCCACGTTGATGCCCATCAGCATGCCGGCAATGTGGTACAGAGGCGCCACGGCCAGCAGCACATCGTCGGGGCCCACGCCGTTGCAACTGGCCGCGGCGTGGGTTTTGAAGACCGCGTTGCCGTAGCTGAGCATGGCGCCCTTGGGCAGGCCGGTGGTGCCCGAGGTGTAGGTCATCAACGCCACCTCGTCGGCGCTCACGCGGACCGGCGTGGGGCGCGCGCCCGACAGCGCCACCGCCCAGAAATCTTCACCGCCGGCGGGCCATGCCTGTGGCGCCGCCTGCTGGGCCACCAAGTCGGTGGGCACCGGCAGGCTGGGCTGGGCCGGCAGCAGCTCGGCCTGGCGCACAACGAACACATGGGCCAGGGCGGTCTGGGCGCGCACCTGCTCGACCACGGGCAGCAGCACGTCGGCCGCCACGATGACGCGGGCCTGCAGATCCTGCAGCTGGTAGCTGAGTTCGTGCTCCTTGTTGAGCGGGCCACAGGGGCAGACGATGGCCCCGATTTTTTGAATGCCGAAGTGCGCCACCACGTACTGCGGGCAATTGTTGAGGAACAGCGCCACCGGCTCGCCACGGGCCACGCCCAAGGCCTGCAGGCGGGCGGCAAAAGCGTCGCTGGCCTGGTCCAGCTCGGCCCAGCTGAGGCTGCGGCCATACCACTGGTAGGCGGTGCGGTCGGGCTGGCGCCGCGCATGTTCACGCAAGCGCTCATGCAGGGGCTGGAAGGAAGCGGAAGCTAGATCGGGGGCGGCAGCAGGCAAGGCTTGCCCCGGTTGCGCAGTCTCGGCCATGGTGTTTGTCTCCTGAGCGGAAGGTCGGTCGCCGGTTCTCAGGGTTTGCGATAGGGCCGCCCACCCGCCAGCGTCTTGCCAATATATACCCACGGGTAGAACAATGCTACCCATGGGTAGAACACAAGTGACAAGCCCGCATTCAAAGAACAAGGAAGGCGCATGAAGCCAGCACAGGCCCGACCCCGTGGCCGCCAAAAGGCCGACAACGCCCAAACCGATGAGAAGCGTGAAAGCATTCTGCAGGCCGCCGAAGGCCTGTTTGCGCGCCAGGGCTACGCCAACACCACGCTGGCCCAGATTGCCGAGCAACTGGGCGTGACCAAGCCCTTCGTCTACTACTACTTTCACAACAAGCAAGAGATCTTCGAGACCCTCTCATGGCGCCCCGCCGTGGCCTGCTTCACCAGCATGGACTTCCCACCCGACGACCTGCGCCCCGCCCACGTCAAGGTGTGCGATGGCATCGAGCGCTTGATCCGCGCGACCTTGGCACACCACCCCGCGGCCTTCTTTCCCTACCGCGAGCCGCAGGTGTACCGACCGGCCTACTTGGCCGCGCAAAAAGAGTTGGCCACGCACTTCTATGACCAGTTGTGCGCCTTGCTGGAGCAAGGGCGGGCCGAAGGCATGTTCGACTTCAACGAAACCCGCATCACCGCGTTGGCTGCCTGCAGCCTGCCTGGTTTTCTGTACAACTGGTACCGCCCCGAGGGCCGGCTTTCGCCGGACGAGGTGGTGCGCGAGTTGACCCCCCTGGCCTGGCGTGTGCTGGGCCTGCGCCGCAGCCGACGGCGCCTTCAACCCTAGACGGCGCAGACCGTTCCACCCCTGTCCGGAGACATCGCCATGCCTTTTGCTTCTTGCCCACCCGCCCGCCCACCGCGGCACCTCCTGCGCCACCTCAGTGCCAGCACCCTGCTGAGCCTGGCCGCTGCGGCCCAGGCGGCTGACCCGGCGACGTTCAAGATCGCCTACATCGATCCGCTGTCGGGCCCGTTTGCCAACGTGGGCGAGCTGATGCTGCTGCACACCCAGTACGCGGTGGACGAGATCAACGCCAAGGGCGGTGTGCTCAAGCCGGGGCCACAAGGCGTCAAGCTGCAGCTGCTGCAGTTCGACAGCAAGCTGTCGGCACAGGAGAGCCTGAGCGCCCTGCAAGCCGCCATCGACCAAGGGGCGCGCGCCATCATCACCGGGGGCTCGGGCTCCTCGGTGGTGTCGGCCCTGGTGCAGGCCGCCGCCAAGCACAACGAGCGCAACCCGGATCGGGCGGTGCTGGTGCTCAACCACTCCTCCATCGACCCCGACCTGACAGGCAAGAGCTGCAATTTCTGGCACTTCCAATTCGAGGCCAACACGGCCATGAAGATGAAGGCGATTGCCAACACCATCAAGAAGCAGCCCAGCATCCAGAAGGTCTACCTGCTGAACCAGGACTACGCGCACGGCAAGCAATGGGCGCGCTACGGGCAGGAGCTGGTGGGCCTGGCTCGGCCCGACATCCAGTTCGTGGGCGACACCCTGCACCCCATTGGCCGGGTCAAGGATTTTTCGCCCTACGTGGCCAAGATCAAGGCCAGTGGGGCCGATTCGGTGATCACCGGCAACTGGGGCCAGGACATGACGCTGCTGCTCAAGGCAGCGGGCGATGCGGGTTACAAGCTGCGCTACTTCAACCACAGCGCCGGCTCGGTGCCGGGCACGGTGCTGGCCGTGTCGCAGGCCAAGATGGGCGAGCTGACCTGGGTCGCCGAATGGCATCCGGGCCAAGCCGATTCAGCCCGGGTGGACGCGCTGGCCAAGGCCTACCGTGCCCGCACCGGCAAAGACTTTCTGGCACCGCGCATCGACATGACGCCGCGCTTTTTGGCTGCCGCCATCCAGAAGGCCCAATCGCTGGAAGCACGGCAGATCGCACGCGCGCTGGAAGACCTGAGCCTGGACACCGTGGTCGGCCCGGTTCGCATGCGTGGTGAAGACCACCAGGCTTTGCTGCCCCAGGTGGTCAACACCATCGCGCCGGTGGATGGCAAGGCCGTCAAACTGGGCTGGGAAGGCACGAATTACGGCTTTCGGACCGACGCGCTTTACAGCGGCAACGAACTCGCCCAGGGCACGGAGTGCCGCATGGCGCGGCCGCAGTGAGGTGACATGGGGCCGGTTGGCGGTCGCCGCACAACGCTCAATACCGCCACAAGGCCTTGACCCCCAGCAGCCATTGGCGCCCGGGGGCCGGCTCATAGAACTGGCTGTTGGCCTGGTTGACGATCATCGATCCCACATAGGACCGATTCAAAAGGTTGTCTACCCGCACAAAGCCCGTCACCAAGCAAGGCCCCAGCTGCTGGCGGGTCAACCAACGCGCGTTGAGCCATCCGTAACCCGAGGCCCAAGCGGTGTTGGCATCGTTGCCCGCCATGTTGCCCACGGCGCGGCCCTCGATGGCGAACTCCCAGGCCTTGTCGGCGCGCTGCCACAGCAGTTCGGTGTAGAGGCTGCGCCCGGCCACACCGGGGATACGCCGGCCCGCTGCGATGGTGACTGGGCTGCTGCCCGCGTAGCTGGTGTAGGGCGTGTCCACCGTGGCGCGCATCAGGGTCAGCGCGCTGTTGAGCTGCAACTGCCGGAGCAGGTCCACATGGGCGCTGAATTCGAGGCCTTGGCGACTGGTTTGGGGCGTGTTGGTGAAGGCGGTGCGGCCACCATTGCTGACGCCGATCACCAAGTCGTTGCGGGTGCGGGCATCGAACCAGGCGGCCTGCACACGGGCGCCGTCGGCCAGCTCGCTTTTCAGGCCCAGCTCCCACTGACGCGTGCGCGCAGCCTGCAAGCCGAAGTTGCCGGCGTTGGGTACGCCGCTGTTGAGCAAGGTGGCCGGGTTGTAGGCCACTTGGTTGAGCGTGGGGGTGTCCCAGCCAGTGCCGAAGGCGAGGTAGACATGGGTGTCGTCGCGCACATGGTGCTGAGCCGACAGCAGGCCCGTGGTCGCGTTGTAGCGGCTCTGCCCGCTGCCGGGCTGGGCGTTGCTGCTGGTCGATCCCAACTCGGTGTGTGACTGGCGCAGACCGGCACCGAGGGTGCTGCGCGGCTCGGGCCGCCACTCGGTCTGCAGGTAGCCGTCGAGGTTGCTCGCGTACTGGCGCAGGTCCTGGTGGCTGGCGGCGGTTGGCAAGGCGATGCCCGCCATGTTGTTGGCGGTCAGTCGGCGGTCGCTGTTGCGGTTGGTGTCCAACCCGGCCACCCAATGCCAGGGACCACCCGCCAGTTGATCTTGGTGGCGCCAATGGGCGTCTACGCCATAAAAAGTGCGGGACAACTTGATGACGCCATTGCTGGCCGGGGTGGCACCGCTGGCAGCGCTGCCGGCCAGGAACTGGGTGGTGCGGCGCTCGCCGTAGTAAGGCGAAATCACCACGGTGTTGAGACCGTCGACCTGCTGGGTCAGCACCAGGCCGTACTGGGTCTGGTGCACGGATTTGCGGGTGTCGTAGGCGAGCGCGTTGTGGCCAGCCTGGCGCTCGTTTTGCTGCCACTGCGTGCGCGTCAAGCCCAGCGGGTCTTGTGCGTTCAAAGACACGGTGTTGGCCACCAGTTGGACCTGGGTGCCACGCCCCAGGTCCAGCTTCAGCTTGGCATTGCCGTTGCTGCGCGTGGCGGCACTGTGCTGGCGAAAACCATCGCTGTGCAGACGACCGGCGTCCAACAGGTAGTTGATCCCGTCTTGCTCGCCGCTGGCTTTGATGCCGCCCTTGTCAAAGCCGTAGGAGCCGGTCTCCTGGTAAGGGGTGAGCTGCTGACCTGCTTGGCCCTGTTCGGTGAAGACCTGGATCACCCCGCCAGAGGCGTTGCCGTAAAGGGTTGAGAACGGTCCGCGCAGGACCTCGATGCGCGCGGCAGAGGCCAGGTCGATGTGCGAGATCTGACCCTGCCCATCGGCAACAGTGCCGGGGATGCCATCGACCAGGATGCGCAGGCCGCGCGCGCCAAAGGTGGAGTTGGCACCGAAGCCGCGCACCGAAATTTGCAGGTCCTGGGCGTGGTTGTGCCGGTTCAGCGCCGACACACCGGGCACGCGCACCAAGGCTTCAGAGAGATGGGCCTGGGCCTGGCCCTCTTGAATCTGGTCCTGCTGAATCAGGCTGATCGAGGCCGCTGTATCCATGGCCTTTTGCTCACTGCGGCTGGCCGACACCACCACGTCCGACAAGGTCTGTGCGCAGACCACGCCGCCGCCCCAACACAGCAAGGCAGCCAGCGCCGCGCGGGGATTGAACCGCGCGTGAACGACGCGCGCGCGGTGGGGGGGAGGAGGGAGCATCGCGTCTCCTTGGATCGGTCCACGGGCCCAGTGCGTCTGGCATGAAGGCTCTCGCCGCTCGGTCACTGGTGCGCCAGTGTGCCGCAGAGTTCATGGCGACAATCTGGCCCTGGCACCGCTTTGGTGGGGGGCTCCACGGAGGACTTTGCGCGCCAAAGCCCTTTGCGCCACGGGGCCCGGACATGGCATGCACAGCGACAGCCCCGTCTTTGGCCCGGGGCCGTGGGCATGGTCATTCGCCAGTCGGGCGTCCATGTCGAATGGACGGCGATACCTGAGCAGCTCTGCCCGGCGCTCTCTGCTTCACGCAGGGTTCACCGACGAACTCACGGGCATTTCAGTTTCATCCAGGTGACTTTCTCCATAATCGGGCAGCCTCACCACCAAACGCCCATGAACTCCCCCCTGCCTGAACTGGACCGCATCGACCTGAAGATCCTGCAAGCCTTGCAGCAAGATGGTCGCCTGTCCAACCTCAAATTGGCGGAGAGCGTGAGCCTGTCGCCCACGGCGGTGCTGGCGCGCGTGCAGCGGCTGACCCGCGAGGGCTACATCCTCGGCTACGAGGCGCGGCTCAACCCACTCAAGCTGGGCGCGGCGATGATGGTGTTTGTCGAGGTGCTGCTGGACCGCACCACACCCAATGTGTTCGATGAGTTCCAAGCGGCCGTCCAGGTGCGCCCAGAGATCATGGAATGCCACATGGTGGCGGGTGGCTTTGACTACCTGCTCAAGACGCGCATGGCCGACATGGCCTCCTACCGCGCCTTTGCTGGCACCGTGCTGTGGCAGCTGCCGGGGGTTCGGGAAACCCGCACCTACGCGGTCATGGAAGAAGTGAAAAACTCCACCCATTTGCGCCTGCTCTGAGCCGGGCCGGTTCCAGGTCACCGGCCGGTGGGCCCGGCCACATCACAGGGCTGACCCCGGCGCGCTTCAACTGGTTCGGGTTCGCTCAAGTCGCGGCAGGGTAACTGCGCCCACCAAAAATAGCCGAGCCCACCCGCACCATCGTGCTGCCCGCATGGATGGCCGCCTCCAGATCGCCCGTCATGCCCATGGACAGGGTGTCAAAGTCGGCGGAACCGGGCAGGCCCTCCTCCAGCAAGGTCTGACGCACGAAGTCGAACAACGCTCGCGCCTGCAGGTGCACTTGCTTTTGCGACTCGAAATCAGGTTGAGGTTCCGGGATGGTCATCAGGCCGCGCAGGCGCAGCCGGGGCAGGCCCAGGACCGCGCGGGCCAGGGGCAACACCTCTTGGGGCGCCAGTCCGGATTTGTTGGCGCCGCCGTCGATGTTGACCTGCAGGCAAACCTGCAAGGGGGCCTGGTCGTCACCGCGTTGCTCATTCAGGCGCTGGGCGATCTTGAGCCGATCCAGGGTGTGCAGCCAGTCAAAATGGGTCGCCACCAGCTTGGTCTTGTTGGACTGCACCGGACCAATGCAATGCCACGCCGGGCGGGGCAGGAGGGGATGGGGCGGGGCGTCCAAAGCCGCCATCTTGTCCACGCCCTCTTGCAGGTAGTTCTCGCCAAAAGCCGTTTGGCCAGCCGCGGCCGCCTCGCGCACAGCCTCGGGACCGAAGGTCTTGGACACGGCCAGCAGCTGCACAGAAGCAGGGTCACGGCCGGCGTCTTGGCAAGCCTGGTGAATGCGATCCCGCACCAGGTGGAGCTTGTTAACAATCATCGTCATAATTGCCTCAGAGCGTAGCAAACAACCAAGAGGGAATTCGTGGACATCACCCAGTTACTGGCTTTCAGCGTCAAAAACAAGGCGTCTGACCTCCACCTCTCGGCCGGGCTGCCGCCCATGATCCGGGTCCACGGCGACGTGCGCCGCATCAATGTGGATGCGCTGGACCACAAGACCGTGCACGCCATGGTGTACGACATCATGAATGACTCGCAGCGCAAAGCGTATGAAGAGTTTCTGGAGGTCGACTTTTCGTTCGAGATCGAAGGTCTGGCCCGCTTCCGGGTCAATGCCTTCAACCACCAGCGCGGCTCGGGCGCGGTGTTCCGAACCATTCCGTCCAAGATCCTGACGCTGGAGCAACTCAACGCGCCCAAGATTTTTGCCGACCTGGCCCTCAAGCCCCGGGGCTTGGTCTTGGTCACGGGCCCCACAGGCTCGGGCAAGTCGACCACCTTGGCCGCCATGGTCAATTACCTCAACGAAAACGAGTACGGCCACATCCTGACGGTGGAAGACCCGATCGAGTTTGTGCACGAGTCCAAGAAGTGCCTGATCAACCAACGCGAGGTTGGCCCGCACACCCTGAGCTTCAACGCGGCGCTCAAGTCCGCGCTGCGTGAAGACCCGGACGCCATTCTGGTGGGTGAAATGCGCGACCTGGAAACCATCCGCCTGGCCATGACCGCGGCGGAAACAGGGCACCTGGTGTTTGGCACGCTGCACACCTCGAGCGCGGCCAAGACCATCGACCGGATCATTGACGTGTTCCCGGCGGAAGAAAAAGAGATGGTGCGCGCCATGCTGTCTGAGTCGTTGCAGGCGGTGATCTCACAAACCTTGTGCAAGACCAAGGACGGCCAAGGCCGCGTGGCCGCGCATGAAATCATGGTCGGCACCAGCGCCATCCGCAACCTGATCCGCGAGGCCAAGGTGGCGCAGATGTATTCCGCCATCCAGACCGGCAACAGCATGGGGATGCAGACGCTGGACCAGTGCCTGAGTGACCTGGTGCGGCGCAACGTCATCAGTCCAGCTGAAGCGCGCGGCAAGGCCAAGGTACCGGACAACTTCCCGGGCTGAGTCCGCCAATCCGCCCCCAGCTCACAAGACAAAACTAAAAAAGGGAGTCACCATGAAAGGCATTCTGGGTCTGCTCAAGCAAAAGACCGCCCCACGCCCCGAGGAAACGCAGGACTCCATCCTGTTCTCCACCGCCTTCGCGGGCCAAGGCGTGGACCAGTCCATGCTGGTGCCCTGGGAAGCGCGAGCGGTTGAAGTGGGGGCCAAACGCCTGTCCGCCTCACGGGGCAGCAAATTGCTGCAGAACCTGTGGGCCAAGGACAAGTACATGGCCTTGCTGCAAGCCAACGGGGTGGAACGCATGGAGCGCTTCTTCGTGTTTGCCACCGTACCGGCCAACCGCGACCTGATCCTTCAAGACGAATATGGCAACTTCATGGTGGTGCTGCTCACCGGCACCATCGCCGTGGACCGGGCTCAACCTTGGGGTGAGCATCTGCGCTTGGCTGAAACACGTCCGGGGGACATCCTGGGCGAAATGTCACTGCTAGACAGTGGCATTCGGTTCTCGGCCTGCACCACCTTGACCGACTGCGAGGTTGCGGTGCTCAGCGCCGAAGCCTTGGACGACATGATGACGCAAGACCCGCAACTGGCTGCCAGCTTGGTGGCCTTGCTGGCCCGCAAGTTGTCGCTGCGCTTGCGGGTGGTGAGCGCCCGCCTCAGCGACAACCACAAGTAAACAGGATATCTGCACATGGAACGTGATCAGGCCAGTAAGTTCATCAACGACCTGCTCAAGCTGATGGTCAGCCGCAACGGCAGTGACCTTTTCATCACCGCTGACTTTCCGCCTGCGATCAAGGTAGACGGCCGCATCACCAAGGTGTCGCCCCAGCCCTTGGCGGGGACGCACACCATCGCGCTGGCCCGCTCCATCATGAACGACAAGCAAGCGGCGGAGTTTGAGCGCACCAAGGAATGCAACTTCGCGATTTCGCCGGCGGGCATTGGCCGCTTCCGCGTCAACGCCTTCCTGCAACAAGGCAAGGTGGGCATGGTGCTGCGCGTGATCCCTATGACCCTGCCCACCATCGACCAACTGGGCCTGCCCCAGGTGCTCAAGGAAGTGGCCATGACCAAGCGCGGCCTGTGCATCATGGTGGGGGCAACGGGCTCAGGCAAATCGACCACCCTGGCCTCCATGGTGGACTGGCGCAATGAGAATTCTTATGGGCACATCATCACGGTGGAAGATCCGGTGGAGTTTGTGCACGCCCACAAGAACTGCGTGGTGACCCACCGCGAAGTGGGGCTGGACACCGACAGCTGGGAGGCCGCGCTCAAAAACACCTTGCGCCAGGCCCCTGATGTGATCCTGATGGGGGAGATCCGCGACCGCGAAACCATGGAGCACGCCGTGGTCTTCGCCGAGACCGGTCACCTGTGCCTGGCCACCTTGCACGCCAACAGTGCCAACCAGGCGCTGGATCGCATCGTCAACTTCTTCCCTGAGGAGCGGCGTGCCCAGTTGTTGATGGACTTGTCGCTGAACCTGCGCGGCATGATCTCGCAACGCCTCATTCCCAAGCAAGACGGCAAAGGCCGGGCAGCGGCGGTCGAGGTGATGCTCAATACCCCCTTGATCTCTGATCTCATCTTCAAAGGCGAGGTCTCTGAAATCAAGGAAGTCATGAAGAAGAGCCGCAACCTGGGGATGCAAACCTTCGACCAGTCCCTGTTCGACCTGTACGAAGGCAACGTGATCACCTATGAAGATGCGCTGCGAAACGCCGATTCGCTGAACGACCTTCGCTTGCAGATCAAGCTCAACAGCCAGCGAGCACGCAATCAAGACCTTTCAGCCGGTACCGAACACTTCGCCATTGTTTAATCTACAGCGCCCGCCAGCGCCTGAAGGCGGTGGCGGGCGTTTTCATGTCACCCACACGAGCTCATTGAAACCACATGTCTAGCACCAACGCACGCGCTTACGACGCCATCTCCTCGCAAAAAGTCGCTTTCATCGGCTTGGGCGTCATGGGCTACCCCATGGCTGGCCACTTGGCGCTGGCCGGCCACCAAGTCACTGTGTACAACCGCACGCCGGCCAAAGCCGAAGCCTGGGTCCAGGAATTCTCCGGCACCGCAGCCCCCCGGACGGCAGCCACGCCCCGCTTGGCAGCGCAAGAGGCCGACCTGGTTTTTTGCTGTGTCGGCAATGATGAGGACCTGCGCTCGGTCACCTTGGGTGCCGATGGCGCTTTTGCGGGCATGAAGCCGGGAGCTGTGTTCGTGGATCACACCACGGCTTCAGCCGCTGTGGCGCGGGAGCTGGCCACTGCCGCACGTCAAATTGGTCTGAAGTTTGTTGATGCACCTGTGTCTGGCGGCCAAGCCGGTGCTCAGAACGGCGCACTGACCGTCATGTGTGGGGGGGACAGCGCCGCTTTTGAAGCAGCCCGCCCCGTGGGCTTGGCTTTTTCCCGCGCATTCACCCTGCTGGGTGAGAGCGGTGCCGGGCAATTGGCCAAGATGGTGAACCAAATCTGCATTGCGGGCCTCGTTCAAGGTCTGTCTGAAGCCATTTCCTTTGGCCAAAAGGCGGGCCTCAACATGGAACAGGTACTGGATGTGATCGGCAAAGGGGCTGCCCAAAGCTGGCAGATGGACAACCGTGGCAAGACCATGGTGGCCGACAAGTTCGATTTTGGTTTCGCTGTGGACTGGATGCGAAAAGACTTGGGTTTGGTGTTGGACGAAGCCAAGCGCAATGGTGCTCGCCTGCCCGTGACTGCCTTGGTCGATCAGTTTTATGCCGATGTCCAGCAAATGGGTGGGCAGCGCTGGGACACATCCAGCCTGATCAAACGTTTGAAGTAATTGGCGACGCTTCTGGGCGTCATTTTTCCAACAAGAACAGCTCCTTTGGGAGCTGTTTTTTGTTGTGGGGTGTGGTGAGCTTGCCTGCTCTGCGTTTGGCGTTTGGCGTTTGGCGAGAGAGGGGGTAGTGGTTTTGGAGTCCCCAAAGACAAAACCCCCGCCCAGTAAAGGGAGGGGGTTTTGAGGGCTGTAATAGCCTGACGATGACCTACTTTCACACG
>NZ_JAQSIO010000012.1 GCF_028649455.1 Curvibacter microcysteis | reverse complement strand
AGCAGAGCAGAGCAGGCAAGCTCACCACACCCTACACAAAAAAACAGCTCCCAAAGGAGCTGTTCTTGTTGGCACATCACGCTCAGCGGCGTCTCAAGTTGCATCAAACGCATCGAGTCAAGGAATGCTCACCCAAGGCGCAAGGCCTCTGAATACCCCGTGAGCTCCACGTAAGCATCGGTCAATGCACGTCTGTCAACCTCAGTGCCCAGGCTCGGGAGACCGGCGGCATGGTGCCCGGTTCAGCCGATGCGTCATAAGTAATTTGCACGACAGTGCGCGGGCGGAAACTCAGCATAATCCGAAGGATGAGCTTCCTCGCAATCGACGTGGGCAACACCCGCCTGAAATGGGCACTGTATGAGGAGCCAAGCCGTGGGGCCAAGGTTCTGGCACACGGTGCAGAATTCCTCGAGAACATCGACAAGCTAGCGGACCATGCCTGGGCCCACTTGCCTGCGCCTGACCGCATGTTGGGATGCATCGTCGCCGGCGAAGCCGTGAAGCGACGGGTTGAGGAGCAAATGGAGATTTGGGACGTGATGCCCAAATGGGTGGTGTCGACCCAAACCGAAGCGGGCTTGGTGAATGGCTATGACCATCCGACCCGCCTCGGCGCAGACCGCTGGGTGGCCATGATCGGAGCGCGTCACCGCATGCTGAGCCGGGGTGAGTGTGCTCCTTTGATCGTGGTCATGGTCGGTACTGCCGTGACCGTTGAGGCCATCGATCATGACGGCCGATTTCTCGGCGGCTTGATCATGCCAGGCCACGGCATCATGCTGCGTGCGTTGGAGTCTGGTACCGCTGGGCTTCATGTGCCCACGGGTGAAGTGAAGCTGTTTCCCACCAACACCAGCGACGCCTTGACCAGCGGCGGCACTTACGCCATTGCGGGCGCGGTGGCCAGAATGGTTGACCACCTGCGCACGCACTGTGCTCAAGAGCCTCAGTGCGTGATGACCGGAGGGGCTGGGTGGAAGATGGCCCCCAGCATGTCGGTTGAGTGTGAGCTGGTCGACAATTTGATCTTTGACGGCTTGCTGGAGATCGCAGCGCGTCGCTTTCCCTCGGACGCCTCGTCCGAGGAACTCACTTAAGGGCTCAACTGGCCAGCTCAGCCCTGGCCAGCGCCACATCCAGCCACTCGATGGCATCACGCGGCTCGCAGGCAGCGGCTTTTTCGTAAAGCGCCGTGGCCCTGTCCACGCCAGAATCGCCTTCCAGCATCACGAGTGCGTTGGCGTACTCCACCAAGGCAATGGTGGCGTTGGGCTTCAAGCGCAAGGCTTCCGCAAAATGCTGGAGACCAATCTCCTTCTTGGCGCCATAGGTCATGTGGCCGATCAAGACCCCCACTTTGTCAATGACTTCGGCGTGAAATGTCCCTAGCGCGGTGTGGGCATCGGCATGTTCTGGATTCAGGCTCAAAGTCTTTTCGAGCGCATCTTTCACCTTGCCTCCCAGTCCCTGTGCCAAGGCCTTGGCGACGCTGATGCCTTGGCTGTAGCGCCCAAGTGCATAGGCCATCAGGTACCAGGCATTCACGTTCTGCGGATTGGCTTGTTGGGCTTCCTCGGCACGTTGTGCCACCTCCAGGAACAGGTCTAGGCGCGCCTTTTCTTTCTTTTCCAAATAAGTGGCATAGATGCAGGTGGCCTTGTTGGCCACCGTGACGCCGGACGCCTCGCCAGACTGGGCTGCGCGCAGTCCCAAATCACGGGCTGCTTCGAATTCACCGTTGTGGCAATGCACCCAGGCTTTGAGTACCAATGGATGAAGAGGCCAAGGTTCCCCATCTCCGGCGTGGAGCAAGGACCAGCGTTTCTTCAAGCTTGCTCCGTCGTAGTTGAAGACACCTGCGTTGGGAAAATGGGACCAAGCGGTCATGGCGGGTCTCCTCAGAGGGACGGGGTGGCGGCCTCGTTGGGGCCGTGAGGCGCTGCCATGCAGTGCAGCGATTGAAGCAGGCTTGGAACGCACCGACCTGGCTGCGTTGGCCCGCCTGCAGGTCAGCGCGCGGGAAGCACGGGGGCACGGCGGAGCGATCGAAATCGACCCAGCCGGCGCCCAACATTCGTTCAGCAGTCCTGTTAGGTGCCTTTTTCACCGTGAAGCCGTTCGAACAAACAGTGCTGAACTGACTTTAACCGAGGGCCAGCAGCCATCGCACTAGGGATGCTGCTAGGGGCACGGGTGTCTAGCGCCTTTATGGACTCAGGCGTTCGCCGGTGGTGGCCCTTTCCTGGACCGGGGGGGCTTTGGGCTGTCAGCTTGGCGGGCCCGTTTGGGGTTGGACACTTTGGCGGGGACCAGCGCTGACTTGTGGGCGCTTTTTCTGGTCGGCGTGCCCTTGGCGACCTTTGATGCGCTGGAGCCCACAGATTTGGGCTTGTTGACGCCCAAGGACGCCAGTTGTTGTTCCACCGCGTCGAGGCGTTGCACGAGTGCTGCCAAGTCTTTGGCAGTGGGTACACCCAACCGCCCCTGCACGCGAGCCACACCGTCTTCCAGCAAACGCTCGAACTTCTCCCTGGAACCACTGGTGCGGTTGTTCAGGCTTTGTAACAGTTCACTCAAGCGGCCAGGGGTCTCGCCGAGGCGCTCCTCTGCGACACCCCTGGTCTTCTTTTGAAGGCGCTGCCCCTCTTTGACCAGGGCTTCAAAGGCCTTGCCACCTTCCGTTCCCGCTTTGGCAAGGGCCCCCAGACCTGCCAGCCAGATGAGGTGGGGCGAAGCTTTGACGGCGGCAGCGAGGTCAAAGAGCGCGCTGCCTGGGACGCCATTGGCGGTGACTTTTTTGATCATGGGATGAAACTCCGGCGGGAATGAGAGGCGTCAAGCTGAGGCGGGGCCTCAACACTGGGGGCACTCTAAGCCGGGTGCAGGCCTTGTTTGGAGCGCGAGCCTGCGCAAGTCCATCAGCGGTATTGAGTGCGTTCCCAGCGGCAGTCATTCGGTGCACTGACCGTCCTTCGCGTCCAAACTGAGGTCCTGACAAAGGCGGATGAGATAATTGCCCGTTTTGGTTCACTCCTTCTTTTCAAGGCTGACAGATGATTCTTGTGACCGGCGGCGCCGGCTTCATTGGCGCCAACTTCGTACTGGACTGGCTGGCCCAGGGGGACGAGCCCGTGCTCAACCTCGACAAGCTCACCTACGCAGGCAACCGCGAGAACCTGGCCTCGCTGGACGGGGACGCCCGTCACACCTTTGTGCACGGCGACATCGGCGACAGCGCCCTGGTGGCGGACTTGCTGGCCCGCCACCAACCGCGTGCCGTCATCAACTTCGCCGCCGAGTCCCATGTGGACCGCTCCATCCACGGCCCCGAAGCCTTCATCCAGACCAATGTGGTCGGTACGCTGCGCTTGCTTGAAGCCGTGCGCGCCTACTGGGGCGGCCTGAACGCCGACGCCCAAGCCGCCTTCCGCTTCCTGCACGTCTCCACCGACGAGGTCTACGGCTCGCTGGCCCCCACCGACCCGGCCTTCACCGAAGACCATGTCTTTGAGCCCAACAGCCCCTACTCGGCCAGCAAGGCCGCCAGCGACCACCTGGTGCGCGCCTGGCACCACACCTACGGCCTGCCGGTGCTGACCACCAACTGCTCCAACAACTACGGGCCTTATCACTTCCCTGAGAAGCTGATCCCGCTGATGATCGTCAACGCCCTGGCCGGCAAGCCGCTGCCCATCTACGGCGATGGCCAACAAGTGCGCGACTGGCTCTACGTCAAAGACCACTGCAGCGCCATCCGCCGCGTGCTCGAGGCCGGCCGCGTGGGCGAGACCTACAACGTGGGCGGCTGGAACGAGAAGCCCAACCTGGACATCGTGCACACCGTCTGCGGTTTGCTGGACGAGCTGCGTCCGCGCGCCGACGGCCAAAGCTACAGCGGCCAGATCACCTACGTCAAAGACCGCCCGGGCCACGACCGCCGCTACGCCATCGATGCCCGCAAGCTCGAGCGCGAGCTGGGCTGGAAGCCCGCCGAGACCTTTGACACCGGCATCCGCAAGACCGTGCAGTGGTACCTGGCCAACCCCGAATGGGTGGCCCATGTGCAAAGCGGGGCCTACCGTGACTGGGTGCAGACCCAGTACGCCGGGGCCTCCGCATGAGCGCCGCCCCCACCATCCTGCTGTTTGGCAAGGGCGGCCAGGTCGGCTGGGAACTGCAGCGCGCCCTGAGCGTGCTGGGCCCGGTCACCGCGGTTGACTTTGACAGCACCGAGCACTGTGGCGACTTCTCCAACCTGGCCGGCTTGGCCGACACCATCCGTGCCGTGCGCCCCCAGGTGATCGTCAATGCGGCGGCCCACACCGCCGTCGACAAGGCCGAGAGCGAGCCCGACTTCGCCCGCACCTTGAACGCCCTGGCCCCTGGCGTGCTGGCCGAAGAGGGCGCGCGCCTGGGTGCCAGCCTCATCCACTACAGCACCGACTACGTGTTTGACGGCAGCGGCGACCAGCCCTGGACCGAGACCGACACGCCAGCCCCGCTGAGCGTGTATGGCGCCACCAAGCTCGAAGGCGAGCAGCTGATCCAGCAATCGGGCGTGCGCCACCTGATCCTGCGCACCAGCTGGGTCTACGCCGCGCGCGGTGGCAACTTTGCCAAGACCATGCTGCGCCTGGCTTGCGAGCGCGACAAGCTGACCGTCATTGACGACCAGATCGGCGCCCCCACCGGCGCCGACTTGCTGGCCGACGTGACCGCGCACGGCATCCGCGCCTTGGCACGCCAGCCCGAGCTGTCGGGCCTGTACCACGCGGTGGCCGGCGGCCAGACCAGCTGGCACGGCTACGCCAGCTTTGTGATCGAGCACGCGCGCCGCGCGGGCGTGGCCCTCAAGACCGCGCCCGACGCGATCGCGCCCGTGCCCACCAGCGCCTTCCCGACCCCGGCCAAGCGCCCGCAGAACTCGCGCCTGAGCACGGCCAAGCTGCAACAGGCCCTGGGCCTGCAACTGCCGCACTGGCAGCAAGGCGTGGCGCGCATGCTCGACGAGATCCTGCTGCCCGCACCGAAGGCCTGACCCCAGCGCACCAGCCCATCGAGCCAAAGAACAAGAGAACGAGGGAGTCCATTCCATGAGCATCACCACCCAACGCAAGGGCATCATCCTGGCCGGGGGCTCCGGCACCCGGCTGCACCCGGCCACGCTGGCCATCAGCAAGCAGCTGCTGCCGGTGTACGACAAGCCGATGGTTTATTACCCGCTCAGCACCTTGATGCTGGCCGGCATCCGCGACATCTTGCTGATCAGCACGCCGCAAGACACACCGCGCTTCCAGCAACTGCTGGGCGACGGCAGCCAGTGGGGCCTGAACCTGCAGTACGCCGTGCAAGCCAGCCCCGACGGCCTGGCCCAGGCCTTCTTGATTGGCGAGCAGTTTGTGGGCAACAGCCCCAGCGCCTTGGTGCTGGGCGACAACATCTTCTACGGCCACGACTTTGTGCCCCTGCTGGCCAGCGCGGATGCGCAAAGCGAAGGTGCCACTGTCTTTGCCTACCACGTCACCGACCCCGAGCGCTACGGCGTGGTGGCCTTTGACCAGAACGGCAAGGCCAGCAGCATCGAAGAAAAGCCCAAGGTCCCCAAGAGCAACTACGCCGTCACCGGCCTGTACTTTTACGACCAACAGGTGGTGGACATTGCCAAGAGCATCCGCCCCAGCGCGCGTGGCGAGTTGGAGATCACCACTGTCAACGAGACCTACTTGGCGCAGGGCCAACTCAGCGTGCAGATCATGCAGCGCGGCTACGCCTGGCTGGACACGGGCACGCACGACAGCCTGCTGGACGCGGGCCAATTCATTGCCACGCTGGAGCGCCGCCAAGGCCTGAAGGTGGCCTGCCCCGAAGAGATCGCCTGGCGCAATGACTTCATCAACAGCGAGCAGCTTGAAAAGCTGGCTCAGCCTTTGGCCAAGAACGGCTATGGGCAGTACCTGCTGCGCCTGCTCAAAGACAAGAACTGATTGAACCGAACCGAACCGACCGACCATGAACGTCATCCGCACCGCCATCCCTGAAGTCCTGATCATCGAACCCAAGGTGTTTGGCGACGCCCGAGGCTTCTTCTTCGAGAGCTTCAACCAGCGCGCCTTCAACGAGGCCGTGGGCCAGTCCATCGAGTTTGTGCAGGACAACCACAGCCGCTCCACCAAGGGCGTGCTGCGTGGCCTGCACTACCAGCTGCAGCAAGCCCAGGGCAAGCTGGTGCGCGTGGTGCGAGGCTCGGTCTTCGACGTGGCGGTGGACATCCGCAAGAGTTCGCCGACCTTTGGCCAGTGGGTGGGGGTCGAGTTGAGCGAAGACAACCACCGCCAGCTGTGGGTTCCAGCCGGCTTTGCGCACGGCTTTGTGGTGACCAGCGACACGGCGGATTTCTTGTACAAGACCACCGATTACTACGCGCCGCAGTACGAGCGCTGCATTGCCTGGAACGACCCCACCTTGGCCATCCAGTGGCCTGATGTGGGCGAGGCACCGCGCCTGTCGGCCAAGGACGCGTTGGGCCTGCCGCTGGGCCAGGCTGATCTGTTTGCCTGAGTATTGACCGCCGCTGCCAAGCCCCCGCCAGGGGGCTTTTTTCATTCAGGCGGTGGCTAGAAAGCGGTACACGCCATCGGCATCCCGGCGACGTTGAAGTTGGCCTTTGAACCACAGCGCATGCAAGTGCGCCACGGCTTCGCCCAAGGCGAACGTGGTCTGGTGCGCGTCCAAGGGGCGCTTGAACATGATCGGCAGGATGTCGGCGCCTGAGCAAGGCTGGGCCTGGCAAGCAACCAGCACCTCGGCCAAGCGGTCGCGGTGGTGCTCGTGCAGCTGCCGGATCCGCGTGTGCAGGCCGCGAAACGGCTTGCCATGCGAGGGCAGGGTCAGGGTGTCAGCCGGCAGGGCTTGAAAGCGGTCGATGGAGTCCAGAAACAGTTGCAGCGGGTTGGATTCAGGCTCTTGGTCAAAGACGCTGACATTGGTGGAAATGCGCGGCAGCATCATGTCGCCCCCCAGCAGCAGACCTTGCGCGGGGCTGTACAGCGCCATGTGCTCCGGCGCATGGCCGTAGCCGCTGATGCATTGCCAGTCATGGGCACCGATGCGCACCGTCGCTCCATCCATCAGCCGGTGAAAGCGGCGTGGCACGGCGGGCACCATGCTGGGGTAGTAGCTGGTGCGGCCTCGGATCTCGGCCAGCTTGCCTTCGTCGCTCAGACCATGCGCGACAAAGAAGTCGGCCGAGTCGGGGCCGCCAAAGCCGGTCGTGCTTTGCGAGCCCAGGCGTGCCGCGTAGTAGTCGGTGGCGCTGATCCACAGCGGCGCTTTCCAGCGCTCGCACAGCCAATGGGCCAGGCCAATGTGGTCCGGGTGCATGTGGGTGACCAGCACGCGCAAGATGGGGCGGCCTTGCAGTTCATGGGCAAAAATCGCTTCCCACTGGGCCTTGGCCTCCTCGCGGGAGATGCAGCAGTCCACCACGGTCCAGCCAGCGACGCCGTCGATTTCATCGGCCAACAGCCACAGGTTGATGTGGTCCAGCGCGAAGGGCAGGGCCATGCGGATCCAGCGCACCCCGGGCGCGACCTCCAGGGTGCTGCCGCTGTCGGGCATTTGCGCACCAAAGGGGTAGTCCAGTTCTTGTTCAAGCAGGTTCATGGTGGGGCGTGGCGGTCAAGCGGTTGACCTTGACGTAAGCGTCAGATGTAATCGGCCCATTGTAGGGAGCGAGGCGTTTTCGCGCTGTCGCCCCCGTCCAGCCCCTTTTTGACCTCACCATGGCCACCACCTACACCATCAGCGACCTTGCCCAGGAATTCGACCTGACCACCCGGGCCATGCGCTTCTACGAAGACATGGGCCTGCTGCAGCCGCAGCGCCAGGGGCCGGGCGGGCGCACCCGCATCTACACCGCGCGCGACCGCACCCGGCTCAAGCTGACCTTGCGCGCCAAGCGCCTGGGCCTGTCGCTGACCGAGGCACGCGAGATCATCGACATGTACGACAGCCCGCGCGACACCGGTCCGCAGCTGCGCAAGTTCCTGGATGTGCTGGCCGGGCACCGGCGTCAATTGGAAGACCAAATGGCCGACCTGCAGGCCAACCTCGAAGAGGTGAAAGTGCACGAGAAAGAAGCCCGCGCCTTGCTGGCCAAGGCCGATAAAAAAGGCGCCGCCGACGAGCCCGCCGCCGTGCAGGTGGCGACCCCAGCCAGTGCCACCACGGCACCCAGCCCTGCGCTGCCCAAGCGCCAACGCAAGCCGGCCCGCTCCGGCGCCTGAGTCCGATCAGCCAGCGGCGCCCTGGCAGGTGGGCCCATTGCTCCAGGGGGTTCTGCGCACGGCCGCCACGGCACCGACCCGGGCGCTTAGGGGTTGTTGATAATTGACGTTAACGTAAACGTCAATTATCCTGCGAGCCCATGACCCAAGCACCTCACCCCCACCCCGAGCTGTTCGCCCGCGTTGAAACCAGCTTTCTGCGCCAAGGCCTGATGCAGCACCTGGGGGCGCGCCTGCTGCACGTGGGCCCCGGCGTGTGCGAGATCAGCCTGCCGCACTCCGAGCGCGTGACCCAGCAGCAAGGTAGCTTTCATGGCGGCGCCATGGGCGCCTTGGCCGACATCGCGGGCGGCTATGCCGGCCTCAGCGTCGCGGCCGAAGGCATGGAGGTGACCACGGTCGAATACAAGATCAATTTCCTGGCCAGTTTTGTCGACGGCGAGCTGCATGCCCAGGGTCGGGTGTTGCGCGCCGGCAAGCGACTCATCGTGACCACGGCCGAAGTCACCCATGTGGCGCCCGACGGCCGCCGCAGCCCCTGCGCGCTGATGCAGCAGACCCTGGCCCCCGTGCCCCTCAAGTACTGAACGCATCACCCCCCAACATCCAAGGAGACCCCATGAACAACCTGCCAGGCCTGAATTTCCAACTGGGCGACGACATCGACGCGCTGCGCGACGCCGTGCGTGACTTTGCCCAGGCCGAGATCGCCCCGCGCGCTGCCGAGATCGACCGCAACGACCAGTTTCCCATGGACTTGTGGCGCAAGATGGGGGACCTGGGCGTGCTCGGCATCACCGTGCCCGAGGCCCATGGGGGCGCCAACATGGGCTACCTGGCCCACATGGTGGCGATGGAAGAAATCAGCCGTGCCAGCGCCTCGGTCGGCCTGTCTTACGGGGCGCACAGCAACCTGTGCGTGAACCAGATCAACCGCAACGGCACCGAAGCCCAAAAAGCCAAGTACCTGCCCAAGCTGATTTCGGGCGAACACGTGGGCGCGCTGGCCATGAGCGAGCCCGGCGCGGGCTCCGACGTCATCAGCATGAAGCTCAAGGCCGAGGACAAGGGCGGCTACTACCTGCTCAACGGCAACAAGATGTGGATCACCAACGGCCCCGACGCCGACACCCTGGTGGTCTACGCCAAGAGCGAGCCCGAACTCGGTGCGCGCGGCGTCACGGCCTTCCTGATCGAAAAAGGCATGAAGGGCTTCTCCATCGCGCAGAAGCTCGACAAACTGGGCATGCGTGGCAGCCACACCGGCGAGCTGGTGTTCAACAACGTCGAGGTGCCGGCCGAGAACATTTTGGGCGGCCTCAACCTGGGCGCCAAGGTGCTGATGAGCGGCCTCGACTACGAGCGCGCCGTGCTCACCGGCGGCCCGCTGGGCATCATGCAGTCGGTCATGGACAACGTCATCCCCTACATCCACGACCGCAAGCAGTTCGGCCAGAGCATTGGCGAGTTCCAGCTCATCCAGGGCAAGGTCGCCGACATGTACACCGTGCTGCAGGCCGGGCGCTCGTTTGCCTACACCGTGGCCAAAAACCTCGACCTGCTGGGCACCGACCATGTGCGCCAGGTGCGCAAGGACTGCGCCTCGGTCATTCTGTGGTGCGCCGAGAAGGCCACCTGGATGGCGGGCGAAGGCGTGCAGATTTTTGGCGGCAATGGCTACATCAATGAGTACCCCTTGGGCCGCCTCTGGCGCGATGCCAAGCTGTATGAAATCGGCGCCGGCACCAGCGAGATCCGCCGAATGCTGATTGGCCGCGAGCTCTTTGCCGAGACCTGCTGAAGCCGTCACGCCCAAACGCTACCATCAGCGCATGACCTCTCCTTCCAGCCTTCAGCATCTGATCGACAACAACCGCGTCTGGGCCGCCCGCATGGAGCAAGCCCGGCCGGGCTTCTTCAGCCACCTGGCCAAGCAGCAAAGCCCCAAGTACCTGTGGATCGGTTGCTCCGACAGCCGCGTGCCGGCCAATGAAATCACGGGTCTGGACCCGGGTGAGGTGTTCGTGCACCGCAATGTGGCCAATGTGGTCGTGCACTCCGACTTGAACGCCTTGTCGGTGATCCAGTTTGCGGTCGACTACCTCAAGGTCGAGCACATCATGGTGGTGGGGCACTACGGTTGCGGCGGCGTGCTGGCCACGCTGCATGGCGCGCGCGTCGGTCTGGCCGACAACTGGCTGCGTCATGTGCACGACGTGAAGATCCGCCACCGCCGCCGCCTGGACCACCTGCCCCTGACCGTGCAGGAAGACGTGCTGTGTGAAATGAACGTGATCGAGCAGGTCGGCAACGTGGCCCTGTCCAACGTCATGCAAGACGCCTGGAGCCGGGGTCAAAAAGTGGCCGTGCATGGCTGGTGCTATGGCTTGAAGGACGGCCTGGTCAATGACCTGGGCGTGTCCATGCAAGGCCCGCACGAGGTCATGCCGGTGTTCCGCAATGCCTTGAAGCGCTACCCGCGCGGCATGGCCGTCTGAGGCGCTGCGGCGCCAGCCTGGGGTCGACGACCATGTTCCCTTCGCGCCTGGACTCCGCGCTGGCCTATGACATCGCCAAGGCGATGATGGACGGCTTCAACCGCCATTACCGCCTGTTCCGCACCGAGTCCGCGCGCGCCAAACACCGCTTTGAAACCTGCGACTGGCACGGCCAGCAGCGCGCCCAGCGCGAGCGCATCGAGTTCTACGGCCTGCGCGTCAAAGAATGTGTGATGCGGCTCGAAAAAGAGTTCCGCGCCGGCGAGCAAGCGATGGACGTGTGGCAGCAGGTCAAGCTGCACTACATCGGCCTGCTGGTCGACCACCACCAGCCTGAGTTGGCCGAGACCTTCTTCAACTCAGTCACCACCAAGATCCTGCACCGCACGCACTTCCACAACAACTTCATCTTTGTGCGGCCGGCGGTCAGCACCGAGTACATCGAAAACGACGAGCCTGAGGCCCGGCCCACCTACCGCGCCTACTACCCTTCGCGCGAGACGATGCACCAGACCCTGATCCGCATCGTCGAGCACTTTGCGCTGCAAGGCGAGTTTGAAGACCTGCCGCGCGACGCCGACCATGTGCTGACCGCCATGCGCCAGCAACTGGGCGAGGCCAAGCTGCGCGCCAATTTTCAGATCCAGGTGCTGTCCAGTTTGTTCTTTCGCAACAAGGGCGCTTACGTGGTCGGCAAGGTCATCAATGGTTTCATTGAGCTGCCCTTTGCCCTGCCCATCCTGCACCGGCCCAGCGGCCCCTTGATCATCGACGCGGCCTTGTTTGGCGAGAACGACCTGCAAATGCTGTTCAGCTTTGCGCGTGCCTACTTCATGGTCGACATGGAAGTGCCCTCGGCCTACGTGCAGTTCCTGCGCTCGATGATGCCGCGCAAGCCGCGCGCTGAAATCTACAACGCGCTGGGCCTGGCCAAGCAGGGCAAGACCCTGTTCTACCGCGACTTCCTGGCCCACCTGCGCCATTCCAGCGACCAGTTCCGCATCGCGCCCGGCATCAAGGGCATGGTCATGCTGGTGTTTGACCTGCCGTCCTTTCCTTTTGTCTTCAAACTGATCAAGGACTACTACCCGCCGCAGAAAGACACCTCGCGCGAGCAGATCAAGCGCAAGTACCTGCTGGTCAAACAGCACGACCGCGTGGGCCGCATGGCCGACACCCTGGAGTACAGCGAGGTCGCCTTTCCGCGCGAGCGCTTCAGTGAGGAGTTGATCGCCGAGATCCAGAAGTTCGCGCCCAGCCAGCTCGAAATCAGCGACCGCGACGGCGACGGCCAGACCGAAGTCATCATCAAGCACCTCTACATCGAGCGGCGCATGATCCCGCTCAACCTCTACCTGCAAGAAGCCTTCGACATGGGCCTGGACCAGACGCGCGCGCGCCAGCAGGTGGAGCGCTGCGTGATCGAATACGGCCGCGCCATCAAAGACCTGGTGGCCGCCAACATCTTCCCTGGCGACATGCTCTGGAAGAACTTCGGCATCACGCGCCACGGCAAGGTCGTGTTCTACGACTACGACGAGATCGAGTACCTCACCGACTGCCAGTTCCGCCGCGTGCCCGAGCCGCGCACCGAGGAAGAAGAGCTGTCTGGCGAGATCTGGTACCGGGTGGGCCCGCGTGATGTGTTCCCCGAGACCTTCGGCCCCTTCCTGCTCGGCCACCCGCTGGTGCGCGAAGTCTTCATGCAGCACCATGCCGAGTTGCTCGACGCGGGCTACTGGCAGGCCCAGCAGCAGCGCATCCAGGCGGGCCATGTGCACGATATTTTTCCGTACGAGCGCGCCAGGCGCTTCCCCCCGCGCGAGGCGGCCCCGGCCTGATCCAGGCCACCCCACTGCCTTGCCGCACCACAACAACCAGGAGATCACACCATGTCCGAATCCATCGTCATCGTGGGCGCTGCCCGCACCCCCATGGGCAGCTTCCAGGGCGACTTCAGCGCCCTGTCGGCCCATGACCTGGGCGGCGCCGCCATCCGCGCCGCGGTCGAACGCGCCGGCGTCGCCCCCGAGGCCGTGGGCGAGGTGCTGTTCGGCAACTGCCTGATGGCCGGCCAAGGCCAGGCGCCGGCGCGCCAAGCCGCCTTCAAGGGCGGCTTGCCCAAAGGCGCGGGTGCGGTCACGCTGTCCAAGATGTGCGGATCGGGCATGAAGGCCGCCATGCTGGCGCACGACATGCTGCTGGCCGGCAGCCACGACGTGATGGTGGCTGGGGGCATGGAGAGCATGACCAACGCCCCCTACCTGATGCTCAAGGGCCGAGGCGGCTACCGCATGGGCCACGACCGCATCTTTGACCACATGATGCTCGACGGCCTCGAAGACGCTTACGAGCCTGGCCGCTCCATGGGCACCTTTGGCGAGGACTGCGCTGCCAAGTACAGCTTCACCCGCGAACAGCAGGACGCCTTCGCCGTGGCCAGCGTGCAGCGCGCCAAGGCCGCCACCGCCTCGGGCGCTTTCGACGCTGAAATCACCCCCGTCACCGTCAAGAACCGTGCCGGTGAAGTCGTGATCAGCCAGGACGAAGGCCCGGGCAAGGTCAAGCTCGACAAGATCGCTTCGCTCAAGCCCGCGTTCAAGAAGGACGGCACCATCACCGCCGCCTCCAGCTCGTCCATCAATGACGGCGCGGCCGCCCTGGTGCTGATGCGCGCCTCCACCGCGCAGCAACTGGGCTGCCAGCCGCTGGCCCGCATCGTCAGCCACGCCACCCACGCGCAAGAGCCTGAGTGGTTCGCCACCGCGCCCCTGGGCGCCACGCAAAAAGCCCTGGCCAAGGCCGGTTGGACGGCGTCCGACGTGGACCTGTGGGAGATCAACGAAGCCTTTGCTGTCGTGCCCATGGCCTTGATGGCCGAGCTGAAGCTCTCGCACGACATCGTCAACGTCAACGGCGGCGCCTGCGCCCTGGGCCACCCGATCGGGGCCAGCGGTGCGCGCATCATCGTCACCTTGTTGCACGCCCTGCAAGCGCGTGGCAAGAAGCGCGGCCTGGCCACCCTGTGCATTGGTGGCGGCGAAGCCACGGCCATGGCGGTCGAACTGCTCTGAGGCCCGCGCCATGATCGAGACCCTGGCCCAGTTGCGCGCCCTTTACCCGGCGGCCACCGAGCGCGCCCGGCGCAAGCAGATGGCCGGGCTTGACCGGCATGCTCAGCGTTTTGTCGCACTGTCGCCGTTTTGTGTGCTGGCCTCGTCGGGCGGCGCGGGCCAGTTGCTCGACGCCTCCCCCCGGGGCGGTCCGCCGGGCTTCGTCAAATGCCGGGACGCCCACACCCTGCTGCTGCCCGACGTCAGCGGCAACAACCGCCTGGACACGCTGGAGAACCTGCTGCAGGACCCGCGCCTGAGCCTCTTGTTTCTGGTGCCGGGCGTGGACGAGACCCTGCGTGTCAACGGCCGCGCCCGCCTGCGCGACGAGGCCGAGGTCTGCGCACTGTTCGCGGGCGAGCGCCGGCTGCCGCAGCTGGTGATCGAGATCACGGTCGAAGAAGCCTACCTGCACTGCCCCAAGGCCTTCATGCGTTCGTCCCTGTGGCAAGCGCCTGCCGCGGTGCAGGCGCCGCGCCAGGGCCTGCCCACCCTGGGCGAGATGATCCACGACCAGATCGGCCTGGACACCCCACCCGAGACCCAGGCCGAGATGCTGGCCCGCTACCAGGCGCAGCTGCGCCAGGAGCAGGCCGACTGAGCCCCAGCGCCCGCCCCACAACGCGCACAGGCCGGGGGCCAGCGCTCTTTTTTCTCTCAACCGACCTGGAGTGCCCATGGCCCAAACCACCCTCATCATCGGCGCCTCACGCGGCCTGGGCCTGGAGCTGGTGCGCCAGGCCTTGGACGCGGGTGAGCGCGTCATCGCCACCGTGCGCAGCGATGAGGCCCGCAGCGCCCTCACGGCGCTGGGCGCTCAGGTGCTCAAGGTCGACGTCAGCGACCCGGCCAGCGTCAGCGGCCTAGCCTGGCAGCTTGATGGCGAGAAAATTGACCTGGCGCTGTATGTGGCCGGCCTGATGGATCGGGGCACGGCCAAGTCGCCGCCCACCCAACAGGCCTTTGACACCCTGATGCACGCCAATGTGCTGGGCCTGATGCAGGTGCTGCCCCAGGTCATGCCCCTGGTGGAAGAGGCAGGCGGTGTGTTCGCCGCCATCTCCAGCAGCATGAGCCAGATCGACACCGTGCCCAACAGCAGCGCCTGGCTGTACCGCGTCAGCAAGGCCGCCGTGAACATGGCGGTGGCAGCGGCCCAGCACGACTACCCGCGCGCCACCCTGGTCACCATCGACCCGGGCTGGGTGCGCACCGACATGGGCGGTGACAGCGCGCCCCTGTCGGCCACCGACAGCGTGCGCGGCATGCGCCAGACCCTGGCCGGCCTCAGCCCGGCCGACCGGGGCCGCTTGCTGCACCACGATGGGCGCCGCGCCAAACACTGGTGAGCACGGCTGCTCACCGCTGATTTCAAAAAAACAGGAGACCCCCATGTTGTTGAACGCTGACCAAGAAATGATCCGTGACGCGGTGCGCGACTTCGCCCGCGAGCAACTCTGGCCCCACGCCGCCCGCTGGGACCGCGAACACCACTTCCCGCGCGAGGCCCACCAGGGCCTGGCCGCCCTGGGCGCCTACGGCATTTGCGTGCCCGAGGCCTACGGCGGCGCCGCCCTCGACACCGTCAGCCTGGCGGTGGTGCTGGAAGAAATCGCCGCTGGCGACGGCGGCACCAGCACGGCCATCAGCGTCACCAACTGCCCTGTCAACGCCATCCTGATGCGCTACGGCAGCGAGGCGCAAAAGCAGCAGTGGTTGGTGCCCTTGGCCCAGGGCCAGATGCTGGGCGCTTTTTGCCTCACCGAGCCCCAGGTGGGCAGCGACGCCTCGGCCGTCAAGACCACGGCCCAGCGCCAGGGTGACGAGTACGTGATTCAGGGCGTCAAGCAGTTCATCACCAGCGGCAAGAACGGCCAGGTGGCCATCGTCATCGCCGTCACCGACAAGAGCGCGGGCAAGCGCGGCATGAGCGCCTTCCTGGTGCCCACCAACGCGCCCGGCTACCAGGTGGCCCGCCTGGAGGACAAGCTGGGTCAGCACAGCAGCGACACCGCGCAGATCAACTTCGAGCAGTGCCGCATCCCGGTGGAGAACCGGATCGGTGCCGAGGGCGAGGGCTACAAGATCGCCCTGTCCGCACTCGAAGGTGGGCGCATCGGCATTGCCGCCCAAAGCCTGGGCATGGCGCGCAGCGCCTTCGAGGTGGCGCTGGACTATGCCAAGCAACGCGAGAGCTTTGGCACGGCCATCTTCAACCACCAGGCCGTGGGCTTTCGCCTGGCCGACTGTGCGACCCAACTCGAGGCCGCCCGTCAACTCATCTGGCATGCCGCCGCCCTGCGCGACGCTGGCCGGCCCTGTCTCAAGGAGGCCGCCATGGCCAAGCTGTTTGCCAGCGAAATGGCGGAGCAGGTGTGCAGTGCCGCCATCCAGACCCTGGGCGGCTACGGCTATGTGAATGACTTCCCGGTCGAGCGCATCTACCGCGATGTGCGCGTGTGCCAGATCTACGAAGGCACCAGCGACGTGCAGAAGATCTTGATCCAGCGCGCCCTGGCCTGACCCAACCGGGCCCATCGCCGGCCCGGGCTTTTAGAATGCGGGCTTCACCACCACCCGCTGGCGCGGGCCATGCCCTTCGGGGCGCCGGGCCCGCGTGTCCACTGTGTCCCTGACCCCTTCTTCACCTTGCCCCTGTGGCCGGCTGGACGCGCGGCGCCGGCCCCTGGCCTGGCCCGACTGCTGCGGCCGCTACCTGGACGCTTTCGACACCCAGCCTGCGCCCGACGCCGAATCGCTGATGCGCTCGCGTTACAGCGCCTATGTGTTGGGGCGCGCCGACTACCTGCTCGCCACCTGGCACGCCAGCACCCGACCGTCCGAGCTGGCGCTGGACCCCGGTGCCGAGTGGCTGGGCCTCACCGTGCGCGGCCACTGGCCGGCCGGGGCACGGGCGGAGGTCGAATTCCTGGCGCGCTACCGGCAAGAAGGCCGCGTGCAGCGCTTGCAGGAGCGCAGCCGCTTTGTGCGCGAGACCGTGCGCCAGACCCTCGCCGGGCCTGACCAGGCCGCGCCCGAGCAGGCGCGCTGGTTTTACGTGGACGGTGATTTCAAGTCCCGCTGAGGCGGGTGGACCATGACGATTTGCTGCAGGAGAGTTTGCCGATGACCGCGTTTGAGGCCGTGCTGTTTGATTGCGATGGGGTGCTGGTCGACAGCGAGCCCATCACCAATGGGCTGCTGCGCGACATGCTTGAGGAACTGGGCTGGGTGCTGACGCCTGAAGAGTGCTTCCGCGTCTTCGTGGGCAAGGCCGTGCGCGACGAGCGCGCCAACATCGAAGCCCAGTCCGGCCGCCCGCTGACCGAGGCCTGGATGGCCGACTTTTACGCCCGGCGCAACGCCGCCTTGAACGAGCGCTTGACCGCCATCGAGCACATCCACGAGGCGGTGCAGCGCGTCCACCAGCACCATGGCGGGCGCATCGCCTGCGCCTCGGGCGCCGACCGCTTCAAGGTGGAGCTGCAGCTCAACAAGGTGGGCCTGGCGTCGTATTTTGAAGGCCGCGTGTTCAGCGGCCATGAAATGCCACGCAGCAAGCCCGCCCCCGATGTGTACCTGGCCGCGGCGGCCGCCTTGCAGGCCGACCCGCGCCGCTGTGCCGTGGTCGAGGACACCGTCACCGGCGTCACCGCGGGCGTGGCGGCCGGGGCCACGGTGTTCGCCTACCTGCCCCATGGCGCCCTGCACGACACCCGCGCCGACCTGCTGGCCGCGGGCGCATCGCAGGTGTTCGGCAGCATGGCCGAGCTGCCCGCGCTGCTGGGCTGCTGAGGCACTGGGGTGCTTGGCCCTCAGCGGGGCCGCGTATCGGGCGCCGGGGTCACCGGCACGCCCTGGTCCAGCGCCGCCTGGTGTTGGGCGGCCAAGGCGCGAACAAAGGCCGGGCGCGCCTGCAGGCGCTGCCAGTAGGCCTGCACGGCGGGCGACATGGCGCTCAGCAGGTCCAGGTGGCCAGCCAGCATCAAGGCGTAGCCCACCGACACATCAGCGGCCGTGAAGCGGCCTGCGCACAAGCACTCGCGCCCGTCCTGCAAGGCCATGTCCAGGGACTTCAGGCGCGCCAGGAACCAGCGCGCATAGTCTTGCGCCACCTGGGGCTGACGCCGCTCGGGGGGCTCGAAATGCGCATAGCGCAGCACCAGGGTCTGTGGAAAGGTCAGCGTGGCCTCGCCCTGGTGCAACCAGTTGAGCCAGGCGCCATAGTCGGCCTCGCCAGGCTGCAGGGCCAGCGGGCTGCCGGGCATGCGCGTGGCCAGGTACTGGCACATGGCGGCCGACTCGGTCATGCGCACTTCGCCGTCCACCAGCAAGGGCACCGTGCCCAGCGGGTTATCCGCCAGGAAGTCCCGTTGCAGTGCGCGCGGCGGGAAGGGCAGCATGCGCAGGGTGTAGGGCAGGCCCAGTTCTTCGAGCATCCACAAGGGGCGGAAGGAGCGGGCGCTGACGCAGTGGTGCAGGGTGATCAGGGGGGAGGTCACGGGGCGTTTGTCTCTTGTTTTTGGGGCGGTGATCGCGGCCTGACCGCCAGCCCATCACCCGTGGGCCGGGTCAGGCGGTTTTAAAAACTCTCCCAGTTGTCGTCCGCCGGTGCCGTCCGCTGGGCGGGGGCTTTGGAGGCCAGGGCCAATGACTCGGGGCGGGGCACAGTCGGGGCCTTGGCGGCCTGGGCCACCTTCTTGGGTGCGGGGCGCTGGCCCAGCGCTGGGGTGGCCGGTGCGCTGGTCTGAGCGCGTGGCCGGGGGGCGGGGCGGGGCGCCGCCGCCGCACTGCCGGCGGCCAGCTTGAACACGGCGACGGCCTGCACCAGGTCATTGGCCTGACCGCGCAGGCTGTCGGCGGCGGCCGACATCTCTTCGACCAGGGCCGCGTTTTGTTGCGTGGTCTGGTCCATCTGGGTGATGGCTTCGCCGATCTGGTTCACGCCCTGGGCCTGCTCGGCACTGCCGGCCGAGATCTCGGCCATGATGTCGCTCACGCGCTGGATGCTGCCCACCACCTCGCTCATGGTGGCGCCGGCGCGGTCGACCAGGGCCGAACCCGATTCGACCCGCTCGACGCTGTCCTGGATCAGGCGGCGAATTTCCTTGGACGCCTCGGCACTGCGCCCGGCCAAGGTGCGCACCTCGCCGGCCACCACGGCAAAGCCGCGGCCCTGCTCACCGGCGCGGGCGGCTTCCACCGCGGCATTCAGCGCCAGGATGTTGGTTTGGAAGGCAATGCCATCGATCACGCCGATGATGTCGGCAATCTTGCGCGAGCTGTCGTTGATGCCCTTCATGGTGTCCACCACCTCGGCCACCACGGCGCCACCCTGGCTGGCCACGCCGGCGGCGGCCTGCGCCAATTGGTTGGCCTGGCGGGCGTTGTCGGCGTTGTGGCCCACGGTCGAGCCCAGCTCCTCCATCGAGGCGGCAGTCTCTTCCAGGGCGCTGGCCTGTTCCTCGGTGCGGCCCGACAAGTCGCGGTTGCCCGAGGCGATCTGGGCGCTGGCGGCGGCCACGGCCTCGCTGCCCTGGCGCACGGTGCTCACCACCTGGACCAGGCTGGTCTGCATGCGCTGCACGGCGGCCATGATGCTGCGCGTGTCGCCGGGGCGCAGGGTGATGTGGAGGCTCAGGTCCCCATCGGCCACCCGGGCCACCGCCTCTGACACTTCGTCCGGCTCCGCCCCCAAGGCGCGGGTGATGCTGCGGGCGATGGTCCAGGCCAGCCCGATGCCCAGCACGATGGCGATGCCCGTGATGCCCAGCACCCAGGCCTGCCCCGAGGCCACGGCCTCTCGAGCTTCGGCGCCGGCAGACTGCGACAGATCCTGTTGCACGGCCACCGAGTCGTCCAGGGCCTTGAAGATCAGGTCCTGGCGCGGCGCCACTTTGGTCAGCAGGATCTCGGTGGCGGCCTTGGCGTCTTCGGGCTTGCCAGTCAGCCCCAGTTTGATGGCCGCATCGATGTCGGCGTCGTAGGCGGCCTGGTTGCTTTGGATGGTCTTCAACAGTTCAGCGCTCTTGGGGAGCACCACGGTCTTCTCGAGCTGTGCCAGCAACTCGCTGCTGCGGGCGCGCAGAGGAGGGATTTTGTCGGCTTGGGCCTGCGCATCTTTCACGTCTTCGATCAAGGCCACGGTGCGGGTGATGCGGGCCACCGTCTGCATCTTGTCTTTGATCTCGGTGAACTGGGTGACTTTGACCATGCGGTTGTTGATCAGCATGTCCAGCTGCGTGGTCAGCAGCGAGAACTTGTTCAAGGCCAAAGCCCCCACCAGGACCAGACTGGCCACCAGCATGCCGAAGCCCAGTGCCAGCCGGGTGGACACCTTGAGTTGCGTGAATTGAATGAGGCCCATGTGCAGATAACTCCCGATTTGAAACTTGTGACTGCCACGTCATTAAAGTGGATTTGTTTCTCAACGGGGGCCTAAAGCCTGGGGTCGGTCAGGGTTTTTGACGAACGTCAAGGATGTGCAGGTCTGCAGCGATGGGGGGCTGGGGCGGCTTGATGAGCTGGGTTTCAGCCTGAATTGGCTCTGAAACAAAGACAAATCATCATTTGAAGCAATATTTATCTTTTATTTCATCATCAATACAGTTCACCCATGCCGATTGAGTGGCGTCCCGTGAGGGACACCTCCGGCAAATGAAGGCTGGCGTCCAACGTCAGCCACCGATGACCCCCTAACTGTTGATGAGAAACACCATGTCCCACACCACTGCTGACCAACATCCCCTGCACAACGCGCTGAACCTCGCTGGCCGCGCGCTGCTGGCCGTGCTCTTTCTGCCGGCCGGCATTGGCAAGCTGACGGGATTTGCCGGCACCGTGGGCTACATCAGCTCAGCCGGTCTTCCCTTGCCTGCGGTGGGCGCTGTCCTGGCGCTGACGGTCGAGATCCTGGGCAGCCTGGCCTTGCTGGCCGGCTGGCACACCCGCTGGGCGGCCTTGGTGCTGGGCCTGTTCACCTTGGCCGCGAGCTTCTTCTTCCACCCGTTCTGGAGCGTGGCCCCTGAGCAGGTCTTTGTGACCCAGTTGCTGTTCTTCAAGAACATCGCCGTGGTGGGCGGCTTGCTGGTGCTGGCGGCCCAGGGCGCCGGGGGCTGGAGCCTGGACGCTCGCCGCCCACGTTGATGCGGCAGCGCGCTCAAGCCGGGTCAGGCTGGCGCCTGAACTCGGCGGGCGAGTGCCCCGTCCAGTCGCGGAAGGCGCGGATGAAGCTCTTCTCGTTGCGAAAGCCCGCCGCCTCGGCCACCTGTTTGATCGGCTTGTGGGTGCGCAGCAGCAGTTCGGTGGCGCGGTCGCGCCGCACCTCGTCCTTGAGGCTTTGCAGGCTGGCGCCTTCTTCCTTGAGCTGACGGTGCAGGGTGCGCGGCGAGATGTGCAACCAGTGCGCCAGGGCCTCGGCGCTTTGCGTGTCTTGCGGCTGGCTGACCAGCAGCTGGCGCACCCGCTGCACCAGCAGGCGGTCACGCCGGTACTGCAGCACGGTCAGCGGCAGGGCCCGCTGCAGCATCTGCTGCAGCGCCGCCTCGTCGCGGCGCAGCGGCATGTGCAGGTAGCGGGCATCGAAGTCAATGCGGGCCAGCGGCGCCTCAAAGCCCACCGGGCCTGGAAAAAGCAGGGGGTAGACGCTGGCGTGCGGCGGCGCTGCAAAAGGAAACTGCGCCTGCAGCAAGGGCAGGCGTGAGTCGATCAGCCAGCAGGCCAGGCCATGGATGTTGCGCAGCACCGAGACCAGGCAGAACTCGCGCAGCGGGCCCAGCGCACGGTGTTCTTGCAGGGTTATGCTGGCGCGGTTGCCCTGTTCGCTGGTCTGCAGCTGCACGTCGCTGGCGATCAGCCCATGGTGGCGGCACCAGCGCTTGAGCGCCACGCCCAAGGTGGGCGCGCTGATCGAGGCGCGGGCCAGCATGCCGTAGCTGCCCCAGGGCAGGCGGCGCTCGAACCAGCCCAGGGCCTCGTCGTCGAGTTCCTGCATCGCGGCGCCGGACAACAACTCCATTTGCAAGGCCGTGATGCGCTGCGTGCTGTCTCTCACGATCTCTGGCGCAATTTGTGCGGTTTTCAAGGCCTGTTCAGGGCTCAGGCCGCGCTGTTCGTAGGCCCGCACAATGGCCTGCACAAAAGCCATGGGGGTGGCGGCCTGGGGCGCGGCCAGGAGCGGGCTGGAAGGGGCTCGGGTGGCCGGGCGGGCAGGCCGGTCGGGGGCGTGAAGAGGCATGGGCAGAGTCTGCCAAGGCCTGGCGCAATATGCAACCTCGTTGGCCCCAGTGCCGGGCCGCTGTGGCCGTATGCTGGCGCCTGGCCGCGCGGGTGGTGCGACCTTTTTGCCCGAGGAGACAAGAACATGAGCCAAGCGACCACGTTGTCGCCCGGTCTGAGCCACGACCAGGGCGCGACCGACACGCCCTTGATCGAAGACACGCTGGGTGACTTTTTCGACGCGATGGTGGCGCGCCATCCCGAGCGCGAAGTCCTGGTCAGCCGCCACCAAGGCCTGCGCTTCACCTACCGCAGCCTGCAGCGCGAGGTCAACCGCCTGGCCAGCGCCTTGCTGGGCCTGGACCTGACGCGCGGGGACCGCATCGGCATCTGGTCGCACAACAACGCCGAATGGGTGCTGATGCAGCTGGCCACCGCCAAGGTCGGCCTGGTGCTGGTCAACGTCAACCCGGCCTACCGCACGTCCGAGCTGGAATACGCCCTCAACCTGGTCGGCTGCAAGGCCCTGGTCACGATGGCGCGCTTCAAGACCAGTGACTACCTGGCCATGTTGCGCGAGCTCGCCCCCGAGCTGGCCCACTGCCGCCCCGGCGCCTTGCAGGCGGCGCGCCTGCCCGCGCTGCGCACCGTGGTGTGGATCGACGAGGCCGAGCAGGGCGAGGACCAGGCCGGGATGATGCGCTTCTCCAGCCTGATGGCGCGTGGCGATGTGCACGACCCGCGCCTGCCTTCGTTCGCCGCCGTGCTCAAGGCCGACCAGCCGATCAACATCCAGTTCACCAGCGGCACCACGGGCCACCCCAAGGGCGCCACGCTGACGCACCGCAACATCCTGAACAACGGCTACTTCATTGGCGAGGCCATGAAGCTCACCCCAGCCGACCGCCTGTGCATTCCCGTGCCGCTGTACCACTGCTTTGGCATGGTGCTGGGCAACCTGGCCTGTCTCACGCACGGCGCCACCATCGTTTACCCGAACGATGGCTTCGAGCCCCTGAGCGTGCTGCAAACCGTGCAGGACGAGCGCTGCACCGGCCTGCACGGTGTGCCCACCATGTTCATCGCCGAGCTGGACCACCCGCGCTTTGCCGAGTTCGACCTGTCCAGCCTGCGCACCGGCATCATGGCCGGTTCGCCCTGCCCCACCGAGGTCATGAAGCGCGTGGTGCGCGACATGCACCTGAACGAAATCACCATCGCCTACGGCATGACCGAGACCAGCCCGGTCAGCTGCCAAAGCAGCACCGACACGCCGCTGGCGCAGCGCGTCTCCACCGTGGGCCGGGTGCAGCCGCACCTCGAAATCAAGGTCATCGACCCCGACAACGGCGCCCTGGTGCCGCGCGGTCAGTCGGGCGAGCTGTGCACGCGCGGCTACTCGGTGATGCATGGCTACTGGGGTGACGAGGCCAAGACCCGCGAGGCCATCGACGCCGAGGGCTGGATGCACACCGGCGACCTGGCCACGATGGACGCCGAGGGCTACGTCAACATCGTCGGCCGCATCAAGGACATGGTGATCCGAGGCGGCGAGAACATCTACCCGCGCGAGGTTGAAGAGTTCCTCTACCGCCACCCCCAGATCCAGGACGTGCAGGTGGTCGGCGTGCCCGATGCCCAGTATGGCGAACAGCTCTGCGCCTGGATCGTGCCCAAGCCCGGCCAGACCCTCGACGAGGCCGAGGTGCGCGCCTTCTGCAAAGGCCAGATCGCGCACTACAAAGTGCCGCACTACATCCGTTTTGTGACCGGTTTCCCGATGACGGTGACCGGCAAGATCCAGAAATTCAAAATCCGCGACACCATGAAAGACCAGCTCGGTCTGACCGAAGCCAAGACGGCTTGAGCGTCGCCCCCGGAGCCCCACCACCATGATCCTCGATAGCCAACTCAATCCCCGTTCGGCCGACTTCCAGGCCAATGTCAGCGCCATGCAGGCCCTGGTCGACGACCTGGGCGTGCAAGTCGCCAAGGCGGCCGCTGGCGGCGGCGAGGCCGCGCGCGCCAAGCACACGGCGCGCGGCAAGCTGCTGCCGCGCGAGCGCGTGCAAATGCTGCTCGACCCGGGCACGCCTTTCCTCGAACTGAGCCCGCTGGCCGCGCACGGCATGTACAACGGCGACGCGCCTTGCTCGGGCGTCATCACCGGCATCGGCCGCGTCAACGGCGTGGACTGCTTGATCGTCTGCAACGACGCCACGGTCAAGGGCGGCACCTACTACCCCATGACGGTGAAGAAGCACCTGCGTGCCCAGGAAGTGGCGGCGCAGAACCACCTCACCTGCATCTACCTCGTGGACTCTGGTGGTGCCAACCTGCCCAACCAGGACGAGGTTTTTCCGGACCGCGACCACTTCGGCCGCATCTTCTTCAACCAGGCCAACATGAGCGCCCAGGGCATCTCGCAGATCGCGGTGGTGATGGGCAGCTGCACGGCCGGTGGCGCCTATGTGCCAGCCATGAGCGACGAGACCATCATCGTCAAGAACCAGGGCACCATCTTCCTGGGCGGCCCGCCCCTGGTGAAGGCCGCCACCGGCGAAGTGGTCACGGCCGAAGACCTGGGCGGTGGCGATGTGCACACGCGCCTGTCCGGCGTGGCCGATCACCTGGCGCAAAACGACTTGCACGCTTTGGCGCTGGCGCGCCAGGCGGTGAAGAACCTCAACGCCCAGAAGGCCGACCCGCTGCAAGGCCCGCCCGCGCGGCCGCCGCGCTTCGAGGCGCGCGAGCTGTATGGCGTCATCCCCACCGACACGCGCAAGCCCTTTGATGTGCGCGAGATCATCGCCCGCATCGTCGACGACAGCGAGTTCGACGAGTTCAAGGCCCGCTTCGGCACCACCCTGGTGACCGGCTTTGCGCGCATCGAAGGCATGCCCGTGGGCATCATCGCCAACAACGGCATCTTGTTCTCCGAGTCGGCGCTGAAGGGCGCGCACTTCATCGAGCTGTGCTGCCAGCGCAAGATCCCGCTGGTGTTCCTGCAGAACATCACCGGCTTCATGGTCGGCCGCAAGTACGAGAACGAAGGCATCGCCCGCAACGGCGCCAAGATGGTCACGGCCGTGGCCACGGCCAGCGTGCCCAAGTTCACCATCATCATTGGTGGCAGCTTCGGCGCCGGCAACTACGGCATGTGTGGCCGGGCCTACAGCCCGCGTTTTTTGTGGATGTGGCCCAACGCGCGCATCAGCGTCATGGGCGGCGAGCAAGCCGCCAGCGTGCTGGCCACCGTCAAGCGTGATGGCATCGAGGCCAAGGGCGGCCAGTGGACGCCCGAGGAAGAAGAAGCCTTCAAGTCCCCGATCCGCCAGCAGTACGAGGTGCAGGGCCACCCCTACTACGCCACCGCCCGCCTGTGGGATGACGGCGTGATCGACCCCGCCGACACGCGCCGCGTGCTGGCGCTGGGCCTGTCGGCCTCGCGCAACGCCCCGATCGAAGACACCCGCTTCGGCGTCTTCCGCATGTGACGGCCGCGCCGCGCTGAACCCAACACCTGGCACCGACCCATGAGCACCCCTTCCCGCTCCCTTGTCGTGACCCCCGGCCCCGTGGCCCGCGTCACGCTGAACCGACCCGACGTGCGCAACGCCTTCAACGAAGAGGTGATCGCCGAACTCACCCAGGCATTTCTGCAACTCGGGGCCGACCCCGAGGTGCGCGCCATCATCCTGGCGGGCGAGGGCCCGGCGTTCTGCGCCGGCGCCGACCTGAACTGGATGCGCCGCATGGCCGACTACAGCCGCGAGCAGAACCTGGCTGACGCCGAGCAGCTGGCCGAGATGCTGCGCGTGCTCTACGCCTGCCCCAAGCCCACGGTGGCGCGGGTGCAGGGCGATGTCTACGCCGGTGGCGTCGGCCTGGTGGCGGCCTGCGACATTGCCATCAGCGTCGACACCGCGGGCTACTGCCTCAGCGAGGCGCGCCTGGGCCTGATCCCCGCCACCATCAGCCCGTATGTGATCCGCGCCATGGGCGCGCGCGCCGCGCACCGCTACTGTCTGACGGCCGAGCGCTTCAGCGCCGCCGAGGCCTTGCGCATCGGTTTTGTGCACGAGGTGGTCAGTGCCGAGCAACTCGACACCCGCGTCAACGAGGTGGTCACGCAGCTGGTCAACGCCGGGCCGCAGGCCGTGCGCCTGTGCAAGCAACTGGTGCAGGACGTGGCCGGGCGCGACATCGACGCCGCGCTGATCCGCAGCACCGTGGAAAGCATTGCCGATGTGCGCGTCAGCCCCGAAGGCCGTGAGGGCATCCAGTCCTTCCTGCAAAAGCGCAAGCCCCACTGGCTGCAGGGCTGATCGGTCATGGGCAACAGACTCTTGTTCGCTCGTTTCCTGGCGCTCGGCTGGCTGCTGGGCGCCGCGCTGGCCCAGGCCCAGACCGCGGCCAGCCCGAGCACCGAGCCGGCGTTGGCCGCCGACCTGCGCGAGTCGGTGCAGCATGTGCCGGTGCGCGTCAAAGACCTGTACGGGCGCGAAGAAAGCCGAGACATCCCCGTCACCGTGTTCCGCCCCCAGGGCGCGGGGCCGTTCCCGCTGGTGATCTTCAACCACGGCCGCGCGGTCAGCGCCAAGCGCGCCCAGCAAGGCCGCCAGCGCTACGAGCACATCGCGCGCTACCTGGTGCACAAAGGCTTTGTGGTGATGGTGCCGACCCGGGTCGGCTATGGTGAAACCTATGGCGACTTTGACCCGGAGAGCAGCGGCAACTGCAACGCCATGCGCGTCGAGCCCATGGCCCAAGCGGCCTCCGACCAGGTGCTGGCCACCTGGGCCTGGGCACGCAGCCAGCCGGGCGTGGACGCCTCGCGCTGGCTGGTCATGGGCCAGTCGGTGGGCGGCCTGACGGCGGTGGCCACGGTGGCCCGCCAGCCCGAGGGCTTGCTGGGCGGCATCAATTGGTCCGGTGGCACGGGCGGTGACCCCGACCAGCGCACCGGCAACCCCTGCGGCCCCCAGGTCATCCAGGCCTTGTGGCGGCGTCAGTCGGCGCCCGAGCGCGCGCCCATGCTGTGGCTGTACTGGGAGAACGACCGCTATTGGGGCGCGGAGCACCCGCGCCGCTGGTTCCAGGCCTGGCGCGAGGGCGGTGCGCCGGCCGAGTTCCAACAGTTGGGCGCTTCAGGCAGCGACGGCCACAGCGGCGCCACGGCGGACATGGATCACTGGGTGCCGCGCGTCGACGCTTTCCTGGCCCAGCTGGGTTTCAAACAGCCGGGCCTGCCCGCGCTGCCTCCCGCCCAACCCACGGGCGCCGTCACCGACCTGGAGCGGGTGCCCGTCAGTGACAGCACCCGCGCCAATTTCTATCAAAAGTTCCTCGCCAGCCCGCTGCCGCGCGCCTTTGCCATCAGCCCCAGCGGGGCGGTCGGCTGGGCCACGGGCGACTGGGCTGTTGGCCGTGCCCTGGGTTTTTGCCAGGCCCGCCGGGGCGAGGTCTGCAAGCTGTACGCCGTGGACAACACCCTTGTCTGGGCCCCCTGAGTTTTGGAGTCAACCCTATGTTCAAGAAGATCCTGATCGCCAACCGGGGCGAAATCGCCTGCCGCGTCGCAGCCACCGCCCGCCGCATGGGCATCCAGACCGTGGCGGTCTACTCCGACGCCGACGCCCAGGCCAAGCACGTCGCGGCCTGTGACGAGGCCGTGCATGTGGGCGGCAGCGCCCCCAAGGAGAGCTACCTGCAGTGGCAACGCATCATCGCCGCAGCCCAGGCCACGGGCGCTGAAGCGGTGCACCCGGGCTATGGCTTCCTGAGCGAGAACGAGGAATTTGCCGAGGCCTGCACCGCGGCTGGCCTGGTCTTCATCGGCCCGCCGGCCTCCGCCATCCAGGCCATGGGCCTGAAGGCCGAGTCCAAGCAACTGATGGAGAAAGCTGGCGTGCCCCTGGTGCCCGGCTACCACGGGCGCGACCAGGACCCGGCCCTGCTGCAGCGCGAGGCCGATCGCATCGGCTACCCGGTGCTGATCAAGGCCAGCGCCGGCGGCGGTGGCAAGGGCATGCGCGCGGTGGAGCAGGCGGCGGACTTTGCCGAGGCCCTGGCCTCCTGCCAGCGCGAGGCGCGCAACAGCTTTGGCGACGACGCGGTGCTGATCGAGAAGTACGTGCAACGCCCGCGCCACATCGAGATCCAGGTCTTTGGCGACCAGCACGGCCAGTACGTCTACCTGTTCGAGCGCGACTGCTCGGTGCAGCGCCGCCACCAGAAGGTGCTCGAAGAAGCCCCGGCGCCCGGCCTGAGCCCGGCCCTGCGCGAACAGATGGGCCAGGCCGCCGTGGCTGCGGCGCGCGCCGTGAACTACGTGGGCGCAGGCACGGTGGAGTTCATCGTTGAACAACGCGCCGACGGCAGCATGAACTTCTTCTTCATGGAGATGAACACCCGGCTGCAGGTGGAGCACCCGGTCACCGAAGCCATCACCGGCCTGGACCTGGTCGAGTGGCAGCTGCGGGTGGCCTCCGGCGAGCCGCTGCCGCTGCAGCAGTCCGAGCTGCGCCTGCAAGGCCATGCCATCGAAGCCCGCATCTGCGCCGAGAACCCCGACAACCAGTTCCTGCCCGCCACTGGCCGCCTGAATGTGTACCGCAAGCCTGCCTGCACCAGCTTTGAGCGCGGCGTGGTGCGCATTGACGATGGCGTGCGCGAGGGCGACGCCATCAGTCCCTATTACGACTCCATGGTGGCCAAGCTGATCGTGCACGGCGCCACCCGCGAAGAAGCCCTGGCCCGCCTGGACCGCGCCCTGGCCCAGACCCACATCGTGGGCCTGGCCACCAATGTGCAGTTCCTGCGCCATGTGCTGCACAGCGACTCCTTTGCCCAGGCCCGGCTGGACACCGCGCTGATCCCGCGTGAGCAGGCCGTGCTGTTCCACCAGGAGCGCCTGGGCCTGGCCGTGGCCAGTGCCGCCGTGGTGGCCCACACCCTGGCGCAAGAGCAGGCCCAGGCCGGCGCCGACCCCTTCAGCCGGCGTGATGGCTGGGCCTCGCATGGCGAGACCGTGCGCCGCTTTGGCCTGGTCTTTCAGGACCAGCCGCAAGAGGCACGCCTGCTCTACCGCCATGACGGCCGCCTGCAACTCAGCGTGGGCGAGCACACGGGCCCGCTGCAATGGCGCGCGCTGCCGCAAGGCCTGGAGATCGACTTCGCGGGTCAGCGCCTGGCCGTGCAAGTGGACCTGCTGGGCGATGTGGCCCATGTGTTCGCCGCCGCAGGGGCAACCCGCATCACCGTGGTCGACCTGCTGGCCCATGCGGGCGAGAGCCAGTCCGAAGGCGGGCGCCTGACCGCGCCCATGCCGGGCAAGGTGGTCTCGTTCGCGGTCAAGGCGGGCGACCAGGTCAGCAAGGGCCAGGCCCTCGCGGTGATGGAAGCCATGAAGATGGAGCACACCATCGCCGCGCCCACCGATGGGGTGGTGCAAGAGCTGCTGTACGCCCCCGGCGACCAGGTGAGCGACGGCGCCGAGCTGCTGCGCCTGGTGGCCGCAGCCTGAGCCGGCGTGACAGCGCCGCACCGGTCTTGATGGCAGACTCCAGCCCCATGCACATCACCCTCTGCCTCACCGACACCAAGCCCGAACCCTGGCTGGCGGGCCTGCAAGCCGCCTGGCCTGAAGCCACCCTCAGCGTCTGGCAGCCCGGCGCGCCGCCGGCCGATTACGCCGTGGTCTGGGCGCCGCCGCAACAGTTCCTCGACGAGCAGGCCGGCCTCCAGGCCTTGTTCAACATCGGCGCCGGCGTCGATGCCCTGCTGCAAAAACGCATCGCGCCCGGCACCCTGGTGGTGCGCCTGGACGACGCGGGCATGTCGGTGCAGATGGCCGAGTTCGTGACCCATGCCGTGATCCGCCACTTCCGCGAGCTGGACGGCTACCAGGCCGACGTGGCCCAGGGCCGCTGGTCCTACCGCAAGCCGCGCAGCCGTGCGGCCTGCCAGGTCGGCGTGCTGGGCCTGGGGGTGTTGGGTGAGCGCGTGGCGCGCGCCTTGCAGGTGTTCGAGTTCCCGGTGCGCGGCTTCAGCCGCAGCCCCAAGCAGATCGAGGGCGTGGCCTGTTATTCGGGCGCCATGGACGGCGCCGGCCTGCATGACTTTCTGGACGGCTTGCAGGTGCTGATCTGCCTGCTGCCCCTGACGCCCGAGACCGAAAACATCCTGAACCACCGGAACCTGTCGCGCCTGGCCCCGGGCGCCCATGTGATCAACGTGGCGCGCGGCGCCCACCTGGTCGAGGCCGACCTGCTGGCGCTGCTGGACAGTGGCCAGCTGTCGGGCGCCACGCTCGATGTGTTCCGCACCGAGCCGCTGCCTGCCGGCCACCCCTTCTGGCAGCACCCGAAGATCACCGTCACCCCCCACACCTCGGCGCGCACCCTGCGCGAGGAGAGCATCGCCCAGATCGTGGGCAAGATGCACGCCTTGCAGCGCGGCGAGCCCATCGCCGGGGTGGTGGACCCCACGCGCGGCTACTGAGTCACGCGCATTTTTGCCTTTGGAAGACCCCACCCCATGACACTCCCCAGCCGCGTCAAATTGGTTGATGTGGGCCCGCGCGACGGCCTGCAAAACGAAAAGCAAGCCTTGAGCGCCGAGCTCAAGATCGGCCTGGTGCACCGCCTGCAGGACGCGGGCCTCAAGCACATCGAGGTGACCAGTTTTGTCAGCCCCAAGTGGGTGCCCCAAATGGGCGACAACGCCGAGGTCATGGCCGGCCTGCAGCGCCGCGACGACGTGCGCTATGCGGTGCTGACGCCCAACCTCAAGGGCTATGAGGCGGCGGTGCTGTCGCGGCCCGACGAGGTGGTGGTGTTCGGCGCGGCCAGCGAGGCCTTCAGCCAGAAGAACATCAACTGCTCGATCGCCGAGAGCATCGAGCGCTTTGCGCCTGTGGTGTCCGCCGCGTTGGCCGCCGGCATCGCGGTGCGCGGTGCCATCTCCTGCACCGTGGGCTGCCCTTACGAGGGCGAGATCGCCCCCGAGCGCGTGACGATGGTGGCGCGGCTCATGAAGGACATCGGCGTGCAGCACATCGGCGTGGCCGACACCATTGGCGTGGGCACGCCGCGCAAGGTGCAGCGCGCCATGGAGGCGGCTTTGCAGGTCTATGCCCTGGACGACGTGTCCGGCCACTTCCATGACACCTATGGCCAGGCCCTGGCCAACACCCTGGCCACGCTGGAGATGGGCGTGTGGCAGTACGACACCTCGGTCGCCGGCCTGGGCGGCTGCCCTTACGCCAAGGGCGCCACCGGCAACGTGGCCACCGAGGACGTGGTCTACCTGCTGCACGGCATGGGCATCGAAACCGGCATCGACCTGGACCGCCTGATCGACGCGGGCGTCTACATCAGCCAGGCCCTGGGGCGCCAACCCAACTCGCGCGCCGCCACGGCGCTGCTCAACAAGCGCCTGGGTTGATCAAGCCCTGGCGCCCCGGTGGGTGGCCCGACACGGCACAATGCGCTCCGTGTTGAACCGAGAGAATGTCGCAATCATGTGTGGTGCCGAACTGAAACCTTTGCCCGATGGCGTGCAGCGCGTGGCCGCGCTGCTGCAAGACAAGGGCCATCCCCATGCGCCGCAGATGCTGGGCGAGTCCTGCCGCACCGCGCAGCAGGCCGCCGACACCCTGGGCGTGGCCGTGGGTCAGATCGCCAAGAGCATCATCTTCCGCCGCAAGGCCGACAACGTGGCCGTGCTGGTGATTGCCTCGGGCGACCGCCGCGTGGACGAGAAGAAAGTCGACGCCCTGGTCGGCAAGACCGGCCGCGCCGACGCGGACTTCGTGCGCGCCAGCACGGGCTTTGCCATTGGCGGTGTGTCGCCCGTGGGCCACCTGAACAAGCCCGTCACCCTGATCGACCGCGAGCTGTTCCGCTTTGAAGAAGTCTGGGCGGCGGCGGGCCACCCGCATGGCGTGTTCCGCCTGCGCCCGCAGGACCTGGCGGGCCTGACCGAGGGCGCCCCGGTGGCCGACGTGGTGCAGGACGTGGTGCAGGACGTGGTCGCATGAGCCGCTCACTCGCCCCCCTGGCCGAGAAGGCGCGCGCGGCGCTGGCCGCCGTCGACAACGTGCCCTCGCCCTGCATTTCGGTCTGTCGCATGACGCCCGACCGCAGCGTGTGCGAAGGCTGCTTCCGCACCCTGGACGAGCTGCGCGCCTGGAGCGGCGCCAGCGACGCCTACAAGCGCGGCGTCTGGCAGCAGGTGATGTTGCGCAGCGGCCTGGTCCAGCCCGACTCGGTCTGATTTTTCACCCCCACCCCCAGCCCGGCATGAAACACATCGACTTCTACCTCGACTTTGTCTCCCCCTATGCCTGGCTGGCGCTGGAGCAGCTGCCGCAGGCCTTGGACGGCCTGAGCTACCACCTGCACTTCAAGCCGGTCTTGCTGGGCGCCTTGCTCAAACAGCATGGCAACCCGGGGCCGGCGGGCATCGAGCCCAAGCGCGACTGGACCTACCGCCATGTCAGCTGGCTGGGGCACCGCAGTGGGGTGGGCCTGCAGATGCCGGCCCAGCACCCGTTTGCGCCTTTGCCCCTGTTGCGCCTGGCCTTGGCCACCAGCCACGACGGCTGCATCAACCGCCATGTGGCGCGCGAGGTCTTGCGCCATGTCTGGCAAGGCGGCCTGGACCCGCTGGACCCGGCCCGCCTGCAGACCCTGCGCGAAGGCCTGCGCCTGCAGCACGAGCCCGAGTCCGACCAGGTCAAGGCCTGGCTGCGCGCCAACACCGACGAGGCCCAGCAGCGCGGCGTGTTTGGCGTGCCCACCTGGGGGGTCGACGGCCAGGTGTTCTGGGGGCTGGACGCCTTGCCCATGCTGCGCGCCTACTTGCTGGGCGATCCGTGGTTTGACACCTGCACCGGCGCGGCCCAGGTGCGCAACGGCTTCAAAGCCTGAATCTGCGTCAAGGACAGGGCGTGGCCCCCGGGCCAGAATGGTGGGAAGAGGGCGACTGGGCGGCGGGTTCGGTGCCTTTGCTGCCAGGAGCCCTGCATGCCCAACGCCTTCAATTTTTCGGCCTCGCCCTTCGATTGCCTCGACCCCGACGAGCAGCGCCTGGTGCGCCAGCATGTGGACGTGGCCTACTTCCGCGCGGGCGAGACCATTCTGGAGCTGGGCAGCGCGCCCAGCCACTTGTTCGTCATCATCAAGGGCTTCGTCAGCCAGCTCGAGGGCGACGAGGTGCTGGCCACCTGCGGGCCCGACGACTGCTTTGACGGCCGTGGCCTGGTGGCCGGCAAGGTCAGCCACCGCTTTGTCGCGGCCGAGGAGGTGGTGGCCTACCAACTGGCCCACCAGGCCGTCAACGAGCTGATCGCCTCCAACGCGGCTTTTGGCGCCTTGTTGTTTTCGGACCTGGGCGACAAGCTCAGCACCCTGGCCCAGCGCCAGGGTCGGCATGAACTCAACTCACTGACCCTGGCCCGCGTCGAGGAGGCCTTTGTGCGGCCCGCCCCCACGGTCGAGGCCGGCCTGGATGTGCTCTCGGTGGTGCGCCTGTTCCAGGCGGAGCGCACCGCCAACGTGCTGGTGCGCGACAGCACCCGGCAGCCCCCGCGCCTGGGCATCTTCACCACCACCGGCCTGCAGCGCGCCGTGCTCGACGGCCGCCCGCTGGACAGCTTGCCCGTGGGCGAGCTGGCCAGCTTTTCCCTGGTCACGGTGCGCCCGGACGACCTGCTGGGCGATGCCATGGCCTTGATGCTGCGCAGCCGGGTGCACCGCGTGGTCGTCATGGCCGGCGACGAGGTGCGGGGCATCCTGGAGGCGCTGGATTTGTTCAGCTTCCTGGGCAACCACTCGCACCTGATCACGGTGCAGATCGAGCAGGCCCGCGACCTGGCCGGGCTGGAGCAGGCGGCGGCGCAGATCAACCGCATGATCAGCCTGCTGTACCGCGGCGGCACCCGCGTGGCCTTGATCGCCAAGCTGGTGCAGCAGCTCAACCTGCGCTTGTTTGAGCGCGCCTGGTCCATGCTGGCGCCCCCCGATCTGGTGGCCAACAGCTGCCTGTTTGTGATGGGCAGCGAAGGGCGTGGCGAGCAGTTGCTCAAGACCGACCAGGACAACGCCCTGGTGCTGCGCGATGGCTACCTGGCGCCGGCCAACCTGGACGCCTTGTGTCAGCGCTTCTCCGAAGTGCTGAGCCGCTTTGGTTACCCCGAATGCCCCGGCGGCATCATGCTGAGCCGCCCCGCCTGGCGCGGCACGGTGGCCGAGTTCAGCCACCGCGTGCGCGACTGGCTGATGGTGCCGGACGCCGAAAAGCTCATGCACCTGGCCATCTTCATGGACGCCCACGCGGTCTGTGGCGACGACCGCCTGCTGGCGGAGGTGCAGCACAGCGTGCACGCGCTGTCGCTGGACAACGAGGCCGCCTTGAGTCGCTTTGCCTCGGCCCTGGACGCGTTTGGCGAGTCCAACAGCTGGCTCGGCCGCCTGTTCTCGCTGGGCGATGAGGCGCGCCAGCTCAACCTCAAGAAAGAAGGCATCTTCCCGCTGGTGCACGGTGTGCGCAGCCTGGCCCTGGCCGGGCGCCTCCGCGAGACCAGCACCAGCGCCCGCTTGCAGGCCCTGGTGGCCCAGGGGGCGCTCAGTGCCGAGATGGGGGACGAGCTGCTGAGCAGCCTGCAGGTCTTCATGGGCCTCAAGCTCAAGGCGGGCCTGGCCGAGTGGGACAAGCAGCGGCCCATCAGCGGCGCCGTCGACCTGGCGGCTTTGAGCGTGCTGGAGCGCGACCTGCTCAAGGACTCGCTGGGCGTGGTCAAGCGCTTCAAGGCCCAGCTGCGCCACCGCTTTCACCTGGACGCTCTGGCATGAGCACGCCGCTGCTTCAGGCCTCGCTGGGCCAGCGCCTGCGCCAGACACTGCGGCGCCAATGGGGCTTGTCCCGTTTGAAGGACCCGGCCTTCGCCGGCTTGTTCGAGCCACCCCCGCCCAACGAATGGGTGTCGCTGGACTGCGAGACCACCGGGCTGAACGTGCGCCAGGACGAGATCGTGTCCATTGGCGCGGTGCGCATCGTCGGCAACCGCTTGATGACCAGTGAGCGGCTGGAGCTGCTGGTGCGCCCCCAGCGTGGTGTGTCGGCCGAGAGCGTGCGCATCCACCGCCTGCGCGAGCGCGATGTGGCCGCGGGCCTGAGCCCTGAAGACGCCGTGCGCCGCCTGCTGCACTTCATTGGCAGCCGGCCTCTGGTGGGCTATTACCTGGAGTTCGATGTCGCCATGCTCAACCGCCTGGTGCGGCCGCTGCTGGGGCAGGGCTTGCCACAGCCCCAGATCGAGGTCTCGGCGCTGTACTACGACCACAAATTCCGCCAGCTGATGCCTTACCAGCAGCACGACAACGCCGACATCGACCTGCGCTTTGCCACCTTGATGGCCGACCTGGACCTGCCGCTGCGCGACGCGCACGACGCCCTCAACGACGCGGTGATGGCCGGCCTGGCCTTCATCAAGCTGCGCGCGCTGCTGGCGCGTTGATCCCACCCGGGGCGCAGGCGAAAAAAAACCGGGCCGAAGCCCGGTTGGGAGGGGCCCCCAGCGGCCCTGAGGCAGGCTGGGAGGCCAGGCAGCGGTGGGCTCAGTGGCCCGAGGCGCCGGCGGCACCGAGGCCGGTTTCCGAGCGCACTTGCTGCGAAGCGAAGGCGGCGCGTTCCTTGGTGGCTTGGGCGCTGCGGTCCAGCACCGAGAACAGCCACACACCGAAGAAGCCGATGGACATCGAGAACAGGGCCGGCGACGAGTAAGGGAACCAGGCCGAGCCCTTGGGGTAGCCCAGCGTGGCTTCCCACACCGAGGGCGACACGATGGTCAGGCCCACCGAGGAGATCAGGCCCAGGAAGCCACCGATCACCGCGCCCTTGGTGGTGCAGTCCTTCCAGAGCACCGACAGGAACAGCACCGGGAAGTTGGCCGAGGCGGCAATCGCGAAGGCCAGCGACACCATGAAGGCGATGTTCTGCTTCTCGAAGGCAATGCCCAGCACCACCGCCACAACGCCCAGGGCGATGGTGGTCAGGCGCGACACCTTCAGCTCGGCGGCGCTGTCGGCCTTGCCATTCTTGAACACGGTGGCGTACAGGTCATGCGACACGGCGGAGGCACCCGACAGGGTCAGGCCCGCCACCACGGCCAAGATGGTGGCAAAGGCCACGGCCGAGATGAAGCCGTAGAACACATCGCCGCCGACCGACTTGGCCACCAGCACCGCCGCCATGTTGGCCGTGCCAGCGCCGCCTTTGATCACGCCCTTGGCCACATCGGCCATTTCGGGGTTGGTCAACACCAGGGTGGTGGCGCCGAAGCCGATGATGAAGATCAGCACGTAGAAGTAGCCAATCCAGGTGGTGGCCCACAGCACCGACTTGCGGGCTTCCTTGGCGTCCGGCACGGTAAAGAAGCGCATCAGGATGTGGGGCAGGCCGGCGGTGCCGAACATCAGCGCCATGCCGAAGGAGATGGCGGAGATCGGGTCCTTGATGAAGCCGCCCGGGCCCATCAGCGACAGGCCGATCTTGGCGGCTTCCTCAGGCGTCTTGCCGGCGTTGGCGGCGATGGCGGCCTTGACCTTCACGCCTTCTGCAAACAGCGCTTCGGGGCTGAAACCGTACTTGGCCAGCACCATGAAGGCCATGAAGCTCACGCCCGCCAGCAGCATGCAGGCCTTGATGATCTGCACCCAGGTGGTGGCGGTCATGCCGCCGAACAGCACGTAGACCATCATCAGCGCGCCGACGATGACCACGGCCATCCAGTACTCCAGGCCGAACAAGAGCTTGATCAGCTGGCCCGCACCCACCATCTGGGCGATCAGGTAGAAGGCCACCACCACCAGGGTGCCCGAGGCCGCGAAGGCGCGGATCGGGGTTTGCTGGAAGCGGTAACCGGCCACGTCGGCAAAGGTGAACTTGCCCAGGTTGCGCAGGCGCTCGGCCATCAGGAAGGTGATGATGGGCCAGCCCACCAGGAAGCCGATCGAGTAGATCAGGCCATCGTAGCCCGTGGCCATCACGGCCGCCGAGATGCCCAGGAAGGAGGCGGCCGACATGTAGTCGCCCGCGATGGCCAGGCCGTTCTGGAATCCGGTGATGCCGCCGCCAGCGGTGTAGAAGTCAGAGGCCGATTTGGTCTTGGCCGCCGCCCATTTGGTGATCCACAGGGTGCCGGCCACGAAGGCGCCGAACATGAGGATGGCGGTCCAGTTGGTGGACTGCTTGGCCGATTCGCCGAGGTCGCCACCGGCGGCCAGAGCGGAGCCCGCAGCCGCCAGGCTCAGTGCCGAAGCCAGGGCCCATTGAAGTGACTTGGTGTTCATTGGTTGGCGTCCTTCAGGATTTCCTTGGTCAGCTGGTCAAACTCGCCGTTGGCGCGCTTCACATAGATGCCGGTGATGATGATGGTGAAGATGATCACGCCCATGCCAATGGGGATGCCCAGCGAGGTCACGCCCTCGCCCACGGGTTGGGCCAGGAAGGGCTTGTTGAAGGCGATCAGCGCGATGTAGCCGTAGTACACGACCAACATCAGCACGGTCAGCAGAAAACCGAGACCGTTGCGTTTTTTCTGCAGCTCTTGGTACTTGGGGTTGCTTTTTATCTTGTCGACAATCGGGTCGCTCATGATGTCTCTCTCCAGTGGGTGGATCGGATGTCAGGGACAGCCGGTGAGGGCTGTCTTGGCGGGTCGATTGTGGGCAGGGGGGCTGACCAAGTCCTTACGTAAGTTAGGGATAAGGAATCTCAGTCAAGAGTCCTTTTGACTTCTTGAAACCCAGTATCCATGCGGTTTTCAAGGGGGTTCTTGATGTTTGTCAATTTGTAAATCCAGGCAAATCAGGGGCCTAGAGAAAGCCCTATCGGTACAAACACTGAGACGGTCGATTTACCGCCTGAACGGCCTTTTTTCTGCCGAATTTGTCAGGGAACGGTCAGCGAATTTTTTGACATTTGATTCCGACACTAGGCGTTAGGTGTCGAACAACAAACCCAAATGGAGACAACCATGGCAGCTGCACCCAGGCCCATGACGGCGGAAGAAAAGAAGGTCATCTTCGCTTCCTCGCTCGGCACCGTATTCGAGTGGTACGACTTCTATCTGTATGGATCGCTGGCGGCGATCATTGCCAAGCAATTTTTCTCGGGCCTGGACCCGAGTGCGGCGTTCATCTTCGCCCTGCTGGCGTTCGCGGCGGGCTTCATCGTGCGCCCCTTCGGTGCGCTGGTGTTCGGCCGACTCGGCGACATGATCGGGCGCAAGTACACCTTCCTGGTGACCATCTTGCTGATGGGCTTGTCGACCTTCATCGTCGGGGTGCTGCCGTCCTACGCCACCATCGGCGTGGCCGCGCCCATCATCTTGATCGCACTGCGCATGCTGCAAGGCCTGGCGCTCGGCGGCGAGTACGGCGGTGCGGCCACCTACGTGGCCGAGCACGCCCCGCACGGCCAGCGCGGTGCCTACACGGCCTGGATCCAGACCACCGCCACCCTGGGCCTGTTCCTGTCGCTGATGGTGATCCTGGGCACCCGCACCGTGATCGGTGAAGCCGCGTTCGCCGATTGGGGCTGGCGCGTGCCTTTCCTGGTGTCCATCCTGCTGCTGGGCATCTCGGTGTTCATCCGCCTCTCGATGAATGAATCGCCTGCCTTCAAGAAGATGAAGGCCGAAGGCAAGACCTCCAAGGCCCCGCTGACCGAAGCTTTCGGCCAATGGAAGAACCTGAAGGTCGTGATCCTGGCCCTGTTCGGTCTGGTCGCTGGTCAAGCCGTGGTGTGGTACACCGGCCAGTTCTATGCGCTGTTCTTCCTGACCAGCGTGCTGAAGGTCGATGGCGCCACCGCCAACATCCTGGTGGCCGTGGCCCTGCTGATTGGTACGCCCTTCTTTGTGGTCTTTGGCGCGCTGTCGGACCGCATCGGTCGCAAACCCATCATCTTGGCGGGCATGCTGCTGGCCGTGGTGACGTACTTCCCGCTGTTCAAGGCCTTGACCAATGCCGCCAACCCGGACCTGGCCGCGGCGCAAGTGAAGAACCAGATCGTGGTGAGCGCTGCTGCCGATGACTGCTCCTTCCAGGGCAACCCGGTGGCGCGTGAAATCGACTTCTACAAGTCCTGCGACATCGCCAAGCGATTCCTGGCCCAGAACTCGGTCAGCTACGACAACCAAGTCGCGGCAGCCCCTGGCCCGGCCAAGGTGAAGATTGGTGACAAGGAAATCACCGCCCCGGTGGGCAAGGTCGTGAACTACAAGTTCGACGAAGACAGCGTCAAGGCCATCGCCGCCTTCAAGAAGGATGTGTCCGAAGCCCTCAAGGCCGCGGGCTACCCCAGCAAGGCCGACCCGGCCAAGGTCGACAAGCTCGCCATCATTGCCATCCTGACGGTGCTGGTGATCTACGTGACCATGGTGTACGGCCCGATCGCCGCCATGCTGGTCGAGCTGTTCCCGACCCGCATCCGCTACACCTCCATGAGCTTGCCGTACCACATCGGCAACGGCTGGTTTGGCGGCTTGCTGCCCACCATCAGCTTTGCCATGGTGGCGCAGAACGGCAACATGTACTACGGCCTCTGGTACCCGATCGTGATCGCTGCGGTCACCCTGGTCATTGGCCTGATCTTCGTGCGTGAAACCAAGGACGTCGACATCTACGCCGGCGACTGAGTCTGAGCCCGGCCGAACTGCCCCGCGGTTCGGCCCCCAGGTGGGTGGTCAGTCCACCCGCCATTCAAGCGAGCCGCTGGCCCTTGTCCGGCGGCTGGCTTGAATGGCGCCACGGGTATGTCGCCGGTGGCCAGTCTGTTCAAGAAGAAGACCGAGTTGGAGATTCAATCATGTGGAAAATTCTTGTGGCGTTCATCGCCTTCGCTGCCGTCGCCATGTTCGTGATCATGAAGGGCGGTGACAGCCTGGACATGGGGGGCGAGAAGCACGGCGCCGACACCCACGCGCCCGAGCCGGCGCCCGCCGCCCCCGCCGCTCCTGCGGCTGCGCCAGCCCCGGCAGCGGCACCCGCTCCTGCCGAGGCCCCGGCGGCCGCCCCCGCTGCGCCCGCCAAGTAAGCCCAGCCTGGCCCGACCGGCCCCGGCCCCCACCAGGGTGCCGGGGCTTTTTTGTGTCCGCTGAGTCGAATCCAAGGGCATTGACCTGGGCCCCAAGGGTCGGCGCCACCCCTGCCTAAAATGTTTGGCCTTCACCCGAATCGAGCACGACATGACCCAGGGACTCATCAAAATCCGCGGCGCCCGCCAGCACAACCTGAAGAACCTCGATCTGGACATCCGCACGGGTGAACTGACCGTGGTCACCGGGCCCAGCGGATCCGGCAAATCCAGCCTGGTGTTCGACACCTTGTATGCCGAAGGCCAGCGCCGCTATGTGGAGACCTTCTCCGCCTACGCGCGCCAGTTCCTGGACCGCATGGACAAGCCCGCCGTGGACCGGGTCGAGGGCGTGCCACCCGCGATCGCCATCGACCAGACCAACCCGGTGCGCAGCTCGCGCTCCACCGTGGGCACGATGACCGAGCTGAACGACCACCTGAAGCTCCTGTTCGCGCGCGCCGCCCAGCTGTTTGACCAGCAGACCGCGCAGCCGGTGCGCCACGATTCGCCCGAAACCATCTACACCCAGCTGCTGGCACGGGCCCAGGCCCAGGCCGTGGACGGCCAGGAGCCGCGCCTGGTGCTGACCTTCCCGGTCGAGCTGCCCGCCAGCACCAGCGCCGAGGAGGTCGAGCAATGGCTGCTGGCCAGCGGTTTCACCCGGGTGCAGGCCGAGCGCGAAGTGGCCACGCCCACCGGCCCGCGCAAGGTGCTGGACGTGGTGGCCGACCGTTTTCGCGTCGGCACAGCGGAGAAGGTGCGCGTCATTGAAGCCATCGAAACAGCCCTCAAGCGCGGCAGCGGGCGCTTGAATGTCTATGCGACCCAGGGCGAGGAAGCGCCTGAACTGTGGCGCTTCTCGACCGGCCTGCACTGCCCGGACAGCGACCAGCGCTACAGCGAGCCGATTCCTTCGGCCTTTTCCTTCAATTCGGCGGTGGGCGCTTGCGAGGTCTGCCGGGGTTTTGGCCGCGTGATCGGCGTCGACTACGGCCTGGTCATCCCCAACGACAAGCTGACCTTGCGGGCCGGTGCCATCAAGCCCATGCAGACGCCGGCCTGGGCCGAGTGCCAGGACGACCTGATGCGCCACGCCGAGGCGGCGGGCATCCCGCGCGACACGCCCTGGTACAAGCTCACCCCCGAACAGCAGCACTGGGTGATCCAGGGCTCGCCCAACTGGAACGGCAAATGGAACCAGCACTGGTACGGCGTCAAGCGCTTCTTCGAGTACCTGGAGACCAAGAGCTACAAGATGCACATCCGGGTGCTGCTGTCCAAGTACCGCAGCTACACCCCGTGCGGCACCTGCGCCGGCGCGCGCCTGAAGACCGAGAGCCTGCTCTGGCGCCTGGGCTCGCGCGAGGCGGCCGACGCCGTGCTGGCCCCGGGCCAGCGCTTCATGCCGGCGGGCGTGGGCTGGCGCCGCGACCAATTGGAGGCCCTGCCAGGGCTGTGCCTGCACGACCTGATGCTCTTGCCGCTGGACCGGTTGCGCCGCTTTTTTGATGCCCTGCACCTGCCGCAGGCCGGCACCGGTGCGGACGGTGAGATCCAGGCCCTGAAGCTGCTGTACGAAGAAATCACCACCCGACTGCGCTACCTGTGCGACGTGGGCATTGGCTACCTGACGCTGGACCGGCAAAGCCGCACCCTGTCGGGCGGCGAGGTGCAGCGCATCAACCTGACCACCGCGCTGGGCACCTCGCTGGTGAACACCTTGTTCGTGCTGGACGAGCCCAGCATCGGCCTGCACCCGCGCGACATGAACCGCATCACTGAGGCCATGCACCGCCTGCGTGACGCGGGCAACACCCTGGTGGTGGTGGAGCACGACCCGGCCGTCATGCTGGCGGCCGACCGCATGATCGACATGGGCCCCGGCCCGGGCGAGCGCGGCGGCGAAATCGTCTTCGACGGCAGCACCGACGATTTGCGCCGTGCCGACACCCTGACCGGCCAGTACCTGGGCGCGCGCAAGCAGGTCAGCCTGGGCTTCCAGCGCCTGGTCACGGACAACACGCCGCGCCTCATCCTGGAAGGCGCGCGCGAGCACAACCTGAAGAACATCTCGGTCGACATCCCCTTGCAACGCCTGGTCTGTGTGACCGGGGTGTCCGGCTCGGGCAAGTCCTCGCTGATCCAGGACGTGCTGGCGCCGGCCCTGCTGCGCCACTTTGGCAAGGCCACCGAAACCCCGGGCCTGCACGACCGCCTGCTGGGCGCCGACCACCTCAGCGAGGTGGTGTTTGTCGACCAGTCGCCGATTGGCAAGACCGCGCGCTCCAACCCCGTCAGCTATGTCGGGGCCTGGGACGCCCTGCGTGAAATCTTCGCCACCGCGCCGCTGGCGCGCGAGCGCTGCTACACCGCCAGCAAGTTCAGCTTCAACAGCGGCGACGGGCGCTGCCCCACCTGCGGCGGCTCGGGCTTTGAGCATGTGGAGATGCAGTTCCTGTCCGACGTCTACCTGCGCTGCCAGGACTGCGACGGCCAGCGCTACCGGCCCGAGATCCTGGAGGTCCAGGTCGAGCGCGGTGGCCGCAGCCTCAGCGTGGCCGGGGTGCTGAACCTGACCGTCAGCGAGGCCGTGGCATTGTTCGCAGGCGACCGCGAGGTGCTGCGCGCGCTGCAGCCCATCGTGGACGTGGGCCTGGAGTACGTCAAGCTGGGCCAGCCCGTGCCCACGCTGTCGGGCGGCGAGGCGCAGCGCCTCAAGCTCGCGGGCTTCCTGGCCGAGGCGGCCAAGAACGGCAGCAGCAGCCGCCAGCCGGTGGCGCGCAAAGGCACGCTGTTCCTGTTCGACGAACCCACCACCGGTCTGCACTTTGACGACATCGCCAAGCTGATGCGCGCGTTGCGCAAGTTGCTGGAGGCCGGGCATTCGCTGCTGGTGATCGAGCACAACCTCGACGTGATCCGGGCCAGCGACTGGCTGATCGACCTGGGCCCCGAAGGCGGTGACGGCGGCGGCCTGATCGTGGCCGAAGGCACCCCCGATGACGTGCGCGCCCACCCCAGCTCGCACACCGGCCAGGCCTTGCGCGAGTACGACCGCAGCATGGGCTTGGGCGCCCACGCGGTGGCCGAAGGCGTGCCGCTGCAGACCCTGATCCGTGCCAAGCGCCAGGCGCCCGCGCACGGGGCCGATGCGATCCAGATCGTCAATGCGCGCGAGCACAACCTCAAAGGCCTGTCGGTGGACATCCCCCGCGGCAAGTTCAGCGTGGTCACGGGCGTCAGCGGCTCGGGCAAGTCGACGCTGGCCTTTGACATCCTGTTCAACGAGGGCCAGCGCCGCTACCTCGAAAGCCTGAACGCCTATGCGCGCAGCATCGTGCAGCCGGCGGGCCGGCCCGAGGTCGACGCGGTCTATGGCATCCCGCCCACGGTGGCCATCGAGCAGCGCCTGTCGCGCGGCGGGCGCAAGTCCACCGTCGGCACCACCACCGAGGTGTGGCACTTCCTGCGCCTGCTCTACGTCAAGCTGGGCGTGCAGCATTGCGTGCACGACGGCGCGGCGGTGCAGCCGCAGACGCTGGACAGCATCGTGGCCCAGCTGATGAAGAACTTCCGGGACCAGCACATCGGTTTGCTGGCGCCCCTGGTGATCAACCGCAAGGGCGTCTACACCGAGCTGGCCGACTGGGCGCGTCCGCGCGGCTACACCCACTTGCGGGTGGACGGCCAGTTCCTGCCCACCACGGGCTTCCCGCGCATCGACCGCTTCAAGGAACACACCATTGAGCTGCCCGTGCTCAGCCTGTGGGTGCGGCCCGACAACGAGGCCTTGCTGCGCAGCGGCCTGGCCACGGCGCTGGACCAGGGCAAGGGCGTGCTGCATGTGCTCAGCGAGCTGGACGGCTTGCAGCAAGCGATCGAAGAAGGTCGCTCCACCGCCGCCATCGGCCGCCTGACCCAGTACAGCACCAAGCGCGCCTGCCCGGTGTGCAGCACCAGCTACGCCGAGCTCGACCCGCGCCTGTTCAGCTACAACAGCAAGCACGGCTGGTGCCCCGACTGCGTGGGCACGGGCGTGCGCCTGAGCAAAGAGCAGCGCAAGGCGCTCGATGACTCGGTGCGTGACGACGACCACAAAGGCCGCGAGCAAACCTTTGCCGAGCCCGAGGTGGAAGACCTGGTCGACGAGGCCTGCCCCAGCTGCGAAGGCACCCGGCTCAACGCGGTGGCGCGGGCGGTCAAGTTCGCCCGTGTCGGCATCACGGACACCGCGCGCCTGTCGGTGCTGGAGGTGCGGCAGTGGGTGGAGTCGCTGTCCCTGGTGGACGAACTCAGCCAGCGTGAGCGCGACATCGCCCGCGACCTGATCCCTGAAATCAAGAGCCGGCTCGACTTCCTCGACGAAGTGGGCCTGGGCTACCTGACGCTGGACCGCGGTGCGCCCACGCTCAGTGGCGGTGAGGCACAACGCATCCGCCTGGCCGCCCAGCTGGGCAGCAACCTGCAAGGTGTTTGCTACGTGCTCGACGAGCCCACCATCGGACTGCACCCGCGCGACAACCAGATCCTGCTCAAGGCCTTGCAAAGCCTCAGCGACAAGGGCAACACCCTGGTGGTGGTGGAGCACGACGAGGACACCATCCGCCACGCCGACCACATCATCGACATCGGCCCCAGCGCTGGCAAGCGCGGGGGCCGCCTGGTGGCCCAGGGCACGGCCGAGCAGATTGGCGCTTGCGCCGAGTCGGTCACCGGCCGCTACCTGCGCGACGCCATGCGTCACCCGCTGGCGCCGCGCCGGCCCGTGCTGTCCGAGCCCGAGGGCGGGCAGTGGCTCAGCGTCACCGGCGCCCAGTTGCACAACCTGGCCAACGTCACGGTGCAGGTGCCGCTCAAGCGCCTGGTGGCGGTGACCGGGGTGTCCGGTTCGGGCAAGTCCACGCTGGCGCGCGATGTGCTGCTGGCCAATGTCCAGGCCCTGGTGGCCTTGCGCAGCACCCAGGCCGGGCGCACCGCGCTGGCCGAAGGCCGCCTGCCGCCCCGCGTGGGCTGCAGCGGCGTGACCGGCTACGAGTCGGTGGACCGCGTGCTGGAAGTGGACCAGACCCCCATCGGCAAGACGCCGCGCAGCTGCCCGGCGACCTACATCGGCTTCTGGGACACCATCCGCAAGCTGTTCGCCGAGACGCTGGAGGCCAAGGCGCGCGGCTACGCGGCGGGGCGCTTCTCCTTCAACACGGGCGAAGGCCGTTGCCCGGCCTGCGAAGGCGCGGGCGTGCGCACCATCGAGATGAGCTTCCTGCCCGATGTGAAAGTGCCTTGCGAGACCTGCCACGGCGCGCGTTTCAACCCCGAGACCCTGGCCGTCACCTGGCGTGGCAAGAGCATTGGCGATGTGTTGCAGATGGAGGTGGATGAGGCGGTCGATTTCTTCGCCTCCATGCCCCACATCAGCCACCCGCTGCAGCTGCTCAAGGACGTGGGTTTGGGCTACCTCACCCTGGGCCAGCCTTCGCCCACGCTGAGCGGCGGCGAGGCACAGCGCATCAAGCTGGTGACCGAGCTCAGCAAGGTGCGCGACGACGTCACCCGGCGCGGCAACAAGGCGCCGCACACCCTGTATGTGCTCGACGAGCCCACCGTGGGGTTGCACATGGCCGATGTCGAGAAGCTCATCCATGTGCTGCACCGCCTGGTCAACGGCGGCCACAGCGTGGTGGTGATCGAGCACGACCTGGACGTGATGGCCGAGGCCGACTGGGTCATTGACCTGGGGCCTGAAGGCGGCAAGGACGGCGGTCGCATCGTGGCCGCCACCACGCCCGAAGGCCTGGTGCAGCGCGGCACCCACACCGGGCGCGCGCTGGCCCCGGTGCTGGCGCGCGGTCTGGCCTGAGCCAAAAGCCCAGGCCCTTGTAGGGCTTGGCGCACAGGTGACAGGGGGGGCGTTGCCCTGGCGGTATACCCGGGGGCTTCATTGCCGCAGGCTTGGGCCTGCGCGAGCCACCGCATTCCAGGAGACCCCCCGTGCAAAGACGACAACTGATCCAACTCGCCACCGCTTCGCTGGCCGGTACCGCGCTGGGCGCCCGCGCCCAGGCCTTTCCGAGCAAGCCCATCAAGTTGGTGATTGCCTTTCCGGCGGGCGGTCCCACCGACATCACCATGCGCAGCCTGGCCGAGAACGCCTCCAAGATCCTGGGTCAGTCCGTGATCGTGGAGAACAAGCCTGGCGCCGGCGGTACCCTGCCGGCCCAAGGCCTGCAAAGCGCGCCGGCCGACGGCTACACCTTGGCGCAGATTCCGCTGGGCGTGTTCCGCATGCCTTACACCACCAAGATGACCTGGGACCCGCTCAAGGACCTCAGCTACGTGCTGAACGTCACGGGCTATGCCTTTGGCCTGGTGGTGCGTTCGGACAGCCCGATCAAGAACTGGAACGACTTTGTCGCCTACGCCCGGGCCAACCCTGGCAAGCTGACCTTCGGCTCCACCGGCACCTTGACCAGCCCCCACCTGACCATGGAGTTGGTGGCCAACAAACTGGGCATCGAGCTGACCCATGTGCCCTACAAGGGCAGCGCCGACCTGATGCAGGCTGTGGTTGGTGGCCACGTCATGGCGGCGGCCGATTCGACTGGCTTTGCCCCGCAGGTCGAAGCCGGCAAGCTGCGCGTGCTCAACACCTGGGGCGATCAGCGCCTGGCCAAGTTCCCCGATGCGCCCACGCTCAAGGAGTTGGGCCTGGACCTGGTGCAGAACTCGCCCTTTGGCATTGCGGCCCCCAAGGGCACGCCCGCCGAGGTGGTCAAGCGCCTGCACGATGCCTTCAAGAAGGCCATGGAAGAGCCGTCCTACGTGCAGGCCCTGGCCCGCTACGACATGCTGCCCAACTACATGGACAGCGCCCAGTACCTGAAGTTTGCCCAGGACACCTCGGCGCGTGAGAAGGTCTTGATCGACAAGCTGGGCTTGAACAAGCCCCAGTGAGCCGGGCTCAGTTCAGGGCGGGGGACCCAGGCTGAAGGCTTGTGCGTCCTTGTCCTGGTCGAGCAATTCAAAAAAGCGGCTGAAGGCCGGGTCGCGGCCAAAAGCCTCGGCCACGTCGCGTCGCATCAGCACGGTGTTGAAGCCCTGCTGGTGCAAGCGCTGCGCCAGTTCGGCCGCTGGCAGGCCGTAGTAATCGTGGTTGCGCCAGGGACCGAAGATCTCGCCCCGGGTGTGGGGCGGGGCGTAGTACAGGCTGCCCTCCAGGGCGAACTGGTACGCCCTCAGGCCCTCGCGCTGGCGCAGCCGGCTCAGCAGCTCATAGGCCTGCACCCGCTGGGCCAAGTAGCCCGGAGGGCCCCCCGGCTGGACAGCGATGTGCGGGCGGTAGCGTTCACCCCGGTTCCAGGCACTGGCCCCCATCAGACCCAGCGCGCTCAAGCCCAGCAGGCCCAGCACCCAGGGCCGAACCGCGCGCCTCGACCCCGCTGCCGTGCCCGGGCGGGCGGCCCCGGGCCAGCGCTGGGCCCAGCCAGCCAGGCCCTGCACCAGCACGGTGGCCGACAACAAGGCCAGCACCGGGAACACGGGCATCAGGTAGCGGTCGTAGTGCGAGGTGGCCCACCACAGCAGCGTGGCATAGACACCCAGGCCCAGGGCCCAGCGCCCGGCCTGGGCGCGCCACAGGGCGGGCCAGGCCAGCGCCGCCAGGGCTGGCCACAAGAGGGGGTGGGGCCAATTGGCGACACGCTTCAGGTCTTTGAACTGGGCTTCGTAGTCCCAGGCGTTCCAGTCATGAAAGCCGAACCAGGGCCCGCCCAGGGGGGTGACTGGGTCACCGGTGAGCAGCGCATTGCGCAGGTACCAGTAGCCGCAAGGCAGTGCAAAGGCCAGGGCGCCTTGGGCGATGCGGCTGGGGCGGCGCTCGCGCCAGGCCCAGACCGCCACAAACAGCGGCAGGTAGCCCAGGGCCTGGTACTTGCTGCCCACGGCCAGGCCCAGCATGGCGCAAGCCAGCAGCAGCCAGCCGCGGGCCTGGGTTTCCAGCCACAGCAGGGTGGCGACGCTGGCGCTCAGCACAAACAGGGTCAGCGCCAGGTCAATGTAGGCGGTGCCGAACCAGGGGGCGCTGAGTTGCAGCCAGAACACGCTGGCCAGGCAGGCGGTCCAGGGGCTGGCATACCGCAGGCCCAGTTGGTAGACCAGCCAAGTGCACAGCCAGCCGGCCAGGGCGTGGACCAGGTGCACCATCAGTTCGCCCTGCATTTGCAGGGCCGCCGCAAACAGCAGTTCGACGTTGTACGGGAACCAGGGGTAGCGCAGCCAGGTGTTGACGCTGAGCTGGCCGCTCTGCGCCCATTCGCGTGCATGGGGCAGGTGGTAGAGCAGCTCGTCGAAGGCGGTGGGCGCCGTCAAAGGGGCCAGCCAGGTCGGGTACAGGGCGGCCAACACAAGCCCCAAGCGCAAGGCGCTGGCGGCCAGGTTGGGGGGGCGTTGCCAGCGGGGCAGGCCGCCTTGGCGCCAGGCCGCCGCCAGGCTCCACGCCGCCAGCCCCAGGCCCATCAGCAGCAGGGCTGACACGGGGCCAGGGCGCAGCCAACCGCTGACCGCCAAGACCTGCAAGGCCAGCACGGCGACGCCCATGCCGGCACTGGCGCACAGCCCGGCCTGCAGCCCGGCCAGGGGTTGGGGCAGGCGCAACACCCCACGCCACAGGCCCCAGCCCCAGCCCCACAGGGCGAGGAGCAAGACGAGCAGTGAACCGTGAAGTTTCAGGACAAACAGCCATTCGGTCATGGGGTGGGTGGCGGGGTGAAGGCGGGGAGGGCGGGCAGGGGCTTGAGGTGCGCGAGGGTGGGGGCCGGTTCCGCGCTGGCATGATGGCCGCATGGAACTGTCTCCCTCCCCCTTGCGCTGGGCGCCATGATAGAGCGCCGCGTCATCGAGATCCATGCCGAAGCGCCGCCGCTGCCGGCCTTTGGCACGCCCTGCAATGGCTGCGGCCTGTGCTGCCTGGCCGAGCCCTGTCCGCTGGGCATGTGGGTGTCACGGCGCCGCACCGGGGCGTGCCGCGCTTTGCAATGGGAGGCCGAGGCCCGCCGCTACCGCTGCGGCGTGGTGGCCGAGCCGCAGCGCTTTGTGCCGTCAGGGCTGCAACGGCTGGCGCCGCTGCTGTCGCGCTTGGCTCGGCGTTGGATTTCGGCGGGCAGTGGCTGCGATGCCCATCTGGAGACCGAGGTAGACAGCCCGCCTTGACGTGGGGTGCTGGGCTCCTCAGGCCCCCGCCCGGCGTACCTCAGCCCAAAGCGCGGGCGCTCAGAATGGCCTGGGCCACTTCGGCAAAGCCGGCCCCGCGCTCGGACCGGGTGATGTAGCGCGGCAGGTGCTGCAACTGCGGCACAAAGCGCTGCACATTGGCCACGCCGACGCTGAGCTCAAAGTGCTCGAACATCAGTTGGTCGTTGGTCGAGTCCCCGACATACAGCCAGTGGCCCGGCTCCAGGTCCAGGTCGCGATCGAACAACCCGCGCACGATCCAGCGCGCGCCTTCGAGCTTGTTGTGCGCGCCGTACCAGCCATTGATGTGGATGCTGCTGACCGTGGCGTTCAGCCCCTCGGCCCGCATGATCTGCACCGCATGGGCGATGGCCTCGGGCGGCAAGTGGGTGAATTCGCTGTGGTCGATGGCGATGTCGGTTTCGCGCCCGGCCGAGTCGGTGGCGCGCCGCGCGCCGGGCACCTCGGCCTCGACCTTGGCCAGCACGCGCTGCAGGTCATGGTACTGCTGGGCCCGGGTGGATTCGTCGGCTTGGTAGCGCTTGTTGAGCTGGCCTTCGGGGCCGGTCAGCAGGGCCACGGCACCGTTTTCAGCCACGATGGCGTCGACCGGCCAAAGGCTGGCGAAGGGCTCGCTCCAGCCCACGGGTCGGCCGGTGATGGCGATCACCGACAAGCCACTGGCGCGCAGAGCGCCGAGGGCGTTCAGCGCGTCGGCGGTGATGGCCCCGTCGGTGGTCAGGGTGTCGTCGATGTCGGTGAACACCCCGCGCAGCGAGCGCAGGGCCGCCTGTGGCAGGGCCGACAGGGCTTGCAAGCTGGGGCGGGCGGTGCTCATCGGGTGCCCGTCAGCAGGTAGAACGCGGGCGCGCCATCCAGCCGGTAGTAGGTGCGCAATTGAGCGTCCTGCACGCCCAGGGCACGCAACTCGGCCTGGAAGCGCTCGGTGTCTTTGGCCTGCCAGAAGGCCAGGCTGAGCTTGGGGTAGTGCTTGGGCACCGACTGCACCATCTGCGGGTTGGTCTCCAGCCGGAAGGGCACGCGGTTGCCCGTCAGGTAGGCAAAGGGCATGAAGAAGCCCCAGTCCGGCAGCAGGTAGAGCGTGTCCTTGGGCTGGTTCAGGGCGTCCTGGGCCAGCTGGTTCAAGGCATTGGTCATGCGCCCGGTGCCACCGCTGATTTGCAAGGTGTCGAAGAAGCGTTGTTGCTGGCTCAGGTTACCGGCCAGCAAGCCCAAGCCCAGGCTCAGCACGAGCGCGCGCTGCCAGCGCTTGTGGGGCTGGCCAGTCCAGCCTTGGCAGAAGATGCGGCCCAGGTGGTAGGCCAGCAAGGCCAGCATCAGGTACAGAAAGGGGGTGAGCACCGAGTAGTGGTGGGCCCACAGCCGGGTGCCGAACAAGCAGCTGACGGCCAGGTAGCTCAAGGGCAGCAGGAGCAGGATCAGGCTGCCACGGCGGTTGCCGGCTTGCCCGGCTCGGACCCGCATGTAGAGCAGCACGAACAGCAGCAGGGGCAGGGCGCGGAACAGCCAGAGCTTGACCTGCACCCAGGGACCGGCCCCGATTTGCTGGCCGAAGATCATTTGCTCATTGCCGCCGTTGCCCAGGCCCAGATCGAGCAGGGACAGGGCGTGCTGCAGGGTCTCCTGCAGGCTCAGCTTCGATGAGAAAGGCGCCAGGCTGGTGGTCAGTTGGCGCAACAGGTCGAGCATGGCGGTCCAGCCGCCCACGGCGATGGCCATCGACAGGTAGCCCAGCACATAGGGCAGCAGGCCCAGGGCGGCGCCGAATCCCCAGGTGAACAGGGCGGACCAGCGCCGGCCCGGGCGGGCTGCCAGCCAGACCCCCAGCACCACCGCGGGCATGAAGAAGCCCAGCACAAAGTAGCCGTACACCGCCAGACCGGAGGCCACGCCCGACAGCAGCCAGGTGCGCCGGCTCAGCGGCACGCGCTCGGGGTTGCTCAGCGGCCAGATGGCGAACATGAACCAGGCCAGTCCGCCCAGGATGATGTAGTTTTGGGTGCGGAACGAGGCCAGGAAGGCCACGTCGGCCGCCAGCGCCACGGCCGCCAGGCCCGCCAGCACGCGGCTGCGGGTGGCGCGCTCGGTGACGGCAAACAAGCCCACCACGATGGCCGCGCCAAACAGGGCCTGGGCCACACGCAGCGCGATGACCGTGGTGCCCATCAGCCAGAACACCGGCACGCCGACATAGGCGTTTTGCAGCCCGTGGTAGAGCCCGCCCAGGAAGGGGATGCCCCAGAAGGGCAGCACCCAGGCGGGGTTGTTCAGCTCAGGGTTCAGCACACGCACGGCCAGGTAGTCTGGGTTCACGCCGTCCATGTAAATGCCCGGCAAGTCCACCTGGCGCAGCACACCGACCCAGAACACGACCAAGGCCAGGGCCAGCCAGGGCGAGCGCAGCGGGTGGGCCGTGGCTTCACCCGTGGCGCCGGGCTTGAAGCGCCCCGCCAGCCAGGCCGAAGCGCCGCTGGAGGCCGCGGCAGGCGCCGGCGCCGGTGCCGTGTCGACACGGCCTGGGCTGCGGGCCGGGGCATCCGCCACCGGCTGGCCCGCCTGGCACCAACGCTGGACCCAGGCCCATTGGGGAATGCGCTTGAGCAGAGGCTGTTCGATCAGGTGCCAACTCAGAATGGCCAGGACCAGGGTGCACAGCAGCACCGCAGCCAGCAGCGGGTAGCCCTGCAGTTGCCCCGCCTGCAGCCAGACCTTGAGCACGGGCATGTGCCACAGGTAAATGCCGTAGCTGACCTGCCCCAGGTAATTCAGCGGCTTGAGCAAGGTGTTGGCCGGCTTGGGCAGGGACAGGGCCGCCAGCAAGAGGCAGCCAAAAGCGGCGACCAGGCCAGTCTTCCAGAACACCACCATGCCGATGTGGTGCCAGTAGTCGGCGTGGCTGGCCATGACCTGGGCGCAGGCATGGAACGCGAGCGCGAAAAGCGCCAGCCACATCAGGGTGTTGCGCCAGCCGGGGGCGGTCAGCCTCTTCAGCAGCGGCCATTGGCGGTACAAGCCCAAAGCGAGGCAGATGCCAATGCCGAACTCATCCAAGGTGCCCGGCAATTCCCCGGTGTAGATGACCTTCAGTTGATCGGCGTTCTGCGCCTGCGCCAGGACCAGCGCCACCAAGCCCTTGAAGGCCCAGGCCGTGCCGAGCAGGACCACCAGCAGTTGCCAGACCCGCAGCCGGTACGCATAGCGCAGCGTCAGCAGCACCAGGACATAGAACTGCATCTCCAGGGCGATCGACCAGGTCGGGCCATTGATGGAGCCGTGGCTGTTGGGCAGCAAGTTGTGCAGGAAGGTCAGGTGGCTGAACACCTGCCAGGCCGTCATGGCCGCCCCTTGTTGCAGGGCCGAGGCATCGACCCCGACCAACCAGACCACGCTGGTCAGCAGGTAGAGCGGAACAATGCGTGCCAGGCGCCGAACGATGAAGTGGCGCCGCGCCGAAGGCTTGCTGAGGGTTTGCTGGGACAGGCCCGAGCGGGTGATCACAAAGCCACTGATCAGCAGGAACAGGTCCACCCCGATCCAGCCCATGGCGACCACGGGCAGGTACTGGAAGAGCTCGAGCGTGGGGCCGGGGCTCAGTGCATAGAAGTGGTAGAAAAACACCAGCCCGGCCGCGAGGGCGCGCAGGCTGTCGATGGCCGCAAAGTGTTCTGCGGCAGGGGCCTGGGGGTGGTCTGGCCCTGCCTGGGCTGGCGGGGGGGGCGGTGGTGCCGCCGGCGCCCTTGGTGCCACGGGGGCGGGCACGGGGGAAGGCACGGGGGGCGTGGCAGGAACGGCCTGAGCCAAGCGCGCAGTTTGGGCCTCACGCAGCATGGGCCAGGCCACCAGCGGGAACACAAACAGGGGCAGCCAGTAGCGGTATTCGCCAGCGATGGAAAACAAGAAAATGGCCGCGATCTGCAGCGCATAGGGGCCCGCCACCATCAGCCACAGGACGCGTCGCTCCCGCCAGCCCTGGAGGCACATCCAGCCCACCAGCAAGATGCCCACCAGAGGGGACCAGAGCAGCGCGCGCCAGTCCAGGCTGTGCTGGTACAGGCGGTCAAAGAAGGCGCTCAGGCCGTCGAGCCCAAAGGGCCGGTATTCGGATTGGCTCTTGATGCGTTTGAGCACGCTCTCGCTGTAGAGCGGCGAACCCATGCCCCCTTGCGCCAGGGCGGACACCAGAAAGAGATTGACCCGGCTGCTCATGAACGCGGGCAGGTTGTGCCACAGGTTGTAGCGGAAGAACTCGTTGACCAGCGTGGCGCGGTCTTCGGTGCTGACGCGGAACAGGTCGGGGCCGCCAGCACGGTAGACCAGGGGGTCCCAGTAGTCGCGGTCATAAAAAGCCAGCAGTTGCTCGCGCGGCGCGTAGCGGTCCAGCACCTTCAAGGTCTCGGCCGACACCCGCGACTCCAGCGGGCTCAGGCCCATCGGGCGCGGCTGCATGAAGTTGATCGTTTCATACAGGGCCAGGGGGAACATCACCCCGTGGGAGCGGCCCTTGTGCATCCACTCCGTGACCCCACCCAGCGCCACGCAGGCCAGGCCCAGGGCCACCAGGGCCTGGCGGGAGCGGCCGCGCAAACACCAGACTGCCACGACCAGGCTGAGCAAAAAGACAATCCCGTTGCTGCGTGCCAGCACGGCAAAAGGCAGGGTCAGGGCCACCATGGCCAGGCCCGAACGGCTGAGCCTGCCGGCGCGGCAGGCGCACCACAGCTCAAACAGCAGGCCGGCCGCGGCGACAGAGAAAGGCCCGTCGGTGTACAGCAGCCCAGCGTGAAACACCATGTGGGGCGCCAGGCAGACCAGCACCAGCAGGCCCCAGAACACCCAGCGCTGGCCCTGTTGCCGGCACCAGGCCAGCACGCGTGCAAAGACCAGCGCCGTCAGCAGCAACTGGAAGGCGATGGGCGCCTCCACCCGGCCCGTGCTCGCATACAGGGTGTTGACGAAGTAAAACCAAAACGCCGGTTTGCCGGCCTGGAACTCGCCTGCGGTTTGAACTTCCAGCAAGATCGCCAGGCTGTCTTCGCCCAGGGCGCCAGGCCACATGGCCAGCAGCCAGGCGCCGTAGACCACCAGCAGGCCGATCAGGATGCGCCAGTAAGCTGAAGGGGTGGAGGGGGATGGGGGCATGCAGGAACCCTCTTTGGGCAGAAGTATGGGAGCTGAAGGGGGCGGTCACGCCCCCGGCAAGCGCTGCGCGGTGCCCGCGGGCACCGCGGGGGTCAGGGCGCCACCTCGGAGCGCTGCTGGGCCTTGAACACCAGGTAGCGCGCACTCACGAAGTTGAAGCCCAGGCCACCCACGCTGCCCAGGGCCACGCCCAGCAGGGCGGCGCCGTCAAAGTGCAGCCAGTGCAGGGTGGCGACATAGACCGCGTAGTTCACCAAGCCCCCCACGGTCATGGACAGCAGGTACTTGGTGTACTGACGCCACAAGGGCTCGGCACTGGCGTCCGCCGCCTGGGCAAACGCAAAGCGCCGGTTCAGGTACCAAGTCGCCGTGGCGGCGCTGAGGAAGGACACCACCCGCGCCACGTACCAGCCAAGCCAGGGGGCCAGCGCATAGAGCACGGCCGTGTCCACCACCAGGCCGATGACACCGGCCACGCAGAAGAACAGGAACTGTCGGGAGACCTGCCGGCTCATGATCGGATCAGGGGAATGCCCAGGTAGGTCAGTTGTTTGACTTCACGCCGGCCAATGGTCACGGTGTGCAAAATCGCACCGCACACCAGGGACAAGGCCGCGCACATCATGATGCCGGTGGCCATCACGGCGGTGGGCAGGCGTGGCACCAGGCCGGTTTGCAGGTAGGTCCAGGCCAGCGGGGCGGTGATGCCGAGCGAAACCAAAGCCAAAAAGGCGGCCAGCAGGCCGAAGAAGGCCAGCGGGCGCTCGCTGATGAAGAGCTTCAGGATGGTCTTGAGGATGCGCCAGCCATCGCGCAGGGTCGACAGCTTGCTGGTCGAGCCCTCGGGGCGGGCGCGGTAAACGATGTCGACCTCGGCATAGGGCATGCGCAGTTCGAGCGCGTGCACGGTGAGTTCGGTTTCTGTTTCAAAGCCTTGCGACATGGCCGGGAAGGACTTGGCGTAGCGGCGCGAGAACACGCGGTAGCCCGACAGCATGTCGGTGAAGCCGCCACCAAAAATCCAGCTGACCGAGCCGGTCAGCATCAGGTTGCCCAGGCGGTGGCCCGGGCGGTAGGTTTGGGGGTCTTTGCCGTCGTCCTTGCGGCAGCCCACGACCATGTCCAGGCGGCGCTCTTGCAGCAGGCGGATGTGCTCGCGCAAGTGGGTGACGTCGTAGGTGGCGTCGCCGTCGACCATCACGTAAATGTCAGCGTCCACATCGGCAAACATCCGGCGCACCACATTGCCCTTGCCACGCAAGGCCACGGGGATGACCGTGGCGCCCAGTTGGCGGGCGATCTCGCCGGTGTTGTCGCTGGAATTGTTGTCAAAGACGTAGACCTCGGCCTCTGGCAAGCACGCCTTGAACTCGGCCAGCACCTGAGGGATGGCCAATGCTTCGTTGTAGCAGGGCAGAACGACCGCAACGCGGCAAGTCAGGGGGGTGGCAGTCGGGTTGAACGTCATGGCAGCGGTAGATTGAAGTGGCTGTTGAGGCGAAGTCGGCAAGTTTCATGCCGCGCCAACTTTTGGGGAGTGGCCACGCGCCGCGGCCCGTCAGGGCTGAAGACGGCCGCCGAATGTTCCTCCCACGGCAAGGCGCGGAAACCGTCGGGTGCTGCTTTTGCAGGACTCCGACCGTTTTAGTGTGTTTTTTTGCACAATCCCATATGGTGCCACAAGCGTCAGCCGAGACCTTGTGGCCCAGACGGCTCAGCCCGCTGTCTGCAGCGCCAGGCCCGCGTGCTCGCGCAGCGGGTGGAAGTGGATCTTCGGGAAGCGTTCCTGGGCCAGGCGCACGTCGTACGGCGAGGTGCACAGGTAGGCCAGGGTGTCGGCCGCGTCGTGCGCCAGGCGCAGCGGGTAGGCGTCGGTGAAGGCTTTCAGCTCGGCCGGGGTGTCGGCGGTGATCCAGCGTGCGCCGGTGTACTGGCTGCTTTCCAGGCGCACATCGGCGTCGTACTCGGCCTTCAGGCGGTGCTGAACCACTTCAAACTGCAGCTGGCCCACGGCCCCCAGCAGCATGGCGCCGCCCATGTCGGGCTTGAAGACCTGGATCGCACCTTCCTCGCCCAGCTGGGCCAGGCCTTGCTGCAACTGTTTGGTGCGCAGCGGGTTCTTCAGGATCACGGTCATGAAGAGTTCGGGCGCAAAGAAGGGCAGGCCGGTGAACTGCAGGCTGGCGCCATCGGTGATGGTGTCACCCAGTTGCACGCCGCCGTGGGTGGTGAAACCAATGATGTCGCCGGCATAGGCCTCGTCCACCGCTTCGCGGCGCTGCGACAGGAAGGTCACCACCGAGGTGGGGCGCAGCTCTTTGCCAGTGCGTTGCACGCGCAGCTTCATGCCCGGTGTGTACTTGCCCGAGGCCATGCGCACGAAGGCGATGCGGTCGCGGTGCGAGGGGTCCATGTTGGCCTGCACCTTGAACACCACGCCCGAGAAGGCGCCGTCTTCGGGCTGGATTTCCTTTTCGACGGGCTGGCGGTTGACCAGCACGGTGCTCTTGCGCGACTGCGGCGGCGGGGCCAGGTCGACCAGCGCATCCAGCACTTCCATGACCCCGAAGTTGTTCACCCCCGAGCCAAAGAACACCGGGGTTTGCTTGCCGGCCAGGAAGGCCTCGTGGTCGTAGGCGGGCGAGGCGCCGGTGGCCAGCTCCATGGCTTCGAGGGCGGATTCGTACTCGGCGCCAAAGCGCTTGACCAGGGTGTCGTGCTCGCTCAGTGGGATGGTTTCAAAGTCCTGGGGCAGGCGCTCGCTGCCGGACTCGAACACCGTCATGGCCTGGGTGCGCAGGTTGATGATGCCGCCAAAGCTCTTGCCCTGGCCGACGGGCCAGGTCATGGGCACGCAGGGCATGCCGAGTTCGCGCTCCACTTCGTCGAGGATGTCCAGCGGTTCGCGCACTTCCCGGTCCATCTTGTTGACGAAGGTGAGGATGGGCGTGTCGCGCTGGCGGCACACCTCGATCAGGCGGCGGGTCTGGGCTTCCACCCCGTTGGCGGCGTCGATCACCATCAAGGCCGAGTCCACCGCGGTCAGCACGCGGTAGGTGTCTTCCGAGAAGTCCTTGTGGCCCGGGGTGTCGAGCAGGTTGATGACGTGCTCGCGGTACAGCATCTGCATCACCGACGAGGCCACCGAAATGCCACGCTGCTTTTCGATTTCCATCCAGTCCGAGGTGGCGTGGCGGCTGGCTTTGCGGGCCTTCACCGAGCCGGCGATCTGGATCGCGCCCGAGAACAGCAGCAGCTTTTCGGTCAGCGTGGTTTTACCCGCGTCCGGGTGGGAAATGATCGCAAAAGTGCGGCGGCGGCGGGTTTCGTTGGCGTAGGACACGGGCAGGCTTTGGTGGTGGCGCCGGGGACGGCGCGCGACATTCGGGGGCAGTTGGGTGGCGCGCAGGGCGCGCGACAGTCCCGGGTGGGAGGCCCCAAGCGGGCCAGGGGCGGCTTGGGCGCTGGGCGGGATTTTAAAGCCAGGCGGCAGCGGGCCCGAGCGGGGTGCTTTTTTCAGCCTGCGCCGGGGGCGCTGGCTTGCGCTAACCTGAGCCCGCGCCCGGGGCTTTGTGTGGGCTGGCCAACAGATGGCATAAAATAGAGCGATCCGAGGAGCGTTGCAGCACCCCCATCAGGCGGGGTGTGAGGCTCGGACAGACCCCGCAACGACGCTCATCCACTTTCCGTGCGATGAGCTTTTTCGCCCCGGCAAGTGGTTTTTTCAAAATCCGTTTTGGAGCAAACCATGAATGCACGCATCAACACCCCCGTGAACACCGACTGTGTCATCACCGACATCGGTCTGGCCGCCTGGGGCCGCAAAGAAATCCGCATCGCCGAGACCGAAATGCCCGGTCTGATGGCCATCCGCGACGAGTTCGCCCCGACGCAGCCGCTCAAGGGCGCCCGCATCACCGGCTCGCTGCACATGACGATCCAGACCGCCGTGCTGATCGAAACCCTGCAAGCCCTGGGCGCCCAAGTGCGCTGGGCCTCTTGCAATATCTTTTCGACCCAAGACCACGCTGCCGCCGCCATCGCTGCGGCCGGCACCCCGGTGTTCGCGGTCAAGGGCGAGTCGCTGGAAGACTACTGGGACTACACCCACCGCATCTTTGACTTCGGCGCCGCCGGCACCGAAGGCGAAGGCCCGAACATGATCCTGGACGACGGCGGCGACGCGACCTTGCTGATGCACCTGGGCAAGCAAGCCGAAACCGATGCCTCCGTGCTGGCCAACCCGGGCAGCGACGAAGAGCGCATCCTGTTTGCCGCCATCAAGGCCAAGCTTGCCGTGGACGCCACCTGGTACACCCGCAAGAGCGCCCACATCATCGGCGTGACCGAAGAAACCACCACGGGCGTGCACCGCCTGAAGGAAATGTCGGCCAAGGGCTCGCTGATGTTCCGTGCCATCAACGTGAACGACTCGGTCACCAAGAGCAAGTTCGACAACCTGTACGGCTGCCGCGAATCGCTGGTGGACGGCATCAAGCGCGCCACCGACGTGATGATCGCCGGCAAGGTGGCTTGCGTGGCCGGTTACGGCGACGTGGGCAAGGGCTCGGCCCAGGCGCTGCGTGCCCTGTCGGCCCAAGTGTGGGTGACTGAAATCGACCCGATCAACGCCCTGCAAGCCGCCATGGAAGGCTACAAGGTCGTGACCATGGAGTACGCCGCCGACAAGGCCGACATCTTCGTGACCACCACCGGCAACAAGGACGTGATCCGCCACGAGCACATGCTGGCCATGAAGGACCAGGCCATCGTCTGCAACATCGGTCACTTCGACAACGAAATCCAGGTCGCCACGCTGGAACAGTACCAGTGGGAAGAAATCAAGCCCCAGGTCGACCACGTGATCTTCCCGGACGGCAAGCGCATCATCCTGCTGGCCAAGGGCCGCCTGGTGAACCTGGGCTGCGGCACCGGCCACCCCAGCTTCGTGATGTCGTCGAGCTTTGCCAACCAGACCATCGCGCAGATCGAGTTGTTCACCCGCAGCGACGCCTACGAAAGCGGCCAGGTCTACGTGCTGCCCAAGCACCTGGACGAAAAGGTCGCGCGCCTGCACCTGATGAAGGTCGGCGCCATGCTGACCGAGCTGACCGACGAGCAGGCCGCCTACATTGGCGTGTCCAAGCAAGGCCCGTACAAGCCGGATACCTACCGCTATTGAGCGGCACCAGCACCTCTTGGGGTGCTCCTGCGGTCGTTCGGTGGGCTGGCCCCACCGCGACCGACGCGCTCCCACCAGGGGGCGCATTGTCTCTGTCGGGCCGGGCGCACACCACGCGACCCCGGCCCGTTTTCCCCGTTTTTTCCAAAGGGTTCCATGCGAGCTGATCAGTTGTTGGTGGAGCGCGGCTTGGCCGTCTCCCGCTCTCAGGCCTCGCGCCTGATCGCAGCGGGGGTGCAATGGCGTCCCAGCGAGACTTCACCCTGGGTGGCGGTGGCCAAAAATGGCCAGGAGCTGCCTGACAGCGCGCAGATCGAATTGGTGGACACGGCCGAGGCACGCTATGTGTCGCGTGGCGGGCTGAAGCTGGAAGGTGCGCTGCGCCACACCGGCTTGTCCGTGGCCGAGCGCCTGTGCCTGGACGTGGGCCAATCCACGGGCGGCTTCACCGACTGCCTGCTGCAGGCCGGCGCGGCCCATGTGGTGGGTGTGGACGTGGGCCAGGGCCAGCTCTATGAGCGCCTGCGCTTTGACGAGCGCGTGACCTGCATTGAGCAGCTCAATGCGCGCAACATGACCACGTTGGAGCTGATGGCCGAATGCGAGGGGCTGGAAAGCCCGCGCGGGCCTTTTGATGGCCAGTTCGACCTCATCACGGGCGACTTGTCTTTCATCTCGTTGACCCTGGTGTTGCCCGCGCTGATGCCCATGCTGGGCTTGGGCGGCGACTTGCTGATGCTGGTCAAGCCGCAGTTCGAGCTGCAGCCTGGCCAAGTGGGCAAGGGCGTGGTGCGCGACCCGGCTCTGTACGCGGTGGTGGAAGCGCGTTTGCGCGCGGCCTGCGCCGAACTCGGTTTGCAAGTCCAGGACTGGTTTGACAGCCCCATCAGCGGTGGCGATGGCAACCGTGAATTTTTCATCCATGCAAGGAGAGCGGCATGAGTCTGAGCTCATCCAGTTCCAGCACCGGCGCGGCTTCGACCCGTCTGCCGGTCAGCTTTGAGTTTTTCCCGCCCAAGACGCCTGAAGGCGCGGCCAAGCTGCGTACCGTGCGCCAGGCGCTGTACCAGCGCTCGCCCGAGTTCTGCTCGGTGACCTACGGTGCGGGCGGTTCGACCCAAGAGGGCACCTTCAGCACCGTGCGCGAGATCCTGGCCGAGGGCTTCAGTGCCGCCTCGCACTTCTCCTGCATCGGCGCGACCCGCGACTCGGTGCGCGAGCAGTTGGCCACCCTCAAGGCCATGGGCGTGAAGCGCCTGGTGGCTTTGCGCGGTGACCTGCCCAGCGGCTATGGCGCGGGCGGCGAGTTCCAGTACGCCAGCGATCTGGTGGCCTTCATCCGCGCGGAAACGGGCCGCGACTTCCACATCGAAGTGGCTGCCTACCCCGAGGTGCATCCGCAGGCCCGTTCGCCCGAAGCCGACCTGCAGGCCTATGCCGCCAAGGTGCGCGCCGGTGCAGACGCGGCCATCACGCAGTACTTCTACAACAGCGACGCCTACTTCCGCTTTGTCGACGACGCCTACCGACTGGGCCTGGACGTGCCGGTGGTGCCAGGCATCATGCCCATCACCAGCTCGACCCAGCTGATGCGCTTTTCGGACGCCTGCGGCGCCGAGATCCCGCGCTGGATTCGACTGCGGCTGCAGTCCTATGGCGACGACATCGAGTCGATCAAGGCCTTTGGTCTGGACGTGGTCACCGACCTGTGCGACCAACTGCGCAACGCAGGCGTGCCGGGTCTGCACTTCTACACCATGAACCAGAGCGTGGCCACGCTGGCGCTGCTGGACCGCCTGGCCTTGTCCGCCTGAGCATGCGGCGCGCGCTGCTGGGCTGGGTCTGGTCGGCCTGCGTCTTGCTGAGTGTCCCGGTGGCCCAGGCTGCCGAGACCGGCTTTGGCTCGGTGCCCGGCTTGAGCCTGCCAACCCGCGATCAACTGGACGAGGTACCGGCTTCCGGCCTGCCCCCTGAGCCCCTCGGCGACCCGCTGAGCACCCTGATGTCGCCCGATGAAGTGTTCTTTGAACGTGGCGCGGCCTCTTGGTATGGCTTGGCCTTGCACCGCCGCCGCACGGCCAGCGGCGAGCGCTTCGACATGAATGCCATGACCGCGGCCCACCGCACCTTGCCCTTTGGCTCCCGGGTCTGCGTGCACAGCCTGGTGACTGGCAAAGAGGTGTTGGTGCGCATCAATGACCGGGGCCCGCACACGGCGGGTCGCATCATCGACCTCAGCCGCGCAGCCGCGCTGGCTTTGGATCTGCTGGGCACGGGCATCAAAGAGGTGGCGCTGTCGCTGCCCACCGTCACAGGCCGCGCCTGCGGGTCATGAGGCCCGGGGCTGTCCGGTCTCCGCCTTGGGCGGGCCGGGGCGGGCGCTGGCCCGTGCCGACGCCCGTGCCGACGCCCGGGGGGACGGGCCTCAGCCGCCGCTGTCCAGGGTGAAGCCGGCGCCCTTGTCCTGCCCCATCAGCTGCACCATCTGGGGCAGCGCTTCCTTGAGCTGGTCTTTCAGCGTGAAGGGCGGGTTGATCAGGAACATGCCGCTGGCCGGCAAACCGCCGCCTGATTTGGTGCCCGACTTGACGGTCAGCGTGGCGTGCAGCCAGGACTTGCCGGCCTTGTTGGCCATGGTTTTGAGGCGACGTGGCAGATCGTGGGCCTCCGGGCGCGGGATGATCGGGTACCAGACCGCGTAGGTGCCAGTGGCAAAACGCTTCAGGCAGTCGGCGATCAGGTCTTGAACGCGCAGGTAGTCGGTCTTGATTTCGTAGCTGGGGTCGCACAGCAGCAGGGCGCGGCGGGCCGGGGGCGGCAAGAATTTCTTCACGCCCTCAAACCCATCTTCACGCATCACCGCCACCTGGCGGCCAACCTCGAGTTGGGCGATGTTGCCCTCTAGGGCGCGCGCGTCAGTGGGGTGCAGCTCGAACACCTTCAGGCGGTCGTGGCCGCGCAGCAGGCGCTGTGTGATGAATGGCGAACCAGGGTAGACCTTCAGCGAGTTGCCGTTGTTGAAGGCGCGCACCTGTTCGACATAAGACGCCAGTGCCGGCGCCAGTTTGAAGCCTTCTTTTTTGGGGGCGTACTTGCCCTTGGGGGCATTTGGATCGACCGGCTCGGGTTCGACCACCGGGCCAGCCAGCAAGGCGCGGATGCCTTGTTCGGCCTCGCCGCTGGTGGTGGCGTAGTCGCCATCCAGCCGGTACAGACCGGCCCCCGCATGGGTGTCGATCACGGTCAGGGCCGCGTCTTTTTCTGTCAAATAGTGGAGTGCGGACACGAGCACCGTGTGCTTGAGCACATCGGCGTGGTTGCCTGCATGAAAGGCGTGGCGGTAACTGAACATGGCGCCAATGGTAACGGGCTGGCGGTATTTGTTGGCATCCGCGCTTTGTTTCGGCGTTCCAGGCGCTATCCTCTGCGCCTGTAAATTGTTCAAATTGAGGTTTCGAGCCGCACCAAGCGGCCTTCGTTTGCCCTCGCTGCCGCCTTGTCCATGTCCTCCCCCGCCCTTGATTGGCCCCCTACCGTGTTGACGCACGTCGATGCCCTGGCGGTGGGCGAGCGCCTGGCGGAGTTCGAGATCACGGGGCTGCTCGGCGTCGGGGGCTTTGGTCTGGTTTACCGGGCTTTCGACCATTCTTTGCACCGGCCCGTGGCCATCAAGGAGTACATGCCCAGCGCCTTGGCGGGGCGGACCCAGGGGCAACAGGTGGCGACCCGGTCTTCGGCGGACGGGCTGGCTTATGAGTCGGGTTTGCGGGGCTTTCTCAGCGAGGCCCGGCTGCTGGCCCGTTTTGACCATCCCTCGCTGGTCAAGGTGTTCCGCTTCTGGGAGGCCAACGGCACGGCCTACATGGTCATGCCGCTGTACCAGGGCATGACGCTCAAGCAGGCCCGTCAGCACATGCGCAGCCCGCCGCCAGAGGCCTGGCTGCGTGTGGTCATGGGCGCGGTGCTGGGGGCCCTCTCGGTCCTGCACGAGAGCCAGACCCTGCACCGCGACGTCTCGCCTGACAACCTGTTTTTGCAGGACCTGGGCCCACCTGTGCTGCTGGATTTGGGCGCGGCGCGGCGGGCTGTGGGCGAGCAAACCCAAAAGCACACCGCCATCCTGAAAGTCAATTACGCCCCCATCGAGCAGTACGCGGAGGCCGAGGACATGCACCCCGGCCCCTGGTCGGACCTCTACTCGCTGGCCGCCGTGGTCTATGACTGCCTGTGCAACAAGCCAGCGCCGCCGGCCACGTTCCGCATCATCAAGGACCGCATGCTGCCGCTGACCGAGGTGGCTCGGGTGGTGGAGGCTGAGTTTGGCCTGTCCTATTCCGAGGCCTTTGTCGACACGGTGTCTCAGGCGCTGGCCATTCGACCCGAGCAGCGTCCGGCCAGCACCGAGGTGATGGCGCAGGCCATGGGCTTGGAGGTGGATGTGACGCGACTGAGCCGTTTTGACTGGCGCGCCGAGCTGGGCGCGGTGTGGGTGGCGCCGGGCACGGCACCGGTCGACGGCGCTGCAGCGGGTTCTGGCGAGGTCACGACAGTCTTGCCGGCCGCGGCCACTCAAGTGGCCCCCTTGGGATCAGACCTGGATTTCACCTGGCCGCTGGAGTTGTCGGCCGACGCGCGACCGGAGGCCGTCGCGGCGCCTTTGCGGCAGCCCGCGCCGGAAACGACGGTTCCCTTGTCCGAGGTGTCGGCTTCGCGCAAGGCCCCCGGCGCAGCGCCATCGGTGCTTCGACCCGAGGGCATGCGCCGATGGCGCCTGGCGGTGGCCTGGGCTCTGGTGCTGCCTTTGTTGGGGGCCCTCCTGGGTTGGTGGTGGCAGCATCAGCACGACCCAGACGCGGGGATCATCACCGAAATGGCCGAACCCCCTCGGCCAGCGGTCATGGCGCCTGTAGCGGGGCCGATTCCCAGTTCCAGCCCCAGTGCAGACGCGCCCAGGGACGAGGCGCCGATGGCAGCCGGTGTGAGTTCGCCGCCGGCACCGGGCGCGGGCGCCGCCCCGTCGGCGCTGTCCAAGCCAGCGGGAGCAGGCGCTGCAGCGGCTGGCGAGCTGGCCGCTCGCAAATCTGCGAGCCCCTTGTCTGCGGCCGCCCCCAGCCCCGGCACTCAGCCGCCGAGTCGGGGGGACAAGTCAGCCGCTGCCGTGCGCGGCCCAGGGCGTGAGGACAATGCGCGCCATTCCGAGGTCACGCCGCCGCGCTCGGCCGCAGAGCCCGCTGCAACGTCGACCCCAAGTGGTGCCGCGCTGTGCGCCGAGGCCAGCGTCATCACGCGGACCATGTGCATGCACCAGGCTTGTGCACGACCGGAAAACACGGCGACCGCCGCCTGTGTGGACTACCGCCGCGGCATGCAAGAGCGCGCCAATCGCCTGTTTTGAGGCTGGCAGCGTGCCGTCGCCCTGGGCGGACTCGCCAACTGTCTGCCAAAGAGGTTTTTCTATAACAGATAAGGCGATGTTTGGGTGTAATCAGCCTCTTATGTCCACTATGTGAAGTTTTGGATGGCCCAGGTATTGCTTGTCATTAAATTGAAACGGTCGGCGCTGCGGGCCGGGTTTTTCTTGTGAAGCCAAGCCCTGTCTGCGGGGGCTGACCACGGCGGTGCTCGGTGAAAGAAGTAAAGAAGCCAGCGGAGGGGGGAGCCCCATGCCCCGCACGGCCGAGACCTGGGTTCATGGTGGTGGACCCGAGCGATTTTGAAATGTCAGTTTGATTGTTTAAACCCCTGGAGAACAACTTGAAAAAGTCCCTCATGTCAATTTTGGCGCTGGCTGCTCTGGCCGGTGGTGCCCACGCACAAAGCACGGTGCAAGTCATGGGCTTGTTGGATAGCTATGCCGGCTCGATCCGCATGGCTGGTGATGGTGGCCGCACCAGCAAGGTCGGCAGCGGTGGCATGACCACCTCCTGGATCGGCTTCAAGGGATCGGAAGACCTGGGTGGCGGCTTGCGCGCCAACTTCGCGCTGACTTCCTTCATGCAAGTCAACTCGGGCGTGCCGGGCCGCTTCACCGGCGACACCTTCTTCTCGCGCGACGCCAACCTGGGGCTGTCTGGAGACTTTGGTGCGGTGTCCTTGGGGCGCGACAAGGCCCCCAATTTCTTGCCCACCATCATCTTCAACCCCTTCGGCGACTCGTTCACTTTCTCGCCCCTGGTGCTGCACGCCAATGTGGGCTTGTTCAACGGCACGGGCTGGACGGCCACCACCCCGTCCGACACCGGCTGGTCCAACCAAATTGTTTACAGCACGCCCAAGTTCGGCGGTCTGTCGGGCAATGTGCACTACCAGTTCAGCAACCAGGACAGCACCACGGGCAATTCCGGCAAGAAGAACGTGGGCCTGAACGCTCTGTACTTCAATGGCCCCTTGGCCCTGACCGCTTTCTACGAACGCGACCAGCTCAACAACCCCGTGGTGACGGCGTTTGCGTCGAACAACACCAAGAAGGATTGGATGTTGGGCAGCTCGTATGACTTCACCGTCGCCAAGGCCTTCCTGACCTACGGCCAAGCCGCCAACAACCTGACGCCCAAGGCCAAGACCACCTCGGTCGGCCTGAGTGCCCCGGTAGGCGCGGGCAAGGTGCTGGCCGCTTACGCCAACACCTCGCTGGACAGCGGCGTTTCGCGCAAGACTGCCAGCCTGGGTTATGACTACTTCCTGTCCAAGCGCACCGACGTTTACGCGGTGTTCATGAACGACAAGATCACGGCCAAGTCCACCGGCAACAGCTTCGGCGTGGGCATTCGCCATTCCTTCTGATTTTTGGTGCGAGTGAGTTTCTTCATTGGCGCGGCCTGAAAGGGCTGCGCCTTTTTTGCGTAGCCGCCGGAAAGTGGTGGGGCCTGAGGCCTCGCTACTGGACGAGCGGCTTGCTATTTTGTAGAATAGAAGGCTTCGCAGCGTTTTTAGCCCCGCGGCGAAGTCTGCAAAGCAGATGGGCCAGTACAGCCGCGCCGCTTGGCGCCACCCGTGAAGGGGGTTGAATTGGCTGGCTTTGCGATCCCCACCTAAGAGGTTTCCAGAAGAGAAACACCGACCGTGGAAAAGGGCTTTTTGTAGCTGGCCGATCAGGCCAGCAACCAACTCGAAAGCAATACATGTCTACGTTCAGCGCTAAGCCCGCAGACGTGAAGCACGAGTGGTTTGTGATTGACGCCACCGACAAGGTGCTCGGCCGGGTAGCCAGCGAAGTTGCCCTCCGTCTGCGCGGCAAACACAAAGCCATTTACACGCCTCACGTCGATACTGGCGATTTCATCGTCATCATCAACGCCGCCAAGATCAAGGTCACCGGCACCAAGTCCCTGGACAAGGTGTACTACCGTCACTCAGGCTTCCCCGGCGGCATCACTGCCACCAACTTCCGCGACCTGCAAGCCAAGCATCCTGGCCGTGCAATCGAGAAGGCCGTCAAGGGCATGCTGCCCAAGGGTCCTCTGGGTTACGCCATGATCAAGAAGCTCAAGGTGTACGGCGGTGCTGAGCACCCCCACACCGCGCAGCAACCCAAAGTGCTGGAACTGTAAGGAGCCGAGATGATTGGTGAATGGAACAATGGCACCGGCCGTCGCAAGTCCAGCGTCGCCCGCGTGTTTCTGAAAAAAGGCACTGGCAAGATCACGGTCAACGGCAAGGACATCCAGTCCTACTTCGGCCGCGAAACCTCGATCATGATCGCCAAGCAGCCCCTGGTGCTGACCGCCCATGTCGAATCCTTCGACATCCAGGTCAACGTGCACGGTGGTGGTGAATCCGGCCAAGCCGGTGCAACCCGCCACGGTATCACCCGCGCCCTGATCGACTACGACGCGTCGCTGAAGCCCGCACTGAGCCAAGCTGGCTTCGTGACCCGCGATGCCCGCGAAGTGGAACGTAAGAAGGTCGGCCTGCACTCTGCTCGTCGCGCCAAGCAGTTCAGCAAGCGCTGATCAGCGTTTTCATTCTGCGAAAACCGCAACAAGTTCGACTTGTTGCGGTTTTTTTGTTTTACGCTCGCCCTTTTTCTCTGTTGCATTCGGCCCATGCGCTTTCGCCTGCTTCGTCGCCGCCTCACCATCAGTGCCCCGCGCGTGTCCGTGCGCAGCGCCATGCCATGGCCCTTGCGCTGGGCGGTGCTGGCCATCATGCTGGGCTTTTGCGGCGCCATTGCGCTGTGGGCCTTTGAGTTTGGCAAGAACCTGGCGGGCTTGGAGCCCCACGCGCGTGAAGAGGTGCTGGCCTTGCGCGAGCAACTGGCACAGATGCGTGATGAGCGCGACAAGGCCCAGTCGGTGGCCAACACCTCAGGCAGCCTCTTGACCGCCGAGCGCGCCACGCAGGAGCGTTTGCTGGCCCAGGTGCACCAGTTGGAGCAGGACAACCGGTCCTTGCGCGATGACCTGGGTTTCTTTGAGAAGCTCATCCCTGCCAACAGTCAGGACGATGTGGGCATTCGGGGGCTGCAGGCGGAGGTGTTGGCGGGCCAGCAGTTACGCTGGCAGATTCTGGTCATTCAGCCGGTGAAGGCGGGGCCAGAGTTCAAAGGGCGGCTTGAGATGGTGCTGTCGGGCACCCTGGCTGGCAAGCCCTGGGAGATGCCCTTGCCCCAGGGGCCTGTGGCCTTGCAGTTTCGCCAATACCGTCGCCTTGAAGGCGTGCTGGAGCTCCCTGCGCAAGCAGTGGTCAAGCAAGTCACCGCCCGTGTGTTGGACGCCAATGGCTCGCGCGCGGTGCAGACCCTGAAGCTTTGAGCCCTTGTACGCTGCATTTCCACCTCGAAAGGACTGACTTTGTTCGCCAAGAAGAAGCAACCGCCCATCAAGAGTCTGATTGCCCAAGGCAGCCGCATTGATGGCAGCATCACTTTTGCCGAAGGCTTGCGCGTCGACGGTGACGTGGTGGGGGATATCCGGGTCGATGAGTCCCAACCCAGCCTGCTGGTGATTTCTGAGACTGCCACCGTGATCGGTGCGGTCTATGCCGACCATGTGATCATCAACGGGCGTGTGCACGGCCCCGTCCACGCGCGCGAGCTGCTGGAGCTGCAGCCCCGGGCCCGCATCGAAGGCGACATCTACTACAAGGCTTTGGAGATGCACCAGGGCGCGGTGATCGCCGGCATGCTGTGCCCGGCGGTGCCCATGGATGAAAAGCCCCTTCTGACACTGACGGCTAATTCGCACTGATCCGAATTCCCGAGCGAATTCTTGTACTATTGCGCCCAAACCGTTTCCGGAGATCCCCATGAGTGCTGTTGTCGAGTCGATGCCGACCGAAATGCCCACCCCCATTCTGTTCACCGACAGCGCCGCCGCCAAGGTGGCTGATCTGATTGCAGAAGAAGGCAACCCTGATCTGAAGCTGCGTGTGTTCGTTCAAGGCGGTGGCTGCTCGGGCTTCCAGTATGGTTTCACCTTCGATGAGATCACCAACGAAGACGACACCACCATGACCAAGAATGGCGTCTCCCTGTTGATCGATGCCATGAGCTACCAGTACCTGCTGGGCGCCGAGATCGATTACAAGGAAGACCTGCAAGGTGCCCAGTTCGTGATCAAAAACCCCAACGCCACCACCACCTGCGGCTGCGGCTCGAGCTTCTCGGTCTGAGTCCGGTCCGATCGCTGCCCAGCAGCAGCGGCACCGCTGGTGCCAGATCCCACAAACCGCCTTTCAGGCGGTTTTTTTACGCCCTGTACCTCCCACGGCAGGGTCTTGGGTGCAGGCGCCCTTGGTGGGGCCTTGGGCTGCGTCAGAGCGTGTCGCCTGCGGGGTAGATCGCGCCCAGGATGCGCGGGCCTTGCGCCCCGGTCACGCTGGGCAAGCTGCCGGTTTGGCGCAGCAGGGCCTGGCGCGCCAGCCAAGCAAAGGCCACGGCCTCGACCTGCAGCGGCGGCAGTCCCGCCATGGCTGTGGAACGCACGCTGACGTCAGGTAGCTGGGCGCGCAGGCGCCGCATCAGTTCGTCATTGAGGGCGCCGCCGCCACACACCAGCAACTGTTGACTGCCTTGGCCATGCAGCTTGAGGGCATTGGCGCAGGTCAGGGCCGTGAACTCGGTCAGCGTGGCCTGCACGTCGACCGCGCGCAAGGCGGGCCACAGCGCCAGTCGCTGCGCCAGCCACGGGGGGTTGAACAGGTCGCGCCCCGTGCTTTTGGGCGGCGACTGGTCCAGGAAGGGTTCGTTGAGCAGGGCCTGAAGCAGGCCGGTCTGCACTTCACCCTGGGCTGCCCAGGCACCGCCACGGTCAAAGGCCTGGCCCGTGTGATGTTGGCACCAGTGGTCCATCAAGGCGTTGCCTGGGCCGCAGTCAAAGCCCCGCACCGCCGCCACCTGGGCTGCTTGGGCCTGGGCGCGCGGCGGGATGACGGTGAGGTTGGAGATGCCGCCCAGGTTCAGCACCGACACGGTCTGATCGGTCTGGCCAAAGACGCGGGCGTGGAAGGCGGGCACCAGGGGCGCACCCTGGCCACCCGCCGCGATGTCGCGGGTGCGGAAGTCCGCCACCACGTCAATGCCCGTGTGTTCGGCCAGCAAGGCTGGGTTGTTCAGTTGCAGGGTGTAGCCCGTGCCGTCGTGCAGGCCCGGCTGGTGGCGCACGGTCTGGCCATGGGCGCCAATGGCCAGTACGCGCCAGGCCGGCAGGCCGGCCTCGCCCAGCAGGCGGGCCACCACCGCCACGTAGGTGCGGGCCAGGGCATTGGCAGCCAAGGCGGCACGGTGCAGTTCATCGGGGCCGCTGCTGTTCAGCTCCAGCAGGGTCTGCTTGAGGCTTTGGGTGAAGGGCAGGGCCACATGGGCGACCACGCGAGGCTGGTCGCCATCGAACTGACACAGCACGCCGTCCACCCCGTCCAAGGAGGTGCCCGACATCAGGCCCATGAAGTGGTCGGCAGCGGCACCCATCGGCTGCGGGCTCAGTCGGCGCTGGCTTGCTGCACCGATGCGGCAGCGGACAACTGAATGCGCATGGCCGATGCCAGGCGGTTGAAAGCTGGGCGCGCCGCGGTGGACACCGGGACGGATTCGCTTTGGCGCGCAATCGTCATCGGGTCTTGGTGCACGCCGTTGACGCGGAACTCAAAGTGCAGGTGGGGGCCGGTGGCCCAGCCCGTGGCGCCCACGGCACCCAGGTTCTGGCCTTGGCTGATGTTTTGACCGCGAACCACGCCAATCCGGCTCAGGTGGGCGTAGACGGTGGTTTGGTTGTTGCGGTGCTTCACGATCACCACATTGCCGTAGCCGTTTTGCACGCCTGCAAAATCAACCACGCCGTCGCCCACAGCGCGCACCGCCGTGCCCACGGGGGCTGCGTAGTCGGTGCCCAGGTGGGCGCGCCAAGTTTGCAAGATGGGGTGGAAGCGCATCTTGAAGCCGCTGGTCACGCGCGAGAACTCGACCGGCGAGGTCAGGAAGGCGCGGCGCAGGCTGTTGCCGTCCAGTGTGTAGTAACTGCCTTTTTGACCCGGTTCCTGGAACCACATGGCCTGGTAGGTCTTGCCGGCGTTGACGAATTCGGCGCTCAGCACGCGACCGGCGCGCAGCGGTTCGCCGTCGGCTTCCAGGGTTTCGTACACCACCGAGAAGTGGTCGTCCTTGCGCAGGCTGCGGTGAAAGTCGATGTCGCCCGAGAAAATCTCCGCCAGCTGGGTGGCCACGGTGTCGGGGATGTTGGCTTCGTCGGTGGCCGCGAACAGGGAGCTGCGGATGGTGCCGCCAGCCAGCTTGCTGCTGGCACTCAGTTGACCGGTTTCGATGCGCGAGGTGTAGCGGCCTTGCGGGGTTTTCTCGAAGACCAGACGCTGGAAGGTGTTGCTTTCGTCGGGCGTCCAGCGTGCGGTCAGGCGAACCAGGCGGTGGTCGTCGGTGGCTTCGGCGCTGACCTGGCGGCCCGTGCGGCCCAGCAGGCTGATGCGCACCAGCGGGTCGTTGCGCAAAAAGGCGGCGGCCATCGGGTCGCTCAGCCCCAGGCGCTGCATCAAGGTGTCGATGCTGTCGGTGGGGCGGACGGTGTCGGAGCGGAACAGGTTGAACTGGTGCACGTCCAGCGCTTCGACCTGGGCTTGCAGCGAGGGCGTGGCGATGGATTCGGTGATTTGGCGCACCGGCAGGTCGGCCGCGTCGGGCGCGATGGAGGCCACGGCGAAGGCGCCGCCCCCGCCGCCGAGCAGCAGGGCTGTCACCAAGGCGGTGACGCGTTTCGGATGTCGCTCAATCTGCTGCGCCAGTCGAGACCACAAAAGCTCGCCAGCGGCGGTGAAACCGTATTTCAAGAATCAGTCCCCAGGATCGTTCTGCCTTGAAAAAAGGCAGCATGTCGGGGCATGGATCCCGACGGTTGCAGGTGTTCGGCCAGTGGCTGAACCGATCGCAAAAAGCGGGCCAATTAAAATCCGCTTTTGTGAGCCAAACGAGTATATCTGGGCCGGCGGCCCCGACATCTGAAAAAACCCTTATGAATCAAGCTGCTGCTGTTACAAACTACCCCGTGACCGACCGTGTCCGCGAGGCGCTGGCCGTCACCCTTCGGGGCTGCGAGGAGCTGATCCCGCAAGACGCCTGGGTGCAGAAACTCGCCCGTTCCGAGGCCACTGGCGTGCCGCTGCGCATCAAGTTGGGGCTGGACCCGACGGCGCCGGACATCCACATCGGCCACACCGTGGTGCTCAACAAGATGCGCCAGCTGCAGGACCTGGGCCACACGGTCATTTTCCTGATTGGCGATTTCACCAGCATGATTGGCGACCCCTCGGGTCGCAACAGCACCCGCCCGCCGCTGACGGCCGAGCAGATCAAGGCCAATGCCGAGACCTACTACCGCCAGGCCAGCCTGGTGCTGGACCCGAGCAAGACCGAGATCCGCTACAACAGCGAATGGAGCGATCCGCTGGGTGCGCGCGGCATGATTCAGCTGGCCGCCAAGTACACGGTGGCGCGCATGATGGAGCGCGACGACTTCCACAAGCGCTTTACCACCGGCCAATCGATCAGCGTGCATGAGTTCTTGTACCCGCTGATGCAGGGTTACGACTCGGTGGCGCTCAAGAGCGACCTGGAACTGGGTGGCACCGACCAGAAGTTCAACTTGCTGATGGGCCGCCACCTGCAGCAGGAGTACGGCCAGGAGCCTCAGTGCATTTTGACCATGCCCCTGCTCGAAGGCCTGGACGGCGTGGACAAGATGTCCAAGAGCAAGAACAACTACATCGGCATCAGCGAAGCCCCCAACACCATGTTTGCCAAGGTGTTGTCGATCTCGGACACGCTGATGTGGCGCTGGTACACCCTGCTGTCCTTCAAGAGCGAGGCCGAGATTGCCGCGCTCAAGGCCGAGGTCGATGGCGGGCGCAACCCCAAGGACGCCAAGGTCGCCCTGGCCAAGGAAATCACGGCCCGCTTCCACAGCGCGGCCGCGGCCGATGCGGCCGAGCAGGACTTCAACAACCGCAGCAAGGGTGGCGTGCCCGATGAAATTCCCGAGGTGAGCCTGTCGGGCGCCCCCTTGGGCATCGGCGCCCTGCTCAAGGCCGCCGGATTGGCGCCCTCCACCAGCGAAGCCAGCCGCCTGATCGAGGGCGGTGGCGTGCGGGTGGATTCCGCCGTGGTCAGCGACAAGGCCCTCAAGCTGGGGGCTGGCACCTACGTGGTGCAGGTGGGCAAGCGCAAGTTTGCCCGCGTCACGCTGGCGTAACGCGGGCGCTGGGCTTGGGCGTGCCAGCCTCGCTGCCGGCGGGGCCGGCACCGGCGGCCTTGACGGGCCCGCCGGCTGCCAACACCCGGTTGCGCCCACCTTGTTTGCCGGTGTAGAGCGCGCCGTCGGCGCGCGACACCACCTGGGTGAAGGGCTCGGCGGGGCGCATCTGGGCCACGCCGATGGTCACCGTGAAGCGCACCTGCAAGCCGGAGTCCAGGCTGACGGTCTGGTCGGCCACCAGCAGGCGCAGGCGCTCGGCCAGGGTCAGGGCGCCGGCCAGTTCCGTGTCGGGCAAGAGCACCAAAAACTCTTCGCCACCCCAGCGCGCCACGCTGTCCACCTCGCGGGCCTGCTTTTGCAGGCAGTCAAAAAACGCTTTCAACACCTTGTCCCCGGCGTCGTGGCCGTGCCGGTCATTGACCGCTTTGAAGTGGTCGATGTCGCACAGCAGCACCGACACGGCCGTGTTGTTGCGTTTGCCGCGGGCGGTCGCCAGCTGGGCCATCTCCAGCACGCGGCGCCGGTTCAGCGCGCCCGTCAGCGGGTCGGTCGAGGCCAGGGTGATCAAGGCCTGTTGAGCGCGCGACACCACCCCGAGGTAGCAGCGTGACAGCACACCGAGCACGGCAAACAGGCTGAGGATGTTGGCGTAGCGCAGGCCTGTTTCGAGCGTCGAGTCCAGCGTGTACCAAGGCGCCTGGTGGGTGGTCCAGACGTTGAGCGCCATGTAGAACACCGCGATCAGGGTGGCGAGCAAGACCTTCAGGCGCTGAGGGGTGCTGGACGCCAGCATCACCAGCGGCAGCACGGGCAGCATCAGGTAGTGAAAGCCGCTGTCCCAGCCAATCACCACGCAGGCCAGTGCCGCGTGCAGCAGCACCTCGGTGCAAGGCAGCAGGGCCGCCACGACCAAGCGGCCGCGCGGCCGTGCTTCCCAGCGGGCCCAGGCGAACAAGGCCACGCTGAGCACGTTGAACAGGGCCAGCTCGGGCACCCCTGCGTAGGCAAACAGGCCAATGAACACCAAGTGCATGACCATGCCCAGCACCGCCGCCTGGCGGATCAGCGCGCGGTAGTTGTTGCGCGCCTGCATGCGGTGCAGGAATTCGGTGGCGGGAAGGCTTGGTTTCATGGGGCGGCTTGGCGGGCGCGGCGCGGGGCCGTCACCTGAAGTGTGGGGTCATTATCACCAGCGGTGCTGGGTGGCAACAGAGGGTCAGCCCAGGTCATCGCAGAGGTCGGTGTCGGGCACTTCGCCGACGGTGAGTCGGGTGCGCTCGGCTTCGGCGATCAACCAGTCTGAAAACGCCTTCACCTCGGGGCGTTGGGCACTGCGGGGGCCCACCAGCATCCAGTAGGCCAGGGGGGAATCGAGCCGGTGGCCGGGCAGCACCTCGACCAGGTCGCCCGAGGCCAGGCTGTCGGCGATCAAGGGCATGCGGGCCAGGGCCACGCCCTGGCCGGTGAGGGCGGCTTGCACGATCTGGTGCGCGTAGTTGAAGTAGAGCCAGCGCTTGGGCTCCATGTTTTGCAGGCCCTGGGTCTGGAACCAGCGCCGCCAGGTCAGCCACTCCATGTGCTGGGTGCGGTGGGCGTCGCCAGCCTCGATCAAGGTGAAGTGGGCCACATCGGCGGGCTGGCGGATGGCCTGTCCGCTTTTGAGCAGCCAGGGGCTGGCCACCAGGGCCAGTTGCTCGCCAAACAAGCGTTGAGCGCCGCGCAACGGGCCGCCAGGCAGGCTGTAGCGCAAGGCCAGGTCCACGTCGGCGGTTTCCAGGTCGACGGCCACGTCAGTGGCGTCGATGCGGATGTCGATGCCGGGGTGGGTTTGCTGGAAGGCCTCCAGGCGCGGAATCAGCCACATCGAGGCGAACGAGGCCCAGGTGGTGATGGCCACACTCTGCCGACCTGCACTTTGGCGGATCTGCCGCACCGTGCCGTCGATGCGTTCCAGCGCGGGCAGCAGGGTGCGCAGCAACTGGGCGCCGGCACTGGTCAGTTCGACCGCCCGGGTGTGGCGCAGGAACAAGGGCACGCCCACCTCGTCTTCCAGCGACTGAATCTGTCGGCTGACGGCGGACTGGGTCAGGGCCAGCTCTTCCGAGGCGATGCGGAAGTTGAGGTGGCGGGCCACGGCCTCGAAGGCGCGCAGGTGGCCCACCGCGACGGGGCGGCTGCGCAAATGGGTGACGGCAGGGCTGCTTTTGCTCATGACAGGAAGGGCGGTTGACGATGGCGTGGACTCATGCGCTTTGCGAATCAATGGCGAGGTGCTAATTCATTGGACCCAAAACGGATCGACGCCGATCATGAAGGCTCTTCAACGACTTTTCAAGCACCAAGGAGTTCATCATGCTGTCCCGCCCCGTTCTGGAATCGCAACAATCCGCTGCCGTCGTCCCGGCTGGCCGCGCGTTCCCTGGTGGCTGGAAACTGGTCGCCAACCGGGCGGTGACCTTTCGCCCGCGCGAGCGCAGCGTGATGGAGGTGAACCAGGGTCGAATTTGGCTCACCTTCACCGGGCCGCACACCGGGCATGGCAATGAGTCGGGCGACCGCTTCCTGTGCGCTGGTGACTGGCTGCTGGTCGAGGCTGGCCAGACCGTGGTGATGGAGGCGTTCTCCCGGGAGGACGTGACCTTCCGTCGGGATTGGGCTCTGCCCCACGTGGTGGTCAGCGAGGTGATGCCCCAGCGACCCTTTGCCGAGCCTGAGGTCGCCGCTACGCCGTGGCAGCGCGATGTGCGTCAACCCCTGGTTGACCTGGGCCGCGCGCTGGGCTTGGGCTGGCAGGCTGGTCTGGCGGGCTCGCAGGCCATGGGGCGCTTGGTGGCTGGCGTGGCTCGGTTGGCGTTCTGGGCCGCCACGGGTGGCCGACCGAGCCGTCTGGCCTGAGGGGCTCGGCCAAAGGCCCAAGCTCAGCGGCTACCGCAGCCTGCCCATGGACTGGGCCTTCCCTGCCAAGCCCTGGCCGCACATCGCGCGCGCCGGGGCTTTTTACTTGGCAGCGGCCAAGTCCTGCAGGTCTTTTTGCCAGCCGCGCAACTGGCGCATGGCGCGTTCGCGCTGCTCTGCCGTGGCCAACTGCTGCAGGCGCGCGAAGGTGGCGCAGGTGTTGTCAATGGAGCGCTCCAGCTGCTCGCGGTGGGCGGGCACGGGTGGGCGCATGGCGCGTTCGATGTAATCGCGCCAGGCTTGCTCGGCCTGAGCGGGGCTGGCCTGGTTTTCAATCAGGCGGCGCAGCGTGGCCAAGACGTCCTGGTGCTTGCGCTGGCGCTCTGCCAGGGCCAGGCGCGGGCTGTAGCTGGCGTTTTGAACCGATTCGCTGAGCATCTGCTTTTGCGCAGCGTTCAATTTGCCGTACAGGCGCTCGGCGCGTTCCACCTGCTCGTCCAGGCGTTTGCGCACATAGGCCTCGCGGCTCAGGTCCACCCAGTCGCTGCGGTAGTCGTCTTCGTTGCGGCTGTATTTTTTGGCCAGCTGGGCGATCTGCGGCGGGCTCAGGCTCAGCGCCAGGCGCGCCACCAGGGGGGCGCTTTGCTCGACCAGGGCCTGCACCCGCTCGCGGCCTGGCGGCACCAGCTCGCACAGTTGTTCGGCCGTGACCTCGCCTGCGACGCGGCGCTCCAAGGTTTGCAGCAGCTCGCGGTAACGCGGCAGCTCTTGCTGGCGGTGCCAGGCTTGCAAATCTTTCAGGTCTTGCTTGAGGCGCAGCGATTGGTCGCTGTCAAAGTCCACGTACGCGTCGGCCCACCAGTAGCCAAAATCAGGCAAGGCGTTGTAGCCCAGCTTGACGGTGCTGCAGGCCGACAGCAGCGTCAGCGAAATGAGCAGCCCGGCCAGCGTGATAATCCGTCGCAACGGCGCCAGGGCTTCCCCGGCGACCGAGGGTAAGCAACAAGCAAAAGGACGTTTCATGTCGGGATTTGTACCAGTTCTGGATGTCGTGGTGATGGCCGCAGGCAAGGGCACGCGGATGAAAAGCAGCCTGCCCAAGGTGCTGCACAAAGTGGCTGGCCGATCCATGGTGCGCCATGTGCTGGACACTGTCGAGGGCCTGCAACCCCGTCGCGTGGTTTTGATCACGGGCCACGGCGCGGAGGCGGTGGAGGCCCACTTGTCCCACCATTCTCTGAGCGCGGCCGGCGTCTTGCAGTATGCGCGCCAAATGCCCCAGTTGGGCACCGGGCACGCGGTGCAGCAAGCCGTGCCCCTGCTGCCCGATGATGGCGTGGTGCTGATCCTCAACGGCGATGTGCCCCTGATCGAGGCCGCCACCGTGCAAGCCCTGGTCCAGGCCAGCGGTGGGCAGCAGCTGGCGCTGCTCACGGTGTCGCTGGACGACCCGACCGGCTATGGCCGCATCCTGCGCGAGGGCGCGTCGGTGCGCGGCATTGTCGAGCACAAGGACGCCACGCCCGAGCAGCGCGCCATCCTGGAGACCTACACCGGCATCATGGCCGTGCCGGCGCGTCTGCTCAAACCCTGGCTGGCGCGCCTGAACAACCACAACAGCCAGCAGGAGTACTACCTGACCGACATCGTCGCCATGGCCGTGGCCGACGGGGTGGGCGTGCTGGGCGTGCCCACCACCGATGAAACCCAGGTCGCCGGCGTGAACAGCCCGCAGCAACTGGCGGCCCTGGAGCGTGCCTGCCAGGCCCGCCAGGCCGAGGCCTTGATGGCCGCCGGCGTGCGCCTGGCCGACCCGGCGCGGCTGGACATCCGGGGCCAACTGGTGTGCGGCAGCGATGTCGAGATCGACGTCAATTGCGTGTTTGAAGGCTCGGTCAGCCTGGGCGACGGGGTGCGCATTGGCGCCCACTGCGTGATCGCCAATGCCCGCATTGCGGCCGGAGCGGTGATCCACCCCTTCACCCACATCGAGGGTGAGCAAGCCGGGGTGGAGGTGGGTGAGGGGGCTTTGATCGGTCCGTTTGCCCGCCTGCGCCCCGGTGCCCGCCTGGGGGCCGAGGTGCACATCGGCAATTTTGTCGAGGTCAAGAACTCCACGCTGGCCGCAGGCGCCAAGGCCAACCACCTGGCCTACCTGGGCGACGCCACGGTGGGCGAACGCGTCAACTACGGCGCGGGCAGCATCACCGCCAACTACGACGGCGCCAACAAGCACCGCACCGTGATCGAGGCTGACGTGCATGTGGGCAGCAACTGCGTGCTGGTGGCGCCCATCACCCTGGGCGCTGGGGGCACGGTGGGCGGGGGCTCGACCCTCACCAAGGACACGCCGGCCGGCGCCCTGAGCGTGAGCCGGGCCCGCCAGGTCAGCATTGCCAACTGGCAGCGGCCAGCCAAAGCCCCCAAGGCCTGAGCCGGCGATGAGCGAGATCCGTCCCCCTTCTTTGAGCGGCCCGGCCCCGGACCGTGCCGAGGACGATTGGGCGGCGCTGCAGGCGCAAGACCCAGCCAGCCTGGCCCGGGAGGTCTTGCGTCTGCGCGCTGAACTGCAGGCCCGGCGCGAAGACCAGCAGGCCTTTTTGCGCGTGGTCTCGCACGACCTGCGTTCGCCCGTGCGCCATGTGGTGTCGTATGGCCAGTTGGTGCGCGAACTGGTGCAGGAGAGCAATGCCGACCCGGCTGCGCTGCAGTTTCTGGACACCATCACCCAGTCGGCCCAGCAACTGGGCCGCATGATCGACGGCCTGATCGCTTTGGGTCGCATTGGCAGTGCCGAACTGCAGCTGCAGGCCTTGCCCTTGGGCGATGTGCTGCAAGACGCCTGGCGCGGGGCCCAGCCCGCCTGTGCCGAACGCCGTGTGCAGTGGGTTCTGCCGGACTGGAATGCGCTGCCTGCCGTGCGCGCCGATCTGGCCCTTTTGCGTGACCTGTTGCACCACTTGCTGGACAACGCCATCAAGTTCACCCGCTTGCGCGAAGAGGCCCGCATCGAGCTGGCCGCCGCCCAGCACGGTCCGTGGGTGGAGCTGACCTTGCGCGACAACGGCGCGGGCTACAAGCCCGAGCACCAGGCGCAGCTGTTCGGGGTGTTCCAGCGCCTGCACTCCACGCGTGATTTTGACGGCCTGGGCTTGGGCCTGGCGGCCGCGCGCCGCATTGTGGACCGGCTGGGGGGCGACCTCCAGTTGCAGGGTCAGCCTGACCAAGGCTGCACCGTGACCCTGCGCCTGCCCCAGGCCTGAGGGCCGGGCTCGCTGGCGCCGCTCAGCGCGTGGCCGTCGCCGTCAGGGGCAGCGGCAGGCGCGGCTCGAACTTGCTGCGCTTGAGGCTGAAGAAGGCCTTCACATTGCGCACGTTGGCATCGCTGGTGAACAGGCGCTGCGCCAGCGCCAGGTAGCCAGGCATGTCCGGCGCCCCCACCACCAGCACAAAGTCAGGCCCGGGCGAGACCCGGTAGCACTGCTGCACCGCGTCGTCGGCCGCCACGCGCTGCTCGAAGGCGCTCAGGCGCTCGGCATCTTGCCGGTCCAGGGTGATTTCGACCAGGGCGGTCAGGCCGTGACCGAGCACGGGCGCCAGCCGGTCCGGGCTGAGCAAGGCCACTTGGCGCTCGATCAAGCCTGCGTCGAGCAGGCGCTTGACCCGGCGCAAACAGGTGGGCGGTGACACATGGACGCGCGCAGCCAGGTCCTGGTTGCTCAGGCTGGCGTCGCGCTGCAACTGGTCCAGCAGTTGCAGGTCGGTGCCGTCTATTGTGATTTGTTCCATAAAAATGTATTTGTTGAACTAATATTTCGTCAATGTATTTGAGTGAATTTTAATTTCACATTTAATGAAATTTAGATCATTTATTTTTGCGTGTTCTTTCTAACATCCCAGTCAGTCCGTGGCGCGACGGCCGGCCCCGAAGAGGCCAGACCATCGCCCACCCCGTGTTGGATTGATCGATTTTTGGTTTGAACAAACAAGGAGTTCCCCATGTGTGGCATCGTCGGCGCCGTCTCCACCCGCAACATCGTTCCCGTGCTGGTTCAAGGCCTGCAGCGCCTGGAGTACCGGGGCTATGACTCCTGCGGCGTGGCGGTCTGGTCAGATGGCTTGCGCCGCACGCGCAGCACCTCGCGCGTGGCCGAACTGGTCAGCCAGGTGGCCACCGACGACGTGCAAGGCGTGACCGGCATTGCCCACACCCGCTGGGCCACCCACGGCGCGCCGGCAGTGCACAACGCCCATCCCCACTTCAGCCACGGCCCGGGTGCCGAGCCGCAACGCGCTGCGCGCGTGGCCCTGGTGCACAACGGCATCATCGAAAACCATGACGAACTGCGCGCTGCCTTGCAGGCCCGCGGCTATGTGTTTGTCAGCCAGACCGACACCGAAGTCATCGCCCACCTGGTTGACAGCCTGTACGACGGCGACCTGCTGGACGCGGTGCGCGCCGCCCTGGTGCAACTGCATGGGGCGTACGCGATTGCCGTGTTCCACAAGGACGAGCCGCACCGGGTGATTGGCGCGCGCGCCGGTTCGCCGCTGATCCTGGGCGTGGGGGCTACGCAGGGCGAAGGCGCGGGCGAGAACTTTCTGGCCAGTGACGCCATGGCCTTGGCCGGTGTGACCGACCAGATCGTCTACCTGGAAGAGGGCGACGTGGTGGACGTGCAGCTGGGCCGCTACTGGGTGCTGGGCCGCGACGCCCAAGGCGGCTACCAGGCGGTGACCCGCCCGGTGCGCACGGTGCAGGCGCACAGCGGCGCGGCCGAGTTGGGCCCGTACCGCCACTACATGCAAAAAGAGATTTTTGAGCAGCCGCGCGCCATCGCTGACACGCTTGAAGGTGTTGAAGGCATCGTGCCCGAGCTGTTTGACGGCCTGGGCGCTCAACCCGGCGAAACCGGTGCCGCCGCCTGGCGCGTGTTCAAGGAAATCGACTCCGTGCTGATCCTGGCCTGTGGCACCAGCTACTACAGCGCCTGCACCGCCAAATACTGGCTGGAGTCGATCGCCAAGATCCCGACCCAGGTCGAGATCGCCAGCGAATACCGCTACCGCGAGTCCGTGCCCAACCCGCGCAGCCTGGTGGTGACGGTCAGCCAATCTGGTGAAACCGCTGACACCCTGGCCGCCCTGCGCCACGCGCGCAGCCTGGGCATGGAGCACACCTTGACCATCTGCAACGTGGCCACCAGCGCCATGGTGCGCGAGTGCAAGCTGGCCTACATCACCCGCGCTGGCGTGGAAATTGGCGTGGCCTCGACCAAGGCCTTCACCACCCAGCTGGCGGGCCTGTTTTTGCTGACCCTGGCGCTGGCGCAAAGCCGTGGCCTGCTGAGCGCCGAGGCCGAGGCCGAGCACCTGAGAGCCATGCGCCACCTGCCGGCCGCCCTGCAAGCCGTGCTGGCGCTGGAGCCGCAAATCATCAGCTGGGCCGAAGACTTTGCACGCAAGGAAAACGCCTTGTTCCTGGGCCGGGGCCTGCACTACCCGATCGCTTTGGAAGGCGCGCTCAAGCTCAAGGAGATCACCTACATCCACGCCGAGGCCTACGCCGCCGGCGAGTTGAAGCACGGCCCGCTGGCGCTGGTGACCAGCGAGATGCCCGTGGTCACCGTGGCGCCCAACGACGCCTTGCTGGAAAAGCTCAAGAGCAACCTGCAAGAAGTGCGTGCGCGTGGCGGCGTGCTGTACGTGCTGGCCGACGCCGACACCCGCATCGAGACCGGCGAAGGCCTGCACGTCATCCGCATGCCCGAGCACTACGGCGCCCTGTCCCCGCTGCTGCACGTGGTGCCGCTGCAGTTGCTGGCCTATCACACGGCTTGCGCGCGTGGCACCGATGTGGACAAGCCTCGGAACCTGGCGAAGAGTGTGACGGTGGAGTGAGGGTTGGGGCCCAGCGCTGCGGGGTGACTCCAACAAATAAAGTGCGTCGGACGTAAATAAAGTCCGTCGGGGAAATTCCGTATTGAGAAATTAATGCCGCCTCATTTGAGGCGGTTCATGTATCGATGCATGTGGAGGGGAGGGGCGGTGGGCTGCTTCAGGCTGACTGCAGCCCGTCGCATCTCCCCCATAGGAAGGCTGCTTTCGACGGCGGATTCAACCGGTCGATGCAACACACTGATAACTGCGTAAGCAGACGGAGTGTTGCAAATGAAGTATCGGACACGAAACTACTACACCGACAGCCAAAAGGCGCTGATGTGGGACCGCT
>NZ_JAQSIO010000011.1 GCF_028649455.1 Curvibacter microcysteis | reverse complement strand
CAGCGGTCCCACATCAGCGCCTTTTGGCTGTCGGTGTAGTAGTTTCGTGTCCGATACTTCATTTGCAACACTCCGTCTGCTTACGCAGTTATCAGTGTGTTGCATCGACCGGTTGAATCCGCCCCAGCAGGCGGGCTTTGGCTTCGGCGTATTCGCGCTTGAGCTGGGCCACCAGTTCCGCCGTGGTCTGCACCTTGTTGATGGCACCAATGCCTTGACCGCAGCCCCAGATGTCTTTCCAGGCCTTCTTGGCGTCGCCGCCAAAGTTCATCTTGGAGGGGTCGCTCTCGGGCAGGTTGTCCGGGTCCAGGCCGGCGGCGCGGATGCTGGGCTTGAGGTAGTTGCCATGCACGCCGGTAAACAGGTTGCTGTAGACGATGTCGTCCGAATTGCTGTCCACGATGGCCTGCTTGTAGGCGTCGGCGGCGCGAGCCTCCTCGGTGGCGATGAAAGCCGAGCCCATGTAGGCAAAGTCCGCCCCCATGGCTTGAGCGGCGAGGATGGCGCCGCCCGAGGCGATCGAGCCCGACAGCGCCAGGGGACCGTCGAACCATTGGCGAATCTCTTGAATCAGCGCGAACGGGCTCTTGGTGCCTGCATGGCCGCCAGCACCTGCAGCCACCGCGATCAAACCGTCAGCGCCCTTTTCAATGGCCTTGTGGGCGAAGGCGTTGTTGATGATGTCGTGCAGCACCACGCCGCCATAGCTGTGGATGGCGTCGTTCACGTCGGTGCGGGCGCCCAGCGAGTTGATGATCACTGGCACTTTGTACTTGATGACCATCTCGATGTCGTGGTCGAGGCGGTCGTTGCTCTTGTGCACGATCTGGTTGATGGCAAAGGGCGCTGCCGGGTTGTCGGGGTTGGCCTGGTTGTGCGCAGCCAGGGCCTCGGTGATTTCGGCCAGCCACTCGTCCAACTGGGCCGCAGGGCGGGCATTCAGGGCGGGCATGGAGCCAATGACACCGGCCTTGCATTGCTCGATGACGAGCTTGGGGTTGCTGATGATGAACAGCGGCGAGCCAATGACCGGGAAGGGCCGGTTGGCCAGCGCTGGGGGCAATTTCGACATGGTGTCTCCTCGATGGGTTTGAGGTGGATTTTTGTTCAAGAGCGCCCGCTCACCCTGTCCATCCCGGGACAGGGCCAGCGGGTGCGGGTCAGAAAGCCTCGGGAGCCAGCGCGTTCACGCTGTCCGCACCATCCACAATGCTGTCGCGCAGGCCCGGGGCCTTGCTCAGCAGGTGGTCGGCATAAAAGCGGGCGGTAGCAATCTTGCTGCGCATGAAGGCCTCGTCCTGGCCTTGGGCCAGCTGGTCCTGGGCCACCAACAGAGCACGTCCGAGCTGCCAGCCAGCGACCAGGTTGCCGGCCAACATCAGGTAGGGCACCGAGCCGGCGAACACTGCATTGGGCGACGCCTTGGTGTTGCCGGCCACAAAGTCCACCACGTCGATGAAGGCCAGGCGGGCCGCTTGCAGGCGCTTGGCCACCACAGCGGCCGTGTCGCTGCCGCTGGCGCGCAAGGCGGCCTCGGTCTGCTCCACCTGGGCGGCAATGCCCTTGGCGGTCTGGCCACCATCGCGTGCCGTCTTGCGACCAACCAAGTCATTGGCTTGGATGGCGGTCGTGCCTTCGTAAATGGTCAGGATCTTGGCGTCACGGTAGTACTGGGCCGCGCCCGTTTCTTCGATGAAGCCCATGCCACCGTGTACCTGCACGCCCAGCGAGGTCACTTCCAGGCTCATCTCGGTGCTGTAGCCCTTGACCAGGGGCACCATGAATTCATAGAAGGCCGCGTTTTGCTTGCGCGTGTCGGCGTCGGGGTGGTGGTGCGCCGCGTCATACGCGGCCGCGGCCACGCTGGCCATGGCACGGCAGCCTTCGGTGTAGGCGCGCATGGTCATCAGCATGCGCTTCACATCGGGGTGGTGAATGATGGCGGCGCTGGCGTTGATGCTGCCGTCCACCGGGCGGCTTTGCACGCGGTCCTTGGCGTACTGCACGGCTTTTTGGTAGGCGCGCTCGGCCACCGCAATGCCTTGCACCCCGACGGCGTAGCGGGCTGCGTTCATCATGATGAACATGTACTCGAGGCCGCGGTTCTCCTGGCCGACCAGGTAGCCCACGGCACCGCCATGGTCGCCAAACTGCAGCACCGCCGTGGGGCTGGCCTTGATGCCCATCTTGTGCTCGATGCTGACGCAATGCACATCGTTGCGCGCGCCCAGGCTGCCGTCGCCATTGACCAGGAACTTGGGCACGACGAACAGGCTGATGCCCTTCACGCCCTCGGGCGCACCCTGCACGCGGGCCAGCACCAAATGCACGATGTTCTCGGCCATGTCGTGCTCACCGTAGGTGATGAAGATCTTGGTGCCAAACACCTTGTAGCTGCCATCAGGCTGCGGCTCGGCTCGGGTGCGCACCAGCGACAGGTCAGAGCCCGCCTGGGGCTCGGTCAGGTTCATGGTGCCGGTCCATTGGCCCGACACCAGCTTTTCGAGGTAGATCGCCTTGAGTTCATCGCTGCCCGCAGTCAGCAGGGCTTCGATGGCGCCATCGGTGAGCAGCGGGCACAGCGCGAAGCTCATGTTGGCCGAGTTGAGGATTTCGGTGCAGGCCGCACCAATGGTCTTGGGCAGGCCTTGGCCGCCAAAGTCCACCGGGTGTTGTAGACCTTGCCAGCCGCCCTCGGCGTACTGCTTGAAGGCGTCTTTGAAGCCGGGGGTGGTGGTGACCACGCCGTCTTTCCAGCTCGAAGGGTTCTTGTCGCCTTCCCAGTTCAACGGGGCAATCACGCCTTCGTTGAGCTTGGCGCACTCTTCAAGCACGGCTTGGGCCGTTTCCAGACCGGCGTCTTCAAAACCAGGGATGCTGGCCACTTGATCGATACCAGCCAGGTGCTCGATGTTGAACAGCATGTCCTTCAGGGGGGCGGTGTAGCTCATGTTGATGTCTCCAGATATGAAAAAGGCATCGCGAACGATGCCTGGGGGCTGTCTCTGCTGGATGGGGGGGCCGCGCCGCTTAGAGCGCGCCCACCAGTTCCGGCACGGCCGCGAACAGGTCCGCTTCCAGGCCGTAGTCGGCCACGCTGAAGATCGGCGCTTCCGGGTCCTTGTTGATCGCCACGATCACCTTCGAATCCTTCATCCCCGCCAAGTGCTGGATCGCGCCCGAGATGCCGCACGCCACGTACAGGCTCGGCGCCACAATCTTGCCCGTCTGCCCCACCTGCAGGTCGTTGGCCGCGTAGCCCGCGTCCACCGCCGCACGGCTGGCCCCAATGGCCGCACCCAGCTTGTCGGCCAGCGGCGTGATCACTTCATTGAACTTCTCAGCGCTGCCCAAGGCCCGGCCACCCGACACGATGATCTTGGCCGCCGTCAGCTCGGGGCGGTCGCTCTTGGCGATCTCGCTGCCCACAAACGCGCTCTTGCCGCTGTCGGCTTGGGCTGCGATGGTCTCGATGGCGGCACTGCCACCCGTGGCCGCTGCCGCGTCAAAGCCCGTGCCCCGCACCGTGATCACCTTGGTGGCGTCCGTGCTTTGCACCGTGGCGATCGCGTTGCCCGCGTAGATCGGGCGCTCGAAAGTGTCGGCGCTGATGACCTTGCTGATTTCGCTGATCTGCGCCACGTCCAGCTTGGCGGCCACGCGCGGCGCGGCGTTCTTGCCCCCGGCCGTGGCCGGGAACAGGATGTGGCTGTAGTTGCCTGCGATGGCCAGGACTTGGGCGGCCACGTTCTCGGCCAGGCCGTGGCCCAGGGCTTCGCTGTCGGCGTGGATGACTTTGCTGACACCCGCGATCTGGGCAGCGGCCGCGGCGGCGGCGCCAGCGTTGTGGCCCGCGATCAGCACATGCACATCACCACCGGCTTGCACAGCGGCGGTGACGGTGTTCAGGGTCGCGCCCTTGAGGGTCGCGTTGTCGTGTTCGGCGATAACAAGTGCGGTCATGGTCAGATCACCTTGGCTTCAGTTTTCAGTTTGTTCACGAGGGTGGCCACGTCGGGCACCTTGATGCCAGCGCCGCGCTTGGGCGGCTCGCTGACCTTGAGGGTCTTCAGGCGCGGGCTGACGTCCACACCCAGGTCTTCGGGCTTGACGATCTCCAGCGGCTTCTTCTTGGCCTTCATGATGTTGGGCAGCGTCACGTAGCGCGGCTCGTTCAGGCGCAGGTCGGTGGTGATGACCGCCGGGATCGACAGGCTCAGGGTTTCCAGACCGCCGTCGATTTCGCGCGTGACGTTGACCTTGTCGCCGGCCACTTCGACCTTGCTGGCGAAGGTGGCTTGCGGCAGGTCGGCCAGGGCCGCCAGCATCTGGCCGGTTTGGTTGGCGTCGTCGTCAATGGCTTGCTTGCCCAGGATGATCAGGCCCGGTTGCTCTTTGGCGACCAGGGCATTGAGCAGCTTGGCCACGGCCAGGGGCTGCAGTTCAGCGTCGGTCTCGACCAGGATGGCGCGGTCGGCACCAATGGCCATGGCCGTGCGCAAGGTCTCTTGGCACTGGGTCACGCCGCAGCTCACAGCGATCACCTCGGTGGCCACGCCTTTTTCTTTCAGGCGCACCGCTTCTTCGACGGCAATCTCGTCAAAGGGGTTCATGCTCATCTTGACGTTGGCGATGTCCACACCCGTGTTGTCCGACTTCACCCGGACCTTCACGTTGTAGTCCACCACACGTTTGACGGGGACCAAAACCTTCATTGCTGCGGCTCCAAAATTGAGTAGTTGAATTGACGTGCACGTAAACCAGATGATTCTATGCGGCTACGTCCCGAGTTTTCAAAAGCCCCACCAAGCTCGTCTTTGAGACGCCGAACTCAGGGTTGCATGAGCACAAAAAAGTACGACCGTGCTATTTTTTGATTATAAACGGCAGAAGATGGCTAGGATCGAAAGACCTGCGACAACGAGTGGGAGATTTTTGGGGGGGAGTGCGTGTGAACAAGGCCCACGCCAGGGCCCACGTCAGCGGCGTGCCTGGGCCTGCACAGCGGCTGTCTCGATGGCCAGGCGCCCCGCCTCGTCGGCGGTGTCAAACAGGCTCAGCAGGTTCAAATGCCGGCTAGACAAGCCTGCAGCACTCAAGGCGCGTTGGCCTGTGATCACATAGAGCACATCCAGGCCCACGCCGGCCCAGACGCCCAGGGCTTCCGAGGCCACTTGCCCGGCCCCGGACTCCCAATTGAACATGGTCTTGCGCGTCACCGGAACCAGGGCGGCGAAGTCGCTTTGGCTGAAGCCAAGGCGCTCGCGCTCTTGACGCAACCTGATGCCTGAACCCACCATGAACGACCTCTCGATCCATCTCGTTGAACAACAGGCGGGGCCTGAACTCAGGCAGCGCCTCCGACGGCGGTTCGGGATGCGTCCAAAACCGGCGAAACTGACACTCCTTGTACATGCAAGACCCGCTGAGGGAAAGGCAAATCTACCCCGGCTGCCCGCAAACCTGCCAAAACGGCCAGATTGACCTCCGACCGGATGTTGACTTGGCCTTTGGCCGGGTCTGCGATCCAAAAGTGCAAACTGAACTCCAGACCATCCGCCGCGAAATTCAGCAGGTAAGCCACCGGCTCTGGGTCTTTGAGCACCCGCTCCTGGGCCAAAGCCGCATCGCGCAAGACCTGCCGCACCACCTGCACATCGCTGTCGTAAGCCACCACCACATTGGTGGTCAGATTGAAGCGCTGGTCAAAGGCTGACAGATTCTCGACCCGCTGCGCCACCATGGTCTCATTGGGCACGATGGACTCTTTGCCGTTGGGCGCGCGCAGCAAGGTGTAGCGGGTTTTGATGTCGGTGATCTGGCCTTCGAAGTTGTCGACCCTCACGTTATCGCCAATGCGCAGCGAGCGCTCCAACAAAATCACAAAACCACTGACATAGTTGGCAGCCAGCTTCTGCAAGCCAAAGCCCAGGCCGACACCGACTGCACCGCCCAGCACCGACAAGGCCGTCAAGTCCACACCGACGGCCGACAAGCCAAACAGCAGGCCCAGCAAAAGCAGCACGGCCCGCATGGCGTTGACCGCCACACGCCGCATGGACAGGTCCGAGATGGACGGCATCAGCACCTGGCGCTCCAGCGTGGACGACACCCACAAAGCCACCACCAAGACCAAGCCGGAGGACATGGCCCCTTCGATCAAGGTGCGCAAGGTGATGGTGGTCTTGCCAAAGGTGAGGTGAATGTCTTCCAGTTCAGCCAGCACCGAGGGCAGCAGGCCAGTGATCCACAGCACTGCCACGCCCCAAGCCAGCCAAGACACCAAGCGCTCCAGCAAGCGCATGGGGCCTGAACTGGGGAAGGCGGCGGAGAGCACCCGGGCAAAAAACCGAATCACGGCCAGCGACACCAAAATAGGAATCGCCGCCTTGAGGATGAACACCGACTGGTAGTGCCCGACCACCACCCGTGCGGCATAGACCAGGGCCAGGGACAACAAAGGGAACATCAGGCCGTCAAGCGTGCCGCGACCAAACCAAACCGACTCTGGCTTGGCGCCCGCGCGGCGCCCGGCCCAGGCAGTGCTCACATAGGCCACGCCCAGGCTGACCAAAACACAGGCCACCTCAATCCAGGCGGCCGAATGACGAAACTCAGCTTGTAAATTCTCCAGAAACTCCATCGCCTGATCGCTCTCCACTGTGGGGCCACACGGGCGCCCGCTTTTGCAAAAATGCCAACGCCCCTTCTTGGGCCGCTGGGTCCATCATGTTGACCGCCATGGTCTGCGCTGCCAGTTGGTAGGCCGTGGCCGCCCCCGCTTCACGCTGACGGTAAAACAAGGCTTTACCCCAAGCCAAGGCAGCCTTGGGTTTGGCCAACAAGCTGTCTACCAGAGTCGCAAGCACCGCGTCCAGTTCCTGTGGGGGCGCCACGCGATTCACCAAGCCTTGAGCCAAAGCCTCTTGGGCATCGATGAAATCACCCGTGAACAACATCTCCAAGGCCTTTTTGGCCGGCACATTGCGCGACAAGGGCACCGCTGGCGTCGCACAGAACAGACCATAGCGGATGCCACTGGTGGCAAATCGGGCTTCGGTACTGGCCACTGCCAGATCGCATTGGGCCACAAGCTGGCAGCCCGCGGCCGTGGCCAGACCCTGCACCCGGGCCACCACGGGCACCGGCAGGCGTTGCAAGGACTCCATGAATCGGGTGCATTGCTGAAACAGGGCCAGGTGATCGGACTGGGTCAGGCCTGGGGCCGCCATGGCTTTGAGGTCGTGGCCCGCACAAAAAGCAGCGCCCTCGGCCGCCAGCACGAGCACGCGCAGGCCGGGGTCTTGCTCGGCTTGGTCCAGCGCGGCTTGCAGCGCCTGCAGCATGGCTTGGCTCAGCACATTGAAGCGCTGAGCCTGTTGCAAGGTCAGGGTGAGCACGCCCCGGGGGTCGCGCTCGACGCGCAGCCAAGCGGGCGCGGGCGCTGACGCGAGGGGCTGAGCAGGATCGATTTCCATGCCCCTTCGCCTCAGACGTCAGCCAGCACCCGCAGGTGGGCTTCCACGCTGCGGGCCAGGGCTTGCGGGTTGTAGCCGCCTTCCAGGCAGGACACGATGCGGCCGTTGGAGAAGCGGCGTGCGATGTCCTTGATGCGGAAGGTGATCCACGCGAAGTCCTGCTCGGTCAGGCCCATTTGCCCCATGTCGTCTTCACGGTGGGCATCGAAGCCGGCACTGATGAAGATCATCTCGGGCTTGAAGGCCTCCAGGCGCGGAATCCACATCATCTCGATGATTTCGCGCAGCTCCATGCCCCGGGTGTAAGCCGGGACCGGCACGTTGAGCATGTTGGCCGCAGGCTGCTGGTCACCCGAATAAGGGTAGAACGGGTGTTGAAAGAAGCTCACCATCAAGGCGCGTGGGTCACCGCTGAGGATGTTCTCGGTACCGTTGCCATGGTGCACATCGAAGTCCACCACCGCCACCCGCTTGAGGCGGTAACGCTCCAGCGCGTAGCGGGCAGCCACAGCCACGTTGTTGAAAAAACAAAAGCCCATGGCCTTGTCGCGGCAAGCGTGGTGGCCAGGGGGGCGTACCGAGCAAAACGCATTCTCCAGCTCACCGGCCATGACGGCGTCGGTGGCGGCCAGAGCGGCACCAGCGGCTCGCAAAGCCGCCTGCCACGTGTAGGCGTTGATGCTGGTGTCCTGGTCCAGTTGGGCGTGCGGGGGACCACCGGCTGCGATCTCGTCGACCAGGCGGTCGGTCAGCCCCCGCAGGGCCGCAATGTGCATGCGGTCGTGGGCCAGTTCGATGTCGGCCAGCGCGGCGGTGGGGGCCTCGCGGCGCTCCAAGGCGTCGCTGACCCCGGTCATCAAAAGGCGGTCTTCGATGGCGTCCAGGCGGGCCGGACATTCAGGGTGGTCATGCCCCATTTCGTGCTTCCAACAGTCACGATGGGTGTAGTAACCGGTTTTATTCACAGTGGCTCTCATGTCTCTCGTTTTTCGGCTAACGTCTCGGCCCATGCACACACCACAAAAACTCAAGGCCTTGCTGGATCAGCTTAACACGGTGATTGTCGGCAAGTCCGCCCAGGTGCAAGACAGTGTGGCCTGCCTTTTGGCTGGCGGTCACCTGTTGATCGAAGACGTCCCAGGGGTGGGAAAAACCACCTTGGCCCATGCCTTGGCGCGCAGTTTCGGCCTGCAGTTTTCGCGGGTTCAATTCACGGCCGACCTCATGCCCAGCGACCTCACTGGCGTGTCCGTCTACGAGCGGGCCCAGGAGGGTTTCGTCTTCCATCCGGGTCCGGTGTTCGCCCAGGTGCTGCTGGCCGACGAAATCAACCGCGCCAGTCCGAAAACCCAGAGCGCGCTGCTGGAGGCCATGGAAGAGCGCCAGGTCACCGCGGAAGGGGCTACCCGCGCCCTGCCGGAGCCTTTCTTTGTCATCGCCACCCAAAATCCACTCGACCAACTGGGCACCTTCGCGCTGCCCGAGTCGCAGCTGGACCGCTTCTTGATGCGGATTTCTCTGGGCTACCCCGACCGCCAGGCCGAGCGGGCCTTGCTGGCCGGACAAGACCGCCGCGACCTGCTGAGCACCTTGCAATCGCAACTGACTTTGGCAGAACTTCACAGTTTGCAACAACAAGTGCAGGCGGTTCATGCCTCAGAACCGCTGCTCAACTACCTGCAGGACCTGCTCGCGGCGACGCGCAGTGGACGCTGGTTTGTGCAAGGCCTGTCGCCGCGGGCGGGCATTGCCATCTTGCGGGCCGCCAAGGCGCAGGCCCTGCTGGCAGGGCGCGACTATGTGGCACCCGATGATGTGCAAGCCATCCTGCCTCAAACCGCAGCCCACCGTTTGACGCCCACCCAACAAGCCGGCCGGGGCGCTCTGGATCAGGTGCGCGCCATGCTGGAAGCGGTTCCCCTGCCATGAGTCCGGCGCCGCCGCCCTTCAGCCTGCGTCACCCCCTGAGGTGGTGGCGTGAGCGCGTGCGGCGATGGTGGCAGGCCCGCCTGCCTTTGAGTGACCAGCTCACCCTGACCCAGCGCAACGTCTACATCCTGCCCACGCGACCGGGGCTCATGCTGTGTGCCACCTTGCTGGTCTTGCTGGTGGCATCGGTGAACTACCAGCTCAACCTGGGTTACTTGCTGACCTTTTTGCTCGCAGGCTGTGCCCTGGCTGGCATGCACATCGGACACGCCACCCTGCGCGGCCTGCAGTTGCAACTGCTGCCGCCAGCGGCCCAGTTTTGCGGCACGCCGCTGCACCTGGATGTGCAGTTGCACAACAGCCGCCGCGCCACACGCCACGGCATCGGCATGAGCCTCGCGGGTCAGTCGGACTGGGCCTGGGTCGATGTGCCCGGTCAAAGCCAGAGCGCCTTGCAACTGGCTTTTCTGCCGACAACGCGAGGGCTGCAACCGGCCCCCGTGCTGAACCTGGAGACCCGCTTCCCCTTGGGCACCTTCCGGGTCTGGGCGGTTTGGCGGCCTGCAGCCCAGTTGCTGGTCTACCCCCAGCCCGAGGCCAATCCGCCCTCTTTGCCCCCAGGTGAACCGCGCTCCGGGCCCAGCGGCCACACCGCCCACTCGGGCAGCGGGCAGGACTTCGACACCGTGCGCGCTTACCGCCGAGGGGATCGCCTCAAACAAGTGGTCTGGAAAAAAGCCGCCACCGCGCTGGCGACCGGTTCCGAGGCCCTGGTCAGCCGCGACAGCGAACACCAGCAGCCCGCCGAACTGTGGCTGGACCAGCGCGCATTGGGGGGCTTGCCCCTCGAAGCCCAGCTCTCGCGCCTGTGTGCCTGGGTGCTGATGGCTGAGCAGCAGGGCCTGGACTACGGATTGCGCCTGCACGGTCAAGAAATTGCCTGCGACCAAGGCGAGTCCCACCAACAACGCTGCCTGGAGGCGCTCGCCCTGTGCTGAACCGCTGGACTTCTTTGCCACGCGAAAGCCGTGACACCCTCTTTTTGCTGGCGGTCGTGGCCTGGGTCATCCTGCCGCACGCCGAGCACCTGCCGCTGTGGGCCCCGGTGCTGGCCGCCACGGCCTTGGGTTGGCGGGGCTGGCTGGCCTGGCACAGCCGGCCACTGCCCTCGCAGCGCTGGCGCATCGGGCTGCTTTTGCTGGTGATGTTGGGCACCTGGTGGAGCCACAAAACCCTGCTCGGACGTGACGCGGGCGTCACCCTGGTGGTGGCCTTGCTGACGCTCAAGACCTTGGAGCTGCGGGCACGGCGGGACGCGTTCGTGATCTTCTTTCTGAGCTTCTTCACGATGCTCACCCACTTCTTCTTTTCGCAGTCGCTGCCGATCGCCGCCGCCATGCTGGTCGGCCTGCTGGGACTGCTCACCGCCCTCATCAATGCCCATTTGCCAGTCGGGCGCCCGCCGCTGGCCACCTCGGCCGGCATGGCCCTGCGCATGACCTTGCTGGGCGCCCCGGTGATGGTGCTGCTGTTTCTGTTTTTCCCACGCATGGCCCCTTTGTGGGGCCTGCCCTCAGACGCCCTGAGCGGACGCAGTGGCCTGTCCACCCGCATGGAAATCGGCAAGCTCAACAGCCTGGCCTTGGACGACAGCATTGCCTTGCGCGTGCGCTTTGAGCAGCAGCCCCTGCAAAGCGAGCTCTACTTCCGAGGCCCCGTGTTTCAAGACTTTGACGGACGGGAATGGAAGCCCAGCACGCCTGAAGACCTCAGCGGGCAGGTGCCCCGCCGCAGCCCGCCGGCCAGCTTGCAGGTCAGCGGTCCGGCGCTGCGCTACGAAGTCACCCTGCAGCCACACAACCGCCCCTGGCTGCTGGCCTTGGACGTCACGCCCGAGGCGCCCAAAGCGCCGGGCACCGAGGCCTACATCACGACCGAGCTGCAGTGGATCACGCAGCGCCCCGTCAACGACTTGCTGCGCTACCAAGCCGTGGCCTACCCCAGCTTCCGCTATGGGGCCAACACCACAGGCCAGCAACGCGAGGCCGCAACCCGGCTGCCCGCCGGGCGCAACCCCCGCACGCTGCAACTGGCCATGGACATGCGGCGCGACCCGCGCTGGGCCCAGGCCGACGCCCTGACACTGAGCGCTGCGGTGCTGCAGCGCCTGGCCCAAGGGGGCTATGTCTACACACTGGAGCCCGGCGAATATGGCGAACACACGGCGGACGAATTCTGGTTCGACCGCAAAGCCGGGTTTTGTGAGCACATCGCGTCAGCGTATGTGGTGCTGATGCGGGCGCTGGATGTGCCGGCGCGGCTGGTGACCGGCTACCAAGGCGGCGAACGCAACGCCCTGGACGGCTACTGGGTGGTGCGGCAAAGCGACGCCCACGCCTGGGCCGAGATTTGGCAAGCGGGCCAGGGCTGGGTGCGGGTCGACCCCACCGGGGCGGTATCGCCGGGCCGCATCGGGAGCCTGCAACGGCTGCAAGCCCCGCGCGGACTGGTCGGCAGCGCCCTGGGCCAGGTCAGCCCCGGACTGCTGCAAACCCTGCGCAGCCTGTGGGATGCGGGTAACAACCGATGGAACCAATGGGTGCTGGGCTACACCCAAAGCCGCCAGTTTGACCTGCTGCGCCAACTGGGTTTTGAGTCGCCCAGTTGGGAAGACCTGATTCAGGTGCTTGGCGGCGGCCTGGGCCTGAGCGCCCTGGCCAGCCTGGCCTGGGTCACCTGGCAACGCCAGCGACAAGACCCTTGGCTGCGGCTTATGGGCCAAGTGCATGACGGACTGAAACACCAAGGCCTGCCCGTCCCAGCCCAGGCCCCACCAAGGACCTTGGCCCGGGCCGTGCTGGCCGCAAGGGGCGAGTCGGGGCGCCCGCTGCACGATTGGCTGCTTCAGTTGGAAGCCCTGCGCTATGCCGCACAGGCCCCCCAGACCCGCACCACCACACAGCCTGCAGCGCCAACGCTGAGCGCTTTGAAGCGCCAACTCAAGCCCTTGCTGCGCTCGACCACCGCCTGACAGCGGCGACAATGCTCGCATGCACGCCTTGATACGAATGGCCCCCCTGTGGCTGGCCGCCAGCCTCCTGCCCGCCTGGGCCCACGCCAGTCCAGCGGCCCACCCTGCGGCCAAAAAGCAGACCTCAACCCACAGCCCCCGGCCAGCGGCGAAAAAGGTCAGCAAGAAAAACTCACAGCCCGTGCAAGGCACCCTGCCCTACGGCCACCGTGCCGACGCGATGGCCTTTGCCGATGACCTGGCCGAGCGCCGCCAGCTGAACCGCGACGACTTGCGCCATGCCCTGAGCCAGGCGCGGCTCCTGCCCGGTGTGCCCAAGCTGATGCTGCCCCCCAGCAGCCCCACAGCCAAAAACTGGCAGGCCTACCGGTCACGGTTTGTCGAACCCATCCGCATCGGGGCCGGCCTGCGCTTTTGGCAGCAGCACCGCGCCACCCTGGAGCGTGCCGAGCAAAGCTATGGCGTACCCGCCGCCATCATCGTGGGCATCCTGGGCGTGGAAACCATTTACGGCCAACAAATGGGGACCTACCGCGTAATCGACGCCCTGGCGACCTTGGCGTTTGACTTCCCGGCCGCCCACCCCCGCGCGACCGAGCGACAGGCCTACTTTCGCTCAGAACTGGAGCAGTTTCTGAGCTACCACCAGCGCGCGGGGTCCGACCCCTTGTTGCCACGAGGCAGTTACGCCGGCGCCATGGGCCAGCCGCAGTTCATGCCCAGCAGCTGGGTCAAGTACGCGGTGGATTTCGACGGCGACGGCAAGATCGATCTGTTCAACAGCCCCGAAGACGCGATTGGCTCGGTGGCCAACTACTTCAAGGGCTATGGCTGGCAAACCGGCCTGCCCACCCACTACCCAGTGCGCCTGGAAGGCTCGGCGCAAGACAAAGAAGCCTTGCTGCTGCCCGACATCCTGCCCACCTTCAGTGTGGCCAGCTTCAGCGCCAAGGGCGGCCTGCTCAGCGAGGCGGGCCAGCGGCATCCGGGTCAGTTGGCCTTGGTCGAGCTGCAAAACGGCGGCGCCGAGCCCAGCTACGTGGCGGGCACAGAGAACTTCTATGTGATCACCCGCTACAACTGGTCCAGCTACTACGCCATGGCGGTGATCGAGCTGGGCCAGGCCGTGGCCCAAGCCCTGCCACGCTGAGTTCGACGCGCTGACTGGACCTCAGCGGGGCCAGAGGAAGGTTCCAAAGTGGCCTTGCTGGTAGTCGGCGATGGCCTGCTGCATTTGCTCGGCTGTGTTCATCACAAACGGCCCCTGCTTGACCAAGGGCTCGCGCAGCGACCAACCGCTGAGCAGCACCACACGCGCAGGCCCTCCGCTGCCGGCTTGCAAAACCAGGGGCGCCTGCGCGAGCGCCGCCTCGCGCGGCAGGGCCAGGCCCAATGCCTGGCCTTGAATCAAGCGCACGGCCTGTGCCTCGGGCTGCACCGTGCATTGTCCGGCCACCACATACACCATGGCGCCCCAGCCATTGGGCAGCGCGTGGGTCAACGCGGCGCCCGCGTCCAAGCGGGCATCGAGCAAGGTGAAGGGCTGAGGCAGCGCTGCGGTGGCCGGCGAGCGCAGGCCTTGCGATTCGCCCAGCACCACCCGCACACGCAAGCCCGGGGCTTCGAAGACAGGCACGTCCTCCGGCTCCAGGTGCACCACCCGGGGCACCCCTTGTTTGAGGCCGGATGGGAGGTTGACGAAAATCTGCAGCGCATGCACATGCGGCTGATCGCCTTCCGGCTGCTCGGTGTGCACCGCGCCCCGGCCTGCCGCCAGCCAGTGCAAGGCCCCTGGGCGAATGGGGCCGTCATGCCCCAAAGAGTCGTAATTGACATGGGGCGAGCGCGAGTCCTCGAACACATAGGTCACGGCCGACAAGCCCGCATGGGGGTGCGGCGCGAACGTGGGCGCCGTCATGTGAAAGTGGTCCAGCATCACCACCGGATCCACCCGCCCGTCAAACAGGCCCTCATCCAAATTCAAGGCGGTGAACCCCGTGCCGATGCGCAAAGGGCGTCCATCCACCACGGGGGACAGACTCAGTTCATTCGTCATCTCAGGATCCTGCGGTACACATCCGCTGGGTTGATCAAATCAAACGCCGCCAGGCCCTTGCAGGCGGTGGCGGCAGCGAGGTCAGCGAGAACGCTTATTTCATGCGAGCCCCTTCGGTGACCTGCCAAACCAAGGTGGCGAAGGGCATGTCAAGTGCACCATAAATTTCATTGGCCTTGGGATCCGCATTGTCACCAAGCATCTCAACGGCCGCACTCGCGTAATCCATGACGGGGATTCCCGCCCCGGCCAAACGTGCCAAGCCAGCCGTGCGCTTGGCTTCGTTGAAAGTGCCCGAGGCGTCCAACACCACCCGCGCGTCATAGCCTTCTGCCTTAGCTGACAAGGCCGGATAGGTGGCGCAAATTTCCAGCGACACGCCGGCCACCAGCAACTGGCGCCGCCCCGTCTTGGCCACGGCTGCGGCGACGCGCGGGTCCTCCCAGGCGTTGATTTTGCTGCGTACGATGGGCTGCACGCCCGGCACGGCGGCCAGCAACTCCGGAATCACCGGGCCCCACATGCCATCGGTCATCGTGGCCGTGAGGATCACCGGCACACCCAAAATGCGTGCAGCCTTGGCCAAGGCCACGACGTTGTGCTTGAGGTCCCCCACGGTGATGTCACGCACACCGGTGTAGAGGCCCACTTGGTGGTCGGTCAGCAGCAGGGCGGTGGTGTCGCGTTTGAGCAGAGACAAAAAGGCGTTGGAAGTAGGCTGGGTCATGGTCGAAGGCTCATGGGTGGAAGAAGCAGCGGCAGGGCTGGGGCCCGATGGGGCACTGGCGGCCAGGCTGGCCGCCAAAGGGGACATAGCGGCCACTCCGAGCGTGCTGGACCGCAGGAAGTGGCGTCGGAAAACAGGGTGATCTGGCATGGCGGTTTCCAATTGGTTACATGACTTTTAATTTGAAATATTCAGAGAATTCCGATATTTCCTCAGTTCAAATTAATAAAAACATAATGTGCCACCGCCTAAAAATGCGATAAATACCCCAGAGTGCAACCCATCGTTCCATGAGAAGAACGATACAAAGAAGCCCCCTCCTCCCCACGACGCAGAAAGCCCCCCATGCTGGATCCCGCCATCGAATGGAATGACCTGTTCCTGTTCAGCCAAGTCGTCGAAAAGCGCGGCTTCACCGCCGCGGGTGAGGCCCTGGGCATCCCGAAGTCGCGCATTTCTCGGCGTGTGGCTCACCTGGAAACCCAGCTGAACACGCGTTTGTTGAACCGGAATTCACGCCGGTTGAGCCTGACCGAGGCTGGTCAGGTGCTGCACGCCCATTGCCTGGCCATGGTCGAAGAGGCCCACGCGGGTGTTGAGGCCTTGCGGCATCGGCTCGAGCGCCCCGTGGGCAAGGTGCGGCTGAGCCTGCCCCTGGCGCTGGCTGAACTGATGGCCAGCGAGGTGCTGCCCCGCTTCATGACCCAATGCCCGGAGGTGCAACTGGAAGTCCTGGCCACCAACCGCAGCCTGGACCTGATCGAGGAGCAAATCGACGTCGTGGTTCGGGGGGTTGGCGTGGAGCCTTGGTTCCACTCGTCGAGCCTGGTGCAAGCCTGTGTCTGCACCGCGCCATGGGCCCTGGTCTGCAGCCCGGACTACCTGCAAAAGCGTGGACCGCTCGACACCCTGGCCAGCCTGTCGGCGGCAGACACCTTGCTGTATGGCCCCCAACGCAAACCCGCAGAAGCACAGATGCGCCTGATCGGCGCAACAGGGCAGATCGAGGCCCTGCCCATCGCCATCCGCCTGCAAAGCGACAACCTGTCGGTGTTAAGGCAAGCCGCTCTGGCCGGCTTGGGGGTGTGCGGTCTGCCGCTGTATGTGTGCCGAGATGACCTGCACGCTGGCCGGTTGTGCACTGTGCTGCCAGCTTGGAAGCCCCAAGCAGGGCATTTGGTGGTCTTGTTCCCGAGCCGGCGCGGCCTGTCGGCGGCGGCTCGCGCCTTGATTGAATTTCTCAAACAAGCACTGCCCCCGCTGATGGAAGGGGTCTGAGGCCTTCAGGGGGCCGTCGCTCAGCGGCTGCTGACCACAGGGCGGCGCCGCTCCAGAGGGGCTTGGCGCTCCCGCAGCCAAGGCTCCAACTGGGCAGCCGGCATGGGGCGCGCAAAGAAAAAGCCTTGCAATTCATCACAACCCAACGCTTTGAGTTGCTCACTGGCTTCGGCGGTTTCCACGCCCTCGGCCACCACGATCAGTCCCAGGTTGTGCCCCATCGCAATGATGGCGCGGGTGATCGACAGGTCGGCCGGGTCGGTCAACAAATCGCGCACAAAAGACTGATCGATCTTGAGCTTGTCGATGGGGTAGCGTTTCAGGTAGGCCAGGCTCGAGTAGCCGGTGCCGAAGTCGTCGATGGACAGCTGCACCCCCAAGGATTTGAAGGTCTGCAGCAGGGCCTCGGAGGCCACGGCGTTGTCCATGATCTGCGACTCCGTGATCTCCAGCTCCAGCCGCGCGGGCTCGATGCGGTTGGCTCGCAAACAGGATTGCAAATGGCTGACCAAACCTGGATCGGACATTTGCGCGGCCGAGAGATTGACCGACACCACCAGCGGCGGCAAGCCAGACCGGCGCCAGCGGTCCATTTGCTCGCAGGCCTGCTGAATCACCCATTGGCCAATCGGGTGGATCAGCCCTGTTTCCTCGGCCACCGGGATGAAACGCGCTGGCGACACCGCGCCCAGCACCGGGTGGTGCCACCGCAGCAAAGCCTCCAAGCCCACCACCTGAAGCGTGCGTGCATCCACCCTCGGCTGGTAGTACACCGACATTTCCTGGTTGGCCAAGGCCACGCGCAGGTACTGCTCCAAAACCTGGCGCTCGCGGGTGTTCTGGTCTATCTCGACCGTGAAGAAGCGCGCCGTGTCACGCCCAGCGGACTTGGCCTCGTACATGGCGGCGTCGGCCTGGCGCATCAATTCGTCCAGGTCGCTGCTGTCGTCGGGGTAGACCGCCACGCCCACGCTGCAAGAGACCTGCAGGTTGTGGCCTTCGATGTAGTGGGTCTGGCGAATTTGCGGAATCAGGCGCCGCTCCACCACCGAGCGCACTTCATCCGGATCGCTCACCTTGCGCATGATGACCACGAACTCGTCGCCCCCCAGGCGACTGACGGTATCGCCAGCCCGCACCGATTGGTTCAAGCGGGCCGCCACCGAGCGCAGCAGGCCGTCGCCGATGTGGTGCCCCAAGGAGTCATTGATGTTCTTGAAGCGGTCGAGGTCGATGAACAACACCGCCACACGCTCGCCATTGGCCTGGGCACTGGCCATGGCCTCGCGCAGGCGGGTCACACACAGGGAGCGGTTGGGCAATTCGGTCAGCACATCGTGCTCGGCCAGGAACTGCACCCGAGCCTCGGTGCGCTTGCGGTCAGTGATGTCCACCGAGATGCCGATGTAGTGCGACACATCGCCTTGGCGGGTGGCGTCTCGCACGGCCGAGATCATCAACCAGGCGGGGTAGCTTTCACCAGAGCGCTTGCGGAAGTGCACCTCCCCCTGCCAAGCCTCGCGGTCGGCCAAGGCCACTTGCAAGGACGGCGGAATCTGCAGCCCCTCGCCACCATCGATGAGCAGACTGAGCTGCTCGCCAATGACCTCATAAAAGTCGTACGAGGTGCTGCGGCAGAAGGCCCGATTGACGCTCAGGATGCGCTGATTGGCATCCATGATGAGAATGCCCTCGGACGAGGCCTCGAACACCTTGGACCACAACTCCAGGCGCTGCTCCATCAGCTTGAGCATGTTGATGGGCGTGAAGGACGTCAGCACCGCATCCTGGCCCTGAAACTGCAAACGGCGCGCCGAGAGCACGGCCCAGGAAGGCGACTCGCCCCCGAGCCAACGCACCTCAAACTCGTCCACGGCACCTTGGTCTGCCAGGCGCTGAAAAAAGCGCGCTCGCACGCCCGGCTCCAGCCCGCTGCGCCAGGGGTCATCGCTGCGCCCTGCCAGCCAGGGCAAGGCCGGGGCGTTGGCGTGCAGCACCAGATGCTCGGGCACCGACGTGACCACCATCGCGATGGGGATGGCCTCCACCATTTCCTGCTGGGTTTGCGCGGCACGCGCACTGGCCGCCAACTCCTGCTGCGCCAGACGCTCCCGGTCGAGCTGGGCCAGCATGCCGTTGAACGCGGTGACCAACTGGCCAATTTCATCGCTGCTTTGCCAGTCAGCACGCCGGCTGTGATCGCCAGTGCGGCGCACCTCGTCGGCCACCAAGGCCAAGCCCCGCAGAGGACGGGCGATCAACTGGGCCACCGCGTAGACCAGGCTCAAGATGCAGCCCAGCAGCAAGAGCGCCGTGCCCAGGTGCACCCACATGCGCCCAAACAGGTTGTCCACGCGCTGGCTGAGCAAGCCGTGCAAGCTGTCCAGTGCTTGGTGCCAAGATTCATCCAACTCCTGCAAAGCCTGGCTGTGGGCATGCCGTGCAGCCTCCAGCGTGAGCGCGGAGGCACTGTCCTCAGACAGGCTGCGCACCGAGCCCAGCAAGCCCAGCAAACTGATATTGAGCGCCTTTTTGCCAGGCAGCAAAGCCTCTCGCAAAGCCGGCTTGCCCGCCGCCATGGCTTGCTGGTAATCGGACTCGATGCCTTGGATGAGCGCATCCATGCGCCCCGCCAGAATCAGCATCTCGGTGCGCCGCGCGCTGCGGCGCAAATCGCCGGGCGTCAGGCCCTCCAGCGTGCGGCTGGTGTCGTGAAGGATTTCGAGCAGCTCCGGAAAGCGCAAGACACCCAAGGACATGGCGTAGTAGCTGTCCAGGTCGGGGTCCAGAATCAAATTGGATTGATTGCCCACGGTGGTGAGCAAATCTCGCCCCTGCCGCGCCAGCAGGGTCAAAGCCCCCAGGCGCTGGGGGCCTGCCGGCATGTCTTGCAACTGGCGCAGGGTGTTCAGCCAGGCGGTGCTGGCCTCAACGGCGCCCAGGTCTTCGTCGTGCAGATCACGCATGGCTTGCATGCGCTGCAAGGCCTCCTGGGGCACCGGCGCCAGCGAGGCACTGGCCCGAAAAGGCGGCAGCAACAAATCATGCACCCGCGCGCTGTACTGCATGCCCACGATTTCCTTGCGCGCAAAATCAATCGCCAGGTACTTCTCGTGAATCAGAATGCCCGACACGTAGATGACGGCGGTCAGATCGAGCAGGTAAATCAGGGTGAGCTTGCGCCCCACGCTCAGGCGCCCCAACCACGCCACCAAGGGGCTGAACCAACGCCAGGTCCGGTGGCTCATGCGGGAACCTCGCCGCCCGCACCGCCCCAAAACCCAGAGTGCGCCGCACTCCCAGCCAGTGGCAGGGCTGGTTCAGGTCGGGGGCGGGAGCGGGACTGCACTCAGGTCGCAGCCGGGATCAGGAAATCGCGGCTGATGCGCGCGCCCAGTTCATTGACGCGGTCCAGGAACTGCGTCAAGAAGGCGTGCAAACCGGTGGCCAGGATTTCGTCGATGCGTGCGTACTGCAAATCGGCGCGCAGCTTGCCCGCGCGGCGACGGGTCTCGTCGGATTGGTCGTTGGCCACCATCTCCAGGTTCAACACCACCTCGTTGAGGCTGGCGTGCAGCGAACGGGGCATGTCAGCACGCAGGATCAGCAACTCGGCCACGCGCTCAGGCTTGATCACGTCGCGGTAGACCTTGCGGTAAATCTCGAACGCCGAGACGCTGCGCAGGATGGCGCTCCAGTGGTAGAAGTCGTACTCCTGATCCTTCTCGCTGGCGGCGCCAAAAAAGTCGCTTTGCACGGCATGGAACTTCACATCCACCAGGCGCGCCGTGTTGTCAGCGCGTTCCAGGAAGGTGCCCAGGCGCATGAAGTGCAGCGCCTCGTCCATCAGCATGGTGCCCACAGTCACGCCGCGCGACAGGTGCGAGCGGAACTTCACCCACTCGAAGAACTGGCCTGGGTCGCGCTCGAAGTCGCCTTGGCGCAGCATGCGGTTCACCTCCAGCCAGGTCTGGTTCTGGATTTCCCAGGCCTCGGTGGTCAGCGAGCCGCGCACGGCCCGGGCGTTCTCCCGCGCTGCGCGCAGGCACGACATGATGGAAGACGGGTTGTCCTCGTCTTTGACCATGAACTCCAGCACGCGCTCAGGCGTGACCTCGCCATGCAAGGCCTGGTAGGACGGCAGCAATTCGCTGATGGACAGCAAGCCTTGCCAGCCCACTTGGGCCACGGCGGCCGACTGGGGCAACAAGGAGGTCTGGTAGTTCACATCCAGCATCCTGGCGGTGTTCTCCGCGCGCTCGGTGTAGCGGGACATCCAGAACAAATGATCAGCGGTGCGTGACAACATCAATAGTCTCCCCTCAAACTTCCAGAATCCAGGTGTCCTTGGTGCCGCCGCCTTGCGACGAATTCACCACCAAGGAGCCTTCCTTGAGCGCCACGCGGGTCAGGCCCCCCGGGACCATCTGCACCGACTTGCCCGACAGCACAAAAGGCCGCAGGTCGATGTGGCGCGGCGCAATGCCCGACTCCACAAACGTGGGGCAGCTCGACAGGCTCAGCGTGGGCTGAGCGATGTAACCGCTGGGGTTGGCCAACACAGCGGCACGGAACTCTTCGATCTCGGCCTTGGTGGCGGCAGGGCCGACCAACATGCCGTAGCCACCGGCGCCGTGCACCTCCTTGACCACCAGGTCCTTGAGGTTGTCCAGCGTGTACTGCAACTCGTCTTTGTTGCGGCACATGTAGGTGGGCACGTTGTTGAGGATCGGCTTCTCGCCCAGGTAGAACTCGATCATCTTGGGCACATAGGGGTAGATCGACTTGTCGTCGGCCACGCCCGTGCCCACGGCGTTGCAGATCGCCACGTTGCCCGCCCGGTAAGCGTTCATCAGGCCGGCGCAACCCAGGGTGGAACTGGGGCGGAAGACCTGAGGGTCCAGGAAGTCGTCGTCGACGCGGCGGTAAATCACGTCCACGCGCTTCAAGCCCCGCGTGGTGCGCATCCACACAAAATCGTCCTTGACCAGCAGGTCCTGGCCTTCGACCAGTTCCACGCCCATTTGCTGGGCCAGGAAAGCGTGCTCAAAGTAAGCACTGTTGTACATGCCCGGTGTGAGCACCACCACGGTGGGCTCGGCAGTGGCCGGCGGGGCGGACGCACGCAGGGTTTCCAGCAACAGGTCGGGGTAATGCGCGACCGGGGCCACACGGTGCTGGCTGAACAGGTCGGGGAACAAGCGCATCATCATCTTGCGGTCTTCGAGCATGTAGCTCACGCCGCTGGGCACGCGCAGGTTGTCTTCGAGCACGTAGTACTCGCCCTCACCGGCTGCATTCGGGGCCCGCACGATGTCGATGCCGGCGATCTGCGAGTAGATGTTGTTGGGCACGTCCACGCCCATCATCACACTGCGGAACTGCGCGTTGTTGAGGATCTGCTCGGCCGGAATCACACCGGCACGGATGATGTCCTGGTCGTGGTAGACGTCATGGATGAAGCGGTTGAGCGCCGTGACGCGCTGCACCAGGCCTTTCTCCATGGTCTGCCATTCATGGGCCGGGATGATGCGCGGGATCAGGTCGAACGGAATCAATCGTTCGGTGCCCGAGCCATCCTCATCCTTGGCGCCATAAACCGCGAAGGTGATACCGACGCGGCGGAAGATCATCTCGGCTTCTTCCCGACGGGCCCTCATGACATCGGCCGGCTGACGTGCCAGCCATCGCGCGTAGGCCTCGTAGTGGGCTCGCACGGGACTGCCCTCAAGGGGCAAACGGGTGTACATCTCGTCAAATTTCAGCATGTGCCATCTCCTGTCTCCAGCATAGCAATTTCCGGGCCCACCATGCACCGGATTTGGGCGTGAATCTCAAAAATCAGCCGCTGAAACTCAGGGGTGCAAGGGCCAATGCCAATAGCGAGGCCGATGCTCACGCTCACACTGAACCGTGTCAGGCTGTTGACTGCGCCACAGCGCGGCGCCACAGACAGGGGTCTCGACCCAGCGCAGCTCGCGCGTCAAATAGCGCTCGCGCACCTCGGGCGCAGGGTGGGCAAAGCGGTTGCGGTAGCCCGCCTGCACCACGGCCACCCGAGGCGCCACCGCAGCCACAAAGGCCGGGGTCGACGACGTCTTGCTGCCATGGTGCGGCACCAACAACCAATCGGCTGCCAGCGCTGCCCCCTGGCCGACCAGGGCCAACTCTTGCGCTGCTTCGATGTCGCCCGGCAACAACGCCGCCACACCGTGGGCGTCCTGCACCCGCAGCACGCAACTGAGGGCATTGGGACGCGGCTCGGGCCCCAAGGCCACCGCGCCGGGGTGCGAAAAGGCGAAATGCACCCCGTCCCACTGCCAACCTTGCCCGGTGCCACAAGCGGTGTGCTCGCGGCCCAAGCGCAGGGGGTGATCAGGTGCCAGAGAGGACCACAGCGTCATTTGGGGGAAGGCCGACAGCAAGGCCCGCGCGCCCCCCGTGTGGTCGGTATCACGGTGGCTCAGCACCAGCCGGTCAGGCGTTTCGCCCGCCGCCCGCAACAAGGGCAAAAGAACGCGGTCACCCGCGTCGCTGTCCGGCGAGTAGCGTGACCCCGCGTCGTACACCAGGGTGTGCTGCGCGGTGCGCACGATCACCGCATTGCCCTGCCCCACATCGGCGGCCAGCAGCTCGAAGCGTCCCCAATCGGGCCGCTGCGCTTGCCAAAACAGCACCGGCAAGAGCAAGGGCACGCCCAACAGGCGCCAAGCGCCAGGCCAGGGCCCCGCGCACATCACACCGCCCAGCAAGCCCACCGCGCCAGCCCAAAGCGGGGGCGCGGCCACCGACCAGGTGGCCCCAGGCCAGGCGGCCAACCAGACCAGCACCACCGCCAGACCCTGCACCGCCCAGGCCGCGGCATCCCACAGGGGAGGCAGCAGACAACCCAACAGCGCCAATGGCGTGACCACCCCAGTCACCCAAGGGATGGCGAATAAATTGGCCACCAAGCCGACCACGGAGACCTGGCCGAACAGCCACAGGGTCAGCGGAGCCAGCGCCAGCGTTAGCACCCACTGCTCGCGCAGCAAGGCCGCCACGGCACGCCAGGCTTGAAGCCAGGCCGAGACGGGCTCCTGAGGCAGCGCGCGCCCCTTGGCGCCAGCATCGGTGACGAACAACACTCCCACCGCCACAAAACTCAGCCAAAAGCCCGGCTGCAGCCAAGCCCAGGGGTCCCACAGGACCACCACCGCGGCCATCAAGGCCCAGGTCTGTTGCCACGGCCAGCGCAAGCCCGCCGCACGCAGACAGGTCAGCACCGCCAACATGCCGACGGTGCGCTGCGCCGGCACGCCCCAACCGCAAAACACCGAATAGGACAAGGCCACCAGCAAGCCACCGAGGCTGGCCACCCAGGGCGCAGGCCAGCGCAGGCACACCCGGCCCAGCGCCCCCGGCCAGCGCGCCGTCTGACGCCACAGCGCCTGGATCGCCCGGCTGGCCAGCCAGGCCAGCAAGGTGATGTGCAGGCCCGAAATGCTCATCAGGTGGGCCACGCCAGTGCTGCGGAAGACTTGCCAATCGGCACGCTCAATGGCGCGCTGGTCCCCGGTGACCAAGGCCACCACCACGCCGGCCTGCCGAACTGAGCCGCCTTCGGGCACGCCCTGCAGCAAGTGCCGCCAGATCGCATCGCGCACCCGCTGACGCCAGCGCTCCACGGGGTAAGCAGCGGTGGCGACCAGTCGCTCGGGCAGGGGCAGGCCCGGCCCCGCGCGCACCTGGCCCGTGGCCAGCACGCCCTGCTCCCACAGCCAGAGCTCATGGTCAAAGCCGCCGGGGTTGAGCGCGCCGTGCACCCGCTTCAAGCGCACGCTGAAGCGCCAGCGCTCCCCCGCGACCAAGGCGGGTGCGGCAGCCTCCCCCCCATCGCCAGCACCGGACCAGCCCAGCCAGAGCGGTGAGGGCAGTGCCAAGGCCTGGCCGGCCCACTGCGCCGATTCAGGCACCAGCAAAAACCGTTGGCCCCAGGCCAGCCGTTGGGGCATGGCACTGACCCGGCCGATGACCTCGATGTCCAGGCCCTCCCACGCTTCGGGCAAGGCACTGTCGCGCAACAGCGCGGCGCGGATGCCAAGCTGGGCCCAGGTCAGGACCAAGGCCAGAAGCCAAACCAGCACCCAGGCCCCCACCCCGCTCAAGCGGACTGCGCGGCGGCCAGGGCGGTCACCGAGCCACGCCATGCCCAGGCTCAGCACCAGGCCCGCCAGCCCCACCCAGACAACATCCACCAAGGGCCACAAGCGGGCCTGCTGCAGCTGCAACGCGGTGCCCGCCAACACCCCCAGGCTGGCCGCCATGCAGCCACGCCACGGCAAGCGCCAAAAAGACGACTGCCCGCCGGGGCTGGAATGCCCAGGCACATCGGTGCTCCAAAGCTGCGGCATTTCGCCATCCTAGGGCGCAGCAAAGCCTCGATTGACACACGCCGTGGCGCAGCTCTTGCTAGGATGTTTCACAGGGCTGCTGTCCCCAGCAGCCGTTTGATGGCCTTTTTGCCAGAGAGACAAGACGAATGTCGATCCACGCCGCACTGAACCACGTCACCCACTACCGCTACGACCGCCCCGTCAACCTGGGCCCCCAGGTGGTCCGACTGCGTCCAGCCCCGCACTGCCGCAGCAAAATCATTTCCTATTCGCTGCGCATCGAGCCCAGCAACCATTTCATCAACTGGCAGCAAGACCCGTTCGCCAACTACCAGGCGCGGCTGGTCTTCCCCAATCCCACCACCGAATTCAAGGTCACGGTCGACCTGGTGGTCGAGATGGCGGTTTACAACCCTTTCGATTTCTTTCTGGAGCCGGCGGCCGAGAACTTCCCGTTCCAGTACGACAAGCTGGTCCAGGAGGAGCTGGCGCCCTACCTCGTCACCGAGCCCGTCACGCCGGTGCTCAAGAAGTACCTGGCCGAGATCGACCGCAGCGAATGCCGCACCATTGACTTCCTGGTTCGACTGAACCAGAAACTGCAAAACGACATCGGCTACCTGATCCGCATGGAACCGGGCGTGCAAACGCCCGAGGAAACGCTGACCAAGGCCTCGGGTTCTTGCCGCGATTCGGGCTGGCTGCTGGTTCAGCTGATGCGCCACTGCGGCCTGGCCGCGCGCTTTGTCTCGGGCTACCTGATCCAGCTCAAGCCCGACGTCAAGGCCCTGGACGGCCCCAGCGGCACCGAAGTTGACTTCACCGACCTGCACGCCTGGTGCGAGGTCTACCTGCCCGGCGCAGGCTGGATCGGGCTGGACCCCACCTCGGGCCTGCTGGCCGGCGAAGGCCACATTCCCCTGGCCTGCACGCCCCAGCCCTCGGGCGCGGCCCCGGTCGAAGGCGCGGTGGACAAGTGCGAAGTCGAATTCAGCCACCACATGGGCGTGACCCGGATTTACGAGTCCCCGCGCGTCACCCAGCCGTACACCGACGAACAATGGGCCCAGGTGCTGGCCTTGGGCGAGGCGGTGGACCAAGAACTGCAAGCCGGCGATGTGCGCCTGACCCAAGGCGGAGAGCCAACCTACGTGGCCACCGAAGACCGCGACGGCGCCGAATGGAACACCGACGCCCTGGGCCCCACCAAGCGGGCCTACGCCACCGAGCTGGTGCACAAGCTGCGCGACGAGTACGGCCAAGGGGGCTTCCTCCACTTTGGCCAGGGCAAGTGGTACCCCGGCGAGCAACTGCCGCGCTGGGCCCTGTCGATCTGCTGGCGCGCCGACGGCCAGCCCATCTGGCAAAACCCAGCCCTGTTCGCTGACGAGCGGACCCCCATGCACTACACCAGCGCCGACGCCGAGCGCTTCACCCAGACCCTGGCCGGCAAGCTGGGCCTGAGTGACCACTTCATCGAAGCGGGCTACGAAGACACCTGGTACTACCTGTGGCGCGAACGCCGCCTGCCCGTCAACGTTGACCCCTTTGACTCCAAGCTCGACGACGAACTGGAGCGCGTGCGCCTGCGCCGCGTCTTTGGCCAGAAGCTGGACTCGGTGGTGGGCTATGTGCTGCCGCTGGAGATCAACCCCGACGCCGGCAACCCGCAAATGGTCGGTCCGCTGTGGAGCACCGGTCCCTGGTTCTTCCGCGACGAGCGCATGTACCTGATCCCGGGCGACTCGCCCATGGGCTACCGCTTGCCGCTGGACTCCCTGCCCTGGGTCACCAGCGCCGACTACCCCTACATGGTCGAAACCGACCCCATGGCCCCGCGCAGCGCCCTGCCAAGCAGCGCCGACTTCCAGTCCCGCCACAGCGCGCCGGGCGTGGGGGCCGCCTTTGGCAGCGACCTGCGTGGCGTGCCCTACCTGGCGGGCGCCCAAACCCCGGGTGAGGCCCAGCGCCGCACCCAGGGTTGGGGCAGCGGCGTGACCGACAGCGGCGTGGCGGAGGCGGCGACCCAAACGGGCCAGCCCCAGCCCGCTGCCTGGACCCAGGCCCCGGCCCGTGGCGTGTCGGCCCACTGGATCACGCGCACGGCGCTCTGCGTGGAAGCCCGCAACCCGGCCCGCGCCAGCGGCCCCAAGGTCGAGTCCAAGGCGCCCAAATCCAGCCTGCTCTACGTCTTCATGCCGCCCCTGTCGCGCCTGGAGGATTACCTGGACCTGCTGGCCGCCGTCGAAGCCACGGCCAGCGAACTGGGCATGGCCATCGTGCTCGAAGGCTACCCGCCGCCGCGCGACCCGCGCCTGAAGGTGCTGCAAGTCACCCCCGATCCGGGCGTGATCGAGGTCAACATCCACCCGGCCCACAACTGGAAGGAACTGGTGCAGCACACCGAGTTCCTGTACCAAGCCGCGTTTGAAACGCGCCTGACCGCCGAGAAGTTCATGACCGATGGCCGACACACCGGCACGGGGGGTGGCAACCACTTCGTGCTGGGTGGCGCCACGCCGGCCGACAGCCCCTTCCTGCGCCGCCCCGAGCTGCTGGCCAGCCTGATCCTGTATTGGCACAACCACCCTTCGCTGAGCTACCTGTTCTCGGGCATGTTCATTGGCCCGACCAGCCAGGCCCCGCGCGTGGACGAGGCACGCAACGACCAGCTTTACGAGCTGGAAATCGCCCTGCGCGAGATCGAACGCAACCGCGAAACCTACGGCCAGGACATGCCGCCGTGGCTGGTGGACCGCACGCTGCGCAACATCTTGGTCGACGTGACCGGCAACACCCACCGCAGCGAGTTCTGCATCGACAAGCTCTACTCGCCCGACAGCAGCACCGGTCGCCTGGGTCTGCTGGAGCTGCGCGCCTTCGAGATGCCGCCCCACGCCCGCATGAGCATCGCGCAGCAACTGCTGCTGCGCGCCCTGATCGCGCGCTTCTGGAAACAGCCCTACAAGGCGCCAGTCACCCGCTGGGGCACCCAGTTGCACGACCGCTGCCTGCTGCCGCACTTTGTGCGCCAGGACTTCAACGACGTCATGGCCGAGATGCGCCAGGCTGGCTATGCGTTTGACGACGCCTGGTTTGCGCCGCACTTTGAGTTCCGCTTCCCCTTGGTCGGCAGCGTGCAGTCCATGGGCATGGAAGTCACCTTGCGCAACGCGCTGGAACCCTGGCACGTCATGGGCGAGGAAGGCTCGGCCGGCGGCACCGTGCGCTACGTGGACTCGTCGCTGGAGCGCATCGAAGTGCATGTCAGTGGCTTCAACGAGAGCCGCCACGTCATCACCGTCAACGGCCGCGCCCTGCCCCTGCAGCCCACGGGCGTGGAAGGCGAATTCGTGGCCGGTGTGCGCTACAAGGCCTGGAACCCGCCCTCGGCCCTGCACCCCAGCATCGGCGTGCACGCGCCCCTGGTGTTCGACATCGTTGACAGCTGGATGAAGCGCTCGGTCGGCGGCTGCCAGTACCACGTCGCCCACCCGGGCGGACGCAACTACGTGACATTCCCGGTCAACGCCTACGAAGCCGAAAGCCGCCGCCTGTCCCGCTTCTTCCGCATGGGCCACACCCCGGGCACGATGCAGGTGCCACAGGCCACCGTCGGCGTGCCGGGCAGCCGTGAGTTCCCGTTCACGCTGGACCTGCGCCGCTGAAGCAGCGTCCTGGCACGAAGCCGTCATGCCTGCACAACATGACGGCTTCGTGACCCACATCAAAGAACCCAGCCCGCATGGGACAATAGCGCCCGTGGACAAGAACAAATCACTCCCCTCCGATGCCATGAAAGCCCCCCGGCCGCCCAGTGCGAGCGACTGGGTCGTGCCCGCCAAAGAGGGGCATTTCGACGAACTGCTGGGCGACCTCGCCGGCAAGGCCAGCCGCCCAGCCGAAGCCCCGTTCACTGGCCCCTGGGCCGAATTTTTCGACCACCTGGGCAGCGAAGGCCTGAGCGACCTGAACCACCGCTACGCCAGCCTGAAACGGCAAATCCGCGACAACGGCGTGACCTACAACGTCTACGCCGACGCCTCCGGCCTGCAACGCCCCTGGTCCCTGGACCTGTTCCCACTGATCATCAGCCCCAGCACCTGGGCCCACATCGAGACCGGCGTGCTGCAGCGCGTGCGCGTGCTCGACCGCGTGATGAGCGACGTCTACGGCCCGCAGCACCTGCTGGCCAGTGGCCTGTTGCCGGCCGCCCTGGTCCAAGGCCACCCGGGCTACCTGCGCGCCATGAAGGGCATCAAGCCCGTGGGCGGCACGCACTTGCACATCGCCGCCTTTGACATGGCGCGCGGTCCGGACGGCAACTGGTGGGTGCTGTCACAGCGCACCCAAGCCCCCTCGGGCCTGGGCTACCTGCTGGAAAACCGCCTGGCCGTGTCGAGGCAGTTTCCGCAGGCTTTTGAATCCATGCATGTGCAGCGTCTGGCGGGCACCTACCGCGCGCTCATCGAAGGCCTGAAGGCCATGAGCCCGGCCGGCGCCGACGCGCACATCGCCCTGCTCACCCCCGGGCCCTACAACGAAACCTACTTCGAGCACGCCTACCTGGCGCGTTACCTGGGCCTGACCCTGGTGGAAGGCAGCGACCTGACCGTGCGCGACCAGCGCCTGTACCTGAAAACCCTGCAAGGGCTGCAACCCGTGCACGGCTTGCTCAAGCGCCTGGACGACGAGTTCCTGGATCCGCTGGAGCTGCGCCCCGACTCCACCCTGGGTGTGCCCGGCTTGTTGCAAGCCATCCGCGCAGGCAACGTGCTGGTGGCCAACACCCCGGGTTCGGCCTTCCTGGAGTCGCCCGCCCTGTTGGGCTTCTTGCCCGCTCTGGCCCGCCACCTGCTGAACGAAGAACTGCTGCTGCCCGCCCTGCCCACCTGGTGGTGCGGGGAGCGCGCGGCGCTCGAGGAGGTGCTCCCTCTGCTGGGCGAATCGGTGATCAAACCCACTTACCCGGGCAGCGCGGGGCGGCACACTTTTGAATCGGTCTCGGGCCCCAGCCTGAGCCAGCGCGAAATCGACGAGTGGGCGGGCCGCATCCTGCGCCAGAACGACGAACACACCGTGCAGACCCGCTTGCCACTGTCGCAAATGCCGGTCTGGCGCCAGCAAGGCGGCGACAACCAACTGGCCCGCCGTTCCGTCATCCTGCGCGTGTTTGCCGTCGCCGACGGCCCTGGCTCCTGGCGCGTGCTGCCGGGCGGCATGGCCCGCCTGGCCGGTGCCAACGCCGAAATCGCCTCCATGCAGCGCGGCGGCAGCAGTGCCGACGTCTGGGTGCAAACCCCGGGGCGCGTGGACAGCACGAGCTTGCTGCCCACCCACACGGGCACAGCGGCCGTGGTGCAGCGCAAACGCGTGGTCACCAGCCGGGCCGCTGAAAATCTGTTCTGGCTCGGGCGCTACACCGAGCGCACTGAAAACACCATCCGCCTGGCCCGGGTCACCCTGGCCAGCCTCAATGGCGATGACCAATCGGCCCAACCCCTGCTGGCCTGGCTCAGCGAGATGGCCATCCTGGGCGGGCTGGTGCTGCCCAGCGTGCCGCCAGCGACGCAAGCGCGGCGCGTGTTCGAACGCTCGCTGATCGACGGCCTGGACAAAACCAACCGCGCCAGCAGCGTCGGCTTCAACCTGCGGGCCCTGCGCCAAGCCGCCTCGGCCGTGCGCGAGCGCCTGTCGCAAGAGCACTGGAACACCATCGTGCAGGCCGAAGAGGAGTTCTTCGCGCGCTTGAAAGCCCCCGCCGTGGGCAGCACGCCCAGCACCATCGAGGGCATGCAAGCCCTGGAAGTGGCCAGTGGCCACCTGGCCGCCATCACCGGTGGTCAGACCGATCGCATGACCCGTGACGACGGCTGGCGTCTGTTGTCCATCGGGCGACACATTGAACGGCTGGCCTTTCTGTCCTCGGCCCTGTCCCTGGGCCTGAAATCGGGTGCACTGCACGACGAGGCGGGCTTTGAGGCCACGCTGGCCCTGTTCGACAGCACGATCACCTTCCACGCCCAGTTCCAGCAAAGCCGCGAACTCGCCGCCCTGCTGGACCTGCTGGTGTTGGACCGCGACAACCCGCGCTCGCTGAGCTGGGTGGCGCAAACCCTGCGCGGGCGCCTGGCGCGCCTGGCGGGCAGCGCCCCGGGTCAGCTGAGCACCTTGTCCCTGCTGATCCCCAACCCCGACCTGTGGGACTTGGCCAAGCTTTGCAATGCCGAGGGCAGCGACGCTCACCCGTCACTGAGCGAGCTGCTCAGCCTGTGCACGACCGCGGCCTACAGCATCTCGGACGACATCAGCGCGCTTTATTTCACCCATTCCGGAGACGCCCGGCACAGCCTGGGCGCTTGAAGCCATGCGATTGGGCATCACCCACGAAACCCATTACGACTACACACCGCAGGTGGAGACGGCCCAGCACATGGCCCACCTGCGGCCACTGGAGACAGCCACCCAAAAGCTGATCAGCCACCGCCTGAGCATCAGCCCCGAAGTGGCCCAGCAGGGCGAGACCCGCGACGTGTTCGGCAACACGCGCGCCTTTTTCTCGCTGCAGAACCCGCACGACGAGCTGCGCGTGTTGGCCCACAGCGTGGTCGACACCAGCACACCACCCCAGCCTGGCCTGGAGGCCGCCGACAGCCTGCCCTGGGAGCAGGTGCGCGAGCGCTTTCGCTACCGCGCGGGTGGCCGCTACGACCCGGCTGCCGAGTTTGTCTTTCCGTCGGTCTACGTGCCCCGGCACGATGACTTCGTGAGTTACGCGCGCGCCAGTTTTGGCACCGGGGTCAGCCTGCTGGCCGGAGCACAGTCGCTGATGGAGCGCATCCACACCGACTTCACCTACGAGTCCAACAGCACCGAGATCAACACCCCGGCCGTCGAAGCGCTGGCGCACAAAAAAGGCGTCTGCCAAGACTTCGCCCACATCATGATCGCCTGCTTGCGCGGTCTGGGCCTGCCCGCGCGCTATGTCAGCGGCTACCTGTTGACCTCGCCCCCCCCCGGCCAGGAGCGCCTGGTCGGCAGCGACGCCTCGCACGCCTGGGTGGCGGTTTACTCGCCTGGCGAGGACGGCATGCGCGGCCAGTGGTTTGACTTCGACCCCACCAACCGGCGCAGCCCGGGCGAGGACTATGTGACCCTGGCCCTGGGCCGCGACTTCGCCGACGTCTCGCCCATGCGCGGCGTGATCCACGGCGGCGCGCACCACATCCTCAAGGTGGCGGTGACGGTCGAGCCCCTCGAAATTCAATAACTTCTTTTCACGCCCCTGTAGCGCCGCCAGGCGCTGGGCGGCGGGCACAATGCAGGCGAATCTGCCTGCCTTCAACCACTGTAGGAACCTCCATGAGCATTTACGCCAAACTCCAAGCCCTGAACATCGAACTGCCGCCCGTGGCCGCGCCCGCCGCCGCCTACGTGCCCTTTGTGCAAACCGGCAAGCTGGTCTTTCTGTCGGGCCACATCGCCAAGAAGGACGGCAAGGTCTGGGTCGGTCAGTTTGGCCGCAACATCAGCACCGAAGAAGGCAAGCTGGCCGCACGCGCGGTGGCCGTGGACCTGATGGGCACGCTGCACGCCGCCGTGGGCGACCTGAACAAGATCAAGCGCATCGTCAAGGTGATGAGCCTGGTCAACTCCACCGGTGACTTCACCGAGCAACACCTGGTCACCAACGGCGCCAGCGAACTGCTGGGCGAGGTGTTCGGTGCCGAGCGCGGCGCCCACGCCCGCAGCGCCTTCGGCGTGGCCCAAATCCCGCTGGGTGCTTGCGTTGAGATCGAGCTGATCGCCGAAGTCGAATAAAACGTCCCACGCCCCCTCTGCGCGCTCATTGAGGGGGCCGCAAACAGCAAAAAGCCCGGCCAAGACCGGGCTTTTTTCATGGGCTCGGGCCAAGGCCGGCCCAGCGCTCAGAAGCTCAGAAGCTTTCCCAATCGTCTTCCTTGGCCGCTGCGCTGGGCGCTGGTGCCTTGGCGGCGGCCAGTCGGGCCGTGGGGGTGGCGCCCACCGCGCGCGGTGCCGAGGCCGACAAGGACTTGGGCGCGGGGGCCGCCGAGACCTGGGGTGCTGGCACCGGGCTGGCCCGGCGAGACACGGAACCCATGGACTGAACCGCGACGGCAGATCCACTGAGCTTGAACGTGGCCACCACGCTGGCCAATTGGTCGGCCTGCTCGCGCAGGCTTTGCGCCGCCGCCGCGCTTTGCTCCACCAGGGCGGCGTTTTGCTGCGTCATCTGATCCAGGCTGGACACCGCTTGGTTGACATCGGCAATGCCTGCGCTTTGCTCGGTGGCAGCCGCCGTGATCTCGCCAATCATGTCGGTCACGCGACGCACCGAGGTGACGATGTCGCTCATGGTGTTGCCCGCGTCGGTGACCAGGCGGGTGCCGTTCTCGACCCGCTCGACCGAGGCGTTGATCAGCGTCTTGATCTCGCGCGCCGCCTCAGCACTGCGCTGTGCCAGGCTGCGCACCTCGCCCGCCACCACGGCAAAGCCACGGCCTTGCTCGCCGGCACGCGCCGCTTCGACCGCAGCATTCAGGGCCAGGATGTTGGTCTGGAAAGCAATGCCATCAATCACACCGATGATGTCGGCGATGCGCTTGCTGCTGGTGTTGATGTCCTCCATCGTGGCGACCACCTGCTGCACCACCGCACCACCACGCTCGGCCACCGACGAAGCGCTGGCGGCCAGGGTGCTGGCCTGCTGGGCGCTTTGAGCGCTGTGCTGCACGGTGTGGGTCAACGTGCCCAGCGAGGAAGCGCTTTGCTGCAGGTTGCTGGAAGTCTGTTCGGTGCGCACGGACAAGTCGTTGTTACCCGCTGCGATTTCCGAGCTGGCCAGCGCAATGCTGTCGGTGCTTTGGCGCACGCGGGACACGGTTTGACTCAACGACTCCCCCATCGCCGCCAGCGAACGCAGCAGCTCGCCAAACTCATCGCTGCGATCCGTCTCCACTGAACTGCTGAGGTCGCCCTGGGCGATGCGCGAGGCCATCCGGTTGGCCTGGCTCAAAGGCTTGACGATGCTGCGGATCAAGCCAAATGCACCCCACAAAATACCCAGCACGATCAGCGTGATGCAAATGGCGGCCACCTTGATGGTGAAGGCGCGCTCCTGGGCCAACGCATCTCGGCTTTGCTGAGCCAGTTGCTCTTGCAGTTTGACAAACTCATTGAGGCTGTCGAGGTAAGTGCTCAAGGCGCTCTTGAAATCGCCATTGACCAGGGCCACAGCTTCGGCTACCTGGCCCTCTTTCTTCAACTTTTGGGCCTTCTCCCGCAGGCTGATCATGGCGCTGCGCTTCTCCGCGATCTTGGCCATTTGGACCTTCTCAGCGTCACTTTGGGCGATCGCAACCAACGCTTTTTGCAGCTCGCTGATTTGCGCGGTGGTACTGGCGATGGAGCCCGACAGGGCCTCCGACACCGCCGGGTCCGCACTGAGCAAGACCGCATAAGTGCGAACGGAGTTGGCCTGGGTCAGCCCCGCCCAACGTGTCGCGCTTTGGATGCGCTCCACAAAGTTGGCCGAACTGCGGTCGCTTTCACGCTGGACCAAAGCCGAACGGTAAGCCGCAAAAGCGATCACTCCCAGAAGGGACACGATGATCAGCGAGACAGCCATCCACAGCTTGGTGGCCATTTTGAGTTGTTGAAAGCGCATAGAGGGACTCCGTCAAGACAACACGGGCAGCACTTTCAAACACGTCCTCAGGCTGCGATGCGCTCCTCACCGGAGGCACCGGGCCAAGCAGAACGATAGAAGGCGCCACTACTTGATGAACGGATCATAAATCATTTTTACCGTTTCAATATGACAATATCAATTTACTCCACGCGCAAGATGGTTTCTGGCTTGAAGCCCAGGTCCGCCGCCTTGCCTTTGCGTGCGCGCAAGCCCCGTGCGTTGTTCAGCGAGCGAATCTCCAGTGTCTCCTCGCGCGCCTTGCCACCGCGCCCCGTGCCCATCAACCGGATGCTGCGTGTGTAGGCGGCAGCGCCAGCCAGGGTGTCCTTGGGCTCCAGGTCGATCAGCAACAGGCCGCGCCCGCCCTTCTCCATGGTTTTGAGTTCGGCAATGTCGAAGGTCAGGATGCGCCCGCCCACCGAGGCACAGGCCACATGCGTGGCCGCCAACAAAGCCTGGCTGCCGCTGGTGTTTGAAGCGTGGGACGGCTTGCACACCGTCTCGCCCTCGCCCAGGCTGAAGAAGGACTTGCCGCTCTTGTTGCGCGACACCATGTTCTCCACGCTGGCCAGGAAGCCATAACCGCCCGAACCCGACAACAAGAGCGTCGCGTTGGCCGGGCCCGCAAAGTAATGCGCGGGCTGGGTGCCCGACTCGAGCTCAATCAGGGTGGTGACAGGCTGGCCATCACCGCGCGCGCCCGGCAGTGCCGCGACCGGCACCGAGTACACGCGGCCATTGCTGCCCAGCACGATCAAGGTGTCGACGGTGCGGCATTCAAAAGTGCCATACAAACCGTCGCCTGCCTTGAAGGCGAAGCTGCCCGCCTCATGGCCGTGGCCGTTGCGGGCACGCACCCAACCTTTTTCAGACACCACCACGGTCACCGGCTCGTCCACCACTTTGACCTCGGCCACCGCGCGCTTTTCAGCCTGGATCAGGGTGCGGCGTGCGTCGGCAAACAGCTTGGCATCGGCCTCGATTTCCTTGACCATCAAGCGCTTGAGCGAGCCCGGATTGCCCAGGATGTCTTCCAGCTTGCCCTGCTCTTCGCGCAGCAACTTGAGCTCTTGCTCGATCTTGATGGCCTCCAAGCGCGCGAGTTGGCGCAGGCGGATTTCCAGGATGTCTTCAGCCTGCCGATCCGACAGGTTGAAGCGCGCGATCAGCGCGGCCTTGGGCTCGTCGCTGTGGCGGATGATGGCAATCACCTCATCGATGTTGAGCAGCACCAGGTGCCGCCCTTCGAGGATGTGGATGCGGTCCAGCACCTTGTCCAGGCGGTGCTGCGAACGACGTGTCAGCGTGGCCTGGCGGAAGGCAATCCATTCCTCGAACATCTGACGCAGCGACTTCTGCACCGGTCGGCCGTCCAGGCCAATCATGGTCAGGTTGATCGGGGCCGAGGTTTCCAGGCTGGTGTGGGCCAACAAGGTGGTGATCAGCTCGGGCTGGCTGATCTTGCTGGTCTTAGGCTCGAACACCAGGCGCACCGGCGCGTCTTTGCTGGACTCGTCGCGCACCGTGTCGAGCACGGCCAGCACCGTGGCCTTGAGCAGGGTCTGGTCTTGCGACAGGGCTTTTTTACCGGCCTTGACCTTGGGGTTGGTCAGCTCTTCGATCTCTTCCAGCACGCGCTGTGTGCTGACGCCCGGCGGCAGCTCGTTGACCACCAACTGCCACTGACCGCGGGCCAGGTCTTCGATCTTCCAGCGCGCGCGCACCTTGAGCGAGCCACGCCCGCTGCGGTACGCATCGGCAATGTCGCCAGGGCCACTGATGATCTGGCCGCCGCCGGGGTAGTCCGGGCCAGGCACCAGGGCCAGCAAGTCGGCCTCGGGCAATTGGGGGTTCTTGATCAAGGCCACGCAGGCGTCAGCCACCTCGCGCAGGTTGTGGCTGGGGATTTCAGTGGCCAAGCCCACCGCGATGCCACTGGCGCCATTGAGCAGGGTGAAGGGCAGGCGGGCGGGCAGCTGAGTGGGCTCCTGGGTGGAACCGTCGTAGTTGGGGATGAAGTCGACCGTGCCTTCATCGATCTCATCGAGCAGCAAGCTGGTGATGCGCGACAGCCGGGCTTCGGTGTAGCGCATGGCGGCTGCGCCGTCGCCGTCGCGGCTGCCGAAGTTGCCTTGGCCGTCGATCAGCGGGTAGCGCTGGTTGAAGTCCTGCGCCATGCGCACCAGGGCATCGTAGGCGGCCTGGTCGCCATGCGGGTGGAAGCGGCCCAGCACGTCACCGACCACGCGGGCGCTCTTGACCGGCTTGGCCGCCGTGTTGCCCGAAAAGCCCAGGCCCATGCGCGACATCGAGTACAGGATGCGGCGCTGCACGGGCTTCTGGCCATCGCACACATCGGGCAGGGCCCGACCCTTGACCACGCTCAGGGCGTATTCCAGGTAGGCGCGCTGGGCGTAGTTGGCCAGGCTCAGGCCGTCGTCAGACTCACCGGAAGAAAAATCGAGAACAGGTTGGTCGCTCATGGGTAATCAATCGCATTGCGCTCCAGGGCGCTGAGCGTGGCGCTGCTCAGGCCCCGGGCATTCAGGGGTTCAATCATGTTGCCGCGGCCCGCGGCACCGCCCGGTACGGCGGGAATTTCGACACGCACGCGCTGGCCGGAGCGGCGCTGCTCCAGCACCGTGGCTGGCGGCTTGAGCAGGCTGTAGAGCTGCGTCACCGTGCGCACGTAGTTCTGGGTTTCGCGGATGTTGGGGATCTGGTTGCCAGCCCGGCTCACGGCGCCCGGGCCCGCGTTGTAGGCGGCCAGGGCCAGGTCCAGGCGGCCGTTGAACAGGCGCATCAAGTGGCGCAAGTAGCGCGTCCCGGTCTGGATGTTGGTGCGGGCATCGGTGAGCTTTTTCTCCACGGGCTGGCGTGCATCGCCGACCACGCCAAACTGCTCGGCCGTGGGCGGCATGACCTGCATCAGACCGACCGCGCCGCGCGGTGAAACCGCCAACTCATCAAAGCCGGACTCGGTGGCGATCATGGCCTGAAGCAGCTCGAAATCAATGCCATGGAGGTCGGCCGCCTCGCGCATGTGCAGCTTGGCCCGCTTGAAGCCAGGCGAGACATCAAAAAAGGCCAGCAGCTGCGGCTGCAGCGTCGGCACTTGCACCGGGCGCGGTGTGTCAGCCCGAGGGAAGTCACTGGACTCGGCCGTGCCACGGTAAAACAGCTCGTAGCGCGCATCCACAGCCTCGGCCGCGAAGTGCGGCGTGCCGCGCGCATCGATGTAGCCCCACACCTCGGCCTGGGCCGGGGCGCAGGCCAGCCCGCAGGCCATCAGCCCGGCCAGCAGGCGTGGACGCAGATCAGACGTCAATCTCAACCGCATCGCCGTGCAATTCCATCAGCTCGCGGCGCGCGGCGGCCTCGCCCTTGCCCATCAGCTTGGTGATCAGGCCTTCGGTGAACGCAAAGTCCTGTGCGCCCAGCTGCACCGGCAGCAAACGGCGGGTGTCGGGGTTGAGGGTGGTGTCCCACAGTTGCTCGGCATTCATCTCGCCCAAGCCCTTGAAACGGCTGATGGTCCAGCTGCCTTCACGCACGCCTTCTTTGCGCAGTTTGTCGAGGATGGACTGCAGCTCGCCGTCGTCCAGCGCATAGACCTTGGAGGCGGGCTTCTTGCCACGCGCGGGGGCGTCGACCCGGAACAGGGGCGGGCGCGCCACGTAGACGTGGCCGGCGTCAATCAACTTGGGGAAGTGACGGAAGAACAGGGTCAGCAGCAGCACCTGGATGTGCGAGCCGTCCACATCGGCGTCCGACAAAATGCACACCTTGCCGTAGCGCAGGCCCGACAGGTCGGGCGTGTCATTGGGGCCATGCGGGTCCACGCCGATGGCCACCGCGATGTCGTGGATTTCGGTGTTGGCAAACAGTCGGTCACGCTCCACCTCCCAGGTGTTGAGCACCTTGCCGCGCAGGGGCAGGATGGCCTGGCATTCCTTGTCGCGGCCCATCTTGGCGCTGCCGCCGGCCGAGTCGCCCTCGACCAGGAAGACCTCGTTGTGCGCGATGTCGCGGCTTTCGCAATCGGTCAGCTTGCCGGGCAGCACCGCCACGCCCGAGCCCTTGCGCTTTTCCACCTTCTGGCCGGCACGCTGGCGGGTCTGCGCTGCCTTGATGGCCAGTTCGGCCAGCTTCTTGCCGTAGTCGACGTGCTCGTTGAGCCACAGCTCCAGCGCCGGGCGCACAAAGTTTGACACCAGGCGCACCGCATCGCGCGAGTTCAGGCGCTCTTTGATCTGGCCCTGGAACTGCGGGTCCAGCACCTTGGCGCTGAGCACGTAGTTGGCGCGGGCGAACACGTCCTCGGGCAGCAGCTTGACCCCCTTGGGCAGCAGCGAGTGCAGTTCGATGAAGCTCTTGACGGCATTGAACAAGCCGTCGCGCAGGCCGCTGTCGTGGGTGCCGCCATTGCTGGTGGGGATCAGGTTGACGTAGCTCTCGCGCACCGGCGAGCCGTCTTCGGTGAAGGCCACCGCCCAAGAGGCGCCTTCGCCCTCGGCAAAGCTGTCGTGGCCACCATCGGCAAAGCCTTCGCCTTCAAACAGCGGGATCACCGGGTCGGCCGACAAGGTCTGCACCAGGTAGTCGCGCAGGCCGCCTTTGTAGAGCCAGTTTTGCGTGTCCTTGGACTTTTCATTCACCAGGGTGACCGACACGCCTGGCATCAGCACCGCCTTGCTGCGCAGCAAGTGGGTCAGCTCGCCCATGGGCAGGGCCGGGGATTCGAAGTACTTGGGATCGGGCCAGACCCGCACTGTCGTGCCCTGCTTGCGGTCGCCTTCCGAGGCGCCACCGCTGGCGCGGGTGCTCAGCGGTTCGATCACGTCGCCGGCAGAAAACACCAGGCGCGCCACTTTGCCTTCGCGGTAGGAGGTGGCTTCCAGACGCAGCGCCAGCGCGTTGGTCACGCTCACGCCCACGCCGTGCAGGCCACCCGAGAAGCTGTAAGCGCCGCCCTTGCCCTTGTCAAATTTGCCGCCCGCATGAAGGCGGGTGAAAACCAGTTCGATCACAGGCGCGTTTTCTTCCGGGTGCAAACCAAAGGGAATGCCGCGACCGTCGTCCTCGATGCTCACCGAGCCATCCAGGTGCAAGGTCACCTTGATCTTCTTGCCATGCCCCGCCAGCGCCTCGTCGGCAGCGTTGTCCAGCACCTCTTGGATGATGTGCAGCGGGTTGTCCGTGCGGGTGTACATGCCCGGGCGTTGCTTGACGGGTTCGAGCCCCTTCAGAACGCGGATCGAGCCTTCAGAGTATTCGGTCGTAGGTTTGACTGCCATGGCGCGGATTGTAGTGCGGCGCAGTGTCAAAGCTGGATACCTATACAGGCACGTCGGGGAGCCGCGCCCCCCTGCCACCAGGGCGACGGGCAAACATGGTCCGAATTGGCTACAGTGCCGGCATGAGCTCACAACCCAAAAATCTATCGATGGCCCAGGTGCTCATCTGTGGCGCCGCCATCGTGACCCTGTCCATGGGCATTCGCCACGGCTTTGGCCTGTGGCTGCAACCCATCACCCAAGACCAGGGCTGGCCACGCCAGACTTTTGCCCTGGCCTTGGCGATCCAGAACCTGTCCTGGGGACTCTGCGGCATTTTTGCCGGCATGCTGGCGGACCGGTTGGGTGCGTTCAAGGTGCTCATGGGCGGCGCCGTGCTTTACGGCCTGGGCCTGATGGGCATGGCCTTGGCCACCAGCCCCTTGAGCTTTGCGCTGAGCACGGGCGTGTTGATTGGGGCGGCCCAAGCGGGCACCACGTACGCGGTGATTTACGGGGTGCTGGGGCGGCAGATCGCGCCGGAAAAGCGCTCTTGGGCCATGGGCGTGGCGGCGGCGGCGGGCTCTTTTGGTCAGTTCCTGATGGTGCCCGTTGAAGGGCAACTGATCAGTAGCCTGGGCTGGAAGGAAGCCCTGCTGGTGCTCAGCGCCATGGTGCTCTTGATCGTGCCGCTGGCCTTTGGCCTGCGCGAGCCGGGCTTTCAAGGCAGCCAGGCGCCCAAGCGTGAACAAACGATCGCCCAAGCCTTGCGCGAAGCCTTCAAGTACCCAAGCTTCCAATTGCTGATGGCGGGCTACTTCGTTTGCGGCTTCCAAGTGGTGTTCATTGGCGTGCACATGCCCAGCTACCTCAAGGACAAGGGTCTGTCGCCCCAGGTGGCCAGCTACGCGCTGGCCCTGATTGGCCTGTTCAATGTGTTTGGCACCTACATCGCGGGCTCGCTGGGCCAGAAGATGGCCAAAAAGAACATCCTGGCCTTCATCTACTTTGCACGCGCCGTGGTGATCAGCATCTTCTTGCTGGTGCCCTTGTCGCCCCTCAGCGTGTACGTGTTCTCTGCGGTGATGGGCGCTTTGTGGCTGTCCACCGTGCCGCCCACCAATGCCACCATCGCGCAAATTTTTGGCGTGCAGCATTTGTCCATGCTGGGGGGCTTTGTGTTCTTCAGCCACCAGATTGGTTCTTTCATGGGCGTGTGGTTGGGCGGTTTCCTCTACGACAAAACCGGCAGTTACGACGTGGTCTGGTACCTGTCGATCGGCCTGGGCGTGTTTGCCGGCCTGGTCAATTTGCCGGTGCGTGAAGCCCCCATCCAACGCACCCCACTGCAAGCGGCTTGAAGACCGGCACCATGACCGCCCCAGCCCCACCCAGCCCCCCACCTGCGACGGGCCTCGATCGCCCCCCTGCGCACCGACGCTGGTGGGTACCAGTGGGCCTGGGTGGCCTGGCGCTGGCCGCCTTGCTGGCGGTATTTGCCCTCTATGCGCGACCTGACTTTTTATTGACACTCTCCAACCAGATTTGGGCTTGCTTCTGAGCCTCGGCCAGCCACAGGCCCCCAGGCGGATCAGCCTCGCTATTTGCGGAAGGGAACACAATGAAAACGATGGTCGTGACCGGTGCCTCAGACGGCATCGGCGCCGAAATCGCTCGCCAGTTGGCACGCGAGCATGGCAAGGGACTGGCCCTGGTGCTGGCCGCGCGCAGTGCCGCCAAACTCAATGAAGTGGCTTTGCAGTGCGCCAGCCAGGGCTGCGACACGCTGGTGGTGCGCACCGACGTGTCCGACGAAAGTGCCTGCCGCCACCTGATCGAGGCCGCCGTCGCCCGCTTCGGTCGCCTCGACGTGCTGATCAACAACGCTGGCATGTCGGCCCACGCTTTGTTTGAGGAGGTGGCCGAGAACGACCTGCACTGGTACGAAGACCTGATGCGCATCAACCTCTGGGGCAGCGTGTGGTGCACCCACGCCGCCCTGCCCCACCTGCGCGCCACGCGCGGCAGCATCGTGGCTGTGTCGTCGCTGGCGGGCTTGATCGGCGTGCCGGGTCGCACAGCCTACAGTGCCACCAAATTTGCCATGACGGGGTTTTTTGAAGCCCTGCGCACCGAACTCAAGCCCTCGGGCGTCAGCGTCACCACAGCCTACCCCGGCGTGGTGGCCACCGACATCCGACGCCACGGCTACAACGCCCAAGGCGCTCCCGCTGGACGCAGCGGTTTGCGCGAGGACAAGGCCATGTCGGTCGAACGCTGCGCGGCCTTGATCCTGCAAGGCCTGGCACGTCGCGAGCGCGAGGTCGTCATGACAGCGCAGGGCAAGCTGGGCCGCTGGCTGCGCTTGATCGCCCCAGGCCTGGTCGAACAGCTTGCCCTCAAAGCCCTGCACGACGATGTGCGACCTGACCACCGATGAACCCAGCCCCTTCCCCTACCGCCCCCGCCGTCCATGGACTCGGCGCCCCATCCCGCTGGGTGCAGCGCTGGTCCCACCTGGTGCAGCCCAAAGGTCGCGTGCTGGACGTCGCCTGCGGTGCAGGCCGGCACAGCCGATGGTTTGCACAGCGCCAACACGCCGTGGTGGCGGTCGACCGCGCCCCTGAAGCCCTGGCAGCCCTGCCTGCCGGCGTGGAGGCGGTCTGTGCAGACCTCGAAGGCGGCCCCTGGCCTTTCCTGGGCCAGACCTTCGACGCGGTGGTGGTGACCAACTACCTTTGGCGCCCGCTGTTCCCCGTTCTGCTGGCCAGCCTGGCGCCGGGGGGGGTGCTGATTTACGAGACCTTTGCCCTCGGCAACGAAAGCGTGGGCAAGCCCTCTCGGCCTGATTTTTTGTTGCGCCCGGCAGAGCTGTTGCAAGCCTTTGACGAGCTCGAAACCGTGGCCTACGAAGCGGGTTTCGAAGCCTCGCCAGAACGATTTGTGCAACGCCTGTGCGCCGTGCGACCCAACGGACAACCGAACGGTGCGCCCGCGCGTTACCCCTTGACGCCCCTGTCGGCAACCCCGGGCTGAGCCACGGGGCCCGGCAGCCTAGTTAGAATGCTCTTTTACCGTTTGAGACTGCGGACATGACCTCCCCAACCGGCCCTATTACAGGCAGCATCGTCGCCCTGGTGACTCCGATGCACGAAGACGGCAGCGTGGACTACCCCACCCTGCGCAAATTGATCGACTGGCACATTGCCGAAGGCACCGATTGCATCGGTGTTGTGGGCACCACCGGGGAATCGCCGACGGTCAACGTCGAGGAGCACTGCGAAATCATTCGCGTGTCCGTGGAACAAGCTGCCAAGCGCGTGCCCATCATGGCCGGCTGCGGCGCCAACTCGACGGCTGAAGCCATCGAATTGGCCAAGTTCGCGCGCGGCGTGGGGGCTGACTGCCAACTGCAAGTCGTTCCCTACTACAACAAGCCCACGCAAGAAGGCCAATACCGCCACTTCAAGGCCATTGCCGAAGCCGTGGGCGACCTGCCGACCGTGCTGTACAACGTGCCGGGCCGCTCGGTCGCCGATATGGCGCACGACACCGTGCTGCGCCTGGCCGAAGTGCCTGGCATCGTCGGCATCAAAGAAGCCACCGGCAACATCGAACGCGCCCAATGGCTGATCCGCGATGTGCCCAAGGGTTTTGCCATCTACTCGGGTGATGACCCCACCGCCGTGGCCCTGATGCTGTGTGGCGGTCAAGGCAACATCAGCGTGAGCGCCAACGTGGCCCCGCGCCTGATGCATGAACTCTGCGTGGCCGCGATCGCTGGCGACGTGAAGCGCGCCATGGAAATCCAGTTCAAGCTGATGCCCCTGCACAAGAATCTGTTCGTCGAAGCGAACCCGATTCCCGTCAAGTGGGCCATGAAGCGCCTGGGCCTGTGTGGCGGCGCCATGCGCCTGCCCATGACCGAACTCAGCGCTGCCAGCGAACCCGTGGTGGAAGCCGCGCTGCGCGCCAGCGGCCTGCTCTGAACCTCCCTCTGTTTTGCTGATCCGACACCCCATTCCTGCCTTGGAAGGACCCCTTGTGACCCAATTCAAACGACTGGGCCTGTGCAGCCTGTTGAGCCTGTCTGTCGTGCTGTCGGCCTGCTCGTCGCTGGACGGCGACAAGATCAATTACAAAAGCGCCACGCGGGCTCCGACCCTGGAAATCCCACCGGACCTGACCCAGCTCTCGGGTGACACCCGCTACGCCCTGGGCAGTGGCCCGGTGTCGGCCACGGGCTTCCAAGCCGCGATGGGCAAGTCGCCTGCCACGGCCGCCCAAACCGCCGCCAGCACCCTGGGCGACGTGCGCGTGGTGCGCGAAGGCAATCAACGCTGGTTGGTGGTCAAACGACCGGCCGACCAACTGTGGACGCCCGTGACCGACTTCTGGACCGAAAACGGTTTTGCCCTGGTGCTCGATGATGCCAAGCTGGGCATCATGGAAACCGACTGGGCCGAGAACCGCGCCAAGCTGCCGCAGGACTGGATTCGCAACTCGCTGGGCAAGGTGTTTGACTCCTTGTACGACACCGGCGAACGCGACCGCTTCCGCACCCGCCTCGAACGCAGCGCCGACGGCAGCACCGAGATCTACATCAGCCACCGCGGCATGGTGGAAACCTACACCACCAACAACAAGGAAACCGCACAGACCGCCTGGCAACCACGCCCGAGCGATCCGGAACTGGAAGCCGAGTTCCTGCGTCGCCTGATGATCAAGTTGGGTGGTGGTACGGCTGAGCAAGCACGCCAGCAGACGGCCGCCGCCACGGTGGTCGCCCAAGCCCGCGTGGTGCAGGTCAACAACTTGCCAGCCGCCCAGCTCGACGATGGCTTTGACCGCGCTTGGCGTCGGGTCGGCTTGAGCCTGGACCGCACCGGCTTCACCGTGGAAGACCGCGACCGCGCCAAGGGCCTCTACTTCGTGCGTTACGTGGCGCCGAATCCGGACAAGAAGGAGCCCAGCCTCTTCAGCAAGATGTTCAGCAGCTCGGACAAGAACACCGGCCCGGTGAAGTACCAAATCGCGGTGCGAAGCACGGACAAGCAGACCACGGTGTCGGTGCTGGACGCCAATGGCGCGCCCGACACCTCGGCGAACGCTCAGCGCATCGTGCAGGTGCTGGTCGACGATCTGAAGTAAAGCCCGGCCTGGGAGCGGACGGCGCAGCCTCTGCGCGTTCCGCCTCCCCGCCAGTGAGCCCCCCGGGCAGGCCTTTGTGGCCTGCCTTTTTTTTGCAGCTCACTCAGGCCTTTGCCCCAGCACCATGCGTTTCAAGAATCTGGCCAGCGGCAGCACTGGCAACGCCACGGTCGTGGAAGCAGGCCACGGAGCGGACTGCCGGCGCCTGCTGGTCGATTGCGGCCTGGGCCTGCGCCAACTGGCGCAGCGGCTGGGGCAGGCCGGCTTGCAGCCGAGCGACCTGCATGGTCTGTTCATCACCCACGAGCATTCGGACCACATCGGCTGCGCACTCAGCTTCTCGGCGCGCCATGGACTGCCGGTGTGGATGAGTGAGGGCACTTGGTTGGCCCTGGGCGAGCCCGATTTTGGGGACCGCTTGCGCCTGGCCCGCGACCAGGTCCCGATCGACTTCGGCCCGATGGCCTTGCACCCCTTCACCGTGCCGCACGATGCGCGCGAACCCCTGCAGCTGCGCTGCGAAGACGGCCAAGTGCGCCTGGGCCTGCTGACCGACCTGGGCCATGTGAGCCCGCATGTGCTGAGCCAGCTGGCGGGCTGTCACGCACTGTTGATGGAGTCCAACCACGACGCCGCGCTGCTCAGCCAGTCGCGCTACCCGGCTTTCCTGAAGCGTCGCATCAGTGGGCCTTGGGGTCACCTGGAGAACACCTGCACCGCCCAAGCCCTGCGCCAGCTGCAACACCCCGGCCTGCGCCAGGTGGTGGCGGCCCACCTCAGCGAGCAAAACAACCAGCCCGACTTGGTACGCCAAGTGCTCAGCGACGCCCTGGGTTGGCTGCCGGAACAAGTGGGCATCGCCTGCCCGGTCAATGGGTCAGCCTGGATCGAGGTCTGACCCCCATGCCAGCGTCCCCCGGTCGGGGCGGTCTGCCTTTATTTGGCTTTCTGCACAGGGTTGGCCAACAGCCAATTGGCAGGGTAGGCGCGCATGAACTCGCGGGCCTTTTCTGGTGGGGCGTTCAGCCAAGCCTCGTAAGCCCCTTCGTTGAGGATGGCGGGCATGCGCTTTTCGCTGCCGTCGTGCTGGTAGCGGCGGATCAAGGCGTGGCTGTTGGCATTCACCGTGAGCAAGGTGAAGCTGGTGATGGGGTCACCCCCCGGGCCATTCCACTGCGCCCACAGACCAGCCACCCCCATGGGTTTGCCATCCACGCGCGCAATGCGGGTGGACACCGGCTTACCGCTGCGCAGGTCATCTTCAAAAAACGCCATCATCGGCACGATGCAGCGCTGCGCATTGACCCAGGATTCGCGGAAGTTGTTCGAGGTGTTGACCGCCTCAGAGCGGGCGTTGACCAGTTTGGGTGAGCGCAAGCGCGCGTCCGAAGCCGACTTGACCCACGAGGGCACCAAACCGAATTGCCCCGAACGCAGCACCCGCCCCACGGGCGCCTTCTCAGCGCCATCGGCGGGCAACTCAGGGACCAAAGCCGCCTCAGGGTCGCGGCAAATGAACACGCCATTCATGCGTGGACGCAGTTCGCGCGCCAAAGCCAGTTCAGGGGCCGGCACATCGAAGGCCAGCGGGTAAAGATCGGCAGCGTGAACGCTCTCGTATTGGACAGTCATGCCGCGATGCTAGCGCAGGGAACGGCCTGTACCGGCCCCCAGCGCCGAACTATCTTGGGCCCCATCCCAGAAAAACAAAAAGCCACCCGAGGGTGGCTTTTCAAGCAAGCGCGAAGAATTTACTTCTTGGCAGCAGCGTCTTCAGCAGCCTTCTTGGCGGCGTCAGCAGCAGCGTCAGCGGCCGGAGCAGCGGCAGCAGCCGGAGCGGTGGTGGCGGTGCCAGCGTCAGCGGCGGGGGCAGCAGCGGGAGCGGCCGGAGCTTCAGCGGCGGGAGCCGGAGCAGCAGCGGGAGCGGGTGCGGGAGCAGCAGCGGGTTCTTCCTTCTTGCCGCAGGCGGCGAGGGCGGCAGCGGCAATCAGGGTTGCCAAAACGAGCGATTTCTTCATTTCAAGTTTCCTTGTTGGATAGAGAGAATTCCGGTTGCCAGGTTGATCAACTCGAACGACCTGACTGAGCGAGCGCTGTACGAATGCCGCGCAAATTTCACTCAACTTCAAATTATAGGAGGTATTCGTCAATCCCAACAAACACTGACAGCGGCAAAAAGTGCGACCTTGTGTGTCATTTTTGTAAAGCAGCCGAGAAACACCTGTGGCCATGGCCTTGACCCGCATCCAGCACGCACCGAGGAGGGATCAAAGCCCCAAAGTGGATGCCGGAAACGCAGGCGAACCGCGGCGCCACCAGCTGTCCAGGGACTCTCTCAACTGAACCCGGCGCTCGGGTACGGTGGAGCACACCCCTGTGCTGCGCTGCAAATCCAGGCGCTGCAGCATCCAGGCGGGACTCCAGAGCGCGCTGGGCAAATCGCCAGGGTCGGCACGGCGGCAGGCTCGGGCCTCAATCAGGTGATCCCAGGTGCGGCGCCACTGGACAAAGCGCGCATGGCGACGCTGCACCTCGTCGTAGTGACAGGCCAGCAGCAGCAGGCGCCGACCGCCGCGCGACCAGGCCTGCAAGGACTCGGCCACGGCCCGCTCACCCAAAGGCCAGTCCTCAAACGTGGCGTCACTCCACACCATCTCCTGCCAGCCTAGGCGAGCCGCCTCGGCCAGGGCCAGGCGCAGGCGCTCGGCGAAGGCCTCTCGGCCTTCGAAGCGACCTTGCAGGGCGTCCGGTGGCCAAGAGGATGAGGGCTGCGTGGCATCGGCGTCGGCGGGACGGGCCACCATGGCTCAGGCCTCGGTCGGGATGGGGTGCAGCCACCCAGCCTGACACCACTCAAGCAGCAGCTCGCGTGCGCCAGCGCTCAAACGTGCCACATCCTTGGCGCCCAGGACGCGCAGGCTGGCCAACTGGCGCATCAAGGTCGCGTCACGGCCCGCAGCGCGGAAGCCCTCGCCATTGATGAACACATGACGCTCGTCGTGCAGCATGCGGGTGCGGCGGTCCAGGCGCACCCCGGCGGCCAGCGACGGCGGCTCGCCGTCTTCTTGGCTGTCAAACCAGACCTGGGCCTTGGGCTCGGTCAGGTACTCACCAATCACCCGGGCCAGGGCGTCGGGGTCGTTGAGCACCCGCTGCAGCGCATCCGCCGCGAACAGGTGCAAGTCTTCGGGAATGGCGGCCGGATCGGCCACGGCGGGCTGGGTCGGATCACGGTACAGGCCGTCACCGGCCAGGTCTTCGGCGTCCTCGGCCAGGCGCTGCAGCACCTCGCGCGCCAGCTCGTCACGCTTGGGGGAGCGAAAGCCGATCGAGTAGGTCATGCACTCGTCTTCGGCGATGCCGTCATGGGCATAGCGCGGCGGCAGGTAGAGCATGTCGCCCGGTTCGAGCACGAACTCTTCCTCAGGTTCGAAGTTAGCCAACACCTTGAGCGGGGTGTCCTCCCGCAGGCTCAGGTCTTTTTGCCGGCCGATGCGCCAACGGCGCTTGCCGTGGGCTTGCAGCAAGAAAACGTCGTAGCTGTCAAAGTGCGGGCCCACGCCGCCACCCGGTGTGGCGTAGCTGATCATCAAGTCATCCAGCCGCGCATCCGGAATGAAGCGAAAGCCCTGCATCAGGTGGTGCACAGCCTCGTCGTGCAGGTCCACGCCTTGCACCAGCAGGGTCCAGTCGGGCTGGCTCAGCGCGGGCAGGCTGCGCCGGGGCAGCGGACCCGAGCGCACGGCCCAGCCGGGCTGGGTGTTGCGCACCAGGCGTGACTCCACGGCCTCGCTGGCGGCCAATTCGAACAGCTCGCCGCGCTCCAGCAGGGGCTGGAAGCCGGGCACGGCCTGGCGCACCAGCAAAGGCTTTTTCTGCCAATGGCGTTTCATGAATTGCTGGGGCGTGAGGCCGCCGAGCAAGGTGAGGGGTTGGTGAATGTCCATGGCAAAAAAGGGCCCGTGTGACCGGGCTGCAACTCAAACTGCGACAATTCTCCTATGGAAATCACTGAACAATGCGTGGTCGCGCTGACCTGGACCCTCACCGACACCCTGGGCGAAGAGCTCGACATCCTGGACGAACCGGTCGACTTTCTGGTCGGCGGCGATGATCTGCTGAAGAAAATCGAAGAGGTTCTGCAAGGCCATGAGGCCGGCGCCAAGGTCAAGCTGCAGATCGAACCCGAAGAGGGTTTTGGCGAGTACAACGAGAAACTGATCTTTCTCGAGCCCCGCCAGCTCTTCCCGGCCGAACTCGAAGAAGGCATGACTTTTGAAGGCAGCGCCCTGCCCGAGGGTTGCCATGCCGAAGCGCCGCGCGACGCGCTCTACACCGTCACCGACATCTACCCCGAGCACGTGGTGCTGGACGGCAACCACCCGCTGTCGGGCATCGCGATTCGCCTGCACCTGCAGGTGCACGCTGTGCGTGAAGCCACCGAAGAAGAAATTGGCCGCGGCACCGCTGGCACCGGCTTCTTCCGCATCCAGCCGATGGCGCCGGGCAACGACCAATTGCACTGAGCCTCACCCACCCCATGAGAAAAGCCCGCTGGCATCGCTGCCAGCGGGCTTTTTGCCTTGGGGCGCCGCAGCACCCGGTGCGCAAGGACGGGTTGCTCAGGCCTGGCCGGTGGAGCCGTAGCCGCCTTCACCGCGCTGCGTCGGCGCGAAGTCGCTCACCACATTGAATTGGGCCTGCACCACGGGCACGATGACCAACTGGGCAATGCGCTCCAGCGGTTCGATGGTGTAGGGCGTGGGGCTGCGGTTCCAGGCGCTGACCATCAGCTGGCCCTGGTAATCGCTGTCGATCAGACCCACCAAGTTGCCCAGCACGATGCCGTGCTTGTGACCCAGGCCCGAGCGCGGCAGGATCATGGCCGCATAGCCCGGGTCTTGCAGGTACATGGCGATACCGGTGGGCACCAATTGCCAGGCGTTGGGGGCCAGGGTCAGCGGCTCGCTCAGGCAGGCGCGCAGGTCGAGGCCCGCACTGCCGGGGGTGGCGTAGGCGGGGAGTTGATCCGCCAGGCGCGGGTCGAGGATCTTGACGTCGATGTTCATGCAAAAAATCTCAAATATTCAGCCGGCCTTGCGGCGGGCGATGTCGGCCACCAGTTGGCGAGCCAGGGTCAGCTTGGAGGCGCGGGGCGTTTCACAGACGCCCGCATCGTCCACCAGCAGCAGCTGATTGTCGTCTTGACCAAAGGCCGCCGGGCCGATGTTGCCCACCAGCAGCGGCACGCCTTTGCGCGCGCGCTTGGCCTGGGCGTGGGCCACCAGGTCATGGCTCTCGGCGGCAAAACCGACGCAATACAAAGCGCCTTGGCGGGCGCGGGGGCTCTGCGCCAGGGTGTGCAGGATGTCCGGATTCTCCACAAAGCTCAGCTGGGGGGTCTGGCCCGAGCCGTCTTTTTTGATCTTCTGGTCACTGGCCGAGGCGGGGCGCCAATCGGCCACCGCTGCCGTGGCGATGAACACGTCGGCCGACTCGGCGGCCGGCACGCAGGCGGCCAGCATGTCGCGCGCCGACACCACGTTGAGGCGGCGCACGCCGCGCGGCGTGGGCAGGTGCACCGGACCGGCCACCAGGGTGACCTCGGCGCCCGCCTCGCGGGCAGCGCGCGCGATGGCGAAACCCATCTTGCCCGAGGAGTGGTTGGTGATGCCGCGCACCGGGTCAATGGCCTCGAAGGTGGGGCCGGCCGTGACCAGCACGCGCTGTCCGCGCAAGACCTTGGGCTGGAAGAAGGCAATCACCTCTTCACAGATCTCCAGCGCTTCGAGCATGCGCCCGTCGCCGGTCTCGCCACAAGCCTGATCCCCGCTGGCCACGCCCAAGAGCACAGCGCCATCGGCCTGCAACTGGGTCAGGTTGCGCTGGGTGGCGGGGTGGGCCCACATTTCGCGGTTCATGGCCGGCGCGATCAGCAGGGGCACGCGCTCGATCGGGCGCGCCAGGCAAAGCAGGCTCAGTAACTCATCGGCACGGCCCTGCACCAGACGGGCCATGAAGTCAGCGCTGCAAGGCGCCAGCACGATGGCGTCGGCCTCCCGGCTGAGGTTGATGTGGGGCATGTTGTTGGCCTCGCGGCCATCCCACTGCGAGCTGTACACCGGGCGGCCTGACAGGGCTTGCATGGTGACCGGGGTGATGAACTGGCAGGCCGCCTCGGTCATCGCCACCTGCACCGTGGCGCCTTGGCGGATCAGTTCGCGGCACAGCTCAGCGGACTTGAAGCAAGCCACGCCGCCGGTGAGGCCCAAAACAATGTGTTTTCCCTGGAGGTCCATGGTGACAAAAGCCCTGCTGGACAAGGCCCGGTTGGCAAAGAATGCGGCAATGTAGCAGACCCCCGCGCAAGATCAGGGAAGCCTGAAAAGCCGGGTGACGAGAAAAAGCCGCGCCAGTGCCCCGCCCAGCCCGCCTCTCGGCGAGAAGACGGGCCACCCGCGCGGCCCTGTACCGGCTGTAACGGCTCGGTCTTACTTGGCCGTGGGCATCACGAACTCAGCGCCCTTGCCAATGCTTTCAGGCCAGCGCTGCATGACGCTCTTTTGCTTGGTGTAGAAGCGCACGCCCTCTTCGCCGTAGGCGTGCATGTCGCCAAACAGGCTCTTCTTCCAGCCGCCAAAGCCGTGCCAGGCCATGGGCACCGGGATCGGCACGTTGATGCCGACCATGCCGACCTGGATGCGGCGGCTGAACTCGCGCGCCACATTGCCGTCGCGGGTGAAGCAGGACACGCCGTTGCCAAACTCGTGGTCGTTGATCAGCTGAACGGCAGTGGCGAAGTCAGGCACGCGCACACAGGACAGCACGGGGCCGAAGATCTCTTCCTTGTAGATCTTCATCTCAGGCGTGACATGGTCGAACAGCGTGCCACCCAGCCAGAAGCCCTGGTCACAACCAGGGCCCGCGGTCTTGCCGTCAAAGCCGCGGCCGTCCAGCAGCAGTTGGGCACCTTCTTGCACGCCCGCCTCGATGTAGCCGCTGATGCGGGCATGGGCGGCGCCGGTGACGATGGGACCCATTTCGGCGGCCAGGTTCATGCCGTCCAGCACCTTCAGGCTCTTGGCGCGCTCCAGCAGCTTGGGGATGACCTTGTCGGCCACGTCGCCCACCAGCACCGCCACACTGATGGCCATGCAGCGCTCACCCGCCGAGCCGTAGCCGGCACCAATCAAGGCGTCCACCACCTGATCGATGTCGGCGTCGGGCATCACCACCATGTGGTTCTTGGCGCCGCCCAGGGCTTGCACGCGCTTGCCGTGGTGGGCACCGGTTTCGTAGATGTAGTTGGCGATCGGGGTCGAACCCACAAAGGACACGGCCTTCACGTCCGGGTGGACCAGCAGCGCGTCAACCGCTTCCTTGTCGCCCTGAACCACGTTGAACACACCGTCCGGCAGGCCGGCCTGCTTGAGCAACTCGGCCATGAACAGGCTGGCGCTCGGGTCGGTGGGGCTGGGCTTGAGCACAAAGGTGTTGCCAGCGGCGATCGCCACCGGGAACATCCACATCGGCACCATGACCGGGAAGTTGAACGGCGTGATGCCGGCCACCACGCCCAGGGGCTGGCGCATCGTCCAGTTGTCGATGCCGGTAGAGACCTGCTCGGTGTAGTCCCCTTTGAGCAACTGCGGGATGCCGCAGGCGAACTCGATGATGTCAATGCCGCGGCTGACCTCGCCCTGGGCGTCGGTGAACACCTTGCCATGCTCCAGCGTGATCATGCGCGCCAGCGTGTCCTTGTGCTGGTTGACCAGTTCCAGGAACTTGAACATCACGCGCCCCCGGCGGATCGGGGGCATGTCCGCCCAGGCCGGGAAGGCCGCTTGGGCGGCCGCCACGGCGGCATCCACATCGGCCACGCTGCCCAGCAGCACTTGGCGACTCACCTCGCCAGTGGCAGGGTTGTAAACCGGCTGGCGACGGGTGCTGACACCGGCGGTGGTGGCGCCTTGGATGTAGTGGCCGACATCGGCGCTGGAAAGGGTTTGGCTCATGCTGCCTCTTGGAAAGAAAAGGGGATTTCGACTCCGCTGGGTGGCCTCGCCCCTCTGATGAGGCAGCCAGGGCTCCCATGGCGTGGAGCGAAGTCTAGGCAGGGCCTCGGCCCCTGCCTAGGCCCTTGCGCTGAACTTATTGTTCAATTTGATGAACAATCAAGACATGGAAGAACAACTCATCCACACCTTGTGGGGCCACCTGCACTGGTTGGTCGTGCTGGCCCAGCAGGGCAGCTACACGGCGGCCGCGGCGCGGCTGGGCGTGAGCAAAGCGGCGGTCAGCCAACGCATCTCGGAACTGGAGCGCCTGGCCGGCGTGCCCCTGGTGCAGCGCACCACCCGAAGCGTGCGCCTGACCGAGGCCGGCCAGCGCCTGGTGGACGACACCCAAGCGCCCTTCGACACCATTGCCCACAGCTTTGCCAGCGTGCGCGACCTGGCCGGCACCCCGCGCGGGCGGCTGCGGGTGACCGCGCCCGTGGCCCTGGCGCGCCAGCAACTGGTGCCACGCCTGGCGGATTTCTTGCGCCAATACCCCGAGGTGCGGCTGGAGCTGGAATTGTCCGACCGCCTGGCCTCTCTGGCCATGGAAGGGCTGGACCTGGCCATCCGCCACAGCGACCAGGTGCCCGACACCCATGTGGCCTGGACCTTGTGCCCCACCCGCTCGGTGCTGGTGGCCAGCCCCGCCTACCTGGCCCGGCGCGGCGTGCCCGACAGCCCCCAGGCGCTGACCCAGCACGACTGCCTGCACTACCCGCGCAGTGGCGACACGCCCACCTGGACCTTCGAGCAGGGGACAGAGCGCCAAACCATCCCGGTGCGCGGTCCGCTGGCGGCCAACAACAGCGAAGCCCTGCGCGATGCGGCCCTGGCCGACCTGGGCATCGCCTTGCTGCCCGACTTCAGCGCCCAGGCCAGCCTGCGCAGCGGCCAGTTGCAAGTGGTGCTGGCCGAGTGGGCGAATGTGGGCCCCTTCGCGCGCCAGCTCTACGCGATTCGGCCTTATTCGGCCCATGTGCCCTTGGCTGTCACCGCACTGGTGCAGCACCTGCGACAATCGCTGGTTGGCGGATTTGATTTGCACCCCCCGCAACCGCTCTGAATTTCGACGCCGCCGCTGCCTGTGCAGCGGCACCTTTATAATCTCCGTTTACCACCTCCCGGGACCCCTGCTCCCGACCCGACATGACCAAATTCGTCTTCGTCACCGGCGGTGTGGTGTCTTCCCTGGGCAAGGGAATCGCCTCAGCCTCCCTTGCCGCGATCCTCGAATCGCGGGGCCTCAAAGTCACCCTCATCAAGCTGGACCCGTACATCAACGTGGATCCGGGCACCATGTCGCCGTTCCAACACGGCGAGGTTTTTGTGACCGACGACGGCGCTGAAACCGACCTGGACCTGGGCCACTACGAGCGTTTCATCGAAACGCGCATGAACAAGGCCAACAACTTCACCACTGGCCGGATCTACCAATCCGTGCTCGAAAAAGAGCGCCGTGGCGACTACCTGGGCAAGACCGTGCAGGTCATTCCCCACATCACCAACGAGATCCAGGAATACGTCAAGCGCGGCGCCGCGTTTGGCACCCCGGACGCCGTGGATGTGGCCATTGTGGAAATCGGCGGCACGGTGGGCGACATCGAGTCCCTGCCCTTCCTTGAGGCCGCACGCCAAATGAGCCTGCGCCTGGGTCCGAACAACACCGCCTTCGTGCACCTGACCTACGTGCCCTGGATTGCAGCGGCGGGCGAACTCAAGACCAAGCCGACCCAGCACACGGTGCAAAAGCTGCGCGAGATCGGTATCCAGGCCGATGCCCTGCTGTGCCGCGCCGACCGCCGCATCCCCGATGACGAGCGCGCCAAGATCTCGCTGTTCACCAACGTGCCCGAGTGGGGCGTGATCTCCATGTGGGACGTGAACACCATCTACAAGGTGCCCCGCATGCTGCACGAGCAAGGCCTGGACGGCCTGATCTGCGACAAGCTGCGCCTGAACACCCCGCCGACCAGCCTCAAGCGCTGGGACGACCTGGTGTTCGAGACCGAAAACCCCAAGGGCGAAGTCACCATCGCCATGGTGGGCAAGTACGTCGACCTGTCGGACAGCTACAAGTCCCTCAACGAAGCGCTGCGCCACGCCGGCATGAAGAACCATGTCGCGGTCAAGATCGAGTACATCGACTCGGAAACCATCGAGCCTGACAACGTCAAGCGCCTGAGCCAGTTCGACGCCATCCTGGTGCCAGGCGGCTTTGGCAAGCGCGGCGTGGAAGGCAAGATCAGCGCCGCCCAGTTCGCCCGTGAGACCCAGGTGCCTTACCTCGGCATCTGCCTGGGCATGCAAGTGGCCACCATCGAGTACGCCCGCCATGTGGCCGGCTTGAAGGACGCCAACAGCACCGAGTTCGAACCCGAAGGCCCGAACCCCGTGATCGCCCTGATCACCGAGTGGAAAGACGCCGACGGCACGATCAAGAAGCGCGACGAGAACTCCGACCTGGGCGGCACCATGCGCCTGGGCGCCCAAAGCTCGGACGTGGCCCCCGGCACCCTGGCACACCAGATCTACGGCGACGTGGTCACCGAGCGCCACCGCCACCGCTACGAAGCCAACGTCAACTACCTGGATCAACTGCGCCAAGCCGGCCTGGTGATCTCGGCGCTGACGCAGCGCGAGCAACTGACTGAAATCGTTGAACTGCCGCAAAGCGTGCACCCCTGGTACATGGGCGTGCAGTTCCACCCCGAGTTCAAGTCGACCCCGTGGGACGGCCACCCGCTGTTCAACGCCTTCATCAAAGCCGCGGTGGAACACCAAGCCGCTGGCCACAAGAAAACGGCCTGAGCGCCACTGGAGACCCAAGCATGAAACTCTGCGGCTTTGACATCGGGCTGGACCACCGCTTTTTCCTGATCGCCGGCCCTTGCGTGGTCGAGTCCGAGCAGCTGCAGATGGACACGGCGGGCACCCTGAAGGAAATCACCCAGAGCCTGGGCATTCCCTTCATCTTCAAGAGCAGCTACGACAAGGCCAACCGCTCCTCGGGCACCAGCTTCCGCGGTCCCGGCATGGAGCGCGGCCTGGAGATCCTGGCCAAGGTCAAGAAGACCCTCAATGTGCCGATCCTCACCGATGTGCACAGCGAGGCTGAAATCGCCCAAGTGGCTTCGGTGGTCGACGTGCTGCAGACCCCCGCCTTCCTGTGCCGCCAGACCGATTTCATCCGTGCCGTGGCCCAATCGGGCAAGCCGGTGAACATCAAGAAGGGCCAGTTCCTGGCCCCGCACGACATGAAGAACGTCATCGACAAAGCCCGCGCTGCTGCCCGCGACGCCGGCCTGCCCGAAGACAGCTTCATGGCCTGCGAGCGTGGCGCCAGCTTTGGCTACAACAACCTGGTCAGCGACATGCGCAGCCTGGCCATCATGCGCGAGACCGGCGCCCCGGTGGTGTTTGATGCCACCCACAGCGTGCAGTTGCCCGGCGGCCAGGGCACCAGCTCGGGTGGCCAGCGCGAGATGGTGCCGGTGCTGTCGCGTGCGGCGGTGGCCGTGGGCGTGGCCGGTCTGTTCATGGAAACCCATCCCAACCCCAGCCAGGCGCTCAGCGACGGCCCCAACGCCGTGCCCCTGAAGCACATGAAGGCCCTGCTCGAAACCCTGGTCGCGCTCGACAGCGTGACCAAGAAGAACGGCTTCCTTGAGGACCACTTCGAATGAGCAGCGCCTACATCATCGCCCATGTCAGCGTGACCAACCCGGTGCAGTACGAGGAGTACCGCAAGTGGTCCACCGCCGCCATGCAGGCCTACCAAGCCGAGGTGTGCGTGCGCGGTGGCCGAGTCGAAGTGCTCGAAGGCGACTGGGCGCCCGAGCGCCTGGTGATCCTGAAGTTTGCGGATGTGGCCGCCGCACGGGTCTTTTATGATTCGCCCGAATACGGCCGAGCCCGCGCAGCCCGCGAAGGCGCGGCCATCATGCGCATGATCGTGGTTGAAGGGGTCTGATCCGACGGCGCGGCCGACTGCAGGCCGTGCGTCTTCAGCCCCCCAGTTTTTGTGTTTGTATTGAAAGAAGAAACATGAGTGCAATCGTAGACATCGTAGGCCGTGAAGTGCTGGACAGCCGCGGCAACCCCACCGTCGAGTGCGACGTGCTGCTCGAATCGGGCGTCATGGGCCGCGCCGCCGTGCCCTCGGGCGCCTCGACCGGCAGCCGCGAAGCCATCGAACTGCGTGACGGCGACAAGAGCCGTTACCTGGGCAAGGGCGTGCTGCGCGCGGTGGAGAACATCAACACCGAAATCTCCGAAGCCGTGCTGGGCCTGGACGCGTCCGAGCAAGCCTTCCTGGACAAGACCCTGATCGACCTCGACGGCACCGACAACAAGAGCCGCCTGGGCGCCAACGCCATGCTGGCCGTGTCGATGGCTGTGGCCCGCGCCGCAGCTGAGGAATCGGGCCTGCCGCTGTACCGCTACTTCGGCGGCATGGGTGGCATGCAATTGCCGGTGCCGATGATGAACGTCATCAACGGTGGCGCCCACGCCAACAACAACCTCGATCTGCAAGAACTGATGATCATCCCGGTCGGTGCCCCCACCTTCCGCGAAGCCGTCCGCTACGGCGCCGAAGTGTTCCACGCCCTCAAGAAGATCATCAACGACAAGGGCATGAGCACCGCCGTCGGTGACGAAGGTGGTTTCGCACCCAGCGTGGCCAGCCATGAAGCCGCCATCCAGCTGATCCTCGAAGCCATCGACAAGGCCGGTTTCGTGGCCGGCGAGCAAATCGCCCTGGGCCTGGACTGCGCTGCCAGCGAGTTCTACAAGGACGGCAAGTACCACCTCGAAGGCGAAGGCTTGGTGCTGTCGGCTGAAGAGTGGACCAACATCCTGGCCACCTGGTGCGACAAGTACCCCATCATCAGCATCGAAGACGGCATGGCCGAAGGCGACTGGGATGGCTGGAAGCACCTGACCGAGCGCCTGGGCAAGCAAGTCCAGATCGTGGGCGACGACCTGTTCGTCACCAACACCAAGATCCTGAAAGAAGGCATCGACAAGGGCATTGCCAACTCGATCCTGATCAAGATCAACCAGATCGGCACCCTGACCGAAACCTTCGCTGCCATCGAAATGGCCAAGACGGCCGGCTACACCGCCGTCATCAGCCACCGCTCGGGCGAAACCGAAGACTCGACGATTGCCGACATCGCCGTGGGCACCAACGCCGGTCAGATCAAGACGGGTTCCATGAGCCGCAGCGACCGCATCGCCAAGTACAACCAGCTGCTGCGCATCGAAGAAGACCTGGGTGACGTGGCCCACTACCCCGGCCGTGCGGCCTTCTACAACCTGCGCTGAGCGCCGGTGGATTGACCATGGGCGTGCGCCTGCTCCCCGTGCTGTTGCTGGCCGTGCTCGGCCTGCTGCACGCCCAGCTCTGGCTGGGCCGCGGCAGCATTCCCAATGTCGCGGGATTGCAGCAAAAGATTGACGAGCAAAAAGCCCGCAACGCGGCGGCCCAGCGCATCAACGACCAACTGGCCTCCGAGGTCAACGACCTCAAAGAAGGCCTGGCCATGGTCGAAGAGCGCTCCCGCATCGAACTGGGCATGGTCAAGCCCAACGAGATCTTCGTCCAGATCACCAAATGAGCGCTGCGGCCGGCGGCCGCAGCCTCCCCTCCCCCACCCATGGACGCCCTGTTCGCCACCGCGTTTGAACTCTGGGGCACCCCAACCAGTTGGACCGAAGTGCTTGCCTTTGCGCTGGCTTTGGCCATGGTGGGCTGCAACATCCGACAAATTCATTGGGGCTGGCCACTGGCCATCCTCAGCTCCCTGCTCTATTTGCTGGTGTTCTGGCGCAGCCGCCTCTATGGCGACGCCGTGCTGCAACTCTTCTTTGCCGCCTTGGCCGGCTGGGGCTGGACCCAGTGGCTCAAGGGCCGAGGCCAGCAAGCGGGCCAAGAGGCGCCGCTGCGCGTCACCGCCCTCAGCCCCCGGGGCCGACGCTGGACCGTGCTGGCTTGCGCGGGCCTGTGGCCGCTGACGGGCTGGTTCCTGCTCAGCTTCACCGACACCGATGTCCCCTGGTGGGACGCCTTCCCCACGGCAGCCAGCCTGGTCGGGCAGGTGCTGCTGGGCCGCAAACACCCAGAGAACTGGCTCATCTGGCTGGCCGTCAACGTGGTCAGCATGGGCCTGTTCGCCTACAAAGGCCTGTGGCTGACCACCGTGCTCTATGGGCTGTTCACCGTGCTCAGCGTGGTGGGCTGGCGCGCCTGGCGCCAAGACCTGCAACGCCCTCAGGTTCACCATGCCTGATTTGCAGCACGTCATCTGCCTGCTGGGGGCTGAAAGCACCGGCAAAACCGCCCTCACCCTGAGCCTGGCCCAGGCCCTGCGCGACTGTGGCCTGGACTGCGCGGTCGTGCCCGAGACCTTGCGCCAATGGTGCGACGAGCAAGGCCGCACGCCGCGCCCCGACGAGCAAGCCGACATCGCCCACACCCAGGCCCAGCGCATTGCCGAGGCCGCCCAGCGCCACCCCCTGGTGCTGGCCGACACCTCGGCCCTGATGACGGCGGTCTACAGCGACTTCTTGTTTGCCGACCGCAGCCTTTACGCCCACGCCGCCCAGGCGCAGGCCCGCTATGGGCTGAGCCTGCTGACCGGCTTGGACCTGCCCTGGGTGGCCGATGGTCTGCAGCGCGACGGTCCCCAGGTGCGTGAGCCCGTCGACGCCCTGCTGCGCCAAGCCCTTCAAGCGCAGCGCTTGCCCTACAAGGTGGTCTATGGCCAAGGGGCCGAGCGCGGCCACAACGCCTTGAGCGCCTTGGTCGGCCTGCCCTGGCTGCAGGCCTTGCCCCAAGCCGAAGCCCTGGGCGAGCGCCTGCGCCAGCAACGCGATGAGGCCCGCCTCAACAAGCCCTGGCAATGCGAGCACTGCAGCGACGGCGGCTGCGAACACAAGCTGTTCACGGGCCTGCTGGCCGCGCGCTCGGTGCCATGAAAAACGCCCCGCACGCGGGGCGTTGGGGTGCGTTGGGGAGGTCCAGCCGGTTCAAGGGCTGGCGCGGCGAGCAGCGCTCAACGCTGTTTCACTGCACGGTCTTGATGCCGTCCACCAGGCGCTCACCCTGAGTGAAGATGCTGGCCGCATCGACCGCGTCATAGCGGTACTGCTGGCCGCAGAACTCACACGCCACCTCGATCTGGCCTTGCTCGGCCAGGATGCTTTCAGCCTCTTCCACGCCCAGACTGCGCAGCATCTGGCTGACGCGGTCACGGCTGCAGCGGCAGGCAAAGCGTGGTGCGGTCTCGCCCTGCAGGGGCTCGAAGCGCGACACTTTCTCCTCCCAGAACAGGCGGCGCAGAATCGTGTCCACATCCAGCGTCAGCAGCTCTTCGCGCTTGAGGCTGGAGGCCAGCAGCGCAATGCGGTTGTAGTGCTCATTGAGGCCGATTTCGTCCTCATTGGCCTCCGAGCGCAGGCTGCCCGCCAGGTTGCCTTCGCCCTCCAGCGGCAGGCGCTGGATCAGCAGGCCAGCGGCCACTTTGTCGTCAGCGGCCAGCACCAGGCAGGTGTCAAGCTGCTCGCTTTGCAGCATGTAATGCTCGAGCACCGAGCTGAGCTTCTCGAGCTTCTCGCCCTGGTCGCCAAACAGGGGCACCACGCCTTGGTAGGGCTGCTGGCCCGGGAACTTGTCCTTGGGGTCCAGCGTGATGGCGCAACGCCCGCCATTGTTGAGGTTGACCATCTGGCTGAGGCTGGCGGTTTCGCTGACCTCCCCCACCAGGGTGGCGGTGGCGCGCAGGCTCAGGTCGGGCTGGACCTCGGTCACAGCGACCTTGACCGGGCCGTCGCCAAAGATCTGCAGCACCAAAGCGCCGTTGAACTTGATGTTCGACTGCATCAGCACACCCGCGGCGGCCATTTCGCCCAGCAGCTCACGCACCGGCGCCGGGTAAGGCCCAGTCTGGGTGTTGGCCGCACGACGGGCCTGGATCTCGGTCCAGGCGTCGGTCAAGCGCACGATCATGCCGCGCACCGGCAGGCCGTCAAAAATAAACTTGTGAAGTTCAGACACGCAAAATTCCTGAAAAACGCTGCCGCGCCAAGCCCCCCTGGGCTCAGTCGATGCGGCGCAAACCCGCCTTGAAGCGGCGGGCGTTGTCAATGTAATGCTTCGCACTTTGGCGAAGCCCCTCCATCTGCTCCGGGCTGAGCTGGCGCACCACCTTGGCGGGGCTGCCCAGGATCATCGAGCCATCGGGGAACTCCTTGCCCTCGGTGACCAGCGAACCCGCGCCCACCAGGCAGTTCTTGCCGATGCGCGCCCCGTTGAGCACCACGGCACCAATGCCGATCAGTGACTCGTCGCCGATGGTGCAGCCATGCAGCATGACCTGGTGGCCCACCGTCACATGCCGCCCCACCACCAGCGGCTTGCCATGGTCGGCATGCAGCACGCTGGCGTCCTGGATGTTGGAGCCCTCGCCAATCGAGATCGACTCGGTGTCCCCACGCACCACGGTGCCAAACCAGACGCTGGCGTCCGCGCCCAAACTCACCTGCCCCATGACCTGGGCGCTGTCCGCCACCCAAGCCGATTCAGCCACCTGAGGCGCCACGCCATCCAACGCATACACAGCCATTGCTTTGTCTCCAAAAAACCCATGTAAGGGGTGGCGGCCTGTTTCTCAAGTCAAGGCCTTGTCCACCCGGTGCAGCCTAGAATTGTAGAGATGGAGCTTCGTCACCGTGCACTGCAGGTCTTGTGCCTCACCGATCCCGCGCAAAAAGTAGCGGCCACCATCGATTTACACACCCAATTCGAGCAGCTGACGCTGGACACCGAGGGCGGTCCCCAGCTGCCGCCAGGCCAGTCCCTGCCCGGCCACCCGGAGCGCCCAGAGCTGGTCAAACACACCAGCGTGGTCAAGCGCTCGCCCACCACGCTGGAGGGCCGGGCCGCCCTGCTGCACTCGATTGCCCACATTGAATTCAACGCCATCAACCTGGCGCTCGACGCGGTCTGGCGTTTTGACGGCATGCCGCGCGACTACTACGCCGACTGGTTGCGCGTGGCGCGCGAAGAGGCCTACCACTTCAGCCTGCTGCGCGAGCACCTGCAGCGCATGCCGCACCTGGGCCGACCCTGGGACTATGGCGACTTTCCGGCCCACCAAGGTCTGTGGTCCATGTGCGAACGCACCGCCGGCGACGTGCTGGCGCGCATGGCCCTGGTCCCCCGCACGCTGGAGGCGCGCGGCCTGGACGCCACGCCCTTGATCCAGGCCAAGCTGCGCCAGATCGGCAGCCCCGACGCACTGGAGGCCGTGGCCCTGCTCGACATCATCTTGCGCGACGAGGTGGGCCATGTGGCGATTGGCAACCACTGGTACCGCTGGTTGTGCGAGCGCCAAGGCCTGGACCCGACCGAACACTACCCCGTGCTGACCCAGCGCCACGAGGCGCCCCGCTTGAAGCCCCCCTTCAATGAAAACGCGCGTCGCCGTGCAGGATTCACGGATGTGGAGATGGCGTGGCTCCAAAATGGTTAAGCCCCGGAAAAGCCGCTGAATGGGCATGGAACAATCCGGCGCCCAGTGCCGTTCGTCCCTAAAATACGGCCAAAGAAAGACCTGCCTGCCATGACTGCCCCCCCGATCACCGCGTCCGACATCCTCTCCAACCGCAACGCCGGAGTGGAGAAGGGGTCGCCCATGATCGCGCGCCAACCCATCGTGGACGCAGGCCACCAAATCGTGGGCTATGAGTTGTTCAACCGCAGCCAGGCCAGCGGCGATCACACGGCGGCATCCGACGTGTCCCTGGTGTTCAACGCCCTGTCCCACGTGGGCGACGAAGACCTGTTTGGCAAGTTGTTCTTGTTCGTCAACTGCACCCACGCCAGCCTGGGTGGCGGCCACCTGGACCTGGTCAACCCCGAGCGCGTGGTGCTGGAGATCCCCGCGGTGGACAACGCCTCGGCTCAGGACATTGAACACCGCCTGCCCATCCTGGCCCAACTGCGCCAGCGTGGCTTTCGCCTGGCCTTCGGCCAGTACGTGCTGGAGCCGGCCTACGCCTTGTGGCGCCCCCTGGCCGCCTTCGTCAAGCTGGACCTGAGCCTGATCCCGAACAGCCAGCTCAAAGAGGTTGTGAAAGCAGCACGCCGCAGCACCGATGCGGCACTGATCGCCGAAAAAGTCGAGACCGCCGAACAGTACGACCGCGTCTCCAGCTTGGGTGTCCAGCTGTTCCAAGGCTATTGGTTCGCCAAGCCGACCCTGGTCAAGACCCGCATCGTCAGCCCGTCGCAGGCGCACATCATTCAGCTCATCAACCTGGTGCGCAACCAGGCCAGCACGGCCGAGATTGAAGAAGTGCTCAAGAAAGATGCCGGCCTGGCCTTCAACCTGCTGCGCCTGATCAACTCGGCAGGCTTTGGCTACGCCCGTGAAGTCACCTCGTTCCGCCAGGCCGTCATGCTGCTGGGCCTGAAGAAGTTGTTCCGCTGGGCCGCCCTGCTGCTCACTGCCACCAAGTCCTCGGACGGTCAGGCCACCATTGGCAACATGGCCGTGGTGCGCGGCCGGTTGATGGAACTGCTGGCCGAACAGGTCATGACGCCCGAAGATGCGGACAACGCCTTTGTCTCAGGCATCTTCTCGCTGCTCGATGTGATGCTGGGCGTGCCCATGTCCCAGGCCGTGGAAATGCTGACCCTGCCCCAAAGCGTGATGGACGTGCTGGTTCACCAACAAGGGCCTTACGCGCCGTTGCTGGAGTTGGCCAGCGCCTGTGAACTGGGTGACGAAGATCGCTTCAACTCGGCCTGCCAGGCCCTCCAGCTGTCGGGCCAACAAGCCAACTGGGCCCATTTGCAGGCCCTGGCCTGGGCTGACCAGATGGTGACCCAGGCCTGACGCTGGGGCCCTTCGATTTCCCCCAAGCCCCCATAAGAACAACAGGAAGGATCCGCCATGAGCCACAACCCCCATCCTCCCCTGGCCGAAACGGCCCCCGTGCCTTTGGAAGAAGGCGCGACACCCGACGCGGACCTCGAGAACGCGGCGGTCATTGCGCGCCAGCCCATCGTGAACGAGCACCGTGCCGTCTATGGCTATGAGCTGTTCGACCGATCCACCCGCGCGACCGCCCACACCGCTGCCAGCGACGCGGCCTTGCTGTTCAACGCGCTGTCCTATGCCGGCACCGAAGCCCTGGTGGGCAAGAAGACGGTGTTCATCAACTGCACCCACGACAGCTTGGCCGGCGGCCACCTGGAACTGATCAGCCCTGAAAAAGTGGTGCTGGAAGTTCCGCCCATGCCCACCGACGACGTGCCCTTGATCGAGCAGCGCGCCGTGGTGCTGCAAGCCCTCAAGGAGCGTGGCTTTCGCCTCGCCTTCCCGCACCAGATGCTGCGCCGTGCCTATGCCTCCTGGCTGCCCCTGGCGTCCTTCATCAAGATCGAGATGAACACGCTGCGGCCCGAGCTGGCCGAGCCCTTGATCAAGTTTGCGCGCGCCAACACCCGCGCCGAAATGATTGCCGAGAAGGTGGAAACCGCCGAGCAGTTCGAGCGCATGAGCGCCCTGGGCGTGAAGCTGTTCCAGGGCTTCTGGTTTGCCAAGCCCGCGCTGGTGCAGGCCAAGACCATCCGCCCGGCCCAGGCGACGATCATTCAGTTGATCAACCTGGTTCGCAAGCAAGCCGACGCCGCCGAAATCGAAGACCTGCTCAAGAAGGATCCCACCCTGTCCTTCAACCTGCTGCGTTTCATCAACTCGGCGGGCTTTGGCCTGCAGGTGGAGGTCACCTCCTTCCGCCACGCCGTGATGATGCTCGGCATGAAGAAGCTGTTCCGCTGGGCCGCCCTGCTGCTGACCACCTCCAAAGAAGGTGCCCCCCCGGCGGTGGGCAGCACCGCCGTGGTGCGCGGGCGTTTGATGGAGTTGCTGGCTGCCGAATTGCTGCCGCCAGAGGAGTTCGACAACGCCTTCATCGTGGGCGTGTTCTCGCTGCTCGACACCATGCTCGGCATCTCGCTGGAAAAGGCCCTGGACACGGTGTCCTTGCCGCAGAACGTGGTCGACGCCTTGCTCAACAAATCAGGCCTGTTCTGGCCTCTGCTCGAATTGACCATCGCCTGCGAAACTGGCGATGACGCGGTGTTCGCCCGTGTCGCCACCGAGCTTCACCTGTCCAACCGCCAAGTCAACTGGGCTCATTTGCAAGCCCTGGATTGGGCTGAATCCCTCAACGACTGAGGGCCAGACCCACCATCCAATTTGGTGCACCTTCGCAAACGGGTGCACCATAACGAGGCTTCCGCAGCCGATGGGCCGGCTGCGGCCCTCGCCCAGCGTCCACGGACTCAATCGGGCTTGATGCCCGCGGTGCGGATGATGCGCGCGTTGGCCTCGGACTCCTGCGCGATCAGGCGCGCCAGGTCGGCAGGTTTGCCTCCGGCGGGCTGGTTGTCGGAAGCCAGCAGGCGCTGGCGCACCTCGGGCCGGGCCAACACCCGGTTCACCTCCTCGTTCACGCGCTCCACCACGGCCTGCGGCGTGCGGGCGGGCGCAAACAAGGCAAACTGAGACGCGAGGTTCGCTGCCGCATAACCCAGCTCGGCCAGGGTCGGCACCTTGGGCAAGGTGTCCAGTCGCTGCGCGCTGCCCACCGCCAAAGGGTGCAAGCGCCCTGAGGCAATGTGCTGAAGCACGGCGGCGCTGGCGTTGGTGGACAGCACTTCAAATTGCCCACTGAGTGCATCGGTCATCTGCTGGCCGCCCCCCTTGTACGGCACATGGGTGATGTCGACCTGGGCCGCCGCCTTGAGCTGCTCCAGCATGATGTGGCCCAGCGAGGCCTGCCCCGCCGTGGCCCAGCGCAAGCCACCAGGGCGTTGCCGCGCTTGCGCCAGCAGCCCCGCGAAGTCGCGCACAGGGGTGGCCGAGGTCGCCAACAGCAGCACCGGTGAGCTCATGACCTGCACCACGGGCTGCACATCGCGCAGCGGGTCGTAGGGCACCCGCCCCAGGTGCGGGCTGAGGGTCAACGGGCTGATCGCACTGAAAGTCAGGGTGTAGCCATCGGGCGCGGCCTTGGCCACGGCATCCATGGCAATGGCACCGCTGGCACCAGCCTTGTTCTCGATCAGGACCGACACGCCAAGGGCGGGCTGCAATTGTTCGGCCAGCAGGCGGGCCACGGCATCACTGACACCGCCGGGCGGGTAGGCCACCAGGATGTGCAGCGGCCGACTCGGCCAAGGAGCAGGGCTTTGGGCCCAAGTCGGGGTCAGGCCCAGCGCCAGCGGGGCACCGACCAGGAGTTGGCGTCGGGACAAGGGGGTCATGTCGTTCCTAGAAGATCGGTGGCGCCGGCCTGGCCCTGCCGCTCAGCCGCGCGGGTGGTGCACGGCATGCAGTTGGCGCAAGCGCTCGCGCGCCACGTGGGTGTAGATGGTGGTGGTGGAAATGTCGGCATGGCCCAGCAAGAGCTGCACCGAGCGCAGGTCGGCGCCATGGTTGAGCAAATGCGTGGCGAAAGCGTGGCGCAGCGTGTGCGGCGACAGGGGGCTGTGGATGTGGGCCAGTTGCGCGTTCTTGCGCACGATGACCCAGAACATGACCCGCGTCATGCGCTGGCCGCGTTGGGTGACAAACAGGTCGTCCGAACTTTGCCCCCCCAGGATCTGCGCGCGCGCCTCGGCCAGGTAGCGGGTGAGCCAATCACGGGCCACCTCGCCAAAGGGCACCAGGCGCTCTTTGTCGCCCTTGCCCATGACCTTGAGCACCCCCTCCTTGAGCCCCAACTCGAACAAGCGCAGGCCCACCAGTTCGGACACCCGCAGGCCGCTGGCGTACATCAACTCCAGCATGGCACGGTCGCGCAGGCCCAGCGGTGTGCTGGTGTCGGGCGCGGCCAGCAAGGCCTCGACCTGGGCTTCGCTGAGGGTCTTGGGCACGCGCAAAGGCTGGCGCGCGGCCAGCAGACGCAGGGTGGGGTCGGCGTTGACCCGGCGCTCGCGCAAGGCCCAGTGGAAGTAGCGGCGCAACACCGTCAGGCGTCGGTTGGAGGTGCTGGCGCGGGTGCTGGCATGGCGCGCATCAAAGTACTGGCGCAGGTGCTCTTCGGCGGTGTGATCCAGACTCAAACCCTGAGGCCCCAGCCAGTCGGCGTACAGGCTCAGGTCCTTGCGGTAGGCCGCCAGGGTGTTGTGCGCCAGGCCGTCCTCCAGCCACAGGGCATCGATGAATGCGTCAATGGCGTCTTGGCTGGCAGGCGACAAGAGCACGGGCGAGGGCTTGGATTTCAAGGTCACGACTTCAGAAAAGGCAAAGCGCACTATGCCACGGCCCGGGTACACCGCCGCCATGAAAAAAGCCCGGCCAAAGCCGGGCTGGAGGACAGGCTGCGCGCCAGCTTGCGCTCAGTCCAGGGTCAGCTTCTGCTGCGTGACCACGCGCTTGTAGGTGTCGAATTCAGCCTTGATCTGCTCGGCAAACTGCTCGGGCGTGTTGGCCACGATGATCGAGCCCGTGTCTTCGATGCGCTTGCGCACCGCCGGGTCTTCCAGGGCCTTGCGCACACCGGCGTTGACCTTGTCGACGACTTCCTTGGGCAGGCCTTTGGGGCCGTAGATGCCGTAGTAGGCCATGCGGTTCACCGGCTCCAGACCCACTTCCTTGAAGGTGGGCACATTGGGCAGTGCCGGCACGCGCTGAGGGGCCGCCACCACGATGGGCACCAGGCGGTTTTCCTTCAGGAAGGGCATGGCCGAGGGCAGGTTGTCAAAAATCATCGGAACCTGACCGGCCACCGTGTCATTGAGCGCCGGGCCGGCACCGCGGTAGGGGATGTGGGTCACAAAGATGCCGGCCAGGTTCTTGTACAGCTCCATTTGCAGGTGGCCAATGCCCCCCGTGCCCGACGAGGAGTACGAGTACTTGCCCGGCGACTTCTTCACCTCCGCCAGAAAGCCCTTGTAGTCCTTGGCCGGGAAGCTGGGGTGCACCGCGATGATGTTCGGGGTGGCCGCCACATTGATGATGGGCGTGAAGTCCGTCAGCGGGTTGTACGAGATCTTGGGGTTGATGGCCGGGTTGGCTGCCGTGGTGGACACCGTGGCCACGCCCAGGCTGTAGCCGTCAGGCACGGCACGCGCGGTTTCGGTGGCCCCCACCACGCCGCCGCCGCCCGCCTTGTTGACCACCACCACCGGCTGGCCCAGGGCCTTGCTCAGCGGGTCGGCGATGGTGCGCGCAATGATGTCGGTGGTGCCACCGGGGGCAAAGGGCACGACCAATTGAACGGCCTTGTTGGGGTAGCTTTGAGCGAAGGTGGCGCTGGTCAGCGCGCTGAGCATGAGTGCAGTCCAGGTGCGGCGATGCATGAAAAATCTCCTTGGGAACCGTAATTCAATCCAAGATCGTAACGGCTTCAGAAGCGCTTGCGCATGTGTTTCTCCACTAAGTGGAAACCCGGCAGAAGGTGGGCTGTTATTCTCGAGCGGTGAACTACGCCCAACTGCTTTTTCCAGACTTCTCGCTCATTCTTTGCGGCTTTTTGCTGTGCCGTTACACCGCCCTGAACCGCACGGTCTGGCAGCAGGTGGAGAGCCTGGTCTACTTCTTTCTCTTCCCGGTGCTGCTGTTCCAGTCCATCGTGAAAAGTCCGCTCAACCTGGATGCCGCCTCGGGCTTGTTGATGGCGGGGGTGCTGATGGGTTTGTCGGGCATTGCGCTGTCCTACAGCCTGCCGTGGTGGCCCTGGCTCGGGCGCCACGTGCGGGGCCGCGAACACGCGGCCAGCGTGCAAGTGGCATTTCGCTTCAACTCCTTCATCGCATTGGCCATCACCGATCGGCTGGCGGGCCCGCAAGGCATGTTGTTGATTGCCGTGCTGATCGGGGTCTGTGTGCCCATCTTCAACATCGCCGCGGTCTGGCCCATGGCGCGGGGGGGGCAACGTGGCTTTGTGGGCGAGGTGCTGCGCAATCCCTTGGTGATCGCCACGGCCAGCGGACTCGCGGCCAACCTGGCCGGCTTCACCATGCCGGTCTGGTTGGAGCCCACGGTGTCGCGCATTGGCGCCGCCTCCCTGGCGCTGGGCCTGATGGCGGCCGGTGCAGGCATGGAGATTGGCCAGCTGGCACGGGCCAAGACGCTGGCGGCCTCGGTGCTCACCATCCGCCACCTGGTCCTGCCGCTGCTGGCCTGGGGCCTGGCGCGGGCCTTTGCGCTGGACAACGTGCAAACCACCGTGCTGCTCGCGTTTTCGGCCTTGCCCACCGCCTCGACCTGCTATGTGCTGGCGGCGCGCATGGGCTACAACGGGGCTTATGTGGCCGGCCTGGTCACCCTCTCAACCCTGCTGGGCATGGTCAGCCTGCCCTTCGCGCTGGGGGTGTTGCGCTAGGGCCCAATCCAGGTGCTCGGCCAGCAGGGCCGAGGCCTCGGGCCGCAGCGCCTGCAAAATCGCCCGCAAGGCCAGCGCCTCGGGCTCAGGGAGAGCGCTCGAATGCAGCGCATTGCCCGCCGCCACGGCCAGGTTGCGCTGCCAGCGTGCATGACCAATGCGGCGGATCGGCCCCCCCTCGGTGCGACGCAGAAATTCGGCCTCCGACCAGCCCAGCAGTGTGGCCAGACTCGAGCCCGACAAACCCGCGCGCTCATCAAAATCAGGCAGGGCCGAGCGCTGGGCGTACTTGTTCCAGGGGCAGGCCAACTGGCAGTCGTCACAACCGTAAATGCGGTTGCCCATCAGGGCCCGGAATGCCAGCGGAATGGGGCCGTCGTGCTCGATGGTGAGGTAGGAGATGCAACGCCGCGCGTCCACCCGGTGCGGCGCCACAATGGCCTGGGTCGGGCAGGCGCTGAGGCAGGCACTGCACTGGCCGCAGTGGGCCGACACCGGCTCGGTGGGCGGCAGGGCCAGGTCCAGAAAAATCTCGCCCAGAAAGAACATCGAGCCGCCTTCGCGGTTCAGCACCAGGGTGTGCTTGCCGCGCCAGCCCTGGCCACTGCGCTGGGCCAGCTCCACCTCCAACACCGGGGCCGAGTCCGTGAACACCCGGTAGCCCAGCGGCCCCACCTCGGCGGCCAGGCGATCGGCCAGTTTTTGCAATCGGCTGCGCAAGACCTTGTGATAATCACGCCCCCGGGCATAGACCGAGACCACGGCCTCGCCCGGACGCTGGTGGCGTGACCATTCGCGGGCGACCCAGTCACCGGGGGTGTTGGCCGGCAGATAATCCATGCGCGCCGTGAGCACGCTGACCGTGCCGGGCAGCAGTTCGGCCGGCCGGGCCCGTTTCAGGCCATGCGCAGCCATGTAATCCATGCTGCCGTGGAACCCCGCCGCCAGCCAAGCCTCCAAGCCGGGCTCGGCGCTGCTCAAGTCCACGCCGGCCACGCCGATTTGGGAAAATCCGAGTTCCAGTGCCCAGGCCTGGAGACGGGAAACGAGTTGACTGCTGTAGTTGTGCACCCTGGAATTGTAGGAAGCCCCACCCCCATGCCCCACCCGACCCCCGCCTTGCTGCAAACCTGGACCTGCGAAGACGACACCGCGGCCTTCGCCCAGCGCCTGGCTGCCTTGCCGGGGGTGCGCCATGCCTTCATCGAACTGCACGGCGACCTGGGGGCAGGCAAGACCACCTTCGTGCGCCACCTGCTGCGCGCCCTGGGCGTGAGCGGACGCATCAAAAGCCCCACCTACGCGGTGGTCGAGCCCCACGAAGTGGGTCAGGAGGCGCAGCGCCTGCGGATTTGGCACTTTGACTTCTACCGCTTCAATGACCCGCGCGAGTGGGAGGACGCGGGCTTTCGCGACCTGTTTGCCAGCCCCGGCCTGAAGTTGGCCGAATGGCCTGAAAAAGCCGCCAGCGTGCTGCCCCCGGCCGACCTGGTGTTGAACCTGCGCGTGCTGGCCGACACGGAGGCGGCCAGCACCACTGAAGACTTGGACGAGGCCCCGCCCGCGCCACGCGAACTGCGCCTGCAAGCTGGCACGGCGCTGGGCCGGGAGCTGCTGGAGGCCCTGCGCGCATGAGCCGCCCTTCTCTGCCCAAGGCACCGCCCACCGCCCTGACCCGCCGCCCCCTGACCCGCCGCCAATGGCTGCGCACAGGTGGCCTGGTGCTCAGCCTGGGGCTGAGCGAACTAGCCTGGGGGGCCACCATCGTGGCGGTGCGCGTTTGGCCCGCGCCCGAATACAGCCGCGTGACCATCGAGTCCGACGGCGCCCTGGTCGCCAAACACACGTTCGTGGCCAACCCGCCGCGCCTGGCCGTGGACCTGGAAGGCATCGAACTCAACCCCGCGCTCAAGGAGCTGGTGGCCAAAGTCAAGGCGGATGACCCCTTCATCAGCGGCATCCGCGTGGGCCAGTACGCGCCTGGCGTGGTGCGCCTGGTGATCGATCTCAAACAGCCCGCCCTGCCCCAGGTGTTCAGCCTGCCGCCCGTGGCCGCCTACCAGCACCGGCTGGTGTTTGACCTCTACCCCACGGTCGAGGCCGACCCGTTGGAAGCCCTGATTGCCGAGCGCCTGCAAGACAGCAAGCCCAAGCCTCAGGTCGATGCCAGCCCACGACCCAACCCGGCGCCGACCTTGGCCACGTCGCCCCGCCCCGCCCCGGCCCCGGCCGACCCGCTGGGTGAGCTGATCGCGCAGCACCAACCGGGCAAGGGCGGCGCAGTTGCCAGCGCACCAGTGCCGGCGTCCAGCGCATCGCCGGCGCTGCGACCCAGCCCCAGCCTGGGCGCTGGCAGCCCGGCAACGCCGCCGCCAACCGCGAGCCCGCCATCGGCGCCCACCACCGCCCCCGCAGCGACCAAGCCCAGCAGTGCCACGGACCGCCTGATCATCATCGCGCTGGACCCAGGCCACGGCGGCGAAGACCCCGGCGCGACCGGCCCCTCGGGCACACGCGAAAAAGACGTGGTCTTGAGCATTGCGCACCGCCTGCGCGAGCGCATCAACAACACCACGGTCAATGGCAACCCGATGCGCGCCTACATGACGCGCGATGCCGATTTCTTTGTGCCCCTGCACGTGCGGGTGGACAAGGCGCGGCGCGTGCAGGCCGACCTGTTTGTCAGCATCCACGCCGATGCCTTCATCACCCCGACGGCGCGGGGCGCCAGCGTGTTTGCGCTGAGCCAGAGCGGCGCCTCCAGCTCCGCCGCGCGCTGGATGGCCGACAAGGAGAACAAAGCCGACCAAGTGGGCGGCCTCAATGTGCGGGTGCAGGACGCCACCGTGCAACGCGCCTTGCTGGACATGAGCACCACCGCCCAGATCAATGACAGCCTCAAGCTCGGCAGCGCGCTGCTGGGCGAGATCGGTGCGGTCGGCCGGCTGCACAAGCCCAAGGTCGAGCAGGCCGGCTTTGCGGTGCTCAAGGCCCCGGACATCCCCAGCGTGCTGGTGGAGACCGCCTTCATCAGCAACCCTGAAGAAGAAGCTCGCCTGCGCAGCCCGGAGTACCAAGACCAATTGGCCGACGCGGTGATGCGCGGCATCCAGCGTTACTTCTCGCGCAACCCACCTCTGGCGCGCAACCGCAGCACCTGAGGCAGGGCGATGGGCCGTGCACTGGCGGCGCCCCGCGTGGGGCCGCCGTGCTGCCAGCCCCAATGCAAACATTTGGTATCAACTGAAACACGCGTGAAAGGCGCTGTCGGCCTATTCTCGAGTCAGACAAACGGCAGCAATTCGGTATTGAACGTTAAGTTCCAAGCCACTGCCTTCGCTTCAGAGGATTCACCATGACCGCATCACTTCACACCAACAAGCCACTGCATTCCGCCCCAGCCGCCTCTTTCAGCGCGCGTTCGGGTGCCCGTTCTGCCACCGTCATCACCCTGCTGGCCTTGAGCCTGTCGCTGGGTGCCTGCGCTTCGCGCCCGACCCACCAGCAAGTGGGCACGGTGGCCGGTGCAGTGGTCGGGGGCGCCACGGGCAGCGTGCTGTTTGGCAGCACCTTGGGCACGGTGGCCGGTGCAGCCGCCGGCGCTCTGGCCGGCAGCGAGCTGACCAAGCACCGCCGCTGATCCGCTTTGGCGGCCCCGGGAGGGCGGCTTCAAAGCGGGTAGATCAGCGAATTGAGCACGGTGTCGCCGTCCAGAATGCATCGCCGGCTTTGCAGCCTCAGCCCCTCGGAGGTGTGCACCAACTCATCCAGGTAACGCCCCACGCTGTAGACCTCGCTGGCCTGGCTGGGCCGGTTGCCGAACACGGCAAAACGCGGTTTCGGCCTGCACCACCCCCTGCTGCTCCGGGCCCGGCTCCACTTGAGGCAGGCTCAAGCGTGCCGGCGACAGCACGTGGCGCCTGGTGTAGGGCGCGAGGTAGAGGGTCTGGGTGATGCCGTAGACGCGGTCGCGCAGCATGCCCTGCCCCTCCAGCGCCAGCAAGGCCAGCGGCAATTGCCGGTCAAAGTTGCTGGCTGAACTCGATCACCTCGCCATCGTCGGCACTCACAGAGCCCGCAGGCACGAACAGGTTGGCCTGGCGCAAGCGGCGCTGGGTCATCTCGGGGCTGTCGTCGGCAAAGCCGAAATGGGTCCAGACAAAGTCAAACTCACCGGGACCGCGCGGCACGATGTGGCGGGTGGGCAGCGAGTTGACCTGTTGTTGCACGATCAGCCCCGGGAACAAGGTCATCATGGCCACGGTGGGGGTGATGATCTGGCCTGGTTGGGCCGGGTCGGGCACCGTCCACCAGGGGTCGCTCACCACGTCCAGCAAGCGCGGGTCGGCCAGGCTCATGTTGAGCCTTGAAAGAACGCCCCCCTCCGTGACGGCCGCTTGGCCGCCTTCGTTGCGGCGCGACACCATGACGGCGCGGCGTTCGCCAACCCAGCTCAGGCGGTCGTCACCAAGCTGGGGCACCTCGGCCTCCAAGCCAACGCAGTTCCAGTGCTCGCCATCAAAGAAGCGCTGCAACTCGCGTTCATGCAGTTGCGCGTCGGTGTAGAGCCGGTGCGGGACACGGCTGGAGCCCGGGCCGCTCCATTCAAAAGGGGAGGCCTCCGAGGGCCCGCAGGCTGCGGTCATGTGTCTCACTCCCCAATGCGGGGAAGGGGGAGACAAATAAAAAGCCCACTGATAATCAGTGGACTGGTGCAGATTGACCCTGAGAAAGCCCCCCCAAGGCCTCAGGCTTGGGCGCCAGCGCCCGAGCGGCGGCTGCGCCAGGCGGCCCACAGCGCCGGCAAGCCCGGCAGGATGATCATGGCCCAGATGATTTTCTCGAAGTGCTGACGCACCCACGGCAGGTTGCCGAACAGGTAGCCAATCGTGCACACGCCCAGCACCCAGATCAGGGCCCCCAGCACGTTGAAGGCGGTGAAACGGCTGCGCGTCATTTCGGCCACACCGGCCACAAAGGGCGCGAAGGTGCGAATGAAAGGCATGAAGCGTGCGGCAATCACCGTGACGCCGCCCCAACGCTCGTAGAAGGCGTGGGCTTGGTTGAAGGCCTGCTTGTTGAAGAAGCGCGAGCTCTCCCACTGGAACACGCGCGGCCCAAAAAAGCGGCCAATCTGGTAGTTGCATTGGTCGCCCAGGATGGCGGCCACGATCAGCACCACGCAGGCCAGGGGCAAGTTCAGCAGACCGGCACCGCCCATCGCACCCACGATGAAGAGCAGCGAATCGCCAGGCAAAAAGGGCATCACCACCAAACCCGTCTCAACAAAGACGATGGCAAACAGCAGCGCATAAACCCAGACACCGTGGTTCTGGACGAAGTATTCGAGGTGCTTGTCGACGTGGATGATGAAGTCGATCAAGGCGGCAATGATTTCCATGGGGCTCCTTTTGGGCGACCGATTATGACGGCAGCAGGTGCTGCGCGCGTGACATGCCCCCGCCAAGCGTCGGGCTGACGGCCCGGCCTCTAAAATCCCCGGGTGAACGATCTCCACCCTGCCCCCGCCCGCCGCCCGATCCGGGAGCTTCCCGATGAACTGATCAGCCAGATCGCCGCCGGCGAGGTGGTCGAACGCCCCGCCTCGGTGGTGCGTGAGTTGGTGGACAACGCGCTGGACGCGGGCGCCCACCAGATCACACTGCGCCTGCTGGCCGGCGGTGTGCGTTTGATCTCGGTCGAGGACGACGGCATCGGCATTCCCCAGGACGAGCTGCCCGTCGCCCTGAAGCGCCACGCCACCAGCAAGATCCAAAGCCTGCACGACCTGGAGTCGGTGGGCACCATGGGTTTCCGGGGCGAGGCCCTGGCGGCCATCGCCTCGGTCTCGGAAATGGCCGTGCTGTCGCGCCCAGAGGGCCAAGCCACGGCCTGCCTGTTGGACGCGCGCACCGGTGAGATCAAGCCCGCAGCGCGCGCCACCGGCACCACGGTGGAGGTCAAGGAGCTGTTTTTCTCCACACCTGCGCGGCGCAAGTTCCTCAAGTCCGATGCCACCGAACTGGCCCACTGCGTCGAATCTGTGCGGCGCCACGCGCTGGCGCGGCCCGATGTGGGCTTTGCCATCTGGCACGAAGGCAAGCTGGTGGAGCAGTGGCGTGCCTGCCACGGCCCCGAGGCACACGACCGGCGACTGGCCGACGTGCTGGGCGAGGACTTTTTGAGCCAATCGGTGGCGGTGCACTACAACGTGGGCCCGGTGCGCGTGAGCGGCCGCGCGGGCGTGCCCGACGCCGCACGCTCCCGTGCGGACCACCAGTTTTGCTACGTCAACGGCCGCTACGTGCGCGACAAGGTGCTGACCCACGCCGCCCGCAGCGCCTACGAGGACGTGCTGCACGGCCACCGCCAACCGATTTACGCGCTGACGCTGGAAATCGACCCCACCCGCGTGGACGTGAACGTGCACCCGACCAAGATCGAAGTGCGCTTTCGCGAAAGCCGCGAGGTGCATCAGGCGGTGCGCTATGCGGTAGAAAACGCCTTGGCCGCCCCGCGTGCCGCCATGGCCGCCGCTGCAGCAGCGGCGGCGGCGGCGCAAAACCCGGCATTGGGCCCAACCGACCCCAGCACCCCAGGCCTGACCTTGAGCCCATCGCCCGCCGCCGGCCCAGCCGCCTTCAACGCCCACTGGACCCAGCCTGGCATGGGCTTTGGCCAAGAGCCGCCCGGCCACCGCGTGAGCGACTTGGGCGCCCTGTGGCAACCCGGCTTGCCGGCCGCTTCAGGCGAAGCCGGCCTGGATGCCCAGCCTTTTGGCCGTTGGGGCCAGGCCAGCGGCTCAGCGCCCGCGCCAGCCGCGCTGGGCCAGCCCCTGTTCAACCAGGCCAGCCTGCCCCCCATGGCGGCCCCCAGCGGGCTGCCGCAAACCCAGGACAACTGGCCCCTGGGCCGCGCCATCGCGCAGCTGCAAGGGGTCTACATCCTGGCCGAGAACGCCCACGGCCTGGTGATTGTCGACATGCACGCGGCACACGAACGCATCGTGTACGAGCGCCTCAAGACCCAGATCGATGTGGCACCGCTGTCCAGCCAACCGCTGCTGATCCCCGCCACCTTTGCCGCCACAGCCCAAGAAGTGGCCACGGCCGAGGAATGCGCCGACACCTTGGCCACCCTGGGCCTGGAGATCGTGCCCTTTTCGCCCAAGACCCTGGCCGTGCGCGCCGTGCCCAGCACCTTGGCGCAAGGGGATGCCGTGGAATTGGCACGCAGCGTGCTCGCCGAACTGGGCCAGCACGACGCCAGCACCGTGGTGCAGCGTGCGCGCAATGAATTGCTGGCCACCATGGCCTGCCACGGCGCCGTGCGCGCCAACCGCCGCTTGACGCTGGACGAAATGAATGCCTTGCTGCGCCAGATGGAAGACACCGAGCGATCTGACCAATGCAACCACGGCCGGCCCACCTGGCGCCAGCTCACACTGCGCGAGCTGGACAACCTGTTCCTGCGCGGCCGCTGAAGCAAGCCGACGGAGATCGGTGCCGACCTCGGGCACGCACCGACGTGGGGGGTTTGGGCCCGCCAGTGCCGCAGGCCGCCCAGGCGCTCACACCTGCAGCAAATGCCGCTTGGCGCTCACCTGAGCCCAATGGACATGCTCGGCCATCGGAGGTTCATGGCGGCGAATGGGCTGCCAGCCCGGCGCCTTGGCCAGCCGGGCATTCAAGGCGACATAGTCGGCTTGATCCGGCGGCACCTCGGCGGCATTGACGATGGCCTGCACCGGGCACTGTGGCACGCAGACCGAGCAGTCAATGCAACCGTCCGGGTCGATCACCAGGAAGTTGGGACCGGCCACAAAGCAGTCCATGGGACAGACCTCAACGCAGTCGGTGTAACGGCACTGGATGCAGGCCTCGGTCACGATGAAAGGCATAGGCCCTCCGACTGTGGCATCCCTGGGCTGTCAAGGCCTCGCCATCGGCCGTCGTCGGCCCTCTCCAACACACTCACCACCGCACATCCCTTTCGGACAAACATCCCTGATCACACCCCCAAGTTGAGGTGCGTCGGCATTGTGCCCAGATCAGCGCGTCAGAGGCTGCTGCGGGGTCTTTGGGCTGTGTGGCGTCCGGTGGCGCCCGGTGTCAGCGCAGGGCTTGGGCCAGTGCGGCCCAGGCCTTGAGCGTGGTGGCGTGGGTGAAGGCCGCGCCCGCCACGGGGTGGGAGGACAACTTGATCACCACCATCTGCGCGGCCGGATTGATGTGGATGAACTGCCCGTGCACACCGGCGGCCTCGTAGGCGCCGTCCGCGTTGTGCAGCACCCACCACTGGTTGCGGTAGCTGTAGCCCGGCCGGGCCGCCTGCAGGCCTCCCGCCTTGAAGCGTTCGCGGTCACCGCCGCGGGCCGTGTCCTCGATGACCGCGGCGTCAAAGATTTTTTGGCCGTTGAAGCGTCCGCCCAGGCGCAGCATCTCGCCCACCCGCGCCAGGTCCCGTGCCGTGGCATTGAGGCCTGCGCCCTGCAAAGGCGTGCCCACACTGTCGACCATCACATAGGCATCCTCTTCCATGCCCATTTTTTGCCAGAGCTGCTGACTCATGAGGTCGGCCCAGTGCTGGCCGGTGACACGCGAGACGATCCAGCCCAGCACCTCGGAGTGCACCGTGCGGTAGGTGAAGGCCTGGCCATGTTCGCCATCCTTGGGCAAGGTCTTGAGAAAGTCGTACACATTGCCGGCCCCCTGGTAGCCCGCCGGGCGTGGCAACAAGCCACTGGCCCAGGCATAGCCAAAAATTTCGCTGCTCGGGTCGGTGTAGTTTTCACGGAAGCGCACGGCGCCGGTCATGTCCATGACCTCACGCACCTTCATGTCACCCCAGGCGGAACCCGCGAGTTCGGGAACATAGCGGGTGACCAGGGCCTGCGGGTCCAGCCGGCCTTCGTGCGCCAGTTGCGCGGCCATCAGGCCCGTGAAGGACTTGGTGACAGAAAACAGCAGGTGCGGCGAGCTGGGCTGCATCTGGTTGTCGTAGCGCTCGTAGACCACCCGACCTCGGTGCAAGACCAGCAAAGCATCGGTGTAGGTGCTTTGCGCCCACGCCTCCAGGCTGATTTTCTGGCCTTTGGCATCCTCGAACTGCAGTGCGCCCAGTGGCTTGGGATCGGCCGGCAAGGCCGAAGCCGGAGCGCTGCCACGGCGGATGTTGCGCGTGGGCTGCAACTCGCGCAGGTGTTGCACCACCCAACGCAATTGAGGGTATTTGTAGGCATTGCTCTGGTCCACCCGCTGTGCACCTTCGGGCGGAAAAGTGCTCATGTAACCCAAGCGGTCCAAATGCACACTGTCAGGCGGTGGCAGCGTGGGCGCCGGCGATTGGGCCATGACCGGCACGGCACCCGCTGACAGCAACAGGCCCAAAGCCGCAGCGAGGCGACTGAGCCCAAGGCGCCAAAGCCCTGGCGGCGCGGCCAACAGCGTCTGGGAGCGGACAAGGAAAGAGGTCATGGGCGTCTCCTGTGCGGGTTGAACGGAATGAGCGCACACAGGTCGCGGCCTGAGTTCGCCCCGGCAAGGTTAAGGGGGGGGCGGGCCGTGCAGGCATCGCCTAAGTGACAGGTTTGCCGTGGACGCCACCCCTGCTTGCACAAGTCCGGATCAGCGGCTTTCTGATACCCTCGATTGGATGTCTGTTTCCTCTTCTGCCTCCTCGACTTCCCTGGCCCCTGCCACGCTGATGTCCCCTGGCCTGGTGGTGCTGGTGCTGTCCCTGCTGCTGGGTCTGCAACCGGTCACCACCGACCTCTACCTGCCCGCCTTGCCCGCCATGAAAGAGGGCTTTGGTGCCAGCATGACCCAGGCCCAACTGACCCTCAGCGCCTTGCTGTTGGCCTTTGGTTGCTCGCAACTGGTCTGGGGACCGCTGTCTGACCGGTGGGGCCGTCGTCCTGTGCTGCTAGCGGGCATGGTGGCCTACACGGTGTCGGCGATCGGCTGCGCAATGACGCAGTCCATGGAGGCGCTGATCTTCTGGCGTTGCGTGCAGGGCGCGGCCATGGGGGCTGGGGTGATGGGTGCACGTGCCATCGTGCGGGACCTGTATGCACCGGCCGAAGGGGCCCGTGTGATGTCCAAAGGTTTGTCTGGACTGGGCGTGTTCGCCTGTTTGAGCGCCCCCCTGGGGGGCTTGCTGTCCAACCACCTGGGCTGGCGCGCCGCCATGCTGGCCCTGGCCGTGTTCGGCGCACTGACCCTGGGCCTGCTGGCCCTGCGCTTCGAAGAAAGCCTGAAGCAGCGCAACCCGCGCGCCCTGCAACCCGCCACCCTGTGGCGCACCTGGGGGCAGATCCTGCGCCACCCAACTTTTGTGGCCTTCTCGGTGTTGACGGCCGCCTCGTACGGCGGTTTGTTCACCTTTTTAGCGTCCTCGTCCTTTGTGTTCATTCAGGTGCTGGGCCTGGGCAAGACGGCCTACGGACTGATCATGTGCTCGATGTCGTTTGCCTATTTTGTAGGCACCTTCATCTGCCGCTGGATGCTGCCGCGCTACGGTGTGCGGCGCAGCGTGGCCCTGGCAGGCGGGCTGACCCTGCTGGGCGGCAGCTTGATGGGGGGCTTGTCCTTGCTGGGCTGGCACAACGGCTGGGCCATCATGCTGCCCTACTACCTGTTCATGCTGGCCCACGGCGTGCACCAGCCCTGCGGCCAAAGCGGCGCCGTGGGCCCCTTCCCGCACGCCGCCGGCGCCGCCTCCGCCCTGAATGGCTTTGGCATGATGCTGATCGCCTTTGGCATGGGCGCCTGGCTGGGACAACACCTGGACGGTACGGTGTTCCCGCTGACCCTGGGCATCTGGTTCTGGAGCGCCTGCATCGCCCTGACCGCCTGGACCCTGGTGCAACGCCACGGGGAGCCCGCCCATGCTTGACCACGTGCAGGCCCCGATCCCCCCTTGTCTGGCCCTGGCCGGCCCCACCGCCTCGGGCAAAACGGCCGCCGCCCTGGCCTTGGCCCAGCGCCACCGCATTGAAATCATCAGCGTCGACTCGGCCCTGGTTTACCGTGGCATGGACGTGGGCACGGCCAAGCCCACGGCGGCCGAGCTGGCCCAGGTGCCTCACCACCTGATCGACATCCGCGACCCCTTGCAGGCCTACAGCGCCGCCGAGTTCGTGCAGGACGTGCTCCGCCTGATGCCCGACATTCGAGCGCGTGGTGCCCAGCCGGTGCTGGTGGGCGGCACCATGCTGTACTTCAAGGCCTTGATGGACGGCCTGGACCCCATGCCCGCGGCCCAGCCCGCCCTGCGCGCCGCCCTGGAGGCGGAGGCGGCCGAGCGCGGTTGGCCCGCTTTGCACGCTGAACTGGCCCAGGTGGACCCCGAGACCGCCGCCCGCCTGGCGCCCAACGATGCGCAACGCATTCAACGCGCCTTGGAGGTCTTCCGCGCCACCGGCCAGACCCTGAGCCACTTCCATGCGGGACGAGCCGGCCGCGCCACACCCGGACTGCCCCTGGTGCTGCTGACGCTGGAGCCGCACGACCGTACCTGGCTGCACGAGCGCATCGCGCGCCGCTTTGATGAGATGCTGAGCCAAGGCCTGGTCGATGAGGTACGGCAACTGCGCGAGCGCGGCGACCTGAACCCCGACCTGCCCTCCATGCGCTGTGTGGGCTACCGCCAGGCCTGGGAGGCGTTGGATGGTACCCTTTCCTTGGCCGAGCTGCGCGAACGCGGCATCTTTGCCACGCGCCAACTGGCCAAACGCCAACTCACCTGGCTGCGCGGCATGCCGAGTCGCCAGATCGTGGTGGCCGATGCGCCGGATGCCTTGCACCAGGTCTTGCAAGCGGCTGAACGGGTGCTGATCTCTCAACCAGCCACGCCACCATGACGCCCTCGACAGACGCAGCACAAAAAGCGCCCCGGGTCGCCAGGGGCCAGCCCCCTGCAGCGGTCGAGCTGATCGCCGTGGGCAAGCACTACGGCACGGTGCCGGTGTTTCAGAACGTCAGTTTTCAGGTGGCCCCGGGCGAGTTTGTGGCCATTGTGGGTGACTCCGGCGTCGGCAAATCCACCCTGCTGAACTGCCTGGCCGGTCTGGACCATTGGGACCGGGGCCGCATCCTGGTGCACGGCACGGACCTGGCCAGCTTGGACGACAACGCACGGGCCCTGTGGCGCCGCGCCCAGGTGGGATTTGTGTTCCAGGCCTTCCATGTCCTGCCCCACTTGGACGTGGCCCAGAACGTGGCCCTGCCGCTGATGCTGCTGGGCCAGCATGGGCCAGACGCCCATGCCCGCGTGCAAAGCCTGCTGGACACCGTGGGCCTGGGAGGCCTGGGGAGTCGCCTTCCGCAGCAGCTCAGCGGCGGCCAATTGCAGCGCGTGGCCATGGCCCGCGCCTTGGTGCACCGGCCTGGCCTGCTGCTGGCCGATGAACCCACCGGCAACCTGGACCCAGACACGGCGCAGCGCATCCTCGATGTGCTGCAAACCCAAAGTCGAGAGCAAGGTGCCGCGCTGGTGCTGGTCACCCACTCCGAAACCGCGGCCGCCCGCGCGGACCGGGTACTCCGTTTGCGCGCCACCGGCATTGAAAACAGTCCCTGAGCCCCACCCGTCCGGGCCACTCGACCCGGCTGCACAAGACGCCCTTCATGCCATTGCAAGCCATTCGCTCATCGCCTCTGTGGGGTTTGATCCGCAGCTTTTCCTGGCAGGAGCTGCGCCAACACCCCTGGCGCTCTGCCGCTGCCATCGCAGCGGTGATGTTGGGCGTGGCACTGGCCTTTTCGGTGCACCTGATCAACGCCTCCGCGCTGGACGAATTCGCGCAGGCCGCGCGCTCGGTCAGCGGGCAGGCTGACCTGATCTTGCGCGCTCGCCAGGGTCGGCTGGATGAGCAGCTCTACACCCAGGTCGCACTGCACGACGGCAGCGCCGAGGTGGCCCCGCTGCTGGAAATCAACACTTTGTTGTTGCGCGCGGATCTGCCCCCGGTGGCCTTGCGCGTCATCGCCGTGGATGCCCTGCGCCTGGGTCAGCTGTCTCCCGAGCTGCTGCCGCTGACTGACGCGGGCATGGACCGGATGGCAGGCTTGCAGGCCGGGCAGGTGTTCTTGAATGCCTCGGCTCAGGCCCTGGTCGGCGAGACGCGCCACGTGCGCCTGAAAACCCCCAGCGGCGAGGCCGACTTGCAGCGGGCTGGCCGCGTCATGGCCTCGGGGCCGCCTCTGGCCGTGATGGACATTGCCGCCGGACAAGACCTGTTTGACGCTGTGGGCCAATTGAGCCGCCTGGATGTGCGCCTGGCCCCGGGTGTCGACCGGCAGCGCTATCTGCAAAGCCTGTCTTTGCCCGCCCAGGTGCTGGCCAGTGAACCGGAGGATGCGGCGCAGCGGGTCAACCAGCTGTCCCGGGCCTACCGGGTCAACCTCACGGTGCTAGCCTTGGTGGCCTTGTTCACGGGCGGCTTTTTGGTGTTCTCGGTGCTGTCTTTGAGCGTGGCCCGCCGCACCCGGCAGTTTGCACTGCTCGGCGTGCTGGGTTTGCGCCCGCAGGAAGGAGCGCAGTTGGTCCTGGCCGAATCGCTGCTGCTGGGTCTGCTGGGGAGTGCGCTGGGCTTGGCTCTGGGCACAGGGCTGGCCGCGCTGGCCTTGCAACTGCTGGGCGGCGATCTGGGCGGGGGCTACTTCGCCGGCGCGTCACCGCCGTTGCAGTGGAGCCCTGCCGCTGCCGCCCTGTATGGTGGCTTGGGCGTGGCAGCCGCCCTGCTGGGGGGCTGGTGGCCAGCCCGATCGGCTGCAGCGCTGGCCCCAGCCCAGGCCCTCAAAGGCCTGGGGCAAGTCAGCACCGGGGCGCGACGCGGCGGCGCGGGATTGGGCTTGATGGCCATGGCCGGCCTGCTGGCCCTGCTGCCGCCCTGGCAAGGCATCCCACTGGGTGCTTATTTCGCGGTGGCCTTGCTGTTGCTGGGGGGCATTGTGCTGCTGCCCGAGCTGATGGGCTGGACCTACGCCCCCCTGGCTAGGCGGCTGGAGCGCCATGTGTTGCCCTTGTTGGCCGTGGAGCGGGCGCGACGCGTCAACGGCAGCGCGGCCTCCGCCATCAGTGGGGTGGTGGCCAGCTTGAGCCTGGCGGTGGCCCTGACGGTGATGGTGAGCAGCTTTCGTGGCTCGGTGATTGAGTGGCTGGACCAGGTGCTACCCGCTCCGCTGTACCTGCGCGCCAATGGCGGCGCCCAGGCCAGCGATGTGGCCACCCTCAGCCCTGCCCAAGTGGAGCGCATCGCGGCGCTCCCCCATGTAGCAGCCGTCAGCGGACTGCGGCTGCGGCCGCTGCTCTTGTCTTCCGGGCAGCCGAATCTGACCCTGATCGCCCGCAGCTTGGACCCCCAGGCTGGCAACCTGCCCCTGATCGGCAAGGCCTTGCCCGTGCCGGCGGGACAGATCGGCGTTTACGTGAGCGAAGCGGTGCTGGATTTGTACCCTGTCCAACTGGGGCAGAGCTGGGATGCCCTGGCGACGGCCTTTCAGGCTCAGCCAACGTCGCCCGTCGCCCCTGCCCGCTTTTTTGTGGCTGGGGTCTGGCGTGACTACGCGCGTCAATTTGGCAGCGTGGTCATGGGACTGTCCGATTACCAGACACTCAGTGGCGACTACTTGTTCAACGACCTGGGCCTGTGGCTGGATGCGCCAGAGCACGAGGCCGAGGTGGTCACCGCCTTGAATGCACAAGCGGCAGGGCAGTTCGAGATCAGCTCCTCCGCCGAGATCCGACGCAATTCACTGCGCATCTTTGACCGCAGCTTTGCCGTCACCTACTGGCTGCAAGCGGTGGCCATTGGCATTGGTCTGTTTGGCGTCGCGGCCAATTTCAGCGCGCAGGTACTGGCCCGACGCAAAGAGTTTGGTCTGCTGGCCCACCTGGGTTTGACGAGGCGCCAAATCCTCACCGTCGTGGCGGGTGAGGGCTTGGTGTGGACAGGGATTGGCGCCCTGGCCGGCCTTCTGCTGGGCCTGGCGGTGTCTCTGTTGTTGGTGAAGGTGGTGAACCCCCAAAGCTTTCACTGGAGCATGGAACTCCACCTGCCCTGGGCCCGTCTGATCGGCTTGTGTGCGGCCACGGTGGCGGCAGGCACCCTGACCGCGTGGTTCAGTGGCCGCGCTGCGGTAGGACAAGACGCCGTGATGGCAGTGCGCGAAGATTGGTGAACGCTTGACGAGCAACGACCTCCATGTGCAGTTGGAACCCTGGTTGAAAGTCCCCATGCCCTTCCCTGACCGACGTACTTTTTTGCGCCAATTCCTGCTGCTGAACAGCCCAGGACTGGGTTGTGCGTTGACCAGCGCGAGCCCTCTGGCGCAAGCCAAACCCATGAGCCCACCCACCGTGGATGCCGTACCTGCGCTGAACTTTCCACGTGACTTTGGCAGCCACCCCGAACAAGCCATTGAATGGTGGTACATCACCGGCAGTGCCAGCTCGGGGGGGCGCTTGTTTGGTTACCAATTGACGTTTTTCCGCGCCCGCGTGCGTGGCAATGAGGGATTGCGCTCGGCCTTCGCAGCCAAGCAACTGATCTTGGCCCATGCCGCCGTGACGGATCTGCAGGGTCAGCGCCTGTGGCACGAGCAACGCAGCGCCCGACTGGGCATGGGTCTGAGCCGCGCATCAGAGCAGGACACCGATGTGGGCTTGCACCCCTGGACCCTCCAACGCGACGCCTTGCCCAACGGCTCTCGTTACCGCGCCAGACTGAGCAGTGAGCATTTCAGTCTGTTGCTGGACTTCCAGAGCACCCAGCCCCTGCTGCTCCAGGGCCAACAAGGTCTGTCGCAGAAAGGACCAGACGCCCGCCAGTACAGCCGCTACTACAGCGAAACCCAGATGACGGTACAAGGCGAAATTCAGTTGCAAGGTCAGCGCTTTCCCCTTGATCCTCCAAACCAGCAGCCCCATGGCCGCGCCTGGCTCGACCACGAATGGAGCGACCAATTGATGGCATCGCAAGCCCAGGGCTGGGACTGGTTGGGTATGAACCTGTTCGATGGCCGCAGCCTGATGGCCTTTCGCATGCGAGGCCGCGACGGCACCCCCATCTGGGACGCTGCCACATGGCAAGACAACGATGGCCGTGTGCACAGTGCCCCCCAGGGCAGCACCGAATGGCGGCCCGGGGCACGTTGGAAGAGTCCCCGGACACAGGCCGAATACCCCGTCGAGTGGCAACTCAACTGCCCTCTGGGCCAATTTCGCGTGAAAGCCATGCTGGCCGATCAAGAGCTCGACAGTCGAAGCTCCACGGGTAATGTCTATTGGGAGGGCTTGAGTGAACTTTTCAATGCGGAAGGCGTGTGCATTGGCCGCGGTTACGTGGAGCTCACGGGGTATTCGGAGGCCTTGCGCCTTGGGTGAGCATGCCTTGACTCGATGCGTTTGATGCAACTTGAGACGCCGCTGAGCGTGATGTGCCAACAAGAACAGCTCCTTTGGGAGCTGTTTTTTTGTGTAGGGTGTGGTGAGCTTGCCTGCTCTGCTCTGCTCTGCGTTTGGCGTTTGGCGAGAGAGGGGGTAGTGGTTTTGGAGTCCCCAAAGACAAAACCCCCGCCCAGTAAAGGGAGGGGGTTTTGAGGGCTGTAATAGCCTGACGATGACCTACTTTCACACGGGAACCCGCACTATCATCGGCGCGGAGTCGTTTCACTGTCCTGTTCGGGATGGGAAGGAGTGGTACCAA
>NZ_JAQSIO010000010.1 GCF_028649455.1 Curvibacter microcysteis | reverse complement strand
TCGTTGAGGCCGAGGCGGAAGATGGCTTCGGCCTTGTCGTGGCGGATCAGGGACTGGGCCAGCATGAGGTAGGTCAGGTTGGCTTCGCGGATTTCGGCAAGCATTTGTTCGCTGGTCATGGTCAACTCCTTCAGTACGGAGCCGCTGCCTCTGCCGCTTGCAGGGTTTCGCGATCCGTTGAAATGGATTGTGAAGACACCGTAAAAGGAAATTAAGTCAGGTAAGTGCTGTCCGGTTTGTCTGGTTTTTGACCTGGCTTGTCAGGTTTTTTCTGACACGCGATGCAGGGCTCGTCGGCCGCTGCCCTGCACGCGCCCCTGCTGTCGGATGGGCGGGCGTTGGGGCGAAAAAAAAACCGGCCTGGAGGCCGGTTGAGGTGGATTTTTTTTGGCGATGGACAGGCCTCAAGGCCTCAGCCGCGCGCCATCGGCCGCTGCGGGTCGCGGCACCACTCGCTCCAACTGCCGGCAAACAGGGCGGTTGGGCCCAGGCCTGCCACTTCCATGGCCAACAGGTTGGGCAGGGCGGTGACGCCACTGCCACAGTGGTGCACCACCTGAGCGGGGTCACGACCTGCCAGCAAGGCCTCGAAAGCGGCGCGCAGTTCAGCGGCGGGCTTGAAGCGGCCGTCAGGGCCCAGGTTGTCATTGAAGGGGCGGTTCAGCGCGCCAGGGATGTGGCCAGCCACCGGGTCCAGGGGCTCGACCTCGCCCTTGAACCGGGGTGTGGCGCGGGCGTCGATCAGCGTTTGTTCAGGGCGTCCCAGGGCTTGTTGCACCTGGTCCACGGTGCGCAACTCGCGCAGGGCCGGGCGCAACTCAAAGCCGCCGGCCGGCAGGGTGGGGGCCGGGCCACTGGCCGTGGCGCCCCCTGCGGCCTGCCAGGCGGTCAGGCCGCCATCGAGCACGGCCACCGCGTCATGGCCCAGCCACTTGAGCATCCACCACAGGCGCACACAGTAAGTGCTGTTGTTGCGGTCGTAGACCACGGCTTGTTGGGTGTTGTCGAAGCCCAGGCGGCGCAGCCAGGCGGCCACCGCCTCGCGGCTGGGCAGGGGGTGCCGGCCGCCTGAGGCCTTGGCGCCATCGCCGTGCTCGCTCAGGTCGCGGTCCAGGTCGGCGCGTTGGGCGCCCAGGATGTGCAAGGTGTCGAACTGGACATGGCCCGCAGCGGGTTGGGTCAGGTCAAAGCTGCAATCAAAAACCATCAGGGGGCGGCCTTGGGCTTGCAGCTCCTGCAAGTCGCTGGCGGTGATCAGGGTGGTGTAAGGCGTGGTCATGCGCAGAGGTCGGTGAGGATTCGCTGGAGGGGGGCTCGGAGAATGCACCGAGCCTCGCCGCGTCATCGTAGCGTCAAAACAGGCCGGCCCATGTCCAGAACTCAGGGGTGTTGATCGCCTTGTTGGCCGGGGCGTGGCCTCAGTCGTGGGCCGGCTGCGCTGGCGCAGGCTCGCCCGCGCGGCGTTGCGGTGCTTCGCGCAGGGTCTCCGGGATGCGCAGGTTCCAAATCAGCAAGGTCGTGGCCAGGGCGAGCAAGCCGCTGAGCGCCATCAGCCATTCGCTCAAGGGGGGCAGCATGCTGTCGTCCAACAGGGCGGCAGAGGCTTGCGCTGTGGGCGCCGGTGCGTGCAGGCAGCCGGCCGCAGCACTGGGAATGGCGGGCATCAAGTGGACGTCGTCCAGGCAGGCGCCTTGTCGGCGCGGGGCCCAGGCCGGGGGCAGGCTCTGGGGGCTTTCTGGGGGCTCGGTGTCGGTGGCGATCACTGGGTGCTGGGGGGGGGCGGGCTCTCGGTGCTGCCGTTGGCTGGTCAGCGTGGTGCTGGGGCATTGAATGCGGCTGGGCCAGGTGCTGCTGTTGGCCGCGGCGACCGCCTTGGGGTCGGGTTGGCTGGCGGGGGCTTTGTCGGTGTTGTTGGGACAGAGCCGGAAGTAAGTCAGGTTGGCGGGCGCGGGGGGCAAGGGGCCGGAGAGTTGGTTGCCCTCGAGTTGCAAGGATTGCAGGGACGGGAGTTGATTCAGGGCTGGCACCACCCCTTGCAATTGGTTGTAGGACAGGTTCAGCCGGGTCAGGGCGGGCAGGTCCTGGAATTCGGGCAGTGGTCCCTTGAACTGGTTGTGGTCGAGTTGCAGCACCGCCAACTGGGCTTGCTGGGCGAAGGGGGGCAGCGGGCCGCTGAGCAGGTTGCCCGAGACGGTCAGGGTGCGCAAAGCACTGTTTGGCGGCAGGGGCAGCAAAGGGCCGCTGAAGCGATTCCAGTCTGCGACCAGGGTGTCGAGCGCGGGCAGGTTTGACAGACTGGGCAGGGGGCCGCTGAAGCGGTTGAAGCTGAGGTCGGCCACCCGCAGCTTGGGGGTGGACCAGGCGGGCAGGGTGCCGCTGAACTGGTTGTGATTGACCCGCAGGTTGCGCAAGGAGGCCAGGTTCACCAAGTCTGGCAGCGGGCCAGTCAGCAAATTGTTGCTCACGACCAGGCTTTCGAGTTGGCTCAAGTTTTTCAGCGCAGGCAAGGGGCCGCTGAACTGGTTGAAGCTGACATTCAGGGTTTGCAGGCGAGGCCAGTCCGCCAACCTGGGCAGACTACCCTGCAAAGTCAGGTTGTTGCGCAGGTCCAGGTGCTGCAGGGCGCTAAGGTGGGTGAGCTCCTCGGGCAGGTGGCCTTTGAGGTGGTTGCCGGGCAGCAGCAGCCCCAGCACTTGGCTGCCTTCTGGGTTGCACAGGACACCCTGCCAGGGGCGTTCACAGGGGTCCCCTTGCAGCCACCCCTCTTGTTTGCGCCAGCCGGGGCCTTGGGTGGCTTGGTACAGCTTGACCAGCGCCTGGGTTTGCTCGCTGGGCAGGGCCGCCCAGGCGGGCAGGGCGGCTGCGGCCAGCCAGGAGACGGCCGCGTGAATCAAGCCCAGCAGGCAGCGGGCGCAGCCAGACCAGGCGGGAATGGCAGGCCGGTTGCGGCGCATGGCGTGCACAAGGACGGTCATGGGCCTGGGCGCTCAGGCCGGCGGCCGCCTGGGGTCTGACACATGACAAGGACGCTCGCCATCGTGAGCGTGCGGGGTCAAGAGCGAGGCCATCTAGGGCTTTCATGGTGTTGGGGTAGGAAAGATAGTGTTGATTGAATGCTTTTAATTGGTAATTGATGTAAGTTATTTATATCTGCTGATTTTTTGGGCGAAATTTTTCGCGTTTTCATCAGTTGTGAACTGATTGAACGTGCCCAAGCCGTGGGCGAAAAGCGGTGGGTTCGCCCGGCGGTGCTGGCGGGACGTGGGTGCGCCTCGGAAGGCCTGCCCCGGTGGGTGTCGATGCCGTGGTGTGGTGCGATGCGCGCTCCCTGCCGCGGCTCGCCGTGCCCGAGGGGCTTCAGGGGCCAGGTCCTTGGCGGGCGCTGCGGCCGCTCAGTGTTCTTCTGCGGGGGCGTTGGGTGCCGCTTTGCCGCGCAGCACGGTGGCGGCCACGCCGCTGACGACGATCAGGGCCATGCCCGCCCAGGCGATCAGGGGCAGTTGGTCGCCAAAAAGCCAAACGCTGTAGAGGCCCGCAAACACAATGCCCGAGTACTGAAGATTGGCCACGACCAGCGTGCCGCGTTGGTTGCGCGCGCTGGCATAGGCGCGCGTCATGCAGAGCTGGCCCAGCGAGGCCAGCACGCCAATGGGCAGCAGCCACAAGGCGCTGGGCCAATGCAGAGGCGAAGCGCCTGCCACCCCCATGCCCAGGGCGCCGGCCACGGCCGAGCCGACGGCAAAGTAGAACACCGTGCGGGTTTCTGGCTCGCCAATGCGCGACAAGGCCATCACCTGCATGTAGGCGAAGGCCGCACACATGCCCGACAACAGGCCCACCAGCGCCGCAAACATTTGATCGCCTTCGAGCGAGGGGCGCAGCATCATCACAACGCCCGCGAACCCGGCCAACACCGTCATCACCAGGGGCCCCTGAAGCATGGGGCGGGATTGGGTGTCGGTGGGGCGCCAGGCCATCAGGGCGCCGCCGACCAAAAAGGCGGCCACCCAGACGCTGCTCATGTAGTTGAGCGTCATGGCCGTGGCCAGCGGCAGATGGCCGATGGCATAGAACCAGGCGCCCAGCGAGGTCACGCCGACCAGGCTGCGCCAGGCGTGCATCATGGGGTAGCGGGTGCGCAGGCTGATGCCGCTGTACCGGGCCAGGGCCCACATGAAGAAAATACCCAGCACGCCGCGGTAAAACACCAGTTCGGCCGCATTGAAGTCACTGGAGGCAATCTTCACGCAAACGCCCATGGAGGCGAAGAAGAAAGCGGCGACAAGCATCCAAAGGGCTTGCATGGTGGGGGATTTCCTTGGTGGCTGCAGCGGGGTGAGGGGCGACAGGCGGCAGCGTACTGGCCTTCATCGGCCAAATGCTATCCAAAAAAGAGCGACCTCGTGGGTCGCTCTGGTGACGGTGACGCTGCTCAGAAGCCCAGGCCTTGCGGGCCCATGTGCCGCCGGTACCACTCGTGGAAGTGCTGCATGCCGTCTTCCATCGGGCTTTGGTACGGGCCGACTTCGTTGTCGCCGCGCTCGAACAAGGCCCGGCGGCCCGCGTCCATGCGTTCGCCGATCTCGTCGTCTTCGATGCAGGTCTCCATGTAGGCGGCTTGCTGCGCCTCGACGAACTCACGCTCGAAGGCGGTGATTTCTTCGGGGTAGTAGAACTCCACCATGTTCAGCGTCTTGTTCGGGCTGACCGGGTGCAGGGTCGACACGGTGAGCACGTGCGGGTACCACTCGACCATGATGTGCGGGTAGTAGGTCAGCCAAATGGCGCCACGCTCGGGCAACTGGCCTTCGCGGTATTTCAGCAGCAGCTCATGCCAGCGTTGGTAAACGCTGGAGCCGGGGCGGTTGAAGCCGCTGGACACGCCCACGGTCTGCACCGAGTAGTTGTCTTTGAACTCCCACTGCAGGTCGTCGCAGGTGACGAACTGGCCCAGGCCCGGGTGGAAGGGGCCCACGTGGTAGTCCTCGAGGTAGACCTCGATGAAGGTCTTCCAGTTGTAGTTGCACTCGTGCAGCTCGACGCGGTCCAGCGAGAAGCCGGTGAAGTCGAGTTCGGCGCGCGGGCCCATGCCGGCCAGGTCGGCCTCGATGTCGCGGCCATTGTCTTCAAACAGCAGGCCGTTCCACTCACGCAGGCGGTACTGGTTCAGGTTCAGGCAGGGGTCCTGAGCGAAATGGGGGGCGCCCAGCAGCTCACCGCTGCCGTTGTAGGTCCAGCGGTGCAAGGGGCAGACGATGTTGCCACCAGCGCTGCCAGGTGCGCGGTCGTGCAGGGAGCCGCGGTCCTTGAGCATCACCGCTTGGCGATGCCGGCAGACGTTGGACAACAATTCAATGCCATGGGCGTTGTGCACCAGCACGCGGCCGCCGTTTTCTTGCGGCAGAACATGGTAGTCGCCCACTTGGGGCACGCTGAGCCGGTGCCCCACATAGCGGGGCCCGCGCTGAAAGATGAGCGCCATCTCGCGCTGGAACAGCGCTTCGTCGAAGTAGCTTGAAACTGGTAGTTGGCTTGAGGCCTGCTGCAGTTGAAGACTTAAATCAGACATGGGTGACCTGACCTAAAGACTCCCCACAGGGAGGTAAAAGCGCGCCGTGACGACTGGCCCGTGGGCCCAGCCAACGGGCATAAGCGCGGTGACAAGAAACCGGCGGTGCCGGCAAGAAGGGAACCGCAGATTGTACCCTGGGGCCTTGTTTTGTGCGAATTCCTCTCAGTTGACCTGATCCAGCGCAAAGGTCGCCAGGACGGCCTGGGTGGGGCCGTTCACTGAACCGTGAGCTCGCGCCAGGACACCCGGCGGGTGGACGAGCCTGCGCTGGAAATGGGCAGGGTGTTGGTTTGGCTGGTGCCATCGGACAAATTGGTGATGGCGACCACTTTGCCGTTGGCCAGTCGCACCAGGCTGAGCCCGCTGGACAAGCCGGTGGACGTGCCCGAGCTCAACAGCACACCGGTGCTGCTGCCGGTTCCCACCGCCAGCCCGTTGCTGTAGTTGAGGTAGTTTAGGTAACTGGAGCCGCCCACATTGCAGCCGGTGCCTGTGGAGGGGATGTTGGTGGTGAAGGCCAAGGTGCCCAGTTGCAGGTCCATGTCGGTGCTCATGCGCTCGCCGCTCACAGGCAGGTCGATCAACCAGCCGCTCATGCTGCTCAGGTCCACGGCGTAGCTGACGGTGCTGGTGGCACTGCGGCCGCCGCCCGAGTTGTTCAGCAACTGCTTCACGAAGCATTGGGTCTTGATGCTGGTGCTGCACAGGGTGCTGCGGGGATTGGGGTAGAGGCCAGAGGGCCCGCTCGGGTTGGTGAGCGGGTCTTTGAGGGCGTAAAGCGACTGGGTTTGGCTGCTGGTCAGGTCGTTCAGCCCCAGCAATTGGCCTGTGCCGACAAACACCAGGTAGTTGCCCTGGCTGTAACCCAGTTCGGGCCGGGTGGTGATGGGCTGGCGCGTGCCGTTGGCGTCGGCCAAGGTGGCCAGGAGCTGCGGCACCACGGGGGGGCTGGCGGTGTTGCTCGCGCTCAGTTCGCTGAGGTCGATGCGCCACACGTGGCCCAGCAGGTCGCCCCCATACAGACGCAAGGCCAGGTTGTTGGTGCTGGCATTGTCGACATAGGCGCTCAGCTGAGCCAGGCCCGCCGGGCAGGGGGCGGTGCTGCAGCCCGGCACAGCGGCGCTGCTGCTGCCAGCCCCGGTGTCGATCTTTTTGAGGATGGCGCCGGTCTTGGCATTGAGAATCCAAACGATGCCGCGGCCACTGCCAGGCGAGACATTGTTGTAGCCCGAGCTGACGATCACCACCCAGGTGCCGTCCGAGAGTTTGGTGATGACGGGGATGCCATAGGAGTAGCCCAGGTCCGCGTCCGTGGTGTAGCCCGTGGTCTTGCGGGTGTCGTGGGTGAACTCCCACAACACGGTGGGCGACCCGGGGTTGGTGATGTCCAGCGCATAAAAGCCCCGGCCACCGGCGCCCAGGCCCCCGATCAGCACGGTGTGCCAGTCATCGTCGAAGTAGACGTCGCCGGTTTTGGGCGTGGCGTTCACGTAATGGCTGTGGTTGCTGGCGTAGTTCTTGTCGGCCAGCTTGTACAGGTGGGGCAGCAACAGCGAGGGGATGTAGGCCCAGGACTCCACCCCGGTGCTGGCGTTGAAGGCGTGCAGCATGCCATCGTTGCTGCCCACATAGACCATGCCTTGACGCGAGCCTTGGGCGGCCTTGAAGGCCGCGTACCCGTTGTCCTTGTAGCTGAACTGCGGGCTGCTCACGTACACCGGCTGGGAATCCACCAGGTCGCCCAACACATGGGTGCGGGCGCGGTAGTACTTGCTGGCGTCGCTGGATTCGTTGCTGCGGTCTCCGCGCAGGAAGTTGACCAGGTTGATGCCCCCGGCCCCGGTGTTGTTGCCCGCCTGGCTGCTGTCCACCTGGGCCGCACCGGGAATGCACAAGGTGCCCACGGCGCACAACTGGGACAGGCCCGAAATGCCGCCCCCGCTGATCTGAAAAAATGCCTTTTGCGCTTCGGTGAGCGCGTCCCAGGTGAAGGTTTGCAAGAGCCCGACACTGCCGTTGTAGGTGTAGAGGTTGCGGGCGGCCGGGCTGAGGTTGTCGAGCCGTGCGCTGGCCGCCGTGTTGGCGCTGCTGTTGGCGGTGCCTGATTCTGACCAGTCCACATAACTCGACAGGGTGCCGGTTCTGACGTCAATCGTGCTGCGGGTCAGTTCGCCGTACCAGTCGACCGACCGGAAGTTGGATTTGAAGACGAAATTGTTGGTGGCGCTGACGTTGGGCGTGCTGCTGGTGGAGGCGGCCGAGTTGGAGGTGGCGGCCTGGACCGAGGACAGGAAGTTGTTCAGACCGGTCTTGAGGCTGTTGGCGTTGCTGGCGCTGTAGTAAACCCCGCGGCCATTGACGGCGGTGTGCCAGAGGTCGTCGATGGTGGTCTGGGTGTTGCTGACGGCGCCGGGCCAGCCGCAGCTGCCCGATGTTTGCCAGCTGCAGATGCCGTTGGCCGCGTTGCTGGGGCTGGCGATGGTGCCGACGCTGACGTCGTAGTAGTCGCCCGCGCTCAAGGAGGTGTAACCCTCCTGGAACAGCATGTAGCCCGATGCGCCCAAGCCCAGTGTCGAGGTGTACATGCGCTGCTGCCCATCGGCCACGCTGTTGCTGGACACGTCCACGCCACTGGTGTTGAGGGTGTTGTTGAAAGCCGGGGAGCGCAGGTCGGTGCTGTAGTAGTAATAGGCCACATCGGCCAGGGTGTTGGCGGTGGCGTTCGGATCCAGGTAAGGACGCGCTGCGCCGCCATCCTGGTCGCCCACGGGCGTGCCGCCATCCAGGCGGACGGGGGTGCTGAGTTCGTTCCAGTAGCCGTCGGTGGACAGGATGGTGTAGTTGCGCTGGCAGGCGTACTGCATGGGGTCGGTGGCGCTCACGCCGTTGATGCTGCTGAGCTTGCCGCCGTAGTAGCGACCTGCCGTGGCCAGGGTGGTTCGCAGGGGGGTTGCGCCCCCCGGTCTGGCTTTGGTGAATTTGCTGAACCACATCGCTTTTTGGCCGCCGCTGCCGGTGCTGAGGTCGGCCATGTTCAGGAAGTCGGATCCGGTGTTGTTGTTGATGCTCATGTAGCCCAAGCGGTAGTTGCTGCCCAGGCTGCTGAAGGCCTGGGTGGCCGCTGTCTTCATCATCTGCATGCGCGTGCGGTAGTAAGCCCACCAGTTGGCGTAGTTGTTCATTTCCTCGGCATAGCTGCAAGTGCTGGCGCTGCAGTCGGTGCGGGTGCTGGCCTTGGCGCTGGTGCCTGGGTAGGCGTAAGCGTTGTTGCTGGGCACGAGGGTGGTCAGCAGGTTGGCGCCTGGCACCGTCTGCACGCTGTAGCCAGACACGTAGCTCAGGGCAGGGTAGCGCGGCTGGGTGTAGGTTTTGCCGTTGGGAGGGGCGGTGTTGACGTAGTTGATTTGGCAGGTGCTCAGGGCGGCATCGGCGCACCAGCGCAGGTAGGCCGGGAAGGGGTGGCTGGCGCTGGGGGCGCTCATGGCCTTGCAGTTGGCCTGGTGCACGTCGGTGCAGTACTCACCCGCCACGAAGGTGTAGTAGGAGGCCTTGTTCACCAAGCTGCTGGTGGCGCCGCTTTGGACGCCAAAGCCGTCATCGGGCACCTTGGTCCAGCCACTGGTGTAGCTGGCGTTCATGCTCGGGTACTCGCTGCCGTCGTGGTTCTGGGGCGGGCTGTAGGTGATGGCCTCGTTGTAGTAAAGCCCGTTGTAGCGGCTGTTGCGGAACAGGGCGGGGTTGCCGGTGTTCGCCCAGTCGGGCAGGTAGTCCCAGACCATGCTGCCCGAGTCGTCCAGCACGAACAGGATGTTGGGTTTGACCTGCCCGGGGCTGGCCGTCTCCAGCGGTGCGCTGGCCAGGTCGGTGAGGCTGGCCTGGCTGCCCTGGCTCAGCCCCAGGGCCAAGATCCAAACCCAAAGAGGGGCGCGGTTAGGTGGTGTCATGGTGGGGTGGGGGATGCGTGGGGAGGGGGTGGCACCGGCTAGAGAGCGACCACGACCTGCACCAGGCTTTGCGTGCCGCGGGGGCCGCTGACCTGCACAGTGACCCGGTAATAGACCTGGCTGCCGTTTTGACCACTGCCGCCGCCGCTTTTGAGGTTGATGCGTTGTGAGTCGCAGCTGCTGCCGCCCGCGCAGGTGCCGGTGTTGGCATTGGGGGACTGGGTGCAGTCCAGGTTGCTGGTGCTGGCGTCCCCCGCCCCGTTGCACAGGCGCTGAATCACATAGGCCACCCTGTTGCCGGCGACGTCGGTGCTCAGCGTGATGGCCTTGCTGGCCAGGGTGGCGCGCCAGAAGTCGGCCCAGCTCTGGCTGGGGCTGGGGTCTTGCCGGCTGGCCAGGTAGCCAGACGCACTTTGGTCGCAGGCCAAGACGGTGCTGCCCACCGAGGAGGCGCAGGCGGTGGCGCTGCTGCTGGTGCTTTGCCCGCTGTTGTTCTCCAGCCAGGCAATGGCGGCCTCCACCCCCTCATCGGCGGAGTGCGTGGCGGCCTGCTGGAAGGCCAGGTTGCCGGCGATCTGGTGGGTGGTGAAGACCGAGCGTGTGAGGGCCACCCCGCCCAGGGTCATGGCCGCGAGCACGATCAGGGCCAGGATCAGGGCCACCCCTGAGGCGGCGCGGCGTGGGCGAGGGGGGCGGCTCAGCATCCGGTGTTGCCGCCTTGGTAGTTGACTTGTGAGCCCGACCAGATCATGTCGCGCAGAGGCACCTCGGTCGTGGCCAGGCGGTAGCGGTAGGCGCTCCAGTCGCTGAGGCTGCCCAACACAAGGGGCACGGCCGTGGGGTTGGTCGGTGTGCTGTTGCTGACGGTGCTGCCTTCCCAACTGGGGGCGGTCGTGGTGGGCAGGGTTTTGTCGTATTGGGGGCTGCGCGCCACCACCGCCAGGCGCAGGGTCAGCACCCGCGACCAGGCGCAGACCAGGTTCAGGCCGCTGGTGTCACGGCTGCTGCCAGGGGTGATTTGGTCATAAGTGTCGAGCACGCCGTCCAGCGTGGGGCCGCTGCTGTCGCGTCCGTACTGGGCCCGCAGAGCCACGACTTGGTTGACCACCGGCACCCAAACCGAGCTGTCCAGCGGGCTGGTGTAGGCACTTTTGCCGCACTGGAACCGCAGGTAATCGCACTGCGTGAGCTGGCCATTGCGCACCGCGTAGGCGTGGAGGCTGAGGGTCTGGCCCAGGTTGAAGACCAGGCTGCTGACCGGCAAACCCACCGTGTTGTTGGCCACCGTGAGCTGGGCGCTGCTGCTGTCGATGGCGCTGACTTGCTGCAAGGGCAGGGTGCAGGGGCTGGGGCGAGGGCTGTTTGGGGCCAGCACATGGTCACCCACGGCAAAGCTGGCCGGTGAGGTGACTTGGTAAAAGCCTGCCGCCGAGGTGGCGATCAAGGCGTCTCCTTCAGAGGACCCGTTGCTGCTGGCGCTCAGCACCAGCAAGGTGTCGGTGTGCTCGTCACCCGCTGGCACCAGGCTGGTGTCCGGGTTGATGGTGGCGGGGGCCAGCGGCAGCTTGACCGGGCTGTTGTCTTGCCGGGTGGTGTAGCTCAGGGTGCAACCCAGCACGGCAAACGCATTGAAGCCAAAGCCCGAACTGCGCACATCGCGCTCCAGCCCATACAAGGCCAGAGAGGCATTGACCAGGGCGTCGTTGCCACCTGTGCTGGTGCGCCGCGCGGTGTCGGAGTCCAGCAGCAAGCGCATCACCAGCGCCACCGTGACCAGACCGATGAGCACGCCGATCATGACCTCCACCAGCCCAAAGCCGGCCTGCCTGGTGCGATCACCCGGGCGTGATGCAGGGAATGTGTGCGACGACGGCTTCATTTGAGCTGCACCACGGTGACCAACTGATGGGTCTGGGCTTCGCTGGGGCTGCGCCACCCCACCGTGATGGTGGCCTGGCTGCGCGCCTCACTGCTGCCGCCGCCCGCCAGCGTGCTGAAGCTGATGGTGGGCAAGGTGTTGTTGGCGCTGCTCACCCCGGGCAAGCCACTGGCGCTGACCTGCGCCTGCCAAGCCCGGTAGGCGCTGCCATCGGGGCTGGCAAATTGGCTTTGCAAGCTGCTGGCGGTGCGGTCGCTGGCCCACATCTGGCTGACCACGGCGTTGGCCAGCCAGCTGGCCTGGGCGCGGTATTGGGCCTGGCTGGACAGCTGAACGGCGCTGGCCTGCAGGCCCATCACCCCCAGCAGCCCGAGGGCGAACAGCAGCAGGGCCACCAGCGACTCGACCAGGGCCGATCCACCCTGCAGGGCAGGGCGCTGAGCGCGCGAATCAGCAGGCCTGCGCACGGTCGGCGGCCTGGCTGCTGCTCAGGCTGGGATCACACAGACGCACTTGGCCGCCGGGGCTGACGACCAGGTTCAAGCAGCGCACGGGGCCTGCGAGCGCCAGGCAAGTGGCTCCGGGCAGGGTGACCTGGAAGATCACGTTGCTGCCGGCGCTGGTGTTGGGGTTGCTGGTGGCCAGCAGTCGGCCCAGGCTGTCGAAGGCCAGCGTACTCTGACTGGCGCTGATCTGGGCGCTGTTCAGGCCGCTGCTGCCGGCACTGCGCTGCAACAAGAAAGGGCTCGCGCTGTCGCTGATGGCACTGGCGCAGTGCGCGGCCGGGCTCACGCTGCTGCCCAGGTTGATCACCCACTGCGTGCCCATGGTGACCAAAGTGCAGCTGTCGCTGAGGTCGCTGGTGAGTTGAAAGCGCACCGGCGTGTTGCGGCGCACCGCTTCGGCCCGGGCCATGTGCAGGCCGTTTTGCAGGCTTTCTGCCTGGGCGCGGACCTGGGCGTTGCGCAGCCAGGTGGACATCGAAGGTGCCACGGTCAACAGGCCCAGGCACAGAATCGTCAGCCCCACCAGCAACTCGACCAGGGTCACGCCGGACAAGCCTGGCCCAGCCGTGCTGCGCCCTGTGGTCAGCATCGCCCCCCCTTGGCCGTGACCCAGCAGTTGCTGGCGGGGGCCCAGCCGTTGGGCACGGTGGTCGTGGCGCGGTTGCCGTTGTGGTCGATGGTGAAGGTGAAGCCCACCATGTTGGTGCCAGCCTTGCCGCTGGCCGCCAAGACATAGCTGGTGGCCGTGCAGGCGCTGAACGCGTAGCTGAAATAGCTGCTGCCGGCCATGCCGCTGGTGCTGCAGGCGCTGGTGCCGGGGGCGAAGTAGCTGCGGCTGTCTTGGAACAGCTGTTCCTGGGCCACCTGCTTGGCCGCCAGCGCGCCGGTGGCCTCGGGAATCCGGGCTCGTTGCAGGTAATAGACGTAAGCCGGCAGGACCACGGCCGTCAGCACCGCGATCACCGTCAAGGTCGTCATCAGTTCGATCATGGTGAAGCCCTGGGGTCGCGGTGCGGGGCAGTGGTTCGTCCGGGGCGCGCGCATGGAGTGGTCAACAGGATCGGGGTGAGCCTCAGGCCTGGGGCCGGCCGGCGGTGTTTTAAAGGAGCCGCGCTGATTTTGGAACTGGGTTTTCAACGTCTTGGGCAGTCGCGCGGTAAAAGTCCGTAAGTCCGTTGGAATATTCAAATCGTTGGCAACACATCTGTGTCGGCCGTCAACGGAGTGGGCGATGTGCGGGTCTGCATGACCGTCCCGCGCGGCATCCAAGCGCTCCGCTGTCGCACTTGTCTGGTGCTTGGACTGCCCCAGGCGGTTGCAACGGCCTAGAATTCAGGGTTTGCCCGTCTTAAGCGATCTTTCATGCCCAACGCGCTCCTTGTCCGCCCCAAACCTGTTTCGCCCGTCCGTGATGCCGTCACGCTGCGGGCCTGTGGGCCGATCGCCAGCCCAGGCGCTTGGGGCGGCTGGGCACCGGGGAGCCACGCATGAGCGCCGCTGCCTTTGACTTCCGGGCCTGGAGCTCGGCCCACTTGGCCACGGTGGAGGCGGCTTTGTCGGATTGGGTGGGCGCCGATGCCCCGGCCGATTTGGGCCAGGCCATGCGCTACGCCGTGCTTGACGGCGGCAAGCGTTTGCGGCCGCTCCTGGTGCGCGCCGCCCAGGAGGCCGTGCAAGGTCTGCCCGCTGCGGGCCTGCGCGCGGCCTGCTCGGTGGAGCTGATCCACGCCTATTCCCTGGTGCACGACGACATGCCCTGCATGGACAACGACGTGCTGCGCCGGGGCAAGCCCACGGTGCATGTGGCCTACGGCGAGGCCAGCGCTTTGCTGGCGGGCGACGCGCTGCAGGCGCTCGCGTTCGAGTTGTTGACCCCCGATGACGGCAGCGTGCCTGACGCCATGCAAGCCGTGTTGTGCCGCTACCTGGCCCGGGCGGCGGGCAGCGAAGGCATGGCCGGTGGCCAGGCCATTGACCTGGCCAGCGTGGGCAAGTCCCTGGATGAAGTCCAACTGCGCCGCATGCACCAGCTCAAGACCGGTGCCTTGCTGCAAGGCAGCGTGCTGATGGGCGCGGCCTGCGGCCAGCCCAGTCCCCAAGCCTGGCAGGCTTTGAAAGACTACGGCGGCGCCCTCGGTTTGGCCTTCCAGGTGGTGGACGACATCCTGGATGTGGTGGCCGACTCGGCGACCTTGGGCAAGACGGCGGGCAAGGACGCTGCCCAGGACAAGCCAACTTACGTTTCGCTCCTGGGCTTGGACCGTTCCCGCGCGTATGCTGGCGAGCTGCTGGACCAGGCCATGACAGCCCTGCAGGCCAGTGGCTTGCCGGACACCGTGGCCTTGGCCGCGCTGGCCCACATGGTGGTGAACCGCTCCAACTGACACAGAACCTTGGGCCCCCGTGGCACGGCTTGACGGGCTGTGCACCCAGGGGCTCTTATTTGAATAGCAATCCGATGCAATCCCCCAGCTACCCCTTGCTCCAGAAGGTGAACGACCCCGCAGACCTGCGGCATTTGTCGCGCGCTGATTTGGCGCAGTTGTCCGCCGAGCTGCGGGCCTATGTGATTGACAGTGTCTCCAAGACGGGCGGCCACCTGAGTTCCAACCTCGGCACGGTCGAGCTGACGGTGGCCTTGCACGCGGTCTTCAACACGCCTTACGACCGCCTGGTCTGGGACGTGGGTCACCAGACCTACCCGCACAAAATCCTCACCGGTCGGCGTGACCGCATGCCCTCGCTGCGCCAGTTGGGCGGTCTGTCGGGCTTCCCGCAGCGCGCGGAGAGCCCTTACGACACCTTTGGCACGGCGCATTCGTCGACCAGCATTTCCGCCGCCCTGGGCATGGCCCTGGCGGCGCGCCAAAAGGGGGAAGACCGGCATGCCGTGGCCATCATCGGCGATGGCGCCATGAGCGCGGGCATGGCCTTTGAGGCGCTGAACAACGCGGGCGTGCAGCACGACTGCAAGCTGCTGGTGGTGCTCAACGACAACGACATGTCGATCAGCCCGCCCGTGGGGGCGCTCAACCGCTACTTGGCGCAGTTGATGAGCGGCCAGTTCTATGCCGCCGCCAAGGACCTGGGCAAGTCGGTGCTCAAGCCGCTGCCGCCCCTGTTCGAGCTGGCCAAGCGCCTGGAAGAACAGGCCAAGGGCATGGTTGTGCCGGCCACGCTGTTCGAGAAGTTCGGCTTCAACTACGTCGGCCCCATCGACGGCCACGACCTGGACTCGCTGATCCCGACGCTGGAAAACCTCAAGCACCTCAAGGGCCCCCAGTTCCTGCATGTGGTGACCAAAAAAGGCCAGGGCTACAAGCTGGCCGAGGCCGATCCCGTGGCCTACCACGGCCCAGGCAAGTTCGATCCCGCCGTGGGCCTGCAAAAGCCGGCGACGCCGCCCAAGCAGACCTTCACCCAGGTCTTCGGCCGGTGGCTGTGCGACCAGGCCGAGGCCGACATCCGCCTGGTGGGCATCACGCCTGCCATGCGAGAAGGTTCGGGCATGGTCGAGTTTGAAAAGCGCTTCCCCGGCCGCTACCACGACGTGGGCATTGCCGAGCAGCACGCCGTGACCTTTGCCGCCGGCCTGGCCTGCGAGGGCCTGAAGCCTGTGGTGGCGATCTACTCCACCTTCTTGCAGCGCGCCTACGACCAACTGATCCACGACGTGGCCTTGCAGAACCTGCCGGTGGTGTTCGCGCTGGACCGCGCGGGCCTGGTCGGCGCTGACGGTGCCACCCACGCCGGGGCCTATGACATCCCCTTCCTGCGCTGCATTCCCCAGGTCAGCGTGGCCTGCCCGGCCGATGAGGCCGAATGCCGCCTGCTGCTGAGCACCGCCTACGCGCAGAATCACCCGGTGGCCGTGCGCTACCCGCGGGGCGCCGGCGCGGGCACGGTGCCGGCCACGGATTTGCAGACCCTGCCCTTTGGCAAGGGCGAAGTGCGTCGCGAAGGCCAGCGTGTCGCCATCCTGGCCTTCGGCACCTTGCTGTACCCGGCCCTGCAAGCGGCTGAGGCCTTGAACGCTACGGTGGTCAACATGCGCTGGGCCAAGCCGCTGGACACCGAGCTGCTGCTCGAGGTGGCCGCGCGCCACGAGGCCCTGGTCACCCTCGAAGAGGGCGCCATCATGGGCGGCGCCGGCTCGGCCGTGCTCGAGGCCTTGCAGGCCGCGGGTGTGCAGCGCCCGGTGCTGCAACTGGGCTTGCGCGACGAGTTCATTGAACATGGCGACCCGGCCAAATTGCTGCAGCTTCAAGGTCTGGACGCGGCGGGCATTGAGCAGTCCATTCGCCATCGCTTTGCCGTACTTTGACTGCGGGTATGACCTCGGTTTTTTTGCCCATGGAGCCCTCGGATTCGGTGTAAATTGGACTTTCCTTGCAGAACCCTGAAGTCTTCTAGGAGACAGTGGTTTTCGCAGGGTAAACCCGGGCCTTGAGCCGGGGGGGCCTTCCTACAATCCGGGTTCTCTCATGCAGACCTTAGCCCGCTCAGGCCGAGGTCAGTCGGTCAATCATCTACATCGGAGTCACTGTCCATGGATCGTCGTTCAATCATCAAACAGGCTGGTATCGCTGGCGTCTTGGCCGCAGGTGCGGCGCCTGCCGTGCACGCCCAAGCGGCAGTGCGCTGGCGCCTGGCTTCCAGCTTCCCCAAGTCGCTGGACACGATTTACGGCGCAGCCGAAGTCTTTGCCAAGAAGGTCAAGGAACTGTCGGGTGGCAAGTTTGAAATCTCGGTTCACGCCGGTGGCGAACTGATGCCCCCGCTGGGCGTGGTGGACGGCGTGCAGCAAGGCTCCGTCGAGATGTGCCACACCGTGCCCTACTACTACTTTGGCAAGAACGAAGCCTTCGCGATTGGCGCTGCCATTCCGTTCGGCATGAACTCGCGCCAAATGACGGCGTGGATGATGCACGGCAATGGCCGCAAGCTGATGAACGAGTTCTACGCCAAGTACAACATCGTCAGCTTCGCTGGCGGTAACACCGGCGCCCAAATGGGCGGCTGGTTCCGCAAGGAAATCAAGACCCCGGCCGACATCAAGGGCCTGAAGTTCCGCGTGGGGGGCTTTGCCGGCCGCGTGATCGAACGCATGGGTGGCGTGCCGCAAAACATCCCCGGTGGCGAAATCTACCAAGCCCTCGAAAAGGGCACCATTGACGCTGCCGAGTGGGTGGGTCCGTACGATGACCAAAAGCTGGGCTTCAACAAGGTTGCGCCCTACTACTACTACCCGGGCTGGTGGGAAGGTGGTCCGGAAGTGGACTTCTTCATCAACAACAAGGCCCTGGAAGCCCTGTCGCCTGAGAACAAGGCCATCATCGAAGCCGCCTCGGCCTACGCCCACGTCGACATGCAAGCCAAGTACGACGCCCTGAACCCGACCGCCCTCAAGCAGTTGGTGGGTGCCAAGACCAAGGTCGTGTCCTTCCCCAAGGAAGTCCTGCAAGCTTCCTTCGACACCTCGATGGCCATCTACTCGGAACTCGAAGCCAAGAACCCGGATTGGAAGAAGATCTACTCCGACTACCGCACTTTCCAAAAGGACCAGATCCTTTGGTTCCGCTTCGCCGAAGCCCGTTTCGACAGCTTCATGCAAACCGCCAAGCTGTGATGCGGGTGGGCCCCCAGGCCCAGCAAGAAAAAACGCGCCTCTGGCGCGTTTTTTTTGGCCTGTCGGGGGCTGGGCGTGCCCTCCGTGAGCGTTGGGCTTCAGGCGCTGCGGCCATCCCCTGCAAGACCTGGCCATCGCGTCTGCGGGGGCCGTGCGGGGCTCACAGGCGGCGGAAGCTGGCCAACTCGGCAATCAGGCGCTCGCACTCGGTGCGCACGGCGGGCGAGGCCACGTAAAACACCGCGAACTTGCCGCTCAAGGTGCGCACATACAGGCGCGGCGCAATCAACCATTCCAGGCCGCGCACGCGGATCAGTTTGGCAAAGGCCAGGTCGGCCAGCGGCATGATCTTGTCGCCGACCCAGTTCTGGTGCAGGCCTTGGCTGTCCAGCCGGGTGCGGCTGCGCACGATGAACCAGGCGGTGCAGCTGATCATGGCCTGGGCGGCCAGAAACCACACCCCCGCCGAGCGGCTGTGCAGCACGGGCTGGTCCGTGATCCACAACTGGGCCAGCCAGGCCCCACAGCCGCCCACCATCAGCACGGCCAGCACCTTGACCAGGACCGGAAAGGCCGGGCCTTCCACGCGGCCGCCCTGCGGGCTGAACACAAAGGGGGGCGGGCCCATGCGGGGCAGCTCGGTGGGCGCGGGGCTGGGCGTGTCGGTCATGGCGATGGGTTCTTTTCAACAGCCTTGCTACAAAGCGGGGGCTCCAATGAAACAGCCCCTGCGGGCAGGGGCTGTGAGAGCGAGGGAGGCTGGCCACCGAAGCGGCCGGGCGCTCACTTGCTGGCGGGCTTTTCTTCCGAGGGCTTGAACATTTCCTCAAGCTTCTTTTGCTCGGCGTCCGCATCTTCTTCGGGCTTGGCTTCCTCTTCGTCGGCCGGCATTTCGATCTTGACCTTGTCAACGTCGATCACCGCTTCCTTGGGGATGAACATGGTCACGGTTTGCGGCACAAAAATCACCACCGCCACCAGCACCAGTTGCATGATCACCCAGGGGATGGAGCCCATGTAGATGTCCGAGGACTTGATCGGGCTCTTGATGCGGCCTTCCTTGAACAAGGTGTCGGAGATGCCGCGCAGGTAGAACAGCGCAAAGCCAAAGGGCGGGTGCATGAAGCTGGTCTGCATGTTCACGCACAGCAGCACGCCGAACCACACCAGGTCGATGCCCAGCTTGTCGGCCACCGGGCCCAGCATCGGCAAGATGATGAAAGCGATCTCAAAGAAGTCGAGGAAGAAGGCCAGGAAGAAGATGAAGATGTTCACGGCGATCAGGAAGCCGGTCTGGCCGCCTGGCAGGCCGCTGAGCATGTGCTCGACCCACTTGGCGCCGTCCACGCCCTGGAACACCATCGAGAACACGCGCGCACCGATCAGGATGAACACCACCATGGCGGTCAGGCGCATCGTGCCTTGCATGGCTTCCCAGATCAGCGAAGGCGACAGGCGCTTGTGCATGGCGGCCAGCACCATCGCGCCCACCACGCCCATGGCGCCGGCTTCGGTCGGCGTGGCAATGGCGGTGTCGATGCCTGGCAGGCCACCCATGGAGCCCAGCACGGCAAAGATCAGCACGGCCGAGGGGATGATGCCGCGCAGGCACTTGGCCCACAGGGCCCAACCCACCAGGGTGCGGGCTTCTTTGGGCACACCCGGCACGTACGAGGGCTTGATCACGCTCAGGGCGAAGGTGTAGCCCGCGAAAATCAGCACTTGCAGGATGGAGGGGCCCCAGGCGCCCTTGTACATGTCACCCACCGAGCGGCCCAGTTGGTCGGCCATCACGATCAGCACCAGCGAAGGCGGCACCAGCTGCGTGATGGTGCCCGAGGCGGCCAGCACACCCGTGGCGTAACGCATGTTGTAGCCGTAGCGGATCATCACCGGCAGCGAGATCAGCGCCATCGCGATCACCTGGCCCGCCACGGTGCCGGTGATGGCGCCGAGGATGAAGCCCACGATGATCACCGAGTAGCCCAGGCCGCCGCGCACCGGGCCAAACAGCTGGCCCATGGAGTCCAGCATGTCTTCGGCCAGGCCGCACTTTTCAAGCAGCGCGCCCATGAAGGTGAAGAAGGGGATGGCCAACAACAAGTCGTTGGACAGGATGCCGAACATGTTGAGCGGCAAATTGGACAGGTAGCTGGCCGGGAACCAGCCTTGGCTGATGGCGAAGAAGCCTGAAGCCAGGCCCAGGGCCGCCAGTGAGAAGGCGACCGGGAAGCCGATCAGCATGACCAGCACCAACCCTCCAAACATGAAGGGTGCGAAATTTTCCATGAGCATCTTGTGAGTCCTGAAATCCGGTGGAGTGAGAAGGTGGGGAGAGCGCAGGCGCGCTCACTGCACCGGTTTTTCGTATTGGATGTTGAGTTCCAGGTCGCCCGTCAGGATGGCCACGCGCTTGATCACTTCGGACACGCCTTGCAGGAACATCAGACCAAAGCCCGCGGGCAGCAGCAGCATGGCGGGCCAGCGGATCAGGCCACCAGCGTTGCCCGACATTTCGCCCGTCAGGTACATCTTCATGAACAGAGGCCAGCTCAGGTAGGCCAGCAGGCCCATCACCGGCAGCAGGAACACGACCAGGCCAAACAGGTCGACCCAGACCGGCGCCTTGCCGCGCAGCTTGCCGTAAATGATGTCCACGCGAACGTGCTCATTGAACTTGAGCACGGCCGGGGCGCCCAGCATCACGGTGGCGGCAAACAGGTACCACTGGATTTCGAGCCAGCCGTTGGAACTGATGTCGAGGCCGTAGCGGATGAAGGCGTTGCCCGCCGAGATCATGGCGGCCAGCAACACCGTGACGGCGGCGACACGCGACATGCGCACGCTGAGCCCGTCCACGAGCGCGGAGAGTTTGAGTAAGATTGACACGCGGTGTCTCCAGTCTTGGTGTTGAAGGCGTTTGCACTTTGACGGCAAGACGCCTTTGCAGCTGCTGCAAAGCTGCGAATGGTACTTCGCCCTCACTGAAAAAAGCCTGACTATCTGATTGCGGGTTTCCCCTAGGGTCGCTGCTTCGCGCGCCCTGGCCGCGCGAGTTTCCAGTTCATCAACCCCCAGGCACGCTTGGCCGTGCCCCTGCGCAGGAGCCTCTTTGTCCACAGAAGCCCTTCAATGGATGGCGGCGGCGGTGTTTGCCATCGCCCTGATCCACACCTTTGCCGCCAGTGCGCTGGAGCGCCTGGCCCACCACAGTCCCCGCCATGCCGGCCTGCTGCACCTGCTCGGTGAGGTGGAGGTGGTGTTTGGCTTCTGGGCCTTTGTGTTGCTGGGCCTGATGGCGCTGTTGCAAGGTCCGGCGGCAGCCGTCGCCTACGCCGAGTCGCGTCAGTACACCGAGCCCTTGTTCGTTTTTGCCGTGATGGTGGTGGCCGCCTCACGCCCGGTGCTGGAGGCCGTCTCCCTGGCCCTGCGCGCGCTGGCCCGCTTGCTGCCACTGCGCCGCCCCGTGGCCGAGGCCTGGCTGGTGCTGGCCGGTGTGCCCTTGCTGGGCTCGCTGATCACCGAGCCCGCCGCCATGACGATTGCCGCCCTGACCCTGGCCGGCACGGTGTTCCGCGCCGAGGTGTCTGAGCGCCACAAGTACGCCGCGCTGGGCGTGCTGTTCGTCAACGTGTCGATTGGCGGCACCCTGACTTCGTATGCCGCACCACCAGTCTTGATGGTGGCCTCGGCCTGGCAGTGGGACTCGGCCTTCATGCTGCAGCACTTTGGCTGGAAGGCGGCTTGTGCGGTGCTGGTCAATGCCACGGTGCTGACCTGGTTCATCCGCGACTCGCTGCAGTCCGTGCCCGCGCCAGCGGTGTCTGCCGAGGTGCCCCCGGCCGTGCCTTGGGTGGTCACGGGCGTGCATGTGGCCTTCCTGGCGGGGGTGGTGCTGATGGCCCACCACCCGGTGATCTTCATGGGCTTGTTCATGATGTTCCTGGGTTACACCCAGGCCTACAGCCGTTTCCAGTCGCCGCTGATCATCAAGGAAGGCTTGTTGGTGGGCTTTTTCCTGGCGGGCCTGGTGGTCCTGGGCGGCTTGCAGCAGTGGTGGCTGCAGCCCTTGGTGGCCGACCTGCCGCCGACCGCGCTGTTCCTGGGCGCCCTGGGCCTGACGGCCATCACCGACAACGCGGCGCTGACCTACCTGGGGTCCCTGATCCAAGGGATTTCCGAAGTGTCGCAGTACATGTTGGTGGCTGGAGCCGTCACGGGCGGCGGTCTGACCGTGATCGCCAATGCCCCCAATCCGGCCGGCGTGGCCTTGCTGCGCGGAGGCTTCCATGACGGGGCCATCGGCGCTGGTGGCTTGCTGCTGGGCGCTTTGCCGCCCACGGCGGTGGCCGCCCTGGCGTTTTACTTCTTGTGAACCCGATCACCCTGATGGCTCAGCGTGACTGAACCCCGCCCTGCACCATGTCCGATGCGGCCCTGAACCCCTCGTCCAGCCTGGACAGCCCAGCCCTGTGGTCGGCGGGGGCGCCCTTGTTGTCGCTGGCCCTCATGGATGCCCGCAACCACACGCTGAGCTTGCTGGCCCGTTTCGAAGCCGCGCAGGGCGCGGCGGGGCTGGCGGCTGACGTGACGCCGTCCCCCCTGTGGCTGGCGGGCCATGCGGCTTGGTTTGCCGAGTACTGGATCGGGCGCAACACCCGGCGCAGCCTGGGCGTGCAGTGCCCCCCCGACCCTTTGCGTCTGCCCTCGATCGACCCTGAGGCCGACCGCTTGTGGGACCCGGCCTGGCGCAGCGCCACGCCTGCGGCGCAGGCTGCCCTGCCTGCCCCCGCGGAGGTGCGGGCCTGGCTGCTCAACACCCTGGAGTCGACGCTCGAACTGCTGGACCGCTTGCCGCCCGACGACGCCTCGCTCTACTTTTTCCGCCTGGCTTTGTTCCGCGAAGACCTGATCGGAGCGCAGCTGGTGCAGCTGGCCCAAGGCCACGGCTTGCCGCTGGACCTGCCCCTGCCGGCGTCCCTGTCGCCCCGCGAGGCCCTGCAGGTGCCGGCCAAACGCTGGACCCTGTCGCAGCGCGCCAGCGACTTCAGCCCCGAGGGCCCCCCTGGTCAGTTGACGGTGGAGCTGCCGGAGTTCGAGATCGATGCCCAGCCCGTCAACTGGGCCCAGTACATCGAGTTTGTGGACGATGGTGGCTACGAGCGCCCTGAACTCTGGCAGCCAGACGGCTGGGCCTGGTTGCAGCGCCAGGCCCCGGCGCGGCGCCAGGCGCCGCGCCATGTGCTCAACCTGGGCGTGGCCCGCCAGGGCGGTGGTGGCGCGGTGCTGCAGCAGCGTTTTGGTCAAAGCGTGCGCCTGTCGGGCAATCACCCGGTCACGCACGTGAGTTGGTGGGAGGCCGACGCCTGGTGCCGCTGGGCGGGCCGACGCCTGCCCGACGAGGCCGAGTGGGACTTGGCGATGCACACCTTGGCCCGGCGCGGTTTTCGGCAGGGTGGGGTGGTCGAGTGGACGGCCTCGCGCCTGCGGCCTTGGCCGGGCGCGCGCAGCGGGCCGTGGGTCGACTACGCCTGGCCCTCCATGGAGCAGGCCCGCGTGCGGCGCGGTCATTCACCCGCTTTGCGCGCGCGGCTGAGCGACCCGGCCTGGCGCTGGTGGGGTCTGCCGGGGCAGGACGAGGACTGGGTGGGTTTCCGCTCCTGCGGCTTGTGAACGCTGGGGGCCGCGCCCGGCCCCCAGCGCCTCAAACCGCAGGGGCTGGACCCAGTCCTTGGGGAGCGTTCACCGCGCTCACCTCAGCGGCCTGACCGGGTCGCAGGCGGACCACGGTCTGCGCGAGCTGGGCCACGTCCTGCGGGTCGTGCGTGACCAGCAGCACCGGGATTTGAATCTGCTCCAACAAGGCCTGTAATTCGTCGCGCAATTGCATGCGCAACTCGGTGTCCAGGGCGGACAGCGGTTCGTCGAGCAAGAGCAGGCGCGGCTGCACCGCCAAGGCGCGGGCCAAGGCCACGCGCTGACGTTGACCGCCAGACAGCTGGCGTGGCGAGGCCTGAGCCAGGGGCTCCAGGTGGAAGCGGGCCAGCAACTCGCGCACGCGCTCTGCGGCCCCAGGGGGGGCGCGTTGGCCCAGGCGCTGCAGGCCAAAAGCGACGTTTTGCTGCACGTTCAGGTGGGGGAACAGGGCGTAGTCCTGGAACACCATCCCCACGCCCCGCTCGCGTGCGGGCAGGTTCAGGGCGAGTGCACTGTCCAGCAAGGCCTGGCCCTGCACCCGCGCATGGCCGCTGGCCTGGCCGGGGGCGCTCAGGCCCGCCAGCGCCTGCAAGGTCATGGATTTGCCCACGCCCGAGGGGCCCAGCAGCGCGGTGCGCAGGCTGTGGGATTGGAACTGCACGTCCAGCGCAAACTGCCGGCCCGGTGCCTGGGCGCGCAGCTGTAAGGCCACGTCCAGCACGGGAGGCTGGGGCGGGATGGCGGTCGGTGGGCTGGCGGAGGGGGCTGTGGTGGCGTGCATGGACAACCTCAATGGCGCGCTTGCAGCAGCCGGCCCGAGGCCAGCAACACCACCACGCACACGGCCGAGATCACGCCGGTCAACCACAGGGCCTGGGCGTCATTGCCAGCCTGCACGGCGTCGTAGACGGCGATCGACAGGGTTTGGGTCTTGCCCGGCAGGTTGCCGGCGATCATCAGGGTGGCGCCAAACTCACCCATGGCGCGTGCAAAGGTCAACATCAGTCCGGCGCCAATGCCGCGCAAGGCCAGGGGCAGGCTGACGCGCAAGAACACCTCCCACTCGCCCGCGCCCAGGGTGCGGGCAGCCTGGGCCAGGCGCGGGTCGGTTTCCTCGAAGGCGGCGCGCGCGCCCTTGTAGATCAAGGGCAGGGACACCACGGTGGCCGCCAGCACGGCGCCCTGCCAGGTGAACAGGAGGTTGATGCCCAGGTAGCGGTCCAGGTACTGGCCCAGCAGGCCATTGCGCCCGATCAGCACGATCAGGTAGTAACCCAGCACCGTCGGCGGCAAGACCATGGGCAGCATCAGCACCGCGTCCAGCAGGCTGTGGCCGACAAAGCGCCGGTGCGCCATCCACCAGGCCAGGGCCAGGCCGATCAGGCCGGCGCCGAAGGTGGCCAGGCCAGCCACTTTCAAGGTGAGCCACAGCGGTGTCAGAACATCGAGCATCGAGGCGGTCAGGGGACGGGGAAGGTCGGACGTTATTCTCTAAATGAATAGCGAGGTCGCTGCGCAGTGTAGCGGTTTGGCGTGGTGTGGGGGCGGGTGGGGCGGGCGGCTCGCTGCTTCGAGGGCCTGGTGCGCTGGCGCAAAATGGCCCCGGACTCCAGTCTGCCCCCACACGGTGGCGCGCGGGCGGGAGGTGGTGTGGTGCTTGGCCGGTGTGGGAGATTGCCTATGTGCGTGGTTTTGTCGAATGTCTTCGGGGTGGTGTGCCGGGTACGAGGTGGCGCATGACGGCTGTGGCCCCCCAATGGTCCCAGGCCCTGGGCCATGCAGCCAGCGACAAGCGGTTGGACATTTTGCGTGGCATTGCCCGCAGCGGCAGCATTTCGCAGGCCGCCCGCGAGGCCGGCGTCAGCTACAAGGCCGCCTGGCAGGCCCTGGACACCTTGAGCAACCTGGCCGGCGTGGAGTTGGTGCAGCGTGCGGTGGGTGGGGCCGGGGGAGGCGGCGCCCGCATCACCGAGGCGGGGCAATGGCTGTTGCAAGCGGCAGCGGCCTTGGATGAGGCACGGCAGGCCGTGTTGGCGCGCTTGCCCCCACTGGGGGCGACAACGCCCTCCGGTTCCGCCCCAACGGTCCCGGTGGTGGCGGCCTCGGCGGTGCCGGCCCTGGCCGCTCTGGGCCTGCGCACCAGCATGCGCAACCAATTGCCCGCACAGGTCCGCCAACTGCGCCGCGAGGGGGCTGTGGTGGTGGCCGATCTGGCCCTGTCCGGGGGCGCAGCCCTGAGTGCCCGGCTGACGCGGGAGAGCGCTCAGTTGTTGGGGCTTCAAGCGGGGCTCGAGGTGCTGGCGCTGTGCAAGGCCACGGCGGTTCGGGTGGGCCCCTTGGCAGGACCGGGCGCGACGGGCGCGCAGGAGGAGACCCCCGCCGAGACTTGGGTGGCCGACGCTGCGGGCCTTGACCACGAGCGGCCCGCGGCCTTGGCGGGCCAGGTGCTGCGCGTGGCCCGCGCGGGCGTTGCCCAGGAGGTGGTGCTGGGGCTGGCGGGCGGCTTGCAGCTGGTGGGCTTCAGCACGCCGGGCCGGGCTTTGCGCCGGGGCAGCCAGGTGCAGGCCTGGGTCGCGCCGTCTGCCGTGGTGTTGGCACTGGGGGCTTGATGGGGGCTGGGGCCGCAGGCTCAGCGCCCGCTGTCCGCAGGCTGCTTGGGGCGCAGCGCGAGCTTGCGGTACACCGTGGCCCGGCTGATGCCCAGGCGCTGCGCGGCCTCGGCCACATTGCCCCGGGCGGCGTCCACTGCCTGGCGGATCAGGGCGGTTTCGAGGTCTTTGAGGCCTCGCTGGGGGCTGGGCAAGGTGCTGGGTGAAGGGGCTGGCGCGCTGGCGTGGCGCAGGCGGGCCAGGGTCTGCAGGCGCAGGCCGGACCACAGGGGCAGGTCCATCGGCGGAGCCTCCCGCTGCGCATGGTCAAACAGCAGGCCCCAGGGCAGGGCGAACAGGTCGCTGGCGTGCAGCACCGCCCCAGGGGGCAGCAAGGGACGTGGCAGCATCTGGCGCGCCGCCGCATTGGTGGCCAGCACGCGGCCTTCACCGTCCAGGCACAACAGGCCGTCGGATTCGTTGGCCACACCGTCGGTCATGGGGGTGCCGGGCCAGTTCAGGCGCAGCAGCAGCTGCCAGGGGCGCTGCAAGGTCAGGGCGTCTTCGATGTGGCGGGCTGCGCGCGCCACCAGGTGACGCAGCTCGGGGCGCTCCGGCACCTCGACCCCGGTCAGGTCCAGCATGCCCACGCACACACCATCCGGGCCCAGCACCGGGGCACCGGCGCAGCTGTAGACCTGGTTGTCCTGAAAAAAATGCTCACCCTGGTGCAGCCAGACGGGCTGCAGCTCGGTCAGGGCTGCACCGATGGCGGTGGTGCCGACGGCGCGTTCCGACAGGTCGATGCCGACGCGCGCAATGGTGGCCGCCGGGCTGCGCGCCTCGACCGGGCCCTGCACGTCCACCACCACGCCCTGGGCGTTGGTCAGCAGGCTGAAGTAGCGGGTGCCCGCGATGGCGCGTGACAGCTGGGCCAGCACCGGGCGGGCGGCCTCGATCAGCGCGTGGTTGTCGTCTTGAACTTGGCGCTGTTGCTGGGCGCTGATCGGCTCAAAGTCCAGCCGGTCTTCGGGTCGGTGCCCGTCGGCCAGGCAGCGTTGCCAGGAGCGGGCGATCCAGGGCTCCAGGCCCAGCGCGGGCAGGGCATCGGTCGGCCGCACTTCCCCTGGGCCCAGCAGGGCCGCGCGAGCTTGTCTGATCGCGGTCTGGCGGTCGGGTTGGCGGTGGGACAAGGCAGGCTCGGACATGGGGCGTTGGGCAGCGTCAGGGGGGCGAGCTCAAAGGGGTGAAACGGCACTTGGCCGGCACGCGTCGCCGTGATGCTTGGAGGTGGTGGGCTTCAGAGCTGTCTCATTTTGAGAATATCCGGCGCTGGCCGCCTCGGCCCTAGGGTTTTGCCTAGCCGCAGGTTCCGTCCGCTCCGAAAAAGATGGGGGCTGTCGTTTCATCCCATCCTCAAGGAGTTCGCCCATGCAGGTTCAGCTCAAAGTCAATGGCCGCGCCGCCAGTGTTGATATTCCCCCCAACACCTTGCTGGTGCAGTTGCTGCGTGAGCAACTGCATTTGACCGGCACCCATGTCGGGTGCGACACCAGCCAATGCGGCGCGTGCACCGTGCTGCTCAACGGCCGCGCGGTCAAGTCCTGTTCTGTGCTGGCGGCACAGGCCCAGGGCGCCGAGGTGACCACCATCGAAGGGGTGGCCGCGGCCGACGGCACCATGCATCCCATGCAGGCCGCCTTCAAGGAATGCCACGGCCTCCAATGCGGCTTTTGCACCCCAGGGATGGTGATGAGCGCGCTGGACCTGTGCCAGCAGCACCCGCAAGCCAGCGACACCGAAATCCGTGAGCAGCTGGAAGGCAACCTCTGCCGCTGCACCGGCTACCAAAACATCGTCAAAGCCGTGGTCCAGGGGCGCGAGGCCATGGCGGCGGCCCGCTGAGCGCGTTCTCACGTTTTCGCATCGTGTGGGGCCCTGGGCCCCGGTTCCAGAACAGCAGGAGACAAAGCCATGGGTGCATCCGATTTCGCCAACCTTCCCCACATTGGCGCCGCCGTCCGGCGCAAGGAAGACTACCGTTTTCTGACCGGTGCCGGTCAGTACACCGATGACGTGGTGCTGGCTGCGCAAGCCCACGCCGTGTTTGTGCGCTCGCCGCATGCCCACGCCCGCATCAACAGCATCGACACCTCGGCGGCCAAGGCCGCGCCCGGCGTGCTGGATGTGTTTGTCGGCACCCAGGTGGCGGCCGACAACATCAACGGTCTGCCCTGCGGCTGGTTGATCACCAGCACCGACGGCCAGCCCATGAAGGAGCCGCCCCACCCCATCCTGGCCCAGGGCAAGGTGCGCTACGTGGGCGACCACGTGGCCATGGTGGTGGCTGAAACCCTGCAACAGGCCCGCGATGCGGCCGAACTGGTGGCGGTGGATTACGACGTGCTCAACGCCGTGGTCGATGTGCGCGATGCGCCGCAAGCGCGCGACGCCTTGCACGACATCGCGCCGGACAACCACTGCTTCAAATGGGCGATTGGCGACAAGGGCGCGGTGGACTCGGTGTTCGCCCAGGCCGCCCACATCACCAAGCTGGACCTCATCAACAACCGCCTGGTGCCCAACGCCATGGAGCCGCGCGCAGCGATCGGCTCCTACAGCCGGGCCAATGACGAGTACACCCTGTACGTGTCCAACCAAAACCCGCACGTCGAGCGCCTGCTGATGACGGCCTTTGTGATGGGCCTGCCCGAGCACAAGGTGCGTGTCATCGCCCCTGATGTCGGCGGTGGTTTTGGCTCCAAAATCTACCTGTACGCCGAGGACGTGTGCCTGACCTGGGCCTCCAAGAAGCTCAACCGCAACATCAAGTGGGTGGCCGACCGCAGCGAGGCCTTCTTGTCCGACGCCCATGGCCGCGACCACGTCAGCCACGCTGAGATGGCCATGGACGCGAACGGCCAATTCCTCGCCATGCGCGTTCACACCGACGCCAACCTGGGCGCTTACCTCAGCACCTTTGCCAGCGCCGTGCCAACCATCCTGTACGCCACCTTGCTGGCCGGCCAGTACACCACGCCCCAGGTCTATGTGGAGGTGGACGCCTGGTTCACCAACACCGCGCCGGTCGATGCCTACCGGGGCGCGGGCCGCCCCGAGGCCACTTACCTGCTGGAGCGCCTGGTCAGCCGTTGCGCCTGGGAGCTGGGCCTGAGCCAGGCCGAAATCCGCCGCCGCAACTTCATCACGACCTTCCCCTACCAGACCCCGGTGGCGCTGCAGTACGACATCGGCGACTACCCGGCCTGCCTGGCCCAGGCCGAGCAATTGGCGGACGCGGCAGGTTTTGAGGCGCGCAAGACCGCCAGCGCGGCCAAGGGCCTGTTGCGCGGCATTGGCTACAGCAGCTACATCGAGGCCTGTGGCATTGCACCGTCCAACATCGCTGGCGCCCTGGGGGCCCGCGCGGGCTTGTTCGAGTGCGGCGAGGTGCGCGTCCACCCCACGGGCAGCGTCACCGTCTTCACCGGCTCGCACAGCCACGGCCAAGGCCATGAAACCACCTTCGCGCAGGTGGTGGCGGCACGCCTGGGCCTGACGCCCGACCAGGTCGATGTGGTGCACGGTGACACAGGTCGCGTGCCTTTTGGCATGGGCACCTATGGCTCACGCTCCATCTCTGTGGGGGGCGCGGCCATCATGAAGGCGCTCGACAAGATCGAGACCAAGGCCAAAAAGATCGCCGCTCACCTGCTGGAGGCCAGCGACGCCGACATCGACTTCGCCAACGGCGAGTTCACCGTGCGCGGCACCGACAAGAAGGTCACCTTCGGCCAGGTCGCGCTGACCGCCTACGTGCCGCACAACTACCCACTCGACAAGCTTGAGCCCGGTCTCAATGAAACGGCGTTTTACGACCCGACCAACTTCACCTTCCCGGCCGGCACCTACATCTGCGAGGTGGAGGTCGATCCGGCCACGGGCGTGGTCAAGGTGGACCGTTTCGCGGCGGTGGACGACTTCGGCACCATCATCAACCCGATGATTGTCGAAGGCCAGGTGCACGGCGGCCTGGTGCAAGGCATTGGCCAGGCCCTGATCGAAAACTGCGTCTACGACCGCGAGACCGGCCAGCTGCTGACCGGCAGCTTCATGGACTACGCCATGCCGCGAGCCGACGACTTCCCCGAGTTCAAGCTCGGCCATGTGTGCACGCCCTGCACCCACAACCCGCTGGGCACCAAAGGCTGTGGCGAGGCCGGGGCCATTGGCTCACCGCCCGCCGTCATCAACGCCGTGCTCGACGCGCTGAAGCCGCTGGGCGTCAAGGACCTCGACATGCCCGCCTCGTCGGCCCGTGTCTGGGCTGCCATCCAGCAGGCCCGCGCCTGAACCGCCCCCACCAGGAGACGAACCATGTACGCATTCACTTTTGAAGCCCCCAGCACCGTCGCCGCGGCTGCGGCCCTGGCCCAGGCCGGCGGCAAGCTGCTGGCCGGTGGCCAAAGCCTGCTGCCCTCGATGAAGCTGCGCCTGTCGGCGCCGGAGCAGGTGGTGGACCTGAACCAAATCCAGGGCCTGAGCGGCATCCGCCGCGAGGGCAACAGCTTTGTCATTGGCGCCATGACCCGCCACATGGACGTGGCCGCCCACGCCGAGCTTCAGGCCGCCATTCCGGCCCTGGCCGATCTGGCCGCCCACATCGGCGACCGCCAGGTGCGTGCCCGTGGCACCTTGGGTGGCTCGGTGGCCAACAACGACCCGGCGGCCTGCTACCCCAGTGCGCTGCTGGCGCTGGGCGCCACCGTCATCACCGACCGGCGCGAGATCGTGGCCGACGACTTCTTTCTGGGCATGTACACCACAGCCCTGGAAGACGGCGAGATCATCACCGCGGTGCGCTTTCCGATTCCGCGCCGTGCGATCTACCTGAAGTTCAAACAGGCGGCCTCACGCTTCTCGCTGGTGGGGGTGTTCCTGGCCCAGACCGAGGGTGGGGTGCGCGTGGCCATCACGGGCGCGGCCAGCGCGGTGTTCCGCCACGCGGGCCTGGAGGCGGCGCTCAACCAGAGCTTCACCCCGGCCGCCGCGGCCGCGGTCAAAATAGACGCTGACGAACTCAACAGCGACATCCACGCCTCGGCGGCTTACCGGGCCAACCTCATCAGCGTGCAGACCCAGCGCGCGGTGGCCCAGTTGCTGGCCTGACCTTTTCTCGGAGAACCCCCAGCCTTGTTTGCTTCCATTGACGCGCTTCAACAGGCCCTGGCGGGGGTCGGTTACCTGGCAGACCGGCGGCTGGCCACCTCGGTTTTTTTGGCCCTGCAATTGCAGCGCCCCTTGTTGCTCGAAGGTGAGCCCGGCGTGGGCAAGACCGAGTTGGCCAAGGCCTTGTCGGCGGTGCTGCAGCGCGAGTTGATCCGCCTGCAGTGCTACGACGGTCTGGAGCAGCGCGAGGCGCTCTACGAGTGGAACTACGCCGCCCAGTTGCTGCACCTGCGCGCCGCCGAAGGCCGCACTGGCGGGGCCACGGGCGACCTGGAGCGCGAGGTGTACCAAAGCCATTACCTCATCCGCCGCCCCTTGCTGCAGGCCTTGCAGGCCCCGGCCCCGGGGGCGGTGCTGCTGATCGACGAGGTGGACCGCGCCGACGAGCCCTTTGAAGCCTTCTTGCTCGAGTACCTGGGCGAGTACCAGGTCAGCATCCCCGAGCTGGGCCCGGTGCGCGCCCAGCACAAGCCTGTGACCCTGTTGACCAGCAACCGCACACGTGACCTGCACGACGCGGTCAAGCGCCGTTGCCTCTACCACTGGCTGGACTACCCCGAGCGCGAGCGCGAGCTTGCCATCGTGCGCGCCCAGGTGCCCCAAGCCAGCCAGGCCTTGGCCGAGCAGGTGGCCAGTTTTGTCAGCCGCTTGCGCAGCGCCCCCTTTTCGAACGCCTTCCAGCGCGCCCCCGGCATTGCCGAGAGCGTGGAGTGGGCGCGTGCGCTGGTCGCGTTGGACACCCTGGTCCTCGACCCCGAAGTGGTGTCCGACACGGCGGGTATTTTGTTCAAGCAGCGCGAAGACGTGGCCGCCCTCACGCAGGAACTGGCCCACACCCTGCTGCAGCCCGATGAGGCCTGAGGCCCCCTGAGCATGAGCCTGCCCCGCTTGGGCGATGCCCGCCACGGCAAGCTGCTCGACAACCTGAGCGGCTTTGGCCGGGCCCTGCGCCGCGCCGGTGTGCCGGTGGACGCCTCGCGCATGGCGCTGGCGGCCCAGGCGGCCACCCTCATTGACATCGGCCAGCGGGATGACTTGCGCGCCGCCCTGGCCTGTGTGCTGACCAGCCGCGCCGCCGACCGAGCCCTGTTTGACGAGCTGTTTGACGCCTACTTCCGCGACCCTGACATGGCGCACAAGCTGCTGGCCCAGATGCTGCCCACCGCCCAGGGCCGGGCCGAGGCGTCGCGGCGTCGCCCGAGGGTCAATGAGGCCCTGTCGCCACCCAAACCGCCGCCGCTGAGCGCACCGCCCTCGGCCGATCAACCCATCGAGCTGGACGCCGCCATGACCGCCAGCGCCTTGCAGCGGCTCAAGCAAGCTGATTTCAATGCGCTGTCGGGGCGTGAATACCAGTTGGTCGAGCGTTTGGCGCGCGATGTGACCTTGCCCCTGCCGCATTACCCCAGTCGCCGCAGCCGTCCCGGCCCCAAAGGGCGACGCTTGCATTGGCCCGGCGTCATGCAGGGGGCGGCACGCACGGGGGGCGAGTTGATCCACTTGCCGCGCTTGAGCCGGCAAATGCAGCCTCTGCCTTTGTTGGTGCTGGTTGACGTGTCTGGCTCCATGGAGCGTTATGCGCGCCTGTTGCTGGCCTTTTTGCACGCGGCCACCCGGCGCTTGCGCCGGCGCGATGTGTTCGCTTTTGGCACCGGCTTGAGCGATTTGAGCCCCGCCTTTCGCCTGGCCGACACCGACGCCATGCTGGCCCAGGCCAGCCTCGCCATCCGCGACTTCGCCGGCGGCACCCGCTTGGGCGAGTCGCTGGCCCATTTGCGCCAGCGCCATGCGCGCCGCCTGGTCGGGCGCCGCACCCTGGTGCTCTTGATCAGCGATGGCCTGGACACTGGCGAACCCGACGCGCTGGCCCACGAACTGGGGTGGCTGCGCCGCCACTGTGGCCGCCTGCTCTGGCTCAACCCCTTGCTGCGCTTTGAGGGCTATGCCCCGCTGGCGCGCGGTGCTGTCCAGCTGCATGCCCATGCCCACGGCATGCTCGCCGTGCACAACCTGAGTCGGCTTGAAGACCTTGCCAGCAGTCTGGCTGCTGTGCTGCGTCGCTGAGCCGTTTTGATTTTTCCGTTTCAATCCAGCCCTTCCCGAGGAACCCACCATGGAAATGCAAGGCAGCCGCCTCCTGGCCATCACCCAGCAACAAGCCTGGGACGCACTCAACGACCCCGAAGTGCTCAAGCTGTGCATCCCCGGCTGCGACAAGGTCGAGCCCACGGGGGAGCAGCAATACGCGGTGGGCATGGCCTTGAAAATTGGCCCGGTGTCCGCCAAGTTCAGCGGCAAGATCACGCTCAGCGACATCGTCCCGCCCGCCAGTTACACCATCAGCTTTGACGGCCAAGGCGGTGTCGCGGGTTTCGGCAAAGGTCAGGCCCAGGTGCAGCTGAGCCCGCAAGAGGGGGGCTGTGAGCTGGCCTACTCGGTGCAGGCCCAGGTCGGTGGCAAGATCGCCCAACTCGGCCAGCGCCTCATCGATGGCGCAGCCAAGGGCATGGCCGAGGACTTTTTCAAGCGCTTTGACGAGGAAATGCAGCGCCGTTACCCCGCCGCACCGGCGGAACCGGTCGCGGTTGAAAGCGAAGCGGGTGCCGTGGTGGCGCCCCTTGAGGCGTCTCAGGCCCCGGCTGATCAGGCCCCTTCCGCCGGCGTGCCGGTTTGGGTGTGGGTGGCAGGTGCGGCCGTGTTGGCGGGTTTGGTGTTGTATTGGCGCTGAAGCGCTGGAATCAGGGGGTGACCGCCGTGGCCACCCCGCTCAGTGAACGAGGTCAAGGATGGAAAACCTGGATGTGGTGGTGCTGCGCAAGTTGCACGAGTGGCGTGCGGCCGGGCTGCGCGCCATGCTGGTGACGGTGGTGCGCACCTGGGGTTCTTCGCCTCGGCCGGTGGGCTCGATCATGGCGCTCAACGAGCTGGGTTCGGTGGTCGGCTCGGTCTCGGGCGGCTGCATCGAAGACGACCTGATCGACCGCCACACCCGGGCCTACGCACAAGACGCCGACTCAGCCCGCCACGCGCACAGCATGCCCAGCGGGCCGCCCAGCCTGATCAAGTACGGCATCAGTGCCGATGAGGCGCACCGCTTTGGCCTGCCATGTGGTGGCACGCTGGAGCTCTTGCTGGAGTTTGACCCCGAGCCCGCCGCCTTGCGCGATCTGCTGACCCGGCTGGAGGCTGGGCAATTGGTGCAGCGCACCGTGCGTTTGACCGACGGCCAGGTCAGCCTGCTTCAGGCCGACGCCCCCACCGAGCTGAGCCTGGACGCCGATCACCTGAGCAACACCTTTGGCCCCGAGTACCGCATGTTGTTGATTGGTGCCGGCCAGTTGACCGAGTACCTGGCCACCATGGCCTTGTTCAGTGGTTTTGCGGTCACCGTGTGTGACCCGCGTGAAGAGTACCGGGGGGCCTGGAGCGTGGCCGGGGCGCGCCTGGTCAGCGACATGCCCGACGACGTCGTGCGCGACTTCAAGCCCGACCGCCGCAGTTGCGTGGTGGCCCTGACGCATGACCCCAAGCTCGACGACCTGGCCTTGTTGGAGGCCCTGGACAGCGAGGCGTTTTACGTGGGGGGCATTGGCTCACGGCGCAACAACGAGGCCCGCCGCGCACGCCTGATCGAGCACTTTGACCAGACCGAGGCCAGCTTGACCCGGCTGCGGGGCCCGATCGGCATCTACATTGGCAGCAAGACCCCGCCGGAGATTGCCGTCAGTGTGATGGCGGAGATTTTGGCGGTGAAAAACGGCGTCACCCTGCCGCGCGACATGGCGGTGGCCCAGGCCAAGAATGAGCGTGACACGCCGCACCATGCGCCCGACGATCTGGTCTGCGGATTGCCTTCCCGCCAGGCTTGAGGGGGGCCCCAGACAGGGGGAGGGGGCTCAGCCGTAGTTGGCGATCCACTCCAAGCCCTGGGTGTGGGCGGCTTCGATGGCGGCTTCAGCCGTGGTGTACTCACCCCGGCGCACGGCGATGTCGCGTGAGCGCGTGGGCCAGACCTGCTTGGTGATCACCAAGACGGGCACAAACTCACCGCTGTCCAGCGCTTTGGCACTGCAGCGCAGTTCGTAGTTCTCGTGCTGGTAAATCGTCGTCGCTTCCGTCATCGCTGCCATCCTGCTCCGAAAGAAGCCAGTATGCACCGCGCGCGTGTCAGTGGTGTCTGCATCGGCTGAAATCGCGCGCTGGGTGCGTCAGTTTGTGTTGAAAACCACCGTTTTTCAGGGCTTTCCCGGGGACTCAGGGCAGCTGGAAGCCCGCGATGTCCTGGCCCAATTGGTTCGACAGACTTTGCAACTGGTGGGCGGCCGATGAGGTTTTTTGCACCAGGGCCGCGTTCTGTTGGGTGGTGCGGTCCAGGTCTTGCACGGCGTGCCCCACCTGCTCGACGCCATTGGCTTGCTCGCTGGCCGCTTGGGCAATGTCTTGCAGCAATTGGTTGACTTGCTGGGCCCGCTGCACCAGCGACTGCATGGTTTGGCCCGCCCCCTGCACGACCTGCGCCCCCGCGTCGATGCGCTCATTGCTGCCAGTGATCAGGCCTTTGATCTCGCGCGCCGCGTCGGCGCTGCGTTTGGCCAGTTGCCGCACCTCGCCGGCCACGACGGCAAAGCCCCGGCCCGATTCGCCGGCCCGGGCGGCTTCAACCGCCGCGTTCAGCGCCAGGATGTTGGTTTGGAAGGCGATGCCGTCGATCACCCCGATGATGTCGCTGATGCGCAGCGACGCGGCGTGGATCTCGCCCATGGTGTCGCTCACGTCTTGCACGGTGTGCCCGCCCTCGGTGGCGAGTTGGGCGTTGTCGGCCGACTGTTGGGCGGCGATCTGGGCCTGGGCCGCGGTGTGCGCCACGGTGGAGCCAATTTCCTCCATGGCCGCGGCTTGTTCCTCCAGGGCGGCTGCCGAGGCATGGGTGCGTTCTGACAGGGCGTGGCTGGCTTCTGCGATGTCCTGGGCGGCGTGGCTGAGTTCCTGCGAGGAATGGGCCACGCTGCGAATCAGGCCCACCAAGGATTCATAGGCCTGGCGCAGGTCGATGATCACCCGGGCCGGTTCGTCCCGCCCCCAGGGTTGGGACGGGCCGCGCCGCAGGTTGCCCGTGGCCATTTCACGCAGGTGCTCGCTGATCAGGTGCAAGCCACCCCTTGTCACCAGGAAGAAGGTGTAGAAGAAATACGCCGCCAGCAGCAAACCCACGGCCACGATGACACCGGTTTGGTGCATGTCCGACTGGGTGCGTTCAATGCGTTGCACCAACAGCGCGTCCAGCTGGGTGTTCAGGCGCTGGGCCAGCGCGTACTGCGCTTGCAGCACCTGCTGGCTGGCTGCCACGTGGCTGGCTTGGTGTTGGGCACTGCTGTCCTGGATGTGCAGAATGCCGTCACGTACCGAAGTCAAAAAGGCTTGGCTGTCCCGCACCACAGGCTCCAGGTCCAGTGGCTGGCGCAGGCCTGGGTTTTGGTTTTGGGCCTTGGCCAGGCCTTCGCGCAGGTTGCGCAGCTGAAATTCAGCCAGCGGCAGCACATCGGCCACGGCTTGCAACACGGTCCCGTTGGGCTGCCCCGCTTCGGCTTGGCGCAGCGCCGTCACACCCAGGCTGCGCAGGCGTGATACCCCCTCATTCAGGTCGGGCAGCCGAAAGTAGGCCGCATCCATCAGGTAGTAGGAATCCAGATCCGGGTCCAGGGTGAGGTTCGAGCTGTCGGTGACCTGGGCCAGCAAGTGGTTGATGGCGTCGATGTGGGCACTGTGGGCCTGGAACAACTCGGTCGCCCCACGCACATCGGCAGTGGTCTTCCACTGGGCCTGGACCTGACGATAGGCCTCGTTCACGCCCAACTCGGTGCCCAGGGTCTGGTCGAGTTGAGCCACTTGGTCGTGGGCTGCCTGCAGTTGGCGGCGCAAATCGCCCAGGTCCGTGCCGGGCTGGCCGCCCAGGGCGGCGCTGGCGCTTTCGCGGCGCAGTTGCTGGGCCAGCGCCAAAAGCGGAAACAGTGCCTGGTTGTAGCGCACGCCCAGGCGTTCGCGTTCAGCAAAATGAACGACCTCATTTTTGGCACTGTAAAAGCTCCAGGTCAGCCAGGCCAGCGGGACCAGGAACATGGCGCAGATCAGGCTCGCTTTGGCGCCGAAGGCCAGCTTGCGCATCAATTTGACGCCGGGGGCCCACAGACCGTGGGGGTAGAACACGCTGTCGATGGAGGCCGGTCGGCTGCGGGTGGTGCCGGGAGCCGGCAGAGACAAGGACTTGGTTGTCATGGTGGGTCGCAAGTGGGCAGGGTGCACCTGCCCAGCAATAAGCACACCACTTTTGCGTTTTTGCCTCTGCCTTTACCTTGGATAAGTTGATTATTTCAGTCTGCTTGACTGCTGATGATCATTTTTTGCCCGGGCCGCCTCGCGCGTCACATGGCCTTGAACAAATGCGCGTAGAGGCGGCTGACGGGCAATTGTTCTGCGCGGTGGTTGAGGTTCAGGCGCAGCTTGCCGGCTTCATCCCGGTGCACGGTGTCGATGGCACTGGCGCGCACCAGGGTGCCGCGGTGCACCTGCCAGAACACCTGCGGGTCCAGTTGGGCCATGAGCTCCTTGAGCGGGGTGCGGATCAGGTATTCCTGCTGGGCGGTCAGCACCCGCACGTACTTGTCCGCTGCTTCGAAATAAAGCACCTCGTCGATGGGGACCAAGCGGATGGTGGCGCCTTGGGCACCGCTCAGGCTGGCCTGGATCACCTTCAAGGGGCTTGTCGCCGGGCGGGCCACGGCCGGTGCTGCGGCGGCGCCGGCCAGGCCCAGTCCGTGCTGACCCAGCAGCGCGTGCAGTTGCTGCAGCGCCGGCGCGAGTGCCGATTCCGTGGCGGGTGTGGGCGCGCGCTGCGCCAATTGCAGTTGCAGGCGTTGCACCGTTTTTTGCAGACGCTCTCTTTGCACCGGCTTGAGCACATAGTCCACCGCCTGGGCCTCAAAGGCCTGCAGCGCGTACTGGTCGTAAGCGGTGACAAACACCAGGGCCGGGAACGGACGGCCTGCCGCGCTGGTGTCCCATTGTTCGGCCAGTTCCGCGGCGGCTTCCAGGCCCGTCTGACCGGGCATGCGGATGTCCAGGAACAACAGGTCGGGCCGCAGGCGCAGGGCTTCACGCACCGCACTCAAGCCGTCGCCCACGGGCGGCAGCAAGGTCAGGTCGGGCCACAGACGGCGCAGTTCGGCCATCAGGGCCTGGGCCAGCAGCGGTTCATCTTCAGCGATCAGGGCGGTCAAAGGCTCAGACATGGGCAGCAGGGGGCTCGGTGGGGTGGTCGGTCGGGGTCACGGTGTGCAGGCGAAAGCGCAGTTGCACAGAGGTGCCTGGGCCCGGTTGGGCGGGCGCCAGGTTCAGCAGGGCCTCGGGGCCGTACAAGGTGAGCAGGCGCTCGCGCACCTGGGTCAGACCAAAGCCGCGCCCACGTTCCTGGGGGGCGGGCAAGGGCGCCGAGGTGAGGCCCACGCCACTGTCTTGTACCGTGATCTGCAATTGAGGCGACTGAGCTGCGTCACCCGGTACCGCCAAGGCACTGATCCGGATGTGGCCGCCTTCGACCTTGGGTTCCAGGCCGTGGCGGATGCTGTTCTCGACCAGGGCCTGCAGCAGCAGGGGCGGGATGGCGGCCTGGGCCAGGTCATGGGGCAGGTCCAGTTGGTAGCTCAGGCGCGGGCCCATGCGCACCACCATCAGTTCCAGGTAGTCGCGCAGGCGATCAAATTCGGCTTGCAGGCTGTGCTCGGTGGCGCGCGATGCATTCAAGGTGGCGCGCAGGTAGGCGATCAGGTGGTCCAGCATTTGCTGGGCGCGATCCGGGTCGATGCCCACCAGGGCCCGCAGATTGGCCAGGGTGTTGAACAGCATGTGGGGTTCGAGCTGGGTCAGCAGCAAGCGCAGCTGGGCTTCTGTGGCCTGGTGCTGGGCTTCTTCCATGTTTTTTTGCAGTACCTGGCCTTTGCCCTGCAGGTAAAAGTAGCCGCTGATGACCACCCCGGCCACCAGGGTGACCAACAGCGAGGCCCGCAGCTGTTGCGCGCTTTGTCCTTCCCAAGAAGACCAGCCAAACCAGGCGTCGGCCAGGGCGGTGCCCGTCAGGTAACCCAGCACGATGCCGCCGGCCACCAGGGCGGGGCCACGCCAGCCGCGCGGCCATTGGGTTCTGGGGTCCACGCCCACGACAAAACGGCCCAGGTCGATCACCGCCCAGTTGCAGCTGCCGATGCACAGCGAATACACCAAAGACACCACATACGGCTTTTGGGGGGCAAAAAAGTAGTGCAGGGCCGAGATCACCAGGCTGGCGGCCAGCACCAGCACGTAGTGCCGCAACAGGTGGAGGGGTTCGAACTTCATGGTCAGGTCCGGTGCACGCAGGTCCGCGTGGGGTGACAGCGTGTGACGCATTGTCACTGATGGAAGGGCTTCAAACCGCTGAGGTGCTGGTGGCCCATTCCCGAGCTGCGCGGTCGGTGTGCAGGGCCAGGCGCCAGAGGCGCAGCACCCGTCCCAGGAACAGACCACTGAACGCACCGAACACGGCACTACCGACCCCTGGGAAGGCGGCGTCCTGCACCCAGTCGGCCTGCAGGGCCAGGGCGGCGCCCACAGTGTATTTGGCCAGGAACAAACCCATCATGCCCGCCAAGGGCACCCAGCTGCCGGCCACCGTGAAGCGGCGCAGGTCGGGGTCGTAGTGGGTGCCGGCGGGCAGGGGCGCGCGCGCCACCCAACTGGCCGTTGCTGCAGCGAGGGCCAGCCAGCACAGCCAACTCAGGGGCTGGGTGGGCCAGGCGCTGAGCACACCGTACAGCGAGAAGCCCGTCAAGCCCAAGGCGGGCAGCAGCACCCGACTGGGGCGCATCTGGCGCGTCAGGGTTTGGCGCAGGCCCAGCCAAAGCAGGGCCACGAAGAGTGCAAAAACCCAGCGTGGGGTGTTTTGAAGAATGAGCAAGAGCATGTTGAGCCTCTGAAGGGGGATCCGTGATGGGCTGACTGTGCCCGTCCCCAGGTGGGGGTGCGATCCCGGTGCGACGAAACCCCGCTGGCGCGGCGCGAGTCGCCTGCAGGCGCCGCTGAAATGCAAGGGCAAAGCCCGCGCCGTAAATGCTTCTAGATGCTGGTTTGCTCGCTTGAACAATCGTTCATTTTGGTTCTAATATCAAACAAAAAAGTTCAAAGTGATAAAAAAATAGTACATTACAGGCATTTACAACTTTTCAGTTGATACAGATGATTCTTTTTGTGAGAATTGACAAAAGTTTCAATTGATCGAAGTGATTCTCGCCGTCTGTTCAAGGCTTGAACGGTGTGGCCAAGAGGGCTTCGACAGCAACCGCCAAGCGCCCTGTCGGTGCGAGCGGATCAGGCCGTAGGCAAAGGGCTTGCCATGTCGTCTTCAATTTTTCTAATTAACTCCAGGGAGTTGGTGCATGCACCACCTGAATGTTCAATATCTCTCGGCCAGGGGGGAATCACAGGGCTCTTGCGCCCTGTGATGAAATCTTCGTGCGTTTGGAATTTATTTGTCTTGATAATTTTTGGATTATCCATGTGTACAGATTTTCGGTTATTGAGGTCGGAGGTACGACGAGTATTGAATTTTAAATTTAACGTCCGCGCTGGTTGGCCAGTAGTAATTTTTGATAAATTGGCAGTTATTATTATTTTTTCTTTTTTATTTATTTCGCATGCCTCTGCACATGCTGGTATTTTGTTGGGTAGTTTTGATTTCGATGATGGCACGACCCAAGGGTGGACCTACTACAGTCAGCCCACGGGGGGGATCATCAGCCCTACCAGCAGCCGATCCCACTCGCCTGATTTCTCTATGCCACTGGGTGGCAGTCAAATGTCGGGGAACTTACTGAGCAGAACTTTCAGCCTGGTGCCAGGCCAGCGTTATCAGCTGAGCATGTGGCTTTATGGCGTTGACTCCACAGGGAATGCGATTTGCCTGTTTGATACCAACGGAGTCAACTACCAAGATTGCGGTATCGTTGAAAACCCTTCTGCCGGGGCTTGGAACTTTATTCAGTTCGCCAGTTTTGTCGCGCCAATGGATACGGTGCGAATCAGTATTTCCTACAACACGCAGCGCAATCCCGACACCAAGTACCATTTGATCGATGACATTTCGTTGATGGACGTCACCCCGCGTCCTGAGCTGGCTCTGAGCAAAGTCAACCCGGCAAGTCTGACGGTGGGGTTGGCCAGCGATTACACCTTGAGCGTCAGCAACACGGGCTCGGCAGCCACTGGCACGGTGTTCAACGTGTTTGAGCAGTTGCCTCCTTTTGTGGCCTTCAACAGTGCGGCAGGCCTGGCAGGTGGCACGGTGACGCCCAGCGCTGTGAGCTGCAGCGTGGTCAGCGGCACGGTGGCCAGTGGGCAGTTGCTCAACTGCACGGTCAACTTACCCACGGGCTTGGCGGCCAGCACGGGCACGACCCAATTCAAGCTCAATGTCACGCCGCAATCAGGGGTGGCGAGCAGCGTGGTGAACAAGGCGCAAATCGACCCCACAGGAGCCAATGCTGCGCAAACCCCCAGCGCTTGCACGAGCACAGGTACCCCTGCGGGATGTGCGGTAACGGCCTCCCAATCGGTGGGCACTGGCGTCAGCCTGGGGCTGAGCAAAGCCAATCCGGTCAGCCTGATGGTGGGCAGCAGCAGTGCCTATCCACTGACGCTCAGCAACACGGGCGCCAACCCCAGCGCGACCAGCTTGGTCGTGTACGACCAACTGCCGGCTAACTTTCAGTATGACGGTGCTGCCCCGCTGGCGACGGGCAGCGTCACACCCACTGGGGTCAGCTGTGCCAGCAGTGGCCAGACGAGCACCGGCCTCCTGCTGACGTGCACCGTGAGCCTGCCCGCAGGTGGGGTGCCAGCCAGCACCGGCACGGCCGCCTTCAGCATCAGTGTGACCCCTCTGGCGGGCGCCGCAGGGGTGTCGGCCAGCAACAAGGCCGCCATCGACGCCACCGGCCTCAACGCGTCCCAGACCCCGTCCAATTGCACGGCCAACAACGCCCCCACCGCAGGCTGCGCCGTAGCGACAGCCATGAGCCCCGTCGCGCCGGCCACGGCCGCGCAGTCCCAACTGACATTGGCCCCGGCAGGCCCTTTGGTGGCTGGGGTGGCCAGCTACACCTTGACTGCCACGGCCCGGGACAGCGCTGGCAATGTGGTCACCGGCCAGTCCTACACCTACAACTTCAGCAGCTCTGGGGGCAGCCTCAGCGCCACGAGTTGCAGCACGGCCACCAGCGGCGGCAGCGCGGGTTCTTGCTCGGTCACCTTGAGTTCCAGTGTGGCGGGCAGCTACAGCGTGAGCGCCAGCCTGGGCGGTACGGCCATCGCGGGCAGCCCGAGTACCGCCACCTTTGTGGCCGGCGCTGCCACAGCAGCTGCTTCTCGCGTCAGCATCAGCAGTGGCCCCAAGACCGCCAACGGCAGCGATGCTTACACCATCACCGCCACAGCCTACGACACCAATGGCAACCTGGTCACCAATGCCAGCAACACCTTCAGCTTCAGTGCGCCCGGTGCTGGCGCGGCGCTCAGCGCCAGCAGCTGCACCAGTACCACAGGCACTTGCTCGGTCACGCTGACGGCGACGACCGCTGGCAGCTACGCCATCACGGCCAGTCTGGGCGGCACGGCGGTGGGGGGCACCAACCCGGTGACTGGGGTATTTGGCGCGGGTGTCGCCACAGCCGCCGCCTCACGGGTCAGCATCAGCAGTGGCCCCAAGACTGCCAATGGCAGTGATGCGTACACCATCACCGCCACAGCCTATGACGCCAACGGCAACCTGGTCACCAATGCCAGCAACACCTTCAGCTTCAGCGCGCCCGGAGCCGGTGCGGCGCTCAGCGCCAGCACCTGCACAACGACCACAGGCACTTGCTCTGTCACGCTGACGGCGACGACCGCTGGCAGCTACGCCATCACGGCCAGCCTGGGCGGTACCGCTGTCGGCGGGACCAACCCAGTGACTGGGGCATTTGGCGCGGATGTCGCCACAGCCGCCGCCTCACGGGTCAGCATCAGCAGTGGGCCCAAGACCGCCAATGGCAGCGATGCGTACACCATCACCGCCACGGCCTATGACGCCAACGGCAACCTCGTCACCAATGCCAGCAACACCTTCAGCTTCAGCTCACCCGGTGCTGGCGCTGCGCTCAGCGCCAGCACGTGCACCAGCACCACAGGCACTTGCTCGGTCACGCTGACGGCGACGACCGCTGGCAGCTACGCCATCACGGCCAGCCTGGGCGGCACGGCGGTGGGGGGCACCAATCCCGTCACGGGCGCTTTTGTGGCCGGGGCCGCTACAGCCGCCGCCTCACGGGTCAGCATCAGCAGTGGGCCTAAGGCCGCCAATGGCAGCGATGCTTACACCATCACCGCCACAGCCTACGACACCAATGGCAACCTGGTCACCAATGCCAGCAACACCTTCAGCTTCAGTGCGCCAGGGGCTGGTGCGGCGCTCAGCGCCAGCACGTGCACCAGCACCACAGGCACTTGCTCTGTCACCCTGACGGCGACGACCGCTGGCAGCTACGCCATCACGGCCAGCCTGGGCAGCACGGCGGTGGGGGGCACCAATCCCGTCACGGGCACTTTTGTGGCCGGGGCCGCCACAGCCGCCGCCTCACGGGTCAGCATCAGCAGTGGGCCTAAGGCCGCCAACGGCAGCGATGCGTACACCATCACAGCGACGGCCTATGACGCCAATGGCAATGTGGCCAGCGGGACCAGCAACACCTTCAGTTTCAGCTCACCCGGTGCTGGCGCTGCGCTCAGCGCGAGCACGTGCACCAGTACCACAGGCACTTGCTCGGTCACCTTGACGGCGACGACCGCTGGCAGCTATCCCATCACGGCCAGTCTGGGCGGCACGGCGGTGGGGGGCACCAACCCGGTCACCGGCGTGTTTGGGGCGGGCGCAGCCATCGCTTCGGCCTCGCGCGTGGCCATCAGCAATGGCCCTTTGACGGCCGATGGCGTTGCGGCCTACACCCTGACCCTGACGGCCTACGACGCCAATGGCAATGTGGTCACCGGGGCCAGCAACACCTTCAGCTTGAGCGCGCCAGCGGCGGGCGCGACCCTGAGTGCCAACACCTGCTCGACCACCACAGGCACCTGCACGGTCACTTTGCGCGCGACCACCGCGGGCAGTTACCCCATCACGGCCAGCCTGGGGGGCAGCGCCGTGGGCGGGACCAACCCGGTGACCGGCGTTTTTGTGGCGGGCCAGCCGGTGGCCACCGCCTCCCGGCTGGCGATTGACGCCGGGCCCAAGACGGCCAACGGAACCGATGCCTACACGCTCACCGTCACCGCCTATGACGCCCAGGGCAACCTCAATACCAGCACGGCCAGCACGTACAGTTTCGACTCCTTGCAGCCCAGCAACGGGGCCACGCTGAGCGCCGGCACGTGCACCACCGCCACCACCGGCCCCCAGGCCGGGCGTTGCAGTGTCAGCCTCAGCGCCACCGTGGCCGGCAGCTATTCGGTGAGTGCCCGCCTCGACGGCGTGTTGATCGGGGGCAGCAACCCCGCGCAAGCGGTTTTTGTGGCCGGCCCGCCCACGGCCGCGAGCTCGCGGGTGGACATCAGCGCTGGCCCGCGCATGGCCAATGGCAGCGACAGCTACACCTTGACGGTGCGCGCCTTGGACGCCCAGGGCAATCTGGTCACCGCGCCATCGACGACTTTCGGTTTCAGCCCGGCAGCGGCCGGGGCGAACCTGAGCGCCAGCACCTGCAGCACCGCCACAACAGGACCAGGTGCGGGGACTTGTTCGGTCACCTTGACGGCCACCGTGGCGGGCAGCTACGCCATCACGGCCAGCCTGGGCGGCACCGCCGTGGGGGGGGCCAACCCCGTCACCGGCGTGTTTGTGGCGGGCAACCCGACGGCAGCCAGCGCGCGGGTGGCGATCAGCGCGGGGCCCCTGGTGGCCGATGGGGTGTCGGCGTACACCTTGACCGCCAGCGCCACCGACGCCAATGGCAACCTCAACACCGCGAGTGCGACCACGGTGACTTTCAGCAGTCCTGGCGCGGGCGCCAGCCTGAGTGCCAACAGCTGCACGACGGCCACCACCGGGGCAGGGGCGGGCACCTGCACGGTCAGCTTGACAGCCACGGTGGCCGGCAGCTACCCCATCACCGCCAGCCTGGGGGGAACCCCCTTGGGCGGGACCAACCCCGTCACCGGGGTGTTTGTCGCGGGCGCCGCCACGGCGGGAGGCTCGCGGGTCAGCATGGACCCGCCTGGGCCTTTGACCGCCAACGGCGTGGCCAGCTACACCTTGACGGTGCGGGCCCAGGACGCCCAGGGAAACCTCCAGACCGGCACGGCCTTGGACTTCAGCTTCAGTGCGCCCGCAGCGGGCGGTACCTTGAGTGCCACCACCTGCCGCACCGCCACCAGCGGGCCGCAGGCCGGCACCTGTGCCGTCACCTTGAGCGCCACCCTGGCCACGGTCTACAACATCAGCGCCAGCCTGGGCGGCACACCCGTGGGCGGCAGCAACCCGGTCAGTGCCCGCTTTGTGGCGGGTGAGGCGGTTGCCGCCACAGCCCGGGCGAGCATCGATGCCGGCCCCAAACAAGCCAACGGCAGCGACGCCTACACCCTGACAGCCAGCGCCACGGACGGGTTTGGCAACCTGGACAGCAGCCGGGTCTACACCTTCAACTTCAGCCCGCCGGCGGCCGGGGCCAGCCTCAGCGCCACCAGTTGCAGCACCACGACCACGGGGCCGACGGCGGCCACCTGCACGGTCACGCTCAGTGCCACGGTGTCGGGCAGCTATGCGGTCAGCGTCAGCCTGGGGGGCGAAGCCCTGGGCGGCACCAACCCCTTGACGGGGAGCTTTGTGGCAGGACCCAGCACCGCGGCCAGCGCGCGCATCAGCCTGAACAGTGGGCCCAAGATCGCCAATGGGACCGACGCCTACACACTGACCGCGAGGGCACTGGACGCCAACGGCAACCTCAACACCAGCGCGGCCATGACCGTGACCTTCAGCGGCCCCGGGGTCAACCTGAGTGCTGGCAGTTGCACCACGGCGACCACAGGTGCCCAGGCCGGTACCTGCGCGGTCACGGTGACTGCCACGGTGGCGGGCAGTTATGCCATCACCGCCAGCGTGGGGGGCACCCCGGTGGGCGGAACTAACCCCGTCACCGCAGTGTTTGTGGCTGGCTCGGTGGCGGCCGGCAGCAGCACCCTGGCCATCGACAGCGGCCCCAAGACCGCGAATGGTGTGGAGGTCTACACACTCACCGTCACCGCCCGGGACGCCCAGGGCAACCTGGTCACGGGCAACAGCAGCTTCAACTTCAGCCTGGGCAGTGCGGGTGCCACCCTCAGTGCCAGCAGTTGCAGCACCACGGCGGGCGTGTGCAGCGTCACGCTCCGGTCCACCGTGGCCGGCACGTATGCCGTCACGGCCAGCCTGGCTGGCCAGAACATCGGGGGCAGCAACCCCGCCTCGGCGGTGTTCGTGGCCGGTGCCGCGACGGCGGGCAGTTCGCGCCTGTCGATTGCACCGGGCGGACCCCGGGCGGCCAATGGCTCAGACGCCTTTGCCATCACCGCCAGCGCCTACGACGCCCAGGGCAATCTGGTCACCGGTGTGAGTCAGACCTTCGCGTTCAGCGCCCCCGCCGCAGGCGCCACCTTGAGTGCCAACAGCTGCACCACCACCACGGGGACCTGCACGGTGCAGATCACCGCCACCGTGGCGGGCAGCTACCAAGTGTCGGCCACTTTGGGCGGCACCTCCCTGGGGGGCAACAACCCCGTCACCGCCACCTTCCAGGCGGGGGTGGCCACGGCGGCGCAGTCCCAGGCCCTGATCAGCACCGGCCCCAAACTGGCCAATGGGGCCGATGCCTACACCGTGACCGGGGTGGCCTACGACGCCCAGGGCAACCCGGTGACGCTCAACCCGGTGACCTTCACTTTTGCGTTGGTCAACACCCCCAGCGCGGCCAGCCTGAGCGCCGCCAGCTGCGTCACCCCCACCACCGGGCCCGATGCGGGGCGCTGCAGCGTCACCCTGGTGGCCACCAGTGCCGCTGCGTACCCCGTCCAGGTGCGCCTGGATGGCACCGGCCTGGCCAGCCCGGTGGCCAACAGCCCGGTCACGGGCGTGTTTGTCGCGGGGGCCGCGACAGCGGCCAGCTCACGCATCAGCCTGAGCAGCGGGCCCAAGACCGCCAATGGCAGTGATGCCTACACCTTGAGCGCCAGCGCTTACGACGCCCAAGGCAACTTGAACACGGCCACCTCGACCGACTTCAGCTTTGCCCTTTCCGGCGCCGGGGCCTCCTTGAGCGCCACCACGTGCAGCACAGGCACCCTTGGCACCTGCAGCATCACGGTCACGGCCACCGTGGCGGGCAGCTACCCGATCACGGCGCGCACCGGTGGCGTGTTGGTGGGGGGCAGCAACCCGGTCACGGCGGAGTTCGTGGCGGGCTTGGCCAGCGCGGCCACCTCGCAAATCAGCATCACGGCAGGGCCCCGCATGGCCAACGGCGTGGACAGCCACGTCATCACCGTCACGGCCCTGGATGCACAAGGCAATCTCGCCGTCAGCCCGGCGGTCACTTTTGCATTCACCGTGCCTGGCTCGGGCGTCACCCTCAGTGCCACCCAATGCGTGACCGCCACCGCCGGGGCGGGGGCTGGCACTTGCACGGTCAATTTGACGGCGACCGTGGCGGGCAGCCATGCCGTCACGGGCCGCCTGGCGGGCGTGCCGCTGGGGGGCAGCAACCCCGTCAGCGGCGTGTTTGTGGCCCAGGGGGCCTCCGCCGCGCGCTCGATGGTCACCCTTGATGTGAGTGGCGGGGTGCATTACGCCAACGGCAGCGACAGCTACACCATCACAGCGACCGCCATGGATGCGATGGGCAACCTCAACCAATGGCAGCCTCAGACCTTTGAGTTTGTGTTGCAAGGGGTGGGTTTGAGCACCCGTGTGCTCAGCGAGACCCGCTTGCGCAACAACCCGGTGGCGCCGGGTGCCACCCTCAGCGCCAACCAGTGCACCACGACCATCACCGGCCCGACGGCAGGCACCTGTTCGATCACCTTGCGTTCGGTGCAAGCCGGTTGGACGGTGGTGCAGGCCAGCCTGGCCGGCGTGCCCCTGGCGCAGCCCGCGGGCGGGCAGGTGGCGGCGCAGTTCATGCCCGGACCGGTGAGCGCGGCCAGCTCCTCGCTCAGCCTGGACAGCGGCCCCAAGCTGGCCGACGGACAGGCCTTCTACACCCTGACCGCCACGGCGCGGGACGCGCAGGACAATCTGAAGACCGATGCCCCCACGATCTTCAGCTTCAGCCACCCGGGAGCGGGGGCGTCTTTGAACTCGGCCAGTTGCAGCACCGCGACCAGTGGCGCAGGGGCGGGCACCTGCAGCGTGACCTTGCGCGCCACCGTGGCCGGGGTCTACCCGGTGCAGGCCACGGTGGGCGGTGTGGCCGTCGGAGTGCCCGCCAATGGGCAGGTGAATGCCAACTTTGTGAACCTGGCGCCGGCAGCGGTCAACAACGGGGTGACCGCCGTGCCCACCCTGGGTGAATGGGCCCTGCTGGGTTTGGTGGGCCTGATGCCTTGGCTGGCCTGGGCACAACGGCGCCCGCGCAAGCTGCAGGGGGAGGGGGCCCGCCTGCGTTGAAACGTGGACCTGGCCAACACGTCTCAAAGGCCCCAGAGGGCGCTCGCCGCACCAGCGCATGCTGCACTGCGGCGATAATCCCCGCTGATTCTTAGGGAGTGCGTGTGGATATCGAGTTGCTGGCCAAAGCGGCCATCATGGGTGTGGTCGAGGGCTTGACCGAGTTCTTGCCTATTTCGTCAACCGGGCACCTGATTTTGGCCGGTGCGCTGCTGGGCATGGACGACGACAAGGCCAAGGTGTTTGACATCGCCATCCAGACCGGGGCCATCTTCGCCGTGGTGCTGGTGTACTGGCAAAAAATCCGCGACACCGTGGTGGCCCTGCCCACCCATCCGCGCGCACGCCGCTTCGCCTTCAATGTGCTGGTGGGCTTTTTGCCTGCCGTGGTGCTGGGGCTGTTGTTTGGCAAATTCATCAAGGCCCACCTGTTCACGCCTGAAGTGGTGGCCAGCACCTTCATCCTTGGTGGTTTCGTCATCTTGTGGGCCGAACGCCGCCCGCAAAGTGACGCGCACATCCAGAACGTGGACAGCATGACCCCGCTGGACGCCCTGAAGGTGGGCTTGGTGCAGTGCCTGGCCATGGTGCCCGGCACCAGCCGCAGTGGCGCCACCATCATTGGGGGCATGTTGCTGGGCCTGAGTCGCAAGGCCGCCACCGATTTTTCATTCTTCCTGGCCATCCCGACCCTGATCGGCGCCGGGGTCTACAGCCTCTACAAAGAGCGCGCGCTCCTGTCCATGGCGGACCTGCCCTTGTTCGCGGTCGGCCTGCTGTTTTCTTTTGTCAGCGCCTGGATCTGTGTGCGCTGGCTGCTGCGCTACATCAGCACCCACAGCTTCGTGGTGTTTGCCTGGTACCGCATTGCCTTTGGCATCGTGGTGCTGGCCACGGCCTGGACCGGCGTCGTGCACTGGGCGGCCTGATCAGCCCCCGGCTCACCGCCGGGTGGGCCCCACACCGAAAACCGCAGCCCTGAGGGGAGGCGGTTTTTTTTCGGGCTGGCTGGGCCGGTGTTCAGGGTTTGGCCGTCTCGAGGTTGAGCAGGGCCGCTTCGATGGCGGCCGCCGTGGCCACGGGCTTTTCCATGGGAAAGAGGTGGCTGCCGTCGAGCATCATGGTCCGGCCCTTGACCACCTTCTCGGTCATGGCCATGCCCACTTGTTGCATCTCCTTCGAGGCGCGGCCCCCGATGAATGCCGCCGGGCACTTGAGCGGGTGGCGCGCCAGCAGGCGGTCCAGGTTGTGCGGCAAGGTGTTGTAGATGGCGGTTTCGACCTCGCGCGTGAAGCTGAGTACCCGGCGTGGGCCGTGCGGACCGGCTTCGTCGTGCGTGCCGTGGGCGATGTAGTCACGCAGCACCTGCGGGTCCCAGCGCGCAAAGGCTTTTTTGTGCTCGAAATGCGCCAGGGCCTCTTCGGCGCTGGCCCAGCTGTTGCGCCGACGCAGGCTGATCTTGCCGGGTGAGACCGAGCCCACCAACTGGGTCTGCTTCATGACCCCCACCGTGGTGGCGCGCCAGCCACCCAGCAGGGGCGAGTCCAGCAGCAACACGCCCTTGACGCCATGCCCGCCCAACTTGGGGTGTTGGGCGGCCGCCATGGCACTCAGGAAGCCGCCCAGCGAGTGGCCCACCAAGAAGGCGGGTTCGCCAGCTTGTTCGATCTCGGTCTTGGCGAAGTCGGCCAGCTGTTGCACCAGGTGCGGCCAGTTGCTGCTGACCGGGTAGCGCGGGTCGTGGCCGAACTGGTCCACGGCGCGCACCTGGAAGCCGCGCTGGCGCAGTTGCTCGAACAGCAAGCGGTAGGTGCCCGCAGGGAAGCTGTTGGCGTGGGAGAAGATGATCAGGGACATGGCAGGCTGACGGCGGCCCCGAGGCCGCTCAAAAAGCGGCTGAATCAGCCGCTCGGGGTGAACCCGCGGACCGCGCTGCGGACGCCTCGGGCGCTGGGTCAGCCCGGAGGCCGCCCAGGTCTGGCCTCAGATGAGCTTTTCTTCGGGCGTGGCGATCTTGCGCAGCGGCTTGCTGCGTGGCGAGTGCACCATCAGGGGCACATCCGTCTTGCCGCCACCCCACATCGGGTCTTCGATGCTGTCGAAGACCTGGCGCAGCTTCTCGCCCCAGCTGCCGCGCACCATGCGGAAATAGGGGTTGTTTTCGTCGATGCAGATCACCTTGTCGGTCTGGTACTGATCGGCCTCATAGACCACCAGGTCCAGCGGCAGGCCCACCGACAGGTTGGACTTGAGGGTCGAATCCATCGACACCAAAGCGCACTTGGCGGCCTCGTCCAGCGGGGTTTCAGGCGACACGACACGGTCCAACACGGGCTTGCCGTACTTGGATTCGCCGACCTGGAAGTAAGGCGTTTCCGGCGTGGCTTCGATGAAGTTGCCGGCCGAGTAGACCTGGAACAGGCGCATGCCTTCACCCTTGATCTGGCCGCCCAGGATCAGGGACACATTGAATTCCACACCCGCCTGGCGCAGCGAGGCGGCGTCGCGCTCATAGACGCGGCGCACGGCCGAGCCCAGCACGCGGCAGGCGTCGAACATGCTCTTGGCGTTCCAGATGGTGATCGGTTCGCTGTCTTCGTGTTCCTTGAGCTGTTCCACCTGCAGGATCTCGCGCACCGACTGCGAGATGCTCAGGTTGCCGGCCGACAGCAGCACCATGAAGCGGTCATCGGCCTTCTCGTAGACGATCATCTTGCGGAAAGTGCTGATCTGGTCGAGGCCGGCGTTGGTGCGGGAGTCGGACAGGAACACCAGGCCGGCATTGAGTTTGATGGCGACGCAATAAGTCATGAGGAGGACTCTAGTTTTTTGAGTGAGTAGATCAGGTCCAGCGCTTCGCGTGGACTCAGCGTGTCGGGGTCGATCTCGGCAAACCTTGATTCTAAGGCGCTAGGTGCTATTTTTTCGATAGCTGGTGGAGCGGCAAACAGGTCCACCTGGGCCTGGGCCTCGGTGGCGCGCTCTTCCAGGGTCTGCAAGGTGTGGCGCGCGTGGCTGAGCACCGCGCTGGGCATGCCGGCCAGGCGGGCCACCTGGATGCCGTAGCTGCGGCTGGCCGGGCCGGGTTGAATTTCGTGCAAGAACACGATGTCCGAGCCCGCTTCGGTGGCGCTCACGTGCACGTTCACCGCCTGATGGTGCTTGACCGGGAACTCGGTCAGCTCGAAGTAGTGGGTGGCAAACAGCGTGAAGGCCTGCGTCTTGTCGTGCAAGTGGGTGGCGATGCCGGCGGCCAGGGCCAGGCCGTCGAAGGTCGACGTGCCACGGCCGATCTCGTCCATCAGCACCAGGCTGTGCGGCGTGGCGCTGTGCAGAATTTGAGCGGCTTCGGTCATCTCCAGCATGAAGGTCGATTGGGCGTTGGCCAGGTCGTCGGCGGCGCCAATCCGGGTGTGGATGGCGTCGATCGGCCCGATGCGGCAGGCCTGGGCCGGCACATGGCTGCCCATGCTGGCCAGAAGCACGATCAATGCCACCTGGCGCATGTAGGTCGATTTACCGCCCATGTTGGGGCCGGTGATGACCTGCAGTCGCTGCTTGAGCCCCAGCTGCGTGTCGTTGGCGATGAAGCTGCCGCCCGAGGTCTCGGCCAGGCGCGCTTCGACCACCGGGTGGCGGCCGCGCGTGATCTCGATGCAGGGCTCTTTGGCGTAAACCGGGGCGGTCCAGTTCAGGGTCAGGGCGCGCTCGGCCAGGGTGCACAGCACGTCCAGCGTGGCCAGGGCGCGGGCCACACGGCTGAGCGTGGGCACGTGGGCTTGCAGCGCGTCCAGCACTTGCTCGTAAAGCCATTTTTCACGCGCCAGAGCGCGCTCCTGGGCCGACAAGGCCTTGTCTTCAAAGGCCTTGAGTTCGGGCGTGATGAAGCGCTCGGCGTTCTTCAGGGTTTGGCGGCGCCGGTAGTCGGCCGGCACCTTGTCGAGCTGGCCTTGGGTGATTTCGATGTAGAAGCCGTGCACCTTGTTGTATTGCACGCGCAGGTTGGCGATGCCGGTGCGCTCACGCTCGCGCACCTCCAGGTCGACCAGGAAGCTGTCGGCATGGGTCTGGATGTGGCGCAGCTCGTCCAGCTCGGCGTCAAAGCCTTCGGCAATCACCCCGCCGTCGCGCACCAGGGCCGCCGGTTCGGGCAGGATGGCGCGGTGCAGCAGCACGGCGGTGTCGGGGGGCGGCACCAGCTCGGTGGCGATCTGGGCCAAGGTGCCCGCGGGCCAGCTGCCGCCCAGGGTCAGTTGCTCTGCTTTTTGCAGCGAATGGAGCAAGGCCACCAGCTCGCGCGGGCGCACCTGGCGCAGGGCGATGCGGGCGCTGATGCGCTCCACATCGCTGGTGCCCTTGAGCTGCTGGCGCAGCGCGTGCCAGGGACCGGCGCCGTTGGCGCCTTGCAGGGCGGCGATGGCGTCCAGCCGGGCTTGGGCGATGCTGCGGTCGCGCGGCGGCTCCAGCAGCCAGGTTTTCAGCAGGCGGCTGCCCATGCCGGTCATGCAGGTGTCGAGCAGCGAGTAGACGGTGGGCGAGTCCTCGCCGCGCAAGGTCTTGACCAGCTCCAGGTTGCGCCGGGTGGTGACGGGCAGCTCGATCAGCTCGCCGCTGCGTTGCACGCGCAGTGCGCGCAGGTGGGGCAGGCTGCGGCCTTGGGTGTGTTCTGCGTAGTTCAGCAGCGCAGCGCTGGCGGCGTGGGCCAGGGGCAGGCCCTCGGCGTGCCAGGTGCTCAGGCTGGCCACCTGCAATTGCTCCAGCAGCTTGCGCTGGCCCAGCGCGGGATCGAACTGCCACTCGGGGCGTTGGCTCATGGGCAGGCCGGCGCTGGCGCGGGCCTGGCGCAGCAAGTGCTCGAAGGCGGGCGTGACGTCGGCGCTGTAAATCACTTCATTGGGCGCCACGCGGGACAGCCAGGCGTCCAGCTCGTCGGCGCTGCACTCGGCCAGGTGGATGTCGTCCTGGGTGACGCTGAGCCAGGCCAGGCCACACTGGTTGCGTGGGCCTTGGTGCACGGACAGCAGGACGGAGTCGCTTTTTTCGCCCAGCAGCTCGGCGTCGGTCAGCGTGCCTGGGGTGACCACGCGCACCACCTTGCGTTCCACCGGGCCCTTGGCGGCGCCGACCTCGCCCACCTGCTCGCAGATGGCGACGGATTCGCCGTGGCGGATCAGGCGTGCCAGGTAGTTCTCCATCGCATGGAAGGGCACGCCGGCCATGACCACCGGCTGGCCGGCCGACTGGCCACGCCGGGTCAGGGTGATGTCGAGCAGGCGCGCTGCCTTTTCGGCGTCGTCGTAGAACAGCTCGTAAAAGTCACCCATGCGGTAGAACAGCAGGGTGTCGGGGTGGTCCTTCTTGAGCGCGAAGTACTGGACCATCATGGGCGTGTGCCCGGGCAGGTCGGCAAAGCCGCTGTGGGCGGTGCTGGGGGTGTCTTGGGTCATGGGCAAACTAACAGGGTCGGTGGCCGGTGGGTGGGGCAGGGCGCTCGGGAGGGAGACCTGCAGGCCACCCGGCCAGCCCCGGGGACCGGGGCGTGATGGGTGGATTATCTGGCCTGCGGGGCCCGGCGGGCGGCGCGTCGTGTCATGCCCTGCCTGGGCGGGTCTGTTTTCGCCGGGCTTCTTGTCCACGAGGGCCTGAACTGGGCTGCCTGGCAAGGTGGCGCTTCCCCGGGGGGCCGAATAAGCTCGCATGCCCTACACTGATTTTGGGGCGATCTCCCTGGCGCGCTTCAGGCTGGGGAACGCATTCTTCATTCAACCGGCAGTCACTCCAGCATGACTTTCAGCGCCAGCCTTGAACAGATTTCTGCCTGTCTCTCAGGGGCGCTGCGTGCCGGTGAGATTTGGCCAGCCTATCAGCCCTTGGTGCATCTTGACAGCCGCCGCATCGCCGGTTTCGAGGTGTTGGCGCGCTGGACCTCGCCGCTGTTGGGCGTGGTGCCGCCAGCCGCCTTCATCCCCGTGGCCGATCGCCTGGGTTTGCTGCATGGTCTCTCGCTGGCCTTGATTGAGCAGGCGTGCCGTCAGGTCAGTGCTTGGCCTGGCGAGTTCTACCTGGCGTTCAACCTGGCCCCCAGCCAGTTTCTGCTGCCTGATTTGGCCGTCCAGGTGCAGGCTGCGGTCGGGCGTGCTGGATTTCCCATGCGACGGGTGCGCGTCGAGGTCACCGAGAACGAGCTGTTCCACGACAACCTGGTGGCCCGCCACAGCATCGAAGCCCTCAAACAAGCGGGGGTGAGCCTGTCCCTGGACGACTTCGGCACGGGTCATTCCAGCTTGACCCGTCTGCAGTCGCTTCCGTTTGATGAAATCAAGATCGATGCCAGTTTTGTGCGTGGCTTGGAGTCCGATTCGCACAGCCTGAAGATCGTCACGGCCGTGCTGGGCCTGGGGCAGAGCCTGGGCGTGCATGTGATTGCCGAGGGCATAGAGACCGCCGGCCAGGCCGAGTTATTGAACCGTTTGGGTTGCGTTTTTGGCCAAGGCTATGACCTGGGGCGGCCCGGCAGTGCCGATCAAGCCCTGGTGCAGCTGCAGCGTCTGGGCTGCCACTGTGACCATGACCGCCCGCTGGATGCCTCCCCGTTTCAGCGCCTGCACCAGCTGGAAACGCTTTACCTGGATGCGCCCGTGGGCTTGTGCTTCATCGACACCGAGATGCGCGTGGTCAGCGCCAACCCCAAAGTGCTGCACTACCTGGGCTTGGCCGGTGCTGATTTGCTCGGGCAGCCTGTGGCGAAGATCTTGAACCAGCCCTATTCCCAAGGTCTGCTCGAGGCGCTGGAGTCCGTGCGAGGCGGTGCCAACCTGCCACCGACCCAGTACGACCACCTCGGTACCGGTTCGACCTACCTGGTCGCCCACCAGCGGGTGAGCAACCCCCTGGGTGAATGGCTGGGCATTTCTTTGGTCGTCATCGATATTTCGGAGCGGGTGAAGGCCGAGCTGGCCCTGCAGCAAAGCGAGGAGCATTTCCGGCGTTCCATCGAACTGGGTCCCAACATCGCCTGGGCGGCTGGCCCCGACGGGGCTGTCGACTACATGGGGCCTGCTTTCGAGTGGACGGCCTTGAGCTCGGCCCAGGAGCGTTATGCGCGCTGGCGTGATCGCATGGATCCCGACGACCGGGAACGGGTGCACCGAGAGTGGTTGGCCCACCTGCCTTCGCCCAGGCCGTTCAAGACGGAGTTCCGCATCCTGTGGCCGGACAACACCTGGCGCTGGGTGCGCAGCCAGGGATTTCCTCATCTGGACGAGCGCGGCCAGGTGCTTCGCTGGTACGGCATCATCATGGACATCTCCACCGAGCATCGCCTGGAGCGTCGCTTGATCGAGCTCGAGCAAAAGATCGCCACCTTGAGCGGGGGCTGAACCCAGGCCTGTGGGGCACGCACCGCCGACGGGGGTTGTCCTCTTGTGCCCGCCGCTTTGATCCGGTCTGCGTGCCGGGGGGCCACCCGCGCTGCCTTCTCGGCGTGGCCGCGGAACTGCCGGGCGCTGGCTATGATGCGTGTTTTCAACGCTGCCAGGGCAGGGGAGTCCGCGAATGTGTGTGTTGCCCAAGCGCTGGCCAAGCTCATGAGTCAAGGACTGGCCTACCACACGGTCGTCCATGCGATGCAGGGGTGCGCCGGGATGGGCCCCCGGGAGCGCTTTGCCCTCAGCCTCAAAAGCACGCTGGCAGGGCACTCGCCTTACCAAGGCTATCGCGCAGCGGCCGCCGTCCGGCGCCGGCTTGGCGCGACCGACTGGATGGTGTCGCGCACGGTTCAGGACTGGTTGTGCACGGATTTGAACCCGGCGATCCAGACCATCCGCCTCATGCCCGACCGACAGGCTGCCATTGCGGGCTACAACGCTTACAACGCCTCGGTGTCCCTGGCCGTCAAAACCCAGGTGACGGCCGGAAGCACCAGCATTCAGCGCCAACTCGCCAGCATTCAACGTGACGATGAACTGTGCCGTGCGGGCTCCATGGCCGTGGTGGACTGGATGTTGAGAGAGGTGGCTGCCCGGGGGGCCGCTGAGCCACCGCCACAACCGCGTTCCATGGCCGAGTGCGCTCGCTACCTGGGGGCGGAGCGTGGTGCCGCCTTGGAGGCCATGCAGGTGCTGGAGTCCTGCGGCGACCTGTCCTCTCCCGCATTGGCCAGCGCCCTGGGCGTGGGGCTGCGCACCTTCGAACGCGAGTTACAGAGCGAGGACTTGAACCCCAGGCTGTTGCGCATGGCCGCGAGGATGCAGCGCGCCATGCGGCTCTTGCCGAGCCCAAAATCACTCGCATCGGTGGCTGTTGAGGCGGGCTTTTCCGACCAGGCCCACATGGCGAGAAGTTTCAAAACCGCCTGTGGCATGACGCCGAGTCTGCTCAGGTCACTCATCCGCGGGACGGCCGTCCCGGTCTGTCCCACCCAGGAAATCCCCTGATGTTTTGACGCGCCGATTCAAGTCGCGGCGCGGCGCAGTGGGGATCATCCAGGCGTGATGGGGTTTGCGCGTCACCCGGACCGCACCCACGCTTGGAGGAGTTTGTGATGGGTTTTCTTTGGACGGGAGCTGTTCTCTGGGGTTTGTTCTTGACCTTGGTGACGGTGGTGGTGCCCGCGGGTGGCGGTGCCTTGGCCTTTTTCCTGGTGGGTTGGACGCCGACGGGCTTGCTGGTTTGGTTCGTGGCTCATCGGGCGGCGAAGCGGGACGCGGCGCACCAAGCGATGCTGGCGGCGGCGGAGGTCTCCCCTGGCGCAGGCTTCGACCATGCCGAGTCCGGCACCGGCCTGGCCCTGAACCCTCAGGCCCGCACCTTGACCCTGTTGATCGGGGGGCAGTGGAAGACCTATTCCTATGCGGACATCCGCGAGTGGGAAGCCATCAAGGAAACACCGGGTGTGGTGGTGGGCGGCAACCTCGCCGCCGTGGGTGCGGAGGTCGCCATGAGGCGCCAGGCTGCGGCCCATACGGGCTTCTTCGTGACCGTCCGGGATGTTCAGCACCCCAAGTGGCGCATCGCGATGAAAGACACGGCGGTGCAAGCCCGCTGGATGGAAATCATGCGCCAAGAGGTCAACGAGCGTTGATCAACGCTGCCTGTCGCCTCGGGACCCCAGCACTGATCTCACGGGAGATGACCATGCACAGAAGTAACAACATGGCCGGGACCCTGGGCGCGGGCCTCGGCTGCGTGCTCAACGTCCATCCAGGCTGGCGCTTGGTCCGCCACGGAGGCTGATCGTGCCGGACCAGCCCTTGAAGCCACTGGAGGGGCTGTACGGATTCATTCGGCAGCACCTGACGATGGTGAACGCCGTGGTCTTGTTTGCCTCCACCTTGGTGGGCCTGATCGACTTTTTGTCCCCCTCCTTGGGGGCGCTGCCGACCGTCATCTATGCGCTCACGACCTTGCTGGTGCTGCTCATGCTGGTGGCGGCCTGGTTCCCGCTGGCTTGGCGCCGGGTCTTGTCGGCGCTCGGCTGCCGCGCCGATCTGGCGGCGAGTGCGTTCTGGCGCAGACCCGTCTGGCGGCTGCTCCTTGGGGGCATGGTGGCGGTGTCATTGGTGGGTCTGGTCTCCGTGGTTCATTCCGACCGAGGGGGCCTGATGGCCAGCCGCGTTCCCGCCGCAAGAGGGCTGCAAGAAAGCCTCTTGGGCGTCCATCGCGCGCTGGGGGACATGGGCCAGGGGCTGTCGAGTGCGAACGCCAAGCTGGACGTCTTGGTGGCAGCGTCTCTCGATCCCCAAAAAGACCTTCAAGCCCGTGGCTACGCCCTGGACGCCAACGGCCTGATGAAGGCCATCAAACAGGGCGATCGCCGGGCCGTGGCTTTGTTTGTCCAGACGGGTTACCGGGTGGACAAGCAAGGGCCGCTCTCGGTATTGATCAACGGCCACCAGCCCTGGGACCACGAGTTGGTATCGCTCTTGTCGCCCGCCATGTTTGAACACCCTCAAGCCTGCCAGGCCCGCAGCCTGCTTCGGTGGGCGCTCAAGCCGCCGGCCCAGGAGCGCGCTGCCGCGGTCGAGCGCCTGTGCGGGCCATTGCCCTGAGCGAAGCATCGACCTGCCGTGGGCCAGGCCGGGCCCTGGTGTGGGGGCACAACAGAGTTGGAGCTCTTTTATTGACCGTCTGTCCGAATCAATCGCTCGCTTTCCCTTAGCATGGGGTGTCTGAATCAGGAGTTTGCCTGTGTTCCCTGCTGCTGCTTTGTGGATTGCCAAGCCCTTGTGGGGCCAGCGGGCGCGCTGGTCAGGAGCGCATTGATGGCCCCAGTGCGCCTCCCGCGGTCCGGCCTGTGGTGGCAGGAGCTGCCGCTTTGGCGGCAATCCAATTGGCGTCCCTTGTTGGCCATCGTGCTGGTGTCGGCGCTGCTGGCCTGGTCGGCGGATCAGTTGCTGCTGAGCCGGCGCAGCGATGGCGAGCGCGAGCGCATGAGCGTCTCGCTGGCCCAGATGGAGGCCACGCTGCAGTCGCTGGCCCTGCGGGGCGAGTCGGTGGGCGCTCTGATGATGCTGGGCCTCAACGAGCCAGCGCTCAAAGCGCTGGTGGCGCCGTCTTCCCGTGCGACCAAAGCCTCACGTGCCGAGGTGACCGCCGCGCTGGCGCGGCTGCGTGTTCCGCGTGAACGTTTTGCCTTGGACCGCATCGAGATATTGAACCGGCACGGCCAGGTCGTGGCCCATGAAGGGCTGGGGCCGGCCTCGGTCGGTCTGGAGCTGAGCCAGCAGGGCTATGTTCAGCAAGCGCTCAAAGGCGTGGTCAACGCGTATGCCGGTGTGGATTTGCAAGGGCCTGATCGTTGGCTGTACTTGGCCGCGCCCATTTATGCCGGGGATGATCGGGGCTCTCCAGTCACGGGGGCGGTGGTGTTTCGGCGTCCTTTCATGGCCGCTGAAGACGCCATGGCCTTGGGCGGTCATGATGCCGTCTTGATCAGCCCCGAGGGCGTGGCTTTTGCCGCGACCCGCCCCGAGTGGGTCTTTGCCCTGCTGGGCGAGGTCACTCAACAGCGCGTCCAGGCGCTGGCCCAGCGCCGGCAGTTCGGTTTGCAGTTTGCCAACGGCGTCGCGTCCCGCCTCCCTTTTGTGCTGGAGCAAGAGCAGGTTTCCTTTGATGGAAGCCATCACCTGTTGGGCCAGCAGGCCCTGGAGTGGAATGACCCCGGGGGCGCCTGGCGTCTGGTGATGCTGCAAAACGTCAACACCCTGATGAGTGCTGGCGAGCAGTGGCTGGTGGGGGGGCTGCTCTTTGTCTTCTTGGTGGCCCTGGGATTGGGGGGGCAAGTCTTGTGGCTGCAGCGCGCCCGCACCCGGGCAACGCGGGCCCGGTTCCACATCTTGGGCACGGCGCTGGATGTCAGCCCGGTGTCGGTGATCATCACCGACCTGGCGGGCCAGATCATGTGGGTCAACCCCCAGTACCAGCGCAACACGGGCTACTCCCTGGCCGAGGTGGTGGGTAAAAAGCCCTCCATGGTGTCCAGCGGCCTCACCCCCGTGGGCGTCTACCACGACATGTGGAGCCACTTGTTGGCGGGGCGACCCTGGTCTGGCCACTTCATCAACCAGCGTCGGGACGGATCGATCTACCACGACCAGGCCTCCCTGTCGCCGGTGGTCGATGACGACGGTCGCTGCATCGGCTTTGTTGGCTTGCATGAGGACATCACCGAGCGCATGCGCGAACAAGAGGAGTTGGCCCGGCGCGAACGCAGTCTGAGCGCCGTGCTGGACCAGCAAAAAGCCATCTTCGACAACGCGCCGCCGATTGTGCTGGTCAGCAGCGGTCAAATCCTGCAGTTCAACCCGGCCTTCGCCAAACTGCTGAGGGTGGAGCCTCAGGCCCTGGAAGGGCGCTCGGTCAGCAGTCTGTTTGGCACGCCAGAGCGCTACCAAGAGTTCGTGGCCATGGCGGGCAAGGCGATGCAGGCCAGCCCCCAGGTGCATTTGAACTGGAAGCTTTTCCGGGGGCCGGACGACTTCTTCGACGTGCGGTTTTCAGGGCGGCGCGTGCAGATGGAGGGGCACGAGCGGGCCTCCATCTGGCTCATCGAGGACTTGTCCGAGGCGCAGCGCGCCGAGAGAGCCCTGCGCGAGGCCCACCAGCGCCTGGAGATCGCCCAGGACGCGGGTCACATCGGTATTTTTGACATCGATCTGCGCGGCGGGCCATCGATTTGGACACCCCAGCTGCAGCGCATCTATGGCCTGGAAGGGCCAGTGGAGCGCATCGATCGCGCGCTGTGGACGCGCATGATGCACCCGGACGACGCGCCGCAAGCGGTGGCTTACTTCCGCGATCAACTGGCCAACGGGGCCGACCAGTACCGAGATTCCTGGCGCATCGTGCGACCGGACGGCGAGGTGCGTTGGATTTTGAACGCAGGGCGCATCTTCCGAGACGGCCAGGGCCAAGCCGTGCGCGTGGTCGGGGTGAACATCGACATCCACGACCAAAAACTGCTGGAACAACGCCTGGCCGAGCAACTGCTGTTCCAGGAGGTGCTGGTCGACACCATCCCCGTGCCCTTGTTTTACAAGGGACCGGATGGCCGCTACCTGGGCTTCAACCGCGCCTACGAACAAGCCTTTGGCGTGCGCCGCGAGGACTTGATCGGCAAGACGGTCTTGGAGCTGGACTACATCAGCGAGATCGACCGCCACCAGTTCGATGCCGACAGCCGATTGGTCATCCGGGAGGCCGCAGCGCTGCACAAGGACGTGCGCATGCGCTTTGCCGACCAGGCTTGGCATGACGCGCTGTATTGGGTGCATGGCTTCCGGCGCAGCGATGGCTCCCCCGGCGGGTTGATCGGCACTTTCGTGGACATCACCGACCAGAAGCTGGCCCAACGCGAGCTGCGCCGAGCCAAGGAAATGGCAGAAGAGGCCACCGAGGTCAAGAGCCATTTCCTGGCCAACATGAGCCACGAGATCCGCACCCCGATGAACGCCATCATTGGCATGGCCCACTTGGCGTTGCGCACCCCGCTGTCGCCGCAGCAGCGAGGCTATGTGTCCAAGATCCAGCAGGCGGGCGCCCATTTGCTGGGGGTGATCAATGACATCCTGGACGTGTCCAAGATCGAGGCGGGGCGGCTCACGCTGGAGAACACCACCTTCCAACTCGACAAAGTGCTGGAGAGTGTGGCCGACGTGGTGGCGCACAAGGCCACCGAAAAAGGCCTGGAGCTGATCTGCGAGGTGGGGCCTGACGTGCCCGCCAGCCTGGTCGGCGACCCGCTGCGCCTGGGCCAGATCCTGATCAACTACCTGAACAACGCGATCAAGTTCACCGAACGTGGCGAGATCGAGATCGTGGTGCGCCGGGTGCCCCAGCTCGACGGGGTGCTGAAGCTGCGCTTCGAGGTGCGCGACACCGGCATTGGCCTGAGCGAGGCCCAGATGTCGCGCCTGTTCCAGAGCTTCCAGCAGGCTGACGCCACCATCACCCGGCGCTACGGCGGCACGGGCCTGGGGCTGTCGATTTGCAAGAGCCTGGCCAATCTCATGGGCGGTGAAGTGGGGGTGCAAAGTGGTGTCGGCGAGGGCTCGGTGTTTTGGTTCACGGCGGTGCTGCAGGCCGGTGCCAACCAGACCCGCATCCTGTTGCCTGAGCCCGACCTGCGCGGCCGCCGCGCCTTGGTGGTGGACGACAACCTGCACGCCGCCGCCGTGCTGGCCGACTTGCTGCGCGGCATGAGTTTTGACGTCGCGGTGGTGCATTCCGGCCCCGAGGCTCTGCAGCACCTGGCGCAGGCCCAAGACCAGGGGCGGCCGGTGGAGGTGCTGGTGCTGGACTGGCAAATGCCCGACATGGACGGCCTCGAGGTGGCGCGCCGCCTGCCCACGCTCGACCTGGCCCAGCCGCCGCTGTCGGTGATGGTGACCGGTCATGGGCGCGACGATTTGCTGGACGGGGCGCGCGCCCTGGGCATTGCCGAGGTCTTGGTCAAACCGGTCAACCCCTCGCACATGTTCGATGCCTTGATGCGCTTGATGGGCCAACCCCAGGCGCGCAGCGCCGAGCCTGCGCCCGGGGGCTCACCGCAGGACTTGCTGGTGCCCCTGCAGGGCGCCCGCTTGCTGGTGGTGGAAGACAACGAACTCAACCAGCAGGTGGCCGCCGAGCTGTTGACCGATGCGGGCTTTGTGGTGGAACTGGCCTCCAACGGCCGCGAGGCGCTGGAGAAGCTGCGCCAGCAGCCGGTGGACCTGGTGTTGATGGACATGCAAATGCCGGTGATGGATGGCCTGGAGGCCACGCGCGCCATCCGCGCCCAGCCCGACACCCGCCACCTGCCCGTGATCGCCATGACCGCCAACGCCATGGACGCTGACCGCCAGCGCTGCCTGGCCGCCGGCATGAATGACCACCTGGCCAAGCCGGTCAACCCCGATGACCTGTGGCTGGCCCTGGCGCGCTGGTTGGCCCCTCAGGTGCCCGTGGGCCGCCAGGTCAGCCCCTTGCGGCCTGCTCCCAGCGCCATCAGCCTGCCCACCGACATTGCGGGCCTGGACGTGGCCCTGGGCTTGAAGCGCGTGATGGGCAAGCGCAGCCTGTACCTGTCCATGCTGGAGCGCTTTGTCGCCAGCCAGAGCCCCACGCTGGAGAGCCTGCCTGAGGCCCTGGCCCAGGGCGACCTGGTGTTGGCCGAGCGCCTGGCCCACACCCTCAAGGGCCTGGCGGGCAACCTGGGGGCCAGTGGCCTGCAGCAGGCCTGCGGTGAGCTGGAGCTGGCCTTGGCTGGCGGGCAGAGCGCCGAGCGCCTGCACCGCCTGAGCGTGCCCTTGCTGGCCGCCTTGCAGTTGCTGCTGGAGGACTTGAATGCCTGGCTGCAGCAGCAAAGTGCCCGCCCCCTGGCGGGTGCCCCCCTGGGGACCAGCACAGAGTTCTCGCTGATTCAGATTTTGGATCGCCTGCGTACGTTGTTTGCCGACAACGACTCGGCGGCGTTAGACGTGCTCCGAGAAAATGCCGCTATGCTGCTGAGCGCCTTGGGACCAGCTTTTCATGCCGTCGAGCAAAAAGCGCTTGCCTTTGAATTTGAACAAGCGCTTGAAGAGTTGGAGTCGGCCCTCTCGCTGAAAGAGCGGTCCGCTTGATATGTCTCGCCCCAACTTCTAACAGGGTGTTTTGATGGTCATGAATGCAGTTGTGTCGGAGTCTTCACCGTTGGTGGAAAAGCCCATTGCCACCGTGCTGGTGGTGGACGACACCGCGGACAACCTGAGCTTGATGAGTTCGCTGCTCAAGGACCATTACCGTGTCAAGGTGGCCAACCAAGGCGAAAAAGCCCTCAAGATCGCCGCCCAAGACCCCCCGCCGGACCTGATCCTGCTGGACATCATGATGCCGGGCTTGGATGGCTATGAGGTCTGTCGGCGCCTCAAGGCTGAACCGCGCACCCGCCACATCCCGGTGATCTTCCTGACTGCCCGCTCTGAAGTGGCCGACGAAGAATTGGGCTTGTCGCTGGGGGCGGTGGACTACATCACCAAGCCCATCAGCCCGCCCATTCTGTTGGCCCGGGTGCAGACCCATTTGGCGCTCAAGGCCACGTCGGACTTTCTGCGCAGCAAAAGCGACTACCTGCAACAAGAGGTGGCCCTGCGCACCCTGGAGGTGCAGGCCATCCAGGACGTGACCATCATGGTCATGGCTTCGCTGGCAGAGACCCGGGACAACGACACGGGCAACCACATCCGACGCACCCAGCTCTACGTGAAGGCACTGGCCGTGCGCCTGCGCCACCACCCGCGCTTTGAATCGGTCCTGACCGAGCGCAACATCGAGCTGCTCTACAAGTCGGCGCCGTTGCACGACATCGGCAAGGTGGGGATTCCCGACAGCATCCTGCTCAAGCCCGGCAAGCTGACGGTGGAAGAGTTTGAGGTCATGAAGCGCCACCCCGCGATTGGCCGTGATGCCATCGAGGACGCCGAGCGCCGTCTGGGCATCAAGGTGAAGTTTCTGACCTTCTCCAAGGAAATCGCCTACAGCCACCAGGAGAAGTGGGACGGCACCGGTTACCCCGAAGGCCTGGCCGGCGACGCCATCCCCTTGTCCGCGCGCCTGATGGCGGTGGCCGATGTGTACGACGCCCTCATCAGCAAGCGCGTCTACAAGCCCGCGTTCACCCACGATCAGGCCTGCCAGATCGTGGTTCAAGGCCGCGGCCAGCACTTTGACCCCGACATCGTGGACGCCTTCATTGAGATCGCGGACGACTTTCGCGCCATCGCCATCCGCTACGCGGACTGATCGCCCCCTCTTCGCCATGAAAAAAGCCCGCCAGCATCAACGCTGGCGGGCTTTTTCTCTGGGGCCGGGGAGCGGCGCCTTGCCCCGGAGGGCAGGCGCCTGGAACAGGCCTTAGAAGGGCGCGTCGGGCAGGGCAGCAGGTTTGTCGCTGTCGGCAGCCGGAGCGGCTTCAGCATCCGCGCTGTCCTCGGCGCTGCTTTCAGCGGCGGCGCTGTCTTGGCCCAGGGCTTGGCGCACCGCCGCTTTGTCGCCGGCACCGGCGAACTTGCTGTACTTGCCCAGCAGACCGACCAGTTGGCCGTAGATGCGCGGGTTGCCAGCCAGGCACTCTTGCTGATCCAGGAAGTCGGCTTCGCCGGTGAAGTTGCCCACCAAGCCACCGGCTTCGGTCACCAGCAGCGAGCCGGCGGCGATGTCCCAGGGTTGCAGGCCGGTTTCAAAGAAGCCGTCGGTGAAACCGGCGGCCACATAGGCCAAGTCCAGCGCCGCAGCACCGGGGCGGCGCAGGCCGGCGGTGCGCTGCATCACGTCACCCATCATGGCCATGTAGGCCTTGAAGTTGTCGCCTGGGCGGAAGGGGAAGCCGGTGGACACCAGCGACTCGCCCAGGCGGGTGCGCTTGCTCACGCGGATGCGGCGGTCGTTCATGTAGGCGCCGCGACCCTTGGTGGCGGTGAACAGGTCGTTGCGGCTGGGGTCGTACACGACGGCTTGCTCGATCTTGCCGCGCACGGCCAGGGCGATGCTCACGCAGTACACGGGGAAACCGTGGATGAAGTTGGTGGTGCCGTCCAGGGGATCGATGATCCAGACGAATTCAGAGTCCTTGGCGCCGTGGGTTTGGCCCGATTCCTCGGCCAGGATGCCGTGGCCCGGGTAGGCGGTCAGAAGGGTGTCGATGATGGCGTTTTCAGCCGCTTGATCGACTTCCGTCACAAAGTCATTCACCTGCTTTTGCGAAACCCGAACGGATTCGACGTCGAGTGCGGCGCGGTTGATGAGGGCGCCAGCGGCGCGAGCGGCCTTGATGGCCACGTTAAGCATGGGGTGCAGGTTGGATGACATGAATTGTGAGGAAGAGCTGGGTCGCCCCTGAAACCGGGTGCCGGGTGGCAGGTGGGGCGGCGAAAGAGCCTGCTCGGCGATGCGGCAGGCGACAATAGGGCGAGATTTTACCCGCCGTTGCGCGTTTTGCGCCAGACCCCCGCTTTCAAGCCCCATGAAAACCCGATTTGTTCTGATCCAGACCAGCCATGCCGGCAATGTCGGCGCTGCCGCCCGCGCCCTCAAAGTCATGGGCTTTGACGAGCTGGTGCTGGTGGCCCCGCGCTGGCCCAACGTGCTCAAGCGCGAAGAAACCATCCAGCGCGCCAGCGGCGCCCTGGACGTGCTGGAAAAGGCACGCATCGTCGAGACCTTGGACGAGGCCCTGGACGGCATCAGCCACCTGTGCGCCACGGCCATGACGCCGCGCGACTTTGGGCCGCCCGTCAAGACCCCGCGCGAGCACTTTGGTCCGCTGGCCCAGACCGACCACTCGGTGGCCTTTTTGTTTGGCTCCGAGCGCTTTGGCATGCAAAACGAGGACGTTTACCGCTGCCACACCTGCTTGAGCATTCCGACCAACCCGGGCTTTGGCTCGCTCAACCTGGGCGCGGCCATCCAGGTCATTGCCTACGAATGGCGCCAGGCCTTGGGCGGTTTTGGCGTGCAGTCCGCCACCGCCCCGGTGCGCCCGGCAGATGCGCAGCAGGTGGCGGGCATGCTGGGCCATTGGGAGAAGGCCTTGGTGGATGTGGGCTTCCTGGACCCGGCGGCCCCCAAGAAGCTGATGCCACGCCTGAACCAGCTGTTCAACCGCGCCGATCTGAGCCAAGAGGAAATCCACATCCTCCGAGGTGTCGCCAAGGCCATGATCGAAACGGCCGAACGCGCTAACCGATAGACTGTGCAGCCATAAAAATATTTCCAAAGCTCATGTTCTCCCGCTTGCGATCCGACATCCAGTGCATCCTCGACCGCGATCCTGCCGCGCGCAGCACGTGGGAGGTGATCACTTGTTACCCGGGTTTGCATGCGGTGGTGCTGCACCGGCCTGCGCACTGGTGCTGGACGCATGGCTTCAAGTGGCTGGGACGCTTCATCTCGCATGTCTCACGCTGGCTGACGGGGATTGAAATCCACCCGGGTGCGAAGTTGGGTGAGCGTGTGTTCTTTGACCACGCCATGGGCGTGGTGGTGGGCGAGACGGCTGAGATTGGCGATGGTTGCACCATCTACCAGGGCGTGACCCTGGGTGGTACCTCGCTCTACAAGGGCACCAAGCGCCACCCCACCCTGGGCAAGGACGTGGTGGTCAGCGCCGGGGCCAAGGTGCTGGGCGGCTTTGTGGTGGGCGATGGGGCCAAGATCGGCAGCAATGCCGTGGTCATCAAGCCCGTACCGGCGGGCGCCACGGCGGTGGGCATTCCAGCCCGCATCCTGCCCTCCAAGGCGGGCGCCAGCGCCGACGCCACGCCCGAGGGACCCAAGTTCTCCGCCTACGGGGTGACCCTGGAAGACGACCCCGTGGGCCAGGCCCTGAAGGGCTTGATCACCAGCGCGTCTTCGCAAGAGCACCAGATCGCTCTGTTGTGGCAGGCCATCGAGCAGCTGGCCGCGCGTGCGCCCGAGGGCAATTGCGTGCCCCAGGACGCTCAGCGCCAGGGCTGTTTTGAGGCCGGCAAGCTCAGCGACCTGGTGGGCAAATAAAAAAGCGACCTGGGCATCAGGTCGCTTTTCAGTTCGGGTCGCTGGTGGGGCCAGCGCTTTCAACGCGCTGGTCGTTGCGCGGTCTTGGGCCGGAAGGCCTTGCAGACCTCGTCGCGGGTTTCCAGGTAGGGTCCGCCAATCAAATCCACGCAGTAAGGCACGGCGGCAAAAATGCCGGGCACCAAGGCGCTGCCGTCACTGGCCTTGAGGCCTTCCAGCGTCTCCTGGATGGCCTTGGGCTGACCCGGCAAGTTGATGATCAGGCTTTGGTGGCGAATCACCGCCACCTGGCGCGACAGGATTGCCGTGGGCACAAAGCGCAGGCTGATCTGGCGCATTTGCTCGCCAAAACCCGGCATCTCCTTGTGGGCCACAGCCAGCGTGGCTTCGGGGGTGACATCGCGCAGCGCCGGGCCTGTGCCACCGGTGGTCAGCACCAGCGAGCAGGCTTCACGCTCGACCAGCTCGATCAGGGTGGCGCTGATGCCGTATTGCTCATCCGGGATGAGCCGGGGCACGAACTCGATCGGGTTGTGCAGGGCGCGGCTCAGCCAGTCCTGCAAGGCGGGCAAGCCCTTGTCTTCGTAAACGCCGCTGGAGGCGCGGTCGCTGATCGAGACAATCCCAATGCGCACCGGCTCGGGCGGGGGCAGGGCGGCGGCTTCAGTCATCGTGGGCGGGGTCTTCGTCGTCGTCGTCCACAGCGTCCGGGTTCATCTGCTGCTTGATGAAGCGGAACAGCTCGCGGTAGGCCCGTCCCTGGCGTGGTGCCAGGCCTTGCGACACGGCGGCGCGGTCGGCCGGCACGGCATCCTTGCGGGCTTGGCGGATCAGGGCGCGCAGCTGCTGGGTGTCGGTGTCGGGGTATTCGGCCATCCACTGGGCCAAGGCTTCTTCAACGCCGATCAGGCGGTCGCGCCACAGCTCGGCCTGGTGCAGGGCCGCGGTGTCGGCGGCCGAGCCTTTGCGCTGCACTTCGAGGGCCGTTTTGACGGCTTCCACGGTTTCTTCGTCGAGCAAGCGCATGAGCTTGCCGACAAACTGCATCTGGCGGCGCCGGCCTTCAAAGTTGGTGATGCGCTTGGCTTCGGCCAGGGCATCGACCAGCTTGTCCGACAGCGGCAGCTTGGCCATCAGGTCGGCGCGCAACGTGAGCAGCTCTTCCCCCAGCTTTTGCAGGGCAGAGCTCTCGCGTTTCAGATCGGTTTTACTGGCTTCATCGGTGCCCTTGAGCTCGGCTTTGAGCTGCAGGTCGAGTTCGCTGCCTTCGGCAACGAATTGACCACGGACGTAGTAGCCTTTTTTGGGTTTGCGTGACATGTTGGGGGTATCCGGGACGAGGACCACAGGGGGCCCTAAGCGGCAAGTATCATAGCTTCCGCTATGAAGAAACCCCAGACACCGGCCGGCAACGGCTTCAGCTACACCCGCGAAACCTTTGAACATCTGGTGGACACCGCCTTGGCGCACGCCAAAAAGATAGGCGCCACCGACGCCGGGGCCGAGGCCTCCGAGGGCTGCGGCCTGAGTGTCAGCGTGCGCAAAGGCGAGTTGGAGAACGTGGAACGCAACCGCGACAAATCCTTGGGCGTGACGGTTTACATCGGAAACCGCCGGGGCAATGCCAGCACCTCCGACTTTTCCGAGCCCGCGATTTTGCAGACCGTGCAAGCGGCCTACGACATCGCGCGCTTCACCGCCGAAGACCCGGTGGCCGGTTTGCCGGATGAGGCCGACATCGCCACCGAGCAGCCCGACTTGGACCTGTTCCACCCCTGGGCCATCACCAGTGAGCAGGCTGCCGATCTGGCGCGTGCCTGCGAAGCCGCCGCCTTGAAGACCAGCCGGCGCATCACCAACAGCGAAGGCGCGGGCGTGTCGGCCCAGCAATCGCATTTCTTCAGCGCCCACACCCACGGCTTTCGTGGCGGCTATGCCAGCTCGCGCCACAGCCTGTCGGTGGCACCGATCGCCTCGCTGCCCGGCAAGGGCGCGGACATGCAGCGCGACGCCTGGTACAGCTCCATGCGCTGCGCCGACGAACTGGCCAGCCCCGAGGCCATTGGCCGCTATGCGGCCCAGCGTGCGCTGAGCCGCCTGAAGTCGCGCAAGATCGCCACCACCCAGTGCCCAGTGCTGTTCGAGTCGCCGCTGGCGGCGGGCCTGCTGGGCAGCTTTGTGCAGGCGGTGAGCGGCGGCGCCATTTACCGCAAGAGCACCTTCTTGGTCGACTCGCTGGGCAAGCGCATTTTCCCCAAGCACATCGATGTGCGGGAAGACCCCTTTGTGCTGCGTGGCAAGGGCAGTTCAGCGTTTGACGAGGAAGGCGTGCGCACGCGCGCTCGCACCGTGGTGGACGCGGGCCGGGTCGAAGGCTATTTCCTGACCAGTTACTCGGCACGCAAGCTCGGCATGAAGACCACCGGACACGCCGGCGGCTCGCACAACCTGAGCCTGAGTTCGCGCCTGACCCAGGCCGGTGACGATCTGGATGCCATGCTCAAAAAGCTGGGCACTGGCTTGTTCGTGACCGAGCTGATGGGCCAAGGCGTCAACTACGTGACGGGTGACTACTCGCGCGGCGCAAGTGGCTTCTGGGTCGAAAACGGCCAGATCGCCTTCCCGGTCGAAGAGATCACCATCGCCGGCAACCTCAAGGACATGTTCAAGGCCATCGAGGCCGTGGGCGCCGACACCTACACCTACGGCTCCAAGACCGTGGGCTCGGTGCTGATCGGTCGCATGAAGATCGCTGGCAGCTGAAGCCGGCACCCGCCTGGCCAGCCCTGATCGGGCCGGCCGGGCTGCATGGCCTCATTGCGTGTTCGGGGCCGTGGACGGGGGCGTGAGCCTTGGGCCCACGGGGGCGCCGCCCTGCGCTTGACCCTGGACCTGTTGCGGCCTCAGCGAGGGACCGCCTTCACGTCCTGGAGCACCGTCGCGTGAAAAGCCAGGCTGGCGCTGCGGCGGCTGCTGTGCTTGTTGAAACTGTTGCTGCTGCTGAAGTTGTTGCTGCATCAGTTGCTGCTGATGCAGCCTCTCCTGCTGCTGGCGTTCCTGCTGCCATCGCTCTTGTTGTTGGCGTTCCTGTTGCTGGCGCTGTTGCTGCATTTGCTGTTCACGCTGGGCTTGCTCGCGCTGGACCTGTTCTCGTTGTGCGGCCTCCTGGCGCTGGCGCTGGCGCTCCTGCTCGGCTTGCTGCTGGCGCTGCCACTGCTGTTGCTGTTGCTGTTGCAAGAGCTGCTGTTGCTGCTGCATCTGAAGTTGGTGTTGTTGCCACTGTTGTTGTTCTTGTCTTTGGCGTTCCAGAAGCGCTGAGTTGCCCGTGTTGAGCTGCAGGCGCTGGGCCTGTTCCCGTTGTTGGGCTTGCTCACGCTCGACGCGTTCTTGTTCCGATCGCGGCGCGGTGTTGGGCACAGCGGTGACCTGGCCTGGGGGCAGGGGGCGCTGGCCTGCTGAGGGGCTGGGCGTGAAGGCCGGCTGTGGATTCAGGGATGGGCGCTGCGCCTCTGGGCCACGGGGCAGGCGACCGTTGTCATTGTTGGCAGGGGGCATCACCGTGCTGCCCCCGCCGGGCTGCACCTGGATGAAGGGCTTGGGCATGGGCAGGGCGTCGTTGGCGCCCGCGCTGGGGCGGCTCCAGCCGTGCCCGCCGCTTTGGGCCTGCTGGGTCATGCCGCCCGGGCGGTATTGGTGGGCATAGCCGCTGTCGGGGCGGCGGTCCCGGCCCTGGCCTGCCGCTGGGTTGTGCGGGCCCACCGGGGTGCCGGGGCGCCAGTTTTCACCAGGGGCCAGGGGCACCCAGGCGACGCCAGGCTGGCGGTGGTGGCCGGCGCCACCGCGCTGGGGTTGCCCGATGAAGCCCACCAGCGCCGGGGAGTAAACAGGTCGGCGCTCGTAGCGGCCAGGCACCCAGCCCCAGCCCCGGCTGGACACCACCCAGCGGCCATAGTGGAAGGGGGCAAAGCCCCAGGGCGCGTCATCGACCCAGGTCCAGCCCCAGGGTTCAATCCACTGCCACTGGCCGTAACGGTAGGGCGCCCAGTCCGGGTTGTTCAATTGCGGGTACCAGACCGGGCCCAGGCTGGGGTCGTTTTGCCAATCGCCCCAGCCGTCCAGTTGCTGGTAGCCGATCAGTTCGCGCGGCACGTAGCGGGCGCTCAGCGACTGGTCCTCCTGCTGCTGGCGGCCTTGCGTCCAAAGATCAAAGTTGTCGGTTCGGGGCACCGCAGGGCGGCCGACCTGGCTCAGCTGACGGCCCTGGAAGGTCCACTGCAGGCCGGCAGGCAGGCTGAGGGCCTGGCCTTGCTCACCGTAGGCCACCAAGCTGCCTGGCCCCACACTGACCCGGGTCTGACCGCTGTCAGGGTCGACGTCCAGGCGGTAGGTGCCCGCTTGCTGCACCAGCACCGCCAGGTTGGGGGTGTCGATCTCCAACCGCTCGCCGGCTTCCAGGCGGCGCACCCGCACATCGAGCTTGCCCCGGCGCAGCAGCGTCTGGCTGCTGTTGTCGTCCAGGGCGCTGAGTTCGATCAAGGCGGGCCCCTCGGCACGCCAGGTGCTGCTGCCCTGGCTCAGCTCCAAGCGGGCGCCCGGGCTCAGGTTCAGTCGGCTGCCGGGCGGCAGGGCTTGGTTGGGCGTCAGGTTGCGCCCGTCGGGGTTTTTGGCATCGCTGACCTGCACCACGCCTTCGATCAGGCTGGGGTAGGCGACGCGGCCGGGGCCCTCTTGTGCCAGCGTCAGCAGCGGGGTCAGGGCCAGCAGCAGCACTGCTGCACCGGCCTTCATTCGCCCACGCCAAGACCCGTGCAGCGTGGGGCGCCGAGCTGGAAGCTGAGCGGCTGATGGGGCCGCTGCGGTGTGGGTCAAGGATGAAGACGGCGGGAAGGGGCTGGGCACGGGCATGGTGTTCTCGTGGAGGTGTCCAGGCTCAACGCGCGAGCCCCCCAAAAAGGCCACAAGGCGAGGTGGGGCGCTGCCACCCGCGGTGATCCCGCGGGCCGTGGCGTCCAGGCGCAAAAAAACCGCCAGGGCCTGCTCCAGGCCGTTGGCGGTGGGGTCACAGCCCGGGTCAGCGGGCGGACGGCGGTTCAACCGGCCAGTGCGGCTTTCACGGCGGCGGAGACCAGGCCCATGTCGGCCTTGCCGGCCAGGCGGGTCTTGACCGCGCCCATGACCTTGCCCATGTCACCGGGGCCGCTGGCGCCCAGCTCGGCCACGATGGCCTTGACTTCGGCGCTGACTTCGTCGGCACTCAGGCGCGCCGGCAGGTAGGCCTGCAGCACGACCAGCTCGGACGCTTCTTTGTCAGCCAGGTCTTGGCGGCCGGCTTGCTCGAAGGCGGCGATCGAGTCCTTGCGCTGCTTGATCAGCTTGTCGACGATGGCCACGACGGCGGCGTCGTCCAGGGTGATGCGCTCGTCCACTTCGCGCTGCTTCATGGCAGCTTGCAGCAGGCGGATGGTGCCCAGCTTTTCCGAATCCTTGGCGCGCATGGCGGCCTTCATGTCTTCGGTGATCTGTTCCTTGAGGGACATGGTGTTCTCCGGTTGAAATCGGTCTTCAAAAAGCAAAAAACCCGCGCCTGGCGTCCCGAGCGCGGGTTGATGGGGCTGCTGTAGGCCAGCAGACCGGCTGCGATCAGTACAGCTTCTTGGGCAGCTGCATGCTGCGCACGCGCTTGTAGTGGCGCTTGACGGCGGCGGCCTTCTTGCGCTTGCGCTCAGCGGTCGGCTTTTCGTAGAACTCGCGGGCGCGCAAGTCGGTCAGCAGACCCAGTTTTTCGATGGTGCGCTTGAAACGACGCAGAGCGACGTCGAAGGGCTCGTTTTCTTTAACACGGATGGTGGTCATTACGTAATGTTTTCCAATGAGGTGCTTGGGGAAGATCGGGCCCACAAGCTAAGGTTCCCCGCCTTGAAAAGTATCGGCCGGCGGGGCATTTGCCAGCAAAGCCTGCGATTATAGCGTTAACGCTTGCACAAACAAGATTTTTGTGCATCCAGGGCCTGCCAGCCCTGCAAAAAAACGAGGGGCCGTCCCGGTCAAGGTGCGGCAGCGCTCAAGCCGCAGGGGGCGCCTTCAAAGCTTGCCCTGGCGCGCGGCCAAACCCTGGGCACAAGCGTGGGCGCTGGCCCAGGCCCACTGGAAGTTGTAGCCGCCCAGCCAGCCGGTGACGTCGACCACCTCGCCGATGAAGAACAGGCCGGGTTGGCGCGACTCCATGGTTTGCTGCGACAGGTCGCGCGTGTCCACGCCACCCAGGGTCACTTCGGCTTTTTTGTAGCCCTCGGTGCCCGTGGGCACCAGCTCCCAGCGCGACAGGCGCTCGGCCAGCGAGGTCAAGGCTTTGTCAGTCACGTCGGTGCAAGGGCGTTGCCAGGCGGCATCTTGCTGCACCCAGGCGTCGGCCAGGCGGGACGGCACATGCTGACCCAGTTCGTTGCCCAGCAGCTTGCGCGAAGTGGCCTTGGCGCGGGCCAGCAGCGCGGGCAGGTCTTGGTCGGGCGCCAGGTTGATGCGGATCGGCGAGCCGGCCTGCCAGTAGCTGGAGATCTGCAGCACCGCCGGGCCCGACAAGCCCCGGTGGGTGAACAGCAGGTCTTCCAGGAACAAGCCTTTGGTTTTCTTGCTGCCGGTCTCCATGGCCACCGGCAAGGCCAGGCCCGCCAGTTGCGCGTACGGAGCCCAGGCGGCGCCGTCGAAGGTCAGTGGGACCAGACCCGGGCGCTGTTCGACCAGGCGCAGGTCGAATTGCCGCGCCACCCGGTAGCCGAAATCCGTGGCGCCGATCTTCGGAATGGACAGGCCGCCACTGGCCACCACCACGCTGTGGCAGCTCACCACGCCTTGATCCGTGTCCAGTTCGTAGCGGCCCAGGCTGGGCGCGGTCGACTCGGCAGAGGCCGGGCTGTCGTGGTAGCGGATGTTTTTCACCGCACAGGGCTGCCAGCGCGTCACGCTGCCGCCAGCGGCCCCGGCGGCGCATTCCTTGAGCAGCAGCTCAATGATGTCCTCGGCGGAACGGTCGCAAAACAACTGGCCTTTGTGCTTCTCATGAAAGGGCACGCCGTGGCGCTGCACCAGGGCGATGAAGTCCTGCGGGGTGTAGCGGCTCAGCGCGCTGCGGCAGAAGTGCGGGTTGGCGCTCAGGTACTGGGCGGGCGTGGCGTCGCGGTTGGTGAAGTTGCAGCGCCCCCCGCCCGAGATGCGGATTTTTTCAGCCACCTTGGGGGCGTGGTCCAGCACCAGCACCTTCAAGCCCAGTTGCCCCGCCACCCCGGCGCAAAACAGACCGGCCGCACCGGCACCCACGATCACAACATCGACATTCACAACAAGGCTCCTGGAAATTCAGCCCCGGGGCACCAGTGTGGTGCAGGGGCGCAGACAACGTGGTCCGGGCCGGGGCATAGGCGCCCGATTATCCCCAGTGCGGCGGGGGCTGGCTCGTGGCGCGGCTGTCTTGGCTGGTCGATGGTGATTGCTTGCGTCGCAGGGGCGCCCCCAAAGCGCGGGCGCTGCGCCGCCGGGCTTGTGCCAGCACGTGTTCAGTTCGCACCCAGACGGCGGCTCACTTGCGGCCCGTCAGCGAGATGGCTTTCAGGGACAGGCCATCAATTTCAGCCGTGATGCCGGACAGCACGTTGGCCACCACCGCAAACTCGCGCCCATGCTGGCCAGCCCGCGCCGCCATCACCTGGGCGTTGAAGCTCACCACCTTGGCTTCACGGGCCACGGTTTGAATGGAGTTCACGATGCCGGTCAGCTCGCGCATCATGGCTTGGGATTGGGCGCTGGTGATCTGGTCAAAGGCCGTGGTGGCGCGGTTCAGGGCGTCCAGCACTTGGTCGGTGCGGTCCACCAGCTGGGCCAGGGTGTCGGGCATGCGCCGGTCCTGCCGCTCGATCTGGTCCAAGGTGGCGCTGATTTGCTGGATGAAGGCGTCCACGGTCGGCCCTGCGCCTTGGGGGCCTTCATAGGCCTTGAGGATGATCTGGGCCAGGTCAGGCGCGAGTTCTCGGCCGGTTTGGCGCAGCTTCTGTTGGCTGGTGGTGAACAAGGCCAGCGACTGCCGGGCGGCGGCCAACTGGGTGGGGTGACCTTGGGAGGCCAGCACCGTTTGCAAGATCATGCGCTGGGACAGCATGCGTTGGCGTGCGGCCATGTTGACCAGGGAGATCTCCCCCGTCGCCGCCGGGGGCTTGGCGGGGCTGTGCGCGGCGGCACGGCCTGCCGTCGCACTGGGTTGGTAGGCCGAATTGTTTTGCAGAGCAAGAGCAGCCATATCGATCTTTCATTCCCTGGTGAACACCGCCAGTGTTAAGCAAATGACGGGCCAGGCGGACCCCGACGAAGTTGACTGGCGGTGGCTCAGTGCGTGCCGGTGCGCAGCTCGCCTGAGCGGGTTTGCAAAGCAGCTTGCACGCCGCTGATGACGTCGCCCACCACGATCACCGAGGGGCTGCCCAGGCCCTCGCGCACGAGGGTGGCCGACAGTTCACCCAGGGTGCTGGTGGCGTGACGTTGGCTGGGCAAGCTGGCCCGTTGCACGATGGCCACCGGGGTGCTGGCGGGCAGGCCCTGCAGCAATTCGGCCTGGATGTGTTGTGCGTCGCTGACCCCCATGTAGATCACCAGGGTGAGCTTGGCACTGCGAGCCGTGGCCGCCAGCGCGCGCCAGTCGGTGCCACTGTCGCCAGGCTTGGCGTGGCCGGTGACAAAGACCACGCCGTGGGCGTGTTCTCGGTGCGTCAGGGGCACCCCCAACGAGGTGACAGCGGCCAAGCCGGAAGTGATGCCGTTGACCACGCCCACCTCGATGCCAGCGGCACGCAAGTGCTCCACCTCTTCACCACCGCGGCCAAAAATGAAGGGATCGCCGCCTTTGAGTCGCACCACGTTTTCACCCTCTTGCACGGCGGTGATCATGAGTTTTTCGATGAAGGCCTGGGGGGTGGACTTGCAGCCGCCGCGCTTGCCCACGTAGACGATGCGGGCGCTTGGTGAGGCCATGGCCACGATCTCGTCGCTGACCAGGTCGTCGACCAGCAGCACGGTGGCCGCCTGGATGGCCTTGAGGGCCTTGAGGGTGAGCAGTTCGGGGTCGCCGGGGCCGGCGCCCACCAGGGTGCATTGGCCTTGCAGGGGCAGGGGGTGTGTCATGGCAGTTCCACGAGGTGCAGGATGTGTTGGACCTGGCGCGCAATGGGCGCCGGGACGGGCAGTTTGCCAGCCAGCACCAGTTGGATGTAGCTGGCGGTGGAGGCTGCGCTGATGTCGCGCGGCAATTCGGGCACTTGAACCAGTGCACCGGTTTGGGCGGCTTGCAGGGCCAGGGCCTGGCCGTTCACGTAGCCGGTCATTTCAGGCGTGCGGCGTGCGTCGGCCACCACTTCGCCTTCGGTGCCGCGCAACAGCAGGGCGCGCTGGCCGGTCAGGCTCAAGGTCGCTGCCATGGACTGGGCGTACTCGGGGTGGGTGTAGCTGCTGACCAGCACACTGGGCCCGACGCAAGGGCTCATGAGTTTGACCAGGCTGTGCGCTGGGTTGCGCAGGCCCACCACGCGGCGCACGTCCAGCAAGCGCTTGAGGCCCGGCAGCAGCAAGCCGGTGGGGGCAAACACCACTTCACCTGCGTGCAGCGGACGCACTGCGGCCAGCGACGGGGTGCCCAGCACCGACAACACCGAGGCCGCGCTGATGCGGCTGTCTTCGGTGGGCGTGCCATGCACCAGCACGCTGGCCCCTTCGCGCGCCAGCAGCAAGGCGAGCAGCGGGGTCAGCACCGGCAATTTGCGCGCGCCGTTGTAGCTGGGCAGCACCACCACCGGCCGCAGGGTGCTGGGCACGCGTGCGGTGCGCGCGTGGGTGGCATCCAGAAAACCGGCCATCTCCTCAGGGGTTTCGCCCTTGATGCGCATGGCCAGGCAAAAGGCGCCGATTTCCAGGTCGCTGACGCTGCCGTCGAGCACCTGGCCCATGAGATCGGCGGCCTGCTCGCGGCTGAGCGCACGCGCTCCCTCCTTGCCGCGGCCGATTTCTTTGATGTAGTGACTGATGGGCATGGCCTTGTCTGTGTTCTTGTGTTGGAAGCAGAGCCGCGGATTGTCACTGAAGCTTTCTGACTTCTGGCTATATGGCCAATTCAGGGGCTTCGGTGTTGGGCCGGACCCACCGGACCAAACGCTTGAGCTCTGGGACGCAAGAACCACAATTCGTGCCACATTTGAGCGCGCACTGCAGTTCTTTGAGCCTTTCGTCGTCGGATCCCCTGCTTTGGGCCAGTTGATGGCGAATGGACTGCTCGTTGACGCCCAGGCAGCTGCAAACCAGGGCGCTGCGTGCGGCTTGGGCCACGGGCGGTGTGGCGCCAGGGCTCAGCAGGCGTTGGCCGTAGGCGCTCACGTCCTGCGCTTCTTGCAGCAGGGGGCGCAGCCAGGCTTGGGCGCGGGTGTCGCCCGCCAGCAGCCAAGCGCCCACATGGCGTTGTTCGCCGTCCGCCAAGACTTGCACGGTGCGGTACTGGTCATGGCTCGCGTCGCTGTAGTGCAAGGCCTGGCGCGGGTCCAGACCCAGCAGCGTCTCGATTTGTCGCAGCAGCGCGGGGGCCGGGGCGCGGCTGGCGGCGGCGCGAAACAGCAGGCCGGCCTTTTGGGTCGGGGCCTGTTCTAGCGGCACGGTGTCGCTGAAGGGCACGCAGCTGCTGTAGTCAAACTCAGCCATCAGGGCCTTGAGTGATTCGCGCACGCGCAGCACCTGCTGCGCTGGCAGCCAGGCCATGGCGACCAGCGACCAGGGCAGGGCGGCCGCTTCCAACTGCACCGCGGCGTGCTTGAGTTCCGGTTGCTTGGAGCGTGGGCAGTAGGCCGAGGGCAGCAGCGCGTTCACCCCGGTCAGGGCCTGGCCCGCCTCGTCGTGCCCGCCGAGGAACTCCTGGCCCCAATGCATGGCGATGAAGACCTGCTGCGGCCCCTGTTCGGCGCTGGCCTGCACCGGCAGCACGACCTGGCCCCGGCGCGAGCGCACCCGCACCAGGGCGCCGTCTTCCCAGCCCAAGCGGGCCAGGTCTTGCGGGTTGACTTGCACGGCTGGTTCGGCCACATGGCCAAACAGGCGGCCCAGGGTGCCGGTGCGGCTCATGCCATGCCACTGGTCGCGCAGGCGCCCGGTGTTGAGGGAGAAGGGGTAGGCCTCGTCCCGCGCTTCGGCCACCGGGTGGTAGGTCGTGCTGTGGAAGCGGGCCTTGCCGTCGGGGGTGGGGAAGACGCCGTCTTCGTACAAGCGTTCTTTGCCTTGGCTGGCCCCGCTGGGCCAGGGCCATTGCTGGGGACCTTGGGCATCGAGCAGGGCGTAGCTGAGGCCAGTGATGTCCAGGTCGCGGCCTCGGGTGGATTCGCGGTGCTCGTTCCAGATGGCTTCGGTGCCGCGCAGGGCGTCCTGGGTGTCGTAAGGAAACAGGCTGGCTTGCCCCGGGCGCAGCCGGGCTTCCAGGCGCTGGGCCAGGGCCACGCCGATGGCCCAGTCGTGGCGCGCCTCGCCGCTGGGCGGGGTGGCGGCGCGCACCCGGCTGATGCGGCGCTCGCTGTTGGTCACGGTGCCGGTCTTTTCGCCCCAGGTGGTGGCGGGCAGCAGCAGGTCGGCGTAGGCCGCGGTGGCGGTGGTGGCAAAGGCCTCCTGCAGCACGACGAACTCGGCCCGTTCCAGTGCACGGCGCACCGTGGCTTGGTCGGGCAGGGACTGGGCCGGGTTGGTGCAGGCGATCCACAAGGCCTTGATCTCGCCGTCGGCGGCGGCCTCGAACATTTCCACCGCGGATTTGCCCGGCACGCTGGGCACGTCGGGCACGCCCCACAAGGCGGCCACTTCGGCGCGGTGCACGGGGTTGGCCAGGTCGCGGTGGGCGCTCAACAGGTTGGACAGGCCGCCGACCTCGCGTCCGCCCATGGCGTTGGGCTGGCCCGTCAGTGAGAACGGGGCCGCACCGGGGCGGCCGATCTGGCCCGTGGCCAGGTGCAGGTTGATCAGCGCCGCGTTTTTATCGGTGCCACTGCTGGACTGGTTCAGGCCCTGGCAGTAGAGGCTCAGGGTGGCGGGTGAGGTGGCGAACAGGCGCGTGGCTTCAAGCAGGTCCTCGACCGAGATGCCACAGACTTGCGCCGTGCGTTCGGGTGTGCAGTCGCGCACTTGTTCGACCAGGGCTTCAAATCCATGCGTGTGGGCGGCGATGTAGGCCGGCTGGGTCCAGCCCTGGCGCAGCATCAAGTGCAACATGCCGTGGTAGAGCATGACGTCGGTGCCAGGCTGCAGGGCCAGGTGCAGGTCGGCCAGCTCCACGGTGTCGGTGCGCCGAGGGTCGATGACCACGATCTTCAGCTCGGGCCGGGCGCGTTTGGCGTCTTCGATGCGGCGAAACAGGATGGGGTGCGCCCAAGCGGTGTTGCTGCCGGAGATGAACAGGCAGTGGGCATGGTCCACGTCGGTGTAGCTGGCTGGTGGCGCGTCGGCCCCCAGGGTGATCTTGTAGCCGGCCACCGCGCTGCTCATGCACAGGCGTGAGTTGGTGTCCAGGTTGTTGCTGCCCAGCAGGCCTTTGACGAGTTTGTTGAAGACGTAGTAGTCCTCGGTCAGCAATTGGCCCGACAGGTAAAAGCCCAGTGCGTTGGGACCATGGCGCTGCACCACATCGGCCAGGCGCTGGCTGGCCAGGTCCAGGGCGCTGTCCCAGTCCAGGGCCAGCGGGCTGGCCTGGCGCTGCAAGCGCAGCTGGGGTTGCAGCAGCCGGGTCTGCTGTGTGACCTCGGGGCGGGCGGTCAGGTGCAGGGTCGAGCCCTTGGTGCACAGGCGGCCAAAGTTGGCCGGGTGATCGGGGTCGCCGCGCACACCGGTGATGGTGGCACCACGCGACTCGATGATGACGCCGCAGCCGACGCCGCAGTAAGAGCAGGTGGAGCGGGTTTCGCGCAGGGCATCGGAGCAGGTCATGGTCAGGTCTCGGGCTGGGGCTCAGGTCTTCAGGGCGGCGTAGAGGCGGGTCACGCGGTCCATCACGGCCAGCAGGTTTTCGCTGCTGACAAAGACCTCGGTCAGTTGCTTGGGGCTGCTGGCTTCGGCTTGCAGGGCCGCATCGAAGAACACCCACTGGCCTTCGGCCAAGGTCAGTTCTTCGGCGATGCGTTGGGTGGTCTCGGGGGCCTGGCTCAGGGCTTTGGCCGCGGTGACAAACTCTTGTCGGGCCAGCTTGATCTCCTGCCGGGCCGTGGGCACGTCCACTTGCCAGGCGGCCGCGAAATAGAACTTCGCCATGCGCTGCGACAGCATGCGTTGGCGGCCGGCCAGGTTGACCCAGCGGCCGGCGCTGCGGGTGGCCAGGGCCTCAAGTTGTTGTGTGCCTTGATGCGCCAGGGCCAGCACCCGGCCATCGGCCTGCAACAGGGCCTGGGCGCCGCTGCGCGAGGCCGGGGCGTTCAGCAGTTGCTCGCGAAAGCTGAGCCAGGCGCTGTCCAGCTCGGCATAGGTGTTGCGGATGCTGGGGCTGGGGGCGTAGGCCTGCAACTCGTTGAGTTGGCGTTCAAAGACTTCGATGGAGCGTTGCATCACTTGCTGGGCCTGGGCCCCACCAGTTTGTTGCACCCGGGCCAGCCAGGCTTTGCTCAGGCGTTGCGACAGCATGCGTTGGCGCCCGGCGGTGTTGATGGCATCGCCAAGGTCATTGAGTTGGGCCCAGGCGGGCAGGGCGCTGCAGGCCGTCAGGGCGATCCAGTGGCGCCGGTTCAGGCGGGTGATGGGGGTGGAGGCCATGGTGGGGAATCCGTTTCGGTTCAGTGAGCCCGTTCGGCCGGTGGGCCAAACATCAATTGCCCACGCAAAGAGCCCAGGCTGGCGCCCTCGCGCAGCAGTTGGAAGTACCAGCTGCCGTCCTGCGTGTCACCGTACAGGCAGGCGCCCACCAGCTTGTCGTCGCGCAGCACCAGCTTCTTGTAGACCCCGCCGGCCGGGTCGGTGAGCACAATTTCTTCGCTGCCCTCGCCGCCCATGAAGTCACCGGCCGAGAACAGGTCGATGCCGGTGACCTTGAGCTTGGTGGAGGTCTGCGAGCCGGCATAGCGCGCCATGCCCCATTCAGCCAGGTGGTTGGCCGCCACCTGGGCCTGCTCATAAAGCGGGGCCACGAGACCGTAGGCCGTGCCCCGGTGGGCTGCGCATTCACCGACCGAGTAGATGCGCGCATCGGTGACGGTTTGCAGGGTGTCGTGCACCACGATGCCACGGTTCACCAGCAGGCCCATCTGCTCGGCCAGCTCGGTGTTGGGGCGGATGCCCACGGCCATCACCACCAGATCGGCGGGGATCTCGCTGCCGTCCTTGAAGCGCAGGGCGCGCACACGGCCGGCCTCGTCGCCCAGCAGGGCCTCGGTGTGGGCCCCCAGGCGGAACGCCAGGCCGCGCGCTTGCAGCGCGTCTTGCAGCAGGCGGCCGGCGGACTGGTCGAGTTGGCGATCCAGCAGCCAGTCGCCCACATGCACCACGGTGACGTCCATGCCGCGCAGGCGCAGGCCATTGGCCGCCTCCAGGCCCAGCAAGCCGCCGCCGATGACCACGGCATGGCCCGGGCGGCTGGCCGCTTCGATCATGGCCTGGGTGTCGGCGATGTCCCGGTACGCCATCACCCCTTGCAGGGTGTTGCCGGGCACGGGCAGCATGAAGGGCTTGGAGCCGGTGCACAGCAGCAGGCGGTCGTAGGCCGCTTCGGTCCCGTCTTCGGCGCGCACCCGCCGCTTCACGCGGTCCACGGCGACCACTTTGCTGCCGGTGTGCAGGGTGATGCCGTGCGAGCGGTACCAGTCCAGCGGGTTGAGCACGATCTCGTCCAGGGTCTGCTCGCCGGCCAACACGGGCGACAACATGATGCGGTTGTAGTTGGGGTGGGGCTCGGCGCCGAAGATGGTGATGTCGTAGCGGTCCGGGGCCAGCTTCATCAGTTCTTCAATGGTGCGCACGCCGGCCATGCCGTTGCCCACCATCACCAGTTTCTGCTTGTCACTCATGGCCTCTCCGTCGCGTGAACCCCCTTGTTGGCGGTTCAGAAAACAAAAAAGGCGCCCTCACCAAGCTCGGCCCGAGGGGCCAAACGGGTGGGGACGCCTTCGTCCTTGAACCCCTGCGCTGCGCCATTGCAGTGCCGAAGTCCACAGCCTTGGGGGCTGATGCGAAAACTAAGCAATGCCTGTGCCAAGCTGGGTGCTGCTGTCCGGCTGCGGCATGGCGCTTGGGGCCCCGGGTGAGGTCGGGGTGTGGTGCACGCCGCCGGGCTTTGCTGCACCAGCTTGGGGCGTGCGCTGCATGGCTGGCCGGTGGGGCGCTTCAGGCCTGATCACCCCAGGGTCACGAGGGGCCTTGCCCCATGAAAAAAGCCCCGGCGCTTGGTAGCGCCTGGGGCTGGTTCGGGGCGGACCGCGCTTGGATGGCGGCGCAGCGCGGGCTCAGGCTGCGGTTTTCTCGACGTGGGCCTGGCGGGTGTAGAGGAAGTCGATCACCGCTTTGCGGTAGCCCAGGTACTGAGCGCTCTCCGCCAGCGCCACACGCGAGCGCGGACGGTCCAGCTCGACGGACAGCACTTCGCCGATGGTGGCGGCCGGGCCGTTGGTCATCATCACGATCTTGTCGGACAGCAGCACGGCCTCGTCCACATCGTGGGTCACCATGACCACGGTAGCCTGGGTCTTGGCGACGATTTCCAGCAGCTCGTCCTGCAGCTTGGCGCGGGTGAGCGCGTCGAGGGCACCGAAAGGCTCGTCCATCAGCAGCACCTGGGGTTCCATGGACAGGGCGCGCGCAATGCCCACGCGCTGTTTCATGCCGCCGGAGATTTCACCGGGACGCTTTTGCGCGGCCGGCGTCAGGCCGACCAGGGCCAGAGCGGCCTCGGTGCGGGTCTTGAGTTGGGCCTTGCTTTCTTTGCCGCCAAATACGCGCTCGACCGCCAGAAAGATGTTTTCATAGCAGGTCAGCCAAGGCAGCAGGGAGTGGTTCTGGAACACCACGGCGCGCTCCGGGCCGGGGCCTTTGATTTCGCGGTTGGCGCACAGCAGCACGCCGTTGGTGGGCTGGGTCAGGCCCGCAATCAGGTTGAGCAGGGTGGACTTGCCGCAACCCGAGTGCCCGATCAGGGCCACGAACTCACCCTTGGCGATGTTCAGGTCGATGTTGCGCAGCGCCGGGAAGGTGCCCTTGGGGGTGCGGAAGGTTTGCTCCACGCCCTGGATTTCAATGTACTTGCTGGTGTTCATGGCAGGTCTCCGGTGGGGTGGTGGGGGTCAGCTCTTCACTTCTTCGAAGGTGAAGGCGGTGGCGATCTTGACCAGGGCGTATTCGAGCAGCAGGCCCACGATGCCGATCACGAAGATCGCGATGATGATGTTCTTGACGTTGAGGTTGTTCCACTCGTCCCAGACCCAGAAGCCGATGCCGACGCCACCGGTCAACATTTCAGCCGCCACGATCACCAGCCAGGCCGTGCCCACCGCGAGGCGCACACCGGTCAGCATGTAGGGCAGCACCGAGGGGAACAGGATTTTGGTGAAGATCTTCCACTCCGACAGCTTGAGCACGCGGGCCACGTTCATGTAGTCCTGTGGCACGCGCTGCACGCCGACCGCGGTGTTGATGATCATGGGCCAGATCGAGCAGATGAAGATGGTCCAAATGGCGGCCGGGTTGGCGCCCTTGAAGACCAGCAGGCCGATCGGCAGCCAGGCCAGCGGGGACACCGGGCGCAGCAGGCTGATCAGCGGGTTGAACATGCGCGACAGGAATTCGAAGCGCCCGATCAGGAAGCCCGCCGGGATGCCCACGGCCGCGGCCAGGCCGAAGCCCAGCGCCACGCGCTGCAGCGAGAACAGCACGTTCCAGCCCACGCCCTGGTCGTTGGGGCCCTTGCGGTAGAAGGGGTCACTGAACACGTCGACCGCTTGCTTGAAAGTTTCCAGCGGCGACGGAATGGCGCTGGCGGTGGAGATCGACACGATGGCCCACAAACCCACCAACAAGCCCAAGCCCATCAAGGGTGGCAGCACGCGCAGCCAGAAGCCGCGCCAGTCGTAGGGCATGCGTTTGGGGGGGCTCATGGGGCGGACTTCTTTCGACGCAGCGGCGCTGGCGGGTTGGGTGGGGCTGACGGCCGCCGGGGCGGTCGTCTCGAGGGGGTGATGGAAAACGGCGCTGACCATGGCGATCTCCTGGGCTGGGGGCTTAGGCGCTGACCTTGAAGGAGTCGGCGTACTTCTTCGGGTCCTTGCCGTCCCAGACCACGCCGTCGATCAGCTTGCTGCTGCGCATCGCGTCCTTGGGCACGCTGATCTTCAGGCCACTGGCGGCTTCCTTGTACAGGTCGACTTGGTTGATCTGCTTGGCCACGGCCAGGTAGTCCGGGTGGTCCTTGAGCAGGCCCCAGCGCTTGTGCTGGGTCAGGAACCACATGCCGTCGGACAGGTAGGGGAAGTTCACTGCGCCGTCGTTGAAGAACTTCATGTGGTTGGGGTCGTCCCAGGTCTTGCCCAGGCCGTTCTGGTAGCGGCCCAGGATGCGTTGGTTGATGGCATCCACGCTGGTGTTGACATAGGACTTGTCGGCAATGGTCTCGGCCATCTTCAGCTTGTTTTGCAGGCTGGCGTCAATCCACTGGCTGGCTTCGAGCACCGCCATCATCACGGCGCGGCAGGTGTTGGGGTTCTTCTTGACGAAGTCACCCGTGGTGCCCAGCACCTTCTCGGGGTGGTCCTTCCAGATGTCCTGGGTGGTGACGGCGGTGATGCCAATGCCGTCCATGATGGCGCGGTGGCCCCAGGGTTCGCCCACGCAGTAGCCGTCCATGTTGCCCACCCGCATGTTGGCCACCATTTGCGGCGGCGGCACGGTGATGACCTTGGCGTCCTTCAGCGGGTTCACGCCCACGCTGGCCAGCCAGTAGTACAGCCACATGGCGTGGGTGCCGGTGGGGAAGGTCTGGGCAAAGGTGTATTCGCGCTTTTCCGTGCCCATCAGCTTGGCCAGGCTGGCACCGTCCACGGCGCCCTTGTCGGCCAGCTTCTTGGACAGGGTGATGGCCTGGCCGTTGTTGTTCAGGGTCATCAGGTTGGCCATGTCCTTCTTGGGGCCCCCAATGCCCAAGTGCACGCCGTAGATCAGGCCGTACAGCACATGGGCGAAGTCCAGTTCACCGTTGACCAGCTTGTCGCGCACGCCGGCCCAGCTGGCTTCCTTGCTGAGCACAATCTTGACGCCATATTTTTTGTCAAAGCCCAGCACCGAGGCCATGACCACGCTGGCGCAGTCCGTCAGCGGGATGAAGCCAATCTTGACCTCTTCCTTCTCGGGCTTGTCGGAGCCCGCTGCGTGCACCAGGGTGCGCAGGGCGGGGCTCAGGCCTGCGGCCCCGACGGCTGCGGTTTGCAGGACGGCGCGTCGGCTCAGGCTGGTTTTCAACAGATGGGTCATGGGGCACTCCTTGGGACTGGGCGGAACAGAAAAGCAAAAAAGGCGTCCTCACACGCTCGCCGTCAGCCCGCAGGGGCTCGGCAAGAGGTGGGGACGCCTTTGTCCTTGAGACAGATCAAGCCCGCCTTTGGACCTGCTCTGTCAGGTGACCCACTGGGGTCATTGCGACGGATTAAGCAAACCCTGTGCCAGGTGACTTGCGGGGTTGTGCGTGGGATTTTGGCGGTCCTGGACCTGGGGACGTGCTTCGGTGCACCAGCTTCGCGCTTGGGCTTGCACCTGAGTTGTGCGCTGCACCATGACCTGCGCTGCGCCGCCCGACGCAGCGAGCTGGGGCATCAACCCAGCAGGTCGGCCACGTCGAGCACGCGCTGCGCGACCTCGACCACCTTGAGGCCTTTGTCCATGGCAGCGCGGCGAAGCTTGTCGTAGGCCGCTTGCTCGCTGAGGTTTTGGCGCTGCATCAGCAGGCCTTTGGCGCGGTCGATGACCTTGCGCTGGTGCAGTTCGGTCTTGGCCTCGGCCAGCTCGCGGCGCAAGCGCTCTTCGTGCTGAAAGCGAGCCATGGCCACGTCCAGGATGGGGCGGATGCGCTGGGACGACAGACCCGCCACGATGTAGGCGGTCACGCCAGCGGCCACTGCGTCGGGCACGTGTGAGGTGTCCTGGTCATTGGTGAACATGACGATGGGGCGCCGCGCGTCGCGCGTGGCCAGCACCACGTGCTCCAGGGCGTCGCGCGCCTCGCTTTCGGCGTCGACCACGATGAGGTCGGGCTGCAGCTGGGCCAGGCGCTCGGTCAAAAACACGTCGGCGGGCAGCGTGGCGATCAGGTTGAAGCCGTTTTCGAGCAAGCCAATGCGCAGGCTGCGCGAGCGCTCAGCCTGAGAAACAGCGTGATCGTCCTCGGGGTCTTGTATGGCCAGGTCCGGGGCGACCACCACAATGCGCAATGCCTCGGTCATGGGCTGATTGTGCAAGATTCACAGCCAGGCGCGGCTGGGCGCAGGGGCCTGGCCCGCGTCGCCTGTGGGGGCTAACCCTGCTGGGACCAGGCCGTTGCGTGGGGCAGCCGCCGAGGGAAGGGCTCTGGCCTACACTTCTGCTCCGATGACAAAGCCCTTGCTCCCCTCTGTTGATGCGACCCTTGCGCCTGGCCTGGTGCTGGGCATCGAGTCCTCTTGCGATGAAACTGGCGTGGCCCTGGTCCACGCCCAAGCCTCTGGCGTGCCCCGACTCGAAGCCCATGCCTTGCACAGCCAGATCGAGATGCACCAAGCCTACGGCGGTGTGGTGCCTGAGTTGGCCAGCCGTGACCACATTCGGCGCGTGCTGCCGCTGGCGCGCCAGGTGCTGGCCGAAGCGGGTCGCAGTCTGGCGGACGTCGATGTGGTGGCTTACACGCGCGGCCCAGGCCTGGCCGGCGCGCTGTTGGTGGGGTCGGGTGTGGCCTGCGCCTTGGCGGCCGCCCTGGGCAAGCCGGTGCTGGGCGTGCACCACCTGGAGGGCCATTTGCTGTCGCCCTTCCTCAGTGCCGACCCCCCTGAGTTTCCTTTTGTGGCCTTGTTGGTGTCTGGCGGGCACACCCAACTGATGCGGGTGGACGCGGTGGGCAACTACCGCATCCTGGGCGAGACCATTGATGACGCCGCCGGCGAGGCCTTTGACAAGTCGGCCAAATTGATGGGCCTGGGCTACCCAGGCGGGCCCGCGCTGTCCCGTTTGGCCGAGTCAGGAGATCCGGCTGCCTTCAAGCTGCCGCGACCTTTGTTGCACAGCGGCGACCTGGATTTCTCTTTTGCGGGCCTCAAGACGGCGGTGTTGACCCAAGCGCGCAAGCTGGGCGACGACCTGGAGGCGCGCAAGGCGGACCTGGCGGCCAGTACCCAGGCGGCCATCGTCGAAGTCCTGCTGAAGAAATCGATGACTGCCTTGCGCGAAACCGGCCTGCGTCGTCTGGTGGTGGCCGGCGGGGTGGGCGCCAACCGAGAGCTGCGCACGCGGCTCAATGCGGCCTGCCAGACAGCGCGTGTGCGGGTGCATTACCCCGAGTTGCACCTGTGCACGGACAATGGCGCCATGATTGCGATGGCCGCCGCCATGCGCCTGCAGGCGGGCCACGCGCAGGCTGACCACCGCTACAGCTTCGACGTGCGGCCTCGCTGGCCGCTGGACGCTATCGACGCTTGAGGCTGCCCCTTGTTTGGAAGGGGGCGGGCTCCCTGGGTGCAGGCGCGTGCGCCCAGATTTTCAATCAGCAGGATTTCGTTTTTTTCATATGAACTTCCGGCTGTCACAGTAACTCTTACTTTCGTCGGTGCTAAAGCGCTCATAAGACTTGTAATTGGCAGACAGAGCGAAAAACTAATTTTTTCAACTATCACTTTGTTGAACTTGACAATTTAATTGGCAAATTCGGTAGAATTGATTCATGAGTTCCGAAAACACATTTAACCCTGCGCCTCCCTCTGGTGAGCACTGCACCACGATCGAGGTGGCCCGCGAGCTGGGCATGGCTGTCCGCTCGGTCCAAATGATGGTGGACCGGGGTGAGCTGGAGGCGTGGAAAACACCCGGTGGTCACCGGCGTATTTCACGCATCTCGGTGGACCGATGGTTGGCCAATCGACGCGCGGGTCGCCGAGGCGCTCAACGTGGCAGTCCCGCCAATCCGCGCCGCGTGTTGTTCATCGAAGATTCAGCGCATTACCAAAATCTGGTGTCTTTGATGATGCAGCAGCACTTCCCTGAAGTGGCCCTGCATTTGGCCGATGACGGGATCGTGGGTTTGGCCATGTATGGCCAGTTGCAACCCGATGTGCTGCTGCTCGATCTGTTGCTGCCTGGCATCGATGGCGCAACCTTGCTGACCAGCCTGCGCGCGCACCCTGAGCTCAATCGGAGCCAACTGGTGGTCGTGACCTCGCTGGACGAAGAGCAGCGCCGCCCCTACGCATTTGCCCTGCGGGACATTCCCCTGGTTTACAAGCCTAATTTGGTGACCGATTTGCCCAAGTTGCTGCACCGCCTGCTGCAAGATGGCGAGGGCGCTGCCGCGGCGTCCGGCCTGGGTGAGTCCCTGAGCTGAACGCCTGATCTGCCGACCCAGCGCCATCCTTGTGCTGGGCTTGCAAAGGTTTGTGTTTCGCTGTCAGCTCCCGCGTGGTTCGCCACCGCGGGTTCTGCGCAGCGGCCAGAAAAAGCCTCCCGACAGGGAGGCTTTTTCTTTGGGGCGCCGCCGGCGTTGCCCTGTCGCTCAGCGGAGCCGGTCTTAGCCCTCGTTCGGTTGATGCTCAGTCGATGTTCAGGCGGGTGTGGAGGGTGACCGGGGCCTTTTTGCCCAGCTTGAGGGTGAGCACGCCGTTTTCCAGTCGGGCGCTGCTGGTGCTGGGGTCCAGGTCTTGCGGCAATTCGTAAGCCGCCTGGTAGCGCCGCGGTGCGTCGGCCACGCTGTCGATGCGCACGGTGTTACTGCCCAATTCGACTTGCAGCTGCTCTCGGCTCAGGCCGGGGACGTCGAGTTCAAGGGTGAAGTCCTGCTCGGTTTGCTCGAAGCGGGCGGGCTGTTCACCGCGCCGTGCGGGCGCTTGCTGCAAGGTTTGACCCAGGAAGCGCTCCAACTGGCGGTCGGTGATGCGCAGGCCGGGCAGGTAGGCGGAATGGCGGATGACGGGCGCGAAGATCATGGGACGAGTCCTTTACACTGCGCGGCGCTCGAACTGAGCCCCGCATGGATCGAAGGTGTGATCCACGTGTTTTTTTTCAAGGAATTTTCTTCATGGAATATCTGCGCAGATCCCTCTTGAAAACGGTGGCGCTGGCGTTATCTGCCGGCCTCGCACCGTTGTCCCAGGCGCAGTCGGCGAGTGCCGCTGGGCCGATCAAATTGGCCCTGATTGAGGGCCTGAGTGGGCCCTTTGCCAACGCGGGCGAAGCGGTCTATCGCAATATTTTGTGGGCGGTGGAGCGCGTCAACGCGCGTGGTGGCGTGAAGCTGGCCGGAGGCACCCGCCTGCTGCAGCTGGAGCGCTACGACAGCAAGGGGCAAAACGAAGAGGCCTTGTCGGCACTGCGCTCGGCGATCGATGACGGCGCGCGTGTGGTCTTGCAGGGCAATTCCTCGGCCACGGCGGCGGTGTTGCTCGATGCGATCCAAAAGAACAACGATCGCGACCCGGCGCGTCGTGTTTTGTTTCTCAACTATTCGGCGGTGGACCCGGCGCTGACCAACGAGCGTTGCAGCTTCTGGCACTTCCGTTTCGACGCCCATGCGGACATGCGCATGGCGGCTCTGATGGAGGTCATCCGCGAAGACCGTGCCGTCAAGAGCCTCTACCTGATTGGCCAGGACTACAGCTTCGGTCAGGCGGTGCTCAAAGAGGCGCGTCGCCAGTTGGCTGAACAGCGCCCCGATGTGCACATCGTGGGCGATGAGCTGCATCCGCTGGGTCGGGTTAAGGACTTCGCACCCTATGCCGTGAAGATCAAGGCCAGCGGTGCGCAGGCCGTGATCACGGGCAACTGGGGCAACGACCTGACCTTGTTGATCAAGGCGGCGCGCGAGGTGGGTTACGAGGGGCGGTTCTTCACCTATTACGGCAACGCGCTGGGTGCACCGGCCGCCATCGGCGATGCAGGTCTGGGACGCGTGGTGGCTGTTGCGGACTGGCTGCCGAATGTGCCAGGGGCGCAGAGCGAGGCCTTCTACCAATCCTTCCGCCAGCGTTTTCCGAAGCCCGCAGATGACTACGTACACATGCGCATGCAGTTGATGGTGGAGGCTTTGGCCCAAGCCATCGAAAAAGCCGGCAGCACGGAGGCTGCCGCAGTGGCCGGCAAGCTGGAGGGCAGCACCGTGTCCTTGTCGGGCCAGTCAGGCACCATGCGCGCCTCGGACCACCAGTTCCAGCAAGGTTTGACGGTCGGCGTGATGGAGAAGCTGGGCAGCCCCGGCGTGCGCTTCGATGTGGAGGGCTCGGGCTACGGCTTCAAGGTCATCCGCCAGATCCCCGCCAGCAAGGCCGAGATGGCGACCAGTTGCCGCATGGTCCGTCCCTGATGGGTAAGGATTGGTATCGCCCGCGCCTAGTGGGCGAATCCTTCGCAGGCCCCTGCATTGGGGCGGCCTGCGCACTCCCGGTACAGGCGCCGCTCGCGTTCGGTGCGGCTTTCCTCGCTGCTGGTGGGGGGAAGGGGTTTGGCCTTGCGGGTCGGCTTCGCCTTGCGTTGCTGTCCGGGTGTCGCGGTCTGGATCTGGGGGCTTGACATGGTGCCAGGCCCGCTCGGCAGGGTGTGGGCATGCCCGTCGCCGAAGGTCGCCGCCCCGCAGGGCTCCGCGTGCAACAGCAGTGCGCTCAGGATGCTGAGAATGATGTCCCTCGGCGCTGGACCTCGGGTGCTTGTGGGCTTTGAGTACTTGGCAGGATGCATGCTGACTCCTTCTCAAAGCGGTGATGCTAGAAGGCTCCGCTAACATGGTGTTTTGTTCATTTGCGCGCGCCATGCGCACCCCACAGGACCCATTGAATGAGACCCGCCATCCTGCAGCTTGAAGCATCTTTGATTCGTGAAGTGGCCAATGCCGGCCTGGGGCGGCCCGACGTGCTGGCCTTCTGGTTTGGCGAGAGCGATGAAGTCACGCCGCAGGCCGTGCGCCAGGCGGCGCTGGACTCGATATCCCAGGGGGAGACGTTTTACGCCCACAACCTGGGCCTGCCCGAGCTGCGACAGGCGGTGGCGGACTACACCAGTGGTTTGCACCGCCCGGTGGGGCCGGAGCGCATCGCCATCACGTCTGGGGGGGTGAATGCGCTCATGTTGGCCATCCAAGCCCTGGTGGAGCCGGGTGACGAGGTGGTGGCGGTGACGCCGGTGTGGCCGAATTTGCTGGCTCAACCCGTGATCATGGGTGGCGTGGTGCGCACGGTTGCGCTCAAGCCAGTGCCTCATGGGGAGGGCGCGGGTCTGTGGCAGCTCGACTTGCCCGAGCTGCTGGCCGCGATCACGCCTGCCACGCGCTTGCTGATCGTCAATGCCCCCAACAACCCCACGGGCTGGACCTTGCGGGCGGACGAGCAGCAGGCCTTGCTGGCGCATTGCCGCCGAACAGGCACCTGGATCCTGGCTGACGAGGTCTATGAGCGCCTGTATTACGGGGACTCGCCCAAGCAGTGTGCTCCGAGTTTTCTGGACCTCGCCGAGCCCGAAGACCGGCTGGTGGTCGTGCACAGCTTTTCCAAGAGCTTCCTGATGACCGGCTGGCGCTTGGGCTGGCTGGTGATGCCGCCGTCCATGCTCGACGCCATGGGCAAGTTGATTGAGTTCAATACCTCGTGTGCCTCGGTCTTCACGCAGCGCGCCGGCTTGGCTGCACTGCAGCAGGTTGGCGACATCACGCCACGCGTGGTCAGTCACTTGAAAGCCTGCCGTGACCGCTTGGTCCCGCAACTGCAGGCCCTGCCGGGGGTGCAGGTGGCGGCTGCGCCCGGTGGCATGTACGCGTTCTTCAAATTGGAGGGTTACGACGACTCTCTGGCGGTGGCCAAGCGCCTGGTGCGCGAGGCGGGCTTGGGCTTGGCGCCGGGCAGCGCATTTGCACCGCAGGCGGATGGCTGGCTGCGTTGGTGCTTTGCATCCCAGGACCTGGCGCGGCTGGACGAGGGCGTGGCTCGACTCAAGCGTTGGCTCGGGCTATAATCCCGAAGCTTTGCATTGTGCGAAGCAGCACGCTGGCCGCAATTTCCGGCAGCCAGCGCAAGTCAAATATTCAAAGGAACATCAAATGATCGCATCGTCCATCAAGGCAGAGGTCGTCAAGGCCAACGCTCGCAGCGCCACCGACACGGGCAGCCCAGAAGTCCAAGTGGCCATTCTGACCGCTCGCATCAATGAGCTGACCCCCCACTTCAAGACCCACGCCAAGGACCACCACGGCCGTCGCGGTCTGCTGCGCATGGTGAGCCGTCGCCGTAAGCTGCTGGACTACCTGAAGTCCAAAGATGCTGACCGTTACACTGCACTGATCGCCAAGCTGGGTCTGCGCAAGTAATTCGCACGACGAATGCTGGACGCCTGAGTTAGTTCACTAGCTCAGGCGTTTGTTTTTTGTCGCTTCCATCAGGTTTGAAAACAGGGATGCGCGCTGTGTCATTCCAACAGTTTCTGGGGCTTTGCCGGCAGCCGGAATTTGCTGGAATGGCATCGTGTTTCGGGTTTTCAACTGACCTCCACCACCCAGGCAGGGTGGTCTCAAGTCCGGCCTGGGGCCGGCAACACAGCAGGAGCTGAAACATGAGCATTTTCAACAAAGTCACCAAGACCTTCCAATGGGGTCAGCACACCGTGACCCTGGAGACCGGCGAAGTCGCCCGTCAAGCCACGGGCGCCGTGCTGGTCAACATCGACGACACCGTGGTGCTGGCCACCGTGGTGGCTTCCAAGTCGGCCAAGCCGGGTCAAGATTTCTTCCCGTTGACCGTGGACTACATCGAGAAGGCCTACGCCGCCGGCAAGATCCCGGGCAGCTTCTTCAAGCGTGAAGCCAAGCCCAGCGAACTCGAAACCCTGACCAGCCGCCTGATCGACCGCCCGATCCGCCCGCTGTTCCCGGAAGGTTTCTTCAACGAAGTGCACGTGGTGATCCACACCGTGTCCTTGAACCCTGAAGTCGACGCCGACATCGCGGCCTTGATCGCCTCGTCGGCCGCTCTGGCCATCTCGGGCATCCCGTTCAACGGCCCGATCGGCGCCGCTCGCGTGGGCTACATCAACGGCGAATACGTGCTCAACCCGGGTCAAACCCAGCGCAAGAGCAGCCAGATGGATCTGGTGGTTGCGGGCACCGAAGCCGCCGTGCTGATGGTGGAATCCGAAGCCCAACAGCTGCCTGAAGACGTGATGCTGGGCGCTGTGGTGTTCGGTCACGAGCAAGGCCGCATTGCCATCAACGCCATCCATGAACTGGTGCGCGAAGCTGGCAAGCCGCTGTGGCAGTGGGAAGCCCCGGCCAAGGACGAGGCCCTGATCGCCAAGGTCAATGCCCTGGCTGCTGAGCCCCTGCGCGCCGCCTACCAAATCCGCAACAAGCAAGCCCGCACCCAGGCCTGCCGCGAAGCCTACGCCAATGTGTTGGCTGGCCTGAAGGCTGATGGTGTTGAATTCGACGCCGTCAAGGTTGAAGGTTTGCTGTTTGAAATCGAAGCCGGCATCGTGCGCGGCCAAATTCTGGCGGGTGAGCCCCGCATCGATGGCCGCGACACCCGCACGGTGCGCCCGATCGAAATCCGCAACTCGGTGCTGCCCCGCACCCACGGTTCGGCCCTGTTCACCCGTGGTGAAACCCAGGCGCTGGTCGTGGCCACGCTGGGCACCGAGCGAGATGCCCAGCGCATCGACGCCTTGGCCGGTGAGTACGAAGACCGCTTCATGCTGCACTACAACATGCCTCCCTTTGCCACTGGCGAAGTGGGCCGCATGGGCAGCACCAAGCGCCGCGAAATCGGTCACGGCCGTCTGGCCAAGCGCGCCCTCGTGGCTGTGCTGCCGACCAAGGAAGAATTCCCTTACACCATGCGTGTGGTGTCGGAAATCACCGAATCCAATGGTTCCTCGTCGATGGCTTCGGTCTGCGGCGGCTGCCTGTCGCTGATGGACGCCGGCGTGCCGATGAAGGCCCACGTGGCGGGTATCGCCATGGGTCTGATCAAGGACGCCAACCGTTTCGCCGTGCTGACCGACATCCTGGGCGATGAAGATCACCTGGGTGACATGGACTTCAAGGTGGCCGGTACCACCAACGGCATCACCGCGCTGCAGATGGACATCAAGATCCAGGGCATCACCAAGGAAATCATGCAAGTGGCCCTGGCACAAGCCAAGGAAGCTCGTCTGCACATCTTGGGCAAGATGCAAGAAGCGATGGGCGAAGCCAAGACGGAAGTGTCCAACTTCGCGCCCAAGCTCTTCACCATGAAGATCAATCCCGAGAAGATCCGCGACGTGATCGGCAAGGGCGGCGCCACCATCCGTGCGCTGACCGAAGAAACTGGCACCCAGATCAACATCGACGAAGACGGTACCATCACCATTGCTGCCACCGACACGGCCAAGGCTGACGAAGCCAAGCGCCGCATCGAGCAGATCACGGCTGAAGTCGAGATCGGCAAGATCTACGAAGGCCCGGTCACCAAGATCCTGGACTTCGGCGCCCTGATCAACCTGCTGCCTGGCAAGGACGGTCTGCTGCACATCAGCCAGATTGCCCACCAGCGCGTCGAGAAGGTCACTGACTTCCTGAGCGAGGGTCAGATCGTCAAGGTCAAGGTTCTGGAAACCGATGAAAAGGGTCGTGTCAAGCTGTCGATGAAGGCTTTGGCTGAGCGTCCGGCGTACAACCCGGAAGGCGCTCAACAGCAACAGCAACAGCAGCAGCAATAAACCCAGCCCACGCCCGGCTCACCTGATGGTGGGTCGGGCGTTTGAACGATCGCCATGAACGCCATTGAAATCACTTCTTACGGTGCCCCAGAGGTTCTGCAGGCAGCCACGCGTCCTGACCCGGTGCCGGGTGAGGGCGAGTTGCTGATCCGTGTCAGCGCCAGCGGTGTGAATCGCCCGGACGTGCTGCAGCGCACGGGCAATTACCCTGTGCCGCCCGGTGCCTCGGACATTCCGGGCCTGGAGGTGGCGGGCGTGGTGGTCGCTGGGGATGCCGCTGCGATGGCGCAAGCGGGCTTGGCGCTGGGCCAGCGTGTCTGTGCTCTGGTGGCCGGTGGTGGTTACGCTGAGCTGTGCGTGGCGCCCGTCGGGCAGTGCCTGCCGGTGCCGGAAGGTTGGACTGATGTCGAGGCGGCCTCGCTGCCGGAAACCTTTTTCACGGTGTGGAGCAATGTCTTCGACCGGGGAGCGTTGCAAGCGGGTGAGACCTTGTTGATTCAAGGCGGCACCAGTGGCATTGGGGTGACTGCGATTCAGTTGGCCAAGGCCCGGGGCGCCACGGTGATCGTGACGGCAGGCAGCGATGAAAAATGCGCCGCTTGCTTGGCTTTGGGTGCAGATCACGCGATCAATTACAAGACCCAGGACTTTGTGGCGGTCGTCAAAGAGCTGACGCAGGGCCGAGGGGTCAATGTGGTGCTGGACATGGTGGCTGGTGCCTACGTTGCGCGCGAGGTGGAATGCATGGCTGAGGATGGTCGCATCGTGATCATTGCCGTGCAGGGGGGCACCAAGGCGGAATTCAATGCTGGTTTGGTGTTGCGCCGTCGCTTGGTGATCACGGGATCGACCTTGCGTCCGCGTCCGGTGGCTTTCAAGGCGAAGATTGCGCAGTCTCTGTGTGAGCAAGTGTGGCCTTTGCTGGCCAGTCGTGCTGTCAAGCCCATGGTGCATGCCACCTTCCCGGCGGCGCAAGCGGCTTCGGCCCACGCGCTGATGGAGTCGGGCCAGCATGTTGGAAAAATTGTTTTGACCTGGTGAGTTCATGAAAAAGAAGCTGATTGCCGGCAACTGGAAAATGAATGGCGGCTTGGCTGCCAACGAAGCCCTGCTGGGCGCGGTGGCTGCGGGCCTGTCTGAGGCGTGTGCCGACGTGGCGGTCTGTGTTCCGTCCCCCTACCTGGCCCAGGTGGCTGGTTTGCGTGGCCCGGTGGCCTTGGGGGCGCAGGATGTATCGGCCCATGAGTCTGGTGCGTACACCGGCGAGGTGTCGGCCGCCATGCTGCGTGAGTTGGGGGTGCAGTATGTGATCGTGGGTCACTCGGAGCGCCGGCAATACCATGGCGAAACCGACGAGCAAGTGGCGCAGAAGGCGCAGCGCGCTTTGGCGGCTGGCCTTGTCCCCATTGTTTGCGTGGGTGAGACCTTGGCCCAGCGTGAAGCGGGCGAAACCGAGTTGGTCGTGCGTCGCCAGTTGGCGGCCGTGATCCACCTCAATGGCCATTGCATCAGTGAGATCGTGGTGGCCTATGAGCCGGTGTGGGCCATTGGCACGGGCAAGACGGCCTCGCCTGAGCAGGCGCAGGCGGTGCATGCGGTGCTGCGTGCTCAGTTGCAAGCAGCCAGCGCCAAGGCGGATCGCATCCGCCTCTTGTACGGTGGCAGCATGAATGCGGCCAACGCGGCCGAATTGTTGGCGCAGCCTGACATTGATGGCGGGCTGATTGGCGGTGCCTCCTTGAAGGCGCCTGATTTCCTCACGATCGTGGCAGCCGCTTCGGCGCTGGCGGTCTGATTTTTTTGTTCTGGAGTTTTTATGCACATCGTTACCACGATCATCCTGGCGGTTCAGATGCTGAGCGCCCTGGGTATGATTGGTTTGATTTTGATCCAGCACGGCAAGGGTGCTGACATGGGTGCGGCCTTTGGCAGCGGTGGTTCGGGCAGCTTGTTCGGCGCCAGCGGCAGTGCCAACTTTTTGTCGCGCACGACAGCAGCTTTGGCGGTGGTCTTCTTTGTTTGCACACTGGCTCTGGCCTACTTTGGCAATGTTCGTCCGGTCAGCTCGGGCAGCGTGCTGGAGGGTGCTGCTCCGGTGGCGCCTGCTGCTGCGCCGGCTGCGCCTGTCGTGACGCCCGAGCCGGCCACAGGGGCCGCTGCGATTCCGACCAAGTGAGTCTTGAATTTCTGCCTGACTGCCCCAAAGGGGCGGGTTTTTACGGGTAGAATAGCAGTCTGTCCGGAAAGCCAAAACCTTTGGGTCCTCATGCCATCCGGGCAGCAACATCCCGCCGTCGTGGTGAAATTGGTAGACACGCTATCTTGAGGGGGTAGTGGCGAAAGCTGTGCGAGTTCGAGTCTCGCCGACGGCACCAAAATAAAGACCCTTCCAGCCCCCGCTGGAAGGGTCGCGGTGATGAAATCCTCCAGATGAACCTTGATCAATACCTCCCCGTTCTCTTGTTCATTCTGGTTGGTCTAGGCGTTGGGGTCGTTCCCCAAGTGCTGGGCTACCTGTTGGGCCCAAATCGGCCCGATCCGGCCAAAAATTCCCCTTATGAGTGTGGCTTCGAAGCGTTTGAAAACGCTCGCATGAAGTTCGACGTTCGCTACTACCTGGTGGCGATTCTGTTCATTCTCTTTGACCTCGAAATTTGTTTTCTCGTCCCTTGGGCTGTGGCCTTGACCGACATCGGTTCCACAGGCTTCTGGTCGGGCGTGGTGTTCCTGATCGATCTGCTCGTGGGCTTTGTCTACGCGTGGAAAAAAGGCGCGCTGGATTGGGAATGAGCGAGTGCATCAACAAGGACGCATGCAATGATTGAAGGTGTCATGAAGGAAGGCTTCGTCACCACCAGCTACGACGCGGTGGTGAACTGGGCTAAGACTGGATCGCTGTGGCCCATGACTTTTGGTCTGGCCTGCTGTGCGGTTGAAATGATGCACGCCGCGGCAGCGCGTTACGACATCGGTCGTTTCGGTGCTGAAGTGTTCCGTGCCAGCCCTCGTCAAAGTGATTTGATGATCGTGGCAGGCACGCTGTGCAACAAGATGGCGCCAGCCTTGCGCAAGGTGTATGACCAGATGAGCGAGCCGCGCTGGGTGCTCTCGATGGGCTCTTGCGCCAATGGTGGTGGCTATTACCACTACAGCTATTCGGTCGTGCGTGGCTGCGATCGCATTGTGCCGGTGGATGTTTACGTCCCAGGCTGCCCGCCCACGGCTGAAGCGTTGATCTACGGCATCATGCAATTGCAGCAAAAGATTCGCCGTACCAACACGATCGCCCGGGTCTGAGATTCTCGCCATGACATTGATTGCAATTCAAGCGGAAGCCCTGAAAGACGTGATCGTCGAAGCGTTGGCCGGCAAGGTGAAGAACACCTCGGTTGCCCTCGACGAAGTGACGATTGAAGTGGCTGCTGCCGACTACCGCTCGGCCATGCAAACCCTGCGCGACGCCGCTGGCTGCCGATTCGAGCAGCTGGTCGATCTGTGCGGTGTGGACTACTCCACCTACGGCGATGGCCGCTGGGAAGGTGCTCGTTACGCTGTGGTCAGCCACCTGCTGTCGGTGAGCCTGAATCAGCGCGTTCGCGTGCGTGTGTTCTGCCCTGACGATGATGCACCTTTGGTGGACTCGGTGTCTGACATCTGGAATTCGGCCAACTGGTACGAGCGCGAAGCGTTTGACCTGTATGGCATCGTGTTCGAAGGCCACAACGACCTGCGTCGCATCTTGACCGACTACGGCTTCATCGGCCACCCGTTCCGCAAGGACTTCCCGATTTCGGGTCACGTTGAAATGCGCTATGACGCCGAACGCCGCCGCGTGGTGTACGAGCCCGTGACCATCGAGCCGCGCGAAATCACGCCCCGTATCATCCGCGAAGACAAGTATGGAGGCCTGCACTGAGGCCCCCGCGCCTTGTGTGATGCATCATGGCTGAAATCAAAAACTACACCCTCAATTTCGGGCCCCAGCACCCGGCAGCCCACGGCGTTCTGCGTCTGGTGCTCGAACTGGACGGCGAAGTCGTCCAGCGCGCTGATCCCCACATCGGGTTGCTCCACCGCGCCACTGAAAAGCTGGCCGAACACAAGACCTTCATCCAGTCGCTGCCCTACATGGACCGACTGGATTACGTGTCGATGATGAGCAACGAGCACGCCTACTGCCTGGCCATCGAAAAGCTGCTGGGCCTGGAAGTGCCGATCCGAGCTCAGTACATCCGCGTGATGTTTGCCGAGATCACCCGCCTGCTGAACCACTTGATGTGGCTCGGTTCGCACGGTAACGACATCGGCAGTTCCACCATCCTGATCTACACCTTTCGTGAACGCGAAGACCTGTTTGACATGTATGAGGCTGTCTCCGGCGCTCGCATGCACGCGGCTTACTTCCGTCCGGGGGGCGTGTACCGTGACCTGCCTGACAGCATGCCGCAGTACAAGGTCAGCAAGATCAAGAACGCCAAGGCCCTGGCTGAGTTGAACCAGAACCGTTCGGGTTCGATGCTGGACTTCATCGACGACTTCACCAAGCGCTTCCCCAAGTGCGTGGACGAGTACGAGAACCTGCTGACCGAAAACCGCATCTGGAAGCAACGCACGGTTGGTATTGGTGTGGTGCCGGTCGAGCGTGCGCTCAACCTGGGCATGACGGGCCCGATGCTGCGTGGCTCTGGCGTGGCTTGGGATCTGCGCAAGGCCCAGCCTTACGACGTCTACGACAAGGTGGAGTTCGACATTCCCGTCGGCCAAACCGGCGACAGCTACGACCGCTACTTGGTGCGCGTGGCGGAAATGCGCGAATCCAATCGCATCATCAAGCAGTGCGTGGACTGGCTGCGCGTCAACCCGGGTCCGGTTATCACCGACAACCACAAGGTGGCGCCGCCGGCCCGTGAGGCCATGAAGTCGAGCATGGAAGAGCTGATTCACCACTTCAAGCTCTTCACTGAAGGCTTCCACGTCCCCGAGGGCGAGGCTTATGCTGCTGTTGAACACCCCAAGGGTGAGTTCGGCATTTATCTGGTGAGCGACGGGGCCAACAAGCCTTATCGCCTCAAGATCCGCGCCCCGGGTTTCGCCCATTTGGCCACCCTGGACGAAATGGCCCGCGGCCACATGCTGGCGGACGCGGTAGCCATCATCGGCACCATGGACATTGTGTTTGGAGAGATTGATCGATGATCTCTGATTCGACCAGGGCACGTTTTGCCCGCGAAGTAGCGAAGTACCCGGCTGAACAAAAGCAGTCGGCGGTGATGGCTTGCCTGGCCATTGTTCAGCAGGAGCTGGGCCATGTCAGTGAAGACAGTGAGCGCGTGATTGCCGAGGTGCTGGGCATGCCGGTGATCGCGGTGCACGAAGTCACCACCTTCTACAACATGTACAACCAGCAGGCCGTGGGCCGCTTCAAGCTCAACGTGTGCACCAACTTGCCGTGCCAGCTGCGCGATGGCAACAAGGCGCTCAAGCACCTGGAGCAAAAGCTGGGCATCGCCATGGGCGAAACCACGCCAGATGGCCTGTTCACGCTGCAGCAAAGCGAATGCTTGGGCGCTTGCGCTGATTCGCCGGTGATGCTGGTCAATGACCGCGCCATGTGCAGCTTCATGAGCAACGAACGACTCGACCAACTGATTGACGGCCTGCGCGCCGCCGAGGTGAAGTGATGGCGTCTGTTCAAAGCGTTCTCAATCAGTTTCAGGCCACAGGCGTTGAAACCTGCTTCCACGACCGCCACATCGGCGCCCAAATTTACGCGGGTCTCGACGGCAAGAACTGGAGCATCAAGGACTACGAAGCCCGCGGTGGCTACCAGGCCCTGCGCAAGATCCTGGGTCAAGACGGTGGCGAAGGCCTGACCCAAGACCAGGTCATTGCGACGGTCAAGGAATCCGGCCTGCGTGGCCGGGGCGGTGCGGGTTTCCCGACGGGCCTGAAGTGGAGCTTCATGCCGCGTCAGTTCCCCGGTCAAAAATACCTCGTCTGTAACTCGGACGAAGGCGAACCGGGCACCTGCAAGGACCGTGACATCCTGCAATTCAATCCGCACATCGTGATTGAAGGCATGATCATTGCGGCCTATGCCATGGGCATCTCGGTGGGCTACAACTACATCCACGGCGAAATCTTCCAGACCTACGATCGGTTTGAAGAGGCCCTGGAAGAAGCCCGTGCCGCCGGTTACTTGGGTAACGGCATCATGGGCAGCAGCTTCAACTTCCAGTTGCACGCTGCGCACGGTTTCGGCGCTTACATCTGCGGTGAAGAAACCGCCTTGCTCGAGTCGCTCGAAGGCAAGAAGGGCCAGCCGCGCTTCAAGCCACCATTCCCGGCCAGCTTTGGCTTGTATGGCAAGCCAACCACCATCAACAACACCGAAACCTTTGCGGCCGTCCCTTGGATCATCCGCAACGGTGGCGCCGCCTACCTGGAGTGTGGCAAGCCCAACAACGGTGGCACCAAGATCTTCTCGGTCAGTGGTGACGTCGAAAAGCCGGGCAACTATGAAGTGCCGCTGGGTACGCCGTTCGCCAAGCTGCTCGAACTCGCCGGTGGCATCCGCAAGGGCCGCCAGCTGAAGGCAGTCATCCCAGGGGGCTCGTCTTCGCCGGTGCTGCCTGCTTCGGTGATCATGGAATGCACCATGGACTACGACTCGATCGCCAAGGCCGGCTCCATGCTGGGCTCGGGTGCCGTGATCGTGATGGACGATTCGCGCAACATGGTTGAAAGCCTGCTGCGTCTGTCGTACTTCTACTCGCATGAGTCTTGCGGTCAGTGCACGCCTTGCCGCGAAGGCACGGGCTGGATGTGGCGCGTGGTCGACCGCATCTGGCACGGCCAGGGCCGCGATGGCGACCTCGATTTGCTGAACTCCGTGGCCGACAACATCCAAGGGCGCACCATTTGCGCGCTGGGCGATGCCGCCGCCATGCCCGTGCGTGCCATGCTGAAGCATTTCAAGCCCGAATTCCAGGCTTTGATTGAGCAAGCCAAGTCGCAGAAACCTGCACACGCTTGATCGCGAGAGAACATATGGTTGAAATCGAACTCGACGGTCAGAAGGTAGAGGTCAATGAAGGCAGCATGGTCATGCATGCAGCTGAAAAGGCCGGCACCTACATTCCGCATTTTTGCTACCACAAGAAGCTGAGCATCGCGGCCAACTGCCGCATGTGCCTGGTCGATGTGGAAAAGGCCCCCAAGCCCATGCCCGCCTGCGCCACCCCGGTGACGCAGGGCATGATCGTCCGCACCAAGAGCGACAAGGCCATCAAGGCCCAGCAATCGGTGATGGAATTCCTGCTCATCAACCACCCGCTGGATTGCCCCATCTGCGACCAGGGCGGTGAGTGCCAGTTGCAAGACCTGGCTGTGGGTTATGGTGGCTCTTCTTCGCGCTATGCCGAAGAAAAGCGCGTTGTCTTCCACAAGGACGTGGGTCCGCTGATCTCGATGGAAGAGATGAGCCGATGCATTCACTGCACCCGTTGCGTGCGCTTTGGCCAGGAAGTGGCCGGCGTGATGGAACTGGGCATGATCCACCGTGGCGAGCACTCCGAGATCACCACCATCGCGGGCGAGTCCATTGACTCCGAACTGTCGGGCAACATGATCGACATCTGCCCGGTCGGTGCCTTGACCAGCAAGCCTTTCCGCTACAGCGCCCGCACATGGGAGCTGTCGCGCCGCAAGAGCGTCAGCCCGCACGATTCGACCGGTGCCAATCTGATCGTTCAGGTCAAGAACCACCAAGTGTTGCGCGTGGTGCCGTTGGAAAACGAAGCCATCAACGAATGCTGGATTGCTGACCGCGACCGCTTCTCCTACGAGTCGCTCAACGGCCCCGACCGCCTCACCCAGCCCATGCTCAAGCAAGGTGGCGAGTGGAAGACTGTCGACTGGCAGACCGCTCTCGAATATGTGGCCAACGGCCTGAAGCAAATTGGGGCCAACCACGGCGCCAACAGCATCGGCGCCCTGGTGAGCCCGCACAGCACCGTGGAAGAGTTGTTCCTGGCCGCCCGTTTGGTGCGTGGCCTGGGCAGCGACAGCATCGACCACCGTCTGCGCAACGCTGAATTCAGCGCCCCTGAAGGCGCTCGCTGGTTGGGCACCTCCATCGCTTCCTTGGGCGAACTCCAGCGCGTGCTGGTGGTCGGCTCTAACCTGCGTAAGGATCACCCGCTGTTTGCTCAGCGCATTCGCCAGGCCGCTCGCAAGGGCGCCCAGGTGCATGCCTTGTATTCGGCTGAATCTGACTGGGCATTGCCTGTTGCGCAGTTCCAAGTGGCCGCTGCCGACCAATGGGTCAATGCTTTGGCGTCGATCGCTGCGGCTGTGGCTCAAGAAAAGGGCCTGGTCGCTCCGTGGTCTGCTGAGGTCACGGCTCAAGCCCAAGCCATCGCCAAGTCTTTGTTGGGCGGGGACCGCAAGGCGGTCTTGCTTGGCAATGCCGCAGCCCACCACGCCAACGCCAGCAGCCTGCTGGCTCTGGCCAACTGGATCGCCAGCGAAACCGGCGCCAGCGTCGGTTACCTGACCGAAGCCGCCAACACCGTGGGTGCGCAGCTGGTCAATGCCCAGCCGACGGGTGCAGGTTTCAATGCGGGTCAAATGGTGCAAGGTGCTCTCAAGGCGGTGTTGTTGCTCAATGTCGAACCGGCGTTCGATACCGCTGCAGGTCAGGCTGCGCTCGCAGGCTTGAACAAGGCCGAGATGGTGGTCACTTTGAGCCCCTTCAAGACCAACCTCGAGATCAGCGACGTGCTGTTGCCGATTGCACCGTTCACCGAAACCTCGGGCAGCTTTGTCAACGCCGAAGGCCGTCTGCAAAGCTTCCATGCGGTGGTCAAGCCCCTGGGCGAGACCCGTCCGGCTTGGAAGGTCTTGCGTGTGCTCGGTAACCTGTTGGGCTTGGGCGACTTCGCATTCGAGTCGTCGCAAGAAGTGCTGGCCCAAGCCGCTTTGGCCACAGCTGATCAGCCGCAAGTGGCCGCCGGCCGCCTGAACAATGGCAGCCAGGCCGCCATCCGGGCCAGCGTGGCTGGTGAAGTTGCACCGGTGACGGCTGCGATCTACCAGCTTGACGGTCTGGTTCGCCGTGCACCGTCGCTGCAAATGACGGCGGATGCCCGCCTGGCTTTGGATGAGGTGACCGCATGATCGACGCGCTGTACAACGCTGGACTGGGTCTGCTGCCCGCCAGCTGGTGGACGCTGGCGGCCTGGCCGGTGCTCTGGGTTCTGATCAAGATCGTGGCCGTGCTGGCCCCGCTGATGGGGGCTGTGGCCTACCTGACGCTGTGGGAGCGCAAGCTGCTGGGTTTCATCCAGGTGCGTTACGGCCCCAACCGCGTGGGTCCCGCCGGTTTGCTGCAGCCCATCGCTGATGCGGTCAAGCTGCTGACGAAGGAATTGATTCGCCCGACGGCAGCCAGCAATGGCCTGTTCCGTCTCGGTCCGATCATGGCGATCATGCCTGCCTTGGCCGCCTGGGTCGCCATTCCTTTCGGCCCGGAAGTCGCGCTGACCAACCTCAATGCCGGCTTGCTGCTGGTGATGGCGATCACGTCGATTGAAGTCTACGGTGTGATCATTGCGGGCTGGGCATCGAACTCCAAGTACGCTTTCTTGGGCGCGCTGCGTGCGTCGGCTCAGATGGTGAGCTACGAAATCGCCATGGGCTTCTGCTTCTTGGTGGTGCTGATGGTGTCGGGCAGCATGAACCTGTCGACCATCGTGGCGGGTCAAGCCAAGGGCACTTTGGCCGGTCTGGGTCTGAACTTCCTGTCCTGGAACTGGCTCCCCCTGCTGCCTATCTTCGTGGTGTACCTGATCTCCGGTGTGGCAGAAACCAATCGCCACCCCTTCGACGTGGTGGAAGGCGAAGCTGAAATCGTGGCAGGTCACATGGTCGAGTACTCGGGCATGGGCTTCGCTATCTTCTTCCTGGCCGAATACGCCAGCATGTGGTTGGTGTCGATCCTGGCCGTGCTGATGTTCCTGGGTGGTTGGCTGTCGCCGATCGACCACGCGATCTTCAACGCCGTGCCGGGCTGGATCTGGCTGGGCATCAAGACCTTCCTGGTCGTGTCCATGTTCATCTGGATCCGTGCCACCTTCCCGCGCTTCCGCTACGACCAGATCATGCGTCTGGGCTGGAAGATTTTCATCCCGGTCACCCTGGTGTGGCTGCTCGTGGTGGGGTTCTGGATGCAGACCCCCTGGAACATCTGGAACTGAGTGGGCAAGAACATGACAGTCGCCGCAGCTTCCCCCTTCTCGCTCAAGGACTTCTTGAAGAGCTTCATGCTTTTCGAGTTGTTCAAGGGCATGGCAATGACCGGTCGTTACGCTTTCAAGCGCAAGGTCACCGTTCAGTTTCCTGAAGAGAAAACCCCTTTGTCGCCCCGTTTCCGTGGTCTGCACGCGCTGCGTCGCTACGAAAACGGTGAAGAGCGCTGCATTGCTTGCAAGCTCTGCGAGGCCGTGTGCCCCGCCATGGCCATCACCATCGAATCCGATGTCCGCGATGACGGTTCACGCCGTACCACGCGTTATGACATCGATCTGACCAAGTGCATCTTCTGCGGTTTCTGCGAAGAAAGCTGCCCGGTGGATTCGATTGTTGAAACGCATATTTTTGAGTACCACGGTGAAAAGCGGGGCGACCTGTACTTCACCAAAGACATGCTGTTGGCGGTGGGCGACCGTTACGAGAACGATATTGCAGCTGCCAAAGCGGCAGATGCGAAATACCGTTGACCAGCTTTCACGCCTGAACCCTGAAAAGACCTGATTCATGGACGCCAAGACTGGTTTCTTTTATCTCTTCTCGGTGGTGCTGCTGTTTGCAGCCTTCCGAGTGATCACTGCGCGCAACCCTGTGCACGCGGTTCTCTACCTCATGCTGGCCTTTTCGCAGGCCTCAGCCGTCTGGCTGCTGCTCAAGGCCGAGTTCCTGGCCATTACTCTGGTGCTGGTGTACCTGGGGGCGGTGATGGTGCTCTTCCTGTTCGTGGTGATGATGCTCGATATCGACGTCGACAGCCTGCGCAAGGGGTTTTGGAAGCATTTCCCCCTGGCCGCCCTGATGGGTTCGGTGGTCGCGCTGGAAATGGCGGCGGTGTTGTTGGGTGGTTTCCGTTTGACGGAAGAGCCCAGTACTGCGGCCATGACTGAAGCGGCTGCCAAGGGCATTCAGTATTCCAACGCGCAAGAAATCGGCAAGCTGCTGTACACCCAGTACATCTACCCGATTGAAATTGCAGCCATGATCTTGTTGGTCGCCATGGTCGCCGCCATCGCGCTGACCCTGCGTCAACGCAAGGACAGCAAGTTCGTCGACGCCTCTGAACAGGTTCGCGTGCGTTCCCGTGACCGCGTCAAGCTGGTCAAAGTGGCCGTGACGCGCAAGGCAGAGGCGGCATCCGCGTCGGCTCCGGAGCAAAGCAAATGACCCTGACACTTGGACACTTTCTTTCCATCGGGGCAGTGCTGTTCGCGCTGTCGGTGATTGGGATTTTCTTGAACCGCAAGAACTTGATCGTGCTGCTGATGTGCATCGAATTGATGCTGCTGGCAGTGAACACGAATTTTGTGGCCTTCTCTCACTACCTGGGGGATATGCACGGTCAGGTGTTCGTGTTCTTCATCCTCACCGTGGCGGCCGCTGAGTCCGCCATTGGTCTGGCGATTCTGGTGCTCTTGTTCCGCAACAAGAACAGCATCAATGTCGATGAACTCAACACGCTCAAAGGCTAACCAGAGAATCCAACCATGAGCGCTACGCTTTCTGCATCCACCCTGCTTGCGGTGCCGCTGGCCCCGCTGGCGGGTTCATTCCTCGCTGGGGTTTTGGGCACGACCTTTGGCGGCAATGTGATTGGCCGCCGCGCCACGCACACGCTGGCGATTCTTGGCGTGTTCGTCGCCTTTGTGCTGTCGGCCTTGACCTTCCAGAGCGTCGTTTTTGACGGTGCCCGCTTCAATGAAACCCTCTACACCTGGATGGTGGTGGGTGACCTGAAGATGGAAGTCGGCTTCCTGATTGACAGCCTGACGGCGATGATGATGTGCGTCGTGACCTTCGTGTCGCTGATGGTGCACATCTACACCATCGGCTACATGGAAGAAGACGAGGGCTACAACCGTTTCTTCGCTTACATCTCGCTGTTCACCTTCTCCATGTTGATGCTCGTGATGAGCAACAACATGCTGCAACTGTTCTTCGGTTGGGAAGCAGTGGGTTTGGTGTCCTACCTGCTGATTGGTTTCTGGTTCAACAAGCCGACCGCGATCTTCGCCAACATGAAGGCCTTCTTGGTCAACCGTGTGGGTGACTTTGGCTTCATCTTGGGCATTGGCCTGCTGGCCGCTTACGGCGGTACGCTGAACTATTCGGAGACCTTTGCCAAGGCCGACGAGATTGCCAAGCTGACCTTCCCGGGCACCGACTGGATGTTGGTGACAGTGGTTTGCATCTGCTTGTTCATCGGTGCCATGGGCAAGTCGGCCCAGTTCCCTTTGCACGTCTGGCTGCCGGACTCCATGGAAGGTCCGACCCCCATTTCGGCCCTGATCCACGCTGCGACCATGGTCACCGCGGGCATCTTCATGGTGGCTCGCATGTCGCCGCTGTTCGAGCTGAGCGACACCGCGCTGAATTTCATCATGGTGATCGGCTCCATCACGGCCTTGTTCATGGGCTTTCTGGGCATCATCCAGAATGACATCAAGCGTGTCGTGGCCTACTCGACGCTGTCGCAGCTGGGCTACATGACCGTCGCCCTGGGTGCTTCGGCTTACTCGGTGGCCGTGTTCCACCTGATGACGCACGCGTTCTTCAAGGCCTTGCTCTTCTTGGCTGCGGGTTCCGTCATCATGGGGATGCACCATAACCAAGACATCCGCTGGATGGGGGGCGTTCGCAAGTACATGCCCATCACCTGGATCACTTCTCTGCTGGGTTCGCTGGCCTTGATCGGTACGCCTTTCTTCTCGGGTTTCTACTCGAAGGACAGCATCATCGAAGCGGTGCATGAAAGTCATCTGCCGGCCGCCGGTTTTGCTGAGTTCGCTGTGTTGGCAGGGGTTTTTGTGACGGCCTTCTACTCGTTCCGTCTGTACTTCCTGGTCTTCCACGGCAAGGAACGCTTCGACCAGAACCCCGATGCTCACCACGGTCATGACGACCACGGTCACCACGACGACCACCATGGTGACCATGGTCCCCATGAATCGCCTTGGGTGGTGACGCTGCCGCTGCTGCTGCTGGCTATCCCTTCGGTGCTGATCGGTTTCTTCGCGATCGAGCCCATGCTGTTCGGCGACTTCTTCAAAGACGTGATCTTTGTGGATGCTGAAAAGCACGCCGTGATGGAAGAGCTGGGTCATGCTTTCCACGGTCCGGTGGCGATGGCGATCCACGCTTTGAGCACGGCACCGTTCTGGTTGGCCTTCGCGGGTGTGGCGGTGTCTTATTACATGTACATGATCAACCCGGCCTTGCCCGCGGCCATCAAGCGCATCTGCCAGCCGATCTACACCTTGTTGGAAAACAAGTACTACCTCGACTGGATCAACGAGAACATCCTGGCCCGTGGCGCGCGCGCCTTGGGTACCGGTCTGTGGAAGGCGGGTGACCAAGCCATCATCGACGGTACGCTGGTCAATGGTTCCTGGAAGCTGGTAGGTTGGGTCGCTGGCCTGGTGCGCTGGGCGCAGTCCGGCTACATCTATCACTACGCCCTGGTGATGATTCTGGGTGTGTTTGCCTTCATGACGTACTTCGTCTGGCTCAACAAGTAGGAGAAAAACAAAAATGGGTTTGTTGAGTCTTGCAATCTGGACACCGATTGTTTTTGGTGTCGTGCTGCTGGCCTTGGGCCGGGATGAACATGCCAAGGCGGTCCGTTGGGTCGCTTTGATTGGCGCCTTGGCCAGTCTCTTGGTCACTTGGCCGCTGTATGAGGGCTTCCAGCTCGGAACCTCCGCCATGCAGTTTGTTGAAAACGTCTCGTGGATCGAGCGTTTCAACATCCACTACCACCTGGGCTTGGACGGTATCTCGTTCTGGTTCGTGCCGCTGACGGCTTTCATCACCTTGATCGTCGTGATCGCTGGCTGGGAAGTCATCACCGAACGCGTCAACCAGTACATGGGCGCCTTCCTGATCCTTAGCGGTTTGATGATCGGTGTCTTCACCGCACTCGATGGCATGTTGTTTTACGTGTTCTTCGAAGCCACACTGATCCCGATGTACCTGATCATCGGTATCTGGGGTGGCCCGAACAAGATCTACGCGGCTTTCAAGTTCTTCCTGTACACCTTGATGGGCTCGCTGCTGACCTTGGTCGCTTTGATCTATCTGTACAGCGCCTCGGGCGGTAGTTTCGACATCCTGACCTGGCACAAGCTGCCCCTGAGCAGCACTGCTCAGACGCTGCTGTTCTTCGCGTTCTTCGCGGCATTCGCTGTCAAGGTCCCGATGTGGCCGGTGCACACCTGGTTGCCCGACGTTCACGTTGAAGCCCCCACGGGTGGTTCGGCTGTTCTGGCCGCGATCATGCTGAAGCTGGGTGCCTATGGCTTCTTGCGCTTCTCGATGCCCATCGCACCGGACGCATCGCGTGAATGGGCTTGGTTGATCATCGGTCTGTCGCTGACGGCTGTGATCTACGTCGGCCTGGTTGCCATGGTCCAAAAGGACATGAAGAAGCTGGTCGCTTACTCGTCGGTGGCCCACATGGGTTTTGTGACCCTGGGTTTCTTCATCTTCAACGACCTGGGCGTCGCCGGCGGTTTGGTGCAGATGATTGCGCACGGTTTCGTGTCCGGCGCCATGTTCTTGAGCATTGGTGTCCTGTACGACCGCGTCCACTCGCGTGAGATCGCAAGCTATGGCGGTGTGGTCAACACCATGCCGAAGTTTGCTGCCTTTGCCTTGTTGTTCTCGATGGCCAACTGCGGCCTTCCGGGTACCGCTGGTTTCGTGGGCGAATGGATGGTGATCCTGGGGGCGGTGAAGGCCAACTTCTGGTTGGGCATGTTGTCCGCCACGGCGCTGATCTTCGGTGCGGCTTACACCCTGTGGATGTTCAAGCGTGTTTACCTCGGCCCGGTGACCAACGACGACGTGCGCGAACTCAAGGACATCAATGCCCGTGAGTTCCTGATCATGGCGCTGCTGGCTGCTGCGGTCTTGTACATGGGCCTGTACCCCAAGCCCTTCACCGATGTGATGAACACCTCAGTGGCCGATCTGCTGCAGCATGTGGCAGCGTCCAAGCTGAACTGACCAGACTGATCAGAGAGAAACGAGATGATTGACAAACTCAGCTGGGTCACGACCTATCCGGAGGCGATTTTGCTGGCCATGGCCTGCGTGATCGCTCTGTTCGACCTCAGTGTGACCAGTACCCGCCGCACGGCGACCTACGTGCTCACCTTGCTGACGCTGGCCGTCGTGGCCGTGATGCAAGCGGTGTATGCCGACAGCGAGCAGACTCTCTACGGTTTTGGTGGCTTGATCGTCAGCGACCCCATGGGGAACTGGCTCAAGTGCTTCGCCACCGTGGCCATGTTCGTGACCCTGGTCTATGGTCGTCCCTATGCGGCCGACCGCGACATGTTGCGTGGCGGTGAGTTGTTCACCTTGAGCCTGTTTGCCCTGCTCGGCATGTTCGTCATGATCTCGGGCAACAACTTCCTGATCATTTACCTGGGTCTGGAACTGCTCACTCTGTCGAGCTACGCCTTGGTTGCGCTTCGCCGCGATCACGCCACCTCGACTGAGGCCGCCATGAAGTACTTCGTGCTGGGTGCCTTGGCCAGTGGTTTCCTGCTCTATGGCCTGTCCATGATGTACGGCGCCACCGGTTCGATGGACATCGGCCAGGTGTTCAAGGCCGTGGGTTCGGGTCAAGTCAACCACCAAGTGCTGGTGTTTGGTCTGGTGTTCATCGTCGCTGGCTTGGCCTTCAAGCTGGGCGTGGTGCCTTTCCACATGTGGGTTCCCGACGTTTACCAAGGTGCCCCGACTGCTGTGACACTGATGATTGGTGGCGCTCCCAAGTTCGCTGCTTTCGCCATCGCCATTCGCCTGTTGGTTGAGGGCCTCTTGCCCCTGGCCATTGACTGGCAGCAAATGTTGGTGGTGCTGTCGGTGGGTTCGCTGCTGGTGGGTAACTTGGTCGGTGTGGTGCAAACCAACCTCAAACGTCTGCTGGCCTATTCGACCATCTCGCAAATGGGTTTCGTGTTGCTGGGCCTGATTCCCGGTGTGGTGGCGGGTACGACCCTGCCGGCAGCCAATGCCTACAGCTCGGCCATGTTCTATGTGGTCACCTATGTGTTGACCACCTTGGCCACCTTCGGTGTGATCCTGCTGCTGGCCCGTGAAGGCTTTGAAAGCGAAGAGATCTCCGACCTGGCAGGCCTGAACCAACGCAGCCCGTTCTATGCGGCCGTGATGTCGGTGTGCTTGTTCTCGATGGCGGGTATTCCGCCGTTGATGGGCTTCTACGCCAAGCTGTCGGTGTTGCAAGCGCTGGTGACGACGGGCGAAACCGGCTATCTGGTTCTGGCGGTGTTTGCTGTGATCATGTCCTTGATCGGCGCTTTCTACTACCTGCGTGTGGTCAAGGTGATGTACTTCGACCAGCCTCTGACTGCCACCACCGTGTCGGCGCCTGCCGATGTCCGCGTCGTGCTCTCGCTGAATGCCGGCTTGATCTTGGTGCTGGGTCTGGTGCCCGGCGGCCTGATGGCTCTGTGTGCTCGCGCCATTGTGCGCACCCTGGGCTCTTGAGCCCGGGCTGATCCGCCGAGGTCACACGTCTTGAACCAGACTGGTGCCATTTGGCTGGTCATCTTGGCGGCCCTTGTGGCCGCCAATTTGCCTTTCATCAACCACCGCCTGCTGGCGGTGGTGCCGCTTCGGGGGCCCAAGTCCTTGCCCGTTCGGGCCTTGGAGTTGCTGTTTTTTTACGGCCTCGCAGGGGGTGTCGGCTTGCTGCTGGAGCAACGAGCTGGGCAGATTTCTCCCCAAGGCTGGGAGTTCTATGCCATCACCGGCGCCTTGTTCCTCACCTTGGCCTTTCCCGGGTTCGTGTACCGCTACCTGCTCAAGCACCGGGCAGTTGGCAAGTCACCGGCCTAAACCATGAAGGTGCTCAACCTCCAATGCGAGGGCGGCCACGGGTTCGAAGGCTGGTTTGGCTCTGAGGATGACTTCCAAAGTCAGTTGAGCCGTGGACTGGTGACTTGTCCCATCTGCCAGGATCCTCAAGTTCGCAAGCTGCCTTCAGCACCCCGCTTGAATTTGGGGGCACCTCGCCCGGCCGACGCACCTGTTTCTCCGGCGGCTACGGACACCGCTTCGCAGTTGGCCAAGAGCGCCAACGCCTCCGGATTGAGTGCCCAAGATCGCCATCGCCTTCAGGCAGCTTGGTTGCAGTTGGCGCGTGAGGTGGTGCGCAACACCGAAGATGTGGGCAGTGATTTCGCGGACGAAGCGCGGCGCATTCACCAGGGCGAAGCGCCTGAACGCGGCATTCGCGGTCAGGCGACGCCACAAGAGACGGCGGCTTTGCTGGAAGAGGGCATCTCGGTTTTGCCGCTGCCCCTGCCAGCCGCCGCCAAAGAAACGCTGCAGTAGTCTGCATTGGGCTCATGCCACGAATCTGGCAAGGCACATGGTCTGTGCTTTGGGGCACCCGTCCTCTTGGTGCTCCGATTCAATTGAGCAATTGCATCTGCGCAAAATGGGCATAAGCGCCGCCTCGCGCCATGAGTTCTTCGTGTCGGCCTTGCTCGACCACGCGACCGTGCTCCAGCACCACGATCCGGTCTGATTTTTGAACCGTGGACAGCCGGTGTGCGATCACCAAAGTGGTCCGTTCTCGGCCACCGTGCATGGCGGCTTCCAAGGCCGCCTGCACCATGCGCTCGCTTTCGGCGTCCAGCGCACTGGTGGCCTCATCCAGCAACAGCAGGCGAGGGCGCCGCAGCAGGGCGCGGGCGATCGAGATGCGCTGCTTTTGCCCACCACTCAGGCGCACGCCGCGTTCACCCAAAAAGGTGTTGTAGCCCTCAGGCAAAGCGCGGATGAATTCATCGGCAAAAGCCTCCTGGGCTGCCGCGATCACTTCCGCATCCGTGGCCTCGGGGTGGCCATATCGGATGTTTTCCATCGCTGAACTGGAGAAGATCACCGCCTCCTGAGGCACGATGCCAATTTGGGCGCGCAGGGCGTCCAAGTTCCAGTCTGGTAAGGCCACGCCGTCCAGGTGGATCTGGCCTTTGCCTTCTGCGCTAGCCGCCGCACCCGGGCTGACATCGTAAAAGCGTTGCAGGATCTGGAACACCGTCGATTTGCCTGCACCGCTGCTGCCCACCAGCGCCACGGTCTCGCCCGGAGCGATGTGCAGCGTCAGGTCCGACAGGGCGGCCTGCTGCGGGCGCGAGGGGTAGTGGAAGTTCACATTGTCAAACGAAATGGCGGCGCCCGGCGGGGTGCTGCGGGGGGGCGGAGCGCTTTGCGGGCCCGACACAATGGTCGGCGGACTGTGAAGCAGCTCCATCAGGCGCTCAGTGGCGCCTGCCGCTCGCAGCAGATCGCCATACACCTCACCCAGTACCGCGGCCGAACTGGCCAGGATCAGCACATAGACCACCGTCTGGCCCAAGGCGCCGGCACTCATTCGCCCTTGCATCACCGCTTGGGTGCCCTCATAGAGACCCCAAAGCAGGGCCGCGCTGCTGGCCATGATGACAAAGGCCACCAACACTGAGCGAGCGCGGCTGCGGCGGACAGCCGTATCAAACGCGGCCTGGGTGGCTTGGGCAAATCGGGTTGCTTCACGCTGGGTGGCGTTGTTGGCCTGGACAGTCGACACCGCATTCAGGACTTCGGCGGCGACGGCGCTGGCATCGGCCACCCGGTCTTGGCTGGCCCTCGAGAGCCGGCGCACCCGACGACCAAACCAGACCGAGGGGGCCACGATCAAGAGCAACACCAGCAGCACCTTGCCCATCACCAGTGGGTTGGTCCATACCAACACACCCAGGGCGCCCAGGCCCATGACCGCGTTGCGCAAGCCCATGCTCAAGGACGAGCCCACCACCGTCTGTACCAGGGTGGTGTCCGCGGTCAGGCGCGAGAGCACTTCACCGGTCTGGGTGGTTTCAAAAAAAGTGGGGCTTTGTTCGAGCACATGGGCATAGACCTCATTGCGCAGGTCGCTGGTGATGCGCTCTCCCAGCCAACTGACGGTGTAGAAGCGCGCAGCCGAGAAAAACGCCAACGCGGCCGCCACGCCGAACAGGGCCAAGAAGTGCTCGGCCAGAGCCAGGGCCTGGGCTTCGCGCTGTGCAGGTACCAGCCCGCCGTCGATCAGGCTGCGCAAGGCGATCGGAAAGGCCAGTGTGGAGGCCGCAGCCAGGAGCAAGAACAGCAGTGCCAGTCCGATTTGCCAGCGGTAGGGCCGAAGAAAGGGGCGCAAGCCCGACAGAGACCGAGGTGACGCTTTGGCAGTCGAAGGCTTGGCAGGTGAATTCATGGCGAAGGGTTGGGTGGCGTCGGCTGGAGGCGGGACGGATCGATGCGGATACCGGCACTTGGGGCATTGTGCTGCTTTTACAAGTCTGCCCCTGCAATCATAGCCTTGACAATGTTTGCTTAGGCAAATAATATCCCGGCATGTCTTCTGAAACACCCGACGCAGATCCGCCCCAAATCTCCGCTTTTTACCGAGCCGAGGACTACGGCACACAGATGAGCGTCGGCTACACCATGCGCCACATCGTGCGACTCATGGGCCAGGAAATCGACCGCAAGATGGAGCCCCATGGCCTGACCAACGCGCAGTGGCTCCCGCTCATCAAGCTGCAGGGCGGTAAAGGCAGTTGTGGTGTGGCTGAACTGGCTCGTGCTTGTCAACTCGATACCGGGGCCATGACCCGCTTGCTGGACCGTGTGGAGAACAAAGGCCTTTGCCGTCGTGAGCGCTCCGTGTCTGACCGCAGGGTGGTCAACCTGACCCTCACGCCTGAAGGTCAGCAGGCCGCAGCGGTGATTCCCCAGGTCTTGAGCGAGATGCAAAACGCTGTTCTGGCCGGGTTTTCAGAAGCCGAGTGGCAGCAACTCTGTCATTTCCTAGACCGCATTCTTCAGAATGCCGAAGGCCTGCAAGCACAGGCCGAGGCAAGCACTGCCAAAGGCAAGCCATGACCCCGTTTCTTTCCCCCGCTCCATCTCGGAGCCGATCCATTTCTTCCCTGGGCGCGCTGACTCTGGTCGCCTCCCTGGCCTTGAGTGCATGCGCTGATTTCTCCGGTATCCAGAGCCAGGCCCCCTTGCGCCCGGCCTCTGCCTTGGCTTTGAACGATGCAGCGCCCCTGGCGACTTCTGTCTGGCAGCGCCAGGATTGGTGGGCGCAGTACGGCGATGCCCAGCTGAACACCTTGATGAGCCAAGCCTTGTCGGGTAACCCGAGCCTTCAGCAGGCCCGTTTGCGTTTGGAGCGCGCTCAGGCCTTGGCGGGCGGCGCAGGCGCTGCCTTGCTGCCCCAGGTGGGCGCGGTGGCGGACATCAGCCGTGACCTTTACACCGCCAATGGTTTGTACCCCAAGCCCTTGGCCGGCAGTGTGGAGAACATGGGCACTTTGCAGGCATCGGCCTCATGGGAACTGGACTTCTTTGGCAAGAACCGCGCGGCGCTCGACGCTGCCGTGGGCGCTGTTCAGGCGGCCGCTGCGGACGCCCAGGCCGCTCGTTTGCTGCTGGCCAGTCAGGTGCTGCGGACCTATTTCCAGTGGGCCCGCTTGGGCCAGCAACTCGGCGTGGCCCAACGCACCTTGCACCAGCGCGAGGAAATATTGAGCTTGGTGCAGGCTCGCTTGAAGGCCGGGCTGGACACGCAATTGGAATTGCGTCAAAGCCAGGGCAGCCTGCCCGAGGCCCATTTGCAAATCGAAGCCCTGCAGGAGCAGTCGGGCCTGGCGCGCAACGCCTTGGCTGCGCTGGTGGGGGAGCCTGCCTTGGCCACGCGCCTGACGGTGCCCGTTTTGCCCGAGGCCGTGTCGGCCGAAACCCCAGCCCAGGTGCCTGTCAACCTGATTGGCCAGCGTGCCGATGTGGTGGCTGCGCGCTGGCGTGTCGAGGCGGCGGCGCGGGACACCGACGTGGCGCGCGCGCAGTTCTATCCCAACATCAACCTCAAGGCCTACGCAGGTTTGTCGGCCTTTGGTTTTTCCAACGTGCTCAAGTCCAGCAGCGAACAGGCGGGCATTGCGCCGGCGATCAGCCTGCCGATTTTTGAAGGCGGTCGTCTGCGCGCCAACCTCAAGGTCAAGACCGCTGACTTGGACAGCGCTGTCACGGCCTACAACGGCGCCGTTCTGGATGCCGTGCATGACGTGGCTGACCAGCTGCTGGTGAGTGAGTCCCTGCTGCGCCAACAGGCGCAGCAACAGGCTGCACGAAAAGCGGCTGAGGACGCGTATGCCATCGCTCGTCAACGCTACCAGGCGGGCTTGGGAACCTACTTGCAGGTGCTCAGCGCCGAATCCAATGTGCTCAACCAGCGCCGCTCCAGTGTCGATTTGGCCGCCCGAACGGTCGACACCCAGGTCGCCCTGTGGCGCGCATTGGGCGGCGGATTGACCCCTCAAACCGTGGCGATCGCACCGCGCAGCACGGCAGAGCAGGGCTTGATCGCGGTTCAGTCGACCCTGGCGGGCCGAGGCCCATCCAGTCGTCCAGACGCTTCCGCAGCCCGCCCGCAGTGAGGCGCTGGCCGCGCGCAGTACCCAATCTTTTAACTTCGACCGCCAGAACAAACGATGAGCGGCCCGGCCCTGGGTCGGACCGCCTCACACCAACACAGGATTGAATATGAGCAACGCTTCCAACACCGCTTCGGCCGCTGAGGCCACATCCCGTTCCAATCCCCGCCGCAAAGGCTTGCTGAGCATCGCCGCTGTGGTGGTGTTGGCGGGTGCTGGTTGGGCCACGTACGAATGGATGGTGGCGCGCCACTATGAAACCACGGACAACGCCTATGTCCAAGGCAACCTGATTCAGATCACCCCGCAGATCAGTGGCACGGTCACCGCTTTGCTGGCCGATGACACCGATTTCGTGAAGGCGGGCCAGCCGCTGGTCAAGCTCGACCCAGCAGATGCCCGCGTGGCCCTGGACCAGGCCGAGGCCAACTTGGCCCAGACCGTGCGCCAAGTCCGCACCTTGTACGCCAACAACAGCGCGCTGGATGCGCAGGTCAAGCTGCGTGAAACCGAAGTCAGCAAGGCCCAGATCGAGATCGAGCGCGCCTCCGACGACCTGAACCGACGCCAGTCCCTGAGCGGCAACGGCGCGGTCTCTCGTGAGGAGCTGGCCCACACGCAAACCCAGCTTGCCAATGCTCGTTCGGGGCTGGCATCTGCCCAGGCCGCCGTGGCGGCGGCCCGTGAACAATTGGCCAGCAACCAGGCCATGACCGACGGCGCCCATCTGGAAGCGCACCCCAGCGTGCAAGCCGCCGCCGCCAAGGTGCGCGAGGCATTCCTGGCCTCGCGCCGGGCGGCACTGCCGGCCCCGGTGGACGGCTATGTTGCCAAGCGCACCGTGCAATTGGGTCAGCGGGTGAGCGCCGGCAGCCCGATGATGTCCATCGTGCCGCTCAACCAGCTGTGGGTGGACGCCAATTTCAAGGAAGTGCAGTTGCGCAACATCCGCATTGGTCAACCCGTCAAGCTCACGGCGGACCTGTGGGGTGAAAAGGTCGAGTACACCGGCAAGGTGGCAGGCCTGGGCGTGGGCACAGGCTCGGCCTTTGCCTTGCTGCCGGCCCAAAACGCGACTGGCAACTGGATCAAGGTGGTGCAGCGTGTGCCGGTGCGCGTGCTGCTGAACCCGACCGAGCTGGCCGCCCACCCGCTGCGCATTGGCCTGTCGATGGAGGCCACGGTGGACGTGAGCAACCGGGATGGCCAGACCCTGGCCGAAGCCCCGCGTGACAACGCCACGGTACAAACCCAGGTTTATACGGTGTCGGAAGACGAGGCCACGGCGCTGATCAACCGGGTGATTTCGGCCAACGCAGGCCGCTCGGTGCGACTGGCTGCGGCCCGCACTGCCACCACCAGCACCCATTGAGCCGACCCACCATGTCCAATGCACCTGCTGCTGCCGGGCCGGCGGCCTACGTGCCGCCGCCGCCCTTGACGGGCTCGGCGCGCACCTGGGGCACCATTGCCCTGTCGGCCGCGACTTTCATGAACGTGCTCGACACTTCGATCGCCAACGTGTCCTTGCCCGCCATCGCGGGGGACTTGGGGGTCAGTCCGAACCAGGGCACCTGGGTGATCACGAGCTTTGCTGTGGCCAACGCGATCGCTGTGCCCTTGACGGGCTGGTTGTCGCAGCGCGTCGGCCAAGTGCGCTTGTTTGTCCTCAGCGTGCTGCTGTTCGTGGTCGCATCTTGGCTGTGCGGCCTGGCGCCGAACATGACCACGCTGATCGCTTTTCGCGCGCTGCAAGGTTTCGTGGCCGGTCCCATGATTCCGCTGTCCCAGGGCCTGCTGTTGTCCAGTTACCCGCGCGTGTTGGCGGGCCTGGCGATGGCCATGTGGTCCATGACGACCTTGATAGCGCCCGTGATGGGACCGCTTTTGGGCGGCTGGATCACCGACAACCTGTCCTGGCCCTGGATTTTTTACATCAACATCCCTGTGGGCTTGGTCGCTGCTGGTGTGGCTTGGAGCCTGTACCACAAGCGGGAGACGCCGACGCGCCAACTGCCGATTGATTCGGTCGGTCTGGCCTTGCTGGTGATCTGGGTCGGGGCCATGCAGGTCACCTTGGACATCGGTAAGGAAAACGACTGGTTCCATTCCGGCGTTGTGGTGGCCCTGGCGGTGGTCGCCGTGGTGGGCTTGGCGCTGTTCCTGGTCTGGGAGTTGACGGACAAGCACCCCGTGGTGGACTTGGCGCTGTTCAAGAAGCGCAATTTCTGGGCGGGTGCGCTGGCCCTGTCGGTGGGCTACGGTCTGTTCTTTGGCAATGTGGTGCTGCTGCCGCTGTGGCTGCAGCAGTACATGGGCTACACCGCCACGCAGGCCGGCATGGTCATGGCGCCGGTGGGGTTGATGGCCTTGGTGCTGTCCCCTTGGGTGGGGAAGAACCTCAGCAAGTTTGACCCCCGCAAGTTTGCGTCCTTCGCCTTTCTGGTGTTTGCTTTGGTGCTGTGGATGCGCTCGCGTTTCAACACCCAGGCGGACTTGGCGACCATCATGGTGCCTACGATTGTGCAGGGCGTGGCCATGGCGTTTTTCTTCATCCCCCTGGTGACCATCACCTTGTCGGGCATCCCGCCTGAGCGCATTCCGGCGGCATCGGGCTTGTCGAACTTTGTGCGCATCACGGCGGGGGCCTTTGGCACCTCGATCGCCACCACGGCTTGGGAGAACCGGGCCGCACTTCACCATGCGCAGCTGGTGGAGTCCATCCAGGCCGGCAACGGTCCCGCCATGGCTGCTTTGCAAGGGCTGTCCACTGCGGGTTTGACGAGTGAGCAAGCGCTGGCGCAGGTGAATCGCCTGGTGGATCAGCAGGCCTTCATGTTGGCCGCCAATGATGTGTTTTTGGTGTCGGCCATCATCTTCATGGCGCTGATCCCACTGGTGTGGTTGTCCCACCCCTTGCCCTCCACGGCGGGCAGTGCCGACGCCGCGGCAGGCGCTCATTGACCCTGACGGCGCGGCCCCTGCTGGGGGGGCTGTTACACCGGCGGGGCTTGGAGCCAGCACAAGGCCACCCGAGCCTGCGGGTCCTGCCAGCAAGGCCCGGGGGAAAATCCCGCCAAGCGAGCCTCGCTTTGCAGGGCGTTGGCGCTCCATTGGAAGCTGCGCAAGGTGTTGATCGGCTCGTCTGCCAACAGCTTTAGCTCGGTGCGCTGCTCCCCCTGGCCGAGCAGCCAGGTTTGCGCCTTGCTGCTGATCAGTTGCAGCTGAACCATGGAGGCGATGGGGCTCCAACTGACCTGGTGGCGAAAGCCACTGATCTCGCCTTGCAAGTTCAACTCCCGGCGGCAACGGAGCAGCGCATTTTGGTTGAAACGCGCCATCAAGCCTTGGGCGTCGTTGTAGGCCCGTTTCAAGACGTCGGCCTCCTGCACCTGATCCACAGTGGCCAGCAAGGCGCCTCCGCGCAGGGCTTGCGCCATGTGGCGGAGCACGGTCAATCGTTGCTCTGGCGGTACGCTGGCCAGCGCCGCACCGCCCAACAAGCCCATGCGGCGGCTGGCCTGGGGGTGGCGCGCCGGTAGGTTTTGGGCCTGCAGCGGACTTTGCAGCAAGGGTTGGATGTCCAGACGAGGGTAGTCGTGCTGCAAGCCTGCGGCCTGAGCCTGCAGGTGCTGTGCGGACAGGTCGATCGGCAGGTAGCGCACCGGTTGGTCGGTCTCTTCAATGAGCCTGCGAATCACCCGCATGGCGCCAGCTCCCCACTCAACCAACTCCGGGCAAGGGCCCATCCGGCGGGCAATTTCACTGGCGTGGGCGTGCACCACGCTCAGCTCCGTGCGTGCCAGGTAGTAGTCAGGCGTCTCCGTCGCCCGATCGAACAGCGTGCAACCCTCCAAATCAAAAAGGTAGCGTCCCGGCAGGTTGCGCGGCGTGAGCTGCAGTCCCCTGAAAGCGTCTGCATTCAATTCAGGAGATGACGCAGCGGTCGGGGCAGGGCTCAGAGCCCAGGGCAGGGGCTCCGCATGGAGCGAGCGGTGGGCGCTGTTCCATTGGTGCATCGGGCCGACCTTGGACATGGTGTCGCGCCTCAGGCCCGAGCCGGCCAAGTCTCACACGCCTTGGGGGCGGGGTGGTGGCTTGGGGCGATCACGGGACGCGGTGTCATGCGGTTCTCCAGCGCGGTGGGTGTGGGTGTGGGGCGCGTTTTGATTCACCTTATCGGAAAGCGTGTGGGCTCAACATGCGGGCTAACGCGCGGATGTTGTTGTTCCACTGCAAGCCCGAGTCTTCTGCTGTTCAGCGTCAACAGCGCGAATGGGCTGCCTGTGCGGCCTGCGCATGGCTTGTGTCCTGTGTGCGTCAGGTCTAGGCATTTGCCCCAGTATCCCCGCCGGTGTTGCAGCCGTAGCATGAACTCAAATGCTTGTGGGGCGTGACCGCCTTGCACTCTTGTTCCTAACCGCATCAAACCAGCCGGAGCGACTCTGAGACGATGAGTGACATCATTCTGCAAACGCAACAGCTCACCAAAGAGTTCAAAGGCTTCACGGCGGTCAATCAGGTGGATCTGTCGGTACAGCGAGGTTCCATCCACGCCTTGATTGGTCCCAACGGGGCCGGCAAGACCACCTGCTTCAATCTGCTGACCAAGTTCCTCGAGCCCAGCTCGGGGACCATTCTTTTCAATGGCATTGACATCACGCGTGAGCGCCCAGCGCAGATCGCGCGGCGCGGCATCATCCGGTCCTTCCAGATCTCGGCGGTGTTCCCGCACCTGACCTTGCTTGAGAACGTGCGCCTGGGCCTGCAGCGCATGTTGGGCACCAGCTACCACTTCTGGCGCAGTGAAAAGTCCCTGCACCAACTCAATGACCGAGCCCTGGCCTTGTTGGCCGAGGTCGGTTTGGACGACATGGCACACGAGGTGACCGTGAACCTGCCCTATGGCCGCAAGCGCGCGCTGGAAATCGCGACCACCTTGGCCATGGAGCCCGAACTGATGCTGCTTGACGAGCCCACGCAGGGCATGGGTCACGAGGATGTGCACCGAGTCACGCAGTTGATCAAGAAAGTGTCGGCCGGCCGCACCATCTTGATGGTTGAACACAACATGAGCGTGATCTCCAACATCGCCGACACCATCACGGTGCTGCAGCGTGGCGCGGTGCTGGCCGAAGGACCTTATGCCGAGGTGTCCCGCAATCCCCTGGTGATGGAGGCCTACATGGGCACCACCGATGGCCAGTTGCAAGGGGCCCATTGAGATGACCAGCATGATGAACAAGTCTCAAGGCAGCGAGACGCCCGCGCTGCAGATCAGCGGTTTGAACGCTTGGTACGGCGAGTCCCATGTGCTGCATGGCGTGGACATGGTGGTTCGCCCTGGTGAGGTCGTGACCCTGCTGGGTCGCAACGGCGCAGGTCGGACCACCACCATGCGCGCCATCATGGGCTTAACGGGCAGCCGCAAGGGCTCACTCAAGATCCATGGCACCGAAACCATCGGCATGCCAACGCACCGCATAGCCCACCTGGGAGTGGGCTATTGCCCCGAGGAGCGGGGCATTTTTTCCAGCCTGTCGTGTGAAGAGAACCTGCTGCTCCCACCGCGCCTGAAAGGCACCTCCGAGGGCATGTCGGTCGAAGAGATCTACGACATGTTCCCCAATTTGGCGGAGCGTCGCCACAGCCAGGGCACGCGCCTGTCCGGCGGTGAGCAGCAAATGCTGGCGGTGGCGCGCATTTTGCGCACTGGCGCGCGTCTGCTGTTGCTCGACGAAATTTCTGAGGGCCTGGCGCCCGTCATCGTGCAAGCCCTGGCTCGCATGATCACCACGCTGCGCCAAAAAGGCTACACGGTGGTGATGGTGGAGCAGAACTTCCGATTTGCTGCGCCGCTGGCTGACCGTTTCTACGTGATGGAGCACGGCCAGATGGTGGAACAGTTCGGTGCTTCCGAACTGGAAGCCAAGATGCCTGTGCTCAATGAACTGCTGGGCGTCTGAGCCCCCATGCTCGCGCGACAGCGACCCTTATTTTTCTAACAGGAGACCTCTATGACAAGCAAACTCACCCTGCTCGCGACTTTGTTGGCTGCGGGCTTTGGTGCCGGTTCAGCCCAGGCGCAAGACAAGGTCAAGATCGGCTTCATCACCGACATGTCCAGTCTGTACGCCGACGTGGAAGGCAAGAACGGCGCCATGGCGATTCAAATGGCCATCGATGATTTTGGTGGCAAGGTCAACGGCATGCCGATTGAACTGCTCTCGGCTGACCATCAAAACAAGGCCGACATCGCCGCATCCAAGGCCCGTGAATGGATCGACACCCAGGGCTTGACGATGATTTTCGGTGGCACTAACTCCGGTACGGCCTTGGCCATTGCCAAGGTTGCAGCGGAGAAGAAGCGGGTCTACGTGAACAACGGCGCGGCCAGTTCCGCATTGACCAACGAACAATGCACGCCCTACACCGTGCACTACGCCTACGACACCGTGGCCCTGGCCAAGGGGACGGGCGGAGCCGTGGTCGACGGTGGTGGCAAAACCTGGTTCATGTTGACGGCGGACTATGCGTTCGGTCACGCCCTCGAAGCGGACACTTCCACTGTCGTCAAGGCCAAGGGCGGCCAAGTCGTGGGCGGCGTGCGTCACCCGCTCAACGCCTCGGACTTCTCCTCTTTCCTGTTGCAGGCGCAAAACTCCAAAGCGCAGATCCTGGGCTTGGCTAATGCGGGCGGCGACACCATCAACTCCATCAAGGCCGCCAAGGAGTTTGGTATCGGCAAGACCATGAAACTGGCCGGCTTGCTCATCTTCATCTCAGACGTTCACAGCCTGGGCTTGAAGAACACAGAGGGTCTGCTGTTCACGACGCCTTGGTATTGGGACTTGAACGATGAAACGCGCAAATTCTCGGCGCGCTTCTTTGAGAAGGCCAAGCGCATGCCGACGGAAATCCAGGCGGCTGACTACTCGGCCACGATGAACTACCTCAAGGCCGTTCAGGCCGCCAAGACCACGGACGCCGACAAGGTCATGGAAACCTGGCGCGGCATGAAGATGAACGACTTCTTCGCCTCAGGCCAGTTGCGCGCTGATGGCCGTTATGTGCACGACATGTACCTGATGCAAGTGAAGTCGCCTTCGGAATCGACCAAGCCCTGGGACTATTACAAGCAGGTCAAGAAGCTGCCAGGTGATCAGGTCTTCACGACCAAAGCCGAATCCAAGTGCGCACTCTGGAAGTAATGCCTTGATGTGCAGGGCTGGCTGAATGCGGCCCTGCTTCTCCGTCTGCTCACCGCCAATCACGCTATGGAAATCTTCGGAGTCTCTTTACCGGCCATGATGAGCCAGCTCCTTTTGGGGCTGGTCAATGGGTCTTTTTATGCCATCTTGAGCCTGGGCTTGGCGGTGATCTTTGGTTTGCTGAACGTCATCAACTTTGCGCACGGGGCTTTGTTCATGATGGGGGCCATCCTCACCTGGATGGGCATGACATATTTCAACATCAGCTATTGGGTCATGTTGATTGCGGCGCCCCTCATTGTGGGTGCCTTTGGTGTTTTGATTGAGCGGTTGCTCTTGCGCTGGATCTACAAGCTTGACCATCTATATGGCTTGCTGCTGACCCTGGGCTTGACGCTGCTGATCGAAGGAGCCTTCCGCTCGGTCTATGGTGTGTCGGGCCTGGGCTATGACACGCCAGACCAGTTGGTCGGTGCCACCAATGTCGGCTTCATGATGCTGCCCAACTACCGCGCCTGGGTGGTGGTGGCCTCGGTGGTGGTCTGCATTGCCACGTGGTTTGTCATTGAGAAGACCCGCCTGGGGGCTTATCTCCGCGCGGGCACGGAGAACCCGCGCTTGGTCGAAGCCTTTGGCATCAATGTGCCTCTCATGGTCACTCTCACCTATGGCTTCGGTGTGGCACTGGCTGCGTTTGCTGGCGTGCTGGCTGCGCCGGTGATCCAGGTCACGCCGCTGATGGGGCAAAACCTCATCATCGTGGTGTTTGCGGTGGTGGTGATCGGCGGCATGGGGTCCATCATGGGCTCCATCCTCACAGGCCTTGGCCTGGGAATCGTCGAAGGCTTCACCAAGGTGTTCTACCCAGAGGCTTCTTCTACCGTGGTGTTCGTGATCATGGTCATCGTTCTTCTGATTCGCCCCGCCGGCCTGTTCGGCAAAGAGAAATAAGGGGCCACACAACATGAACAAGTCTTTCATTGGCTACGGCCTGCTGCTGCTGGGTTTGTTGGTGGCGCCCTTCATGGGGGCCTACCCGGTCTTCGTCATGAAGCTGATGTGCTTCGCGCTGTACGCCTCGGCCTTCAACCTGCTGCTGGGCTATACCGGCTTGCTGTCCTTTGGGCATGCTGCCTTCTTGGGGGGCTCGGCCTATCTGTGTGGCCATGCGATCAAGGCATGGGGGCTGACGCCGGAGTTGGGCTTGCTGTTTGGGACGGCGGGGGGCTGCTTGCTGGGCTGGCTGTTCGGGATCCTCGCAATTCGTCGCCAAGGCATCTACTTCTCGATGATCACCTTGGCCCTGGCTCAGATGCTTTTCTTCATCTGCCTTCAGGCCCCGTTCACGGGGGGTGAAGACGGCATGCAAGGCGTCCCGCGAGGTCGCCTGTTCGGCTTCATCGATCTCCAGAATGATCTTGTGATGTATTACGTGGCCCTGGTGGTGGTGGTGGCCGCTTTCTTGTTGGTGGTGCGCGTCATCCATTCGCCCTTCGGTCAGGTGCTCAAAGGCATCAAAGAAAACGAGCCGCGCGCTATTTCACTGGGCTACGACACCCAGCGCTTCAAACTTCTGGCATTCGTCCTGTCCGCTGGGCTCGCAGGGCTGGCGGGCGCACTGAAGACGGTGGTCCTTGGTTTTGCGACGCTCAGCGACGTTCACTGGACCAACTCGGGAAGCGTCATTCTGATGACCTTGGTGGGAGGCTTGGGAACGCTGTCTGGGCCCTTGCTCGGCTCGGCAGTCGTTGTCTTGCTTGAAAACAAGCTGGGTGAGATCGGGAATGTGCTGGCGGCCTTGAGTGGGGTCGATTGGTTCAAGACCTTGGGTGAGTCGGTCACCATGGTCACCGGCTTGATCTTTGTGGTGTGTGTGCTGTCTTTCCGGCGCGGCATCATGGGGGAGATCATTGCCCTGAAGGACCGATTGAAGAGTGCAGGGAAGGGCTGATCTCGGCTTCTCACATGGGAGCGTCCGCAGGCCGCACCGCGGTGATTGCGCGGTGCCTAGCGAGCGTTCAAGGCGCCAGGGCTCAAAAAATGCACAGTTTGTCGTCGTGCTGTCATTTCTTGTGTATACTTGAGGGCTCGACTGATCAAACAGTCCTTCTGTGTAGCGGCTTAAGTGGCTGCGCAGAAGTTTGGTGAAGTGGTGGTGTGAAAGAGTTTCTTTTGTGCTGCGACGGAG
>NZ_JAQSIO010000009.1 GCF_028649455.1 Curvibacter microcysteis | reverse complement strand
CGCTAAAAGTGTTCCGCTTTTCGGATTTCTCACTCGGGAGGTTTTGAGCGCAAAAGCGGAACGTTTTGGGCCTAAGTCATTGATTCAATTGAGTTTCGCTTAGGACTCAAAATCCCCCGCCGCGAGGCGTGCCGGTTCGATTCCGGCCCCGGGCACCACAGATAAAGCCGGAACGGTTCACAGCCGTCCGGCTTTTTTCTTTGTCAGGCCGCTCCGGACCGGGCGGCAGGGCCCGTCGCATGGGCCGCATGGGCCACCCGCTTGGCCTGGTACATCGCGTCATCCGCGTGGCGCAGCAACTGCTCACCCGAGCGGCCGTCATTGGGGAAATGGGCCAAGCCAATGCTGGGCGAGACCTGCACCAAGTGCCCATCCAGGTGAAAAGGCCCTTGCAGGGCGAGCTGAATTTTTTCCAACACCGGCTGCACGTGGTCCGCCTCCTGGAGGGACTCCAGCAAGACCACAAACTCATCGCCCCCCAGGCGGGCCACCGTGTCGGACTCGCGCACAGCGGCGCGCAGGCGCTGCCCGACTTCCTGCAGCAGCCGGTCTCCCACCGCATGCCCCAGGCGGTCGTTGACGAGCTTGAAATGGTCCAGATCCAAGAACAGCAGCGCCACCCGGCTTTGGGCTCGCTCGGCTCGGCTCAAGGCGCCTCGCAGGCGGTCTTCCAGCAGGTAGCGGTTAGGCAGACCGGTCAGTGCATCGAACTGGGCCATGTGCTGCAAACGCGCGTACAGCTCCTTGCGCTCAATCGCCATGGCGATCTGGTTGGAGACGTACTGCAGCAGTTCTTGGTGCTTGTCAGACCAGGGCGGATCCCCCTGGTAACGCTTCAAAATCAAAGCCCCGACACGGCCATTGGGGCTGCTCAATGGCACGCCCAACCACGCAGCCCACGCGGGTTGGTACACCGCTTGCCAGGCAGCAGGCGCCTCACCCAAGGTGTGTGGCGTGAGCAGCCAGGCCGTGCTGCGGCCTCGCATGGCCTCGTACAAGACCTGGTCGGCATGGGCCTCTTGGTGCGCCTGGTCTGGTGTGCTGTTCGCTGCCAGCCCTTGGTAGACCACCCGGCTGGCATGCTGCTGCGGGTCTTGGATCAAAACGGAGAAGTGCGGCACCGGCATCAGGGTGGCCAAAATGCTGTGGATCTTGGCAATCAACTCACCCACATCGCCACTGGCGTGGGCCGCTTCGGAGATGGCAAACAGCGCGGCTTGTGAGGCCTCGGCCTGCCGCAGCGCGCTGACATCCCGGGCCACCGCCACCCGCTTCTGGTCTGCGTCAGACCGGCGCGCCGACCACATCAGGTGCACCAGCTGCCCGTCTTTGCGAACGTAGCAGTTCTCGAAATGCAGATGGGGCTCGCCCGACATGACTTTTTGCGCAGCCGACAAGGTGCGCTCCAAGTCGAACGGAGCGATGAAATCGGTCATGCGACGACCGATCATTTCCTCAGGGGTGTAGCCAAAGATGCGCTCACCCGCTGGGCTGATGTACTCAAACACCCCTTGAGCGTCTACAACGCAGATCGCGTCAAGCAACAGATCGGCAATTTTGTCCATGGAGCGCGGTGATTCGTGCCTCTCGCACTGTGACTTGCAACGTCCGTCTAGAGTATCTGAAAATCAACAGGCCGCCGAGTTGACTTTTGTCACATACGCAATCTCCGCATGCCTTCGTGGGCCTGCGCCGGTGGCCAAGCGCCGCACAGGCTCAGCCGAACCCACTTGGCGGACGCTGTCAAGCCGCGCGCTCAAACCCCAGCAGGCCCTCGGTGCATCGCGCCAGCGTCCAGCACCCCCTGCTCATCGGGGGCAACATGTCCTCATCGTCAGATGTCCATGGCCGCAACCGCCCGCGTCATGGCCCACTCACCCCACACGAGACATGCGATGAACATCAAAGCCATTTGGAGCGCCGCGCTGGCCTTTTGCCGTTGGCTGGTCCTGCTGGGCCTGGGCACGGCAGCGCAGGCCACCGAATTGTCTGAAGCGTTGGCCGGCCCACAGCATGTGCTGCTGATGCGGCACGCTTATGCGCCCGGCTATGGCGACCCCAGCGGCTATGTGCTCGGCCGCTGCGAGACACAACGGCTGCTCAACGACGAGGGCAAGGCTCAAGCTGTTGAGACGGGCAGCTGGCTGCAACAACAAGGCGTCAAGCAAGCTGAAGTTCACACCAGCCCCTGGTGCCGCTGCCAACAAACAGCCGAGCGACTGGGTCTGGGCGAGCCGCGCACCCAATCCGCGCTGGGCTCGTTTTTTGACCAACCCGAGCAAGCCACTTCACAAAACCTCGCTTTGCAGCGCCTGATTGCCGATCGCCTTCTGAGCAAGGGATCGCAGGCGCTGGTGCTGGTCACGCACGATGTGAACATTCACGCGTTTTCCGGGCTGACCGTGCACTCGGGTGACATGGTGCTGGCGCGGGTCAACGCCCAGGGACAGGGGTTGGAATTCAAGGTACTGAAGCAGCCTTGAAGCCGCGCAACAGCTGCCAATCCAGGCGACCTCGCGGCAAGCCGGCGCATTCAACCCGCCCCACCAAGGCCCAAGTGGCCCATCAGCGCCGTTAAACTCCTGCAATGCGCCGCTTGTGGATGATTCGATTTGCCTGGCTGCTGTGCCTGGCATCTCTGGGCACGGCCGTGTTGCCACTGGCGCACGACTTGTCGCACCGCCACGGTTTGCCGGTGCTGCTGGGGGCGGTGGCGCACAGCGCCGAAGCCGACAGCGGCTCCCAGGTCGATGCCCATGCACCTTCCGAGGGCGAAGCCGAGATCTGCCTGGTCTGCGCCCACCTTTGCAGCCAGCACCTGAGCCTGCCTCAGGCGCCCAATCTCCCCGCGCTGTGCCTCCCTTCCGCCGCGCCTCCCCCTCTCGCGGCAAGCCCGGCCCCCACTCTTCAAACCGCTTGGCTGAGGCCCGCGCCCCGCGCCCCACCCACGTCTTTCTCGCTCTGACTCCCTGATTCAGTTTCCAGCCCCCAGCACGGGGGTTGGCGCCTGCGCGTCTGTCGGCACTTTCTCGTCCGACGGGCGCTGCCATGGCCTTCCTTTAGAGCTTGGGGCCCCGCGCCCCTTGGAGAGATGTGTGTTGTTCCAACAAAACCTGTGGCCCCTTGCGGTGGCCTCGACCCTGTCTTGCCTGCACGGCCACGCCACCGCCGCAGGAGATGCCGTCATCACGCTCGGCGAGGTCAAAGTCGCCGCCGACAGCAACGGCCCCCTGCCCGCCAGCAGCTTGCTGACCTCGGTGGACCTGCTGGGTGCTGACAAGATCGAAGACCAGAACGTCAACAACAGCTGGGAACTGCTGGGCAAGATGCCCGGCATCCAGTTGACCGAGACGCGCATGGGTGCCGAATCGGGCAAGCCCACCTTCCGCGCCTTCAATGGCGAGGGCTATATCAACGGCATCAAGGTGCTCATCGACGGCATTCCTAGCAACGTCAACAGCGGCAACCAGCGCTTCATTGACATGATTTTTCCGCTGGAGCTGGACTACATCGAGGTGGTGCGCGGCACCAACGATCCCCGCTACGGCCTGCACAACATTGGCGGCAACCTCCAGTTCGCCACGCGCCAAGGCGGCAACTACAACGACAGCCGCTTCAGCTATGGCAGCCACGCCACCCGCGAGGTCCAGTGGGCGCTGGGCCGCGAAAGCGGTGGCTTGGCGCAGAACTACTTCATCGCCAAACAGGACTCGAATGGCTACCGCCAGCACTCGGCCTACGAGAAATACACCCTGGGTGGTAAGTGGTTTGTGAGCTCCGCCGACCAAAGCGTCAAAGCGGGCGTGGTGGCGCGGCTGTACAGCAACCAGGCACAAGAGCCTGGCTTTCTGACCGCCACCCAAGCGGCCAACGACCCTCGGCAGTCGGGCGCCCACAACGCCAACGATGGCGATTCTCGCGACATGAAGCAGCTCAGTGCTCACCTGGACTGGCAAATCACGCCCCAGTGGCAGACCAGCCAGAAGGTGTACTTCAACCACTACAGCGATGACCGCCGCGTCACCTTCAGCAACAGCGCGGCCAGCAGCTTGAACAACCTGCCCCGCCAGCGGCGCTTCTGGGACGAGAACCAAACCGGCTGGCTGGGCACGATGACCTGGCGCGCCAGCCCCGCACTGGTGCTGGACGGGGGCCTCAACGTGGAGCGGCAGAAGAACCTGTACCAACGCTACCGTTTTGCCTATGCGCGGCCCACCAACTTCAGTCAGCCCACCACCACATCGAACGACGATCAGTACAGCCTGAACAACGTCGGCGCTTACCTGCAGGCCATCCTGCAACCCACAGCCCAACTCAAGCTGGTGCCCGGCCTGCGGCTGGACCGCTTCAGCGGCGACACCCTGGTGCGCAACACCGGGGCACGCGGCAGTTTGCAGGACTATGGCTGGATCAAGCAACCCAAGCTCAGCCTGGTCTACAGCCTGGACGCCCACACCAGCCTGTACGCCAACTGGGGACGCAGCTTTCAGATCCTGACGGGTTCGCGGGCCCCGGCCTACCTCATGACCGCCAGCCAGGCCCAGTTTGCGCCGTCGCTCAACACCGGCAGCGAGATCGGGCTCAAATTCAAGCCCACACCTCAAAGCGATGCGCGCGTCGCGTTGTGGCGACAAGAGGCCACCAACGAAGTGGCCAACATGCCCAGCACCGGCACCACCGTGGGCCTGGGCCAAACCCTGCGCAAGGGACTGGACCTCCAAGCCAGTGCCCGGGTCAGCCCCCAGCTCCAACTGTGGGCGTCGCACTCGTTGCAAGAGGCCAAGGTGCTCAGCGCCTTCACCGCATCGGGCGTGTCGCTGGCGGGCAAAGAAGTGTTCGCCACACCGCGACGCATCAGCACCGTGGGCCTGGAGTACCTGGCCCACGAGAAGCTGCGATTGGGCTTGCAAGGGCGTGCCCAGGGCGACTACTTCATTGATGATCTCAACGCCCAGGGCAAGTTCGGCGCCCTGCTGACCTTTGACGCCAGCGCCCGATACACCGTGTCACCCCAGGTCAGCGTGGACTTCCAGATCAAGAACCTGGCCAACCGCCGCCAGGCTTACGTCTGGTACGACAACTTCTTCTGGCCAGCCGGCAGTGCCCAGCCCATGTACTCGCCAGGCGCCGGGCGCACGGCCTTCGTGGCACTGAACCTCAAGCTGTAAAGACCCGCAGCAGCCCCGCCCCCTTCTGGGCGGGGCCACTGCATCCCCTGCCTGCTCGGCCAACCCCTCCCAACACATGCCATCCTCCAACATGACCCCTGTCTTGACCCGAGTTCGTCTCGGCAGCATTGATCGCCTGCGTGGCGCCGTGATGGCGCTGATGCTGGTGGACCATGTGCGCGAGTTCTTTTTCCTGCAGCACCAGGTCAGTGACCCCATGTCCCTGGATGGCACATCGGTGGCTCTGTTCTTCACGCGTCTGAGCAGCCATGTCTGCGCCCCCATCTTCGTGCTGCTGACGGGCCTCAGCGCATGGCTGTACGGCCAAAAACTGGGCCGCAGCCGCAACGACACCACCCGCTACCTGGCACAACGCGGCCTGATCCTGATCGTGCTGGAACTGACGGTGGTCAGCTTCGCCTGGTCCTTTGAACTGCGCCCCAGCCGCCTGTACCTGCAAGTCATCTGGGCCATCGGCCTGTCGATGCTCGCGCTGGCCGCGCTGCTTTGGCTGCCCAGGGTCTGGCAGATCACCCTGGCAGCCGGCATCCTGTGTGGCCACAACCTGCTGGATGGTGTGCATTTCACACCGGACCAATGGGGCTTTGTGCCTTGGGGCATCCTTCATGACCGCAGCCTGATCCGCCTGGGGGACGGCCTCACCGTGCGGACGTCCTACCCGGTGCTGCCCTGGATTGGCTTGATCCTGGCTGGCTACCTGCTAGGCCCCTGGTACGCCCCCTCAGTGGAACCGGCCCAGCGACAGCGCCGCCTGCTGGCCCTGGGCTTGGGCGCGCTGCTGGGCTTTGCCGTGCTGCGCGGGCTTCACCTCTACGGCGATCAGCCCTGGGTGGCCGGGCCCACCGAGATCCACACCTTCATGGCATTCTTGAACGTGACCAAATACCCCCCCTCTTTGCACTTCATCCTGCTGACAGTCGGCCTGGGACTGCTGGCCTTGGTCGGACTGGCACGCCTGCGCGACGGTCAGCCACTGGGCCGGGTGCTGGGCCAGATTGGCGCGGTCCCGATGTTCTTCTACCTCGCTCACCTCTATCTGCTGCACCTGCTCTACCTGGTGCTGAAACTGGTCTTCGGTCCCAACCAAGGTGAGCGCTACGGCTTCGACGGAACAGGGCTGATTTGGTTGACCGCCGGCGTGGTTCTGCTGGCCCTCATTCCCTTGTGCCAACGTTTGGCGAGGATGAAGCAGACCAGCACTGCGCCGTGGCTGAGCTACTTCTGAGCCCCGTCTTCAACCAATAGGCCGGCCCGAATGGGCCTGGCCATTATTCATAAACCGACTCGATTATCTGGAAGAATTCCCCAGTCTGCCAAACCCCCAACACCTGGCACGCGCTGAAATATTCTTCAGGACACCAATGATTGATATATTTTTCATTATTCAGTCATGAAGAATTTCAATCATCACCGCCAACAGCCCCCCATTCGCCTTCGCAGACAGCCCCCATGCGACTGCGCTCAGATGCCTGAACAGCCAGCGCTCGCCTTGGACAAGGCGCCGCCGAGCTTGCGAATTACATTTTTTCGTAACAACTGAAGCCAGTTGAAAAACGACACCGTCGCTTGGGCGGCCATCCTGCAACGGCAAAGCCGCAGCAATGAATTAATTTTTTACATTTAGGTTCACCCACCGAACCATGCATGCGTGAAATTTCATTTTTAATTGGATTCGCCTATTTCGCCGATTGACAGAAGTGATCGGATTTTCAGCCTGAAAAGGTGTTTTTTATCTGGGCCATCTCTATCATTCGACCCATGCCCTGACGCTGACCACCAGCCCAGGGCGACCAGTGTCTTGATGGGCAGGTCCAGTGCCCACGCTTCGCCCGTGAAGTGATGTTCAACCTCAATAGGAGAAAGCATGTCGAACGAATCCAAATGCCCTTTTGCCGCCGGCCAGGGTGCCCGCGCCAGCCAAGGTGCCCAGTCCAACCGCGACTGGTGGCCCAACCAATTGAACCTGGGCATCCTGCACCAGCACGCACCAGCCTCCAACCCGCTGGGCGCCGACTTTGACTACGCCAGCGAATTCGAAAAAATCGACCTGGCTGCTCTCAAAAAAGACCTGGCCGCCCTGATGACCGACTCGCAAGACTGGTGGCCAGCCGATTGGGGCCACTACGGTGGCCTGTTCATCCGCATGGCTTGGCACAGCGCCGGCACCTACCGCACGGCAGATGGTCGCGGCGGCGCAGGCACCGGCAACCAACGCTTTGCCCCGCTCAACAGCTGGCCCGACAACGGCAACCTGGACAAGGCGCGCCGCCTGCTGTGGCCCATCAAACAGAAATACGGCAACCAGCTGTCCTGGGCCGACCTGATGGTGCTGGCAGGGAACGTGGCCATGGAAACCATGGGCTTCAAGACCTTTGGCTTTGGTGGCGGCCGAGCCGACATCTGGCAGCCCGAAGAGGACATCTACTGGGGCGGCGAAAAAGAATGGCTGGCCACCAGCGACAAGCCCAACAGCCGCTATTCGGGCGAGCGTCAATTGGAAAACCCACTGGCCGCCGTGCAAATGGGCCTGATCTATGTGAACCCCGAAGGTCCGGACGGCAACCCCGACCCGGTGGCCTCGGGCCGCGATGTGCGTGAAACCTTTGCCCGCATGGCCATGAACGACGAAGAAACCGTGGCCCTGGTGGCCGGCGGCCACACCTTCGGCAAGGCCCACGGCGCTGGTGACCCTAAGCTGGTCGGCCCTGAACCGGAAGGCGCTCCGATCGAGGCCCAAGGCCTGGGCTGGATCAACCAATTCGGCACCGGCAAGGGCGTGGACACCACCACCAGCGGCATCGAAGGCGCCTGGAAGCCCAACCCCACGACCTGGGACAACGGCTACTTCGACACCCTGTTCGGCTACGAATGGGCGCTGACCAAGAGCCCCGCTGGCGCCCACCAGTGGGTGGCCCAGAACGTGAAGCCCGAGCACATGATCCCGGACGCGCACGACCCGAGCAAGAAGCACGCGCCCATGATGACCACGGCCGACCTGTCGCTGCGCTTCGACCCGGCCTACGAGAAAATCTCGCGCCGCTTCCACCAAGACCCGCAGGCTTTCGCTGATGCTTTCGCCCGCGCCTGGTTCAAGCTGACCCACCGCGACATGGGCCCCAAGGTGCGCTATTTGGGCTCCGAGGTGCCGGCCGAAGACCTGATCTGGCAAGACCCGATCCCGGCGCTGGACCATGCCCTCGTCGATGCTCAAGACATCGCGGCACTCAAGGCGCAGATCCTCGCCTCAGGCCTGTCGATCAGCGAACTGGTGGCAACGGCCTGGGCTTCGGCCTCGACCTTCCGCGGTTCGGACAAGCGCGGCGGTGCCAACGGTGCCCGCATTCGCCTGGCCCCGCAAAAGGACTGGGAAGCCAACCAACCCGCCCAACTGACCAAGGTCCTGGGCGCTTTGGAAGGCATTCAGCAAGCCTTCAACGCGGCTGCCAGCGGCGGTAAAAAGGTGTCTCTGGCCGATCTGATCGTGCTGGGCGGCAGCGCCGCCGTGGAGGCCGCCGCCAAGGCCGCGGGCCACGCCATCGACGTGCCCTTCACCCCGGGTCGCACGGACGCCAGCGCCGAGCAAACCGATGCCGAGTCCTTCTCGGTGCTGGAACCGGTGGCCGATGGCTTCCGCAACTACCAAAAGAAGGCTTACTCGGTTTCGCCGGAAGAGCAGTTGATCGACAAAGCCCAGTTGCTGACCCTGAGCGCCCCTGAAATGACCGTGCTGGTCGGTGGCCTGCGTGTCTTGGGCGCCAACACCAACGCCAGCCCGAACGGTGTCTGGACCCAGCGTGTGGGCGTGCTGAGCAACGACTTCTTCGTCAACTTGCTTGACATCCGCACCGCCTGGAAGCCCAGCGCCAGCGACGCCACCGTGTACGAGGGCAGGGATCGCCAGACCGGTGACGTGCTGCGCACGGGCACCCGGGTTGACCTGGTGTTCGGCTCCAACTCGCAGCTGCGGGCATTGGCCGAGGTCTATGCCCAAAACGGCGCCGAAGCCAAATTGGTGCGCGACTTCGTGGCGGCCTGGACCAAGGTCATGAACCTGGACCGCTTCGACCTCAAGAAGTGATGCCGGGCTGAGGCCCCTCACCCGCCCGCGGCCCCGGCTGCGGGCCAGGCGCGATCTCCAAGCCAGGAGGTCGCGCTTTTTTTCGTCGGGTGGGACCGTGCCCTCAAGCCGCCCGGGGCGCCGGTCTGGCCCGCCAGCGCGCGTGGTAATCCGCAGCCACGCGGTAGGTGTTGAACTGCACCTGCACCGTGCTGGCCAGGTCATGCCCGTAGCCGCCGCCCATGGCAAAAGCCAGCGGCAGCGCTCGGCGCCAGGCCCAGTCCAGCACGCGGCGGTCGCGCGCCTCCAGGCCGTCGTAGCTGAGTTTGAGGCGCCCCAGGCGGTCTCCCTCGTGCGGGTCCGCCCCGGCCAGGTACAAGACCAAGCCCGGTTCAAAGCGCTGCTCAACCGCCTCCAAGGCCAACTCCAGGGCGTGCAAATAGGCCTCGTCCGTGCAGCCATCGGGCAAGTCCACATCCAAATCACCCGCCACTTTGCGAAACGGAAAGTTCTTCTCGCCATGCAGGGACAAGGTGAACACCGAGTCATCGCGCGCAAAGATGCTGGCCGTGCCATTGCCCTGGTGCACATCCAGGTCCACGATCAGGACCTTCAGGGCGCGGCGGTGCCGGCGAAAGTGCTCGGCCTGCATCAGCCGCGCGGCCACGGCCAGGTCATTGAAGACACAAAAGCCACCGCCACGGTCCGCACTGGCATGGTGGGTGCCGCCAGCCAGGTTGGCAGCGATGCCTTCTTGCCAGGCCGCACGGCACGCAGCCACGGTGGCCCCGACAGAGCGGCGCGAGCGCTCGGCCATGGCGGGGCTCCAGGGAAAGCCAATCTCACGCTGTTGTGCGGCATCCAAGCTGCCGTCCTGGACCGCTGCCACATAGGCCGGCGCATGGGCCAAGGCCAACTCACCATCGGTGGCGCGCGGCGCCTCCAGCATGCGCACCTGGGGCAACTCAGCCACCAAGCGGTCGCGCAGCAGGCGGTACTTCTGCATGGGAAATCGGTGGCCCTCGGGCAAGGGCAAGACAAAGTGATCTGCGTAAAAAGCCTGCATTGGCAAATTGTCGCGGATCAAGGTTTTCCACGCGCACGCAAGAATTTTGTTGCAGTGCAGCAAAAAACGCTTGCCAAGCGCCAAGCGCCGTCGCATACTTCAACCCATGCTGCACTGCAACATGACTTGATCGGTTCAGAGCAGAGACCTTGTCAGTTCACCTTTTTATTTTTAGGAGTTCCTCATGTCGCTGACCCCCGAACAAGTCCTGGCCGCCCACAAAGCCAACGTTGAAACCCTGTTTGGTCTGACCACCAAGGCTTTCGAAGGCCTGGAAAAGCTGGTTGAACTGAACGTGACCGCTTCGCGCGCCGCCCTGCAAGAAGCTGCCAGCCACACCCAAGCCGTGCTGAGCGTCAAGGACGCCCAAGAGCTGCTGGCCCTGCAAGCTGGCCTGTTCCAGCCCCTGGCCGAAAAGACTGCCGCTTACAGCCGTCACCTGTATGACATCGCTTCGGGCACCGGCGCTGAATTCGGCAAGGCCGTGGAAGGCAAGACCGCTGAAGTGCAAAAGACCGTGGCCACCCTGGTGGACAGCGCTGCCAAGAACGCACCCGCCGGTTCTGAAACCGCCGTCGCCGCCATCAAGAGCGCCGTGACCGCTGCCAACAACGCATTCGAATCGGTGCAAAAGGCTGTCAAGCAAGCCACCGATGTGGCCGAAGCCAACTTCAACGCCGTGGCTGCCAGCGCTGTGAACGCGGCCAAGACCACCACCAGCGCCGCCAAGAAGCGCTGAGCCTTTTTCAACACCCGGCAGCCTTGCGCGCCGGGTGGGTGGACCCGCCTCTAGAGGCTTGAATCACCCCGCAGTTGTCTCCTGGATCCTTTCGACGCCTCTGGCTCAGGGATCCTTTCAAGCCCAGTCTCTGACTGGGCTTTTTTTTGGCGACTTCAGTCCAGCGAGATGCGTTGGTCCTTGATGATCTTGTGCCAGCGCACCGTCTCGGTGCGGATCAAATCGGCGTACTGCTGAGGGGTGCTGGCCACGGGCTCGATGCCAAAGTCGATCAGCTTTTGCTTCACAGCCGGCTGGTTGATGGCCGCAGCGACCTGCTTTTGCAAAGCGGCCACCACCTCCGCCGGCGTGCCGGCGGGGGCAACGATGCCCACCTGGGCCGAGGCCTCAACGTTCTTGTAGCCCAGCTCGGCAAAGGTCGGCACTTCAGGCAGCTGGGGCAGGCGCTTGGCGCTGGCCACGGCCAAAGGCCGCACCTTGCCAGCCTTGATGAAAGCGCCACCGGCAGCCAAGTCCACCATCATGACGGGGATCTGACCACCGGCCAGATCGGTCAGCGCTGGAGCAGCACCACGGTAAGGGATGTGCGTCATGAAGATGCCCGCATCGACCTTGAGCAACTCCATCGCCAGGTGGTGCGGACTACCGGCGCCGGCCGATGCAAAGTTGATGCTGCCGGGTTTGGCCTTGGCCTGGGCAATCAGGTCCTTGGCGTCCTTGATGTCCGACGCGGGGCTGGCCACCAGAATCATGGGGAACTTGCCCATCAAAGTGACCGGCAGCAGGTCTTTGCTGGGGCTGTACGACAGTTTGGAATAGAGCGCCGAATTGAACACCATGGTGCCGTTGTCGGCCGACAAGATGGTGTAGCCGTCAGCGGCCGAGCGGGCGAGCTCTGTGGCGGCGATGGCGGTGTTGCCCCCGGGCTTGTTGTCCACCAACACCGGCTGGCTGATCTGGGCCGACAATGGCTGGCCGACGGTGCGGGCCAGAAAATCCGAGCCCCCACCTGCCGGATAAGGCACCAGCCAGCGGATGGGCTTGGCTGGGTAGCTTTGTGCATGGGCGGGCAAGCCCCCCAGGCATAAGACAGGCAGTGCCAGAGCCGCCAGCAGCCCACGTCGTGTTTTCAGCATGTTCTCACCTTCGCTCCAATTCGGTATATTGGCGTGATGTTAATACGCTATGCGTAAAAACAAGGATTCACGTTTTCCCTTAGAAACAGCCCCACCAACCACCGCCCATGAGTGAACCCACTTCTTCCACACGCCCCGCCGACCGCCGCCAACGGGTTCAGTCCGCCGAAATGGGGCTGAGCATCCTGAAGGCGCTGGCCCGCCTGGGGGGCGCGGCCAGCCTGACCGCCACCGCGGCCGAGGTGGATGAAAGCCCGGCCAAGGTCCACCGCTACCTGGCCAGCCTGTGCCAGCAAGGCTTTGTCGACCAGTCACCGGCCAACCAGCACTACTACCTGGCCCAGGAGGCCATCTCCATCGGCTTGGCCGCGCTGCGCCAGTGCGACCCGATCCGCTTGGGCGAGGCCTCTTTGGTGCGCTTGCGCGAATCGCTGGAGGTGACCGCCTTTTTGGCCGTGATGGGCAACAAAGGGCCCACGGTGCTGCGCATCGAAGAACCCACCTTGCCAGTGACGGTGAACATGCGTGCCGGCTCGGTGATGCCCACGCTGTGGTCGGCCGCGGGCCGGGTGTTCCTGGGCTTTTCCGATGATCGCCAGGTGCTGGCGCTGGCCGAGCAGGAGTTCGCCCAAGCCACAGCGGACCGGCGCGCCCAACTGAGCGGCCCGCGCCCCATTGAACAGCTGCGCCAGCAAGTGCGCGCCAGCGGCCATGCCGTGGTGCAAGACGCCATGCTGCGCGGCATCAGCGCCTTGGCCGCGCCGATTTTTGATGCGACGGGCAAGGTCTGCGCGACCCTGGCCACGCTGGGCGCCACCGGTGGCTTCGACCTGCACCCGGACGGCGCAATCTGCCCAGCCCTGCTGCACGAAGCCCGGGTCATCAGCCGCGCGATGGGCTACCCAGGCGCCAACACTAGGGAATAGTACGTATTTGAGATTTCTTTTTGCGTAATACATTTACGCAAAAGGAGATCGCCATGCCCCAGAAAAGCGCCGTCACCGCGACAGGCCGCTGCCCGGTCGACCACACGGCCCTGAGCCCCGCCTTGAGCCCCACCGGCTGCCCGGTGAGCGCTCGGGCGGCGGCCTTCGACCCCTTCCAGCCCGACTACCAGCAGAACCCGGCGGCAAGCCTGCGCTGGGCGCGTGACGAGGAACCGGTGTTTTACAGCCCCGAGCTGGGCTACTGGGTGGTCACGCGCTATGAAGATGTGAAGGCCGTGTTCCGCGACAACCTGTTGTTCTCGCCCTGCATTGCCCTGGAGAAAATCACGCCGGCGTCGGACGAGGTGCTGGCCATCCTGAAGCGCTACGGCTTCGCCATGAACCGCACCATGGTCAACGAAGACGAGCCCGATCACATGGCGCGGCGCCGCCTGCTGATGGACGCCTTCCTGCCCGAGCGCCTGATGAGCTATGAGCCAGCCATCCGCCAACTCGCGCGCCAGTACATGGACCGCTTCATCGACCAGGGCCGGGCTGACCTGGTGGCGGAGATGTTCTACGAAATTCCGCTCACCATCGCGCTGCATTTTCTGGGTGTGCCCGACGAAGGCGCCGAGCAGCTGCGCCAGTTTGCCGTGGCCCACACCCTGAACACCTGGGGCCGGCCCACCCCCGAGGAACAGCTCACCATCGCCCACAACGTGGGACGCTTCTGGCAAACGGCCCAGTCCATTCTGGACGGCATGCTGGCCCAGCCCGATGGCGAAGGCTGGATGTACGAGAGCATTCGCCAACACCGGCTGCACCCCGAGGTGGTGACCCTGTCTTACCTGCGCTCCATGATGATGGCCATCCTGGCGGCGGCGCACGAAACCACGTCCAACGCGACCGCCAATGCCTTCATGACCTTGCTGACCCAGCGCGACAGCTGGGAAGCCCTGTGTGCCCAACCCGCGCTGATCCCCAATGCGGTCGAGGAATGCCTGCGGGTGGCCGGCTCCATCATTGCCTGGCGCCGCCAGGCCACCCGCGCCACGCAGGTGGGCGGCGTCACCATCCCGCAAGGCGGCAAGCTGCTGTTGGTCCAAGCCTCGGCCAATTTCGACCCCAGCCACTTTGAGGACCCAGACCGGGTGGACCTGTACCGCGAGAACGCGGTCGAGCACCTGACCTTTGGCTATGGCGCCCACCAGTGCATGGGCAAAAACATTGGCCGCATGCAGATGCGGGTGTTTCTGGAAGAGTTTGTGCGCCGCCTGCCCCACCTGCGCCTGGTGCAGCCACAAAGCTTTGATTTCTTGTCCAACACCTCCTTCCGCGGCCCCTCGGCGCTGTGGGTCGAGTGGGACCCCACCCTCAACCCCGAGCGCCAAGTCCCGGTGCAGTTGGTCACGCTGGCCGAGTTCCAGGTCGGCCCGCCCCCGAAGGATGGACTGACCCGGACTGTGTGTGTGTGCGACAAGCAGACCGAGGGCGAGAACCTGTTCCGCTTTGTACTGGCTCCGGTGGGGAACAGCCGCTTACCGGCCTGGACCGCTGGCGCCCATGTGGACCTGATCGCGGGCGGCTTTCGCCGCAAGTACTCGCTGTGTGGCTCGCCCACCTCAAGCGGCTGCTACGAGGTGGTGGTGCAGCGTGAGAGCGAGGGCCGGGGCGGCTCGCGCCATTTTTGCGACACCCTGCAGGTGGGCGATACCCTGCAAATGGCCGGCCCCAAGAACCTGTTTCGCCTCGATGAAAGCGCGCGCCACCACATCCTGATCGCGGCGGGCATTGGCATCACGCCCATCCTGGCCATGGCCGATCGGCTGCGCGCCCTGGGCCACCGCTACGAACTGCATTACGCCGGCCGCTCGCGCCAGCACATGGCTTTGCTGGCCCGCGCCGAAGGTGCGCACGGCCCGCACTTGCGCCTGCACCTGAAGGACCAGGGACAGCGCATGGACCTGCCCGTTCTGCTGGCCAGCGTCGGCGCGGACTGCCGGGTCTATGCCTGCGGTCCCGACCGGCTGATTGCCGAGCTGGAGTCCCTGGCCGAGGCCTGGCCCGAAGGCACACTGCGCTTTGAGCACTTCAGTGCCGAACACGCCGCACTGGACCCCGAGAAGGAACACGCCTTCGTCGTCGAACTCCAAGACTCTGGCCTGCGCGTCGAAGTACCACGCCACCAGACCCTCCTGCAGGCCTTGCAGGCCGCAGGCGTCGACATCCCCTGTGATTGCGGTGAGGGCCTTTGCGGCACCTGCGAAGTCAGCGTGCTCAGCGGCGACATCGACCACCGCGACAAGGTGCTGACCAAGGGGGAGCGCCAATCCAACCAACGCATGATGGCCTGCTGCTCGCGGGCCTTGGGCGAGCGCATCGTGCTCGCCCTTTGACACCTTCACCATTGCCCCATGAACCAAGGAGCCTGAGATGCTGATCGAGAAAATCCACCACGTGGCCTACCGCTGCAAGGACGCGAAGCAAACCGTCGAGTGGTACACCAAGTACCTGGAAATGGACTTCCAGCTCGCCTTTGCCGAGAACCAAGTGCCCTCCACCAAGGCACCCGACCCCTACATGCACATCTTCCTGGACGCCGGTGGCGGCAATGTGCTGGCCTTCTTTGAACTGCCACAGCAAGCCCCCATGGGTCGCGATGAGAACACCCCTGACTGGGTGCAACACATCGCCTTCCAGGTCGACTCCGTCGCCACGTTGGAGCGCGTCAAGGCCCGCTTGCAGGCCGACGGCATCGAGGTGGTGGGCGTGACCGACCATACCTTGTTCAAGTCGATTTACTTCTTCGACCCCAACGGCCACCGCCTGGAACTGGCTGCCGACACCAGCACGCCCGAGCTGCTGGGCAAGGCTGCGGCGGTCAAATGGGACATGCTGGAAGAGTGGAGCCGCACCAAGCGCGCGCCCCAGCATGCGGCCTGGATGCACGCCACGGAGTTCCAAGCATGAGCACCCTTTTGAACGAAACCCACCACCCCGCACTGCGCAGCTGGCTGGCCTCAGCCCAAACGCCCGGCGGCGACTTCCCGATCCAGAACCTGCCCTTTGCCGTATTCCGTCGCCAAGGCAGCGACGAAGCCTTCCGCGGCGGTGTGGCCCTGGGCGACCAAATCGTCGACCTGGCCGCCCTGGCCCGCACCGGCCTGGTCACGGGTGAAGCGGCCGCCGCCCTGCAGGCTGGCGCGCAAGACCGGCTCAATGCCTTGATGGCCCTGGGCCCCACGGCCTGGAGCGCGCTGCGCCTGGCCTTGTCGCGCCTGCTGCGCGAAGGCGCTGCCGGTGCCGACACGGTGGCCACCTGCCTGGTGCCGCAAGCCCAAGCGGAGTTCACCGTGCCGGCGCGCATCGGTGACTACACCGACTTCTACACCTCGGTGCACCACGCCACCAACATCGGCAAGCAGTTCCGCCCGGACAACCCTTTGCTGCCCAATTACAAGTGGGTGCCCATCGGTTACCATGGCCGGGCCTCCAGCATTGGCGTGTCGGGTCAGCGCTTTCACCGCCCCGTGGGCCAGACCCTGCCGCCCGGGGCCACCGAGCCCGTGTTCGGCCCCTGCCGCCGGCTGGACATCGAACTGGAGCTGGGCGTGTTCCTGGGCCAGGGCAATGAACTGGGCGAGCCCATCGCCATGGATGACGCTGAGCAACACGTGTTCGGCCTCTGCCTGCTCAACGACTGGTCAGCGCGTGACATCCAGGCCTGGGAGTACCAACCCCTGGGCCCCTTCTTGTCCAAGAACTTCGCCACCACCATTTCGCCCTGGATCGTGACGCTGGATGCCCTGGCCCCCTACCGCACCGGCTTCGAGCGCCCCGCCGGCGACCCGCAGCCCCTGGCCTATTTGGACTCGGCCGCGAACCGCCAGGAAGGCGCTTTCGACATCCAGCTGGACGTCGGCCTGCAAACCCCAGCCATGCGCAGTGCAGGCCTGGCGCCAGCCAGCATTTGCCGCACCAGCTACCGACACGCCTACTGGACGCTGGCGCAGATGGTCACGCACCACACGGTCAATGGCTGCAACCTGCAGCCCGGCGACCTGCTGGGCAGCGGCACGCTGTCGGGCCCCACACTGGACCAGGCCGGCGCCCTGATCGAGCTGACCCAAGGCGGCAAGCAGCCCGTCACCCTGCCCCAGGGCGAGCAACGCGTCTACCTCGAAGACGGCGACAGCGTGGTGTTGCGCGGCTGGTGCGAAAAAGCCGGCGCAGCACGCATTGGTTTTGGCGCCTGCGAGGGCAGCATCCTGCCAGCCCGCACGCTCTGACCTTGCTCGCCCCTGGCACCTTTGGCGGGGGCGCAACAGGTCGCGTTCAGCGCGCAGCCAGCGCGGCTTTCAAGGTGGGCAAGGCCTGCAGCATGGCGACCCGCCCCGCTTCGATGGAGCGGCGGCGGGCGCCAAAGTCGGCGCTCTTGACACCAGGCAGCGCGGGCTTGACCACCAACTCGGCCTCTTTCAGCTCCCAGGCATTGATGCTCTTGGACATGATGGCAAAGGTCTGGAGCAGGATTTGCAGCGAGTCATTGGCGAGGTTGCCCTCGGGCGGGCTGGAGATGTCCACGGCCAACACGTAGGTGGCCCCCATCTGGCGCGCAAAGCGCACGGGCACGGGCGACACCAGGCCACCGTCCACGTAGTCGCGGCCCGCGATGTTCACAGGCTGAAACACCGAGGGCACAGCGCTTGAGGCCCGCACTGCGGTGCCCGTGTTCCCGCGTTGGAAGAGCACGCCCTGCCCGTTTTGCAGGTCAGTGGCGACCACCCCCAGGGGCAGGCGCATGTCCTCAATCAAGCGGTTGCCCACCAGGCCGTTCACATAGCGGCCCAAGGCCTCTCCCTTGAGCATGCCCCGGCTGAACAGGGGCAGGGTCCAGTCGGTGATGGCCGCCTCTTCCATGGTCTCAGCCACCTGCTGCAACTGAGCCCCGGTCTTGCCGCTGGCATACAGCGCAGCCACCACGCTGCCCGCCGAGGTGCCCACCACGAAGTCCGGCTTGATGCCCGCCTCTTCCAACACCTGGATCACACCGATGTGGGCAAAGCCGCGCGCCGCACCGCCGCCCAGGGCCAGACCGATTTTCAGCGGGGGGCGTGGCGGTGGGCTGGGCACCACCACCGGGGGCGTGGTGACCGATGCCGTGCTGGAAGAAGCGCTTGCGCCCGACGTGGCGGTCGCCCCTCCCGAACCCGGCAGCAACGGGGGCGGTGCGCTGCAGGCTTGCAGCATCAGGGCCAGGCAGAGCCCGCCCAACAGGCGCGAGCACGATGGGGCACGGGTACCCCGCAGGAATGGAAAACGCATGGACATGAAAAAGAAAAGAGAAGGCAGCCCGCTCAGGCCGCCGGGAGCCGGGCAAAGGTGACCACATGGTCCATCTCAGGCCGGATGCCCACCCACTCACCCACCGCGTGGTCATGGTGGCTGGGCACATGGGCCAGCACGGTTTCGCCCGTGCTCAGGCTCAAGGTGTAGAGGAATTCAGAGCCCCGGAAGGCCTTGCGCAGGATGCGCGCCTTCACGGTCGAAGCGTCGTCGTGCACGATGTCATCGGCCCGGAACAACACATCGCACAGGCCACCAGGGTAGGCCGTGGGCAGGGGACATTCGCTCAGGTCCTGCAAATCGCCCAAGGGGGTGTGCACCCGCAGGGCCTCCCCTTGGCCGCTCAGGCTGGCGGGCAAGAGCACGCCGTGGCCAATAAAGTCGGCGACAAACCGGGTGGAGGGTCGGTGGTAGAGCGAATAGGCGTCGTCCCATTGGTGCAGCGCCCCGTCTTGCATGACGCCAATCACGTCGCCAATGGCAAAGGCCTCGAGTTGGTCGTGGGTGACCATCAGCGCCGTGGCGCCGGCCTGCTTCAGAATGCCCCGCACCTCATGGGCCAGGCGCTCGCGCAGTTCGACATCGAGGTTGGAAAAGGGTTCATCGAGCAGCAGCAGATCAGGCTGAGGCGCCAGGGCCCGGGCCAGGGCCACACGCTGCTGCTGGCCGCCCGACAGTTCATGCGGAAAGCGCCCCTGTGCGTCCTCCAGGCCGACCAGGCCGAGCACCTCGCGCACCCGGGCTGAGCGGGCCTCGCGCGACAGTGGCGCCAAACCAAAGCCCACGTTGTCGGCAATGCTCAGGTGCGGGAACAAGGCGTAGTCCTGAAACACCATGCCCATGCGACGCTGCTCTGGCGGCACCACCCGGCCCGCCTGGCTGACCACGCGCGAAGACAGGCGAATGGCGCCGGCGGCCACCGGCTCCAGCCCGGCCACGGCCCGCAAAAGCGAGGTCTTGCCGCAGCCCGAGGGCCCCAACAGCACACCAATGTCCCCCGCGCGCAGGCCCAGCGACACCTGAGCCACCGCCGCGCGCGCGCGACCTGGGTAACGGACCTCCAGCTGGGACAGCTCTAAAAACATAGCCGCCGATTGTAGGGACCCCAGGCCGGTGCCGCAGGCAAGGCCCCTGACCGCGCAGGCCCACGAGCGGCTCCTACAATGCACCCTCCTCACGCCCTCCCCCTCATGCTGCGCACCTGGCCCCGCTCCATCTTGCTGCTCCTGATCGCTGGCCTGCTCTGCTTGCCGGTGTTGTCGGTGCTCTTGTTTGCCCTGCAAGGCAGTGCGCAAAGTACCCAGATCCTGCTGGAAATGGCCAGCACCGTGCTGCCCGACTACGCCTGGACCTCGCTGGCCCTGTGCCTGCTGGTGGGCCTGGGGGTCACCGCGGTGGGCCTGGGCACGGCCACGGCCGTGAGCTTGTTCGAGTTTCGAGGCCGGCGCTTTTTTGAATGGGCCCTGCTGCTGCCCCTGGCCATGCCGGCCTACGTGGTGGCCTATGCCTACACCGACTTCCTGCAGTTCAGCGGGCCTTTGCAAAGTGCGCTGCGCCAGCACCTGGGCTTGCAAGGGCGGGTGCTGCCTGAAGTGCGCAGCCTGGGCGGGGCCGCCGTGGTGTTCACGCTGGCGCTCTACCCCTATGTTTACCTGCTGACGCGCGCCGCCCTGAGCGAACGTGCCAGCCAGTTGATGGAGGCCGCCCGCCTGCTGGGCGCTCCGCTGTCGCGCCGCATCCGCGTCATAGCGCTGCCCATGGCCCGCCCCGCCATCGCCGCCGGCGTGGCCCTGGCCTTGATGGAGACCTTGGCCGACTATGGGGTGTCGAGCTACTTCGGCATCCAGACCTTCACCGCCGGCATCTACAAGGCCTGGCTGGCCATGGACGACCGGGTGGCCGCTGGCCAGTTGGCGGGTTGCCTGCTCTTGGTGGTGCTCAGCCTGCTGGCCCTGGAGCGCCACGCCCGGCGCCGCCTGCGCTTCAGCCAGGCCAAGCCAGACCGGGGCGATGTGAGCAGCGCCCGTCCCGCCCCGTTGGCCGGCCCGGGCTTGACCCTGGCCTGGCTGGTCTGCGGGCTGCCCGTGCTGCTGGGCTTTGTGCTGCCGGTGCTGTTCATGCTGCGCCCGCTGCTGGCCGAACCGAGCGAACTGCCCTGGACGCGCTTCATTGACTGGTCGCTCAACAGCCTGAAACTGGGCGCCATCAGCGCGCTGTTGGCCGTGGCCTTGGCGCTGACACTGGCCTTCTTGCAACGCCAGCGCCCGGACCGCCTGTCGCGTCTGGTCTGTGGCCTGGTGGGATTGGGATACGCCGTTCCAGGCGCCGTGGTGGTGGTCGGTTTGTTGCTGCCTTTTGGCTGGCTGCAACAGCACTGGCCAGCCTCGCAAGCCGGGTACTGGCTCAGCGCCACGGTGCTGGGACTGGTGCTGGCCTACCTGGTGCGCTTCTCTTCCGTGGCGCTGCAAACCGTGCAAAGTGGCTATGCGCGCATCCCGCCCAGCCTGGATGAGTCGGCCCGACTGCTCGGCGTGCGCGGGTGGGGCCTGCTGCGCCGTGTGCATGCCCCGCTGCTGCGGCGCTCCAGCGCAGCCGCCCTGCTGCTGGTGTTTGTCGACGTGATGAAAGAGCTGCCCACCACCTTGGTACTGCGGCCCTTCAATTCAGACACCCTGGCCGTGGTGGCTTACCAATTGGCCCGGGATGAACGCCTGGGCGAAGCGGCTCTGCCCAGCCTGGCCCTGGTGCTGGTGGGTTTGGGGCCGGTGCTGCTGCTCAGCCGCACCTTGCGCCGGCAAGGGGATTGAGCCGCACGGTCACCCTGGCGGATCGATCCACCGCAGTGTCCGCCCTGTGTCCATCTCCGTCGGCATACCCCTCAATTCAAGAATGATTCGCATTCATTGATATACTGAATTTTTACATTGAGACGCCTGGCGCTGCCAAAGGAATGCTGTGAAAACCGTGCTGAAGACCATTGCCCTGTCCTGTGCCATGCTGCTGAATGCGGCCCCGTCTTGGGCCCAAGAGCAAGTCCTGAACCTCTATTCGGCTCGCCATTACCCCAGCGACGAAGCGCTCTACAGCAACTTCACCAAGGCCACGGGCATCCGCATCCAGCGCGTAGATTCGGACGACGCGGGCATCCTGGCCCGCCTCAAGACCGAGGGTCAAGCCTCGCCCGCGGACGTGATCCTGCTGGTGGATGCGGCTCGGCTGTGGCGGGCCGAAGTGGACGGTCTGTTCCAGCCCATTCAGTCCAAGGTGCTCACTACGGCCATTGCGCCCCAGCTGCGCGCCAAGCCTGACGACAAAGGCGCCACGGCATGGTTCGGCCTGTCCACCCGGGCCCGCATCGTGGTGTATGACAAGCAGCGTGTGAAAGCCAGCGAGGTGGACACCTACGAAAAGCTGGCCGACCCGGTCAACAAGGGCCGCATTTGCATCCGCTCGGGCTCCCACCCCTACAACCTGAGCCTGTTTGGCGCCATGGTGGAACACCTGGGCCCGGTCAAGACCGAGGCCTGGATCAAAGGCCTGAACGACAACCTGGCGCGCAGCCCCAAGGGCGGCGACACCGACCAGATCAAGGGCGTGGCTTCGGGTGAATGCGCGGTGGCGGTGACCAACTCCTACTACCTGGCGCGCCTGATGCGCTCCACCAACGCCGACGACCGCGCGCTGGTCGACAAGCTGGGGATCATGTTCCCGAACCAGGCCGGCGAAGGCACGCACGTCAACGTGGCCGGTGGCGCGGTGGCTCGTTACGCCAAAAACCAAGCCAACGCCGTGCGCTTCCTGGAATACCTGGTGAGCCCCGAAGCGCAAAACCACTTCGCCAACGGCAACAACGAATGGCCGGTAGCCAAAGGGGTGCAGTTCGACAACCCCGCGCTCAAAGCCATGACCGGTGGCAGCTTCAAAAGCGAGCTGATTCCCGTGAGCGCCGTGGGCATGAACCAGATCAAGGTGCAGCAGATGCTGGACCGGGTCGGCTTTCGCTAAGACGTCCTACCGGCTGCTCTGCACAGGCCTCCCGCTTCTAGGCGCGAGGCCTTTTTCACGCTTGTGCCACCCCGATTTCGGATGCCATAATTGACGTTTACGTAAACGTCATACACAGGAGACACCATGCAAATCAAAGACCGCGTTTTCATCGTCACGGGCGGCGCTTCGGGCCTGGGAGAAGGCACGGCCCGCATGCTGGCAGCCAACGGCGCTACCGTCGTGATTGCCGACATGCAATCCGAAAAGGGCGAAGCCGTGGCCCGTGAACTCGGCGGCGCCTTTGTGAAGTGCGACGTCAGCCAAGAGGCGGATGGCCAAGCCGTGGTGGCCAAAGCCGTGTCGCTGGGCAAATTGGTGGGTTTGGTGAATTGCGCCGGCATCGCCCCAGCCGAGAAAACCGTGGGCAAGAACGGCCCGCACGCCCTGGCCGTCTACAGCAAGACCATCATGGTCAACCTGGTGGGCACCTTCAACATGATCCGCCTGGCTGCCGACGCCATGTGCAAGAACGAACCAGAGAGCACCGGCGAGCGCGGCGTGCTGATTTCCACGGCCTCGGTGGCTGCCTATGACGGACAAATCGGCCAGGCGGCTTACAGCGCCTCCAAGGGCGGCGTGGTCGGCATGACCCTGCCCATCGCCCGCGATTTGGCCCGCAACGGCATCCGCAACATGACGATCGCCCCCGGCATCTTTGGCACGCCCATGCTGTTCGGCATGCCCCAAGAGGTGCAAGACGCCCTGGCCGCCAGCGTGCCTTTCCCCTCGCGCCTGGGCACGCCCAACGACTACGCCCGCCTGGCCCAGCACATCATCGAAAACGACATGCTCAATGGTGAGGTGATTCGCCTGGATGGCGCCATTCGCTTGGCACCGCGCTGAGCGGCACGGCCCATGCCGGCGTCAAGGCCGGCACATCGCTGAACCAAGCCAGGCGCAGTCCTGGCTTTTTTTCGCCCCCATGCTGCGCCACATCGGCTCTGCGTCAAAAGCGACAGACAAAGAAAAACGGCCCACAGAAAACTCTGTGAGCCGTTTTAATTGGCGGAGTGGACGGGACTCGAACCCGCGACCCCCGGCGTGACAGGCCGGTATTCTAACCAACTGAACTACCACTCCTGGTAGATAGCTGTTGTGCTCTGCAATCAGAGCCAAGTGCTACAAACTTGGCGACCCTACGGGGATTCGAACCCCGGTACTCACCGTGAAAGGGTGATGTCCTAGGCCTCTAGACGATAGGGTCAAACCTTGGACTAACCGAAACTGACAAAAATTGGTGGAGGTAAACGGGATCGAACCGATGACCTCTTGCATGCCATGCAAGCGCTCTCCCAGCTGAGCTATACCCCCAATTTTTTGGCTCTCACCAAAAAACGCTTTACATGCCGATGACACACAAAGACTTCAAACTGGCGGAGTGGACGGGACTCGAACCCGCGACCCCCGGCGTGACAGGCCGGTATTCTAACCAACTGAACTACCACTCCTGGCAGGCAGCTTTTGCGCTCTGTTGCCAGAGCCAAGTGCTACAAACTTGGCGACCCTACGGGGATTCGAACCCCGGTACTCACCGTGAAAGGGTGATGTCCTAGGCCTCTAGACGATAGGGTCAAAACCTTGGACGACTCAACAAAGTGGTGGAGGTAAACGGGATCGAACCGATGACCTCTTGCATGCCATGCAAGCGCTCTCCCAGCTGAGCTATACCCCCACTTGAAATCTCGCGATTTCTGGCTAACTTCTTAAATTTCTCTAAGTCGTTAACTGCTGAGACTTGAATTATAGGCAGATTTTCAGCGGTTTTGCAAACGAATCGAAATTTTTTCTCTTCCGACCAATTCAAGCACCGCATCCACCGACGGCGTGTGGGCTGTGCCCACCGTCAGCACCCGCACCGGCATGGCCAGTTGAGGCATCTTCAGGCCGTATTGTGCCAGCACTTCCTTGAAGGCTGCGGCAATCGAGGCCTTGTCCCAAGCGCAGTCCTGCAGCTTGGCGACCAGGGTGTCCAGCGCCGGGTAGATGGCTTCGGTCACATGCTTGGCACGCTCGTCTTCCACCGGTGTCACGCTGTCTGCATAGAACACCTGAGCCCAATCCGCCAGCACCACCAGGGTGTCGCAGCGGTCCTTGAACAGGCCACAGATGCGCGGCAGGCGGCCATCATCCAAGCCCGTCAAGCCACGCGCTTGCAGCAAAGGCTGCACCAAGTCACTCAGCGCCTGGTCATCCATGGCCTTGAGGTGCTGGGCATTGACCCAACGCAGCTTGGCTTCGTCGAACTGGGCAGCGCTGCGGCCCAGGTGGTCCAGGTTGAACCACGACAGGAACTGCTCACGGCTGAAGATCTCGTCATCGCCATGCGACCAACCCAGGCGCGCCAGGTAGTTCACCATGGCTTCGGGCAGATAGCCCTCGTCACGGTACTGGGTCACGGGCTTGGCGCCGTTGCGCTTGCTCATCTTCTCGCCCTGCTCATTGAGCACGGTGGGCAGGTGGGCATAGACCGGGGGCTCTTGGCCCAGGGCCTGGAAGATGTTGATCTGGCGCGGCGTGTTGTTGACGTGGTCATCACCACGGACCACATGGGTGATGGCCATGTCGATGTCATCCACCACCACGCAGAAGTTGTAGGTGGGTGTGCCGTCCGGACGCGCAATCACGAGGTCGTCGAGTTCGTCGTTGCTGATCTCGATGCGGCCCTTGACCTTGTCATCCCAGACCACCGAACCGCCCTGCGGGTTCTTGAAGCGCAGCACCGGCTGCACGCCTTCGGGCACGGGCGGCAGGGTCTTGCCAGGGGCGGGGCGCCAGGTGCCGTCGTAGCGCGGCTTTTCCTTGGCGGCCATCTGCTTTTCACGCAGAGCGTCCAGCTCTGCCATGCTCATGTAGCAAGGGTAGACGTGGCCAGCCGCCTGCAGCTGGACCAGCACTTCCTTGTAGCGGTCCATGCGCTGCATTTGGTAGAACGGACCTTCGTCGTGGTCCAGGCCCAGCCACTTCATGCCTTCGATGATCACATCCACCGCAGCCTGCGAAGAGCGCTCCACATCGGTGTCCTCGATGCGCAGCACAAACACGCCTTGGTTGGCGCGCGCAAAAGCCCAGGGGTAAAGGGCCGAGCGGATGTTGCCCAGGTGGATGAAGCCGGTGGGCGAAGGTGCGAAGCGGGTGCGCACAGCGGTGGAAGCGGAGGTCATGACAGGTCAGGGCTTAAAGGCCACTGGCCACCGAGGTGGCCAGAGCACAGGGAACACAAAAAAGACAATGCCGGCAGCAGCGGCCAGGGCTTGCGCCCCGGGCCTCAGGCCACCTGGGCGTTCGGCAAGGCCAGGCGGGAGGTGTCGGTGTCGCCGCCCTCTTCCTGTCCCACGCGGTTCTCATTGAGGCGTGCGATGTCGTCAGAGGTGATGTCGCCAGTCACGTAGACACCGTCAAAGCACGAGGCATCGAAACCCGTGATGCTGCTGTTGAGCGAGCCAATGGCCGCCTTCATGGCATCCACATCCTGGTAAATCAGCGCGTCACAACCAATGATCTGGCGCACTTCTTCCACCGTGCGGCCGTGGGCCACCAGCTCAGTGCTGGTCGGCATGTCGATGCCATACACATTGGGGTAACGCACCGGCGGCGCAGCGCTGGCCATGTAGACCTTGTTGGCGCCGGCGTCACGGGCCATTTGCACGATTTCGCGGCTGGTCGTGCCACGCACGATGGAGTCGTCCACCAGCAGCACGTTGCGGCCCTTGAATTCGCTGGCGATCACGTTGAGCTTTTGGCGCACAGACTTCTTGCGCACGCCCTGGCCCGGCATGATGAAGGTGCGGCCCACGTAACGGTTCTTCACGAAACCTTCGCGGTACGGCAGGCCCAGCAGGTGCGCCAGCTGAGTGGCACTGGGGCGGCTGGATTCAGGAATTGGGATGACCACATCGATCTGGCTCGGCGGCACGGTCGACACCACGCGCTTGGCCAGGGTCTCGCCCAGGTTCAAACGGGCTTGGTAGACCGAGATGTTGTCCAGCACCGAGTCCGGACGGGCCAGGTACACAAACTCAAAAATACAGGGGTTGAGCTTGGGGTTCTCGGCGCACTGCTGCGAATGGACCTCGCCCTTGAGGTCGATGAACACGGCCTCGCCAGGGTTGATGTTGCGCTCGAAGACATGGCCGGTGCCTTCCAGGGCCACCGATTCGCTGCCCACCATCACCGTGCCATCGGCACTGCGGCCCATGGCCAGAGGACGGATGCCGTGCGGGTCGCGGAAGGCGAGCAGGCCGTGGCCCGCAATCAGGGCGATCACGGCGTAGGAGCCCTTGACGCGCTTGTGCACCGCGCGAACCGCGGCAAACACCTCTTCGGACTGCAGCGGCAGGCCGCGCGTGGCACGCTCAAGTTCATGCGCGAACACGTTGAGCAGCACTTCCGAGTCGCTGTCGGTGTTGGTGTGGCGGTGGTCGGTGGAGAACAGCTCCGAGCGCAGCGCCTTGGCGTTGGTCAGATTGCCGTTGTGCACCAGCACGATGCCGAAGGGCGCGTTCACGTAAAAGGGCTGCGCCTCTTCCTCGCTGTAGGCGTTGCCTGCGGTCGGGTAACGCACCTGACCCAGACCCACATTGCCTGGCAAGGCGCGCATATTGCGGGTGCGGAACACATCACGCACCATGCCTTTGGCCTTGTGCATGAAGAATTTCCGCTCCTGCTGGGTCACGATGCCGGCGGCATCCTGACCACGGTGCTGCAGCAACAGCAACGCGTCGTAAATGAGCTGATTCACAGGGGCGTTGCTGACAACGCCGACGATTCCACACATGACAAAACCCCGATCAAGGAAGATATCTTCCAAACTGCGCCGGCAACGCCGGCTTCAAACCATCCAGCACCGCCGCAAGCACCGGTGCCCCTTTTGACTCCTGCCACCACCCGCCCTCGTGCAGCGGAGTGATCTGCACCACCACCGCCACCGCGAGCAAAAACACAGCGCCACGCACCAGGCCAAACAAGGCTCCCAAAGTGCGGTCGGCGGGTCTCATGCCAATCGCCGCCACCAGCTTCTGGGCCAAAAAGGCCAGCAGGGCTGAGGCAAAAATTGCCGCAATGAACACCACCAAGAACCCCGCCGCGTAGCGAATGGGTCCATCCAATCCACCCAGAGGCAAGTAGGCGGCTGCGTCCAACGCAAACCACTGCGCCACCCAAAAGGCAGCCACCCAACCCGCCAAAGACACCATCTCGTAGACCAAGCCCCGCCAGGCGCCAATGACCAGTGAGGCGCCCAACACCAGCAGCAAAGCAATATCGACCACCGCCATCAGGCAAGCCTTTGTTCTGTGGGCACGAATTCTTACAAAGTCAGGATGGAAGCCGGCAAATCAAGGGACTTGATGCGCCCCGCCGCCTTATCCGCTTCTGCCTTGCCCGCGAAAGGCCCCACCCGCACGCGGATGCGCTTGCCATCGGCCGTGTCCACCACTTGGGTGTAAGTCTTCAAACCCGCCTTTTCCAATTTGAGCCGCGCCTCGCGGGCTTTGTTCACGTCGCTGAAGGCGCCCACTTGCACGATGAAGCGGTTCGCATCGGACGCGACCGCCTCGGGGGCCGCCTTGCCTTCGAGCAGGGCGCGGGCCCGGGCGGCGTCATCAGATTTGCCGTCGCTTTTGTCGGACTTGTCAGACTTGGCTTCCGGCTTGTTGTCCACCTTGGCTTCAACCTTGGGCTCCGGCCGGGCGGGCGCACGCGCCTCGCTCTTGGGCTCTGGTTTGGCGTCGGCCTTGTGTTCCGGCTTGGCCTCCACCTTGTGTTCTGGCTTGGGTTCAGGCTTGCGCTCTGCCTTGGCCTCCCCCTTGGGCTCTGCTTTGGCCTCGGGCTTGACCGCGTCCTTGCGGGGCTCGGCGGCGGCCACCACCGACTTGGCATCAGATCGGTTGTCTCGGCGATCCGCAGCCGGAACAACTTCCTCGTCCGCCGCAATGCCGGAGGGCGCAGGGCCCGCCGTGGGCACGGCGAGCGCGGGCACCTTGTTCTTGTCTGGGATGACGATGGGGATGTCGATCGGAATGGGACGCGGCTGGGTGTCAAACAACAACGGAAACCCCAGCACCCCGGCCAGCACCAACACGGCCGAACCAATCAAGCGGTGTCGCGCGCGGCGGCGCAAGACTTCGACGCTGTCGGCTTGCGCACCGGAAGGCGGGCGCTCGTCACGGCCCTTGGAAGCGCCCCCCAGGGGCCAGCGAAACTTGAAAAAAGCCATGAGGTGAGGTGTTCAGGCGTCCAGGTGTTTGGCGTGAAGACGGGGAATTCCGTCTTTCAGAACGCCGCCGACTGTGAAGAACGAACCAAAGACCACGATTCTATCAGCCGGGTCTGCTGACGCGACAGCCGCGTTCAACGCATCCATGGGATCGTGGTAGGTAGAGGTCGGCACCTCCCGACGCGCACCGGCCACCATTTGCAGCGCATGCCATTTGGCTTGCAGGCCCGCGGCCGTCTCAGCGCGGGGTGTGGGCAAGTCAGTGAAATACCACTTGTCCACAAGCGGGCCAATCTTGGCCAGCATGGGGCCCAGGTCTTTATCGGCCATGGCGCCCAGCACGGCATGGGTGCAGGGGGCAAAGCCCATGGCGTCGAGGTTGGCGGTCAAGGCCGCCACCGAATGCGGGTTGTGCGCCACATCCAGCACCAGGGTCGGTTGGCCCGGCACGATCTGGAAACGGCCCGGCAGCTCGACCATGGCCAGACCATTGCGCACGGCCTGAGCCGTGACAGGCAGGCGGTCACGCAAGGCCGTCAGGGCGGCCAGCACGCCCGAGGCGTTGACCAATTGGTTGGCACCGCGCAGGGCCGGGTAAGCCAAGCCGCTGTAGCGCCGGCCTCGGCCCGCCCAGCCCCACTGGAGCTTGTCGCCCGAGAAATTGAAGTCGGTGCCAAAGCGCCACAGGTCGGCGCCGATTTCCAGCGCACGGTCGAGCACGCTTTGCGGCGGCACCGGGTCACTGACCACCACAGGGCGGCCCGTGCGCATGATGCCGGCTTTCTCCAGACCGATGGTTTCGCGGTCATGGCCGAGAAACTCCATGTGGTCAAGGTCGATGCTGGTGATGACGGCGCAATCCGCGTCGATCACATTGACCGCGTCCAGGCGCCCGCCCAGGCCCACTTCCAGGATCGCCACCTCGAGCCCCGACAAGGACAAACAGCGCAGGATCGCCAGGGTGGTGAATTCGAAATAGGTCAAGGAGACCGGCTCGCCGCGCAGGCGCGCTAACTCGACCGCTTCGAAATGAGGCAGCAAAGCCTCCGGCGTGACCGTCTCGCCATGCACCCGGCAGCGCTCCTGGAAATGCACCAAATGCGGCGAGGTGTAGACCCCCGTGCGGTAGCCGGCTTGCAGAAGAACCGCCTCCAGCATGGCGCAGGTCGAGCCCTTGCCATTGGTGCCGGCCACCGTGATCACCGGCGCGTCAAAGCGCAGGTCCAAGCGGCGGGCCACGTCGCGCACGCGGTCCAGGCCCATGTCAATGTTTTTCGGGTGCAGCTGCTCGCAATGCGCCAGCCAAGCGTCCAGGGTGGAAGGCAAGGGGGTTTTCATAAGAGCGTGGATTGTCGCGCACGCCGGGCTGCGGCATCATCAGCGCCATGAATCCCCCTACCCTTTCCGTTTACGGCATCCCGAACTGCGACACCGTCAAAAAAGCCCGCACCTGGCTCACCGAGCAGGGCCGCGCCTTCACCTTCCACGACTTCAAAAAGCAGGGTGTGCCCACGCCTGAGCTCGACCACTGGCTCGACACCCTGGGCTGGGAAAAGCTGCTCAACCGCCAAGGCACGACCTGGCGCAAGCTGGATGCGGCCACCCAGGCCACCGTGCAGGACACGGCCAGCGCTCGCGCTCTGCTGCTGAGCCAACCCAGCCTCATCAAACGCCCGGTGGTGGACTGGGGCGAAGCGGCCACGCCACGGTACAGCGTGGGCTTCAAGGCCGATGACTGGGCTGCAGCGCGCAGCCCATGACGCAACAACCCATTGTTACAACTGTTTACAGCGCCGCGCACCAAGCACAGGAACCACCTCACTAGACTGCAGTCAACCTGTAGACGCCTGCGGGCGTTCAGAACTCCAGAAACGAGGTATTCCATGACTAAAACCTTTGCGACCACCCTGATCAGCTTGGCCTGCCTCGGTGCCGCCGGTGGCGCCGGCGCCCAAGAGATGGCCCGTGTGGTGTCCAGCATCCCGGTGATCCAGCAGGTGGCGGTGCCCCAACAGGTGTGCACCAACCAAGAAGTGGTCCGACCGGGTTCCACGTCGGGCGCCGGTGCGGTGATGGGGGCCGTGGCCGGTGGCGCCGTGGGCAATGCCGTGGGCGGCGGCACTGGCAAGGCCGTGGCCACGGTGCTGGGCGTTTTGGGTGGCGCCGTCCTGGGCAACTCGATTGAAGGCCCGGGGGCTTCCCAGGTCCAGAACGTGCAGAACTGCAGCACCCAAACCCGCTACGAAAACCGCACCATGGGCTACAACGTCACCTATGAGTACGCAGGCCGCCAGTACATGATGCAAACGCCCAATGACCCAGGCCAGTTCATCCCTGTACAAGTGACGCCGGTGCTCAATGGGCGCCCCATCCAAAGCACTTACGGTGGCCACCCCACGGTGCGCCCTGTCGCCGCTCCGACCTACGCGCCAGCGCCGATCTACCCCAGCCAAAACTGACGATCTGCGATCAAGACCACCACCGCCCCCCAGCCCGGCCGATGCCGGCTGGGGGTTTTTTCTGGGGGCGCCGATGCGGCCCGGCGCCCCGGCAAGACGAGCTGCAGCGGGCTGTGGCGTCAGATTCGGCCGCGCGCTGACCTAAAATCTCTGTTTGCCCAAAGTTGGCCCATCAACCCCCGGTCTGACGCAGTGCTGCGTTCAGGCCAGATCGGTTCCGGTGCCACCTGGCCCCAACCCCCAACGGATTCACCCGAATGACCACAGACACCATTCTCAACGTGGCCCTGACCACGAAGGCCAATGTTTATTTCGACGGCAAGTGCGTGAGCCACGGCTTCACCCTGGCCGACGGCACCAAAAAGAGCGTTGGCGTGGTGCTGCCGGCCACCCTGACTTTCAACACCGGTGCGCCGGAAATCATGGAATGCGTGGGCGGCGCCTGCGAGTACAAACTCGCGGGCACCGATGCCTGGGTCGCCTCCAGCGTGGGCGAATCCTTCAAGGTGCCGGGCAACTCGTCCTTCGAGATCCGCGTGACCGAGGCGTACCACTACATCTGCCATTTCGGCTGATCCACCCCACAAGGACCGAACATGGCCACCATCCTGCAACAACTGCCCATCGGGCAAAAAGTCGGCATCGCCTTTTCGGGCGGCCTGGACACCAGCGCAGCCCTGCTCTGGATGAAGCTCAAGGGCGCCGAGCCCTACGCTTACACCGCCAACCTGGGCCAGCCTGACGAACCCGACTACGACGAAATCCCGCGCAAAGCCCTGGCCTATGGCGCCAAGCTGGCCCGCCTGGTCGACTGCCGCACGCAGCTGGCCCACGAAGGCATTGCCGCGCTGCAAGCCGGCGCTTTCCACATCTCCACCGGTGGCGTGACCTACTTCAACACCACCCCGCTGGGCCGCGCTGTGACGGGCACCATGCTGGTGGCGGCGATGAAGGAAGACGACGTCAACATCTGGGGCGACGGCAGCACCTTCAAGGGCAATGACATCGAGCGCTTCTACCGCTACGGTCTGCTGACCAACCCCTCGCTGAAGATCTACAAGCCTTGGCTGGACCAGACCTTCATCGACGAGCTGGGTGGCCGCTCCGAAATGTCGGCCTTCATGACGGCCCAGGGCTTTGGCTACAAGATGTCGGCTGAAAAGGCCTACTCCACCGACTCCAACATGCTGGGTGCCACGCACGAAGCCAAGGACCTCGAGAACCTGAACAGCGGCATCCGCATCGTCAACCCCATCATGGGCGTGGCCTTCTGGCGCGACGACGTGGAAGTCAAGCGCGAGGAAGTCAGCGTGACCTTCGAAGAAGGCCAACCCGTGGCCCTCAACGGCGTGCGCTACGACGACCCCGTGGCCCTGATCCTGGAAGCCAACCGCATTGGTGGCCGCCACGGCCTGGGCATGAGCGACCAGATCGAAAACCGCATCATCGAAGCCAAGAGCCGCGGCATCTACGAAGCCCCCGGCCTGGCCCTGCTGCACATCGCTTATGAGCGCCTGGTGACCGGCATCCACAACGAAGACACCATTGAGCAGTACCGTCTCAACGGCCTCAAGCTGGGCCGCCTGCTGTACCAAGGCCGCTGGTTCGACCCGCAAGCCATCATGCTGCGCGAGACCGCTCAACGCTGGGTGGCCCGCGCCGTGACCGGCACCGTGACGCTGGAGCTGCGCCGTGGCAACGATTACTCGCTGCTCAACACCGAAAGCCCCAACCTGACCTACGCGCCCGAGCGCCTGTCGATGGAAAAGGTCGAGGACGCGCCTTTCTCGCCGGCCGACCGCATTGGTCAGCTGACCATGCGCAACCTGGACATCGTGGACACCCGCGCCAAGCTGGGCATCTACACCCAGGCCGGCCTGCTGTCGCTGGGCGGCAACTCGCCCCTGCCCTCGCTGCCAGGCAAGAGCGAATAAAGCGCGCTCCGGGGACCCTCCGTCCCCTGAACACAAAAGGCCAGCCGGTCATGCCGGGCTGGCCTTTTTTCTGGGCTTCGCCAGGCGGCTCAGATCACCACGGGTTCGGGCTCCAGGCGAATGCCAAAACGCTCATAGACACTGGTCTGGATGGCACCGGCCAAGGTCATGACCTCGCCCCCGGTCACGCTGTCCAAGCCTTGCCCCCGGTTGACCAGCACCAAGGCCTGTTTGTCATACACGCCGGCCTTGCCGACCGATTTGCCCTTCCAGCCGCACGCGTCAATCAACCAGCCTGCGGCCAGCTTGATGCTGCCATCGGGCATGGGGTAATGCACGATCTTGGGCTCGCGCGCGATGATGTCGGCGCACTGCTCGGGCGTGACCGAAGGGTTCTTGAAGAAGCTGCCGGCATTGCCGATCAGGGCGGGGTCGGGCAGCTTGCTGCGCCGGATGTCGCACACCCATTCAAAAATCTGCTGGGCGCTGGGTTGATCAATCCCGGCCTGGACGCGGCGGCGCTCCAGGTCCAGGTAGCCCAGCACCGGTTTCCAGGGCTTGGGCAAGCGCAGGCGCACGCGGGTGATCACGGCCCGCCCCGCCAAACCCAGGCCACGCGAGGCACCTTCAGCCTGGGGGTCCGCTGGGGCGGCATGTTTGAACACCGAATCCCGGTAACCAAAGCCGCATTGGGCCGCGTCCAACGTGAAGGTCTGACCCGTGAGCAAATCGAACGCGTCGAGCGACTCAAAACGATCTTGCAGCTCGACCCCGTAAGCGCCGATGTTTTGCACCGGGGAGGCCCCGACCGTGCCCGGGATCAAGGCCATGTTCTCCAGCCCCGGCAGGCCCTGGGCCAGCGTCCAGACCACGGCCTCGTGCCAGGACACGCCAGCACCGACCTCGACAATCCAGGCCCGCGGGGTTTCTTCCAACAGGCGGATGCCTGGGATTTCCATCTTCAGCACCACCGGGCGCACATCGCCGGTGAGCACGATGTTGCTGCCGCCACCCAGCACAAATTTGGGTTGAGGCCCCAGTTCAGGGTCGGCCAGGATGGCCCTCAGGTCCAGGGGATCGCGCACACGCACCAGGGTCTGGGCCCGGGCCACGATGCCAAAGGTATTGCAGGCTTGGAGCGGGGCATTTTTCTCGACTAACATCGCTCTTATTGTCTCATCTGCTCCGTCTGTACTCCCATGCCCTCTTTTGATACCGTCTGTGAAGCCAACCTGGTCGAAGTGAAGAATGCCGTTGAAAACGCGGCCAAGGAAATTGGCACACGTTTCGATTTCAAAGGCACCTCGGCCGCCCTCGAACTCAAGGACAAGGAAATCACCTTGTTCGGCGACGCCGAATTCCAACTCGACCAAGTCGAAGACATCCTGCGCAACAAGCTCACCAAGCGCAATGTGGATGTGCGTTTCCTCGACAAGGGCGCGGTCCAGAAGGTGGGCGGCGACAAGGTCAAGCAAGTGATCAAGGTGCGCAACGGCATCGAATCCGACGTGGCCAAGAAGATCCAGAAGCTGATCAAAGACAGCAAGCTCAAGGTCCAGGCCGCGATCCAGGGCGACGCCGTGCGCGTGACCGGCGCCAAGCGCGACGACCTGCAAGCCGCCATGGCTTTGGTGCGCAAGGACATCACGGACGTGCCGCTGGACTTCAACAACTTCCGCGACTGAACGCGCCAATCCATGCCCATGGGCCACTCACTGCTGCGTTCACCCGGCCTGACCCGCTGGGGCCGCTGTCTTTGGGCTGGCGCCTTGAGCACGGTGGCTTGGGCCCATGCAGGCGAGCCGGTGGCCCTGAGCGGCGTGCTGGGCGGCCGGGCCCTGCTGGTCATTGGCCAGCAGCCCCCCAAAACAGTGGCGGTGGGCGATAGCCACTTGGGTGTGCGCGTGCTCTCGGTGGGCCGAGACGAGGCCGTGGTCGAACAAGACGGCCGCCGGCTCAACCTGCGCCTGGGTGACGCCCCGGTGCAACTCAACACGGCCAACCCTGGGCTGAAATCGCCCAATGGCAAAAAAATATCCCTGACGGCCGACAGCGGTGGCCACTTCAAAAGCCAAGGCATGATCAACGGCCAGGTGATGCAGTTCATGCTCGACACCGGCGCCACCCTGGTGGCCATTGGCCGTCCCGACGCTGACCGGATGGGCCTGGCCTACCTGGCCAACCCCCAAGTGGCCATGAGCACCGCCAACGGCAGCACGGCAGCGTGGCCGCTCAAGCTGAGCACCCTGCGCGTGGGCGATGTCGAGGTGTACGACGTGGACGCCGTGGTGCTCAGCAATGCCCTGCCCTATGTCCTGCTGGGCAACAGCTACCTGAGCCGGTTTCAGATGCGTCAGGTCGGCGACCAAATGGTGCTGGATAAAAAGCCTTGAACGATACCGTCCCCATGTCCTTGGTGTCAGAGCCTGACACCACCAGCTACGAAGACCTGCTCACGCTGTGGGGGGATCTGGAGTCCAGCCTGGGCCTGCTGTTGACGGTGCCCGAAAGCGTGCCAGACTTTGCGCAAAAAATCCGCCAGTACGACCGCTGGCTGCAGGACCTGCTTGAAGAAGACGCTGACACCGGCCTGTACCTGCTGTTCCAGATGGCGGGCACCTCGATCGCTGGCTACAGCACGACCCACGCCCTGGTCTGTGCGGCCCTGTGCCACATCATCGCGCAGGAAGTCAAACTGCCGCGCGAGCAGCGCGACAGCCTGATTGCCGCCGCACTGACCATGAACATCGCCATGACGGCGCTGCAAGACGAACTGGCCGAACAGCGCGAACGCCCCAGTGTCGAGCAGCAATCCAACATCGATGCCCACTCGGTCAAAAGCTGCCTGCTGCTGGCCCGGGTCGGCATCCAAGATGAACTGTGGCTGGCCGTGGTGGCCTCGCACCACGAGAACCTGCCCCTGCCGGTGCCTGGCGGCACACCCGACCCCGGCTTGCGCCTGACCCACATCCTGCAGGTGGTGGACCGCTACGCCGCCATGATCAGCCCGCGCCGCAGCCGGGTGGGCAAAAGCGTGACCGACTCCTTGCGCGTGGTGATTGGCGCCAGCCAAGGCCGCCAAGACGACGTGGCCCAGGTGCTGGTGCGCCGGGTGGGCCTGTGTCCCCCGGGCACCTATGTGAAGCTGGACAACCAGGACTTGGCCGTGGTGCTGCGCCGCACCGAGCGCGCCAACCAGCCGCTGGTGGCCAGCCTGATCAATGCGCGCGGCGAGCCCTACCCGCAGCCACGCCTGTACAACACCACCCGGGGCGATCACCGCATCCAGGCGGCCATGCCGTCCCACGCGGTGAGCCTGATGATCAATCACACGGTGATGCTCCAGGTGGCGCGCAATCACCCGCCGGACATGCTCTGAAGCAGAGGCCGAGCTCAGCAGGACCATGACCCCGGGCCGCTGCCGCAGTCCTCAAGCCATCAAGCCTTTTTCTTCTGCCCCAGCTTGGACTCGGTGCCGGCGAACAGGCGCTGGATGTTCTCCCGATGGCGGTAAAACAGCAGCGCCGCCATCACCACCAGGGCCAAGGTAACCGGCGTTTCGGCATACCAAGCCGTGCCGCTGGCGAGCACATACAGCGCGGGCGCTGCGGCTGCCGCCACCAGGGACGACAGCGAGGAGTAGCGGAACAACACGGCCATCAGCAGCCACACCGCGCCCGCGGCCAAGCCCAAAATAGCATCAACCCCAAACAACACGCCCAGCGCCGTGGCCACGCCCTTGCCGCCCACAAAGCGGAAGAACACCGGGTACAGGTGGCCCAAGAAAGCTGCCAAGCCCACCAAGGCCATGGTGCCGTCGCCCAGCTCGAAGGCCGCGCCGTAACGACGCACCAAGAACACCGGCAGCCAGCCCTTCAGGGCGTCCAGCAAGAGGGTGACGATGGCCGCGGCCTTGCTGCCCGAGCGCAGCACATTGGTGGCACCCGGGTTCTTGCTGCCGTAGGTGCGCGGGTCGTTCAGCCCCATCAAGCGGCTGACGATGACGGCAAACGAAAGCGAGCCCAGCAGGTAGGCCAGGGCCGTGGCGGCCAGGGGGTAAAAAGTCTGCAAGGTAACGGTCCTCTCAACAAAGCATCGACATCGGGGGCCTACCAGCCACCCGGCACACACAACAAGGGGGCACAGGGCCCCGGGCGCTCATTCTGCCAGCGCGCATTGCACCGGCCGTGCACCCAGCAGCTGGACGCAGACCTGCGGATCCAAACCCACGAGAAAGCCACGTCGCCCGCCATTGATGCAGATGCACGGCAGGGCCAGGATGCTCTCCTCGATGTAGATCGGCATGGTCTTGCGGGTACCAAACGGCGAGGTGCCCCCCACCAGGTAGCCGCTGTGCCGGTTGGCCACCTCGGGGGCGCAGGGCTCCACCGACTTGGCTCCGATCTGGCGCGCCAGGTTCTTGGTCGACACCTTGCGGTTGCCATGCATCAACACCACCAGCGGTTTGGCGTCCTGGTCCTGCATGATCAAAGTCTTGACCACCGTGAAGGGGTCTTGCCCCAGCACCTCGGCGCTGTGCAAGGCACCGCCATGCTCCAGGTACTCGTAAGGGTGTTCCGTATAGGCCACGCGGTGGGCCTTGAGCCACTGGGTGGCAGGGGTTTCAGAAACGTGATCTTTTTTAGCCATGACATCCACCGGGCACAGCGGTGCCCTCCATCCGGGCCGACATGTTAGCAATGGGCGGCCGGCTCAGGCCGACACGGCGGCGCCGGGGGGCATGGCGCTCGCACTGCGCAAAGGCCTGGCGCGCACCTTGCGCTTGCCAAACTCACCCACGCCAGCCACCAGCAAGTCGGCAAAAGCCTGTACAGGCGGCAGCAGGCTGCGCCCCGCCTGGGCCAACAGGCACAAGCGGCGTTGCTGCAACTCGGGCTCGACAAAGGGCAAGGCCTTGAGTTCCCCCCGCGCCACCCAGTGCGCCACCGTGAGATAGCCCGCGGGCATGAGGTCCTGGTTGTCCATCATCGACAGCAAGGCGGGCGAGAAGTTGCTCACCACCGCCGGCACGTACTGCGCCCCTTGTTGGCTACAGGCCAGGTCAAACAAGCGTCGGCTGGTGGTACCGCTGGCCCCCAGGACGAGCGGAAAACGCACGGCGTCCTGCACCCGGATGCGGGGCTTGCCCGCCAACGGGTGGCCGACGCGCACCACCGCCATCACGGGTGCCTGCACCGTGTGCAGCACCGCCACCTCTTTTTCGGGGCTCAGGCTGTACTTCAGGCCCAGGTCGATTTCGCCCTGCCGCAGCAGCACATTGACTTGGTCTGGCGCCACCACATTCAGCTCCAACTGGGCCTCGGGGTGCCGGGCCCGAAAAGCCTGCAAGGCCCCAGCCATGAAGCCCGCCGCAAAGCCCTCGGTGCAGGCCAAGCGCACGCGCGGTCGCCCAGCCAGGCCGCGCAGCTGCTCCAGCAAAAAATGGCCCTCCTCGGTTGCGCTCAACACATGGGCCAACAGCTTTTCACCCGCCGCGGTGGGCACCATGCCGCGCGGCGCACGCTCGAACAAGGGCAGGCCCAGGCTCTCCTCCAACAAAGTGATCTGGCGGCTCACCGCCGAGGCCGCCACATGCAGCTGGCGCGCTGCCTCACTGACCGAGCGCGCACGGGCCACCACCACGAAATAGCGCAGGGGCAAGCTGAACAGGGGCAGTTTCATGGCCGTATTCCCTTCCAAATCAAGCAACGGTGCTTTGTTAATTCTCTAACGAAGGCAACGCAAGAAACAGACCTGAAGACCCTTGGCCCGTCGTCTAATCAGCTCACACAACGCCACACACCTCAACCCACACGCCCGCGTGCCCACCGACGCGCAGGCGTCTCCCACAGGATGACCCGCTCCATGCACCGCCGCACCGCCCTCTCCCTGCTGGCCCTGAGTGCCGGATCGCCCCTGGGCGCCCAGGCCGCCGACAGCGCCGCCTGGCCCACGCACAACCTGCGCCTGGTGGTGCCCTTCCCGCCCGGCGGCGGCACGGACATCGTGGCCCGGGCCGTGGGACAAGCGCTGAGCCCGCGGCTGGGCCAGGCCGTGTTGGTGGACAACAAGCCCGGGGCCTCGACCCAGATCGGCACCGAAGCCGTGGTGCGTGCCGCCCCCGACGGCTACACGCTGCTGGTGTCGGGCTCGACCAGTTTCACCGTCAACCCGGCGCTCAAGCCGCGCATTGGCTACGACCCGTTCAAAGACCTGATCCCCGTGGCCATGCTGGCGCGCGCCCCGCTGGTGCTGGTGGTGCCGGCCCAGTCGCCTTTCAAGACCCTCAACGACCTGCTGGCCGCCGCCCGCAAACAGGCGGGCGCCGTGCGCTACGCCACCTATGGCAGCGCCACCGCGCCGCACCTCGCTGGCATCTTGCTGGGCCTGGCGGCCCAGGTGTCGATGCAAGACATCCCCTACAAGGGCAGTGCCCAGGTCACCACCGCCTTGATGTCGGCAGAGGTCGAAGCCACCTTTGACACCCTGGCCAGCGCGGCGCCCCACCTCAAATCCGGCAAGCTGCGGGCCCTGGCCACGCCAAGCCGCCAACGCATCCCAAGCCTGCCCGACGTGCCCACCCTGGCCGAACTCAAGCTGGAGGACGCCAGCTTTGAGGGCTGGTATGCCCTGGCCGCCCCGGCCCACACCCCACCGGCCGTGATCGCCCGGCTGAGCCAGGAACTGAGTCGCGTGATGGCCCAGCCAGAAGTCCAGACCCAATTCCGCGCGCAGTCCATGGAAGCGGTGTTCCTGGACTCACCCAAGCTGATCAAGCAAATGGAGCTGGAGATCACCCAGTTCCGCGCTGCCGTGGCGCGCGCCAGAGTCACGCTGGAATGAACAGGCTCTGATCCCGATCACTGCCTGCAGGGTGAAAGAATGGTCTCCTACGCGGCCCGCCCCTTGCTTGCCCAGACGCCCAGGCGCCTGGACACAGCGCGCCCGGCCTCACACGGAACCCATCTGATGAACTCACCTGAATCCAAACCGCCCGCCCCCACGTCCTCAGCGCCCGCTGCACCGGCACCGCCCTCACCGGTCAGCGAGCTGACCCGCCACAGCCTGTTCGAGGACGCCTTGGCCCTGTTCTCCGCCACGCTGCTGATCGCCCTGGGCGTGGCCATCTACTCGCGCGACCACCTGCTCAGCGGCGGCATGGCGGGCCTGGCCTTCTTGCTGCACTACGCCACGGGCTACAGCTTCGGCAAGGTGTTCTTTGTGCTCAACCTGCCCTTTTACGTGCTGGCCTGGCGCAAGATGGACCGCGCCTTTGTGCTCAAGACCATGGCCGCGGTGGCCATGCTGTCGGCAATGACCGAAATCACGCCCCAGCTGGTGTCGTTTGACACCCTGCACCCCGCCTATGCCGCCGTGCTGGGTGGGCTGCTGATGGGGGTGGGCTTTTTGATGCTGTTTCGCCACCGCGCCAGCCTGGGCGGCATCGGCATCCTGGCCTTCTACCTGCAAGAAAGCAGGGGCTGGAAGGCCGGCCACATCCAAATGGCGGTCGATTGCGTGATCGTGCTGCTGGCCTTGTGGACCGCTCCGCTGAGCCATGTCGCCCTGTCGATTGGCGGCGCCGTGATGCTCAACCTGATCCTCACCATGAACCACCGCAAGGACCGCTACATCGCGTCCTGAGCGCCCCTCCACCCTTCCCAGAAAGCCTGACCAGCCCATGACCCGCACCCAACTCCTGGCCCAAGTCCACCAGTACTTCGATACCGGCGGCCTGGCCACCGACCTGAACCGCCGCCTGGGCTGGCGCACCGAGAGCGACCTAGGGCCCGACGCCCCCGCCGCCACCCAAACCGCCCTGCGCGGCTACCTGAGTGAAGAAATCCTGCCCTGGCTGAGCCGCCTGGGCTTTGAGGTGCAGATCCACGACAACCCCGTGGCCGGCGCCGGCCCCTTGCTGCTGGCGCACCGCGTCGAAGACCCGGCCTTGCCCACCGTGCTGAGCTATGGCCACGGCGATGTGGTCAATGGGCAGGACGCGCGCTGGCGCGAGGGCCTGAGCCCCTGGACGCTGACCATCGAGGGCGATCGCTGGTACGGCCGAGGCAGTGCCGACAACAAAGGCCAACACAGCATCGTGCTGGCCGCGTTGGAACACACGCTGCAGGCGCGCCAGCAGCGCCTGGGCTACAACGTGACGGTGTTGCTGGAGATGGGCGAAGAAGCGGGCTCCCCGGGCCTGGCCGCTTTTTGCGAGCAACAGCGCCGCGCCCTGAGCGCGGACCTGTTCCTGGCCAGCGATGGCCCGCGCGCCCAGGCCAGCCGACCGACCCTGTTCCTGGGCTCGCGTGGCGCCGTGAATTTTTCGCTGCGCGTGACCAGCCGCGAACGCGCCTACCACTCGGGCAACTGGGGCGGCGTGTTGAGCAACCCAGCCATCCGCCTGAGCCATGCCCTGGCCAGCCTGGTCGGGCCGCAAGGACGCGTGCTGGTGCCAGGCCTGCTGCCGCCCCCGCCACCCGAGCGCCTGCGCCAGGCGCTGCGCGAGGTGCCGGTGGGCGGGGGCATCGACGACCCCGAACTCAGCCCCGGCTGGGGTGAGCCCGGCCTGAGCCCGGCAGAGCAATTGGTCGGCTGGAACACGCTGGAGGTGCTGGCCCTGGGCGCGGGCTCCGCCACGCGCCCGGTCAACGCCATCCCGCCAAACGCCGTCGCCCATTGTCAACTGCGCTTTGTGGTGGGCACCGACTGGACCCGACTGCAAGACCATGTGCGCGCCCACCTGGACGCGCAAGGCTTTGAGGAGGTGCAGGTCGAGGTCAGCATGGCCTGCGGTGCCACCCGCCTGGACCTGGACAACCCCTGGGTGGACTGGGCCCTGAACTCCATGCAGGCCAGCGCCGGCCAACCCGCCGTGCTGATGCCCAACCTGGCGGGCTCGCTGCCCAATGATTTGTTTGCCGATGGCCTGGGCCTGCCCACGCTGTGGGTGCCCCACTCCTACCCGGCCTGCGCACAGCACGCGCCTAACGAGCACCTGCTGGGCTCGGTGGCGCGCGAGGGCCTGGCGGTCATGGCCGGGCTGTTCTGGGACTTGGGAGAGCCGGGCAGCGCGCCCTGGGTGTCAGGCCGGGTGCGCCCCAGCACCACGGCGGCCTGAAGCGGGCCGGCACCAACGGGGGTGGCGAGGCGGTGAGCGCGGGCCCCTGTGCCGGGGCCCGCGGCCACTCAGATGGCCGGGTCGCGCAGTTCCCAGCGGATGGCATCAATGGCCGCCAGCAGCTCAGGCGACAACGTGGTGCCGTAAGCCGCCACGTCTTCTTCCAGCTGAGCCACCGAGGTCACACCAATGATGGTGCTGGACACCTGCCACTTGGTGTAGCAAAAGGCCAGCGCCAGCTGGCTGGGGGTCAGGCCGTGCTCACGCGCCAGCGCGTTGTAGCGGCGCGCGGCCACCAGGGCCTCAGGGCGACCCCAGCGCTGCTTGCGCACCGACTCGTAGCGCGCAATGCGGCCGTCCTTGGGGGCGTCCGGGCCGTCGATGCCACTGGCGTCGTACTTGCCCGTCAGCAGGCCAAAACCCAACGGCGAATACGCCAGCAGCGACACGCCCAAGCGGTGGCAGCTCTCGTCCAAGGCGTTTTCGTAGCTGCGGTTGATCAGGCAGTACGGGTTTTGCACGGTGGCCACCCGCGGCAGTCCGTGCTGCTCGGCCAGGCGCACGAACTCGTGCACCCCATAAGGGGTCTCGTTGGACAGGCCGATGTAGCGCACCTTGCCGGCCTTGACCAGCTGGCCCAAGGCCTCCAGTTGCTCGTGGATGGAGGTGACCGACTTGTCCTTGGCCGGATCAAAGTACAAGGCCCCGAACGCAGGCACATGGCGCTCCGGCCAATGGATTTGGTACAGATCGATCACATCGGTCTGCAAGCGGCGCAGGCTGGCGTCGCAGGCAGCCAGGATGTCTGCAGCCGTCATGCCCGAACCCTCACGGATCCACGGCATGCCGCGCGAAGGGCCAGCCACCTTGGTCGCCAACACCACCTTCTCCCGCACACCCGGGTTCTTGGCGAACCAGTGGCCCAGGATGGTCTCGGTGGCGCCGCAGGTTTCGGCGCGGGCCGGCACGGCGTACATCTCGGCTGTGTCCAGGAAGTTCACGCCCAAGGCCAGCGAGCGGTCCAGGATGGCGTGGGCATGGGCTTCATCGACTTGCTCACCAAAGGTCATGGTGCCCAGGCACACCGGGGTGACGCGCAGGTCGCTTTGTCCGAGCTGGACTTGGTTCATGGAAACTCCGATCAAAAACAAGGGGCCCAAGGCCCCAAAAGAGGGCTATCGACGGCAATCCGAGGCCGCTGGCCGCCCAGCTGCACGCCCCTCGGAAAACACAAACCGCAGCAGTGTACGAGCGTGCCGAAAATTGTGCTGAGCCCCGCCCTGCAGGGGTTGGCCATGGGGGGTCGCCCTGTCCTGCGCTTGACTGACTGGGCACTGCGGGAGTTCGTATCATGGAAGGCATGTACGTGCCACGACGCCCCTCCCGCAGTGAATTCATCCCGATCCGGGGCCACCAATACCACGTCCGCGTCTGGGGCCAGCCCCAGCCGGGCCGGGCCCCGCTGGTGCTGGTGCATGGCTGGATGGACGTGGCCGCGTCCTACCAGTTTGTGGTCGACGCCCTGGCCGGTGATCCTTACATCATCGCCCCCGACTGGCGCGGCTTTGGCCTGACCACGGGGCCCGCCTGCGACCACTACCACTTTGCCGACTACCTGGGCGACCTGGACTTCCTGCTCGACCATTGCGCGGGCGATCTACCGGTGGACTTGGTCGGCCACAGCATGGGGGGCAATGTGGTGATGATGTACGCCGGCGCCCGGCCGCAACGCATCCGACGCCTGGTCAACCTCGAAGGCTTTGGCCTGCCGGCCTCGCGTCCCTCACAGGCACCGGGCCGCTATGCCAAGTGGATGGATGAGCTCAAGGCCTTGCAGCGCGGCGAAATGGCCCTCAAAAGCTATGACAGCCTGGAGGGTGTGGCCCAGCGCCTGATGAAGACCAACCCACGCCTGGGTGCCGACAAAGCGCAGTGGCTGGCCCAGCACTGGGCTCAAGCGCTGCCGCAAGCCGATGGCCCGGCGCGTTGGCAAATCCTGGGCGAGGCCGCGCACAAAGTGACCAGTGCCCAGATTTACCGTGCCGATGAGGCGCTGGAGCTGTACCAGCGCATCAGCGCCCCGGTCTTGGCGGTGGAGGCGGCCGACGACAGCCTGAGCCAATGGTGGAAAGGCCAGTACACCCTCGCCGAATACCACCAACGCCTGAGCCGCGTGCCCCAACACCGCATTGCCCGCGTCGAGAACGCCGGCCACATGCTGCACCACGACCAGCCCGAAGTGCTGGCGGGGCTGTTGACGGAGTTTCTGGCGTGAAAAGCCGACGTTAGATACAACTTGAGACAAAAAACGCAATCTCTGCAAAACTAGGCGCTTGAGCAGCGGCACGGCGACCAGCATCCCCTGGCGGCCGATTCCGCGGCCACTGAGTTGGTGGAGGAGAAGCGCATGCGCCTGAGTCTCAAACTGCCGCTGGCCTTCGCCAGTGCCTTGGCCGCCTTGCTGGCCGCCGCCTTGTTCGGGCTGTTCCAGCTCAACCAGTCCATCAACGTCTACCAAGAGGTCGTGCAGCGCGACCACGAGCACGCCCTGGGCGCGGTGCAACTGCTCAGTGACTTCAAGGTGCAGATCCAGGAATGGAAGAACGTGCTGCTGCGGGGCCGTGACGACAAGCAGCGCCAGCGCTACTGGAGTGCCTTCGAAAAGCAAGAAGCCGCCGTGCGTCAAAGTGCCCAGTCCCTGCAAAGCCAGGTTCATCACCCCGAAGCCCGGGCCTTGCTGCAAAAATTCTCTCAATCGCATGAGCGCATGGGCCAGGCCTACCGCCAGGGCCTCGCGGCCTACGAGGCAGCGCAATTCGACGCTTCAGCCGGCGACAGAGCAGTCACCGGCATTGACCGTGAACCGGCCCAGTTGCTGGACCAGGCCACTGCCTTGATTCGCCAGGCCAGCGAAGCCTCAGGCGCCGAAGCGGCCCGTCAGGCCCGCGCCAGCACGGGCATCAGTCTGGGCGTGATGGGCTTGGTTTGCGTGCTCAGCGGGCTGGGCGCCTGGGGGTTCAGCCGCTCGGTCACGGCCCCCTTGGGCCGTGCGGTGCGGCTGAGCCGGGCGGTGGCCGATGGCGACCTGAGCCTGCCCATGCACGCCCACGGCCGCGATGAACTGGCCGATCTGCTGCGCGCCATGGCCGACATGCAAACCCGGCTGTCCGAGGTCGTGAGCCAAGTGCGGGCCGGTGCCGAAGGCGTGGCCCACGCCAGCGCCGAGATCGCCGTCGGCAACCACGACCTGAGCCTGCGCACCGAGCAGCAGGCCTCGGCACTGGAGCAGACCTCGGCCGCCATGGAGCAGATGTCGGCCACAGTCCAGAACAACGCGGACAACGCCAGCCGGGCGGAACACGTCAGTGGCGACGCCTCCAGCACGGCCCAAAGAGCGGGCCAGGCTGTGCAATCGGTGGTGCTGTCCGTGCAGCAAATGCAGCACAGCGCTCACCGCATCGCCGACATCACCGGGGTGATCGATGGGATAGCCTTCCAGACCAACATCCTGGCCTTGAACGCCGCCGTGGAGGCCGCCCGGGCGGGCGAGCAGGGGCGCGGCTTTGCCGTGGTCGCCAGCGAGGTGCGGGTACTGGCCCAACGCAGCGCCGCGGCGGCGCGTGAAATCAAAGCCCTGATCCAAACCAGCCACAGCGAGGTCAACCAAGGCGCGGAGGTCGCCGGCCAGGCGGGTCAGACCATGACCAGGCTGGTGACCTCCATCGCCGAGGTGACCCGCCTCATGGCCGAGATCAGCGCAGCCAGCCGCGAACAAAGCACGGGGGTGAGCCAGATCGGACTGGCCATTCAACAGCTGGACCAGACAACCCAGCAAAACGCCGCCTTGGTCGAACAAAGCGCAGCGGCAGCGCAGAGCCTGCAGCAGCAAGCCGCGGAATTGGTGCGCTCCGTGGCCTTCTTCAAGACCTCATCAGCGAACACAACACAAACTCTGCCACAAGCCGTGTAAACCCTTGAAACAAAAGGATTTCTTCGCCTTTCAAGCCTCAAGTCAGCCCGCATCAAATTCCGCAATCGAGCTGTGAAATTTTTTCAGGCTCGAAGGGCCGAACCGACAGCTTCACGACAGCCATGCGCCAAATCGGCTGGCTAAAGTCCCTGTGCCCCATCAACAACACAGGAGATAACAGATGATTTGGCAACAGGTTTACAACCCGACAGGCAATATGCTTTTGTCCACCCTGCTGGCGGCCGTACCCGTGGTCGTCATGCTGGTCGGCCTTGGCTTTTTGCACCTCAAAGCGCACATCGCAGCTGGCCTGGGGTTGCTCAGCGCCATCGCGATTGCCGTGTTGGCCTTCGGCATGCCGATCGACATGGCCGGCAAAGCCGCCTTCCTGGGCGGCCTCACAGGCTTGATGCCCATTGGCTGGATCGTGCTCACCATCATCTTCTTGCACCAGCTGACCGAGCAAAACGGCAGCTTCAAGGTGCTGCAGGACTCGATTGCCGGCATCACCGAAGACCGCCGTCTGCAATTGCTGCTGATCGCCTTTGCCTTCGGTGCCTTTTTTGAAGGCGCAGCCGGCTTTGGCACCCCGGTGGCGGTGACAGCCGCCATCTTGATCGGTCTGGGTTTTTCGCCCCTGGCCGCCTCGGGCCTGTCACTGATCGCCAACACCGCCCCGGTGGCTTATGGCGCGCTGGGCACGCCGGTGATCACGCTGGCCAAGGTGCACGGCTACGACCTGGCCGAGGTGTCGGCCATGATCGGCCGCCAACTGCCCTTCTTCTCGCTGCTGGTGCCCTTCTGGCTGATCTGGGCCTTCGCTGGCTGGCGCGGCATGAAGCAGATCTGGCCCGCCATTTTGGTGACCGGCCTCAGCTTTGCCATTCCGCAGTTCCTGGTGTCCAACTACATGGGCCCGGAGCTGGTGGACGTGATCGCGGCCATGTGCTCGATGGCGGCCCTGGTCGGCTTCCTGAAGGTGTGGAAGCCTGCGGAGGTCTGGACCTCCGTGTCCCTGAAGGGCCATGAGGCCAGCGGCGGCGAAGCGCAAAAGCCCACCGTCCCCACCGTGCACCCACGCGCCGTCGTGGTCAAGGCCTGGACACCTTGGGTCATCTTGACCGTGTTTGTGTTCGTCTGGGGGCTGCCTGTCACCAAGACCTTCTTGAACAGCATCTGGGCCCCCAAGTTCGCCATCGACGGACTGCACAAGATGATCGAAAAAGTGCCGCCAGTGGTCCCCAAGGCCACGGCTGAAAGCGCTGAGTTCGTGCTCAACCTGCTGTCCATGACGGGCACCGGCATCTTGTTGGCCGCCATCGTCGGTGGTCTGGTGATGGGCTACACCGTGCCCGCCCTGGTCAAGTCCTTTGGCAAGACTGTCTGGTTGGTGCGCTACTCGCTGCTGACCATCGTGCTGATGCTGGCCCTGGGCACGCTGACCCGCTATTCCGGCCTGGACACCACCCTGGGCCTGGCTTTTGCCTCGACCGGCATGTTCTACCCCTTCTTCGGCACCTTGATGGGCTGGCTGGGCGTGGCGCTGACGGGCTCGGACACCGCCTCCAACGTGCTGTTTGGTGGCATGCAGAAGGTGGCTGCCGAGCAACTGGGCCTGTCGCCCAACCTGATGGGGGCCGCCAACAGCTCGGGCGGCGTGATGGGCAAGATGATCGACGCACAGTCCATCGTCGTGGCCTCCACCGCCACCCGCTGGTTCAACCACGAAGGCGACATCCTGCGCTATGTGTTCTTCCACTCGATCGCCTTGGCCTGCCTGGTCGGTATCTTCGTGACGCTGCAGGCCTATGTGCCGCCGTTCACCCTGATGGTGATCCCCTGAGAGCCCTTGCCAGCCCGCCTGGGCTGGCGCTGCGCCCTGCCACAGACCGCTTCGGCGGTCTTTTTTATGGGCGCCCCCGACACGCCCCCCGCCTGCCCAAGCAAGACCCGTGAGAAAATGCAGGGTTTGCACGCCACCGGCGCCGCCATCTTGCGGCGCCCGTCGCCTGCCCCCGAACACTCACAGGAAAAAATCATGGAAGCAGAACGCGTCAACCTCATCGGCACCAACCTGGCGGACCTGAGCGCCCGCACGGTCGATTTACGGAGGTATCTTTGACTACGATGCCAAAGCTGAACGCCTGAGGACCGTCAACGCCTCGCTGGAAGACCCCAGCGTCTGGAACGACCCCAAGAAAGCCCAGGAACTGGGCAAAGAGAAAAAAGCCCTCGACGACATCGTGTTGGTGATCGAGCGCCTCACCACTGAGCTGGCCGACAACACCGAGCTCTATGAAATGAGCAAGGAAGACGGCGACGAAGCCGGCCTCGAAACCATCGAGGCCGAGTGCGCGCAGCTGACGCAATCGATCGAGCAGCTCGAGTTCCGCCGCATGTTCAACCAGCCGGCCGACCCCAGCCCCTGCTTCCTGGACCTGCAAGCCGGCGCCGGTGGCACCGAAGCCTGCGACTGGGCCAGCATGCTGCTGCGCCAGTACCTGAAGTACGCCGAGCGCAAGGGCTTCAAAGCCACGGTGGAAGACGAAACCCCGGGCGATGTGGCCGGCATCAAGAGCGCCACCATCAAAGTTGAAGGCGAGTACGCTTTCGGCCTGCTGCGCACCGAAACCGGCGTCCACCGCCTGGTGCGCAAGTCGCCTTTCGACTCGTCGGGCGGTCGCCACACCAGCTTTGCCAGCGTGTTCGTCTACCCCGAAGTCGATGACTCGATCGAGATCGACATCAACCCGGCCGATGTGCGCACCGACACCTACCGCGCCAGCGGCGCCGGCGGTCAGCACATCAACAAGACCGACTCCGCCGTGCGCCTGACCCACATGCCCACCGGCATCGTGGTGCAGTGCCAGGACGGCCGCAGCCAACACAGCAACCGCGACGTGGCCTGGAAGCGCCTGCGCTCGCGCCTGTACGACTTTGAAATGCGCAAGCGCATGGAAGAGCAGCAAAAGCTCGAAGACACCAAGACCGATGTGGGCTGGGGCCACCAGATCCGCAGCTACGTGCTGGACCAGAGCCGCATCAAGGACTTGCGCACCAACGTCGAAATCTCCAACACCCAAAAGGTGCTGGACGGCGACCTGGACGCGTTCATCGAAGCCTCGCTCAAGCAAGGCGTCTGACCCCCCATCCACCCCAAGCCCGACCCGGGCCCACAGGAAAGAAAGCCAATGATGCGAGAAGGACAAGCCACGGCCATCCACCGTGCAGACTACACCGCTCCCGCGTACTGGATCGACACGGTTGAACTGGTGTTCGACCTCGACCCCGCCAAGACCCGCGTGCTCAACAAGATGCGCCTGCGTCGCAATGGCGACGTCGCGCCCCAGGCCCTGCGCCTGGACGGCGAGGAGCTCAACCTGGCCCGCGTGCTGGTCAACGGCCAAGGCACGTCCTTCAAGATGGACGGCAACCAGTTGGTGCTGGAGAACCTGCCCGAAGGCCATGACGCCTTCGACCTGGAGATCTTCACCACCTGCAACCCGGCCAAGAACACCAAGCTCATGGGCTTGTACGTGAGCAACGACTCCTTCTTCACCCAGTGTGAGGCGGAGGGCTTTCGCCGCATCACCTACTTCCTGGACCGCCCGGACGTGATGGCCAGCTACACCGTCACCCTGCGCGCCGACAAAGCCAAGTACCCGGTGCTGCTGTCCAACGGTAATTTGGTCGAGGAAGGCGCGCTGGACGATGGCCGCCACTTTGCCAAGTGGGTGGACCCGCACAAAAAGCCTTGCTACCTGTTCGCGCTGGTGGCCGGCCAACTGGTGGCCCGCGAGCAACGCATCCGATCGCGTGCCGGCAAGGACCACCTGCTGCAGGTCTTTGTGCGCCCCGGCGACTTGGACAAGACCGAGCACGCGATGAACTCGCTGATGGCCAGCGTGGCCTGGGACGAAGCCCGCTTCGGCCTGCCCTTGGACCTGGAACGCTTCATGATCGTCGCCACCAGCGACTTCAACATGGGCGCGATGGAGAACAAGGGCCTCAACATCTTCAACACCAAGTACGTGCTGGCCAACCAGGCCACCGCCACCGATGCTGACTTCAGCAACATCGAGAGCGTGGTCGGTCACGAGTACTTCCACAACTGGACCGGCAACCGCGTCACCTGCCAGGACTGGTTCCAGCTCAGCCTCAAGGAAGGCCTGACCGTCTTCCGCGACCAGGAGTTCAGCCAAGATCTGGCCGGCAGCCCCTCAGCCCGGGCGGTCAAGCGCATCGAAGACGTGCGCGTGCTGCGCACCGCGCAGTTCCCCGAGGACGCGGGCCCGATGGCCCACCCAGTGCGGCCTGACAGCTACATCGAGATCAACAACTTCTACACCGTCACCATCTACGAAAAGGGTGCCGAGGTCGTGCGCATGATGCAGACCCTGGTCGGACGCGACGGTTTTGCCCAGGGCATGAAGCTGTACTTCGAGCGCCACGACGGCCAGGCCGTGACCTGCGACGACTTCGCCCAGGCCATTGCCGACGCCAACCCGCAGTCCGACCTGGCGCGTCTGCTGCCCCAGTTCAAGCGCTGGTACAGCCAGGCTGGCACGCCACGCCTGCACGCCAGCGGCCAGTACGACGCGGCCGCCCGCAGCTACACCCTGAGCCTGACGCAAAGCTGTGCGCCGACCCCAGGCCAGGCCATCAAGGACCCGTTCGTGATCCCGGTCAACCTGGGGCTGCTGGACGCCCAGGGCCAGGCCCTGCCGCTGCAGCTGGCGCACTGGAACCAGGCCGAGTCCGGCACCCGCACCTTTGTGCTGACCGAAGCCAGCGAGACCCTGACCTTCGTCAACGTGGACAGCGCCCCCGTGCCGTCCATCCTGCGCGACTTCTCGGCCCCGGTGGTGCTGGACTATGCCTACACCGACACCGAGCTGCTGACCCTGCTGGCGCACGACAACGACCCCTTCAACCGCTGGGAAGCCGGCCAACGCCTGGCCCTGGCACGCGCGCTCAAAGCCATCACCAGTGACAGCGACCTGGCCAACAGCCCGGTGCTCGACGAGGCCTACCTGGACGCCATGCGCCAGGTGCTGGCCGACCCGGCCCTGGACGCCGCCTTCAAGGAACTGGTGCTGACCCTGCCCTCGGAAACCTACCTGGCCGAGCAGCTGGACGTGGTCGACCCGCAGCGCATCCATGCCGTGCGTGAAGCCATGCGCGGGCAACTGGCCACCGCCTTGCAGACGCAATGGCAGCAGGCCTGGGAAGACAACCGCGACACCGGCGGCTACCAGCCCGACCCGGTGTCCTCCGGTCGCCGCGCCCTGGCTGGCCTGGCCCTGACCCAGCTCTGTGTGGCGGCACGCCGCAGCGGTGACACGGTCTGGCCTGGCAAGGCCTTCCAGCGCTTCAAGGACGCGGCCAACATGACCGACCGCTTCAACGCCTTGAGTGCTTTGGTCATCAGCGGCCACGAACTGGCCGCCCCGGCCCTGAGCCGCTTCCATGCCCTGTTCAAGAACGAAGCCCTGGTGATTGACAAGTGGTTTTCGCTGCAAGCCGGCGCACCCGACCATGGCGGCCATGTGCTGCCGGCGGTGCGCCAGCTGATGAACCACCCAGACTTCAACCTGCGCAACCCCAACCGGGCACGCAGCGTGATCTTCAGCTTCTGCAGCGCCAACCCTGGCGCCTTCCACCGCAGCGACGCCGCAGGTTATGTGTTCTGGGCCGACCGCGTGATCGAGCTGGATGCCATCAACCCGCAAGTGGCCGCCCGCCTGGCGCGTGCCCTGGACCGCTGGAAGAAGCTGGCCGAGCCCTACCGCAGCGCCGCCCGCGAAGCCATTGCCCGCGTGGCCGCCAAAGCCGACCTCAGCAACGACGTGCGCGAAGTCGTGACACGCGCCCTCGCCGATTAAGGAGAAGAAAACCATGGCCCAAAAAATCAGCCTGACCCGCTACCTCGTTGAACAGCAACGCGAAGAAGGTCACATTCCCTCGCAACTGCGCCTGCTGCTCGAAGTCGTGGCACGCGCCTGCAAAAGCATCAGCCAAGCCGTCAACAAGGGCGCGCTCGGCGGCGTGCTCGGCTCGGCCGACAGTGAAAACGTGCAGGGCGAAGTGCAAAAAAAGCTCGACATCATCGCCAACGAGGTGCTGATCGAAGCCAACGAATGGGGCGGTCACCTGGCCGCCATGGCCTCGGAAGAAATGGACAGCATCTACTTGGTGCCCAACCGTTACCCGCAAGGCGAATACCTGCTGCTGTTTGACCCGCTCGACGGCTCGAGCAACATCGACGTCAACGTCAGCATCGGCACCATCTTCAGCGTGCTGAAGAAGCCTGAAGGCTCGCCCGGCGTGACCGAACAGGACTTCTTGCAGGCCGGCGCCCAACAAGTGGCTGCAGGCTACTGCGTGTACGGTCCGCAAACCACCCTGGTGCTGACCGTGGGCGACGGCGTGAGCATGTTCACGCTGGACCGCGAACAAGGCTCGTTTGTGCTGACGCAAGAGAACGTCACCATCCCGGCTGACACCAAAGAATTTGCCATCAACATGAGCAACATGCGCCACTGGGACGAGCCGGTGAAGCGCTACATCGACGAGTGCCTGCAAGGCAAGGAAGGCCCGCGCGGCAAGGACTTCAACATGCGCTGGATTGCCAGCATGGTGGCCGACGTGCACCGCATCCTGACCCGTGGCGGCGTGTTCATGTACCCCTGGGACAAGCGCGAGCCGAACAAACCCGGCAAGCTGCGCCTGATGTACGAAGCCAACCCGATGAGCTGGCTGGTCGAGCAAGCCGGCGGCGCCGCCACCAACGGCCGCCAACGCATCCTGGACATCGTTCCAGGCCAGCTGCACGAGCGTGTCAGCGTGGTGCTGGGCTCAAAAAATGAAGTCGATCGCGTGACGAGTTACCACACCGGTGTATAATCCTGGGTTCCAGCCGGTGTAGCTCAGTCGGTAGAGCAGCTCATTCGTAATGAGAAGGTCGGGTGTTCGATTCATCTCTCCGGCACCAAATGAAAGCCCCTGATTCGCAAGAGTCAGGGGCTTTTTCTTGGTGGGTCAAAAGCCCGTGGGTTACCAGGGCGTGGGCCATCAGGCCGATCACGCCATTCGGGCCTGCAGCGCTGCATCAAGCCATGATGCGGGACAACCATTTCGCCAGCGCCACCGCCCCGAGGGCAAACAAGCACCAAAGAACCCATCGCGACCAGGCCCGGGTTCGGCGTTGAGATCGGGACGGAGGGGTGGCACGGGAACCCGTGCTTTCAGGAAACAGTTGGGACGGAATGGTGTCGTCTTGCACGTCGCAGCCTTGGAGAAAGAGGAAATGCTCAAGCCTTGAATCCTAGGACGCAGCGCCCGCCGACCTGGCCCAGGGTACGGTAACGAACTCCATGCAGCAAGGCACGCTGCCCCTGCCACTTGGCGCCGCTGCGGGCGGTCCCCCTGCCGCGCTGCGTGATCGCCCATGCCTTGAGGCGAAAGCTCACGCCTGCGTGCCCCGCCACACCGACGCCCGGACGCACAACCCTCAATCTCAACCCAGTCCTCAAGCCGAGGACAAGGTTCAGACGGGGCCTCACCCGTTGGAGTGCAATCCATGATCAACAAAGACCAAGTCGCCGGCGCCACCCAAAACGCCATCGGCAAAACCCAAGAATCGACCGGCAAAATCCTGCATGACAAGGCTTTGCAAGCCAAGGGCTTGAAGAATCAGGCGGCCGGCACGCTGCAGGCCAAAAAAGGAGACGCCGTGGAGGCGCTGGACGCGGCTCGCAAGGCGGTGAAGGATGCGGCCGGTCATCCCTGAACCCCTCGGCGCTCAAACCAAGCTTAGCGGCTCTTGGGACGTCGCCTCGCGCCACTGAAGGGCGGCCTCGAAAGCCTGAAGTTCTTGCGCCAGGCTCCCTCGGCTGCGAAAGTGCCGCACGGCCAGGCCATACCAGTACTCGGCGTCCTCCAAGTCACCTTCTTGCACGTGCAGGAGGCCGTGCAGCCAGGCCGCCAGCGGCGAATCTTCATCCTGCACCCGTTGGTGAGCGGCGCTCCAACGCCCCGCTTTCAGCTCGTTGAGAACCAGTCTGAGCAGATTCATTTTGGACTCCAGTCCTGACAGATCAGCGCCTCACGCTGGAGGGACACCCCTTCTCAGGTCGGCAACAGCCGACGCAGCAAAGGCTCCAGCCCACCATAAAGCGCCTGGCCACTCACCAAGCGCGGTTCGCCCTCCCCATGAAGCACCAGGGCCGGAACCCCCGACACGCCCAGGCGGGTCATCCACCGCCGAGCCCCCTGTACACGCGAGCCATGGGCTTCCAGCAACTGAGGGGCTCCCGAGGCCAACAGCTCGGCCGCGGACACCAGCCCCCACGCTCGCAACAGGGCCTCGACCACGGTGGCGTCTGAGGTGTCCAAACCTTGCACGTAACGGGCCTCCTGCAAGGCCCGCAAGGTGTCCACCTCACGCTCAGGCGCCGTCAAAGCCACGGCGCTCAGCGCCAAGCCCAGTGCGGTCGAGTCGAACGGATGCCCTTCGCGGCCCAGCACTTGGTGGCGGTAAGCCTCGCTGAAGCGCTGGCCCGTGAGTTGCCCAATGCGTTGGTCGTTGGACCAGGCGTAGCCGGCAAACGCCGCATCCAGCACCCGACCACCACCAGCAAACAGGCCTGAAGGAGCCAAGACCAGGCGAACATCCGGGTGCTGGCTCAGCGCCTGGATCCCAGGCGAGGCGCCGTAGCACCAGCCACACAGTGGGTCGAACAAATAAGTGACGGTGACGGGGGTACTCATGGCCTCAGCACCTGCTTACCATTTCATTTCACCGGTGTTGACCTTGGCGCCGATGTCCAGCGACAGCGCGCCATCGCTCAGTTGCGGGTAACTCTTCTTCATGGCACCGATCAGGTCGGCACTGGTCTTGTGGGCTGCCAGGTTCTTTTCAAAGCTCAACAGGTAGTCTTTGGTGAAGGTGATGGCACTCGCGTCCACCGCCGTCCCCGCTTTCATGTGGCCGGGCACGACCAAGGCGGGCTGCAGACCGGTCATCTCGTCCAATTGAGCCACCCAAGCCGCACGCAACGCGGGGCTTGGGGTGTCAGCGGTCCAGACGTGCATGTTGCCGAACACGCCGATGTTGCCAACCAGGGCGCGGATCGAGGGGATCCACACATAGGGGCGGTGAGCCAACAGGCCTTGGGTGCCCCGCACCTCAATTTGTGCGCCTTCGAGCGTCAAGGTCGTGCCTTCCAAAGCGCGCGGCACCACCGGGTGGCGAGGGGCATTGGCGCCCATCTTGGGGCCCCAGAAGGCGACCTTGCCAGCCAACTTCGAGCTCAGCTTTTCCAGCACGGCGGGCGTGGTGACGACATCGGCTTGGGGAAAAATCTCTTTCAGCGTCTCAACACCGAAGTAGTAGTCGGGGTCCGCCTGGCTGACGTAGATGGTGCGCAGTTGCTTGCCGCTGTCGAGCACATTGGCGGCGATGCGCAGGGCATCGGCGCGGGTGAAGCCCGCATCAATGACCATGGCGTCCTTCTCACCATAGACCAGCGTGGAGTTGACGTTGAAGCTGTTGCCATCGGCGTTGTAGACCTTGACGGTCAGCGGCTGAGCGGCTTGGGCGGAGCTGAAGGCAATGGCCAGGGTGGCGGCGAGCAGGGTGGCGCGGATCATGAGGAAGATCTCCGTGAGGTGGGTGGAATGGTCGCGCCTTACAGCGCTGACCTGCACTTTAATTTCATATTTCATCCAAATAAATCGCATTCAATGCGCTTGACTATTGCGTAAATCGATCAGATAACCCATTGCGGGCGCCAGGTGCCAGGCCAAACCGACCTCGGCCAGCCTGGTTTTCACAGCCATCCAGACGCCCAGCCGCTGTCTGGCATACCCCTTGCGTGGGAAGGGTGACGTGCCTCCCCGCTGACTTGGCGGGCCGCACGGCACAGCGGCCCACCCAACCCACCACAAGGATTCGGCTCCCTATGCGCCACTGGATTGCCAACCTCCCCCTGCGAAGCAAGTTTCTTTTGATCGGTCTGATGGGACTGGCCATGATGCTGGTCCCGGGCTACCTCGCCTTGAAGGCAGATCTATCCGCCCTGCAAGTAGCCCAGAAGGAAGCCAGTGGCGTCGATCCAGCCCGCCAGACACTGCAGACCATTCGCACCCTGCGACAAACCAGGACCCAAAGCGTCAAGGTCTTGTCCGGCGAGCGCGACGGCGAGACCAGACTGAAGGAGCTGCAACAGGCCGTGTCCCAAGGCATCCAGGACATGAAGAAGTCGGTGGTCCCACTGCCCGACGCGGGTTTGGTGGAGCTCACCCAACAACTCGAGCAAAGCTGGAATCTGCTGCCGCCAAAGGTCAATACCCAGGCCCCGACCCCCCAGGTGGCCGCCGATGACCACACCGCCGTGATCCGCGTCGCTCTGGCGCAACTGGAGGCCATCGGTGATGCCTCTGACCTGGTGTTGGACCCCGAACCTGGCACCTACTACCTGATCATCTCGGTGCTGCAAGCCATGCCCCGCCTGTCAGAAACCTGGGGCCCCATCCGCGGCCTGGGCCAGGAAATTTTGCAGAAAGGCTATGCGCCGCCCGACAGCCGCGAACGCCTGAGCAACTACGTGGCCATGGCCGATCTGCATCTGCACACCATCCAGCGCTCCCTGCAAAAAGCCGTGGCAGCGGACCCCCACATCGCCAGCGCGCTGCAAGCCCCTGTGGAGGCCTTGGTGCGGAAAGCCCAAGCCACCCTGGCGCTGACACGCCATGAAATCACACAGTCAGAACGCATCCAACACCCGCCGGCAGAATTCGTCACCACGCTGAACGCCATGATCGAAGTCCAGGACCAGTTCACCACCCTGGCCTTGAACACGCTGTCCAAGTCCCTGAACGACCGCATCCAAGCCGCTGAACAGCGCTTGGTGTTGGTGGTCTCAGCCATTGCCTTTTTTGCCTTGCTGGCCGGGGGCCTGATGGTGCTGGTTTCGCGCACCATGAACCACGCCATGGGGCAGGCCCTGCAGGTGTCGACCTCGGTGGCCCAGGGCGACTTGCGCGTGCAGGTCCACAGCGAACAACGCGACGAGACCGGTCACCTGCTGCAAGCGCTGGGGGCGATGAGCCAACAGCTTTCGGGCATCGTGACCCAGGTGCGCGCCAGCAGCGACAGCATCGCCGTGGGCACCCGGGAGATCGCCTCGGGCAACAGCGACCTCAGCGAGCGCACCGAGAGCCAGGCACGCGACCTGCAACAGACCTCGCACGCCATGGACGAGCTGCTGCGCGCCGTGCAGCACAACGCGGCCACGGCCCAGCAAGCCAACGCCCTGTCACTCTCTGCGACCGAAGCCGCGCGCACCGGCCAGCACACGGTCAGTGAAGTGGTCGGCACCATGAATGCCATCACCCAGGCGGCCAAACGCATTGGCGACATCATTGGCGTGATCGATGGCATTGCCTTCCAAACCAACATCCTGGCGCTGAATGCTGCCGTCGAAGCAGCCCGCGCGGGCGAACATGGTCGCGGCTTCGCCGTGGTGGCCGGTGAGGTGCGCAATCTGGCCAAACACAGCGCCCAGGCGGCCAAGGAGATCAAGGAGCTGATCCAAGACAGCGTGGGCAAGACCGAGTCCGGCATGAACTTGGTGCAAGCCGCGGGCCGCGACATGGAGGGCATCGTCACCCAGGTGAACAACGTCAGCCAGTTGGTGCAAACCATCGCACAGTCCGCCAGCGTGCAAACGCAGGACATCGCCGCCGTCGGCCAAGCCTTGCAACGCCTGGACCAAGGCACGCAACAGAACGCGGCCTTGGTGGAGGAAAGTGCTGCCGCCGCGGTCGCTTTGCGCCAACAAGCCCAGCAACTGCTGGGTCTGGTGTCCAGCTTCCGGCTGGAAGGCGACCTGAACTCAGCGCCGGCCGAGGCCTTGCCAGCGGACGAGGCCCCTGCGCTGCCCAGTTCGCGGGGACTGGGTCACGCCGGTCGGCCGCGTGCCCTCAGCCTGGCTTGAGGCCAGGACGGGGTGCGGCATCCCAGTCCGCATCGGACGCCGCGGCTCCCCGGCGAGCCATGGCACATGGCCCGGTCAGAGCACCAACAAGGTCTCCACGCCATCCACCGCCCGGAGGGTGGGGGCCGCCCCTGGCCGCAGTTCGATCGGTGCACCGTGGAACTTGTCGCGCGGAAACTGGGCCGCCCCGGGGCCAAAGACCTCGCGTACCAGGGCAATCTCGTCCATCAAGGGACCGTGTTGCTCGGGCGCCAGGATGAAGGTGGGGTATTGGTTGTTGTGCTGCTGCCAGTGGGCACGCAGGGCAGCATTCATGGATTCGTACAGACTCGGCATGCCGCTATTGTGCCGCCAGCCACGCCCGCTCTGACGGGGCTGACCGGTGCCAGCGCCCGCCTGCACCCCATGCTTTACTTGAGGTTCTGCGCCGACAGCAGGAGCACCTTGCCCAGAGCAAAGTTGATGCGGATGTTTCGCTCAGCGTCCCCCCAGAGGCAGCTGCGCACGCCGAGGGCTTCATCGCAGCTCGCCGGCTCGCCCACGATCTGCTTGACCTCCTCAAAGCTCTGGCCCACCTGCAGCCGGTTGTAGTTCGCCAAGCTGAGTTGGCTGCCGCAGGCGCTCAGCACCAGCGCCGCACCCAAACCGACAAAGCCCAGGGTCATGACGCGCAGCAAACGGGGGGAATGGAACATGGCAAGGGCCTTTTGGGTGGGATGAACAAAAATCAACAGCGGGGCCAAACTTGGCACTGAGCAGGAATTCAGTATCCCATGTTGACCCTCAGTTACGCCGCGGTCGGCCATCCTGCAGGCACCCCGCCAACGACCTCGCTCAATGCACGGTGGATCAAAGCAGGCCACCAGCCCCGTACAATCGCCGCCCCGCCTTTGGCGCCCTCACCTTTTTGCTCCCCCCATGGATATCACGGTCAACGAAGAACTGCTCGCCTACATCGATCCCCTGACCCCCGACGAACACGCTGCGCTCGAACGCAGCATCCTGGCAGAAGGCTGCCGCGATGCGCTGGTGCTCTGGGGTGATGTGCTGGTCGACGGCCACAACCGCTACGGCATTTGCCAAAAACACGGTCTGCCGTTCAACACAGTGCAGAACACCCAGTTCAAGTCCATGGACGATGTGCGCCTGTGGATGATCGACCAGCACCTGGGCCGCCGCAGCCTGTCGGACTTCCAGCGCGGTGTTCTGGCCCTGCGCAAGAAGGACATCTTGTCCAGCCGCGAACCAGCGCCCAAGCCCAGCACCATCAGCGAAGCAGCGCTTGCCGCCACGACCTCATCCGACGTGGCCGGCCTGCAACCTTGGGAGGAGGCACCGGGCGTTGACGGGGTGCCCCCCGCACCAGCCCCGGTCGCTGCACCCACCGCCCCCGTCAGCCCTGAACAAGAGGCGGTGATGACGCGCGAGGACCTGGCCAAGGCCGCCCGCATCAGCAGCGCCACCATCAGCCAGATTGAGAAGATCCAAAAAGAAGCCGCCCCCGAACTGGTGGCCGCGGTGAAGTCCGGCACCATCTCCATCAATGCGGCAGCCACCGTGGCCTCCTTGCCGATGGAAGAACAAGTCGCCGCGGCCGCTGGCGGTAAAAAAGACCTGCAACAAGCAGCCCGCAAAGTGCGCGCCGCCAAGGCCGTGGAGCGCACCGAACCCGAGACGCCCGAAGGCATCATTGCGCGCTTGCGTCAGACCATTGTGGAACTCAACGCCGAGAACGCCGCGCTCAAGGCCGAGCTGGCCCAGCTCAAGTCGCTGCGCGCCTGAAGTCCACAGAGACCCAGCGGCACCCCTCAGGCCTGGGGCGGCTTGCGCCGTGTCGGCACATGACCGAAGAAAATCGGGTGCTGGCGCTGCACCAAGGGGCCGTTGAAGTCCCAGGCGGTGCAGCGGCCCAGGTGCATGGGCGGGCGCTCTGCATCGGCCTCGAAGGCGCTGGGAATGGTCTGAAACGCCGCCGTGGCCAAGTTGAACAGCAGTTCACGCAAATGCGCGCAGCCCTGGATGCCGCCCAGGTTGCGCTCGATGGCCTGGCGCCAGCCACCCGCCATGCCGCAGCCGATCATGGTGTGCATCGCGGCCTGGGCCGGTGGGCATTCAGCGTGGGGCACGCTGTCCATGGCTACCTGGATGTCGCGCACCACAAAGCCCGCATCCACCGTGACACGGATCAGCATGTGGTGAATCGCCTCGCCCGGCGCCCAGTGGCCTTCACCGGGAATGTCGAAATCCTCGCTCTTGGTGTCCTTCATCTCGCCCTCGATGTCCCACAGGCCATCCTCGCGTTGAAAGCCTCGGTACTGCACCTGGCGGGTGTGCATGGGACGTCGGGCAGCAGGGGTTGGCAATGGCAAAACAGCACCTCGGGCAAAAATCAGCACACAAAAAAGCGATCCAGGCGGACCTGGACTTGGCGTGAATTCTAGTGAGTCACCCCCTGTCACCCGCTGGGCGGGGTGTCACCGAAGCGGCTTTGCCAGGGCTTGCGCCAAGGGTTTGCCCGAGCCCTGGCCCAACTGTGGCCTAATAGGGGGTTTCAACTTTTTGTTCTGAAGGCTCCCATGGGCAACAAAATCGTCACCGAAGCAGACCGTAAACGCACTCCTGCTCCCACCCCCCTGCCCGGCATGGCCCTGGCCACCGGCGGCCGCGGCCAACGCGTCAGCCTGGAACGCGGCGTTTCGACCCGCAGCAAGAAGAACCCGGGCAAGCGCCCCAGCAAGGGCGGTTGATTCATCAACCCTGCCCCCGCTGCGGTGGTTTCGACCACCGGCGCCCCAGGCCCTCGAAAGAGGGCCTTTTTTTTCGCCTGCCCTGTCCGCAAGCACCTGCCCGTGGGGTGGTTTCCATCTACTGCCTATTTAATGTGCAGCGCAAGGCTTCTCTTTTTGAATCAAGCACTTAGGACCTCATTGAGTCCCCACCCCACGGCTTATCCACAAGTTTGTCCCAGTTTGGCGGGGACAAATCACAGGCCTCACCCGCGAAAGATCGCGGGGCTGCCAGCGCCTCAACGCCGCCCGGGAACCAGGGACAAACGGCGCTCGGCACTGTCCAGCACGGGCAGCGGGCCGGGGGGCCGGGCACCCGCGTCGGGTGGCGGCAGCTCAGGCGCCGGGCGGGCCGAGCGGTCCACCGCCACAGCCAAGGTGACGACGTACTGCTCACGCTCTTCGCGCACGGAACCCAGCAAGCTGTTGCCCACTTGCAGGGCAATGCCGTCGGTGCTGTTGAGGGTGTCGCGCAGGCGGCCCCGGCGGTAATCGTCGAGCTGGGTGTAAAGGTATTCGCTCAGTGCATCCGGCAAGAAGAACTGCGAGGTCAACACCGTGTTCTCAGCATTCCAGATCTTGAAATGCAGGTGGGTGGTGCGCCCCGGGTACCAGCCCGGGTAAATCGTGCGGAATGCGGCCACACCGTTGCGGTCCGTGGCTTGGCGCCCCCGCAGAAAACTGCGCCCGCGGGTGTCCACGTCGCCCTGGTCGCCCTGACCGGCGTAGCCTGAATACACCCCGCGCGCGTCGCAATGCCACAGGTCCACCAAGGCACCGGCAAAGGGCAAGGCCGTCTGGTCCACCACCACAAAGCGCACCTCCAGCGGCACGCCTGGCAAGCCTTCAGAGATGTCGGAGCGCACCGGGCCAGGGCCGCTGTAATAAGGGCCTTCGGTGGTGCCCGCCGTCAGACGGGGCACCAGGGCCGGCTCGCGTTGCACAATTTTGGGTGGGGCCGCCGCAGCGGCTGCGCTGGGCGCGGCCTGATGGCGCACCGGACCTCGGGCGGCTGGTTTGGGTGCGGGGGCACGGGGTTTGGGGGTAGATTTGGCTGGCGCCGCCAGCGCGGGGCCCACCACCCCAGCCAGACCCAAGGCCAGCCAGCGTCGGCGGCTGGTGCGGGGGTCGACAGAATCATCCAAAGGATTCGAGCTCAATTCGAGGTTCCTTGAGCGAGGCGCTCGATCAAAGCCGGCAAGCCTAACGGAATCCCGGGCGACTGCCTGCAATTCCGATCGTAAAGTGTCAAAAATAGCCGCTTATGCCGGGCTGTCGGCCAGGGCCAGCAGCCAGTCCCGGAAAGCGCTGAGCACGGGGGGATCCTCCTGCACCGGCGTGACCAGGTAATAAGAGCGCTCACCTTGCAGGGTGACCGGGCAGGCCACCACCAACTCGCCCCGGGCCAGTTCGGCCTCAATCAGCAAAGGGGGCATCAAGGCCACGCCCAGGCCATGGGCCGCCGCGACGGCGAGCATGGAGAACAACTCATAGCGAGGGCCCTCCATGGCCCCCGCCGGGGCCAAACCCACCGCATCAAACCACTGGCGCCAGCCATAGGGCCGCGTGCTTTGCTGCAGCAAGGGCAAACCGACCAGGTCCTGGGGGAGCAAGCCGCCTTGCTGCAAACCTCGGGCCTGCAACAAGGCGGGGCTGCAGACCGGCACCACGTCTTCGGTCAGCAAGCGCTGGGCGCGCACGCCGGGCCAGTTGGCCACCTGCTCGGGTGTTCCGGCATACAGGGCCGCATCAAACTCGGTGTCGGCAAACAAAAAGGGACGGGTGCGGGTTTCGATGTGCACCATCAGATCAGGGTGCTGTTGCGCCAACTGCGGCAGGCGAGGAATCAACCAACGCGTGGCAAAGGTGGGCACCGCCGCCAGCAGCAAGGCCCCGCCCTGCCCCTGGCGCGCCATCACGTCCAGGGTGTCACGCTCCAAACCCTGCAGGCGGCGGGCCACTTGGCGCGCGTAATTGGCCCCGCTGGGGGTCAATGCCACGCCGTGGCGGGTGCGACGGAACAGGGCCAGGCCCAGAAACTCCTCCAGCGCGGTGATCTGGCGCGACACCGCGCTTTGCGTCAACGCCAGCTCCTGGGCGGCGCGGGTGTAGCTCTCATGCCGGGCGGCGGCCTCGAAACAGGCCAGGGCCTGGGTGGACGGGATCTTTCTTCTCATGCTGATATGGAACTTGATTTGGACTTATCGCGCATTTTCGACCTATTCAACGCCTTTGACATTCCACAAGCTCATAACTCAGTGTAAAACTCTCGTTTGTCGAAGCCCTTGGCTGGGGCTACGATAGGCCCACTGTCAAAACAGTGGCCAGCGGCTGAGCAAATGCCCGCCCGGCCCTGCCAGACCGAGCCAAGACACACGCTGTCATCGATTTGCATCCTCACTCACCGGAGACCCCTCATGAGCCACGCCGCCTTCCAATGGGCTGACCCCTTCCTCCTCGACCAACAGCTCACCGATGACGAGCGCATGATCCGTGATGCCGCCGCCGCCTATTGCCAGGACAAACTGGCGCCGCGCGTGCTTGAAGCCTTCCGCCACGAGAAGACAGATCCGGCCATCTTCCGTGAAATGGGCGAACTCGGCCTGCTGGGCCCGACCATCCCCGAGCAATACGGCGGCCCGGGCCTGAACTACGTGGCCTACGGCCTGATCGCCCGCGAAATCGAGCGCGTGGACTCGGGCTACCGCTCGATGGCCAGCGTGCAAAGCTCCTTGGTGATGGTGCCCATCTATGAATTCGGCACCGAAGGCCAACGCCAGAAGTACCTGCCCAAGCTGGCCACCGGCGAATGGATCGGCTGCTTCGGCCTGACCGAACCCGACCACGGCTCCGACCCCGGCAGCATGGCCACCCGCGCCTACAAGACCGCTGGCGGCTACAAGCTCAAGGGCAGCAAGATGTGGATCTCCAACAGCCCCATCGCCGACGTGTTCGTGGTCTGGGCCAAGGAAGTGTCCGAAGGCGGCGCTGTCGGCCCGATCCGCGGCTTTGTGCTGGAAAAAGGCATGAAGGGCCTGAGCGCCCCCGCCATCCACGGCAAGGTGGGCCTGCGCGCCTCGATCACCGGCGAAATCGTCATGGACGATGTGTTCGTGCCGGAAGAAAACGCTTTCCCTGAAATCCAAGGCCTGAAAGGCCCGTTCACCTGCCTGAACAGTGCCCGCTACGGCATCGCCTGGGGCGCCTTGGGTGCGGCCGAGTTCTGCTGGCACACCGCCCGCCAATACACTTTGGACCGCAAGCAGTTTGGCCGCCCCCTGGCTGCCAACCAGCTGATCCAGAAGAAGCTGGCCGACATGCAAACCGACATCGCATTGGGCCTGCAAGGCTGCCTGCGACTGGGCCGCATGAAGGACGACGGCACGGCCGCCGTGGAAACCACCTCGATCATCAAGCGCAACTCCTGCGGCAAGGCGCTGGACATCGCCCGCCTGGCACGCGACATGATGGGTGGCAACGGCATCAGCGACGAGTTCGGCGTGGCACGCCATCTGGTCAACCTGGAAGTGGTCAACACCTACGAAGGCACGCACGATGTGCACGCGCTGATCCTGGGCCGCGCCCAGACCGGCATCGCCGCCTTCGCCAACTGAGCCCGACCCAGCGCATGACCAACCTGCCTAACGCCCAGCCGGGAGCGCTTGCCGGCCTCAAGGTGCTTGACCTGTCCCGCGTGTTGGCAGGGCCCTGGTGCACCCAGATCCTCGCCGATCTGGGCGCCGATGTGGTGAAGATCGAGCGCCCTGGTGCGGGTGACGACACCCGGCACTGGGGCCCGCCCTTCCTGAAGGACGAGCAAGGACAAGACACCACCCAGGCCAGCTACTTCACGGCCTGCAACCGCAACAAGCGCTCGGTCACCCTGGACATGGCCACGGCCGAAGGCCAGGCCCTGATCCGCGACATGGCGATGCGCGCCGACATCCTGGTCGAGAACTTCAAAGTCGGCGGCCTGAAGCAATACGGCCTGGACCATGCCAGCCTGATGGCACTGAACCCGCGCCTGATCTACTGCTCGGTCACGGGTTTTGGCCAGGACGGCCCCTATGCCGAGCGCGCCGGCTATGACCTGATGATCCAGGCCATGAGCGGCATGATGAGCATCACCGGTCGTGCCGACGACCAGCCCGGTGGGGGCCCGCTGCGCGTGGGCGTGGCGCTGACCGACCTGTTCACGGGGATCTACGCCTCCACCGCGATCCTGGCCGCGCTCAACGTGCGCCACCAAACGGGCAAGGGGCAACACATCGACATGTCCTTGCTGGACGTGGGCATGGCCATCTTGGCCAACCAGGCAGCCGGCTTTCTCAACACCGGTCAAGTGCCGGGCCGCCAAGGCAACAGCCACCCCAGCCTGGCGCCGTACCAGGACTTCCCGACCGCCGATGGCGCCATGCTGCTGGCGATTGGCAACGACGGCCAGTTCGCGCGCTTCTGCGCTGCGGCGGGCCAACCGGAATGGGCGCAGGACGAGCGCTTCACCACCAACACCTTGCGCGTGAAGCACCGCGACATCCTGATCCCGCTGATGAGCGAGCTGACCCGCAGCCGCGACACCGCCGACTGGATCACGCTGCTCGAAGACAAGGCCGTGCCCTGCGGTCCGATCAACGACATTGGCCGGGCCTTTGACGACGCCCAAGTGAAAGCCCGAGGCCTGGCCGTGACCCTGCCGCGTGAGGCCGGCGACGGCATCCGCGACATCGTGGGCGTGGCCAGCCCACTGCGCCTGGCCGACAACCCCCCGGTGCTGCGCAACGCCCCCCCGGCGCTGGGCCAACACACAGCCGAAGTGCTGGCCGAGTTGGGCCTGAGCGCTGAGCGCATCGCAGAACTGCGCCAGTCGGGTGTGGTCTAAGCCCCCGCTTGCGCGGTCTCTGTGATCGCAGGCAGCAGCGCCTGCCCCCTCAAAAAACAGGGCCTCATCGAGGCCCTGTTTTCATTTGGACCTTGCCCAGGCTTCAGAGCAAGGCGCTGCCCGGGTGCTCGCCGCGCTCGTACACCACATGGGCGCGGCCCACGATCAGGGGGTCGAGCTTGCCGATCTGCTCACCGTCCTTGTTGGTGTAAGCCAGCATGTGCAGCACATAGCGCATGGCATTCAAGCGAGCGCGCTTCTTGCAGTCGCTCTTGATCACCGTCCAGGGTGCGTCGGCCGTGTCGGTGTCGAAGAACATGGCTTCCTTGGCCCGCGTGTAGTCGTCCCACTTGTCCAGGGAGGCCTTGTCGATGGGGCTGAGTTTCCATTGCTTGAGCGGGTGCGACTCGCGCTCTTTGAAGCGGCGGCGCTGCTCTTTTTGGCTCACGGAGAACCAGAACTTGATCACATGCACGCCGCTGCGCACCAGGTTGCGCTCGAACTCAGGCGCCTGTCGCATGAACTCGGCGTATTCGGCGTCACTGCAAAAGCCCATTACCCGCTCCACACCGGCGCGGTTGTACCAGCTGCGGTCAAACATCACGATTTCGCCGCGCGTGGGCAGGTGCTGCACATAGCGCTGGAAGTACCACTGGCCGCGCTCGATCTCGGAGGGCTTTTCCAGCGCGACCACGCGGGCGCCACGGGGGTTGAGGTGCTCCATGAAGCGCTTGATGGCACCGCCCTTGCCTGCCGCATCCCGGCCTTCAAACAGGATCACCACGCGCTGGCCGGTCTCTTTGACCCAGGCCTGCAGCTTGAGCAACTCCACCTGCAAACGGAACTTCTCGCGCTCGTAGGTGGCGCGGCGCATCAGGTGGCGGTAAGGGTAAGCGCCCTGGCGCCAGTCGCGGGCCAAGGCTTCGTCAGGGTTGTCGCTGCTGGAGGCCGGCTCCTCAAGACCCGCCAGGGCGTCTTGCAAGACTTGCAGATCGTCTTTGGACGCCCCTTGCAGCAAGGCACGCAAGGTCTGGGTGCGCTGTGCCGCCGGGATCGGACTTTGAGCGTCGAGCAAGGACAAGACCACCGACAATTGCTGGGCCTGGGCCGATTCCGTGGCCTCTTGGGCCACATGCCGCGCCAAAGCCTTGGGTTGAACCGAAGGCGCGACGTCCCCTTGACGTGTGCTGCGCGCGGGGACCGCTTTGCGGCGGCGCACCGCGGCGGTGCTCCCGACACCGCCCGGCTCGGGCAAAGGATTTCGTTCAGTCATGGCCAAGCCTCCAAAAATTGAGTGTTCAGTATTGACTTGCGCTTGGTGCCACCTGCTGTTCGCCAGCGCACCAAAAGACCGCCCGTCATCAATTTGTCATTTTCCACGGCCGCAGACGACGCTTCTTGACCCGCATCAATGGTTTCCAAGGCCTGCAAAACACGTTACAAACACCTCTGGCACCAACACCCGAAAGACAACATGCTGGAACTTCTGAGCTCACCCCAGGCCTGGATGGCCTTTGCCACCTTGACCGCCCTGGAATTGGTGCTGGGCATCGACAACGTGATCTTCATCTCCGTGCTGGTGGACCGCCTGCCGCCCGCACAACGCGAACTGGGGCGACGCATTGGCCTGTTCATGGCCATGTTCATGCGCATTGGCCTGCTGCTGGTGCTGTCCTGGATCATTGGGCTGACCGCACCCGTGTTCAGCCTGGCAGGGCAAGACATCTCTGGGCGCGACCTGATCCTGATCTGTGGCGGCCTGTTCCTGATCTGGAAGAGCACCGGTGAAATCCACCAGACGCTCGAGGGAGAAGAAGGCCATGCCGAAGGCAAGGGCCACAGCAGCTTCATGTCGGTGATCATCCAGATCATGCTGGTGGACTTGGTGTTCTCGCTGGACTCCATCATCACCGCCGTGGGCATGGTCGACGACGTCAAGGTCATGATCGCCGCCGTGATCGCTTCCGTGGGCCTGATGATGGTGTTTGCCGGCGCCATTGGCCGCTTTGTGTCCAACCACCCCACCATCAAGATGCTGGCCCTGTCCTTCTTGGTGGTGGTCGGCGTGGTGCTGATCGCCGAAGGCTTTGACCACCACGTGCCCAAGGGCTACATCTACTTCGCCATGGCCTTCTCGGTGGCGGTGGAAATGCTCAACATCCGACTGCGCCGCCGGGTGTCGGTGGCGGACGCCACGGCCCAGGCGCGGCGCGAAGACTGAACGGGGCAAGCGCGGGAAAGACCTCTGCCGCCAGTCAGGGTCCCCAAGCCACGGCAACGTCGCAGCAGAAACGTCGCATACTGAACAGATGGCATGTTCCATCGGCCCAGAAGGCGCGCAAGCCAAGCGGAAAGCTTTGCTGCGCAGGTCCTGGGCAGCTTGAAAAGGGGCTGGGTGATGCGAAGTCTGAACGTCCTTTTCTGCGGCTTGTTGACCGGCCTGACACTGAGCCTGCCGGTCGCGCCAGCGCGTGCCGCCACAGCTTCTGACGAACTGAGTGTCAGCACCCGCCTGCAAGCCCTGAGCCGGGCCCACGCGGCGGTGGTCGGACTGCAGGTCCAGGCCATTGAGGGTGCGCCCTCGGTGGAGACCCTGGGCGCCCAGCGCTCGGGCACCGGCGTGGTGATTGGCCCCGACGGCCTGACCCTGACCATCGGCTACCTGATCCTCGAAGCCGAGCAACTGCAGATCACCACCGCCGACGGCAAGACCCTGCCCGCGCGCAGCGTGGCCTATGACCCCGCCACGGGCTTTGGACTGGTGCGCCCGCTGCTGGCCACCCCACAACTGCCCGCCGTGCCCCTGGGGGCTGTGAACAGCCTGCAAAGCGGGGAGGCTTTGCTGACCTTCACCGGCGCCAGCGGCGAGGAGGCCGCCGAGGTCGCCCCGACGGTGCTGATGAGCCAACGCCCCTTCTCGGGCGCCTGGGAATACCACCTCGACGCAGCACTGTTCACCAGCCCCCCGATCGCGCGCCACTCGGGAGCGGCCCTGTTCAACCAGCGCGGCGAACTGCTGGGCATTGGCAGCCTGCGCGTGCCCAACGCCGCCGATCCCAGCCGGCGCCTGCCGGGCAACCTGTTCGTGCCTGTGGACTTGCTGCGGCCCGTGCTGGCCGAGATGCTGAACACCGGCAGCAGCGCGCAGAGCCAGCGCCCCTGGTTGGGCTTGAGCTCCAGTGAGGCCGCCGGCCGGGTGCAGATCATCAAAGTGACCGAAGCGGGCCCCGCCGACTTGGCTGGCCTGCAAGCGGGTGATTTGGTCCTGGGCGTCGACGGCCAGCGCGTCAACTCGCTGGAGAGCTTCTACAAAACCCTTTGGGCGCATCAGGCGTTGGACCAGCCGATCGAGCTGACCGTGATGCAGGGTGCGGAGCTGCGCCAGATCAAGCTGTTGCCCAGCACCCGGCTGCGCAGCCTGCGGCGGCCCGAGGGCATTTGATCCCACGCATTGAACCCGCGCGCTGGCCAGCGCCGGCTCAACCGCCCAGCAAACCCGTGGCCACGCTGGGGTGTTGCAGGCGCAGTCGCAACTCGGTCTTCAGGCGTTGGTTGAGCAAGCGACGCGACTCGCTCATGAAGCTCAGCAGGCTCACGGGCAGCTGTTCCCGTGCAGCCGCACGGGCCACCCGGGGAGGGCGCGGCAAACCGTACAGGTCGGCAGCCAAGTCGAAATAGTCGCCCATCAGCAGGTGGGCGTCATCACACACGTTGTACACGCGCTGAGCCTGGCCCCGCCACAGCGCCGCCAGGCAGGCGCGGGCCAAGTCGTCAGCATGGATGTGGCAAGTGTAGACATCGTCCTCGCGCTGAAGCACTGGCGTGCCCCGCAGCAGGCGCTCACGCGGCGTGCCCCCGGCGCGGTCCGGCGCGTAAATGCCCGGGATGCGCAGGATGCTGGTGCGCAGGCTGCGCCCCAGGTGGCGCACCACGTGCTCGGCGTCGACCCGGCGCTGCGCACGCGGTGTGCTGGGCTGGACCGGGCGTGACTCGCTGACCAAGGCACCGGCGCAGTCGCCATAGACACCGCTGGTGGAACCATAGACCAGGGCCTGCGGCAGGCGCCGCTGGCGCAGGACCCGGCCCAAGGCCAAGGTGCGCGGGTCACGCCACCAGGCCGCCTTTGCGTCGGTGGGCGGCGGCGCCAGGTGCAACACCCGGGTGGCCAGGCCAGCCAAACGGCGCAAGGTCGCAGGCTGGTCCAGATTGCCCAACAAAGGCGTGACGCCCAAGCCCCTCAATGAGGGCACACGCTCGGGCGAAGAGGTCAGCGCCAGCACCTGGACGCGGCCTTGCAGACGCCGCGCCACACGCTGCCCGACGTCACCACAACCCACGATCAGCACGCGTTGGCGCCGGAAGCGCGCGGGCAGCGCTCCGAGGGGGGACTGGTTTGAAGGCAAAATCGGGTATTCACTGATTTCTAAGACGGCCCCGAGGATACCCAAAAGATGAGCTTCAACGTCACCGTACAGCCCAGCGGACGCGCATTCACCGCCAACCCCGACGAAGCCGTGTTGGCTGCGGCCATACGCCAAGGCGTGGGCCTGCCCTATGGCTGCAAGGACGGCGCCTGTGGCTCCTGCAAATGCAAGAAGCTTGAAGGCAGCGTGGTCCATGGCGAACACCAAGCCAAAGCACTGAGCGCTGAAGAAGAGGCCAATGGCCTCATCCTCACCTGCTGCGCCGTACCGCAAAGCGATCTGGTGCTGGAGTCGCGCCAGGTCACTGACGAGAGCGCTTTCCCGATCAAGAAGATGCCGGCGCGGGTGGCCTCGCTGGAGAAGGTGTCCTCCGACGTGATGAAGCTGCGCCTGCAGCTGCCCGCAGCCGAGACCTTCCGCTACCACGCCGGTCAGTATGTGGAGTTCATCTTGCGCGACGGTGCCCGCCGCGCCTACTCCATGGCCAATGCGCCGCACACCCAGGCCGAAGCCCCGGGCGTGGAGCTGCACCTGCGCCATATGCCTGGCGGCAAGTTCACCGACCATGTGTTTGGCGCCATGAAAGAAAAAGACATCCTGCGCGTGGAAGGCCCGTTTGGCAGCTTCTACCTGCGTGAAGACAGCGACAAGCCCATCGTGCTGCTGGCCTCGGGCACCGGTTTTGCCCCGATCAAGGCCTTGATCGAGCACCTGCAATTCAAGGGCAGCACCCGTGCGGTCACCCTCTATTGGGGCGGCCGCCGTCCTGAAGATTTGTACCTGGACGCCTGGGTGCAGGCCAAGGTCGCCGAGATGCCGCAGCTGCGCTACGTGCCGGTGGTGTCCAACGCCCTGCCTGAAGATGCCTGGACCGGCCGCACCGGCTTTGTGCACCAGGCCGTGCTGGACGACTTTGCAGACCTGTCGGGCCATCAGGTCTATGCCTGTGGCGCCCCCATCGTGGTCGAATCGGCCCGTGTGGCCTACAGCGCGGAGCGCGGCCTGCCCGCAGAAGAGTTCTACGCTGACGCCTTCACCAGCGAAGCCGACAAACACGCCGCCTGATACCGCGGCAGGCGCAGCTGGCGCCCCCTGGCCGGGCCGCAGCTGCTCACAGCAAAAAGCCACAGCGCTGTTCAGCGGCTGTGGCTTTTTTTGCTGGGGACCGCCCTCAAGGCGACAAAGCAAACTCAGGAGGCCGGGGTGGGCTTGGTGGCCTCGGCCTTGCCAGCCTCAGCCTTGGCGTGCTTCTTCGGGTGCTTGGCCTTGCTGTGCGCCTCGGTGGGGGCGCCGGTCTTGCTGGTTTCGGCCTTGGCTGTCAGGGCCGCAGCGACCGCTGGGGCAGCAGCCGGGGCGGCGGTGGCTGCAGGGGCCGCTGCCGGGCCCGCCACGATGGCGGGCGAAGCAGCAGGGGCCGGGGTCTTGGTCGCAGCCGGGGTTTGCGCAAAGGCGGTGCCCGTCAGGCTGAGCACAGCGCTCACCAGGGCAGCGGAAACAAGGGCTTGGACTTTCATGGTGAATTCCTTCAGTGGCATGGAGACGACCTCCATGTGAATGACAACGCCCCGGGCGCCCAGGCGCATCACATCCGCCACGCAAAGCGATGTAAGCGTTTGTCACACCTCTTCAGAGGCAGGACAATGGCGCATGAACCGCAGACACCTCCTCCTGGCCGGTCTGGCCACGCCCGCCCTGTCCGCCTGGCCTGGTGCCATGGCCTGGGCCCAGAACACCCGCCCCATTCGCCTGGTCGTGCCCTATGCACCGGGTGGCCCGATTGACGTCACCGCCCGCGTGCTGGCCGAGCGCGTGAAGGATTCGCTGGGTTCCGTCATCGTCGACAACAAGCCGGGCGCTGGCGGCAACATCGGCGCCGACCTGGTGGCCAAGGCCGCCCCCGATGGCTTGACCATCGGCATCGCGGCCACCGCCACCCATGCGGTGAACCCCTCGCTGTACACACGCATGCCCTACGACGCCACACGCGACTTCGCGCCCATCACCCAAATCCTGCGCGTACCCAATGTGCTGGTGATGAATGCCGACACCGCCAAACGCCTGAAGATCAACACCTTGGCCGACATGGTGGCCTACGCGCGAGCCAACCCCGCCAAGCTGAATTTCGGCAGTGGTGGCAGCGGCAGCGCGGGGCATTTGGCCGGGGAGATGTTCAAGGCCCAGGCCGGCATTTACGCGCTGCACATTCCCTACAACGGGGGCAACCCGGCGCAACTGGCCTTGCTGGCGGGCGAGGTGGACTTCAACTTCGACAACCTGGCCACGGCCGCGCCCAACATCCGATCAGGCAAGCTCAAGGCCCTGGCCGTCAGCACGGCCCAGCGCAGCCCCTTGCTGCCGGACGTGCCCACGGTGGCTGAAAGCTACAAGGGCTTCAGCATCGACACCTGGTGGGGCCTGGTGGCGCCGGCCCACACGCCCAAGGATGTGGTGGCCAAGCTGAACCAGGCTTTTGTCGCCGCCCTCAACGCCCCCGAGACCAAGACCCGCTTCGCCGGCCTGATGGCCGAACCGGTGCCCAGCAGCCCCGAGCAGTTCGGCAGCTTCATGAAGAGCGAACTGGCCAAGTACGAGAAGGTGGTGAAGGCCTCCGGGGCCAAGGTGGACTGAACGCCGCTCCAACCCGCCCGACCCGTGTGAGCGGGCCTGGCGGCGTTGCGACTCAAAGCCGTTCGATGCGTTGGTCCGCCACCGCCGCCAGGGCGGCGGCGCTGACCCCTTGGGGCCACAACTCGGCCAGCGGCAGCAGCACAAAAGCACGCTCGTTCATGCGCGGGTGAGGCACCGTCAAGGCGGGGCTGTCCAGGCGCTGAGCGCCATACAGCAGCACATCCAGGTCCAGGGTGCGCGGGGCATTGCGGTAAGGGCGCTCGCGCCCCTCGGCCTGCTCCAGGGCCTGCAGGGCCTGCAACAAGCCCTCAGGGGACAAGGTAGTGCAGAGCTCGGCCACGGCATTCACGTAGTCGGGGCCACCAGCGTCGATGGGGGCGCTGCGGTACAGCGAGGACACGCGCAGGCATTGGCTGGCCGGCAGCGATGTCCGCAAGGCCTGCACGGCGCGCTCGACCGTGGCAAGCGCGTCGCCCAGGTTGCCGCCGATGCCGATGTAGGCGATCACGGGCGATGCCGCACCCGCCGCTGATGGCCCAAGCCAGCCCGAGGGCTCTGGGCCCGTCTCAGACGCCGACGACACCGCCACTCAGTCCTGGCTGTTGTCGCCCGCAGGGGGCGCAGCGGCGCGGTCGCCAGTGGGCTTGCGGCGGCGGCGGCGCTTCTTGGGCGCGGCCTGGCCTTCAGCGCCACCTTCCGGGGCCGGCGCGCCTTCGACGTCGGACACCGCCGCGTCGCTGCGCGGGCTGGCGTCCACCGGGTCCTTGCGTGGCGCACGGCGCACGCTGGGGGCCTGGGCTTTTTGACGGGCTTTTTGCTCCTCGCGGGCTTGGTCCAACAGGTCTTCGCGCGTGCTGTCGTCGCCGGTGCTGAACTCTTCCCACCATTCGGCCAGGGCCTCGTCGACCTCGCCCACATCGGCGCGCAGGCGCATGAAGTCGAAGCCGGCACGGAAGCGGGCCTGCTCGACCAGGCCGTAGGGCGTGCTGCCCACGCGCTTCTCAAAGCGCGGCTGCATGACCCAGATTTCGCGCATGTCGGCGGCCAGCTTGCCACGGCCAGACACATCACCGATGCGGGCGTTGAAGACCTCGTCGATGGCCTCTTGCAGGGCCGGGAAGGGGTGCTGGCGCTGCGCCAGGCGCTGCTCCCAGCCCTCGCGCACGTCCTGCCACAACACGGTGGCCAGCAGGAAGCTGGGCGCCACTGGCTTGCCCTCGTTGACGCGGCGGTCGGTATCTTGCAGGGCTGCGGTGACAAAGGTCGAATCGGCACGCTCCACCACCACGTCCAGCAGCGGGTAGATGCCGCGTGCCAAGCCCAGCTTCTTGAGCGTGGCAATGGTGGCCAGGGCATGCCCGGTCTGCAGCAGCTTGAGCATTTCGTCGAACAAGCGGCTTTGCGGCACATCGGCCAGCAGGGTTTGCGAGGCCACCAAGGGCGCGGCGGTCTTGGGCTCCAGCTCAAAGCCCAGCGGACTGAGCTTGGCCGCAAAACGCACGGCCCGGATGATGCGCACCGGGTCTTCCCGGTAGCGCGTGGCCGGGTCGCCAATCATGCGCAAGGTCTTCTTCTTGGCGTCCTGGATGCCCTTGTGGTAGTCCACCACGACCTGGGTGGCCGGGTCGTAGTACATGGCGTTGATGGTGAAGTCGCGGCGCACCGCGTCTTCTTCCTGCGGGCCCCAGACGTTGTCGCGCAGCACGCGGCCACTGGCATCCACCGCGTGGGTCATGCCGGCCAGGGCGTGCTTGCTGGTGCGTTCGTTGCCGCTGACCTGCTGCTCGATGGCCGTGTTGTCCAGGTAGGCCCGGAAGGTGGAAACCTCGATCACTTCATGTTCGCGGCCCCGGCCATGCACCACGTGAACGATGCGAAAGCGCTTGCCGATGATGAAGGCCCGGCGGAACAGGCTCTTGACCTGCTCGGGCGTGGCGTTGGTGGCCACGTCAAAGTCTTTGGGGCGCAGGCCCAGCAGCAAGTCGCGCACGGCGCCACCGACGATGTAGGCCTCAAAGCCCGCATCCTGCAAGGTGCGCACCACGTCGTTGGCGCGGCGGTCCACCAGCTCGGGGTTGATGCCGTGCTCGCTGAAGGGCACTTCCTCGCGTTTGCCGAACTTGGGCTTGCCGCCCTTGGCCGCGGGAGCCGAGGCTTTGCCCAGCAGTTTGTCGATGAACTTCTTGATCATGTTGTTTTTGTAAACAGGTCCAGGATGGGCCAAGCGCGGCGCTGGGCCAGGGCTCGCAGGCGCTCGTCGGGATTGGTGGCCACGGGGTGATTCACCTTCTCCAGCAGCGGCACGTCGTTGGTGGAATCGCTGTAGAAAGTGCTCTCAACTTGCGACCAGTCCAACTGGCGCGCAGCCAGCCATTGTTCCATGCGCTGGACCTTGCCCTCACGCATCGATGGAATGCCGTCGATTTCGCCGGTGAACCAGCCGCTGTCGTCGCGCTGCAACTGCACGGCGATCAGCTCGCTGACGCCCAGGGCCGCGGCAATGGGGCGGGTGACGAATTCATTGGTGGCGGTGATGATGATCACCGTGTCGCCTGCGGCTTGGTGCCGACGCAGCAAGGCCAGGGCGGGCTCGGTGATGACGGGCTCGATCACTTCGCGCATGAACTGCTGATGAGCTTGGGCGGCCTGTTCAGGGCCTTGGCGGCGCACCGCGTCAATGGCAAAACGCACGTAGTCGTGCACGTCCAGGGTGCCGGCCTGGTAGTGGGCGAAGAACTCGTCGTTGCGGCGCGCAAACTCGACCGCATCGGTCCAGCCGATGCGGGTGGTGAACTGGCCCCAGGCGTAATCGGAGTCGATCGGCAGCAAGGTGTGATCGAGGTCGAACAGGGCGAGCTTCAAGGCAGGAGTGGACATGACAGAAAAAAAGGGCCGGCTCACTCGGACTCGAGCATGGCCTTGATGAGGGGAATGGTGATGGCGCGCTGGGTGCGCAGGGCAAAGCCGTCGAGCTGGTCAATCAGCTGCATCAGGCTGCCCAGGTCGCGCGAGAAGCGGTTGAGCATGAAGTCCATCACCTCGTCGCTCAGGAAAATGCCGCGCGCATCGGCCTCCTGGCGCAGCACCGAGCGACGCTCGGGTTCGCTGAGCAGGTGCAAGTGGAACACATGGCCCCAACCCAGGCGGGTGCGCAGGTCCTCGCGCAGTTGGAGGTCGGCGGGCGGCAATTCGCCGGCGGCCAGCACCCAACGCTGGTGGGAATGCGCGTTGACAAACCAATTGAAGGCCATGTGCTGCTGGGTCGCGGTGTAGAGGTGCACCTCGTCCATCAGCACGGCTGCCCAGCTTTCTTCGTACTCGGGCGGCTCGTGCATGCTGGCGTCCATCCAGCCCACGCGGGCGCCGTGGTCGCGCAGGGCCGCCTGCACGCTTTTGAGCAAATAGGTCTTGCCACAACCGCTGTCACCCCACAGGTAGGTGGGCACGGGGGAGCGCAGGTCCTGGCCAGTGCCGTCACCAGCCCACAGCTCCAGGTGGCGCAGCGCGGCCTCATTGGGCCCCGCAAAAAACCGATCCAGGGTGGGCCCCGAGGCCAAACCGATGTCGAGTGCCAGTTGTTTCATCACCATGGCGCGCCTCAGCCCGTGTACAAGCGGCTGCCCAGGTAACCCGCGCGCACGCGCCGGATGGCCACCAACAACACGGCACTGGCCGGCAAAGCGATCAGCACACCGACAAAGCCCAGCACCTGGCCAAAGGCCAGCAGGGCAAAAATAACCACCAGCGGGTGCAGGCCGATGCGCTCACCCACCAAGCGGGGGGTGAGGATGAAGCTCTCGACAAACTGACCGCAACCGTAGACCACCGCCACCATCACCAAGGCCTTGACCGAGGCGAATTGCAGGAAGCCGGAGACCAAGGCCATGACCAGGCCCAAGCCGAAGCCCAGGTAGGGCACAAACACCGCCAAGCCCGTGAAGATGCCAATGGGCACCGCCAACTCAAGACCAAACAAGGCCAGGCCCGCGCTGTAGAACACCGCCAGCAGCAGCATCACCAGCAACTGGCCACGCAGGTACTGCCCCAGCACGCCATCGGCCTCGTTGACGAAGCTGTCATAGCCTTCACGCAGACGCGGCGGCACCAGCTCGACAAAGCGGCTGACAAAACGATCCCAATCCATCAGCAGGTAAAACAAGGCCACGGGAATCAGCACCGCGTTGCCCAGCACTGCCAGCGCCACGCTGCCGCCCAGCTTGAGCGAGGACAGCACCGAGGCCACCATGTCCTCGGCATTGGTGTTGAGGTACTTGAGCACCAAGGTCTTGAGCGAGCCCAGGTCCACCGACAGCTTGAACCCGAACTGCGCCGCCAGCGGCTTGATCAGGCCATTGAGGCGGTCAAACAACAGGGGAACCTGCTCTCGCATCAGGGGCAACTCCTTGATGAGGATGGGCAACAGCAAGGTGAGCAAACTCAGCACCGCGATCAGGAACACCACTTCCACAATCAGCACCGCCGCCAAGCGCGGCAATCGCCCCCGCCCCAGGTCGTCCAGCCAGTTGACCAGGGGGGTCAAGGCGTAGGCCAAGACGGCCGCCACCACAAAAGGGGCCAGCACAGGCTTGAGCAACGACAGCAGCAAGAGCAGCGCGACGCCCAGTGCCGCCCAGGTGGCAGCGCGTTTTTGAGTGGTGGAAAAATGCATCAAGAATGAGGTTGCGGACGCCCGCTTCGGGTCAGCCCTTAAAATCAACGTAAATTCTAGTCGCCGTGCACGCCTGTCCGTGCCGTCCATTCAAATGAGCTCCTCCACATCTTCCTCCACTCCCCTGTCCTACAAAGACGCTGGCGTTGACATCGACGCCGGCGACGCCTTGGTCGAGCGCATCAAACCGCTGGCCAAAAAGACCATGCGCGAAGGGGTGCTGGCCGGCATCGGCGGCTTCGGCGCCTTGTTCGAAGTGCCCAAGCGCTACCAAGAACCCGTGCTGGTCAGCGGCACCGACGGCGTGGGCACCAAGCTCAAGCTGGCTTTTGAGTGGAACATGCACGACACCGTGGGCATCGACCTGGTGGCCATGAGCGTCAACGACGTGCTGGTGCAAGGCGCTGAGCCCTTGTTCTTCCTCGACTATTTCGCCTGCGGCAAGCTGCATGTGGACACGGCCGCCGCTGTGGTGGGCGGCATCGCCCGCGGCTGCGAACTGTCAGGCTGCGCCCTGATCGGCGGTGAAACCGCCGAGATGCCCGGCATGTACCCCGACGGCGAATACGACTTGGCCGGCTTTGCCGTCGGCGCGGTTGAAAAGTCCAAGATCCTGACCGGCCAGAACGTCAAGCCCGGCGACGTGGTGCTGGGCCTGGCCTCGGCCGGCGTGCACTCCAACGGTTTCAGCCTGGTTCGCAAGGTGATCGAGCGCGCGGGTGCCGACCTGCCGACCAGCCTGGACGGCCAGCCCTTCAAGCAAGCCATCATGGCCCCGACCCGCCTGTACGTGAAGCCGGTGCTGCAAGCCCTGGCCCAACACCCCATCAAAGCCCTGGCCCACATCACCGGCGGTGGCCTGCTGGAAAACATCCCGCGCGTGCTGCCCGAAGGCACGGCCGCCCACCTGAAGAAGGGCAGCTGGCCGCAAACCGAATTGTTCGCCTGGCTGCAAAAAGTGGCTGGCATCGACGACATCGAGATGAACCGCACCTTCAACAACGGCATTGGCATGGTCGTGGTGGTGGATGCCGCCGAGGCGCAAGCCACGGCCGCCACGCTGCGCGCTGCTGGCGAAACCGTCTACGCGATTGGCACCATTGCCGAGCGCGGTGACGGCGCCGCCGTCGTCGTGGCCTGAGGCCCAGCGGCCGACCCCGCTCAGGCGGGTCCGTTTCTGTGAAGCCAGCCCTGTCGTCAGGGCTGGCTTTTTTCATGGGCCATCACACAGGCTCCGCCATGGGACATCTTGCAAGTCCGAAAATGATCGATTCCTGTCTTGACCTGCATGGCTGCATTCGGTGAAATCAAGAAAAATTCAGGGCACACCAACCCTTGATGGAGTCTGAAAATGAGCACCACCCTGATCGTGATCGATGTGCAGGAATCGTTTCGCCACCGCCCGTTTTTCACCGAGCACGAGCTGCCCGCCTATCTGGCGGCCCAGAACGCCTTGATCCAAGGCGCCATCGCCCAAGGGTTGCCGGTGCTGCGGGTGTTCCACAGCGATGGCCCCGAAGTGGCGGAAAACCCCTTTTCCCGCGCCTCGGGTCAGGTGCGGGCCTTGCAAGGCCTGGCCGACTTTGAAGCCGCCGCCACCTTCATCAAAAACCGGCACAGCGCCCTGGTCGGCACCGGGCTGGATGTGTGGCTCACTCGCAACGGCATCCGGCGCCTGATCGTCAGCGGCATCCGCACTGAGCAGTGCTGCGAAACCACCACCCGCCACGCCTCCGACCTGGGCTGGCAGGTCGACTTCGTGACCGACGCCACGCTGACCTGGGACATGACCCAGCCTGACGGCAGCACGCTGAGCGCCGCCGACATCCGCCTGCGCACCGGCACCGTGCTGCAAGGCCGCTTTGCCACCTTGTGCAGCACCTCGGAGGCCCTGGCCCGCGCCCAGGCCGCGGCATGATCCCGGGCCCGATGCAAATCGCCATCCTGGCCTTTGACGATGTCGAGGCCCTGGACCTGGCCGGCCCCTACGAGGTGTTCACCACGGCGGCGCGCATGGCCCTGCGCCTGGCCACCGAGGCAGGCCAGCCGCTGGCGGCCGACAGTCCCGCCCATTGGCAAGTGCTGTGCGTGGCCGAGACCCTGCGGCCGGTGCGGGCCCGCGCCGGCATGACCTTGCTGCCCAGCCACGACTTCAGCCAGTGCCCTCGCCCCGACCTGCTGCTGGTGCCCGGCGGCGTGGTGGACGCCCCTTCGCGCAGCCCGGCCACCCTGGCCTGGGTGCAGCAGGCCCACGAACACGCCAAGCTGACCGCCTCGGTCTGCACAGGCGCCTTCATCCTGGCCGCTGCCGGCGTGCTGCACGACCAGCCCGTGACCACCCATTGGGAGGATGTGGCCGACCTGCGCCAGCAGCATCCCAGCCTGCAGGTGCAAGAAGGGGTGCGCTGGGTGGACCAGGGCCGGCTGATCACCTCGGCCGGCATCAGCGCCGGCATCGACATGAGCCTGCACCTGGTGCAGCGCCTGGGCGGACAGGCCCTGGCCGAGCGCACCGCTCGCCAAATGGACTACCGGTGGCTGAAAAACCCCGCGTGAGCCGCACGCGGCGGCCGGCCAGCGCCGCCCCTGACCCAAGCCCGCTGAACGAAGCGGCGGGTCGGGTGGCTGTGCACTTTGTGCTGCTGCCCGACAGCCTGATCCTGGACTGGGCCGGCCCCGCCGAAGCCTTGCGCGTGGCCAACCAGCTGCGCATGGCCCAGGGCCAGGCCCCGGTCTTTGAGCTGCACTTCGTGGGCCCCAGCGCCGAGACCCGGAGTTCAGTGGGCGCGTGCATCAGCGCGTTAGAACCCCTGCCGGAGCTCTCTCTTTCAAGCGAGCCTGCTTCGATCGACTGCCACTGGGTGGTGGTCGTTGGCCAACCGGGACGCACCGTGGGGCTGGACCACGCCGAAGGCCGTGCCGTGCTGCACTGGCTGCGCGGCCTGCGCCTGGCGCCGGGCCGGCTGGAACTGGTCTGCGTGTGTGCAGGCTCGGTGATCGCTGCGCACGCGGGCTTGCTCGGCGGCCACCGCGTGACGACCCACCACCAGCACCTGGACGAGCTGCGCGCCGCCGATCCTGCCTGCGAAGTGGTGCAAAACCGCGTCTTCGTGCTGGACAGCCCGGTCTGCACCAGCGCGGGCGTGACCACAGGCATCGACCTGTTTTTGCACCGCATCGCCCAGCGCTGCGGCCCAGCCCTGGCCGCCCAGGTGGCGCAAACCCTGGTCATGGGCCTGCGCCGAGGTCCACAAGACCCCGAGTTGTCCCCGTTTTTGAACCACCGCGACCACCTGCATCCTGCCCTGCACCGGGTGCAGGACGCGGTCAGCCAAGAACCCCAGCGCGACTGGAGCGTGCCACGCATGGCCGAGGTGGCCCACACCTCGCCACGCCACCTGGGGCGGCTGTTCGCTGAGCACGCAGGCGTGGCGCCGCTGGACTATGTGCGGCAGCTGCGGCTGGCGGTGGCGGAGACCGCGTTGCAAGCCGGCCTGAATGTCACGCAGGCGGCTGAAGTGGCCGGTTTCAGTTCGGACACCCAGCTGCGCCGCACCTGGCACGACCTCGGGCGCGCCGGGGCGCCTTCGCAGTGGGTGCGGGGCGCCGCCGCGTCGCAGGTCGGCTGAGTCAGGGGGCGGAAGGCCGCGACGCGACCGGCCCCCTGGGTGGGTCCGGACCGCCCTGGCCTCAAGAACGCGCGCTGCGCAGTTCCGCCAGGCGCACGGCGACCACGCCCAGATCCAGGGCATCGTGAGCCCGCTCCAGGTAAGTCTTGAGATCGTGCTCGGCCAGGTCGTCAAAACCCTGCTCAGCACGGGCCAGCCCGCGGTCACGGTACTCGCCCCAAGCCTCGGGCTGCAGCACGATCAAGCGGTCCAGCACCGACACCATGCGGGCCCAATCCTGCTGGGAGCGGTGGATTTCTTTCAGGTTGCGCAGCAGCCGCGCCAGGATGTCACGCGGCGGCGTCGCCTGCAGGTACAGCCCCAGGGGCGCCTCGAAGTCGTCCACCAAGCCACTGCGGTGGCGAAACGGCTCCAGGCGCTCGGACAAAGCCTCCTTGCCCAGAGACTGACCGTTGATCGGGTCCAGCACCACCTGACCGCGCGCCAGGTTGACCTTGATGAGGAAGTGCCCCGGGAACCCCACGCCTTGGGCCTTGAGGCCCAGGCCCTGGGCCAACTCCAGCCACAGAATGGCCAAGGACACCGGAATGCCACGGCGCGTGCGCAGCACCGCGTTCAGGTAGCTGTTTTCGGGGTCGTAGTAGTTGTTGAGGTTGCCGCCAAAGCCCAGGTCGTTGTAGAAGAACTGGTTCAGCGCCTGCAGCTTTTGCAGCGAGGGCGCATCCGCTTTGAGGCGGCGCCCCAAACGGGCCTGCAACTGATCCAGGTCGCCCAGGACCTGCTGCACATCGAGTTCGGGCTCGTCATCCTGGGCCACACACGCGGCGGCCTCGAGCAACGGGAAGTGATCGTCGGACTGCACCAAGGTGCTGAAATAGCCCAAGGGCGTGGGAGCGGTGTAAGTGAAACCCATCAGTTGTTTTTAACGAGGGCACCGGGGGGCGTCAAGCCAAGACCCCACACCGGCGCTCAAGGCCATTCAACGGCGCAACAATTGCAGCAACTTGACCCCGGCCGCCCACAGCGCACCGAAGTAAATCAAGACCGAGCCCAGCAGCAGCGCCGCCAACAAACCGATGCGGCGCCAGGGCTGCTCACGCAGGGCCACCCAGCCGAATTCGTTGGCAGCCCACATCAAGAAGATGGCCAGCATGGCGCTGCCCGCGACCACCTGCAGCAAAAACAAGCCCCAGCCCGGCAGCGGGCGGTAGGACCCGCGACGCACCAAACCGATGAGCAACCAGGTGGCATTGATCAAAGCCCCCAGGCCAATCGACAGCGTGAGCGCGGCGTGCTGGAAGTAAGGCACCAGCAGGTAGTTGAGGACCTGGGTGATCAGCAGGACGGCCAGCGCAATCCGGACGGGCGTGCGGGTGTCTTGGTTGGCAAAGTAACCCGGCGCCAGCACCTTGATGGCCACCACGCCCACCAGGCCCACACCCCAGCCCATCAAGGCGGTGGTGGTCTGCAGCACATCGCGCTCCGAAAACTGACCATAGTGGTACAGCGTCGCCACCAAGGGCTTGGCAAAGGTCAGCAAAGCCACTGCGCTGGGCACCGACATCAGCACCACCAACCTCAACCCCCAGTCCAGCAGGTCGGAGTAGGCTTGCGTGTCCTGCTTGCTGCGCGCCGCTGCCAACTGCGGCATCAGCACCACGCCCAGGGCCACGCCCAGCATGGCGGTGGGGAACTCCATCAGGCGGTCGGCATAAGTGATCCAGCTGACACTGCCCGGCGCCAGGTGCGAGGCGATCTGGGTGTTGATCATCATCGAGATCTGCGCCACGCCCACGCCCAACAGCGCCGGCAGCATCAAGCCCACCACCTGCTGGGTGGCAGGGTCAGCCCAGGCCTGACGCAGGCTGCGCCAGCTCAGGCCAATGCGCGGCAGCAGGCCCAGGCGGGCCAGCACGGGGACTTGCAGCAGCAGTTGCAACAGACCGCCCAGCATGACGCCACCCACCATGGCAAATATCGGCTCGATGCTCATGCGCGCCAACCAGGGCGCACCCTGCCAGGCGGCCAGGATCATCGATAGGTTCAGCAGCACCGGCGTGGCCGCAGGCACCGCAAAGCGCTTCCAGGTGTTCAGCACGCCGGCGGACAGCGCCACCATCGACATGAAACCGATGTAAGGGAACATCCAGCGCGTCATGAAGACGGCCGCGTCGTAACCCTGCGGGTCTTGCTGCAGACCGCTCGCCATGCCCCAGACCATCCAGGGCGCCCCCAGCACCCCCGCCACGCAGGTCAGCACCAAGGCCCAGGCCAGCACCGTGGCAACCCGGTTGATCACCAGGCGCGTCGCGTCTTCGCCGTGCTGCTCTTTGCTGGCCGCCAGGGCCGGAATGAAGGCTTGACTGAAAGCCCCCTCAGCGAAAAACCGACGAAAAAGGTTGGGAATCCGAAACGCCACATTGAAGGCGTCGGTCATGGCGCTGGCGCCAAAGGCCGAGGCCATCAACAGCTCTCGCACCAGCCCGGTGATGCGCGAAGCCAGAGTGAACAAGGAGACGGTGGAGGCGGCTTTGAAAAGTGACACCCCTGCAGTGTATTCGCTGTCTGTGACAGGCCCTCTAGGCCCTGGACGGCTCTTGGGTTAGAATCGTAGGCTTTGCTGGCAACATCTCCAAACACTTAAGGAAATTTAAAAATGGCATCTACCAAGCCCAAGAAAAAGAACCCGCGCCTGGCCTCCGGCCGCAAGCGCGCACGCCAAGACGTCAAGCTGAACGCAGCGAACACGTCCCTGCGCTCCAAATACCGCACCGCTGTGAAGAACGTCGAAAAGGCCGTCGCAGCTGGTGACAAGACCAAAGCCGCCGAAGCCTTCGCCAAGGCCCAAAGCGTGGTCGACATCGTGTCCGACAAGGGCATCTTCCACAAGAACAAGGCCGCTCGCGACAAGAGCCGCCTGGCTGCCAAGGTCAAGGCCCTGGCCCTCGCCGCCTGATCTTTCAGGCAAACAGCCCGGGTGAAAGTCGCGCAAGCCCTTTGACCCGCCGTTTGTAACGGGTGCGCTGTCAGCAAAGCAAAAACCGCCTTCGGGCGGTTTTTTGTTGCCTGTCGTTTTGAGAGATCGCCGGCTTGATGGCCCGCGACGAAGCCGGGCGCAGCCGAACTGGCCAGCCATCGAGGGGAGAGAAGCCCTGCCTCAGGCTTTCTTGGGCGCGTCCGGCACCAAACAGGCTTCGACCACCTGCAGGTGATTGTCCCGGGCGAAGTTGAGCGCAAAGTCCCAGGCCATGGGCTCGAAGTCGCGCAGGTCGCGGTGCACGACCACGCACTTGACGCCATTGAGGGTGGTGGGAATGCACCAGGGGGAGTAGCTCAAATGGCTGCCCGGCTGGGCGCCACCAGGGCGGAATTGGCTCATCACGCCCGCCAGGCGCTCCGCCCAATCACTGGGCCGGAAGGTCTTGCCATCTTGGGTGAGGCCCTGGATGAAGACTTCTTTGGCGGAATCAGAAACCATGGGATGTGCGCTTTGGGGGTGGGTCAAACCGGGGGTGTAGGCGCCCTCGGTTGGGCATGGGTATTCTATCTTATATAAGACTAAAAACCACCAGGCGACATGCATTGCTGTAATGCGAAATGGTCAAAAAAGCATCACCGCGCTGCGCCTAGAATTACGTTTCAGCAGAACGATTCTCGCTGAACCCCGCCGCATTGGACCAATAAGCCCTGTTTTGGAGTACAGCATGACCGCTTTGATTGAGGCCTCCTCGCCCCACGTGATGAATACCTACGGCCGCCTGCCGATTGCCATGTCGCATGGCCAAGGCGCCTGGGTCTGGGACGTGAACGGGCGAAAGTACCTCGACGGCCTGGGTGGCATTGCGGTCAACACCCTGGGCCACAACCACCCCAAGCTGGTGCCCGCGCTGCAGGACCAGATCGCCAAGCTCATCCACTGCTGCAACTACTACCATGTGCCTGGCCAGGAAGCACTGGCGAAGAAGCTGGTCGAGTTCTCGGGCATGAGCAATGTGTTTTTCTGCTCCACCGGCCTGGAAGCCAATGAAGCTGCGCTCAAGCTGGCCCGCAAGTTTGGCCACGACAAGGGCATTGAGCGCCCGGAGATCGTGGTCTATGAAAAGGCCTTCCACGGCCGCTCGATCGCCACCCTGTCGGCCACTGGCAATGAAAAAATCCAGAAGGGCTTTGGCCCGCTGGTGGAAGGCTTCATCCGGGTGCCGGTGAACAACATCGACGCACTGAAGAAGGCGACCGAAGGCAACCCGAACGTGGTGGCCGTGTTCTTTGAAACCATCCAGGGCGAAGGCGGCATCAACGCCATGCACCTGGACTACCTGCGCCAAGTGCGCGCGCTGTGCGACGAGCGCGACTGGCTGATGATGATTGACGAAGTGCAGTGCGGCATGGGCCGCACCGGCAAGTGGTTTGCCCACCAATGGGCCGGCATCGTGCCGGACGTGATGCCGCTGGCCAAGGGCCTGGGTTCGGGCGTGCCAATCGGCGCGGTGGTGGCGGGCCCCAAGGCCGCGGCCATCTTCCAACCAGGCAACCACGGCACGACCTTTGGCGGCAACCCGCTGGCCATGCGCGCCGGGGTGGAAACCATCCGCATCATGGAAGAGGACGGCCTGCTGGCCAACGCCGCCCAGGTCGGTGAACACTTGCGCGCCGCCCTGCAGCGCGAACTGGGCGGCCTGCCTGGCGTGAAGGAAATCCGCGGCCAGGGCCTGATGCTGGGCATCGACCTCGACCGCCCCTGCGGCGCGTTGACCCAGCGCGCGGCAGACGCCGGCCTGCTGCTGAGCGTGACCGCCGACAGCGTGATCCGCCTGGTGCCACCGCTGATCCTGACGGCTGACGAAGCCGATCAGATCGTCGCCATCCTGGCCCCGCTGGTGAAGGCCTTTTTGTCGGAGTCGACCCAATGAGCACCACGCCCCTGCGCCATTACCTGCAGTTCAACGACCTGACGGCCGACGAGTACGCGCATGTGCTGCAACGCGCGGCCGTGATCAAGAAGAAGTTCAAGGCCTACGAGAAATACCACCCACTGGCCGACCGCACGCTGGCGATGATTTTTGAGAAGGCCAGCACCCGCACCCGCGTCAGCTTCGAGGCGGGCATGTACCAGCTGGGTGGCTCGGTGGTGCACCTGACCACGGGCGACAGCCAACTGGGCCGGGCTGAACCCATCGAGGACAGCGCCAAGGTCATCAGCCGCATGGTGGACCTGGTGATGATCCGCACCTATGGCCAGGACAAGATCGAGCGCTTTGCCGAGCACTCGCGCGTGCCGGTCATCAACGGCCTGACCAACGAATTCCACCCCTGCCAGATCCTGGCCGACATCTTCACCTACATCGAGCACCGCGGCTCGATCCAGGGCAAGACCGTGGCCTGGGTGGGCGACGGCAACAACATGGCCAACACCTGGCTGCAGGCGGCTGAACTGCTGGACTTCAAGGTCCACGTCAGTACCCCCAGCGGCTACGAGGTCGACGAGGCGGTGGCCGGCGTGCGCCAGCAAGAAGGCTTCAAGGTCTTCGCCGATCCGATGGAAGCCTGCCGTGGCGCCGACCTGGTGACCACCGATGTGTGGACCAGCATGGGTTACGAGGCCGAGAACGAAGCCCGCCGCGCCGCCTTTGCCGATTGGTGCGTGGACACCGAGATGATGAAGGTCGCCCGCCCGGACGCCCTGTTCATGCACTGCCTGCCCGCCCACCGTGGCGAGGAAGTGGAAGCCGATGTCATCGATGGCCCGCAATCGGTGGTCTGGGACGAGGCCGAAAACCGCATGCATGTGCAAAAGGCCTTGATGGAGTTCCTGCTGCTGGGCCGCGTGGCCTGATGGCCTGTTGACCCATGACCCACCCCTGCCTCAGTTGCGGTGCCTGCTGCGCCTCGTACCGGGTTGATTTCTCCATCTATGAACTCGACGACGCGGGCGGCCGCGTGCCCGCAGGCCTGGCCGTGGAGGTCAATGGCAGCACCTGCCGCATGCGCGGGACCGACCATGTGCCCATCCGCTGTGCGGCCCTGACCGGCAAGGTCGGTGAACAGGTGGGCTGCGGGATTTACGAGTGGCGCCCCTCGCCCTGCCACGAGCTTGAGCCCGGCGATTACGGCTGCGAAAAGGCGCGGGCGCGGCATGGCTTGCCGCCTTATGCCGAGGCGGTGGGCGACCGCATCGTTTGAAGCGCGAGCCCTTCGAGGCTCAGCGCCATGCCAAGCGACAGGTTGAGCCCCTGGCCATCACGCCGGCGCACTCGAAAATCAAGACCCCGGGCGCATCCAAACCGGCTCGCGCCCTTTGACGGCCCCCGCTGCTGCGGCGGTCTTGGCGGGCGTGGCGCAACCTGAGCAATCGCTGCAGGCACTGCAGCCAGGCGCCTCGCCGAGCTTTTTCTGCACCCGTCCCAGAGGACGGCGCCACGCGGCTGGCATCCAGTACCAGAGCGCGTAGCTGCCCGCCAGAAACACAATCAAGCCAACGATCCATTGCTGCCACATGGTCAACCCCCTCCCAGCATCACGGCCACGCGGTAGGTGAGCCAACTGGCGCCGTAAGCCAAGGCAAACAGGTAAGCCGCCATCAGCGCCACATAGCGCCAGCTGTTGGTCTCGCGTCGCACCGTGACCAGGGTGGAGATGCACTGAGGCGCGAACACATACCAAACCAGCAGGGACAAGGCCGTGGCCAGCGACCAGCTTTGCGCGATCAACGGCCCCAGTTCAGCCGCCACACTGTCCCCGGTGGCCGACAGCGCGTACACCGTGCCCAGCGCCCCCACCGCCACTTCACGCGCGGCCAAACCGGGCACCAGGGCGATGGCAATCTGCCAGTTGAAGCCAATGGGCGCAAAAATCACCTCCAAGGCCTGGCCCATCTGACCGGCCAGGCTGTATTGGATGGCCGGGCCAGCAGCCCCCTCAGGCGGGCCCGGGAAGGTGGACAGAAACCACAGCAAGACCATCAAGGCCAGGATGATGCTGCCCACGCGCTTGATGAAGATCACGGCGCGCTCCATCAGGCCCAGGGCCAGGTTGCGCAGGCTGGGGATGCGGTAGGCGGGCAGCTCCATCACCAGCGGTGTGGGCCCGACCTTGCCGCGCCACAGCTTGAACACTGCAGCCACCGCCATGGCGCCCAGGATGCCGCCCGCGTAAAGGCCAAACATCACCAAGCCTTGCAGATTGAACACACCGGCCACGGTGCGCTCGGGAATGAAGGCGCTGATCAGCAAGGCGTACACGGGCAGGCGTGCCGAGCAGGTCATCAGCGGCGCGATCATGATGGTCACCAGGCGATCCCGCCAATGGGTGATGGTGCGCGTGGCCATGACGCCGGGAATCGCGCAGGCGAAGCTCGACAACAAGGGAATGAAGGAGCGCCCGGACAACCCCACCGTGCCCATCACGCGGTCCAGTAGGAAAGCAGCGCGCGGCAGGTAGCCAGAATCTTCCAGCAGCAAAATGAAGAAGAACAGGATCAGGATCTGTGGCAGGAACACCAGCACGCCACCGGCCCCGGCCAGCACGCCATCGGTAAGCAGGCTTTGCAGCACGCCCTCGGGCAGCTGCGACCGCACCAGTTCAGCCAAGGCGTCGACGCCCTCTTTGATCGCGTCCATGGGCACGGTGGCCCAGCTGAACACGGCCTGGAACATCATGAACAGCATGAACGCCAGGATCAGCATGCCCCACAGCGGGTGCAGGACCACGCGGTCGATGGCGTCGTCACCGCTCAGGCTGTTGGCCTGGTCCTGGGTCACGGCCAGACGCAGGATGCGGCGCACCTCGACCTGGGTTGCCATGACCTCGTCAAAATGCGGCGCCTGCCACGGGGTGTGGGAGCGGTCGGCCGCGCCCGCGGCATGCCATTGATCCAGGTAGTCCAGCAACTCGCGCGCGCCATCGTGGCGCACGCCCACGGTCTCCAGCACCGGCAGACCCAACTCATGGGACAGCACCGCTCGGTCGATGGTGATGCCTTCGCGCCGCGCCGCGTCGCTCATGTTCAGCGCCAGGACCATGGGCAGGCCCAGGGCCTTGGCCTCCAACACCAGGCGCAGGTTGAGCTGCAGGTTGGTGGCATCGGCCACGCAGACCAGCAGATCAGGCAAGGGCTCACCCGCGCGGTGGCCGGTGACGATGTCGCGCGTGACGGCCTCGTCGGCACTCAGGGCGTTCAGGCTGTAGGCGCCAGGGAGGTCGAGCACCACGACGCGGCGCCCGCCGCGGGTGCTCAACAGGCCCTCTTTGCGTTCGACCGTGACCCCCGCGTAATTGGCCACCTTTTGGCGACTGCCAGTCAGCAGGTTGAACAAGGCGGTCTTGCCGCAGTTGGGGTTGCCCAGCAGGGCAGCGCGCACCGGGCTCAGCACTTCTGTCGGGTTCATGCCAGCCCCCCCACCACCGGCGCGGTGGCCGACACCCGCACCAAGGCGGCTTCGTGGTGGCGCAAGGCAAAGGTGGTGTGGCCAACGCGCACGGCAATCGGATCAGCGGACGGGAAGCCCTTGGCGATGACCTTGACGGGCTCGCCAGGCAGAAAGCCAATCTCCAGCAAACGCAGCAGCAAATCGCGGTCCTGCGCCGGGTCGGACGCATCCAGGCGCAACACCCAGGCCTCGGTGCGCAAGGGCAATTCATGCAATCCCAGTTCAGCACCTGGGGTGGGGGCAACAGAGGTGGTAGCGCTTGGCACAGATGCCTTTTGAATGAAAACAATTCTTATTCTAACGGCTCGCAAAATTGCCAACTCGTTGTAAAAAACCGACACCACGAGGTCTCCAGCGCCTTTAACTTCACGCCCCATGACACCGCTCTGGGATCTTTGGGACATTTCCCCCCCACTCCACGCCGACGCGCCGGTCTTTCCCGGCGACACGCCCTACCAGCAACACTGGAACGCCCGCATCACGCCCGACTGCCCGGTCAACGTCGCCACGCTGACGCTGTCGCCGCACGTCGGCGCGCATGCCGACGCGCCGCTGCACTACGACCCCGACGGCGCAGCGGTCGGCCTGCTCGATCTGGCGCCCTTTCTCGGCCCCTGCCGTGTCATCCACGCTTGCCAAGCCCGCCCGCTGGTGCAATGGCGCGACATTGAGCACGCCTTGGTCGACCTGCCACCGCGCGTGTTGGTGCGCACTTACGCGCAAAGCCCCACCGGCTGGGACCCAGCACTGCCAGCCTATGCCCCTGAAGTGCTGGAGCGCCTGGCCGACCTGGGTGTGCAGCTGGTCGGCATCGACAGCGCCAGCATCGACCCGGCCGACAGCAAGACGCTGGACAGCCACCAGGTGATCCGCCGGCGTGGCCTGCGCGTGCTGGAAAACCTGCTGCTCGACGCCGTGCCCGAGGGCGACTACGAGCTCATCGCCCTGCCCCTCAAATTGACCACCGCCGACGCCTCGCCCGTGCGCGCCGTGCTGCGCCGCCCGCGCTGATTTCACGCTTTCATTGCCAAGCCCCCTGCAGAGACAACACCATGACCACCACCCCGACGACCCTGGCAGACTGCCAAGCGCGCGACGCACAAGACCCCTTGCGCGCGCTGAAAAACCTGTTCCAACTGCCCCAGGGCGTGATCTACCTGGACGGCAACTCACTGGGCGTGTTGCCCGCCGCCACCCCGGCCCGCGTCGCCCAAGTGGTGACGGGCGAATGGGGCGACGGCCTGATCCGCAGCTGGAACAGCGCCGGCTGGTTCGACCTGCCGCAGCGCCTGGGCAACCAGTTGGCGCCGCTGGTGGGCGCCGGCCCCAACCAGCTGGTGTGCACCGACAGCACCTCGATCAACCTGTACAAGGTGCTGTCGGCCGCGCTCAACATCGCGCGTGAAGACGCCCCGCAACGTAAGCGCATCGTCAGCGAGCGCAGCAACTTCCCGACCGACCTCTACATCGCCGAATCCTTGGCGCGTGAACGCGGCCTGGAGCTGGTGCTGGTCGAGCCCGAAGACGTGCTGGGCGCGCTGGACGCGCAGGTCGCGGTGCTGATGCTGACCCACGTCAACTACCGCACGGGCGCCATGCTGGACATGGCCGAGGTGACCGCCGCCGCCCACGCCGCCGGCGCCCTGACCGTGTGGGACCTGGCGCACAGCGCCGGCGCCGTGCCGGTCGACCTGCAGGGCGCGCAGGCCGACTTTGCGATTGGCTGCGGCTACAAATACTTGAACGGTGGCCCTGGTGCCCCCGCCTTTGTCTGGGCCCACCCGCGCCACGCCAGCCGCTTCTGGCAACCGCTCTCGGGCTGGTGGGGCCACGCCGCGCCCTTTGCCTTCACACCCGACTACCAACCCGCCGAGGGCATTGCCCGCTACCTGTGCGGCACCCAGCCCATCCTCAGCCTGGCCGCGCTGGAATGCGGGCTGGACACCCTGCACGCCGCCGATGCGCTGGGTGGCATGGCCGCGCTGCGCGCCAAGTCGCTGGCCTTGACCGACCTGTTCATTGAACTGGTCGAAGCCCGCTGCGCCGGCCACGGCCTGGGCCTGGCGACGCCGCGTGCGCACGCCCAGCGCGGCTCGCAAGTCAGCCTGACGCGCATCAACCCTGACGACCCCAACGGCCCCTCGGGCGCCTACGCCATCGTGCAAGCGCTGATCGCGCGCGGCGTGATCGGCGACTTCCGCCGAGGCGACGGCGCGGCGCATCCCGACATCCTGCGCTTTGGCTTCACCCCGCTGTACATCGGCTACGCCGACGTCTGGCACGCGGTCGAGCACCTGCGCGAGGTGCTGGACAGCGGCGCCTGGCAGGCGCCCGAGTTCAACCAAAACCACGCGGTGACCTGAGCATGTGCCCTTTCCACGCCCCCCCCACCACCCAGACCTCGGGCACGCAAACCCAGGACACGGCACGCATCGTGGTCGAAGAAAAAGCCCAGCTGGACTTCAGCCAGTCCATGAGCTACGGCGACTACCTGCAGCTCGACCAGATCCTGAACGCGCAAAGCCCGCGCTCGCCCGACCACAACGAACTGCTTTTCATCGTCCAGCACCAGACCAGCGAGCTGTGGATGAAACTCATGCTGCACGAGCTGGGCGCGGCCATTGAGCATGTGGCACTGGACCAGTTGCCCACCGCATTCAAAATGCTGGCCCGGGTCAGCAAGATCATGGAACAGCTGGTGCACGCCTGGGACGTACTGGCCACCATGACGCCGCCCGAGTACAGCGCCATCCGGCCGTACCTGGCCAGCTCCAGCGGCTTTCAGAGCTACCAATACCGCTGCATCGAGTTCGCGCTGGGCAACAAAAATGCCGCCATGCTCAAGCCGCACGAACACCGGGCGGACCTGCTGGCCCGGGTCGAGGCGCGCTACCAGGCGCCCTCGCTCTATGACCAGGCGCTGCGCCTGTTGGCCCGCCGGGGCATCCGAGTGCCCAACAGCCACCTGGAGCGCGATTGGACCCAGCCCTACACCGCCAGCGCCGAGGTCGAACAGGCCTGGCTGCAGGTCTACCGCAACCCGCAAGCGCACTGGGACCTGTACCAGCTGGGCGAAGAGCTGACCGACCTGGAAGACGCCTTCCGCCTCTGGCGCTTCCGCCATGTGACCACCGTCGAGCGCGTGATTGGGTTCAAGCGCGGCACCGGCGGCACCGGCGGCGTGAGCTACCTGCGCAAGATGCTGGACGTGGTGCTGTTCCCCGAAATCTGGAGCCTGCGCACCCAGCTCTGAGCGCGCCCCGCCGGCATACGGCCCCGTCCCACGCAAAAACAGCCCCCTGGTTTTTGTTGCAGTGCACAATAGACCCATTGCAACTGCACGGAAACCGGTCATGCGACGCGTTGTGTTCAATCAAAAGGGCGGGGTCGGCAAGTCCACCATCACCAGCAACCTGGCCGCCATCGGCGCCGAACGAGGCCTGCGCACCTTGGTGGTGGATCTGGACGCCCAGGGCAACTCCAGCCGCTACCTGCTGGGCGATGCGGTCGAACAAGGCCTGGCTGGCGCCGCCGAGTTCTTTGACACCACGCTCAAGTTCACCCTGCGCAACCCGGCCACCAGCGAATTCATCGTTGAGTCGCCTTGGGAGAACCTGCATGTGATGCCCGCCAGCCCGCTGCTCGAAGAGCTGCACAGCAAGCTGGAAAGCCGCTACAAGATCTACAAGCTGCGCGACGCACTGAACGAATTGGGCGACACCTACGACCTGGTCTGGATCGACACCCCACCGGCACTGAATTTCTACACCCGCTCGGCCTTGATCGCGGCCCAGGCCTGCCTGATCCCCTTTGACTGCGATGATTTTTCGCGCCGGGCCCTCTATGGCCTACTGGACAGCGTGAAGGAAATCCAGGCCGACCACAACCGCGACCTGGCGGTGGAAGGCATCGTCGTCAACCAGTTCCAGCCGCGCGCTGCCCTGCCCAAGCGCACGGTGCAGGAGCTGGTCGATGAAGGCCTCCCCGTGCTGCAGCCCTACCTGAGCGCCAGCGTGAAGATCAAGGAGTCGCACGAGCTGTCGCGCCCCATGATCCATTTGGACCCACGCCACAAGCTGACCCAGGAATTCGTCGCCTTGTTTGACGCCTTGCAAGGCAATTGAACGCCCCGGCCCGGCGCAGGCCAGCGCCCCAGGTTCATCGTGCCCAAAGCACAACACCCTGGCCACCCCGTTTCGAACAGGGCGGCACAGGGTGTGCCTAACAGGGTGTGGCGGGCGCAGGGCCCACGGCCTGAATCAGAACAACTGGAAGCTGATCCAGTAGCCGACGGCAGCCACGAAGGCCGAGGCCGGAATGGTCAGGACCCAAGCCCAGACGATGTTGCCTGCCACGCCCCAACGCACGGCGCTGGCGCGCTGCACCGAGCCCACGCCGACGATGGCGCCGGTGATGGTGTGGGTGGTCGACACGGGCACGCCCATCATGGTGGCGATGAACAGGGTCAAAGCCCCCCCGGTTTCAGCGCAGAACCCGCCCACAGGCTTGAGCTTGGTGATCTTCTGGCCCATGGTCTTCACAATGCGCCAGCCCCCAAACATGGTGCCCAGGCCAATGGCGACATAGCAGCAAATGATGGTCCAGTTCGGCGGTGCAGCCCCGTCGATCGGAGCATAGCCCGTGGCGATCAGCAGCATCCAAATGATGCCGATGGTCTTTTGCGCATCGTTGCCGCCGTGGCCCAAGCTGTAGGCCCCTGCCGACACCAGTTGCAGGCGGCGGAACCAGCGGTCCACCTTGGACGGGCGGGTGCGACGGCAAATCCAGGCCACGATCACCATCATCAGCGAGCCAAACACAAAGCCCAGGAAAGGCGAGATGAAAATGAAGGCCACCGTGCGCAGGATGCCCGCAGGCAGCAGGGCACCCGCACCAGCCTTGGCGATCACCGCGCCCACGATGCCACCAATCAGCGCGTGTGACGAGCTGCTGGGGATGCCGTAGTACCAAGTGATCAGGTTCCAGACGATGGCGCCCGCCAAGGCGCCAAACACCACATGGATGTCCACCACCCCGGGTTGGGCAATGCCCTTGCCCACCGTCGCGGCCACGCTGAGGTGGAAGATGAAGATCGCAATGAAGTTGAAGAACGCGGCGAAGACCACCGCCTGGCCGGGCTTGAGCACCCCGGTCGAGACCACTGTGGCAATGGAGTTCGCCGCATCATGAAACCCGTTCATGAAGTCGAACACCAGGGCCATGGCCACCAGGACCATCACGGCCCACAAAGCCACCTGAACGTTGCTCATGCTGCGCCCCGGATCAGGAGTTTTCGAGGACGATGCCCTCGATCAGGTTGGCCACATCCTCGCACTTGTCGGTGATGGTTTCGAGCAGCTCGTAGATGGCCTTGAGCTTGATGACTTCACGCACATCGGGCTCTTCGCGGAACAGCTTGCTCATGGCTGCGCGCATCACGCGGTCGGCATCGGACTCGAGGCGGTCGATTTCCTCGCAGGTCTTCAGAGCGGCTTCGGCGGTGCGCTGGTCGGTGATCTTGTCGAGCAGCTTGACCGCATCGCGCAGACGCTCGCAGCACTTCAGGCTGAGGTCGGTCAGGCGGGTGATTTCATCGGTCATCACACGCACGTCGTACAAAGCCATGGTTTCAGCCGAGTCCTGGATCAGGTCGGCCACGTCGTCCATGGTGTTGATCAAGGAGTGGATCTGCTCACGGTCGATCGGGGTGATGAAGGTCTTGTGGATCAGGCGGTTGACCTCTTGGGTCACCCGGTCTGCCGCGTGTTCAGCGTTGTCCACATCCTGGTTGTACTTGTCACGCAGGTGCGGATCGTTGTAGTTGGCCACCAGCTGGGAGAAGGCGCGGGCGGCCTCCACGATGTGCTCGGCGTGCTGGTTGAACATCTCGAAAAAATTGCCCTCACGGGGCAACAGTTTGCCGAACAGCATGGCGACTCCTAGCAGGCGAAAAAAAAGTCACTGAATGTGACGGAATGATGACAAAACTCCCTGATTCTAACCGGGCGAGGCCTGCGGCCCCGCCAAGCACCTCCGCGGGGGCTCAAGCGCCCCGAAAAATGAAGTAAACGGCGCCCACCATGCACAAGCCCGCCCAAAGGTAGTCAAGCTTCAATGGCTGGTTCAAATAGAAGACGGAAAAGGGCACAAACACGGCCAAGGTGATCACCTCTTGCATGATCTTGAGCTGGCCCACGTTGAAGTGGGTGAAGCCGATGCGGTTGGCAGGCACCTGCAGCAGGTACTCAAACAGCGCAATGCCCCAGCTGATGAAGGCGGCGGTGTACCAAGGCGAGCCCGCCAGGCTTTTCAAGTGCCCATACCAAGCGAAGGTCATGAAGACGTTGGACAGCGTCAGCAAGAAGGCCGCCTGGAGCGGCACGGGGAGGTTCTGGAAAAAAGCAAACATGGGGTGCACCCGCAGCAAAGTGACTGGCACTGTACGCCGCCGCACCCCGCCCAGCGGTGGCCCCATGAAAAAACCCCGCCGGACCTCCAGAAGAGGCACGTCGGGGTCGCGAACCCACCCAGCGGTGGGTCGGGGCGAAGCTTATTCGCCCAGGTAGGCGGCGCGCACCTTGGGATCGACCAGCAGGTCCTTGCCCAGACCGGTCATGGTGATCAGGCCGGACTCCATCACATAGCCACGGCTGGCGATGGCCAAGGCGCGGCTGGCGTTTTGCTCCACCAGGACGATGGTCACGCCTTGGGCGGACACGTCGCGCACCACCTCGAAGATCTTGTCGACCATGATGGGCGACAGGCCCATCGAGGGCTCGTCCAGCAACAGCACCTTGGGCTGGCACATCAGCGCACGCGCCATGGCCAGCATTTGCTGCTCACCGCCCGACATGGTGCCGGCCAACTGGTCGCGGCGCTCTTTGAGGCGGGGGAACAGGGCGAACATCTTGTCGATATCAGCCAGGATGCCGGCCTTGTCCGAGCGGATGAAGGCGCCCATCTGGAGGTTTTCCGTGATGGTCATGCGGGTGAACACGCCACGGCCTTCGGGCACCATGACCAGGCCCTGCTTGACCAGGTCCCAGGCCCCTTGGCCCTTGATGGACTTGTCCAGGTACAAGATGTCGCCATCGTTGGCGACCAGGCCGCCGGTGATGGCCTTCATGGTGGTGGTCTTGCCGGCGCCGTTGGAGCCGATCAGGGACACCAGTTCGCCCTCGCGGACCTCGAAGTCCACACCCTTGACGGCCTGGATGCCGCCATAGGACACCTTCAGGCCGCTGACTTTCAGAAGCGTTTTCGCTGTCATGGGATTCGTCTTTCCTAACTCAGTGGCCACCGGTGCCGAGGTAAGCCTCGATCACCTTTTCGTTCTTCTGCACGTCGGCGGGTTTGCCTTCGGCAATTTGCTTGCCGTAGTCCAACACCGTGACGCGATCGCACAGGCCCATGACCAGTTTCACATCGTGTTCGATCAACAAGATGGTGCGGTTGTCGCGGCGGATCTGGTCGATCAATTCGCGCAATTGCACCTTCTCGGTGGCGTTCATGCCGGCGGCCGGCTCGTCCAGCGCAATCAGCTGCGGGTCGGTGGCCAGGGCGCGGGCGATCTCCAGACGGCGTTGGTCGCCGTAGGACAGCGTGCGCGCCTTGAAGTCGGCGTACTTGCCAATGCCCACGTAGTCGAGCAGCTCTTGGGCGCGCTTGGCGATGGCCGCTTCTTCAGCCTTGAAGCTGGCGCTGCGGAAGATGGCGCCCATCAGGCCCGAATGGGTGCGGATGTGGCGGCCCACCATGACGTTTTCCAGGGCCGTCATTTCAGCGAACAAACGGATGTTCTGGAAGGTGCGGGCAATGCCAGCGCGCGCCACTTCGTGCACAGCCGTCGGCTGGTAAGGCTTGCCGGCGAGCTCGAAGTTGCCACTGTCGGGCGTGTAAAGGCCCGTGATGACGTTGAAAAACGTGGTCTTGCCGGCGCCGTTGGGGCCGATCAGGCCATAAACCTGGCCACGTTCGATGGTGATGCCGACGTCACTGAGGGCTTGCAAGCCGCCAAAACGTTTGGAAATGCCGGACACCTTGAGTACGGTTTCTGCCATGGGGGTGTCTCCTTAACGAACTTGCTGCAGCGACTTGCCGTGCTCGGGCGCGGGCCACAGGCCACGCGGACGCAACAGCATCACGATGATCATGGCCAGCGCGATCAGCAACTGGCGCAGGATGGCCGAATCCAGACGGCCATCGGTCATGGCCTGCAGGGGACCCGCCACATAGCGCAGCACTTCCGGCAAGGCCGACAGCAGCACAGCACCCAAGATCACGCCGGGGATGTGGCCGATGCCGCCCAACACCACCATGGCCACGATCATCACCGACTCCATCAGGCTGAAGGACTCAGGCGAGACGAAGCCCTGGAAGGCACCAAACATGGCACCAGCCACGCCGCCAAAGCTGGCACCCATGCCGAAGGCCAGCAACTTCATGTTGCGGGTGTTGATGCCCATGGCCTTGGCAGCGATTTCGTCTTCACGGATGGCCATCCAGGCGCGGCCGATGCGCGAGTCCTGCAGGCGGTAGCAGATGATCACCGTCAGCACCACCAGCACCAGGAACAGGTAGTAGTACAGCGTGACCGAGCTGATGTCGAAACTGCCGATCGACAGTCGCTTGGCCAGGTCCAGACCGAAGAAGCTGATCGAATCGATCTGACCCAGGCCCTTGGGACCGTTGGTGATGTTGATCGGGTGGTCGAGGTTGTTCATGAAGATACGAACGATCTCACCGAAACCCAAAGTCACGATGGCCAGGTAGTCACCGCGCAGCTTCAGCGTGGGCGCACCCAGCAGGGCCCCGGCAAAGGCGGCGACGACGGCGCCCACCGGGATGATCACCCACCAAGGTGTGTGCAGGCCGTTGGGGAACAGCGCGGCGATGGCGGCGAAGTTGTCGGTCAGCTGGGGCGAAGCCAGCAGGCCGAACAAATAAGCGCCCACAGCGTAGAAGGCCACATAGCCCAGGTCCAGCAGACCGGCGTAACCCACCACGATGTTCAGGCCCAGGGCCAGCATCACATACAGCAGGGCCAGGTCGGCAATGCGAACCCAGGCGTTGCCGAAGAATTGCAGCACCAGGGGCAGCACCAGCAGGGCGGCGCCCATGGCGGCGTATTTCAGGAACTTGTTGTCTTGATTCATGTTGGTTCTCCTGGGCTCAAGCGCGATCCGCCACCCGCTCACCCAGCAAGCCCGAAGGACGCAGGGTCAAGATGATGATGAGCACCACGAAGGCAAAGATGTCGGTGTAGTTGCTGCCCAGCAGGCCGCCGGTCAGCTGCCCGATGTAACCCGAGCCGATCGATTCAATCAGGCCCAACAACAAGGCGCCGACCACCGCACCAGCCAAGTTGCCAATGCCACCGAACACGGCCGCCGTGAACGCCTTCAGACCGGGCAGGAAGCCCATGGTGTGCTGCACGGTACCGTAGTTGGCAGCGTACATGATGCCGGCGATGGCTGCCAGCACGGCGCCAATGATGAAAGTGGCCGAAATCACCATGTCAGGCTTGACGCCCATGAGGGCCGCCACACGGGGATTCTCTGCCGTGGCGCGCATGGCACGACCCAGCTTGGTGTAGTTGACCAACCACATCAGCACCGCGAGGGACACCGCCGTCACGCCCAGGATCAGGATCTGGGTCGGGGTGATCACCGCGCCGGCCACATCGATGGGGGTGGAAGGCAAGAGCGTCGGATACGGCTTGTAGTTCGGCTTCCAGATGATCATGGCCAGCGTCTGCAAGAGGATGGACATGCCAATCGCCGTGATCAGGGGCGCCAGCTTGGGGCTGTTGCGCAGCGGCCGGTAAGCCACTTTCTCAATCACGAAGTTCAGCGTTGCCGCCACCACGCAGGCGATGACCATGGCGAACAACAGGATCAGCCAGCCCGGAGCCCCTGGCATGGCCTCTTGCATGAAGCCAATGCAGGTCCAGCTGGTCAGCGCACCGACCATCAGCACCTCACCGTGGGCAAAGTTGATCAAGTTGATGATGCCGTACACCATGGTGTAGCCAAGGGCTACCAGGGCGTACATGCTGCCCAATACCAGACCGTTGATGATCTGCTGCAGCAATATTTCCATAAAGTTTCTCCGTTGAGTCAGAAGCCTTGCCGATCCCCGGGCGGATGGCCGGGGCACGACAAAGCCATCTTCCACCTAGCAAAAAACCCGCCAGAAAAAATCCGGAGCGGGTTGGTGGCCGGGATTGTAGCCAAGCCTACAGAATGAAAAAGTTATTGTCTGGCCGGGGTTTACCCGTGTTTTGAGCTGTATCAGAAGGCCTATTTGTTCATCAATAAAACTGATCAAACCCCAGCTTCATTCATTCGACTGCTTTTACGGGCGCGCCAATCCACCACTCTGAGCAGGCCCACCCCGCCAAACACGACGTGCACCATCGTCGTGCGAGATGGCGCCGGGGCAGACTTCTTTGCTATCTAATTTGGAGCATCGGATGCGACAGTTGTTAGCCTGGCGCCTGATTTGATGGCATAAACGCAGACATCGACCGTCCCGTCGATCCTTGAACGCTCGCCGTCACCCAACAGACGAGAAAGTTCCACTTTTCCAGCAAATATCTGGAAAAAATATTTTCAATCCGAGCCTGCCGCCTCGTCCAATCGACGCAAATGGGCCAATTTGTCAGCAATCTTGAGTTCCAGCCCCCGGGGCACGGGCTGGTACCAGCCCGGTGCCGCCATGCCTTCGGGCAGGTAGCTTTCACCCGCCACATAGGCTTCGGGCTCATCGTGGGCATAACGGTAGGCCTTGCCATGTCCCAACTCCTGCATCAGCTTGGTCGGGGCGTTGCGCAGGTGCACAGGCACCTCGCGGGAACGGTCTTTTTCAATGAAAGCCTTGGCCTGCTTGTAAGCCAGGTAGCCCGCATTGCTCTTGGGGGCCACCGCCAGGTAGATGACCGCTTGAGCCAGGGCCAACTCCCCTTCGGGCGAGCCCAGGCGTTCGTAGGTAGCCGCTGCGTCGTTGGCGATCTGCAAAGCGCGCGGGTCGGCCAGGCCGATGTCCTCCCAGGCCATGCGCACCACCCGGCGCGACAGGTAGCGGGCGTCGGCGCCGCCATCGAGCATGCGGCACAGCCAGTACAAGGCCGCATCGGGGTTGGAGCCACGCACAGACTTGTGCAGCGCTGAAATTTGGTCGTAAAAGTGGTCTCCGCCCTTGTCAAAACGGCGGGCATTCAGCGTCAGGGCTTTCTGCAAAAACAGGCTGTCGATGCGCGTCACACCACTGGCCTGGGCCGCGGTCGCGCTTTGCTCCAGCAGGTTGAGCAGGCGACGTGCGTCACCATCGGCATAACCTGCCAGGGTGTCGATCGCCCCGTCGTCAAACACCAGGTGCTGCAAAGCCAACGTGTGGGCGCGCTCAATCAATTGGCGCGAATCAGCCTCTTCAAACGCCTTGAGCACATACACCTGGGCACGTGACAGCAAGGCCGAGTTGACCTCGAAGGAAGGGTTTTCCGTGGTCGCGCCGATGAAGGTGAACAAGCCACTCTCAACATGGGGCAAAAAAGCGTCTTGCTGGCTTTTGTTGAAGCGGTGCACCTCATCGACAAACAAAATCGTGGGCTGGGGGTGCAGGCCGTGCCGCACGGCCTCGGCCTGGTCGACCGCCTCGCGGATTTCCTTCACGCCGCCGAGCACGGCACTGATGGTGATGAAGTGGGCGTCAAAGGCCTTGGCCATCAAACGCGCAATGGTGGTCTTGCCCACCCCCGGTGGCCCCCAAAGAATGCAGCTGTGGGGCCGCCCCGACTCGAAGGCGAGGCGCAAAGGCATGCCCGGGCCCAACAGGTGCTGTTGCCCAATCACCTCGCCCAGCGACTGCGGGCGCAAACGCTCGGCCAGCGGCACATAGGACGTGGACGTGGACGTGGGGACAGAGGACAGGAGATCGGACGGCGGCTGCTTCATGCCCCCATTGTCCAACGACCGGCAGCCCTGGCGGCAGAGCTTGGTTTTTACCTAGAGGCAGGCTGCGATGGACGAGGACAATGGACTCCATCTTCCTTCCATCCCGCTAAATCAGCCGTTCAATCATGACCCCAGCCCTTGCCACGCTGTGGGACAGCTTGCTCCAGCACCCCCAAGCCGAGCGGCAGCAGCTGCGCTTTGGCCTGGCCTGCGTGAGGCGCGTGCAGCACCTGCTGGAGGCGCCTGCGGCCGTGACCGCCGTCACCGTACTGGAGCTCTACCTGGCCGACCGCATTGACCGCCCCACCCTGACGGCTGCCGCCCATGGTTTGAAGAAACTGGCACTTCAATTGGAACAAGCCCCAGCCGACGGCCACGCGGGCCCCTGCCCAGCCGCCACGGTGGCCGCCACCCATGCAGTGGCCGATGCGGTGCTGGGCCATGCGCGGCAGGCCGCCTACCACGCCGCTCAGGCCCAAAGCCTGGCCTCCCCCGAATCTGAGGCCCGCATCCAACAGGTGCTGAACGCCGAAATGGACTGGCAAAACCGGACTTTGCGCCAGCTGATGGCCAACAGCAGCCCATCGAGGGCTTGAGCCCGGCGCCTGAAGCGGGCGGCACACGGCATTGACTCAGGCCCTGCTTGCCCCTGAAACGCCCCAAACCTGGGCACCCGAACGTCCCATTCGCGCTCAAATACCCGATTTAGGCGCATGAATCCACCAACATTGGGCGCCCCAATTCATTGACGCACCACATCAGCGCCTGCCGGTGGCTTGAACTGGAAGGTCTCAGGCGGCAGCACCGGATTGGCCTGGAAGCCCGTGAAGCTCAGCACCGAGCGTTGGCCAAAGCTGTCCAGGATGTCCAGCGTGGCCAACTGCTCGCCACGAAAACCAATGCGCACGCTCTGAATTTGAGCATCACGCGCCTTGGGCAAGGCTTGCACCCACTGCTGGCCGTCTTGCTCTGGGGCGGCACTGAGCTTGAAGTCGGCCTGCAAAGCCTTGAGGTCAGGCGCCGAGGCCAGCAGCGCGGCCGGCGTGGAGCCAAGCACCTGGGCCTGCTTGCGCGCGGTGACCTGATTCAGGTCCACGTCATACAGCCACACGGTTTGACCGTCTGCCACCAACGCCTGCTCAAAAGGCTTGCGGTACAGAAACCGGAAGTGCGACGGTCGCTGAAACTCAAAACTGCCCGTGGAGCTTTTGCTGCGCGCCGTGGTCTGGCCGTCGCGCAGCGGCGCCGTCACCACCTGGGTGAACTCGGCGCGGCCGGTGCGGGTGTTTTTGACAAAGGACTCCAGGGCTTGCAAGCCATCGGCCCAAGCCGACCAGGACGCACCGGCCAGGCAGGCCAACAGCAAAAAACGAGATTTCATGGACACAAGCTCCAAGCGAGGGTATCGGGGAAAGGCTAAGCCCGTGTGAGCCGCGCCAGGGGACTTCGTTCCTTCAACAGGAATGGCCCCCATGGCGGGCGTCAGCGGGCGGCGCCCGGATCAGGACTCGCTGTTGCGGTGGGGCACCAGCACATCGCGCTGGCCGCTGCTGGTCAAAGAGCTGACCAAGCCGGCCTTCTCCATGTCTTCCAGCAAACGAGCCGAGCGGTTGTAGCCAATGCGCAGTTTGCGCTGCACGTAGGAAATGCTGGCCTTGCGGTCCTTGAGCACCACCTCCACGGCCTGGTCATACATGGGGTCTTTTTCACCGCCGGCGTCACCGCCTGCGTCGCCAGCGCCATCTTCGCCATCGACCGTCCCCCCTTCGAGCACGCCCTCGATGTAGTCAGGGTCGCCCTGGCTCTTGAGGTAGCTGACCACGCGGTGCACCTCCTCGTCGCTGACAAAAGCCCCGTGCACGCGCACCGGGAAACCGGTGCCCGAGGGCATGTACAGCATGTCGCCCATGCCCAGCAAGGCTTCAGCGCCCATCTGGTCAAGGATGGTGCGGCTGTCGATCTTGCTGCTCACCTGGAAGGCGATGCGGGTCGGGATGTTGGCCTTGATCAGACCGGTGATCACATCCACGCTGGGCCGTTGGGTGGCCAAAATCAAATGGATGCCGGCCGCACGCGCTTTTTGGGCCAGGCGAGCGATCAGTTCTTCGATCTTCTTGCCCACCACCATCATCAGGTCGGCCAATTCATCGATCACCACCACGATGTGGGGCAGGCGCTGCAGCGGCTCGGGGCTTTCGGGCGTCAGGCTGAAGGGGTTGTAGATGAACTCCTCGCGCGCCTGGGCTTCGTCGATCTTGGCGTTGTAACCGGCCAGGTTGCGCACGCCGAGCTTGCTCATGAGCTTGTAGCGGCGCTCCATCTCAGCCACACACCAGGTCAGGCCATTGGCAGCCTGCTTCATGTCGGTGACGACCGGCGCCAACAGGTGGGGAATGCCTTCGTAGACCGACATTTCCAGCATCTTGGGATCGATCATCAGCAGGCGCACGTCGCGTGCCTCGGCCTTGTAGAGCAGGGACAGGATCATCGCGTTGATCCCCACCGACTTGCCCGAGCCCGTGGTCCCTGCCACCAGCACGTGGGGCATCTTGGCCAGGTCGGCCACCACCGGGTTGCCAATGATGTCCTTGCCCAAGCCCATGGTCAGCATGGACTTGGCCTCGTGGTAAATCTGCGAACCCAGGATTTCGCTGAGCTTGATGGTCTGGCGCTTGGCGTTGGGCAGCTCCAGCGCCATGTAGTTTTTGCCCGGGATGGTTTCGATGACCCGGATCGACACCAGGCTCAGCGACCGAGCCAAGTCCTTGGCCAGGTTCACCACCTGGGAGCCCTTGACCCCGGTGGCCGGCTCGATCTCGTAGCGCGTGATCACCGGCCCCGGCGAGGCCAGAACCACCCGCACCTCGACCCCAAAGTCCTTGAGCTTTTTCTCAATCAGGCGGCTGGTCATTTCCAGCGTCTCGGGCGAAACCGTCTCCTGGCGCAGCAAGGCGCCGTCGAGCAAATCGACCTGCGGCAGCTTGCTGTCGGGCATTTCGGTGAACAAGGGCTTCTGGCGCTCTTTGACCACGCGCTCGCTCTTGGGCACCTCGACCATCACGGGCTCCATGATCTGCACCGGCTTCGGATGGTGTTCACGGCTTTCGATGCGCTCTTCCAGCACCACTTCCTCACGCTCACGCGCCGCGCGCTTGCCAACCGCCAGGTCTTCCGCAATCTCGCTCTTCTTGCGGCGCGACTGCACCAGCGAGTCCAGCCAGCCCCCAAGCCGCTCCGCCACATGCCCCCAGGCAAAGCCAAACACCAAGGCACTGCCAATCAGAGCGACCGTCAACGCCAGCAGGGCGGCCCCCGTGAAACCCAGCCACTTCATGGCCGCAGGCCCCAGCAAATAGCCCAGCACGCCGCCGCCGTGGCCCGGCAGCAAACCTTCGAAGCGATACAAGCGTGACCACTCCAGGGTGGCGCTGGCCAGAATCAGCAGCACCAGGCCCAGCCAAAAGCGCCAGCGCGCCACCGGCGGGCCCGCGTCATCGGCCCGCATCCAGCGCGCCAGGCTGGCCAGCCAGGCCCGGGCCCCGGCCACCAAACACCACCAGACCGAAAACCCCAGCATGAAGTAGCTGGTGTCGGCCAGCCAGGCGCCCAGGCGCCCCGCCCAGTTGAGCACCTGACGCGAGCCCCCCGAGGTGGACCAGGCCGGGTCTTGCGGGTGGTAGCTTAGCAAAGCCAGCACCCAAAGGGCCAACAGGGCGGCCCACAAAATCAGGCCGATCTCATGGGTGAAGCGGCTGATCCCGGAGCGCGGAGGCGCGTCCCGGCGAGGGGCATTGGACGTCAGGGTGTGAAGTGAATAGGTCATAAAGGCACCAGGGGGCACCGAGCTTAAGCGCATTCGCCCGGGGCCAAGAGCCACCCGTTGCGGGCCGTGTTCAAGTCAGTTGTAACAAACGGTCTTTGATGGTCATGCGACCGTCTTCGTCGGTCTGCACAAAACCCCGTTCTTCCAGGTCCTTCATGACCCGGCTGACCATCTCACGCGAGGCCCCTACCATCTTGGCGATGTCCTGGCGCGACAGTTTGTCGCGGATCACCAAGGCGCCATCGGCATCCTCCGTGGCGTGCTCCATCAAGGCGCGCGCGACTCGACCATAGACATCCATCAAGGCCAGGGATTCGATTTTCTGGTCGGCTTGGCGCAGTCGCTGCACCAGGCGTTTCATGACCGCGTAGGCCACACTGCTGTTCTCCTGCAGGCAACGCATGAACTCGGCACGCCCCAGCGTCAGCACGTCGGTCTGTATTTCCGCGCGCACCGTGGCCGAATGGGTTTGGTTGTCGATCAGGCTCATCTCGCCCAGGTGGTCACCCGTGCGCAGGGTGGCCAAAATGACCTCGCGCCCTCGCTTGTCGCTGGTCAACACCCTGACCCGGCCATTGAGCAGGATGTAGAGCGCATCGGACTTGTGGCCCTGCTCGACCAAAGCTTCGCCGCGCTTGAAGCGCCGCTTCACCACCACACGCGAGATCAATTCGGCCTGGGGCGCCGTGAGCAGAGCGAACAGCGGCACACGCCGCAGCAGTTCGAGGTTGGACACCATGGTCGTCATGTCAATTCTTCTCCAAAATCAGCCAGGCCTTGGGCCATGTTCGATCATCTCAGGGCGACGCACCCGAGGCCGCGCGGGATTCAACCGCGCCACTCAAGGGCTTGTTTAGCTTCTTACAATCGCGGTCATTGAAAACGCAGCGCCGGGTCCGAGCGCCTGCGGGTGGATACTTCAACCCCCTGCTGAGCAGCCCCGAACAACGTCGCCCCCTCCAAACAACAGGCTTTCTACCATGTCCAACGTCAAACACGCCAAAGTTCTCATCCTCGGCTCGGGCCCTGCCGGCTACACCGCCGCAGTGTACGCAGCCCGTGCCAACCTGAACCCGGTGCTGGTGACCGGCATGGCCCAAGGTGGCCAGCTGATGACCACCACCGAAGTGGACAACTGGCCCGCCGACGTGCACGGCGTGCAAGGCCCCGAACTGATGCAGCGCTTTCAAGAGCACGCCGAGCGCTTCAAGACTGAAATCATCTTTGACCACATCAACTCGGTTGACCTGAGCCAGCGCCCCTTCACCCTGCGCGGTGACAGCGGCGAATACACCTGCGATGCCCTGATCATTGCCACTGGCGCCTCGGCCAAGTACCTGGGCCTGGAATCAGAACAGAACTTCATGGGCCGCGGCGTGTCGGGCTGCGCCACCTGCGACGGCTTCTTCTACCGCGACCAAGACGTCTGCGTGGTGGGCGGTGGCAACACAGCGGTTGAAGAAGCCCTGTACCTGTCCAACATCGCGCGCAAGGTCACGCTGATCCACCGTCGCGACAAGTTCAAGGCCGAGCCCATCCTCAACGACAAGGTGCAAGAGAAAGTGGCCGCCGGCAAGATCGAGCTCAAGCTGTTCCGCACCCTGGACGAAGTGCTGGGTGACGCCTCGGGCGTGACCGGCGTGCGCCTGAAGAACGTGCAGGACGGCAGCACCGAAGACCTGGCCCTGACCGGCTGCTTCATTGCCATCGGCCACCAGCCCAACACCGAGATCTTCCAGGGCCAGTTGGACACCAAAGACGGCTACATCGTCACGCGCTCGGGCCTGCAAGGCTTTGCCACGATGACCAGCGTGCCGGGTGTGTTTGCTGCCGGCGACGTGCAGGACCACATCTACCGCCAAGCCATCACCAGCGCCGGCACCGGCTGCATGGCCGCGCTGGATGCACAACGCTTTCTGGAGCAAGACGGCGCGGTCTGAGCCCCTGCCGTCACAGCCCTGCATGGCGACAGGGCTTGAAGCCTTTGAGCGCCACAGGCTATAATCTTTAGCTTTGCTGAAACAGGCATGCATGGAGTCGCAAAGACCCTTGCTTGCCAAAGATGCAAATTACCTCCACCGCCACCCAGGCAACAGAACCGCGCCGCCGCTGCGACGAGGGTCCTGCCAGCCTAAGTGCCCTGACCGGCCAGGGTGGCGAGGTGCGGCTTTGGCCGTTAACAGTCTTAGGAGTGTCCACATGGCACGCGTATGTGAAGTCACGGGCAAGGGCCCGATGGTCGGGAACAATGTTTCCCACGCCAACAACAAAACCAAGCGCCGGTTCCTGCCGAACCTGCAATACCGCCGTTTCTGGGTTGAAACTGAAAACCGTTGGGTTCGCCTGCGCGTTTCCAGCGCCGCTCTGCGTCTGATCGACAAGAACGGTATCGACTCTGTGCTCGCAGACCTGCGCGCACGTGGCCAAGCTTAAGGAGAACCACCATGGCAGCCAAAGGCGGACGCGAAAAGATCAAGCTGGAATCCACTGCGGGTACCGGTCACTTCTACACCACCACCAAGAACAAGAAGACCACGCCCGAGAAGATGCTGATCAAGAAATTTGATCCCAAAGCTCGCAAGCACGTGGACTACAAGGAAATCAAGCTGAAGTAATTCAGCGCCTTGGTTCAAAAAGCCACCCGGCCCTGGCCCGGTGGCTTTTTTCATGCCTGCGCGGGTCGAGTCCCACGCGCTCAGGCCGCCGAACGCTGCAAGGGGTCGGCCTCCAGCAGCGACTGGACCAGGCCACCCAGGGTGGCATAAGCCGCCTCCACGTCGGGCGTGAAGGGCAGACCACAACTCAGGCGCAAAAAGCGCTCATAGCGCCCCGAATTGGAAAACATCGGCCCGGGCGCGACGCGAATGCCCAAGGCCAGCGCCTGCTCGAAAAGCTGGGATGAAGACACCCCGGGCGGCAACTCGATCCACAAGCTCAGGCCACCGGCCGGCACACTGAGCCGCGTGCCCACAGGAAAGTAACGCGCCACCGCCTGCACGCTGCGCTCGCGCTGCTGGCGCAACACCTGCCGCATGCGCCGCAGGTGGCGGTCATAGGCCGCGGACTCCACGGCGCGCGCCGCCAGCAACTGCGCCCACACCTGCATGTTGCGGGTCTTGGCAAACTTCAGCATGTGGATGCGCGTGTGCCAGCGCCCGCCATTCATCCAGCCCTGACGCAAGCCCGGGGCCAGGGTCTTGTTGAAGGAGACGCAGTAGATGACCTGCCCATGCCGGTCCCAGGCCTTGAGGGGGCGCTGCGGCTCGTTGCGTTCGACCAGCTCGCGGTAGATGTCGTCCTCAATCAAGGCCAGTTGGTGGCGCACACAGAAGTCCACCAGGCGCGCCTTGTGCTCATCCGGCATGAGGGCGCCGTTGGGCATCTGAAGGTGGGGCACCACCACCACCGCTTTCAGACGCGGCTCCTGCTGCACGGCCAGCTCCAGCGCCTCCAGGGAGATGCCGGTTCGCGAGCTGCTGGGAATCTCCAGTGCCCGCAAATTCTGCGCCTCCACCGCCTGCAGCAGGCCGTAGAACGTGGGCGACTCCACGGCGATGACATCGCCACTCTCCGCCACCGCACTCAAAGCCAGGTTCACGGCCTCTGAATTGCCCAGGGTCGACATCACGTCCTGCGGCGCGACCTGCACACCCGACTCCAAAGCCCGGCGCGCCATTGCGGCCTGGAACAGCGGATGGGTGCCCGGCCGCGAGTGGCCCTGCACCAGGATGTCCGGAAACTCGCGCAGCAGCGCCACGCCATGCCGGTTCAAGGCCGGGCCATCAAACAGCTCTGGCGCAGGCATGGCGGAGCCCAAATCGATCCGCACATCGGCCAGCCGCCCTTGCTCCAACAACCAGGAGATGCGCTCGTTGATGCCCACGAACTCCGTGCCATTGAGCTGGGGTACCGGGATGCTCGGATCGGGGTCGGTGGTCTCACCCAGGCCCGCTGCGCCCGGCGCCCGCACAAAGTACCCCACCCGCGGCCGTGCCTCCAGATACCCCTCCGCCTCCAAAGTGCGCAGGACCTGAAGTGCCGTCGACAAGCTGACCGAATGACGCTGCATCAATTCACGCACCGAGGGCATGCGCAGCCCCACAGGCAAGGTACCAGCCACCATGGCCTGGCGGTAATGCTCAGCCCATTGCCGATAAAGAGGGGGAAGGTCGCGCGACGAAACAGCCATGCGGCCCATGATGCCGCAAGCCAGTCAAGCACAACAGATACAGCTGTTGGGAATTTGAAGCAGAACAGAGGCCCAACACCTGCACTGATGCGGAGCCAAGCGAGCCTGACTGTGCCTGTTGCTCAAGCCCCCTCTTTTTTACGCTGGAGGGCATGAACACAGCAGCCCCATCCCCCACCGCAAGCGTTCGCCAGCACCGACTGGCTGCCACCCAAACGCAATTGATCGCCCTGAGTGCAGGCAGCGAACTGCGCTGCCTGCAGGGTCAACTGAGCCTGCATCACCTGCCTGCCGACCCGACGCTCAGCGCGGCTTACCGCACCCCGATCAACCCCCACGCCGCCTGGCGTTGCCCCAGCGATGGCTGGGTCAGCTTGCGCACAGAAGGCCCGCAAGCGGCATGCTATGAACTGCACACCCCACCCATCCCGGTCGCGCCCCTGGCCAGCGAGAGGGCGAAAAAAAACCGCCCCGGTCGATTCGACCTGGGGCGGTGGTGGCTGGCGCTGTTGCGGATCAGGCCTTGGCAGCGCGCAGCGTGAGAGAGAACTCGCGCAGCGCGGCGATGCCGCTTTCCTCTGCGCGGTGGCACCAGGCCTGCAGGTCGCGCGTCAACTGTTCACGCGACTGCGAGGTGTTGAGCCACAACTGGCGCAACTCTTCACGCATGGTGACCATCTTGTCCAGCGCCGGGTAGGCCACCCGGGCCTGGGCCAACTGAGGCTGAGCGGCGGCAGGCACCTTGTCGGCGTCACGGTGCAACCAGCGGCGGGCGGCCTCGATCAGCGAGGCATCGCCTTGCTTGACCGACAAAGCAGCCAACTCTTGGCGCACACCACGGGCATAACCGGCCATGACTTCGTAGCGGTTGGCGATCAGGGCTTCGAGGGTCTTCTCGTCGGCCACGGGCTTGACGTCACCCAGTTGCAGCTTGGGCGGGGTCTTCTTGACCTTGGCCCAACCGATCTTGGACATCAGGCTGATGTAGACCCAGCCAATGTCGAACTCATAGGGCTTGACCGAGAACTTGGCCGAAGTCGGGTAGGTGTGGTGGTTGTTGTGCAACTCTTCGCCACCGATGATGATGCCGATGGGCGAAATGTTGGTGCTGGCGTCGGCCGCTTCAAAATTGCGGTAGCCCCAATAGTGGCCAATGCCGTTGATGATGCCGGCGGCGGTGATGGGGATCCACAGCATCTGCACCGCCCACACGGTGGCACCCAGGCCACCGAACAAGGCCAGGTTCAGGATCAACATCAGGCCCACGCCTTGCCAGCTGTAGCGCGTGTAGAGGTTGCGCTCGATCCAGTCGTTCGGGGTGCCGTGACCAAAGCGCGAGATGGTGTCGCGGTTCTTGGCTTCGGCACGGTACAACTCGGCCCCTTGCCAGAACACGGTTTCAATACCGCGGGTTTGCGGGCTGTGCGGGTCTTCCGGGGTCTCGCACTTGGCGTGGTGTTTGCGGTGGATGGCCACCCATTCCTTGGTCACCATGCCGGTGCCAATCCAAAGCCAGAAGCGGAAGAAATGCTGCGGGATCGGGTGCAGGTCAAGCGCGCGGTGTGCTTGCGAACGGTGCAAGAAGATGGTGACCGAGCAGATCGTGAAGTGGGTCGTGATCAGGGTGTACAAGACCACTTGCCACCAGGTCAGATCCCACAGGCCATGGCCCAGCCAATCGATGGCCGCGTTCAACACAGCCCAATCCGGTAAAAACATGTATCAACCTTTTGCTAGAGGAAGCCCGTCAAAAAAGCAGGGCTGACTCCGAAATGAGCGGCCACGCAGACGTCTCCATCTCGGATTTTAATCCTTCGCCTTTCAACCACAGTTTGTTTAACCACAAGGATTAGACAGTTATGTGACTGAAAGGGTCGCCCTCAGACGGCCGTCGCTCAGGGCTTGCGGGTCCAGGCGGCGGCAAAGAAGCCGTCCGTGGCGTGCTGGTGCGGCCACAAGCGCAGGTACAAACCACCTTCGCCGCTGCACAAGGCGTCGGAACCGGCCACCTTGAGTTGGGTCAGCGTTGGCGCTGCAGCCAAAGGCACAAAGTCGGGGTTCGCCGCCGAGAAAGCCTCGGCAATGGCCTCGTTTTCCTGTGGCAACACGCTGCAGGTGGCATAAACCAGGCGGCCGCCGGGTTTGAGCAGACGGGCCGCGCTTTGCAGGATGGCGGTTTGCTTCTGCACCAACTCGTCGATCGCCTTGGGCGACTGGCGCCACTTCAGATCGGGGTTGCGGCGCAGCGTGCCCAGGCCCGAGCACGGGGCGTCGACCAGCACGCGGTCAATCTTGCCAGCCAGGCGCTTGATGCGATCGTCGCGCTCATGCGCAATGGCCGCCGGGTGCACGTTGGACAAACCGCTGCGCGCCAGGCGTGGCTTGAGCGCATCGAGCCGGTGGCCCGAGGTGTCAAACGCGTACAGGCGACCGGTGTTGCGCATGCTCGCGCCAATGGCCAGCGTCTTGCCGCCCGCGCCCGCACAGAAGTCCACCACCATCTCGCCGCGGTGGGCGTCCAGCAGCAGGGCCAACAGTTGCGAGCCTTCGTCCTGCACTTCGATGGCGCCTCGGGTGAAGGCCTCCAGCTTGGTCAGCGCAGGCTTGCTGTCCACACGCAGCCCCCAGGGGGAGTAAGGCGTGGGTTCGGACTTGATGCCTGCGACCTTGAGCTCTTTTTGCACCTGTTCGCGCTTGTCGGCCAGTGCATTGACCCGCAGGTCCAGCGGCGCGCCCTGGTTCAGGCTGGCCGCCAGCGGCCAGAAGCCGTCGCCCAGCTGGGTTTTGAGCGGGCCGGCCAGCCACTCGGGCAGGTTGTGGCGGTGCGGCTCCAGCAGGTCGGCGTCGGTGACCGAGTCGCAGGTGTCGAGCCAATTGCGCTCCTGGTCGGTCAGAGCGCTCTTCACAAAGTCACGCGGGCCATGGAAGCCCAGGATGGCCAGGCGGCGTTCGCGCGGACCCGAGCCAGAGCGGGCCAGGTACTCGAAGCGCAGCTTTTGCCGCAACACGTTGTAGGTGGTCTCAGCCAGGGTGGCGCGCTCACGCGGCCCCAGGTTGCGGTGATCGCGGAAGAAACGGGACACCACCGAGTCAGCGGGGTGTTCAAACAGAAGGGTGAGCCTGACCAGTTCGGCGCAGGCATCCAGCAGGGCTTTTGGGTGCATAAGCGGGCATTTTCCCATGCTTCCCTGTTCAACCCCAGCCCTGCGCCGTCAGCGGCCTCAAATCAGAGCGACAACGCGCTATGCTGCGCGACCCGACCGGCTGGCCTCGGCCCCTTGCGCCACGCAAAAGCCAGCCCCGAATCCCAACCCCTCCAAGCACCATGACCGCCCCCAACGACCTCGACCTGCCCGCCCTGAGCCCCTGCGTGCCGCCCGGCCACTACCGCCATTACAAAGGCGGTGTGTACGAGGTGATCGACACCGTGCGCCACAGCGAGACCCTGGAGCCCATGACCCTGTACCGCGCGCTTTACGGCAGCCGCGGGCTCTGGGTGCGGCCGGCCGCCATGTTCCTGGAAGTGATCGACATCAACGGACAAGCCACTCAGCGCTTCACCCCCTGCCCGGCCCCCACGGAAGGCTGAACCACCGAATCAGCTCGGCGGGGCCAGGCGCGGCAGCACCACCACCGCCGACAAGCCGCCGCCGCTGGCATTGCGCAACTGCAGGCTGCCTTGGTGGCGCTGCGCGATATCGCGCGCAATCGACAACCCCAGGCCCACCCCACCGTGGTGGCGATTGCGCGAGCCTTCGACCCGGTAAAAAGGCGCCATGACGCGCTCCAGCTCGGCCTCAGGCAGGCCCGGGCCATGGTCGCGCACCTCAATGCCCACCTCCTCGCCGGTGTCCCACAAAAACACCTCGGCCTGACCACCGTAGCGGATCGCGTTGCCCAACAGATTGCCCAGGCAGCGGCGCAAGGCGCTGGCCTGCACACGCAGAGGCCCCGCGCGGCCATGCACGGGCACCCAATGGCCGCAGGCCTGCTGGTCGTCGGCCAGGCTGTCCACCAAGGCCTTGACGTCCAGCCACACCAGCGGCTCGGGGTCGGCCACGCCGCGCAGGTGGTCCAGCGTGGCGGTGATCATCTCGTCCATTTCCACGATGTCGCGGCCAAATTGGCGGCGGTCGTCGGCGCTTTGCAGGCTTTCGGCACGCAGGCGCAAACGGGTCAGTGGGGTTCGCAAGTCGTGCGACACCGCAGCCACAAAACGGTCGCGCTCCTCCAGTTGCTGGCGGATGCGGGCCTGCATCTGGTTGAACACCCGGCTGGCCTCGCGGCACTCGGTCGTCCCATCCTCGGGCAAGGGGGGCCGTTCAATGTTCTGCCCCAACTCGCGCGCCGCCGAGGCCAAGCGGTCAATGGGTTTGGACAACCAGCGTGCGCCGACCCAGGCTGCCAGCATCAAGGCCAGCAGGCGCACCCCGATGTCCACCACCAGCCCCGCATGAAAAATTTGCGGGCGGAGGCCGGCAGGCCCATGGCGCCGGGGCGGCGGCGCCCCCTCTGGGTTCAGCTCAGCCGTGGGGCCTTGAAAGGCTTCCGCCTCGATGTCCTGAGGCGCCGAGCCCCCCGCCTCGCGGTGGCTGTACGCCGGCGGCGGGGGCGGCCCCAGCCCCATCAGGTCGTGCGCCTCGAACATCAAGGTCAGGGCCAGCACATGGCTGGACAACACGGCCACGAACAACAGCAGCGCCAAGCGGCCCAACATGGATTTGGGGACGACGCGCTCGACCACGACGCGGCGCAAGGCGCGGCACCGCGGACAGTTCCACCACGCCAGGCAGCGCTGGCGCCAGCCCGAGCGCGCGGGCGACTCAGCAGGCGACCGAGGGGTCAGCGCTGCCATCCGACGTGGCCTTGAACCGAGCGCACGTTGAACAGGTAGCCCGCGCCTCGCACGGTCTTGATGAGCTTGGGTTCACGCGGGTCGTCAGACAGTTTTTGACGCAAGCGCGAGACCAGCAAGTCGATGCTGCGCTCAAACGCGTCCATGGCCCGCCCGCGCGCCTGCTCCATCAACTGGTCACGGCTGAAGATGCGACGGGGGGTGGCCAAGAAGGTGCACAGGAGCCTGAATTCAGCGTTCGACAGCGGCACCACCACGCCAGCAGGGGTGACCAGGTGGCGCTCCATGCGGTACAAAGCCCAGCCATCAAAGTGCACCACGTCCGCCTCGACGGCAGGCGGCGTGCTGGCGCCCGGCGTCAAGCGGCGCAGCACGGTTTGGATGCGGGCCACCAATTCGCGCGGCTCGAAGGGTTTGCTCATGTAGTCGTCGGCGCCCATTTCGAGGCCGAGCACCCGGTCATAGGGGTTGCCTCTCGCGGTCAGCATGATGATGGGCATGCGGGAACGGGTGCGCAGCTCACGCGCCAGCGCCAGCCCATCGGTGCCGGGCAGCATGAGGTCCAGCACCACCAGGTCCACGGGGTGAGCACTGAGCTGGGCCCGCATGGTGTCGGCGTCCGAGGCCGCGTGCACGGTGAAGCCAAAGCGGCCCAGGTACTGAACCAGCAGCGTGGTGATGTCTGCGTCGTCGTCCACCACCAGAATATGTTGCATGGGCAATCCAAGGGCAAAAGACGGCGAAGTGTAAGCACCGGTACACGCCCGCAACGCCCAAAGTGTGCTTCTTTACTGTTCTTTTTCAAGCCTTTAAAGAGGGGTTTGTACCAAGCTCGATACGCAACGGACAAACAGGCTTTACCGGCCCTGTCAAAAATGGATTCGGGTCCACGCCGGGTGCCGCCAGCCCCCCATGCCAACCGTGCCGAAGCCCATCTACTTTGATTGGAAGGAAGCACCATGAGCAGTTTGAGCAGCGTCAGCACCAGCAGCCACTGGACCGCCAGCACCCCACCGCCGCGCCAAGGCGGGGCCGGGCGCTTGGCAGAACGCCTGATGTCCCGATTCGACAGCGACAGCAGCGACAGCGTGGACAGCACCGAGCTGCAAAGCCTGCTCGATGACGTGGCCAAGAAAACCGGCGTCAGCGCCAGCAGCAGCGCGAGCGACCTGCTGGCCAGCAACGACAGCGATGGCGACGGCAATCTGAGCAGCCAGGAGCTGGCCCAAACCCTGCAGTCCATCCTGCCGCCCCCCTCCACCATGGACTTCGCCCAATCACGCAGCAGCAGCAGCGGCAGCGCCACCGGCCAGGCGGGCGATGACTTGTTCAGCAAGGTGGACAGCGATGGCAGCGGCGCCGTGAGCCAGGAGGAACTGCAAGGCCTGCTCGAACACATGTCTGGCAACCGCGACAGCACAGCCACCAGCACGGAAGCAACCGCGCTGTTCCAGCAGCTCGACAGCGACAGCGACGGCAGCCTGAGCAGCAGCGAATTCGACGCCGGTCGGCCTCAAAACAGCGCTGACAGCGGTGCCAGCAACAGCACGGCCAGCGCCAACAGGCCGGCCCCACCGCCGGGCGGTCCCGGCGGCCCGGGCCGCAGTGGCGGCGCCAGCAGCAGCACCAGCGAAACCTACGACCCCCTGGACACCAACCAAGACGGCGTGGTGTCCATGGAAGAGCGCCTGGCGGCCAACACCGACAGCACCGATCCCTTGCAAGCCCTGTTCGACACCGTCGACAGCAATGGCGACGGCAGCATCAGCAGCAGCGAAACCGACAGCTTTGTCGCCCAGCTCAATGAACAGCTCAACAGCCTGAACACGAGCGACAGCAGCAGCTCCAGCAGCAGTTCCTCGTCGAACAGCAACAGCGACACCAGCACGGACAGCGCCGCCGCCCCACAAGACCTGCTCAAGCTGGTGCAGGAGGCCCGCCGCGCCTACCAGGCCCATGCGCAGGACTGGAACGTGCCGGTGAACAGCCTCAGCGCGATGGCCTGAACGCCCCCCATCGCTGATCGCAGAGCGCCCAGGTCCGATCAGCCACCCCGGTCGGCTGGGCCTGAGTGCCCAGCGCTCACCCCATCAAGCGCCAGCCAACCAGCGGGCCACCACCGACGGATAAAGCCGGTGCTCCTGGCTCAGCACGCGCGCGGCCAGGGCGTCGGGCGTGTCGCCCGGCAAGATGGGCACCACCGCCTGACCCAAGATGTGGCCGTGGTCCAGCTCAGCCGTCACTTGGTGCACCGTGGCGCCTGCCACCGCGCAGCCCGCCTCAATCGCGCGGCGGTGGGTGTCCAGGCCGGTGAAGGCTGGCAACAAAGAGGGGTGAATATTGACCAGCCGGCCCGCGTAGCGCGCCACAAAACCGGGGGTCAGGATGCGCATGAAACCCGCCAGCAAGACCAGGGTGGGTTGGTGCGGGTCGATCAAGGCCGCCAAGGCCTCATCAAAAGCCTCGCGCGAGGCAAAGTCACGGTGGCTGAGCACGGCGGTGGTCAGACCACGCGCCTGCGCCCAGGCCAGGCCTGCCGAGTCGGCGCGGTTGCTGATCACGGCGCTGACACGGGCGCCCCAGCGTTTGTCCCAGCCCTCGCGCTGGGCGGCCTCGACCAAGGCCCGCATGTTGGAGCCGCCGCCGGAGATCAGGATCACGATGTTTTTCATGGGGTCAGGACCAGACCCGGAGCAGCCCGGGTCCTTCAGGAACAACCCGCGATTATCTCAGGCCCACTCAGCCCCTCTCGCCGAGCGCACGCAACTCCCAAGACAGCCCCTGCCAAGCCGGCGCAAACCCGGGCTCGGTTCGCCCACCCGGCGCCGGCGCCTGGCCAGACAGCAGCACCCGCAAGCCCGCCTGCACGCTGTCGATCACCGGCACGCTGACCTGGTCTTGCAGCAGCGCGGCCAGGCCAGCCAAACCGGCCCCGCCGAGGACCACGCTTTGCACGCCGCCCTGGTCCACGGCTTGCTGGCAGGCCCGCGCCAACAAGGCCCGCGCGGCCACCGGGTCAGCCGCCAGTTCAGCCCCGCTGGGCGCCACCGTGTGGATGCCGGCCAGGGCCTCGCCAAAACCCAATTGCTGAGCCAGGCGCTGCAACATCGGCGCCCAGCGTGCCCCGCCAGTGACCACGGCAAAGCGCCCGCCTCGAGCCGCCTCCATGAAGGCCGCTTCGGCCAGGCCGGTCACCGGCACCGGGCTGGATTCGCGCAAGGCCAGCAGGCCCGGGTCGCCAAAGCAGGCCAGCAGCACCGCCTGTGGGGCTGACGGCTGCGCTGCCAAAGCCGCAGCCCAGGCGTCCAACGCGGCATGGGCGGCGATCGCGTAGCTGGCTTCGCAGCTGATGTAAGGGGCCCCCAGCCGCGCGGTGACGGCCTCGATCTGCCACCCCTGCTCCTTGCAGCTTGGCTGGGCGTGGCGGCACAGCAAATCGGTGACCGAGGCCGAGGTGTTGGGGTTGATGATCAGCAGCCGGGGCTGGTGGGCGCTTGACGGGTGAGGCTGGGTGTCCATGCCCCAAGCCGAAGCACAAGTTGTACCAAAGCCATGCACCGCCACGAGGCACAATGAACCCGTCCTTTGTGAAGCCTTGCCCACCATGCCCCTGCGCCCCCTCTCCCCCACCGAAGCCCGCGTGCTTGGCACGCTGATGGAAAAAGCCCGCACCGTGCCCGACAGCTACCCCCTGAGCCTGAACGCGGTGGTCTCGGGCGCCAACCAGAAAACCAGCCGCGAGCCCCTGATGCAACTCAGCGACGCCGAGGCCCAAGAGGCGCTGGACGAGCTCAAACACCTTTCCCTGGTGGTCGAGTCCAGCGGCGGGCGCACCGCGCGCTACGAACACAATTTCAACCGCGTGCTCGGCGTACCCGACCAGTCGGCAGTCTTGCTGGGCCTGCTGATGCTGCGGGGCCCCCAGACGGCGGGCGAACTGCGCATCAACAGCGAGCGCTGGCACCGCTTTGCCGACATCTCTTCGGTCGAGGCCTTTTTGGACGAGTTGCAAGAGCGCTCGGCCGAAAAAGGCGGCCCGCTGGTGCAGAAGCTGCCGCGGGCCCCAGGCGCCCGAGAGCAGCGCTGGGCCCAGCTGTTGTGCGGCCCCGTGGATGAAGCCTGGCTGAGCGTGCCATCCACCGCCGCCCCCCCCCCTTCGTCGACCGCCCCGAGCGCCCTGTCAAGCCGCGTCGACCAACTCGAGGCTGAACTGGCCTCTGTGCGCGCCCAGATGGATCACCTGTACGAGCAACTGGGTTTGTCGCGCCCCGGACAGGAATAGGCGAACGCTCGTGCTAAAAAATGGGGTTAGTGGCCAGTGTTGATCTGGTCCAGCGTCAAACCGCTTCTTTCGGAGACAACCCCCATGGATTTGGCATTCACCCCTGAAGAACAGAAGTTCCGCGAAGAAATTCGTGCCTGGGTCAAAGAGAACCTTCCGGCCGACCTGGCCCACAAAGTCCACAACGCCCTGCGACTGACGCGTGAGGACATGCAGCGCTGGGCCAAGATCCTCGGCAAAAAGGGCTGGCTGGGCCACGCCTGGCCCAAGGAATTCGGCGGCCCCGGCTGGAATGCGGTGCAAAAGCACCTGTTCGAAGAAGAATGCGCCCTGGCTGGCGCGCCCCGCGTCGTGCCATTTGGCCCAGTGATGGTGGCCCCGGTGATCATGGCCTTTGGCAATGCCGAACAGCAACAGCGCTTCCTGCCCGGCATCGCCAGCGGCGAGGTGTGGTGGAGCCAGGGCTACAGCGAACCGGGCTCGGGCTCGGACCTGGCCTCGGTCAAAACCCGCGCCGAGCGCCAAGGCGACAAATACATTGTCAACGGCCAAAAGACCTGGACCACCCTGGGCCAATACGGCGAATGGATCTTCTGCCTGGTGCGCACCAGCAACGAAGGCAAGCCCCAAACCGGCATCAGCTTCTTGCTGATCGACATGAAGTCGCCCGGCGTCACCGTGCGCCCGATCAAGCTGCTCGACGGCGACCACGAGGTCAATGAAGTCTGGTTCGACAACGTCGAAGTGCCGGCCGAAAACCTCATCGGTGAAGAAAACAAAGGCTGGACCTACGCCAAGCACCTGCTCAGCCATGAGCGCACCAACATCGCTGACGTGAACCGCGCCAAGCGCGAGCTGGAGCGCCTCAAACGCATCGCCAAGGCCGAAGGCGTGTACGACGATGTGCGCTTCCGCGACGAGATCGCCAAGCTCGACGTCGAAGTCGTGGCCCTCGAAATGCTGGTGCTGCGCGTGCTCTCGGCCGAGAAGTCGGGCAAGAACTCGCTGGACATTGCTGGCCTGCTCAAGATCCGCGGCAGCGAGCTGCAACAGCGCTACAGCGAACTCATGATGCTGGCTGCCGGCCCCTACAGCCTGCCCTACATCCACGAAGCCATGGACGCCGGCTGGCAAGGCGACCATGTCGGCGCGGCCCACTGCGCCCCGCTGGCATCGACCTACTTCAACATGCGCAAGACCACCATCTACGGCGGTTCCAACGAAGTGCAACGCAACATCGTCGCTCAGACGGTGCTGGGCTGAGAGGAGACACACATGGATTTCGACTTCACCGACGACCAAGAACAACTGCGAGACGCCGTGCGCAAATGGGTCGACAAAGGCTATGACTTCGAGCGCCGCCGAGGCATCGTCAACGCCGGCGGTTTCTCCCGCGAAGCCTATGGCGAAATCGCCGAACTGGGCCTGACCGGCCTCTACATCCCCGAGGCCGACGGCGGCCTGGGCATGGGCCCGGTCGAAGGCATGGTGGTGCTGGAAGAACTGGGCCGCGGCATCGTGCTCGAGCCCTTCAGCCAAAGCCTGATCGCCGGCGCCGTGCTGGCCCACTACGCCGGTGCCGACCTCAAGGCCGGCTGGTTGCCGCGCATTGCTTCGGGCGAAGCCCTGGTGGTGTTGGCCTACCAAGAGCGCCAAGCCCGCTACCGGCTCGATGCCACCCAGGCCACGGCCACGGCGGCGGGCACCGCCTTCACTGTGACTGGCAAGAAGAGTGTGGTCGCCGCCGGGGACCAAGCCGACGCCTACCTGGTGCCGGCTCAACTGGACGGCCAGACCGCCCTGTTCCTGGTGGAGCGCAGCGCCGCCGGCGTCAGCACCCAAGGCTATGCCACGCAAGACGGTGGCCGTGCCGCCGAGCTGAGCTTTGCCAACAGCCCGGCCACCCTGGTCAGCCGCCAAGGTCAAGCCGCCCTGGAACACGCGGTGGACATCGGCATCGCTTCGGCTTGCGCCGAAGCCGTGGGCGTGATGGACAAGACCCTGGCCGTGACCGTGGACTACATGAACACGCGCAAGCAGTTCAACGTGGTGATCTCCAGCTTCCAAGCCCTGCGCCACCGTGTCGCCGACATGAAGATGCAGCTCGAGCTGGCCCGCTCCATGAGCTACTACGCCGCGCTGCGCCTGAACGCACCAGCCGACGAGCGCCGCCTGGCCATGGCCCGCGCCAAGTACCAACTGGGCCAGTCCATGCGCTTTGTGGGCCAGCAAGCGGTGCAACTGCACGGCGGCATCGGGGTGACCGACGAGTACATCGTCAGCCATTACTTCAAGAAGCTGACCCAGCTGGAAATCAGCTTTGGTGACAGCCTGCACCAACTGGGTGAGGTGTCGCAGCGCATGCACGACACCGCTGGCGTGTTCGCCTGATGCCCGACTGAGGTGGTTCCTGGACGCCTGACACCCTGGCGTCAAACAAGGGCCCCACACTCTCACCTGCCCCCATGGCCCGCCCCCCGGTGCGGGCCATTCTCATTTTTGGAGTTTTTTCATGCACCCCATCAGCACACGCCGCCACTTTCTGGGCCTGGCCCTGGGCGCCACGGCCCTGGCCACGGGCTGCGCCTCTGTCGGCAGCGGCCAGCCCTCGCTGAGCCAGCGGCCGCCGATCGTGTTTGTGCACGGCAATGGCGACACCGCCGCGCTGTGGCAGACCACGGCCTGGCGCTTCGAGTCCGAGGGCTGGCCTGCCGACCGCCTGTTCGCGATCGACGTGCCCTACCCCCTGTCGCGCGATGTGGACGCCGTGGCCCAGGCCGGGCGCACCTCGGCCGCCGAGCACATGGCCTACCTGAAAGCAGAGGTCGAGCGGGTGTTGGCAGCCACCGGCGCCCCCCAGGTCGTGCTGATTGGCAACTCGCGCGGCGGTAACGCCATCCGCAACTACATCCAGAACGGTGGCGGCGCTGCCAAGGTGAGCCACGCCATCCTGGGCGGCACGCCCAACCACGGCGTCTGGGCCGTGCCCGGCCTGCGCGAGGGCAATGAGTTCTCCGGCACGGGTGCCTTTTTGCGCGGCCTGAACGCGCCCAAGAACGCCGCTGGCGACGAGGTCACCGGCCCGGTGCGCTGGCTCACCATCCGCTCGGACCAGAACGACAAGTACGCGGTGCCCGACGGCCAGTGGATCGGCATGCCCGGCCAGCCCACGGGCGTCACTGCGGCCGGCCCCGAGCTGCGCGGCGCCAGCAATGTGGTGATCCCGCGCATCGACCACCGCGAGACCTCGTACTCGCGCCCGGCCTTCGAGGCCATGTGGCGCTTTTTGACCGGCGAGGCACCGCGCCAGCACGGCATCCTGGTGCAGGCCAAGCCCGTGCTGCAAGGCAAGGTCACCGGCTTGGGGGTGAACCCGCTGGACGCCAAAACCGGCAACTTCAGCAACAACCTGCCCCTGCCAGGCGCCCGCGTCGAGGTCTATGCCGTCGACCCCGCAACAGGCCGCCGCCAAGGTGCCGCCGTGCACCAAAAAACCGTGACCAGCGATGGCCTGTGGGGGCCTTTCACCGCCGAGGCTGGCCAGCCCTATGAGTTCGTGCTCAGCGCCCCCGGCTATGCCACCACCCACATCTACCGCAGCGCCTTCGCGCGCAGCAGCGACTGGGTGCACCTGCGCGCCGAGCGCCTGGCCCCCACCGAGGCCAATGCGGGCAGCGTGCTGATCTACACCCGGCCGCGCGGCTACTTCGACCCCAGCCGCGACAGCCTGAGCCTGGACGGCTCCAGCACCCTGCCCGGGGTGCCGGCCACCGGCACGGCGGGCTTCTCCAGCAGCCGCCTGGTGCTGGCCCCGGCAGCGCTGCGCTCGGTCAAGGCCGAGTTCAATGGCGAAGTCGTGGTGGGGCAGAACTGGCCCGCCACCGAGCAGCACCTGGTGGTGCTGGAACTCACCTACTGAGCCCGCTGGCGCTGCAGTCGAGCCTGGCCTGGGCCGAGCGCAGCGCCAAATCCGCGAGAATCAGCGACTTTCCTGTTTTTCATTCCTCTGCCCCATGACCGACGCTGCCTCCCCCGCCAAGCCCGCCCTGCCCGACCACCTGTCCATCGACCCCCGCAGCCCCCACCATGTGGCCGCCGTGTTCGAGCACGACATCGGCATCCACTTCAACGGCAAAGAGCGCTTTGACGTCGAGGAATACTGCATCAGCGAAGGCTGGATCAAAGTGCCGGCCGGCAAAACCGTGGACCGCAAGGGCCGCCCGCTGCTGATCAAGCTCAGCGGCCGCGTCGAAGCCTTCTACCGCTGATATCCCCCCACGCCTGCAGCGCCCTTCGGCGCGGTGCGTCCCGCTCAGCCCTGGCGGGGTTCCGGCTCCACCCATGAGCCGTAGGGCGCGGATGGGCCTCGGTTCTCGTCCACCGACAGGGCGCGACCGACATACGGAAACGCCCGCTGCGGACACGCCGGGCGTTCACACACCTTGCAGCCCATCCCGATGGGCGTCTCCGCACCCGGGTCTTGCAGATCCAGCCCCCGCGCATAGACCAGGCGATGGGCGTGCCTGGCATCACATCCCAAACCAATCGAGAACGTGCGCCGTGGCGAGCCGTAGCCGGCCTCGCCTTGCGTGATGCTGTGCGCCACCCACAGGTAGCGGCGGCCATCGGGCATGCGCGCCAGCTGCGCCAGGATCTGCCCGGGGCGGGAGAACGCCTCGTACACGTTCCACAGTGGGCAGGTCCCGCCGACCCGACTGAAGTGGAAATGGGTGGCCGATTGGCGCTTGGAAATGTTGCCCGCGCGGTCCACCCGAACAAAGAAAAAGGGCACACCCGGCGCGCCTGGGCGCTGCATGGTGCTCAGGCGGTGGCACACCGTCTCCAAGCCCACCTGAAAGCGCTTGCCCAGCAGCTCGAGGTCATAGCGCAAGGTCTCTGCGGCCTGTAGAAACTCGCCATAGGGCAGCAAAAAAGCGCCTGCAAAATAATTGGCCAGCCCCACCCGGACCAGCCTGCGCGCCGGCTCGTTGTGGGTGAAGGGCGGCACTTGGATCAAGGCCTCGATGTCCGCCGAAAACGCCTGCAAGGCCAGTTGGGTGGCCATCTGGAAGGCCTGCTGGGCTGGCGCGAGCTCACTCGACAGCGTCAACACCCGGCTCAAGGGGTCGAAACTGCGCTTGCTGCCTTGAGCCCCCGCCTCTCGCTGGACCTGAATCCCCCGCTGGGCCAGGGTTTGCTCCAGCCAGGCCGCCCTGTCCACGGGCGAGGTTTGGGCCTGTGCCGCCAGCTTTTCGGCCGCGCGGTCCAAGGTGTCAAAGTGGTTTTGGTGGGCAAAAAAGAAGTCACGCACCAACTCAAATGGCTGGCTGACCAAGGGCTCAGGACGGGAACGGTCGTCGCCCCATTGCGACGACAAGGTCTCCAGGCGCTCCAGCAACTGATGCTGGCGCCGGTACAGGTCGATCACGGCACGGGCCAAGCCGGGCATCTGGCCCGCCACCTCCTGAAATTCAGGCAGGGAAATGGGCTGCGCCGCATCCGCCAGGGCCTCCTTCAAGCCCGCCAGCAGGCGCGCCTCTTCGTCCTCGGAGAACTGCTGGATGTCCACCCCCAGGGCTCGGCTGAGCTTGAGCAAGACCGAGACCGTGAAAGGGCGCTGGTTCTGCTCCAGCTGGTTCAAGTAGCTGGGCGACAGCTCCAGCGCCTGCGCCAGCGCGATCTGGGTCATGCCGCGCTCCGCACGCAGCTTGCGCAGCTTCACGCCCATGAAGGTTTTTTTCATCGTCAGAGCCTCTCGGATGCATTCGCAATGTTCGCAAAATCAATCAAAACATTCGCAAACATTCGCCAATTCAGTAGTTTCAGAGGGACGCTATTTTGCGTAAATTGCGAAGCATGACAAGCCCTTCCGGAACCGTCGAACTGCGCGAACTGGTGCTGCCCGCCCTGGCGAACCACCACGGCACCCTGTTTGCCGGCCAGGCGCTGCAACTGCTGGCCAAAGCGGCCTTTCTGGCCGCCCGCAGCCTGGTCCATCGCGAGATCGTGATGGCCGGCGTCAGCGGGCTGGACTTCCTCGCCCCCGTGCCCGTGGGCCACCAGCTGCTGCTGCGGGCCTGGGTCAGCCGCGTGGGCCGCAGCTCCATGACGGTGTGCGTGACCGCGCTGGCCGACGCGCCCGGACTGCCCCTCGAGAAGGTCATCCAAGGTTTTTTTGAAATGGTGGCGGTCGACCCCTCAGGCCGCCCTGTGTCCATCGACTGTTCTGACATCCAAACGGAGACTTCCCCATGAACGCTGCCCTCGCCCCCAGCTCACTCGCACCGGGCTTCACGCCCAAAAAATCAGTCGCGCTCTCAGGCACGGCCGCTGGCAACACCGCGCTGTGCACGGTGGGGCGCAGCGGCAACGACCTCCACTACCGGGGCTACGACATCCTGGATGTCGCCACCACCTGCGAGTTTGAAGAGGTCGCGCACTTGCTGGTGCATGGCAAGCTGCCCAACACCGCAACGTTGAGCGCCTACAAAGCCAAGCTCAAAGCCCTGCGAGGCCTGCCTGCTGCAGTGAAGACGGCCTTGGAGACCTTGCCGCCGTCGACCCACCCCATGGACGTGATGCGCACCGGCGTCTCGGTGCTGGGTTGCGTCAAGCCTGAAAAAGAGGACCACACCGCTCCCGGCGCCCGCGACATCGCCGACAAGCTCATGGCCTCGCAGGGTTCGATGCTGCTGTACTGGTACCACTTTGCCTATCACGGCAAGCGCATCGAGGTGGAGACCGACGACGACTCGATCGGCGGCCACTTCCTGCACCTGCTGCACGGCCACCCGCCGCGCGACAGCTGGGTGCGCGCCATGCACACCTCGCTGATCCTGTATGCCGAACACGAATTCAATGCCTCGACCTTTGCCTCCCGGGTGGTGGCGGGCACCGGCTCTGACCTCTATTCCGCCATCTGTGGCGGCATTGGCGCCCTGCGTGGCCCCAAGCACGGCGGCGCCAACGAGGTCGCCCTGGAGATCCAAAAACGCTACGACCACCCCGACGAGGCCGAGGCCGACATCCGTGAGCGCGTGGCACGCAAAGAAGTCGTGATCGGCTTTGGTCACCCCGTCTACACGGTGAGCGACCCGCGCAACAGCGTGATCAAAAAGGTGGCGCACGCGCTGTCGCTGGAACAAGGCAACACCAAGATGTATGACATCGCCGAGCGACTGGAATCGGTGATGTGGGAGGTCAAAAAAATGTTCCCCAACCTGGACTGGTTCAGTGCCGTCAGCTACCACCTGATGGGCGTGCCCACCGACATGTTCACCCCCCTGTTCGTGATCGCCCGGACCTCCGGCTGGTCAGCCCATGTGATGGAGCAACGCGTGGACGGCAAGATCATCCGCCCCAGCGCCCACTACACCGGCCCTGAAAATCAGACCTTCGTGCCGCTGGCGCAGCGCGCCTGAGTCCCACCTGCCCCACCTTGGCCCCAGAACCCGTTCAACATGTCTTTGTTCAGAAAATCCTTGCCCCACACCCCGCTGGACTACATCGACGCCCAGGCCGCTGTCGATGCCCTGGTCCCCGGTGCCTGGGCCCAGTTGCCCTACACCGCGCGCGTGCATGCAGAAAACCTGGTTCGCCGGGCCGACCCCGCCACCGTGGACGACAGCCTGCGCCAAATCATCGGGCGGCTGCGCGAACACGACTTCCCCTGGTACCCGGCGCGCGTGGTGTGCCACGACATCCTGGGCCAGACCGCCCTGGTGGACCTGGCCGGGCTGCGCGACGCGATCGCCCAGCAAGGGGGCGACCCGGCCGCCGTGAACCCGGTGGTGCCGGTGCAACTGATCGTTGACCATTCGCTGGCGGTGGAATGCGGGGGCTTCGACCCGGAGGCCTTCACCAAGAACCGCGCCATCGAAGACCGGCGCAACGAGGACCGCTTTCACTTCATCGAGTGGACGAAGAAGGCCTTTGCCAACGTGGACGTGATCCCCGCAGGCAACGGGATCATGCACCAGATCAACCTCGAGAAAATGTCGCCCGTGGTCCAGGTCGAGCAGGGCCTGGCCTACCCCGACACCTGTGTCGGGACCGATTCGCACACCCCCCATGTGGACGCCCTGGGCGTGATCGCCATCGGGGTGGGCGGCCTAGAGGCCGAGAGCGTGATGCTGGGCCGGGCCTGCTGGATGCGCCTGCCCGAGATGGTGGGCGTCCACCTGACCGGCCGGCGCCCGCCGGGCATCACCGCCACGGACGTGGTGCTGGCGCTGACTGAATTCCTGCGCCAGGCCAAGGTGGTCGGGGCTTACCTGGAGTTCCACGGTGAAGGCGCGGCGGCCCTCAGCGTGGGCGACCGCGCCACCATCTCGAACATGGCGCCCGAATACGGCGCCACGGCGGCCCTGTTCAGCATCGACGATCAAACCCTGGACTACCTGCGCCTGACCGGTCGCAGCGCCGAGCAAGTCCACCTGGTCGAGCGCTACGCCAAGGCGGCGGGGCTGTGGGCCGACACCTTGGCGCACGCGGTTTACGACCGCCAGCTCCGCTTTGACCTGTCCAGCGTGGTGCGCAACCTGGCCGGCCCCTCCAACCCCCACGCCCGCCTGGCCACGGCCGACCTGCGGGCCAAGGGCATTGCCGGGCCCTGGCAGCGGCCCAGCCGCGAGCAAGGGCAGTTGCCCGAGGGGGCTGTGGTCATCGCAGCCATCACGAGTTGCACCAACACGTCCAACCCGCGCAACGTGATCGCGGCGGGCTTGCTGGCGCGCAAAGCCCGGCAACTGGGACTGCAACGCCAACCCTGGGTCAAGACCTCGCTGGCCCCGGGCTCCAAGGCCGTGGCGTTGTACTTGAAGGAAGCCGACCTGCTGGACGATCTGCAGGCCCTGGGCTTTGGCATCGTGGCCTTTGCCTGCACCACCTGCAACGGCATGAGCGGGGCGCTGGACCCGGTGATCGAGCAAGAGATTATCGAGCGCCAGCTCTACACCACGGCCGTGCTCTCAGGCAACCGCAACTTTGACGGGCGCATCCACCCCCATGCCAAGCAGGCCTTCCTGGCCTCGCCGCCTTTGGTGGTGGCCTATGCGATCGCGGGCACCATCCGCTTTGACATCGAAAACGATGTGCTGGCCGTGGTGCAGGGGCGAGAGATCCGCTTGAAGGACTTGTGGCCCAGCGACGACGAGATCGACGCCGTGGTCAAGGCCGCGGTGAAGCCCGAGCAATACCGCGCCGTGTACGAACCCATGTTCGCGCGGCAGATCGAGCCCGGCGCCCCCGTGGCACCGCTGTACGACTGGCGACCGCAATCCACCTACATCCGCCGCCCGCCCTACTGGGACACCGAGGGCATCGGCGCCCTGGCGGCCCAGCCCCGCACCCTCCAGGCCATGCGGCCCCTGGCCTTGCTGCCCGACAACATCACCACGGACCACCTGTCGCCATCGAACGCCATCCTGCGTGATTCGGCTGCGGGCGAGTACCTGCACCACATGGGCCTGCCCGACGAGGACTTCAACTCCTACGCCACCCACCGAGGCGACCACCTGACCGCCATGCGGGCCACTTTTGCCAACCCGACCTTGAAGAACGAAATGGTGCGGACCGCCGATGGCTCGGTGCGCGCCGGCTCCTGGGCCCGTGTCGAACCCGAGGGCACGGTGATGCGCATGTGGGAGGCCATGGCGACCTACCAGCACCGGCGCCAGCCCCTGATCATCATTGCCGGCGCCGACTACGGCCAAGGCTCCAGCCGCGACTGGGCGGCCAAGGGCGTGCGCCTGGCGGGCGTGGAAGCCGTGGTGGCCGAGGGTTTCGAGCGCATCCACCGCACCAACCTGATTGGCATGGGCGTGCTGCCCCTGGCCTTCCAGCCTGGCACCACCCGGCTGACCCTGGGCCTGGACGGCCGAGAGACCTACACGGTGCTCGGCGCCCTGGCACCCCGGTCCGAGCTGAGCCTGCGCATCACCCGCCCCGATGGCGCGGTGTTGGACGTGCCCGTGCGCTGCCGTCTCGACACGGCTGAAGAGCTGTCGGTCTACCAGGCCGGTGGCGTGTTGCAACGGTTTGCCCAGGACTTCCTGGTCGAGCACCCAGGAGTCCCCGCATGAGCCACGTGCCCCAAATCAAAATCCCGGCCACCTACCTGCGTGGCGGCACCAGCAAAGGCGTGTTCTTCCGCCTGCAAGACCTGCCCGAAGCAGCCCAGCGGCCTGGCGCCGCGCGCGACCGCCTGCTGCAGCGCGTGATCGGCAGCCCCGACCCGTATGGCAAGCAGACCGACGGGATGGGGGGCGCCACGTCCTCCACGTCCAAGGCGGTGATCATCGGGCCGCCCACCGTGGCCGGGCACGACGTGGACTACCTGTTCGGCCAGGTCGCCATCGACCGTGACTTTGTCGACTGGTCCGGCAACTGCGGCAACCTGTCCGCGGCCGTGGGGCCGTTTGCCATTGCCAACGGGTTCATCCCGCCGGCGCGCCTGCCGCAGCACGGGGTGTGCACCGTGCGCATCTGGCAGGCCAACATCGGCAAGACCATCGTGGCCCACGTGCCCATCACCCACGGGCAGGTGCAGGAAACCGGCGACTTCGAACTCGACGGCGTGACCTTTCCCGCCGCCGAGGTGCAGCTGGCCTTCCTGGACCCGGCCGAAGCCGGTGATGAAGGCCAGGCTCTGTTTCCCACAGGCAAGCCCGTGGACACCTTGGACGTGCCCGGCGTGGGGCGCTTTCAGGCCACCTTCATCAACGCCGGCATCCCGACCCTCTTCCTGAACGCTGCCGACCTGGGCTACACCGGCACCGAGTCCCAAGAGGCCATCAACAGCGACCCCGCCGCCCTGGCCCGCTTGGAGACCTTGCGCGCCCATGGCGCCTTGCAGATGGGCTTGATCCAAGACCTCAGCGAAGCCGCCACGCGCCAGCACACGCCCAAGATCGCCTGGGTGGCCCCGCCCGCCGACTACGTCGCCAGCAGCGGCCAGTCCGTCCGAGCGGCCGAGATCGATGTGCTGGTGCGGGCCTTGTCCATGGGCCGGCTGCACCACGCGATGATGGGCACGGCCGCGGTGGCCATAGGCGCCGCCGCTGCCGTGCCAGGCACCTTGGTCAACCTGGCCGCCGGCGGGGGCGCCAGGGAAGCGGTGCGCTTTGGCCACCCTTCGGGCACGCTGCGCGTCGGCGCCCAGGCCGTGCAGCGCGATGGCCAGTGGGTCGTCACCCAGGCCGTGATGAGCCGCAGTGCCCGGGTCCTGATGGAAGGCTGGGTGCGCGTGCCCGGCGACGCCTTCTGAGGCCCCCGTTTTTTCTAACCACCTCCTGAGCTGCCATGTCCACCCGTCAACAACTCAAACAACTGGTCGAGGCCCGCCGCGGCCTGCTCGTGCCCGGCGCCTTCAACGCCTTGTCCGCCAAGGTGATTGAAGACCTGGGATTCCAGGCCGTCTACGTCACCGGCGCGGGCGTCACCAACATGTGGTTTGGCCTGCCCGACCAGGGCTTCATGGGCCTGGCCGAGATCGCCGACCACACCGCCCGCATCCGCGACGCCGTGAGCCTGCCCCTGCTGGTCGATGCCGACACCGGCTTTGGCAATGCCCTCAACGTCTACCACACGGTGCGCACGCTGGAGCGCGCGGGCGCCGACTGCATCCAGCTCGAAGACCAGGTGGCGCCCAAGCGCTGCGGCCACTTCTCGGGCAAGGAGGTCATCTCCACCGAAGAAGCGGTCAGCAAGATCAAAGCCGCGGTCGATGCCCGTCGCGACCCGGATCTGCTGATCATGGCGCGCACCGACGCGGCCGCCACCCTGGGTTTTGAAGCCGCCGTGGAGCGGGCCCAGCGCTTCGCCGAGGCGGGGGCGGACCTCCTGTTCGTCGAGGCCGTGACCGAGGCCGAGCAGGTGCGCGCCCTGCCCCAGCGCCTGGCGAAACCACAGCTCATGAACATGGTCATCGGGGGGCGCACCCCGATCTTCAACGCCGAGCAACTGGGCGAGTTGGGCTACGGCATCGTGCTGTACGCCAACGCGGCCCTGCAAGGCGCGGTGGCCGGCATGCAAAAGGCCCTGACCGTGCTGCGCGACGCCAAGGAAGTGCAGGAAAGCAGTGGCCTGGTCACCCCATTTGCGGAGCGCCAGCGCCTGGTCGGCAAGCCCGCCTGGGACGCGCTGGAACAGCGCCTGAGCTGAGCCGATCGCGGCGCGCCCCGGGCAGTGCCACAGGGCCCCGGCCCCGCCCCGCTCAGGCCAGCTCGGCGCGCAGGGTTTTGGCGGCGGCCACCATGTGTTTCAGGGCCGGGATCACCTCGGGCCACTGACGGGTCTTCAGGCCGCAGTCCGGGTTGACCCACAGGCGCTCGGCGGGCACGCGCTCGGCCGCCTTCTTCATCAAGGCCACCATGTGCTGCTCGCTCGGCAAGTTGGGCGAATGGATGTCGTACACGCCGGGGCCAATCTCGTTGGGGTAGCTGAAGTCGTCAAAGGCATCGAGCAGCTCCATGTCCGAGCGCGAGGTCTCGATGGTGATCACATCCGCATCCATCTCGGCGATCGAGGCCATGATGTCGTTGAACTCCGAGTAGCACATGTGGGTGTGGATCTGGGTCTCGTCGCGCACACCGTTGGCACTGACCCGGAAGCTCTCCACCGCCCAATCCAGGTAGGTCTTCCACTGCGTGCGGCGCAGTGGCAGGCCTTCGCGCAGGGCGGCCTCGTCGATCTGGATCACGCGCACGCCGGCCTGTTCCAGGTCCAGCACCTCCTGGCGGATGGCCAGGGCCAGCTGCAAGCAGGACTCGGAGCGGGGCTGGTCGTCGCGCACAAAAGACCAGTTCAGGATCGTCACCGGGCCGGTCAGCATGCCCTTCATGGGCTTGGACGTCAGCGATTGGGCAAAGCGGGTCCAGGCCACCGTCATGGGCTGCGGGCGGCGGATGTCGCCAAACAGGATCGGGGGTTTGACGCAGCGCGACCCATAGGATTGCACCCAGCCGAACTGGCTGAAGGCATAGCCTTCGAGCTGCTCGCCAAAGTACTCGACCATGTCGTTGCGCTCGGCCTCGCCGTGCACCAGCACGTCCAGGCCCAGGGCCTCCTGCTCGCGCACGGCGCGTTGGATTTCCGCCTGCATCACGGCCTGGTAAGCGCTGGCATCCAAGCGCCCGGCCTTGAAGTCACTGCGGGCCTGGCGGATCTCGGCGGTCTGCGGAAAGGACCCGATGGTGGTGGTCGGGAAGGGGGGCAGCTGCAGCAAAGCCGCCTGCTTGGGCGCGCGCTGGGCGTAGCTGCTTTCGCGCCGCCCCAGGTCGCGGGTGATCTTGGACACGGCCAGCTTGACGGCAGGCTGGTTGACACGGGGCGAGGCGCGGCGGGACTTCAGCGCGGCCTGGTTGGCATCCAGCGCGGCGCGCACGGCATCCCGGCCGTGGTTCAGCGCCTGGGCCAGCACCTGCAGCTCGTCCAGTTTCTGGCGCGCAAACGCCAGCCAAGATTGGATCTCGGCGTCGAGCTGCTGCTCGCTGGCCAGGTCCACCGGCACGTGCAGCAAGGAGCACGAGGGTGCAATCCACAGGCGGGCACCCAGTTGCTGGGCCAGGGGCTCCAGCCAGTCCAGCGTGGCCGTCAGGTCGGTCTTCCAGATGTTGCGGCCATTGATCACGCCCAGCGACAGCACTTTGTGTGCGGGCAGCAGGTTGATCAGCGGCTGCACGCCTTCGCGGTCATTGATGGCGTCCACATGCAGTCCCGCCACAGGCAGGTTGGCCGCCAGGTAAGCGTTCTCCTGCAGTTGGCCAAAGTAGGTGGCCAGCAGCAGTTTGACCTTGCAGGTCTTGAGCAGGTGGTAGGCCGTGTTGAAGGCGTGCTGCCAGTCGGCGTCCAGCTCGGTCACCAACTGAGGCTCGTCGATCTGCACCCACTCCACGCCCTGCGCGGCCAAAGTATCGAGCAACTGGGCGTAGACCGGCAGCAGGCGTGGCAGCAGGTCGAGGCGGTTCGAGCCGTCTTTGGACTTGCCGATGGCCAGGTAGGTGACCGGGCCGACGATGACCGGCTTGGTTTTCACGCCCCTGGCTTGGGCTTCGGCCAGTTGCTCCAGCAGGCGGCTGGCGTCCAGCTTGAACTCGGTGGTGGCCGTGAACTCCGGCACGATGTAGTGGTAGTTGGTGTCAAACCACTTGGTCATCTCGCCGGCGGCCACCCCGGCGCAGCAGGCGGCGTGGGCCTCTGCCGCCGGGGTCGAACGCCCCCGGGCCACGCGAAAGTAGTTGTCCAGGGCTTCACCGTGAAAGCCGCGCACCCGCTCAGGCAGGTGGCCCAGGGTGAAGCTCATGTCCAGCACCTGGTCGTAGAAGGAAAAATCGCCCACCGGGGCCAGGTCGAGGGCCGCTTGATCGGCCCAGTTCTGCTGCCGCAGCGTCCGGCCCAGCTGCTGCAGTTCGGCGATCGACGATTGGCCTTTCCAATAGGACTCCAGACCGAACTTGAGTTCGCGCCGAGCGCCAATGCGGGGAAAGCCGAGGTTGTGTGTGGTGACCATGGTGTCTTCTGAAATGCCATCAATGTTGGAGATGGCCGAAGGTTAAGGACCTAGATCAATTACGTAAAATGATCTTATTTCAGAGATTGATTAATCCCACTCATGGATCCCAATGATTGAACGCATCCACCTGGCCATCATTCAAGAGGTGGACCGGCAGGGCTCCATGACCGCTGCGGCCTCCACGCTCTGCCTGACCCAATCGGCGCTCAGCCATGCCATCAAGAAGTTGGAGCAGTCCATGGGCACCGACATCTGGCTGCGCGAAGGCCGCAGCCTGCGCCTGACGCAGGCCGGCCAGTACCTGCTGGCGGTGGCCAACCGTGTGTTGTCTCAGCTGGCGCTGGCCGAGGACCGCATGAAGCAATTTGCCCAAGGCGAACGCGGCACGCTGCGCATTGGGATGGAATGCCATCCTTGCTACCAATGGCTGTTGAAGTTGGTGGCGCCCTATTTGGCCGCCTGGCCTGACGTCGAAGTGGACGTGAAACAGAAGTTCCAGTTCGGCGGCATGGGCGCCTTGTTGGGCTATGAAATCGATTTGCTGGTGACGCCCGACCCCGTGTTCAAACCCGGCCTGGTGTTCGAGCCTGTCTTCGACTATGAGCAGGTGCTGGTGGTGGGCCTGAGCCATGCCTTGGCCAGGCAGGACCGCGTTCAGCCCGGCCAGTTGAGCGCGGAGGTGCTGCTGAGCTACCCGGTGTCGCCCGAGCGCCTCGACATCTACCAGCAGTTCCTGGTGCCAGCCGGCATCCTGCCGAAGCAACACAAGTCCATTGAGGACACGGACATCATGCTGCAGATGGTGGCCAGTGGCCGCGGCGTGGCCGCCCTGCCCCGCTGGCTGGTCGAGGAATACGCCAACAAAATGCCGGTGCGCGCGCTGCGCCTGGGCGACCAAGGCGTGGCCAAGCAAATCTACCTGGGGACGCGGGAGGCCGATGGGGCCATCGACTACCTGCGGGCCTTTGTGGCCTTGGCCAAGCAGTCTCGGACCGGCAGCGCCCCAGCCGCCCGCCCAGCATCGCCCAGTTGACGGCGCGCGGCCCCCGCCTCAGAAGCGGGTGCGGTAGGTGATGCGCAGCGAGCGCGGCTCCGCCGGGTGGATCACACGGTCATTGACCGGCCCGGCCTCGCCCGGCAACTGCGAGGCGTAGGCGTACTGGATATCGTTGACCCGGCGATTGAAGAGATTGAAGACGTCCACCGTCACGCTGGCGGCCTGCCCCGTCAGCGCCAGGAGATCGCGCGTGACCCGGAGGTTGAAGGTGGACGCGGAGGAAGATCGCACCGAGTTGTCTTCCACCAGCGCGCCCGGGCCCAGGTAGCGCCATTGCAGGCTGGCCGACCACGGCCCCAGGTCTTTGACGGTGGCCGCGATCGAGGCCACGGAGTCCACCGCATTGGGAATGCGCTCGCCATTGACGAAGCGAGCGTGCGTCCAGGCCACATCGGCGTCGAGCAAAAAATGCGGGGTGGGGGTCCAGCGGTTGTTGAACTCCACGCCGTGGCGGCGGCTGGCCGCGCTCGCTTCGGTCGTTCCGGCGTCGCCCACGTAGACCAATTCGGAGTTCGAACTCAGGCGCCAAAATGCCAGCGAACTTTGCAGCTGGGCAAGGGCCTCGGTTCGCACGCCCAGCTCCCAGCCGCGCGCCGCCACCAAACCGGGCACGGCCGCCACCGCGTCACCTGTCTTGGGGTCGATCCTGGCGGTGGTGCCACGGGCGTCATTGCTGTGAAAACCTCGGCCGGTGTTGAAGAAGAACTCGGTCTGAGCCCAAGGCCCTGCCACCAAGGTGAATTTGGGTGAGAGCAGGCTGGCGCGGGTGTTGCCCGAGTTGGCGGCCAGGGTGAGGCTGTTCACGCCGAACCTGACCGTGTCCCCGCGCAGGCCCACGACACTGCGCAGCCAGGGGTTCAGCTGCACCATGCTTTGCCCATAGACCCCAAGCGAGGTCTCACGCACATCGTCCACCCGCGTGCTCGTGAGCACCTGCCGCGCCTGGGTGTCATACAAGCCGACCCGAATGCGATCATGGCGCCATTGGACGCCGACTTCGGAGCGCGCATCCAGCCCCCCGAGCCGGTGGGTCCAGGCCCTCGAGGCCTTGCCCCCGAAGACGTTGCGGTCGTCTTGTTGCGAGAACTGATCGCCGGTCGCGGGACGGTCCATCGCGTAGGTGAAATTGGAGAAGAGCTTCAAGGCGTACTTCATCGCGTAAGCCGAGACCCGGGTCTCGCCCGTGCGGTCGCGCTCATGCCATTCACCCGACAGGCTGTAGCGCGAGGTGTTGCCCCCATCGCTCGGGTCGACTGCGTCAAAGCGACCAAAAGGCCGGCCTTGGTAAGCGCCGGCTTCCAGCAGGCGTTGAGGCACCTGGTCGGTGGCGTTCCACCGGGCTTCGTAAGCCATCAGACTCAGGGTGGCGCCTCGCTCGCGCGTGCCCTGGCTCAGGCGCAACAAAGCATTCTGGCGATGCAGGCCCTCGGGCACGGTCCAGGGGCCGTTGTTGCCCATCCACTCCACCGCGCCCAACAACACCAGGTCGTCTTGCAGCGACACCGAACCGGCCGCCACGCCGCGTCGGTAGCCGTTTGGCCCCACCGTGATCTGGGCCCATGGGGCATCCAGCCGCGCCTTGTAAAGGATGTCGGCGGCCCCCGCGGCGGCAAAGTCACCATGGGTCGCAAAATAAGGCCCCTTGCGGTAGTCGATGCGGTCGACCAGCTCCGGGATCAGAAAGTTCAGGTCCGAATAGCCCTGCCCGTGGGCATGGGTGGGCATGTTGACCGGCATGCCGTCCACGCTGGTGGCGAAATCGGTGCCATGGTCCAGGTTGAAGCCGCGCAGAAAGTACTGGTTCGCTTTGCCGTCACCCGAGTGTTGGGTGACGATCAGGCCCGGCACGAACTCCAGCACCTCGCCCGGTCGCAAGGCGGGTCGGTTGGCCAGCAGATCGGACCGAATCACCCCTTGTGAGGCCGCATCGCTGCTGCCCACAGCGTTGTCGTAATGCCGGCCGGTGATGGTCACCGGGGCCAAGGCGCTGGCCTGCGTCTCGACCACGGTCGAGGTGTCAGTCTTCAGGCCCGGCTGGGCATGCACCCCCATGCTGCTGAGTGCGGCGCTCAGCCACACCGCGGGACAGAGCAGGCCCACGCGGCCCCTCGTTTCGTTCATTCTTCCAACTCCAAGCTGTTTGAGGATCAGGCCTCTCCCGAGACCGCTCGAACAGCAGGACCAGCGCCAAGAGGCCAGACCCGCGTGGTTCGCCCATGAGGGATCGGCAGCCCACCGAATCGCTGAGCGAACACCTCGTTCAGAAGTATGACGAAATAAATTTATTTCTTAACCTAGCCGAACGGCGTACGGCTTTGGAGCGGTCGTCAGGTCGATTTGAGCTACTCAACGGCTTGGCTCGCGCCAGGAAGTGCCCGGGAGACGGGCCCGATCCCCTGTGGGCGTGGCGCACAGGCACGGCCGCCCCGGAGCGCCACCCGCTACAAGGCCAGGCGTGAGGATTTGGGGACATGGGCCATCAAAAATTCCATTTGATCGGCCAGGATGCGGCGGTTGCGCAGAATGAAGTCTTCCCAGAGGCTGGGCACGTAGGGGGTGTAGAGCAAGGGCATGCGGGCCTGCTCGGGGGTGCGGTGGCTCTTGCGGTGGTTGCACGCCCGGCAGGCGGTGACCACATTCATCCAGGTGTCCACCCCGTTTTGCGCGAAGGGCACGATGTGCTCGCGCGTGAGCTCACTCTCGTGGAAGTGCTGACCGCAGTAGGCGCAGACATTGCGGTCGCGCGCGAACAACTTGCTGTTGGTCAGGCCGGGGCGCAGTGCAAAAGGATTGATGTTGGGCACGCCCTTGGTGCCGATGATGCTGTTCACCACGATCTGCGACTGCTCGCCAGTGACCGCGTTGTGACCGCCCCGGAAGACCGCAATCTGCGCGCCGGATTCCCAGCGCACCTCACCGGCCGCGTAGTGAATCACGGCTTGTTCAAGGGTGATCCAGGACTGGGGCAAGCCCTGGGCGGACAGCTTCAAGACCTTCAAGGGACGACTCCTACAAGGGTTGAAAACCAATGACTCGGAACGCTGATCTCGGGGGCCCGGCAGGGCTCTTGTGCAAGAACCCTGGCGGCTACAGCACAATATAACCTGCTTTCATGACAATTTGGCTTAGGGCGCTTGACAGGTGCGCCCTGATTGCTATCAAAAAGATAACAGCACAATGAAGATCTTTCGCGGCTTCCAGCACCCGGGCATTGCACCGGCGAGCGCGGTCACCATCGGCAACTTCGACGGTGTGCACCGCGGCCACCAGGCCATGCTGGCCCTGCTCAAGAGCGAGGCCGAGCACCGGGGCGTGCCCTCTTGCGTGCTGACCTTCGAGCCCCACCCGCGCGACTACTTCGCCGCCGCCACGGGCCGTGCCGAGCTGGCGCCAGCGCGCATCGGCACGCTGCGCGACAAGCTCAGCGAGCTGGCGCGCTGCGGCATTGACCAGACCGTGGTCCTGCCTTTTGATGCGCGCCTGGCCAGCCAGGCGCCCGAATCCTTCATCGAAGAGGTGCTGATCCAGGGCCTGGGTGCGCGCTATGTGCTGGTGGGCGATGACTTCCGATTTGGCGCCAAGCGCGCCGGCGACTACGCCATGCTGGACCAAAGCGGCACGGCACGCGGCTTTGACGTGGCGCGCATGAACAGCTACGAAGTGCGCGGCCTGCGCGTGTCCAGCTCGGCCGTGCGCGAGGCCCTGGGCCAGGGCGACATGGCCGGCGCGGCGCGCCTGCTGGGCCGGCCCTACGCCATCAGCGGCCATGTGGTGCATGGTCGCAAGCTGGGCCGCGAACTGGGCTTTCGCACCCTGAACCTGCGCTTTGCCCACTGGAAGCCCGCCGCCAGCGGCATTTTTGTGGTGCGCGTGCACGGCCTGGAGGAGAGCCCCATCGCAGGCGTGGCCAACCTGGGCGTGCGCCCCTCGCTGGACCCCAACGACGTCAACGGCGGGCGCGTGCTGCTGGAGACCCATTGCCTGGACTGGCCGGCCTCCCTGGGGGCTGACGGGGCCTACGGTAAAATCATTCGCGTGGAACTGCTGCACAAACTGCACGACGAACTCAAGTACGACGGTCTGGACGCCCTGATGAAGGGCATTGCCAAGGACTGCGACGACGCGCGCCAGTTTCTCGCCTCCATGCACGCGGAAACCCACCGCCAGACCACCCGCGACCGAATTTAACGCCGGCACACCGTGCTGCGCGCCCTTCGGAACAGGCTCAGGGCAAACGGCTGATTTCTCCCATCCCGTACCGGGCTGCGCCCGGGACCGAGCCTGTCAATGCCACCCAATTGAACCCCATGGCCGACCAAACTCCCGACTACCGCAGCACCCTGAACCTGCCTGACACCCCCTTCCCCATGCGCGGCGACCTGCCCAAGCGCGAGCCGGGCTGGGTCCAGGAATGGGAAGACAAAGGCATCTACAAAAAGCTGCGTGACGCCCGCTGCGGCGCGCCCAAGTTCGTGCTGCACGACGGCCCGCCCTACGCCAACGGCCAGATCCACATCGGTCACGCGGTCAACAAGGTGCTCAAGGACATGATCGTCAAGGCGCGCCAGCTCAAGGGCCTGGACGCGGTCTATGTGCCGGGCTGGGACTGCCACGGCCTGCCGATCGAAAACGCCATCGAAAAACTGCACGGCCGCAACCTGCCGCGCGACGAGGTGCAGGCCAAGAGCCGCGCCTTTGCGGCCGAGCAGATCGCCGGCCAGATGGCCGACTTCAAGCGCCTGGGCGTGCTCGGCGAGTGGGACCACCCCTACAAAACCATGGACTTCGGCAACGAAGCCAATGAGATCCGCGCCCTCAAGCGCATCATGGAACGCGGCTTTGTGTACCGGGGCCTGAAGCCCGTGTACTGGTGCTTCGACTGCGGCAGTTCGCTGGCCGAGTTCGAAATCGAATACGCCGACAAGAAGAGCACCACGCTGGACGTGGCCTTTGAGTGCGCCGAGCCCGCCAAGCTGGCTGCCGCCTTCGGCCTGGCCGCGCTGGAGCAACCGGCTTTCGCCGTGATCTGGACCACCACCGCCTGGACCATCCCGGCCAACCAGGCCCTCAACCTGAACCCCGAGCTGGATTACGCCTTGGTCAAGACCGAGCGCGGCACCCTGCTGCTGGCCGCCTCGCTGGTCGAAAAGTGCCTGGAGCGCTACGCCCTGACGGGCGAAGTGCTGGCCACCACGGTCGGCAAGAACCTGGGCCTGATCAACTTCAAGCACCCGCTGTACGACGTGGACCCGGGCTACGCCCGCTTCAGCCCGGTCTACCTGGCCGACTACGCCACCGCCGACGACGGCACCGGCCTGGTCCACTCCTCGCCCGCCTATGGCGTGGATGACTTCAACAGCTGCATCGCCCACGGCCTGGCCTATGACGACATCCTGAACCCGGTTCAGGGCAACGGCACCTACGCGCCCGACTTCCCGCTGTTTGGCGGCCTGCACATCTGGAAGGCTGTGCCGGTGGTGATCGAGGCGCTGAAGAACGCCGGCCGCCTGTTCGCCACCCACGACATCACCCACAGCTACCCGCACTGCTGGCGCCACAAGACGCCCGTGATCTACCGTGCCGCCGCACAGTGGTTCGTGCGCATGGACGAGGGCGAAGGCGTGTTCACCAAGGACAAGGCCAGCCAGACGCTGCGCCAACTGGCCCTGGCCGCGATCGAAGAAACCAGCTTCTACCCCGAGAACGGCAAGGCCCGCCTGCGCGACATGATCGCTGGCCGCCCCGACTGGTGCATCAGCCGCCAACGCAACTGGGGCGTGCCCCTGCCCTTCTTCATCCACAAGGACAGCGGCGAGCTGCACCCGCGCACCATGGAGCTCATGGACACGGCGGCCCAGTTGGTGGAGCAAGGCGGTGTCGAGGCCTGGAGCAAGGTCACGGCCGAGTCCCTGATCGGCGACGACGCGCCGCACTACACCAAGAGCACCGACATCTTGGACGTGTGGTTCGACTCCGGCACCACCCACTTCCACGTACTGCGCAACAGCCACCTGGACCAGTCCACCTTCCCGGCCGACCTGTACCTGGAAGGCCATGACCAGCACCGCGGCTGGTTCCACAGCTCGCTGCTCACCGCCTGCGCCATGGACGACCGCGCGCCCTACAAGGGCCTGCTGACGCACGGCTTCACCGTCGACGGCCAAGGCCGCAAGATGAGCAAGAGCGTGGGCAATGTGGTGGCGCCGCAGACCATCAGCGAGAAGATGGGCGCCGAAATCATCCGCCTGTGGTGCGCCAGCACCGACTACTCGGGTGACCTGGGCATTGACGACAAGATCCTGGCCCGCGTGGTGGACGGCTACCGCCGCATCCGCAACACGCTGCGCTTCCTGCTCGCCAACACCAGCGACTTCAACCCGGCCACCGACGCCGTGCCGGCCGAGCAGCTGCTGGAGATCGACCGCTATGCCCTGAGCCGCGCCGCGCAGCTGCAGGAGACCATCCTCGCGCACTACGAGAAGTACGAGTTCCACCCCGTGGTGGCCAAGCTGCAGGTCTACTGCTCGGAAGACCTGGGCGCCTTCTACCTGGACGTGCTCAAGGACCGCCTCTACACCACCGCGCCCAAGAGCCTGGCCCGTCGCAGCGCGCAAACCGCGTTGTGGCAGATCACCCATGCCATGCTGCGCTGGATGGCGCCCTTCCTGAGCTTCACCGCCGAAGAAGCCTGGAAGTTCTACGGCAGCTCGGACAGCATCTTCCTGGAAACCTACTGGGACCTGGGCAACGCGGACGCGGCCCTGCTGGCCAAGTGGGAGCAGATCCGCGGTGCCCGCGAGCTGGTCAACAAAGAGATCGAAGCCGTGCGCACGGCCGGCCAGGTGGGAGCCTCGCTGCAGGCCAACGTGACCCTGAACGTGCCCGCCGGCAGCGAGCTGCTGGCCGCGCTGCAAAGCCTGGGCGCGGACCTGAAGTTCGTCTTCATCACCTCGACCGTGCAGCTGCAAGAAGGCGCTGAACTGAGCGCCCAGGTCAGCCCGGCGACGGCCGCCAAGTGCGAGCGCTGCTGGCACTACAGCGACGACGTGGGCGCCAACCCGGCCCACCCGACGCTGTGCGGCCGCTGCGACAGCAACCTGCACGGCGCCGGTGAAACCCGGGTGTTTGCCTGATGGCCAGCAAAGGCAAAGGCGGCGCGCCCTTCAAGAGCAAGGGCGCCAGCCCGGTCTTCAAGAGCGGCGGCGCCAGCCTGCTGCCTTGGCTGGCCTGGGCGCTGATCGTGCTGATGGCGGACCAGTTCACCAAGGTGCTGATCCTCGGCTACTACCAGTTGCACGACAGCACCACGGTGCTGAGCTTTTTCAACATCGTGCGCGCGCACAACACGGGCGCGGCCTTCTCCTTCCTGGCCGGCGCCTCGGGCTGGCAACGCTGGTTCTTCACCGGCCTGGGCCTGGTGGCTGCCGTGTTCATCCTGTGGCAGTTGCGCCAGCACAGCGGGCAGCGCTTGTTTTCGTTTGCGCTGTCCAGCATCCTGGGCGGCGCCATTGGCAATGTGCTGGACCGGCTGATGCACGGCTATGTGGTGGACTTTCTGCAGTTCCACTGGGACTTTCTCGCGCCCATGTTCCCGGGCGGCTACTTCCCGGCCTTCAACATCGCCGACAGCGCCATCACCCTGGGCGCCACCTGCCTGGTGCTCGATGAGTTGCTGCGCGTGAAGCGCTCGCGCTGAAGCGGCAGGCGGCGCGCGCCGCTCCCCACCACCTCCCGAAACGGCCCGCTTGTGCGGGCCGTTTTGCTGCATGGCGCTGGCCAGCGTCATGACGATGTCACACGGCGCGGGTGCAATGTAATCGTTTACATCACACCGCAGCGCATGAGCATCCAAGACGTGGCCCGCGCGGCCGGGGTCTCCGTGGCCACCGTGTCGCGGGCCTTCAACCAGCCCGAACAGGTGGCGCCCGACACCCGGCGCCACATCGAGCAGACCGCCCAGACCCTGGGCTACCTGCCCAATGCCAGCGCGCGCACGCTGCGCACCCAGCGCAGCCGCGTGCTCGGTGTGGTGCTGCCCACCCTGGTCAACCCGGTGTTTGCCGAATGCCTGCAAGGCATGGCTGAAGCCGCGGCCCAGGCGGGTTACGCGCTGATGCCGCTGACCACCCATTACGAACTCGAGCGCGAAGAACAGGCGGTCAGCCGCTTGCTGGCCGCCAACGTGGATGGCCTGGTGCTGGTGGTGTCCAACCCCAGCCAGTCCAGCGCCTTGCAGCGCCTGCGCGCCCGGGCCCTGCCCTATGTCCTGGCCTACCACCAGCACCCGGATCACCCCTGCGTGGGCGTGGATGGCGAGCAAGCCGTGGCCGATCTGGTGGCTCGCCTGGTGGCCCTGGGCCACCACCGCATCACCATGGTCAGCGGCCAGCGACACGCCTCGGACCGGGCCGAGCAGCGCTGCCGCGGCTACCAGCGCGGCATGGCCGACGCGGGCCTGTCTGCCGCCCCGGTGCTGGAGGTTCCCTTCATGGCGCAAGCCCTGCAAGACATCGTGGCCTGCTTGCGCCAGAACCCGGCGCCCAGTGCGCTGATCTGCTCCAACGACTTGCTGGCCCTGCGCTGCCTGCGTGCGGCACACCTGGCAGGCCGATCCGTGCCCGCTCAACTCAGCGTGGTCGGCTTTGATGGCATTGCGCTGGGCGAGGACCTGACCCCCATGCTCAGCACCATCACCCAGCCCAATGCCGAGATGGGCCAACGCAGCATCGCCTTGCTGGTGCAGGCCCTGCAGCACGGCCTGCCGCCCACTCCAGGCGCCAGCCTGACCCTGGCCCATGGCTTTCGCCTGGGCGAGTCCTGCGCGCGGCCAGCGCTCAGCGCGACCTGAGCCCCCTTTCTTTGTGCCTCGTTTGTTCCTTCACCCATCCCAAGGAGTCTTCCTCATGCGCATGCGTCTTCAACACCTGAGCCGGGCCGCCCTGTTGGCCCTGGGCCTGGCCGCCAGCAGCCTGGCCCTGGCGCAAAACGCCATCTGCTACAACTGCCCGACCGAGTGGGCCGACTGGGGCAGCCAGCTCAAGGCCATCAAGGCCAAGACCGGCATCACCGTGCCGCCCGACAACAAGAATTCAGGCCAATCGCTGGCCCAGCTCGTGGCTGAGAAAGCCAGCCCGGTGGCCGACGTGACCTACCTGGGCGTGACCTTCGCGATCCAGGCTCAAAAAGAAGGCGTGGTCAGCGCCTACAAGCCCGCCGCCTGGAACGACATCCCCGACGGCCTCAAGGACCCGCAAGGCCAGTGGTTCACCATCCACTCGGGCACGCTGGGTTTCATGGTCAATGTGGACGCGCTCAAGGGCAAGCCCGTGCCGCAGTCCTGGGCCGACCTGCTCAAGCCCGACTACAAGGGCCTGATCGGCTACCTGGACCCGGCCTCCGCCTTTGTGGGCTATGTGGGCGCGGTGGCCATCAACCAGGCGCGTGGCGGCACGCTGGACAACTTCGGCCCGGCCATCGACTACTTCAAGGCCCTGCAAAAGAACGAGCCCATCGTGCCCAAGCAGACCTCGTACGCGCGCGTGCTGTCGGGTGAGATTGCCATCCTGCTGGACTACGACTTCAACGCCTACCGGGCCAAATACAAAGACCAGGCCAATGTGCAGTTCGTGATCCCCACCGAAGGCACCCTGGTCGTGCCCTATGTGATGAGCCTCGTGGCCAAGGCCCCGCACGCCGACAACGGCCGCAAGGTGCTGGACTTTGTGCTGTCCGACGAAGGCCAGGCCCTCTGGGCCAACGCCTACCTGCGCCCGGTGCGGGCCGGCGCCATGAGCAAGGAAGTGCAAGCGCGCTTCCTGCCGGCCAGCGAATACGCCCGCGCCAAGACCATCGACTACGCCAAGATGGCCACAGTGCAAAAGGGCTTCTCTGAGCGCTACCTGAAAGAAGCGCAGTAAACCCTGCACCGAGCACTTCCATGCCCTTGCTGCCTCCCCTGTCGCCACGCGCCCTGCGCCTGGCCTGTGCCACGCCGGCCCTGGTCTTTTTTGCCGCCTTCTGGCTGCTGCCGGTGGGCCAATTGCTGCTGCTGCCGGCCAGCCTGGGGGGCAGCACGTACTGGGTGGTGCTGACCGAAGCGCGCTACCTCAAAAGCCTGCTGCAAACCCTGGCCCTGTCGGCCGGGGTGACCGCCACGACCTTGCTGCTCGGGGCCGTGGTGGGGCTGACGCTGGCGCGCCAGCGCTTTCCCGGGCGCCAGCTGCTGCTGTCACTGCTGACGCTGCCGCTCTCCTTCCCTGGTGTGATCATCGGTTTTTTCGTGATCCTGCTGGGCGGTCGACAAGGCCTGGTGGCCGACCTCAGCGCCGCCCTGGGGGCGGGACGCCTGACCCTGGCCTACGGCCTGGGCGGCCTGTTTTTGGGCTATCTGTACTTTTCGCTGCCGCGCGCCATCGCCAGCTACACCGCCGCCGCCAGCGCCCTGGACGGTGCGCTGGAAGAGGCCGCGCGCTCCTTGGGCGCCAGCCGCTGGCAAGTGGCGCGTGACGTGTGGTGGCCCGGCCTCTTGCCCACCACCGGCAGCTGCGCGGCCATGGTGTTTGCCACCGCCATGGGCGCGTTTGGCACCGCCTTCACCCTGGCCAGCCGCTACGAAGTGCTGCCCATCACCATCTACAACGAATTCACCAACTACGCCAACTTTGCGCTGGCCGCCAGCCTGTCCATGGCCCTGGGCCTGTTGACCTGGGCCGTGCTCTGGGTCGGCCGCCGGCTGGGCGAGCGGGCCCCCGAGTCCGCGGCCAAATCGGCCGCCGGTGTTTGAAGGAAAGCCCGACCATGCGTTCTGCCCACACCCCACCGACTTTGCTGCTGGCGCTGACCGCGCTGGTGGCCTTGTTCATGCTGACCCCGCTGATCCTGTCCGTGATGGCGGGGCTGGTGGTCAATTACAGCGTCGGGCTGAAAAGCGGCCTCACCCTGCGCTGGCTGCTCGAGGTCTGGGAGCACTACGGCAGCACCGTCAGCGCCTCCTTGCTGCTGGCCCTGGCTTGCGTGCTGGGCAACCTGCTGCTGGGCCTGCCTTGCGCCTATGCACTGGCGCGCAGCCCATCGCGCTGGGCCCGGCTGCTGGAGGAGCTGCTGACCTTGCCCGTGGCCGTGCCCGGCCTGGCCTCGGCGCTGGCCTTGATCCTGACCTACGGCTCACTGCAAGGCTTTCGCCAAAGCTTTGCCTTTGTGCTGGTCGGCCACCTGGTGTTCACCTTGCCCTTCATGGTGCGCACCGTCAGCGCGGCCTTGCAGCATGCCTCGCTGGTGGCGCTCGAAGAGGCCGCACGCTCGCTGGGCGCCAGCTTTTTTCAGCGCTTCGTGGGCGTGCTGCTGCCCGCGGTGCTGCCCGCCATCGTGGCTGGCTGCCTGATGGTGTTCACCCTGTCGGTGGGCGAGTTCAACCTGACCTGGATGCTGCACACCCCGCTGACCCGCACCCTGCCCGTGGGCCTGGCCGACAGCTACGCCTCGATGCGCCTGGAAGTGGGCTCGGCCTACACCCTGATTTTTCTGCTCGTCATCCTGCCCGTGCTCTGGGCCCTGCAAGGCCTGGGTCACCTGATTGAAAAACACCATGGAACATGAAAGCACGCGCGTGGACATCGTCCAATGCGCCAAGACCTACCCCGACGGCACCCAGGCCCTGCAGCCCACCACCTTGCACATCGAGCCGGGCGAGGTGCTGGCCCTGCTCGGCCCTTCGGGCTGCGGCAAGACCACCTTGCTGCGCCTGATCGCCGGCCTGGAAATGCCCGACGCCGGCAGCCTGCTGCGCTTTGGTGACAGCGACGTGACCCAGCTGCCCATCGAGCAACGCGGCGTGGGCATGGTGTTCCAGCACTACGCCCTGTTCCCGCACCTGTCGGTGGCGGCCAACATCGGCTATGGCCTGCGCATACGCGGCACGCCCCAGGCCGAACGCCAGCGCGTGGTGGGCGAGTTGGTGGAACTGATGCGCCTTCAAGGCCTGGAACACAAGCGCCCGGCCGAGCTTTCTGGTGGCCAACGTCAGCGCGTGGCCCTGGCGCGCGCCGTGGCCGTGCGACCACGGGTGCTGTTGCTGGACGAGCCCCTGGCCGCCCTGGACGCCAAACTCAAAGAAGCGCTGCGCGACGAACTGGCCGACTGGCTGCGCCGCTTGCGCATCACCGCCGTGCATGTGACCCACGACCAACAAGAAGCCCTGGCCATTGCCGACCGCCTGGCCGTCATGCAGGCGGGCCGCATCGTGCAGGTGGGCGACGGAGAAACCTTGTACCGCCAACCCGAGCACCCATTCGTGGCCACCTTCCTGGGCCGCGTGAACCGCCTGCAGCGCGACGAGGACGCCCGCCAACGCCACGTGTTGCGCCTGGGCGGCATCGAGCTGCCCTGCCCGCCGCTGTGGGGCGCACAACACACCCTGCTGCTGCGGCCCGAAGACATCGAACTCACCGCCTGGCAAGCCGAGTTGGCCGAGGGCGAGGTGCTGCAACGCCGCTTCCTGGGCGAGCGCGTGCAGCTGACCCTGCAGGTGGCCCAGCAAGCCCCCTTGGCCGTCGACGTGCCACGCGACCACCCGGCCCGCCCTGGCGACCGGGTCGGCCTGCGCGTCGCCCCGCAATGCCTGATGCCCGGCGATGCCCTGGCCGCCTGAGTCCCAGGCCCCCGATCCACCTCACGCTCCCTTCAAGTGCCCATGAACACCTTGCTGGCCCACCTGTCCGACCTGCACATCCGCGAGCCTGGTCGCCTGGCCTACGGCCGCCTCGACACCTCGCACTACCTGCGCCAAGCGGTGCAGGACCTGCAGCAAGCGCGCCAACGCCCCGACGCGGTGCTGATCACCGGCGACCTGACCGACTTTGGCCGAGCCGCCGAATACGCCCAGCTGCGCGCCCTGCTGGCGCCCTTGAGCCAACCCATCTACCTGCTGCCCGGCAACCACGACGAACGCCAGCAATTGCGTGCCAGCTTCCCCGACATGCCCTGGCTGGGGCGCGACGGCTTTGTGCAGTACAGCGTGCCGGTGGGCGAGTTGCAGCTCATCGTGCTCGACACCGTGGTGCCCGGCGAGCCGCATGGCAGCCTGTGCGAAGAACGCCTGGCCTGGCTGGCCGCCGAGCTGGAGCGCCAGCGCCAGCGCCCTGTGCTGATCGCCATGCACCACCCGCCTTTTGCGACCTTGATCGGCCACATGGACGCCATTGGCCTGCGCCAAGGCGGCCCCGAACTCGAAGCCTTGCTGCGCCAGCACCCCAACGTGGAACGCGTGCTCTGCGGCCACCTGCACCGCAGCATCCAGGTGCGCTTTGGCGGCACCTTGGCCATGACCGTGCCCTCGCCCGCCCACCAGGTCTGCCTGGACCTGGCCCCCGACGCCGCTTCGGCCTGGACCCTGGAGCCCCCCGCCTACGCCCTGCACGCCTGGCCCGAAGCCGGCCCCTTGGTCAGCCACCTGGCCCTGTGCGGCCGCTGGCCCGGTCCCTATCCGTTTCATGACGGGGCGGGCTTAATCGACTGAAGACGCTTGCGGGGCACACAGCCTCCGGGTGCGAGCCCGACGGCCTGTGCGCGCCAGGCCCCCAGAACCGGCGTATGCTCATTCGCTTGCTGAGCGAAACCTGCGGCCACTGCGGCCCCCGGTCGCCCAGCCAGGCGCACCGTGCGCCTGGCCTCCAAAAAAGAAGCCTGGGTTCATGAAGCATTTGTTGAATTTGCTGGCCGCCGTGGCCTTGCTGGTCTGGGGCACCCACCTGGTACGCACCGGGGTGCTGCGGGTGTTTGGCGCCAACCTGCGCCGTCTGCTGGCGCACAACCTGAGCAACCGCTTCAGCGCGGCCTTGGCCGGCATCGGGGTCACCGCCCTGGTGCAGTCCAGCACCGCCACCTCGCTGATGACCTCGTCCTTTGTGGGCCAGGGGCTGATCACCCTGCCGGCCGCCCTGGCCGTGATGCGCGGCGCCGACATTGGCACGGCGCTGATGTCGGTGCTGTTCTCCATCGACCTGTCCTGGCTGTCGCCGCTGTTCATCCTGGTCGGTGTGGTGCTGTTCATCTCGCGCCAGGCCAACCCGGCTGGCCGCATCGGCCGGGTGCTGATTGGCCTGGGCCTGATGCTGATGGCCCTGGAAATGGTGGTGCAGGCCAGCGGCCCCATGCTGGCCTCGCCCGTCATCAAGGCCATGCTGGACTCGGTGACCAGCGACATCCTGCTCGAAATCACCCTGGGCGCGGTGCTGGCGGTGCTGGCCTATTCCAGCCTGGCCATCGTGCTGTTGATTGCCGCCATGGCGGCCTCGCATGTGGTGGCCATGGACGTGGCCCTGGGCCTGGTGCTGGGCGCCAACCTGGGCAGCGGCCTGCTGGCCGTGCTGACCACCGCGCGCGCTGTCATCGCGGTGCGCCAGGTGACCTTGGGCAACCTGATCTTCAAGGCCTTGGGCGTGCTGCTGATGGCGCCCTTCATTGGGCTGTGGATTCGCCACCTGCAGCCCCACATGCCCGGCGCCAGCGAAGGCGTGGTGCTGTTCCACCTGGGCTTCAACCTGATCGTCAGCGTGGGCTTCATTGGCTTCACCCAGTGGGTGGCCCAGGCCGTGACCCGGCTGCTGCCTGTCCAGGACGCCAACCCCAAGCACCAGCGCCCCCAGCACCTGGACCCGTCAGCCCTGTCCACGCCGGCGCTGGCCATCTCGTGCGCGGCACGCGAAGCCCTGCACCAGGCCGATGTGGTGGAAACCATGCTGCGCGGCGTGATGGATGTGCTGCGCAACAACGACCTGGAACTCTCACGCGCGCTGCGTCGACGCGATGACGAAGTGGACCAACTCTACTCGGCCATCAAGTACTACCTGACCAAGATCTCCCGCGAGGCCCTGGGCGAGGAAGAAAGCCGGCGCTGGACCGACATCATCAGCTTCACCATCAACATGGAGCAAATTGGCGACATCGTCGAGCGCGTGCTGCTCGACATCGAAGACAAGAAAATCCGCAAGGGCGTGGCCTTTTCCGACGCCGGGCTGGCCGAGATCACCGAGCTGCACGGGCGCCTGCTCGACAACCTGCGCCTGGGCATGAGCGTGTTCCTCAACGGCAAGCTGCGCGACGCGCAAAAGCTGCTCGAAGAAAAAGCCCGCTTCCGCGACCTGGAACGCGCCTACGCCAACACCCACCTGGGTCGGCTCAGCGAACAGAGCATGCCCAGCATCGAGACCAGCTCACTGCACATCGACCTGATCAGCGAGCTCAAACGCATCAACTCGCACATCTGCTCGATCGCCTACCCCATCCTCGACTCGGCGGGCGCCCTGGCGCCCAACCGGCTGCGTCCGGTGGCCTCGGACACGCCCCCGGTCTGAGGCCCGGGGCGGGCCGCTCAGTCGCCCGCGGGCAACTGGGCCTGAGCCCGCGCGGCATAGCGCTGGGCCAGCACGGCGCAGACCATCAGCTGCATCTGGTGGAACAGCATCAAGGGCAGGACGATGGCGCCCACGGTGCTGGAGGCGAACAAGACCTTGGCCATGGGCACGCCGCTGGCCAGGCTCTTCTTGGAGCCACAGAACACGATGGTGATCTCGTCCTCTTTCGAGAAGCCCAGGCGCCGCGCCAGCCAGGTGGTGCTGATCAAGGCCAAAGCCAGAATCGCCGCGCACACCAGCAGCAGGCCCAGCAGCGAAGACAGGGGCATGTCCTTCCACAGGCCCTGGATCACCGCGGCACTGAAGGCGGTGTAGACCACCAGCAGGATGGAGCCCTGGTCCACGTACTTGAGCAGCGGCGCACGGCGTTTGACGAAGTCGCCAATCCAGGGGCGCAGCAGGTGGCCGCTGACAAAGGGCAGCAACAGCTGCAGCATGATCTTGCCGATGGCCATCAGGGGGTCGCCGCCTGCGGCATGGCGCTGCAGCAGCAGGCCCACCAGCAAGGGCGTGATGAAGATGCCCATCAGGGTCGAGGCCGAGGCACTGCAGATGGCCGCCGGCATGTTGCCCCGGGCCACGGCGGTGAAGGCGATCGCCGACTGCACCGTGGCCGGCAAGGCGCACAGGAACAACACGCCCAGGTACAGGTCCGGCGTCACCAGCGGCTCCAGCACGGGACGCAGCGCCCAGCCCAGCAGCGGGAACAGCACAAAGGTGCTGGCCACCACCACCAGGTGCAGGCGCCAGTGGCCGATGCCGGCCAACACCGCCTCGCGCGACAACTTGGCGCCGTGCAGGAAAAACAGCAGGCTGACCGCGGCCACGGTCAGCCACTCAAAGCCCTGAGCCACCGCCCCCGAAGCCGGCAGCACGCTGGCCAGCACCACGGTGCCCAGGATCGCGAAGGTGTAGTTGTCAGGCAGAAAACGGGAACGCGCCATGCGGCCTCCAAACAGAAGGGCCCGGCGCCATGCCAGTCCCAGGGGGGCGATTAGGCCTGAGCGGGATTCAAAAGTGAAATGCATTTCACTGATGGATTTATCATGCCGACGTATGAATGTCACCCTGCGCCAGCTTCAGGTCTTCCAGTCCGTGGCCGAGACCCGCAACTTCAGCCGCAGCGGCGCGCTGATCGGACTGACCCAGCCCGCGGTGAGCCGCTGCATCACCGAACTGGAAGGCCAGTTGGGCCTGAAGCTGCTCAACCGCACCACGCGCGAGGTCGAACTGACCGAAGCCGGCCGCCGCCTGGCCGCGCGCCTGGGCCGGGTGCTGGAGGACCTGGACACCGCCTTGCAGGACGTGCAGGGCATGGCCACCGAGCGCCGGGGCCGGGTTCGCGTGGCCAGCAGCCCCACCTTGTCGGCCAACCTGATGCCCGAGTGCATCACCCTGTGCCAGCGCAGCCTGCCGGGCCTGCAGCTGCTGATGCTGGACCGCATCCAGCACGATGTGCTGGACAGCGTGCGCTCAGGCGAAGTGGACTTTGGCGTGGTGATCGACCCGGGCGAGCGCGAGGACCTGCACAGCGAGGCCATCCTGTCCGAGCCTTTTTGCCTGGTCTGCCTGCCCAGCCACCCCTTGGCCAGCTCGGACCACGTGGCATGGACCGACCTGGCGGGCCAATCGCTGGTGCTGCTGGACCATGCCTCGGGCAGCCGGCGCCTGATCGACCGCGCCCTGGACAGCCAGGGCGTGCGCTGCGACATGGCGCACGACGTGGGTCACCCCACCACCATCTTTCGCATGGTCGAAGCCGGGCTGGGGATCTCAGTCGTGCCCACGCTGGCCCTGCCACCCGAAGGCCTGCCAGGCCTGGCCGTGCGCGCGCTGTGGCCGCGCGTGGACCGCGACATCATGCTGGTGCACCGAAAAAACCGCGCGCTGAGCCCGCTGGCCGAGTCGGCCTGGGCGCTGATCCGGGACGTCGCCCACCAGCGCCAGCCCGCCCTGCAAGGCCAGGGCGCAGCGCCGGGTCGGGCGGCCTGAGGACTGGAGGTCTGGCCGCGCCCGGCTCAAAGCCCCAGGGCTTCGGCGGCGATCAGGCTGGCCTCGAGCGTGAACTGCCCAGCCTTGAGGCGCGCCAGCAAATCCTCGCGCGTGATCAACTCAAACTGCGCCACCTCGCCGTCCTGGTTGGCCGGCAACACGCCCTCGGGCAGGGTGGCCTGGTACCAGTCGATGCGCTCGATCATGTAGCCACAGCCCCCCGCCTCCGCGCTGGGGCGGCGGAAGTTGAGGTGACCACCATGGGCGAGGCCTTCCAGTTGCGCCAGGCGCAGGCCGGCTTCTTCCCAGGTCTCGCGCGCCAGGGCTTGCGAGACATCGTCCTCGGCCGAGACCATGCCACCCATCAAGGTGTCCCACAGGCCGGGGTCGTTGGGCTTGTCCAGGGCGCGTTGTTGCACCCACATGCGGCCGTCAGGCGCCCAGCCCACCAGGTGCACGGCCTGGGTGGCCAGGCCCAGCACGCGCACCGCGCCGCGCTCGATGGTGCCCAGGCGCCGCGCTGCCGGGCCCAGCACCCCGAGCTGCTCGTCGCGCCAGGGGCCGCACAGGTTCGCCTCGCGCAAGGCCTGCGCCAGCTCGTTCAGGGTGGTGGTGGTGTCCTCGGGCGCGCAGTCCAATTGCCAGACCGGGCCGCGCGGCGTGTCCTCCCGCTGCAGGGGCAAGGCGGGGGCCAGGTCGGCCACAAAGGCCAGCACCTCGTCTTCGACCGAGCCAATGCGCAGGCCCGCCACCAGCAGCGGCAGGCGCGGGCGCAGGGCGTCTTGCTGGGCCGCCGCGCGGGCCCGGGTCAGCCAGGCGGGGGTTCTCACAGCGTGAGGATGGTGCAGCCCGTGGTTTGGCGCGCTTCCAGCGCGCGGTGCGCGGCCTGCACCTCTTCGAGCTTGAAGCGCTGCTCGATGTGGATCTTCACCTCGCCACTGAGCACCACCTTGAACAGGTCGTCGGCCATGGCCTGGGTGCTTTCCCGGGTGGCGATGTGGGTGAACAGGGTCTGGCGGGTGACGTAGAGCGAGCCCTTGTTGCCCAGGCTGCCCGGCGCAAACGGGGCCACCGGGCCCGAGGCGTTGCCAAAGCTGGCCATGAGGCCGAAGGGGCGCAGGCAGTCCAGGGACTTGTCCCAGGTGTCTTTGCCCACCGAGTCGTACACCACCTTGACGCCTCGGCCACCGGTGATCTCTTTGACGCGGGCGGCGAAGTCCTCACGGCTGTAGTTGATGGCGTGCGCTGCGCCATTGGCCAGGGCCAGCGCGCATTTGGCGTCCGACCCCGCCGTGCCAATCAGCTGCAGGCCCAGGGCCTTGGCCCATTGGCAGGCGATCAACCCCACACCACCGGCAGCGGCATGGAACAGCACATGGTCGCCGGCTTGCAGGCCTTCGACGGGCAGGGTCTTCTTGAGCAGGTACTGGGCGGTCAAGCCCTTGAGCATCATGGCGGCGCCGGTCTCGAAGGAGATGCCCTCGGGCAGCACGCAAACGCATTTGGCCGGCATGACCCGCACTTCGCAGTAGCTGCCCGGGGGCTGGCTGGCGTAGGCCGCGCGGTCGCCCACGCGCAGGTGGGTAACGCCCTCGCCCACGGCCTCGATCACACCCGCGCCTTCCATGCCCAGGTGCAGGGGCATGGTCAAGGGGTACAGGCCGCTGCGCTGGTAGATGTCGATGAAGTTCAGGCCGATGGCATGGTGGCGGATGCGCACCTCGCCCGGGCCGGGGTCGCCCACTTGAACGTCCACGATCTTCAGTTCTTCGGGGCCACCATGCTGGTCTATGCGTACGGCTCGGGTCATCTCGGGTCTCCGGTGTCGGTTTTCTGTGGAAGGCGTCAGGGCCCGCTCCAGATCGACCGGAGCGAGGCGGCGCCGCACACAGCGCCACGGCGCAAGACGGCCCCGATGGTGCCACGATTTGCGGGTGCTTGCAGTCAGTCGGCCGCGCTGGCCCCGGTCAGCCTGTACAGTGCGCAGCCATGGCCAACCGACTGACTCCTTCCACCATCACCTTGCTGACCCTGCCCCCCTTGCTGTGGGCCGGCAATGCCGTGGTGGGCCGCCTCGTGCACGAGCTCGTGCCCCCGATGACTTTGAACTTCCTGCGCTGGGTGCTGGCCTTCGTGCTGCTGCTGCCACTGGCCGCCGCGGTGCTGAAAAAGAACAGCCCGCTGTGGCCGCACTGGCGCCGCTACGCGCTGCTGGGCCTGCTGGGCGTGGGCTGCTACAACGCGCTGCAGTACCTGGCCTTGCAGACCTCCACGCCCATCAACGTGACCCTGGTGGGCTCCAGCATGCCGGTGTGGATGCTGACCGTGGGCGCCCTGTTTTTTGGTGTGCCGGTGGCGCGGCGCCAGCTGCTGGGCGCGCTGCTGTCCATCCTGGGCGTGCTGCTGGTGCTGAGCCGGGGCGAATGGGCCCAGCTGATGGCCTTCAAGCTGGTGCCGGGTGACCTGTTCATGCTGCTGGCGTCCATCGCTTGGGCCTTCTACAGCTGGCTCTTGGTGCGCACGCGCGAACCCGCAGAGGTGCGCGGCGATTGGGCGCAATTTCTGATGGCGCAGATGGTGTTTGGCCTGGCTTGGTCTGGCCTGTTTGCCGGTGGCGAATGGGCGCTGACCGCTGCCCACATCCAATGGGGCCCCGCCCTGCTGGCGGCGCTGGCCTTCATTGCACTGGGCCCGGCCCTGCTGGCCTACCGCTGCTGGGGCGCGGGCGTGCAGCGCGCCGGCCCAGCCATGGCGGGTTTCTTCATCAACCTGACGCCGCTGTTCGCGGCCGTCATGTCCACCCTGTTCCTGGGTGACCACCCGCAGTGGTTCCACGCGCTGGCCTTTGCGCTGATCGTGGCCGGCATCGTGGTGTCGGCGCAGCGCTGAGCGCGCTGCGCAGGCAGGCTCAGTAGGTGCCTGGGTAGGCGCCGCCATCGGGCAGGATGTTCTGCCCCGTCAGGTAGGCCGCGTGCGTGCTGCACAAGAAGGCGCAGATGGCACCAAACTCGTCCGGGCGGCCATAGCGGCCCGCCGGGATTTGCGCCTGCTGGCTGGCGCGGATGGCGTCCACGCTCTGGCCGGTCTTCTTGGACGTGGCCGCCACCGTGGTGGCGATGCGGTCGGTGTCGAACTTGCCCGGCAGCAGGTTGTTGATGGTCACGCCCTTGGCGGCGATCGAGCTGCGTGCCACGCCCGCCACAAAACCCGTCAGGCCACTGCGGGCCCCATTGCTCAAGCCCAGGATGTCGATGGGCGACTTGACCGAGCTGGAGGTGATGTTGACGATGCGCCCAAAGCCACGCGCGGCCATGCCGTCGATGGTGGCCTTGATCAGCTCGATCGGCGTCAGCATGTTGGCGTCCAAGGCCTTGATCCAGGCCTCGCGGTCCCAGTCGCGGAAGTCACCGGGCGGCGGGCCGCCCGCGTTGGTGACCACGATGTCGAAGTTCACGCCCGGGCCACCGGGCACGGCCAGCAAGGCAGCACGGCCGGCTTCGGTGGTCACATCACCCGCCACCGCCAGCACCTGGGCACTGGCCGGGCGCAGTGGGTCGGCCAGCAAGCGCTCGGCAGCTGCCTGCAGGGCTTCGGCGCCGCGCGCGCCAATCACCACGTTCACGCCCTCACGCACCAGCGCCTGGGCACAGCCAAAGCCCAAACCCTTGCTGGCGCCACATACCAAGGCCCACTTGCCTGCAATGCCCAAATCCATGCTGATGCTCCTGTTGATTCAAAGTGATGGTTCGTTGGGCGCTGATGATACGGGGGCCTGGCAAGCCGTGCTGGCCTGGGGCCAGCGCACGGCGGGGGCCGCGGGGGCCACGCCCGGCGGCTCAGCCGCGCCCGCTGCGCGTGAAGATGAAAATACCCGCCAGCACCAGGACCGAGCCCACCGCCACCCAGGCGGTGAAGGGCTCGCCGAGGATCAGCACGCCCATCAAGATGGTGGACATCGGGCCCACCATGCCGGTCTGCGCGGTCAGGCTGGCGCCAATGCGCTCGATGGCCATCATCACGATCAGCACCGGCACCGCCGTGCACAGCGTGGCGTTGAGCACCGAGAGCCACAGCACCTCGGGCGCGACCACGGCCGCCGACATCGGGCGCAGCAGCACAAACTGCAGCAGGCAGCACAGGCAGGCCACCGAGGTGGCCAGACCGACCAGGCGCAGCGAGCCGATGCGTCGCACCATTTCGCCGCTGTAGACCAGGTACAGCGCGTAGCTGACCGCGCTGAGGAACACCAGCAGGGTGCCCCAGGCGGCTTGCCCGCCTTGCAGCTGAATCTCGTGCCCAAACACCAGCAGCACCCCGCTGTAGCTGACCGCCATGCCGGCCAGCTGGCGCCAGCTGATGGCCTTGCCATAGAGCACGCGGCCCAGCAGCAGCACCAGGGTGGGGTTGAGGTACAGGATCAGGCGCTCCAGGCTGGCACTGATGTAAGCCAGCCCGGCAAAGTCCAGAAAGCTGGCCAGGTAGTAGCCGCTGAAACCCAGGCCCAGGATGCCCAGCCAGTCGCGCCGGCTCAGCGGGCTGGGCCGCTGCGCGCCCCGCCGGTAGGTGCCCCACCAGGCCATGGCCAAGAAGATGGGCAGCGCAAACAGCATGCGGTACATGATGAGCGTGACCGCATCCACCCCATGGCGGTAGGCCAGCTTGACGATGATGGCCTTGCCGCTGAAGGCAATCGCCCCAACGGTGGCCAGCACCAGACCGAGCGCGAATTGCTTGGAGGCTTCGCCCGAAGCGGGCGCTGAGGAAGAAGACAAAAGAAGACCGCTTTCTGGGGCCCGCGCTCAGGCGGGCCCAGGGACCAGAGACAAAACGCTCAGAAGCCGGCGGCCAGACCGTCGCGGCGCGGGTCGCTGGCCACCACATAGCCTTCGACCTTGGGGTCGCCGGCGCGCCAGATGAACTGGCCCGCACCGAAGTCCTGGTAGGAGTCGTTGATGACTTCCATCACATGACCGCGTTCGGCCAGGCCTTGCACGGTGTCGCTGCGCAGGGCGGACTCGACGTTGATCTCCAGGCCCGCGTTGTAACGCCAGCGCGGGGCGTCGCAGGCGGCCTGCGGGTTTTGGCCGTAGTCCAACATGCGCACCAGGGTCTGCATGTGGCCTTGCGGCTGCATGTTGGCGCCCATCACGCCGTAGCTCATCACCGGCTGGCCGTCCTTGGTCAGGAAGGCCGGGATGATGGTGTGGAAGGGGCGCTTGCCCGGTGCCACCAGGTTGGCGGGGTTCAGGGCGCCGGCGTCCAGGCTGAAGCCGTGGCCGCGGTTTTGCAGGCTGATGCCGAAGTTAGGTTCGACGCAGCCCGAACCGAAGCCCATGTAATTGCTCTGGATGAAGCTGACCATCATGCCGTTCTCGTCGGCCGCCGTCAGATAAATGGTGCCGCCCTTGACCGGGTTGCCCGCGCCGAAGTCCTGTGCCTTCTTCATGTTGATGAGCTTGGCGCGCGAGGCCAGGTAGGCGTCATCCAACATCTGTTCGGGCGTGACTTCCATGGACGAGGGCTCGGCCACGTAGCGGTAGACGTCGGCGAAGGCCAGCTTCATGGCTTCGATCTGCAAGTGCTGCGAATCGATGCCATCCACCGGCAGCGAGCCGATGTCGAAGTTCTGCAGGATGCCAAGCGCGATCAGCGCGGCAATGCCCTGGCCATTGGGCGGGATCTCGTGCAGGGTGTAGCCACGGTAGTCCTTGCCCAGCGGCTTGACCCATTCGGGGCGGTAGTCCTCAAAGTCGCGCGCCGTGACCGTGCCACCGTGCTGGGCCGAGAAGCGCTCGATGGCCTGGGCGATTTCGCCACCGTAGAAGGCGGCACCCTTGGTGTTGGCGATGGCGCGCAGGCCTTGAGCGGCCGACTTGAACTGGAACAGCTCGCCCACCTTGGGGGCCCGGCCCCAGGGCAGGAAGGCGTCGGCAAAACCCGGCAGGCCGCGCAGCTCATCGGTGGCGGCCGCCCATTTTTGCTGCACCACGGTGGGCAGCAGGTAGCCGCGCTCGGCGATCTCGATGGCGGGCTCCATCAGGTCGGCAAAGGGCAGCTTGCCAAAGCGCTCGCTCAAAGCCACCCAGCTGCTGACCGCACCGGGCACGGTGACGGCATCAAAGCCGCGCTTGGGCGGGTTCTTGGCGTCGGCGCCGTACTTGCGCTTGAAATAGTCGGGCGTCCAGGTCTGGGGCGCGCGGCCCGAGGCGTTGAGGCCGTGCAGCTCTTTGCCGTCCCACAAGATGCAGAAGGCATCGCTGCCCAAGCCGTTGCTGACGGGCTCGACGATGGTCATGGCGGCGGCAGCCGCGACAGCGGCATCGACCGCATTGCCGCCCTTCCACAGCATGCGCAAGCCGGCCTGGGCTGCCAGGGGGTGCGAGGTAGACACCACGTTGCGGGCAAAAACCGGCAAGCGGGTGCTGAGGTAGGGGTTGGCGTAGTCGAAGTTCATGGGGTCACACCAGGAAGTTGGGGGTTGTGCGCTGCGCCGCGTGGGACCGACAGGTGTTCATCGCGGGCGCCGCACAGAGTCAAAAATTATCGCACCGAGGGCCGGGCCGTGGGGGCGGCGTGGCCCCGCCAACGCGCCCGCCGTGCTGCACCCTGGCGAGGGCAGGCTTGCAGCATGGCGAGGGCAGTTGGCGCTGGGGCCGTGCGCCGCTCGGCGCTCACGGCAAGGCGGGCGGGTCACGCCATTGCGGCGCCAGCAAGCTGGTGGCGTGGCGCGCCGACAGCAGGTGGGAGCGCATCTCGCGGTGGGCCGCCAGCGCGTCGTGCGCCAGCAGGGCCTCGACCAGGCGGCTGTGCTCCTCGTAGGACTGGACCAGCCGGTCCAGGCGCGTGAACTGGCCGCGCCGGAACGCCGTCACCCGGCTGCGCAGGGTGCGCGTGGCCTCGATCAGGTAGGGGTTGTGCGCCCCTTCCAGAATGATCTGGTGCAGGCGCTGGTTGGCGCGGTCGTAGGCCTCCATGTCGTGCGCTTGCATGGCTTGGCGGCCCTCGGCGTGGGCCTGCAGAAGGTCCTGGCGCTCGCTGGGGCTCAGGCGCAGGGCTGCGTGGCGGGCGCACGCGGACTCCAGCTCGGCGATGGCCTCGAACATCTGGTCGAGTTCAGCCGAATCCAGCTGGCGCACCACCGAGCCGCGGTTGGGCCGGTAGTCCGCCAAGCCGCTGGCCACCAGCAGCTTGAGCGCTTCGCGCACCGGGGTGCGCGAGACCTGGTAGCGCGCGGCCATGGCCTGCTCGTCCAGGTGCAGGCCTGGGGCCAGGTGGCCCAGCACGATGTCGTCGGCCATGCGGCGCAGCACATGGTCGACCAGCTGCCCCCGGGGCACGGGGGCGGCGCTGCGGACTGCGTCGCCGCCCGAGGACATCAGTAGCCCACCGTGGTCAGGTCTTGGAACCAGTGCTGGGCCTGCACAAAGTGCTTGATCTTGGGCGAGTGGGCATGGGGGTTGGTGTCGTGCACCACCCACAGCATCAGCGCCTGGTTGACCAAGGTTTCATGCAGCGAGGCCAGCAGCTTGTCCTGCGCCTTGGGGTCGAAGGTGGTGCGGATCTTGTCGATGGTCGCGTCCACCTGCGGGTCACTCAGGCCGCCCCAGTTCACGCCATTGGGTGCGATGTAGCGGCTGTCCATGAAGCGGGTCAGCGCGTAGAAAGGGTCGGCTGTGACGTAACCCAGGTTGATGGCACTGATGCCCTTGCCGGCGTTCATGTCGGCCTTGGCCCCACTGCGCCAGTGCAGGTAGAGGTTCTCCAGCTCAACCACTTCAAACTCGATCTGCACCCCGATTTCAGCCAGGCTTTGCTGGATGAACTCGTTCATGGGCAGCGACAGCATCTGGCCGCTGCCCCCCTGGGCGATGATGACCTTGGCCTTGAGCGGACGGCTCTTGCCGTAGCCGGCCTGGGCCATCAGGGCACGGGCCTGGGCCAGGTCGTACTTGATGTCAAAGGTCGGCTTGCCAAACCAGGGGCTGCTGGCGTCCAGTTGGCCGCGGGCCACCGAAGCCTGGCCGTTGAGCAGGCTGACGATGGCCTCGCGGTCGATGGCCAGGTTGACAGCCTTGCGCACCCGCACATCGGTCCAGGGCGAGCCGGGCTGGGTGCTGAAGTGGTAGGGCCAGACATGGGGCGTGACATTGCTGACGATCTTGAAGCCGCCCTTTTGCAGCTGGGCCAGCGCGTCTGGTGGCGGGGTTTCGATGACATCGACCTGGCCGTTGAGCAAGGCATTGGCCCGGGTCAGCGCGTCGGGGATGGGCATCAGCACAATGCGGTCGGCCTTGGCCAGGCGGGTCTTGTCCCAGTAGCCGGCGTTGCGCACGAGCTCGGCGCGCTCACGCGGCACCAGCTTGTCGAGCTTGAAAGGGCCGGTGCCCGAGGGCTGGCTGGCGACCTTGTTCCAGTCGCGGCCCAGCTTGTCCCATTGCGTGGGGCTGCCGATCAGGAACCAGGGCAGCTGGTAGGGGAAGAGCGCGTCCACGTCCTTGGTGGTGATTTCCACCACGTCTTCGCTGACCTTGCGCCAGCTGGCGATGGAGGGGATGCGCGGGCGCACCTGGGCGGCCTGCTTGGCGTCGTACTGCGGGGATTTGTCGCCCAGCACCTTGTCGAGGTTCCAGACCACGGCATCGGCATTGAAGGCCGAACCGTCATGGAACTTGACGCCCTTGCGCAGCGTGAAGAGCCACTTCTTGGGGTCTTTGGGGTCGGGCTTCCATTCGGTGGCCAGGCCGGGCACGAGCTTGCCAGGGCGGCTGCCGATGTTGGCTTCCCAGGCAATCAGGGGGTCATAAATCGTGTGGCCGGTGAACTGGTACGCCCCGGCGCCCCGGTCGGGCTGACCCGAGGTGAGTGGGATGTCGGCCATGGAGATGCCAAAACGCACCACCGACTCGGCCCAGCTGGCGCTGCTGACGCCCAAAGCGCCCACGGCCAGGGCCGCAGACCAGGCCAGGCGGCGAAACCGCAGGGAGGCTGATTGCATGGAAGAGGCTCCTCAAAGATCGGAAAGCCTTCTCTGAGCATGCAACATGCCAGACTGCGCACCCGCACCCGCTGTTTTTTAACAAGGCGCATGGGCTGGTGCTCTGGAGCGCTTTGCTTTTTTTCGCACCCTGCCGCCAGGGCCCGCCTGGATCGCCCCCAGCCCGTGCACTCCCCAGCCCTGTGCATGCAAGGTCAACAGGCCAGCCACGACCTGGTGCAGCGCACCGGACTGGGCCTCATTCAATCGCCGGTGATCTTGCGCTCGACGATGATCTTCTTCCACTTGGCCGCGTCCGCCGCCACCAGGGCGGCAAACTGGGTTGGGCTGCCCGTGACCCCTTCGATGCCCAGACGCGCCAGCTTGTCCTTGACTTCCGGGTCGGCCAAGGCTTGCTGGGTGGCGGTGTTGAGCCGGGTCTGCAACTCCACCGGCAGGCCCTTGGGGCCGTACAGGCCAAACCAGGTGGTGGACTCAAAGCCGGGCAGCACGTCGGCGATGGGGGGCAGGTCGGGCACCAAGGGGCTGCGTTTGAGCGTGGTCACGCCCAAGGCGCGCAAGCGCCCATCGCGCACATGGGGCAAGCCCGTGGGCAGGGAGTCAAACAGCACATCGAGCTTGCCGCTGACCAGGTCGGGAATGGCCAGCGCCGTGCCCTTGTAGGGGATGTGCACCACAAACAAGCCCGCCTGCGCCTTGAACAACTCGGCCGTCAGCTGAACGATGGTGCCGTTGCCGCTGGAGGCGTAATTGAGCCGCCCCGGGTTGCGCCGCGCGTGCTGGATCCACTCCTGCACCGTGTGGGCGGGTGAGCTGTTGGGCACCAGCATGATGCTGGGCGCCAGCCCCACCTGGGCGATGGGGCTGAAGTCATGCACCGGGTCGTAGGGCAGGCGCGCATTGAGCGCGGGGCCGATCGCGTGGGTGCTGCTGGTGGCCAGCAGCAAGGTGTAGCCATCGGGCGCGGCCTTGGCCACCAGATCGGAGCCAATGGTGCCACCGGCGCCAGGCCGGTTCTCCACCACCACCGTGGTGCCCAGGCGCTCGCCGAGCTTTTGCGACACGGTGCGCGCCAGGATGTCGGTGGCGCCCCCGGCCGGGAAGGGCACCAGCAAACGCAGCGGCTTGCTCGGGTAAGCCGCCTGGGCCCAGGCCAGCGGGGCCGTGCCCCAGGCGGTGGCAGCGCTCAGAAGATGACGTCGTTTCAAATCCAACTCCTCACAGGTTCAACAGTTCGAACGAAGCGGCAAGTTGTGTGCCCGCTCCAGGGGACTCAGTGGCGTGCCCCGCCCACGATGCGGTGGTGCATGCGCCGCAGCGACCACCACACCGACAGCAGCACGACCGGGATGGCCACGGCCGTGGTGGTCTCGGCGCTGAGTGGCCAACCCACCTTGGTCGCGCCCTTGGCCACATAGCCCACCAGGCCCACGATGTAGTAGCTGATGGCCGCGACCGACAGACCCTCCACCGTGGACTGGAGCTTGAGCTGCAGGTCCTGGCGCTGGTTCATGGTGGTCAGCAGGTCCTGGCTGCTCTGCTGCTGCTCGATCTCAACGCGGGTGCGCAACAAATTGCTGATGCGCGAGACGCGCTGCGACAGCGCATCCTGGCGCCGCGCGGCCCATTCGCAGGTGCTGCGGGCGGGGGTGAGGCGACGCTCCATGAATTCCCCAATCGTCTGCAAGCCGGCCAGGCGCGTTTCGCTGATGTCGGCAATGCGTTTGTCGACCAGTTCGAAGTACGCCGCACTGGCTGAAAAGCGGCTGTGCGTCAGTGCGTACTGGCTCTCGACCTGGCCCGCCAAGCGGGTCAGGCGGTCCAGCAGCTGGGGCTCGTCGTCGCGGGCCGCCGCGCGGATGGCTTCGGCCAGGGCGGCCAGTTCCTGGTCCACGGTGGACAGCAAAGCCCCCGCTTCACGCGCCACCGGCAAGCCCAGCAGCGCGGCCATGCGGTAGGTCTCGATCTCCAGCAGCCGCTGCACCAAGCGGCCCAGGCGCCGCGGCGACAGGCTGCCGGCCAGCAAGAGCATGTGGGAGAAGCCATCGGCGTGGATGGCGAAGTCGGTGTAGACCTCGGCGTAGCCGTCGGCCACCTGGGAGGCCACCAGGGACTCCTCTTGAAACAGGCGCTTGACCCAGGCCTCGGGGTCGGGTCCGGTGGTGGGCAGCACAGACAGGTGCATGGCGGTGAAGCAACGCCCAGGCAGGGCAGCCAGCCACTCCTGCGGCACGACGGCCGCCGCGGTGGGCAACTGAGCCTGGCCCAGGGCCTCGGCATCCACGGCGCGGCTGAAGGTCCAGCTGACAAATTCGGTGTGCAGCTCCCAGCGCAGGCGAAACGGGCCCAGCTCGGTGCGCAAGTGGGTGGAGTGGGCGTCAGGCGGGGCCTGGTGGTGGTCCCGCAGCAAAGACGCCAGGTGTTGGCGGCTGCGTTCGCGCTCGCTGGCGTCGCAGGCCATGACCAGGTGCGAGATCACCAGCGGGGCGCTCAAGGCCTCGGGGGGGCGGGCATGCACCTCGTTGTGCAGCGCCACGCGCTGCGGATGCTGTTGGAGTTGAAACGGCTGGCTCATGCGTCCCTTGGTGTGGCCGGAGTCGTTCCGGGGAAGACACATTTTGACTCAAGCCAGGGGCGGCTTCGCACGCCGCCAGGCTCTGCCGCGCGAGGGGCACCGGGCAACCGGCATGCCCTCAGACGAAAAAAAACGGCACCCGAAGGTGCCGTTTTGCTGAAGTGCCCGGGCGGCGGCAGACACCGTGCCCCGAGCTGGCTTCAGTCTTCGACGAAGGCTTGTTCGCGCTTGTTCTTCACGGCGGGCATCAACACGATGACCAGCAGCAAGGCAGCGGCGGCCAGCAGACCTGCCGACAGCGGACGGGTCACGAACACGCTCCAGTCGCCACGCGACAGCAGCAGCGCACGGCGCAGGTTTTCTTCCATCATCGGGCCCAGGATGAAGCCCAACAGCAGCGGCGCAGGTTCCACGCCCAGCTTGTTGAACAGGTAGCCGATGAAACCGAAGCCACCCACCATCCAGATGTCGAAGGTGTTGTTGTTGGTCGAGTACACACCGATCGCGCAGAACAGCACGATGGAGGGAAACAACCAGCGGTAAGGCACGGTCAGCAGCTTGATCCAGATGCCAATCAGCGGCAGGTTCAAGATGATCAGCATGGCGTTGCCGATCCACATCGAAGCGATCAGGCCCCAGAACAGTTCGGGGTTGCTGGTCATCACCTGCGGGCCCGGCTGGATGTTGTGGATGGTCATCGCGCCCACCATCAAAGCCATCACGGCGTTGGGCGGAATGCCCAGCGTCAGCAGCGGGATGAAGGAGGTTTGAGCGCCAGCGTTGTTGGCGGCTTCAGGCGCAGCCACACCACGGATGTTGCCTTGACCGAAAGGAACTTCGCCGGGTTGCAGCTTGGTCTTCTTTTCGATCGTGTAGGCCGCGAAAGCCGCCAGCAAGGCACCGCCGCCAGGCAAGATGCCCAGGGCCGAACCCAGGGCCGTGCCACGCAGCACAGCGGGGATCATGCGCTTGAAGTCCGTCGCGGTGGGCAGCAAGCCTTCCACCTTGGCGGTGAAGACTTCGCGCTCGTCATCGGGTTGGGCCAGGTTGGTGATGATTTCACCGTAACCGAACACACCCATGGCGATGGCCACGAAGCCAATGCCGTCGGTCAGTTCCGGGATGTCGAAGCTGAAGCGCGCCACACCCGAGTTCACGTCGGTACCGACCAGACCCATCAACAGGCCCAGCACGATCATGGCCACGGCCTTGAGCAAGGAGCCCGAAGCCAGCACCACGGCGCCGATCAGGCCCAGGATCATCAGCGAGAAGTATTCAGCAGGGCCGAACTTGAAGGCGACTTCGGTCAGCGGCGGCGCGAAGGCGGCCAAGATCAAGGTGCCCACGCAACCGGCGAAGAACGAGCCCAGACCCGCAGCGGCCAGTGCAGGACCCGCGCGACCCTTGCGGGCCATCTGGTAGCCGTCGATCACGGTCACCACCGACGACGATTCGCCCGGCAGGTTGACCAGAATCGCGGTGGTGGAGCCACCGTACTGGGCGCCGTAGTAAATACCGGCCAGCATGATCAGCGCAGCCACCGGGGGCAGTGCGTAAGTGGCGGGCAGCAGCATGGCGATGGTGGCCACCGGGCCGATGCCCGGGAGCACGCCAATCAGCGTGCCCAACAGGCAGCCGACGAAGGCGTAGACCAGGTTTTGCATGGTGAAAGCCACGCCAAAACCAAGCGACAGGTTATTGATCAGATCCATTTGTGTTGTCCTCTACGCTCAGCCGGTGATGAAACTGGGCCAGACCGGGAACTGCAGTTTCAGCAGCACCACGAAGGCCAGGTAGCTGCCCACGGCCAGAATGACCGACAGCACCAGCACACCCTTGAGGTTGAACTCGTTGCCAGCCAGGCTGGCGATGATGACCAGAGCAAAGATGCCCAAGATCATGCCCATGGCCGGGATCCCGAAGCTGGGCAGACCGCCCAGCAGGATGCCGAACAAGAAGTTGGCTGCCAAGATGAAGAACAAGGGCTTCCAGGCCCACTTGCCAATCTTGTCACCCGATTCGGTCTCGACCACCAGCGCCTTGAAGGTGATCACGCTGCCGATCAAGGCGAGCAAAATCCCCAACATGAGCGGGAAGTACCCGGGACCCATGCGAGCACCACTACCGACGCTGTACGTCGTGGCACCCCATGCAAACGCAATACCGACCACCATGAACATGAGGCCGGAAAAAAAGTCTTTTTGACTTTTGATTTTCACGAGTTATCTCCTCGAAAGAATTTTTCGACTGGCTGATTGTGGTGGCTTTCAGTTGCCTGACAGATGTGGATACCACCTACCGAAAGCGCCGTTCGACGCCTGCTGGACACAGGCGCGACACAAATATCGGGCAAACCAAGGGAGAACCCGAATTGACCCCAGCGAGGCCTGAATCCAAGCCGCAAAAAGCAGGGCTCAATCGAGCGGCGGCGTGGCCGCCAACACCTCTTCCAGCGTGGTCAGCCCCTCGGCCACACGCAAAGCGCCCGCCAATCGCAGAGGACGCATGCCGTCGGCCACGCCCTGGCGGCGCAAGGCCTCCATGCTGGGCTCTTTGTTGACCTTGTCCTTGAAGGCCTCGCTGACGGTGAGCAGCTCGTACAGGCCCATGCGCCCCATGAAGCCGGTCATGCGGCAGTCCACACAGCCCACGGGCTTGTAGGGGCGGTAGCCGCCGTTGATGTTGATCTTCCAGGGCTTGACGAAGGCGGCCAGGGTCTGCTCGGACACGGCCTCGTCGCGCACCTTGCACTGCTTGCACAGCGTGCGCACCAGGCGCTGCGCCAGCACCCCCAGCACGGTGGCATTGAGCAAGTACGGCGGCACGCCCAGCTCCATCAAGCGGGTGATGGCACTGGGGGCGTCATTGGTGTGCAGAGTAGAGAACACCAAGTGGCCGGTCAGGGCCGCCTGCACCGCCATGTCGGCGGTCTCCAGGTCGCGGATTTCGCCCACCATGATGATGTCGGGGTCCTGCCGCATCAGCGAACGCAGGCCCTCGGCAAAGCTGAAATCAAGCTGGGGCTGGACCTGGGTCTGGTTGAAAGCGGGCTCGATCATTTCGATCGGGTCCTCCACCGTGCAGACATTCACCTCGTCGGTGGCGATGCGCTTGAGCGTGGAGTAGAGCGTGGTGGTCTTGCCCGAGCCCGTGGGCCCGGTGACCAGCACGATGCCATAGGGGCGGCGCACCAGCTGCTCCCAGCGTTGCGCGTCGTGGGCGGAAAAGCCCAGCGCCTCGAGGTCCTTGACGGCGGTGTCGGGGTCGAAGATCCGCATCACCATTTTTTCACCAAAGGCGGTGGGCAAGGTGGACAGGCGCATTTCGACTTCATCGCCACGCGGGTTGCGGGTCTTGATGCGCCCGTCTTGTGGGCGGCGGCGCTCCACCACGTCCATGCGGCCCAGCAACTTGACGCGGGCCACCATGGCATTGAGCACGCCCATGGGCATTTGGTAGACCGAGTGCAGCACGCCATCGATGCGGAAGCGGATCACGCCCTGCTCGCGCCGAGGCTCCAGGTGGATGTCGCTGGCGCGCTGGTCAAAGGCGTACTGCCACAACCAATCCACCACCCGCACCACGCCCTGGTCATTGGCATCGAGTTGTTTGTTGCTGCGGCCCAGCTCGACCAGCTGCTCGAAGCTGGCCGCGTTGTTCACCGCACCCGCTTTTTGCGCCGCGCGCACCGACTTGGCCAAGGCAAAAAACTCGGCCGTGAAGCGGTGGATTTCCAGCGGGTTGGCGACCACTCGGCGCACGCGCCGACGTGACTGGCGCTCGACCTCGGCCACCCAATCGGTGATGAAGGGCTCGGCCGTGGCCACCACCACCTCGGAGGCCGTGACCTGCACCGGCAGCACCCGGTGGCGCTCGGCATAGGCGGCGCTCATGGTGTCGGCCACCTTGCCCACATCGACGCGCAGCGGGTCGATGCGCAGGTACTCGACGCCCGCACGGCCAGCGATGTACTGGGTCAGCGACTCGAGGTCCAGCGACTTGCCGTCCGAGGCGCGGCTCATGGCCACACTGGCCAAACGCACCAGGGGGTGTTGCATGCTCTCGGCCTGGGCACACCGGGCCACGGTGCGCTCGGCTTCTTCGGCACTGATGACCCGGTCCTCGCGCAACCAACCCACGACACGTCGCCAATCCAGCAAGCCCTCAAAAGGCGCGCTGGGCGCCGGCGTGGGCGTGACGGAAGATGACATGGCTGGGCGGTTCCGGTGGGGCATGGGCATGGGCCAGGGCTGGCCAATCAAGGCGGCACGAGGGGGCCGCTCACCCCTTCAGCATAACGCGGCCCGAGGCGATTCAGGCCGGCGCCAAACTGGCTTTGCCAAGCCGCAACAAGCCACCAAGCCCTCAGGCCGACAGCTTGGTCTGCAAGGGCTTGAAGGCGCGCAGCCATTTGGTGGCGGGCAGGCCCCAGCGGCTTTGGATGAACTCGGCGCGCTCCATCAGCACCTCGCGCTTGGGCCGCGAGGGGGTGCGCTGGGCCAGCACCACGGTGTTGCCCTCGCGCGTGGGCTTGAAGGCCCAGACGGCATCGATGCCAAAGGCCTCGACCATTTTCTCCACACTGCGTTCGTAGCTGGACGAGCGGCCGAACAGATTGACCGTCATGCAGGCCTCGTCGCTCAGCAAGCGGCGGCAGTCGGCGTAGAACTCGGCGCTGTCCAGCACCGGGGCGGCGGCTTCGTGGTCGTAGAGGTCGACCTGCAAGGCATCGACCACGCCGTGCCACATGGGGTCGCGAATCTCTTCGGCCGCATCGGCGATCACCACGCGCAGCTTGCTGTCGTCGGCCGGCAGCTTGAACCAGCCACGGCAAGCGTGCAGCACCTGGGGGTTCAGCTCGATGGCGGTGGTGGTCACCCGCAGCTTTTTGCGGCAGAACTTGGTCAAGGTCCCAGCGCCCAGGCCCAGCTGCATGGCGTGAAAGCGCGTCAGGCGGGCCGGGTCGGTGAAGAGCAGCCAGGCCATCATGCGCTGCACGTACTCCAGTTCGATGTCGTAGGGCGCGTCCATGATCATCGAACCCTGGATCCACTCGGTGCCCAGGTGCAGGCAGCGCACACCGCCATAGTCGGAGAAGTTGACTTCGGGGAGTTCGACAGCGGGAGCAGACTTGGGGCGGGCCATGGCAAAGCATTCAAAAAAGGTGCCGAACTTTAGCAGGCGTGTGCCGGCTGACCGTCCGAGCCTCAGGTCTCAAAGCAGACCGGCCTGGCGCAAGGCCTCTCCCCAGGCCTGGACCTTGTGCTCCAAGCGCTGGGACGCGTTGGCTGGGCTGCTCGATGGCAGTCGGCACACGGGCAAGCCCAAGGCCCGGGTGTGGCGTGCATGGCGAAAGCTCTCGCCGCCGTTGTGGGCGATCAGGGCCAGGCTTGGGCAGCGCTGGCGCAGGCTGGCCAGGTCGTTGAGCTGGGCCTGGCGGATGTCGGCGTCCAGGCTGCCCTCGCGCTCACAGGCGGCATACACGTCCCACAGGCCCACGCCGCGCGACAACAAGGCCTGCAGGCGCTGGGGGTAATCCAAGGCCCGCAAGTCGACCTGCCACAGCGTGCCGAGAATGCGCCAGAACTGGTTTTGCGGGTGGCCGTAATACTGCTGCAGCGCCAAGGAGCGCACCCCCGGAAAGCTGCCCAGGATGAGCAGGCGTGTGTCGGCGTTCAGCACCGGCGCCAGGCCTTGCAAGCTCATGCCAAGGCCTCGGCAGGCAGCAAGCTGGCCAGGCGCGGCAAGGCCTCGCAGGCGTTGCAGGTGGTGGCCTGCAAGACCGCCTCCAGCGGCAGGCCGCGCAGATCGGCCAGCACCTGCGCAATGCGGGGCAACTCGGCCGGTGTGTTGCGGCCCTGGGGCAGGCCTTGGTCGCGCTCGGCGGCGCTGCGGTACAGCCAATGCGGCGGGATGTCGGGCGCGTCCGTCTCCAGCACCAAGGCGGACAAGGGCAGCTCGGTGGCCAGGCGGCGCAGCTGCAGCGCACGGTCAAACGTCAGCGCGCCACCAAAGCCCAGCTTGAAACCCATGTCGATGAAGGCCTGGGCTTGCTGAAGGCTGCCGTTGAAGGCGTGGGCAATGCCCTGCCAGCGGGCGCTCCGCCCCCCGCCCACGGCACGCAGCCCCGCCAGCACCAGGTCGGCCGACCGCCGCACATGCAGGATCACGGGCAGGTCATGCCGGCGCGCCAACTGCAGCTGGGCGCGGTAAATCCGCTGTTGGTGGGCCATGTCGAGGCCCGGTACAAAACCGTCCAAGCCGATTTCGCCGACCGCGACCAGGCGCGGGTCCTCGATCCGGGCCTGCAATTCAGCCGCCAATTGGTCCATGTCGTCTTGAGTGGCCGGCGCGCTGTAGAGCGGGTGGACGCCCAGCGCATAGCTGTCGCCAAAACGGTGGGCCAAGGTGCGCACGGCGTCAAAGTGGTCGACCTGCACCGCCGGCAGCACGCAATGGCCAACGCCCACCGAGCGGGCCTGCTGGCGCACGGCGTCCAGGTCGGGTGCCAGCTCCGGCGCGTCGAGGTGGCAATGGGTGTCCAAACAAAACAACATGGCAACGATGATGCCGCAAAGCAGCTGGCCCAGGCGCGCCTGGGGGCAAGCCGAAACCTGCGTTCAATTTGCGCTGACACCGCTTGCCTGGCCCAGGCTTCGGGCTAGACTGTGCTACTTCACAGACCCAGCGGGAATCGCCATGACCTCAGAAGCACAACGCGAGATCGACGAGCGCACGAACCTCACCAGCAGCAACAAGTTTGAGTTGCTGCTGTTCCGCTTGGGCAAAGACGCCCATGGCGACAAGGCCGAGTTGTTTGGCATCAACGTCTTCAAGGTGCGCGAGATCGTGGAGATGCCCAAGATCACCGCCATCATCGGCGCGGCCAAGGGCGTGCTGGGCGTGGTCAACCTGCGTGGCCAGGTGATCCAGGTGATCGACCTGCCCTTCATCGTGGGCTGCCAACCCCAATCGGGACTGAACATCATGCTGGTGGCTGAGTTTGCGCGCCACACCATTGCCTTCGCGGTCGAAGGGGTGGAAGAAATCGTGCGCCTGGACTGGACCCAGGTGCTGGCGGCCGAGGGCAACGCCGCCTCGGGCCTGGTGACCAGCATTGCGCGCCTGGACGGCGATGTGGACAACACCCGCCTGGTGCAGGTGCTGGACGTGGAAGCCATCCAGCGACGGGTCTCCCCATCGGCCGATCAGGAGGTCGACACGACCACCATTGGCCCTGGGCTGGCGTTGCGACCGGGCTCGGTGGTGCTGGCGGCGGACGACTCGCCCATGGCCCGCACCTTGATGGAAAAGGCCCTCGAAGCGATGGGCGCGCCCTTCATCATGACCCGCAGCGGCAAAGAGGCCTGGGAACGCCTGCAGTCCATCGAAGCGGATGCCCGCGCCCATGGGCAAACCATCCAGGACCGTGTGGCCCTGGTGCTGACCGATCTGGAAATGCCCGAGATGGATGGCTTCACGCTGACGCGCAACATCAAGCAAGACGGGCGCTTCAAGGGCTTGCCAGTGGTCATCCACTCCTCGCTGTCGGGCACCACCAATGAAGACCATGTGAAGAGCGTCGGCGCCGATGCCTACGTGGCCAAGTTCGCACCCGCTGAATTGGCCCAAGTGCTGCGCACGGTGATGACGCGTTAACCCCCCACCGCGTCGCGGCACCGCCAGCGACGCCCTGTAGATCCCTCGCCCGGCGACATTGGCCGGGCACGCCAAGGCCTCCTGCGTCCGCAGCGAGGCCTTTTCATTGCGTGGGCCCCGGCCAAGACGCCGTTCAAGTCCTGCCCCGGCGCGCCGATATCACCCCAAAGCAGGCCGATCTGGTGCCGCTGCACAGGTCCAGGACCAGGTTCGAACAAGGCCCCTCCGCCGGCAAAACAAAGGCCAGAGAAGACCCGGAAAGACCCGTCTTTTCAAGCCTTTGAAAATGAATGTCTGACCGACCATGTCGGGACGTGGAAAAGCGCCATGACAGCCTTCGATGGGCGGGGGACTGGTGGCGCACAGGCCGCGTCGACACCATGAACATCCTTCGCTTGCGCATTCGCCCTGATGCCCCGATCAACCTGAGCGCCCCCCTGGCGCCCACCAGCCCCTCGGTGGTCACGGTGCGCAACTCCGTGATCGCCTCGCTGCCGCAACGCCCGGCGGTCCAACAAGACGACGCCCTGCCGCGCAGCCAGGCCCGCTCCAACGTGGACGGAGCAGCCGCCTCGGCGGCTTGAATGGATGGGCTTGAGCGTCACTGGCTGAAGGTCTCGGGCGCTGCGCGGTCACTGCCGCTGGCCCAGCCTCAGTCGAGCAAGTTGAACTGCTGGCGGAACGCCGCAGCAAACACGGCCCCACCGCAGATCGACACGGTCAGCGTGCAGCGCTGACGTGGCTCAGCCGGCAGGGCCTCGGTCAAGCTCAGCGCCGCCGCATCCCAGTGCAGGGTCCGCACGGGCTCGGACTCGACCCAGGCCTGCACGTCCACATCCCACAGCGCCCCCTCGTCCAGCGCGCCCTCCGCGCCGAAATGCTGGCGGGCCCATTGCATCACCTGACGCAATTCGCGCTCCATCGCGGCCCACTGCTCAGGCCAGACGCTGGCCATGGCGTCCAGGGTTTGCGTCTCGTCGATGTCCTCGCTGAGCTCGAAATCCAGGTAGTCCAAACTGAGGCTCACAGCGCCGCCCCCGAAACGCTCGCCGCGCCCAAGGTCGTCTCGGACAGGCGCCCGCGCACCAGTCGCAGCTGACGTGCGCATCGGGCGGCCAGGGTCTCGTCGTGGGTGACCATGACAAAAGCCGTGCCCTGTTCACGCGCCAGGCCCAGCATGAGTTGGAACACCTGTTCCGCCGTGCCCCGGTCCAAATTGCCCGTGGGTTCGTCGGCCAGCACACAGGCCGGCTGGGTGACCAGGGCACGGGCCATGGCCACACGCTGGCGCTCACCACCCGACAGCTCAGCGGGGCGGTGCTGCAGGCGCTCGCCCAGGCCCACTGCCTCCAACATGCGGCGGGCTGCGGCGCTCGATTCCGCGGGCGCGGCACGGCGGATGCGCAAGGGCATGGCGACGTTGTCCAGCGCGCTGAACTCGGGCAGCAGGTGGTGGAATTGGTAGACAAAACCCAGGTGCTGGTTGCGCAGCCGGCCTTGGGCCGCCGCGTCCAGTCCGGCCAGATCCTGCCCCATGAGGGTGACACGCCCTTCACTGGGGGCGTCAAGGCCGCCCAGCAGGTGCAGCAGGGTGCTCTTGCCTGAGCCCGAGGCGCCCACGATGGCAATGGTGTCGCCGCGTTGGATGCTCAGGTCCACGCCTTGCAACACGCTCACGTCCAGGCGCCCCTCGGTGAAACGCTTGCACAGGCCGCTGGCCTGCAGGATGGGGGCTGCGGTGGATTCGGACTTACTCATAGCGCAGGGCCTCTGCAGGGTTCACGCGGCTGGCGCGCCAGCTGGGATACAAAGTGGCCAAGAAAGCCAGCACCAGGGAAATCAAGGCAATCGGCACGATGTCGCTGCTTTGGGGCTCGCTGGGCATGCGGCTGATCAGGTAGATGTCTTTAGGCAGGAAGCTCGCGTGGAAGGCGCGCTCCAGCGCGGGCACCAACACGTCAATGTTGCAGGCCACGCCCAAACCCAGCAGCAGGCCCGCCAGGGTGCCAATCACACCGACCATGGCCCCTTGCACGACAAAGATGCCCATGATGCTGGACGGGCTGGCGCCCAAGGTGCGCAAGATGGCGATGTCGGCGCGCTTGTCGGTCACGGTCATCACCAGGGTACTGACCAGGTTGAAAGCGGCCACGGCCACGATCAGGGTCAGGATGATGAACATCATGCGTTTTTCGAGCTGCACGGCGGCAAACCAGGTCTTGTTTTGCCGCGTCCAGTCGGTGATCAGCAAGTCCCCGCTGAGCGTGCCAGCCAGTTGCTGCGCGACCTCGCGCGCTTCGTGCAGGTCTCGGATGCGCAAGCGCACACCGGTCGGGCCTTCAAGTCGGAAGATGCGCGCTGCATCGTCCATGTGCATCATGGCCAGGGTTGAGTCGTACTCGTAGTGCCCGGAGTCGAACGTACCCACCACCGTCATTTGCTTGAGCCGAGGCACCACCCCAGCCGGGGTGACCTGGCCGCTGGGCGCAATCAGGGTCACCGGGTCGCCCTGGCGCACGCCCAGGCTGCGCGCCAGTTCAACCCCCAGCACCACTCCAAATTGACCGGGCACCAAGCGGGCCAGCACATCGTCCTTGAGCGCTGCTGCGAGGTCGGTCACCTCAGGCTCCTGACTGGGATCAATGCCCCGCACGATGGCGCCACGCAAGGTCTCACCTCGCCCCAGCAGGGCCTGCACCGCCACAAATGGGGCTGCGCCCAAGACGGCCGGGTTGCGCCGGGCTTCAGCCAGGGTGCGGGTCGGGTCGGGCAAGGACTGGCCATCGGGCGTGAAGATTTCAATGTGGGCGACCACGCTCAACATGCGGTCACGCACTTCTTTCTGAAAACCGTTCATCACCGAGAGCACGATGATCAAGGCCGCCACGCCCAGCGCAATGCCCAACATGGACACGCCGGAGATGAAAGAGATGAAGCCATTGCGCCGCGTGGCGCGGCCCGCGCGGGTGTAACGCCAACCCAGGGCCAGTTCGTAGGGGATTTGCATGGAGCCGAGATTGTGGCATCCCGGACAATAGCCCCATGCCAGATTTGAAAACTGCCCCAGCCGCAGGGGCGCCCGCCACGCGGGCCCTCATCGTGCCTTACGCCGGCGCCGGCCCTGAGGCCGCCCAAAGCGCCTTGAACACCTTGGCCTTGCCCCAATTGGACCGATTGCTGCAGCGCTTGCAGCCCGAGGCCCCCGACGAAGGCGATGAATACCACTACATCCCGCCCCACGAACGGGCCCTGGCACGGGCCTTGGGCCTGCCCGACGGACAGGGTGGCGCAGGCGATCCACCCTGGGCCGCTCAGCGTGCGCAGCAGAGGGGTTTGGACACGGAACAAGCCTGGGCGTGGCTGAGCCCTAGCCATTGGCTGATTGGCGCGGACCAGATCCAAATGGGTGCCCCCAGCGAACTGGGTTTGGACGCCGCCGAAGCCCAGCGCCTGATCGACGTGCTGGCCCCCTTCTTTGCAGAAGATGGCATCCAACTGCACCTGGACACGCCCGATCGCTGGCTCGCCAGTGGTGAGGTCTTCCGAGGCCTGCACAGCGCCGCCCTGGACCGGGTGCTGCGGCGCGACATCCAGGCCTGGCTGCCCGAGGGCCCTGGCGCCCGAAGCCTGCGCCGCCTGCAAAGCGAAACCCAGATGTTGCTGTACACCCATCCACTGAGCGAGGCGCGCAGCGCGGCCCGCCAGCCCGTGGTCAACTCCTTTTGGGTCAGCGGGAGTGGCACGCTCCCGGCAGGGTGGCAAGCCTCGCTCCAGACACCAGAGGTGCTGGAAGACCTGCGCCAACCCGCGCTCGATGGAAATTGGGCGGCCTGGGCGCAGGCCTGGCAGGCCATGGACAGCGGTCCGGTACACGAACTGCTGAAAGCGGCCGAGGCAGGTCAGGCCGTCAGCCTGACCTTGTGCGGTGAGCGCTCGGCCCGCCACTGGCGCAGCAGCCCGCGTTCCCTGTCCCAGCGCCTTCGTGGCTGGATCAGCCGCCCGCTCAGCAAGCCCTGGCTGGAGGCCCTGTGAAGATCACTGAACGGGACATCCCACCTCGCGCCACCTGGGCCCTGGAGCAGGCAGGCATTCATCCCCTGCTGGCACGTCTGTATGCGGCACGAGGGGTCAGCCATCCCGAGCAACTGGATGACGGCTTGGCCAAATTGCTGCCGCCAAGCAGCCTCAAAGGGGCCGCCGAGGCCGCCGTGCTGCTGGCCGATGCCATGGCGCGCAAGCAGCGCCTGTGCATCGTGGCCGACTACGATTGCGACGGTGCCACCGCCTGCGCTGTGGCGGTGCGCGGCCTGCGTCTGTTGGGGGCCCAGCATGTGGACTATCTCGTACCCGACCGCGTCGTGGACGGCTACGGCCTGACCGCGTCGATCGCAGAGCGGGTGCACGCACGTGGCGCGGAGGTGTTGATCACGGTGGACAACGGCATCGCCAGCCTGGATGGCGTAGCCCGTGCCAAGGCCCTGGGACTGCAGGTGCTGGTCACGGATCACCACCTGCCCGCAGCGCAGTTGCCGGACGCCGACGTCATCGTCAACCCCAACCAACCAGGCTGTGACTTTGAAAGCAAAGCCATGGCCGGCGTCGGTGTGATGTTTTACGTTCTGCTGGCTTTGCGCGCTGAATTGCGCCAACGGGGCCTCATCGACGCGCAAAATCAGCCAAAGCTCGACGCGCTGCTTCCCTTGGTCGCACTCGGCACTGTCGCCGATGTGGTGCGTCTGGATGCCAACAACCGGCGACTGGTAGCCCAAGGTTTGAAGCGCATCCGCGCTGGCGCCCTGCCTGTGGGTGTTGCCGCGCTGTTCCGAGCCGCCGTGCGAGAGGCCCGCGCAGCCACCACTTTTGATTTCGGCTTTGCGCTGGGCCCACGCATCAACGCAGCAGGCCGGCTGTCCGATATGACGTTGGGCATTGAATGTCTGCTGACCGATGACGCCGGTCGCGCCGATGAATTGGCCAAGCTGCTCGACACGATCAACCGCGAACGACGCGAGATTGAAGGCGGCATGCGCGACCAGGCCATGCTCATCGCTGAATCCTTGTTTGCCGAGGACGAAGAAGCGCCTCCAGCCATCAGTGTGTTCGACCCCGACTTCCATGAAGGGGTGGTCGGAATCGTGGCTTCACGCCTGAAAGACAAGCTGCATCGACCCACTTTTGTCTTTGCCGCAAGTGCAGCCCCGGGCAAGGAACACGAACTCAAGGGTTCGGGACGGTCCATTCCTGGTTTTCATCTGCGCGACGCGCTGGATCTGGTCGCCAAACGCCACCCCGGCGTTCTGATCAAGTTTGGTGGTCACGCCATGGCCGCAGGCTGTACCGTGGCTGAAGAGCACTTTGACACCTTTGAGCAGGCCCTGGCCCAGGTTGCCCATGAATGGCTGGATGCCGCGACCCTGACACGTCGCCTGGACACAGACGGCGCCCTGGCCCCGGAATACCGGCGTGTCGATTTGGTAGACACCTTGCACCGCGAAGTTTGGGGACAGGGGTTCGCACCGCCGACCTTCAGCGAGGAAGTCGAGGTCGTCTCACAACGGCTGGTGGGCGAGAAACACCTGGCACTCAAGCTCAAACACCAGGGGCAGCCCGTTGACGGCATTTGGTTTGGGCACACCGAGCCCTTGCCCCAACGTGTCAAACTGGCGTTTCGACTCGATGCCGATGAATGGCAAGGTGTGCGCCGTGTGCGCTTTTTGGTTGAAGGGGCTGAGCTGCCGTGCGAAACAAATGCTTGAAGTCATGGTGAGACTTCTCTGTAGACGCCGCTGAGGGTCATTTGCCAACAAGAACAGCTCCCTCGGGAGCTGTTTTTTGTGGTGTGCTGCTGTTGGCGCTTGGGTATCGACCGATGCTTGCATGTCCCGAGAGGGTTGCAGCTTTGCATCCCCCAAAGACAAAACCCCCGCCCAATGAAGGGAGGGGGTTTTGAGGGCTGTAATAGCCTGACGATGACCTACTTTCACACGGGAACCCGCACTATCATCGGCGCGGAGTCGTTTCACTGTCCTGTTCGGGATGGGAAGGAGTGGTACCAA
>NZ_JAQSIO010000008.1 GCF_028649455.1 Curvibacter microcysteis | reverse complement strand
AGAGCCTCGAATTATATACCGCTTTTCGCAGCACAGTCAACTCGAAGAAGACTTTTTTTCTTCAGCTCCGTCGCAGCACAAAAGAAACTCTTTCACACCACCACTTCACCAAACTTCTGCGCAGCCACTCAAGCCGCTACACAGAAGGACTGTTTGATCAGTCGAGCCCTCAATTATACACAAGAAATCAGGCTCAAAGCAAGAACTTCGAAATTCTTCTCAACCTGTGCAGCCTCCTCCGGCTGCAGACCTCTTGAGGCGACTGAGAGCACCCGGCCTCCTGGCGCGCGGGGACACCAGACATCCCTGTCTGATGTGGGGGGGGCAAGCCACCCCGCATTGCGCGTGATCGCCTCTATATAAATAGAGAAGCCCAAGGCCACGGCGATACCCCCACCGCCGCCAAGCGGGATAATCGCGGTCAATGGCACTCCTTACACTTCTCGACGCCCATTTGGCGTTTGGGCACGTCGCTTTGCTCGACGGCGCCACCTTCTCACTTGAAACCGCGGAGCGCGTCGGCCTGATTGGCCGCAACGGCGCGGGCAAGTCCTCTTTGCTCAAGATCCTCGGAGGCCTGGAGAAACCCGACGACGGCACCCTGCAAGTGCAGCAGGGTCTGCGCATTGCCTTTGTCGCGCAAGAGCCCAACCTGGACCCAGCTCACACGGTGTTTGAGTCGGCTAGCGAGGGCCTCGCTGCCGTGGCCGCCTTGCGCGATCAATACCTGTCGGGCGCGGATGGCGTAGACCTGGACGCACTGCAATCCCAGATCGAAGCCTATGACGCCTGGAATTGGGAGCAGCGCGTCGATGAAACCTTGCACCGTCTGCACCTGGACGCTCAAGCCGTGATCGGCAGCCTCTCTGGCGGCACCAAGAAGCGGGTGGCCCTGGCACAAGCCCTGGTCACCCAACCTGATGTGTTGCTGCTGGACGAGCCGACCAACCATTTGGATTTGGACTCGATTGAATGGCTAGAGGGCTTGCTCAAGGACTTCAAGGGCAGTGTCATCACCATCACCCACGATCGCTCCTTCCTTGACCAAGTGGCGACGCGCATCGTTGAGCTGGACCGCGGTCACTTGCGCTCCTACCCCGGCAACTTCGCTCAGTACCTGCTGCAAAAGGAAGAACAGCTGGCTCAAGAGGCGGTGATCTCGGCCAAGGCTGACAAGCTGCTGGCCCAGGAAGAAATCTGGATTCGCAAAGGCGTTGAAGCGCGCCGCACCCGTAGCCAAAGCCGCATCGGGCGACTCGAGAAATTGCGTGAGATGCGCTCAGCCCGACGCGAGGTGCTGGGCAGCGTCAAGATGGATGTCGCCTCGGGTGCGCCCACGGGCAAGATCGTGGCCGAACTGACCGAGGTGTCCAAGTCATTTGGTGATCGCATGATTGTGCGCAACTTCACGGGCACCATCCTGCGGGGTGACAAGGTGGGTCTGATCGGCCCGAATGGCGCAGGCAAGTCCACCCTGCTCAAGATGATTCTCGGTGAGTTGGCTGCGGACTCAGGCAAGGTGCGCCAAGGGGCCAATCTGCAAGTGGCTTACTACGATCAGATGCGCCAAGCCATCAACCTCGACGCCACACTGGAAGACTTCATCAGCCCGGGCAGCGAGTGGATCGAGATCGGCCAGCAGCGCAAGCACGTGAAGAGCTACCTGAGCGACTTCTTGTTTTCGCCTGCGCGCGCGAACTCCCCTGTGCGCTCTTTATCGGGCGGCGAACGCAACCGGCTCTTCCTGGCACGCCTGTTTGCGCGGCCGACCAATGTGCTGGTGCTCGACGAACCAACCAACGACTTGGACATCGACACCCTGGAGTTGCTGGAAGACCTGCTGCAGAACTACGACGGCACGGTCTTCCTGGTCAGCCACGATCGAACCTTCCTGGACAACGTGGTCACCAGCACGCTGGCGTTTGAGGGCGACGGCCTTTGGCGCGAATACGAAGGCGGCGTGCAGGATTGGCTGACCCAGTCCCAGCGTGCGCGCGACATCAATGCGGCTGCACAGAAGGTCCAGGCGCAGACCAACAAGGCTGAAGCGAAAGCGGAGGCCACTTCGACCAGTGCGCCAGCGGCCCCCGCCAAAGCAGCGACCCCTGCACGCAAAAAGCTCAGCTACAAAGAGCAGCGCGAACTGGAGGGTCTGCCACAGGTGATTGCCGATCTGGAGAAGGAACAAGCTCAGATCCAGGCAGCACTGGCGGATGGCCGCCTCTACGCAGAGGATCCAGCTCGCGCCGCCCAAATGGGCGTGCGCAACAGCGAGATCGAAGAGGCCCTGATGAACGCCTTGGAGCGCTGGGAAATTTTGTCCGCCTGACGCGCTTGGCGGCACAGATCGCCGCCAATACCGACTCACCTCTCCAGCAGGCCGCGGGCGCTACCCCAATTGGGTCGCGCCGACGGCCTGAAGGTTCAGATCCGGTGGTGCAGGCGGTCGCTGGCCCCACCCAGTTTGGCCAACAAAGCGCCAGCGATCTTGTCCAGGGGCAGGACTTCATCCACGGCCCCATGGGCGATGGCTTCGCGGGGCATGCCAAACACAATGCAGCTGGCCTCATCCTGCGCGTAGTTGTAGCTGCCCGCGTCCTTCATCTCGCGCATGGCGCGGGCACCGTCATTGCCCATGCCGGTCAACATGATGGCGAAGGCGTTGCGCCCCACCAAGGCAGCGCCGGACTTGAACAACACCTCGACCGAGGGCTTGTGCCGGTTCACCGGCTCTCCATCCTCAACCACAGCCACGTAGTTGGCACCACTGCGATCCACCCGGAATTGCTTGCCGCCCGGGGCGATGTAGGCATGGCCAGGCAAGATGCGCTCGCCGTGCGAGGCCTCCTTGACCGTGATCTGGCACAGACCATTGAGTCGGGCCGCAAAACTGGTGGTGAAACCTGGCGGCATGTGCTGCGTGATCACGATGCCTGGCGAGTCCGCTGGCATGCGCACCAGAATCTCTTTGATGGCTTCTGTGCCCCCCGTGGAGGCGCCGATGAAGATCAGCTTTTCAGTGGACAACCGCCCCAACAAGGTCGGCGTGGGACGTGGGGCTGCCGGCGCAGCTGCCGCAGCAGGCGCGCCCGTGTTCATGGCGTGGGTCAACAGTTCTTGGTGACCACGGCGCACATGGGCCACCGATGCCACGCGGATCTTGTCCACGATCTGGTTGGCCAGTTCATTGATGCCGTTGGCCAGGCCCACACGCGGCTTGGCCACGAAATCGATGGCGCCCAATTCGAGCGCACGCAGCGTGACCTCTGCACCCTTTTCAGTCAGGGTGGAAATCATCACCACAGGCATGGGGCGCAGGCGCATCAAACGGCCCAGAAAATCGATGCCATCCATGCGGGGCATTTCGACGTCCAGCGTGATGACGTCAGGGTTCAGCTCCCGGATCATCTCGCGGGCGATCAAGGGGTCGTTCGCCGTTCCCACACACTCCATGTCACGCTGGCGGTTGATGATTTCGGACAACAGGCTTCGAACCAGCGCCGAGTCATCGACCACCACCACACGGATCTTCTTACTCATCCCCATTTTTGATTCCATCACTCTCAGAACAGATCCACAGAACCACCTGCGGTGGTCTGCACCACAGTGGCCACATTGCCTTTTTTCTCTTGGGCCAGCGTGTCCGGATGGGCATGGGCCAGGCGCTTGACCATGGCTTTGCCCGTGACGGGGAAGAAACACACCTTGCGCGGGTAGATGTCCAGCACATCCTCAGACACCACAGGAATGCGTTCGGTCTGCAGGTAGTCACGCACAAACTTGGTGTTGCGCTCCCCGACGTTCATGGTGGTGAAGTTCGCCATCACCGCACCGCCGCCAAAAATCTTGGCCTGCATCGTCTCACGGCGCGCGCCCTGTTTCATCAACTCGTTGATCAACAATTCCATCGCGTAGGAGCCATATCGGCCTGAGGAATCGCCGGCCTCTCCGTCTGGCAGCATGAAATGGTTCATGCCCCCCACCAGTGTGCGGCTGTCCCAGATGCAGGCGGCAATGCAGGACCCCAACACGGTCATGATGACCAGGTTCTCATCCGCCACAAAGAACTCGCCCGGCAAAACCTTCACCGCGTTGTACTGAAAGTGGTGATCGAAATAGAAAAAACTCGCCTCACTGGGCTTGCGAGCCTTGCTCTTGAGTTCCTCCAGACTGGAGGTTCTGGCACCTGTGGCACCCGCCGTGTTGTAGGCATTGGGCGACACCGGGTGAATGCGTGGCACTTGCCGACGATCAAGTCCAGGCGGAGGCGGCACCGCCCGAGACGCTGGGTAGGAAGGAGGGGGCGAGAAAGTCATGGTCGGCTAGTCAAAGAGGGTTTGGGGCTCAGCGGCGCTCGTACACGGTCTTGCCCCGCAGAGTGAACAGATCGCGTGACTCGCTGAAGTTCTCGGCATGACCGACAAACAACATGCCTCCGGGCTTCAGAACCCGGTGAATGCGTTCCAGGACCTTGCGCTGGGTGGGCGCATCAAAGTAGATCATCACGTTGCGACAAAAAACCACATCGAAGGGCTCTTTGAAAGGCCAGTCATCGCGGATCAAGTTGACGCTCAGGAAATCGATGGCCTTGCGCAACTCTGGCTTGACCCGAATCAGGCCTGCGTTGGAGTCCTTACCGCGCATGAAGAAGCGCTGCAATCGCTCCTGGCTGAGCCCCTTGAGGTTCTCCAGCCGGTAAACCCCTTGCGACGCTGACGCCAACACCTTGGAGTCGATGTCGCTGGCCGTGAGTTTGAACGAGGCGTTGTTGCCCAGGCTTTCAAACGCCGTCATGACGATCGAGTAAGGCTCCTCTCCGGTGGAGGCGGCATTGCACCAAACGCGCCAAGGCGTCGACGCAGGTCGCGACTTGAGCAGGGTCGCAAAAATCTCGAAATGATGTTGCTCGCGGAAGAAGGCCGTGAGGTTGGTGGTCAGGGCGTTGACGAACTCCTGCCACTCAGGACCATCGTGGGTTTCCAACCAGCTGAGGTACTCCCGAAAGCTGTTGTAACCCGTCTCGCGCAAGCGGCGCGAGAGTCGGCTGTACACCATGGCGTGCTTGCCATCGTGCAAATTGATGCCTGCGCGCTGATAAATCAGGGCCTGCACGCGCGAGAAGTCGGCATCGGTCCAGACGAACTCTCGTCCCTGCACCACCGGCCCTGGCGGCAAAGCTGCGGCCACCGGTTTATCCCGAACCCCGGCCATTTCTGACCGGCCTGTACTGGACATCATTCACAACCCTTTCCGAGCGATGACCGAGGGCGCGCCCCCGTGGGCGGCACCGCGTCGGCCGCAATTGAAGCCTTGAACCTCAGATCGAAGCGACCAGCCCCATGTCCACACCCGACATCAGCTTTTCAATGTCCAACAAGATCAGCATGCGCTCACCCACCGACCCCAGGCCCAGAATGCAGCCGTTGTCGATCACGCTCTCGATGTCCGGTGCCGCCTTGATGTTGTCGGGCGACAGCTCCATCACATCGCTGACCGAATCCACCACGATACCGACCACGCGGTTGCGCAGGTTCAAGATGATGACCACCGTGAAGTTGTTGTACTCCGCGTTGGCACAGTTGAACTTCAAGCGCATGTCCACGATGGGCACGATGGTGCCGCGCAGATTCACCACACCCTTGATGAACTCAGGGGCGTTGGCGATGCGCGTCGGCGGCTCGTAACCGCGGATTTCCTGCACCTTCAGGATGTCGATGCCGTACTCTTCCTGGTCCAGACGGAACGTCAGGTATTCACGTGCACCGGTGATAGCACCTTCAGAACTCTTACCGATCACACTCATGATGTTCTCCTTCAATAACTCGTCATTTCAGTGGCGGGCGCGGCGAACCAGACCACCCGTGTCCAGAATCAAAGCCACCTTGCCGTCGCCCAGGATGGTCGCACCCGACACATTGGGCACCTTGCGGTAATTGGTTTCGAGGTTCTTGACCACCACCTGGTGCTGGCCCAGCAACTCGTCCACCAGCAGGGCCACCCGGCTGCCCTCAGCCTCGACCACGACCATGATGCTGCTGCTCTTTTCGAAATCGAAGCGAGGCACCTGGAACACCCGCTCCAACTCAATCACAGGCATGTACTCGTCGCGCACCTTGACCAGCTGTGAGCCTTGGGCTACGGTGCTGACAGAATCGTCGTTGACCTGGAAGGACTCGACCACCGAAGACAGCGGCAGGATGTAGACCTCGTCGCCCACGCCCACGGACATGCCATCCATGATGGCCAGGGTCAGCGGCAAGCGCACCGACACCTTCATGCCATAGCCTTCAGCGGAGTCGATTTCGACCGTGCCGTTGAGCGCCAGGATGTTCTTCTTCACCACGTCCATGCCCACGCCACGGCCAGACACATCGGTCACGACCTCGGCGGTGGAGAACCCCGGCGCGAAAATCAGCTGCCAGACTTCGCCATCGGTCATCTGGTCGGAGACCTCGATGCCGCGCTCGCGGGCCTTGCTCAGGATCTTCTCGCGCGATAGGCCTCGGCCGTCATCTCGCACTTCGATCACGATCGAGCCGCCTTGATGCGCCGCCGACAACGTGATCGTGCCGTGCGCCGCCTTGCCCTTGGCCAGGCGGTCTTCAGGCAGTTCAATGCCGTGGTCACAACTGTTGCGCACCAGGTGGGTCAGCGGGTCAGTGATCTTTTCGACCAAGCCCTTGTCCAACTCAGTGGCTTCCCCTTGGGTGATCAATTCGACCTTCTTACCCAGCTTGTTGGCCAGATCACGCAACATGCGCGGGAAACGGCTGAACACGATGGACATCGGGATCATGCGGATCGACATCACCGATTCCTGCAAATCGCGTGTGTTGCGGTCCAGATCGGCCAGGCCAGCCAGCAATTGCTGATTCAACGCCGGGTCCAGGCTGCGGCTGTTTTGAGCCAGCATGGCCTGGGTGATGACCAGTTCGCCCACCAAGTTGATGAGCTGGTCGACCTTGTTGACCGCCACCCGAATGGTCGCCGCTTCCAGCTGAGCTTGGCTCGCCGCCTTGGGCTCAGCGGCTTTGGCTGCCACCGCAGTTTTGACCGGCTCAGCCGCTTCAGCCACCGGCGCTGGGGCTGCCGCAGGCGCTTCAGGCACGCCCGGCGCACCCGCGAAGAAGCCGAACCCAGCCGGCATCGGCGCAGGGCTGGCATCGGCCACCACCGCAGGGGCCTCGGGTGCATCGAAGAGACCGAATCCCGGAATGTCCGCCGACTTGGCAGGGGCCGGAGCTGGTGCGGCCGCCAGATCGCGGATGTGGACCTGCTCTTTGGCCACATGGAACACAAACAGGTCCAGCAGCTCGGCATCCGACGAGGCGGTCTCTACCGCGAAGGTTCGGTGATCAGCGTTGGCACTGTCACGCGACTGGATGGTGCCCAGACCAGGAATGTCGCGGAACAGCTCGGCGATGGCGTCGGCCTGTTCAGGGCGGCTCAAGGGGCCGACCACAATCTCCAAGTGACGGACACCATCGGCCGGTGCGGTGACGGGCGCCGCCGCAGGCACAGGCGCTGGCGCTGCAACAGGCGCGGGAGCCGGCGCTGGACGCGGTGCCGACGCTGGCACCTGGCCCGAAGCCAATTCGCTGATGCGGCGCACGAGGTCCACCGTCGAGGGCGGCGTGCCCTCGCCACCGGCTTGGTGCACGGCAAGGAGGCCGCGCGAAGCGTCAGCCGATTCCAGCAGCACGTCCACCATGGGCGGAATCGGGGCCAACTCACGGCGACGCAGCTTGTCCAGCAGCGACTCCATGTGGTGGGTCAATTCAGCAACGTCCGAAAACCCGAAGGTGGCCGCGCCACCCTTGATCGAGTGGGCACAACGGAAGATGCCGTTGAGCTCTTCGTCGTCGGCATTGGCCAGATCCAGTTCGAGCAGCATCTGCTCCATCAGGTCCAGGTTTTCGCCCGCTTCTTCAAAGAAAATTTGATAAAACTGACTCAGATCGAAATCTGCGCCTGAACTGCCACCCTCATGTGCTTCAGCCATGTCTTGCTCCTGAATACGTCAACTGAAGGTAGTTTCGGTTCATCGGATGACCTTCTGAATGACCTCGATCAAGCGATTGGGGTCGAACGGCTTCACCAACCAGCCTGTTGCGCCCGCGCTGCGACCCGCCTGCTTCATCTGGTCACTGGACTCGGTGGTCAGGATCAGGATCGGGATGGTTTTGAACTTCGGGTGCTCGCGCAGCTTGCGCGTCAGGCCGATGCCATCCAGTCGAGGCATGTTCTGGTCCGCCAGAACCAGGTCAATGTGGTGCGTCTGAGCCTTCTCGAAAGCGTCTTGACCATCCACCGCCTCGACCACGTTGTAGCCTGCGCCAGTCAAGGTAAAAGACACCATCTTCCGCATGGACGGAGAGTCATCAACGGCAAGAATCGATTGCATTTAGGGCTCCAGCAACTATGTATCAACTGATTGAGGTAAGGGGTGTGTCAAAACAGATCAATTGACCCGGCATCCATCTCGCTCTGGGTGACGGGGTTGGGCCGTTCTGGCATCTGGTCGGCATAGGGTGCAGCTTCCTCGCCTTCGTCCTGCCCCATGGACTCGGACGCCAGGCGGAAAGCACAGCCTTGCAGTATCTTGGTGGTGTGCGTGATCAGCTGGGTCGCCATGTCGTGAAACTGCAGTTCGGTGACTGCACTTTTCAAAGCATCGCGCACCCGGATCGAAGCATCGGGGCTGCCATTGTCCAATTCGGCCAGGCTTTGGTTCGCCGTACCAAATCGATCCAACAGGTTGTCTGCTGCATGATTCAGAAGTCCTTCGAGGCGATGCAGATCGTGCATCACCACCAACAGGGAATCCTGAATTTCAGCAACGGCCATCACCGGCAGGTGAACGCCGGGTTCCTTGAGATTGTCTAGCGCTGGTTCCATTTTTTCTCCGTCGCCACGCACACACTTTCAAGCGTTTGCAAATTCCCGTTACTGTGAAAGCATTTTGCAATACGCGGGCCGCAGGACCCGTGCTTCGACCGCAAAAAACCGCCCTGGCCCCCTGAATTTTGCATAAAACACGAAAAAAGACACTTAGCACCAGCGAGAATGACGGTGCCAATGCCTAATTTATCATATTGATCCATGTCTATCGAATCAAATTGCCCACCACTGCGAATCTTGCATTTGGAAGACTCCAAGGTAGATCATGAACTGGCTTGCATGGCTTTGCGGCGAGCTTCGCTGAATTTTTTGATCGAGCGGGTCGAGACACTGCATGACTTCGACGAGGCCCTGGCACGCCGCCCAGACATCGTGCTGGCAGACTACCAACTGCCGGGCTTCACCGCCCTGGATGCCTGGCAACAGGTGGTCAAAGCGGGGCTGGCTGGGCGCATTCCGGTGGTGTTGCTCTCCGGCGCCATCGGAGAAGCCGCCGCGGTCCAAGCCATCCAGCAGGGCATTGCTGACTACCTGCTCAAAGACAGCATGGCCAAGCTCGCCCACACGGTCTCCCGCGCGCTGGAGGTCAGCCAAGCGCGGCGTGAACGGGAACAGGCGTCCCTGGAACTGGCGGCATCCGAGCGCCGACTGGCCGAACTGGCGGAGCATTTGCAAAGCTCGATTGAACAGGAGCGGGCGGCCATCGCTCGCGAGATCCACGACGACATTGGTGGCGCACTGACCGCCGTCAAATTCGACCTGGCCTGGCTGAGTCGGCACAGCCCGGACGAGGCGAGTTCGGCCCACTTGCGAGCCGCCACGGACATGCTGCAACATGCCCTGGGCGCCAGCCAGCGCATCATGCTCAACCTGCGCCCCCCCATACTGGACCAAGGCCTGGTGCCGGCACTGCAGTGGCTGGCCGACAGCTTCTCGCGCCGAACCGGCATTCCCGCGCGCTTGCAGGTCCGCATGGCGCGCAGCGAAGCCTCGCGCGACATCCAATTGGTCGCCTACCGCACGGCCCAAGAAGCCTTGACCAACATCACCAAATACGCAGATTGCAGCCGGGTGGAGATGGACATTTCAGAGGACAGCTCAGCCTTGACCCTGGAGATCGCTGACAATGGCCGGGGCATCGACCCGGCCGAATTGGCCAAGCCCCGCTCCTTCGGCCTCAAGGGCTTGAAAGAGCGGGCACGCATGGCGGGCGGCTGGCTGGACGTCAGCAGCCAGCCTGGCCGCGGCACCGCCATCACCTTGACCGTGCCCATGACTTCCACCACGCCCCCCGCCTTGCCGTCAGAAGAGGAAACCCCATGATTCGCGTGATGCTTTGCGATGACCACGCCATGCTGCGCCGAGGCATCCGCGACACCTTGTCAGAGGCGGTGGACATCCAGGTCACCGCCGAGGCCGGCAGCTACCCCGAGTTGCGTGAGGCCTTGCGCTCCGCCCCCTGTGACGTGCTCTTGCTGGACCTCAACATGCCAGGCCGCGGTGGCCTCGAAGTGCTGGCCAGCTTGAAAGAGTCGCACCCGGAAATCAAGGTGCTGATCGTCTCCATGTACCCCGAAGACCAGTACGCCTTGCGCAGCCTCAAGGCCGGCGCCCAGGGCTACCTGAACAAGGCAGGTGACCCCGAAGACTTGGCGCGTGCCGTGCGCACCGTGATGGATGGCCGAAAGTACCTGACGCCCGAGGTGGCCCAACTGCTGGCCGACAGCTTGTCACGTCCCACGCAAGAGGCACCGCACGCCACCTTGTCCGAACGTGAACTGCAGACCCTGCTCAAGATCGCCACCGGCAAACGCCTGTCGGACATCGCCGAAGAGCTGATGCTCAGCCCCAAGACGGTCAGCGTCTACCGCACCCGCGTGCTGGAGAAACTGGGCCTGAGCAACAACGCCGAACTGACGGTCTACGCGATCCGCAACAACCTGGTCTGAATGCAGGCCTCAGCGCACACCAAACAGATCAAAGGCCCGCTCTAACAGTGACAGCACGGGCTTGTCGAGCATCGGCATGGTCAGGGCAATGCCCAACAAACCAATGGTCAGGGTGACGGGGAAGCCCACGGCAAAGATGTTCATCTGAGGCGCCACGCGCGAAATGACCCCCAGCATCAGGTTGACGAACAAGAGCAGACCGATCACCGGCAGCGCGATCCAGAGCGCACTGGCAAACAGGTTGGCCCCCAACTGGTAGACCTGGATGCGGGACAGGGACTCGAGCATGTTGCCGTCCACCGGGAAGGCGTCAAAACTCTTCACCACGGCCATCAGCAGCATCAAATGGCCATTGGCGGCGACAAACAGCAGGGTCGCCATGTGCCCCATGAAGCTGGACACCGCACTGGTCTGTGCGTTGGTCATGGGGTCAAAGAAGGAAGCGAAATTCAGCCCCATTTGAAGCCCGATCAACTCACCCGCCAACTCCACGCTGGCAAACACCAGGCGCACGGCAAAGCCGATCGACAAGCCGACCCCCAGTTGCTGCAGGACGGCGCCCAGGGCCTGGGGCCCATTGACGCTGATGATGGGCTGGTCTTGCAACACGCCCTGCGCCGACAAGGCCACCAAAAAAGCGAGCCCGACCTTGACTCGCATCGGCACCGCCCGCAAAGACAGGATGGGCGCCACCGAGAACATGGCCAGCACCCGAATGAAGGGCCAGATGATGGGCGACAACCAGGCCATGATCTGGGCCTCGGAGATCGAGATCACAGATCAGGCCGCCAAGGTGGGAATGGACTCGATGGTGCGGCGCAGGTAATCCACCAAGGTGGTCAGCATCCAAGGCCCAGCGATCAAAAACACGGCCACGGCCGCCAACAGCTTGGGCACGAAGGACAGCGTGGTTTCCTGGATCTGGGTCACCGCCTGGAAAATGCTCACCACAATCCCCACCGTCATCACCACCAGCAGGACCGGCAGTGACACGGTGAGCAGCAACTCCAGGGCCTCACGCCCGGCGGTCAGCACCATTTGCGGATTCATGCGGCCTCCTTCAACTCACAAAGCTCGCGGCCAGCGAACCGATCAACAGGTTCCAGCCATCGGCCAACACAAACAGCATCATCTTGAAGGGCAAGGCCACCAAGACGGGTGACAACATCATCATGCCCAGCGACATCAAGATGCTGGACACCACCATGTCAATCACCAGGAAGGGAATGAAGATCATGAAGCCGATCTGGAACGCGGTCTTGAGCTCGCTGGTGACAAAAGCCGGCACCACGATGCGCAGCGGTGCCGTCTCGGCCGTCACGCTCGGGTCGAGCTTGGCCAAGCGGGCAAACAGCGCAAAGTCGGACTGGCGCGTCTGCTTGAGCATGAACTGGCGCATGGGCGCATCCGCCTTGACCAAGGCCTGCTCAAAACTGATGGCACTGGTGGTGTAGGGCACATAGGCCTCCTGGTACACCCGGTCCAGTGTCGGACCCATGACGAAAAAGGTCAGGAACAGCGACAGGCCCACCACCACCTGATTGGGAGGTGCAGCCTGCGTGCCCAAAGCCTGGCGCAGCAGCGACAGCACGATGACGATGCGGGTGAAGCCCGTCATCATCAGCAGCACCGCCGGCAAGAACGACATGGCGGTGAAGAACAGCAGGGTCTGGATGGGCACCGAGAAACTGGAATTCCCACCGCCCGACCCCACCAGCAAAGGCAAATTGCCCGCCGGCTGCGCGTGTACCGCCCAAGGCAAGGCACCAAGCACCACCAACAAGGCAGCAGCGCCCCAGCGGCGAACCGTGGCAAGCCCCAGCACGCGCCTGAACGAACTCAACTCAAACCCCATTCGATGCCTCCGGCGCGGCGGGCGCCGACAAGACCGGTGAGTCCGGCTCAGCGCCCGGGACCAGAGGGATGGTGTGCAAGCACGTCACTTGCTGGGCCGTCACGCCCAAGACCAGCCAGGTGCGTGCGTGGGCTGGCCCCACCTCGACCGTGACGACGCGCTGCTGCGGGCCCACCGCCACCGAGGAAATGAGGTCCGAAGAAAACCAGGCGCCCGAGGCGCCTTTTCCACCTTGGCGGCGCTGCAACCAGCGCAAGCCCATGGGCAGCATGGCCAACAAGGCCACCAGCAAGGCCAAGGGCCCAAGCGATTGCCACATGACCTACCCCTTGCTGACGCGGCGCAAGCGCTCGGACGGCGTGACCACATCGGTCAGGCGGATACCGAACTTGTCGTTCACCACGACCACCTCACCTTGGGCGATGAGGTAGCCGTTGACCAGCACGTCCATGGGCTCGCCGGCCAAGGCGTCGAGCTCAACCACCGAGCCCTGGGCCAGTTGCAAGATGTACTTGATCGGCACCTTGGTGCGCCCCAACTCCACCGACAGCTGCACCGGGATGTCCAGCACCATGTTGATGTCATTGAGTGGCGAATCGCCCGAAGAGAAATTGCGCGGCACCTCGTTACCCGACAGCGGCCCCCCCGGCTCATGGGCGGGCGGGGCATCATCTGCGCGTTTTTGCTCTTCCAGGGCCTCGGCCCAACCCGCCATGGGATCGTCTGCGGGGTCCTGGTTATCTTCAGTTGACATTCTTATCTCCAATCCAATTCAGGTCGTTGCCACGCAGGCATTCCTCAATGCGGATCGCGTACTTTGAGTTGTGGGTACCGTAATGGCAATCAAACACCGGTACGCCGCCAATGGAGGCCCGGATGCGGGGCGGGCGGTCGAGCTCGATGAAATCGCCGGGCTTCATGGCCAGCAACTGCTCCACTGTGGCGTCGGCTCTCGCCAGCTCGGCCACCAAGGTCACCTCGGCGGCCTGGATCTCACGGGTGAGCACCTTGACCCAGCGTCGATCCACCTCAATGGAGTCCCCCTGGGTGGAGGAATACAGCACATCGCGGATCGGTTCCAGCGTGGCGTAAGGCATGCACATGTGAATGGCACCCGACAGCTCACCGATTTCCAACTGGAAGGCGGTGGACACCACAATTTCACTGGGCGTCGCGATGTTGGCAAACTGTGGCTGCATTTCCGAGCGCTGGTACTCCAGCTCCAGCGGGTAAATGCCCTGCCAGGCTTTCTTGTACTCGGTGCAAATCACGTCCACCAGGCGGTTGATCACGCGCTGCTCGGTGGGCGAAAAGTCACGCCCCTCGATGCGGGTCTGGAACTTGCCAACGCCGCCGTACAAGGTGTCGATGATGCCGAACACCAGTGCGGGCTCGCACACGATCAAGCCACTGCCGCGCAGCGGCCGGATGGCGACGATGTTGAAGTTGGTCGGCACCGCCAACTCGCGCAAAAAAGCGCTGTAGCGCTGCACGGACACCGTGCCCACCGACACCTCAGGGCTGCGACGGATGAAGTTGAACAGGCCAATGCGGAAGTTGCGGGCAAAGCGCTCGTTGACGATTTCCATCGTCGGCATGCGCCCGCGCACGATGCGCTCTTGGCTGGAAATGTCATAGCTGCGGACCGACCCCGCCTCGGGGATGTCCTCGACAATCTTCTGACTCTCGCCCGTGACCCCTTCCAGAAGGGCATCTACCTCTTCCTGGGATAGAAAGGACTCGCTCATGACGGCTCCTTACTGCACGATGAAGTTGGCAAACAGCACCGCCGTCAAAGGGCTCTCTGGTTTGCGAACCTTCTTTTTCTTCTTCTTGGGCGTTTCCTCTTCTTCATCCGGGTCGTAACCCAGGATGCGTGAGGACTCGTTCAAAATTTCGGTCGCCAACTTCTCTTTGCCTTCTCGCTTGAGCAGGTCTTCAGAGCTGGTCTGGGACACCAGGATCAGGATTTGGTTGCGGATCGCAGGCAAGTAGGCCTTGACCTGGTCGGCGGCCTTGGGATCAGAGATCTCAAAAGTCACGCCCAACTGCACAAAGCGCTCGCCACCGGCATCGGCCAGGTTGACCACCATGTTTTCCAGCGGCAGGTAGGTCGGCGGATTCTTGTGGGCGTCGTGTGATGGGGCTGCGGCGGCAGCGGGTTTTTCATCCCCGCCCTCTTCATCGGCAGCGGCCTTCTTGGACATGACGAACCAGCCCGCGCCACCACCGACGATCAACAGCAGCGCCACGGCGCCGCCAATGATGATCATCTTCTTGCTCTTGGGCTTTTCTTTGGCATCGGCTGCGGGTGCATCAGACACGTTTATTCCTTCCGGCATGGGCCTTCGCTGCAGGGCAGACGAAAGCGGGGCTCTTGTTGAGCATTATTGGGTCAAACGCGTCCAATAATAGCCAGAATAGACCCCCGAAAGGGGGGCTATAGCGTCCTCAAGCCCCCAGCGGGCGCGGCCCAGCGCTTCAGACAAACAAGTCCAGGGCCTGATTCGTGCTGACTTGGCGGCGCAAGACGGTGCCGGCAGGCTCTGCCTCCACCCGACCGACACCGCCCAGGGCGGCGCGGCGCGTGCCACCTTCCGCCGCGGCCTGGCCTTGGCGCCCAGGCTGACCGGACTGCCCTTGCCCCGCCCCCACGGACACGCCCGACAGAATCAAACCCTCGCTTTGCAGCAAGGTCCGGAGTTCGGGCAAGGCGCCGTTGAGCATGTCTCGGGTGGCGGCCTGATCGGAGCGGAACACCACATTGGCCTCATTGCCATTCATGGAGATGCTGACCGCCACCGGCTGGCCATTGCCCCCGTCCAGGGTCAGTTCAGCCCCCTGGCGCTTCTGGTTGATCCAGTAGCTGACCTGCTCAGCCACCACATCTTCAGGGCTGCGGGACTGCGAATCGGTCATGGCCTGGCCCGTGTCGCTGGCGCCTGCGGCGGCGACGCCCAGGGGCTGCAAACGGTCCTGGCTGTCACCCGGGGGCATCCAGCTGCCCCCCGCGCCATCCGAGGCCTTGGCGCCCGACTCGGATCGGCGTTCTGAACGGGTCTTCTCGGGCTCCAGCATGGCGCTCAAAGCCTTGCTCACATCGTCTGCGACACCTCCCAAGGGGGCGGTATCCAGCGCACGGGCGGCCATGTCCTTGAAGCTGGCATCCGCCTTGGACACCAGCGCCTGCAGTGACGCGCCCAGGTCATTGCCCTGCGTGGCAGCCCCATTGCCCAAGGCATCCAAGTCCCCCGTCGCCAGCCCCTTGAAGGGGGCGTCGGTCGCCGACGCTGCGGACAACAAAGACGAAGCGCCGTCGCGGACGGGGTGCTTCGCCCCCTGATCCAAGGCCTGCAACTGGGACTGCAACTGAGACAACACGTCGCGCGCCCCCTTGTGCTCGGGCATGGCGCCTTCAGCCACCGCGGGGGTGACCGTGGGCGTGGCCGACTCAGCGACAGCCTGGCCCGCATCGACCGGCACCTGCGCTGGCAAGGTGATCGGCGATGCGGCCACCACGACGGCAGCCATGAGAGCTGGATCGGTGCTCGCGCCCGCGGCCGGGTCCACCGGCACCGTGGCCGGCGTGGGTTCCACGGCGGCGGCGGCCTGCCGCGCGGCTTCGGCCATCAAAGCCATTTGGGTCAACCAATCGGTGGGGGCACTGGCCTCGGCAGCGTTCAAATCGGCTTCATCGCCCTGGCGGCCCAGCTTGCGTCGAGCGTTCAGGTCCTTGGACGTGGCTTCCTTCTTGGTGACCGCTTCGCTGTCGCCGCTGGCCTGGGTGTCCGCCTCAGGTGCATCACTGAAGGCATCCAACATGCCCGTGAAGTCAGACTTGTCAGCCGAGTCCGCGCCCGCTGCAGGGGCCTTGGTCTGGCTCTTGGGGGCCGACACCGTGACGGCGCTGACCGGCGAACTGTTTTGGGATTTGGTGAATTCAAGGCTCATGGCTTGGCTCCTCAGGCGGTGGCTTGGGTCAGCAGTCGATAACGGGACGCCGCCATCTCGTCCACTTCTTTTTGTTCACGCCGCAGCTGACTTTGGGCTGCATCGCGCTCGCGCCGTTGCACCACCTGGCGCAGGCTGACCAAGCGCAACTCCGCCACCAGCAACTGGCGTTCAGCCTCCTGCGAGGCCTCGTCGAGCGTGGCCATCTGGCTTTTTTGCAGCTCGATGGTCTGCTCCAGCCGGGCCATGAACTGCAGGTGGTGCTGCATCACTTCCGGTGAGGTGCCGATCTGGCCGCGCAGCATGGAACGCTGCTCGGTCTCGGTGGCATAGCCCGTCAATTGATCGAGCTGCTGCTGCCCCAACTGACGCGCCTGGCGCTTTTGGGCCAAACGCTGCATGGCGATATCACGCTGGCGCTGCGCCGCCTCCATCGCCACCTGCAAACCTCTGCCTTGAGCCATGCCTTACCTCTTTTGAACGTCAGGAATTGATCTGCAAACCCAGACTCGTCGCCATCTGCGTCAACGAGTCATCCAGGGTCACGGCCTCGTGCATGCCCTGCTGCAAAAAGCCGCTCATGCCGCGCTGCAGCTGAATCGACTCATCGAGCTCCGGGTCGCTGCCACTGACATAAGCCCCGACCTGGATCAGGTCGCGGCTCTTTTGATAACGCGAGTAAGTGGCCTTGAAGCGGCGCGCCACCTCCACATGCACCGGCGAGACCACGTTGTGCATCACCCGAGAAGCGGACTGCTCGATGTCGATGGCCGGGTAATGGCCGGCTTCGGCCAGCTCCCGGGTCAGCACGATGTGGCCGTCCAAAATGGCTCGGGCTGCGTCGGCAATCGGGTCTTGCTGGTCATCGCCCTCGGACAGCACGGTGTAGAAAGCGGTGATCGAGCCCACGCCGTTGAGGCCATTGCCGCTGCGCTCCACCAACTGGGGCAGCTTGGCAAAGCACGAAGGCGGGTAGCCCTTGGTGGCCGGCGGCTCGCCGATGGCCAGCGCGATTTCGCGCTGGGCCATGGCATAGCGGGTCAGCGAGTCCATCAGCAGCAGCACATGCTTGCCCTTGTCGCGGAAGTGCTCGGCCACGGCCGAAGCGTAGGTCGCGCCTTGCATGCGCAAGAGCGGCGGCGCATCGGCTGGCGCGGCCACCACCACCGAGCGGGCACGGCCATCGGCGCCCAGGATGTCTTCGATGAATTCCTTGACTTCGCGGCCACGCTCGCCAATCAAGCCCACCACGATCACATCGGCCTGGGTGTAACGGGCCATCATGCCCAGCAACACGCTCTTGCCCACACCCGAGCCCGCAAACAGGCCCAAACGCTGACCCCGGCCCACGGTCAACAAGGCATTGATGGCGCGCACGCCCGTGTCCAGCGGCTCGCGCACGGGGTCGCGGTCCATGGCATTGACCTGGCGCCGACCTGGGGGCTCGGCCACCACATCCAGCACCGGGCCTTGGTGGTCCAGTGGCTGGCCAGAGGCATCCACCACCCGGCCCAACAGGCCATCACCCACCGGCAAACGCAGCACGCCCAAGGCCATGGCCGAAGCGGGCAAGGGCTCGTCACCCAGCCGAGGCGCAGGCACATAGGGCAGGGCCGGCGTGACCACAGCACCGCTGGACAGGCCATGGATGTCGCCCGCCGGCATCAGAAAAGCGCGTTCGCCCGAGAAGCCCACCACCTCGGCGAGGATGGGCTCGGCGTCTTTTTGCGTGATCCAGCACTGCGAGCCCACGGGCACGCGGATGCCTGTGGCCTCAAGGACCAGGCCCGTCAAGCGCGTCAAAGTGCCCCGCATCTCCAGCGGCACGGGCCGGGAGGCGCGGTGCTGCAGGTCCGCCATGAAGGTGGACCAGGCGGCACTGCTGCTGGGGCGCTCAGACGACTGCGTCATCGACAGCCTCCGACTCCAGGGGCAGTTCCACGCCCAAATTGGCCACCGCCCGGGCCCAACGGCGCGCCAGCGTGCCGTCGACCTGAGCGCCAGCCGCCTCAATGAGGCAGCCGCCTGGGGCCACGCTCGCGTCACTGACCCATTTGATGTCCTGGCCCCCCAGGGACTCGGCCGGCACCGCTTTGAAGGTCTCGTGGTCTTCCGGGTTGAGGCGCACCACCGCTGTGCGGGCGTCGGCGGCCAGCAGGCCCAAGCCCTCGCGAATGACGGGGCGCAGTGACTCGGGGTCAGCGGCCAGCTCGCGGCGCAGCACCTGGCGGGCCAGCTCACAGGCCATGGCCAGCACCCCCTGGGCCACGTTTTGCTCCACTTCGGCAAAGCGCTGCTCCAGCGAGGCCATGACGGCGTTCAGGCGTTCACTGGCCAGGGCCCCCTGGCTGGCGATGTACTCGTCCAAATGACGCTGACCTTCCAGCGCCGCCTCCAGGCGGCCCTGCTCCAGGCCTTGCTGGTAAGCCTCGTCACGGGCCTCCTGCACCATGGACTCATCGATCACCGGCTCAGGCGGCTTCTCGGCGGCCAGCACGGCAGCGCGGCGACGGTTTTCATCCATCTCGGTGAACTGCCACTGGGCGACGGCGTCAATCTCCTCGCTGGGGATGAAGCGTGCGTATTGGCGGGCTCGGTTAGATGAGGGCGTCGTCACCACCGCCTCCTATGACAATCTGACCTTCGTCAGCCAGACGGCGCACGGTCTTGAGAATTTCCTTCTGCTGCGCCTCCACCTCGGACAAGCGCATGGGCCCACGCGACTCCAGGTCTTCACGCAGGGTTTCGGCGGCACGCGAGGACATGTTGCCCAGGAAGCGCTCTTTGAGCTCGGGCGCCGCGCCCTTGAGCGCCACGATGAGGGTTTCGGAGGCCACTTCCTTGAGCACCAGCTGAATCGACTTGTCGTCGAGCTTCATGACGTCGTCGAACACGAACATCTTGTCCATGATCTTCTGCGCCAGGTCGGGGTCGTAGCCGCGAATCGACTCGAGCACCGTGCCCTCGATGTTGCTGCCCAGCAAGTTGATGATTTCGGCCGCGGTCTTGATGCCCCCCAAAGACGCCTTGCGGATCTTGTCGCCCCCGGCCAGCACCTTGAACAGCACCTCGTTGAGGTCTTTCAGCGCCGTTGGTTGAATGCCTTCCAGGGTCGCAATGCGCAGCATCACCTCGCCGCGCTGGCGCTCGGTCAGCTGGGCCAGCACACCGGCAGACTGGTCGTAGTCCAGGTGAACCAGGATGGCCGCCACGATCTGCGGGTGCTCGTTGCGCAGCAACTCGGCCACCGACAGCGGATCCATCCATTTCAGGCTCTCGATGCCGGACACGTCACCGCCTTGCAAGATGCGGTCGATCAGCAGGGAGGCCTTGTCGTCACCCAGCGCCCGGCGCAGCACGGCCTTGACGTAGTCGCTGGTGTCCGACACCAGCAGGCTTTGCTGGGCCGCCGCGTTGGTGAATTTGTTGACCACTTCGTCCACCCGGTCGCGCGAGACCGATCGGGTGCGGGCGATGGTCTCGCCCAGCTTTTGGACCTCTTTGGGCGACAGGTGTTTGAAGACCTCGGCAGCCTCTTCTTCACCCAGCGACATCAAAAAAATCGCCGCGTCATTCAAGCCTTGTTCGTCCATATCATCTCTCCAAAGCGCGGGCGGTCAGGCCGGCGCTTCGCCGTTGACCCAGCCCTTGATGATATTAGCCACTGCGATCGGATTTTGCTTGGCCAATACGCGGGCATCTTCAAGGCGCAGCTGCTCGGCCGTGGGTGGCTCCACCACCTTTTCTGTGCTCGGTGCAGGCAGCAAGTCTGGGCGATCTGGCGCATCGGACTCCAGGGCATCCAACTGGGTACCGGCGCCCGACGCAGGCAGCAGCTCAGTCGGGTCAGGCTTGGGCGCATTCATGGCCTTGACCGCCGGACGCACCATGCCCAACAAGACCACCAGTGCAAACAGCACCATCCCGACCGGCCAGGCAAAGCTCTTGGCCAGTTCCAGCACTTCAGGCTGCTTCCACAGGGGCACAGCAACGCCCTCGGCCGCGCTGGCCATGAAGGGGGTGTTCATGAGGTTGACCGAATCACCCCGGTCTTTGTTGTAGCCGATGGTGTCGCGCACCAGGGCGGTCATTTGGTCGAGCTGCTCTGCGCTCATGGGCTTGTTGACGGTTTTGCCCTTCTCTTCCACGCCGGGCTGGTAATTCACCACCACGGCGGCGCTCAGGCGCTTGACCACGCCTGTGCCGCCCTTGACCACCTTGATGGTCTTGTCCACTTCGTAGTTGGTGACCGACTCCTTCTTGGTCGGTGTCGTGCCAGCCGCACCGGCACCACCCGCCGTCAGGGGCTGGGCCTGACCGTTGATGGGCGCATTGGCGGCCGCTGCCGGCTGGTTGCTGGTCGCACCCGGGATGCCGGTGGGCGGGGTGGCCTGAGCTGCGCCGCCGCTTTCCACCACTTGCTGGCTGCGCACGGCGGCGGAGTCAGGGGTTTGGTTGGGACGGTGCGACTCCGAGGTCGACTCGGTCTGCGAAAAATCAATTTCTGCCGTGACCTGGGCCTTGACGTTTTGCCGGCCCACCACGGGCTCCAGGATGTCGGTGATGCGCTTGCTCAGCTGCTGCTCGATCTGCTGCACATACTGCAGCTGCTGGGCGTCACCGCCAGCGCCCGCCGCCTCGGGGGTGGCCGAGAGCAGCTTGCCGTTGTCGTCGATCACGCTGACCGCAGCGGGGTTCAGCTCGGGCACGCTGGACGCCACCAGGTGAACAATGCCGGCCAATTGAGCGCGGTCCAGCAAGCGGCCCGGGTACAGGGTCAGCAAGACTGAAGCCGAAGGCTTTTGCTGCTCGCGGAAAAAACCGTTCTGATTGGGCAGCGCCAGGTGCACGCGGGCGCTCTGGATGGCCGCCACGGCTTGGATGGAGCGGGTCAGCTCACCCTCCAGGCCGCGCTGGAAGTTCAGGCGTTCCTGGAACTGAGTGACGCCGAAATGGTTGCCCTCCATCAGCTCAAAGCCAGCGACCGAGCCCTTAGGCAAGCCTTGTGAGGCCAGGCGCAAGCGCAGGTCGTGCACGCGCTCAGCCGGCACCAGGATGGCGCCACCGCCCTCGGAATACTTGTAGGGCACATTCATGGTCGCCAACTGGGCCACCACGGCGCCGCCGTCTTTGTCACTGAGGTTGGCGTAGAGCACACGCCAATCGGCCTGGCGGGTCATGAAGACACCTGCCAGTGCGACCATGATCAACGCCACCAGACCCAGCGCCAGCTTGGTCTTCTGCGCACGGTCCAGCTCGGCTAATTTCTGTGACCACGAGGGGGCCACGGGGGTAGCGGGGAGTTCAGCGACGGCAGACATCTTGGTTCCAGATTGAAAGGGTGAGACCACACCTCAGGTTGGAGCCGATTATTGGGCCCAGGGGGGATCGGCAGCGCCGGGATAAACCAGCTGTTTGGACCTCATTTCAACCGGCCGTGCCACGCTCAAACCCCTACCATCGGCGTCAACAAGTTCCCAGGAGACGCGACATGGATCTGCGATTCCCCACCATCACCCCACTGAACACCCCGCTCACCAACCGCAGCACCGCCATTGGCAAGCCCCCCTCGGGCGCCAGCACGGCGGACGCCACGGGCAGCGCGGGCTTCTCCAGCGAACTGAGCAACGCACTGAAATCGGTCAGCGCCGCCCAAAACAAATCCAGCGCGCTGCAACGCGAAGTGCAACTGGAAAACCCCTCGGTCAGCCTGGAAGACACCATGCTGGCCATCCAGAAGGCCCAGATCGGCTTCCAGGCCACGCTGCATGTGCGCAACCGCATGGTCCAGGCCTACACCGACATCATGAACATGCAGGTCTGAGGACCGCCCCCCCCCCCCCGCCCTCCGCGCCGCTGCGCCCCACACAAGCCAGACAACCCCCTCCTCACGGCCCCCAAACAAAAAGCCCGCCTCGTGAACCGAGAGCGGGCTTTTTGTTTGGGGGCGGCGACCCGCGCCCCACCGGGCGACGGACCGGATCAGTGCAGGAGGCGCGAACCACCTTCGAGCATGCGGTTGATGTCCGACAGCCTGGGTTCCGCCAGGTTGCGGATCAGGGCGTCGTTGCGCAGGATGCGAAGCATGATCTTGCCCTTCTCGCTGCGGTCTTCCGACGGCAAGGACTCGACCTGCGAGTGGTGATGCAGTTGCTCGATCAGCACCGCACAGGCGCCCTCGAGCTGCATGACCTGCTCCCAATCTTCACGTTGGGCGGCCAGCAACATGCGCTGGCTGGCCCCCTCAATGGCCTTGTAGAAATCAAGCAATGATTGTTGCTGCACGTTATGCCCCTTACTCTGTTCAACGTGATTGGGGTCTGATGGCCTTCCAGGCCTCAGCGACGGGTCGGATCAGTGCGATCACGGAATGGACAGCCTCGGGACTGTTGTTGAAATTGGCCTTGGTCAGCTCGATCACCGAGTAGCCATACAGCGCGTTGAGGCTCTTGGCCACTTCGCCGCCTTGCTCCTCATCAAGCACCGACCGCAAACCCTCATCCAGAATCTGGATGGCCTTGTTGAGGTAGCGAGACTTCTCCTGGATGTCACCACGGACCATGGCGCCGGCCACCTTGGACAGGCTTTCCAGCAGCGAGTCGAACAGCAAAACCACCAACTGGTGCGGATCCGCACCATGGACACTGGTTTCGACGCCAACGCGTTGATAGGCAGAAGCAGCTCGGGTACTCACAGGTGTAAACATTCAGTTGGCCTCGCAAATTGTCGCACGGTACAACTGGTGTATCGGCAGCCCCACGGCGTTCTGAAGCCCCTAATAGAAAGACATTTCGCAGCCTATTCAATACAGAGTGCTTTTCCTGGGGCCCGCCCCCCTGCAGGCTGGGCAAAAGTCACGAATTCACGGGGGTTCACCGGTCTTTTTGCAGGATCCGCACAAGCAACCCTAAAGTTTTCCGAGTGGCACCCGAAAAACAAAGCAACGGGCTTCAAGAAGGGTTCGTTGCCAAGCCTGCGACAGCGTGGGTTTGACATCAGCGATAGGCTGATTTTTAACTTGAAGGAGCTTTCAAATGGCAATGACCATCAACACCAATGTGAACTCGCTGTCGGCGCAACGCAATGCCGCCACCAGCCAGTCCAGCCTGTCCACCTCCATCCAGCGCCTGTCCTCCGGCCTGCGCGTGAACAGCGCCAAGGACGATGCCGCCGGTTTGGCCATCGCCTCGCGAATGGACTCGCAAGCTCGCGGCATGACCGTCGCCATCCGCAACGCCAACGACGGCATCTCGATGCTGCAAACGGCTGAAAGCGGCATGCAGACCGTGTCGGACATGCTGCAGCGCATGCGTGAACTGGCCGTGCAAGCGACCAACGCCACCAACACCTCCTCGGACAACGCATCGCTGAACCAGGAATACACCCAGCTCGCCGCTGAAATCGGCCGCACCATCAGCGCCGTGCAGTTCAACGGCACCTCGGTGCTGACCACCACGGCCAGCTACGACTTCCAAGTGGGCGCCAACTCGGGCCAGACCATCACCGTGGCCTCGGGCACCCTGAACCTGGACCAGGCAGGCAACGTGTCGGCTGTGTTCGGCGGCACCACCAGCGCCCTGACCACCGCCGCCGGCAGCAACAGCTCGAACGCTTCCAACATCGACGCCATCGACAAGGCCCTGCAGTCGATCAACGACAGCCGCGCTTCCTTGGGTGCTGCTCAAAGCCGCTTCCAGAACACGGTCAACTTCCTGCAAAGCGCGGTGGAGAACCAAACGGCCGCCAAGGGCCGCATCATGGACGCTGACTTCGCGTCTGAAACCGCCAACCTGAGCCGCGCCCAGATCCTGCAACAAGCAGGCACTGCGATGATCGCCCAGGCCAACCAGTTGCCGCAGCAGGTGCTGTCGCTGCTGCGCTGATCGAGCTAGGCCCTCCGGCCGACATTTGAAGCCCCGAATCAGCCGGGGATTCGGCCGGAGTTCCAGCTTTGCGATACCAAACCCGCTTGCTACATTTAGGCTCAAGCGGGTTTTGTGTCTGCTAAAAGGGGAACAACATGACGATTTCTTCGCCGGGCATCGGCAGCAATGGCTTGGATGTCAATGCCATCGTCACCAAGCTGGTGGCCGTGGAGAGCGAGCCCATCAACTTGTTGAAAACGAAAAGCAGCAAGATCCAGAGCACCATTTCCAACTGGGGCTCGCTGAAATCGCAACTCTCCACCCTGCAAGACGCCGCCGCCTCCCTGCTCGACAAAAGCACCTGGGCCGCGCGCACCGTGTCCTCCAGCAACAGCAGTGCCATTGCAGCCACCGCCACCAGCGGCGCACTGGCCGGCAATTACAGCGTCTCGGTCAGTCAACTGGCGCAATCCCAAACCACCTCGTCGGCCAGCGTGACCTCGGGCAGCACCATGGGCAGCGCCGGGCGACTGGACATCCAGGTCGGTCAATGGTCTGGCAACAGCTTCACCGGCGGCAGTGCTGCATCGGTCAGCGTCACCGTCAACGCCACCGACACCCTGAGTGACATCGCCACCCGCATCAACTCGTCCAACGCCGGCATCAACGCCTCCGTGGTCAGTTCAGGCGGTCAGGACAAGCTGATCGTGCGCGGCGCCAACACCGGCGCCAGCAATGGTTTTGAAATCAAGGCTTTTGACGACACCGGCGTGGCCATCACCGACGGCAGCACAGGTGCGGGCAAGCTGGCCTACGCCAGCAATGGCAGCGCGATCGTGGGCATGGGCCTGTCCCAGGCCGCCAAAGACTCGGCCGCCACGGTGGACGGTGTGGCAGTCAGCTCGTCCAACAACCAAATCACCGGCGCCGTGTCGGGACTGACCCTGAACCTGCAGCAGGTCACCACCTCCCCGGTCACGGTCAGCGTGGTGGCGGACACCGCCACCCCCACCTCCAAGATCAACGCGTTTGCCACGGCCTACAACCAGTTGGTGTCCAGCATTCGCACCATGACCAAATACGACCCGGCCACCAAGACCGCCGCCGCCTTGCAAGGCGACAGCACGGCCAGCGGCCTGCAAACTGCACTGCGCCAGATCATCACCGGGGCCGGCCCGTCTGGGGGCACCTACAGCCGGCTGAGTGAAGTCGGACTGGAAACCCAGCAAGACGGCACCCTCAAAGTCAACAGCACCAAGCTCAGCGCCGCCATGGCCAAGCCCGCTCAGTTGGAGGCCTTGTTCAATGCCAACGGCGGCAGCACGGTAGACAACGGCATTGCCCGGCGGGTGCGCGACTTTGCCATGGCCGCCAACGGCACGGGAGGCAACGTCAGCAGCCGCACCACCAACCTGCAAACCTCGCTGACCCGCAACAACGCGGACATCACCAAAATGCAGGACCGCATTGCCGTGGTTCAGGCCCGCCTTTACAAGCAGTACAACACCCTGGACACCAACCTGACCTCGCTCAACAGCCTGAGCAGCCTGGTGACCCAGCAAATCACCACCTGGAACAAATCCTCGTCCTGATTTGCCAAGGGCGCAGCGTCTGCCTGGCGGCAGGCTGCAGCGCCCGGGCAGCGGCCTGAACGGCCGCCCACCCAAGGGCCCCTGGGCCCACAGATCGCCGCCAGAACCGTCCGCCTTGCGGGCAGCCTGCCCAGCCCAGCGCGGCAGGCCCACCTGAAGCCCAGGCGTGGCGCCTGGCTTCTGAAGGCCTCCAAAGGCCTGCGCGGGCGCCAAAACGCCCCAATTTGGCGCACAACAGCCGCCAAAAAGTCGAAGTAAGGGGCCTGAACCCCGCTTATCCAGCCTTCGATTTTTGCCCTTCGCCGAATAATTTTCCTAACACTCGGCTGGGATAGGTCACTCTGTTTTACCCCGACATCGCACCGTGTGGATCGTTCATCTTGCATTCATTGAAGGAGTCGTCCCATGGCAATGACCATCAACACCAACATCAACTCTCTGAACGCCCAGCGCAATGCGCAGGCGACTCAGATGAGCCTGTCCACCTCCATCCAACGCCTGTCTTCCGGCCTGCGCGTGAACAGCGCCAAGGACGACGCGGCGGGTCTGGCCATCGCCACCCGGATGGACTCACAAGCTCGCGGCATGACCGTGGCCATCCGCAACGCCAACGACGGCATCTCGATGCTGCAAACGGCTGAAAGCGGCATGCAGACCGTGTCGGACATGCTGCAACGCATGCGTGAACTGGCGGTGCAAGCGACCAACTCGACCAACACCTCGTCGGACGTGGCCTCGCTGAACCAGGAATACACCCAGCTCGCCGCTGAAATCGGCCGCACCATCAGCGCCGTGCAGTTCAACGGCACCTCGATCCTGACCACCACCGGCAGTTACGACTTCCAAGTCGGCGCCAACTCGGGCCAGACCATCACCGTGGCTTCGGGCACGCTGAACATGGACCAAGCCGGCAATGTGTCCGCCACCTATGGTGCCGGTGCAGCCAGCTCCCTGAGCACCGCTGCTGGCACCAACAGCGCCAACGCAGCCAACATCGACGCCATCGACAAGGCGCTGCAAACCATCAGCGACAGCCGCGCTCAACTCGGTGCCGCGCAAAGCCGCTTCCAAAACACGATCAACTTCCTGCAGACCGCGGTGGAAAACCAAACCGCTGCCAAGGGCCGGATCATGGACGCCGACTTCGCGACGGAAACCGCCAACCTGAGCCGCTCGCAGATCCTGCAACAGGCCGGTACCGCCATGATTGCGCAAGCCAACCAGCTGCCGCAACAAGTGCTTTCGCTGCTGAAGGGCTGAGGCCCTTTTTCACCCCACCGGGTGAAATTCAGCAGGGGAAGCACCGCGCCCCCGCGATCAATGAGCGGTCAAAACCGCCGGCAGACGCGCTTAAACTTGGCGTCGGAAGCGGTTCGATCGGGGCTCTTGACCATCGGCACGCTCGCCTCTCGGGTGTCAGCAACTTGTTTCATCAGCCCCAGCACCTTGGGCTGCAGGTTGTCACAGGCAGAAAGCACACATTGATCATGCACGCGCACGGCTCCATCCTGAACCCCAGCGAAAAGCAGCCCTACTACATCGCCAGCGCTGATTTCGACCCCCAAATTTCGTTCACGCTGCAAATGCACCTGTTGTGCAGCCAGCTGAACCACCTCGGCTGCGAGGCCTACCTGTTCGGTGCCAAAAAGCTCAACGGACACTGGTGGACCCCCACGCTGACCCTGGAACAACGCGCCGCGCACTACAAGGCGGGCAAGAAACCGCTGTGGATTCACCTGGCCGTGGACCCGGTTCTGCGCCAGCAGTCGCACTGGACCCTGAGCTACTCGCCGGAAACCCACCACGACCCCTTGCAGCCGCTGCGCCAAGGCCGCATCGAGCTGGCCACGGGCGAAGACAAGCCCCGCCTCAGCCTGCCCCTGGCCCTGCCCTGGACAGACACCCGCGTGTTCTTCGAAACCCCAGGCCTGCAGCGCATGCAGGCCGTGGTGCTGGCCGACCGCTACCTCAAAGCCGGTGGCAAGCTGCCCGCGGAGCACCAAGCCCTGCCCAACCTGGGCGACGCCCAACTGGCGCAAGCCCAAGACCGTGCCACCTTGCTGCGCAGCGCGCGCTGCCTGTACAGCTACGAAATCTCGGCCATCACCACCGAGGCCCTGCTGTGCGGCTGCCCGGTGGTCTACATCCAGAACGACCGCTGCCTGACCCTGCCGCCCAGTTCAGACTGGCACCGCCTGGGCACGGCCTGGGGCGATGAGCCCGCGGCCCTGGCCAAGGCCCTGGCCGAAGTACCGAGCTTCCAACAGCGCTACCAAGCCAACTTCCGCGACAGCGCCACCCAACTGCAGGACTTCATCGCCCAGACCCAGCACGCCATGAACGCCATGCCTTTCGAATCCGCGTGGTCCACCGAATCGGTGACCTTGCTGGGTGAGCTGGTGATCGAGGCCAAAGACCTGCCCCGCCACGCCGACCAGGCCAAATACACCCGACTCCAGCACCAGTTTGCCAAGTGGCGCAAGCGCAGCACGCTGCGTGAGATCGACGGTGAAATCTACGCCGAGCACGTGGCCAAAAGCCAGTTGCCACCGCTGGCGGTCTACGTCTATGTGCGCCCCGACGACCTGGACGGCCTGGCCCAAACCCTGGACAGCCTGGAGCAAAACTTCTACCAGGCTCAGCAACTGCACATCCTGGCCCCCTTTGCCAGCCCGATTCCGGTCGAAGAACTCGGCCCACAATGCCGCTGGCACGAGTTGCCCGGTGCCAGCCAGCCTTTCTCAGGCCCCTTGCCGCCGTGGCTGGTGCTGCTGGAGTCCGGCACCACGCTGGAGCCCCAGGCGCTGATCGAATTCGCCCTGGCCGCGCGCCGCCCCGACGTGGCCCTGGTCTACGCGGACGAGGCCATCCAAAGTGCCTCGGGCCTGCCCACCCCCCATTTCAAGCCCGACCTCAACACCGAGTGGCTGCGCAGCACCAACTACCTGGGCAGCGCGGTGGCGGTGCGCAGCAGCCACTGGTTGCGCCTGGACGCCGAGCAGCGCCTGGACTTCGATCAGGTCTACGGCCTGGCGCTGGAACTGAGCCAAAGCGCCGGCCCCGCCGCCTTCCAGCACATTGACACCGTGCTGCTGACCAGCAGCGGTCACATCGACAGCGCGCGTGAAGCCGCTGAACTGCGCTTGCTGCAGGCCTTTTTGGAGCGCCATCAGCAGCCCGCCCTGGTGCAGGCTCAAAAAATCGCCGGCTGCCGCCAGATCGAATACCGCAGCGAGACACCCCGCCGCGTGTCCCTGATCGTGCCCAGCGGTTACCAGCTGGGCTACCTGCGCTGCCTGCTGGGCTCGCTGCAAAGCTATGCCGAGCCCGAACTGCTGGAAGTCATTGTGGTCAGCCAGGCGGAACAGGCCGAGGCGGTGCAACGCGCCGCCGGCTCGGTGACCCTGCCCGTGCCCCTGCGCTTTGCCACCACGCCCCCCGGGGACTACAACCACGCGCTGGCGCTGAACACGGGCGCCGCGCTGGCGCAAGGCGATGTGCTGCTGTTCGCCGACGACGACACCGAAGTCATCCAACGTCACTGGCTGCGCACCCTCAGCGCCTACCTGGACCAGGCCGATGTGGGCTGCGTGGCCCCGCGCCTGGTGCTGCAAGTGGGCGACAAGCCGCAGTTGCAGACCGGCCCCATGGTGCTCGGCTCCGGGGACTGGGCGCGCAGCTACACCGGCGAGCGCAGCCTGCTCGATGAGCAAGGTGTGTTCTCGCGCCTGCAGACCTCGCAAGACGCGCCCACGGTGGCGGGCCACTTCTTCCTCGTGCAGCGCGCGCTGTGGCAGCAACTGGGCGGCTTTGACACCGAGGCCTGCCACACCTTCACCACCGTGCACGACTTCTGCCTGCGCGCCAGCCAGGCCGGCCGGCGCCACATCTGGACGCCGATCAGCAGCGTGCTGCACCATGGCGGCAAGACCATCGAAGCGCTGGGCCGCGAGCCGGGCCGCACCTTCGAGATCAAGACCGCGGCGCTGCGCGAAAAGCAAGTCTTCCTGGCCCGCTGGGTCAAGACCATTGCGCGCGACGGCCGCTACAACCGGCATCTGTCGCTGCAAACGCCTTATGACGTCGAAGCCGACCTGGTGATCGACTGGTCCAACGTCCGCAAGGACCGCCCCACGGTGATGGCCTTCCCCATCTCCAGTGGCTCGGGCCAGTACCGCGTGGTCGAACCCCTGAACGCGTTGCAGCACGCCGGCCTGGCGCAAAGCTGCATCGTGTTCCCGGTCAGCAACGGGGCCTACCGCACGCCCAACCCGCTGGAGGTGACGCGCGCCAACCCTGACCGCATGATCGTGCAGCACTCGATTGGCGACGCCCACCTGCACCTGCTGCGCGACTACCGCAAGACCAACCCCGACCTGTTCACCATCCAGATGGTGGACGACCTGTTCCACGACCTGCCGGAAAAGCACCACCTGCACGTCATCCACCAGCGTGAAGGCTATGTGCGCATGCGCGAAGCCATGGGCCTGTGTGACCGAGTGATCGTCTCCACCCAGCCGCTGGTGGAGGTGTACGGCGACTACTGCCGCGATGTGCGCGTGGTGCCCAACTGCCTGGACGATCGCGTCTGGGGCCAGTTCTTCCGCGTGCCGCCTGCACGCCCACGCCTGCGTGTGGGCTGGGCCGGCGCCGCCCAGCACTTGGGCGACCTGGAGATGATCCGCGACGTGGTGGCCGCCTTCAAGGACGAGGTGGACTGGATCTTCATGGGCATGTGCCCGGACGGCCTGCGCAGCTACATCAAGGAATTCCACCCCTTCGTGTCCTATGTGGACTACCCGGGCAAACTCGCCTCGCTGGACCTGGACATCGCCATCGCGCCCCTGGAAGACAACCACTTCAACCGCTGCAAAAGCAATTTGCGCCTGCTCGAGTACGGCGCCATGGGCTGGCCAGTCGTGTGCTCGGACGTTTATCCCTTCCGCACAGAAAACCCGCCGGTGCTGCGCGTGGCCAATGAAAAATCGGTCTGGATCGACGCGATTCGCCAATTGATCGATCAACCGGCCCTGCGCCTGCAAATGGGCCAACAGCTCAACCAATGGGTCAGCGACCATTTCTTCCTGTCGAAGAACACCCATCGCTGGCAAGCCGCTATTTTTGATTGAGCTATTTGCGCGGTGATTCAGCCCCTTCACTCGGGGCTGAACCAGATGGCTGCCCCTAGAATTGGCGCCATCAGTCCGCTTTGACAGGCTGATGTCGTCCCATCAGCCTGGAGCACCTGAGATGAAAGCAGTCATTTTGGCCGGCGGTTTGGGGACCCGAATCAGTGAAGAAACCCTGACGCGTCCCAAACCGATGATCAGCGTCGGTGGCAAACCGATTCTCTGGCACATCATGAAAATCTATTCCAGCCATGGAATCAACGATTTTGTGATTTGCTGCGGTTATATGGGCTACGTCATCAAGGAGTATTTTGCGAATTACTTCTTGCACACCTCGGACGTCACCTTTGACATGACGCACAACCGCATGGAAATCCACGAGCACCATGCGGAACCCTGGCGCGTGACCCTGGTCGACACCGGCGACCAGACCCAAACCGGCGGCCGCCTGCGCCGCATCAAGCGCTATGTGCAAGACGACCCGTTTTTCTGCATGACCTACGGCGACGGGGTGTCGGACATCGACATCAGTGCCGAAATCGCCTTCCACCAGGCGCATGGCAAGCTCGCCACCGTGGCCGCCGTGGCCCCGCCGGGCCGCTTTGGCACGCTGGACATCCAGGGCGACCAGGTGCAGGCCTTCACCGAAAAGCCCCTGGGCGACGGCAACCTCATCAACGGCGGCTTTTTTGTGCTCTCGCCCCAGGTGCTGGACCTGATCGAGGACGACGCCACCATCTGGGAAGACCGCCCCGTGCACGCCCTGGTGCGCCAGCAGCAACTGGCCGCCTACCAGCACACCGGTTTTTGGCGCCCCATGGACACGCTGCGCGACAAAACCTACCTCGAAGAACTCTGGACCAGCGGAGCGGCCCCGTGGAAGACCTGGTGAACCCCAGCTTCTGGGCCGGCAAGCGGGTGTTCATCACCGGCCACACTGGCTTCAAAGGCAGCTGGCTGTGCCTGTGGCTGTCCACCCTGGGCGCGCGCGTCTCGGGCTACGCCCTGGCGCCCAGCACCACCCCCAATTTGTTCGAGGCCGCAGCCGTGGCCCAGGGCCTGGCGCAGCACACGCTGGGCGACATCCGCGACCCGGCCGCGCTGCGCGCCGCCCTGGCCCAGGCCCAACCTGACCTCGTGTTGCACCTGGCGGCCCAGCCCCTGGTGCCACGCTCTTACGAAGACCCGCTGGAGACCTGGTCCACCAACGTCATGGGCACGGCCCAGGTGCTGGAGGCGGTGCGCCAGCAAGCGGGCGTGCGCGCCGTGCTGGTGGTCAGCAGCGACAAGTGCTACGAGAACCGCGAATGGGCCTGGGGCTACCGCGAGTCCGACCCGATGGGCGGACATGACCCCTACTCGGCCAGCAAGGGCGCGACCGAACTGGTGGTCGCCTCCTACCGGCGCTCGTTTTTGGCGGCCCAAGGCATCGCGCTGGGCAGTGCGCGCGCCGGCAATGTGATTGGCGGCGGCGACTGGACCCCCACCCGACTGGTGCCCGACGTGCTGGCCGCCTTCGCCGCAGGCCGCCCCGTCACCCTGCGCCAGCCGGGCGCCATCCGCCCCTGGCAACATGTGCTGGAGCCGCTGCGCGGCTACCTGGCGCTGGCGCAAAAGCTCTATGAAGAGGGCCCCCCCTGGGCCGAGGGCTGGAACTTCGGCCCCCAGCCCAGCGACGCCCGCACCGTGGCCTGGGTGGTGGGGCAGTTGGCCCAGGCCTGGGGCCCTGACGCCGCCTGGGCCGTGGAATCCGGGGCCCAAGCGCACGAGGCCCACACCCTCAAGCTCGACTGCAGCCAGGCGCACAGCCGCCTGGGCTGGCAGCCGCGCTGGAGCGCCGCCACCGCCCTGCAACACACCTTGTCCTGGTACCGCGCCTGGCAGGCCGGTGCCGACATGCGCCAGCACAGTCTGGCCCAGATCAACGAATTTGAAAGCGCCGCATGAGCCTGATCCGACACACCCTGAGCGCCAATGCCCAAGGCCAGGTGCAACTGAGCCTGCCGCCCGAACTGGCGGGGCAGGACGTGGAAATCATCGTCCGCCCGGCGCGCGCCGCCACGCAGCCCGTGGCCTGGCGGCCCGGCATCGACACCATCCCGCCCTCGGGCAAGGTGGTGGGCGACCCCGAGAAGAACGCCATGATCGACGCCGCGCTGGACGCCTGGCTGACCACGGGCCGCTTCAACGACGCCTTTGAAGCCAAGCTGGCCGCTTTCGTGGGCGTGAAGCACGCACTGACCGTCAACTCGGGCTCCTCGGCCAACCTGGTGGCGTTTTCCACCCTGACTTCGCCACGCCTGGGCATCCGCGCCATCCGCCCCGGCGACGAGGTGATCACGGTGGCCGCGGGCTTTCCGACCACGGTCAACCCCATCCTGCAAAACGGCGCCGTGCCGGTGTTTGTCGATGTGCAGCTGCCCACCTACAACATCGACGTCAGCCAGTTGGAAGCCGCCCTGTCGCCGCGCACCAAGGCCATCATGATTGCCCACACCCTGGGCAACCCCTTTGACCTGGACGCCATCGTCGCCTTTGCCAAGCGGCACGGCCTGTGGCTGGTGGAGGACTGCTGCGACGCCCTGGGCTCGACCTGGAAGGGCCGCAAAGTGGGCACCTTTGGCCACCTGGCCACGCTGTCCTTTTACCCCGCGCACCACATCACCATGGGCGAAGGCGGCGCGGTGCTGACCAACGACCCCGAGCTGCGCCAGATCGCCGAGTCCTTCCGCGACTGGGGCCGCGACTGCTGGTGCAAGCCCGGTTGCGACAACACCTGCGGCAAGCGCTTTGACTGGCAGCTGGGCAGCCTGCCAGCGGGCTACGACCACAAGTACACCTACAGCCACCTGGGCTACAACCTCAAGATCACCGACATGCAGGCCGCCTGCGGCTTGGCCCAGCTGGACCGGCTGGAGGGCTTTGTCCAGGCGCGCAAAGACAACTTTGCCTACCTGCATGCCCAGCTGCAGGACTGCCAGGAACAACTCATCCTACCCGAGGCCACGCCCGGCAGCGACCCGTCCTGGTTTGGCTTTCCGATCACGCTGCGCCCCGAGTCCGGCCTGAACCGCCAGTACCTGCTGCAGTACCTGGACCAGCACAAGATCGGCACCCGGCTGCTGTTCGCCGGCAACCTGATCCACCAGCCCTACATGCAGGACCGCCATTTCCGCGTGGTGGGCGCGCTGCCCCGCGCGGACCAGGTCATGAACGACACCTTCTGGATCGGCGTCTGGCCCGGCTTGAGCCCGGCCCAGCTCGACTACATGGTGAGCCACCTCAAGCAGGTGCTGGGCCTGAACTTCTGAGTCAGCCACCATGAGCGCCCCAGCCCAGGCCTCCGGCCAGTCCAGCACGACCCACGAGGCGCGGGCCTGCGCCCGGCCCTGCCCGGTCTGCGCCAGCACGCAGGCGCAAGCCCTGCAAAGCCTGTCCCTGCCCCAGCCCTCGGGCTCGCCCCTGCCCAACGGCTACCGGCTGATGGCCTGCGTGGCCTGTGATCTCGTGTTTGCCGAGACCCCAGCCCCGCAATCGGCCTACGACTTGTACTACCAGCGCTGCGCCAAGTACGGCGGCCCCACCGGCACCGGTGCGGGCCTGCACAGCGCCGACCAGGCCCGGCTGGACCAGATGGCCGATCGCCTGTTGGCCTGGCTGCCCCAGCCCCAGGGCCGTGTGCTGGACCTGGGCTGTGGCGCGGGCGGCCTGCTGTCCGCCCTGCAGGCGCGCGGTCTGCAACAGGTGGAAGGCCTGGACCCCGACCCCAGCGCCGTGCAAGCCGCGCGCGCCCGGGGCCTGCGCCTGCGCGAGGGCCTGATCCACGAGGCCGCCGCGCGCTGCGCTGGCGAGCACTACGACCTGATCGTGCTCTCGCATGTGGCCGAACACCTGCGCGACCTGCACAGCCTGCCCGCGCTGGCCAGCCTGCTCACGCCCGAGGGGCGGCTCTACATCGAGGTGCCGCACCCGGCTGGCTATGCCTGCGGTGAGCGCCCGCCCTACTACTACTTCGACAGCGAGCACATCAACCACTTCAGCGCCCAGGCCCTGGCGCGCCTGCTGGCCCCGGCCGGCCTGCAGCTGCTGAGCGCCGAAGCGGTCACCCTGCCCCTGCCCGGTGGCGGCCAGTACCCCGCCCTGGCCGTGGTGGCCGGCCGGGGCAACGCATCGGCGCTGCCGCCCCAACCCTCCACCGTGCAAGCGGTGCAGCGCTACCTGGTCGACTGCGCCCAGGGCGCGCGCCGCGAGCCCCTGCCGCCCCTGCCGCCCCAGGGCCCGGTCCTGGCCTGGGGCGCCGGTTCCTGGGCCCAGCGCCTGCTGGGCCAAGGCCAGTTGCCGCGCGATCGCCTGGTCGCCTTCCTGGACAAAGACCCCAACAAACAAGGCCTGCAACTCGACGGCCTGCCCATCCTGGCGCCGGCCGTGGGGCTGCAACAGCACCCGCAGGCGGCCATCCTGGTCTGTGTGGCCATTGACCCGCAGCAGATCGCCGACGACCTGGACGCCCTGGCGCCCGGGGCCCGGCAACGCCTCCATTTCCTGAGCGACCCGCTATGAACCTCTCCGAACGCATTGCCGACTGGCTGGTCCAGCAAGGCATCACCCAAGTCTTTGCCGTCACCGGCGGCGGCGCCATGTACCTCAACCAGGCGCTGGGTGCCCACCCCGGCCTGCAGTGCACTTACCTGCACCACGAGCAGGCCTGCGCCATGGCCGCCGAAGGTTATGCCCGCATCGCGGGCAAGCCGGCCGTGGTCATGGTGACCACCGGCCCCGGCGGCATCAACGCGCTCAATGGGGTGTTCGGTGCCTTCACCGACTCGATCCCCATGCTGGTCATCAGCGGCCAGGTCAAGCGCGCCACCTGCCTGGACTACACCCCCGTGCCCGGCCTGCGCCAGCTCGGCGACCAGGAAGGTCCGGTGCTGCAAATGGCCCGCCCGGTGACCAAGCTGGCCGAAGGCGTGGGCAGCCCGGAAGCGGCGCTGACCCTGCTGCCCCAGGCCCTGGTCACCGCCGTGAGCGGGCGTCCTGGGCCGGTCTGGCTGGACATCCCGCTGGACGTGCAGTCCGCCGCCTGCGAGGCCATCCCGGCACCGGTCTTCCCACCCGCCTTGACCCCGGCCACGCTGGACGCCGACTGCGCGCACATCGCCCAGCGCCTGGCCCAGGCCCAGCGCCCGCTGATCCTGGCTGGCACCGGGGTGCGCCTGGCCCGCGCCGAGCAAGACCTGCTGGCCTTCGCCGAGGCCCACGGCATCCCCGTGGCCACGGCCTGGACGCACGACCTGATCGCCAGCGACCACCCGCTGTTCGCGGGCCGCCCCGGCACCATCGGCACCCGGCCCGGCAATTTCTGCCTGCAAGCCGCCGACCTGGTGATCGTGGTCGGCTCGCGCCTGAACATCCGCCAGGTCAGCTACAACTGGGACACCTTTGCCAAGCACGCCGAGGTGGTGCAGGTCGATGTGGACCCGGCCGAGCTGGCCAAGCCCCTGGTCCAGGCCGACCTGAAGATCACCGCCGACGCCCGCGTCTTTTTGCAAGCCCTGCGCCGGCACTGCCAGGCGGGGCTGCCCAGCTACGCCCCTTGGGTCAGCGCCTGCCAGGCCATGCGCCAGCGCTATGGCCTGAAAGCGCCAGCGCACCGCGGTGAGGCCATTCACCCCTACGGCCTGGTGGAGCGCGTGAGCGCCCAGCTGCGAGAAGACGACATCCTGGTCTGCGGCAACGCCTCGGCCTGCATCCTGCCCTTCCAGCTCGCGCCCTTGAAACCAGGCCAGCGCCTGTTCAGCAACTCGGGCTCGGCCTCCATGGGTTTTGACCTGCCTGCGGCCCTGGGCGCGGCCATCGCCGCGCCCGAGCGCCGCGTGGTCTGCTTCGCCGGTGACGGCAGCCTGCAAATGAACCTGCAAGAGCTGCAAAGCCTGAAAAGCCTGGGCCTGAATGTGATCGTGGTGGTGATCGACAACGGTGGCTACCTGTCGATCCGGCTCACGCACGACAACTTCTTTGGCCGCATCGTGGGCGCCACGCCGGCCTCGGGTGTGGACTTCCCCGACTTCGCCCGCCTGGCCACGGCCTTTGGCCTGCGCGCCCTCGACGTGCGCAGCACCGCCGACCTGCCCGCACTGGACGCCGCCCTCCAACAAGACGGCCCCCAGCTGCTGGCCGTGACGGTGGACCCCGAGCCCGGCTTTGAGCCCCGCATCAAGTCGCGCGCCCTGCCCGAGGGCGGTTTTGCCACGCCCGAACTGGACGACATGTTCCCCTTCCTGCCGGCCGAAGAGCTGGCGGCGGTGCGCGCCGAACTGGCGGCGGTGCGCCAGGGCTGATCGCTGGCGGAGCGGGGCAGGCGCCCCAGCCGAGCAATCTGGTGCTAAAAAACCACTTTGTTTGAACCATTGCGCGCCGCCGTTGCTGAGATGATTGAGCCCAAGCGGCGCTGCGGCATGTGGCGCCCCCTTCCGCAAAGGCTGGCGTTTGACAGGCCCCTGCGGCCCCTCATTTGACGGAGTCCTCCATGTCCACAGAGCACAACCCCAACAGCATCTTCGAGAACCTCTTCATTCTCGAACTGGCCAACAACCACTGGGGCCGGCTGGACCGGGGCCTGAAGATCGTGCATGACTTCTCGCAGGTGGTGCGCTTCAACAATGTGCGCGCCGCCATCAAGCTGCAGTTCCGCGAGGTGGACCACTTCATCCACAAGGACTTCCGCGGCCGCGAGGACATCCGCTACATCAAGAAGACCGAGGTCACCAAGCTCAGCAAGGCCGAGTACAAGACCCTGACGCGCACCATCAAGGAACGCGGCTGCATCCCCATGGCCACCGCCTTTGATGAGCGCTCGGTGGACCTGTGCGAAGAGTTGGACCTGCCCCTGATCAAGATCGCCAGCTCGGACATCAACGACTGGTTCCTGATCGAGCGCATCGCCGAAACCAAGAAGCCCGTCATCGTCTCCACGGGCGGCTCCAGCCAAAAAGACATCGATGACATGGTGAAGTTCTTCGCCAACCGCAACATCCCGCTGGCGGTGAACCACTGCGTGTCGCTCTACCCCAGCGAGGACGACGAGCTGGAAATCAACCAGATCGACTACCTGAAGAAGCTCTACCCGAAGAACGTGATCGGCTACTCCACGCACGAGTACACCGACTGGTCTTCGTCCATGCTGCTGTCCTACGCCAAGGGCGCGCGCACCTGGGAGCGCCACATCGACATCGAAGAAGGCGGCATCCCGGTCTCGCCCTACTGCTCGCTGCCGCACCAGATCGACACCTGGTTCAAGGCTTACCACAAGGCCGTGGCCATGTGCGGGGGCTCGGGGCAGTCCAAGCGCCAGCCCAAGAAGAAGGAAACCGAGTACCTGGACGGCCTGGTGCGCGGCGTTTACGTCAAACGCGACCTGCCTGCCGGCTATGAATTCAAGCACCCGGGCAGCGACGAGGACTTCTACCTCGCCATCCCGCTGCAAAAAGGCCAGCTCTCCTGCCGCGAGACCATGAACGGCCTGAAGCTGACCCGCCCGGTCAGCCGTGACGCCGCCCTGACCATCGACGACGTGGACAGCCCTTACGCCCAGCACGAGTCGCTGCGCCAGGCCATTTACGACCGCGGCCTCTGAACGCCTCGCCTGGCCGCCCCGTGAGCCTGCCGCCCTACCCCGCCCCCGGTCTGCCCGCCATCCAGGGGCGGCTGGCCCAGTTGCTGCCGCACCTGGACGCCGGGGCGCTGGACGACAAGACCCTGTTCATCACCGGCGGTACCGGCTTTTTTGGCTATTGGCTGCTCTGCCTGCTGGACTTGCTGCAGCAGCGCGGCCACCGCTTTCGCGTGCGCTTGCTGTCGCGCGAGCCGCAGCGCTTCCAGGCGCTGGCACCGCACTTCGCGGACCGCCCCTGGATCGACTGGGTCACCGGCGACGTGCGCCACTTTGAAGACCGCCGCCCGGCCGAACTGCTGATCCACGCCGCCACCGACACCCATGCCCAGGCCCACACCCGACCGCTGGCCATCCTGGACGATGTGTTGCTGGGCACGCGCAACACCTTGCAGCAGGCCCTGGCCCAGGGCGTGAAGCGAGCGCTGCTTGTCAGCTCCGGCGCGGTCTATGGGCCAGCCGCCCGCGCGGCCAGCCACACGCCCGAAACCACCGCGCTGCAACGCAGCCTGGACCAACCCGACCCCTATGGCGAAGCCAAGGCCACCGCCGAGCTGTGGAGCCGCCACTTTGGCGACGCGCATGGCATGGCCATCCCGGTGGCGCGCTGCTTTGCCTTTGTGGGCGCTGGCCTGGACTTACAGGGCCACTTCGCCATCGGCAATTTCATCCGCGACGGCCTGGCCGGCCACGGCGTGCAGGTGCAAGGCGACGGCACGCCGGTGCGCAGCTACCTTTACGGGGCCGACCTGGCGGTGTGGTTGCTGCAACTGCTGCTGCGCGGCGAGCACGGCCGTGCCTATAACGTGGGCTCGGACCAGGCCATCACCATCGAACAACTGGCACGCCAGGTGAACCAGCAACTCAGCCCGGGCCAGTCCGTGAGCCTGGCACGCCAGCCTGTCGGCAACCCCTCGCGCTCTTGCTACGTGCCCGCCATTGAGCGCGCCCGCCAGGAACTGAAGCTGGATGTCTGGACCCCGCTGGCCCAAGCCATTGCGGGCACCGCCGACCCCAGCAAGCCCCTCGCCCAGGACTGACCATGCCCCAACTGTACGAATCGCTGCGCCGCCCCTATTACATCGAGGCGCCACCGTACCGCCGCTCTTCGGCAGGCATCCGCGTCATGCACATGCTTTGCCATGTGCTCAACCGCCTGGGCGAAGAAGCCTATGTCTTCACCGCAGGGGTGAATCCCGAACTCAACACCCCCACGCTCAGTGAGGAGGTGGTGCGGCGCCACCAGCAGGCCGGGCGCGAGCCCATCGTGGTCTACCCCGAGATCGTCAGCGGCAACCCGCGCCGCGCCAAGTCGGTGGTGCGCTATGTGCTCAATGTGCCGGGCCTGATCGGGGGCGACAAAACCTTTGCCGACACCGAGCTGATCTACGCCTACGGCCAAAACATCCTGCCGCCCAATGCACCGCCGGGCAATGTGCTGTTCTTCCCCTCGGTGGACTCCAGCCTGTTCAACAACCGCGACAACCCGCTGGACACGCAGCGCCAGGGCATCCTGGTCTACCCCGGCCGGCACCTGAACGCGCTGAAAGAACACCCGGAGCTGGCCCAGGCCACCGTGATCACCGCCACCTGGCCGGCCAGCCGCGCCGAGCTGGCCGCGCTGATGCGGCGCAGCGAGATGCTCTACTGCTTCGAGTCCACCGCCATCGCGCTGGAGGCCGTGCTGTGCGGCTGCCCCGCCGTGACCCTGCACTCGCCCTTCTTTGACGGCCAGGCCATCAACTCGCAGGAGTTGGGCCGCGAGGGCATGGCCTTTGGTGGCGCGCCCGAGGAAGTGGCCTACGCCCGCCGCACCGTGGGCCAGATGCAGGCCACCTACCAACGCCTGGAGGAGCAGTTCTGGGTCAAGCTGCAGCAGTTCATCCGTGACAGCCAGGCCCTGCCCCTGACCGAGCCCGCTCCCCAGCCGGTGCGCTACCAGCCCGGCGCGGCCGACCTGGCCTTTGCCCAGTGGCGCCAAGCCCAGTCGCTCAACGAGTTCACGGCCCAGGCCCTGGCCGAACGCATGATGGTGGACTGGCAGCACAAGCCCCGCTTTCACCTGCTGCTGAGCTGCGCGCCCGAGGAACAGGACAGCGTGGCCGCCTTGTTGGCCAGCCTGGACGCCCAGCTCTACCCCGAGTGGATTCTGACGGTGCTGAGCACGGCCGACGCCCCCAGCGCGATCGCCACCAACCCGCGCCTGCAGTGGCTGTGCCTGCGCGACGCCAGCACCGCGCCCATCGTGCTGCAGGCCCTGGCCGAGGCCTCGCCAGCCGACTGGCTGGGCCTGCTGCCCGCGGGGGTGACCGTGGCCGAGCCCCAATCCCTGCAAGTGCTGGCCGACCAGATCAATGCCCAGCCAGCCTGGCGCCTGGTCTATGGCGATGACGGGCTGCAGCCCACCGGCCAGTCGCCCGAAGCGCACTTCAAGCCTGACTTCAACCTGGACCTGCTGCGTTCCAAGGCCTACACCGGGCGCGCACTGTTCGTCGAAAAGCAAGCCTGGCTGGCCTGCGGCGGCCTGGGCCCCCACACGGACGCCAGCGCCTACGACCTGGTGTTGCGTCTGCACGACCAGGCCGGCGCCGCCGCCATCGGCCACCTGAGCGAGCTGCTGTGGCTGTACGCCAGCGCGGCCAGCCGCCACAGCGAACCCGAGGCCGAACGCGCCGCCCTGCGCGAGCACCTGGCCCGCCAAGGCTTGGCCGCCGAGGTCTTGCCCAGCCTGAGCCCGCACACCCACCACGTGCGCTACGCCGCACCCCAGCCAAGCGACGTCACCGCCTTGATCGCCGTGCGCCACGACCGCCAGTACCTGCAGCCCCTGCTGGCCAGCTGGCAGCAATTGGGCCCGGACGACCGCACCCCGATCCTGCTGCTGGACCTGGGCTGCGAGGACCCCGACGAACTGGCCTTCCTGGACAGCCTGGCGCAAGACGCGTTCTGGCAAGGCCGCGTGCAGCGGCTGGACGCGCGCGGCCTGAGCCCCGCCCAGGCGCTGAACCTGGGCCTGCGCCACAGCACGGCCGAGCACCTGCTGTGCCTGGACGTGCGCAGCCACCTGATCCAACCCGACTGGCTGGAGCGCCTGCTGGGCATCGCCCAGCGCCCTGACGTGGGGGCCGTGGCGCCACGCCTGGTCAACCCGGCCAACTCCCTGCTGATCGAAAGCTACTGGCTGGGCGGCCTCGAAGGCCTGGCGGGCCCCGCCTTCCGCGATCTGGCGCTGGACGCCCCTGGCCTGCACGAACGCGCCCTGTGCGAGCAAAGCGCGCTGGCCGTCAACGCCTCGGTGCTGCTGATCAAGCGCTCGGCGCTGGCCGGTGCCGCCTGGCTGGACGAAGCCCTGCCCGAACGGGCTGCCTGGGCCGAGCTGGGTTGGCGCCTGCGCGCGCAACAACGCCTGCTGGTCTGGACCCCGCACGCGGTGGTGCTGCAACACCCGCACCCAGCCGCCGAGCCCCGCCCGACAGGCGCCCTGAATGCCGTGCCTCCGGCCTGGCCCACCCTGCCCCTGCAGGCCCTGGCCCTGGACCCGAACCACCACCGCCAGCTGAGCCTGAGCCAGCCTGACCTGCCCGAAACCGCACGCCATGCCCACTGGGTAGGCCCACATGCGAAGCGACTGCGCTGGCTGCTGGTGGGCCCGGCAGTGGCAGGGCCGCTGTCGGTGCTGCAGCGCCTGCAAGACAGCCTGCGCGGCGCCGACTCGGCCCAGGTCAGCCGCTTTGACATCGGCACCCAACCCGGGCCGCTGGCCGATTGGCTGATGGACGTGCTGCGCGCCGCCCCGGACCGGGTGCTGATCCACGGCCTGCACCTGCCCCTGGCCCAAGCCCTGCTGGCCGCGCTGGCCCAGCACCGCCCCGATCTGCCTTGCGTGGTCTTGCTGGACCAACCCGAGAAGCTGAACCAGCCCGACAACTTCCTGTGCCCGCCCCACCCGGCCCTGCTGCGCAGCCGCCTGCGGCCCCTGCTGGCCCCGGCCCACACCGTGCTGCTGAGCAGCGCCAGCGACGCCGCCACCCTGGCGGGCGTGCACCCCCGACTGCAGCTGCTGCAAGCCGACCCGTTGCGCTTTGGGCGCATGGCGGTGGATGGCTGGTTGGATTAACGCGACCTCACAAAGCCCGTATGACGAAACTTCTGGACATCCTGATCACCTCGTACAAACACCCCGAGTACCTGGATGAGTGCTTGCAATCCTTGGCCACGCAAACCTGGCAGGGCTTCAATGTCCACATCATCGACGACAGCCCGGGCAACCCCGTCCAGCCGGTGATTGACAAATGGCGTGCGCAGGGCATGGTCATTGAGTTCAGCCAGAACGAGCAGAACATCGGTGGTATCGAATGCTTGGACATCATGTACCGACGCACCCATTCGGACTACGTGATGTGGCTGCACCACGACGACATTCTGTGGCCCCAATTCCTGGAAAAACTGCTCTGTGAGGGCCTGCTGCAACACCCTGAATGCGGTTTGGGCTACAGCCTCTACCAACGAAAAACTGGCGATCAAATCCAGCCTGACACCGGCGTCTACCGACCGGCGCTGAGCACGGGCCCGCACTCGGTGGTGCACCATTTGTGCATCACCAACTGGATCATTTGCTCCTTTGCCATCCTCAAGCGCAGCGCTCTGGATGAAGTGGGCGCCATTCAACGCCATGTGTTGCGGGACCAATTGATTGGCCTACCCACCTCGGCCTACCCCGACCAGTACATGTGCGCACGCGTGGCCACGCGAGGACCAGCCTATGTGCTGGACGAACCCCAGGGCTACTACCGCATCCATGCCAGCAACGCGACCAATCGCACGGGGGGCGAGTTGCGCCGGATCACAGAAAGCGTGCGCACTTACGACTACATTTTTGACGACCACAACATCTTCGACAAAGCCACACGCTACTTGGCCAAAGCCAACGCCCATGGGCGCTTGTTGTCCGACGTCGGCGTGATCCAAGCGATGCTGCAAATGATCCAGGCCAGTGAAGTAGGTCAAGAACTGCGCCCCATGGCGAAAGAGCTGCTGATCGCCACCCACCAAGCCTTGGCGCCCTTGATTTACGACGATGCCTCGCGTGGCCGCCCTTTTGTGACGCCACGCCCACACCTGGACGAACTGGCGCGGCTGGTGCAACAGCTCTGAGCACTGGCCGTCGCCCCACCGGAGGAAGCACCATGACATATTCGTTCGAGCAACTCGACCGCGACGGCTACCTGGCCCTGGGGCCCGTGACCGATGCAAGCACCTGCGCAGCCCTGAAAGAAGAGATCTTCGACTGGCACCAGCGGCAGTCGGCGCTGCGCCCCCCGATCAGCGCGCATCACTGGGGGGTGCACCACTTCGTTGAATACCCCCACACCCAAGCCCTGCTGGCCTCAGACTGGTTGCACGGGTTTTGTGATCCCTTGTTCCATCATCAGCCCTGGATCCTGCACGCCATCGGCGCCTCCATCAACCCGCCGACCGGTCAAGGCGCTTACGCCCACGGCAGCCAATGGCACCGCGACAGCCCGACCTACCGGGCCGCAGGGCGTGAATACATCATCGTGATGTTGTTCCTGGATGACTTCACCGTCGCCAATGGCTGCACCGAGGTGGCGCCAGGCACCCATTTGCATGAGAGCGTGCCGACCGTGGAGGCCCTGGAGCGCCAGTCAGTCCATGCCACCGCGCCGCGGGGCTCCGCCCTGGCCTTTTTTCCGGACACGGTGCACCGGGCGGGTACCAACACAACGGACCAGTTCCGCGTTGGCATCACCATGGCCATCACCCGGCCCTACCTCAAGCCCTTGATGGACTATGCAAGGCTGCTGGGTCTGGACCAAGAATCCCGTTTGAACCCTCGCCTGGCCCAAGTCCTCGGCTATAACGCCAAAGTGCCACAAAGCATGGCCGAATGGAACGCGCCGCCGGAGCAGCGCTTCTACAAACGAGGACAAGGATGAGCACTGCCCCGACCGACATCCGACTGCGGGAAATTGAAAGCCGCGATCTCCCCTTCATCCACACCCTGCGCGAGCCCGAGGTGGTGGACCACCTGGGCGCCGCCTTCCGCCATGTGTCGACTGAAACCGACGCCGAATGGCTCAGCGCCTACCGCCGCCAGCGAGACCGCCAGGTGCGCTTGGTGATCGAACAAGGGACCGAGCCCATGGGGGTCTTCTACCTGCTGGGCATCGACTGGATCCACCGCAGCGCGGAATTCGCCATGGCGCTGACCCCCAGCGCGCGGGGCCGCGGCGTCGGCACCGAAGCCGCTCGCCAAGGCATCGCCCACGCATTCCAAGACCTGAACCTGTCGCGCCTGCACCTCAGCGTGCTCAGCGACAACCTGGCCGCCAAACGCCTCTACCAAAAGGTGGGCTTTGTCTGCGAAGGCCTCCACCCGCAAAGCACCTGGAAGCACGGCGCTTGGAAGGACAGCGAAACCTGGGCGCTGCGCACCGCGGCGAGAGGCGCATGAAACGGGTGGCGCTGATGCAGCCTTACCTGTACCCCTACCTGGGGTACTTCCAGCTGATGCACCATGCCGACGTCTGGATCTCACACGATGATGTGCAGTTCACCAAGGGCTGGAGCAACAAGAACCGCGTCTGGGACGGTCAACAGGCCAAGCACTTCAGCCTGCCCTTGAGGGCCGCCAGCAGCAAAGCCCTGATCAAGGAACGGCAACTGGTGGACCTGAAAAAGTTCTCCACCCACCAGCTCGCTGACCTGCACCGGATGTACCGTCAACACCCCTATTTCGATGAGGTCTACAGCTACCTGAGCATGCTCTGGCAAGAACATGCCGACGACCAGCAACTGTCCGCTTTTCTGCACCACACCTTGTTCGACCTGGCCCGCCAGCTGGGACTGGCATGCCAATTCCTGGTCGCCAGCGACACCGGCTGGGGCGGTGAACACCACGCCCAGGACCGGGTTCTGGCCATCTGCACCCAAGCAGGCGCCAGCCATTACATCAACGCCCCGGGCGGACGGGCACTCTACGAGCCCGGCGCTTTCCAGGCGCGTGGCATGCACCTGGGCTTTTTGCGGCCGGTGCTTCGGCCCTTCCCCCAGCCCCGGGCCGGGCAAGAGGATTTTGGGCTGTCCATCATCGACACCTTGTTCAACCTGGGATTCGAGCAAACCCGCACCGAGGTCACTTTGGGAGCCATCGAATGGGTCACGAACTGACATCCGTCGGCGGCTTCCCGACCTGGTACGACCTGATGCCCCAGGGCACGGATCAAGGCCACTGGGCGTATTCGGCCAGCCACGCCTTGCGTGACTTTTTTCAGCAAGTGGAAGTGCGTGAGCTGTGGCTGCCTGGGTTCTACTGCCCCGACACCGTGCACTTCCTGTCGCAGTTCTTCTCGGTGCACCGCTACGCCGCAGACCACCCTGGTCAACCGGGCATTCCTGCGATGGCCCAACCGGGTCATGGCATCGTGTTCTACCCACCACTGGGTCAGACGGCAGGCTGCCGCTTGCCCGCGCTCGCAGAAATGCAAGCACGCCGGCTGCACTCGGTACTGGACCTCGTGCACGACCTGCATGCGGCGCCCTACTGGCATGCACAGGGCTGGAACACGGTCGTGTCTTTCCGCAAGTTTTACCCTGTGCCCTGCGGTGCACAGTTGCTCAGCGCACAGCTGCCGCCCAACGCCGAACAGCTGTGCAACGCAAACCAGGCAGCGACAGAACTCAACGCCGCTTGGCTGGCCCTGCTGCAACCGCGGACCGCAGGCTACGCCCAGTTCAAGCAACACGAAGCCCAGGTACACCAGGCCGACGCCGCCCTACCGACCTGGCTGCCCAAGCTGATCAGTTGCCTGAATGGTGCCGAGTTTCAGGCGCGCCGCCAGGCGGCCTACGGATGGCTTGACCAGCAACTGGGACACCTCAATCAGTTTTTTGACGCCACGGGCTGCGCCCGCGCCTGCGCTGGCGCGCCCATCGCCTACCCCTTCTACAGAGCGGGCCTGGACAGCCCGCGACTGCGCCAACGCCTGGCGGCCGAAGGCATTTTCATCCCGCACTTCTGGCCTGGCATGGACCACCCGGAAGGCCCATCGGCTTGGCATGACTGTCTGTTGCTGCCCACAGGCCCCCTGCTCAGCACACCGCAGCTGGAGCGCCTGAAGGCGCAGCTGCTGCCCCTTATTCACTCTTTCACCGAGGATTCCCCATGACCCCCTACGCCTATGACTTTGACTGGATGATTCGCCGCGCCCTGATTCAGCGCTGGCGCCCCTTTCTGAAGCCCCAGGGGGCCTCGCTGGAAGTGGGCTGCTACATGGGTGACATGACGGGCTTGCTGCTAGAAGAGCTGGGCCAGCTCGACGTGGCAGAGATGAATTCCGAGTGGGCCCAGGCCGTGGCCGAGCGCCATGGCGACAAGGTGAACATCACCGTCGGCAAGATCGAAGACTTGGTCACAGGCAAGCGCTACGACCAGATCTTTCTGGTCCACACACTCGAGCACATCGACAACCCAGTTGAGGTACTGCAGGCCTTGCGTGAACTGCTGACCCCTACCGGGCATTTGTTCGTGGCCGTCCCCAATGCCTTGGCGCTATCGCGCCAAATTGCTGTGGCCATGGGTCTGATCAGCCACTGCGAAGCCGTGACGGAGGCTGAAAAAGTCCATGGGCACTGGCGCACCTACACCCAACAGACACTCAACGCGGACCTCGAGGCGGCGGGCTTGGTGAGCCGCGCCCAAGGCGGGGTGATTTTGAAGACACTGTCCAACGGACAATTTGACCGGGCACTGGCCGACAACATCGTCAGCAAAGAGTACGTGGCCGCCTGTGATCAGCTCAGCCTCACCTACCCGGAGATGGGCGCATCGGTCTACAGCGTTTGCAGCGGCGCCTGAGAGCACCGCTGGCCAACAACACCTGAGCGACGCCGCCGGTGACGGGCCGCATGGTGCGATGGCATCACGAAGCGCTCAGGCCACCAGGGCTTGGGGACGGGCCCGCCGCACGATGTCGACCACTTGGTGCACGATCTCCAGCGGCAAATCCGGATAAATCGGCAGACACAGAATCCGGCTGGAAGCGAAGTGCGCGCGCGGCAAGTTGCTCGGGCTGGCCGAGGGCAGACCCCGGTACATGGAGAACTCGCTGATCAAGGGGTAGAAATAACGCCGCGCGTGGATGTTGTGCTCCAACAGCAGGTTGTAGAGTTCATCGCGCGCGATCGGGTAGTCCTCTTCGAGAAGGATCGGAAAGTAGGCGTAGTTGGCGCGCAGCTCATCGCGGCCGGACACACAGCGCACACCAGGCACATCGGCCAGCGCCTGGCGGTACAGCGCGTCAATCTCCTGGCGCTTGGCCAGCGCCCCATCAATGTGCTTGAGCTGCAGCAAACCCAGGGCGGCATTGAATTCACTCATCTTGCCGTTGATGCCCGTGGCCACCACGGCGGTTTCGTTGGCGTAGCCAAAGTTCTTCAAAAAGTCGATGCGCTCTTTGCTTTTCAGGTCGCGGCAAATGATGGCGCCGCCCTCGAAGGTGTTGAAGACTTTGGTCGCGTGGAAGCTCAAAATGGACAGGTCACCGTGGTTGAGCACACTGCCGCAATGGCATTGGACGCCAAAAGCATGGGCCGCGTCGTAGATCACGCGCAGGTTGTACATGTCGGCGATTTTCTCGATCGCCTCCACGTCGCAGGGGTGACCATAGCAATGCACCGGCAAGATGGCGGTGGTTTGCGGGGTGATGGCGGCTTCGATCTTGGCCGGATCCATGTTGAGGGTGACCGGGTCGATGTCCACAAACACCGGCTTGATGCCATTCCACAGCAAAGAGTGGGCGGTGGCAACGAATGAATACGGCGTGGTGATCACCTCGCCCGTGATGCGCAGGGCCTGCAAGGCCGTCACCAGCGCAATCGTGGCGTTGGTGAACAGCGCCACATGGGGCACCTCCAGATACTCGGCCAGCGCCAATTCAAACTGCTTGTGAAATGGCCCCCCGTTGGTGAGTTGGCCGCTTTGCCACACCTTCTCCAGATAGGGGATGAACTCCTCCAAGGGGGGGAGGTAGGGCTTGGTGACGTAGGTTTTCTCGTTGTTCATGACTTCACCCTTGGGGTTGAGGCGCAGGGTTGCACGATGTGAAGCCTGCTTTCGCCTGAATGTGCCAGTTCCCAACGGACTTGACCAGCGAACAAAAGGCAGAACAAGCCGCGCTAAGCCCGCCATTTTGAGGGTCTGTACGAAGGGGGGTGGTGCGGGTGAAGACCAGTGCCTTCTGCCGCGCCAGGCCGGGGCCACACAAAGGCGGTAAAGCCCGGCTTTCTCCCCTCTGTTGTCCACACCAAGCAGAAAGTGCTGCCGATACATTAAGTCTCACGACCGTGTTGCCCCAGGCAACCGCCTCAACAGGAGTAGCCCCATGTTCACCGCGCTTCCCGGCACCGTCCAGGACTTCTACATCTCCATCCTGTCAGCGTCGATTCAGGCGCTGAAGATGAACACCTATTTCGACAACTTCGACAAGCAGCGCTACAACACCGACGGGGTGGACCGCTCTGGCGTGTTTGAGGTGGGCTCGAGGGTGTTTTACTTTGATTGGTTTTACCGCCACCACAGCGACCTGTTCCGCGCGTATTCGGCCCTGAGCAACGACGACTCCAAGCTGCTATACATGTTCCTCGTCAGCTACCGACTGGCTGGGCACCACAGCGTGAAGATCCCGGTGGACTACCTCTTCAAACCCCAGGAGTACGCAGCCTACCAAGCCCTCGAGCAAGGGGTGGAAAGCCAACTCGCCCTGACCGGCATGTTTGGCAAGCTCAAGCACTACGATTTTGAGTACGAGGGCCACCAATACAAGATCGACTGCCTGGGCCTGGAGTACTACCTGTTCCGCCGCCAGTACTTCTACGAGAAAAATGGTGTCGTGGTGGCGCCCCAGGCGGGCGACCATGTGATCGACGGCGGCGCCTGCACAGGCGACACGGCCCTGGTGTTTTCCAACGCCGTGGGCCCCAGCGGCCGGGTGTATGCCTTCGACCCGGTGGCCGAGCACCTGGAATTGATGGGCCACAACTGCCAGCAATTTCCGCTGCCCAATGTGAAACCCATGCCCTATGGCCTGTCCAACCGCGACGTCGACTGCCCGCCCATCGTCGTCAACAAATACTCACCCGGCTTCCGCACCACACAGCAGCAAGTGCCCTTGCGCAGCATCGACAGCCTGGTGCGCTCCGGTGAGATCGAGCGGGTGGACTACATCAAGATGGACATCGAAGGCTCGGAAATGGAGGCCTTGCAGGGCGCGCATGAAAGCATCACGCGCTTCCAACCCAAGCTGGGCATTTCGCTGTACCACAACCCGAACGACCTGTTCGAGATCGTTCTCCACATCCAACGGACTTACCCGTTCTACCAGCTCTACGTGGACCACTACACCATCCACGAAGAGGAAACCGTGCTGTATTGCATCGCACCTGAACGCGTTGTGAAGGCTTGATCTGGTCGAGCGGCGGGGAGAAAGGCCCCGTTTCGACCTCTGTTGCCCGCCTTGCCGGCGCAGCAATCCGATACATTTAGCGCTGTAACTTGCCCCGACTGCCTTCTGACAGCCGAGGCAAGCCCGATCAACAGGCCCTGCCGAGCCCCAACCACTGACTCCGCATGTTCGTCATCATTGGCTACGTCGTCTGCCTAGGCTGCATTTTTGGCGTCTACATTGTCCACGGCGGCAATATCAGCGTCATCTTGCACGCCTTGCCGTTTGAAATGATCACGATCTTTGGCGGCGCGCTCGGCGCCTTTGTCGTGAACAACCAGCCCAAGGTGCTCAAAGCCACGCTCAAGGCTTTGCCTGACGCGCTCAAAGGCTCCAAATACACCAAAGCGCGCTACATGGAGCTGCTCACCATGCTCTATGAAATCCTGCAAAAAGCGCGCAAAGAAGGCTTGATGGCGATCGAAAAAGACGTGGAGTCGCCCCACGAATCCGCCATCTTCAGCAAATTCCCGGTCGTGGGCCACGACCACCACGTGATCGAGTTCACCACCGACTACCTGCGCATGATGGTGTCGGGCAACCTGAACGCCCACGAAATCGAAGCCCTGATGGACAGCGAAATCGACACCCACCACGCCGAAGCCCATGCCCCGATCGCTGCCTTGGCGCGGCTGGCCGGCGCCCTGCCCGCCTTCGGGATCGTGGCCGCCGTGCTCGGGGTGGTGAACACCATGGGTTCGGTGGGCCAGCCACCGGCGGTGCTGGGCGGCATGATCGGCTCCGCGCTGGTCGGGACCTTCCTGGGGATTTTGCTGGCTTATGGCGTGATGGAGCCCTTGGGCGGCCTGCTGGAGCAGAAGATGGAAGACGCAGCCAAAGAGCTGCAGTGCATCAAGACCACCCTGCTGGCCAGCATGCAAGGCTACAACCCCACCACGGCCATCGAATTTGGCCGCAAAGTGCTCTATTCCACCGACCGGCCGACCTTCTCTGAGTTGGAAAGCCATGTTCGCGGCAAGAAGTAAGCCTGCCTCTCACCGTTTTTGCACGCAGGTTTAAGGTCCACTCCACACCATGGCAGACGCCAAAAAGCTTCAGCCCATCATCATCAAGCGGGTCAAGAAGGGCGGCCACGCGGCGCACGGTGGTGCCTGGAAGATCGCTTACGCCGACTTTGTGACGGCCATGATGGCGTTCTTTCTGCTGATGTGGCTGCTGGGCTCCACCGCCAAGGGCGAACTGCAGGGGATCGCCTCTTACTTTGCCTCGCCGATGAAGGTCGCCATGTCCGGGGGCTCGGGGGCCGGCAACAGCAACAGCATCATCCCCGGTGGCGGCACTGACCTCAGCCGCTCGGTCGGCCAGGTCATGAAGGCCGACCGCACCGATGCCAAGTCCGTCGTCAAATCCAACCCCGAAGCTGTCAAGGCGGCGCTGGCCAAGCAAGACGCCAAACGCATCCAAGCACTCAAGGACAAGCTCGAGACCTTGATCACCGACAACATCAAGCTCAACGAGTACAAGTCGCAGATCCGCATGGAGATCACCCCCGACGGGCTGCAGATCCAGATCGTGGACGATCAAAACCGCCCCATGTTCGACAGCGGCAGCGCCTTGGTCAAACCCTATATGCGCGACATCCTGCGCGAAATTGGCAACGCCCTCAACGGGGTGGAAAACCGCATCAGCCTGGCGGGCCACACCGATGCCGCCCCCTATGGCAACGGCGAGCGCGGCTACAGCAACTGGGAACTTTCAGCCGACCGGGCCAATGCCTCGCGCCGGGAACTGGTGGCGGCCGGCATGCCCGACGAGAAACTCGCCCGGGTGGTCGGCCTGGCGGCCGTGGACCTGCTGGAAAAAGAACGCCCGCGCGCCGCGAGCAACCGGCGCATCAGCATCACGGTGATGACGCGCGAGGCCGAAGAACGCTTGCTGGGCTGGGCGAAAATGCCCGGCTACGCAACGGAAGCCGAGTTAGCCAAAGAAACTGAGGTTTTGACCGAAAAAAAACCTTAACATCAAGCTAGCGCTCCAATAGACTTTTACACAGAATTTCAAGATCGAAAGGGTCTCCTGTGGCTAACACCCTTCGCTTTCTGATCGTCGATGATTTTTCGACGATGAGACGCATCGTACGGAACCTGCTCAAAGAAAGCGGATACACCGAAGCAGATGAAGCCGAAGACGGCCTGGCAGCTTTGAACAAGCTGCGCAATGGCCGCTTTGACTTTGTCGTCACCGACATCAACATGCCGAACATGAACGGCTTCCAGCTCTTGACCGAGATCAAGGCCGACGAGCGACTCAAGCACCTCCCGGTGCTGATGGTCACCGCCGAGGCCCGCAAGGAAGACATCGTGGCGGCAGCACAAGGCGGCGCGGCGGGCTACATCGTGAAGCCTTTCACCAAGGCCACGCTGGAAGAAAAAGTCGCCAACATCCTCAAGAAACTGGGTTTGTGAGGCCACCATGGACACCAGCGACGCCCCCCTGACCGCGAGCCATGGAGACGTCACCGACGTTCACCAGAAAATTGGGCACCTGACTCGGCAGCTGCACAACGCCCTCAACGAACTCGGCTACACCGAGAAGTTGCGGGGCACGATGGGCGAGCTGCCCGATGCCAAGAGCCGCCTGTCCTACATCGCGCGCTTGACGGGCGAAGCAGCTGAAAAGGTGCTGACCCGCGTTGAGCAGGCCAAAACCGAGCAAGACGCGCTGGCCAGTGACACGCAAGAAGTCCGCGCGGCCCTGATCAAGGACCCGGTGCGGGCCGTGGCCTCGGGCCGGGTGCTGAACTACCTCAGCGATGTCGAACAGCGCACCCGTGCCGCCGACACCCACCTGACCGAGATCATGATGGCGCAAGACTTCCATGACCTCACGGGCCAGGTGATTGCGCGGGTGGTGAACCTGGCGGCCACGATTGAAGAACAACTGGTGCAACTGGTGATCCAGACCGCGCCGGTGCCCGTGGCGGTCCCGCCCACCGTGACAGCGCGTGAACATTTGGCCGGTCCCGTGGTCGACCCGGACAACACGCCCGACATCGTCACCGACCAGTCGCAGGTCGACGACCTGCTGGCCAGCCTGGGTTTCTGAACCCCGGTCCCGCACCCTGCAAGGGGGTGCAGGGGCTGCGTCCAATCGACCCAGCCCGGGGCCCTCCTCCGTCCGTGAAAAAGCATTTTTGCAGCCTTGTTTTCAGCCTGAGAACAGGGGGCTGCGAACAGGCCAGAATGGCCCCTCTTTTCGGACTTTAGATTTTCGGGCGCCCTTTCAGAATGACGGTACGCAGACCGCACCGTCATCATGTCCGATCAAGATCGCCCCCTACCAGCCTCAGCGCGCAAGCTTGCCAAAGCCCGCGGCGACGGCCAAGCTTCGCGCTCCAAGGACATGTCGCACCTGGTGGTGCTGGGCGCGGGGGCCTCGGCCCTGTGGGTGCTGACCCCATCGATCGTGCAGCACCTCAAGCTGGTGCTGGTGCAGCAACTGTCTTTCAACGCCAGCCGACTGGCCAACCCGGTGGACATGCTGACCCAGCTGCAGCACATGTCGGGGGTGGCACTGACGATTTCCGTGTTGTTTGCCGGCATCGTGAGTGCGGCCTCCATTGGCGGCCAGCTCGCCTCGGGCGGCTGGGTGTTCAGCCTGACGCCGATGATGCCGGACCTGAGCCGGCTCGACCCCATTTCAGGCCTGGGCAACCTGGTCTCCAAGCAGCAGGTCGTGAACGTGCTCAAGCTCTTGCTGCTTTCGTCCATCATGGGCTGGACCGGCTGGGTTTACCTGTCCAACAGCTTCCAGGAAATTGCCGGCCTGATGATGCAACCCTCGGCTGCGGCCGTGGCCTACCTGACGCAGTGGCTGGTCACAGGCCTGTCGCTGCTGTTGCTGATCGTGTTTGCCGCCGCCGTCATCGACGTGCCGCTGCAAAAGTACTTCTTCATGGACAAGCTGAAGATGTCGCACGACGAAGTCAAGCGCGAAAACAAGGACGCTGAAGGCAACCCCCATGTGAAGAGCAAGCTGCGCGCCAAGCAGCGTGAAATGGCCCAGCGGCGCAGCATCTCCAACGTGCCCAAAGCGGACTTTGTGGTCATGAACCCGACCCACTTTGCCGTCGCCTTGAAGTACGACGAAGCCACCATGAGCGCGCCCCAGGTGATCGCCAAGGGCGCCGACTTGCTGGCCTTCAAGATCCGCGAAGTGGCCAACGCGCACTCGGTGCCCGTGTTGCAGTCGCCCATGCTGGCACGGGCCCTGTACGCCCATGCCGAACTCGACCAGACCATTCCCTCGGCGCTGTACTCCGCCGTGGCCCAGGTGCTGGCCTATGTGTACCGCCTCAAGGCCGCGATGCGAGGCCAGGGCCCGCTGCCGCAACAGCCCGATCCCTTTGTGCCGCCGGAACTCGATCCGCTCAACAAGCCGCTGGCCGCAGGAGCTGACGCATGAACGACCTTCTCCGCACCCTGCAACAGCGCCTGGGCCCGCACGCCTACCTGATCCAAGGCCTGTCAGCCCCGCTGATGGTGGTGATGATCCTGTCGATGATGGTGCTGCCCATGCCGCCGTGGCTGCTGGACACCTTCTTCACCCTCAACATCGCCGTGGCCCTGATGGTCATGCTGGTGGCCGCCTACATGGTGCGCCCGCTGGACTTCGCGGCCTTCCCCTCGGTGCTGCTGCTGACCACCTTGATGCGCCTGTCGCTGAACGTGGCCTCCACCCGCGTGGTGCTGCTCGAAGGTCACACCGGTGCCGGCGCGGCCGGTGCGGTGATCGAGGCCTTTGGCCACTTCCTGATTGGTGGCAACTTCGGCGTGGGTTTGATCGTGTTCTCGATCCTGGTGGTGATCAACTTCGTGGTGGTCACCAAGGGCGCCGAGCGGATTGCCGAAGTGTCGGCCCGCTTCACCCTGGACGCCATGCCTGGCAAACAGATGGCGGTCGATGCGGACTTGAACTCCGGCCTGATCGACGAGAAAGAAGCCAAGCGCCGCCGCGCCGAAGTGGGCGAGGAAGCCAACTTCTTCGGTGCCATGGACGGTGCCTCCAAGTTCGTGCGTGGCGACGCCATGGCCGGCATCCTGATTCTGCTGATCAACATCGTGGGCGGCTTCGCCATCGGCATCCTGCAACACGGCCTGACCGCCGGGCAGGCCGCCAACTCCTACATCTTGCTGGCCGTCGGTGACGCGCTGGTAGCGCAGATCCCAGGCCTGCTGATCTCGGTGGCCGCAGCCATGGTGGTCTCGCGTGTGGGCAAGGAAAACGACGTCAGCAAGCAGATCATGGGCCAGATGCTGGGCTCGCCGCGCGTGCTGGGCATCACCGCCGCCATCCTGATCCTGCTGGGCCTGGTGCCGGGCATGCCCCACCTGGTGTTCCTGGGCATGGGGGGTGCCATTGCTTACGGCGCCTGGGCCCTGGCCCGCCGCCAGACCGCCGCAGCCGCCGTGCCACCGCCGGCCCAACCCGCCGCCAACGATGGCGAGGCCACCTGGGACGACCTGCAACCCATCGACCTGCTGGGCCTGGAACTGGGCTACCGACTGATCTCCCTGGTCGACAAGAAGCGCCAGGGCGACCTGCTGACCCGCATCAAGGGCGTGCGCCGCAAGTTCGCCCAGGAAGTGGGATTTCTGCCGCCCGCCGTGCACGTGCGCGACAACCTCGAACTCAAGCCCAGCGCCTACCGCATCACCCTGCGTGGCGTGACCGTGGGCGAGGGCGAAGCCTTCCCCGGCATGCACCTGGCCATCAACCCCGGAGGCATCAGCACCCCCCTGATCGGCACGGCCACCACCGACCCGGCCTTCGGTCTGCCAGCGCACTGGATCGACGACCGCCAACGTGAAGCGGCGCAAATGGCAGGTTTTACCGTGGTTGATTCAGAAACCGTGGTGGCCACTCATTTGTCACACTTGATGCAAACACAGGCCGCCAGGTTATTGAGCCGAACAGAGACCCAACAACTGGTGGAACACGTTGCCAAACTGGCCCCGAAACTGATTGAAGAAGTCGTCCCGAAAATGGTCTCCATCGCCAACTTCCAGAAAGTGCTGCAGCTGCTGCTGGAAGAGGCTGTGCACATCCGGGACATCCGCACCATCATCGAAACCCTGGCCGAACACGCCACGACCATCACCGACCCGGTGGAGCTGGCCCGGCGCGTGCGCATTGCCCTGGCACCGGCCATCGTGCAGCAAATCTACGGCCCGGCCCGCGAGCTCAACGTGATCGCCATCGAACCCGGCCTGGAGCGCCTGCTGGTGCAAGCCCTGGGCGGCAACAACGGCAGCGCACTGGACCCGGGCGTGGCCGACGTGCTGACCCGCAGCGCCGCCGAAATTGCCAACAAGCAAGAAGAAATGGGCCTGCCCGCCTGCTTGCTGGTCCCCGATCAGATCCGCGGCGCCATGTCCCGCCTGGTGCGCCGCCTGGCGCCCCGCATGCAGGTGCTGGCGCACAGCGAAATCCCTGAAACACACACCATCCGCATCGGTCCCATTCTGAGAGGTGCCACATCATGAACATCCGTCGTTTCACCGCCGCCACGTCCCGCGAAGCACTGGCCAAGGCACGAATGGCCTTTGGGGATGGCACGCTGATCCTGTCCAACCGCCCCACCGCCAACGGCGTCGAGGTGATGGCCACAGGGGAGGATGCGCTCTCAGCACTCGAACAACACACCGAAGGCGGTCCTTCGCAAGGCCAGGGCCTGACCCAAGTGCCCGGCTCCAGCCTGAGCCGCAAGCTGGCCACCATGAACCCGCCCGAGCTGACCCCGCGCGCCGTGCGTGAGGACACCGAGCAACTGGCCATGAGCACCCTGTCCTTCCAGGACTATGTGCGTGAGCGCATGCTGCGCCGCCGCCACGAAGCCATGAGCCAAGGCGAAGACAGCAGCCCGATGGCCGCAGCCGCCCCGGCCCCGCGTGGCCCCAGCCTGCCGCAGGACGTGCAGCCCATCACCTTCAAAAAGGCCGCGCCCCATGTGCAGCCGGTGAACCGCCCCGCCTTGCGCAGCAACCGCGAAGAACTGACCACGCCGCGCCCCAAGGCCGCAAGCCAGACCGCGGCCCCCGCAGTCAACCAGCAAGGCATCGTCAACGAGCTGCAGGCCATGAAGGAGCTGATTGAAGAGCGCTTCAACACCCTGGCCTGGTTGGGTCAGGCCAAGCAGGACCCGATCCAGTCCAACCTGATGCTGAAGATGATCCGCGCTGGCTACTCGCCCGCCCTGGCCCGCGCCATCCTGGAGCGTCTGCCCGCCGAACTCGGTGCCGCCGAAGCCGTGCGCTGGTTGATGGAAGTGCTGGAACGCAACCTCAAGACCGACGCCGACAGCTACCCCATTTACGAAGAAGGCGGCATCTACGCCCTGATCGGCGCCACCGGTGTGGGCAAGACCACCACCACCGCCAAGCTGGCCGCCCTGTGCGCCCGCGTGCACGGCCCCGGCAGCGTCGGCCTGATCACGCTGGACACCTACCGCATCGCCGCCCATGAGCAACTGCGCACCTATGGCCGCATGTTGGGCGTGGTGGCTCACCTGGCCCACGACCGTGCCGCCCTGCAAGACCTGCTGAGCCTGTTGGGCAACAAGAAGATGGTCTTGATCGACACCACCGGCCTGGCCCCGCGCGACCCGCGCAAGCGCGAAATGCTGGACGTGCTGGACCTGCCCGGCATCCAGAAGCTGTTGGTGCTCAACGCCGGCAGCCACGGCGACACCATCGACGACACCCTGTCGTGCTTCAAGACCACCGGCGTGCAGCAAACCATCCTGTCCAAGGTGGACGAAGCCGTCAAACTGGGCCCGGCGCTGGACGCTCTGATCCGCCACCAGGTGGTGCTGCGCGGTGTGACCAATGGCCAGCGCGTGCCCGAAGACTGGGAAGCCGCCGACGCCGGCAAGCTGGTCCGCGCCTCCATGCGCACGCCGGGCAAGTCGGCCTTTGACCCCAAGGCGGTGGACCTGAACTACTTCTTCTCCAACAGCAACATGGCCGCATCGGAGCAAGCCCATGTTTGAAGCAGGACTGGACCAAGGGGCCGGCCTGCGCCGGCAAACCCCCAAACCGCTGTTGCGCCTGGTGCCCGTGGTGCGCCACGGCAGCGGTGAGGCGGAGTCACGCATGCTCTGGCAGCTGGCCCACGCCCTGACCGACCTGGACCTGCCCGTGGCGGTGCTGGACATCGACAGCCACGAGACCGAAGACGCCCCAGGCCTGATCGAGCTGCTGCAAGAGCGCTGCAGCCTGGCCGAAGTGCTGGACGAAACCCTGCCCTGGCCCATCGTGCCCGCCGCCGTTGGCTGGCGTGAACTGTTCCGCCAAGGCCCGTTGTCCGACAGCTCGCGCCAGGCGCTGCGCCACTGGTTTGGGGCCTACAGCGTGCTGCTGGTGTATGGCACGGCCGAGCGCCTGGGCCAAGCCCTGGCCAACACCGGCGTGCGACCGTTGGTGCCTGTCGCGCCAGAGCCCCGTCCCATGCTCAGCGCCTACCAGGCCATGAAGACCTTGATCGCCCAGGCCTTGTTGATGCCCTCGGTGGCCATCATGGTCACGCAGGCCACAGAAACTCAGGTGCGCAAGGCCTTGCAGGCCCGAAAAACACTGCAAAATTGCTTCACCCGGCATATCGGTTGCTACCTGGATTCAATGACAGTAAAGTCCTTCACTGACGACGAGGTGGCCGGCCGAGACATCCAAATGCTGGCCCTGCGCCTCATGGAGAACGCTTGTTCCTTGGGCGCCTCCTCGGTTTCCCTGCTTCACCGCCCCACAGACGAAGAGGTTCAATTGGTTCGGAGCCACTGATGTACACGGCAAAAGGTCAACTCGACCGGGAAGCACTGATCAGGCAGTACGTGCCACTGGTGCGCAAGCTCGCGCACCACATGATCGCCAAGCTGCCGCCCAATGTCGAAGTGGATGACCTGATCCAGGTGGGCATGATCGGCTTGACCGAGGCACTCACCCGCTACCAGGCCAGCCAGGGCGTGCAGTTTGAAACCTTTGCCACCCAGCGCATTCGCGGCGCCATGCTCGACGAGTTGCGCGAGGGCGACTGGATGTCGCGCGGCTCGCGCAAGAGCCAAAAAGACATTGAACACGCGGTGCACCGGCTGGAGCAAAAGCTCGGCCGCAGCCCGCTCGAATCCGAAATTGCCGCCGAACTCGAACTGCCCCTGGGCGAGTACCAAAGCCTGCTGGGCCGCGTGCGCGGCACCCAGCTGGTCTACCTCGAGGACATGACGGGGGGCGCCGACGACGACGACAGCTTTCTGGACCGGCACGTGGCCGACAGCGAAGCCGACCCGCTGGAGCTGCTGCGCAACCAGCGCCTGCGCCAGTCCCTGGTGGGCGCCATCGAAGGCCTGCCCGAGCGCGAGCAGTACATCATGAGCATGTACTACGAGCAGGACATGAACCTCAAGGAAATCGCTGCCGTGCTGGGCATCACCGAATCGCGCGTGTGCCAGCTGCACAGCCAGTCCATCGCCCGCCTGCGCGCCAAAATGCGCAGCCACTGAGGCACCGGACCGGGGCGTCGCCTGGCCTCAGCGCCGGCTCGCCGTGCCGCTCAAGCCCAGGTAAGCCGCCTGCACCGCCTCTGGACCATAACGGGCCTCCAGCCGCTTGACCACAAAGTGCCCGCGCGCCACCGACTGGAAATGCGCCATGAACAAGGTGTTGAGGGCCGCCCCCGCCACGGCGCCCAACACCGGCACCGACTGGGCCGCCACTTTTTCGGTGATCACCACCCCCAAACGGCTGGCCACCGCCTCGATGACCTTGGCCAGCCCCTGTGCCGCCACGGAACCGCCCCACTGCTGTGTCGCGGCCTGGCCCAGCGCCGCGCCAGCTTCGCGCACCAGCCAGGCCGTGGCCGTGCGCGCCGCGTAGTAGGCAGACTCGGTGGCGTCGTCGCTGGGCGAAGGGGAACCCAGGGCGAACACCGTCAGGCATTCGGTCTTGACAGCGGGGTCATTCAAATCGGCGCCTTCGCTGCGCGCCACATCGGCAATGGCGCGCAGGATCAACAAGGTGGACGCGGGCAGCTCCGCCAGCGTCGACACCGGCCCCAACCAGCCCCCCACCGCCCCCGACAGCCCCACCGCCACCTTGTGCCCCAGCTCCGACGCGGCTTGCAGCCGGGCCGGACCCGGCCGCCAACGCGAAAACCGCCCCGGAACGCTGGCCTGCGCCTCCGCCTGAGGCACGGGCGCCGCGCTGGACAGGGTGGCAAACGCGGCATGGACCGCCTTCTCCAGCGCCACGCGGGTGGCCTGCTGCAGACCTGCGCGTGCCGAATCGGGCAGGCGGGCCATGGCTTTCTCGAGGGGGGAACCCAGCAACTGGGTGATCTTCAGGGTCAGCGACGGGGCCTCCAGGCAGGCCACGGCCTGCTGGAGGCTGAGCAGGTCAGCGTCGGACCAAACAGGGGAAGGGGATGGCATGGGCTTCTCCGCCGGAGCGAGGGGTCCGGGGACAGCGCAGTGTGCCATGGTCGCCACGCCCCAGGCGAGGCGGGGAATCAGGATTTGTAGGCTTTGGACAGGCCGGTGCCTGGCCGGCCAAAAGACTGGCCGTAGGTGGCGCCAGGAGCGGCTTGCGGCAGCAAAGTGGCCACCGCGCGCTCGGTTTGGGCTTGCAGGCGCAAGAGGGTTTCGCGCAGCAAAGCCATCCGGGCGCTCACCGAGCGTAGGCGCTGGCTCAGGTCGGGTGTCAGCGAAGCGGCGGCAGGCAAAGGGCCGGCGGCCAAACGGGCTGTGGCGTCGCGCAAGGCCTGGGCGCCACGCTCAATCTGACCCGCGTCCTGGCTGCCCAAAGCCTGGGCAACCGCTTCCAGCTCGGCCTCGATGGACAAGAGCAAGTCACTGAAAGCGGACAACTGCATGGGCACGAAGGGAAAGGATCAATCTAAAAGTAAGCACATGCTTACTTGGAAAGCATTACTGCGTCTCACCACGCGACAGGATTTCCTGGGCGTTGGACAGGAGCTTGTCGGCGATGGCGCCGGCGTTCACTTTGTAAGTACCGTTGTCGATCGCCGACTTCACCGCGTTGACTTTGTCCATGTCCATGTCACCGTCGTTCGAACCCGAATCCAGCGACTTGGCCAGGTTGGACACCGACACCGACGAACCGGAACCCGAGCTGGTGTTGCTCGACTTTTTGACTGGGGGCGCCGCCGCTCCCTGCCCCGTGACTTGCGTCCCTGTTGTCGTCAGTGCAACAGGGATGTCTGGCGTTTGACCAATTTTCATCGTTCTCTCCAAGACCCCTATTGATGGAGTACCGTGCTTGTATCTTCGACAGCCGGGGGAGGAACTTTAGCCCAATTGCAAAAAAGGCGGAAAAAATCCAGGCTCAAATCTCGATCTGGACTGTGTTTTTATCCAGAACCAAGCCTGACATGATGCGGCCATTGTCCATGCGGACCCGCACCAACTGACCGATCACCCCGCCGCCCAAGGCCTGGCCATCGGCCGTCACTTGAAAGCCCGGCCCCTGGGCCACCACCCGAACCTGGGCCCCTGCGGCAAAGGCTTGCGGCGGCTTGACCATGGCATGGCGCAGGGCCTGGCCCGGCAACAAAGCCCGGGTGGCGATGGAGCCCACCCACTGGGCCGGGTCGCTGAGGATGGCGGCGTTTTCGGCTGCCCAGTCGACTTCGGCCTCCATGGCATCGTCCATCATCAAAGGCGCGCCCGAGGGCACACCGCCCTTGAGCACCCAAGCCGGGCCAAAAGCCTTGACCTGCACGGGCAAAAAGACATTCCAGCGCGTCACGCCTTCCAGGCAGCGCAAACCCAGGCGGGTTTTGCCCCACAGGCGCTGGCCGGGCGGCAAATAGGGTTCCACCCGGCTGCAAGGCGCCAGGCGCAAACGCTCGTCCAGCGTGCCCACCACCACCTCCATGCGCAAGGCCCCGTTTTGCAGCGCTGGGCTGCGCGCCAGTTCCTGGTCGATCCAGCGCTGGGTCAGTCGGGCCGCTTCGGGCCCGACGGACTCGGACGGTGCAGCAGCGGGGGCGACGCCCTGGGCGCCCACCAACGGGGCGGCCCATGCCAAAGCACCCGCCAGCAACCAAGCCAGTGGGCGCCAAGTGCTTTGAATGCCAAACGATTTCATGGTGAACCCCTGTTGCGATGGGCCCAAAGGCCCCATTGAGACGAGCGAACTGTAGGCCGCTGGGCCGCGCAGCATCCCGCGAACAACACGGATTTCCACGCCTTCATTGCCTTATTGGCTGGGCGGCGGATTTCCATAATCGACAGCAAGCCGGAGAACCGCCCCCACCTCACCCGAGACCACCGCCGAACAGAGAACCGCCATGCTCAACAAAATGATCCAACCCCTCGACTTCCAGGCCAAGGCATTGACGCTGCGGTCGGAGCGTCAGCGGACGATCGCGAGCAACATCGCCAACGCCGACACCCCCGGCTACGTGGCACGCGACTTCAAGTTCGCCGACGCCATGCGCGACGCGACCAGCGCCAACAACCTGACGCTCAAGCCCACCGCCCCGGGCACGGGCAGTGCGCTGGCGTCGACACCCAGCCAGCAAGGGGCGACGCAGGCCGGCCACATCCCGCTGCCCATGCTGTCCACGACCTCGCTGCAGCAGGGCTACACGGTGCAATCGCAACCGGCGATGGACAACAACACGGTGGACCTGGACCGCGAACGGGCCAATTTTGTCGATAACTCGGTGCGCTACGAAGCCACCCTGCGCTTCATCAATGGTTACTCCAAGACCATTCTGAGCGCCATCCAGGGCCAGTGAGCGGCTCTCCAGAAAGGCAAGGCAACCCATGTCGATGTTCTCCATCTTCAACGTCTCGGGCAGCGCCATCAGCGCGCAGTCCCAGCGCCTCAACGTGGTGGCCAGCAACATGGCCAACGCCGACGCCATGGCGGGCCCCGATGGCCAGACCTACAAGGCGCGCCAGGTGGTGTTCCAGACCGTGCCCATGGCCGACAACGGCACCACGGCGGGCGTCAAGGTCAGCGCCATCACCGAAAACAACCAGCCAGGCCGCAAGGATTTCGACCCCAACCACCCGATGGCCGACGCCGATGGCTTTGTCGCCCATTCCAACGTCAACCCAGTGGAGGAGATGGTCAACATGATCTCGGCTTCACGGGCCTACCAGAACAACGTCGAAGTGATGAACACCGCCAAGTCATTGCTTCTCAAGACCCTGCAAATGGGTTCTTGAACCCAGGCCAACCGCCCCTAGGAGCGCCCCATGTCCAGCATTTCCGTCGACGCCAGCGGCAACTACAGCTACAACACCAACAGCAGCACGGCCAGCACCGGCAGCAGCACCAGCGCCAGCGCCAATGGTCTGGAGCAAAGCAGCCCCGCCGACCAGCAAGACCGCTTTCTCAAGCTGCTGGTGGCGCAGATGACGCACCAAGACCCGATGAACCCGGTGGACAACGCGCAGATGACCTCGCAGATCGCGCAGATCAACACCGTCACCGGCATCCAGCAGCTCAACTCCACCATGCAGACCATGGCCAGCCAGTTCTCGTCCATGCAGCTGATGCAGGGCGGCTCCCTGATTGGGCGCGAGGTGCTCACCAGTGGCAACACCCTGGGCACCAGCACCGACGCGGCCGGTAAGGTCACCGCCACCGGCACCTTCGACCTGCCCAGCAATGCAGCCGACGTGCAGGTGCAGATCAGCACCGCCAGCGGCCAGTTGCTGGCCACCGTGCCCATGGGCACGCAAAGCGCTGGACGCCACGATGTCAGCTGGGACGCTTCTTCGTACAAGGGCAAGGAAGCGCTCAAGTACACGGTGGTGGCCAAGAACGGCAGCAGCAGCGTCACCCCCACCACTTACAGCCACGACAAGGTGAGCTCGGTGGGCAGCAACAACGGCGCACTCGCCATCACGCTCAAAAACGGCGGCACGGTGAGCTACGACAAGATCGTTTCGGTTTACTGAGCCCCCCAACCCTTCACCATCCAAGGAGCACAACATGGGTTTCCAAGCAGGCCTCTCCGGACTCAACGCCTCCGCCAAGGGGCTGGACGTCATCGGCAACAACATCGCCAACGCCAACACGTATGGCATGAAGGCATCGCGCGCCGAGTTCTCCGAACTCGTCTCTTCGGCCATCGGCGTGGCCGGTGGCGACAACTCGGGCATCGGGGTGTCGGTGGCGGCCGTGGCCCAGCAGTTCTCGCAAGGGACGCTGAACATCACCGGCAACAACCTGGACGTGGCCATCAACGGCAACGGCTTCTTCCAACTGCAAGAAGCTGACGGCTCGGCCGGCTACACCCGCGCGGGCAACTTCAAGCTCGACAAGACCGGCAACATCGTCACCAACAACGGCGCCAAGGTGCTGGGCTACCAAACCAGCCCCACCACTGGCAAGCCCTTGAGCACCAACCCCGTGCCGCTGACCCTGCCCACCTCGGGCTCGATCGCCGCCAAGGCCACCGGCGACGACATCACCACCTCGCCCACCACCTACGGCGCCACCGCCCAGTTCAACCTGCCCAACACGGCCACGGCCGGCTCGCCGCAAGACGCGACCGACCCCTTGCTGGCCCAGTACAGCACCACCTTCAACGCCTACGACTCGCTGGGCACGGCCATCCCCGTGACGGTGTACTTCCAGAAGGCCTCGGCCACCAACACCTGGAACGTCTACACCAAGACCGGCTCGGGCGCGATCAGCAGCGCCTCCACCGTGAGCTTTGACTCCAGCGGCGCCCTGACCACCACGCCCGCCACCAACGGCAAGATCAGCATCGCGGGCCCGACGCCGACCACCAACGGCGCCAACCCGGTGGCCTTCACCCTGGACCTCAAGGGCACGACCCAGTTCGCCTCGGCCTTCGCCACCAACAATGTGTCGCAAACCGGCTATGCCGACGGCAAGCTCACGGGCGTGAAGATTGGCGCAGATGGCACCTTGACGGCCAGCTACTCCAACGGCACCACCCAGTCCGCCGGCCAACTGGCCCTGGCCAGCTTCCGCAACAACCAAGGCCTGATGCAGGTCAATGGCGGCGACTGGAAGGAAACCTATGCCTCCGGCCCCCCGACCCAAGGCGCCCCGGGCAGCGGCAACTTTGGCAGCCTGCAGGCCGGCGCGTTGGAAGAGTCCAACGTCGACCTGACCCAAGAGCTGGTCAACATGATGACGGCACAGCGCTCCTACCAAGCCAACGCCCAAACCATCAAGACCGAAGACCAGATCATGAACACCCTGGTCAACCTGCGCTGATCGCGCAGCCTGACGCTTAGCCTGAGAACCCAGCTGGACACCCACCATGGACCGTTTGATCTACACCGCAATGACGGGCGCCAACGCCGCCACGCAATTGACCAGCGTGCTGTCGAACAACCTGGCCAATGCCTCCACCAATGGGTTCCGGGCCGAGATGACCGCTTACCGCTCGGTGCCTCTGCAAGGCCCGGGCGCCAGCACCCGCGTGTTCGCACTCGAAGCGACCACCGGCTACAAAAACGATGCGGGCCCCGCCCAACGCACCAACAACGCCATGGACGCCATGGCCCAGGGCAATGCCTGGTTTGCGGTGCAGGGCCTGGACGGCACCGAGGCCTACACCCGCAACGGCTCGCTGCAAGTCTCCTCGACAGGCACCCTGGTCAACGCGGGTGGCCTGCCGGTGCTGTCTGACGGCGGCGCGCCAATTGACGTGCCCCCGGGCTCGGAACTGTCGCTGGGCACCGACGGCACGGTGACCTCCAAGATGACCGGCCAGCCGCCCACCACCCTGGGCCGCCTGAAACTGGTCACGCCGACCAACGAAGACCCGCTGCGCCGAGGCACCGACGGCCTGTTCCGCGCGGCCTCGGGCAACCCGCTGAACAACGACGCCACCGCCAAGGTGCAGACCGGCGCACTGGAAGGCTCCAACGTCAACTCGGTCGAGGCCATGGTTGGCCTGATCCAGGCTGCGCGCCAGTTTGAAGGGCAGATGAAGATGCTCACCAGCGCCGAAGCCAATGACAAATCTGCCAGCCAGTTGCTGAACATTCAGGGCTGAGCCCAGAACGCCCACGGAGAACCGACATGATCAATTCGCTCTGGATTTCAAAGACCGGCATGGAAGCCCAGCAAACCCAGCTGGATGTCATTTCCAACAACCTGGCCAACGTCTCCACCAATGGCTTCAAGCGCGCCAACGCCGTGTTCGAAGACCTGATGTACCAAAACCTGCGCCAGGTCGGCTCCAACAGCACCGAGCAGTCGCAATTGCCCACCGGCCTGCAAGTGGGCCTGGGCGTGCGCACCGTGGCCACGGCGCGCTCCTTTGCGCAAGGCAGCATGCAGCAGTCGGGCAACTCGCTGGACGTGGCAGTCAAGGGCAATGGCTTCTTCCAGGTCACCATGCCCGACGGCACCATTGGCTACACCCGTGACGGCTCCTTCCAGCTCGACTCGCAGGGCCGCATGGTCACGTCCGCGGGCCTGCCCGTTGCCAACGGCGTGACCATCCCGGCCACGGCGCAAAGTGTGTCGATCAGCGCCGACGGCGTGGTCACCGCCACCATCCCCGGCAACACCACGCCCCAGCCCATGGGCACCATCGCGCTGGCCAACTTCGTCAACCCGGCCGGCCTGGAGCCCAAAGGCGGCAACCTGTACGCCGAAACCGCCGCCTCGGGCCAACCCGCCACCGGCACCCCTGGCTCCAACGGCCTGGGCACGCTGCAGCAAGGCTTTGTGGAAACCTCCAACGTCAACATCGTGCAGGAGTTGGTCAACATGATCCAGACCCAGCGCGCTTATGAAATGAACTCCAAGGCGGTGCAAACCTCGGACCAGATGCTGCAAAAGCTCAGCCAGATTTGAGGCCCGGGCCGCTGGCCCCGCCTGTCTGATCCGCTGGCATCGCCTGCCCGCCCGCCACCGACTTGCCCCGCGCCCCAGGAAGGGACCCGCCATGAACCGCTCCAACGCCCCCCAACGCACCGCCCTCCCGCATCGCCCCCGCTGGCTCTGGCTGGCCACCGGTGGCCTGGCCTTGCTGTGCAGCGCCTGCGAAACCCTGGCGCCGGCGCCCAAGGTGGACATGCCCCCCACCACACCGCCAGACCTGCCCCCCATTTCGTCCACCGCGCCCGCCGCCGGGGGCAGCCTGTTCCGCACCTCCACCTACCGCCCGGCCTTCGAAGACCGGCGCGCCCGCATGGTGGGCGACGTGGTGACCATCCAGATCGTGGAAAACGTCTCGGCCAGCACCAAGACCTCGACGGCAACCGACCGCACCACCTCGCTGAGCTCATCCATCACCGCCTTCCCCTTCCTGAACAGCACGCTGACCGACAAGGCCAAGCTGGGCGCGGGCACGGCCAACACCTTCTCGGGCAAGGGCGATGTGTCGGCGGTCAACACCTTCACCGGCTCCATCACGGCCACGGTCATCGAAGTGCTGCCCAACGGCCACCTGATGGTCACCGGCGAGAAGCAAATCGGCCTGAACCAGACCGTGGACGTGATGAAGTTCTCCGGCACCATCGACCCTCGCTCGCTGCAGCCCGGCTCCATCGTGGCCTCGACCCAAGTGGCCAACGTGCGCATCCAGTCGCGTGGCCGTGGCGGCGCCGACGAAGCCCAGACAATTGGCTGGTTGTCCCGATTCTTTTCGACCCTTAGCCCGTTTTGAAAGCTCGCAGAATGTGAAGCATGAACTCCGTGCCCACATTCTCGAACCTCAGGCGACTGGCCCAACAGGGGGGTCGCTGCCTCGTGGCCCTGACCCTGCTGGCCGTGGGCCTGACGAGTCTGCCGGCCCAGGCGATCCGCATCAAAGAAGTCGCCGCCGTGCAAGGCGTGCGCAGCAACTCCTTGACCGGTTACGGTCTGGTGGTCGGCCTGGACGGCACGGGCGACCAGACCACCCAGATGCCCTACACCACGCAGAGCTTGTCCAACTACATGCAGCAGTTGGGCATCACCTTGCCGCCGGGCTCGGCCCAGTTGCAGCTCAAGAACGTGGCTGCGGTGATCGTCACCGCCCAACTGCCTGCCTTCGCCCAACCCGGGCAGATGATCGACATCAACGTGTCCTCCATCGGCAACGCCAAATCGCTCAAGGGCGGCACCCTGGTGACCACGCCGCTGCGCGGTGTGGACGGTGAAATCTACGCCCTGGCCCAAGGCAACCTGGTGGTCGGCGGCGCGGGTGCCTCGTCGGGCGGCTCCAAGGTGCAGATCAACCACCTGAGCGCAGGCCGCATCCCCGGTGGCGCCCAGGTCGAACGCTCGGTGCCCACCCCGCTGCAAGAGGGCGACACCATCAACCTGGGTCTGAATGCCTCGGACTTCCAGACCGCCCGCCTGGTGGCTGGCGCGATCAACGCCAAGCTGGGCAAGGGCACGGCCATTGCACGCGCCCTGGACGGCCGCACGGTGCAAGTGCGCGCGCCCAACGATGCCGATGCCCGCGTCAACTTCATTGCCGACCTCGAAGAGCTGCCCATCGAAACCGTGGCCCCTGCCGCCAAGGTGGTGATCAACACCCGCACCGGCTCCATCGTGCTCAACCAGGCCGTGACCTTGGGGCCCTGCGCCATCGCCCACGGCAACCTGTCGATCTCGATCAGCTCCACCCCGGTGATCAGCCAACCCAATGCGCTGTCCGCCGGCCAGACCGTGGTGGCGCAAAAGTCGGACATCCAGATCAAGCAAGACCCCGGCATCCTGATGAACCTGCCCGCCTCGCCGCAACTGGCCGACGTGGTGCGGGCACTCAACGCCCTGGGCGCCACGCCGCAAGACCTGCTGGCCATTCTGCAAGCCATCAAGGCCGCCGGTGCCTTGAACGCGGAGTTGGAGGTGATCTGACATGGCCCTCACCCCGCTCAACAGCAACAACCAGCTGACCGCCGATGCGCGTTCGCTCAACGCGCTCAAGCTGCAAGCGGGCAACAAGGACCCGGCCGCCATCCAGGAAGCGGCCAAGCAGTTCGAGTCGCTGTTCATGCGCGAAATGCTCAAGAGCATGCGCGACGCGACCATGAAGTCCGGCATGCTGGACAGCGCCCAGGAGAACCTGGGCCACGACATGCTGGACCAGCAGTTCTCGGTGCAGATGTCGGGCAAACCGGGCGGTCTGTCCGACCTGATCGCCAAGCAGCTGTCACGCCAAATGGGCGTGGCCGACACCCCCGCCTTTGACACCCCCAGCACCTTGTCGCTGGGCAACCGCCTGCCCGCCAGCCCCAAGCTGCCGGCCCTGCCGCCGACCAGCGACGCCAGCAGCGCCAAGCCCCTGAAAACCACCGCCAGCCAAGCTGGCTTTGTGCAGCGGCTGGAGCAGGCTGCCGCCAAGGTCGAGCAGCAAAGCGGCATCCCCGCCAGCTACATGCTGGGCCAGGCCGGCCATGAAACCGGCTGGGGCAAGCACGAGATCAAGAACGCCAACGGCACGCCCTCGTTCAACCTGTTCGGCATCAAGGCCGGCCCCGGCTGGACCGGCAAGGTGGCCGAGGTGACCACCACCGAATACGTCAACGGCGAGCCCAAGAAGACCGTGGCCAAGTTCCGCGCCTACGACTCGTATGAGCAGTCCTTCCAGGACTACGCCAAGCTGATCAACCAGAACCCACGCTACGCCAACGCGCGCCAGCAAACCGGCTCGGTGGTCGCGTTTGCCAACGAACTGCAACGCGCCGGCTACGCCACCGACCCGGCCTACGCCAGCAAGCTCAGCCGCGCCATCAGCACCACGCAGCAACTGCAGCGCAATCAACCGTGGCGAGGTGTCGCATGAGCGGCCTGCTGAACCTGGGCGCGCGCGCGCTGATGTCCAACCAAGTGGCTTTGCAGGTCACGGGCAACAACATCTCCAACGTCAACACGGCGGGCTACTCGCGCCAGACCGCGGTGATGAGCGCCGTGCAGGGCGAGTTCACTGGCAGCGGCTACATCGGCAAAGGGGTCGAGGTCTCGACCGTGCAGCGCGTCTACGACCAGTTCCTGGCCAAGCAGGCCACGGCCACCGCCTCCATCAAGGCCCTGGACGTGACCCGGGCCGAGAAGGTGGCGCAGATGGAGAACATCTTCGTCGGCGGCACCAATGGCCTGGGCCAGGCCATCAACAACACCATCAACGCCTTCTCCGACGTGGCCAACGCGCCCAGTGACCTGACCGCGCGCACCGTGGCCATCACGCAGACCCAGGAAATGGCCTCGCGCTTCAAAAGTGCCAGCAACCAGCTCAGCGACTTGCAGCAAAACGCCAAGCTGCAACTCGGGGATGACGAAGTGGTCATCAACGCCATGGCCAAGCAACTGGCCACCTTGAACGCCCAGATTGCCTTTGCCTTGAGCTCGGGCCAGCCGCCCAACGACTTGCTGGACAAGCGTGACAACATGCTCAACCAGCTCAACCAGAAGGTGCAAACCACCACGGTGGCAGCGGACGACGGCTCGCTGAACGTGTTTCTGGCCAACCAACCACTGGTGCTGGGCGCCCAATCGGCCACCGTCAGCTTCAGCCAACCCAAGGGCTTCCCGGGCGACCAAAACACGCTCAAGCTGCAGATCACCCAGGCCGGTGGGCAGGTGACCGAAATCGACGAGAACAGCCTGACCGGTGGCGAAGTGGTGGGCTTGCTGAAGTTCCACAACACCGACCTGGCCGAAGCGCGCAACCTGCTGGGCCGCATGGCCTTGGCCGTGACCCATGAAATGAACACCCAGCACGTCTCTGGGGTGGACCTCAACGGCAACGCGGGCACCAACCTGTTCAACCCGATCGGCATCAGCGCCATTGCGGCCACCGGCAACTCGACGGCCACCATCAACGCCTTTGTGGCCAATGACAGCCAGCTGCAACTCTCGGACTACAAACTGACCTTTGGTGCCGCCGGCGTGATCAGCTCGGTGACCCGCCTGTCCGACAACACCGTGGTCACGCCCAGCCCGGCCACGGCCCTGCCCATCACGGTCGATGGCCTGACCATCCAGGCGGGTTCGGGCACCCCCGCCAACGGGGATACCTTCTTGCTGCGCCCCTACGACCAGGCCGCGCAACAGGTTCAGGTGGCGATTGCCTCGCCCTCCGCCCTGGCCGTGGCCAACCCGATACAGGCCACGCTCGGGACCCAGAACACCGGCACGATGACACTGGCCAGCCTGCAGTCCAACCCGGCCACCGCCACGGGTGGCCCCCCACTGGGCTACCTGGCCAGCGTCCAAACGGCCACGCCCATGGCCATCAAGTTCACCTCGAGCAACCAGTACCAGTTTGTCGACCCCAGCTCGGGCAGCGTCATCACCCCTGCGGGCCCCTTCACTTACACGCCGGGCCAACCCATTCCCGCCGTCGGTGATGTCCACAGCCAAGGCTGGACCATGACCCTGACCGGCACCCCCAAGGCGGGTGACTCCATCGTGGTGCAACGCCCCACCACCACCGCTGACCTGGCCACCCAGAAGAAGGACGGCGGCAACGCCAAGTCGCTGTACAACCTCAGCACCAAGGCAACCTACGACAAGACGCCGCTGTCTGACACCTACGCCGCCTTGATGGCCCAGATCGGGGTGCGCTCGCAAAGCGCCCAGTACGCGGCCGATGTGTCCACGTCGATTGCCAGCAATGCCGAGGCGGCCCGCACCTCGGTGTCGGGCGTGAACCTCGACGAAGAAGCCGCCCACCTGCTGCAGTACCAACAGGCCTACCAGGCCTCGGCCAAGATCGTGCAGACGGCGCAGAGCATCTTTGACACCTTGCTGCAGACCATGCGCTGAAGCGGCCCTGAAAGGTAGACACCATGTCCAATTTCTTCGCCCGGGTCGGCTCCTCCGATGCCTACGCCACCGCGATCAACAACATCAGCTCGCGCCAGGCCGGGCTGACCAAGCTGCAAAGCAACATGACCTCGGGCAAGCGCGTGCTCAAGCCCAGCGACGACCCGACCGCCGCCGCCCAGGCCGAGCGCGCTGTCACCCGCTCGGCCCAGGTCACCATCCAGCAGCGCGCTCTGTCGCTGCAAAAAGACAATATGGCGCACGCTGAAACCGTGCTCGGCCAGACCAGCGACGCGATCCAGTCCTTCCGCGAACTGGTGGTGCAGGCCGGCAACGGCGCCAACACCCCCAGCGACTTGGGCACCATCACCCAGCAGCTCAAGACCCTGCGCAACCAGATCCTGAGCTACGCCAACACCACCGACGCCAACGGCCAAGCCCTGTTCGGTGGCCTGGGCAGCAGCGTGGCGCCCTTCTCCGAAGCCACGGTCAGCAGCGGCGTGGTTTTCACCGGCATCCCGGGCCAGCAAACCGGCACCGACGTCACCATCCCCAACACCATCGATGGCCGTGCCGCCTTTGCCAGCCTCAACAGCAATGGCAACAGCGCCAATCCGGGCGTGGGCAGTGCCGGCGCCGGGACCTTTTATGTGGGCGCAGCCAGCGCCAACACCGGCACGGGCACGGCCAGCAACGTCACGGTCAGCGGCGCCTCGGGCCTGAGTGCCTCGGCAGGCCACGCCTACCAGCTCAAGTTCACCTCGGCCACCACCTATGACGTGACCGACCTGAACGACCCCACGGCCGCGCCGGTCTCGCTGACCCTGTCGGGCACCACCGCCTCCTTCGGCGGCGCCAGCAACAACGACCTGTCGATGACGGTCACCGGCACGCCAGCGGCAGGCGATGTGTTCGTCGCCAAGCCCAAGGCCACGATTTTTGATGTCATGGACAGCGCCATCAACGACATCAGCAAGGCCGCCAACAACGTCGCCCGCACGGCGGCCGTCACCACGGCGCTGAGCTCGCTGGACTACGCTTTTGTGTCGATCCAATCGGCGCGTGGCCTGGCCGGCGACTACCTGAACAACGCTGATGTGATCGACTCCAACCAGCAAAGCCGCGCCGTCCGTTTGGAAGGCGACCGATCGCGCGCCGAAGATCTGGATATGCTTCAGGGGATCTCGGACTTTCAGAATCAGAGCATTGGCTACCAAGCGGCTCTGAAGTCCTATGCGCAAATCCAGAGCATGAATCTGTTTGACTTCCTGAAGTAGCACCCCTCGCATGGTTCAATCGGTCTTGGGCAGCATCACCCTGGCGTACCGCCCTTTGTGGGGGCGCAGCCGCGACCTGGCGGGGGTCGAACTGCGTGTTGCCGCCGAGCCCGCCTGCTGGGTCGACGCGCCACACCTGCTGCGCACCCTGGGCGAGCTCTGGAACGCCGACTCCCCGCCCCTGCTGCTGAGCTGTGACAGCCCAGAGCTGCTGGCCGACTTGCTCGCGCATGCCGACGCCGAGGCGCCCCAGATCACCGTCCCAGGCGACTGGCTGGCCCTCCCCGAGTTGCGCCAACAGGTGCAAGACGCCCATCAGCGCGGCGCCCCCCTGGTCTGGCGTGGCCCGCTGCGCGCGCTGCCCACGCCCGATCCGCGCCGGCCCTTCCACCATGGTCTGCTCAGCCTGGATCCCGAAGACGCCGCCGAAGCCCTGCAAGCGGCGCTGCACCAAAAGCGCTTTCCCAACGCGCCCTCCGCTGCGTTCTTGCGCAGCCCCATCCAGCCCGCTCACAGCTACGAAAACCTGCCCAGCGCAGCCCTGGTCAGCCACTGCCTGGACCAAAAACACGCGCGCTCGGTACTGGGCTGGCCCGACGAGGACGTGCTCTACGCGCACCGGCTGCGCGAGCTGCCGCCCTCGCGCGCCGTGCTGGAGCGTTTGGTGCGGGCCATCACGCGCGACGAGTCGATGGACTCGCTGGAGGACATCCTCAGCGAGGAGCCCCTGCTCTGCTACCGCTTCCTGACCCTGGTCAACTCCGCCGCCTTCGGCCTGCGCACCGGCATCGAGTCGCTGCGCCACGGCCTGATGATGATGGGCTACACCCAGTTGGAGAAATGGATCGTCGGGCAGCTCCCCCACGCCAGCACCGACGCCGACCTGCAGCCCGTGCGCATGGCCATGGTGCTGCGGGCGCGCCTGATGGAGCACATCCTGGACGCGGGCGTCGAAGAAGACCTGCGCCGCGAGGTCTACCTGTGCGGCCTGTTCTCCCAGCTTGATGTGTTGCTCGGTGAACCTCTGGGCACGATCTTGCACCGCCTGCCCCTGTCCGACCGCATCTACGCGGCCAACGTGACCCAGTCCGGCCCCTATGTGGCCGCGCTGGACTTGGCGCGGGCCCTGGGCGAAGGGGACATGGCGGCCATCCGCTCGCTGCGCCAGGCGCACGAGTTTGACACCGAAGAACTCAACCGCGCCCTGCTGCACATGCTGTGCAGCCAGCGCATCCCGCCCAGCCCGCCGCCCTCGGCCTGACAGGCCTCAACGGCTGTCGCGCAGCACCTGGGCGAACACCTTCCAGAAGGCCGCATCCTGCGTGGTGGCGAAGTTGATGCGCATCAGGGTGCTGGGTTGGCGCCGCGCATGGAACAGCGCGCCCGGCGCCAGCAGGTAGCCCAGGTCCAGCATGCGCTGGGCCAGCACATCGGTGTCCACGCCCGTGTCGACCCAGCCAAACAGGCCCGCCGGCTCGGCCGCAAAGGTGCAGCCCGCCTGCTGGGCCAGCTTGACGCTGCGCACCCGTGCCGCCTCCAGCCGGATGCGCACCCGCTCGGCATGGCGGCGCAGCTGGCCTTGCTCGATGCACAGGGCCAGGGCTTTTTCCAGCAGCGAGGGCGTGGTCAGCGTGGCCAGCAGCTTGGTGTCCAGCAGCGACTCCACCAGGCGCGGCGGCGCGGCCAGGAAGCCGACGCGCCAGTTGGGCGCCAGGATCTTGGCAAAACCACTCACATAAATGCTGCGCTGCAGACCGTCCAGCACGGTCAGGCGGGTGGCGTGTTCGGGCGCGATGTGGCCGTAGGTGTCGTCTTCGACCACATAGAAATCATGCTTGGCGGCCAGTTGCAAGACCCGGTGCGCGCTGCCGGGTGTCAGGCAGTAGCCGGTGGGGTTGTGGAACACGCTGACGCTGACAAACAGCTTGGGCGCATGCACCTCGCAGTAGCGCTGCATGACCGCCAGGTCAGGCCCATCGGCGTGGCGCGGCACGGGCAGGATCTTCATGCCCAGGGCGTCGAGCCGCGCGAACTCAACCGACCAGCCGGGCTCTTCCACCATCACCGGGTCACCGGGCTTGAGCAGGGTGCGGCTGACGATGTCCAGCGCATGCGTGGCCCCCACGGTGGTGATGATCTGCTGGGGCACCGCCGTGATGTTGATGGCCGCCAGGCGCTGCGCCAGCACCCGGCGCAGTTCGGCGTCGCCCATCGGGTCGCCATAGCGCAGCGAACTGTCTTGCAGCGCCCGTGTACTGGTCACTTTGCGCACCGCCGCAGGCATGAAGGTGGTCTCCAGCCAGTCGGGCGGCAGCACACCCGAGCCCGGTTGCGGCTTGTTCGACGCCTGGTGGAACATGCCCCGGATCAGGGCTGCCGCGTTCACATGCGAGCCCGAGGGCAAGGGGCTTTCCCCCAGCACCGCCGCGGCGGCACTGCGCGGGGTGGCCTCGGGTGGGGCCGGGCTTTTGCTGCTCAGGTCGCGCACATAAAAGCCGCGCTGGCGCCGGGCCTCCACCAGGCCCTGGGCCAGCAGCTGGTCGTAAGCGGCCACCACGGTGTAGGCACTCACGCCTTGCTGGCGCGCGCATTCGCGCACCGAAGGCAGGCGCGAGCCGGGCGCCAGCAGGCGGGCGCGGATGCGCTCGGCAAAGCGCTCGGCCAGTTGTTCAGTGAGGGATTGGGTGGCGTGGCGGGTGAGCATGGGGCGGCTTTCAAAGCGCAGGCCTGGGGCCGCGCCAGGCCGCTGTGCGGCCAACTGTGCTGATCGGATTACCAATACAGATTTTCAAAACGTCAGGAAAACTGTATTGGTTCTGTGCTGGTTAAAAACTATAAAGTGACCGTCATGAATTGGCAAGAACTCTCCGCCCTGCTGATCCTGGCCACGGCCAGCAGCTTCACCCCTGGGCCCAACACCACGCTGTCCACAGCGCTGGCAGCCAACTTTGGCCTGCGCCGCGCGATGGGCTTTGTCTGCGCGGTGCCGGTGGGTTGGTCGCTGCTGCTGGCCTTTTGCTCGGCTGGGGCGGGGGCGCTGATCCTGGCCGCGCCGGTGTTGCGCTGGGGCATCTTGCTGGCCGGCATGGCCTACCTGCTGTGGCTGGCCGCGCGCCTGGCCAACAGCCGCCAACTGACCCAGGCCGACGCCTCGCGCCTGAACGTCACCTTTGGCAAGGGGGTGCTGCTGCAGTTCCTCAACATCAAGGCCTGGATGCTGGCCCTGTCCATCGTGGCCGCCTTTGTGGCGGGCCAGGCCGACCCGCTGCAGCGCTTTCTGATCATCCTGCCCGTGATGATTTTCTTTGCCTTCACCAGCAACCTGGCCTACGCCCTGGTGGGCTCGCTGCTGCGCCACTGGCTGGCCCAGGGCCAGCGCCTGCTGGTGTTCAACCGCACCATGGCCAGCGCCTTGGCCCTGACCGCCGTCTGGCTGCTGTGGAGTGCGCTGTGAGCCACCACACCACCACCGCCAACGATCTGCGCCGAGGCCTTTGGCTGGGCGCACTGGGCGTGGCCATTTTTGCCCTGACCCTGCCCATGACCCGATTGGCCGTGGGGCAACCCGACGCCCCGCTGATGTCGGGCCAGTTCCTGGCCATGGGGCGCGCCGTGGTGGCCGCCGGCCTGTCGGCGCTGTACCTGCTGGCCACCCGGGCGCGCTGGCCGCAGCGCGATCAGTGGTTGCCGCTGCTGCTGACCTCGCTGGGCGTGGTGTTTGGTTTTCCGCTGTTCACCTCGATCGCCATGCGCCATGTCGAGGCCATGCACGCCAGCGTGATCGTGGGCGTGCTGCCCCTGGCCACCGCCGCGGTCGGCGCCGTGCTGCACCGGCAGCGCCCGTCCTGGCAGTTCTGGGCCTGGGCTGGCGTCGGCAGCGCCCTGGTGGTGACGTTCGCGTTGACCCACGCGGGCGGCAGCGGCCTGGGACTGCAGGCGGCCGACGGCTTGCTGCTGCTGGCCATGGCCTGCGCCGCGGTGGGCTACGCCTACGGCGGGCGCCTGTCGCGCCAGATGCCGGCCGAACATGTGATCTGCTGGGCCCTGCTGATTGGACTGCCGCTGAGCGCACCGCTGGCCTGGGACAGCCGCCCCACCAGCACCATGCCCCTGTCCGCCTGGGGGGCTTTTGCCTACGTGGCCGTGGGCTCGATGTGGCTGGGCTTTTTTGCCTGGTACCGGGGCTTGGCCCTGGGGGGCACGGTGCGCGTGAGCCAGGTTCAGCTGCTGCAACCCTTCCTGTCCATGCTGTTTGCCGTGCCTTTGCTGGGCGAACAACTGGACCTGCCCACCGTTTTGTTTGCCTGCGCCGTGGTGGCCACGGTGTTTGCCGGGCGCAAAGCGCCGGTGGGCAGCCCCGCAAAGACGGACAATCCCAGTTTGACCTCCCTGAATTCGAAAGGAAACGCCTCATGAGCACCCCCAACTGGACGCTGGCTGAACGCGCCCACAAGATGAACCCGTCGGCCATCCGTGAGATCCTGAAGGTCACGGAAAAGCCCGGCATCATCAGCTTTGCCGGGGGGTTGCCGTCGCCCAAGACCTTCCCCATCGAGGCCTTTGCCGAAGCCAGCGCCAAGGTGCTGCGCGAAGACGGCGCCGCGGCGCTGCAATACGCGTCCAGCGAAGGCCTGCCGGTGCTGCGCGAGTTCATCGCCCAGCAACTGCCCTGGGACGTCAGCCCCGACCAGGTGCTGATCACCACCGGCAGCCAGCAAGGCCTGGACCTGGTGGCCAAGATCTTGATCGACCGCGGCAGCCGCATCCTGGTGGAGACCCCCACCTACCTGGGCGCCCTGCAGGCCTTCACGCCGATGGAACCCCGCGTGGCCAACATCGCCTGTGACGCCGAAGGCCCGGACCCCGCGGACCTGGCCCGCCAGGCTGCGGGTGACGGCAGCGCCGCCGACCGCGCCCGCTTTGTCTACCTGCTGCCCAACTTCCAGAACCCGACCGGCCGCACCATGAGCGACGCCCGCCGCCAGGCCCTGGCCGAGAGCGCCCTGGCCGCCGGCCTGCCGGTGATCGAGGACAACCCCTACGGCGACCTGTGGTTCGACGCCCCGCCCCCGGCCCCACTGGCCGCGCGCGCCCCGGACAACACCCTGTACCTGGGCTCCTTCTCCAAGGTGCTGGCCCCCGGCCTGCGCCTGGGCTACCTGGTGGCGCCGAAGTCGCTGTACCCCAAGCTGCTGCAGGCCAAGCAAGCGGCCGACCTGCACACCCCCACCTTCAACCAGCGCATGGTGGCCGAGGTGATCAAGGACGGCTTCCTGGACACCCACGTGCCCAAGATCCGCGCCCTCTACAAGGCCCAGTGCGAAGCCATGCTGGCCGCGCTGACACGCGAGTTCGCCGGCCTGGGCGTGGAATGGAACCGCCCGGTGGGTGGCATGTTCCTGTGGCTGCGCCTGCCCGCGGGCCTGGACAGCGTCAAGCTGCTGCCCCTGGCGGTGGAGAACAACGTGGCCTTCGTGCCCGGCGCGCCTTTCTATGCCGACGGCGGTGACCCGCGCACCCTGCGCCTGTCCTTTGTGACGGCCAGCGTGGAGCAGATCAACATCGGCGTGGCCGCCCTGGCCAAGACCCTGCGCCAAGCCCTGGCCTGAGTCCCCTGCGGCCCCCAGGCCGCCCGGCCGTACCCGCCCCACACCGGGCGGGTGCAGTCCCCCTGTCCCCTGAGATTGCGTGAATCCCTCCCCATGAGCCAACGCCCTTTCCAACAAGTCGACGTCTTCACCGAAACCGCCGGGTACGGCAACCCGCTGGCCGTGGTGCTGGACGGGCGCGGCCTCGACGACGAGGCCATGCAGCGCTTTGCGCGCTGGACCAACCTGTCCGAGACCACTTTTGTGCTGCTGCCCAGCGAGGCCGCCCGCGCTCAGGGCGCGGACTACCAAGTCCGCATCTTCACGCCCGGCGGCGAACTGCCTTTTGCCGGCCACCCCACGCTGGGCAGCTGCCACGCCTGGCTGCGCCAAGGCGGCCAGCCGCAGCGCGCCGATGAAGTGGTGCAAGAGTGCCGCGTCGGCCTGGTGCGCATCCGCCGTGACGGCAGCGGCGCGCAGCAGCGCCTGGCCTTTGCCGCGCCGCCGCTGACGCGCAGCGACCCCAGCCCGGCCGTGCTGTCGCAAGTGGCGCGGGCCCTGGGCCTCAAGCCGCAGCAGGTGCTGGCGGCCCAGGTGCTGGACAACGGCCCGGTCTGGATGGGCCTGCTGCTGGACCACCCGCAAACCGTGCTGGCCCTGCAACCCAACCACCTGGAGCTCAAAGCCCTGGGTCAAAAAGTGGGCGTGGTGGCCATCGAACACCCTGAGGTGCGCACCGGCCTGATCGTGCGCTCCAACCGCGAGGCACGCGCCTTTGGTCAAAACCAGCGCATGGCCCCGCCCGTGCAAGACGCCACGGCGCCCAGCCTGGAGGTGCGCGCCTTTGCCGCCCCCATCGGCGTGCCGGAAGACCCGGTCACCGGCAGCCTCAACGCCAGCCTGGCCCAGTGGCTGATCGCCGACGGCCATGCGCCGCGCGAGTACATCGCCGCCCAAGGCACTTGCCTGGACCGCGCCGGGCGCGTGCACATCCGCTGCGACGACAGCCAGCAAGTGTGGGTGGGCGGTGCCAGCGTGACCTGCATCGAAGGCACGGTGGACCTGTGAGCGCCGCCACCCTCGACCACCTGGTGGTGCTGGCCGCCACCCTGGACGAGGGTGTGGCCTGGTGCGAAGCCACGCTGGGCCTGACGCCCGGACCGGGTGGCGCCCACCCGCTGATGGGCACGCACAACCGCCTGCTGCGCCTGGACCGCCCCAACGGCCCGCCCAGCTACCTGGAAATCCTGGCCATCGATCCCTCGCAAACCCCGCAACGCCAGCCCCCCTTGAAGCGCTGGTTCGACCTGGACCAGCCTGAACTGCAAGCCCAGTTGCGCCAGCAGGGCCCCAGCCTGCAGCACTGGGTGGCGCGCTGCCCCGATGTGCAGGCTGCCTGCCGGGCCTGGCAAACGCAGGGCCTGGCGCGTGGCCCGGTGTTGGCCGCCTCGCGCCAAACCGCCAGCGGCCTGCTGTCCTGGCAGATCACCGTGCGCGACGATGGCCAGCGCCTGCTCGGCGGCACCCTGCCCACCTTGATCCAGTGGGGTGCGCAGCACCCGGTCGACCAGTTGCCCGCCTCGGGCCTGCAGTTGCTGGACTTCAGCCTGTCCCTGCCCGAGCCCGCCCCGCTCAGTGCGGCCCTGCAAGCCTTGGCGCTGGAGGTGCCGGTGCAGCGCGGCCCGGCCCAATTGCACGCCCGCTTGCTCAGCCCCCGCGGCCCAGTGAGCCTGAGCACCCCCGTCTGACCACCGCCCCACCGAAAGCCCGCCATGCCCTTGAATGCCTTGCCCACGCTGTCCGACATCGAAGCCGCGGCCCAGGTCGTGTACCGGGCCTTCCCGCCCACACCGCAGTACCGCTGGGGACTGTTGAGCGAGCGCCTGGGCGCCGACTGCTGGCTCAAGCACGAAAACCACACCCCGGTGGGTGCCTTCAAGATCCGTGGCGGCCTGACCTACTTCGAGCAACTGGCCAAGCGAGGCGAACTGCCGCGCGAGGTGATCAGCGCCACCCGAGGCAACCATGGCCAGAGCATTGGCTGGGCCGCGCGCCAGCATGGCGTGACCTGCACCATCGTCGTGCCCCTGGGCAACTCGGTGGAGAAAAACGCCGCCATGCGCGCCCTGGGCGTGCAGCTGATCGAACACGGTGACGACTTCCAGGCCGCGCGTGAACACGCCATCGGCCTGGCCGCCACGCGAGACGCCCACATGGTGCCCAGCTTCCACCCCGACTTGCTGCGCGGCGTCAGCACCTACTGGTGGGAGTTCCTGCGCGCCGTGCCCACACTGGACGTGGTCTATGTGCCCATCGGCCAGGGCTCGGGCGCCTGCTCGGCCATTGCCGCCAAACAGGCCCTGGGCCACCGCGCCCGCATCGTGGGCGTGGTCAGCGCCCACGCCACCACCTATGCCGACTCGCTGGCCGCCGGCCGGGTGGTCGAAGCCCCGGTCAGCACGCGGCTGGCCGACGGCATGGCCTGCCGCGTGGCCGACGCAGCCGCCTTGCCAGTACTGGCCAAAGGCCTGGACCACCTGGTGCAAGTCAGTGACGACGAAGTGGCGCGCGCCATGCACCACCTCTACACCGACACCCACAACCTGGCCGAAGGCGCCGGCGCGGCCGCCCTGGCCGCGGCCCTGCAAGAGCGCGATTCACTGCGCGGCCTGACCGTGGGCCTGGCCCTGTCGGGGGGCAATGTGGACGCCGCGATGATGGCCGAAGTCCTGAGCACGGCGGCCATCGCCGCTTAAAAGGGGGCTAACGCCAGCGATCCCGGTCACCCGGGTGACGCCGCGGGGCCAAACGGTCGCCCGGGCGACTGTGCGGCCTGGGGGGCCCGGCCAGAATCCGCCCCATGGGAACCCTCTACCTTGTGCGCCATGGCCAGGCCTCGTTTGGAGCCGACGACTACGACCGATTGAGCGAGCTTGGGCACAAGCAAAGCGTGCGCCTGGGGGAATACTTCCGGCTCAAGGGCATTGAGTTCAACGCCGTGCTGACCGGCACCCTGCGGCGCCACCAGGAAACCTTGGCCGGCATGGCCAAGGGCCTGGACTGGCAAGCCCAACCGCTGCTCTGGCCCGGCCTCAACGAGTACGACAGCGAAGCCGTGATCCAGGCCATCCACCCCATGCCCCTGGCCAAGCCGGACACGCCCGAGCTGTACCGCCACCACTTTCGCCTGCTGCGCGACGGCCTGACACAGTGGATGGCGGGCGTGGTCAGCCCGCGCGGCATGCCCAGCTACAACGACTTTGTGCACGGCGTGAGCAGCGCTTTGGAACATGTGCGGCAGAACTTCGACGGCAACGTGCTGCTGGTTTCCAGCGGCGGTCCCATCTCCACCGCCGTGGGCCACATCCTGGGCACCAGCCCCGAAGCCACCATCGAGTTGAACCTGCGCATCCGCAACAGCTCCGTGAGCGAGTTCCACTTCACCCCCAAGCGCCACAGCCTGGTCACCTACAACACCTTGCCGCACCTGGACGCGCCCGAGTACGCCGACTGGATCACCCACGCCTGAGGCGCCAGCCCCCAGTGGGCGGCCTCAGGGTATGTCCGAGTCCGACAAACGGGTTTTCACGGGGGTTGAGTCACGCCCCCGCTGCCGATACTGCCTGTATGAGCGCCCTGAAACAGGCCTTGACGCCCTTCCCTGCTGCCGCCCCCCAGACCGCCCCGGTACGGGGTGGCGTGCTGCTGCGCAGCCCGGACGGCCAAGCCCTGCAGTCCATGCACTGGGCCAGCATGCGTCAGCTGCAACAGCACGGTCTGGCCAGCCTGGTCGACGTGGCCCTGCTGCCCGAGCACGGCGGCCTGCCGGGCCCGGCCTTGCACTTCAGCCTGCGCCCGGCACTGGCCGAGCACTGGGTGCCTGATCACGACACACGCCAACTGTGTGACACCCTGGGCCTGGACACCCGCCATGCCGACGACTTGGCGCGCGAGATCCTGGTGGCCATGCTGGCCAGCCCCCAGGCCTTGGCGTTTCCCAGCCATGAAGAATGGGCCGCCGCCATCCGCGTGCGGCAAAACACCGTGTGGGCGGCCCGGGACACCCGGCTCAACCCCGACCCCAACGCGCCAAGGTGTCCGGCTGAAGACTGGCTGCAGGACCCGCCGCAGGGCCTGCGCTTGCGGCCAGGCCGCTCGCTGATCGCCGCCCTGCAAACCACCTTGCAGCCGGACCGGCAGCACCCTGGCCACCACTTGAGCAGCTACCGCGCCTCGGAATGGGTGCTGTTGCTGGGCTTGGCGCAGGAACTGCAACGCCACCACCCGGCCCTGTACAGCCGGCTGCAGCAGCGCTTTGAGCGCCGCGTGATGCGCAACTGCGAAGTGCACCAGGGCCTGATGCACCAGCTGGGCCAGCCCGAGGCCGCCTTGCCCAGGCACTTTGCCGTGCCGGGCGACCGCCTGTGGTTCGGTCACACCTCGGCCACGCAACGCTTGCTGCCTGACGAACAAGGCACCTGGTCGATTTACCTGGGCCAAGGCCGCTTCCAGCATTTCCTGCCTGCGGTGCATTCACCCTCAGCGCCCGCCCTGGCTGGCGATGTGGCACCGATGCGTGAATTTGCGCGCTGGGTGTGCCCGGGCAGCAGCGACATCGAGCTGCCCCTGGCCTGAGGCCGTCGCGGGCAGACCTCAGGGCAACATGCCGTAGATCCGCAACAGGCCCGCGCCCAGGTCCGAGGGCGCATCGGGTCGAACCGCGCGCTGGCGGTTCACCTCCGCCACCAGGGACGGCCCGGCAGACCCGGCGAGCGCGGGGCCTGCCCAATGGGTGTCGTCTCCCGCCATCTGAATCTCACGCAAGACGGGGTCGTCCTGGGTGCGCACCAGGATGCGATCGCGCTCCACCCCTTCCGCGTGCAGGATGTACTTGGCTGGCTTGGCGTCCACCAGGAAGCGCCCCTGGTAATCGCTGGTGCAAGAGTCCAGGCCCGCAGCGGCCAGCAGCGATGGCAGGAAGTCCACCTGCTGCCAGCGCCCCGGGATGCGGCCCTTGGGCACACCGGCCCCGCCAACCAAGATGGCGGGGATGCGGCTCATGGCCTCCTTGCCCCACTGGGCCACCTCTTGCGGGCGGGTGAAGGTCATGCTGCGGTGGTCGCCCGTGATCAACAAAATGCCTTGGTCAAAGAAATGCCTTTGTTCCAAAGCACGCACAAAGTCACCGATTTGCTGGTCGGCGTAACGAAAAGCCTTTTCCTCGCCACCCTCGGCCTGGCCCGGAATCACAAAAGGCGGGTGGGTGGTGGTGGTTTGAATGACCGAGAAAAATCGGCTGTGGGCCGGCTGTTCGTCCAACCAGGACAGGTAACGGCGGTACAGCGCGGCGTCCCCCGGCTCATTGAAAGAGCCTCGCGGCATCCCGTCGTAAAACGGGTTTTCTGGCCCCTCCACACTGTCAAAACCCAGGGTTTTCAGCCATTCGCCGGTGCCGATGAATTCCAAATCAGCGGAGCGGAAATACCGGGCCTGAATATGCGCGGCCGCCAGCTTCTGGAATGCATCCTGGCTGGCATGTTCAAAGCCCATGTAGGCTTGAGCGCTCTGATAACGGTTGATATTGGGCAAGGGAAAATGCCCAGTCAACAAGGAAATCAATCCGCCATCGGTGGTAAAGCCATTGGCATAAAACTGATCGAAATAGGCGTACTGGGCCGCAATGCGGTCCAACTCTGGCAAGTAATCGTGAATGCCCGACTGGGCCTGACTCTGGTAGAGCGACAGTGACTCGACCACCAGCAAAATCACGGGCCGAAATTGCCCGTCACCGGGCCGACATTGCTGTTCGGGTTCAGGGGCGGCCTGCAATTGGGCTTGGTAAGCCGGGCTGAAGGCGCGGTTCTCCCCCTCCGGCAACATGGCCGCCAGCACACTCTCGAACACATTCTTGGAGATGTGGGCCGGGGGGGTGGACAGTTTCTCCGCAGACACCAGCACCGGCAGCAACATGCACAAGCCCAACACCGCTTTGCGGCCCCGGCCACGGGACAGCAAGAGCGTGGAAAAAAGCAGCTCGCTCAACACCAGCAGCACCAGCCAGGCCAAACCCGTCAGGGTGTAAATGGCGGGCATGACCACGCTTTCATTGAGTCGGACCTGGCCCCCGTATTTGAAAATATCGGCCACATCCAGCCGGTGCTTCAACACGGTGTAAATCAGAATATCAATGGCATACAGGGCGATGAGCAATTGCCCGGCCAAACTGCAGGCCCAGCGCAAACAGCCCCGGCTCCAACGCCCCAAAAGCGCACAGGTTAAAACCAGCCCCAGCACCTCCAAATCATTCGCCAAAGTCGACAGGGTGACGCACTGATAACCACAGCCCTCTGTTTGACGGAAGGCGCCATAGATCTGCCAGCCACGCAGCAACGCCAGCCCCAACAGGGCCAGACACAAACTCACCAGCAAACCGAGCACATGCTGAGCCGAGAACTGACGAAGGAACGATTCGTCCCGATGATTCATTTATCCCCCTGCGGCGCCGTTGCGGAGGCAAGGGCTGCTCTTCTATTTTCTAAGTCCGTCGTCAAGCTGAATAGCCCAATTTATTATTTTTACCGGACTTTAATGTGACCAATTGTTTTTTTCATCCCCTGAACGGGGGATGGGACAGCGGGCAGGCGCAGGCCTCCCCGCCCACGGTCACGGGGGGCAGGGACGCGTACGAAAGGCCTTAAGGGGCTGGGGAGGGGGACGGGCTCGGGTGCCAGTGCACGGGCTGTTCTGCCGCGCTGGCGCGGGCCCGCAGCTGGCCGCAGCCGCCGTCCACGTCCTGGCCGGCGGACTGGCGCAGCTTGGTCAGCACGCCCTGGCGGTGCAGCTGACGGGCGATCTCGGCAGCGCGCTCCCAGCTGGGGCGGCGGTAGGGCAGATCGGGCACGCTGTTGTAGGGGATCATGTTGAGCACGCCGTACTTGCCCTTCAACAGGCGCACGATGCCGGCCAACTCGTCCTCGGTGTCGTTGATGCCTTCGAGCAAGGTCCACTGGTACTGCACCGGGTAGCCGGTCAAGCGGGCGTAGTGCTCGCCAGCCTCCACCAGGGCTTCGGGTGTGAAGCGCGGTGCGCGCGGCAGCAGTTGCTCGCGCAGGTCGGCACGGCTGGTGTGCAAGGACAAGGCCAGCGCGGGTTTGACCCGGCCTTGGGGCAGGCGCTCAAAGGCGCGCGGGTCGCCCACGGTGGAGAACACCAGGTTCTTGTGGCCGATGTTGCCCTCGGTGCCCAGCAGCTCGATGGCTTCCAGCACGTTGTCCAGGTTGTGCGCGGGCTCGCCCATGCCCATGAACACCACTTTTTTGACCGGACGCAGGCGCCGCGCCAGCGCCACCTGGGCCACGATCTCGGCGCTGCCCAATTGACGCAACAGGCCCTCGCGCCCCGTCATGCAAAACACGCAGCCCACGGCGCAACCCAGCTGCGTGGACACACACAGCCCGTCGCGCGGCAGCAGCACGCTTTCGACCGACTGGCCATCGGCCAGGGTGACCAACAGGCGGGCCGAGCCGTCCTCGCCCGGGTGCTGCGACTGCAGCCGGGCCAGGCCCTCCAGCTCGGCGCTGAGGGCTGGCAGGGCCTCGCGCAAGGCGGTGGGCATGAAGTCCTCCAGCCGGCGCCGGCCCTGGTCCTGCGGCAAGGCCTGGGCCCACAGGCGCAGCACGCGCTGCTCGTGGGCGGGTCGTGCGCCAAGGGCGCGCAGGCGGTCGCGGAGGGTCTGGATGCGCATGGGCGGCTTCAAGGTCGGGGAATCAAAACGGCCCCGAGCTTAACGCCTGCGCCCCCAGCCCCTGCGGACTCAGTAGGTCTTGTAGGGCAGGAACTTGCCCGACAGCACGACATTGACGCGGTCCCCCTTGGGATCGGCCTGGCGCTGGATGTCCATGCTGAAGTCGATGGCGCTCATGATGCCGTCGCCAAATTCCTCGTGGATCAGCTCCTTGATGGTGCTGCCGTACACGCTGACGATTTCGTACCAGCGGTAGATCAGCGGGTCGGTGGGCACGGGCGTGGGCAGCGAGCCCTTGTAGGGCACGACTTGCAGCCACTTTTGCTCTTCCACGGTCAGGCCGAAGATCTTGCCCAGCAGCTTGGCCTGCTCGGGGCTGGCCGTCATCTGGCCCAGGCACAGCGCCGTGGTCCATTCCTTGGACTGGCCGAGCTTCTTGGCCACGGCCTCCCACTTGATGCCCTTGAGCACTTTGGTGGAGATGATTTTTTCAGTGACGTCATTGCGGTTCATGGTGACTCCTTGGGTGTGTTGAAAACAAGGCCGGGTTGAAAACAGGGCGCAGGCCGCCCCGCCCTGGGTCCAGGGGACCCTGGGTGCCTGTCGGGGTGTCTGCGGGAAAGGGGCTCAGTGCGCCTTGGCGCGGCTGACCAGAAAGTCCACGATGTGGTTGCGCAGCGCGTAGTAGCCGTCCAGGTGGTGCAGGCTGGCCCGGGTGCGCTCGCGCGGCAGCGGGTTGACCACCACCTCGGCCATGCCGCCAGGGCGGTAGCCCTCCGCGGTTTCGCTGCCGTTGCTCATGAGCAGGATGCGGTCGGCCAGCAAAATGGCCTCATCCACGTCGTGGGTGATCATGAACACGGTCTGCTGCGTCTGGCGCACGATGGCCATCAGCTCGTCCTGGATGGTGCCGCGGGTGAGCGCGTCCAAGGCCCCGAAGGGCTCGTCCAGCAAGAGCATCTTGGGCTGGATGCTGAAGGCCCGGGCAATGCCCACGCGCTGCTTCATGCCGCCCGACAACTGCGAGGGCTTTTTGTCGATGGCCGGGCTCAGGCCCACCAGGGCGACGAACTTTTCGACATGCTCATTGACCTGGGCCGCGCGCCAATCGGGCCAGCGCGACTTGACGGCAAACGCGATGTTCTGCTGCACGGTCAACCAGGGCATGAGGGCATGGCTTTGAAACACGACACCGCGCTCCAGGCTGGGCCCGACGACCTCGCGCCCTTCCATGAACACATGGCCTGCGCTGGCCTGGTCCAGGCCCGCCAGCACGTTCAGGATGGTGGTCTTGCCACAGCCGGAGTGACCGATGATGCAGACAAATTCGCCTCGGTCGAGCGTGAAGGACACCTCGCTGAACACGGGCTTGCTGGGCAGGTAGGCCTTGCCCAAACCTTGCACCTGGAGCAGTTCATTCTTCATGGCAGGTCCCTGGGTCTTGACGGGGTCGGCGGCGCGCGGGCTCAGTTCACTCCACATAGGTCACCGCCTTTTGCAAACGGGCGAAGGCCACATCCAGCAGCATGCCCACCACGCCGATGACGCCGATGGCAAAGATCACATGGCTCAGCGACAGGTTGTTCCACTCGTTCCAGACGAAGTACCCAATGCCGGTGCCGCCGACCAGCATCTCGGCCGCCACGATGACCAGCCAGGCAATGCCCATGCTGATGCGCATGCCCGTCAAGATGGTGGGGGCGGCGGCTGGCAGGATCACCAGCAGCGCGCGGCGCAGCGGGTTGACCTCCAGCGTGGCCGACACATTGAGCCACTCGCGCTTGACCGAGGCCACGCCAAAGGCCGTGTTGACCAGCATGGGCCAGACCGAGCAGATGAAGATCACAAAGATGCCGGAGATCGACGAGTCCTTGATGGTGTAGAGCGCCAGCGGCATCCAGGCCAGGGGGCTGATGGGCTTGAGCACCTGGATGAAGGGGTCCAGCGCCCGGTACAGGAGCGGCGACATGCCGATCGCAAAGCCCAGCGGAATGGCCACCAGGCAGGCCAGGCCAAAGCCCAGGGCCACCCGGCCCAGCGAATGCGCCAGTTGAATGGCGATGCCTTTGTCGTTGGGCCCGTTGTCGTAGAACGGGTTGCTCAACAACTTCCAGGCCGTGCTGGCGGTCTGCCAGGGCGTGGGGAAGCCCCCGGTCTTGCCACTGGCTTCGGCACCTGCGTCGGCGCTGGTGGCCGCTGTGGGGTCCTTGCCCATCATCTTGAGGTACTCGATCTGCTCGGGGCTCAAGGCCTTGACCGCCGCCGCGCTGGGCGGCTTGGCGTCGGGCAAGGTGGCGGCGCGCCAGGCGCCCACCAGGACGACAAAGATCAGCAGCGACAGCATGGCCGCGCGAAATCCCAGGGTCTTCCAGGGGCTCATATCAGGCCGCCTTGCTGATGGCAAAGCTCTTGGCATAGGCCGAGGCCTTGGCCGCGTCAAACTCTTTGCCCATGATGGTGAACTTGGGGTACGCGCCGTCGGGCACCTTCTGGTCCAAGGCCTTCATTTGCTTTTTGGCCTCGGTCAACAGGAAGACCTTCTCGGCGATCTGCTTGTAGTCGACCTCGCCCTTGATGTAGCCCCAGCGCTGCATCTGGGTCAGCATCCACACGGCCATGCTCTGCCAGGGCATGGGGTCGAAGTCGGCGCGGTCCGGCACGGTGCGGATGTTGCCCAGACCGTCGGCAAACTTGCCGGTCAGCACCTGCTGCAACACCACCTCGGGCTGGTTCAGGTAAGCCTGGGGCGCGATCACCTTGGCGATCAGCTCGCGGTTCTTGGGGTCGCGCGCCATGGCGGCCGAGGTCAGCACCGCGCGGTACAGGGCCGCGAAGGTGTTCGGGTTCTTCTGGATGAACTCGGTGCTGGTGCCAAAGGCGCAGCAGGGGTGGCCGTTCCACAGGTCTTTGGTGAGCAGGTGGATGAAGCCCACCTCCTCGAACACGGCGCGCTGGTTGAACGGGTCCGGACCCAGGAAGCCGTCGAGGTTGCCCGCCCGCAGGTTGGCCACCATCTCGGCCGGCGGCACGACGCGGATCTGCACGTCGGTGTCGGGGTTGAGGCCCGCCTCGGCCAGGTAGTAGCGCAACAGGAAGTTGTGCATGCTGTACTCAAAGGGCACGGCAAACTTGAAGCCCTTCCAGTTCTTGGGGTCGCGGTTGTCCTTGTGCTTGAGGCTCAGGGTGATGGCCTGGCCGTTGACGTTTTGGATGGTGGCCACGTTCATGGGCGTGGCGTTGGCGCCCAGGCCCATGGAAATGGCCAAGGGCATGGGGCTCAAAAAGTGCGTGGCGTCGTACTCCTTGTTGATCATCTTGTCGCGGATCAGGGCCCAACCCGCCGTCTTGGTGACTTCCACATTCAGGCCTTGCTGTTTGTAGAAGCCCAGCGGGTGGGCCATGATCAAAGGCGTGGCGCAGGTGATCGGGATGAATCCGATCTTCAGGTCTTTCTTCTCGAGGTTGCCGCCGCCCTTGCCTGCTTCCTGGGCCATGGCTTGCAGGCTGGCCACGGGCAGCACGCTGCTGATGGCGGCCATGGCCGTGTCCTTGCCCACGGCGCGCAGAAAGCGCCGGCGCAGCGCGTCCTGCGGGAACAGGGCTTTGACCAGCGTGGCTTCGATGAACTCGTTGCTGTAGGCCTCGAACTCGCTCGTCAGGCTGCGCTGGCGCAAGGTGGCGGCGGCGGCCTCGGCACTCAGTTCGGCCTGGTGGTCGGCAGCGCTGTGGTCACGGCCACAGCTGCACTTGAGCATCAAGGGGCGGTCGGCATCGTAGGGCGAAAAGAACTCGGACATGGCACACCTTTGTAGAGTGGATGCGGGTCCCTCGCAAAGCGCGGGCCAGTTTCAGGGCCAGTCCCCCCATGCCCCTCAATTCGCGGCGCCCGCATCGACACGCTGTAGGGCGGCCCCTACAAATGCGGCTTGCCGCCAGCGCGATCGACAGGCGTGCTCACTCCAGAGGATGGCCCCGGGCCAGCAAAGCCAACTCCACGTCGTTGCGCGCACCGGTTTTTTCCAGCACCCGCGTCCGGTAGGTGCTGACGGTGTTCACCGCCAACTTGAGCTGCGCACCAATCTGGGTCACGCTGTGCCCGCTGCTGAGCAGGCGAAACACCTGGTGCTCGCGGTGCGACAGGCTGTCGATGCCGGCCTGCCCCAGCAAGGTGCCTGCTGCCGCTTTGGGCCCAGGTGCGCTCGGCCCCAAGGCCTGGGCCAGGGCTTCGGCCGTGGCCGGGCTCACATAGCGCCCGCCAGCGGCCACCTTGCGCACCGCCGCCACCATGTCGTCGGGGTCCGCGCTTTTGTTCAGGTAGCCCGAGGCGCCGAGCTTGAGGCAGCGCACCGCGTACTGGCGCTCCGGGTAGGTGCTGAGCATCAGCACCGGCAGGCTGGGCCAGCGCTGGCGCAGGCACTGCAGCAACTCCAGGCCGTCCTGGCCCGGCATGGCGATGTCGAGCACCACCACGTCCAGCGCTGGCTCGGGCCCTTGGGACGCCAGCAGTTGCAGCAACTCCGCGCCGCCCGTGGCCTCGGCCTGGACCCGGATTTCGGGCTGGCCGTTGGCCGGGTCGGAAAACACCTGTTTGAGGCCCTCGCGCACGATGCGGTGGTCATCGGCCAGCAGCACGCGCAGGGGTGGCGGCGTCGTGTTCATGCCGCCTCCAGGGGAATCTGCAGCTGAAAACACGTGCCGCGCCCAGGCGCGCTGTCGATGTGCAAGGTGCCGCCCAGGTGGCGCGCCCGCTCGCGCATGCCCATCACGCCGTAGGCGGTGGGTGCCTCAAAAGCCTGGGCCGGCGCCCCCCGGCCGTTGTCCTGCACACGCAGGTGCAGGCTTTGTTCGCGGCATTCGATCCGCACCGCCAGGGCGCTGGCCTGGGCGTGGCGACCGACGTTGCTGAGCATCTCCTGGAAGATGCGGAACACCGCCATGGCGGCGGGCTCGGGCAGGGCCCAGGTCTCGGGCACATGCATGCACCAATCCAGGGCCAGCTCGGCAGACTGGCTGAATTCATGCGCCTGCCACTCCAGCGCCGCCCACAGGCCCTGGTGGTCCAGGATGCTGGGGCGCAGGTCGGTGATGATGCGGCCCACGTTGTCGACGGCGGTTTCGATCAGCCGGCTCATGTTCTGGCACTTGCACCGCAGGGTCTGGCGCATGGCTTCGGCGGCCTCGGGCGGGCGCTCAGCCTGCTCGCCCAGGCGCTTGTGCAACCAGTTGACGTCCATTTTCAGGGCCACCAGCAGGCTGCCCAGTTCGTCATGCACCTCGCGTGCGATGCGGGTGCGCTCGTCCTCCCGCACTTTCTCGGAGTAGGCCGCCAGCTCGCGCAACTGGCCCAGGGCCTCGCTCAAGGCCTGGGTGCGGGCCTGCACGCGCAGCTCCAGCTCGTCGTTGGTGCGCTCCAGCGCGCGGTAGGCCTGCTGCAGCCGGTCGGCCGCCTGCTTGCGGCTGCTGATGTCGACAAAGGTGATCACCGCCCCCCGCACCAAGGCGCCGTCCAGGATGGGGTGGCTGGAATACTCGACCGGGAAGGCCGTGCCATCGCGGCGCCAAAACACCTCGGTGTCGATGCGGCAGGGCAGGCCTTGGCGGAAGGCGTTGAAGATGGGGCAGTCGTCATCCAGGTAGGGGCGACCGTCGGCGTGGCTGTGGTGGGTCAGCGCGTGCATGTTGCGGCCCATGACCTCGGCGGGCTCAAAGCCCAGGGCGGCAGCGCCCGCGCGGTTGATGAAGACGCAGTCCCCCGCCAAGTCGATGCCGAAGATGCCCTCGCCGGTGGAGTCCAGAAGCAGGCTCAGGCGCTGCTGCCACAGCGCATCGGTGCCGGCAGGGATGTTGAAACGGGAGGCGAGCATGAGACCGTCAAGCAACGGTCATGCCCAACAGCGGACGCCGCCCTGGCGTCCGCCCCCGCTGGGGCTCACAAGCCCAGCGCGCTCAGGCCGGGGTGGTCGTCCGGGCGGCGGCCCAGCGGCCAGTGGAACAGGCGCTGTTCGGCCTGGATGGGCTGGTCATTGATGCTGGCGAAGCGGCGCTGCATCAGGCCCTGGGCGTTGAACTCCCAGTTCTCATTGCCATGGCTGCGGAACCAATGGCCCGAGTCGTCATGCCACTCGTAGACAAAACGCACCGCGATGCGGTGTTCGGTGAAGGCCCACAGCTCCTTGATCAGGCGGTAGTCCAGCTCGCGTGCCCATTTGCGCTCCAGGAACTCGCGCACCTGTTCGCGCCCGACCGGGAACTCGGCGCGGTTGCGCCAGCGCGTGTCCTCGGTGTAGACCTGGGCCACGCGGGCTGGGTCACGGGAGTTCCAGGCGTCTTCGGCCATGCGCACTTTTTGCACAGCGCTGTCCTGGGTGAAGGGAGGGAGAGGCGGCTTGGTTTCCATGGGGCGTCCTTGAGAAAAGATTCGGATGTAGACAAGTCTGTCTACCTGCAGATTAAAGCATGTAGACAGATCTGTCTACAATCCCCCCATGACCCTGGCCTCTTCTGCCGCCCCCACCTTGAACCCATCGCCCGACCTGAGCGCCCTGCCTGCGCGCGAGCGCATCCTGGAGGCCGCCCACAGTTTGTTCTACCGCGAAGGCCTGCGCGCCACCGGGGTGGACCGGGTGATTGCCACAGCCGGGGTCAGCAAGGTCACCTTCTACCGGCACTTCCCCTCCAAGGACGACTTGATTCGCGCTTTTTTGCAGTACCGGCATGAACGCTGGATGGCCTGGTTCCAGGCGGCGCTGGCACGCCACCAAGCCGAGCAAGCCGAGCCGGCACGCGAGCGGCAGCCGCTGCAACCGGTGGCCCTGGCCTTGAGCGAGTGGCTGCGCGACCCCGGCTTTCGGGGTTGCGCCTTCATCAACGCCGTGGCCGAACTGGGCGGCGGGCTGGCCGAAGCCCTGCCCATGGCCGCCGCCCACAAGCAGGACATGGTGGACGCCATCGCCGCGCTGCTGCCCGGCTGGCCCGAGGCCGAAGCCCAGTCGATGGCGGCGGCGGCTGGGCTGGCGGTCGACGGCGCCATCGTGCGGGCGCAGACCGGCGGCGCCGCGGTCGAAGCCGCTGTGCAGGCACTCACCCGGGTGCTGGCCGCGCTGGACGCCCTGCCCCCGCCCAAGCCGATGACGCCCTGACGCCACAGCCGCCGACAAAGCCCGGTTGCGGACCTTGCCAACCTTTACCAGGGCGCCAGGCCTGTCAGGCCTGAAGCGCTGAAAACGGCTTTTAAAGTGGCCCGGCCCCTTGCGGCCGCGGTCCGGACCTGGCTTCCGCGTGGCCTTGCAGGGGCCGCATCGTCCATCGGCCGATGTGTCTTCCATCTGCCTGGCCCCTCGGAGTACCGCCATGAACAAACGCCTTGCCCTGACCACCCTTGCCACCCTGGCCTGCAGCCCCTGGCTGCTGAGCGCCTGCTCCAGCACCAAGCTTGACAACCAATGGAGCGATCCGCGCTTCACCAGCCAACCTTTGCGTCATGTGCTGGTGTTCTCACGGAGCAAGGACATCGGTGTGGCCCGCTCGGTGGAGCAGGACATCGCCGCCCGCCTGAGCGGCGTCACGCGGGCCACGCCCGCCTATGAAATCTTCAACGACACCGACCTCACCACCTTGCCCAAGGCCACCATCCAGGCCACGCTGCAAAAACACCAGATCGATGGCCTGGTGATGACCGGCGTCAGCCGCACCACCTACACCGAAAAATACGTACCGCCCGAGTACGCGGGCGGCTTCTGGTCCGACGGCTGGGGTGGCGGCTGGAGCGACACCCTGGTCACCCCGGGCTACAACTACACCAGCACCAGCACCTATGTGCAAGGCGCGCTGTACGCCGTGGCCGACGGCCAACTGGTGTGGTCGGCCCAAACCAAGACCACCGACCCCAGCAGCCTCGAAGATGTGCGCAAAGACATCATCAAGCTGATCGTGGGCAACCTGATGAAGTCCCAGGTGCTGGGCCGATGAGCCCACCAGGCACAGGCTGCGCGCTCAGCGCTGGGGCATGTCCTTGGCGCCGTAGCCGAGGCTGACGGTGGCGTCCTCGGGAATCGGCGGCATGCTCTCGTTCCAGGCTTCCCAGGCGGCGCGCAGCTCGGCCAGGCGCTCAGGCTGGCGGCTGGCGTGGTTGGCACGCTCGCGCTCGTCGGCCGGGATGTTGAACAGGTAGTCGTGGCCGTCCACGCGCAGGTACTTCCAGTCGCCCTGGCGCGCGGCGCGCTGGCCCCGGTGGTTCATGCGCCAGAACATGGGGCGCTCAAACGCCGGCGCGCTGTCACGCAACACCGGAAGCAGCGACACGCCGTCGAGCGGGTAGTCCGGGTGCGCGGCCACGCCAGCGGCGTCCAGCATCGTGGCCGACCAGTCCATGGTCAGGCAATGCTGGTCGCTGACCCGGCCCGGGGCGATGGCGGCCGGCCAGTGGGCGATCCAGGGCACGCGGATGCCACCCTCGGTAAGGTCCATCTTGCCGCCCACCAAGGGCCAACTGTCGGAGAAGCGCTCCCCCCCGTTGTCGCTGGTGAACACCACCAGGGTGTTGTCGGCCAGGCCGTGCTGGCGCAGCGCCGCCATCACGCGGCCAATGCCTTCGTCCATGTGGTGGATCATGCGGCGGTAGGTATGGATGTTGCCGCCATGCAGGTGAAACAGGTTGTCCTTGACCTCCTGCGCCAGCGCTTCATCGTCACGGGTCTCCCAGGGCCAGTGCGGCGCGGTGTAGTGCAGGCTCAGGAAGAAGGGCTTGCCCTGGGCCGCGTCGGGGGCCATGCGGCCCACCCAGTCCACGGCGCGGTCGGACAGCAGGTCGGTCAGGTAGCCATCTTGGCGGTGCTCCTCCTCGCCAAACCACAGGTCGTGGGTGCCGCGCGAATCGCAGTGGGTGAAGTAGTCCACACCGCCCGACATGGGGCCGAAGAACTCGTCATAGCCCGAGCGCAGCGGTCCGAACACGGGCGGGTAACCCAAGTGCCACTTGCCAATCAAGGCGGTGTTGTAGCCACTGGCCTGGAGCAGCGAGGGCAGCGTGGGGTGATCGGTGGGCAGGCCCAGGGTGGTGCTGCCCCGGCTCTTGCTGTTGATGGGCTCTTCGGCCGCGCCGCGCAGGCGGTACTGGTAGCGCGCGGTGATCATGGCGAAGCGGGTGGGCGAACACACCGGCGAGTTCGAGTAGCCCTGGGTGAAGCGCAGGCCTTGCGCGGCCAGGCTGTCGAGCACCGGCGACACCGGTGCGCGGCCGCCGTAGCAACCCAGGTCGGCATAACCCAGGTCGTCGGCGACGATGAAGATGATGTTGGGGCGTTGAGAGGGGTTCATTCGACTTTCATTCCTGTGGCCTGGATGACGCGGCGGTAGCGCTCGGACGCCTGGTTGAGGCGCTGCACCATGGCCTCGCCACTGTCTTTCTCGGCCTGCAAGTCCAGGGCCTGCAGGCGGGTTTGGATCTCTGGGCGCGCCATGGCCTCGGCAAAGGCACGCTGCAGCGTCTGCACTACATTGTCGGGGGTGGCCGCAGGCACCAAGGCGATGTAGAGCACCTCTTGCTCCAGTTCCTTGAAGCCCAGCTCTGCCACCGTCGGCACCTCCGGCGCCAAGCGCGAGCGCTGCCGGCTGGTCACCGCCAGGGGCGTGATCTTGCCTGCCTTGACATGGGGCAGCATGCCCGGTGTGGCCAGCACGCCCGCGTCCACCTCACCGGCCAGCACTGCGGCCACCGCCGGGGTGTTGCCCTTGTAGGGGATGTGCTGGATGTGGGCCCCGGTGGCCTCGGACAAGACCTCCACCGCCAGGTGGCCCGGGCTGCCGCTGCCGCCCGAGCTGAAGTTGAGCGTCTGCTGCTTGGCCTTTTGCACCAGCTGCGCCATGCTGCGCAGGCCGGTGCCAGGGGAGGCGCCCGCCATCAAGCCCGAAGACGCCATCACCATCACCGGCTTGAAGTCGCTGAGCTTGAACGGCAGGTTCTTGTAAATGTGGGGGTTGACGGTGAAAGTCGAGTCGATGCCGATCAACACCGTGTGGCCATCGGCCGGGCTTTTGGCCACCTGGTCCGTGCCCAGGTTGCCGCCCGCTCCGGGGCGGTTGTCGACCACAAAAGGCTGTTTGAACACGCCCTGCAAGACCTCGCCCACCGAGCGCGCCAGGATGTCGGACGGCCCCCCGGGTGGAAAGGCATTGATCAGCTTGACCGGGCGCGCCGGGTAGGCCGGGGCCTGAGCCTGAGCCTGAGCCCCCCAGGGCGCCAACAAGGCCAGCGTGCCCAGTTGGCGGCGGTTCAAGAGGACGGAGGTGGGCAGCGATGGCGGGTGCATAGCGGATTTGGAAAAGGGCTGGGGAGCGGTGACGCAGACTGTAAAACCCAGCCCAATGATTGTTCTAATCAACCATCCTCCCAACAAACCCTGAGCCCGGCGCTACAGCGAACACCTCCATGCACTCGACCAGCCGCCTCGCCGCCCCCACGGCCATTGATGACCTGCTGCTGTTTCGCCTCAGCGTGTTGCTGGCCACCGGCGGAGCACCGGTGATTCGCTTGTGCGAAGGCCGGCATGGCATCACCCGGCGCGAGTGGCGTGTGCTGTCCTTGCTGGGGCGGCACGCCGACCTCAGCCCCTCCCAACTGGCCGAGCATGCCCACCTGGATCGGGCCCGGACCTCGCGCACCATCGGCACCTTGGTCGACAAGCAGCTGCTGCAACGCCTGCCGCGACCTGGCGACCGGCGCCAGGCGACCCTGCAACTGACGGACGCGGGCCAAGCCTTGGTGGCCGAAATCTTTCCCCGAGTGCGGGACATCAACCACCAGCTGCTGGCCGCGCTCAGCGCCGAACAGGTGAGCCTGCTCGACGGCCTGCTCGACGCCCTTCAAGCCCAGGCCGATGGCCTGCCCCCGGCGGCTGACCTGCCCAAGGCCGATCGCCACCGGGGCAAGGGCCGCCTGCCCCGCACCGACTGACCCCCGAGAAAACCCGGCCCCTGCCTTCGCAAAACGCGAAACCCTGCGCTGCCATCGGAAATGGACAGGGCCCGACCCTCGGCCGCACACTCCGCGGCCATGACACAGACCGAATTCCCCCCCGCCACCGGCCCCCTGGCTGGCCTCAAGGTGCTGGAGCTGGGCCAGCTGATTGCCGGCCCTTTTGCCGCCAAGACCCTGGCCGACTTCGGCGCCGATGTGGTGAAGATCGAACCCCTGGTCAGTGGCGACCCGCTGCGCAAATGGCGCCTGCTCAAAGACGGCACCTCGGTCTGGTGGCAAGTGCAGTCGCGCAACAAGCGCTCGCTGGCACTGGACCTGAAGGCGCCCGAGGCCCAGGCCATCGTGCGCCAACTGGCCACCGAAGCCGATGTGCTGATCGAAAACTTCCGCCCCGGCGCCATGGAAGGCTGGGGCCTGGGGCCCGACGAGCTGCTGGCCCTGAACCCGCGCCTGGTGATGCTGCGCATCAGCGGCTATGGCCAGACCGGCCCTTACCGCGACAAGCCCGGCTTTGGCGTGGTGGCCGAAGCCATGAGCGGGCTGCGCCACCTCACCGCCGAGCCCGGTCGCGTGCCGGTGCGCGTGGGCGTGTCGATCGGTGACACCCTGGCCTCGCTGCACGGCGTGATCGGCATCCTGATGGCGCTGCAAGAACGGCACAAGAGCGGTCAAGGCCAGGTGATTGACGTGGCCTTGTACGAGGCCGTGTTCAACTGCATGGAAAGCCTGCTGCCCGAGTACAGCGCCTTTGGTGCGGTGCGCGGCCCGGCCGGCAGTGCCTTGCCCGGCATCGCGCCCAGCAACGCCTACCGCTGCGCGGACGGCGGCTACGCGCTGATCGCGGGCAATGGCGACAGCATCTTCAAGCGCCTGATGCACGAGATGGGCCGCGACGACCTAGGGCAGGACCCAGCCCTGGCCGACAACGCCGGACGCGTGGCGCGCATCGCCGAAATCGACGCCGCCATCGGCGCCTGGGCCGCGCAGCTCAGCGTGGACCAGGTGCTGGCCGCCATGGACCGCGCCGCCGTGCCGGCCGGGCGCATCTACACCGTGGCCGACATCGCCGCCGACCCGCACTACCAGGCGCGCGGCATGATCGAACAGGTGCAAATGCCCGACGGCAGCGCGCTGGCCGTGCCCGGCATCATTCCCAAGCTCTCGCGCACGCCGGGCAGCCATCGCCGCAACGCCCCGCTGGGCGTGGGCCAGGACAGCGACGATGTGCTGCGCGAAATCGGCCTCAGCGCCGAGCAAATCCAGGCCTTGAAAGACCGCGGCATCGTGGGCCAGGCCGCCGCTCAAAAGGACCCCGCATGACCCGCATCCACTTCAACGAAGTCGCCACCCGCGACGGCTTCCAGATCGAGCCCAACTTCATCCCCACCGACACCAAGGTGGCCCTGGTCGACGCGCTCAGCGCCTGCGGCTACGCCAAGATCGAGGTGACCTCGTTCACCTCGCCCAAGGCGATCCCGATGCTGCGCGACGCCGAAGAAGTGATGGGCCGCATCCAGCGGGTCCCTGGCGTGGAGTACACGGTGCTGGTGCCCAATTTGCGCGGCGCCGAGCGCGCGCTGGAATCCAAGGCCGACGAACTGAACCTGGTGATGTCGACCTCGGAAACCCACAACCTGGCCAACCTGCGCATGCCGCGCGAAAGCAGCTTCGAGGCGCTGGCCAACGTGATCCGCCACGTCAACGGCACCACGCCCATCAATGTGTCGCTGTCGACCTGCTTTGGCTGCCCCATGGAGGGCGATGTGCCGCTGGCCGAAGTACTGCGCTTTGCCGACCGCTTTGCCGACCTGGGCGTGCGCGGCCTGACGATTTGCGACACCACCGGCATGGCCCATCCGGCCCAGGTGCGGGCCGTGTGCGAGGCCTTGCAGGCCCGCTTCCCCGCGCTGCAACTGACCCTGCACTTCCACAACACGCGCGGCATGGGGCTGGCCAATGTGCTGGCCGCCGTGCAAAGCGGCATCACGCGCTTTGATGGCTCGCTCGGCGGTCTGGGTGGCTGCCCCTACGCGCCCGGCGCCAGCGGCAACATCAGCAGCGAAGACGCCATCCACATGCTGGACGCCATGGGCTACGACACGGGCATCGACCTGGTTCGCCTGCTGGCCGTGGCGCGCGAGCTGCCCGCCATCGTTGGCCATGAGGTGCCCGGCCAGGTCGCCAAAGCCGGCCGCATCCAGGACCTGCACCCGGCTATCACGCAATGAAGCCCCCACGCTCCCTCACTTCGTGTAGGTCGCTGCCCCCCGAGGGGGCCCCGGCCGCCTTGGGAGCGGCCCGGCGGCAGCCGGACTTGAAGCCCCCACGCTCGCGCACTGCGTGTCGGCCCCAGCCCCCCGAGGCGGCCGGCCGTTCTGAGTTTGTTTGACAGCACTGGAGAGCTTCCATGATCGACCACCTGGACCACCTGGTTCTGACCACCCACGACGAAGTCGCTTGCGTGGACTTCTACACCCGCGTGCTGGGCATGCAGCTGGAGAGCTTCATCGGCGGCACGCCGCCGGTGGAACGCAAGGCCTTCAAGTTTGGCCACCAGAAGATCAACCTGCATGTGCGTGGGCGTGAGTTCGAGCCCAAGGCCCACCTGCCCGTGCCCGGCGCGCTGGACCTGTGCTTCATCGCCAGCATCCCGCTGACCGAGGTGATCAGCCGCCTGCAAGCGGCCGCCTGGCCCATCATCGAAGGGCCGGTGATGCGCACCGGCGCCACGCAAAAGATCCGCTCGGTCTACGTGCGCGACCCGGACCTGAACCTGATCGAGATATCCGAACTGGCCTGAGCCCCACGCGGGCCCCTGACCGACAACAACAACGGAGACAACGCCATGCAACGACGCCACCTTTTGAGCCAGATCGCCGCGCTGAGCGCCGGGACCAGCCTGCTCACCCCCACCTGGGCCCAAGGCAAATACCCGCAGCGCCCCATCACCCTGGTCGTGCCCACGGCGCCCGGCGGCACCACCGATTTCACCGCGCGCCTGATCACCGAGCCGCTGAGCCGCGCGCTGGGCCAATCGGTGATCGTGGACAACAAGCCCGGCGCCTCGGGCAACATCGGCAACCAGATCGTGGCCCGCGCCAAACCGGACGGCTACACCTTGCTGGTGTCCTACAGCGGCTACCACGTCGGCAACCCCCACCTGTTCAAGCAGGCCGGCTGGGACCCAATCAAGGACTTCACCCCCGTGGCCATGATGACGCGCGCGCCCCAGGTGATCGCCATCAACCCGAAGCTGCCGGTGAACAACCTCAAGGAGCTGATCGCCTACGCCAAGGCCAACCCGGGCAAACTGAACTACGCGTCCTCGGGCAATGGATCGATCCAGCACATCGCGGGCGAGCTGTTCAAGCAACTCACCGGCACCTTCATCACCCACATCCCCTACCGCGGCTCGGGCCCGGCGGTGCAGGACCTGATGGCCGGCCAGGTGGACATCTTCATCACCACCCCGGCCGGCGTGGTGAGCCAGATCCAGGGCGGCCGACTCAAAGGCGTGGGCGTGACCAGCAAGAAGCGCCTGAGCTCCCTGCCCGACGTGCCCACCACCACCGAAGCGGGCCTCACGGGCTATGAGCTGGATTCGTGGTTTGCCCTCTACGCCCCGGCCAACACCCCGGCCGACGTGGTGCAAACCCTGAACACCGAGATCAACCGCATCCTGGCCTCGGGCGAAGCGCGCAAGAAAGCCGAAGACTCCGGCACCGATGTCGAGCAGATGAGCCCCAAGCAGCTGGCCGACTTCACCCAGTCTGAGTTGAAACGTTGGGGGCAGATCATCCAGACAGCGCACATCACATTGGAGTGAGGCCTGCCAAAACAAAGGCCCCGTCGCGGGCGCGCACGGGGCCGTGGTGAGGGCTGAAAGGGCTGGAAGGGCTGGAAGAGGCGCCAGCCCCCCAGGCGATCAGCTCAGCGACTGGATCAGGTCGATGTAGAGCTGCTTGGCCTCGTCGGTGCTCTTGCCCTTGAGCTTGTCCCAGGCGTCCCACTTGAAGCGGCCCACCTGGTCGGTGAAGCCGGGCTTCTTCTCGGTGTTGTCGCCTTGGGTGGCCTGCTTGTACAGCGCGTAGATCTTCAACAGCGTGGGGTTGTCCGGGCGCTCGCTGAGGTTTTTGGAGTTGGCCACGGCGGCTTCGAACAGGGTGTTCAGGTCAGACATCTTGCTTGTTTCCTTGGGTTTTGATCGGGACCGTCCCCGGCTGGCAGCGGCCAGTCTGGGTGACATCGGCTGGACAACGGCCGGCAAACACCGCCATCGTCACGCCAATGTCGCTCATATTAAGCGGCGAAACCATCGGATGACGGGAGTTCAATCCCAACCCGAGCCAGACTGTCAGCTAGTGTCCAATCTGGCAGCGCCAGTTCTGCCCGGGCGGCCAGCCTGCCTCAGGCCAAGCCGTCCACCGCCTGGAACAAGGCCTGCCGGGCCTGGGCGATGACCAGCTCTTTCCAGGCGTCGGTGTCGGTGTAGAAGGCGGCCAAGACCTGCTGGCGAATGGCCTCGGCCTGCTCGGCAGGGGCCTCGGGGTGCAGGTTCAGCCAGTGCTCGGCGCGCAGGGCCTGCAACACGGCCAGCGGGGGCTCGGTCCCGTATTCGAGGGCGATGCCGGTGAACTCGGCCTGGGGGCATTCCTGGTAAGCACTGTCCCACATCAATCCCGTGAGAAAGACCGAGCTGGACGAGCCGTCGTAGATCGAAGTCACCGGCGTGGCGCCACCGCCGTCCCACCAGGCGCGGGCCCGGGCCACGGTGGCCGGGTCGTTGCGGCCGGCAAAAATGCGCTCGCCCACGCCCGACGGGCCCAGGCCAGTGTGCAAATCGATCCAGCCCAGGCGCTGCGCCCGCGTGGCGTGCTCACGCAGCACGCTGCGCAGGGTCTGTTGGCTCCAGGTCGGCGCCTGGCCGCCAAAGAACAGGCCGCCGGGAAATTCATGCTGGCCGCGCGCCACCGCCGACCGGAAGGCGTCGTCCCCGCGCTCGGCGATGAAGTGGGCAATGGCCGCCTGATTGGCGGCGTCGGGCGGCCACCGCTCGGGCAGCAAGAGCGGCGCCAGTTCACGGTATTCGGGGTTGTCGGGCAGGGGCTGGCTGAAGTCCTGGAAGTTGCGGTTCAAGTCCACGTTCTCGTGGGTGACCCGGCGCAGGTGCGAAAACCCATAGGGGTTGAGCGCGTGCACGTACAGCACGGCCACGCCCGCCGCGTGGGCGTGGGCGCGCCACTCGGCGTCTTGCAGTGCAAACAGCTGCACGCCCGAGCCGCAAAAACCCTCCAGGCCGTGGCATCCGCTGCTGACCAGGAGCAGGGCCTGCGCGTCGGCCGGGCCGTCGCGCACCACGTCCATGGCCAGGGCCTCGCCCTCGCGCCCTGGCAAGGGGTGGGGGTGGGATTGGACTGGCAGGCCCAAGGCCTGCGCCGCGGCCACAAAGCGCTGGCGCGCCTCACGGTAAGTGGCGGAAAACGCCTGAGGCGCGGCCGGCATGCTCAGCGCACCGAGGTCGGTTGGCGGAACCAGGCTTCGACCAGCTGCACCCAGTAGGAGCCACCCAGGGGAATCAGCTCGTCGTTGAAGTCGTAGCTCGGGTTGTGCAGCATGCACGGGCCGCCGCCGTGGCCCATTTCGCGGTGCGTGCCGTCGCCGTTGGCAATGAACAGGTAGGCGCCGGGCTTGGCCTGCAGCATGTAGGAGAAGTCTTCGGCGCCCATGGTGGGCTCTTGCGGCAGGGCGCGCTCGGCGCCGACCACCTGCACCATGACCTGGCGCGCCAGCTCGGCCTCAGCCGGGTGGTTGATGGTGGGCGGGTAGTTGCGCACAAATTCAAAGTCGCAGTCGGCGTCGAAGGCCGCGCACAGGTTGCGGGCGATGTCTTCCATGCGCTTTTCGATCAGGTCCAGCAGCTCCAGGGTGAAGGTGCGCACCGTGCCCTGCAGCTCGACGCTGTCGGGGATCACGTTGGTGGCTTCACCGGCGTGGATCATGGTGACCGAGATCACGCCGGCCTCGACCGGCTTCTTGTTGCGCGTGATGATGGTCTGGAAGGCCTGCACCATCTGGCAAGCCACCAGCACCGGGTCGATGCCGGTGTGCGGCAGGGCCGCGTGGCCGCCCTTGCCGCGCACCGTGATCTTGAACTCGTTGCTCGAAGCCATGACCGGCCCCGTGCTGACCGCCATGGTGCCCACGGGCATACCGGGCCAGTTGTGCATGCCATAGACCACGTCCATGGGGAATTTTTCGAACAGGCCGTCGGCGATCATCTCGCGCGCGCCGCCGCCGCCTTCTTCGGCGGGTTGGAAGATCACGTAGACCGTGCCATCGAAATGGCGGTGCTGCGCCAGGTGTTGCGCGGCGGCCAACAGCATGGCCACATGGCCGTCGTGACCGCAGGCGTGCATCTTGCCGGCGTGGCGGCTGGCGTGCTCGAAGGTATTGAACTCTTGCATGGGCAGGGCGTCCATGTCGGCGCGCAGGCCGATGGCGCGCGGGCTGTCGCCGCCCTTGATGATGCCGACCACGCCCGTGGTGCCCAGGCCCCGGTGCACGGGGATGCCCCACTCGGTGAGCTTTTGCGCCACCAGGTCGGCGGTGCGCTGCTCTTCAAAACACAGTTCGGGGTGGGCGTGGATGTCGCGGCGAACTGCGGCGATGCCCGCCGCCTGGGCCAGGATCGAGTCGATGACTTGCATGGTGATGTAGTAAACGCTGAATGTTTCAGTCTAGCAATCCTGCAAGTTCTGCGCCATCAGGGCAAATCCTCCACAATGCCAACGATGATTTCAACACGCGCCCTTGAACTCGCGCAGACCCTGGTCCGCATGGACACGGTCAGCCGCCATTCCAACCTCACGCTGATCCACTTTGTGCGCGACGAGCTCTTGCGCCTGGGGGTCAAAAGCCGCATCACCTACAGCGCCGACAAGACCAAGGCCAACCTGTTCGCCACCCTGGGCGAGGGCAAGCCCGCGGGCGTCATCCTGTCGGGCCACACCGACACCGTGCCCTGGGACGGCCAGGCCTGGAGCCTGGACCCGCTGTCTGCCACGGTGCAGGACGGTCGCCTGTACGGGCGCGGCTCGGCCGACATGAAGGCCTTCATCGGCCTGGCCCTGGCGCAGGCACAGGCCTACCTGGACAGCCCAGCCCCGTTCGCGGTGCACCTGGCGCTGAGCTACGATGAAGAGGTGGGCTGCCTGGGCGTCAAGGAACTGATCGCTGACCTGCGCGACGCCGGCATCCGCCCGCTGGCCTGCATCGTGGGCGAACCCACGCTGATGGTGCCCGCCATCGCGCACAAGGGCGTGTACCGCTACAAATGCTGTGTGCGCGGCAAGGAAGCGCATTCCTCGCTGACACCGCGCTCGGTCAACGCCATCGAAATGGCCGCCCGCCTGGTGGGCAAGCTGCGCGACATGGCCGAAGGCTTTGAACACAACGAGCCGCGCTACGACGGCTTTGACGTGCCCTACTCCACCGCCAGCGTGGGCCAGTTCCATGGCGGCATTGCCGACAACGTGGTGCCGCGCGACGCCGAGTTCCGCTACGAGTTCCGCAACCTGCCGACGGCCGACGCGGCACTCATGCAGGCCGAGGTGCTGGCCCATGCGCGCACGCTGGAGCCGCGCATGCAGCAGGTGGCGCCCGAGGCGGGCTTCCGCTTCGAGCCGATTTGCGAGGTGCCCGCCTTTTTGGGCTCGGCCGACGACGCGGTCACCCGGCTGGCCCAGCGCCTGGCCGGCGAACAAGGCACCACCCTGGTGGCGTTTGGCACCGAAGCGGGGCTGTTCAAGCAAGCCGGCATCCCCACCGTGGTGTGCGGCCCGGGCAGCATCGAACAAGCGCACCAACCCGACGAATACGTCAGCCTGGAACAACTGGGCCGCTGCGAGGCCTTTTTGCAGGGCCTGGCTGGCGTGGCCAGCGTGGCCGACCTGGCCTGAGCCCCGTCGAAGCACGGCCCCAGCAGCGCGCGCGCCGGGCGCCGGGGCTCAGGTGCGCACGCGCCCGTCGCCCACCAGCATGGACAGCTCCACAAAGCGCGATGCCTGGTGGTTGGTGCTGCTCAGCGAAATCGGAAAACCCACCACCGTCTGCTGGCCCAGCGACTCCAGGCCGCTGACCAGGGACTCCCGGCTGAGCCGGCCCGCATTGGCGGCCGCCTTCAAACCCTCGACCAGCACGGCGGCAGCCAAGTAGCCCTCCAGGCTGGAGTAGTTGATCTGCACCTTGCCACCCCCCTTGCGCACCGCCTCCCGGAAGTCGCGCGACAGCGGGTGGGTCGAGGTGTAGGGCGAGGGCATGACCTGGGAGATCACCACCCCTGCCCCGTCCTTGCCCAACGCGTCGGCCAGGGCCTGGGTGCCCACGAAGGACACGTTGTGGAACTGCCCGCCATAGCCCGCCTTGCGCGCGGCCCGCACAAAGGCCGCACTGGCCTGGTAGGTGCAAATCTGCACGATGGCATCGGGCTGGACTGCGACCAGGGCCCGCACCGCGACCGCCACATCGAGGGAATTGCGCTCCACGGCCGCCTGGGCCACGGGCTTGAGGTCATGGCCTTGCAGGGCACGGGTCACCGCGTCCAGCCCCGCCTGGCCATAGGAGTCGTTTTGCCGCAGCACCGCAATGCGGCGCTGGCCCAGGTTGATCAGGTCGCGCACGATCAGGCTCGCCTCTTCCTGGTAGGACGCGCGCACATGGAAGACCTGGCGGTTGAAGGGCTCCCGCAAAGCCGCAGCACCGCTGTAGGGCGCCACAAAGGGGATGCGGGCCTTGGTGGCCAGTGGCAGCGCCGCCAGGCTGGTGGGCGTGCCCACGTAGCCAAACAGGGCAAAGACCTCGTCATCGATCAGGCGGCGTGTGTTTTCGGCGCAACGGTCGGCCTCGTAGCCGTCGTCCAGGATGCGCAACTCCAGCGAGCGGCGGCCCACGCCGCCTTGGGCATTGACGCGCTCCAGCAGCAATTGCGCACCTTGCACATACTGCAAACCCAGTTGGGCCGCCGGCCCCGTCAAGGGCACGGACTGGCCCAGCACCAGCTTGCCTTCAGCCTGTGCACGGACCAGCCCTGGCGCGGCCAGCAGCGCCGCCGCACCCCAGGCGAAGCGGCGACGGCTGGGGGCCTTCAAAACGGCAGACTGATCCATGACAAACTCCAGACAATTTCAGACGCCAAGCTAACCTTTATGCGCCTGGATGACAATTCGGCGAAACACAAGTACTGCTTTAGATCACGATGAACAGCCCCCACGATACACAGGTGCGCGGCGCCTGCCCCCATGACTGCCCCGACACCTGCGCCCTGGTCACCACCGTGCGCGACGGGGTGGCCACCCGCGTGCAAGGCAACCCGGACCACCCGCTGACCGACGGGGTGCTGTGCGCCAAAGTGTCGCGCTACCCCGAGCGCACCTACCACCCCGACCGCCTGCTGTACCCGCAAAAGCGCGTCGGACCCAAGGGGGCTGGCCAGTTCCAGCGCGTCAGTTGGGACGAGGCGCTGACCGACATCGCCGCGCGCCTGAGTGCCTTGGCCGCGCAGCGGCCTGAGGCCGTGCTGCCCTACAGCTACGCCGGCACCATGGGCCTGGTGCAGGGCGATGGCATGGCGGCGCGCTTCTTCAACCGCTTGGGCGCCAGCCGCCTGGACCAGACGATTTGCGCCTCGGCCGGTACCGCAGGCCTGATGAACACCCTGGGCGGCAAGGTCGGCATGAAAGTGCAGTTCTTCGCCGAAGCCAAACTGATCCTGATTTGGGGCAGCAACTCAATTGGCTCGAACCTGCACTTCTGGCGCATCGCCCAGGAAGCCAAGCGCCAAGGCGCGCGCCTGGTCTGCATTGACCCGCGCCGAACCGAAACCGCCGACAAATGCCATGAGCACATCGCCCTGCGCCCGGGCACCGACGCCGCCCTGGCGCTGGCCCTGATGCACGAGCTGATCCAGCACGACTGGCTGGACCACGACTACATCGCCCAGCACACCCTGGGTTGGGCGGAACTGCGCGAGCGCGCCCTGCAATGGCCGCCCGAACGCGCGGCCGAGGTGTGCGGCGTGCCGGTCGAACAAATCCAGCGCCTGGCGCGCGACTACGGCACCACCCAGCCCGCCGCCATCCGCCTGAACTACGGCATGCAACGCGTGCACGGGGGTGGCAATGCGGTGCGCGCCGTGGCCTGCCTGCCGGCCCTGGTGGGTGCCTGGCGGCACCGCGGTGGTGGATTGCTGCTGTCCAGTTCAGGCCAGTTCCCGGTGCAGCGCCAGGCCTTGCAGCGGCCCGACCTGCTGGGCGAGCGCCGTCCACGCCTGATCAACATGTCCACCATCGGAGACGACTTGCTGCGCCCGGCCTCGCCCGAGTTCGGCCCCGCCATCGAAGCCCTGGTGGTCTACAACAGCAACCCGGTCGCGGTGGCGCCCGAATCGGCCAAGGTCGTGGCAGGCTTCCAGCGCGAAGACCTGTTCACCGTGGTGCTGGAGCACTTCCAGACCGACACCGCCGACCACGCCGACTACCTGCTGCCCGCCACCACGCAGCTGGAGCACTGGGACGTGCACCTGGCTTACGGCCACACCGACGTGCTGCTCAACCGCCCCGCCATCGCCCCAGTGGGCGAAGCCCTGCCCAACAGCGAGATCTTCCGCCGCCTGGCGCAAAAAATGGGTTTTGACGAGCCCTGCTTTGCTGAAGACGACCAAGCCCTGTGCCGCCAGGCCTTTGGCGACCAGGTCGACTTCAACACCCTGCTGGCGCAGGGCTTTGCCAGCCTGCCCCTGCCGGACGCGCCCTTCGCCCAAGGGGGGTTCCCCACGCCCTCGGGTCGCTGCGAGTTCCTTAACCCGCAGCTGGTGGCCCAGGGCCTGGACGGCCTGCCCCAGCACCTGCCCAACCGCGAGCTGCCTGACCCACAGGGGCCCTGGCCGCTGGCCATGATCTCGCCGCCGGCGCGCAACTTCCTGAACTCCACCTTCGTCAACGTCAACAGCCTCAACAAGCTGGAAACCGAGCCGCTGCTGGAGATCCACCCCGAAGACGCCGCCGCGCGCCAGATCCGCCACGGCGACGTGGTGCGCGTGTTCAACGCGCGCGGCGAGTACCACTGCAAGGCCGACGTCAGTGCGCGTGCGCGCCCCGGCGTGGTGGTCGGACTGGGCTTGTGGTGGCGCAAGATGGGCCTGAACGGCACCAACGTGAACCAGCTCACCGGCCAGGCCCTGACCGACATGGGACGCGGCCCCACCTTCTACGACTGCGCGGTGCAGGTCAGCGCCCTGGCCTGCACCTGAGTGGCTCCCGAGCAAGGCCCAGGCCTTCACCTGAGCTTTGCTCATTTTTTCAAAAACAAATGAGATTGATTCTCATTTGTGTGCATAATAGAACCCAGCCAGCCCGGTGCGCCTCAGCGCCCTGCACAGCTTCCCGCTGCCGCACCGTGCCACGCCAGAGTTCAACCACTGCCACCGCCATGTCCATGCACAACGCCCTGTCACTCTCGTTTCATGACGCCGTCTCGGCCACCGGCCTGAGCCAGCAGCCCGCCCGCCTGAAGGGTGCCGAACCGCTGCGTGAGCTGCCCAGCCAGGCGCTGCTGGGTGGGCAAAAAGCGGTGGAGATCGTGCACAACGGCCTGCGCTACAAGCTGCAGGCCACCCGACTGGGCAAGTTGATCTTGACCAAATGAGTTTCATCGTGGGGCGACTCAGGGACGCTCATCCGTCCCCCAAAGTCGTTTTGGCCAGCCATCGTTGGCACCGAGACCGGTGACCGCGACCAGCCACGCCTTTTTTCCCCACCTACGCCACGGAAGACGCCGACAAGGCGCTCAGAACATCACCCCAGGCCGGCACCCGGCCACGCCCAAACCCGAGGGGGCCGTCACCAAGGTCCCCTTTTGGGGGATTGGCGCGCCGTGAACGGCAATTCAGCACGCTTGTCATACCGCCGGACAGCAACGCTGGGCACAATGGCGCTGGGCGCCCCGCCCTCCCTTTTTTGTGCTGACTGACCGCCATGCAAGCCCTGCAAAACATCAACCTCGTGTCCCTGGCCGACTCGCTGCTGAGCCTGAGCACCGCCTTCGTGATGGGCGGCCTGATCGGGCTGGAGCGCCAGTTCCGCCAGCGCACCGCCGGCCTGCGCACCAATGTGCTGGTGGCGGTGGGCGCCGCCATCTTTGTTGACATGGCCAACCGGCTGGGAGGCAGCGACGGTGCGGTGCGCGTGATTGCCTATGTGGTGTCGGGCATTGGCTTTTTGGGCGCGGGCGTGATCATGCGCGAAGAAGGCAGCGTGCGCGGCCTCAACACCGCCGCCACGCTGTGGGCCTCGGCCGCCGTGGGCGCCTGCGCGGGCTCGGACCTGGTGGTGGAAGCCTTCGTCGGCACCCTGTTTGTGCTGGCCGCCAACACCTTGCTGCGCCCGGTGGTCAACCGGATCAACCGACGGCCGCTGGCCACGCCCTCGGTCGAGGTCACTTGCACGGTCTACCTGATCACCGCGCGCGAACACCAAAAGCAAGCCATGTCCCTGCTGCACCAACTGCTGGAGCAGTGGCAGCACCCGCTGCGCGACCTGTCGGTGCACGCCTTTGGCGAGCACGAGGTGGAGATCGAGGCCACGCTGTCGGCCACCTCCATCGAGGGCAGCGAACTCAACGCCCTGGTGGCCCAGCTGAAGAGCGAAGCCTTTGTGCATCAGGCCTTCTGGAGCCCCAGCACCACCGAATAAGGCCCCACAAGCGGCTCCGCCCGTCGCCCAAGCGACCCGCACCTCGGGTCAACCCGCTGGTGACCAGGGCGCACACCCGTAACAGTTGCCGCAGGTCAAATCTGAGCGCGCCGGCCCGGCCTACAGTGTGTGCAAAGGGTCGGCCGTACCGGCCCACGACGGAGACTGTTTTGCTGGCCGCCTACATCACCCACGCCGATTGCACCCGCCATGAGATGGGCGCCCAGCACCCCGAGTGCCCGGAGCGCCTGGCGGCCATCCACGACCACCTGCTGATCAAGGGCTTGCTGGACTACATGCTGCCCTATGACGCGCCCTTGGCCACGCCCGAGCAACTGGGCCGCGCGCATTCCTCGCTGTACGTGAGCGAAATCCTGGCCGCCTCGCCCAGCGAGGGTTACCACGCCGTCGACCCCGACACCAACATGAACCCGCACACCGTGACCGCCGCCCTGCGCGCAGCCGGGGCGGCCGTGCAGGCCACCGACCTGGTGCTGAACCGCGAGGTGGCCGCCGCCTTTTGCTGCGTACGCCCGCCAGGCCACCACGCGGCCTACCGCCAGGCCATGGGCTTTTGCTTCTTCAACAACGCCGCCGTCGGCGTGCGCCATGCCCTGGACGTGCATGGCCTGAGCCGGGTGGCCCTGATCGACTTCGACGTGCACCACGGCAATGGCAGCGAAGACATCTTCCTGGGGGACGAGCGCGTGCTGATGTGCTCCATCTACGAAAAAGGCCTCTACCCCTTCCCCGAAGAGGTGCCCAACCGCCCCGGCATGGTCCATGTGGGCCTGCCCTCGCGCTCGGGCCGCGACGCCTTCCGCGACGCTGTCACCCAGCACTGGCTGCCGGCGCTGGACGCTTTTGCACCCGAGCTGATCTACATCTCTGCGGGCTTTGACGCGCACCGCGACGACGACATGGGCAACCTGGCCCTGCTCGAAGCCGACTACGAATGGGTGACCCAGCAGCTGATGGCGGTGGCGCAGCGACATTGCCAAGGGCGCGTCATTTCCTGCCTGGAAGGCGGCTATGTGCTCAGCCCCCTGGCGCGCAGCGCTGGCGCCCACGTCAAAGTGCTGATTGGCGCCGACTGAGATTTCAACGACCATTCACCCCAGCCCAACGCCCCCTGATCGACCGCGACGGACCCCATGGACAAACACTACCTGACCGCCCTTTTCTCGCCCGACTCCATCGTCGTGTTCGCGCCCCACAGCGCCGAGGGGGCGCCGCTGCCGGCGCACACCCAGGCCTTGCAGGACGCGATCAAGGCGCAGCACTTCACAGGCAGCCTGCGCTTCATCGACATCCACACCACCGGCACCCTGGCCGACCTGGCGCAGACCAAGGCCGACCTGGCCATCATCGCGCTGGACGCCGCCGACGTGGGCGCCGCGCTGGAGCTGGCGGCCCGCCTCAGTTGCAAGGCCGCGCTGGTGATCTCCAGCGGCATCAGCGCCGACCAGGCCTTGCAGTTGCGCAAGGTGGCGCTGCGCGAAGGCATCCACCTGCTGGGCCCCAACTGCCAGGGCTTCCAGCGCCCGCCGCTGCAGCTCAACGCCAGCGTCAGCGGCCCGCTGGCGCGCACGGGCTCTCTGGCCTTGGTGTCGCAGTCGGGCTCACTGACCGCCTCGATGCTGGACTGGGCACGCAACAACGCGGTGGGTTTTTCGACCGTGGTCTCGCTGGGCCCCAACACCGTGGTCGACATGGCCGATGTGCTGGACTTCCTGGCCAACGACGGCAAGACGCACAGCATCATCGTGTACCTGGAAGGCATCTCCAACGCGCGCCGCTTCATGAGCGCGCTGCGCTCGGCGGCCAACGCCAAGCCGGTGGTGGTGCTCAAGGCCGGGCGCAAGCCGGCGGGCAACCAGGCCGCGCAAACCCACAGCGGCGCCATCGTGGGCAGTGACGACGTGTTTGACGCCGCCCTGCGCCGCGCCGGGGCGGTGCGGGTGCGCTCGTTTGTCGAGCTGTTCTCGGCCGCCAAATGCCTGGCCTCGCGCTACCGCCCAGTGGGCCGGCGCCTGGCCATCGTCACCAACGGCGGCGGGCCGGGGGTGCTGGCGGCCGACTGGGTCAATGAAATCAAGCTCGAACTGGGCCGGCTGTCGCCCGAGTCGGTGCAAGCCCTGCGCCCGCAGCTGCCCGCCCTGGCCTCGCTGACCGATTTGATCGACCTGTCCGAGGACGCCAGCCCCGAGCACTTCAGTGCCGCCGTGACCGCCGCCAGCAAAGACCGACAGATTGACGGTGTGCTGGTGATCTGCTCGCCCAAGGTGGGCGTGGACGCGCTGGCCATTGCCCAGGCCGTGGCCCTGCTCAAGCCCCAGATCGGCAAGCCGCTGCTGGCCTGCTGGATGGGGGACAACCAAGTGGTGCCCGCGCGCGGTCTGCTCAACGAGGCTTCGATCCCCAGCTTTCGCACGCCCGAGGCCGCCGTCGGCGCTTTTGGCAACCTGTCGGCCTTCTACCAAAACCAGCAGCTGCTGCAGCAAACGCCGCCGCCGCTGTCGACCCTGGCCAAGCCCGACATCGAGGGCGCGCGCCTGGTGATCGAGAGCGTGCTGTCCGAGCGCCGCAAGGTGCTGACCGAGATGGAGTCCAAGACCCTGCTCTCGGCCTTCCACATCCCGGTCACCCACACGGTGCTGGCGCGCAGTGCCAACGAGGCCATGATGACGGCCACGCAAATGGGCTTTCCGGTGGCGCTGAAGATCGATTCGCCCGACATCACCCACAAGTCCGACGTGCAGGGCGTGGTGCTCAACCTGATGAGCGCGGTCAGCGTGCGCGACGCCTACAACGACATGCTGGAGCGCGTGGCCCGGCTGCAGCCCAAGGCGCGCATCAACGGCGCCACGGTGCAGAAGATGGCGCGCTCGCGCCGGGGCCGCGAGATCTGCATCGGCCTGCTGACCGACGACCCCTTTGGCCCGGTGGTCACCTTTGGCGCTGGCGGCACCATGATCGAGCTGATCGACGACCGCGCGGTGGAGCTGCCCCCGCTGAACCAGTTTCTGGCGCGCCGCCTGATTGACCGCTCCCGCGTGGCAGAAACCCTGGGCGACTGGCGTGGCGCCAGCGCCGTCAACCAAGAAGCCCTGGAACAGGTGCTGCTGCGCGTGTCGGAAATGGTGTGCGAGCTGCCCCAGCTGCGCGAGATGGACATCAACCCCATCATCGTCGACCAGGACGGCGCCGTGGCGGTGGACGCGCGCATCGTGATCGACAGCGCGCCCCAGGCCGCCAGTGGCCGGCAAAGCAATTACCAGCACTTGGCCATCCTGCCCTACCCCGCGCGCTACGAGCAGGTGCTGCCCCTGCGCGGCGGTGGCGAGTACACGGTGCGCCCCATCCACCCCGACGACGCGCAGATGCTGCAAGAGCTGGTGCACGGCCTGTCGCAAGAGAGCCGGTACTTCCGCTTTGTGTCTTCCATGACCGAGCTGCCGCCGTCGATGCTGGCCCGCTTCACCCTGATCGACTACGACCGCGAAATGGCCCTGGTCGCGGTGGTGAAGCACCGCAGCCTCAACGACCAGGGCGAGGTGCAGGAACGCGAACGCATCGTGGGCGTGTCGCGCTACATCACCAACCCGGACCAGACCAGTTGCGAGTTCTCGCTGGTGGTGGCCGACGACTTCAACGGCAAGGGCCTGGGCTCACGCCTGATGGAAGCCATCATGGACGTGGCCCGCGAGAAAGGCCTGGCCGAGATCGACGGCCTGGTGCTGGCCAACAACCAGCCCATGCTCAAGCTGATGCGCAGCCTGGGCTTCAGCGTCAAGGCCTTCCCGGAAGACCCCGAGTTCAAGCTCGTGACCCACGCGCTGTGAGAGCCTGCGCGGCGGGCCGGGCCTTGAGCAGGGCTGGCGCCCGCCGAGCGCGGTGCTTGCGCCACCAGATCAGCACGCCAGTGAGGCTGAGCATGGCCACCACCAGGCCCATGACCGAGATCAGGATGCGCCCCGGCAAGCCCAGGATGCGGCCCGAATGCAGCGGAAACTGCGCCTGCACAAACAGGTCCGCGGCCGTGCCCTCCCAGGGCACGCGCTGCCCCAGCACGCGCCCATCCCCCGAATCGATGAACAAGGTGCGGTGGCCCACGCCGCCCGCGCCGTGCCCATCTTCGGGCCGGAAGAACTGCACGCCGTACAGGCCATAGGCACTGGCGTGGTAGAGCGCGCCCACCGGCTCGGTCCAGCCCCGTTCGGCCGCCTGGGCCTGGGCCGCCTGCACCACCTGGGCATGGCCCCAGCGGGGCACGATGCCGCCCGCTTGCGCCGAGGGCGTGCGCTGCTCGAATGGCGTGGGCGTGACCTCGGACACCAGCGACATCACCGGGAAAAACACCTCGCGGTACAGGTTGAGCGAGAACGCCGTGAAGGCCAGGATGAACAGCAGCGCCCAGGTCCACAGGCTGCCCGCGCGGTGCAGGTCAAAGTTGAGCTTGCTGGCCCCGCCCTGCCAACGCACGCGCCACGCCGGCTGCCAACGCGCCCACCAGGACTTGGCACCCGAGTCCGCCGTCGAGGTGGGGGCCTTGCCCGCCGCGCGGCGGGCCCCAGAGGCCACCCACTTGGCGGCCCGGCGCGCGGGCGGCAGCGTGAGGTAGAAGCCCGTGAAGCAGTCCACCGTCCAGAACACCGCCACCACGCCCATCAGCCACACGCCCCAACGGTCGATGCCACCCCAAGCCGGCAGGTGCAGGCTGTAGTGCAGCACGTACAGGAAGGACACCAGGTTCTCGCGCCCCAGCGGCCACACCGCGCCCCACTGGCGCCGCCCCAGCTCAGCCCCGGTGACGGGATCGATGAAGACCTGGTTGAAGCCGGGCTCGTACAAGCCCCCCGTGGCCGGGTTGGCCCGGGGCTCCACGCCAAAAGCCAAGGCATGGCCGGGCTCTGCCGCCATCGGCACGTAGCTGACCTGCACCTGCGGGTGACGGCGCTCGATCTCGGCCACCCACTGCAAGGCCGGGGCGGCTGGCCCGCGCCCCGGGGCCTGGTTCAAATGCGGGTTGAGCCACTCATCGAGTTCGTGGTCCCAGGAGATCACCGCCCCGGTCAGGCCGGCCACGACCAGGAACACGGCCATGCCCAAACCCACCCAGCGGTGCAAGGCCACCAGGGCGGCGCGCATCAGCACTGCCCTCCGACCCGGAGCGTCAGTACTGCCATTGCAGCCCCACATTCACGTTGCGCGGCGCGCCGTAATAGCCCTGGGCCCAGTACAGGCTGTTGATGTATTTGCGGTCCGTCAGGTTGTTGATGTTGAGCGTGGCGCTCCACTGGCGGTTGATGTCGTAGCGCGCCATCAGGCCCAGCAAGGCGTAGGCCGGTTGGCGCGTGACGATGGCCTGGCCCGAGGCCGTGGTCACGCCTTGGTCACGCCAGATGTCGCCCTGCCAGCGCAGGTTGGCCCCCACCTTCAGGCCGGGCACCTGCGGCACCCGCACGGTGCTGGCCAGGCGCAGGGTTTGGCGCGGCACATAGGTGCGCGCGGCGGCACCGGTCTGGTCGTCGCGGATGCGCATGTGGGTGTAGCCCGCGCTCAGCTCCCAGTCGGGGCGGATGCGGCCGGCCACGTCCAGCTCGACACCGGTGGAGGTGGCGTCCACGCCGCGATACACCAGGGTGTTGCCCACGTAAGTACTGGTGGCTTCGGCGGTGTTCTTTTGCTGGGTGCGGAACACGCTGGCGGAGGCGTTCAGGCGCTTGTCCAGCCATTCGCCCTTGATGCCGCCCTCCAGGTTGCGGCCCTGCACCGGCGCCAGCGGCTGCAGGTTGGCGCCCACCTGGGTCTGTGGGTTGAAGATGCCCGCGTAGCTGGCGTACAGCGAGTGCTGCGCGTCCAGCGCGTAGGTGCCGCCCAAGTAAGGCGACGCCTTGGTCTGGTTGTAGCGGTGCGCCACGCCGTAGTTTTGCCCAGTGCTCTCGATCTGGGTCACGTTGGCGCCCGTGATCAGCTTGAGCCGGTCGCTCACGTTCCAGCGTGCGGTAGCGTACAGGCTTTGGCGGCGAATCACAAAGTCGGCCTGGTTGGACGAGGCGTCGAAACTGGGCATGGTGTACTGGCCCGTCCACTGCGACAGCGCGGGCAAGGCCGTGCCGATGTCGTTGCCGTAGAGCGAGAGTTGGCGCATGTCGCTGCGCGCACTGCTGCCACCCAGCACCAGCTCATGCTGGCGGCCCGCCAGGGCCAGGGGGCCACTGGCGTAGACGTCGAGCACGTTCTGCTTCTCCGCGCTGCGGAAGTAAGACGGGTAGCTGAACAAGCCCAAGCCCGTGCTGGCGTTGGGCGTGCCGTAGGCGTAGAACAGATTGCCCTCGGAACGCAGCACGCGGTGGTTGAAGGCCGCCTTGAGCGACCAGCCCTGACCCAGGGCCTGGTTCAGCTCGACAAACTGGCGCGTGTCCGAGGTGTCCCAATACGACCAGGTGGCCGCCGTGCTGGTCGACACCGGGTACTGGGTGGCCGAGCCATCGCTGTTGAACAAGGGCAGCGCGCCCCACATGCTGCCCTGCGGGCTGTTCTTTTGATAACCCACCCCGGTCGTCACCCGCGTGCCCGCGCCCAGATCGGCCTCGATCAGCCCTGAAAACACCTGTTTGTGCAGCGAATAGCGGTCCAGGTAGCTGTTTTTGTTCTCGTCGGCCAGTACCAGGCGGCCGCGCACCGTGCCGGCCTCATTGAGCGGGCCAGCCACATCGGCATCGACCCGGCGCTGATTCCAGCTGCCCAAGGTGAGGCCGGTGCGCGCCTGGAATTCGGACGTGGGCCGCTTGCGCACAAAGTTGATCGTCGCCGACGGGTTGCCCGTGGATGACATCAGCCCGTTGGCGCCGCGCAGCACCTCGACCCGGTCGTAAATCGCCGTGTCCAGGTCGCCATCCTGCCCGCCGTTGGTGAAAGGCAGGCCCAGGCCGTCAACCTGGAAATTGGTCACATCAAAGCCGCGTGCCGAGTAGTAGGTGCGGTCGGTCTCGATGCGCTCAACGTTGATGCCCGTGGCCATCTCCAACACCTCGTTGGCGTTGCGCAGGCCAAAGTCGTCCATCTGTGAGCGCGTGATCACGCTGACCGACTGCGGCGTGTCGCGCAGCGACAGGTCCAGCCGCGTGGCCGTGGACGCCGACCGCACCGAGTAAGCGCCCGTGCCCTCGGTGGCCGTGTCGGGCGCCTCTTTGATGTGGACCTCGCGCAGGCTGGGCTGAGCCCCGGACGCCGACGCGGCCACCGAGCTCGTCTGCGCCCACCCCGCCGGCGCCGCCGTGCCCCAGGCCAAGGCCACCAGAGCCAGCTGCACGGCCTGAGCGGAGGGAGAAGGACGGGTGCGCAGCCTGGTGGATGGCGGAGTTGGTTGATTTGAAATAGGAATCATTCTCAAATTCTAATGCGAATGATTCTCAGTTGATTGAATTTTTCTGCAGTCTGAGACTTCAGCGTCCAACAAAAAACCCCAGCCCACGCCAAAGCGCAGCACTGGGGTACTCTTCATTCAAGACCCAAGCGTGTCACACACGCCGGGTCTGAACTGAATGAATGAATGACCAAATAACTTAACTGACCTCAGGCCAGCAAGGCATTCACCCGCTTCACATAAGCGGCCGGGTCTTCCGGCAGGCCGCCTTCGGCCAGCAAGGCCTGGTCGAACAGAATGTGGGCCAGATCGTTGAAGTGCACGCTGCCGTCCAACTTCTTGACCAAGGGGTGCTCGGCGTTCACTTCCAGCACGGGCTTGCTTTCCGGGGCGGCTTGGCCGGCTTGCTTGAGCATGCGGGCCAGTTGGGTGCTCATGCCACCGTCTTGCACCACCAGGCAGGCAGGCGAGTCAACCAGGCGGGTGGTCACGCGCACGTCGTCGGCCTTGTCCTTCAGGGCTTCCTTGAGCTTGGCCAGCAGGGGCTTGAAGGCTTCGGCGGCCTCTTCGGCGGCCTTCTTCTCGGCTTCGTCTTGCAGCTTGCCCAGGTCGACCGCGCCCTTGGCCACGCTTTGCAGCGGGGTGCCGTCAAACTCTTGCAGGTAGTTGAGCGACCACTCGTCCACGCGGTCCGTCATCAGCAGGACTTCGATGCCCTTCTTCTTGAAGACTTCGAGCTGCGGGCTGTTCTTGGCGGCGGCCAGGTTGTCGGCGGTGATGTAGTAGATGGCGTCTTGGCCTTCCTTCATGCGGGCCTTGTAGTCGGCCAGGCTGACGGTGGCGGTGTCGCTTTGGGTGCTGGCGTAGCGCAGCAGCTTGGCCAGGCGTTGGGTGTTGCCAAAGTCTTCGCCCAGGCCTTCCTTGAGCACGGCGCCAAACTCGGCGTAGAACTGGCTGTACTTGCCTTCCTTGGCCTTGTCGTCGGGGTCGACCACGTCGGTCACGCCGTCGGCGTTGGGCGTGGTGTCATGCTTGTCGTGCTTGGCCAGGTCTTCCAGCATGGACAGCACGCGCTTGGTCGAGCCTTCGCGGATGGCCTTCACGTCGCGGCTTTCCTGCAGCAGCTCGCGGCTCACGTTCAGCGGCAGGTCGGCCGAGTCGATCACGCCCTTCACAAAGCGCAGGTAGGTGGGCATCAGGGCTTCGGCGTCGTCCATGATGAAAACGCGCTTCACGTACAGCTTGACGCCGGCCTTCTTGTCGCGGTTCCACAGGTCAAATGGGGCCTTGGCCGGGATGTACAGCAGCTGGGTGTACTCGGTATTGCCTTCGACGCGGTTGTGGGCCCAGGTCAGCGGGTCTTCAAAGTCGTGGCTGATGGCTTTGTAGAACTCGTTGTACTGCTCGGTGGTGACGTCCTTCTTGTTGCGCGTCCACAGGGCGCTGGCCTTGTTGATGGCTTCCCATTCGCCGGTGGCCACCATGGCGCCGGGCTGGTCGTTCTCTCCTTCTTTCCACTCTTCCTTTTCCATCAGGATGGGCAGGCTGATGTGGTCGGAGTACTTGCTGATGACGGACTTGAGCTTCCAGGCGTTCAGGTACTCCTCGGCGTCGTCGCGCAGGTGCAGGGTGATGCTGGTGCCGCGTTGGGCGCGGGTGATGGCGTCGACTTCAAAGTCGCCCGTGCCGCCGCTGACCCAGCGCACGCCCTCTTCATGCGCCAAGCCGGCGCGGCGCGATTCGACGGTGATCTTGTCGGCCACGATGAAGCCCGAGTAGAAGCCCACGCCGAACTGGCCAATCAGCTGCGCGTCGGCCTTTTGGTCGCCGCTGAGCTTGCCCATGAACTCCTTGGTGCCGCTCTTGGCGATGGTGCCCAGGTTGTCGATGGCTTCTTGTTGCGACAGGCCGATGCCGTTGTCGGTGATGGTGATGGTGCGGGCTGTCTTGTCGAAGGCCACGCGCACTTCGAGGTTGGGCGCGTCCTCCAACAGGGCGGCGTTGTTCAGGCCCTCAAAACGCAGCTTGTCGCAGGCGTCGCTGGCGTTGGAGATCAGCTCACGCAGAAAGATCTCGGGGTTGGAATACAGCGAGTGCGTGACCAGGTGCAGCAGTTGGGCCACTTCGGCCTGGAATGACAGGGTTTGTTTGCTCATGGTGTTGTCTAAGGTGGACTGTTGCAAGACACAAGGTGGGGCGGCAGTGCCGGCCCCGGCAGGCGTGAATTATGGGCGCTGCGGCGGCTTTCAAGAGCCGCCCGGCCAGGGTGGGTGAATCAGCCCGAAATGGGGTGAATGCACGGGCAGGCGGGACGCTGGCGAGGCCGCCCAACCGTCACAGTGCCTGCAGTTGCACCTGCGGCAGCAAGGCCTGGACGTCGGCGGCCTGGCACAGGGCGGTGCCGGGGTGCAGCAAGGCGGCCGCGCTGGCGGCCATGGCCTGCGCCAGGGCCGAGCGCATGTCGTCGCGCTGCGCCAGGCCGGCCACCCAGCCACCCACAAAGCTGTCACCTGCGCCAATGGTGCTGAGCACCTTGACGGCCAGTGGCGGCGCGCGCCAGGCCTGGTCCGCGGTGACCAGCAAGGCGCCCTGCTCGCCCAGGGTCAGGGCCACCACCTGGGTCTGGCCAGTGCTGATCCACTGGCGTGCGGCCTGCAGTTGGTCGGCCTCGGTCGACAGGGGCCGGGCGCTCAGCTCGCTGAGCTCGCGCAGACTGGGCTTGACGCCATAGACGCCCGCAGCCAGGCCTGCGCGCAAGGCGGGGCCGGACGAGTCCAACACCAACCGCGTGCCCTGGGCCCGTGCCTGGCGGGCCAGTTGGGCGTACACGTCGTCCGGGACGCCGGCCGGCAAACTGCCGCTGAGCACCCAGTAACGCGCCCCGGCGCCCAGCTCGGCAATGCGCTGCAGGGCGTGTGCAAGTTCCGTGGGGCTCAGGCGGGGGCCCGGCAGGACAAAGCGGTAATCCAGACCGGTGCTGTTTTCATGAACTGAAAAGCTTTCGCGGGTATCACCCGCAATGGGCAGGCCTTGGGCGGGCACGCCCTCTTGCGCCAGCGAGGTGGCCAATTCCTGCCCGGTGACACCGCCCTGGGTGAACAGGGCCAGGGTGTCGGCGCCCAGGCGGTGCAGCACGCGGGCCACGTTGACGCCCCCACCGCCCGGGTGCATGACGGCGCTGGCGCAACGCAGCTTGTGCGTGGGCACCACGCGGTCGATGCTGCTGAGCACATCGAGCGCGGGGTTGAGGGTGACGGTGAGGATGTCAGGCATCACGAGCGGGCGCGCACCGCGCGCCCCAGCGAAGCCAGCGGGGGTCAGCCGTCGGCGTTGATGCGCTGCACCAAGGTCTGCAGCACGCTGTCGGCCTTGTCGTTGGCGATCTGGCAGGTGCCGGCGGCATTGTGGCCACCGCCGCCGTACTCCAGCATGAGGTTGCCCACATGGGTTTGGCTGCTGCGGTCCAGGATGGACTTGCCCGTGGCCAGCACGGTGTTTTGCTTTTGCAGGCCCCACATGACGTGGATGGAGATGTTGGCCGTGGGGAACAGCGCGTAAATCATGAAGCGGTTCACCGCCCAGATGGTTTCTTCCTGGCGCAGGTCCAACACCACCAGGTTGCCCACTTGGGTGGCGCAACGCAGGATTTGCTCCTTGGCACGCGCAGCGTGGTCAAAGTACAGGGTGACGCGCTCTTGCACGTCAGGCAGCTGCAGGATTTGCTCGATGGTGTGGTCGCGGCAGTACTTGATCAGGTCCATCATCAGCGCGTAGTTGCTGATGCGGAACTCGCGGAAGCGGCCCAGGCCGGTGCGCGAATCCATCAGGTAATTCAGCAGCACCCAGCCTTGCGGGTCAAGCACGTCCTCACGCGAGTACTGGGCCGAATCCGCCTGGTCCACGGCGGCCATCATCTCGTCGGTGATGCGCGGGAAGGCGGCCTTGCCACCAAAGTGGTTGTAGACCACGCGCGCGGCCGAGGGGGCGTGCGCTTCGATGATGTGGTTGGCCCGCTCGCCGGTGTTGCGCACGGTCTCGGACTCATGGTGGTCAAACACCATGTGCGCGCCAGGCACATACGGCAGGTTGGTGGTGATGTCGCGCTCGGTGATCGGCACCTTGCCGTCCTGCATGTCCTTGGGGTGCACGAAGGTGATGTCGTCGATCATCTCCAGCTCATTGAGCAGCACGGCGCACACCAGGCCATCGAAATCGCTGCGGGTCACAAGACGGTATTTGGGGCTGCTCATCCACATCTCCGAAGAATCGTTAGCGGCGAATCGGTTCGCCGGTCACCATGTTACATATTGCTACCCGAGGATACCGTGATGGCGCTCAAAAACGAGCGCCACCGGTCCTCAAAACTGCTCGTGGGCGCCCAGGTAACGCCACTGCCCCACCGGCAGTTGGCCCAGCACCACACGGCCGATGCGGATGCGCTTGAGGCCCACCACCTTCAGGCCCACCTGCTCGCACATGCGGCGAATCTGGCGTTTTTTGCCCTCTTTGAGCACAAATCGCAGCTGCTCGGGGTTTTGCCACTCGACCTGGGCCGGACGCAGGGCCTGGCCGTCCAGGCTCAGGCCGTGGCGCAGCAGGGCCAGTTGCTCCGGCGGAAACGCCGCCTGCACATTCAGCGCCACATCGCCCTGGGGCGTGGCGTAGGTCACGCGCACCAGGTATTCCTTTTCGGTTTCAGAGTCTTCGCCAATCAGTTGGCGCGCCACGCGGCCGTCCTGGGTCAGCACCAGCAGGCCCACCGAGTCAATGTCCAGCCGGCCGGCCGGCGCCAGGCCGCGCAGGTGCGGCACCTGGAAGCGGTGCGGCGAGGTGTCCGCCGCCCAGCGGTTGCGCGACTGCACCAGCACCACGGCGGGCTCGTGCCCGTCTTCGGCCTGGCCGCTGACATAGCCCATGGGCTTGTGCAGCAAGATGGTGACCTGCTGCTCTTGCTGGCCACGGGCTTGGTCGTCGATCTCGATGCGGTCGCTGTGGCGCACTTGCTGGCCCATCTCGGCCACCTCGCCATTGACGCGCACCCAGCCCTTGTCGACCCAGTCGTCGGCTTCGCGGCGTGAGCACATGCCCAGCTCGGCCATGCGCTTGTTCAGGCGCATGGTGTCGGCTTCACCCACGGTGGCCCCAGCGGCGGCGGGCCGGGGGGCCCGGTCCGGACGCGGGCCAGCCGGGGCGCCCTCATTGGAGCGGCTGCCAAACCCACTGGGCTGGCGGCTGGCGGGTGCGCCACGCGGGCCGGCGCCCTGCGGCCCGGCGGGCGGACGCTTGACCGGCACCGGCATGCGCTCCGACGGCACGTTGTAGGTGCGGATGCCGGTGCGGGTGGTGAAGGTTTTGTCCTCGGCCTGTTGGGGCTCCTGGCGGTCACGCGGGCCGCGGGGGCCGGACATGGGGGCGCCACCGCGCGGGCCGCCGGGCCCCCGGGCATCGCGTGGATCGCGCTGGTCGCGCGGGTCACGGAAGTCACGCGGATCACGCGCATCGCGGCCGTCACGGGCATCGCGCCCCATGCGGGCGTCACGGGGGTCACCCCGGCCGCCACGCGGGTCGGCTGGGCCGCGCCGGTCGCCTGAGGCGCGCTGCGCACCACCGGTGCCACCGCCGCCTGGGGGCGGGCCAGCACGCCGGCCTGCACCGGCCGGGGGGCGCGCGGAGGAACGCGCCGGGGCCTGGCGTGGGCTGGCCGCGCCGGCCTCAGATCGGGGGGCGCGCAAAGTGGGGCGGGGTTTGGGTTCGGACATGCTCAATAGGAAAAAGCCGCAACGACGGGCAGTCGATCGGTGCGGTGTGTTGTTGGCCAGCGCAGGCGCTCAGGACTTGGGCAGGGGGGCTGCGGCCCGCTGCGCGCGCCAGTTCAAAAAGGCTTCGGCCGGCAGGGGCCGGCTGATGTGGTAACCCTGGGCCTCGTCGCAGGACAAGGCGGCCAGGCGGCCCAGAATGACGGCATTTTCCACCCCTTCGGCCACCACGCTCAGACCGAGATTGTGCGCGAGGTCGATGGTGGAGCGCACGATCTTGGCGTCATCGTCGTCTTTTTCCATGCCCATGACAAAGGATTTGTCGATCTTGAGCTCGTCCACGGGCAGGCGTTTGAGGTAGGCCAGCGAGGAGTAACCGGTGCCAAAGTCGTCGATGGAGAGCTGAAACCCTTGCTCGGAGAGGCGGTTCAGCGTGGTCTCGGCACGCTGCGGGTCGTCCATGATGGCGCTTTCGGTGATCTCCAGGCAGAACTGGGTGGCCTGCACTTCGTAGCGCTGCAAGAGGTTGCCCAGGCGCACGCTGAGGTCGGGGTCCAGCAGGTCGCGGGTGGACAGGTTGATCGAGATCTTCAGGGGATGCTGCTGCAGGCGCTCGTCGGCCATCAGGCGCGCCGCCTCTTCAAACATCCACAGCGTGAGCTTGCGCACAAAGCCGGTCTGCTCGGCAAAGGGAATGAACTGCATGGGCGGCACCAGGCCACGCTGCGGGTGCTCCCAGCGCACCAGGGCCTCGGCCGCGACCACCGAGCCATCGACCAGGCTGATCTTGGGCTGCAGGAACAGGCGCAGCTCGTTGCCTTCCACGGCGCGGCGCAGCTCGGTGAGCAGCGACAGCATCTGGCTGCTGGCGGAGTCAAACGACGGGTCGTACAACAGCGCACCACTGAGCTTGCGCTTGGCTGCGTACATGGCGATTTCAGAGCGGCTGAGCAGCAAGTCGGCGCTGTCGGCGTCGACCGGCCAGCAGGCCACGCCCATGCCAGCGCTGAGGTCGATGGTCTGGTCATCAAAGGCCAGCGGCACCTCGAAAGAACGCGCAATGCGCTGGGTGAACTCGATCGCCATTTGGGCGTCGGCCCCTTGCAGCAACACGGCAAATTCATTGCCGCCGCGCCGCGCCACCAGGTCGCCCGGGGTGGTCACCAGGCGCTCCAGCCGGCCGGCCACGGCCTGCAACAGGCGGTCGCCAAAAGCGTAGCCCAGCACGTCGTTGACGTGCTTGAAGCGGTCCAGGTCCAGCGAGATGACCGCAACCGGCCGCGCTGGCGTGGTGTTGTCGGCAATCGCCTGCTCCAGCGCTTCGCGGAAGCGCTCCCGGTTGGGCAGGCCGGTGAGGCGGTCCCAATAGGCCAGGTGGCGGATCTCGCTTTGCTGGGCATCGATGTCGACCCGCATGTGGTCAAAAGCCCGGGCCAAGTTGCCGATTTCGTCGCGTCGCGTCAGGTGCAGGATGGGGGTTTGGTACTCGCCCCGCCCCAGGCGCAGCGTGGCATCCAACAAGTCGCGCAGGGGCAAGGTGATGCGTTGCGCCACCCAAGAACTGGCCACCGCAAACAAGAGCAAGGCGCCGGCATTGATCAGCGCCAGCAACAGCTGCAGGCGGCGGTAAGGCGCCAGCACTTCTTCTGCCGAGCGCAGCAGCAGGGTCTCGACCTGACCGCTGTAGCTGGGCTGCTTCACATGGCGCGCCAACACCAGCTCGTTGCTGAGCTCGATCTCGGTCTGGTTGGCGCTCTTCAACAAGACCTCGGCATCGCTGGCCGACAGAGTCGACAAGGCCAGGCTTCGTTGCGCCTCGCCGCCGGTGACCATCACCACATGGACCTTGAGCAGCAGCTGCATCTCATTGGCCAGCTCCACCGAGACCGGAAAGCCCATCAAGACCCAGCCAATGGTGACGGGCGCACGCATGGGCACCATGACAAATTGGTAAGGCACCCCATTGAGCACGGTGAGCTGGGCGCCCGAGGGGTTTTTGGACAGGTAGTCCGGCAGGCCAGCAACCAGCTTGCTGGCCTGGCCCATCTTGTCGTCGGCCAGGCTGGAGGCCGTGACCTGAAAGTCGGTGTCCAAAAAAGCGGTGACCGTGGCGCCGATGCGGCTGCCATGGTTCTCCAGCACCGATTGCACGGTCTCCACGTCGCCGGAGTTGATGGCCGACCGGAAACCAAAGTCGGAGGCCAGCAAGGTGGCACTCTGGCGCAGCTTCTCGGCGTTCTGCGCCAGCATGCGGGCCCAGACGTTTTCAGCCACATCCAGTTCGCGCGCCACCTGTTGGCGGGCGTTGGCTTCGATGCTGCGCCGCACGACCGTGAACCCGGCCACTTGCACCACCAGCAAGAGCAACAAAAACAAGGCCACCAGCCGCGTGATGAGGCTGCTGGTCAAGCGCTTGAAGCGTGGAATCAAGGTGTCAGCCCCGTCAAACGCAAGGCCACCGGCACCGCGCCCGACGCCGGGACGACCAGGGCCTGGTCCAGGGCCGCAGCGCCCACGGCCATGCCGGGGTGCCAGGTGCGCAGCCGGTAGTTGCCGGGGGCCACGTTGTCCAGGTTCAGTTTGCCGTTCTGGCTGATGCCGTGGTAGGGCGTGTTGACCACCAGGATCCAGCCCACCATGGCGTCGTGGATGTTGCAGCCCAACAACACGACCCCGGCCTGGTCAAACAGGACCGGGTTGGCCGGCGTGCCGGCGTAGAGCTTCAACTCGAACTTTTTGGCGGGCGAGAAGGAATAGACGTGGTGGCGCACCTTGTCCAAATTGGGAAAGGCCACCTCACTGCCCCGGTTCACGACCAGCACCCGGGGCTGGAACTGCTTGCTTTCCTGCGCCATTTCGGCGCCCACCGTGGGTTTGACCAAGCGGGCCGCCTCGGGCGACTCCAGAAACACCACGGCTTCAGACAAGGGCTTGCCGGCGGCGTCTCGCACGTCCAGCTGAACCGAGGTCGCGCCCACCGGGCTGGCCAGCGCCCACAGAGCGGCCGCACCGAGCACCAGAGTGCGCCAAGCCGCCGCGGGGCGGGCACCGTCCAAAGCCCGGGAGCCCAGGTCAGTGACCGACGCTGATGGATGAAAGACACGCACCTGAAGCACCTCAAGCAGGAAATAGCCGCGCCCTGGAAAGCGCCAAAGCCCCCATCCTACAAGCATCCCAGCCCCGGTGCCCAACCGGAAAACCGGATGCCCCCAGAGACTCAAGCGCGCATGCAAGCTTCGACACGTTTGGCCTGGTCATCGCTGAGGTTCTTGAACTGCACGCCCAGACGGAAACCACCGTCGCGCTGGCTCAGCACGCTGTAGGTGAGCTGCCCTGGCAAGGCCAGCTCCACAGAGCCCTCGCCGCCGATCAATCGCAAACGGACCGTGCACGTCAACCCTGGGGCCAGGTTCACCGCACAAGCCAGGCCCAGGCCGGAGGCCGACAGCTCCACCGTGCGCACATTCAGCGGAGGGCGGCCGCTGAGCTCGAGCAGGGCCGGCACGCGGATCAGCTTGCGGTTTTGGATGCGCCGCTCTTGCAGCGTCGTGATGGGAGCGTTCATGGGGTGGAGGTGTGGCCAAAGCGCTGACCCAGCGCCAACCGGGGCCAGGGTCGGTTCAAGCCCCTCATTATCGCGGTGGCGGCCTCGCTCAACGAGGCCCCCGTCCCGTGTCGGCGCAGCCCAACAGGGTGGATCGCAAGGCTTCGGCCGAGAGCACACGCAAGCCCCCGTACTCGACGCGGATGATGTGTTGGCGCTCCAGGCTGCGCAACGCCTCGTTCACGCGCTGGCGTGACAGGCCCACCAGGTAGGCCAGCTCTTGTTGGGTGATGCGCAGCACCTCGCCCACGCCGGGGTAAAGCACCGGGTTGAACAGCGCGGCCAGGCTGCGCGCCACGCGCACGTCGGGGTTGTTCATGCGGTCGATTTCGCGCGCCGCGATGAACTGGCCCAGGCGCTCGTTGAGTTGGTTCATGACAAAGCGGTTGAAACCCAGCGAGTGGTCCAGCAGCCAGTGAAAGCTGTCCAGCGGCAGCCCGGCTACCACGCTCTTGCGCAGGGCCTGGATGTTGTAGCGGTAGGGCTCGCGCTTCATGGCCGTGCCCTCGCCAAACCACCCGCCCGGCGGCACGCCGGTGAAGGTGATGGGGTGGCCCTGCGCGCTGTCGGCGCTCATCTTGAGCAGGCCTTCGACCACACCAAACCAGAAGGTCACTGGCCGGCCCATGCGGCAGATGTAGTCGCCCGGCAAGGCATCCCCGACCACCAGGCCCGGCACGATGCGATCGCGCTCCGAGGGCTGCAACTGGCTCAGCCAGGGAATGCCGGTCAACTCATCGGCCGTGGGGGCGCGGCGGCGCTGATACAGCGGGGACTCGGTGACCATGCAATACCTCCGTGACAAGCCTCGGGAAAGTCCGAACAAGGGATAACCCATAAATTGTCATTGCAACGACAACGCGACGTCAAACGCTTGCCTACGATCTCTGTAAATCAACGGGATGGCCCCTGGACCAACCCATTTCATGGAGACAAGGAACCGTCATGCAAACCACGTTTCCCCGCCTGCTGCTGAAGCATGCGACCGAACGGCCCCAAGCGCCCGCGATCCGAGAAAAAGAGTACGGCATCTGGCAAACCCAGACCTGGTCCAGCCTGGCCCAACTGGTGGAGCACATCGCCTGCGGCCTGCACCAGGCCGGCTTGGTGCGGGGTGAGCACATGGTTGTGATCGGTGCCAACCGGCCACGCCTGTACGCCACCATGCTGGCGGTGCAGTCGCTGGGCGCCATCCCCATCCCGCTGTACCAGGACGCGGCCGCCGCCGAGTGCGTGTTCCCCCTGAACAACGCCGAAGTGCGCTTTTGCCTGGTCGAAGACCAGGAGCAGGTCGACAAGATGCTGGAGGTGCGCGAACAGTACCCCGCGCTCAGCCACATCATCTATGACGACCCGCGCGGCCTGCGCAACTACGTGGACCCGGGCCTGGGCGCGCTGGATGAACTGGTGGCCAGCGGCGCCGTGTTCGCCGGCAACCACCCCAGCTTCTGGCGCGATGAGATCGAACAGGCCCAGCCCTCGGACGTGGGCGCCATGTTCTTCACCTCGGGCACCACAGGCAACCCCAAGGGCGTGGTGCACACCCACCAGGCCCTGATCGACCGCGCCCAAGCCGGCGCCGAGTTCGACCACCTGACGGCCAACGAAGACGTGCTGGCCTACCTGCCGCCGGCCTGGATCGGGCAGAACATCTTCAGCTACTCGCAGTGGCTGGCCTGCGGCTATGTGGTGAACTGCCCCGAGTCGGCGGCCACCGTGGCCATCGACCTGCGTGAGGTCGGTCCCACCTATTACTTTGCCCCGCCGCGCGTGTTTGAAGGCCTGCTCACCAGCGTGATGATCCGCATGGAAGACGCGGGCTGGCTCAAGCGCAGCATGTTCCACGCCTGCATGGACATCGCCCGCCGCTTTGGCCCGGCACGCATGGACGGCCAATCGATTGGCCTGCTCGCCTCGCTGCAGTACTGGCTGGGCAACCTGCTGGTGTACGGACCGCTGCGCAACACCCTGGGCCTGTCGCGGGTGCGGGTGGCTTACACCGCGGGCGAGGCGATCGGGCCCGACCTGTTCACCTTCTACCGCTCGATTGGCATCAATCTCAAGCAGCTTTACGGCTCGACCGAAACCGCCGTGTTCGTCTGCCTGCAGCCCGACAACCAGGCCCGCGCCGACACCGTGGGCGTGCCCTGCAAGGGCGTGGAGATCAAGGTCGCCGACAACGGTGAGATTTTGGTCAAGTCGCCCGGCCTGCTCAAGGAGTACTACAAGAACCCCAAGGCCACGGCCGAGGTGCTGACCGCCGACGGCTGGTACCACACCAGTGACGCAGGCTTCATCGACGCGCACGGTCACCTGAAGATCATCGACCGCGTGAAAGACGTGGGCCGCCTCAAGGGCGGTGCCAACGACGGCGCCATGTTCGCGCCCAAGTACGTGGAGAACAAACTCAAGTTCTTCCCCCACATCAAGGAGGTGGTGGCCCTGGGCGACGGCCGCGACCGCGTCTGCGTGATGCTGAACATCGACTTCGATGCCGTGGGCAACTGGGCCGAGCGGCGCAACCTGGCCTATGCCGGCTACACCGACCTGGCGCAAAAGCCCGAGGTCTACCAGCTGATGCGCGAGTGCGTCGAAAAGGTCAACGCCGACCTGGCCAACGACAGCCTGTTGGCCGGCTCGCAGGTCAGCCGCTTCCTGGTGCTGCACAAGGAGCTGGACGCCGACGACGGCGAACTGACCCGCACCAACAAGGTCCGCCGAGGCTTCATCGGCGAGAAGTACGCGGTGCTGGTCGACGCGCTGTACGGCAACAAGACCGAGCAGTACATCGAGACCCAGGTCAAGTTCGAAGACGGCCGCACCGGCAGCGTGAGCGCCACGCTCCAACTGTCGGACGCCAAAACCTTTGCCTCGGTCAAGACCGCAGCCTGAGCAGGAAGCTGACACCCCATGAGCACCAAAAAGATTGGCGACGTCATCCTCGACGTGCAAAACATCAGCCTGAGATTCGGCGGCGTGAAGGCGCTGACCGACATCTCCTTCAATGTGCGCGAGCACGAGATCCGCTCCATCATCGGCCCCAACGGCGCGGGCAAGAGCTCCATGCTCAACTGCATCAACGGGGTGTACACCCCGTCCGAGGGTTCGATCACCTTCCGTGGCAAGACCTTTGACCACATGAACTCGCGCCAGGTGGCCGAGATGGGCGTGGCCCGCACCTTTCAGAACCTGGCCTTGTTCAAGGGCATGAGCGTGCTCGACAACATCATGTCGGGCCGCAACCTGAAGATCAAAAGCAACCTGCTGCTGCAGGCCCTGCGCATCGGCCCGGCCGAGCGCGAGGAAATCAAGCACCGCGAGTTTGTCGAACGCATCATCGACTTCCTGGAGATCCAGGCCTTCCGCAAGACCCCCGTGGGCCAACTGCCCTACGGCCTGCAAAAGCGCGTCGACCTGGGCCGAGCCCTGGCGATGGAGCCGCAGGTGCTGCTGCTCGACGAGCCCATGGCGGGCATGAACGTCGAAGAGAAACAGGACATGTGCCGCTTCATCCTCGACGTGAACGACGAGTTCGGCACCACCATCGTGCTGATCGAGCACGACATGGGCGTGGTGATGGACATCTCTGACCGCGTGGTGGTGTTGGACTACGGCAAGAAGATCGGTGACGGCGCGCCGGACGAAGTGCGCAACAACGAAGACGTGATCCGAGCCTATTTGGGCACCTCCCACTGAAGTTATGAAGACCCCCACGCTTGCCACTTCGTGTGCTGCGCTGCCCCCCAAGGGGGCCTCGGTCGCCTTGGGGCGGCCCGGCGGCGACTCGAACATGCCCCCCACGCTTGCCACTTCGTGTGCTGCGCTGCCCCCCAAGGGGGCCTCGGTCGCCTTGGGGCGGCCCGGCGGCGACCGAATCTGATTGGAGAACCCTATGGCATTCTTTCTCGAAACCCTCACTGGCGGCCTCATGGCCGGCATGCTGTATTCCCTGGTCGCGCTCGGCTTTGTGCTGATTTACAAGGCCTCGGGCGTGTTCAACTTTGCGCAGGGCGCGATGGTGCTGTTCGCCGCTCTGGCGATGGCCCGCTTTGCCGAATGGATCCCGGCCTGGACGGGCATCACCCACCCAGTGGCGGCCAATGTGCTGGCCTTCATCGCTGCGGGCGGTGTGATGTTCGCGGTGGCCTGGCTGATCGAACGCCTGGTGCTGCGCCACCTGGTCAACCAGGAAGGCGCCACCTTGCTGATGGCCACGCTGGGCATCACCTACTTCCTTGAAGGCCTGGGTCAAAGCATCTTTGGCAGCGACGTCTACAAAATCGACATCGGCATGCCCAAGGACCCCATCTTCGCGCTGGAGTCGATGTTTGAAGGCGGCATCCTGATCAACAAGGAAGACGTGATCGCCGCCGCCATCGCCGCCGCGCTGGTGGCCGCCTTGAGCGTGTTCTTCCAGAAGACCGCCACCGGCCGCGCGCTGCGCGCCGTGGCCGACGACCACCAGGCAGCCCAGTCGATTGGCATCCCTCTGAACCGCATCTGGGTCATCGTGTGGTGCGTGGCCGGCGTCGTGGCCCTGGTGGCCGGGATGATCTGGGGCAGCAAGCTGGGCGTGCAGTTCTCGCTCGCCACCGTGGCCTTGCGGGCCCTGCCGGTGGTGATCCTGGGCGGCCTGACCTCGGTGCCCGGCGCCATCATCGGCGGCCTGATCATCGGCGTGGGCGAGAAGCTGTCCGAGGTCTACCTGGGCCCCTTCGTGGGCGGCGGCATCGAGATCTGGTTTGCCTACGTGCTGGCCTTGGTGTTCCTGCTGTTCCGCCCCCAAGGGTTGTTCGGCGAGAAGATCATCGATCGCGTGTGACCCCACAACAAGAATTCCCAGGAGACAACCATGTTCTACCGTGAAAACGGTCAATTCAAGACCACTTACCGGGCCGACCAGCAGATCTTCCCGATCGCCCAGGACCGCATCGCCATGGCCCTGCTGCTGGTGCTGGCCTTTGCCGTGGTGCCCATGGTGGCCAGCGACTACATGTTCCGCGCCATCCTGATTCCGTTTGTGATCATGTCGCTGGCCGCCCTGGGGGTGAACATCCTCGTGGGCTACTGCGGCCAGATCTCGCTGGGCTCGGGCGCCTTCATGGCCGTGGGCGCTTACGGGGCCTACAACTTCTTCGCCCGCATTCCCGGCATGCCGCTGATCCCGACCCTGATCCTCGGCGGCCTGTGCGCCACGGTCTTCGGCATCTTGTTCGGCCTGCCCAGCCTGCGCGTCAAGGGCCTGTACCTGGCGGTGGCCACGCTGGCCGCGCAGTTCTTCGCGGACTGGATGTTCCTGCGCATCAAGTGGTTCACGCTGGACAACTCCTCGGGCTCGGTGGCCGTGTCCAACCTGCAGGTGTTTGGCATGCCGCTGGACAGCGACGTCAGCAAGTACCTGTTCTGCCTGGGCATGCTGGCCGTCATCGCACTGGGGGCCAAGAACCTGGTGCGTGGCGCCATCGGCCGCGAGTGGATGGCCATCCGCGACATGGACGTGGCCGCCGCCGTGATCGGCATCCGCCCCATGTACGCCAAGCTCAGCGCGTTCGCGGTCAGCTCCTTCATCATCGGTGTGGCGGGCGCCCTGTGGGCCTTCTTCTACCTCGGCGCCTGGGAGCCGGGGGCCTTCTCGGTGGACCTGTCCTTCAAGCTGCTGTTCATGGTGATCATCGGTGGCCTGGGCTCGGTGATGGGGGGCTTTTTTGGCGCCGCCTTCATCGTCATCCTGCCCATCGTGCTCAACCAGGTGCTGCCCCTGCTGGCCGGCCTGACGGGGTTCGAGATCTCGACCACCGCCGCCTCGCACGCCGAGTTGATGATCTTCGGCGGCCTGATCGTCTGGTTCCTGATCGTGGAGCCGCATGGCCTGGCCAAGCTGTGGTCCACCGCCAAGCAAAAACTCCGTCTGTGGCCCTTCCCGCATTGAGCCCACCAGGGCGCCATGCTCGCAAGTCCCGATGCTTTTTGAACGCTGAATCCGTTTACTGACTGTGCTTCCCCTTAAAACCAACAGGAGACATCCATGAAGAAGTTTCGTCAATTGGCCCTCGCTACCGCCGTGCTGGCCCTCGGCGGCTCGACCCTGCTCAGCAGCGCGGCTTTCGCGCAAGCGAAAGAGCAGTACATGCCGGTGCTCTCTTACCGCACCGGCCCCTACGCGCCCAACGGCACACCGATTGCCAACGGCATCGTCGACTACTACAAGCTGGTCAACGCCCGCGGCGGCATCAACGGCGTGAAGCTGTTGGTGGAAGAGTGCGAGACCGGCTACGACACGGCCCGCAGCGTGGAATGCTATGAACGCCTGAAGGGCAACAACGGCGGCGCGGCCGTGATCCAACCCTGGTCTACCGGCGCCACCTTCGCCATCACTGAAAAGGCCCCGGCCGACAAGATCCCGCTGGTGACCCTGGGCTATGGCCGCAGCGAAAGCGCGGACGGCACGGTGTTCAAGTGGAACTTCCCCCTGGCCGGCAATTACTGGGTGGCCGGTGACGTGATCATCCAGGCCATTGCCAAGAAAGAAGGCGGCCTGGACAAGCTCAAGGGCAAGAAGATCGCCTTGGTCTACCACGACAGCCCCTTCGGCAAAGAAGCCCTGCCCATCATCCAGGAGCGCGCCCGCGCCCACGGCTTTGAGTTGCAGCTGCTGCCGGTGACCGCCCCTGGCGTGGAGCAAAAAGCCACCTGGCTGCAGGTGCGCCAATCGCGTCCGGACTACACCATCTTGTGGGGCTTTGGCGTGATGAACTCCACCGCCCTGAAAGAAGCCCAGGCCACGGGCTACCCGCGCGAAAAGATGTATGGCGTGTGGTGGTCGGGTGCTGAGCCCGATGTGCGTGACGTGGGGGATGGCGCCAAGGGCTACAACGCCGTCGCGCTGCAAAACAGCGCCGACTACGACGCCAAGCTGGTCAAAGAAACCCTGGCCACCCTGCACGGCAAGGGCCAGGGCACGGGTCCGAAGGAAGAAGTGGGCCAGGTGCTGTGGCTGCGCGGCGCCATGAGCGCCATGCTGACGGTCGAAGGCATCCGTGCCGCGCAAGAGCGCTTCGGCAAGGGCAAGGTCATGACCGGCGAGCAAGTGCGCTGGGGCCTGGAAAACCTGAACCTGACCCAAGCCAAGCTCGACGCGCTGGGCTTTGGCGGCGTGCTGCGCCCCATCAGCACCTCGTGCCAGGACCACATGGGCGCTTACTGGGCGCGCATCCACAGCTGGGACGGCAAGGCCTGGAAGATCACCAGCGACTGGATGCAAGGCGATGAGCAGATCATCAAGCCCATGGTCAAGGCCGCTGCGGCCAAGTACGCCGCCGAGAAGAAGCTGACGCCGCGCACCCCGGCCGACTGCCAATCCTGATGGCCTGACGGCCTGGTGAACCCACCAGCCGCCCGCCCTGACCGGGCGGCGGCCGGAAGCCTGAAAAACCGGGGGCCAGCGGCCTGGCCCCCACCCCGAAGAACAGCCATGGACCAACCCAACATCGTTCTCAACGTCAACGGCATCGAGGTCATTTACAACCACGTGATCCTCGTGCTCAAGGGCGTGTCGCTGCAAGTGCCCGAAGGCGGCATCGTGGCCATCCTGGGCGGCAACGGCGCTGGCAAGACGACCACGTTGCGCGCCATCTCCAACCTGCTGCAAGGCGAGCGCGGCCAGGTCACCAAAGGCTCGATCGAGCTGCGCGGCGAACGCATTGAGAACCTCAGCCCCGCCGAGCTGGTGCAGCGCGGCGTGGTGCAGGTGATGGAGGGCCGCCATTGCTTCGCCCACCTGACCATCGAAGAAAACCTGATGACCGGGTCCTACACCCGCAAGGACAAGGGCGAGATCGCCGCCAACCTGGACAAGGTCTACACCTATTTCCCGCGCCTGAAGACGCGCCGGACCTCGCAAGCGGCCTACACCTCGGGCGGTGAGCAGCAAATGTGCGCCATTGGCCGCGCCATCATGGCCAACCCCAGCATGGTCTTGCTCGATGAACCCTCGATGGGCCTGGCGCCGCAAATCGTCGAAGAGGTGTTCAACATCGTCAAGGACCTGAACGCCAAAGAGAAGGTCACCTTCTTGCTGGCCGAGCAAAACACCAACATGGCCCTGAAGTACGCCGACTACGGCTACATCATGGAAAGCGGCCGCGTGGTCATGGACGGCGCCGCCGCTGACCTGGCCAGCAACGAAGACGTCAAAGAGTTCTACCTCGGCGTGGGCGGAGGCGAACGCAAGAGCTTCAAGGACGTGAAGAGCTACAAGCGCCGCAAGCGCTGGCTGGCCTGAGCACCGATTGCGCACGATGACCGCCATGGCCTCCTCCCACCCCCTGCACTCCGCCAACAACGCCTGGCGCGCGCCCTGCATCTGGGCCAGCCCCGACCGCCAGCCCCGACCGCCAGCCCAGCCGTCTGCCCGGTCAGGATGCGGCTTGGCTGCGCCCCTGCGCCTGGTCGCAACCCGGCGACACCCTGTCCTTGCCCCTGCCTGAGCCCCTCTCCCACAGGACCTTGCCATGACCTCTTTCTACGACGCGCTGGAAACGCGCTCCCCCGCCGAGCGTGAGGCCGCGCTGATGCAAGCCCTGCCCACCCAGGTGGCCCACGCCAAAGCCCACGCGCCGGCCTTCGCCCGCTTGTTGGCCGAGGTGGACCCCACCCAGATCAACAGCCGCGCCGCGTTGGCCCGCCTGCCCGTGACGCGCAAGCACGAGCTGCTGGAGCAGCAAAAAGCCTCGCGCGCCGCGGGCGGTGATGTGTTTGGCGGCTTCAGCGCGCTGCGCTTTGGTGCCCAGCTGCCGCGCGTGTTCGCCAGCCCCGGCACGCTGTACGAGCCCGAAGGCGTCGGCCGCGACCACTGGCGCCTGGCGCGCTCGATCTACGCGGCCGGTTTTCGCGCGGGCGAGCTGATCCACAACAGCTTCAGCTACCACTTTGTGCCCGCCGGCTCGATGATGGAGACCGGCGCCCACGCGCTGGGTTGCAGCGTCTTCCCGGGCGGCACGGGCCAGACCGAGCAGCAGGTGCAGGCCATGGCAGAGCTGCAGCCGGCCGGCTACATCGGCACCCCCAGCTTTTTGAAAATCCTGCTCGAGAAAGCCGCTGAACTGAAGACGCCGCTGCCCAGCCTCAAGAAGGCCTTGTTTGGCGGCGAAGCCTTTCCGCCCAGCCTGCGCGACTGGTTCCTGGCCCAAGGCGTGGACGGCTACCAGTGCTACGCCACGGCCGACCTGGGCCTGATCGCGTACGAAACCACGGCCCGCCAGGGCCTGGTGCTGGACGAGGGCGTGATCGTCGAGATCGTGCGCCCCGGCACCGGTGACCCGGTGCCTGAAGGCGAGGTCGGAGAGGTGGTGGTCACCACCCTGAGCGCAGGCTACCCGCTGATCCGCTTCGGCACGGGCGACCTGTCGGCCGTGCTGCCGGGTCACTGCCCCAGCGGCCGCACCAACACCCGCATCAAGGGCTGGATGGGGCGCGCCGACCAAACCACCAAGGTGCGCGGCATGTTCGTGCACCCCAGCCAGGTGGCCGAGATCGCGCGCCGCTTTCCGCAGGTGCAAAAGGCCCGCCTCGTGGTCAGCGGTGAAATGGCCAACGACCAGATGCTGCTCAAGGTCGAAACCACCGAGGTGGCCGAAGGCCTGGCGCGGGCCATTGGCGAGGCCATCCGCGACGTGACCAAGCTGCGCGGCGAGGTCGAATTGCTCAACCCCGGCAGCCTGCCCAACGACGGCAAGGTGATCGAAGACGCACGCAGCTACCAATGAGCCGCGCCTGCGCCCGGGCTCTAACACAGCACCGTTAGAGCCCCGTTAGCGCGCAGCGCGCGCGATCCCAGGGCTTTCCGTCGACGCCGCCGGGGGCCATCCCTAGACTTGGGCTTGCTGTCACCAGCGCCTGCCAAGGCACTGGGCATCAAGAAAAAAATGGGAGTGATTTCAGGTCGCTTGACCGACAGACCCGCCGCCCCTGGGCGGCCCGGGTCGGACAAGGCATGGGGGCGGCGCAGGCGTGCCGCGCCCCTCAACACGAGGTCACCCCGCTCCCCCGCGCGGGCGACCTCCAGCCAGCGCAGCCCCCAACCGACGGCCGCGCTGGCGGCACCTTGTTTGTGCAGACATTTCTTCACCTCCTTCGTCCCACCGTTTGCGGCTTGGCCGCACTGACCTTCTGCGGCGCCAATTGGGCCGCCAACCTGGTGCAAAACCCATCGTTCGAGTCGGGGCTGGCCAACTGGACCACCAGCTCCACCCCAGCCAACCAGTGCAGCTGGCAAGCCCTGGGGAACAATGTCACCACCAACCCGTACCGCAGCCACAACAGCGACCAACCCACGGACGGCGCGCTGGCCCTGATCACCGACTCCACCAGCACGGCCGCCGTTTGCAAGGTGTACCAGGATGTGACCTTGCCGGCCGCAGGCAACAGCACCCTGAATTTGGCTGCGGGCTACAAAGTCTGGGACAGAGATGAACGCGGCGCCCCCAACTGCGGTGTCAAAGTCGAGGTCACCGATACCAATGGGAACCTGATCACCACGGTGTACCAAGCGACCGCCACCAACCGGGCGGCACTGGCTCCACAGCCCGCGGTGGACCTGACGGCTCAAAACGGCACCACGGTGCGCATCATCGCCACCGCCACCAGCTGCCTGGACAACGGTTGGCGGGGTGTGGCAGGCGTGACCCTGGACAACGTGGTGCTCAACAACACCAGCGTGGCCGCGCCCGCTGCAGCTGCCGCGGTGACCACCCCCGTGCCCACGCTCAGCGAATGGGCTTTGCTGAGCTGCGCGGCCCTGCTGGGCGGCCTGACCTGCTGGCAAAGTCGCCGCCGGGCGGTGCGTCCGCATTGAACAGACGCAAGCCCGCACGGGCCTTGGGTGATAAGTAGTTCCCGTGATGTTCTGCGCGTGACCCGTCGGTATGATTTACCGACAGATCACATAGGAGACACCATGAAGAAACTGCTCACCCTGGCTGCGATGCTGAGCATGGCCTGGAACGCCCTGGCCACCGACTACCCCCTGAAGGACAAGCCCATCACCCTGGTGGTGCCCTTCTCGGCTGGTGGCCCCACCGACCGCGTGGCGCGTGACCTGTCCGAAGCCCTGCGCAAGCAACTGGGCACCTCTGTCGTGATCGAGAATGCCGCCGGTGCAGGCAGCTCCATCGGCTCGGCCAAAGTGGCCCGCGCCACCCCGGACGGCCACACCCTGCTGGTCAACCACATCGGCATGGCCACCATGCCCGCGCTGGTGCGCAACCTGCCGTTCAAGGTGGAAAGCGACTTTGAGTACCTGGGCATCATCAACGACGTGCCCATGACCCTGATCGCCAAGCCCAGCATGCCGGCCAACAACTACAAAGAGCTGAGCGCCTGGATTGCCCAAAACAAGGGCAAGATCAACCTGGGCAATGCCGGTGTGGGCTCGGCTTCGCACCTGTGCGGCCTGCTCTACCAAAACGCCATCGAAACCGACATGACCACCGTGCCCTACAAAGGCACGGCCCCGGCCATCACTGACCTGATTGGCGGCCAGATCGACCTGCTGTGTGACCAGACCACCAACACCAGCAGCCAGATCGAAGGCAAGAAGGTCAAGGCCTTCGCCGTCACCACGCCCAAGCGCCTGAGCACCCCCTCGCTGAAGGACCTGCCCACGCTGGCCGAGTCCGGCGTGAAGGACTTCCAGATCACCATCTGGCACGGCCTGTACGCCCCCAAGGGCACGCCCGCCGACGTGCTGGCCAAGATCAGCACCGCCCTCAAGGCAGCGCTGAAAGACCCGGACTTCATCAAGAAGGAAGAAGCCCTGGGCGCCGTGGTGGCCACCGACAAGCGCATCGAGCCAGCCGAGCACAAGAAGTTCGTGCAAGCTGAAATTGCCAAGTGGACCCCCATCATCAAGGCCGCAGGCGTTTACGCCGACTGATGATCCCCCTGCGCTGATCCAGCCCAACCGCCAAGCCTCACCAGAGGTTGGCGGTTTTTTTTCGCCCCCCCGCACGCTGAACCGGGATTCCCTCAACATCCTCGGCGGGTGGGCGGGTTAGAGTGAAGACCTGAAACAAAAAACTGCCTCCGGCACCCGCCGGTGAGCCCATGGAGACCTGCATGACTTCTCACCCCCATTCGTTCGGCGCCACGACCGGCGCTTCCGTCCAATCTGCCTCCCGCCGCCAATGGCTGCGCGCACCGCTGGGCCTGGCCCTGGTGGCAGCAGGCCTGGGTGGGCTGGCCACCAGTTCGGCCCTGGCGCAAAGCACCTGGCCAACCAAGCCGGTGCGCATCGTCGTGCCCTTTGCGGCGGGCGGCACCACCGACTTGCTGGGCCGGGCCATGGCGGTCGAACTGCAAAAAGCCTTCGGCCAAGCTTTTGTGGTGGACAACCGCGCCGGCGCCGGCGGCAACGTGGGCGCCGACATGGTGGCCAAGGCGCCGGCTGACGGCTACACCCTGCTGATGGGCACGGTGGGCACGCACGGCATCAACCGCGCGCTGTATGAAAAAATGCCCTTCGACCCGATCAAGGACTTCGCCCCCATCTCCCTGGTGGCGGCAGTGCCCAACGTCATGGTGGTCAACCCCGACAAGGCACGCGAGCTGAAGATCAACACCGTGCAGGACTTCATCAAAGTGGCCAAGGCCAGCCCGGGCAAGCTGAACATGGCGTCCAGCGGCAACGGCACCTCGATCCACCTGGCGGGTGAGCTGTTCAAAAGCATGACGGGCACCTACTTGATCCACTTTCCCTACCGCGGCTCAGGCCCCGCTCTGATGGACCTGGTGGGCGGCAACATGGACGTGATGTTCGACAACCTGCCCTCGGCCATGCCGCAGATCAAGGCGGGCAAGCTCAAGGCCCTGGCCGTGACCAGCGCCCAGCGCTCGCCGGCCCTGCCGGATGTGCCCACCCTGGCCGAGGCCGGCGGCCCCAGCCTGAAAGGCTTTGACGCCAGCTCCTGGTTCGGCCTGCTGGCCCCAGCCGGCACCCCGCCCGAGGTGATCAACCGCATTCAGCAAGAAGTGGCCAAGTCACTGGCCAGCCCCGCAGTCAAAGAAAAGCTGCTGGCCCAAGGCGCCATCCCCAGCGGCATCACACCGGCCGAGTTCGCCAAGCTCATCGACAGCGAACACAAGAAGTGGGCCCAGGTGGTCAAGACCTCGGGCGCCAAGGTCGACTGAAGCGCGCAGGCCCGCGCCTGCGTGGGCGCCTGATCGGGGGCTCAAACGCCCCAGGTCACATCGTGGCCTTCGGCCTCGCTGCGGCGCAGCATGTCCATGAAGGGCGCCACGCGCTGGCGCAGCGACACCGCGGCTGAGCGCTGGCTGTCCTCGTCTTCCTCGGGCGACTCTGCTCGCGCCTGGGCGGCCAGTGCATCTTCGGCCGCCAGCGCCGACTCCAAAGCCCCCAGCGCAGCGGCGATTTGCGAGGCCAACACAATGCCTTGCGGGCCTGGCGTCTTGCCAATGATCTCCAGCACCCGGCGCCCGTTGGGCTCGAGCATGATCAGGTCGGCGGTCGATTTGGATTTGAACTTGTAAAGCATCACGTCTTCCTGGCGGCGCAGGGCCGCAGCCGCTTAATTCTGCACCCATTGCCGCGCCGTGTCTGGCGGCCGGGACACCGTCCCTGACACGGCCCCCAGGCAAACCCTATTGTTGAGAAATAGTTTAGACCTAAACTATTTCCACATGAACATCCTCTGCATTGGCGGTGGGCCCGCCGGACTCTACTTCGCCCTGCTCATGAAGCAGCAGAACCCGGCGCACCGCGTCACCGTTGTGGAGCGCAACCGCCCCTACGACACCTTTGGCTGGGGCGTGGTGCTGAGCGACCAAACCCTGGACAAACTGCGCGCCGCCGACGCACCCAGTGCCCAACTGATTGGCGACGCCTTCAACCACTGGGACGACATCGAGGTGTTTTTCAAAGGCCGCAGCCAGCGCTCCACCGGCCACGGCTTTTGCGGCATTGGGCGCAAGCACCTGCTCAACATCCTGCAGGACCGTTGCCAAGCCCTGGGGGTGGACTTGGTGTTCGAGTGCGATGTGCAGGACGACCAGACTCTGGCCGCGCAGTACCAGGCCGACCTGGTGATCGCCAGCGACGGGCTCAACAGCCGCATCCGCACGCGCTACGCCGACACCTTCCAGCCCGACATCGACACCCGGCGCTGCCGCTTTGTCTGGCTGGGCACCAAGAAGACCTTTGACGCCTTCACCTTCGCGTTCGAAGAGACCGAGCACGGCTGGTTCCAGGCCCATGCCTACAAGTTCAACGCCGACACCTCGACCTTCATTGTCGAAACCCCTGAAGCGGTCTGGAAGGCGCACGGCCTGGACCAGATGTCGCAAGAAGAAGGCGTGGCTTTTTGCGAGCGCCTGTTCGCGCGCTACCTGGACGGCCACGCATTGATCAGCAACGCCAAGCACCTGCGCGGCTCGGCGATCTGGATCAACTTCCCGCGCGTGATCTGCCAGAACTGGGTGCACGAGGTGCAGGGCCCGGACCGCGCCTGGCCCGTGGTGCTGATGGGCGACGCCGCCCACACCGCGCACTTCTCGATCGGCAGCGGCAGCAAGCTCGCGCTGGAAGACGCCATCGACCTGGCCGACACGTTCGCAGCGGCCGCCGACAGCGGCGCCTCGGTAAGCGAGGTGCTGCAGCAGTACCAGGCGCGGCGCAGCGTGGAGGTGCTGAAGATCCAGAACGCGGCGCGCAACTCGACCGAGTGGTTCGAGAACGTGTCGCGCTACAGCGGCATGGAGATCGAGCAGTTCAGCTACTCGCTGCTGACGCGCTCACAGCGCATCAGCCACGACAACCTGCGCCTGCGCGACCCGCAGTGGATCGCCGGCTACGAGACCTGGCTGGCCCAGCGCAGCGGCGCCCCGGCGCAGGCCGTGCCGCCCATGTTCACCCCGCTGTCAGTGCGCAGCGCTCGCCTGAAAAACCGCATCGTGGTCTCGCCCATGGCCACCTACAGCGCGGTGGACGGCCTGGTGCAGGACTTTCACCTGGTGCACCTGGGCGCGCGTGCGCTGGGTGGCGCCGCCTTGGTGATGGTGGAGATGACCAGCCCCAGCCCCGATGGCCGCATCACCCTGGGCTGCCCCGGCCTGTGGAACGACGCGCAAGCCCAGGCCTGGCGCCGCGTCGTGGACTTTGTGCACGGCCAGAGCAGCGCCCTGATCGGGGTGCAGCTGGGCCATGCCGGTCCCAAGGGCTCGACCCAGCGCGGCTGGGAAGCCACCGACGAGCCCCTGCCCAGCGCCAGCGGCGCGCCCGACGCCGCCCCCAACTGGCCCCTGTTGGGCGCCAGCGCCCTGCCCTATGGCGCACAAAACCAAACCCCGCAGGCCATGACCGCGGCCGACATGGCCCGGGTGCGCGACGAGTTCGTGGCCGCCACCCGGCGCGCTGCGGCCATCGGCTTTGACTGGCTGGAGCTGCACGCGGCCCACGGCTACCTGCTCAGCGCCTTCATCAGCCCCTTGAGCAACCAGCGCCAGGACGCCTACGGCGGCTCGCTGGAGAACCGCTGCCGCTTCCCGCTGGAGGTGTTTTCCGCCATGCGCGCCGCCTGGCCTGCCGAGCGCCCCATGAGCGTGCGCCTGTCCGCCCACGACTGGGTGGATGGCGGCACCACGCCCGACGAGGCCGTGGCCATCGCCCGCCTGTTCAAGGCCGCCGGCTGCGATGTGATTGACGTCTCCTCGGGCCAGACCTCGCGGGCCGCCAAGCCAGTCTATGGCCGCATGTACCAAACGCCGTTTGCCGACCGCATCCGCAACGAGGCCGGCATCCTGACCATCGCCGTGGGCGCCATCACCGACGCCGATCAGGCCAACAGCATCATCGCCGCCGGCCGCGCCGACCTGTGCGCGGTGGCCCGCCCGCACCTGGCCGACCCGGCCTGGACGCTGCACCAGGCCGCGCGCCAGCAATGCACGGTCAGCCCCGCCGTGGACTGGCCACGCGCGTACTGGAGCGGGCGCGACCAGCTCTACCGCGAGCAACTCAAACAAAGCCAGGCCGAGGCCGCCAACCGGCCACCGGCCCCCAAAGAAGACCACTGACCATGGACCTGGAAGCCCGTCTCCAAGACAGCGCCCCCAGCGAGCACCCCGAGGCTTTGCGCCTCTGGCTGCGCCTGCTGACCTGCACGCAATTGATCGAAAAGCAGGTGCGCAGCCGCCTGCGTGAACGCTTTGACACCACCTTGCCGCGCTTTGACCTGATGGCCCAACTCGAGCGCGAGCCCGAGGGTCTGAAGATGAAAGACCTGTCGCGGCGCCTGATGGTGACCGGTGGCAATGTGACCGGCATCACCGACCAACTGGTGGCCGAGCAACTGGTGGAGCGCGTCGAAGTCCCTGACGACCGCCGCGCCTACCGCGTGCGCCTGACCGCACAGGGGCGCGAGCAATTCCACGCCATGGCGCGCGAGCACGAAGGCTGGATCGTCGACGCCTTGAGCGCCCTCAGCGAACGCGAAGTCAGCACCCTGCACCGCCTGCTGGGCAAGGTCAAAGCCCAAGCCCAAACCCCCGAACCTGACCCGGAGACCCCATGAAGCACTACCTCGGCGCCAGCAACCCGATGCGCGCTCAATTCAAGCCACTGCAGGCCTACCAGGCCCAGCATTTCAGTTGGGCCTTCGAGGCGGGTGTGGCCACGCTCACGCTGAACCGCCCCGAGCGCAAGAACCCGCTCACCTTCGAGTCCTACGCCGAGCTGCGCGACCTGTTCAACGCCCTGCGCTACGCCACCGACGTGAAGGCTGTGGTCATCACCGGCGCGGGCGGCAACTTCTGCAGCGGCGGCGATGTGCACGACATCATCGGCCCGCTGACCCGCATGAGCATGCCCGAGCTGATCGAGTTCACCCGCATGACGGGTGACCTGGTCAAAACCATGCGCCAGTGCCCCCAGCCCTTGATCGGCGCCATCGACGGCATCTGCGCCGGCGCCGGCGCCATGATGGCCCTGGCCTGCGACCTGCGACTGGGCAGCCCGCGCGCCAAGACCGCGTTTTTGTTCACCCGCGTGGGCCTGGCCGGCGCCGACATGGGCGCCTGCTCTTTGCTGCCGCGTCTGATTGGCCAGGGCCGCGCCTCCGAGCTGCTGTTCACGGGCCGCGCCATGGTCGCTGACGAGGGCCTGGCCTGGGGCTTCTTCAACAGCTTGCACCCGGCCGAAGCCCTGCTGGCGCAAGCACAGCAGCTGGCACGCAGCCTGGCCGACGGCCCCACCTTCGCGCACGGCATGACCAAGACCATGCTCCACCAGGAGTGGGCCATGACGCTGGAACAAGCCATCGAAGCCGAAGCCCAGGCCCAGGCCATCTGCATGCAGACGCAGGACTTCCGGCGCGCCTACGAAGCCTTCGCCGCCAAGCAACAACCCCAGTTCCAGGGAGACTGAGATGCAGCACCCCGCCCCTTGGCCCGCGCGGCCCAACACCCAGCACCTGGGTCTGCCTTTTTTTGACGCGGCGCACCGCACGCTGGTGGCCGAGCTGCTGCCCTGGACCGAGGCCCAGCAGGTGGACGAGGGCGACGACCGCGCCGCTTGCCGCGACTGGGTGCAGCGCCTGGGCCAGGCCGGCTGGCTGCGCTACTGCGTGCCCGCGGCCCATGGCGGGGCACTGGCACAGCTCGACTCGCGGGCCCTGGTGCTGCTGCGCGAAACGCTGGCGTTTCACTCGCCGCTGGCCGACTTTGCCTTCGCCATGCAGGGCCTGGGCAGTGGCGCCATCACGCTGGCGGGCAGCCCCGCCCAACAGGCGCGCTGGCTGCCGGCCGTGGCGCGTGGCGAGAAGATCGCCGCTTTTGCCCTGACCGAACCCGAGGCCGGCTCGGACGTGGCCGCCATCGCCACCGAAGCCACCCTGGCCGGTCCGGCCCGCTACCGCCTGAACGGCGTCAAGACCTGGATCAGCAACGGCGGCCTGGCGGACTTTTACTGCGTCTTCGCCCGCACCGGCGAAGCCCCGGGCACACGCGGCCTGTCCGCCCTGGTGGTGGAGGCCGGAACGCCCGGCCTGGACGATCACGAACACCTGCAGGTGATGGCCCCACACCCGCTGGCCACGCTGCGCTTTGAGGGCTGCGAGGTCGGCACCGAGGCCTTGCTGGGCGAGGCCGGCGGCGGCTTCAAACTGGCTTTGCAGACGCTGGACATCTTCCGCCCCTCGGTGGCGGCGGCGGCCCTGGGCATGGCGCGTCGTGCCCTGGCCGAGGCGGTGGCGCACGCGCGTCAGCGCCGCATGTTTGGCGCCACCCTGGCCGACTTCCAGCTGACGCAGGCCAAGCTCGGCGAGATGAGCGCCCTGATCGAGGCCGGTGCCCTGCTGACCTACCGCGCGGCCTGGCTGCGCGACACCGGCGCACCCCAGGCTGAACGCACCCAGGCGGCGGCCTGCGCCAAGATGGTGGCCACCGAAAACGCCCAACGCGTGATCGACATGGCGCTGCAAATGCACGGCGGGCGCGGCGTGCAGGTGGGCTGCAAGGTCGAGAGCCTGTACCGCGACATCCGCGCGCTGCGCATTTACGAAGGCGCGACCGAGGTGCAGCAACTGATCCTCGGCAAAGCCGCACTGCAGGGCTGAACCATGGCCACGCCCACCCCCACCCCATCGCCCGAGCACAGCGCGCCCAGCGCCCAACTCGACCGCTTTGTGCACGACCGCCTGCCGCCCCCCGCGCAGTGGCCGCGCCTGCACTACGACTTGCCCGACCTGCCCCTGGGCGGCCAGCTGAACCTGGTGGAAGAACTGCTGGACAAGGCCGCCCTGCGCGGCTGGGGCCCGCGCCCCTTGTTGCGCTCGGCCCACCTCACCCTGAGCTATGCCGAGGTGCGTCAGCGGGTCGACCGAATCGCCCATTGGCTGTGCCGCGAGGCCGACCTGGTGCCAGGGCAGCGCGTGCTGCTGCGCGGCGGCAACTCGATCGGCATGGCCCTGGCCTGGCTGGCCGTGGTCAAGGCGGGCGGCATCGCGGTGGCCAGCATGCCGTTGCTGCGTGCGCGGGAACTGGGTGACATCATCGACAAGGCCCTGCCCGTGCTGGCCTTGTGCGACGCCCGCTTGGTCGATGAATTGGCCCAGGCCCAGGCCGAGCACCCGGTGCTGCGCCGCATCGTGTGCTTTGGCGCCGCAGGCGACCCGCAGGACCTGGGCGCGCTGGTGGCCGGGCAGCCTGATCATTTCACGCCCTGCCCCACAGCCGCCACGGATGTGGCTTTGCTGGCCTTCACCTCCGGCACCACCGGCCGCCCCAAGGCGGCGGTCCACACCCACCGCGATGTGCTGATGGCTTGCGAGGCCTGGCCGCGCCATGTGCTGCGCGCCACGCCCGACGACATCGTGCTGGGTTCGCCCCCGCTGGCCTTCACCTTTGGCCTGGGCGGGCTGCTGGTGTTCCCGATGTGGGCCGGGGCCTCGGTGTATTTTCCGGATGCGGGCTACACGCCCGAGTCCATGGTGCGCACCATCCAGAACGTGGGCGCCACGATTTGCTACACCGCGCCCACCTTTTACCGCCAGATGTCGCCCGTGGCCCAGGCCCTGGGCGTGCCCACGCTGCGGGCCTGTGTCAGTGCGGGTGAGGCCTTGCCCGAGGCCACGCGCCAGCTCTGGCACGCGGCCACCGGGCTGGAGTTGGTCGACGGCATTGGCGCCACCGAGATGTTCCACATCTTCATCTCCTCGCCCGCCCACGAGGTGCGGCGCAGCTCCCACGGCACCGCCATTGGCCGCGTCGTGCCGGGCTACGTGGCACGTGTGGTGGACGACTCGGGCCGCGAGCTGCCACGCGGCCAGGTCGGCAAGCTGGCCGTCACGGGCCTGACCGGCTGCCGTTACCTGGACGAACCCCGCCAGACGCAGTACGTGAAGGACAGCTGGAACTACCCCGGCGATGCCTTTGTCGAGGACGATGACGGCTACTTCTACTACCAGGCGCGCGATGACGACATGATCATCACCGCGGGCTACAACGTGGGCGGCCCCGAGGTCGAAGACGCCCTGATGCGCCACCCCGCCGTGGCCGAGTGCGCCGTCATCGGCGTGCCCGACGAGGAACGCGGCATGGTGGTCAAGGCCTTTTGCGTGCTGCGCCCCGGCCAGGTCGGTGACGCGGCCCTGGTGCGGGTGCTGCAGGACCACGTCAAGGCCAGCATCGCCCCCTACAAGTACCCGCGCCAGATCGAATTTCGCAGCAGCCTGCCCCGCACCGAGACCGGCAAACTGCAACGCTTCAAACTGAGGAACCCCGCGCCATGATCGAGCACCTGCAACCGCCCGGCTGGGCCGCCCCCAAGGGCTATGCCAATGGCGTGGCCGCCCGAGGCACGATGATTTTTGTCGGCGGCCAGATCGGTTGGAACGCCGACCAACAGTTTGAGAGCGACGACTTCATCGCCCAGACCCGGCAGGCGCTGCTCAACGTGCGTGCCGTACTGGAAGCGGGCCAGGCCAGCCCCGAGCACATGGTGCGCATGACCTGGTACATCGTGGACCGCGACGAGTACAACGCCCGTCTGCGCGAGTTGGGCGCGGTCTACCGTGAGGTGATGGGCCGCCATTTCCCCGCCATGAGTTGCGTGCAGGTGGCGGCGCTGGTGGAGGCCCGGGCCCAGGTGGAGATCGAAGTCACCGCGGTTCGACCCGACTGAGTGCATCCCGCCAGTGGGGCCACGCCCCGCCAAAGCGGCGGAAGTAGGGTGGTGGGTTTCCGACGGATTGGCTTCGTCCACCACAACAAATGCCACAAAACTTTGCGAATATGTAAATGCTCGGGTTAGCATTTACAAGTTGGGTACAGGCCGCTTGCGGCCCGTGGACTGGTGCGCGCCACCGCGATGAAGAGACCGTCGTGCCGTGAGAAAGCGCCCAGGTCAGGCTCAGGGATTCAGGAGGAGCCGACGCCCGTGCCCAACGGCGACCTGAGGAGGGTCGCTCTGTTCAATCAACAAAGTTACAACATGGCAAAAACTCACCCATCTTCCCTGACCCTGCTGGCCCTGGCCGCGACCCTCGCCGCCCTGTCGGGCTGTGCCACCATGGACACCGGCTCGGCCCAGGCCAAGACCGAAGCCACCGGCTCGGCCGGTGGTGCCAACAGCCAGGGCGCCAACAGCAAGCTGCCGCGCTGCGAAGAGACCCTGGGCACGATCGCCATCGTGGAAGACACCAACGCACCTTGGTATGTGATGCTGACCCAGCAACGTCACCTGGGTCCGACCACCCCGGTGTTGAAGCTCCTGATCCAGCAGTCGAACTGCTTTGTCGTGGTGGACCGCGGCCGCGCCATGAACAACATGATGCAAGAGCGAGCCCTGGCCCAGTCGGGTGAGCTGCGCAACAACTCCAATTTCGGCAAGGGCCAGATGGTGTCGGCCGACTACTCGCTGACGCCCTCGATCACGTTCTCCAACAACAACGCCGGTGGCGCCGGCGCCATGGTGGGTGGCCTGTTGGGCCCGGTCGGTGCCCTGGTGGGTGGCAACATGAGCGCCAAGGAAGCCAGCACCTTGCTGACCTTGGACGACAACCGCTCCAGCGTGCAAATTGCCGCGGCTGAAGGCAGCGCGCGCAACATGGACTTCGGGGCCTTCGGCGGCATGCTCGGCGCCGGCTTCGGCGCCATGGGTGGCGGCTACACGAACACAGCCGAAGGCAAGGTCATCGTGGCCGCCTTCCTGGACTCGTATGCCAACATCGTGAAGGCGGTGCAAAACTACAAGGCCCAAACCGTCAAGGGTGGCCTGGGCACCGGCGGCCGACTCAACGTGGACGGCGGCGTCAACCCCAATGCACCGCGCGCTGCCGCAGCCCCTGCCGCGGGCGCTGGCATGACCGTGCAGGCGGCTCAGCAAAAGCTCAATGCGCTTGGCTTCAACGTGGGCAAGCCCGATGGCTCCATGGGCGCGCGCACCAAGGGCGAATTGACCAAGTTCCAGAAGTCGCGCCAATTGCCGGCCACCGGCGAACTGGACGAAGCCACCAAGGCTGAACTGGCCAAATAAGGCCCGCTGGAGCCCCGCCGCCCGCGCGGCGCGGGGGCTCCATCCCTGCAGGTGCCACAGCAGGCCCGGCCGGGTTATCGTTAGGCCATGCGCCTGCCCTGCTTGCCTTCCCGTGTCTTCCCCCTGCGCCGTGGCTTGGCTGCGTGCTTGTTGGTCCTCGCGCTGCTGGGTCTGAGTGGCTGCGCCCAGTTCGGCTACTACTGGCAATCGGTCAGTGGCCACTTGAAGCTGATGCAAGCCGCCCGCCCCATTGACGACTGGCTGGCCGACCCGCAGACCCCTGCCCCCCTGCAAACCCAACTGCGCTCGGCCGTCCATTTGCGCCGCTACGCGGTGCAAGCCCTGGGCTTGCCCGACAACGCCAGCTACCAACGCTATGCCGACCTGAAGCGCCCAGCGGCCGTCTGGAACGTGACGGCCGCCGAGCCCTTGTCGCTGACGCTGCGCACCTGGTGTTTCCCAGTCACTGGCTGCATTGGCTACCGGGGCTACTACGACCCGGCCGAAGCCCAAGCCATGGGTCAGACCTTGCAAGCGCAAGGCTTGGAGACGCTGGTTTACGGTGTGCCAACCTACTCCACCCTGGGCTGGCTCAATTGGCTGGGCGGCGACCCCTTGCTCAACACCTTCATCGGCTACCCGGAGGGTGAGTTGGCCCGGCTCATCTTCCACGAGCTGGCCCACCAAGTGGTCTATGTGCACGATGACACCACCTTCAACGAATCCTTCGCCACTGCCGTCGAGCAACTGGGGGTGCGCCAGTGGTTGAACGAGCAAGCCAGCCCCTCGGCCCGCGAGGCCTACGCGCGATCCGACCGCCAGCGACGCGAGTTCCGCCAACTGGTGCGCGAGACGCGCAAGGCCCTGCTGGACATTTACCGCGCGCCGAGGCCACCAGCCCAGGTCGAGCAGCGCCCCCCTGGCCCCTCCAGCGAGCAGACCGACACCACGCCGCCTCGCCACTGGACCGGTACACCCGAGCAAGCGCAAGAGGCCTTGTCCCGCAAGTCCGAGACCATGGCCCTTTTCCGCACCCGCTATGCCGAACTGCGCTCGCAATGGGGACTCCAGCCAGACCAGCGCTCGGGCTATGACCTGTGGGTGGCCCAGGCCAACAACGCCAGCTTCGGGACACAGGCCGCCTATGACGCGCTGGTCCCCGCATTCGAGCGCTTATTTGAGCAAGTGCGCCAAAAACACGCCCAGCCCTGGCCCGCGTTTTATGATGCAGTCCGCCAATTGGCGCCCCTGACTGCCGAACAACGGCGCCAGGCCCTGCCCACCCCCTATCGAGCCGCTCCCGGAGACTGACCTTGCCCGACATTCATATTCACCGCCTTCATCACCTGGGACTGGTCGCTGCGCGCGAAGTGGCCCGCAGCTGGGCCGACAAGGCCGAACGCAAGCTCGACATGCAATGCACTTACGAAGAAGGGGACGCGCAAGACCTGCTGCAGTTCTCCCGCACCGGGGCGAGCGGCACCTTGCAGGTCGACAGCGAGGCCTTCGAGCTCAACGCCAAGCTGGGCTTTTTGCTGGGTTCATTTCAAAGCCAAATTGAAGCTGAAATCACACGTCAGCTCGATGAGTTGATCGCTGCACAAGCCCCGGGCGGTGCAGCAGAGGCATCGGATACCCCGGCAGGCTGAGACCGGGAAGGCCTGGCGCCAGAGGCGCGGCACGGCTCCTGCTTGCTGGCAGGCCATGATCGCCCTTGACACCCCCGCCCAGCTTCTTCTGCGGCCCCTGACCCCTTCCGCCTTCGCGCCTTATGGCACGGTGCTGGAAGGCTTTGACAGCAGCGATGCGCCCACCGCCGCACGGCCCATCAACAATGGCAGTTGCTGGCGGCTTGACCTGGCCATCCCTCTGGCCTTGAGCCATGCCAGCGGCCAAGCAGGCTTGGCCATCTACCAAGCCCAGGCCCGTCACTTTCCGATCATGGTGCATGAGATGGAGCGCCACGCGCTGGGCAGCCAGAGCTTCATCCCCCTGGAAGGACAACGCTTTGTGGTGGTGGTCGCCCCCGCCAATACCTTGCCCGGGCCGGATGATGTTCAGGCCTTTGTCACCAATGGCCGCCAAGGGGTGGTGCTGCACCCGGGGACCTGGCACCACGCCTTGCTGGCCGTCCAGGCGGGTGCTTTTGTGGTGCTGGAGCGGCATGTGCCGCTGGGAGCCCCAGTGGACTGTGATGTCACTTGGCTGGCGGCCCCCCTGCAGGTTCAAGACCCCAACGCAGCTTGAGCGCTAGAGCACCAGAGGCGCATCAAACCGCCTCAAAGAAAACCCGAGCTCAAAAACAAAAAGCCCACCGAAGTGGGCTTTTTGAAACCAGCGGGCAACCGCTTGTATTTGGTTGCGCGAGAAGGATTTGAACCTCCGACCTTTGGGTTATGAGCCCAACGAGCTACCAGACTGCTCCATCGCGCGGTAAGCTAGTAGTATAAGCGCTTATTCAGCAGCTTGACCGGCTTCAGCGGAATTATTTTCTTCAGCGCGCTGAACCAGCTCAACCAGGGCCATGGGGGCGTTATCGCCAACACGGTAACCCATCTTCAAGATGCGGGTGTAGCCACCAGGACGGGCGTTGAAACGCGGGCCCAGGTCGGTGAACAGCTTGGTGACGCTGTCGCGGTCGCGCAGGCGGTCGAATGCCAGACGGCGGTTGGCCACAGTGTCAACCTTGGCCAGGGTGATCATGGGCTCGACCACGCGGCGCAGTTCCTTGGCCTTGGGGACGGTGGTCTTGATGACTTCGTGCTCGATGAGCGAGTTCATCATGTTTTGCAGCATCGCCAGGCGGTGCGAGCTGGTGCGGTTGAGTTTACGAAGGCCGTGTCCGTGACGCATAGTGCTTTCCTTTCTTTATTTAAAAACAGCCAGCCGGATCAGGTACTGGCCGTTGCACTTGCTGCCCTGGCGTGAGCCGGGCAGCTGGGTTGTTCGCCCAAAAAGAGCGAAGCCCAAAATTATAACTTAACGCTTGTCCAAGCCGGCGGGCGGCCAGCTTTCGAGCTTCATGCCCAAGGTCAAACCGCGCGAAGCCAAGACTTCCTTGATTTCGTTGAGCGACTTGCGACCCAGGTTCGGGGTCTTGAGCAACTCGTTTTCGGTGCGCTGAATCAGATCGCCGATGTAGTAGATGTTCTCGGCCTTCAGGCAGTTGGCCGAACGCACCGTGAGTTCCAGCTCGTCCACCGGACGCAGCAGGATCGGGTCGAACGACGCACCACCACGAGGAGCCGGTTGGTCGAATGCAGCGAGTTCGCCGCCTTCGAGCTGAGCGAACACCGCCAGCTGTTCCACCAGGATCTTGGCCGAAGCGCGCACAGCGTCTTCAGCGGTGATGGCACCGTTGGTTTCGATTTCAACGACCAGCTTGTCAAGGTCGGTGCGCTGTTCAACACGAGCGCTTTCCACGGTGTAGCTCACGCGACGAACCGGGGAGAACGATGCATCGAGAACAATGCGGCCAATCGACTTGGTCGACTCATCGGCAAAACGACGGATGTTGCCCGGCACATAGCCACGGCCCTTTTCCACCTTGATCTGCATGTCCAGCTTGCCACCAGCCGACAACGTGGCGATCACGTGTTCGGGGTTGATGATCTCGACATCGTGCGGGGTTTGGATGTCACCAGCCGTCACCACGCCTTCGCCATCTTTGCGCAGGCTCAGGGTCACTTCGTCACGGTTGTGCAACTTGAACACAACGCCCTTCAGGTTCAGAAGGATGTTGACGACGTCTTCCTGAACACCGTCGATCGACGAGTACTCATGCAGAACACCGGCGATCGTGACTTCAGTCGCTGCGTACCCCACCATGGAAGAGAGCAGGACGCGCCGAATGGCGTTGCCCAGCGTGTGCCCGTAGCCGCGTTCAAACGGTTCCAGAGCGACCTTGGCGCGGTTGTTGCCAAGCTGTTCCACGGTAATTGCTTTGGGTTTCAGCAAATTGGTTTGCATTCAGACTTCCTCTCAATACCCCCGGCTCGTTACACCGGTAAGGCTGGTGAAGCACCTATACCGCGGTGCCCCGCGGTATAGGAACGATTTCAATTGAACGGATGATTAACGCGAATACAGTTCAACGATCAGCGATTCGTTGATGTCTGCACCGAATTCATCACGGTCGGGCGACTTCTTGAAAGTGCCTTCGACCTTGTCCGCATTGACTTCAACCCAAGCCGGGATGCCGACTTGTTGAGCCAATTGCAGAGCTTCAGCCACACGGCCTTGCTTCTTGGACTTTTCGCGAACAGCGATCACGTCACCGGCCTTGACCAGGTAAGACGGGATGTTGACCGATTGACCGTTGACGGTGATGGCCTTGTGCGAAACCAGCTGACGTGCTTCAGCGCGGGTCGAACCGAAGCCCATGCGGTACACCACGTTGTCCAGGCGGGACTCGAGGATGAACAGCAGGTTGGCGCCGGTGTTGCCACGGCGGCGATCAGCTTCTTCGAAGTAACGGCGGAATTGCTTTTCCAGCACGCCGTACATGCGCTTGACCTTCTGCTTTTCACGCAGTTGCAGACCGAAGTCAGAGGTACGGGCACCGGAGGTGCGGCCGTGCTGACCGGGCTTGGAATCAAACTTGGCCTTGTCCGCGATCGAACGGCGAGCGCTCTTCAGGAACAGGTCGGTGCCTTCACGGCGGGAGAGTTTGGCCTTGGGGCCGAGGTAACGTGCCACTTGAGCTTCCTTTTATGTCATCTTCCACACGAAACGTGCGGGAGCCATCGGCGCGCAGCCGATGGCGGTGGGCTTACAAAATCAGATACGACGACGCTTTTGCGGGCGGCAGCCGTTGTGCGGCACCGGCGTCACATCAGAGATGGACGTGATGCGGATGCCCAGGGCACCCAGTGCACGAACGGAAGACTCGCGACCAGGACCGGGGCCCTTGATCTCGACGTCCAGGTTCTTGATGCCTTGCTCAATGGCAGCGCGACCAGCCACTTCCGACGCGACCTGGGCCGCAAAGGGCGTGGACTTGCGGGAGCCCTTGAAGCCTTGACCACCCGACGAAGCCCAGGACAGGGCGTTGCCCTGACGGTCCGTGATGGTGATGATCGTGTTGTTGAACGATGCGTGAACGTGAGCAATACCGTCCGAAACGTTCTTGCGGACCTTCTTGCGCACGCGTTGTGCTGCGTTATTGGCGGGTGCTTTTGCCATATTGATCTCTCAATTATTTCTTCAGAGCGGCTGCTGCCTTACGCGGACCCTTGCGAGTACGGGCATTGGTGCGGGTACGTTGACCACGCATCGGCAGGCCACGGCGGTGACGGAAGCCACGGTAGCAACCGATGTCCATCAAGCGCTTGATGTTCATCGTCGTTTCGCGACGCAGGTCACCTTCAATGGTGAACTGCTCGATTTGTTCGCGAATTTTTTCCAGATCGCCGTCCGTCAGATCTTTGATCTTCTTGGTGTAAGCGATACCGGTTGCTTCGCAAATCTTGCGAGCGCGGGTGCGACCGATGCCAAAGATGGCGGTCAGACCGATTTCCGCATGCTTGTGCGGAGGAATGTTAATCCCAGCAATACGTGCCATGGTGCGTCCTCTATAACTTGTCTAAATCAACCTTGGCGCTGCTTGTGACGTGCATCTGTGCAGATCACACGCACCACGCCCTTGCGGCGGATGATTTTGCAGTTGCGGCAAATTTTCTTGACCGAAGCCGAAACTCTCATTTCATTCTCCTAAAACTCTTCAAACCGCAACCATCACTTGGCGCGGAAAACAATACGTGCCCGAGACAGATCGCAGGGCGTGAACTCAACAGTGACCTGGCGGGGTTCTGATCGCCTTGCCCATCATCTGGGCAAGGTGGCCAGGTCCTGTCAAATCAAGCACCCGGCGATGTCTTGAAGTTAGCCTTCTTAAGGAGTGACTCGTACTGCTGCGACATCATGTAGTTTTGAACCTGGGCCATGAAGTCCATGGTCACCACCACGATGATCAACAGGGAAGTACCCCCAAAGTAAAACGGAACGTTGTACTTCAGGATCAGGAACTCAGGCAGCAAACACACAAACGTGATGTAAGCCGCACCAGCCAAGGTCAGGCGCACGAGAATCTTATCGATGTAGCGTGCGGTCTGGTCACCAGGCCGAATTCCAGGGACGAAAGCCCCACTCTTCTTCAAGTTATCTGCTGTCTCACGGCTGTTGAAAACCAGCGCCGTATAGAAGAAGCAGAAAAATACGATCGCGGCGGCGTAGAACATGACGTAGATGGGCTGACCCGGGGTCAACGCACCTGCAATGTCCTTCAACCAACGCATCGATTCACCGGTGCTGAACCAACCCACCACCGTTGCCGGCAACAGGATGATCGACGAAGCAAAGATCGGCGGCACCACACCAGCCATGTTGAGCTTCAAGGGCAGATGGGAAGACTGGCCCCCATAAACCTTGTTGCCAACTTGACGCCGGGCATAGTTGACTAGGATCTTCCGCTGACCACGTTCGACGAAAACGACGAAGTAGGTCACCAAAATCACCACAGTCACAATGAACAGGGCGGCCAGAATGCTCATCGCACCCGTGCTGACCAGCTCCAACAAGCCGCCGATGGAATTCGGAAGACCTGCTGCGATACCTGCAAAAATCAGGATCGAGATGCCGTTACCCAAACCGCGCTCAGTGATCTGTTCACCCAGCCACATCAGGAACATGGTCCCTGCCGTCAGACTCACCACAGCGGTCAGGCGGAAGCCAAAACCGGGAGCGATGACCAGACCTGCGGTGCCTTCCAGTGCCACGGCAATGCCGAGGGACTGAAAAAGCGCCAGACCCAGTGTCCCATAACGGGTGTATTGGGTGATCTTGCGACGACCTGCCTCACCTTCCTTCTTGAGCTGCTCCATGGCAGGAAGGACGTAAGACAGAAGTTGCATGATGATCGACGCCGAGATGTACGGCATGATGCCCAGTGCGAACACCGTGAATCTGGACAGTGCTCCACCGGAGAACATGTTGAACAGATTCAGAATCCCACCCTGCTGGCCCTTGAAGAGCTGCTGGAGTTGCGCCGGGTCAATGCCCGGCACAGGGATGTGGGCGCCAATGCGATACACCACGAGCGCGAGCAACAGAAACACCAGGCGCCGGCGCAGATCGCCGAACTTCCCAGTCTTTGCCATTTGTGCTGCGCTAGTTGCCACGATGGACGTCTTTCAAAGACCGATCAGGCGGCGAAACTGCCGCCGGCGGCTTCGATCACGGCCTTGGCGCCGGCGGTAGCGCCGATGCCATTGAGCTTGACAGCCTTGGTCAGGGTGCCGGTCTTGACGACCTTGACAACCTTGGCCAATTCGCCAACCAGACCAGCGACCTTCAGAGCGCCCAGATCAACTTCGGCCAGGCCCAACACTTCCAGATCGCCCAGGGTGATCTCAGCGTTGAACTTCAGCAGATGCGACTTGAAACCGCGCTTGGGCAGGCGACGTTGCAGAGGCATTTGACCGCCTTCGAAACCCACCTTGTGGTAGCCGCCCGAACGCGACTTCTGACCCTTGTGACCACGGCCGGCCGTCTTGCCGAGACCGGAGCCAATGCCACGGCCAACGCGACGCTTGGCGTGCTTGGCGCCAGCTGCGGGCTTGATGCTATTGAGTTCCATGTTCTCTTCTCTCAGAGCACTTTGACCAGGTAGCTGATCTTGTTAATCATGCCGCGCACTTCAGGGCTGTCCTGCAGTTCGCTGATGCTGTTCAGCTTGCGCAGGCCCAGACCACGAACGGTGGCGCGGTGCGATTCCTTGGTGCCGATCGGGCTGCGAACCAGCTGGATCTTCACGGTGTTTTGCGTTGTCATGTGGAGGCTTCCTTAGACAAAGAGGTCTTCAACAGACTTGCCGCGCTTGGCCGCGACGTTCGAAGGCGTCGTGGAGTTCTTCAGCGCGTCAAACGTTGCGCGAACCATGTTGTAAGGGTTCGAGGAACCATGGCTCTTGGCCACGATGTCCGTCACGCCCATCACTTCGAACACAGCACGCATCGGGCCGCCAGCAATGATGCCGGTACCCTTGGGAGCGGGAGCCATCATCACAACAGCGGCGCCATGGTGGCCGGTCACGTTGTGGAAAATGGTGCCGTTCTTCAAGGAGACCTTGGTCATGTTGCGACGGGCTTCTTCCATCGCCTTTTGCACAGCAGCAGGCACTTCTTTCGACTTGCCCTTGCCCATGCCAACACGACCATCGCCATCGCCGACCACGGTCAGGGCTGCGAAACCGAGAATTCGGCCGCCCTTAACCACTTTGGTCACGCGGTTCACGGCGATCATCTTCTCGCGCATGCCGTCGTCACGACCTTCGTCTTTTACTTGGGGTGAAAATTTAGCCATTTTTTATTCCCGTCCGCTTAGAACTGCAGGCCTGCTTCACGGGCTGCGTCGGCCAAAGCCTTGACGCGACCGTGGTATGCGAAACCAGCGCGATCGAATGCAACCTTCTCAACGCCGGCAGCCTTCGCCTTTTCAGCGATGCGCTTGCCGATCAGTTGAGCGGCAGCGGCGTTGCCGCCCTTGCCGGAAGCACCCAGGGTGGTGCGCACTTCGGCTTCTGCCGTCGATGCGGCAGCCAACACCTTGGTGCCGCAACCAGAGATCACAGTGGCGTAGATGTGCAGGTTGGTGCGGTTCACGCTCAGACGCGCAACGCCTTGATTGGCAATGCGAATGCGAGTTTGACGTGCACGGCGCAGACGCTGCTCTTTTTTGGTCAACATGCTGCAGCTCCTTACTTCTTCTTGGTCTCTTTGATCGTGATCTTTTCGTCCGAATAACGGATACCCTTGCCCTTGTAAGGCTCGGGAGGACGAACAGCACGGATCTCGGCAGCCACTTGACCCACGCGCTGACGGTCAGCGCCCTTGATCAAGATTTCAGTTGCCGTCGGAGTGGCCACGGTAATGCCTTGGGGCATTTCGATGTTCACGGGGTGGGAGTAACCCACAGCCAGGTTCAGCTTGGTGCCTTGAGCAGCGGCCTTGTAGCCCACGCCGACCAGAGTCAGCTTCTTCTCAAAACCCTTGCTGACGCCCAACACCATGTTGTTGACCAACTGGCGGAACGTGCCATACATGGCGTTCGCTTCGCGGGAGTCATTCACGGGAGCAAACGTCAGCTTGCCGTCTTCGATTGCGACCTTCACCAGGGCGTTTTGCGCCAGGGTCAGAGCACCGCCGGTGCCCTTCACGCTGATTTGGTCTTCTTTGATCTGCACATCCACACCTTGGGGGATGGCGACCGGTGCTTTGCCTACGCGGGACATTTCAGTTTCTCCTCAATGTCACGGTTTAAGCCACATAGCAGAGCACTTCGCCACCGACACCGGTAGCACGTGCTTTGCGATCAGTCATCACGCCCTTGGGGGTGGTGACGATGGCCACGCCGAGGCCATTCATGACTTGGGGGATGGCGTCACGGCCCTTGTAGACACGCAGACCGGGGCGGCTGACGCGCTCAATGCGCTCAATCACCGGGCGACCAGCGTAGTACTTCAGGGAAATTTCGAGTTCGGACTTGCCTTCAACTGCCTTCACTTGGAAGCCGTCGATATAGCCTTCATCTTTCAGCACTTGGGCGATGGCAACCTTCACTTTGGACGAAGGAACCAACACGGTAGCCTTGGCCACCATTTGTGCGTTGCGGATGCGGGTCAGCAAGTCAGCGATGGGATCACTCATGCTCATGTTTAATCTCTCCTGCCTGCTTACCAGCTGGCTTTGGTGATACCGGGGATATCACCAGCAAATGCCAGTTCACGAATCTTTGCACGGCCCAGACCGAATTGACGGAAGGTGCCACGCGGACGGCCCGTGATCTCGCAACGGTTGCGTTGACGGGTCGGGTTGGCGTTGCGCGGGAGCTTTTGCAGACCCAGACGGGCAGCAGCACGCTCTTCTTCGCTACGCTTGGAATCGTTGGCGATGGCCTTCAGTTCGGCGTGTTTTTTCGCGAACTTAGCAACCAGTTTTTCTCGCTTGAGCTCGCGCTCGATCAAAGCTACTTTAGCCACACGACACCTCAGTTCTTGAACGGGAAACGGAAGCCGGCGAGCAGTGCCTTGCACTCTTCGTCCGTCTTGGCCGTCGTGGTGATGCTGATATTGAGACCGCGCAGGGCATCGACCTTGTCGTACTCAATTTCCGGGAAGATGATTTGTTCCTTGACGCCGATGTTGTAGTTGCCACGGCCGTCAAAGGCACGACCCGAGATACCGCGGAAGTCGCGGACGCGGGGCAGAGCAACCGTCACAAAACGGTCCAGGAATTCATACATCTGAACGCCACGCAGGGTCACCATGCAGCCAATGGCTTGGCCTTCACGGATCTTGAAACCAGCGATAGCCTTCTTGGCCTTGGTCACCACGGGCTTTTGGCCGGCAATCTTGGTCAGGTCGCCAACGGCGTTGTCCATGACCTTCTTGTCCGACACAGCTTCGCTCACGCCCATGTTCAGGGTGATCTTGGTCAGACGCGGCACTTGCATCGGAGACGTGTAGCCAAACTTGGCCATCAGTTCCGGAGCCACTTTTTCGCGGTAGTGTTGTTGCAGTCGTGCCATGGTCATGCCACCTTGATTTCTTCGCCGCTGGACTTGTAAACGCGAACGCGCTTGCCGTCAGCTTGCAGCTTGATGCCCACGCGGTCAGCCTTGCCAGTGGCGGCATTGAAAATGGCCACGTTGGACTGGTGGATAGGCATGGTCTTTTCAACGATGCCACCGGTCGTACCCTTCAGGGGGTTCGGCTTGGTGTGCTTCTTAACCAGGTTGACGCCTTCCACAATCACGTGGGAGTCGTCTTTGCGCAGCACAACTTGGCCACGCTTGCCCTTGTCGCGCCCTGTGAGCACGATCACTTCATCGCCTTTGCGGATCTTGTTCATGATTCGCGTCCTCAGAGAACTTCAGGAGCCAGGGACACGATCTTCATGAACTTTTCGTTACGCAGTTCACGCGTCACGGGTCCAAAGATGCGGGTGCCGATGGGCTCCAGCTTGGCGTTCAGCAGCACTGCTGCATTGCCGTCAAATTTAACGAGCGAGCCATCGCCACGGCGGATGCCCTTGGCGGTGCGAACGACCACTGCGCTATAGATCTCGCCTTTTTTGACGCGACCACGCGGAGCGGCTTCTTTGATGCTCACCTTGATGATGTCGCCAACACTTGCATAGCGACGCTTGGAACCGCCGAGCACCTTGATGCACAGGACGGACTTGGCGCCAGTGTTGTCGGCAACCTCTAACCGAGATTCTGTCTGGATCATTTCAATATTCCCAACTTGTACCAGGGCTCTTGACCATCAAAAGCACCAGTCAGTCTTGGGCCCGTCGTCCGCGCCGCAAACCATTTGCGGCGCTTCCGCTGGGCAAGAAACTTCACTTTTTACAGCGAAGCCTGTGAGTATTGCAAAAAATCCAGGTGGCGTCAAGCCCCTGCCGCTGAAATGTCAGGGCAGGGTCGCATAGCGCTGGGCCAGCGCGAGAAAGTCTTCCACCGACTGGGGCAGACCCAGTTCCTGCTCGAGGATGAGGGCCACGGCGGGCGCCGCGGCAGCAGCGGCGCGGGCGTCCAGGAAGAGCATGCGGTGACGGCGCGCGAGCACATCTTCAATGGTGCGCGCGTATTCATACCGGGCGGCGAATCGTACCATTGCTTCGGACAGGTTCGGACCGACCCAGTGGTCAGCCCCCGGCAGACTGGCCAGCAGCGCCGCTTCCTGGCCGTACAGATGCGCACCAGGCGGCTGACTCAAGCGCACCGTGGGCGCACCGACCTCAGGCGCACCGACCAGCCGGTGTTGCGCGGTGGTGGATGCCGGCAACGTCGGCAGCAGCCCCGCCTGTTCGCATTTTTGCAACACATCCTCGGCCATGGCCCGGTAAGTGGTCCATTTGCCACCCGTCACCGTGACCAGGCCGGATTTGCTGACCGCCACGGTGTGCTCTCGGCTGATGCCCTTGGTATTGCCATCGTCTTCGACCGGCTTGACCAGCGGGCGCAGGCCGACCCAGACGCTGCGCACGTCTTCGCGGCGCGGCGCACGCTTCAAGTAGCGAGCAGACTCTTCCAGGATGAAGGCCACCTCGTCGGCAAAGGCCTCGGGCTCACGCGCCAGGTCGTCGCGTGGGGTGTCGGTGGTGCCCAGGATGACCTTGCCCAACCAGGGCACGGCAAACAGCACGCGGCCATCGGCCGTTTTGGGCACCAGCAAGGCATGGTCGCCAGGCAGGAATTCGCGGTCCACCACCACGTGCACCCCCTGGCTGGGGGCCACCATGGGCTTGCTGGTCCGGCCCATGGCCTCACCGTCCATTTGACGCAGGGCATCGACCCAGACGCCTGCGGCATTCACCACGCAGCGGGCGCGCACGTCGTAGCTTTGGCCGCTTTCCTGGTCGACACAGCTCAGACCGTCGATGCGCCCTTGCGTGTGGTGCAGACCGGTGACGGCACAGTAATTGACCAGCAAAGCGCCCAACTGGGCGGCCGAGCGCGCCAGCACCAGCGCCAGGCGCGCGTCGTCAAACTGGCCATCCCAGTACTTCACGCCGCCCCAGAGGTGGTCTTCGCTGATGGTGGGCAGGCAAGCGCGGGTGCGCGCCTGACCCAGGAATTCGGTCGGGCCCAGGCCTGCTTTGCCAGCCAGGGCGTCATACATCTTGAGACCGATGCCATAAAAGGGCGACTCCCACCAGTGGTAGGAAGGCATCACAAAAGGCAGCGGTTGCGCCAAATGGGGCGCATTGTTCAACAGGGTGGTGCGCTCGTGCAGCGCTTCGCGCACCAGGGAAATATTGCCCTGCGCCAGGTAGCGCACGCCGCCGTGCACCAGCTTGGTGGCGCGCGAGGAGGTGCCCTTGGCAAAGTCGTGCGATTCCAGCAGCACCACGCTCAGGCCGCGCAGGGCGGCGTCCAGCGCGACCCCCAGACCGGTCGCCCCGCCACCGATGATGGCCAGGTCATAGACATGCGGCTGGGCCAGACGCTCGATGAGGTCGGCTCGCAGGGTCGCTTGGGGCAGTGGGGTATCGCTCATGTCTTTACAGGCAGACCGCTCGGCCAAAAAGCCGGCAGCCTGGCATTCAGGGCGGGGCCTTGATCGGGCCCCGCGTGGATTTCAATCCGGCGCCCACCCGATCAGGCGGGCGCCGGAACCTGTTCGCTCAGCCGGGGCTCAGCGAACCTTGCCGTCCTTCCAAGCTTGCAACAGCTTGTCGTAATTGACGGTTTCGCCCTTGGGCTTCTCGTTGGCCAGCTTGGCCCAGGGCGCACCCTTGTCGCTCAGCCACTTGGAGGCGTCGCTCTTGGGGTTCAGCTTGGGAGCGCAGCTGGCCATGCCGGCGCGCTCGAGGCGGGCCATGACTTGGTCCATTTCCTCGGCCAGGTTGTCCATCGCGGCTTGCGGGGTCTTTTCACCCGTGACGGCCTGGGCCACGTTCTTCCACCACAGCTGGGCCAGCTTGGGGTAGTCGGGCACGTTGTTGCCGGTGGGGGTCCAGGCCACGCGGGCCGGGCTGCGGTAGAACTCGATCAGGCCGCCGTACTTGGCCGCGTTCTGCGTGAAGTAGTCGTGGCGGATGTCGCTGTCACGGATGAAGGTCAGACCCACCACCGACTTCTTGGCCGACACGGTCTTGGCGGTCACGAACTGGGCGTACAGCCAGGCCGCCGCGGTCTTGTCCGCATCGTGGCCCTTGAAGAAGGTCCACGAACCCACGTCCTGGTAGCCGTTTTGCATGCCTTGCTTCCAGTACGGGCCGTTCGGGCCGGGCGCCATGCGCCACTTCGGCGTGCCGTCCTCGTTCACCACGGGCAGACCCTTCTTGGTCATGTCGGCGGTGAAGGCGGTGTACCAGAAGATCTGCTGAGCGATCTGGCCTTGGGCAGGCACCGGGCCGGCTTCGCCGAAGGTCATGCCCGAAGCTTCCTTGGGCGCGTACTTCTTCATCCAGTCCACGTACTTGGTCAGCGCGTAGACCGCGGCCGGCGAGTTGGTGGCGCCACCGCGCGAGACCGAGGCGCCCACCGGGGTGCACTTGTCGGCCGCGACACGGATGCCCCACTCGTCCACGGGCATGCCGTTGGGGATGCCCTTGTCGGCGGTACCGGCCATGGACAGCCAGGCGTCGGTGAAACGCCAGCCCAGCGAGGGGTCCTTCTTGCCGTAGTCCATGTGGCCATAGATGGGCTTGCCATCGATGTTCTTCACGTCGTTGGTGAAGAACTCTGCGATGTCTTCGTAGGCGCTCCAGTTTTGCGGCACGCCCAGTTCGTAGCCGTACTTGGCCTTGAACTTGTCTTGCAGGTCCTTGCGCGCGAACAGGTCGGCGCGGAACCAGTACAGGTTGGCGAATTGTTGGTCGGGCAACTGGTACAGCTTGCCGTCCGGTGCGGTGGTGAAGCTGGCACCGATGAAGTCCTTCAGGTCCAGATCGGGGTTGGTGTATTCCTTGCCGGCACCGACCATGTAGTCGGTGAGGTTCATGATCTTGCCGTAGCGGTAGTGGGTACCGATCAGGTCAGAGTCGCTGATCCAGCCGTCATAGATCGACTTGCCCGACTGCATCGAGGTCTGCAGCTTTTCAACCACGTCGCCTTCTTGGATCAGGTCGTGCTTGACCTTGATGCCGGTGATTTCTTCAAAGGCCTTGGCCAGGGTCTTGGACTCGTACTCGTGGGTGGTGATGGTTTCAGACACCACCGAGATTTCCTTCACGCCCTTAGCCTGCAGCTTCTTGGCGGCCTCGATGAACCACTTCATTTCGGCCATCTGCTTGTCCTTGGACAAGGTCGACGGCTGGAACTCGCTGTCAATCCACTTCTTGGCTTCGGCCTCGCCAGCATGGGCGTAAGAGCCGGCGACCAGGGCCGCAGCCATGGCGAGCGCCGTGTAACGCAATTTCATGAGATGTCTCCTCAAGTGCAAATCCCCGGTTTATGAAAAGGTTGTCCGGCCCCGGGGAAGGGTCGAGCCGAATTCCTGTCTGTCCACAGAGCCCCTCAGCCCTTGTGCATGACCAGCGCCAGAACCCCCATGGACAGCACGAAGCTGACCCACACCGAGGGCTCTGAATCGAGGCTCAGCCAAGCTTGGAACTTGTCGCTGAGGCCCACAAACATCAGGTTCACATAGGCCGCGCTGAGCAGGCCAATGAAGAGGCGATCGCCACGCGTGGTGCGCAGCGGCAAGAAGCCCTTGCGCTCCACGGTGGGCGAGCGGATTTCCCACACCGTCATGCCAATCAGCATCAGGACGATGGAGATGAAGAACACCGCGACCGGCAAGGTCCAGGCCATCCATTCAAGCATTGCGGTCTCCTTAAACACGGCCCATCGCGAAACCCTTCGCGATGTAGTGGCGCACAAACCAAATCACGATCGCTCCAGGCACGATGGTCAGCACCCCGGCGGCGGCCAGCGTGGCCCAGTCCATGCCGCTGGCCGAGACCGTGCGGGTCATGGTGGCGACGATGGGCTTGGCGTTGACGCTGGTCAGCGTGCGCGCCAGCAACAGCTCGACCCAGCTGAACATGAAGCAGAAGAAAGCTGCCACGCCCACACCAGCCTTGATCAGGGGCAGGAAGATGGTCAGGAAGAAGCGCGGGAAGCTGTAGCCGTCGATGTAGGCGGTCTCGTCGATCTCACGCGGGATGCCGCCCATGAAGCCCTCCAGAATCCAAACCGCCAGCGGCACGTTGAACAGCAGGTGGGCCAGCGCCACCGCGATGTGCGTGTCCATCAGGCCCACGGTTGTGTAGAGCTGAAAGAAGGGCAGCAAGAACACAGCCGGGGGCGTCATGCGGTTGGTCAGCAGCCAGAAGAACACATGCTTGTCGCCCAGGAAGCGGTAGCGCGAAAACGCGTACGCGGCCGGCAACGCCACCGACACCGAGATCACCGTGTTGATGGCCACGTAGATCATCGAGTTGATGTAGCCCGAGTACCAGGACGGGTCCGTGAAGATGGTCCGGTAGTTGGCCCAGGTGAAGTGCTGTGGGAAGAAGGAGAAGCTCGACAGGATCTCCTCATTCGTCTTGAAGCTCATGTTGATCATCCAGTAGATGGGCAACAAGGCAAACACCAGGTACAGCGCCAGGAAAATGCTGCGCTTGTGGAAGCGGTTCTCATGCATGGCCGGTCTCCTCCGGGTTCTGCGTGCCCATGCTTTGCATCCAGTTGTACAGGATGAAGCAGAGCAAAAGGATGATCAGGAAGTAAATCAGCGAGAAGGCGGCTGCCGGGCCCAGGTCGAACTGGCCCACGGCCTTCTGCGTCAGGTACTGGCTCAGGAAGGTGGTCGCATTGCCAGGGCCGCCACCGGTCAACACAAAGGGCTCGGTGTAGATCATGAAGCTGTCCATGAAGCGCAGCAGCACGGCAATCATCAGCACGCCGCGCATCTTGGGCAGCTGGATGTAGCGGAACACCGCGAGCTTGGAAGCACCGTCGATGCGGGCCGCCTGGTAGTAAGCATCGGGGATGCTGCGCAGGCCGGCAAAGCCCAGCAGGGCCACCAGCGGCGTCCAATGCCACACGTCCATCACCAGCACGGTCAGCCAGGCGTCAGTGGCGTTGCCGGTGTAGCTGTAGTTGATGCCCAACTGGTGCAGGGTGTGGCCCAGCAGGCCAATGTCCTCGCGGCCATAGATCTGCCAGATGGTGCCCACCACGTTCCAGGGGATCAGCAGCGACAAGGCCACCACCACCAGCACCGCAGACGACTTCCAGCCCTGCGCGGGCATGGACAGGGCCAGCAAAACGCCCAGGGGCAATTCAACCGCCAGCACCGCCAGCGAGAACAACAACTGGCGCAGCAAGGCGCTGTGCAGCTCGCTGTCGCGCATCACGGCCATGAACCATTCGGTGCCCACGAAGACGCGGCGCTCGGGCGAGATGATGTCCTGCACCGAGTAATTCACCACCGTCATCAGCGGCACGATGGCCGAGAAGGCCACGCACAGGATCACGGGCAGGATCAGGAACCAGGCTTTCTGGTTCACGGGTTTGTTGACGGCGCTCATGACACCAGTTCCTCATTCACATAAAAGCAGCTGTGCTGACCCAGCAGCTGCAGCCAGACCTCGTCACCGGGTTTCAAGGACAACCACTCCACGCCCAGGCGGGCCTTGAGGGGCACGCCCTGCACTTCGGCAGTCAGCATCAAATGCGTGCCCACGTCCTGCACCTGGCGCACCTTGGCGGCCACAGCGCCGGGGGCGTTCGGGGCAGTGACCTCCACGTACTCCGGGCGAACCCCCAGCTTGAGCGGGCCCTCGGGCAGTTGCACGCCCGCAGGCAGGGGCCACTCGTCCCCGGCCAACAGCAGCTTGCTGCCACGCACTTCAGCGTTCAAGAAGTTCATGCCGGGCGAGCCGATGAAGTGACCCACAAAAGTGTGTTGCGGGCGCTCGAACAGCGCATCGGCCGGGCCCACCTGCACGGCGCGGCCGCGCGTCATGACCACCACCTGGTCGGCAAAGGTCAGCGCCTCGACCTGGTCGTGGGTGACGTAGATCAGGGTGAGCTTGAGCTCGTGATGAATCTGCTTGAGCTTGCGACGCAGCTGCCACTTGAGGTGGGGGTCGATCACGGTCAGCGGCTCATCAAACAGCACGGCCGACACATCCGGACGCACCAGGCCACGGCCCAGCGAGATCTTTTGCTTGGCGTCAGCCGCCAGGCCAGCGGCGCGCTGGTTGAGCTGGCCGCTCATGTCGAGCATCTCGGCGATCTCACCGACGCGCTTCTTGATCTGGGCCTCGGGCACTTTGCGGTTGCGCAGCGGGAAGGCCAGGTTCTCGGCCACCGTCATGGTGTCGTAGATCACCGGGAACTGGAACACCTGGGCGATGTTGCGCTCCTGCGGGCTCAGACGGGTCATGTCGCGGCCATCAAACAGCACCTTGCCGTGCGAAGGCTGCAGCAGGCCCGAGGTGATGTTGAGCAGCGTGGTCTTGCCACAGCCCGAGGGGCCCAGCAGCGCGTAGGCGCCGCCGTCCTCGAAAGTCATCTTCAGCGGCAGCAGCGCGTAGTCGCTGTCTTGCTGCGGGTTGGGCCGGTAAGCGTGGGCCAGGTCGAGTTCTATGCGGGCCATCTTCAGTGTCCTTTGGCGCGTTCGGGGGCCACGGCCAGGTCGCCGCTGCCGTCAAAGACATAGGCCTGGGCGGGGCTGAAATACATCGTGATCGGCGCGCCCAGGTCAAAGTAGTGCACCCCGGTCAGCTGGGCCACCAGCTCGCCCACCGCCGTGTGGACGTGGACGAAGGTGTCGGAGCCGGAGATCTCGGCCAGCTCCACCTGCCCTGCCAGTGCCACATCGCCCGGACGGGCCTGCACGCGCAGCGCCGGGGCACGCAGGCCCACCGTGACTTGCGAGCCCGACACCCGGCTGGGCAGGCCCAGCGCCAGGCTGGGGCCACCGCGCAGGCTCAAGGTCTGGTCTTGCGCGTCAGCGGTCAGCAGGTTCATCGGCGGATCGCTGAAGGCGCGCGCCACGCGCAGCGAGCGCGGGCGGTGGAAGACCTCAGCCGTTGGGCCGTACTGCAGCAACTCGCCCTGGTCCAGCACCGCGGTGTAGCCGCCCAGCAGCAGGGCTTCGCCGGGCTCGGTGGTGGCATAGACGACGGTCGAGTCGCCGGTGGCAAACAGCTGGGTCAGCTCTTCGCGAAGTTCTTCGCGCAGCTTGTAGTCCAGGTTCACCAGGGGCTCATCCAGCAGCATCAAGGGGGCCTTCTTGGCCAGCGCGCGGGCCAGGGCCACACGCTGCTGCTGGCCGCCCGACAGCTCGGCTGGCAGGCGCTCCAGGAACATGTCGATGTGCAGCTTGGTGGCCAGCTCGCGCACGCGCTGGTCCACTTGCGGGTCCTTGCGCAGCAGCAGGGGCGAGGCGATGTTGCGCGCCACCGTCATCGACGGGTAGTTGATGAACTGCTGGTAGACCATGGACACATCGCGCTGACGCACCGGCACCCCGGTCACATCGCGCCCGTCGACCAGGACCCGGCCCTGGCTCGGGGTGTCCAGGCCCGCCATGATGCGCATCAGGCTGGTCTTGCCTGCCTGGGTCGCGCCCAAGAGCACCGTCACGGCGCCGCTTTGCAAGGCCAGGTCCATGGGGTAGAGCCAGCTCTCCGCCCCCACTTTCTTGCCAATGCCTTCCAATACCAGCTGCATCACGCAACCTTTCAACGTTTTGTCTCTGAGACGGGTCGCGCCAACAGCGGCACACACCCCGGTTCCAATTTTTCGGAATTTTGCGATTATTGTTCTTTTTGATTCGTTTTTGATTCTGGTTAACCCTTAACGGGTTCCTTTTGTTTCCCTTTAAAGTCCTTGACTTCAACCTTGCCTCCCACTGCCCCGTGAACTTCAACCCCCGACAACTCAGACTGATCGACGTCGTGCGCGAGCGTGGCTCGGTGACCGTGGAAGATCTGGCCGAAGAACTCTCGGTCACCCTGCAGACCGTGCGCCGCGATGTGCAACGTCTGGCTGAAAGCGGCACCCTGACCCGCTTCCATGGCGGGGTGCGCGTGCCCAGCTCCACCACGGAGAACATCGCCCACCCGCAGCGCCAGAACCTGCACGCCGAGGGCAAGGCCCGCATCGCGCGCGCTGTGGCACGCCAGGTGCCCAATGACTGTTCGCTGATCCTCAACATCGGCACCACCACCGAGGCCATCGCCGAAGCCTTGCTGCACCACACCGGCCTGCGCGTGATCACCAACAACCTCAACGTGGCCACCATCCTGTGCCGCAACCCCAGCTTTGAAGTGATCGTGGCCGGCGGCGTGGTGCGCGCCCGTGACCGCGGCATCGTGGGCGAGGCGGCGGTCGACTTCATCCGCCAGTTCAAGGTCGACATCGCGCTGATCGGCATCTCGGGCATCGAGTCCGATGGATCATTGCGTGACTACGATTACAGGGAGGTGAAAGTCGCCCAGACCATCATCGAGCACGCGCGCGAGGTGTGGCTGGCCGCCGACGCCAGCAAGTTCAACCGCCCTGCCATGGTCGAGGCCGCCACACTGGCCCAGATCGACCGCCTGTTCACCGACGCCCAGCCCCCCGCCCCCTTCCCGCAGCTGCTGGAAGACGCGGGCGTGCGGCTGGAGCTGTGCCTGGACTGACCCTCTTTTGCCCCGGACTTTCTCCCCATGACCTATTTGTTGGCCCTCGACCAGGGCACCTCCAGCTCGCGCAGCATCGTGTTCGACCGCCAAGGCCATGTGGTGGCCCAGGCGCAGCAAGAGCTGCCGCAGATCTACCCCCAGCCAGGCTGGGTCGAACACGACCCACGCCTGATCTGGCAAACCCAGCTCGACACCGCCCGCGCCGTGCTCAAGCAAGCCGGCCTCAGCGCGCGTGACATCCACGCCGTGGGCATCACCAACCAGCGTGAAACCACCGTGGTCTGGAACCGCAAGACGGGCCAGCCCATCCACCACGCCATCGTCTGGCAGGACCGCCGTGCCGAACCCGCCTGCGCCCGCCTGCGCGAGCAAGGCCATGCGGCCCTGATCCAGCAACGCACCGGCCTGCTGGTCGATGCCTACTTTTCAGGCACCAAGCTGCAGTGGATCCTGAACCAGGTGCCAGGCGCCCGCGCCCAGGCCGAGGCCGGCGAGCTGGCCTTCGGCACGGTGGACAGCTGGCTGATGTGGCAGCTCACTGGCGGGGCGGTGCACGCCACCGACGTGAGCAACGCCTCGCGCACCATGCTGTTCGACATCCGGAACAACCGCTGGGACCCCGAGCTGCTGGCCCTGCTCGACATCCCTGCCAGCCTGATGCCCGAGGTCCGCCCCTCCAGCGCCGACTACGGCCAGGTGCTGCCCGAGCTGCTGGGCGCGCCGATCCGCATCGGCGGCGTGGGTGGCGACCAGCAAAGCGCCCTGTTTGGACAGGCCTGCTTCCGCGCCGGCATGGCCAAGAACACCTACGGCACCGGCTGCTTCATGCTGATGCACACCGGCAACACCTTCCAGACCTCGCAAAACGGCCTGCTCACCACCAGCGCCGCCCAGCCCAGCCACCAGACCGAATTCGCCATCGAAGGCAGCGTCTTCGTGGGCGGTGCCGTGGTGCAGTGGCTGCGCGACGGCCTCAATGCCATCCAGGCCAGCGGCGAAGTGCAGGCGCTGGCGCAAAGCGTGCCGGACTCGGGCGGCGTGATGATGGTGCCCGCCTTCACAGGCCTGGGCGCGCCCTACTGGGACCCCGAAGCCCGGGGCACCATCACCGGCATCACCCGAGGCACCACCCTGGCCCACATCGCCCGTGCGGCGCTGGAAAGCATCGCCTTCCAAAGCACCGCCTTGCTGCAAGCCATGAGCCGCGACGCGGTCGCCGCCGGCGGCAGCCCCGTGACCGAGCTGCGCGTGGACGGCGGCGCCTGCGCCAACGACTTGCTGATGCAAATCCAGGCCGACCTGCTGGGCATCCCCGTGGTGCGTCCCGCCGTGATCGAAACCACCGCCCTGGGCGCGGCCTACCTGGCCGGCCTGGGCACGGGCCTGTACGCCGGCACCGAGGAACTCAGCAGCCAGTGGCGCGCCGAGCGCACCTTCCTGCCCACCCTGGGCCGCGCCCAGGCGCAGGAGCGCATCGCGCACTGGGAGCGCGCCGTCAGACAAGCTACTGCCACTTGAAAAAGCCCAGTACCGGCCGGGCCAGCGCCTCAAAGGCTCTAGACTTCGGCCTCGTGAGCACCGACAACGCTTCTTCTCCGTCCCCTGCGCCCCAGCCCCTGCGCCGCCGCCAATGGCTGCAATGGGCCGGCGTCGCCACCCTGGGCGCGGCCCTGCCCGGCTGCGCGCCGCTCGGCCCACGCCAGCCCCACACGCCCAGCCCGCGCCAGTTGCGCTTGCTGGGTGAGTCGCGAATCCCCTACCGACACCCTTTTCAGGACACCACCGTGGGGGGCCTGTCGGGCCTGGACTACCACCCCGGCACGGGCCAGTGGATCGCCATCAGCGACGACCGATCGGACCGCCAGGCGGCGCGCTTCTACACCCTGAACCTGGACGTCTCCGCTCAGGGCCTGGGCGACCCCCAACTGCTGCGCAGCACGCCCCTCTTGGCGGCCAACGGCCTGCCCTACCCTGGGCGTCAGCACAGTGCGGCGCCCGGCCAGCCCCAGCCCGACATTCCCGACCCTGAGGCCATCCGCTACCGCGCCGGGACCGGCACCCTGCTCTGGACCAGCGAGGGCGATGTGCGCCTGGGCCTGTCGCCAGCGCTGCGCGAAATCAGCCTGGACGGTCGCCACCTGCGCGACTTCACCCTGCCCGACATGCTGCGCGTGGGCAGCGACCCCGCCCGCGGCCCGCGCAAGAACCAGTGCTTTGAAGGCCTGGCCCTGACGCCCAACGAAAGCCACGCCTGGGTCGCCATGGAAGGCCCCTTGCTGCAAGATGGCCCCGAGCCTCGCGTGGGTCAGGTCGGCGGCCCAGTGCGCCTGACCCGCTTTGACCTGCGCAGCGGCCGGGCCGACCGGCAAATCGCCTACGTGCCCGACGCCCTGCCCCACCAACCCATCCCGCCTGGGGCGCCAGCGGACAACGGCCTGAGCGAAATCCTGATGCTCAACGCGCACGAGATGCTGGTGCTGGAGCGCGCCTACATGAGCGGCGTGGGCCTGTCCCTGGCGCTGTACCGCATCGACACCCGCCAGGCCAGCGACACCCTGAACCAAGCCACCTTGCAGGCCGGCCGCTTCGAGCCCGCCCGCAAGACCCTGGTGGCCGACTTCAGCCAGCTCGGCATCTCGCGCTTGGACAACACGGAAGGCATGTGCTGGGGCCCCACCCTGCCCAACGGCCACCGCACCCTGGTGTTCGTCAGCGATGACAATTTCAACCCCCTGCAAATCACCCAGTTTCTGGCCTTTGAATATTTGGATCCCTCTCTGACATGACCTCGAAAATCGCATTCATCGGCGGCGGCAACATGGCCAGCGCCATCATCGGAGGCCTGCTCAAGCAAGGCCTGAAGGCGGCCGACATCCTGGTGGTGGAGCCCTTTGCCGAGGCCCGCGAGCGCCTGGCGCGTGACTTGGGCGTGCACGCGCAAGAAGTCGCCGATGCCCGCCTGGCCCAAGCCGGCCTGGTGGTCTGGGCCGTCAAGCCACAGACCTTCCGCGACGCGGCGGCCGCCGTGCAAGCGCATGCCACGGGCGCGCTGCACCTCAGCGTGGCCGCCGGCATCCGCAGCGACAGCATCGCCGCCTGGCTGGGCACCGAGCGCGTGGTGCGCTGCATGCCCAACACCCCGGCCCTGGTGGGCAAGGGCATGACGGGCCTGTTTGCCCGCGCGGCCGTCACCGACGCCGACCGCCAGCAGGTCGAACAGGTGGTCCGAACCACCGGCGACCTGCTGTGGGTGGCGCAAGAAACCCAACTCGACGCCGTGACCGCGCTGTCGGGCTCTGGCCCGGCCTATGTGTTCTATTTCATCGAGGCCATGGCCGCCGCAGGCGCCCAGATGGGCCTGAGCCCGGAGCAATCGCTCCAACTCGCCATTGGCACCTTTGTGGGGGCAGCCGATCTGGCCCAGGCGTCGACCGAAGGCCCCGAGGTGCTGCGCCAGCGCGTCACCTCCAAGGGGGGCACCACCTACGCAGCCCTGAGCTCGATGGAAGAAAGCCGCATCAAGGAACACTTCATGCTTGCGATGGAGAAGGCGCGCGCGCGTGCTGTGGAGTTGGGTAACGAATTCGGTACCGTTTGAGGGGCGCAAGCGCGCCCCAAATTCGGTCAGAATAGCGCCCGACAAGAGACAAACCCACGGGGCCAAGAGGGGCCTCGTCCATCAACCACCTTTTTCGCAGAACGAGAAACACCATGAAAAAACTGATGACCGCCATCCTGTCGGCTGCCCTGGTGGTCCTGCCCCTGGCAGTGACCAGCACCCCCGCTGCGGCCAAGACCAGCAGCAGCGCCAAGCCGCATGCCAAGGCCCATGCCAAAGCCGGCAAGAAGGCTGGCAAGCACGCCAAAAAAGCCAAGAGCAGCAAGCACGCCAAGGCCGCCAAGGCCGCCAAGGCCGGCAAGAACAACCTGCCCAAGGCCAAGACGAAGATTCACCACGCTTACTGAGCCCCGCCCTGAGTCGGGCTGCCCACAGGTGGTCCGGCGGGTCGATCAGCCCAGCAGCGAGCCCAAGACCAGCGCCGCGAACAGCGTGGCGCCCAGCCAGTGGTTGGCTCGAAACGCCTGAAAACAACCCGCGCGCTCGCGCCGGCGAATCAGGCTGACGTGCCAGCCCACCTGGCCCAGCGCCCCCAGCGAGCCCAGCACCAGGCTCCAGGCGGGCCACCGATCCCACAAGACCGCCACCCAGATCAACAGGCTGCCCAGGTAGAAAGCCGTCACGGCCATGACATCCCAGCGGCCCAGGGTGATGGCGGAAGTCTTCATGCCGATCTTCAGGTCGTCGTCCCGGTCCACCATGGCGTACTCGGTGTCGTAAGCCAGCACCCACAGCAAATTGCTCAGCACCAGCCAGGCCACCAGCGGGCTCAGCGGCACAGCCAAGGCGGTGAAAGCCATCGGAATGCCAAAGCTGAAGGCCACGCCCAGCACCGCCTGGGGCATGGACACCCAGCGTTTGGCATAGGGGTAGAGCAGGGTCACCGCCAGCGCACCCAGGGACCAGAACACCGTCACGGTGTTGGTGCTCAGCACCAGCACCAAGGACAGCAGGGCCAGGCCCGCGGCCAGCAGCAGGGCCTCGCGCACCGACACCGCGCCGCTGGTCACGGGGCGCTGCGCCGTGCGTTTGACGTGGCGATCAAAGTCGCGGTCGGCCACGTCGTTGATGCAGCAGCCCGCGCTGCGCATCAAGATGGTCCCCAGGGTGAACACCAGCAGCAGGTGCCAACCCGGGAACCCGCCCGCCGCCACCCACAGCGCACTCAGCGTGGGCCACAGCAACAGCAACCAGCCAGCAGGCCGGTCCCAGCGGATCAGGTCCAAGTACAGCGAAAGCCGGCCACGGGGCCGGGGGGCAGTAGAAGCAGTCATCGCACGGTGCGGCGGGGGCCACCGCCAAAGCAGAAAGACCTTGATTTTCGCAGCAAGCCCGAACCCGACCGTGCGCTCAGCCTCACTCTTCCAACAGGGAACGCAGCATCCAGGCGGTTTGCTCGTGCACCGTCAGGCGCTGGGTCAGCAGGTCGGCCGTGGGCTCGTCACTGGCTTTGTCGGCCAAGGGGAACAGTTCACGGGCCGTGCGGGCCACCGCCTCGTGGCCGGTGACGAGGATGCGCACCATTTCCAGCGCCTTGGGTGGCGTGCCGGGCGCGTCCGGCACGCTGGCCAGACGACCAAAGTCCGCGTACGAACCCGGCGCGGGATGGCCCAGCGAGCGGATGCGCTCAGCGATCGGGTCCACCGCCGTCCACAGCTCGGTGTACTGGGTCATGAACATGGTGTGCAGGGTGTTGAACATCGGACCCGTCACGTTCCAGTGGAAGTTGTGCGTGGTCAGGTACAGGGTGTAGGTGTCGGCCAGCAGGCGCGACAAACCCTTGGCGATGGCAGCGCGGTCTTTGTCGCTGATGCCGATATTGATGACAGGCGCCGACTTGGCGCTGCTGCTGCGGGGGGATTTGGCCATGCGAGAAACTCCAGAAAACAGGTCAACAAAAGGCCGACGCCATGCCGCGCTTGGCAGGGCGAAGGCCTACCAAACACTGTAACGCCAAGCGCCGGGCGCTGTCGCACGGGCGGGCCAATCCACAGTGGCGCACTTGGGGCTCAGGACAGGCGCTTCACGCCCGGCAGTTCGCAGGCGTAGATGGCGTTGCGCAAGGCCGCAATGGCCTCGTAGCGGGTGAAGCTGCGCCGCCAGGCCAGGGACACGCGGCGGTAGGGCACGTCGCCCTCAAACGGCAGGTAGACCACATGGGCTTCGCTGTCGGCCTTGCGCCGGCGCGCGCGCGGCGCCAGCGCCTCCTTGGGCACGCTCAGGCGCGGCACCAGTGTCACGCCCATGCCGGCAGCCACCATGTGCTTGATGGTCTCCAGCGAGGAGCCCTCGAAGCTCTTGCGAATGCCTTCAGCGTTGCTGGAGAAGCGCGCGAACTCGGGGCAGACCTCGAGCACATGGTCGCGAAAGCAGTGGCCATTGCCCAGCAGCAGCATGGTTTCGCTCTTCATCTCCTCGGCAGTGATGTGCTTACGGCTGGCCAGCGGGTGGGTGCTGGGCACTGCGGCCATGAAGGGCTCGTCGTACAGCGGCGCCAGCGCCAGGCCGGTGTCGGGAAAAGGCTCGGCCATGATGGCGCAGTCGATCTCACCGGTACGCAGCATCTCCATCAGCTTGACGGTGAAGTTCTCCTGCAGCATCAGGGGCATTTGCGGCGTGCGCGCAATCGCCTGGCGCACCAGGTCGGGCAGCAGGTAGGGGCCGATGGTGTAGATCACGCCGAGCTTCAGGGCGCCGGCCAAGGGGTCTTTGCCGCGCTTGGCGATCTCCTTGATGGCGGCGGCCTGCTCCAACACGCTTTGCGCTTGGCGCACGATTTCCTCGCCCAGCGGGGTGACGCTGACTTCGTTGGCGCTGCGCTCGAACAGCTTCACTTCCAGCTCGTCTTCGAGCTTGCGGATGGCCACCGACAGCGTGGGCTGGGACACAAAGCAGGCCTCAGCGGCCTTGCCAAAGTGCTTTTCGCGGGCCACGGCAACGATGTATTTGAGTTCGGTCAGGGTCATGGGGTGGCATTCAGGCCCGCGCACCGGTGGAGGTCGGCGCCAGGCTCAGGCTTTGAGGAATTCGGATTTTCCTCCCAACCAGCGCCCGACGTGCAAACGGGCTTGCACCGGGTGCTGGTCCAGCATCACGGGTGCGGCCTCGCGGGCCCAGTCCAGCAGCACGGTGTCGGTGGCCAGGTCGGCAAAACGCAGCAGTGGCGCGCCCGACTGGCGAGCCCCCAAAAACTCGCCCGGCCCCCGGATCTCGAGGTCGCGGCGCGCGATCTCGAACCCATCGGCGGTCTCGGCCATGGCGCGCAGCCGCTCGCGCGCCGTCTCGCCCAAGCGGCCGCTTTCGTTGGTGGCGTAAAGCAGCACGCAGGCCGAGGCCGCAGCCCCCCGCCCGACCCGGCCGCGCAACTGGTGCAGCTGGCTCAGGCCAAAGCGCTCGGCGTGTTCGATCACCATCAACGAGGCATTGGGCACGTCCACGCCCACCTCGATCACCGTGGTGCTGACCAGCACGCCCATCTCGCCACGCGTGAACAAGTCCATCACCGCTTTCTTCTCGGCCGTGGGCATGCGTGAATGCAGCAGACCCACCATGACGCCGGGCAGGGCGTCGCTGAGGTCGGCGTGGGTGGCGGTGGCGTTGCTCAGGTCCAGCGCCTCGCTCTCCTCGATCAGCGGGCAGACCCAGTACACCTGGCGGCCCTGGGCGATCTGGTCGGCGATGCGCGCCACCACCTCGTCGCGGCGGCTGTCCGACACCAGCTTGGTGACGATGGGGGTGCGCCCAGGCGGCAACTCGTCGATCGTGGAGACGTCGAGGTCGGCGTAATAGCTCATGGCCAGGGTGCGCGGGATGGGGGTGGCGCTCATCATCAGCAGGTGCGGCTCGCGCCCCGTGCCATCGTCGAGCTTGCTGCGCAAGGCCAGGCGCTGGGCCACGCCAAAACGGTGCTGCTCGTCGATCAAGGCCAGGGCCAGGTTCTTGAACTTGACCTGTTCCTGGATCACCGCGTGGGTGCCCACCACCAGCGCGGCCTCGCCGCTCTCCACCAGGGCCAGGGCGGCCGTGCGCTCCTTCTTTTTCTGCGCGCCCGCCAGCCAGGCCACTTTCTTGCCCAGGGGCGCGAGCAGGGGCTCCAGCCAGCCGATGAGCTTGCCAAAGTGCTGCTCGGCCAGGATTTCGGTCGGCGCCATCAACGCGCACTGCCAGCCCGAGTCGATGCAGATGGCCGCGGCCAGCGCCGCCACCACCGTCTTGCCCGAGCCCACGTCGCCTTGCAGCAGGCGGTGCATGGGCACCCCGCGCGCCAAATCACCGGCGATCTCTTCGCACACCCGGCGCTGGGCGGCGGTCAGGGCAAAGGGCAGCACCGCCAGCAATTGTTCGTGCAGCGACAGCACGCCCCGCTGGTGCAGCGGCTTGAGCGCCGGCGCGCGCAGGCGGGCGCGCTCGCGCTTGGACTCGAGTTGCGACAGCTGCTGGGCCAGCAGCTCTTCGGCCTTCAGGCGCTGCCAGGCCGGGTGGCTGTGGTCTTCCAATGCGGCCAGCGACACATCGGGCGTCGGGTGGTGCAAAAAGACCAGCGCCGAGCGCAGGTCGGACAGGCGCAGGTAGTCGATGCCCTGCAGCACCGGGGCGGGGATGGTCTCGCTCAGGTCCGCGCGCATCAGGCCCGACTGCACGGCGCGGCGCAGGTAGGGCTGGGGCAGTTGGGCCACCGTGGGGTAGATCGGCGTCAGCGCGGTGGGCAGCTCGCCCCCGGCCAGGCGGAACGCCGGGTGCAGCATTTGCCGCCCCCAAAAACCACCTTTGATCTCGCCGCGCACGCGCAGCAAAGCGCCCACCGCCAGGGTCTTTTGGTGCGAGGGGTAGAAGCTGAAAAAGCGCAGCTCGCAGCTGCCGCTCTCGTCCTCCACCGTCACCACCAGCTGGCGGCGCGGACGCATGGAGATCTCGCTCTTCACCACCGTGGCCTCGATCTGTACCGTGTCGCCGTCGCGGGCATTGCGCAGCAAGGTGATGCGGGTTTCGTCCTCGTAGCGCAGCGGCAGGTGCAGGGCCAGGTCGATGTCGCGCGTCAGGCCCATCTTGATCAAGGCCTTTTGGGGCGGCGACAGCTCACGCCCAGCGCCAGCCGCCGCGGTCTTGGCGGGGGCTTTGGCTGGGGCAGTGGGCGAGGAGGCCATACCTGTATTTTTACCCAGGGATTCAAGCCTGGGGGCCTTGGCATGAGAAAATCCCGGCCTTTTCCCACTTGGCACGGGCCTGTCAGGCCCTCAAGCACCATGACGCTTCACCCCGCTTCCCGTCCGTTCACGCTGGCCGATTTCGACTTCGAGCTGCCGCCTGAACTGATCGCCCAACACCCCGCCGCCGAACGCAGCGCCTCGCGCCTGCTGGACGGCCGCAACGACACCCCAACGGACCGCATCTTCCGTGAACTGCCCAGCCTGCTGCGCGCCGGGGACCTGCTGGTCTTCAATGACACGCAAGTGATCAAGGCCCGCCTGTTTGGCGAGAAAGCCACCGGCGGCAAAGTCGAGCTGCTGGTTGAGCGCGTGCTGCAGGACCACGAGGTGGTGGCCCACATGAAGGTCAGCAAAAAGCCGCCCGTGGGCAGCACCCTGCACATGGTGGGCGGCTTCAGCGCCACCTTGCTGGGCCGCTGGCCCGACGAGGACGGCGCGCTGTTCCGCTTCCGCTTCAGTGGCGAACCGCACGCGCTGATGGCCGCCCATGGCCATGTGCCGCTGCCGCCCTACATCGAACACAGTGACTCCGCCGAGGACGAGCAGCGCTACCAGACCGTGTTCGCGCGCCACCCCGGCGCCGTGGCCGCGCCCACCGCCGCGCTGCACTTTGACCAGGCCTTGCTGGACCAATTGAGCGCCCAAGGCATCGAGCGCGCCAGCGTCACCCTGCATGTGGGCGCGGGCACCTTCCAGCCCGTCAAAACAGACAACCTGGCCGAGCACAAAATGCACCGCGAGTGGTACCAGGTGCCAGTCGCCACCCTGGCCGCACTGGAGCGCTGCCGCCAGCGCGGCGGCCGCGTGGTGGCCGTGGGCACCACCACCGTGCGCACCCTGGAGTCCTGGGCCCAGTCGGGCCAGACCACGGGCGACACGCAGATCTTCATCACCCCGGGCTTTGACTTCCAGGTGGTCGATGTGCTGATCACCAACTTCCACCTGCCCAAAAGCACCCTGATGATGCTGGTCAGCGCCTTGGCCGGATACGAACGCATCATGGGCCTGTACCGCCACGCCATCGCCCAGGGCTACCGCTTCTTCAGCTATGGCGACGCCATGCTGCTGGAGCGCCAGCGCCCAGCTTGAAGCCCACGGCGCCGCTCCCTCACAACGCATTCCAGGCCGGCGCCCACGCTGGCCACCGGGGCCTGGTGCCCCGGACACCCCCCTCCTAAAATCCCGCCATGCTCAAATTCGACCTCCTCGCCACCGACCCCGACAGCCACGCGCGCCGGGGCACGCTCACGCTCAACCACGGCGTGGTGCAGACGCCCATCTTCATGCCCGTGGGCACCTACGGCACGGTCAAGGGCGTGATGCCGCGCAGCCTGGAGGACATGGGCGCGCAAATCATCCTGGGCAACACCTTCCACCTCTGGATGCGCCCCGGCCTCGATGTGATGCAGAGCTTTGGCGGCCTGCACCAATTTGAAAAATGGAACAAGCCCATCCTGACCGACTCGGGCGGCTTCCAGGTCTGGAGCCTGGGCGCCATGCGCAAGATCAGCGAAGAAGGCGTCAAGTTCGCCAGCCCCGTGAACGGCGACAAGCTGTTCCTCACGCCCGAGATCAGCATGCAGATCCAGACCGTGCTGAACTCCGACATCGTGATGCAGTTCGACGAGTGCACGCCCTATGAGACCAAGGGCCACCTGACCACCGAGCGCGAGGCCCGCACCTCGATGGAGCTGTCGCTGCGCTGGGCCCAGCGCTGCAAAACCGAATTCGCCCGCCTGGAGAACCCCAACGCCTTGTTCGGCATCGTGCAAGGCGGCATGTTCGAAAACCTGCGCGACGAGTCCCTGGCCGCCCTGGTGGAGATGGACTTCCCCGGCTACGCGGTCGGCGGCGTCAGCGTGGGCGAACCCAAGGACGAGATGCTGCGCATCATGGCGCACACCCCGCACCGCCTGCCCGCGCACAAGCCCCGCTACCTGATGGGCGTGGGCACGCCCGAAGACCTGGTCGAGGGCGTGGCCCAGGGCGTGGACATGTTCGACTGCGTGATGCCCACGCGCAACGCACGCAATGGCACCATCTTCACGCGTCATGGCGACCTGAAGCTGCGCAATGCGCGCCACAAGAGCGACCCCCAGCCGCTGGACGCCACCTGCACCTGCTACGCCTGCGCGGGCCAGTCTGGCGTGTCCTGGGCCGATGGCGGTCGCGACGGCTTCAGCCGCGCCTACCTGCACCACCTGGACCGCTGTGGCGAAATGCTGGGCCCGATGCTGACCACGGTGCACAACCTGCACTACTACCTGAACCTGATGCGCGAGGTGCGCGAGTCCCTGGACGCGGGCCAGTTCAGCGCCTTCCGCGCCCGCTTCAAGACCGAGCGCGCGCGCGGCGTCTGAGCCCTGGGCACCTGCCGGGCCAGCGCCGCCCGGCCGCTCGCCCAGGCCAGATCCTCTCGCGCGACGGCGTGGCCAGGCTGGGGCTCAACAGTGCAATTTGTCACGCTGAAACGACAAATGTCCCCATCAGCCGCCAACAGCGCCCTTGATGGAGACTTTTCGCACGGTTCCACCCTCGCCTCAATCTGTGAGCAGAAGTAAGCTCCGGTTCGGAGGAACCCCATGAACACCGAAGTCATCTGGCATTTTCTGAGCACACAAGGGGCCGATTTCGGCCTCAAGGTCCTGGGCGCCATCGCCGCCTGGGTGATTGGGCGCTGGCTGATCAGCCTCACGCTGCAACTGCTGGGCAAGGTCCTGGCGCGCGGCAGCCGGGTCGACGCCACCCTGGCCGAGTACCTGAGGTCCATTCTCAGCGTCTTGCTGAACATCGTCCTGGTGCTGGCCATCCTGGACATCTTTGGCGTCAGCACCACCTCGTTTGCCGCCTTGCTGGCGGGAGCGGGCCTGGCCATCGGCACCGCCTGGGGCGGCTTGCTGACCCACTTTGCAGCCGGGGTCTTCCTGCAGGTGCTGCGGCCCTACAAGGTGGGTGACTTTGTCAGCGCAGGCGGCGTCACCGGCACGGTCAAGGAACTGGGCCTGTTCGGCACCACCATCATCACGCCCGACAACGTGATCACCATCGTGGGCAACAACAAGGTGTTCTCGGACACCATCCAGAACTACAGCACCCTGGCCGTGCGCCGCGTGGACTGCGTGGCCAAGGTGGCCAACGGGGTGGACGTGCAGGACGCCATGGCCCGCCTCAAGGCCGCGGTGAGCGCCCTGCCCCATGTCGCAGCCCAGCCCGCGCCCGACGTGGAAATTCTGCAATTCACGCCCGAAGGCCCGCTGCTGTGCGTGCGCCCCTACACCCACACCGACCACTACTGGCAGGTCTACTTCGACACCCACAAGGCCGTGGTCAGCACCTTCGGAGCGGCCGGCTACCCGGTGCCCGAAACCCCGGTGGCGCACCGCACCCTGTGAACGGGGGCCCGCAACACGCCCCAGGCGTGTTCGCGGTTCGCGGGCCCAGCGCTGGAGCCTCAGGCGTCCAAGTCGAACTTGACGCCCTGGGCCAGCGGCAGCTCGGTGGAGTAGTTGATGGTGTTGGTGGCGCGGCGCATGTAGGCCTTCCAGCTGTCTGAGCCGGCTTCGCGGCCACCGCCGGTTTCCTTCTCGCCGCCAAAAGCCCCGCCGATTTCAGCCCCGCTGGGGCCGATGTTCACATTGGCAATGCCACAGTCCGAGCCGGTGGCGGAGACAAAGCGCTCGGCCTCGCGCAGATTGAGCGTGAAGATCGACGAGGACAAGCCCGCACCCACAGCGTTGTTCAGCGCGATCGCCTCGTCCAGCGTCTGGTAGCGCAGCACGTAAAGGATGGGCGCAAAGGTCTCGTGCAGCACCGGGCCGGTGTGGGTGGGCATTTCCACCAGCGCCGGACGCGCGTAGCAGGCGGCGGCGCCAGCGGCGGTCAGCACCCGCTCGCCACCATGCACCGTGCCGCCAGCCGCGCGGGCCGCGTCCAGCGCCTGTTGCATGGCCTGCCAAGCGGCCTCGTCGATCAGCGGGCCAACCAAATTGCCAGGCTCGCGCGGATCCCCCACCCCCACGCTGGCGTAGGCGCGCACCAGGCGCGGCACCAGGGTGTCGTAAATCGATTCATGCACGAACAGGCGGCGCAGCGTGGTGCAGCGCTGGCCGGCTGTGCCCATGGCGGCAAAAGCGATGCCGCGCAGCGCCAGGTCCAGGTCGGCCGAGGGCGCCACGATGGCGGCGTTGTTGCCGCCCAGCTCCAGCAAGGCACGCGCAAAACGCGCCGCCAGCTTGGGCGCCACCGCCCGGCCCATGGCGGTGGAGCCCGTGGCCGAGACCAAGGCCACGCGCGGGTCGTCCACCAAGTCGGCGCCGGTGTCGCGTTCGCCGATCAAGAGGCTCAGCAAACCCTCGGGGGCATCGCCAAAACGCGCCAGGGCGCGCTGCGCAATGGCGTGCGTGGCCAGGGCCGTGAGCGGGGTTTTCTCAGACGGCTTCCAGACCACCGGGTCGCCACAGACCAGCGCCAGCGCCGCGTTCCAGGACCACACGGCCACCGGGAAGTTGAAGGCCGAGATGACGCCGCAAACGCCCAGCGGGTGCCAGGTTTCCATCATGCGGTGCTGAGCCCGTTCGGTGGCCAGGGTCAGGCCATGCAATTGGCGTGACAGGCCGACGGCAAAGTCGCAGATGTCGATCATCTCTTGCACCTCGCCCTCGCCTTCGGACGGGCTCTTGCCCACCTCCAGCGTGACCAGTTGGCCCAGTTGGGTCTTGGCCGCGCGCAGCTCTTCGCCCAACAAGCGCACCAACTCGCCGCGGCGCGGTGCCGGCACCTCGCGCCAGGCCAAGAAGGCGCGCTGTGCCTGGTCCACCACCGCCGTCACGGCGCTGGCGGGCTGCAGCGCGACCTGGCCCAGCAACTCGCCCGTCAAGGGCGAACGAACCGGCCAGCCGCCTTCGGCCTGCACCTGGTCCAGGGGCACCCCCAAGGCCTGCAACAGCGCGTGGGCCTGGGCCGTGACGCTGGACGGCGTGGCGGATGAAGAAGCGGGGAGGGAAGCAAGGGAAGCAGTCATGGCAAGTCCTGGTCAGCAAAGCCCGGGGCGCGGGGCCCGGAAGGTCAACACCCCAGGCCCAGGGCCCGGAGATTGCGGCCGACTATCCAAGATGGCGCAGGCCTTGGCTATCGAATGTTTGGCAAGACTTGATGCCTTGACGGCATCAAGTCCCCACAGCCTATTCGATTGATCGGGCGCACATGATGCGATCGCCGCATCAGCTGACCGAAGCGCTCCCCGACTCGGGCCAGGGCTCGGCCAGGCTTTGCGAGGGCCGGCGCAGCACCGGATCAAAGGGGTTGATGCGCGGCCCCAACTGGGCCGCCTCGCGTTGCAGGAGCGCCACCACGGTGGGCAGGCGCTCGGGGTTGAGGCGGTCGGCAATGGTGCCCACGCTGAGCGCGGCCACCGGCCGGCCCTCGGCGCTGAGCACCGGCACCGCCACGCCCGCCATGCCGTCCAACAGCCCGGTGTTGCGCCCGGCGTAGCCGAGCTGGCGCACACGCTCGATTTCGGTGCGCAGGTAAACCTCGTCATAGACACCGAACTCGCGCACCCGCGACAGGTTGAAACGGATCACCTCCTCGCGCTCGTCCTCGGGCAGGAAGGCCAGGATGGCCAGCGCGCCCTGGCCCACGCCCAGGGCCACGCGCCCGCCGATGTCGCCGGTGAAAGAGCGGATCGGGAACGGCCCCTCGGCCCGGTCCAGGCAGACCGCATCAAAGCCGCTGCGCACCAGCAGGAACAAGGTGTCCCCCAGGCTGGCACACAGGCGCAGCAAGGCCGGGCGGCACAGCGCGCGCAGCCCTCCCGTGTTGCCCGCCTGCGCGGCCAGGGCGAAGAAGTCGACGCTCAGGCGGTACAGCTTGCTGCGCTCGTCTTGCTCGACCATGCCCTCGGCCACCAGGGCCTGCAGCAAACGGTGCGTGGTGGCCTGGGTCAGGCCCACGCTTTGCGCCAGATGGGTGACGCGCGCACCTTCGGGGGGCACCCGGCTCAGGGCCCGGATCACGGCAAACACGCGCGGCACGCCGCCGCTGGCTGGTTCTGGAGTGCTCATCTTCACCTCGGTGGAATTCTTGGGGGATTATCTCGCCAATGATTTCATTCAATGGAATATTTTAAATAAACCTTCCGATTAATGGAATTCACCATTGTTTCTGGCCCGACCTTTGCAATAGAGTGAAAAAAAGCAGGCCTCTTCATTCACCCTCTTTTGAAACCGCTGCCAAAGGCTCAGACGATGTCGTTTCTGCAACTGCACGAGGTGTGCAAAAACTACGGTGCCACACCGGCCGTGTCCTCCCTCAACCTGAGTGTGGACAAGGGCGAGTTCATCTCCTTGCTGGGCCCCTCGGGCTGCGGCAAGACCACCACGCTGCAAATGATTGCGGGCATTGAGGCGGTGACGGCCGGGCGCATCGTGCTGGACGGCCAGGACATCACCCACACCAAGACGCACCAGCGCGGCCTGGGCATCGTGTTCCAGACCTACGCCCTGTTCCCCCACATGACCGTGGCCGACAACGTGAGCTTTGGCCTGGAGATGCGCCGCTGCCCGGTGGCGGAGCGGCGTGAACGCGTGCAGGCCGCCCTGGCCCTGGTGCACCTGGACCAGCACGGCCAACGCTACCCGCGCGAGCTGTCGGGCGGCCAGCGCCAGCGCGTGGCCCTGGCACGCGCCCTGGTCATCGAGCCACCCGTGCTGCTGCTCGACGAGCCCTTGTCCAACCTGGACGCCAAGCTGCGCGAAGAAATGCAGTTCGAACTGCGCCGCATCCAACGCCGCGTGGGCACCACCACGGTGATGGTCACGCACGACCAGAGCGAAGCCCTGTCGGTGAGCGACCGCGTGGTGGTCATGGAGGCGGGCCGCATCACCCAAGTGGCCGATCCGCTGGCCGTCTACGAACACCCGGGCAACCGCTTCATCGCGACCTTTGTGGGCAAGGCCAACCTGCTGCCCGGCACCGTGCTGGAGGACGAAGCCGGTCTGGCGGTGCAGGTGGGTGCACTGCGCCTGCCACTGCCGGGCCCGGTGTTCGCCGCGGGCAGCGCGGTGCTGATCGGCCTGCGCCCGGAGAAACTGCAACTGCGCCCCGCCGGCCAAGGGCGGGTGCCAGGCCGGGTGGAAGAGTGCTTCTTCCTGGGCAGCCAATGGCTGTACCGCCTGGCCACGCCGCTGGGTGAACTGATGCTGCTGGCGCCCAATGACGGCAGCGCCGCGCTGAACGTGGGCAGCGAAGCCGGTGTGGACTGGCCCGACCACGCGCTGCGCCTGCTGCCCGCCGACAGCCACAGCGCCCGTGCCGGAGCGCTGGCATGACAGCGCGCACGCCCTGGCTGCTCAGCGCCCCGGCGTTGAGCCTGTTTGCCACCCTGCTGGTGACGCCGCTGCTGCTCACCGCCTTGCTGTCCTTCAATGTGTTTGACCCCGCCACGGGCGTCAAAGAGGGGGCCTACACCCTGGCGCACTACGCCACGGTGTTCACCGACAGCTACTACCTGGGCATCTTCTGGCGCACCTTCTGGACAGCGGGCCTGACCACCTTGATCTGCGTGCTGATCGGCGCGCCGCAAGCCTATGTGCTCAGCCGCATGGGCAGCCCATGGCGTTCCATCTTGCTGCTGGTGGTGCTGGCCCCGCTGCTGGTGTCGGTGGTGGTGCGGGCTTTTGGCTGGTCCATGCTGCTGGGCCCCGAAGGCCTGATCAACCAGGCGCTGATGGCCGTGGGCATCGGCCGGGTCAAGCTGCTCTACACCGAGGCCGCCGTGCTGATCGCCTTGGTGCATGTGATGCTGCCCTTCATGATCATCCCGGTCTGGACCTCGCTGCAAAAGCTGGACCCGAGCGTGGCCCAGGCCGCGGCCTCGCTGCGCGCGGGGCCGTTCACGATCGCGCGGCGCATTGTGCTGCCGCAGGTCTTGCCAGGCATTTTGTCGGGCAGCCTGATTGTGTTTGGCCTGGCCGCAAGTTCTTTTGCCATTCCCGGCCTGCTGGGTGGGCGCCGCCTGAAGATGGTGGCCACCATCGTCTACGACGAGTACCTGCACGAACTCAACTGGCCCCAGGGCGCGGCCGTGGCCCTGACCCTGCTGGTGGCCAACCTGATCGTGATGCTGAGCTACAACCGCCTGCTGGAGCGGCGCTACCAAAAAGCGCTGGGGTGAATCACCATGTCCCAATCAAGCCAAAGCCCTGGCCGCAACGGCCCCATCGCCCTGGTCTTCAATGCGCTGGTGGTCAGCTTCATGCTGGCCCCGCTGCTCATCGTCTGCGTGGTCGCTTTCACGCCCGAGAACACGCTGACCCTGCCCACGCACAGCCTGTCGCTGCGCTGGTTCCGGGCGGTGTTCGAGCACCCGGACTTTGTGCAGTCCTTCTGGAACAGCCTGTGGCTGGCCCTGGGCTCGGCCACCCTGTCCACCGCGCTGGCCGTGCCCGCTGCGATGGCGCTGACGCGCTACCAATTTGCCGGCCGCAACCTGCTCAACGGCCTGTTCCTGTCACCGCTGATCATCCCCCACCTGGTGCTGGGTGTGGCCTTGCTGCGCCTGTCCAACCTGGTGGGTGGCTCGGGCAGCTTTGGCTTCTTGCTGCTGGCCCACGCCCTGGTGGTCACGCCTTACACGCTGCGCCTGGTGGTGGCCTCGCTGGTGGGTTTTGACCGCAGCATCGAGCAAGCGGCGCTGTCACTGGGCGCGACGCCGGCGCGCACCTTCTGGCGCGTCACCGTGCCCCTGATCCTGCCCGGCGTCAGCGGCGGCTGGTTGCTGGCCTTCATCAACAGTTTTGACGAAGTGACCATGTCGATCTTCGTCACCTCCCCCGCCACCGTGACCCTGCCGGTGCGCATGTACATGTACGCGACCGAGTCCATCGACCCGCTGATGGCGGCCGTCTCGGCCCTGATGGTGGGCGTGACCGCGCTGGCCATGCTGGTGCTGGACCGCCTCTACGGACTCGACAAGGTCTTGGTCGGAGGCAGCAAATGAACCCCCATGCCCTGAAGAAAACCGGCCCCGGCCTGTTGCACCGCGTGACTGAACTGGCGCGCGAGCCCGTGCCCATGCGCGTCGACGGCCAAGCCATCACCGCGCTGGCGGGCGACACCGTGCTGACCGCCATGCTGACCCACGGCGCCGTGCTGCGCCAGAGCGACTTCAGCCTGGAGCCGCGCGCCGGCTTTTGCCTGATGGGCGCCTGCCAAGACTGCTGGGTGGGCACCGAAGACGGCCAGCGCCTGCGCGCCTGCGCCACCCCGGTCAGCCCAGGCTTGAGCGTGCTGACCCGCCGCCCGCAAGGACCCACATGAGCCGCGCCACCCTCCCCCCCGAAACCGAGCTGCCTCCGGTGATCGTCGGCGCCGGCCCGGCCGGCATCCGCGCCGCACAAACCCTGGCCGCGCACGGCCTGCGCCCCATCGTGCTGGACGAAGGCGCACGTGGCGGTGGCCAGATTTACCGCCAGCCCCCCACGGGCTTTGCGCGCAGCGCCAAGGCCTTGTATGGCTTTGAAGCCCGCCGCGCCCAAGCCGTGCACGCGGCCCTGGACGACAACCTCAGTCGCATCGACTACCGGCCCGAGCGCCTGGTCTGGAACGCCGGCCCGGGCTGGCTGGACGTGTTGCACCAAACGCGCAGCCAGCGCCTGCCCTGGCGCGATGTGATCGTGGCCACAGGCGCCACCGACCGCATCCTGCCCCTGCCGGGCTGGACCCTGCCCGGCGTCTACAGCCTGGGCGGCGCCCAAGTAGCGCTCAAAGCCCAAGGCTGCGCCATTGGTCAGCGCGTGGTGTTGATGGGCACCGGCCCCCTGCTTTACCTCGTGGCTTACCAGTACGCCCGGGCCGGGCGCGGCCACGGCGTGAGCGTGGCCGCCGTGCTGGACACCGCCCACTGGCGCGACAAACTGGCCGGCACACCCGGCCTGCTGAGCCAACCCGCCACCCTGGCCAAGGGCAGCTACTACCTGGCCTGGTTGCGCGCCCACGGCGTGCCCGTGCACTGGGGCGTGCAGCCCGAGCGCGTGCAGGGTCTGACCCAGGTGCAGGGCCTGCAGTGGCGTGACCGCCAGGGCCGCCCCCAGCACACCGAATGCGACGCCGTGGCCCTGGGCTACGCGCTGCGCCCCGAAAGCCAACTGGCTGATTTGCTGGACTGCCGCTTTCACTTTGACGCCCTCAACCGCGCCCAGGTGCCCGAACGCGACAGCGCCGGACGCAGCAGCGTGGGCGGCGTCTACCTGGCTGGTGACGGCGCCGGGATCCAAGGCGCGGACGCCGCCGAATGGGCCGGCGAACGCGCCGCCCTGGCCTTGCTGCAGGACCGGGGCCTGGCCGTGGACGGCCAGCGCGCCCAGGCGCTGGAGCAGCGTCTGGCCCGACTGCAGCCCTTTCGCCAAGGACTGGAGCGGGCCTTCCCCTTCCCCGTGCACTGGGCCGCGCAAGCGCCTGACGATTTGGTCGTGTGCCGATGTGAAGAAATCACCGCCGGTGAACTGCGCCGCCAGGTGCGTGAAGCCGGTGCGCCCGAGATGAACCGCCTGAAAGCCCTCAGCCGCGTCGGCATGGGCCGCTGCCAGGGCCGCATGTGCGGCGCCGCAGCCGCTGAAATCCTGGCCCACGCCAGCGGCCAGGACATTGCCCAAGTGGGCCGGCTGCGCGCCCAGGCGCCGCTCAAGCCGCTGCCCCTGGCCATGGTCTGCGAGCCCGCTGCCCCGGAGGCCCCATGAACGCACCCAGCACCAATTCGCCCAGCGGCCAGCGCCTGGACTGTGACGTGGTCATCGTCGGCGGCGGCATTGTCGGCAGCTCGGCCGCCCTGGCCCTGGCCCGCGCGGGCCGGCGCGTGGTGCTGCTGGAGCGCGACCTGTGCGGCGCCCGCTCCAGCGGCGTCAACTACGGCGGTGTGCGCCGCCAGGGCCGCCCGCTCAACCAACTGCCACTGGCCCAGCGTGCCCACGCCATCTGGGGCCGTTTGCCCGAGCTGCTGGGCACCGACGGCGAATACCAACGCAGCGGCCACCTCAAATTGGCGCGCAGCGAGGCCGACCTGGCCGCGCTCGAACAGTACCGCGCACTGACCCGCGACTTCGACCTGGGCCTGCAGCTGCTGGACCGCGCCGCCCTGCGCGCGCGCTGCCCCTGGCTGGGTGAGCGCGCGATCGGCGGCTCGCTGTGCCCCGAAGATGGTCAGGCCAACCCCCGCCTGGTGTCGCCCGCTTTTGCCCGTGCCGCCGCCCGCGCCGGCGCCCAGGTGCTGGAGCGCCAGGCCGTCAGCGCGGTCGAGCACAGCGCCGCCGGCTTTGAGGTCCACACCCAGGCCGGCCTGCGGGTGCACGCGGCCCAACTGATCAACTGCGCCGGCGCCTGGGCCGCCCCGCTGGCCGCGCAGTTTGGCGAACCCGTGCCCATGGTGTCGGGCCACCCGGCCATGGCCGTGACCGAGCCCCTGCCCTTCTTCATGCCCCTGAGCCTGGGGGTGGAGGGTGGCGGCATCTACGGCCGCCAAGTGCTGCGCGGCAACCTGGTGCTGGGCGGCGGCTCCGGCTTGGCGCTGGACCCGCTGCGCGCACGCAGCAGCAGCGAGGCGCTGAGCAGCCTGATGCAGCAGGCCATCGAGCTGCTGCCCGCGCTGCGTTCGGCCCACATCATCCGCACCTGGAGCGGCACCGAGGGCTACCTGCCGGACCGCCAACCGGTGCTGGGCCCCAGCCACCGCGTGCCCGGCCTGCTGCATGGGTTTGGCTTTGCCGGCGCCGGCTTCCAGATTGGCCCCGCCGCCGGCGAGGTGCTGGCCGAGCTGGCCTGCGACGGTCGCAGCAGCACGCCCATCGATGCTTTTGACATGGCCCGTTTCAGCCCCCCGCCCAGCACCGACTGAGCGCTTTTTTCACCCCCGTTGACCCAGGAGTCCCCATGAAAAAAACCTCTACCTTCCAGTTGCGCTGCGGCGCGGTGCTGGCTGCCACCAGCCTGCTTTGCGCGGCCGGCGCCGCCACAGCCCAGACCAAGACGATCTACATCGGCATGAACGGCGGCACGATGGAGAAGGCCTACACCCAGTACGTGTTCCCGGCCTTTGAAAAGCTGCACGGCGCCAAGGTGGTGGTGGTGCCCGGCACCTCGTCGGACATCCTGGCCAAGGCGCAGGCCAACAAGGACAAGCCGCAGATGCACCTGATGTTCCTGGACGACGGCATCATGTACCGCGCCATCGGCATGGGCCTGTGCGAAAAGCAACAAGCCAGCCCGGTGCTCAACGACATCTACCCCGCCGCCCGCCTGAAGAACGACATGGCCACCGGCGTCAGCCTGGGCATGACAGGCCTGGCCTACAACAAGAAAATGTTCACAGAAAAGGGCTGGGCCGCGCCCACGTCCTGGATGGACCTGGCCGACCCCAAGTACAAGGGCAAGGTGGTGTTCCAGTCCATGCCCTCATCGACCTTCGGCCTGCATGGCTTCCTGATGTTCAACCGCATCCAGGGCGGCACCGACAAGAATGTGGAGCCCGGCTTCAAGGCCTGGGGCGGCAGCATCGGCCCCAATGTGCTGGAGTACATCCCCAGCTCGGCCAAGATCTCTGAGATGGTGCAGACCGGCGAGGCCGCGCTGTTCCCGCTCACGCCCACCGCCGTGGCCGCGCTCAAGACCAAGGGCATCCCGGTCGAGTACGCCCAGCCCAAGGAAGGCTCGGTGGTGCTGATGGTGGCGCAGTGCGTGATCGCCAAGAACAGCGAGCCAGACCTGGCACAGAAGCTCGCGCAGTTCCTGCTGTCGCCGCTGGCCCAGGCCAATGTGCTGCAGTTTGGCGCGCAGATCCCGACCAACCCCAAGGCCCCGGTGGTGGGCGATGGCGTGGAACAGGTCAAGATGATCAACGGCTACATGAAGAACGCCGTCACCCTGGACTGGGACGCCATCAACGAAAGCCGCCCGGCCTGGAACACGCGCTGGAACAAGACCATCGAGCGTTGAAGTCCACAGCCCCCCGCGCCAGGCGGGGGCGCCCAGCAAAAAGGCCACCCGAAGGTGGCCTTTTGCGTGGGAAGCTCAGGAACTGAGGATCAGTTCAGAGCCACCTTCTTGCCGTCCTTGTACGTGTACAAGGTGATGGCCGGGTTCTTCAGTTCGCCAT
>NZ_JAQSIO010000007.1 GCF_028649455.1 Curvibacter microcysteis | reverse complement strand
CAGAAGCCGTCATTTGATGAGTTTCCGCTGGTGACTGCTTCAGACAATGAAGCCGTCAGTCGGCACTCGAAGACTTCATCGAGACACGCGCGCTGGGTCGGATGCCTATCTGCCTCCATTCACCAGTACCAGCAACACCCCAAACAGACATCTAAATCACTAACGCTCTGAGTTCAGCCGCAGCAGCAGGGTCGGCTGCGACAAAATTTTAGAAATTTACGCCTTATGAGATTGTGCAAGAGTGATGGCAGCCTGAATGGCTGCATAAACCTGTTGACCATTTTCCCAACGCGTTGATTCACCAATAAAGGATGCTTTTGAAAAATATCAAGAGCGCTTGCTTTGCTCAAATTTGCAAAGGACTCACACCCCATTTTTCAAGGTGATCCGCAACTGTGAGGCCAATGTCTTTGACAGCAAGGAGAACATTTCTTTCAGATAGTAAGAATGACATCGAAAAATCCAAAATATCCAAACTACCCTTCGGGATCGCGCTTTGAGCGCCCAATTTAGAGCCGCCAAAACAGCCCTTGATACGTCGCTGTTTCGCCTTGGCGTGCTTATGTACTGATTTCGGCTTCACACCTCGTCTCAACCGCAAACCTTCGGTTTTTGGGCAGTATTAGCGGATCCAAGCGCGACCACACGTCTTGAGAAGGGACGTTGCAGAAAGGCTGATTAGGACTTTTGGTTTAGATTTCAAATCAGTCCTTGAACTCATTGGGTTGCCTCGAATGATCTTGAGTAGTCATTTTATTTAAAAGACTTTTGCAATGAAAATCCAACAATATCTCATCGCCGAGTAAACATTGATGCAAAAGGCATGAAAGGAACTAGTTTTGAAATATTTCAAGCCCGCTTGCATTAGCCCACTTTTGTATATTGACGAATAACGTTGATTTTTTAAAGTATCTCAGTTCATAGGATAGCGCCAGGGCACTTTCCACCACATCCTGCCCCCTTGCCAGGTTGCTTTCACTCTTCAATCCTTTAACTAAAATCAAAGAAAGAATCTCAGAAAGGTCATGCCCGTTAACCAAATCAGAAAGTGGTATTTTTAAATCCGAGACCTCAACCAATTTACGAATTATTTCCTCACAAGAGCTAACTTGTTGGCCACGATTTTTTGAATAGTCACAAACAGCGCGAACCATTTGCTCATGACCGAGATAAATCAAATTCTTTTCACAAATAAATTTCTTAAATTTTATCTTATTACCCTCCGGGTACTCCGGCTTAAATGAAAGACCAAGTTTAAATTTTTTATTAGCATATCTCAAATAGCCCATTGGTTCCGCAAGCTTAAAAATATACGTTCGTATGTCAGAGCCAATTTTCTTTTCGAAATTTTCAATTTTTTCCTCGGAGGAAACGGCTAGCAAATATTTGCTTAGTGCGTCACTATTTAAAATCATAACTTCAGAGTCATGACCATCTGTTATAAAAATATCATCCGAATAATTGAGATCAAACTTTGCATTACCTCTGACCTTTAGAAAGTCCGAGTCACGAACACCAAGCTTAGACGCAAAATTTCTCTCTGTGAGAATTCTATAAACTTCTCGCTGTTTATATTTTCCGTATGTCTGCCTAATTCTAGTTGATTTCTCATCAAAGAACCGGCTGTAAAGCCTAACATCTTTAATGCCCTCCAATAAAATATATACTCCCCCCTCAAAATTACCCTCCTGCATGATAGCATTCGCAATTCGAGAGGCAGTGATATCTCGCTCCATTACTCAACCCCCATCAACTCAACCTTTATATCCCAATTCTCGGAAATGATATCAGGAGAGTGCGTGGCTATAACTGCAGAGAAGGAGTTAAGAAGAGCGACATCTTTAAGATCTGCGATAAATTTATTTTGCCAGGAAATATGGAGAGATAATTCTGGTTCATCAATCAGAATCAGATCGTCTTTGTTTGATTTAAATATCAACTTGTAAAATAAAACTAACTCATGCTGTTCGCCAGAAGAGAGCTTGGATGGTGAAATCTTGACAAACTCGTCTTTTTCCTTAATAACTGTTGAACGAAACACAAAACCTTCAGTCTTATTTATTTCTAATTTTTTATGTTTGAACCGCTTATTAATGATGGCTCGAAGAAGGGTTATTTTCTGCAACAAATCATCATATGGCTTTAGTTTATCATAACTATCATCAATGTATAATTTTAGCAAGGTTATTAAATTATCTCTATTTTCTTCAATTTTGGGAAGAACTGTGGCCTGAGAATCCAATACCAGTCCAGCCGAGGACAAATTTTTCCGTTTTTCATCTAGGGCTGCCAGTTCGGAATTTAACTCATCATAACTATAGCCAAGTCTTCCTTCACCAAGTTTATCCATCAATCTACTGGGATAGGTACTATCAAGCCCTGCTGAAATATCAGAAGAGTCCTTTATAGCCTTTAAAATAAACTCCTTTAGCTCGCCAGAACAGTACTTAACTGTACTTACATAAGCTTCTCCACCAATCTCTTTTGGAGAAATGATTCGTTGAGTCTCAATTAAACTAACCTTGATTTTTTTAATGCCTTCAGTAAGCCATTTTGGCGGCTTCACATTATCACGCTCATACTCATGCTCATGGAGCATACGATCCATATATTCTCGTTCGATCATATATCTACGAATATCACCAGAAGCCGTCATACCTTCCATTAGCATCTGTCTATGCAATAGATCATACCTTCTAGCGTTATCTCGAACTAAGAGGCGTGCGTCTCGACTATCTGATGCTTGACGAAAAATCTTTTCTTTTTTGGGTTTCTGAGGAGATTTGTCAGAGAATTCTCTAGCAATAAACAGCTCTTCTTGGCCACCTGATCTATTTTTCGTTAAATGCCAGCATTCATTTGTTTCAAAATAAAACGAAAATTTATTAAAAACTAATGTTGCAAAGAAATTAAAATTCCCACCAAAAAATGCATTTATCGATTCAAGTACCACCGTTTTACCAAGGCCATTCTCGCCAATGACTATTGTAATACCACCAGCAATATTTAATGGTATGTCATGATCAAAGACACCAAATAGGCCCTCAACTTTTACTCGAGTTATTTTCATGTTTTCCTGCATTAGTGTTAAATAAGTCTTGCGCACAACAGAGCAAACAATATAATGATCAGCAAGATAAAAGCTAGATCTTTGTTTTAATACTGATGGTAACAGCAATTCAGGCTTCTCCGCTGTCACTATCGCCGCAGCAGGCCAATTGCTCGCTACGGCGATTTGTTGTCCTTTTTCAATTTTGAGCCATCAACACAATCCTTGATACGTCGTTGTTTCGCCTTGTAGTACTTCTGTAATGCGTTTGGCTTTACGACTTGGCAGTACGCACACCACGCGGTGCCATACAGATGGTTGCATCCGCAACATGTATCGCGTGTCGATGTCGGTACGTCAACCGGCACGCTAGGTACCGCACTGCCGCCGTGCGATTCCCCCAACTGGTCAATAGCAGTGGGGCGATCGCAGGCCCGCTCCAACGACCTCTAACCGGCATGCAAACTTGCGCCCAAACTTCGTCCTGCTCCAGTTTAAGACTCTCGCCTGGCCCTACCGTCAAACTCCCCCCAAGACATCCACCCTTAGGATAGCCCCCTTAAACACACCTCCTTAGGTCACAGTACATGAGCCGCAAAGTTGTGGGCCCGCCATCTTCAACCCCTGGCGGGCAAGAGCGAATCAAGCTCGTCGAGCAAATACTGATCCGCAAGTTTCCCCTGATGAAGATCCACCAGGCGCTCAGCAGTGTTCTTAAGCCCCAAGCCGACACCCCTGCCACAGCACAAGAGCAGACCTGGGAAGCAGAACGCCAGAGACTTCTGACCCTGCCAGAACAAGAATGGCAAGCCGCCTGCGCCGATCACAAGAAGCAAGTCCAGCTCGCGCAGATCAGTCAAGAGCAGCAAAGAAAAGCCCAAGCCGCCGCCAAAGCGGCGAAGCAAGAGGCCAGTCGGTTTTACAACCGCCCCTCAGCCACGCCTGATTACGACTTCTGGTCGATGATGGAGTATTGGACCTTTGACGAAGCCATTGCGCTGCTGCTGAGCAAGAGCCCCAAGGTCTTAACCCCTGCTGCTGTGAAGAAGGACCGTGCGGCAGAAACAGCCCAGCTCCTACTCCCGGCCCTGCTCCCTCGCTCCGCGTTTCTGGATCGTTACGAAGAGGTCTACGAGCTGGCCCGCCGCGCCGCGGCCATGAGTCAGCCACGCCTCAGACCGATTGCGGTCATTCAATGGGCCGAAGAGTCAGGCGTCATTCAACCGCCCTCTGAATTGGAACTGCGGGTCCGGATTCGCAACCACAAAGCCCAACACGCCCCGGCATCGACACAAAGCCCATCGGCACAGGCACCCACGCCAACGATCAGCACCGGAGAGAAAACGCCCAAGGGCCAAACCAAGTTCTGGACTGCTGAAAAGCTGGCTGAGTTGGCTGCGTACCACGCCCGGCAGGGCACCAAAAAAGCAGCGGAACACTTCGGTATTTCTGACGGCCTGGTGAGAAGCAAGCTGCGCGAATTAAAGAGCAGCGCAGCGGGCACCAAGCACAAGGCCGGGCAAGCCAAAGCCCCCTCCAGCGTCTTTGACCTGGCGAAGCGATAGGCGGCACCCCTTTTCGATCACCCGAAAGGGGTTCCGCCCCTTCAAAAAAAGTCCTTTATTGACAGGGTGTTAGAAGCGGAAGGGGTTCCGCTTTTGACCGGTACCCGGGTACCGCCCTAACAGTTCGTAGCCATATTGAACACACCCCAGCGGTGACAAATGGCTAACAACACGACTCACATCACCCCACTCCAGCAAGAGACCCGCGCCCACCTGCCCACCCCAGAAGCGGCCGTCCACCTCAACCGCGCCCAGCAAACCCTGCGCATCTGGGCCATGCGCCAAAACGGCCCGCTGCTGCCCATCCGGGTCAATGGGCGACTGGCTTGGCCGGTGCGTGAGCTACGCCGCGTGCTGCAACTGGACGCGGTGGCTTGATGCTGGGGGCGTACCTCACATCATCGACTGAAGGTCTGATCCCTCAGACCCCGCCCCTCTTCGCGGCCAACCTCACGCGCTGACCATGCTCCAGCGCATGCCCTCAGATGCTGAGTGGACGCAAAGCCGGGTGAACTCGCTGCCCAAAAGCTGGGCCGATGACTTGATAGCCCGCTGGCAGTACCACCAGGCCACCGACTACCGCGCAGCCAATGTGGAGCTGCGCACCACCACAGAATCTCTGCTGCTAGTCCGCATCCCCCTGGACGCCAGCGACTCCACCCTTTGCGAAGCCGCTGCAATATTGGCAAAGCGATGCTTCTCCCGAGCCGAGCTGTATCTCAACGCTGCCGACCTGCGCGCCGCCATGGCGCGCATCTGCCTGGGGCATCACATCACACCCCCAGGGGATCACCACAAAGACGGGCCCGCCATTGCCCGCATGGGTTGTGCCCAGTGGTGGCGCCGCAAGCTGCGCAAGCAACACGCGCAAATCGTTGAGGCATCAGCCATCCGCATTGGGCGGGTCAACCGAAGTGCAGACCTCTATGTCAGTGAAGAGCGCTTCTGCGCACGACAGCAACAAAACGCCCGCAACGCCGAGACCCTGGAGAGCACCCTAGCCCGCAACGAGCTGGGACAGGAATACACCCTGGCCGAGCTGGCAGCGACCAGCACCGTCAACAAAAGCAACCGCCGCGCCGAGCTGATGACGCGCATCAGTGGCTTTGAACGCATTGCCCGACACCTTGACCATGCAGGCGAGTTCATCACCCTCACCTGCCCCAGCCGCTTTCATCGCTGGCGCACTGTGAACCATGGGCAGAAGGTCATTGAGAACCCCCTCTATGACCCACTAGAAACGCCTGCAACGGCTCAACGCCACTTGGCCCAGGTGTGGGCCTGCATTAGGGCCTCACTGAAGCGCCAAGACATAGCGGTCTATGGCTTCCGGATCGCGGAGCCACAACACGATGGCACCCCTCATTGGCATTTGCTCTTGTTCTGCGAGGCAGACCATGTACAGGCCTTGCGCGACACCATCCGCCGCCACGCGCTCAAAGACAGTCCCGATGAACGAGGTGCGGCCCAACATCGCTGCGACTTCAAGTCGATTGATTGGGCCAAGGGCTCTGCCGCTGGGTACATCGCCAAGTACGTTGCCAAGAACATCGACGGCCACCAAGTCGGCAATGACTTCAATGGCAAGCCCGCCACTGAAACCGCCCAGCGTGTCGAGGCCTGGGCCAGCACTTGGGGCATTCGGCAGTTTCAACAAATCGGCGGGGCGCCCGTGGGCGTGTGGCGCGAACTGCGCCGCATTCCCGCCCTGCCTGGGGGCGTCCCTGCACACCTGAAGCAAGCCCATGAGGCCGTCAACAAGATGGCCCAGATCGACGGTCACGAATCCGCCTGCGTGGCCTGGGACCGGTACTGCATGGCCCAGGGTGGCCCCACCTGCGGCAGAGCTGCCGCCATCACCCTCGCCATGGTGCAGCCCGAGAAGCTGGGCCGCTATGGCGATGAGGCCACGCCCCGCCCGATTGGGGTCGAAACCCACTCACTGGAAACCACCCCATTGGAAACCTATCCATGGGTAGGTGCGCAGCGCACCGTGCATTGGCTGGTCGAATCCACCCGCCACACCTGGGAGATCGTGCGGTCCCCATGGAAAGGTGCCCATGGGGACGTTTCCATTGCAGAGCAGGCAACGCCTGCGGCGCCTTGGACTTGTGTCAATAACTGTACGGGGAGCACCAAACCGAATCCCCAAATCACGGCAATCGCTTCTCTTGCTGCTCTTGCTGAGAAGCTCCATGCAAAGCAGAAAGCGATGCTAGAATTAAGGCTGGTGCCCACCATACTTGCACGCGAGTAAAAAAAGGCCTCTCGATATTGACCGTCATTTCCAGACAGACCTACTCTTCAAAGCCTTGTCTTTCGGGGTCTTAAACGCGTGCGCTTCCCCGGACTGATGAGGCATTGGGAGAAGTCCACCATGACGATCAAACAGCTCGCATTCGCCGCACGGCAAGCCCTTCAGAGCCAATCAGGCCTCGCCCTCAAACTCAGTCATGTCTACGAGTTGATGGCATCTGCGTATGAGTTCAAAACCTACGCATCCTTTTGTGCCAATCATGTGTTTGCCCGAGTTGGCCGAGACCAAACACCATCCACTGAAGCCATCGGGGCTCGTAGCCTAGATCTAGGCTACGCACCTGAAAACGCGCTTTCAATCGCCGCACTCCTCCCCCAATATCTGCGGGACCAAAACATCAGTGTGGTCAGGATCTCGGAGCTTGTTGCAGCGATCTACGAAGACTCGCCAGAAACAGACGATGACGAAGAGGAAGACACCTACTCAGCTCACTCCACTTACGACGGGCCAGAGCTCTGGCGGGAGGACGCGTTACTCATGTCAGGACTCAAAGCTGCCGCCGAAAGAGGAAGCGCGGAGGCCCATTTTGGATTGGCACTCCTATTGAACCCCGAGTCATTTGACGATGAAGAAAGCGACCAAAGCGGCTGGTATTGGGCTCAACAAGAATCGGAGGGCAGAACCCTCAGCGCAGTAGAGAAGGAGTGGGCGCAGAGCTACCGGATCACACGCGATAGGAGAACGGCCTTCGAACATCACTTGCGCTCAGCGGGCGCATTGGGACACAGCAGGGCCTTGCTTCTCATGGCCGAGCATTTTGAGGACACTACTTTTTACGAGACCTCACAAGATCTATCGCGGGTCAGCCATTCTCTCCATGCTGCCCGCGTAGCCGAGAACTTGGATCGCCATGACGATGCAAAGGCATGGTGGACCAGAGCTGCCGAGCATGGAAACACTGAAGCCATGCGACACCTGATCGAGTGCTACGACACCAGGGACCTCACACGATGCTGGACATGGCTATACCTTGCTCAACTGTTGGGCACAGATTTGACCAAGGATCATCACGAGGCCATTGATGAATCGGGCAACCCTTACGACGACGATGTGGGAGGGGCAGCCTATGTCGGTGGCTTTGAGGGTGTGCAGCTTGGAGAAATCCCAGCCGCCCAGCACACCAAAGCGCATGAGCATGCCAATGCACTTTACGCAGCCATCCAAGCCCATCGCAACGAACGATTGACGGCCAAGGACTGAGCACTTCCGATACCAGGCGGGGACTGTCCGCCTGGTACCTTGCGCCTTCAGGGTCTTGGGGTTGAGCAGCGCTTTGGCTACACCACCCCAGAACCCTAATTTTTTGGCTACACAGTGGCTACATGACCCCAAAAAACAAAAATCCTGCTACCGTTTAAATAGCAGGATTTCCTTATGCAGCTTGGTAGGGCGTGAGGGACTTGAACCCGCGACCAAAGGATTATGAGCATGGTTACGGCTATTGTTGTTTTTCGCCACTCGTCGCCCTCTGTAGACAACGGACGTTAACAACCTCAACAGCCCTGCGGGTTCAAACGGCAAGACTCGGTAAACCGTGACTGGCCTCAATGAATGCTCACGGTAGCAAACGTGCGATCTATTGCTACAAAAGGCGCGGGTTCCGTAGCCACTACGTAGCAAGATTTCCCGCATGCACAAAGACCAATCAACCCCCAGCAACCGTCTGAACTTTACCAAGCGAGCCCTCGACCGGCTGACGCTGCCGTCCGATGGCGTGGCCTACTTCTACGACACAGACACCAAAGGACTCGCGATCAGTGTCGGCAAGACCGGCCGGAAGAGTTTTCTGCTGTACCGCAAGATCCAAGGCCGACCGGAGCGCGTCAAGATCGGCCGCTACCCAGATGTGACCATCGAGCAGGCCCGCAAGACCGTCGCGGCGCTGAATGCAGACATCGCGCAGGACCTCAATCCAGCCGAGTCAATGCGAGCCCGACGCAGCGAGATAACGCTGGCCGACTTCTTCAAGGAGTACTACAAGCGCCACTCATCCGTCCGCAAGGTGTCCCACAAGGAAGACATCGAGAAGTTCGAGCGCCACATTGACACGGATAGGTACGGCGTCAACCTTGCGAGGCTGCGGCTGTCGGAGATCACGCGTGCTCAGCTGATCTCCCATCACGCAAAGATGGGCCACATCCCGACCACGGCCAACCGCGTGATCGCGCTCATCAGCTCGATGTACAGCCGCGCCATCCAGTGGGGGGACTTCGACGGTCCCCATCCCTGTCGGGGAATGGACAAGTACAGGGAGAAGTCCCGCTCAAGATTCGTACTCCCCGACGAGATGCCCCGCCTCATGCTGGCCATGGAGCACGAATCAAACGAGCTGGTGCGTGACTTCGTCAAGCTCGCCCTGTACACGGGTGCACGCCGCAGCAATGTGCTGGCGATGCAGTGGCCGGATGTGCACCTTGAACGCAAGGAATGGCAAATCGCCATGACCAAGAACGGCGAGCCTCAGACCGTGTTGCTGACCCCTGAGGCCATCGAGGTTCTGGAACGAAGAAAGAAGGCTACCCAAGGCAGCAATTCTCTTTTCGTGTTCCCTGGTTCCGGCGAGAGCGGCCATTTGGTGGAGCCACGAGGAGCTTGGGAGCGCATGCTGGCCCGCGGCACTGCGTTGGGTTTGGTGGAGGCGTTGGCGGAGAAGGCAACGGCCAAGACCTTCGATTACCAACTGGCCCTCGAAGAAGCCATCGACTTCCCAGTTCAGACCATTGAACGCTACACGCCGTTGGCGGAGAAGCACGGACTGCACTTGCAGCACTACGAGATGCGTGACCTGCACATCCATGACCTGCGCCGCACGCTGGGCTCTTGGCTGGCCAGCAGCGGCACCAGCCTGCCCATCATTGGCAGGGTTCTGAACCACAAGACCCCGGAAGCCACCAAGGTCTACGCTCGATTGATCGTCGCCCCGGTTCGCAACGCCATGGAAGAAGCCACGGCGGCCATGCGCAAGATCGGCGAGCAGTGAAACCACGGCACGAAACTGATTGAATTTCGCATCACTTGAACAAAAGTAATGCGGATATTAAACTCACCACTCATGAACCAGTCTAACCACATCCTAGAACTGGCCCGGCACCAGCGCGTGCTGCGGGCGGCGGATGTGCGCGAGCACGGCTGGTCACCGCAGCTGCTGATCCGGCTGCATCAGGCTGGCAAGCTGCAACGGTTCGCCCGTGGCCTATACGGACTACCCGATGCCGAAGTCACCGAGCATCAGACGCTGATCGAGGTCTGCCAACGTGTGCCCAAGGCCGTGCTGTGCCTTCTGAGTGCGCTGCAATTCCATGAGATCGGCACGCAGCTGCCGCACGAAGTGTGGATTGCGCTGCCTGAAGGCACCCAGACCCCGGTGCTGAGCTACCCCACGCTGCGCATCACGCGCCTGCGCGGCACCGCCTACAGCGACGGCATCGAGACCGTGACCGACCACGGCGCCCCTATCCGCGTGTACAGCGCCGCCAAGACGGTGACCGACTGCTTCAAGTTCCGCAACAAGATCGGTCTGGACGTGGCACTGGAGGCGCTGAAAGACGCTTGGCGCAGCCGCAAAGTCACCATGGCCGAGCTGAGCCACTTCGCCAAAATCAACCGGGTTGAACGTGTCATGCAGCCCTACCTAGAGGCGGTGACGCAATGACCGGCAACCTCTCCGCGTCGATCCTGGCCCGACTGCTGACCCTCGCCAAGCAACGCGGCGACGACTACAGCCTGCTGCTGAACCGCTTTGGCATGGAACGCCTGCTGGCTCGCGTCAGCATCTCACCGCATGCCGACCGCTTCTTGCTCAAGGGCGCGTTGCTCTTTGCTCTCTGGTATGACACCCCGCACCGACCGACCAGAGACGCCGACTTGCTCGGCTTCGGCCCCGACGATGAGGCAAACCTGATCGCCACCTTCCGCGACATCGCCGCCATGGAGCTGGTAGACGGCATCGTGTTCGACCCAGACTCCGTGAAGGCCGATGCCATTCGCGAGGACAACACCTACGGCGGCACCCGCATCACGCTGGTGGCACGCATCGGCTCCGCACGCTGTGCCCTGCAGATCGACGTGGGCTTCGGTGATGCCGTCACGCCGGGGCCACAAACAGTGGCTTACCCCACCTTGCTGGGCGACTTCCCAGCCCCCACGCTGCGGGTCTATCCGGTCTACACCGTGATCGCCGAGAAGTACCAGGCCATGGTGATGCTGGGACAAGCGAACAGCCGCATGAAGGACTTCTTCGACCTCGCGGTAATAGCAAGGCGCACAGAACTGGATGGTGCCACGCTGGCCGCAGCCATCGCCGCAACCTTTGCCCGGCGTCAGACCGCCCTGCCCATCGAGCGCCCCTTGGCCCTGACCAAGCAGTTCAGCGCAGACACCGCCAAGCTGAGGCAGTGGCAGGCCTTTCTGAACAAGAACCGCATTGAAGCCGCCAGCCTGGGTGACACCGTGGCGCTGCTGGACGACCTGCTGTGGCCGCCAACGGAGGTCGCCGACGCTGGCAGTCAGGCAACGGCCACTTGGCGCCCTGACGCACTGCGCTGGGTCTGACCCCGCACGCAACTACTTCGGACTGCATCAAAGCAGCGAAGGAATCTTCCGCTTCTCGACTGGCCGTATGTACCGCGCCAGCACGGCATCGCTGCGGTGCCCGGTCTGCTCGCGGATGAGCCATGTGGGCAGCGATGCCATCGCCGCCGTGGTCACGTAGCCTGCGCGAAGGCTATGGCCCGAAAACTCCTCCGGTTCACGCCCCATGGCCTTGGCAGCACGCTTCACAATCAAGGCCACTGACTGCGCCGAAAGTGGCTCCAGTGAGATCGAGCCACCCTTCGTCACTGACCGGAACAACCAACCGGTTTCGATGCGTGCCACGTCCAGCCATGCCCTCAGGCTCTGGATGGGGCATCGCTCGCCGCTCGCCTTCGGCAGGAACACCGTGCGCCCCTTGCCGAACTGATCGGTCTTGGAGAACCGAAGCAGCACCTCAGCATGCGTCTCATGGAAGGTCACGTCCTCCACGCGCAAGGCCACCAGCTCAGCGCGGCGGAACGCACCAGCAAAGCCGACCAGCAGCAAAGCCCTGTCACGGGCAGCCCTGGTGGGGTGTGACTTCTGCTGATCGAGCACGGCCAGCATCTCCAGCAACACGTCACGGGTGATCGGCTTCACCGCACGCTGGCGGGTGCCGTGCTGGCGGCGGATGCCTTTCATGGTCGCCACGACCACGTCGGCCCGCGTCGGTGACTTCAACCCTTGGTCACGGTGGGCCTGTGCGATGGACACACAGCGCCGCTCCAGCGTCGCCACTTTCATGGCTGGGGCAAACTTCGCCAAGTACTCCGCCACCATGGCCGGTGTTGCCGGTATGGCCCCGCCATGCTGGATGAAATGGCGCACATCGCTGGCATAGGCCCGCTTGGTGGCTTTCGAGCTGGCAGAGGCGACATAGCCAGCCACGGAGCCAGTCGGCGGCTTCTCTGCCGTTTTGGCTGCGGTGCTGACGGAGGATTCTTCGCTTGATACTGGCGATTTGGTGCCAGCCGATGCATGCGGCTTTTTGGTGGTCATTTTGGTAGTGATAAGTGCGTGCTATCGCTACGAACGCAGCGACAAAAAAACCGTGCGGCGCGAACGCGGCACGGCGGAATGGTTTAGCGGTAACTTTGGCGGCAAGTGGCCTACGGTGGCCTGGGGGCTGCATAAGCCAAGTGCTCACGACATGACGCCGCCAGCGCAAAGCAGCAGCCCGCCAATTCCCCCAACTCGGCCATAAGCCAGCCCAGCGATTCAATGGCATCGCCGGATATCTCCCCAGTGTCCATTTCGGGCGCGGCACGAACCAGCAGCAAGCCAATCGCAGATAGCCCTAGTTGGGCGACCTGCATGGTGTCTTGTGCATGTTCTGCCAACGCGGACAAATCGGCAGGGTTTGAGGCGCTGTAGTCCACCTCACCGGCAGACGAAATGACCAGCTTCGGCAATACCGCCAGCATGTCCCGCATGGGCCGGTGGCGCGACATCGCGGCCATGTTCAATAGCAGGACGGCAGCAACACCGTCGTGACCTCACGGCTCCACTCCGTGATGATCCAGACAACGGCCGGTGCCTCCACCGTCCCCAGGTTGAACGACGTCAACACACGCGCATCCTTGTCAAAGACCGCCCGCCAGTTGGCAGCACAGTCATCGGGGTCCATTTCGTTCCAACGTTGCCCGGTCTGGTGCCAGTTCAGCAGTTGAGTGATCGAAGCCCCATATTGGCCGATGAGGCGCAAAGCCGGCGGGGTGGCCACCACGGCGCCCAAGTCAAACAATGCTGGGGCCTCCATGGCTATGGGGTTGTTGGTGGCGCTGGTGTCCAGATCGGGTTCTACGTCGGGTAATTGCTCAGTCATGTCGGGCTCCAAAAAGTTGAGGTAATCCCAACACGCAGGCCAGAAACGACAAAAGGCCACGACGTGAGCCGTGGCCTTTTGGTATTTAGTGCGGTTTCTGACCGCGTATTGGGCGGTGCGGCTTGCTGTCACAAAGTGCGACGCGCTTGCCGTAGCCATACGGTACTCAAGGCCCTGCGCCGCTGTCCAGCGCGGTATGACTTTGCACCAGAGGCGCAATCAGATCACCACTCCTTGAGCACCTCCTCGTCAGACAAAACGGCCAAAGGTTTGGCCTCAGCTTCTCCCGCTGTCGCATAGCCAGGATGAACGTCCGTCTGCTTCACGGGCCGGATGACGATGTCACCGCTGTCCATTAGCGTGATGTAGAGGTAGTCGCCATTTCGGAGCCCCGCACGCTCCGCGACATAGCTTGGCAGGCGAACGCCGAGTGAATTACCCCATTTCGACAGCTTGCTTGGCATGGTGTTGTCCTCACTGCATTGATACACATTGACGATCACCAAATTGCCGCTTGGGGGCTTCTGTGGCCCCACATCCATTGTCGAGGACTGTCCTGTAAAGGCCGCACGCCAGATGGCAAACAACTCTCGAAAGGACTTTCCCCATGAACGCAATCCAACTGCAACGCAACCTCAAACGCGCCACGATCTTCGTAACCAAGATCCGTCGCAACCCGAACGACACAATCTTTGACCTGAACTGCGGGGCGCAGGTAACGGTCTACCACTCCACTGGGGTCGTAGTGGTTCGCGGCAAGATCAAGAGCTACTACCAGTGGGACGCCATCGCGGCGCTTGAGCAGGTGCTGCCGTACAACACCCGCTGGAATCACACTTACGAGTAACGGGATGGGGACGCAGCACATCGACTGCGTCCTTCACCCGCGCAGGTCTTCCAGAAACTCCGAAGCCGGGTCGGCGCTCGTCACCAGCAGCCGATCCCGGGCCCGAGTGCAAGCCACGTAAAGGAGGTTGCGCTCGGTGTTGTAGACCTCTTCAATGTCAGCGTCGTCCGTGACTGCCTCGACGCGTTCCTGCAACGGGATCACCTCGTCGTCGCAGGCCATCACAACCACTGCGCGGAACTCCAAACCTTTTGCCAAGTGCATGGTGCAGACACTGGCTTGCCCGTTGGTTGTTTCCACATGTTCGTCCAACACGTTGAACGGAATACCAGCAGCGGTAACAGCAGCCACCGCCCGCGGTATCTGCGCATCAGAGCGAACGAAGACACCGATCTCGTGCGGAGCCAATCCATCTTTCGCACGATCAAGAATCCAAGCGGTAACCGCCTTGCACTCCGCGACCTCGGACTTGAACGAACGAATGTCAGGGGCAGGTCCGTTAAAGACCGATACCGTGCCGCGACGGTCCTCGCTGTTGCCATCCACATCTGTGACATCTGGTCCCAGCAATTGGTCGGCTTGGGCTCGGATTTGATGCGAAGTTCGGTAGTTGATGTGCAACGTGCGTGACCGCCCACGGATATCAACACCCAGCGACTTCCATGAAAACGGCTGCTGAAAGATTCGCTGCCCCAGGTCACCGGCAAAGAACAAGCTGTTCGGACGAACTTGCCCTCGGCTAGTACTGACCGCTGCCAGAAATTTGAGCTGCGAGATGCTCACATCCTGCGCTTCATCAACCACCACGAAGTCGAAGGGCTGATGTGGCAGCGTCGCGGCTTTCTCTGCCAGGCGGCTGAACATCTCCGCATGCGTGATCAGTCCGGACTGCTTCAACGCTTCTTGCGTTCGCTCGAAAACAGCCCATAGGGCAATGCGCTGGGACTCCGAAAGCCGAGTCTTGCGCCCCAGTCGCTTCACGTCCTTGTAGGCCTCCCACGTCTTCAACTGCCAAGCATCAACAAGATCATTCCACTCACCCAGCAGAAAGCGTTGGCCGAACTTCAAGGTTGTGTCGACCTTCGCCGCGTCAAGCAAGACCCGAACAATCTGTGCATGGGAGGCAAGTTTCGGCTTGCCCCAATGCGCCGCATACAAGCGAGCGCCAATGGCCGACATGGACTGAACTTCAAGCCTCTCGGCCAACCTTGGTTGGTTGCTGATCAGGTTTTGCAGCTTGGTAGCCAAAGCACTGGCCAAAGTTTCAGAGAAAGTCGCCAACAACACCCGGCTATCTTCATTCTGGCGGGCCAAGTGAACCGCACGATGCAGTGCCACGATGGTTTTTCCAGTACCGGCCGAGCCGGAGATCCGCGCTGGTCCGGTGTAGTCGCGCTCAACCCATTGCCGCTGCGCCGGGTGAAGAAAGACGGTCCACTTCTCCCACGGGAAGTCGAGCGCCCGTTCTAGTTCTTCCACGTCTTTCATGACCCGGAATCGGCGCTGTGCATCCGGGTGGCTGAATGGATCGGCACCCGGTTGGATCGCAGCAACTGTCTTCGGGGCGCCACCCGTTGCCAGCTCCAACAAGGCCTCGGCAGCCTCGGCGGGAAGGTGGTCGGCCAGCACCAAAAGGCTGTCCTCATCCACTTTGCGAACGTCAGCCAGCCATTCGGGAGGTACACCGTAGCTCAACAGCTCGTCATCAGAGCGCCCGCCGAACAACAATGCCTTTGGACCGCCCAATGGCTTGGATGCCTTCGGTTTGTCACCTCCAGGCGCCGCTGCCTCCTCGCTGGTGGGAACAATGACTTCTTCGTAGCGTTCTCGAATTTCGACCCACTGCGCCGCCCCTGTCGTGGGATGCACTTCCAACTTTCGACGCTCGGCCCATTTGTAGGCCTTATCGTGGTGATCGACATAGCAGAGCAGGAAACTGGTGGCCGTCTTGTGCACGATCAGGCGAATGTCGCTGCTGACCCTGACTGACCAGAAATTCTTGTCTTTCGATTGCTCAATCTTGTGCAAGCTCATGCTCGGATGAGCCGGGTTCAGCTGCAAGTCGAACGCAGTTGTCTTTACTGCCTTCTGCTCATCCCTTGTGAGTTTTGCGAGACTGTCGGTGAAGGTGTCAGCGATCCGGAATTCCAAAGCATTTCCCCTTAGGTCAGACGTTTTTAGGGATGAACCCTTGGCGTCCATGAGATGCGCCCGTGAATCTGATGATGTTTGCATCTGCACCAAGGTCCGAAGGCGGGTCTTCGTTCTCGAAGATGATTACTTGGGAAGCACGGAACTCTTCAGCAATCGACCGATAGAACGCGTCTTTCACATCGTGCGAGAAGCCACCTTCGTCCGTGTCAGGTTCACGGTAAACCACAAGCGGGGAATCAATCAGTGCAAAACCCGGGTGCGGCTTTTCGGCTTTGACGCAGAAATTGAGCAATGCCAGATTGAAAGCCGCATGGGCAATGGCACGTACACCTTTGCCATGGCTGGCTCGCGTCCGACCAGAGATCACGATGTCTTGATCACTCTCGCTAAAGGTGACTCGGTCAAGGCCTGGAAAATGCCAGGCACGCAACAACGATTCGACCTCCTGGCTGAATGCCTCGGCTTCATCAGAGCGCACACGGGCCGACTCTAGTTCCGCTCCTTTCCCAGAAACAGCAAGCCCAAGCTCCCCTAGCAGCCCCTGAAGTTCATTCACACGGCCATGTAGCTCAAGCGCACGTCGATAAGTGTCGCGACGCGTCTGGCTCTCACGCAATCGCTGCAAGGCAACTTCAACGCGGGGTTTCAGCAATTCAGAGAGCTGCGTTGCCACAGTGCGAATCCGCTCCTTTGCATCCAAGGTCAGGCCTTCAAGTCTCGTAATCTCGCGGTCGTTGTCGGATCGCGTCACATGCAAATCTGAGATCAGCAATCTGATCTTGGCAGCCTCGGCAAGGCAGGACTGCGCCACGTCCTCCGGCGCTGCAGAGGCCTTCTGATGATCATGTTCTTGATGCTCCGCTGCCGCACCGCACACCGGGCACCGCTCTTCATTCATTTGGCCCAGGCGCGTGCCAGCTTCCGCAATGCTTTCAAGGCGGCGGAGATCCGATAGGTATTGCTGCTCCAGCAGAGCGAATCTGCGCTGCAACTCTCGCAACACACCCGATCGGGACTCAAGTTGGCGAAGCACACTTAACTCTGCGCGGCGCTTCCCCTCAAGTTGTGCTGCATTCTGCTGCTCAACAGCCAGTTCCTTTTGGGCTGCTTCAAACAGCGTCTCGATCTCGGCCAACTGGCCTTGCCAAGCTTGCACGTCGCCAGGCAACTGCATCTCAGCCATCCGCCCCTTAGTTTGATTCAGCAACAAGTCCAGCATCTCAACTTTCCCAGCTTGCCTGCCTTTCGCAACCTTGGGGTCTTCACTGGAGATCAATGAACTGTCATCAACGCCCGTCAGAAGTAAACGAAAAACAGCACTCTCCGCCGTGCCAGTTGTGTACTGTCCGGTGAGAATGGGGGACGTTTTACTGATAACGGTTTCTTCGTCTACGAGCACCAGCCGAGCCAAATCTCGAAAGCTGACATCACGGGTTTTGCCCTGCTTGTTCGTTCGGACCTTCTTTTCCGCCAGCCCTGCCAAACCGAGCAAGTACTGGGATACAGAATCCTTGGCGGTAGCACTGTGCTTTGCAGAAAGGTGTTGATCCGCCCTCCCCGCGCTGACCAGCTTGAAGTCGCCGCCTCGGATCGAACGCTCCAAGACAACCTCGTCATCATCGACTGACATGCTCAAGGAGAGCCGAACGGTCTCATACTGAGCTGCCTCAGGTATAGACTCCGGCACATCCTTTCCGCCCAGCATGTAGTCGATGCACTGCACGATGAACGTCTTGCCCGTATCAGATGGGCCCGATACAACGTTCAGGCCTTCTCGGAACTGCACTTCGGCGTTCGGCACGCCGCGTCCGACCAAAGTCAATTGGCGGATTTGAAATCCTGTTATTGCCATTCGGCGTCCTCCACTTTCAGCACAGATTCCATCGTGAACTCTGCACCCCACTCACCGACCTGTGAATTGGCAATCTTCAAAAGCTCTCCGTCCGTGACTTCACCGAATAACGACACCAGCCAGACAGCCCTCTCTCGAAGCTCGGCCGCATAGTCCGAGGACAACGCATCCAGGAAACTAGCGGTTCGCTCCGTCGCTGTGAACATCACGCCCGTCTCTGTGTAATGACGCTCCAACAGGCCTCGACTCTGGTAGAGCATCAACCCTTGTTCCAGTGCGGCGCGGCGCACCAATAGCTCGCCACCTCGATGTGGTGTCTTTGGATGCAGCCCCGGCGGACCGCCCGGCATGTCGTCGGAGTGCACGAGCAAGTAGTCCGAGACCACCAGCCTTTGAAGCGAATACGGAATAGGGAACGCTTCGCTCAACAGCGAGAGAGCTCGGAGACCAATCTCAATCGGTCCATTGAATGGCGGTAATACGTTCGTGTCGGGCGACTCGATCATTTGACCCACTTGACCTTTCCGTCATTGGCAAGTTGGTGACAGATGCCCCCTCGGTCATGGGTAGACAGGCGTTCCTTGAGCGCGTGGTCAGTGATGGGCAACAGCTTGGCGGTTTTGACTACCGACAGCACACGCCGATATCCGTCCGAATGCTCGCCTCGCATCTCATCCTTGATGCCGCCGTGCAACTCGCTCTGAAGTTCCTCGAAAGCGCCAGGAGGCAAGGTGTCCCGAGAAAATGCGCGTAGAGCTTCGGCGCTGTAGAACTCTAGCCTTGCGTCGTTGAAGTGTTCTCTAACATCGTCATGCGGCCCCAGGTCAGCCACCGTTGGCAGAGCGCACTTCAGATGATCGCCGTAAGCATCCAACAGGCTGCGCACATACGTGACCTCGTGCGCCGCAACGGTTGCCGGAGGCGCTACAACCTTTGGCCGGGCGGGCAGACCGCCACCAAACCTTGTCGCGTACCAGCGCGTCTTCGCGTGCTGGTCGATGATGCGCAGTGGAGGCACTGCCTCAAAGATCGAGAAATCCAGGCCATCAAGATAGGAGCGCAATGTCGCATCCAGCTCAACAACGGCCGTTGATGTGATGCCGTTCCTGCAGTGCTTGTCCCAGTTGTCGATCAGTTGTGCCTTGAGCTTGTCAGCCTTGCGCAACAGATTTGAAAGCTTGGTTCCGGCCCCTTGTGGCGCAACAAAGAAGTACCTGCGTGGGTACGTGTACTCGTTGGTGTGCGTGTAGTAAACCAGCTTCCCCAACTCCACCCATATGTCGCCTGGCGCCAGGCCTGCTTTGTAGTGCTTGCACTGGTAGTTATCCCACACCATCGGGTCGGCCTTGTCGAAGGCAATGATGTCTCGCCCCATGTCGCCAGCGCCACCGCATCGTTCGACGGTTCCGTATTGATCGCGCAGCGAATCGGCCCATTCGAGAACGAAATCCTCCCATTGGCTGTCGCTGAAGATGCGTATCCGCTCAATAGGCGGAATGGGCAAGCCTGCGGCCACCACGTCTGCTGATGCAGCAGTGCCACCCGCTGGTGTTGGCAATGGGCTGGACGAAATCATGAGACCTTGAACACCTTCATCACCTCATCTCCCAGGTGATTAATCACCTTCACGGCAATGCGGCCAGACTTCGGCTTGTCGAATGGGCGAGACGTGTCGCTGTTCAAGGTCGCCCAGGCTTCTTCATTGATCTCGGCCTTCAGCGTGGTCTTGAGCGCCTTGTAAGGGTCATTGGCACCCAGGAAGTACGCATGGCGGACGAAGAAACTTTCTTCGTTGTAGTCAGTGTCGATGAACCAGCAGGCAATACCGTCGGCACCGTCGCTGCGCACCTCGCCAGTGTTGGGGTGGAACACGTCCACGCCGTTGACTTTGACGCGAACCCGGCCCTCGGCAGCGTCAAGGATGTCAATATCGGGTTCGCCAAAGATCACGAACAAGTTGCCCTTGCCTGTGTTCTTGAGGTCTTCAGCCATGTGCAGGTCCGCGTTCATGCGTGCCTTCAGAACCGGTATACGGCCCAGCTTCTCAAACTCGGATGAGTGCGCGTCGTAGTTGAACGCGCAGGCAATCAAAACATCGAAGCCCGCGTCGCCAGCCTCACGTGCGGCAGACACCAAATCTGGGCGCGACACCGTGCCGAACTCCGGTCCGATGAAGATGGCCGCACGCTTCTCGCCCGTGCTGTCCTCGTAGACACCTTCTCCGCATACGAGGTCGCCAGGCCATGGCACCAACGAGGTGAACAATATCCGATCCTCTTTGTGTGCCTGCTGCACACCCGAAGTCTTTAGATTTTCAAGGATGATTTGAACAAAGCTTCTCGCGGCGTTGTACTCGGCCTGCTGTTCGGCTACCTTGGGGTCATTGGGATCAATTAGCTCATCGTTTTCATCGACGCTGAGCATTCGATGAGGCGAGAGGCTCTCGACCGTAAATGGTCCAGCCACACGTACCTTCTTGCGGTCTTCGTACGGGGAGTCATAAAGCGGCTCAAAGTCGGCCTTTGCAGAGATTGACGCATCAATTTCTCGCTGGCGGGCGATCCGTAGAGCCAAGAAATCTGCATGAAGTTTGACTACTGAATTGGCCCACTTTTTATCCACCACGCGTGGCACTTGCCATTCTTGCCAAGTCATCCCCACTGCTTCATTCAGAGCGTCAAGAGCAGCCTCCAGAAGCGGTTGATGCCGCTCCCATATCACGTCGATCTCAGAGTTCTTCGCAATCGAACTGAGCATGACATGTGGCACGCGCTCATAGACAAATCCGTGCCGAATGTTATTTCGCGTTGCAGCTTGGGACGGCGCCGTGTGTGAAAGCACCGCTTGCTTCGCGACGCCTTCTCGACTGTCCGCCAACAAATAGTAAGGGTATCGGGCACCCATTATCCGTGCCCGAGCCAGCGCAAGCGCGACGCGAGACGTATCTATGGTGATCCAACGGCGGCCCCACTGCTCAGCCACATATGCCGTCGACCCAGATCCGCAGGTTGGGTCTAATACCAAATCGCCAGGATCTGTTGTCATCAGCACGCAGCGTTCAATTGCTGACAATGCGGTCTGAACGACATAGGTCTTTGGACCCCCGAATTGGTTTTGACCTAATGTGTCGGTCCAGATATCGGTCAACTCATATACGGGATAGTCATCCAAAAATCGGATATAGCCCAAATTTTCGCCTGAGCTTGCCTCGACCCTGTTGGCTTTCAGCAGACGAGAGAAACCCTGCTCATTGGTCTTCCAGCGGACGCTCAGGGATGGCTTGTAGGTCTTGCCCTCGAAATTAACCCCGAACCATGACGCCGCGCCATCGCCCTTTTCTCGGCCCACGCTTTGGCTAGTTAGGTTATCCCGAAAGTAGATTCGCGCGTCTGGAGAAAGTAAATCTGGTGCTTCAATCTCGGATTTAGTGAGTGGCCTTCTCAAAAGGTCAGCAGTTTGCACGCTCTTGTAGCCTGTACCACCCTTTTGCCCTGGTGCCTTCTTTTGTAGCAGCTTTCGGTACTTCATTGAGCCTTTTCTCTTTGCATACCAAAGAAGGTAATCAAAAGTCGGGCCCAAGAAATCACCAGTAGAACTTGACGTCTTTTGAAAAACTATGCATCCAGCGCAGTTTTCGGAACCAAAGACTTCGTCGAGCACCGCTCGAACGCGATGCACGTTCTCATCGCCAATCTGAACAAAGATTGACCCGCTATCCGTCAAGAGATCACGAGCAACCGTCAGTCGATCTCGGAGATACGTCAGATACGAGTGGATGCCATCACGCCAAGTGTCTCGAAATGCCTTCACTTGTTCCGGCTCACGGGTTATATGCCCGGCTTTGCCATCAGTGACATCCCGGCTGGTCGTACTCCACTGGAAGTTACTGTTGAACTTGATCCCATATGGTGGATCGAAGTAGATGCTTTGCACCTTTCCGCGAAGCCCTTCGCGCTCGGCCAGTGACGCCATCACAGCCAGGCTGTCGCCCAAGATCATGCGATTGGCCCAATGCGCGTCATGCGCATAGAACTCGGTCTTGGCGTCTTCGTTGGGCAGGCCATTGAAATCAGCAAACATGTCTACCTGCGGTGCGTCGGCGCCTTGTGCCCGTTCGGTCTGCCGTTTCAGGTCGTCGATCAAGACCTTGGGGTGTACCTTTTCTTGGATGTACATCGGCGGCGCATGCACAACAAGGTCTGACCAATCCTGCTCGTCCTTGCCGCGCCAAACCAGTTGCGGGTCCAGATCGCGGTTACGGCCTTCGCGCTCACGCGGGTACGGCACACGCACCGGGCTCTGCTGCTCCTTCTTCATGACCGACTGGTATTCGGCCGTGGGGATGTTCTTGCGGGTGGCGTCTTCGTGCTTAAGCGTTTCAACGCTCAGCGGGGTGTTTTTCTTGGTAGCCATGGTTCAGGCCTCAGACGTAGACGAAGCGCCTACGACGGGATTAAAGAGATTGCAGCTGTAGTGCGCGACTGATCTGAGGTCGCCACTGGAATGCTTGTGGGTTGTCTTGAATGCCCACTTGGCGGGCATGGCAGCACTCTTGCCTTGCTGCGAGGAGGGCAAGGATTCGTCGAGGTCATCTCGCAGCTTTTTAGCGATTCCGGCGATGTCCTTTTTCTGAACAAATGACAACATGAGGCATTGCGCCTCTCTGCCAGTCATGTATCGCTCCATCAACTGCGCCAAGCCCTTCTTGTGAAGTTCGGGGCCGTCGTAGACCTTGGCCTCACCCAGCGAAAACAGCTGTGGGTGGCTGTGGTCAAGGGAAACCGTTAGATCAACGTGCCCGTTGGAATTGCCCTCCTGGATAACGGTCAGCCCAGGCATACGTAGGCCCATGGCCAGAGCAGCAACCAAGCCTGTTTCGCCTAGAGCAGCAAAGTTTTTGCTGTTTGTCTCAAGGCCATGGATAGCCTGAGCAAGCCAAGGAGCAAAGGCTTCATCAAATTCTGCCTCGGTCACAGCAGTCAATAGATCAATGGTCTCGGGGCAACGCTTCGCGAGAATTTCGCACAGCCGTTTCAGGGTGCTGTCGCTCATTTTTTGCCCTCTTTGAGGCCTTGGCCAAGCCAGCTCACTCGAACTTGAGAAGCCCATGCATCCCAATTGGAAGAAGTGCCATCGGCGCCGCGTTCTGCGTGCTTCCGCTTCTGCATGGCGTCACGCAAGGTGATGGGGGCCGCTAATTCGCCGTCTACCAACGTCATCTGGAAGCGGCCCTTGCCCTCGCCTCGGAGCGCCGCGAGTATTGCGACCACGTCCGCAGGATCGACGTGGTTCTGCGCAGCCACCTTTTCAATATCCCCCAATCTCAGCTCAGCACCTTCCCTCGTGGCGGCGTTGCGCCAGAGAGAATCCAAGACGGGCCGGACCCATGGAATCGCTGCGGTTTCTTCGCGCAGCGCGTCTTCGGAAGCTTCGATGTGGCTCGTGACATCTGGGGTTCGCAGCCCAGTCACCTGCTGAATCATTGCCTCGAACTCAGCTGCAACCTTCTTCTCGAAGTCATGCTGCATTTGGTACACGTCCACGAACTCGACAAAGGCCCAGCGGCCGTAAGCGCCGAGGTTGTTGACGCCGGGCACCCAGTAGGTGTCCATGGTCAGCTTCTTGTCCTTGGCGTCTTCGCCCCGGTAGCCCTTAATCTCAACGATGAGGTTTAGCAGGTCGTCAGGGCCATGGCCGTCGTCGATCTGCACGATGAAGTCCGGCCTGTACTTGCGCGTCTCCGATGCGTAGCGGTACGGCACCTCAAGGCCCAGGTTGTGGTTCTTGACGTAGGCCACCACACGCGGGTGGCGTTCGGCTACACGGCAGAACTCAGCCTCCCAATCGCTGTCAAGAATCACCCAGTTCACATGGCACTTGGGTGGCGGGCCGTTGGTTTCCCAACGTTCAGTCTTCGAGGTGTTGAAGTTGACAAAACGGGTAGTGCCGGTGGCGTTATACGGGTCAAGCACCGCTTTGATAGGGCGCTTGTTGCCTTGCTCGGCCTTGGTGATGGCGGCAGTGATGCGGTTGCACGCCTCGTCGGCCAGCTCCTGGTACATCAGCTGTGCCGGGTAGGTGTCGCCCTTGCAATCCAGGCAGGTGTCAAGCCATTCCTTGGTGATGCGCTTGAGCTGACCAAACAAGTGCAGTTTGGGTTCGTCACCCGGATCGCGCCAATGGTTGATCAGCAGCCGCTTGGTAAGGTGCATCAGCAGGGTGGAGTGCCGCATGTCAGCCAAGTGGTCAAGGCTGAGGTCAACGGTTTCGCCAATGATGCCGGCGTTCTGCGTGATGGACGGCCCCACCAAGTCAGGCGTCAGTACCAACACGGAATCAGCCGTGAACTCCGCTGTCAGTCGTTCATCGGGCAACTCGACCCGATAGCCCTGCACGCGGGGGAACTGAATCTCCAACGCGGCACGGTCTGGCTGTGCACGCACCTGCACCGTCTCACGCGGCGGCTGGGGTTTGGAGATCACCGGCTTGGCTGTGAAGTCAAACGGGATGCCCAGCACGTCGGCGTATTCAACGTTGAACAGGCCCTCCTCGTTCAGGTCGTATGACTGGCGGCGCAGGGCGCGGCCGATCACCTGCTCGCACAGCAACTGGGTGCCAAAGGCACGAACGCCCAGCACGTGGGTGACGGTGTTGGCGTCCCAGCCCTCGGTCAACATGGACACGGAGACTACGCAACGGATCGAGTCGCCCAATCGGCCAGCCTTGCCCACGGTGTTCATCACTTCGCGTAGCAGGCGTGCGTCGTCGAAGTCTTTACCTGAGCGAAGTTCGTCGGCCAAGGCGCCGCCACGCTCGAAGACTTCTTGCTTGAACTGCTCAATCTCTGGGCCGGCGGCGGCACGGAAGCTGTCGTCCAGCGCGTCGCCGGACTCCAGTTGCTCGCTGTCGATCAGCAGCGTGCGGGGGCGGCCGAAGGGGTTGCCGTACTCGTCGGTGTTGCGGAACAGTTCCAGCCGCCCAGGGACTGGGGTGGAACTGCCATCTTCATTCTCGCGGTTGAAGCCGGAGATGAAGTCGTAAACCAGCTTGGACGTGGATGTGTTGTTGCACACCACGATGAAACAAGGCGGCACCTTGATGCCAGCGGTTTGCCACAAGTCGAAGGTCTTCTTGTAATGACCATACAGGGCTTCAAGCGCCGTTTGCAGCTCAACCGGCAGGCTCAAGGGGTCAAGTGACTTCGCAGCACCCCGCCCCTTCTTTGGCATGCGGGTGCGGATGTGCTCCCACAGGTTACGGAACTTTGGCATCTCGCCGCCGGGGATGTTGTCAGCCACGGGCACACGGGGCAGCTTGACGATGCCGCACTCGATGGCGTCCATCAGCGAAAAGTCGCTCATGGTCCAAGGGAACAAGGTGCCTTCAACGTAACCTGACCCTGCGAGGAAGAACGGTGTAGCCGACAGGTCAACCACCTTGGCGACGCCCAACTTGCGGTTGACTGCCTCCAAGCCGGTGATCCACATGCGGGCGGCTTCGTTGTTCTCGTCGGCTTCTTTCTTCTCGTCACCCTTCAGCGCGTCCAGTTCTGCGTCCGGCTTTTCGCGGTAGCAGTGGTGGGCCTCGTCATTGATGACCAGCACGTTGGTCATGCCCATCAGGTCGGGCATGACGCGCTGGAGCATCTGGCCTTCGGTTTCGAGGGTGTTCAGTTCATCGCCGCCCCGGCCTTGCAGCAAGAGGCGCCCGCCTTTCGACAGCTCAATGCGCTCTCGCAGTTTGAACGCGTGGTAGTTGGTGATAACGATCTTTGCCCGGTTCAGGTCATCCAGCATGTCGCTGGGCACCAGCTCCCGGCTGGCGTAGTAGCTCTCTGGATCGTTGGGCTGCAAGACGCGAAGACGGTCCTTGATGGTCAAGCCGGGCGCAACAACGAGGAAGCCTCGCGTGAACTTCTTGCTGCCAGGTCGGCGCACAGCGTTGACGGTCTGCCACGCGATGATCATGGCCATCACCGTGGTCTTGCCCGCACCGGTCGCCAGCTTCAAGGCCAACCGCATCAGTTCCGGGTTGGCGTCATTATTGGCATTGGCCAGATGGTCAAGGAAGGCCTGGCCGATCTTGCCGACTTGAGGGGCAACTTCGGTAAGCCAGATGATTGTTTCGGCAGCCTCTACTTGGCAAAAGAACGGGCGGATGCTGTTGAACGGATGATGCCGCCAGTGTTGCAGCAGACGCGCGGTTTCGGGCGTGACGCGCCAGTCGGCTGGATTCTTGAGTGCACGCCATTTGTCCACCTCTTGCCGCACCGAGTTGATGACGGCAGTGTGGTCGTAGGCCTGCTTCTGCGTAGACAGCTCATCATCAAACAACAGGGCATCTTGCTTAGCGATGCCCTTTTGCTTCTTGGCCTTGGGGATCGGGGTGATGAACTCGGCGCGGCGGCGAGTTTCGACAATCTGCTGGGTCGGTTGCCCAGTGCCGTCAAGCTCCCAATGGCGACCGGGATACCCGTACGGCGAGTTGAGAATCGGTTTCTCAAAGAACTGGTTTGACATTCAGACCCTGCTTTTTGCTCTTGTGACACTCCCGAATCGTTGCCCCCATGACCACGATCAGCGCATTTCTTGAATTATCTTGAAACACCCATTATCAGCGGACAAAAGCAGCGTGTTGAAGGCGTCCCCGGTAAGCAAGCAGCTGCGGGGCCAGCGATTCAGTCCGAAGGAGAACATTGCTGGCCCAAGTGATGCGTCAGATCCCAAAAGACGCAGCATCCACACACAGTTTGCTTGCCGCCACCGTCATCCTCCACTTGCGACGATCAGCTTCGGCCGCCCCATCACAATGTTCCAGTCCGTGCCCTGCGCATGGAACTTGGCGTTGTCGATGTTGTAGGCAACACCCTTAATCTCGCCGGTAGTGTCGTCAGCGTAGAAACGGATCGTGCCCCGGCCAACCCCTTTGAAGTTCGGACTGGCGATGGTGCCGTTTTCCTTGCCACGAGCTTCGTTCTCATCGCGTAGCCCTGCATCGCTGACATAGCGGGTGTCGTCCCGGCTCTTGGCCTCCTGTGAGGTGTCGATAATGCGCACTTCGTACTGAGTGCTGTTCCAAGCGAAAGGCAGACGGGATTTGACTTTGACCGGCGCTTCGTCCACGAACAGGATGTGTCCGGCAGCGGTATGCCCCTTCGTATTCACGTACAGCCAGGCCACCACATCGCCCGGTTTCAAGTCCGTGACTTTGGTGATGCGCTCGAACGCTTCACCCTTCTCGATGCTGGGGTGGTAGTCATAGATGCTGTGCCTCGTGGTGAACTTCTTGGACTGCATCTGTTCCAGTACACCACTCTTGGTACGCCGGAGCATAGATTCCACAAAGCCCGTGCAGTCCGTGTGAACGATGTAGTCTGTCGCCCCTTTTTCACCGGGCATGCGCACCATCACCTGTGTATTGGAGTACTCATTGTTCTCTTGCTTGGTGTTGGCCACGAACTCACGGGCAAGCTGGAGATGCTTGGGGACTGCTGCGTCTTGGGCCAATGCGACAAGCGAAGACATGCACAAGGCGGAGGCCACCAGCGATTTAACAAAGGATTGGTACATGGGCCTTGCTCTCACTGGTTGCGCATGGCTGCGATCAATTCCGCTGCCACAGCCCGAAGGTTGTTACGCGTCACATCGGTGGACTTCCCGTCAATCTTGGCCGACACGGGAATCATCACCTTCACGCTTGGATCACCGCCGGGCATGCGTTCGGCTTGTGTGAAGACTTGCACCGTGCGCTTCGGGCTCTTAACCTCAAAGCCCTCCTTGCTGAGCAGACCTGTCGCGAGGTAGCGTATTTGCGCCCCATTGCGTTGCGCCGCTTGGACAAAGTTGCAGAACAGCTCGGGCGAGTTCAGTTCCATCACGATGTAGTTCGCCTTCCAACTGACCGGGAAGCCCGCTTTGACAGCCTGATCCCCACACGCGGCCATCTGCACTCGCTCGCGCATCTCGGTCACTGTCTTGTTGGCCGCAACGAATGCCTCATCATTGTTCGGCAACTGCAAGGCCCGTAACTGTCCAGAGAGCTTTTGCTGCTGCACTTCGAGTTCCTTGAGCTGGCCTTCGGCAGGGTTGCTGGTTGCGGCAAGCTGTTTGGCCCGGTCGGCAAATGCATCCAACGCCTTGTACAAGGTCGGCACCGCTGCTGCCTGCCGCTCCAGATTCGTGACCGTCTCCGCCGATGTCAAGCCGACCTGCTGGCACATGCGGGCGAACTGCACGGCTTGGCCGTAGCTTTCAGCGGTGGCATAGCCGATGCCACCGCTGAGCATGTCGCAGCTCTTGGTGGCACGACCGGTCGGGCCGTAGACGATGGTGATTGACTTGGGCAGGCCTTTGCCATCCAAGGTGATCACCTGCTTCAGGTCGGACTGTTGCACCGTGGCACCGATCTGGTCGCGGGTTTTCTCCTGCTGGACGCGATCAGCGTTCTCTGCAATGAACTGCTTGGCGGCGGGGTAGACACGGCTGACGCCATCCATGTGCTCTGCCTTGCGAAGGGACTCCGGGCCAGCACCGCTGCGACTGCATTCCTCGCTCTTGCGGCGGACTTGGTCCAGGTACTCGGGCGTCCAGTCACGCACTTTGACGCCCATGACCGAAGCATTGAGTTCGGCTCCGCGCAGCGCGTTCAACTGCTCCCACTGCACAGGGCAGGACAGGCGCAGTTCAGCATGGGCAGATGCTGCCGTGCACAACGCGGCCAGCACCAAAATGTTCATTGAGAGTGTCGACTTTTGGGTTGAATTCTTGCTTGGCTTCATTGGACTGATACGTATCTCGAACTAGTTAATAATGGAAATATAGACGAATCTCGTAGCAGATGAAGCGAGATACGTCCGACTTAGATGAGCAATGGGGAGCGCGACTCAGGCGTGCCAGGCTCGCGAGCGCACTTTCGCAGCGAAAGTTAGGGGTCGATATTGGGTTGGATGAATCGGCAGCCAATGCCAGGATCAACCGATATGAAACTGGTGTTCATCGGCCTGATCTGCTCACGGTGAGCCGCATCGCCGATGTGCTGGGCATACCCGTGGCGTACTTCTATGCGGACACCGATGAGCTGGCCGACCTGATCTATCGGTATGGCCGAGCTTCTGCCGCTATGCAGAAGTCCGTCAAGAAGCTGTTGGCGGATGTTCCTGGCTTACCGCCCGAGGCCCCGCTGAAGCACTCACCGGGCAAGACCAGTCAGTAAATCTCCCGAAGTTCAGCGGCAAGTTCTTCGATCAAACCGTCTGCCACGCCAGTCACCACGACGGAAATGCCCAAGGCCAGGAACCGCCTACGCAGATTGCCGTGCTGCTCAAACCGTGCCCGCAGCGCAGCTTTCATGACACGCCGGTACTCACTGCTGAGCGGTTGACTTCGCCACTCCGGCGCCAAAGGCCACGGCCAATCTCGCGGGTGCGCCGTCCGCCAGTACTGCCCCTCCAGAACAAACGGGTGCGCACTGGCCGGATGTAGCCAGCCAAACTCATCTTCCGGGGAGCGGACTGAGATGCTAGGCACTTCGGCGCGTTCATCTTGGGGCGACAGTTCGATGGCGCCGTCCAGGTCGCGGCGGTACATGACGCTGCACCAACCTCGGTCTAGCAACCGAAGCCTGAGGCAGTTCGAGGCGCCATGCTGCCCAAGGTCCGCCAACAAAAACACCGACTGCGCCTTGCCAACATGACATAGCCCTGGCCACTGGTCGGGCCTCAGTGATAGCCGAGGCTCGCAGGCACTAAAGAGCCCGCCAACATCCTCCGCAGGCACAACATCAAAGCGGTAGCCCAGCGTTTGGACAGCACCGTTCGACCGGAAGCCGATCACAGTGCCTGTCTGACAAGCAGAGAACCGCAGCGGCGACCTGAAGACCAGCGCAGAGTGCTCGAAGTGGAGCGCCATGGCGCCCGCCAGCAAGCTGTCGCCCACCACGCCGGGCCGATTGCCAGCCGCACGCCACGGCTGGATCAGCTCTATTCGGCGCAGCGGCTGGAGCAGCAACTGTTCCAGCACCATGGCATCACTCCTGTGGGGTGATGCCGGCTGCGCCTTCCGTGGCAGGGGCCTCGGCAGTCGTATCGGGCTGTGCTGACGCGGCATCTGGCTGCTGCACACCTCCGTCAGCCACCGCAGCCGGTTTGGGCGCCTTCTTCGCCGTTGTCGGCTTGGTCTTCTGCCTCGCTTCTGTCGCCGCCGTCACCTTAACGGGCTTCGCCTTCTTATCGCTGGGTGCCTTGTCGTCGTTGCTGACCGATTCGACCGGTTCGGCCGCTGCCTTTTTGGCGCTCTTTTTAGGCGTGCTGGGCTGCTCGCCAACCAGCACCGGCACGAAGGTATCGAGCTTGATGCGATTCCAGTCCCGGCGCTCTTGCTGCTTCAGCCAAAAGCCGGGGTCCAGCACCCGCTCGTCACCATCCGGCAAACGCTCGAAGACCACCAAGTGCGAATTACCCGTGCTGGGCATCTTGCGCGTCTCCATGATCGCCAGCGATGGCATGGCAGCCAGGCTCTTGAACGGCGCCTTCTTGCCATGGCCGATGCCGAAATGGGCCAGCATCTTGTACAGGTTTTCATGTGTGGTCGTGTACGGCCCATCCTTTGGATAGCCCAACTCCTTCACGGCGAACTTGCGCACGGTCTCCAGCGATTTGCCGGACACCATGGCAACACATGCCAGACCGCAGTCGGTCAGCGTCTCTTGGGTTACCAGCTTCACAGCCATTTCGTCTCTCCTTTGCTGAGTCGGTTCATCTCTCGTTCCTTTCAAGGGTTGGCACGGTCATGCAGCGGCGTGCCAGTGCTGCCAGAGGCACGGGCTGTCATGTGTGCGTTGGGGGTTTCGCGGCGGTGCCGCAGTGAGATACGAGCGCAGCGGTCAGTCTGATCGGTGGCCGTTTCGGCTCGCGCTTTACCGTTTTAGCCGCCTGCGATCAGGTCTGGCAAGCGGCGTGTGACTTCGCCAGACACATGTTCTGGAGACGTAAGACGCTCAGGTCAGCAGCTTTTACCACCAGAACTAGCTGGCTTTAAGCGTGCGATTTACCACCCCACAAAGAGCGCGTTTTGAATTACTGGAAATCTACAGTGAACCCATTGCAACAACGGAGCGAAGGATGAAACAACCTGAGACCAGTAACGCGCTATTGAGCGAGGCCGAGGCCGCAGTCATTTTGGGACTGAAGAATGCCAAGACGCTGGCGGTTTGGCGGTGTACCAAGAGGTATGAACTGCCTTACGTGAAGTACGGGCGCACGGTGCGCTATCGGCGCAAAGACCTGGAGGCCTTCATCGAGGCCAAGGTGGTTTACCAAGCCACTCCAAAAGGAGGTCGCGCATGAAGCCGTAAGACCATGTCATTTCGCACCGGGCCTCGGCACGAGTGCACCGTGTAATACATGTATATACGTACATATTGGTATGTAGATATGCCATGTATGACTAGTCTAGATATATGAGCTTATAGACCCCCTCTACCAATATGGGTCTGTGGCCAACGCAGAAGTGAGATTGAAATGTTGAATGAAAACAAGGTATTTGCGGACACCATCACCACACAGTTTGACCAATATGTTTCCGGCGGACAGGATGGTGCCGAAGAGGTCAACTCTTCGTCTATGCCACCACGCGCAAAGCGCGTGTCTGTGCCGGGTCCGTTCCATGGCAAGGAATTGAACGTGCTGCACTTGCCGTCAAAGGCCATCTTGGTCATTGAGGGCAGTGTGATTGGATACAACCAAGGGCACAACGTGTTCGGATCATGCAATGTGCCCGCACTGGTCCGTGATGCGTTCAAGGCCGCGCACCGCAAACGCCGGGTGGCCTTTTCGGCAGAAGAAAAGCGCCAAATCGAAAACGAGGAGCACTTGACACTGAAACGGCTCGATGTGGGGGTGAATCTTGAAGTGCCGGAGGGTGTCACGCCCACTCGCCTGCTGGTCGAACTGGCGCATGAGCTGATTGACAAGGGCATCGACACCTCGACCTACGGATATGGTGAAACGGTGTATCGCAATCAGCACTCGCAAGGTTCGTCGCAGAAGTTTTACGACAAGGCCAAGCAACTGATCGACACCAAGAGCCTGCCCGCCGACCTGCCGAATCGCGAGGCCATCTTGAACTTCGCCAAGACCGTCATCCGTTCTGAAGTGGTGCTGCGCTACCCTAAGCTGAAGGCCATGGACATGACGAAGCCACGGGACTGCACATTTCAGACGCTGAAGGCCGAGTTGGAAAGCGCCTTCAATCGCCTGAACCTCCGTGGTTCGGTACGCGCTGGGCTGAGCGGATTGGACCTGCGGGACGTCAAGCACATGTACCGAACGACTTACCGCTGCTGGGAAAACGGGGACGACTTGACGCTGCTGCTGGAACCCAAAGCGTACAAGCGGCAGGTGGCGTACTTCGCTGAAGAGTTGGGCTTCGACATCACGACGCCCCCACCCGAAAGCAACGGCGATTTGGTGCAGTTGGGTGACGTCTTCACCTTGACCAATGCGGTGACGCCGCCGCCCGGACTCTGGAACGGGGAGGACGACGCCGAATGCGCTCTGGCCTGACGAAGTGCTCGATCAGTCCGCCTTCAGCGTGAAAGCCAACGCGACGAGTTGCCGAAAGGCCTCGTCGCTTTTTTCTATGTACTTTTCGCTGCGCATGCCCCAATTCGGGACCATGGCGGGAGTGAGTGCGTCGCCTACAACTTGCTTCAAACCTTGCTCCCTCTTGGGACGCGTGGTTACCTCGATAGCTTCGTCGTCCGGCATATCAACCTCGGCCGAAAAGTCAGAAGACACAGAGCCCTTCGGCACGTCCGATTCGGTCGGTAGATCAGCACACACATCGTCAAACTGGTCGATGATTCCTTTGCGATCCAGACGGGGCACAGCGATACCTTGTTGCATTCTGGCCTCGGCGATTGCGTCCCACGTTCGCAACCAAAATGGGCTCAGCTCCAGCTGCTTAAGCAACACACGCCCTGCCTTGGCTCGTACACGCGGACTGTGCTGAAACGCTGCATCCTCATCGCTCAGTGCGTTCTTGCCTGCCTTGCGCCGCCCTGGTAGAGGCAGCGGGTCGAGCACACTCTGGGCACGCTCCACGGCGATCTCTTGAGCTCGCTCGACCTCCTGCCGAACCGATGCGATTTGCTGGTCAAGCGATGCATCCAACCGGAAGCGAATCAGTATTTCGTTTTGGCGCAGGTAGGTGTTCACCACCCGCGGGCGGTCTGCCGGTGCAGCATTCGATACAACGGTGACGGATGCGGCAGGGGCATTGAACAGCTCGCGTTTGGGCAATCCATCAAAAGGAGTCGTGGGGTCTGGCAAATAGTGCAGCCCCCAAAAGTCCATCACCCATTTGCGCCGATTCATCACGAACCAGGGCTGGCCTGCTGCCGTCTGTGCCTCTATGTACGTGCCGAAGGTGTCGTCTTGAAACGCCATCGGAGGCTCGCACTTGTGCCCACGCAACGGCACATTGGCCCAACCGGGAAAACCGGGCGGGTTGTCGCTGGAATAAAAAGAACTTGAACTTGGCTTGAAAAATGTCGCCGTCTTGATGCCAAGGTCTTCGAGCTTCCGGTACTGCCTGCGGTATCGCGGCATTCGTCGAAGCAGCTCCCAAGCCAAACGGAAATAGTCATCTCGCGTGAAGCTGTCTAAGGGCTTCAACTCGGGGTACTGGCGCTTCTTCCGCCAATTGGCACCCGGAACGAACAGGGCCCGCAATTCCGGCCGCCCTGCATCAAAGCGAAGGAAGTCGCTGAGACTTGAGGTGTTGGGGGCCTTGCTGGACATCGGTCTAATTGTCTTATGAATGGTAGGCCGTGTTGGACTTGAACCAACGACCAAAGGATTCAGGTTTGCATGAGTTTCCCCATTCCCTGGACTATCTCACCACCCTCGCCGCGAATTGCTCCGCGCGTTAGGGTGCCGGGCGCTCTTGGGATGCTTATCGGATTGGCTCCTCACACCCTAGTCTCTGCACCTTCTCGCCTACCGGTCCTTCGACCTGCCTTCAGCGAGCTTGGCTCAGGATTGCCGGGCCATTGACTGGCTGACGGTTTCCCTGAGTTCACCCGGTTTTTCCATTGCCGCTTTCACGGCAAGGTCACCATTTCGATGAGTCCTCTGCTCTAACCAACTGAGCTAACGGCCCATTCATAAAACAACTTCAACTCTCCGCGCTTTCAGCGACCCCAAAGGCCGCCGAAAAACGCCATTTCTCCCTCAGTAGCAAGAACGTAGCAAGCGCCCACCCGCCAACTTCCTCGGTAGCAATCCGGCGGAATCGCCAGACCGCTGTAAGTGCTTGATTTCAAAGCGTTGGAATCAAGCAACCAGTCCGAAAAAAGTGGCGGTTAATCGCTCGGGCCTCTTGATTATGAGTCCTCTGCTCTAACCAACTGAGCTAACGCCCCCCGTGTTCCACTGCGCCAACAGCCTTGTCACAACGACAACACGGCACAGCCAGCAGAACCAGCCTCGATATTGTAAGAGCCTACTTATGGTGGCTCAGCGCGTTGCTGACCAATTTCGCGGTGATGTCCACGATCTGGATCATCCGGTCATACGGCATGCGTGTAGGTCCGATCACGCCCAGGGTGCCAACGACCTGCCCGTTGACCTCATAGGGCGAGCTGACGACCGACAGCTCTTCAAACGGCACCACCTGGCTTTCGCCGCCAATGAAGATTCGCACGCCTTCGGCCTGGCTGGAGATGTCCAGCAATCGCATCAATTGGGTCTTTTGCTCAAACAGGTCAAAGGCGCGCCGCAGGTGGCTCAGATCGCCCGAAAAGTCGCTGACCGACAGCAAATTGCGCTCGCCCGAGATCACCACCTCGTCTTGCGACTGGTCGTGCGCCTCGGAGCTGACATTGACCGCAGCCTGCATCAGGGCGGCGATTTCGCCACGCAGGCTTTCAACCTCGCCTTTGAGCCGCTCGCGCACTTGCTCGATGGCCAGGCCAGCGTAGTTGGCATTGAGCTGGTTGGCCACCTCCAGCAACTGGGCCTGGGTGTAGTCAGACTCGGTGAAGATGACGCGGTTTTGCACGTCGCCGTCGGGCGACACGATGATCACCAGCAAGCGCCGGTCCGACAGGCGCAAGAACTCGATGTGGCGGAACACGGATGTGCGCCGTGGCGCCATCACCACACCCACAAACTGCGACAGGTTGGACAACAGATTGGCCGCGTTGGCGATGACTTTTTGGGGTTGCTCGGGGGCCAGTTGGGGGGTCAGCAGCTGTTCGCGCTGCACGGTCAGCATGGTGTCCACAAACAGGCGGTAGCCGCGCGCCGTGGGGATGCGGCCAGCCGAAGTGTGGGGGCTGGCGATCAGGCCCAACTCCTCCAGGTCCGACATCACGTTGCGGATGGTGGCAGCCGACAGCTCCAGCCCCGAGGCCCGCGAGAGCGTGCGCGACCCGACAGGCTGGCCGTCTGCGATATAGCGCTCCACCAGCGCTTTCAGCAACAACTTGGCACGGTCATCGAGCATGTCACGATTTTAATGATGTAATTTATTGATGAAGTCCAAATTCCAGCACGTCGCCCTGATCGGCAAATACCAGACCCAAGGGGCTGGCCCGAATGCCGTCAGCTCGCGCATGGTGTTGGACGATATCGCCCACTTCCTGGCCCGTCAGGGCTGTGAGGTGGTGCTCGAAAGTGAGACCCTGGCCAACACGGGCTTGAACCAATACCCGGGTATGAGCGTGGAGGCCATTGGCACCCATTGTGACCTGTGTCTGGTGGTGGGGGGCGATGGCACCATGTTGGGCATCGGCCGGCGCCTCGCGCCTTACGGCGTGCCCATGATCGGCATCAACCAAGGGCGGCTGGGTTTCATCACCGACATTCCGCTTGAAAACTACCAAACCACGCTGCACCCCATGCTGCGCGGCGAGTACGAAGAAGACCACCGCAGCCTGATGCATGCCCGCGTGATGCGCGACGGGCATTGCGTGTTTGATGCGCTGGCGCTCAACGACGTGGTAGTCAACCGGGGCGGCACGGCTGGCATGGTGGAGCTGCGTGTCGAGGTCAACGGCCACTTTGTGGCCAACCAACGCGCCGACGGGCTGATCATTGCCTCGCCCACGGGCTCAACCGCCTACGCGCTGTCGGCTGGCGGACCGCTGCTGCACCCCTCGATTCCAGGCTGGATCCTGGTGCCGATTGCGCCGCACACCTTGTCCAACCGACCCATCGTGCTGGCCGACGCGGCCGAGGTGGCGATCGAGATCGTCAGCGGGCGCGACGTCAGCGCCAATTTCGACATGCAGTCGCTGGCATCGCTGTTGCTGGGCGACCGCATCACCGTGCGGCGCTCCGAGCACCGGGCCCGCTTTCTGCACCCCAAAGGCTGGAGCTACTTCGACACGCTCCGCAAAAAAATGCACTGGAACGAAGGAGGCTCCTGACCGTGGCGCTCAAACGCATCACCCTGCGCGACTTTGTGATTGTGGAAGCGCTGGAGCTGGACCTGGCCCAGGGCTTCACCGTGCTGACCGGCGAGACCGGCGCCGGCAAGTCCATCCTGATCGATGCCGTGCAACTGACCCTGGGCGCCCGCGCCGAGGCCTCGGTGGTGCGTGACGGTGCCCAGCGCGCTGACCTGTGCGCCGAGTTCGACCACACGCCCAGCGTGCTGGCCTGGCTGCAAGAGGCCGGGCTGGACGGCGAAGACAGCCTGCTGCTGCGCCGCACCGTGGACACCCAGGGCAAAAGCCGCGCCTGGATCAATGGCACCCCCGCCACCGCCACCCAGCTGCGCCAGCTGGGCGACCTGCTGCTGGACATCCACGGCCAGCACGCCTGGCAAAGCCTGACCCGCCCCGAGTCGGTGCGCGGCCTGCTGGACGCCTACGCCCAACTTGACACCCGTCCGCTGGACGCTGCCTGGCAGCAATGGCGCCAGGCCCAAGGCGCACTGGAATCAGCCCGCGCGGCCCAGGCCACCTTGCTGCGCGAGCGCGAACGCCTGACCTGGCAGATCGGCGAGCTGGACAAGCTAGCCCCCGCCCCGGACGAGTGGGAAGAACTCAGCAGCCAGCACACCCGCCTGTCCCACATGCACACCTTGCTGGAGGGCGCCCAAGCGGCGCTGGACATTTTGGAGGCCGAAGAGTCTGGCGCGCTGTCCCTGCTCTCGCGCACCCAGTCCAAGCTGCAAGAACACGAGCACCTGGAGCCTGAATTCCAGGCCATTGCCGACGTGCTGGCCAGCAGCTTGGCGCAAGCCGAGGACGCAGCCCATTCGCTGCACGCTTGGCTGCGTCGCACTGACCTGGACCCCGACACCCTGGCCCAACTGGACCAACGCCTGACCCAATGGATGGGCCTGGCGCGACGTTACAAGCGCCCCCCCACGGACCTGTCACAGCTGCTGGCCGACTGGAAGACCGAGCTGCGCGCCCTGGACGCTGCCGCCAACCTGGACCAGCTGGAACGCAACGCGACCCAGGCTGAACAGCACTACCTGGCCACGGCGCGCCAGGTGTCGCGCAGCCGCGCCGTGGCGGCGCCCCAGCTGTCGCGCGCCATCACCCAGGCCATGCAGTCCCTGGGCATGAAGGGGGGCCGCTTTGAGGTGGCCCTGCCCGCGGCGGCCCAACCCACGGCCAGCGGCCTGGAGGACGTGGCCTTTTTGGTGGCCGGCCACGCGGGCACCAGCACCAAGCCCGTGGGCAAAGTGGCCTCGGGCGGTGAGCTGTCGCGCATCGCGCTGGCCATTGCCGTCACCACCAGCCAGCTGGGCCAGGCGCAGACCCTGATTTTTGATGAGGTGGATTCGGGTGTCGGTGGTGCCGTGGCCCAAACCGTGGGCCGGCTGATGCGCCAGCTGGGCCAAGACCGCCAGGTGCTGGCCGTGACCCACCTGGCCCAGGTCGCGGCCAGCGCCCACCAGCACCTGCGGGTGGCCAAGGTCACCGACCCACAAGGCCACACGCGCAGCGGGGTGGCCCCGGTCAGCGGAGAATCGCGGGTGCAAGAAATCGCCCGCATGCTGGGCGGTGAAACCCAGTCTGAGGCCTCGCTGGCCCATGCCCGTGAAATGCTGGGCGCCGAGCCCCCTGCCCCCCGCAAAAAAAGAGCCTGAACCATGGACATCATCCTCATCACCGGCATGTCGGGCTCGGGCAAGTCGGTTGCCCTGCACGCCCTGGAAGACGCCGGCTTTTACTGCGTGGACAACCTGCCGCCCGAGCTGCTGCAGCCCCTGGTCGCACTGGAACAAGAGCACCACGCCCACAAGCTGGCCATTGCCATGGACGTGCGCAGCGCCACCTCGCTGCCCCAGGTGCCAACGCATTTGGCGGCCTTGCGTGAAGCGGGCATCACGGTGCGCTCGCTGTTTTTGGACGCCACCACCGACATCCTGGTGCGCCGCTATTCCGAAACCCGGCGCCGCCACCCGCTGTCGCAAGGCGCGACCCAAGAGCGAGCCCTGGTGCAGGCCATCGAGCTGGAACGAGAACTGCTGGCCGACCTGCGCGACCAGGCGCATGTGATCGACACCAGCTTCATCCGCGCGGCCCAACTGCAACGCCACGTCAAAGACCTGGTCTCGGCCCCGGCCAGCCAGCTGACCCTGGTGTTCCAGTCTTTCGCCTTCAAGCGCGGCATCCCGGTCGACGCCGATTTTGTGTTTGATGTGCGCATGCTGCCCAACCCGCACTACGAGCCCGAGCTGCGCGCCCTGACGGGCAAGGATGCCCCGGTGGCCGACTACCTGGCCGTGCACCCGCAGGTGCAGGACATGCAGCAACAGATCGCCGACTTTGTGTCGCGCTGGCTTGAACCCATGGCGCGCGACCACCGCAGCTATGTGACGGTGGCCATTGGCTGCACCGGCGGCCAGCACCGCTCGGTTTACCTGGTGGAGCAGTTGGCACGGCAATTCGCCAGCCAGTGGGTGACGCTGTCGCGCCACCGCGAGCTGGACAGCCAGTGAGCCCAAGCCCATGAAGGCGCCAGGCGCTGTGGGCCTCTGACCACGCTCAGTCCTCCACCCAACTCAACGCAGGTCTTCGGGCCCCTCGCCTTCAGGTGGACGCGCCCGCCTGCTGCACCAGCACCTTTCGGATCGGTGTCGGTAGCCCGGCCGTGGGCCAAACATCGGCCCCCAACCAGCGCCCCGGCAGCACGTCGACCTGCGGACTGAGGCCCGCCGGAACCCGCAAGCACACCGGGTGCAGGTACAAATCCCGGTGCGTCAGCACATGCAGGAAGGGCTCTAGCACCTGCGCTGAATCGAGGGTCACGGCACACCCCAAGGCCGCTTGCAAGCCCAGCTTCAATCCAGCCTCGTCCTCAAACACGGGCAGGCTGTCCATGCCCGCCCAAATGCCTTTTTGCGGTCGCTGCTGCAACCACACTTCACCCTGCGGGCCCTGCAAGAGCAACAGCCACCAGCGTTCGGCTCGGCGCTTGAGCTTGCGGGTACGCACCGGGTAACGCTCAGGCTCACCCGCGGCCTGGGCGCGGCAAATGGGCTGCAGCGGGCACAGCAGGCAGCTGGGCTTGCGCGTGCTGCACACCGTGGCCCCCAGGTCCATCAGGCCTTGCGTATAGGCCGGCATGTCGGGCGACCGGGGCCAGGCCTGACCGGGCTCGGCTGGCGCCGCCTCTGGCAGCAAGTCGGTGGCCAGAGCCCACAGGCGGCGCTCCTCGGCGGCCACAGCCAGGTCACCGTCAAAGGCCAGCGCACGGGTCAGCACGCGCTTGACGTTGCCATCCAAAATAGCGACCTGCTCCTCAAAGCAAAACGAGGCGATGGCTGCGGCCGTGGAGCGACCAATGCCCGGCAAGGTGGCCAGGGCCTCAGCCGAGCGCGGAAACGCCCCACCGTGCTCGCTCATCACCTGGCGGGCACAGGCATGCAGGTTGCGCGCGCGGCTGTAGTAGCCCAGGCCGCTCCACAGACCCAGCACCTCGTCCTGCTCGGCTTGGGCCAAAGCAGCCACATCCGGGAAGCGGGCTAAAAAGCGGGGAAAGTAGTCCAGCACGGTTGACACCTGGGTCTGCTGCAACATGATTTCCGACAGCCAGACGCGGTAAGGGTCGCGGGTGTTTTGCCAGGGCAGGTCATGGCGCCCATGCGCGCGCTGCCAGCGGACGACCCGCTGGGCCAGGGTTTCCATCGTCATGCAGAAAAAGTCTCGGTAGGGGGACGGGCGGGGACCTGGTCCACCGCCTCGAGCAAATCATCGGTGAGGCCGCACAACTGCTTTTCCAGTTGCTGCAGCTTGGCTTCGCTGGCCTCGATCTCGGCAATGCGCTCAGCCAGGCTGGAGGCCGCCTGCTGAATGCGGTCAATCGCCTCCAGGCGGCGGATGAAGCTGCGCCGGCGCTCACGCACCTGCGAATCCATCTGCGCCACGGCGGCGTGGCTCCAGGTCTGCAGGTCGCTGGAGGCGGTCTCCAGCACCACGCGCAGCCGCGTGCCCAGGGCCCGCACCAGGCGCTCGGCAAATGCCGGCTGGGCCAACTTCAAGGCGTGGCTGAAGGTCAGGTACTGCAGGTGGCCGCTTTCGATGCGGGCCAGATCCGCTTCGTAGCGGCTCATGTCGGGCGGGTTGGGCACCTGAAGCGAGAACCCATATTCGGCATTGAACTGCTTGAATGAACTCGCCAGCATGGACTGCAGCTCGCCACTGGCCTGCACAGTGCTGGCCAGCACCCGGCGCAGCTCGGCAAAAGCGTCGCCGTAAGCGCGGCGCACCCCCAGCTTGAAGCCGGGTTGGCGCAGCGCCTGGGTGAGCTGGGTCAGCACCAATTTGAGGTTGCCGGTGGAAAGCGGGTGCAAGGCCTCGCGCTGCAGCTTCAGGTGCACGGACTTGACTGCCTGGACCCGTGCGTGGCTCTCGTCAAACTCACCTTGTTCTTGCTCGATGCGCAGCCGCATGCTGTGAATGACCGAAGCGTTCTTGCCGTGCAGGCCGTTGAGCTCCAGCATCTGCTCGGCCAAGTCGCGGCGGCGGATGTTGAACACCCGACCCAACTCCAAGCGCAGGCTGCCCACGCCTTGCGACACGGCCTGCTGCAAAATCGCCCGCCGCTGGCCCAACAGGCCCTGACCCAGGGCGTCTTCCAACGCTGGCAAGCGGCTGGCGGCCAGCAGGGCGGCGTCTTGCGACACCTTGGCCACCAGGCCTTTTTGCGCCGACACGGCCAGCACCTGCTGCTCGGGCACCCCCAGCATCTCGGCCGAATGGGCGCGTTGGCGCTGGATTTGCGACTCAATTTGCTCCGGGCTGCTGAGCGCGTCCCACAGCGTGTCGATTTTGTTGAGCACGACCAGGCGCGAGGCCGTCGTGCCCTCGGGTGGGCTCAGGTGTTCGCGCCACATGGCCAGGTCCGAGCGGGTCACGCCGGCGTCGGCAGCCAAGATGAACACCACCGCATGGGCCTGCGGAATCAGGCTCACGGTCAATTCGGGCTCGGCGCCCACCGCGTTCAGACCAGGCGTGTCCAGGATCACCAGGCCCTGCTCCAGCAGGGGGTGGGCCAGGTTGATCAGGGCGTGGCGCCAGCGCGGGATTTCGATCAGCCCTGCCGCGTCGGGCAAGGGGTTGTCTTGGGGGTCGTCGTCGTGCCAAAAACCCAGCGCGCGGGCCTCGTCCTGGCTCACGCGAATGACCTCGGACACCATCTCCAACGTGGCGGCCAGGGCTTCGGGGTCTTGCAGGTCCAGGTCCAGGTGGGTCCACTGCTCGGGCTGCTCGCGCCACTCGGCCAGGGCCAGGGGCTGCAGTCGGGTCTGCACCGGCAGCAGGCGCAGGCAAGCGGGCAGCTCGGGTTCGTAGCCCAGCTCAGTGGGGCACATGGTGGTGCGGCCCGCCGCTGCCGGCATGATGCGGCGCCCATAGCCGGCAAAGAACAAGGCGTTGATGAGCTCTGACTTGCCGCGTGAGAACTCGGCCACAAAGGCCACCGTGACTTTGTCGGCGCGCACCTGAGCTTCCAGGCGCTGCAATTGGGCCTGGACGGCCGTGTCGGCCAGGCGGTGGGTGCGGGTCCATTCGCCCAGTTGCTTCAGGCGCAGCGCAAAGTCACGGCGCCAGGCGCCATGCTGGTCAAATTGTTCGTTGAAAGAAATGCCCACGGTGGTCCTGATCGGCTGTGCCGGTCAATATAGCACCGCCCCAAGCCCCTCAGGGGCGCTGGCAAACCGGGCAAAAAAAGGTCGAACGTTGGCCCTGCTTGAGCAGGCGCACCGGGGTCTCGCAACGCCGGCAAGGCAGTCCGGCGCGCCCGTAGACCGCCGCCTCCAACTGAAAGTAGCCACTCTCGCCCTGCGCATTGCTGAAGTCGCGCAAGGTGCTGCCACCCTTCTCCACCGCTCGGCCCAGCACATCGCGGATGGCGGTATGCAACAGACGCGCACGCGGCAGGCTGATGCGGTCCGCCCGCGTGGTGGGGCGAATGCCCGCCAGAAACAAGGCCTCCGACGCGTAGATGTTGCCCACCCCCACCACCACATCGCCCGCCAGCAAGACCTGCTTGATGGCCGAGCGCCGTTGTTTCAGCCCTGCATGAAAGGCATCCACTTGAAAGGTGTCACCCAGCGGCTCCAGGCCCAGGTGGCCCAGCAGCTTGCGCGCCACCGGGTCGGCTTCGCTGGCGGCGTGCACCACGGCGCCAAAACGCCGGGGGTCATGCAAGCGCAACAGGCCTTGGTTCGTCAGCAGGTCAAAGTGGTCATGGGTGCCCGCGGGCACGCCCGCCGGGGCAAAGGTCAGGCTACCCGACATGCCCAGGTGCAGCAGCAACAGCCCCTCATCCAGGTCCAGCAACAGGTATTTGCCGCGCCGGCGCACGCCCAAGACTCGGCGCCCGACCAGGTCGTCTGGGGCACAGCCCAGGGGCCAGCGCAAGGGCTTGCCCAAGGTCACGGACGCGATGCGGGCCCCGGCAATGCGGTCAGCAAAGCTGCGCCGGGTGACTTCGACTTCAGGTAATTCAGGCATCGCGCACTTCGTTGACAGGCATGGATTATTATGGGTCGATGTTGCCATTTCTCCGCTTGGGCCCTGTTGCCATCGCTGTTTTGATGACCCTGTCCGGGTCCGTCCTGGCCCAGACGCCGCCCCCCGAGGCGGAGCCCGAAAGCAAGGTGGTCAACTCGTCTCTGGACGCCCAACTGTTCTACGAGATTTTGCTCGGCGAGATGAACGCCAAGGGCAATGAGGCCGCCACCGGATTTGCCCTGCTGCTCGACAGCGCACGCCGCACCAATGACGCGCGACTGTTCCAACGCGCCATGGAGGTGGCCCTGCAGGCGCGCTCGGGCGAGTCGGCCTTGCAAGCCGCACAGAACTGGCGCCTGGCCCAACCTGACTCGCGCGAAGCCAACCGCTACGTGCTGCAAATCCTGATCGCGCTGAACCGCATCAACGACACGGCTGAACCCCTGCAACGCGAATTGGCCATGACGCCACTGGCGCAAAAGCCGCAGGCCCTGGCCGCCATCGTGCAAATCTACAGCCGCGTGGGTGATCGCGCCCAGGCCGCGCGCTTGGTGGAAGAGGCCCTGGCCAAAGAACTGGTCGACCCCGCCGTCGGCGTTGATGCCTGGATGGTGGTGGGCCAGATGCGCCTGGCTGCCGGACGCAAACCCCTGGCCTTGGATGCGGCGCGCAAAGCCTTGATGCTCAAGCCGGGGGCGGAAGCCCCGATCCGCCTGGCGCTGGAGTTGATGGACCCGCAACTGCCCGCCGCCGAGGCCATGATCAAGCAGTACCTGTCCACCTACGCCCGCCCGGACCTGCGCACGGCGTACGCCCGTGCGCTGATCAGCGATCAGCGCTACGCAGAAGCGCAGCAGCAGCTCGAAAAAGCCACCCACGACCGCGCCGACCTGCCCGAAGCCTGGCTGATTCTGGGCGCCTTGCAGGCAGAACAAAACCAACAAGCCGCCGGCCAGCGTTCGCTGGAACGCTACTTGAAACTGGTGGCTCAACAGCCTGAGGACGAGGCCCGCCAACGGGGTGAATCGCAGGCCTATTTGTCGCTGGCCCTGCTGGCCGAAAAGCGCCAGGACACCGAGGCCGCCCAAGGCTGGCTCAACAAAGTCAGCAGCCCCGCCCTGCAAGCCACGACCAAAGCCCGGCAGGCGTCGATCCTGGCCCAACAAGGCCGTGTTGAAGAAGGCCTCAAACTGCTGCAATCGCTGCCCACCAGCACCCCAGCGGAGGCTCGCTCGCGCCTGATGGCCGAGGTGCAGTTGCTGCGGGGCCAAAAGCAGTTCGAGGCCGCATTCCAGCTGCTGGACAAGGCCTTGGTCGACTTTCCTGACGACGCAGATCTGCTCTATGACCAGGCCATGCTGGCCGACAAACTGCAGCGCTACGACGTGATGGAAAAGCTCTTGCGCACCATCATCGAACAGCAACCCGACAACCAAAACGCCTACAACGCGCTGGGCTACTCGTTCGCCGAACGTGGCGTGCGTTTGCCCGAAGCCCGTGAGTTGGTCAACAAAGCCCTGAGCCTGGCGCCCAACGACCCCTTCATCAGCGACAGCCTGGCCTGGGTGGAGTTCAAGGCTGGCAACCTCAACGAGGCGATCCGCATCCTGGAGAAAGCCTTTCGCAGCAAGCCCGACCCGGAGATTGCGGCCCACTTGGGCGAGGTGTTGTGGGTGGCTGGGCAAAAAAGCCGCGCTCAAAGCGTCTGGAAAGAAGGCCTGGCCCTGAGCAAAGACAACGAGTCCTTGCTTGAGACCCTGCGCCGCTTCAACGTCAAGCCGTGAGTCCCCGGCCAGAACCACGGCAGTGGCAAAACCGGTTGGCACCGGCTCGAAGCCAACGCCGCCCTTTTCTGAACCAAGGTTTGGCACTGGGGCTGTCCATGCTCCTGGGCGCCTGTGCCCCTCCCAGGCGCCAAACCAGCAGCGTCCCGCAGGCCGCTTGGTATGGCCGCCTGGCCATGAAGGTGGACAGCCTGCCGCCACAGTCCTTCCATGCCTCGTTCGAGTTGCTGGGGCAGCCCGAGGCCGGCACGCTGCGCTTGTTCACCCCGCTCGGCGGTACAGCGGCCGAGCTGCGCTGGCAGCCCGGCCTGGCCGTGCTGCAAAGCGCAGGCGAGATCCGAAACTACGCCAGCATGGACGAGCTCACCCTGGCCCTGACCGGCGCCGCCCTGCCGCTGGCCGCCTTGTTCCATTGGCTGCAAGGCGAACAAGTCACGCTGGCAGGTTGGCAAGTTGACCTGACCCAACTTGACCAGGGGCGCCTGCACGCCCAGCGCCTGGAGCCCACGCCCACCGTGGACCTGCGCGTGCTGCTGGAGCGCTGAACAGCGCGTCCATGCCCCCCCCTGAGCGCCCCAGCCTTGAGGGCACCGGATAATGCGCCCCATGAAGGCGATATACGACGTCTTGGCCCCCGCCAAGCTCAACCTCTTTTTGCACCTCACAGGCCGACGGCCCGACGGCTACCACCTGCTGCAGTCGGTGTTCATGCTGGTGGACTGGTGCGACACCCTGCACTTTGAGCTGCGCTCGGACGGCCAAATCCAACGCGAGGACCTCAACGTCACCCTGCCCGCAGACGACCTCATCGTGCGCGCAGCGCGGCTGCTGCAGCAAACCGGCCACACCTCACTGGGCGCTCACATCAGCGTGCACAAAAGCATCCCCGCCCAGGCGGGGATGGGCGGCGGTTCATCCGATGCCGCCAGCACCTTGTTGGCCCTCAACCGCCTGTGGAAGCTGAAGCTCAGCACCGAGCAGCTGTGCGCGCTCGCCTTGCAGCTGGGTGCTGACGTTCCATTTTTTATTCGTGGCCGGAACGCTTGGGTCGAGGGAATTGGTGACATAATACGCCCGCTGGAAACAACAGCGCAGTGCCCGACAGGCCGCTTCATCATCGTGAAGCCACAGACCGGATTGGAGACTGCGAAAATATTTTCAGCGCCTGAGTTGAAGCGGGACAAAAAGCCTGCTACAATCGCAGGCTTCGCTGCTGATCATTACCACTTCGGTGAAAACGACCTGCAGCCAGTTGCTCAAAGGCTTTGTCCTGAAGTAACCCAAGCCCTGGAATGGCTTGAGTTGCAAGGATTGAACCCAAGAATGACTGGTTCTGGAAGTGCTGTGTTTGCGCACATCCCGGAGCAGCATGAGTCAAAGCTGGATTTAGCAAGTGCACCAGGCACTTGGCAGATCAAGCAATGCAGCAATATGGAAGTTCATCCTTTACTGGGATGGGCAACCAGCGACAAGTCATCGGTGGGTGTCTAACTTTAGACATCAACCCGTGTAGGGGAGTCGCCAAGTTGGTTAAGGCACCGGATTTTGATTCCGGCATTCGAAGGTTCGAATCCTTCCTCCCCTGCCAAATACGTTGCACGTACAGGCATTTTTCTTTCAGATCGCTGGACGCTCATGCAAGCCACCCCACCTGATTTCATGGTTTTCACGGGCAACGCCAATCCTGGTCTGGCCGCTGATATCGCCAAAAACCTCGGCACTACCCTCGGTGCAGCCCATGTGGGCCGCTTCTCCGATGGTGAAGTCACTGTAGAGATCAACCAAAACGTTCGTGCCCGCGATGTGTTCGTGGTTCAGTCCACCTGCGCACCGACCAACGAAAACCTGATGGAACTGCTCATCATGGTGGACGCTTTGAAGCGTGCATCGGCCGAGCGCATCAGTGCCGTGATTCCCTATTTCGGCTACGCCCGTCAAGACCGCCGTCCGCGTTCGACCCGCGTGCCGATCTCGGCCAAAGTGGTAGCCAATCTGCTGCAAACCGTGGGCGTGGCCCGCGTGCTGACCATGGATTTGCACGCTGACCAAATCCAAGGTTTCTTCGACATCCCGGTCGACAACATCTACGCTTCGCCCGTCCTGCTGGGTGACCTGCGCCAAAAGCAGTACGAAGACTTGATCGTGGTGTCGCCAGACGTCGGTGGTGTGGTGCGTGCACGCGCCCTGGCCAAGCAACTCGGTTGCGACCTGGCCATCATCGACAAGCGCCGCCCCAAGGCCAACGTCAGCGAAGTGATGCACGTCATCGGCGAGATCGAAGGCCGCAACTGCGTGATCATGGACGACATGATCGACACCGCTGGCACCTTGGTCAAAGCGGCTGAAGTTCTCAAAGAGCGTGGTGCCAAGAAGGTCTATGCGTATTGCACGCACGCCATCTTCTCGGGCCCGGCCATCGAGCGCATCTCCAAGGGCTCGGCCCTGGACGAGGTCGTGGTGACCAACACCATCCCCCTCAGCGATGCCGCCCAGGCCTGCGCCAAGATTCGCCAACTCTCCGTGGCTCCGCTGATCGCCGAAACGATCCAGCGCATTGCCCGCGGCGAGTCGGTCATGAGCCTGTTCTCCGATTGAGAAAGCCCCCGCACGGGGGTTTTCACGTTGCGTGAACACACTGCGGGCTGAAGGCCAAAAGGCCTCTCAGCCCATTTTCAAAATAGGGTCGCACTGGTCGCGGTCGGCCCCACAAGGAGTTAGTCATGAAATTCGTCGCTTTTGAGCGCGCCAAGCAAGGTACGGGTGCGAGCCGCCGTCTGCGCATCACCGGCAAAACCCCCGGTATCGTTTACGGTGGTGATGGCAAAGAGCCGCAACTGATCGAAATCGATCACAACGCTCTGTGGCACGCCCTGAAGAAGGAAGCCTTCCACGCCAGCGTTCTGGACATGGAACTGAACGGCCAAGAAACCAAGGTTCTGCTGCGCGACGTGCAATACCACCCGTTCAAGCAACTGGTGCTGCACATCGACTTCCAACGCGTTGATGCCAAGACCAAGATGACCACCAAGGTGCCGGTGCACTACAGTGGCGAAGATGAGTCTTCGGCTGTCAAGCTGGACAAGTGCATGATCAACCACATCGTCAACGAACTGCAAATCACCTGCCTGCCGGCCGATCTGCCTGAGTTCATCGCTGTGGACCTGACGGGCCTGAAGAAGGGCGTGTCCCTGCACCTGAACGACATCACCCTGCCCAAGGGCGTGGTGGCTGTCACCCACGGCAAGAAGAACCCGGTTCTGGTGTCCGTGGTGGCTCCGGTGGAAGAAGTGGCTGCTCCCGTGGCTGCCCCCGCTCCCGCCAAGAAGGGCAAGAAGTAATTCAGGCTTGGCCTGAGTGACTTCGGTCTGTTTGGCTCGGCAAAACAGACCCACACCCCACTGCTCAACGGCCCACCTTGGTGGGCCGTTTTGCTTTTCATCCTCGCCAGCCACTGACGCTGCGGATAATCTGTTCCATGATCAAGCTGTTTGTAGGCCTGGGCAACCCGGGCACCGAATACGAAGCCACCCGCCACAACGCGGGTTTTTGGTGGATTGATGAGCTGGCACGCTCGCTCAAAGTCAGCCTGGTGCCTGACAAGGCCTACTTTGCGCGTGTGGCACGCGCCCAGGTCGAGGGCCAGACCATCTGGCTGCTGGAGCCGCAGACCTTCATGAACCTCTCGGGCAAGTCCGTGTCAGCGCTGGCCCGCTTCTTCAAGATCCAGCCCGAAGAAATCCTGGTGGTGCACGATGAGTTGGATGTCGTGCCGGGCGAGGCCAAGCTCAAACTCGGCGGCAGCCACGCCGGGCACAACGGCCTGCGCGATATCCACGCCCAATTGGGCACCGACCGCTACTGGCGCCTGCGCCTGGGCATTGGCCACCCAGGCGACCGTGCTGAAGTGGTGGGCTGGGTGCTGAAAAAGCCACCGCAGGAACAACGCCAGGCGATCGAAGACTGCATCGCACGCACCCTGAAGGCCGCTCCTGCACTGATGGCAGGCCAAATGGACAAGGCCACCTTGCAAATCCACACCAGCAAGCCGCCACGCCCCAAGCCCCCGCGCCAGCCGGCCCCGGCCACCCTTCAGGCCGACGCTGGCGCGACCGCGGCTGCTCCGGCCGTCGACCACGGCAGCACGCCCCCCATCGCACAGGGCTGATCCGCCTCAGCGGGCTGCGTCAGCCTGCAAACGCAGGTATTTCTGCATCAGTGTTTCTTGGTTTTCCACGTGCTGCGGATTGACCGGGATGCACGCCACCGGGCACACCTGGACGCACTGGGGCTCGTCAAAGTGGCCCACGCATTCGGTGCACTTGTCGGGGTTGATTTCGTAGATCTGAGGCCCCAGGAAGATGGCTTCATTGGGGCACTCGGGCTCGCACACATCGCAGTTGATGCACTCGTCGGTGATCATCAAAGCCATATGCACTCCAGGCAGAGAGCGGGGTTCGGGGTAGCGAACCAAGGACGGGAGGAACAGAACATGGGCTCTATTATCCCGCCCTGGCCCCTGGCCTGTCGCACGGCGCCCGCTTTTACCCTGATGCAGCCCCAGGCGTCAACGCCCATTCAGTAAACACTACATGAGTGTGTCGCTTTTAGACGGCAGCGCGCCTGCTGGGCTGCGTGACACAGCGGTTTCATATATGCTGGATTTTTTGCAAGGAAATCCCCACGCTCGGTCTGTCCGGGCCTGTGCTGCCCGGCCCCATGAGCCTGTTCCTGTTCAAACGATTCCTGACCTTCATCGCCACGCTGGTGGGGGCTTCGGCCCTCATTTTTGTGGTGCTGGAAATCCTGCCCGGCAACGCCGCCCAGATGCTGATGGGGCCCGATGCGGCGCCTGAGGCGGTGGCCGCCCTGACCAGCAAACTTGGCCTGGACCAACCCGCGCTGTCGCGCTACGCCCAATGGGTGGGTGGGCTGCTGCAAGGCGACCTGGGCAACAGCTACGTCTACAGCACCCCGGTGCTTGAGCTCGTGCTGGAGCGCCTGGCCCTGACCGTGCCGTTGGCTCTGTTGGCCATGCTGATCACCACCGCCCTGGCCCTGGCCGCGGGCCTGTATGCCGCCTCGCACCACAACCGGGTGGGTGACGTGGGCATGATGAGCCTGGCCCAAGTGGGCATTGCCATCCCCAATTTTTGGTTCGCGATCCTGCTGATTCTGCTGTTCTCGGTGCACCTCAAATGGTTCTCGGCCGGGGGCTTTCCGGGCTGGGAAGACGACCCGCTGGACGCCCTCAAATCGCTCTTGCTGCCCGCCGTGTCGCTGGCTGTGGTGCAGGCCGCCATCCTGGCGCGCATCACCCGATCGGCTGTGCTGGAGGTGATGCGCGAAGACTTTGTGCGCACCGCTCGCGCCAAAGGCCTGAGCCGCCGCGCCACCCTGTGGGGCCACGTGCTGCGCAACGCACTGATCCCGGTCATCACCGTCATGGGCCTGCAGTTTGCCAACCTGCTGGCCGGCACCATCGTGGTGGAAAACGTGTTCTTTTTGCCCGGCCTGGGCCGGCTGATTTTTCAGTCCATCGCCAACCGCGATCTGATCGTGGTGCGCAACTGCGTGATGCTGCTGGCCAGCCTGGTGGTGGTGGTGAACTTCGTGGTGGACCTGCTCTATGCCGTGATCGACCCGCGCGTGAAAGCCAGCGACATATGAACGCCGTTCTGCCCGCCACCCCGCGCCTGGCCCCGCCCAGCTTCTGGCAACGCGCACGCCGCCACCCCAGCTTTGTGCTGGGCGCGCTGCTGACGGCGGCTCTGGTACTGGCGGCGGCCCTGTCCTGGGTCTGGACCCCTTATTCGCCCTACGAGGTGGACCTGAGCCTCAAGCTGCAAGGCCCATCCTGGGCGCACTGGCTGGGCACGGACACCTTTGGCCGTGACGTGGTGTCGCTGCTGCTGGTGGGGGCTCGGAGTTCCATCGCGGTGGGCCTGATCGCCGTGGGCATTGGGGTGAGCCTGGGCACAGCCCTGGGCCTGCTGGCCTCGGCCCGGCGCGGCTGGACCGAAGAGGCTGTGATGCGCCTGGCCGACTTCACTTTTGCCTTCCCCGCCATCCTGTCGGCCATCATGCTGACGGCGGTGTTCGGTGCAGGCATGGTCAACTCCATCATCGCCATCGGCATCTTCAACATCCCGACGTTTGCGCGCATCACCCGCGCCTCGGCCAATGCGGTGTGGTCGCGTGAGTTCGTGTTGGCAGCCCGTTCTTGTGGCCGCAGCCCGTGGCAGATCACGCGCGACCATGTACTGCCCAACATCCTGTCGGTGCTGGTGGTGCAGGCCACCATTCAGTTCGCACTGGCCATCCTGGCCGAAGCCGCCTTGTCCTACCTGGGCCTGGGCACGCAGCCGCCGCAGCCCTCCTGGGGCCGCATGCTCAGCGAGGCGCAAACCATGTTGTTCCAGGCCCCCTTGCTGGCAGTCTTCCCGGGCCTGGCGATTGCGGGCGCAGTGCTCGGCCTGAACCTGCTGGGTGACGGCTTGCGCGACTTGCTCGACCCCCGCTTGGCGCGCAAACGCTGAGCCCCGAATTTTTTGCTTGCACCCGATGGCCCTGCTCGAAGTCAATGACCTCCACATCCGGCTGCAAACGCCGCGCGGCCCTGCCGACGCTGTGCGTGGCCTGAGTTTCTCGCTGGAAAAAGGCGACGCCCTGGGCCTGATCGGCGAGTCCGGCTGCGGCAAGTCGCTCACCGTGATGGCCTTGATGGGCTTGCTGCCCGAAGGCGCCCAGGTGCGTGGCAGCATCGTCTTTGACGGGCAGGAGCTGGTCGGGCGCGACGAGTCCTTTTTGTGCGGCCTGCGCGGCAACCGCATGGCCATGATTTTTCAAGAGCCCATGACCGCGCTCAACCCGGTGCACCCGATCGGGCGCCAGGTGGCCGAGCCGCTGCGCCTGCACCGTGGCCTGTCGGCCAGCGCGGCGCGCACCGAAGCCATTCGCTTGCTCGACCGCGTGGGCATCCCCCATGCAGCCAGCCGCATCGACGCGCACCCGCACCAGTTCTCGGGCGGACAGCGCCAACGCATCACCATCGCCATGGCCCTGGCCTGCCAGCCCGACTTGCTGATCGCCGACGAGCCCACCACCGCGCTGGACGTCACAGTGCAACGCCAGATCCTGGACCTGATCAACGAGCTGGTGGACGAGCGCGGCATGGCCTTGATGCTGATCTCGCACGACCTGGGCGTGATCGCCAACAACGTGGACCAGATGCTGGTCATGTACGGCGGCAGCGTGGTCGAGAGCGGCCCCACCGAAGCCGTCTTCGCCCACATGGCCCACCCCTACACCCGCGGCTTGTTCGCGGCCCGCCCCAAGCTCGGCGCGCGGCGGGGCCCCGGTCCGCGCCCCTTGCTCAGCACCATTGCCGGCACCGTGCCGGAGTTGGTGGACCTGCCCCCTGGCTGCGCCTTCGCCGGGCGCTGTGCCTTGGGCACCGAGCATTGCGTGCAACAACGCCCGGTGGCCGAAGCCCTGCCCTCGCCTGCGGCAGCCGATGCCGCCCACGGCGCGCTGGAACCCCATCTGGTGCGCTGCTGGCACCACCAGGCCCCGTTGCCGGAGGCCCAAGCATGAGCGCCAACCCACCCCTGCTGCACGTGCACCAACTGGTGCGCGAATACACCTTGCCGCGCGAAAGCCTGTGGCGCCCGGCTGGCCGGGTCAAGGCTTTGCAAGGTGTGAGCTTTGACATTCAAGCCGGGCGCAGCCTGGGCATCGTGGGCGAATCGGGCTCGGGCAAATCCACGCTGGCCCGCCTGGTGATGGCGCTGGACCAGCCCACCTCGGGCCAGGTGGAACTGCAAGGCCAAAACCTGCACGACCTGAGCCCCAGCGCGCTGCGCCAGGCGCGCCAGCATTTTCAGATGGTGTTCCAAGACCCTTATGGCTCGCTGGACCCCCGCCAGACCGTGGAGCGCATCGTCACCGAGCCCTTGTATGGCCTGGGCGAGCAGCGCAGTGTGTCCCGCGACAGCGCGCGCCAGCAAGCCGGCGAGGTGTTGCGTGAGGTCGGCCTGCGCCCCACCGACCTCGACAAATACCCCCATGAATTCTCCGGTGGCCAGCGCCAGCGCATCGCCATCGCCCGCGCCCTGATCACCCGGCCCCGCCTGATCGTGGCTGACGAACCCGTCAGCGCGCTGGACGTGTCGGTGCAAGCCCAGGTGCTCAACCTGCTGCAAGAGCTGCAAACCGAGCACGGCATCACCTACTTGCTGATCAGCCACGACCTGGCCGTGGTCAACCACCTGTGCGACGACGTGGCCGTGCTCTACCAAGGGCAGATCGTCGAGCAAGGGCCGCCCGATCAACTCTTCACCCAGGCCCAGCACCCCTACACCCGCAGCCTGGTGGAAGCCGTGCCCCAGGCCGAACCAGGGCGGCGCCAACGGCGCGCGCGCCGGCCTGCCTGAACCCCATGAAGTTCGCTTGGTGCTGCCAGCCCTGCGCGGGCTTCTACAATGAAATTGAAGGCTTTATGGACTGGCCCAGGTGGCCAGCCCTCCCCGACGGCGCCCTGAACCCGCGCCACCCCATGTCCCTCCCTGATGATTTTTCTGGAGCTTGAACACATGATCAACCGCCGCCACGTCCTGAGCTCGGGTGCTTTTGCCGCCCTCGCCGCCACCACCTCGCTGGAGGCCCTGGCCCAAAGCCGCAAGGACGCGGTGGTGCTGGGCATGACCCTGGAGCCGCCAGGCCTGGACCCCACCGCCGGTGCGGCCTCGGCGATCGCCGAAGTGGTGCTTTACAACGTGTTCGAGACCCTCACCAAGATCAACGCCGACGGCAGCGTGACCCCGCTGTTGGCCGAGAGCTGGGAGGTTTCGCCCGACCTGAAAACCTACACCTTCAAGCTGCGCCGCGGCATCACCTTCCAGAACGGCGAGCCCTTCAATGCCGCCGCCGTCAAATTTGCCTTTGACCGCGCCGGTGGCGAAAAGAGCACCAACAAGGACAAGCGCGTCTTCGCCGAGATGAGCACCCAGGCGGTCGACGAACACACCGTGGTGGTGCTGCGCAAGGAGATCGACCCCGACTTCCTGTTCGTGCTGGGCCAGGCCACGGCCATCATCGTCGAGCCCAAGAGCGCCGACAGCAATGCCACCAAGCCCGTGGGCACCGGCCCCTTCAAGCTCGAGGCCTGGAACAAGGGCGCCTCGGTGGTGCTGCTCAAATGGGACGGCTACCGCAACGCAGCCGCCATCAAGCTCAAAAAGGCCACCTTCCGCTTCATTGGCGACCCAGCCGCCCAAGTCGCGGCCCTGCTGGCCGGCGACGTGGACGCCTTCCAGCGCGTGACCAGCCGAGGCGTGCCTCAGTTCAAGGGCAACCCGCAGTACCAGGTCATCGTGGCCGGCTCACGGGCCAAGACCATCCTGGCCATCAACAACAAGAAAAAGCCTTTTGACGACGTGCGCGTGCGCCGCGCCATCGCGGCCGCCATCGACCGCAAGGCCGTCATCGAAGGCGCTGCCGAAGGCTATGGCAGCCCCATTGGCAGCCACTACGTGCCGGGGGCGCTGGGCTATGTGGACACCACGGGCATCAACCCCTTCAACATCGAAAAAGCCAAGGCCTTGCTCAAGGAAGCCGGCGTCACGACGCCGCTCGAAGTCAGCCTGGTGCTGCCGCCCACGCCATACGCCCGCCAGGGTGGCGAGGTCATCACCGCGCAGCTGGCCAAGATCGGCATCGTGGCCAAGACCCAGAACGTGGAATGGGCGCAATGGCTCAGCGGGGTCTACACCAACAAGAACTACGACCTGACCATCATCTCCCACGTCGAACCCTTCGACCTGGGCAACTTCGCCAAGCCCGGCTACTACTGGAACTACGAGTCGCCCAAGTTCAGTGAGTTGTTCAAGAAGATCAACAACACCCCGCGCGAAGCCGACCGTGCCAAGCTGCTGGGCGAGGCGCAGAAGCTGCTGGCCGAAGACTCGGTGCACGCCTTCCTGTACCAACCGCAGTGGATCACCATCGCGCACAAGAACCTCAAGGGCCTCTGGAAAGACATGCCCGTGTTCGTCAACGACCTCTCGGCCCTGTCCTGGTAAATGAGCACTGACACCTCCACCACCCCAGCCCTGCATGAACTGGGCGCCCATGCCCTGCTGCAGGCCTACCGGGAGCGATCGCTGTCGCCTGTTGAAGTCACCGAGGCGGTGATCCGTCAGATCGAGTGCTGGGAACCCGCCCTGTGCGCGACCTGGTTGTTCCGCCCCGAACAGGCCCTGGACCAGGCCCGCGCCAGCGAGGCGCGCTGGCTCAAAGGCCAGCCTCAAGGCCTGCTCGACGGCGTGCCCGGCACACTCAAGGACAACATCGCCACGGCAGGCGACCCCACACCGCTGGGCAGCGCAGCGGTCAGCCTGGTGCCTGCCGCCGCCGATGCGCCACCAGCGGCCCGCCTCAAGGAGGCCGGTGCGGTCATCGTCAGCAAGACCACCATGCCCGACTACGGCATGCTGTCCTCGGGACTGTCGACCTTCCATCCACTGTCGCGCAACCCTTGGGACCTGAGCAAGGGCCCGGGGGGCTCCAGCGCCGGCGCCGGCGCGGCCGCCGCCGCTGGCTATGGCCCGCTGCATGTGGGCACCGACATCGGCGGCTCACTGCGCCTGCCTGCGGGCTGGTGCGGCATCTACAGCCTCAAGCCCAGCCTGGGCCGCATCCCCATCGACCCGCCTTTCACCGGGCGCGCAGCCGGCCCCATGACCCGCACCGTGGCCGACTCGGCCCTGATGATGGCGACACTGTCCCTGCCCGATGCGCGCGACACCATGAGCCTGCCCTACCAGGACATCGCCTGGGACCAGTTTGACCAAGGCGTGGACAAGCTTCGCGGCCTGCGCATCGGCCTGCTGCTGGATGCTGGTTGCGGCCTGCCGGTGGAGCCGGAAATCCGCGCCGCCATCGAGCGTGCTGCGGCCCTGTTCGAGCAGGCTGGCGCCCGGGTTGAACCTCTGGCGCCCTTCATGACCCAGGCCATGCTGGACGGCATGGACCACTACTGGCGCATGCGTTCCCACTTGGACCTGTCGGCCCTGCCGGCGGCGCAGGCCGACCGCGTACTGCCCTACATCCGGCAATGGGCCGACAGCGCTGCGGGCTTTGATGGCCCCCATGTCTTCAACGCCAGCCAGCAGTTCCACCTGACGCGCCTGGCCGCAGTGAAGGCCTGCAGCGCCTTTGACTACGTGATCTCGCCGACCTCGCCGATGCCGGCCTTTGCGGCCGAGCTGCCCTCGCCCACCAACGACCCGCTGCATGGGCTGGAGCACATCGGCTTCACCGTGCCCTTCAACATGTCGGAGCAACCCGCTGCGTCCATCAACTGCGGCTACACCCAGAGCGGTCTGCCCATCGGTCTGCAGATCGCTGGCGCCCGTTTTGACGACCTGGGCGTGCTGCAGGTCTCGCGCGCCTTTGAGCTGATCCGCGACGCTCAGCGGCCCTGGCCGCAGCCGCCTGAAACCTGAGGTCCACGATGCACTGGCGCCCCCAAGCCCTCACGGCACTGCTTCTGGCGGGGGCCTTGAGCGGCCCATCGGGAGCGGCCAGTGCCCCACCCACCGCCTGCGAGCAGGCCCTGCAGCGCCCGCCGATGGCCTTGCAAAGCAAGCTCTGCAACGATGCGCGCCCCAGCGACGCCGCCGCGCAGAACCTGCATGGCGTGTTGGTGCTGCTGCGTGGCGAGCCGCTGGCCGAGCACTATTTCAGCGGCAAAGACCGGCACATTGGCGAATGGGGCTCGCATGAGCAGGCCTTTGACGCCCATACCTTGCACGACCTGCGCTCCATCAGCAAAAGCGTGGTCGGCCTGCTGGTGGGGGTGGCGCTGCAACAGGGCTTGATCCCGTCCCTGGACAGCCCGGTGCTGGACCTGCTGGCCCGCCCCGACGCGTCGGCTGAATGGCGCGGCATCACGGTGCGTCACTTGCTGACCATGTCCTCGGGCATGGACTGGAATGAAGACGGTGCCGTGTCCTTGTTCAGCGACGAAAGCCGCATGGAGTTCTCCAGCGACATGGTGGGCTACGTGCTCGGCCGGTCCTTGGCCGTGGCACCGGGCAGCCAATACCGCTACAACAGCGGTGGCGTGGTGTTGCTCGGGGCCGTGCTGGAACGGCTCAGCGGACAACCCTTGGCTCAGTACGCCCAACAAGCCCTGTTCGCCCCGCTGGGCATTCAAGAGTTTGTCTGGCAAACGGGGCGCGCTCAACAGCCCATGGCCCACGCCGGCCTGCGCCTGCGCCCGCGTGACCTGGCCCGGCTGGGGCAGATGCTGCTCGACGGCGGGCGCTGGCAGGGACGGCAAATCGTGCCTGAGGCCTATGTGCACGCCAGCTTCGAGGGCAGTCTGCCGGCCGAGCTGCCAGGGTGGCGCTATGGCTACCTGTGGCGCACGGGCAGCCACACGGTGGACGGCCACGCCTGGACCTGGGTCGGCGCCATGGGCAACGGGGGCCAACGCCTTTACCTGGTGCCGGCCTTGAAGCTGGTGGTGGTGATCACCGCAGGACGTTACAACCAGCCAGCGCCACAAAACGGACGGGCTTCGCAGCAGCTGTTTCAAACCCTGTTGGAAGACGTGGCCCGCAGCACCCCACCTTGAGGCCCTGCAGGCCCCCGTGTCACGCCAGATCAGCCAACACCAGCGTGCGGGCCTGACGAACAAACTCCGTCTCGCCGCTGCGGGCTGGCAAGACCCAAAAACCGGCCTGAGGCAAAGCGGGCAAACCATGTGGCGCAGCCAGCGCCTGCACCCCCGGCGCCTGGGCTGAAGCATTCAGGCAGGCCAGCCCCAAGCCCGCAGCCAAAGCCGATTGCAGCCCAGCCACGCCTGAAGCCTGCAAGGCCACCACATACGGCACCCGCCGACGCTGCAGCAAGCCCACGGTGAACTGGTGCAGGGAGCAGCTGTCAGGCAGGGCCAACAGCCGCAGGGCCTGGCCCGGCTCGGGCCGCCAGCCTGGCGCGGCCAGCCACTGCAAAGGTTCGCGGCGCAACAACTGGCCTGTGCGGGCGCTGCCGGCGCCCATCACGCGCAAGGTGATGCCCACATCCAGCTCGCCCGCGGCATAGGCGGCCTCGATCAGACCGCTCTTGAGCACCGAAACTTGCAGACTCACCCCGGGATAGCGGGCCTGCAACCGGGCCAGCAATCCACTGAGCTCCGAGGGCCGAAAGTAGTCGGTCACCCCCAAGCGCAAGACCCCAGCCAGGGGCACTCCGTGCAGGTCACGGTAGGCCTCGTCATTGAGCGCCAGCATCTGCCGCCCCCACGCCAACAGACGTTGCCCCGCCGGGGTTGGCTGCACACCCGCTTTGGAGCGCAGCAACAGGCTCTGCCCGGCCTGTTGTTCGAGTTTGCGCAACTGCTCGCTGACCGCCGAGGCCGACAAAAACACCTGGGGCGCCCCGGCGCTCAGGCTACCGGCTTCGACCACGGCCACCAAAGTGCGCAACTGGTCGAGCTGAAAGAGAGGAGAGGCCATGATTTGATCCAACGGTTTTTCAAGGGATGAACATCATAAATTCCTGCTTTTCCGATGGATCACATGTCCTCAAAATTACAGGTAGCCCAACAACACCCTCTTGGAGAAGCCCATGCCCCACATCGTCATTCACCTGTCCGGCCAAGCCGACCCTGCCCTGGCCCGCCAGGTCTGCGACCGCGTGTGCGAAATCACCCACCGCGTGCTGGGCAAGGTGGAGGCCGTGATGGCCACCAACGTGCAGTTCATGCCAGCCGACACCTGGTTCATCGGCCGCCAGAGCCTGGCGGAGCTGGGGCAGAACGCCTACCACCTGGACATCAGCGTGAGCGACGAAACCAACACCAAGGCTGAAAAAGCCCGCTTTCTGCACGAGGTGCACACCGCCATGACCCAACTGCTGCCGCGGCTCCACCCTGTGAGCTATGTCCATGTGATCGATGCCCGTGCCGCTGCCTATGGCTATGGCGGTCACAGCCAGGAATGGCGCCACCAGCAAGCAGGGGTGTGAAGGCGGGGCCCCGGCGGCGTGAGGGCCGGCCCACGGCGGCACAATGAGGCCATGAGCACGCCCGCGTCCCCCTCCGCCCCAAGCCAACCGCCCACCCGACCCTGCGACAGCCTGGGCAACCCCGTGACCCTGCACGACCCGGCCAGCCTCGGGCCGGTGAATGATTTTGTCGAGGGCTTCATCCGCTGCGAAGCCCGCTGCGTGCGCTTGCTGGACGCCGCCCAGGACAGCAGCCCCCTGGTGCAGGCCTATGCCGCGGCCCTGCACCTGTTTGCGGAAAACGCCCAGGCCGCCCGCCACGCGCGCCCCTTCATCGAGCGCGCCCAAGCCCAGGCCAGTGGGGCCACCGAGCGCGAGCAGCGCTTCATTGCCGCCGTGGCCGCTTGGGTGGACGGCGACCTGGCCCGCGCCGTGGCCCTGCACGAGGAACAAGCGCGCCAGCACCCGCGCGACCTGGTGTCGCTCAAGCTGGGCCAGTACCACCTGTTCAACCAAGGCGACTCACCCGGCATGCTCCGCCTGGCCCTGGCCTGTGCAGCGGCCGCCGCCGATGTACCGCAGTGGCACGGCATGGCGGCCTTTGGCTATGAGCAGTGCCACCTGCTGACAGAAGCCGAACACGCGGCGCGCCAGGCCTTGAGCGACTGCCCCAGCGAGCCCTGGGCCCAGCATGCCTTGGCCCATGTGATGCTGACCCAAGGTCGGCACGTTGAGGGACGCGACTTTCTGCGCGCAGCCCATGGCGGCTGGGGCGTCCTGAACTCCTTCATGCGCACGCACAACTGGTGGCACCTGGCTTTGTTTGAACTGGAGTTGGGCGCCCACGAGGCCGTGCTGACCTTGTACGACCAGCAGGTCTGGGGGGTCGAGAAAAGCTACAGCCAGGACCAGATCAACGCCGTCTCCCTGCTGGCTCGACTGGAACTGGCCGGTGTCGATGTCGGCCCGCGCTGGCAGGACCTGGGCCACCACCTAAGCCAGCGCGAGCACGACCATGTGCTGCCCTTCTTGGACCTGCAATACCTCTACGGCCTGGCCCGGGCTGGGCGACCAGCGCAAGCCCATGCCTGGCTGGACAGCCTGCAAGCGCATGCCGAGCAAGTCCGAGGCCCGCTGAAAAACGCATGGCGCGACGTGGCCTGGCCCGCCGCCCAGGGCCTGCTGGCCCATGCTCAAGGGGACCATGCCGAGGCGGCGCAGCGCTTGGGCACCGCCTTGCCCCGCCTGCTGGAAACCGGGGGCAGCCATGCCCAACGTGATTTGTTCAGCCAAATCCACCTGGACGCGCTGATGCGTTCGGGCCAGTGGGTGGGAGCGCAAAACCTGTTGCAGCCCCAGGCCAACCAACAAGCGCAGTCGCAGCGCCTGCAACGACAGGCTCGCGCTGTGCGGGCGGCCCTTGGACTGCCGGTGGACTGAACTCGGGGCCTGCGCGAACCACTCACATGGGCTTCAGGCGCGGGGGTGAGCGACGGCAGTCAGCGTCCACAAAGGGCCCGCCCTGGCGCACCCAGGCCTCGCCCGGCGAGGTCTGAGCACACAGCTCCTGCCCATGGAGCTGGCTGCGCCAGACATACCAAGGGGCTGGGCCTGCCCAGAGGGATGGCGCCAGCGCCCCCAGACTGCACAGCAGGCTCAAACACCCGAGGACACGCCGCCACATCGCCAGCTTCACTCAATGAAAAAGCGCCCAGGCAACAAGGGCACAGCCTGGGCCAGGTGAGCCAGGATCGCGGCGTGTTCGCGTGGGGTCAGCATGCGCGAGCCAAAAGGCGTGTCCATGGTGGTGACGCGGTTGGCCTCCACCACGCGCGCGCCCCGCTCCGCGTCGGCCACCACCCGCATCGGCACCTGACCAGTCGGCACCTCGTACACCAAGGTTTCAGGGGTGCTGAAGCGAAGCGAAAACGCCGGCCCCGTGATCACCCCCTCCAGCGTTCGACGCAAGCCCTCTGGCGTCTCCAAGGCCCGGGCTCCCTCGCTGCCACGGGCCAACTGGTAAGCCGAGTCATCAAAATCGGGGCGGGCGTGCATGTCGACTTCATAGCCACAGCATTGGCAGCGGTAGTGGTCCAAGCCTTCGCGGCTGAACTTGAAGTGCAAGGCGGTCTCATGGCATTGGGCGCAGACCAGGGCAGGCCGGCCCGATGGCGGGAGGATGGGCTCCACCGCCGCAGGTTGGGTCGGTCCCCAGCCCGACGAGACCGCAGGGGCCGCTGGGGGTGGGGTCAAAGCGGCGGGGACAGCAGCAGCGGCAGCAGGAGGGCGGTCGGGCGTCAGGTCCACCTCCGGCGCACCGACGGCTGGGGTGATGCGCACACGCACCCCCCAACCCACCGCCTTGCGAAAAAATCCAACCCGGCAAGCCACCCAGGGCAGGCCATCGTCCGTCAGAGCCCGAGCCAGGGTCTGGGCCTGGGTCAAGACCGGAGGCGCCACCGGGACCTGCGCCGCCTCTTCGCTACGGCGTTGAGCGCAAGCGACGCCAGGGCTGCTCGGGCGCAACAGGACTTCGCCCTCGGTCCAGTCTTGGGGACGGTGGGCGATGGCAGCCTGGGCCAGCGATTTCAGCAGCGGTTGGTAAGACGTGTAACGGGTCTGTTTCATTTGCCAGATTTCCGATCAGGCCGCCAGTGTATCGACAGCAGGCAGGCGTGGCGAGCCAGCCCTGCGCGAGGACGGCCTCGCCCTGCGCACCCCCAAGTTGGAACGCTCAAGCGCCGAATGGGGCGGTGACGATCCAGCCTTCCAAGGGGTCCATGCCCTCGGGCAGGCCGTAGCGGGCATCACCCGCTTCCTGGCAACGCTGAGCCCAAGCCGCTTGCACCAGGCACAGCACGGCGTCGAGGCTGTCGCCACGCGCATCGTCGACCAGGGCATCGCGCTGGGCGTGGCTGAGCTTGAGGCGCAGGCCCAGGCGGGTCTGGCCGTTCTCCAAGGCGGTGATCAGGTCTTTGCGGGCGATCAGGCGCTCGGGCGTTTGCTTGGCGCGGTCATCACTCTTGTACGAGCGCGCCCCAATCAGCTCCCGGGCGAGCAAGCCCGGGTAAGCCTCCAGTGCCACCCGCTGCGCGGGGGCCTGGCCAGGCGGCTGCCACAAACCTGGCAAGTGCACGCCCGCGTCCAACAAGGGCGGCAGGCCCGCATGCAGCATGTAGGCCACCGGAGGATTGACCCATTTCATCGAGGGGCTGGAGCCCGCCGGGCCGTCGGTGGCGCGGTGGGCGAATTTGCCGCCCACGGGCCGGGCATCGCAGAAGGCGGCGAAGCAGTCGCGGATTTCAGGCCGGCTCAGGCCCGCGTAGTGGCGCATGCAGGCCTCCCAATCGCGGGGCCAGCCCAGGCTGAGCACCAGCTCGCGCGGCAGGCCAAAGGGGAGGTCAAAGCCACCCACCCAAGCGCGCGGCTGGCGCAGCCACTCGGCATAGGCCTCCAGGCTCTCCAGGCGCAGCAAGCGGCTCAGTTGCACACGCCCGCTGCGTTGCTGCCCCAGGGCCAGCACGATGGGCTTTTGGCGCGTGGGCCGGCTGCTGAAGTCGCAGCCCAGCAGGCTTTCCGACAAATCGTGGTGTGTGCTCATCAACCCAGTCCCAGCAAGGTCACGCCTGCGGCGATCAACAAAGCGCCGAGCAAGCGCGGCACGCGGTCGCCCTCGCCCAGCAAGTGCCCGCCAATCAAGGCGGCAAACAACATAGACACCTCGCGCGCGGGCGCCACATGCGACAGCGGCGCGGTCTGCATGGCGTAAAGCACCAGCACATAAGACACCGGGCTGATGGTGGCCACCAGCAGGGCGGGCTTCCACTGCAGGCGCCACAGGCGCAGCGCCTCAGGGCGATCGCGCCAGACGCCGGGGGTGAGCAGCCCCAGACGCACGAAGTTACCCATGTAGTCCACGAGCACCGGCGACATCAGCATCACCTTGACGGCGTAGCCATCCACCACGGTGTAGCTGGCAATGAACACCCCCGTGCACAGCCCGTACATCAACCCCAGGCGCACCCGGTCGCGCCGAGCTGGGTCATGCGAGGCCCGCCACAAGCCTGGGCCCCCAGCCACCAAGAACACGCCCGAGACCACCGCCACCATGCCGCCCACGCCGGCCCAGGAGCCCTGTTCCCCCATGAAGGTCAGGGCCACCAACGAGGACAGCAAAGGCCCGGAGCCGCGCGCCAACGGGTAAACCACCGTCAGATCGGCACGCTGGTAACCCCGCAGCAAGATGACGTAATACACCACATGCAGCACGCCGCTCAGGCCGACCAAGCCCCACTCCAGCGCCCCCCACTTCGGCACAGCGTCCCAGCCGAGCCACAAGCCCAGCGGGGCCCAGACCAGCATCATCAAGGCCGAGGTGAAGAAGGCAAAGCGCGAATCACCGCCCGCTTTTTTGGCGGCGATGTTCCACAAGGCGTGGATCAGGCCGGCCAGCAGAACCAGCGAAAACGCAATCAAGGACATGAAAAAGGACGTTCAAATGCAAAAGGGCGAGGTGTGCTGCCGCGACACCTCGCCCAAGAATCAATCAGGGCTCAACTCATGACGCCCAAAGGCCCCAGCGCCCCTGCGACGCGACCAGGCTCAGGACCTCAGGCACGCCCAATGATGGACGCCGTGGCCATCAGCTCTTCGAGCAAGGCCAGCGACACCTTGCCCGACACCGAGTAGGGGTCGAGCTCGGGGCGCTCCGAGTACTTGAGCAAGATCGAGGTGTTGAGCTTGGACAGGTTGACCTGTCCCATGGTCCAGCCGCCAAAACGGCGCTCGGAGATTTCTTCGTAGTCCATCAGCTCGACTTGCTGGTGGCGCTTGTCACGCTGGATGTGGCCATACAGCTCGTTCACGGCCGAACGACCGCCTTCGATGGCCTGCAAGAAGATGCCGCCGCCGTAACAAAGAATGCCCGTGATGCCCGAGCCGGGGTTGTGCTGGCGAGACTGGGCCAGGATGGCATCGATGGCGTCCGGACTGGTGTCGGTGGCGCGGCTGGCGTAGAGCAGGCGAACTAGCATGGCAGACCTTCAGGGCTGGATCGGTAGGAAAAATCAAAAAGGGCCGCAAGTGGCCCCAAGCTCAACGGGGAATCAGCGACAGGAACTCACGGCGCAGGGCGGGGTCTTTGAGGAACACACCGCGCATCACCGAGTTGATCATCTTGCTGTCCATCTCGCGCACACCGCGCCAAGACATGCAGAAGTGGCTGGCTTCCATCACGATAGCGAGGCCATCGGGTTGGGTCTTGTCCTGGATCAGGTCAGCCAGTTGAACCACGGCTTCTTCCTGAATCTGGGGGCGGCCCATGACCCAGTCAACCAGACGGGCGTACTTGGACAGGCCGATCACGTTCGTGTGCTCGTTGGGCATGACACCGATCCAGATGCGCCCGATGACGGGGCAAAAGTGGTGGCTGCAGGCGCTGCGCACGGTGATCGGGCCGACGATCATCAGCTCGTTGAGGTGCTCGGCGTTGGGAAACTCTGTGATCGGGGGCTGCGGCACGTAGCGACCGCGGAAGACCTCGTTGAGGTACATCTTGGCCACGCGGCGCGCCGTGTTGTTGGTGTTGTGGTCGGTGGCGGTGTCGATCACCAGGCTGTCCAACACCCCTTGCATCTTGACCTCGACCTCGTCGAGCAACTTCTCCAACTCACCCGGCTGGATGAACTCGGCAATGTTGTCGTTGGCATTGAATCGCTTGCGCGACGCAGCCAGACGCTCACGGATTTTCAGCGAGACGGGGGTGCCCTCGTCCGGGTTGATTGGGTTCATTTCAGCTTGTACTCGGTGCAAACAGCGGCCCATGGTACCAGCGAATGCGTGTGGGGGTATTGCGGCATTTACCCCCTACAGAGTCCAGGGCCAATGCTATGAATTGCGCAGCAAAACAGGCTCGATAACGGGCTCCGACTGGCCCGCTCATCCCCGGTCTTCAATAGCGGTGCCCGGTCAACCACAAGGCCAGGCGCATCAGGCCAAAGGCCACGCGGTCGCGCAAGCGCTGCTGCCAGGGCCGCTGGGCCAGGTCGGCCAAGACGACCTGGCGGCCCGCGTGGTGCATGGCCTCCAACAAGGCCTGGCGCAGCTGGCGGGCGAAGCTGCGGTCGCGCACCATGACGTTGGCCTCGCGGGCCAACAGCAGACTCAAGGGATCGAGGTTGGACGAGCCCACGGTGCTCCACAAGCCATCGACCACCGCCACCTTGGCATGCAGGAAGCTGGGCGCGTACTCGTGGATCTCCACCCCAGCGGCCAACAGTTGGCGGTAAACCGGGCGCGTCGCATGGAACTGCATGAAGCTTTCATAGCGGCCCTGCAAGAGCAATTGCACGCGCACGCCCCGGCGCGCGGCCAGCACCAGGGCCCGGCGCAGTCGGCGGCCGGGCAAAAAGTAGGCGTTGGCGATCAAGACCTCACGGCGTGCGGTGCCGATGGCGCGCAAATAAGCGCGCTCGATGTGACTGCGGTGGCGCAGGTTGTCGCGCAGCGCCAGGGCAGCGCGCAGGCCTTTGGCACCCGCCTTGACATCGGTCCCCGTCGCAGCCCCAAGCTCTGCCGGGCCTTGGCGCAACCAGCCTTGCAAGGCCTGCGGCCACTGGCGCGCCCGCACGGCTCGGCCCGCCTCGACGCGGCGCCACAGCTGCGCCATGGTGTGGGCGGCCTCGAGCACCACGGGCCCGGTCAAGCCCACGGCCAGGTCGAAGCGCGGCTCGCTCAAAGCCCCATGCAAGGGGTCATGACGATCGTCCAGGATGTTGATGCCGCCGCAAAACAAGCGCTCCCCATCGACCACACAGAGCTTGCGGTGCAAACGGCGCCAGCGGCTGGGGATCAGCAAGCCCAGCGGTCCCAAGGGCGAAAACACGCGCCACTGCACACCCGCAGCGTCCCAGCGCTGCGGCCAGGGAGCGGGCGGCTGGCCGGTGCCCACACCGTCCACCACCAGGCGCACCTGCACGCCACGCTCGGCGGCCTGGACCAGGGCTTCGGCCACGGCCTGGGCGCTGCCCTGGAAGTCAAAAATATAGGTTTCCAACCAAATGCTGTGGCGGGCCTGCGCCATGGCCTGCAGCAAGGCAGGGAACAACTCAGCGCTGCCCTGCAACAGGGTCAGCGCATGACCACCACGGTAGACCAGGCCGCTGTGCCGCATCTCAAAGCTGGAATTCGGTGACCAGGGGCAGGTGGTCTGACATGCGCGCCCAGGCCCGACCGCGCGGCACCTGAGCACTGATGGCCGTCAGGCCGCGCGCGTAAATGTGGTCCAGTTGCACCAGGGGCAAGCGCGAAGGGAAGGTGGGGTTGCGCGTCGACTCCAGCTCCAGCAAGCCGTCGTGGCGCAAGGCGCGACGCAGGGTGTCACCCCAGTCGTTGAAGTCGCCCGCCACCACCAAGGGCAGGCCGGGGTTGACCTCGCGGGCGATGTAGCGCCGCAGCTGCTCGGTCTGGCGCACGCGGCTGCCGGGGATCAGGCCCAGATGGACCACGATCACATGCACCGGGCGGCCATCCACGTCGATCTCCACATGCAGCAAGCCGCGCTGCTCGAATCGGTGGTCCGACATGTCTTCGTGCTGATGTGTCAGCACCGGCCAGCGCGACAGCAGCGCGTTGCCATGCTCGCCATGCTTGGTATAGGCATTGGTGCGGTAGACCGCCTCGTAGCCTTCGGGCGCCAGAAAGTCGGCCTGGGGCATGGCCGGCCAGCGCGTGAAGTGCTGCTCCTCGCGGCGGTGCAGCTTGCGCACCTCCTGCAGGCAGATCACATCGGCATCGAGCTGCTCCACGCCATGGCCAATGTCCAAAATCTCCAGCCGCCGTGTGGGACCGACACCCCTCACCCCTTTGTGGATGTTCCAGGTCGCGACGCGAAAAACACCGTTTTTATCCATCAGCTCATTGTGTTCCATGACCTGCTCGACCTGTGTGTGTTGAGCCCCGCCTCCGTGAAGTTACGGTTTAAAAACAAACTGACACACTCTAAACTGGCGCTATTTACCCTGCCGATCAGCTTGAGCTGATGTTTTGATGGCCACTGCCCCTCTCCGCGACACCTCCGACTGCTTGGCGCTGGTCATTGATGGCAATGCCACCTCTCGCAGCATCCTGGCGGGCCAGCTGCGCGACTACGGGGTCGGCAAGGTGGTGCAATGCAGCCGCGTGCGCGATGCACGCAACCGGCTGGAGCACACCACCTACGACTTCGTGCTGTGTGAGCAGTTTTTTGACGAGACCAACGAGTCGGGCCAGACCCTGCTGGACGACCTGCGCCGCGCCCATTTGCTGCCGTTTTCGACGATCTTCTTCATGGTCACGGCCGAGGCCTCCTACGCCTCGGTGGCCGAAGCCGCTGAGTCCGCCCTGGACGGCTACCTGCTCAAGCCCTTCACCCCCGTGGCCCTGTTTGACCGCTTGAGCCTGGCGCGCTTGCGCAAGGTGCATCTGGCGCCGATCTTTGACGCCATGGAGGCGCAGGATTTTGAACTGGCCGCCACCCTGTGCCTGCAGCGCTTTGAGACCCAGCAGCCCTACTGGCTGTACGCCGCGCGCATGGGGGCCGAGCTGCTGCTGCGCCTGGGCCGGCACGACGAGGCGCGCACCTTGTTTGAAGCGGTGATTGCCGCACGCGCCCTGCCCTGGGCCAAGCTGGGCGTGGCCCGGGCCCAGGTCGAATCGGGCCAGGCCACCCGCGCGATCGCCACCTTGCAAGGCTTGATCGGCCAAGACGCCAGCTACGCGGATGCCTATGACGTGCTGGGCCGCGCTCAGGTCGAGGTGGGCAACTTCGCCGAGGCCATGGAGACCTACCGAGGGGCCAGCAACCTGACCCCGGACTCTGTGGGCCGCTTGCAGAAGTTCGGCATGATGGCCTTTTACATGGGTGAACGTGAGGCCGCCACCAAGGCCTTGTCACGCGCCGCCATCCTGGGCATGGACTCCAAGTTGTTCGACTTCCAGTCCATCGTGCTGCTGGCCTTTGCGTACTTCGCCGACACCGATCGCAAGGGCCTGGAGCGCTGCGGCACCGACCTGGCCCGCGTGCTGGAGCGCCATGGCGACAGCGCCCGCTTGCAGCGTTTTGCCCGCGTGGTGTTGACCCTGCAGCAAATCCAGCAACGCCAGTTTGCCAAGGCCGTGGAGCTGGTCAAGCAGATGGCGGGGGAAACCCAGCTCACCGACTTTGACTTCGAAGCCGCCTGCAACCTGGCCGGCTTGCTGGCCGTGCTGGCCCACACCTCCATCGACCTGCCAGAAGGCGCGTCGTGGCTGCTCCAACTGGGCATGCGCTACGCCAACACCCGTGGCCTGAGCGAGCTGATGGCCAATGCCTGCCAGCTGCACCCGCCCTACGCGGACAGCGTGCGCGAATGCCTGGTGCAGATCAATGGCATGGCCGAGCGCGCCATGGGCATGAGCTTGTCGGGCGACCCCACCTCGGCCGTGCGCAGCCTGCTGCTGCACAGCGAGGAGACCTTGAACGTGAAGCTGCTGGACATGTCGCAGCAGGTGCTGCTGCGCCACCAAGCCCGCATCCACGAGCCCGAGACCCTGCAGACCAGCATCGACCGCCTGCGCCAACGCTGCGGCCAAGCCCCGGCGCGGGCCGTGCTGGGGCAAGACAGCGAGCGCCAGCCCGGCGGCATGACGCTGCGTGTGCGCAACCGCGCCGCCGCCCAGGCCCGGGCCCAGGAAAAGGCGCAAAGCGCGCTGCAAGAGCGGACCAAGCCGCCAGCGGCCATGCCGACAGAAAAAGACCCGGCCTCAGCCCTGCGCCTGCGACCCAAAGGCGACAGAACCTGACAAGGCGGCGGGTTGGCGGTGGGACCAACCGCACGAAATCCGGCTGAGGCTCACCCGACAAAGCGCGACAACATCAAGATCGCCTCGGCATTGGAGGGCGAAAAGCACTGGTCGGCCGCTTCACGCCAGGGCAACCAGCGCTGGGCCACATGTTCGCGTGGGCTCAAGCGCACCGGCAGCGCGGCCGGCACGGTCAAACCGAACACACGCTCGCGGTTGCGCGAGACACCTGGGGCGTAGCGGTGCCGCCACTGAGGCCAAATCTCGTAGACGTTTTCCAGCCCCCAGTCGTGCAAGTGGCAGCCTGGGGCGTGCACGTCCAGCCCGGTTTCCTCCCACACCTCGCGCGCGGCGGTCTGTGCGAAGTCCTCTTCCAATTGGTCTTTGCTGCCCGTCACCGACTGCCAGTGTTCATCTGCATCGGCGCGCTGAATCAGCAGCACCTCCAGTGCGGGCGTGTGGATCACCACCAACACGGACTCGGGAATCTTGAAAGGACGGGGTGCAGACACAGGACGCTCCAGAGCATGAAAAAAGCGGCCGGGGCAGAGCCCTCGACCGCTTCTTGTGGTGCCCACTGACGCACTGGCGTGCGCCAGCAGTCAGGACGGGACTCAGGCCGCCGGGGCCGTGTTGCGCAGGCGGATGTGCAGTTCGCGCAGTTGCTTCTCGTCGACCGGGCTCGGGGCTTGGGTCAGCAAGCACTGAGCACGTTGGGTCTTGGGGAAAGCGATCACGTCGCGGATCGACTCGGCCCCCGTCATCAGGGTCACGATGCGGTCCAGACCGAAGGCCAGACCACCGTGGGGCGGCGCGCCGTATTGCAGGGCGTCGAGCAGGAAGCCGAACTTCTGTTGGGCTTCTTCAGGGCTGATCTTGAGGGCGTCGAACACCTTTTGCTGCACATCGGCGCGGTGGATACGGACCGAACCACCGCCCATTTCCCAGCCGTTGAGCACCATGTCGTAGCCCTTGGAGATGCACTTCTCCGGCGCGGTGACCATCCAGTCTTCATGGCCATCCTTGGGCGCGGTGAAGGGGTGGTGCACAGCGTTCCAGCGTTGGCCGTCTTCGTCGTATTCGAACATCGGGAAGTCGACCACCCACAGCGGCGCCCAGCGGTTTTCGAACAGGCCGTTCTTCTTGCCGAACTCGCTGTGACCGATCTTGATGCGCAGGGCACCGATGGCGTCGTTGACGATCTTTTCCTTGTCGGCACCGAAGAACAGCAGGTCGCCGTCTTGGGCGCCAGTGCGGGCCAGGATTTCAGCGATGGCCTTGTCGTGCAGGTTCTTCACGATCGGGCTTTGCAGGCCGTCGCGGCCCTTGGCCACTTCGTTGACCTTGACCCAGGCCAGGCCCTTGGCGCCGTAGATCTTGACGAACTCGGTGTAGCTGTCGATCTCACCGCGCGACAGGCCCGAGCCTTCTTTGGCGCCACCCGGCACACGCAACGCGACCACGCGGCCGCCCTTGGTGGTGGCGGGGGTCGAGAAGACCTTGAAGTCCACATCGGCCATCACGTCGGTCAGTTCGGTGAACTCGAGCTTGACGCGCAGGTCAGGCTTGTCCGAACCGAAGCGGAAGGCCGCATCTTGGTAGGTCATGACAGGGAACTCGCCCAGGTCCACGCCCAGGGTGTTCTGGAACACGGTCTTGATCATGCCCTGGAACATGTCGCGGATGTCTTGTTCTTCCATGAAGGAAGTTTCGATATCGATCTGCGTGAATTCGGGCTGGCGGTCGGCACGCAAGTCTTCGTCGCGGAAGCACTTGGTGATTTGGTAGTAGCGGTCAAAGCCAGCCACCATCAACAGTTGCTTGAACAGCTGGGGCGACTGCGGCAGCGCGAAGAACTGACCGTCGTGCACGCGGCTGGGCACCAGGTAGTCGCGGGCACCTTCGGGCGTGGACTTGGTCAGCATCGGGGTTTCGATGTCGATGAAGCCATTGGCGTCGAGGAACTTGCGCACTTCCATGGACACGCGGTAACGCAGCATCAGGTTGTTTTGCATGTAAGGACGGCGCAGGTCCAGCACGCGGTGCGTCAGACGGGTGGTTTCGCTGAGGTTTTCCTCATCGATCTGGAAGGGCGGGGTCACCGAGGGGTTGAGCACCTTCAGTTCGTGGCACAGCACTTCGATCTGGCCGCTCTTGAGCTTGTCGTTGGTGGTGCCATTCGGACGCGCACGCACCACACCGATGACCTGCACGCAGAACTCGTTGCGCACGTCTTCAGCGGTCTTGAACATCTCGGCACGATCGGGATCGCACACCACCTGCACATAGCCTTCGCGGTCGCGCAGGTCGATGAAGATCACACCACCGTGGTCACGACGGCGGTTGACCCAACCCGACAGGGTGACGGTTTGGCCCAGCAGGGCTTCGGTCACGAGACCGCAATAGTGTGAACGCATAGCCATAAGAAAACATCCAGCGCCGAGACGGCGCGTTAATGAGAATCGGAAAGGACGGCAGGGCCCGCAGGAGCCACCACGCCCATAGAAACAATGTATTTGAGTGCCTCGTCCACACTCATGTCGAGCTCGACGCAGTCACTGCGGCGCAGCATCACGAAGTAGCCCCCCGTGGGGTTGGGCGTGGTCGGCACGTAGACGCTGAGGTAGTCGTCCTTGAGGTAGGTCGCCACATCGCCCCCCGGCACGCCGGTGACGAAGGCCACGGTCCAGACGCCGTCGCGCGGCCACTGGATCAGCACCGCCTTGCGAAAGGCATTGCCGCTCTCGGAAAACAGGGTGTCCGACACCTGCTTGACGCTGGAGTAAATCGAACGCACCACCGGAATGCGGTGCACGATCGCGTCGCCCAGCTTGACCAATTTGCGGCCCAGGAAGTTGCTGGCCACAGCGCCCACCACCAGCAGGATCAAGAGCGTGAGCAGCACGCCAAAGCCGGGGATGTGGAAGCCCAAAAGCTGATCTGGCCGCCATTGGGTCGGCAGGATCAACAGGGTTTGGTCAAGGGTGCCGATGATCCAGTCCAGCACCCAGATGGTGATGGCGACCGGCACGATGACCAGCAGACCGGCAAAAAGCCATTTACGCAAGGCGGCCATGGGTTCTTTCTGTCAGTGGCAGGCGCAACCGCCACCACAGGAACCGGCCGAAGCCGTGGGCGAAGCGTCGGATTTGGTGCTGCTGGCGCCGGCACTGTCGCTGGCTGGAGCCGAAGCGGGGGCCGCAGCGTCGGTGCTGGCGGCTGCGCCGGTACCCACCGCCGGAGCGGCTGCGCCACCGCTGCCACCGCGGAAATCGGTCACGTACCAGCCCGAGCCCTTGAGCTGGAAGCCGGCGGCAGTGATTTGCTTGCGAAAGCTGGCGGCACCGCAAGCGGGGCAGTCAGTCAAAGGAGCGTCCGAAATTTTTTGCAAGACGTCTTTGCTGTGCCCGCAGGACTCGCATTTGTAGGCGTAGATTGGCATGGCTGATTGAGCTTGGATGGGGTTGCAAAACCCTCAATTATAGGCGGGCAGCCCATTGGCAAGCCCTGCTCGGTGCAAGGCTTGACCCCTGGGCGTCAAGAAAAAGACCTCAAAGCCCCGGCAAGGCATGGTGCGGGGCGCGCCGGTCGGCCAAGCCCTGGGGCGCCAGCGAACCCACCAGCATGCCCACGATGCCTGCCACAAAGCCCGCCAGCTGGGCCGGCACCTCTTCACCGGCAGCCGTCAGGTTGAAGCACAGCCAGGTCAGGATGCCCAAGACGATGGACAACACCGCACCTTGCGTGGTCGCACGGCGCCAGTACAAACCCGCGGTCAGGGGCACGATGGCGCCGACCAAAGTCACCTGGTAAGCACCCGAGACCATTTCGTAAATGGGCTTGTCCTTGGACAGGATGGCGTAGGTGCAGACGAAGATGCTGAAGATCAACACCGTGATGCGCATGGTGCGCAACTCTTGCTGGTCGCTTTGGCGCGGGAAGAACTGGCGCCAGATGTTCTCCACAAACGTGACCGAGGGCGCCAGCAGGGTGGCCGAAGCCGTGCTCTTGATGGCCGACAGCAGGGCACCAAAGAACAGCACCTGCATCACAAAAGGCATCTGGGTGCGCACCAGGGTGGGCAAGATCATCTGGCTGTCGACCTTGCGCCCGGTGGACAGCAGCTGCTCGGTGGTGTCGGGCATGATGATCAGCGCGCTGGTGACCAGGAACATGGGCACGAACGCGAACAGGATGTAGCAGATGCCGCCAATCACCGGGCCTCGGGTGGCGGCTTTTTCGTCCTTGGCCGACATCACGCGCTGGAACACGTCCTGCTGCGGGATGGAGCCCAGCATCATGGTGATGGCCGCGCCAATGAAGAACATGATGTCCTTGGCCTGCATGGGCGGCCAAAACGAAAACAGGTCTTTTTGCTGAGCGTAGGCAATCACCTGCCCCACGCCACCCGCTTGCTGGCCTGCAAACACGGCCAGGATCAACAGGCCGCTGACCAGGATGATCATCTGGATGAAGTCCGTCACCGCCACCGACCACATGCCGCCAAACAAGGTGTAAGCCAGGATGGAGGCCGTGCCGATCAGCATGCCCATGGGCGCAGAAATCGACCCTTCAGACAGCACATTGAAGACCAGGCCCAAGGCAGTGACCTGTGCAGCGACCCAGCCCAGGTAGCTGATCAGGATGATCAGCGAGCAGATGACCTCCACCAACCGGCCATAGCGCTCGCGGTAGTAGTCGCTGATGGTCAGCAGCGACATCTTGTAGAGCCGGGCCGAGAAGAACAGGCCCACCAGGATCAGGCAGAAACCCGCGCCAAAGGGGTCTTCCACCACGCCGTGCAGGCCATCCTTGATGAAGGTGGCCGGGATGCCCATCACCGTTTCCGAGCCAAACCAGGTGGCAAAGGTGGTGGTGACGATCATGAACATGGGCAGGTGCCGACCTGCGACGGCAAAGTCGGCCGTGTTTTTGACCCGTCTGGCCGCCCACAGGCCAATGGCGATGGTGATCAGCAAATAAACAATGACCAGGGTCAGCAGCACGAAAACCTCCTGAAAAGACGGGCGGATTATCCTGAAATCACGGGGCGGCCCCGGCGAGGGCCTCCCCCGCTCAGAACAGGCGGATCCGAATCAGCAGTTGCAAGGCCAGCAAACCCAATACAAAACCCATGCCACCGTAGATCAGGGACTGCAGCAAGCGGTTGGTTTTGCGCTGCTCGGCCAGCAGCACGGCCAGCTCACGGCGCGACACGGACTGCTGACCGCCTTTTTGCAGGTACTCGGCGAGCAGGCGCGGCAGCTCGGGCAGCAGTTGGGCGTAGCGCGGAAACTCGTCGCGCAGTTGCTTGAACAGACGCTTGGGGCCAATCTGGTCCAGCATCCACTGCTCCAGGAAGGGCTTGGCGGTGCTCCACAGGTCCAGCTCGGGATCGAGCTGGCGGCCCAGGCCTTCGATGTTGAGCAGGGTTTTTTGCAGCAACACCAGCTGCGGCTGGATCTCCACCTGGAAGCGACGCGAGGTCTGGAACAAGCGCATCAAGACCATGCCCAGCGAGATTTCTTTCAGCGGACGGTCGAAATATGGCTCGCACACAGCGCGGATGGCGGACTCCAGCTCGTCGACCCGGGTCTCGGGCGGCACCCAACCACTTTCAATGTGCAGCTCGGCCACCCGCTTGTAGTCGCGCCGGAAGAAGGCCGTGAAGTTCTGCGCCAGGTACTCCTTGTCGTACTCGGTCAGCGTGCCCACGATGCCGAAGTCCAGCGAGATGTAACGCCCAAAGGTGCCAGGCTCCAAGCTGACCTGGATGTTGCCCGGGTGCATGTCGGCATGGAAAAAGCCGTCGCGGAACACCTGGGTGAAGAACAGCGTGACGCCGTCGCGCGCCAATTTGGCAATGTCCACGCCGGCGTCGCGCAAGCGCTCGACCTGGTTGATGGGCACGCCCTTCATGCGCTCCATGACCATCACCTCGGCGTGGCAGAAGTCCCAGAAGATCTCCGGGATCAGCACCAGGTCCAGGCCGCTCATGTTGCGCCGCAGCTGCGCGGCGTTCGAGGCCTCACGCACCAAATCCAGCTCGTCGTGCAGGTATTTGTCGAACTCAGCCACCACCTCGCGCGGCTTCAGGCGCTTGCCGTCGGCGCTCAGGCCTTCGACCCAGCCCGCCATCATGCGCATCAAGGCCAGGTCCTTGTCGATCACCGGCAGCATGCCGGGACGCAGCACCTTGATGGCGACTTCGCGTTCCACCCCGGCGGAGGTGCGCACCACGCCAAAGTGCACCTGGGCGATGGAGGCGCTGGCGACGGGCACGCGGTCAAACTGCACAAATACTTCGTCCACCGGGCGGCGGAAGGCGCGCTCGATGGTGGCAATGGCGATGTCGGTGCTGAAGGGTGGCACCCGGTCTTGCAGGTGGGCCAGCTCGTCGGCGATATCGGGCGGCAGCAGGTCGCGCCGGGTAGACAACACCTGGCCGAACTTCACGAAGATGGGGCCCAGTTGCTCCAGCGCCTCACGCAGGCGCTGGCCGCGGGGCGCATCGAGTTGCCGCCCGATCGAAAGAATGCGGGCCAAGCGCAGCCAACGCGGCGTGCCCAGGCTGCTGAGCACCAGCTCGTCCAGACCGAAGCGAAACACAATCCAGACGATGTACGCCCCGCGCAACAGCCGGCTCATGCGCCTTCCTTGTCACGCACGATGGAGGTGGCCGGAAAGCGCTGGACAAAGTCCTTCAGGCCGCGCGCCAGGGTCTGCACGCCCTGCACCAGGGTGTGGGCGGGGCCGTCCCCGAGCACCCGCGCCAAGTCCTCTTCGAGGTCCCAGCGCACATGGTCGGCAATCCAGTTGATTTCGGCCGCCAGTTGCACGTCACCCTCGATGTGCACCGGTGGCTTGTGGCCGGCCAGCGCGGCTTGGGCCAGGGCGACTGGCGAGGTCTCTGTCACCGACAGGCTGAGGTCGGCGGCCGCGGCGGCATCGGCCAGGTCCAACAGACCTGCCGGGGTGATCACGAAATGGAGGGAAAACTGACGCCAGCGCACGCTGGCCACACGCTGTTTTTGCCGTGCCAGGCGGGCCATGGCCTCGGGCTCTTGCATCAGCACATGGTTGATCAAGAGCACCAGGCGCTGCTGCACCTCGCTCACCACCCAGGCGGGGGGCTGGACGGTGCTGGTCACCTGGTCAAACAGGCGGTCGAAAAGGGAAAGGGGGGACGGTAAGGCCATAGGGGGCGATTATTCCCCGAAAGTGAATCACCGACCCCAGCCCAAGGTCGGAGATCCGGGTTCAGACCGCCATGCGGCCTGAACCCAAAGCCCTCATTGCAGGGCTTGAACGCCAGCCACCAGCCAGCCAGTGCGGCCATCCTTGGGCTTGGTCATGTTCCAGACTTCGCGGAAGGGGTTCGGGCCGGCCGAGGGCTCTTCGCGGATCATGCCGGAGAACTCGACGCTGGCCATGTAGCCTTCACCCAGGTCTTCGATGCCCAGCAGTTGGGCTTCGAGCATGACCACGTCGGTGGTGTTCTGGCCGCCACTGCGGTGGGCTTCACGTTCGGTCAGCTGAACCCGAATCTCATCGAGCATGCCGTCCGTCATCATGGAGCGCAGGGTGTCCAGGTCGGATCGGTCCCAGGCGGCTTGCAAGGTGACGAAATTGCGCTTGGCAGCATCCAGGAAGCCGGGGGTGTCAAAGCCGGCAGGAATGGCCCAGGCCGAACCACCAGCCAGGGCCGAGCCAATTTGCACGCCGCTGGCTTGCGGGCGGGCCGAGGCGTCGGCCGCCGGGGCTTCAAATTGGCTGTGGCGCTCCCAGGGACGGGCCGAGGCGTCATTGCCCACGTGGTCGGGGCTGTACTGGCGCAACACCGGGGCCGAGGCCGGGGCGTTGCCCGCACCTTGGAAGGCAAACGGGCTGTTGCTGCTGGCGGCCGACTGGCTGGCGGCGCGGCGCTTGCTCAGCACAAAACCCACCACGGCCATGATGGCCATGGCCAACAGGCCGAACATCAGCATCTGGCCAAAGGCTTCACCAAAACCCAGCGAGTGGGCCAGCCAAGCCAGGCCCAGGCCAGCGGCCAAGCCGCCGAGCATGGCGCCCCATGGGCGCTTGGGCGCAGCGGCTGCCGGCGCCGGGGTGGCAGGCCGAGGTGCGGCCGCCGCCGCAGGGTTGGCCGCCGGCGTGGCCGGGGTCGCATTGGGCGCCGCAGCGGGTGCACCCGGCGTGGCCGGTGCGGCCTGGCGCTGGGTCACGTTCGAGGACTGCGAGCCCATCGATTTGCCACCGCCCAAGCGGCGTGCCGCTTCGGCCTCGTGGCCCACCAAAGCCAGTGCCAGCATCAGCACCAAGGACCATTGTTTGATCATGTCATCTCCATTGGATCGGTCTACGGGGACGCCAGATGGGCCCCACACGTGTTCAGTGAACTTGTTGTTCGTTGATATTGTTCGATGAACTTCACCCCGGCGGGGTGTTCGTCTGCGGCTTGACACCTGGCGCCGAAACGCCCGATTTCAAGCCGACAGCCGATAGTCTCTCAGCATTTGATGCCCACATGCAGGGCCACCACACCGCCTGTGAGGTTGTGGTAGTCGACATGGCCGAATCCGCATTGCTTCATCAAGGCCTTGAGCTCTTCCTGGCTGGGGTGCATGCGGATCGATTCGGCCAGGTAGCGGTAGCTCTCGGCGTCGCCGGCCACCAGCTGGCCGAGCTGCGGCAGCACTTTGAAGGAGTACCAGTCATAGGGCTTGCTCAAAGGCGCCGCGACCTTGGAGAACTCCAGCACCAGCAGCTTGCCGCCAGGCTTGAGCACCCGGTTCATTTCGCGAAGGGCCACGTCCTTGTGGGTCATGTTGCGCAAGCCGAAGGCAACGCTGACCAGGTCAAAGTGCTGGTCCGGAAAAGGCAGCTTCTCGGCGTCGCAGACCAAGGTGGGCAACACCACGCCCGCGTTGAGCAGGCGGTCGCGGCCGGTGCTGAGCATGGCCTCGTTGATGTCGGTGTGCACCACACGGCCCGTGCGCCCCACCTTCTTGGCAAAGGCCATCGACAAGTCGCCCGTGCCCCCGGCGATGTCAAGCACCTGGTCACCCTCCTTGAGGTTGGCCACCATCACGGTGTAGGCCTTCCAGGCCCGGTGCAGGCCCATGGACATCAAGTCGTTCATGATGTCGTAGCGGGATGCGACCGAGTCGAACACGCCACGCACCCGACGCGCCTTGTCCTGCTCGTCAACCGACTGGAATCCAAAATGTGTGGTGCTCATGGGGATGCTGAAACTGAATTGAAAAAAGCCTGGCCGATGCGGTAACGGCTCAGTGGCTGGCGCAGCCGTGACCGCCCTTGACCGGCATGGGATCGTCGCGCTGGCGACCGGCGGCCTGGAGTCGGGCCTCGTAGGCGGCCCACAAACGGTCTTGTTCGACCCCCAGGGTGTAGAGGTAGTCCCAGGTGAAGATGCCACTGTCGTGCCCATCACTGAAGGTGGGCTTGACGGCGTAGTGGCCCACCGGCTCCAGACCCAACAGGGTGACGTCGCGTTTGCCGGTCTGCAGGGTCTCCTGGCCCGGACCGTGGCCTTGCACTTCCGCTGAGGGCGACAGCACGCGCATCAGCTCAAAAGGCAGGCGAAACACCGCTCCGTCCGAAAACGCCACCTCGAGCACGCGCGACTGGCCGTGCACGGTGAGGGCCGTGGGGGTGGGGGCGCCGGCTTGGAGTCCTGCCATGTGTTTACCTGCCTTGCTGGGCTGACGGGGTCAGCCGGGGGTCAATGATGAGGAGGCCGCAGCGACCTCCGGAAAGCCCCTTCATTGGGGCTGGAAACCGCTGGCCTTGATGATGCGGGCCCAGGTCTGGGCGTAGGTGTGCTCACGCGTGGCCAGTTGTTGCGAGTTCATGAAACCCACGGTCAGGCCCATGTTGGTCAAACGGTCGTGGACATCCGGCTGGTTCAGCACCTTGGCCAAAGCGGCGGAGAACTGGTCAATGCTGGCCTTGGAGGTGCCAGCCGGGGCGAAGAGACCATAAAACGGCACATCTTCAAAGCCGACCAAGCCCAGCTCAGCCAGGGTCGGCACGTCGGGCAAAGCCGCCTGGCGCTTGTCGCCCAGCACCGCCACCACACGCAGCTTGCCGGCGCGGTGGTTTTCAATGAAGTCGGGCACCGAAGCCACGCCAGCGCCGATCTGGTTGCCCAGCATGTCGGCCAGCATGGGGGCGCTGCCCCGGTAGGGCACGGACACCAGGTCGAGCTTGTTCTTCTCACCAATCACCTTGACCAGGAACTCGGGCACCGAGGCCGGGGCCGGTACGCCCACATTGCCTTTGCCACCGCCGGCCTGCACGGCCGCGACATAGTCCTTGAAGGACTTGGCGGGCGTGCCGCTGGAGACCGCGAAAGCGTTCACAAAGGTGGCAAAACCCGCCACCGCGACGAAATCGCGCGCCGGATCAAACCCCGGGTTCTTCACCACCAAGGGCAGGATGGACACGGTGTGGTCATGCGTCAGGAAGAAGGTGCTGCCGTCGGCGGGTGCCGCCTTCAGGGCCTGGGCCGCCACCTGCCCACCGGCGCCTGGGCGGTTCTCCACGATCACCGGCACACCCAGTTCATCCTTGAGCTTGTCGGCCAGGGTGCGGGCAATCACATCGGTGCCGCCGCCAGCGGGAAAGCCCACCAGCAAGCGCACGGTCTTGGCCGACTGGGCCGAGGCCAGGCCCATGGCCGTCAAAGCAGCCACCGCCAAAGCAGTGCGCAGGGTCTTGGCCAGCAGGCCGCGTCGAAGAATTTGCATGAAGGACTCCGGGTTTTGCGGGGATCAGCTCAACAACTCACACCAGCACGCGCTCAATGCCGCCGGCATTGGCCGCCTGCACATAGCTGGGCATCCAATCGGCGCCCAGGATCTGCTGGGCCATTTCGACCACGATGTAGTCGGCTTCCAGCAAACCGTTTTGCAGGTCGTCACCGTAGCGGCTCAGGCCTTGCAGGCAGCTCGGGCAGCTGGTGAGGATCTTGACATTGTCCTGCGCGCCCACAGCGCCACTGGCGCGCAAGGCCGCTTCGCCCTTGCGGATCTCTTCTTCCTTGCGGAAACGGATCTGGGTCGAGATGTCGGGCCGGCTCACGCCCAGGGTGCCCGACTCGCCGCAGCAGCGATCGCTCTTGAGCACCTGGTCGCCGACCAGGGCCTTGACGGTCTTCATCGGGTCCTGCAGCTTCATGGGGCTGTGGCAGGGGTCGTGGTACAGGTAAGCCCCGCTGCCACCGGCCGCGCCCAGGGTGATGCCCTTTTCGAGCAGGTACTCATGGATGTCGACGATGCGGCAGCCCGGGAAGATCTTCTCGAACTCATAGCCTTGCAACTGGTCGTAGCAAGTGCCGCAACTCACCACCACGGTCTTGATGTCCAGGTAGTTGAGCGTGTTGGCCACGCGGTGGAACAGCACGCGGTTGTCGGTGATGATCTTCTCGGCCTTGTCGAACTGACCCGAGCCGCGCTGCGGGTAGCCGCAGCACAGGTAGCCCGGCGGCAGCACGGTCTGCACGCCGGCATGCCACAGCATGGCCTGGGTGGCCAGACCGACCTGGCTGAACAGGCGTTCCGAGCCGCAGCCAGGGAAGTAGAACACCGCCTCGGTCTCGGGCGTGGTGGCCTGCGGGTTGCGGATGATCGGGACGTAGTCCTTGTCCTCGATGTCCAGCAAGGCGCGCGCCGTCTTCTTGGGCAGGTTGCCCGGCATCTTCTTGTTGATGAAGTGGATCACCTGCTCTTTGATCGGCGCGGCGCCCACGCTGGCGGGCGGCGCGCTGGTCTGCTTGCGAGCCACGACCTTGAGCACATCGTTGGCCAGGCGCTGGGCCTTCATGCCCACGCCAACCATGGCCGAACGCGCCAGCTTGATGGTCTCGGGGTTGGTGGCGTTGAGCATGAACATGGCCGCAGCATTGCCGGGGCGGAAGCTCTTTTGCCCCATCTTGCGCAACAGGTTGCGCATGTTCATGGAGACGTCGCCAAAGTCGATCTTCACCGGGCAGGGGCTGGCGCACTTGTGGCAGACCGTGCAGTGGTCGGCCACGTCCTCGAACTCTTCCCAGTGCTTGATCGACACGCCACGGCGGGTCTGCTCCTCATACAGGAAGGCTTCGACCAGCAGCGAGGTGGCCAGGATCTTGTTGCGCGGGCTGTACAGCAGGTTGGCGCGCGGCACATGGGTGGCGCAGACCGGCTTGCACTTGCCGCAGCGCAAGCAGTCCTTGACCGAGTCGGCGATGGCGCCGATGTCGGACTGCTGCATGATCAGCGACTCGTGGCCCATCAGGCCGAAGCTCGGCGTGTAGGCGTTGGTCAGGTCGGCGTGCAGGGTTTCGGTGCTGCCCGCCGAGGGGCGCAGCAGCTTGCCCTTGTTGAAGCGGCCTTCGGGGTCGACTTTTTGCTTGTAGTCGGTGAAGGGACGCAGTTCAGCGTCGGTCAGGAACTCCAGCTTGGTGATGCCAATGCCATGCTCGCCCGAGATCACCCCGTCCAGGCTGCGCGCCAGCACCATGATGCGGGCCACCGCCTCGTGCGCGGTCTGCAGCATCTCGTAGTTGTCGCTGTTGACCGGGATGTTGGTGTGCACATTGCCGTCGCCGGCGTGCATGTGCAAGGCCACCCAAACACGGCCCTTGAGCACGCTTTGGTGGGTCGCGGTGACTTCGTCCAGGATGGGCTTGAAGGCCGCACCGGTGAAGATGGCTTGCAGGCGGGCGCGGATCTCGGTCTTCCAGCTCGCGCGCAGGCTGTGGTCCTGCAGCTGCGGGAACAGGGTCTCCACCCCTTGCAGCCAGCCTTGCCACAGGGCGCGCGCGTCGCGCACCACCGCCAGGGCCTGGGCCACACGTTCTTCGAGCAGTTCGGGCGAGGGCATCTCGCTGGCGTCCTCGGCCTTGCCCAGGGGCAGCTTGCCACGGCTGAAGAATGTCTCCAGCGCATCGCACAAGGCCAGCTTGTTGCGCAGCGACAGCTCGATGTTGATGCGCTCGATGCCGTCGGTGTACTCGGCCATGCGCGGCAGCGGGATCACCACGTCTTCATTGATCTTGAAGGCGTTGGTGTGGCGGCTGATGGCGGCTGTTTTCTTGCGGTCGGTCCAGAACTTCTTGCGCGCGTCGGCGCTGATGGCGATGAAGCCTTCACCGCTGCGCGAGTTGGCGATGCGCACCACCTCCGAGGTGGCCTTGGCCACGTCGTCGGCGTTGTCACCGGCGATGTCGCCGATCAGCACCATCTTGGGCAGGCCCCCATTGCCTTTTTTGCTCTTGGTGGCGTAGCCCACGGCCTTCAGGTAGCGGTCGTCCAAGTGCTCCAGACCCGCCAGCAAGGTGCCCGAGCGCTTTTGCTCGGCAAACATGAAGTCCTTGATCTCGACGATGCTGGGCACCGCGTCCTTGGCATTGCCAAAGAACTCCAGGCACACCGTGCGGGTGTGCTCGGGCATGCGGTGCACCACCCAGCGCGCGCTGGTGATCAGGCCGTCGCAGCCCTCTTTCTGGATGCCCGGCAGGCCAGACAGGAACTTGTCCGTCACGTCCTTGCCCAGGCCTTCCTTGCGGAAGGTCTTGCCCGGAATGTCCAGCTGTTCGGTGCGCAGCCAGGTCTTGCCGTCGGCGGCGTAGTACTTGAGCTCGAAGCTGGCCAGTTCAGCGTCGTGGATCTTGCCCAGGTTGTGGTTCAGGCGCGTCACCTCCAGCCACTCGGCCTGGGGGGTGACCATGCGCCAGCTGGCCAGGTTGTCCAGCGCCGTGCCCCACAGCACGGCCTTCTTGCCACCCGCGTTCATGGCGATGTTGCCGCCGATGCACGAGGCCTCGGCCGAGGTCGGATCGACCGCGAAGACAAACCCGCCACGCTCGGCCGCATCGGCCACGCGCTGCGTGACCACGCCGGCTTCGGTCCAGATGGTGGCCACCGGCTCGGCCAGGCCGGGCAGTTGCACCTTCTCGACCTCGGTCATGGCTTCGAGCTTTTCGGTGTTGATGACCACGCTCTTCCAGGTCAACGGGATCGCGCCACCGGTGTAGCCGGTGCCGCCGCCGCGCGGGATGATGGTCAGTTGCAGTTCGATGCAGGCGCGCACCAGGGCGGCCATCTCAGCTTCGGAATCGGGGGTCAGCACCACAAAGGGGTACTCGACGCGCCAGTCGGTGGCGTCGGTCACATGGGCCACGCGCGACAAACCATCAAACTTGATGTTGTCCTTGGCGGTGTACTTGCGCAGCAGCTTCTGGGTCTTGCGACGCAGCTCGGCGGCCTCTTCAAACGCCGCATTGAAGGATTTGACGGCCTGCTCGGCCATGGTCAGCAGCTCGCCCACCAGGGCGTCGCGGGCGGCGTCCGAGCCCGGCGTGCGGCGCTTTTGCACCTCACCCAGGCGATGCCGCAGGGCATCCACCAGCTGACCACGGCGCTTGGGGTTGTCCAGCAAGTCGTCTTGCAGGTAGGGGTTGCGCTGCACCACCCAGATGTCCCCCAGCACCTCATACAGCATGCGGGCGGAGCGGCCGGTCTGGCGCTCGCCACGCAACTGACTCAGCAGGTCCCAGGCGCGGGAGCCCAGCAGGCGAATGACGATTTCCCGGTCGGAAAACGAGGTGTAGTTGTACGGAATTTCGCGCAAACGGGCCGGTTCAGAGGCCTGCGACAGGAGAGCGGCCAACGCGGTGGGAGCATTCATGGGTAAAACCTGGGGGGTGGGCGTGTGAAGGCCCATGGACCTTGGGGCCCGGATTTTAAGTCACCGGGACAGAGACCGCCCGCAGGCGGCCAACAAACCCGCCGCAGCGGGTGGGCTCAGAACAGCACCCGGGAGCGCAGCGTGCCCGGCACCAGCGCCAATTGCTCCAGCGCCAGCTCGGACGAGGCGGCATCCACATCGATGACCACGTACCCGATATCGCCCCGGGTTTGCAGGTACTGGGCGGCGATGTTGATCTCTTGCTCGGAGAACACCCGGTTGATCTGCGACAGCACGCCGGGCACGTTGCGGTGCACGTGCAGGATGCGGTGCTGGCCACGCTGGCCCGGCAAAGCCACCTCGGGGAAGTTGACCGCCGAGGTGCTGGTGCCGTTGTCGCTGTACTTGACCAGCTTTTCCGCCACCTCCAGGCCGATGTTGGCCTGCGCCTCCAGCGTGGAGCCACCGATGTGAGGCGTGAGGATGACGCGGTCCAGCCCACGCAGGGGTGACTCGAAGGTGTCTTGATTGCTGCGCGGCTCTTCCGGGAAGACATCGACCGCCGCGCCCAGCAAATGACCGGAACGCAGTGCCTCGGCCAGCGCCTCAATGACCACCACCGAACCGCGCGAGGCGTTGATCAGCACCGCGCCGGGCTTCATGGCGGCGATCTCCGCCGCGCCAATCAACCACTCGGTCGAAGGCAGCTCGGGCACGTGCAGGCTCAGTACATCGCTTTGTGCCAGCAAGGCGGGCAAGTTGGCGGCCTGGCGGGCGTTGCCCAAAGGCAGCTTGGCCACCACGTCATGGAACAGCACCTGCATGCCCAGGCCCTCGGCCAGCACCGACAGCTGCGTGCCGATCGAGCCATAACCGACGATGCCCAGGGTCTTGCCCCGGATTTCATAGGATTTGTCGGCCGACTTCAGCCAGCCCCCCCGGTGCGCCACGGCGTTTTTCTCGGGCACGCCGCGCAGCAAGAGGATGGCTTCGGCCAGCACCAGTTCGGCCACCGAGCGGGTGTTGGAATACGGCGCATTGAAGACCGCCACGCCTTGTTCGGCCGCGGCTTCGAGGTCGACTTGGTTGGTACCGATGCAGAAACAGCCCACCGCGACCAGCTTGGGCGCCGCAGCCAACACCTCGCGCGTCAGCTGGGTGCGCGAGCGGATGCCCAGAAAATGCACCTCGGCCAGCTTGGCCTTGAGTTCAGGCTCCGGCAAGGCCCCGCTGAGCGCTTCGATCTGGCTGTAGCCCGCAGATCGCAGCACCTCGACCGCAGAGGGATGGATGCCCTCCAGCAACAGGAACTTGATCTTGCTTTTGTCCAGCGACGTTTTGCTCATGGGTCTAACAGCTTGAGAGACAAGGGGCCGGGGCCCGGGAACAGCACCCAGCGCGGCCACACAAAACGGCCGCAGGCGGGCACCTGGGCACACCATGCTAGCAGCGCGGGGAACGGCCCTCGGTGCGCCGCCGCCTTGTCAGCACGGTTTGCAGGGACAAAGCCAGACAGCGCGGGCGGCGGGTTTCCCCCGTTGTCGCCAAGGAACCTGTGTGACAAAGTTTCGTTTCTTTGTCATATAGCGCGTTTAGCATTCCTTCTTTTTCGTTTCTCAGGAGTCCGCATGAAGTTCCGCAACCTGGCCCTCGTGGCCGCGCTGACCGCCGCCATCGGCGCTCCGGCCCAGGCCCAGACTGAAATTCAGTGGTGGCATTCGATGGACGGCGCCTTGAACGACTGGGTCAATGACCTGGCCAAACAATTCAACGCCAGCCAAAGCGACTACAAGGTGGTGCCGACCTACAAGGGCGAGTACGACCAATCCATGGCCGCCGGCATCGCCGCCTACCGCGCGGGCAATGCGCCCGACATCTTGCAAGTGTTCGAAGTGGGCACCGCCACCATGATGTACGCCAAGGGCGCCGTCAAACCCGTGGCCGACGTGATGAAGGAAGGCGGCGTCAAGTTCGACCCCAAGGCCTACATCCCTGCGGTGGCGGGCTACTACACGGCCCCCAACGGCCAGATGATGTCGATGCCCTTCAACAGCTCGACCACCGTCTTCTATTACAACAAGGACGCCTTCAAGGCCGCCGGCCTGGACCCTGAAAAGGCCCCCGTGACCTGGCCGGACGTGGTGTCCATCGCGGCCAAGCTCAAGGCCAGCGGCAGCACCTGCCCCTTCACCACCTCGTGGATGACCTGGGCCCAGCTGGAAAGCTTCTCGACCTGGCACAACACCAGCTACGCCAGCAAGGGCAACGGCTTCGGCGGCCTGGACGCGCGCCTGGAATTCAACTCGCCGCTGCATGTGCGCCACTTCGAGAACCTGGGCAACATGGCCAAGCAAGGCCTGTTCGTCTACAAGGGCCGCGCCAGCAAGCCGATCACCTCGTTCACCTCGGGTGAATGCGCGATGTTCGTGGGCTCCTCGGGCAGCTACGCCAGCATCCAGCGCGATGCGAAGTTCAAGTTCGCCGAGTCCACCCTGCCCTACTACCCGGACGTGGCCGGCGCGCCGCAAAACACCATCGTGGGTGGCGCCAGCCTGTGGGTACTGGCCGGCAAGCCAGCCGCCAACTACAAGGGCGTGGCCGCGTTCTTCAACTACCTGTCCAAGCCTGAAGTGCAGGCTGCCAGCCACCAACGCACCGGCTACCTGCCGATCACCATGGCCGCTTACGAGCTGACGGAGAAGTCGGGCTTCTACAAGAAGAACCCTGGCACCGACGTCGCCGTGAACCAAATGATCCGCAAGACCACCGAGAAGTCGCGTGGCGTGCGCCTGGGCAACTTCGTGCAGATCCGCGCCATCCTGGACGAGGAAACCGAACAAATCTGGACTGGCAAGAAGACTGCCAAGGAAGCACTGGACACCGCCGTCAGCCGTGGCAATGAGCTGCTGGTGAAGTTCCAAGCGGCCAACAAGTAAAAAGAAAAGCGGCCAGCGCCTCCAAGCGCCGGCCAACGACCCAGGCTGCGTTATGCTGCCTGCCCTCCTGAAACAGCCCGCCCGCCTTCGTGGGCGGGCTGTTTGGCTCAACGGGGCACCCTAAGTATGGAAAAACGTGTTTTGTTTCGCTCGACCTGGCTGCCGTGGGTGCTTCTGGCACCCCAGTTGCTGATCGTCAGCGTCTTCTTCTTCTGGCCTGCGGGCCAAGCCTTGCTGCAGTCCCTGCAACAGCAAGACGCCTTCGGCACCACGGTCACCTGGGTGGGCCTGGACAACTTCCGCGCGCTCTGGAACGACCCCACCTACCTGGAATCCTTCCAGACCACGGTGGTGTTCTCGGTGCTGGTCACGGTGCTGGGACTGGGCATTGCGCTGCTGCTGGCGGTGTTTGCTGACCGCATCGTGCGCGGCGCCACGCTGTACAAAACCGTGCTGATCCTGCCCTACGCGGTGGCGCCGGTGGTGTCGGGCCTGCTGTGGTCCTTCATGTTCTCCTCCTCCATCGGGGTGGTGGCCTGGACGCTGCGCAAACTGGGCTTTGACTGGAACCACTTGCTCAACTCAGGCCACGCCATGGGCTTGGTGGTGATGGCGGCGGTGTGGAAGCAGATTTCCTACAACTTCCTGTTCTTTCTGGCGGGCCTGAACTCCATCCCCAAGTCGCTGGTCGAGGCCGCTGCCATGGATGGCGCTGGCCCCTGGCGCCGCTTCTGGACCATCCAGTTCCCGCTGCTGTCGCCGACCACCTTCTTCCTGGGCGTGATCAACATGGTCTACGCCTTCTTCGACACCTTTGCCATCATCGACGCCACCACCCAAGGCGGCCCGGGCAAAGCCACCTCGACCTTGGTGTACCGGGTCTACTTTGACGGCTTCCGTGGCATGGACTTTGGCTCCTCGGCTGCGCAGTCGGTGGTGCTGATGGTGATCGTCATCGCCCTGACCGTGGTGCAGTTCCGCTACGTTGAAAAGAAGGTGCAGTACTGATGCGCGCTCCTCATTCCCTCTTCGACTGTCTGGGAGACTGCCATGGTTGAACGCAATCCCCTGCTGAACCTGCTGGCCCACGCCATCATGATCGTGGGCGTGCTGATCGTAGCCTTCCCGATCTACCTGGCTTTTGTGGCCTCCACCCACACCGCGCAAGACATCATGCAAGCGCCCATGCCCCTGTGGCCGGGCTCCAACTTCTGGGCCAGCTATGAGGCCGCTTTGACGGGCAGCAGCCGCAGCGGCGGCTCGGCCCCCGTGGCGCGCATGATCTGGGTCAGCTTTGTGGTGACCATGATCATCACCGTGGGCAAGATCAGCATCTCGCTGCTGTCGGCCTTTGCGGTGGTGTACTTCCGCTTTCCGCTGCGCAGCCTGTGCTTCTGGCTGATCTTCATCACCCTGATGCTGCCCGTGGAAGTGCGCATTGGCCCGACCTACCAGGTGGTGGCCGACCTCGGCATGATCAACAGCTTTGCCGGCCTGTCCGTGCCGCTGATTGCCTCGGCCACGGCCACGTTCTTGTTCCGGCAGTTCTTCCTGACCGTACCGGACGAGTTGGTCGAAGCCGCCCGCATGGACGGCGCCGGTCCCCTGCGCTTCTTCAAGGACATCCTGGTGCCCCTGTCGGCCACCAGCATCGCGGCACTGTTCGTGATCCAGTTCATCTACGGCTGGAACCAGTACCTGTGGCCCCTGATCGCGGCCACCAGTGAAGACATGTACCCGATCGTGATCGGCCTCAAGCAAATGATTGGCGCGGGCGAATCGCCCGTGGACTGGAACGTGGTCATGGCCACCGCCATGCTGGCCATGCTGCCCCCGGCCCTGGTGGTCGTGCTGATGCAGAAGTGGTTCGTCAAGGGCCTGGTCGACACCGAGAAATAAGACAAGAGCACACCAACATGGCATCCATTTCCCTGCGCAATGTCGTCAAACGTTACGGCAAAGGCCCCAAGGCCAACCAAGTCATCCACGGCGTGAACGCCGAGATCCAGGACGGTGAGTTCATCGTCATCGTCGGCCCCTCGGGTTGCGGCAAGTCCACCCTGCTGCGCATGGTGGCTGGCCTGGAAGAAATCAGCGGTGGTGAGATCGCCATCGGCGCCCGGGTCGTGAACGACCTGGAGCCCGCCGAGCGCGACATCGCCATGGTGTTCCAGAACTACGCGCTGTACCCGCACATGAGCGTGTTCGAGAACATGGCCTACGGCCTGAAGATCGCCAAGGTGCCCGTGGCCGAAATCAAGCAACGCGTGGACAAGGCCGCCGCCATCCTCGAGCTGGGACACCTGCTGGCCCGCAAGCCGCGCGAACTGTCCGGGGGCCAGCGCCAACGCGTGGCCATGGGCCGCGCCATCGTGCGCCAGCCCCAGGTCTTTTTGTTCGACGAGCCGCTGTCCAACCTGGACGCCAAGCTGCGCAGCCAGACCCGACTGGAAATCCAGAAACTGCACCGAGAACTGGGCATCACCTCGCTGTTCGTGACCCACGACCAGGTCGAGGCCATGACCCTGGCCCAGCGCATGATCGTCATGAACGGTGGTGTGATGGAGCAGTTCGGCACCCCCGAAGAGATGTACCACCGCCCGGCCTCCACCTTTGTGGCCAGTTTCATCGGCTCGCCGTCGATGAACCTGCTGCAGGCCTGCCCGGGCGCTGAGCCCGGCGTGATCACCGGCATCCGCCCCGAACACCTGGACGTGGTGGCGCAAGACGGCTGGTCCGTGAACGTGGAAACTGTCGAACTGCTGGGTGCCGAGCGCCTGATCTATGGCCGACTGGGCAGCGAGCAAGTCATCGTGCGCGTGGAAGAAGGCGCGCCCGTGCCCCGCACGGGCCAGCAGATCCTGGTGCGCCCCCGCGCTGACCGGATCCACCGCTTCGACGCCAGCACCAGCAAGCGCCTGCCCAACACCTGAACCGCGCCCCGCCCATGAGCCTGACCACCCCCTGGCCCTACCCGCGCTGGATCGCCCACCGCGGCGCCGGCAAACTGGCCCCCGAAAACACCCTGGCAGCCTTCCGCCACGGTGCCAGCTTCGGCTACACCATGTTCGAGTGCGATGTGAAGCTGAGCGCCGATGGTGTGCCGTTTCTGCTGCACGACGCCTCGCTGCAACGCACCACCAACAGCCGGGGCATCGCAGGCGAGCTGAGCTATGGCGAACTGGCCCAGCTCGACGCCGGCAGTTGGCACTCGCGCACCTTCGCCGGCGAGGGCATTCCGAGCTTCGAGAACGTGGCCCGTTACTGCCTGCACAACGGCTTCTTCCTGAACATCGAGATCAAGCCCACGCCCGACACCGAACGGGCCACTGGCGAGATCGTGGCCGCCTACGCAGCCCATCTGTGGGCCTCGGCCTCGGTGCCGCCGCTGCTGACCTCGTTCAAGATTGAAGCCCTGGAAGGCGCCGCCGAGGCCGCGCCGCACCTGCCGCGCGGCTTGTTGGCCGACACCTTGTTCCGAGGCTGGCTGGACAAGGCGGTGCAACTGGGCTGTGTGGCCGTGGTACTGAACCACGCGCTGTGGGACGCTGAGACCGTGGCCAAAGCCCAGGGCGCCGGTCTGCGCACGCTGAGCTACACGGTCAACGACGACTGGGCCGCCCAGCGCCTGATCGAACTGGGCACGGACGGCATCATCACCGACCGCGTGGACCTGTTCAGCCCGGCGGGCTGAGCGCTGAAAGAGGGGCTGGCGCCGGCAGCCCTGGGGCTTCACCCGCGGGGGCCCACCCAACTTTTGACAAAGATCAAGAAAGTGTGCGCCCTCAGGCGCGCCAGCCTCGGCTCAAAAACCACTGGCTGGAGGCACAGGCCACCAGCAAGAAACCGTAGCCAGCCATCTTGCCGTCGCGCCCCAGAACCAGCACAGACAGGCCCAGGGCAATCAAGCCCACCATGAAATTGATAGCAAACTTTCCATACCAGGGAACGGCCAGAGAGTTCTGACGCCCCATCAACAGGCCCATCAACACCAGCCAGGCAGCCACGGCGGCGGCCGGCGCCGCAAAGCCCAGCAGGTGATAAAAAAGGTCAAGTGGGCCCATGGATCCGGTGTGAAAAAAGCGATCACCGCGATAGTGAATGAAAAATTCAAGCATCGCGCTTTGCCGCCGATCAATTTTATAATCCGCCGATGGCAGTCTGGGCTTTGGGCATCAATCACACGACCGCACCGCTCGACCTGCGCGGTCGCTTTGCCTTTGCCGTCGATCAAATCCCTCACACCCTGCAGGGCCTGCGCCAGTCTTTTGGTGGCCAGCGCCACCCTGAGGTCGAAGCCGCGCTGATCTCCACCTGCAACCGCACCGAAATCTACTGCGCCGGCTCTCGCACCGCGCTGGACCACACCGTGGGCTGGCTGGCCGAGACCGGGGGGGTCACACCTTCGCTGCTGCGCTCGCACGCCTACACCCTGGAAAACGACGAAGTCGCCCGCCATGCCTTCCGCGTGGCCAGTGGCCTGGACTCCATGGTGTTGGGCGAAGCCCAGATCCTGGGCCAGATGAAAGACGCCGTGCGCGCCGCCGAAAGCGCGGGCGCCCTGGGCACCACGCTGAATCAACTCTTCCAGCGCAGCTTTGCGGTCGCCAAGGAAGTGCGCAGCTCGACCGAGATTGGCGCCCACTCGATCAGCATGGCCGCCGCCGCCGTGCGCCTGGCGGGCCAGCTGTTCGAAGACCTGAGCCAGATCCGCATCCTGTTCGTCGGAGCCGGCGAGATGATCGAACTGGCCGCCACCCACTTCGCGGCCAAGAACCCCAAGTCCATCGCCATCGCCAACCGCACGCTGGAACGCGGCGAAAAGCTGTCCAGCCGCTTTGGTGGCGAGGTCATGCGCCTGGCCGACCTGCCCAGCCGCCTGCATGAATTTGACGCGGTGATCAGTTGCACCGCCAGCACCCTGCCCCTGATCGGTCTGGGCGCGGTGGAACGCGCCCTCAAGCTGCGCCGTCACCGCCCCATGTTCATGGTCGACCTGGCCGTGCCGCGCGACATCGAGCCCGAGGTCAAGGCCCTGGAAGACGTCTACCTCTACACCGTGGACGACCTGGCCAGCGTGGTGCAAACCGGCCAAGCCAACCGCCAAGCCGCCGTGGCCCAGGCGGAAGCCATCATCGACGCGGGGGTGCAAAGCTTTTTGCACTGGATGGACCAGCGCAGCGCTGTGCCCTTGATCCAACAACTCAACCAGCAGGCCGAAGCCTGGCGCGAAGCCGAACTGGCGCGCGCCCGCAAGCTGCTGGCCCGGGGCGACGACCCCGAAGTCGTGCTGCAGGCCCTGGCCAAGGGCCTGACGCAAAAAATGCTGCATGGCGCCATGGCGGAGTTGCACGCGGGCGACGCCCATTCGCGCGAACGCGCCAGCCAGGCCATCCAGCACTTCTTCCTGCGCAAGGAACGTTAGCGGCCGCAGTCACCTGCCCGCCCTGCCTGCCCCGCTGGGGCGGGCTTCTGTGTTCCCGGCCTGCGCCCCTTTGGCGCCAGGCCTCTTGTCAGAAGCGCCTCATGAAAGACTTTCTCCGCCAGCAACTTGACCGCTATGCCCAGCGGCTGGACGAACTCGACTTCCTGCTCTCACGCGAGGACATCATGAGCGACATGGGCCAGTACCGCACCCTGTCGCGCGAACACGCTGACGTCACCCAGGTGGCGGGCCGCTACAAGCGCTTTCGCCAGCGCGAGGCCGAGCTGAGCGATGCGCGCGAGATGCTGGCAGACCCCGACATGGCCGACATGGCGCAAGAAGAGATCGCCAGCGCCACCGAGGAACTGAGTCAGCTCGAAGGCGAACTGCAGCGCCTGCTGCTGCCCAAAGACCCCGACGACGCGCGCAACGCCTTTTTGGAAGTGCGCGCCGGCACCGGCGGTGACGAGTCCGCCCTGTTCGCTGGTGACCTGGCCCGCATGTACACGCGCTACGCCGAGCGCGCCGGCTGGCGCTGCGAGATCGTCAGCGCCAGCGACAGCGAGCTGGGTGGCTACAAGGAAGTGGTGCTGCGCCTGGAGGGCGACCATGTCTACGGCGCGCTCAAGTTCGAGTCTGGTGGTCACCGCGTGCAGCGCGTGCCCGCCACCGAAACCCAGGGCCGCATCCACACCAGCGCCTGCACGGTGGCCGTGTTGCCCGAGCCCGACGAGGCCCAGGCCGTGCAGATCAACCCGACGGACCTGCGCATCGACACCTACCGCGCCAGCGGTGCGGGCGGCCAGCACATCAACAAGACCGACTCAGCGGTGCGCATCACCCACTTGCCCACGGGCATCGTGGCTGAATGCCAGGACGACCGCAGCCAACACCGCAACAAGGCCAAGGCCATGCAGGTGCTGTCGGCGCGGATTCAGGAAAAGGACCGCAGCGAGCGCGCGGCCAAGGATGCCGCCCTGCGCAAAGGCCTGATCGGCAGCGGCGACCGCAGCGACCGCATCCGCACCTACAACTTCCCGCAAGGTCGCCTGACCGACCACCGCATCAACCTCACCCTGTACAAGCTGAGCTTCATCATGGAAGGCGACCTGAGCGATGTGCTGGGCGCCCTCCAAGCCGCCCAGGAGGCCGAGCAACTGGCCGAACTCGAAGTGGGGGTCGCGTGAGCAGCGTCCCCACCGTGCAACAGGCCCTGGCCCAGGGTCAGGCGGCCGGCCTGCCCCGGCTCGAGGCTCAGATGCTGCTGCTGCTGGCCTTGCAGCGCGCCCCGCATGACCGTGCCTGGCTGCTGGCCCATGACAGCGACCCCCTGAGCCCTGCCGCCCAGGCGCGCTTGGCCGAGCTGCAACAACGCCGGCTCGACGGCGAACCCATGGCCTACCTGAGCGGCGAGCATGAGTTCTACGGCCTCACGCTGCGGGTGGACGCGCGCGTGCTCGACCCACGCCCCGACACGGAAACCTTGGTCGACTGGGCCTTGGCGCAGCTCCCCCAGCATGCGGGCCTGCGTGCCGCCGATCTGGGCACCGGCAGCGGCGCCATCGCCCTGGCGATCGCCCAGCAAAGACCCGACGTGCAAGTCAGTGCGGTCGACGCCAGCGCCGACGCCCTGGCCGTGGCCCAGGCCAATGGCGAACGCCTGCGCCTGCCCGTGACCTGGCACCTGGGCGATTGGTTCAGCCCGCTGGCCGGACAACGCTTTGAGCTGCTGGTGTCCAACCCGCCCTACATCGCCGAGGCCGACCCGCACATGGCCGCCCTGCGCCATGAACCCCGCCGGGCCCTGACCAGTGGTGCGGACGGGCTGGATGACTTGAAGCGCCTGGTGCAGGATGCCCCCGAGCACTTGCAGACCGGCGGCTGGCTGCTGCTGGAACACGGCTGGGACCAAGCCGAAGCGGTGCGTGCCCTGTTGAGTGCGCGAGGCTTCTGTTCGGTGCAAAGCCGTGTCGACCTGGCAGGCATTGAACGCTGCTCCGGCGGGCAGTGGCCAGGGCTGAGATAATCAGCACAGTTTGCCCGTGTCGCGGGCGCCCACGAACTGAGGAAACCCACCATGAGTGACGTCCAACAACGCATCGATGACCTGGTCAAGAACAATGAAGTGCTGCTGTTCATGAAAGGAACGGCCAGCTTCCCCCAATGCGGCTTCTCCGGCCGTGCTGTGCAGATCCTGAAGGCCTGCGGCGTGGACCCCAAGGGCCTGAAGACGGTCAACGTGCTGGAAGACCCGGAGATCCGCCATGGCATCAAGGAATACAGCCAGTGGCCCACCATTCCACAGCTCTATGTGAAGGGCGAGTTCATTGGCGGCTCCGACATCATGATGGAGATGTACGAGTCCGGCGAACTGCAACAAGTGATCACCGGCCCGGCCGCCTGAGCGTTCTGCCCGCCCACTCAGGCCGCTTTGCGGCCTGCCAGAAAGCCACCCGACGCGGTGGCTTTTTTGTTTTTTGCAACAGCCCCAGTGTCCCCAGGCTTTTTCACCTTGAGAGCGGGCATGTCTTGTGCTTGAATGAACTCGTGACCTTCATCTTGAGGAGTGAACGATGGAATCCCGAAGCCTTGTGCCCCAATCTTCGAACTTCCAACTGCCCATCGCCCAGATGCGCAGCGTGTTCCAGCCGGCCGAGGTGGAACGCAAGTTGGCCCAGTTGTCGGAACACGAACACGAGTCCCTGCGCAACACCTACCAGCGCATGCTGGAACGCGGCCCCGAGCGCTTTCAGGTCAAGCCCCATGGCGTACCGCGCATGGCCGAACTGTACGAAAGCCTGCCCAACTTCACCGAGGTGCTGGACGACGTGAAGCGCCATGTTGCGCTGTCGCAAGACAGCCGCGACGGCCTGGAGGTCACCCCCATGCTGCTGCTGGGCCCGCCCGGCATTGGCAAGACCCATTTCGCCAAGCAACTGGCCGACCTGCTGGGCACGGGCATGTCGCTGGTGCCCATGAGCTCGATGACCGCCGGCTGGCTGTTGTCAGGGGCCTCCTCGCAATGGAAAGGCGCGCGCCCAGGCAAGGTCTTTGAGGCCTTGGTCGAGGGCCAGTACGCCAACCCGGTGATCGTGGTCGACGAGATCGACAAGGCCAGCGCCGACGCCCAGTACGACCCGCTGGGCGCGCTGTACAGCCTGCTGGAGCACGACACGGCAGGCACCTTCGTCGATGAATTTGCCGAAGTCTCCATCGACGCCAGCCAGGTGTTGTGGATCACCACGGCCAACGACGCACGCGGCATCCCGGACCCGATCCTCAACCGCATGAATGTGTTTGAGATCGAGGCCCCCACGCCTGCCCAGGCCCGCGAGATCGCACGCCGCCTGTACCAGGGCATCCGGCGCCAACACGACTGGGGTCAGCACTTCGACGAAGAGCCCGGAGACAATCTGCTGGACGCCTTGACCGAGGTCGCGCCGCGCGAAATGCGCCGCGCCCTCATGACCGGCTTTGGCAACGCCCGGCTGGACCGGCGCGATCAGATTCAAGCGGACGACTTGCCCCGATCAGGTGGCTCTCGACCGCGCATGGGCTTTGTGCAATGAGTTGAGCCCCTGCATCGGAGGGGTTCCTCGCTGCGCGCCAGGAGCCCCTCCCACAGGCGGCACGCTACACTGAAGCCCCGTCTTCATGCCCTTCACTGGGCCCTCCATGAGCCTTGGTCAAAGCCTTTTCATCATTGCCGCCCTGATTGCGGTCAGTGCCTTTTTCTCGGTGGCAGAAATCTCATTGGCCGCCTCGCGCCGCCTTCGGCTGCGCCAGATGGCCGATGCCGGCGACCCACGCGCAGAGCGCGTGCTGCGCATGCAGGACCAGCCCGGGCCTTACTTCACGGTGGTGCAAATTGGCCTGAACGCGATCGCCATCCTGGGCGGCGTGGTCGGCGAAGGGGCGCTGAGCCCCTACTTCAGCCAGCTCATGGGCTTGCTGGTGGATGAGCCCCTGGCGGGCCGGCTCGGCTTTGCAGCCTCTTTTGTGGCGGTGATCTCACTCTTCATCGTGCTGGCAGATCTGTTGCCCAAGCGCCTGGGCATGAGTGCCCCCGAACGCGCCGCAGTGCGCCTGGTGGGCACCATGGAGGCCCTGTTGCGGGTGCTGGGGCCGCTGGTGTGGCTTTTCGGCCGCGCCACCGACGCCTTGTTCAAGGCCCTGGGCCTGCCCGCGCAGCGCGACGAGCGCATCACCTCGGCCGACATCCTGGCCATGACCGAGGCGGGGGCGCGCTCGGGTCAGCTGGCCGAGCGCGAGCACGAGGTGATCGCCAATGTGTTCGAGCTTGACACCCGGGTCGTGACCAGCGCCATGACGCCGCGCGAGCACATTGCCTGGTTCCAGAAGGACGACCCTGAGGCCACCCTCCGTGCGCGCATCCTGGCCGAGCCCTTCTCCACCTACCCAGTCTGCGCAGGCGATCTGGACCAGTTGCTGGGCTATGTCGATGCCAAGGACCTGTTCCAGCGCGTGCTGAACAACCAGCCACTGAGCCCCCTCGACGAAGGCTTGCTGCACAAGGTGCTGGTGGTGCCTGACCGGCTCAGTCTGGCGGAAGTGTTGGAGCAATTCCGCCAAGCCCATGAAGACTTTGCCGTGATCGTCAATGAGTACAGCTTTGTCGTTGGGGTGATCACGCTCAATGACGTGATGAGCACCGTGATGGGCGGCCTGGTCGACCCGCAAGACGAGGACTGGATCGTGCAACGCGATGCTCACTCCTGGCTCATCGATGGCATGACGCCGATGGCCGACGTGCAACGCACCCTGGATTTGGCCAGTCTGCCGCACGAGGGCCAGTACGAAACCCTGGCGGGCTTTCTGATGGAGATGTTGCGCCGCGTCCCCAAGCGCACCGATACCGTGCAATGGGAGGGGTTTCGTTTCGAGGTGATCGATGTGGACCGCTACCGCATCGATCAGGTGCTGGTGACGCGTCATCCCGTGGACGACCGCCCTCCGCCCAGCCTGGCATGAGGCCCCCGGCCGCGCCTGGCCGGAGCGAGGTCGAAGTCCTCAAGCCTTGTTGGGTGCGTCGCTGTAAACCCAGTTGCGCTGGGCGCCGAACACGGCATTCGGGTACTGCGGCTTGCCCCGGCTGCCGTTGTAGCGCCCCAGAGCCATGTAGACGTCGCCCTGCTCGCGGTCCAGGTAGTGACGCAGGATGACACAGCCAAAACGCAAATTCGTCTGCAGGTGAAACAGCTTGCCGGCGTCGCCGTCGCCGATCACCCGGGTCCAGAACGGCATGACCTGCATGTAGCCCCGCGCGCCCACGGACGAAACGGCGAACTTGCGGAAATTGCTCTCGACTTGGATCAGACCCAACACCAGGGAGGTGTCCAGGCCGGCACGGCGGCTCTCGTACCACACGGTCTGCAGGAACTCCTTGCGGACCAACCAATCGGGCTTTTTGTGCCAGAGGCGGTCACTCATGGCCCCCAGCCAGCGCAGATAGACCAGGCGAGCCGCCGTGTCTGCAAACTCGGGCACGGGCGCGCCTTGCTGCAGCACGGCCGAACTCAGGGCCGTGCGCACCGAGTCGGCCAAAGGCTCTTCGACCTGCGAGCCTGCCCGCGCTGAAGGCACAGCCCAGCCCAGGCAGGAACCGGCGAGCAAGGGCAGCAGGCTTTGCCGCCTCGACATCAGCATGGGCACACCCTCACATCACGGGCCGTCAGAGGACCACGCGCTCCTTCAGGAAGGACAGCAGCTCCGCGGCAGAAACCTTGCTGGCCGCCGTGTCACGGCGGTGCTGGTACTCAACCTGGCCTTCTTTCAGGCCCCGGTCGGACAGCACCACGCGGTGCGGCACGCCGATCAGTTCCCAATCAGCAAACATGGCGCCCGGGCGCTCGCCACGGTCATCCAGCAGCACATCCACGCCCAGGGCGGCGAGTTCGTCGTGCAGCTTCTCGGCAGCGGCCTTGACCTCGGCGCTGCGGTCCATGCCGATGGGGCAGATCACCACGGTGAAGGGGGCGATCGCGTCGGGCCAGATGATGCCGCGCTCGTCGTGGTTTTGCTCGATGGCGGCGGCCGGAAGGCGCGTCACGCCAATGCCGTAGCAGCCCATCTCAAAATGGGCCGGCTTGCCGTCTTCACCCAGGAAGGTGGCGTTCATGGCCTTGGAGTACTTGGTGCCCAGGTAGAAGACGTGGCCGACTTCAATGCCGCGCTCGATCGCCAGCACGCCTTGGCCGTCGGGCGAGGCATCGCCCGCCACCACATTGCGCAGGTCGGCCACCAGTTCGGGCTCGGGCAGGTCACGGCCCCAGTTCACGCCGGTCAGGTGGAAATCGACCTCATTGGCGCCGCAGACCCAGTCGGCCAGCACGGCGACTTCGCGGTCGGCCACCACTTTGACGGGCTTTTGCAGGTTCAGCGGGCCCAGGTAGCCGGGCTTGCAGCCAAAATGGTCTTCGATCTCGGCCACGGTAGCAAAGCGGAAACCGCCCTCCATGCCGGGCAGCTTGCCGACCTTGACTTCGTTCATGTCGTGGTCGCCGCGCAGCAGCAGCAGCCAGACCTGGCTCTTGGCCACTTCGCCGTGCTCGTTCAAGGTGTCGGTGGCCAGCACCAGCGACTTGACCGTTTGCGCCAGCGGCAGGCCCAGCAGCTCGGCCACATCGGCACAAGTGCTTTTGCCCGGGGTTGCGGTCTTGGTCAGTGCTTGGGTCGGCGCCGGGCGCGGGCCGGCCGGGGCCAGGGCCTCGGCCTTTTCGATGTTGGCGGCGTAGTCGCTGCTGGGGCAGTAGACGATGGCGTCTTCGCCCGTGGCGGCAATCACCTGAAATTCTTCGCTCAAGTCGCCGCCAATGGCGCCGCTGTCGGCCGCCACGGCGCGGTAGGTCAGGCCGAAGCGGTCAAAAATGCGGCGGTAGGCCTGGGCCATGACCTGGTAACTGGCCTTGGCGCTGGCTTGGTCGCGGTCAAAGCTGTAGGCGTCCTTCATGATGAACTCGCGCCCGCGCATCAGGCCAAAACGCGGACGGCGCTCGTCGCGGAACTTGGTCTGGATTTGGTAGAAGTTCTTCGGCAGCTGCTTGTAGCTGCGCAGCTCCTGACGCGCGATGTCGGTCACCACCTCTTCAGAGGTCGGCTGGATGACAAAGTCGCGGTCGTGCCGGTCCTTGATGCGCAGCAACTCGGGGCCCATTTTTTCGAAACGCCCGGTCTCCTGCCACAGCTCGGCCGGTTGCACCACCGGCATGGTGACCTCAATGGCCCCAGCGCGGTTCATCTCTTCGCGCACGATGGCTTCGACCTTGCGGATCACGCGCAGGCCGATGGGCATGTAGTTGTACACCCCAGCACCGAGCTTTTTGATCATGCCGGCGCGCGTCATGAGTTTGTGGCTGACCACCTCCGCATCGGCCGGTGCTTCCTTGAGGGTGGAAATGAAGAATTGGGAGGCTTTCATGGGGGCAATACGGGGGGTTCGGGGGACAGTCCTCTTGTGACACGTGCAGCGCCGTGCATAATGGACTCAGTTTAAAAATTTGGGGTTTGATTATGCTTGACCGGGACGGCTTTAGGCCGAACGTCGGCATCATCCTGCTCAACCATAAGAACCAGGTGTTCTGGGGCAAGCGCATCCGGACCCACAGCTGGCAATTCCCACAAGGAGGCATTGACCGGGGCGAAAGCCCTGAGCAGGCCATGTTTCGGGAATTGCACGAAGAAGTGGGGCTCCATCCGGAGCATGTTCGCATCGTTGCCCGCACCCGGGATTGGTTGCGCTATGAGGTGCCCGACCGGTACATCCGCAGAGATGCTCGAGGCCACTACAAGGGTCAAAAGCAAATCTGGTATTTGTTGCAGTTGATGGGTCACGACTGGGACCTGAACCTGCGTGCCACCAACCACCCTGAGTTCGATGCCTGGCGCTGGAACGACTACTGGGTGCCACTGGATGTGGTGGTGGAGTTCAAACGCGGCGTGTATGAAATGGCGCTCACCGAGTTGGCCCGCTTTCTGCCGCGCCCGGAACCCCGCAATCGTTTTTTGCGCGGTGGCATGCGCACCCGGGACAACGACGGAGGCATGGATCTGCATTCCTCGCGATTGCCTCCTTCGGCGTGCTACGAACTGCCGCCCGGCGCGACCTTCGAGCCTGACCCTCGGGTGAGTTCTCAGCAACTGGAGAACCTCCCTCCGGATGGTGCCAACCCCCACTGAAGGCAAGACCTCAGGCCCATGAAAAAAGAACACCTCGCAGCGACTGCCAGGTGTTCTTTTTGTTTCTGGCCACAGCGTGTTCAGCGCTGTACCACCAAGTTATCACGGTGCACCATCTCGGGTTCAGCCGCATAGCCCAACAGCTTTTCAAATTCAGATGAGGCCTTGCGACACATGAGCCGCGCCTCAGCGCTCGCGTAATTGGCCAAACCCCGGGCAATCTCAGCGCCCGACGGGTCTTTGATGGCGATCACGTCGCCACGGGAGAACTCGCCCTCAACCGCCGTCATGCCAATGGGCAACAGGCTCTTGCCCTCATCGCGCAGCTTGGCTGCCGCGCCGGCATCGACACATACCGCACCGCGCATTTGCAGGTGGTCGGCCATCCATTGCTTGCGCGCCTGGTTCTTGGCCGTTTGTGCCACCAAAAGCGTGCCAATGGCTTGACCTTGGGTCAGACGCACCAGCGCATCAGGCTCACGACCCCAGGCAATGACGGTCGAGGCACCTGAGCCCGCTGCACGCTTGGCCGCAAGGATCTTGGTGATCATGCCACCACGGCCAATGCTGGAGCCAGCGCCGCCCGCCATGGCCTCCAGGGCTGGGTCGCCAGCCTTGGCTTCATGCACGAACTCGGCGGCAGGGTCGCGCCGCGGGTCTGCGGTGTAAAGGCCTTTTTGGTCGGTCAGGATCACCAAGGCATCCGCTTCCACCAAGTTGGCAACCAGGGCGCCCAGGGTGTCGTTGTCGCCGAACTTGATTTCGTCGTTCACGACCGTGTCGTTCTCATTGATCACCGGCACCACCTGCAGGCGCAACAAGGTGAGCAAGGTGGAACGGGCGTTGAGATACCGCTCGCGGTCAGCCAGGTCAGCATGGGTCAGCAGCACCTGGGCGCTGCCCAGACCCTGCTCTCGCAGCTTGGTCTCGTACATCTGAGCCAGGCCCATCTGCCCCACGGCCGCAGCCGCCTGAAGTTCATGCACTTCTTTGGGACGGGTGGACCACCCCAAGCGCTTCATGCCCTCAGCGATGGCGCCACTGGACACCATCACGACCTCGCGGCCATCGCGCACCAGCGCTGCCAGTTGACGGCACCATTCGCCAATGGCCGCCTCATCCAGGCCACGGCCTTCGTTGGTCACGAGGCTGGAGCCCACCTTGACGACAATGCGACGCGCATCCGCCAATACACCCGAAGCAATTTTTTGAGTCATTGAGACCAGCGGCCAGCACCGGCTGGCACTTGTTGGCAATAGAAGATAAAGCGGATCAGGAGTCGGACGGCTCAGCGAAGCGCGGATCGACTTCCGCCGGCGCTTGCTCAGCCACCTGCTGGGTTTTCACATGCAGGTAGATGGCCTTGATGAGCGACTCACAACCCTCACGAGTCAAAGCCGAGATCTCAAAGACGGGCCCCTTGAACTTGTAGCGCTTGACGAAATCCTTGATCAACGCGGCGCGCTGGTCCTGCTGGATCATGTCGAGCTTGTTCAGCACCAACCAACGCGGCTTGTCATGCAGCGATTGGTCGTACTTCTTGAGTTCTGCCACGATGGCCTTGGCTTGCGCCACGGGATCGACGCCTTCGTCAAACGGCGCGATGTCCACAATGTGCAGCAACAAGCGGGTGCGCTGCAAATGGCGCAGGAACAAATGCCCCAAACCAGCGCCTTCAGAAGCCCCTTCAATCAGGCCCGGGATGTCAGCCACCACAAAGCTTTGCTCCGGGCCCACACGGACCACGCCCAAATTGGGGTGCAACGTGGTGAAGGGGTAGTCAGCAATCTTGGGGCGGGCATTCGAAATGGCCGCGATCAGGGTCGACTTGCCTGCATTGGGCATGCCCAACAGGCCCACATCGGCCAGCACCTTGAGTTCGAGCTTGAGGCTCTTGCGCTCCCCCGGCCAGCCCGGCGTCTTCTGACGCGGAGCACGGTTGATGGCACTCTTGAAACGCAAATTGCCAAAGCCGCCATCGCCTCCCTTGGCGATGGTGATCATCTCACCCGGTGCCAGCAATTCATACAGCACTTCGCCAGTTTCAGCGTCGGTGATGATGGTGCCCACGGGCATCTTCAGCACGATGTCGTCGCCCGCAGCGCCAAACATGTCCGAACCCATGCCGTGCTCGCCACGGCGAGCCTCATGGCGACGCGAATAGCGGAAGTCCACCAAGGTGTTCAGGTTGGGGTCGGCCACAGCGAACACATGCCCGCCTCGACCGCCATCCCCACCGTTGGGGCCACCAAACTCTTTGTACTTTTCATGCCGAAACGAGACGCAACCGTTCCCGCCATCGCCGGCGGCAATGTCTATGTAGGCTTCATCAACGAATTTCATGTCATGTCCAGTTTACAAAAAAGGGGTCCCAACGAAAAAAGCCCCGACCAAGCGGGGCTTCGACAGGTCTCGCTGCGACCGAGTCGTCAGACTCAGGCTGCCGGCGTCACGTTGACCGTGTGCTTGTTCAGTGCGCCTTTGGTGGCGAAGGACACATGGCCTTCAACCAGGGCGAACAAGGTGTGGTCCTTGCCGATACCGACGTTGGAACCAGCGTGGAAGCGGGTGCCACGTTGGCGAACGATGATGGAGCCAGCGCTGATCAGTTCACCGCCGAAAGCCTTCACACCGAGCATTTTGGGCTTGGAATCGCGCCCGTTTCGCGTAGAGCCGCCGCCTTTTTTCTGTGCCATGACCCGTACTCCTTAGCCTGCAATCGCGCCGATTTGCAGTTCGGTGAACTGCTGACGGTGACCTTGACGCTTTTGATAGTGCTTACGACGACGCATCTTGAAGATGCGAACCTTGTCGTGCTTGCCGTGCGACACGACGGTAGCCGTGACGGTAGCGCCGGACACCAGGGGCGTGCCAACCTTGAGTTCAGCGCCGTTGCCGACAGCCAGAACTTGGTCAATCACGATTTCCTGGCCTACGTCCGCAGCAATCTGTTCTACTTTAATTTTTTCGCCAGCAGCAACACGATATTGCTTGCCGCCGGTTTTTATGACCGCGTACATGTAAACCTCTTTGAATTGAAGCTCTACCGGAGAATTCCGTAGAGCCCTAGACTTTAGCATGAAAGCAACGAATTGCCAAGCGGCGCAAAAGGACTGCTCAAGCGTTCAGCCGGGAGCATGGCGGGGGCTTCCTATAATTTCGCAACTTGAAAGAGCCCGCCACCTTGACCGCCACCCCTCACACCGCCGCTTCCGCCCTTGAACTGATCGCCCGGGACATGGGGGAGGTCGACAAAGTCATCGCCCACAGGCTCGACTCCAGCGTCCCCCTGGTCGGGCAAATTTCCCAGTACATCATTGCCGCCGGCGGCAAGCGCCTGCGCCCCGCCCTGCTGCTCCTGACAGCCGGCGCACTGAATTACCAAGGCACGCAGCACCACAACCTGGCCGCCGTGGTGGAGTTCATCCACACCGCCACCTTGCTGCACGACGATGTCGTCGATGAATCCACCTTGCGCCGAGGCCGCGCCACCGCCAACGAGGCCTTCGGAAACCCCGCCAGCGTTCTGGTCGGCGATTTCCTCTACTCGCGGGCGTTCCAGATGATGGTGGACGCCAATGACATGCGCATCATGCAAACCCTGGCTGACGCGACCAATGTGATTGCCGAGGGCGAGGTGCTGCAGCTGATGAACATGCACGACGCTTCGCTCGATGAAGCAGCCTACTTGCGTGTGATCCGCTCGAAAACCGCCAAATTGTTTGAAGCCAGCTCCCGATTGGCAGCCATCCTGACCCACTCATCCAGCGAAGTCGAGGAAGCTTGCGCCACCTACGGCCAAGCACTGGGAACCGCCTTCCAAGTCATTGACGACGTTCTGGACTACGCAGGCAACAGCGCCGAGATGGGCAAGAACATCGGCGACGACCTGCGCGAGGGCAAGGCCACCCTGCCACTGATCATCGGCATGCAGCGCGGTAGCGCCGAACAGGCCCAGACGATTCGCCACGCCATTGAGCACGGCGAAACAGAGAAGCTGCCCCAAATCATCGAGATCGTGCGCAGCACGGGCGCCCTGGAAGCCACCCAAGCCGCCGCCGCCGCAGAGGCTCAGCGCGCCATGACAGCGCTGGAACAACTGCCCAGCAATGCCTACACGGCAGGCATGCACCAACTGGCCGCCCAGTTGCTCGAACGACGCACATGAACCTCGACCAGCGCCGGCTCTAACGCTGGCGCCCATCCCACCCGCAACACCCCTTTGAGGCGATGCATCCGACCTAGAATGCATCAAATTGTTACGGGGACATTTATGCGCGTACTTCACGGCCTCACGGCCCTCCTGATGGTGTTCTTGCTCCATGGGTGCGCCACCATGAGCGCAGATGAGTGCAAGTACGCACGCTGGAATGAAGTGGGGCTGCGCGACGGCTTGGCTGGCGAACCCTTGTCCACACTCAATGCACGCACACAAGACTGCGCCGAAGCCCGAGTGACCCCAGACAGCCGCGCCTACCTGCAAGGCCGCGACCAAGGCCTGCAAAGCTACTGCCGCCTGGACAACGCCGTGCAACTGGGCCTGAACGGCAAAAGTTACCAGGGCGTGTGCCCCGCCCCCATCGACCTCGAATTTCGCCGACGCTTCAGCCTGGGCCGAGAGGTCTATGACGCACGCCAACAGATCAACCAGCGCGAACGCCGGCGCGACGAGCTGGAGCGTCGCTTGAAAGCAAGCAACAAGGATGAAGATCGACGCAAAATCCGCGACGAACTTGAGGACGAAGACCGCAAAACACGCCGTGCGCGGGACAGATTGCGCGACGCGGAGTGGCAACTGGACCGACTGCGCTGAGGCCCAGAGCCCGCAGCCAGGCGGTTGACTCGAGCCGCTGCTTTTTTTCTGCAAAAAGATTTGCTACAATAAGCGGCTTCGCTGAACAGGCCTTGAATCAGATTTGAATCAGGGCCATCCAAACCCAAACTCAGCATTGGGACTTTGGCAGCACGCATCTTGGGCTACGCAGCTCAAAAATGTAGGACAGTCGGGGTGTAGCTTAGCCTGGTAGAGCGCTACGTTCGGGACGTAGAGGCCGGAGGTTCGAATCCTCTCACCCCGACCAAGATCCAACATTTTTCACATATCGCAACGCATCGTTGCACCTTCCCTCCCCTCCAGGCCGCATTTACAGTCGGTTGGCTCTGAGCGATGATAGGATGCATTTTTTCCTTCCTGAGCATCCCTCCTCCGCTTCATGGCCGCTGTCGAACCAGCCAACAGAACGTCTACCGTTGCCCTGCCCGGCCTGGGCCGGGCGCTGATCACTGCCGGCAAACTGGCCCAAAAAGCGGCAGAAGAGATTTATCAGAAGGCGTTGACGCACCGCACCAGCTTCATCGCCGAGCTGATGGCCTCAGGGGCGGTGTCCGCCGCCGATTTGGCGCACACCATGTCGGTCGCCTTCACGGCACCGCTGCTGGATTTGGATGCGATCGATCCGCAGCGCCTGCCCAAAGACTTGCTGGACCCCAAGATCTGCCAGGCTTACCGCATCCTGGTGCTGAGCAAGCGCAGCAACCGCTTGATCATTGCCACGGCAGACCCCTCCGATCAGGAGGTGGTCGAGAAGATCAAGTTCTCCACCCAGATGGGCGTGGACTGGATCATTGCCGAGTACGACAAGCTGTCCAAAATGGTGGAGGCCACGACGCTGTCGGCCGCAGAAGCCATGGACAGCATCATTGGCACCGGCGGTGAGTTCCAATTCGACGATGAGCCGGTGCTGGCTGACGAGGTGGCTGAGACCAACACCGCCGAAGTCGAAGACGCTCCCATCGTCAAATTCCTGCACAAGATGCTGCTCGACGCGTTCAATATGCGCGCCTCCGATTTGCACTTTGAGCCCTACGAGCACCACTACCGGGTGCGTTTCCGCATCGATGGCGAGCTGCGCGAAATTGCTTCGCCACCCATTGCGATCAAGGACAAGCTGGCCTCGCGCATCAAGGTGATCTCTCGCCTGGACATCTCGGAAAAGCGTGTGCCGCAAGACGGGCGCATGAAACTCAAGATCGGGGCCGATCGGGTGATCGACTTCCGGGTCAGCACTTTGCCGACCTTGTTCGGCGAAAAGATCGTGATCCGGATCTTGGACCCGAGCAGTGCCAAACTCGGCATTGAGGCCCTGGGCTATGAGCCCGAGGAAAAAGAGCGCCTGATGCAAGCCATTGGCCGCCCTTACGGCATGATTTTGGTCACCGGCCCCACAGGCTCGGGCAAAACCGTGTCGCTGTACACCTGCCTGAACCTGCTGAACAAGCCTGGGGTGAACATCGCCACAGCCGAGGACCCCTCCGAAATCAACCTGCCCGGGGTCAATCAGGTCAATGTCAATGAAAAGGCCGGACTGACCTTTGCGGCGGCTCTCAAGTCCTTTCTGCGCCAAGATCCCGACATCATCATGGTCGGCGAAATTCGTGACCTGGAGACCGCAGACATCTCAATCAAGGCCGCCCAGACCGGCCACTTGGTGCTGTCGACCCTGCACACCAACGACGCGCCCACCACCTTGACGCGCATGCGCAACATGGGGATCGCGCCTTTCAACATCGCCTCCAGCGTGATCTTGATCACAGCCCAACGCCTGGCGCGCCGGCTGTGCCCCAATTGCAAAGCAGCCGTCGACATCCCGCGCGAGACCCTGCTGGAGTCTGGCTTCCGGGAAGACGAGCTCGACGGCAGCTGGGTTCCCTACCGCCCCGTGGGCTGCTCCAGTTGCAACAATGGCTACAAAGGCCGGGTGGGCATCTACCAAGTGATGCCCATCACAGAAGAGATCCAACGCATCATCTTGCGCGATGGCAGTGCACTGGACATTGCCACCCAAGCCCGCTCCGAGGGCGTGCGCAGCCTGCGAGAGTCCGGGCTGCACAAGGTCAAAATGGGCATGACCTCCTTGGAAGAAGTTCTGGCAGTGACCAACGAATAAAGCGGACCGGGAACTGAATGGCGACGATCAAAAAAGACATCAAAGAATTCGTCTTCGAGTGGGAGGGCAAGGACCGCAACGGCAAGCCCGTGCGCGGTGAATTGCGCGCGGCGGGTGAGAACCAGGTGCAGGCCTCGCTGCGTCGCCAAGGGGTGCTTCCCACCAAAATCAAGAAGCGCAAGATGCGCTCGGGCAAGAAGATCAAGCCCAAAGACATCGCCTTGTTCACACGCCAGTTGGCCACCATGATGAAGGCCGGCGTGCCGCTGCTGCAAACCTTTGACATCGTGGGCCGGGGCAATGCCAACCCCAGCGTCACCAAGCTGCTCAACGATGTGCGCTCGGACGTGGAAACCGGGACGTCTTTGAGTGGGGCCTTTCGCAAGTACCCGATGTACTTCGATGACCTCTACTGCAACCTGATCGAAGCCGGCGAAGCGGCCGGTATCCTGGAATCCCTGCTCGATCGCCTGGCGATCTACATGGAAAAAACCGAGGCCATCAAGTCCAAGATCAAATCCGCCCTGATGTACCCGATCTCGGTGATCGTGGTGGCCTTCGTGGTGGTGGTGGTGATCATGATTTTCGTGATCCCGGCCTTCAAACAGGTCTTCTCTTCCTTTGGCGCCGATCTGCCCGCCCCCACATTGTTCGTGATCGCGATGAGCGAGTTCTTTGTCCAATGGTGGTGGTTGATTTTTGGCGCCATGGGCGGTGGCTTTTACTTCTTCATGCAAGCCTGGCGGCGCAATGAAAAGGTGCAGATGGCCATGGACCGGCTGCTCTTGCGCATCCCGATTTTTGGCGCGCTGATCAACAAGTCTTGTATCGCGCGTTGGACGCGCACGCTGTCGACCATGTTTGCGGCGGGCGTGCCCTTGGTCGAGGCATTGGACTCGGTCGGTGGCGCCTCGGGCAATTCGGTGTACGCGATGGCCACAGAGCGCATCCAGCAAGAGGTGTCCACCGGCACCAGCCTGACAGCCGCCATGACCAATGCCAATGTGTTCCCGTCCATGGTGCTGCAGATGTGCGCGATCGGCGAAGAATCGGGGTCGATCGATCACATGCTGGGCAAAGCAGCCGATTTTTATGAAGCCGAAGTCGACGACATGGTGGCGGGCCTGTCCAGCCTCATGGAGCCCATCATCATCGTGGTGTTGGGCTCCATCATTGGGGGCATCGTGGTCTCGATGTACCTGCCGATTTTCAAGTTGGGTCAGGTGGTTTGATGAGTGCTTTGGTTTGGTTGGACCCGGCCTTGGCCGCCGTGGTGGGATTGCTGTTTGGCAGCTTTCTGAATGTCGTGATTTACCGACTGCCCAAAATGCTGGAAGCCGGCTGGCAGCAGGAATGTGCCCAGTACCTGGCCGAGCAGGCAGGCCAAGACCCAGCCACAGCTTCCGCGTCCACAGCGCCCCGTTTCAACCTCATGACCCCGCGTTCGAGGTGCTCGGCCTGCGGCCACACCTTGAGCTGGTTTGAGAACATCCCAGTGGCCAGCTACGTGGTGTTGCGGGGACGTTGCCGTGCATGCCAGGCCAAAATCAGTCCCCGCTACCCATTGGTCGAGCTGCTCACCGCCGGCCTGTTTGCTTTTTGCGTGCACCGCTGGGGCCTGAGCCCCCAAGCCGCGCTGTGGTGCGGTTTCTCCGCCACGCTGCTGGCCCTGGCCTTGATCGATTGGGACACCACCCTGTTGCCCGACAACCTCACCCTGCCGCTGCTGTGGGCTGGCCTGATCGGTGCGCTGCAGGGCTGGACTGGGGTGAGCCTTGACGCCTCGCTGTGGGGCGCTGTCGGCGGTTACCTGTCCTTGTGGAGCATCTATTGGGCCTTCAAGCTGCTGACGGGCAAAGAAGGCATGGGTTACGGTGACTTCAAGCTCTACGCAGCCCTGGGGGCCTGGTTTGGTTGGCCAGCGCTGGTGCCCATCATTTTGATGTCCTCGGTGATTGGCGCCCTGGTGGGCATCGCCATGAAGCTCTTCAGCCAGTTGCGCGAAGGGGGCTACATTCCCTTCGGCCCGTTTCTGGCCGGTGCCGGCTTCACAGCCCTGATCTGGGGTGCAGGCCCCATGCAAGCACGCCTGCTGGGCCTGTTCGGTCTCTGATCGCCATGCCCCAGCACCCGGCCTTCACACAGATCGGCCTCACCGGGGGCATTGGTTCAGGCAAGAGCACCGTGGCAGCCTGCTGGGCCGCCCTGGGGGCAGCATGGATCGACGCGGACGCCGTGTCACGCAGCCTCACCGCGGTGGGCGGTGCGGCCCTGCCAGCCATTGCCCAGGCGTTTGGCCCGCAGATGCTGACGGCTGAGGGCGCGCTGGACCGCGACGCCATGCGGGCCCAGGTGTTCCAGCACCCCGAGGCACGCACCCAACTGGAAGCCATCGTGCATCCCCTGGTTGGCCAGGCGATGCAGGCAGCGGTGCAAACCGCCCGGGACCAGGGGCATGCAGTGGCCGTGCTGGACATCCCCTTGCTGGTGGAGTCCAGGCGTTGGCCCGCTGCGTTGGATGTGGTGGTGGTGGTCGACTGCCTGCCCGAGACCCAAGTGCAACGGGTGATGCAACGCAGTGGTTTGGATGAGACCGCCGTGCGCGCCATCATGGCCGCACAAGCCAGTCGTCCACAGCGTTTGGCCGCAGCCGACGCCGTCATTTTCAATGATGGCTGCAGCCTCGATGAACTGCGCCTGCAAGTGGCCGATTTGGCATCTCACTTCGGGCTATGATGCGCGGCAATGGAACCAGCAGCGTGATCCTCTACGAATACCCTTTCAACGAACGCATCAGAACCTACCTGCGTCTGGAACAGCTGTTCAAGCGTCTCGGTGTGTTGATGTCTCGTGACGCGCCCATGGACCACCACTTTGCCCTCTCAACCTTGTTTGAGGTGATGGACGTGGCCGCTCGGGCCGACTTGAAGTCGGATGTTCTCAAAGACCTGGAAAAGCAAAAAGCGGTACTCAACGGATACCGGGGCAACCCCGCCATCTCGGAACAAATCCTCGATGGCGTGATTGGGCAAATCGAGACCGGCTTTGCCGCCCTCAACAGCCTGCCAGGCAAGGCGGGTCAGACGCTGACCGAAAATGAATGGCTGATGAGCATCCGCAGCCGCATCGGCATTCCTGGTGGAACCTGTGGCTTTGACCTGCCCGCTTATTACGCTTGGCAGCACCTCCCCCCAGAGCAACGCCGTCAAGACTTGGAACAGTGGGTTGGCCACCTCAGCCCTTTGGCTGACTCCATTTTTCTGCTGTTGAAACTGCTGCGCGATGCGGGCACCCCCCAAAAAGTCGTGGCCGAGCGAGGCCAGTTTCAACAAACCCTGCCTCAGGGCCGCACCTTCCAGCTGCTGCGCCTGCGCATCAACCCCGCGCTGGGCATGGTGCCGGAAATCAGTGGCAACCGCTTGCTGGTGTCCGTGCGGCTGATGCGCCAGGAGACCGATGGCCGACTGCAGGCCGCCGGCGAAGATGCGAGTTTTGAACTGGCCTTGTGCGCTTGAGTCCCCGCGCTGGCCGCCCCTGATGTGAGCTGAACATGGCGACCCTGCCCCGCCCATTGCCTGAAGGCGCACGCGTCGTGCGCTGCCCTGCCTGCCAGGGCGACAGCCTCTACCACCCCAGCAATGCTTACCGCCCATTTTGCGGTGAACGCTGCAAGAACATCGACTTTGGTGCCTGGGCCAGTGAAAGCTTTCGCATGCCCACCGAGGCACCGCCTGACGATGCCCCCTACGGCGACCCGCGCCTGCAGTGAGCATGAGCGCAGATCTGGAATAGCCCGTCCCGGACGGCAACTTGCTCCAGGCGCGCGCTGCACCCTGCTCCGTGGGCCGTCTCAGCCTTGGCTTGCCTGGGCCAGCACGGCGCCTTCAAAACCACGCTCGCTGGCCAGCCAATCCAAGACTGGGAAGGCCCCAGGCAAGACAGGCGTCACGGTCAGCGGAAACTGCTGCCAGGCCATGCGCTGGCCTTCACGCATCTCAAAATCACCGGTCCACTGGTAGACCTTGCACCAATGCAGGCGCACCAGCGCATGCGGGTAATCGTGCTCGGTCACCTTCCAGACTTCGGCCGGGCCAATGGTGACGCCCAGCTCCTCATCGAGCTCGCGGCGCAAGGCTTGCTCGACGGTCTCGCCGGCTTCCAGCTTGCCACCCGGAAACTCCCAGTAACCCGCATAGGGCTTGCCTTCAGGGCGTGAACTCAGCAGCAAGGCGCCATCCTCGCGGATCAGGATGCCCACCGCCACCTCGGTATGGGCGCGCTCAGCCACGGGCGCGCCCGGCGTAGTCACGCGCGAATTGGAAGGCGACACGGCCACTGCGCGAACCGCGTTCCAAGGCCCACACCAGCGCCTCTGGACGGGCTGCTTCGATGGCGGCGCTTGCGATGCCCAGGGAGGACAACCACTGCCCCACGATGGCCAGGTACTCGTCTTGGCTGAAAGGGTAGAAACTAACCCAGAGGCCAAACCGCTCCGACAAGGAAATCTTCTCTTCCACCACCTCGCCCGGATGCACTTCACCGTCTTCGCTGTGCGTGTAGGTGAGGTTTTCTGACATGTACTCGGGCAAGAGATGGCGGCGGTTGCTGGTGGCGTAAATCAGCACATTGGGCGTGGCGGCAGCCACCGAGCCGTCGAGGATGGACTTCAGCGCCTTGTAGCCAGGTTCGCCATCTTCAAAGCTCAGGTCGTCGCAGAACACCATGAACTTCTCGGGTCGATCAGAGACCACATCCACGATGTCCGGCAGGTCCACCAGGTCGGCCTTGTCCACCTCGATCAGGCGCAGACCCTCCGCCGCATATTGGTTGAGGCAGGCCTTGATCAGGGACGACTTGCCGGTGCCCCGCGCGCCGGTCAGCAAGACATTGTTGGCAGGCAGGCCGCGCACAAACTGCTCGGTGTTGCGCTGGATCTTTTCCTTTTGTGGATCGATCTCTTTGAGACTGTCCAGGCGCATGTCCGCCACATGGCGCACCGGTTCCAGCACCCCATGGCCCGAGCCCCGACGGCGGTAGCGCCAGGCGATCGAAGCATTCCAGTCAGATGGTGCCGCCAAGGGCTGGGGCAACACGGATTCGATGCGCGCGATCAATTGCTCGGCGCGCAGCATCAAGTGTTCGAATTTCTCGTTCATGGGGCGGGACGCAATTTCAAGAGCGGTAGTCGGCGTTGATGCTCACGTAGTCGTGGCTGAAGTCGCAAGTCCAGACGGTGTCACTGGCCGTGCCGCGACCCAGCACCACGCGCACGGTGATCTCGCTTTGCTTCATCACGCGCTGACCATCTTCTTCCTGGTAGGCGGGGTTTCGGCCGCCCTTCAGGGCCACCGCGACATCGTCCAGGTAGAGGTCAATGCCAGTCTGGTCCAGGTCCGTGATCCCGGCATAACCCACAGCCGCCAAGATGCGGCCCAGGTTTGGGTCGCTGGCATAGAAGGCCGTCTTGACCAGTGGCGAGTGGGCAATGGCATAGGCCACCAGGCGGCATTCCTCAGCGGTCTTGCCGCCCTCGACCCGCACGGTGATGAACTTGGTGGCGCCTTCGCCGTCGCGCACGATGGCCTGGGCCAGCAGCCGAGACACTTCAAGCAAGGCCGCCTTGAGCGTGGCGCCGTCGCCGCTGTCGAGTTGGGTGATGCTGGGGTTGCCCGCTTGGTGGGTGGCCATCAGCAAGAAGGAATCGTTGGTCGAGGTGTCGCCATCGATGGTCACGCGGTTGAACGAACCCTCAGCCAAGTCACGCACCAGGCCTTGCATCAGGGCTGGGTCAATGGCGGCATCGGTGGCCAGGAAGCCCAGCATGGTGGCCATGTTGGGGCGGATCATGCCCGCCCCCTTGCTGATGCCGGTGATGGTGACCGGCACACCCGACAAGGTGATGCGACGGCTGAAGGCCTTGGGCACCGTGTCCGTGGTCATGATGCCTTCGGCAGCGCGACCCCAGTGGTCCGCTTGGGCATCGGCCAGCGCTGCGGGCAGACCGGCTTCGATGCGGTCCACCGGCAGCGACTCCATGATCACGCCTGTCGAGAAGGGCAGGATCTGATCGGGCGACAGCGTCAACTGGCGGGCCAGCGCGATGCAGGTGGCGCGGGCGCGCACCAGGCCGTCTTCACCGGTGCCAGCGTTGGCGTTGCCGGTGTTGATGACCAGTGCACGGATGCCCGTGGTGCGGCCCAGGTGTTCGCGGCTGATCTGCACCGGCGCGGCACAGAAACGGTTCTGCGTGAACACGCCAGCCACGCTGCTGCCCTCGTCGAGCAGGAAGACCGTCAGGTCCTTGCGGTTGGCTTTGCGCACGCCGGCTTCGGCGACGCCGATGCGAACACCCGCAACAGGGAACAACTCATGAGGCAGAGGGGCCGAAAGATGAACAGGCATGGTCGACTTTCCAAAAATGGGGGCTGACCCACCATGGCCAGCCACCCCACAAAAAACAACACGGGCCGTGGCCCGTGTCCAGGCCTGGGCGCCAACCGAGGTCAGCGCAGCAGGCCTTGCGAAGTATCAGCAGTTCAGGCGAGTTTGCCGTGACATTGCTTGAATTTCTTGCCGCTGCCGCAGGGGCAGGGGTCGTTGCGGCTCACCCGCAGCATGGCGGCATCGGACAGGTTGAGGTTGGACGCATCCACGATGGTCTCGGCCTCGCCGGTCTCAGTGGGCGCGTTGTAGGTCACGTTGGCGATCTGCTCGGCGCGTTGCTCCATGTCCTGGGCCGCTTGGTCGAGCTGGTCCGGGGACTGCAAGCGCACCGTCATCAACAGACGGGTGACTTCGTTCTTGACCGAATCGAGCATCTGGCCAAACAGCTCAAACGCTTCGCGCTTGTACTCTTGCTTGGGCTGCTTCTGGGCGTAACCGCGCAGGTGAATGCCTTGACGCAGGTGGTCCAGCGAGCTGAGGTGCTCACGCCAGTGGCTGTCGATGGTCTGCAGCAGCACCACACGCTCAAACTGCAGGAAGCTGTCGCCGCCCACCTGGGCCACCTTGGCGGCAAAGGCCTCGTTGACCGCCGTTTGCACGGCTTCCAGAATGTCGTGGTCGGTGATGGCGCTGGACTTTTCGACCAAGGCCGTCAAGTCGAGCGGGATTTGCCATTCGTCATTCAGCACGCGCTGCAGGGCGGGCAGGTTCCATTGCTCTTCCACCGACTCGGCGGGCACGTAAACGCGCACCAGGTCGTCGAAGCAGCCTTCGCGCAGGCTGGCAATCTGGGCCTCCAGGTTTTGCGCATCCAGGATGTCATTGCGCTGCTGGTAGATCACCTTGCGCTGGTCGTTGGAGACGTCGTCGTACTCCAGCAGTTGCTTGCGGATGTCGAAGTTGCGGGCTTCGACCTTGCGTTGGGCCGACTCGATGCTGCGCGTGACGATGCCCGCCTCGATGGCCTCGCCTTCGGGCATTTTGAGCCGGTCCATGATGGACTTCACGCGGTCGCCCGCGAAGATGCGCATCAACTGGTCGTCCAGGCTCAGGAAGAAGCGCGACGAGCCCGGGTCACCTTGGCGGCCCGAACGGCCACGCAGCTGGTTGTCGATGCGGCGCGACTCATGGCGCTCGGTGGCGATGATGCGCAGACCACCTTGCTGCTTCACCAGCTCGTGGTCACGCAGCCAGGCTTCGCGCAAGGCTTTGAGCTTTTCTTCGCGCTGGGCAGCGTCCAGAGCGAGGTCGTTTTCGACCTCGGCCAGGGCCTTTTCAATGTTGCCCCCCAAAACGATATCGGTGCCCCGACCCGCCATGTTGGTGGCGATGGTGATCATCTTCGGACGACCGGCCTGGGCCACGATGTCCGCCTCGCGGGCATGCTGCTTGGCGTTGAGCACCTGGTGAGGCAGCTTTTCGCGGTCCAGCAGTTGCGAGATCAGCTCTGAGTTCTCGATCGAGGTGGTGCCCACCAGCACGGGCTGGCCGCGCTCGTAGCACTCGCGGATGTCCTTGACTGCAGCGTCGTACTTCTCTTTGGTGGTCTTGTAGACACGGTCGAGTTGGTCGTCGCGACGGCTCGGGCGGTTCGGCGGGATGACCATGGTTTCCAAACCATAGATCTCTTGGAACTCATAAGCCTCGGTATCGGCCGTGCCCGTCATGCCGGCGAGCTTGCCGTACAGGCGGAAGTAGTTCTGGAAGGTGATCGAGGCCAGGGTTTGGTTCTCAGCCTGGATGGACACACCTTCCTTGGCTTCAACGGCCTGGTGCAGGCCATCGCTCCAGCGGCGCCCCGACATCAGACGACCCGTGAACTCGTCAACGATGACGATCTCGCCCTCTTGCACCACATAGTGCTGATCGCGGTGGTACAGGTGGTTGGCCCGCAGCGCCGCGTAGAGGTGGTGCATCAGCGAGATGTTGGCCGGGTCGTACAGCGAGGCGCCCTCAGGCAGCAGGCCGGCGTGGGCCAGGATGCGCTCGGCGTTTTCGTGGCCTTGCTCGGTCAGCACCACTTGGTGGGTTTTCTCGTCGACCGTGAAGTCACCGGGCTTGGTCACACCTTCACCGGTGCGAGGGTCGGCTTCACCTTCTTGACGCACCAGCAGCGGCACGACGCTGTTGATGGCGATGTACTGCGCCGTGTGGTCGTCAGCCTGGCCGCTGATGATCAGCGGGGTGCGGGCCTCGTCAATCAGGATGGAGTCCACCTCGTCGACGATGGCGAAATTCAGCCCTCGCTGCACTCGGTCACCGGTCTCGTAGACCATGTTGTCGCGCAGGTAGTCGAAGCCGTATTCGTTGTTGGTCCCGTAGGTGATGTCGGCACGGTAGGCGGCTTGCTTGGCCTCACGCGGCATCTGCGGCAGGTTGACGCCGACTTCCAAGCCCAGGAAGTTGTACAGCCGAGCCATGGAAGCAGCATCGCGACTGGCCAGGTAGTCGTTGACCGTGACCACATGCACGCCCTTGCCAGACAAGGCATTCAGGTACACCGCCAAAGTGGCGGTCAGGGTTTTGCCCTCGCCCGTGCGCATTTCAGCGATCTTGCCGAAATGCAGGCCCATGCCGCCAATCAACTGAACGTCGAAGTGGCGCATGCGCATCACGCGCTTGGAAGCCTCGCGCACAACGGCAAAGGCTTCTGGCAACAAGGCGTCCAGTTGGGCGCCTTGGGCCACGCGCTGGCGAAAGTCGTCGGTCTTGGCCCGCAATGCCTCGTCCGACAACTTTTCGTACTCGGGCTCCATCGCATTGATGCGATCCACCGTCTTGCGGTACTGACGCAGGAGCCGGTCGTTGCGGCTGCCGAAAATTTTGGTGAGGAAGTTAGTGGCCATGAAAACAAGACCGCCCTGCCCGCACTGGCGGCCACAGGACGACCAAAATCCCTAAAACAAAGCTGAATTCAGGTGGAGCCGGTGCCCCGGATTGCAACGCCCCATTCCAAAAAATGCGAGCGGCCCGAAAAACCGGCATAAGCGTGGGATTCTACCTTTTGCACCCTAGGGGGCTGTGAAGGTGGCCACACGTGGCGTGCCTGCACTGGCCTGGGTCTGAGTGAGGTTCAGAAATTTCTTTGGGTCCTGGGGGATGCCCTGCACCAAAACCTCAAAGTGCAGGTGTGGACCCGTCGAGCGCCCCGAGGTGCCCACCTCGGCAATGCGCTGCCCACGTTTGACCAGATCGCCCTTGCGCACAAAAACCCGGGAGGCATGGGCGTAGCGAGTGATCAATTCATTGCCATGGTCAACTTCGATCATCTGCCCATATTCAGGGTGCATGGATTGGGTCACCACCACGCCGCCAGCGGCCGCCAAAATAACGGTTCCTACGTCAGCCTGGTAGTCCTGACCGGTGTGCAAAGCCGAAGTGCCGGTGATGGGATCGATGCGCCAGCCAAAAGCAGACCCCAACGGTTTACCGGGCACGGGGGCCTGGGTAGGAACCATCATCTTGCGGATGCGCTGGTCGAACAGACGCGACTCGATGACCGTCATCAAATCCACGCGCTGTGTGGTGAGGCGCTCCAAATCGTCCAGGGTGGCCTGCAGCTCTTCGAGGCTCAAAGGCCGGGACGACACCAAGGCTCCACCGCGTCCCGGAGGGGTTTTCAGGTCCATGCTGACACCAGCAAGTCCCGACACACGGGCCCCCAGCGATTCCAACTGCATCATGCGCGCTTCCATATCGCCGACCTTGCGGGCCATGACGTTGAGGTTCTCGCGCAGATAGCGGTCGCGCTGCTCGGTCTCGTCTTTGACCATCAAACGAACCACCGAACCAATGACCGGCCAGCCCTCGCGTGCACCCTTCAAGAAGACCCAGTGGTAAAGCCCTGCGGCGACCAGCATGAGGCCCAGGGACGCTGTCAGCGCCGCGGCCATCAGTTGCCAGCCACTCAAATGGATGGCCCGACTCTTGGCCAACCAAGCATCCGTGATAATCACTTGCAATCGAATCACCTCTCAAGCAGATAGTCCACCCGCATGCAACGACGACACCAATCCATCACCTGGGCACAAGCCTCGATGGCGTCGCCCACGTTCGCCAAGCTGTCGGAATTGGTCCGGGATTCAGCCCAACGTCTGAAGGCCATTGAGCCCCTGATCCCCCCCATGCTGCGTTCAGCGATCCAGGCGGGGCCGATTGAAGGCACGACGTGGTGCTTGCTACTGAACTCCAATGCGGCGGCAGCCAAACTCAGGCAGCAATTGCCAGCCTTTGAAGCTCATTTGCGAAGTCGGGGGTGGGAGGTTACCGCAATCCGCCTGAAGGTTCAAAACACAAACCGACGGTGAGGTGGGCGCAAGGCCATGAAAGGCCACTGGGGGCACGATGGTGCCGGTTGTCGGATTCGAACTGACGACCTACCGCTTACAAGGCGGGTGCTCTACCAACTGAGCTAAACCGGCTGAATCTCTGAATTCAGGCGGGATTCTAACCGCCAAAAAACACGATCCCAATCAAACTACTGGGCTTATTTCACCCGCTTGAGTGCGGGACGGGCGCCACCCGTTGGCGCCGGCTTGGGTGGCTCAGGCAGATCGGATGGGTGGGCCTCGGCGCTCACCAATTGAACCACACGATCCTCGCTGGACGACTCCGCAGGCGCTGGGGTAGCAGCCTCATTGAGCATCGGACTGGCCGATGGCACGGGGGCCGGGAACGCCATGCCTTGCCCATTCTCACGGGCATAGATCGCAATGACCCGCTCAATGGGCACCGAAATATCACGCGGCACGCCACCAAAGCGGGCTTTGAACGACAGGAAATCATTGCCAATGTTGAGCCCACTGGTGGCATCAAAACTGACGTTGAGCACGATCTCGCCATCCTTGACGAATTCACGCGGCACCTGCACGGTCTCGTCGACAGAGACTGCGACGTAGGGCGTGAATCCGTTGTCTGAGCACCACTCGTAGAGGGCACGGATCAGATAAGGACGGGTCGAAGTAGATTCCTGTGCGTTCATGGCGTATGTCCGGCGCGGCGCTTACTTGCGCATGACCTTTTCGGAGGGCGTCAGCGCTTCAATGTAGGCTGGGCGCGAGAAAATGCGCTCGGCGTACTTGAGCAGCGGCGCAGCGTTCTTGCTGAGTTCAATGCCGTAGTAGTCCAGGCGCCAAAGCAGCGGCGCAATGGCCACGTCGAGCATGGAGAAGTTCTCGCCCAACATGTACTTGTTCTTCAGGAACACCGGCGCCAGTTGGGTCAGGCGGTCGCGGATGTGGGCGCGGGCCTTTTCCAGGGTCTTTTCGTTGCCTTTGGCCAGACGCGACTCCAGCGTGCTGACATGAACAAACAGTTCCTTCTCAAAGTTGAGCAGGAACAGACGCACACGGGCACGGTCCACCGGGTCACCCGGCATCAGTTGCGGGTGCGGGAAGCGCTCATCGATGTACTCGTTGATGATGTTCGACTCGTACAGAATCAAATCACGCTCAACCAGGATAGGCACCTGGCCGTACGGGTTCATGACATTGATGTCTTCCGGCTTGTTGTAGAGGTCAACATCACGGATCTCGAAGTCCATGCCCTTTTCAAACAGGACAAAGCGGCAGCGGTGGGAAAAGGGACACGTGGTCCCCGAGTACAACACCATCATGGTAAGGGCTCCTGAAAATCAAAAAGAGTGGAACGCCCGAAGGCGCCCACTCTGTGGGCCTGATCAGCACGCTGATCAGGCGGATAGCGGAATTACTTGACGTCTTTCCAGTACGCAGCGTTGAGGCGCCAGGCGATCAAAGTGAAGAACGCCAGGAAAATCAAGACGCCCACACCCACGCGAACGCGCGTGTTTTGGGCTGGTTCGCCCATCCATTGCAGATAGGCCACCAAGTCGCCGACCGCCTGATCATATTGCAAAGGGGTCATGCTGCCTGGCGTGAGCTGTTCCCACCCCTTGAAAACCTCGGTCTTGTGACCGTGTTCTTCGCGTTCTTCGAACACTGGGCGGCGGGCACCTTGGAGCTCCCACAGGACGTGCGGCATGCCAACACTGGGGAACACCAGGTTGTTCCAGCCGGTCGCCTTGCTCTCGTCTCGGTAGAAGGTGCGCATGTAGGTGTAGAGGTAATCGGCACCTGTGCCACCATGGCCCGCACGCGAGCGGGCGATCACGGTCAGGTCGGGCGGGTTGGCGCCGAACCATTCCTTGGCCTGACGCGGATCAATGGCAGCCTTCATGGTTTCGCCCACTTTTTCAGTGGTGAACAGCAGGTTGTCCTTGATCTGCTGCTCGGTCAAACCGATGTCTTGCAGACGGTTGAAACGCATGAACGCAGCCGAATGGCAGTTCAGGCAGTAATTGACGAACAACTTGGCGCCGTTTTGTAGAGCGGCCAGATCATTGGTCTTGTTCGGGGCCTTGTCCCACGCGATGCCGCCTTCATTGGCGTGGGCGCCAGCGGCCACCCCCAGCGCCATCATCAGGCCCAGCACCAGTTGGCGGGCAAAACCCAGGCTTGCGAGCTTATTCATTGTTTTTCTCTCCTGCCAATCAATGGGCTGCAAAGGTCACGCGGTCGGGCACCGGCTTGGGTTCACCCAACTGGCTCCACCAGGGCATCAGCAGGAAGAAACCGAAGTAGAACAGCGTACCGACTTGGGAGACTCGCTCGCCAATCGGCGACGGCGGCTGAACACCCAGATAAGCCAGGATCACGAAGACCACCACAAAAATGGCGTAGAGGTATTTGTGCCAGCTCGGACGGTAGCGGATCGACTTCACAGGGCTGTGGTCCAGCCAAGGCAGGAAGAACAGAATCACGACCGCACCACCCATGACGACCACACCCCAGAACTTGGCGTCGATCGAGAGCATCAAGGCCACAGCCACCAGCGCAGCGACCACCACGCCAGCCTTCAGGAAGGCGGGCAGCTTGGACTTGACCGCACCGAAGAAGGCAGCACCCACCACGCAGGCGATCAGGGCATACATCATTTCACCCGTGATGGCACGCAGCATCGAGTAGAACGGCGTGAAGTACCAGACCGGCGCAATGTGGTTGGGCGTCTTGAACGGATCGGCCGGGATGAAGTTGTTGTACTCCAAGAAATAGCCGCCAGCTTCCGGCGCGAAGAAGATCACCGCCGTGAACACCATCAGGAACACGCTGACGCCCAGGATGTCGTGCACCGTGTAGTAGGGGTGGAAGGGAATGCCATCGAGGGGGTGACCTTGGGCGTCGCGGGGGGCGTTCGGGCCCTTGATTTCCACGCCGTCGGGGTTATTGGAACCCACTTCATGCAAGGCGATGATGTGCGCGGCCACCAGGCCCAACAGCACCAGGGGCACGGCAATCACGTGGAAGCTGAAGAAGCGATTCAACGTGGCATCCGACACCACGTAGTCACCGCGGATCAGCAAGGCCAGATCAGGGCCGACGAAGGGAATGGCCGAGAACAAGTTCACGATCACCTGAGCGCCCCAGTAGGACATCTGACCCCAGGGCAGCAGGTAGCCCATGAAGGCTTCGGCCATCAGGCACAAGAAGATGCCGCAACCGAAGATCCAGACCAGTTCGCGCGGCTTGCGGTACGACCCGTACAACAGACCCCGGAACATGTGCAGGTACACCACGATGAAGAAGGCCGAGGCGCCAGTCGAGTGCATGTAGCGCACCAACCAGCCCCAGGGCACGTCGCGCATGATGTATTCAACGGAAGCAAAAGCCAGGTTGGCGTCCGGCTTGTAGTGCATGACCAAGAAGATGCCGGTGACGATTTGAATCACCAGGACCAGCATGGCCAGGGAGCCGAAGAAGTACCAGAAGTTGAAGTTCTTTGGCGCGTAGTACTCAGAGAGGTGCTCTTTGTACAGCTTGGAAGCGGGGAAGCGGTTGTCCACCCAGTTCAGCAGCTTTTCACCTGCCGAGGCGTTGGGGGAGATTTCCTTGTATTCAGCCATGATGTGTTCCCTCAAGCCTTCTTGTCTTCGCCGATGAGCAGGCGGGTATCGGACAGGTACATGTGGGGCGGCACCGGCAGGTTGTCGGGCGCGGGCTTGTTCTTGAACACACGGCCGGCCAAGTCAAAGGTCGAACCGTGGCAAGGGCACAGGAAACCACCCTCCCAGTTGTCGGGCAGCGACGGCTGAGGGCCGGGAGTGAACTTATCCGAAGGCGAGCAACCCAGGTGGGTACAAATGCCCACCACCACCAGCACTTCAGGCTTGATGGAGCGCGCCGTATTGCGCGCGTACTCGGGGGTGTCCTCGAGGTGACGCAGCGAGTTCGGGTCGGCCAGTTGGTCATCGAGCTTGGCCAACTCGGCCACCGTTTCCGGCGTGCGCTTGACGATCCAAACAGGTTTACCACGCCATTCGGCGGTGATTTTTTCGCCTGGCTTGAGCGTGGAAATATCCACCTCCACCGCGGCACCTGCTGCTTTAGCCCTCTCGGAGGGCGTCAAAGTACTCACGAAGGGAACGGCGGTTGCCACGCCGCCCACTGCACCAGCACAGGTCGAAGCAATTAACCACGTCCTCTTGCTGGAGTCGATCCGCTGGGTGTCGACTGGGGTGTCACTCATGGGGTTCCTCGATGAACATCGCTGATTTGGGGTCAACCGGGGATTGTACCGGAGGCTCTCTTGTAAATTCAATGCAAGAGAATCATAGGCGCCGACTTGTGATATGTGCAGAATTACCTAGATTGAGATCACAAAAATTCAATCGGGGTTTGCGCTAGGCCAAGAAGGTGCAAAATTAACACCTCACTGCAATCAGCAACACCCTATAAAGGAAACACACAAGATGAGCGTCATCAAGGAATTTCGCGAATTTGCGATCAAAGGCAATGTCATTGACTTGGCCGTCGGCGTGATCATTGGCGGCGCCTTTGGCAAGATCGTCGACTCGGTTGTGGCCGACCTCATCATGCCTGTCGTGGGTTTGGTGTTTGGTAAGCTCGATTTTTCAAACCTCTACCTTGCGCTAGGTCAAGTCCCGGCCGGGACAGCAGACACCCTTGAGGCCCTGAAAAAAGCCGGCGTACCCGTTTTTGCCTATGGGCACTTCATCACCGTGGCAGTGAATTTCTTGATTCTGGCCTTCATCATTTTCATGATGGTCAAACAAATCAACCGACTGAAGCGCGAAACTCCCGCCGAAGCCGCCCCCGCCCCGGCACCGACCGCCGAGGACATTTTGTTGCTGCGCGAGATTCGTGACAGCCTGAAAAAATAATCCACCAGTGCGCTGCCCTCACGGCGCAAACGCCAGCAGGGCCGCCCCTGCTCAGACGGCGCGCACCATTTGACGCGCCATCTGAATGGCTTCGATCAAACTGGAGGGATCGGCCCGCCCCGTCCCCGCCAGATCGAATGCCGTCCCATGGTCTGGGCTGGTGCGCACCAAGGGCAGCCCCAGGGTCACATTGACCCCCTGCTCGACCCCCAGGTATTTCACAGGGATCAAGCCCTGGTCGTGGTACATGGCCACCACGACATCAAATTCACCCGGATGCTGAGCCGCATCTCGGGCCCGCATGAAGACCGTGTCGGGCGCAATCGGTCCCTGCACCTGCAGGCCCAAGGACCGGGCGGCACGCACCGCAGGCTCGATGATTTCCAATTCCTCGCGACCAAACAACCCGCCCTCGCCTGCGTGCGGATTCAGGCCCGCCACCCCGATGCGTGGGGCCCGTCCCAAACTGCGAACCAGGGCCTCATGGGTGATCCTCAAAGTGTTCAGCACATTGTCGAACGTCACGGCCTCAATGGCCTCACGCAGTGACACATGGATGCTAACCAGCACGGTGCGCAGTTCCGGGTTGGCCAACATCATGCGAACAGGCATCTGAGCCAAGCCAACCCCCGCATGCCGCGCCGCCTCCGCCTGCAGCAGTTCGGTGTGGCCGGGGTAATCGACGCCCGCCGCATGCAAAGCCTCTTTGTGCAAGGGGGCCGTGACCACACCGGCCACCCGCCCCTGCAAGGCAGCACGCGCCGCCCACACCACCGCATCGGCAGCTCGGCGCCCAGCCTCGGCACTCACCTGCCCCCAAGCAGGCAGCGCACCCGAGAAACGACTTTCGGGCGTGGGATCCAGCACGGGAATGCAGCGCGGCGGCAGGTCACCCAGTGCTTCAAGGCCCAGCACCTGAACCACAGGCAAGCCGAGCCGCGACATCGCCCCCATGCAGCACACCGCCTGGACCGCGCGGCGCAGCACGTCCACCTGCCCCACGACCAACACGCCCCGCAGCAGCTCAGGCTGCTGCAGATAGGCCTTGACGATGATTTCAGGGCCGATGCCCGCAGGATCGCCCTGGGTCAGAGCCAATACTTGGCCTGCGGGCAAGGGGTCATTGGAGGCAAATGAAGTCATGGGCGCTCCATCAGGCTGGGTTGTCAATGTCAATGAATTCGTGCGTCAGGCCCAACTGGGCTGCGACCTGGGCCGCCAATGCCGGCGCACCATAGCGCTCGGTGGCATGGTGGCCCGCCGCGATGAAGGCCACCCCCAGTTCACGCGCATAGTGGGCTTGTGGCTCGGAAATCTCCCCGGTGATGAAGGCATCCGCACCGGCAGCGATGGCGCTTTCAAAATACCCTTGTGCCCCCCCTGTGCACCAAGCCACCCGGCGCAAGGGACGCCCATCACCAGGCACCAGCGTGACAGAACGCCCCAGAGCGCCCGCGACATGGTCTGCCAGCCGTTGAGCCGAGGACAGTTCCACCGAGGCTACACAACCCAGATTCTGCTCGCCAAAAAATGCATCGGCGCGCCAACCCAACACCCGTCCCAACTGAGCGTTATTGCCCCATTCGGGATGCGCATCCAAAGGCAGGTGGTAGGCCAGCAAACTGATATCGTGGGTCAACAAGCGCTGCAGACGTTGCTTCATCCAGCCGGTCACCCGACCGTCTTGGCCGCGCCAAAACAGGCCGTGGTGCACCAGGATGGCATCGGCCCCGGCAGCGATGGCGGCGTCGATCAGGGCCAGGCTGGCGGTGACCCCAGACACCAGGTGTCGCACCGTCGGCCGGCCCTCCACCTGCAGGCCGTTGGGGCCATAGTCTTTGAAGCGTTCAGGTTGCAACAGGGCATCGCAAGCCTGCAGCAGGGTTTGACGGTCAGTGCTCATGGGCTTGATTGTCTCAGTTCAGGGGACCCCCCCTGGACTGGCGGCGCCTCGGGGCTCGCGCCCCATAGATCCCGCCATGAGGGACAATAAGCCCTGATCGCGGTCACTTTTCAGCGAACGTGCTCGCCTCTTTCCCTGTCGTTTTTCAAGCGGACCCCATGAAGCGCATCTGGCTGCTGTTTTCCCAATCTGTGACCGTGCTGCTCGCAGCCTATTTCGTCGTGGCAACCCTGCAACCCAGCTGGTTACGCCAAGGCCTGGTGCACTCGCAAGGCGGCATCGCGCTGATTGAAGCCCCAGCCTCGCCTGTGGGCACACCCGCCCCGGGCAGCCTGAGCGGCGCGGCACGCAAGGCCTCGCCAGCGGTGGTCAGCATCAACACCAGCAAGGCGGCACAGCAACCGCGCAGCACCGACCCCTGGTACCAATTCTTTTTTGGCAACCAAGGCCAGCAACAACCCCAGCAAGGCGGCCTGGGCAGCGGCGTGATTGTCAGCCCCACGGGCTACATCCTGACCAACAACCATGTGGTGGAGAACGCCGACGAGATCGAGGTCACACTCAATGACGGGCGCACGGCGACGGCCCAGGTGATCGGAACCGACCCCGACACCGACTTGGCCATCCTCAAGATCGAACTCGAAAGACTGCCCGTCATCGTTTTGGGCAACTCGGACACCCTGCTGGTGGGCGACCAAGTGCTGGCCATTGGCAATCCCTTCGGCGTCGGTCAGACCGTCACCAGCGGCATCGTCAGCGCCTTGGGGCGCAATCAATTGGGCATCAACACCTTTGAGAACTTCATCCAGACCGACGCAGCCATCAACCCAGGCAATTCCGGTGGCGCTCTGGTGGACGTGAATGGCAACCTGCTGGGGATCAATACCGCCATCTACTCGCGCTCCGGCGGCAGCATGGGCATTGGTTTTGCCATCCCCGTGTCGACGGCGCGCCAGGTGCTGGACAGCATCGTGAAGGACGGCCGCGTCACCCGTGGCTGGATTGGCGTCGAGCCCAATGAACTCTCGCCTGAATTGGCAGAAACCTTTGGCATCAAGCCGGTACCGGGTGTGATCATCACCGGGGTGCTGCAAAACGGCCCCGCAGCCCAAGCCGGCATCCGTCCGGGCGATGTGATCGTGCAGGTGGGGGATCAATCGGTGAGCAACGTGCCCGAATTGCTGAACCGGGTCTCCATGCTGGAACCAGGCAAACCCAGCCGTTTTCAGGTGCTGCGCCGGGGTGAGCGGATCAGCACGGAGGTGACCCCAGGCATCCGCCCGAAGGCCCATCCGCAGCGGCGCTGAACAGCGTCGGCCAGACCAGACCGCACAAGGAAGGCCTGGCAACGTGCGGGGAGTCAGGCGCCTGGGGTATCGGCGCTGTTGTCGTCAGTCGGCTTGGTGGTGCTGCGCACAAACGCTTGGGCGGCCAAGATACCCACTTCGTACAAGCCGCCCACCACCCCCAGGAGGATCAGCATCGATCCGGCATCAGGCGGCGTGACCAAGGCGGTGCCCACGGCAGCCGCGACCCAGAAGTAACCCCGGTATTGGCGCAATTGGGCCGTCGTCACGATGCCCATGCGGACCAACAAAATCACCGCCACGGGCACCTCGAAGGCCAGTCCAAAGGCCAGGAACATGCCCAGCACAAAGTTCAAGTACTCCTCAATGTCTGGCGCGGCCGTGATCGACTTCGGCGCAAAGCTCTGGATGAAGGAGAACACCTTGCCAAAGACAAAGAAGTAGCAAAAAGCCACCCCCACCATGAACAGCACCGTGCTCGACACCACCAGCGGCAGCACCAGCTTCTTTTCGTGCGAATACAGCCCTGGCGCCACAAAGGCCCAGACCTGGTAGAGCACAAAGGGCAAGGCGATCAGGAAAGCCGTCATGAACAGGATCTTGATCGGCACCACAAACGGCGACACCACATTGGTCGCGATCAGCGTGGCCCCCTTGGGCAGATAGGCAATCAAAGGCGCCGCCAACAAGTCATACAGCTCGCCTGGGCCTGGGTAGAAGGACAGCAGCAAGGCGACCGCTCCCACCGAGATCAAGGCTTTGACCAGGCGGTCGCGCAGCTCCATCAGGTGCTGCACAAAAGGCTGCTCGGTACCGGCCAGTTCGTCGTCTTGTTTGGGGGAGTCGGACATGTTGGAGGGAAAGATAGGAAAAGAACGTTCAGGCGCAAGCTCTGAAGTGACAGAGAGGTTGCGTCAGAACGAAAAACGGGCCCGCAGCCCGCTCAGTTGAACTTCTGGGGCCGGTAGCGGGCCACACGCGCTGCCCCTGACAAGGCCTTGGTACGCACGCCGTTGCGCGCCTTGTACCACTGCGGGGTCGCGCCACGCTTGAGGCGCCAGTTCTTGCCCGGGTGCCGGTAGCTGGGCAGAGAAGCTTCCACCTGGCTGCTCAAGGCGGCCTCGGTGGTCTCGCTCCAGGACTGCTCGAACTCGCGCGTGGTGGTGTGGATGGAAGACTCCACGTCCCGCGCCGCACTCTCGACGGTGTCCTTCATCTTGCGCAACTCATCCAGGTCCATGGACCGGTTGACCTCCGCCTTGACGTCCGCCACGTAGCGCTGCGCCTTGCCCAGCAAGGTGCCGACCGTGCGGGCCACCCGTGGCAGCTTCTCTGGGCCGATGACGATCAACGCCACCGCGCCGATCAGCGCCATTTTGGAAATGCCAAGGTCAATCATGAAGAGATCCGTCCGCTAGAAAAAAACCACCGACCGGCCACGCTGGTGAGGCTCGGCAGGGGCCCGCCCATTCCAAGGCGGGAATCGCAAGGCTCAGGACTTGGTCTTGGCTTCGACATCGATGGTGGCCTTGTCGGCCACCTTGGCCGCTGCCACCTGGGCAGCGGGGGCTGCTGCAGCAGCGTCAGCAGCAGCGGCTGCCTCAGCCGTGCCACCGTCTTTCATACCGTCCTTGAAGCCCTTGACTGCACCGCCCAGATCAGAGCCGATGTTCTTGAGCTTCTTGGTGCCGAACACCATCACCACGATCAACAGCACGATGAGCCAGTGCCAGATAGAAAACGAACCCATGGATTTCTCCTGAAGAATTAAAAGATTTTAGACGCCGCAAGCCCAGGGGCCCGGCCACTGACCGAAGTATCAGCCCTTGAGCCAAGGCCGTGGACCACCCATGACATGAACATGGAGATGGTGCACTTCCTGCCCGCCCTCGGCGCCGGTGTTGGTGACGATGCGAAACCCGCCCTCAGGGTAAGGCCGGCAGCCCTGCTCCAGCGCCAACTGAGGGGCCAAAGTCATGATTTTGCCCAACAAGCGCGCATGCTCTTCGCCCACCTGGGCCATGGAGGGGATGTGCAGCTTGGGAATGATCAAGAAATGCACTGGCGCCCAGGGAGCGATGTCGTGAAAAGCAAACAGGTCCTCGTCCTCGAACACCTTGCGCGAGGGAATCTGCCCCGCCACGATCTTGCAGAAAATGCAGTTGGCATCAGCCGACATCAGGCCACTCCATGGGTTGTTGACGGTTCATGCGCACCATGCCCAGCACGATGCGGTAGAGAAACCACAAAGAAACAAGCCCCCAGGCCAACATGCCTGGAAGCAGGAAGAAAAGCCAAAGTGGCGCGCTGAGCAGGTAAAACAAGCCCGCCCACAGCACCGTGCGGATGCGCCACTGGCAATGCGTCGCCTGCCATTGACCCTGGGCTTGGCGGCGCGCAATCAAATCAATCACCAGTGCGACCAGCAGCAGCCCCACCGACGCCTGGGCCCCGGGCAACACTGCGCCCAAAGCCACCACCAGGTGCAGCACGTAGCTGACCCAGCCCCAGGCGGTGCTGCCTTCCGAGTCAGGGGTGTCCATGTTCATGGGGCGCGATCAGCAGATTACGAGCCAGGCTTCAGACCTGACCGGCTTCACGGCCTTGCAACTTGCGCAAAGCCTTTTCCTCGATGCCGCTGGTGCCTTCACGGCGCTCCAGCTCAGCGATCACGTCGGCTGGGCTCAGGCCGTAATGGGCCAGGGCAATCATCGAGTGAAACCAAAGATCAGCGACTTCATAGACGATCTTTTGAGGGTCGCCGCCGTGGTCGGCATCTTTCGCCGCCATCACGGTTTCGGTGGCCTCTTCGCCAATTTTCTTCAGAAAAGCGTCAGGCCCCTTGTGCAGCAGCCGCGAGACATAGCTTTTATCGGGGTCACCGCCCTGGGATGGCTTGCGACTTTCAATGACGGCGGCCAGTCGGGCCAAGGAATCGTTGGAGCTCATGGGCACTTATTTGTAGATGGATTCCGGGTCTTTCAAGACCGGGTCGACCGGGCTCCAGCGGCCCTGGTCGTACTGCTGGAAGAAGCAGCTGTGGCGCCCCGTGTGGCAAGCGATGCCAGGCGCATGGCCTTGTTGGGTGACTTTGAGCAGCACCACATCATTGTCACAGTCGAGGCGGATGTCATGCACAGTCTGCACATGACCGGACTCCTCGCCCTTGAACCACAGCTTGTTGCGCGAGCGGCTGAAATACACCGCACGACCCAATTCAGCCGTCTTTTGCAAGGCCTCGCGGTTCATCCACGCAAACATCAGCACATCGTTGCTGCCTTGCTCTTGGGCAATCACAGGCACCAGGCCCTGAGCATCCCACTTGACTTCGTCTAACCAGTTCATCGGGCGATTGTCGGTGATTTGTGTGACCGATCGTGCAGACGGCACCCGCAGGGCTCCAACCCCGAGGACCCGCCCTGCACAAGATCAGGTTCAGCGGCGGACCGGAATGCCTCGCTCAGCCATGCGGGCCTTGGCCTGAGCCACGGTGTACTCACCGTAGTGGAAGATGCTGGCGGCCAGCACCGCGTCAGCGCCGCCTTGCTGCACACCGTCAGCCAAATGATCCAAGTTGCCGACGCCGCCGGAGGCGATCACCGGCACACTGACCGCATCGCTCACCGCACGCGTCAACGACAGGTCAAAGCCCGACTTGGTGCCGTCGCGGTCCATGCTGGTGAGCAAGATCTCACCTGCGCCACGCTGGGCCATCTCGCTGGCCCAGGCCACCGCGTCGAGACCGGTGTTCTTGCGCCCGCCATGGCTGTACACATCCCAGCCCTCACCGCGCGCCAACACCTCGTCGCCATGACGACGTTTGGCATCAATGGCCACCACGATGCACTGGGCACCGTAGCGGGCCGAGGCGTCGCTGATGACTTGGGGATTGGCAATGGCCGCCGAGTTGAAGCTGGTCTTGTCGGCGCCAGCGTTGAGCAGGCGGCGCACATCGTTGACCGTGCGCACCCCGCCTCCCACGGTCAGCGGAATGAACACCTGCGAGGCCACAGCCTCAATGATGTGCAGGATCACATCGCGCCCATCGCTGGTGGCGGTGATGTCCAGGAAGGTCAGCTCGTCAGCGCCCTGCTCGTTGTAGCGGGCCGCGATCTCGACCGGGTCCCCGGCATCGCGCAGTTCGACAAAGTTGACCCCTTTGACGACCCGGCCGCCGGTCACATCCAGGCAGGGAATGATGCGTTTGGCCAGCATCAGAGCTGTCCGTTGAGTTCGTCGGCCCGCGCTTGAGCTGCCGCGAAGTCGAGGTCACCCGAGTAGATGGCGCGACCACAGATCACGCCTTCGACGCCCTCGTCCTCGACGGCGCAGAGTTGCTCGATGTCGGCCATGCTGCCCAGACCGCCCGAAGCGATCACGGGAATGGTCAGGGCCTGGGCCAGCTTGACGGTGGCATCGATGTTGATACCCGAGAGCATGCCATCGCGGCCGATGTCGGTGTAGATGATGGATTCCACACCCCAGTCCTCGAACTTGCGGGCCAGATCCACCACTTCGTGGCCGGTGAGTTTGCTCCAGCCATCGGTGGCGACCTTGCCGTCCTTGGCGTCCAGGCCGACGATGATGTGGCCACCAAAAGCCGTGCAGGCGTCCTTCAGGAAACCCGGGTTCTTGACCGCAGCGGTACCGATGATGACGTAGCGCAGACCGCCGTCGATGTACTTCTCGATGGTGTCCAAGTCGCGGATACCGCCACCAAGCTGCACCGGAATGTCATCACCAACCGCCTTGAGGATGGACTTGATGGCACTGTAGTTTTGCGGCTTGCCGGCAAAGGCGCCATTCAGGTCCACCAGGTGCAGGCGGCGAGCGCCCTTTTTGACCCAGTTGAGCGCCATGGCGGCGGGGTCTTCACCGAAGGTGGTGGCCTGGTCCATGTCGCCTTGTTTGAGGCGAACGCAGTGGCCGTCTTTGAGATCGATCGCAGGAATGAGTTGCATGGTGCCGTGAGCAGCGAAATTGCAGCGGGGAAAAAATCAGGGCTTCCAGTGAAGGAAGTTGCGGAACAGGGCCAGGCCATGGCTGGCGCTCTTTTCCGGGTGGAACTGGGTGGCAAAAATATTATCGCGCGCCACTGCCGCGGTAAAGCGACCGCCATAGTCGGCTTCGCCCACGCTGTGGCGCACATCGGACGGACGCGCATAGAAACTATGCACGAAATAGAAGTAGCTGTCATCGGGCACACCCGCCCACAGGGCGTGCGGCTGGGCTTGACGCACCTGGTTCCAGCCCATTTGCGGTACCTTGAAACGGCTGCCATCGGCCTGCAGGCGCCCAGCCAGGTCGAACTTGACCACCTCGCCGGGCATCAGGCCCAGGCCTGGGGTGTCGCCCTCGGCGCTGTGGTCGAGCAGCATCTGCATGCCCACGCACACGCCAAACAGTGGCTTTTGGGCGGCCGCCTCCAGTACCGACTCCAGCAGGCCGGACTCGCGCAGCTCGCGCATGCAGTCGGGCATGGCGCCTTGGCCGGGCAGCACCACGCGGGTGGCCGCGCGCACGTCTTCCGGTCGGGAGGTGATGATCACCTGCACGCCACTGTCTTGGGCCACAGCCTGGACGGCCTGCGACACCGAGCGCAGGTTGCCCATGCCGTAATCGACCACCGCCACGGTATTTGATGATGAAGTCATCGCGAACAATCTAAACAAAGGCGGGCCTGGGGTGGAGCACCCCAAGACCGGTCAAAGAATCAGAGCGAGCCCTTGGTCGAGGGAATCACCCCCACGGAACGCGGATCCAGCTCAAGCGCCGCGCGCAGGGCGCGCGCAAAAGCCTTGAACACGGTCTCGCATTGGTGGTGGGCGTTCTGCCCCTTCAGGTTGTCGATGTGCAGGGTGACACCCGCGTGGTTGGAGAAGCCCTGAAAAAACTCAAAGGTCAGCTGGGTGTCAAAAGCGCCGATCATGCCGCTGGTGAACGGCACGTTCATGTGCAAACCCGGACGGCCCGAAAAGTCGATCACCACGCGCGACAAGGCCTCGTCCAGCGGCACGTAGGCATGGCCATAACGGCGGATGCCTTTCTTGTCGCCCACTGCGCGAGCAAAGGCCTGGCCCAGGGTGATGCCCACGTCTTCGACCGTGTGGTGGCCGTCGATGTGCAGGTCGCCTTCGCAATGGATGTCGAGGTCGATCAGCCCATGGCGGGCGATTTGGTCGAGCATGTGGTCAAAAAAACCAATGCCCGTGTGCAGCTTCGACAAGCCGCTGCCGTCGAGGTTGATGCGCGCGGTGATGCGCGTCTCCGCCGTGTTGCGGGACACTTCGGCAATGCGCTCGCCCGGGGCGGCGCTGGTGGGAACAAGGGCGGAGGAGGTCATAGGGAAGCCTGGAGCGCGGCCAGCATGCGTGCGTTGTCGTCGGGTGAGCCGACGGTCAAACGCAGGCACTGGGCCAACAAAGAGTGCATTTTAGAAACGTTCTTGATCAAGACACCGCGTGCACGCATGCCGTCAAAGGTTTTCTGGGCATCGGGCACACGCACCAGCACCATGTTGGCGTCGCTGGTCCAGGCCTTCACGCCGGGCAAAGCGGCCAAAGCCGCCAGCAAGTGGCCGCGCTCGGCGCGCAAGGTGGCGGCTTGCTGGTCGAACACGGCGGCGTGCTCAAGCGCGAACAGCGCACATTCGGCGTTGAGCACGCTGATGTTGTAGGGCGGGCGCACCTTGTCGAGCTCGGCGATCAGAGCCTCCGGGCCCATCATGTAGCCCAGGCGGATACCGGCCAGGCCGAACTTGCTGAGCGTGCGCATCAACAGCACATGGCCGTGGCGCTCGGGGTGGGCGCTGATCTCGCTGAGCCAAGTGTGGCTGGCAAAGGGCTGATAGGCCTCGTCCATGACCACCAAACCGCCCTGCTCGCCCACGGCCGCGATCACGCGGCGGATGACATCGGCATCCCACAGGTTGGCGGTCGGGTTGTTCGGGTAGGCCAGGTAGGTGATGGCGGGCCGGTGCTCGGCGATGGCGGCGAGCATGGCGGCCTCGTCCAGCTCAAAATCGGCCGTCAGCGGCACCCCCACGAACTGCAGGCCTTGCAGCTGCGCGCTCATGGCGTACATGACAAAGCCCGGCACAGGTGCCAACACCTTCGCGCCGGGCAGGTCACAGGCCAGCGCCAGCAAGGAGATCAGCTCGTCCGAGCCATTGCCCAGCATCAGGGCCTGGCCAGCGGGCAGGCCAGCATGGGTCGCCAGCGCGCGCTTGAGGTCGTTGATGCGCTCACCGGGGTAACGGTTCACCGCGACACGGCCCAGGCGCTCGCCCAACAGGGCTTGCAACTCGGGCGGCAAACCGAAGGGGTTCTCCATGGCGTCGAGCTTGAGCAGGCCGCTGGCGTCTTGCACCGCATAGGCGTGCATGGACTGCACGTCCTGACGGATCACTTGCAGGGCGGAGGGGGCACTGGTGCTCATCGCTTGAGTCTCATTTCTGCCGCTTGGGCATGGGCCTGCAGGCCTTCACCGTAGGCCAGCTCGGCCGCGATCCGACCCAGGGTCTGGGCACCGGCTTCGCTGACCTCGATCAGGCTGCTGCGTTTTTGGAAGTCGTACACCCCCAGCGGGGAACTGAAGCGGGCGGTGCCGCTGGTGGGCAGCACGTGGTTGGGGCCAGCGCAGTAGTCACCCAGGCTTTCGCTGGTGTACGCGCCCAGGAAGATGGCGCCAGCGTGCTTGAGCAGCGGCTCCCAGCGGTGCGGATCGCGGCTGGAGACCTCCAAGTGCTCTGGGGCAATGCGGTTGCTGATGGCGCAGGCTTCTTCCATGTCGCGGGTCAGGATCAGCGCGCCGCGGTCGCTGAGCGACTTGGCGATGATGGCCGCGCGCGGCATGGTGGGCAGCAGGCGGTCGATTTCGCGCTGCACCGCGTCGATGTAGGCAGCGTCCGGGCACAGCAGGATGCTTTGCGCGAGTTCGTCGTGCTCGGCCTGGCTGAACAGGTCCATGGCCACCCAGTCGGCGGGGGTGCTGCCGTCGGCCAGCACCAGGATTTCACTGGGGCCGGCGATCATGTCGATGCCCACCGTGCCAAACACGCGCTTCTTGGCGCTGGCCACATAGGCATTGCCCGGCCCGGTGATCTTGTCGACCTTGGGCACGGTGGCCGTGCCATAGGCCAGGGCCGCCACGGCCTGCGCGCCCCCGATGGTGAAGGCGCGCGTCACACCTGCCACGTAGGCGGCCGCCAGCACCAGGGCGTTTCTTTCGCCCTTGGGCGTGGGCACGACCATGATGATCTCGCCCACGCCAGCGACGTGAGCCGGGATGGCGTTCATCAACACGCTGGACGGGTAGGCGGCTTTGCCGCCGGGCACGTAAATGCCCACGCGGTCCAGCGGGGTGACCTTTTGGCCCAGCAAGGTGCCGTCCTCGTCGCGGTAGCTCCAGCTTTCGCCCGAGGCTTTTTTCTGCGCCTCGTGGTAGCTGCGCACGCGGCGAGCGGCTTGCTCCAGGGCCTGACGCTGAGCGTCGGGCAAGCTGTCGAAAGCGGCTTTGAGTTCGCTTTGGCTCAACTCCAAAGCGGCCATGTCCTGGGCGTTCAGGCCGTCAAAACGCTGCGTGTACGCCAGCACCGCAGCGTCGCCCCGATGCTGTACATCGGCCAGGATGTCAGCCACGCGCTGCTCGATGGCAGCGTCGGTGTCAGCCGACCAATGCAGTCGGGCCTTGAAGTCGGCCTCGAAAGTGGCGGATTGGGTGGACAGGCGGGCGGGGGCAGCAACCAGGGTCATGGTGGGGAGGGTCTCCGGTCGGGGTAAATCAATCGGCTTTCACCGCGCCGGCAAAGGCGTCGATGATGCGGCGGATGGGCGCTTGCTTGAGCTTGAGTGCGGCTTGGTTGACCACCAGGCGGGAGCTGATGTCCATGATGCGCTCCACCTCCACGAGGTGGTTGGCCTTCAGGGTGCTGCCGGTCGAAACCAAATCGACGATGGCGTCGGCCAGGCCGGTCAACGGGGCCAGCTCCATGCTGCCGTAGAGCTTGATCAGATCGACGTGCACCCCCTTGGTGGCAAAAAAGTCACGTGCAATGGTCGTGTATTTGGTCGCCACGCGCAGGCGCGAGCCCTGCTTGACCACACCCGCGTAGTCGAAGTCCGAGCGCACGGCCACGCTCATGCGGCAGCGCGCGATGTTCAGGTCCAGCGGCTGATACAAGCCTTGGCCACCGTGCTCGATCAAGGTGTCCTTGCCGGTCACGCCGAGGTCGGCACCGCCGTACTGCACGTAGGTGGGCACGTCGGTGGCACGCACCAGCACCACGCGCACATCGGGCTGGTTGGTCGGCAAGATGAGCTTGCGCGATTTTTCGGGGTCTTCGGTGACCTCGATGCCCGCCGCGGCGAGCAGCGGTAGGGTTTCGTCAAAGATGCGGCCTTTGGAAAGGGCGAGGGTGATCATGAAAAGGTCCTTGGTCCTTGCAGTGGCACACCGGCTCAGCGGGTGCGCTCGATGTCGGCGCCCAGGCCGCGCAGTTTGTCTTCCATGCGGTCGTAGCCGCGGTCGAGGTGGTAGATGCGGTCGACCACGGTCTCGCCTTCGGCCACCAGGCCCGCGATCACCAGGCTGGCCGAGGCGCGCAGGTCGGTGGCCATGACGGTCGCGCCCGACAGGCGCGGCACGCCCTCAATGACCGCCACCTTGCCGTCGGTCTGGATGCGCGCCCCCAGGCGGGCCAGCTCATCGACGTGCATGAAGCGGTTTTCAAAAATGGTTTCGGTCACCGTCGACGTCCCGCGCGACACGCTGTTGAGGGCCATGAACTGGGCCTGCATGTCGGTCGGAAACCCCGGGTATTCGGTGGTGCGGAAACTCTGCGCCTTGAAGTGCTCGTAGGCCGGCCCCTTGGCCTGCACACGGATGCCTTCGTCATTGGCTGTGATGCTGGCACCCGCCTCGCGCAGCTTGTCGATCACTGCGTCCAGGTGGTCGGCCCGGCCATGGCGCAGGAAGACGTCACCGCCAGTGGCGGCCACCGCGCACAAAAAGGTGCCGGTCTCGATGCGGTCGGCCACCACCTTGTGATCGCAGCCATGCAGGCGCTCCACCCCCTGGATGCGGATGCGGCTGGTGCCATGGCCCTCGATGCGGGCGCCCATGGCGATCAGCATCTCGGCCAAATCGGGGATTTCGGGCTCTTGAGCAGCGTTTTCCAGCACGGTCTCGCCCTCAGCCAGCGCGGCGGCCATCAGGAAGTTCTCAGTGCCGGTGACGGTGACCATGTCCGTGGTGATGCGAGCGCCCTTCAAACGGGTGCGGCCGGCTGGCAAGCTGGCCAACATGTAGCCGTGCTCGACCGTGATCTCGGCGCCCATGGCTTGCAGGCCTTTGATGTGCTGATCCACGGGGCGCGAACCAATGCCGCAGCCCCCCGGCAAAGACACGCGGGCATGGCCGAAACGGGCGACCAACGGCCCCAAGGCCAGCACCGACGCACGCATGGTCTTGACCAACTCGTAAGGGGCCTCGGGCAAGGTCAGAGTGCTGGCGTCCAGGCGAACGTCGCCGTCAGCGCCACGCTCGGCCGTCACGCCCATGTGACGCAGGAGCTTGAGCATGGTGACCACGTCCTGCAGACCAGGAACGTTGCGCAGCGTGATGGGCTCATCGCTCAGCAAGGCGGCGCACAGCTCGGGCAAGGCTGCGTTCTTGGCGCCGGAAATAAGGGCTTCGCCGTTGAGGGGGCGACCGCCACGGATGAGGAGTTTGTCCATCGGGGAAAAATCAGGGTTGGGGAGAGCTCGCAGACAGCCGAACCCGCATCAGCGCGGCTGGGCGGCCCATTCTGCAGGCGTGAAGGTCTTCATCGACAGGGCGTGGACCTCATCGGTGTGCATTTTCTCACCAAGCGTGGCGTAGACCCGCTGGTGGCGCTGGATGGCGCGCTTGCCCTCAAACTCGGCCGACACGATGGTGGCGTACCAGTGGCGCCCGTCGCCCTCCAGGGTGATGTGTTCGCAGGCCAAGCCAGCGGCAATGAGTTTCTTGAGATCGTCAGCGGTCATGGGAATACAGCAAGGTAAATGGTCGTTCAGGCCAACGTGGCCACGGCGTGAAGCCGATCGCTCAGCTGCGAATCTTGTAGCCAGTGCGCAGCAGGTGCAGGGCAATGCCGCTGACCAGCAGCCAGGCCGTGCCCACCAGGCCCAGGCTCACCCAGGGCGAGACATCGCTGACCCCGAAGAAGCCATAGCGAAAGCCGTCAATCATGTAGAAGAACGGGTTCAGGTGACTGACCTGTTGCCAAAACGGCGGCAGCGAATGGATCGAATAGAACACGCCGGACAAAAAGGTCATGGGCATGATGACGAAGTTCTGGAAGGCGGCCATCTGGTCGAACTTTTCCGCCCACAGGCCCGCGATCAGGCCCAAGGCCCCCAGCATGGAGGCCCCCAGCACGGCAAACACCACGATCCACACCGGGGCCACAAAGGACGGCATGGCAAAAAACGAGGTCACGACAAAAACACCCAAACCGACCGCCAGGCCCCGCACCAGGGAGGACCCAACATAGGCGACAAACCATGCGCGGTGCGACAAGGGGGTCAGGAGCAAGAACACGAGGTTGCCCATGATCTTGCTTTGGATCAGCGAGGAGGAGCTGTTGGCAAATGCGTTTTGCAACACGCTCATCATCACCAAGCCCGGGATCAGGAAGGCAGTGTAGGACACGCCTTCCGTGCCCTGGGCGCGTTGGTCCAGCACATGGCCAAACACCATCAGGTACAGCACGGCCGTCAGCACGGGCGCGGCCACGGTCTGGAAGCTGACCTTCCAGAAACGCAGGATCTCTTTGTAGAGCAGGGTTTGCCAGCCGGTCATGCTGCGACCTCCGCTGCCGGGGCCGCAGGTCGGGCCGCGCCAGCCTTGGCCATGACGCTGATGAACACGTCTTCAAGGTCCGCCTTGCGCACCTCGATGTCCTCGGCCACCAGACCGGATTCGCGCACCAGCGCGAGGCTGCGCTCAATGTCCGCCGCGTCATGCACCGGCAACTGGGCGATGCGCCCGGTCACCCGGGCCTGGGCACGCAGCGAGGCAGGCAGTTCACCGTCGACCTTAAAGCGCAGCACATTGCCCGAAGCCTGGCTGAGCAGGTCGGTGGTGCGCTCCAGCGCCACCACCTGCCCTTGCTTGAGCATGGCGATGCGACCGCACAAGGCCTCGGCCTCGTCCAGGTAGTGGGTGGTCAGCAACACGGTGTGGCCTTGTTTGTTGAGTTTGGCAATGAACTGCCACAAGGTCTGGCGAAGCTCCACGTCAACGCCGGCCGTGGGCTCGTCGAGCACGATGATGGGCGGACGGTGGACCAAGGCCTGAGCCACCAGCACCCGGCGCTTCATGCCCCCTGACAGTTGACGCATATTGGACTTGGCCTTGTCGGCCAGGCCCAGGCTTTCGAGCAACTCGTCAATCCAGGCGTCGTTGTTTTTCACGCCGAAATAGCCTGATTGGATCTTGAGCGCCTCGCGCACGTTGAAAAAAGGGTCGAACACCAGTTCCTGGGGCACGATGCCCAGGCGACGTCGCGCCTGCGCGTAGTCCCCCTGCACATCAGCGCCCTGGACCAGCACCCGGCCCTCGCTGGCACGTGCCAGTCCCGCCAAAATGCTGATCAAGGTGGTTTTGCCCGCCCCGTTGGGGCCGAGCAGGCCAAAGAATTCCCCTTCTTCAATGTCAAAGCTGACATTGTTCAAGGCCTGGAAGGGCCCGCGGGGGGTGGAGAAGGTCTTGGAGACCGATTGGAAGGAGACTGCTGGCATGGAGACTCGGGATTTTAAGCCCTCCCCCTCTGCACCACCGCCAAGCAAGGGCTAAGCCTTGCTCAAACCCCGGCCTTGCAGACAAAGGCCAGCCCATTCAAACGCTTCAGCTTTGCGCTGGTAACAGCTCGCCAACCCCGTACAACTGGGCCAGCGACGCCAGGCGTTCGTGCAAGCCTCGAACGACAAAGCCCTTGCCCAGGGCCAGCGCCTCGCGCCGGCAACCCAGCAACACAGCCAGCGCCGACGAGTCAAACACCGTGGTGGCCGAAGCGTCTGCCACCACCAGGGCATCTGGGTCTCGACGCAGGGCCTGCACCAACATGCCCAGGCAGGCACCCGCCTGGGCGTGGGTCAACTCAGCGGGCAACACCAGCACGGCTCAGCCCTTCTTGGCGTTGTTCGCCTTGTTGCGCTCGGTCAGGGTGGCGATCAAGCCGTCCAGGCCTTTGGCATTGATCTCGGTGGCGAACTGGCTGCGGTAGGTTTCGACCAGCCACACGCCCATCACGTTGAGGTTATAGATCTTCCAGCCAGCACCAACGCCGGGGGTCTTTTCAAGGCGGTAATCGAGTTGGATCGGGTCACCCTTGCCACGCACTTCGGTGCGCACCACCACGTCGGCGTCATCGGCACCGGCCCGCAAGGGCTTGATCGAGATGGTTTGATCCGACACCTGGGCCAGCGCGCCCGAGTAGGTGCGCACCAGCAGGGTCTTGAACTCCTCCTGCAGACGGGCCTTTTGCTCGGCCGAAGCCTGACGCCAAGCCGGCCCGACGGCGGCAGCCGTCATGCGCGGAAAGTTCACATTGGGCATGATCTTGGTGTCTACCAAGGTGATGATCTTGTTGGTGTCACCCGCCTGGATCGCCTTGTCGGTCTTGATGGTCTCCAGCACGTCGGTGGAGAGTTGCTTGATCAAGGCGTCTGGGGCTTCGTCAGCCGCCTGCACGGACAGCGGCAAGGCCATCGTCAATGCACTGGCCGTTGCCAACAACCAAGCACCCAAATTACGTCGTTTCATAGAGATCTTTCAAAGCAGGTTCCACCCGCCAAGCTGGAGAAGCAACTGCCAAGGCCCCAGCCTTGTGCATGAACGCTGCTCTCACCGGTTCATAACGAAGCGCCGAGCCATCAGGCCGACAAGGCGCACCAAATATCAAGGCAGCGGTTCAGGCGGCAAGGCGCCATCGTCTTCATCCACGACAGCGCGGCCATTGCGCTGCTCGTTGTCACGCAACTGCAGGTACACGTCCCGCGTGAAGGAGTACTTGTCCAACGCGGCCTCATCCAGCACCCGGCTGGCACCCAGCAGGTTGGAGCGCACCGACACCACCCGGGCGGCGTACAGCGAATTGCGCGTCGGCACATGGTCGATGCGGGTCACGACATCGCCCTTGAGGATGATGGGCAAGGCCAGGGTGTCACGCAGGGTCGACGGGCCCAGCACTGGCAGCACGATGTAAGGGCCGGTGGGCACGCCATAGCGCGCCAGGGTCTGGCCAAAGTCTTGTTTGTGCTGCTCGATCTGCATTTCACTGGCAATGTCGAGCACCCCGCCCAGACCGAACACCGTGTTGAAACCAAAACGCAGGGCGGTTTCGGCCGAGGCCTTGGGGTCAAGCTGGAGCACGTTGTTGACGAAGGACCACACCTCACCCAAATTGGAGAAGAAGTTGTTCACCCCGGTGCGCACCAGCGAGGGCGTGACCTCCCGGTATGCCGTCGCCACGGGCTTGAGCACCGCGTTGTCCACCGCCTCATTGAAACGGGACATGTCCCGGTTGAAGGGCTCCAGCGGATCGCGTGGATTCTTACCCGGACCCGTGGCGCAACCCGACAACACCGCCAGCGTCAGGGCCAAAAGCACCCAGCGCCACCCAGAGGCCAATCGCCCCACTGAAAATGAGTTCACAAAAGCCTCCATGTTATTTCTTCGCGCCCGCATTTGGTGTCGATGGGCCATCGGCCGCCTTGCTGTAGAGGAACTGGCTGATCAGGTTCTCCAGCACCACGGCTGACTGGGTGGTGCCCACCTTGTCGCCCTGGGCCAGGTTCTTGTCGTCCGCGCCGGCTTCAATGCCGATGTACTGCTCACCCAACAAGCCCGAGGTGAGGATTTTCAGCGAACTGTCCTTGGGAAAGGCGTAACGATTTTCTAACGCCAGGGTGACCTGGGCCTGGAAGGATTTGTCGTCGAACACGATGGACTCGACCCGCCCCACCACCACGCCAGCGCTCTTGACCGCTGCCTTGGGCTTGAGCCCGCCAATGTTGTCAAACTTGGCCGTGATCCGGTAGGTCGACTGAAAGCTCAGGCTCAGCAGGTTGGCCGATTGCAAAGCCAGGAACAGCACCGCAGCCAAGCCCAGCAGCACAAACAAACCCACCCAAACATCATTTTTAGAGCGTTGCACAACACTCTCCTTTTCACATCGAGGGCAAGCCCAAGCCCACCCGGTTGAATCTCAAATACTGAACATCAGTGCGGTCAGGATGAAATCCAGACCCAGCACAGCCAGGGACGCCACAACCACCGTCCGGGTGGTCGCGCGGGACACCCCTTCAGGTGTGGGCATGGCCTCAAATCCTTGCAACAAGGCCGTGAATGTCACCGTGAAACCGAAGACGATGCTTTTGATGACACCGTTGCCGACGTCACTCCACACATTGACCCCGCCTTGCATCTGACTCCAGAACGAGCCGGAATCGACCCCGATCAAGGGCACCGCAATGACCCAGCCCCCCAGCACCCCCACCGCGCTGAACACCGCCGTCAGCAAGGGCAAGGTGATCACACCAGCCCAAAAACGTGGCGCCAGAATGCGTTGAACCGGGTCCACCGCCATCATTTCCATGGCACTGAGTTGCTCGCCGGCCTTCATCAAACCAATTTCGGCGGTCAGCGACGTCCCCGCACGCCCGGCAAACAGCAGGGCCGTGACCACCGGGCCCAACTCCCGCACCAGGGACAAGGTCACCAGCTGCCCCAGAGCCTCCGATGAGCCATAGCGCTGAAGAATGTTGAAGCCTTGCAAGCCCAACACAAAGCCAATGAACAAACCCGACACGCCGATGATGGCCAGCGAGTAATTGCCCAAGAAGTGAATTTGATCGCGCACCAAGCCAAAGCGTCGCAGGCACACGCCCAGAGACACCAGCAGGCGCAGGAACAAGCGTGCGCCGTGCCCCAGGTTGGCCAGCTGGCGACGCGTGGCCAGGCCCACATCAGAGGGTCGGTACCAAGTCATCGCGCGGCTCCGCTGTGGGGCCCAAAGTCGTCTGCGACCGTGGGGCCAGGGTAGTGGAAACGCACCGGCCCTTCAGGCAAGGCGTTGACAAATTGATGCACCAAGGGATCGGTGCTGTTGCGCACCTCGTCGGGGGTGCCTTGGGCGGCGATGCGGCCGTTGGCCAACACAATCACCTTGTCGGCGATGTGGAAGGTTTCATCGAGGTCGTGCGACACGATGATGCTGGTCAGGCCCATGGCGTCATTGAGCTGGCGAATCAAGCGCGCCGCCGTGCCCAGCGAAATGGGGTCCAAGCCAGCAAAGGGTTCGTCGTACATGACCAGTTCGGGGTCCAGGGCGATCGCCCGCGCCAGCGCCACACGCCGCGCCATGCCGCCGGAGACCTCGCTGGGCATCAGGTCCCGGGCGCCACGCAGGCCCACCGCATTGAGCTTCATGAGCACGATGTCCCGGATCAGGGCTTCGGGCAGGTCGGTGTGCTCTCGCAGCGGAAAAGCCACGTTGTCGAACACGCTGGAATCCGTGAACAGCGCACCGAACTGAAACAGCATGCCCATGCGACGGCGGATGCGGTAGAGCCCCGCCGTGTCGAGCGTGCGCAAATCTTCACCGTCAAAGCGCAACTCACCCGATTGAGGGCGAATCTGGCCGCCGATGAGGCGCAGCACCGTGGTTTTGCCCCCACCGGAGGCGCCCATCAGGGCCGTGACCTGGCCTCGAGGCACGGTCAAGGTGACGCCATCGAGAATTCGGCGATCACCGTACCCGAAGGTCAGGTCTCGCAGTTCGACAAGGGAGGAGTTGGGTGTGGGTGCCATGAAACGAAAACGCCGGACGGTGCCCAGCGTTCCGGAATCATAAGGGATTCAGGTTAACCCGGAGTCAAGAGGGGCCGCCCCCAATGACAACGCCCCCAAAAGGAGGCGTTGTCAAGGCAGTCGGCCCCGGCGAACCGGGGCTGTCGCTCAGCGCGGCAGGTCGCTGAAGCCCATCAGGAACTCGTCCACCGCACGGGCGGCTTGACGGCCTTCGCGGATGGCCCAGACCACCAGCGATTGACCGCGGCGGATGTCGCCGGCGGCAAACACCTTGGGCACATTGGTGGCGTAACCGCCCGTGAACTCGGTGCTGGCCTTGGCATTGCCACGCGCATCCTTGTCCACACCAAAACCGTCCAGCACGGTGGCAACCGGGTTCACAAAGCCCATGGCCAACAACACCAGGTCGGCCTTGTATTCTTTTTCGGTGCCCGGAATTTCGACCAGCTTGCCGTCCTTGAATTCGACATGCACGGTCTTCAGGCCGGTGACTTTGCCCTTTTCACCCATGAATTCCTTGGTGGAAACAGCGAATTCACGCGTGCAGCCTTCTTCATGGCTGGAGCTGGTGCGCAGCTTCAGCGGCCAGTAGGGCCACACCAGGGGCTTGTTTTCTTGTTCCGGCGGCTGGGGCATGACCTCGAACTGAGTCACGCTGACGGCGCCGTGGCGGTTGCTGGTGCCCACGCAGTCGCTGCCGGTGTCGCCACCGCCAATGACGATCACATTCTTGCCGTCGGCACGCAACTGACCCTTGAGCTTGTCGCCTGCGTTGACTTTGTTTTGCTGGGGCAGGAATTCCATCGCGAAATGGATGCCGTCCAGGTCACGGCCCGGCACCGGCAAGTCGCGCGACTGCTCGGAGCCGCCCGTCAGCAGCACCGCGTCGAAGTCTTTCTTCAGCTGCTCGGGGCTGATGGTTTCCTTGGCCCAGTTGGTGACCTTGGAGCCTTCAGGCAACTTGCCCACCATCACGCTGGTGCGGATGGTGACGCCTTCGGCTTCCAACTGCTTGGCGCGGCGATCGATGTGCGACTTCTCCATCTTGAAGTCGGGGATGCCGTAGCGCAGCAGGCCGCCGATGCGGTCGTTCTTTTCGAACAAGGTCACATCGTGACCAGCGCGGGCCAGCTGCTGGGCTGCAGCCATGCCGGCCGGGCCGGAGCCCACGACGGCGACCTTCTTGCCGGTCTTGTGCTTGGCCGGACGGGCCGTGACCCAACCTTCGGCCCAGGCGCGGTCGATGATGGCGTGCTCGATGGACTTGATGCCCACCGCATCGTCATTCACGTTCAGCGTGCAGGCGGCCTCGCAAGGGGCGGGGCAGATGCGACCAGTGAACTCAGGGAAGTTGTTGGTGCTGTGCAGCACCTCGATGGCGTTTTGCCAATCGCCCTTGTAAACCAGGTCGTTGAAGTCCGGAATGATGTTGTTGACCGGGCAGCCGTTGTTGCAGAAGGGCGTGCCGCAATCCATGCAGCGCGCGCCCTGCACCTTGGCCTGGCTGGCGTCGAGACCGACGATGAATTCCTTGTAGTGCTTCAGGCGCTCGGGAACGGGCTTATAGCCTTCTTCGATGCGCTCAAATTCCATGAAGCCGGTGACTTTTCCCATGATGCTTTGTCCTTGAATCGTGAGGTCGGATCGAATTACTTGGCCGCAGCCGCTTCTTTGGCCGAGGCCTTGGCCTTGGTGGTCGCCGTGGCAGCCTGCTTCTTGGCGTTGATTTCGCCCAGAGCGCGCTTGTACTCGGTCGGGAACACCTTGACGAACTTGGCGCGGGCCTCCGTCCAGTTGTCCAGCAGTTCGCGCGCACGCTTGCTGCCCGTCCAACGGTGGTGGTCTTCCAACAGCTTCTTGAGCTGGGCTTCGTCGGTCTGGTCGCGGTGCCAGATGGCAGCGTCGACGCTGGCCTCTTGTTCGGCAGCCGACAGGACCTTGTCCAGGCTCACCATGGCGGTGTTGCAACGGCTGGCAAAGCTGCCGTCGTCGTCGTACACATACGCCACGCCGCCGCTCATGCCCGCGGCGAAGTTGCGGCCGGTCTTGCCCAGCACGGCCACGGTACCGCCAGTCATGTATTCACAGCCGTGGTCACCCGTGCCTTCGACCACTGCCGTGGCGCCCGACAGGCGCACTGCGAAGCGTTCACCAGCAACGCCGCTGAAGAAAGCCTCACCGCTGGTGGCACCGTACATGACGGTGTTGCCCACGATGATGTTGCGGGCTGCTTCGCCACGGAAGTCGATGCTCGGACGCACCACCACGCGGCCACCCGACAAACCCTTGCCGGTGTAGTCGTTGGCGTCACCAATCAGGTACATGGTGATGCCGCGGGCCAGGAAGGCGCCGAAGGACTGACCGCCCGTGCCTTCCAGCTGGATGCGGATGGTGTCGTCTGGCAGGCCTTCCGGATGCACCTTGGTCAGGGCGCCCGAGAGCATCGCACCGACCGAGCGGTTGACGTTGCGGGCGCGTTCGATGAACTGCACCTTCTCGCCCTTGTCGATCGCAGCGCGCGACTTCTCGATCAGCACCACGTCCAGGGCCTTTTCCAGGCCGTGGTCTTGGTTGTCGACGTGGAAGCGCGGCACATCGGCCGGCACTTGCGGCTGGGCCAGCAGGCGGCTGAAGTCCAGGCCTTGAGCCTTCCAGTGTTCGATGCCCTTCTTGGTGTCGAGCAGGTCGGCACGGCCGATCAGGTCGTCGAACTTGCGGATGCCCAGTTGGGCCATGATCTGACGCACTTCTTCAGCAATGAAGAAGAAGTAGTTCACCACATGCTCGGGCTTGCCCGAGAACTTGGCGCGCAGCACCGGATCTTGCGTGGCCACGCCCACCGGGCAGGTGTTCAGGTGGCACTTGCGCATCATGATGCAGCCTTCGACCACCAGCGGCGCCGTGGCGAAACCGAACTCATCAGCGCCCAGCAGCGCGCCGATGGCAACGTCGCGACCGGTCTTCATCTGGCCGTCGGCCTGCACGCGAATGCGGCCGCGCAGGCGGTTCAGCACCAGGGTCTGCTGGGTTTCGGCCAGGCCGATTTCCCACGGACCGCCGGCGTGCTTGATCGAGGACCAGGGCGAAGCGCCCGTGCCGCCGTCATGGCCGGCGATCACGACGTGGTCGCTCTTGCACTTGGCCACGCCGGCCGCGATGGTGCCAACCCCCACCTCAGACACCAGCTTGACGCTGATGCTGGAGTGCGGTGCCACATTCTTCAGGTCGTGGATCAGCTGAGCCAAGTCCTCGATCGAGTAGATGTCGTGGTGCGGCGGGGGCGAAATCAGGCCCACACCCGGCACCGAGTAGCGCAGCTTGCCGATGTACTCGGACACCTTGCCGCCCGGCAGCTGACCACCTTCACCCGGCTTGGCGCCTTGGGCCATCTTGATCTGGATCTGGTCGGCGCTGGACAGGTATTCGGCGGTCACACCGAAGCGGCCCGAAGCGACTTGCTTGATCTTGGAGCGCAGGGAGTCACCGGCCTGCAGCGGCAGGTCGACTTCCACGGCGCTGTCGCCGATCACGCTCTTGAGCGTGGCGCCCTGAGCAATCGGGATGCCCTTGAGTTCCTGACGGTAACGCGCCGGGTCCTCACCGCCTTCGCCGGTGTTGCTCTTGCCGCCAATGCGGTTCATGGCCACGGCCAGGGTCGCATGGGCTTCGGTCGAGATCGAGCCCATGGACATGGCGCCGGTGGCGAAGCGCTTGACGATTTCCTTGGCGGATTCGACTTCGTCCACCGGGATGGCCTTGGCCGGGTCGATCTTGAACTCGAACAGGCCGCGCAGGGTCATGTGGCGACGCGATTGGTCGTTGATGATCTGGGCGTATTCCTTGTACGTGTTCCAGTTGTTGGCGCGGGTCGAGTGCTGCAGCTTGGCAATCGCATCCGGGGTCCACATGTGCTCTTCGCCACGGGCACGCCAGGCGTATTCACCGCCAGTGTCCAGCATGTTGGCCAGCACCGGGTCGTCGCCGAAGGCGGCCTTGTGCATGCGGATGGCTTCTTCAGCGATCTCGAACACACCAATGCCCTCAACGCGGCTGGCGGTGCCAGTGAAGTACTGCTCGACGGTTTCGTTGTTGATGCCGATGGCTTCGAACAACTGGGCGCCACAGTAGCTCATGTAGGTGCTCACGCCCATCTTGGACATGATCTTGGACAGGCCCTTGCCGATCGCCTTGACGTAGTTGTAGATGGCCTTGTCAGCCGACAGGTCGCCCGGCAGGTCCTTGTGGATGGCCGCCAGGGTTTCCATGGCCAGGTAGGGGTGCACGGCTTCAGCGCCGTAGCCCGCCAACACGGCGAAGTGGTGCACTTCACGCGCGGTGCCGGTTTCCACCACCAGGCCAGCGGTGGTGCGCAGACCTTCTCGCACCAGGTGCTGGTGAATGGCCGACAGGGCCAGCAGCGCGGGAATGGCCACTTGCGTGGCACTCACGCCGCGGTCGCTGACGATCAGGATGTTGTTGCCACCCTTGATCGCGTCCACAGCCTCGGCGCACAGCGAGGCCAACTTGGCTTCCACGCCTTCATGGCCCCAGACCAGCGGGTAGGTGATGTCCAGCGTGTGGCTCTTGAACTTGCCTTGGGTGGTGGCTGCAATGTTGCGCAGCTTGGCCATGTCGGCGAAGTTGAGCACTGGCTGGCTCACTTCAAGGCGCATCGGCGGGTTGACCTGGTTGATGTCCAGCAGGTTGGGCTTGGGACCGATGAAGGACACCAAGGACATCACGATGGCTTCGCGGATCGGGTCGATCGGCGGGTTGGTCACTTGCGCGAACAACTGCTTGAAGTAGTTGTACAGCGGCTTGTTCTTGTCCGACAGCACGGCCAGCGGGCTGTCGTTGCCCATGGAGCCAATGCCTTCTTCGCCGTTGACAGCCATCGGGCTCATCAGGAACTTGATGTCTTCCTGGGTCGTGCCAAAGGCTTGCTGGCGGTCCAGCAGCGAGATGTCACTGGCGGCCGGGGCGGAGGCTTCGGCTTGCACGTCGTCGAGCTTGATGCGCAGGTTCTCGATCCACTGCTTGTACGGCTTGCTGTTGGCCAGGCTGGCCTTGAGCTCTTCGTCATCGATCATGCGGCCTTGTTCCAGATCGATCAGGAACATCTTGCCGGGTTGCAGACGCCACTTGCGCACGATCTTGTTCTCGGGCACGGGCAGCACGCCCGACTCGGAACCCATGATCACGAAGTCGTCGTCCGTGATGCAGTAGCGCGAGGGGCGCAGGCCGTTGCGGTCCAGCGTGGCGCCAATTTGACGGCCATCGGTGAACACGATCGAGGCCGGGCCATCCCAGGGCTCAAGCATGGCGGCGTGGTATTCATAGAAGGCCTTGCGGCGCTCGTCCATGGTGGTGTGCTGTTCCCAGGGTTCCGGGATCATCATCATCACGGCCTGGCTGATCGGGTAGCCCGACATGGTCAGCAGCTCGAGGCAGTTGTCGAAGGTGGCGGTGTCGGATTGGCCGGCGAAGCTGATCGGATACAGCTTTTGCAGGTCGGCACCCAGCACCGGCGAAGACATCACGCCTTCGCGCGCCTTCATCCAGTTGTAGTTGCCCTTGACGGTGTTGATTTCACCGTTGTGCGCCACATAGCGGTACGGGTGAGCCAGCGGCCACTCGGGGAAGGTGTTGGTTGAGAAGCGCTGGTGCACCAGGCCCAGGGCCGACACACAGCGCGGGTCTTGCAGGTCCAGGTAGTAGGTACCGACTTGGTCGGCCAGCAGCAGGCCCTTGTAGACCACGGTGCGGCTGCTCATGCTGGGCACGTAATACTCTTTGCTGTGCTTGAGCTTCAAGGCCTGGATGTTGGCGCTGGCCGTCTTGCGGATCACGTACAGCTTGCGCTCCAACGCGTCTTGCACGATCACGTCGTTGCCGCGGCCGATGAAGACTTGGCGCAGCACCGGTTCTTTTTCGCGCACGGCGGGCGACATGGGCATGTCGCGGTTCACCGGCACATCGCGCCAGCCGAGCAGGACCTGGCCTTCGGCCTTGATGGCGCGTTCCATTTCTTGCTCGCAAGCCAGGCGCGAAGCGTGTTCCTTGGGCAGGAAGATCATGCCCACGCCGTACTCGCCAGGCGGCGGCAGGGCCACGCCTTGCTTGGCCATTTCTTCGCGGTACAGCGCGTCAGGCAACTGGATCAGGATACCGGCACCGTCACCCATCAGGGCATCGGCACCCACGGCGCCTCGGTGGTCCAGGTTTTCAAGGATCTTGAGGCCTTGCTGCACGATGGCATGGCTTTTGACGCCCTTGATGTGGGCCACAAAACCGACGCCGCAAGCGTCGTGCTCATTGGTCGCCGAATAGAGACCGTTTTGTTGGAGATGCTGAATCTCTGCAGCCTTCGTCATGGCATGTCCTGATCTGTGGGGGCCGGCTGGGCAAGCACCTGAGGGGTGCAGCCGTGGCGGCCCGGGGTTCACGATATTTCGCGGGGAAGCGAAGGATAGTGCAGTGCAATAAAAATGCCAAGAAAATTAAATTAGGGTCAGATACCAATTTAAATCCAACCGGCATTTTTAAAAATTAAATTGGGGACAGATCATTTAACTGATGGGACAGGCGCCGTGCGTGCCTTGGCAGGACGCCCCGCCAGACGCCGCGTGAGGCGGCGCTCCACCTTGGGCTGCCAAGCGTCGACAAAGGCGGCATCCCCCAACAACCAGCCCTGCTGGGTGGCCTGCGACAAGGCCTGCGACTCAAGCGCAGACAAGCCCTCCGCCACTTGACGGGCATAAGCCACCTCACGTGCGAACGGCGTGTTGCCCAGTTGCCAATAGACCGGGTGCGGAGTGATCAGGCGGTCCACCTGCCGGCCGATGTGGTGCAAATGGGAAGACCAGGCGTGGTCTTGTGCCTCGGCAACCAGACCCTGGCGCACCGGCATGGTGTCCATGTTCACCATGCAGGGGATCAGGTAGCGCTCAGGCTGCAGCACGGTGGAGCGAAAGCGCCCCTCCCACAAGGTGCCGCTGCGGCCATGGCGCTGGTTGAACTGACGCGTGTACTTGCGGCCCAGGGCCTGCATGAAGGCGGACAAGCCCTCCGCGCTGCGCGGCGTCAGCAGCAATTGCACCGCCTGCGGCAGCAGCAGCCAGGCGTGCAGTTCGATGCCGTGCTCGGGCAGGTACTGGGACAAGACCGCCATCAAGGCCTGACGATCGACCTCATCCACAAACACCGGCTGGCCGTTGTTGCCGCGCAAAATGACCTGGTGCGGCAGACCCGGAATGACGAGGCGGGGCAAGCGAGCCATGAGCGACTGGGGCCGATGAAGGAGGAACGCCGCCTGCGCCCGAGCCTCAGGCCGGCAGCGGGTAACGCGTGGCCTGCAAGGACTGCAGACCGAACTCGGCCAACAGCGCCTGCAGACGCTCGGCGGCGCTGCGCTTTTTCTGGCCGGTGTAGCGGGCGAGGATCAACTCGTTCTTCATGCTGTGCTCCCAGCCCACCAGCTCGGTCACCGTGACCTGGTAGCCACAGGCCTCCAGGTACAGGCAGCGCAGCACGTTGGTGATCTGGCTGCCCATCTCCCGGGTGTGCAGCGGATGGCGCCACAGCTCGGCCAGCGGGGTTCGCGACAGCGACAGCGCCTTGCTTTCACGCAGGCAACTGGCCACCTCGGCTTGGCAGCAGGGCACCAGTACCATGAAGCGGGCGTGCTTTTGCAAGCCAAAGGCGATGGCGTCATCGGTCGCGGTGTCACAGGCGTGCAAAGCCGTGACAACGTCGATTTGCTCGGGCAGGCGCTGGTCGCTCAGCGACTCGGCCACCGTGGTGTTGACAAAGGCCATGCGCGAAAAGCCCAGGCGCTGCGCCAGCGCCTGCGAGCGCTCGACCAGTTCAGCACGGGTTTCGACACCGTAGATGTGCCCCTGCCCCAGGGCCTTGAAGAACAGGTCATAGATGATGAAACCCAGGTAGGACTTGCCTGCACCGTGGTCGGCCAGCGTGGGGCCACCCTCACGGGCGGGCAGCTCCTGCAGCAGCTTTTCGATGAACTGGAACAGGTGGTAGACCTGCTTGAGCTTGCGCCGCGAGTCCTGGTTGAGTCGACCCTCGCGGGTCAGGATGTGCAGTTCTTTGAGCAGCTCAATGGACTGACCTGGTTTGAGCTCGGCGCTCAGCGCCGCATCAGCAGCGGCCTGGCCCCGGGTGAGCGTGGGCACCGCCGTGGATTTGTTTTTTTTCATGAAGGGGTCCGGTGGGCCTCGACGTCCAGTGCGGCCCAGCCTTCGTGGCCCAGTCGCTCCAGCGTCTCGATGTTGCGCTCGTAAATCATGTCGGCCTCGGGGAACACCTCGACCGCTCGGTCAATGCTGGCCTCGCGCAGCAGGTGCAGCGTGGGATAAGGGCCGCGGTTGGTGAAGTTGCTGATCTCGTCGGGCTGGGTGCCGGCAAACTGGAACTGCGGGTGGAAGCTGGCGATTTGCAGCTCGCCGTCCAGGTCCAGACGCGCTAGCACCTCGTCGGCCTGACCCAAGAAATCGTTGAAGTCGAGAAAGTCGCTCAGGGCCTCGGGCAGGATGAGCAAAGTGGTGTCGCGCTGGGCTGGATCCGCTTGGACCAAGGCCTGCAACTCAGCCTCCAAGGTGTTCAGCAAGGTCTCGGATTCGGTCGAGAAGTCCACCACCAGATGCACCTGGTTCTTGACGTACACCGACTTGGCAAAGGGGCACAGGTTCAGGCCGATCACCGCCCGCTCCAACCAACGCCGGGTATCGGCCAGGACTTGCGCCTGACGCGCCAGCACGGCGCTCATGAGCGGCGCCCCACAGCCATGCGAGCCGCTGGGGACAAGGAACAAAGCAGAAAAGTCACAAGCAGGCGCCCATCCGAAAGGAGAAGCCGCGATTTTACCGGTCGCACGGCTGCGCCCGAGGGCGTCGGCACCGCCCTCAGCGCGGGTGCAGGCGCGGCAGGGCCCAAGCCACGCCCAAGCCCAGGGCGGAGCACACCCCCGTGAACACCCACGTCCACTGCCAGCCCCCAGACCAGGCCGCCAAAGCCCCGACCACGGGGGGGCCCAGAAACTGTCCCAGCGAGGAACACTGCTGCATCCAGCCCACCGTGGTGGAGATGCAGCCCTCATCCGGCGCCACCCGGACGGCCTGGGAGAACAAGGTGCCCGGAATCACCCCACCCACCAAGGAAAATACCAGCACGCCCCCCATGCGAAGCTCAAAAGACAAGGGCCAAAAGGACTGGAACGCCAGCCACGCCCCCAGCGCCATGCAAGCAAAGCCCAGGCCCAGCAAACGCCCTGGCGACACCCCCCGGTGCTGCAGCGCCCCGGAGGCCAGGTTGCCCAACATGTTGACCCCCGCCAGTGCCGCCATCAGCCAGGCGGCTTGCGCGGGCGACCAGGCCTCGGCACTCAGCATGGAGGGCAAGAAGCCAATCACCGCCAGCCATTGACCCGAGTACAGCGCAAAAGCCGCTGCCACCAACCAAGGGCCCGGCGCCGACCAGGTGCGGCGCAACCGCCCCCACAAAGGGGCCAACCAACCCGCCCCCGCCTGGGCAGCACCGCGATCCGGCACGGGGTCGACCGGGACCACCCAGGCCAACAGGCCCGCCATGGCCGCCGTGGCGGCGGCCGCCAACCACCACCAGGCGGCCCAGCTGCCATGGGACAGGACCCAAGGCCCCAGCAGCAAGGCCAGCGCGGTGGCCAAGGGCATGTAGCAACCCCACACGCCCAACATCAGGGCCAGGCCCTGGGCTGGCACATGGCGGCGCACCAAGCCGGCGGCCGGCATGGTGGCCAGCAAAAAGCCCAAACCTTCCAGCGCACGCAGCGCCAGCAAGGCGAGCACCGCATCGACCGCCGGTGCCAGCGCACTGGCGGCACTGAGCAACAGCAGGCCCGACAGGGCACAACGGCGCAAGCCCCAGGCGTCGGCCACCCCGCCCATCAGGGCGCCCAAGCCCATGCCCGCAGCCTGCACGGTGGACAGCAACCAACCGGCCTGCGCCAGCGAAAGCCCAAACTCCTGCCGCCAAACGGGCAAGGCAGGCGCCAACTTGGCCACATGCAGGGCCGCCGCCACACCGGCGGCGATGACCACCCAAGCAGGGGCCCGGAACGGTGTCAGAGAACCCGATCCGGCACTCATGCCAGCAACCTTTGACCAGTGAGCCGCTCATGCTCGCGCAGGGCGTAGCGATCCGTCATGCCGGCAATGTAGTCCGCCACGGCGCGCGCCGTGTCGCCGCGCACAGCAAAGCGGGGCCGCATCTCGGCAGGCTCGCACAAGAAGCGCTCAAACAACTCATGAACCACCTGTCGGGCCCGGTGGGTGGTCTCCATCACACTGGGGTGGCGGTACAAGTTCTTGAACAAAAACTGCTTGAGTTGGATGGACTCAGCCCGCATGGTGGGCGTGAAGCACAGCAAAGGGCCCGCCTGGCGCACCTCATCCACGTGGCGCAGAGGCTGGCGGCCCAGCGCCTCGGCGGTGGCCTCGATCACGTCATACACCTGCTGGCTGAGCATGCGGCGAATGGCCTCGTACAACAGGCGGCGACCGGGCTGGTCGGCCAAGTGGGGAAATTCGTCCAGGGTCTGGCACCGGTAGCGCTCGAACAAGGGCACGTCCTGCAGCTGCTCCAGGGTGATCAAGCCCGAGCGCACACCGTCGTCGATGTCATGCGCGTTGTAGGCGATCTCATCGGCCAGGTTGCAGAGCTGGGCTTCTAGGCTGGGCTGGGTGCGGTCGATGAAGCGCCGCCCCACGCCACCGGGCTCATGGGCCTCGATCTGGCGGGCATGGGCCAGCGAGCAGTGCTTGAGAATGCCCTCCCGGGTCTCGAAGCTGAGGTTCAAGCCGTTGTAGCGCGGGTAGCGCTCTTCCAGCTCGTCCACCACCCGCAGGCTTTGCAGGTTGTGCTCAAAGCCATCGGCATCGGCCGCGCCATGCGCGCGCAGGCACTCGTGCAAGGCGTCTTGACCGGCATGGCCGAACGGGGTGTGGCCCAGGTCATGGGCCAGGGCGATGGCCTCGACCAGGTCCTCATTGAGGCGCAGCGAACGCGCGATGGAACGCCCCAGTTGGGCCACCTCCAGCGAGTGCGTCATGCGGGTGCGAAACAGATCACCTTCGTGGTTCAAAAAAACCTGGGTCTTGTAGACCAAGCGGCGAAACGCGGTGCTGTGCACGATGCGGTCGCGGTCACGCTGGAACTCGCTGCGCGTCGGAGCAGCGGCCTCGGGGTGGCGCCGGCCACGGCTCTGGTCGGGGTCACAGGCGTAGGGCGCCAAGGCCCGGGTGCTCACAGCGTCGGGCAGCGCGCTCATGCTCAGGCCACCACAGTGCAGGCGTCGATGACCTCGCGCACCAACGCGTCGGGCGCGCCACGCACCACGGCACGGCCGGGGGCGTCGATCAGCACGAACTTGATCTCACCCGCCTCGGCCTTTTTGTCCACCCGCATCAGGCTCAGGTAGCGGCCTGCATTGTCCTGCGCGTCCAACACGGGCGCCTGAATGGGCAGGCCGGCAGCGGCGATCAGGCGGGTCAGGCGGGCCACCCAGGCGGCATCCACCAAACCCAGACGCCAGGACAACTGCGCGGCCATCACCATGCCGCAGCCCACGGCCTCGCCATGCAGCCACTGGCCGTAGCCCAGACCTGCCTCGATGGCGTGGCCAAAGGTGTGGCCGAAGTTGAGGATGGCGCGCAGACCGGACTCGCGCTCGTCCACGCCCACGACCTCGGCCTTGATTTCGCAGCTGCGCTGCACCGCGTGGGCCATCAAAGCCTGGTCACAGACGCGCAGGCCGTCAATGTGGGTCTCAATCCAGTCCAGGAAAGCGGTGTCGGCAATTGGGCCGTACTTGATGACTTCGGCCAGACCCGCGCTCAGCTCACGCGCTGGCAGGGTGCGCAGCACGTTCAAATCGCACAGCACTTTTTGCGGCTGGTAGAAGGCGCCAATCATGTTCTTGCCCAGCGGGTGGTTGATGGCGGTCTTGCCCCCCACCGAGGAGTCCACCTGGGCCAGCAAGGTCGTGGGCACCTGCACAAAGGGCACGCCACGCATGTAGGCCGCGGCGGCAAAACCCGTCATGTCGCCCACCACGCCGCCACCCAATGCGTAAAGCACGGTTTTGCGGTCGCAACCCTGGCCCAGCAAGGCATCAAACACAAGGTTCAGCGTGTCCCAGGTTTTGTAGGCTTCGCCGTCGGGCAGGATGACTTCGTGCAGCACTGCGTGACGCGTGGCCAAGGCCGCCTTGAGGCGCGCCAGGTAGAGCGGTGCCACCGTGGTGTTGGTGACGATGAGGGCGGATCGGCTGGCGGGCACGCCGTCAAAGGCCTGTGCCTGGTCCAGCAGGTCGGGGCCGATCAGGATGTCGTAACTGCGCTCCCCCAGGTCAATGGCAACTCGGGCGGCAGTGGAAAGCGAAGACATGGTGGCAGAGCTCGCAAGAAATCGTGGAACAAGAAGAGACAGCTCCCGCTCACGGCAGCCGGCCTCAGAGTTTAGGCGCTTCGCTGGTCGGGCTGCCGAGCCGGTTGGGCATGGCCAGGTCCAGTTGCATGGAAATCACATTGACCAGGGCCGCCACGGTGGGACGGCCCGTCTCCACCACATAGCCTGACGCTTCGCGGTACAACGGGTCGCGGTCGGCGTACAGCTCTTTGAGCTTGCGCAACGGGTCGGCCACTTGGAGCAGCGGTCGGCTGGTGTCGTGGCGCAGACGGCGGTAAATGTCCTCGGGGCTGGCCCGCAAGTAGATGACGCAGGGCGCAGCGCGCAAGCGCTCCCGGTTACCGGGGCGCAGCACGATGCCGCCCCCCGTCGAGATCACACCTTGCCCTTGGGCCAGGCAATCCGCCAGGGTCTGCTCTTCGTGGTCGCGAAAAGCCGACTCGCCCTGGGCCTCAAAAAACTCGCGGATCGAGCAGCCCAGGCGGCTTTCCAGGACCTGATCGGTGTCGGAAAAGGAAAGCCCCAGACGGCGCGCAAGCTGCCGCCCAACGGTCGATTTGCCGGAGCCAGGCATTCCGATCAGGACACAAAGCATGGAATTCGAAGTTTTGTCACGCCCCCGGGGGACGCCACCGCCAAAGTAAAACCGCCTGGCAACCGAGGTTGCCAGGCGGTTGGAGAGCCCCCGAGTTTAGGGCACCAAGAAGGATTGACGAGTCACAGAACCGGCCGGGGTGGTGACTGACATGGTCATGGTGCAGCCAGTGGCCGTGTCCGAGAACGTCACCGTCACGTCCACCGGTGTGATTGCATTCGGGGTCTTGGTGCGCGACTGGCCCGAGATGGTTGGCGGCGAAGACATGGTGGCAGGGCACACCAGCGTCGCCAGCAAGTCACTGTTACTGGGCATGGCGTTGCCCAAGTCATCGGTGATCCGCATGCTGATGGCCTTGGAACTGGCCCCCAAAGACGTGATGGTGGCAAAAGAACTGGCCCAGTTCATCGTGACCCCCAAACGGACCCGGATGGTACTGCTCCAGACCCCGTCACAGGATGTGGGCATCTGATAAGGGATGGAGGCAAAACTGTTGCAGGACAGTGCGCCCGTCATGCCACCCGCAATCGGTTGGTCAGTGACCGAGTTGAAGGCGGAAGCCTTGGCATCCTTGGGCAAAAAGGCTTGGCCCACGTCGTAAAAGGTTTCACCACCGTCGTACTGGTTGTTGCCGTTGGCATCAACAAAGTCTTCTTCCCCATCGAGGTAGGCCAGCACCGTGAACCAGCCATTGGTGGGTCGAGCCGAGACCGATGTCCAGACAGCAGAGCACTGTGAGGCACTGCTCACAATCGCCACCACGCAAGAGCCCGCAATCTGACCATGGGAGGTGATCAAGTTGACCACGGTCCCCGCAGGGATCGGGTTGCCCAATCGGTCGGACAAAAGCACGGTCAGCGTGGACTGAACGCCCTGGATGATGCTGGTACCGCCAGGTGAAGCTTCAACACTTAAGATGCTGGCGGCGATCGAAGAGCGCAGTTGGGTGGGGCGGCCATTGGTCACGGCCAGGCCGACGGACGTGGCGCTGATACTGCTGTTGGAGACCGCCGTGGCCGTCACCAGCACCGGTGTGGGCAAAGTACCCGAGGCCACACTGATGCTCACCAGGCCGTCTTGATCGGTCGTGAAGGTCTGGGTCGCCGAGGTGTTCACCCCGTTCACCAAGAAGGTGACGCCCGCGCTGATGGACTGGGCATTCAAGCTCAGAGACACCGGCTGGCCCGACACGCCGACGCCTTGGCTGTTGGCCAGCTTGAAGGACGCCGTGGCCAGCTTGTTGCCGGAGCTCGCGTTGCTGACGACCAAGGACACCGGGGTGCTGGGCTGCACGTAATTCATCGTGGCCGCCACACTGGTTGACGCGATTTGGTAAGACACACCTGCAGAGCTGTAGGTGGTGCCATTGACCACGCCCGACACCTTCACGCTGCCGGCACCTGTGGTGGTGCCCGGCACGATTTGGACCGTGGCGACACCATTGGCATCGGTCAGCGCGCTCGAAGGCGAAATCGTCGCCGCCACGCCTTCCGAGCTGAACTGCACCACCAGATTGGACACGGGTGCACTGGTGGCATCCAGCACGGTGACACGGGCTTTGTAAATCGAGCCGGTCAAAAAGGTGCGCGGCGTGCTCAGGGCAACGCCGGACGAATCCGTCAATGCCAAGGCCAGCGTGGGCGTCCCAGTCGCCGCAGCCGGCGTGACTTGGTAAGAGGCCGCTGTGCCCGTGATGGTGGTGGTGTTGTAGGTCATCACCGCGGCGACGGAACCCGCCCCAGCCGCAGACAAGGGCGTCATCTTCACCGAGGCAACGCCGTTGGCGTCGGTCAGTGCCGTCGGCGCCGCCAAGGTCACCAAGGTGCTGTCCGTGCTGAAAGTCACGACTTGGTTGGCAATGGGGTTGGCTGAGCCATCCAAAGCCTTGGCCTGGGCCAGGTAGAACAGGCCAGACTTGAGGGTGCGCGGGGTGCTCAGGGCCACACCCGAGGAATCCGCCAGCGACACCACCAGGGTGGGGGTGCTGACCACAGTGGTAGAGCCACTTCCGCTGCTGCTGCTACTGCTGCCGCCTGAGGTGGTTCCAGCACTGCCGCCGCCACCGCCGCAGGCCGTCAACAAGGCCGCCATCAACAAAACAAAAACGTATTTCAAATAATTCACAAACAAACCCTCCAGCCCCATTAACGATTGGTCGCGCGGTCAGACACCATCTTCGGCGTGATGAACACCAGCATTTCTTGCTTGTTGGTCGACTTGCTCTTGGTCTTGAACAGGTTACCCATGACCGGGATGTCACCCAGCAAAGGCACCTTGGCTTCGCTGTCAGACTCCGTCAGCTCAAAAATCCCGCCGATGACGACCGTGCCGCCATTCTCAACCAAGACTTGGGTCTTGATGTGCTTGGTATTGATTGCAATGCCTTGCGCGGTGGTCTCGCCCTTGCTGTCCTTGTTGATGTCCAATTCCAGAATGATGTTGCCCTCGGGCGTGATCTGTGGCGTCACCTCCAATTTGAGGTTGGCCTTGCGGAAGGCCACCGAGGTGGCGCCGCTGGACGTGGCCTGCTGGTAGGGGAACTCAGTGCCCTGCTCGATCAAGGCTTTGGTCTGGTCGGCCGTGATGACCCGGGGACTGGACACCACTTTGCCCTTGCCATCGGCTTCCAGCGCCGAAATTTCCAGATTCAAGAACCGATTGGCCGCCGAGTTGAAGATCGACAAAGCAAAAGACGACGCGGCATACCCGCCCTGCCCGGCTGCCGGCAGGTTGACAAAGCTGGTGTTGGTCGTGGTCATGACGTTGGCAGACTCTCCGGTGGTGGAAGACACCGCGTCATACGACCCACCAAACGCGACCCGATTACCGCCGCCGACGGAATAGCCAGCATTGCCACCATTGACTCCGCGCAGGTCACTGCCGCCCAAGCGCACGCCCAAGGAACGGCCAAAGGTGTCCGAAGCCTCGACGATGCGCGCCTCAATCAGCACCTGACGAACAGGGATGTCCAGTTTGGTCAACAGTTCTTGTACTTCGACCAATTTTTTAGCGGTGTCTGTCACAAACAACTGATTGGTGCGGGGCTCGGCAATCACACTGCCACGCTCGGACAGGAAGCGGGTCACGCCTGCGGTCGAACCGCCGGCAACGCCACCAGCGCCTCGCAGTTGGATCACCATTTCCGAGGCCTTGGCGTAGTTCAACTGGAAGGACTGGGTGCGCAAGGTTTCCAGTCGCTCAATGGCCTGCAAAGCCTCCAAGTCCTTCTTGGTGCGGGCGTCGAGTTCGTCGCGCGGAGCGATCCACAGCACATTGCCCGCCTTGCGCATGCCCAAACCCTTGGAGTCCATGATGATCTGCAAGGCTTGGTCCCAAGGCACGTCCTTGAGGCGCAAAGTCAAATTGCCCGACACCGTGTCCGAGGTCACGATGTTGAAGTTGGTGAAGTCAGCGATCACCTGCAGCAGCGATCGCACATCAATGCTCTGGAAGTTCAGCGAGAGCTTTTCCCCCACGTAACTGGGGGCTTGCAACAGCTTGCTGGTATCCACCTTCTTGGGCCGCACCTCGACCACAAATTGGTCGTCACTTTGGTAGGCCGAATGCTCCCATTCGCCCGTGGGCTCGATCAGCACCCGCACGCGGTCCCCCACTTGGTTGGAGGTGATGGTCTTCACCGGCGTGCCAAAGTCCGTCACATCGAGTCGACGACGCAAGCCCTCGGGCAAAGAGGTCTTGAGAAACTCGACGACCAAGCCTTGGCCCTGCGCCTTGAGGTCCACACCGGTCTGATTGTTGGGCAAACTCACCACCACGCGCCCCGAATTGTCGGAACCCCGGCGGAAATCCACATCCTTCAGGGGCAGCACATCCGAATTGCGCGACTCGGCGAAAGCACTTTGCAAAGAGGCCGCCACGGGGGTCCCACGGGCCTCCGGCTCGAAGGTGACCAAGAGCGACTTGCCGTCCACCTGGGTGGTGTACGCCGCGTATTTCTTCAGATTCAAGACCAAACGGGTGCGATCCGGGGCCTGAATCACATTCACCGACCGCGTGTTGCCCTGAGCAAACTCCACCGTATTCTTGGCCAAGGCGCTGGCCACCGTAGGCAAATCAATGGCAACCCGGGCAGGAGACTGGATCCCGAAACCCGTGGGTTTGAAATCCACGGCGCTTGAAAACTCAAAACGCACGATCTCAGCCCCCGACTGCGAGGCGATCGACACCGCTTGCAGGGTCTGAGGGCTCTGACCCCAGGCCAACGAAGCGCTCAGCGCCAGCAGCCCCCCCACGGATAGCCATTTGGTCATTGCAGTTCTCATCAGCTTCAACATATTTATTTACCCCGCTCCTGCAACTGCAGAGAAGCCGGCCGCTCAATCCAATCGCCCGACGAGTCCTGCACAACTTCTCGCAACTGGACCTCAGTTTCCGTGATCTTCAAGACACGCCCATAGTTTTGGCCCAGGTGGTTACCGGTTCTCACTTGGTACAACAGGTTGTCCACCCGTACCAAGGCCACCGGCTCATTGTTCTTCTGCAGGCTGCCCACCATGGCCATCGAGTCCAGCGGCATCATTTCCAGGGCTTCTTTGCGCCGAGCCATCTCGGGCGCAATGATCGCCATGTTGCCGGGCGAAGCCGAATCCCGCTTCAAAGCCTGCGTCAGCTTTTGGATGTTGAACGGGTCGGTGGCGGTGGCGCCTTCGTATTCTTGGGGCAGGAATTTCTTGGGCTCGACCAAGGGAGTCACCTTGGGCCGGCTTTGCGCCTTCTGGTCGGCAATCCAGGCGTGAATTTCATCACCTTCTGAAAAGCAGGCACTCAGCAACAAGGCCAATGAACAAGGCACCCACCAGAGCTGTCTTGTCATTTTGCGCCTCCGGCTTTGCGCTGGCTCGCAATTTCATCCGTGTCCAAATAACGGAAAGTGCGCGCCGTGGCATCCATGCTGAGCAAGCCTTCGCGCACTGGGGTAAGGGTCAAGTTATTCAGGGTCACGATGCGCGACAGGTGGGCGACATCCGAGGCGAAATACCCGATATCGTGGTACTTGCCCGTCACCCGAATCGATATAGGCAGCTCGGCATAGTATTCCTTCACCACCATTTGGCCAGGACGGAACAACTCAAACTGCAGACTGCGCCCCAAGCCAGCCTGGTTGATGTCCGACAGCAGCGCCGACATTTCCGCCTTGCCAGGCAGTTGCTTTTCCAACTGCGTCACATACTGTTGAATCTGTTCGCGCTGCTTTTTCAAGGCATCGAGGTTGACCGCCTTGGTGAGCTTTTTGCCAAAGTCTTCTTTGAGTGCCTGCTCGTTGACCACTTCAGCGTCCAGTTGAGTCTGAAAATCAGTCAACCAAGCAAACCAGGCCACGGCCACCACCCCGGCCATCACCACGACACACAAGAGGTGACGCGGAAAAGCGGGCCAGAGCGAAGGATCGCGCGGGTCGAGATCAGAGAACTGACGCTGGGCCTGTTGAAACAGCGCCTCAAAGTCAATGGACATGTTTTTGTTGATCGCCATCGGGAGACTCACTTCTTCGCAGCGGCCTCAGCCGCTTTACCCACCTCGGAGGCGCGCAAAAGCTGGAAGCGCATGCCGAAATTCGCCACTCGGCGCTGATCACGGGAACTCAAACTGACCGAACCTGCCTGAATTTCCAGCAACTCGGGCTTGGCAAACCACTGCGAGCCAGACGAAAAATTCTTCAGCACCTCGGACACCCGCTGATTGGATTGGGCCACGCCTTGAACCAAGACCGTGGCGCCGTCTTGTTTCATGCTGGTGATGTACACCCCATCAGGCAGTTGCCGCACCAACTCATTCATCAGGAATGTCTGTGCATTGCGGTCTGACTGTAAATCTTCCACGGCCTTTTGGCGGGCTTTCAAGGCCGCAATTTCCATCTCGATGTTGGAAATCTCTTTGATTTGGATTTCAAGAGTCCGAATCTCGGACTTCAACACCTCATTGCGCCCTTGCTGGTCTGCAATCCAAGATTGATAGGTCAGATAAACCATGGCCACCACCGCGCCACCCAACACGGCAGAACCCACCAGGGCCACCTGGAACGCTTCCTTGCGTTTGAGCCGAGCTGCCTCGCGGTGAGGCAAGAGGTTGATCAAAATCATGACAAGAACCTCCGCATGGCCAAGCCGCAGGAGGTCAAATAGGCCGGCGCTTCTCGCGCCATCTTCTTCAAACGCACCGAATCATTGATCACCATCCCCTCAAAGGGATTGACGATGCTGCAGGCAAAAGACGTTTGCTGGGTCACCGCCTCGGCCAGCCCCGGCAGCGCCGAAGAGCCGCCAGCCAGGAAAATGTGATCGACCCGGTTGAATGGGGTGCTGGTGAAAAAGAATTGCAAGGCCCGCCCGATTTCTTGGGAAACGCTTTCCACAAAGGGCCGCAGAACCGAGGCCGCGTAATCGTCAGGCAACTCACCGGAGCGCTTCTTGGTTTCTGCCTCTTCGGGTGAAAAGCCATATTGACGAACAATCAGCTGACTCAGTTGAGCCCCGCCAAAGGCCTGGTCACGTTCGTAAAGGACTTCTTGGTCCTTGATCACTTGCAAGCTGGTGGTCATGGACCCCACCTCGAACAGCGCCACCATCAAACCACCGCCCTGGCCTGGCAGGCTCTCGATCAAGCGCCCGGCCGCCAAGCGAGAAGCAAAGGACTCCACATCCAACACCACCGGCTTGAGGCCTGCGGCTTCGGCCAGACCTTGCCGGTCTTGGACTTTTTCTTTGCGCGACGCAGCGATCAGCACGTCCACATCGCCCGTCGAACTGAGGCTGGGGCCCACGACGCAAAAGTCCAGGCTCACTTCATCCAGCGAAAAAGGAATGTATTGATTGGCCTCGGACTCCACCTGAACTTCCAACTCTTGGTCGGACAAGCCCCCAGGCAGCACGATGCGCTTGGTGATCACGGCAGAGGCCGGCAAGGCCATGGCCACGTTCTTGGTGCGCGAACCGCTCTTTTTGACGACCCGTTTGACCGCCTCGGCGACCTCATCAAATTTCTCGATGTTGCCGTCAACGATCCAACCTTTTTCGAGCTGCTCCATGGCGCAGCGTTCGAGAACGTACCCTCCGGATTTATCGCGACCCAGCTCCACCAGCTTGACGCTGGACGAACTGATGTCGATGCCGAGCAGGGGCGCCACCTGCCGGCTGAACAATGATCCTAAAGAGATCAAGATGGTCCCCCGTAACACGCCCGGACGGACGCTTCAACTTCATGCTTTGCTTGAATGCTAGCAGCAAGGGTGTTGACCGGCAAAGAATTTCGGCCTAGGCACGGGCACCTCTCGTTGTCAAAAGCATACGATTTGGCGGTATTCTGCAACAAGTTTCATCCGTCTCAAGCCGGCCACTTGACGGCAAAAGATTGCACTTCGATCCGATTTCTATAATCCGCCATTCACTTCACATCGCAACATGGCAAGCCCCCCCTCCCCCACCTCATCGGCCCAGACTGCCGCCCCCCGCAGCGGCCTGAGCCGCTGGCTGCTTCGGGCGGCCGCCTGGTTGTTGGGTTTGGCGGTCGCCGGGGCGCTCTGCGTGGTGATGGTGGTGGCCGTTGCCATGGCGATGGCCTACCCCAACCTGCCGGACATTTCCGAGCTCTCTGACTACCAGCCCAAGCTGCCCTTGAGGGTGTATTCGGCCGAGGGCGCCTTGCTGGGCGAGTTCGGCGAAGAGCGACGCAACCTGACCCCCATCAAGGACGTGCCCCAGGTCATGAAAGACGCGGTGCTGGCGGTCGAAGACGCCCGCTTCTACCAGCACGGTGGCGTGGACTACATCGGCGTGTTCCGCGCCGGTCTGGCCAACCTGGGTCGGGCCAAGAGCCAGGGCGCGTCCACCATCACCATGCAGGTGGCGCGCAACGTTTATTTATCCTCGGAAAAGACATTCACCCGCAAAATCTATGAGATTTTGCTGACATTCAAACTCGAGCATTTACTCAGCAAAGATCAGATTCTCGAGATTTACATGAATCAGATTTTCCTGGGCAACCGTGCCTATGGATTTTCTGCAGCGGCCGATACTTATTTTGGCAAGCCTTTGAAAGACGTCACCGTGGCCGAAGCCGCCATGCTGGCGGGTCTGCCCAAAGCCCCATCGGCCTACAACCCGATCAGCAACCCCAAGCGGGCCCGGATCCGGCAGCTCTACATCATCGACCGCATGGAAGACAACGGCTTCATCACCGAAGCCCAGGCCGAGCAGGCGCGCAAAGAGCCCTTGAAGGTCAAGTTCGGCCCTGACAGCTCCCGCGTGCACGCCGAGTACGTGGCTGAAACCGTGCGCCAATTGGTCGTGGCCCAATATGGCACGGCGGCCTACACCCGTGGCCTGAACGTCTACACCACCATCGCGGCAGTCGATCAAGACGTGGCCTACAAAGCACTGCGCAAAGGCATCATGGACTTTGAGCGGCGCCAGGTGTACCGAGGCCCGGAGAAGTTCATCACCCTGCCCAGCACCCCCAAAGAGCAGGATGACGCACTCGATGACGTCTTTGGCGACCACCCCGACAACGGCGACGTGATGGCCGCCGTGGTGCTGGAGGCCACGCCCAAGAAGATCCACGCCATCCGCCCCAATGGCGACACCCTGGAAATCACCGGCGACGGCCTGAAGCCGGCCCAGTCCGGCCTGTCCGACAAGGCGCCCCCACACATCAAGCTGCGCCGGGGCGCCTTGATCCGCGTGGTCAAGACACCCAAAGACAGCTGGGAAATCACCCAACTGCCCGAAGTCGAAGGCGCTTTTGTGGCCCTGGACCCGCGCACCGGCGCCATCAAGGCCTTGGTGGGTGGCTTTGACTTCGAGAAAAACAAGTTCAACCATGTGACCCAGGCTTGGCGCCAGCCGGGCTCGAGCTTCAAGCCCTTCATCTACTCAGCGGCACTGGAAAAAGGCTTCGGACCGGCCACCGTGGTCAACGACGCGCCCCTGTTCTTTGACGCTGGCACCACCGGCGGCCAACCCTGGGAGCCCAAGAACTACGACGGCACGTTTGATGGCCCCATGTCCTTGCGCCGCGGCCTGGCCAAGTCCAAGAACATGATTTCGATCCGGGTGCTGCAATCCATTGGCGCACGCTATGCGCAGGACTGGGTCACGCACTTCGGCTTCGAAGCCGAAAAGCACCCGGCCTACCTGACCATGGCCTTGGGCGCGGGTTCGGTCACCCCCATGCAAATGGCCACCGGCTACTCGGTGTTCGCCAACGGGGGTTACCGCGTCAACCCCTGGGTGATTGACCGCATCACCGACCAAAAGGGCAAGCTGCTGGTGCAAAGCAAAGCCACCCCGCTGGACGACAGCACGCGCGCGATCTCGCCGCGCAATGCCTTCATGATGCAAAGCCTGTTGCAAGAAGTAGCCCGCTCCGGCACCGCCGCCAAGGCACAGGCCACGCTGAAGCGGCCGGACATCTACGGCAAGACCGGCACCACCAACGACTCCATGGACGCCTGGTTCGCAGGCTTCCAACCCACCTTGGCGGCCGTGACCTGGATCGGCTACGACACGCCACGCAAGCTGGGCGACCGCGAAACCGGGGGCGGCCTGAGCCTGCCGGTGTGGATCACCTTCATGGAACGCGCCCTCAAGGGCGTGCCCGTGATGGAGCCCAGCGTGCCCGAAGGCGTGGTCAATGTCGGTGGCGAGTGGTACTACGACGAGTTCTCCCGCAACAATGGCGTGAGCCACCTGGGCAATGACGAGCGCGGCGGCAGCGCCGGCACGGCGCCCCCCATGACGGCGCCGGCAACGGCCCCGGCCAGCGACGAACGCTCCAAGATCCTGGACCTGTTCCGCAACTGAGCCCCTACCAGCGGGTGGCTTCGCTGCCGGGCCGCCTGCTTCAGCGGGCCGCGAAACGCAGGGCCTGACCGGCTTGGGCGCTGGCGTCTTGGGTCAACTGTTCAAAAAACAGGGTGGGGCTCTTGGTGTCGCGCCAAGCGCCATCCACCCAGCGGTAGTGGTAGCCACCAGAGCGCGTCGCCAGCCAGACCTCGTGCAGCGGCTTTTGCAGGTTGATGACGATCTGGCTGCGGCTTGGAAAGCTCATCGTGATCATGCCGCCACTGCGCTGGGCGTCGATGTCGGCCTCGGTCGTGTCATTGATGGCATCGCAGGTCAATTCAACCGCTTTGAGCAGGGCTTCTGCGTGGTCCATGAATTCGAGGTCGGTCATTACTACAATTCGTTGATGTTGAGTCGAATCCAAATTCTAGTCAGGCCGATTGCCCTTACCGTGCTGACGGGTGCTCTGGGCCTGGTTCTGAGCGCCTGCGGGCAACGCGGCCCGCTGGTGTTTCCGCAAGAGCCTGCGGCCCAAGGGCGCGCCACCCTGCCCCAGACCCTGACGCCTGATTCACTGCGGCCGCAACGCAGTGCGCCCAACCCGGCCGCCAAGAACACCCCACCCGCGCCAACGACGCCGACCACCAACAGCCCCGCCTCGTATCCCGCCGACATCGCGCCGGCCCCATCCTCCCCCGCTGCCTCCACCCCATGACCCAAGCCCTGCTGCCCGGCCACCCTCACGTCCTGTACCGCGACGACCAACTGTTTGTCGATCAGGTGCCCGCTGCCCAACTGGCCGAGCAATTCGGCACGCCTTTGTTCGTCTACTCCAAGGCGGCCATGCTGGACGCGCTGGCCGCTTACCAGCGTGGCTTTGCCGGTCGCCGGGCCCAGATTTGCTACGCCATGAAGGCCAACTCCTCTTTGGCCATCCTGCAGGTCTTTGCCCAGGCCGGCTGTGGCTTTGACATTGTTTCGGCTGGCGAGCTGGCCCGCGTGCAGGCCGCTGGTGGCGACCTCAGCAAGGTGATCTTCTCCGGAGTGGGCAAGACCCGCGCAGAGATGCGCCAGGCGCTGCAGCTCGGCATTGGCTGCTTCAACGTCGAGAGCGAGTCCGAACTCGAGGTGCTCAACGAAGTGGCCCTGAGCCTGCAGGTCCAGGCCCCGGTCAGCATCCGCGTCAACCCCAACGTGGACCCCAAGACCCACCCCTACATCTCCACGGGCCTCAAGGGCAACAAGTTCGGCGTGGCTCATGACCGCGCAGTCCAGACCTACCAGCGTGCGGCTGGCCTGCCGGGCCTGCGCGTGGTGGGCATTGATTGCCACATCGGCTCGCAAATCACCCAGGTCGACCCCTACCTGGATGCCATGGACCGCATCCTGGACCTGGTCGAGGCGATCGAACAGGCCGGCGTGCCCATCCACCACATCGATTTTGGCGGTGGCCTGGGCATCAACTACAACGGCGACACGCCGCCCGAAGCCGATGCGCTGTGGGCACGCCTGCTGGCCAAGCTGGATGCGCGCGGCTTTGGCCAGCGCCAACTGATGATCGAGCCCGGCCGCTCCCTGGTGGGCAATGCCGGCATCTGCCTGACCGAGGTGCTCTACCTCAAGCCAGGCGAGCAAAAGAACTTCTGCATCGTCGACGCCGCCATGAACGACCTGCCCCGCCCCGCCATGTACGAAGCCTTCCATGGCATCGTGCCGGTGCAGGCCAGCCGCGCGCAAGCCACGCTGTACGACGTGGTGGGCCCGGTGTGTGAAAGCGGTGACTGGATCGGCCGGGAGCGCGCCCTGGCGGTGCAGCCTGGCGATCAACTGGCCGTGCTCTCGGCCGGCGCCTACTGCATGAGCATGTCCAGCAACTACAACACCCGGGGTCGCCTGGCAGAGGTGCTGGTCGACGAGGCCGGCGCCCACCTGATTCGCCGCCGCGAAACCGCGCAGGACACGTTCGCCCTGGAAAACCTGCTGCCCGCCTGAGGGTTGTTGACCTGAATCAAGGCCCTGCGCGCCAGGGCCTCTAGAGTGCCGGCTTTGCCATGGCTTTTTCAAGCTGGGAGGGCACATGCCGATCGAACTCTACCGTGATGCAGACCATGCCTGCTTCATGTTCACCGACCTCATTGAAGAAGGCGGCCAGGCCGTCCAGGCCAACCAATTCCTGATCGTGGACGATGGCACGGGGGCCATCATCGACCCGGGGGGCAACTTGGCTTTCAACGAGCTGTTCCTGGGCATGTCCAAGCACTTTCCGCCCAGCAAGCTCAGCTACTTGCTGGCCTCCCATGCCGACCCCGACATCATCGCCTCGCTGGACCGCTGGATGACCTCCACCCGGGCCAAGCTGGTGATCTCCCGCATCTGGGAGCGCTTTGCGCCGCATTTCGCCAAGGTCGGCAAGACCGAGGACCGCGTGATTGGCGTGCCCGACGCGGGCGGCAAATTGCGCGTGGGCCGCCACGACCTGTGGCTGCTGCCCGCGCACTTCATGCACTCCGAGGGGAATTTCCAGTTCTACGACCCGGTCAGCCGCATTCTGTTCACTGGGGATTTGGGCGTGTCCATGACCACCGGTGCGCAGGCACAAAAGCAGGTCACGGATCTCACCCCCCACATCCCGCTGATGGAGGGCTTTCACCGGCGCTACATGGTGTCCAACAAGGTCTTGCGCCTGTGGGTGCGCATGGCGCGCCAGCTCGACATCGCCATGTTGGTGCCCCAGCACGGCGCCCCGATCGTGGGGGACAAGGCCATCCAGCAGTTCTTTGACTGGCTGGACTCGCTGATGTGCGGCATCGACTTGTTTGACGACCGCGCCTACCAACTCCCCACCCTGCAGATCGACCCGCAGCGCGGTGCACAGCCTGCCCTGCGCGCCGTGGGCCGCTGAACGGACACGCTCACCGCCCGTTCAGGGCCGTCGCACCGCGCGCTGCAAGCGCCAGCCCAGCAAGGCCGCGATGATCAGGCCGTAGACCGCCACCTCGGTGAAGTTGTGCTTGCCCGCGCGCATCCAGAAAAAATGCAGCAGGCCCAGCAACACCACGCCGTACACCAAGCGATGCAGGCGCTGCCAGTTCTTGCCCCCCACCGCTTTGATGGCGCGGTTGAAGGAGGTCAATGCCAGCGGCAGCATCAGCAGCCAAGCACTGAAGCCCACCAGGATGAAGGGGCGTTTGCCTATGTCCATGGCGATGTCTGCCAAGTCCAAGCCCATGTCGAACGCGGCATAGCACAGCAGGTGCAAACCGGCGTAGAAGTAGGCCGCCAGGCCGAGCAATCGCCGCACCCGCGCCAGCGCAGGCAGGCCCAGGCTGACGCGCAAGGGGGTGACCGCCAAGGTCAGACACAGGGCACGCAGGGTCCAGTCACCGGTACTGCGAATCAAGGCCTCAGCCGGGTTGGCACCCAGGGTGTCAAACACCACCCCCGCCAACAGCCAAGCCAGCGGCAGCAGGCACAGCAAGGTCTGCACCCAAGGCCGCCAGGGGGACAGCAGCGCACGCTGCAAGCCCGCTTTGACACCCGCCCATGCCCCCCCGGTCGGATGCGCCCCGGCGGGCGCTGCAGGCCGGCTCATCAGTAGAACTTCTTCAAGTCCATGCCGGCGTAGAGCGAGGCCACCTGGGCCTCATAGCCGTTGAACTTCAGGGTCTTGCGCTTCTTGGCGAACAAGCCGTCCTCGCCAATGCGGCGCTCGGTGGCCTGGCTCCAACGGGGGTGGTCCACCTCGGGGTTCACGTTGGAGTAAAAACCGTACTCGTTGGCCGCGGCCTTGTTCCAGGCCGTGCCCGGCTCCTTGTCGGTGAAGCGGATGCGCACCAGGCTCTTGGCGCTCTTGAAGCCGTATTTCCAGGGCACCACCAAGCGCACCGGGGCACCGTTCTGGTTGGGCAGCACCTCGCCGTACATGCCAAAGGCCAGCAGGGTCAAGGGGTGCATCGCTTCATCCAGACGCAGCCCTTCGACATAGGGCCAGTCCAGCACGCGCGAACCCACAAACGGCATGGTCTTGGGGTCGGCCAGGGTGTGGAATTCAACGTACTTGGCGCTGCCCAGCGGCTCCACGCGGCGAATCAAATCGGCCAGCGAGTAGCCCACCCACGGAATCACCATGGACCAACCTTCCACGCAGCGCAGGCGGTAGACGCGCTCCTCCATGGGGCTGAGCTTGAGCAGGTCTTCCAGCGCCAGCTTGCCTGGCTTTTTGACCAGGCCATCGATCTCCACCGCCCAGGGGCTGGTCTTGAGTGTGTGGGCGTTTCGCGCCGGGTCGGCCTTGTCGGTGCCGAACTCGTAGAAGTTGTTGTAGCCCGCCGCATCCTTGTACTCGGTGAGCTTGTCCATGGACACCGCCCCCGCCACGGCGGAACGGCCACCCGCCAAGGTGGCCAGCTTGCCCGGCTTGGCATAGGGCGCTTGCTGCGCCAGCGCATCGCGCGCGGCCCAAGCCCCCAGGGTGGTGCCAGCGCCCGTCAGCGCCAGCTGCTGCAGCCAACGGCGGCGCCCAGCGTAAACCTCAGGCGGGGTGATTTCGCTGGGCAGGGGTGTCGCCAGCGACGGGTCTCGGGTGTGAATCAGCATGAAAGCTCCTTATCGTGGACATGGGTCGCAGCACGCGCCCGATTCTTTCAAGGATTCGAAAATTTCACAGGAGTTTCACAATGTCCCGTAGCTGTGCAGGCCACTCAAGAACATGTTGACACCGATGAACGCAAAGGTCGTGACCGCCAAACCAGCCAGCGCCCACCAGGCCGACAGCGTGCCGCGCAAGCCCTTCATGAGGCGCATGTGCAGCCAGGCCGCGTAGTTGAGCCAGACGATCAGGGCCCAGGTTTCCTTCGGGTCCCAGCTCCAGTAGCCACCCCAAGCTTCCGCCGCCCACAGCGCACCCAGCACCGTGGCGATGGTGAAGAAGGCGAAACCCACCGCGATGGACTTGTACATCACATCGTCCAGCACTTCGAGGCTGGGCAGGCGGCTGGCGATGCGCCGGCGCGCCCACAGAATGCCGCCCACGATCAGGGCAGAAATACCGAAGTACACCACCCAGTAGCTGCCACCGGCCTCGCTGCTGCTGCGGCGAAAGACGATGGGCTCAAAGCACAGCACGATGCCCAGCAGCCACAGCGGCGCCAGCTTGTACCAGCGGGCCTCATCGGCCTGTTGCTTGATCAGGTAGGCAAAAGCCACCATGGCTGACAGCGCGAAGGTGCCGTATCCAATGAAATTGGCCGGCACATGCAGCTTCATCCACCAGCTCTTGAGGGCCGGCACCAGGGGCTGAATCTCATGCGCCTCGCGCACCACGGTGTACCAGAGCAAAAAGCCGACCGCCGCGCTGACCACCAGCATCACAAACGCGCCCAGCGAACGGGTCTTGTACTGCGCCTCAAAGTACAGGTAGAAAACCGTGGTGATCCAGCAAAACAGCACGAACACTTCATACAGGTTGCTGACGGGGATGTGGCCGATGTCAGCGCCCAGCAGGTAGCTTTCGTACCAGCGCACCATGGTGCCCGTGAGCGCCATCACCACCGAGGCCCAGGCCAGGCGCGAGCCGGTGAGCTCCATGGTGGCCCCGTGCTGGCCACCGATCAGACCCAGCCAGTAAAACGCAGTGCTCATGAACACCAGCATGCACATCCACAAAATGGCCGACTGGCTGGACAAAAAGTATTTCAGCCAAAACACACTGTCCGCGCGCGCCAGCGTGGGCGCCTCGCCACCCCCTTGATAGGACGAGATGGCCAACAACGACAAACCCGCCACCCCCACCATCAGCCACGCCATGGGTCGCCACAACCAGCCCAGCCAGATCGCCGCCGGCACGGTGGCCAGCAGGATGCCGGTCTCATAGACATCGAGACTTTGGCCATAGCGCGCCAACACGGTCACGCCAGACAGCAGGACCAAGGCTGCAAACAGCCAGTCCAGCCAGGAACGGCGGGAGAAAAACCCCTCGCTGAGGGTGATGGTGGTCGTGGGGCTGGAAGCTGTGTTCATGGGGTCCACTCGGGGCTGGTCGTGATGGGGTGCGGGCGCTGTCGGCTCAACAATCAAAAAGCTCAGGGGGCACGGGGTGGCGTCGCTGGCAAGGGCTCCGTGGGGGCCAGGCCCAGCAGCTTGTCCTTCAACCGGTCAAACTCACGGTCGCCGTCCAGGGTCTTGCGGTTGGTCGACAACGCCAGCGTGGCCCAACTGCCCTCGCCCTGCGGACGCACCCAGACCCACACCCGGCGCTCGCGGATGTAGAGCATGGCAAAGACGCCCAGAATCAACAAGGCGCAGCCCAAATAAACAATGCTCTTGCCAGGGGCACGCGCTACCTGGAACACGCTGGCTTGCACCTGGGTGAAGTCCTTCAACATGAACACCATGGGCACCGGGTAGGCCTGGGCATCGCTGAGCGAGAGCACGGCCTGGGTCATGTAGGCCTGGGCTTTTTCATCGCTGGGCAGGGGTTTGAGGCCGGCCTGCTCTCGCGCCACTTGGTTGAGCTGGAACAGCACGCCATTCAGGATGCGGATCAGGACCTCACCCGCACGCGGGCGCTCCGCCTCGGGCACCTGGGCTTCGATGAAATCAGCCACCGCCTGCAAACCCGAAGAGGGACGCTGGCCCTCCCTGGTGGCGGGCGTGGCACCGGCAAACAAATCCAGCGCCCGGCCGGCAGAGGCCCGCAATTGCTCGGCCAACTCAGGACGCGATGCATCCAGGGCCAGATTCACGTACCGACGCACGGCCTGCTCACGCAACGCGGGCTGGCCCAGCGCGGCCCGAAGACGGATGAAGCCGTCGAGTCCGCCTTGCTCATCCACCGGCAGGCGCAGGTAGCGGAAGGGGTCGCCGGGGTTCTCGCGCAAGCCCAGCAACATGACGGGCACGCCGCCGTCGCCCATGTCGACAGGCAGCATGTAGTTGTGAAACTCACGCGCCTGGCCCGCCTCGTCGCGCAGCTTGTAGGTGACGCTGGGGCCAATGTTGCGCAGTTCTTTCTTGGTTTGCGTCTTGTTGGCCGCGCCCAGGCGCGATTCGACCGAATCCCGCAGGTCGACCTTGCGCACATCCACCGCCGAGCCCGAGCCGCCTGGGTTGCCGGAGAAGTTCTCCACATTGATGAGCCGCAGCGCCGTGAACTCCAGGCTGACCGGGGCCCCACCCTGTTCGCGCGTGAGCGGCGTAGCGCCGCCCACCACGCCCTTGACCTCAAAACGCCCCCCCAGCTGGCTCAGCGGCGTGGCCTGCAAGGTGACTTGGGAGCCGCCGTCATCAAAGCTGGATTGGTAGATCTCGATGCCACCGTAATTGACGGGGTGATTGACCTCCACCCGGGCTGGGGTCTGCGCGCCCGTGACTTTGTCGTGGATCACGATCTCACTGGCAAACAGCTTGGGCATGCCCGTCGAATAGTGCTCGACGATGAACTTCTTGAGTTCAACCGCAAAGGGCAACTCTTGCAGCAAGACGCCCTCGGACTGGTTGAGGATGGCGGTGCTGGACTGGGTCCCCTCGGCCACCATCAGGTTGCCGCGGAATGTGGGGTTGCGCACGCTCAGCCGGTGCTGCTCAGGCACGTCGGCAATCAGCCCCGCGCCGGTGTAAGGCACCTTGCCGTTGAACCAAGTCTGGGCGCGGACGATGAGGTCACCGTCGAGCAAGCCCCCCAGGCAGACCAGCACGATGGCCGAATGGGCCGCGATGTAGCCCAATTTGTTGGCCGCGCCCGTTTTGGCGGCCACCATCCAGCCCGCGCCAAGGGGCGTTTCGCGCTGCTGCAAGCGCACCTTCCAACCACCTTGCACCAAGCCCGCGCCCAAGCGACGGGCCACGGCTTCCGGCCCATCGCTGAAGCCGGCCTCGGCGTGCTGGCCGAAGGCTTTGAGGCTGGATTCGCGGATGTTTTCTTTGAATGTTTTGAGATCGATCAGGATTTTGGGTGTGTTTCGCGCCACACACAGCGAGGTGCTGAGCACCAAAAAGCCCAGGATCAGCAAAAACCACCAGGCGCTGTAGACCGAATAGAGGTGCAAAGCGCCAAAAAGCTGGGCCCAGAAGGGCCCAAACTGGTTCACGTAATTGACCGCCGGTTGGTTCTGCTGCAAGACCGTGCCGATCACCGAAGCGATGCAGATCACCGTCAACAGCGAGATGGCAAAGCGCATCGAGGCCAGCAAATCAAGCAAGGCCTGCAGGCGAGCCGCCCCCGGGACCGGTGGAGCGGCGCGGGACGCGGGATCAGTGGCGGAGGAAGACATGTCGAGGGGACTCTGACAAAAGAAAAAGGGCGGGCCCCGCACGAGGCCCGCCCTGCTTAGGGGGTGACAAAGGGGATTGGTTCAACGAACCATGACCCTCTTTCAGTGCAGGCCGGCGATGTAGTCGGACACAGCCTTGATTTCGCGGTCGTTGAGCTTGGCGGCCACACCGGTCATTTGCAGGCTGTTCTTGCGAACGCCGTCACGGAAGGCCGTCAGCTGTGCGGCCGTGTAGTCGGCATGTTGACCGCTCAGGCGGGGGTACTGCGACGGAATGCCGGCGCCGGTGGGGCTGTGGCAGCCCGCGCAAGCGGCGATCTGGCGGTCGGCAATGCCACCGCGGTAGATGCGCTCGCCCAGGGCGACCAGCTCTTTGTCCTTGGCGAAACCGGGCTTTTGCTTCTTGGAAGCCAGCCAGTAAGAGATGTTCTTCATGTCTTCGTCGCTCAGCGCGGCGGACATGCCGGTCATGACGGCGTTGGCGCGCTTGCCAGACTTGAACTCTTGCAATTGCTTGACCAGGTACTCGGGGTGTTGCTGGGCCAGCTTGGGGTAAGCCGGGGAACCCGCATTTCCGTCGGCGCCGTGGCAAGCCGCGCAAGCCGCGAAGCTGGCTTCGCCCTTGACCAAGTCAGGCTTGGCCACCTTGGGGGCCTCGGCAGGCTTTTCTGAAGCAGAGAAAGCCGGGAAAGCGGGGGCTGCCAGGAAGGCAGCGGTCAGCAGGGTGGCAAGCAACTTCATATCGAGGGGTCAATGATGTTTAGGGGCGCAAAACCACTCGATTCTACAATGACGCTTCAGGAATACTTCTACTTTGATGACAAACCACTCCACTCCAGCCTCAGGCCGCGCCGTTCCTCCCTCTGCGCCGTCTGCTGCCGGCGCCCAAGCGGACGCCAAAACGGCGCTCGGCTGGATGCACACCGCCCGTTTTCTGACCACCGCCGCGCAGTTGCACCACCTGCCGCCGATGGATCTGCCAGAAATCGCTTTCGTGGGCCGCTCCAACGCCGGCAAATCCACCTGCATCAACACGCTGACCCAGCAAAAGCAGCTGGCCTTTGCGTCCAAAAAGCCTGGCCGCACCCAACACATCAACTTGTTCTCGCTGGGTCGGCAAAACACCACCGACGCGGTGCTGGCCGACTTGCCTGGCTACGGCTATGCCGCCGTGCCCAAGGACGACAAGATCCGCTGGCAGCGCGTGATGGCCAATTACCTCGTCACGCGGGAAAACCTCACCGGCGTGGTGATGATGTGTGACCCGCGCCTGGGCCTGACCGAGTTGGACGAAACCCTGCTCGAAGTCATTCGCCCCCGCGTCGAACAAGGCTTGAAGTTCCTGGTCCTGCTGACCAAGGCGGACAAGCTCACCCGCTCCGAAGGCGCCAAGGCCCTGTCGATTGCGCGACTGAACGCCGGCGGTGGTGAGGTCAAACTCTTCTCCGCACTCAAACGCATCGGCATTGAGGACACGGCCCAACTGCTCTGGCAATGGGCCCACCCGCCCCAAGCCGAGGCTGCACCGGACGCACTGGGCAGCGACAGCGCCACCCCCAGCGACGCCGCTGCCGAGCCGCCTGAGGCCGACTGAACGCAGGGCCCGGGCCCAGGTTGACGCCAGCGCAGGGGTGCCACACCACGCCCCAACACCGCAGGAGACACCCACGCCATGGTCCACAGCTACCGCCAACCCCTGCCCCACGGCATCACGCTGAGCTGCCGCAGCACCGGACAAGCCGGTCGACCAGTCTTGCTCTTCGTGCACGGGTTCCCAGAGGCCGCCTTTGTGTGGGACGGCTTGATGGCGCATTTTTCGCGCCCTGAAAACGGTGGCTGGCGTTGTGTCGCCCCCAATTTGCGCGGTTTTGAGGCGTCCAGCAGCCCTTCGGAAGTGGCCGCCTACCGCGCCAAACACCTGGTGCAGGACTTGGCTGCGCTGATCGAGATCGAGTCCCCCGGCGCCCCGCTGGGCGCCCTGATCGCCCACGACTGGGGCGGCGCTGTGGCCTGGAACCTAGCCAACCAACAGCCCGCCCTGATGCAGCGGCTGGTGATTCTGAACTCCCCCCACCCCGGCACTTTTCTGCGCGAACTGCAGCACAGCCGCGCCCAACAAGACGCCAGCGCCTACATGAACTTCTTGGTGCGCCCTGACGCCGAGGCCTTGCTGGCCGAGAACGACTTCGCGCGCCTGTGGGGATTTTTCAAGCACTTCGGTGGTTCGGCCCAGCCCGACTGGCTGACGCCGGAGGTGCAAGACCAGTACCGGGCTGTGTGGCGCCAGGGTCTGCAAGGCGGCTGCCATTACTACCGCGCCTCACCCCTGCGCCCCGCCGACGAGCACCAGGCGGGCGCCGCAGCCATCGAACTGCCCGACGCCATGCTGCAGATTGCAGCGCCGACCCTGGTGCTGTGGGGCCTGGGTGACCACGCCTTGCTCCCGGGCTTGCTGGACGGTCTGGATCGCTGGGTGCCGACACTCACGGTGCAGCGCCACCCCAGCGCCAGCCACTGGATCGTGCACGAGGACCCCAGCTGGGTGGCTGGCCAGATCCAGGCCTTTTTGAGCCCGGATCAGTAAACCGAGGGCTCGCCCGGCGGGCGGGTCTTGAAGCGCTTGTGCACCCAGTAATACTGGTCTGGCATGGTGTTGATCCAGGCCTGCAAACGCTGGTTCATCAAGGCCGTGTCGGCCTCCACGTCCTCGGTGGGGAAACCGGTCCAGGCGGGCATGACCTCGACCTCGTAACCCGTGGGCGTGATGCGCGACACCACGGGCACCACCTTGGCCCGCCCCAGGCGCGCAAAGCGCGACAAGCTGGGCACGGTGGCCGCCAAGTGGCCATAAAAAGGCACAAAAATCGACTCTTCCGGTCCGAAATTCATGTCGGGCAGCAGGTACAGCGCGCCGCCCTGGCGCAGGTTGCTGAGGATGGGTTTGACACCGTTGGATCGGTTCAACATGGTGACCTCGCCAAAGCGCGAGCGTCCCGCCTTCATCCAGGCGTCCACAGCCGGGCTGGGTTGGGGGGTGAAGATCGAGGTGAAGACCCGGTTCACATTCATCGACAAGGCCATGCCCCCGGCCTCCAGGCCAAAAAAGTGGGGCGAAAAAATGATTGTTGGCGTGCTGCCTTCGAACTCCTGCCACGACCCCACCAACTGGATGCGTCGCGCCAACACCTCGCGCGGTGCATGCCACAGCCAGCCGCGGTCCAGCCAGGACTGGGCAAAGTGCACAAAGGCGCGCCGGCCCCATTGCCGCCGCTGGGCCGCGCTGGCCTCAGGGAAGCACAGGCGCAGATTGACCTCCACCACACGCCGGCGCGGCACCGCCAACGCATACAAAACCCAACCCAAGACCACGCCCAAGCCGCGCACCCAGGACAGGGGCAACCAGGCCATGACGCGCATGAAGGCAATGCCGATTCGACTCCACATGCTCACAACTCTCCACGCGGCGCCTTGTAGCGCGCATAACCCCAAAGGTACTGGGCCGGGCAAGCCCGGATCAACTGCTCCATCTCGGCATTGAGCTGAGCCAAGGCCGTGTCCATGTCGGCCGACAAAGGCTCACGCATCTCACGCACATGGACGGCCACGCCACGGCCCCAGGACAGGCGCTCACTCCAGGCCAGCAGCACCGTGGCCCCCGTCTGCTGCACCAGGCGTACAGCCAGGGTCATGGTGTAGGCCGGTCGCCCAAAAAAAGGCGCCCACGCCCCCATGCCTTCGGGCGGCACCTGGTCCGGCAACAAACCCACGGCTCGGCCCTGGCGCAAGGCTTTGATCAACTGCCGGACCCCGGCCATGGTGGTGGGCACAGCCTGCAGGCCTGGGCGCTCGCGCACCGAGGCCATGGCGCGCGCCAGCCAGGCTTGGCGCGCAGGTCGGTAAAGGATCGTCATCGGCCCCTGCCGATCGCTGTAGTCGGCGGCCAGGGCTTGGGGGGACAGCTCGAAGCAGCCCATGTGCGGGGTCAAAAAGACAATGCCTCGGCCCGCATCAAACGCACGTTGGATGCACCCTTGGTCGTCCCAGCGAAAAGGCAGCGGCCGGCCCAGCCACAGGCGCGGCAGCTCACCGACCATGCAACCGGCGTGGCCCACAGCCGCCGCGATTTGCGCGCGGGTGCACCCCGCCAGGCCAGCGTTCTCCAGAAAGCGACGGCGGTAGGTGGGCGAGGCCAGAAAGGCCAGCCAGCCCAGCCACCATCCGATGATCTGGAGCAAACCCAAGGGGAACAGGGACAAAGCCCTGAGCAAGAGGCGCATGAAGTGGTTAAAATTAAAAAGGTCGCCGAGTTAACTGAGCAACTTGCAGGGCGACTTTAAACAAAACTGCTAAAGCGTTCGCCAAAGCTCCCGAGCCCTAGGCAACGCCCCAGTAGCTATCACGAGGAGTTTATTCAAATGGCGAACGATTTTCTTTTCACCTCCGAATCCGTTTCGGAAGGCCACCCCGACAAAGTAGCAGACCAGATCTCGGATGCGATCCTGGACGCCATCTTCAAGCAAGACCCGCTGAGCCGCGTCGCCGCAGAAACCCTGACCAACACCGGCCTGGTCGTGTTGGCCGGTGAAATCACCACCAACGCCCACGTGGACTACATCCAGGTGGCGCGCGACACCATCAAGCGCATTGGCTACGACAACACCGAGTACGGCATCGACTACAAGGGCTGCGCCGTGCTGGTCGCGTACGACAAGCAAAGCAACGACATCGCCCAAGGCGTGGACCACGCTTCGGACGACCACCTGAACACCGGCGCCGGTGACCAAGGCCTGATGTTCGGTTACGCCTGCGACGAAACGCCTGAGCTGATGCCCGCGCCGATCTACTACGCACACCGCCTGGTGGAGCGCCAAGCCCAGCTGCGCAAGGACGGCCGCCTGCCCTTCCTGCGCCCGGACGCCAAGAGCCAGGTCACCATGCGATACGTGGACGGCAAGCCGCACAGCATCGACACCGTCGTGCTGTCGACCCAGCACAGCCCCGATCAAAGCGAAACCGCCAAGAAGATGAAGGCCAGCTTCACTGAAGCCATCATCGAAGAAATCATCAAGCCGGTGCTGCCCAAGGAATGGCTGCAGGACACCAAGTACCTGATCAACCCGACGGGCCGTTTTGTGATTGGCGGCCCGCAAGGGGATTGCGGCCTGACCGGCCGCAAGATCATCGTCGACACCTACGGCGGCGCCTGCCCGCACGGTGGTGGCGCGTTCTCGGGCAAGGACCCGACGAAGGTGGACCGCTCGGCTGCTTACGCTGCCCGTTATGTGGCCAAGAACATCGTGGCCGCTGGCCTGGCCAAGCAGTGCCAGATCCAGGTCGCTTACGCCATTGGCGTGGCCCGTCCCATGAACGTGACGGTCTACACCGAAGGCACGGGCGTGATCCCGGACGATCAAATCGCCAAGCTGGTCAACGAGCACTTCGACCTGCGCCCCAAGGGCATCATCCAGATGCTGGACCTGCTGCGCCCGATCTACGAAAAGACCGCCGCCTATGGCCACTTCGGCCGCGAAGAGCCCGAGTTCACTTGGGAGCGTACCGACAAGGCGGCCGCCTTGCGGGCAGCTGCCGGGCTGTAATTTCAGCCCACGCGCCGGCCCAGGGGGGAGCCTGTCCCCCCCCAAGCAGGTGGCTCCAGCCCACCTGCTTCTTCTCAGAAGGCTTGCGCCTCTTCGCAAGCCTCTGCCCCCGCAGGCCAACGCTCAGCTGAATTTTGTCAGCCATGCGACAATCCCGGCCGTCCGGAATACGAAGCGAACCGTTCAATCTGAATGATCGGCTTCCGCTCCTCGCGACCCCCTCGCCTGCCGCCTCCTCGCAGCGACCTGCCAGCCCAGTCGATGCAGCGCCCCGCACAGGCCTCACCGACCCCTTTACTGCATTTCACTGTGTCCGTTTCAGCCCCTTCTGCCCGCGCCAGCGTTTCCGCGTCATCCATGACGGGGCGCTTGATCGTGGCCTATTGCATCACCTGGGCCCTGGTGCACTGGTTCGCTTACCCGAACCTGGACCCCTACAACGACATGCTGGAGAACTTTGCCTGGGCGCAGACCTTCGAGTGGGGCACGTTCAAGCACCCGCCAGTGTTTGTCTGGGTGGTGCAGGGGTGGTTTGCGGTGATGCCCCACAACGCCTTGGCCTACAAGCTGCTCTCCTACCTGAATGTGGCGGTGGGCCTGTGGGGGGTGGCACAGCTGGCACGGCAACTGGGCTTGGGCCGCTACGCCCCAGCGGCCGTGCTGCTGCTGATGTGGACCCTGCCCTACACCACGTTGGCCGCCAAGTTCAATGCCAACGCCATCCTGTTGTCGGTGTGGCCTTGGACGGCCGTGGCCTGGCTGGCCAGCCTGCGCCAGACCGGACGCCCTGGCCTGGTGGCCTCGCTGTGGCTGGGCGGGTTGGGGGCGGTCTGCCTGCTCAGCAAGTACTACAGCGGTGTGTTTTTGCTGGCCTTGTTTTTGGCCGCGCTGTTGCGGCGCGATGGCTTGCAGTGGTTTCGCAGCCCCCGCCCCTACCTGGCCTTGCTGACCCTGTTCGTGGGTCTGTTGCCCCATGCTTGGTGGCTGTGGCACAACGACTTCCCCACCTTGCGCTACGCCATGGACCAAGGCGCCGGCCACATGGACTGGCGCGCCATCCTGCACTTTGCCATCACCCCGCTCACCTTTGGTCTCGTGGCCTGGATCAGCGTCGTCCTGGTGTTCACCTGGCAAGCCACGGGCGCCGTCCCGGGTCGATCTGGGCTACAGCGCCTGGGCTCGGGCCTGGTGCAGTGGCCGCGTCTGGCCTTGCTCAGCTGGCGACCACAAAGCTGGGATGACACCTTGTTCTGGCTCGCCATGCTGCCCGGCGGCCTGACCTTGCTGGCCGGGCTGGGCGAGCTGGCCGAACTGTCCAGCCCCTGGGCCATCCCGACGATTTTTGCCCTGCCTCTGCTTTGGTTGCGCAACCTGAGCCTGGCGACGGCGCCGCGCGCGGTGCGCCCAGCGCCAGCCGACGCCGGCGCCCGCCCGGCACCGGTGACCGCGCGCAGCCTGGGCGCGCTGGAATCCGCCGCCTGGCCCGTGCTGGTCGGGGTGGTGCTGGTGGGCCTGGCGCTGACGGTGGAGCAAGCCTACAAAGGCCGGCGCAGTTACTACGAAGCCAATGAGCCCGCCGCCGAATTGATGGCGGCCGACTGGCAGCGACGCCACCCCGACGTGCCGCTGGGCTGGACGGGGGGCGAATGGGCGGAGAACGCCATGATCGCGTTCTTCGTCTCCGACCGGGTGCGTGCCCTGCCTGGCATGCCCAATGAATGGCCCACCACGCTGGCCCCCCACCCCAACTGGGTGAACGAGGGTGGCCTGCTGATTTGCCCTCGCGGCCCCGTCAAAGGCCCCCAGCTGTACGAGGCGAGCAACTGCGAGGTGGACGCCCAGGAATGGCTGGAGCGCGCCGGCTTGCCCATCCAACCGCGCTGGGTGAGGGCCGCGCGCAGCGGCTGGCGCTTCCCTCAGCCCATGGAATTTGCCTGGGTGGTCTATGACGTGCTGCCGGGCGCTGCCACCACGCAGTTGTCCAGCTTGTCGCCGCGCGGCAAACGCATCAAGGGCTGACCCGCGCGCAGGCGCTGGCCGGGCGCAATGCCCTCGCACAGCGCAAAGCCCGGCGGGGCAAACACGATGATGGTGGAGCCGTGCTGGAACCAGCCCAGCTCCTGCCCTTTGTGCATCGGCGCGTCGCAGGGCAACTCATGCGGTCCCGGGTAACGCCCATGCAGCAACAGATCCAAAAAATGCAGGCGCAGGCTGGCCACCAAGATCGCCGCCACCGGCACCAGGGCAATGGGGTGGCCCCCGAGGTCCAGGCGCGCGTGCAGGGCGGCGCGTTCGTTGCGGCAAAACAGGCGCTCGACGCGCTTCAAGGCAATGGGGTTGACGTTCCAGGTGTCGCCAGCCAGGTGGGTCACATGCTGCAAGCGGCCGTCGTGCGGCGCGTGGAAGCGGTGGTACATGGCCGAGGTCAGGCGCAGCGTCACATAGGTGCCATTTCGAAACGGTGCCGCCCGCTCGGCGCTGCCAAACAGGTCTTCCACCCGGTACGGAAAGCCTTTGGCCTGAAACACCTCCAGACCCTGTGCGCTGCCACAGGCGCCAACGATGCCGTCGCAGGGGCTGGCCAGCACCTGCGGGTCGGGGTCAAAGGGGCGCGCGCCGGGGCGCAGCTCGCGCGTGAAACAGTCGTGCAGGCTGTCGAAGTGCGTCTTCTTGGCTTCACGGAGGTCCAACTCGGTGAACAAGCGCCAGACCCGGATCGAGGCCGCGCTCACCCAGGGCTGGCGAATTTGGCTGAACCAGCCCATGAAGCGGGTCAAGGCCAGGCGCGGCACGCGGTTGGTGAGCAAGAAATTGAGGTCTTCCTGCTGCAGCAGGCGGTCGCGCAAGTCGCGTAAATCGAGGCGTTTCATCAAGGTGTCAATCAGGCAAGTTACAGATGAGGTTTCCAATCACCAGACACCTCATCACATGGACGAAACACTGGCTCTCTGGACCCTGGGGGGCGCCGCCCTGGCGGCCGCTGTGCCCCGCTTGATGCGCCGCTTGGCGCTGTCGCGCGCCAAGCACCCGTCGTTGGGCGGTCACTCGCGCATGGCCAAACGCGTGGCCTCGTGGCTGCCCGGCTATGCCTACGACGAGGCGCGATTCTTCTCGGCCGATGGGGCACCGCCCGAACTGGCCGAGCGCCGGCGTCAGGCCTTGCATCGGCTGGGCCAGACCCTGGTGCAGCGCTGTCCCCAGACCCTGGCACTGACCGCCCAGGCGCGCGAAGGCCTGCCCGATCTGCAGTTCACCGGCGCCTACCGGGTGCCCTTTCAATTCAGCCCCTTGCTGCGCCAGCACCTGCAAGTCGGCGCCTTCCTGGAAGCGGCCGACGGCGTGTGCCTGAGCGACCTGGACGGCAACCGCTACTTCGACCTGACGGGCTCTTACGGCGTCAATGTGTTTGGCGTGGACGTGTACCGCCAGTGCATCGCAGAAGGCAGTGCCCGTGTGCAGACCATGGGGCCCGTGCTGGCGGGCCTGCACCCCTGCGTGGCTTCGAATGTGCAGCGCTTGCAGCGCTGGTCGGGGCTGGACCAGGTGTCGTTCCACATGTCGGGCACCGAAGCCGTCATGCAGGCCGTGCGCCTGGCCCGCTACCACACCGGCAAGCGCCACCTGGTGCGCTTTTGCGGGGCTTACCACGGCTGGTGGGAGGACGTGCAGCCCGGCCCCGGCAACCCGCTGCCACCGCGCGAAACCTACACCTTGCGCGACATGCACGAGAACAGCCTGCAGGTGCTGCGCACGCGCCGCGACATCGCTTGTGTGCTGATCAACCCGCTGCAGGCCCTGCACCCGAACAAGGCGGCGCCCGGCGACTCGACCCTGGTGGACAGCTCGCGCCAGGCCGGCTTTGACCGCGCGGCCTACACCGCCTGGCTGCAGCAGCTGCGCGAGGTCTGCACCGAGCGGGGCATCGTGCTGATCTTTGACGAGGTCTTTGTGGGCTTTCGCCTGGCGCCGGGCGGCGCCCAGGCGTACTTTGGTGTCCAAGCCGACATGGTCACCTACGGCAAGACCCTGGGCGGCGGCTTGCCGGTGGGCGTGGTCTGCGGCCGAAGCGAGCTGATGAAGCGCTACCGAGAGGACCGGCCCGCCGACCTGTGTTTTGCGCGCGGCACCTTCAATTCGCACCCCTATGTGATGGGGGCCATGCAGGCATTTTTGGACTACCTCGAAACCCCCGAGGCCCAGTTGATGTACCTGGACCTGGACACGCGCCAGAACCAGCGCGCCGCCCGGCTCAACCAGCGGCTGCGGGACGCGGGCCTGCCGGTGCAAGTGGCCAACCTGTCCAGCATCTGGACGGTGAACTACACCCAGCCCTCGCGCTACAACTGGATGCTTCAGTTCTACCTGCGTGAACAAGGCCTGGCGCTGAGCTGGGTGGGCACGGGGCGCCTGATCTTCAGCCTGAACTACACCGAAGCCGACTTCGAAGAGGTCTGCCAGCGCTTTGTGGCGGCGGCCCAGGCCATGGCGGCCGACGGCTGGTGGTGGCAGGATGCGGCGCTGACCAACCGAGGGATCAAGCGCAGCATCCTGCGGGAGATGCTGGCGCACCGGCGCTGATCCGGCTCAGTGCTCGCGAGCGTGGACCATGGGGTCCACCAGCTCGCCGCGCAGCAGGTACAGCGGCGCCTTGTGGTACAGGATGACGTCGTGGAACGGGTCGGTGATGATCTTGCACATCCAGACCAGCCCGGTCTGCACCCCTTGCAAAAAGAACAGGTGCACGGTGCGGAACAGCAAGCCACCCACACCCACCACCAGCCAGGCCCAGCCCACCTGGTGCCAGAAAGCGCTCATGGAGTCCGCGGGCGCGATCAGGCCGCCCAAGCTGGGGCTGAACCACAGCGCCACGGGCGCGGCGACCCACAAGGCCATCAACACCACCTTGCGGCGCAGGTTGTAGCCCACCTTGATGGCCTCTTTGTGTTCGTGCGTGGCCTGGTTGACCTCGTCGTAGCCACGGGGCTCAAAGAAGAAATGGCCGGACTGCCGCGCCACCATGGACACCCCCCAAGCCAGCAAGGCGGCCGCGGGGGGATCGATGAACAGCAGGCCGTAGGCCACGAGGAAACTCAGCGCGCTGATCAGGTGCAGGGACTGATTGATGCGGCTGTGGTGGTAGTAGCGGTGGTCATCCCAACGCTGGGTTTTCAGGGCGCTCAGAAAATCTTTCACCTTCACTCCTTGCAACGGAACAAGCCGGGCGGGCCGGCGAACAGGGCACGACCCGGCTCAGCGGGTGCGTGACCAAATGGTGACGCGCCAATATGAAAACCCAGTGACGTGCGTTGTCACGCAACGGTTGCAATCGCGCCCCACCATGGCGCCATGACTGGCCTCCAATCCCCCCCCATCGTGGTCGACGACTTTCCGGCCCAGCGCCGCTCGCTGCGCGTTGCCGTGGTCACCGAAACCTACCCCCCAGAGGTCAACGGCGTGGCGCGCACCATCGCCTGCGTGGTGGAGGGGCTGCGCGAGCGTCAGCATGAAATCCAGCTGATCCGGCCCCAGCAAACCGCGGCGGAATCCCGCGGCGAACAGGCCAGCGACGACCTGCGCTTTCATGAGGTGCTGATGCGGGGTCTGCCCATCCCGCGCTACCCGCACCTGCGCATGGGGCTGACCTCCAAGAAAACACTGCTGAGCCTGTGGGCGCGGCGCCGTCCCGACGTGGTGCACATCGCCACCGAAGGCCCCATGGGCTGGTCGGCCTTGCAAGCAGCGGTGCAGCTCAAGCTGCCGGTGTGCTCGGACTTCCGCACCAACTTCCACGCCTACAGCCAGCACTACGGCATGGGCTGGCTGCACAAGCCCATCATGGCCTACCTGCGCAAGTTCCATAACCTGACCCAATGCACCATGACGCCGGACCCTGGCCTGCGCGACCAACTCAGCGCCTGCGGCTTTCGGGATGTGGTGCTGGTGTCACGCGGCGTGGACACCCAGCTGTTCGACCCGGCCAAGCGCAGCGAGGCCTTGCGCCAGTCCTGGGGGCTGGCGCCCGATGAGCTGGCCGTGCTGCATGTGGGCCGTCTGGCCCCGGAAAAAAACCTGGGCGCCCTGCTGATGGCTTTTGAGGCCATCCGCCGCGTGAGCCCGCGCGCACGCCTGGTGATGGTGGGCGACGGCCCCTCGCGCAAGGAAATGCAGGCCCGCTGCCCCGACGCCATCCTGGCCGGCATGCGCCATGGCGAGTCCCTGACCCAGCACTACGCCAGCGGGGATTTGTTTGTCTTCCCCAGCCTGACCGAGACCTTTGGCAACGTGACCCTGGAAGCCCTGGCCAGCGGCCTGCCCGTGCTGGCCTACGACTACGCAGCCGCCGGCCAATGGGTGCAGGACGGCCGCACCGGCGGCCTCGCGCCACTGGGTGACCTGGCCGCCCTGGTCAGCCGCGCCAGTGCGCTGGCGGCGGACCTGCCAGCCCTGCGGGCCATGCGCGGGCCCGCACGCGAGACGGCCCTGCGTGCCGGCTGGAGCCAAGTCATCGATGCCATCGAGACCATCTACCAAGGCCTGGACCCGCACCTGGCCACCACCCAGCCGCGCAACACGCCGGCCAGCCGCACCCGGCTGGCCACCTAAGGCCCGGCGGCATCCAGTCAAGCCGGTGCCCAGCGGCGTCCGGCCCGCGCCCACAAGGCGGTCATGCACAGCGAAATGGCCAGACCAAAACCAGCCATCAGCGGCAGCACGGGCAGTTCCCAGGCCAGCAGGCCGGCATAGGCCGCCAACATCAACAAGATGCTGAGGTTTTCGTTGTAGCCCTGCACGGCGATCGATCGCCCTGCCGTCAGCAGCGCGTGGCCACGGTGCTGCAGCAAGGCGTTCATGGGCACCACCAGCAATCCGCCCACGGCGCCCACCAAGGCCAGCAAGCCCAAGGCCACGCCAAACTGGTCGGTGCAGGCGATGAGCGCGATCAAGCCCCCGAGCACGATGCCCAAGGGCAGCACGCGGCGCGCCTGGTGCAAGGCAATTCGGTGGCCGGCCAGGCCCGCGCCCAACACCACGCCCACCGCCACCACGGCCTGCAAATAGGCCGCCTGGCTCAGGGGCAGGGCCAGGGCCTCCTGGGCCCAACGCAGCACCGCAAACTGCAAAGTGGCCCCCACGCCCCAGAACAAGGTGGTCACGGCCAACGACAGGCCGCCTTCGGGGTCTCGCCACAGCAGCCGGTTGCTGTGCACGAAATCGCGCAGCAAAGCCACAGGGTGAATCGAGCGCCGCGCATAGCGCGCGCCGCTGTCGGGCACGCCGCACTGCAAGGCCGCCGCCACGCCATACACCGCCCACAGCAGCAGCAAAGACAGGCTCAGCGCCGACTCAAAAGGCAGGCCCAGCCCGCGCAGGCTGTCGCGCACCGCCTGGGCCCAGGCCGCGTCACACCACATGGGGCTGACGAGCAAGCCGCCCCCCACGGCGCCCAGCAGGGCGGCGCAGACAATGGAAATCTCGATCCAGCTGTTGGCCAGGACCAGTTTGGGCCCGGGCACCAGCTCGGTCACCAGACCGTATTTGGCCGGGGCGTAGCCTGCCGCCCCCAGGCCCACCACGGCAAACGCCAGCAGCGGATGCACGCCCATCAACAAGCCCAGCACGCCCAAGAGTTTGAGGGCGTTCATCCAGGCCATGAGCCGGGCCTTGGGCATGGCGTCGGCCAGGGGCCCCGCCACGGGCGCCAGCAACACATAGGACAGGGTGAAGGCGAACTTCAGCAAAGGCGCCCACCAGGCTGGCCAGCCCTGCTCTTGCAGCAAAGCCATGGTGACCAGAAGCAAGGCGTTGTCGGCCCAGGCCGAGGTGAATTGGGCGGCCATCAAGAGCGAGAAACCGGTGGGCATGGGACGGCCGGGGCACGGCAAAAAAAACGGACGAGGCCCCATTGGGAGCGTCGTCCGTGTCGGCCTCATGACCGTGCCATGACGGTCAGGGCCCTGGGCCGGGCCGTGCTGTGCGCGCTCAGCGATCCAGTGCCGGGCGCTTGGGGTTGAACTGCCAGCCCGGGATCAGGTACTGCATGGCCATGGCGTCATCGCGCGAGCCCAGCCCATGCTGCAGGTAGAGCTGGTGGGCTTTTTCCACTTCGACCATGTCCAATTCCACTCCCAGGCCTGGCTTCTTGGGCACTTGCACATGGCCGTTGACGATTTGCAGCGGGTCCTTGGTCAGGCGCTGGCCGTCCTGCCAGATCCAGTGCGTGTCGATGGCCGTGACCTTGCCCGGGGCGGCGGCGCCCACATGGGTGAACATGGCCAGGGACACGTCGAAGTGGTTGTTCGAGTGCGAGCCCCAGGTGAGCCCCCAGTCGCGGCAGGTCTGGGCCACACGCACCGAGCCGGCCATGGTCCAGAAGTGCGGGTCGGCCAGCGGGATGTCGACCGACTGCAGCGCCAGGGCATGGCTCATTTGGCGCCAGTCGGTGGCGATCATGTTGGTGGCCGTGGGCAGCCCGGTGGCGCGGCGGAACTCGGCCATCACTTCGCGACCCGAGAAGCCGTCTTCGGCACCGCAGGGGTCTTCGGCATAGGCCACCACCCCACGCAGGTCGCGCATCAGGCGCACCGCGTCTTTGAGCAGCCAGCCACCGTTCGGGTCCAGCGTGACGCGGGCCTGCGGAAAGCGCTCGTGCAAGGCCTGCACGGCCTCGATCTCGGCCTCGCCGCGCAGCACACCGCCCTTGAGCTTGAAGTCGTTGAAGCCATACCGTTCGCGCGCTGCCTCGGCCAGGCGCACGATGGCCTCGGGCGTCAAAGCGGCCTCGTGGCGCAGGCGCGACCAAGCGTTGTCGGCGTCCGGCTCGCTGGCATAGGGCAGGTCGGTCTGGCGGCGCTCGCCCACGTAGAACAGGTAGCCCAGCATCTCCACCGAGTCACGCTGCTGGCCTTCGCCCAACAAGGCGGCCACCGGCACTTCGAGGAACTGGCCCAGCAAGTCCAGCAAGGCCGACTCGATGGCGGTCACCGCGTGGATGGTGGTGCGCAGGTCGAAGGTCTGCAGACCCCGGCCGCCCGTGTCGCGGTCCGCAAACTGCTGCTGCACCTGCTGCAGGATGCGCTGGTGCGAGCCCAGCGGTTGGCCCAGCACCAGGGGACGTGCGTCTTCCAGGGTCTGGCGGATCTTCTCGCCACCAGGCACCTCGCCCACGCCCGTGCGGCCGGCGCTGTCGGTCAGCAGCAGCAGGTTGCGCGTGAAAAAGGGGCCGTGAGCGCCACTCAGGTTGAGCAGCATGCTGTCTCGGCCGGCAACGGGAATCACGCGCAGTTCGGTGATGACGGGGGTGGAATAGGCCATGGGTGTCTCGTCTCTCAAATCTGGAACAGGTCAAATGGTAGCGCTACCAAATCACGCTGTCAAACCCGGCACACCCTGCTGACGCGGCCAGCGCCTCAGGTGCTGCCGCGTTCGATCAAAGAAAAGCCCAAGTCCACCACCCGCTCGGGGATGTCGCGCCCCTCAGCCCGGTCGACCACAAACTGTGCGGCCTGGCGGCCCATGGCCTGGCCGTCAATGCGCACCGAGCTCAAGGCGGGGTTCAGGTCGGCGGCAAAGTCCTGGTCGCCAAAGCCCACCACCGCCAACGCGGCGGGCACGGCCAGGCCGCGCGCCTGGGCCTCGGTCAGCACGCCCAAGGCCAGCAAGTCGGAGCTGCAAAACACCGCCTCCACGGCAGGGCCTGACTCGCACAGCTGGCACAAGGCTTGGCGGCCACGCTTGAGGGTGGTGGGCGCGGGCACGCGGATCACCCGCACAGCGGGCAGGCCAGCCTCGGCCGCGGCCTGGCAAAAAGCGCGCTCCCGGCGACGCGAACGCTCGTCATCACCGGCCACGACGGCCAATTGGCGCCGACCACGCTGCACCAAAAACTGGGCCACCGCGTGGCCCACATCGGCATGCGAAAAACCCACCAGCAAGTCCAGCGGCGCCGGTGTCAGGTCCCAGGTTTCCACCACCGGGATGCCGCTGGCCAACAGAAGGCGACGCGCTTCGGGCGAACGCTCCACGCCCGTGAGCACAATGCCATCCGGACGGCGACCAATGATGGCGTCGAGCAAAGCGTCCTCGCGCGAGTCGACGTAGCCGCTTTGCCCCAGCATGAGCTGGTAACCACGCTCGGCCAAAGCCTCGGTCAAGGCCTGCAGCATGGGCCCGAACACCGGCCCTGACAGGGTGGGGACCACCGCCGCCACCAAGCGGCTGCGTGCGGAGGCCAGGGCGCCGGCCTGGTGGTTGCGCACATAACCCAAAGCGGCGACCGCCTCCGTCACGCGCTGCCGCACCTCGGGGGACACCTGCTCGGGGGTGTTCAAGGCGCGCGAGGCCGTGATGGGGGCCACCGCCGCCAGGCGTGCCACGTCGTGCAGGGTCACCGCCCCGCTGCCTCGGCGGGCGCGCTTGGGGGCTGGAGCGGGGTTCGGGGGTGCAGTCGTGGCCATGGCGTGATTCTAGGAGCCTGCCACCCAAGCCAAAACGCACCAAATCAATGCATTAAGCACCAAAAGTGCCGCCCAGAATGCACCAAAACAATTCACCAGGCTGACAAGCGGCCCTTGGTGCACTGGGCTGGGGCAGGACCGAGCGCTTGAAATTTATCAATTTGAACTATCGGCATGAAACCTGCTCAACTCTGGCCCGCCTGATGCCATGAAGAAGTCGAACCCGCCTCGCCTCACCAGCTCTCGCTCCCCCACGCTGGTGTCAGGGGAGGCTGCGCCGTGGGCGCATGACGCCGCCCTGGAAGAGGCGGCCGGCTTTGGCCTTTGGCAGTACGACGTGCCCAGCGGACGGCTGAGCCTCAGCGCCATGGCGGCGCGCTATCTGGACGTGCCGGAAGGCCCCGCAAAAAGCCTGGATGAGCAACTGGTGCATGTGGTGGCGGGTGACCTGGCGCAGCTGCTGCCCTGCAGCAAGGTCTTGCCCAGCACGCCGGTGCAGGCCGAGTTGCGGGTGATCAGCGAAACCCAGGGCATGCGCTGGCTGCGCTGGGCCACCCTGCCCCTCGACCCAGGCACCCCAGGCCAGCTGCGCGGGGTGGTGCAGGACATCACCGAACTCAAACACGCCCAGGTGCGCGAGCGCCTGGGCTTCGAGCTGACCGAGTTTTTGATCGGCTCCCACTCCTTGGGCAGCGCCATCCTCAGCGTGATCCAGTTGGTCTGCCGCAACCTGGGTTGGGAATGGGGGGCCTACTGGGCACTGGAGCCCGGCAGCGAGGGCGAGCCCCAGCTGGCCTGCCACCAGTTCTGGCACCACCCCGAGCACGACATGCAGGCCTTCACCCAGGCCAGTCAAGCCCTGAAGATGCACCCTGGCGAAGGCCTGGTGGGCCAAGTGTGGCAAAGCGGCCAAGGCCGCTGGATCGACGACATGGCGGGCGACCCGCGCTTTTTGCGCCGCGCCAGCGCGCGGGAAAACCGGCTCTGGTCCGGCTATGTGTTCCCCGTCACCTATGTCACGGGCGATGGCTCGGAGCACCGCCCCGGGGTGCTGGAGTTCTTCAGCAGCCTGTCGCGCCAGCCTGACGCCCTGCTGCCCAAACTGGCGACCACCATCGGCGCCCTGCTGGCCCAGACCGCCCAAAAGCTGGAGCAACAAGCCACCGTGCTGCTGCTGTCCCAAGTGGACGGACTGACGGGCCTGACCAACCGGCGCCACTTTTACGAGGTGCTGGGCGCCACCTGCCGCCATGCCGAGGCGCAAGGCCAGGGCTTTGCGCTGATGTTCATCGACCTGGACCGTTTCAAGCCCATCAACGACGCCTTCGGTCACGACGCTGGCAACACGGTGCTGCGTGAGTTTGGGCACCGACTGCAGCAACTGGCCCCGGTCGGCGCCGTGGCGGGGCGCCTGGGGGGAGACGAATTTGCCCTGCTGCTGCCTGCAGCCCCCAGCCAGCATTACGCCGAAGTGGCCGAACTGGTGCGGCAGGCCGCGCGTCGGCCCATGCTGCACGAGGGCGTGGAACTGAGCCTGACCGCCAGCGTCGGCATCAGTCTGTTCCCAGAGAACGGCAGCACACCGCCCGAGTTGCTGCGCAGCGCGGACGCGGCCATGTACCGCATCAAGCAAAACGGCCGCGATGGTTGCGACTTCTTCTCTGAAGCCAACCCGCACGCCCTGGCCGAGCAGCAAACCCATTTGATGCAACGCCTGCAAATGGCCCAGGACCTGCACCAGGCGCTGCGGCGCCAGGAGCTGTTCTTGGTGTACCAGCCGATCTTTGACCTGGCGCACGGCGGCGCGCACGCCATTGAGGCTTTGATCCGCTGGCGCCGCCCCGACGGTCAACTGGTGCCACCCGATGTGTTCATCGCCCTGGCCGAGGAAACCCACCTCATCGTGCAGATTGGCCAATGGGTGGTGGCCCAGGCCTGCCGCGACCTGGCCAGCCTGTGCGCGGCCGGCCTGCCGGATCTGAAAGTGCACGTCAACATGGCCGCGCCCGAGTTCACCCGCGAAGCCTTGCCTCAAGAGCTGACGACCCTGGTCCAAGCCCACGGCCTGCGCCCGGAGCAGCTCTCGCTGGAACTGACCGAGAGCCTGCTGATGAAGCAACCCGAACAGGTCATGGCCGTGATGGCCCGGCTGCGCCAGCGCGGCTTTGACATCAGCCTGGACGACTTTGGCAAAGGGCACTCGGCCCTGTCCCTGCTCAAAGACCTGCCGATTTCCACCCTGAAGATCGACCGCGCCTTTGTGCGCGGCCTGGGCCAGCGGGACAGCGAGCGCGCGATCCTGGCCACCATCATGGACCTGGGGCGCCACCTGGGCTTGCAGGTCATCACCGAAGGCGTGGAGACCGACACCCAGTTGGCCTGCGTCCGCGGCTGTGGCGGTCAACTGATCCAGGGCTTCTTGCTCAGCCGGCCGCTGCCACTGGACGCGCTGCGCCAGCGCTTGCTGCCCGACGCTGCGGGGTGAGCCCCCCACCGCGAAGGACGCTGGCACCGTCCCTCAGGGTTCGACCGCCATGCCCACAATGGGGCCGCCCTGGGCCAGGGTGCCGATCAGGCGGGCCTGGCCGCTGGACAAGTCAATCTCATAAAGGCGCGTGCGTGCATCGGCCTGGGTGCTGAGGGCCGCAAACGCCGCCCCACTGACATCGGCAATGTCAAAAGCAGCGTCGCGCAGCGGACCGGTGCCCAAAGCCCCCACGGTTTGCAGCAGCCCCGTGTTGGGTGACACCACCGGCTGCACCCCCTCCACGGAGCCCTGGGACACCAGCGTGCCCTGGCGGCGGTCCAGGGCGTAGTTGGTGGTCAGGCGATCGTCTTTCTTGTTGTAGGTGTATGCCGCGCCCACCAACTCGGGGGCCTGGCCGGCTTGTGCGTCGCCCGGCGCAAAACGCAAGGCAGGGTCGACCACGCCCACAGCGCCCGTGTCGGGCAGCAAGCGCAGGTTCTGCCCGGTGTTGCTGACCACCCGCAAGCGGTCGGCCGTGGGGTTGAAGTCCACCCCAAAGGTGGTGCCCTCCAGCGCGGGGCTGATGGGGTTGGCCCCCACGGGCTTCAACTGGCCCGTGGCCACGTCCAGCGTGTACAAGCGCCCCGACCGCGACAGCGTGAACAGCACGCCGCGCGCAACCCGGTAATCCATGCCCACCAGGCTGTCGCCTGCGGGCAAGCCCTTCACGGCTTGGCGCGCCAACACCCGCCCCGGCTGCCCCGCGTTGACGGTCAGCAGTTGCAGGTCCTGGGTCAACACATGCAGGGTTTCAGCGCGCTTGGCGCCTTCGGGTTCGGCAAGGGGGCTGGCACAGGCGGCCAAGGTCAGGACAGCACACGCAAGAGCCCACGAGGGCAGCGTTCGGGCATCGAGATCGGGCATGGGGAAAGGCTCCGCAGGGTCAAAACACGGTCGATGGTGCCATGTTGAAAGCCCTGCCTGGGTCAATTTTCAATGCCCCTGATCCCCGAAGGGCTGCACTGACCAACCCTCGGAGGGTGGCCTGCATCGGCCTGAAAACACCCCCCGCCAAAGCCGAGTCCCCCCCAAGGCAGGGCTGGACCGGCGCATCGAGGGGGCCACGCAGCGCCGCAGAGGGTCCACAGCGGAGAGTCTTTCACGCAGGGGCCACCTCATGCGGCGCAAGGCCTCAGATGCTGTCGAGGCGGATCTTGACGGTGTTGCCCTGGTACAGCGGCGTGACCTGGCTGAAGCCAGCCACGTTCACGCTGTTGAACTGCCCGGAGCGGGCACCGGCCGTGAGCACGGTCAGCGTCGTGCCCACCGCCGGGGTGTAGCCCGAGAAGCTGATCTTCAGATCGCCGCCCTTGATCACCGCATTGCCCTGCACCGCCAGCACCCCTTGCGAGGCCGACTTCATCACCAGGCTCAGCGTGCCAGCGGACTGGCTGTAAGCCCCCCCGATGGCCAGCGCCCCAGCTGCCGTGCATTCCAAGGTGCCGCCCTTCACGAACACGTCGCCAGTGCCCAGCGCGGTGGTCGAAGCGGCCCCCAGGGTGCCCGCGCTCAACACCGTGCCACCGCTGTAGCTGTTGGCCCCCGTCAAGCGCAAATGGCCACTGCCGAGCTTGCTGAGCAGGCCCTTGCCCGCGATGTTGTTGCGCCAGCTGTCCAGGGCGTTGAAGCCGCCAAGGCTGGCATTCATGGTCACGGCCACGTCGCCATTGAAGTTGCCGTAACCATCGGCGGCAGCAAACAGATTCAGACGGCCCCAGCCTTCACCGTCATTGCCCAGGGGGTAGCCCGAGTCCATGGCCGTGCTTTTCAGCACCACGCGGCGCTGGTCAGCCGAGAGGTAAGGCAAGCGGGTCTCCAGCAACACTTCAGCGCCCTTGGGTACCGTGCTGGTCTGGCCGGCCGCATTGATCTGGCTGAAGCCGTAGGTCAGGCGCTGCAGATAGGTCGTGCGGTTGCTGCTGTCGCTGGCAAAGCGGTCGTAGTCCGGACTGCTGCTGTCACTGGTCTTGGCGGTGTGGGCGTAAGTGTTGAGCGCATTGAAGTCGGCGCTGCCCGTCTTGCTTTGCAGGTAGGCCTGGGCCTGGTTGTAGGCGGCGCTTTTCACGGCGTTGGTGTAGTAAGCCACGCTGGACAGGTTGTAGGCCACCACGGCAGTGGCATGGATCCGGCCCCCCATCACATCCAGCGGCGAATGCATGCCGGAGAGGATTCGGTTCTCGCCCATCTCCATGGCGCGGCTGACCAGCTCCTGGTAGCGCTGCGGCACCAGGTAGGCCATGGCCAGGGTGTTGCGCCAAGCTTCCGCGGTGTGGCCACTGGGAAAGCCCCCATCGGTGGCCGGGGTGCTGCTCTTGGCCGACTCCAGTGCCGGCACGACCTTCACATCAGGGCTCCAGCGCCAGGGGCGGGCGTATTTGTAAAAGCGCTTGGGGGGCTCCGTGGAGCCATCGGCCAGGCCGCCGATGAAGTCCACTGCCAGGCCCAGGTCGGCATTGGCGCTGGCACCGACACCTAGGTTGTTGCCGCCGTCGTTCACGGCCGGACTCACCGCCTTGGTCGGATCCACGCTGACGATGGTGGTGGTCTGCTGGGCGCCCTGACGCCACAGGCTGGTCAGCGGGCCCATGCCATCGCTCACGCTGTAGCCCTTGTTGCGGCGGTCGTCCAGGTAGGCGGCCAGGGCCTGCGCAGTGCTGCGGTTCTGGGTGACGGTTTTGACGTAGTTGATGTTGCCGGCATGCACCGCGCTGTTCTTGACCGTGCCGTCGCTGCTGTCGCCGGGGATGCCGGTCCAGCTTGAGGCCGTGACAGCAGGGCAGCCATTGGCTGCCGCCAGGCTCACGCCGGCGTCGACGAGCAAGGTGGTGGGCGTCCACAGGTCCAGAAAGCCTTGCAGCACCCGCGCGCCCGCATTGGTGGCCAGCGTCACGTTGCAGGGGTTGCTGCGGCTGTTGGTGACCCCCGTGTCGACAAAGGCCGTGGCGGCAGGCACCGGGGCCGTGTCTGCGGCGCCCACCCCAACCGGTTCGACCGGCAGGGGAAGGTTCAACTCGGAGTCACCTCCGCCGCAAGCCATCAGCAAGGTGGTCGTGGACAGGGCAAGGATCAGGGGGCGCAATGCCCAGGTCGGTTTCAGGCTCATGGGTCGCCAGCAGGCAGGGTGTTAAGACGCCCGAGATTCTTCAAAATTTGTATGACAACCTGAAGACTCTCTTGGCGGATCACCCCGCCAACCGGGACCTCATCTGGCCGCCCTGCGCCGCTCAGGTCGCATTCATTCGCAGCCAGGGGCTCCGGGGCGGCCACCATCGCGGTGCGCCAGACGTCGAACTGCGGGAGAGGTGAAGCAGGCACTGCGGGCCTGGGGGACCCCAAAACCATGACCGCTTTGTCACGAACTTGTCTATTGAGAGCGGCCCGGGGGGCTTGGTGACGCGCTGGACGCGTTCAAAGTGCGGTTGAACGCTACCATCTGCGCCATGCAACGCAGACACTTTTTGGCACTGCAAGTAGGCGCCTTATCAGGAATGGCCATGGCAAACAACTCCATCACCAAAGTTCAATCGCTCGACGACGCCCTGCGCTGGCTCGATCAGGTGGACCGGGCCGGCAGCGTGCGCAGCGGCACCGACTGGAAGATGCTGGCGGTGTTTGAGCACCTGGCTCAAAGCATCGAAATGAGCCTGGATGGCTTCCCACAGCCCAAGAGTGCGGTGTTTCAACAGACGGCCGGCGCGCTGGCCTTTTCCTTTTTCAAGTGGCGGGGCCAGATGAGTCACGGCCTCACCGAACCCATCCCCGGCGCACCCGCGCTCAACCAGCAAGAGGCCTGGCAACCCGGCGCCCTGCGCCTGCGTGCGGCCATCGCCCGCTTTCAGGCCCACACCGGCCCGCTGCAACCCCACTTTGCCTACGGCGCCCTGAGCCGGGCCGACTATGGCCTGGCCCACACCTTCCACATTGCCAACCACCAGGACGCGATCGTGGTGGCGTGAGGGGAGTCCAGGGGCCGTGGAGGCCAGCCCGACGTTGATTCAGGCCCCTGACTCCGATAAATAAAGTGCGTCGAGATCATCGCTCATAAGCTATTGATTTTTCGACACTTGCGCATTGCGCGAAAGTTCGTCGGAGATTCCCAAACAGCAGGGAGACCTCGTGCCGTCCCAAATATAGTCCGTCGGAAGTTCAAGTCAGATCCGAGACGCCGTGCATGCGAAGCGGCTCAGTACAAATTCACGACTGACCGCCGCGCCGAATTTTTCCCGAGCTGAAGAACGCTAGCGGCTCCGAAACCGACCCTACACAGAACTGCGCGATGCCAGTTTCCGCCTATCGACGATAGCCAAACGAAGCGACTGAGCAGGCCTTCCGAGAAGGGCTCCTAGGCTGCCCAGCAAAGTGCTCAGGAAATGCGAGGCTAGGTCTTTGCAGACGGATCTTTTGCCAGCGATGCCAAGAAATCTTGAGCCGCCTCCTGCATGCCCTCGAGCGTACGAGGTTTACGCCTCTTTGGCATCTTGATGATTTGCGCTGGCGATGCTCGCGAGGGCTCGGCGGCTTTCTCAATGTTCTCGATAGCCTCTCGCTCTTGTCGGTTCATAGACGCTTTCACAGTGGCGATTGCCACCTTTTCAGCACGTGCCTCGCGGAGCTTTTCTGAATACGTGCAGATGGCGGCCTGGATCTCGGGACCATTGAATGGGCACCGTAAACCCTTCTTGAGTTTGCCTCCCTGCCCAGCATGTGAGATCAAGGCGTTTATGTCGGCACGCGCAACACTAAAAGAGGCAGAGGCGAAAGCTAGGCGTACGTGTGACCAGGAAATCTGTGAGTCCCCCCCATGCCGAGATATGCGGTAACTGATCACGAGAAGGCTGACGAGCTCGCGCTTTAGGCCTGCGCTGAGATTCCAGAGTTCAACTTGATAGGTCAACAACTCAAAGTCCAGCACCTCCGCTAACACGACCTGGTACTCCGCCAAAAGACTTACCCAATCTACGGAATCGGGCGGATCGGGCATCATGATCACAGGGTCATGGACAAGACGCTGCGTCGCCTCGGGATCGCGTTCACATAGCTTCCATCCCAAAGAGTAATTTCCGATCACGAACCAGGGAACCTGGAGGTCCGCGAGACTCAGCAAGGTGCGAGTTATCAGTGTTGCCGCAGAGGCTGACTGCGCCATGAACTGCGTTTCATCCGCACCGAGGAGGCACGCTGAATCGCCCCGGGTTTCGCGGAGGCTCAACACTCTGAGAGGATTGAGCTATGAAGAAGATGAACAAGTTCTCGCCCGCGGTGCGTGAGCGCGCAGTGAGAATGGTGCAGGAGCAGCGCGGGCAGTACCCATCCCTGTGGGCTGCCATCGAATCCATTGCCCCCAAGATTGGCTGCGTGCCGCAGACCCTGAACGAGTGGGTCAAGCGTGCCGAAGTTGATGCAGGCACGCGAGAAGGCGTCACCACAGCCGAAGCCCAGCGGGTCAAGGAGCTGGAGCGCGAGGTCAAAGAATTGCGCCGAGCCAACGAGATTTTGAAGCTGGCCAGCGCGTTTTTCGCCCAGGCGGAGCTCGACCGCCGGCTCAAGTCTTGAGGGCCTTTATCGACCAGCAGCGCAATGCTTTCGGGGTCGAGCCGCTCTGCAAGGTCTTGCAGGTTGCCCCGTCAGCGTATTGGCGCCACGCCGCGCTGGTGCGCGAGCCTCACAAACGCTGCGCCAGAGCGAAACGCGACGAATTGCTGATGCCGCAGATTCAACGAGTCTGGCAGGCCAACATGCAGGTTTATGGCGCCGACAAGGTATGGCGACAACTAGCGCGCGAAGGCGTGACCGTGGCCCGCTGCACGGTAGAGCGTCTGATGCGCAGCATGGGCCTGCGCGGTGTGATGCGTGGAAGGGTGGTGCGCACTACGGTCGGCGATGCAAAAGCGCTATGCCCCCTGGACCGGGTCAACCGGCAGTTCCGGGCCGAGAGGCCGAACCAGTTGTGGGTGAGCGACTTCACTTACGTTTCGACTTGGCAAGGCTGGCTGTACGTAGCCTTCGTCATCGACGTGTTTGCCAGGCGCATCGTTGGGTGGCGGGTGAGCAGTTCAATGCGCACGGACTTTGTTCTCGACGCCCTGGAGCAAGCCCTGTATGACCGCCAACCCGAACGCGACGGCAGTCTGGTCTGTCACTCCGATAGAGGCTCGCAGTACGTCAGTATCCGGTACACCGAGCGACTGGCGGAAGCTGGCATCGAGCCTTCGGTAGGCAGCAAGGGCGACAGCTACGACAACGCCCTGGCCGAGACCATCAACGGCCTGTACAAGGCCGAACTGATTCACCGCAGGGCTCCATGGAAAACCAAGGAAGCAGTCGAGTTCGCCACGCTCGAATGGGTATCGTGGTTCAACCACCATCGCCTGCTCGAACCCATCGGGTACATCCCGCCTGCTGAGGCTGAGGCAAACTACTATCGGCAACTCGCCAGTCAGGGCGCCGACGTGGTGGTCTGACTTAAACCAAACAGCCTCCGCAGAAACCGGGGCGATTCAGGTGATGTAAAGCACAAACACCAGAGCCCATAGGGTAGCGAGCGGATTTTCCAGAAACACTGCCCAGGCCAACAGGGTTAGCAAGAAACCGACGTACATGGGATTGCGCGTGTATCTGTAGACGCCTTGGACAACCAAAGAAGACGCCGAGCTTGCCCTCGTCGGACTCACTGTGGTCTTGGCGCGCCGAAACGCAACGACTCCGGCAAAGCTGATGCCCAGGCCAACGCACACCAAGACAACAGCAAAGAGCACGCTGACCGGATGGGGCAACTGCAAGAGGCCTCCGGCGGACGGCGTCGTCATCCACATGAGAAGCGCTAGGACAAGCGCAACGATGGGAGGCGGAACCTTCAGTTCAAGCAAGCTCATATCTCCGTATCACTCCATGACGAGGTCGTGCCCGGCATGCACAGCCACACACTCACCGGATCGACGGCAAGTGTTGCGGCTCGCTTCGTCGCCACGACCGTGTTTCTCGCAATAGCCCACAGCAACCCCAAAAGAGTACTCGGCGTCCTCAAACCACCATTGACTGCTGGGCAAAGATGCCCGCCATCGCACCCTGCCATGTTGACTGGGTGACCGAGGGCAAGAAGGGCGTCGCGAGGTCGCCAGCTGCGTAGATGCCGGGCACACTGGTTTGACGGCGCTCATCAACCTTGAGGACGATGCCGTTGGGCGTATCGACCGTGGCGAGGCCCAGTGATGCATGCAGGCTTGCGGACGGCTTGTTGCGCGGCTGGGCGAACAGGATATCGACCGCAACGTTGCGACCGGTATCGAGATTGACGGTGGCGATGTGGCCCTGCTGGTGGGCGATCTCGACGATCCGGCCATCGGCAACTGGGATGTTGCGGCGCGCCAGATCGGCCAGGACATCTGGCGCAATGTCATGGCCATCGGCAAAGACCGTCAGCTTGTCAGTCCAATCGCGGAACAGCCTGACAGACTGGAACGACTGCGGGCCCGACCAGACGACGCCCCAATGCTGGTCGGCGACTTCAAAGCCGTCGCAATAGGGGCAAGGCACGATGGACCTGCCCCAGCTTTCGGCGAAGCCTGGAACATTGGGCATCTGGTCGGCGACGCCATAGCTCAGGATCAGGCGACGCGCCCTGAGGCTTTCGTTATCGTCAGTGACGACGCAGAAATCGTCGATGGCGCCAGACACGCTCTCGGCCCGGGCACTGACCAGCCTGATCGCGGGATAACGCGCCAGCTGCTGCCGCGCCTCGGCCAGGATATCCAGCGGTGGCTTGTGATCGTGGCCGAGCAGGCCATGCGAGTGATGACCGAAGCGGTTGCGCGGCCGACCCGTATCGAGAACAGTGACTTTGCGGCGGGCACGGCCGAGTTGCAGGGCGGCGGCGAGGCCAGCAAAGCTGCCGCCGATGATGATGACGTCATCCATGGTGATGGGCTCCATGTAGATTGATTGATTATTGGACTTTCAAGTACAGCAATGTAAGATTTATATAATGGACCGTCAAGTCCACTATATAAACCATGTCAACCTCCCTATCGCCCTCGCCCAAGTCCCAACGCGGCCGACCACGCGATCCTGAGCGTGTGCGGCGCATCCTGGAGGCGGCACAAAAACACTTCAATGAGCATGGCCTGGAGCGTGCCAGCGTGGATGCCATCGCAGCGGATGCTGGTGTGTCCAAGATGACCGTTTACAACAACTTCGGGTCCAAGGAGGGACTTTTCCACGCGGTCGTGCGCGACAGGACAGCGGTGGTGGTAGCGGACGTCCCGGGCGCCGAGGCGCTGGACCCGACCGAGCCGGAGAAGGCGCTGCTGGTGATCGGCACCCGGTTCCTTGCATTGACACGTGGGGACGACGCGCTTGGCGCGTTGCGCTCCGTCTACGGAGTCGCGGGGGCGCAACCGGAAGTCTGCCGCGAGTTTTACAAGGTAGGCCCGGAGCGTGCAACCAGCGAACTGGCGGCGTACCTGCGGCGCGCCCACTTGGCGGGCACGCTGAAGGTGCGGAACCCGCTTCAGGCTGCGGACCTTTTCCTGTCCATGTTTCTGGGTTCCGGACACTTCCGCGGGTTGTTGATGCTCGAGCGGCCAGATCCCCGGGAAAACAACGCCCTGCTGCGCGAGGCCGTACGGGTCTTCATGGCGGCGTACAGATCGTAGTCAGTCGCCCCTAGGGGCGAGCAAAACAACAAGCTCTAAGTTCTCTAAGCTGCACGCGCAGCGGATGCACGTCGGGTATTGGCAAACAATCGATTGATCTGTCTCTGCTGCCAGGTGCCAACCTGAGACAGCTGGCCATCTGTATGAAATTCCCAATAGCGGATGCTGATCGTGCGACTTCATTGACCCGAAAAAATGCAATTGCTCATTGGGAGCGCTATCCCGAGTGATACCTGCTGAGTGTCCTAGGCGATCGAAAATGATCGGGTGAGCGCTAGTCATGGCCCCATGCGATATCGAGATCTACGTGAGAAAACACACAGACTGCATCAGATCAAAGATCGAGAATTTTCTCAGCGCCAGGAGGTAGACAACGCCCCAAGACAGGCCATGCGCATGACGCGATGGACTTGCTTGTGGGTAGCGGGATGCTTTCGAAGCGCACATTCAATGAGGAACCATCATGAACACGACTTTTCGCATTCTTTCTATCTCTGCCATGGCGGTATTTGCGTCCTTCGGTGCGCAGGCTGACGAAGCAGACGCTTCCCAGTACGCACTGAAATTCGAGACCCAACGCACACGCGCCGAAGTGGCTGCTGAAGCCGCTACTGCGGTCAAGACGCGCAGCGTGCATCCTGCGGGCTCGCAGGCTCTGGCATATCAATCAAAGGCTGATCGCACGGCAGTCAGCGCCGCCGCCGCCGAGGCTCTGCGCAAGGGCCAGATTTCGTCCGGCGAACTTTGACGGGCCACGAGAGGCGGGCTTCGGACCGCCTCTCAAAGTGGTCATTCAGGTGAGCCTGTACACCATCAGCTCCATTCAAAGGTTCTGAAGTCGCAGCTCCAGTGCCGCTACATCGTTCAGCACGATTCTTTGGCGTGTGGAAGTGATGAGCCCCAGCTTGCGCAGCCGTGCCAGTTCCCGACTGACTTCTTCGCGTGAGGCCGCAATCCGTGTCGCCAACTCGGCACGAAGTGGCGCTGGCGTGATGACGGCACGGTTGTCCACAACGCCGGCTTGTCGGGCCATCTCCAGCAAGCAACTGTAGAGTCGTCCCGCAATGTTTAGAACGCCCAGCTCGACCAGGCGGCTCATCAATTGTTCTGCCGCGATCTGGAGCGATTCGCGCACCAGTCCAGCCAGAGGGACATTCTCGTGAACCAGCCGCATGAAATCTGCACGTTGCAGGCAGGCCAGTAACGACGGTTCCAGCGCATGCGCCTGCAAGGACGCGGCACTCGCCCCCAGCACGCCGATGACCCCAAAATGCCCGCCTTGTTCAAAGTCCGCAATGAGTAGCTCGCGCCCATTCGGAGACAAGGCCGACACGCGCATCTTGCCTTGGCAGACGATAAAGAAGGTGTCTTGGGATCTGCCTGTCGCAATGTGCCCTGTGTGTAGTTGTTGCCAACTGCACTGGCGAGCTACCTCGGAGAGCTTCGATTCATCCATTCCGGCGAAGAGGCGGCACACCTTGAGCCTGCGTACCGCCACCTCCGACGGACTGTCCTTCACGAATAGCATGGCGGTCTCTTGCCTGCCGCATGAAATCTGGCTTGGCGCATGGGGCTATTCGGGCACGAACGTGACGGCGGCTGAATCAACCGAGTGCAAACTGCGCTACGCATCGCGTCTCGACAAGTCAAAGACCAGGCATGTCGTGGTGGCGTGGGCATACAGCTTGCCGTGCTCATCCTCAACGCGGGCCTCGGCGGTTGCGAGCCGATCACCGCCATGAATCAGTCTGCCCGTGGCCCGCAGCGGGCCGGTTTTGTGGGACGCAGACCGCACGATCTTGATGCTGAGTTCGGCTGTGGTGTAGGACCGCCCCGCAGGCAGCGCGGACTGAATTGCGCAACCCAGTGCAGAGTCCAGGAGCGACGCAAACCAGCCCCCATGCACGCTGCCCAGCGGGTTGTAGTGCGCTAGCAGCGGGATGCCCTGGAACACGGCGCGGCCATCGCCCACCTCCAGCAACGCGAGGTTCATGGTGTCGTTCATCGGCGGGTAGGGCAGCTCGCCAGACACCATGGCTTCGAGGATCTGGCGGCCGCTCTTTCCTGCGATCTGCTCTGCGCGGGCTAAGCCCGGCAGGCCACCGCCTTCGCGCATGCGGTGTACAGCGTCAGTCTGCTGCGCAGCCCAGTCCGTGGGTTTGTTTTCTTTCATCACGATGCTCTCCAGTGGAGTCACAAGGCAGTGCACTTGCCACAGGCCACGGTGGGCTTGCCGCCAGCGGCTGCGCGGGGGATCGTTGCCAGCGCGTTACGCCAGTCCGAACGATTTGCGCAGGCCCTTGCCCACCGGGCCTGCAGGCATGAAACGGCGCAGCTTGGCCAGCAGCGATGCCTCTCCCTTGGGCGTGTGGCGCATCTTCCAGGCCCCGAGTGCGGCACGGACGATGGTGTCGGCCACGCCCTGGGGCGGGGGGGCCTTCTGCACGTTGCCCTGGATCGCTTTCGACACGATCTCCAGCTCCTGGCTGTAGTCAGCGATCTGGGCCACCGTTTGGGGCGCATTCAAATCCAGGTTGGTCTTGGTGAAGGAGGGCTCGACCAGTGAGACGCGAATGCCGAACTGGCGCACCTCGTGGTCCAGCGTCTCGGCCAGCCCTTCAACCGCATGCTTGGACGCCGAATAGAGCGCCATGTAGGGCGCAGGCAGAAAGCCGAGCACCGAGCTCACATTGACGATGCGGCCGGAGCGCTGCGCGCGCATGTGGGGCAGTACCGCCTTGGTCACGCGCAAGACGCCGAAGAGGTTGGTGTCAAACAGCGTCTGTGCCTCCTCCACAGAGGTTTCTTCGGCCGCACCCAGCAAGGTCACGCCCGCGCTGTTGACCAGTACGTCGATGCGCTGGGCCTGCCCGATGATGGTCTGGATGCCACGCTCCACCGACACCTCGTCGCGGATGTCCATCTCAATGAGCGTCACGTTGGGAATGGCGTGCGCTTTGGCGGTGTTGCGCACGGTGCCGAAGACCCGGCAGCCCTGCTGGGCAAACTGTATGGCCGCAGCACGGCCGATGCCCGAGGACACGCCGGTGACAACGACAACTTTGGATTTCGACATGGCAGTTCCTTTTTTTGGTAGGAGGGATGTGCAGTGGGGGAGTCAGACAGACGCTGGGGATGCGGCGGAAGAACGAGCGGGCCGAATACCGAACCAGATCGAATACATCGCAGGCAGGAACACGAGCGTGAGCACCGTGCCAGCCAGCGTGCCGCCGATCAAGGTGTAGGCCAGCGTTCCCCAGAACACGGAGTGCGTGAGCGGGATGAACGCCAGGATGGCAGCCAGGGCGGTGAGGATCACCGGGCGGGCACGTTGCACAGTGGCCTCGACCACGGCGCGGAAGGGGTCCAGACCGGCATCTTCGTTCTCGCGGATCTGCCCGATCAGGATCAGCGTGTTGCGCATCAAGATGCCCGACAGCGCAATCAAACCCACCAGCGCATTGATGCCGAAAGGCTGCTGGAACAGGAGCAGCGTGGGCACAACACCGATCAGGCCCAACGGGCTGGTCAGGAAGACCATCACCATGCCCGAAATGGAGCGGACCTGCAGGATGATGATGAGCAGGGTGGCCGCCAGCATGATGGGGAAGATCGGCAGCATGGCGACAGTGGCCTTGCCCGCCTCTTCGATGGAGCCTGCCTCGACGATGCGGTAGCCGCCCGGCAACTTGTCCATGATGGGCTGGAGCTGCTGGGTGATGGCGGTGGACACATCCGGCGGCTGCAGGCCTTCGGCAATGTCGCCACGCACCGTGATGGTCGGCGTGCGGTCGCGTCGGCGCAGGATGGGGTCTTCCATGCGCACATCGACCTTGCCCACCTGCGACAGCGGGATGCGCTGCCCGCCCGATCCCACCAGCGACAGGCCAGAAATCTTCGCAGGGTCCAGGCGGACATCGCCAGCGGCCCGGCCCATGACCTGCACCGAGCGGATGTCCTCGCGCACCTCCGTGAGCGGCGCGCCGCTCAGCAAGAACTGCAGCTGCTGGGCCACCGCGCTGGAGCTGAGGCCCACGGCCGTCAGGCGGTCCTGTTCGAGTGTGAAGTGCAGGGTCGGGACGCGCGGGCCCCAGTCTGTGTTGACGGTGCGCATCATCGGGCTGGCCTGCAGCACGGCCTCGACCTCGGCGGCGATTGCGCGCAGCTTGTTGGTGTCGGGGCCCATGACACGGTAAGCCACCGGGAAGGGCGAGGGTGGGCCGAACACGATTTGCGTGACCCGCACCTGCGCTTCTGGCGCCAGGCCATCGGCCACGGCATGGCGCAGCCTGAACTTGAGGGCCTCCCGCTCCTTGTCGTTGCCCGTGAGCACCACGACCTTGGCGAACGATGGGTCCGGCAGCTCGGGCGACATGGCCAGGAAGAAGCGCGGTGCGCCCTGGCCGATGTAGGCGGTCACCACCTTGGCCTCGTCCTGCTTCGCCAGCCAGGCTTCGACCTTGGCCGTGGCGGCGCTGGTTTGTTCGATGGACGTGCCATAGGGCATCTGCACCTCGACCAGCACTTCCGGCCGGTCAGACGTGGGGAAGAACTGCTTCTTGACCACGGCCATGCCCAGCAACGACACCACAAAGAGCGTGACGACGGAGGCCGCCACGATCCACTTGCGCGCAATGACGCGGCCGAGCAACTGGCGAAACCGGTTGTAGCGCGGCGTGTCGTAGATGGCGCCGTGCCCGCCCTCGACCTTTTTGAGGTCGGGCAACAGCTTGACGCCCAGGTACGGCGTGAACACCACGGCCACCACCCACGACGCAATCAATGCAATGCCGACGATCCAGAACATGTTGCTGGTGTATTCACCTGCTGTGGAGCGTGCAAAGCCATTGGGCATGAAGCCAATGGCTGTGACCAGCGTGCCCGAAAGCATGGGCGCCGCCGTGTGGCTCCAGGCGTAGGCAGAGGCGGCCACACGGTCGTAACCCTCTTCCATCTTCACCACCATCATTTCGATGGCGATGATGGCGTCGTCCACCAGCAAGCCCAGCGCCAGGATGAGTGAGCCCAGCGTGATGCGGTCAAAGTTCTTGCCCGAGGCGGCCATGACCACAAACACCGCCGCCAGCGTCAGCGGCACAGCGGCTGCCACCACGATGCCCACACGCCAGCCCATGCTGACAAAACACACCACCATCACCACCAGCAGGGCGACGAAAAACTTGACCATGAACTCGTCCACCGCCGAGGCGATGTTGACAGCCTGGTCGGTCACCTTGGTCAGCGTCATGCCCATGGGGAGTTGGGAGTTGATTTGGGTGACCTCGGCCTCCAGCGCCTTGCCCAGATCGAGCCCGTTCCAGTCGTCGCGCATCACCACGCCCAGCAGCAGCGCTGGCTCGCCACCGTTGCGCACGAGGAACGTGGCAGGGTCTTCGTAGCCGCGTTCGACGGTCGCCACGTCCGACAGCTTGAGCGTCCGCCCCTGCGCGACGATGGGGGTCTGCCGGATCTTCTCCAGCGTGTTGAGCGCGCCGTCCACACGCAGGAAGACCTGCGGCCCCTGGGTTTCGATGGAGCCTGCAGGGGTCAGCACGTTCTGGCTGTTGAGGGCGACAAAAATGTCCTGGGGTGAAACGCCCAGCGTGGCCAGCCGGTCGTGAGAGAAGGAGACAAAGATCCGATCGGACTGCTCCCCGATGATGTTGACCTTCTTGACACCCGCCACGTGCAGCAGTTGCTGGCGCAGCACCTCGGCATCGCGCACCAGTTGCCTTTGGGGCTCGCCCTTGGCCTTGAGGGCGAACAGCGCAAAGGTCACATCGGCATATTCGTCATTGACCATGGGACCGATGACGCCTGCAGGCAGCCTTCGGGCCTCATCGCTGATCTTCTTGCGGGCCTGGTAGAACTCTTCCTGCACCTGCGACGGCGGTGCGCTGTCGAGCAGCGACACCATGGTGAACGCCAAGCCAGGGCGGGTGAAGGTTTCAGAGCGGTCGTACCAGCGCAACTCCTGCATGCGCTTTTCCAGGGGCTCTGCGACTTGGTCCTGCATCTCCTGCGCGGTGGCGCCGGGCCAGGCCGTGACGATCGTCATCTGCTTGATCGTGAAAGGCGGGTCTTCCGCGCGCCCGAGCTTGGCGAACGCCAGAATGCCTGCCGCAGAGATCAGGAAAATCAGGAACAGGGTGATGGCGCGCTCGCGCACTGCCAGCGCCGACAGGTTGAAACGGCCTTGGCTCACGGACGTGCTCCTTCGGTCACGGCGGCGGAAGCCGCCATATCGGCCAGCCGGACCGCATCGCCTTCACGCAGCAAGTGCGCACCCAGCGCAACAACCCGCTCCCCAGGCTTGATTTGGCCCGTCACATAGGCCCCCGAATCGTCCAGGCGCTGGACGGCCACCGGCTGCCAGGCCACCTGGGCCGGTTCACCGCGAATCACCCACACGCCGGGGCCCTTGCCCGCGTCGAACAAGGCGCCGATGGGCACTTGCAGGCCCGCCGCCACAGAGGTTTTGTCGTCTGCGATGCGCACCACCACCGTGGTGCCCAGGGGCGCGTTGGCCAAGTCGCCTTCCAGCACATAACGGGCCTCGAAGGTGCGCGTCACCCGGTCTGCCGCGCTGGACAGCTGCCGCAGCTTGGCCGGGACGGCGAGGCCCTCTTTGCCGAACAAGGTGGCTTGCGCCTGCGACCCGATGGCGGGGCGCAGAGTCTCAGGCAACTGGATGAGCGCCTCGCGGCGGCCTGCGTGGGCCAGGCGGACCACAGGTTGACCGGCACTCACCACTTGGCCGGGCTCAGCCAGTGTTTCCACCACAACGCCGTCGCCATCGGCCACCAGCTCAGCGTAGCGGCTGGCATTGCGGGAGACATCGGCCTGGGCTTCAGCAGCGCTGAGCTGCGCCTGGGCGGCGTCTGCCGCTGCCTTCGCCTGGTCGTAGGCAGTGGCAGAAATGGCACCTGTGCCGCGCAGGTCGCGGTAGCGCGCTTCATCGTCTGCCGCCTGGCGTGCACGGGCACGTGCAGCGGCCACAGCCTCTTGCTGCGCATGGGCGGCCAGCTTCAAGTCCACCGCATCGATGCGCATGAGCGGCTGGCCGCGTTGGACGGTCTGCCCCGCATCCACCAGCCGCTCCAGCACCTTGCCCGGGACACGAAAGCCCAGGTCGCTCTGCACCCGCGCCGCTACGGTGCCGGTGAACGCCCGGGTCGAAGCCGAGGCCTCCTGGACAACGGCGGCGCGCACCAGCGGCGCCTGGGTGCGGGGGTCGGAAGAAGCCTTTTCGCCGCAAGCGACCAGCGCCAACGGCAAGGCAGAAACGAGAAACAGGGTGGCAAGGCGAGGCCGGAGCATGAAAGTCCCTTGTGCGAATGGATCGGGACTTTCATTGTGATTCTTGTGACCAAATTAGTCAATGGTCACAAATCTTTTTTGGATCAAGGAGACAGGCTGCGCAGAACCAGGCTGGACAGCTGGGCGGGCGCCTCATTGGCGTAGTCCAGGCTGTGCTGGAGGATCAGGGGGTTGAGGTAGGGGCGCATCACCAGATGGATAGCGGCGGTGGTTTCATCCAGCGGCGTCTTGCGCTCGAAGTCACCGGTTTGCCGGCCTTCCTGCAACACATCCCGCAGCAGCGCCTGCAGGCGCTCTTCATAAACAATGGTGGACTGCCAGCGCTCAGTCGCCGCCGAGGTGGCAATCTCGTAGAGCTTTCTGTCCTGAAAAAAGAGCCGCAGGCTCGACTCCACAATGGCTTTGAACATGCGCCGCAGCTTCTCGGGCGGCCGATCGGCCTGGGCCACGGCGGCACGGACCTCGCTCTCGATATCGCTCAGGCAGTTGGTGCAAATCATCTCGCCAATGGCCTGCTTGGACTCGAAGAACTTGTAGATATAGGCCTTGGAAAAACCGATTTCCTTGGCCAGGTCGGACACAGTGGTTTTTTCGTAGCCGTAACGGCTGAAGTGCTCGGTGGCGGCGGTCACGATCTGGTTTCGCACCTCGTGGTCCGCAGGGCCCCGGCCTGCGGCGGTGGGATGGCTGGTTTTGGTCATGGGTGCAGCTTACGACAGTCTCGCACACTAGACAACCAGTGACCATTTGGTATTATGGTCACAACCCAATGCCCTGACGATCGGAAAACACCATGCTGCCCAAACACACCCTCGCCGCCCTTCTTGTGGCCAGCCTGTCCGCTGGCTGTGCCGTGGGGCCGGACTATGTTCGCCCCCCTGTCGCCCTGCCTGAACAGTTCCAGGAGCGGACCCTGAGAGAGCAACCGCTGGAGAAGGTGCCCCCAAATCTGGCCCACTGGTGGTCCAGCTTTGGCGACCCACAGTTGACGCAGTTCGTGTCGCTGGCGCTGCAGCAGAACCTGGACCTGGCGCAAGCCGCTGCCCGTGTGGCCCAGGCGCGTGCGGGGCTGGGCGCTGCCGACGCCGCACTGCTGCCGTCTGCCGCCGTGTCAGGCCAGGCAGCACGGGCCTACCAGTCCACGCAAACGCCTTTGGGGCAGGTTCTGAGTTCGACGCCCGGCTTTGACCGGTATGGCAGCGCTTACGAGGCCAACCTGGGCGCCAGTTGGGAGCTGGATGTGTTTGGCGGCCTGCGCCGGGGGCGGGAGGCGGACACGGCCGAATATCAGTCCTCGGAAGCAGGCGCGGTGGCCACCCGGCTGGCCGTGGCGGCGCAGACGGCAGACATCTACATCACCGTGCGTGGCCTGCAGGCCCGCCGGGACGTGGCCCGCCAGCAGGTACAGACCCAGCAGGATTTACTTTCCAAAATCCGGCTGCTGCACGGCAAAGGCCTCGCGGCAGAACTCCAGGTGCGGCAGGCAGAAGGCGCGCTGTCGCAGGCGCAAGCGGTCATCCCCATGCTGGATGCGTCCCTGGACACGGCGATGAACGCGATGGATGTGATCCTGGGAACCCTCCCAGGCACCCACCGCGCAGAACTCATTGCACCGGGCCACATCCCCAGCACGCCCCAGGGCATCGCGACGGGCTCGCCCAGCGACCTGCTCAGGCGCAGGCCAGACCTCATCGTTGCCGAGCGCCGCCTGGCCGCATCGAATGCGCGCATTGGCGCTGCCATCTCGGAGTACTACCCCAAGCTCTCCCTCAGCGGTTTGGTGGGGAGCGCGACCTCTGTCTCCAGCGGCAACCTGTTCTCAGGCGGCGCCAGCCAGGCCGCGGGCGTGCTCGGGCTGCGCTGGCGCCTTTTCGACTTTGCACGCATCAATGCGCAGATTGAACAAGCCAAGGGCCAAGAGGCAGAGATGCTGGCCGCCTACCGGCTGGCAGCCTTCAAGGCCACGGAGGATGTGGAAAACGCGCTCTCGGCCCTCGACCGCCGACAGGAGGAGGTGGCGGTGTTGACGGGCGGCGTTGACTCGCTGGGCCGCGCGCGCGCCGCATCGTTCTCTGCCTACCAAAAGGGTGTTGTCAGCTTGATCGAAGTACTGCACGCTGACGAGGCGCTGCTCCGGGCGACCGAGGCGCGTGTACAAGCGCAGACGGAGTCGGCCCGCTCGGCCGTAGCCATCTTCAAGGCGTTGGGCGGCGGGTGGGAGGCAAATCTGCACACAACAACGCATCCCACGGACGAGGCGCCCAACTATTCGAGCGTCAAAATCCGCTCGTGAGCAGGCGTTCGTAGTCCGTCTTGCGAACGGCGGCAATCA
>NZ_JAQSIO010000006.1 GCF_028649455.1 Curvibacter microcysteis | reverse complement strand
AGTCAACTCAGAACTCTTTCGAACCCCTCACCAACCAACCGCTTGTCAGTCACTGCGTTTTCAGCAGAGCCTCGAATTATATACCGCTTTTCGCAGCACAGTCAACTCGAAGAAGACTTTTTTCTTCAGCTCCGTCGCAGCACAAAAGAAACTCTTTCACACCACCACTTCACCAAACTTCTGCGCAGCCACTTAAGCCGCTACACAGAAGGACTGTTTGATCAGTCGAGCCCTCAAGTATACACAAGAAATCAGGCTCAACACAAGAGAACGAACCCGGGACTTAAAAAAGTCGCGGATGACTGGTGACCCAGGCTTCCACCGCATCCGCGTAAAGGGCCGGGACATCGCAGCCCGTCTGATCGTGGATCTCCTGGAAGCAGGTCGGGCTGGTGACGTTGATCTCAGTGACACAGTCGCCAATCACGTCCACCCCCACCAACAACAAGCCGCGCTCGATCAGGATGGGCCCCAATTGCTCAGCGATCTCTCGGTCGCGCGCCGACAAGGGCCGCGCCACCCCTTTGCCACCGGCGGCCAAGTTGCCACGCACCTCGCCCCCCTGGGGAATGCGAGCCAAACAGTAAGGGACTGGCTTGCCGCCAATGATCAGCACGCGCTTGTCGCCGTCGGCAATCTCGGGCAAGAAGCGCTGCACCATGACGGACACCGCCCCGTTTTGATTCAGCGTCTCGATGATGCTGCCCAAGTTGAGCCCATCACGCCCCACGCGGAAGATCCCCATGCCCCCCATGCCGTCCAGGGGCTTGAGGATGATGTCGCCATGCTCCGCATGGAACTGGCGAATGGCCGCCGCATTGCGTGTGACCAAGGTGGGTCCGATCAAGTCGGGAAACTCCATGATGGCCAGCTTCTCCGGGTGGTCGCGCAGCGCCGCTGGCTTGTTCAGCACCCGGGCGCCTTCGCGCTCGGCTTGGCTGAGCAGGTGGGTGCTGTAGAAATACTCTGAATCGAAGGGGGGATCCTTGCGCATCAGCACCACATCGAATTCGCGCAGATCACGCGCCTCTGTGCTGCGCACATCGAACCAGGCCTCTGCATGGCCATTGAGGTGGATATGACGTGCCGTGGCTTGCACCCGCTCGCCACGTGCCCAGCTGATGTCAGCGGGCTCACAAGCCCAGATCTGATGAGCGCGGCTTTGCAGCTCGCGCATCATCACAAACGTGGTGTCTTTGTAGATCTTGAAGCTCTCCAGCGGATCGGCGACAAACAAGATATTCATGATGCAGTCCTCGTCGATGCCATCCAGGATCGACCATATTGAATGAACAAAGCCAGAACGCCGGCCACCACGCCCCAAAAGGCGGAACCGACGTCCCACAAAACCACCCCACTGAGGGTGACCAAAAAGGTGATCAAGGCCGCCTCACGGTGCGGCTCATGCGCCAATGCCGAAGCCAGGCCACCGCCAATCGTGCCCAGCAGCGCCAAACCAGCGATCGCCGCCACCAAGGCAGTTGGAAAAGCGGACAAGACACTGGTGACGGTGCCGCCAAATACACCAATCAAGACATAGAGCACGCCACAGGACACGGCTGCTGTGTAGCGGCGAGCGGGATCACGGTGGGCTTCTGGCCCCATGCAAATGGCCGCTGTGATGGCGCTCAAATTCAGCGCAAAAGCCCCAAAGGGGGCCAAGACCATCGTCATCAAACCCGTCAGGGTGATGACTTTAGAGACAGGTATGCCCTGTGCGCCGCCATAGCCGGCCGCCTGAATCGCGACCACCCCTGGCAGGTTCTGGCTGGCCATGGTCACCACAAACAAAGGAATGGCCAAGCTGACCAGGGCGCTCACACTGAATTCAGGCGCAATGAAAACAGGCCGGGCCAGTTCGATCTGCACCGAGGCCAAGCTGAAATGCCCCATCAAAGACACCCAAGCCAGGCCCACCGCCAAGGTCAGTACCACGGCATAACGTACCAAATAGCGCCGACTGAGCAAATAGGCCAGCAGCATCAGCACCACCAGACCCGGCGCCGTCTTCGCCGCCGAGAAGGCCTGGAGACCAAAACGGGTCAAGACCCCCGCCAACAAGGCCGACGCAATGGCGACCGGGATGCGGCTGAGCAAGCGCTCAAACCAACCCGTGGCGCCAAACAACACGATCAGGGCGGCACAAACCATGAAAGCGCCGACCGCCTCCCCCATCGAGAAGCCTCCACCCAGGCCTGCGGCAGCCAAAACCGCCGCCCCCGGAGTGGACCAAGCCACCATCACCGGACGGCGCCACCACAGCGAAGGCAACCAAGAACTCAGGCCCATGCCCAATCCCAGCGCCCACATCCAGGACGAGATGATTTGAGGGTCGGCGGTGAAAGACTGGGCAGCCTGGAACACCAAAGCAACCGAGCTGGTGAAGCCCACCAACACCGCGACAAAGCCCGCCGTGAAGGCGGACAGACTCAGATCCTTGAAAAAACGCATCGGGCCGATTGTGGCACCGCAGCGCCAAATGCGCTGAGGACCCCACTCAGGCTCAGATCTCGATCTTGCTGCCCAACTCGACCACCGAGTTGCTGGGCAGATTCAAGAAGTCAGCAGCGCCACTGGCGTTGTGGTGCATCTGGGCAAACAGCTTCTCGCGCCAGGGCGCCATGCCGCTGCCAATGGTGGGGATGACCGTGTCACGCGACAGGAAATAGCTGGTGCTCATGGCATCGATGTCACAGCCCCGCCCGCGGATTTGCTCCAAGGCCTTGGGCACATCGGGGTCGTTCTTGAAGCCATAGTTGATCACCACCTGCCAGCAATCGTGGCCCAGGGTTTCGATGCTCAAGCGCTTGTCCAGACCAATCCAGGGCACCTCGTGGTTGCGCACCGTGACAAACAGGTTTTGCTGGTGCAGCACCTTGTTGTGTTTGAGGTTGTGCAGCAAAGCATTGGGCACCGAGCCTGGTTCGGCGGTGAGGAACACGGCCGTGCCCTCCACGCGCGACGGGGGGCTGACAAACACCGCTTCCAGAAAACTTTGCAAGTCGATGGCGTCGGCTCTTTGCTTCTCGGCCAGCAGGCTGCGGCCGCGTTTCCACGTCACCATCAACGAGAAAATGGCGCCGCCAATCAGGAGCGGAAACCAGCCACCGTCCAGCAACTTGAGGAGGTTGGAGCCCCAGAACACCAAATCCACCATGAAGAAGAAGCCCGTGGCACTGACACACAACCACAGCGGGTACTTCCAGCCGTAGCGGATGACGTAAAAAGTGAGCACTGTGGTGATCAACATGTCTGTGCACACCGCGATGCCATAGGCGCCAGCGAGGTTGCTGGACGACTTGAACATCACCACGGCCAACACAATCGCCACGAAAAGACCCCAGTTCACGAACGGCATGTAAATCTGCCCCGTGTCCTTGACGCTGGTGTGGTGGATTTGCAAGCGCGGCAGGTAGCCCAACTGGATCACCTGCTTGGTGACCGAGAAGGCACCGGAGATCAGGGCTTGCGAGGCAATCACCGTGGCCATGGTGGCCAAACACACCAAGGGCAACAAGGCCCAGGATGGCGCCATCATGAAGAAGGGGTTGCTGACCGCGTCGGGCTTGCTCAGCAGCAAAGCCCCTTGGCCAAAGTAATTGAGGGTCAGCGAGGGCATGACCACCGAGAACCACGCCAAGCGGATCGGCTTCTTGCCAAAATGCCCCATGTCGGCATAAAGGGCTTCGGCCCCCGTCACGCACAACACCACCGCGCCCAGGATGACAAAGGTCACCAGCGGGTTGAGAAAGATGAATTTCACCGCGTAGTGAGGGCTGAGCGCCCACAGGATGACGGGGTTGCTGGCGATGTGAACCACCCCCAACAAAGCCACCACAGCAAACCACACCAAGGTGATGGGGCCAAAAAACTTGCCGATGCCGCCTGTGCCGCGCTTTTGCACCAAGAACAGCCCAAACAGAATGACCAAGGTCAGCGGAATCACATAGCGCTTGAAGGCTGGCGAGACCACCTCCAGGCCCTCCACCGCCGACAGCACCGAAATGGCCGGGGTGATGACCCCATCGCCGTAAAACAGACAGGTACCAAAAATACCGACCAGAAGCAGGCCACTGCGCAATTGGGGCCGGTCTTTCACCGACTGCGAGGCCAGGGCCAGCATGGCCACCAAGCCACCTTCGCCATTGTTGTCGGCCCGCAGGACCAGCACCACGTACTTGATCGAGACGATGACCGTCAGCGTCCAGAAGAAGATCGACAGCACGCCATAGATGTTGTCCGGGGTGAATGGCACATGCCCTGAACTGAACACCTCTTTGACCGCATAAAGAACACTGGTCCCGATGTCGCCGTAGACAACGCCGATGGCGCCCAAGGTGAGCGCCGTGAGGGAGGATTTGGAAGCTGACACAAAAAACACCTCCCCCAAATGGGTGAGGTTCCGTTGCCTGAAGGACCGCTATTGTGCTCCGTCAACGGCCACGCGCAAGAAGGCCAAGCGCGCGAAAACAAGCGCCAGGATCAGCGCTGTTGCAGTGCAGCAACTGAATTACATGCCAGACTTGCCGTGCCTTCTGAAATGGGGCAGGCACCCAGTGCGCCGAAAACGCTCAACGCGTCAGGTGTAAACCTCAGCGTCCGGATCGGTCGCCTCAAGCTCATAGCTGCCCGCCAGCATGGCCAAGCGCGCCACCACGCCATACATGTAGAAGCGATTGGGCGCACTGGCGCCCGGCTTCATGCCAGGCTGAGGCATGTGGGTGCTGTGCTCAAAGGCCAGCGGAACAAAGCTCGCACCCGGCGCATTGAGGTTCTCGTCCACCCCCCGGTCGGCATGGATGCGGTAAAAACCACCCACCACATAGCGGTCCATCATGTAGACCACGGGTTCGGCCACGCTGTCGTTGACGCGCTCGTTGGTCAGCACACCTTCTTGGATGATCACGTCGTTGACGGTCTGACCGTCCTTGATGACGCTCATCTTGTTCTTGGTCTTGCGGTTGAGGCCATCCAAGTCCTTGACGTCGCGCACCGTCATGATGCCCATGCCGTAGGTGCCGTTGTCGGCCTTGACCACCACAAACGGCTTCTCATGGATGCCGTACTCCTTGTACTTGCGCTTGATCTTGGTCAGCAAGGCATCCACATTGGTGCGCAGGCACTCCAGACCTTGGTCCTCGGCAAAGTTGACGTCACCGCACTTGCTGAACATGGGGTTGATCAACCACGGGTCGATGCCCAAGAGCTTGCCGAAGCGCTTGCAAATGTCTTCATAGCTCTGAAAGTGGTTGCTCTTGCGGCGCACCGACCAGCCCGCGTGCAGAGGCGGCAGCAGGTACTGCTCGTGCAGGTCTTCCAGAATGCCAGGGGCGCCCGCTGACAGATCGTTGTTGAGCAAAATCGTGCACGGGTCAAAGTCCTTCAGGCCCAGGCGGCGCTTGCTGCGGATCACGGGCTCCAGGGTCACCTGCTCGCCCCCGGGCAAGTCGATCACCGTGGGCTCTTTGATGTCCGGGCTGATCGAGCCAATGCGGACATTCAATCCGGCCATGTGGAAGATGCGCTTGAGCTGCACCACATTGCTCAGGTAGAAGGTGTTTCGCGTGTGGTTCTCTGGGATCACCAGCAGGTTCTTGGCCTCGGGGCAAATCTTCTCGATCGCGGCCATGGCGGCCTGCACAGCCAGGGGCAGCATCTCCGGCGTGAGGTTGTTCCAGCCGCCCGGGTAGAGGTTGGTGTCCACCGGGGCCAGCTTGAAGCCGGCATTGCGGATGTCCACCGAGGTGTAGAAGGGCGGCGTGTGCTCCATCCATTCCAGGCGGAACCAGCGCTCGATCGCCGGCATCGAGTCCAGGATGCGCTGCTCCAGTTCGTTGATCGGGCCGGTGAGCGCCGTGATGAGATGCGGAACCATGCTGGCCCTCGTACAGAAAATGATTGAAGAGGCTCGACTCGAATGAGCGGATCGGCCACACATGGGGCCGGTCGCCCCGTTTTACAAGAGCCACGCCCCGCCCAGCTGCCGGCACGCGGAGCCTGGGCGCCTGCGCCTCAAGACCGGACTTCGCCTTCGCCCAAGACCACCCACTTCAGCGAGGTGAGGCCTTCCAGGCCAACCGGGCCGCGCGCGTGGAACTTGTCCGTGCTGATGCCGATTTCAGCCCCCAGGCCGTACTCGAAGCCGTCGGCAAAACGGGTGCTGGTGTTGACCATGACACTGGACGAGTCCACCTCGCGCAGAAATCGCTGGGCGTGCACGTGGTCACGCGTCAGGATGGCTTCGGTGTGGTGCGACGAATAGTGGTTGATGTGGGCGATGGCCTCATCCACCCCGGCCACCACCTTGATGCTGATGATGGGGGCCAGGTACTCCTCGAACCAGTCTTGCTCGGTGGCCGCCGTCAGGTGCGCGCCGCTGACGGGGCTGAGCAGCTGCAAAGCCTCGGGGTCGCAGCGCATTTCCACGCCCTTGGCGGCAAACACGGCGCCGATTCGCGGCAGGAACTCCGCCGCCACACCGCGCGCCACCAACAGGCTTTCGCTGGCATTGCACGGGCTGTACTTTTGGGTCTTGGCGTTGTCGGTCACGCGCACGGCCAGGTCCAGGTCGCAAGGGTCGTCCACATAGGTGTGGCAATTGCCATCCAGGTGCTTGATGACGGGCACCTTGGCCTCGCGGCTGATGCGCTCGATCAAACCCTTGCCGCCACGCGGGATGATCACATCCACATACTGGGGCATGGCAATCAGCTGCCCCACCGCCTCGCGGTCGGTGGTCTGCACCAACTGCACGGCGTCTTCGGGCAAGCCGGCCTCGAGCAGCGCCTGTTGCACCAAGCGCGCCAGGGCTTTGTTGGACTCAATCGCCTCCGAGCCGCCGCGCAAAATGCAGGCATTGCCGCTTTTGATCGACAGGCTGGCGGCCTCGATGGTGACGTTGGGTCGGCTCTCGAAGATCATGCCAAAGACGCCGATGGGCACCCGCATCTGGCCCACGCGGATGCCGCTGGGTTGCTGCTTGAGACCCTGCAACTCACCAATCAGTTCAGGCATGGAGGCCAGCTGCTCACAGCCTTGGGCGCAGGTCTCCAGCACCTGGGGACTGAGCTTGAGGCGGTCGACCATGGGGGCCGACAGGCCGGCGGCGGTGGCGCGCTCCAGGTCGCGTGCATTGTCGACGGCCAGGGCCGCGACGTTCTCACGCAGCAGACGGGCCAGGGCTTTGAGGGCTTTGTTCTTGGTCGAGGCAGAGGCCCGGGCCATCTGGGCGGAAGCGGTTTTGGCCTGCAGACCCAGGGTCTGGGTGTACTCGGCAACATTTAAGGCATTCATGCCCTTATTTTGCCGCAAGCGCCCAGACCGCTGGAGGCAGCGGTCCCCGGCGCACTCAACGCCGGCAGAGGGTGCACAGCATGCCGGCCAGGCGCTGCAAGGCCTGCCAGTTGTCACTGGGCCAATCGGGGCGCTTCAAGCCTTTGACAATGCCGTCCACCGCGTGGGCCGCCTGCAACAGGCTGGCCAATTCGTGCTGCGCCACACGGGGCACCACGCGTTCGAACAGGCGCTCGCGCGGCCCCCACACGCGCTGCTCGCGCAGGGCCATGGGCAAGGGACGGCCGTCGGCCACCGCGTCCTTGACGCGCTTGAGGGCACGGATGTCCTCGGCCAAGGTGTAGTGCACCAGCACCTCGGCTTCGCCCTCGGCGCGCAGGCCGTCGAGCATGCGCTGAACTCGGCCCGCCTTGCCCGACAACACGGATTCAGACAGCTTGAAAACGTCATAACGGGCCACGTTGAGCACCGCCCCCTCGACTTGCTCCGGGGTCAGCTCGCCGGCCGGAAACAGCAAGGCCAGCTTCTGGATTTCCTGGTGGGCCGCCAGCAGATTGCCCTCCACCCGGTCAGCAAAAAACTGCAGGGTCCGAGCCCCTTCTTCCCCGCCCACCACGCGCTGGCCTTGCTGCTGCAAACGGTGGGCGATCCACGCCGGCAGGGCTTGGCGCTCCACTGGCTCGACGCCGATGGTGACGCCGTTTTGCTCGAGCGCCGTGAACCAGGCCCCGGTGCGGGTGGCCTTGTCCAGGCGCGGCAAGATGAACAGGGTCAGGGTGCTGTCGTTGCCCTGGGCCGCCTGCGCCAATTGCTGGATGGCCGGGCTGCCTTCTTTGCCCGGCTTGCCAGAAGGAATGCGGACCTCGACGATCTGGCGCTCCGCGAACAGACTCAGCGAGCCCCCTGCGGCCATCACCTCACTCCAGTCGAAATGGGCGCCCGCCACGGTATAGCTGCTGCGCTCGGTGTAGCCCTGGGCGCGCGCGCTGGCACGGATGGCGTCCGCGGCCTCCTGCAACTGCAAGGGCTCATCGCCGTGCAAGGTATAGAGCGAGCGCAGGCCTTTGGCCAGGTGGGTGGACAGTTGCCCGAAAGCGACTTGCATGAATGAAGACCCGCCTCAGAGCTCGCGAACCGCTGCCAGACGCCGCATCAACTGCTGCACCACATCGGTCTGCATGCTCTTGTAGAGCAGGGCTTCTTCCGTCTCCTTGGCCAAGGCCAGGGTTTCGCTGTAGTTGATGTCCCGCTGTTGCAGGATTTCGGTGGGCGCAATCAGCTCCTTGCCCTGCAAGGTGCGCAATTTGAAGCGCAAGCGCACGCGCAACTGGAACTGCCGCACCTGGCCCGAGGCATTGAGCGCCACCACCACCTTCTCGCGCTGATCGGACAGCAAGTCGATGATGACCTGTGCGCGCTCCATTTGACGCGGGTCCTGGACCACCTCGACCCGGTCGGTGGCCTCCAGGTTGCGCCGCAGCTCAATGACCAGCGGCGAGTTGTTCAGGCCGTTGATGAATGCACTGTCAAACGCAAAGTCGGGGGCTTGGCGCAGCTTGAAGCCGCAGCCAGCCAGCAGCAGCCCCATGGGCCAGATCAAGGCGGTGCGGCGTTGCATGCTCAGACCACCACGTTGACCAAACGACCCGGCACCACCACCACCTTCTTGGGCGCAGCGCCATTGGCCAGCTTGAGGTAGACCTCATTGGCCAGGGCAATGGCTTCGATGGCGGCCTTGTCAGCGTTGGCGGGCACCAGGATGGAACCCCGCAGCTTGCCATTGACCTGCAGCATCAGCTCGACCTCGTCGCGCTGCAAAGCCGACTCATCAACCTGCGGCCACGGTGCATCGAGCAGGTCGCCCAGCGAGCCGGCATAACCCAGACCCGACCACAGGCTGTGGGCGATGTGGGGCGTGGCCGGATACAGGCAGCGCAGCAGGATGCCAAAGCCTTCGATCAAAGCGACCTGGGCACCTGCGCTGTCGAGCGCCTTGAAGTCTTCCAGGGCGTTGAGCATCTTCATCGTGCCCGACACCACGGTGTTGTACTGCATGCGCTGGTAGTCGTAGTCCACCTGCTTGAGCACGGTGTGCACTTCCAGGCGCAAAGCCTTGGCCTCCTTGCCGAACTCGATGTCCGCCAGGCTGGCCGCTTGCTGGGTGCTGGCCGCCGCGACCTCAGCATTCAAGGCCAGCAGCTTGCCGCCAAAGTTCCAGACGCGGCGCATGAAACGGTAGCTGCCTTCCACGGCCGCGTCGTTCCACTCCAGCGTGGCCTCGGGCGGGGCGGTGAACATGGTGTAGATGCGGGCCGTGTCGGCGCCGTAGCGCTCAATCAGGTCCTGCGGATCCACGCCATTGTTCTTGGACTTGGACATGGTGCCCACGCCCTCGTAGTCGATGACCGTGCCCACCGGCAGGTCGCCCACCGCGTTCTTGAGCTTGGCGCCGATGATCTTGCCGCCCTCATCGAGCACATGCTCCACGTCGTGCGGCCAGAAGTACTCCTTGCCGCCCTTGTCGGTGCGACGCGAGTAGATGTGGTTGAGCACCATGCCTTGCGTGAGCAACTTGGTGAAGGGCTCGTCGACCTTGACCAAACCCAGGTCACGCATGACCTTGGTCCAGAAGCGTGCATAGAGCAAGTGCAGGATGGCGTGCTCGATGCCGCCGATGTACTGGTCCATCGGCATCCAGTAATCGGCCCCCTCCGCCACCATCGTCTCGGTGTTCTTCGGGTCGCAGTAGCGCATGAAGTACCAGGACGAGTCCACGAAGGTGTCCATGGTGTCGGTCTCGCGGCGCGCTGGCTTGCCACACACCGGGCAGGTCACGCCGGCATGGAAGCCTTCGTGCTTGTGCAACGGGTTGCCCGACCCGTCGGGGATGCAGTCTTGCGGCAGCACCACCGGCAGGTCTTTTTCGGGCACCGGCACCGGGCCGTGTTCTTCGCAATGGATGATGGGGATGGGCGTGCCCCAGTAGCGCTGGCGGCTCACGCCCCAGTCGCGCAGACGCCAGGTGGTTTTCTTCTCGCCCAGGCCCTTGGCGGCCAGGGCTTCTGCCACGGCATTCACGCAGTCGGTGAAGTTCAGGCCGTCGTAGGGGCCGGAGTTGATCATCACGCCGCGCAGCTTGTCGCCGTACCAGTCCTGCCACTGGGTCAGGTCGTAGCTTTCGCCTTCGACCTGCACCACCTGCTTGATCGGCAGTTGGTACTTGAGGGCAAAGGCAAAGTCGCGTTCGTCGTGTGCCGGCACGCCCATGACGGCACCGTCGCCGTAGCTCATCAGCACGTAGTTGCCGATCCAGACTTCGACTTGTTCACCCGTCAGCGGATGGATCACAAACAGGCCGGTGGGCTGGCCCTTCTTCTCTTGCGTGGCCAGTTCGGCCTCGGTGGTGCCACCGCTCTTGCATTCGTCGATGAAGGCAGCCAGCGCGGGGTTGGCTGCGGCAGCGTGTTGGGCCAGCGGGTGCTCGGGCGCCACCGCGCAGAAGGTCACCCCCATGATGGTGTCAGCCCGGGTGGTGAAGACAAACAGCTTGCCGTCACCAATCAACTGCCCATCGTTGCCGCGGATGTCGTGCGGAAAGGCAAAGCGCACACCGGTGGACTTGCCGATCCAGTTCTCTTGCATCAGGCGCACGCGCTCGGGCCAGCCGTTGAGCGTGGCCTTGTCATTGCCAACCTGCACATGGTCCAGCAACTCTTGCGCGTAATCGGTGATCTTGAGGTAATAACCCGGGATCTCGCGCTTTTCGACCAAGGCGCCCGTGCGCCAGCCGCGACCGTCGATGACCTGCTCGTTGGCCAGCACGGTCTGGTCCACCGGGTCCCAGTTCACGGTCTGGGTCTTGCGGTAGGCAATGCCTTTTTCCAACATCTTCAAGAACAGCCACTGGTTCCACTTGTAGTAGCTGGGATCGCAGGTGGCCACTTCGCGGCTCCAGTCGATGGCCAGGCCCATGGCCTGCATCTGCTTCTTCATGTAGGCGATGTTGTCGTAGGTCCACTGCGCGGGCGGCACACCGTTCTTCAACGCGGCATTCTCAGCGGGCAGGCCGAAGGCGTCCCAGCCCATGGGCATCAGCACGTTGTGACCATTCATGCGCAGGTAGCGCGTGAGCATGTCGTTGATGGTGTAGTTGCGCACATGGCCCATGTGCAGCTTGCCGCTGGGGTAGGGCAGCATGGAGCAGGCGTAGAACTTCTTCTTGTCGGCTTGCTCGGTGACGCGGTAGGCGTCGCGGGCGGTCCAGTGGCTGTGCGCGGCGCGCTCAACCTCGATGTGGTTGTACTTTTCTTGCATGGAGAACTCTGTGGCCACCAGGTTCGCGGCCGGTTGGGGGTGCAGGCCTGTGGCCTGCGATGGGCTGATTTTAGGCGCTCCCGAAGGCCTGGCTTCAGGGAGAGGCGGATGAGCCCGTGCTCGGCTCAGCGACAAAGCCAATGCGGCTCAAACCCGCCTGCTGCGCCAGGCCCAGCACCTGGACCACACGGCCATAAGGGACGCGGGCATCGGCACGCAGTTGGACTTCGGTTTGGGGGTCGATCGCCGCCAGCTCGCTCAAGCGGCGGGCGCCGTCAGCATCGCTCAGGGGGCGATCCTGCAAATAGAACTGCCCGGCCGCATCCAGCGACAAAGACACCGAACGGGCGCTTTGCACCGGTTGAGCCGCACTCGACTGCGGCAGGTCCAGGCGCAGGCTGCTGGCCAGCAGGGGGGCCGTCAGAATCAAGATGACCACCAGCACCAGCATCACGTCCACCAAGGGGGTGACGTTGATGTCACTCATGGGTTGCGGGCGCTCGCTGCGCTCCAGCCGGCCGAAGCTCATGCCGAAGGCGCGGCGCTGGCCGGGTGCAGCTTCAATTCGCGCAGGTCGCGGGCAAACCCCTCGAGGTCAGCCTCAATGCGGCCCACCACGCGGCCCATCACGTTGTATGCCAGCACCGCCGGAATGGCCACGCCCAGGCCCGCCGCCGTCATGACCAGGGCCTCGCCCACTGGGCCCGCGACCTGGTCGAGCGTCAGGGTGCGCACGCCGGCCAACGCCGTCAAGGCATGGAAGATGCCCCACACCGTGCCCAGCAAACCCACGAAGGGCGCGGTGGACCCGACCGTGGCCAGCGCCACTTGGCCCCATTGCAGGCGCAAAAGCGTGAGGTGCAGCGCATCACGCAACTGGCGCGTGAGTTGCTGCTCGCGCGAACCCGATGTGGCCAGCGTGCCGGCTGGCAAGGCCTCCGCGGCGCGCACCAGAGGCAGGAGCACGCCATCGCGGTCCAGCCCCCCCAGGCGCTGTTGGGCCTGAGCCCAGGAATCCGATTGCCAAAACGCAGCCGTGCCGCGCTGCACATCGCTCAAGGCGCGGCGCAGCACCCAGCTCTTGCGCAGGATCACCACCCAGCTGGCCACCGACATCAGCAGCAGGAGCACAGCGACGCCCCGGCTGAGGCCATCACCTTCACTGAGAAACTGCAAGCTGCCCATGGGGGGAGCCGAATCAGTTCAAACCAAGCACATCAAACATGTCAAACAGCCCGGTGGACTGTCCGGCCAGGAAGCGCACCGCACGCAAGCTGCCCTGGGCGTAGGTGACCCGGCTGGACGACTTGTGCGTGATCTCAATGCGCTCGCCGGTGCCGGCGAACAGCACCGTGTGGTCACCCACGATGTCGCCGCCGCGCACGGTGGCAAAGCCAATGGAGGACGGGTCGCGCTCACCAGTCACGCCTTCACGGGCGTAGACAGCGCAATCTTTGAGGTCGCGGCCCAATGCGTCGGCGATCACTTCGCCCATTTTCAGGGCCGTGCCAGAGGGGGCATCCACCTTGTGGCGATGGTGGGCTTCAATGATTTCGATGTCGTAGCCCGTGGAGAGCGCCTTGGCCGCCATCTCCAAGAGCTTGAGCGTGACGTTCACACCCACGCTCATGTTGGGCGCCATCATGATGGCGATGTCGCGCGAGGCTGCTTCGATCTCGGCTTTTTGCGCGTCGCTGAAGCCCGTCGTGCCAATCACCACCTTGACGCCCAGTTCGCGACAGACGCGCAAGTGCTCCAGCGTGCCTTCGGGGCGGGTGAAGTCAATCAGCACCTGGGCGGGCTGCAGGCCGGCACGCAGGTCACTGGTGATCAACACGCCGCTGCGGTGACCCAAGAAGGCCGTGGCATCCGAACCCACCGCGGGGCTGCTGGCGATGTCCAAAGCCCCAGCCACGGTGCAGTCATCGGCCGCGTGAATGGCTTCCAGCAACATGCGGCCCATGCGGCCCGAAGCGCCAGCAACGGCGATCTTGTGCAAATCAGCACTCATTTGGTCTACATCCTGTCAGTCAAAAAAGGCCCCGGTTCAGCGCCCCATCCAGGCCCCGAGGTCAGATACCGCACCAAGCGTCAGCGCTTGGGGCCTTCGAGCGGGGGGTACGACACCGCCGAGGCATCCACCAGATCCGCTGAGCCACTGGCCGCCGCAGCAGCCGGGCGCTTGGGCACCGGGAATTTCTTCAATTCCTCTTCCGAAGCCTCGAGCACCGGCACCTTTTTGGACTTGGTCCGGGAGTCGAGCTGGGAGACAAATTCCGCCTCGCTGGGCATCTCGTCGCCCTCAAAGCGCTCCAGCGTGTCGCCACTGAAATAGACACTCAAACGACGCGATTGCGGCTCCACGCCTTGGCGGCGCAGGGTGAACACGTAGTCCCAGCGGTCCGAGTGGAACACGCTGACCACCAAAGGCGAACCCAGCAGCTCTTTGACCTGCTGCCGGTTCATGCCCGTCTGCAGCGCCGCCACTTGCTCCTTGGACACGAAATTGCCTTGCACCACCTCAATCCGATAGGGCGTGACGGCCGTGGCAAAGCGGCTGCCCGCACTGTCAAGAGCGCCGCAAGCAACTGCACCAGCACACAGCACCAGGGCCAGGCTCAGCCGGGCGCCGCGAAGGGAATAAGCAGACATGGATCGGGAGGTAACGATATGATCGACCCATTGTAGCGGCTGGGCCTGTCAGAGCGGGTTGGTGCGCTGGCTTAAGGACCTCTCATGGCCAATATCGAAGAACTCAAAAATACCGGGCTGAAAGCCACCCTGCCACGCCTGAAGATTCTGGAACTGTTCCAGAAGGGCCGTCAGCGCCACATGACGGCCGAAGACGTGTTCCGCGTGCTGCTGCAAGAGCAATCGGACATCGGCCTGGCCACCGTCTACCGCGTGCTGACCCAGTTCGAGCAAGCGGGCATCCTGAGCCGCAGCCATTTTGAGAGCGGCAAAGCCGTTTACGAACTCAACGAAGGCCAGCACCACGATCACTTGGTGTGCACCAGCTGCGGCAAGGTGGAAGAGTTTTACGACGCTGAGATTGAACGCCGCCAGCAACTGGTGGCCAAGACCAAAAACTGGCTGCTGCAAGACCACGCCATGTCTTTGTATGGCCTGTGTGAGGCCTGCTCCAGCAAGACCCGCTGAGCCTCACAAGCAGGCGCTGTCAGCGCCTGTTGCGGCGCGGCGGCCCCGCTGCGACGCGATCCGTCAGCGACCCGGCCACTGGCGCCACAACAGAGGCCTTCAGCCTTCTTGTTCCATGGCGCGGCGGTGGCGCTCAACAAACTCTTGGTAGGTGTCGATGCCGCGCAGCTGGAGAATCGTGTTGCGCACGGCCGCCTCAACCAGCACGGCGATGTTGCGCCCGGCCACGACCTGGATCACCACCTTGCGCACCGGTACGCCCAGCACATCCTGGGTCAGGGGCTCGTAGGGCAGGCGCTCGTAGTCGCGCTCCATGGTCTCTTTGCGCACCAGATGCACGATGAGCTTGAGGCGCATCTTGCGGCGCACCGCCGTCTCGCCAAAGATGCCGCGGATGTCGAGCAAACCAATGCCACGCACTTCCAGCAGGTTTTGCAGCAACTCGGGGCAGCGGCCTTCGATGGTGGTCTGGTTGATGCGAAACAGGTCGACCGCATCGTCGGCCACCAGGCCGTTGCCGCGCGAAATCAGCTCCAGGCCCAACTCGCTCTTGCCCAAGCCCGACTCGCCCGTGATCATGACACCCAGCCCCAGAATGTCCATGAACACGCCATGCATGGAGGTGCGATCGGCAAAGTGCTTGGACAAATAAGCGCGCAGCACATCGATCACAAACGCCGAGGACTCGTGGGTGGCGAACATCGGAATCTGCGCCCGCTCGCACATGGACAGCAGCGCGTCGGGAGCCGTCTGACCGTCGGCCAGCACCAGCACGGGCGGCTCCAAGGTGACGATGCGAGAAATGCGTCGAGCACAATCTTCAGGCGTGGCGTTGGTCAGGTAAGCGATTTCACGCTCACCCAGGATTTGCACCCGGTAAGGGTGGATGTAATTGAGGTAGCCCACCAGATCGGCACCCGATCGGGCCGCGCGGATCACCACCTCATCGAAGCGGCGCTCGGAGGCACCCAGCCCCGCGACCCACTCCCATTTCAGAACAGAACGAAATTCCTCGAACAGGACATCGGCACTGACCACATGGGGTTTCACGGCAGGGATCGCTTCCGAAAGAGGTCAGGAGATCAGGCTGGCTGCGTGGACTGCCAAGTGGCAATCAGCTGATGCAATTCAGCCGCATCGGTGCAAGCCTTGATGCGCTCACGCAAGGGTGCGTCACTGAGCAACTCGGCGATCTCGGACAAGATTTCAAGGTGCTTTTGCGTGGCCGCCTCGGGCACCAGCAAGAAGATCAGCAAACCCACGGCTTGCTCGTCAGGCGCATCGAAGCCAATGGGTTGGGCCAGCTGGAACACGGCCGCCATGGGGAACTTGAGCCCCTTGATGCGCCCATGTGGAATCGCCACGCCATGACCCAAGCCGGTAGAGCCCAGGCGCTCACGCGCAAACAGGCTGTCGGTGATCAAGGCGCGGCTGAGGCCGTGCAGGCTCTCGAACAGCAAACCGGCTTCTTCAAAAGCGCGTTTTTTGCTGGTGGCATCAACGCTCACAAGCACTTGAGCGGCGGGGAGGATGGACGCGAGACGGTTCATGATTTGTAAGCCGGATTATGCACCCGCGATCCAGCTTCGCTGAAAAACCCGCATCAGCATGCAACTGGCATGAAAAAAGCCGCTGATTTGCAACAGCGGCTTTGGATGCTTGTCAGACGGAAAAATGTCTGGCAGGACTCACATCAGGCGTTTGACAGCCTCATGGTGGTGGTCTTGCACACGGTCTTTGTGACGCACCACTTGGCGGTCCAACTTGTCCATGAGTTCATCCACGGCGGCGTAGAGATCTTCATGGGAGCTTTCGGCAAACATGTCGTTGCCCTTGACATGGACGTTGCACTCAGCCCGCTGCCGGCGCTGCTTTTCCTTCTGCTTTTCAACGGTGAGCAAAACCTTCACATCGACCACTTGGTCAAAGTGCCGGGTGATCCTGTCCAGCTTGGTCGTCACGTAATTACGCAAGGCGGGTGTGACTTCGAGGTGATGACCGCTGATCGTCAAGTTCATGAGTAGCCTCCTATGCACTCTGGGTTGAAAACGCCACCGGGATCGGGTGGATGGCGATACACAAATACAGTGAACTTGAATTCACTATGCGCCCGAGTGCCTTGAATTGCAATTGGTTTTCATCAAGATGTCATGGGAATTCGGGCCTTATCGGGAAAGCCCTCAGAAGCCCCCTCAGCGCGCACGGATGAGGCCTTGACGGCGCAGCGGACAGACGGCAAATTAGGGGATTCAGGCTTCGCCAGCACGCCCGACAAGGGCGAGCAAAGCGCTACGGCACGCCTCATCGGAGCCCTCCGCCCTCGTCTACCCCGCAATCACAAACTGTCCTTTGCCAGCGGCCTTGGCTCGGTACATGGCCGCATCGGCCCGGGACAACAAGATCTCCGCCGACAACGCGGGCTCCCCCTCTGCAGACACCCCGCCATCGGTCACGGCCACGCCGATGCTGGCCGCCAGTTGGATGCGGTGCCCACCCAGGCTCACGGGCTGCGCCAATTGTTCAATCAACTTGCTCGCGACCAGGCGAGCGTGCTCGGAGGGCTGACTCAAGCCCTCCAAAATGATGGTGAACTCATCGCCAGCCAATCGGGCCACCCCGTCGGTCTCACGCACCACGGCCTGGAGGGTGCGCGCAAAGTGGCGCAACACGGCATCTCCAAACTCATGACCGTGGGTGTCGTTGTACTGCTTGAAGCTGTCCACATCGAGAAACATCAAGGCCAAGCCGCTGTGCTGGCGGCGCGCCCGGGCCAACGCCTCCACCAAGCGCTGCAAAAAGGCGCGGCGGTTGGGCAAACCCGTCAAGGGGTCATGACTGGCCTCGTGGGCCAGGCGCTGTTGCAATTGATACTGCTCGGTGACGTCGTGGGCCAGGATATAAAAGCCAAAAGGCGGGCCCTCCATGGCGGTGTCCGGCACGAAGGCGGTATGAACACGGATTTCCCCTCGGGCCGTGCTGATTCGGCTGTCAAAGGTCACCGACTCACCCGCCTGGGCCCGCCGCAGGTAGTCGCGGTCGGGCTTGAAGAAGGCGCTGTGCAGCACCCGCTCCACCGACTGGCCCACGATCTGATCCACCGGCAGACCAAACCAATGCTCATAGGCCAGGTTGTTGAACTGGTAGACCAGATGCTCATCCACGTACGCAATCAGCGCGGGCAGGTTGTCGGCCAGCAAGCGCAGCCGCGCCCGGCTGGTCAACAGCTCACGCTCCACCGCCTTGCGGGCAGAGATGTCATGCAAGAAAGCATTCACCCGCACGCGAGCGCCCAACTGGTTTTCGCTCAGTGACAGCTCCACCGGAAACAGGCGCCCATCCCGGTGCTGGGCCAACACCTCAAAGCGGTGCTTGCCCGGGGGGCGGAGTGCCGAACTGCGGAACTGCGCAAAGCCCAGCCGGTGCCCCTGGCGGTGGCCAGCTGGCACCACCAGGTCTTGCAGAGCGCGCCCCACCGCTTCAGTGGCCGTCCAGCCAAAGGTCTGCGTGGCGGCCTGGTTCCAATCGGTGACCCAACCCTGCTCATCGACCTCGATGAAGGCGTCGGAAGCATTGGCCAGGGTCGCGCGGAAATGCTCCTTCTCCTGCAGCAAGGCCTGCTGGGCCGCTTCGCGCTGAGCGACCTCCAAACTCAGCCGGGCATTGGTCTGACTCAGCTCCTGGGTGCGTTCATGGACCCGGTGTTCGAGCTCCTGCTGCAACACAGCCAAGGCTTGCTCGGATACCTTGCGGGCCGTGATGTCGGTCGCCACCAGAATGTGCAAGCCTGGGTCACTCGCCTCTTCCCAGGACGGCGGCAGGCAGGAAACACCCACCAGGAACCACACCAAGGAGCCATCGGGGCGACGGCAGAGCAACTCCCGGGTCTGGGTAGGCTGCGCACTTTGCAGGAGCCCCTGCAGATCCCCCAGCACCTGACTGGGGTTCGTCTCGTAAAGGACCTGGCTCAGGGAGGCGCCCAACAAGTCAGCGGCAGGGCGGGCCAGCAGGCGTTCCATCTGGGGGTTGACCCGGGACCAACGCCAATCCGGCGTGACCAAGGCCATGCCGACAGCCGCCTGGTTGAAGATGAGCTCAAACTGCGCCTGCGAGCGCTGAGCGCGCAAGGAGGCCTCCACGCCCCAGAAATACTGCTCCACCAGGTCTGCAAACTCGCGCAGGTCTTCCAGGTCCTGGGGCGTGAGTTGCCGGGGCTGTCGATCGATCAGGCACAAGGCCCCCAGGGCATAGCCTTGGCTGCTGCGCACCGGGCAGCCCGCGTAGAACACGATGCCATCGGGCGCGGTCACCAGGGGGTTGCCGGCAAAGCGGGGGTCGAGCCGGGCATCCGGCACGACCAGGGTCTGGGCGCCCAAGATGGCATGGCCGCAAAACGAGACTTCCCGGGGCACCTCCAGGACGGCGACACCCGCACCATGCAAGGCGCAGACCCGCTGCACCTCCTTGCCAATCAAGGTCACACCCGCCAGAGGCACCTTGAAATGACGGGCCGCCAAGCGGCTCAGGCGGTCCAGCTCCGGCGGCACCTGCGACAAGAGCGGGGCCATGACCTCCACGGCCTGCAAACGCAAAACCTCGTTGGCGGGCAGGCCAGGAAACTGCATGAAAACTCCGCTTGTCTAGGGCATTGAGAACAATGTAACAAAGCCTTGGCGGGCTGCGCCGGGTGGGCTTTGTGATTTTCAGCCCTCAGCGCCAACGCCATCTCACAGCCGGCTTATGGTGCCTGCAATTTACGCCAAGTGCCAGTAACCCAACATGTTGCAGTGCCATAATTCCTCCTTTGAATTTTTGGAGCAATCGCCTTGGAAACCTACCCCAGTTGGTAGCTTTCAACTCCCATGGCCGCATCGGGGTTGAAAGCCACCCCGCCCCCGCCCGAATGCAACCATGACCCACGGAGCGCGCGATGCTCAACATCTTTACGCTGGCCAATGGCCGCCTGTTCCAGGAAGAAATCGAGTCCCTGGAAGAGCTTTCTAAGTTCCAGCCCATCTGGGTCGACCTGGAGTCCCCCTCCGTCGAAGAGAAGCGCTGGATCAAGCAGTACTACGGCCTGTCCATCCCGGAAGACGCGATGGACGAGGACATCGAAGAGTCCGCCCGCTTCTATGAAGAAGACAACGGCGAGCTGCACATCCGCAGTGACTTCTTGATCGCCGACGACGATGCCCCGCGCACCGTGCGCGTGGCCTTCATCCTGAACCAGCACAACACCGACCTCAAAAGCCGGGGCGTTCTGTTCTCCATCCACGACGAGGACGTGCCGGTGTTCCGCCTGCTGCGCATGCGCGCGCGCCGGGCGCCGGGCCTGATCGAAGACGCCAAGGAAGTGCTGCTCAAGCTCTTTGACGCCGATGCCGAGTACTCGGCCGACACCCTGGAAGGCATTTACGACGAGCTCGAGAAAGCCGGCAAGCAGGTGCTGTCGGGCGATGTGACCGATTCGCTGGCCGGCGAGGTGCTGGGCGCCATCGCCCGCCATGAAGACTTGAACGGCCGCATCCGGCGCAATGTGATGGACACCCGCCGCGCGGTGAGCTTCATGATGCGCAGCCGCATGCTGAACGCCGAGCAATTTGAAGAAGCACGCCAAATCCTGCGCGACATCGAGTCGCTGGACAACCACACGGCGTTTCTGTTCGACAAGATCAACTTCTTGATGGACGCCACGGTCGGTTTCATCAACATCAACCAGAACAAGATCATCAAAATCTTCTCGGTGGCCAGCGTGGCCCTGCTGCCCCCGACACTGATCGCGAGCATCTATGGCATGAACTTCAAGTTCATGCCTGAGCTGGACTGGGCGATGGGCTACCCCTATGCGCTGGGCCTGATGGCCTTGTCGGCAGTGGTGCCGATGCTGTACTTCCGCAAGCGCGGCTGGCTCAAGTAAATCCAGCCTGGGCTGGCGGGTGCAGGCCAGGCCTCAGGCCGGCGCCTGCGCGTCCAGCCAGCGCTGCACGATGAGGGTGGTACAGCGCCCGGCCACCGCCTCCAAGAACGCCGGAAAGTCCACATGCGCCTGGTCGTCTGCACGGTCTGAGATGGTGCGCAGGGCCGCAAACGGCACCCCGTAGTCATGGCAAACCTGGGCCACGGCGGCCGCCTCCATCTCCACGGCCAGTGCCTGGGGCAGGCGCTGGACCAAGGCCTGCGCCTCGTCCGCGGCCGAGACAAAGCGGTCACCACTGATCAACAAGCCGCTGTGCACCTGCATCGCGTCCAGGCCGTACTGTTGGCGTACCGGGGCTTCGAAATGCTGGGCCACGCCCTCGCGCAAGCCCTGAGCCGCAGCCAACAATCCCGCGGCCATGTCGGCGTCGCAGGCAAAGCGGTCGCGCGCATACAAAGGCACCTCGTGGCGGGGGAACAGGGGCGAGGCGTCCATGTCGTGCTGCAGGCAGTCCCGGGCCACCACCACATCACCCACCGTCACCCCGGGCCCCAAACCGCCAGCCACCCCGCTGAACACCATGCGCGTCACGCCAAAATGCTCGATCAGGGTGGTCGCCGTCGTGGCCGCCGCGACCTTGCCGATGCGCGACAGCGCCAACACCAGGTCTTGCTGATCGCGCCAGCGCCCCACACAAAACTCGCGCCCCGCACGGGACACCACGCTGACATCGGTCAGCAGGGCGCGCAAGCCGGCCTGCTCTTGAGGCAAGGCACTGAGGATGGCCAAGGACATGGGCAATTGACTCCACTGCCAAGCCATGTCAAAGACAGGCTGCAGAACAAAGCGCCACAAGGCGCCAGAGGTGAGGAAATACTTACTTCTTATCGCGCAGTTCGCGCCGCAGGATTTTGCCCACCGGGGTCTTGGGCAGGTCGGTGCGGAACTCGATCAAGCGCGGCTGCTTGTAGCCGGTCAGGTTGGCGCGGCAGAAATCACGCACCTGGGCTTCCGTCAGATCGGGGCTTTTCTTCACGATGACCAGCTTCACCGCCTCGCCGGTCTTATCGTCGGGCACGCCCACCGCCGCGCACTCGAGCACGCCCTCCAGGTCGGCCACCACCTCTTCGACCTCGTTGGGGTAGACATTGAAACCACTGACCAGGATCATGTCCTTCTTGCGGTCCACGATCTTGAAGAAGCCTTTCTCATCGACCACACCGACGTCACCCGTCTTAAAGAAACCGTCCGGGGTCATGACCTTGGCGGTTTCATCAGGGCGTTGCCAGTATCCGGCCATCACCTGCGGGCCCTTGATGGCGATCTCGCCGGGCTGGCCCAGGGGCACTTCAAAACCGTCGTCGTCGAGCAGCTTCAAGAAGGTGTTGGGCAAGGGCACGCCGATGGTGCCGGTGTAGGCCTTGGAAGTGACCGGGTTGCAGGCCACGGTCGGCGAGGTTTCGGACAGGCCATAGCCCTCGCAAATGGGGCAGCCGGTTTTCTCCAGCCAGAGCTTGGCCACGGCGCCTTGCACGGCCATGCCGCCGCCCACGGACACCTTGAGGTTGGACCAGTCCACGGTGTTGAAGTCGGGGTGGTTGGCCAGGCCGTTGAACAAGGTGTTGACCGCCGGGAAGCTGTGGAACACATGGCGGCTCAGCTCTTTGAGCACCGCCGGCAGGTCGCGCGGATTGGGGATCAGGATCAGCTTGCCGCCCACGCGCAGGGTCAGCATCATGCTCACCGTGAAGGCGAAGATGTGGTACAGCGGCAGCGCACAAACCGCCGTGACCTGCTGGTGTGCAGGCACCTGGTTCATCACCGGGGAATTCCAGGCCTCGGACTGCAGCACGTTGGCAATCACATTGCGGTGCAGCAGCACCGCCCCCTTGGAAATGCCCGTGGTGCCACCGGTGTACTGCAGCAAGGCCACATCGTCGGCGCGGATCTCCGGGCGCTTGAAGCTCAGGCGGGCGCCCTGGCTGATGGCCTCGCGAAAGCGCACCGCACCGGGCAACTGGTAATCAGGCACCATCTTCTTGACATGGCGCACCACGTAATTGACCAGCGCTCCTTTGAGCAGACCCAACTCGTCACCCATGGCACACAGCACCACATGCTTGACCGGCGTGTGCGCCAGGCATTGCTGCAAGGTGGTGGCAAAGTTCTCGATCAGGACGATCGCCTTGGCGCCCGAATCCTTGAGCTGGTGCTCCAGCTCACGCGGGGTGTAGAGCGGGTTGACATTGACCACCACCAAACCGGCGCGCAACACGGCAGCCACGCACACCGGGTACTGGTGGATGTTGGGCATCATCAGCGCGACGCGGTCACCCTTGACCAGGCCCAGGCCTTGAAAGTAGGCGGCCAGCGCCTGGCTTTGCCGGTTGACCTGGGCGTAGCTCACATCCTTGCCCATGAAGCTGTAGGCCACACGGCTGGCGTTTTTCTCGAAGCCCTCCTCCAGCAGCGCCACGAGGGAGGCGTAGTGAGCAGGGTCGATGTCGGCAGGCACCCCTTCGGGGTAGCTGTCGAGCCAGGGGCGGTCGGTCATTTTTGTCTCTCCAGACTCATTTTTAGGAAGGAGTGCGCGGGCCCTGAGTCCTGTCAGGCACGCGTCAGCACAACTCCCTATTTTCGCCGGAATTTGACTCAAATAAACGCTGTTGCCGGTGACTGCCCGGCAAAGCCCTCTCCAGCCCTGGACGCCGCACGGGCGCCAGGGCCGCGACAGGGCGTCACTCGACGGCTTTGACCATGTCCTCGACCACCTTCTTGGCGTCGCCAAACACCATCATGGTCTTGTCCAGGTAGAACAGCTCGTTGTCCAGCCCGGCGTAACCCGCGGCCATGGAGCGCTTGTTCACAATCACCGTCTTGGCCTTGTAGGCCTCCAGGATGGGCATGCCGTAGATCGGACTGCCCTTCACATGGGCGGCGGGGTTCACCACATCATTGGCGCCCAGGATGATGGCCACATCGGCCTGGCCGAACTCGCCGTTGATGTCTTCCATCTCGAACACCTGGTCGTAGGGCACTTCAGCCTCGGCCAGCAGCACGTTCATGTGGCCCGGCATGCGGCCCGCCACCGGGTGGATGGCGTACTTGACCGTGATGCCCTTCTCGGTGAGCTTGGCGGCCAGCTCCTTGACCGCGTGCTGGGCCCGCGCCACCGCCAGGCCATAACCCGGCACGATGACCACGGTCTCGGCGTTGGACAGCACAAAGGCCGCGTCGTCGGCGCTGCCGCTCTTCACGTTGCGCTGAGCCTGCCCCCCGGCCACGGCCGTGGCCGCTTCGCCGCCAAAACCACCCAGGATCACATTGAAGAAGGAGCGGTTCATGGCCTTGCACATGATGTAGCTCAGGATGGCCCCCGAGCTGCCCACCAGCGAGCCGGCAATGATCAGCATCGCGTTGTTCAAGCTGAAACCAATGCCCGCGGCCGCCCAGCCCGAGTAGCTGTTGAGCATGGACACCACCACCGGCATGTCGGCGCCGCCGATCGGGATGATGATCAGCACGCCCATCACAAAGGCCAGCGCCAGCATGGCGAAAAAGGCAGTCCAGTTCTCGGTGGCCATGAAGGTCAGGCCCAAGCCAATGGTGGCCAGACCCAGCACCAGGTTGAGCATGTGCTGGCCGGCAAACTGCACCGGCGCGCCCTGGAACAGGCGGAACTTGTACTTGCCCGACAGCTTGCCAAACGCGATCACCGAGCCGCTGAAGGTGATGGCCCCAATGGCCGCGCCCAAGAACAGCTCCAGGCGGTTGCCCGCAGGGATCAGCTCGCCCTTGCTGTGCACGATCTGGAAGGCATAGGGCTCGGCCACGGCCGCCACCGCAATGAACACCGCCGCCAAGCCGATCATGCTGTGCATGAAGGCCACCAGTTCAGGCATCTTGGTCATCTCGACGCGCTGCGCCATGAAGGCGCCTGCGCCGCCGCCCACCACCAGCGCGGCCAGCACATAGCCCAGGCCGCCCACGCTGGACAAGCCGGCCGTGTCGGACAGCTTGACGATCAGCGCGGCCGTGGTCAGCACGGCAATCGTCATGCCGATCATGCCGAACAGATTGCCCCGGATCGAGGTCGTGGGGTGGGACAAGCCCTTGAGCGCCTGGATGAAACAGACGCTGGCCACCAGGTACAACAGCGTGACAAGGTTCATGCTCATGCTGCGTCTCCCTGCTTGGCCGGGGCCTTCTTTTCCTTCTTGCGGAACATCTCCAGCATGCGCCGGGTGACCAGAAAACCACCAAACACGTTGACTGCCGCCAGCGCGACCGCCAGCACCCCCATGGTTTTGCCCAGCGGGGTCTCCGTGAGCGCCGCGGCCAACATGGCCCCCACGATCACGATGGCCGACACCGCGTTGGTCACCGCCATCAGCGGCGTGTGCAAGGCGGGAGTGACCGTCCAGACCACGTGGTAGCCCACGTAGATGGCCAACACAAAAATGATCAGGTTGATCAAGGTAGGGGATACGACGTCCACGACTGTTCTCCTCAGTTGGGCAAAGGCATCGGGAAAGCAGGAAGCAACATGGCACCGTCCAGCGACGCTGCGCTGACCCGGGCCGCCTGGGCCATTTGCTGGGCCCAGATCAGGGCCGGTTGGCCGGACACCAGAAAGTCATCGTTGTTGCGTGTGGCCGGCTGCACCAGTTGGCGGTTCACCAGCACCTGCACCGAGACATAGGCCCCTGCTTCCGTGTTGTAGCGGAAGTTCAGGTAGCCATAGGGCTTGAGCGCAGCCACTTGCAGCCGCGTCAAGTAGGCGGACACCACCGGGTAGCTCTTGGCCAACCAGTCGTGCCCATCGGCCCAGCGCTTGAAGCGCAGGCAATCGATTCGTGTCGGGCTTTTGGCAGCCCGGTCATCCACGTACACACCCCGCTCTTCAGCGCAGGCGTTGAGTCCAAAGTGACGGTCTTTCACGTCGCCGCTGCGGTTGGCCTGCACCACAAAGACAGCCAGCAAAGGCTTGTCCTTGCCGGGCCCGCGCAGACCAAACACCCGCGTCGGCAAGGTGGGGGCTACCACGCTCTGACCGGCCGGGTCCAGGGCTTCATCACCGCCACCCAAGTCCACCCACTCCTGCTCGGCCGGCAGGCTGACCTGGACCCGGCCCGCGGTCGGGCTGTTGGACGGCACCACAGAACAGCCCCCCAGCGCCACCAGGCCCAACGCGACCAGACCACCACGCCATCCCGTCCAAGCACTTGCTCGATTCATCAAACCCATCACCTTCATTTGCGTCTCACCGTACCTTCATGGCTCATCAAGCAGGCGGCCACGATGTCGTCGTTCAAGTCGACATGCAGCGCGCCCTCTTTGTTGAGCACCAACTTCAAGAAATCCAGCACATTGCGCGCGTAGAGCGACGACGCATCGGCGGCCACGCGGGCCGGCAGATTGGTCTCGCCCACCAGGGTCACACCGTGGCGCACCACCACACGGTCGGCCTCGGTCAGCGGGCAGTTGCCGCCGGGCGCTCCGTGCGGGCCCAGCGGCCCCTTGCCGGCGGCCAGGTCGACCACCACCGAACCCGGCTTCATGGACTTGACCATGTCTTCGGTGACCAGCACTGGGGCAGCACGCCCCGGGATCAGCGCGGTGGAAATCACCACATCGGCCTGGGCCACCCGCTTGGCCACCTCGACCTGCTGCCGCGCCAGCCAGCTCGGGGGCATGGGCCGCGCATAGCCGCCCACCCCTTGGGCAGCTTCTTTTTCTTCGTCTGTTTCGTAGGGCACTTCGATGAACTTGGCGCCCAGGGACTCGACCTGCTCCTTCACCGAAGGCCGCACATCCGACGCTTCGATCACCGCCCCCAGGCGCTTGGCGGTGGCAATCGCCTGCAGGCCAGCCACGCCCACGCCCAGCACCACCACGCGAGCGGCTTTGACCGTGCCGGCCGCCGTCATCAACATGGGGAAAAAGCGCTGGTATTGGTCGGCAGCGATCATCACCGCCTTGTAGCCTGCGATGTTGGCCTGCGAGGACAACACGTCCATGCTTTGCGCCCGCGTGGTGCGCGGCGCGGCTTCGAGCGCGTAGCTGGTCAGGCCCGCACTGGCCAAGCGCTGCAAGCCCTCCGCATCGAAAGGATTGAGCATGCCCACCAAGGTCGCCCCGGGTTTGACCAGGGCCAGTTCCGCCTCGGACGGCGCGCGCACCTTGAGCACCAGGCCGGCGCCGAACGCCCCAGCGGCGTCGGTGATCGACGCTCCGGCGGCCACATAGGCCTCATCGGTCACGCTGGCGGCCACCCCGGCACCCGACTGCACACCGACCTCATGCCCCAGGGCCTTGAGTTTCTTGACCGTCTCGGGGGTGACGGCCACTCTGGTCTCCCCCGCCGTGCTTTCAGCGGGAACGCCGATGAACATGGGACTCTCCTCGTGGATGGTTGCAAGGTTTTTTGAAACTGCCACGGAGCTTACATGATGCGCTTGGCACATCCGTGTCCAGACCGCGACGCGCCCCGACCGAGCCCACCGGGCGGTTCGACCCGGCTGGCGTCAAGGGGCCGTCACGTCAAACAGGAATAATGCGCGCCATGACTATTCGTTGGAAACCCAGTGTCACCGTCGCCGCCATCATGGAGCGCGACGGCAAGTTCCTGCTGGTGGAAGAGCACACCGACACCGGCCTGAAGCTCAACAACCCCGCCGGCCACCTGGACCCAGGCGAGGCCCCGCAAGACGGCTGCGCGCGCGAGGCGCTTGAAGAAACCGCCCACCACTTCACACCCACCGCCCTGGTCGGTGTGTACCTGTCGCGTTTTCGCAAGTCGTCCACCGGCGAAGACATCACCTACCTGCGCTTTGCCTTTTGCGGCACGGTCGGGCGCGAGGTGCCGGGCATGGCGCTCGACGATGGCATCGTGCGCGCCCTGTGGATGACGCCCGAAGAAATCCGTGCCAACGCCCACCGCCACCGCAGCCCCCTGCTGCTGCGCTGCCTGGACGACTACCTGGCCGGCAAGCGCTACCCGCTGGACAGCATCTACACCGACGACTCGGTGCTCAACCCACCGGATTGAGCCCGGCGGCGCGCCCCGACGGTGCCGCAGCGACCCCATTGGCCCCACGCCCGCGCCCGTTCTGCCCTGGCTGGGATAATCGGGGCGCTATGAACAAACAACGCATCGTGGTGGGCCTGAGCGGCGGGGTGGACTCCGCCGTGACCGCGCACCTGCTCAAACAACAGGGCCATGAGGTCATCGGCATCTTCATGAAGAACTGGGAAGATGACGACGACAGCGAGTTCTGCTCCAGCCGGCAGGACTTTCTGGACGCCGCCAGCGTGGCCGACGTGCTGGGCATCGAGATCGAGCACGTCAACTTCGCCGCCGAGTACAAAGACCGGGTCTTCGCCGAGTTCCTGACCGAGTACCAAGCCGGCCGCACGCCCAACCCCGACGTGCTGTGCAACGCCGAGATCAAGTTCAAGGCCTTCCTCGACCACGCCATGCGCCTGGGCGCCGACCGCATCGCCACCGGGCACTACGCCCGAGCGCGCTTCAACCCCGCCACGCAGAAGCACGAGCTGCTCAAGGGCCTGGACCCAGCCAAGGACCAGAGCTACTTTTTGCACCGCCTCAACCAGGCGCAGATCAGCAAGACCCTGTTTCCGGTGGGCGAGCTGAAAAAGACCGAGGTGCGCCGCATCGCCGAAGAGATTGGCCTGCCCAACGCCAAGAAGAAGGACTCGACTGGCATCTGCTTCATTGGCGAGCGGCCCTTCCGCGAGTTCCTCAACCGCTACATCTCGCGCGAGCCCGGCCCCATCAAGGACGAGCGCGGGCGCAAGCTCGGCACCCATGTGGGCCTGTCTTTCTACACCCTGGGCCAGCGCCAGGGTCTGGGCATTGGCGGCGTCAAGGACAAGGGCGCTCAGCGCGGCGGCGGCGAGCACGCGCCCTGGTTCGTGGCGCGCAAGGACATCCCCAACAACACCTTGTGGGTGGTGCAAGGCCATGACCACCCCTGGCTGCAGTACCGCCGCCTGAGCGCCGACAGCGCCAGCTGGGTCAGCGGCGAGGCCCCTCGCCAAGCCACGCTGGCCGCCAAAACGCGTTACCGCCAGGCCGACGCGGGCTGCAACTACCAAGACGGCACCAACGCCGACACCTTTGGCCTGGACTTTGCCGACCTGCAATGGGCGGTCACCCCCGGCCAGAGCGCCGTGCTGTACGACGGTGAGGTCTGCCTGGGCGGCGGCCTGATCGCCAGCGCCGAGCACTGACACGCTCACGCTGGCGGCCCCACCGGCGCACTGCGCCGGTGCGCCGGCGCCAGCCCCGCTCCCACGCCCCTGAACCGCGCCCCAAGCCGGCGCTGGCCGGCCTGCGCGCCCGCGCCAGGCTGGTGCAAACCCGCAGCCCAAAGCTGGCACGCCTGTTGCATCATGAAAAAAGCTGACCATTTGATCAGCTTTCAAACATGATCGACAGGAGTTGCCCCCGTGACCCAGACACCGACCACCGGCCCCGACATCCAAGCCGGGCGGCTTGCCCCGGCCGAGTACGCCCAGCGTTTTGCCGACGCGGGGGCCCCCTTCACTGCGCAGCAAGCGGTGCTGGAAGCCGAGCGTTGCCTCTACTGCTTTGACGCTCCCTGCGCCACGGCCTGCCCCACGGGCATCGACGTGCCCAGCTTCATCCACCGCATCAGCCAAGGCAATGTGCGTGGCGCGGCCCAGGCCATCCTGGACGCCAACCCGCTGGGTGGCCTGTGCGCCCGCGTCTGCCCCACCGAAGAGCTGTGCGAAGCGGTCTGCGTGCGCAACACCCAGCAAGGCATCCCGGTGGCCATTGGCAAGCTGCAGCGCCACGCTGTGGACGCCGCCATGACCCAACCCATCACGGCGCTGTTCCAGCGCGCGCCCCGCACCGGGCGCCGGGTGGCTGTGGTGGGCGCGGGCCCGGCCGGCCTGGCCTGTGCCCACGGCCTGGCCCTGAAGGGCCACGACGTGACCCTGTTCGACGCCCACGCCAAGCTGGGGGGCCTCAACGAATACGGCCTGGCCACCTACAAGACGGCCAACAACTTCGCCCAGCGCGAGATCGAGTGGCTGTTCGGCATCGGCGGCCTGAGCGTGCAAAGCAACTGGAAGCTCGACCGTGCCGAGCAACTGGCCACCCTGCAACAGGACTTTGACGCCGTGTTCCTGGGCCTGGGCCTGGGCGCGGTCAACGCCGCCGGCGTGCCCGGCAGTGAGCTGCCCGGCGTGCGTGACGCGGTGGACTTCATCGCCGAACTGCGCCAAAGCCCTGACCTGGCCACCTTGCCCGTGGGCCGCCGCGTGGTGGTGATTGGCGGCGGCATGACCGCGGTGGACGCGGCCGTGCAGGCCAAGCTGCTGGGCGCCGAAGAAGTGCGCATGGTCTACCGGCGCGGCCTGGACGCCATGGGCGCCTCGGTCGACGAACAAACCTGGGCCAAGACCAACGGCGTGCTGATCGAAACCCTGCTGGCCCCCGTGGCCTTTGACGGCAGCACCGAAGGCGTGCACACCGTGCGCCTGGAGCGCCAGCAAGTGGTCGACGGGCAGTTGCGCGGCACGGGGGATTTCACCGAACGTCGCGCCGACATGGTGCTGCTGGCCGTGGGTCAACGCCTGGCACGCGCCCCCTGGCTGGACGGCCTGCAACTGAGCGGCGGGCGCATCGCCGTGGACGCCCAAGGGCGCACCAGCCTGGCAGGTGTGTGGGCCGGTGGCGACTGCGTCGGCGGTGGGCGTGACCTCACCGTCGAAGCGGTGGAGGACGGCAAACAAGCCGCCCTTGCCATCCATGCCGCCCTTTCTTCTTCCAACCCCTGAGCCCCCGAGGACCCCAACATGGCTGACCTGAGCATCGACTTCGTGGGCATCAAAAGCCCCAATCCCTTTTGGCTGGCCTCGGCGCCGCCCACCGACAAAGCCGTCAACGTGCTGCGCGCCTTCGAGGCCGGCTGGGGCGGTGTGGTCTGGAAGACCCTGGGCGAAGACCCACCGGTGGTCAACGTGCACGGCCCGCGTTATAGCGCCCTGCTCTCGCCTGACCGCCAGGTGATGGGCTTCAACAACATCGAGCTGATCTCCGACCGCCCGCTGGCCACCAACCTGAGAGAAATCCGCGAGGTCAAGCGCGCCTTCCCCGACCGCGCCATGGTGGTCTCGCTGATGGTGCCCTGCGAGGAAGCGTCCTGGAAGGCCATCCTGCCCCAGGTGGAGGACACCGGTGCCGACGGCATCGAGCTCAACTTCGGCTGCCCGCACGGCATGAGCGAGCGCGGCATGGGCGCCGCCGTGGGCCAGGTGCCCGAGTACATCCAGATGGTGACCGAGTGGTGCAAGCACTACTCCAAGCTGCCGGTGATCGTGAAGCTCACGCCCAACATCACCGACGTGCGCTACCCGGCACGCGCGGCCAAGAAGGGCGGCGCTGACGCGGTCTCGCTGATCAACACCATCAACTCCATCATGGGCGTGGACCCGCGCACCCTGACCATGGTGCCCAGCACCGGCGGCAAAGGCTCGCACGGCGGTTACTGCGGCCCGGCCGTGCGCCCGATCGCGCTCAACATGGTGGCTGAAATCGCGCGTGACCCTGAGACTGCGGGCATCCCCATCTCGGGCATTGGCGGCATTGGCACCTGGCGCGACGCGCTGGACTTCCTGGCCCTGGGCGCGGGCAGCGTACAGGTCTGCACCGCCGCCATGGTGTACGGCTTCAAGATCGTGCAGGACATGAGCAGCGGCCTGTCCAACTACATGGACGACATGGGCATCGCCTCGGTGGCCGAGCTGACCGGCCGCGCCGTGCCCACGGTCAGCGACTGGCGCTTCCTCAACCTCAACCACATCAGCAAGGCCGTCATCGACACCGACAAATGCATCGAATGCGGGCGCTGCCATGTGGTGTGCGAAGACACCTCGCACCAGGCCATCACCGCCACCAAGGACGGCCAGCGCCACTTCGAGGTCAAGGAAGAAGACTGCGTCGGCTGCAACCTGTGCGTCTCGGTCTGCCCGGTGGACGACTGCATCACCTTGCGCGACCTGGCGCCCGGCGAAATCGACCTGCGCACCGGTCAACCCGTCAGTGCCCAGCCGCTGAACTGGACCGCCCACCCCAACAACCCGATGCGGGTGGGTGCCTGACGCGCGAACTGCCCCAACCAGGCCTGGGAATTGCATCAGCCCTCCGTGCCCCGGCACCCAGACCCTGGGGCACGGCGTTTCAAGAAAGAGGTCTTTCATGAGTTCCACCCCCTTGCTGATCCGCGGCGGCACCGTGGTCAATGCCGACCGCGCCTTCCGTGCCGACGTGCTGTGCCAGGACGGTCTGATCGTGGCCGTGGGCGAATCGCTGGAGGCGCCCCCGGGCGCCACCGTGGTCGACGCGGGCGGCCAATACGTCATGCCCGGTGGCATCGACCCGCACACCCACATGCAACTGCCCTTCATGGGCACCGTCACCCGCGACGACTTTTTCAGTGGCACCGCCGCCGCCCTGGCGGGCGGCACCACCAGCATCATCGACTTCGTCATCCCCGACCCGCAGCAGCCGCTGATGGACGCCTACAAGACCTGGCGCGGCTGGGCCGAAAAATCCTGCGCCGACTACGGCTTCCATGTCGCCATCACCTGGTGGGGCGACAGCGTGCACGCCGACATGGGCACCCTGGTGCGCGAAGAAGGCATCAACAGCTTCAAGCACTTCATGGCCTACAAGAACGCCATCATGTGCGACGACGAGACCCTGGTGAACAGCTTCCGCCGCGCGCTCGAACTCGGCGCCATGCCCACCGTGCACGCCGAAAACGGCGAGCTGGTGTTCCTGCTGCAGCAAGAGATCAAGAAGCAAGGCATCACCGGCCCCGAGGGCCACCCGCTGTCGCGCCCACCGGCGGTCGAAGCCGAGGCGGCCCAGCGCGCCATCGCGATTGCCGACGTGCTCAAAGTGCCGATCTACGTGGTCCATGTGTCCTGCGCCGAAGCGGCCGAAGCCATTGCCCGCGCCCGCGCCCAGGGCCAGCGCGTCTACGGCGAGGTGCTGGCCGGCCACCTGGTGGTGGACGACAGCGTCTACCGCGACCCGCGCTACGACTTCGCCGCCGCCCATGTGATGAGCCCGCCCTTCCGCGAAAAACGCCACCAGCGCGCCCTGTGGCAAGGCTTGCAAGCCGGCCACCTGCACACCACGGCGACGGACCACTGCACCTTCTGCGCTGAACAAAAAGCAGCGGGCCTGGGCGACTTCAGCAAGATCCCGAACGGCGCGGGCGGCGTGGAAGAGCGCCTGGCCGTGATCTGGGACGAGGGCGTCAACACCGGCCGCCTGACCCCCAGTGAATTCGTCGCCATCACCTCGGCCAACGCGGCCAAGCTGTTCAACCTCTACCCGCGCAAAGGCTGTGTGGCGGTGGGCGCCGACGCCGACCTGGTGGTCTGGGACCCCAGCGCCACCAAGACCCTGTCGGTCAAGACCCAGCACTCGCTGGGCGACTTCAATGTGTTTGAAGGCCGCACCGTCACCGGCGTGCCCAGCCACACCCTCAGCCAAGGCCGCCTGGTCTACGCGCAGGGCGATCTGCGCGTGGAGCGCGGCAGTGGCCGCTACCTCAAACGCCCGGCCTTTGGCCCCACTTTCGACGCGCTGGGACGCCAGGCCGCCTTGGCCCAGCCCCGCGCCGTCACCCGCTGACCCTGCCCTGGAGAACACCCCCATGAACCCGAAAGACCTGCCCCCTCAGACCGAAGCCTTGCGCATCAACGGCGAGCGCCTGTGGGACTCGCTGATGACCCTGGCCCAGATCGGCGGCACCGACAAAGGCGGCGTCTGCCGCCTGGCCCTGACCGAACTGGACCGCCAAGGCCGTGACCTGGTGGTCGGCTGGGCGCGCGAGGCCGGCATGGCCATCACCGTCGACCAGATCGGCAACGTCTTCATGCGCCGCCCAGGCAAGAACAACGCCCTGCCCCCCGTCATGACCGGCAGCCACATCGACACCCAGCCCACGGGCGGCAAGTTCGATGGCAACTACGGCGTGCTGGCCGGCCTGGAAGTGGTGCGCACCCTGAACGACCACGGCATCGAAACCGAAGCCCCGATCGAGGTCGCCTTCTGGACCAACGAAGAAGGCTCGCGCTTTGTGCCGGTGATGATGGGCTCGGGCGTGTTCGCCGGCGCCTTCACGCTCGAACACGCCTATGCCGCCACCGACAGCGAGGGCAAGAGCGTCCTGGACGAGCTGACCCGCATCGGCTACGTGGGCAGCGAAGTGCCGGGCCAGCACCCGATCGGCGCCTATTTCGAAACCCACATCGAGCAAGGCCCGGTGCTCGAAGACAACGAAAAAACCATTGGCGTGGTCAACGCCGTGCTGGGCATCCGCTGGTACGACTGCACCGTCACCGGCATGGAAGCCCACGCCGGCCCCACGCCCATGGGCTTGCGCAAGGACGCGCTGCAAGTGGCCACCCGTGTGATGCAGGAGGTGGTGGCCATTGGCAACCAGTACGCACCGCACGGCCGGGGCACGGTGGGCATGGTCAACGTGCACCCGAACAGCCGCAACGTGATCCCGGGCCGGGTCAAGTTCTCCATGGACCTGCGCAACAGCACCGACGCCCTGGTCGATCAGATGGATGCCGACATCCGAGCCTTCATCGAGCAGGTGGCCGATGAAACCGGCTTGAAGATCGAGGTGGCGCTGGTGTCGCACTACCCGGCCCAGCCCTTCCACGCCGACTGCGTGGCCGCCGTGCAGCGTGCCGCCGAGCGCCTGGGCTACAGCCACATGCCCGCGGTGTCGGGCGCGGGCCACGACGCGGTCTACATGGCCAAGTTGGCGCCCACCGGCATGATCTTCATCCCCTGCAAGGACGGCATCAGCCACAACGAGATCGAGGACGCCCAGCCCGAGCACATCACCGCCGGCTGCAACGTGCTGCTGCAGGCCATGCTGGAGCGCGCGGGCTGAAGCCCAGCGGATTCAAGCTCAGCCGCCTGGCCGCTCCACGGGGCGAGGCGGCTCCATCTCAATCAGGCGCCGTCAAGCCGCAGCCGCGCAGGATCAGCGCGGTGACGTGGCGGGTGGCGCGCTCGTAATCAGCCGCGCCCAAGGCCTCCTGGCCCAGCACGGCGGCGATCTGCACGTCGAAGTCGGCATAAGTCTGGGTGGCCGACCAGATGGTGAAGAACAAATGCGTGGTGTCCACCGGCGCCATGCGGCCCTGGGCCACCCAGCCGTCGAGCACGGCGGACTTGTCCCGCACCAGGGCGCGCAGGTCCGACACCAGCAAGGACTTGAGCACGGGCGCGCCATGCAGCAGCTCGTTGGCAAACACCTTGGATGCGTGCGGGCGCAGCGCCGACTGACGCATCTTGTCGCGGATGTAGTCGCCCAAGGCGGTGGCCGGGTCGGCCTCGGGCGTGATGCCGTGGGTGGGCGCCAGCCAGTCGGTCAGGGTGCGCGCCAGCACCGCGCGGTACAGGTCCTGCTTGTTGCCAAAGTAATAGTGCAGATTGGCCTTGGGCAGGCCCGCCGCCTCGGCGATGGCGGCCATGGTGGCGCCACTGAAACCAGCGCCGGCAAAGACCTTTTCGGCGGCTTCGAGGATCAGGCTTTCATTGGCCTGGCGGATCTGGCCCTTGGTGGCTTCGGCAGACACCTGGGCCGCCAGGGGCTGGGAGGAGGAGGAAGCGTCAGCGGGCATGAGGGGCATCCAAAAATCAAGAGCGCGCAGCCAGCCGCGTGCCGGTCTGCTTGGGCGCCAAGGATACGCGCAGTGGCGACCGGCCCTGCGCGCCTGGCGGCCAGGGCGGCGCCAGCCCAGCGCCTGGCCCCTGGCCTGTGCGTCGACCTCAGCGGGCGGCGGCTTCCCAGACGGCGTGGCTGTAGCCGGCCTTGCCCGGGTCCTTCTTGATCACCGGCGAGCTGCCACCGGCCATCAGCACCTTGACCGTGCGCTCGTAGGCAGCCGGGTCCAGGTAGCCGATCTTGTCGGTGCCCGCCTTGGTGATCAGCTTGGCCACGTTCTCCATCTGGCGCTTTTGCACCGCCACCGTGGCGCTGCCCGAGCTGTCTTGCGCGACCACGATCTTGGCCGCTTCTTCGGGGTTTTTCACGGCCTCGTTCCAGCCCTTGAAGGTGGCCTTGAGGAACTTGGCCATCTTGGCCACAAAGGCCTTGTCCTTGAGGCTGGACTCCAGCACGTACAGGCCGTCTTCGAGCGAGGCCACGCCTTGGTCTTCATAGAAGAAGGTCACCAGGTCGCTCTCCTTGACGCCCGCGTCGATCACCTGCCAGTACTCGTTGTAAATCATGGTCGAGATGCAGGCGGCCTGGTTTTGCAGCAGCGGGTCCACGTTGAAGCCCTGCTTGAGCACCTTGATGTCGCTGTCGGTCTTGTAGCCCAGCTTGGCCATCCAGTTGAGGAAGGGGTACTCGTTGCCGCCGTACCAGACGCCCAGGGTCTTGCCCTTGAGGTCTTTGGGGCTGCTCACGCCGCTGGCTTTTTTGCAGGTCAGCATCAGGCCCGAGCGGTCAAACACCTGGGCGATGTTGACCAAGGGCACGCCGGCCTCGCGCGCGGCCAGCGCGTCGGGCATCCAGTTGACGATGGCGTCGGCCGACTTGCCTGCAATCACCTGCACCGGCGAGATGTCGGGGCCACCGGGCTTGATGGTCACATCCAGGCCGGCGTCTTTGTAAAAACCCTTGGCCTGGGCCACGTAGTAGCCCGCGAACTGGGCTTGAGGCACCCACTTCAGTTGCACCGTGACCTTGTCAGCCGCGTGGGCTGCCACCGCACCAAAAGCCAGCAGGACGGCGGCGACGCAGCCGGACAAGCGAAAAGCACTCTTCATGGGACGCTCCTTGTGATGAAAGAAAGACAAAGCAGGACAAAAATCAGGCGCCAAACCCCCAGGGCTCAGGCGGACCGCACCGAGGGGTGCCAAAAGGCCACGCGCCGCTCCAGGCGCACGAGCAAGGCGTAGGCCAGGGAGCCCGTCAAGGCCGCCACAGTGATGGCAGCCCAGACCAGGGCCATGTTCATGCGCGACGACTCGGTGGAGATGCGAAAGCCCAGGCCCAACGTGGGCGAGCCAAAGAACTCGGCCACGATGGCGCCAATCAGGGCCAGCGTGGCGTTGACCTTGAGCGCGCCCAGCACAAAGGGCGAAGCCGCCGGCAGGCGCAGGCTCCACAAGGTGCGGCCGTAGCTGGCCGCATAGCTGTGCATCAACTCGCGCTCCAGGCGACCGGCCGACTGCAAGCCCGCCAGGGTGGACACCAGCATGGGGAAGAAGGTCATCAGCACCACCACCGCCACCTTGGAGGGCCAGTCAAAGCCGAACCACATCACCGCGATCGGCGCCACCCCCACCAAGGGCACGGTGCTGCTCAAAGAAGCCAGCGGCAGCAAGCCGCGTTGCAAGAAGGGTTGGCGGTCGATGGCCACGGCCACGGCAAAGCCCAGGCCCGAGCCCAAGGCCCAACCCAGCAACACCGCCTTGAGCACGGTCTGCACAAAATCGCCGCCCAAGGTGGCGGCGTGCAGCCACAAAGCCTCCAACACCAAGGCCGGGGCTGGCAGCAGCACACGCGGCACGTCCAGCGCCACGGTCAGCAATTGCCAGGCGTACAACACCCAGGCGCCAAACAGCAGCGGCGCCCAGACCCCATCGCTGGGCCGGCCTTGCAGGGCGGCGCAGCGCTGAATGCCCAGCCAGGCCAGGCCTGCCAGGCCGAGCACACCCAACCAAAAACCGGCCGCTGCCGACGCCGCGCCCTGAGCGGGCGGCAGTTGCAGCCAGGCCAGGGCCGCCAGCGCGGTGACCCCTGTCAGACCCAGCGAGCCCGCCCGCCCGGTGGCGCGCAGGCCCCAGACTGCAGCCAACACGCCGAGGGCGGCGCCCAAGACAGCCCAGGGCTGGCTGAGCAGCCACTGGGCGGGGGCTGCAGCGCCCTCTGCGGCCTCGCCCCAGGACAAGGGCTGGCTCAGGCTCAGCAGCCAGCAGGCCAAGGCCCAGACCGCGGTCATGGCCCCTTCGGGCCGGGGGAAGGCGGCGCGGCTCATGAGCGACTCCTGGTGCGCAAGACCCATTTCTCCAGGCCCGCCATGGACGCCGACAGGGCCAGGCCCAGCAGGGACGCCATCAACAAAGCCGACCAAATTTGCACGGTGTTGCCGTAATAAGAGCCCGTCAGCAGGCGCGCGCCCAGGCCGGCTTGCGCGCCGGTGGGCAACTCGGCCACCATGGCGCCCACCAGGCCAGCGGCAATCGCCACCCGCAAGGCCGGGAAGACAAAAGGCAAAGCGGCGGGCAGGCGCAGCAGCCACAAGGCCTGCCAGCGGCTGGCCGCGTAGGTGTGCATCAACTCGGTCTCGATGCGCTGCGGCGATCGCAGGCCCTGCACCGCCGCCACCGTGACCGGGAAGAAGCACAAATACATGGCAATCACCGCCTTGGGCAGCACGCCGCTGAAGCCCAGGCTGCCCAGAATCACCAGCACGATGGGCGCAATCGCCAGCACCGGGATGGTTTGCGAGGCCACCACCCAGGGCAGCAAGGCGCGGTCCAGGGTGCGCGAATGCACGATCAGCACCGCCAACACGGCCCCCAGCAGCGTGCCCAGTACAAAGCCCAGCAAGGTGGACTGGCCGGTGACGGCCACATGGAACAGCAGGTTGCGGGGCGAGTCGATGGGCCAATCGACCAGGCTGGACACAAAATCCAGCGCGATCTGATGCGGCGCTGGCAACACCGGGCGCTGCAGGCTCCAGCAGGCCTGCACCAGGTCTTGCCAAGTCCAGTCGCCACGCGAGGCCAGGACCCGCTCAATGGCGCCAGGGGCATTCAAAAAGACGGCCAGCGCGTACCAGAGCAGCAACGCCAGGCCGATCATCAGCGCCACCGGGCTCCAGGCGTCCCAGCGCGCACGCCACTCAATGGTGCCCATCGGCCAGTGCCTCCCGCACCTGGTGCGCCAGTTGCATGAATTCGGGCGTGTCGCGCAGGCCCAGGTGGCGCTCATCGGGCAAGGTGGAGCGAATCACCTTCACGATGCGGCCCGGGCGCGGCGACATGACCACGATGCGCGAGGACAGGTACACGGCCTCCGAAATGGAGTGGGTGACAAACACCACCGTGCGGCGCTCGCGGCACCACAGCTGCTGCAGCTGCTCGTTGAGGCCGTCCCGGGTGATCTCGTCGAGCGCGCCAAAGGGCTCGTCCATCATCAGAATGCGCGGCTCGAAAGCCATGGCCCGGGCAATCGACACCCGCTGCTGCATGCCGCCCGAGAGCTGCCAGGGGTATTTGTTCTCGAACTGGGCCAGGCCCACGCGCTGGAGCTGCTCGCGCGCCACCTGCTGCGCCTGCGCCTTGGGCTGGCCCTGGATCTGCAGCGGCAGCATCACATTGGCCAACACAGTGCGCCAGGGAAACAAGGCCGGCGCCTGGAACACATAGCCATAGGCGCGCGCCTCACGGGCCTCGCGCGGGCTGACCCCATTGACCAGCACCTCGCCGCCGGAGATGGGCTCCAGGTCGGCGATGACGCGCAGCAACGTGGTCTTGCCGCAGCCCGAAGGCCCGATCAGCGAAATGAACTCCCCCTGCTCGATTTGCAGGTCCACCTCCTGCAAGGCGCGCACCGGCGCATCCGCGGCGGGGTAGATGACGCTGGCCGCGCGCACCTCCACGGCGCGGCGCGAGGGGGCCACGGGGGCCTCTGGCAAGTCAACTGGCAACTCGGCGTTCGACACAATCTGCATGGCGATTCCAAAACCTAACCAAACGGTCAATTTCCAGAACCAAAGCCAGATTCATGCCAGGTAAAAAACCCGTGGACGCACCAAGGCAGGGCCTCCGGGAAGTCGCCCCCTTCAGCGCGTTGCGGGCTCTGGGGGCCACCAAGGACGCCGACAGGGCCTGCGCCGCCGGTCAGGATGCGGACGAAATCACACTTCCGTCCCTGATTTCATACAGTTACCGTTAGATGTTTTGTTAACATTTGGCAACTATTTAGCCGCCCAGGCATGGACAAATCCTGTGCACAGAGCTACATCTCATTACATCCGAAACCAGGGAGTTCCACCATGAGCGAGGCCGCGACCAGCCGACCGACCGAGGTATCCGAGTACCTCTCGCGCCAGCAGTGCTCGCGCCAGTGGCGGCATTTTCTGCACGCCATGGCGGACGAGTTTGCCAGCGCCCTGCCGGCCGATCAACTGCGCACCCTGGCCCAACGCATTGGGGTTCGCTTCGCCAACGCCTTGCCGCTGACCGTGCAACCCACGCTGGACGGCGTGCAAACCGAGATGTCGCGTGTGTGGCTGGACCTGGATTGGGGTTGGGTGTCGCTGCAACAGCACGACGACCACGTGGACATTCACCACCAGGGCTCGCCCCTGGTGTCGGCCTTTGGCAGCGCGGGGGGCGATTGGGCCCTTGGCTTCCTGGAAGGCGTTTACCAGCAATGGTTTGAACAACAAGGCGCGCCCGGCTTGCGCGTGACCCAAAGCCAGGCTGCCGATGGCTGGGGCAGTGTGTGCTTCCGGCTGAGCCGCTGACCTGTGTCAGCCCCCGAAACAGCGAGTGCATTCATGGCCCAATCTGAAGATATCGTCAAACTGTTCGAGCAGTTTGGTGGACAAGTTGACGAATACCAGGAGTTGAACCGCCTGAATTCAGCGCGGCAAGCGCGCGACCGCTGGCCCTTGTTGGCGGCCCTGGATGTGGGCAAGGTGCGCAGTGCCGATGCGCCCTCCGTCGCGGCCATGGAAGCGCCGATGACCGATGGCCCGCTGCACTTTCGCCCAGCCCCGGTGCAAGCCCCGCCGCCCGTGCCGCGTGCCACGGTCGCCATCGAACCCGTGCTGACGCCGAGCCCGGTCCCGGCCGCCCCCACGCCGCGCCCCGAAGTGGCCGTCAGCGCACCAGCCGTGCCGGTGGCCGCTGCCATCGCAGCACCTGTAGCGGCACCTGTCGCAGCGCCGGCCGAGCCGGTTGCCAACTGGGCCGCGAGCACGCCCACACCTGCAGCCCCGGCCGCCCTGACACCGACCCCGGTCCCGGCCCCCACGCCGGCCCCTGTGGCGGTCGCGGCGGTGGCCCCGCTGGCCACGCTGCCCGTGGCCGCGCCTCAGCCGGCCGCTGTCCTCGCGCCCCGGCCGGCGGCCCCTGCGCCCCTGCCAGCCCCCGTTTGGACAGCCCCCAAGGCCGCCGCAGTGGCGGCCCCGGCCCCAATCGTGGCCCCAGCACCGCTGGCCGCGCCCGTGCTGGATGCGCGCTCGCCGCTGGCCCACTGGGGCCTGCCGGCCCCAGCACCGGCCGCGGCCCGCCCCAGCACCGAACTGCAGCACCTGTTCAACCGCCTGGCGGGCCAAGCGGCCAGCGCCCCGGCGGCGTCGCCGCTGAGCTCGCTGCTGAACCAATTGCGGAGTGGCGCATGAAGATCATTGCCGTCGTGTCTTCCAAGGGCGGGGTGGGCAAAACCACCGTCACAGCCAACCTGGCCAACGCCCTGGCGCGCCAAGGCCGAACCGTGGTGGTGATGGACCTGGACCCGCAAAACGCCCTGGGCTTGCACTTTGGCATCGCGCCCACGGAATACCGGGGCGTGTCGCGCGCCTCGCTGTCCGGCCAAAGCTGGCGCAGCGTGGTGTTTGAAAGCCGCTCCGGGGTGTATGTGCTGCCCTATGGCGTGGTCAACGAAGACGACCGCGACCGCTTTGAGCAGTCGTTTGAAGGCACGCCCGACTGGCTGACCCACCAACTGAGCAGCCTGAACCTGCCACCGGACGCCCTGGTGCTGCTGGACACCCCTCCGGGTCCCTCGGCCTACATGAAGCAAGCCCTGCACGCCGCCCACCTGGCCGTGCTGGTGGTGCTGGCCGACGCCGCGTCCTACGCGGCGCTGCCCATGATGCAGCGCCTGGTGCAGACCTATTGCGTGGGCCAGCCGCATTTCATTGACTCGCTGTACGTGGTCAACCAGACCGACAGCAGCCGCCAGCTGTCCAAGGACGTGACCAACATCGTGCGCAGCAGCTTTGGCGAGCGCGTGGTCGGCGTGATCCACCAGGACCAGTCCGTCGGTGAGGCCCTGGCCCACGACCAGAGCGTGCTGGACTACGAAGCCAACAGCCAGGCCGCACAAGATTTCCGGGCCTGCGCGCAAAAGATCGCCCTGCGCCTGCCAACCAAGGCTTTCGCATGAGCAGTTCCCCCTCCAAGCCCGACAAGGCCCATTACGACAACAGCGACAGCCGCGCCGGCGAGGATGGCACGCGCTGGGGTCGGGTGCTGAACCAGATCGCCGAAGCCCCGTTCTGGAACAGCCGCTGGGCCCAGTACGGCACGGCCTTGCTGGCCTTTTTGCTGTTTGCACTGGTCATCAGCGTGCCGCTGGACCTGATGGAGCAGGCCATTTTTGCCGCCTGCACCTTTGGCATGGCCTTGCTGCTGCGCCGCACCAAGGGCCGGGTCACGACGCTGGCGATGATGACGCTGTCGATCTCGGCCTCCACCCGCTACATCTGGTGGCGCCTGACCGACACCGTGGGTTTCGAGAACTGGCTGGACGGCTTCTTCGGCTTTGGCCTGGTGATGGCCGAGCTGTATGCCTTTGCCGTGCTGCTGATCGGCTACTTCCAGACCGCCTGGCCGCTGGGCCGCAAGCCGGTGCCCCTGCCCGCTGACAGCAGCCGCTGGCCCAGCGTGGACGTGTTCATCCCGACCTACAACGAGCCGCTGGACGTGGTGAAGCAGACCGTGTTCTCGGCCATGAGCATCGACTGGCCAGCCGACCGCCTGAAGGTGTTTGTGCTGGACGACGGGCGCCGCTCGGAATTCCGCAAGTTCTGCGAAGAAATCGGTGTGGGCTACAAGGTGCGGGGCAACAACCGCTCCGCCAAGGCCGGCAACATCAACGAGGCCCTGAAAACCACCGACGGCGAGTACGTGGCCATCTTCGATTGCGACCACATCCCGACGCGCTCCTTCTTGCAGGTCTGCATGGGTTGGTTCTTCAAGGACCCCAAGCTGGCCATGCTGCAAACGCCGCATGTGTTCTTCTCGCCCGACCCCTTCGAGAAAAACCTGAACACCTTCCACAGCACACCCAATGAGGGTGAGCTGTTTTACGGCATCGTGCAAGACGGCAACGACCTGTGGAATGCCTCCTTCTTCTGCGGCTCCTGCGCCATCATCAAACGTGAGCCGCTGATGGAAATCGGCGGCATCGCCATCGAAACGGTGACCGAGGACGCGCACACCGCGCTCAAACTCAACCGCAAGGGCTACAACACCGCCTACTTGGAAATCCCTCAGGCGGCCGGCCTGGCCACCGAAAGCCTGTCCGGCCACGTCGGGCAGCGCATTCGCTGGGCCCGGGGCATGGCGCAGATCGCCCGGATCGACAACCCCTTGCTGGGCCCCGGTTTGAAGTTTGGGCAGCGCCTGTGCTACCTGAACGCGATGCTGCACTTCTTCTACGGCCTGCCGCGCCTGATCTTCCTGACCGCACCGTTGGCCTACCTGTTTTTTGGTGCCCACGTGTTCCAGGCCACCGCGCTGATGATCTCGGCCTACGCCCTGCCCCACTTGGCCCACGCCAGCATCACCAACTCGCGCATCCAGGGCCGCTACCGCTACTCGTTCTGGAACGAGGTCTATGAGTCGGTGCTGGCCTGGTACATCATGCGACCGGTGTTGATGGCCTTCATCAACCCCAAGCTCGGCAAGTTCAACGTGACCGCCAAGGGCGGGGTGATCGAAGAGGCTTACTTCGACTGGGGCATTGCACGCCCCTACCTGATCCTGTTGCTGGCCAACCTGGTGGGCTTCGCGATCGGGGTCTGGCAGCTCACCTTCCAGCCCGATGCCGAGGTCACGACCCTGGTCATCAACATGATCTGGACGAGCTACAACATCATCCTGTCGAGCGCCAGTCTGGCCGTGGCCAGCGAAAGCCGCCAGGTGCGCGTGACGCCCCGCGTGGCCGCCGCGCTGCCGGCCGCCATCCGGCTGGAGAACGGCAAGGTGCTGACCTGCCAGACGGACGACTTCTCGCAACACGGCCTGGGCCTGACCGTGCCCGAAGGGGTGCAGATCCCGACCGGCACGCGGCTGCAGGTGTCGCTGTTCCGCTCCGACGACGAAGGCATCTTCCCCGCGGTGGTCACCTTTGGTGGCAAAGGCCGGCTGGGGGTGCGCTTCGACAACCTGAGCCTGGCCCAACAGGCCGAGCTGGCCTCGCTGACCTTCTCCCGAGCGGATGCCTGGGTCGGCACCTGGGGCCAGCGCCAGCAAGACAAACCTTTGAGTTCCCTGGGCGGCGTGATGGCCATCGGGGTGCGCGGCATCAGGCAGCTGATGACCAATATCGTCAAGTCCGCGCGTCCGCGCACGACCTCCAACGCCAAGTGATTCACCGCCTCTGACCATGACCCAACACCACACCGCCCTCTCCCAGCGCCCCGCCCACCGCGTGCCGCTGCAGCCGGTCATTCTGGCCATTGCCTTGATGCTGGCCGCTCCGGGTCTGCAAACCGCGCAGGCCGCCACCAAGGCCAAGGCCAGTTCCAGCCGGATCATCACCGAGACCGCGGCCGAAGCCGCCGGCGAGACCCCGAGCCAGCGCAACAACAGCGCGCGCACCGTGTCCTTCTCGCTCAAGCAACTGGGCGCCCTGTTCCCACTGCAGCTGCGCGGCATCCGCGGCAACAGCGGCGTGACCTTCAGCATCCGCGCCGACCAGGTGGTGACGGGCGCCAAGCTGAAGATCAACTACGCCTATTCGCCGGCCCTGATCCCGCAGCTCTCGCACATCAACGTGATGGTCAACGAGCAGGTGGCGGCCACCATTCCCGTGCCCACCGAGCAGGCCGGCCAGAACCTGCAGCGCGAGATCCTGATCCCGCCGCGCCTGATCACCGAGTTCAACCGACTCAACCTCGAGTTGATCGGCCACTACACGCGTGACTGCGAAGACCCCGCGCACTCCAGCCTGTGGGCCAATGTGGGCAACGACAGCACGCTGGAGCTGACCCTGACCCCGGTGGCCCAGGCCAACGACCTGGCCCTGCTGCCGCAACCCTTCTTCGACCGCCGCGATGCCCTGCCGCTGAACCTGCCCATGGTGTTTGCCGGCGCGCCCAACAGCGCCTCGCTGGAAGCCGCTGGCGCCCTGTCCTCGTGGTTTGGGGCCCTGGCCGGCTACCGCGGCGCGCGCTTCCCGGCCCTGGTGGACCAGATCCCGGCGCAAGGCAATGCCATCGTGCTGGCCCTGGGCAACCAAGTGCCCGGTGGCCTGAACGTGGCCGCCCTGCAAGGCCCCACCGTGGCCATGGTGCCCAACCCGAACGACCCCAATGCCAAGCTGCTGCTGGTCATGGGCCGCGACGCCAAAGAGCTGAAGATCGCAGCCAACGCCGTGGCCGTGGGCTCGCCCGCCCTGTCCGGCCCGGTGGCCACCATCACCAACCTGAGCGAGATCAAGCCACGCAAGCCATATGACGCACCCAACTGGCTGGCCAGCGACCGCCCAGTGAAGTTCGGCGAACTGGCCCTGGAAGACAACCTCAACGTGGCCGGCTATTCGCCCGACCTGATCCGCGTGAACTTCCACCTGCCGCCCGACCTGTTTGGCTGGCGCAGCAAGGGCATTCCGGTCGACCTGAAGTACCGCTACACACCGCGCCCGAACACCGACAAGTCCACGCTGAACATCAATGCCAACCAGCAGTTCCTGCGTTCGCTGCCGCTGCTGGCCATCAACCACGAAGCGCCCAGCGCCGTGGACCGCCTGGTCAATGCGGTGGTGCCCGCTGGCGAGCTGATCCCGGCGCGCGAGCAGTTCCACATTCCGCTGTTCAAGCTGCCGGCGCAAACCCAGCTGCAGTTCCACTACTTCCACGACATGATCAAGCAAGGCGCTTGTAAAGACGTGGTGTTGGACAACGTGCGCGGCACCGTGGAGCCGGACTCCACCGTGGACATTTCGGGCTTTTCGCACTTCCTGGCCATGCCCGACCTGGCCGCCTTCAGCAACACCGGCTTCCCCTTCACCCGCATGGCGGACCTGTCCGAAACCGCGGTCGTGCTGCCCGAGAAGCCGAGCCTGAACGACTACAGCAGCTACCTCAGCCTGCTGGGCGTGTTTGGCCGCTCCACCGGCTACCCCGCCACCGCCGTCAGCGTCATCGGCCCCAAGCAGGTCGAAGCCCTGGCAGGCAAGGATGTGGTGCTGATTGGTTCGGGCAACAACCAGCCCCTGCTGACCCAATGGGCGGACGCCAGCCCGGTGGGCATCCAGGCCGGCTCGCGCCGCTTCAAGCTGTCCGACTTCGCCTACCGCGTGTTCAGCTGGTGGGACCCAAGCCAGCGCGACGGCGCCAAGCCCGGTCGCAACCAAGTGGCCTTCACGGCCGACAGCACCGACGGCGTGATCGCCGGCTTCGAGTCCCCGGTCACCCCGGGCCGCAGCGTGGTGCAGCTGTCCAGCAACAACCCCGAAGGCATGACCCAGATCATCGAAGCCTTGCTCGACCCGGATCTGGTGAAGGAAGTCCAGGGCAGCACCTCGGTGGTGCGCGGCAAGCAGGTGGACAGCCTGGTGGCCGAACAGACCTACTGGGTCGGCCGCCTCGACCCGCTGACCTGGGTGCAGTGGTACCTGTCGCGCAGCCCGCTGCTCCTGCTGGCACTGGGCATCGTCGCCGCCTTGCTGATCGGTGTGCTGCTGTACCTGTCGCTGCGAGCCCGTGCCAAGGCCCGCCTGAAGAACAAGGACTGATCTTCTTTTGTTCATGCAGCAACCGGCCACCGCACCCCGATGGAGCCTTCCCCGTGGCCGCCCCGCGCCCACGGGGCGGGGCGGACGTCGCTCCTTCCTCTCCCGCCTGCTGGCGCCAGTGACCCTGGCGCCTTTGGTTTTGGCGCTGGGCAACGCCGTGGCGGCGCCCAGCAGCGCGGCCTGCCAGAGCAGCGCCGAATGGCCTTTGTGGGAGTCCTTCACCGAACGCTTTGCGCAAGAAGACGGCCGCGTCGTGGACTTCAGCGTGGCCCAGATGCATTCCACCTCGGAAGGCCAGTCCTACGCCATGTTCTTCGCGCTGGTGGCCAACCAGCCCGAGCGCTTTGAACGCCTGTGGCGCTGGACCGTGGCCAACCTGGCGGGCGGCAACATCGCTGCGCGCCTGCCCGCCTGGCAATGGGGCCAGCGCAAAGACGGCAGCTGGGGCGTGCTGGACAACAACCCGGCCTCGGACGCCGACCTGTGGCTGGCCTACGCCCTGCTGGAGGCCGCCCGGGTCTGGAAAAAACCCGCCTACGAAACCGAGGCCCGCACCCTGCTGGCCCGCGTGGTGCAGGACGAAATCACCGACCTGCCCGGCCTGGGCAAGATGCTGCTGCCCGGCCCAGTGGGCTTTGTCTTCCCCGACCAAAAGCTGTGGCGCCTGAACCCCAGCTACCTGCCGCTGCCGCTGCTGCGCCGCTTTGCCCAGCTCGACCCCAAAGGCCCCTGGCAGGCCCTGGCGCAAAACACCGTGCGCCTGCTGGGCGACACCGCCCCGCGCGGCTACGCCCCCGACTGGACGGCCTGGCGCGTGGCCGAGAACGGCAAAGGCAGCTTTGTGGCCGACCCGCAGCTGGGTGATGTCGGCAGCTACGACGCCATCCGCACCTACCTGTGGGCCGGCATGACGCCGACCACCGACCCCGCTGCCGCCACCGTGCGACGCCAGCTGGGCGGCATGGCCCAGGCGGTGGAGATGGCCGAGTTCGCGCCCGAGAAGGTCCAAACCACCACCGGTTCCGTGCAGGGCGTGGGGCCGATTGGCTTTTCTGCCGCGATGCTGCCCTACCTGCTGACCGACGGTCGGAGCGCTGCTTTGCAGCTCCAACAAAAGCGAGTGCAAGCCCGCTTACTCGACCCGGCAGCCCGTCTGCCCTATTACGATCACGTGCTCGGCCTGTTCGGTACCGGATGGATTGAGAAACGCTACCAATTCCTGCCCACAGGCAGACTGCAATTACGCTGGGAGAAGGCATGTACCACCGCCACCAAACGCTAGCCATGAGCCTGCTGGCCGCACTGAGTGTGCCGGCCGTTTATGCCCAAGAACCCGCCCAGAAAGCCCTGCTGGAACAAGGCAAGTACTGGCAGTCGCGCGGCAACAGCGAACGCGCCGCCGAAGCCTGGCAAAAACTGCTCAAGCTCGACCCCAACCAGCCCGATGCCCTGGGGGGCATGGCCGTGGCCGAGGCCGACAACAAGAATTTCGAGACCGCTGCCAAGTACCTGGCCCAGCTCAAGCGCAACCACCCGAGCCACGCCTCGGTGGCCCGCATCGAGCAAGCCATCAACGTGCAGCGCAATGCGCCCCAACTGCAGACCGCGCGTGACCTGGCCAAGGCCGGCAAGCCCGCCGAAGCCATCAACACCTACCAGAACGCGCTGGGCAACCAGCCCCCGCGCGGCCCGCTGGCCCTGGAGTACTACCAAACCCTGGGCGGCACCGCCCAAGGCTGGGACTCGGCGCGCAAAGGCCTGGAGCAATTGGTGCAAGACCAGCCCGACGACGCCCGCGTCGCCCTGGCCTTGGCCCAGCACCTGACCTACCGCGACGCCACCCGCCGCGAGGGCATTGCCCAGCTGTCGCGCCTGGCCAGCCACGCCGACGTGGGCAGCGCCGCCATCGAAAGCTGGCGCAAGGCCCTGGCCTGGACCGGCAGCCGCAGCGCCGACATCCCGCTGTACCAGCAATTCCTGCGCGCCTTCCCCGGCGACGCCAGCGTGCAATCGCGCCTGGCCGACATCGAACGCCAGCAAAAGCAGTCGCGTGGCGATGGTCCCGGCCCGGGCGCCGTGAGCGACCCGCTGCGCAAGCGCACCCAGGAGGCCTTCCGGGCCCTGGACGACGGCGACCTGGAAGCCGCCGAAGCGGGCTTTCGCAGCGTGCTCGAAGCCCGTCCCACCGACGGCGACGCGCTGGGCGGTTTTGGCGTGCTGCGCCTGCGCCAGGAAAACTTCGGCCAGGCCCGCGACTACCTGGAGCGCGCCTCGCGCCAAGGCCAGGCCGGCCGCTGGAAGAGCGCCCTGGACAGCGCCACCTACTGGACCCTGGTGGCCCAGTCCACCACCGCGCGCGAAAACAACAACCTCGACGCCGCCCGCCAGTACCTGCAGCAAGCCGTGCGCCTGGACCCGCGTGAAACCACGGCCGAAAACGACCTGGCCGACGTGCTGGTCGAAATGGGCCAGTACGACGCCGCCGAAGCCACCTACCGCCGCGTGCTGGCACGCCAGTCCGACAACCCGGACGCCGTGCGCGGCCTGGTCGGCGTGCTGGCCCAGAACAACAAGGCCGACGAGGCCTTGCGCATCGTCGAGCGCATGAGCCCGACGCAGCAAGAAAAAGTCGGTGCCCTGGGCCGCCTGCGCGCCACCCAAGCCCTGGGCCAGGCCAAAGCCGCCGCCGCCCGGGGGGACGACACCGGCGCCCGCGTGGCGCTGGAAAACGCCTTGCTCAACGACCCGGCCAATGCCTGGGTGCGCCTGGACCTGGCGCGCCTGTACATCAAGCTCGGCGCCAAAGCCGAAGCGCGCGGCATCATGGACGGTCTGCTGATCTCCAACCCCAACATGCCCGAGGCGCTGTACGCCCACGCCCTGCTGTCGGCCGAGACGCAGGACTGGGCCGGCGCCATGGCCACCCTGGACCGGGTGCCCGAAGCCAACCGCACGCGCGACATCGCTGCGCTGTACAAGCGCGTCTGGGTGCATGTGCAAGCCGACGGGGCCTCGGCCCTGGCCGCCCAAGGCCGCCAGTCCGAAGCCCTGGCCAAGCTGGCCCAGACCGAGCAGTTCACGGGCCAAGACCCCGAATTGCTGGGCGCCGTCGCCCTGGCCTACACCGACGCGGGTGACAGCAACCGCGCCATGGCCACCATCCGCCAACTGCTGGCCCGCTCGGCGCGCCCCGAGCCCGGCCTGCGCCTGCAGTACGCGGCCATCCTGCTCAAGACCAAGCAAGACGTGGAGCTGGCCGGCATCCTGCGCCAGCTGCAGGGCATGCCCATGACCCTGGCCCAGCGACAGTCGTTTGAAGACCTGCGCGTGGGCTATGTGCTGCGCCAGGCCGACGCCCTGCGCGAAGCCGGCGACCTGGCCGGCGCCTACGACACCCTGGCGCCCGTGCTGGCTGACCGCCCCAACGACCCGCTGGTCATGGGCTCGCTGGCCCGCATGTACGCGGCCAACAACGACTACGCACAGGCCATCACCCTGTACAACCGCCTGCTGGAAAAAGACCCGAACAACCTGCAGCTGCTGCTGCCGGCGGCCTCGCTGGCGATCTCTGCCCGCGAGTACCCGTACGCCGAGTCGGCCATCCAGATCGCGCTGGTGCGTGCGCCCAACAACCCCGAGGTGCTGACCGCCGCGGCGCGCCTGTACCGGGCCCAGGGCAAGACCAGCAAGGCCACCGAGTACTTCACCGCCGCCGTCGCGGCAGAGAACCAGCAACGCAACGCCCAGCTGGCCGCCAGCGGCGCGCTGACCCAGGTGCGCGCCACCAACCCCTTCGCCAACCGCAACAACCAGCCCCAGCGCCAGCCCTTCGCTCCGCTGGTGCCGGGGGCCATGCCCACGGCGGTGCCGGTCGGCACCTCGTACGGCAACAGCTCGATGGCCCCGGTGGCCGAGCCGCTGCGCTTTGCACCCGTCGCCTCGCTGGGCGGCACCCCTGCTGCCCCGGCCCTGCCGCAGCCGCTGATCCCGGTGCCTGCCGGCGCGGCGCGCGCCTCCGCCGCCCTGACCCTGCCAGCCTACCCGCCCACAGGCGCCGGCCCGGTCGAGCCGCCCGTGAGCAGCCCCACGCCCTCCAGCTACCTGACCCAGACCTACCAGCCTGCCCCGATCAATGCGGTGGTGCCCGGCAGCAGCCAGAACGCCTCGACCCGCGCCGTGCCCACCCGCAGCAGCGTCGCGTCCAGTGCGCCCGTGGCGGAACGCGCGGTGGCCCCGGTGGCGGAACGCAGCAGCCCGGCCAGCCCCCGTGCCAGCACGGCCAACAGCCGCAGCAGCGCGGCTTCGGCCACGGCCGCCACACGCAATGTGGAGCCGGTCAACGTCGAGACCCTGAGCCCAGCCCAAGCCGCCTCGGCCGCCTACGCGCGCAGCCAAGCGGTGCAACCCGTGGCCAGCAACGCGGGCTATGCCGCGGCGTCCATTCCGGCGCCGGCAGCGGTCTACGGCAGCAGCACCCCGCCCGCGCCAAGCAACAACCTGGCCTGGGCCCCGGTGCCCCTGCCTGCGGCCGCGCCCCCGGTGCAGGTGGCCCAAGCCAACCCGCTGCCCGGCGTGACGAACAGCCTGAGCAGCAACAGCAACCGCCCGCGCACGGCGGCCGACGAACTCAACGACATCCGCCAAGACCGCATCCCCGTGGTCTCGCTGGGCATGGTGGCGCGGGTGCGCCAAGGTGAAGCCGGCATGAGCCAGCTGACCGATGTTGAAGCGCCGCTGCAGCTCAAGTTTGATGCGGGCGACGGCAAGATGAGCGTGAACATCACGCCGGTGTCGCTGAACTCGGGCACGCCCGACCTCAGCTACGGCACGCTGAGCCGCTTCGGGGGTGGCCCGGTCACCGCCCTGGCCCTGCCCGACCGCTCGGCCGGCGGGCAAAGCGCCTCGGGCGTGGGCTTCAGCGTGGGCTACGAGACCGACCGCCTGAAGATGGACGTGGGCACGACGCCGCTGGGCTTCAACCACTCCGACGTGACCGGTGGCGTGAAGTACCGCATCCCGCTGGGTGACGAACTGTCGTTGACCCTGGACGGCTCGCGCCGCCCAGTGACCGACAGCCTGCTGTCCTTTGCCGGCACCAAAGACCCCCGCACAGGCGACACCTGGGGTGGCGTGTCCTCGACCGGCGGGCGCATCGACCTGAACTGGGAGACCGGCGACTTCGGCATCTACACCTACGGCTCGCTGTATGGCCTGACCGGCACCAACGTGGCCAGCAACTCGCGCGTGGAAGGCGGCGGCGGCATTTACTGGCGCCTGGACCGCGGCCCACACTCGGCCCTGACCACCGGGCTGAACTTCACCGCCCTGAGCTACGACAAGAACCTGCGTTACTTCACGGCCGGCCACGGCGGCTACTTCAGCCCGCAGCGCTTCCTGGCGCTGAACGTGCCGGTGGAATGGGCGCAACGCAGCAACCGCTTCTCCTACCAGCTCAAGGGCTCCATGGGCGTGCAGTCCTTCCGCGAGGACGCGGTGGCCTACTTCCCCAACAACAGCAGCCGCCAGGCCGCTGCCGTGCTGGCCGCCAACGATGCCTTCGCGTTTGGCACCGCCGGCGCCACCGCCACGGGCGCGGTCTACCCTGGCCAAACCAAGACCGGCCTGGGCTACAACCTGGGTGCGGCCATGGAATACCAGGTGCACCCGCAGGTGTTCTTCGGCGGCCAGTTGGCGCTGGACAATGCGCGCGACTACCGCCAGTTCATCGGCGGCATCTACCTGCGCTACGCGCTGCAACCGTATTCAGGTCTGCAAGCGCTGCCGGTGAACACGGTTCGTTCGCCGTACGGCAACAACAACTGAGCGCCTGGGGCGGACTGACCTTCAGGCCGCCAGCCCCCCGCTGCGCCACGAGCCGCTCCCCCCAAGCCCCTGCCGCCTTGCGCTGCAGGGGCTTTTTTCTGGGCGCGTAGCCCTCGCCACAAGGCCAGCGGGCACGGTTGGCCACGCCAGCCCGCCTGTCCAGCCGCCACGGTCATGGCAGCCTCAGCCGGCCCAGGCCCACCCAAACGCCCATGAAAAATGGACCCCGCAGGGTCCATTCAAAGGGTGGGGCCAAGCCTGATTCAACAGGCCTGGCCGAGTCGGCAGGCGCTCACTTGCTGCCCAGGAACACCAGGTTGGAGCGGATGCCGGCGGCGCTGTAGCCCGCCACGCCGATGCGCAGGCCGGTCACGTTGTTGGCGCCGTCAAACACCGCCGAGGCCGCACCCGACTGCACCGGCAGGCCCGCCAGGGCGCAGGTGCCCGCGAAGGCGAGGGTGTCAACGCGGTACAGGTTCAGCGTGGTGTTGCTGCTGGTGTAAGGCGAGATGTTGCCTGTCAGGGTACAGCCCGTGGTGGTGGTGCCGGTGAGCACGCTCTTGGTGCCGTCCACCGTGCTGGCCGCGACCTTGATGGTCAGGCCCACACCGCCAAAGCCGATCGTCGAGCTGGCGTACGTGCCGTACAGGGCCGACACCGTTGGCAGGATGGGCGACACGTACAGGTTGCTGGTGTCGGGCACCAGGCTGAACGGGGTCTGCGCATTGGCGGCCGTCGGATCGGTGTAGGTGCCCTTGAAGCTGGTCTGGGTGCGCACATCCGCGCTGATGGCCACCGTGTCGGTGTACTGGGTCGCGGCCAGGTTCTGGTTGGCGAAGTACACCCCGTTGGTGGAGCTGACGATGCTGGTGCCCGTGGCCACCAACAGGTTGCCGTACAAGGCGTCGTACCCACCGCCCACACGCTTGTAGAAGAAGTACGAGTTGTCCGGCAAGACCATGGCGTAGAGGTCGGTCAGACCGTCGCTGGTCGCGCTCTTCCAGAAGCCTGCAGCCACTTGTTGGGTGGTCGCTGGGGTGGACGAGCTGCCCGCCACCAACACGCCGTCGAGCACAAAGGTGTTCAGCGTGGTGCCGGTGTTCTTGGTCAGCATCCAGATGCCGGTCTTGTTGTTCAGGGTGTCGAACTTCAAGAAGGCCACGCCCGACTGGCTGGTGCCTGTGGCCGCGCAGGTGGTGGTGCCGCCCGACAGGTTGAGCACCACCGAGTAGGCGGCCGAGGTCGAACCGCTGTTGGCCGCCGGGGTCTGCGGCACGGCCGTGCCGGTGACCGTGCAACCCGACACCGTGCCGCTGATGGCGCCCACCGCGTCAATGGTCAGCACCCAGCTGCCGCCAAACAGGCTGCCGCCGGTGTAGCTGCCCTGGAGCAGCGAGTACTTGGCCGGGAAATTGTTGAGCTTGCTGTAGGCCAGCTTGATGGAGGTCACCGCGCCAGTGGCTGCCGCCGTGTTGGCTGGGTTGCTGTAGTTGCCACTGAGGGTGTCGGTGCGCGTGCCACCCGTGCTGGTCGAGGCCGTGCCCGAGAAGGTCAGGCCGGTGGCGAACTTGCCATCCTGCACCGAGAAGTAAGTGACATTGGTGGCCAGGGCGGTGCCGATGTTCACCCGCATCAGGCCATACAGACCGTCGTAACCCGAGGTGCCCGAGGCGCCCTTGGCGAGGTAGAAATCCCCGCCCTTGCCGTCCGTGCCGCCGCTGATGAAGCCCACCACCGTGCGCTGCGCAGCGCCCGTGCCCGTGGTGCCTTCCCAGATGCCGTCCGGGTACTGTTGCGTGCCCGTCACGGCACCCACGCTGGACGAGTCACCCCCGCCGCCGCCGCCGCCGCAGCCCGCCAGGGCGAGCAGACTCAGGGCAGACGCCCAATGTTTCAGTGTGAGTGCCTTCAATTGCGTGATCCTTGTGACAGCTACGAGCCTTGCCGCCATGACGCAGTCGGACCTGGCGAGCCAAATTTAACGAGATGTTACAGGCTTTGATCCACCCCGCCTGCACTGTTCATCGCGTCGATACAACATTGTCACGAAAGGGCGACCGAACACGGTGACGGGCGCTGTGGAGGGGCCTCTTGGCACCAGAACGCCAGCCTTTCAACGCCCCCTGTTCAGAGCGCGGCCTTGACCAGGACTTGCAGATGCGCATCGGTGATGACCGGGCTCTTGAGCAAGAAGTCTGGCGTCACGCAAGCGGCCACCGCCGCGGACTTGGCGCAAACCGCTTTAAACGACTTGTACTGGAACGCCTCGGCGCCCGGCACGCTGAAGGGCTGCGCGTCATCGCCCACGGCTTGCTTCCACATCGTGTACTGATCGGGCGTGCCCAAGCGCAGGGTGAACAGGGTCTGGCCCTTGCCGTCTTGGTAGTCGACATCGGTGAAGCGGATGCCGTACTTGTTTTGCGTCTTGCTGCTGTGCTTGACGCCACTGACGCCCAAGGTCTTCTCCACCAAGCTGTCAGGCAGCTCGGCGGCCTGCGCTACACCGGACAGCAGCAAGGAAATGAGGGGCAGAAGGAGCTTCATGGCAAAAAATATGCGTCATTGAAACGCAAGAGTTTATCTTTTCCCATCCCACCAGCGGGTACTCGGGCCGACCCTGATCCCAAGCCTGTGGGGCTCGGCTAATCTGGTGCCCCCTGCGCCACGCAGCCAGCCCCTCCCCCAGAACCCACCATGCAAAACGCCCTCACCGGAAAGCGCGTCCTCATCACCCAGGCCAACGAGTTCATGGGCCCCATGCTGTGCGAGGTGTTCGCCGAACAAGGTGCCCAGGTGCTGCGCAGCGAGCTCATGCTCAGCGACCCCGCCGCGGCCCAGGCCGTCGTGGCGCAGGCCGGGGACATCGATGTGCTGGTCGCCAACCTGGCCATCGTCGCCCCCAGCACCCCGGCGCTGGACGTGGATGAGCTGGAATGGCGCGAGGTGTTTGCCGCACTGGTCGACCCGCTGCCCCGCTTGGTGCAGGCCGCTGTCCCGGGCATGCTGTCGCGCGGACGCGGCAAGGTTCTGGTCATGGGCAGCGCCTCGGCCCTGCGCGGCATGAAACGGGCGTCCACCTACAGCGCCGCGCGCGGGGCCCAGCTGGCGTATGTGCAGGCCTTGGGGGTGGAACTGGCCCCCAGCCACATCCAGGTCAATGCCATCGCGCAGAACTTTGTCGACAACCCCACCTACTTCCCGCCCTCGGTGCAGGCCAACCCGCGCTTTCAAGAGCGCCTGGCGCGCGAGGTGCCACTGGGCCGCCTGGTCGGCGCGCGCGAAGACGCTCTGTTCGCCGCCTACCTGTGCAGCGACGCGGCCGACTGCTTTGTGGGCCAGGTGTTTCCGGTGTGCGGAGGCTGGGTGGCGCGCTGAGGGCCATGGGACGGCACGCCCCAGCGGCTCGCCCGCCGTGGCGACAGTGCCGTGCGCGAATCCGGGCTGGGGCTGGCCGAACTGAGCCCAAGCACAACGGCCTGCCTGGCTTGCTATGAGGCGGACCACAGCCTGCGCCACCGCAGCTGCGTGGCGCATGCAGCAGCGCGGCATGGCGCGCCCTCCCCCCGCCACCTGGCACCTGATGTCGCCGCCCAAAACAGCGGCGCCTGTTGGGCGTGTGCCAAGGTCGTCGTGTCAATGTACACACGGTGACTCTCCGGTTGGGGGTCGTCGCGGGCCTTCTCAACCCGGGCTTGAATCCACTGCCACGTCCGAAACTGTTGCTCATCGGAGATCAGTCGAAAAGGCACCGGGTACAAACGCATCAACGGCCCCTGCTCGGTGAGGCCTGCCACGCACGATGTTTCGGCGTACTGGACGCGGGGCGAAGGGTAGGTCTTGCAAAGGATGAGGATTTGGGCGATCGATGTGCTGCACCAGGGGTGGCTTCAAGCGCTGGGCTGAACACGCACCTCATCACGTCGCCCATAAAAAAGCCCCGGGTGCCAGGCACCCGGGGCTCTCAAACTTCAGCGTTCAGGGCAGGGCCTCAGAAAGGAATGTCGTCATCCATGTCGTCAAAGCCCGAAGACGGGCGGCTGGCCATGGGCGCGGGGGCCGGGGCAGGACGGGGAGCCGGCGCGCGCGGGGCCGCAGCGGCCGGGGCGCGGCGCGGGGCGGCTTCATAGCCACCGCCTTGACCACCGCCGTAGCCGCCGTCGTCACCCGAGGGACCGCCCATGCCTTGGCGGCCACCCAGCATTTGCATCTGGTCGGCGCGGATCTCGGTGCTGTATTTTTCAACGCCAGACTGGTCGGTCCACTTGCGGGTGCGCAGCGAACCTTCCACATACACCTGCGAGCCTTTGCGCAGGTACTGGCCGACGATTTCAGCCAAGCGACCGTTGAACACCACGCGGTGCCATTCGGTGGCTTCTTTCATTTCGCCGGTCTGCTTGTCCTTCCACTTGTCCGTGGTGGCGATGGTGACGTTGGCCACTTGGTCGCCGCTGGGGAAGGTGCGGATCTCGGGGTCGCGCCCCAGGTTGCCGACGATGATGACTTTATTGATGGATGCCATGACTCAATTCTCCGATTCAGGGCGAGATTATGAAGCGTGTGGCTCAGAAGCCAAGCCGGAGCGCCCCGGCGCACTCATGGGCCAGGCCACCAGCAACCAAGCCAGCATGGCCAAAGCACAGACGCCGAACAAGCCCGCTGGCCCCACCGAGCGCACCAGCCACCCCCCAGCCGCGCCGCCGACAAACAGGCCCAGCGACTGCAAGGTGTTGTACACGCCCAGCGCCGTGCCCCGCAGGTGCGCTGGCGCGATGCGCGAGGCGAGGCTGGGCTGGCTAGCCTCCAGCACATTGAAGCCACAGAAAAACGCGAACAACAGGCCCCCAAGCACCCACAGGCTGGGCTGCGCCCCCGCGACCAGGCCAAACCCCAGTTGCACCAGCGCGATCAGGGCGATGGCGCCCAGGAACACGGGCTTCAGGTGGCCACGCCGCTCCAGCGGAAACAACACGCCGCCCATGACCACAAACGACGCCAGCACCGCCGGCAGGTAGACCTGCCAATGCTGCGCCTTGTCCAGACCAGCGCCCACCAGCAGCGCCGGCACGGCCACCCACATGGACAGCTGCACCGCGTGCAGCATGAAAACGCCAAAATCCAAGCGCAGCAGGGGTTTGAAGCGCAGCACCTCCCCCAGACTGGCACGCCGGGCGTCGGCCGGCAGGGGCGGCGCAGCGGGCACACGCCACAGCACCACGGCCACGCCGACCAAGGCCAGGCTGCCGATCAGCACAAACAGGCCGGACAGCCCCAGCCAGGCGGTGAGCAGGGGGGCCAGCACCAAAGACAAGGCAAACACCAGGCCAATGCTGGCCCCGATCACGGCCATGGCCTTGGTCCGCACCGCGTCGCGGGTCTGGTCGGCCAGCAAGGCCGTGACGGCAGCGGAAATGGCGCCCGCGCCCTGGACGGCCCGCGCCAGCACCAGGCCCGTGAGGCTGTCCGCCCCGGCGGCCAGCGCGCTGCCCAGGGCAAACAGCAACAGGCCCGCCACGATGACAGGCTTGCGGCCCAGGCGGTCTGAGGCCATGCCAAACGGGATCTGCAGGACACCCTGGGTCAGGCCGTAAATGCCCATGGCCAGGCCGACCAGGGCCGGATCGTCGCCACCCGGGTATTTGCGCGCTTCCAGGGCAAACACCGGCAGCACCAGGAACAGGCCCAGCATGCGCAGGGCAAAGATGAAGGCCAGCGACACGGTGGAGCGTCGCTCCAGCGCGGTCATGGCGGTAGAGGCGGTCATGAATGGGAAGAATCGATCTGGCGCCGAGGGCGCCACAAGGCACAAAAACCGTATTGTCGGTGAAGCCCGCCAGGTCACGCTGTACCAAACCGTGCCAGCATCTCTATCATGGAGGGTTTTCCTCAGTTCGGAACCTTGTGAACCCCACCGCCCCCGACAGCGCTTCTTCCAACGGTCGCTACCTGGCCAGCCTGGTGCAGCAGCAGCGCATCAGCGTTCGCGGGGCGCGCACGCACAACCTGAAGAACATCGACCTCGACATCCCGCGCAACCAGCTGGTGGTCATCACCGGCCTGTCTGGTTCGGGCAAGTCCAGCCTGGCTTTTGACACCTTGTACGCCGAGGGCCAGCGCCGCTATGTAGAGAGTCTGTCGGCCTATGCGCGCCAGTTCCTGCAGCTGATGGACAAGCCCGATGTGGATGTGATCGAGGGCCTGTCGCCCGCCATCAGCATCGAGCAGAAGGCCACCAGCCACAACCCGCGCTCCACCGTGGGGACGGTGACCGAAATCCACGACTACCTGCGCCTGCTGTTCGCCCGCGCCGGCACGCCGCACTGCCCCACGCATGGCCTGCCACTGCAAGCCCAGACGGTGAGCCAGATGGTGGACGCGGTGCTGGCCTTGCCGGCCGAAACCAAGGTCATGGTGCTGGCCCCAGTGGCCCGCGAGCGCAAGGGCGAATACCTGGAGCTGTTCGCCGACATGCAGGCCCAGGGCTATGTGCGCTTCCGGGTCGACGGCGAGTCCTACGAATTTGACCAGCTGCCGGCGCTCAAGAAGAACGAGAAGCACGACATCGATGTGGTGATCGACCGCCTCAAGGTGCGTCCCGACATGCAGCAACGCCTGGCCGAGAGCTTTGAGGCCGCGCTGCGCCTGGCCGAAGGCCGCGCCATCGCGCTCGAGATGGAGCCGGACCCGGCCAGCCAAGGTCCGGCCGAGCACCTGTTCAACGCCCGCTTTGCCTGCCCGGTGTGCAGCTACTCGCTCAGCGAGCTGGAGCCGCGCCTGTTCTCCTTCAACTCGCCGGTGGGCGCCTGCCCGTCTTGCGACGGCCTGGGCGTGACCGAGGTGTTTGATCCGCTGCGCGTGGCGAGCTTCCCCTCGCTGAGCCTGGCCAGCGGCGCCATCAAGGGCTGGGACCGGCGCAACGCCCATTACTTTTCCATGCTGGAGAGCCTGGCCAAGCACTACAGCTTCGACATCGAGAGCCCTTTCGAGTCCCTGCCCGAGGCCACTCGCCAGGCCATCCTGTACGGCTCGGGCACGGAAGAGATCCGCTTCCAGTACAGCCTGGACGGCGCCGACGGCCGCAAAGTGGCCAAGAAGCACCCCTTCGAGGGCATCATCCCCAACATGCAGCGGCGCTACCGCGAAACCGACTCGCCCATCGTGCGCGAAGAGCTCGCGCGCTACCGCAGCACCCAGGCCTGCCCCGACTGCGGCGGCGCGCGCCTTCGCACCGAAGCGCGCCATGTGCGCCTGGGCGAAGGGCCCGAGGCCCGCGCCATCTTCCAGATCAGCCACCTGACGCTGCGCGAGTCCTACGACTACTTTTTGCAGCTGCGCCTGCCGGGCGCCAAGGGCGAGATCGCCGACAAGGTGGTGCGCGAAATCGCCTCGCGGCTGAAGTTCCTCAACGACGTGGGCCTGAGCTACCTGAGCCTGGACCGCAGCGCCGAGACTCTGTCCGGCGGCGAATCGCAACGCATCCGGCTGGCCAGCCAGATCGGCTCGGGCCTGACCGGCGTGATGTACGTGCTCGACGAGCCCAGCATCGGCCTGCACCAGCGCGACAACGACCGCCTGATCGGCACGCTGGAGCACCTGCGCGACATCGGCAACAGCGTGCTGGTGGTCGAGCACGACGAAGACATGATGCGCGCGGCCAACCACGTCATCGACATGGGCCCGGGCGCCGGCATCCACGGGGGCCGGGTCATGGCCCAGGGCAGTTTTGAAGACATCCGCGACAACCCGAACTCGCTGACGGGCCAGTACTTGAGCGGCGCCAAAAAGATCGAAGTGCCCGCCCAGCGCCACACCCTCAAGGACCCGAAGCAGGTGATCCGCATCGAAGGCGCGCGGGGCAACAACCTGAAGAACGTGACGGTGGACTTCCCGGTCGGGCTGATGACCTGTGTGACCGGGGTCTCGGGCTCGGGCAAGTCGACCCTGGTCAACGAAACCCTCTACACCGCCGCGGCGCAGCAGATCCACCGCGCCCACGCCGAACCGGCCGAGCACGACGCGATCGAAGGGCTGGACCAGTTCGACAAGGTCATCAACGTGGACCAGTCGCCGATCGGCCGCACGCCGCGCAGCAACCCGGCCACCTACACCGGCCTGTTCACCCCTATCCGTGAGCTGATGGCCGAGGTGCCCACCGCGCGCGAACGCGGCTACGGCCCGGGCCGCTTCAGCTTCAACGTGGCGGGCGGGCGCTGCGAGGCCTGCCAGGGCGATGGCGTGGTCAAGGTCGAGATGCACTTCTTGCCCGACGTCTACGTGCCCTGCGACGTCTGCATGGGCCAGCGCTACAACCGCGAAACCCTGGAGGTGCAGTACAAGGGCCGCAACATCGCCCAGGTGCTGGACATGACGGTGGAAGCCGCCGCAGAGTTCTTCAAGGCCGTGCCCACCTTGTCGCGCAAGCTGCAAACCCTGCTGGAGGTGGGCCTGTCCTACATCAAGCTGGGCCAATCGGCCACCACCTTGTCGGGCGGTGAGGCGCAGCGCATCAAGCTGGCGCTGGAGCTGTCCAAGCGCGACACCGGTCGCACGCTCTACATCCTGGACGAGCCCACCACCGGCCTGCACTTTGCCGACATCGCCCTGCTGCTGAAGGTGATTCACCAACTGCGCGACGCGGGCAACACCATCGTGGTGATCGAGCACAACCTGGACGTCATCAAGACCGCCGACTGGCTGATCGACATGGGCCCCGAAGGCGGCGCGGGTGGCGGCACCGTGGTGGGCTGCGGCACGCCCGAAGCCCTGGCCGCGCTGCCGGCCAGTCACACCGGGCACTACCTAGCACGCCTGCTGCCTGCGGCACAAACGGCGCGGGCCTAGGGGGGTTCGAGGTCTGAGCCGGCTCAGGCCGGCAGCACCTCGGGCGGGCGCTGGCAGTAGGCTAAAAATTCGTCGGGCGGCAAGGCCTGCGAGAACAAATAGCCCTGGCCCATGTCCGCCCCCAGCGATCGCACCTGGGCCGCCAGGCTGGGGGTCTCCACCCCTTCGGCCACCACCGAGGCCTGGCAGCGGTGGGCCAGCTCGACGATGTGCTCCACCACCGCCAGCGACTTGAGGTCGTCCAGGGAATTGACCAGGGTCTGGTCAATCTTCACCTCCGAAAACGGAAAGCGCGTGAGCAGCAACAGGTTGGAGTAACCGGTGCCAAAGTCGTCGATCGACAGGGGTACGCCGCGCGCGCTCAGGTCTTGCAGGTTGTCACGCACCTGGGGGTCGTTGACCAGCTCACTCCACTCGACGATCTCCAGCCGCAACTGATCCGGGGGCACCTGGCACTGCGCCAGCAAGCGCCACACCGCCTCGGAAAACCCCTGCCGACGCAGCGACTCGGCCGACACATTGACCGCCATCGACACCCCAGGCAAGCCCCGACCGAAGCGCCGCAGCAGATGGACCACCGCCGTCACCGAAGCCCACTCGAACTCAAACAAGCGACCACAGCGGCGCAGCGCGGAGATCACGCGCATGGGTGCGATGGGGCGCTCCTGCGGGTCGTTCAGGCGCAGCAGCGCCTCGGCCCCCATCACCTGGCCGCTGACCAGGTTGAGCTTGGGCTGCAGCCAGATCGGCATGCGCGCGGGGTCGCTCCAAAAACCCAGTTGGGACTCGATGAAGGCGTCCAGCGCGGTGTCGCGCTGCATCAGCCCGTTGAAGTAGGCCACGCCTGCAAACAAGGAGTTGAGGGCCATGGTGATTTCGCGGTAAGGCACGGTGAGGCCCTCGGTCTGAGACGGGCTGGCCAGCTCCACCACGGCACAGCGCAGCACCGGCCGAAAGCCTGGCCAGGCCTCGGCCAGGCCCTGCTCGCAACGCAGCAACACGGGCTCGAGTTCGCGGCTGGCTTCCAGGTGGGGCAGGCTGACGCCATCCAGGAACAGGCCCAGGGAAAAATCGCTGTACTGGAAGGCCCAGGGCCGGTACACCCGCAAGCGCCACAGCACCTCCTGCAACAAAGCCCCCCCCTGCTCCAGCCCACTGGCGCGCCACTGCTGGCAGGCCTGTTCATGGCCGTAGCGCGACAGAAAATCGCGCACATTGCCCAGCTCCAGCACCGCCAAACAGGCCGGGCGCTCGGCTGTTCCTTGCCAAGACTGGACCATGAACTCGTTGAGGGCGCGCCGGTTGGCCAGTCCGCTGACCGGGTCCAGGCGCAGGGCCTCCTGCTCGCGGGCGTGTTGCGCGTCGATTTGCGCGTCATTGCTGAGCAACTGCAGCAGGCTGTAGATGATGATGAAGGAGATGGGCAGCACGGTGGACCGCCCCTGCCAGACGCTGATCAAGACCTCGTCCGGCGAATCGCTGATCAACGAACCGACCATGGCGCCCACCACGGTGGAGGCCAAACGCATGACCCAAACCAAACAGACGGTTCGCAGGCGCAGTGGCAACAAGGCCTGCGGGTCCAGCACATGGCGCATGAGCCAACCCGCCATCACATGGACCGAACCATCGGCCAGCGCGGCCAAGGGGTGCAAGATGCCTGCGAATTGCCAGCGGGCCAGCTCCACCAAGGCAAAACAGGCCAGCCCCCCGACGCGCCCGCCCAGAAACGCTCCCAGAAACAAAAAATCGATCACCAGGGTGGGGCGGACCACCCCTTCGCCATAGGTTGAGGCCAAGGCCCCCACCACGTAGCCGGTCAAGCCCACCGCCACCCCCATGGCCAGGCTGCGCTCGGGCAGCCTCAGATTAAGACGCCGGGACACCAGCAGCACAGCGGCCAGCAGCCCAACCAGGGCCCCGCCTTGCAAACACAGCAAGGGCGCGTCTGGGGCGAGCCGCTTGAGCGATTCAAACATCAGGTCAACCAGGCCGAGGGCCATGCCGAGCTCCTTTGGGCATTGGATCAGTGAGCGTGCTGCCGTCCCCGTGGGGCCCATCCCCCCACCCTCCCGGGACCGAGAAACATCGATTGGGAAAAATGATTCTTGCGGTGGGCGAGGATTTCACCCAGTTCGATCCGACCGACGGCCCCACCCTGCGCCGCTCAGTTCCGCCGAGCCGCTGTTGAAATGCCATTGGTCGGGAATAATGCGGGCTTTAAGCCTCAGTCCACGACCCATGCACTCCATCGTTCTTCGCTTCCTCGCCGAGCCCAGCACCGTCAACTTCGGGGGCAAAGTCCATGGCGGCACCGTCATGAAATGGATCGACGAAGCCGGCTACGCCTGCGCCACCAGCTGGTCCAAACGCTACTGCGTGACGGTTTTCGTGGGCGGCATCCGCTTTCACCGCCCGATCATGATTGGCGACCTGGTCGAGGTCGAAGCCCGCCTGGCCTACACCGGTAAGACCAGCATGAACATCTCGGTCGAGGTGCGCAGCGGCGACATGAAGAGCGGCCAGATGGCCAAGACCACCGAATGCCTGATCGTGTTCGTGTCGGTGGACTCGCACGGCCAGCCCATCCCGGTGGACGGTTTCACGCCCGAAACACCCGGTGACATCGCCCTGGCGCAGCGCGCCCAAGCCCACATCGAAGCCGCCAAGGCCAACCCCCAGGCGCCGCATTGAGCGCCGACGCCGCCCCACTGCGCTTCAGCCACCGAGAGTTGCTGTCGGCCCTGTGCGTGGTGGTGATCTGGGGGCTGAACTTCGTGGCCATGAAGATCGGGCTGCGCGACTTCACCCCCTTCCAGCTGGGGGCCGCGCGCTACCTGGTGGCGGCCTTTCCTTTGGTGCTGCTGGTGCGTCGCCCCCAGGTGGCATGGAAGTGGCTCCTGCTCTATGGCCTGACGCAGGGCGTGGGCCAATTCGGCTTTCTGTTTTTCGCCTTGCAGGTGGGCATGACCGCCGGCCTGGCCTCGGTGCTGCTGCAGACCCAGGTCTTCATCACCGCCGTGCTGGGCTTTTGGCTGCTGCGTGAGCAAGCAGGCCGCGCACTGCAGATAGGCCTGCTGCTGGCCTGCCTGGGCCTGATGTGCTTTGGGCTCAACTACCTGGGGCCGGAGGGCGACGCGGGCCACACCACCTTCTGGGGCTTTGTGCTCAACCTGTGCGCTGCGGCGCTGTGGGCCAGCTCCAACATCGTGATCCGCAAGGCGCGCGAAGACAGCCCCCACCTCGACCCCTTGGGCTTTGTGGTCTGGAGCTGCCTGGTGCCCATCCTGCCCTTTGTGGCGCTGTCCCTGGCGGTGGACCCGCCCGCGCTGCGCTGGCACTGGCTGCAAGCGCCTTGGGAAGCCTGGCTGTCGCTGGCCTACCTGGCCTGGATGGCCAGCGTGCTGGGCTACATGCTGTGGACGCGGCTGATGCAGCGCCATGCGGCCAACCGGGTGGCCCCTTTCAGCCTGGGCGTGCCCGTGGTGGGCCTGAGCGCCGGCTATGTGCTGCTGGGCGAGGTCATCACCGCCTGGCAGTGGGCGGGCATTGCGCTGGTGGTGGCCGCCCTGGCTTGCGTGCTGGGCGGCGAACGCTGGCTGCTCTGGCTGCGTCGCCCCCGCTGAGACCCGCTTACAAGAGGCGGCGGCGCGCAAAGCGCACCACGGTCACACCCGCGCGCGCCTGACGCACCGAAGGCATGACCAGCACGCAGTCGTCATAGGGCGTGGTCACGGGCTGGCCGTCGTTGTCGCCAATGACCGTGCCGGCCTGAGCGATGCACTCCAGGCCGACAAAGGCTTCGGTGAAGGCGAATTGCTCGCTGCGCGCCACCACCGGGCCGGTCACCTCCAGCGCCCATTGGCGCGGGGCGGGCGGCTGACGCCAGCCGGGCAAGGCCGCGTCCAGCTGAGCGCCGTCCAGCGCCTCCGAGACCTGCAAAAAGCGCACGCAAGCGTCCTGCGCCACGCGGCGGCTGGCCGGGTCGCCATGAAAGCCACATTCAATCAACAGCGAGCGGGTGCCGTTGTCGCTCAGCTCGCCGAAGCGGCCAAAGTCGCGCATGCGCACGCCGTCTTGATGCCCCGCGTCGACCACGATGTGCTCGGGCGCGGCCAGGGCACGTGCCAGCGCCAGGTTGCGCGGCTGCACGCCGGTCAGCAGCAGGGGCTGGCCGGGCTCGTGCATGGAGTGCAGGTCCAGCAGCCAGTCGGCCTGCTCGACAAAGGGGCGCAGTTCGGCCGCGCGCCGGCGCTCCTGGCTGCCACCGGCGACCATGCGCTCGACCCGCCATTGGCGGTTCAGGTCCTCCTCGACAAAGCGCGCGGCATCGGGCTGAGCCGGGTCAAAGCGGTCGAAGGCAGCCAGGTTACAGAACGCCAAAGTCAGGCGACCGCGCTGCGGGCGCAGGCCGGCCTGCAACAGGCCCAACAAGGCCCAGGCGCCACACAGCTCGTTGCCATGCACCAGGGCGCTGATCATGACGTGGCGGCCCGGCTCGGCACCGTCAAACTGCCAGACGCCCTCGACCCCGGTGTTGCCAGCACGCCAGGCGCCCAGCTCGGGGCATGGCAGGTCAAAGGACAGGGGCGCCACCTGGGCGCGCGTGAAACGGGACGTGGGACTCATGGACGGACTCATTCTTCGATGCGGGCAAATTCGACGATGCGCTTGTACTTGGCGGTTTCTTCGGCCATGAACTTGCCCAGGTCGAGCTGAGGCGCGGCGATCGCCGAGCCGGTTTCTTCGAGCTTTTTGCGCAAGTCCGGGGCTTGCAGCGATTCGGCCAGCGCCTTCTTGAGCTTGACCAGCACCGGCTCGGGCAGGCGGGCCGGGCCCAGCAAGGCAAACCAGGAGCTGATGTCGATGCCCTTGAGCGCCGGGGTCTCGGCAATGGCGGGCACCTCGGGCGTGGCCTGGGCGCGGCGGCGCTCGGTGGTGCCCAGCGCGATCAGCTTGCCGCTTTGGATCAGGGGCAGGCCGCTGGACAACACAAACACGCCGAAGTCCACATTGCTGCCCAGCAAGTCGGTGGTCAGCGGCGCCACGCCGCGGTAGGGGATGTGGGTCATGAACAGGCCGCCCTGGTCCTTCATCATCTCGCCAGCCAGGTGCAGGGCCGTGCCCACGCCCGACGTGCCATAAGTGAACTTGCCCGGGTTGGCCTTGACCAGTTTGAGGAATTCCGCCGTGGTCTTGACGCCAGTTTTGGGCGAGGCCACCAGCACCATGGGCTGGGAAGCGATCAAGCCCAGGGGCGTGAAGTCGCGCTGCTCGTACTTGACGCTGGCGGGCGCCACCAGGCGCTTGATGGCGATCTCATTGTTGGCCGCGACCAGCAAGGTGTAGCCATCGGCCAATGCGCTGGCCACTTTTTGGGCGCCGATGGCACCGCCCGCACCGCCCAAGTTCTCGATCACCACGGGCGTGCCCAGGCGCTTGGACAGCTCGGGCGCCAGCGTGCGCGCCATCAGGTCGGTGCTGCCCCCAGGCGGGTAACCCACCACCAGGGTGATGGGCTTGTCGGGGTAGCTGTCGGCCTGGGCCCCACTGGCCGCCAAGGCCAGGGCACCCAGCACGGGCCAGAGGGCGCGGCGGCGCCAAGAAGGGGTTTGCACAGAGGTCATGAACGGCTCCGGTCGGTCAAAGGTCAGGGGCGGGGGCCGCGCCGCCAGGGCGTCAGCGCATCGATTGTCCCGCAGACCTGGGGGCTCCCAGGTGCTGAATAGGCCCCAAGCGGTGCCGATCTGGCACGCCTCACCAACACCCGCCAGGCGCGGGCAGGTTCAGTGCTGCGCCTCGGTGAGCTGCCAGACACGCTCGGCCAGCGGCGAGAGGCGGCGCTTGGGGCGGTACAGCCGCACCTCAAATCGCACGGCCAGCCGCGCCGAGCCCACACGGCACAAGGTGCCGCTGTGGCAGGCCGCCATCACCAGCGAGGCCGGCAACCAGGCCACGCCCAGGCCCTGCAAGGCGTACTCCAGCAGCGCGTCGGCGGAGTCGCACTCGATCACGCGGCGCAACGCGGGCGCCTGCGGATGGTTGGCCAAGTGGTCCTGCACCAGGCGCCCCAAGGCCAGGCTGTCGGCATAGGCCAGGTAGGGCCAGGGCTGCTCGGCCAGATGCGGGATGTGGGGCACGCCCTGGGCGTCAGCGCGGCACACCGGGATCAGCTCGTCGTGGGCCAGGGTCAGGTGGCTGTACTGGCGCGCCTGAATCGGCCAGGCCAGCAAGGGGTGGTGGTAGGTCAGCATGAAGTCGACCTCGCCGCGCTCCAACATGCGCACCGTGTCGGCCAGGGAGCGGGTACGGATCAACACCTGGGCCTGAGCCAGGCAGGGCTGCAGCTGACGCAGCCAGTCGGCCACCAGGGTGCGCGCCAAGGTGCGCCCGGTGGCCAGGGTCAGGGTGTGCTGGGTGCGGCCGGCGGCCCCCAGGAGGGACTCATGCGCCTGGCTCAGCCCTTGCAGCAGGCCACGCGCGTCTTGCAGCAGGCTCTCGCCCGCAGCGGTCAGCGCCACCGGACCGGCCCCGCGTGTGACCAGGGGGGTACCCGCCCAGTCCTCCAGCGCCCGAATGCGGCGCCCGAACGCCGGGTGGGTGACGTGGCGCAGCGCGGCCGCGCGCGTGAAGCTGTGGGTTTGCGCCAGCGCCACCAGGTCTTCCAGCCACTGAAGCTGCAGCGGGGGGCGGGTGGACGCCGGCGCGCTCATGGCGGCCTCAGCCGCGGGCGGCTTGCAGCAGGTCGCGCGTGCGCAGGGCTTCGCGGCGAGCGGCTTCCTGGAAGTCATCGCCCGAGGAGGCGTACAGGATGGCGCGGGAGGAGTTGACGACGATGGGCGCGCCCGGCTTCCAGCCTGCACGCACCGTGGCCACGGCGTCGCCGCCCTGGGCCCCCACGCCTGGGATCAACAAGGGCAGCGTGGGCGCCAGGGCGCGCACGCGTTCGATCTCGGCGGGGTAGGTGGCGCCCACCACCAGGCCCAATTGGCCATTCAGGTTCCAGGAACCTTGGGCCAGGCGCGCCACGTGTTCGTACAGCAGGGGCTGGCCATCGACCGAGGCCAGGCGCTGGTTTTGCAGGTCGTCACCGCCGGGGTTGGAGGTGCGGCACAGCAAGAAGGCGCCTTTGCCTTCGTACTTGAGGTAGGGCATGACCGAGTCAAAACCCATGAAGGGCGACAGGGTCACGGCGTCGGCGCCGTAGCGGTCAAACGCCTCTTTGGCGTACTGCTCGGCGGTGGAGCCGATGTCGCCGCGCTTGGCGTCCAGGATGATGGGCACGTGCGGGGCGACCCGGCGCATGTGCTCCATCAGGCGCTCCAGCTGGCCTTCGGCGCGGTGGGCCGCGAAGTAGGCGATCTGTGGCTTGAAGGCGATGGCGAGATCGGCCGTGGCATCCACGATGCGGGCGCAGAAGTCGTAGATCTTGTTGGCGTCGCCCTTGAGCTGGGCCGGGAAGCGGGTGGGTTCGGGGTCCAGGCCCACACAGAGCATGGAGCCGTTTTGTTGCTCGGCGGCGCGGAGCATGTCGAGGAAGGTCATGGCCGCCATTTTAAGAGCCCGCGTTGCACACGGGCTGCGCGGCTCGGATCCGAGGGCTTGGCAGGCGTCCCTGGACGCGGGTCGCGCCCGGGGTGCAGGAGGGCTGCTTCGCCCTTTTGAACACCCTTTTGAGCGCCCTGCTGCAGGGCGCCCCTCAAGCAAGGGCCACGCCGGGCTGGCTCAGCGCCAGGCACAGATCGGCCCAGGCCCGGGCCTTGTCGGCCTGGGTGCGCAGCAGGTAGGACGCGTCGTAGGTGACGATGGCTGGCACGCCATGCAGGTCGTGCACCTGGCCCCGCAGGCGGCCCAGCGGTTCGTCGCGGCCCAGGGCCTCGCGGGCCGCGGTGCGCCCCATCAGCAGCACCAGACCCGGTTGCTGGGCTTGCAGCAACTCGCGCCACGGCAGGGGCTCGGCGGCCTCACCGGCCGGACGCCGGCTCAGGCCCGCCAGCCAGGCGCGCGGGGGCTGGTGCAGGCGCATGGCGCGCAGCATGTTGGCCAGCAACTGGCCGGCCGCGCCGGCGCTGTCGGCCAGCGGGTCCTCGCCGGGCCAGACGGCCTCGGTGACCAGCAGGAAACCACCGGGCACGGGCGGGGTGCCGAACAAGGCCTGGGCCGGGTGCAATTGCCAAAGGCTGGGCGCCTGGGCCGAGGAAGCAGGCCCGGGGCGCATCGCCGGGGGTGGCGCGGGCACGGCGCGCGCCACCGGAGCGGGCACCGGTGCAGGGGCTGGCGTGGGCGGGGCGGGCGCCCGGACCGCTGCGGGGGCATCGTGGGCCGCTGGCCAATCGGCCTGGGGGGCCCTCGGCGCCGAGGCGGAAGTGGCCACCTCTGGGCCTGGGGGCGCCAGCAACTCGCCCGCCAGGGGCGGCTCGGGCCACCAGAACGGGACGTGCATTTCTTCCAGCATGGCGCGCTGGCGCGCATCAAGGTTCAGGGTCATAGTTTGAAGCTCATCACCAAGGCGTCCTCGCGCCCATCGAGCGCCGGGTAATAGGCCTTGCGCACACCCATGCGCTGGTAGCCATGTTGTTCGTACACCGTGCGGGCGCGCGGGTTGGACACGCGCACCTCCAGCCACACCCACTGCGCGCCCTGGCCGCGCGACCAGGTGTCCAGGGCGTCCAGCATCACGCGCGACCAGCCCTGGCGCTGGAAAGTCGGCGCCACGGTGATGTTGAGCAGGTGCACCTCGTCCACGCCCTTCATGGCCACAAAGTAGCCAATCACAGTGTCTTCGCCCACCAGCACCTGGGCCTGGTAACCGGCCTTGACCGAGTCCAGAAAGTTGCCCCGCGTCCAGGGGTGGGTGTAGGCCACTTGCTCCACCGCCATGACCTGGTCCAGCCAGGCCTCGGTCAAGGTCTCAAAACGGGCTTCGCGCACGGGCATGACGGCACTCATGGGTGGGGGACTTGGGCAGCTTTTTCAGCTTCGCGTTCAAGCGTGGTTTTGGCGACTTTATCGCGGATGTACAAGGGCAAAGCCTCATCCGCCGGCACGGCCTGGCCGGCGCGCCACAGCGCCGGCGCCAGGCGCAGCAGGGCGCTGGCCGTGGGCAACAGGGCCAGGCTGTCGGCGCCACCGGCCATGCGGCCAGGGTAGGCCTGGGCCGCGCTGCCCGCCAGCACCCAGCCCTCGGGCAGGGGCACCGACTCGGGCGCGCCCAGGTTGAAGTCGGCCGGCGCCAGCCAGCCAGGCTCGGCGCCGTCACGCCATTCAAAAGCCGCGTGGTAGACCTCGTCCATGCGCGCGTCCAGCGCGGCCACCACGCGGGTGGCGCCTTGCTGGTGACGCGCCTCTTCGGCCACCGCCAGCAAGGTGCTGATGGGCAGCACCGGCAGGTTGGCCCCAAAGGCCAGGCCCTGGGCCACCGAACAGGCGGTGCGCAGACCGGTGAAGGAACCCGGGCCACTGCCAAACACGATCGCGTCAAGCTGGTCCAGCCGCAGCCCGGCCTGCTGCAGCAAGGCCAACAAAGCAGGGATCAGGGTCGCCGAAGACTGGGCGCCGCCGGGGGCCGACTCGGCCCAGACCGCGTCGCCGTGGCCCACGGCCAGGGACAGGCGCTCGGTGCTGGTGTCAAAGGCCAGGAATTTCATGGGGTTCATTTCACAGTCAAAGGAGAGGTGGGCGCCAAAGGCTGGGGTCGGGCCCGCACGCCACAGGCAATGCCCAGGGTGACCAGGGCCAGGCCGGCGAGCAGGTTCCAAACCAGGGGCTCGCCCAACAAGGCGACCGCGCCCAAGGCGGACAGGCCAGGCACCAGGGCGGTGATCATGGTCGAGCGCACCGGGCCAAAGTGCTGAATCATGCGCGTGAAAGTGATGCCTGAAATCACCACCGAGCCCACGCCCTGGAACAGCAACTGGAACACCACCTCACCCACCGGGGCCTTCAACAAGTGACTGGGCAGCGCCCCCAGGCTGGTGAGCAGCGCATAGACCGGCACATAGGACACCAAGGCGAAGGCGGTGACGGCCATGGTGGCGCGCACGGCGTCCACGCCCTCGCGGCGCACCAGCACGCTGTAAGTGGCCCAGCAGCTGCTGGCGGCCATGAAGAGCAGGTCACCCTTCCAGACATCGCCCGCGCCCTGGCCGCTCAGGGCGGCCCACAGGCTGGCGCCGCCCACCATCAGGTCGCCCAGCACGATCAGGCCCAAGCCCAGCAAACGGGCACCGGCGAAGCGCTCGCCCAGCAAAGCCACGCTGAGCAGGGAAGCCCACAAAGGCAGGCTGCCGGGCATCAGCACCGAGCCGTGCGCGGCCGGGGCAAAAAAGAAACCGCCATAGGCCAGCACCGCATAGGCCAGGCCACCAAACACGCCCAGCAGGGCGGTCTGTCCCAGCCCCAAGGGTGACAAGCCGCCCAGGCTGCCGCCAAAGCGCCCCTCGGCACGCGCCTGGCGCGCCCGCCACAGCGCCCAGGGCATGAGCACAGCCGAGGCCCCGACAATGCGCAGGAAGGCGATGTCAAAAGGGGTGAGGCTGCGTTGCGCCGAGGCTCGGGCGATGACGATGAAGGCGGTCCAGATCAGGACCGTGACGACGGCGGCGGCCAAGCCCACCGTGCGGGAAGAAAAACGCATGGGGGGATTATCCTGAAATGGGCCGACTGCGTTTCAAGCCGGGCGCAGCAGGCCGGGATCAACCGGCTTCATGCGACACTGCGACGCGCCTTCAACCTGCTGTTTCCATGTCTTCATTCCCTGTTTTTTCTGGCTTTGTGCGCCCGCTGCGACGCGCCCTCTGGTGGGGCCTGTGCGCCGCCTGTTGGGGCGGCGCCGGGCTGGCCGCCGCCCAGGCCCCACTGCCGACTGAGATCGAGGCCGCGCTGACCCGCTCCCGCCTGCCGCGCGAATCGGTCAGCCTGCTGGTCACCGAACTGGGCAACAAGCGCGCGCCCCGGCTGGCGCTGCGCCCCAACGCGCCCATGAACCCGGCCTCCGTGATGAAGCTGCTGACCACCCAGGCCGCGCTGGACTTGCTGGGCCCGGCCTACAGCTGGAACACCCCGGTTTACCTGGACGGCCCAGTGCGGGACGGCACCCTGCAAGGCAACCTGGTCATCAAAGGGCAGGGCGATCCCAAGCTGGTGCTGGAGCGCCTGTGGCTGCTGCTGCGCCGCGTGCAAGGCCTGGGCATCCGCCAGATCAGCGGCGACATCGTGCTCGACCGCAGCGCCTTTGATTTGCCCGCCAGCAACCCGGCTGACTTTGATGGCGAGCCCCTCAAGCCCTACAACGCGGCCTCGGACGCGCTGCTCATCAACTACCGCTCCCTGGTGCTGACTTTCGTGCCTGACCCCGCCGCCGGCGTGGCCCATGTGCAACTGGACCCGCCCCTGGCCGGCGTTCAATGGACCGCCAGCGTGCCCCTGCTGGCCGGCGACTGCGGCGACTGGCGCACCGGGCTGAAAGCCCAGCTCAGCGACCCGGCACGCCTCAGCCTGGCGGGCGGCTACCCGGCCAGCTGCGGTGAAAAACTCTGGCCTCAGGCCTATGCCGACCCGGCCAGCTACAACGCGCGCGCCATCGCCGCCCTGTGGCAGGACCTGGGCGGGCGCCTGGGCGGCCAAGTGCGCGACGGGCGTGTGCCCGCCGGCCTGAAGCCGGTCTTCAGCCTGGCCTCGCCGCCGCTGGCCGAGGTGATCCGCGACATCAACAAGTTCAGCAACAACGTGATGGCGCAGCAGCTGTTCCTGACCTTGAGCCTGGCGCAAAAAGGGGTGGGCACCCCCGAAGGCTCGCGCGAGCTGATGGGCCAGTGGTGGCGCAGCCGCTTTGGCGAGGCCGACGCCCCCGTGATCGACAACGGCTCAGGCCTGAGCCGCGAGACCCGCATCAGCGCCCAGGCCCTGGCCCGGGTGCTGCAAGCCGCCTGGGCGGGCGGCACCATGCCGGAGCTGCTGTCCTCACTGCCCCTGAGCGGCGTGGACGGCACGATGCGGCGCTGGGGCCAAGGGCAAAACGGCGTGGTCGGTGCCGCCCACCTGAAAACCGGCAGCCTGCGCGACGTGACCGCCGTGGCGGGCGTGGTGCACGGCGCCAGCGGCCGGCGTTACGCCCTGGTGGCCCTGGCCAACCACCCCCAGGCCGGGGCGCTGCGCCCGGTCATCGAAGCCCTGATCGACTGGACCGCCCGCGACCAGAACCTGAGCGCCAGCCCCTGAGCCGCGCCGCCCCGCCCGCCCTCTCGCATTGAACGGACTCACCATGTCTTTGTCTGACCTGATTGGCTACCTGGCCGCCTGCCTGACCACCTGCAGCTTTGTGCCCCAGGCCTGGCTGACCTTCAAAACGCGCGATGTGCGCGGCATTTCGCTGGGCATGTACAGCGTGTTCACCACCGGGGTGGCGCTGTGGCTGGTCTATGGCCTGACCCTGGGCGCCTGGCCCATCGTGGCAGCCAACGCCGTCACCCTGGCGCTGGCGGCCAGCATCCTAGGGATGAAATTGCGCTACCGCGACCGGCACTGAAGCGCCCCCGCGACCGGGTCACCCGCTGCCAGCCGGGGCAACGCGCGCCACTGGTACTTTCCCGCTGCCCCTTCTGTCTGGGTGGGCCTACGATGGATCCTGCAAAAACGAACGATCGTTCTATTTTAACAGGAGACACCCCATGCGCCCTTACACCGGCCTCGCCCCGGTCATCGCCGCCCTCATGCTCGCAGCCTGCGGCGGCGGCTCTGACACCGGCGGCAGCACCAGCACCGACAACAGCGGAGCCCGCGGCTCGCTGCAATTCAACCCGCCGCTGCGCGTCACCGGACTGACTGCCGCCGTGCTGCAAAGCCAGCTCAGCGCCAGCAGCAGCGGCAAGTCCTTGCTGGCCGTGGCCGGCACGCCCAAGTGCGGTGTCGACTTCCGCTACCTGCAATACGGCACCGTTGGCGGCGCCGGCGAAGCCACCAATGCCACCGGCGCCTTGATGGTGCCCACCGGCACCGAAGCCGCCTGCAGCGGCCCGCGCCCCATCGTGCTGTACGCCCACGGCACCACCACCGACAAAGCCTACAACCTGGCCAACGTGCTGGATTCCGCAGGCTCGGCCTACACCGAAAGCCTGCTGGTGGCCGCCACCTTTGCGGCCCAAGGCTTCATCGTGGTGGCGCCCAACTACGCGGGCTACGACGCGTCCAAGCTCAGCTACCACCCCTACCTGAACGCCGACCAGCAGTCCAAGGACATGATCGACGCACTGGCGGCTGCCCGCACCGCCCTGCCCAACGTGGGCACCAGCGACTCCGGCAAGCTGTTCATCAGTGGCTACTCGCAAGGCGGCCATGTGGCCATGGCCACCCACAAGGCATTGCAGGCCGCCGGCCAGACCGTGACGGCCTCGGCACCGATGTCCGGCCCCTATGCGCTGGCGGCTTTGGTGGACTCGGTCTACTACGGCAACGTGAACCTGGGCTCGACCATCTTCACGCCGATGCTGACCACCAGCTTCCAAAAAGCCTACGGCAACCTGTACAGCGCCACCACCGACATTTACAGCACGGCCTACGCCACCGGCATCGAGTCCCTGCTGCCCAGCACCAGCTCGCTGACGACCCTGCTGCAGCAAGGCAAGCTGCCGCAGACCGCGCTGTTCAGCAGCACGCCGCCCACCGCGCCTGCGGGCTCGCCAGCGGCACTGCAGGCCACGCTCAACGCCATCACCCCGCCGACCACGCCCGCCGCCCAGGCGCCGCTGTTCGCCCTGGGCTTTGGCAGCAGCCCCCTGGTGACCAATGCCTCGCGCCTGAGCTACCTGATGGACGCCATGGCCAACCCCGATGGCGCCTTGCCAGCCAGCACCACCGGCCTGCCCGCCAGCGCGCCAGGCAACCCGCTGCGCCAAGCCTTCAAGCGCAATGACCTGCGCAACTGGACGCCCACCCGCCCGGTGCTGATGTGCGGCGGCAACAGCGACCCGACGGTGTACTTCAGCGTCAACACCCAGCTGATGCAAAAGCTGTGGACGGCACCTTCGGCCATGGCCGCCGGCACCGGTCTGCTGTCGGTGCTGGACGTGGACTCCGCCGCCACCAGCGCCAGCGATCCGTTTGCCGCCGCCAAGGTTGGCTTCGCCACCGCCAAGGCCGCGACCGCGGCAGCGGCCGTCGCTGCGGGTGCCACCGATGGGGGTGCCAGCGCCGTGATCCAGTCCTACCACGGCGGTTTGGTGCCGCCTTTCTGCACCGTGGCGGCCCGTGGCTTCTTCCAGCAAGTGCTGGCTGCCGGCGTCTGACCCCCGATCCCAGGAGACCTCATCATGACCATTTGCAAGTCCCTGGGCGGCGCCGCCGCCCTGACCCTGGCCCTGGCGGGCCTGCACACCCAGGCGCAAGCCCAAAGCCAGGATTACACCGTGCGCGTGGGCTACTCCAACATCGCGCCCCACTCCTCGGCTTCGGACGCGACCGGCCCGTTTTTGTTCAAGCCCAACTCGGGCATCAGCCTGGAGGTGAAGAACGAAAGCACGCTGTTCTTCTCCGTGGCACGCAAGATCGACGACCGCTTTGAGGTGGAGTTGGCCCTGGGCCTGCCGCCCACCCACGACGTCACCGCCAAGCTCAACCCCAGCATCGTGCCGGGCTATGTGGTGTCGGCCTACCAAGGCCAGACCATTGCGCGCATCCGGCAACTGGCGCCCACGGTGTTCCTCAACTACAGCTTTGGTGACAGCAGCAGCGCGCTGCGCCCCTTTGTGGGCCTGGGCCTGAACTACACCCGCTTCGACGAGCGCCGCTCCACCCCGACCGGCAACTCGCTCAACGGCGGGCCGACCGACATCCAGCTCAGCGACTCCTGGGGCCTGGCCGCGCAAGTGGGCCTGGACTACCGCATCAATGACAAGTGGTCGATCCACGGCTCGGTGGCCACTGCGCGGGTCAAGACCAAGCTGACCGCCACCACCGCGGGCGCCGCCCGGGTCATGGACATCAACTTCCACCCTGTGGTGTTGACTGTGGCCGCCGGCTACCGCTTCTGAGTCCGATGCGCTTCTGAGGCTTGGGGCTGCGGCCCCGTGTTGGGCCGACCTCCCGGGGTCGGCTTTTTTTTTGGCCCTCGCCCGAAGGCCGGGCGGGCGAAAAAAAACCAGCGTCAGGTGACGCTGGTGGATGCCATGGACGCCTGGTGAGCGCTGAGGAGGCCACGGCCCCACAGCGCTCCCCGATTGGCTTACCAGCGCGACTTCATGCGACCGTAGGCATAGGTGCCGTAGAGGGTTTGCGCGGCCGGGGTGAAGTAAACCTTGTCGGCAAAGGTGTACTTGGTGTAGTCGACACCGCTGGCCAGCGTGCTGGTGGTGCACAGGCTGGCGTTGACTTGGCTGGTGCCAATGCCGATGCCCTTGCCGCTGTCCACCGAGGTGCAGGCGATGTTGGTCGAGTCGGTCAAGGAATAGCCGCTCGGGCTGGCGATCACCAGGTTGTAGTAGTAGGCCGCGTCGATGTAGAGCACATTGGCGCCCAGGTCGTTGATGCTCAGCAGCAGGGCGCTGTTGAACTTCAGCACGGCCGAGCTGATGTTGCTGGCCTGGCCCGAAGCCACGCCCCAGGGCGACTTGCTCACGTCGTACAGGCCCGACACCACCACGTACTTGGCGCCCGCCGTGACCAGGCGGCGCACTTGCGTGCCCAGGTCGGTACCGGCTTGGGACATGACGTTGCTCAGTGCCGTGGCGTCGGTGCTGGCAGCGTACTGGGCCAGCAGGTCGCCCAGGCCGCCGTTGATGAAGACCACGTCGTTGCCACCGAACTTGTCGGCGGCCAGGAAGGCGTCCACCTGTTGCTTGACCGACAGGGTGCTGCCCCCCACGTCGTCGGTCGTGCTGATCAGGCGCGCGTGGCCACGGGCGTAGCTCTTGCCACCGGCCGACACCGTGCTCAGGTTCAGGCCGTAGCTGGTTGCCACTTGCTGGGTCCAGACGTTGACGGTGCCGTCGTTGACGGTGTAGCGCGAGCCCGATTGGCCCAGGTCACTCAGGCCGTCACCAAAAGCGATGAAACGCGAAGGGGCCAAAGCCGATTCGATGGTGCTGGAGCCGCAAGCGGTGAGCACGGCAGCCGATGCACAAGCCGCCAGCAACACAGCGCGGCGCAACCATTTTCCAGTCATTGAAATCTCCAAAAGATGCCGGGTAGTTTAACGAGCACAGGCCACCCTGGCCTTCAGGCCGCAGCGGCCCGTTGTAAACGATCGCGCACGCCTTCCCAGGCCGCGCCCGCCGGCGGGGTTTCGACCCAGATCAGCTTGACCCCGGCCTCGTCAAAACCGCGCAAGGCGGCAAAGAGTTGTTGCGCCGTGGCCTCGGCGTCGTCGGGCATGCGGCGCACCAAGACCTGCCCACTGGCTGGGCGCACAGGGCTGCGTGCGTACACGGCCATCCCGCTGGCCTGCGGGCCCAGCACGTCCAAGGCGGTCTGCAAGGCCTGGGCGTCCATCAGACGCACCTTGGCCAGGGGCGCGTAATGCGCCTCCAGCGTGCCCGAGGCCCGCGGGTCGGGGCTGGCCAGTTCCTCGCGGGTGCGCAGGGCCTGACCGCAGGCGGCCTCGATCTGATCGCGCGTGATGCCCCCCGGGCGCAGCAGCACCGGTGCGCCACGCGTGCAGTCCACGATGGTCGACTCAATGCCCACCTGGCAGGCGCCCCCATCGAGCACCAGCAGGTCCGGGCCGAACTCACCTTGCACATGGGCGGCGGTGGTCGGGCTGACGCGGCCAAACAGGTTGGCGCTGGGCGCGGCCAGGCCGTGCACGCCCAAGGCCACGCAGGCGCGCAGCACGGCCGTGGCCACCGGGTGTGAGGGGCAACGCAGGCCCACCGAGTCCTGGCCACCGGCTGCGGCCGCACCTGCCTCGGGGCGGCGCGGCAGGATCAGGGTCAGCGGCCCCGGCCAAAAAGCCTGCATCAGGGCACGGGCAAAGTCGGGCACCTGGTGGGCGAAGTGGTCTGCGCCCGCGGCGTCGGCCACGTGGACGATCAAGGGGTGGTCGGCAGGTCGGCCCTTGGCCTGGTAAATCTTGGCCACGGCGTCATCGCGGCTGGCGTCGGAGGCCAGGCCGTAGACGGTCTCGGTGGGCAGGCCCACCAGCTCACCGGCGGCCAGGGCCTGCGCGGCGGCCTGCACCGAGGCGCTGTCTTGCCCATCGAGGATCATGCTGCGTCCCTCATCGTTCAAAACGCTTCCAGGCCCAGCACGGCAGCGGCCTGCAAGGCCACAGCGCGCGCCGCTTCGGGCGTGGCGGCGGTGATGTTGAGGTGGCCCATCTTGCGGGCCCGCTTGGCGTCGAGCTTGCCGTACAGGTGCAGGTGGGTGCCTGGCAAGGCCAGCACGCGGTCCCAGGGGGGCGTGACAGCCTCGTTCGCGCCCGGTGCAAACCACAGGTCGCCCAAGAGGTTGAGCATGATGGAGGGGCTGTGCAGGCGCGGCTGCACCAGGGGCAGGCCCACCATGGCCCGCACCTGCAGGTCGAACTGGGACAGGTCGCAGCCGTCGATCGTGTAGTGGCCGCTGTTGTGCGGGCGCGGCGCGATCTCGTTGACCACCAGGGAGCCATCGGCCAGCACAAAGAATTCGACGCACAGCACGCCCACGTAGTCGAGGCCCGTGGCCACCGAACGCGCAGCCGCCACGGCCTGCTCGGCCAGCGCGGCGGGCAGGTTGCCCTCGAACACCTCGGTCACCGCCAGAATGCCCTCGCGGTGCAGGTTGCGCTGCACCGGGAAGTTGACCATGGCACCGTCGGCGCCACGCGCCACGATGACCGAGCACTCGCTGGCCAGGGGCAGCATTTTTTCGAGCACGCAAGGCACTTGCTTGAGCCCGGCCCAGGCGGCGTTGAGCTCCTCACGCGTCTTGACGCGGACCTGGCCCTTGCCGTCATAGCCCAGGCGCGCCGTCTTCAGGATGCCGGGCAGCAGGGACTCGTCGACCGCCGCCAGTTGGGCCGGGGTGTCGATCACGGCGTAGGGCGCGCAGGGCACGCCACAGGCCACGAAATGGGCCTTTTCACGGGCGCGGTCCTGGGCAATGGCCACGGCCGACGCGGCGGGGGCCACCGGGCGCGTGGCGGCCAGTTGCTCCAGCGCTTGCGCGGGCACGTTCTCGAACTCGGTGGTCACCGCGCAGGACAGGCGGGCCAGCTCGGCCAGGCCTTGCGGGTCCAGGTAGTCGGTCTGGATGTGGTGGTGGCTGACGCGGCCGGCCGGGCTGCTGGGATCGGGGTCCAACACCGCCGTGAAGTAACCCATTTGCTGCGCGGCATGGACGAACATGCGGCCCAGCTGGCCGCCCCCGAGCACGCCGAGGGTGGTTTCCGCCTGCACGGCGGGGAGCAAGGGGGCGCGGCTCATGCGACGGGCGGCAAGGTCATGGCGCGGGCCACTTCGGTCTGCTCGGCGCGGAAGGCCTCCAGGCGCTGGCGCAGCTCGGGGCTTTCATTGGCCAGCAGGGCCACCGCGAACAGGGCCGCGTTGGCGGCACCCGCGGTGCCGATGGCGAACGTGGCCACCGGGATGCCCTTGGGCATCTGCACAATGCTGTGCAGCGAATCCACACCTTGCAGGTGGCGGCTGGCCACCGGCACGCCGAGCACCGGCACCGTGGTTTTGGCCGCGATCATGCCGGGCAGGTGGGCTGCACCGCCGGCCCCGGCGATGATGGCCTTGAGGCCACGACCGGCCGCCGATTCGGCGTAGGCGAACATGTCGTCCGGCATGCGGTGGGCCGAGACCACGCGGGCTTCGTGGGCGATGCCGAATTGCTGGAGAATCTGGACTGCATGCTGCATGGTGTCCCAGTCGCTGCTGGAACCCATGACCACGCCAATTTGAATGCTTGTCATAGGGCTGTTGGGTTCGGCGCGGGTTGGCAGGCCGATTTTGGTCTGCCACAACCGGGTGCGCCGGGTTGCAACCTTGAATTTTACTTTTAGGCCCAGAAGGCTACGAAATGATTGACGTCACGATCCAAAACTTTGAAACCGAAGTCATCGCTGCTTCGATGCAAACCCCCGTGCTGGTGGACTTCTGGGCCGACTGGTGCGGCCCCTGCAAACAGCTGGGCCCGATGCTGGAAAAGCTCGAAGAAGAGTACGCCGGCCGCTTCATCCTGGTGAAGATCAACGCCGACGAAGAGCAGCAGCTGGCCAGCGCCTTCGGCATCCGCAGCCTGCCCACCTGCATCTTGCTGATGGGTGGCAAGCCGGTGGACGGCTTCATGGGCGCCATCCCGCCCGCTGAACTGCGGGCCTTCCTGGACAAGCACCTGCCCTCGGAAGAAGTCCTGCAAGCCGAAGCAGAAACCGAAGAGGCCGAGGCCCTGCTCGAAGCGGGCGACACCGAAGCGGCCATGGCGAAGCTGGCCGACGCGCTGGCCGCCGACCCGAGCAACGACGAGGCCCGCTACGACTATGCGCGCCTGCTGATCGGCAGCGGTATTTTTGAAGAGGCCCGGGCGCTGATCGCCGAGCCGCTGACGCGCATCCCCAAGCCGCTGCGCTTTGAAGCCTTGCTGCACTGGATGGAAGCCTTGGCGTTTGTCGGCAGCGACGAGCGCGGTCAGTGGGAGCTGGCGGCCTTCGACGCCAAGATCGCCGAGAACAAGCGCGATTTCGACACCCGATTTGCCAAGGCCCGCGTGCTGATCGCAGCGGGCGACTCCACCGGCGCCATGGACGAGCTGCTGGAGATCATCATGCGCGACAAGACCTGGAACGAAGAAGCCGCGCGCAAGACCTATGTGGCCTTGCTGGAGCTGCTGACCCCACCCAAGCCCAAGGCCAGCGCGGACGCCAGTGGCAAGTCCGCCGGCGGGATCGAGTTGGCTGGCAAGAGCGTGGCCGCGCTGGACCCGCAAGCCGAGCTGGTGGCCCGTTATCGCCGCAAGCTGAGCATGGCCTTGAATTGAGGCCCCCACGGTCGCGCACTGCGTGTCGCTCCCTGCCCCCCGAGGGGGCCGCAGGCCGCCTTGGGGGCGGCCCGGCGCCGGCCTGATCTCCACTCAATACCGACTTGCTCGAACTGAGAGGGGCTCATTCACACGCTGGGGTGAATGCCTCGTGCCTCCTGTGCGTGTGGGTGGCGGACTCCCAGAAGGGACGGCCTGATCGCCATGCAACACTGCCTGGCCTGGGCGACAGGGGAGATGCGCCCAGCCTGAGCCGGGCGCGGCGCTGGCTTCATGCCGCTCAGGCGGCGGTCAGGCGCTCCAGGGCTTCGCGGTACTTGGCGGCGGTTTTTTCGATGACCTCGCGCGGCAGGCGGGGCGAGGGGGCGGTCTTGTTCCAGGGCGCGCCATTGATGCGCACGGCTTCCAGCCAGTCGCGCACGAATTGCTTGTCGTAGCTGGGCGGGTTTTCGCCGGCAGCAAAGGCGGCGTCGTAGCCTTCGACGGGCCAGTAACGCGAGCTGTCCGGGGTCAACACCTCATCCATTAGCACCAAGGTGCCATCGGTGTCCAAGCCAAACTCGAACTTGGTGTCGGCAATGATCATGCCCTTGGTCAGCGCGATCTCGGCAGCGGCCTGGTAGATGGCGATGCTGATGTCACGGATGCGGGTGGCCAGGTCCAGACCAATCATCTCGACCGTGCGCTCGAAGGTGATGTTTTCGTCGTGCTCACCCGCTTCGGCCTTGGCCGCAGGCGTGTAGATGGGCTGCGGCAGGCGCGAGGCGTTCTTCAGGCCTTCGGGCAGGGGCACGCCACAGACATGGCGGTTCTCTTGGTATTCCTTCCAGCCGCTGCCGGCCAGGTAGCCGCGCACCACGGCCTCGACCGGGATGGGCTTGAGGCGCTTGACCAGCATGGAACGACCCGTGACCTGGGCCACTTCGTCGGCGCTGACCACGCTCTCCGGGGCGTCACCCGTCAGGTGGTTGGGGCACAGGTGGCCCAGCTTGTCGAACCAGAACAAGGCCATCTGGGTCAGCAGCTCGCCCTTGCCCGGGATGGGCTCGCCCATGATGACGTCAAAGGCCGAGAGGCGGTCGCTGGCCACCATCAGGATGCGGTCGGTGCCCACGGCGTAGTTGTCACGCACCTTGCCTCGGGCGAGCAGGGGCAGGGAAGTCAGAGCGGAAGTGTGCAGGGCGGAGGACATGGCTTTGGCGTGAGAAATATTCGGCAACCCAGAAATGAAAAAAGCCCGTTGAACAGTCAACGGGCTCGCGCTATTCAGCGTGATTATCGCAAATCAGTTCACGACCTGGGCCAGAGCGCCTTGGGCGTACTGGGCGGCCATGACCTGCAGGGTCTGGCCCTTGATCTTGCCACCTTGACCTTCGCAACCGAATTCCAGGTAACGCTGCTTGCAGACTTGCTTGGCGGCTTCGCGGGCGGGCTTGAGCCACTCGCGGGCGTCGAACTTGTCGGGGTTCTCAAACAGGAACTTGCGCACCGCGCCGGTCATGGCCAGGCGGATGTCGGTGTCGATGTTGATCTTGCGCACGCCGTACTTGATGGCTTCCTGGATTTCCTCGACGGGCACGCCGTAGGTTTCCTTCATCTTGCCGCCGTACTGGTTGATGATGGCCAGCAGCTCTTGCGGCACCGACGACGAGCCGTGCATCACCAGGTGGGTGTTGGGGATGCGGGCGTTGATTTCCTTGACGCGGCTGATGGCCAGGATGTCGCCGGTGGGCTTGCGGCTGAACTTGTAGGCGCCGTGGCTGGTGCCGATGGCAATCGCCAGCGCGTCCAGTTGGGTGGCCTTCACGAAGGTGGCGGCTTCTTCGGGGTCGGTCAGCATCTGGCTGTGGTCCAGCTTGCCGACGGCGCCGATGCCGTCTTCTTCGCCGGCGTCGCCGGTTTCGAGGTTGCCCAGGCAGCCCAGTTCACCTTCGACGGTGACGCCGGTCTTGTGGGCCATTTCGACGACCTTGCGGGTCACTTCGACGTTGTAGTCAAAGCTCGACGGGGTCTTGCCGTCTTCCATCAGCGAGCCATCCATCATCACCGAGCCAAAGCCCAGGTCGATCGCGCCTTGGCAAATCTTGGGGCTGGTGCCGTGGTCTTGGTGCATGACCAGGGGGATGTGGGGGTACGCTTCGCAGGCGGCCTGGATCAGGTGCTTGATGAAGCTCTCGCCCGCGTACTTGCGCGCACCGGCGCTGGCTTGCAGGATGACCGGCGCACCCACTTCGTCGGCCGCAGCCATCACGGCCTGGACTTGCTCCAGGTTGTTGACGTTGAAGGCCGGGATGCCATAGCCGTTGACAGCGGCATGGTCCAGCAGTTCGCGCATGGAAACGAGAGGCATGGTGGTGATCCGTGAGAAGTGATGAAACCAGACCGGCGCGACCAAATTGCATGGTAACCGCGCCGTAACTCCTGCGATTTTAGCCGCAGGCAGGGCAGAACCCCGCACTTCAAGCATCAACTGGGCCAGGCCAGGCCTGGCGCCAGCCTTTCGACGGGGGCCCGGCCGGGCTGGCCGGGCCGCGCCAATCAGCCCACGCAGCAGATTTTGAGCATGTTGGTGCCGCCCGGCGCGCCCATCGGCTCGCCGCAGGTGATGGCGTAGACGTCGCCGCTGTTGACGATGCCGCGCTTCTTGAGGTGGGCTTCGGCTTGCACGAGGGCGGTGTCGCGGTCGCCGCTGGTGTCCATCAACAGCGGGCGCACGTTGCGGAACAAGGCCATGCGGCGCTGCGTGGCCACCTTCGGGGTCAGCGCATAGATCGGCACATGGATGCGGTGGCGGCTCATCCACAAGGCGGTGGAGCCGCTGTCGGTCATGGCCACGATGGCCTTGGCGCCCAGGTGGTGGGCGGTGAACAGCGCGCCCATGGCGATGGACTGGTCAATGCGGGTGAAGGATTTGCCCAGGAAGTCCGCATCCAGCTCGACTTGCTCGGCCGACTCGGCGGCGCTGCAGATCTTGGCCATTTCTTCGACCGTTTCGAGCGGGTACTTGCCGGCGGCGGTTTCGGCCGACAGCATGACCGCGTCGGTGCCATCCAGCACGGCGTTGGCCACGTCGCTGACCTCGGCGCGGGTGGGCACCGGGTTGGTGATCATGCTTTCCATCATCTGGGTGGCGGTGATCACGACTTTGTCGTTCTCGCGCGCCAGCTTGATCATGCGTTTTTGCAGGGCAGGCACCACGGCGTTGCCCACTTCCACGGCCAGGTCGCCCCGCGCGACCATGATGCCGTCGCTGGCGGCCAGGATCTCCTCGAGGCGCGGAATGGCTTCAGCGCGCTCGATCTTGGCGATCAGGCCCGGCTTGTGGCGGTACTCGGCAGCCGCCACATTGCACAGCTGGCGGGCCATTTCCATGTCGGTGGCGTTCTTGGGGAAGCTGACGGCCACGTAGTCGGCCTGGAAGCTCATCGCGGTGCGGATGTCTTCCATGTCCTTGCCGGTCAGGGCCGGGGCAGTGAGGCCGCCGCCTTGCTTGTTGATGCCTTTGTTGTTGGACAGTTCGCCGCCGAGCTTGACCACGGTGTGGACTTGCTCGCCGCGCACGGCCGTCACGGTCAACACGATCAGGCCGTCGTTGAGCAGCAGCAGGTCGCCGGCTTTGACGTCGCGCGGCAGTTCTTTGTAGTCCAGGCCCACGCCTTGCAGGTCGCCGGGTTCGGTGCGCGAAGCGTCGAGCACAAACGAGGCACCAGCCTCCAGCATGACCTTGCCTTCGGCAAACTTGCCGACGCGAATCTTGGGGCCTTGCAGGTCGGCCATGATGGCCACTTCACGGCCAGCGCGCTGGGCGGCGGCGCGCACCAGGGCGGCGCGGTCGATGTGGTCCTGCGCCTTGCCGTGGCTGAAGTTGAGGCGCACGACGTTGACGCCCGCTCGGATCATCTTCTCCAGCAGGTCCGGGTCGCTGGACGCGGGGCCCAAGGTGGCAACGATTTTGGTGGCGCGGCGGGTGCTCATGAAGGGGTGTCTCCTGTAACTTAATTTCCATTTTTACATGGAACGAGTTACCAAGTCGGTACGAAAAGCCCCAAACCGGGTTTGTCCCAGGCGCCCCAGGGGCCGGCCGCCGCACAAGACCCGACGAGCAGCAGGGGCATGCCAGGGCGCCCAAAACATGCGCCCGGTTTGAGCCCGGTCAACGGCTTGTCTTGTCAAAGCCCTACCATCCGGGACTTGCCGCAGAACCAATAGGCGACCATGACCGCAATTCAGACCCCTTCCCAAGAGCTTCCGGCGCCGCTGGCCCCGGACGCGCCGCTGCCCCATCGCAAGATCATCCGCTCCTGGCTGATCCCGCTGTCCGAACGCACCACTTGGTGGGCTTTTGTGCTGCTGGCCTTTGACTACGCCTTGCTCGCCGCCTGCCTGTATGGCGTGGTGTCGCTGGAGCATGTGGGTCTCAAGCTGCTGTGCGGCCTGGCCGCTGGCTTTGTGCTGGGCCGCCTGTTCATCATCGGCCACGACGCCTGCCACCAAAGCCTGACGCCGCACCGCCAACTGAACAAGTGGCTGGGCCGCATTGCGTTTTTGCCCTCCATCACCCCCTACAGCCTGTGGGACGTGGGCCACAACGTGGTGCACCATGGCTTCACCAACCTCAAGGGCGTGGACTTTGTGTGGGAGCCCAAGACCCAGGCCGAGTTCGACGCCATGACACCGGGCCGCCGCTTCATGGAACGCCTCTACCGCAGCGGTTGGGCGCCGGGCCTGTACTACATGGTCGAAATCTGGTGGAAGAAGATGTTCTTCCCCAACCAGTCGAGCATGGGCACCCGCCGTCCGCTGTTCTTCTGGGACTGCGTGGGCGTGTCTGCCTACGGTCTGGTCTGGATCGCCGGCCTGGTGGCTGCTGCCCTGGCCACCAGCCAGTCGATTGCGCTGCTGCTGGTGTTGGGCTTTGTGGTGCCGATGCTGTTCTGGTTCGCCATGATTGGCTTCGTCGTCTATGTGCACCACACCCATGTGAAGGTGTCCTGGCATGACAACAAGGCCGCCTGGACGCGCGCCCAGCCCTTTGTGTCGACCACCGTGCACCTGACCTTCCCGTTCCAGATCGGCGCGGTGCTGCACCACATCATGGAGCACACGGCCCACCACGTGGACATGAGCATCCCCCTGTACCGCCTGAAGGACGCGCAAAAGATGCTGGAAGACCTGCTGCCGGGCCGCATCATCGTCCAGCCCTTCTCGTGGGCCTGGTACTTCCGCACGGCGCGCGCTTGCAAGCTGTATGACTTCTCGCGCCGCTGCTGGACCGACTTCAAGGGCCGCGCCACCAGCGAGCCGCAAGCCCTGCCCGTGGCCGCCTGAGTTTTCAGCCGACCCTGACAATGCAAAAAGCCACAGGCCCTGGCGGGCACTGTGGCTTTTTTCATGGGCGCCGCCGGCGCCAGGCCGGCAGCACAGGACCAGGGCGATCAGCCCGCGGCGCGCTGCGACAGGATGTCAAAGGCCGGCAGGGTCTTGCCCTCCAGCACTTCGAGGAAGGCGCCGCCGCCGGTGGAGATGTAGCCCACTTGCTTCTCGATGCCGTACTTGGCGATCGCAGCCAGGGTGTCGCCACCGCCGGCGATGCTGAAGGCGCTGGAGTCGGCAATCGCCTGCGCGATGGCCTTGGTGCCGTTCTCGAAAGCGGCGAACTCGAACACGCCCACCGGGCCGTTCCAGACGATGGTGCCAGCGGCCTTGAGTTGGGTGGCCAGTCGGGCCGCCGTGTCGGGACCGATGTCCAGGATGAGGTCGTCGTCGGCCACGTCAGAGGCTTGCTTGACGGTGGCCACGGCGTCGGCCGAGAAGGTCTTGGCCACCACCACGTCGGTGGGAATCGGCACCTCGGCGCCACGCGCCTTCATGGCCTCGATCACGGCCTTGGCCTGGTCCAGCAGGTCGGGCTCGGCCAGGCTCTTGCCGATCTTCAGGCCGGCGGCCAGCATGAAGGTGTTGGCAATGCCACCACCCACGATGAGCTGGTCCACCTTGTCGGCCAGGCTCTTCAAGATGGTCAGCTTGGTGCTCACCTTGGAGCCGGCCACGATGGCCACCAGCGGACGCTGCGGGTGGGCCAGGGCCTTGGTGATGGCGTCGATCTCAGCGGCCAGCAGCGGGCCGGCGCAGGCCACGGGGGCGAATTGGGCGATGCCGTAGGTCGTGCCTTCGGCGCGGTGGGCGGTGCCGAACGCGTCGTTGACGAAGATGTCGCACAGCGCAGCCAGCTTGTGGGCCAGCTCAGGCTTGTTCTTCTTTTCGCCCACGTTGAGGCGGCAGTTTTCCAGCAGCACGACCTGGCCCGGGGCCACAGTCACGCCATCGACCCAGTTGGAGACCAGGGGCACGTCGCGGCCCAGCAGCTCGGCCAGGCGCTTGGCCACCGGGGCCAGCGAGTCTTCGGGCTTGAACTCGCCCTCGGTCGGGCGGCCCAGGTGGGAGGTCACCATCACGGCCGCACCGGCGTCCAGGGCCATCTGGATGCAGGGCACGCTGGCGCGGATGCGGGTGTCTTCGGTGATGTTCCCGGCGTCGTCTTGCGGCACGTTCAGGTCGGCACGGATGAAGACGCGCTGGTCACGGACTTTGCCGCTGGCACACAGGTCGGAGAAACGGATGACGTTCATGGCTTCTTAGGTTGAGTTCTGGACAAACCCAACCATTTTAGAAGCTAGTCCTTCAGGGCCCTGACAGACGGGCCCGTTGCGCGCGGCCGCTCACCAACCCAAGCCGAGGTGCAAGGGCAGGAACACCGCCATGCCCACCACGATGGTGATCAGCACGTTTTTGCGCCAGAAGTAAACCGCGGCACCGGCCAGGGCCGCGTACAGGCGCGCGTCCTGCAGCGTGGGCGTGAGCTGGCCCTGCACCATCACCACCTCAGGCACGACCACCGCAGCCAAGGCGGCAATCGGGGCGTACTGCAGGCCGCGCTGGGCCCAGTGCGGCAAGCTCCAGGGCTTGCTGGAGATGAAGAAAAAGCTGCGTGCAATCACGGTCACACAGGCCAGGCCCACGATCACGGCCACGCTCCAACCGTCGGTTTGTCCCATGGTTCAGGTCTTTCTGGCCGCAGCCTCAGTGGCCTGGTGCGCTCGGGCGGTGCGGCTGCAGGCGCTCCAGTCCCAGGCACAGCAACACGGCCACTGCAATGGCCACCACGATGTTGAGCTTGAGCGGCAGCGAATACGCCACCACCGCAGCCACGCCCGCCACGGCCGCCGCCACCCCGCGCAAGCGGGTGCTGCCCAGCGAGCACAGGATGCCGATCAGGCACAAGATGCCGGCGAAACCCAGGCCCCATTGGGTGGGAATGAAATTGGCCAGGCCCACCCCGATCAGGCTGGCCAGCATCCAGCTGCCCCAGTTGATCACGCAGTTGCCCGCCAGGTAGGCGGCCTGCGCCAGCTGCTGCTCGGGCGTGCTGCCGGGCTTGGGGTAGCGGCGGGTGAACAGCACATAGGTCAGGTCGGCCGTCAGGTAGCCGTGCATCAGGCGTTCCCAGCGCGGCAGGTGCATCAGGTAGGGCCGAAGGTGCAGGCTGAACACCACAAAGCGCAGGTTGACGCAAAAGCCGGTGGCCAAGATCACCCAGGCTGGCGCGTTGGCCACCAGCAGCGGGATGGCCGCCAACTGCGAGCTGCCGGCAAACACCAGCAAGGTCATGAGCACCGACTCGAACACGCTCATGCCCGACTTGACCATGGCCACGCCGGTCATCAAACCCCAGGCGGCAATGCCAGGGGCCTGGGGCCACATGTCCTTCACCCCCTGGGCAAAAGCCGGATGGCGGTAATGGGCGGCGCGCAAAAACATCGGCAGGCTCCGTTCAGGCCGCGGCCTGGCCGAGCACGGCGCCCGGGCTCAGGGCAAAACCCCGCAAGAAGTCCGCCACCGGCAAGCGCTTGCCGCCAGCCCGCTGCAGCACCCGCAGGCGCAGCACGCCTTGGCCGCATTGCACGGCCACCGAGTCGGCGTCCAGCGCCAGGACCTGGCCGGGCACCGTGCCCGCAGCCGGCACGGCTGGGCCGTCGGCCACGGCCGCCGCCCACACCTTGATCACCTCGCTGCCCAGCGCCGTCTGCGCGCCGGGGAAGGGGTCAAAAGCGCGCACGCGGCGGGCGATTTGATCGGCGCTCAAAGCCCAGTCGATGTGCGCCTCGGCTTTTTCGATCTTGTGCGCGTAGGTGATGCCGTCAGCGGGCTGCGGCGTGCGGATCAGGCCGCCACCGGGCGCGCGTTGCAAGGCCTCCACCACCATGCGCCCACCCAGCTCGGCCAGGCGATCGTGCAAGGTGGCGGTGCTGTCCTCGGGGGCGATGGCCAGGCGCTCGATGAGCAGCATGTCGCCGGTGTCCAGGCCCGCATCCATTTGCATGATGGTGACGCCCGTGTCGGAGTCACCAGCCTCGATGGCGCGGTGGATGGGGGCCGCCCCGCGCCAACGCGGCAACAAGGAGGCGTGGATGTTCAGGCAGCCCAGCGGCGGGGTGTCCAGCACCCACTGCGGCAGGATCAGGCCGTAAGCGGCCACCACCATCACATCGGCCTGGGCCGCCAGGATGGCGTCTCGGCCCGCTGCGGCCTCCTCGGGGTACTTGCCGTCCAGGCGCAGGCTGCGCGGCTGGGCCACGGGCACGCCATGGTCCAAGGCCCACTGTTTGACCGGCGAGGGCTGCAGCTTCATGCCGCGCCCGGCGGGGCGGTCGGGCTGGGTCATCACCAGGGCGATCTCGAAGCCCGCCGCATGCAGGCGCTCCAGCGCGACCCGCGCAAATTCCGGCGTGCCGGCAAAAATCACTCTCATGGTCTCGGGCCCCCTGCGGGGGCTAGGTCAACGTAACAGGCGCTCGCCCGAATCGCGCACCTGCTGGTAGACCACGCGGCGCAACACGCCTTGGGGGTCCAGGTGCAGGTAGGCATAAAAAGCTTCGTTCAGGTCCAGGAAGCGGTAGACCCACACATCGCCCTCAAAACGGGCCACGTGGTCCACACGCACCGGCGCACCATAGCGGCGGCGGATGTCTGCGGCCTGGGTCTGGTCGATCACCAGGTCGGTATCAAGGCGGTTTTTTTCCAGGGGCTGGTCGATGCGCTGCAAGCGGCCCTGGGCGTCCAGGTCCAGGTTGTAGACCGCCGTGCCCGCGGGCAAGAAGGAATACTGCAGCCGCTCGCCCGCCGCCAAGGCGTAGGTCGCGGTGGGCGGGCCCAGGCGGCTCAGCACGTCGGCCCGGGTCGAGCCCAAGGGCTGTGAGGACGGGAAACGAAACACCGGCGTGCCCGCGCAGGCCGACAGCAGACCCGCGGCCACAGCGAGCGCCGCCAACAGGCCGGCGCGGCGGGAACCGGCCTGGGTGAAGCTCACTCGCGGGCCTCGCGCTGGGCCTTGATCAGCTTGGTCTTGATGCGGTTGCGCTTGAGGGGCGACAGGTACTCGACAAACACCTTGCCCATGAGGTGGTCCATCTCGTGCTGAATGCAGACCGCCAGCAGGCCGTCAGCGCTGATTTCACGCGACTCGCCTTGCGCGTCCAGGGCCTTCACGCGCACCTCGTTGGCGCGTTCCACACCGTCGTAAATGCCGGGCACCGAGAGGCAACCTTCTTCGTTGAGGTGGCGCTCGGGGCTGGACCAGACGATCTCGGGGTTGATCAGCACCAGGGGCTGATCACGGTCTTCGGACACGTCGATGACGATCAGGCGCTCGTGGTAGTCGACCTGGGTCGCTGCCAGGCCAATGCCCTTGGCGTCGTACATGGTCTCGAACATGTCTTGGACGCGCGCTTGAAGGCGCTCGTCAAAAACCGTGACGGGTTTGGCCACCTTGGTCAGGCGGGGGTCGGGGTAGCAGAGAATGGGTAAAAGAGCCATGGCGTTTCGCAGCAGTTGTCGCTATTTTCGCCACTTTTGTGATCGCTGGCTGAGGCGCACCGATTTTTCATTGCCCAATCAAGGGCTTGGGCGCAAAATCTGAGCCGATTTGTGATGATTCCGCCGGGTTGACGCCCACCTTCAATGGCGGACCCCGGGAGCGACAGGAATGCCAAACCAACTCAACCAAGCAGCGGTGCAATTCCAGCGCCGGCGGATGACCTTCTCCGCCCTTTCGCTGCTGGGCCTGATGAGCACGCCCAGCTGGGCCCAACGCTACCCCGTCACCTCCGAGCAAAAAGCCACGGCCGAGCGCGTGGCCCAGAACGGCGTGCCCGTCAGCGAACTCGCCGCCAATGCGCCCGACAGCTACACCGTCAAGGCCGGTGACACCTTGTGGGGCATCTCGGGCCTGTACCTGAGCAAGCCCTGGCGCTGGCCCGAACTGTGGGGCATGAACCGCCAGGACGTCAGCAACCCCCACCTGATCTACCCCGGCCAAACCCTCTACCTGATCCGCCAAGGTGGCCTGGCCCGACTGAGCCTGCGCAGCAACAACAACAGCAGCGACGGCGGTGAGATCCCCACCGTGAAGGTGGTGCCGCGCACCCGCACCGAAGCGTTGTCGGCCAACGCCCTGCCCACACTGCGCATCCAGCTGATCGAACCCTTCCTGGCCGAGCCGGTGGTGGTCGACGAGCGCACCTTGCTCGAGGCCCCGCACATCGTGGCCGGCCAGGACGATCGCGTGCTGATCAGCCGTGGTGACCGCGCCTACGCCCGGGGTGAAGCCAACACCCCACTGGTGATCGGACCCGGCCTGCCGCGCGACTTCCGCGTGTTTCGCAGCGCCAAGCCCATCAAGAACCCCAACAACGGCGAAATCCTCGGCTACGAAGCCCAGTACCTGGGCCGAGCCCGCCTGGAGCGCAGCGAAAGCACCCAAGACGCCCCCGAGGCCAGCCCGCCGCTGCGCCCCTTCCCGGACAGCCGCGTGTCGGACCAAGGCTACCCCACCGAAGCGCCCAAGCCCGCGCCCGGCGAGGTGGTGCCCGCCACCATCGACATCGTCTCGATCAAAGAAGAAATCCGCGCGGGCGACCGCCTGCTGCCCGAGCCGCCGCGCCAACTGGTCAACTACGTGCCGCGCGCCCCTGAGATGCCCATCACCGGCGGCCGCATCGCTTCGGTCTACGGCAGCGCTGTGGCCAATGCGGCGCAAAACCAGGTCGTGGCCATCAACCTGGGCAAACGCGACGGCATCGAGGCCGGCCATGTGCTGGCCATCCTGACCGAGGGCGCGCGCATGATCGACAAGACCGACGACCAGCGCACCCGCGTGAAGCTGCCTGATGAGCGCAACGGGCTGCTGATGGTGTTCCGCACCTTCGATCGCGTGTCCTATGCGCTGATCCTCGAGATCAAGCAAACCGTGCGCGTCGGCGACCGGCTGATCCACCCGCTCTGAGCAGCGCCCATGCCTGCGCAGCACCGTCCCCCGCGAGGCTGAATGCCCCAAGCCCTGCCCAGCCGCGAGGAAATCTCGGCTTGGCTTCGGCTCACGCTCAGCCCTGGCCTGGGCAAGCAAAGCGCGTATCGCTTACTCAGTACCTTCGGTCTGCCTGAGGGCTTGTTTGAACAATCCAGCGCGGCCCTGTCCCCGCTGCTCAGCCCGGCCCAGATCCGCTCGCTGCACACGGTGCCCGAGACACTGCCCGAGCTGCTGGAACGCACCTGGCGTTGGCTGCAAGCGCCCGCCCCCGGCCTGCGCCACCGCGTGCTGAGCCTGGCCGACCCCGACTACCCCAGCGCCCTGTTGGCCCTGGACGACCCGCCGCTGCTGCTGTACCTGATCGACGCCGCAGCGCCCCCTGCAGCCCCGACCCCGGCCGGCCCAGAGGCCCCATCCACCTGGGGGCGGGGCGCCCAAGCGCTGGCCATGGTGGGCAGCCGTGCGGCCAGTCCGCAAGGCCTGGAGACCGCCCAAGCCTTTGCCCAGGCGCTGGCGACGCAAGGCGTGACCATCGTTTCGGGCCTGGCCCTGGGCATTGATGGGGCGGCCCACCGGGGCGCACTGGCTGTGCCGGACCCGACACCACACTGGCCCACCCTCGCGGTGGTGGGCACCGGGCTGGATCGGGTCTACCCACGCCAACACCAGGCCCTGGCGCACCAAATCGCCCAACGCGGCCTGCTGCTCAGCGAATACCCTTTGGGCACGCCGCCGCTGCCGGGCAACTTCCCCCAGCGCAACCGCTTGATTGCAGCGTTGTCGCAAGGCACGCTGGTGGTCGAAGCCGCTTTGGCCTCGGGCTCCCTGGTCACCGCGCGTTTGGCCGCGGAACAAGGCAGGGAGGTGTTGGCCATCCCGGGCTCCATCCACGCGCCCCATTCCCGGGGCTGTCACGCGCTGATCCGCCAGGGCGCCAAGCTGGTCGAGACGGTGCAGGACATCGTCGAAGAAATGCCCTGGCAGACGCTGGCCCCCAGGGTTCAGACCCGCAGCTCACCGGCCCGAAGCCGCGCCAACGCTGCAGCGGCACGGGCCCGCCACAACCCCCAACCCCAAGCCATGCCCAACACCGAGCGCCCCGCGACCGACACGCCCGCTGAACCCACGGCCAGCCGTGCCATGCCCCACGACCCCGATGCCCTGCTGGCCGCTCTGGGCCATGGCCCCAGCTCGTTGGACGCGCTGCAAGCCCGCAGCGGCCTGCCCACGCCCGAGCTGCAAGCCCGTTTGCTCACGCTGGAGCTGGACGGTCAGGTGGCGCGCCTGCCGGGTGGGCTGTTCCAGCGCGTCGGACTGGCCTGAAAAGCGGGCTTGGGCAAGTCGGCTATATTCCGCGCATGATGGAAGTTCTGGCGTTTGTGTACGAAAACTATGGGCAAGGCGACAACTGCCCCGAGCTCAAGCAACTCAGCGACAAGCTGAATTCCGAGGGCTTTGACGAGACCGAGGTCGAACAGGCCCTGGATTGGCTGGAAGGCCTGCAAGAGGCCGCCGCCACGCTGCGCCGCCAGCGCCCCAACGCCAACAAGCAAGCCAGCGCCCTGGCCTGGCTCGCGCCGCAGGCCACCAGCCTGCGCGCCTACACGTCGCATGAACTGGAGCACCTGGGGGCCGAAGGCCTGGGCTTCATCCACTTCTTGCAGGCCGCGGGTGGCCTGCCACCGGCCCTGCATGAGGTGGTGATGGAGCACGCGGTCGCCACCTCGGGCCGGGCCCTCACGCTGGAGGCCCTGAAGGTCATCATCTTGATGGTGTTCTGGCAGTTCAACCACCAGCCCAACGCGCTGGTGCTCGACGAGCTGTGCAGCTCGCCCACCCAACGCACCCTGCACTGAACTGCCGGCCCCGTCGGGCACGGCCAATCAGCTGAGCAAGCGCTCCGGGTTGGCGTCGAGCTTGGCCAAGGCCTCGCGCGTGGCGCGCAAGGTCAGCGTTTCTTCTTCCTGCGGCACCAGCAAGCCGGCTTGCAGGTAAGCCGCCAGGCGGCGCAGCTGGATCAGGTAGCTGCCGCCATCCAGGGAGGCAAACAAGTGCAGCTGTCGGCGCTCGCTGCGCCAGGCGTACTGCACCTGGGTCGTCGAGCCATTGTGGTCCAGCGTGAACCACAAACCCGGCTGCAATTCCAGCGCCCAGGCCAACATGTCTTCGCTGGCCTGCCCGCCGCCACCCACCACCACGGTGAGCGAAGTGGAGTCCACGCCCAGCATGACCTCCAGGCTTTCGGCGTCCAGCGGCAACTCGTCCAGGCCCTCTTCGGTGACGTAGTCCTCGAGGTGGGTCAGGCGCTTGGCCATGGCGTCGATGGTGGCCTGGGGGATGGCTTCGGTCTTGGACAGGAAGGCGTCCGCCAAGGTCTCGCTGAGGATCTTGATGTGCGCCTCTTGCGCGCTGCCATTCACGCCCAGCAGGCTCAGGCCCTGGCGCAGGCGCTGCAGCAGCATGGGCAGGTCGTGGATGACGCGCGCGCGATCGGCCCGGTTGGGCTTGGCGCTGGCAGCCCACACCAGATCGGCCGCGGTCTTTTTGAACAAGACCGTGGTCTCGTGCTGGGGCCCGCTGCGCACCGCCGACAAGGCCAGCACCTCGGACCAGACCTTGAACAGGAAGTCGCGCACCTCGTCGCGCACCGGCATGTCCTTGAGCATGTTGCGCAGCTCGATGGTGTACTGGATGCCCAGGGTTTCTTTTTGCTCCACCTGCTGGGCCACCGAGACCAGGCGCGAGGTCTTGCTCTTCTCGGTCAGGAATCGGTCGAGGAAGCGCTGGAACTCGTCGTGCACCAGCTGGAACACGCGGCGGCCGGTTTCAGGGTACTGCTCGATCACCTGCACCACGCGGCGGATCTCGGCCTCCAGGGCCGAGTCGGCGATGGCGTTGTCATCAAAGCCCAGCACGCAAGAGCCCATGCGGTCGATCAGCAAACGGGCTGGGTGGCTGAGGTTCTCAAAGAACTCGGGCTCGGCCAGGGCCACGCGCAACACCGGCACCTGAAGGCGGGCAAACCAGACCCGGATGGTGGGCGGCAGGCGCTCTTCGGACAGGATGCTTTGGAACATCAAGGCCACGATCTCAATCGTGGCCTTCTCCGCCGGATTAGAGGTCTTCTTCTTGAGCTCGGCCGACTTCTCGCGCACCGCACCCGCGGCCGCGGCCACACCGCCGGCCGTGGCGTCGAGCACCAGCACGTCCGACATGGGCGCGCCGTCGCGGCGTTGCTGCAGCAGCGGGGCCTGCGCCAGCGCCTGAGCCAGCGCTTCGCTGGCCACGCCGGACAATTGCAGACCAGCGCCCAGGCCGCCCGCCACGCCCATCCCCCCAGAACCCGATCCCGTGAAAGACCCGGCGCCTGAGGCGGGGCCTGCCAACACCGACGCGCGGCCGCTCGAGAAGCCGCCGGGCACATCGCCCACCGAGCGCATCAGCAAACGCTGCAGCTGCCCCATCAGACCATGCGCCCGCGCCCGGGCGCGCAACAAGGGGGTGGTGGCGGTCAGCAAGCGGGTGTCTTCGATGCGGCCGCCCCCGCTGCCCAGGCCGGTGCGGGCCGAGTGCAGGTCTTGCGCGGTCGACATCAAGGTGGCCGACTGGGAGCTCAGCTCCAGGCCAGCCGAGGAGGGCGCGCGCTTCACGCGGGCCCGCAGATCGTCATTGGCCACCACACCGCGCTGCATGAGCCAGGTGTTGGCCTGGCGGTAGGCCTCGCGCAACTGGGCCGCCATCAAACCCTTGAGGCGCTCGAACACGGCCACCAGGCTGTCGCGCGACAGCTCGCACTTCACCCACTGTTCCACCATCAGCTGGACCAGGGTCTCGACGCGCAGCACATCGTTGGCGGGCAGCTCCTCGCCCGCTTGCAATTCCTGCAGGCGGCCGCGCAGCTCACCCCACTCCAGGGCCACACGCTCGGACAGCGAGGCCGCCAGGCGCGAGGACATGATCTTGTTCTCGACCACGTCGTCGCCGAGCAACTCCAGGTTGAGCACATCGAAGTTCGCTGCACGCGGCGCGGGGGACGGCGAAGAAGGCTTGGCAGCCCCCTGCCAGGCCTGGCGCAAGCCCGCCAGCAAGCTGGGACGCTGGTCTTGCCAGGCCAGCCAGGCATCACGGTGGGCCTGCATGTCGCGCGCCGTGCCGGTCTGGGAAGCCAGCGCCAGCAGTTGGGTGTCACAGGCTTCGGCCAGCGCCGGCAAGCCTTGCAGGAGCACATCGATGAAACGCTTGCGTACCTGCGCCCCCAGCTCACCGGGAGGCGTGGTCGCAGCGTAAGTGGCCATCGGTGCTCAGCTCCTGTGGATCAGGCAGGTCAGACCGTGGCCCCGGCGTTGGGGTCGGAGGGGTCTTCGTCCTTGCGCACCGGGCCCTTGACCAAGTCTTCGCGCTTGATGCCCAGCCACATGGCAATCGCCGCGGCCACGAAGACCGAGGAATAGATACCGAACAAAATGCCGATGGTCAGGGCCATGGCGAAATAGTGCAGGGTCTGGCCACCAAAAAGCAACATGGACAACACCATGATCTGGGTCGATCCGTGGGTGATGATGGTGCGGCTGATGGTGGAGGTGATGGCGTTGTCGATGATCTCGACTGTGTTCATCTTGCGGAAACGGCGGAAGTTCTCGCGGATCCGGTCAAAAATCACCACCGACTCGTTGACCGAGTAGCCCAGCACGGCCAGCACCGCGGCCAGCACGGCCAGCGAGAACTCCCACTGGAAGAAGGCAAAAAAGCCCAGGATGATGATCACGTCGTGCAAGTTGGCGATGATGGCCGCCACGGCGAACTTCCACTCGAAGCGCACGGCCAAGTAAATCATGATGCCCAGCACCACCACGCCCAGGGCCTTGAGGCCATCGTGGGCCAGTTCTTCACCCACCTGCGGGCCGACAAATTCCGTGCGGCGCAGCGTGGCTTCAGCGTCCAGGGCCTTCAGCGCGCCCATGACCTGCTCGCTTTGCTGGGCCGAGCTGACGCCTTTTTGAGCCGGCAGGCGGATCATCACGTCCTTGGAGCTGCCGAAGTTCTGCACCTGCACGTCCGAGAAGCCCAGGCCCGCCACCGAGGTGCGGACCTTCTCCAGCTGAGCCGCCTGGGTGTAGCTGACGTGCATCACGGTGCCGCCGGTGAACTCCACCGACAGGTGCAAGCCGCGCGTGAGCAGGAAGAACAGCGCTGCGGCAAAGGTGAGAAAGGAAATCACGTTGAACACCAGCGCGTTCTTCATGAACGGGATGTCTTTGCGGATCTTGAAAAATTCCATCGCTTGGGTCCTTGCTGGGCCGCGCTGCCCTCAGGGGCGCGCGGCCGGATTCAGTCTGCCTGTTTCAGTCGGCCCGGTTCATTCAGCCCGGCTCAGCGCCGTGCCACCGTCGGGACGCCACACCGTGCCAATGGCCACGGACTTGAGCTTCTTCTGACGGCCATACCAAAGGTTGACCAGGCCGCGCGAGAAGAACACGGCCGAGAACATCGAGGTCAAGATGCCGATGCAGTGCACCACGGCAAACCCGCGCACCGGGCCGGAGCCGAAGGCCAGCAAGGCCAGGCCCACGATCAGGGTCGAGATGTTGGAGTCCAGGATGGTGGCCCAGGCGCGGTCGTAACCGGCGTGGATGGCCGCTTGCGGCGCCGCACCGGCGCGCAACTCTTCGCGCACGCGCTCGTTGATCAGCACGTTGGAGTCAATGGCCATGCCCAGCGCCAGCGCCATGGCGGCGATGCCGGGCAGGGTCAGCGTGGCCTGCAGCATGGACAGCACGGCCATCAGCAGCAGCAGATTCAGGCCCAGGGCCAGGCTGGAGAAGACGCCGAACATCATGTAGTAGACGCACATGAAGACGCAGATCACCACAAAGCCCCAGGTCACGCTGTGCAGGCCCTTGGAGATGTTCTCGGCACCCAGCGTGGGGCCGATGGTGAGTTCTTCGATGATTTCCATCGGCGCGGCCAGCGAGCCCGCGCGCAGCAGCAAGGAGGTGTCGGTAGCTTCCATGGCCGTCATGCGGCCCGAGATCTGGACCCGGCCGCCGCCGATTTCAGAGCGGATCACCGGGGCGGTCACGACCTCGCCCTTGCCCTTTTCGAACAAGATGATGGCCATGCGCTTGCCCACGTTCTCCCGCGTGACGTCGCGGAAGATGCGCGAGCCCTTGGCGTCCAGCGTCAGGTTGACGGTGGGCTCCTGGGTCTGGCTGTCAAAGCCGGGCTGAGCGTCGGTCAGGTTCTCACCGGTCAGGATGAACTGCTTCTTGACCACCAGGGACTGGCCGTTGCGGTCGGGGTAGCGTTCGCTGCCAAACGGGACGGGGGCGCGGCCGGTTTCAGCCGAGCGGGCGTCCGAACTTTCGTCGACCATGCGCACTTCCAGGGTCGCGGTGCGGCCCAGGATGTCCTTGGCCTTGGCCGTGTCCTGCACGCCAGGCAGTTGAACCACGATGCGGTCCACGCCTTGCTGCTGGATCACGGGCTCGGACACGCCGAGTTCGTTGATCCGGTTGTGCAGCGTGGTGATGTTCTGCTTGAGCGCCATCTCCTGCACCTTGCGCGCGGCTTCGGGCTTGAGCGCGGCGCGCAATACGAATTCGGTGCCATCGGGGGCGTCGGTCAGCAGCAACTCGGGGAACTGGTCGGCGATGGCGTTGCGCGCAGCCTGCACGGTCTGGGCGTCACGTGCCTTGACCTCGACCACCTGGCCGTTGCGGCTGATGCCGCCATGGCGCACGGTTTTCTCGCGCAGCAGGGAGCGGATGTCGCCCGCCAGCGAGTCGGCCTTCTTGGTCAAGGCGGCCGCCATGTCGACTTGCAGCATGAAGTGCACACCACCGCGCAGGTCCAGGCCCAGGTACATGGGCGCGGCGTGCAAGGCGCTGAGCCAAGACGGGGTGCTGGAGAGCAGGTTCAGCGCCACCACATAGGACGGGTCGCTGGCGTCAGGCACCAGGGCGTGCTGCAGCGCGTCCTTGGCCTTGAGCTGGTCGTCGGGGGTGAGAAAGCGCGCCTTGATGGAGTTGCCGTCAAAGGTCAGCGCATCGGCCTTGAGGCCCGCCGCGCCCAGCGCGTCTTGCACGCGCTGCACCGTGCCGGTGTCGATCTTGATCGTTGCCTTGCCCGAAGACACTTGCACGGCCGGAGATTCGCCGAAGAAATTGGGCAGGGTGTAGAGCACCCCTACGAGCAACACGACCAAGATGATCGCGTATTTCCAGACCGGGTAACGGTTCATGATCGCGCTGATACCTGACTAATGAAAAGAAAGTTGGCCCAGCGCTCGGCAGCACACGCCGCCGAAGGCAGGGCCGGCCAGACAGGCAAGCGCAGAGAGCGGTTTGCCTGGTGGGCCATGGCTGGTTTACTTCACCGAGCCCTTGGGCAGCACTTGGACCACGGCGCTGCGCTGGATTTGCACTTCCACGCCATTGGCCACTTCCAGGCCCAGGTGGGTTTCACCCATCTTGGAGACCTTGCCCAGCAGACCGCCGGAGGTCACGACTTCGTCGCCCTTGGCCAGCGCGTCAATCATGGCGCGGTGTTCTTTTTGGCGCTTCATCTGGGGGCGGATCATGACGAAGTACAGCACCACAAACATCAGCACCAGGGGCAGCATGCTGGTCACGGAGGACATGATGTCGCCACCGGCGGCAGCGGCCGGGGCCGTTTGGGCAAAAGCGGAAGAAATGAACACAAAAGACTCCACAAGGGGTGACAAAAAACAAAGCTTGCCGGCCCGCCCAGGCCGGAGCCAGGCGGGCGGGTGCTGGCAGATTGTAAGCCGGGACCATCCCCCTGCCTGGCCAGGGATTTGACAGCGGCACTGGCCTTTTTCAAGGCCTGCGGCTGAAGGGATCAGGCGACGGCCGAATAGCGGGCTGGGCCACAAGCACGGGCCACCATGAAAAAGGCCGGGTGTCGCCACCCGGCCGCTGGGCCCTGAGGCCATTGAAGCGGCGCCCCATGACGCCCGCGTGTCGCCCCTCAGGCCGCTTGACGGCTCGGCGCCTGGCCGCGCCACTGGGCCAACAAGGCCTGCCAGCGCTGGCGCGCGGCGTGCAGATTGCGCTCCTTGACGTGGCCGTAACCCTTGATTTGCTCAGGCAAACGGGCCAACTCAAGGGCCAAAGCGTGGTTATCGGCGCTCAGGCCCCGGCACAGCTCCTCGACCAAGGCGCGGTACTCGGTGATCAGGGCACGCTCGGTGCGGCGCTCTTCGGTGCGCCCAAACACATCGAAGGCCGTGCCACGCAGGCCCTTGAGCCGCGCCAGCCAGCGGAAGCCCGTCAACATGGCCGGGCCGTACTTCTTCTTGAGCAACTGACCCTTGTCGTTCTTCTTCGCCGTCAGCGGCGGCGCCAGGTGGAAGTTGAGTGTGAAGTCGCCCTCGAACATGCTGTTCACACGCGCCAGGAAGGCCGGGTCGGTGTGCAGGCGGGCCACTTCATACTCGTCTTTGTAGGCCATCAGCTTGAACAGGTAGCGCGCCACGGACTCGCTCAGCGCGGTCTTGCCCAGCGCGCCCTCGACCTGCTGCACCTGGGCCACCAAAGCTTGGTAGGTGCTGGCGTAGGCCGCGTCCTGGTAAGCGGTGAGGAACTCCACCCGGCGCGCCACCAGCGAAGCCACGGTCTCACGCGGCTTGAACTGCAGCACCTGGGTGGGGGCCAGCAGGGCCTGCACCGCCGCCGGGGCGTGCGCGGCCTGACGGCCCCAATGGAAGGCGGCCTTGTTGGCCTCGACCGCCACGCCATTGAGCTCGATGGCCCGGGTCAGCGAGGCCAGGCCCAGCGGGATCCAGCCTTTTTGCCAGGCGTAGCCCAGGATCATGGGGTTGACGTAAATGCTGTCGCCCATCAGGCGGCTGGCCACGCCTTCGGCGTCAAACGCGCCCAGGCCGGCGCCCACCGCCTGCTGGATTTGGGCAAGGCAGGCATCGGCGGGGTTTTGCCATTCGGCATTGCGCACAAAAGCGGCCGTGGGCGTGCTGTGCGAATTGAGGGCGACGAAGGTGCGGCCTTCGCGCATGCGGGCCAGGGTTTCCTTGCCTGCCGCCACCAGCGGGTCGCAACCCAGCACCAGGTCGGCCGCAGCCACGCTGACGCGGGTGGTGCGGATGTCGTCCTGACGCTCGGCGATCAGCACATGGCTCCAGGTGGCGCCGCCCTTTTGGGCCAGGCCCGCAGCGTCTTGCGTGACGATGCCCTTGCCCTCGATGTGGGCGGCCACGCCCAGCAGTTGGCCGATGGTGATGACGCCGGTGCCCCCGACACCCGCCACCACAATGCCCCAGACCCCGCCATGCGTGGCCGGGATGCCGCGCAGCAGCGGCTCGGGCACGGCGCCCAGCTCGAACGGCGACACGGCTTGGCCCTTGGCCTTCTTCTTGAGCTGGCCACCTTCGACGGTGATGAAGCTCGGGCAGAAGCCCTTCAGGCAGGAGGTGTCCTTGTTGCAACTGCTTTGGTTGATGGTGCGCTTGCGACCGAACTCGGTCTCCAGCGGCTCCACGCTCAGGCAGTTGGACTGCACGCCGCAGTCGCCGCAGCCCTCGCAGACCAGCTCGTTGATGATCACGCGCTGGGCCGGGTCGACCATCGTGCCGCGCTTGCGGCGGCGGCGCTTTTCGGTGGCGCAGGTCTGGTCGTAAATGATGACCGTGGTGCCCTTGAGCTCACGGAAGGCGCGCTGCACCGCGTCCAGGGTGTCACGGTGCTGGATGGCGATGCCCTCGGGCAGGCCTTGCACGCCGGCGTACTTCTCGAGTTCGTCGGTGACGATGGTGATTTTTTGGGCGCCCTCGGCGCGCATGCTTTGCGCGATCTGCAGCACCGAGTGGCCCTCGGGGCGCTCACCGACCTGCTGGCCGCCCGTCATGGCCACCGCGTCGTTGTAAAGGATCTTGTAGGTGATGTTGACCCCCGAGGCGATGCTTTGGCGCACCGCCAGCAGCCCGCTGTGGAAGTAGGTGCCGTCGCCCAGGTTGGCGAACACATGCTGCTCGGTGCTGAAGGGCTGCTGGCCCGTCCAAGGCACGCCCTCGCCGCCCATCTGCGTGAAGCCCACGGTGCTGCGGTCCATCCAGGTGGCCATGAAGTGGCAACCGATGCCGGCCATGGCGCGTGAGCCTTCAGGGACCACGGTGCTGGTGTTGTGCGGGCAACCCGAGCAGAACCAGGGCTGGCGGTCGGCGCCTTGCACGCCGTTGACCTCGATCACCTGCATGGAACGCTGCTTGGCCTCCAGCAGGGCCAGCTGGGTCTGCACCCGGGTGGCCAGGTCACTGCCCGGCACCAAAAGGCCCAGGCGCTGCAGGCGCTTGGCGATGGCACGTGCGATCAGCGCAGGCGACAGGTCGGCGTTGGCGCGCAGCAAGGTGTTGGCAGAAGGGTTGGGACGCGACCATTCGCCGCCACTGAATTCGCCCTCGCCCTCGTCGAACTTGCCCAGCACATTGGGGCGCACGTCGGGACGCCAGTTGTAGAGCTCTTCCTTGAGCTGGTACTCGATGACCTGGCGCTTTTCCTCCACCACCAGGATCTCTTGCAGGCCAGTGGCGAATTCGCGGGTCAGTTGGGCCTCCAGCGGCCAGACCACGCCCACCTTGTGCAGGCGGATGCCCAGGGCGCGGCAGGCGTTGTCGTCCAGGCCCAGGTCGACCAGGGCTTGGCGCATGTCGTTCCAGGCCTTGCCGCTGGCCATGATGCCCAGGCGGTCATGGGGCCCCTGGACGGCGGTGTAGTTGAGGCGGTTGGCGCGGATGTAGGCCAGGGCGGCGTACCACTTGGTGTCGAACAGGCGGGCTTCCTGGTCCAGCGCGTGGTCGGGCCAGCGGATGTGCACGCCACCCGGGGGGATCTCGAAGTCGGTCGGGATCTGGATCTGCACCCGGTCCGGATCGATCATGGCGGTGGCGCTGGACTCGACGATCTCTTGGATGGTCTTCATGCCCGACCAGACGCCGGCATAGCGGCTCAGCGCAAAGGCATGCAGGCCCAGGTCCAGGATTTCCTGCACGGTGGACGGGAAGAACACCGGGAAGCCGCAGGCCTTGAAGATGTGGTCGCTCTGGTGCGCGGCGGTGGAGCTTTTGGAGATGTGGTCGTCGCCCGCCACCGCGATCACCCCACCCCAAGGCGTGGTGCCAGCCATGTTGGCGTGCTTGAAGACGTCGGAGCAGCGGTCCACGCCCGGGCCCTTGCCGTACCAAATGCCAAACACCCCATCGAATTTTTGCGTGCCCTCGGGCGCGAAGCCCAGTTGCTGCGTGCCCCACAGCGCGGTGGCGGCCAACTCTTCGTTGACGCCGGGTTGGAACACGATGTTCTGCGCCTTCAGGTAAGGGCTGGCCTTCCAGAGGGCCTGGTCGTAGCCGCCCAGGGGCGAGCCCCGGTAACCGCTGATGAAGCCCGCCGTGTTCTTGCCCTGCTGGGCGTCGCGCAGGCGCTGAAGCATGGGCAGCTTGACCAGGGCCTGCACCCCGCTCATGAAGGCGCGGCCGTAGTCCAGGCTGTATTTGTCGTCCAGCGTCACCGTTTCCAAGGCGCGGCGAATGTGGTCGGGTAAGGGGGCGTTCATCGTTGTCTCCTGGCGCGGCACGGGGGCCTGCCGCTTGTTGCTTTTTTGACGCCGGTCCAGCGCGCTGGGCCTGACGTGGCGAGGTTCGAATGAGTGTATGCGGCGGGCCCAGATATGTCTTTGCGTTCTATTCCCTCAAAAAGGCATCAAAAGATCAAATCTTCCCCATAATTCAGTTCTGAGAAAGATTTATCCAAATCAAGGGTTTTCACGGCAATTCAGCCCTGGCTGCTTCAGGCCTCTGCAGGCGCTGTCCAGCCTCCCTTGATGCGCTTTTTGCCGACCGGCCGACACCCCATGAACACCCTGGACAAATTCGACATCGCCATCCTCATCGAGCTGCAGGCCGACGCCCGGCTCACCAACGCCGAACTGGCCCAGCGCGTGGGCCTGTCGGCCGCGCCGTGCTGGCGCCGCGTGCGGGCGCTGGAGGAGGCAGGCTTCATCAAGGGCTACCGGGCCGAGATCGACCGCCACAAGATCGGCCTGGGCGTGCTGGCCTTTGTGCGCCTGGACGCCGAACGCAACACCGGCGACGCCACCAAGCGCCTGGAAGACGCGGTGCGCGAGCTGCCCGAGGTGATCTCCTGCCACTACATCAGCGGCACTGGCACCTTTGAGTTGCAGGTGGTGGCGCAGGACCTGGACAGCTTCTCGCGCTTTGCGCTCAAGAGCCTGATCAACCTGCCCAATGTGAAGGACCTGCACACCAGCTTCTCGCTGGGCGAGGTGAAAGCCAACAGCGCCTTGCCCCTGGGCCACCTCTTGCCCCAGGGCAAGACCTCGGCGCCACGTTGAAGCCGAGTGTGCTCAGCGCGGCCACAACACCCACAAGCGCAGCGGCTGCTTGAGGCGGCCGGCCAGCTCGCCCGCGTCGGCGCCCCAGCCGGCAAAGTAGTCGGCCCGCACCGGGCCGATGATGGCGCTGCCCGTGTCCTGCGCCAGCACCAAGCGCTGCAGCTGGGCCGTGGGACCGCTGGAAACCAGCCACACCGGCGTGCCATAAGGGATGTTCTGGCGCTCCACCGCGATCGAGCGGCCGGGCGTCAGCTCCACGCCCTGGGCACCGCGCGGACCTTGAGAGGGATCGGTGCCGGACAAGGCCTCTTCCTTGAAGAACACGTAGCGCGGGTTGCTCCACAGCAGCTCGTTGCTGCGCTGCGGGTTCTGCGAAATCCACTGGCGGATGCCTGGCCAGGTGGCGTCGCGTGTCAGGTTCTGGTCGAGCAGCCAGCGGCCAATGCTTTTGTAAGGCTGGTCGTTGGTGGCCGCAAACGCCAGACGCACCATGCGCTGGCTACCGTCGGGCTCGGTGATGCGCAGGCGGCCCGAGCCCTGGATGTGCAGCACCATGGCCTCGACCGGGTCGGCGATCCAGGCGATCTCGCGCCCGCGCAAGGCGGCCTGGGCGTCGGCCTGGGTTTCGATCTCCTGGCGCGTGTACCAGGGGCGGCGCTGGCCCAGGCTGGCGGGCGCGCGGTACAGCGGCACGGTGTAGCCCTTGCCGGGCAGGCGGCTGGCCGGGATCACGGGCTCGTAGTAGCTGGTCAGCAAGCCCTCGGCCTGGCCGTCCAAGGACTCCACCCGGTGCGGCTGCAGGCGCCGCAGCAGCCACTGGCGCTGCTCTTCCGGGGTGGCGATGCTGAGTTGACGCACCTCGGCGCACAAGGGGGCAAAGACCGGGCCAGGCCGCTCGCAACTTTTGACCCAGGCGGTCCAAGCCTCGAACAGGTTGTCGTCCTTGAAGCCCGGCAAGTCCGACCAGCGCACCGGCACCCAGCGGCTGTTGCCTTGCACGCGCGGCACGGGCAAAGGCTGGTTGTCATCGGCCTCCAGGGGCGCGGACGGCGTGACCACCGGCGCCGGGAGGCTGGTTTCAGGGGGGCTGCTGGGGGCCGGCAAGCGGCTGGCACAGGAGGCCAGCATTCCTACAATGAGGACTGTCGCGGCATTCCACAGGAGTCTTTTGATCATGGGTCTGATTTTGCTTGAAGCCCTGCTGGCGCTGGCCGTGCTGGTCTTGATTGTCTGGTGGACCATGTTTTCTGGTCGCCAAAAAGGTGAACTACCGCCACCGGACGAAAAAGACACAGATTCTCACAAAAAGTAAAGCCAAAACCGACGATTGGCAGCTTAAAGCAGCTACAAAGCAGTCTCAACCCGGGGGCTCCTGCGCCCCCATCCTGGAGACTGACGATGAAGAAAACCCTGCTCACCGCCCTGGCGGCAGCCACCCTGTTGGGCGCTTGCGCCGACATGAGCGAGAACCAACGCCGCACCACCACGGGCGCTGGCGTGGGGGCCTTGGCGGGCGCCGTGTTGAGCTCCGCCACGGGGGGCAGCGCCGGTACGGGGGCGGTGTTGGGCGCCGGCATCGGGGCCCTGGGCACCTACATCTGGTCGCGCCACATGGACGAGCAAAAGCGCACCATGGAACAAGCCACCCAGGGCACGGGCGTGACCGTGACCCAGACGAGCGACAACCAACTGCAGCTCAACATCCCCAGCGACATCTCGTTTGACACCGGCAGCGCCGCCATCAAACCCAACCTGCGCCCCATCCTGGACCAGTTCGCCACCAGCCTGCGCAACAACCCGCGCGCCGAGGTGCGCATCGTGGGTCACACGGACAGCACGGGCAGTGACGCCGTCAACCGGCCCCTGTCGCAGGACCGGGCCGCCAGCACGCGCGACTACCTGGCCGCACGCGGCGTGGCTTTCGAACGCATCCAGATCGAAGGCCGGGGCGCCAGCCAGCCAGTGGCCAGCAACGACACCGTGGAAGGCCGGGGGCGCAACCGGCGTGTGGAGATTTTTGTCGGCGAGCGCTCCAACTGAGCAAACTGACCGGGGCCTCGCGCGGGGCCTCTGACCCGCCCGCCCGGGGCTCCCCACGCCCAACACGGCTTGCGCTGGCCGCGCTCAAGCCGCCTTGACGCCGATGTGGTATAGGCCCCAGGGCGCCTTGGCAAAGCCTTCGCTGGCGGGTTTGCCCTTCAAGGCGGGCAGCTTGGCGGGGTCGAAAACGGCCCACAGCGGGCCCAGGCCCCCCAAGGCCATGGGGCGACCGTCGATGCGCGTGGCCACCATCATTTGGCGCGCCTGGATGTCGGCCACGCTGAGTGCGACGTTGTAGCCATCCACCGCGCGCAGCTCGATATGGCGCGTGGGCGTCAACACCACGCCTGCGGCTTGCAGCACCGTGGTCAGCAACGGCCCGCTCAACTGGTGTGGTTTGTTGTCGTACTCCAGCGCGGGCTGGATGCTGACCGCGGGCAGCGCCGCCAGGGCCGAAGCCGTGAAGGTGGTGGCCTGGCTGAACTCGATGCCGTGCTTGCCCATCATCTGGTCGATGACCTTGTCCAAAGGACCCCGATTGGGCTTGCCCACAGCCCCGCTGACGGTCAGCAGCACGGGTTCGTCGCTGGCCGCTTGGGCCTGGCTGGGCAGGGTGGGCAGCAGCGCGCCGGCCGCGCCAGCAAGGGACAGGAAATGGCGTTTTTTCATGCAAGGCTTTCTGCGCCCGGGGGCCCGGGCGGGTGGGCGAAATTCTGCATGAGCCGCTTGTCGGCCACAAGCGGAGGCGCCCGCGCAGGGGCCCCGTGCTCAGTCCAGGCTGCGCAGCAGATTGGCCAGCTCGACGGCCGACTTGACGTTCATCTTGTCGAACACGCGCGAACGGTGCACTTCCACCGTGCGCACGCTGATGTCCAGTTGGTCAGCGATCAGCTTGTTGGGCAGGCCCTCGATGACCAGGCGCATCACGTCACGCTCGCGGTCGGTCAGCTCGGTCAGGCGGGTTTGCAGGCCCACGCGCTGGCGCCGCGTGGCCAAGACCTCGGCCGAGCGCCGCAGGGCCTGCTCGATGCGGTCGACCAGGGCGTTGTCGGAAAACGGCTTTTCACAGAAGTCAAAGGCGCCGCGCTTGACCGAGTCAACCGCCGTGGGCACGTCGGCGTGGCCGGTCAGGAAGATCACCGGCATGGCGTCTTGCAGGCCGCGCTCGATGAGCTGCTCGAACAAGGCCAGGCCGCTCATGCCGGGCATGCGCACATCGAGCAACAGGCAGCAAGGCTGGGTGGGCGCGGGGCGCGATTGCAGCACGCGGTCAAAGCTCTCGGCGCTGTCAAAGACCTCGCTGAGGAGGCGGCGCGAGCGCAACAGCCAGGCCAGGGCGTCGCGCACGCCGGCGTCGTCGTCCACGATGTAAACAGTAGCGTCAAGCGAGGGTTCCATAAGCGTTGGTGCAGTGCGTGAGCGCGTCCCAGGTCAGGGCGCCGGGGTTTTCTTGACGGGCAGGGTGAAGCGAAAGATCGTACCGGTTGGCGAGAGCCGCTCGAAGCCCAGGTAGCCGCCGTGCTGTTCCACCACCGTGCGGCACAGGCTCAGGCCCAGGCCCATGCCCTCGGCCTTGGTGGTGAAAAAAGGCGTGAACAGCTGCTGGCCGACCTCGTCGGGAATGCCGGCGCCCTGGTCGGCCACCGACCATTCCAGCCAGCCATTGGCCTCGTTCGACGCGGCCTTGCGCGCCTGGATGCGCAGCACGCGGTCGCGGATCTCGGGTTGGTCCATGGCCTGCATGCCGTTGCGGGCCAGGTTGAGCAGCACCTGCTCGACCATGGTGCGGTCGCACATGACCTCGGGCAGGCCGGGTTCGATCTCGGTGACCACGCGCACGCCCAGCTTGCGGGCCTGCAAGGTGACCAGGGGCATGATGGCCTCCAGCAAGCGGCGCGCGGGCACGGCCTCGCGGGCCTGATCGCGCCGGCGCACAAAGTCGTGCACGCTCTTGATCACACGCCCGGCGCGCTCGGCCTGCTCGGCGATGCGGCGCAAAGCCATTTCGATGTCCGGCGTGACCGTGCTGTCGCCCTGGCGCAGCAGGTTCATGGAGCCGGTGGCGTAGCTGGAGATGGCCGCCAACGGCTGGTTGAGTTCGTGGCTGAGCAGCGAGGCCATCTCGCCCACCGTGGCCAGGCGGGCCGTGGCCTGCAGGCGCTCTTGCGAGGCGCGCGACAGCTCTTCGATGCGGCGCTGCTCGCTGATGTCCAGGAAGGCGCTCATCCAGCCGGTCTGCAGGCCTTGGGCGTTGATCAGCGGGGCCTCGATCACCAGCACCGGGAAGCGGCTGCCGTCCTTGCGCATGAAGACCGACTCAAAGCCTTCGCGTGGCGGCACGTTGCCCGCCAGGCGAATGGCCTGGCGCTGCTCGTACTCGCTGACCAGGTCCGGCGGCCAGTAGGGCGCGGGCATGCCGTGGCCCAGCAGTTCGTCCGAGCCAAAGCCCACCATCTGGCAAAACGCCGGGTTCACGTAGGTGATGTGGCCTTGCAGGTCGCGCGCGCGCAAACCGGTGACCAGGGAGTCCTCCATGGCCTTGCGAAAAGCCAGGGCGTCGGCCAGGTCACGCTCGGCCGCCAGGCGCCGGCGGGTGTCCTTGGCCAGCAGCACCAACACCGACACCAGGGCAATCGCCATGGCCGTGACCAGCGCCGTCATGACATTCGGGAACAGGCTGGGCGCGCTGTGCCAGCTGTCCAGGCGCAGCACCAAGGTGTTGCCCGGCAGGTCCAGCAGCTGCTGGGCGGTGAACATGCGCGTGCCACGCCGCGCCGAGCCATGCAAGGCCAAGCGGGTGCCGTCGGCCTCGGTGAAGGAAAGTTCCTGGCTGCGCGTCAGCTGCTTGCCCACCAGGTTGGACAGCACCTCTTGCAGCGCGTAGGTGGCCAGCACATACCCAGAGACGCGACCCGAGCTGATCAAGGGCATGCACAGCTCGACCACCTCCAGGCCCAGGCCGTCAATGCGGGGCACGAAATAGGAGCTGGAATACGCCGGACCGTTGAAGCGCCGCGCCGTGGCGCAGGCCAGGGCCACATCGGTCTGAGCGCTCTCGCGACCGCTGCGGTCAAACAAGCTGCTGCGGTAAGGGGTGTCGACCTGGGACAGGGTGTGCAGCGCGCTGTCGCGCCACTCGATGCGCACGATTTCGCGGTGCTCGCGCAACAGCTCGGCGGCCTCGATGGCCCAGGAGTTGGGGGTGGGGTTGCTGGCCTGCAAAGCCTGCAGGCTTTGCACATTGCGTGTGAGGCCGCTGCGGATGTCGGTCACCGCGTCCGAGGTGTCGCGCTCGATGCGGGCCTGCACCTGGCTGGCCTCGTAGCGCCCGGCCAGGTAGACCATCACGCCCAGCATCAACAGCACCAGCACCGCCAGCAGCAGCCACAGGATCCAGCGCCGCCAGCCCAGGGGCAGCAGGCGGGCCTCATCGGCACGCCCAGGCAGCAGGGTTGAGCTCGGCCCGCTCACAGAACGCGGTGGCCCAAAGCGGGCAGTTGTGCACGGCAGCGCTGCAGCACCGCGGCATCCAGCTCGGCCATCACCGCGCCCGGGCCCTGGGCCTGCTCGGCCAGCAGCTCGCCCCAAGGGCTGACAGCCAGGCTGTGGCCCCAGGTATGGCGGCCGCTTTCGTGCACGCCACCCTGGGCTGGCGCCAGCACATAGGCCAGGTTCTCGACCGCACGGGCGCGCAGCAGCAGCTCCCAGTGGGCCTGGCCCGTGGTGTAGGTGAAGGCGCTGGGCACCAACATCAGTTGGGCGCCATCGCGGGCGTAAGCACGGTACAGCTCGGGAAAGCGCAGGTCGTAGCAAATCGACAAGCCGATGCGCCAGGTGTGACCGTCACGCGAGGGCAGGTCAAAACACGCGGGCTGGTGCCCGGCTTCGAGCACGCGCGACTCGTCGTAGCGCTCACGCCCGTTGTCAAAGCAAAACAGGTGGATCTTGTCGTAGCGGCTCACGCAGTCGCCCGCCGGTGACCAGACCAGGCAGCTGTTGGTCACGCGTTCGGGCTGGGCCGTGCTGAGCGGCAGGGTGCCGCCCACGATCCACAAGCCCAGCTCGCGCGCCGCGCGGGCCAGGAAGTCCTGGATGGGACCTTGGCCCGGGCGCTCCTGCACCGCCAGCTTGTCGGTGTCGCGCGCGCCCAGCAGGCAAAAATACTCGGGCAGCACGGCCAGCTCGGCGCCTTGCTCGGCGGCCTGCTGCAGCAGTGCGCGGGCGGCCTGCAAATTGGCGTCCACGCTGGTGGCCGACACCATCTGGAGGGCTGCGACTTTCATGGGTGGAGGGCTCCGTTGGAAGTAGGGCTGGCCTCGCGCGCGGGGCGTTCGACCTTGACGATGCGCGGCTCGGTCCAGCTGCCATCGATGTGGAATTCTTGCGTGGCCGCTTCCATCAGCGGGCGGCGCAGGAACATCTGCGCCAGGAAGGTGCCCAGGCCGATGGCGGGGTTGATGGCGGTGGCCACCAGCGAGGCCGTGCCGGCATTCACCTCGGGCACCACCACCACCTTGAGGTCCTGGGTTTCACGCGCCAAATCGGCCGAGCCTTCCATCAACACCGCCGCATTGACGCCCTTCATTTGCAGGTTGTTGGTGCTGGCCCGGCCCTGCTCGATGCGTGCGTCGCCACGCACCAGGTCAAAGGAAAAGCCCTGGCTGAAGACGTCGCGGAAGTCGAGCGTCAGTCGGCGTGGCAAGGCCTGCAGGCTGAGCACCCCCAGCAGCTTGGCCAGGCCCGGATCGGCCTTGAGAAACTGCCCCGATTCCAGGTTGATGCTGATCTGGCCGGCCAGGCTGGGGTAGTCCAGCGACAGGGGCGAACCCAACCAGGCCACCTGACCTTCCATCAGCCCATGGCCCTGCCGCACCACGCCGGCCATGCCCAAACGCTTGAGCAGTTCGCCGGCGTCGCGCACGTCGAGGCGGAAATTCATCACGGTGCGCCGGTGCTCTTGCAGCGAGCGGCTCAGGCGCGACGCGCCCACCTGGGCCCAATTGCCAGTGGCGGTGAAGGTGGCCTCGGGCGTGATGAGGTTGAACTTGTTGAGCCGCCACTCGCGCTGGGCCGTGTCGCCACCTCGGTTGACGGCTTCGATCTCGACCCGCCCCAGGCGCTTGCCGCGCAGCTCGAAATCGTCGACCACGATGTCCAGCGCGGGGATGGTGGCGGGCTGCTCGTCGAGCAGGGCTTCGACCTCGTTTTGCGTGCTTTGCGCCAGCTTCAGGCGCGACAGGCGCGCGAACAAGCGCCCGGCCCCGGTGCCGCCGGGCGGGCGGTACTCGAGGTAGCCATTGAGCTCCTGAGCGTCCAGGTTGGCGCGCCACATCGCGCCCTCGCGGGTGCTGCCCAGCACCACGTTGTGCAATTGGCGGCCGTCCGCGGTCAGCTCGCCCGCGCGCACCGCCATGGCCGTGGGCAGGTAGCTTTGGGTGGCGGCGTCGGCCGCGTTGCTGGCGGGTGCTGCTGCATTGGGTCGACCCGGCCCGCCAGCACGGGTCAGCACGTGCTCCCAAGCGTCCAGGTCCAGCTGGGGCAGTTGCACGCTGGCCATCACGCCGCTGGCTGGCAGGGGCGCGGCTTCACCAGCGGCCAAGCCCACCGCCACGCTGCCCTGCAACACGCGGGCCTGGGGACCGGACAGGTCGCGCAGGTAGTGCACCGACATCAATCGGCCCAGCTCCACCTGCAACTGATCGCGCAAGGGTCCCCCCGCGCCCGCATCGCGCAGCAAGCTGTTGTCAAAACGCAGCGGCAGGGCGACATCGGCTGGCTTGTTCAGGGGCGCGGGCAGGTTCAGTGCCAAGCCTTGCAAGCTGCTTTGCACCTGGATTTCCGGCTGGCCCTGGTAAAAGCCCAGGGCCAGGGTGTAGGGCGCACTGCCACTGGCGTGCTCGGCTAGCTTGGCGACAAAGCCCAGCTCCGCCGCCTGGCGCAGGCCTTCGGCCGTGGCCACACCGCTGGCGCGCAACTGCACCTGGGGCTCGCCCAAGGCCACTCCCGGGCTGGCCGCTGGGGCCGGGCGCATGCCGCCCTCGAGTTTGAGATCCCCCCCCAGGGCCCGGCCCTGCACGTTGTTGAGTTGGAAGCCGGTCTCGGAAAACGCCACGCTGCCGCGCAGGCGTGACAAGCCCGGTGCCTGCGGCGCGATGCGCAAATCGTTGCTGCCGGTGAAGGCCACGCTGCCTTGCACCTTGGTGCGCTCGATCTGGCTGATGGGCAGGGACAGCTTGAGTTTGACCTCCGTGGGCCCGCTGACGCTGGCCTGGCCCAGGGCCTGGTGGGTCAAGCGGCTGAGGGCCGAGCCATTGACCAAGGCCACCACTTCAGGCAGCGGGCCTTTGACCGTGGCATCCACCCCGACCACGGTGCGCATCAGGTTGGGGATGTCGGCCTCGACCTTGGTGATTTGCAGTTCGGGGTGATTGGCAAAGCGGGCGCTGGCGCCTTTGACGTACATGCCCAGGCGATCGAACACCAAGTCCCCTTGCAGCTCACTGAGCGCCGGCCAGGGCAAGGTGCCAGCCGGCATGATCGACTTGGGCACATAGGTCAGGGCCGCGTCGCGCACCTTGGCGCTGATGCGGAACTCGCCCTGCTTGGGGTTGGCGAAAGGCAGGTCATGCAGGTCGCCCTTGATGCGGAACTGCGCGTGGCTGACCCGGCCGGCCGTGACGGCTTCCTGCACGTAATGGCGCACATCCGCATTCAAATACAGCGGCAGGTAGCGGTGGATGCGGGCGCCGTCGGCTTCGCTGACGGTGGCGTTCAAGTCCAGCACACCAGGAAACCGGGAGCGGGCACTGGACTTGGCCGGGTCGGCGCTTTGCCACTGCAGGCGGGCCTCGCCGCGCAAGTCGGGGTTGGCAAAGTGCAGATCGCCGACCTGCAGCGTCAGACGATCCCCTTCACGCTGCCACTGCAACTGGGCATCGAACTGGTCGACGGGCAACACCGGCTCATCGAACACGCCAGGCAGGTCAAATTGCCCACCCGCCATCTGCAAAGCGGCCTTGCCACCGGCCTGGGTGAGGTCAAAGTCCAGGTCCAGCCCCCGCACCCCAGGCAGGCCCTCGCGGGCGCTGAGGGACAGGCCGGCCACGCGGCCTTTGACGCTGTAGCGCTCCGGCCCATCGGCCGGGCCTTGCCACTGGGCTTGCAAGGTCTGCACCAGGCCGCGCGGCGCGTGGCGGGCCAGTGCCTGGTGGGTGGCCTCGCCCAAGGGCACGCGGTGGGCAATCTGGCTCAAGGCGGCCAGATCCATGCGGTCGGCACGGAACTCGCCCCGCCCGGGCTGTTTGGCCTGGGGCAGGGTGTAGCTGACGAACACATTGCCCCCCGGCCAGCGCAGGCCATCGGCGGTCAAGAACTGCAAACCGCTGGTCGAGAAATCAAAGCCCCCGGGCAGGCGGTGCCCGCCCAGGCGCCCCTGCACCGAGCTCAAGGCCAGCGGCTCCAGGCCCGGCGCCAGCTGCACATTGACCGAGGCCAGGGCCACGTCCGCGACGGCGCCAGTGAGCTGGCCCTTGGCCACATCGGCCCACAGGCGCAGCGCGCCCTGGCCGCTGCTGACTTCGAACCCCGGGTCAATTTGCTGGCGCAGGCGCGCCACATCGACACGGTTGAACTGGGCGAAGACCTGGCCGGTCCAGTCCTGCCAACGGCCCCGGTGCACGCTGATCAGAGGCTGGCGAAATTGCGCCACCAGGCTGAAACGCTCGCCCCACTGGGACGGCGGGGTGGCGTCTAGGCGCGCGATGTGGCGCCGGGGGCTGTTGCGCATGACCAGGCTGAGGTCGGACAGCGACAAAGTGTCCAGGCCGCGCTGTTCGTCTGTCCAGTGGACGATGCCGCCGGAGATCACCAGTTCGGCCTGAGAAAACACCCAATCCGCGATCTGGCCCCCATCCCCAGGCGTCCCGTCCAAGGCCAGGCCCGCCACATGCAGGCGGCCGTCGGCGCTGCGCCTCACCTCCAGCTCGGGCCGGTCCACATACAACTGTTGAAAACCCAGGTTCCACAGGGAGCGCGGCGACAGGGCCGCCACCACGCGCGGCAGGATCAGGGCATCCCGCCCTTGCATGTCGGACAAGGTGACGTCTTCGAGCTCAAAGGTGGGGATCAAACCCTCGCTGCGGGCGCTGATGTGACCGATGTGGACAGGAAGCCCCAAAGCCCGGCTGGCTTGCCTTTCCAGCTGCGGACGGAATTCAGCAATCCGGGGCACAATCCAGCCGTGCAGCGCCCCCCAGGACAGCGCCAGCACGAACCAAAAAGCCAGCAACACCCGCAAGGTCCAACGCGCCAGGGCTGAGGCCATCTTCAGTCCTCGGGTTGGAAGGGGCAGGGTGTCGTTCATGTCGCGGATGGAATGTGGCCGGAATTATGACCCGCAGCGAAACCAGGGCCGACAGCGGCCCTATGAAGATATGTGAATCAAAGCAGCAACCACCCGGTTGCTTGCTGGCGTGCCCTGAAGGCCTTTGACCATGCAGCCCTTAGCCGAAAAATCCCGACTGGTGCAACGCCTGCGCCGCCGCTACGAAAACCTGTTGCATTTGTTGCCGCCGGGCACCCCCACCCGGGCCAGCATGGCCGAGGCCCTGGCCGCCTTGCGCGAGCGCCAGTACGACACCAGTGCGGCCCTGCGCATCCTGCGCCAACTGGTCATGGAGCGCCTGGTGGTGTTGGATTGCGAGCAGCAGGCCCCGCTCCACACCGTCACGCGTGCGGTCACCGAGCTGGCCGAGTTGGCCCTGGACGTGGCTTGCACCGAGGCGCAGCAAGAGTTGGACAGCCGGCACGGCGTCCCCCTGGGCCCGGACGGCCAGCGCGCCGAGCTGTGGGTCATCGGCATGGGCAAGCTGGGGGCACGCGAACTCAATGTGTCCAGCGACATCGACCTGATCTACGTCTACGACCACGACGGCGAAACCGCCGGCCAGGCCGATGGGCGCGGCCGCATCACCCACCATGAGTACTTTGCGCGTGCCGTGCGCATGATTTTTGGCCTGATTGGCGACACCACCGAGCACGGCTTTGTCTTCCGCGTCGACCTGGCGCTGCGCCCCAACGGCAACTCCGGGCCGGCCGCCGTGTCACTGAGCGCGCTGGAGGAGTACTTCCAGGTCCAGGGCCGCGAGTGGGAACGCTTTGCCTGGCTCAAGAGCCGGGTCATTGCACCGCGCGCCTGCCTGGGCAACCCAGGCGTGCAGCAACTGCGCGGCGTGGTGCTGCCCTTTGTGTTCCGCCGCTACCTGGACTACAGCGTGTTCGAGGCCTTGCGCATCCTGCACCGCCAAATCCGTGAACATGCCGCGCGCCGCAGCGCCGGCCACCCCGAGCGGGCCAACGACGTCAAGCTGTCGCGCGGCGGCATCCGCGAGATCGAATTCACCGTGCAACTGCTGCAAGTGGTGCGCGGCGGCCAGTACCCCGAACTGCGCTGCCGCCCCACCTTGGAGGCTTTGCAACGCCTGGCCCGCGCCGGCCTGATGCCCACCGAGACCGCCGAGGCACTGGCCCGGGCCTATACCTTTTTGCGTCGGGTGGAGCACCGCATCCAGTACCTGGACGACCAGCAAACCCATGTGCTGCCCACCCAGGACGACGACCTGAAATGGGTGGCCCAGACCCTGGGCTTCGAGAGCTACTGCCCGTTTTTGCATGAACTCGACGCGCACCGTGAACTGGTGGCGCAAGAGTTCGACATCCTGCTGGGCCAGAGCGAAGAGCGCAAAAGCTGCCGCGGCGGTGGCTGCGGCGGCCCCAAGGGAGGACAACCGCCCGCCGAGATCGAGGGCCTGCTGGACCAACTCCCCGAGCGTTTGCGCGAGCGCCTGAAGCCCTGGCGCGACCACCCCCGCGTGCAGGCCTTGCGCGAGGACGTGCGCTCGCGCCTGATCCGCCTGATCCAGCGCAGCAGCCTGTGGGTGCGTGAAGGCCGGGTGACGGAAGAATCCGCCTTGCAGCTGGTCAACTGGCTCGAGCCCCTGCTGCGCCGCGAAAGCTACCTGGCCATGCTGCTGGAACGCCCCGCGGTGCACGAACGCCTGATGCACCTGCTGGGCGCCGCCCGCTGGCCGGCACGCTACCTGCTGCAGCACCCCGGGGTGATCGATGAGCTGGCCAGTGACGCCATGCTCAGCGAACGCTTCCACCCGGCCGAGTTCAAGGACGAGCTGTCACGCCGCATCGACTCGCTGCGCTCCACCGGCGAAGACGACGAAGAGACCCTGCTCAACTTGCTGCGCCGCGCCCACCACGCGGAGACCTTCCGCACCCTGGCGCGCGACGTCGAGGGTCGCCTGAGCGTCGAACAGGTGGCCGACGACCTGAGCCTGCTGGCCGACACCTTGCTGCAAATCACCGTGCGCTGGTGCTGGGAACGCCTGAAGAACCGCCACCGCAGCGACGCCGACCTGCCGCAGTTCGCCATCATTGGCTACGGCAAGCTGGGCGGCAAAGAGCTGGGCTATGGCAGTGACCTGGACATCGTCTTCGTTTACGAAGACGAGGACGAGCGTGCGCCCGAGGTGTTTGCCGCCTTTGTGCGCAAGCTGATCAACTGGCTCAGCGTGAAGACCGGCGAAGGCGATCTGTACGAGATTGACACCGCGCTGCGCCCCAACGGCAACTCGGGCCTGCTGGTCACCACCTTCGAGGCCTATGCCAAGTACCAGTCCCAGCGCGGCAGCAACACGGCCTGGACCTGGGAACACCAGGCCATGACCCGCGCCCGCTTTGTGCTGGGCAGCCCCGCCTTACAAGCCCGCTTTGACGCGGTGCGCGAGGCCGTCATCACCGCGCCGCGCGACGCCCAGGCCTTGCGCCAGGAGATCGTCACCATGCGCGAACGGGTGCGCAGCGCCCATGCCGTGCGGGCGGGCCAATTCGACGTCAAACACAGTGTGGGCGGCATGGTGGACGCCGAATTTGCCGTGCAGTACCTGGTGCTGTCGCAATCGGCCCAGCACCCCGAGTTGCGCGCCAATGTGGGCAACATCGCACTGCTGCAACGCGCCGAAGCCACCGGCCTGCTGCCCGCCGGTGTGGGCGAGCGCGCGGCGGTGGCCTACCGAGAACTGCGCCGCATCCAGCACCAGGCCCGACTCAACGAAGAGCCGACCCAGATCGACCCGGACCAGGTGAAAACCGAGCGCGAGGCCATCGAGGCCTTGTGGAGGACGGTGTTCGAATGAAACCAGGCCGGTCGGGGCCTTGAGCCCCGGCCTGCGCAGCTCAGGCGCCAGCGGCGATCTGGCGCAGTGCCTGCTCGAACACCTCAGGCGGTTGACCGCCCTGGATCAAATGCCGGTCGTTGATGATCACGGCAGGCACCGAGTTGATGCCGTGCTGTTGGTAGAAGGCCTCCTGGTCCCGCACCTCGCCAGCAAATTCATCGCTGGCCAGAATGGCCTGTGCCCGGTCGGCGTCCAGACCGACGGCAGCCGCCAATTCGACCAACACCACCGGGTCTGAAGGGTTGCGGCCCGCGCCGAAGTACGCGTCAAACAAGGCCTTCTTGAGCGCCAGTTGCCGGCCTTCGCCTTCGGCCCAATGCAGCAGGCGGTGGGCGTCAAAGGTGTTGTAGATGCGGTCACGGGCGGCCATGTTGAAGGCGAAACCCACCGATGCGCCACGTTGGCGGATGGCTTCGCGGTTGGCGGCGCTCTGCTCGGGCGTGGCGCCGTACTTCTGGGCCAAATGCTCGGAGATGTCCTGGCCTTCTGGCCCCATCTGCGGGTTGAGCTCAAAGGGTTGGAAGTGCAGCTCTGCCTGCACCGAACCGTCCAAGCGCTGCAAGGCTGTTTGCAGGCCGTTCAAGCCGATGGCGCACCAGGGGCAGGACACATCAGAAACAAAATCAATCTTCAGCACGGTGGGAGTGGTCATGGGGCCTCGCAGCAAGGTGCAGCGCCCAGAAGCGCCACAGACAAATCAAGAATCGCCGCATGGTAGGCCAAAGTGGCGAGCCTTGCTGGGCAGCAAAGCAAACACGAACGGAGCTCAGGTTAAGCTTTGCGCCCCATGCCGCACACCCTCTCCGCCCCCGCCCACGCCGAACTGGTGATCAAAAAGAGCCGCTTCATTTGCTGTGTGCAGCCCATGGCCGACCGCACGGCCGCCCAGGCCGTGGTGCAGCAATTGCGCGCCCAGCACCCAGGTGCCGCCCATGTCTGCTGGGCCTTGCTGGCCGGCGGGCAGTCCGCCGCGGTGGACGATGGCGAGCCGGGCGGTACGGCGGGCCGCCCCATGCTGGACGTGCTGCGCCACCAGGACCTGGAAGGCGTGCTGGCCACCGTGGTGCGTTACTTTGGCGGCGTCAAACTGGGTGCTGGCGGCCTGGTGCGGGCCTACACCGACAGCGTGGCCCAGGCATTGCTGACTGCGCCCAAGGTCCGGCTGGAAAAATGGTGTGAACAGGCCTGCAGCGTGCCCTATGCACTGGAGGGCAGCCTGCGCCGCGAACTGGACCTGGTCCAGGCCGAGTTGCTGGACGTGCAGCATGGCAGTGTGGTCACGGCACGTTGGCGCTTGCCGGCCTCCAAGCAAGCCGCCCTGGTGGCGCGCTTGCAGGAAATGGGGCAAGGCCGGCTGGCCTGGGTCGAGGCCTGATCGCCCCTGCCGGGGCCCGCTCCCCAAGGGATGATGTGAAATTCATACAAATGGATACATAAAACCGGCAGTCGTTGACTTGACAGTCACAACGGTCAACTATCAGTCCCCTCAGACCAAAGCAATGCGCTCATAATCAAAACAGATCATGAAGCTCGTCAAGCTAGACCTCGAAACCATTCCTCTGGGCTACCCCTTGCCGTTTGTGTTGCGCAGCAGCACGGGTGTCCTGCTGGCCCAAAAAGGCTATGTGGTGCAATCCAAGGAAGAGCTGCAGGCCATGGCCATGCGCGGGCTCAACCTGTGCGTGGACACCGACGAGTCCGGCGACAGCCACCGCGCCTATGTGAGCAAGCTGCACGCCATGGTGCGTGAGGGCAAGACCCTGGGCACCATCGCTTCGACCCAGTTCATCACCGACGGCAAAGGCCCGGAAAGCACGGCACCGACCATCACCGACGCCAGCCGCCGACCCAACTGGCACGACATCCAGGTGCGCGCCAACGGGGTGCTGCGCAACCCCGACAGCAGCGGCTTCATGACCCGCTTGTTCCAGCTGCATGCCGACCTGATGCTGCTCAAGGACCGCCAGCCCGATGCCACCCTGTTTGCGCTGATGCACCTGTCGGCCACGGAAACCCGCATGTACAGCGCCACCCACGCCATGTTGGTGTCGGTGGTGTGCATGCTGGCGGCGCGCCAGGTGCTCAACTGGACCGAGGACCAGGTCAGCTGCCTGGGCAAAGCGGCCCTGACCATGAACATCAGCATGACCGAGATGCAAGACCAACTGGCCCAGCAGGCCCAGCCGCTGACCAACTTGCAGGTGCAAACCATTGACAACCACTCGGCAGAATCGGTCGCTCTGCTCAAGAAACTCGGGGTCGAAGAGCCCGACTGGCTGGAAGCCGTGGCCCACCACCATGACCGCAAGCCGGGGCCCTTGGCCCCGCGCCCGATCGCGCAGCAGATGGCCCGGCTGATCCAGCGCGCCGACATTTTTGGCGCCCGCATGGCGCCGCGTGCCACGCGCTCGCCATTGCCCTCCACCGCGGCCATGCAGGGCAGCTACTTTGATGAAGAGAAAAAAGTCGACGAAGCCGGTGCGGCCCTGATCAAGGCCGTGGGCATGTACGCGCCGGGCTCCTATGTGAAGCTGGCCTCGGGCGAAATCGCTGTGGTCACCAAGCGGGGCCAGACGCCGAGCACGCCGCGGGTGGCGGTGCTGATCAACCGCCAGGGCATGGCCACGGCCGAGCCCACGGCGCGCGACACGGCTCAAGCCAATTTCAAGGTGCTCAGCGGGGTGCCGGTGAAAGACGTCAAAACCCATTTGCCCCTGGAGCGCTTGCTGACGCTGATGTGAGTCAGTGCCTCCAAGCCCCCCTGAAGCCAAACGGCCCTTGACGGGCCGTTTTGTTTTGCGCGTGGACGTGGAGGCCTGCGAGGCATCCACGTGGCCACAGGATCACGCGGGCTGTGCGCCTGCGGCGGGTGTGCCCGACGTGGCCGGCGCCAGGCTGGCTGCGAGCTCCTTGCGGTAGCGGTTGAGTTCTTGCACGCTCTTGAAGCTGCGGTCCATCAGCAGGCTCATGTTGTGCAGGATGCGGTCCACGACCTTCGTTTCCCACACGGCGTCAAAGTTGATCTGCTTGTCCAGCCAGTGTTCCAGCCACTCGGGGTTGGGCAGGCGGCTCTGGATGGTGTCACGCGGGAACAGGTCTTTGTTGACGTGCAGGTTGGTGGGGTGCAGTGCTTGCGCGGTGCGGCGAGCGCTGGCCATGAGCACCCCCACCTTGGTGAAAGCGGCTTTGGCGTCGTTGCCAAAGTTGTTGATGGCGCGCTTCATGTAACGCAGGTAGGCACCACCGTGGCGGGCTTCATCCTGGCTCAGCGTGGTGTAGATCTGCTTGATCACCGGCTCGGTGTGCCACTCGGAGGCGCGGCGGTACCAGTGGTTGAGGCGGATTTCGCCGCAGAAATGCAGCATCAGGGTTTCGAGGGCCGGCGCGGGGTCGAACTCAAAACGGATTTCATGCAGTTCTTGCTCGGTGGGCACCAGCTCGGGGCGGAAGCGGCGCAGGTACTCCATCAGCACCAGGGAGTGCTTTTGCTCCTCGAAGAACCAGATCGACATGAAGGCCGAAAAATCGCTGTCACCCCGGTTGTCACGCAGGAACATCTCGGTGGCCGGCAGGGCGGCCCACTCGGTGATGGCATTCATCTTGATGGTCTGGGCCTGCTCGTCCGACAGCTTGGAGGCATCGAACTGGTCCCAGGGAATGTCCTTGTCCATGTCCCAGCGGACGGACTCGAGTTGCTTGAAAAGTTCAGGGTAGAGCATGGCGATCTTTCGTTATTCCCCCAATTTTAAGGGCTTGGCTCAAAAAACCTTTACAAATCATCGAGATGGTCAAGGACATAAGTGGCCGTTTCGGTTATGCGGTCCCGCTCCTCGGGGGACAAGCGTGCCGTGCTTTTGACCATCAAGGCGGTGCGGGGGTTGCGCGCCAGCTCATCGGCATGGCGCAGCAAGAAGTGCCAATACAAGGTGCTGACCGGACAGGCCTTGGGGCCCACGCGCTGAGCCGGGTCGTAGGCGCAGCCCTGGCAGTAGTTGCTCATGCGCTTGAGGTACTGGCCACTGGCAATGTAGGGCTTGCTGGTGAAACGCGGACCGGTGGCGTGCAAGGCCATGCCCGCCGTGTTGGGCAGCTCCACCCACTCCACGGCATCCACGTACATGGCCAGGTACCAGTCGCTGACCAGGCGCGGCTCCACCTCGGCCAACAAAGCGAACTGACCGGTCACCATCAGGCGCTGGATGTGGTGGGCGTAGCCATGCGCCAAGGTTTGCTGCACCACCTCGCGCTGGCAGGCCATGCGGGTCTGGCCGGTCCAGTACCAGGCGGGCAGGGCGCGGTGATGGTCAAAGTGGTTGGCCTCGGCCATGTGCGGCATGTCCAGCCAGTACAGGCCCCGGATGAACTCACGCCAGCCCAGGATTTGCCGGATGAAACCCTCCACACTGGCCAGCGGCAGGTGGCGCTCGCGCCAGGCGGTTTCAGCAGCGGCAATCACCTCGCGCGGGTCCAGCAGGTGCAGGTTCAAGGCCACCGACAGCAGCGAATGCCAACCCCAAGGCGTGCCGGTCCACATGGCATCCTGGTAGGGGCCGAAGGGCGCCAAGCGCACGGTGATGAAGCGGTCCAGCGCCTCCAGCGCCTGGGCCCGCGTGACGGGCCAGACAAAGTGGGCCAGCGAACCCGGGTGGTCAGGGAACTGCTCCGCCACCAAGGCCAGCACTTGTTCGGTGATGCGGTCTGGCGGGAACTGCTCCGGCGTGGCGATGGGGCCTGGACCACTGGACGGAAAGCCCTGTCGGTTGTCGCTGTCGTAATTCCACTGCCCGCCCGCCGGGTCACGCCCGTCCATGAGCACGCCGTGGCGGCGCCGCATGTCGCGGTAGAAGAACTCCATGCGCAGTGTCTTTTTGCCCAGGGCCCAGCGCGCAAATTCGGCGCGGGAGCACATGAAATGCGGGTCTGCCAAGACCTCAAAGTCCACCCCCAGCCCATGCGCCACGCTGCGCGCGGACTCCAGCGTGCGCCAGTCGCCAGGCTCGCACAGGCGCAGGACCTTCGGCTGCAGTGTTTGCAAAGCCTGCTGGGCGCGACCTGCCAGACTGGGCTCGTCAGGCATGTCGGTCAGCCGCACATAGGTGTAGGCCCAGCCCTGACGGTGCAGGTCGTTGCAGAAATGCCGCATGGCCGACAAAAAAACGGCTATTCGCGCCCGGTGGTTCCAGACGGCGCGGGCTTCGCCTGGCGCCTCCACCATCAGCACATGGTCGGTGGCCGGGTTGAAGTCGACCAGGGCGGGGTGCCCCAGCCACAACTGGTCACCCAGTACCCACACGACCCGCTGGGGGCGGGTCCAGGCCGGGCTGCTGCGCTCGGGGCTCATGGCCGGCTCCGGGGTGCTGAAAGCTGATACGCGCGCATGGTCAAAGCCTGTGTCAACAAAGTGGAGAAATAAAAACCAAATGGTATTAAAAGAATACTAAGCAGTATACTTTCGCAAGGATGAAGATACGTCTTCTCACCAATTTCCGAACTGGGGTCTGTATGCGCACTGTTCTTGCCGCCAAACTGCTGCTGCCATGGGTCTGGGGTCTTGTCTGGGCCCTGCCGGCCAGCGCCGCCAACCCGGCCCCCAGCGCGGCCACAGGCAGCGACGCGGCCTGCCCAGCCATCTTGCAACACACCTTCGCCCGCCTGCAAGACGAAAAGCCACAGTCGCTGTGCCAGTACAAGGGCAAGGTGCTGCTGGTGGTCAACACGGCCAGTTACTGCGGTTTCACGGGCCAGTACAAGGGCCTGGAAGGCCTGCATGCCCGCTACAAGGACCAAGGCCTGGTGGTGCTGGGCTTCCCATCCAACGATTTTTCGCAAGAAACCGGCAACAACCAGCAGATTGCGGACTTCTGCGAAAACACCTTCGGGGTGAAGTTTCCGATGTTCGCCAAGAGCAGCGTGTCGGGTGCGCAGGCCTCCCCCTTCTACAAGCAACTGGCGCAGATGTCGGGTCAGACCCCGCGCTGGAACTTCTACAAGTACGTGATCAACCGCAAGGGCGAGTTGGTGGGCAGCTACTCCAGCATGACCGGCCCTGACGACAAAGCCCTGCTCAAAACCCTGCAACGTGAGTTGGCAGCCCCCTGAGGCTGCGGAGACCAACGCCATGCCTCTCTCTTTTGACAGGAAATTACCTGTGAACCGGTGGAACTTTCTGTCGCCGACCCCACTCTACGCATCACTGAACACCTTGGGTGGACAGTGTCTTTCGATGTTGCGAAGCCTTCTGGCGCCGTGTGGCCCAGATGAAATCCTGAAACGCTTCTCCTCCTCCCTCCCTCCCTCCTTCGTTTCGGGGCGCTTCGCAACACTTTTCTTCCCCTCGCCTTGGGCTGCCCTGGGTCGGAGGTCCACATGAAGATCGCCATCATTGGCTCCGGCGTCTCGGGCCTGGCAGCAGCGCACGCGCTGCGCGGCCACGCCGAGATCAGCTTGTTCGAGGCCGGTGACTACTTTGGGGGCCATGCCCACACGGTCGATGTCACCCTGCCCACGCCGCGCGGTCCGGTCACCCACGGGGTGGACACGGGCTTTCTGGTCTACAACGAGCGCACCTACCCCCAACTGATCAGCCTGCTGGCCGAGCTCGGCGTCGCCACCTCGCCGTCGGACATGTCGTTTTCGGTCCAAGTGCCGGACGCCTTGGGCCCAGGCCGCAAGCTGGAATGGAGCGGCTCCAACCTGTCCACGGTCTTCGCTCAGCGGGGCAACCTGCTGAACCCCCGCTTCCTGGGCATGCTGGCCGATCTGCTGCGCTTCAACCGGCTGACGACGCAAATCGCCCAGGCGGCGCAAGAGTCCGCGCTGATGCAGCCGCTGGAAGACTTCCTGCGCGAGCACCGCTTTGGCGACGCCTTCCGCGACTGGTACTTCCTGCCCATGCTGGGCTGCATCTGGAGCTGCCCGACCGACCAGATGCTGCGCTTCCCGGTCGCCACCATGATCCGGTTTTGCTACAACCACGGCCTGATCCAGGTCAGCAACCGCCCGGCTTGGCACACCGTGAGCGGCGGCTCGCGCCACTATGTGGAGAAGATCACCGCCGGCATCGCCGACAAGCGCCTGAACACCCCGGTGCGCCTGATTGAGCGTGACGCAGCGGGTGTGCGCATCATCACCGATGGCCGCGCCGAGCGCTTTGACCGCCTGATCCTGGCCACCCATTCCGACCAGGCCCTGGGCCTGTTGCGGGACGCCTCGGCGGCGGAGCATGAAGTGCTGGGGGCCATCAGCTACCAGCCCAACCTGGCCGTGCTGCACACCGATGCCCGCGTGCTGCCGCAGCGCCGCAGCGCCTGGGCCGCCTGGAACTACGAACGCGCGCAAAGCAAGGAGCGCGAATCGGCCCGCGTCTGCCTTCACTACCTGCTCAACAAGCTGCAACCGCTGCCCTTCGAACAACCGGTGCTGGTGTCGCTCAACCCGGTGCAGGACATCGACCCCGCGCAAATCTTGGGCCGCTATGAGTACGCGCACCCGGTGTTCGACCAGGCCGCCATCCGGGCCCAGCAGCGCGTGCCTGAACTGCAAGGCCAGCAGCACACCTGGTTCTGCGGTGCCTGGACCGGCTACGGCTTCCATGAGGACGGCCTCAAGTCCGGCCTGCAAGCGGCGCGCCAAGTGCTCAACAGCTTGCCCCAAAGGCAAGCGCAAGCCGCATGAACCCGCGACCCCAGGCGCAGGCCAAGGCCCCCGGCACACCGGGGCCAGACCGTCCGCTGCTGGGCTTTGGCCAGGTGCGCCACACCCGCCTGCGGCCGGCGCACAACGCCTTCGCCTACCCCACGTTCTTTGTCATGCTGCCCATGCGCGGCGCGGCGCTGCACGACAGCCCGCTGGCCATCAACCGGCGGGGCGCACTGAGCTTTCATGACCGCGACCACGGTGACGGCAGAGCGCCTGAGCAAGGCGGCGCGCTGGCTTGGCTGGACGAGCTGCTGACCGCCGAAGGCATTGCCGACGCCGACGGCCAGGTCTGGTTGCACTGCTACCCGCGCGTGCTGGGCTACACCTTCAAGCCCGTGAGCTTCTGGTACTGCCACCGGCGCGACGGCACGCTGCGCGCCATCGTGGTCGAGGTCAACAACACCTTTGGCGAACGCCACTGCTACTTGCTGGACCAGCCCGCCTGGGGCCAGGAGCTGAGCGCGCGCAAGGTGTTCCACGTGTCGCCGTTTTGCGCCATCAGCGGTGGCTACCGCTTTCGCTTCATGCGCACCACGCAAGCCGGTCAGGAGCGCACGGTGGTGCGCATCGACCACGACGACGAAGCCGGCCCGCTGCTGCAAACCAGCGTCAGTGGCCGGTTGGTTCCCATCGACGCGGCCAGCCTGCGCCACGCGCTCTGGGGCTACCCGCTGATGACGCTGGGCGTGATGGCCCGCATCCACTGGCAAGCGCTCAAGCTCTGGCTCAAGCGCGTGCCCTTTTTCCGCCAGCCCGAGGCCCCCAGTGCCTTTGTGAGCCGTTGAAACCCAACCCAACGACACCGCTATGAACAGCAGTACCGCCACCTCCCGCTTCGTTCTGCCCCAGGGCACCCCAGCGGCCGCCCGTACCGCCGTCAAACTGCTGCAACGGCTGCAGCACGGCTCTCTGACCGTGCAGTTCCCCGACGGCTCGCTGCAGCACTTCGGCAACGGCGACGGCCCCGCCGCCGCCATGACGATGCGCAACTGGCAGGTGTGCCACGCGGCGCTCAAGTCGGGCGACATCGGCTTTGCCGAAAGCTACATCGCCGGCGACTGGACCACCCCCAACCTGACCGAGTTGCTGAAGGTCTTCCTGGCCAACCGCCAGCATGTGGACGACGTGATCTATGGCAGTTGGGCTGGCCGCCTGCTGTACCGCCTCAAGCACCTGCTGCACCGCAACACGCGCAGCAACAGCCGCAAGAACATCCACGCCCACTACGACTTGGGCAACGCCTTCTACGAGCTGTGGCTGGACGACACCATGAACTACTCCTCGGCCTGGTTCGAGGGCGGACCCGAGCAGGACATGCGCCAGGCCCAATCCGCCAAGGTGCGCCGCGCCCTGCGCATGGCCCGCGTCGAACCCGGCCAGCGCGTGCTGGAGATCGGCTGCGGCTGGGGCGCGCTGGCCGAAATGGCCAGCACCGAATTCCAGGCCTCGGTGACCGGCGTGACCCTGTCCACCGAGCAGCTGGACTTTGCCCAGGCGCGCATGCAGCGCCTGGGCGTGCCCGAGCGTGCCGACCTGCGCTTGCAGGACTACCGCGACATCCAGGACGAACCCTTTGACGCCATCTGCTCGATCGAGATGATCGAAGCCGTGGGCCGCGAGTACTGGCCGACCTACTTCGAGACGGTGCACCGCCTGCTCAAACCGGGCGGCCGCGCCTGCATCCAGAGCATCGTGATCGACGACGCGCTGTTTGAGCGCTACATCGGCGCCACCGACTTCATCCAGCAGTACATCTTCCCCGGCGGCTGCCTGCCGTGCCCGCGCGAGTTCCGCCAGGCCGCTGAGGCTGCGGGCCTGCAGGTGGAAGACAGCTTTGCATTCGGCCAGGACTACGCGCTGACCCTGCAGCACTGGCGCGAGCGCTTCTTGGCGCAACGCAGCCGCATCCAGCAGCTGGGCTTTGACGATCGCTTCATGCACATCTGGGAGTTCTACCTCGCCTACTGCGAGGCGGGCTTTGCCATGGGCAGCATCGACTTGGTCCAGTACACCCTGGTCAAGCCCCAGCCATGACCCAACTGACGCGCCGCCGCTTCAACCGCCGCCTGGCCCTGGGCTTGGGCAGCGTTGCGCTGGGCGCACCAGCCCAGACGCCGGTTGCCGAGGCCCCCTTGGCTGGCGGCCGTGCCGCAGGCCAGGCGACCATGCGCTTTTTGGGCCTGGAGATTTACCACGCCCAGCTCTGGGTGAGCCCGGGCTTTGAGCCCGAGCAGTACGCAGCGTTGCCCCTGGCGCTGGAGCTGACCTACCAGCGCGAATTCAGTGGCAGTGCGATTGCCAAACGCTCGCTCGACGAGATGAAGCGCATCGGCGAATTCAGCTCCGAGCAAGGCACGCGTTGGCTGCAACAGCTGCAGGCCCTGCTGCCCGACGTGAAGCGCGGCGATCGCCTGCTGGGCCTGCACCAGCCCGGGGTGGGCGCCAGCTTCAAGATGGGTGGTAAGACCCTGGGCACGCTCAACGACCCCTTGTTTTCACGGTTGTTCTTTGGCATTTGGTTGTCGCCGGCCACCTCCGAGCCCAAGCTGCGCCAAGCGCTGATCACCTTGGCGGCGCCATGAGCTCCCAGCCCTGGACCTGGCGCCATGGTCTGAGCTACGGCCTGCTGGGCCTGCCCCTGGCCTTCGTGGCCCTGCCGCTGTACGTGCTGCTGCCCAACCACTACGCCCGCGAGTTCGGCATGCCCCTGGCCAGCCTGGGCGCCTTGCTGCTGGGCGCGCGCCTGCTCGACGCCTTGATCGATCCCTGGCTGGGCCGCCTGAGTGACCGCCTGTTCCAGCGCTCGGTGCACGCCGTCTGGCGCAGCGCCACCCTGGCCTCGGGCCTGCTGGCCCTGGGCATGACCGGCCTGTTTTTTCCACCCGCCCTGTCCGCCAACGGCCTCCTGGTCTGGGCGGGCGCCTTGCTGATGTTGACCTACGCGGCCTACAGCCTGCTGAGCATCGCCCACCAGTCTTGGGGGGCCCGCCTGGGGGGCGCTGAGCTGCAGCGTGGCCGCATCGTGGCCTGGCGCGAGGGCGCTGGCCTGCTGGGCGTCTTGCTGGCCTCCGTGCTGCCCTCCTTGGCGGGCCTGCCGGCCATGCTGGCCGCCCTGGCCTTGGGCCTGCTGCTGGGCGGCTGGGCCTGGCGCCGGGCGCCCCAGCCCCCGCAGGAGGCCCCAGGTGACACAGCAGCCACCAGCCTGTGGCAGCCCTGGCGGCAAGCAGGCTTCAGGCGCCTGCTGCTGGTCTTCATGCTCAATGGGATTGCCAGTGCCGTGCCCGCCACCCTGGTGCTGTTTTTTGTGCAGGACCGACTGCAGGCCAGCGCCGCCCAAGAGCCGCTGTTCCTGGGTCTGTACTTTCTCTGCGCAGCGCTGTCCATCCCGCTGTGGCTGAAAGCCGTGGGCCGCTTCGGCCTGGCGCGCAGTTGGCTGGCGGGCATGCTGCTGTCGGTCAGCGTGTTCGCCGGCGCCGCCGCGCTGGGCGAGGGCGACAGCCTGGCCTTTCTGGCGGTGTGCGCCCTCTCGGGTCTGGCCCTGGGCAGTGACCTGGCCCTGCCGGGCGCGCTGCTGGCCGGACTGATCCAACAACGCGACGGCGACCCCGCCCAAACGGGGGCCTACATGGGCTGGTGGAACTTCGCCACCAAACTCAATCTGGCCCTGGCCGCTGGCCTCGCCCTGCCTCTGCTGGGCCTGTTGGGCTACACGCCGGGCAGCCGCAGCGCCGAAGGCTTGCAGGCGCTGTCGCTGGCCTATGCGGTGCTGCCCTGCGGTCTCAAGCTGCTGGCGGCACTGGGGCTTTATGGCTTGATCGTGCGCCCTGCCAGCGCGGCTTCTCTCCCCCCATCCCCAAGGAGTTTTTCATGCAACGACGTTTGATGCTGGGGGCCTTGGGCACCAGTGCTTTGGCCCTGGGGGGCTGCGCCGGCCCCCAGGTGAGCGACTACCGCAACGAGAAGCCGGTGCTGAACCTGCGCCAGTACTTCAATGGTCGGGTCGACGCCCATGGCGTGTTCATGGACCGCAGCGGCCAGGTGGTCAAACGCTTCAGTGTGGTGATGGACTGCCAATGGCAGGGCGCCGAAGGCGTGCTCGATGAGCAGTTCAGCTATTCCGACGGCAGCACCCAGCGCCGCGTCTGGCGCATCACCGAATTGGGCGAAGGGCGCTACAGCGGCCGCGCCGACGACGTCATCGGCGAGGCAGTGGGTCAAAGCGCGGGCAACACCTTGCGCTGGAACTACACCCTGGCCTTGCCCGTGGACGGCAGCATCTACCACGTGCAATTTGATGACTGGATGATCCTGATGAACGACCAGGTCATGCTCAACCGCGCCACGATGAGCAAGCTCGGCGTGCGCCTGGGCGAGGTCATCTTGTCCTTTCAAAAGCGCTGAGCCATGAGCCTCAATCCCCGCATCACCGTTTGGCAAGGTCAGCGCGTGTGGCTGATCGGCGCCTCCAGTGGCATCGGGCGGGCCACCGCCAGTGCCTTGCACCGCCGAGGCGCGCAGGTGATCGTGTCGGCGCGTGGCGCCGCTGCGCTGAACAGCTTTGTGGCGGAACACCCTGGCAGCCAAGCCCTGGTGCTGGACTGCGCGGATGCCCAGCAGGTGCAGGCCGCTGCCGCGCAGTTGCTGGCCGCCGGCCCGCTGGCCCTGGTCTGCTACTGCGCCGGACACTACCGCGACCTGCGCGCCACCGACTACGACCTGGCGGAAATGCTGCGCCACCAAGAGGTCAACTACCTGGGCGCGCTCTACGTGCTGGCCGGTGTGCTGCCCGGCCTGCTGGCCCAGGCGCGTCAAGGCCAGCCGGGTCACATCAGCCTGGTCAGCAGTGTGGCGGGCTTTCGTGGCCTGCCCAAGAGCCTGGCCTACGGCCCCACCAAGGCGGCGCTGATCAACCTGGCTGAAACCCTGTACCTGGACCTGCACCAACAGGGACTGGGCGTGAGCGTGATCAACCCCGGCTTTGTGGCCACACCGCTGACGGCCCAAAACAACTTTGCCATGCCCGCGCTGATCAGCCCCGAAGAAGCGGCCCAGGCCATGCTGCAAGGCTGGGCACAGGGGCAGTTCGACATTCACTTTCCCAAGCGCTTCACGCGCTTCATGAAACTGCTGCGCCTGTTGCCTTATGGCCTTTATTTTCCGGTGGTGCGACGCGCCACTGGACTGTGACCATGAAGCCCGCGCCCCCCACGCCTTGGATGACTGACACCCGCGACCCCCACACGGCTCTGGCCGATATCGTGCTGTTCTTCGAACAGCTGCAGGCCAGCGACGTGGGCCGCCTGGGGCAGTTTTACGCTGCGGACGCCTACTTCAAGGACCCGTTCAACGAGGTGCGGGGCGTGCCCGCGATCGAAGCGGTGTTCAGCCACATGTTCCTGGCCTTGCACGAACCTCGCTTCGTGATCACCAACCAGGTGGTGCAGGACGAGCAGGCCTTTCTCAGTTGGGACTTTGTGTTTCGCTTCAAAGGCTTGGGCGGGCCCCAGGTCCAAACTGTGCGCGGCGTGAGCCACCTGCGCCTGGACGCTCAAGGCCGCATTGCCTGGCACCGCGACTACTGGGACGTGGCCGAAGAACTGTACGAAAAACTGCCCGGCTTGGGCGCGCTGATGCGCTGGCTCAAGCGCCGGGCGCGCAGCTGAAACAGCCCAGCAAGCGCCCCAATAAAAAACCGGCCGCCAGGGCCGGTTTTTTTGGGGAGGGCTCAGGACCTCACTCGGGGCGGGTGTCAGCAAAGCTGGGGCGTTGCATCAGCTTGTCCATCAAACGCGCCAGGTTGGGGTACTCGGTCCGCCAAGCAATCTCGGGGTAACGGAACTCCAGCCAACCCAGGGCGCAACCGACCGCGATGTCGGACAGGCTCAGGTGGATGCCGCTGCAATAGGCTTTGTCGCCCAGGCCTTGGCTCATGGCCTTGAGGGCCTCGTTGATCTTGCCAAACTGGCGGTCGATCCAGGCTTGGCAGCGCTGTTCAGGCGGGCGGTGCGCCCAGATCACTTCCATGCGGGCCAGCAGGCCGGCGTCCGACAAGCCGTCGGCCAAGGCCTCCCAGGTCTTGACCTCAGCGCGCTCGCGGCCCTGGGCCGGGATCAGCTTGCCCACAGGCGACAGGGTGTCGAGGTACTCAACAATGACGCGCGAATCGAACACGGCTTCGCCGCCTTCCATCACCAAGCAAGGCACTTTGCCCAGGGGGTTGGAGCTGCTGATCGTGGTGTCATCGGCCCAGACGTTTTCAACAACGAACTGGTAATCGAGTTTTTTCTCAGCCATCACGATGCGCACTTTGCGCACATAGGGGCTGGTGGTGGATCCGATCAGTTTCATGGGTCTCATTCTCAGGGTGGGGGACACGCAGTCCTTGGCACGCATTCTATCGACTCCCCCCCTCCCCCAAGCCGGCGTCCTACAATTCAGGGATGAGCTCCTCCCCCATCTCCGCCCTCTCGCCGCTGGACGGCCGTTACGCCAGCAAACTCAGCCCCCTGCGCCCACTCATGAGTGAGTTGGGTTACATGCACCGCCGCGTGCAGGTGGAGGTGGCCTGGTTCATCGCCTTGTCCGACGCTGGCTTCGCCGAATTCAAGCCGCTGACCCCCGGCGCCCGCACCTATTTGCTGGGCCTGGTGAAGAACTTCTCCGAAGCCGACGGCCTGGCCATCAAGGACATCGAAAAGACCACCAACCACGACGTGAAGGCCGTGGAGTACTGGATCAAGTCCAAGTTCGACGCCCGCCCGGAACTGCTGGCCGCATCGGAATTCGTGCACTTTGCCTGCACCAGCGAAGACATCAACAACACCAGCCACGCCCTGCAAATCAAGGCTGCCCGCGACCAGGTCATCCTGCCCGCCCTGGACGGCCTGATCAACAAGTTGCGCGAAATGGCCCAGGCCTACGCCGAGGTGCCCCTGCTGAGCCGCACCCACGGCCAGACCGCCAGCCCCACCACCGTGGGCAAGGAAGTCGCCAACGTGCTGGTGCGCCTGGCGGCCGCGCGCGAGAAGATCGCCGCCGTCAAGCTGCTGGGCAAGATGAATGGCGCGGTGGGCAACTACAACGCCCACCTCTCGGCCTGGCCCGACTTCGACTGGGAAGCCTTCAGCCGCAAGGTCATCGAAACCCCCGAGCCGCTGGGCCTGGGCCTGACCTTCCAGCCCTACAGCATCCAGATCGAGCCGCACGATTACATGGCCGAGTTCTTTGACGCCGTGGCCCGCGCCAACACCATCTTGGTCGACTGGTCGCGTGACGTCTGGGGCTATGTGAGCCTGGGTTACTTCAAGCAGCGCCTGAAGGCCGGTGAGATCGGTTCGTCGACGATGCCGCACAAGGTCAACCCGATCGACTTCGAAAACGCCGAAGGCAACCTGGGTCTGGCCAACGCCGTGCTGCGCCACCTGAGCGAAAAGCTGCCGGTGAGCCGCTGGCAACGTGACCTGACCGACAGCACCGTGCTGCGCAACATCGGCGTGGCCCTGGGTTACGCCGCGCTGGCCTACAGCTCGCTGAGCACCGGCCTGAACAAGCTCGAGCTCAACGAAGAAGCCCTGGCGGCTGACCTGGACGCGTCCTGGGAAGTGCTGGCCGAGCCGATCCAGACCGTGATGCGCCGTTTTGGCGTGCAAGGTGCTTACGAGAAGCTCAAGGAAGTCACCCGCGGCAAGACCGTGACCGCCGAAGCCCTGCACGGCCTGATCCGCTCGCTGGAGATCCCGCAAGCCGAAAAAGACCGCCTGCTGGCCATGACACCTGCCAGCTACGTGGGCAAAGCCGCCGAGCTGGCCCGCCGCGCCTGAGTCACCCACCCAGGTCCTGAGCCCCGGCTCGGGGCCTCAGCGCAGCCCCGCCCGACCCCGCGCCGGGAGGGCGCCAAGCCCCCCCTCTTTGCCTCGCCTCGCCCACCCTGGGCGCCGGGCCTGAACCCCAACCGCCATGGCCCTCAAATCCACCATCTTCAAAGCCGCGCTGTCGATTGCCGACATCGACCACAACTACTACGCCGACCACGCGCTGACCCTGGCGCGCCACCCCAGCGAGACCGATGAACGCATGATGGTCCGCCTGGCCGCGCTGGCGCTGCAAGCGCACTGGCTGCAAGACCTGTGCAACGGCGACGGTACGCTGGCCTTTGGCGCAGGTCTCTCGGACCCGGACGACCCGGATGTGTCGCTGACCGACTTCACCGGCCAAAAGCGCGTGTGGGTGGAAGTGGGCCAGCCCGAAGACAAGCCCCTGCTCAAGGCCTGCCAGAAGTCCGATCAGGTGCTGGTGTACTGCTTTCACCACGCGGCTGAAGTGTGGTGGCGCAGCATGGAGAGCAAGGTCGCGCGCATGGACAAGCTGCAGGTCTGGCGCGTGCCCACCGAGAGCTCGCAGGCGCTGGCCAAGCTCGCGCAACGCAGCATGCAGCTGCAGGCCACCGTGCAAGAGAACACCTTGATGCTCGGCGACGGCACACAGACCGTCGACATCGAGTGCGTGCGCTGGAAATGAAGCGCTGAACTGCCTGCTCAGGCCGGCCCGAAACGCGGGCGGGTGCGGGTGCGCGCCGCCGGCTGCTGGCCTGCTGCGGCCACCGCCGCGACGGCCGCGTGCGGCCCTTCAGCAGCGCGCTCCACATACCGGTTGAACCGCCAGGCGTCGCCCTCGATGGTGATGCGGCGCCAGGTGTGGCGCTTCTCGGCCGGGCTCATGCCGGGCCAATGCTGCACCTCGGAGAAGGTGCGACCACAGCCCTTGCACAACTCATCGCCCTGGCTGGTCGAACAGATGGCGATGCAAGGCGTGTCGGGCGTGCTGTCGTACCAGCCCTGCCAAGCGGCCGCCGCCCCGGCAGGCAGGGTGAATTCGTCGGCCTCGTCCTCATGGAAATACACCATCAAGGCATACACCTCGGCCAAAGCGCGCAACTCGGGCGGCAAGGTCACGCCGTCGGGCGATGGCCTCTTGTGGCGCCAGTAGTTGATGGCACTTTCGATGTCGGTGATGTGGATTCCAGCCATGGCAAAAAAGGATCAGGGGGCGCGATCATAAGGCCGCGCTCCCCAGGCCGCGGGCCAGGCGGCCCATGCCCCTCAACTCATGCGGCCAGCGCTTAAAGTCCCCAGAAGTCGGCAGGGTTTTCCGCACACAGAGCGGACTGGTGGTTAAATCCACCTCACGAAGGGGAGTAGCTCCCTCGGTGGCCCCAGCGTTCAGCGCGACGGCCACCAGATCAGCAAGTCGTCAATACGAAGAATTTCTTCCGGCTTGCTGGGCATTTATCTGCATGACTCCATGCCGAGCAAGACCTTCGATTCGAACCTGGGACAGGTTTGGTCGAAGTGCGCTTGAAGCCGCATCCGCCGGGGTGCGCGCCTCTGAACCACCGCCATCTGTCACCAGGGTTTGTTCTTGCAAATCCGGAGACTTTTCGCATGGAATTTTTATCTGCCCCCTGGTGGTCGGCGCTGCTGGCCATCATCCTCATTGACCTCGTGCTCGCTGGCGACAACGCCATCGTGATTGCGCTGGCCGCCCGCAACCTGCCCCCCAACCTGCAAAAGAAGGCCATCCTGTGGGGCACCGTGGGTGCCATTGCGGTGCGCTCGGTGATGACGGTGGGCGTGGTCTGGCTGCTCAAGGTCCCCGGCCTCATGCTGGTGGGCGGCCTGGGCCTGCTGTGGATTGCCTACAAGCTGCTGGCTGACCAGGACAGCGGCCACGGCGACGGCCCGGTGGTCAGCACTTTCTGGGGTGCCATGAAGACCATTGTGGTGGCCGACGCCCTGATGGGCATCGACAACGTGCTGGGCGTGGCCGGTGCCGCCCATGGCGCCTTTGACCTGGTGATCCTGGGGCTGCTGATCAGCGTGCCCATCGTGGTGTTTGGCAGCTCGGTGGTGCTCAAGTTGGTGGAGCGCTTCCCCGTGATCATCCATGCCGGCGCCGCCGTGCTGGCCTTCACCGCCGCCAAGATGATCGTGGGTGAGCCCCTGTTGGACGCCGTGTTTGATCCGCCGGAACTGGTGAACAGCATCGCCCGCTGGACGACTTACGGCGTGGCCATCGTCGGCGTGCTGGGTGCCGGTTGGCTGAGCACCCGCCGCCGTGCCGATCACGACGCTTCGCAGCAAAGCCCTGCGGCTTGAGGCGAGGTCCCGATGAGCTCTGTGGATTCAACCCGGCCCCACCAGGCCATCACGCAAGGAGACGCTATGGACACCCTGATTGCCTACATTGACGACGGCGAACACGCCAGCCAATTGCTGCTGCCCATGCGCGCTGCACGCGCAGCAGACGCCCCAGCCACGCAGTGGATCCTGGTGGCTTGCCCGCCGCGCATGACCCGCCGCGTCAGCCAGTGGGTGAGCCACGCCAACCGCGAACACTGGCGTGCCCGCTGGGCCGACAAGGTGTTGGGCCCGCTGGTGCAGGAGTTGCGCGGCCAGGGCGACCAAGTGAGCTGGCAACTGGCCCAGCAACCGCTGGCGGCCCTGACCCAAAGCCTGCGCCAGCAGCACCCGACTGCGCGCGTGTTGGACGCCCGTCGGCCCAAGCTGGGGGTGGACCTGGCACCGGTCAGCGCTGACCAACCCGCCTCGCATGACGCGCGTTGGAGCGTGCCTGGCGCCGTGGTCGGCCTGGGCGCGGCCTTGCTGCTGGCCGCGGACTGAGCCTCCCGCCATCCGCCCCAGGGTCATCGCTCTGGGGCGGCTCGGGTGCTATGCTGCGCCCATGAAACTCATCCTCAAATGGCTGTTCAGCGCCGCCTCGCTGCTGCTGGTGGCCTATGTCTATTCGGGCGTAGAGGTCACCAGTTTCACCTCGGCCCTGATCGCGGCTTTGGTGATTGGCCTGCTCAACGCCATCCTGCGCCCCGTGCTGGTGGTGCTGACCTTGCCGGTCACCGTGGTCACCTTGGGGCTGTTCCTGTTCGTCATCAATGCCCTGATGTTCTGGGCCGCCGCCACGGTGCTGGATGGCTTTCAGGTCACGGGTTTTGTGGCCGCGCTGATCGGCTCGCTGATCTACTCGGCCTTGGGCATGGTGATCGAATCAGCGCTGGGCCGACTGTTCCCGCAGGAGTAAGCCCACCTCGCGCGCGCGGGTGTCGATGATCGAAGCCTCCACGTGGTCGGCCCCGGCCTCGCCGCCGCGGCGCACCATGTCTTGCGCTGCCTTGAAGCGGTCCATCGCTGCGCTGTAATCGAAATGCGCCACCTGCGCCTCGGCCTCGGCCCGCAAGGCCCGCAGAGGCTTGCCGACGGCACGCCAGGCCGCGGCCATCATCTGCCAGGCGCTGGCGTCATGGGGACGCAGCGTGACCCAGGTCTGCAGGGTCTCGGCAGCGGCTTCAACCTCGGCGCTCACGCCTTGGGCCAGGCGTCCCTGCACGGCCAGGAACAAGGCAGGTCGCGGCCCTTGGGTACTGAGGGGCAAACGGGCCGCCGTCTCGGGTCGGCCTGCGGCCAAATCAATCTCACACAGCAACCAGGTTTGCAGGCGCTGCGCTTCGGGGTTGCCGCGCACTTTGTCTTGCAAGCGTATGGCCCATTGGCGCGCGCGTGGGTAGTCGCGCAGTTGGCGGGCTGCCAGGGCAGCGGTGTACAGCACCCCGGCCTGCCGAATGACCGGCAAGGCGGCAAAGCCAGCGGCATCGGGCTCGGCCACCCATTGGCGCTGCTGGTCGATGTTGCTGCTGCTCAGCGCGCGGGCGCGGGCGGCGATCAGGCTGTGCTCCAGGGTGGTGGGCACGGGGCCGGCGTCTTTGAGTTGCTGACGCGCCTGCATGTCGGCAATGCGCTCGGTGGTCAAAGGGTGGCTGCGCAGGTAGGGGTAGGCGCCGTTGTCATTCAGGCGTGAAGCCTGCTGCAGCTTGTCGAACATGGTGACAAAGCCTTGACCGTCGTAACCCGCCTGGGTCATGACGCCGTAACCCACGCGGTCGGCTTCGCGCTCCATGTCACGCGAAAAACGCAGCTGGTTTTGCAAAGTCAGGGCCTGCCCCCCCACCATCAAGGCGCTGGCAGCGTCCGGGCTTTTGCTGGCGGCCAAGGCGGCCAGGATCAGGGCCGCAATCATCAGCGGTGTCTGCTGACCTTCCTTGGACATCAAACGCGAGATGTGGCGCTGCGTGATGTGGCTCAGCTCATGCCCCAGCACCGAGGCCAATTCGTCCCGGTTGGCCACCACCGCGATCAGGCCTAGGTAAACCCCCATGTAGCCGCCGGGCAGGGCGAAGGCGTTGACCTGGCGATCACGCCCCAACACCACCTCCCAGGCGAAACGCTCGTCTTGGTCCGGGCTCAGCTCGCCCCGGCTGCGAGCGGCCTGCATCAGGGACAGCCAGATGTCCTCGACATAGGCCTGCAACACCGGGTCATCCAAGTAATCGGGGTCGCGGTAAAGCTCGCGCGCGATCTGGTCGCCCAGACGCCGCTCCGCCCCCAAGGTCATGCCCTCGCCCCCACCCAAGGACGGCAACTGGGCCGTCGCCAAGGGCGGAGCGCACAGGCTGAGGCACAGCAGCAGCCCCAGCGGCCGCCAGGCCAGTCGAGAAAGCGAGGAACGCGCCACGGTGATGTCTGCTCTCCAAAACAGGTCAGAACGAGTCGATGGGCAAAAAGCCCTGCACCGACCAGGAAGTGGGGTCCAACACCACGGTCCAGAAGGACTTGCGGCCCACCAATGGGATGTAAACCAGCCCCATGGCCTGGGTGCCCGTCGGCAAGCGGCTCACCAGCTCAGCAATGGCAGGGGCTTGGTCGGGGAAGCGCTTGGTCAATTCCGACAGGGGCTTGGCCGAAGCCTGAAGCTCGTCTTTGGCCGACAGGTAAGCTTGCCACAGATCGGGGCGCGAGGACAAAGACACCCCACTGAGCGCGGCCAACGTGGCATCTTGTTCTTCTTGAGGGCTTTTGAAAGGGCGCACAGACAACAAGCTGGGTCCGGTCCAAGGCAAGCGCCGCCACTGCGGGTCGGTTTGGGCCAGCAAGCCGTCATCCACCTCGATCGCATGCACCACACGGAAGCGGTTGAGCTCAAACACCAGATGCACCGGGCGCGCGACGGCCACGGTCCACAGGCCGTAACTGAGGGCGGCGATCTGCAACAGGCCAATCACAGAGAAGTCGAGCCGCCGCTCCCGGCGTGACTTCTGGCGGTTGTAGACCACCAGGGTGATCAAGGGACCGACGATGACGTCCACCCCCATGACCAGCAAGAACAGCTCACGCCCACCCGAGATCTCCCGGTAGGGGTAGGGGTACCAAAGACCGAACACGACCGCCGCCGCCAGCGCGGCGATCAACAAGCTGAGCAACAGATGCAGGCCGCTGGCGCGCAGCCTCTCCTGGATGGATTTCATACCCGTATGATGGCGAAAAATTGTTAACCCACGGCAAACCGATGGCTTGCCGCACAGCGCCTGCCGCCATGACTTCTCTGACCCATTTTGACGAACAAGGCCAAGCCCACATGGTCGACGTCGGCGACAAAGCCAGCACCCGGCGCATTGCCGTGGCCCAAGGCACTATTTTGATGGAAGCAGCCACGCTGGAACTGATCCTGTCGGGCAGCGCCAAGAAGGGTGACGTGCTGGGCATTGCACGCATCGCGGGCATCCAGGGTGCCAAGAAAACCAGTGACCTGATCCCCCTGTGCCACCCGATCGCCCTGACCCGCGTGGCGGTGGACTTTGAGCCCCTGTCGGCCGCTGAAAGCCCGGGCGTGCGCTGCACCGCACGCACCGAATGCACGGGCCCCACCGGCGTCGAGATGGAAGCCCTGACCGCCGTCCAGGTGGCCTTGCTGACGATCTACGACATGTGCAAGGCCGTGGACCGCGGCATGACCATCACGGACGTGCGCCTGCTGGAGAAGCGGGGAGGGAAGTCGGGCGACTTTGTGGTGGCTTGAGCGCCGGCTCAGGGGCCGGGATTCGGTTGTCGTAGAAGCCTTCGGGGGGCGGGGCTCGGCGTAGGACTTCGTTGAGTTCGGGGTAGGAATCGACAGCCATATCCCGCAGCGCCCTGAGTTCTTCCTCGTAGGTGGCCCGTCCATAGACATTGCCCATCACGCGCAGCTGGTGCAGGGCTTCGCCGGCTTCGCCATTGAGTGCCAAGGCAACGAGGTACTTGCGATGCAATCCGCCCCAATTGAAGTAGCGATTGGCCTGTTTGATGAGCTCCAGTTCATCTGCTGACATGCCACGGCGTGGTTCCATGCGCCCCAACGTCAGCAAAGCATCGAACTGATCGAGCAGATGTAAATTCGGGTCCACAAAATCGGCGGGCCGACGGCCCACCTTGCGCACTTCAAAACGCATAACGCGGTAAGCATCCTCGACCTCGACATACTCCCAGGCCACCGAAACCGCCAGGCTGGACCAGAGCAGAAACACCCCAGCGAGGGCCACCCGCTGAAAGCGGCTGGCCTCAGCGTTACGCGATCCACTGACCGGCGTCTCGGGCATCAACTGTGCGCTGAGTCCTCCACAGACCGCCGCTACCGGGAACAAGAAGAAGGCATACGCGAACGGAAACTCCAACTGGGAATGCACCAAAACCGGCACAGTGAAGGCCATCAGCACCACATCCAGGGGGCGTTTAGCCCGCCAAGCCAAGCGGGCTAAACTCCAAATCAACAGCCCGATCAATGCCAGTCCCAGCGGTACGCCCAGCCAGGCCAGCAGGTCCAACATCAGGTTGTGCGCATAGTCAGTTGGAACTGGGCCGGGCCAGACCTCCGACCCAACTCGCTGGGCGGCCGCCGTCGCGCGCCAGCCATAGCCGAACCAAGGTGCTTGGAAGATCCCCTCCATGACTTGCCGCCAGAGGATCACCCGGATGCTGTCGGTTCCAAATTGCAATGCACGGGGAGGATCCAAATCGGCGGCCAACACGAGGGCACCATGGAGCATCCGCAAGCCCAGTAAGCCACCGGCCCAGGCCAACACCATGCGCCATGGCGCCGGGCGACCTGCGCGCCACTCCGCCACCCACCAGTAAACACAGACGCAAGCCACACTGAGCAAGGCAGCACGTGACTCCGTAAGCACGATGCCGAAACTCAAGGTCAACGTCACCAAGCCAAACACCCATGGGCCCAAGCGTTGAAAGCGATAGAGACCGTAGCTGGCGATGGCAGACATCACAAGCAAAGTCCCCAACAAATTGGGCTGAGCCAGATTACCAACTGCTCGCCCGCCGGCACCACGGTCAACAGCCAGGATCCCGATGGATTCTTCAACACTGAGCCACTGCGCCGCTGCTATGTAGGTCGATAGCCCCCCTGCAATCAACAGCATGAAGGCAGCGACCACCAAGTATTTCGGGGCAGCCGTGCGGTCCTGAACCACCGAAAAACCCAAAGCCCAAGCCACTGCAGAGCCCACGACATACAAGCTGATCAGCAGCGCCTCACCGTGAAAGTAGATGAGTCCCGAGGCCCACTGCCAACCAACCATTGCCAACAGGCAGCCGAACACAAGCCAAGCCTGTCGGGGCAACGCGCTGATCCTCCGCCACCCGATTTGACAGCCTCCAAACACTGCGATCGCAGCAAACATCAGCGCTTCGTTGTGAAAACTGGTCCAAGGCGGGTAGTGATTGGGAGCTAGCCAACTCAACGCTACGAGGGCTGCAGCCAGTGATAACAAGATTGTCATGAAAAAACGCCCCTGAAGGGGCGTTTCCTTGAAGACTGGTCGGACCAGAAAATCAACCGCGGCAAGAGCCTGGCAGATACTTAGAGGCCAAGGTCGTGCCATCGGTGCCCGAACCACAACGCCATCCGTACAGCGGTTGACCCATCTGTGTACGAGCGCCTGCAGTGCTATTCGTCACTGGAGTAGCTGCGTTAACCAGCGGTGCCAAAGACACCTTCTTGCCAGTAATGGTGTTGTCACCTTGCGCTGTCACGATAATGTAACCGCCATCAGTCGTTTCAACCGAGGAAACGTACTTAGTTTGTTGCGTAGCGGTCGACGTACCGGACACACCCGATTCACAGCCCCAGGTGTTGGCGGTCGGTACGCTTGACGCGCTACCGGTTTGGAAGGTTTCGGTGATGGAGGTACGGCAGGCAGAAGCAGCCAACACCACTTCAGACACCTTGGCGCGCACGGTGTAGTCCTGGTAAGCCGGCAGGGCCACGGCAGCCAAGATACCGATGATCGCAACCACGATCATCAATTCGATCAAGGTAAAACCTTTTTGGATGGAACGCTTCATGTGAAAACTCCTGAAATGAAGGGGAAAGACGGTCTATCTCAGCAGCTTCTGTGCCAGGCCTTTTGAGGGGGGGCGAACCTTGAAACAAGGGTCTTTTGAGACAGAAATGTCGGTATTGGTCTTTTTTAGGTCCCACATCACGGCATGAAGCGACATTTTTGTCACGCCAAAAATGTCATTTCAGACCCATGCAAGACCTCCAACGAACTTAAATGATGAATTCGTCGCCTGCTTGCAAGCCTTTGAGGCACAAAGGCCAGCCCACAGGGTGCTCCCCCTGCGCTTCCAGGGCCTGGAGTTGGGCGGCGATGTCGGCCGTTTCAGAGGGCTTGGTGTGCGTGATGTGGATCGGGTAATCGGGCTGGCGGGGCAGGTGACGCAGTTCCTCGATCAAGGTGATGGGCGACAAATGGCCGCTTCGCACCGCCAGTTCATGTTCGGCCTCGCCAAAAGCCGTCTCGATGACCAAGGCCTTGACCGACAGTTGCTGCACCCGGGCCCAAAACCGGGGATCGCCCCCCGTGTCGCCACTGAAAACCCAAGCGCCATGGCCCCCATCCACCGCAAAGCCCACGGCGGGCACGGCGTGGCAGGCAGGCAAGACCTCAATTTGCACATCGGCACAAGGCAGTTGCTCACCCAACTCAAACGGATGCAGCGTGAGGAAAGGCTTGTCTGCCGAAGGCAAGCGGGTGAAGTCGGGCCAGATGACGTCGTTGAACACATGCTGGCGCAGGGCTTGGAGCGTGGCGGGCAGGCCACGCACGCGCAATGGGGTGTGCCGCAGCTTGGCCACACTGTCCAACATCAGGGGCAGGGCCGCAATGTGGTCCAGATGGGAATGGGTGAGAAACACATCGTTGATGCGGGCCATTTCGTCCAAGGTGAGGTCACCCACCCCCGTGCCGGCATCGATCAGCAGCTGTTCATTGACCAGAAACGAGGTGGTGCGGCAGTTCCGGGCAATGGCGCCCGAACATCCCAGAACCCGAATTCTCATGAAACCATCCCCTATTTGGTGTCGAGCACGGTCACGCCATCCCAATCGGCGGCCGGCAGGTGCTGCGAGAAGGCCAGGAGTCGCTGCTTGAAGAGCTGGCAGAGCCCGACCAAGCACTCTACATTCTGCAAATTTTCCAACATCTGCTGACAGACTGCCCAATCTTTTGCGCGGTAAGCGAGAAGAAATTGATCCCAGGCCTGGGCCTGGTCATCGGTCAAGCTGGAGGCCTGGTCCTGAGTCGGGGACGGCCAAGGGCAGGAGATGGCCACCGCATCCTCTTTGCCTTGCACGCGAACCCAGTCCAGGGCCTGCCACAGTGCGGTCGTGCCCGCCTGGGCGCGGGTGCTTTCGCTGGCGACAATGGACACGCCATACAGCTTGGACAAGCCTTCCAAGCGCGAGGCGAGGTTCACCGCGTCGCCAATCACGGTGTAGCTGCGGCGCAGGTCCGACCCCATGTCACCCACCCGCATGATGCCTGTGTTCAGGCCGATGCCAACCGCGATCGGGCTGAGCCCATGGGCTTGACGCTCCCGGTTGAAGAGCGCCACTTCCGCCACCATGTCCAAGGCCGCAGCAACCGCCCGCGCCGCGTGATCGGCTTGGACCACGGGCGCACCCCAGAACGCCATCACGCAGTCGCCCATGTACTTGTCGATGGTGCCCTGATGGCGCCGAATGCACAGGGTCAGGCGGCTGAACAGGCTGTTCAACAGGTCCTGCAAGGCCTCGGGCGACAGGCCTTCGGAGAGGCGGGTGAAGCCCCGCATATCGCAGAACATGACCGTCATCTCTCGGCTGGCGGCACGCATGGAGTAGCGCTCCGGTGCCAGCAACATCTGGTCGACCAATTCGGGCGGCACGTAGGTCCCAAACACGCCAGCCAGGCGCCGCTTGGCGCGGCTTTCGACCAGGTAGCCGTAGCTCATGTGCCCTCCCAGAACCAGCAAGACCAGCACCACGCAGCTGGCCAAGGGCAGGACCAAGTCTGCTGCCTGGTACAGCGCCAGGTTCAAACCGATCACCCCCAGCAGGGTCCCGATGCCCAAGGCCAGGGCGGTGACAGCCCCGACACGGGGCAGGGTCAAGGCCAGGAGGGTCGCCACGCCAATCAGCAGCAAGACCTCATAGCCCAGGGCATAGTCCGGCCGAACCGCCAAGCGCTGATCCAACAGCCCGCTGACCACGTTGGCATGCGACTCAACGCCTGGATAGGTTTGCCCCACCGGCGTGGCGCGCAAATCCAGCAAGCCGGGCGAGGTGGAGCCCACCAGGACAATGCGCCCACGCAGGGCTGCAGCATCCACCCGCCCCTGCAACACATCCACGGCCGACAGGTAGCGGTAAGAGCCCCCTCGAGGGCCGCCGGCACCACGGAACGGGATCAGGGTCGTCCCCCGCTCATCTACCGGAATGCGCTGCTGCAGTCCCGGTCCGATCAAGCCGAGGGCCTCTAAGACAGGCGGGGCCTGAGCCGATGCCAAGAGTGGCACCACCTGCGGCAGTCCCTTGGCCGCGCGGTACAAGCCCAAGGCCAGGGACTCGTAGTACTGCCCCTCAAAGTGCGCCAGCAGTGGCAAGGACCGGACCATGCCGTCCTCGTCGGTGACCGAGTTGAAAAAACCGGCCAAGGGCGCGGCCGCCGCCAGCTCAGCCAAGCTGGCCCCGTAACCATCCCAATCCAGGACCTGCAAGCCTTCCGCCGGCAGCCCAGCGGAGCTCAGCACGGGCGCCGGCAACACCCCCTTGCGCCGCCCCTCTCGGTCACTGGTGAAGTAGTACCCCAGCACCACGGGTCGGCCTTGCAGCACCTGGGCGAAACGATGGTCGTAGTTGAGCTGAGGCGCGAGCTGCTGAACCCGTTGAGCCAACAGGGGGTCGTCCGGGCCTGCGTGGCGGACCAAGGCCTGCAAGGCGTGCAGGCCAGAACTGGTATCGGCTTCGGAAAACAGCACGTCAAAGCCCAGCGCTGAGATGCCGTATTGATCAAAAAGACGCTGGGTCAACAGCGCGAGTTGGTCGCGCCCCCAAGGCCAATGCCCCACCTCGGCGAGGCTTTTTTCGTCGATGTCGACAATGACCACCCGCTCGTCGAGGCTGCCCGGCAAGGTGAGTCGCAGGCGCGTGTCATAGAGCAGCGCGTCCAGCCGGCTGATCAGCGACAGTTGGTAGCCGCCCAGCACGTGGCCCAGCAACAGGCACAGTGGCAGCAAGATGACCGCCAGGCGTCGGCCCTGCTTGATCAGAGCCCCTCGGTACCCCGCCCACCGGGTCGGCTCGGCCATGTTCCCCCGGCCTTCAGTCGGCTCAGGCCTGGAAGAACTGCATCTGGGTGCCCGCGAGCTCCATCACATCACCGCTCTTGAGCGTGACCGGCTCAGCGCCAACCGCGTTGCCGTTGAGGGTGGGGAAAGTGCCCCCTTCAACGTGCGCCAGCACGAAGCCATGGGGGCGGCGGGTGATGGCGGCCACTGCCACACCCGGTTTGCCGATGGTGGTCACCACCTTGGTGAGGCTGACCTCACGTCCGGCTGCAGAGCCAGACAGGACCTTGATGGAACCCGACAAAGCCTCAGCGGCATGCAAAGGCGGCAACTGGTAGCTGCCCATGGACGCCGGTACCGTGGGCAGGACGCCCGCGGCGGAGTGGGGCGGGCGCACCACCATGGTCTTGTCGTAGTCGGCCGCCTCTGTGTCGCCAATGAAGCGAATCTTGTACTTGCCGACCTCGATGGTGTCGCCGTTGTGCAATTGCTGCTTCTTGACGGCTTTGCCATTGACGTAGGTGCCGTTGGTGCTGTTGAGGTCTTCAAGGGTCACCTCAGCGCCCTCGAGCTGCAGCACAGCGTGTTCCCCGCTGACGGCCAGGTTATCGATCACGATGTCGTTGTAGGGGCGGCGACCCAGCGTCGTGCGCTCTTTGGTCAACTGCACTTCCTTGATGACGACCCCATCGATCGAGACGATCATCTTGGGCATGTTCGGTACTCCTGAAAACCTGGCTTGTTATGAAATCGCGGGAACTGCTGGCTGGATTCAGGCGCCCCAAAGGCGTGACAGCAGCCCTTTTTTGGAAAAAACATCCCCAGCTCGCACCAGCAGCACGCTGATATTATCGCGCCCCCCATGTTGATTGGCGAGATTGATCATGCGCGTTGCTTTTTGGGTCAGCGACTCGGGAACCGCCAGCAATTCAGCAATATCGGAGGCACTCAGCATGTCGGACAAACCATCGGAACACAGCAGGTAGAGATCGCCATTTTCGACGCGGCATTCGCTGACCTCGAGCAAAGCGGCATCTTCCACCCCCATGGCCCGGGTGACCAGGTTGCGGTTGATGGAGACCGCCGCCTGTTCAGGCGTGATCAGGCCCGCGTCCACTTGCTCCTGCAGCAAGGAATGGTCTTTGGTCAGCTGAATCAGCTCACCTTTGCGCAAGCGGTAGCAGCGTGAATCACCGATGTGCCCCAGCATCAAGCGCGCATCTTGAAACACGCCCATGACCAAGGTCGTGCCCATGCCCGAATACTGTGGGTTGCTGTGGGCGGCATTGAAAATGGCGCGGTTTGCGTTGTCGACGCAAATCTCCATGGCGCGCTGAATCTCTTTGGCATTGGCATGCCGCCCCGCCTGCGACAACCAGCGAGACAATTCAGTCCGGATGAAAGTCGTTGCCATGCCGCTGGCAACCTCGCCTGCGTTGTAACCGCCCATGCCGTCGGCCAGCACGGCCAAACAGGTCAACTCGTCAAAGGTCACCGAATCTTCGTTGTTGGCGCGGGCCAAACCCGGATCGGTGAAGGCACAAAACTCGTATTTCATTGTTTGAAAATCCAGGCGTCCACCTGACGACTTGAGCGCTGACACGCCAGGCCGGCCCCCAACGTGCGGTGACACTGACCGTCGTGGCTGATGGACATCCCAACCCTCCCCAGGGCTTTGGTCTATTTGATTGAGTTCGAAAAGCAGGGGCGCCGCGGCGGAAGACGCTGCAACGCGCAGCCTTGTCCGCCTCCCTCAGGCACTGTTCCGCACACAAACTTCACGTTCATGTGACAGATACAAACGGCTGACACAGTATCAGAGCCCCCGCTGACGGACAAGCCAGGGCTGACAAAAAAACAATGGGGCCACCGCTTTGGGCGGTGGCCCCAAGGAGTTTCAACTCAGCAGTGCGGATCAGGCAGCGGCGTGCTTGCTGGCGCTGCGCGCCTGCAGCCATTTGCCCAGACCGATCACCAAAGCAGCACCGGCAGCCGGGGCCAAGGTGTGCAACCAGGCGTTGGCTTCCAGGAAGTCCTTCAGGAACACGTCGCTGACGATGGTCTCACCAGCCACCCAGCCGATCAGGCCAGCACCCAACATCACGATGATGGGGAAGCGCTCCATGAGCTTGATCATCAAAGTGCTGCCGAAAATCACCAGCGGAATGCTGATGGCCAGGCCGATGATCAGCAAGGTGTCGCTGCCCTTGGCGGCGGCGGCCACGGCAATCACGTTGTCCAGGCTCATCACCAAATCAGCGATCAAGATGGTACGCACAGCGGCCATCATGCCGCCAGCAGCCTTGGCGTCGCCTTCTTCTTCCTCTTCTTCACTCAGGAGCTGCACGCCGATCCACAGCAGCAAACCGCCACCGACGATTTGCAGGAAAGGCAGACCCAAGAGCTTGGCGGCGACAAAGGTCAGGCCAATGCGCAGGACCACGGCTGCGGCCGAGCCAAACAAAATGGCCTTCTTTTGCTGCTCAGCTGGCAGCGAGCGGGCCGCCAAAGCGATCACCACTGCGTTATCGCCCGACAAAATGATGTTGATCCAGATGATCTTGATCAAGCCGATCCAGAACTCTGGGTTGTTCAGCATTTCCATGCATGTTCTCCTGTGTTTGAATGAAAGAAGCGCCCGAAACCTGCGTTTCGAGCGCTTCTTTGATATGGGAAGCCGAAGTGTAGCGGCCTCCAGCCCCTAGGCCGTCCGTAGTTTTGCGTACGGACGGGGGCCTCAGGCCTTACTTCAGTTGGGCCTTGAGCAGCTTGCCCAGTTCAGACGGGTTGCGCGTCACGACGAAGCCACACTCTTCCATGATGGCGAGCTTGGCGTCGGCGGTGTCAGCACCACCAGCGATCAGGGCGCCGGCGTGGCCCATGCGCTTGCCGGGAGGGGCGGTCACGCCAGCGATGAAGCCGACCACCGGCTTCTTCATGTTGGCCTTGCACCAGCGAGCGGCATCGGCCTCGTCCGGGCCGCCGATTTCGCCGATCATGATCACGGCGTCGGTGTCCGGATCGTCGTTGAAGGCTTGCATCACGTCGATGTGCTTCAGGCCGTTGATCGGGTCACCACCGATACCGACGGCGCTGGACTGGCCCAGACCGACTTCGGTCAGCATGGCCACCGCTTCATAGGTCAGGGTGCCGGAACGCGACACCACGCCGATGCGGCCCTTGCGGTGGATGTGACCGGGCATGATGCCGATCTTGATTTCGTCGGGCGTGATCAGGCCAGGGCAGTTGGGGCCCAGCAGCAAGGTCTTCTTGCCGCCGGCCGCTTCCTTGGCCTTCATCTTGTTGCGCACTTCGAGCATGTCACGGACCGGGATGCCTTCGGTGATGCAGATGGCCAGGTCCAGGTCAGCTTCAACAGCTTCCCAGATGGCAGCCGCAGCGCCTGCGGGCGGCACGTAGATCACCGACACGGTGGCGCCGGTTTGGTGTGCAGCTTCCTTGACGGAGGCGTAGATGGGGATGTTGAAGATCGACTCGCCGGCCTTCTTCGGGTTCACGCCGGCCACGAAGGCGTTCTTGCCGTTCGCGTATTCCTGGCACTTTTCGGTGTGGAACTGGCCAGTCTTGCCCGTGATGCCCTGGGTGATGACCTTGGTGTCTTTGTTGATGTAAATCGACATGTTTCTTCTCCGGGCTTCTTACTTGACGGCAGCGACGATCTTGGTCGCAGCTTCGGCCATGGTGTCGGCAGCAATGATCGGCAGGCCGGATTCGGCCAGCAGCTTCTTGCCCAGCTCTTCGTTGGTGCCCTTCATGCGGACCACCAGCGGCACGGACAGGTTCACAGCCTTGCAAGCGGTGATCACGCCGTTGGCGATGGTGTCGCACTTCATGATGCCGCCGAAGATGTTGACCAGAATGCCCTTGACCTTGGGGTTCTTGAGCATGATCTTGAAGGCTTCGGTGACCTTCTCAGCAGTGGCACCGCCGCCCACGTCCAAGAAGTTGGCCGGCTCGCCGCCGAACAGCTTGATGGTGTCCATGGTGGCCATGGCCAGACCGGCACCGTTGACCAGGCAGCCAATGTTGCCATCCAACGAGATGTAAGCCAGGTCAAACTTGGAAGCTTCGACTTCAGCCGGATCTTCTTCGTCCAGGTCGCGGAAAGCCACGATTTCCGGGTGACGGAACAGGGCGTTGGCGTCGAAGTTGAACTTGGCGTCCAGAGCGATCAGGTTGTTCTTGCTGTCGCGGTTCAGCGGGTTGATTTCCACCAACGAAGCGTCGGTTTCCATGTAGCACTTGAACAGCTTTTGGAAGATGTCGACGGCTTGGGCGGTCGACTCAGCGGGCAGGCCGATGCCATTGGCGATCTTGGTGGCTTGCTCAGCGCTCAGACCGGTCAGCGGATCGATGAACTCGGTGATGATCTTTTCGGGGGTGGAGTGGGCCACTTCCTCGATGTCCATGCCGCCTTCGCTGGACGCAATGAAGGCGAGCTTCTGCGTGGCGCGGTCGGTCACGATGGACACGTAGTATTCCTTTTGGATGTCAGCGCCGTCTTCGATGTAGAGGCGACGAACCTTCTGGCCTTCGGGGCCAGTTTGGTGCGTGACCAGCTGCATGCCGAGGATGTCGCCGGCGAGCTTCTTCACGTCTTCAATGGTCTTGGCAACCTTGACGCCGCCGCCTTTGCCACGGCCACCCGCGTGGATCTGGGCTTTGACAACCCAAACCGGACCACCCAATTTTTGGGCGGCTTCAACAGCTTCTTGAACTGTAAATGCAGGAATGCCGCGGGGAACGGGCACACCAAACTGACGCAAGATTTCCTTGCCTTGGTACTCGTGAATCTTCATGAGGGCTCTCTCAGGAATGGATGATTTTCACCCGGCGACCTCGCAATTTGCCGGCGTCGGGCAGTGGACACAGCAACCCTGAAATGTATCATGTTGCTCTGCACAAACCTTGTGCGTAACTGACACGGCATGAACAGCATTGGGGCACAGAACAACCATGGCCAAGGTTTTTATTGATGGCGAAGCCGGCACCACCGGCCTGCAAATCCGCGAACGTCTGCAACACATGCCGGCGATTGAAGTGGTCAGCATTGCGGCCGATCGGCGCAAGGACCCGGCTGCCAAGCGCGAGCTGATCGCTGGCGTGGACCTGGTCATTTTGTGCCTGCACGACGATGCAGCGCGCGAGACCGTGGCCATGGTCGACGAGCTCGAAGCCAGCACCGGCCGCCCAGGCCCCAAGATCATCGACGCTTCGACCGCACACCGCGTCGCGCCGGGCTGGGTGTTTGGTTTTCCGGAACTGGCGGCTGGCCAGCGCGCGGCGGTGCAAGCGGCCCGACGGGTGGCCAACCCAGGCTGCTACGCCACGGGCGCGATTGCCCTGCTGCGCCCCCTGATCGATGCGGGCTTGCTGCCCGCCGACCACCCAGTGGCCCTGCCCTCGGTCAGCGGTTACTCAGGCGGCGGCCGCCCCATGATCGAGGCCTACGAAAAGGGCGAAGCTCCGCTGTTCGAGGCCTACGCACTGGGCCTCAAGCACAAGCACATCCCCGAGATCATGGCCTACACCGGCCTGACGCGCCGTCCTCTGTTTGTGCCGGCGGTGGGCAACTTCCGCCAAGGCATGCTGGTGCAGTTGCCCCTGCACCTGGACACCCTGCCAGGCAGCCCCAAGGCGGCCGACCTGCATGACGCTCTGGTGCGGCATTACGCCGCGAGTGCGGCTGAAGGCGGCTGGGTCAGCGTGCAAGACGCTGGCAGCGACGGCAAGCTCGATGCCCTGGCTTTGAACGACACCAACAAGCTCGAACTGCGCGTTTTCGGCAACGACGAGTACCACCATGCCGTGCTGATCGCGCGTCTGGACAACCTGGGCAAGGGTGCCAGCGGTGCGGCTGTGCAAAACCTGCAATTGATGCTGGGGCTCTGAGCGCCCCATCCGGCCTGGCAGCCACCACAAGAAAAGGCCCCCGTCGGGGCCTTTTTTCATGGGAGGAATCCCTGTCGACGACGCGAAGGCCCCGCCCGCTGAGCGCAGCTGATTTGCCAGCTAATCGGCGCTGGAATCCAGGTCCTCTTCAGGAACGCCCTGACCCGCCAGCACCCGACGCACCACCTCGGATGAGAAGCCTCGGGTCAGCAAAAAACGGCTTTGTTTGGCCCGGGTGGGCGCATCGGTGGGCAGTTGGTCAAAGCGCTTGGCCCACACGGCCTGGGCGCGGGACAGCTCGCTGTCCTTGAGGCCAGCCAGCGCTTGTTGCACGGCCTCGCCCTGCACGCCCTTGGCTTGCAACTCCTGCCGCAGGCGGCCGGCGCCCAGGCGCGAGGCGCGGCGGTAGAGCAGGGACTCGATCACCCGCTGCTCATCGATGAAGCCGCGCGCCTGCAGCTCGTCCAGGGCCTGCGCCAGTTCGCCAGGCACCTCTTCATGCGGCGCGAGCTTGCGCTCCAGCTCAGCACGCGAGTGCTCGCGCATCGACAGGTAGCGCAGGGCGCGCCCCTTGAGCGAGATTTTTTCAAACGACATGCGTGCCTGACAACCGCGCTCGGCGCCCGGACCTCAGACCCTGGCGCCGATGCGGCTCACTCACTCGGCGTCAGCCACCGGGGCCGCGCTCAAGGCGGGGGGCAGCAGGGCAATGCCCAGGCTGTCGCGCACCTTGTTCTCGATCTCACGGGCCAAGTCGGGGTTTTCGCGCAGGAACTCGCGGGCGTTGTCCCGGCCTTGGCCGATTTTTTCACCGTTGTAGGCGTACCAGGCACCCGACTTCTCGATGATCTTGGCGTTCACGCCCATGTCGATGATTTCGCCATGGCGGCTGATGCCTTCACCGAACAGGATGTCGAACTCTGCCGTCTTGAACGGAGGCGACACCTTGTTCTTGACCACTTTGACCTTGGTTTCGTTGCCGATCGATTCCTCACCCTTCTTGATGGTGCCGGTGCGGCGGATGTCCAGGCGCACCGAGGCGTAGAACTTCAGCGCGTTACCGCCGGTGGTGGTCTCGGGCGAACCGAACATCACGCCGATCTTCATGCGGATCTGGTTGATGAAGATGACCATGCAGTTGGTCTTCTTGATGGTCGAGGTCAGCTTGCGCAGGGCCTGGCTCATCAAACGGGCCTGCAGGCCCGGCAGGGAGTCACCCATTTCGCCTTCGATTTCGGCCTTCGGGGTCAGGGCGGCCACCGAGTCGACCACGATCAGGTCCACGGCGCCCGAGCGCACCAGGCTGTCGACGATTTCCAGCGCTTGTTCGCCGGTGTCAGGTTGGCTGATCAGCAGCTCTTGCAGGTTCACACCCAGCTTTTGGGCGTACTGGATGTCCAGTGCGTGCTCGGCGTCCACAAAGGCGCAGGTGCCGCCTTGTTTTTGCATTTCGGCCACGACCTGCAGGGTCAGGGTGGTCTTGCCCGAAGATTCCGGACCGTAGATTTCAACCACCCGGCCGCGCGGCAGGCCGCCCACGCCCAGGGCCACGTCCAGGCCCAGCGAACCAGTGGAGATGACCTGGATGTCCTCGATCACCTCGCCTTCGCCCAGGCGCATGATGGTGCCCTTGCCGAACTGCTTTTCAATCTGGGCCAGCGCGGCCTGCAAGGCCTTGGCTTTTTCGGGATTGGCGGCGTTGCCTTTGACGGGTGCGTCCATGGTGTGACTCCTGATGTGTGTGTCTGAGAACCGGTGGGTCAGCACTGTGATTGGTCACAGGCTGGATGCTTGAACAGTAGTTTACGCAAGCCTTGAAAAAATATCTCTGATTTTTTAGTCAGTTTGCCTGACTATTAAAATCATGACCATGCAAGCCCTTCCCCACCCCGATGATGCGTGGCGCCAGACCCACCTGGGCCGCCTGATGGGCCACGCGCTGCGCCGCTTCGACGAACGGGTGTTGACCCTGATGGCGCACAACATTGAAGTGCCGCTGGCCCTGTCCAACCTCGCCGCCCGGGCCCAGGTCAGCGCCGCCCACATCCACATCACGCGCCACCTGGCCCTGGAGGGGTCCCGCCTGACCGACCTGGCTGCCAGCGCTGGCATGAGCAAACAGGCCATGGCCGACCTGGTGACGCAGTGCGAGGCCTGGGGCCTGGTGCGGCGCGAGCCCGACCCGCTGGACGCACGCGCCCGGCGCGTGTGCTTCACCGCCACCGGTCTGACCTGGCTGCAGGCCTTCCGCGACGCGGTGGCCCAGGCCGAAGCCGAGTTCCGCCAAGCGGTGGGCGTCGAAGTCGCCACCGTGGTGGCACTGGGCCTGGAGGCCTACGCGGGCGCCTGAGCCCGCCCTCAAGGCCAGAGGATCAACACCGGGTTTTGCCAGGTCGGCAGGCCTCGCCATCGCGCCTAAAATTTAGCCATGGGGCCCACGCGCCCCCACCGCCCAGGAGACCCCATGAGAATTCTGATTGCCGAAGACGACCAGGTGCTGGCCGATGGTTTGCTGCGCACCCTGCGCGCCTCGGGCGCGGCGGTGGACCATGTGGCCAGCGGCACCGAGGCCGATGCCGCCCTGATGACGAACAACGAGTTCGATCTGCTGATCCTGGACCTGGGGCTGCCGCGCATGCACGGGCTGGAGGTGCTCAAGCGCCTGCGCAGCCGCGGCTCGGCCCTGCCAGTGCTGGTGTTGACCGCCGCAGACAGCGTCGAAGAACGCGTCAAAGGCTTGGACTACGGCGCCGACGATTACATGGCCAAGCCCTTTTCGCTGCAAGAACTGGAAGCCCGCGTGCGCGCGCTGACCCGACGCGGCATGGGCGGCACCAGCAGCGCCATCAAGCATGGCCCGCTGGTCTACGACCAGGCGGGTCGCGTGGCCACCATCGACGGCAAGATGGTCGAGCTGTCGGCCCGCGAACTGGGCCTGCTCGAAGTGCTGCTGCAGCGCGCTGGCCGCCTGGTCAGCAAAGACCAGCTGGTGGAGCGCCTGTGCGAATGGGGCGAGGAGGTCAGCAACAACGCCATCGAGGTCTACATCCACCGCCTGCGCAAGAAGATCGAGCGCGGGCCCATCCGCATCGCCACCGTGCGCGGCCTGGGCTACTGCCTCGAAAAAATCCCCAGCTAGGCCCCTGCTTTGAAAATCTTCCAGCGTGAGCAGCGCTCGCTGTTCGGCGAAATCCTGGACTGGATGCTCACGCCGCTGCTGCTGCTGTGGCCGGTCAGCCTGGCGCTGACCTGGCTGGTCGCACAGGGCATTGCCAACAAGCCCTTTGACCGTGCGCTGGAGTACAACGTGCAGGCGCTGGCTCAGCTCATCACGGTGCAGAACAACCGGGCCAACTTCAACCTGCCCCAGCCCGCCAGCGAGCTGCTGCGCGCCGACGACTCCGACATGGTGTACTACCAGGTGATGGGCACGCGTGGCGAGTATTTGTCCGGCGAACGCGAGCTGCCCTTGCCCACCGAGGAAGACAAAACCGTCATTGGCGTGGTGCGACTGCGCGACGACGAGCTCAAGGGCCTGGAAGTGCGTGTGGCCTACATCTGGGTGCGCCTGCCGCTGGAAAACGCCGAACCTGCGCTGGTGCAGGTGGCCGAGACGCGCGAAAAGCGCTCCGTGCTGGCCACCGAAATCATCAAGGGCGTGATGCTGCCGCAGTTCGTCATCCTGCCACTGGCTGTGCTGCTGGTGTGGCTGGCGCTGGCGCGCGGCATCAAGCCACTGTCCCAGTTGGAAGAGCGCATCCGCGCCCGCGACCCGGATGACCTGAGCCCGCTGGACGACAAGGCCGTGCCCATGGAGGTGGCGCCCCTGGTGTCCTCGGTGAACGACTTGCTGACCCGGCTCAACGACTCGATTGCGACCCAGAAACGCTTTCTGGCCGACGCCGCGCACCAGCTCAAAACCCCCTTGGCGGGCCTGCGCATGCAGGCCGACCTGGCGCAGCGTGAAGGCACCAGCACCGATGAGCTCAAGCAGTCGCTCAAGCAAATCGGACGCTCCAGCATCCGCGCCACCCACACCGTCAACCAGCTGCTGGCCCTGGCCCGGGCGGAGAACAGCGGCGCGGCCCTGGCACGCCAGCCCTGCGATTTGGCCCGGCTGACCATGGAGGTGGTGCAGGACTCCGTGCCGCGCGCGCTCGAAAAACGCATCGACCTGGGCTACGACGGCGCCTCCCCCGGCACCCCCGGGGTGCAGCTGCAAGGCAACCCGACCCTGGTCAAGGAGCTGATCCGCAACCTGGTGGACAACGCCATCAACTACACGCCGTCCAGCGCCGAGCGTCCCGGCGTGGTCACCGCCCGCGTGCTGGCCGACACCTTCAGCCGCACCCTGCTGCTGCAAGTGGAAGACTCCGGCCCGGGCATCCCCGTGGCCGAACGCGAACTGGTGTTCCAGCCTTTTTACCGGGCCTTGGGCACCGATGCGGACGGCTCCGGCCTGGGCCTGCCGATCGTGCTGGAAATCGCGCGCCAGCACGAGGCCACGCTGACCCTGACCGACGCCCATCCGGGCCAGGCCGCGCCGGGCGCCTGCTTCACCGTGCGCTTTGTCTCGACCAGCCCGGAAGGCCTGCCGAGCTGAAACGGCGCCAGCGCCGGCGCTCAGCAGGGACGCAGGGTCTTGCCAGCCAACTGATCGCGCACCGGGTCGAGCTTGGCCTTGATCGCCTCATCCACCGCCGGCAGCTTGAGGCTGAAGCCCTTGGCGTCGGCCCGCTCTTGCTGGACGCGGGCCGTGCGCACGCCGCGCTGCGACAACGCATTGAGTTCTTCGTTGGCCGCCCCGGGGCTGGAGAAGCTGCCCAGCGACAGCCCGGGCTCCAGCGCCGGGTTGCCCACCGGCTCGAAAGGAATGCGGCGCGCGCGCAATTCGGCCTTCTTGCGGTTCAGGGTATCGACATCCGCGTAGCGGCCCATGTAGATGACCCAGCGCCCTGGCAGGGTCACGGGCTCCAGGCTCCAGGCCTTCTCATCCAGGGACTGCGCCAGCACAGGGCGCAAAGCAGCGGCCTGTTTCTCATCCAAAGGCCCAGCCACCAGGCACTCCTTGGAGGCTTCTGCGGCGGCCTCGGCAGCCGCCGTGAGCCGGTGGCTTTCTTCAGCGCTCAAGACCTTGAGCGCCTCGGGCTTGATCTGCTGCGCCAGGCGCTGCGGCTCGGAGGGATTGGCCGGGGCCCAGCCCCAAGCCGCCAGGTGGCCCTGGCTCCACGCAAAGTAGGCCCCGTTGGCCAGCAGCAGCAAAACAAGGAGCAAGCGCATGGGTGAGGGCGGTGTCTTTCGGTGGCAGAGGGGCGTTCAACGGGGGGCAGCCAGGGGCCGGACGCTCACCTCGGAACTGTGGATGGCCTGGGTGCCGTGACGAGTATGCACGAGCAAAGCACCGTCCGCGCCCACCCCCAGGGACGTGCCCTCCGACCCGTCGCTGGTGCGCACCTCACGGCCACGCAGGACATCGCGTGCGGCAAAACGCGCATGCAAGGGCGCAAAGCCCTGCTCGACAAAATCATGTACGGTGCGTGCCAGGTCGGGCACGACGCGCTCCAAGGCGCTGGGCGCGCTGGCCTCGGGCCAAAAATCACGCAGGCACGCCGGGGCGGTGGACAGGCCTTCCGCCTGGCGCGGCAGCACATTGAGCCCAATGCCCATCACCACATAGCGCGGCGGCACCGCTTGGCCGGCAGCGACCGCCCCAGCGCCGGCGGTCTCGATCAAGATGCCGCCCACCTTGCGGTCCTGCAGCCACAGGTCATTGGGCCACTTGAGCCCCAAGCCAGACCGACCATCAGGATCCAAGGACTCCACCAAAGACAGGCCCACGGCCAGCGACAGGCCCGACCAATCGCGTGGCGCCAGCGGCAAACCCAGGGACATCATCAGCGAGGGCGGGCCCTCGGCGGCTTCGCCCAGGCTGCCCTCCACACCGCTTTGCCAGACCCGGCCCAGGCGGCCGCGGCCGGCCGTCTGGCGCTCGGCCACCAGCAGCACGCGCTCATCGCGCCCAGCGCGGGCACGGCGCATCAGCTCGGTGTTGGTGGAGTCGATCTCGGGCAGCACCTCGACCGAAAAGTCTGGCCACAGCGGCTGCACCGCCTCCCACACCGCCTCGGCGGGCCAACGCACCACGGGGTGGTTGCTCATGGCGGGCGGGCTCAGCGGCGGGCCGGCTTGGCCGGGGACTGGGCCGAGCGCTGGGGCTGGGCCGGAGAGGCCGCCTTGCCCGCCGCCTGCGCCTTGCGCTGGGGCGGAATCTTGGGCGTGGCGGGACGCCGCTTGGGCGCCAGCAAGGTGCCGCGGCAGGCCTCGGCGCCGCACCAGCAGGGGTACTCGGCTTTGAGCTTGGGCGTGTAGCGCTCGTCGATGATCAGGCCGTAGTCGTAGTTCAGCTCTTCGCCCGCGTAGATGTTGCGCAGCGCCTTGATGAAGATGCGGCCGTCTTCTTCGTCAGCGATGCAATTGGGGTCGCAGCTGTGGTTGATCCATCGCGAGGAGTTGCCCCCGTTGAGCGCGTCGATCACCCGGTCTTCATCGACGTGGAAATAGAAGGTGTGGTTGGGGTCGTTCGGGTCGTGCGGGTGGCGGTCCTGGGCTTCATCCCAAGTGATGACTTCGCCCACGTACTCGATCACGGTTTCGCCCTCGGCGATGTCCTGCACCGCAAACACGCCCCTGCCGTGCACGCCTGAGCGACGTGTTTGAATGCGGCGACCGGAATTCACGGGGGCTTTTGCAGACATGACCAAAAACTCTGTTAATTTGAAAGGGCACCTGCGCGTGCATACACGTGCACGTGTGCGTGCATGTGCGCGCGAAACCCGGATTGTAGGAGGCTGGCAGACCAGCCTCGGGCCGGACCTTGAAAAGGGAAGACGCTGAAATGACAAAAACTCTGGTGATTGCTGAAAAACCCTCGGTGGCTCAGGACATCGTGCGGGCGCTCACCCCGACGGCAGGCAAGTTCGAGAAGCACGACGACCATTTCGAAAACGACCGTTTTGTGGTGACCAGCGCCGTGGGCCACCTGGTGGAAATCCAGGCCCCCGAGCAATTCGACGTGAAACGCGGCAAGTGGAGCTTTGCCAACCTGCCCGTGATTCCGCCTTTCTTCGACCTCAAGCCCGTGGACAAGACCAAGAGCCGGCTCAACGCCGTGGTCAAGCTGGCCAAGCGCAAGGACGTCAGCAACCTCGTCAACGCCTGTGACGCGGGCCGCGAAGGGGAGCTGATCTTCCGCTTGATCGAGCAATATGCCGGCGGCCAAAAAGGCGGCCAGTACCAGTCCCTGGGCAAGCCCGTGAAGCGCCTGTGGCTGCAGTCCATGACGCCCCAGGCCATCCGCGACGGCTTTGACAAGCTGCGCAGCGAAGCGCAGATGGCCGGCCTGGCCAGCGCCGCGCGCAGCCGCTCGGAGGCCGACTGGCTGGTGGGCATCAACGGCACCCGCGCCATGACCGCCTTCAACTCGCGCGACGGCGGCTTCTTCCTGACCACCGTGGGCCGGGTGCAGACCCCCACGCTGGCCGTGGTGGTGGAGCGCGAAGAGCAAATCCGCAAGTTCGTCAGCCGCGACTACTGGGAAATCCATGCCAGCTTCGGCGCCGCCGCCGGCGAGTACGCGGGCAAGTGGTTCGACCCCAAGCACAAGAAAGACCCCGAAGACGCCGAGAAGCGCGCCGATCGCGTCTGGAGCGCGGCCCAGGCCCAGGCCATTGCCGACGCCACACGCGGCCGCCCGGCCAGCGTGACCGAAGAGAGCAAGCCCACCACCCAGGCCTCGCCGCTGCTGTTTGACCTGACCTCGCTGCAGCGCGAAGCCAACGGCAAATTCGGCTTCAGCGCCAAGACCACGCTGGCCCTGGCGCAAAGCCTGTACGAACGCCACAAGGCCCTGACCTACCCCCGGACCGACTCGCGCGCCCTGCCCGAAGACTATGTGCCGGTGGCCAAGCAGACCTTCGAAATGCTGGCCGACAGCGACATGCGCCACCTGGCGCCGCACGCGCTGACGGCGCTCAACAACGGCTACATCCGGCCGTCCAAGCGCATCTTCGACAACGCCAAGGTCAGTGATCACTTTGCCATCATCCCGACGCTGCAAGCCCCCAGCGGCCTGAGCGACGCCGAGCAAAAGCTGTACGACCTGGTGGTGCGCCGCTTCATGGCGGTGTTCTTCCCCAGCGCGGAATACCAGGTCACGACCCGCATCAGCCAAGTGCAGGAACACCACTTCAAGACCGAGGGCAAGGTGCTGGTCAAGCCCGGTTGGCTGGCCATCTACGGCAAGGAAGCCGCCGCCGAAGTCAGCGACGCCAAGGACGGTGACAAGGGCCAGAACCTGGTGCCGGTGGCGCCGGGCGAGAAGCCACTGGCCGAGAGCGTGGACGCCAAGGGCCTGAAGACCCGCCCGCCCGCACGCTACTCCGAAGCCACCTTGCTGGGCGCCATGGAAGGCGCGGGCAAGATGGTCGAAGACGAAGAGCTGCGCGAAGCCATGCAGGAAAAGGGCTTGGGCACGCCAGCCACGCGCGCGGCCATCATCGAAGGTCTGATCCTCGAGAAATACATGCTGCGCGAAGGCCGGGAGATGACCCCCACCGCCAAGGCCTTCCAGCTCATGACCCTGCTGCGCGGCCTGGGCGTGGAAGAACTCTCGCGCCCCGAGCTGACCGGGGAGTGGGAGTACAAGCTCACGCAAATGGAAAAAGGCCTGCTCAGCCGCGAAGACTTCATGCAGCAGATCGCGGCCATGACCGAGCACATCGTCAAAAAGGCCAAAGAGTACGACCGCGACACCGTGCCCGGTGACTACGCCACCCTGTCCACGCCTTGCCCCAAGTGCGCGGGCGTGGTCAAAGAGAACTACCGCCGCTACAGCTGCACCGGCGCTGACGGTCACAGCGAGGGCTGCGGCTTCTCCTTCACCAAGTCGCCGGCCGGCCGCACCTTCGAGCCCGATGAAGCCGAGATCTTCCTGCGCGACAAGAAGATCGGTCCGCTGGACGGCTTCCGCTCCAAGGCCGGCTGGCCCTTCACCGCCGAGATCGGCCTCAACTTCAGCGAAGAAGACCAGAACTGGAAGCTCGAGTTCGACTTCGGTGACGACAAGGACGGCGAAGAAAGCGGCGAGCTGCAGGACTTCAGCGCGCAAGAATCCCTGGGCCCTTGCCCCAAATGCGGCTCAGCCGTGTTCGAGCACGGCAGCAACTACGTCTGCAGCCACTCGGTGCCGACCGCAGAACAGCCCACGCCCAGCTGCGACTTCAAGAGCGGCAAGATCATCCTGCAGCAACCGGTGGAGCGCGAGCAGATGCACAAGCTACTGAGCACCGGCAAGACCGACCTGCTCGACAAGTTCGTCAGCATGCGCACGCGCCGCAACTTCAAGGCCTTCCTGGCCTGGGACGCCACGGCCAACAAGGTGAACTTCGAGTTCGAGCCGCGCGCCAGCAAGTTCCCGCCGCGCAAGACGGCCACGGGGGCCGCCGCCAAGGCCGCGCCTGCGGCCAAGAAGGCTGCCGGCAAGAGCGCGGCCAAGAGCGCCGTGAAAACGCCCAAGGCCCCGCGCAAGACCACCCCGGGCAGCGGCCTGACGCCAAGCACCGAACTCGCCGCCGTCATCGGTGGTGAGGCCGTGGCCCGCACCGAGGTGATCAAGAAGGTCTGGGACTACGTGAAGGCCAACGGCCTGCAAGACAGCGCCAACAAGCGCGCCATCAACGCCGACGCCAAGCTGCTGCCGGTGTTTGGCAAGCCGCAGATCACGATGTTCGAGCTCGCTGGGATCGTCGGCAAGCACCTCAAATAAAGCGGTAGAAGCCCCAACGGTCGCGCACGGCGTGTCGCGTCCGGCCCCCCAAGGGGGCCACCGGCCGCCTGGGCTCAGGCCGGGCGCATCAAGGCCTGGCCCAGGTAGCCGCGCAAAGCCTGACTGGCCTGGCGCTGCAAGGCCGCCAGGTCGGGCGCGCGCTCGCTGCCCAGGTGGGCATGGGCGACCAGGCCGTAGAGCAAGGTCTGGCAAGCGCGCGCGACCTCGGGCAGGGGCGTGGGCGGCGGCTGGGGCAGGTCGGCAGCGGCTTGCAAGACCAGCTCCCAGGCCTCGACAAAGCGCTGGTACATCTTGCGGTAGGCCGCCACGCCTGAAAGATGGCGCTCCAACAGGTAGTGCGCGGCCCACTCGGCCGCCGCGCCCTGGTGAGCCGCCAACTGCGAGACCAGAACCGCTTGCACCAACTCATCCAACGGCCGGCCTGCAGGGGCCTGCGCCACCGCTTGCAAGGCGCCCAGCAAGGCCTTGGAACGCAGGTGCAGGCAGACCCGCGCCAGGTCTTCCTTGCTGGCAAAGTACTCGTAAAAGCTGCCCAGGCTGGTGCCCGCCAGGCCGGTGATCTCGCGGATGGTGATGCGCTCATAGTCGCGCTCGACCAAAAGCTGAACAAAGGCCTGCTGCAAGGCCTCGGCCGTGAGGCGCGCCCGCGACTGGCGAGGGCGGCGGCGCTGGGGTTTGGCGGGGGGCAGGGCAGGGTGGGTGGTCATGCAGGCAAATCCGGACACCTGAGGGCGGCGCTGTCCCTAGAATTTTGAAGCACCGGGCCTGCCATTGTGGCGCGGCCCCGCCACCGCCCCAGCCACCCAAGTGGCCCCAGGAGACAGCGCATGATCGGTCAACACCCCGACAACCAAGTCCCGGAACTCAAGGACTACAACCTGTTCAGCAGCGACCCCGCGCTGCAGCGCGCCGTGGCCCGCGGTCAGGCCGACTGGCGCCGCCCCGAACTGTTGCGCCAGGGCGCGGAGTACGGCAGCGAGGCCACGCTGCGCGCCGCCGAAGACGCCAACCTGTATCCGCCCGAGCTGCACACCCACTCGGCCACCGGCCAGCGCATCGACGTCGTCAAGTTCCACCCCGCTTGGCACACGATGATGGCCATGGCCCGGCGCAACGGCAACGCCAACCTGCCCTACAGCGACACCCGCGCCTCGGCCTGGAGCGCTTACGGCGCCTCCATGTACATGCACAGCCAGATCGAATCGGGCTCGGGCTGCCCCACCACCATGACCAAGGCCTGCATCCCGGTGGTGGCACTCAACCCCGCGCTGTCCGCGCAACTGGCCCCCCAGCTGCTGTCACTGGAACATGACCCACGCGACCTGCCGCTGGCGCAAAAGACCTCCATCACCATCGGCATGGGCATGACCGAAAAACAGGGCGGCAGCGACGTGCGCAGCAACACCACCCGCGCCGTGCCGAGCGGCAGCGGCCCCTGGGGCGACGAGTACCTGCTGACCGGGCACAAATGGTTCTTCTCGGCCCCGATGTGCGACGGCCACCTGGTGCTGGCCAAGACCGATGAACACGGCTCGTCCTGCTTTTTTGTGCCGCGTTGGCGCCCCGACGGCAGCAAGAACCCGATCCACATCCAGCGCCTCAAGGACAAGGTGGGCAACCGCTCCAACGCCAGCAGCGAGGTCGAATTCAAAGCGGCTTTTGGGGTGCGGGTGGGCGCCGAGGGCCGCGGCATCCGCACCCTCATTGAAATGGCCAACTACACCCGGCTGGACTGCGCCCTGTCCAGCGCCGGCTACCTGCGCCAGGGCCTGGTCCAGGCCCTGCACTACACGCGCAACCGCTTCGCCTTTGGCCGCTACCTGGCCGAGCAAGCGGCCATGCAAACCCTGCTGGCCGACATGGCGCTGGAGTCCGAAGCCGCCACCGTGCTGGCCATGGACCTGGCGGCCCGCTTTGGTTCTTCCGACCCCGCCGACCTGGCCTGGCGCCGCCTGCTGACGCCCGCGGCCAAGTTCTGGAATTGCAAGCGTGCCGTGGGCTTTTGCGGCGAGGCCATGGAGGTGTTCGGTGGCAACGGCTACGTGGAGAGCGGCCCCATGGGGCGCCTGTTCCGCGAAGCCCCGGTCAACTCGATCTGGGAGGGCTCAGGCAACGTGATGTGCCTGGACGTGTTGCGCGCCGTGGCCCACGCGCCCGACGAGGCCCACGGCGTGCTGGACCAGCTGCAGGCCGTGGCCTCGCAAGCGCCGGAGCTGCTCAGCCAGGTGCATCGCCTGCGCCGCGAACTGATGCTGCCCCCCGAGGTGCTGGAGGCCCAGGCCCGCCGCTTCACCCAACGCCTGGCCTTGACCGCCCAAGCCTGCCTGATGCTGCAGCACGCCAGCACCCGCGCGGCCAACGCCTTCATTGCCAGCCGCTTCGACCCCGACTGGGGCCCGGTCACCGGCATCAGCGCCGGCACCCCGCACCCCGCCGAGCTGCTGCAGGCGGCCTGGGCCTGAGGCCCCAGGTGCACACCCAGCCGCGCCCCAGGCCTGAGCGGCCATCCGCCAGACCGCACAATGGGGGAGAACAAGGAGACCCCATGCGCCGCTTCACCCTGAGCGCTGGCCTGGCCCTGCTGGCCAGTGCCCTGCTCGCCCCGACCGCCCAAGCCGCCCCCTGGCCCACGGAACGCCCGATCAAGCTGGTCGTGCCCTTTCCACCGGGCCAGGCCTCGGACATCTTTGCCCGCGCCCTGGCCGAGCAACTCAGCACCCGGCTGGGCCAGAGCGTGGTGGTGGAGAACAAGGCCGGCGCCGGCAGCAACATTGGCAGCGAATTCGTGGCGCGCGCCACCCCCGACGGCTACACCTTGCTGATCGCGGGCAGCGCCATGAGCATCAACCAGACCCTGTACAAAAAGGTCAACTTCGACCCCACGCGCGACCTGGTCGGCATCTCGCTGATCGCCAAGGTGCCGCTGATCTTTTTGGCCACGCCGGCCTCGGGCATCACCAACCTGCGCCAACTGGTGCAGCAAGCCAAGGCCGCGCCGGGCCGCTTGAGTTACGCCAGCGCCGGCATCGGGGGCACCCAGCACCTGTCGGGCGAGATGCTCAAGGCGCAGGCCGGCCTGTTCATCACCCACATCCCCTACCGAGGCAGCGGGCCGGCCCAGGCCGATTTTCTGGGGGCGCAGATCCCCTTGATGGTGGACTCGGTCACGGCGGCCCTGCCCCATGTGCAGGCGCACAAAGCGGTGCCACTGGCCGTGACCTCGGCCACGCGGTCCTCGCAGCTGCCCGAGGTGCCCACCGTGCGCGAAAGCGGGGTGCCAGGCCTGAAAGACTTTGAAGCCGTGGGCTGGCTGGGCCTGATGGCGCCACGCGGCACGCCGCCCGAGGTGCTGCAGCGCCTCAACACCGAGGTGGTGGGTGCGCTCAAGTCGGATCGTTTGGCCCACTTCATCCGCGAGCGCGGCTCCGAACCCAGCCCCACCACCGGGCCCGAGTTCGACCGCTTTGTGGCCAGCGAAATCGTCCAATGGGGCCGGGCCGTGAAGGCCTCTGGCGCCAGCGCCGAATAAAACCCGCGCCGGGCCCTCAGGCCAGGGCGACAGGCTGGGGCGGTGCCCCGCCCAAATCCCCGCGCTGGTAGCTCAGCAAGCGGCCCTTGTAGGCCAGGGTGTGGGCGGTGGCAAGCTGGTCCAGGCGCTCTTCGTGCAGGCGAAAGCCCTGCGCCGCCATCTGGCGGTGAAAAGCGGGCCGGTTGCCACGGTCGGGATCAACGATCCAGACCTGGGACTGGTCGGAGGCATGCAGGCCAATGAAGCCGGCCAGGTCGGCATGGGCATCGCGCTCGTACAGCAGGTCGCTGCCGATGATGAGGTCAAACAAGCCCGTGACGCAGGCCCGCACCGGGTCGCCCACCAAGGCCTCGGGGGCGCCCCAGTGGCCATGCAGGTACTTGAGCGGCGGCAGTTCGTTCAAGCGCAGGTTCTCCAGCAAAAAGGCCGCCGTCAGCGGGTGGCAGTCGCTGGCCGTGACGTCCGAGCCGCGCCGGTGCGTGACCAGGCTGGCCAAGGCCAGGCCGCAGCCAATCTCCAGGATGCGCTCGCCCTGGCACAGGGTGCGGCTGGCCATGCGCGCGGCCAGCTGTGCACCCGAAGGCCACAGCAGGCCAAACAAGGGCCAGGAAGCGGATGAAATGCCCAGGCGCTCAGCCTCGCCCAACGGGTCGGCAAACTGCTGGCGGTCGAGCAGGGATCGGATCAGGAGGTGGTCAGCGCCCGCGACGGCGATGCTCTCTTGCTTGGTGTGGTAGCCGGGCATCGTCGGTAGCCCGGTCGGCTTGCGTGACCAGGGCAGGGGGACATAAAGAAGAGGGCCATTATGCGCGTCGCCCCCGGCAGGCTGGCCGCGCGCCACAATGCGGCCCATGCCAAACCACTCCGACGTCGGGCGCCGCGCGCGCCTTGCCCGCCCTGGTCCCCTGCGCCTGGCCCTCACAGTGGCCCTGGCGGGCCTGATGGCCGGCTGCAGCAGCCCCCCCGCCAGCGACCCCAGTGCCAACAGCCCGCACCGCAACGCCAAGGGTTTTCACAACCCCAGTGGCGTGCAGGTGGAAAAGCCGCTCGGTGACTTGCTGCGCTGGCAGTGGGAGAAGTGGCGCGACGGCCTGCCCGTGGCGGCGCGCCAGGCCACGCCCCAGCAGGCACCGGACCTGGCCTTCCTGCAGGCCAACGCGCGCGCCGGCGCCCAGATGCAGCCCGCGCTGACCTGGATCGGCCACGCCAGCACCCTGGTGCAGGCCAGCGGCCTGAACGTGCTGACCGACCCCATGTTCTCGCAGCGGGCCTTCATGGTGCAGTGGATCGGCCCCCAGCGCCAGCAGCCACCCGGCCTGACGCTGGACCAGCTGCCCCCCATCGACGTGGTGCTGATCTCGCACAACCACTACGACCACCTCGACCGCGCCAGCGTGCAAGCCCTGGCGGCGCAGGCCGGTGGCTCGCCCCTGTTCCTGGTGCCGCTGGGCCTGAAGGCCTGGATGCAGGACCAAGGCATCGAACGCGTGGAAGAGCTGGACTGGTGGCAGGAGCGCCGCGTGGCCGGCGTGGACTTTGCGCTCACGCCCGTGCAGCACTGGTCGGCGCGCGGCGTGAGCGACCACAACCACTCGCTGTGGGGCGGCTGGACCGTGCTGGGGCCGGACTTCCACTGGTACTTCAGTGGGGACACCGGCTACAGCGCCGATTTCAAGGCCACCCGGGAGCGCTATGCCGCGCGCCAAGTGCCGGCCCAGGGCGGCGGCTTTGACCTGGCCTTGATCGCCATCGGCGCCTACGCGCCGCGCTGGTTCATGAAAGAGCAGCACGTGGACCCTGATGAAGCCGTGCAAGTGCACCTGGACCTTGGCGCCAAGCGCAGCGTGGGCGTGCACTGGGGCACTTTCTTGCTGAGCGACGAGGCGCTGGACCAGCCGCCATTGGACCTGGCCCAGGCGCGCCAGACCCGGGGCCTGAGCGAGGCCGATTTTGGTGTCATGGCCCTGGGCGAAACCCGGCGCCTGCCCCGGCGCACCGTGAGCCCACCCTGATCGCCCCGGCAGGGGCGGCCGCAGTGCGCGACAATGCGGCCCTCATTTCCCGCGCATGAAAGGCCGCCCCATGAAAATCGACAAAGACACCGTCGTCACCCTGCAATTCAAAGTGGCCAATGCCCAGGGCAAGCTGATCGAGCAAAGCAAAGAGCCCATGGTCTACCTGCATGGCGGCTACGACAACACCCTGCCCAAGATCGAAGAAGCCCTGCAAGGCCAGGAAGCCGGCCACAAGGTGCAACTGAACCTGGCCGCCGCCGACGCCTTTGGCGTGCGCGACGAAAGCCTGGTGCGTGTGATCCCCAAGAGCGAGTTCCCGCCCGGCGTGAAGGTTGGCGGCCAGCTCGAAGGCCGCAACGACCAGGGCGAACCACAGATCTACACCGTCATGAAGATCAAGGGCCCCGAAGTCCACCTGGACGGCAACCACCCGCTGGCCGGTCTGGACCTGCAGTTCAGCCTGCATGTGACCGGCGTGCGCGCCGCCAGTGAAGAAGAGATCGCCCACCGCCACGTGCACGGCGAACACGGCCACCAACACTGAGAGCGCGCACGGCGCCCGCGAGCATGAAGAAGAACGGACTGGCCGACCTGGCCCAGATGGCCCAACTGGCGGGCCTGCGCACCGTGGCGGCCAGCGAACGCTCCTGCCCCGGCTGCGGCGAAGCGCTGGACGCCTGCCGCTGCGCCGCCCTGGCCCAGGCCAAGGCCTTGCGCAGCGCCCCGGTGCGGGTGTGGCTGGAGACCAAGGGCCGGCGCGGCAAAGGCGTCACCCTGGTCAAGGGCCTGCCGCTGGATGAGGCCGCGCTCGATGCCCTGGGCAAACAGCTCAAAGCCACTTGCGGCTCAGGCGGCACGGTCAAGGACGGTGTGATCGAAGTGCAAGGCGACCACCGCGAGACCGTGCTGGCCGCCTTGCTGAAACAAGGCTACGCCGCCAAACAGGCCGGTGGATGAAACCCGAAGACCTGCAGCGCCTGGTCACGCTGGAGATGCCCTTTGGCAAGCACAAGGGCACGGTGATTGCCGACCTGCCCGCCAACTACCTGCATTGGTTGGCGCGTGAGGGCTTTCCGAAGGGCGAATTGGGCCAATTGCTGGCCTTGATGCGCGAGATCGACCACAACGGCTTGGGCGAGCTGCTCACGCCCTTGCGCGCGGCGGCACGGCGCCGGCCCTGAGGCAGGACGGCGCGCGCCCCCAAGCGCCTCCCGCCAAATCCTTCAAGCCGCCGGGCGCAGCCCGCGCTGGGCCTTGAGTTGCGCCTTCTCGGCGTACATGCGCTGGTCCGCCTGCTGCACCAACTGGCCCGGTTGTTGCCCGTCCTCGGGCCAACGGGCCGAACCCAGGCTCAACTCAATCGGCACGGCACGCCCCGCCCAAGGCATGGGTCCATCCAGGGCCGCACGCAAGCGGGCCACCGCCTGCTCGGCCAGGCCCACCGAGGCCACGTCATGCAAGAGCACGATGAACTCATCGCCCCCCAGGCGGGCCACAAAGTCACCGCCCCGGGCAAAGGCCTGCAAGCGACGTCCGACCTCGATCAGCAAGGCGTCACCGGCCGCATGGCCCAGCTGGTCGTTGACCTGTTTGAAGCCGTTGATGTCGGCCATGACCAGCGCAAACGGGGTGCCGCTGCGCTCGGCGCGCCAGACCTCGCGGTCCAGCATCTCGTCAAAATAACGGCGGTTGGGCAAGCCCGTGAGCGCATCCTCGCGCGCCAGGTTCAACACCTGGGCCTGGGCCAGCTGGTAGCAGGCCAAGCTGACGCTGTAGGTCCAGCCCATGGTGAAGATCACGATGACCAGGTGCAGCACGCCCTGAATGGGGTGGTTCTGTATCGCCAGGTCGTCTTGGGCTTGCCAGGCCAGCCCCCAGCGGCTGGCCAAGGCCAGGGCCATCAAGCCCGCGAAAGCAGCGGCCAGGCGCTGCGCCGCCCGCGCCTGGGGACGGCTGCGCCAGCTCAAGGTGAAAGCCGTGCCCAACAACAAAGCCACCGCCGCCGCGTCGTGCATGAGGTAGCGGCGAATCGCGTGGTCGCGGTTGCCCCAGGCCAGCACCACCGCCAGCACCCACAGGCTAGGCAACAGCTTGGCACCTGACCGGGCCCAGGCACAGCCGCAGAAGGCCAGGCTGCCTTGCAACATGAGGCTCAGGCTGATCAGGCTGGCCGCGTGGTTGAGCACCAAAGCCGTGCTGAAGGACCCGCCAAAGAGTTGCGCCAGGGGCAGGGTCAAGAAGCCCAACACCGACGTGAGCGAGGCCCCCATCCACCAACGCAGACCCTTAATCTCTCGGTTGATGAACCAAATGGTGAGCATCACCACCCAAGTGACCAGGGAGACACAGGCCACGACGACCGCCAGGGTTTGACGGTCCAAGAGAGACAACATGGAAGCCACACTTTCAGACCTCCAGGTCTGCGGCCCCTGACAGGTGCCGGGCCCACCCGAAGGCATGTCTAAATTGTCCCTCTGGGGCCGCGTTCAGCGTTGATCTTGATCAAGCCTGAACCGGCACGCCAGCCCCCAGGCCCCGCGAGAGGCGCCGCCGCGGGAGCGCACTCAGCAAGCCAGGCTGGCAAAAAAAGGCAGGCCCGCCAAGCCCTCGGCACGCAGCCAACGGCCCTGCCAATGCCACTCGCCGCCCTGGCGCCAGCGCAGGCACAGGCTCAGCTCGCCCTGCAGTTCACTGGGCAGGGCCAACGCGGGCCAGCGCTGGCCGTCGCAGTGCAGGGTCGCCTCCTGCAGCGCGCCCTGGGCCGGGGGCAGGGCCAGGCCGGCACCATCGTCCAGCCACAGGCGCCAATCACGCACATGGCCACGCAGCGGCGGCATGAAGGCCGGCGCACCCGGGGCGCGAGCGGCCACCGCCGCAGCGGCCCAGCGCAGCGCCCGCTGCGGGCCCAGCGGACCCAGGCTGCGCGGCGCCAGCTCGGCCAGCTCGGAGTCGGCGCCTTGCCAGACCCAGTGCAAGGCCGGGTCGGCTTCGGGGAGGAAGCTCACTCGCAGACGCGCTCAGTTCAGCGGGGTGCGCACACCGTCGCGGAAGCCGTACAGGGTCACGGCGGGTTGGGTCAGCTCGCCCTTGGCGGTGAAGGCAATGGCGCCAGTCACCCCCTTGAAGTTGGTCTTGGCCAGCGCGCCCAGGTAGACCTGGGGGTCGGTGGAATTGGCGCTCTTCATGGCCTCGATCAGCACGCGCGCGGCGTCATAGGCGTAGGGGCTGTAAATCTGGAACTGACCGGGGAAGCGGGCGTCGTACTTCTTCTTCCAGTCGGCGCCGCCCGGCATCTTGGCCAGCGAGGCACCCCCGGTGGCGCAGGTCACGCCAGCCAAGGGGGCCGCCTTGGACGACAGCTCGGCCAGCTTTTCGGTGCACAGCGCGTCACCGCCAAACAGCTTCACATCGGCCATGCCAAGCTGCTCCAGCTGGCGCAGCATGGGGCCAGCCTGGGCGTCCAGGCCGCCATAGAACACCGCGTCAGGCTTCTTGGCCTTGAGCGCGGTCAGGATGGCGGTGAAGTCGGTGGCCTTGTCATTGGTGAACTCTTCGCCCACCACGGTCAAGCCCTTTTGCAGCGCCGTGGCCTTGAACACGGCGGCCACGCCCTGGCCGTAGGCCGTGCGGTCGTCAATGATGGCCACGCGCTTGACCTTGAGCGCATCGGCGGCGTAGTAGGCCAGCGCCGCGCCCAGGGCGTTGTCGTTGGCGATCAGGCGGAAGGTGGTCTTGTAGCCGGGCTTGGTCAGGTCGGGGTTGGAGGCCGAGGCGGTGATGTTGGGCAGCTCGCACTTGGCGTACAGGCCCGAGGCCGGGATCGAGGTGCCCGACTGCAAGTGGCCCACCACGCCGGCGACACGGGCATCGCACATTTTCTGCGCCACCGCCGTGGCCTGGCGTGGGTCGCCGGCGTCGTCTTCGGCGGCCAGCTCGAAGCGGATCTTCTTGCCGCCAATCACCAGGTTTTGCGTGTTGGCTTCTTCCAGCGCCAGGCGCACACCGTTTTCAGTGTCTTTGCCGATGTGGGCGATGCCACCCGAGGTGGGGCCGGCATGGCCGATCTTGACGGTTTGCACATCCTGGGCCGAGGCCAGGGTCACGGTGCCCAGGGCACAGGCAGCGACGCCCAGTGCGCGGCGCAGAGAAGCAGAGGAAGACAGCATGTTGGAAATCCCTTGAACGGCTGCAACAAGACAAAACCAGCGCACCGGGGCAGCCAGCACCGGCACGGGGACAGGACCTGGCCAGCGGGAAGCGCGAGCCTCAACAGGCTCCCGGCTGGGTGACACCAGGCCGGACAGGGCGCTTCGCGCGTGCGCAGGTCCAAAACAAAACGCGCCCAAAGGCGCGTTTTGCGGGGGCCTGTGAAGGCTTACTTGGAGACGACGCGCACCATTTCGAGGCACTTGTTCGAGTAGCCCCATTCGTTGTCGTACCAGCTCACGACCTTGACGAAGGTGCTGTCCAGCGCAATGCCGGCTTCAGCGTCGAACACCGAGGTGCAGGACTCGCCACGGAAGTCGGTGGCCACCACCTTGTCTTCGGTGTAACCCAGCACGCCCTTCAGAGCGCCTTGGGACTGGGCCTTCATTTCGGCGCAGATCTCAGCGTAGCTGGCGGCGCTGTTGAGTTCCACGGTCAAGTCCACCACCGACACGTCGGAGGTGGGCACGCGGAAGGACATGCCGGTCAGCTTCTTGTTGAGCTCAGGAATCACCACGCCCACGGCCTTGGCCGCGCCCGTGCTCGACGGGATGATGTTTTCCAGGATGCCACGGCCGCCGCGCCAGTCTTTGTTGGACGGGCCGTCCACGGTCTTTTGCGTGGCGGTGGCCGCGTGCACCGTGGTCATCAGGCCGCGCTTGATGCCCCACTTGTCGTTCAGCACCTTGGCCACGGGGGCCAGGCAGTTGGTGGTGCACGAAGCGTTGGAGATGATGGCTTGGCCGGCGTAGGTCTTGTCGTTGACGCCGTAGACGAACATCGGGGTGTCGTCCTTGGACGGGGCCGACAGGATGACCTTCTTGGCGCCAGCGGCCAGGTGCTTCTCGGCGGTTTCCTTGGTCAGGAACAGGCCGGTGGATTCGATCACCACGTCGGCGCCGACTTCGTCCCACTTCAGGTTCGCGGGGTCGCGCTCGGCCGTCAGGCGGATCTTCTTGCCGTTGACCACCAGGGTGTTGCCTTCGATGGCGATGTCACCCTTGAAGCGGCCGTGCACGCTGTCGTACTTCAGCATGTACGCCAGGTAGTCGGGTTCGAGCAGGTCGTTGATGCCCACGATCTCGATGTCGGAGAAGTTCTGCACCGCGGCGCGGAACACCATGCGGCCAATGCGGCCGAAGCCGTTGATACCAACCTTGATAGCCATGACAGTCTCTTTCTGAAGTTGAATGAAATGCAATGCTTACTTGGCCAGCACGGCGCGCACCGTGTCAGCCACGTTCTCGGGGGTGAAGCCGAAGTGCTTGAACAGCACCGGCGCAGGCGCCGACTCACCATAGGTGTCGATGCCCACCACAGCGGACACGCCGTACTTCCACCAGCCATCGGTGCTGCCCATTTCGACCGCCACGCGGGGCAGGCCGGCCGGCAGCACGGACTTCTTGTAGGCCACGGTCTGGCGGTCGAAGGTGGTGGTGCTGGGCACCGAGACCACGCGCACAAAGACCTTCTTCTCGGCCAGCAGCTTTTGCGCGGCCAGGGCCAGTTGCACTTCGGAGCCGGTGGCGATGATGACGGCCTGGGCCTTCTTCTTGAAGCCGATGTCGGCCGGCTCGCTCAGGATGTAGGCACCGCGGCTGATCTCGCCCAGGTCTTTCTTGGGCGAGTAGGGCAGGTTCTGACGCGACAGCAACAGGGCGGTCGGGCGGTTCTTGTTCTCCAGGGCCACGGCCCAGGCGATGGTGGTTTCAGCCGTGTCGGCGGGACGCCACACGTCCAGGTTCGGGATCAGGCGCAGGCTGGCGGCGTGCTCGATCGACTGGTGGGTCGGACCGTCTTCACCCAGGCCGATGGAGTCGTGGGTGAACACATGGATGACGCGCTGCTTCATCAGCGCGGCCATGCGGATGGCGTTGCGGCTGTAGTCGCTGAAGGTCAGGAAGGTGCCACCGTAGGGGATGAAACCACCGTGCAGGGCGACGCCGTTCATGATGGCGGCCATGCCGAATTCGCGCACACCGTAGTTGATGTGGCGGCCACCGATCAGGCGGCCTTCGGCGTCGGCGGTCTGCACCACGTCGCCCGCCGCGTCAAAGCGCAGGTTGGGCGTGCTCTTGGTGTTGGTCAGGTTGGAGCCGGTCAGGTCGGCGGAGCCACCCAGCAATTCGGGCAGGGCGGCCGTGAAGGCTTCCAGCGCCAGTTGGCTGGCCTTGCGGCTGGCCACGGTTTCGGCCTTGGTGTGGGCGGCGATGGCGGCGTCCACCGCCACTTGGGCGAAGTTCTTCGGCAGCTCGCCGGCCATGCGGCGCAGCAGCTCGGCGGCCAGCTCGGGGTGGGCGGCCTGGTAGGCGGCAAAGCGGGCGTCCCATTCGCCTTCGGCGGCCTGGCCCTTGGTCTTGGCGTCCCAGCCGGCGTACACGTCGGCAGGGATCTCGAACGGGGCGTGGTTCCAGCCCAGGGCGGCGCGGGTCAGGCCGATTTCTTCGGCACCCAGCGGCTCGCCGTGCGCCTTGGCGGTGTTGGCGCGGTTGGGCGAACCCTTGCCGATGGCGGTCTTGCAGATGATCAGGCTGGGCGCGCTGGCGCTGGCCTTGGCTTGGGCAATGGCTTGCGACACAGCGTCCACGTCGTGGCCGTCCACCGGGCCGATGACGTTCCAGCCATAGGCTTGGAAGCGTTGGGCCGTGTTGTCGATGAACCAGGGGGCCACTTGGCCGTCGATGGAGATGCCGTTGTCGTCGTACAGGGCGATCAGCTTGTTGAGCTTCCAGGCACCGGCCAGGGCAGCAGCTTCGTGGCTGATGCCTTCCATCAAGCAACCATCGCCCAGGAAGGCGTAGGTGTGGTGGTCGACCACGGCATGGCCGTCGCGGTTGAACTCTTTGGCCAGCAGCTTTTCAGCCAGTGCAAAGCCGACGGCATTGGTGATGCCTTGGCCCAGCGGGCCGGTGGTCGTCTCCACGCCGGGGGTGATGCCCACTTCGGGGTGGCCAGCGGTCTTGCTGTGCAGCTTGCGGAAGTTCTTCAGCTCGTCCATCGGCAGGTCGTAGCCGGTGAGGTGCAGCAGCGCGTAAATGAGCATGGAGCCGTGGCCGTTGGACAGCACAAAGCGGTCGCGGTCCAGCCAGTTCGGGTTGCTCGGGCTGTGCTTGAGGTGCTGGGACCACAGGGCCACGGCCATGTCGGCCATGCCCATGGGCGCACCCGGGTGACCCGAGTTGGCAAGTTGAACGGCGTCCATGGCCAACGCGCGAATTGCGTTTGCCATGTCTTGGTGTTGTTGGGTGTTGGCCATCGGAAGCAGCTCCGGGTTGGAGGGTCTGGGGAAACCCCTATTTTACCGGCGCGGCCGACCCCTCCCGCCACAGCGGTGCACAAGCCTGTTTTTACCCCCCTCGGATGGCGATCGAGCCCCTTGACATGCACTAAAGTGGAGCCCTTCATGGATGGCCTGCACCTCACCGCCGATTTGCACCGCTGCCGCTGCGACCCGCAGTGGTTGCTGGACGCGAACGCGCTGGGCCAGGCCTGCCTGGCGGCCGTGGCGAACTGCGGCCTGCACAGCGTGGGCCAGCTGTTCCACACCTTCCCGGCCAGCGCCCAAGGCCCTGGCGGCGTGACCGCCACGGTGCTGCTGGCCGAGTCGCACCTGTGCGTGCACACCTGGCCTGAGCGCGCCGCGGTGACGCTGGACGTCTATGTGTGCAACTTCAGCGCCGACCACAGCGAACGCGCCCGCGCCTTGCAGCAAGCCTTGCTGGCCCTGTTCCAGCCCGAGCGGCAACAGCTGCAGGAATGGCAGCGCGGCCAGTCGCTGCATGCCGCGCCAGCCCCTGCGCTGGCGCCTCTCGTTTTCAGCCCGGTGCCCGCATGAGTGACCTGACGCCAACGCCGACCCTGCCCATTCCCGCCTTGCTGCTGGCCGCCGGCCGGGGCGAGCGCATGCGCCCGCTGACCGACCACACCCCCAAGCCCTTGTTGCGCGTGCACGACCAGCCGCTGCTGGCGTGGCACCTGCAGGCGCTGGGCCAGGCCGGCTGTGCCCGCGTGGTCATCAACACGGCCTGGCTGGGCGAGCAAATCCAAAGCCATTTCGGCGCCGGCTTTGACCACCCACAAGGCCACATCGCGCTGCGCTATTCCGACGAGGCCGCCGACTTTGGCCGCGCCCTGGAAACCGCAGGCGGCATGGCGCGCGCCCTGCCGCTGCTGGGCCCGGTGTTCTGGCTGGCCGCGGGTGATGTGTTCGCGCCGGACTTTGTCTTCGACCCCGCCGCCGTGGCCCGCTTTGTGGCCAGCCCGGCGCTGGCCCACCTGTGGCTGGTGCCCAACCCAGCGCACAACCCCCGCGGCGACTTTGGCCTGAGCGAGGCCGGGCTGGCCCTGAACCTGCCGCCCGAAGCCTCCGGCCCACGCTACACCTACAGCACCATCGGCCTGTTCCGCGCCGAGTTGCTGGGCGCGCCCTGGACCGATCTGTCCCCTGGCAACCCCCGCGGCGCCGTGGCCGCCCTGGCCCCGCTGCTGCGCCAGGCCATGGACCAAGGCCGGGTAAGTGCCAGCCTGTACCACGGGCGCTGGACCGATGTCGGCACGCCCGAACGCCTGGCCGAACTCAACCGCGTGCCCGCCAGCGGAACCTAAGGCCCCCAGCCCCCTCTACCGACGTCTACCTTCACCAGGCCGCCCATGACTTCCACCGCCCCCCTGAGCCTCCCCGCCTCGGTCTATGCCGAACGCCGCGACCGCGTGGCGCGCGCCATTGGCACGCGTGGCATTGCCATCATCCCCACGGCGCCGGAGCGCCAGCGCAACCGCGACAGCGACTTTCTGTACCGCCACGACAGCTACTTCTACTACCTGACCGGCTTCACCGAGCCCAACGCCTGGCTGGTCATCACGGGCGACGGCCACAGCACCCTGTGGTGCCAACCCAAGGACCTGGAGCGCGAGATCTGGGACGGCTACCGCCTGGGCCCCGATGCCGCGCCCGAGGCGCTGGGGGTGGACGCGGCCTGGTCGGTGGCCGAGCTCGACACCCGGCTGCCGCGCCTGCTGGAAAACCGCGACGTGGTGCACTACCCCTTTGCCACCCACAAGGGCCTGGAAACGCGTGTGGACGGCTGGCTCAGCCAGGTGCGCGCCCGGGTCCGCTTTGGCGCCCTGTGCCCGGCGGTGCAGCGTGACCTGTGCGACGTGCTCGACGAGATGCGCCTGGTCAAAGACGTGCACGAGCAAGACACCATGCGCCGCGCCGCACGCATCAGCGCCCGGGCCCATGTGCGCGCCATGCAACTGAGCGCACGCAAGCTGCGCGCTGGCGAAGACGTGCGTGAGTACCACCTCGACGCCGAGCTGCTGCATGAGTTCCGCCTGGGCGGCTCGCAGTACCCGGCCTACAGCTCCATCGTGGCGGCGGGCGCGAACGCCTGCGTGCTGCACTACCGCGCCGACGCCGCCCCGGTGCGCGACGGCGAGCTGGTGCTGATCGACGCCGGCTGCGAACTCGACGGCTACGCCAGCGACATCACCCGAACCTTCCCCGCCAACGGCCGCTTCAGCGGGCCGCAGCGCGCGCTGTACGAACTGGTGCTGGCCTCACAGGACGCCTCGGTGGCCGCCACCCGCGCGGGTGCCCGCTTCAACGACCCGCACGAAGCCACGGTGGCCGTGCTCTCGCAGGGCCTGCTGGACCTGGGCCTGCTGGACCGCAACACCGTGGGCACGGTCGAGGACGTGATCGCCAACCGCAGCTACTTCCCCTTCTACATGCACCGCACCAGCCACTGGCTGGGCATGGATGTGCACGACTGCGGCAGCTATGTGGAACCAACTGAAGTGGGCCAGACCAGCTTGCGCCTGGACCCCTTGTCGGGCGAGACCATCACCAACCGCCCCAGCCGCATCCTGCGCCCGGGCATGGTGCTGACGCTGGAGCCCGGCCTGTATGTGCGGCCCGCCCCGGGGGTGCCCGAGGCCTTCCACCACATCGGCATCCGCATCGAGGACGACGCCATCGTCACCGAACAGGGCTGCGAGCTGATCACCCGTGACGTGCCCGTCCACCCGGATGAGATCGAAGCCTTGATGCGCTGATGCCCTTGCCTGCTGACACCCCCGCCCCGCTGGTCCCTGCCGAGACACAGCCGCGCCCGCGCCGCCTGCTGGCCAATGAACAAAGCGTGCCCCGATTGCACTTGATCGGCACGCTGCTGATCGTGCTCGGCCTGACGCTGGCGCTGACTGGCTTTTTCTCCTGGCAGAACCTGTCGGAGCAAAGTGCCTCCTTGCGGCGCATGGAGGCGGTGATCGAGCGCCAACAGCACGCCCGCCTGAGCGCCGAAATGGAATCCGCCCTCAGCTACCTGACTTTTGTACGCTCCCGTACCGATCAGGTGCTGCGCCAAAGCCTGACCAGCCAGGTCGACGGGGCCATGCAGGTGGTCGAGTCGATTTACCAGCACGAGTCCCCGCGCCGCCCAGCGGCCGAAGTCAAGCGCCTGATCATCGAGGCCTTGCGCCAGGTGCGTTTTTTTGACGGCCGGGGTTACTACTTCATTGACGACCTCGAAGGCCGCTTTGTGCTGCTGCCCACCGCGCCGCAACTGGAGGGCAAGCTGCTGCCCGACAACCGCGACGACACGGGCCACCGCATCATGCAAGGCCTGATCGAGGCCGCCCAACAGCCGCGCGGTCAGGGCTTTTCGCGCTACCGCTGGTACCTGCCGGACCAACCCAAGCAGATGGCTGACAAGCTGGCCTATGTGCGCCACTTTGCGCCCTACGGCTGGCTGATCGGCGCGGGCGACTACACCTACAAATGGGAAGAACAGCAGCAGAAAGAAGCGCTGGACCACCTGCGCTCGCTGCGCTTTGGCAGCAGCGGCTACTTCGGCCTGATCGACAGCCAGGGCCGCTCTCTGCTGTCGCCGGGCAATGCTTCGCTGGAAGGCAAGCACTACTCGGTGCTGCCCCCAGCCGAGGGGCGGGCGCTGGAGAAAATGCACCAGAGCAGCCACAACGGGGGCGGCTTCGTCCGTTACGAGTGGCCGGACCCCAAAACCGGGCAACTGGCCCCGAAAACCGCCTTGGTCAAGACCATCCAGCCCTGGGGCTGGGTCGTGGCCGCGACCGTGTTCGACGACGAGCTGCAAGAAGCGCTGAACCAAGAGCGCCTGCTCTACGAGCAAGGCAGCAGCCAGCGCCTCATGACCCAGGCCCTGGCCGTGCTGGCCGCGCTGCTGGTGGCGCTGGGGGGCTCGCTGCTGTTCTCGCGCTGGTCACGCCGCCTGTTCAACGCCTACCACCACCAAAACGCGCGCCACATTGCGGTGCTGCGCCAGCAGGCCGCCGAGTTGCGCACCCTGACTCGCGCCATGGACCAAAGCCCGGTGTCCATCCTGATCACCGACACCTCGCGCCGCATCAGCTACGTGAACCCCGAGTTCGAGCGCCTGAGCGGCTACAGCGCCGCCGAGGTGCTGGGCCAGAGCCCTGACTTCCTGCGCCTGAGCCAGCGCCCGCAAGGGCGTTACAAGGCCCTGTGGCAGGCCCTGGACGCCGGCCAAAATTGGCAGGGCGAAGTGCCCACACGCTGCAAAGACGGCCGGGTGCTGTGGCAAAGCGTGCAGCTCTCGCCCATCTTCGACGACCAAGGTCAGGCCGTGCAGTACCTGGGCATCCTGGAAGACATCACCGAGCGCCGCCACATGGACGCCGAGCTGCGCATCGCGGCCACGGCCTTCGAAACCCAGGAAGGCATGATGGTGGCGGACAGCCAGGGCGTGATCCTGAAGGTCAACCAGGCTTTCTGCGAGATCACCGGCTACAGCTCGCAAGACGCCGTGGGCCAGACCCCCAAGCTGCTCAAGTCAGGCCGCCACGACGACGCCTTCTACGCCAACATGTGGCAAGCGGTGATGTCGCGCGGCCAATGGCGCGGTGAGATCTGGAACCGCCGCAAGAATGGCGAAATCTTCCCCGAATGGCTGACCATCACCGCCGTGAAGAGCCAAGACGGCGACGTGACCCACTACGTCAGCACCCTGACCGACATCACCCAGCGCAAGGCGGCTGAAAACGAGATTCGCCACCTGGCCTTCTTCGACCCCCTGACCGGCCTGCCCAACCGCCGCCTGCTGCTGGACCGGCTGCGCCAGGCCCTGGCCTCCAGCCAGCGGCGCCAGCGCAATGGCGCCTTGATCTTCATCGACCTGGACAACTTCAAGACCCTCAACGACACCTTGGGCCACGACAAGGGTGACCTGTTGCTCAAGCAGGTGGCGCAGCGCCTCAAAGCCGGGGTGCGTGAAACCGACACCGTGTCACGCCTGGGCGGCGATGAATTTGTGGTCATGCTCGAAGGCCTGGACCTGAACAACGGCGAGGCCGCGCGCCAGGCCGAGAGCGTGGGCGAAACCCTGCGTGAGGCGCTGAACCAGGCCTACGACCTCAACGGCAACGAGTACCACTGCTCGCCCAGCATGGGCATCACCTTGTTCGACCGCCAATCCCACCTCGACGAGATGCTGCAGCGTGCCGACTTGGCGATGTACCAGGCCAAGGCCGCTGGGCGCAACACGCTGCGCTTTTTTGACCCGGCCATGCAGGCCCTGGTGGCGCAGCGCGCGGCCATGGAGGCCGATTTGCGCGTGGCCATCCGCGACGGCCAGCTGCTGCTGTACTACCAGGCCCAGGTCAGTGCCGCCGGCCAGGTGGTGGGCGCCGAAGCCCTGGTGCGCTGGCGCCACCCGCAACAAGGCCTGGTGTCACCGGCCGACTTCATCCCCCTGGCCGAAGAGACCGGGCTGATCCTGCCGCTGGGCCTGTGGGTGCTGACCGAGGGCTGTCGCCAACTCGCCGACTGGGCACGAACCCCGGAGCGCACCCACCTGACCCTGGCCATCAACGTCAGCGCGCGCCAGTACCGCCAGCCCGACTTTGTCGAGCAGGTGCTGAACACGCTGGCCACCACCGGAGCGCCCGCCAGCCGACTCAAACTGGAACTGACCGAAAGCCTGCTGCTGCACGACGTGGAAGACATCATCACCAAGATGACGGCCTTGCAGGCGCACGGCGTGGGCTTCTCGCTGGACGACTTTGGCACGGGCTATTCCAGCCTCAGCTACCTCAAGCGCCTGCCGCTGGACCAGCTCAAGATCGACCAGTCTTTTGTGCGCGACCTGCTGGTGGACAGCAACGACGCCACCATCGCCCGAACCATCGTGGCCCTGGGCAAGAACCTGGGCCTGTCGGTGATCGCCGAAGGCGTGGAAACCGCCGCCCAGCGCGACTGCCTGGCCAGCTATGGCTGCGACGCCTACCAAGGCTACCTGTATGGGCGCCCGGGCCCGGCAGCCGAGCTGCCCACCCACGCCGAAGTCTGAACCTGGAGGCCTTGATGCAAGTCCTGTCGCTCAACATCGGCCAAGTCCGGCCCTTGCAGATCGCGGGGCGGCGCGTCATGAGCGCGATTGGCAAGCAGCCCGTCAGTGGGGCGGTGGCGGTGGGCCCGCTGGGCCTGGCCGGGGACGAACAAGCCGACCCCAGCGTGCATGGCGGGCTGGAAAAAGCCATCTACGCCTGGCCCACCGAGCACTACGCCTACTGGCAGGCCCAGCGCCGCGAGCAGGGCGTGAGCCTGTTCGACGAAACCCTGCCGCCGGGCTTTGCGGGCGAGAACCTCAGCCTGAGTGGCCTGCTGGAGCAGCAGGTGTGGGTCGGTGACTGCCTGGTGTTTGAGCACTGCGTGCTGCGCGTCACCGCCGCCCGCGAGCCCTGCGGCAAGTTCAACGCCGTGATGGGCTTTGCCCAGGCCGCCAAGCGCATGCTGCAAAGCCAGCGCAGCGGCTTTTACCTGGCCGTGCAACAGCCCGGCACGCTGCGCGCTGGCGAGTCTTTTGAGCTGCGCCCGGGTCAGCGCTCGCTGAGCATCCCGCAGGCCCTGCTGAGCAAGGCCGCGCGGCACCGCGACTGAAGGGGCCGCATCCAGCGCTGGCCTGGTGCCTGTTCGGCCAAAGCGCGTTCGACGCTCAGTGCCCGGCGAAGTCCACCAGGGTGAACAAGGGCAAGCCGCTCTCGCGCAAGCGATCGGAGCCGCCCAGCTCGGGCAAATCCACAATGGCCGCCCCCTCGGTGACCACCGCGCCCAGCTTCTCCAGCAAGCGCCGGCCCGCCATCATGGTGCCGCCAGTGGCGATCAGGTCGTCGATCAGCAACACCCGGTCGCCGGGCTTGACGGCGTCGGTGTGCAGCTCCACGGTGGCGCTGCCGTACTCCAGCTCGTAGGTTTCTTCCACCGTGGTGAAGGGCAGCTTGCCTTTTTTGCGGATCGGCACAAAACCCACGTTCAGCTCATAGGCCACGACCGCGCCCAGAATGAAGCCGCGCGCATCCAGACCGGCCACCACATCGGGGCGCAACTTCTTGTCCATGTAGCGGTGCACGAACGCGTCGATCAGCACGCGAAACACCTTCGGGTCTTGCAGCAAGGGGGTGATGTCGCGGAACTGCACGCCCGCCGCGGGCCAGTCCGGCACGGTTCGGATGTGGTCTTTGAGGTATTGGTTGACGGAAAAAGGCGTATCAGCGCTCATGGGGTTTCAAAATCCAAAAAAAGAGCCGCTCCCGGGCGGTCATCCCCGATTTTGCCAAGCCAGCGTCGCACGCCACAAAACCAGCCTCATCACAAGGACATCCTGCTCCGTTAGATACGCCCAAGCAACAAATGAAACTGAGGGTTGATTTGCGTTACAGGTTCATGCACATAATCGCCCCACACTCATGCCCCTCTGGGGGCGAACCTGTCGCCCATGGCCATCGCCCTGCTCTTGATCGAATGCGATAGCGCCCACCAGGAGGCGCTGCGCGACATGCTCACCCGCCAGCACCCTGGCTGGCAGCTGCAAACGGCCAGTTCCGTGGCACAGGCCCTTGCCTTGCTCCAAGAGCGGATGCCGGACGTGGCCTTGGTGGGCACCCCTTTGCCGGATGGCACGGCCTTTGACCTGCTCCCAGCTTTGGGTGACACCCCCGGCCTGATCCTGGTGGCGCCCGGCGAAGAAGCCACCGCTGCCCGCGCGCTGCGCGAGGGCTTTGCTGATTACCTGATCAAAGACGAGCGCCAGGGCTACCTGCTGACCCTGCCCGGCCAGGTGCTGGCGGCGGTGGACAAGCAGCGGCTGGAGCGCGCCTTGAAAGAAAGTGCGGCCCTGTCCGAGCTGGCCCTGGAAGGTGCAGGCCTGGGCTTTTGGCAGCGCAACCTGTTGACCGGCGAGGCCTCGCTGAGCCTGCGTTGGCGGGACATGCTGGGCCTGCCCGCAGCCGCCTCGACCGACGCCTGGAAACACGCCATGCACCCGCAGGACTGGGACCGGGTGCAGTCCACGCTGCGGCATTACCTGGGCGGCGACCAACCGGTGTACGAAGCCGAGTACCGCCTGCGCCACCGGGACGGCCACTGGCTGTGGGTCGCCAGCCGAGGCCGCGTGATGGAGTGGACCCCCGAGGGCCAGCCCCGGCTGCTCTGTGGCACCTTCATGGACATCAGTGCGCGGCGCGGCGCCGACGAAGCCCTGGCTCGCCAGCACCGCCTGCTGCAGGCCTTGTCCCAAGCGCAAAACACCTTCATCGCCAATGTGGAACCCCACCTGGCTTTTGATGGGCTGCTGCAATTTCTGATCACCTTCACCGGGGCCGACGCAGGCTGCCTGGGTGAGTCGGTGCGCCAAGGGACCGAGCCCCCCATGTGCCTGATCCACGCCAGCACCCAGCCCTTGGACGAGACCATGCAGCGCTTGCTGCAAACCGCGCTGCAAACCCGCCAAACCCAGCACAGCCAGCAAGAGGCCGTGGACGAACTGCCGGCCCAGCGCTACGAGGCCATCCCGATCAGCAACGCCGGCCGGGTGGCGGCCTGCCTGGGCCTGAGCTTGCCAGCCGACGCGCCAGCGCTGGACCTGAGCGAACTCGAGCCCTTGCTCAACACGGCCAGCCAGTTGGTGCTGGCCTGGCGCGGCCGGCTGGAGCGCCGCCAGGCCCAGGACCAATTGCGCGAAGCCACCGAACTGCTGGCGCAAAAGACCAAGGCCCTGGAAGTGACGCTGGACAGCATCAGCCAAGGCATCTCCAGTGTGGATGCCGATGGGGTGATCCAGATCTACAACCGCCGCTACCTGGAGGTGCTGGACCTGCCTGAATCGCTGCTGGCCCGGCACCCCAAGGCGCACGAGGTGGTGCGCTTCCAGGCCGACCGCGGCGACTTCGGCGAAGGGTACGAATACATCACGCCCGAGGCGCGCGCCTATGTGGCCGGCGAGTACGCGCAAAGCGGGCCTCAAATGCCCGAAATCTACCTGCGCCGCACGCGCCAAGGCCGGGTGATTGAAGTCCACACCCTGCTGCAACCGGGCGGCAGTCGGGTGCGCACCTTCAGCGACGTGACCCGCTATTTCGAAGCCCAAGAGGCGCTGCGCCAAAGTGAAGAACGCTGGCGCGACCTGAGCCAACTGTCCTCGGACTGGTACTGGGAGCAGGATGAACACTTTCGCTTCGTGCGCCTGGACGGCCATGTCAGCGAACGCACGGGCTTGCCCGACGAGTCCAGCACCTTGGGTAGGACGCGCTGGGAAATTGATGCCCCCAACGTCACCGAAGCCCAGTGGGCCGAACATCGGCGCACGCTGGAAGCGCACCAGCCTTTCTACGACTTTGAGATGCAGCGCGCCGCCACCGTGGGTGGGCGCCTGCATTGGGTGTCGATCAGCGGAGCGCCCATCTTCGACGCCGAAGGCCACTTCACCGGCTACCGGGGCGTGGGGCGCGACATCACGGAAAAGAAAAAGGCCGAGGCCATCATCGAGCGCCTGGCCTTCTACGATGAACTCACCAGCCTGCCGAACCGGCGCCTGCTGCTGGTGCGGCTGACCGCCGCCATCCACCGTTGCGCCAACGGCCAGCACCAGGGCGCCTTGCTGTTCCTGGACCTGGACAACTTCAAAGACCTCAACGACACCTTGGGCCATGACCGAGGGGACCAGCTGCTGACGCAGGTGGCCACGCGCCTGGTGGCCTGTGTGCGCCCCGATGACACGGTGGCGCGCCTGGGCGGGGATGAGTTCGTGGTCGTGCTGGGGCAGTTGGGCGCGTCCACGCCGGAGGCCGCAGCCGCCGCCGAGACCGTGGCGCAGAAAATCCTCAGCGCCCTCAACCAACCCTACCCGATTGGCGACAGCCTGCACCACAGCACGCCCAGCATCGGGATTGCCTTGTTCAACAGCACGCCATCCACGGCCGATGAATTGCTCAAGCGCGGCGACCTGGCCATGTACCAGGCCAAGGCCGCTGGGCGCAACACCTTGTGTTTCTTCGATCCAGGCATGCAAGAGGCGGTGAGCGCGCGGTCAGCCATGGAAGCCGACATGCGCCAAGCCCTGCAGCACGGCGAGTTCCGCCTGCTGTACCAACCCGTGGTCAATGGCCAGGGACGCATGCTGGGGGTGGAAGCCCTGGTGCGCTGGAACCACCCGCAGCGCGGCCACATCTCGCCCGCCGATTTCATTCCGCTGGCCGAGAAGACCGGGCTGATCCTGCCGCTGGGACGCTGGGTGCTGCAAACCGCCTGCCGCCAATTGGTGGCCTGGTCCAGTGAGCCCTTGATGGCGCACCTGACGGTGGCAGTGAACGTGAGTGCGCGCGAGTTCCGCGACCCTGGTTTTGTCGAGGCGGTGCTGGCGGTGCTGGAGTCCACCGGCGCGCGCCCCACCCAGCTCAAGCTGGAACTGACCGAGAGCCTGCTGCTCAACGACGTGGAAGACATCATCGGCAAGATGACCCGGCTGCAAATGCGCGGCGTGGGCTTCTCGCTGGACGACTTTGGCACGGGCTATTCCAGCCTCAGCTACCTCAAGCGCCTGCCGCTGGACCAACTCAAGATCGACCAGTCTTTTGTGCGCGACGTGCTGACCGACCCCAACGACGCCACCATTGCCCGCACCATCATCGCCCTGGCCAGCAGCTTGGGCCTGTCGGTGGTGGCCGAAGGCGTGGAAACCGTGGGCCAGCGCGCCTTCTTGCTGCGCAACGGTTGCGACGCCTTCCAGGGCTACCTGTTCAGCCGCCCGGTGGCCGCGGTGGCTTTGCCGGCGCTGATGGCCTCGCCCCTGGGATGAATCATATTTATCAAAATAAATCCCCTGAAATCGCAATTAAAAAGCCACAGGTGATATTTTTTGCTCTATATTGTGTTCCAACAGCCCCGGTGAAGCCCCTCAGCGACGTGTTCGCCCCGAGGGCCTGAACCATCCTGGCACCGGACTGAACCAGCCTTGCCATGAGCACCCTGCCTGCCCCCGACCGTGAGCCCCGCACCCGGCAACAACTGCGCAGCCAGTTGTTCGACCTGGCGCCTGTGGGACTGTGCCTGATGGCCGCTGGGCAACCCCAGCTGATCAACCGGCGCCTGGCCCGCATGCTGGGCGGTGATGGCCACGAAACCCAGTTGAGCCCCGCCGAGTTGCTGCGCCGCTGGCCCGCCCTGTGGCCTCAGTTCCGCCACATGGGGGACGAGCACCGGGTGGTGAGCATCGATCGGCCCGGTCTGGCGCCCTTCAATGGCCGCGCCTTTTCACGCCCGCTGAGCGCCTTGGGCGAAGACCAGGAGATCGTCACCCTGGTCAACGAAGCCCAGCTCAACTGGATGAGCTTCTCCAGCGACTGGCAAGCCCGCATGCTGGCCCTGACCGAGTCCATGAGCCACACCGGCTCGGCCGAACTGGACCTGGACCGGGGCCAGGCCGTGGTCTCGCGCGGCATGGCGACGCTGGTGGGCCGCCCGGAACTGGACGGGGCGCAAAAAGCCTGGCGCCTGCTGCGCTGGGTGCCCCAAGAGGAACGCGGCTATGTGGCCTCGATCTGGGCCGCGGCCATCGACGACGAGCCCTTTGAATTTCAGCACCGGCTGCAAACCGCAGACGGCCAGCGCCTGGAAATCCTGCACCGGGGCATGGTCGAGGTCACGCCGGACGGGCGCCGGCGCGGCTACATGACACTGCAAAACATCACCTTGCAGCGCGAGACCGAGCAACGCATTCAAGAACTGGCCAACCACGACGAGGTGACCGGCCTGCCCAACCGCAAGCAGCTGCTGGACCGCATCGACGCGGCCGTGCACGCGGCCAGCTGGGACCCACGGGCTTTTGCCCTGCTGTCGATCCAGATCGATCCCATCGACCAACTGTCCCAAGCCATGGGTTACGGCGCGGGCGACGCCCTGGCCATGGCGGTGGCGGCGCGCCTCAGCGCCCTGGTGGGCCCCGACAGCCTGGTGGCCCGCGTGGGCAGCGGTGAGTTCGCCCTGCTGCTGGGGGAGGCCGAAAGCGCCACACCCGAAGCTTTGCAACGCACCGCCCGCCAAGTGGTCGGAGCGCTGGCCCGCCCCGAGCGCCTGGGCTGCGCCGAGATCGTGCCCCTGGCCCAGATCGGGGTGGCCAGCTTCCCCAGCGACGCCCAAAGCGCCAGCCAGTTGCTGGAAGCCGCCCAAACAGCGCGCCTGGGTGTGCAAGGCACCAGCGACCAGGTGGCGTTTTTCACCCCCGAGATCACCGCCAAGGCCATGCGCCGCCTGGCCATTGAGTCGGGCCTGCGCCACGCCGTGGAACGCGAGGAACTGCGACTGCAGTTTCAGCTGCAAATCGATTTGAGCAGTGGCAGCGCCGTGGGGGCCGAGGTGCTGCTGGCCTGGCACAGCGAGGCGCTGGGCGAGGTCCCGCCCGAGGAGTTCTTGCCTGTGGCGCGCCAGACCGGCCTGATTGTGGCGCTGGGCGACTGGCAGCGCGACAGCGTCTGCGAGCTGTTGCAGCGCTGGCTGCGCCAGGGTGTGCGTCCGCTGCGCCTGGCGCTCAACCACTCGGTGCTGCAACTGCAGCAACCGGACTTGGTGCCCAAAATCCAACGCAGCCTGCTCGAGCACGGCGTGCCCTCGACCTTGCTGGGCCTGGAAATCGCTGAGCAGGTGCTGATGAACGGCAGCCCCGATGTGGCACGCAAACTGGCCGAACTGCGCGCCCTGGGCCTGGAGATCGCCCTGGACGACTTTGGCACGGGCTATTCCAACCTCAACCAATTGCGCCACCTGCCGGTGGATGTGCTCAAGGTGCACCGCTCTTGCGTGCCCGATGTGACGGCGGCTTCGGGCGCGGTGTCGCTGACGCGCGCCATCATCAACCTGGCGCACAGCCTGCAAATGAAGGTGCTGGCCGAAGGGGTGGAAACCGAAGGCCAGTTGACCCTGCTGATGGCCAATGGCTGCGACCGCCTGCAAGGCACCGCCTTCAGCCCGGTGGTGGACCAGGCCACCCTGGAAGCCCAACTGAGCACCGAACTGCCACGCCTGCCGGAGCGCTTCCTGCGTCGCCAGCGCGAGCGCACGCTGCTGCTGGTGGACGACGAGCCCAACATCGTGGCCGCCCTCAAGCGCTTGTTCCGGCGCGATGGCTACCGCATCGTCACCGCCGCGAGCGGCCTCGAAGGCCTGCAGCGCATGGCCGAGTACGAGGTGGATGTCGTGCTGTCGGACCAGCGCATGCCGGGCATGACCGGGGTCGAATTTCTGCGCCGCGCCAAGGAGCTGTACCCCGACACCGTGCGCATGGTGCTGTCGGGCTACACCGAGCTGCAGTCCATCACCGACGCGGTCAACGAAGGGGCCATCTACCGCTTTCTGACCAAGCCCTGGGACGACGAGCGCCTGCGCGTGCATGTGCAGGAAGGCTTCCACCAAAAAGGCCTGGCGGACGAGAACCGCCGCCTGGCCCTGGAGGTGCGCGGGGCCAATGAAGAACTGGCTGTGCTCAATGGCCGCCTGGAGCGCGTGCTGAGCACCCAGCAAGCGCAATTGGGTCTGGAAGCGTCGCGTGCCACGGCCGCCCGCGACATGCTGGATTTGCTGCCGGTTCCCGCCATGGGCATCGACCCAGCGGGCCTGGTGGTGATGGCCAACCTGGCGGCTCAGCAGTGCTGGGGCGCTGAGCGTCTGCTGCTGGGGCAGTGCGCCGCGAGCGTGCTGCCTGCCGAGCTGGCCCCCCTGTGGGCACAACCGGGTGAGCAGAGCCTCGATTTCGACTGGTCAGGCCGCCGCTGGCGTGCCCGCACCCGGCCTTTTGGCGCATCTGCCCCCCAAGGGCATTTGCTGGTACTCAACGAGTTGGCTTGAAGATCCATGAATGCGGTCATTCCCCCCCCTGTTGACGATGCGGCGGTGCTGCCGGAGGCCCCTGGGCCCGCTGATGCGCCAGCCGCCCCAGAGGACCGTCTGGCCTACCTGTTTCGCCATTGCCCCTCGCACCCCCTGCGCCAGATCCTGGCCGACCACCGCGGAGTCCAAGCATGAAGCTGCCCACCGCCTTGCCACTGGACCGGGCGCATTGCATCCAGCAGGTGCGCGCCTTGCCCTCGCTGCCTGCCGTGGTGGTTCAGCTCATGTCCTTGCTGCAACAGCAGGACGTGAACCTGGACCCCATCGCGGAAACCCTGTCGCTGGACCAGGCCCTGGCCGCCAAGGTCTTGCAACTGGCCAATTCACCTTTCTATGGGATGTCGGGACGCATCACCTCGATCCGGGACGGCATCAACATCCTGGGTTTGCGCCCCGTGGGCACCCTGGTGCTGGCGGCGGTGCTGACCATGCAGTTCGACCAGATGCATGGCAAGGCCCTGCATTTGGACGAGTTCTGGCGCCATTCCATCGCCAGTGCGGTGACGGCGCGCGCCCTGGCCGAGTGCCAAGGCCTGGATGAGGCCTCCGCCTTCACGGCCGGCCTGCTGCACGATGTGGGTCTGTTGGTCCTGGACAGCCTCTACCCCGTCGAGATGGCGCAGGCCCTCGCCTGGGCCACCGAGCACGATGCCCCACACCTTCAGGCCGAGCAGACCTTGCTGGGGGTGTCGCATGCCGAAGTGGGCGCCTGGCTGGCCCAGCATTGGCATTTCGCCCCCGAGGTGGTGGAGGCCATTGCCAGGCACCACAACCCGCCTGACTCGGCACAGCCGAGCCTCACGGACCTGGTCCACGCGGCCAATGCGCTGGCGCATGCCCTGGACCTGGCCGGCGTGGCCCAGGAGGTCGTGCCCGCGCTGCAGCCGCAGGCCTGGGAGCGGCTGGCCCCCATGCGGGCGCAACTGCCCCGCCTGCTGCCGCGCATCGAGCAAGAATTCGAACAACTGCGGGCGATCCTGCGCCCCACTGAGGAGACTCCGGCATGAACACAGCATCCCTCGACAAGGGCCTGCCCGAAGACCTGCTGGACCAGATGTCCATGGCCCAGGTCCGGGCCATGGTGAGCGAACTGCTCAAGGCCAACGAAGAACTCAAGGAGCTCAACGGCAAGTTGTCCGATGCCCGCACCAAGCTGATCCAGTCCGAGAAGCTGGCGTCCATCGGGCAGCTGGCCGCCGGCGTGGCGCATGAGATCAACAACCCGATCGGCTTCATCTTCTCGAACTTCGGCACGCTCGAGAAATACCTGCAGGACCTGTTCCAGATGCTGTCCGCCTACGAGCAGGCCGAGAGCGAACTGGGCAACAGCCCGGTGGCGGGTCGCCTGCGCGCGCTGTACAAAGAGCTGGAGATTGAATACCTCAAGGACGACATTCCCAGCCTGATGAGCGAGTCACGGGACGGCATCCAACGGGTGCGCAAGATCGTGCAGGACCTGAAGGATTTCTCCCGCGTGGATGCACGCCAAGAATGGGAATGGGCCAGCCTGCACAACGGCATCGACTCCACGCTCAACATCGTCAACAACGAAATCAAATACAAGGCCGATGTGGTCAAGCTCTACGGCGAATTGCCGGAGGTCCAATGCCTGTCCTCCGAGTTGAACCAGGTGTTCATGAACCTGCTGGTCAATGCCGCCCATGCGATTGGGACGGAGCGCGGCACCATCACCATCCGGACCGGCGTCTCCGGCCCGGACGTGTGGGTGGAGGTGGCGGACACTGGCTGTGGCATCGCCCCTGAAAACCTCGGGCGCATCTTCGATCCGTTTTTCACCACCAAAGCGGTGGGGCAAGGCACGGGCTTGGGTTTGTCCCTGTCTTATGGCATCGTGCAAAAACACGGTGGCCAGATGACGGTGGCCAGCCAACCCGGGGAGGGCACCACCTTCCGGGTCAAGGTGCCCATCAGCCAGCCCGTCCAGACCTGACAGGAGCGTGACATGAGCAAGGTCGATGACATCGGCGCCGAAGAATCCCTGATGGATGCGCAATCGGGCCTGGCCACTGTGGAAGTGCCCTCGCTGGCCACCCTGGGGGCGGCCGAGGTCCAGCCCTGGACGGTTTTGTGTGTGGATGACGAACCGAGCATTCTGTCGGCACTGCGCCGGGTGCTCCGGGCGGAAGGGTGCCGCCTGCTGGTCGCCCAAGGCGGTGCCGAGGCCTTGGCCGTGCTGGCCACGGAGTCCGTGGATGTGGTGGTCAGCGACATGCGCATGCCTGGCATGGATGGCGCCCAACTGTTGGCCCAGGTGCGCGAGAAGTGGCCTGGCACGGCCCGCATCCTGTTGACCGGCTATGCCGACATCGATGCCACCATCGCCGCCATCAACAACGGCCAGATCTACCGCTACATCCACAAGCCCTGGGATGAACATGAGTTGCGTCTGACGGTGCGTCAGGCGGCCGAGCGTCAACAGCTCGAGCGCGAACGCCAGCGCCTGCAAGACCTGACCCAGGAGCAGAACCAGGCGCTGCAAGAGCTCAACGTGTCGCTGGAGGCCCGCGTCGCCGAGAGGACGGCAGAGCTCAGCGTGGCCAATGACCGCCTCAAGCGCAACTACCTGACCATCATCCGCACCTTCTCAGGCCTGCTCGAGCTGCGCGGCGGTGTGCTGGCGGGCCATGGCAAGCGCGTGGGCGACCTGGCACGGCGCATGGGCGTGGCCTTGGAGCTGCCGACCGAGCAGATCCAGGACCTGTTCGTGGCCGGCTTGCTGCATGACCTGGGCTTCACCGCCATCCCGGAAAACGTGCTGACCATCCCCCAGATGCTGCTGGCCCCGGCAGAGATGAATGCCTACCGCCGGCACCCGGTGCTGGCGGCCCAGGCGCTCATGGCACTGGAAGACATGCAGGGGGTGATCCCCATTGTCCGGGGCCATCACGAGCGTTTTGACGGCAAAGGCTTCCCCGACCGCCTGATGGGCGCCGACATCCCGCTGGGCGCGCGCATTCTGGCCGTGGCAGACCACTACGACGACCTGGTGCATGGACACATCACCGGCAAGCCGCTGAAGCCGGACCAGGCCAAAAGCCTGCTGCAACGGGGCGCTGGGGAGCAATTCGACCCCGAGATGCTGGCCTTGCTGCTGCGTCTGACCGACGAGCAACCCACCCAATACCCGCTCAAGGAAGTGGCCGCCCGTGAACTCAAGCCCGGCATGGTCATCGGGCGTGACCTCAAAACCGCCGAAAACGTGGTGCTGCTGGCCATCGGCCAGGTCCTGAGCACCGGCTTGATCCAGCGCATCCAGCGCTTTGAAGAACGCGAAGGCACCCCCGTGACCTTGTGGGTGCGCGGCAGCTCGGCCCCAGCCAAGGCGCCGGCCAAGGCCACCAGCGCGGCCCGTTGACGCGGCCCGTGACCGGCGGGCCTGCGCGGCTCAACCGCGCAGCAGCTTGTCCTCGGCCAGGGCCAGCGGCTCGGGCCGGCCCGACAGCACCAGGGTGTCGCCCCCGCTGAGCACGGTGTCGTCGGCCACCGTGACCGGGTGGCCATTGCTGCGCCGCAAGCTGACCACCCGCACGCCCATGGCATGCAAGGCCAGCGAGCCCAGCGGACGCCCCACCGTGCGCGCGGCCTCAGCCAGGCTGACGGTGTGCAGGCGCTCGTGGTCTCGCTCGTGGCCGCCGTCGTCGTCAGCGCCGTGGAAGTAACCGCGCAGCATGTTGTAGCGCGCATCCCGCTGGTCCTGCACCACCCGGATCACGCGCCGCATGGGCACGCCCACCAAGGCCAGCGCGTGGCTGGCCAGCATCAGCGAGCCCTCGATCGCCTCGGGCACCACCTCGGTAGCGCCCGCCGCCTGCAGCTTCTCCAGGTCATGGTCGTCCTGGGTGCGCACGATCACTGGCACATGGGCCGCATGGGAGCGCGCATTGGCCAGCACCTTCATGGCACCGGGCACGTCGAGGTAGGTCACCACCACCGCACTGGCGCGCGCCAGACCGGCGGCCATCAGGGCCTGCAGCCGAGCGGCATCGCCAAACACCACCGAGTCACCTGCGGCCGCGGCCTTGCGCACACGGTCTGGGTCCAGGTCCAGCGCCATGTAGGGAATGCCTTCGCGCTCCAGGATGCGGGCCAGGTTCTGGCCGCAACGCCCGTAACCGCAAATGATGACGTGCTTGCTGGTGTTGATGGACTTGCGCGCAATGGTGGTCATCTGCAGCGACTGCTGCAGCCACTCGCTGGACACCAGCTTCATCACGATGCGGTTGCTGTACATGATGAGGAAGGGCGTGGCCAGCATGGACAGCACCATGGCCGCCAGGATGGGGTTGATCAGCTCGGGCGCCAGCAGGTTGCGGTTCTGTGCCAGCGACAACAGCACAAAGCCGAACTCCCCCGCCTGCGCCAGGTACAGGCCCGTGCGCAGCGACACCCCGGTGGTGGCGCCCAGGCTGCGCGCCATCAGCGTCACCAGGCCCAGCTTGAAGAACACCGGCAACAACAACAGCGCCAGCACCAGGCCCCAACGCTCCAGCACGATGTGCCAGTCCAGCATCATGCCGATGGTGATGAAGAACAGGCCCAGCAGCACGTCGTGGAAGGGTCGGATGTCGGTCTCCACCTGGTGCTTGTACTCGGTCTCGGAGACCAGCATGCCGGCGATGAAAGCGCCCAGGGCCAGGCTCAGGCCGGCTATTTCGGTCAGCCAGGCCAGGCCCAGGGTGATCAGCAACAGGTTGAGCATGAACAGCTCGTCGCTCTTGCGCCGTGCCACCAGGGTCAACCACCAGCGCATCACCTTCTGGCCGCCAAACAGCAGCAAGGTGACCAGCACCGCGGCCTTGAACAAGGCCAGGCCCAATTCGGCCAGCAACTGGTTGGGCGGGCTGCCCAGGGCCGGGATCAGCACCAACAAGGGCACCACGGCCAAATCCTGGAACAACAGCACGCCCATGACACGCTTGCCGTGCTCGCTTTCCAGCTCCAGGCGCTCGGACATCAGTTTGACCACGATGGCCGTGCTGCTCATGGCCATGGCGCCGGACAAGGCCAGCGCGGTCTGCCAGCTCATCTTCCACAAGGTGGGGGCCATGACGCTCAAAAACACCGAACCCAGCGTGGCCAGGCCAATGGTCAGCATCACCTGCAGCAGGCCCAGCCCAAACACATGGCGGCGCATGGCGCGCAGCTTGGGCAGGCTGAACTCCAGGCCGATGGCAAACATCAGGAACACCACGCCAAACTCGCCCAGGTGGCGCACGCCTTCGGAATTTTGAGCCAGGGCCAGGGCGTGCGGGCCAATCAACACCCCCGCGATCAGGTAGCCCAGCATCGGGGGCAGCTTGAGGGTGCGACAGCCGACCACGCCCAGCACTGCCGCCAACAGGTAGAGCAGGGTGAGTTCGAGTGAGGTCATAGCCATTGATACTAGCCCAGTGGTCAAGGCTTACGCAGCTTTCAGGCCAGCTTTTGCGGGGGGCGCCGATAGAATCGCCGCATGACTTTCGACCCCACCCAGGTGCTGCGCCGGGCTCAGCAGACTTACGACATCGAGGCCGCGGCCGTGCTAGGCCTCAAGGCCCGCACCGGCGACAGCTTTGTGGAAGCGGTGCGCCGCGTGCTCGCCAGCCAGGGCCGCGTGGTCGTGACCGGCATGGGCAAGAGCGGCCATGTGGGCCGCAAGATCGCCGCCACCCTGGCCTCCACCGGCACACCGGCCCTGTTCGTGCACCCGGCCGAGGCCAGCCATGGCGACCTGGGCATGATCACCGCCGCCGATGTGGTGCTGGCCATTTCCAACAGCGGCGAATCGGCTGAACTCGACGCCATCTTGCCCGTGGTCAAACGCCTGGGCGCCTTGCTGATCGGCATGACCGGGGGCGCCCAGTCCTCGCTGGCGCGCCACGCCGACATCGTGCTCGACAGCGGCGTCGAAAAAGAAGCCTGCCCGCTCAACCTGGCCCCCACCGCCAGCACCACCGCCCAAATGGCGCTGGGCGACGCCCTGGCCGTGGCCCTGCTGGAAGCGCGCGGTTTTGGCACCGAAGACTTCGCCCGCTCCCACCCGGGCGGCGCGCTGGGCCGCAAGCTGCTGACCCATGTCAGTGACGTGATGCGCAGCGGCGCTGCCGTGCCCCAGGTGGCGCCCGACACCCCCTTCATCGAGTTGATGCGCGAGATGAGCGCCAAGGGCCTGGGCGCCTCCGCCGTGGTCGACGAAGCCGGCCGGGTGCTGGGCATCTTCACCGACGGCGACCTGCGCCGCCTGATCGAAAACGGGGTTGACCTGCTCAGCATTCGCGCCCGCGATGTGATGCACCCCCAGCCGCGCCGCACCCGCGCCGATGCCCTGGCCGTGGACGCCGCCGACCTGATGGAACAGCACCGCATCACCTGCGTGCTGGTCTGCGACAGCGACGATCGACTGGTGGGCGTGGTGCACATCGGCGACCTGATGCGCGCCAAAGTGATTTGAAAGCCCCCATGAGCCAGCCCAACGCCTCCCCTGCGCTGCCCCCGCTGCGGCCCGCCCTGCAGTTCGACCCCGAGCTGCTGCTGGCGGCCCAAAACGTGAAAGTGGCCTTTTTTGACGTCGACGGCGTGCTCACCGACGGCGGCCTGTACTTCTCCGAACACGGCGAAAGCCTCAAGCGCTTCCACACCCTGGACGGCCACGGGCTGAAGCTGCTGGCCCGCGTGGGCATCACGCCGGTGGTGATCACCGGGCGGGACTCCAAGCCGTTGCGCCACCGCCTGCAGGCCCTGGGGATCGAGCATGTGCATTACGGCACCGAAGACAAGCGCCCAGCCGCAGAACACACCTTGCAGGCCCTGGGCCTGGACTGGTCGCAAGCGGCGGCGATTGGCGACGACTGGCCGGACCTGCCCGTGCTGCGCCGCTGCGCACTGCCCGTGGCCCCGCCCAACGCCCACCCCGAGGTGCTGGCCTGTGCGCGCCATGTGACGCAAAAACGCGGCGGGGAGGGCGCCGGCCGCGAACTGGCCGACCTCCTGCTGGTCGCCAGCGGCCACTATGCCCGGCTGTTGCAGGACCACGCCGCATGAGCCCCACGGCCGCCCCCCCCCCCCCTGCGCCGAATCGCCCGCGGCCACCCGCGCTGCGCGTGGCCCGGCTGTGCGCGGACCACCTGTCCATTTACCTCCCGGTGATCCTGATGGCCGTGCTGGCCCTGGGCACCTACTGGCTGGTGCGCACCACGCCGGTCTTTGCGCCGGCGGGTCCAGCCCAAGCGGTGCGCCACGACCCGGACTACTTCATGCGCGACTTCGCCGTGAAGACCTTTGCCCCGGATGGCCGCCTGAAGAGCGAGGTGCGCGGCACCGAGGGCCGCCATTACCCCGACACCGACACGCTGGAGATCGACCAGGTCCACATGCGCTCCTACAGCGCCGAGGGCCATGTCACCGTGGCCACGGCCAAACGCGCTCTGAGCAACAGCGACAGCTCCGAAGTCCAACTGTTTGGCAATGCTGTGGTGGTGCGCGAGCCCATCACCCAGGCCAACGGGCGAGAAATCCCGCGCATGGAGTTCCGCAGCGAGTTCCTGCACGCCTTCACCGACACCGAGCGCGTCAAAAGCCACCTGCCGGTCGAACTGATCCGGGGCAACGACCGCTTCACGGGCGACGCCATGGACTTTGACAACCTGGAGCGCGTGATCGAACTGCGCGGCCGCGTGCACGGCACCCTGGTGCCCACGCCCGCCGCAGGTGCCGCGCCCAAACCCGCCCGCTGACCCGGCATGTCCGTCAACAAGCCCCTGGTCTTCATCACCGGTGCCTCCAGTGGCCTGGGTCAGGCCCTGGCCTGGCGCTACCACCAAGCGGGCTGGCGCCTGGCCCTGGTGGCGCGGCGCCGCGAAGCCATCGAAGCCTGGGCTCAAGACAAAGGCCTGCCCGCCAGCGACTGGGTGGCTTACCGGGCCGACGTGGCGCAGCGCGAGCAGATCATTGCCGCCGCCCAACAATGCCTGTTGCAACAAGGCCTGCCCGACGTGGTGATTGCCAATGCCGGCATCAGCGTGGGGGTGGACAGCGCGGAGCGCGACGACCTCGAGGTGCTGGCCCACATCTTTGCCACCAACAACCTCGGGATGGCGGCCACCTTCCATCCCTTTATTCACCCCATGGTCGCCCAGCGCCGAGGCACCCTGGTCGGTATCGCCAGCGTGGCGGGCATCCGCGGCTTGCCAGGCCATGGCGGCTACTGCGCCAGCAAAGCCGGGGTGATCAGCTACTGCGAAAGCCTGCGCGGCGAAATGCGCCCCCACGGCGTGCGCGTGGTGACCTTGAGCCCTGGCTATGTGGACACGCCGTTGACCCAGCAAAACCGCTACGGCATGCCTTTTCTGATGAGCCCCGAGGCCTTTGCCGAGCAAGCCTTTCGAGCCATCGCTGCCGGGGTCAGCTACCGCGTGATCCCCTGGCCCATGGGCGTGGTGGCCAAGCTGATGCGCGCCCTGCCCAATGCCTGGTTCGACCGCTTGCTCAGCGGCCGGCCCCGCAAGCACCGGCACGGCGAAGGCCGCTGAACCAGCCCGCCAGGCCCCCTCGGCGGCACCGCCCCCGCGAGTCGGTGTCGCCCGCGGGCTCTGCTCGGCCACGCCAGAGGCCACATCCAATCAAAAGGCGCCCATGAAAAAAGGCCCCGAGGGGCCTTTGTTATTGCCTTGGCAGCGCGCTGCCAAGGACTTAAGGGCTGTGAAGCCGAGGGCTTGATCAGTAGCCGTTGCCGCCGCCGTAGCCGCCGCCACCACCACCGTAGCCGCCGCCACCACCGCCGCCGCCGTAACCACCACGGCCACCGCCGTTACCGCCACGGGGACCCGCGCCGTAGGGGCTGCGGAAACCGCCTTCGCCACCACCGCCGCCACCGCTGCGGCCACCGCCGAAGCCGCCGCCACCACTGCGGCCACCGCCGCCGTAGCCGCCGCCACCACCACCACCGCCGAAGCCGCCACCGCTGCGCGGGGGACGGGGCTCCATCGGACGGGCTTCATTGACCACCACGCTGCGGCCACCCAGGGATTGACCGTTCATGCCATTGATGGCGGCCTGGGCTTCTGCATCGCTGCCCATTTCAACGAAACCAAAGCCCTTGGAACGACCCGTGTCGCGCTCCATCATGACCTTGGCACTGGCCACGGCACCGAACTGACCAAAAGCCTGTTCGAGATCGTTGTCGCGCACCGAATAAGGCAGGTTGCCGACGTACAGTTTGTTGCCCATCAAGGGACTCCTCAAAAACACATGAACAAAGCGATGGAGTCCCGAAAACGCACACTTCGGACGCGAACCTGACCGATCACCGCAAGCTTGCATGGCTTGAAAACCATGCTTTGATATTAAAACCGTGGAATATTCAAAAAAGCAAGCTTTTTTTCATCTGTTTCTTCGCCACCACTCAAAACCAACAAGGGCAAGGGGTTTGGCCTGCCAGCCAAGGCAAAAATACCCTTTTTCGGTGCACCGCAGCGGCCCATTTCACCGCCCGCGCCCCAGTTCAGGGCTGGCGATCGGTTGGCTCGGTGTCCCCGCCTTGGTCGGCCTGATGCCGCCACTGGGTGAAGGCATTGCGCATGGTCAGCACCTGTTTGGCGAACAGCGGACACGCCTCGCACATGGCCAGGTGCAGGCGCAGGGCCAGGCGCTCCTCCAAAGTCAGAGAGCGGTCTTCGCGGGCCAGCAACAGGGCGGCTGTTTGTTGGCAGGTTCGTTTCAGGATCATGGCTGAGTCGCTCGGGGCAGGGCAAACCAGTGGATTTCAAGGCATTCACGCAAGCGCAAACGCGCCCGGTGCAGTTGCACGTAGAGATTGGTCGCACTGAGGTTCAATTCCTTGCAAATTTCTTCGCAAGACAACTCCAGCCATTCACGCATCAGGAAAACCCGTCCCATGGTGGGTGGCAGGCGCTCCGTGCAGGTCTCCAGCACCTCGATGAATTGGCGCGACTGCAAATGCTGCTCCGGGCTGCCCCAGTCAGCAGGGCGCTGTGCGAAATGCCCATCGGCTTGGAAGGTCAGGGCCTCCAGGGCCTCGCCCTCCGGATCCGAGGCGTCCCAGGACACCTCTCGGGTGCGCTGGCGCAACTGGTCAATCACCTTGTGCTTGAGGATGCCCACCAGCCAGGTCTTGAGCTGGGACTGCTGTTGAAACGCCTGGGGCCGGTTCAATGCGGCCAACAGGGTTTCAGAGACCGCATCCTCGGCCCAAGCCTCGTTGCGCAGCTGCAAGCGCGCAAAACGCAGCAGGTAAGGGCGGTGCTCAGCGAGCTGGTGTTCAAAACTCATGGGGGGCAGTGTATTGAAAGTGCGCCGATGTGGCGGTCTGACTAAGGTGGGGCAGCGCTGTGACACCGTCAAGGCTAAAAAATTTCCGAGACCGCTGTAAGAATGCGTGCGGTGGTCTGACTAAAGCTCAACCCGACCTGCTTGGCCCTCAAGCGACGGGTTGTGAAATCCACTTCAACCTTCAGGAGATCCCCCATGAACCAACGCGCCCTCTTCGCCGCTGCTGCCGCCACCGTGCTGTCCTCCGCCCTGCTCAACATGGCTCCCGCGGCCGCCCAGGACATGGGCAAAGACATGAGCAAGGAGAAGTGCTACGGCATCGCCAAGGCCGGCCAAAACGACTGCGCCAACCTCAGCGGCAGCCACTCCTGCGCAGGCCAGGCCAAGACCGACATGAGCAAGGACGAATGGAAGTACGTGGCCAAGGGCACTTGCAAGCAAATGTCCGGGCTGAGCAGCGACGAAGCCAAGATGAGCATGACCAAGAAGATGTGATTCCCGGCCACCCCTGCCCCGCCTGCCCACCATGAGCGCCAACCCCACCGCCCAGGGCCCAGCGATGACCGAATGGGTCGGCATCGGCTGGCGCCAGCCGCACTACCGAGAAGTGCTGGAGACGCCGCCGCCCCTGGGGTTTCTGGAGGTGCACTCCGAGAACTTTTTTGGCGGGGGCGGCGCGGCGCTCGGGGTGTTGATGCAAGCCCGAGCGCACTACCCCATCAGCCTGCACGGTGTGGGGCTGTCGCTGGGCTCGGCCTGCGGGCTGGACCCCTGGCACCTGGACCAGCTCGCGCAGCTGGTCCGGCAAGTCGACCCTGTGCGGGTGAGCGAGCACGCCAGCTTCGCCCGCGCGGCCTGGCCCGGCCAAAGCACACTGACCCACGGCGCCGACCTGTTGCCCTTGCCCTGGACCCAGGCCGCACTGACGGTGATGGCCCAGCATGTGGACCAGGTTCAGGACCGCCTGCAACGCCCACTGGCGATTGAAAACCTCAGCGCCTACGTGCGCTGGCCCGAACAAGACATGGACGAGGTGGACTTCCTCGTCACCCTGTGTCGACGCACCGGTTGCCAACTGCTGGTCGACCTGAACAACCTGCATGTGAATGCGCAAAACGCCTGGCGCGCCCAACACGGCGCCCAGACGCCCGCTGCGCTCGAGGCCTTGCTGGCCCCCTCGCGCGACTGGCTGGCTGCCGTGCCAGCCGACTGCGTGGCCGAAATCCACTTGGCAGGCCACAGCGACAGCGGATCCCTGGTGATTGACGACCACAGCCGCGCCGTCGCGCCTGCCGTCTGGAGCCTGTACCGCGAGGCCCTGCAGCGCTGGGGGCCGCGTCCCACCTTGCTGGAATGGGACCACGACCTGCCCGAGCTGGCCACCTTGCTGGCCGAGGCCGACCAGGCCCGCCAGCACCTGGCCCGCCTGCCCGTGCCTGAAGAGGCTGCGCCATGAGCACCGACACCCAAGCCCTGGCCGAGCAGCAGGCCCAGCTGTTGGCCGCGATCTGGCAAGCCTCGGCGGCGGACGACCCAGGTCCCTGGAGTCCCACCGGCTTGCAGGCGTACCGAGGCAATGCCCAAGCCCTGGCCGAACGCGTGTTCAGCGCCGCCTACCCGGTGCTGCGCCAATGCCTGGGCGAGGACAGCTGGGCCGCACTGGCGCGCGATCACGGCCGGGACGTCCCGCCACGCTGCGGCGACCTGGCGCATTGGGGCGAGGGCTTGGCCGACTGGCTCGAGCCCCGGCTGCAGGCCCATGACCTGCCGCAGTGGATGCCCGAGCTGGCGCGCGCCGAATGGCAGCTGCACCGCCTGGCCGCCTGGCCCGATGGCACGGCCGACCCGGCCAGTCTGGCGCGCCTGCTGCATGAAGCCCCCGAGGCCCTGGCCTTGCGCCTGGCACCCGGCACCGCGCTGCGGACCAGCCGCTGGCCACTGGCCAGCCTCTTGCACGCGCACGGCGCGGGCACCGGCCAGGGTTCAGCCGAGCCCGCCGCCAAGCCCGATCCCCAGGCCCTGCAAGCGGTCGGTGAGTTGCTGCGCCAAGGGGTGGGCGAAACGGTGTTGTTCTGGCGGGCGGGCTGGCGACCGCGGGCCCAGGCCCTGTCCCCCAGCGAGGCCGCTTGGTTTGAGTCCTTGCTGAGCCAGCCCCACCTGGGCGCGGCGCTGGATGCCTTCGGCCAGACCGGCCTGGCGCTGGACCTGAGCGCCTGGCTGGAGCAAGCCCTTCACCAGCAATGGCTGATCGCGGTCCAGGACGCGCCCGCGTCCACGCCCCCACCCTGATACCCCTCCCCCTAAAAGGAAGCGCTATGCCCTGCCTATGGCAAATGATGTTGTCGACCCATGACCGGCTGGTGCGCGGTCTGGAAGCCCTGCGCCCCCTGGCCGCGCTGATCGCCAGGCTGTACGTGGCCCAGGTGTTTTGGCAGTCGGGGCTGACCAAGCTGCGCGATTGGGACACCACCCTGGCCCTGTTTGTCGACGAGTACCACGTCCCGCTGCTGCCCAGCCACTGGGCCGCCGTGCTGGGCACCGGGGGCGAACTGGTGCTGCCCGTGCTGCTGGTGCTGGGCCTGGGCGGCCGCATACCGGCCCTGGGCCTGAGCGTGGTCAACGCGGTGGCGGTGCTGTCGCTCAGTGAAATCGCCCCTGCGGCTTGGCAAGGGCACCTGCTGTGGGGCAGCCTGCTGGCCGCTCTGGCGATGTGGAGCGTCGGCCCCTGGAGCGCCGACGCCTGGCTGGCGCCGCGCCTGCGCGCCCGTCTGAGCGCCCGCCCTGTCGGCCGGGCCTGAACCGACGTTCAGGCCGCTGGCTGAAGCGCGCGGCTTACCAGCTGACCTCGCGGTCCGGGGTCGAGCGGATCTTGTGGATGCTCAGGTCAGCGCCTTCAAACTCTTCTTCCTGCGACAGGCGCAGGCCCACGGTGACCTTCAGCAGCCCATAGACCACCAGGCCGCCCAAAGCCGCCCACACCACGCCCAAGGCGGTGCCCATCAACTGCGCACTGAAGGCCACGCCGCCCAGGCCACCCAGGGCCTTGCTGCCGAACAGGCCTGCCGCCAAACCACCCCAGGTGCCGCACAGGCCGTGCAGAGGCCAGACCCCCAACACGTCATCGATCTTCCATTTGTTCTGCGTCAGCGTGAACATGAACACGAAGATGGCGCCGGCCACCGCGCCCACCACCAGCGCCCCCAGCGGGTGCATCAGGTCGGAGCCAGCGCAGACCGCGACCAGGCCGGCCAAGGGGCCGTTGTGCACAAAGCCCGGGTCGTTCTTGCCCAGCAGCAAGGCGGCCAAGGTGCCCCCCACCATGGCCATCAAGGAGTTCACGGCCACCAGACCGGAAATTTTGTCCAGGGTCTGCGCGCTCATCACATTGAAGCCAAACCAGCCCACCACCAGGATCCAGGCGCCCAAGGCCAGGAAAGGGATGTTCGAGGGCGGGTGGGCCGAGATGGCGCCGTCCTTGCGGTAGCGGTTGGCGCGCGAACCCAGCAACACCACCGCGGGCAGGGCAATCCAGCCGCCGACCGCGTGCACCACCACCGAGCCGGCAAAGTCATGGAACTCCTCGCCCGTCACGCTCTTGATCCAGGCCTGCACACCAAAGTGCTGATTCCAGGCGATGCCTTCAAAGAAGGGGTAAACAAAGCCCACGATGACAGCGGTTGCAATCAGTTGCGGCCAGAAGCGGGCCCGCTCGGCAATGCCGCCCGAGATGATGGCGGGGATGGCGGCGGCAAAGGTCAGCAAAAAGAAGAACTTCACCAGGTCATAGCCGTTGCGGGCCGCCAGCTCTTCGGCGCCCACGAAGAAGTGCGTGCCATACGCCACGCCATAGCCAACCAAAAAGTACACCACGGTCGAGACCGAGAAGTCGACCAGGATCTTGACCAAGGCATTGACCTGGTTTTTTTGCCGGACCGTGCCCAGCTCCAGAAATGCGAAGCCGGCGTGCATGGCCAAGACCATGACCGCGCCCAGCAAAATGAACAGCGCATCTGCGCCCTGTTTTAGTGCATCCATAGCCACCTCGTGGAGAGAATTGAATCATTCTGGTGCACCATGCCGGTGCCACACAGATTTGCACCACAACAAAGCAAAATATGCGCCAGAACAGGGTGCCCTGCCTTTTTATGGTGCCAAGGGGCGTCTTTGGTGCATGGGCGATCACTCTCTGAATCGACTAAACTCGCGGCCTGTTCAAGGGGGAGTAGCCTCCCTTCATTTCTGAGAGGGGTTTGCGTCAACAGACTTGCGCGTGCACTGCAACAGTGCCTGGGCATGGCGCAAACGGTTGTCCGGATCTGGCGAGACCTTTGACTGCGCAGCCTCCGTTTTTGGCCGGAGGGTGCTGTGCAGTCATGGGTTTTTTCCGGCCGGAGTGTTTTTTCTTGGAAGCCTTCCTCATCTCCACTGGCATCGTCGCGCTCGCCGAAATGGGCGACAAGACGCAGTTGCTGTCCCTCGTGCTCGCGGCACGCTTTCGCAAACCCTGGCCCATCGTGCTGGGCATCCTGGTGGCCACGGTGGTCAACCACGGCCTGGCCGGCGCAGTGGGCGCCTGGGTCACCACCTTCTTGGGCCCGCAGTGGCTGCGCTGGATCCTTGGCGGCTCCTTCCTGGCCATGGCCGTCTGGATGCTGATCCCCGACAAACTGGACGACGACGAGACCCCCTCCGCACCCCGCTTTGGCATCTTCGGCACCACCGTGGTGGCCTTCTTCCTCGCCGAGATGGGCGACAAGACCCAGATCGCCACCGTCATGCTGGCCGCCCAGTACCAAGCCTGGTTCGCTGTGGTGGCCGGCACCACCCTGGGGATGATGCTGGCCAATGCCCCGGTGGTCTGGCTGGGCGACCGGCTGACCCGGCGCGTGCCCATCCGCCTGGTGCACCTGGTGTCGGCCGGTATCTTTGCGGTGCTGGGCTTGGTGGCCTTGTTCGCGCCGGCCTGAAGGCTTTGGCTGAACCCGGCGCAGCAGCCGCTTGCTATACTTTGCGCACCTGGTCACAGGGCGCCGATTTGATTTCTGCTTGCGGGCGCCGGAACTTTCAAGTTCCGAAATTCAGCTAAAGACGACATCAACCCGGTTTCGTTTTTGGCGAACCGGGTTTTTTGTTGCCATGAGTTTTCTAGCCACACCACAGTTCCTGACCTTCGACGCGCCGCTGGCTTTGCAAAGTGGCGCCTCGATCCGCGACTACACGCTTGCCTACGAGACCTACGGCACGCTGAACGCCGACCGCAGCAACGCCGTGCTGATTTGCCACGCCCTCAACGCCTCGCACCATGTGGCTGGCGTCTATGAGGGCCAGCCCAAGTCCGAAGGCTGGTGGGACAACATGATTGGCCCAGGCAAGTCGGTCGACACCAACCGCTTCTTTGTCATCGGCATCAACAACCTGGGCTCCTGCTTTGGCAGCACCGGCCCCATGCACACCCACCCGGACACCGGCCGGGTCTATGGCGCTGACTTCCCGGTGATCACCGTGGAAGACTGGGTCAATGCCCAGGCCCGCTTGCTGGATGCTTTGGGCATCCAACAACTGGCCGCCGTGATGGGCGGCAGCCTGGGCGGCATGCAGGCCCTGAGCTGGACCTTGCAATACCCCGAGCGCATGCGCCACGCCGTGGTGGTGGCCAGCGCGCCCAACCTGAACGCCGAGAACATCGCCTTCAACGAGGTGGCGCGGCGCGCCATCGTGACCGACCCCGACTTCCATGGCGGGCACTTCTACGAGCACAACGTGGTGCCCAAGCGCGGCCTGCGCATCGCCCGCATGATTGGCCACATCACCTACCTCAGCGACGACGTGATGAACGAAAAGTTCGGCCGCGAGCTGCGCGAGGCCGTGGTCGACAGCGCGACCGGCTACCGCTACTCGACCCAGGACGTGGAGTTCCAGATCGAGAGCTACCTGCGCTACCAGGGCGACAAATTCAGCGAGTACTTTGACGCCAACACCTACTTGCTGATCACCCGCGCGCTCGACTACTTCGACCCCGCGCGCGCCTTCGGCGGCAGCCTCAGTGCGGCGCTGGCCCAGGCACGCTGCCGCTTCTTGCTGGTGAGCTTCAGCACCGACTGGCGCTTCTCGCCCCAGCGCAGCCGGGAAATCGTCAAGGGCCTGCTCGACAACCGCCGCGACGTCAGTTACGCCGAAATCGACGCCCCGCACGGCCACGACGCCTTCTTGCTGGACGACCCGCGCTACCTGAACGTGGTGCGCGCCTACTTTGAACGCGAGGTGGCCGCATGAGCGACGCCCAAAACCTGCGCAGTCTCGCCGCCCTGGTGCCCGAGGGCGCCCGCGTGCTGGACCTGGGCTGCGGCGACGGCGCCCTGCTCGACCTGCTGCAGCGCGAACGCGGCTGCAGCGGCTACGGCATCGAGATCGACGACGCCAACGTGCTGGCCTGCGTGAAGCGCGGCGTCAACGTGATCCAGCTCAACCTGGACGAAGGCCTGTCCATGTTCGACGACGCGTCTTTTGACGTGGTGCTGCAGATCGACACCTTGCAGCACCTGCGCAATGCCGAGGTCATGCTGCGCGAAACCGCCCGCGTGGGCAAGACCGGCATCGTGGCCTTCCCGAACTTTGGCCACTGGCCGAACCGGCTGAGCGTCCTCAAGGGCCGCATGCCCGTGACCAAGCGCCTGCCGTACCAGTGGTACGACACGCCCAACATCCGCGTCGGCACCTACGCCGACTTCATCGACCTGGCGCACAAGAACGCGCTGCGCATCGTCGACGCCTTCGGTCTGGAGCAGGGGCGCGAGGTGCGCTGGCTGCCCAATGCCCGAGCGGGCACGGCGGTGTTCAAGTTCGTGCAGCGCTGAAGCCGGCCCGACCCTGCCAACCCGGGTAAACCGCATCCTGCTCAGGGCAGACCCTGGGGTAAAGTTGTACGACCAATTTTTACCCTGTCTGTTTGTCCATGCCCTCCCGGTTCCAATCCGTCACCCCTGGCGCGCGCCTGTCTGATCAAGTCGCTGATGCGCTGGCCGCCGAAATCAAGGCGGGGCGCTTGGCCGTGGGTGCCAAACTGCCCACCGAAGCGGTGCTGGTGGAGCAGTTCGCGGTCAGCCGCACCGTGGTGCGCGAGGCCGTGTCCCGCCTCAAGTCCCTGGGCCTGGTGGACTCACGCCAGGGCAGTGGTGTGTATGTGCGGCCGCAGGGGATTGCGCCGCTGAACTTTGACGCCGGCCACACCGCCTCCAAGAGTGCCGTGGTGCAGATGGTCGAAGTGCGCCGCGCACTGGAAGCCGAAGTCGCTGGCCTGGCCGCCCAACGCCGCAGCGCCGAGGATGTGCAGCGCGTGCGCGAAGCCATTGACGCCTTGCACGCCGCCGTGCGGGCCGGCGGTGACGGGGTCAACGAGGACGTGCAATTCCACCGCGCCATCGCCGACGCAGCCAGCAACCCCTTTTTGATCAGCACGCTCGAGTACCTGAGCCAGTTCCTGCGCGGCGCCACCCAGGTCACGCGCGCCAACGAGGCACGCCGGGCCGACTTTGCGCGCCAGGTGGCCGAAGAACACGAGCGGATCTACCAGGCCATCGCGGCGGGCGACCCGGTGGCCGCCCGCGCGGCGGCCGCGGGCCACATGGACAACGCCATCGGCCGCATCGAGCAAGCCGACCCCGCATTCTGGCAACAACAAGGGGAGGCTTTGGCCCGCCCATTGACCACCGCCCTGGCCTCCGACACCCCGCGCTGAGCCGGCCGGGGACCCTGGGGTTTACCCGCTGTCTGACAATTTGTCATAATTTGTATGATAACCATATGACTTTGGCGGCCATGCCGCCACATCCCCCCTCTCTCGGAGACCTCTTTCCATGACCACCACCACCCTGGTCGGCCAGGCGTCCGCGCCCGCCGACTTTGAGCAACAGACCTACAGCAAGGTGTTTTGGCGCCTGGTGCCCTTCCTGATGCTGTGCTACGTGATCGCCTACCTTGACCGCGTCAACGTGGGCTTTGCCAAGCTGCAAATGGCGCAGGACCTGGGTTTCAGCGAAACCGTGTTCGGCCTGGGCGCTGGCATCTTCTTCCTGGGCTACTTCCTGTTTGAAGTGCCCAGCAACCTGCTGATGAGCAAGGTCGGTGCGCGCCTCTGGATCGCCCGCATCATGGTCACCTGGGGCCTGCTGTCGGCCGCTTTTGTGTTTGTGCAGACGCCCACGCAGTTCTATGTGCTGCGCTTTTTGCTGGGCCTGGCCGAAGCCGGCTTCTACCCCGGCGTGATCCTGTACCTGACGCTGTGGTACCCCGCGCACCGCCGCGCCCGCATCGTGGCCGTGTTCATGTCGGCGATCCCCGTGGCCGGCATTTTTGGCAACCCGCTGTCGGGCTGGATCATGGACAGCATGCACAGCGCCGCCTCGCTGCACGGCTGGCAATGGATGTTCCTGATCGAGGCCCTGCCAGCCCTGCTGATCGGCGTGGCCGTGCTGGTCTACCTGGACAACAACATCGCCCAGGCCAAGTGGCTCAGCGCTGACGAGAAGAAGCTGCTGCAGTCGGAGATCGACAAAGACCAGGCGCATGGCGCCAAGGGCCCCCACTCGGTGGCCGAGGTGTTCAAGGACGGCCGCATCTGGTGGATGGCCGCGATCTACTTCGCCTTCGTGATGGGCCAATACGCGCTGACTTTCTGGCTGCCCAGCCTGGTCAAGGCCACCGGCGTGCAGGGCAACCTGAACGTGGGTCTGCTGAGCGCCATTCCCTTCCTGTGCGCCATCGTGGCCATGAACCTGTTTGGCCGCAGCGCCGACCAGCGCCGTGAACGTCGCTGGCACCTGATCATTCCGGCCGCCATGGGCGCCGTGGGCTTCACCGTGGCGGCGTCCTTCGCGCACAACACCACCGTGTCCCTGGTCTTCCTGTCGCTGGCCGCCGCCGGTGTGCTGACCTGCGCACCGCTGTTCTGGTCGCTGCCCACGGCCTTCCTGTCGGGCACGGCGGCGGCGGCGGGCATTGCCGCCATCAACTCCGTGGGCAACCTGGCCGGCTTCGCCAGCCCCTACCTGATCGGCTACCTCAAGGACAGCACCGGCAGCACCGCCATTGGCATGTACGTGCTGGCCGGCGCCCTGGTGGTGGGCGCCGTGCTGGTTTGGCTGACCCCGCGCGAGCTGGTCAACCGCTGAGCCCCACCCCCTCTTTTTTCTCCCTCACCCCTCCCAAGTACAAGGACCACCGCCATGACCAAGACCATCGGCTTCATCGGTTTGGGCGCCATGGGCGCCGGCATGGCCGGCTCGCTGCGCCGCGCCGGCCACCAACTGCAAGTGTTTGACGTGCGCCGCGAAGTCGCGGACGCTTTCGCGGCCCAGGGCGGCCTGGCCTGCGCTTCGCCGGCCGAGGCCGCACGCGGCGCCGACGTGGTGGTGTCGGTGGTGGTGAACGCCGCCCAGACCGAATCGGTGTTGTTTGGCGAGGGCGGCTGCGCCGCAGCCATGTCGCCGGGCGCGGTCTTCATCATGTGCTCGACCGTGGACCCCAACTGGTCGGCCGCGCTGGAGCAACGCCTGCAGGCCCTGGGCCTGGGCTACCTGGACGCGCCCATCTCGGGCGGCGCCGCCAAGGCCGCCAGCGGCCAAATGACCATGATGACCTCGGGCCTGCCCTCGGCCTACGAGCGCTGCGGCGACCTGCTCGACGCCATGGCCGCCAAGGTCTACCGCCTGGGCGACCAGGCCGGTGCCGGCAGCAAGGTGAAGATCATCAACCAGCTGCTGGCCGGGGTGCACATCGCCGCCGCCGCCGAAGCCATGGCCCTGGGCCTGCGCGAAGGCGTCAAGGCAGAAGCGCTGTACGAAGTCATCACCAACAGCGCCGGCAACAGCTGGATGTTCGAAAACCGCATGGCCCACGTGCTGGCCGCCGACTACACGCCGCTGTCGGCGGTGGACATCTTCGTCAAGGACCTGGGCCTGGTGCTGGACACCGCGCGCGCCAGCAAATTCCCGCTGCCCCTGTCGAGCACCGCACACCAGATGTTCATGCAGGCCTCGACCGCGGGCTTTGGCCGTGAAGACGACAGCGCCGTGATCAAGATCTTCCCGGGCATCGAACTGCCCACCAAGCCGGAGTCGACGTCGTGAGCCGCGCCCCGCTCAAGCTCGGCTGCATCGCCGACGACTTCACCGGCGCCACCGACCTGGCCAACAACCTGGTGCGCGCCGGCATGCGCGTGGTGCAAACCATTGGCGTGCCCAGCGAGCCCCTGGCTGCCGACGTGGACGCCGTGGTCGTGGCCCTCAAGTCCCGCACCATCGCCCCGGCGGACGCCGTGGCCCAGTCGTTGGACGCCTTGGCCTGGCTGCAGGCGCAGGGCGCCAAGCAGTTCTACTTCAAGTACTGCTCGACGTTTGACAGCACCGCCCAAGGCAACATCGGCCCCGTGGCCGAAGCCCTGATGGACGCGCTGGGCACCGACTTCACCATCGCCACGCCGGCCTTCCCGGACAACAAGCGCACGGTGTTCAAGGGCTATTTGTTTGCCGGTGAGGGCCTGCTCAACGAGAGCGGCATGCAAAACCACCCGCTCACCCCCATGACCGACCCGAACCTGGTGCGCGTGCTGCAAGCCCAGACGAAACGCCGCGTCGGCCTGATCGACTACAGCGTGGTGGCGCAGGGCGCGGACGCCGTGCGCGCGCGCATCGCCGCGCTGCGCGCCGAGGACGTGGGCCTGGCGGTGGTGGACGCCATCTCCAACGCCGACCTGCTGCGCATGGGCCCGGCCCTGGCCGATTTGCCCCTGCTGACGGCCGGCTCGGGTGTGGCGATTGCGCTGCCGGCCAACTTTGGCCTGGCCCCCTCGCCGCAAGCGGCCGCCTTGCCGGCCGCCCAAGGCCTGCAGGCCGTGGTCTCGGGCAGCTGCTCGGTGGCCACCAACCAGCAGGTGGCGCACTTCATCGCCAGCGGTCGACCGGCCCGCGCCATCGACCCGCTGCAACTCGCCGGCGGCCCCGAAGCCAGCACCCGCGTGGTCGCCGACGCCCTGGCCTGGGCGCAACCGCTGCTGGCCAGCGGCCCGGTGCTGGTCTACTCGACCGCCGAACCGGCCGCCGTCAAGGCGATCCAGGACCAGCTCGGCGTGGCCGAAGCCGGCGCCCTGGTGGAGCACACCGTGGCAGCCATTGCGCGCGGCCTGGTGGCCCTGGGCGTGCGCCAGCTGCTGGTGGCCGGTGGCGAGACCTCGGGCGCCTGCGTGCAGGCCCTGGAGATCAGCCAGATGCAGATCGGCCCGCAGATCGACCCCGGCGTGCCCTGGTGCCATGCGGCTTCGCCCGTGGCCCCCGAGGCCGGCTTGCACCTGACGCTGAAGTCGGGCAACTTCGGCAGCGTCGACTTCTTCAGCAAGGCCTTTGGCCAACTGACCACGGCCTGAACCCGGAGACCCCGCCCATGACCGAAAACCAGGCCCGCGAGGCCATTTGCCAAGTGGGCCGCAGCTTGTTTGAGCGCGGCTACGTCCATGCCACCGCCGGCAACATCAGCGTGCGCCTGGACGACGGCTTCCTGATCACGCCCACCGACGCCTGCCTGGGCTTTCTGGACCCAGCGCGCCTGGCGCGCCTGGACGCCGGCCTGAACCAGGTCTCGGGCGACCGCGCCAGCAAGACCATCCAGCTGCACCGCCGCATCTACGAAGCGGCCGTGCCATTCGACAGTGCCACGCGCTGCGTGATCCACACCCACAGCACGCATTGCGTGGCGCTGTCGCTGCAAGACAACACCGGCCCGGAATTGCTGCCGCCGATCACGCCCTACTTTGTGATGAAAGTGGGCCGCGTGCCCGTGATCCCCTACCACCGCCCCGGGGCGCCCGCCGCCGCCGAAGCCGTGGCCCAGGCCATTGCCCAGTACGGCTCGCAAGGCCAGCCCATCCGCGCGGTCATGCTGCAGCGCCTGGGCCCCAATGTGTGGCACGACAGCCCAGGTGCGGCCATGGCCACGCTGGAAGAATTGGAAGAAACCGCTCGCCTGTGGCTGCTGTCCCAGCCGCGCCCCGCGCCGCTGGCGGCCGCCCAGATCGACGAACTGCGCACCACTTTCGGCGCCCGCTGGTGAACCCAGCCCGCACGCCCTGACCTGAACCGACCGGAGACCCCCATGCCCCGTTTTGCCGCCAACCTGTCCATGCTCTACCCCGAGCTGCCCTTCCTCGACCGCTTTGCCGCTGCCGCGCGCGACGGCTTCAAGGCCGTGGAATACCTCTTCCCCTACGCCTTCCCGGCCGAGCAAGTGCGCGAACAACTGCAAGCCAATGGCCTGCAGCAAGTGCTGTTCAACGCCCCCCCCGGCGGCACCGATGCGGCCTCCATCGCCCACGCCTGGGACGTGGCGGGCATGCGCGGCACGGCCTCGCTGCCTGGCCGTGAAGAAGAGTTCCGCACGGGCGTGCAGCTGGCCCTTCAGTACGCGGCCGTGCTGGATTGCCCGCGCATCCACCTGATGGCCGGTCTGTTGCCCGCAGGCGCCGACCGCGCCGCGCACCGCCAGGTCTATGTGGACAACCTGCGCTGGGCCGCCGCCCAAGCCGCCGAGGCCGGCCGCGATGTGTTGATCGAACCCATCAACACGCGCGACATCCCCGGCTTCTTCCTGAACCGCCAGGACGACGCCCATGCCGTGATCGCCGAGGTGGGCGCCACCAACCTCAAGGTGCAGATGGACCTGTACCACCTGCAGATCGTGGAAGGCGATGTGGCCATGAAGCTGCGCCAGTACCTGCCCACCGGCCGCGTCGGCCACCTGCAGATCGCCGGCGTGCCGCAACGCCACGAACCGGACCTGGGCGAGCTGAACTTCCCCTACCTGTTCAGCGTCATCGACGAGCTGGGTTTTGACGGCTGGGTGGGCTGCGAATACCGCCCCGCGCGCGGTCCTGTGCCCAACGGCACCTCGGACGGTCTGGGCTGGCTGCGCCAAGCCACCGGCACCTGAAAAGCGCCTCGCCAGGCCCAAAGCGGGCCTTGACCGGCCCCTCCAGCGGGGCTGTTCGACCTGTGTTGAACAGCCCTGAATTGATTTCCACCGTCAAAAATATCCGGTTAATTTATTGAAATCGATTCTTTAAAGTGATAGATTGGCTATCAAAAGACCCTTCATCGTCGGGATAAACCGCTGGTCATCCCGACCGAATCCGTCTAAATTGCCAAATATGGCGCCCATTTCGGTGCCAACGATCACAGGGAATCGCATGTCCAAGCTCAACGGTCAAAACCAATCCGTGGCCCGCCAGGTGAGCCTGCTGGCCATTGCCATGCTGGCCCTGGTGCTGGTGCTGGCGTCTTGGGGCATCAACCACATCACGGCCAAAAGCGCGCGCAACCAGGTCCAGGCCCTGGCCAAGGACAAGGCCGACAACGTGGTGGCGGTGCTGGACTCACAAGACCGCACCATGCGCGAACTGGTCAAGCGCTCGTTTCGCAGCTTCAAACTGGCCTTCCAGCCCACCATGACGCTGGAGGAAGGCTCGGGCGAATTGCAAAGCTACGGCATCGCGCTGAACAACGACTTCAGCCACGTCGACAAATTCACCAAAGACACCGCCGGGGTGGCCACCGTGTTCGCGCGCCAGGGGGATGACTTCAAACGCATCACCACCTCGCTGAAAAACGCCCAGGGTGAACGGGCCCTGGGCACCTTGCTGGACCGTGCCCATCCGGCCTACAAGCTGCTCATCAGCGGCCAGCCCTACACCGGTCGTGCGGTGCTGTTCGGCAAGCCTTACATGACGCACTACGAGCCGGTGAAGAACGATGCCGGCAAGGTGGTGGGCATTCTGTTCGTGGGCAATGACATTTCGATCTTTGAAGATGCCCTGGTCAAGCAGGTCAACGAGACCCGCTTCTTTGACAACGGCGGCCTCTACGTGATCAACCCGGGCAGCAAGCTGGAAGACGCCCGCTTCCTGGCCCACCCCACCGCGGCGGGCAAGAAAGTGCTGGAGGCCTACCCTCAGGCGGCCGAATTTCTGAGCCGCCTGGCCGAGAGCAAAGGCGAGGCGGTGCACGATGCCTTGCCGCTGCGCGGCGTGGAACTGACCCACCCCTGGGCCATCCTGGACAAGTCCGAAGCCCACGGCTGGTGGGTGGTGGCCGAGGTCTCCGACACCGAAGCCATGAGCGATCACCGTTCCACCATGGTCATGGTGTGGATCATCATCGCCGTGGCGTTGGTGGGCTTGGGTGGCGGCCTGTTCTGGCTGCTGCGCCAACGCGTGAGCCGCCCCCTGCAAGAGCTGACCGCCGCCGTCACCACCGTGGCCCAGGGCGACCTGACCCGCGCTTTCAGCACCGACCGCAACGATGAACTGGGCGCCCTGGTGCGTGAGGTGGACGGCATGCGCCAGCTCTACCTGCGCCTGCTGTTGGAGGTGCGCACCGCGGTGGAAGGCATCACCACCGCCAGCGTGGAAATCGCCACCGGCAACCAGGACCTGAGCGCGCGCACTGAGCAGACAGCCAGCAGCCTGCAGTCCACCGCCCAGAGCATGGAAGAAATCACCTCCACCGTGCAGCAGTCCGCCGACGCGGCGCGCCAGGCCACGCAAATGGCCAGCTCGGCCGCCGAGGTCGCCGCCCGGGGCGGCGCGGTGGTGGGCGAAGTGGTCAAGACCATGCAGGACATCAACCACAGCTCCAAGAAGATCGCGGACATCATCGGCGTCATCGACGGCATCGCCTTCCAGACCAACATCCTGGCGCTCAACGCCGCGGTCGAGGCGGCTCGCGCGGGCGAGCAGGGCCGGGGCTTTGCGGTGGTGGCCGGCGAAGTGCGCTCGCTGGCCGGGCGCAGCGCCCAGGCCGCACGCGAGATCAAGTCGCTGATCGGCACCTCGGTGGAACGCGTCGAAGCTGGGGCCCAGTTGGTGGGTTCGGCCGGCACCACCATGGCGGAAATCGTCCACTCGGTGCAGCGCGTGGGCGACATCATTGGCGAGATTTCCTCGGCCGCCGTGGAGCAGTCCAACGGCATTGGCCAGGTCAACGGCGCCGTCAACCAGCTGGACCAGATGACCCAACAGAATGCGGCCTTGGTGGAACAGTCCGCCGCCGCCGCCGCCAGCTTGCGCGACCAGGCCACGCGCCTGTCTGAAGCGATCCAGGCCTTCAAGCTCAGCGACGAACCAGGACAGCGCTCGCGCGCCCTGACACACGGTTGATGCTGCGCCCACTGTGGCGCGCCTGACGCTCGGCACAGACCGAAGCCACCCCCACCAGGGGCTGCCTCTACCCGCGGCAGCCTCACACATTGGCGCTGCCCCGGACCTCGGAGGCGGTGCCGCTGCGACCCTCGAAAGGAACGAAATGAACACCCCCCATGCCGGCGCCCGCCGCCCCAAGGCCCACAACGGCCACGCCCAAGACCTGCTGGGTGACCGCGTCATGCTGGCCGCCATCGGCCTGAGTGCGGTGGCGGCCCTGATCCTGGGCCAGACCTTTGACGCCCTGGGCCTGGCCTTGGGCGCCAGTGTGGGTTTGCTGCTGCTGGCCGGCCTGGGCTACGCCGGCTGGCGCGGCCAGCGACCCGCGCGCGTGGCGCTGACGGTGGCCCTGGTGGGCTTTGTGGTGCTGCACATCCAGCTGTCGCGCGGCATGTCCGAGTTTCACTTTGGCGTGTTTGTCACCCTGGCCCTGTTGCTGGTCTACCGCGACTGGCGCCCGGTGGTGCTGGCGGCCGTGCTCTTTGCCGTGCACCACATCGGTTTTGACCGTCTGCAAGCCGCCGGCTTTGGCGTGTACTGCACGTCCGAGGCCAACTTTGGACGCATCCTGCTGCACGCCACCTATGTGGTGATCCAGACGGCCCTGGAGGTGCAACTGGCCATCTGGCTCAAACGCGCGGGTGACGAGGGCGACGAACTGACCGCCTTGGTGGCCGCGGTGAACCAAAGCGACCACATCCACCTGGACTTGTCGCATGTGGACGTGCACACCCCGCCCGGCCTGGCCCTGCAATCGGCCTTGCTGCGCATGCACGAGGCCGTGACCCAGGTGCAGTCGGCCAGCGCCAACATCGAAACCGCCTGCCGCGAAATCGCCTCGGGCAACATGGACTTGAGCAACCGCACCGAGCAGACTGCCGGCAATCTGGCGCAAGCGGCGTCCAACATGGGCGAGCTGACCAACACCGTGCAACAGTCGGCCGACTCGGCCAGCCAGGCCAAGCAGCTCGCCAGCACCGCCGCCCAGGTGGCCGAGCAGGGCGGGGTGGCGGTGCGCCAGGTGGTGCACACCATGGAAGCGATCCAGACCAGCGCCACCCGCATCGCCGACATCACCACCGTGATCGACGGCATTGCCTTCCAAACCAATTTGCTGGCCCTCAACGCGGCGGTCGAAGCCGCGCGCGCAGGCGAACAAGGGCGAGGCTTTGCGGTGGTGGCGGGCGAAGTGCGGGCGCTGGCCCAGCGCAGCGCCGGCGCGGCGCGCGAGATCAAGTCGCTGATCAGCCAGTCGCTGGAGACCGTCGAGGCGGGCCGCGTGCAAGTGCATGCGGCGGGCAACACCATGGCCGACATCGTCAGCTCGGTGCAGCGCGTGAGCCACATCATTGCCGACATCTCGACCGCCGCCATCGAGCAGTCGCAAGGCATCGGCCAGGTCAATGCCGCCGTCAACGAACTGGACCAGATGACGCAGCAAAACGCCGCCCTGGTCGAAGAGTCCGCCGCTGCGGCCACCAACCTCAGCGAGCAGGCCCAGCGCCTGATGGGCTCGGTGGCGGTGTTCCAGGTGCGCTGAGGCGGCGGCGCCCCGGCGCGCCCCTGCAAAGGCCTTTACTTCAGGGCCTTGCCCACGCTGGCGCCCAGCGGCGTGTGCAGTTGCGAGGGCACAAAGCGGCCCGAATTGTCGTCACGCCCTTGCAGCAGGTAGCGCGTGCTGGGCTGGCCGTACTGCTGCACCGCCTGGGCCGAGAACTGGCCAATGGCGGACTTGGGGTCGCGCAGGCGGTTCACGATCAGCACCTTCTGGGTGTCGGCAAAATCGGCCATCATGTTCTGATCGCCTTCGCTGTCGCCGGCGATGAAGGACGGGCCGTAGCCATAGCGGCTGACCAAAAAGCGCTGGATGCTGCGCGTCTTGCCCGGGCCCTGGGTCTGGTCGTAGCCACGGCGGTATTCGGGCTGGATGCGGCCCTGGGCGTCACGCTCCAGCTCCATGGCCAGCACATTCCCTTCCTTGACGTGGTAGCCAAAGGCCGGGTTGGAGGAGATCTCCTTGATCACATCCACAAAAGACGCCGAGCAGACCCAGATGTCAAAACCAGCGGCCTTGAAGCGGGCGTACAGGTCCTGCATTTCGGGCACCAGGCGCAGGCCGTTCTTCCAGCTCACCGAGACCAGGCCGGCCCGGCCCGGCAATTCGGCTGGGGTGCTCCACTTCACCTTTTCGACCGGCTGGGTTTGCTGCCACTTCACGGTGTCGACCGTGAGCTGACGCACCTGGGCTTCGGTCATGCCGGCGAACAAATAAGTCACCCAGGGGTAGGCGGTGTCGTGGTCAAAGGTATCGCCGATCGCCTCGTAGAGGTAGCGCACCTTGGTCACGAAGGCCTGGTAGTGCGGGTTGCGCCGCACCTCGGCCAGGGATTGGGTACCTTGGAAGCCGCTGTAGTGGCGGTACAGCCAGCGGTAGCTGTCCAGGATGTCGGGAACGATGCTGTCGATGTGGACGGCCTGGCCGGCGGCGTTGTTGTTGGCGGGCTTGAAGGGCGTGCTGGGGATGTTGCGGCGCAGGGCCACTTCGAGCTGCTCGGGCGTGGCGCCAAAGCGCAGGTTTTCGAGTTGGTAGATCAGCGCGGCCTCTTCGATGTCGAGGAAGACGCTGGTGTTGTCCCAGTCGAACACCACATAGGGCGGCTTGGCCGGGTTGTAGCCCGCGCTGCCCCGGCCCAGGCGGGCGATGAGCTGGTCGATCTGCTGGCGGTTGAAGCTGTCCCACTGACCGGCGGCCAGGGGCTGCAAGGCGGGGGTCGCCGGGGTGTTGGCGCAGCCGCTGCTGAACACAGCCAGGCTGCTCACCGCGAAGGCAGCGCTCAAGGGGGCCAGGCGCAGGACTTGGCGGCGGTTGGGGGTGGGGTTCATGGGCATCTCTCCTTCAAGAAAGGGCAGGGGTCAGGGCAGGGGGGAATCGGACCAGTCGGTGGATTGGGGCGGCAGGGCCGGGCGGACGGCGTCGGCGTCCAGCGCCGCGTCGGCATCGCTTTCGTCTTTCAGCGCCACGCCGGTCTGGCCCAGTTGCAGCGCGCGCTGCATCAGCCAGGCCAGCTTGAAAGCGGCTTGTTCGTAGGACAGGCCCTCGGGGCGCACATTCGAGATGCAGTTGCGCTCGGCGTCGTGGCGGCCCCGGCGCGGGCCGTGGGTCAGGTACAGGCCCAGGCTGTCGGGGGAGCTGAGGCCGGGGCGCTCACCGATCAGGATCACGCACTGGCGCGCGCCCAGCAGCTCGCCCACCTCGTCGGCCACGGCCACCCGGGCCTGCTGCACCAGCACCAAGGGCGCCAGCCGTGTGCCTGGCGCCAGGCGCGGCTGCAGCGCCGCCAGCAAGGGCGCGGTGTGGCGCTGCACCGCCAGCGAAGACAGGCCATCGCCCACCACCACGCACAGGTCGGGGGCGGGGCCGGCCTGGGCGGCCCAGGCGCGCAGCGACTCGGCGGCGGCGGGGTCCAATTGGCGGCCCAGATCAGGCCGTCGCAAGTAGGTGGTGCGGTCGCTGGCGCGGCTGTGTGCGCGCAGGGTGGCGTGGCCGGCGGCGTGCAGCTCGGCCTCCAGCGCGGCCAGGTCCAGCGGGGTGTGAATCGCGTCGCGCGCCATGGCGTGGGCCCAGCCAAAGCGCAGCGCCTCGTCGGTGGGGATGGCCACGCCGGCGCGGCCCAGGGCAATGCGTGCCGAGGTGGCACGGCGCCAGTCCTGCCAGGGCATGGCGGTGACCGGGGACTCGCTGGCCTCGCCCGGGTAGCGCTCGGGGGCGTCGGGCCGGGCCTCAGGCGACCGGGGCGGCGGGGCCCTCATGGCGCATCTGCCTGGCCGAACTGGCCCAGGCCTGCCAGCAAGGGGTGGCCCGCGCCTGGGCTCAACAGCCGCGCGTCACCCGCAGTGATGTGCTGAGCCTGCAGCCAGGCCTCGAATTCGGGGGCGCGCTGCAGGCCCAGGGTCTCACGCAGGAACAGCGCGTCATGGAAGGAGGTGCTCTGGTAATTGAGCATGATGTCGTCCGCGCCGGGCACGCCAATCATGAAGTTGAGCCCGGCCGTGGCCAGCAGCACGCTCAGGCTGTCCATGTCGTCCTGATCGGCCTCGGCGTGGTTGGTGTAGCAGATGTCGCAGCCCATGGGCAGGCCCAGCAGCTTGCCGCAGAAGTGGTCCTCCAGACCGGCCCGGATGATTTGCTTGCCGTCGTACAGGTACTCCGGGCCGATGAAGCCGACCACGGTGTTGACCAGCAGAGGCTGGTAGCGCCGCGCCAGGCCATAGGCCCGGGCCTCGCAGGTCTGCTGGTCCACGCCACCGTGGCCGTTGGCCGACAGGGCGCTGCCTTGGCCGGTCTCGAAGTACATGACGTGATCACCCAGCGGGCCACGGCCCAGGGAGCGGGCGGCGGCGCAGGCCTCGTCCAGCACCTCGGGCGTGACACCAAAAGAGCGATTGGTGATCTCGGTGCCGCCAATCGACTGGAACACCAGGTCCACCGGCACGCCGCTGTCCATCAGCTGCAAGGTGTTGGTGACATGGGTCAGCACACAGGCCTGGGTAGGGATCTGAAAGCGCTGGATCAGCTCATCAAACAGATGGCACAGGCGCGCCAGCGTGGCCATGCTGTCGGACACCGGGTTGATGCCCAGCACCGCGTCACCCGCGCCCATCATCAAGCCGTCGAGCAAAGACGCGGCCACGCCGCGCACATCGTCGGTGGGGTGGTTGGGCTGCAGGCGCACCGCCAAGGTGCCGGGCAGGCCCAGGGTGTTGCGAAAACGGGTCACGACGCGGCATTTGCGCGCCACCGCGATCAGGTCCTGCTGGCGCATGAGCTTGCTCACTGCGGCCACCATTTCGGGCGTCAGGCCGGGTGCCAGGCGCGCCAGCACCGCGCTGCTGGCCGCCGGGCTGAGCAACCAGTTGCGGAAGTCGCCCACTGTCAGGTGCGCCACCGGGGCAAAGGCCTGGGCGTCGTGGCTGTCCAGGATGAGGCGGGTGATGTTGTCCTGCTCGTAAGGCACCAGGGCCTCGTTCAAAAAGGTCTTCAGCGGCAGGTCGGCCAGCACGTGGCGCGCGGCCATGCGCTGCTGCGCGCTGTCGGCCAGCAAACCGGCCAGGGCGTCGCCCGAGCGCGGCGGGCTGGCACAGGCCATGAGCTGCTTCAAATCGGCGAAGGCAAAGCCCTGGCCGCCCAGGGTGGTGTGGTAGCGCATGGGGTGGGGCTCCGCTCAGGGGGCGCTGTCCAGCAGGGCGTCGGGCGCCGCGGCGGCGCGCTGGTCGGCGGTGCAGGCGAAGTAGACCCAGCCCACGCCCATCAGGCCAACGAAGATCGCCGCCAGCACCGGGTTGAACCACACCATGGCGCCCAGGCAGACCAGGCCCAGCCCCAGGGCCACCAACGGAAACACCGGGTAGCAGGGCGCGCGGTAGCTGCGCGGCAGGTCGGGCTCGGTGTGGCGCAGGCGCAGCAGGGCGGCCATGGACATCACGTACATCACGATGGCACCAAACACGGACATGGTGACGATGTTGGCGGTCAGGGTCTGGCCCCCGAACTGGATCCACTGATCACTGAACACCGCCGCCACGCCCACCGCCCCCCCCGCCAACAAAGCCCGGTGCGGGGTCTGGAAGCGGGGGCTGAGCACCGCGAAGCTGCGCGGCAGGTAGCCCGCGCGGGCCAGCGCAAAAATCTGCCGCGAGTAGCCCATCAAAATGCCGTGGAAGGAAGCCACCAGGCCGAACAAACCGATCCACACCATCATGTGCAGCCAGCCGCTGTTGCCGCCCAGCACGGCCTTCATGGCCTGGGGCAGCGGGTCGTTGAGGTTGGCCAAGGTACGCCAGTCGCCCACGCCGCCGGCCATGATCATCACGCCAAAGGCCAGGGTGACCAGGGTCAGGATGCCGGCGATGTAGGCACGCGGGATGGTGCGCTGCGGGTCGCGCGCTTCTTCGGCCGCCATGGCCGCGCCCTCGATGGCCAGGAAGAACCAGATGGCAAAGGGAATGGACGCCAGGATGCCCGCCAAAGCCGCGCCACTGAACTGGTCCGAGCCCGCCCAGCCCAGTGCCGTGAACTGCGCCCAGGACCAGCCGGGGCTGACCACGCCCATGAACACCAGCAGCTCAAAAATGGCCAGCAAGGTGACCACCAACTCAAAGGCCGCCGCGATGCCCACGCCCACCCAATTCAGGGCGATGAAGACGATGTAGGCGCCCAAGGCGATGTATTTGGGGTCGATGGCCGGGAACTGCACGTTCAGGTAAGACCCAATCGCCAGCGCGATGGCGGGCGGCGCAAACACAAACTCGATCAAGGTGGCAAAGCCCGCCACAAAGCCGCCCAGAGGCCCGAAGGCGCGGCGCGCATAGGCAAACGGCCCGCCCGCATGGGGGATGGCCGTGGACAGCTCGGTGAAGCTGAAGATGAAGGTGGTGTACATGGTCGCCACCAGCGCCGTGGCCACCAAAAAGCCCAGCGTGCCGGCGCTGGCCCAGCCGTAGCTCCAGCCAAAGTACTCGCCTGAAATCACCAGGCCCACGGCAATGCCCCACAGCTGGAAGGTGCCCAGAACTTTGGGCAGGTGCGTCGCAGAAGGAGTGGTCATGGCGGGCTCGCTGGCTGGTGAACAACAGAAGCCCGATTGCAGCAAAGGCCAGGCCACGGTCCTATCCCGAATCGGCAATTGCGCAGCCAGGGGGCCGGACAGGCGTGTTTTTTTCCGATTTGGGACAGGCACCCCGGGACGGGCCCCCTGTTGGCCTTGGCATTTTTCTTGCACGATCGCCCGCAACTTGCACTGCGCGGGCTGCGGCCTGCACCTGTTTCGCCCATGGCATCCCTTTTTGGCCCCGGTGGCCACGCCTGTCCCGACGCGCCCGCTCTGGCCTCGCCCGAGCGGGCCCGGTTTCGCCTGCGCCACAGCGCGGACGTGGACGAGCACGCCGCGCAGCTGTCGGCCTGGGACCAGGAGTACGACCAGCTCTCCAGTGGGCGGTTTGCCGGACGGGTGCGCGAGCTGTGGCTGGACGGGCCGCGCCTGCAGGTCTTTCACGAACACACGTCGCAAGAGACCAGCCAGCAATGCGCCCCCTGGCAGGGCTCGGTGTGGTTTGGCCTGCCCGACCTGCGCTGCCAGCAGCCGCTGCACTTTTGCGGCCACGCCCAGGACGCCCAACGCGGCCACGCCCTGCTGAGCGCGCGCGCCAGCGACGGCTTTGCGCTGCGCACCCCGGCCGACTTCGGCATTTACGGCGTGGTGCTGGACCAGACCTGGCTGCAGGAACAAGCCGATGCCCTGGGCCTGAAGCTGAGCCCCCGCCTGGACCGCCCCGCCCAGGCCACGCCACTGAGCGCCAGCCGCCACGCCGAGCTGTGCCAGACCCTCGAAACCCTGCTCAGCCTGGCCCAGTCCGGCGACGCCCAGCAGCGCTGGGGCCAGGCCACCTTGCAAGCCCTGCTCACGCAGCTGTTGCAAGGCCTGTGCGGCGACCTGGCCGAGGCCGGCCCCAGCCCAGCGCAGCGCGCCAGCCAACGCCGCCTGGCCCTGGTGATGGCCGCGCGCGAGCTGGCCCGCCAGCCCAGCGGCGAAGCCCTCAGCGTGGACGCGCTGTGCCAACAGCTGCACCTGACCCGGCGCACCTTGCAAAACCACTTCCAGAGCGTGCTGGGCGAGTCGCCGGCCGACTTCCTCAAGTCCGTGCGCCTGAATGCCTGCCGGCGCCGCCTGCGCGAACCCAGCGCGCCCGACAAGGTGCAGGACGTGGCCGCGCAATGGGGGTTTTTCCACATGGGCCACTTCTCACAAGACTACAAAGACCTGTTTGGCGAGCTGCCCTCACAGACCCTGCGCCAACGCGCGCCCAGCCACGGCCACGCCTGAAAGCCCCACCGCCCGGCATGGCGCACCTGGGTGACCGCCCCGCGATGCGCCCCTCAGGCAAAATCAAACCCGCTGCGCCCCGGCCCCAGCCAGGAGGCGCCCGCCCCGATTTCAGGAGAGCCCCATGAACGCCCGCATTCCGAACCTTGCCTTCCAAGCCGACACCGCCCTGACCGAGGTCAGCGAGCGCTGGGACCGCGACCTGGTGCGCCAGATCAGCGACTACATCGCCATCCCGGCCAAGTCGCCCGCCTTCGCCAGCGACTGGGCTGCGCAAGGCCTGCTCGACACCGTGCTGCGCAACGCCGCCACCTGGGTGGAAGCGCAAAAAGTGCCGGGCCTGACGCTGGAAATCATCCGCCTGCCGGGCCGCACCCCGGTGCTGTTCTTTGAAGTCGAAGCCACCCAGGCCCACAGCAGCCAGACCGTGCTGATGTACGGCCACCTGGACAAGCAGCCCGAGTTCAGCGGCTGGCGCCGCGACCTGGGCCCCTGGACGCCCAAGTACGAGGACGGCAAGCTCTATGGCCGCGGCGGCGCCGACGACGGCTACGCGGTCTACGCCAGCATCGCCGCCATCCAGGCCCTGAAGAGCCAGAACACGCCACACCCGCGCATCGTCGGCCTGATCGAAACCTGCGAAGAAAGCGGCTCCTACGACCTGCTGCCCTATGTCGATGCGCTGCGCACACGGCTGGGCGAGGTGGCGCTGGTGATCTGCCTGGATTCGGGCGCCGGCAACTACGACCAGCTGTGGCTGACCACCAGCCTGCGCGGCATGGCCAGCGGCACGCTGAAGGTCGAGATCCTCACCGAAGGCGTGCACTCGGGCGATGCCTCGGGCCTGGTGCCGTCGAGCTTTCGCATCATGCGCCAGGTGCTGGACCGCCTGGAAGACAGCGCCACGGGCCGCCTGCTGCCGGCCAGCTTCCACTGCGAAGTGCCAGCCGAGCGCCTGGCCCAGGCCCAAGCCACCGCCGCCATCCTGGGCGAAGAGCTGTACAAGCGCTTCCCCTGGGCCCACTACGACTGCGGCGGCGCCACCGCCTTTGCCCTGCCCACCACCACCGACCCGGTGCAGGCCCTGCTCAACCGCACCTGGACGCCCACCCTCAGCGTGACCGGTGCGGACGGCTTTCCGACGCTGGAAAACGCCGGCAACGTGCTGCGCCCTTACACGGCCTTCAAGCTCAGCCTGCGCCTGCCGCCCCTGGTCGAAGCCGACCAGGCCGTGGCCGAGATGAAGCGCCTGCTCGAAGACAACGCGCCCTACCAGGCCCGCGTCACCTTCGAGAGCAACGGCGGCGCCACCGGCTGGAACGCCCCCAGCACCGCACCTTGGTTTGAACAGGCCCTGAACGCGGCCTCACAGTCGCACTTTGGTGCCTCCTGCGGCTACATCGGCCAGGGCGGCACCATCCCGCTGATGAACATGCTGTCGGCCGGCTTCCCGAAGGCGCAGATGATGGTCTGCGGCGTGCTGGGCCCCAAGAGCAATGCGCACGGCCCCAACGAGTTCCTGCATGTGCCCTATGCCAAGAAGCTGACCGCGGCCGTGGCGCAAGTGATCGCCAGCCTGCCGGCCAGCCCTTCGGCAGAGGCCACCCCCGCCTGAGTGCGCCCCGCACCGCCCCCGCCATGGACCCCGAAAGTCGACTCTCCACCTTCACCGCCAGCGATGGCGACAACCTGGCGGTGCAGGACTGGCCGCTGGCCGAGGACGCGCCCTTGCGCGGCCAGGTGCTGCTGGTGCACGGCCTGGGCGAGCACGCGGGGCGCTACGCCGCCCTGGCCCAGCGGCTCAACCAGTGGGGTTTCGCCGTGCGCGGTTACGACCATTACGGCCACGGCGAATCGGGCGGCCCACGCGGCGGGCTGAACCACGATTTACGCCTGCTGGAAGACCTGGGCGACGTGATCGAAAGCACCCGCAGCCGCACGCCGCGCGACACCCCGCTGATCCTGCTTGGCCACAGCCTGGGCGGCCTGGTGGCCAGCAGCTTTGTGGCGCGCCGACTGGCCCAGGTCGACGGGCTGGTGCTGTCCTCGCCCGCGCTGGACATCGGCCTGAGCCCACTGCAAACCTGGCTGCTGCGCGGCCTGGCCCGGGCCCTGCCTGACCTGCGCGTGGCCAACGGCCTGAAGCTGAAGTACCTGTCGCACGACGCCGCCACGGTGCGCGCCTACCAGGCCGACCCGCACTGCCACAACCGCATCTCGACGCGCCTGGTGCGCTTCATGGCCGAGCACGGCCCGGCCACCGTCGCGGCCGCCTCGCGCTGGCGCGTGCCCACCTTGCTGCTGTACGCGGGTGACGACCACCTGGTGCGACCTGCCGGCAGCCAGGCTTTTGCCGCGGCCGCCCCCTCCTGCGTGGAAAGCCGCTGCTTTGACACGCTCTACCACGAGCTGTTCAACGAATCGCCCGAGCTGGCCGAACCCGTCTTCGAGCGCCTGCGCGAGTGGCTGGACAAGCACTTCGCGCCGCTGCCGGGTTGAGCCAACAACCGTCGCCGAGTGACCTCAGGCCGGGGCGACCGGGCGGCGACGCCACAGCGCCAGCCAACCCAAGGCCAGCGCGGTGATGACGATGGGCAGGGTGGAGCCCCAGTTCAGCCAGGTCCAACCCTGGGTGGTGACCAGGGCGCCCGAGGCGAACGAGGTCACGGCCATGGTGCCAAAAACACAGAAGTTGATCGCCGCCTGGGCGCGGTCTTTTTCTTCGGGGCGGTAGGCCTCGAGCGCCAGCGTGGTGCTGCCGGTGAAGAGGAAGTTCCAGCCCACGCCGAGCAGGAACAAGGCCACCAGGAACTGGTGCAGGTCCACGCCGCTGAGCGCCACCACGACACAGGCCACGTTCAGCAACACGCCCACCCCCATGACCGACAGCACGCCGAAGCGCTTGATCAGGTGGCCGGTGAAAAAGCCGGGGGCAAACATGCCGATCACATGCCACTCCAGCACCAGGGCCGCGTCGTCAAACCCCAGGCCGCAGACCTGCATGGCCAGCGGCGTGGCGGCCATCAGCAGGTTCATCACGCCATAGCCCAGGGCGGCACTGAGCGCTGCCACCACAAACACTGGCTGGCGCATGATCTCGCCCAAGGGCCGGCCTGGGCCGACCGGGACGGCGCCCGGCGCCGGGCGGGTGTCGGGGAAGCGGATCAGCGCCATGCAGCCCATGGACAGCAGCGCCACCCCCATCAAGGCCACATAGGCGCCCATGAAGGGCAGCTCGGTCAGGGTACGGGTGTACTTGGCCAGGTTGGGCCCGGCGATGGCGCCAATCAAGCCGCCAGCCAACACCAGGGAGACGGCTTTTTCACGGAAGGCGGGGGCTGCCAGCTCGGCCGCCGCAAAGCGGTACAGCTGGCCATTGGCGCTGTAGTAGCCAGCCACCAAGGTGGCGCAGCACAGCAGCCAGAACTGCCGCATGGCCAGGGCCAGCACGCACAGCCCGGCCGACCCCAGGGCCACCGCCAACCCGATCAGGAACGAGCGCTGCCGCCCCCAGCGCGCCTGGGCCCGTGCCACCAGGGCCGTGGACAAAGCCCCGCCTACCACATAGCCCATGACGGGCAAGGTGGCCATCCAGCTGACCGGGGCCAGGCTCAGGCCGACCAGGCCATTGATGGCAATGAAGACCACGTTGTTGGTCAAAAACAAGCCCTGGCACAGGGTGAGCAACAACAGGTGGCGGTTCATCAGGTGAGCACTCAAAGAGGGGCGTAACCCACCATCGTAGCGGCTATCGCCACCCCAATGCCGTCCCGTGGCGACACCCCAGGCCCGCGGGCGTCGCTCAGCCCAGCCCCCCGGTCCACCCGGCTCAGGCCGGCGCGGCCGCCCCCTCGGCCTGGACCTCCGCCAGCAACCAGGCCTGGAAGGCCTGCACCAGGGGGTTGTGGGCGCGCGCATCGGGCACCACCAGGTGGTAGGCCTCGGGGCCTTGCAGCTGCGGGCCGGGCAGCACGACCAGGGCCCCGCTGCTGATCTCGTCCTGCACCAAAAAGCGCGGCAGCAAGGCCGCCCCCAGGCCATGCACGGCGGCCTGGGCCATCATGGCGAACTGCTCGAAGCGCGGGCCGCGCGCGGCCTGCTCCACGGGTTGTCCGGCGGCGGCAAACCACTCGGCCCACAGCAGGGGGCGGGTGGTCTGTTGCAGGCGCACCGCGCGCGCCAGGTCGGCGCTGCGGCGCAGGCGCTGCGCGCGCTGGTAGGCCGGGCTGCACAAAGCCACCACCTCCTCGTGCATCAGTGGGTGGCACGCCGCACCGGCCCAGTGCGGGGCCCCGAAGTGGATGGCGGCGTCAAAAGGCTCGGTGTCAAAGTCAAAGGGCTCGGTGCGCGTGGCCACGTTCAGGCCGGCCTGCGGGTGCAGGGCCAGAAAGCGGCCCAGGCGCGGCGCCAGCCAGCGCGTGCCAAAAGTGGGCAGCACGGCCAGGTTGAGCACACCGCCCGCACCGGCAAAACTCATCACCTTCTGCGTGGTTTCGCCCAACTGGCGCAGCAGCGGGCGCAGCTCGCCGGCGTAGATGCGGCCTGGGTCGGTCAACACCACACGCTGGCGCACCCGGTGGAACAATGCCACGCCGAGCTGCTCTTCGAGCTGGTGGATCTGGCGCGACACCGCGCCCTGGGTCAGGTGCAGCTCGGCCGCCGCGCGCGAGATGCTGGCGTGGCGCGCCGCCGCTTCAAAAGCCAGCAGGCCGGGCAGGGCGGGGAGCAGGTTGCGACGCAGCATGTGATGACCTCGGGGCATGAAGCAAGCCGCTACCTTAGCGCAGATCACAGGGCCTGCCACCCTGCGGGCGGGGCACTTGATGTTGAAACGGCATCAAGTCTTCAGGTTTTTTCAGTATCGCGCCGACCCGTTTTGCCCCACCATCGCCCAGCCGCCACCCGGCCGGGGGCGCGCTGTCCTGTTGTTTTCAAAAGCCCTTATGACAAGCCCTCAAGCCCTCACTCCCCGCACCGGTGGCCAGGTTCTGGTGGACCAGCTGATCCTGCACGGGGTGCAGCAACTGTTTTGCGTGCCCGGCGAAAGCTACCTGGCTGTGCTGGATGCCCTGCACGACGCCGACATCGCGGTCACTGTGTGCCGCCAAGAAGGGGGCGCGGCCATGATGGCCGAAGCCCAGGGCAAGCTGACCGGCCAGCCGGGCATCTGCTTTGTGACACGCGGCCCCGGCGCCACCAACGCCGCCGCCGGGGTGCACATCGCGCACCAGGATTCCACGCCGCTGATCCTGTTCGTTGGCCAGGTGGCGCGTGAGGCCCTGGGGCGTGAGGCCTTCCAGGAACTGGACTACGGCGCCGTCTTCGGCACCATGAGCAAGTGGGTGGTGCAGATCGACGACCCGGCGCGCCTGCCCGAGCTGATCTCGCGCGCCTTCCACGTCGCCACCTCAGGCCGCCCCGGCCCCGTGGTGGTGGCCCTGCCCGAGGACATGCTGACCGAGGCCTGCAGCGTGGCCAACGCCCAGCCGTACCGCGTGGCTGAGACCCACCCCGGCGCGGCCGACCTGGCCGAGCTGCAGACCCGCTTGCAGGCCGCAGAACGGCCGGTGCTGATCGTCGGCGGCAGCCGCTGGTCGGCCCCAGCGGTGCAGGACCTGGCGCGCTTTGCCAGCGCCTGGCAGCTGCCAGTGTTTTGCTCCTTCCGCCGCCAGATGCTGTTCCCGGCCGACCACCCCTGCTACGGCGGCGACTTGGGCCTGGGGGCCAACCCGCAGTTGCTGGCGCGCATCCGCGACTCCGATCTGGTGGTGCTGCTGGGCGGGCGCCTGTCCGAGGTGCCGTCGCAGGGCTACACCCTGCTGGACATCCCCAACCCGCGCCAAGCCCTGGTGCACGCCCACGCCGACGCCGACGAGCTGGGCCGCCTGTACCGCCCCAGTCTGGCCCTGCACGCCACGCCCCAGGCCCTGGCCGCCGCGCTGGCCGCCCTGCCGGCCCCTGAACAACGCCCCTGGAGCGCCCAGACCGAGGCCATCCACGCCGACTACCTGCGCTGGAGCGACCCGGCCGCCATCCGCATTCCCGGCCCGCTGCAAATGGGCGAGGTGATGCAGCAGCTGCGCGCCGAGCTGCCCGCCGACACCATCTTCTGCAACGGCGCCGGCAACTTTGCCACCTGGGTGCACCGCTTCTGGCCCTTCCGCCACTACGCCAGCCAGCTGGCCCCCACCAGCGGCTCCATGGGCTACGGCCTGCCCGCCGGGGTGGGCGCCAAGCGCCTGTGGCCACAACGCGACGTGGTGGTGTTTGCCGGCGACGGCGACTTCATGATGCACGGCCAGGAGTTCGCCACCGCCGTGCAGTACGGCCTGCCCCTGCTGGTGGTGCTGCTGGACAACGCCATGTACGGCACCATCCGCATGCACCAGGAACGTGAGTACCCGGGCCGCGTCAGCGCCACCGCACTGAAGAACCCGGACTTCTGCGCCTATGCCCGCGCCTTTGGCGGCCACGGCGAGCGCGTGGAACGCACCGAAGACTTTGCCCCCGCCCTGGCGCGCGCCCGCGCCAGCGGCCTGCCCGCCGTGCTGCACTGCCTGCTGGACCCCGAAGCCATCACGCCCACGGGCACTTTGCAGGGCCTGCGCCAGGCCGCGCTGGCGCGGCGCTGACCCGCCCCAGCGCCCCCGCTGGCCCCCTGCGCGGGTTGGGCCGGCCGGGGGCGGACGGGGTGCGAAGCCGGTCTGGCTACACTGCAAGGCCCGAACTCCTGCCCCGATTGCCCCATGCGTGTTTTGCTTGTGCTGCTGCTGTGCAGCCTGGGACCTGGCGCCTGGGGCGCCATGACCGCCGTGCGCGGCCCCTGGCCGCTGCGCCCCATGCCGCAGCCCGACAGCCGCGCCACGGCGCACGCCGAAGCGCCCCGCCATTGGTGGCGCAACGAACAGGGACAGTACTTTGTCGGCACCGTGGCCCGCGGTCACCCAGGCCCCGAGCAGCCCAGCCCTGCCCAGCTGTGGGCGCTGGAGCCGCCCAGCAGCCCACGCGCCTGCCCGGCGCTCAAGCCCTGGGCCGCTGAGCGCCTGCTCGAGGCCGAGCTGCTGCCCTGGCCCGACACCGAACGCGCCCTGCCGGCCGACTGCCTGAGCGGCCTGCAAGGCCAGTGCCTGAGCCACGACGGTGCCCTGCGCCTGCGCCTGAGCTTTGAAGGCCAGACTCGGCGCGTCCCCCCCAGCAAAGTGGCGGACAGCGCACTGCGCTACAGCGGGCAGCGGCGCCTGGTGATCGAACATGTGCTCAGCGGGGTGCAGGCGGTGTTTGAAGAGACGCTCAAGGACAGCCCGCACTACAGCGCGCTCGGCCCGGCCAGCGTGGTCTACCTGCCCGAGCTCGGCAGCGTGGTGCTGCAAGGCCTGGCGCCCGCCACCTCGGCCCGGGGTGCGCCCAGCGCACTGCACTGCCTGCCCATGCCTTGAGGTCACCCCCGGCTCATTGCCACAGCCGGTAGCTCCAAAAGCCTTCGTCGTGCGTCATGCGCTGCATCAGCTCCTGCGGTGCAAAGCCAGTGATGCGTCGGGTTTCACGGCACAGGTGGGATTGATCGGCGTAGCCGCTGGCCTCGGCCAGCTCGGCCCAGCGCGGGCGTTGGCCTTCGTCGGCTTCGGCCAGGGCCTGGAAGAAAACCTGCTCGGAGCGCCCAAAGCCACGCAGCTCGCGCATGGGCTGGCCCGCCCAGTGTTTGATGCGGCGCTCCACCTGGCGCAGGCTGCGCCCGACCGATGAGGTGGCGGCGCGCATCGCCATCGACTGCGCCCAGTCTTGGTAGCGCTGGGCCTGCAAAAGCCGCTGGGGCCGCACCGCCTGCCAGCGCGGCTCAAGGAAGTCCTCCACACAGGCCACGCGGCGTGCGTCGTCGGGCTGGGCCAGCACGGCTTCGGCCATGGCCACCCAGTCAGCGGGCAGGGCTTCGCGCAGGTCGCCGATGCGGTCCACCCAAGCCCCCACGTCCAGCCCGGTGAGACTTTGCAACGCGTCCGGCATGATCATCACCATCATGCCGTGGGCGGGACCAGGGTTCCAGGTGATGGAGGGGCCGGTCTGCGGCCCGCCAAACACCAGGCGCGAGCCATAGGGCCGACGCGGTGAGTGCAGGGCCGCCGGTGCGCCCCGCGCCAGCAGCTCGCCACTGCCTTCAAACCACCAGCCCAGGCTGCACAAGGGGGTGGCCGGGAAGTGGTTGAAACGCTGCTCATCGGCCCAGTCCAGGCCCACGGTGCTGCGCACCATGGTGCCGCGAACGCAGGCCACCAGCGAAGGGCGGGGCAGGTACAGGCGGGTCGGCGCGCCCAGCAAGGAGGGGGTTGGCAGCATGAGCGGAGTCTAAAACGGCGCCGCCGCCCGGGCCACCAAGCCCCTGCGATGTCGAATTTGTTCTATACCCCCGGCGCCGGTGCCGGCACGCTGGCGGACATGAACCACGCCACATCGACCTCCCACCCCACCCGCACCGCCCCTACCCAGGCCCAGCCCGCCCCACGGGCCGGTGATCCGCCCGGCCCCCGCGCCGGTTGGTTCGGTCTGCCGCTGCTGCGCGCCATGCGCCGCGACTACCTGGGCTTTGTCACCGGCCTGCAGCGCGACCATGGCGACCTGAGCCTGATGCACATCGCCAACGAACGCGCCTACGACCTGAACAGCCCGGAGCTGGTGCGCGAGGCCCTGGTCGACCAGGCCGAGCACCTGGTGCGCTGGGAGCGCGGGGTGGCGGTGTTCGAGCAGGTGTTCGGCCGCAGCGTGCTGGTCACCGAGGGGGCCACCTGGCAACGCCAGCGCCGCCTGCTGATGCCGGCCTTCACCCCCAAGCGCGTGGCCGGCTATGCGCGGCTCATGACCGAGGCCGCCGCCCAAGGCCTGGACCAGGCCCTGCCCGCAGGGCAGCAGCAGGGCACGGTGGCGATGGACGCGTTGTTCTCGCAGCTGACCATGGATGTGATCATGCGCACCCTGTTCAGCCACGCGGCCACGCCGGAGGAGGTTCACAGCGCCAGCGGGGCGACCCAGACCCTGAGCGAAACCGCCATGCGCGAGATGTTCTACCCCCTGACCCTGCCCGACTGGCTGCCCCTGCCGGGCAAGGCCGCCAAGCGGCAGGCCCTGCACCGCCTGCGCAGCCTGATCGGGCGCCACATCGAGGCGCGCCGCCAGGCCCCGGCCGCGCCCGAGCGCGAGGACCTGCTGGCCCGGCTGCTGGCCGCGCGCGATGAGAGCGACGGCGCCGCGCTCAGCCCGCGCGAAGTCTTTGACCAGTGCATGGTGAGTTTTCAGGCCGGCCATGAAACCTCGGCCACGGCCTTGCTGTGGTGGAGCCTGCTGCTGGCCCGCCACCCCGAGCTGGCGCAGCGCCTGCACGCCGAGGTGGACCAGGTGCTGGGCACGCGCGAGCCCACGGCAGACGATGTGCCGCAACTGGTCTGGCTCAACGCCAGCCTGAAGGAGGCGCTGCGCCTGTACCCGCCCGTGGGCGCGCTGATGAGCCGACGCACCACGGCCAACATCACCCTGGGCGGCTGGCAGATCCCGCGCGGCGCGCTGCTGCGCATCAGCCCCTGGGTGCTGCACCGCGATCCGCGCTGGTTCAGCGAGCCCGAAGCCTTCCGCCCCGAACGCTTTCTGCCCGACGCGCCACCGCTGCCGCGCAGCGCCTGGATGCCTTTTGGCGTGGGCCCCCGGGTCTGTCTGGGCCAGCACTTTGCGCTGATGGAGATGGGCCTGGTGGCGGCCATGCTGCTGCAGCGCTACACCCTGGCGCTGGGCCAGCCCGAGCCCCAGGGCCTGCCGGACATGAATGTGACCCTGCGCCCCCGGGGGGGTGTCCGCTTGCGGCTGCAGCGGCGTCAGGGGGGGGCGGGGGGGCGCGTGGGCTCATCCGACCCGGCGGCCATTTCCGCCTGCGCCTGAGCCACCCATTGGTCCAGCAAGGCGAGGCTGGCGGGGCTTTCGAGCAGGGCGTCCCAGTCCGGGGCCTTGGGGGCGGCCAGGGTGTCGGGCTCAGCCGGGGCTGGGGGTTGGGCTTGGGATGGGGGTTGGGGTGGAAGCGGGCTCATGGTCTCAGCCCAAAAGGCGTTCCATGCGCCGCGCCACGCTTTCCTTGGGGTGGCAGCTGAGCAGGCGCGCCTGCTCGGCCGCCGGCGGGTAACCCAGGTCGCCGTGTTCAAAGGTCAGCACAAAAGGCGCTTGCCCTTCGACCGGGGCCTGAAGCCGGCGCGCCGGCACCTGCCACTCGAAGAATCGGATCTGCACCGACAGCCCACTGAGCCCCGCCTGGGTACACAGGCGGTCGGCCAGCGCCGGGGTCAAGACCATGCCCGCCTCGGGCAGCACGGCCTGCCAACAACGCAGCAGCTGGCGCGTGGCCTGCTCGGCGGGACTGGCGCGCCAGCGCTGACGCAGCGCGAACACGCCCACGCCCAAGGCCAGCGCCCACAGGCACCAGCCCACAAGCAGCAACGCCTCTTGGTACGGGAACAGCACGCGGACCATGGCCGCCAAGCGGGGCATCAGCACGGGCCAAAGCCAGGCCGCCAGCCACAGGGCGCCGGCCACACGGGCCGGGGTGCGCGCGCGGTCACGGCGGGCGTCGCGCAGCGCTTGCAGCTTGTCCTGCAGCCAGCCCAGCGCCTGGGCCGTGCTTTGGCAGCACAGGTCTGGCATCGGGGTCGGGACAGGGGCGGCGCTCGGCGCTGGCGCCTGCGAGCGCAGGCGGGTGGGGTGAGGCACCGGCGCGCTGCCCGAGGGGCTGGGTTGGGCCTGGGCTTCGTCCGCCCGGCCTTGGTCCTCTGCTTGCTGGTGTTCGCGCCGCAGCACGTTGTCCATGGCGACCACGGCCAGGGCCGTGGGCATGCCGGGCATCACGCCCGCGCGCACTTGCAGCGACGTGTCGGTGTAGTGGCCCCACAGCGGCAACTCGGGCAAAGGGGGCGGGGGCGGCGCACAGTCGAAAGTCGACGGGGTGTAGGGCGTGGCGCCCTGCGCGTCCAAAGGGTTGTGCTCTTGAAAGCCCGACATCGGCCTTCTCCTGGTTCAAATGGAATGAGGTGAAAGATCGATGGGCCCGCACGCGCTGGCGCAGCGCAAACGAAGTGGGCCTCAGCCACCTGGCTGACACCCCATCTCGGCGACGATTGTGCCAGGGTTGCCCCCCACCCTGACCGGTGTGAAGGGGCAGGCTGGCCTCGCCCCTGTCAAGCCGAGGTCGGTGCCTGCCCCCAGGGCTGCAGCAAGCGCGCCAGTTGCCGTGCCAGCGGGGTGATGAGGTAGCGGCGCTGCCCGCCTTCCCAGGCCAGCAGGCCACTGACGCGCAGGCGATGGAGCGCCCGGTCCAGGGCTTCATGGGGCTGGTCCGGGCAGAGCTGTGCGATCTGCGCTCGGCTGAGCCGGGGGCCATCTTGCTCGGCCAGGGTCAGGAACAGGCCCATGCGCTGCGGCAAGCCTGCCGCAGGGCCCTGGCACAGCCGCCGCCAAGCCTCCAGCACGGCGGCCTGCCGCGCCAGGCGGGGGGCCCAAGGCGCCTGTGGCTCGGCGGGGGCGGACGCAAAGAACTCGGATTGCGGCGCGCTGGTGGCCCGGGGCAGGTCGGCCCCCACAGCGGCCTGGCTGGCCGGGGGCTGGTGGGTCAGCGTGGGCAGGTTCAGGTCGGGAAGGTCAAAGTCAAGCAGCGAAAAATCAAGCATCAGTCTGGCAGGCCCGCCAACACCGCCAGGGGCGCGGTTTCGGCGCGCAGTACGCGCGCGCCCAGGGTGACGGGCACAAAGCCGGCGGCCACGGCGGCGTCTTCTTCTTCGCGGTTGAGCCCGCCCTCGGGCCCGTTGAGCACGGTCAGCGCGCCTGGGTGCTGGGCCCAGGGCAGGGCCGCCAGGGGGCGGGTGCCTTCGCGCAGCGAGAGCAGCACGCGGGTCTGCTCGGGCGCCACGGGGCCGGCGCGGCGCAGCCAGTCGGCCAGGTCCAGCACCGGGTGCAGCAGGGGCACGCGGTTGCGCCCGCACTGCTCGCAAGCGCCCACGGCCACGGCCTGCCAATGCGCCACCTTTTTGTCGGCGCGCTCTCCCTTGAGGCGCAGCACGTTGTGCGCCGCCATCACGGGCTGGATGCTGGCCGCGCCCAGTTCGGTGGCTTTTTCGACCAACCAGTCCATGCGGTCGTTGGCGGGCATGGCCACCACCAGGTGCACGGCGCGGCTCAGCTCGCGTTCGATGGCGTGGTGGAGACCCACCTCCACGTCGACGTCGGAGCGGCCCATGCGGGTCACGGTGGCTTCGAACTCGCCGCCCTCGCCGTTGAAGAGGATGATGGTGTGGCCCGGTTGCAGGCGCAGCACCTGCACATGGCGCGCGGTGCCGGCCGGCAGGCTCAGGGCAGTGCCGGTGGCGAGGGGGGCAGGGCAGTGGAAGCGGGGCATGGTCAACAGCAGTCAGAAAGCCGCCGGCCGCCCCAGGGGCAGCCGGCAGCAGGGGCTGGAAATAGAAGCGGCGGTGCCCGCCGGGGCAGCGCCGCAGAACCGAATCAGACGCTCAACAGGCTGGCTGGGCTCAGACCCGGCCATAAGCGTAGCCGCTGACGGTCTGGATGTTCTCCACCTGGTCAATGAACTTGAGCAGGGGGCCCAGGGCGCGGTAGCGGTTGGCGGTGGAGCGGATGTAATGGATGAAGCGCGGCGTGTCGGCCAGGTAGCGCGGCTTGCCGTCGCGCAGGGTCAGGCGGGCAAAGATGCCGGCCACCTTGAGGTGGCGCTGCAGGCCCATCCATTCGACGCCACGGTAGAAGGCGCCAAAGTCGCTGTGCCAGTCTTCAAAGTCCATCAGGCCGGCCTTGCGGGCCTTTTCCCAGTAGCGCACGGTGACGTCGATGACGAAGTCTTCTTCCCAGGTCAGGAAGGCGTCGCGCATCAGGCTGGCGATGTCGTAAGTGATGGGGCCGTAGACCGCGTCCTGGAAGTCGAGCACGCCCAAAGGCCCGGGCAGGGCGCCGGGCTCGGCCTGGCCCAGCATCAGGTTGCGCGCCATGAAGTCACGGTGCACAAACACCTGGGGGGCGGCCAGGTTGTGCTGGACGATGGTGCTGAAGGCCTTGTCCAGCACGTTGCGCTGGCTGTCGTCCATCTGGAACTGGCGGTACTGACCCAGGTACCAGTCGGGGAACAGGGCCAGTTCACGGCGCAGCAAGGCCTCGTCATACACCGGCAGCACGCCCGGACGGGAGGCTTTTTGCCACTGCACCAGGGCGTCGGTGGCCTGGCTGTAGAGCGGGGCGGCGGCTTGCGGCTGCTGCGGGTCGAGCACGCTCATCATGGTGTGCGCGCCCAGGTCGCTGAGCAGCATGAAACCCTGGGCCTGTTGCCAGGCCAGCACCTGGGGCACGTTCAGGCCGGCAGCGGCCATCAATTCGGCGACCTGCACAAAGGGAACGCAGTTCTCCTTGTCGGGCGGCGCGTCCATGATGATGCGGGGGCCCGCGACGCTGTCCACCCGCAGGTAGCGGCGGAAGCTGGCGTCTGCCGAGGCCAGGCTCAGGCTGGCCGGGTGCAGGCCGTGGCGGGGCGCCTCGTCAGCCAGCCAGGCCGTGAAGGCAGCGGCTCGGGCCGGGTCGGCCCAGGTCACGGGCTGGGGATGTGTGGGGGCGGGGGAGGAAGTCACAGGCTGGGTCATGGATAATCGAATTCTACAAACCCGGCTGCGTCCTGCGCGGCTCGGGCCGCCCCTTGAGCGCCAGCCCACCCCCCAATTGCCTGCGATGGATGTCCCGAACGATGCGTGAACCGAGACCTGTAGCCCGGCGGCCGTTCGTTCGGACCCCCTTGGCCGTGCTGGCCGCCCTGTTGTGCCAAGGCACTTGGGCCCAGAGTGATGCCGCTGACACGGCCTCGCCCCGGCTCAAAAGCAGCATTCAGCTGCAAGACAAAATCCCGCCGCTGTCCCGCCCTGAGCGCCCGACCTTCGTCACAGGGGACCAGATCACCGGGCAAAACGAATTGCAGACCGCCGTCGAAGGCCATGGCGAACTGCGCCGGGCCGACACCGTGATCCGCGGCGACCGGCTGGAGTACTTCCAGTCCACCGACACCGCCAAGGCGCGTGGCAATGTGTTCATCAACCGGGCCGGCAACACCTACCGGGGCAAGGAGCTGGAACTGAAGGTCGACGCCTTCGAAGGCTTCTTCACCGAGCCGCACTACGAGTTTCTGGCCACCAAGGCCTACGGCGATGCGCAGCGCATCGACTTCGTCGGTGAGAACAACATGGTGGTGCAAAACGGCACCTACAGCACCTGCCGGCCCACCGGCGGCCCGGACTGGATGCCGGCCTGGCTGCTACGCGCCGATGCGGTCAAGCTGGACCAGGAAAACAGCATTGGCGTGGCGCAAAACGGGGTGCTGGAGTTCTACGGCAAGCCGGTGCTCAGCGCCTCGTCCCTGAGCTTCCCGCTGAGCGACGCGCGCAAATCGGGCTGGCTGCCGCCCTCGGTGGGCATGTCCTCGCGCGACGGCTTGGAGTACACCCAGCCCTACTACTGGAACATCGCGCCCAACCGCGACGCCACCTTCTACCCCACGCTGATGTCCAAGCGCGGCCTGGACCTGGCGGGTGACTTCCGCTACCTGGAAAACGGCTACCGCGGCCAAATGTGGGGCAATTACATGCCCAGCGACAAGCTGCGCGAAAGCTCGCGCTGGGGCTATGCGGTGACGCATAACGGGGCCATCGACACCGGGATCACCAACATCGGCGCGCTGGGCCTGGGCTTGAACCTGAACCGGGTCAGCGACAACAACTACTGGCGCGACTTCAACCGCAGCATCCCCACGCTGACCCAGCGCCTGCTGCCCAACGACGTCAGCCTGAGCTGGAGCCGGGACGAGTTCTTCGCCCAGTTCCGCCGCCTGAAGTGGCAGACCCTGCAAGACGTGACCTCGCCGATCACGCCCCCGTATGACCAGGCGCCCAAACTGTTGGGCCGCTACACGCGCAACAACCTGGCGGGTTTTGACGTGATGATCGAAGGCGACCACACGCAGTTCCAGGCCGACCCCACGCTGACCAACCAGCCCAACACCCAGCGCCGCTACGCGCAGGCCGTGGTCAGCCGCCCGGTGCTGGCGCCCGGCTGGTTCATCACGCCCAAGCTGCAGCTCTACCGCAGCGACTACAGCTTCAGTGCGCCGCTGGCCAATGGCATGAGCCAGGCCTCGGTGTCCGTGCCCACCTTCAGCCTGGACGGCGGCCTGTTCTTTGAACGCGACGCCAGCTTCTTCGGTCGCGCCTACCGCCAGACGCTGGAGCCGCGGGCCATGTACGTCAACACCCCGTACCGCAACCAGAGCGCGATCCCGGTGTACGACACGGCGCTCAACGACTTCAACTTCGCCACCATCTACACCGAGAACGCCTTCGGGGGCCGCGACCGGATTGCCGACGCCAACAAGCTCACGCTGGGTGTGACCAGCCGCCTGCTGGCGCCCGAAACCGGCGCCGAAATCGCCCGCTTCGGGGTGGCCCAGCGCCTGCTGTTCCGCGACCAACTGGTCACCCTGCCCGGCGGCACCCCGGTGACCAACCGCGCCAGCGACCTGCTGCTGGGGGCGGCCATCAACTGGACGCCGCAGTGGATGTTCGACTCCACGGTCTCGGTCAGCCCGGAGTCCAAGACCACCAACACCTCGTCCATCAGCGCGCGCTACAGCCCCAGCAATTACCGCGTCATCAACGCGGCCTACCGCTTCCAGCGCGACAACAGCGAGCAAATCGACATCGGCTGGCAATGGCCGCTCAACGATTTGTGGGGCGACAAAGGCGTGGACAAAGGTCCGGGCCGCGGTTTGGGCCCGGGTCGCTGGTACGGCGTGGGTCGGCTCAACTACGACATGATGAACAAGCGCATGGTCGACGCCATCGTCGGCTTTGAGTACGATGCCGACTGCTGGATTGGCCGCGTGGTGCTGGACCGCTTGAACACCACCCTGGTGACCGCCAACACCCGCATCCTGTTCCAAATTGAATTCGTGGGCTTCTCCCGCATCGGGGCCAGCCCGCTCCAGACCTTGCGGCAAAGCATCCCGCGCTACCAATACCTGCGCGAGCAGGTCACGGCGCCGAGCCGCTTCAGCAACTACGACTAAGGCCTTGGCCAGAGCTTTTTCCCATGACGATCAAACGTGTTTCTGTGCTGGCGCTGGCTTGCCTGACCCTTCTGACCACCCAGAGCCAGGCCCAGGGCATCCGCTTGAAAAACAGCGCCCAGCCGAGCTCCATCGGCATGCCGGCCCCCAATGCAGCGCCTGCACTCAGCGGCCCGCAGCCAGCCGACTTCATCGTGGCGGTGGTGAACTCCGAACCCATCACCAACAACGAAGTGCGCGCACGCGCCGCGCGCGCGCTGCAACAACTGGCCCAACAAGGCGTGAGACCTCCGCCCGAGTCGGAACTGATCGCCCAGGTGTTGGAACGCATGATCAGTGAAAAGGCCCAGGTTCAGTTGGCAGTCGAGCAAGGCTTGAAGGTCGAAGACGGTGCGGTGGACCAGGCGTTTCAAACCATCGCGCGGCAAAACCAGCTGAGCGTTGCTGAACTGCAGCGCCGCATGGAGGCTGACAACGTCAGCGTCAAGCAGATGCGTGAAGACTTGCGCAACCAGATCCTGCTGTCGCGCTTGCGCGAGCGCGAAGTCGAACCGCGCGCCAAGGTGACCGAGCTGGAGATCGACCAACTGCTGGTGGAACAGGCCACGCGCCAATCGCTGGCCCAACAGGAAATCAACCTGGCCCAGGTGCTGATCGCCGTGCCCGATGAAGCGCCGGCCGATACCGTGGCCAACCTCAAGGCCCTGGCCGACCGCGTGGCGGCCCAAGCCCGTGCCGGGATCGACTTTGCCAGTCTGGCCCGCGATTACTCCAACGGCACCGACCGCGCCCGGGGTGGCGAAATGGGCTTGCGCGCCGCCGAGCTCTACCCGGAACTCTTTGTCATGTCGGTGCAAGGCGTGCCGGTCAATGGCATCGCCGGCCCCATCCGCTCGGGCGCGGGCTTTCACGTGCTCAAGGTGATTGATCGCCAAGGCGCCAAGCCGGCCGCGATGATGGTGCCGCAAAGCCGGGCCCGTCACATCCTGCTGCGCACCGGTCCCAAGCTCAACGAAGCAGCCGCCATCAACCTGATCAAGGGCTACCGCCAGCGCATCGTGTCGGGCGCGGCCTTGTTCGCCGACCTGGCCAAGGAACACTCGCAAGACGGCAGCGCCAAGCAAGGCGGCGACCTGGGCTGGGTCAACCCCGGCCAGTTCGTGCCCGAGTTCGAAGAAGTCATGAACAGCCTGGAGCCGGGCCAGATCAGCGAGCCGGTGGTGTCGCGTTTTGGCGTCCACCTGATCCAGTTGATGGAGCGCCGCGAGGTGCCCATGTCGCAGCGCGACCAACGTGACCTGGCGCGCAATGCGCTGCGCGAAAAGAAGATGGAAGAAGCCTACGTGAACTGGTCCAAGGAAGTGCGCGACCGCGCCTATGTGGAGATGCGGGAAGCGCCCCTGTGATGAAGCACATTCCCCGCAAACGCTTTGGTCAGCACTTTCTGTCTGACCGCCTGATCATCGAAGGCATCGTCGACGCCATCGCTCCGGCCCCCGGCCAGCCCATGGTCGAGATCGGCCCGGGCCTGGCGGCCCTGACCCAGCCCCTGGTGGAGCGCGTGGGCCAGCTGACCGTGATCGAACTCGACCGCGACCTGGCGCGCCGCCTGCGCGAGCACCCGCAGCTCAAGGTGATCGAGTCCGACGTGCTCAAGGTCGACTTCACCGCCGTCGCCCAAGACCTTCAAGTGCCCAAGCTGCGCGTGGTCGGCAACCTGCCCTACAACATCTCCACGCCCATCCTGTTCCACCTGCTGGAGCACGTGGACGTGGTGCAAGACCAGCACTTCATGCTGCAAAAAGAGGTCATCGACCGCATGGTGGCCTCACCCTCGACCTCGGACTACGGGCGCCTGAGCGTGATGCTGCAATGGCGCTACGCGATGGAGAACGTGCTGTTCGTGCCGCCCGAGAGCTTTGACCCGCCCCCGCGCGTGGACAGCGCGGTGGTGCGCATGGTGCCGCGCGAAACGCCGGCCGCCCTGCCGCCCAAACTGCTCGAAGAACTGGTGCAAGTGGCCTTCAGCCAACGCCGCAAGCTGCTGCGCCACACCCTGGGCCGCTGGCTGGAAGCCCGTGCCTTTGCCGGCCAGTTCGACACCCAGCGCCGCGCCGAAGAAGTGCCCGTGGCCGAGTACGTGGCCTTGGCACAAGCCCTTTAAGGCGACATGAGGCCCACGCCGGTGTGACCGGCACAGGCCCCCATCGCGCCCGTCAGTTAAAACGTTTCCCAATCGTCCTCGCGCCCAGCGCCTGCGGCGAGTGCAGCCGCCGGGGCGGCCCGGGTGCTGCCAGAAGGCGCTTGCAAAGACGCCGTCGCCTTGACCTTGGGCAGAGCCGAGGCACCTGTAGCCGCCCGCTGCGGGGCCGGCACAGCGCGCGGCGCGGGCATGCTCACCGGTCCAGCCGCTGAGCGCCGCGGCAGGGCCTGCAAATCACCAGCCCCCAGGCGGAAGCGCCGCACCAGCTGCTCCAGTTGCTCGGCCTGGCTTTGCAGGGACTGCGCCGCAGCCGCAGACTCTTCCACCAGGGCCGCGTTTTGCTGCGTGACCTGGTCGAGCTGGGCCACGGCCTGGTTGACCTCGCTGATGCCGCTGCTTTGGTCGCTGGCCGCATGGGTGATGTCGGCCACGATCTGCGCCACGCGCTGCACCGAGACCACCACCTCGTTCATGGTGGCGCCCGCCTGCTGAACCAAGGCGGCGCCGGACTCCACCTGGGCTTCGGAGGCGCCAATCAAGGTCTTGATCTCCCGCGCGGCCTGGGCGGCACGCTGGGCCAGCGAGCGCACCTCACCGGCCACCACGGCAAAGCCGCGCCCTTGCTCACCCGCCCGCGCGGCCTCGACCGCGGCGTTGAGCGCCAGGATGTTGGTTTGAAAAGCAATGCCGTCAATGACGCCCGTGATGTCGCCAATCTTGCGCGAAGCGCCACGGATGTCTTCCATGGTGCTGACCACGCGCGACACCACCTGACCGCCTTGCTCGGCCACCTCGGAGGCTGAACTGGCCAGGCTGCTGGCCTGGCGCGAGGACTCGGCTGACTGCTGCACGTTGTGGGTCAGCGACTCCATCGAAGAAGAGGTCTTTTGCAGGTTGGCTGCGGTCTGCTCCGTGCGGTGCGACAGGTCGTTGTTGCCGCTGGCGATCTCGGTGCTGGCCGTGGCAATGCTTTCTGTGGCCTGCAACACCTGCTTGACCAGGTCGCGCAAGGACTGCTGCATCTGCCCCATGGCGCTGACCAGTTGGCCGAGTTCGTCGGTGGACTGACTGGAGACCTCATTGGACAGGTCGCCCTGGGCAATGCGCTCGGCCAGGTCGCGCGCCTGGGTGATGGCGCCGGCCAGGCCACGCACACTGAACACGGTCAGCGGTATCAGCACCACCAGGGCCACCACCAGCAAAGCCACCATCAAGGCAATCTGGCGGTTGATGTCTTGCTGCATGGCTTCCTGCGAGCTCTGCATGGCTTCACGGGCCTCGCGTACCAGGCCTGACAGGCCTTGGTCAGCGGCCTCGATGTGCTTCTTTTGGCGGTCGGCATAGGCGCCAGCGGCGGCGCCATCGATTTGAGCGCGCTCGACCTGCTCCAGGATCGGGGTCAGTCCGGCCTGGTATTCCTTGAGTGAGGCCTGGACTTTCTTCAGGGCCTCGGTCAGCTCGGTCTCGTCGCTGTGCTGAGCGCCAAAGGTCTGGGTGGCGCCGAGCAAACCATTGAGTTGCTTGGTCCAGTTTTCCCGCAGGCTGGCCACCTCCACCGAGTTGTTGAAGCTGATGATGATGTCTTTTTCGCTGCGCCGCACGTCGGCCGCCTGCAAGCGCAACTCATCCAGGGTGGTGAGGGCCTGCACCTTTTGGTCCAGCAAAATTTTCAGCGTGCGGTCGGTGCTGTGCAGGGCCCAAAAGCCGGTCAAGCCGATGATGGTGAGCAGGAGCAGGGAAAAACCGGTCCCAAAGTACAGCCGGTTGCGGATAGAGAGACGATTGAGCAAGTTCATGGCAAAAGCCCCAGAGAAGTCGGCCAAATGAGGCAAGACGCGCGCCACCTTGCCGACCAAGGTCTTCATCTTGAAGGGCAGGACACCACCCGCCCATCCTCAGGAACCCTCATTTCAGCGGAATTCATGGGCACGCTGTGCCGCGAATACAGCGCAGTCCCATGAAAAAAGGCCCGCCAAGGCGGGCCCTCTGGGGGCGGTGTGGCAACCAGGGCTTCGTCAGGCCGCCGACAACCAATAACCCGAGTTGAAGGGGCTGCTCATGCGCAGGGCCTGCGCAGACACATCCACCAACTTGTCCGTGGGCATTTTCTCGCCCGCTTCGTGGTTCACGGCAAACCCGGTCAGGGTGCTGCCGATTTGAGCCTCTGTCGCCCGTTCTGCTTGGCCAGCTTGTGCAGAACGGGCTACAGAAAAGAATAGAAACAGCGGAAGGAAATCTTGCGGTCGGCCCAGTAGTCGGCGGCGTCGCGGAAGATGTCGAGCAGTTGCTCGCGCGCTTCCTTGTCAAACTTGGCATGCGCAGGAATCTGCTCCAGCACCACCACAAAACCGGGCTGCGGGCCCGATTTATGCAAGGGATCGGTCATGCAGTCGTACAGCGCGTCAAAATTCTTCCCGAAATGCGACGGAAAGGTGAACTGCGCCGCAATGGTGTCCAACACGTCCTGCTTGGACTGGGCGTTGGCCAGGTTGGCATACAGAAAGTGCTGACCCAGATGCCGTGCGGCTTCCTGAAGGTCCTGTACCCGAAAGGCCCGAATCGACTGAACGATGTTGGTTCGAACGGTACGAAGTGGCGTATCCATCTCCGCGTCTCTTTCTCTAAGGTCAAAAAAAATAGGCCGGCTGCCGCCCAAGACCCGAGGGCCTGCGGATGCCGCAAGAAGGGAACCGGTGGCTTCGGGGATCATTCGACAAGGCGGCGAAAGCTCGCGTAGTGGTCGTTGCTGTAGTAACAGGCTTGCGGCGCTGTGGGCTGCAAACCGCCGCAGACCAAACGCCGGGCGCCCCGGTCACGTGACCCGGGTGTCCGAACGGTGTATTCGCGGTAGTAGCCACGCTTGTGAGACGGCAAAATGCGCTCGCGGTTCCCAAAGACCACGCCGTCCTTGTCATAGGGGAAGGGCCCCCCTTGCAGGATCAACTGGTAGGTCTCGCGCCCCTGAACAGGCAGTTCCGCCAGGGTGACCGTGGGCAAGCCATCGGTCGCGGGCGCCTCTCGGGAATGCACCAAAGCAGTGCCAAAGAGGGCCGCTGCCATCATCAGACAAGCCACTGAAAACCGGCTTGTTCTGGCGGCAACGTTTTGCAGCATGAAATTACACCTTTCAGAAACCTCGGGTAAACCCCAAAATTTCAAGCCGTGAGTTTGACGTATTTACCCCTGAAATGCAAGCGGCTGCCCAAAGTTTGGGCAGCCGCCAAGGGGTTTAGCGCCTCTAAAAGTTAGCGCTCGCTCTGAGTGAGGCCCTTACCGAGCCGCATTGGCATCGGCCACCGTCAACGCCGTCATGTTCACGATACGGCGCACCGTGGTGCTGGCCGTCAGGATGTGCACCGGCTGGGCCGAACCCAGCAGCACCGGGCCAATCGCGATGTTGCCGCCAGCCGCCGTCTTCAGCAGGTTGTACGAGATGTTGGCCGCA
>NZ_JAQSIO010000005.1 GCF_028649455.1 Curvibacter microcysteis | reverse complement strand
TCGTTGAGGCCGAGGCGGAAGATGGCTTCGGCCTTGTCGTGGCGGATCAGGGACTGGGCCAGCATGAGGTAGGTCAGGTTGGCTTCGCGGATTTCGGCAAGCATTTGTTCGCTGGTCATGGTCTGTTCCTTGGTTTGCTGAGCCGCCGACGAGGCCGGTGAGCTGTTTCGATCTGTTGAAATGGATTGTGAATACCCGCCAATCAGAAATTAAGTCGGCCTCTGCCTGTGCGGCTTGTCTCCTTTGCAAGCCGGTCTTGTCAGGTTTTTTCTGACAAGCCCCCCAGGCTTTGCCTCGTCCTCTCCCCCTGGGCGCGTGCTGTGGGCACCGGTGTGCCGGCGCCGTGCCCTGCCTCGCTGGCCAACTAAGCATCTGCAAAAACCTTGGTGGCCGGCGCGACCAGGGCCTGCTGCAATGGGGTTTTGAGACCCATTCTTCAGGAGTTATTGCCCATGCATCGCCGTCGTTTCAACCAGTGGCTCGGGGGCTTGTCGGCCTCGGCCCTCGCCGTGCCCGGCCTGCACGTCCAAGCCCAATCCCGTCCCCTGCTCAAGGCGGGTGACCAAAAGGGCGGCTTGCACGCCTTGCTGGAGGCGGCGGGCGAACTCAAAGGTCTGGCTTACGACATCCAGTGGACCGAATTCCCAGCGGCCGCGCCCCTGGCCGAGGCGCTCAACGCCCAGGCCGTGGACTTGGGGCCCATCGGCGATGCGCCCCTGATCTTCACCTTGGCGGCGGGCAGCCGCGTCAAAGCCTTTGCCGTCAACCGATCCGATGCCTACGGCACGGCGGTGCTGGTGGCGCCCAACTCCCCGCTCAAGTCGGCCAAAGACCTCAAAGGCAAGAGCGTGGCCACCAACCGCGGCTCCATCGGCCACTTCGTGACCTTGAAGGCGCTGGCCTCGGTGGGCCTCAAGCCCGAAGACGTGCAACTGCGTTTCCTGCCGCCAGCCGACGCTAAGCTGGCTTTGACCCAGGGCTCGGTGGACGCCTGGGCCACCTGGGAGCCCTACACCGCCCTGGCCGAGACCGGTGGCCATGCGCGCGTGCTGGTCAGCGGGCGCGGCCTGTGGAGCGGCCTGAGCTACTTGGCGGCCACTGACACCGCCTTGCGCGACAAACGCAGCGTGCTGCAGGACTTTGCCCAGCGCGCGGCCCGGGCCCAGCAATGGGCGCGCCAACACCCCGACGAGTTCGGCAACACGCTGGCGCGCATCATCGGCATCCCCGCCGAGGCGGCGCGCCTGCAGTTCGAGCGCCGCCAGACGCGTTGGCAGGCCATCGACGCCGAGGTGATGGCCGAGCAGCAGCGCACCGCTGACTTCTACCTGGAGGCCGGTCTGCTCAAGCAGCGCCTGGACACCCGCGCGACCTTCGACACCAGCTTCAGCACGCCCGCCTGAGCTGGCTGCGGCCCTTCGGGCGGCGCGAATGAGGGTTCCTGAGGCCGGCACCCTGCCGGCCTTTGGGGGGCCTGGCCCGCCCGCCGCGTCGGGCCTGGGCGGACAGGTCGTCAGATCACCTTGAAGCCGTGCGTGCCGTCGCGGCCCAGTTGCTCGACCAAGCCGAACTCCCAGTCCAGGTAGCCCTGCATGGCTTCGCGCGGGGCGTCCGTGCCTTCGTAGGGGCGGCGGTAGCGGTCGGTGCGCGGGGCGGCCAGGTGGGTTTCACCGGCCTCCAGCGCGCCGCCGGCGTCGATCCAGGCCTGGGTGCCGCCGTCGAGCAAAGACATTTGCAGGTCCGGGCTCAGGCGGGCTGTTTCGGCCACCGCGTAGGCGGCCAGGGCCGAACTGCCACAGGTCAGCACCAGGCGGGTGGCTGCGGGCTCGGCCGCTCGCACCAAGGCCAGGCCTTCGCGCAGTTGCGAGCGCAGCGCCCACCAGGCGCCGGGGATGTGGCGCTTCACGTAGTTGACGCTGGTCGTGAAGTCCAGCACCACGGTGCCCGGGCCGTCGGCCAGCCAGGCCTGCAGCGTGGCCACCGAGGTCAGCGGGATGGGGGCTTCGGGCGGCGGCACCGGGGTGGGGGCGTTGCCGCGCTCGCTGAACGCGCTGGCCGGCACCTCGTCGAGCACATGCACCTCCCAGCCCATCTGGGCCAGCCAGGAGGCGCTCATGTTGGCGCGCACACCATCGTCGTCGCTCAGCACGATGCGCGCGCCGCGCACCGGCACGCTGTGGTCGGTCTCCTGCACCAGCTGGCCACCGGGCGCACTGCGGAAGCCGGGCAGGTGGCCACGGGTGAATTCTTCCGGGGTGCGCACATCCAGGCGGTAGGTGCTGCGCCCGGCTTCGGCCAGCCAGGCGGGCAATTGGGCCAGGCGGGCCCGGCGCACGCCGGCGCGGTCGGCCACCGCGCGGGCGCGGGCACTGGCCTGGGCTATCTGTTCGGGCGTGACCTCACCAAAGCGGCGGCTGGCGCCGTGGTCCAGGGTTTGGCCGGCCAGCAGCCAGCCGATGGTGCCGTTGCGCAGCGCGGTGACGCGGTTGGGCAGGCCGGCATTCACCAGCGACTGGGTGCCGATGATGCTGCGCGTGCGGCCCGCGCAGTTGACCACGATGTGGGTGCTGGGGTCGGGCGCCAGGGCGCTGGCGCGCAGCACCAGCTCGGCGCCGGGCACGCTGATGCCGCTGGGGATGCTCATGGTCTGGTATTCCTCGAAGCGGCGCGCGTCCAGCACCACCACATTGGCGTTCTGCTCGATCAAGGCCTTCACCTCTTCGGCGGCCAGCGAGGGCGTGTGGCGCTCGGCTTCGACCAGTTCGCCAAAGGACTTGCTGGGCACGTTGACGTCGCGGAACAGCTCGCCGCCCGCCGCGCGCCAACCGTCCAGGCCGCCTTCGAGCAGGCTGACCTGGCTGTAGCCCAGGGCGATCAGGCGGCGTGCGGCCTCTTCGGCCAGGCCTTCGCCCTGGTCGTAGACGACCAAAGTGGTGTCTCGGCGCGGGATGCGGGTCCAGGCGTCCAGCTCGATGCGGCCCAGCGGCAGGTTGGCGGCCCACAGCGGGTGGGCTTGGGCAAAGGGGTCTTCTTCGCGCACGTCGAGCAGGGCGATTTCATGGCCGGCCAGCAAGTGGGCGCGGACCTGGGCAAAGGGGGTGGTGGGCAGGGCAGTGGTCACGGGGAAGAACTCACAAACAGAAAGTCAAAAAACCGGCCCCAGCGGGGGCGGAGCGCCTGCTGGGTGGGTGGGGAGCGGCGCGGTGGGGCGGCCTCAGCGGCGCAGCGCGGCATTCAGCTCGGCAGAGCGGTCCCACAGGTTGGGCAGTCGCGTGTTGCTGTAGCCCGAGACAAAGGGCTTTTCGGTGCCGTCAGGCAAAAACACCGAGCGCTGCACCGCGCCGATGTTGGCGCCGTAGACGTGGATGCTGATCGAGGTCTGGTCGCTCAAGGCGTTGCTCACCAGGTGCACATCGCCGACCGTGGGCGACACGGCCTCGATCTGGCCGGGGCGCAGCTCTTGTGCCGCGCCCGTGGGCAGCCAGTGGCCAGCCTGGTCCTGGGCATAGGGCTGGGCGCGCTCGGCGCCGCGCAACATGCCGATCAAGCCCCACACCGTGTGGTTGTGGATGGGCGTGGCCTGACCGGGGCCCCAGACAAAGCTGACCACCGAGAAGTGCTCGCGCGGGTCGGCGTGCAGCAGGTACTGCTGGTAGCGCTCGGGGTGGGGGCGGGCAAAGTCGTCGGGCAGCCAGTCGTCCTGGGCGACCAGGGCGGCGAGCAGGGTGCCCCCTTGTTGCAGCACGGTGGCTTCATCGGGGCGGCGGTCGAGCAGGGCAGTGAACTGCTGCACGAAGTCGCGCAGGCGTTCCGGGTGTTGAGGCTGGGTCATGGCAGGGGTGATTGGGCAGTGTGGCTTGGCGGTCAGTACCAGCCCCGTGAACCCAGGACCAGACGGCCGCCCGGTGACGCTATTGCACTGCAAAGCGCGCGCAGGCGCTGGCTGACTTTGTCATAAGGACGGCCGTTTTTCTCATTTCCAAAGTGCAGAGAAGTTCCATCCAATGCTGGCACAGGGCCCCAGCCTGCACAAGCGGGCGAGCCCCAGGGCGCCCCGCGCCCCCTCCAACCCTTGACCCCAGGAGCCCCCCATGAGTGTCCAGTTCATCGGCATGATTCAGCCGCACGAAGTCTCTGAAACCTTCCCCCGCCGCGGCCCGGTGGTGGACCCGGCCTATGTGCGCGTGTTCGCCCAGGCGCATGAGCACGCGGGCTTCGACCGCATCCTGGTGCCGGCCAGCTCCAACAGCCCGGACACCTTGCTGACCGTCACCTACGCGGCCTCGGTCACCCAGCGCATTCACTTCCTGCTGGCGCATCGCCCGGGTTTTGTGGCGCCGACCTTGGCCGCGCGCCAACTCGCCACGCTGGACCAGTACACCCAAGGCCGTGTGGCGGTGCACTACATCACCGGCGGCTCGGACGAAGACCAGCAGCGCGACGGCGACTTCCTGGGCCACGACGAACGTTATGCCCGCACCGACGAGTACCTGGGCCTGCTGCGCCAGGTCTGGACCGCCGACAAGCCTTTTGACCATGAAGGCACCTACTACCGCGTCAAGGGCGCCTGGTCGGAGGTCAAGCCGGTGCAGCAACCCCATGTGCCGATCTACTTTGGCGGCGCCTCCGAGCCAGCCCTCAAGGTGGCGGGTCGCCACGCCCAGGTCTATGCGCTGTGGGGCGAGTCCCTGGCCCAGGCGGGCGATCTGGTGCGCAAGGTGCGTGCCGAGGCGGCTCAGCATGGCCGTGACATCGACTTCAGCATCTCTTTCCGCCCCATCTTGGGCCGCACCGAGGATGAGGCCTGGGCCCGTGCCGAGCGCATCCTCGAAGAGGCCCGCGCCTTGCGCGTGGAGCAAGGCTTCTCGCGCGGCGGCCCGCAACAAAGTGAAGGGGCGCGCCGCTTGCTGGCCGATGCCGCCAAGGGCGACCGCGTGGACGAACGCCTGTGGACCGCCATCGCCCGCGAGACCGGCGCCCGCTCCAACTCCACCGCCCTGGTCGGCACCGCCGAGCAAGTGGCTGACGCCTTGCTCAAGTACTACGACCTGGGCATCACCACCTTCCTGATCCGCGGCTTTGACCCGCTGCCCGACGCCATCGAGTACGGCCGCGAACTGCTGCCCCTGGTGCGCCGCAAGGTGGCCGAACGTGAACAAGCCAAAGCCCAGGCCGCCAGCCTCAAGGCCGCCTGAGTCCCCCACCCGGAGAACCCCATGTCTGCTGTTTTGAACACCCCCCTGACCCTGGTCAAGAACACCCACCCGCAACGCAAGGACTGGTTTGACGAGGTGCCGGCCCGCCCCACCGTCGAGGCCGAGCGCCTGTACCGCAAGCAGCGCCTGGCCGTGGCCTTCCGCCTGTTCTCGCGCTTTGGCTTTGACCACGGCCTGGCCGGGCACATCACCGCGCGCGACCCCGAGCTGCACGACCACTTCTGGGTCAACCCCTTTGGCCTGCACTTCTCGCAGATCAAGGTGTCGGACCTGTTGCTGGTCAACTCGCAAGGCGAGATCGTGGTCGGTGAGGGCCCGCTGAACCGCGCCGCCTTTGCCATCCACGCCGCCTTGCACGAGGCCCGCCCCGACATCATCGCCGCCGCCCACACCCATTCCACCTATGGCAAGGCCTGGTCGGCCATCGGACGCAAGCTCGACCCGCTGACCCAGGACGGCTGCGCCTTCTACCAGGACCATGCCTTGTTCGACACCTTCAGCGGCGTGGTGCTGGAGACCGATGAAGGCTTCCGCATCGCCGAGGCCCTGGGCTCGCAAAAGGCCGTGATCCTGAAGAACCACGGCATCCTGACCGCCGGCCCCTCGGTGGAGTCGGCGGCCTGGTGGTACATCGCGCTGGACAACGCCTGCCACACCCAGTTGTTGGCCGAAGCCGCGGGCACACCCCAGCCCATCCCGCATGCGGTGGCCGAGCTGACGCACAGCCAGGTCGGTCGCCCGGGCGGGGCGGAGTTCGCCTTCAAGAGCTTCTACGACATCATCGTGCGCGATCAGCCTGAGGTGCTGCAGTGAACGCCCCGCTGAGCTGGGGCCAGACCGCCCGCACGCTGGCGGTGGAGTTCGCGGCGCGCGCGCCGCAGCATGACCGGGAAGGCAGCTTTCCGTTTCAGAACTTCCAGGACCTGCACCGCGCAGGCCTGTTGACCCTGGCCGCGCCGCAGCGCCTGGGGGGCCAGGGGGCCACGATCGGCCAACTGGTCGACGTGGTGGGCGCCGTGGCCCAGGGCGATGCCGCCACCGCCTTGGTGTTGACCATGCAGTACATGCAGCACCGGGGCCTGGGCCGGCGCCACACCGTCTGGCCGGAGGTCTGGGCCCAGCGCCTGGTGCAAGCGTCGCTCAGCGAGGTCAGCTTGATCAACGCCTTGCGCGTCGAGCCCGAACTGGGCACGCCCGCGCGCGGCGGCCTGCCGGCCACCACGGCCCGGCTCACGCCCGAGGGCTGGCGCCTGTCGGGCCGCAAGATTTACTCCACTGGCTCACCCATTCTGAAGTGGTATGCCGTGTGGGCCCGCACCGACGAGGCCGAGCCGCGTGTGGGCACCTTCCTGGTGCCTGCCGGCTTGCCTGGCACCCGCATCGAGCACACCTGGGACCACCTGGGCCTGCGCGCCAGCGGCAGCCACGATGTGGTGTTCGACGATGTGCTGATCTCGGCCGATGCCGCCATCGACCTGCGGCCGCCGGCCGACTGGGCGCGCGGCGACCCGCTGATGCAAGCCGAAATGAGCGCCTTTTTTGGTGCGCTCTACACCGGTGTGGCGCTGTCGGCGCGCGACTGGTTGCTGCGCTTTCTGCACGAGCGCGTGCCGACCAGCCTCGGCGTACCGCTGTCCAGCCTGCCGCGCGCGCAAGAGTTGGTGGGCGGCATCGAAAGCCTGCTGTTGGTCAACAAACGCTTGATCGACAGCCTGGTGTGCGACCTGGAATCCGGCCTCGAGCCCAGCGGGGTGGACAGCGGCGTGGTCAAAGTCGTCACCACGCAAAACGCCGTCAAAGCGGTGCAGGAGGCGGTGGGCTTGACCAGCAACCACGGCCTGAGCCGGCGCAACCCGCTGGAGCGCCTGCTGCGCGACGTGCTGTGTGGCGTGGTCCACACACCACAGGAGGACAGCGTCAAGCTGGCCGCGGGGCGGCGCGCGCTGGGCCTGTGAGCGTGGGGGGGCCACCCTGGCGTCTGGGCACCTGGGGGTCAGACGCAGGGGGGGCTCAGCGGGCGGTGTCGGGTCGCCACACCGGTGACTCGCTCACCTGCACGCGGCGCGGGATGATCTGCGCCTGGCTGAAGGCGTCGGCAATGCGCTGCTGTTCGGCCAGGGCCTCCGCGTCGACGGCTTGCACGCGGTAGCTGCGGCGCTGGTTGGCGGCCTCCACCGTGGCCGTGTCCAGACCGATCACCGGGGCGTGCCATTCGGCGGCCTGGCTGGGGTTCTTCTTGATCCAGTCGCCCGCAGCTTGCAGCTGGGCATAGAGCACGCCCAACACGTCGGCACGGCGTTGCGCGTAAGGCGTGGCCGCCAGGTAGAAGTGGCGGTAGCTGGACAGCTTGGCGCCGTCTTGCAGGATGCGTGCACCCGACTGGCGCTGCACCGCGGCCAGGAAGGGGTCCAAGATCACCCAGGCGCCGACGCTGCCGTTTTCAAATGCGGCCCGCGCGTCGGCCGGGCTCAGGTAGGCCGGTTCGATGTCCTTGATGCTCAGGCCTTGTTGGGCCAGGGCTTCCAGCAGCAGGTAGTGCGCGCCCGCGCCCTTGGCAAAAGCCACCTTCTGGCCCTTGAGTTGGGCCACGCTGGTGAGGGGCGAGCCCTTGCGCACCACGATGGCCTGGGCTTGCGGCGAAGGCGTTTCGATGGCGTAGTAGGTCAGGCGGGCGCCGGCGGCCAAGGCGAAGGGCGGCACCGCGTCGGCCACGTCAGCGCTGACGTCAATCGCGCCCACATTGAGCGCCTCCAGCAGGGGCAGACCCGAGTTGAATTCATGCCACTGCACATGGACTTGCAGCGGAGCCAGGGCCTTTTCCAGCAGGCCGCGCGACTTCAAAAAAATCATCAACGTGGACGACTTTTGGTAGCCGATGCGCAGGCGCTCGGGATCGGCAGCGGCACTGGGGAACCAGGGCGCTGCGGCCAGGCCGGCCGCCAGCAGGTGGCGGCGTTGCAGGCCGGCACCAGCGCTGCGGACAGGGGGGTGAAGAAGAGGACTGGGCATGGGGCGAGGCTAGTCCGTTTGGGCCGATTGCGTGCTGCGAAAAACGGGGAAGCAAGCGCGTTTTTGGCATGAGCTCGCCGGCGGCGCCCAGCTTGTCGGGCGCGCATATCGATGGACTGAATTCTTCGTTGCCGCAGCGCGGGTCAGGCCCTACGGTGGAGGCCTCCCTGCGGCCGAGGCCGCCCGCCATCACACCCCGATCCACCGCACCTTTGAAGCGAGTCCGACCATGAGCACCCGCACGTCCTCCCCCAAACACCTCAAACTGGGCTTCGTCCTGCACGGCGTGGGCGCCGGCTGGGGCGATTGGCGCCATGAGCAGGCCCTGGCCGACGGCAGCGTCAATTTCCGCTTCTACACCGAGCAGGCACAGCTGGCCGAGAAGGGGTGCTTTGACTTCCTGTTCGTGGCCGACAGCGTGCACATCACCGAGCGCTCCAGCCCGCACTACCTGAACCGCTTCGAGCCGCTGACCATCCTGTCGGCCCTGGCCGCGGTGACCCAACACATCGGTCTGGTGGGCACGGTCACGGCCAGCTACAGCGAACCCTTCACGGTGGCGCGCCAGTTCGCCTCGCTGGACCACGTCAGCGGCGGGCGCGCCGGCTGGAACGTGGTGACCTCGTGGCTGGACGGCAGTGCCCGAAACTACAGCCGCCAAGAGCACTACGCCCACGACGTGCGCTACCGCCTGGCCCATGAGCACCTGTTCGTGGTCCAGGGCCTGTGGGATTCCTGGGAGGACGACGCCCTGACCCGCAACAAGGCCACAGGCCAGTTCTTTGACCCGGCCAAACTGCACCGGCTGGACCACCAGGGCGAGTTCTTCCAGGTCGAAGGCCCGCTCAACATTGCGCGCTCGCGTCAGGGCCAGCCCGTGGTGTTCCAGGCCGGGGCCTCGGACGATGGCAAGACCTTTGCTGCGCAGCGCGCCGATGCGATCTTCTTCCATGCCGACACGCTGGAAGAGGCCCAGGCCTACTACCGTGACGTCAAGGCCCGTGTGGTCGCTGCTGGACGTGACCCAGGGCAGGTCTACCTGCTGCCTGGCATCCGCCCCATCGTGGGCCGCACCGCGCAGGAGGCCGAAGAAAAGTACGAGACCCTGGCCGCCCTGGTGCCGATCGAGAACGCGATCGCGGCCTTGGCGCGCCCCTTCAATGACCACGATTTTTCGAAGTACCCGCTGGACGAGCCCTTCCCCGATGTCGGTGACCTGGGGCGCAACAGCCAGCAGGCCGCCAGCGACCGCATCAAGCAGATCGCCGCTGAAACCGGCTGGACGCTGCGCGAGGTGGCGCTTTGGTTTGCCCGCCCCAAGCGCACTTTTGTCGGCTCTGCCGAGCAGGTGGCCGACGAGATCCAGCGCTGGTTCGAGCAAGGCGCTGCCGACGGCTTCAACTTCTTTGAGGCCTTGCCCAACACCTCGCTGAAGGACTTCGTCGAACTGGTCGTGCCTTTGCTGCAAGCGCGCGGCATCTACCGCCAAGACTACGAAGCGCAAGCCACCTTGCGCGATTTGCTGAAGCTGCCTTTCCCGATCAACCGCCACGCCCGAGTGGCCTCGCCGGCCTTGGCTGAGCGTTTGACGCCGGCCTGAAACGGAGCGCTGTGCGCTGGCCTGTCCCTGGCCCGGCACGGGCGGGGCAGCGCCTGGTGCCCCACTGGGCCATGACCTTCTGACTTTGACCAACTGACCATGAAGACTGATCTCCCTACCCCCCTCGTCTCGACGCCGGCCTCGGCCTGGCCGCGCCGCCAATTTTTGGGCGCTGCCCTGGCGGCGCCCTGGTTGGGCACCGCCGCCCCTTCGGCCCTGGCCGCCGGCGAAGACCTGTCCAAGGTCACGCTGCGCATTGGCACCTACAAGGGCAACTGGCGCGCCCTGTTGACGGCTGCCAAGCTGACCCAGACGCCGTACAAGATCGAATGGCGCGAGCTCAACAACGGCGTGCTGCACATCGAGGCCCTGAACGGCGACGCGCTGGACCTGGGCTCGGGCAGTGAAATCCCGGCCCTGTTTGCGGCACGGCAAAAGGCGCAGGTGCGCTTCATTGCCGTGGTGCGCGAGGACCTGAACAACCAGGTCACGGTGGCGCGCAAGGACACCGCCATCAAGACCATTGCCGACCTCAAGGGCAAGCGCGTGGGCTATGTGCGGGCCACCACCGCGCACTACTTCTTGAGCAAGCAACTGGCCGAGGCGGGCTTGAGCTTTTCGGACATCAACGCCATCAACCTGAGCCCAGCCGATGGCTTGTCGGCCTTTGACCGGGGTGACCTCGATGCCTGGGCCATCTATGGCTACAACGGCCAGATTGCCCGCCTCAAGTACGGTGCGCGTGTGCTCAAAACCGGCGTGGGCTACCTGTCGGGCAACTTCCCGATTTATGCCAACCCCAAGTCGGTGGCGGACCCGCTGACCCAACTGGCCATCACCGACTACCTGCAACGCCTGCGCCGCGCCTACCTGTGGGCCAACCAGAACTACCTGGACTATGCGCGGGCCATTTCGGTTGAGACGCGCATTCCCGTGGGCGATTTGATCGAGCTGTGGAACAACCGCAGCGAGGACTTTGACCTGCGCCCGGTCAGCGACAAGGTCGTCACGGGCCACCAGGAGGTGGCTGACACCTTCCAGAAACTGGGCGTGCTGGACGGCCCGGCCCAGGTGGCAACGCTGTGGGACCGCCGCTTTGAGAAGGCCTTGCGCCCGGCCTGAAGCGGTCATCCGCGCCTGAGCGGTGGCCGGTCCGTCTTCTGCCGCTCGGGGCTCGCCCCCGCCCAGACATGCCAGCGTTGCTGGCATTTTTTTTGGTCATTGACTGGGTTGGAGGGCGCGCTGAACCGCCATGAAGGGGATAAAAAAAGGCCGCTGACGAGAGCCCGTCAGCGGCCGTTGGAAATGCCTGACCAGGTCAGGCAGCAGCTCACCCCCGCGAGCCAATTGGTGCTTGGAGTGGAGGACCAGGTCTGTCGATGGGCGTCAGACGGGTCTTCAACTCAGCGCATGGGGGTACTGTCGCAGCAAGCGGCGCCGCCGTGAACGAAGGCCTGCGCATATCGTTCATCGGGGATGTGGTGGATGGGCCCCCGGGCGTCAAAGCGCCCAGGTGGCTGGCAGAGGGCGGGTGCCATCCAGCGCGTCAATCGCCTCTGTGGTGCTGGGGGCCACAGGCGCTTGGCTGACCCTGAACATGTGAAGTTGTCGTGAAATGTGTAAACGGTTCTATCGCATAATCGCCGCCATGACCTTGGCTCAGCCCTCCAAGAACCTCATCCAGCTCCTGCTGGTTTGGTTCGCGCTGACCTTGGGCAGTGCGGTGGCTTCGCCCCTGATCGCGCCCAAAACCATGGAGTTGATCTGCTCGGGTGCCGGTGCCATTCAGATGGTGCTCAAGAGCGGTGATGAGCGCGCCGTCGCGGGCGCTGAGCCCCACAGCCTGGACTGCACCCTGTGCGTCAACCTGGGTGCTCCGCCACCGCTTTTGTCCCTGGACTCCCCAGCCCCCGTGGCCCTGGCCCATGCGCTGCGGTCCATTCCCGCAGCGCGCATCGCTGCGCTCACCTCGGCCCCACCGCCCTCGCGCGGCCCGCCCCCGGCGCACTGAGCCCTCGCGCTCGCCCAGCCCCTGATCTGGGTTGACCTGCGCCGCGCAAGCGGTGCCTGTCCACCCAGTCTGGCTTGCCGTTGCAGGACGGCGCCATCTGGCTGGGCCCTGTTTCCCCCCGTTTTTAGATCCTGGCTTTTCAAGGGCGGGGTCGGCTGTCTTTGGCCCCGCTCGAGGCGCACCCGATGGTGGCCTGCGCGCTGGCGGCGGGACAGGCCGGCGCGCCGACTTGAGGCCGCTCTTGGCTTTCTCCATGAACTCCTCTTTTGCTCTGTCCATGACGGCCTTGGCCGTCGCCACCCTGGTGGGTTCGCCTGCCGCCCTGGCGCAAACAACGCTCCCCACGCCGACCCTGAAGTCGGTCGATGTCAGCGCCCGGCAAGACCCGCTGGCCCTGGATGAGCCCAGCAGCTCGGGCAGCCGACTGGGCCTGACGGCCCGTGAAATCCCGGCCACGGTCCAGGCCATCACGCAAGAGGAGATGCAGCAGCGCGGCCTGCGCACGGCCCGCGAGGCCTTTGCCGACATCCCGGGGGTGATTGCGGGCAATGTGCCGGGCAACCCGGCCACGCTGATGATGCGCGGCTTCTCGGGCAACGCCATCTCCATCCTGCAAGACGGGGTGCGCGTGTCAACCTCGACCATCGTGCAGCGCGACACCAACACCTGGCATTTCGATCGCATTGAAGTCATCAAGGGCCCGGCTTCTGTCTTGTACGGCGAAGGGGCGCTGGGCGGTGTGGTCAACAAGGTCAGCAAAAAGCCCAACTTCGATGGCCAGCACGGCGAGACCTTGCTCAGCGTGGGCAGCTTCGGCACCACGATGGCGGCCGCGGGCTTGAACCTGCCACTGTCGGACACGGCGGCCATCCACCTCGATGCCAGCAGCCTGCAGTCCAACAGCCTGTATGACGTCAACAACAACGCCACCCAATCCCAAGGTCTGACGGGCAGCGTCCTGCTCAAGCCCCAGCGCGATCTGTCGGTGCTGGTGGCGCTGGACCACTACCGTGACCGCTACGCCGGCACCTACCAGGGCATTCCCTTGGTGTCCTCCGCCGTGGCCCGCCAGCCCAGCCACCTGGTCAGCACGACCAATGGTTTGGTGGTCGATGAGGCCCTGCGCCGGGTCAACTACAACCCGGCTGGCTCTTATTCGGGCGCCGAAGAGACGACCTTGCGCGGCAAGATCGACTGGACGCTCCAGCCAGGTTGGTCACTGGCCACGGACCTGACGGCCTACACCGCCAAGCGCGACTACGTGCTCAGCGACACCCAGACCTTTGCGGCGCCGACCAGTGCCTTCCCCTACGGCCGCTTTGTGCGCACCGTGCAGCGCTTCTACCACGACCACCAGTTCTGGAACGCGCGCACCGCCCTGTCCCATGAAGGCACGCTGCTGGGCCTGAAGAACCGCTTCACCGTCGGAGCTGAATACAACCAGACCCGCTTCGCCAGCCTGCGCCAGTCCTCGTCGAGCACCGCTGTGGCGGCGGTGGACCCCTACAACCCCGTGGTGGGCACCATCCCGACGGCGGCCAGCGCCTACAGCGCCGGCAACGTCAACTTTGATTCCAAGCAGCAGACCACGTCGATCTTTGCCGAGGACGCGCTGAACCTGGCGCCGAACTGGCTGGTGCTGGCGGGACTGCGCTACGACGACATCGACCTGCAGCGCACCGTCACCAACTACAACGTGACGCCCAACAGCGTCCAAAACGCCAACCCGCGCTACAAGCCCGCTTCCTGGCGCCTGGGCAGCACCTATGACCTGAACCCTGACACCACGCTGTATGCGCTCTACACCACGGCGGCCACGCCGGTGTCGTCCATGCTGGTTCAGTCCATCGTGAATACCGGCTTCAAACTGACCACGGGCCACTCGGTGGAGGGCGGGCTGAAGATGAACGCCCTGGACAAGCGACTGACCTTCACCGCCGCTGCTTTCTACATCCAGCAAAACGACATCCTCACGCGTGACCCGGCCAATGCCTCGCTGACCGTGCAAGGCGGCAGCCAGTCCTCGCGCGGCCTGGAGTTCAGCCTCGGGGCCGCCGCCACCCGCCAACTGCTGCTGGGCGCCAACCTGGGCTGGGTGGATGCCAAGTACGACCAGCTGATCGAAGCGGGTGGTGCCGTGCGCACGGGCAACCGCCCCATCAACACCCCGACCACCACCGCCAGCGCCCACGCCAGTTACCAGGTGCCCAACACCGCGCTGACCTTGAGCGCCTTGGTGCGCCATGTTTCGGGCTTCTACACCGACACGGCCAACACCATTTTTGTGCGCGGCCACTCGACCCTGGACGCCGCGGTGTCCTGGCAACTGGCCAAGCAGTCCACGCTGACCTTGCGCGGCCGCAACCTCGGCAATGCCTTCTACGGCGAGTACTCCGGCTACCCGACGACCAACCTCTACATCGGCGCGCCGCGCAGCTTCGAGCTGTCGCTGCGGTCGCAGTTCTGAGCCCATGGCGCGGGTTCGCATCCTCGTTCGCCAAGGCCACCTCTGGTTGGGCCTGAGTGTGGGCGCCTTGTTGCTGGTCCTGGGGCTGACGGGGTCGGTTCTGGTGTTCTACCAGGAGATCGACCGCTGGCTCCACCCGGAGATCGCGCAGCCAGCGCTCGGGCCCGCCCCGGGCTGGGACTCGCCCGTCTGGTCGCAGGCCCTGCACACCTTGCAACGCCAGTGGCCTGAGCGGCAGGGCCTGTGGCGCTTTGAGGTCAGTGGCGTGCCCGGCCCCCTCGCCGTGCGCTACCAGGAGGCGCACAGCGGCCACCATGCCAAGCGGGTCATGGTGTGGCTCAGCGCCGACGGCCAGCAGGTGCTGCGTGCCGACACCTGGGGCGACTACCTCATGACCTGGATCTACGACCTCCACATGGCCTTGCAGATGGGCGATGAGGGCCGGCGCTGGGTGGGCTGGGCCGGCCTGGCCAGCAGTGTGTTGTTGCTCAGCGGGCTGGCCGCTTGGTGGCCTCAGGGCCGGTGGCGCCAGGCTTTTCAGTACAAGCGCGGCGCCCCGCCCATCCGCAGCTTGCGCGATCTGCACAAGCTCGCAGGGGTGTTCAGCCTGTTCTTCCTGTTGCTCTTGACCCTGACCGGTTGGATGCTGGCCTGGCCCAACGAGACCCGCAGTGTGTTGACCGCGGTCTGGGACCCCGTGGCCACGCTCAGCCCACCCTCGGTGAGCCCCAGCTCAGCCCCGGTGATCCCGCTTGAGCAGGCTTTGCAGCGGGCCCATGAGCGCATGCCCCAGAGCCGGCTGGCCTGGTTCGAAGTGCCTGGCGGCGCGGGCGGGCGCTACATGGTGCGGGTGCAGCAGCCGGGCGATCCAAGCGACCGGTTCCCGCACAGCTACGTGTTCATGGACCCGCACAGCGGCGAAGTGCTGGCGCAACAGGATCGGAACCAGTTCGGGACCTCCAACCGCATCTTGAACTGGCTGCACCCGCTGCACGACGGATCGGCAGGCGGCCTGGGGGGGCGTCTGCTGGTGTGTGGGTTGGGCTTCATTCCGGCGCTGCTGTGGCTGACCGGGCTGTGGCGCTGGCGGCTGGTGCGGCGGGCCAACGCCAGGGGCGCGGCCCGTCGACCGGACCAGCGCCCGCGTCCCCGCTAGGGCCAGGGAACGCTTTGTTTTGCACCTGCCTCACTGCATGCCCCAGTCACCTCATTTTTCAGTTTCTCCAAGGTGCCAGTGCATGAGCCCCACAGTGGGGCAGGTTTTTTCTCTGTCGCAGGGCAGGCGAGCGGGATGCTCAGAGCTTGGCGATCGAGACTTCGGTGGACTTCACCAGGGCCACCACGTCCGAGCCCACGACGAGGCCCAGGTCGTCCACCGAGCGGGTGGTGATGACGGAGGTGACGATGCCCCAGGGGGTTTCGACGTCGATTTCAGAGACCACGTCGCCGCGGATGATTTCGCGCACTTTGCCCTTGAATTGGTTGCGGACGTTGATGGCTTGGATGGACATGGTTTGGGCTTCCTTGAAGTGGCCGATGACAGGTGATGGTGAACAGGATTCCGGCAGGCCACAGGTGCTTACCGGGTGTGTTGCCATTGTCAAAAGCGGCCGACCTGCCGTGAACGAATAAGAAGTTGTCTTCTTATTTGAAAACCGAGGAAGTCAAGCGGGGGCCAGCCCCCGGCGCGGGCAGGGCGTTTCATCGACTGAACACCAGGCCTGAAGCCGCGAGGTCAACGGCCGCGACAGTTCAGACTGCTTCTTGGCGCAGGTCGATGCGCCGCGCGCTGCGTTGCTCGGGCGGCGCGCCCAGGGTCAGAAACTCGACCGGCTGGTCCTGGCCCAGGTTCAGCTGACTCAGCGGTGCCCGACCGGTGGGCACGATGGAGCGCACCTCTTCGATCAAGAAGCCCTGGCAGCGCTGCGCTTGCTGCACCACCAGCACATGGCTGGGCGCCCGCGCGGCGCGGTGACGCGGGCGCAAGCGACCGGGCAGGTCGATCAGGTCCAACCACTGGCCGCGCCAGGCAAAGGGCGCTGGCGTTTGGCCTGGCGCCGGCACTTGTTCGGGGCGCAGGGCGAGGATCTCTTGCACCCCCGACACGGGCGTGCACAGCAGGGCGCCGGCCTCGAACACCAAGTACGGCTGTTCGTTGGTGCGTGAGCTGGCGTGCTGCCCCGAGGCCCCGGCGGGGGCGCGCTCGCTGGTCTGCACGGGCAGCCGGCTGATTTGGGATTCGGGGTGGACCGCGATCAGGGCGGCTACGTCGATCAGAAAGATCGGATCGCCGTTTGCATCCTGCGCCAGGCCCTGCACGTAGCCCAGTTCAGCCAGCGCTTGCGGGGCGGCGTGGCGGTCCGCCGGGCGCAGGCTCACCATGTCGCGCAGTTCGTGCAGCAGCACGCCCACGGCCAGCTCGCCATGGCACAGCACCAGCAGCCAGGGCGGGCTGTCGCGCGGCCCCTCGGGCGGCCAGGCGGTGCCCAGGTCCAGCACCGGCAGGTGGCGGCCGCGCCACTGGGCGATGCCGGTGTGGGGGCTGTGCCCAAAAGGCTGCAACACGGGGCGTGGCCGCAACTCGCCCAGCGTCACGGCCGGGAAGCCCAGCAGGCGCTGGCCCAGGCGCAGCACGGCGTAGCGTTGGGCGCGGGCGGCGGGCGCGGCATCCCCCGAGTTCAGATCCGCCGCGCCGGCGTGCCCTTGGGCCGGCGCCTCGGCCTGGTGCCAGACCTGGGCCAAGTCCATGAGCCGTGACACCTCCAGCAGTTGGGCCCCTTGCGGCAGGCCCTCGATTTGCACCAGGGCGTCAAACACCTCCTCGGGCGCGGGCGTGTGGCTCAGCCGCTGCACGGCGGCGGTGGGCACGCGACGTACGCCTTGCACCCCTTGCACCAGCAGCCCCACTTGGCGCTCCCCGCATTGCAGCACCAGGATGCGTTCGGCGCCGGCCTGGCTGGCGGGGGCCGGCGGGATGTCCACCCAACGGGCCAGGTCGACCACGGGCAGGCTTTGCCCCTCCAGCTGCATCACACCCAGCAGGGCGTGGTCGCGCCGGGGCAAGGGCTGCAAGCTGGCAGGCCGGGGCCAGGCCTGACGCACCTGGTCGATGGGGATGGCCACGCACAGCTCACCCAGTTGGACCAGGGCCAGCTCCCGCCAGGGGCTGCTCGGGGACGGGGCGGCGGCGCGCGAGGAGCGCTCCAACGGGGTGTTCATGGCCTGCCTCAAGAGCCTTCCGTGGCCGCGATCAAGTCCTTGAGCAAGGCGCTGACCTGGTGGGTGGCTTCGGCCTGGTCCGACGTGACGTTGGAGATCGAGGCGATGGAGGCGCTGGTGTTGCGCACCGAGTCGACGATCAGCGTGAAGGCCTGCTCCACCTCGCTGGACAGGCGGCTGCCTTCGTTGACGCGGTTGACGGTTTCGTTGATGAGCTTGGCGATCTCGCGGGCGGCCAGGGCCGACTTCTCAGCCAGCTTGCGCACCTCGTCGGCCACCACCGAGAAGCCGACACCGTGCTCGCCCGCGCGGGCCGCCTCGATGGCAGCGTTGAAGGCCAGCAAGTGGGTCTGGCTGGCAATGTCACCAATGGTCTCGATGATTTCGTGCACGGAGGACGAGGCGCTTTGGATCGCCGTGATGGCCTCGCGCGAGCGGCCCAGCAGCAGGTTGCCTTGCGCGGCCTCGGTCTGGGTTTGCTGGGCCAGGTCGGTGGACTGGCGCGTGCTTTGGGCAATGCCCTGGATGGAGGTGCTCAGTGCTTGCAACACCTCGGACATGGACTGCACCTTGGCCACGATGGTGCGTTCGCGCGCCACCTGCTCGCTGACATCGATGGCGTACTTGACCACCTTGTAGGGCTGGCCGGCCGTGTCCAGGATGGGGTTGTAAGTGGCCTGGATCCAGACCTCGGCGCCGTGCTTGCCCACGCGGCGATAACGCGCCGATTTGAACTTGCCCTCACCCAGGTCAGCCCAGAAGTTGCGGTACTCGGGCGAGACGATCAAGTCGGGCGTGCAGAACAGGCTGTGGTGCTGGCCGATCACCTCCTGCGCCGTGTAGCCCATGGTGCGCAGGAAGTTGGGGTTGGCCGCCAGCACCGTGCCTTGCAGGTCAAATTCGATCACCGCTTGGGAGCGGCCAATGGCGTCGAGCTTGCCCGCCACCTCGTTGTTTTTGAGCTTCTCGGCGCTGATGTCCGTGGCCAGCTTGACCACTTTGATGGGCCGACCTTCGGGGTCCAGCACCGGGTTGTAGCTGGCCTGCAGCCAGACACTGCGGCCGCCCTTGGCGCGGCGCTTGAATTCGCCGGCCTGGTACTGGCCACCGGCCAGGTGCTTCCAGAAGTTTTGGTACTCGATGGAAGCAGCCAGCTCGGGCTCGCACAGCAGGCTGTGCGGCTGGCCCAGCAGCTCGGCCTCGGTGTAACCCATCACCTGCAAGAACTTGGGGTTGGCCTGCAGGATGCGGCCTTGCAGGTCGAACTCCACCACCGCTTGCACGCGGTTGATGGCTTCGATTTTGCTTTGGTAGTCGGCATTGCGTTGCTTGGTGGCGGTGATGTCGGTGGCGTACTTGATCACCTTCAGCGGCTTGCCCTCCACATCCAAAATGGGGTTGTACGAGGCTTGCAGCCAAACCTCGCGGCTGCCCTTGGCAAAGCGCTTGTACTCACCCGACTCGCTGGCGCCTTGGCCCAGCTTCTCCCAGAAGGCCTGGTAGGCCGGGGTGTTGACCTCATCGTTGTCGACAAACATGCGGTGGTGCTTGCCCAGGATTTCGGGCAGTTCATAGCCAAAGGCGTCCAGGAACAAGCGGTTGGCATTGATCACATGGCCTCGCAGGTCGAACTCGATGACGGCCTGCACGCGGTTGATGGCTTGGATCTTGCCCTCGTAGTCCGCGCTTTTGAGTTTGACCTGGGTGATGTTGGCCCCCAGCAGGACCACCCGACTGATCTGCCCCGCCTCGTTGGGGATGGGGTTGAAGGACGTCAGCATCCACAGCACCGAGCCGTCCTGGGTCAGGTACTTGAGCTCGTGGGCCTCGGACTGGCCGCCCAGCAGGCGGCGCCACAGGGCATCGAAGTCAAAGGCCGCCCGGAACTCGGGGTCCAACCAATGGCTGTGGTGCTGGCCCAGCATGGCGGCGTGACTGAACCCCAGCCACTTGCTGAAGAGCGCATTGCATCCGGTCAGTTCGCCGTCCAGGTTCAGCTCGACCATCACCTGGCGGCGGTTCAAGGCTTCCCAGACACCTGGGTCTAGCGGCAGTGGGTGGTGGGGGTCAAGGTGCAAGGCGGACGTCATGGGTCTCCGGGTGGGCGACAGGCAGGAACCCAGGCCGCGCCTGGGGTGCAGGCTCGCTGGCTGGGGTCGTGACTCAGATGAAAATCAAATTTATCTTATTAAAATCAGATAAGTGGCATTTTAAAACGATATAAATGCGTATTACAAGAATTTTTTGCCATTTCCAGGGGTGTTCCTCATTGTCTTGTCTGGGCCGCCAGCGCGTTGGCCTAGGGTCTTTCCCGATGCTGAGTGGGATGCGTCGCGGGATACACAAATAGTCACAAATACCGGCACAATGAGCCGTCGACCCCGACTGGGAGGGCGCCGGTAGAGCGCGCGGTCTGGGGGGATGCAACGAGGCTTCGTGGCGTCAAGCAGTGGGGGCTGTGCGGGTTCACCGACACGTCCCACCGCGCGCCGGGGCCTGGTGCGACAGGCCCAGCCTTTTGGATCGGGAAGTCCATGAAAAAACTGCTCACTCAATCTTCGATGGCCATCAGCTTCTTCGAGTCGGTTTTGCGGTCGTGTGACGACGCCATCATCACCAAGTCGCTGGATGGGCGCGTGACCAGCTGGAACCCCGCCGCCGAGCGCATCTTTGGCTACACCGAGGCCGAGATGCTGGGCCAGTCGCTCCTGCTGCTGTTTCCGCCGGACCGGCTCAATGAGGAGCGCTTCATCATCGAAAAGGTGATGCTGGGCGAGCTGGTGGACCATTTCGAGACCGTGCGCTTGCGCAAAGACGGCTTGCCCATCCAGGTCTCGGTGACCATCTCGCCGATCCGTGACGAACACGGTCGCGTGGTGGGCGCCTCCAAAATTGCACGCGACATCACCGAGCACATGCAGCTGCACGAGCACCTGCAGTACTTCAAAGCCCTGGTGGAGTCGACCGAGGACGCGGTCATCAGCAAAACCCCCGAGGGCATCGTCACCAGCTGGAACGCGGCGGCCGAGCGCCTGTTTGGCTACCGCACCGAGGAGATGCTGGGCCAACCCCTGCTGCGCTTGCTGCCCCTGGACCGATTGCATGAGGAAGACGACATCCTGGCCCAGATCCGGGTCGGCCAGCGCATCCAGCACTTTGAGACGGTGCGCCAGACCAAGGCTGGCACCTTGGTGCCGGTGTCGGTCAGCATCTCCCCGATCCGCGACGCGGCAGGGCGGGTGCAGGGTGCCTCCAAGATCGTGCGGGACATCTCGGCCCAAAAGGCCATGGAGTCCCAGTTGCGCCTGACGGCCAGTGTGTTCACCCATGCCAACGAGGGCATCGCCATTTGCGACGTGCACGGCCAGTTGATCGATGTGAACCAGGCCTTCAGCCGCATCACCGGCTATGCGCGCGACGAGGTGCTGGGCAAGACGGCGCAGTTTTTCCGCTCCGGGCGCGATGGCCCCGAGGTGTTGGCGCCCCTGCTCCGCGACCTGCTCGAACAAGGCCATTGCCAGGGCGAAATCTGGAGCCGGCGCAAGAACGGCGAGGCCTACGCGGGTCTGCTCACGGTCAGCCGGGTCTGCGACCCCCTGGGGCAGGTGCAGAACTACGTGGCCTTGTTCGCGGACGTGACCTCGATCCGCGTGCAGCAGGAACGGCTGGAGCACATCGCCCATTTCGACGCCTTGACCAACCTGCCCAACCGCCTGCTGCTGTCGGACCGGCTGCGCCAGGCCATGGGCCAGTGCCGGCGCCGAGGCCAGTCGCTGGCCGTGCTCTACCTGGACCTGGATGGCTTCAAGACCATCAACGACGGCCATGGTCACGACGTGGGCGACTCGTTCCTGATGGCGGTGGCCCAGCACATGAAGCAGGCGCTGCGCGAAACCGACACCCTGGCCCGCATGGGGGGCGACGAATTTGTGGCGGTGCTCAGCGACGTGGGGTGCGTCGAGTCCTGCGTGCAGTCGGTTGAGCGCATTCTGCAAGCCTGTGCCGCGCCGCAGTCGGTGGCGGGCGTGACCTTGCAGGCCTCTGCCAGCATCGGTGTCACCCTGTTCCCGCAGGACGATGTGGACGCCGACCAACTGCTGCGCCATGCCGACCAGGCCATGTACGAGGCCAAGCAGTCAGGCAAGAACCGCTTCCACATCTTCGACCCGGTGCAGGAGGCGGCGTTGAAGAGCCGCGCGGGCTCGCTGGTTGAGCTGCGCCAGGCCCTGCACGCCGAACAATTCGAGTTGCTCTACCAGCCCAAGGTGAACATGCGCACCGGTGCCGTGGTGGGGGCCGAAGCCCTGATCCGCTGGAACCACCCGGAGCGCGGCCTTTTGCTGCCAGCGGCCTTTCTTCCCCTGGTCAATGGGCACCTGTTGGAGGAGCTGCTGGGCGACTGGGTGCTGGAGCGCGGCCTGCGCCAACTCAGCGAGTGGCAGCGCCACGGCCTGGACTTGCAACTGAGCCTCAATGTGGGGGCGCGCCAGATCCAGCGCCCCGGCTTTGCGGCCCACCTGGCCGCTTGCCTGGCCTCTTACCCCGATGTGGCGCCCAGCCGCATTGAACTCGAGGTGCTGGAGAGCAATGCGCTGGACGACATCGAGCAGGTGTCCCACATCATGCGCGACTGCCATCAGATGGGTGTGCGCTTCGCGGTGGATGACTTTGGCACGGGCTATTCCTCGCTGACCTACCTGCGCCGTCTGCCCGCCGAGACGCTGAAGATCGACCAGAGCTTTGTGCGCGACATGCTGGACGACGCGGAAGACCTGGCCATCGTGCAAGGCGTCATCAGCCTGGCCCAGGCCTTTCGCCGCGAGGTGGTGGCCGAGGGCGTGGAGAGCCTGGCGCAGGGCTTGAAGCTGCTGGCCATGGGCTGTGAGTTGGCGCAGGGCTTTGTGATTGCGCGCCCCATGCCTGCCGCCGACTTTGGACCTTGGTTGCAGCGCTGGCAGCCCTTTGAGGCTTGGACCCGGAGCTGAAGGCGCCCGCGCGTGCGGCTGGGAGCGCCCCGCATCCGTTACGCTACGCGTTTGGCCGCTCCGTCCAGGGGCGGCGCTTCGCTTGCGCACCATGAAACCGTTCTGTCTGATTCCTTCTTTGCTGGTGGCGGCTGCCTTGGCCGCTTGTTCCACCCCGGCGCCGCCGGCACCCAGCCCGGCCCCCGCTGCCCCGGTGGCCCCCACCCCCAGCCCCAGCCTGGCGCCGCCTGCGCCGGTGGCCGCAGCGCCCGTGGCCGTGGCCCCGGTGGCCGCCGACCCGCTGAGTGCGGTCCGGCAGGCGCAGGAGCGGCTGAACCAACTGGGCTATGCCGCTGGCACCGCGGACGGTCTGGTGGGGCCCAAGACCCGCGCGGCGCTGCGCCGCTTTCAGCAGGAAAAAGGCCTGAAGGTGACCGGTGTGCTGGACGCCGCCACGGCCGACAAGCTCAACGCGCGCTGAGCGCCTGGCCCGCGCTCAGTCCAGCGAGGAGCGGGTGGCGCGGATCACTTCGGCCATGGTCTTGGATTCGGCGCTGATGTACTGATCAAACGTGCCATGCATCTGGAAGGGCTCGTAGCCAAAGGCCGTGAACTTCTCCAGCATGTCGGGTTCTGCCAGCACCTTTTGCAGGTCGCGGCGCAGGCGCTCCACCAGCGGGCGCGGCAGGCCAGGCGGCAGGGCCAGCGTGGTCCAGCCGCTGACTTCCAGGTCCTTGGGGCCGCCGGCCTCGGCCAGCGTGGGCACATCGGGGAAGGCGGCCAGGCGCTTCGGCGCGGCCACCGCCAGGTACTTGATCTTGCCGGCGCGGTACAGCGGCCCCGTGCTGCCGCTGGAGCCCAGCGCAAACGACAGATCGCCATTGGCCACCGAGGTGTAGAGCTGGGTCGTCTCCTTGAAGATCACATGGGTCATGTCCACGCCCGTGGCCGCGGCCAGACGGGCCGAGCCCAGGTGCACCGGGTTGCCCACCGACCAGGAACCGTAGTTGAGCTGGCCCGGGCGCGCCTTGGCGTCGGCCAGCAGGTCCTTGAAGTCGCGGTAGGGGCTGGTCTTGGCCGTGGCCACCATGAAGTAGGCCTTGAACAGCGGCAGCACCGGCTCAAAGTCCTTCACCGGGTCGTAGGGCAGCTTCTTCATCAGGTGCGGGTAGGCCGTCAGGTGCACGTTGTCCAGTTGGATCAGGTCGTGCCCGTCGTTGGCGCCGCGCTTGAAGGCGTCAATGGCGACAAAGCCGTTGCCGCCCGGGCGGTTTTCCACCAGCACCGACTTGCCCCAGGCACGCGAGAGTTTGTCGGCCAGCAAGCGGGCCACCCCTTCGGGGCCGCTGCCCACGGGGAAGGGCGTGATGATGCGCACCGGGCGCTGCGGAAAGTCCTGCGCCAGGGCGGGGGCCACGAGGGCGGACAGGCCGCTGGCGGCAGCCAAGGCGAGCAGGGCGCGGCGGGGCCGCTGTGGGGTCGTGAAGTGCATTTTGTCTCCGAACAATTCAGGCCAACAGGTGGCCGGGCTGTGTGCCGGCAGGGCGGACGGTGGGCGCCTGGGCGGCCGAGGCTGGGTGGCTACCCCAACGCGCCTTGCCGTCTTTGACCTGGGGCAACAGTGGCCCGAATTCTGCAAACCAGAGGCCCACGCCGGAAGATGGCAGAAGCGATGGCGTGAAAACCTGCGGTTATTGCGCCAGGCGCCACGCCCCGCGCGCAAAAAAGGCGTGAGCCCCGAGGGACCCACGCCTGAAGCCCAGGCCCGGTGCCCTGGGAGAAGACTCGCAGAAAAATGACCTGGCGGCCCGCTCAGAAGCGGTGCAGCACGCCGAACTGGAAGCCCTTGATCGTGCGGCCGTTCACGTCGCTGCCCGCGAAGTTCGGGCTCAAACCGGCCGAGCCTGCGGGCCGGAAGCCCGCGTTGGGGTCGTTCTTCATGGTTTCGTACAGGGCCGACAGTGTGGTGCGCTTGGACAGGCTGTAGTAGGCCCCGAACGCGCCGCCGCTGGCGTTCTGGCCTGCACCCGATGTGTCGTGGATGCGACCCCACAGGGCCCCGACGCGTAGCACAGGCGTGACCTTGTAGTCGGCCGAGAGTTGCACGATGTCAAAGGTGCGGTTAACCGAGGTCGAGGTCCAGTTGACGACGCCACCCACGTTGCTCAGCACGCTGCCAGCGTTGTTGCCATTGGCGGTGGCGGCCACGTTGTTCGAGCGCACATAGGCTGCGTAGAGCTTGCCCTGACCGTAGTCGTAATTCGCGTAGGCGTAGTGGTAGAACACATTGGCGTTCAGCGCCGCGTTCTGCGGCGCCTTGGCCACCAGACCGGCATAGCCGACGCGGGTCGGGCCGTTCAGGTAGTCGGCGGCCAGCTGCACGATGGGGGTGGACACCTGGGTGCTCGAGGCGCTGGCCTGTTGCTGTGCAAAGTGCCCTTCGACTTGCAGGCCGCCCCAGCGGGGAGAAATGTAGGCCAGGTCGTTGTCAAAGCGGGCCGGCACGCCAAAGTTGTTGACGATCGAGCCCAGGGTGCGCGCCGTGAAGTCGGTGTAGTCGCCCTTGGTGAAAGGGGCCGAGTTCTGGCGGCCCAGGCGCAGCTCGCCGTACTCAGCATGGGCCAGGCCGACCCAGCTTTGGCGGTCAAAGGCGCGGCTGCTGTCTGCCGTGGCGCCGCTGTTGGCGCTCAAGCCCATCTCGAGCTGGAACTTGGCCGACAGGCCGCCGCCCAGGTCTTCCACGCCGCGAAAGCCCAGCCGGCTGCGCAGGTCCTTGCCGTCTTGCAGCGTGTTGAGCGTGGTGCCGCTGCTGCTGCTCATGTGGTTGAAGTACTGGTCGAGGCTGCCGTAGATCGACACGCTCGAGCTTTGCGCCTGGGCAGCGCCGCCCAGCAGTGTCAGCAGGGCCAGGGCCAAGGGGGTGGCGCGTGCCGCTCGGTGGGCGCGGAGGTGGGTGGGGTTCAAGGTTTGTCTCCTGATGAAAAGCGTTTTCAAGGCGGGGGCGCGAGGCCGTGGCCACAGCGCCGCCCTGCGCTCAGGAGTCTGCGAAAAATCAAGCGCCTCGCCCAGATGCTGGGCCCAGAGGCGTGATCACGTCAGGTGATCACCGCGCCGCCTCACAGCAGGTGGTGGCCCAGGCCCAGGTCGGGCACCCGGCCCTGGCTGAGTTGGTGCGCCGCCCGGTGCAGGTGCGTCAGCAGGTGGCGCAGCACGGGGGAGGGCACGGAGTCGCTGCGCAAAATGGCGCCGACTTCCAGCGGGTAGCCCTGTTCTTCGAGCTCGATGATGTCGATGAAGGCCGCCACGATGGGCAGCCGCGCGATCTGCAGCGGCATCAAGGCCACGTAGTCGCCCGAGCAGACCAGGGACAGCAGGGCCAGCGTGGAGTTGACGATGGCGCCAATGGCTGGTGGCTGCAAGCCGTGGCGTTCAAAGAACAGCTTGGCGTAGCCCGACTCGCTGTTGGCCCCGGTGTAGACCCACTGCGCGGTCTGCAGGTCGACCAAGTGCTTGGCCTTCAGCCAGGCACTGCCTTTGCGCACGGTGGGCACCATGATGGTTTTCATCAGCGGCTCGACAAAGAACTCGCCGGTGGAGAGGTCGTCCGGGATGCCGCCCACGGTCACATCGACCTCGCCCGAGCGCAGCTTGTGCAACTGGGCCACGTACAGCTCCTCGCTCACGCGCAGTCGGATGTGGGGGAAGTCGCGCACAAAGGTGCGCAGGGTCTCGGGGATCAGCAGCATCACCGCCAGTGGCACGGCGCCCAGGTGCAGTTCGCCGATCAGGCGGCCGTCCATTTGGTTGATCTCTTCGACCGCGGCGCGCAGCTCTCGGTTGGCTTTGACGGAGCGCTCGTACAGCACCTTGCCCTGGGCGGTGGGCTGCACGCCGCGCGAGGTGCGCATCAGCAAAGGCGCGGCCAGCTCCAGTTCCAACTCGCGGATCATTTTGGTCAGCGCGGGTTGCGAGACCCCCACCCGGCGGGCGGCGCCGCGCAGGCTGCCTTCTTCGATGGCGGCCACCAGGGCATTGAGTGTGGCGAGTTTCATGCGGACAGGGCTTCAGTGCGGGGCCGGGCGGCGGGGTTGATCAAGGCAGGGCTGACCACTGTACCAATCACCCTGGGTTATCGCGCGTGGCCGTCTGGCATCTGGTGGGCCGGCCCGGGGCTGCGCAGAATCTGCGCTCCCTGGCGACCCGGGTCCGGGCCGCTGACCGTCCTCCCCTTTGCAACCGAGAGACCCGACATGGCTCGTATCGTTGGCGCCATCGCCACCTCCCACACCCCCACCATTGGCTTTGCCTACGACCAGAAGAAGCAGAACGACCCGGTCTGGGCGCCGATCTTTGAGGGCTTCCAGCCCGTGCAGGCCTGGATCGCCGAGCAACAGCCCGACGTACTGTTTTTCATCTACAACGACCACGTCACCTCCTTCTTTTTCGACCACTACTCGGCCTTTGCCCTGGGCATTGGCGAGCGCTACGAGGTGGCGGACGAAGGCGGCGGCGCGCGCGAGCTGCCGCCGGTGGACGGGCATTCGGCGCTGGCGCGCCACATCGGCCAGTCCTTGGTGGCCGACGAGTTCGACATGTCCTTCTTCCAGGACAAGGCGCTGGACCACGGCTGCTTCTCGCCCCTGTCCATGCTGTGCCCGCATGAGCCCAGCTGGCCGGTGCAGATCGTGCCGCTGCAAGTGGGGGTGTTGCAGTTCCCTGTGCCCTCGGCACGGCGTTGCTACAAGTTGGGCCAGGCCCTGCGCCGCGCCATCGAGAGCTACCCCGAAGACCTGAAGGTGGCCCTGGTGGCCACGGGCGGCCTGTCGCACCAGGTGCACGGAGAGCGCGCCGGCTTCAACAACCCGGCCTGGGACCAGCGCTTTCTGGACCTGATCGAGAACGACCCCGAGCAGCTGGCCGACATGACCCAGGCCGAGTACGCCCAGTTGGGCGGCCTGGAAGGGGCTGAAGTCATCATGTGGCTGGTCATGCGCGGGGCGCTGTCGGCGCGCATCCGCCAAGTGCACCAAAGCTATTACCTGCCCTCCATGACCGGCATCGCCACGGCGATTTACGAAAACCAGGCCAGCGCCCCGGAGGGTGCGGCGCTGGCGCGCCACCAGGCCCATGTGGCCACCCAGTTGCAAGGCGCGCAGGCGCTGACCGGCACCTACCCGTTTGACCTGGCCCGCAGCGTCAAGGCCTACCGCTTGAACCGCTTCCTGCACGGCTTGATCGAGCCGGCCCGGCGCGAACGCTTCCGCGCCGACGAGGAAGGCGCTTTCGAGGCCGCCGGCCTGACGGACGAGGAGCGGGCCCTGGTGCGCACGCGCGATTGGCGCGGCTTGATCCACTACGGCGTGATCTTCTTCATGCTGGAAAAGCTGGGCGCGGTGATCGGCGTGTCCAACCTGCACATCTATGCGGCCATGCGCGGCGAGTCGCTGGAAGCCTTCATGCAGACCCGCAACGCGCCAGGGGCCTTGTATTCGGTGGCCGGCAAGGACGCGGCCCCGCAAGACTGGAACCGCTGACCGGCGGTTGAGCCAGGCGCCTGCGAGGGCTGGTGCCTGAAGGCGAATTTGGCTTGGTTTTGTTGTTAATAACGCACATGCGAATAAAAGTGATTCGCATTTGTGATTAAAATCAAAACAAGTCGTCAACCAACGCTTTACCTTGCGGGCTCCTGTCAGTGCGGGTGGCGGACGACACCGTTTTCCAACCCTTCTGACCTTTTTTGCCATGAAATCCAGCCCTTTCGTGCCTGCCGCCCGATCCACCCTATCAGCCCTTGACGAGCCCAGCGGCGTGTCGCTGGGCTCTTTGATGCTGGCCTTGTCCGTGTCGTCCTGGGCGGGTCTGGCCCACGCTGACGGCGCCTTGAAGGAGGTCAAGGTGGTCGACAAGGCCGAAGTGGTGCAGGGCAAGGACGCGATCCAGACCAAGCAGACCACCATCGGCAAGGGCAAGCAAGACATCCGCGACATCCCTCAGTCCATCACCGTGATGACCGAGAAGCTGCTCGACGACGTCAAGCTCGACACCTTGAAGGACGCGCTGCACTACACCGCCGGCATCACCTTCGCCGCCACCGAAAACGGCACCGACCAGGACATCCGCATGCGCGGCTTCCCGGTGGCCACGACCGGTGACTTGCTGATCGACGGCATGCGCGACCCCTCGCAGTACGACCGCGACACCTTCAACCTGGACCGCATCGAAGTGATGCGGGGCTCGGCCTCCATGCTGTTTGGCCGCGGCTCCACCGGCGGCGTGATCAACCAGGTCACCAAAAAGCCCCTGCTGGCTGACCAGAGCGATGTGGCCGCCACGGTGGGTTCGCGCGGCTACCTGCGCACCACGGGCGACTTCAACATCCGCACCGATGAAGACGCGGCCCTGCGCATGAACGTGATGATGACCAAGGCCAACAACGGTGGCGCCACGGTCGACAAGTACGGCATCGCACCCACCTACAGTTGGGGCATTGGCAGCCGTGACGAGTTCACGGTGGGCGTGTCGCACCTGAATGTGGACAACGTGCCGCAAGCCGCCATCCGCTACCTCAATGGCACCGTGCCCAACATCTCGCCGGGCAACTTCTACGGCACCCGCAGCGACTACCTCAAGGGTGAGGCCACGTTCGCCCACGCCTCCTGGACACGCCGTCTGGACGACGGCGGCGAGCTGCGCTCCCAGGTGCGCAGCGGCGTGTTCGACCGCTCGCAATGGGGCACCGTGGCCGGCTTCGGCACCACCAATGGCGCCACCACCACCCAGTCCAACCTCAGTGGCTCGACCGTCCTGACCCGCTCTGGCCTGGCCGCGCGCAAGGACCGTTACAAGACCACCTATGTGCAAAGCGACTACAGCAACAGCTACGACGCCTGGGGCATGAAGCACAACCTGCTGGCCGGCGTGGACGCCGCGCACGAGGAGGCCGACCGCTTCCAATCCAATGGCGTGGTGGGCACCAACTACAACAAGGGCAACACCTCGGTGGGCACGCCGAACGACGGCCGCACGCTGTCGGCTTCGCCCACTTACCGCCCCTCCAGCAACTACTCGGCCAAGGCCCTGGGCTTCTACGCCCAAGACCTGGTGCAGTTCGCCCCGAGCTGGAAGTTCCTGGTCGGCGCGCGCCACGACAACTTCAGCGGCGATTTCAGTCAGCTGAACTACGCCACCGGCACCAATGGCGCCTACACCGGCACGTCGACCACCCGCCTGTCCAACTCGGTCTGGAGCTACCGCACCGGCCTGCTGTACCAGCCGGCACCGGACCAGTCCTACCACATCTCCTACGGCACCTCGTTCAACACCTCGGCCGACACCTACCAGTACGTGACGGCGCAGACCGCCAACACGCCGCCGGAAAAGAGCCGCAACTTTGAAATCGGTGCCAAGCTGGACTGGCTGGAAGGCAAGCTGTCGACGCGCCTGGCGGTCTTCCGCACCGAGAAGTTCAATGAGCGCACCACCGACGCTGACTTTGCCGGCTCGGCCTATGTGCTGTCGGGCAAGCGCCACTCGGCCGGCCTGGAAATGGATGTGGTGGGTCGCATCACGCCCAAGCTGGAGGTCTACCTGTCCTACAGCTGGATCCCGGTGGCCACCATCGACCAGATCGGCAGTGCCCAGGCCAATGTGGTGGGCTCGCGCGTCGGCCTGACCCCCACCCAAACCGGTGCGGCCTGGGTCAGCTACCAGGCCATGCCCAAGCTGCGCATCGCCGGTGGCCTGCGCGGTGCCTCGGTCAACCGACCGCTGCAAGGCACTTCGGGTGCGGCCTCGACCACGGCCCGGGCCCCGGGCTACATGGTTGCAGACGCCATGGTGGAGTACAACTTCACCCCGGACGTCTACGGCCAGATCAACGTGTCCAACATCACCAACAAACTGTATGGTGACCAGCTCTACCCGGGCTTTGTCATCTCCGGTGCTCCCCGCACGGCGCTGATGACGCTGGGGATGCGCTTCTGATTTTTCATTAACCAGGAACCCCCCGCCATGCTCTTGCATGTACGCCAGGTGCTGACGCCACAAGAAGTGGCCCACGCTCGCCAAGTCCTGGCCGCCGCCCCTTGGGGCGATGGCCGCATGACCGCCGGCAGCCAGTCCGCCCAAGCCAAGAACAACGAGCAATTGCCCGAAGATTGCGATGCCACCCGCGAAGTGCAGCAGCTCCTGCTGCGCGGCCTGGAGCGGCATTCGCTGTTTTTCTCTGCCGCGCTGCCCAAGCAGATCTCGCCGCCGCTGTTCAACCGCTACGGCGGCACGGCCAACAGCTTTGGCAACCACGTGGACAGTGCGGTGCGCTACCTGCGCGACGGCAAGGGCGGGATCCGCACCGACATCTCCTGCACCCTGTTCCTGTCCGAACCCGACGAATACGACGGCGGCGAGCTGATGGTGGAAGACACTTTTGGCGAGCAGCGCGTCAAGCTGCCCGCCGGTGACCTGGTGCTCTACCCCGGCACCAGCGTGCACCGCGTGCAGCCGGTGACGCGTGGCTTTCGCGTGGCCAGCTACTTCTGGATCCAGAGCATGGTGCGCAGCGACGAGCAGCGCCGCCTGCTGTTCGACATGGACCACCACCTGCGCCAGCTGCGCGGCCAAAGCGGCCCGGGCGAGACCGACCCCTCGGTGATCGGCCTCACCTCCACGTACCACAACCTGCTGCGCATGTGGCTGGACCTTTGATAATTGACCATGATTCAAATTTCTCAACTCATGGGCCGCGGCGCGATCGCCTTGGCCGCTCTGGTGGCCGCGGGTTCGGCCGCCGCCCACGGTGATGTGCGTTGCGACAGCGGCCCCAAGGCCGAGTGGCGTCCGCAGATGGAGCTGCAGCGCAAGCTGGTGGCCGAAGGCTGGAAGGTGCGCCAGGTCAAGACCTGGAACGACTGCTACGAGGTCTATGGCTTCAAGCCCGACGGCGCGCGCGCCGAAGTCTTCTTCAACGCCAAGACCTTTGACAAAGTCGCCGAAGCCAAGCCGGACTGAGCCGGTGCCGCCCAGCCTCATCCGGGTTTGGGACCTGCCCGTGCGGGTTTTGCACTGGGCGATGGCCGCTTCGGTGATCGGCGCCTGGGCCTCCATCTGGTGGGCCCACACCTGGCATGAGCGCGCGGGCTACGCGGCCCTGGCCGCCCTGGCCTTGCGCACCCTCTGGTGCTGGCGCGGCAGCCGGGCGGGCCGGCCCAGCCATTTTGTCCCAGGCCCGCGTGCCACCTGGCAGTACCTGCAGGCACTGCGGGCCGGGCGCGAGCGCCGCTACCTGAGCCACAACCCCCTGGGCGCCTGGATGGCCTTGCTGTTGTGGGCCTTGGTGGGCGCCACCGGTTTCACGGGCTGGCTCTACACCACCGATGCCTTCTGGGGCATGGCTTGGCTGGATCAGCTGCACCAGGCCCTGGCCTGGAGTTTTGTGGTGGCCGTGCCTTTGCACCTGGCCGGTGTGCTGTTCACCAGCCTGCGCCACCGCGAGAACCTGGTGGCCGCCATGGTCACCGGCCGCAAACGCCTGGGGCGCGACCGGGCCTGAGCCCGGGGCCTCAGTCCAGCGCCACCACCTCATCGCCAGGCCCGGGCACACAGCCCTCGGCCACGGGGGTCCAGCCTCTGTGGATCACGGCCTGGCGGCCGTTCTGGCAGATCTCCACCCGTTCACTGCCGGGCGCCTGCTGGCGTGCAAAAGCCTCCAGCGAGGCCGGCAGGCTCACGCGCAGGCGCCGCGCGTAGCGGTCTTCTTCGGGGTGGTCGTTCAGATGAACCAAGGGGATGAAGGCGCTGGCCAGCATCAGCCAATGTGAATCCACCGCCACCGGCGTGGGCGCATAGCCGGCCTGGGCCAGCCAACGCTGGGCCTGGGCGCGCAGTTCGGGGCCCTCCTCGCGCAGCGGTGCCCAGGCCACGGCCAGCAACTCGGCCAACCACTGGTTGCAGTTTTGGTAGGCCAGGCTGAAGGCGTAGGCATTGGCGCTGTAGCGTGCCGCCAGCAAGCCCACCGCCCGCGGCCGGTCCAGTGCGGCGTCGCGCAGCGCCCGCCCTGGCGCCTCGGGCAGCGTGAGCAGGGCGATGTAGCTCAACTCCGGGTCGTTGCCGCCCAGCACAAAGCCGGCCACACCCTGGTCGTAGACGCGGGGGCGGCCTTCTTCGCAGGCGTAGTAAAGCTGGCGCGTGAGCCAGTCGCCGCGCTCGTTCTGCCAGGCCAGGGCCGCGTGGGAGTAGCGGATCTGAAAGCGCGCCAGGTCCAGGCCCGAGCGGCTGATCAGCGTGCTGCTGCCAGGCGCCTGGCGATTGAGCTCGGCCTGCACCAGGGACGCAAACCGCAGCAAGCGCGCTTGCTGCTGCACCGTCATGGCCGGGGTGCGGCTGCACCAGGCGCTGCTCAGCGCGTTCGTGGCTTGGCTTTGGCTTTGGGCCGGGGGGCTGGCGGGCGGCACCTCGGTCCCAGTGGGCTGGGCCCCGCTCACCGAGGCCATCAGCGGCCCCAGCAGGCCCCAGGCCCAGAGCAGGCCCCGGCGGGCCGAGCCGGCCCGCCTGACCCATGCTCGGGCCGAGCCGGCCTGCCTGACCCATGCTCGGGCCGAGCCGGCCTGCCTGACCCATGCCCGGGCCGAGCCATCCCGCCTCACAGTTGCACGGGGCGGGCGGGCAGGGCGTCGTACCAGTGGTCGGCCAGCACCAGGTAGAACAGGGCGCGGTTGTCGCTGTGCGAAAACTCGTAGCCGTAGTCGCGTTGCTGCGCGTGGACGCGGTGCTCACGCTGCAGGCCCTGGGCTTGGGCGACGGCTTGGGGCAGGTCCAGCACCAGGCGTTCGCCATTGGCTTCGGCCTGCAAGGTCAGGCGCACCCGGTCGCTGCGCTGGGGCGCTTGGGCCACATCGATGATGCGGTAGTCGCCCGTGGCCACGCGGTCGCCGCCGCTGGAGCTGTGGCTGGAGCCTTGCAAAGAGTCTGACACGCTGCCACTGGAAGCCGAGCCCGCGCTGGCCGCCGACGAGGCCAGGCTTTCCGCCCCCGCCGGCAGCTGCCAGGCACCAAGCAGCCCACAGAGCAGGGCGGTGGATCGAAGCAAGCGGGGCAAAGTCATGGCGGGGGGCTCCAACAGAGAACGGGGTGGTGCCCACAGGGGGCCTGCGAGCGGGTCGGTCATTTTGACATTGGCGCTGCCCTGCCCAAGCCAAGCAAGTGCCCGAGACCGGCCCGGCGTTCGCTGCGCAGGGACGCTGGCGGTGCGCTGGCGCACCGCCCAGCCGGGGCGTTCGCGCGAGCATGGGCGACCGATGTGGCTGGAGCGGTCTCATGTTCAAGTTCAAGTTCAATTCAAGGGGTGCGATCTCGGTCGCTTCATGCCGTGGCCTGGCCTGGCTGTTGCTGGCCGGGCTGGGGAGCGCGGCCCAGGCCGCCCCCGCCGACCGCGAGCGCCAAGAGCGCTACCAGCAGGAGCGCCAGGCCTGCCTGGACGGGCGCAGCCACCAGAGCCGGGCGGACTGCCTCAAGGAGGCGCAGGCCGCGCGGGCTGAGCCCAGGTCTTCTTTGGGGCGCAGTCACCCCGAGCAGGAGCGCAGCAACCAGACCCGCCGCTGCCAAGGCCTGCCCGAACGCGATCGGGCACGTGAAGACTGCCTGTCGCGCATGACCGAACCCAGTGCGCGCCATGGCTCGGTCGAGTCCGGCGGCATTTACCGCGAGTGGTCACGGCCTGAAGTGGCACCGGCCCGGCCCTAGGGCGTCCCGAGGCCGCCGCGCGCAGTCGGCCCAGCGCAGGTGCGCGCCCGAACAGACGCCAGCGCGCGCCCAGCCTACAACCCTCTCAGCCCCACCCGCCGTGCGCGGCCTGGGCCTTTTTCTTTTGACCTGGATGTGCGCTATGACCCACCTTCTTTCCCCCATCACCCTGGCCGCTTGGATGACCCTGGGCGTGCTGGGCGTCACGCCCGCCGTGCAGGCCCAGGTGGCGGGCAGCAGCACCACGCTGCAAACCCAGGTCACGCCCTCCACCGAGGTGGCCATGGGCTGGAGCGTCAAGAAGACCCTGCTGGGCAAGGCCGTCTACAACGACGCCGGAGCCAAGGTGGGCAAGATTGAAGACCTGATCATCGCGCCCGAACGCAATGTGTCCTTCGTCATCCTGGGGGCGGGCGGCTTTGTCGGCATCGGGCGCCACGATGTGGCGATTCCCGTGGGCCAGATCCAGGACCGGGGCGGCAGGCTGATCCTGCCCGGGGCCAGCAAGGACTCGCTCAAGGCGCTGCCAACCTTCACCTACGTCAGCGACACGCGCCTGCGCGACCAGTTTCTGGCCCAGGCCGACAAAGACATTGCCGAGGCCAAGGCCAGCTTGCAGGACCTGGAAAAGAAGGCCAGCACCGCGGCCACCGAGGCCAAAGCGCGCATGGACGTCCAAGCCAGTGCCTTGCGGGACGACATCCAGTCCGCCGAGACCCGCCTGGCCGAGATGCGCCAGGCCACCGCCGTGCATTGGCGCGACTTTGAGGCCAGCGTCAACGCCGCCACGCTGCGTCTGCGCAAGTCCATCGACAAGGCCGTGGGCTGAGGTGGGCGGTGCAGCCCCCCGGGCCCTGAGCACGCGCGGACCCATGCCTTGCCCCCAGCGCGCCCGCGCAGCCCCGTGCCCAGCCAGGCCCTGGGCCGCCCTGGGCTGGCTGGCAGCGGTGCTGGTGTCGGCGGGCTGTGCCGCCCCCACGCCCCCGAAGCCTGTGCTCGGCGCGCTGTCGGTTCCGGCCGACTGGTCGGCCCCGGGCGCCCGGCGCCTGCAGTCCACCACGTCGCTGGTGGCGTGGTGGACGCGCTTCCAGGACCCCTTGCTGGTGCAACTGGTGGAAGAGACCTTGGCGCGCAACACCCGTGTGCAGACGGCGCAGCAGGTCTGGGCCCAGGCGCGTGCGCTGTCTGACCTGGCTGCCGCGGGCTTGCGCCCCAGCGTGCAGGCCGTGGCCTCGGCCCAGCGCAGCCGACAGCGCAGCGGCACCGACAGCAGCGCGCAGGCGAGCCAATTCAATGCCGGCCTGGACGCCAGCTGGGAGACCGATTTGTTCCACCGCCTGCGCGCTGCCGTGGCCGCCAGCCAGGCCGACGCCCAGGCCAGCCAGGCCGATCTGGGGGCGGTGCAAGTGACGCTGGCCGCCGAGGTGGCGCTGGACTACCTGCAGCTGCGCGCCTTCCAGGCGCGCCTGGCGGTGGCCGAGGCGAATGCCCTGAGCCAGCAAAAAACCGCCCAAATCGCCCGCTGGCGCCAACAGGCCGGCTTGCTGACGGTGCTGGAGGTGGCCCAGGCCGAGACCGCCTGGCGCCAGACCCAGGCCTTGCTGCCCGCGCTGGCCACGGCCGCGCAGGTGATGGCGCACAGCCTGGCGGTGCTGACCCACCGCCCCCCTGCCGATCTGACGGCGCGCCTGGCCAGTCCCGGCCCCGCCCTCGCCATGCCGGAAGAGGGCGTGTGGGCCTTTCCCGCCGAGACGCTGCGCCAGCGCGCCGACGTGCGCGCAGCCGAGTGGCGGGTGGACGCCGCCTACCAACGCGTGGCCCAGGCCGACGCCGCGCGCTACCCGGACCTGCAGCTCAGTGGCAGCCTGGGCCTCAGCGCCTTGGGTTGGGGACCGGGGCTGGGCGCAGCGGCTGGCGTGTATGGCTTGCTGGCCAGTGTCAGCGCCCCCTTGCTCGATGGGGGCGCGGCGCGCGCCCAACTTCGGGCCCAACAGGCGCTGATGGGCCAGGCCGTGGCGCAATACGATGGCGTGCTGCTGACCGCCCTGGCCGAAGTCGAGGGGGGCCTGGTGACCCTGCAGGGCAACCGCGAGCGCGTGTTTCGCCTGCGCGGGGCCGAGCAGACCGCCTCCCATGCGGCGCGCCTGGCGCAGCAGCGCTTTGCCAGCGGCTTGGTGGATTTCCAGGTGGTGCTGGAAACCCAGCGCAGCGCTTTGAGCACCCAGGACGCCTTGGTCAGCGCCCAGTCCGATTGGCAAGGCGACCATGTGCGCCTGTACAAGGCCTTGGGCGGGGGCTGGGAGGCGCAGTCGCCCCCCGCCCCCCCCACCGTGGCCGCCGGGCCCAGGCCATGAGCCCGCGCACCGAACCAACGGGGACGGGCGGGCTCACCAGGCCCGCCACCCCACCCGTGGCCGAGTCCTCCTCGCCCAGCGCGACCCCCACCGGCGACGACACTGCGCGCCTGCTGGGCCCCGAGGCCCAACGGCCTTGGTGGCGGCGCTGGGGCCTGTGGCTGGGCGTGCTGGCCCTGCTGGCGGCGGTCGGTGGCGCCTACGCCTGGCGGCAAGGCCAGGTGCGCGCCGCCACGCCGGTGTACAGCACCGAGGCCGTGACCCGGGGCGACCTGACCTTGACCGTGGTGGCCAACGGCACCTTGCAGCCCACCCGTTCGGTCAACGTGGGCAGCGAGTTGTCGGGTGCGGTGCGGCGGGTGCTGGTGGATGTCAATGACGTGGTGCGCCGAGGCCAGGTGATGATCGAGCTGGACCCGGCCAAGCTGCGCGACCAGGTGCTGCGCTCCCAGGCCACGCTGGCCGCCAGCCAGGGCAAGGTGGCGCAGATGGCGGCCACCGTGCAAGAAGCGCAGGCCGCCTTGGCGCGGCTGGAGGCGGTGGCCGTGTCCTCGGGCGGCGAGGTGCCTTCCCGCGCCGAGCTGGACGCGGGCCGCGCCACCCTGGCGCGCGCCCTGGCCGACGAAGGCAGCGCCCGCGCCGGCGTGCAGGACGCCACGGCCGCGCTGTCCACCGACCGCATCAACCTGGCCAAGGCCTCCATCCTGGCGCCCACCGACGGCGTGGTGTTGAGCCGCACGGTGGAGCCCGGCAACGCGGTGGCCGCCTCGCTGCAGGCGGTCACTTTGCTGACCTTGGGCGAAGACCTGCGCCACCTGCGCCTGTGGGTTTATGTGGACGAGGCCGATGTGGGCTCGGTGCGCCTGGGGCAATCGGCCACCTTCACCGTGAGCGCCTATTTGGGGCGGGCCTTCCCGGCGCGCATCACCCGGGTCGGCCAGGGCCCCACGCTGACCGACAACGTGGTCACCTACCTGACCTACCTGGACGTGGACAACGCCGACCTCAGCCTGCGCCCGGGCATGACGGCCACCGCCAGCATCATCGCGCGCCAGTTGCATCAGGTGCTGCGCGTGCCCAACACCGCGCTGCGCTTTGAACCCAGCGACAGCACGGCCGCGGTGGCGGCCAAATCGGCTGGCCCCAGCCTGCTGCCTCGCCTGCCCAGCAGCCGCACGCGCCAGTCGGCCGCCTCCGGGGCCAGCACGGCGCTGGCGCGCCAGGTGTGGGTGATCCAGCCCGACGCGCCCCACACCCCGGTGGCGGTGGCGGTGACGCCGGGGCTCAGCGACGGGCACTTCACCGAAATCACCCAGGGCGAGCTGCGCGAGGGCATGCGCGTGGTGGTGGACCAGAAAAAAGCTGGCTCGCCATGAGCGCGCCGCCCTTGATCGAGCTGCAGTCCGTGAGCAAGCGCTACGGCCAGGGCGCCACCGAGCTGATGGCCCTGAAGGGCATCTCCCTGGCCATCGCGGCGGGGGAGTTTGTCGCCATCATGGGGCCCAGTGGCTCGGGCAAGTCCACGGCCATGAACATCCTGGGCTGCCTGGACACGCCCACGGCCGGCGCCTACCTGTTCCAGGGCGTGCATGTGGAGGCCTTGACGCGCGACCAGCGCGCGCGCCTACGCCGGCGCTTCCTGGGCTTTGTGTTCCAGGGCTTCAACCTGCTGGCGCGCACCTCGGCGCAAGAAAATGTCGAGCTGCCCCTGCTGTACCGGGGCGACAGCGCCAGCCAGCGCCGCACGGCGGCGGCCCAGGCCTTGCAGGCCGTGGGCCTGGCCGGCTGGGAGCGCCACACCCCGGCTGAGTTGTCGGGGGGGCAGCAGCAGCGGGTGGCGATCGCGCGCGCCATCGCCACCCAGCCCGCGGTCGTGCTGGCCGACGAGCCCACGGGCAACCTCGACACCCAGCGCAGCCACGAGATCATGGGCCTGCTGCTGGCGCTCAACCGCGACCACGGCATCACCGTGCTGATGGTCACGCACGAGCCCGACATGGCGGCCTACGCCCGGCGCCGCGTGCATTTTCTGGACGGCCACATCGCGCAGGACGTGCTCAACCCGCACCCCACGCTGGGGCCGCCCCCCGGCCTGGCCGAAGCCCCGGGCAGCGAGGTGATCTGAATGCTGCTCAGCGTGTTCCTGCTGGCCTTGCGTTCGGTGCTGCGCAACCTGCTGCGCTCGGGCCTGACCATCCTGGGCATCGTGATCGGCGTGAGCGCGGTGATCACCATGGTCACCCTGGGCCAGGGTGCCACCCAGGCCATTGCCACCCAGATCACCAGCCTGGGGGCCAATTTGCTGATCCTCAGCCCGGGCCAGCGCTCGCCCGGCGGCGGCGGGGGCGGTGGTGGCGGCGTGCCGCAGTTCACCGAGGAGGACGCCCAGGCCATCCAGTCGCAAATCGGTGGTGTGGCGGCGGTGGCCCCCCTGGGGCGCCTGTCGGTCACCGTGGTGGCCAAGGGCCGCAACTGGGCCACCACGGTCAGCGGCAGCAGCAATGCCTGGTTCAGCACCGGCAACTGGCAGCTCAGCAGCGGGCGCGTGTTCGAGGACGACGAGCAAAGGGCCGGCGCGGCGGTGTGCGTGATTGGCGAGTCGGTGCGGCGCGAGCTTTACGGCGGCACGCCTGGCCTCACAGGCCTGGGCGAGGCGCTGCGCATCAAGCAGTTCTCCTGCACCGTGGTGGGCATTCTGGTGGCCAAGGGGCAGGGGGGCATGGGGGACCAGGACGACACCGTGCTGCTGCCCCTGCACACCTTGCAGCGCCGCGTCACCGGCAGCCGCAAGGTGAGCGCCCTGCTGGTGTCGATGGAAGACGGCAGCGACGCCAGCCGGCTGAAAGCCGGGCTGCGCCAGCTGATGCGCGAGCGGCGGCGCCTGGGCGAGAGTGGCGCCGGCGGCCTGGACGACAACTTCAACATCTTCGACACCCAGCAGCTGGCCCAGACCCTGGCCAGCACCATGGGCGTGCTGACCGAGCTGCTGGGCGCGGTGGCGGCGGTCAGCCTGCTGGTGGGCGGCATCGGCATCATGAACATCATGCTGGTCAGCGTGACCGAGCGCACGCGGGAGATCGGCCTGCGCCTGGCCGTGGGCGCGCTGGAGCAGGAGGTGCTGCTGCAGTTTTTGATCGAATCGGTGGTCCTGTCCGCCCTGGGGGGGCTGGTGGGCTTGCTGCTGGCGGTGGCGGCGTCCTGGGGTTTGTCGCGCCTGATGGGCGTGCCCTATGCGTTCAACCCGGGCATCAACTTGCTGGCGCTGCTGTTTTCGGCCCTGATCGGGGTGGTGTTTGGCTACTTTCCGGCGCGGCGGGCGGCGCGCATGGACCCGATCGAGGCTTTGCGCCATGAATAGGGATGGAGCGCAGGCCCGGGGGGCAGCGTGTCAAATTTGCCGCAGAACGGCAGTTTTTGTGATTTTTTTAACGCAGCGCAGGGGGGCTCCTCTTGATTTTGAAACATCATCAGCCGTATGGCAGATTTTCAAATTTCATTAGAAATCCTGGCTTTCAGTCTGCTCTGTACCTTCATCGCTTTGGGGCTGCTGCTGCGTGAGCGCTGGGTTTCTCGGCGCATCAAGGCCAAGCTGGTGACGGTGTCGGAAGAAAAAGACGCCTTGTCGCTGTACGACGCCAACACCGGCCTCTTGAGCCGCAACGGCATCGAGACCGCTTTGCGGCACTGGATCGAGCGGGCGGATGGCGAGGGCAGCGCTTTTTGCGCCCTGTTCCTCAACATCGACGAGTTCCATTCCCAGAACCAGGCCTTCGGCCAGGCCTTTGGTGACCGCCTGCTCCAGCTCACGGGCCAGCGGCTGGAGTCCTGGCTGCCCGACGGCAGTGACCTGGGCTGTGTCAACGACGGCGAGTTCGTGGTTTTGCTCTCGGGCAACAGCAGCGTGGGCCTGGATGCGGCCCGGCAACTGCTGCAGAAATTGGCCGTGCCCCTGGCGCATGAGCATGGCAGCACGGTCCTGACCTGCTCCATGGGGGTGGCGGTCTACCCCGAGCACGGGGCGCGCTCGCGCCTGCTGGTCAATGCCTCCATCGCGGCACGCCAGGTCAGCCGCCAGGGCGGTGGCGATTTCTGCCTGTACGACCCCCAAATGAGCGCCGACCTGCGCGAGCAAACCCTGCTGGTGGCGGACCTGCGTCAAGCCATCGACAAGGGGCAGTTGGAGTTGTACTTCCAGCCCAAGGTCGACGCCAAAACCCTGCACATCACCGCCGCCGAAGCCCTGCTGCGCTGGCACCACCCCGAGCGGGGCCATGTCAGCCCGGCCATCTTCATCCCGCTGGCCGAGCGCAACGGCCTGATCAGCGCGATTGGCAACTGGGTCATCGACGAGGCCTGCCGGGTGGCCGGCCACTGGCGCGAGCTGGGCCTGCGCATGCGCGTGGCGGTCAATATTTCGGGCTACCAGATGCGCCAGGAAGACCTGGTCGAGCGCATCGAGTCGGCGTTGAGCCGGCACCACCTGCAGCCCGGGCGCTTCACCTGCGAAATCACCGAATCCGTGGCCATGGAAGACACCAAGGGCACGCAGCAAACCTTCGAGCGCATGCGCGCCATGGGTTTGCATGTGTCCATCGACGACTTTGGCACGGGTTATTCCAGCCTGGCCACCTTGCGCCGCCTGCCCGCCTCCGAGCTGAAGGTGGACCGGGCCTTTGTGTCCGACCTGGCCGACAGCGAGGACGCGCGCTCGATTGCGGCCTCCATCATCGGCCTGGCCAAGGCCCTCAACTTCAAGGTGGTGGCCGAAGGCGTGGAGACCGAGCAGCAAAGCCAGCTGCTGATGCGCATGGGCTGCGATGAGTTGCAGGGCTTTTTGTTCTCCCGCCCGATCCCGGCGGCTGAAATGGAGCGCCTGGCCCTCGCCGCCCCCAGCGAAACCAGCGGCCCAGGCTTCAGCGATTCGCTGTTCAACGCCACGGTGGTGGCTGAGCTGGTCGAGCTGCCCAAGCGCTGAAGCCCGGCCGGCCTGCGTCAGGCCGGTCCGGACAAGGGCAGCACCATCGCTGCGACCAGGCCTTGGCCGCCTGGGCCAGGGCTCAGCTGCAGCTGCCCGTGGTGCAGTTCGGTGATCAGTTTGACCAAGGGCAGGCCCAGGCCGCAGCCGGGCTTTTCGCCCGATTTGTCGACCCGGTAGAACTTGTCGCAGGCCTGCGCGAGCTGGGCCTCGTCCATCCCCTGGCCCTGGTCCAGCACGGCCAGGCTCAGCCGGGGGCGGCCGTCGGGCGCGCGGCGGCGTTGCAGCTGCACCTGCACGGCCTGGCCTGGTGCCGAGAAGGCATAGGCATTGCTCAGCAGCTCGTGCAGGGCGCGCTCCAGCTTGCGCGGGTCGATCATGGCGTGCAGGGCGTCGTCGCCCAGCAGCAGTTCGGGCTTGTCCCGGCCCGGGGGCGGCGTGTACTGGCGCAGCACCTTGGGGCACCAGCTGTGCAGGTCCTGCAGCTGGGGCTTGAGGGCGTCGACCCCCCCGACCTCCAGCTCGGACAGGTTGAGCATTTTGCTCAGCAGGCCCTGGATTTGCCGCGCGTGCGCGCTGATGGCGCCGGCCAACTCCTGGCGCTGTGGCACCGGCTGCTCGGCATGCATGCGCAGCAGCTCGGCGTAGCCCAGGACGCTGGTCAAGGGGGTGCGGATTTCGTGCGCGACCAGGGACAGAAACTCGGACTTGGAGCTTTCCAGTGCCACGTCCGAGCTCAGGTCCACCACCGTGAACAGGTGCCGGACCGGCCCCACCGGGAAGGTCATGGCCACCAGGGTGATGTGCTTGATCTGGCCGTTGGGGTTGACCAGCCGCACCCGGTTGAGCTGACGCTGCGGTGCGTCATGGCTCGGCTCCGGCTGGCCCAGGGCAAACAAACGGTGCAGGCTGATGCCGGGCAGGCGCTGCACCAGCAGGCTGATGAAGACGCTGATGTTGGGCGTCTCCTCCAGCGAGCCGATGTCCAGCATGCGCGCCATGGCCTGGTTGCCCAGCAGCTGGCGTCCCGTTTCGTCGAAGCCCAAAAATCCTACCGGGGTTTGTTCCAGCACAAAGCCCAACTGGTCCGACTTGGAGGCCACATAACCCATGGCGTCTTGCAGCGAGTACTGCACCTGCAGCAGGTCCACGGTGCGCTCCTCCACCTCTTGCGCCAGGGACTGCTGGTAGCCGGTGAACAGCAGCAGGATCAGGCTGATCCCCACCGCCATCCACAAGCCTGCGGTGAACACCAGGTAGGGCCACAGGCTGGAGTTGCCCGACCAGAAGTCGGGCAGGGGCTGGGATTCCAAACGGTAGTGGCGACCGGCAAACAACAGTTCCGTGCTGTGCGGCGGCGGCAGGTTTCTTTGGCCCAGCAGCGGCCAGTCTCCCGGCTCGGAGGGCGGCTGCGCGGCCGTGCGGAGCCAGTTGTGCGACCACAGGGTTTGCTCATGCTCGGGGGCGTCGGCGTCCAGCAAGCGGAAGGCCACGGTTTGCGGGTCGATCACATGGGGGGACTCCAGCTTCGTGCGGCTGGATTCGGGGGCTGCAGCGCGTGTCGTGGCCAGGGCCACATGGGCGGCCAGCCAGTCCATGTGCACCACGGCGCTGGCCAAGCCCCGAAGCTGGGACAGCTGCGACCCAGGGGCGACCAGGGGCCTGGGGGGCGCCCAGGCGACTGGCATGACCACCATCATGCCCAGGGCGCTGCTACCGTCTTGCACCAACCGGATGCGCTGTGTCGCCGCCAATTGGCGGCTGAGCACCGCTTGGTGGATGGCCGCTTGGCGCAGGGGGTCGGAATACAGGTCAAAGCCCAGCGCGCCCCCCTCGCGGGACAGGGGCTCGGTGGCCTGCACGGGCACATGGATGTCGCGCGAGGCCGCCGTCACCAGGCCGTGTTCGCCCCGCTCGGTGATGGGCTGGGCGCGACCATCGCCGCGCTTTTGCTCGGCTTCAAACGAGGCGCGCTGGGCCCGGGGCACCACGGGGCTCCAGGACAGGGCGTACAAGCCCTCGGCCAAGCTCAGCAAGGGCTGTGCGGCTTTGGCAAAGCTCTGTGGGTCAATCTGTCGGGTCTGGCCCAACACGCTGGCCAAGCTGACCAGCACCTGCTCGTGGCGCGACAGCTCGGCTTGCAAGGCCTGGCTGTATTGCGTTTGCAGGGCCTCCCAGCGCAGGGTGACTTGCTGGTGCTCCAGCGAGATCACCCAGGCACTGGCGGCCCAGCTCATCAGGTAACCGCCGGTGGTGGCCAGCCACAGCCAGGCGACCCGCGCGCCCCGGGGCGGCTGCGAGGGGTCGGCCGGCAGGCTGAGCAAGAGCACCGGGACCAGCAGCAAGACCCCCAGCAAGTCGCCCGTGACCGCCGTCAACCAGAGCCAGACCCAGGCCGGGCTGAGGCTGGGGGGCTCGCTCATCAGCAGGTTGTAGCTGCCACACAGCAGGGACGATGCGCCCGCCAGGGCCAGCAGGCGCAGGATGGGGCCCGGCTCCACCAGGCTCATGGGGTGGCGCACCCAGCGCTGGATGGCCCAGGCGCCCAGGCCGGCTTGCCCGGCGGCCAAGACCGCCTGCAAGGCGCTGGCCCAGCCCGGGCCCAGGGCCATGGGGCCCGCCAAGGGCTCGGGCAAGGCATCGAACAGCAGTCGACCCAGCAGCAGGCCTGGCAGGGCCGACGAACCCCGCCACAGCACGGTGACCAGGGCGATGGCCGCGGCCGGCCAGAAGCTGGGGTAGTCGCCCACATTGGGCAGGCGGCCCCACTGGCTGCCCAGGCAGCAGGCCAGCGCATAGGCCAGGGCGGCGCCACCGCTGCTGGCCAGGCCCCGCAGCACGCGCTGGGGCATGGGTTCAGACACGGCGTCGCCGGGCTGATTGAACAGGTAGGCTTTCATGGGCGCTCAATTTCAGTGCTTCAGCGGCTCAAGGGCAGGGGGCCTCCCGGGCAGGCGCAGTGGCCGTGTCGGGCCGAGCGGTCCCGGACGGCGTCTGCAGCAGGTTCACGGTGAAGACCGAGCCCTGCCCCAACTGGCTGCTGACCTGGATGCTGCCGCCCATGCGTTCGGTCAGCTCCTTGGCAATGCACAGGCCCAGGCCCGTGCCTTCGATGTCCCCGTTCGGGTCGACCCGGAAGAACTTGGTGAACAGCCTCTCCAGCGTCTGCGCGCTCATGCCCACGCCTTGGTCGCTGATGTTCACCGACCAATGTTGGGGGTCGTGGCCGGGCTGCAGGCCAATGTGAACCGGCAGGCCCCGGGCACTCGAATATTTGAGCGCATTGCTCACCAGGTTGACCAACACCTGCTCCAGTTTGGCCCGCTGCGCCTGCACCCAGACGGCGGCAGGGGCCAAGGACAGGCTCAGGCGCGAGTCAGCCCCGGGGCGCTCAAAGCTGCGCACCACCTCGTGCAGCAGGGGCTGCAGCTCGACGGGTTCCAAGGGCAGGCTGCCCGGGGCTTGGGACTCGATGCGGGCCAGGTTGAGCAAGTCGTTGAGCAGGTCGCTCAGCCGGCCTGACTGGCGGTGGATGCGCTCCAGCAGGTCGCGTTGCACCTCGGGGGGGAACTGGCGTGTCAGCATCAGTTCCGAGAAGCCCCGGATGCTGCCCATGGGCGCGCGCATCTCGTGCGCGGCCGTGGCCAGGAACTGGCGCTGCATGCGGTAGAGCTGCACCTCGGCACTGACATCGCGGAACACCAGCAAATCGGGCGCGCCGGCCGCATTGAGCTGGCTGCCCCGCACCTCCACCACCCGCTCCTTGGGGCGCTTGATTTGCCACTGCAGGGTCTGGCCTTGGCTCAGGCCTTGTTGCAAGTCCTCGTGGCCCGGGTCTGCCATGGCTTGCAGCGCGCTCCAGAAGGCCGCGCGGCCCAGGCCCTGGGCCTTCAGCCCCGTCAGGCCGACAAAGGCCTCGTTGACCAGGTGGACCTGGCCGGCCTCGTCAAAAGCGATCAGGCCGTTGGGGTTGTCGTGGTGCAGCGACTGAAGCTGCTCCGCCTGCTTGGAGACCTGAGCCAGCAGGTGGCGGGTCTCGGTCACGTCGTTGACGATGCCGACATGGTGGGTCAGGATGCCCGAGCGCTCATCCACGATGGGCGCGATGTGCAGTTCGTTCCAGAACAGCTCGCCCGACTTTCGGTAGTTGCGCAGCAGGGCCGTGGCCCGGTCACCCCGCTGGATGGCCTCGCGCAGCGGGGCAATGCTGTCTTGTTGTCGGTCCTCGCCCTGCAAGAAGTTGCAAGGCCGTCCCCGGACTTCGTCCAAGGTGTAGCCCGTGATCTCGGTGAAGCGTGGGTTCACGTACACGATGGGCTGGTGGGTCAGTGTGGCGTCGGTCACCACCACCCCACAGTTGGATTGGTCCAGGGCCTGTTCCCGCACCTGGTCCAGGTGCCAGGTGCGCACGTTGTCGGACACGTCTTCCAACAGGGCCCACCAGCCGTTCGCCCGCCCGTCCGGGGTGGGGGCGATTTGCTGTTCAAAGTCCACCTCCACCCAGACCAGGTTGCCGCTTTGGTGCAAGAGCGGCAGGCGCTGGCGCGGCACCTCGGGGTGCTGCTCAGCTTGGCCCAGGTGGCGGGTGAGTCCGGCTTGGGCCTGGGGGTGGACAAAGTCGGTCAGCGGGCGGCCCAGGCAGGCCTCGGTGGCATGGCCCGTGAGTTGGGTCCACTGGGGATCCAGCAGGGACAGCCGCAGCTCACCATCAAGGGCCAGGCTCAGGCGCAGGCCGTTGGCGGCGGGCTGGCCGGGTTGGCCCCCGGTGGGCCAGGGCGTGTGGTTGGGCACCAGGGTCACGATGCTGCAGTGTTGCGGGCTGTCGGCCTCCCCTGCCAGGGGGCTCACGCTGAGCAGATAGCCTTCCAGCCTGCCATCGGCCTGTGGGCTGGGCAGCTCAATCGGCCAGACCGCTGCCCGCCCCTGGCGCAGCACATGAAGCAGGCGCGTCGCGCACAGCGGCGGCAGGCCGGCGGCACACCACGCCGACAGCAGCTCACCCTGCGGGGGCACGGGCAGCACCCGACGCCAAGTGGCACAGGCCTGTGGCATCTCATAGTGGGCGCTGGGGGCGTCCAGCTGCACCACGCAGCTGGCAGGGGTCGGACGGTGCGCAGTCATGGACACACTCCACGCCCGAGAGCGCGTTGGGGACGCGGTTGGAGGGCGCGCAGCTGGCGGCTGAGCAGGGCGTCGACATAGCCCACCAGCCGTTGCGCAGCCACGGGCTTGGTGTAGACCGTGACCCAGCTGGGCAACTGGCCGTGCTGTGCCGCGTCTGCAGGGCGCAGGCCGGTCACGACCAGCACAGCGATGTCGGCGTACTCGCGCTCGGTGGCCAGGGTGTTGATCAGGTGAAAGCCGTCCAGGGGCTTCATCAGCAAGTCGGTGATCACCAGGTCGGGCCGATGGCGCTCGATCTGGATCAGGGCTTGTGAGGCGTCCACGGCCCAGCTCAGCGCCAGGGGGCGAGCGCTTTCGCGCAGGCTGCTCAACAGCTGCTCACGCTGCTCGGCGTCGTCATCCACCAGCAGGATTTTCAGACCGTCGACCGGCGTCACGCGCGCGGCGGGCTGGTGGCCGGGCGCGCTGCTGCGCAGGTGCTCGATGGCGCGGCGGGAAATGCGCCGATGGCCCCCCGGGGTGAGCCAGGCTTCCAGTGCGTGATCCATCACCAGGCGTTGCACGGAGCTCACCGACACGCCCAGGATCCGGGCAGCTTCGCGGGTGGTCAGAACCTCTTTGGTGGCGCTGGTGGGCATGGTGTGGGTACGGGGTTGCAAACGGGTCAATCGGTGGGCGGGGCGGCGGTTCACCAGCGCGCCAGAAGGTGGTTCACGGCGGCGCTGTAGTCGGCGGCGGCGCGGCTGTGTGGCGCGTGCACGCGCAGCGGGCAGCCGGCGGCAAAGGCCTCGGCCACGCGGATGTCGTTGCGCACGCCAGGCAGCAGGCGGGCCTGGCCAAACTGCTGGGCCAGGCCCTGGCTGACCTGGCGGTGCAGCCCGATGCGGCTGTCCAGCATCACGGGCAGGAAGCCCAGCACGCGCAGGCCCTCGTTACCGCCCCGGCTGGCCACGCGGAACAACACCCGGGCCAGTTGGCGCACGCCTTCGCCCGCCAGAAAGTGCGGCACGAAGGACACCAGCACGCGGTCGGCTGCGCTCAGGGCATTGAGCAGCAGGGCGTCCAGCGAGGGCGGTGTGTCGAGCACGATGTAGTCGTAGCGCGCTTGCAGGCCCTCGCTGGCCAAGGCTTCGCGCAGCAGCAACTCGCCGCTGCGGCCCGAGCCGTGATCGAACAAGGGGTCGCCGGGGATCAGGTCCAGACCGGGCCAGGCGCTGGCCTGGATGGCGCTGGCCAGCGTGTGATGACCGGCCATGAAGCTGTGCAGCGTGGGGGCCTCGCGCCCGGGCTTCAGACCCAGGCCCAGGGCGCAATGGCCCTGGCTGTCCAGGTCGATCAGGAGCACGCGTTGGCCCCGCGCGGCCAGTTCGGCGGCGATGTTGACGGCGCTGGCCGTTTTGCCTGAGCCGCCCTTGCGGTTGCTGATGACGAGGGTGCGTGCCATGGGACCTTAAAACAGTTCAATTTTGGGGCGGCTCGGGTCGGCGGCCGGTGCGCTGTCGCTGTCGGCTGAGGCCCCCGTGGCGGCGGCGTGGGTCTCGATCTGGCTGTGCATCACATAGCGCTCGATCTGCGACTCCAGGCGCTGGCGCAGCGACAGCAGGCCTTCGGGGTCCCAGGGCTGGTCGTGCATCTGGTTGGCCATGGTTTGCAGGTGCTCGTCGAGCTCCAGCATGGCCTCTTGCGATTGCGCCACGCGTTGGCGCATCACGTCATGGAACTGGATGTGGCCCAGGGCCTGGGTCAGCAGCTCCGACATGTGAAGGTGGCCGGCGCTGACCGCGTCGATCATCTCCTGCATGCGGTTGCCCGAAGAGGCTTCTTCAAAACGCGACTGCATGGCGCGGATGTCGCCCAGCACGTTGCGCATGTTGCCGGTCGAGGCATTGCGCGCTGAGGCCTCGTTGGCCTGGCGCAGCTCGACGTCAATGTTGACGGTCGCGGCGCTGATGCGGCGTGCAATTTCCTGCGCCGCCGAGGCGGTGCGGGTGGACAGCTGGCGCACCTCGGTCGCGACCACGGCAAAACCCCGGCCCGAAGGACCCGCGCGGGCGGCTTCGATCGCTGCGTTGATGGCCAGGAAGTTGGTCTGCTGGGCCACGCTGGCGATCACATCCACCAGCGGCCCCAAGGCCTTCACTTCTTGCAGGCGCTGGATGCGTTGCAGGTTGGCGCCAATCTCTTCTTCTTGCCGGTCCACAAACATCTGCAGGATGGCGCCCAGCTGTTTGTCGATCAGCAGTTTCTCGCGGATCACGCCCAGCAGCTCTTCGCCGTTGCGCTGCGAGTCCTGAATGCGGTGCACTTGCTCCGAGGCGTTTTGCTCCATCTCATTGAGCAAGCGGATCAGGGCCAGCACGCCGTCTTCGGTTTGTTGCAGGGCGCCGTCGAGTTGGCCGCTGATCACCCGCAGGTAGGGCGCGACCTCGCGCACCTCGGCCACGGCCTCGGTCACGGGCAGGCGGTCGCGTCGCGCGCTGCGGCGGCGGGCCCCCGCGCCACCGGTCCAGCGGCGCGGCCAGGCTTGCGCCAGGGCGGTGACCAGTGCAGCGGCCAGCAGCCCCAGCGCGCAGGAGGTGATGGTCAGGGGCGAGCCCAGGACCAGCAGCAAGCCCAGGGTCGTGCCGGCGCTGGCACCGCACAGCAGCAGCTGGCCCGGCCAGGCATTTGCCGGCTTGGCCGCAGCGCTGTGCTGGGCTGGGTGGAGGGGGGTGTCGGCGGTCATGAAGGACTTTCGGGCTCAGACGCCGATCACGACTTGTTTGACGATCTTCACCAGGTCCGGTCCCGACACGGGCTTGACCAGCCAGCCTGTGGCGCCGAGCTTTTTGCACTCGTCGCGCTTGCGCGAGTCGCTTTCGGTGGTCAGGGTCAGGATGGGCGTGAAGCGCATGCCCGGCAGGGCCTTGACCTGGCGGATCAGCTCCATGCCGTCCATGCGGGGCATGTTGATGTCGGTGATGATCAGGTCGGGCTTGAGGCCGCGCTTGAGCTTCTCCAGGGCCGCGAAGCCGTCAGGGGCGCTGTCCACCTTGAAGCCATTGAGCTCCAGGCTGGATTTGAGACTCAGGGTCATGGTCGCGGAGTCGTCGACCACCAAAATGGTTTTGGCCATGTTCATTGTTCCTTGGCGGGGGTGGGCGCAGCCAGCGCGGATTGAAGCAAGCTGGCCAGCAGCGGGTCGGCGGGCCAGGCTTTGATGGGGGTGCGGGCCGCCATCAGCACCTGTAAATTGGCCGGGTGCAGGTGCTCGCAGGCCGAGAGGTCGGCGCTGGCGCCCGGTTTTTTTTGCAGCCAGGCCAGCAGGTTTTCGGCTTCTTCGACACCGACCAGGCCGGTGAGCAGCACTTGCTTTTTTTGGAATTCGAGTCCCATCACACCATCTCCTTGACGTTGAGCACCATCAGCACCGAGCCGTCGCCCAGCAGGGCCGAGCCGCTGTACAGGCTCAGGCCCCCCAGCACCCCGGCCAGGGGCTTGAGGATGATGTCGGTGGTTTCTTTGAAGGCATCGACCAGCAGGCCCAGCACGTCGTCGCCGATGCGCACCACCAGCACGGCCAACTCGTCGTTGTCGTTGCACAGCGGCGGGGCCGCCAGGCCCAGCAGGCGGTTGAGCGACTTCAGCGGCACCACGCGACCGCGCAGCACGGTGACCAGGTTGTCCTTGATGCCTCGGATGGCGCTGCGCGGCACGCGCACGGTCTCCACCACCATGTCGATGGGGATGCCAAAGGTCTGGCCATCGGTCTCAATCGTCATGACATTGGTGACGGCCATGGACAGGGGCAGGGACAGGCGGATCGTCGTGCTTTGGCCCTTGACGCTGTCCAGGGCGATGTTGCCGTTGACGCGCTCGATGGCGGTGCGCACCACGTCCATGCCCACACCGCGGCCCGACAGGTCGGACACGGCTTCCGCGGTGGAGAAGCCCGGCAAAAAGACCAAGTTGATGGCCTCTTGCGGGGTGATGCGCTCCAGCGTGGCTTCGTCGATCAGGCCTTTTTCATAGGCCTTGAACTTGATCACCTCGGGGTCGATGCCGGCGCCGTCGTCGCTGATCTCGATCACCACGCGGTCGGCCTCTTGGCGGGCCGAGATGCGCAGCTGGCCCATGGCCGGCTTGCCGGCGGCGCGGCGCTGCTCGGGCATCTCCAGGCCGTGGTCCAGGCTGTTGCGCACCATGTGCACCAGCGGGTCGCTGATGGACTCGATGATGTTCTTGTCCGCCGCGGTGTCCTCGCCTTCGAGCACCAGGTTGACTTCTTTGCCCAGGCGGCGCGACAGGTCGCGCACCAGGCGGGGAAAGCGCTGGAACACAAAGGACACCGGCATCATGCGCACTTGCATGATGGCGTCCTGCATCTCTTCGGAGATGCGGTTGATGACCGCGTACTGGGCCTTGATTTCACGCGAGAGTTCGCGCACGCCGTACAGGGTTTCGGCGCGGTTGGCCAGGTAGGGGATGGCGTTCTTGGCCACCACCATTTCGCCGATCAGGTTCATCAGCCGATCGATCTTGACCTGGTCCACCTTCAGGCTCTTGGTGCTGGCATGGTCCTCGTGGCGGCGCTCCTGGCGGGCCTCGGCTTCGGCCGGGGCTGGGGCGTTGGCGCTGTCCTCAGCGACCGGGGCGGGGTGGGGCGCGGCGGCTTCGACTGCCGCTGGGACCGGGGCCGGAGCCGGGGCCGCGCGCTTGAGCTCGCCTTGGGCGCCGGCAAAGGCCAGGTCCAGCCATTCGGCCAGGGGCGCGGCGCTGCCGGCGGCCAGCGCGTCGGTGGTGGCGGCGGCCAGGGCCGGCAGCTCGTCGTCGCGCTGGTTGGCGCGCAAGCAGGCGCCCAGCGCACCAGAGGCGGCCTTGAGGCGGCCAGCCAGCCATTGCGCGTCATCGGGCAGGGACAGGATTTCACGTTGCACGGCCAGCAGGTCGCGGAAAGCCACCGCTTCGGGCGACTCGTCAGCCGCCTCCGCTTCGGGCGCCAGGTTGCTGGGCGCCGGAGCGCTGGCGGGGCTGGCCTGGCGGGGGGCCGGGGCCGCGCTCGGGACGCTGGCGGGGGCGCTCGCCTCGAGCAGCAGGCTGCTCCAGTCGGGCACCTGCAAGTGGCGCAACGACAGCACCAGGGCTTGCAGCGCCGGGGCGGGGGCGGCGGGCGATTCTTGCAGCAGCTGCAACCAGCGCAGGGCGGAGGACAGCCAGAGCTGGGCGTTGGACAGCTCCAGCATCGAGCGCACGGCGCGCGCCAGGCCTTCGGTGTCGCCCGCAGCCAGCAGGGCCAGCGCGTCACTGACAAAGTCTTCGTAGACCGGGCCGCCGTTCGGGTCGCCTTGGGGCAAGGCCAGGCACAGCGGGTTCAGGGGGCAGCTGCGCACTTGTTCGGGCACGTAGCGGAAGTGGGTCGCCACCGCGTCTTCGTCCACCAGGGCCAGCCAATGGAAGTTCAGCTGGCATTGGTAGGCGTCGAGCACGGCCAGCTCGGGCCAGGCTTGGCGGGGGCCTGCGCTGGCCCAGGCCAGGCCGGGCAGTTGGCGCAGCAGGTACAGCGGGTCTTCGCCCTGGAAGAAGCACTGCTCGTCGGGCTGGTACTCGCCCCAGATCAACTGCTGATCGGGCGCGGCGTTTTGCGCCGCGCGCCACAGCGACATGCGCAAGGCTTCGGGGAGGGCCAGCAGTTGCTCGGCCGTGGGGGCCTGCAACAGCGGCTGGGCTGGCGTCGCGCTGTCGGCCGCTGCGTCGGTTTCGCGCTGGGGCATCAGGGCGCGCAAGGCATCGACAAAGCCCTGGGCGTCCTGCGCGGTGCTGGCGGTGAAGGGGCGTTGCGCCTCCATGTCATCGCACAGCCGGGCCACGTAGTCCATGGCGTCCAGCAGGCGGTCGGCCAGCGTGTCGCTGAAGGGGATTTCCTGGTGGCGCACGGCGTCCATCAGGTCCTCGCCGGCGTGCAGCACGCGGGTCATCTCCGGCACCTCGAACAAGCCCGAATTGCCCTTGAGCGTGTGCACCAGGCGGAACAGCTGGGTCATCAGCTCGGTGTCGTCCGGGGCGTGCTCCAGCTCCATCAGCTGGACGCCAATGGCTTCCAGGGTGTCGCGGGCCTCGGACAGGAATTGTTCGAGCAAGGGGTTCATGGGCTGACCTCTCCCAACAGCAGGGCAATGGGGGCGACCAGCTGATCCGGGCGCGTGGGCTTGACCAGGTACAGGTTGGCGCCGGCGGCGTAGGCGCGGCGGCGGTCGTCCGCCGTGGCCTCGGTGGAGACCATGATGGCGGGCACCTGGGGCAGGTTCTGGTTGCGCAGTTCGCGCAGGAAGCCGTAGCCGTCGAGCTTGGGCATGTTGACGTCCACGATGTACAGGTCAAAAGGCGTCAGCAAGGCTTTTTCCAGGGCTTCGACGCCGTTGACGGCTTCGTCGACTTGGTAACCGGCCCCTTCCAGAATGCCCCGGTGAAACATGCGCACGGTGGCGGCGTCGTCAATGATGAGAATGCGTTTCATGGGTCACTCCGTGGGTTTTTGGTAAACGATGGCCTCCGGGAATTTGCGTACGCGGTAGAGCGAGGAAATTCGGCTCATGGATTCGGAGTGCCCCAGGCAGATGAAACCGCCTGGATTGAGCGCGTCAAAGAAGGTCTCAGCCGCAGCCTTGCGCGAGACGTCGTCAAAGTAGATCAACAGGTTGCGGCAGAACACCACATCGAAGTGGCGGAATGCCCGGGTGTCGGCGCGGTCCGACAGGTTCACGCGGGAGAACTCCACCGCGTGGCGCACGTCGTCGATCAGCTGGTAGCCCGCTGCGCTGCGCCGGAAGTACTTTTGCCGGTAGGCCTCGGGCAGGTGGGACACGGCCCGGTCGCCGTACAGGCCCAGCTTGGCCGACTCCAGGATGCGGGTGTCGATGTCGGAGGCAATGATCTCGATGTCATAGCGGTTGATGTCGGCCCAGCGTTCCAGCAGGTAGATGGCGATCGAGTACGGCTCCTCGCCCGAGGACGAGGGGATAACCCAGATGCGCAGCGGCTTGTCGCTGCGGCGCTTGGACACCAGTTCGGGCAGGATCGAGTCGACCAGGCACTTGAACTGGTATTCCTCGCGGAAGAAGTAGGTTTCGTTGACCGTCATCAGGTTGGTCAGCGTCTGCAACTCTTCGCCCGAGGCCTGGAATCGCAACATGGTGAAGTAGTTGCGAAACAGCTTGTTGTCGGTGGCTTCCATGCGTTCGATCAGGCGCTTGTCGACAAAGTAGCGCTTGCTGTTTTCGAACTGGATGCCCGTCTTGCGGTAGAAGAACTCCCTGAATTTCTGGAAGTCTTCGTCGGTGATGATGGCGGCCATAAGCGACTCAGCCTTCGTTGATGCGTTTGATCGCCAGGTTGGCGGCAAACTGGATGTAGGGCTCGCGAGCGAAGCGGTCTTTCAGGCGCAGCAAGGCTTCGAGGACGTCGCGGGAGCCCACTTCACCGAGCAGGTCGACCGCGGTGGCACACACATTCACATGGGGGTCGCGTTCAATGACTTCGGCCAGCCACGCTTCCACCAGGGGGTGGCGCAGCGACTCCAGCACGTTGACGGCGAAGATGCGCATGTCGCTGTCAGCGTCATTGAGCAACTGGCGCATGATCGGCGCCACTTCGGTGGGCAGTTGCTTGAGCGCCTCGATGGCCTCGTTGCGCAGCGAGGCGTCTTCGCTGCGCATGCAATCCACCAGGCCGGCCACCGACTGGGCGTCACCGATGCGCACCAAGGTGGTCAGGATGACTTCGCGCACCGAGCCTTCGGTCTCGGTTTGCAGGTGACGCACCAGGTCACCGCTGACGCCGGGGCAGTCCACCAAGTCGCGGGCCGCCCAGCGGCGGTCTTCGGCCGAGGCGGACTGGAGCTGGGCCAGCAATTGAGCACGGTCGCGTCCGGTGGCCGAAGCGCCGTCGGTTTGTACTTGGGGGCCTTGGGTCTCGGGGGGCTGGGTCTTGATGAGTGCCATGTCTGTTCCTTGTCAACGTTGAGCCCAGGCCTTGACCTGTGCGGCGATCTTGTCGAGCGGCAGCACCAGGCTGGCCCCGCCGCGCTCGATCAGTTCTGCGGGCATGCCAAACACCACGGCGGTGGATTCCGCTTCGGCGATGGTCTTGCCCCCTTGGCGCTTGATGTCGGCAAAAGCGTCGGCCCCGTCGTAGCCCATGCCCGTCAGCATCACACCCACCAGGTGGCGCGGGTTGCAGTGCTGCAGGGCGCTGCGACCCAGCAGTTCCACCGACGGGTGCCACAGCTGGCTGCTGTCCTCGGGCTTGGGCAGCACGGTCAGCACATTGGCGCGCCGTGTCAGCACCATGTCGGCGCCGCCTTTGCCGATGTAGACCCGGCCGGCTTGCACCGGCATGGGCGAGGCGGCTTCCACCACCTCCAGTTCGCAGCTGGTGTTGAGCCGGGCGGCAAACGGGGCGGTGAAGCTGGCCGGCATGTGCTGGGCCACCAGCACCGGCCACGGAAAGTCCGCCGGCAGCAGGGGCAGCACCTGCTCCAGGGCGCGCGGGCCACCGGTGGAGACCCCAATCAACAGCACGCCGTCCGAGGCCGGGCCGCTGCGCACAGCGGTCGACTTGGGGGCCAGCAGGTCGGGGCTGGTGCGCGCGGGGCGGGCCGTGGCCAGGCCCATGCTGCGGAACTTGGCCGGGCGCGACTTGGCGGCCGCGCGCACTTTGGCCAACAGGTCGGCCTTGACCACCTCCAGCGACAGCGAGATCGTGCCGCCGGGCTTGGCCACATAGTCCACCGCGCCGAGGTTCAGGGCCTCGAAAGTGGCCAGGGCGCCTTTTTCGGTCAGCGAAGAGACCATGATCACGGGCACCGGACGCTCAGCCATGATCAGGGACAGGGCGGTGATCCCGTCCATCTCGGGCATGTTGATGTCCAGCGTCACCACATCGGGTTGGAAGTCGCGGTCCTCGGTCACCGCTTCCACCCCGTTGCGGGCCTGGCGGATGTCAAAGCCGCCAGCCGCCTGGAACAGTTGGGCCAATTGGCGCCGCATCAGCGCCGAGTCATCAACAATCAGGAGCTTGATCATGGTGGTGTCTCTGGTGCGCGTGCTCAGGCGCTCATGCCTGCAAGCGAATGCAGGTCGCTGTCGAGCAGCAGGTGGTCCGGTTCAATCAGTTGCAACATGCGCTTTTGCTTTTCCAGGTTGGCCATGCGGGCCAGCAAGGTCGCTTGTTCCGCCGACAGGTGGGGCGCGGGCTCGATGGCGTGGCGCGGCACCTTCAGCACCTCGGCCACGGCATCGACGATGAAGCCGGTGCGCACGCCTCGGATCAGGAACACCACGATGCGCTGGCCGTCGTTGCGCGCCACGGCCGACAGGCCCAGGCGGCGACGCAGGTCAATCACCGGCAGCACGGAGCCGCGCAGGTTGATCACGCCTTCCACCGCCATGGCGGCCTTGGGCACATGGGTCAGCACCTCGGGCACGCGCACGATTTCCTGCACGCTGTCGATGGGCACGCCAAACTCTTCGGTGCCCAGGCGGAACACCACCACTTGTTCGTCATCGCCACTCACGTCTTGTTGACGTTCGGACGGGTTGGCGCGGTCGTCCTGCTGGTTCACGGTGTTCAAAGCCTCCCTGATGGAAGATTGGCGGAAGAGGTTGTGGGTGGAGATCACCGAGACCAGGCGCTGGCCGTTGTCGAGTCGGCAGATGTCGGTGATGTCGCTCATGTCGCCGTTGCGGGCCAGCAAGCTGGGCATGGCTTCGACACCGCGGCGGGGCACGCGCAGCACCTCGTTCACGTTGTCCACCACGATGCCCACCGAGGCGCCGCCCAGGGCCACGACCACGATGCGGCTTTGCTCGTCGGCCGAGCGCTCGGGCAGGGCGAACATGCGGCGCAGCGCCACCAGGGGCAGCAAGCGGTTGCGCAAGGTCATCACGCCCAGCACATGCGATTGGGCGCGTGGCACCTGCACGATCTGCTCAGGCACCTGCACGATTTCCTGCACGTCTTCGATGGCAATGGCGTATTCCTGCTCGGCCACGTCAAAGCTGACCAGGTGCAGCTCTTCTTCGCTGCTGCGGCCGCTGTCGGCGCTGGCGGCGCTGGCGCCCAGGCCCTGGCTGTTGACCAGGCCGCGTTGCTCGGTCAGCTCGCTGAGTTGGGCGAATTCCTGGTCGATCAGCTTCTCGAAGTTCAGAACCATCACCATGGCGTGGCCACCCACGTCCTTGATCAGGCCCGACAGCAGCTCGGTGTTGACCGTGCCGCCAATGCCTTCGACGCCTTCGATCTTGGACACGTCGACGCCCACCACACTGGCCACGCGGTCCACCACAAAGCCCATGGGCTGGCAGATGTCGATGACCACGGCGCGCGAGCTGTCGTCGGCTTCACGCTCGTCAAAGCCCAGCGCACGGCGCAGGGAGATGATGGGCAGCACCTTGCCGCGCAGGTTGGCCAGGCCTTCCAGCGTTGGCGGTGACAGGGGCACGCGCACCACATCGGGCACGCGGATGATTTCCTGCACCGGGGCCATTTCCACGGCAAACACCTCGTCGTCGCACATGAAGGTCACGTACTGGCGGGTGTCTGACGCTTCGGCGTCCTCGCTGCGGGACTCGGCCAGGCCGAGCTCGTTGTTGGATTCGCTGCTCATGGCACGTTCCTGGTTCAGGCGCTTTGCAGTTCATCGGCCAGCGAGGAGATTTCCTCGATGGCCGCCGACAGCTCTTCGGCCCCTTGGGCTTGCTGGCGGGCGGCGGCGGCGGCTTCTTCCGAGGCCTTCACGGCTTCCTGGGCGGCGGCGGCGATTTGTTCCACGCCGCGCTTGACCTGGGCCACGGCCGCACCGATTTCGCTGGCGGCGCCCAGGATTTCGTCCGAGCTGCGGGCCACGTCCTGGATGTCGGTTTCGATCTGGTTCAGGCTCTCGGTGGTGGCCTTGGCTTTTTCGACTTCGGCGGTGGCAATGCCCACGATCTCGCCCAGGTCACGGCCCACCACGCCAATTTGGTCTTGCACCGACTTCACCAGGTCCTTGATGCGGTCGGCGTTTTCGGCTGAGTCCTGGGCCAGGTTGCGGATGTCGGTGGCCACCACCACAAAGCCCTTGCCAAACTCGCCCGCGCGGGCGGCTTCGATGGAGCCGTTGACGGCCAGCATGTTGGTCTGGATCGAGACGGTAGTGATGGCGTCCACGATCTTGTCGATGCGGCGCGACACCAGTTCCAGCTCCTTGACCTGGCGGATGCTGTTGCGCGAGGCCTCGGCCGACAGCGACACATTGGCGATCAGGCTGTCCACCGAACGCTTGTTGGTGGCCAGCAGTTCGCGGATGGCGGTGACCTTTTCAGCGTTGACCTTGCCGCGCTCCAGCGCCAGCTGGGCGCCGCGTTCGATTTGGTTGACGGCGGCCGAGGCTTCTTCGGTGCCTGCCGACTGCACTTCGGCGCCTTTGCGGATCTGGTCGATGGCGGCCATGATCTGGGCGCCCGAGCGGCTGATTTCTTGCACGGCAGCCGACAGCTCTTCCGCCGCCGAGGCCACTTCTTCAGCGCTCTTGGCCACGTCGGTGGAGTTCTTCAGATCTTCCGACAGCTCGGACAGGCTGGCGGCGGTTTGCTCGCTTTGCGACAGGGCCTGGGATTGCTCGGCCACGGTCTTGGCCGATTCTTCGGCGGCGGCGGATTGCTCTTCGGCGGCCGCGGCAATGTCTTCCGAGCCCTTGAGCGCTTGCTTGGTGGCGGCTGCCGACTGCTGGGCGCCGGCGGAGATCTCTTGCACGCCCTTGACGATTTCCAGGGTGTCGCGGCGCACTTGCTCCAGCTGCTGCGTGATGATGCGGCCGTTTTCGACCTCGCCTTCCACGCTCTTGGCCGAGGCGCTGATGCCTTCGGCGATGACCTTCACTTCTTGCTGGATCTGACCGACCAGGTCCTGGATCTGTTTGGCGCTCTTTTCAGAGGTTTCAGCCAGGGTGCGCACCTCGTCGGCGACCACGGCGAAGCCCTTGCCGTGTTGGCCGGCGCGGGCGGCTTCGATGGCGGCGTTCAGGGCCAGCAGGTTGGTCTGGTCGGCGATGCGGGCCACGGCCTTGACGATATCGCCAATGTTGGCGGCCTGTTTTTCCAGCTCAGCCACCATGCCCACCGAGGCGATCTGGCGCTGGGCGGACACGCCCACGTTGTCGACCAGGCCATTGACTTCGGTGGTGGTGCGTTGCACCAGGGTCTGGATGGCGTCGGTGCGGACACGGCTGGATTCAGCGTTTTGCATCTGGCGGGTGACCGAGGCCTCGACTTGCTTGAAGGCGGCCAGCGATTCCTGGGCGGCGCCCGACGCCTCTTCGGCACCGGTGGCGATCTGGTCCGCGGCGCGCTTGAGTTCTTCGGCTGCCGAGGCCGCTTCGGCAATGCCGGAGGACATTTGACCCGTGGCCGCCGCGATGCGCTCAGCCGCTTGCTGCTGCTTGGCCAGAGTGCGGGCGCGCTTGCGCTGCACTTCGGCCTCACGGGCGGCGCTGGGCGAGCTGCGTGTGGCTGCAGCAGGCTCCGCGCTGAAAGCGGTGGACGGGGTTTTTTTCACGAGCGCCATGGTGGTTTCCTCAGTTGGGTTGATGGCTGTTGAGCGATGCACAAGAACTGGCCCTGAGGGCTCAGCGGGAGGGGAATGCGGAGGGCGCCGAGTCCGGTGTGGACTGGGCCTCTTGGATGAAGGACTCGATCATTTGCAGCAGCTCGACCGGGCCAAAGGGCTTGCACAGGTAGGCCCGGACGCCCACCTCCAGCCCGGCGTCGACGTCGGAGTCGCGGTCCAGGGCGGTCAGCATGATCACGGGGATGCGGCAGAGCACGGGGTCGGCCTGCAGGGTCTTGCCCACCATCAGGCCGTCGATGCCCGGCATCATCACGTCGAGCAGGATCAGGTCGGGGCGGCGGCTGCGTGCCAGCGCCAGGCCTTCAGCGCCTTCGCTGGCCTCGAGCACGGTGTAGCCGTCGTACTCCAGGGTCATGCGCACGAGGCGGCGGATGTCGGCCTGGTCGTCGATGGTGAGGATGGTTTTTTTCATGAGAAGGTGCAGCGATACGGGCTGTCAAACTTGTCACAAATGTAATCAAAATGATCAAAAAATCCTAATCAAATGAGAAAAACAATGAATTAAATGAGAGTAAATAGCATTTAAATCCATTAAGTTCGCAGTTAGAACCAATTGGCGGTAAAAATTTGAATTAAATGACACTTGTGCCACATTGGCGCAGACGGGCGCTGGCCGTGCCCAGCTTGTATTCCCGACCTCCATGAGGGGTTGAATGCGCTGCGGTTTGGCGGCTCTGATAGGGCGGAAGTGCCTGGGAGTATTGGGATTTCCCCAAGCGTGCTGGTCACGCTGTCGAGGTGAATTGGGCTGGGACACCCTGCCGATCAGGTGGGCGACTGCTTCGTCAAAAAATCATATTTAATGATTAAATTGTGAAAAGCTTTATCTTTTGAATCATTTGTGCGAGCATTGAGTCATTGTTCAATCCCGTTGTCGGTAGTCCTCACCGACCGCTGAGTCCCCGGACTCGCTGGTCACCGGAGCGGCCGTCGGCCCGACCCAGCCCAGGAGCCCTGCGCCATGAAAAGCATCTTTCTCGTTGACGATTCCGCCACGATGCTGATGAGTCTTAAAAACACGCTGGAGATCAGCGGCTTCAAAGTCGAGGTGGCGCCTGATGGCGAAGCCGCCTTGAAGAAGGTGCAGGCGGGGCTCAAGCCCGACCTGATCATCACGGACATCAACATGCCCAAGCTCGACGGCATTGGCCTGATCCGTGAAGTGCGCAAGCTGCTGCGCTTTACCCCCATCCTGGCGCTGACCACCGAGAGCCAGCAGGCCAAGCGGGAAGAGGCCAAGCGCATTGGTGCCACGGGGTGGCTGGTCAAGCCCGTGGGGGGGGCTGATTTGTTGAAAGTCATCAAGCAGGTTCTGCCTGGCGTGTGAGGTGCAACATGGACATCGAACCCCACAATGAGTCCTCCTCCAACCCCGCCAGCCTGCGCCGCTGGATGAAGTCTTGGTGGAGCGCGTGGCGCACGCAGGGGCGGCTGCTGCTGGCCCTGGCGGTGGCGCTGGTGGTGTTGGCCCAGTGGCTGGCCCCTGAGTCGGTGCTCACGCTTTTGCTGGGCCTGGTGGTGGGGAGCTGGCTGCAGCTGTGGCTGGGCCGCTCCGCGGCGCGCCACGGGCCGGCCACGAACGAGGTCATTGCCCAGGACATCAACACTTCGCAGCAAGCCTTTGCGGTGCTGCGACAGCAGGTGAGCGCCACCATCCAGACCTCCGAGACGGCGGTGTTTTCGATGATGGAGCGCATGACCCGGGTGCACGGCAACACCATGCAGTTGCGCGACCGCATCTCAGAGGCGGTGGGGCGTTCGCAGGCGCTGTCGGCGGACTCGCTGTCGCAGGCGGACCGCCACGGTCAGGCGCTGGAGCATTTGGCGGACCACCAGCGTGAGTTTGAGACCCTGCGCCAGGGCAGCTTGGACCGGGTGCGCTCGGTGGCCAACCAGGTGCGCGACCTGACCCCGCTGGCCCAACTGATCACGGAGATTTCTCGCCAGACCAACCTGATTTCCATCAACGCCTCCATCGAGGCGGCCCGTGCCGGTGACGCGGGCGCAGGCTTCAAGGTGGTGGCCAGCGAGGTGCGCCGACTGTCCTCCCAAACGGCCGAGGCGGCGCAACAAATCACGCAAGGCATCCATACCGCGGCCTTGGGCGTGGACGCCGAATTGCATCGCCTGGAGGAAGGCCTGGTGCACAGCTCGTCGGTGCAGATGCATGAGATCGCCGAACACATGCGCTTGCTGAGCAACACCCTGGGCGATGTGGTGCCCTACCTGGCGGGCTTGTCCAGCCACATGGAGGTGAGCATGCAGCAGGTCACCGCCGACATTGTGGAAACCCTGGGCGACATGCAGTTTCAGGACATCAATCGGCAGTTGCTGGAGCAGATCAACAGCGCCTTGGCCAGCCTGTCCAAGCACTTCGCGCAGCTGTACCAGTTGATCGACGGCCGAGCCCCACCGCCACCCGAGTTGCTGGAAGAACTGCTGCGCCGCTGGAGCAGCGACTACGTGATGCATTCCCAGCGCGTGGCCCATGCCCATGGCACGGGCGGCACGCCCTTGGGGGTGTCCAGCCAGGCCACGGAGACGGAGCCGGTGGGCCTGGAGCTGGCCACCGCCAACGGCCCCCGCATCGAGCTGTTCTGAGCTGGAGCGTTCAGATCGGTGCCATGTGCTGCGCCAGGTGCAGGCCCAAACGGCCCAGGGCCCGGCGCACCGGGTGAACGGTCTGGTCCAGCTCCGGGCCGCCCAACCATTCATCCTCCCTGAAAAACACCTGCCGCAGGTCAATGCGCGCGGTGTCAGCCGGCGCCGTGCCCGCCCCCAGCGACTGGGGGTGAACGTCAAAGCCGTCTTCTTCACTGCGCAGCAGGCCCCAGCCGCACAGGTCGCCGGCTTCAATGGGGGCCACAAAGGAAAACCCCGCCGGTGTGGCATGGGCTGCCAGCAAGCCTTGAGCGCTCAGTTGCCACCCCCGCCCGGTGTCGCGGGCCTGGATGGTTCGCTGGTTCAAGGACAAGGGCAGGCTGGCCGCGCGCTGGAAGGTCAGCAGGTCTGGGAGCAGGTGTTCGCGCACGGCCACGTTGCCGGTTTGCACCAGGAATTCAATCGCCAGGCGTTGGCTCCAGAACAGCAGCGCGGCCGACAGCGACTGGCGGCACAAGGCCTCCATCAGGGCCGATAAATCGGCCACGTCGCCACCGAGGCCGCCCAGCTGGGTGGGGACGGCGCAGCGAATGGCGGCGCTGCGCTTGAGGTGGTGCAGGTCCACCGGGTCGCAGAAGGTGGACGGACTGGTGTGGGATGACGGCGTTGGCGACAAGGCGCTGGCGATGGGCGTGGGGGGGCTGGGCATGGGGCGCAGTGTCGGCCGCCGCCTGCTGGTTGAACAGGCTCAGATGGCGGCTTGCCTCACGGATCAGATGGGCTGGGATGCTGTGGGGTGACTCGGCCGACAGGGGCTGTGGCGGTGATAGGCTTGCGGCCCGGCAGGGGCAGCCCCCCTGGACCCGCGGCCTGGGCCGCTCAAATGCGCTAGGGCCTTGTGGGCCTGGCGATGGAGAAACCATGAACCCGAATCAGATTCAGACCCGCACCCCCACCCTGGACGCTCAGCGTGTGAACGCCACGCCCTGGACGGTGGCGGGCGTCTTGAGCTTGCTCGAGTTGCCCTTCAACGACTTGATGTTCCGCGCCCAGCAGGTGCACCGCGAGCACTTTGACCCGAACGCGATCCAGCTGTCTTCGTTGCTGTCGATCAAGACCGGCGGCTGCGAAGAGGACTGCAAATACTGCCCCCAGTCGGCCCACTTCGACACCGGCCTGAAAGCGGACAAGCTGCTGCCCCTGGCCGAGGTACTGGAGGCCGCGCGCGCCGCCAAGGCCAACGGTGCCACACGCTTTTGCATGGGGGCGGCCTGGCGCTCGCCCAAGGCGCGCCATGTGGAGGTGATTGGCGAGATGATTTCGGAGGTCAAGGCCCTGGGCCTGGAAACCTGCCTGACGGCGGGCATGCTGGCCGATGGCCAGGCGGCGCAGTTGCGCGACGCCGGTTTGGACTACTACAACCACAACCTGGACACATCGCCTGAGTTTTACGGCCAGATCATCACCACCCGCACCTACCAGGACCGCCTGGACACCCTGGAGCGGGTGCGCGATGTGGGCCTGAAGGTGTGTTCGGGTGGCATTGTGGGCATGGGCGAGTCGCGGCGCGAGCGCGCCGGCCTGATCGTGCAACTGGCCAACCTGGCGCCTTACCCGGAGTCGGTGCCCATCAACAACCTGGTGCAGGTCGAGGGCACGCCGCTGGCGGGCACGCAGGCGCTGGACCCATTTGAGTTCGTGCGCATGATCGCGGTGGCCCGCATCTGCATGCCGCGCGCCATGGTGCGCTTGTCGGCCGGGCGTGAAGAGATGCCCGAATCGCTGCAGTCGCTGTGTTTCCTGGCCGGGGCCAACAGCATGTTCTATGGCGACAAGCTCTTGACCACCAGCAACCCCCAGGCGCAAAAAGACCGCCAACTGCTGCAGCGTCTGGGCATGCACTGTGCGACCGAAGCGCAGAGTCAGGTGACACCGGCGCCCGAGGCCGAGGCGGCGAGCGCCAACGCAGACCACAGCACCCGCTGCGCCCACGCGCCGGCCTGAGACCTCAGGACTTGACCGAGAAGCTCAGCGCCTTGCCCGGCTGGGCTTTGACCAGCCAGTAGCTGCTGTCGCTCAGGCCGATGGTAGCAGCACCCGACACCAGCACCGGGGCGTTGGGGTAACGCGACTTGGGCAGGCGCCAGACCATTTCCTTCAGGGTCACCGGGTGGCTGGCACTGAACAGCGTGACGCCGGTGCTGGCGTTGAGCGTTTGCGTCCAGGTCACTTGCAGCCGGGTGCTCATGAAGTCGGCCATGCGGGTCATGGGGTACCAGGCCAACTGGCCGGCGTCGCGTTGGGTCTTGGCGTAGCTGAACAGGCCGCTCAGCACGTCGTACCAAAGCTGGGCGCCGGGCGGGTGGGCGTAGACCATGCGCGAGGTGTTTTGCGCGATGTTGAAGTCGATCAGGTCGCGGTACCACTGGGTGACTTCCGTCTTGGGCACGTTGTAGGCCTGGAACTCCTCAAAGGTTGCATAGAAGCCCTGCGGCGTGACGGGTGACACCCACAGCGACGGGTTGGCCAGGGCGCCGTCGCGGTACTGCCGGGTGACCCCCAGGCCGGTGTGGCCGGCAAAGTAGGTGGCCACCACGCCTTGCGCTTCCAGCCAGTTCATGGCCCAGGTCGGGTTGTTGCCCTGCGGCGCCGAGTAGCCTCGGGCGGGCCGACCGACATGGCTGTCCACAGCCTGGCGGTTCAGCACCAGGCACTGCAGGAAGTTGTCCAGCGCCGGGGGCTTGCCACAGGCGCCGCCGGTGGGGCTGCTGGCATTGGTGTCGTTGGCCTGTTCGCCATAGAAGTCATGGATCCAGCCGCCGTGGCTGCCCACCGAGTGGCCGTCGTTGTCAAAGGTCACCATGATCCATTGCGCGGGGTAGTTGGCCTTGAGGTTCCAGCCCAACTGGTCGCCCGCGGCAATGGTGTCGGGCCCCGCCGTCATCTCGATCGAGAACAAGGCGCCAGGGTCTTTGAACACGTTCTTGCTCATCAGGCTGAGCGTGGGGGCCTGGGCGGCCTTGGAGTCCAGGTGCCAGTCAAAGGTCATGCCGGCCACGCCGTTGGGCATGGCCGACAGGTGGGGCAGCTTGAGCACATTGCGCGCGAAGTAATGCAAAAAGCCGTGCATGGGCAAGGCGTCGGTACGGCCCTTGAGGTAGGTCAGCGGCAGGTTGACGAACATCACCTGACCCGTGCCCACCGGGTTCAACCCGGCCACCAGGCCGAATTGCGGCGAATCGGCCAGCACCTGCTGGGCTGGGTTGGCGCTGCCGCCAAAAGCCCCTGAGGTGGCATAGACCGGGTAGACCAAGTTGCCCAGCAGGTAGCCGCTGTAGGCATCGACTGGGTCGGCGGCCGTGGCATTGAGCAGTTTGGTGCTGCTGGGCGCATTCAGGCTCAGTTGGCTGACATTGGCCAGGCGGCTGCTGGTGAAAGCCTGGCCAAAGTTGATGGTGATGGGCCGGGGCTTGGCCGCACTCAGCGCGGCGGAGCCGGCCTGGGGCGAGCGCAGCGCCATGAACTGCTGCGGGTCAAAGCCCTTGGCGCCGCCTGGGTCGCTGCGGCTCACCGGCAGGTACAGGGCCGTGTTGTTGGTGATGCCGGCCGCGCCAATCAGGCCGGTGTCTCGTGCGCTCGCGCTGGCCGCATTGACGGTGCTGATGGCGGTGGTCGACAGGGTGCCGGGCGCCACATACGGCAGCGACTTGCCCGGCGGCACGAGCAGCGAGCGCAGGGTTGGGCGCAAGGCCCGCACGGGGCCCAGGCCGGTGGTCTGGTTGAGCAGTTCGGCATAGCGGATGTACTGCACCCCGGCCAGGTCGCTCAGCCGCGACGGCCCGCTGGCCGGGTAAAAGCCATTGGGTAGCAGGGCACCAAAGTCATACACCAGCATGATCTGCCCTTGGTTCTGCGCGTAGGCACGGATGGCCGCGATCAAGGTGTCCGAGGCCTGGGTGTGCAGGCTGTCGGGCAGGATCAGGCCCGCAAAAGCCTTGGCCCCCGTGCCCAGGGCCAGGAATTGGCTGTCGGTGATGGCCCTCAGGCGGACGCCTTCTTCCGAGGCCGCGTCCTGCCAGGCCGCGATGCGGGGGTCGGTCATGGACTGGGTGTCGGGCACCAGCATCAGCAAGACCCCGGGGTCGGGGGTGGGCAGGGGGATGGCCTTCAGTGCCGTGGCGTCCAGCGCGGCGGTGCTGTCGTCGCTCACGGTGTTGCTGCTGGCGCTGCTGGCCGCGGGACTGGGCGACGCGGTGGGTGGGCTGGTGGGCAGGGCCTGGCTGGCCAGCACCTCGGGCACCACGGTGGCAGGGCTGCCGGTGCTTGCACTGTCCGTCAGCGCGTCCCCCGCCTGGGTCAGTTTGGTGCTGCTGCTGAGGTCGGCTGCGCTGCCGCCGCTCCCGCCACCGCAGGCGCTCAAGACCCCGCCCAGCAGGGGGAGCAAGAGCCAGCGTCCCCGAGGGGGCGAGCTGGGCTTCCTGGCAGCAGCGCCCTTGAAAAGGGGCTGTGAGGCGGCGGGCTTGAAAGAGCGCATGGGGTCACCTTGTGGATGCAGACTGCCCGATGGGTCGCCGTGCACCACTGCCCGGCGCAAACAGTGGCTTCTTTGTAGCGGGGGCTTTGTCAGCGATCTGTTACATAGCCCACGCAAGGCGCCACGAGCTGCGCGGCGTAGGCCTTGGCGGGTCTGGTCTTGATGTGGGTCAAGCCCCGCCGGGGGTGTTCCGCTACATTGAAGGTCTTGTTCGCAGCGCTTGTTCTGTCCATGTTCATCGATCAATGTCTTTTGTCACCTGATCTGGCAGATCTGCCGGCCACGCTGCAGGCTTGGCGTCAGCGCTGGCCTGAGTCGGGAGTGCTGGTCCTGGTGCCCGAGGCCTTGCTTGCCCGGGTGCCTGATTTACAGCAGGGTTTTGGGGCCCAGGCCTGCCCCATGCTGGGCGCGGTGTTTCCCAGGTTGTTGTCGGAGCAGGGCTTCCTGGACGACCGCGTTGCCTTGCTCTGTTTCGAGCGCATGCCCGCTTTTGTGCTGCAAGCGCCCCTGGATCCGGCAGGGGTTCAGGCCTGGCATGAGGCGGTTCGGGCCATGCAGGCGGCGGCGACCCCGGGCACGGCCCCACCGCTCCTGTTCAGCATTTTTGACGCCCAGGTGCCCCAGGTGGGGGCCTTGATGGACGGTTTGTACGAGGCCTTGACTGCGCCGCTGCGCTTTGCGGGTGTCAATGCGGGCAGCGAGACCTTTCAGCCCATGCCCTGCTTGTTCGATGCCCAGCGCTTGCTGCAGGGCGGTGTCATCTCCTGGTTGGCGCCGGCCGGGGTGGATGCCATCGCACGCCATGGTTACCCGGTCAGCCGTGGCTTGTTGACGGCCACGTCCGGCCATGGCAATCGCATTGACACCATCGATCACCGCCCGGCCTTTGAGGTGTACCAGGCCCTGATCCGGCATGAGTTTGGTGTGGACCTGACACGCGAGAACTTTTACGACTACGCCGTGCACTTCCCCTTTGGCCTGGTGACGGTGGTGGATGTGCTGGTGCGCATTCCGGTGGCGCTGAATGACGATGGTTCCTTGCTCTGCGTGGGGGAGATCCCGCCGGGCAATTTGATGCGGGTGCTGCGCGCGCCGGCGGTCGGGCAGGGCACGGCTTTGCCCGACTTGGTGGAATTCATGCTGGTGCAGCAGCACCAGCGGCCCCCCCAGCCTTGGCCCACCTTTTACTGTGCGGGCCGGCGCATGCACCTGGGCGAGCAAGCCGAACAGGAGCTGCAGGCCCTGGATGCGCTGTCAGGCCAGGGCGGCTTGATCGGTGCGCTGTCCTTGGGCGAGATCGACACCCTGCAGTCCGAGTGCTTCCCGGCGGTGCCGCGGTTTCACAACGCCTGCGTGTTGGTGCTGGGCTGAGTTTTGCGCTCAGCGCAAGGCGATGCCGGCGGTCCGGATGGCTTTGGCGTGACGGGGGCGTTCTTGCTGCAGGCTGGCGGCCAGCGTGATCAGCGTGGCCTGGGTGTGGCCGGCCAACACATCGAGGGCCGCCGGGGCTCCGCCCGAGTAAGGGATGTAGCGCACCCGGGCGCCGGTTTCCTGGCTCAGGATTTCATGCGCCACGTGGGCAATGCCGCCGTTGCCGGGCAGGCCCAGGGTCAGCGTGTCTGGCTGGGCTTTGGCCCGCGCCAGGTCATCGGCGAAGGTGTTCAGGCCCGCGTTGGGGTTGACCACCAGGATTTGCGGGTTGACCACGGCCTTGATCACGGGGGCGAAGGCCTTGGTGGCGTCGTAGGGCAGCTCGGTAAACAGGATGTTGTTCAGGGTCAGGCCTTCGCCCTGTTGCAGCAGGGTGTAGCCATCGGGTGCGGCGCGCGCCACCTTGGTGGCCCCGATGTTGCCGCTGGCACCCGGCACGTTGTCCACCACCACGGGCTGGCCCCACAGTGCAGAGAGCTTTTCGGCCAGCGCGCGGGTCAGTTTGTCGGCGCTGCCCCCTGCCGCGACCGGCACCACGATGTGCACGGGCTTGCTGGGAAACGGCGCCGGCTCGGCGGCTTGGGCGGTGTGCAGGGCCAGGGCCGCCAGGCAGCTCAGGGTGGCGCGCCACAGCGGGCGGTGAATGCGAAGAGCAACAGGGTTCATGGTGCGCGCGACTCTAGGCAGACTGCCGCACGGCGTGAACGAAGTTCTTTGGCTAAGCTTATGTAGATTCGGGCTCACCTCTGCGTCGAGAAGCTGTTGGTCAGTGCGATGACCCTGAGAGCCGCATGGGCCATCCCCTGCTGCGTGCACTCGGTTGCACGGCGTTATGATCGAAAATATTCCCATTTAACTGAGCCTGCGGGCTCGCTGTCCCTGAGCCCCTCTGATGGGTCGACCTCCCAAGAAACCCCCTGTCGCGCCCCGCGGGCCGGCCCGATTCTTGCCGCCAGCGGCGGATGTGATGCAGGCCGTGGTGCGCGCCTGGGCGCCGCTGCTGCGTTTGTTGGTGGCTTCGGGCGTGGATTACCCGCGCTTGAGTGCGGCGCTCAAGCCCTTGTTCATTGAACAGGCGCAGCGGGAGTTGCTGCGCGCCGGTCAGAAAGAGACCGACTCGGCGCTGACCTTGTTGAGCGGGGTGCACCGCAAGGACGTGCGGGCCTGGCGTTTGAATGGCCTCGGCGAAGCCCGGGCCCGCGAGCTGTCGCCCAGTGCCAAGGTGTTTGCGCGGTGGCTGCAGGAACCTGGCTACAGCGACGGCGAGCGCCCACTGGGGATTCCCCGCTTCGGCCCGGCGCCTTCGTTTGAGGCCCTGGCCCGCCTGGTGACTTCCGATGTCCACCCCTTCAGCGTGCTGACCGAATTGATCCGCCTTGACCTGGTGCGGCTGGAGTTGCGCCACGAGCTGGAGTACGTGGTGCCCCAGCAGGACGGCTTCATTCCCAAGGTGGGTTCGCAAGATGCGGTGGACTTGTTTGCCGCCAACCTGGCCGACCATCTGCAGGCGGCGGTCAGCAACTTGCTGGAGGGCCCACAGTTCCTGGAGCAAAGCGTGTTTGCCGAGGGCATCACCCAGGCCTCGGCCGATGAGCTGGGCGCCCTGGCCCGCCAGCTCTGGGCGCGCAGCCGCCAGGAGCTGATTGCGGCCGCCACCCGCCTGTACGAGGCCGACCAAGGCCGCCCCGAGGCCGATCAGCGCATGCGCCTGGGCGCGTATTTTTGGTCGGGCGACTGGCAGCGGCCCGCCGAACCTGAACCCGAATCCGAATTCAACCAGCCTTCTCTTGGAACCTCAGACCATGACAACCCATAAATGGGGCCTGGCCGGCCTGCTGACCTTCGTCTTGAGCCTGGTCCTGGTGGCCTGCGGGGGCGGCGGCCTGACGGCGCAGTTGCCGGGCGGGGTGGGCACGGGCGGGACGGGGATTTCGCTCGGGACGGTGGTGGGCTTTGGCAGCCTGGTGGTGGACGGCACCCGCTACAGCAGCGACACGCCCAGCTATGTGGCAGCCAGCGACAGCGCGGCAGCGGCCCGTGTGGCTGCGACCGATGTGAGCCTGGGCGCCCAACTGCAGATCGCCCTGGATGCGTCGGGCACGCCGAGCGAGGTGCTGATCGAGCCCACCTTGGTGGGCACGGTGTCCCAGGTGGGCAGCAACGGCTTCACCGTCAACGGCATGGCGGTGGTGGTCAACCCGGTGGCCACGGCCGGGCCGGTCACGTATTACGCCGGTTTGCGGGGCTTGTCGGATGTGAAGCTGGGCATGCTGGTGGAGGTGCATGGCGTGCCCGGGTTGGACGCCAACGGCAATGCCTACCAGCAGGCCACCCTGGTGTCGCAACTGGCGAGCACGGTGCAGGCACGGCGTCTGGCTGGGCCGGTCTCCGGGCTGGACACGGCGCAAGGCGTGTTCAACATCGGCTCGGTGCGGGTGCAGATGGGGGCGACCACCACCTTGTCGCCCAGCGGCGCGGTGTTGAGCAACGGTCAGTGGGTCAATGTCTGGAGTGCCACGCCCTTGACCTCGGCGGGCACCCGCATGAGTGCGGGCGCGGTGCGCGTGCGCAGCCTGGCGGGCCGCAGCGGCCAAGCGCAGGTGGCAGGCCTGGTCACCAGCCTGGGCAGTGGGCGCCTGAACCTGGCCGGCATTCCGGTGGACGTGTCGGCCAGTGCCTTGGCGGCCACGGTCTCGGGTGTGAGCCGGGGCGCCTATGTGGTGGTGCAGGGCAGTCTCGATGCCAGCACCGGCCTGGTCACGGCCACCAGCCTGCAGGTGGCGGCCAAGCAGGCGGCCACCGTGTCCTTGCAAGGGGTGATCACGGGCTATGTGGGCAGCAGCAATTTCTTGGTCCGGGGGGTGACGGTGGATGCCAGCCAGGCCTCGGTGCAGGGGGGGAGCCCGAGCGCCCTGGGCAATGGGGTCTATGTGCAGATCACAGGCGCAGTGGCCAGCGGCTTGGCCAATGCGGTGCTGGCGCAAACCGTGGTCTTGCCGGCCAGCGTGCCGCAGGGGGCGACGGTGACCTACCGGGGCGTGGTCAGCAATTGGGTGCCCGCCCAAGGGACCTTCACCTTGCAGTACCAGCAAAATGGCCGCAGCCAAACCGCTGCCGTGACCCTGGCCGCGAACGTGGTCTACCGCAATGGCGTGGCCAGTCGCTTGGTCAATGGGGCCTCGGTCGAGATCGAGGCGACCAGCAGCGGGTCGCTCAACACCGCCTACACCGTCACCTTCCAGAGCGGCAGTGACAGCAGCGTGGATGGCAGCAAGGTCTATGAGACCGAGGGCCGGGCCTACCAGGTGGGCGCTTCCTCGTTCCAGGTGAACAACCTGCTGATCCAGCGCAATGGCGTGGCCCCGACCGGGGGCAGCCTGGTCGATGGGGCGCGGGTGTCGGTGCACTTTGTGCAGTCCGGGGGGCAGAACCTGGCGACCTCGATCGAGATCGAGCACTGAGCCCGGCAGAGCGCCTCACGGCGGCCTTCAGGGCCGGGCCCTGAACTCAGAAGGTCTTGCTGACGGTGGCCTGGGTTTGGCGGCGCAGGCTGCTGTACAGGGCCAGGTTGGACTGGGTGCGGGCCAGCGTGCCGCTGAGGCTGAGGTAGTAGCCCCCAGGGAATGCGCGTGCCAGTTGCCAGCCGGCGTTGACGCGCACATCGCGGCGCGCTGCACTGGCCCAGACCTCGGCATCGCGGTAGCGGTATTGGGCCCAGCCGAGCTGGCCGCCGACCCGCCACCCCTCGGCCGGGCTGCCCGACAGCCCCAGCGTGACGCCGCGCAATTGGTGGCTGTAGGCGCTGTCTCGGGCGTCTTCCTGCCCTTGGCGCACCGAGCCCTCCAGGGTCCAGCGGCCGGCGATCAGGTGCCGCCAGCCCAGCGATGCGCTGCGGCCCACGGCGCTGCGGGCGTCGTTTTGGGGGTAGCGGCTGCGCGCCAGCATCACACTGACCAAGGCTTGATCGGACAAGCCCAACTGGCGCACCCATTGCGGGGTGATGGTGCTGGCGTCGACATAGTGCTGCCCGTCCAGCTCGGTGCGGCTGTAGCCCACCGGCACATAGATTGAATTGCCCTGGCCCGGCAGTGCCCAGCGCGGCCCCGTGTCCAGCGCCACGTTGCCCAGGTCCATGGCGTGGTTTCGGCTGTACCGGGTCAGGGCGCCGTTCAGGTTGCTTTGCCACAACCAATCGGTTTGCAGGGTGGCGTTGTGGACCACGCTCAGGTTGGCCAGGCCCGCAGGGGAGGCGCGTGGCAGTCCGTCGGCATTCAGGGTGAAGGGCAAGCCGAACAGCTCGACCTGGTCGCTGCGCGGACCTTGGTTGCTGTTGCTGTCATGCATGAGGCCCCAGCTGAGGGTGGCCATCCAGCTCTTGGCCTGGGTGCGCTGCTGCTCGCTCATCTGCAGGAACATTTGCAGCAGGGCGCGCGCCTGGGGGGGCAGGTTGGTGGCCAGGGCCTGCAGAAATTCAATCCGGGCCCGTTCAAAGTCCTGCAGCCCCAGGTAGGCCCGGCCCAGCTCCGCGTGGAAGATCGGGTGGTCGTTTTCAGCCAGCAGGGCTTGGTAGCGCTGGGCCGCTTCCTCGTAGCGGCGCTCTTGGAGCGCGCACTCGGCCAGGCGAGCGGCGCTGGGCGTTGTCGGTGCTGGCGTCTCTTGCGGCTTCCAGGGGGCGCAGGCCTGCGCCAGTGGGCTGTCGCTGGCCTGGGCCACCCCCAGCGGCGCCAGACCCAAGATCAAATGAATGACCCAGACCGGCAGCCCGCAGGCGCCGGTCCGGGGCCGGACCCCCGTGGCAGCGGTGGCCCGGCATCGCAATGAAGACATGCTCACCCGGGTGTTATTGCTTCACAGCGGCAAAGCTGCCCGACGCCTTCAGGGTCGAGGTGGCTGTGAAACCCCAGTTGCCTGCCACGGCCAGCGGGGCGGAGTACACACCCGCCACGGCGGCGGTGGTGCTGGTGGCGGCCACAGGCGGCGTCACCACCACGGGGGCCGAGAAGCTGCCCTTGATGCTGCCGGTGCCCGTCGCCGCCGCGGTGCTGGTGGCCGCCACGGTGGGGTAGGTGGTCGAAGTCACGGTGCCCGAGAAGCGGCTGCCAGTGCCCGTGCCGGTGAAAGCCAGGTTGCCCACTTTGGCGCCCGCGCTGCCGGTCAGCCCGGTGATGGTGCCGGTTTCGGTCGTGGTGCCCGTGCCGCTGAAGGCCACGTTCAGGTTGACGGCACCGGTCGACACCGACTTCACAGCCGTGCCCGAGCTGCTGTCGGTGATCACCGCCACCGTGGCGCCGCTGTAGGTGGCCGAGCCGGCGGGCACCAGGGCGACGGAACTGCTGCCGCGCTTGCGCGAGCTGTCGTCGTCGCTGTCCACCCGGCTGCTGGTGCTGGCGCTGGCCACCTGCACCCAACGCCCCCAGTCCCCGTGGTCATCGGCCAGGGCAGAAAACGAGCTCATCACGCCCAGCAGGGCCATCGCGACAGTGGTCTTGTTCATGGAAATTCCTTTGTGGTTCATCGAGGTTGAAAGAAAGAGGCCAGAAGCACATCCTTTTAATGGGATGTTTTCCCATTTTAAAAATCTTTAACGAACCGTCAACGCAAACTCACAAAAAGAAACAATTGCGATGGCGTGCTGCGGGGTGGAGGGAGCGGCTGAGCCTGGGGCTCTGGAGAAGGGGGGCTTGGGTTGGACCGGTCTATGGTCACCTGACGCTGGCGCCATCCGAGGCGGCGGCGCAAACCCGCAGGCGCGTGGCCTGGGGCCTTGCCGGGCGGCGACGAGGCGGAAACCGAGAACCGTGTGACGACACGGGCGCCAGCGCCCAGAAACAAAAAAGCCACCCGAAGGTGGCTTTTGCGTCCAAGTGCTTGTCGCACTTGAAGAAATTTTGGTGGCGCTTCACGGATTCGAACCGCGGACCTGTGGATTATGATTCCATCGCTCTAACCGACTGAGCTAAAGCGCCAACTGTGGTCTCAACATCTTGCGATTGAGATGCTGTTTCAAACAACGTTGCTGTCTGAGCCCACGATTATAGCCACAATTTTTTGGCTTGTGCTCACTGAGCCGTGAAATTGGGCGTTCTTTTGTTCAAGAAGGCGTCCATGCCTTCCTTTTGATCCTGGGTGGCGAACAGCGCGTGGAAGACGCGGCGTTCGTACATCAGGCCGTCGGACAGGCTGCTCTCAAACGAGCGGTTGACGGTTTCCTTGGCGGCCATCACGGCGATCGGCGAGAAGGAGCAGATCACCAGCGCGGCGGCCAGGGTTTCTTCCATCAACTTGTCCAGCGGGACCACGCGGCTGACCAGGCCCGAGCGCTCGGCTTCGGTGGCGTCCATCATGCGGGCGGTCAGGGCCATGTCCATGGCCTTGGACTTGCCGATGGCGCGCGGCAGGCGTTGCGTGCCACCGGCTCCAGGGATGACGCCAATCTTGATTTCAGGCTGGCCAAACTTGGCGTTGTCTGCCGCGATGATGAAGTCGCACATCATGGCCAACTCACAGCCGCCGCCCAGTGCAAAGCCGGCCACGGCGCCGATCACGGGCTTGCGGATGCTGCGGATGGTTTCCCAGTTGCGGGTGATGAAGTCGCCCTTGTAGACGTCTTGGAAGCTGTACTTGGCCATGGCCGCGATGTCCGCGCCTGCGGCGAAGGCACGCTCGCTGCCCGTCACGATGATGCAACCGATGCTGTCATCGGCGTCGAACGCACGCAGCGCCTGGCCCAGCTCAGTCATCAGCTGGTCGTTCAGCGCATTGAGCTGCTTGGGGCGGTTCAGGGTGATGACGCCAACTTTCTCGGCTTCGGTGCGGACTTCAATCGTTTCGTAGGCCATGTCTCGGTTCTCCATCTCAATTGGGGGTTGGGCGCACTATACCCAAGCCCACCCCTGTCGCGCTGACACCGGGGTTGCAATGCCTGCAACTGGCACCTGCAGGACAAGCCAGGCGCGCGCCTGGCGGGCAGAATGGTTTGGCGCCCGGGCGGTAGCCGCACCGGGCCGCTTTCACCAGACCCACCAGGAGACCCAAGTCATGTCCGAGCCCAGCGCTTCTGAACCCCCGGTGTTGTACGCCCTGGATGAACCCAGCGGCGGCGCCGTGGCGGTGATCACCCTCAACCGCCCGCAGGCCCTCAACAGCTTCACGCCAGAGATGCACCGCGCCCTGTGGGCCGCGCTGGACCAGGCCGAGGCCAGCCCCACGGTGCGCGCTGTGGTGCTGACGGGGGCGGGGCGGGGCTTTTGCGCCGGCGCCGACCTGGCGGGCTTTGACTTCTCGCCCGGGCCGGACCGGGTCAAGCGCGCGGACCCTGGGCCCTTGATTGACCAGTCATTCAACCCCACTGCGCGGCGTTTGCAGGCACTGCGCGTGCCGGTGCTGGCCGCCGTCAATGGCGTGGCCGCTGGGGCGGGCATGTCGCTGGTGATGAGCTGCGATGTGGCCATCGCCTCGCCACAGGCCAGTTTCATCCAGGCTTTCAGCAAGATCGGTTTGATTCCGGACGCGGGCAGCACCTGGCTGCTGCCGCGCCGCGTGGGCCTGACCCGGGCCCTGGGCCTGGCGTTGACCGGCGACAAGCTGGGCGCGGTGCAGGCACGCGACTGGGGCTTGATTTGGGACGTGGCCGAGGACTGCCTGGACAGCACCCTGGTGCTGGCGCGCCGCCTCGCTGCCATGCCCACGGCCGCGCTGGTGCAGACGCGGCGCTTGCTGCGTGACGCCACCTCGCGCGAGCTGGACGCCCAGTTGGCTGCCGAGCGCGATGCCCAGTCGGCCATGGGCGCGACCGAGGATTACTTTGAGGGCGTGGAAGCCTTCTTGACCAAGCGGGCGCCGGTCTTCAAAGGGCGCTGACGCGGTTTCTTGGCGGCCGCGGCTTCCGTCGCCGGGCGGCCTACAGGCTCGGGCGCCGCCATGCCGGGCGGGCTGGGCGGGGCGCTGGCTGCGGGCGCTTGCAGCCAGGCCGCGACCTGCGGTGCTTGGGCGATGGACAGGCGCACCGTGGTGCTGGCCGCCGGCATGGTCAAGGGCAGGCGCAGCAGGCGCTGGTCGCGCGACACCAGGGCGGTGACGCGCTTGGCGCTGCCAGCGTAAAAGCTCAGGTCGTCCAGCTTGCCCAGGCGCCAACCTTGCGCGCCCACCTCGATGCCCAGCCACTCGTCGTTGGCGGCCAGACCGGCTTTTTCAGCGGCGCCGCCGCGCAGCACGGTTTTGATTTGCACGTTGCCGTTTTTCTCGGCCACGCGCAGGCCCAGGCGCTGGGCCAACTGGGCGGGGTCGTCGTGCCAGGCCACGCCGTGGTGTTGGAACAAGGCTTTCAGGGGCAGCTCACGGGTGCTGTGCACCCAGGCCTGCAGCTCGGGGCCCCAACTGCGGCCAGTGAGCTCTTGCAGCACCGTGGCGAAATCCGCCTCGCTCATTGGGCCGCCCTGGCAGCGTTGCCAGACGCGGCGCAGGGCCTCGTCCAGGTGGTGGCCTTGCTGGCGCAGGCTCAAGTCCAGGGCCAGTGCCACCAGCGAGCCCTTGGTGTAGTAGCTGACCGTGGCGTTGGCGGTGTTCTCGTCCTGGCGGTAGTACTTGACCCAGGCGTCGTAGCTGGCCTGGGCCACGCTCTGCACCTCACGGCCTGGGGTTTGCAGCACCTGGTTGAGGGTTTTGTTGAGCAGCTTCAGGTAGCCCGCGTCGTCGAGCAGGCCAGCGCGGCGCAGCAGCAGGTCGTCGTAGTAGCTGGTGAAGCCTTCAAAAAACCACAGCAGCTCGGTGTAGTTTTCCTGGCGGTAGTCGTAGCGTGCCAACTCGGCCGGGCGCAGGCGCTTGACGTTCCAGGTGTGGAAGTACTCGTGGCTGATCAGGCCCAGCAGGGTGGTGTAGCCCTCGCTGCTGCGGGCTTCGCCCAGGCGCGGCAGGTCGCGTCGGCCGCAGATCAGGGCTGTGCTGGCGCGGTGCTCCAGGCCGCCGTAGCTGTCGTCCACGGCGTTGAGCATGAACACATAGCGCTGGATCGGGGCTGGCTGGCTGCCTTGGTCGATGTCGGGGTGCCAAAAGCGGATCACGGTCTCGCAGATCTGCTGGCTGTCGCGCAGCAGGCGCGCGCTGTCAAACGAGGCCGTGGCGCCTGCCACCACCCACTGGTGGGTGATGCCGCAGGCCTGGAACTCGCCTTGCCAGAAGTCGCCCAGCTCGACCGGGTGGTCGACAAGTTCGTCGTAGTCCGCGGCCTGGTACAGGCCAAAGCCGCGCCGGTTGACCTTGACCGGGGTCAGGGCGGTGGCAGCGCGCCAGCCGGCAGCGCCTTCGGTGTCGGGGGCGAGTAACTCCAGCTGGTGGGGCTGGTCTTCTTGGCCGTGTACCCGCAGGCACAGGCTGGTGCCGTTGAAAAAGCCCCGTTGTGGGTCCAACCAAGCGGTGCGCACCGAGTTGTCAAATGCATAGACCTCGTAGCGCAGCTCCAGCGCCTGACCCGCCTGGCTGGCCACCTGCCACTGGCACTTGTCCAGTTGTTGCAGGGGGATGCGGCGGCCGTTTTGCCGGGCTTCCAGCTGTTGCAGGTTTTTGGAGAACTCACGCACCAGGTAGCTGCCCGGAATCCAAACCGGCAGCGACACCGTCTGCTGCGCGGCGGGCTGGGCAATGGTCAGTGTGACCTGGAACAGGTGGGCGTGCTGCTGGCTGGCATCAATGCGGTAGTGCAGGGGGGCGGTGGGGCGGGTCATGGGCAGGTGGTGGCGGGCGCAGGCCCTGAAGAAGCGGTGGGAGGGGCTGGCGCGTCAAGCGCCGGCCACAGGCTCGTGGGACCCCGGTGCGCGGTGGCCCCGGGGCATCAGGTGTTGGCCGCGCCGAGCAGGCAGCTCAGGGTGGCCACAACGGTCAGGCGAAAGCGCATCGTCAGCCAGGGGCGCAATTGGGGCGAGGTCCAGGTCTTGCGGTCGACCAGGTAGCAGGCCACCAGCAACAGGGCCAGCAGGGGCAGGCCCGCATAGACCGGCATGACCACGGCCACCCAGGCCACGATGGCGGGCACCACGCCCCAGATCAGGTGGATGCGCGGCGCGTCCTCCCCTTGCTGGAAGGCAATGCCCCAGTGGATACCGCCAAGAAACGAGGTCACGGTGGCCGCATAGGCCATCAAGGCCAGGGCCACAAAAGGCATCAGGTCGGGGGTGACCAGCCACATCAACAAGGCCAACAGTACGAAAGGCAGCAGGCCGGCATAGCCCAGGCGCTCGATGGTGACTGACAGCGGGGTCGCGCCCGCCGGGTGGGGAGTCGGGACAGAGGTGTTCATGCCCTGAATTGTGGCTGCGTTTGCGCCCGCCCATGCAGGGGCGGGGCATTCTGGGGGGCCAGGTGTTGCGTGGCGGACTCAGCGCAGGGGGGCGTCCGCCCAAGAAACCCGCGTCGCCTTACTCTTTGCTGTTGGCGCTGGGGTTGCTGGCCTGGGCCAGGCGCTGCTCGATCTGCTGGGTGTTCAGGGCGCCGGGCACGCGGCTGCCGTCGCTGAAGATCACGGTGGGGGTGCCGGTGATCTTGTACTTGCGGCCAAAGTCCACGTTGCGGCCCAGAGCGGCCACGTCGCAGGTGCCGGTGGGCGCGGCTTTGTCGCGCACCATCCAATCCATCCAGGCGGCGGCCTTGTCCTTGGCGCACCAGAGGTTGCGCGACTTGTCGGCCGAGTCCGGACCCAGGATGGGGTACAGGAACAGGTAGACCGTCACGTTGTCGACCTTGGCCAGGTCTTTCTCGAAGCGCTTGCAGTAGCCGCAGTTCGGGTCTTCAAACACCGCGATCTTGCGCTGGCCGTTGCCGCGCACGATGGTGAAGGCGTCGGCCAGGGGCAGGGCGCTGAAGTCCACCGCCGTGATCTTGGCCACGCGTTCTTCGGTCAGGTTGCGTTGCTGGGCGGTGTCGATCAGCTCGCCTTGCAGCAAGTAGTTGCCCTTGGCATCGGTGTAGTACAGGTCGTTCCCGACCTGCACCTCGAACAGGCCCGCCATCGGCGTCTTGCGGATCGCCTCGATGTTTTGCAGCTGGGGCAGGCGGGCGGCCAGGTTTTTGCGGATCACGGCGTCTTGGGCTTGGGCGCTGACGCAGACACCGGCCAAGGCCAGCGAAGCCAGCAGCCAACGGGACGAAGAGGAAAAGGTCATGGTAGGTCGGTGGTGAAGAGGGCGGCTTGCCGGACGGCTGGGCTTCAGGCCAGGCCCATGGCCAGGCGCGTCACCCAGTTTTTCAGGGGGCCACTGCGGTCGAACTGGTTCATGCCCCAATTGCGTGCACTGGGCAGAAGGTTTTGGGGGTGGTCGAACAGCAGTTGCAAGCTGTCGCTGGCCAAGCCCAACGCCCAAATGCCGGCCTTGCGCTCGCGCTCGTAGCGGCGCAGCAGTTTGGGGTCAGCCACACTGCGCCAGTAGTCGCGCTCGCGCAGGATGCGGGCCAGCGCCGCCACATCGCCCAGCCCCAGGTTCAGGCCTTGGCCTGCCAAGGGGTGAACCGCGTGCGCGGCGTCGCCAGCCAAAGCCCAGCTGGCGCCAGGCTTGCCGGCCGCGCTGGGCATGGGGCCAGTCCAGCGGTCGGCCCGGCTTTGCTGCAGCGGCCAGCTGGCGCGCTCGCTGCTCAGTTGCAGCGCGCCCGCAGGCAGGCCCGCGGCGGCAGCCACGCGGTCGGCAAAGTCGGTTGGAGGAAGAGACATCAGTTCGGCCACATCGTGGTGGGGGACTGACCACACCAAAGCCACAGAGTTCCCTTGCGCACCATTCAGGGGCAAAAATGCCATCACCTGACCCGGCAGGAACCACTGCTTTGCACACTGTTGGTGCACTTCAGGCAGCGTCAGGCGGGCGGCAATCGCGGTGTGCGGGTAGGGGGTGGTTTGGTAGTTCACACCAAACTCTTCGCGCGTGCGGCTGGCGCGGCCTTCGCACACCACGGTCAAGGCGGCGGCTCGGGGGCTGTCCACGCACTCGATCTGGGGCTGAAAACCCACGGCGTCGGCCAGCCGCGCTTCGAGGGCGGGCACATCCACGATCCAGGTCAGGGCCTCGGTTTGCTGCGCTTGGGCGCTGAAATGCACGCTGCCACCCTGGTCGCCATAGACGCGCATGTCGGTCACCGGGGTGGCGGCTTGGGCGTCGGGCCAGCAGCGCAGCGAGGCCAGCAGCTTTTGCGAGGCGCTGTTGAGCGCATAGGCCCGCACATCGTCGGCAGGCGGCACGGCGGAGCCGCTTCGGGGCGGGGCCACCAGGGCCACGCGCAGGCGTTCACGGGCCAGCAGCAGGGCCAGGGTTTGGCCGACCACACCGGCGCCACGGATACACACATCAAAGGCTTGCGTCATGGAGAGGCATTGTAGGAGGCGGGCACAATCGCATTTTTAAGCTGTGGCAACACTTCATCGGGCCCAAGGGGCATGGGAGGCTGGCGCAGCGCTGCGACGGGCCGGTGCGCCCCAAAGAGGTATGGCATGGCTGATTTGACGCCCGAGCAGGGCGATGTGCAGGGCGTGATCGCTCGATTGTTTGTCCACCCCGTGAAGTCCTGCGCGGCGGTCGAGGTGCAGGAAGCCTGGCTGCTGGACACCGGCCTGGAGCTGGACCGCGCCTGGATGGTGGTGGACCCTGAGGGGGCCTTCGTCACCCAGCGCGAGCTGCCCCGCATGGCGCTGATTCGCCCCCAGCTCAAAACCTATGAAATGGTGCTGCGCGCCCCCGGCATGTTGGCCCTGCATGTGGCGATCGACGAGGTGGAAGCCCCGGTCAGCGTCCAGGTCTGGGACGACCAGGTCAAGGCCTTTGACATGGGCGCGGTGGCCGCCCAGTGGTTCACGGATTTTCTGGGCCGGCCGCTGCGCCTGGTGCGCTTTGACCCCGAGCAGCAGCGCCTGTCCAGCCTGAAGTGGACCGGTGGGGTGGCTGCGCCCAACCAATTCAGCGACGGTTTTCCGGTGCTGCTCAGCAGCGAAGCGTCGGTGGCCGACCTGAATGAACGCCTGGCCGCGGCCGGTCATGCCCCGGTGGGGGTGGAGCGCTTTCGGGCCAATGTGGTCCTGGGCGGCTTCGAAGCCTTTGACGAGGAGCGGCTGGAGGACCTTTACATCGGCACCGAGGACGGCCCCAGCGTGCTGCGACCGGTCAAGCCCTGTGCGCGCTGCCCCATCCCTGACATCGACCCGCAAAGCGCGCAAAGCAGCCCGGAGGTGGGCGACACCTTGCGCGGCTTTCGCAGCGACGACCGCGTGGGCGGTGCCATCACGTTCGGCATGAACGCCATCGTCACCGAGGGGGCCGAGCGCATCGTGCGCGTGGGCCAACCGGTGTGGGGGCGCTACCGCTTCGATTGAGGCCGCCCGCCCCGGGGGCTCAGGCCACCAAGGCGAGGGCTTCTTCTTGGGGGGCCTGCGCGGCCAGCGCATCGGCCAGGCTGAACCGGGGCGGTTCGATGCCATCGATCAACCACTGAAACAGCCGGTCGACATCGACGGCCTGGATCAACAGCTTCCCCTGGTTGGCCTTGATCACCTGGCGGGTCAGCATGGACTGGCTTTGCAGGGCCAGCGGGCTGGGCTCCAGCGCCGAGGCCTCGAACGGGGTCACGGCGTGCAACTCGTCCACCAGCAGGCCCAGGGCCTGGCCGCCGTGGCGCAGGATCATCACCTGGCTGTTGGGGGTGCGCTCGGCGCGCTGGCCGTGCAGCAACTGGCCCAGGTCAAACACCCAGATGTAGCTGGCCTTGCCTTGCGGGCTTTGGCTTTCGCGCAGGCCCAGGATGCCAATCTGGCCGCTGCGCACGCCCATCGAGGTGGTCCGCACTTCGCTGAAGGACACCGCTTCCTGCACGCATTCGGCGGGCAGGGCCATCAGGCTGCCGTCGCAGAAGAAGGTGGCGAACTCCAGGCCGCTGTCGGTGGCGGTGTCGTGCTCGATGTAGAAGTCCTGGCTGCGCTGGGCGGTGCGGGCGCCGCGCACCGGACCGAAGTGGCGGTAGACCACGGCGATCACGTCGTCCCGGTAGCCGTCCTGGGTTTTGAATTCCCGGTAGCCCTTGGACACCGAGCAGGCCTCAATGGCGTACTCCTCCAGGTGAGTGCAGACCCGGGCCTGGCTGCTTCCATTGGCCAGCGCGGTTTGCGAGCCCGGCAGCGCCAGGACCGAGCCCACTGGGTGCGCCGTGCTGGTGCTGGCCAGCACGCGGCCCTGCCGGTTCACGAACAGGGCTTGCATGTGTTCGCGCCCGCCCAGGCCGCTGAGCAGCATGTTGTGCAGCTCCGGGGTGGAGTCGAACACGATGCCAATGCCGCCCACGACCCGATCTTCATCGTCGGGGTGGCGGATGGCCGCGTGGTAGACGTAACTGGGCTGGCCCCCGTACCAGGGCGTGTTCTCAAAGGGGCTGACGTGGTAGTGCTGGGGCGAGTTGAGTGCCAGCACGGCCGCCAGGTCGCGGGCGTCCAATGACTGGCCGACGAAGGCCTGACCTGCTTCGCTGGTGGCGGCGAGGATGCGGCCTTCGGCGTCGTAGACAAACAAGCTGGTGTAGACCGTGTAGAGCGCGTGGATGGTGTCCAGCACCGAGCGCATGCGCTCGGCCGCGTCGGGTGGGCCTTCGGCCAAGGCCTGGCGCAGCTCGGGGCTCAGGGCCCACCAGCGGCAGTCGTCCGAGCGCTCGTACAGGTTGCGGTCCAGCAGGTCAACCAGCAGGTGGGCGGTGAACTCGGCGTCCAGCAGCGAGGAGCCCAGCACGGTTTGGTACAGGTCGTGGATGGAGTGTTCGAACAGCTCGTTGCTGCGGTTGCCGGTCTCGCTGATCTGCTCCAGCACGGTCTTGAGCTTTTGCATGTCGCCATGCTGGCCGGCGGTCATGACCTGGCCGTTCCAGACGATGCGCTGGATGTGGCGCGCGGCCACCACGATGTCGTGCAGCGGCGGGCAGAAGCGGTCGGCGTGCGAGAGCAGACCGGCCAGCAGGTCCGGGTCCAGGCCGCTGACCAAATCCCGGCTTTGGCTGCTGAAGGCCACGTCCAGCGGGATCATGGCCTGGCCCAGCCAGCCCGTGGGGCCGGGGTAGCCCTGGTAACCGGCTGAACTGAAGGTGCGCACCAGGTACTCGCGCCCCGCGTGCATGAACAGCCGAGGCGACTGGTCCAGGTTGACGGGCACGCGCACGCCCACGGGCATCCACTCCGGGTCGGCGCTGGCGATCACGCGGTGGCTGTCGTCCAGCAGCAGCAGGTTGGTGCGGTGGGCCGGGTCCCCGTGGGATTCAAAGATGCCCGCCATCTCCTCTTCGAAGTTGAAACACAGGCACAACACGCCCACCACCGCGCCAGTGTCGGGGTGGTGCATGCGGCGCGAATAGATCAGGGCCTGGCGTTTGTGCGGTCGCAGGTCGCTGGCGCGGAAGGTCTCGACGTACTGGTCGCTGGCCAGGGTCTGGCGCAGCAGTGGGTCGGTGCTGTGCTCCAGCGGGCTGCTGGGGTCGATCTGGGCCAGCACATGGCCTTCGGTGTCGAGCAGGATGATCTCGTCATACACCGTGTATTTGTTGCGGTACTCGCACAGTCGGTGGTGGATGCGCCCGCGTTCCTCGTGCAGGCCCGCGACAAAGCTGCACAGCTCGCGGTCGGTGGCCAAAAAGCCCACGTCGGCGGTGCGCTCAAACAGGTTGCGCACCACGATGTCGATCACGTACTGCGCGGTGGTGCCAATCTCGGTCAGCACATGGCTGATTTTTTGCTGCACCAGGCTGTGCACCAGCTCTTTTTCCAGCTGGGCAAAGCTGCTGCGCGTGGCCGCCATGGTGGGCAGGATGGCGCGGGCTTCCTGGGGGCAGTTCATCTTGGCCGAGGCTTCGATGATGCGCCACATCAGGTTGAGCTCTTGCAGAGAGCGCTCGCAGCGGCCCACATCGCGCATGTAGGGCAAAAATACTTCGGACTGGCTGGCAGTCAATGCCGAGGTGCTCATGGCAGATCCTTTGGTGTCTTCGTTCGCGTCCCGCCGCATTAGCGTTGGGTTGCTGGTCTTAAGCAAGACTTATGCTAGCCCGTCGATGGGGCCCTGATTTGGTGCATGGCTGGGGCGCGGGTGGCTGTGCCTTGGCCTGAGGCAGCCCTGGCGGGTGGCCTTGCGCCGATCAGTACAATTGGCGCCAGTTTCCCCAGGCAATTGCAGGCATCAAGCCTGACCCGGTGGCGCTTTGCGGCCCGCTGGGAGGCTTGCCGACCGGCTGTGCCCCGCGCAGATCCGGCACCTTGAGCGGGTCCGTGTTGGACCCGGTGGTGCACCAGGGGTCGATTTAAACCAAGGAATTTCCATGAGCCTCAAATGCGGCATCGTGGGCCTGCCCAACGTCGGCAAGTCCACCCTTTTCAACGCGCTGACCAAGGCTGGCATCGCGGCCGAGAACTACCCCTTCTGCACCATCGAGCCCAACGTGGGCACGGTTGAAGTGCCGGACCCGCGCCTGGACCAACTGGCTCAGATCATCAGCCCCGAGCGCATCGTGCCGGCCATTGTGGAGTTTGTGGACATCGCGGGCCTGGTGGCCGGTGCCAGCCAGGGCGAAGGCCTGGGCAACCAGTTCCTGGCCCACATCCGCGAAACCGACGCCATCGTCAACGTGGTGCGCTGTTTTGAAGACGACAACGTGATCCACGTGGCGGGCCGCGTGGACCCCATCTCGGACATCGAAGTCATCCAGACCGAACTCTGCCTGGCCGACCTGGGCACGGTCGAGAAGACCCTGCAACGCTCCATCAAGGCCGCCAAGTCGGGCAACGACAAGGAAGCCGCCAAGCTGGTGCAGGTGCTGACCCGCGTGCAAGCCACCCTCAACGAAGGCAAGCCGGTGCGCACCCTGGACCTGAGCAAGGACGACCTGGTCGTGATCAAGCCCCTGTGCCTGATCACCGCCAAGCCCGCCATGTTTGTGGGCAACGTCAGCGAGGACGGCTTTGAGAACAACCCGCTGCTGGACCGCCTGACCGAGTACGCCAACAGCCAGAACGCCCCTGTGGTGGCCATCTGCGCCAAGATGGAAGCCGACATGGCCGACATGAGCGACGAAGACCGCGCCCTGTTCCTGTCCGAGCTGGGCCAGGACGAGCCCGGCCTGAACCGCCTGATCCGTGCCGGCTTCAAGCTGCTGGGCCTGCAAACCTACTTCACCGCCGGTGTGAAGGAAGTGCGCGCCTGGACCATCCGCGTCGGCGACACCGCCCCGCAAGCCGCTGGCGTCATCCACGGCGACTTCGAGCGCGGCTTCATCCGCGCCCAGACCATCGCCTTTGACGACTTCATCGCCTACAAGGGCGAGCAAGGCGCCAAGGACGCGGGCAAGATGCGCGCCGAAGGCAAGGAATACGTGGTCAAGGACGGCGATGTGCTGAACTTCTTGTTCAACGTCTGATTCGAGCAAGCCATTTCAGGCGATTGCAGCTGCTTGCAGGCGCATCACTGAAAACGACACAAGGCCCCGTAGATACGGGGCTTTTTCATTTCAGCTCGTTGCATGCAACGCTATCTACAGTTGCCCCCCTACACCCTTGAACTTCTCAACAAAGGCAGCGATCTTCTGGAAGACAGTCTGCTTCTTGGTCAGAAATTGCGGGTTCAATGGGCTCATCTTGGGCAGAACCGCGTTGAGCTCAGTGCCGTTCTCGCTGGCGAACTCACGCTTGAGTGAGGTGGTGATGTATCGCTTGGCGGCCTCAGCGTTGAGGCTCTCGGTGTTGATCAACTCCTGCGCTTCGCGCTGCTGCGCCGCTTGAGCAAACTTGAAGAACGCATCGATCACGCTGGCCTTGTCACCGATCTGGTCCAAATCGGTCTGGTTGATGAAGTCCACCACCAAACTTTCTTTCGCGCGGTTGCCCAGGCTGGCGCGAATCACACGCCGCACTTCATCCACCAGTGCCAACTTGCTCTTGGTTTTCTTGTTGTGCTCGAAGATCAGTTCCAGGATGTAGTCCAGGTTGATTTCCTGTGACTTCAACAGGTCCACCTCAAAGACCACGTCATCCCAGTCAATGGTGGACTTCTCTTTCTCGGCCCCCGCCTTCTCACGGCGTAGCCAGTCGCGCACGTCGTTGTAGGTCGAGCGATAGTCCTGAACCTTCCGCTCGGGCGGGAGCGTGATGGCTTGCAGCGCAGTCAGATCTTCATCACTCAGGTAATGCTTGGCCTTGAACGCCTCAACTGCGGCAGGGTCGGCCAGATCGACGCTTTGCAGCTCCTTCAAGCTGGCAAATTCGTCATAGTTCTGCAGCACGTTCTCGACGCGCAGGTACTCGCCGAACAGCTTGGCAAAGGCTTTCTTGTCCGACTCCTTCTCAATCGCAGCAGGGTTGGGGAAGCGTGCTTCCAGTTCCTGCACCACATCCATGAATCCCCGCCGCGCCTCACCGGTGGCCGCATCGGTGAAGCCTTCCATGTACTCCTTGTAGCTCTTCTCCAGCACCACGTTCTTGGTGTTCGTGTCACCGAACAGGGTGATGGCGTCGATGGTCGCCTGTTCCAGGTCGCGGAAGGTGACGATGTTGCCGAAGGTCTTGGTGGCGTCAAAGATGCGGTTGGTGCGCGAGTAAGCCTGCATCAGGCCATGGAAGCGCAGATTCTTGTCGACAAACAACGTGTTGAGCGTGGGGGCATCAAAGCCAGTCAGGAACATGCCCACCACGATCAGTAAGTCGATCTCCTTGGCCTTCACCTGTTTGGCCAGATCGCGGTAGTAGTTCTGGAAACCGTTGCTGTCCACGCTGAAATTGGTCTTGAACAGCGCGTTGTAGTCGGCGATGGCCGTGCTCAGGAACTCCTTGGCGCTGCTGTTCATGGCCGAGACATCGAAGCTCTCGTCCTGAATGTCGCCAATCGCGCCCTGCTCTTCGTTGGCCGCGAACGAGAAGATGGTGGCCACCTTTAGCGGCTTGTCGCTGGTCTTCTGCAACTCCCGGAAGCTCTCGTAATACAGCTTGGCTGCGTCCACGCTGCTGACGGCAAACATGGCGTTGAAGCCCCTGTTGCCAGCTTGCAAGCGATGAGTCTTCTGGCGGAAGTTATTCAGGATGTACTGGGTGATTTCGCGGATGCGGTCCGGGTGCAGCAGGGCCTGCTTGTTCTCCGCCGCACGGAGTATCTGCTCATCTCTTTCGGCTTCAACCGTCTTGAACTGCGGGCGCACATCGTTGTAGTCCACCTTGAACTTCAGCACCTTCTCGTCGCGGATCGCATCGGTGATCACGTATGAGTGCAGCTCACGGCCAAACACACTGGCCGTGGTTTCGGCACCCAAAGCGTTCTCCGGGAAGATGGGCGTGCCGGTGAAGCCGAACTGGCAGAACTTCTTGAACTTGCTTCTAAGGTTCTTCTGGGCTTCACCAAACTGGCTGCGGTGGCACTCGTCGAAGATGAACACCACTTGCTTGCCGTAAATGGGCAAGTCCGTCTCGCTCTTCATCAGGTTGTTGAGCTTCTGGATGGTCGTGACGACGATCTTGTTGTCGTCCTTCTCCAGATTGCGCTTCAGGCCTGCCGTGCTGTCCGAGCCATTCACGCTGTCAGGTGAAAAGCGCTGGTATTCCTTCATGGTCTGGTAGTCCAGATCCTTGCGGTCCACCACGAAGAACACCTTGTCGATGAAATCCAACTCGGTGGCCAGGCGCGCTGCCTTGAAACTGGTCAGGGTCTTGCCGCTGCCGGTGGTGTGCCAGATGAAGCCTCCGCTTTCTGTCTTGCTCCAGTTTTTGGCCTGATGACTGCTCTTGATCTTCCACAGAATGCGTTCCGTGGCAGCGATCTGGTAGGGCCGCATCACCAGCAGCGTGTTGCTGACGTCGAACACCGAGTAATGCAGCAGCACATTGAGCAGCGTGTGCTTCTGGAAGAAGGTGGCCGTGAAGTCTTTCAGGTCCTTGATCAGCGTGTTGTCCGACTTCGCCCAGTTCATGGTGAAGTCAAAGCTGTTCTTGTTGCGCTGCGTGGTGTTGGCGAAGTAGCGGCTGTCGGTGCCATTGGAGATCACGAACAGCTGCAAATACTTGAACAGGGACTGTTCGCTGTTAAAGCTCTCCTTGCTGTAGCGGTGCACCTGGTTGAAGGCCTCGCGGATGGCCACACCACGCTTCTTCAGCTCCACCTGCACCAGCGGCAGGCCATTGACCAGAATCGTCACGTCATAGCGGTTGGCGTGGCTGCCCGTCTGCTCGAACTGCTTGATCACCTGCACCTTGTTGCGGGTGACGTTCTTCTTGTCCACCAGATAGATGTTCTGGATGCGGCCGTCGTCAAAGACGAAGTCGTGGATGTAGTCGTCGTGGATCTTGCGTGTCTTCTCGACGATGCCGTCACTTGGCTTGTCCAGCCAGGACTCCACGAATCGCAGCCATTCGCTATCGGTGAACTGCACGGTATTGAGTGCCTGCAGTTGCACGCGCACGTTGGCCAGCAGGTCAACAGGGGTCTTGAGGAACGAGGCGAACTCGTAGCCCTGGTTGACCAGATCCTGTATCAGCTCGCGCTCCAGATCGCTTTCGCTCTGGTAGCTCTCTGAAGCCTTCCACTCCCGGGTGTACTGCTCGAGAACGATGAAGTTCTTGGACTCAGCGATGGCCTTGTAATCAAACATTCTCGGCCTCCTGCTTTTTGAAGCGGTAGGTTTCGCCTAAAAATGAAACCAGCTGAGCAAGCCTTTCCTTATCAGATTCTTCTATCTCAGCCACTTCTTCACCTGAGTGTGCAGAATGACTAGACAGATTCAGAATTCTGTTTGCGAATGGGTCCGGCACACCATCTGAAGTCGTCTGAAGCAAATCTTCCCATCGTAGATAGCCCAAGAATGTCGCCGTCTTTTCGAGAATGTTTCTCAAAAAGTTGAAGTGATATTTCTTTATCTGTCCGTCCTTTATGGCGGATCGCAATTCGGCCAGCAAGAACAAGTGATAAGAGAAAGGATGGTCATTGGATGTGATCAAATCAAAATTGCCATCGGCCTTCTTCTCTAGCCTGTATTTCTCAGATTGCCCACGCTTATAAATCCAGGATGAAGTGCCATCCTGATTGCGTTTTTTTAGATCGTTGTTAAGTTCATTGTGCAAAACGTTGTAAAAAAGAGGGCTGTGCGTTGTTATTACAAACTTCAATCCTTTGCCCTCAACATAAGCGCTTTTTTTGATTAGCCCAGCCAAATCAACAGCAAGTTCTATGAGATGGCCGTCATCCAACGAACTTACCGGATCATCAATAAAAACATACTCCAAGCTATTGAATTTATCGGTAACTCTATTTGCTATATTGGCCTCATTGCGTATTAGTACAGCCTGCTCTAAAAGTGTATACGCAACACTCCAAATAAAATTACTTTCTTCGCCTTTAGAGATTTTAATTATTTGGTATTGACCCTGAATTGGGGCGTCGACAACACTCGCGCCCGAATCGGTTTGAGCGGCGATAACAGGCCTATTGATAGGCACCTGGAAAGAAATTTCAGAAAAGGCTGGAACGACCAAGTCAACCTCTTGTTCGTCAAAATTTCTAATCTTCTTCGTATATCTTTGATTAAACACCGGATTGATATTGCTGCTCGTATACCGTTGAAAGTTTGATGCAATGTTGCCATCTTCACCCAACTCTTGGAGTAGCGTGATCAGCCAGTCCGTAAAAGTATTCGGTTGAACCTTAAGCTTGGGTTCAACGTCGCTGTCTAAGTCGTTATCCCAGTAAAACAAGTCTTCAGTGAATGCGTTGTAATAAAGTATCTTGTTCCGCGGGGGGGCTATTTCTCCTCCATTGTGGTCCTCGGAGTTCTTTGGTGCAATCAAATCCTTGAACGCCCGGGATAGCCGAGTTTTGCCTGATCCATTGAATGCATAGATTAGTTGCACCTTTTTGTTAGCATTTTGCAGCTGTTGTGCAATCTGCACGAGTGTCTTTCCCATGTTATGCCTTCACCTCTTCCGGCTTTGGAAAGCTCATCAGTAGATCACGGTAGTATTCGTATTGCTTTTGGCGTAGCTCGATCTCGTGAGGCAAGCCTGCAGTGAGGGATGTTGTTAGGGTGTGGAACTTATCAAGGATGCCCGCAATTCGCTCTTGCTCCCGCATTGATGGAAACGGGATTTTCAATCCTTTTAGAAGGCCGCCCGTCACTAGTGGCTGACCTCCTCCCACCGCATACTGATTCAGATTCATGTGCGTTAGCTGATGAAACGCGAAGCGAATATTCCATTCATCTTTAGGGCGAACTATGAGAGTGTTATCAGATACGTCAAAACTACCCGATACCGCATTGACTCGCCCAGCGTTTGCGCCGACTCGCGCAACGAGAAGCACTTCGCCCGAGTACGCTGCTTCGCTAGTGAAGCCAATCAGCCCCGTCGATCCATAGACTGGGACAGGACCATCTGCAACTCGATCCTTATTTCGCCCTGAGGCGATACTTTTTGTAACTTCTTCCAGAGTTTTCCACTCAACGTCACTATCGTCAAAACTTAATAACTCATCACGATAGTAATGGTATTGCTCTCTTCGGGCAGTCAGCTCGGCGTGAAGTTGAGCGGTAAGCTCGGTGAAGCTGTCCAGTAAGCGGACGATTTCGGTTTGGATTTTCAGCGATTTTTTGGGATTTTTCGGGCAGGGGATTGGGATCAAAAGCGGCGCAACGTCACGCGTGTTGAAGTATGGTACTCCGCCACCCTTTGCAAGACCCTGAATTGCTGATTCATTGTTTTTCAAGAAATAATAGAGAAACTTATGAAGCAATTTAATCTTTGGCGACAAGAGGAAAACATTATTGGCTAGCCAGATTGGGGTTGACCAATAGTTGACGTGGCCTGCATATGCGCCGTGCGACGTAATGGTGATGCTCACGGGCCCGAAGTTCCACGTGGAATGCGATCCGACTTCCGTTTTGCTGGCGGTCACTATTGGATATGGGCCGGGGATAATGTTGGTTGGCTTTAGCTGCTCGCCTCGCTTGAAGTCAACGACATCTGTCAGAGGCATCCATTCCACCCCAACGCCATCCAGAAGCTTTTCCAAATAGTTCGCTTGGCTCATGCTTCGAACTCCTGTCCCTCAATCTCCGCGACGATGGCATCAATGTCTTTTCGCAGTTGGTCGATTCTGGTCACCGCGGCTTTCAGGTCGGTATTGAGCTTGACGATATTTACTACCTCGCGGTTGTCCTTCGCATCCACATAGCTGCTGACCGAGAGGTTGTAGTCGTTGGCAGCGACCTGTTCTAAGGGAACGGTCTTGGCAAAGTGCTCAATGTTGGCCTTGCTGTCGAACGCCACCATGATCTGCTCGATATGCGATTCCAGCAGTACGTTGTTATTTGTTTCTTTCTTGAATAGCCCACTGGCATCGATGAACTGAGTAGTGGTGTTCTTCTTGTTTTTTGCCAGTACCAGAATGTTTACGGCGATAGTGGTCCCGTAAAACAAATTGGGGGCAAGCGAGATCACGGATTCGACGTAGTTGTTATCCACCAGATACTGGCGGATTTTCTGCTCAGCACCGCCCCGGTAAAAGATGCCGGGGAAGCAGACAATCGCCGCGCGGCCTTTGCTGGAAAGGTAGTTCAGCGCGTGCAGCACAAAGGCAAAGTCGGCCTTGGACTTGGGCGCGAGCACACCGGCCGGGGCAAAGCGTTCGTCGTTGATCAGCGTGGGGTCGTCGCTGCCGATCCACTTCACCGAATACGGCGGGTTGGAGACGATGGCATCAAATGGCCGGTCGTCAGCGAAATGCGGCTCTTCCAGCGTGTTGCCCAACTGGATGTTGAACTTGTCGTAGTTCACGTTGTGCAAGAACATGTTCATCCGCGCCAGGTTGTACGTGGTGTGGTTGATTTCTTGCCCAAAGAACCCGTCTTCGATCAGGTGTTGGTCGAAGTGCTTCTTAGCTTGCAGCAGCAGCGAGCCGGAGCCGCAGGCGGGGTCATAAATCTTGTTGACGCTGGTTTGCTTGTGCATGGCCAGCTGGGCGATCAGCTTGGACACATGCTGCGGTGTGAAAAACTCGCCGCCCGACTTGCCCGCGTTAGCCGCGTAGTTCGAAATCAGGAATTCGTAGGCGTCCCCGAACAGATCGATGTGGCTAGCATCGAAACCGCCGAAGTCCAGCTCCGCCACGCGCTTGAGCACTTTGGACAGTCGATCGTTCTTGTCTTTGACGGTGTTGCCAAGGCGGTTGCTGGTGGTGTCGAAATCAGCAAACAGGCCTTTGATGTCGCGCTCGGAGGGGTAACCGTTGGCGGAGGCTTCGATAGCGGCAAAGATGTTGGCCAGATCGGTATTCAGGCTTTCATTGGTGTTGGCGTTGGCCGCGATATTGACGAACAGCTGGCTGGGGTAGATGAAGTAGCCCTTGGTCTTGATGGCGTCATCTTTGGCGGCCGCGATGTTCGGATCACTGTCTGCCATGGCGGCGTAATTGACAGAGGGGTCGCCGCCGGTGATGTAGTCGATGAAGTTCTCGCTGATGAAGCGATAGAACAGGGTGCCCAGTACGTATTGCTTGAAGTCCCACCCATCGACGGCACCGCGGACGTCATTGGCGATATCCCAGATCTTGCGCTGTAGGGCAGCGCGTTGTTCGTTACTTGTCATCTTAAAAGTCCAGTTTTGATTCGTTGGGTCCGGCTCAGGCTCGATGCTTGAACTGGAGGAAATGGGTTGTTACGGCAAGAGGGCCGCGTTCTATCTCCCTGCTTTTGTCGCCTTGGGTCGATAGAAATCCTTGCTTCTTCAGGCGGTTGCCGACGTATCGCCCAGCTTCTATCACCCATCTATCGCCGATAGAACACAGGTTGTCCGATAGACTGTTCATGCCACCGCCCAGTACCGCCGCCAGCGGTTGTTGCCCTCAAACCGGACGTCCCCGCGCTCGATCAGCTCTTCCAGCGCGCGCTTGACTTGCTTGGGATGGATTTCACCGCCGACGCGCTGGTGGATGTCGCTGATGGCTGACCTGGGGTAGCGCTGCAGGTCTTCCAAGACCAGTGCGGCCAGGCGGTGTGGCTCAATGCGCTTGAGGGTGGTCTCGCCGGTGAACTGGAGGCTGCGCAGCAGGCTCGGGTCAACAAAGTAGCGCGTTGCCTGGGTGCGGCCGGCGCTTTGCACCAACTGCCAGTCCAGGAGCCGCTTGAGCCAAGGTTGCAATGCTTCAACCGATGGCAGTTCAAGCGACGTTGCCAGCTCGCGCGCCGTCAGGGCATCGTGCTGCGCCAATAGGCCCAACGCGATCCGCTCGCGCTGCGTGAGCTGATAGGTCTGGTCTGCCTTCGCAATGAAGTCGATGATCTCGGGCTTGAGGATGCGGCGGCGCACCGTCACCTGCACACGGTCGTGGCTCTCGATCAACTCGGGAGCCGGGCGGCCTTGTGAGAGCAGCACCTCGAAAATCTTGTCGAAGCCACTGCCTTCCCGCTCCATCAGTTTCAAGTCATGGAACAGGCGTGCCAGGTGTTCGTTACGGCGTACCGTGGTGTGGAGCACGTTCTGTGGCGAGACGCCCAGCGGTAGCGGTCCAGGGTTGACCATTTCCAGCCGGTCTGGATGCAGGTTCAAAAAAATGTCACCGCGCTGGGTGTAGGGACGGTGCACCAACGCGTTGACCAACAATTCGCGCACCACGATTTCATCAAAGGCAGGCACGTTCTGGCGGTACAGGCCATCGGGCAGCTCGTAGCGCTCGCGGAAGTCAGGCACCTCCTGCCAGACTACTTCGATCAACTCCATCGGGCTTTGCGTGTGGTCGTCCCACACCAGCTTGTTGACCTTCTGCCCGTGCTCGTCGTACTTGATGAACTGGATGACTGGAGCGGTGGTCAGTTGCGCGCGATGATGCTGGCGACCGAGACTGAGCACGCCCAGGTTGGTGAGGTTTGGTCCTTGTGCGAGCTGATAGTGATCGAGCAGTTCGTCGTCAGACTTCTCCTTCACGGACGGCTTGACGCGATCCGATGCGCGCAAGGCTGCAAGCAGCTTGTCGCGTTTGGCGACATCAATTTCGGTACGTGGAACATGCAAGGTGGTTTGCGTTTCCCACGGCAATGCGGAACGCTCACTGGCGAGGCGCATCACGTCATCGCCCGTCACGGGCTTGCTTTGATCGGCTACGCGCAAGAAGTAGCGGCCGTCCGTGGTGGATGCAACGGCCATGGCGCGCGGAATGCGCAATTCGATGTACTGGCCGCCATTGGGCGCGAGGGTGACATCCGGCAGCACCGTCACGTTGACCGTGCGCTTTGCCAACTTGCGGCGCAATGTGTCAGGCAGGTCTGGAGGGATGCGCTGGTCGGCTGGGGGCTCGCTCTGCCCATCCTCAATCCCCAGCAGTAGACGGCCACCCGTTGCATTGGCAAAGGCAATGCAGTCCTTAGCGATTTCGTTCCAGTCCGCCGTCTTGCCGGTCACGGCCCGCAAGGACTTCTGGTCAAGGAGTTGTCCTTCCAAGCTCACTTGCTACCTTCCTCTGCTGCGCTTGTTGTTGTTTGCTCGCCCACCGCTTGATTTCACTTCGGCTTCTGCCGCTATCACCGACTCGACCGCATCGGGGCGCTAAAACCTCCGCTGCGGTCTGAGGTGATGTGGCGGGGTTTCATGCGCGTTGGTCTTTGACAAAAAGTGCCTTTATAGTCCCAACATGGTTGGATGACCTTTCTCGCAACGATCAAAAGTGCCGACGCTTGATAACGAGCCTCTGTCTGAGTTTGCGCAAGACGTTGGGTTGGTCGTCCAAGTCTAACAGTGGGAGCCGCACTGAGGATCCGGTCATGCCTGTCTTGATTCCGCCTTTTGAGGCGACTTGCGGTGCCGTCGAGCTGACTCGAATTTCTGCGGATCTCTGATTTTCATGACACGCTAATAACCCCAAAAAAACCGTCACCGTGCCGTTGGCTCAATGATCGAACGGTACGGGCCGCTGGTGAAGGGGCGCGTTGGTAGCGCCCGCCCCCTTTTTTGTTTCCAGTCCCGCGATGAACCCCTCACCCGACCTCAGCATCATCATCCCCACCTTCCGCCGCGAAGCCATGTTGCTGGACGCGGTGCACAGTGCGCTCGCGGTGCCCGGTCTGCAGGTGGAGGTCTTTGTGCTGGACGACAGCCCGGAGGGCAGCGCCCGTGCGGTGATCGAAGGGTTGAACGACCCGAGGGTCAGCTACCTGCTGCACCAGCCGCCCACCGGCGGCCACCCGGCGGTGCTGCGCAACCGGGGCGCTGCGCTGGCGCGGGCGCCGCTGCTGTACTTTCTGGACGACGACGACCGGGCCTTGCCTGAGGCCTTGGCCCGGGCCTGCGCCCAGCTCAGCGCATCGAGTGCCGGGGTCTTGATCAGCGCGCCCCAGCCCTTTGGAGAGGATGCGCGCCGGGTCGAGGAAGAGCGGGCCTATTTCGAGCAGGCCGTGGCCTGGCTGGCGCGGGGGCCGTCCTCGCTGCGCGTGGTGGCCCGCCTGTTGTTCGGGCCGGCCTTGCTGGTGTGCAGCACCTGTGTGATCCGGCGTGAGGCTTTTCAGGCCACGGGCGGCTTCAGCACCACCATGCCGGTGTACGAGGACATTGATTTCTTCATGCGCGCCGTGCGCCAGGCCGGCCATGTGGCCCTGGCCGAACCGGTGGTGGCGCGGCGGGTCGGCGGGCCCAGCCTGATCAGTGCCTGCACGCGGCCTCAGATGCTGGCCGCCTATGCCGAGTCGCAAAGCACTTACCGGCGTCAGCGCGGGGTGCTGGAGTTTTACGCGCTCAAGCTCTGGCAGCGGCTGGGCCGCTGAGCCAACCGACGGAGCGGCGCTTCACTCACCCGCGCTCAGCGCCCCTTCGATCAGCACCTGTTGGATCAGTCTCCGGTCCAGTGCGAGCCAGATCAGGATGGGGGCCAGCGTGGGCAGCAGCAAGAAGCCGATTTGGTAACCCGCACCGATCAGGTTGGTGTCGAAGGCATCAAAACGGGTTTGGCTGCGCGTGGCATCGGCCATGTGCACGCCCAACTGCAGCAGCCAGGTGAAGCACACACCCCAGGCCTGGAAGGGCAGCAGCATCAGCCAGCCCAGCGGGATCTTCCACCAGCACCCGGGCGAGCGCACGGCCAGGAACAGGGCTGCCAGCAGCGGCGCGCCATAGGCGTAGGTCAGCACATTGGCTTCGGGCGTCACGTCGGCCAGTCGGCCGCCGGGCATAGCCACGCTCAGGCCTGTCAGCAGCACCTGTTGGGTGCCTTGCAATTCAGAGCCATGAACCCAGAACGGGAACAGGTTGTGCATGGTGAACTCGGCCAGCCAGGCCGGCGCCAGCACCACATAGTGGCGGCCCGCATACCACAGGGCCAGGCAGGGCACCAGCCAGAGCAGGGCCCGCACAAAAAAGCCGCTGATGACGCTGAAGCCGGGCTTCATGGGGCGACCCCTGAGGGCGCGTCATTCAGGTGTTGGCGGCGAAAGTCCTGCCGCGCCACCCAGCGCATCCAGACCAGCCAGACCACCAGCACGTCGAGCATGATCAGGGCTTGCCACAAGTACAGGTGGGCAAACTCAAAAGCCTGGGTGTTCCAACCCGCCAGGTAGAACAGCGAGATGATGCGCAGCAGGTTCAGGGCCTGGATGGCGACAAAGCCCAGGGCCAAGCCCACCAGCTTGGCCGACCAGCGTGCCGGGTAGGCCAGCAGCGCCGCCAGCAGGATCAGGCAGGCTTCGACCCCGTTGCAGCCGGCCTCGATCGAGACCCCGATGCCCGTCTTGGCGTTCTGCAAAATCTTACCGTACGACACCACATTGGCATCAAACAACTGCACCAGGAAGGCGCTGGCGCTGGCCAGGAAAGACGTCCAGGGCAGGACCAGCCACTGCTGCGCCGGTGGGGTCAGTTCGCCGACGAACAAGGCCACCAGCAGGGCCAGAAAAATCAGAAAAAAACGCACCATGGGGCGGTGCCCTCCCTCGGAGTTGCAGAGCGCTGACTGTAGCGCACAGTGGCCCGGGCGGGCACCTGCATTGCTCTAACGGAGGCTCAGTTCGGGAACAGGTACAGCAGCCCCACGGTCATGCCCAGGTAGCGCAGGAACTTGCCGATCAGCATCCAGCCCACGCAGGGCCAAAACGGCAGGCGCAGCCAGCCGGCCACGGCGCACAGGGGGTCGCCCAGCAGGGGCAGCCAGCTCAGCAGGCAGGCCTTGGGCCCCAGGCGCTGCAGCCAGCTCAGCACCCGCAGGTGGTGGGGCGAGCGGTGGTAGTGGTCCATCGCCTTGTGGGCGCCGTAGCCCATCCACCAGTCCACAGCGCCGCCCAACGTGTTGCCGGCGGTGGCCACGGCGATGGCGGGCCAGAACAAATCCGGGTTGAGCTTGAGCAGGCCGAACAAGGCGGGCTCCGAGCCCAGGGGCAGCAAGGTGGCCGAGATGAACGACACCACGAACAGCGTGCTCAGGCCCAACTCGGGCAGGGCCAAGAGGTGGAGCAGGGTGTCGATCCAGGCTTGCATGGGCGCTCAGTATAGGCATCGCGCAAACCCCTTGTTGGGGGTGGCGGAGGCGGGCCAAAAGCCCATTTCAATTGCTGAAAAATTAAGCAGCTACAATCATGCCTCATTTTTCAGCATGCTCCGGCATGCAGCACCTCTCCCCCCGTCACCCGCAAAACCTGCCTGATCCATGCAGATTGGTCACCTGTCGCTTGAAAATTCCTTGTTTGTGGCCCCCATGGCGGGGGTCACGGACCGGCCTTTCCGACAGCTGTGCAAATCGCTGGGGGCGGGCTACGCGGTCAGCGAGATGGTGACCTCCCGCCGTGATTTGTGGAACTCCCTGAAGACGTCCCGCCGCGCCAATCACGAGGGTGAAAAAGAGCCGATCGCGGTGCAGATCGCCGGCACCGAAGCCCAGATGATGGCCGACGCTGCGGTCTACAACATCGAGCGCGGCGCCCAGGTGATCGACATCAACATGGGCTGCCCGGCCAAGAAGGTGTGCAACAAGTGGGCCGGCTCGGCCTTGATGCAGGACGAGTCGCTGGCCCTGTCCATTGCCGAGGCCGTGGTCGAGGCCTGCGCGCCGCACCGCGTACCCGTCACCTTAAAGATGCGCACCGGCTGGTGCCAGCAGCACAAAAACGCTTTGGTGCTGGCCAAGGGCTTCGAGTCGGTGGGCGTGCAAATGCTGACCGTGCACGGCCGCACCCGCGAGCAGGGCTACAAAGGCCAGGCCGAGTACGAGACGATTGCCGCCGTCAAGGCCGCAGTCGCCATCCCGGTGGTGGCCAATGGCGACATTGACAGCCCGCACAAGGCGCTGGAGGTGCTGCAGCGCACCGGGGCCGATGCGATCATGATTGGTCGCGCCGCCCAGGGCCGGCCTTGGATCTTCCGCGAGATCGCGCACTTCCTGGCCACGGGCACGCTGCTGGCGCCGCCCCGCGTGGCCGAGGTGCGGCACTGGCTGCTCGAGCACCTGCAGGAGCACTACAGCCTGTACGGTGAATTCACCGGCGTGCGCTCGGCGCGCAAGCACATCGGCTGGTACGTCAAGGGCTTGCCCCAGGGCGAGGACTTGCGCCAGCAGATCAATGGCATCGAAGACAGCGCCCAGCAGTGGGCTGCGGTGGCGGGGTATTTTGACGCTTTGGGCGACCGGATGGAGCGCCTGCCGGAGTGGGCAGGTGCGGCCGCTGTGGGCGTGGACGAAGAAACAATGGAAATCGCTGCATGAGCAATAAGAACATCGAAGACTGTGTCCGTGACAACCTGCTGGAGTACTTCCGCGACCTGCACGGCGAAGAGCCCCACGGCATGCACGACATGCTGATCCGCTTGGTCGAAAAGCCGCTGCTGGAAGTGGTCATGGCCCAGGCCGAGCAAAACCAGTCGCGCGCCGCCGAATGGCTGGGCCTGAACCGCAACACCTTGCGCAAGAAGCTGCTCGAGCACCAATTGCTCAAATGACTTTTTGAACTGCAGGTGGCCCGGCTCCGGCCTGGTCACCACCCCCTTTCCACATTCCAACCAGAAGACCTCGCATGAACGCACTCCTCTCTGTTTCCGACAAGACCGGCATCGTCGAATTGGCCCGGGAACTGCATGCCCTCGGCATCAAGCTGATCTCCACCGGCGGCACCGCCAAGCTGCTGGCCGAACAAGGCCTGCCGGTCACCGAAGTGGCTGAAGTGACCGCCTTCCCTGAAATGCTGGACGGCCGCGTCAAGACCCTGCACCCCAAGGTGCACGGCGGCCTGCTGGCCCGCCGCGACGTGCCCGAGCACATGGCCGCCCTGGCCGCGCACGGCATCGACACCATCGACCTGCTGGTGGTCAACCTCTACCCGTTTGAAGCCACCGTGGCCAAGCCCGGCTGCACGCTGGAAGACGCGATCGAGAACATCGACATCGGTGGCCCGGCCATGGTGCGCAGCGCCGCCAAGAACTGGAAGGACGTGGGCGTGCTGACCGACGCGTCGCAATACGCCGGCGTGCTGGCCGAGCTCAAGAGCGCCGGCAAGCTGACCGACAAGACCCGTTTTGCCCTGTCGGTGGCCGCCTTCAACCGCATCAGCCAATACGACGGCGCCATCAGCGACTACCTGTCGGCACTGAACTTTGAAGAAGGCAACAACACGCCTTCGCAGCAGTTGTTCCCGGCCCAGAGCAATGGCCGCTTCGTCAAGCTGCAAGACCTGCGCTACGGCGAGAACCCGCACCAGCAAGCCGCCTTCTACCGGGACCTGTACCCGGCGCCGGGCTCGCTGGTCACGGCCACCCAGGTGCAAGGCAAGGAACTGAGCTACAACAACATCGCCGACGCCGACGCTGCGTGGGAATGCGTGAAGAGCTTCGACGCGCCTGCCTGCGTCATCGTCAAGCACGCCAACCCCTGCGGCGTGGCCGTGGGCGCCAACCCGCTCGAGGCCTACAGCAAGGCTTTCCAGACCGACCCGACCTCGGCCTTCGGCGGCATCATCGCCTTCAACCGCCCGCTCGACGGCGTGGCCGCGCAGCAAGTCAGCAAGCAATTTGTGGAAGTGCTGATGGCGCCTGACTTCAGCGTCGAAGCGCTGGAAGTCTTCAAGAGCAAGGTCAATGTGCGCCTGCTCAAGATCGCGCTGCCCACGGGTGGCAGCACCGCCTGGGACAAGGGCCAGAACCTGGTCGACGTCAAGCGCATTGGCTCGGGCCTGCTCATGCAGACCGCCGACAACCACGAGCTGCAACTGGCCGACCTCAAGGTCGTCACCACCAAGCAGCCCACGGCCGAAGAACTGCAAGACCTGCTGTTCGCCTGGAAGGTCGCCAAGTACGTCAAGAGCAACGCCATTGTGTTCTGCAAGGGCGGCATGACCATGGGGGTGGGCGCTGGCCAAATGAGCCGCCTGGACTCGGCCCGCATCGCCAGCATCAAGGCCGGCCACGCCAGCCTGAGCCTGCAAGGCACGGCCGTGGCGAGCGACGCCTTCTTCCCCTTCCGTGACGGCCTGGACGTGGTGGTGGACGCAGGTGCCACCTGCGTGATCCAGCCCGGTGGCTCGATGCGCGACCAGGAAGTGATCGACGCCGCCAACGAGCGTGGCGTGGCCATGGTGTTCAGCGGTGTGCGCCACTTCCGCCACTGAGGTCTGACGCAGCGGGCCCTGGCCTGCTGCCCCCGGACGAAAAAAAGCGGCCTGCGGGCCGCTTTTTGCTTGGACGTGTCGGCTGCGCGGCCGACGCGTGTGGGGTGCTCAGCCGGCGGCCAGTTCCTTGAACACGGCGCGCGCGGCAGCCACGGTCTCGGCGATGTCGGCCTCGGTGTGGGCGCCGCTGACAAAACCGGCTTCGTACAGCGCTGGAGCGATGTAGACGCCACGGTCCAGCAGGCCGTGGAACAGGCGGTTGAAGCGCGGGCTGTCGCTGGTCATGACTTTGGCGTAGTTCTGCGGCAGCTCGGGCAGCAGGAAGAAGCCGAACATGCCACCCTGGCAGTCGGCGCTGAAGGCCACGCCTTCGGCCGCGGCAGCGGCACGCAGGCCGTCGACCAGGCTTTGGGTGCGGGCCGACAGGGCTTCAAAAAAGCCAGGCTTGCGGATCTCGCGCAAGGTGGTCAAGCCGCAGGCCGTCGCCACCGGGTTGCCCGACAGGGTGCCGGCCTGGTAGACGCCGCCCAAGGGCGCCAGGTGTTCCATGATGGCGCGCGGGGCGCCAAACGCCGCCAGCGGCATGCCGCCACCAATCACCTTGCCCAGCACCGTGATGTCGGGCTTGAAGCCCGGGATGGACTGGGCGTACACGCTTTGCGCGCTGCCCAGCGCGACGCGGAAGCCGGTCATCACTTCGTCCAGGATCAGCAGCGCGCCGTATTCGGTGCACAGCTCACGGCAGCGCTTCATGAAGGGCACCGAGGCGCGCACAAAGTTCATGTTGCCGGCGATCGGCTCGATCATCAGGCAGGCCAGTTCGCGGCCGTGCACGGCAAAGGCTTCTTCGAGTTGGGCGATGTTGTTGAACTCGAGCACCAGGGTGTGTTGCACCACTTCAGGGGGCACACCCGCGCTGGTCGAGGTGCCAAAGGTGGCCAGACCGGAACCGGCCTTGACCAGCAGCGCATCGGCGTGGCCGTGGTAGCAGCCTTCAAACTTGATCAGCTTGCTGCGGCCGGTGGCGCCGCGCGCCAGGCGGATCGCGCTCATGCCGGCTTCGGTGCCCGAGCTGACCAGGCGCACCATGTCCATCGAGGGCATGAGGCCGAGGATTTCTTCGGCCAGTTCGATTTCGCGCTCGGTTGGGGCGCCGAAGGAGAAGCCATCCAATGCGGCCTTTTGCACGGCTTCGAGCACGGCCGGGTGGCCGTGACCCAGGATCATGGGGCCCCAGGAGCCGATGTAGTCGATGTAGCGCTGGTCGTTGGCGTCCCAGAAGTAGGCGCCCTCGGCGCGCTTCACAAAGCGGGGCGTGCCGCCCACGGCGCGGAAAGCGCGAACCGGCGAGTTCACGCCGCCGGGGATGACGCGCTTGGCGCGTTCGAACAGGGGCAGGTTCAGATCAGTGCTTGGTGTCATGGGGTGGAATCACAAAACCGGCCAGCGGGTCGCTGGGCTCGGTGGGGTCGTCGTCTTCTTCGTCGTCTTCGGGCTGAGCCCAGAACAGGCGGTCGGGCACCACATGGCCCATGCCCGGTCGAAAGCCCGAGTCCAGGCAGCGGTCCAGGTAGCTCAAGGCTTCGCTGGTCGCCTCGCCCAGGTCCATGCCCGTGGCCAGCAGGGCGGCCAGGGCCGCGGACAAGGTGTCGCCAGCGCCGGCAAACACCGCGTCAAACAGTTCGAACTGCACATGGCCCAGCGTGGTCTGCGGGCTGGCCAGCACGTTGTCCACATGCTGGTCGGGCAGGGGGATGCCGGTCACCAGGGTGTAGGGCACGCCTTTTTCAGATGCCGCCGCGGCGATGTCACGCGCGGTCGGCGAGCGCTCATGGCTCCAGTCGGGCAGCAGCCAGCGCCACAAGGTGCTGTGGTTGCCGACCAACACCGAGGTCTGGGGCAGCAGCAGCTCAGCAAACGCATCGAGGTAGCTGTCGATGCGGTCTTCTTCCCACCACGACAGGTTGGGCATGTAGGCCACGAGCGGGATGTCTGGGTAGTCGGCGCTGATGCTGGCGATGGCGCTGATGTTTTCCGGGTCGCCGACAAAGCCCACCTTGATCACCTGCACCGGCATGTCTTCCAGGGCGGTGCGGGCTTGCTCGGTGACGACTTCGTCGTCAAAGGCCGCGTGGTCAAAGATTTCTGCCGTGTCTCGGATGTACGCACCCGTGACCACGGGCAGCGCGTGTCCGCCCACGGAGGCGATGGTGGTGATGTCGGCCCCCAGGCCACCCGCGCCGCTGGGATCGCTGCCGTTGAACACCATGACACAGGCGGGCGTGCCTTCTTCGTCAGAGGTCAGAAGGGGGGATTCGGGGGGGGTGAACGTGGTCATGAAGTCCGGAAAAGGGCAGCCTTTGCAGGGTGGCAGAACCTGCCGCAGGACTCGATACAATCGTTGCATTCTAATTGAAGGCCCTTTAAGCTGTGACTGATAATAAAACTTGGATGTGTCTTATTTGCGGTTGGATTTACGACGAAGCGACAGGCTCGCCGGAAGAGGGCATTGCCCCCGGCACCCCCTGGGAACAAGTCCCCATGAACTGGACTTGCCCCGAGTGCGGCGCCCGCAAAGAAGATTTTGAAATGGTCCAGATCTGACAAGCTGACTCCCTTGCTGGCGTCGAATCTGGCGACAGGAGGAACCCATTGATGCCCGGTGACAGTTCAGGACTCAAGGTCCTGGTGGTGGACGACAGCAACACCATCCGGCGCAGCGCCGAAATTTTTCTGAAGCAGGGCGGCTATGAGGTCATGCTCGCCGACGACGGTTTCGACGCGTTGGCCAAAGTCAGCGACTACGAGCCTCAACTGATCTTTTGCGACATCCTGATGCCCAAGCTGGATGGCTACCAAACGTGTGCCATCATCAAGCGCAATGAGCGTTTTGCGGCCACGCCGGTGGTCATGCTGTCTTCCAAGGATGGCGTGTTCGATAAGGCGCGCGGCCGCATGGTGGGCTGTCAGGACTACCTCACCAAACCATTTACCAAAGACCAACTGCTGCAAGCTGTGCGGCAGTTCGGCATGCAGACCCAAGGAGCGAGGTGATGCCCATTCACAAGGTGCTGATCGTGGACGATTCAAAAACAGAGTTGCTGTTTTTGTCCGATCTGCTGCAAAAGAATGGCATGCAAGTGCGCACGGCCGAGAACGCCGATGAGGCTTTCAAGCGCCTGGCCGAAGACAAGCCCGACCTGATCCTGATGGACGTGGTCATGCCCGGGCAAAACGGGTTCCAGCTGACCCGCTCGATCAGCCGCGACCCCAAGTTCGCCGACGTGCCCATCATCATGTGCACCAGCAAGAACCAAGAGACCGACCGGGTCTGGGGCCTGCGCCAAGGGGCGAGGGGCTACATCACCAAGCCGGTCGATCCAGCGGAACTCAAAGCCAAGATCAACGCGCTGAACTGAGCGCAGAACCCAATCGCAATGGCCAATCGTGAAGCCCTTCGTGAACTCCAGAGCCGTCTCGCGGTGCGTTTGCAAGCGGCTCAGTCAGATGGCCCCTCCATTGCCTGGTTGGCGGTCGAAGCCGGCGCGGGCCGCTACCTGATGCCCTTGGCCCAGTCGGGCGAGATCTTCCCCTGGGCACCGGTGCAGGCCGTGCCCTACACCCAGGCCTGGTTCTGGGGCGTGGCCAATCTGCGTGGCAGCCTGGCCGGCATTGTGGATCTCTCGGCCTTCCTGGCCGAGGCCTGGTCGGGTGCCCCCCGCCCGCTGCCGCGCACCGAGCTGGCCCAATCCAGCTGCAGCCTGCTGGCGCTCAACACCGCCCTCGACGTCAATGCCGCCCTGGTGGTGGACCGTCTGGCCGGCTTGCGCAGCCCCGACGCCTTTGTCTCTTCCACCCCCCCAGAGCCCGGCGCGCCGGCCTTTTTGGGCGGGGTCTACACCGATGCCCAAGGCGACCGCTGGCAGGAGATCAAACTCCAGCTGCTGTCGCAATCCGCCCAGTTCCTCAGTATCAGTGCCTGAGTTTTTCAGCCAAGGTCGTGCCATGTCATTTGTCGACAAATTAGGAAAGCTGTTTGCCAAGAAGACCTCGACGGAGGCCGATTCCTCGGTGTCCATCGGGGTGCCTGATACGCGTCAGGACGAGGCCATCACCGAGCAGGCTTTTGGCGCACGCCATGACACCCATCAGGAGTCGGGCCTGTCCTTGCCGGAGTCCCTGGCGCCCAGCACCGAGATGGACAACCGCGTCGGGGGCTTTGCTGAAACCCGCTTGGCCGAGTCCGACATCAAGGACGCGACCGAAGGCCTGATCGACCTGCCCCTGCTGGGCCGTGGCTCGGTGGCGCGCCATCAGCGCATCTTGTTCATCTTGCTGGGGGTGGCCATGCTGGTGCTGGCCGCCATCGCCGGTTATGCGCTGAGCCAGGCCGACAAAGTGGCCCAGCAGCTCGCCGCCACCGGCCAGTCGCTGATGCAGTCGCAACGCTTGGCCAAGTCGGTGTCGCAGGCGCTGGTGGGCAGCCCCCAGGCCTTCCCCGACGTGGTCGAAAGCTCGGGCGTGCTGGTCAAGGCCGTGCGTGGCCTGGGCTCGGGTGACGAGCAAATGCGGCTGGAGCCCCTGAACGACAGCTTCAAGCCTGAGCTCGACAAGGTCATGCCCCTGATCGAGCGCGCCGAGCGCAATGCTGGCGTGGTCATGGGCCAGCAAAAAATCCTGACCCAGGTGGGCGACGCGCTGCGCACCATCAACCGCCAGTCTGCGGACTTGCTGGAAATCGCTGAGACCATCTCCTCCCTGAAGCTGCAGCAGAACGCACCAGCCTCGGAAATCTCGGCCGCCGGCCAGTTGGTGATGCTGACCCAGCGCATTGGCAAGTCGGCCAACGAGTTCCAGACCACAGAGGGCGTCAGCCCTGAGGCGGTGTTCTTGCTGGGCAAGGACTTGAACTCCTTCCGCGAAATCGCCCAGGGCCTGCTCAACGGCAGCCCCGAGCTGCGCCTGGGCTCGTCCAAGGACGGCCAGACCCGCGAGCAACTGGAAGCCCTGATCAAGGTCTACGAGCAGACCCGAACCCAGGCCGGCGCCATTCTGGGCAACCTGCAAGGCCTGGTGTCGGCACGCGAGGCCCAGGCGGCCATCCTGGGCGACAGCGAGCCGCTGCGCCGCGACCTCGAAGAGCTGCAAGGTCGTCTGTCTTCGCAAACCGGTTTGAGCCTGACCTCCATCCTGTCCCTGGTGGTGGCGTCGTTCTTCGTGTTGATCTGCGCCTTCGGCTTGGCCCGCGTGCAGCTGCTCGACAGCCGCAACCGCCAGACCTCAGCCGAGTTGCAGCAGCTCGAAGCGCAGCGCCAAGAGCAGGAAGCCAAGCGCGTCAACGACGCCAACCAGGCCGCGATTTTGCGGCTCATGAACGAATTGCAGACCGTGGCTGAAGGCGATTTGACGCAAGAAGCCACCGTGACCGAAGACATCACCGGCGCCATCGCCGACTCGGTCAACTACACCGTGGAAGAACTGCGGGTGCTGGTGGGCAACGTGCAAAACACGGCCACCCGGGTGGCCCAGACCACGGCCCAGGTGGACAACACCTCGACCGAGCTGCTGGCCGCCTCCACCGAACAGCTGCGCGAAATCCGCGAAACGGGCCGCTCCGTGCTGGACATGGCGACCCGAATCAACGGCGTGTCGGCCCAGGCGCAAGAATCCGCCTCGGTGGCGCGCCAGTCGCTGCAAGCCGCCGACTCCGGTCTGCAAGCTGTGCAAAACGCCATCGGCGGTATGAACGCCATCCGCGACCAGATCCAGGACACCTCCAAGCGCATCAAGCGCCTGGGCGAATCGTCCCAGGAGATCGGTGAAATCACCGAACTGATTTCGGACATCACCGAGCAAACCAACGTGCTGGCCCTGAACGCCGCCATCCAGGCCGCCTCGGCCGGTGAAGCCGGTCGCGGCTTCTCGGTGGTGGCTGAAGAAGTGCAGCGCCTGGCGGAACGCTCCGCTGACGCCACGCGCCAGATTTCGGCCCTGGTGAAAGCCATTCAGACCGACACCCAAGACGCGGTGGCCGCCATGGAGCGCTCCACGCAAGGGGTGGTCGAAGGGGCGCGCCTGTCCGACAGCGCCGGCACCGCACTGACCGAGATCGACAGCGTGTCACGCCGCCTGGCCGAGCTGATTGAGCAGATTTCCTCCTCGGCTTCGAACGAAGCCACCCTGGCCAACGAGGTGGCGGACAACATCCAGCACATTTTTGCGGTGACCGAGCAGACCGGCGAGGGCACGCGCAGCACGGCCCAGCAGGTGCGCGAGCTGTCCCACATGGCCGAGGAACTGCGTCAGTCCGTGGCGCGTTTCAAGATCGCCTGATTGACGACGGCCCCGCTTTCCCGCCCCACCGGACGACTCCATGCGACCCACTGAAGCAGAGGCCTCTGTCGGCCCCGATGCCGCGGATCACGACCTGGGCCCCTTGGCCTGGGTGCTCGACGAGCTGCGCAAATCCCTTGAGGGCTCGGTCAAGGCGCTGCGGCGTTTTGTGCGCGAGGCCGCGCAAAGTGCGGGCGCGGAGCTGAGTGCCCCCGATGTCAGCGCCTTGCGCCTGGCTCGCCAGCAATTGCACCAGGCCACCGGTGCGCTCGAGATGGTGGGGCAGCCGCCCGTGGCCCTGATGCTGCGCGCCATGGAAGGTGTGGCGCAAAAACTGATCCAAAGCCCGCAGCTGTGCGATGAGACCGTGATCGGCCACATCGAGCGCGCCAGCTTCGCCATCAGCGAATACCTGGAAGCCGTGCTGGCTGGCCACGCGGTATCGCCCGTGGCCCTGTTTCCCCAATACCGTGACGTGCAGCAATGGCTGGGCGCAGAGCGGGTTCACCCGGCCGACCTCTGGACCCCTGAGCGTCGCCTGGCCGACCCCGCGCTGCCCGAGGACATCAAGCCCCTGGCCTACAGCCCTGATGTGCGCTCGCGCTTTGACCACGCCATGCTGCGCCTGGTCAAAACCGGCCGGCCTGCCGGCGCGCGCGCCATGGGCCAGCTGGCGGCGGGCTTGGCCGATGCCGGCAGCCAGGGCAGCAAGCTGTTCTGGAAGGTTGCGGCTGGCTTTTTTGAAGGCATTTCCCTGGGGCTGGTGCCGCTGGATGTGTATGTCAAACGCGTGATCTCGCGCGTGCTGGTGCAGTACACCGCGCTGTCTCGCGGCGATGCAGCCGTGTCCGAGCGCCTGTTTCAAGACCTGTTGTTCTACTGCGCCCAGGCCCAGCTGACGCCCGAGCACGAGGCCCCCTTGCTGCGCCCGGTGCGCGAAGCCTTTGGCCTGGCCGACCACCCCAGCGCCGATTACGAGGCGCGCCGCTTTGGCCGCTTCGACCCTTCCGTGCTGGTGCAGGCCCGCAAGCGCATTGCCACCGCCACCGACACTTGGTCGGCCCTGGCGGGCGGTGACCGCAACAAGCTGCGCAGCGCGGTGGACCAGTTCAACCTGGTCGGTGAATCCCTGCGCAAGCTGCACCCGGCCAGCGTGGCCCTGGGCGAAGCCCTGCAGCACACGGCCCTGGTCACGGCTGAGCAGGGCGAGTTGCCCAGCCCGGCCTTGGCCATGGAAGTGGCCACGGCGATTTTGTTCTTGCAGGCCTGCTACCAAGACCTGGACACCGACGAAGCCGTCATGGCCGAGCGCGCTGGCGCCCTGGCCCAGCGCCTGCAGCGTGTGCTGGAAGGCGATGAGGTGGGGGCGCTCGAACCCTGGATGGAAGAGCTGTACCGCCGCGTCAGCGACCGCCAGACCATGGGCAGCGTGGTGGAAGAACTGCGCTCGACTCTGACCGAGGTGGAGAAGTCCCTGGACAGCTTCTTCCGCCAACCCACCGACAGTCAGGTGCTCAGCGAAGTGCCCGCCAAGCTGTCGCAGATGCGCGGCGTCTTGTCGGTGCTCGGCCTGGACCAGGCCGCCCACGCGGCCATGCGCATGCGCGACAGCGTGGAGCGCCTGATGGTCGATGAGGTGACCGACGACGCCGTGCGCGCCGGCACCTTCGAGCGACTGGGCAACAGCCTGGGCGCGCTGGGCTTTTTGATCGACATGCTGAGCTACCAGCGCAGCCTGGCGCGCAAGCTCTTCGTCTATGACGAAGAAGCCGGCGAGCTCAAGTTCCTGGGCGGACGCCAGCGCCAACAGGTGGCGGCGCCGACCGATGCGGCCGCCGACCTCGATGAGGCCGCTCCGGCCACAGCGCCCGCGCTGCCAGGCTTGCCCGCCAGTGACTTCCAGGCCGAGCTGCCTCAGGCCGCGTTTGAAGCCCAACCCGATGAGGCCCACACCGAAGCCCGTGAGTCGGCCATGGACGCGTGGGCCGCGCTGGACGAACTGGCCGCGCCAGCCCTGCCTGTGCCCACACCGGTCACCGCCAGTGGCGCTTTGGCCGAGCCCGAGCCCGCCCTGGAAGAAGACGACCTGATCGACGTCTTTCTGGAGGAGGCCCGTGAGGTGCTGAGCACCGGCCAGGCCGCCGTCCACACCCTGGCCGACGAGCCCCGCCAACTGACCGAGCAGACCGTGCTGCGCCGTGCCTTCCACACCCTCAAGGGCAGCTCCCGCATGGTGGGCCTGACGGAGTACGGCGAGGCGGCCTGGGCCCTGGAGCAATTGCTCAACGCTTGGCTGGCCGAGCAAAAGCCCGCCAGCCCCGCCTTGCTGAGCGTGTGCCGCCATGCGCTGGCCCAGTTGGCCCAGTGGACGGACGACATCGCCGCCCACCAGGCCCAAGCCTGGCGCGCTCAGCCGCTGCGCGAGCTGGCGGATGCCCTGCGCCTGGAAGACCGTTTGTTGCTGCCTGCGTCCGAGGGCGCGGAGGCCGGCGCGAGCGAGGCTGGGCTCGATCCCGTCACCGACGCCGACGCGGTGTCGCTGGTGGAGGGGGGCGATGCATTGCCTGATCTGCCGGCGCTGCCCGAACTGCCGGCCCTCGATCTGCCCGAGCCCGAGCTCGCGGCCCAACTCGATGTCGGTTCTGGCGAGGACGCCGAACTGCTGCCCGCGCCCGCGACCGAACCCGACTTTGCCGATCTCGACTTCGCGCTGGACTTTGGTTTGCCCCCGGCGCCCCCCGCCGAGGACGCCCCGGAGCTGGCCTTGCCCGAGCCCGAAGCGGTCGACCTGCTGCCCGATGCGTTTTCGCTGGACCTGCCGGAGATCGCGCCGCCTGCCGCCCCGGCCGAGGACGAGCCACTGCCCGATTTCGCGCCCACCCGCCTGCTGGACCCGCAAGACCGCGCCGCAGCGACCGAGCCCACGCCGACCGCCGTCGATTGGCAGGTGGACGACATCGACTTCGCGCAGTTCGAGGCCGAACTGCAGGCCGGCCTGGACGAAACGCCCGCGGTGGACCCGATCGAGCAAGCGCTGGAGCAAGCCCTCAACCCCGAGCTGCCCACCGCGCCCGAATTCGCCAGCCCCGAGTCGGCCCCGGCGAGCTCCAGTCCCGCCTGGCCCAGCGACCTGCCCGACCTGGACCTGCCGGATCTGGACCTGTCGTCCGCCGACGCCCCGCCGCCCGCCAGCGACGAGGAAGCGCCCGCCGAGACCGAGGCGCCATTTGACTTTGACTTGCGCCTGGAGCCCGCGCCCTACATCCTGCCCGGGGCCAGCCCGGTGGCGGCGCCAGCGCCTGCGCCCGAGGCCTCCGCGGACGCCGTGGCGGGCCCCGACACCGTGTTTGCCGAGGCCATTGCCAACGAATCCATCAAGGTGATTGGCGATCTGCGCCTGAGCATTCCGCTCTACAACGTCTACCTCAATGAGGCCGACGAGTGGTCGCGCCGCCTGCAAACCAGCCTGGGTGAGTGGGCGCTGGAGCTGCACGAGCCTGTGCCCGACAACGCCATCACCTACGCGCACTCGCTGGCGGGCAGTTCCGGCACCGTGGGCTTCAAGTCTTTGTCCGCCCTGGCCCGCACGCTGGAGCATGCGTTGCAACATGTGCAGCTGCAAAGCCAGGGCCGCAGCCAGCAGGCGCAAGCCTTTGTGGATGCCGCCGACGAGATCCGGCGCCTGCTGCACCAGTTCGCTGCGGGCTTCCTCAAAGAGCCCCAGGCCGAGGTCGTGCAGGCCCTGCTGGACATCCTCGCCACCGAGCCGGAGGCCGAAGCCCCCCTGCTGCCGGATTTGACGCTGGATGAGGAGCCTCTGGATCTGTCCGAGCTGCTCAGCGAGCCGGCCTCCAATGAGCCGGCCTTCGATGAGGCCTTGAACGCGCCTGATGCGCTCAGCGAAGTCGCCCCTGCGGCTGAGGCTGAGGCTGAAGTCGAGGTCGAGGTCGAGCAGACCGAGCCCGGGCTGACCAGCGCGCCGGACACCGGCCTCGACGATCTGGCCGACACGCCGGCTGACCTGGCCGATCCCGTGGACCTGCTGGAGGCCGCAGCAGAACCAGAACCTGAACCGGACCCGGAACCGCTGCCTGAACCCGAACCCGTGTCTGAACCCCAGGCAGAGTTGGCGCCGCAGCCCGAGGCCGAGTCCGAACCCCAGGCGGCGTCTGAACCAGCGCCTGAGGTCGAGTCCGATGCCCATCTGGAAGCAGCACCCGAGCCCCTGGTCCCCGCACCTGCGCCGGTCAGCGCCCCAGCCCGTGCCGAACTGGAGGACGACATCGATGCGGTCGACGTGATCGACCCCGACCTGTTCCCGATTTTTGAAGAAGAAGCGCTGGAGTTGCTGCCGCGCCTGGGCGCCAGCCTGCGCCATTGGCAAGGCGCGGCGGGCCGCTCCTCCGAACGCCCCGAGGTGCTGCGTTTGCTGCACACCCTGAAGGGCAGTGCCCGCCTGGCCGGGGCCTTGCGCCTGGGCGAGATGGCGCACCGCATGGAGTCGCTGATCGAAGGCCTGGGTGAAGACGGGGCCGATGCCGCCGCGCTGGACACCTTGATGGCCCGCTTTGACGCCATGCAAGACAGCTTTGATGCCTTGCGCGACTACAGCCAGCAGGCCGCTGAAGCCGCGCTCACGCCGGTCGACCTTCCGGTGGCCGACAGCGCCTTGCCCGAGGCCGTCGCCGAGCCGGTCGCCGCCGCCCCGGTGCTGCATTTCCCGCCCACGGTGCAACTGCTGCCGGCCAAAGCCTTGTCGGGGCAGTCGGTGCGCGTGCGCTCGCAACTGCTGGACCGCCTGGTCAACCAGGCCGGCGAGGTGATGATTTCGCGCTCGCGCCTGGAAGCCCGCATGGGCCAGCTGCGGGGCTCGCTGGGCGAGCTGACGGGCAACCTGGACCGCTTGCGTCAACAGCTGCGTGACATCGAGGTGCAGGCCGAGTCGCAGATGCAGTCGCGTCTGGCGCAGGCAAAGGACAGCGCAGCGGGCTTTGATCCGCTGGAGTTCGACCGCTTCACCCGCGTGCAGGAACTGACCCGCATGATGGCCGAGTCGGTCAACGACGTGGCCACGGTGCAGCGCAATCTGCAGCGCACGGTGGAAGGCACGGAAGACGAATTGATCGCCCAGGCCCGCCAGGCCCGCGAGCTGCAGCGCGACCTGCTGCGCACCCGCATGGTGGAGTTTGACGGCGTGTCCGAGCGCCTGTACGCGATCGCGCGCCAGTCGGCCAAGGAGACAGGCAAGCAGATCAAGCTCGACATCACGGGCGGCAGCATCGAGATGGACCGGGGTGTGCTGGACCGCATGACGCCCGCCTTCGAGCACCTGCTGCGCAATGCGGTGGCCCACGGCGTGGAGCTGCCCGAGCAGCGCCTGGCCGAAGGCAAGCCGGCGGCCGGCACCATCACCATTGCGGTGGCGCAAAGCGGCAACGACGTGTCGGTGGAGTTTGCCGACGATGGTGCGGGGCTGGACCTGGCGCGCATCCGCGCCCGGGCCGAGTCCCAAGGCCTGTTGTCGCCGGGGCAGGCCCTGTCCGACGAGGATGCGGCCCAGTTGATCTTCACACCCGGTTTCACCACCATGACCGAGGTGACGGAGCTGGCCGGGCGCGGCATCGGCATGGACGTGGTGCGCACCGAGGTCAATGCCTTGGGGGGCCGCATCGAGACCCACACCCGCGCTGGTGAAGGCAGCCAGTTCAAGCTGGTGCTGCCCCTGACCACGGCGGTGACCCAGGTGGTCATGCTGCGCTGCGGCCAGGTCACGGTGGGCGTGCCCGCCAGTTTGGTGGAGATCGTGCGCCGTGTTGGCCCCGAGGAGTTGGGGGCGTCTTACCAGTCCGCTCAGTTCGATCTGGGCGTGGAATGGGTGCCCTTCTTCACCGCCAGCGCCTTGCTGCAAATCGCGCCTTCGGCGGCTGAGCCGGCGGCGCGCACGCGCCCGGTGGTGATTTTCCGCAGTGCGGCCCAGCGCATCGCGGTGCACGTCGATGAAGTGCTGGGCAACCAGGAAGTGGTGGTCAAGAACCTGGGCCCGCAGTTGGCGCGCTTGCCCGGTTTGGCCGGCATGTCGGTGCTGGCTTCGGGCGCGGTGGTGATGATTTACAACCCGGTGGCCCTGGCCACGGTGTATGGCGATCAGATCCGGCGCACCACCGAGCAACAGCGCCTGGCCCAGGCAGAGCAGGCCGCGCTGGACCCGCAAAACCCCGATCTGCCGGCTGCGGCCAGTCCGTCTGCCGGTGCGGCCCTGGCCCAGGTGCCCTTGGTGTTGGTGGTGGACGATTCCATCACCGTGCGCCGCGTCACCCAGCGCCTGCTGCAGCGCGAAGGCTACCGTGTGGCCCTGGCTTCAGACGGCTTGCAGGCGCTGGAGCGCTTGCAGGAAGAACGGCCGGTGGTGGTCTTGTCGGACATCGAGATGCCGCGCATGGACGGCTTTGACCTGACCCGCAACATCCGCCACGACGCAGCCCTGCGCGACCTGCCCATCGTCATGATCACCTCGCGCATTGCGTCCAAGCACCGCGAGCATGCCCTGGAGCTGGGCGTCAACCACTACCTGGGCAAGCCCTACTCGGAAGAAGAGCTGCTGAGCCTGGTGCGCCGCTACGCGGCCCAGGCCGCCGCCACCGACGCCGCCTGAGCGGGGCCTCGGTCGCGGGCCTGTGGCCTGGCCCCTCGGGGCAGGGGCGCGAGGCGGCGGCGGGGGACGGTCTCAGGCCTTTTTCTTAACCACCGCGTAGCGTGCCAGCGTGCGCTCGCGGGCCTCGTCGTGCTGCACGATGGGCAACGGGTAGTCCCGTCCCAGTTGCAGGCCCGTGGCTTGCAGCGTCAGCGGCCGAGCCAGCCAGGGCGCGTGCAGGTCGGCGTTCGGCAGGGCCGCCAACTGGGGCAGGTAGCGGCGGATGAATTTGCCCTCGGCATCGAACTTCTCGCTCTGGCTGATGGGGTTGAAGATGCGGAAGTAGGGCTGGGCATCGCAGCCGCTGGAGCTGGCCCATTGCCAGCCGCCGTTGTTGGCCGACAGGTCAAAGTCATTGAGTTGTTGCGCAAAGTAGCGCTCGCCCCAGCGCCAGTCGATGCCCAGGTCCTTGACCAGGAAGCTCGCCACCACCATGCGCAGGCGGTTGTGCATGTAGCCGGTCTGGTTGAGTTGCAGCATGGCCGCGTCCACCAGGGGGTAGCCGGTGCGGCCCTCACACCAGGCCTGGAACAAAGCCTCGGCCTGCGGGCCTTGCTCCCATTCGATGGCGTCGTACTCGGGCTTGAAGCTGCGCTCCACGACGCGCGGGTGGTTGGCCAGGATCTGCACATAGAAGTCGCGCCAGATCAGCTCGGACAGCCAGGTGGCCGCGCCTGCACAGCCTTGCTGTGCGCGTTCGTGGGCCAGCCCGGCCAACTGGCGGATCGACACCGTGCCAAAGCGCAGGTGCACGCTGAGGTAGCTGGGCCCTTTCACCGCCGGGAAGTCGCGCGCCTGGCCATAGGCGGGCAGTCGGGGCAGGAAGTCGGTCAGCAGGGCCTGGGCGCCTCGGCTGCCGGTGGGCAGGCGCAGCGCGCCCAAGTTGCTGGGCTCAAAGCCAATGTCGGCCAGGCTGGGCACCGGCGCGGGTGGGCCTTCAGGCCAGTCGGCCAGAGCCGCCGCATGGCGCGCCACCGGATAGGGCTTCAGGTAGAAAGGTGTGAGCTTCTTGAGCCAGGCGTTTTTGTAGGGCGTGAACACGCCGTACACCGTGCCGGACTGGGTCAGCACCTCTTGGCGCTCAAAAATCACATGGTCTTTGCGGGTGTGAAAGGCCTGGCCCTGGCGGGCCAAGGTGGTTCGCACCTGGGCGTCACGCGCCAGCGCGGCGGGCTCGTCGTCGTGGTTGCAAAACACGGCTTGCACGCCCAGGCGCTGGGCCAGGGCAGGCACGGCCTCACTGGCACGGGCATGTTCCACGCGCAGGCCCACACCGGGGCGCTGGGCCAGCTCGCGCAGCTCGGTGTCGAGCTCGGCCAGGCTGTGCACGATGAACTCCACGCGGCGGTCCTGGCGGGGCAGCGGGTCCAGGATGTCGCGGTCCAGGACAAAGACGCAGTGCACCTGGTCGCACTCGCTCAGGGCCTGGTGCAGGCCGGCGTTGTCGTGCGCGCGCAGGTCGCGGCGGATCCAGAAAAGACCAGAGTGGTAAGGCTTGGGCATGGGGACCGTTAAAATCGAGGGATGCCCTCTGATTCTGCCCCCATCAACCTGACGAATCATTTCCTGATCGCCATGCCCGGGCTGGAGGATGAGGCTTTTGCGCGCAGCGTGGTCTACCTGTGCGAGCACAGCGAACGTGGTGCTCTGGGCCTCATCATCAACAAGCCAAGCGACATCAGCCTCAAGGCGCTGTTCGATAAGGTTGATCTTTCTTTGCGCCGCACCGATCTCAGCGAGGCGCCCGTGCTGCACGGCGGCCCGGTGCAGACCGAGCGCGGTTTTGTTCTTCACGACGCCATGCTGGCCGGCACCCCCGAGGCCGACCAGTCGGCCTATGCCTCCACCATGTCCATCCCCGGGGGCTTGGAGATGACCACCTCGCGCGATGTGTTGGAGGCCCTGTCCACGGGCGCCGGCCCGCGCCGCGTCATCGTCACCCTGGGCTACTCGTCCTGGGGCGGTGGTCAGCTCGAGTCCGAATTGGCCGAGAACAACTGGCTCACCGTGGACGCCGACAGCCGCCTGATCTTCGAGACCCCCATTCACGAGCGCTACGACCAGGCGCTGGCCCTGCTGGGCCTGCAAAGCTGGATGCTGTCGCCCGAAGCGGGGCACGCATGAGCGCTGCCGACGGCCTGCCCGTGCCGGTGGTTCCCGCCCAGTTCCAATCGTTCCTGGCCTTTGATTTCGGTGTCAAACGCACCGGCGTGGCGGTGGGCAACCGCTTCACGCGCTCGGCCACGCCGCAGACCACGATCGCCATCGAAGGCGACCGCCGCTTCGAGGCCATTGGCGCGCGCATCCGCGAGTGGCAGCCCGACGCGCTGGTGGTGGGCGTGCCTTTTCACCCCGACGGGGCCGAGCACGAGAACACCCGCAAGGCGCGCCGTTTTGCGCGCCAATTGAACGGCCGTTTCGGCCTCACCGTGTACGAGGTGGATGAGCGTTACAGCACCACCGAAGCCCACGCCCTGGGCGCGCGCGATGCCGACGCGGCCTCGGCGTGCATCATTCTTGAACAGTTTTTGAGGAGTCTGCCTTGAGTTCGCCAACCGGAAGCCTGGTGCTCGATGCCGAAGCACTGTACCGCGAGTTGCTGCGCGGTGTCCGTTCCCTGATGGGCCCCGAAACCCGCCTGGTGGGCATCACCTCGGGCGGTGCCTGGCTGGTCGAACGCCTGCAAAAAGACCTGGGTCTGGCGGGCAAGCCGGGCGTCATTTCGTCGGCCCTGCACCGCGACGACTTTGCCCAGCGTGGCCTCAGCTCCGCCGGCCAAACCACCTTGCCGTTTGACGTTAACGGCGCTGACATCTTGCTGCTCGACGATGTGCTCTACACCGGTCGCACGCTGCGTGCGGTGATCAACGAGTTGTTCGACTACGGTCGCCCGGCGTCCGTGCGCCTGGCCGTGCTGGTTGACCGAGGCGGGCGCCAACTGCCCATCCAGGCCGACTTCGCCGCCGCCCGCGTGGCCTTGCCGGCGGGCAGCCAACTGGCCTTGGCACGCGACGAGGCCGGGATCTTCCGCTTCCACGTCGAAGCCGCTGCCTGAACCGCTGTCTGTCCTGACCCTGGGAACCGCCATGCTCTACAAACGAAATCCACAACTCAACAAACACGGTGAGCTGAACCACCTGCTCTCCATCGAAGGCCTGCCCAAGGACATCGTCACCCACATCCTGGACACGGCGGCCAACTTCGTCAGCGTCAACGACCGCGAGGTCAAGAAGGTGCCTTTGCTGCGTGGCAAGAGCGTCTTCAACCTGTTCTTCGAGAACAGCACCCGCACCCGCACGACCTTCGAGATCGCGGCCAAGCGCCTGTCGGCCGACGTGCTGAACCTGGACATCGCGCGCTCCTCGGCCTCCAAGGGCGAGTCGCTGCTCGACACCATCGCCAACCTGTCGGCCATGGCGGCCGACCTGTTCGTGGTGCGCCACAGCGAGTCGGGCGCGCCCTACCTGATCGCCCAGCATGTGGCACCCCATGTGCACGTGATCAACGCCGGTGACGGCCGCCATGCGCACCCCACGCAAGGCCTGCTGGACATGTACACCATCCGGCACTACAAGAAAGACTTCTCCAACCTCACCGTGGCCATCGTGGGCGATGTGCTGCATTCGCGGGTCGCTCGCTCCGACATCCACGGCCTGACCACCCTGGGCTGTGCCGAGGTGCGCGTCGTGGGCCCCAAGACCCTGGTGCCCAGCGACATGGCTCAAATGGGCGTGAAGGTCTTCCACACGCTGGAAGAAGGCATCAAGGACTGCGACGTGGTGATCATGCTGCGCCTGCAAAACGAGCGCATGAGCGGCGCACTGCTGCCCTCCAGCCAAGAATTTTTCAAGAGCTTCGGTCTGACCGAGGAGAAGCTGCAACTGGCCAAGCCTGACGCCATCGTGATGCACCCGGGCCCCATCAACCGAGGCGTGGAGATCGACTCCGCCGTGGTCGATGGCAAGCAGTCGGTGATCCTGCCCCAGGTCACCTTCGGCATCGCGGTCCGCATGGCCGTGATGAGCATCGTCGCCAGCCACGAAGCCTGAGCACAGGAGCTAACCCCCCATGAACTTACTGATCACGAACGGACGCGTGCTTGACCCCAGCTCGGGCCGCGATGAAGTGGCCGATGTGGCCGTGGCCGCGGGCCGCATTGTTTCCATTGGCCCGGTGCGCGGCGAATTCACGCCCCAGCGCGTCATCGACGCCAGTGGCCTGGTGGTGGCCCCGGGCCTGGTCGACCTGGCCGCGCGCCTGCGCGAGCCGGGCCATGAACACGAAGGCATGCTGGAGTCCGAAATGGCCGCCGCCGTGGCCGGCGGCGTGACCAGCGTGGTTTGCCTGCCCGACACCGACCCCGTGCTCGACGAGCCTGGCCTGGTGGAGATGCTCAAGTTCCGCGCCGAGAAGCTGCACCAGTCGCGCCTGTTCCCGCTGGGGGCCCTGACGCGCAACCTAGCCGGCGAAGTGTTGACCGAAATGGCCGAGCTGACCGAGGCCGGCTGCATTGGCTTTGGCCAGGCCGAAGTGCCCCTGGTCAGCACCCAGGTGCTGCAGCGCGCGATGCAGTACGCCAGCACCTTTGGCTACACCGTGTGGCTGCGCCCGCAAGAGCTGTACCTGGGCAAGGGCGTGGCCGCCAGCGGCCCGCTGGCGACGCGCCTGGGCCTGAGCGGCGTCCCGGTGGCCGCCGAGACCATTGCCCTGCACACCATCTTCGAATTGCAGCGCAGCACCGGCGCACGGGTCCACCTGTGCCGCCTGAGCAGTGCGGCCGGTGTGGCCCTGGTGCGCCAGGCCAAGGCCGAAGGCCTGGCGGTGAGCTGTGACGTGAGCATCAACTCGCTGCATCTGATCGACGCCGACATCGGCTTCTTTGACAGCCGCGCCCGCCTGACCCCGCCGCTGCGCCAGCAGCGCGACCGCGAGGCCCTGCGCGAGGCGCTCAAGGACGGCACCATCGACGCCCTGGTGTCCGACCACAACCCGGTCGACGAAGACGCCAAGACCTTGCCCTTCGCCGAGAGCGAGCCGGGCGCCACCGGCTTTGAGTTGCTGTTGAGCCTGGCCCTCAAGTGGGGCGAGGAAACCGGTGCCGGCCTGCCGCGCGCGCTGGCTGTGCTGACGCGTGAACCGGCCCGCGTGCTGGGCTCGGCCCTGGGCACCTTACAGGCCAGCATCGGCCAGATCGTCGAAGGCGGTGTGGCGGACTTGTGCGTGTTCGACCCGGCCGCGACTTGGCAGGTCACCTCGCAGGCCCTGCGCAGCCAAGGCAAGCACACGCCTTTCGCCTACGAGCTCAGCGGCAGCGCCATGCCCGGCCAGGTGCGCTACACCGTGGTGGGTGGCCAACTGGCTTTCGAGCGGGCCTGAGCCGTGGGGTGGCGCCCGTTGGCGTGGGCTGAGCACGCATGAGCGCGTCCAGCCGTCCCCCTGTGCGCTGGGCGCGGGCACCACGTGTGGTGTGGCGCCTGCTGCGCGTGTTGGGCCAGGTGCTGCGTGGCCTGCACACGGTGACGCGGCGCTTTCCGACCCTCAACGAAGAACAGCGCGCGGACCAGGTGCAGCTGTGGTCAGCCCAGATGCTGCAGGTGCTGGGCATCGAGCTGCGCGTGCTGGGCCAGCCTGTGCCCCAAGGGCCGGCTTTGCTGGTCAGCAACCATATCTCCTGGCTGGACATCCTGGTCTTGCACGCGAGCCGGCATTGCCGCTTTGTGTCCAAGTCGGAGGTTCGCCATTGGCCCTTGATCGGCCCCATGGCCGCAGCGGCCGGCACTTTGTTCATCGAGCGCGCCTCGCGCCGCGACGCCCTGCGCGTGGTGCACGACATGCGCGCCAGCCTGGCCGCGGGCGATGTGCTGGCGGTGTTTCCGGAAGGCACCACGGGCGACGGCCTGCAGGTCTTGCCTTTCCACGCCAATTTGCTCCAGGCTGCGGTGTCCGCTGGCGCGCCTGTGCAGCCCGTGGCGCTGAAGTTTGTCGAGGCGGCCTCAGGCCAACGTTCGCTGGCGCCGTGCTACATCGGTGACGACACGCTGCTGGGGTCGCTGTGGCGCACCCTGAGCAGTGACCCAATTGCCGCGGTGGTGCGCTTTGGCGAGCCCGAGTTGGCCGAGGGCCGCGAGCGCCGCGCCTGGGCGGCCGAGTTGCAGCAAACCGTGAGCCGCCTCAGCGAGTGACCGCCAGCCCCGGCGGCGGTCTGGGGCTCAGGCCGCTTGGAGCGGCAGGTTCAGGGTGAAGCGGGCGCCTTCGCCTTCGACCGACTGCACTTCCAAGGTGCCGCCCATCAAGCCGGCCAGGGCCCGCGACAAGGCCAGGCCCAGGCCGGTGCCGCCGTGCTCGTAACTGACGCGGTCATTGCCTTGGCGGAAGCGCTCAAAAATGGTCTCGTGCAGGTGGGCGGGAATGCCGGGTCCGGTGTCGATCACATGGAAGCGCACCAGCTCTGGCGTGGCGTCCACGGCCACGGTGATCGACCCTTCTTTGGTGAACTTCAAGGCGTTGGACAGCAGGTTGTTCAGGACTTGCTTGAGCCGCAGGCTGTCGCACACCAGTTCCGCGGGCGCTTCAGGGGCCAACTCCAAGCGCAGGTCCAGGCCTTTTTGCACGGCGGTGACCCCGAAGAGGTCCAAGGTGGACTTGAGCACATCGGGCAGGTCGATGGGCTCAGGCGTGATGGGCATGGCGCCAGCTTCGACCTTGGCCAGGTCCAGAATTTCAGACAGCAAGGCGTTCAGGTGTTCTGCCGCCTTGCGGATCAGGCCCGCCTGCTCCTTGAAGCGGGGTTGTTCCAGCCGCATCTCCATCAACTCGGCAAAGCCCCGGATGCTGGTCAGTGGGGTGCGCAGCTCGTGCGAGATGGCGGCCATGAATTCGCTCTTGGCGCGGCTGGCCGATTGGGCCTGGGCCTCGCTGATGGCCAAGGCGCGGTTCTGGGCTTCCAGGCGCCGCACCCCGGCCAGGAAAATCCCAGCCCCTGTCAGGCAAGCCAAGGTGAACAAACCCGTCAGCACGATGGACAGGTTGCGCAGGCTGCGCCAGTCGGCCAGCGCACTGTCGGTGCTGGTCAGTACAAACACCCGCAGCGGGTAGCTGCCCACCCGGTGGTAGGCCGAGACGCGTTCGATCTTGTCCAGTTGGCTGACCGAGATGGAGCTGCCCTGGATGGCGGTGTTGCCGTTGCCGCTGGTGGCTTTGGGGTTGAGTGGGATTTCACTGCCCATGCCCATCGGCTGGCCACCAATCACGCGGGCGCGCACGCTCCGGTCATCGCCCAGCAAGGTGACGCCACCTTGCGTGCCCAGGTTCACACCCTGGTAGACCTGCTCGAAGTAGGCCGGGTTGACCGAGGCCACCACCACGCCGATCAGCTGCCCATCGGGCCGGGTGATCTTGCGGGACAGCTGAATCGTCCATTTGCCCGACACCTTGCCGAGCACCGGCTTGCCGATGAACAAGCCGTTCTCGCTCATCTGTTGGGCCGCTGCAGGCACCGACTCGGGGCGCAGGTGCACCTGAACGTGCTCGCGGCTGGACAGGTCGACGTGGCCTGTCTTTTCGCCCGTGGGGTCGATGTTGCTGCCCTGAAAGCGGCCATCGGGGCCAATCAAGGACAGTTGGGTCAGGATTTGGGGCACCAGGCCGGTTTCATTGGCGATGCTGATGAGGTCCGCGGGCGAGACGTTGCCGGCGATCACGGCGTCGCGCAGGCGCAGGGTGGCTTGATCCACCGTGGCCAGCACGCGCACGGTTTGCTCCTGCAGCACGCGGGCCAGGTTGATGTTTTGCCGAACCTCGGCATCAATCGCATCGCGCGCCTTGAGGTTGAGCATCAAGGCCACGGCAATCCAGGCCGCAAACAGCATCCCCAGCACCGACAGGCCCACCATCCAACTCAGCCGGGAGCCCGTGAAGCCCCGGAACAAGGCCGGGCCACTCAGCGGGGTTGCTTCGGCGGAGGCCAGCGGGGGCAGGGTCGAGGCGGGCATGGTGTGGCTTGGGGCGGGGAGGGTCCCATCATAAATGGATCAGGATCAACGGCAGTTGTTGGTATGCCAGCGGACGGGTCAACGCTGAATATTTGCACTGATCCCCTCAATCAACCCCATGGGCAGCTTGGGCATTGCCTTTTTAAAATTGCTGCAATGCAGCATTTGACCCAATATGAAGCCGTCGTCACCAACCACCGGCATGCTGGATCGGGGGTGTTGCCGATCAGGCCCCGCCTGGCCCGCCGGGCGCAGAGGGGCCGACGGAGAGTTCCCATGCCCAACAAAGCCGCTGCCTTCAACATTTCTTTGTCCACCCAGGCCTGTCCTCGCTGCCGCAGCGTCGGCCTGGTGGAGATCGACGAGGCGGTGTTCTGCGGCGCACCCACCCGCGACAAGCACCTGGCCTGGCCCCCCAACGACCCGGCGCTCTATGCGCGCTGCGAGCGCTGTCATTTGGTGCTGGGGGTGTCGCCCGAGCCCGCCACGGGTGTCCCAGACCATTGGCACGTCTAATGCTAGGGTTTTCACTAGGTTGGCACGCAATCCAGCGACAATCGAGGCTTCGCTGCCTCGTCTCCCCACAAGGGGGCCTGGCGCTCGGTTTGTGTGCACTGTCCACCCGATGGTTGCCCTTTTGCTCTTGTCATGACCCCCACTTCGCCGACCCCCGCGCTACCGCCGTCTTTGCGCCACGGTGCTTATGAAGATGCCCAGGCCTTGCTGGCCGGCACGCTCTTCGTGGCCATGGCCTTGATGTTGTTCAACCAGTCAGGCCTCTTGATTGGCGGCACGGCCGGGATCGGGTTCTTGCTGCATTACCTGACAGGCATCTCCTTCGGCAAGCTGTTCTTCGTGGTCAATTTGCCGTTTTACTGGTTTGCCTGGACGCGCATGGGCCGGGAGTTCACGCTCAAGACCTTTTTCTCGGTGGCTTTGCTGTCGGCTCTGGTCGAGCTGTTCCCGCATGTGATCCATGTGGACTACCTCAATCCTTTGTTTGCGGCCTTGCTGGGGGGCTTGCTGCTGGGCACGGGTTGCTTGTTTTTGGCGCGCCACAAGTCCAGCCTGGGTGGTGCCACCGTGGTGTCGCTGTACCTGCAAGACCGATTTGGCATCCGTGCCGGCAAGGCCCAGATGTTGATCGACTGCAGCGTGCTGCTGCTGTCTTTGGCCGTGGTGCCACTGGAGCGCGTGGCTTACTCGGTGTTGGCGGCGGTGGTGATGAGCGTGTTTCTCTGGATCAGCCACCGGCCAGGCCGGTATGTGGGGCGCTGAGCTGGGCTGAACCTGCGGCCAGCGCACCCAAGCAGGGTGGCGGCAGCCTCGACCGCTCAGGCAAGGGACCGGCGTCGTTCGGCCAAGGACGTCGCGCGCTTCAGGTGGTTCTGGGGGCCTGGGTCAGCGCTTGGATCAAGTTCTTGGTGCAATTCCTCTCCCGTCCGTCACGAAACCGCTTTACATTGCCAGGGTGTTCGCTTTGTGCGCAGATCTGGCCGCCCCGCATTGACCTGCGCCGGCGCCGCTGCAGGCGGCTGAGCTTGGTGTGAATGGGCAGCCGTCGTCCTCTCGGCCGAAAGGATGTTCTTGTGACTGCCATGCCAATCCAACTTGACCGCGGCCCTGACCCCTTGGCCACCGCGCCTCTCATCCCTGAAACGCCTGGGCCTGATCGGGGCACGCATCGGCACGCCTTGTTGTCCGTCACCCTGCCCACCGCGCTGGCTGCCTGTGGTGGTGGCGGCGGCGGGAGCTCAAGCACCCCCAACCCACCCGTGGTCGTGCCCGGTCCCCAGCTCAGCGCGGCCGAGGCCGGCCGGTTTTTGAGCCAGGCCACCCTGGGCTATTCGCGGGCCGACCTGAATGCGCTGATGGCCAGCAGCTACAGCGACTGGATCACTGCGCAGTTCAAAGCCCCGCAAAGCCTCAGCCATGTCGACTGGCTCAAGGCCAATGGCTATGCCGATGCCAGTTACATCAACAGCACGGCGGGGCTGGACAACACCATTTGGCGCAAGTTCATCAGCTCGGGCGACCCTTTGCGCCAGCGCATGGTGTTGGCCTTGTCGGAGATGTGTGTGGTGTCGGTGCTGGGCATCAACGCCCAGTGGCGGCAGTTTTCGGTGGCCAATTACCTGGATGTGCTGGAGGCCCACGCTTTCGGCAATTACCGCACCCTGCTGCAGCAAATCACCCTCAGCCCGGCCATGGGCTACTACCTGACCTACCGGGGCAACCTCAAAGCCAACGCCGCCACTGGCAGCCAACCAGACGAGAACTACGCGCGCGAACTGATGCAGCTGTTCACCATCGGCCTGGTGCAGCTGAATGCGGACGGCAGCGTCAAGACCGGCAGCAACGGCCAGCCCCTGGAAAGCTACCAGCAAGCCGACGTGAGCGGCCTGGCGCGGGTCTTCACCGGCTGGAACCTCGACGTGGCCGGCCTGAGCACCCCTTACCCGCCCGATGTGCAGTGGCGCCCCATGGTCAACACGGCCAGCCGTTACGAGACCGGCAGCAAAAGCTTTTTGGGCACCACCATCGCCGCGGGCGGCTCGGCCACCGAGGCGCTGAACACTGCACTGGACACCTTGTTCCAGCACCCCAATCTGCCGCCCTTCGTGGGACGCCAGTTGATTCAACGCCTGGTCACCAGCAACCCCAGTGCGGCCTATGTGGCGCGCGTGGCCGCGGCCTTCGCCAACAACGGCTCAGGGGTTCGCGGTGATCTGCAGGCGGTGCTGCGGGCGGTTCTGTTGGATGCGGAAGCGCGCGACGCCACGCTGGCCGCCAGCCCCAGCTACGGCAAGTTGCGCGAGCCGGTGGTGCGCTTTCTGAATTGGGCGCGTGCCTTTGGCGCCAACTCGCCTTCCGGGCAGTGGGCCGTGGGCGACACCTCCGACCCGGCCAGCCGCCTGGGGCAAAGCCCCATGCGCTCGGGCTCGGTGTTCAACTTCTTTCGACCGGGTTACGTGCCGCCCGGCACGGCACTGACTACCCAAGGGCTGACGGGGCCCGAGTTTCAAATCACCAACGAGTCCTCGGTCGCGGGGTACATCAATTGGATGCAGCGTGTGGTGGCGGGCAGCAGCATCGGGGATGTGCGCGCCGACTACAGCAGCTTGCTGCCGCTGGCCGCCAATGCGGGCGATTTGCTGCAGGAAATCAACCAGGTACTGGCAGGCAGTCAGCTGTCAGCGGCAACCTTGGCCACCCTGCAAAGCGCGCTCAACACCTTGCCGTCAGGCACCCAGGCGCAGCTGCTCAACCGCATTCACGCGGCGCTGGTCCTGGTGCTGGCCGCACCCGAATACATCGCTCAGAAGTGAGGTCGCGCATGAACCACTTTCCCGATATCGCGCCCGACAACGCCTCGCGTCGTGCGTTCCTGCGCCGCGGTGCAGCCCTGTCCCTGGCGGGCAGCGCCACGCCTTGGGCCCTGAGCCTGGCCGCTATGGGGGAGGCCGCGGCGGCCACGGCCACCGACTACAAGGCCCTGGTCTGCGTGTTCTTGTATGGCGGCAACGACTACGCCAACACCTTGGTTCCTTACGACCAGAGCAGCTACAACACGCAACTGCAGTTCCGCAGCAACCTGGCGATTGACCGCAATGCGCTCACGCCCTTGCTGCTCAACCCCAGCACCGCCTTGCCCAATGGGCGCCAGTACGCCTTGGCGCCCGGGTTGGACCCTTTGCTGCCCCTGTTCAACGCCGGGCGCATGAGTGTGCTGCTCAATGTGGGCACCTTGATCCAGCCCACCAGCAAGGCGCAGTACAGCGCGGCCTCGGTGCCCTTGCCGCCCAAGCTGTTCTCGCACAACGACCAGCAGTCGTATTGGCAGTCGGAGTCGCCCGAGGGCGCCGCTTCGGGCTGGGGCGGGCGCATGGGCGACTTGTTTACTTCGGGCAACGGCAATGCCACCTTCACTTGCATCAGCGTGTCCGGCAATGCGGTGTACCTGTCTGGCAAGAGCGCCGTGCAGTACCAGGTGTCGACCAGCGGCTCGGTGCCCGTCACCGGCTTGCAGTCGCCGCTGTTTGGCTCCTCGGCCTGCAGCGCGGCTTTGCGTCAATTGATGACGGCCTCGCGCGTCAACCTGTTTGAAAACGAGTACGCCCGCGTGGGCGCGCGCTCCATCGATGCCAATGCCCAAATGACGGCCGCCCTGAGCGGCGTCAATTTGGCGACCGCGTTTCCGACCGGCAACTCGCTGGCGGACCAACTCAAAATGGTGGCCCGCCTGATCGCGGCGCGCTCTTCCCTGGGGGCCAAGCGGCAGGTGTTTTTTGTCTCGCTGGGCGGTTTTGACACCCACGACGGTTTGCTGACCACCCACCCCGGCTTGCTCAAGAACGTGGGCAATGCGATGGCGGCGTTTTACCAAGCCACCGTGGAGTTGGGCGTGGCCAACCAGGTGACCAGCTTCACGGCTTCGGACTTTGGCCGCACCCTGGTCAGCAACAGCGATGGCTCAGACCACGGCTGGGGCAGCATGCACTGGGTGCTGGGCGACGCGGTCAAGGGCCAGAGCTTTGTCGGCACGCCGCCAGTGATGGCCAACAACGGGCCCGACGACGTGGGCCAAGGCCGCTTGCTGCCCCGCTTGGCCGTTGACCAGTTGGGCGCCACCTTGGCCACTTGGTTTGGCGTGTCCAACACCGACCTGGCCACGGTCTTGCCCAATTTGCGCAACTTCAGCACGCCCAACCTGGGCTTCATGGCCAGTTGAGCGGGGGCAGCTTGGGCCAGCGCTGTGTGGTGCGGCGGTGTGGACAAGTTTTCGGCACCTGCTGTCCGAAGCGGGGGCTGGCCGCTGTTAGCATAGGGGGCTCTCCTCGTAGTTCAATGGATAGAACAAGTGCCTCCTTTCAATGGGCAGCCGGACGCGAAAGCCTCGGCTGAATGGAGTCAAACTCGGTGAACCCTCTGGGGCCTATTCAAGGCCCCGTGGCAACGCCGAACCAAGCCCGGTCTTCGGGAAGGTGTAGAGACTAGACGGCTCCTGCCTACCGGCCCCCAGGGCCCATGGCAAAGGCATAGTCCAGACCACGAACGCATGATGCGGCGGCGAAAGCCGAAGTGGTATGAAGCGCTAGATACAGGTTCGATTCCTGTCGGGGGGACCAATTCATCATCTCCAGACGCCTCGTCTGACCTCAAGAACCCGCTCTGCGTCTGGCTCGGCAGTGGCCGCTTCTGCTGTCGAAAGGCGTCAAGCCCTCACTCCGCCGCGATCTTGCGCTCCTTGATGATCGCCCCCCATTTGGCCGATTCATTTTTCATGAAGGTGGCCAGTTCGGCGCGGCCCGTGGGCTGCGGGGTCAGGCCGTGTTTCAGCAGGGCTTCTTTCACCTTGGGGTCGTTCAGCACCTTGACGATTTCCTGGTTCCATCGGTCCAGGACCGGCGCCGGGGTTTTGCTGGGGGCCACAAAGGCGTACCAGTTCAGCGCCTCGAAGCCCGGGTAGCCCGCCTCGGCCACGGTGGGGATGTTGGGCAGGTAGGGCGGGCGCGTCAGCCCTGTGGTAGCGATGGGAATCAGCTTGCCGGCCTCGATGTGGGGCAGGGCGGTGGGCGGGGCCGAGAAGTACGAGGTCACGCGCTCGCCCAGCAGGTCTTGCAGCGCCGGGCCGCCGCCCTTGTAGGGGACGTGCGTCATATCGATGCCCGCGCGCTCGTTCAGCAGTTCGCCTGCCAGGTGGGAGGCCGAGCCCGCGCCCGTGGAGGCAAAGTCCACGCTGCCCGGCTTGGCCTTGGACAGCTGCACATACTCCGCCAGGGTCTTGACCTTGGCCCCTTTGTGCACGACCAGCACGTTCGGAAAGTAAACGCCGCCCGAGACCGGGGCCAAGTCCTTGACCGGGTCGTAGCCCACTTTCATCAGGTGCGGGGCGATGGTCAGCGGGCCCACCGAGCCCAGCAACAGCACCGAGCCATCGGTGGCGGCATGGGCCACCTGCTGGTGGGCGATGTTGCCGCCCGCGCCGGCCTTGTTGTCCACCACCACCGACTGGCCGATGTTCTCGCCCAGCTTCTTGGCGATCAGGCGGGCCGCAGCGTCTGCGGCACCGCCGGCCGCAAAGCCCACCACCAGGGTGACTGGTTTCTTGGGGGGAAAGTCCTGGGCACTGGCGCTCAGGGCCAGGGCGGCGATGGCGAGCCCGAGGGCGCGCTGCAAGTGACAGCTTGGCATGAGGGAGGTCTCCTTTTGGGGGTGTTGTTGGTCTGCGGTGATGGGGGCTGGGCGCGCGGACCGTGCTCAGTCCGCACCCAGTCCGATGGGGTTGGGTTGGCGCTTTTCCACGGCGTGGCGCAACAGCGAGGCGGTGCGGAAGATGCCGTGGGCAAACTTGCCGTAGGGCAGGGTGGCGAACAAAGCCATCACGGCGCCCAGGTGCAGGCACAGCATCAGCGGCAGGGCAGGCCGGTCGCGCACGGCCCACAGGGCCAGGCCGCTGGTGGCGATGAGGAAGAGCAAGGCGATGAAGCCGCGGTCCATGGGCTTTTGCGCGGCGTCACCGTGCTGGGGGTGGCGACGCAGGTTCAGGCGCCACAGGCCCGCCGTGCCGACAGCCAGGCTCAGGCCGCCCAGGCCGCCCAGCAGCTTGGGCAGGCTGGGCAGGTCGTAGGGGGCGGGCAGGCCCAGCAGGTAATGGTAGGCCGTGGCCACGCTGGTGGCCGCAAAGCACAACATGAACCCATAGAAGGTCAGGTGGTGGCAGCGTCGGCGGGCCAGGGTGTAGGCATCGTCTTCGTTGGCGCAGCCCTCGCCGTGCCCGCCGTCCAGGTAGCGCAGGCGCAGCACCGCGTCGGTGGCTTCGGTGGCGGCGGGGGCCGTCAAGGGTGCGCCACTGGTGGCCGGGGTGATGTCACGCCAGAAGCGCCGCACGCCCAGGCTCAGCGCCAGGGCGGCGAACAAGAACACCGGGGCGAACAAGCTCACCAGCAGGTTGTGCGGGAACAGGCCATAAAAGCCACCAGCCTGGGCGCGCCACAGCACTGCCCAACCTTGGCCTTGCAAGACGATGGCCAGCACCAGGAACAGGGCCAGACCAGCGGCCAGGGCCAGCGACACAGTCAGGCCGTTGCGCTGGTACAGCGTGCCCAGCGCGGGCGGCCAGGCGTAGTCCGCATAGGTTTGGCCGCGCACCTGGGCCATGGACTGCGGGATGTTGACGGCAAACTCGTGGGGCGGCGCGTACTGGCAGGCGTGCAGACAGGCGCCGCAGTTGTGGCACAGGTTGGCCAGGAAGTGGATGTCCGCCTTGGGAAATTCCAGCCGCCGGGTCATGGCCGGGAAGACCGCACAAAAGCCTTCGCAGTAGCGGCAGGCGTTGCAGATCTGCAGTTGGCGTGCCACTTCGGCTTCGGCCGGCGACAGAGGCTGTTCGGGAACGATGTCGCCGTTGGCCAGTGCCCGCGCATCGCGCGCCAGGGCTTCAAGCGATTGCATGGGAGGCTCCTTGATTCAAGTGGGTGGGCTGCTGGGGGTGCAGCGCTGCGGCCGCGGCCTGGGTGCCGGCGATGCGGCCAAAGGCGGTGCCGATGCTCATGCCGACCCCGGCGGTGTAGCCTTTGCCGAGGACGTTGCCAGCCATCATTTCGCCGGCCACAAAGAGGTTGCTGCTGGGGACCTGGTTGAAGCGCACGGCGGCGGTGTCGTCCGTGTGCAAGCCCAGGTAGGTGAAGGTCACGCCTGGTTTGAGCGCATAGCCATAGAAAGGCGCGGTGTCGATGGGGCGCGCCCAGTGGGTCTTGGCGGGTGTGATGCCCTCGGTGTGGCAGTCGTCCAGCTCGGTGTGGTTGAAGCGGCCCACGCGGCAGGCGGCGTTGTAGCTGTCCAGCGTGTGCATGAAGGCGTCCTCGGGCAGGCCGAGCTGGCGCGCCAGTTCGGGCAGGGTGTTGGCCTGCACGCCCTGGAACACCGGCGGCATGAAGCGCCCGATGGCTTGGCTGTCGATGATCGAGTAACCAATCTGCCCGGGCTGTTGCGCCACCAGGCGACCCCAGATGGCGTAGCGCTTGGGCCAGAAGTCCTCACCTTCGTCGTAGAAGCGTTGGCCGTCGCGGTTCAGCACCACGCCCAGCGACACGCAGTCGATGCGCGTGCAGATGCCGCCGTCGTAAAGCGGTGCGCGCGCATCGATGGCCACCATGTGGGCCTGGGTGGGGTCGCCGATGCGGTCGGCGCCGTGGTCTTCCAGCAGGTGGCGCAGCAGCACGCCCTGGTTGTAGGCGGTGCCTCGGATCAAGAAGTTGTCCGAGGGCCACTCACCGCGCTCATTCTGGCCCCAGGCCTCGCGCAGCCAGTCGCGGTTGGATTCGAAGCCACCGGCGGCCAGCACGCAGGCCTTGGCCGTGATGCGCTCAGGCCGGCCCTGCACCAGGCAGTGGGCCGCCACAAAGCGGCCGTCGACGATCTCCAGCCGCTCCACCGGGGCTTCGTAGCGCACTTGCACACCCAGCTTTTCGGCACTGCGGTAATAGGCGTTCACCAGGGCCTTGCCGCCACCCATGAAGAAGGCGTTGGTGCGCGCCACATGCAGCGCGCCGGACAGCGGCGGCTGAAAGTGCACGCCGTGTTGGCGCATCCAGTCGCGGCAGGTCGACGAGGCGCGGATCACCAGACGCGCCAGGTGCTCATTGGTCAGGCCGCCTGTCACTTTGAGCAGGTCTTGCCAGTACTCCTCTTCGGGGTAGGTGTCGACCAGCACGTCCTGCGGGGCATCGTGCATGCAGCGCAGGTTGCGGGTGTGGCTGGAGTTACCGCCGCGCCAAGCACGCGGGGCAGCCTCCAGCAGCAGCACGCTGGCACCGGCCTCGCGCGCCATCAGGGCGGCGCACAGCGCGGCATTGCCACCGCCAATCACCAGGACATCGGGTTGGGTCGACATGGGTCTCCTTCGGAACGCTCAGGGAAGCGCCGGAGGGCATCCGGCATGAGCGCGATCGTAGGCAGACCCTCGCCTGGCGTGCAGCCGGGCCCGGCGATGGGGGTATCACAAAGCGTGATGGGCTGAGTCGGGCGTGGGCAGGCTGAGCTGGGCGCCCTGCCAGCGGCCGCTGTTGACCAACTGGCGCGCGCAATCCCGGAGGACCACGCGCGCGGCCAGGGCTGCGGGCGACAGCTCGGTCTCCGGCAGGCTGCACAGCAAGTTCACGCGCCGCGCCGGCACGCCGGTGAGCCGGGCGCATTGAAAGCGCTGCGCCGCGTCCGGGTAGCGGCCCAGTGCCGCCCAGGGCTGCAGGGTCGAGCCCAGCCCGGCGTCGACCGCCGCCATGACCATGGCCAGCGAGTCCACTTCCAACACCACATGGGGCGTCAGGCCGGCGTTGGCGAAGGCGGTGTCCAGCGTGCTGCGCAGGCCGTGGGGGCCAGTGGGCAGGATCAAGGGTTCTGCCGCCAGCGCCGCCAGCGGGATGTCTGCGTCCAAGCGGGGGGCGCTGGCACTGCGCATCAGGAACAAGTCCTCCTCCAGCAAGGGCTGGATCTCCCAGTGACGGGCGCTGGCGGCTTGCTGCACCTGGTGCAGCCGGGTGTCGAAGAGCAGGGCCAGGTCCAGCTCGCGCGCGTTCAGCATGCCCGTCAGGTGGCCCGACATGCTCTCCACCATGTGCAGGCGCACGTCGGGGTAGCGCTCGCGCATGGCTTGCATCAGGGGCAGGCCCAGCACGGCCGAGGTGGTCGGCGCCAAGCCCACCGTCACGGTGCCGGACAGGCGCGCCTGTTGGGCCGCGCGCACCGCCTGTTCGGCGTGTCGCAGGGTCAGTTGGGCCTCACGGTAGAAGGCCAGGCCCGCCTCCGTGGGCGTGACCCCGCGCGGCGTGCGGTGCAGCAGGCGGGTGCACAACTCGCTTTCCAGGCGGGTGATCTGTTGGCTCAGGGCCGACTGCACCATGTTCAGGTCGAGGGCGGCGCGGCTCATCGAGCCTTGCTCCACGATGCGTAAAAAATACCGCAGTTGTTTCAATTCCATCGGTGAGGTCTCCAGGGGCATGCGGTGTCCATGCGCTCAGTTTGCACTGTGGCCCGGGCTCGGGCGGCTGTCGGTGGCCCCGACAGCGCGCCAAGAGTCACTCTGCGCGAGGCCTGGGCGCCAGGGGCGCGCAGGTCTGCATGGGGTACACGCCACGGTTCCCGGCTGGTGCGGGGCACCTGCCTGCACCTCGTCATGAGCGAAATAAACCTGTGGTTCAATCCGGTTATTCATGCCATTTTCAGCGAGGAGGACAAGGGTGCACCAAGCAGCGTTAAGCGGGCCATCGATGCGTCGGGGCCAATTGAAGAACCAGTTATTCGCCCTGATCCTGGGCTTGGTCGCCGGCTGCACCTTGGTCGGCGCGGCGGCGGTGTTGGCGGTGGGCTGGAGTGACGAGCAGGCTCGGGTGGCCAGCCAGCAGGTCACGGACCGTTTGCTGCTGACCACGCGCTGGCAGGCCGAAGTGCGCGTGAGCAATGACGCGGCGCTGTCCGCCATCATGAACACCAACCCCGTGGCGCAAGGCGTCTTGGACCAACGCGTGCAGACCAGTTCGGCCCAGTTGGCCAAGTTGGTGGAGTCGCTGGGGCAGACCCAGCGCAGCCCGGAAGAGCAAGCCTCCTTGGCCTTGGTGCTGCAGCAAGGCCGGGAGATTGGCCAGTTGATCGGCAAGCTCCAGGCCATGAAGCAGTCCGGCGAACTGGCCCGGGCCGTGCTGGGGGTGAGCAAGGAGCTCAAACCCAAGGTCGATGAGCAACTCAAGGCCATGGACGCCCACTTGAGCCGCGTCGAGCAAGGGGCCCGCGAGCAGGCCCTGGCGTTTGAGCAGCAACGCCATCGCATCGAGATGCTGGCCCTGGCCTTGGCGGCTTTGGCCATCGGCTTGGGGTTTGTCGTGGCCCTGAGCGTTGGGCGTCGCATTGCGGCGGCCATCACGGTCTGCCTCAACACCGCGCAGGCCATTGCGTCTGGCGACCTGACCCGGCCCGCCCACAGCGAACGCAACGACGAACTGGGCGACTTGGTGCGTGCGCTGGAGACCATGCGCAGCACCTTGAGCAGCACCTTGCACACCATCCAGCAGTCGGGCAGTTTGGTGGCTTCGGCCTCGAACCACATCGCTTCAGGCAACCAGGACCTGCAGCGGCGCACCGAGGACTCCGCGGCCCACCTGCAAAGCACAGCAGAGGCCATGGCCCACCTGCAGCAGGGATTGAGCCACTCCGCGGCCTCGGCTGCCAGCGCCCACCAATTGGCCACCCAGGCCACGCAAGCCGCAGGCCGGGGCGGTCAGGTGGTGGGCCAGGTGACGGCCACCATGGACACCATTTCGGAGGCCAGCCGGCGCATCACCGACATCGTGGGTGTGATCGATGGCATTGCCTTCCAAACCAACATCCTGGCCCTGAACGCCGCCGTGGAGGCCGCCCGCGCGGGCGAACAAGGGCGGGGCTTTGCGGTGGTGGCCAGCGAAGTGCGCACGCTGGCCCAGCGCAGTGCCTCGGCGGCCCGGGAAATCAAGGGCTTGATCACCAGCAACGTGGAGCGGGTCGAAGCAGGCACCTTGCAGGTCAAGGACGCCAGCGCCGCCATGGACGAGATCGTGGCCTGCGTGCACCGGGTGTCGCAAACCATCAGCGAAATCTCGGCCACCACCGCCGAGCAGAGCCAGGGCATCACAGGGGTGAATACCGGCCTGGGCCAGCTCGACGCCATGACCCGGGACAACGCCCACCTGGTGGACGAAGCCACCCAGGCGGCTGACTCACTGCAGCAAGAGGCGCATCACCTGGCAGGTGCGGTCAGCCGCTTTCACCTGAGCGCTCAGTCGTAGCTCACCGTGAAGATCAGGTCCACGGCGCTTTTTTCACCCGTCTGCGCGCGCAGGGTGAGGCGCCGGGTCAGGTCGTAGAAGATGTAGAACGTGCCCATGGTGCCGGCCAGGCTGCGTTCGTAGGACACATAAAAGTCCTTGGACAGGCGCTTGCCCAGGGTCAGGGCAGCGCTGGTCACGCCAGTGTCGGTGTTGCGCACGCCGCTGAAGGACACCTCGTCCAGGCCCAGCGACTGGGCCAGCCCATCGGACAGGCTGCGCCCGCCTCCGAGCAAGGCCAGGGCGGCCTGCTGCAGCAGGGCGGATTCCGCGGCGCCGCTGGCGGCGGCCCGGCCCAGCACCAGCCAGGCCAGTTTGTCGGCGTCCGCCATTTCCGGCTCGGAGAACAAGCGCACGCGGGGCGACAGCACCGTGCCGGTGATTTGCACGCCCACGCGCGTCGAGAGGTTGGGCCGGATCGCCAGCACCTCCAGCGCGGGGTCGTCGTAGCGGCCACTGAAGCGCAGCACCCCGGTCTCGATGGTGAGCTGCTGGCCATAGGCCTTGTAGCGGCCCTGGTCGGTGCGCAGTTCGCCCGTGACCTGGGGGTCGCCGCCACTGGCAAGGACGCGCAGGGTCAAGGTGCCGCGCAAGCGGGTGCTCAGGCCCCGGCCCTGGACTCGGAAGTCATCGCCCAAGTCAAAGCTGACCTGCACGTCAGGGCCGGCTTTGGCGGCGGGTGCTGCAGTGGCTGGCTTGGGCTGACCTGGGGGCGCGAGGGGGGCGTTGGCGCGGCGCTGGGAGGAGCTGACTTTGACGTCAGCGCCCAGGGTGGGGGCGGTTTCGTCCGGCAGGATGAACAGGGCCTGGTCGGCCTTGAGTGCGCCGCGCACCTTCAACTGGCCGTCACGCAGGCGCATACCGATCTGGCCGGACACGGCCAGGCGCCGGTCCGCCCGCGCTGAAACCCGCAGGCGTTCAGCCTGGGTTTGCAGGTCAACTTCAAGGGCCTGGCCGGTCCAGCGGGCCTGGCCAGTGGCGCTCAGCGTGCCGCCATCGCCACCGCCGCCGCCGGGGGCGCCCCGCAGGGTGAACTCGCGGATGTCGATCTGGTCGCCACTGAGCTGGGCCCGCAACTTGCCTTCGCGCAGCTCCACCCCTTCGACCACAGAGCGCAAGGCCAGGTTGCTGGCGCGGATTTCGCCCGTCCAACGGGGGCTCTGCAGCGTGCCTTGCAGGCTGGCCTGCGCGTCCAGGGTGCCGCGCAGGCGCCAGCCCGGTGGCGCCAGCATGGACCAGGCGCCGAGCTGCGGCAGCTGGGCCTTGAGTTCGCCCGACAGCGGAGCGTCCGGTGGCCACTGCCAGCCTTGGGCGTCCTGGCGCAAGCGGGTGCTCAGGCGCGCTTGCACTTGGCCGGCGCGCTCGCTGTCCCAGCGCAGTTGGGCCTCGACTTGCTCACCGTCGAGCTGCAGGTTCAGCTCGGCCTGGCGCACCCCGGCGCTGCGCTGTGCCGCGGTGGCTTGGGTGCCGGGGGGCAGGTCGTCGGCTTGCAGTTGCAGGTCGCCACTGTGTCGGGCCACGCGCAGGCTGGCCTGCACGCGCTGGTCGAGGCGGGCCTTCCAGTCGGCGTTGAGCACCAGGTCGCCTGCCACGCCCAGGCCGCTGCCGTCACCGCGCAGGGCCGCCAAGGCTTCCAGCCAGGCCTGCGGAATGTGGCGCAGCTGGCCCTGGCTGTCCCAGCGGGCTTGCCCCTTCAGGCTGGACCAGCGCGCGGCCTGCCACTGCAGTTCGGCGGGCGTCGGGCTGCTGCCTTGGAGCACGGCTTGGCCCGGGGCCAAGCTGAGTTCAGTCAGGGCTTGCTGGGGGCTGTGGCTGAGTTGCAGGCTCACGGGCGCTGTCAAACCCAGGGTCCAGGGGCCGCCGGGCACTTGACCCGAGGTCTGCAGGCTCAGTGTTTGCAGCAGGGCGGTCCAGCGGCTGGCCTGGGGCCCGCTGGTGGCGGCCTGGCCGGCCTGGGCCTGGACTTGGGCCCGCAGGCTGTGGCCTCCTTGGGCCAGCACGCCTTGCAGGCTCAGTTGCAACGGCAGGGCGCCGGGCGCACCGGGCAGGCTGCCGGCGAGGCGGGCCTGCAGTTGCTGCACGCGCAGGCCGGCGGCGGGACCCTCGGCGGCCCAGTCCAGGCGGGGCAGGTCGAGTTGCACATTCAGGCTCAGGGGGCGTGCGGTGCTGGGGGGGCGCTCGCCGTTCCAGTTGGCCAGCAGGCTGGCCCAACCGCCTTGCCAGTCGCCTTGCAACTGGCCCTGGCCCGCCACGGGCAGGCTGCTGCGCAGGGCGCTGAGGCCGGGCAGGCCTTGCAACCAGCGGCTCAGGGCGGCAGCGTCTTGCAGTTTGACCAACCATTGGCCCTGGCCTTGCTGGGCGCTGAGCTGACCTTTGAGCTCGGCGTTCAGACCGGGGGCTTGCCATTGCAGCTGGGCACTGCCGCCCAGGGGGGCGGTTTGGGCCCGCAACTGGCCAGTGAGCGAGGCCTCGGCCAGCTCCAGGCGCAGGCCGTCGAGTTGCAACTCGCCGGCCTGCCAGCGGCCAGTGGCGCGGGCTTGTTTCAGTTGCAGTGCGCTCCAGAGGGCGGCCGATGGGGCGGCTGGGGTCTTGGGGTTGGCGCTCAGCGCTCGGGCTTGCAGGTCGGTGCTGAAGCTCAGGTCGTCCACCTGGCTGCCGGGGCCGCTCAGGCCCTGGGCACTGAGCTGGCCGTCAATGGCGGCGGGGGGCAGGGTGCTGAGCAAGGCGGCGGGGTTGATCCCTTGCAGCTGGGATTGGACGCGCCATGCCGGGCTTTGGCCGGGGGCGGCCTGGGGCCAGCGGGCGTTCAGGCGCAGCAGGCCGGTGCCCAGTTGCACTTGCATGTCCTCGGCCAGCCAGGTGCTGCCTTCAGGGTGGGGCTCCTGGCGCACGGTGGCGCTCAGCTGCGTGACAGGCAAGCGCTGCAGGTCCCAGGGGCCGGGTGCGGCGTTGTGGAGTTTCAGCCGGGCTCCCCACTGGGCTGGCGCGGCGTCTGGGGCTGGGGGCTGCACGTCAACCGTGCCCGACAGGGCGGTGACCGGGGCTTGCGGCCACAGCAGGCTGAGGTCGATGGCGCTGAGTTGCAGCTGAGCCTGGTGCAGCGGTTGGCGCGCCCAGGGCCGGACCTGGGCGCTCAGGTGGGCGCTCATGGGGGAGGCTGCAGGCTGGTGCGGGTGGGCCCGGGCGCTGGCCGTCGCCTGGCTGGGGGCCTTTTTCAATGGGCTTGGCGGGGGCGTGTCGGCGTGCGTGTGGCTGGCCTCGTCGGCTTCTGGGCTGAGTTCGGCCTGCAGTTGCAGGGTGGCGTTCGGGCCCGACAGGCTGCCTTGCAGCAGCACACGGGCCTGCACGGCCGCTGGCGCCGGGGCTTTGAGTGGCGTGGGCACTTCGCCCTCGATGCGCGCTGTCAGTGCCATGGGGGCGTCGGCTTGCAAGCGGATGTCGCCGTGGTAGTGACCCGCTGCCAGGTTCAGCTCGCCCCACTGCAGGTGGTGCTGCTGACCGTCGTAGTGGTAGTGGCCCGAGAAGTCCTTCACCTGCAGGCCGGCCGCAGCAGGCAGCTTGAGCTCCCCCAGGCTCAGGGGGGTGTCAATGGTCAGCGGCAGGCGCAGCTCGGTCAGCGGGGGGCTGGCGGGCGTGGCGCTGTCTTCGGTCCGGATCTCGAGGCTGCGCGCCTCCAACTGGCTCAGGGCCAGGTGCCGGTCCAGCAAGGGGCGCCAGTCCCAGGCGATTGTCAGATCGCTCAGGGTCAGCGCCGTGCCGGGCTGGGCCCATTGGAGTTCGTCAATCTGGCCGCCGCGCAGCAGGCTGCCGCGCACACCGCGCAGGCTCAGTGTCTGGCCCGCAGGCAGGAAGCGCGGGGCTTGTTCGGCCATGGTGGCGAGCGAGCCCTCGCTGCCGGCCCACCAGCCCAGCCCACCCAGCAGGGCCAGGGGCAGTCCCACGAACAGCGCAGCGCCACCCAGCCAGCGCCGCGCCCGGTGGGGCGCTGGCAGGGTGGCCGGAGTGGTCTGGGGGCTGGGGGCTTGGGAGGTCGACATGGTGGGAGGCGGCGGGCTCAGAAGCTGAAGCCCAGGTTCATGTGCAGGCGCCAACGGTGCGTGGCGGCGCCCCAGGCGAGGTCCAGGGCCAGCGGGCCCACGGGGCTGCGCCAGCGTGCTCCCACGCCCAGGCCCACTTTGGCCTTGAGTTCGCTGGCCTGGTTGGCCACGGCGCCGGCATCGACAAACACGGCGGCATCCCAGGCGGTGGTGCGGCCCTGGCTGCGCAGCGGTTGCTGCCATTCCAGGCTGCCGACGGCCAGGTAGCGCCCGGCCGACAGGCTGCCGTCGGCCTGCACGACGCCGATTTCGCGGTAGCCGTAGCCGCGCACGGTGGTGTCGCCACCGGTCAAAAAGCGCTGGGTGCTGGGCAGAACCACGTTGCTGCGCGCGCCAATGGCGCCGCCTTCAGCGCGCCAAGCCAGGCGGGGGGTGCTGGCCAGGCTGCGCTCGGGGCTGACCCCGATCGGCAAAAAGCCCAGGATGCGGGCCCGGCTGCGCAGGTAGGGCTCACGCTGGGCGCCCAGGGTCAGGCCCGCGCCCAGTTCCACCGCCAGGCCGAAGCCCTGGGTGGGGAAGGGCAGGGTGTTGAAGTTGCGCCGCGTCCAGGCGTAGTTGGCGGACACGCTGGAGGCGTTTTCGGGCGGGCTGCTTTGGGTGATGGCGTGGTCGTACTGCAGGAACAGGTTGCGGTCGTAGCGTTCCTCGGTTTTGCTGCGGCCGGCGCGCAGCATCAGGCTGTTGACCGGTGCGCTGCCGCCGAGCTGGCGCTGCAGCTGGGCCGAGGTGGTGGCGCGCCAGTTGTCGGTGTCGGGCTGGCCGGTGAGTTCGGTGCCCAGGGTTTTGGTTTCACGGTCCAGCGACAACTTGCTGACTGCACGCCAGTCCAGCCAGGGCAGTTTGCGGTGCGTGTATTCGCTGGACAGGCGTGCGCCGCTGTCGGTGCTGGCGCCAATGCCCAGCACCCATTTGTGCAGCTTGGCTTCGCGCACCTGCACGCGCACGGTGGCGTTTTGCGGGTCGCCTTGGGTGTCCAGCGACATGAACACGGAGTCAAAGTAGCCGCTGTCGGCCACGCGTTGCTGGGCCTCCAGCAGGCGGGTCTGGGTGTAGACCGTGCCTGGTGGGATCTGGGCCAGGCGACGCACCAGCTCGGGATCGTGCAAGCGTGTGCCTTCGACCACGATGTCACCAAAGCGGTAGTCGGGGCCGGAGTCCAACGTCAGGCTGAGCACCGCCTCGTGCAGGTCGGTGTCGATGGCGGCTTCGCTGCGCAGCAGGTGGCCGGTGGGGAAGCGGTTGGCCGTCAGGCGGCGCAAGGCCTCGGTCTTGGCCTGGTCCCATGCGGCCTGGGTGAAAAGGGTGCCGGGGCGCAGGGCCCAGCTGTCTTCCAAGTCTTTTTGTTGTGCCGCCAGGGCGTTGCTGTTGAGGATCTCACCTTGCAATTGAAGGCTGAAGCGGCTGATGCGCACTGGCTCGCCGGGCTGCACCTTGAGCAGCACCGTCCAGCGCGGGCCGGGCTGCTGGGGCTTGGCGCTGGCGTCGGTCGTGGATGGGGTGCTGGCCGCTGCGGCCAGGGCCTCTGGCAGGCCGGGGTCCTGCACGCTCAGTTCGACGGTGGCGCTGAAATAGCCTTGGGTGGCCAGCAATTCGAGGGCGTTGTCGTGGGCACTGCCCAGCAGGCGGTCCAGCTCCTCACGGTCCAGGTCCTGAAGCTCCCGGTACTGCAGCAATTCGAGGTGGCGCATCAGGTGTTCGCGCAGTGCGTCGGGCGCTTGGACTTGCAGGTCGAAGGCGGCAGGGGCGGTGGCGGGGCGTGGGTCGGCCGCCCAGGCATTGCCCAGGGTGAAGAGGGCCAGCCACAGCAGCCACAAAAAAGCCGGCGTGTGCGCCGGCTTGCCTCGCCTGAATCCGAACATGCGTCTATTTTGACAGCATGCGCATCGCGTCTTCGAGGCCCTTCAAGGTCAGGGGGAACATGCGTTGGTTCACCAGCTGCTGGATCACCGCAATGCTTTGCCGGTATTGCCACACGCCTTGCGGCTCGGGGTTGATCCAGGCGAACTTGGGGAACGCATTGGTGAGGCGCTGCATCCACTCGGCGCCTGGCTCTTCGTTGTTGTATTCCACGCTGCCGCCAGGCTGCAGGATCTCATAGGGGCTCATGGTGGCGTCCCCGATGAAGATCAGCTTGTAGTCCTTGTTGTACTTGCGGATGATGTCCCAGGTGGCGAACTTCTCCGAGAAGCGGCGCTTGTTGTTCTTCCACATGTAGTCGTAGACGCAGTTGTGGAAGTAATAGAACTCCAGGTGTTTGAACTCGGCCTTGGCGGCGGAGAACATCTCTTCGACGCGCGCAATGTGCTCATCCATGGTGCCGCCCACGTCCATGAGCAGCAGCACCTTCACGTTGTTGTGGCGCTCGGGCACCATCTTGATGTCCAGCCAGCCAGCGTTGGCCGCGGTGGAGCGGATGGTGTCGGGCAGGTCCAGTTCCTCGGCCGAGCCCTCCCGGGCGAACTTGCGCAGGCGGCGCAGCGCCACCTTGATGTTGCGGGTGCCCAGCTCTTGCGTGTCGTCGTAGTCCTTGTATGCGCGCTGGTCCCACACTTTGACGGCGCTTTTGTTGCGGCCCTTGTCCTGCCCGATGCGGATGCCTTGTGGGTTGTAGCCGTTGGCGCCAAAGGGGCTGGTGCCGCCCGTGCCAATCCATTTGCTGCCGCCTTCGTGGCGTTCTTTTTGCTCTTCAAAACGCTTTTTCAGCGTTTCCATGAGCTCATCCCAGCCGAGTTTTTCGATTTTGGCTTTTTCTTCGGGACTGAGCTCCAGCTCCAGGTTTTTGCGCAGCCATTCCAGCGGAACGTCTTTGGTGAAGTCGGCCAGCATTTCGACGCCCTTGAAATAGGCGGCAAAGGCGCGGTCGAACTTGTCGTAGTGTTTCTCGTCCTTCACCAGCGCCGTGCGCGACAGGTAATAGAAGTCGTCGATCTTCCAGGCGTTGTCGGAGTTGGGCCCCACCACATCGGCCTGCAGGGCTTCGAGCAGGGTCAGGTACTCCTTGACCGAGACGGGCAGCTTGGCGCTGCGCAAGGTGTAGAAAAAGTCGATCAGCATGGGCGGCTCCTGCGAGGAACGGGGTCAGTGCCCGGCGCTGGCGCGCTGGGCCTGCAGGTACAACAGTTGGGCCTTGGCTTCGGGCCATTCGCCGGCGCGCATGCTGTACATCACCGTGTCGCGCACCGTGCCGTCGCGGCGCAGGGCGTGGTGGCGCAGCACCCCGTCCTTGCGCGCGCCCAGGCGTTCGATGGCACGTTGCGAGGCGTGGTTGAAATTGTCAGTGCGCCAGCCCACCACGGCACAGCCCAGGGTGTCGAAGGCGTGGCCCATCATCATGAGCTTGCAGCTGCTGTTGACGTGGCTGCGTTGCACGCTCTTGGCGTACCAGGTGTAACCAATCTCCACGCGCTGGATCGCCGGCACGATGTCGTGGTAGCTGGTGCTTCCCAGCACGCGCCCACTGGCCTCGTCGACCACCGCGAAGGCAAAGCGGTGGCCCGACTCGCGCATTTGCAGGGCGGTCTCGATGTAGGCGCGGGTCTCCCCGGGCGCGGGCACCGAGGTGATGCGCAGGTTCCACAGTTCGCCGTCGGCAGCGGCGGCGGCCAGGCCTGCCTCGTGTTCCAGACCCAGGGGCACCAGCTTGACGCCGTTCAGGCTCAGGGTGACGGGTTCCACATATGCCATGTGTGCTCTCCAGTGCTCAGTCGCGCAGGGTTCAGCGGTTGCGCTGGTTCATGAACACGAGCTTTTCGAACAAGGTCACGTCCTGTTCGTTTTTCAGCAGGGCGCCCACCAGCGGCGGCACGCTGACCTTGCTGTCGGCGCTTTGCAGGGCTTCGAGGGGGATGTCCTCGGCCACCAGCAGCTTGAGCCAGTCCAGCAGCTCGGAGGTGCTGGGCTTTTTCTTCAGGCCGGGCAGGTTGCGCACGTCGTAGAAGGTTTTCATGGCGGCCGTCAGCAAGTCGGCCTTCAAGGTGGGGAAGTGCACGTCGACGATTTTCTTCATCGTCTCGGCGTCGGGGAACTTGATGTAGTGGAAGAAGCAGCGGCGCAGGAAGGCGTCGGGCAGCTCTTTCTCATTGTTCGAGGTGATGAAAACCAGCGGGCGGTTCTTGGCGCGGATCATCTCGCGCGTTTCGTAGCAATAGAACTCCATGCGGTCGATTTCGCGCAGCAAGTCGTTCGGGAACTCGATGTCGGCCTTGTCGATTTCGTCAATCAGCAGGGCCACCGGCTGGTCCGCCGTGAAGGCCTGCCACAGCACGCCTTTGACGATGTAGTTGTTGATGTCCTTGACCCGCTCGTCACCCAGTTGCGAGTCGCGCAGACGACTCACCGCGTCATATTCATACAGGCCTTGCTGGGCTTTGGTGGTCGATTTGATGTGCCATTGCAACAACGGCATGCCCAGCGCTTCGGACACTTCTTCGGCCAGCATGGTCTTGCCGGTGCCAGGTTCGCCCTTGACCAGCAAGGGGCGCTTCAAGGTAATGGCCGCATTCACGGCGAGCATCAGGTCTTGCGTGGCGACGTAATTTTGGGAGCCTTGGAATTTCATGGGCGGTGTTGGCTTAACAGATGTGTTGCGGGAGCGGGGCTCGATATAATCAATCGTTGATTTTTCTCAATCCCCTCGGTACTCAATCATCCATTTGATTGTGCTCGCAAAATGAACAAGATGTTGACCACGGTATTTGCCCTTGCTGTCGCTTCCGTGACGGCCTTCTCCACGACCGTCCGCGCCGATGAGGTCAAGACGGACATCCAAGCGAAGGTGGCCATGTGCATTGGGTGCCATGGCATCCAGGGCTACCAAGCCAGCTTCCCCGAGGTGTACAAGGTGCCGCGCATCGCGGGCCAGGGCGAGAAGTACATCGCGGCGGCTTTGACGGCGTACAAAAAGGGCGAGCGCAAGCACCCCACCATGCGCGGCATTGCCGATTCATTGAGCGAGCAAGACATCACCGACGTGTCCGCTTATTACGCCAAGCTGGGCCAAGTCGAGGGCGCCAGCCTGCCGGACAAGGCCAAGCGCGAACCCAGCGCCAAGGTGGGTGAGCTGCTGAAGAAGGGCGCTTGCGTGTCCTGCCATGGCGACAACTTTGCCAAGCCGATCGATCCGTCCTACCCCAAGTTGGCCGGTCAATACAGCGACTACCTGTTTGTGGCTTTGAAGGCTTACCAAGTGGATAACAACCCCCAAGTGGGTCGCAACAACGGCGTCATGGGCGGTGTGGCCAAGCAGTTCAGCCATGCCGAGCTGAAGGCCTTGGCAGGCTACATCAGCAGCTTGGATGGCGACCTCAAGACCGTGGCCCAGAACAAGTTCCGCTGACCGAATCCAGCAAACCGACTTGGTTGCCAAAAAAGCCGCTCCTGGAGCGGCTTTTTGACTTTTGGGACACTGCTGGAGCGTTCGCCCCTGTGGAGGCGTGATGTGGCGTCAGTCCCGGGTGGCGGCTCGCTGCACGGCATCGATGTAGGCATGGCCGTCTGGGGGGCGTCCGCTGCGCTGGCTTTCCCAGAGCATGCGTCCCAGGCACTCCATCACCTCGTGGTGGGCGTCGTGCAGGGAGTCGCGCCGAGCCGTCAGCAGCTCCACCGCCTGCCGGATGCCGCGCGGCTGGTCGATGCTGCACTGCTCGCTGATCGACAGGTGCATGGACAGGTGCAGAAAAGGGTTGGCCTGTTGGTTTTTGCCATCGTAGACGCGGGCCACGGCCGCATCGGCATCGGCCAGGTCGGCGTGGTATTCGGGGTGCTCGGCGATCCACTGGCTGGCCAGGGTCTCGATGGCTTCCATCGGTTGACCGGCCTGGGCCTTGGCGTGGGCTGAGCAGAAAAAGCGACGAACGTCGTCCTGAGAGGGGCTGAACATGGGGCACAAGGGTATCACCACCTTTGAAGCCCCGGCTCGGCTGCGGTCAAGCGCAGGCCTTGACCGCTCACACCCGGGGATTGCTGAGCATGCGTGAGATCGCTTGGGCCGACTGCAGCAGGTGCGGCAGCATGCGGTCTTGCATCTCAAAAGCGCTGGTGCGGTTGGCCTGCCCGCTGATATTGAGGGCGGCAATGACCCGCCCATTGCGGTTGACGATGGGCGCGGCCATGGAGATCAGGCCTTCTTCCAGTTCCTGGTCCACCAGACACCACCCTTGGTCACGGGCCTGGCGGACTTTGGCCATGAGCTCGTCGGCGTGGGTGACGGTGTAACGGGTGCGGCCGCTGAGTGCGCTGGCGTTCAGGCGTCGAATGACTTCTTCATCCGGCAGGCCGGCCAACAGGATGCGGCCCATGGAGGTGCAGTAAGCGGGCAAGCGCGTGCCCACGCCCAGGGTGATGCGCATGATCTTGTGGGTGGGCACCCGCAGGACGTAGACGATGTCGCTGCCATCCAGCACCGCCGCGGAGCATGACTCTTTGACCCGGTCGACCAAGCCTTCCATGACGGGTTCGGCCAGGTTCCAGATCGGCATGGAGGACAGGTAGGCGAAACCCAGGTCCAGGATGCGCGGACTCAGCCGGAACTGGCGACCATCGGTTTCGACATAGCCCAGGGTTTGCAAGGTCAGCAGGATGCGTCGCGCGCCAGCCCGGGTCAGGCCGCTGCGGGTGGCGACCTCAGTGAGTGTTTGTTGAGGGGCTTCGGCGCTGAAACTCCGGATGACTTCCAACCCTCTTGCGAAGGATTGGACATAGCTGTCGCTGGGGCGTGGGGGGCTGCTCTCGGCTTCCGGGAGCGTCACGTCGGTGTCTGGGGTCATTGCCATAAGAGCGTCAATCTTTTAAAATTCTTTATGCGAACCATTGTTCGATACTAGAACAAATTTTGAGGTTTGCCAACGCTTGCAATAAGACCCTTGGGGGTCTTTGGGGCAGGCACCTCGGGCGCGTCGCGAACAACAAGCGACTGTGCCTCATCTTCTCTGGAGAACCTCTCATCATGATCAATAAGTGGGTGCCCACTGTGGCTCAGGCCCTGGCGGATGTTTCGGACGGTAGTACGGTACTGATAGGCGGTTTTGGCACAGCAGGCATCCCCAACGAACTGATCGACGGTTTGATTGAGCAGGGTGCGCGCGACCTCACCGTCGTCAACAACAACGCGGGCAATGGCGAGACCGGTTTGGCCGCCCTGCTCAAGGCGGGTCGGGTGCGCAAGATCATCTGCAGCTTTCCGCGCCAAGCGGACAGCCAGATTTTTGATGCGCTTTACCGCAGTGGCAAGATCGAACTCGAACTGGTGCCGCAGGGCAATCTGGCCGAGCGCCTGCGCGCCGCAGGGGCGGGCATCGGTGCATTTTTCACCCCCACGGGGTATGGCACCGAGATGGCCCAGGGCAAGGAAACGCGTGAAATCAACGGCCGCCAGTACGTGCTGGAGCACCCGATCCACGGCGATGTGGCCCTCATCAAGGCCGAGCGTGGCGATCGTTGGGGCAATCTCACCTACCGGCAATCGGCTCGCAATTTCGGACCGGTGATGGCCACCGCCGCCCGTTTCACGGTGGCGTCGGTGTATGAGGTGGCCGAGTTGGGCCAGATCGACCCAGAGACCGTCATCACCCCCGGTATTTTTGTGGACCGCGTGGTCTGCATCGAACGCCAGGCCACCCAAGGCGGTGGATTCAAGGCCGCGGCTTGAGCCAGCGGGTCTCTGCCCCTTCTACGAACAGAAAGCCCTCACATGAGTGACTACACCCGCCGCAGCAAAGACGAACTGGCGCGCCGCGTGGCGCTGGACATCCACGATGGCGCCATCGTGAACCTGGGCATCGGCATGCCAACCCTGGTGGCCAACCACATTCCCGCCGACCGCGAAGTGATTCTGCAAAGCGAAAACGGCATCCTGGGCATGGGGCCCGCCCCCGCACCCGGTCTGGAAGACTATGACCTCATCAACGCTGGCAAGCAGCCTGTGACCTTGCTGCCGGGTGGCGCTTTCTTCCACCATGCCGACAGCTTTGCCATGATGCGCGGCGGCCACATCGACATCTGCGTGTTGGGCGCATTTCAGGTCTCGACCACCGGGGATCTGGCCAACTGGAGCACCGGCGAGCCAGGCTCCATTCCCGCAGTGGGCGGCGCGATGGACCTGGCCACGGGCGCGCGCCAGACCTGGGTGATGATGGATCTGCTGACCAAGCAAGGCGTCAGCAAGGTGGTGCAGACGTGCACCTACCCCCTGACCGGGCTGGCTTGCGTGAAACGCATCTACACCGATTTGGCCACGCTGGAATGCAGCCCCGAGGGCTTGCGCCTGGTGGACGCGGTGCCTGGGCTGACGCCAGAGGCCCTGCAAGCGCTCATCGGCTTGCCGCTGGCCCATTGAGCCTGCACCCAGATCTGAATCCAACCCCCAAGAGAGACAAGGAATAACCATGACCCAAGCCTTTATTTGCGATGCCATCCGCACCCCTTTTGGTCGCTATGGCGGCGCGCTGTCCAGCATCCGTGCCGATGACCTGGGCGCCATTCCCCTGAAGGCCTTGATGGCCCGCAACCCTGGCGTGGACTGGGCCGCAGTGACCGATGTGATCTATGGCTGCGCCAACCAGGCTGGCGAAGACAACCGCAACGTGGCGCGCATGGCCAGTTTGCTCGCGGGCCTGCCCATCGAAGTGCCCGGCGCCACCGTGAACCGCCTCTGCGGTTCGGGTTTGGACGCGGTCGGCACGGCCGCCCGCGCCATCCGCGCCGGTGAGGCTGGGCTGATGATTGCCGGCGGCGTGGAAAGCATGAGCCGCGCACCCTTTGTCATGCCCAAGGCCGAAAGCGCCTTCAGCCGTGCCAATGCGGTGTATGACACCACCATTGGATGGCGCTTCGTCAACAAGCTGATGAAAGCGCAGTACGGGGTCGATGCCATGCCCGAGACGGCAGAGAACGTCGCCACGGACTACGGCATCGAACGTGAAGCCCAGGACCGCATGGCCTTGGCCAGCCAACTCAAGGCGGTGGCGGCGCAGCAAGCCGGTGTTTTCGATGCCGAAATCACCCCGGTGTCGGTGCCGCAGAAGAAGGGCGACGCGATCATCGTGAGCCAGGACGAGCACCCGCGGTCCACCTCGCTGGAAGCGCTGGCCAAGCTCAAAGGCGTGGTGCGCCCCGACGGCACCGTGACCGCTGGCAATGCCAGCGGTGTCAATGACGGGGCTTGCGCCTTGTTGTTGGCCGACGAGCGTTCGGCCGCCCTGCATGGCCTGACGCCGCGCGCCCGCGTGGTCGGCATGGCCACGGCCGGTGTGGCTCCGCGCATCATGGGCATTGGCCCGGCACCCGCCACGCAAAAAGTCCTGGCCTTGACCGGCCTGAGCTTGGCGCAGATGGATGTGATTGAGCTCAACGAAGCCTTTGCCGCGCAAGGCCTGGCCGTGTTGCGTCAACTGGGCTTGCAAGACGATGACCCTCGCGTCAACCCCAATGGCGGTGCCATCGCTCTGGGCCATCCCTTGGGCGCCAGCGGCGCGCGCTTGGTGACCACGGCGGTCAATCAATTGCACCGCAGCGGTGGCCGCTATGCGCTGTGCACCATGTGCATTGGCGTGGGCCAAGGCATTGCGCTGATCCTCGAGCGCGTTTGACGCTCAATGGCTTGATACCCGGGCTGGCCACCGGCCTCAGTGGCGCCAGCCCGGCAGTTGCCAATTGCGCCACACCGCCAAGCCGCGCAAGCCAGCGGTGAGCAGCACGCAGGCCACCAGCGCGGTGGTCTCGTCGGCTTGGCCGTTGCGCAAGCCCAGGTACAGCCATGCGCCTGCAAACGCGCAGACCGCGTAGGGCCGGTGGTCGTTGAAGGCCTTGGGGATTTCATTGCAGACGATGTCGCGCAGCACCCCGCCAAACACCCCGGTGATCACCCCCATCAAGACCGCAATGAGGCTGGGCATGCCCAGGGCCTGGGCGGTGTCCACACCCACGGCCGTGAACAGGCCCAAGCCGATGGCGTCGGGAATCTGAATGGCCCGCTCGGTGGGCTCAAAGTGGCGCTGACGCATGAACAGCAGGGCGCAGACACTGAGGCCCAAGATGCCCCAGACGTAGTCGCTGTGGCGGATCCAGAAAAAGGGCCGCTGGTCCAGCAGCAGGTCACGCAAGGTGCCGCCGCCAAAGGCGGCCAGAAAAGCCACCACGCAAACGCCCACCGGGTCCAGCCGTTTGCGCGCCCCTTCCAGCACGCCCGAAAGCGCAAAAGCCAGCATGGCGGCAAGTTCGATCAGGTGGCGCAGCAGGGGCGCCCAGGCGTTGAAGGTCTCCATGCGGGGCATTTTGCCAAGTCGTCCCCAACCAGGGCCAAGAGGCCGTTCTTTTGGGGGAGGCTGCGTGCACCGCCTGGGTCAGAGCGTCAGCGTCCAGTGCTCACCGATCAGATCATGGCCAAAGGAGTGATGGGGCTCGCTGGCCACCAGCTCAAACCCAGTGCTTTGGTAGATGTGGCGGGCGCTGCTCAACACGTCGTTGGTCCACAGCTTGAGGGTTTGGTAGCCCCGCTCACGGGCGAAGTCGATGCAGCGCTGCACCAGTTGGCGCCCCAGGCCCAGACCGCGCGCCTCGGCTTCCACGTAGAGCAGTCGGAGCTTGGCCACCGTGGCTGATTCACGCACCACAAACACCGAACCCACCGGGCGCCCCTGCCACTCAGCGATCCAGGCGTTTTCGCCGCTGGCGTCGAAGTTTTGCTGGTACTTGGCCACGATCTCGGCCACCAGGGCTTCGAAACTGGCATCCCAGCCGTACTCGTGGCTGTAGAGCAGGGCTTGGCGGTGCACCACCCAACCCAGGTCGCCCGGGCGCAGACCGCGCAGGTGCAGGGAACCTGCCGGCGCGGGCGGGGCCGCGAGCAAGGTCTGCACGGTTTGCATGGCGTGTTGCAAGTCCTGCCGTTGCAAGGGGGAGAGGGTCTTCAGCCACTGTTGGACCTGCTCACGCGAGCCCCGATCCAGTGGCGCAAACGCAGCCTGTCCACTGGCGCTGAGTTGCAAGTGACTTTGCCTTGCGTCGCTGGGGTCGGGCTCGCGCAGCAGCCAGCCCTGTTGCTCGAACTTCTTGAGCAAGCGGCTCAGGTAGCCTGCGTCCAGCGCCAGCTCGCGCACCAATTGGCTGGCCGTGAGTTCAGCGCCTTGCGCCAGCTCATACAGCAGCCGTGCCTCGGTCAGGGTGAACCCCGTGGCCAGCAAGCCTTCGTCGAGCAGGCCCAATTGGCGGGTGTAGAAGCGGCTGAAGCGGCGCACGCTGTCGATGTCGGCGTGCAATGCGCTGACAGCATCGGTCGAGGATGAGGTGTTCATGTCCTCATGCTGGGCTTTTTATTTGACTCAGTCAAGTAGTTGGGATGGGCTGTGAACCAGCTGCCGCCACCCATCTTGTCTGCAGCCAGGGCGCGCCGCCCTTCATCATGGGCAATCGCTAACATGCTGTCCTCAGCAACAGCTTGAAGGAGCAGCGCATGTCGATCTTCGTGGTGGCCAATCCCAAAGGTGGCGTGGGCAAATCCACGCTGAGCACCCAACTGGCGGGCGCCCTGGCGTCGCAGGGGCATGCGGTGGCCTTGGGGGACCTGGATCGCCAGCAGTCGGCGCATTTGTGGTTGGGGCTGCGTCCTGCGCAAGCAGCGGTGATTGAGGCCTGGAAAGTGGACCCCAGCGCGATAGGGCGCCCTCGCAAAGGCCTTCAGCATGCGGTGTTGGACACGCCTGCCGGCCTGAGTGGCGGGGCGCTGAAAGACGTGCTCAAGCTGGCGGACAAGGTGCTTGTGCCCTTGCAGCCCAGCGTGTTTGACATGTTTGCCACGCGTGATTTTTTGGATCAACTCGCGGGAATGAAGCGCGCGCAGGGCTTGGACATCGCCATCGTCGGGATGCGGGTGGACGAGCGCACGATTGCGGCCGAGCGTCTGCGCGAATTTGTCGACAGCCTGGGTCTGCCTTACCTGACCGGCTTGCGTGACACACAGAACTACGTGCACTTGGCGGCCCAGGGCTTGACCTTGTTCGATGTGGCACCTGCGCGGGTGGAGAAAGACTTGCAGCAGTGGCAGCCCTTGCTGCGTTGGTTGCAGGATTGAGCGCATGGGGGCTGTTGTGGGGGCCCATGTCGCCTGGCCGACATTGCTGTGCGGTGTCCGCCGCTAAAGTTTGCCCATGAAAAAAACCTTCCAAACCCTTTCCGATCTGGCGGCCTGCGTGGGCCAAGAGGTGGCCATCAGCGACTGGGTCACCATCACCCAGGAACAGGTGAACCAATTCGCCGACGCCACCGGGGACCACCAATGGATCCACATCGATGTGGAGCGCGCCCGCAGCGGCCCGTTTGGGGCGCCCATCGCGCACGGTTTCTTGACCTTGTCCCTGGTTCCTCAGTTTTTTGGCTCGACGCTGGAGGTCCTGGAGGCGCGCATGGGGGTCAACTACGGCCTCAACAAGGTGCGCTTCCCGGCGCCTGTGCCCGTGGGCAGCCGCTTGCGGGCCCATTTGCGTTTGCTGGAAGCCAGTCCCATCGACAACCAGGGCTACCAGTTCGCGTGGGAGGTCACGATCGAGCGCGAAGGCGGCAGCAAACCCGTCTGTGTGGCCGAGTCGCTGGCCCGTCAGTATCCCTGAGCTTCCAGCAGCGCTGGCGCCGCTCGCATGGCGTCGCCGCCTGCCGCGGTCAGCCCGCCACGCCGCCTTGAAACTGGTTTTGACGCCAAGCTTCGAACACGGTCACGGCAACAGCGTTGGACAGATTCAGGCTGCGCTGGCCCGCCTGCATGGGCAAGCGCAGGCGCTGCGACAGTGGGAATTGCTCACGCAATTCGGGCGCCAGCCCCCGGGTTTCGGAGCCAAAGACAAAGTAATCGCCGCGCTGGAAACTCAATTCGAAGGCGGAGCGTGAGCCGTGCGTGGTCATCGCGAACAGGCGCTCCGCCGGCGCCTGGCTGGTGTTCAAGAAGGCGTCCCAACTGGCGTGTTTTTGAACTTCGGCGTACTCGTGGTAGTCGAGGCCTGCGCGCCGCATGTAGCGGTCTTCCATCGAAAACCCCAGGGGCTCAATCAGGTGCAAAGTGCACCCTGTGTTGGCTGCCAGCCGGATGACGTTGCCGGTGTTGGGGGGGATCTCGGGTTGAACAAGAACAATGTGAAACATGCCCTATTGTCGGTGCACCCGTTCCACTGTTGGGTCGGGCGTGCGAGCGAAGACGCAGGCATGCACTTCTTGCGCGCCAGCGGCGCGCAAGGCTTGTGCCGCTGCTGCCAGTGACGCGCCGGTGGTCATGACGTCGTCGATCAAGGTCAGGCGAGCGCCCTGGAGGGTGCTCAGGTGCTGTGGGTTGGCCAGCAGGGCGCCGCGCAGGTTGACCTGCCGCTGGCGTTTTGTCAGTTCGCGTTGACTGGGCGTGTGGCGCAGCCGCAGCAAGCCTTCTGTCAGCACTTTGGCGGGCGCCAGTTGCTTGGCCAGCACCAAGGCTTGGTTGTAGCCGCGCTCCTGCAAGCGGGCGGGGGCCAGGGGCATGGGCAGCAGCCAGTCGCTTTGGCTCACGCAGTCTTGCAGCTTGGGGCTTTGTAGCATCAGGGCCGCGAAGGTTCGTGCCCAGCCGGGCTCTTGCTGGAACTTGAACTCCGCAATGCACTGAGTCCAGGGGTAGGCGTAGTCCACGGCGGCGTGGCAGCTGTTCAAGGGGACGGGTTGGAGGAGGCAGACGCCACACACCTGAACGCCTTCGGGGCAGGGCAAGGCACAGCGTCGGCAGCGTGGGCGGGGACCTGCAAAACGCAGCACGCAGGTTTCACACACCCGCTGTGCTGGCCAGGCGCGGCAGATGGCGCACTGACTGGGCAGGCGGGTCATCCAGGCGCTGAAAAGCCGCGACAGCATGGACTCAATATACTCGCCAGCGCATTGAATCGACCGACCATGAACCACCCCTCGCCCCCGACCATCGATCCCCCAGCCGTGCAGCGCCTGGAGCGTTTGCCTCTGGACCAGTCGCCCTGGCTGCACGAAGAGGTGGCTCGCCGCATGGCTGAACGCTTGCAGTGGATCAAATTGCAGCCAGATGCGTGGTTGGACTGGGCCCCCTCCTGGGGCGGCTTGCAAGGCCACGCCAAGTTGCTGGAGCTCTACCCCAAGGCCCGAGCGCATGTGCACGAGCCCGTCCCGGCGCGTGCTGCGAAGGCCCGGCAAACCCACGAACCCGCCTGGTGGCAACCGGCCCGCTGGAGCGGACGAGCGCCTGCGGTTGGCCTGCCCACCGATGGCAGCGTGCAGATGGTCTGGTCCAACATGGCGTTGCATGCGACCGACCGACCGCAAGACTTGATTGGGCAATGGCACAAAGCTTTGGCGGTTGACGGTTTCTTGATGTTTTCCTGTCTCGGACCGGACACCCTGCAGGAGTTGCGCGCGCTGTATGCGCAGGCCGGCTGGCCTGCGCCAGGGCATGTCTTCACGGACATGCATGACTGGGGCGATATGTTGGTCGAGGCGGGCTTTGCCGAGCCCGTCATGGACATGGAGCGTGTGGTGCTGACCTTTGAAAGTCCGGAACGCCTGCTCAAGGAGCTGCGCGAATTGGGACGAAACCTCCACCCTGCGCGTTTTGCGGCGTGCCGCGGGCGCAGTTGGCATGCGCAACTGCTGCACGCGCTGCGCACCAGTCCGGCTTTAACCGAGCCCGCGCCCGGCAGTTTGAGCCTCACGTTCGAGATCATTTACGGTCATGCTTTCAAGCCTGTTCCGCGCATTCGTTTGAGCAGCCAAAGTGCTGTTTCTCTGCAGGAAATGAAGACGGTGTTGCGCCACAACAAAAAGAATTTGCCGCCTGTTTGAGAATTGTCAAACCCGAGCACTGACTCGGTTAAAATTCGCTCGGTTTTCATTCGGGCATATTCCCGCGCATCTGTTTTCCGGGGGCTTGACGCATGTCAAATCCGGTTCTTCGATTCGCCCAAGTCACCGGTCAAGGCATCGACTGGCAACTGCGACGCAACTGCTCTGTAACACCCGCTCAACTGGCTTGGTTTTACGGCTCAATTTGTCTGGTTTCCATGGCGGTGGCCACACTGTGCTGGCACATGGGCGCGCGGCTTGTGATGGTTTTCACGGGCATCGAATTGCTGGCGATTGGTGTAGCGTTCCTCCTGTATGCGCGCCACGCTGCGGACGGTGAGCGAATCAGCCTGCGGGGCGGGCGTTTGCTGGTGGAGTTGGAGCAAGCTGGCCAACTTCAGCGCGTTGAGTTTCTCCGCGAGTGGGTGCGGGTTGAGCCCAAGGTGGGTCATCAGTCCTTGATCGAGTTGTCAGGTCAAGGGCGGACGTTTGAGGTGGGGCGCTTCGTGCGCCCCGAATTGCGTCCGGCCTTGGCCAGCGAAATTCGAAGGGCATTGCGAGCCATGTGATGTCTGACACGGCAGCCCGTCTGCGGTGTGAGGTTTGTTAAATTGAGGCAATGAAGAAGTGAACACGATGAAGAGCATTTCCAACAAGTTGGCTTCGCTGCTGCTGACCGCCGGTGCCTTGCTGGGCTCGGCTGCGCATGCCGTCAGTGATTTGCCCGGCGGCCCAGCGGTGCGACAGCTCAACCTGGCGCCGCCAGCCACCCGGATTGCCGAAGAACAGCATTTCCTGCACTGGATGATGTTGATCATCTGCACGGTGATCTTCGTGGCAGTGTTCAGTGTCATGTTCTATTCCATCCTCAAGCACCGCAAGTCGCTGGGTTACAAGCCCGCGACCTTCCATGAGTCGGTGACGGTGGAAATCATCTGGACCATTGCGCCTTTCGTGATCGTGATCCTGATGGCCCTGCCGGCCACCAAGGTGCTGGTCGCCCAAAAAGACACCACCAACGCTGACCTCACTGTCAAGGCCACGGGTTACCAGTGGAAGTGGGGCTACGACTACATCAAGGGCGAAGGTGAAGGCCTGGCTTTCGTTTCCACGCTGGACGCTTCGCACCGCGCGCTTTCTGACAACGGCGCCAAGGGCGACATTCCTGACAACTACCTCTTGAAGGTGGACAACCCCCTGGTGGTCCCGGTCAACAAGAAGGTGCGCGTGATCACCACCGCCAACGACGTGATCCACGCGTTCATGGTGCCGGCTTTTGGTATCAAGCAGGACGCCATCCCAGGCTTCGTGCGTGACACCTGGTTCCGCGCCGAAAAGGTGGGTGACTTCTACGGCCAGTGCGCCGAGCTGTGCGGTAAAGAACACGCCTACATGCCCATCCACGTGAAGGTGCTGTCGGCTGAAGATTATTCCGCCTGGGTCAATGCTGAAAAGAAGAAGGCAGCGGCCAAGGCTGACGACCCGAGCAAGGTCTGGGCGCTGGATGACCTGAGCAAGCGCGGTGAAAAGGTGTACGCCGCCAATTGCGCCGCCTGCCATCAGCCCAACGGCAAGGGCGCAGGCCCGATCAAGGCACTGGACGGCTCGGCCACGGTGCTGGATGCGGATCATGCTCGCCAGATCGCAGTGCTGCTCAATGGTCAAAACAACGGCACCATGCCTGCTTGGAAGCAGTTGTCGGACACCGACATTGCCGCTGTTGTGACTTACACCAAGAACAGCTGGTCCAACAAGACTGGCCAATTGGTTCAGCCCGCCGAAGTGCTGGCGCTGCGCGGCAAGTAATCCGACGTCGCCTTCCCCCGATTCAGACAAGGAAACACCATGAGTGCAGTTCTCGACCACCACGATCATGCGCACGACGATCATGCCCACGGTCACGCTCCCACGGGCTGGCGTCGTTGGGTCTTTGCGACCAACCACAAAGACATCGGCACCCTGTACCTGCTGTTCAGCTTCACGATGTTGATGATCGGCGGTGTGCTGGCATTGGGCATCCGTGCCGAGTTGTTCCAGCCTGGTTTGCAGCTGATGAACCCTGAGTTGTTCAACCAGCTCACCACCATGCATGGCCTGATCATGGTGTTCGGCGCCATCATGCCGGCCTTTGTGGGCTTTGCGAACTGGATGCTGCCGCTGCAAATTGGCGCGTCCGACATGGCTTTTGCGCGCATGAACAATTTCAGCTTCTGGCTGATGATCCCGGCAGCCATCATGCTGGCGGGCTCGTTCTTCATGCCGGGTGGGGCACCAGCCGCCGGTTGGACGCTTTACGCTCCGCTCACCTTGCAAATGGGCCCCTCCATGGATGCGGGCATTTTCGCCATGCACATCCTGGGTGCTTCTTCGATCATGGGTTCGATCAACATCATTGTCACCATCCTCAACATGCGTGCCCCAGGCATGACCTTGATGAAGATGCCGATGTTCGCCTGGACCTGGCTGATCACGGCCTACCTGCTGATCGCTGTGATGCCCGTGCTGGCCGGTGCCATCACCATGACGCTGACCGATCGCCACTTTGGTACCAGCTTCTTCAACCCTGCTGGTGGTGGTGACCCGGTGATGTACCAACACATCTTCTGGTTCTTCGGTCACCCCGAGGTGTACATCATGATCTTGCCGGCCTTCGGCATCGTTAGCCAGATCGTGCCGGCCTTTGCTCGTAAGAAGCTGTTTGGTTACGCCTCCATGGTGTACGCAACCTCGTCCATCGCCATCCTGTCCTTCATCGTGTGGGCTCACCACATGTTCACGACCGGCATGCCTGTGACTGGCCAGCTGTTCTTCATGTACGCCACGATGCTGATTGCCGTGCCGACCGCCGTGAAGATTTTCAACTGGATCGCCACCATGTGGCAGGGCTCGATGACCTTTGAAACCCCGATGCTGTTTGCGGTGGGCTTCATCTTCGTGTTCACCATGGGCGGTTTCACCGGCCTGATCCTGGCCATGGCCCCGATCGACATCCAGCTGCAAGACACGTACTACGTGGTGGCCCACTTCCACTACGTGTTGGTGGCTGGCTCCTTGTATGCCCTGTTCGCTGGCTATTACTACTGGGCTCCCAAGTGGACCGGCGTGATGTACAACGAAACCCGCGGCAAGATCCACTTCTGGTGGTCCCTGATCGCTTTCAACGTGACCTTCTTCCCGATGCACTTCTTGGGTCTGGCTGGCATGCCACGTCGTTACGCGGACTACCCCATGCAGTTCGCTGACTTCAACGCAGTCGCTTCGGTTGGTGCGTTCGCTTTCGGTCTGGCTCAGGTTTACTTCTTTGTCTTCGTGGTGCTGCCCACCATGATGGGCAAGGGCGAAAAAGCCCCGCAGAAGCCGTGGGAAGCCGCTGAAGGCCTGGAGTGGGAAGTGCCATCGCCGGCGCCTTTCCACACCTTTGAGAACCCGCCCAAGCTGGATGCCACCGCAACCCGCGTGATTGGTTGAACAAGGTCAGACCCGTCATGAACGCTGAACAAAAGAAAAACAACCTGCGCCTGGCCTTGATCCTGGCATCCATTGCAGCCGTCTTCTTTGTCGGGTTCATGGCCAAGATGATTTTGTTGTCCCAACACTGAGCAGGCAATTCTTCATGTCCTTTCGCAGTGAAAACACCCGCATGGTGCGCAAACTGGTCGTTGTGGCGGCCGGTATGTTCGCTTTCGGGTACGCCTTGGTGCCCATGTACCAGGCCATCTGCGAGTTCACGGGCATCAACATCTTGGCTTTGGCCGAGCGTGAAGTGCCCGGTGTCGGCTCTGTCGGTAAGAACGTTCGCCTGCCTGACAACACCCAGGTGGACCTCACCCGCACGATCACGGTGGAATTCGATGCCAATTCCCGTGGCCCTTGGGAGTTCAAGCCTGCTCAGCGATCGGTGCAGGTGCATCCAGGCGAATTGACCACGGTGATGTACGAGTTCCAAAACGTACAAAACCGCCGCATGTCGGCACAAGCCATTCCGAGCTACGCACCCCGTCAGGCAGCAGCGCACTTCAACAAGGTGGAGTGTTTCTGTTTCAACCAGTACACGCTGGAGCCTGGCGAGAAGAAGGAATGGCCCGTGGCCTTTGTGGTGGACCCCAAGCTGTCCAAAGACGTGACGACCATCACCTTGTCCTACACCTTTTTTGAGGTGGGTGGCAAAACCCCACCCGCGCCTGCTGGCGGCACTGCGCAAGCGCCTTTGCAGCCAGAGAAGGTGGGTTCATGAGCGAGCCTTCGTCCATCGCCGCCCGCAAGGGTTCGATTCTGCGGACGGTGAAGGCCGTGGCTTGGTCATTCATTGGCATTCGCAAGAACAGTGACTACCAAGAAGACACGGCCAAGTTGAATATTTTTCACATCATTGCGGTCGGCCTTGTCGGCGCAATGCTGTTCGTCTTGGCCCTGGTGGCCTTGGTGAACTGGGTGGTCCGTTGAGCCGGTTCTAAATCCAAATCAGAGTTTGAGAGAGTCAGGAGCAAAAATGAGTGCGACAACACACGGTGGAACCCCTTACTACTTCGTTCCACACGAGTCCCGCCATCCGGTCATGGCGGCCATTGGCTTGTTCTTTGTGATTCTGGGCGCAGGCCAGTGGATCAACGGTGCTGAATGGGGCATGTACTCCCTGGCCCTGGGCATGGTCTGGTGGTTGGGTGTGTTGTTTCAGTGGTTCCGTGATGCCATCGCCGAGAGCGAAGGGGGCTTGTACAGCCGCAAGATTGACCTGTCTTACCGCTGGAGCATGAGCTGGTTCATCTTCTCCGAGGTGATGTTTTTCGGGGCCTTCTTTGCAGCCTTGTGGTGGGCTCGGGCGCACTCGGTGCCGGCACTTGGCAGTCTGGACAATGCGCTGCTGTGGCCTGATTTCAAGGCCGTGTGGCCCAGCATGGCGGCCGGGGTGACAGCGTCTCCCGCGGGCACCATCGAACCCTTCCAGACCATGACCCCGTTCTGGTTGCCCACCATCAACACCGCTCTGTTGCTGACGTCGGGCGTGACGCTGACCATCGCCCACCACGCATTGCAGGCAGGTGAGCGCAGCAAGACGATCGCCTTCATGTGGATGACGGTGATCTTGGGTGTGATCTTCTTGTTCGTGCAAGGCTATGAATACGCCCACGCATACAGCGACATGAACCTCAAGCTCAGCTCGGGTGTGTATGGCTCCACCTTCTACTTGCTGACGGGTTTCCACGGTTTCCACGTTTTTGTCGGCATGCTGATGCTGTTTTTCATCACCCTGCGCCTGCAAAAGGGCCATTTCACGAAGGATCGCCACTTTGGCTTCGAAGGCGCCGCGTGGTACTGGCACTTTGTGGACGTGGTGTGGTTGGGCCTCTACATCGTGGTGTATTGGTTCTGAGCGTCATCACTCTCAAAAAAAGCGCCGTCAGGCGCTTTTTTTGTTAGTCCGTGCCGGCAAATTGGGGCCACACGCTCTTTGAATCTGGGGCGTTGACGGGCGTACTTCGAAGCCCTCTGTCGTGCTGGGATGTGTTTTATTGGCCTGGGGCAATGCCCGTCGGTTGAATCCAGCCCAATTTCCAACTCACCAAGATACAGATGAACAGCAGGACTGAGAGGCCGACCCGCAAGGCCAAGGCCTTGACCATGGAGCTGCTTTTGTCCGGGTCTTTGGCCGGGCCGCCCTTCATCATGAAAAACAATGCGGAGCCCAGACTCAGCAAGATGGCCGCAAACGCTAGCATGACGAGGTATTTCATGGACTCCATTATCTTGTGAACACCTCTCTTGCGTGGCGCTCTTGGCGCTTTTGGCTCATCACCTTGGCGGCCGGCCTGGCCTTGATGACAACCCTGTCCTTGGGCCGCTGGCAACTGTCGCGGGCAGCCGAAAAAGAAGCATTGCATGCCGCCTTGGAGCAGGAGCGAGCTCGTCCCGAGTTGAGCCAACGCGAATGGTTGCAGGCGGTACGGGATGGGCAGACCTTGTTGCATCGTTCTGTGAACCTGAAGGGCGTGTGGCTGCCCCAGTTCAATGTGTACTTGGACAACCGGCAGATGAAGGGCCGTCCCGGGTTTTTTGTGCTGACGCCCCTGGCCTTGTCGGGGGAGCGGGGTGTGGTGCTCGTGCAGCGGGGCTGGGTGCCGCGTGATTTTGTCGACCGGACCCGTTTGTCTGAGGTGCCGACGCCCCAGGGGGAGGTCATGGTGCGAGCGCGTGTCGCCACCGTGCCCGCGAAGTTGTTGGAGCTGGGGGCAGCCGGTGCGGCCGAGGGGTCTTCCCGTATCCGGCAAAATCTGGACTGGGATGCTTTCCGGCAAGAAACCGGTTTGCCATTGTTGGCGGGGTCGATGGTGCAGATCGATCCCAATGCCGACGGACTTTCTCGAGACTGGTTTGAGCCTGCGACGGGCTCGGAGAAACACTACGGTTACGCTTTTCAATGGTTTGGCCTGGCCGGCCTGATTGCACTTCTTTATGTCTGGTTCCAAATTGTCCGACGCTTCTTCCGCTCCGCAGACCCTGAAGTCCGACCCTGAAGCCCCACTGGGGCTGACGATTCACACCCTGCCGGCGGCCGACCAATTGGCGGCCAACGTGGCGGGGCCACGTACGCGCCTGGGGCGTCTGAAGATGCTGGCGGTGCTGGCGGTCTGTGCTGCGCCCGTGATCGCTTCGTACTTCACCTATTACGTGGTGCGTCCCAGCGGCCAGCGCAGCTTTGGCGAGTTGATCGAGCCGCAGCGCGAGCTGCCCAGCGTGGCGGCGCGCTCGCTGGAGGGGCAATCTGTCCCCTTGCCCAAGCTCAAAGGCCAGTGGCTGTTGATCAGTGTGGCGAGTGGGGCCTGTGAGTCCGTGTGCGAACAGCACCTCTACCTGCAGCGCCAGTTGAGAGAGAGCCTGGGCAAGGACAAAGACCGAATGGACTGGGTTTGGCTGGTCAACGATGAAGCACCGGTCAAAAGCAGCTTGTTGCCCGCGCTGGACCAGGCGACCATTTTGCGAGTGCCTTCCGAAGCGCTTGCGGCTTGGCTGAGCCCCGCCTCGGGGCATCAGATCGCGGACCACCTTTATGTGGTGGACCCGATGGGGCACTGGATGATGCGCTTTCCGGCCCGGCTCGACTTGGCGGGTGCCGCCAAAGCCAAGAAAGACTTGGAACGCCTGATGCGCGCATCGGCCTCCTGGGACGAGGCGGGGCGCTGAGCGCATGAACACCTCCCAAGCCCTGTACGATCTGTCGCCGCTGTTGCAGGTGATGCTGACGGGTGCCCTGGTGGCCTCCGGCCCCCTGCTGTGGTGGTGGTTGCGTCACCGTTCGGCCACACCTTTGGGGCGTTTGCAAGCGCTCACGGCGGTCACGCTGCTGCTGACCTTTGATTTGGTCTTGTTCGGCGCTTTCACCCGCTTGACTGACTCGGGGCTGGGCTGCCCTGACTGGCCCGGTTGCTATGGCCAGGCCACCCCCGTGGGGGCTCGCCAAGACATCGCAGCAGCCCAAGAAGCTTTGCCCACGGGCCCGGTGACCCACAGCAAGGCTTGGGTGGAAATGGTGCACCGTTATCTGGCCACCGGTGTCGGCGTCTTGATCATTGGGCTCTTGGTGATGAGCGCCAAGGAGGCCCGGCGTCGCAGCGCGCAGGGTCAGCCCAAGTTGGGTCTGCTCTTGCCTGCCTTGACTCTGGTGTGGGTTTGTGTGCAAGGCGCTTTTGGCGCTTTGACCGTCACCATGAAGCTGTTCCCGGCCATCGTGACTTTGCACTTGGCGGGCGGTTTGCTCTTGCTGGTGCTACTGGCCGCCCAGTCAGCCCGGCTGGCCCAGTGGACGATGCCGACCCCAGTGAGACTGCCACGCAACTTGCTGCCTTGGGTCTGGCTTGGCGTGTTGGTGCTTGCCATTCAGATCCTTTTGGGCGGTTGGGTCAGCACCAATTACGCGGTGCTGGCTTGCACCAGTTTTCCCCAATGCCAAGGCCAATGGTGGCCTGAGATGAACCTGGCCCAGGGCTTTGAGTTGTGGCGACCCCTGGGCTTGTTGTCCAACGGCGAGCACATCTCATTTGCTGCCTTGACGGGCATCCATTACGTCCACCGTTTATCAGCTTGCCTCGTGTTTGTCGTGCTGGGCTACCTGGCCTGGCGCTTGAAAAAGACGTCTGGTCTGCAAGGCCTGGCTCACTGGCTGGCGGGTTTGCTGTTGCTGCAATTGCTGACCGGTCTGAGCAACGTGGTGCTGGGCTGGCCTTTGTTGGCTGCTGTGGCCCACACCGGTGGAGCCGCCGCCCTGGTTCTGGTGCTGACACGGGTGCTGTGCACACCGTGGGCCCCAGCTGAAATTCAACCTGTTCCCCCGAGCGCATCGAGACTGTCCGCATGAGTGTCGCCACCCCTGTTTCCTACCCCTCCCTGGTGCGGCAGTTCTATGCCCTGACCAAGCCCCGTGTGGTGCAACTGATCGTCTTCTGTGCCTTGATCGGCATGGTGCTGGCCGTCCCTGGCCTGCCCAACTTGGACGACCTGCGATTGGCGGCCATTGCCTGCGCAGGCATCTGGTTGGTGGCGGGCGCAGCTGCCGCTTTCAATTGCCTGGTTGAAAAAGGCATCGATGCCAAGATGAAGCGCACCTCCTGGCGGCCCACGGCGCGTGGCGAGTTGAGCGACCGCCAGGCGCTGATCTTCTCAGCGCTGCTGTGCTCGGCGGGCTCGGTGTTGCTTTACGTGTGGGTCAATCCATTGACCATGTGGCTGACCTTTGCCACCTTTGTCGGCTATGCGGTGGTGTACACCGTGATCCTGAAGCCGCTGACACCCCAGAACATCGTCATTGGTGGCGCCTCGGGCGCCATGCCGCCAGTGCTGGGTTGGGCCGCCATGACCGGGGATGTCGGCCCCGAAGCCTTGATCCTGTTCCTGATCATCTTTTTGTGGACCCCGCCCCATTTCTGGGCCTTGGCCTTGTATCGGGTCGAGGACTACCGCAAGTCGGGCCTGCCCATGCTGCCAGTCACGCACGGGAATGAATTCACCCGTTTGCAGGTCTTGCTCTACACCTTTGTGCTCTTGGCTGCCTGCTTGATGCCTTTTGTCTACGGCATGAGCTCGTGGTTCTATCTGGCCGCCGCCGTGGTGCTGAGCCTGGGTTTCATTGGTTACGCCTTCGCCCTGTGGCGCTCGTACTCGGATGAGCTGGCGCGCCGCACCTTCCGCTTTTCTCTGATTCACCTGAGCTTGCTGTTTGCGGCCTTGTTGATCGACCACTACCTGTTCTGACGCCATGCACAAACGCCACGCCCTTCGCCTCATCCTCAGTGCCTTGGCCGTCACAGCAGGCGCTGCTGTGCTCACCGCCTGCGCCCCCGCCAAGACCGAATTCAAGGCGGTGGACATCACGGGGGCCGAGTACGCGCGCAACTTCAGCCTGCCCGACCAGAACGGCCAGATTCGCACCCTGGCTGATTTCAAAGGCAAGGCTGTGGTGGTGTTCTTTGGCTACACCCAGTGCCCGGACGTGTGTCCCACCACCATGTCCGAATTGGCGGAGGTGAAGCGTCAATTGGGCGCCGATGGTGAACGCCTGCAAGGCATTTTCATCTCCATCGACCCACCGCGGGACACGCCTGAGCTGTTGAAGGCCTACATGGCCAATTTCGACCCCAGCTTCATTGCTTTGCGTGCCGACAGTCCCGAGCAACTGACGGCTTTGGCCAAGGACTTCAAGATTTATTACAAGAAGGTCGAGGGCAAGACCCCCACCAGCTACACCATGGACCACTCAGCGGGGTCCTACCTGTACGACCCCCAAGGGCGTCTGCGCCTGTTCGCGCGCTACGGCTCAGGCCCGCAGGCCTTGCTGTCGGACCTGAAGATCCTGCTCAAAAGTTCTTGAACCCTGACAGGCCCCGCTGCCGGAGGCCTGTTCATCCCTTGAGCACTCCCTGAGCGGGACCCAGGCTTGGTCACCGCGCTGACGCGCGGCTCAACGCCCAGGCGTCAGTCGGTTTTGATGCCCTGACGCTGAACCACTTCACCCAGGCTCTTCAAGTCTGACTGGATGCGATTGGCCAGGCCCTCTGAAGACGAGCCCACCACCTGCCAACCTTGCTGGTACAGCTTGGCCCGCACGTCGGGTGAGCGGCTGATCTCGCTGACCAGGGCCGACAAGCGCGCCACGATGGGTGCAGGCATCGACGCCGGTGCTGCCAGGGCATCCCAAATCTCCAGGTTGAAGCCCGGCAAGCCCGCTTCGCTGAGGCTGGGGATGTCAGGCACCAAGGTGCTGCGCGTGCTGGACGTCACCGCGATGGCATGCAGCTTGCCCGCTTTGATCTGGGCCTGGGCCAGGCCGGGCGGCAACAGGGCCAACTGCAATTGCCCGCCGATCATGCCGGTGATGACCTGAGGATTGCCAGGGTAGGGCACGTGAACGGCTTCCATCTTGGCTCGCCCTTTGAGGGCTTCCATGCCGATGTGGGCCACGGTGCCCACGCCGGGGCTGCCGTAGCTCCATTGCGATCCCGCTTGGCGTGCGCTGTCCAGCGCGGCCTTGGCGCTCAAAGCACTTGTCGATGGCGAGGCTGGGGTCGCGAGCACCAGGGGCGCCGTGGCGATCAGGCTGATCGGTGCGAAGTCCTTCAGTGGATCAAAGCCCAGTTTGGGGTTGAGCAGACGCGCCACCGTCATGTTGCCATTGATCATCAGGCCCAGGGTGTGCTGGTCGGTGGCCTGGGCCACCAGTTGGGCCGCAATGTTGCCGGCGGCACCGACGCGGTTTTCCACAATGACGGGCTGTCCCAGGGCCTTGGACAAAGGTTCTGCCAGGGTGCGTGCCACCAGATCTGGTGAGGACCCGCCCGGGAAACCGACAACGATGCGCACCGTCTTGCTGGGCCACCCTGGCGTGGCCAGGTCGGCTTGGGCGCTGCCCATGCCCAAGCCGCTGGCGAGGGTCAATGAACTCAGCAAGATCTTGCCAAGGGTCTGGCGGCGGGTGGGCGTGAAAGGCATGACATTCGCTCCGGGCGGTCAAAAGAGGCTGAAAGATGAACCGGCTGAGTGTGCATCAAAGCGCGGCTGTTTGGCGCCAGGGTTCGTCAGGGGAGGCCAAGTGCTTTCGCCCAGGCAAGAAAAAAGCCGGACAAGCCGGCTTGGGGTGGGAACAAGGTCGGCGCCGCCATTCAGGCGTATTCGACCAAGGCCTTCTTCATCTTTTTCATGGCCGCGACCTCGATCTGGCGGATCCGCTCGGCACTGACCTTGTATTCAGCCGCCAACTCATGCAGCGTCATGCCGCCCGAGCCGTCGTCATTGACCTTGAGCCAACGCTCTTCCACGATGCGGCGGCTGCGCTCATCCAGGCCTTCCAGTGCGGCAGCAATGCCATCGCTGGCCAACACGTCGCGCTGATGGGACTCGATCATGGCCGTCGGTTCATGGGCGGCATCGGCCAAGTAGGCGATGGGGCCAAAAGCTTGCTCACCGTCATCGGAAGGCGAGGGGTCCAGCAGCACGTCGCCACCGGACATCCGGGTTTCCATCTCCATGACCTCTTCGCGCTTGACCTTGAGTTGCTCCGCCATCATGTCGATTTCAGCGTTGCTCAGGGTGTCGCGGTGGGTCGCGCCTTCTTCCATGGCGTCGGTCTTGAAGCCTTGCTTCATTGACCGTAGGTTGAAGAACAGCTTGCGTTGGGCCTTGGTCGTGGCGACCTTGACCATGCGCCAGTTCTTCAAAATGTATTCGTGGATCTCGGCCTTGATCCAGTGCAGCGCGTAACTGACCAGGCGCACGCCTTGCTCAGGGTCAAAGCGCTTGACGGCCTTCATCAGGCCCACATTGCCTTCCTGGATCAGGTCGCCTTGTGGCAAGCCGTAGCCCAGGTACTGGCGCGACACCGACACCACCAGGCGCAGGTGCGACAACACCAGGCGGCCGGCTGCGTCCACGCTGTTGTGGTCGCGCAGATCTCGGGCGTAGCGTTGTTCTTCTTCCAGCGTGAGCATGGGCAAGCGGTTGACGGCCGTGATGTAGGCGTCGAGGTTACCCAGTGCCGGGACCATGCCCCACGGGTTCACCGGGGCGAGGGCCGTAGCATTGACTCCAGTTTGAAATTTCATACCAGAAATCCTTTTCATGAGGCGATATTAGCACTCTCTGTGAGTGAGTGCTAAGCGCAAAGTTCCCTGACCATTTGAGGGGTGAGGTTCTTGGTTGATGTCGAGTCCGCGCGAGTATTGAACTTTTCTCACTGAGTTCTGTATTGCTGGCCCTCAGCGGGCCAGCTATCGAGTCCTCGTGAGTCTTGACCAGACCTCCCCACCAGGCGGTCGATTTGCGAGGAGGTCTCGAACCTAAAAGCCAATGAGGCTGGTGAACGGCAGCACGTTTGTGTTTTGGCAGGTCCAGGAATTCAAGGGTAAGAACGGTCACGCAAGCCTTAGCCGTGCTCTGCCTGCCACACACAGACTCCACAAGGTCGCCATTACCCTGGGCTCACTGATACCCACTTGTTACGCCCCGCATCTAGCCTGCTGGGAAGGCAAGAGCACCGCCCCTTACGGATTGAATGAGCAAAGAAGCGCAGGCAATACATCAGTCGGTTCACCGTTGCGTTGCTACTCGAACCTCAACTCGAACCATCACGGCTGACGCTCCTGCGAATCAAGCCACCCCGAAGACGTCTGCATTACAGGTGTCTCCACTCGATCAGCTGGCCAAAGCAGGTAATAGGCATACGGGGCGACCCAGGCCTGTGGACTGAGGTGCAGCAACTCCCTTTCGCCAACGCAGTATGAGCAATGAAGTTCGGCAGCAACGCTACCCCGCGTCCCCGAACAGCACCTTTGAGGGCCATCGATAGCAATGCATAGCGCAGACCAGCAACTGAGTGAGACTCTGGAATGACATCGGAAAGGCCTTCCCCCTCTCGCCACCCTGGCCACGCTTCGGCAAACGTTAGCTGGCGTATGAGGGGCTGTTGCTGCAGGACTTCAGTCAATGCTACCGGCATGGCTGACATTGCTCATTGATAAGCGCAGCCGTCTCCGGGAGGCAGATAGGTGGAGACTCACTCTCAGGCTCTTTACTCCGCCCTGTAGTCCTGCGGGGAAAGTCCGAAGCGTTTCATCTTGTCATAGAGGGTTTTTTTGGGAATTCCAAGGCGCTCACTGGCTGCAGCAGCACGGCCTGCGCTGACAGCCAAGGCATCCTTGATTAAGTAAAGCTCGAACTGGTGGAGTTGCTCATCTAAGCGCGCATGGCTCATGCTTCGAGCGCCGCTGGTGGCTTGAGTAGGAATGCCGAGCACGAGGCGATCTGCCATGTTGCGCAACTCTCGCACGTTGCCTTGCCAGGGGCGGCTTAGCAAATCCGTCATTGTGCTGCCCTCGATTTCAGGCACTTCTCTTTCGTAACGCAAGGCGGCCTGTAGCATGAAGTGAGACAGCAAGATGGGGATGTCCTCGCGTCGTTCTCGCAGTGGCGGTACCTCTAACACAACCACGCTGAGACGATAGTACAAGTCGCTGCGAAACGGGTGATCCCTGGGTGGGTTCAGAAGATCTGTTTTGGTCGCGGCCATCACTCGGCAATCCATGGGGTGCAGTGCGTTCGAGCCCAAGCGCTCAAACTGCCGCTCCTGTAAGGTGCGCAGCAGCTTGACCTGCAAGTTCGTGGGCATGGTTTCGATCTCGTCCAGAAACAGGGAGCCGCCTGCCGCAAACTCGATTTTGCCAATTCGCTGCTTAGCGGCACCCGTGAACGCCCCAGCCTCATGCCCAAACACTTCGCTTTCAAACAGTGCTTCTGGCATACCGCCACAGTTCAGCGCCGCGAAGGGCCCGGTAGCCCGCTTGCTGAAGTCGTGTAGGCAGCGGGCTACCAACTCCTTGCCGGTTCCCGTTTCTCCGGTGATCAGCACATCGGCAGATGTGGACGCGACGTTCAGGATGGCCCGACGCAATTCAACGATAGCGTTGGACCGGCCCACCAGCTTGGCTTCAATCGACTGAAAGTTAGCCAGCCTGCCGCGCAGAGCATCCACCTCCAGACTGAGCTGGCGCTTTTCCAAAGCACGGCCAACGACCTCGTTCAATTGCTCGGAAGAGAAAGGTTTCTCGATGAAGTCGTAAGCGCCCTGCCGCATGGCATGAACCGCCATGGAAATGTCGCCATGGCCCGTGACCAGGATGACCGGAATACCGCTGTCGACGCGTTGCACATCCGCCAGCAGTTGCAAGCCATCCTTGCCTGGCAGCCGGACATCCGTGACAACCACGCCGCGAAAACCTGGCGCGAGGTGAGGAATCGCTTGTTCCGCCGTACCAACCGAACGTACCCGGTGCCCCGCGATCTGAAGCGCTTGGGTGCTGCCCAAGCGCACGGCCGGGTCGTCCTCCACATAAAGAATCAGCGGGCCGTCAGACATGCAATGCCTCGTCACGGGACAAGTTCGCCCCCGGTAGATTAATGATGAACATGGCGCCCCCCAAGGGACTGGACGTTGCCGTGAGTATGCCGCCGAACTCGCGCAGGATATCAGCGGAGATGGCCAGCCCCAATCCCAATCCGGCGCCTTGCTCCTTGGTGGTGAAAAATGGTTCAAACAGATGCTGGATTGCTTGTTCGGACAGCCCCTCGCCACTGTCGTGCACTTCAAGGGTGACCCCCTCGTTTTCGCGGTGGGCCCGAACTTCGATGAGGCGGTGATCGCACCGGGCAACTGCATCCAAGGCATTGCTCAGTAAATTGACCAGCACCTGCTCCAACCGGTTGCTGTCGCACAGGGCCAGCAACACTTCGGATTCGCTTTGCAGACTGATTTCCGTTTGACGCTCGCGCGTCACCTGGGCCAGCAAAAACGCAGCGTTGTTCATGGCGGTCACCACATTGATGGGCCGGCTCTCTGCCAGGGACTTGCGAGCAAAGCGCTTGAGTTGTGAAGTGATCTTGCCCATGTGCTCCGCCAGGTGTTCGATCATTTCAAGATTGGACTCGGCAGTGGCCTGGTCGCCTCGTTCCATGAAGACCCGGGTGTTTGCAGACAGGGTGCGCAATGCAGCCAAGGGCTGGTTCAACTCGTGCGTGATGCCTGTCGCAATTTTCCCCAATGCGGCCATCTTGGCCGCGTGCACCAGTTCGTCCAACGTGGCTTTCAAGGTCTCTTCTGCACGCTTGCGTTCTGTGATTTCTGTTTGCAACTGACTGTTGGCGTCCAGCAGGTCTTCGGTCCGCAACTCGACTTTTTCCTCCAACTCATCATTGGCACGTTGCAAAGCCGCCTTGGCCAAGAGTTCATCACGCATGAAGCGGCGCCGCTGCAAGAAATAGAGGAAAACGACCACAGACAAAGTGAATGTGAGCGCCGCCACGGCCGCACAGATCTCTGCCAGTACCCGTGAGTAGGCGGTCTCGGAAAAGACGTACAGAAACCAGTCGGTGCCTGGAATGGGTTGCCGTCTGGACAGGTAGGAGGCGCGCCCCATCGTCGTGTAATGCGGCGGTCCATCGTCACGTGCGTCAACGAAGTTGACCAGGGAGGTTCCGTCCTGAAACACCTCTTGTTCGATCAAGCCCAATGGCGCCAGCGCCCCCGCCTCTGTGTACTGGCGCGTGGCTTCGAGCCGCTTCAGGGTGTCTGGAGAGAGCGGGCCCACCGTCTTGAATTTCCATGCGGGCTCAGAGGCCAGGAAAACCACGCCGCTGCCATCCGCCACCAGCACTTTCTCGCCAGGCTGTTGCCAGGAGCTGTCCAGCTTGTCGAGGTTCACCTTGACGGCCACGACACCCTCGATTTGATCGCCCCGCTCAATGCCTCGGGCAAAGTAAAAGCCCGCCTCCCGACTCACTGTCCCGATGCCATAGAAGCGGCCTGGTTGCCCCATCAAGGCTTGCTGGAAATAGGGCCTGTAAGCGAAATTCATGTCAATGAAACTTACTGCCTGGTTCCAGTTGCTCGCCGCCAGGGTCAGCCCCTGCCGGTTCATGACATAGATGGCCGCCACGCCAGTGCGCTCACTCACGGTTTGCAGATAGCGATTCACCTGGAAGCGAAGCGCAGCGTCCTGGGGCTTCAGCATCAGGGCCTTGACATCCGCGTTCAACGAAACCAACGTCGGCAAGTGTTCATTGCGCCGCAACTCGTTTTGCAGGCTGGAGCTGTAGAGTTCGAAGCGATGGGCGGTGTTTTGACTGAGCGCAGAGACACCAAAGCGCTCGGCCACCTCGTAAGCTGCCCACGCCACCGTCAGCAGGGCGAGGGCAAATCCAAGGCTTGCCAGAATGCGCCGGGGGGCTCTGCGGCTCATGATTCCGTCAATCTGCGTAGATGCCAGCCTTCTTGATGATGGGTGTCCATTTGTCGATCTCATGTCCCAAATGGGTGCGCAGGGAAGCGGGCTGAGCACGAGCAGGTGTCACGGCTTGAGCGCCAAGGTCCGCCATTTTGCTCTTGAAACCAGGCTCTTGAACCGCAGCCTGTAACGCAGCGGACAGCTTGTCGATGATCGCCGCAGGTGTGCCTTTGGGCGCATACATGGCATGCCAGATTTTGACCTCGATCGGCGGCAGCCCACCCTCTTGCGCTGTCGGGATGTCCTTGAAGGCCTGGATGCGCTGGGTCTGCATGGCCGCATAGGGCTTCACTGCTCCGCTCTTGATCTGACCCGACACATTCGTGGTCTGGTCGCACATGAGGTTGACCTGGCCCCCCATGAGATCGGACAGCGCGGGAGCAGTCCCCTTGTAGGGCACGGTCGTCAGCTCGGTTTGCAATGCGCTTTGCAGAAGCAAGCCGCACAGGTGGGAGGCCGAGCCAATCCCGGCATTGGCCAGGGAGATATTGGAGGCATTGGCCTTTAGATATGCCGGAAGCTCATTGGCGCTTGCCGGTGGAAATGCCTTGGCCCCGAGAAGCACCATGGGCACGTCCGCTATTTCGCCCACCATCTCAAGGTCTTTAAGCGGATCAAAGCCTAGGTGACGGTACAGACTGGGAGCCGTTGCCATCCCGATGTGGTGGATCAAGACGGTATAGCCATCATTTTTGGCCAGCACCACTTTCTTAGTGCCTATGGTACCGCCTGCCCCCGCTGCATTTTCAATGATCAAGGGCTTTTGAAGTTGCTTGCCCATGATTTGTGCGATGTCGCGCGCGACTTTGTCTGTGGGGCCTCCGGCAGAAAACGGCACGATCACCGTGATGGGACGACTTGGAAAATCCTGTGCCTGGGCGACCGTGGCACTGGTCAAGAGGATGGCGATGCCCAGCTTGGCTTGGGAGAGCAGCGTTCGAGATACGGAAGCGAGGAAGTTCATGACCGAAACTGAGTTTGAATGGAAATACGGCTGAGCAAGGTCGAGGCGGCGCAGCATGGGCCATGCCGCCTCGCCCTCCGTCTCAAGGCTTGGTGACGTCGAACACCAGGTTTACTGGGGACGGACCAAATGAGGCATAGGGGACCATTGAGGATTGGCCAACGCCGTTCTTGGACCAATCGCAGACACCGCCTGCAAAGATCGCGCTCAGGCGAGCCATTTCAGCGGTCGTGAATGTCACGTTGTAGTCCTTGGTCTGGATCGGCTTCAGCTGACACTTCAGTTTGTCTGCAGCGATGGATGCGCCCGCCTGAGCCCGGGGGTAGGTCCAGGTTGGATAGATCGCGTTACAACTGCCGGCCGCACCTGAGGTGGCCGGAGTCTGAGTTTCGGCCAAGAATTGAGGGGTGGTGGATTGCGTGAAACAACCGTCAACAGCCTGTGCGGGCTTGTTGACTATCACTTTGTCCTTTTGGGTCTTGGTGGATGTGTCTGCGGTATAAGCATCGATCCATTGAACAAACGCGGCCCAGCCATCAGCGGAACTCTTGGCACTGACGGCAGCACGCTCTGTTCTGCCTGGAGTCACCACACCAAACAGGTCCGCAAAGCTCACCCCGCCGCGCCACATCACGTGGTTGCTCACGTCACCATTGACCTTTCGCAGGCGTTCCCGCACGGCAAAATGGAACCACTGGTAGTGGTAAAAGTTGTCTTCATCATAGAAGTTGGAAGTGTCAAATACAGGGATCGAAGCCAAGCCCCCGTTGCCGCCCAACATCAAGCCGGACTGGTAAGCCCTGGCAATCGCCCCTGCATCTCCGATTGTGCGGCTGCTGGTGTAGTTGCCATCCCGGTCATAGCCTCCGATCTTTTCGTTCAGGTCCAGAAACTGGTCCTTGGACAAGGTTCCGTCGTTGAGCTGTGCCAAGCCATATTGCACGCCCACATTGTCGAAAGGACGCAGGCCGTAGCCGCTGGCATCCACCCCGAATACATTGCGATTGACATCGAACACCGTGGCGCGGGCTCCGGTGGGGTTGGTGGATGCATTCCAGCGTTGACTCGCAGGCACAGCCGCATTGAAGAGGCCAGCCGCATAGGCACCACCAAAAGACCCCGCCACAGGAATTGTCTCGGTCCTGCCAGAAACAGGGTCGGTCCGTCCAGACTGCACTGCCAGGTCATACCAGGCGCGCGCTGATTTGTGGCCCGAGACCTTGACCATTTGGGCGTCTGTGATGGCACTGTTGTTGTTGCCGGTCAGATAGCGGTTGAGCAATTTCCCATCCATCGCGGACATGGCGATGGCCAATGCGTCGGGGAAGGTCGCGTCGATGTACACCCCATCAAACAGCCCAGGGAATGCGTCACCCACCTGCAGGCTGGTGTAGGCGCCGCCCGAAGTGCCTACGCTGACGGTGTAAGTCGGCACGCCGAATGTCTCGATGAAGTGCTCTTTACCCATCATCGTGGTTTCACCGGCCACCGTAGCGTTGCAGCTGTTGGTCGGGTGATTCAACGTGTTTGTGAACACGGCATAACCCTCTCCCAACCTCTTGAGGTTGGTACCGGTGTAGGGGCTGACCCCCATGGCTGCGCCCTGGATGTACCAACCGCCAGCACACCCAGTGCCATGAACCGCGATCAATTTTCGGTTCCATCCTTTCGGCGGTGTAGTCGGTGAGGGGGCAGCGTCCTTGGTGGGATCGTGAAGGATCGCATTTTGGTATATGCCTCGATTCATTGAGCCCGTTTCTACCCGCACGACAAATGGCACAGTAGCGCCAGCGGTCGTGGTCGTGGTTGCGACATCACCCGGCAGGGACGTGGTGCTGGGCAAGGGCTTGAGCGCGCCACCGGCTGTTGACTGGTAAAGGTACTGCACCTTGGTAGACACTGAACATTTGACGTCGCTGGCCTTACCCAAGAGGGTGCCATCAGGCAGCAAAAAGGCCTCGGTCTGGCAGTTGTAGGGGGAAATCTGCGGGCCCGACAGGATGGGACCTGAAATGGGGTAATTGGTCAACACCAGTTTGCTGTCAGGCCCACCGACATTGACGGTCAATGTGTTGTCGCCAGTGCTCAGTCCAGTGAGCCGGCCCAGTAGGTGCCCGGGCCGCAGCGGATCGACCTTGAACAGAGCAGAGACGTCAGCTCCGTTGAGCTTGGCCGATAAAGTCTCGTGCACCGGGGGCAGTGCGATGTCAATCAACGCATCGCCACCGCTCACAAATTCTGGTTTGGAAGAAAGGACTTGCAGGCTGGGCGCATTGATCGCCGGGCTGTCGCTCCCACCGCAGGCGGTGATCACCGCGCAAGTGCAGAGGGATAGCACCCAGGTTACAGACTTAGGGTTAAGGTTTTTCATGTTTATCTCCATTGAAAGTGGGATGACCGGCCATTCCGATTGCCCAGTCGCCGCTTGAAGCATCTCAGGTTGACGACAGCCCATACAGAGGTGGGCTTGGATGGAGGGCTGCAATTGTTGTGCCCGAAAACCCTAGGAAAAACCCTATAGATGTAAGCTATTGATTTAATTGGAAAAGCCTTGAGATCATCTTCTTATTGATCGCTAAGTTGTCTGAAATTTCAGAATCCTACTGATCGATCAATCCGGCTCATCGGATGGATTCCAGACTGACCCGTGTCAGACTACTCGTCGTCTCTAAAAAACTTTAGCAACTAGTGGGTGTGGATAATGAGAGAACGATGTGGTCCGATACGGATAAGACTTCAAGAACAAGGCATTTGCAAATGCTGCCATCATCCGACGAGTGCCCCCTTGGGCACAGTTTTAAGAGCAAAAAAAGAAGATCCACGCTGCTCCTGACTCAGCCAAAGCTGAGTCAGGAGTCATGCCGTTAAACGGTTCGATGGACGCAGATTTCAATCCATACCCTCACCTGGGCTCTATCGGCGATTTTCGAGTTCAGCGACCCATTATCTGAATTGGTTATTCGAGCCACTCACGCTTTGTATCCAGTACTTCAATGCAAGCTCTGTGTGAGATTGAGCAGCAACAGCGCCGTGATGTTCTCGCTGGCGGGATCCAACTCTATCGCCGTTAACACCCGTCGTACGCAACCGGCCAAGTCATCTATCCGGAATGAGCGCCATATAGTATTCATGTACACGCAAATCAGCGCGGACACGAGTCCCTTTCAATTTCTGTCTTGAATTCAGCGTTGACGCACACCAGCCCATCTGTGGGTCAGAAACTCCGCAATTCGACTTGCCTTTTACGTGGGCAGCCGGATCAGCACATCTCGCAGGTGTTCGTGAGAGTCAAGCCAGTTAGTATGCGGTCAATAAACCCCGCCCTTTTCACCGCCCGCACAAGCAGGACCTAGGTGTGAAGAGTCAAGAGGTTCTTGCGTGAGGCCGAGAGGCGAGACATGGGCGGCAGGCAACCGATGCCGTTGTGCGGTCGGTGCCAGTTGTAGAAGTGGTTCCAGGCAGGCAAGGCGGCGCGACGTTCATCGGAGTGTTGGCATACGCGCCCGTAGGCCCATTCACGCAGTGCTGACTGGATGAAGCGCTCGGCCTTGCCGTTGGTCTGAGGTCGATAGGCACGGGTGAACTTTTGAGTGATGCCCAGTTCCAGGCACGTCTGGCCGAATGCGGCTGAGTGGAATGCAGGACCGTTGTCGGTGATCAGCCGCTGGATCGGCATTCGTAGCCCGGCGAAGTACCGTGTGGCCTCGCGGAGGAAGTCCACTGCGCTCTCCTTCTTCTCGTCGGGGTACATCCGGGTGAAGGCGATTCGGCTGTGGTCGTCGATGGCCACGAAGACGTGCTCCCAGCCGATGTTGCGTGTGCTCGCTGGGTGCGGTCGCCCGTTATGCGGTGTCCGACCTTGCCGAAGCGCCCCAGCTTCTTGATGTCGATGTGGAGCAACTCGCCGGGCGTCTCGCGTTCGTAGCGCTGCACTGGCTCAGCGGGGCCGAGATCGGTAAGCTTGGACAGACCTGCGCGACGCAACACCCGGCTGACAGTCGCCTTGGAGACGCCCGTGTACGAGGCGATCCGGGACTGCAGAAACAGCTTGCGACGCAGCTCGACGATGGTCAATGTAACGCTGGGCTCAATGGCTCGCGGCGAACGCTCTGGTCGGGAGGACTTGTCCATCAGACCGGCAGGTCCGTCGGCCAGATAGCGAGCGAGCCACTTGCGTGCGGTCACGGCACTCACGCCGTGCCGGGCAGCAGCTTGTGAGGCGCTCATGCCACGCTCAGTGATGTCTTGAACCATCTCGACTCGCCGCAGGTACGTCAATCGGGCATTCTTATGGGTGTTCATCCGGACTCCGGCTTTGGTTTGAGGGGGGGGGGGGCGATTCCCAGTCTCTCAAAACCTCTCAGGGTGAACACCCGCAACAACCTATTGAAGCTTCACAACTAGCCGCTCAGCCTGGAGGAGCGTCGTTAGTTGAGGAGCACCTCCGCATCCGGCGCGCACAAACGAAAAGTTCAAAATTCAATGAGACGACTTCCAGAAAGTTCAAAACTCAGTGAGACGAGAGTTCAAGACTGCTTGGTTGGTCAGGGGGTAAGTTGTTGATGTGCCGTGACCTGCAGTTCAAAATTTAATGAGAACCGACACACAGATCAGTGCCTGTCGGACTGTTCGGGTCGCCAACCAAGCAGGGTTTAAGAAAGTGGACGATGCATTCAAAATCCCCCCACCCCAAGCTTCACAGGAACGTCCATGTCTGCTCGCCGAGTTCACCTCCACCGGGTTCTTCGAAGCCCGCCCGACAAGGTCTACCGTGCCTTTTTAGAGGCGGAGGCCCTGGCCAAATGGCTTCCCCCCTATGGCTTCACCTGCACGGTTCACCACCATCAGCCCCAAGTCGGGGGATCATTCAAGATGTCTTTCCGCAATTTCACGACGGGCCAGGCCCATTCATTTGACGGAGAGTACCTGGAGCTCGTTCCGAACGAGTTGATTCGATACACCGACAGGTTCGACGATCCGAACTTGCCCGGCGTTCTCCAAGTCAGGGTTGAACTCCGCCCCGTGTTGGGGGGGACCGACCTGAGCGTCGTGCAAGAGAACATCCCGCCAGTGATTCCGCTCGAGATGTGTTACCTGGGCTGGCAGGAGTCCCTGGTCCAGTTGGCGGCACTGGTGGAGCCCGACCTTCAGGCTTGAGGTTTGGGCAACGGCAACGTTTGGGGCGCTGGGGTCTGCTCGGTCTGCGGCGAGTGATCCATTGGGTCCGCCTCAGCGCCCAGGTGCTTTCACCACGTCCCGGTACATGGGGGCCAGCAGGGCCAACAGGCGGTTTTGCTGCCGAAACGGCACCCCTTCCTGGTCCATGGCTTGTTGCAGGTCCTCGACCAGGGCATTGAAGTGGCCCATGTTCAGGTTCAGGTCTTCATGACCGGCCCGCATGGGGTTGCCTTCGTAGCGGCAGGGGCCACCGGACAGTTCGCAAATCTGGTCCACCAGTTGCTCACGCAGGTTCTTCAGGTTGGTGTCTTTGAACTTGTCGGCGATGCGTGGGTTGGTCGTGCTGCGTTGGATCAGGCCTTCGACCACCCGGCTGATGCCTTCTTTGGCGCCGAGTGCTTGGTAGAGCGAGGCGTCGCTGGCTTTTGGCGGCGTGTAGCGATCAGGCTCGGCCTGGGCCACCGGGGCCAGGAGCAGGGCGCAAAGCATGGCCCAGGGGGCCAGTGGGGTGAGGGGCTTCATGGTCAGTCTCTGGCAGAGGGAGGGCTGTGGCCAGTCTCGGAGTGGATCCAGCGGGCCACCACAGGGTCATCAGTAGGCCACTTGGCCCGACAGGTACAGGCCACGCTGTTTGCGGCCACCCGTCACGCCGGGCACGACCTGGCCCAAATCGACATAGGCGCCCGTCAGCGACACGTTCTTGGTCGGTGCCCAGGCCACAAAAATGTCTTTCCAGTCGTCCTGGCGCAGACCGCTGCCCAGGCCGGCGGCCCGGCCCAGGGCTTCCAGGTTGTTGGGCATGAAGCGGTATTCAGCGCCAATGGCCAAGTCCTTGCGCAGCAGGTAGGCCACGGCCAGTTCGGGGTTCAAGCTGCGGCTGTTGCGCCCTGGCGCGGCCGAGCCAAACCCCAACAGGCCGCCCTGATTGGCATTGGTGTAACGCAGGGTGGCGTTGAGCAGCAGGCCTTGCTCCAGAAACAGCTTGGTGGCGGCCACGTAGACATCGGTGCCCGAGGTCTTGGCGCCCAGGAAGTCGAGCACGGGTTTGAGCGAGCCCGCCTGCGTGCTTTTGTACTGCAGCCCGACGGCCACTTCGGGCAGCCAGTTGTCCGAGTCCAACACGGCATTGCCCATCAGGTGTAACTTGGCGCCCACGATGTCCATCTTCAGGTGAGGGTTGGGGCTGACAGAAAAGCCCAGTGCATTGAGCGCTGTGGCGGGTTGGGCTGACAGGTCTTGCCGGCCCAGGGACAGCTCCAGGGTGTTCTTGAGGTTCAAGGCCACACCATAGGTGCTGAGCCCATAGTCGTTGGTGGACAGGCGGTTCAGGTTGGCGCTGACGCCAATTTCGCCATCGGTGGCTTGCGTGCCCAGCACCGCCCAAGGGGTGATGCCACCGCCCGCCGTGGCTTCAACCGAGGACACACCACCCGTCAGCCGCAATTTGCCGGTTTCCGCCTGAGCCAGCCCGGCCACCAGGCAGAGCGCCGCGAGCAGGGGCGGCATCGATCGCATCCGAGGAGTGGGCTTGAAGGTCATGGCAGCTCAATAAAAGTCGCAAACTTGACGCATTTTTACGCCAAAACGAGAAAGCGGTCAGCAAAAAAAAGGGACTTCGGCTTGAGTCCGATCCAGCGCCTCAGGGCAGCGTGGTTGGGCTGGCCCAATAGGCTTTGGCATGACTCTGGAACTGTCCGCCGTCGGTTTGGATGGTGGTCTGGGCCGACTGCCCTGGGCTGAACACCACGCCCACGCCGCCATTGGCCACCAGTTGTGCTGTGTGGGTCATGAAGTAGCGCACCCGGTTGTCGCGCCAGGGACTGTTGGTGCTGGGGCTGGCGGCGGGCACGCCCAAGGGGGTCTGCCACCACAGCAAGGGCCGCCCCAGGCCCTGGAAATAGCCATTGGCCAGCGCGAAGTGCTCGTTGAAGTTGGGCGAGGTGGTGTTGCTCTCATCCCAGTACCAGTTTTTGCCTGCGCGAGTGCACTCGCCGGCCAGTGAGCGCGCTTCGAAGCAACCGGCATCGCGGTCCAGGGTCTGCATGACCACAAAGTCAGCCTGGTCTGCGCCCAGTTTTTTCATGTACGCGACCTCGGTGGGGCGCAGGTCTTCAAACAAGGACGGCGGAAAGCCTACATAAGCCTGGGGCGCCATCTGCCGAGCACTTTGCACCAGGCAGGCCGCCATGCCGGCCACGGTGTTGGGCAGGCTGGCGCAATCGGGGTTGATGTTGACGTAGGCCAGCATCTGGGTCGGGTCGGCGTTGACGCGCTGCGCATAGCCCCAGAAGTCAGGCTCCAGGTTGACCAGGGCCGGTTTGCCGTAGCTTGCCAGTTGCTGGAACAACAGGCGCGCGTTGTTCCAGTAATCGGTCATGTAATTGGTGTCGGCCAGGCCGGTCAACACACCGTCGCCGCGCGTGGCCATTTGGTAGAGCGTGAACATGGGAACGGCGCCGATCTGGTCGGCGCGCTGGGCCACCAGCTTCACATAGGCGCCTGAGGGGCTGTTCCAACTCGGCCAGGAGCTCGGCCCCACCCCCACCAAGTACTGGTCATAGATGTCGGGCAGCAGGCCCTGGGCTTGGATGGGCGCGATGTCCACCGTCCCCAGCCCGACCAGCAGCCGTTGGCTGCGACCCAAGGCCTTGGCCAGCACGCCCGCCCGTTGGCTCAGTGCCGCTTGTTGGATGGCGGTATGCCCGTCGACGACCACGCTGCTGCCACCCGTGCCACTGCCCCCACTGCTACTGCTTGCGCCGGCGCCCGCCCCGGAACTGGAACTGGAACTGGAACTGGAACTGGAACTGCTGGACCCACCGCCACCGCCGCCACCACAGGCGCTGATCAGTAACAGGCCGCTCAAGGCCAGCACGCGCCAACCGGGAAGGGGGAGGGGGGAGGTGGTTCTCATGCCGCCGAGTCTACTGAATCTGCCCTTGGTCTTTTGTCTTGGGGGGCTGTTCGGAGTAAGCTAAAAAGCCTTGGGCTGCTCGTGGGGCACGGCGCAGCCGCCGCCAACCGCGAGCGAAGGCGAAAAAAAGCCCGCGGCAGGCGCGGGCTGGCGTGGCGCTGGCCGGGCTCAGGACAGCAGGGCCTGGGCGAACTCGCGGGCGTTGAAGGTTTCCAGGTCTTCGAGCTTTTCACCGACGCCAATGAAGTACACCGGAATCGGGCGTTCTTGGGCGATGGCGGCCAGCACACCACCCTTGGCCGTGCCGTCCAACTTGGTCACGATCAGGCCGGTCAGACCCAGCGCATCGTCAAAAGAGCGGACCTGGGCCAGCGCGTTTTGACCCGTGTTGCCGTCGATCACCAGCAGCACCTCATGCGGGGCACTGCCGTCCGCCTTGGTCACCACGCGCTTGATCTTCTTGAGCTCTTCCATCAGGTGCAACTGGGTCGGCAAGCGGCCCGCGGTGTCGACCAGCACCACATCTTTGCCACGCGCCTTGCCAGCGGTCACCGCGTCAAAGCTCACGGCGGCGGGGTCACCGCCTTCTTGGCTGACGATTTCCACCGTGTTGCGGTCGGCCCAGACGCCCAGTTGCTCACGGGCCGCGGCGCGGAAGGTGTCGGCCGCTGCCAGCAGCACCGAGGCCCCCTCGTTCGCCAGGTGCTTGGTCAGCTTGCCAATGGAGGTGGTTTTGCCCGCGCCATTGACGCCAGCCACCATGATCACGGTGGGGGTGAACTCGCCGATCACCAAGGCCTTTTCCAGCGGACGCAGCAGGTCGGCGATGGCTTCGGCCAGCAGCGCCTTGACCTGGCCGGGTTCGGTGGTCTTGGCTTCCTTGACGCGGCGCTTGAGGTCCTTGAGCAGGTGCTCGGTGGCTTTCACCCCGGTGTCGGCCATCAGCAGGGCTTCTTCCAGTTCCTCGTAAAGCGCGTCGTCGATCTGGGTACCGGTGAACACCGTCGCCAGGCTGGAGCCGGTCTTGCGCAGGCCGGCTTTCAGGCGGTCCAGCCAGCCTTGGCGGGCGGCGGGCGCGGGGGCAGTCACCGGTGCCGGAGCCACTGGCGCAGGGGCCGGCACGGGTACGGGGGCCGGTGCTGGCACGGGCGCAGGAACAGGCGCAGCAGTAGGCGCCGGCGCCGTGGTGACCGCCGGGGCGCTGCTGGGTACGGTCGCTGCGATGGGGGCCGCCGTTGGTGCAGCGACCGGGTTTGTCGCCGGGGCGGCCGCTAGCGGGGGTGTCGTCACCGAAGCCAAGGGAATCGAAGGACTTGGCGGCGGTGCCGTCGATGCGCTGAGCGGTGCGGTCGCAGCCGCTACCGATGGGGCAGGGGCTGGGACCTGTGGGGCCGGGGCAGGCGTCGACACCGGCGCAGCGGGCACGCTGACCGCTGGGGCGACAGGGCTGGCCGTTGGGGCACTTGCAGGCGGGGTGACCGGTGCGGGCGCGCTGCTCTTGCTGCCAAAGGGATTGCGCAACCAACTCAGGCCACCGCCAGAGGCCGGAGCAGGCGCGGGCGTTGGGGCCACGACAGGCGGTGCAGAGACCGCCTCGGGGGCCGTCGCAGGGGCGGCCTGGGCCGAGGTGGCAGGTGCGTCAGCCGGAGCGGGCGCAGGCGAAGGTGGTTTTTTCTTGAAAAAGCTGAACATTGGCGGGTTCTTAGAATCCCATGATTCTATGAAACGCTACCTACCCCTTCTGGCCATGCTGTCCTTTTGGTCAGCGCCCTCCCTCCAGGCCCAGCCCACAGCGGTTCCTGCCGCTGCGGCAACTGAGGTCGCAGCCCCGCAGAAAGACAGCACGGGGGTGCAGCAATTCACGCTCAGCAACGGCATGACCTTGATCGTCAAGCCCGACCACCGTGCCCCCACCGTGGCCCACATGCTGTGGGTGCGGGTGGGCTCCATGGACGAGGTGGATGGCACCAGCGGCGTGGCCCATGCCCTGGAGCACATGATGTTCAAAGGCACGCCCAACCTGGCCCCGGGGGAGTTTTCTCGCCGGGTGGCGGCCCTGGGCGGGCGCGAGAATGCCTTCACCACCCGCGACTACACCGGCTATTACCAACAGATCCCCGCGGCGCGGCTGGAAGAGGTGATGCAGCTGGAGGCCGATCGATTTGCCAACAACCAGTGGGCCGATGATGAGTTCCGGCGTGAGATCGAAGTCATCAAAGAAGAGCGGCGCATGCGCACTGATGACAACCCGCGGGCTCGCCTCTACGAAGCCTTGAACGCAGCCGCTTTCGTGGCCTCGCCCTACCACCGTCCCGTGGTGGGCTGGATGAGCGACCTCGACGCCATGACCGCAGACGACGTACGCCAGTTCTGGCGCACCTGGTACAGCCCCGTCAACGCGGCTGTGGTGATCGCTGGCGATGTGACGCCCGAGCAGGCCCTGGCCCTGGCCCGGCGCTACTACGAGCCCGTGCCCAGCCGCGCATTGCCTGCGCGCAAACCGCGGCTGGAGCCCACCCAGGTCGGTCTGCGTCGTCTGGACTACAAAGCCCCAGCCGAGCAGGCCTATGTGGCGCTGGCCTTCAAAGTGCCGCAGCTCAATTCGATTGAGCAGGCCGGTGCACCCGACGACGACGCCCTGGCCTTGACCGTGCTGGCCGCCGTGCTGGACGGCTACCCGGGCGCTCGCCTGGAGCGCACCCTGACCCAAGGGGAGCGGCGCGTGGCCGACAGCGCAGGGGCCTACAACGGTTTGATGGGGCGTGGCCCGCAGATGTTTGTCCTGGATGGCGTGCCGGCCCCAGGCCAGAGCCCCGAAGCCGTTGAGGCTGCTTTGCGCGCCCAGGTGAAGCGGGTGGCCGAGCAGGGCATCAGCGAGGCTGAGTTGCAGCGGGTCAAGACCCAATGGGTGGCCAGTGAGGTCTACAAACTCGACTCGGTGTTCAATCAGGCCAACGAGCTGGGTCGCTACTGGGTGCAGGGCATGCCCCTGGACGCCAGTGAACGCCTGATCCAGCGCCTGCGCCAAGTCAGCGCGGCTCAGGTGCAGTCGGTGGCTGCGCGCTATTTTGGCGATGACCAGCTGACCGTCGCCATCTTGCGGCCTCAGCCCCTGGACCCCCAACGCCCCCGCGCGGCCAAGCCTGTGGGGCGGCATGGCGGTTCTTGAGTCCGTGTTGTTGGGGCGGGCCAGCGGGCACCACGGGATGCCGAGTCAGGCCTCTCGCCCCGGCGGCCGTCGTTTTTAAATGGAATGGGAGCGGTCCACCAGGACTGACTCCAGGTTTGACCTGCAGGTGAATTCATGTTTATTTTCAAAGCCTTGAGCTTGTGTTCCTGGCCCCGTCCGGCGGGTTTGGCGCTGGGGGCTCTGGTGTGCAGCCTGGGTGCCCAGGCCGCGCTGCCCATCCAACACTGGACCCAGCCCAGCGGCGCCCGGGTTTACTTGGTGGAAAGCCCCGGCATCCCCATGGTCGACGTGCAAATCGACTTTGACGGCGGGTCGCGCCGTGATCCCGCCGCCCAGGCCGGACTGGCCGCGGTGAGCGCCGCCATGACGGGGCGAGGCGTGCGCGCCAGCGCCAACCTGCCTGCGCTGGACGAAAACGCCCTGGGCGAGGCCTGGGCTGATCTGGGCGCCAGCTTTGGCGCCAGTGCCAGCGCGGATCGCCTGACCTTTGGCTTGCGCTCCCTGACCGAGCCTGATTTGCTGGCCCGTGCGGCCCAGTTGGCCAGCCGCCAACTGGCCGAGGCCAGCCTGCCCGAGGCCATCTGGCGCCGCGATCGTGAACGCCTGGTGGCCTCCCTCAAAGAAGCCGATACCCGGCCCGGCACGTTGGCGGGGAAAGCCTTTGCCGAGGCGGTTTATGGCGGGCACCCCTACGGCGCGCAGATCACGGCCCAGACCCTGGCCGCCATCAGCGTGGCTGACATGCGGGCTTACCTTCAGCGTTCCGTCCAGGCGTGCTCGGCCCGCGTCAGCTTGGTCGGGGCCTTGAGCCGCGCTCAGGCCGACACGCTGGCCAGCACCCTGCTGTCACGGCTGCCCAACGCCGCCTGCAGCACTGCGCCTGCCGTGCCTGAAGTGCCCCCCTTGAAGGCCGCCAGTGAGCAAGCGCTGCCATTCAGCTCGGCCCAAGCCCATGTGCTGATCGGCCAGCCTGGCATCCGCCGGGCCGACCCCGACTACTTTGCCCTGCTGGTGGGCAACTACATCCTGGGCGGGGGCGGCTTTGTGTCGCGCCTGACCAGCGAGGTGCGCGAAAAGCGTGGGCTGAGCTACAGCGTCTACAGCTATTTCTCCCCGGGCCTGCACGCAGGTGCCTTCACGGTGGGGCTGCAAACCCGGCCTGACCAGACCGCGGAGGCGGTGAAGGTGGTGCGCGAGGTCTTGGCCCGGTACGTGGCCGAAGGCCCCACCGAGGCGGAACTGAAGGCGGCCAAGGACAACCTGGTCGGCGGTTTCGCGCTGCGCATCGACAGCAATAAAAAACTGCTCGACAACGTGGCCAACATCGCCTGGAGCGAATTACCCTTGAATTACCTCGACACTTGGACCCAACAGGTGGAACAAGTGCAATTGAGCGACATCCGCGCCGCGCTGGCCCGTCATCTGCAACCCGATCGCTTGGTGACTGTCACCGTAGGAGCCCAACCATGACCCGTACTTCCTCGTCCTCTTCCCGTTCCTCCCCCGCCGTCAAGCCGACGCGAGCACCTGTGGCCCGCGCCACGGGCGAGGTGCGCATCATCGGTGGGCAATGGAAGCGCACCCGGCTGCAAGTGCCGGACCGCGCAGGACTGCGCCCGACCCCCGACCGGGTGCGTGAGACCTTGTTCAACTGGCTGGGACAGGACCTGGGTGGCTGGCGCTGCCTGGACGCGTTTGCGGGCACTGGCGCTCTGGGCCTGGAGGCCGCCTCGCGCGGCGCCCGTGACGTCTACCTGATTGAGCAGGACGCCGGCTTGGTCGCCAACCTTCAAGGTGTGGCCCTGCGCCTGAAGGCCGACCGGGTGCAGGTGTTGCGCGGGGATGGCGTGGCCCAGTTGGCCCAGCGCCGGGGCGATAACCTGGATCTGGTGTTCTTGGATCCCCCCTTTGGCGCCGCCTTGTTCGAGCCCGCCTTGCGCGCCGCCGCCGAGGCCCTGGCGCCGGATGGCCGCATCTACCTGGAGTCTCCCAGCGCATGGGATGAGGCCTTGCTGGCGCCCTTGGGCCTGGTGTTGCACCGGCACCTCAAGGCGGGTGCCGTCCACGCTCATTTGCTGGGGCGGATCGGCCAACCGGCCTGATGCCAGCGCGACGCTGACCTGGCTCGGGGGGCGGTAGGGGCCATGCATAATGCGCCCCAAGGGGGCCGTCACTGTGATCGGCGCCCCGACCTGGTCATCAGGTCGGCGAGCAAAACCCACCCACCCCTGCAGGAGACGCAGACCGATGGCCCAGAACGTGATTGCTGTTTATCCGGGTACTTTTGACCCCATGACCTTGGGCCACGAAGACGTGGTCCGCCGTGCGACCCAGTTGTTTGATCACGTCATCGTGGCGGTGGCCGCAGGCCACCACAAGAAGACCCTGTTCAGCCTGCAAGAGCGCGTCGACATGGTGCGTGAGGCGGTGGTGCGCTTCCCCCAAGTCGAAGTGGCCACTTTCTCGGGCTTGTTGCGTGACTTTGTGGTGGCGCGGGGTGGCAAGGCCATGGTGCGCGGTCTGCGCGCGGTCACCGACTTCGACTACGAGTTCCAGTTGGCCGGCATGAACCGCAGCCTGATGCCTGACGTGGAGACCGTGTTCCTCACGCCCAGCGACAAGTTTCAATTCATCTCCAGTACCTTCGTTCGTGAGATCGCGGTGCTGGGCGGCGAGGTCAATAAGTTCGTCTCGCCCTTGGTCCAGGAACGTCTGGCCGAGAAGGTGCGCAGCCTGGGCCGCGACTGACTCGCCGGGCCAGGGCCTGCACTTGAGCCCAAGCGGGAGGCCTTGGCGATCGAGTGCCTTCGCCTTTACCGAACTGACCCCTGATGGCCGCCAGGCCGGTGCCACAGCGCGATCCATTTCAGCAGCCACTCGTTCACCTCTTTGGGCCGTTCCCAGGTCAGCATGTGGCCGCAGCGTGGCAGCCAGTCCAGTTGGGCGCCAGGCACCAGATCGGCAATTTCCTGGGCGCAGGCTGGGGGTGTGAGTTGATCGTCCTCGCCGCACAGCACCCAGGTGGGGCAGTGCAGGGTTGATAGATCGCGGCGCGCGTCGGGGCGGGTCATCACGGCTTCGTTTTGCCGCGCCAACGCCTCAGGGCCTGCAGCCTCCAGAAAAGCCCAGTAGCGAGCCACCAAGGCCGGCTGCGCCAAGCCATCTGCATGGAAGGCCAGGGCCAGGTTGGGTTCAATCACTTCACGCCATTGACCGCTGCGAAAGCGCGCCAGCGCCTGCGTTCGCACGGCGTGCATGGCGGCGCTTTCGGGCTGGGCGTTGGTGCCCAGCAGCGCCAGGGCACGGATTCGCTCGGGGGCTTGCCTGGCGGCTTCCATGGCCACCATGCCGCCCATCGAGGCCCCACACAAGGCCAGCGGCCCGGGATGCTCCTCGAGCAAGGCTCTGGCCATGTGGGGGATGCTGGCGTGCCGGAAATGCACATCGCTGACGGCACACGGCAAATCCGGCGGAAGTGCGTTGAGTTGATCAAGCCAAAGCGTCTCTCGGGCTGCCAGGCCGGGCAAGAGGATCAGGGTGCTCATGGTCTGCGTTGCTTTCCCAGGTCAAAACGCAAATCATGCCGCAGATCGCGAGGAGGCCCGGCGGGGCCATGCCAAGCGTCAGGGCGGGGCGTTGGTGTCCGCCCCAGGACTGGCTGGGGCCGGCGTGGGCCGCAAGCCCGCTGGGCTGGGCGGGCTGGCGAGCCTGGCCCAGGGCCATGACACATGCTTCCAGGGCACTTGGCCTGGCGCAGGAGGCGCCGCCTGCATGGTCGGTGCGAGGAAGTCCAGAGGGTGCGGGGGGCGCTGGCTGGGGCGGCTGCCCACGAACTCCGGTTGATGCGGGCTGGGCGGTTGCAAGGGCGGAGGTTCCTTGGTCAGCGCTGCCCGGGGTTCATCGTCGCGGAAGTGAAAAGACATGCCTAGCTCCTGATCTCAAAATGGCCCGCCACGCAGGGCGATGGACTGGGATCGAGGGTAGTCTTTGCCAGATGAATGGATCGTCGGCGAGATGGGCGGGCGTTTGTGCGCCTGCGCCTCGCCTTGGTGTAGGTCACGTCTGACTTGCAGCGGCCGGTGAGACGGCGGCCTCTGTGATTGTTTGATGGACTGGCGGTAGGCTGGGCAGCGTGGCCGTGATACGGGTACCCTGGCCCAGGGCCGAGTCCACATGCAGGCGTCCGCCCTCCGCTTCGACACGGTGGCGCATGCCATCCAGCCCATGGGAGCTGGCACCCACCTCCTGCGGGTTGAAGCCGTTGCCATCGTCGTTGACCTGCAGCACCACATGGGAGCCCATGTTCTGCAGCAGCACGTTCACCTGCTGCGCCTGCGCGTACTTGCTGATGTTGGTCAGGGCTTCTTGCACCATGCGGTACAGGGTCAGTTGGGTGGCTGCAGGCAGGTCGACCTCGTCGAACTCGGTGTTGATCTCCAGGTCAGCCCGCTGGGCGAATTCGCGGGTCAGGATTTCGAGGGCGGGCAAAAGGCCTAAATTCGACAAGGAAGAGGGGCGCAGGTCCTCCACGATGCGGCGCTTCAGGGCAATGCCGCTGTTCAGTGTTTCTGTCAGGTGTTGCAGTCTTTGTGTGGCCTCGGGTGCGTTGTCTCCCAGGCGGGACTTGATGCGCGCCACATCCAATTTGGCGGCGGTCAGGAGCGCCCCCAGTTCATCGTGCAGCTCGCGCGCCAGGTGAGCACGTTCGTTCTCGCGCACCTGCTGCAGGTAAGTCGCCAGTTTGGCCAGCGAGGCGGTGCGATCCCGCACCAGGTCTTCCAGCCGATCGCGTTCACGCTCCAGGACCAGTTGCTCGCGCAGCACCGCCAACTTCAGCGCGTTGGACTGCTGCAGGTAGAGGTAAAAAGCAATCAGCCCGATGGCCGCAGTGATCGCAATGCCCAACCTGGAGACCTGCAGGGAGTGCATGATTTGCTGTTCACTGGCTCTCACCTGCGCACTGCTTTCCCGGATCAAGGTTGCCGATTGATCGCGGATGGCATCCATGTGTTCTTTGCCCACATCGGTGCGCATGACAAACCTCCAGGCCTCTTCATTGCCTTGTTTTCTCAGTTTGAGGCTGAGGTCCATTTCTGCGAGCTTGCGCGAGACATGGCGCGACAGCATGGTGACCGGAACCAGGTTGCCACCATCGCTGAGGTAGAAGGTTCTTAAGCCATCGAGGGTTTGGTTGACTTCGTTGACAGCAGTGTTGTACGGTTCCAAATACCGCTCGTCACCTGTGAGCAGGTAGCCTCGAAGTCCCGTCTCCGCGTCCAACATTTGTTGTAAGAGCTTGTTAAGAGCGTTGCGAGTGTCGTGCGCTGCCGCAATCCCTTTGACGGCGCTGGCGGAGCGCTCATAGCCCAGCTCATTGATGCCGATCAGCAGCAAGGCCGCCGCCAGCGCCAAGGGCAGGCTGATGGCCATGCGTGAGGTGGGGAGGTAGTGTTTGATCAGCCCCGCCCAGGAGGCAAGCTGAGAGGACAAACTGGTCATGAAATGTCTCCGCAGACTCGCCGTTGGCACCGCAAAACGAGCGCCACCTGAATCCTGGTGAGCGGCACGATCAGCGGTGAGGCGGTCAAAAGTTCGAGTATTGTGACGGCAAGAAGAACAAGCTGAGAACCGAAGAAAGCGCTGAAATGATCAGAATTGGCATCGTGGATGACCACGCCATCGTGCGTGCTGGCTTGCGTAATTTCTTCTCCGACCAAGTGGACCTTCGCGTGGTGGGCGAAGCTGCCAGTGGCCGAGAAGCCATTGACTTGGTGCGCGCGGTTGAAATGGATGTCCTGTTGATGGACCTCGCCATGCCAGGGCAGTCGGGTCTGGATGTGTTGGCGATGATCCGTGCCAAGGTGCCAGACGTGGGCATTTTGATCCTTTCGGGCTACCCCGAAGAGCACTACGCGATGAGTTTGATCCGCCAAGGGGTCAGTGGTTATCTCAACAAGGAATGTGATCCAGCCGAGATCGTCGAGGCCATTCGCACCATCGCACTGGGCAAGCGCTACATCACGCGCACGGTGGCTGATTTGTTGGCTCAGCATTTGGGGCGCAAAGAAGATGTGCCTGCGCATGAGCAGTTGTCCGAGCGTGAATTTCAGGTGTTTCTGAAGCTGGCACGGGGCGAAACGGCCGGTGATGTCGCCAAGTCTTTGTCCTTGAGTGTGAAGACGGTCAGCACGTACCGCACTCGTTTGATGGAGAAGATGGGGTTGGCGTCGAACAGCGACTTGACGTACTACGCACTCAAGAATCGCCTGATTGACTGAGCGACGGGGCAGCTGCCATGGCCAGGCGGCATTTCACGCAAAAGTCCATGAGGTCTTCGATCTCATTGGATTTGTCGAACACGGCATCCACCCCCAGCGAGGCACAGCGGGCGCGGATGTCCCGAGTGGCGTAGTTGGTCAGCATGACCAGCTTCTGGTGAGGTTGACGCTGTTGGCATGCCGAGGCCACGCCCAGTCCGCTGCCTTCCCTCAGGAACAGATCGACGATGGCCAGATCCCAATCATTGGGATGTTTGTGCAGCCACCGAACCCCATCGTCTTCTGTTTCAGAAAAACCCACCACGCGCGCTCCGGCGAGCTCCTCCAGAGTCCCTTCAAGGTTCTCACGGATCAGCGCATTGTCTTCAACGAGGTAAGTTCTGTGTCCCAAATCACTGGCCTTGGTGGCGAGCCGCACCTCAGGGCGGCCTCGCTACAACCGTCTGACATTGAAAACAATGCCGTTCGGTCGTTTTTAAAATTGTGCCAGTGAAAAAGGAACTCGGATGTCAGCGAACGCCTACAAAAATGAGCGCTGTCAAACCTGCGGTTTTGGATGCCGATTTGCCGCTTCGCCGCACACAGGGCATGCCGACTGGCGTTTGAGCTTCATTTGGGTCCACTCCATGCTGCGCGCATCCAGCATCAGCAGCCGCCCTGCCAGCGATGGCCCCGCCAGGCTGATCAACTTCAGCGCTTCGGCCGCCTGCAAGCTGCCCACAATGCCCACCAGGGGCGCAAACACACCCATCGTGGCGCATTGGGCTTCTTCCGGAGGGGCGGCCGGGTCAAACAGGCAGGCGTAGCAAGGGCTGTGCGCCTGACGCGGATCGAACACTGAAATTTGGGCGTCAAAACGGATCGCCGCACCCGACACCAAGGGCCGCTGGTGTCGCACACAGGCCGCGTTGATGAGCTGGCGTGTGCGGTAGTTGTCGGTGCAATCCAGCACCACGTCGGCGGTGGGCAGCAACCGGTCCAGCAATTCGTCATTTGCTTTTTGGGCCAGGGGCTGGACCTGCACGTCGGGGTTCAGGGACTGGATGGCCTCTTGCGCCGACGTGACCTTGGCTTGGCCGATGCGGTTCATGCTGTGGGCAATCTGGCGTTGCAGATTGGTCAGATCCACCTGATCCGGGTCGATCAAGGTCAACCGGCCCACACCAGCGGTGGCCAGGTACAGCGCCGCGGGCGAGCCCAGCCCACCAGCGCCCACCACCACAACATGGGCCTGAAGCAGTCGCTCCTGACCCTCGATGCCGATCTCGTCGAGCAGGATGTGGCGTGAATAGCGCAGCAGTTGATCGTCGTTCATGACAAAAAAGCGCCCCGCAGGGCGCTGTGTTCAAAGGGGCTTGCCGATGGGTCGAGCAGTGGGGCTGCCAGGGGCAGCGGGCCACGGTCCGTGAACATCAGTTGCTGGCCTTGTCTTCCTTGCGTTCGGTCAGGGTTTTGCTGACGAGCACGGGGCGACCCTTGAGCTTGTTCAGCGCCTGCACCAGTGGGAAGTCCTTGTCGCTGCCCAGTTCGGGGGCTTTGCGTTCAGCGGCCGGCTTCTTGGCCTCTTCTTCCAGGCGCTTGCGGGCTTCTTCGCGGGCTTTTTCACGCTCGGGGTTTGGCTTTTCATCGCCTTGACCGCTGTTCAGGTGCTTCTCCAGGTCGGCCTCACGCATGCGCAAGACGGCGAATGGGCTGCCCTCTTCGGTCTCATCCACCATCACATCGGGCACGATGCCCTTCGCTTGGATAGAGCGACCGCTGGGGGTGTAGTAGCGCGCAGTCGTCAGCTTCAGACCGGTATCCGGGCCCAGGGGGCGCACGGTTTGCACCGAGCCCTTGCCAAAAGTCTGGCTGCCCATGATGGTGGCGCGCTTGTGGTCTTGCAAAGCACCGGCCACGATTTCACTGGCCGAAGCCGAGCCTTCGTTCACCAGCACGACCAGGGGCACGTTCTTGAGCGCTGCTGGCAGCTTCTTGAGTGGATCCGGGCCGCTGCGGCGCTGGTAGAACTCAGGCGAAGCCTTGAAGGTGTATTTGCTTTCGGCCAGTTGGCCGTTGGTCGACACCACGGTGACCTTTTCTGGCAGGAAGGCGGTGGACACGGCCACGGCCGCGTCGAGCAGGCCGCCCGGGTCGTTGCGCAGGTCCAGCACCAAGCCCTTGAGGTTGGGTTCTTGCTTGTAGATGTCTTCGATCTTGGCCACGAAGTCATCCACCGTGCGCTCTTGGAACTGGCTCAAGCGGACCCAGGCGTAGCCGGGTTCAATCACCTTGCCGCGCACGGATTGCGTGCGAATTTGTTCGCGCACGATGGTCACGGGGAAGGTGCGGTTTTCGTCCTTGCGGAACACCGTCAACACCACCTTGGTGTTGGGCTCGCCGCGCATGCGCTTGACGGCTTCGTTCAGGGCCAGGCCCTTGACGGCGGTGTCGTCAATCTTGGTGATCAGGTCATTGGTCTTGAGGCCTGCACGGTAGGCCGGGGAGCCTTCGATGGGGGAAACGATCTTGATCAGCCCATCTTCCTGGGTGATTTCGATGCCCACACCGACAAATTGGCCGGTGGTGCCTTCGCGGAATTCCTTGTAGGACTTCTTGTCAAAGTACTGGGAGTGCGGATCCAGGCTGGCCACCATGCCGGAGATGGCGTCGGTGATGAGCTTCTTTTCATCCACGGGCTCGACATAGTCGGTCTTGACCATGTCGAAAACCGCAGCGAGCTGCTGCAGTTCTTCAAGTGGCAACGGGGACATGCTGCCCCTGGCCACGGTCTGCAGAGACACCGTGGTCAGCGCGCCAGCCACTACACCCACGGAAATCCAACCTGCGATACGGAGTTTTTCGCCCATAGAGTCACCTTTTGCGACGCAATATACACCTTGGACGGAGCGCGCCGGCCCAGGTTCCTCAGTCCCCGGGCCCGGCGCGGGGATTCCCCCGTTTCAGGCCCGGTTTTACTCAGGCTTTACCTTGAGACGCCACGGCCGCGGCGGCCTTGGCTGCGGCTTCGGCGTCGCCCAGGTAGTAGTGGCGGATCGGCTTGAGGTTGGCATCGAGTTCATACACCAGTGGGATGCCGTTGGGGATGTTGAGGCTCACGATGTCGTCGTCACCGATGTTGTCCAGGTACTTGACCAGGGCGCGGATCGAATTGCCGTGGGCGGCCACCACCACGCGCTTGCCGGCCTGGATGGCGGGAGCGATGGCTTCGTTCCAGAAAGGTAGCACGCGGGCCACGGTGTCTTTCAGGCACTCGGTCAGCGGCACGTCCTCGGCTTTGAGCTTGGCGTAGCGGCGGTCGCCACGCTCGCTGCGCGGATCGGTCGCTTCCAGTGCTGGCGGCGGGGTGTCGTAGCTGCGGCGCCAGACCAGCACCTGGGCATCGCCGTATTGTTTGGCCATGTCGGCCTTGTTCAAGCCTTGCAGGTTGCCGTAATGGCGTTCGTTGAGGCGCCAGCTGTGCACCACGGGCAGCCAGGTGCGGTCCATCTCGTCAAGGGTGTGCCACAGCGTGCGGGTGGCGCGCTTGAGCACGCTGGTGTAGGCCAGGTCGAAGTCATAGCCTTCGGCCTTGAGCAGCCGGCCGGCGGTCTTGGCTTGTTCGACGCCCGTGGGGGTCAGGTCGACGTCGGTCCAGCCGGTGAAGCGGTTTTCCAGGTTCCAGGTGGACTCGCCGTGGCGAATCAAAACGAGTTTGTACATGCTGAGGGCCTCAATTTTTTTCAGTGCGAAACCCAGCATTCTAAAATTGTCGGGTTTGCCAACCCAAGGAACCTTGTGAAATTCATTCTCGACAACTGGACGCTGCTCCTGATCGCCCTCAGTTCGGGCGCCATGCTGCTGTGGCCCACCCTCAAGGGCGCCTCTGCCGTGGGCTTGTCGCCCAATGCGGCGGTGCAGCTCATCAACCGCGAAAAAGCCGTGGTCGTGGACGTCAGTGACGCCGCTGATTACGCTGCCGCCCACGTGAGCGGTGCGCGCAGCGTGCCCCTGGATCAGCTGGAAACCCGCTTGCCTGAAGTGGTCAAAAACAAGGCCCTGCCGGTGATCTTCGTGTGCGCCAAGGGCTCGCGCGGCGGCCCGGCGGTGAAGACAGCGCAAAAACTGGGTTACCAGCAGGCCCAAGCCCTGAGCGGCGGACTCAAAGCCTGGAAAGAAGCTAATCTGCCGGTTGAAACGGCCTGATTCCGGGTGTGCGTGGCGGACACTTGCCGCCCCCCCCGGACGCGCTGAAACCCAAGCCCAGGAATTTCCAGATGCAACCAGTCAAGATGTACACCACGGCGGTCTGCCCCTATTGCATTCGCGCCAAGCAAATCCTCAAGTCCAAAGGGGTGGCCGAGATCGAAGAAATTCGCATCGACACCAACCCTGCCGAGCGTGATCTGATGATGCAGACCACCGGCCGGCGCACCGTGCCGCAGATCTTCATCGGCAACACCCATGTCGGGGGTTGTGATGATTTGATGGCGCTCGACAGCCGCGGGGGCTTGCTGCCTTTGCTGGCGGGTGCTTGAGCTGCCTTCGGAGCGCCTTTTTCTCCTGAGATAATGGTGCCCGAGTGCCCGCTGTGGGAACGATTCCCCGGCGGGCTTTCTTTTGTCGAAGCACCGTCCAGAGACGGTGATTTGTTTTTGTGAATTGAGAACCACCATGGCCGAGCAACAAGATCCCGTTTTCCAGATCCAGCGCGTTTACCTCAAGGACCTGTCGCTTGAGCAACCGAATTCGCCCGCCATCCTGCTCGAGCAAGAGCAGCCCAGCGTCGACATCCAACTGGGCGTGGACGCCACCCCGGTGGCTGACGGCATTGTGGAAGTGACCGTCACCGCCACCGTGCAGACCAAGATCAAGGACCGCACCGTGTTCCTGGTCGAAGCCAAGCAAGCCGGCATCTTCGAAATCCGCAACCTGCCGGAAGACCAAATGGGTGCCATTCTGGGCATCGCTTGCCCGCAAATCGTGTACCCCTACCTGCGTGGCAACGTGGCCGACATCATCCAGCGTGGCGGCTTCCCGCCGGTGCACCTGGCTGAAATCAACTTCCAGGCCATGTACGAGCAACAACAAGCCCAGGCTGCTGGCCAAGTGGCCCAGTAACTGGCGCTGAGCCGGACCCCGCCTGAGCCTGTGCTGAGGCCGGTCCGGCAAGCCCTTTCTTTTGACCGAATGAAAATTCTCGTTGCCGGTGCTGGCGCCTGGGGCACGGCATTGGCCATGGGCGCTTGTGCCGCGCCTGCCGCCCACCAAGTCACTTTGTGGGGGCGCGATCCAGCCCAGATGGAACAGATGCGGGCCAGCGGTCGCAATCAGCGCTACTTGCCGCACAACCCTCTGCCCGAGCCACTGGCGTTGGCGTCGGGTGACTTGCGTTTGTCGGCTCTGGCGGCGGATTTGATCATCGTGGCCACGCCGATGGCGGGCCTGCGCGAATGCCTGCGCCAGTTGGCCGATTCGACGGCGCCCCTGGCCTGGCTGTGCAAGGGTTTTGAGCGTGTGCCTGAAGCCGCCTGCGACCAAGCCCTGTTTGGCCTGCTGGGCCACGAAATCGCCAGCCAAGTGGCGCCGCAGTTGGCGGTGGGCGCCCTGAGTGGACCCAGTTTTGCGCGCGAGGTGGCCGAAGGCCGGCCGACCGCCCTGGTGGCCGCCAGCGCCTCGGCCTCGGTGCGCCAGGCCTTGGTAGAGGCCTTGCACGGCCCTGCGGTGCGCGTGTACGCCAATGACGACATCGTTGGGGTGGAGGTGGGCGGGGCTGTGAAGAACGTGTTGGCCATTGCCACCGGCCTGTGCGATGGGCTGAATCTGGGCTTGAACGCCCGCGCCGCCTTGATCACCCGGGGCTTGGCCGAAATGACCCGCCTGGGGTTGGCCTTGGGCGCCCGTGCCGACACCTTCATGGGCTTGTCCGGCCTGGGCGACTTGGTGTTGACGGCGACCGGCGACCTGAGCCGCAACCGCCAGGTCGGCCAGCTGCTCGCGGCGGGGCACACCTTGCAGCAGGCCGTGGACTCGCTGGGCCATGTGGCCGAGGGCGTTTACAGCGCGCGCACCGTCGTGCAGCGGGCACGTCTGCTCGGCGTCGAAATGCCGATTTCCGAGTGCGTGGTGGCTTTGCTGGACGGCCAAGTCCAGGCCCGCGACGCCGTCGGCCGCCTCATGGGGCGCGGCCCCAAGGGCGAAATGGTCTGAGCCTGGGGGGCTGACGCCGTCCGGGCCGCGTCCCGGCTTGGCCAGGTGGGCGGGCCCGGTTCAAATTTCCAGGTTGTCGATCAGGCGGGTGCTGCCCAGCCGTGCCGCGCCCAGCACCACCAAGTCATCACCGGCTTCGGGGGCCTGCAGGTCTTGGCGTCGGCGCACGGTCAGGTAGTCCGGTTGCCAGCCTCGGGCGCGCAGGTCGGCCAATGCCCGCGCTTCCAGGACTTCGCGCTGCTGCGGCAGGGCATGGGCCAGGGCCACGGCCTCGCGTGCCAGGCTGCGCAGGGCCAGCGACAGCTGGACGGCCTCGACGCGTTCAGCTTCGCTGAGGTAGCCGTTGCGTGAGCTGAGGGCGAGGCCGTCCGGGGCTCGACTGGTTTCACCAGCCACCACCGTGATGGGCAGCGCAAACTGCTCCACCATGCGGCGCAGCACCCTCCACTGTTGGTAGTCCTTCTTACCAAACAGGGCCACGCCCTCAGGCCGGCCCGCGAACACGGCGCTGAACAGCTTCATCACCACCGTGCACACACCCGTGAAAAAGCCAGGGCGGAACTCGCCCTCCAGCAAGTCGGCCAGGGCCGGGTCGGGCTGGACCTTGAAGGTTTGGGGTTCCGGGTAGAGGTCGGTTTCACGGGGCGCGAACAGCAGCTCGCAACCGGCGGATTCGAGCTTGGCGCAGTCGGCCTCCCAGGTGCGGGGGTAGCTGTCAAAGTCCTCGTGCGGCAGAAACTGCAGGCGGTTGACGAAGATGCTCGCCACGGTCAAGTCGCCCAAGGGTTGGGCCTGGCGCACCAGAGCCAGGTGGCCGTCATGCAGGTTGCCCATGGTGGGGACGAAGGCGGGGCGTCGGGTGGTCGCCAGGGCTTGGCGCAGGTCGGCCACGCTGTGAACGATCTTCAAGAGAGTCTCCTTGTGTGGTGCGGTGCACCATTTGGGGCGGCAGTGTAAGGGGTTTTGCAGGCGCTTCGTGGCCCCCCGTGGAAGTCGTTGGGGCGATGGCTGCCAGGCCCAGCTTGGCAGGGGTTTGAGGCGCCTTGGCCTCCAAGACCTGGGGCAACGGCTATGCTTCGCGCCCATGAGTTATTTCACTGCGTTTTTGCGAGGGAGCCAGGCTCCGCGCTGCCCGGTCCCCACGGGTCATGAGACCCCCAAGCTTGCAGCCTGTGAGGGGCTCGCATGAGTTCGCGTGTCCAGGTCCTGCTGGACTTTGCCGACCCCCGACAGCCCGAAGGCCCGCGCTGGCGCCACGCTTTCAGCGACCCTTTGCAGGTGCTGCAAGCGAGCAGCCTGGCCCAGGTGGGCGCGGTGCTGAGTGCCGCCCAGGCCGCCGCTGAAGCCGGCCACTGGTGCCTGGGCTTTGTGCGCTACGAAGCCGCGCCTGCTTTTGATGCCGCGCTGCCCACGCACGCGGCCGACGGACCGCTGGCCTGGTTTGCCGTGTTCGATCGTCCCCAGGTTTGGCCCGCGCCCGATCAGGGGGAGGCCCTGCCTGCCCAGGTCGATTGGGGCCCTCTGCTGGACCGGGCACGCTTTGACCAGGCCCTGGCCGATTTGCACCGGCGCATTGCGGACGGGGAGTGCTACCAGGTCAATTTCACGGCCACCTGCCATGGCCAGCTGGCGCAGCCGGATCCGCAACTGCAGGTGACGGTGGCCGAAGCGGGTCGCGCCCTGTTCGACGCCCTGCAGCGCGCCCAGCCTGGGGGCTATGCCGCCTGGATCAACACGGGCGAGGAGCAGTGGCTGTCGGTCTCCCCCGAGCTGTTTTTTGACTGGCGGGAGGGCGTCTTGCTGACCCGGCCCATGAAGGGCACGGCGCCGCGCGGCCGCGACGCGGCCGAGGACGCGCTGCGCGAGCAAGCCCTGCGCGCCAGCGCCAAGGAGCAGGCCGAAAACGTGATGATCGTGGACCTGCTGCGCAATGACCTGTCCCGCATTGCCCAGCCCCATGGTGTCAGCGTGCCGCAGCTGTTTCGCACCCAGGCCCTGCCTTCGGTGTGGCAGATGACCTCGGACGTTCAAGCCCGGACCCGCGAGGGCTGCACCTTGGCCGAGGTGTTTGGGGCGCTGTTTCCGTGTGGCTCGGTCACCGGGGCACCCAAGGTGCAGGCCATGAAGGCCATCCAGGCCCTGGAGCCCGAGCCGCGTGGCGTTTACTGCGGCGCCATGGGTGTCTTGCGCCCGGGCGGCGCGGCGACCTTCAACGTGCCCATCCGCACGGTGGGCCTCCTGCCCGATGGCCGGGCCCGCTGCGGCATTGGCAGCGGCATCACCTCGGGCGCCCATGCCCAGGGTGAGTGGCAGGAATGGCAGCACAAACAAGCCTTTTTACGCCGTGCCAGCCTGCCGTTTTCCTTGCTGGAGACCCTGCGCCTGCAGGATGGCGCGCTGTGCAACGGCCAGCGCCACTTGGCGCGACTGGCACGGGCCGCGGCGCACTTCAACGTGCAATGGGACGAAGTCCATGTGCAGAAAGTGCTGGCCCAGCAAGTGCAGCGTCACCCCGAGGGGCGCTGGCGTTTGCGCTTGCTGCTGGATGCCCAAGGCCTGGCCCATGCCGAAGCCTTTGCCCTGGAGGATTCGCCGGCGTCGGTGCTGCTGGAACTCGACGTACGACCTTTTGATGAGGCGCACAGCGAATTCACCCGTTTCAAAACCACGCGCCGGGCCCACTACGAGGCGCACGCCTCGAAGACGCCTGGGGTCTATGACACCTTGCTGTGGAACCCGCAAGGCGAGCTGACCGAGTGCACCCGGGGCAACGTGGCCTTCCTGCTGGCGGGGCACTGGTTCACGCCGCCGTTGCATTGCGGTTTGCTCGACGGTGTGGGGCGGGAGGTGGCGCTCAGCGAGGGCTGGCTTCGCGAGGCGGTGCTGCGCCGGGAGGATTTGCCGCGTGTGGAGGCGCTGGCTTTTGTGAACAGCCTGCGGGGCTTGATTCCGGCCCGTTGGGCGCCTGCGCCGGCGGCGGACTGAGGCCGCGCAGCCTGGCCGGGCGCTCAGGCGCTGCGGCCTGGCAGGTCCAGCACGCAGCTGTCGCCCAGTGCTTCGCGCCAGACCCGCACCCGGCTGGGCGGCGGGTTCATGCCCGACAGGGCCCGGGCGATGAAGGCACACAGGTTCTCCAGCGTGGGCTTGCCCAGGCCGGGCACCTCGTCGAGCAGGTGGTGGTCGAGTTGTTCGCGCACGCCGGCCAGGTGCACGCGCAGGTGGCCGAGGTCGATCACCATGCCGCTGTCCGGGTTCAAGGGGCCTTGCACCGACACCTCGGCGTGGTAGGTGTGGCCATGGATGCGGCGGCTGCCTTCGGCTTCGATGTCGCGTTGCAGGGTGTGGGCGGCATCGAAAAAGAAGCGCTGGCTGACGGTGTAGAGGGCTTGGGACATGGGGCGGTGACGAGGTTCGGGCTCAGCGGATGCCGGTGAGCTTGTGGGTTTGTAGGCTCAGGCGCCAGGTGGGGCGCTGCAGGCACAGTTCAATGCACTGGGCGATGTGCTGGGCCTGGGCCGGGCTGTCCATGGGCTGCAGAAAGCGGTGGTCGAAGGTGCCGGTGCGCTCCAGCGTGTCCAGGTCCAGGCCCACCTGAGGCCAGACCAGCTTCAGCTCCTGCCCGCTTTGTTGCACCCAGGGCGCGCCTGCCTTGGGGCTGACGCACAGCCAGTCGATGCCGGGTGGGGCGACCACGCTGCCATTGGTCTCGACTGCGATGCGAAAGCCGCGTGCGTGCAAGGCGTCGATCAGGGCCGCGTCGACCTGGAGCAGGGGCTCACCCCCGGTCAGCACGGTCAGGCGGTGGCGGGTGTCGCCGGCAGGCCATTGGGCCTCGATCTGCGCGGCCAGGGCCTCAGCTTGCGCGTATTTGCCGCCCAGCGTGCCGTCGGTGCCCACGAAGTCGGTGTCGCAGAAACGGCACACGGCGCTGGCACGGTCTTCTTCGCGGCCGCTCCAGAGGTTGCATCCGCTGAAGCGGCAGAACACCGCGGGGCTGCCAGCCTGGCCGCCTTCGCCTTGCAGGGTGTAGAAAATTTCTTTGACGCTGTAGGTCATGCGGGGACTTTCAGAAAAACAGGGCTCACCAGGCAGGCCGGGCGCTCAAAGCACCAGGGGCCCCAGCGCGCCTCTCAGGCGGGCGTGTAGGCCAGGCGCACGTAAATGGGGGCAAAGGCCTCGGCCTGGGTGATTTCGATCAGGGTTTCTTTGGCCAGTTCCAGCAGCGCAATGAAGGTCACCACCAGCACGGTCGAGCCTTTTTCAGGCTCAAAAAGCTCTTCGAACTCGACAAAGCGCCGCCCTTGCAGCGCGCGCAGCACCTTGCTCATGTATTCGCGCACGCTCAACTCTTCGCGGGTGATGCGGTGGTGCTGGACCAGCTTGGCGCGCTTGAGGATGTCGCGCCAGGCCTCTTGCAGCTCCACCACATGCACCTCAGGAAAGCGAGGTTGCAGGCTTTGCTCGATGTAGACCTGGGCGCGCAGAAAGTCGCGACCGAAATGAGGCATGGCGTTGAGTCGGGCCCCCGCCAGCTTCATCTGCTCGTATTCAAGCAAGCGTCGCACCAGCTCGGCGCGCGGGTCTTCAGGCTCCTCGCCCTCGGGCACCGGTTTCGGGGGCAGCAGCATGCGCGACTTGATCTCGATCAGCATGGCGGCCATGAGCAGGTACTCGGCGGCCAGCTCCAGGTTGTGGTTGCGGATCTCGTCCACATACACCAGGTATTGGCGCGTCACCCCGGCCATGGGGATGTCGAGGATGTTGAAGTTCTGCTTGCGGATCAGGTAGAGCAGCAAGTCCAGCGGGCCTTCAAAGGCCTCCAGAAACACCTCCAGCGCATCCGGCGGGATGTACAGGTCGCTGGGCATCGCGAACAGCGGCTCGCCATACAGGCGAGCGACCGCAACGTGATCCACCACCTGGGGCATCACGGCGTCGGTGCTGGCGCCTTCAGGGGCCGGCGGCAGCACCGCCTGCGAGGCGGTGGTGTGGGCGCTCATGGGATTGGGGTGTGGAGGTGCGCCGCAGCAGGCGGTGGCACCGCCGGGGGCTCATTGGCCGCTGGTTTGGTACACGTAGGGTTTTTGGGACACACGGGCCTGGTCGAAGGCGGCCTGGGCGTCACGGTCTTGGTCGCGGTCCCACAGCAGGGCGCGGCCAGCCACTTGTTGGCGCTCCAGCTCAGGCTTGCTGGCCTTGAGCTGATCGATGAACTGAGTGGCTTCAGAGGTGTAGTGGGGACGGGCGAAGATCGACATGACAGGAATCCTTTGGGCGCGATTTTAGCGGGCTTGGCCCGACGCCCTTTCAAGGCACTCCGTCGAGCGCCAGTTCGGCGGCAAAACCCGAGCGTTGTACCAAGCCCTGGGGTTGGGGCTGCAGCTGTTCAAGGCGCAGTCGACCGCCGCGTTGTCGGATCACCCGGTGCAACTGGCGCAGGGCGTCCAGGCCCGTCGTGTCCAGGGCGACCAGGTACTGCGCATCGAGCACCACGGTCAGCCCGGCGGGGCTGTTTTCCACGTCGGACAGCAGCCCGTCGATGCGGTCCACGGCCCCAAAGAACAGGGCCCCATGCAGGCGGTAATGGTGCTCCTGGGCAGGGAGGCCCTCGCTGACCGGCGCCACCGTGAACAGCGAACTCATGCGGCGTATGAACAGCGCGCAGGCCAGCACCAATCCCACCTCAATGGCCACCGTCAGGTCAAACACCACGGTCAGGAAAAAAGTGCCCAGCATGACCAGGCGGTAGTGGCCGGAGTAGTGCCGCAGCTGCACGAATTCATGCCACTCGCCCATGTTCCAGGCCACAAACAGCAAGATGCCCGACAGCACAGGCAAGGGAATGCGCAGGGCCAGGGGCGCCGCCATCAGGACGATCACCGCCAGCACCAGCGCGTGCACCAGGCCCGACACGGGGGACGTGGCGCCCGAGCGGATGTTGGTCACGGTGCGCGCAATGGTCCCCGTCGCCGGCATGCCGCCGAAGAAGGGGCTGACCAGGTTGGCAATGCCTTGGGCCATCAATTCTTGGTTGGGGTCGTGCCGGGCTTGGTCGCCGATCTGGTCCGCTACGCGCGCGCACAGCAGGGACTCAACAGCCCCCAGCAGGGCGATGGTCAAGGTGGGATTGAGCAGGTGCTTGGCGCTGTCCCAGGACAGGTCGGGCCAGGCCCATTGGGGCAGCCCGCTGGGGATGTCGCCAAAGCGGCTGCCAATGGTGTCCACCGGCAGATCCAGCAGCCAGGCCAGCAACGTCAGCGTGACCAGGGCGACCACGGGGCCAGGCAGCCGCGCGGCCGTGCGCATGGCGCGCCGCATGCCGGGCACATCAAGGGCTTGCTGGAAGCGGTGCGGCCGCCCCCACAGCCAGGGCCAGACAAACAACCCGACCACGCAGCTCAGGCCCAGCCCCAAGGCCGCGGCATTGAAGCTATGCCGGTGTTGCCACAAGGTCTGCAGCTGGGAGAAAAAGTCGGCCGGCATGTGCGGCACTTGCAGGCCCAGCAGGTCTTTGACCTGGGACAGGGCAATCAGCACCGCTATCCCATTGGTGAAGCCCACCACAATCGTGACCGGCACGTAGCGCACCAGGGTGCCCAGGCGCAGCAAACCCATGGCAAACAGCAGCACGCCGGCCAGGGCGGTGGCGATCAAGAGATTCGGCAACCCGTAGCGCTCGATGATGCTGTAGACCACCACGATGAAGGCCCCCGCAGGCCCGCCAATCTGAACACTGGAGCCGCCCAGCAGGGAGATCAAAAAGCCCGCAATGATGGCCGTCCAGAGCCCGGCCTCGGGCTTCATGCCCGAGGCGATCGCAAAGGCCATGGCCAGGGGCAGGGCCACGATGCCGACCGTCACGCCGGCGCCAGCGTCCTTCCAGAGTCGCTGGCGGTTGTAGCCTCGGCAGCTGTCCAGCAGGCGGGGGTGGAAGCGGGCCAGGGTCCAGGCATTTGACATGGTTGGCGATTCTGGCCCGCAGCGCACAGGCCGTCCAGTGTTCATCCTTTTGCGGGATGTTGCAGCGCCCACAAAATGGTTAGAGTCCTCGCTCTATGAGGGAGCTTTGTTCAAAAGTCGGGGCCAAACCCCTGAAAATGACACTCGCAGGGGCGCTTGGCGCCCTCCGTGGGCGCCTGGCGCGCGCTTGGCTGGGCTTGCTGCTGGGCCTGCTCTTGCCCGGCTGGGGCCATGCGACGCTGGCCCAGGCGGGTGGAGCTTGGGGCGGCGTGATGCCACCGGGCCAGCGCCTGATCGATGTGGGCGGTGCTTCACCTCTGTCACGCATGGGCGGGCGCTTTTTGGCCGGCGAGGGCATGCCGATCACGGCCCGGGACATCCTGCCGCTGGCGCCTGGCCAGGTCCTCTGGCTGGCCCTGGATTTGCCGGAGGTCAACGCGCCGCGCAAAGTGGTGTTGACCTTGCCGCAGCCGGGTTTGGACCGGGTCACTTTGTACTGGCAGGGCGACGATGCCCACTGGCTGAGCGCTTCCGCCGGCCAGCAGCTGCCAGTGAGCCGCTGGCCCATGGCCTACCTGCATCCCGCTTTTGATTGGACGCTGCACCCAGGACAAAGCCGGGTGTACTTGGCCGTGGAGGGGCGCCAGCCCACCGCCCTGGGCTGGCGCTTCTGGAGCCGCGAGCGCTTTGACGACAGCAGCCGCCTCTGGCACCTGGCCCTGGGCGGCTACCTGGGGTCGATCTTGCTGGTGGCCCTGATCTGTGTCGTTTTGGCGGCTTTGTGGCGCGATGCCTTGCCCCTCTTTTTTGCGGCCAGCGTGTTGGCCCTGGGGGGCTCCTTCCTCACCCAGTGGGGCTTGACGGCCGAGTACCTGTGGCCCGACCACCCGCTCTGGAGCCAGCATGCCGTCCTGGCCTTGCCGACCTTGGCGATGGCCTTGGTGCTGTTGTTCCTGGGGCAGTTGACCCGTCAGGAGCTTCCGCCTCGCTGGTGCGCCGCCCTGGTGTTGGTGGCGGCTTTGGGGGGAGCTTTGGCCCTGGCGCTGGGCGTGTGGGGGCTTGATCTGCTGGGCCAAGCCGCCTGGGTCTATGACCTGTTGGTGCTGGTGCTGGGCGCCTATGCCAGCTGGCGCTTTGCCCGGCGCGATCCACGCGTGGGCAGTTGGCTCCTGGCTGGCTTTGCAGTGCTGGTGATCAGTGGCCTCTTGCCTTGGATGCGTGGCTTGGGACTGGGCCCCTTGGCCCAATTCTCCCAACTGGCTGCGCAATCGGCGGGCTTGGGCGTGGTCCCTTTGATGATGGTGGCTTTGTTTCTGAGGGGGCGGCAGCGTCGTGACCAATGGGTGCGGCGCCGCGCCCTGACCCGCATCGATGCGCTCACCGGCCTGTGCAGCGAACGCGTCTTGCTGGAGCGCCTGGACCACCTGATCTTGCGCCAGCACCGGCAACACCGTTTGGGCGGGGTGATGCGCATCCGCATCAGCAACCTCAAAGCCATCTTCCGGACCTTTGGCCCGCAGGCGCTGGAAGCCGCCACCCTGCATGCCAGCTACTGCATTTCGCAGGTGGTGCGCCGCAGTGGCGACACCCTGGCGCGCCTGGGCAATGGGGATTTTGTCTTGTTGGTGGAGGGCGAGTTCAAACCCCAGGGGGTGCAGGATTTGGCCCAGCTCATCATCGCGCGCGGGCTGGCGCACTCCAAGCGCCTGCCCTCAGGCATCAGTTTGCGTTTGCATGTGAGTTGCACGGCCGGCTTCTACCCTGGCTGCGATGCGCAGGCACTGCTCAACCGGCTTGATGCCCTGTTGTCCCAGATGGGCCAAGGCAGTGCGGCCACCCCTGGTGGGGGGCGTGCCCTGCAAATGCTCGGACCGGGGCAGTTGCCGGGCGTGCCCTCCGCGGGTCAGGGGGGCAGCGCCGCCAGCGAGGAGGCCTCGCCTCGCTGGAGTGATCAGATCACGCCGCCTCAGCGCACGCGCATGCCGGGCAATGCGCCGGGGCCGGGGCTCAGCACGTAAATCCCGGGGTTGGCTTTTTCGTCGCCATGGCTGGCGGCCAGCACCATGCCCTCGCTGACGCCAAACTTCATCTTGCGCGGGGCCAGGTTGGCCACCATCACGGTCAGCTTGCCCACCAGGTCTTCAGGTCGGTAGACGCTGGCAATGCCGCTGAACACATTGCGGTGGCGGCCCTCGCCCACATCCAGGGTCAGGCGCAGCAGCTTGGTCGAGCCCTCCACGGCTTCGCAGTTCACGATCTGGGCGATGCGCAGGTCGATCTTGGCAAAGTCGTCGATGGTGATCGTCGGGGCCAGTTCCTCGCCGCCGGGCACCAGTCGCTCGGGTTCGGGTGCGGCAGGCGGTTCAAACAGGGCTTCGAGCTGCTTGATGTCCACGCGCTGCATCAGGTGCTTGTATTCGTTGATGCGGTGACCTGCGCCCAACAGGCTTTGCGCGCTGGCAAAGTCCAAAGGCGCGACGTTCAAGAAGGCCTCGACCTGCAGGGCCAGGCTCGGCATCACCGGTTTGAGCAGGATGCTGAGCAGGCGGAACGCCTCGATGCAGGTGCTGCAAACGTCTTGCAAGCGGGCGTCCATGCCCTCTTGCTTGGCCAGTTCCCAGGGCTTGTTTTGGTCCACGTACTCGTTGATGCGGTCGGCCAGCAGCATGATTTCACGCAGGGCCTTGCCATACTCTCGCTCCGCCAGCAATTCCGCGACGGCGGGGCAGGCGCTTTGCAGCGGTGCCAGCAGGGCCTGGCCGTCGGCCGACACCGCGCCCAGCTGCCCGCCAAAGCGCTTGTGGATGAAGCCCGCGGCGCGCGAGGCAATGTTCACGTACTTGCCGATCAAGTCGGAGTTGACGCGGGCCATGAAGTCGTCGGGGTTGAAGTCCACGTCCTCATTGCGCGCGCTGAGCTTGGCGGCCAGGTAGTAGCGCAGCCACTCCGGGTTCATGCCCAGGCTCAGGTACTTCAGCGGGTCCAGACCCGTGCCGCGGCTCTTGCTCATCTTCTCGCCGTTGTTCACGGTCAGGAAGCCGTGCACAAACACCGAGTCCGGCGTCTTGCGGCCGCTGAACTTCAGCATGGCGGGCCAGAACAAGGTGTGGAAGGTGACGATGTCCTTGCCGATGAAGTGGAACTGCTCCAGCGCCGGGTCGGCCATGTAGTCGTCATAGCTCTCTCCGCGCTGATCGAGCAGGTTCTTCAGCGAGGCCAGGTAGCCCACGGGGGCGTCCAGCCAGACGTAAAAGTACTTGCCGGGCGCATTGGGGATTTCAATGCCGAAGTAGGGCGCGTCGCGGCTGATGTCCCAGTCGCCCAGGCCTTCGCTCTGGGTTCCATCGGGGTTGGTGCGCACGGTGAACCATTCCTTGACCTTGTTGGCCACCTCGGGCTGCAGGCGACCGTCCTGGGTCCACTGCTCAAGAAAAGCCACGCAGCGCGGGTCGGAGAGCTTGAAGAAGAAGTGTTCCGAGCTCTTGAGCACCGGCTTGGCACCCGACAGGGCCGAGAAGGGCTCGATCAGATCGGTGGGGGCGTAAACCGCGCCGCAGACTTCGCAGTTGTCGCCGTACTGGTCCTTGGCGTGGCACTTCGGGCATTCGCCCTTGATGAAGCGGTCGGGCAGGAACATGTTCTTCTCGGGGTCGAAGAACTGCTCGATCACGCGGGTCTCGATCAGGCCGGCAGCCTGCAGGTCCAGGTAAATCTGGCGCGCCAGGGTGTGGTTTTCGGGCGCGTCGGTGCTGTGCCAGTTGTCAAAAGCAATGTGAAAGCCGTCCAGGTAAGGCTTGCGGCCGGCCGCGATGTCGGCCACGAACTGCTGCGGCGTTTTGCCCGCTTTTTCAGCCGCGATCATGATGGGCGCGCCGTGGGTGTCGTCGGCGCCGACAAAGTTCACCTGGTGGCCGAGCATGCGCTGCGTCCGCACCCAGATGTCGGCCTGGATGTATTCCATGATGTGGCCGATGTGGAAGTTGCCGTTGGCGTAGGGCAGGGCGGTGGTGACAAAAAGCTTGCGTGGGGCGGACATGGCGGTCATTGGGGTTCCAGACGAATCCCTGATTTTAGGTGCTGGTGCGGCGCCGCGTTCGCCAGGGCCCGCGCAGCGCTGGGGGCGGCTCGCCTCTGAGCACAAAACCCCTGGGTGCAGCGGCGATTGCTGGCCTCGTGGCGGTTCTGGGGGACAGACAGGCCTAAACTCGGCGCCTGTCAAAAATTCACACCTCATAACCGCCCATGCCCACGACCGAAGCCCTGCTCCAGGCCCTGCAGACCGTCATTGACCCCCACACCGGCAAAGATTTCGTCTCCACCAAGGCCCTGAAAAACCTCCAGGTGCAAGGCGCCTCGGTGTCGTTCGATGTGGAGCTGGCCTACCCGGCCCGCTCGGTGATCCCCAGCCTGACGGCCTCTCTGGAGTCCGCCGCGCGCAGCGTGCCCGGCGTGGACCAGGTCAGCGCCCGGGTCTACACCCGGGTGGTGCCGCACGCGGTGCAACGCGGCGTGCCTCTGCTGCCGCAGGTGCGCAACATCATTGCCGTGGCCTCGGGCAAGGGCGGGGTGGGCAAGAGCACCACGGCCGCCAACCTGGCCCTGGCCCTGGCGGCTGAAGGCGCCAGCGTCGGTCTGCTCGACGCCGACATTTACGGCCCCAGCCAGCCCATGATGATGGGCATCGAGGGCCGGCCCGAGAGCGCCGACGGCAAGACCATGGAGCCCATGGTCAAGCACGGCGTGCAGGTGATGTCGATCGGTTTCCTGGTGGCCCCGGATGAAGCCATGATCTGGCGCGGCCCCATGGCCACCCAGGCGCTGGAGCAACTGCTGCGTCAGACCAACTGGAAAGACCTGGATTACCTGATTGTGGACATGCCGCCCGGCACCGGCGACATCCAGCTGACCCTGTCGCAGCGCGTGCCCATCACCGGCGCCGTGGTCGTGACCACGCCGCAGGACATCGCCCTGCTGGACGCACGCAAGGGCATCAAGATGTTCGAGAAGGTGGGCGTGCCCATCCTCGGCATCGTCGAAAACATGGCGGTCCACGTCTGCAGCCAGTGCGGCCATGTCGAGCATATCTTTGGTGCCGATGGCGGCCAGCGCATGGCCTTGGACTACAAGATGGACTACCTGGGCGCCTTGCCGTTGGACATCAACATCCGCCTGCAAGCCGACAGCGGCACCCCCACCGTGGTGGCCGCGCCCGACAGCGAGGTCGCAGGCCTTTACAAGACCGTGGCCCGCAAGGTGGCGCTGAAGGTGGCCGAGCAGGCCAAGGACTTCTCCTCCAAGTTCCCGACCATCACGGTCAGCCAAGGCACCTGAGACCGCTCCGCGCCCGCGCATGAACATCCTGGCCTCCCTGCGCTACCTGGTGTCGCTGAGCGAGCACCAGCACTTCGGGCGCGCGGCCCAGGCCTGCCACATCACCCAGCCGGCCCTGTCCAACGCCTTGCGAGCGCTGGAGTCGGAGTTCGGTGTGGTCATCGTCAAGCGCACGCGTCAATACGCGGGTTTGACGGCGGAGGGCGAGCGCGTGCTGGTCACGGCGCGCCGCATGTTGCGCGAGCATGAGCTGCTGCAGCAGGACCTGGAAAGCGAAGCGGACCGGCCCCGAGGCACGCTGCGCATCGGGGCTGTGCCCACGGCCATGCCCATCGTGGCGCGGTTTGCAGCGCGATTGCAGGCGCTGTACCCAGGCATTCGGCCCGTGGTGCTGTCCCTGTCCTCGCCCGAGATTGAGAACGGGCTGGAAGCCTTGAGCCTGGACCTGGGCCTGGGCTACACCGACCGCTTGGGCCGCAACCCGGCGGTGCAGGCTTTGCCCCAGTACACCGAACACTATTTCCTCGTGCGGCGCAGCCCGCTGCGCCCGCCGCCCGGCACCCTGGGCCTGCAGCGCGGCCAGGCCATCAGCTGGCTGGCCGCGGCCGAATTGCCTCTGTGCCTGCTCACCCCTGACATGCACAACCGCACCATCGTCGACAGCGCTTTCGCCCTGGCCGGGGCCGAAGTCAAGCCGGTGATCGAAACCAACTCCATCCTCACCCTGTCGCTCAGCGTGGTGGCCGGCGAGGTGTGTGCGGTGCTGCCCGGCGCCTTGGTGGGTGCGGCGCGGGGCTACGGCGAGCTGGAAGCGCTGCCGTTGATCAGCCCCGAGGTGCAGACCCCGATCGGCTTCATGCTGACCCAGGCCGAGCGCCCCTCACGCGCGCTGGAGGCCGCGCTGGCCTTGGCGCGCCAGCCCTCCTGGCTGGCCCATGCGGCCCAGCACAGTGGCGCCCCGGCGGCGGGCGTCTAAGCCTTTCATCCCCTCAAAAAGCCTTTGGACTTGCCCGATCGCGGGTATTCCCAGGGGTACATTTCTTTTTTGAATCTCGGCATACGCCGATTCAATTTGACCGGCTTACCCAGGCCGAACACACTCGCGTCCGGCGCTCCGGCACGCCCCTGAGCTCAGGCTTTTTGCAAGCCTGGGCGGAGCGCCAGATAACAAGATCGACAAGACACTCTGATCAAGAAACGGAGACAAACTCATGGCTGGTTTTCTGGACAAGGAACGCATCATTGCGGGCCCCGGCTTCAATCGGTGGCTGGTGCCGCCGGCGGCGCTCGCGATTCATTTGTGCATCGGCATGGCCTATGGCTTCTCGGTGTTCTGGCTGCCGCTCTCCAAGGCGCTGGGCATCAAAGAGAGCATCAAATGCGGCCCTGAAGTGGGCTTCTTCGCAGAAATGTTCACCACCAGCTGCGATTGGAAGATCTCCACGCTGGGCTGGATGTACACCTTGTTCTTCGTCTTCCTGGGCTCCTCGGCCGCCATCTGGGGCGGCTGGCTGGAGCGCGCAGGCCCGCGCAAAGCCGGCGTCGTGTCGGCCCTGTGCTGGTGCGGCGGCATGCTGTTCTCGGCGCTGGGCATTTACCTGCACCAGTTCTGGATGATGCTGCTGGGCTCCGGCGTGATCGGGGGCATCGGGCTGGGCCTGGGCTACATCTCGCCCGTGTCCACGTTGATCAAGTGGTTCCCGGACCGCCGGGGCATGGCCACCGGCATGGCCATCATGGGCTTTGGGGGCGGCGCCATGATCGGCTCGCCGCTGGCGGCGGACCTGATGAAGGTCTTTGCCACCCCCGAAAGCGTGGGCGTGATGCCCACCTTCATCGTGATGGCGCTGATCTACTTCGTCTTCATGATGGCGGGCGCCCTGGGTTACCGGGTGCCGGCCACCGGCTGGAAGCCCGCCGGCTGGACCCCGCCGGCCATCAACGCGGCCAACACCATGATCACGCAGCGCCACGTGCACGTGAAGAACGCCTTCAAGATCCCGCAATTCTGGCTGGTCTGGATGGTGCTGTGCATGAACGTGAGCGCCGGCATTGGCGTGATCGGCATGGCCTCGCCCATGTTGCAAGAGGTGTTTGGTGGCTCCCTGATCGGGGTGTCGGCCAAGTTCAGTGAACTCGACAAGACCCAGCTGGCGGCGATTGCCGGCGTGGCCGCAGGCTTCACCGCGCTGCTGAGCCTGTTCAACATTGGTGGCCGCTTCTTCTGGGCCAGCCTGTCCGACAAGTTGGGCCGCAAGCTCACCTACGTGGTGTTCTTCGTGCTGGGCGGCGTGCTGTACTTCGGCATCCCGGGCAGCGCGGCCGCCGGCAGCGTGTTCTTGTTCGTGGGCGCCTTCTGCATCATCTTGAGCATGTACGGCGGCGGCTTTGCCACCGTGCCCGCCTACCTGGCCGACCTGTTCGGCACCCAGTTCGTGGGCGCCATCCACGGCCGCCTGCTCACCGCCTGGGCCACCGCCGGCATCCTGGGCCCGGTGGTGGTGAACTACATGCGCGAGTACCAGCTGAGCCTGGGCATCCCGCGTGAGCAGGTCTACAACCAGACCATGTACATCCTGACTGGCATGCTGGTCATCGGCCTGATCTGCAACCTGCTGGTGCGCCCTGTGGCGGACAAGTGGTTCATGAACGACGCCGAATTGGCCGAAGAAAAACGCCTGGCCCACGAAAAGGCCTCGGCCTCCGAAGTGGGTGGCAGCGGCGCGGGCAACGACGGCGTGAGCCCCGTGGTCGTGGCGCTGGCCTGGGCCGCCGTGGGCATCCCGCTGGCCTGGGGCGTCTACCGCACCTTGCTCAGCGTGGCCAAGCTGTTTGCCTGAGGCCGCCCACCTGCTGAACCCTGATTGAAGAGGACCCCATGAGCACCCCCACCCCCGACGCGAACCCCGCCCAGCCCGGCGAGGACCTGGCCTTGCAGGCCGTGCGGCAAGCCATTGCCGAGCACAGCCACCTGCCCGGTGCCTTGCTGCCCATCCTGCACGGCATCCAGGACCAGCTCGGTTACGTGCCCGCCGAGGGCGTGCCTCTGGTCGCGCAGGCCCTGAACCTGTCGCGCGCCGAGGTGCACGGGGTGCTCAGCTACTACCACCACTTCCGCACCCAGCCGCCGGGTCAGCATGTGCTGCAGGTCTGCCGCGCCGAGGCCTGCCAGGCCCGCGGTGGCGAAGCCTTGTGGGCCCATGCCTGTGCCCGCCTGGGGTGCTCTGACACCGAGCACGGTGGTTTGAGCGCCGATGGCCGCCTGACCCTGAGCCCGGTGTATTGCTTGGGCCTGTGCGCGTCCTCGCCGGCCATGGCGGTGGACGAGCAGGTGCATGCCCGGCTCAGCACCGCGCGCTTCGATGGCCTGCTGGCCCGACTCAACCCCGTGGAGGCCTGAGCCATGAGCAACCCTGTGCGTGTTTACATTCCCCGTGATTCCGCCGCGTTGGCCGTCGGGGCCGACGAGGTGGCCCAAGCCCTGCAAGGCGCGGCAGGTGAATCCATTGAACTTGTGCGCAACAGCTCGCGCGGCCTGTTCTGGCTCGAGCCCCTGGTCGAGGTGCAAACGCCGCAAGGCCGCATCGCCTACGGCCCAGTCGCCCCGGAAGACGTGCCTGGCCTGCTGGCTGCCGGCCTGTTGCAGGGCGGCGACCACCCCTTGCGCCAAGGCGTGACGGAACAAATCCCCTACCTGGCGCTGCAAGAGCGCCTGACCTTCCGCCGCATGGGCGTGACCGACCCGCTGAGCCTGGCCGACTACGAGGCCCACGAAGGCTGGGCCGGCCTGCGCCGCGCGCTGACCCTGGACAGCGCCGCGCTGATCCAGGAGGTCACCCACTCCGGCCTGCGTGGTCGGGGCGGTGCCGCCTTCCCGGCCGGCATCAAATGGAAGACCGTGGCGGGTGCCCAAGCCGCCCAGAAGTACGTGGTCTGCAATGCCGACGAAGGCGACTCCGGCACCTACTCCGACCGCATGACCATGGAGGGTGACCCCTACATGCTGATCGAGGGCATGACCATTGCCGCCGTCACCGTGGGCGCCACCCAAGGCTATGTGTATGTGCGTTCCGAGTACCCGCATGCCATCGCGACCTTGACCGAGGCCATCCGGCGCGCCACCGAGGCGGGCTTTCTGGGCGACTCGGTACTCGGCTCGGGCCAGCGCTTTCACCTGGAAGTGCGCAAGGCCGCGGGGGCTTATGTGTGCGGTGAAGAAACCGCGATGCTCGAAAGCATCGAAGGCAAGCGCGGCATCGTGCGCGCCAAGCCGCCGCTGCCGGCCCTGCAAGGCCTGTTTGGCCAACCCACCGTGATCAACAACGTGATCACCTTCGCCTCCACGCCCATCATCCTGGCGCGGGGCGCGCAGTTCTACCGCGACTACGGCGTGGGCCGGTCGCACGGCACCTTGCCCTTCCAATTGGCTGGCAACATCAAGCATGGCGGCCTGGTTGAAAAAGCCTTTGGCCTGACCCTGCGCGAGCTGGTCTACGGCTTCGGCGGCGGCACCGCCTCGGGCCGGCCCATCAAGGCGATCCAGGTGGGCGGCCCGCTGGGCGCCTATGTGCCCGAAGACAAATGGGACGTGCCCCTGGACTACGAAGCCTATGCCGCGTTTGGCGGCGTGGTCGGCCACGGCGGCATCGTGGTGCACGACGACAGCGCCAACCTCGCGCAGCTGGCCCGCTACGCGATGGCGTTCTGCGCGCTGGAATCCTGCGGCAAGTGCACCCCGTGCCGCATCGGCTCCACGCGCGGTGTCGAGGTGATCGACCAGATCCGCGCCGGTGGCGCGGCGCAGCCGCAGCAGGTCGAGCTGCTGCGCGACCTCTGCGACACCATGCTGCATGGCTCGCTGTGCGCCATGGGCGGCATGACGCCTTACCCCGTGCTCTCCGCCTTGAACCATTACCCCCAGGACTTCGGATTGGCCGTGCCTGAAACCCAAGCTGCTTGAGGAGTTCGCCATGCTGGACCACCTGAAACAAACCGATTACGGCACCCCGTTGCGGGTGTCTGAAAAAGAAGTGACGCTCGAGATCGACGGCGTCAGCGTCAGCGTGCCCGCGGGCACCTCGCTGATGCGTGCGGCGGTCGACGCCGGTGTGCGCGTGCCCAAGCTTTGCGCCACCGACAGCCTGGAGCCCTTTGGCTCCTGCCGCCTGTGCCTGGTCGAGGTCGAAGGCCGCAAGGGCTACCCCGCGTCCTGCACCACGCCGGCCGAAGCCGGCATGAAGGTGCTCACCCAAAGCCCCAAGCTGCAAGCGCTGCGCAAGGGCGTGATGGAGCTGTACATCTCCGACCACCCGCTGGACTGCCTGACCTGCTCGGCCAACGGCAACTGCGAATTGCAGGACATGGCTGGCGTCACCGGCCTGCGCGAGGTGCGCTATGGCCTCGACGGTGCCAACCACTTCCGTGGCGACAGCAAGCCCGCCATCGACAACTCCAACCCTTATTTCAGCTACGACGCCAGCAAGTGCATCGTCTGCAACCGCTGCGTGCGCGCCTGCGAAGAAACCCAGGGCACGTTCGCGCTGACCATCAGCGGCCGGGGTTTTGAGTCGCGCGTGTCGCCGGGCCAGAGCGAGTCCTTCATGGACTCCGAGTGCGTCAGCTGCGGCGCCTGCGTCGAAGCCTGCCCCACTGCCACGCTGCAAGAAAAGTCCATCATCAACCTGGGCCAGCCCGAGCACAGCACCATCACCACCTGCGCCTACTGCGGCGTGGGCTGCGCCTTCAAGGCCGAGATGAAGGGCACTGAAGTCGTGCGCATGGTCCCCTGGAAGGACGGCAAGGCCAACGAAGGCCATGCCTGCGTCAAGGGCCGTTTCGCCTGGGGCTATGCCACCCACAAGGACCGCATCACCACGCCGATGATCCGCAAGAGCATCAACGACCCGTGGCAGGAAGTCAGCTGGGACGAGGCCATTGGCTACGCGGCCAGTGAGTTCCGCCGCATCCAGGCCGAGCACGGCCGCGACTCGATCGGTGGCATCACCTCCTCGCGCTGCACCAACGAAGAAACCTACCTGGTGCAAAAGCTGATCCGGGCCGCTTTTGGCAACAACAACGTCGACACCTGCGCCCGCGTTTGCCACTCGCCCACTGGCTACGGCCTGGGCCAGACCTACGGCACCTCGGCCGGCACGCAGACCTTCAAGTCGGTGGAGAAGGCCGACGTCATCCTGGTCATCGGTGCCAACCCGACCGATGCCCACCCGGTGTTCGGCTCGCGCATGAAGAAGCGCCTGCGCGAAGGGGCCAAGTTGATCGTGGTCGACCCGCGCCGCATTGACCTGGTGCAGTCGCCGCACATCTCGGCCCAGCACCACCTGCAGCTCAAGCCCGGCACCAACGTGGCCGTCATCAGCGCGCTGGCCCACGTGGTGGTCACCGAAGGCCTGCTGGACGAGGCCTACATCGCCGAGCGCTGTGACGACAAGTCCTTCCGGGAATGGCGCGAGTTCGTGGCCCGGCCTGAGAACTCGCCTGAAGCCATGTCGCTCGTCACCGGCGTGCCGGCCGAGGAACTGCGCGCCGCCGCCCGCCTGTACGCCACCGGCAACAGCGAAGGCGTGAAGACCGGCCGCCAGGTCAACGCCGCCATCTATTACGGCCTCGGTGTGACCGAGCACGCCCAGGGCTCGACCATGGTCATGGGCATTGCCAACCTGGCCATGGCCACCGGCAACGTCGGCCGCGAAGGCGTGGGCGTGAACCCGTTGCGCGGCCAGAACAACGTGCAGGGCTCGTGCGACATGGGCTCCTTCCCGCACGAGCTGCCGGGCTACCGCCACATCAGCGACAGCACCACGCGCACCTTGTTCGAGTCGGCCTGGGGCGTCACGCTCAACCCCGAGCCGGGCCTGCGCATTCCCAACATGTTCGACGCCGCGCAGCAAGGCACCTTCCTGGGCCTTTACTGCGAGGGCGAGGACATCGTGCAAAGCGACCCCAACACCCAGCACGTCACCGACTCGCTCAAGGCCATGCAGTGCGTGGTGGTGCAGGACATCTTCCTCAACGAAACCGCCAAGTACGCCCATGTGTTCCTGCCGGGCTCGTCCTTCCTTGAAAAGGATGGCACCTTCACCAACGCCGAGCGCCGCATCAGCCGCGTGCGCCGCGTCATGAAGCCGCTGGCCGGTTATGCCGATTGGGAGGTCACGCAAAAGCTGGCCAACGCGCTGGGTTACCCCATGAACTACCAGCACCCCGAGGAGATCATGCAGGAGATCGCGGCGCTGACCCCCAGCTTCGCCGGTGTCAGCTACGAGAAGATCGAGCGCCTGGGCAGCGTGCAGTGGCCTTGCAACGACCACACCGACGAGGCCGGCACCGCCATCATGCACGTCGACAAGTTCGTGCGTGGCAAGGGCCGCTTCATCATCACCCAGTACGTGCCCACGGACGAAAAGGTCACGCGCAAGTTCCCGCTGCTGCTCACCACGGGGCGCATCCTGTCGCAGTACAACGTGGGTGCCCAGACGCGCCGCACCGAGAACAACCAGTGGCACAGCGAGGACCGTCTGGAAATCCACCCCCACGACGCCGAAGAACGCGGCATCCGCGAGGACGACTGGGTGGGCATCCAAAGCCGCGCGGGTGAAACCGTGCTGCGCGCCACCGTGACCGAGCGTGTGGCCCCGGGCGTGGTCTACACCACCTTCCACTTCCCCGAGTCGGGCGCCAACGTCATCACCACCGACAGCAGCGACTGGGCCACCAACTGCCCGGAGTACAAGGTGACCGCCGTCAACGTGAGCCTGGTGGCCCAACCCGCCCTGGGCACTGCCGAGTCCAGCACCCCGGCGGTTCACCAGTCGCCGTGGCAGCGGGACTACAGCGAGTTCAACCAGGCCCAGCTGGAGCACCTGCAAGCGGCAGGGCAGAGCGCCTGAGCGAGCAGACCATGGACGCCCACCCTGCCGTCCCCTGTGCCCTGCCCGAAGGCAGCCGTGCCACCCCGGTGCGGCGCTACCGTGCCGGCCAGTGGCACAGCGCGCAAGACGTGCTGGCCGACGAGGTGCCGGTGGCGCTGGAGTACAACGGCGTGACCCACGCGGTCATGCTGGCCACCCCGGCTGACCTGGAAGACTTTGCCTTGGGCTTCAGCCTCAGCGAAGGCCTGGTCCAGCACGCGGGCCAGGTGTATGCCATCGAGGCCGACCCCAGCGCCGAGGGCATCACCCTGCGCCTGGAAGTGGCCGCCTCGTGCTTTGCCCAATTCAAGGACCGGAGGCGCAGCCTGGCGGGCCGCACCGGCTGTGGCCTGTGCGGCGCCGAAAGCTTGTCCCAAGCCGTGCGCCCGGTGGCGCCCTTGCCGGCACAAGGCCTCTACACCCCGGAGGCTTTGGTGGCGGGCATGGGACAGCTGCGGGCGCGCCAGCCCCTGCTGGCAGCCACGGGCGCCACGCACGCGGCCGGCTGGTGCGATGCCCAAGGTCAGCTGCACCTGGTGCGTGAAGATGTGGGTCGGCACAACGCACTGGACAAGCTGATTGGCGCTTTGCTGCGCCGCCCCGCCAGCCAGCGCGAGGGCCAGCCCGAGGCCAGTGGCTTTGTGGTGGTGACCAGCCGCGCCAGCCACGAGATGGTGCAAAAAACCGCAGCCGCTGGCGTGCCCCTGCTGGCGGCCGTGTCCGGCGTCACCGCCCTGGCCTTGCACACGGCCGAAGCGGCGGGCCTGAGCCTGCTGGGCTTTGCCCGGGGCGCTGATTTTTCTGTTTACACCCAGGGCCACCGCGTGGCTGGGGAGGCTTGAGAGCATGAGCGAACACCACACTTCCAACCTGATCGTCATGGCCAACCGCATTGGCCAGTTCTTCGAGTCCATGCCCGATCGGCCCGAGGCCCTGCAGGGCATTGCCAACCACATCCGCAAGTTCTGGGAACCGCGCATGCGCGCCGAGTTTCAGCGCCTGATGGACGACCCGGCCCAGCCCGAGGTGCGTGACATCGTGCGCCAGGCCTGGAACGCCCACCGCGCCCTGCTGTGCGAGGCCTTGCCGGCCCCAACCTGAGTCGCCGCCGTCACCCGCTGCGGGCCCTGACCCCGGCCGCGGCGCCCCTGCTGCAGGGTCAGGCCTCTTCGTTCGATCAGTAAGCGGCGCCCGGGGCCGAAGCGGGCTTGTCGCTGCCCAAGAAGTCGGCCGCGAGCTTGCGCGCGGCTTGCGCGTAAAGCGACACATCCACGCCCACGGCGACAAAGGTGGCGCCCAGTGCCAGGTAGCGGTGCGCCAGCGCGGCATCCGAGGTCAGGATGCCGGCGGCCTTGCCCGCGGCCACGATGGTGCGGATTGCGCCTTCGATGGCGGCCTGCACTTCAGGGTGGCCCGGCTGGCCCCGGTGCCCCATGGACGCGGCCAGGTCGGCCGGGCCGATGAAGACGCCGTCCACGCCGTCCACCGCCGCGATCTCTTTCAGGTTGGCCAGGGCCGTCACGGTCTCGGCCTGCACCAGCAGGCAGATGTTGTCGCTGGCCGTGTCCAGGTAGTCGGCATGCAGGCTCCAGCGCGAAGCCCGGGCGATGGCGCTGCCCACGCCCCGGATGCCCTCGGGCGGGTAGCGCACGGCCGAGGCCATCAAGCGCGCCTGCTCGGGCGTATCCACCATCGGGATCAGCAGGTTTTGAGCGCCGATGTCCAGCAGCTGCTTGACCAGGGCCACCTGGCCTTCCACGGCCCGCACCACCGGTTGGGCGCGGTAGGGCGCCACCACCTGCAGCTGCTGCAGTGTGCTTTGCAAGGTGTTGGGCGCGTGTTCGCCATCGATCAGCAGCCAGTCAAAACCAGCGGTGGCGCTGACCTCGCTGAGGTAGGGCGAGGCCATGGACAGCCACAGGCCAATTTGGGCCTCCTTGTTTTGCAAAGCGCGCTTGAACGGGTTGGTGGGGGTCACCGGCATGCAGGTCTCCAGTCCTGAAAAACAAGTCAAATCGGCGCCCATTGTGCGATGAAATCCCAGGCCTCCTCGGCGGCGAGGACCGCGGCAGGGCGGCGCTGGCGCCCTGGGCACTGGCGAGCCCCCCTGGTGCGCTGGCATCATGTCGGGATGAGCAAAAGTCAGCATCCCGTGGATTGGGACGATACGGTCGCCATCGATGACGAAGACACCACCCCGCTGGCCCTGGAGCCCGCGCCCGCCAGTCCGGTCTGGGCGCTGGGAGAGGCCAAGCCCGTGCCGCCCGAACGCCTGCCCTGGTGGCGTTGGGTGCTGGGCGGCTGGCGCGCGGCCTTTTTCATGTCGCCCGAAGTGGGGCACGCCCAGCCCTCACCTTGGCAGGTGCTGCTGCTGACCCTGTTGAGTGCCGGGCTGCAGCTGGCTTTTGCCCGGCTCGAAGTGCTGGGTCCCGCCATTTTTGACTGGCGTGCCTGGCTGGTGCCATGGTGGATGACGCTCCTGGTGCTGTGGGCCGCCTGGTTTGCCCTGCCGCCCTTGAGGGAGGCCGAGCAAGACCCCGACCCCTGGCACCTGCGCGGCCTGGGCTCCTGGTTCGCGCTCAGCACCTGGGCCACCCTGCCGGCACAACTGGCGCTGCAAGGGCTGGCCCTGTCGGTGCTGCGCGAGTGGCTGTCCTTTGAGGGGCCGCGTTCACAGCAGCTCTACTGGGGCGCGTTCCTGGTGATGTTGCTGTGGGCCTTGCTCGCGGTGGTGCGCCTGACCGCGCGCTTTGCGGGCCCGCGCTGGCGCCTGGTCGTGTTCAGCCTCGTGCTGGGCGGCTTGTCAGGCCTGGCGGTTTGGCAATTCCCCGACCGCCCTTGGGCGCCCGACGAGAGCGCCGCCCTGGCGGCCGACGCCCCTGAACCCCCGCGCTTGCGCCTGAGCCAGGCCACTTTCGAGGCCCAGCAGGCGCTGTGGCCGGCCCTTGAGCGCGAGTTGCTGCCCCAGCGCGAAGGCCTGATCGAGGTCTACGGCCTGGTCTTTGCGCCCTACGCCGAAGAAGAGGTGTTCCGCCGCGAAAGCCACATGGTGGGGGAGGTGCTGCGCCAGCGCTTTGACGCTGAAGGCCGGGTGCTGACCCTGCTCAACCATCCCGACACGGCGACCAGCCTGCCCTGGGCCACACCGCAGAACCTGCGCCGAGCCATCGGCCTGCTGGCGCAAAAAATGGACCGCGAGCACGACGTGCTGGTGCTCTACCTCAGCTCGCACGGCGCGCAGGACTTCAAGCTGGCGGCCAGCCACTGGCCGCTGGAGGTCGACCCGATCGACCCTCAGGGCTTGCGGGCCCTGTTGGACGAGGCCGGCATCCAGAACCGCGTCATCGCCATTTCGGCCTGTTATTCAGGCGGCTGGGTCGAGCCCCTGGCCAGCGACAGCAGCCTGGTGATGACCGCCGCCGACGCCACCCAAACCTCCTATGGCTGCGGTAGCGCTTCGGAACTGACCTTTTTCGGCCGTGCGGTGTTTGACGAGCAACTGCGACAGACCCACTCCTTCACCCAGGCCTTCGCCAAGGCCTTGCCGGTGATCGCGTTGCGCGAGAAGCAAGCGCAAAAGTCGGACGGCCCCTCCAACCCCCAAATCAGCACGGGTGCCCGTTTGCGCCCGGTGCTGGCCGAGCTGGAGCAGCGCCTGGACAAGCGCTGAGACCAGGCCGACGGACCCGAGCCCGCAAGCCCCTCGACTCCCCGGTGGCGCGGCGCCAAGACCCTCTGGGGGGGACTGGGGCGCAGGGGCCATTGCGCGGCGCTCGCGTGACTGACATCGGATTGCGCTAAGGTCTGGGCTATGAAGCACTCTTTCTGGCGCCTGGGCTGGCGCACCCTGTGGCGCGACCTGCGCGCCGGTGAACTGCGCTTGCTGATCGTGGCCGTCACCTTGGCGGTGGCCGCGCTGTCGGCGGTGGGATTTTTCTCTGACCGGCTCAAGGGCGGCCTGCAGCGCGATGCGCGCCAACTGCTGGGCGGCGACGTGGTCCTGGCCAGCGACAACCCAGCGCCGCCCGCGTTCGAGGCCGAAGCCCGGCGCCTGGGCTTGCAGGTGGCCGGCACGCTGAGTTTCCCGACCATGGGTCGCGCCAGCGACGAGCAAGGCGGCGCCAGCCGCCTGGTGGCCCTCAAGGCCGTGGGGGTGGGCTACCCGCTGCGCGGCCAACTGGTCGTGGCCGAGCGCCCTGGCGCCCCCGAACAAAGCACCCGCGCCGTGCCTGCGCCGGGCGAGGCTTGGGTCGATGCCCCCTTGCTGGAGGCCCTGGGCCTGCAGGTGGGCGACCCGCTGCTGCTGGGGGACAGCCGCTTGCGTGTGGCCCGGGTGCTGGTGTTGGAGCCCGACCGGGGGGCCGGTTTCATGTCCTTTGCGCCGCGCGTGCTGATCAACGAGCGCGACCTGGCCGCCACCCGCCTGGTGCAACCCGCCAGCCGCATCAGCTACCGACTGGCCGTGGCCGGCGAGGCCCCGGCCGTGCAGGCGTACACCCGCTGGGCCACGACCGAGCTGCAAGGCGGCGAGCGCCGCGGCCTGCGCCTGGAATCGCTGGAGAGCGGCCGCCCCGAAATGCGCCAGACCCTGGACCGAGCCGAAAAATTCCTCAACCTGGTGGCCCTGCTGGCGGCCTTGCTCAGTGCCGTGGCCGTGGCCCTGGCCGCGCGCGGCTTTGCCGCCAGCCACCTGGACGACTGCGCCCTGCTGCGCGTGCTGGGCCTGAGCCAGCGCACCATCGCCCTGGCCTACAGCGTCGAATTTGTGCTGGCGGGCCTGTGGGCCAGCGCCCTGGGCGTGGCCCTGGGCTGGGGCGTGCACCACGCTTTTGTGTTCTTGCTGGCCGGTTTGGTGGACGCGGCCCTGCCGGCCGCCAGCGCCTGGCCGGCCCTGCTGGGCTTGGGCATGGGCCTGACCCTGCTGCTGGCCTTTGGCCTGCCGCCGGTGCTGCAACTGGCCCAGGTGCCCCCGTTGCGTGTCATCCGGCGCGACCTGGGCGGGCTCAAGCCGGCCTCGCTGCTGGTGCTGGGCCTGGGCGTGCTGGGCTTTGCCGCCTTGTTGATGGCGGTCAGCAGCGACCGCCTGCTGGGCTTGATCGCCGTGGGCGGCTTTGCCGGCGCCGTGCTCTTGTTTGCCGGCCTGAGTTGGGTGGCGGTCAAACTGCTGCGGCGCAGTGTCAACGAGAACACCGCCCCGCGCTGGCTGGTGTTGGCCACGCGGCAGATCTCGGCCCGCCCGGCTTACGCGGTGGTGCAGGTCAGCGCCCTGGCCGTGGGCCTGCTGGCCCTGGTGCTGCTGGTGCTGTTGCGCACCGACCTGATCAGCAGCTGGCGCCAGGCCACGCCGCCGGACGCGCCCAACCGCTTTGTCATCAATGTGCTGCCCGAGCAGGGCGCGGACTTCCAGTCCACGCTGAAGCAGGCGGGGGTCACGAACTACGACTGGTACCCCATGATCCGGGGCCGCCTGCTGGCGGTGAATGGCAAAGCCATCAGCCCGGACGACTTCGCCAGCGACCGCGCCAAGCGCCTGGTTGACCGGGAGTTCAACCTCTCCAACGCCGCCGAGCAGCCGCCGCACAACAGCGTGGTCGCCGGGCGCTGGACGCCCGAAGAGGCCGGCGCCATCAGCGTGGAGGAGGGGCTGGCCCAAACCCTGGGCCTGAAGCTGGGCGATGTGCTGCGCTTTGACATCGGCGGTCTGCAAACCGAGTCGCGCATCAGCTCGCTGCGCAAGGTGGATTGGGGGTCGTTGCACGCCAACTTCTTTGTCATTTACCCGGTCAGCCAGTTGAAGGATGTGCCGGTGACCTACCTGGCCGCCTTCCGCGCCCCGGCCCAGCCCGGTTTTGACAACGCCTTGGTGCGGCAGTTTCCCAACATCACCAATGTCGACATGAGCAGCACCCTGAACCAGGTGCAGCGCGTGCTGGAGCAGGTGGTGCGGGCGGTGGAGTTCTTGTTTGCCTTCACCTTGGCGGCGGGCCTGGTGGTCTTGTTTGCGGCCGTCACGGCCACGCGTGAGGAGCGCTCGCGCGAGTTCGCCATCATGCGTGCGGTGGGGGCCAGTGCGCGCCTGCTGCGCCAGGTGCAGGCGGCCGAGTTGGTGGGCGTGGGCCTGCTGGCAGGCAGCCTGGCCAGCGCGGTCGCGGCCGTGGTGGGCTGGGGCCTGGCGCGCTTTGTGTTTGACTTTGCGTGGAACGCCTCGCCCTGGGTGCTGCTGGGCGGCGCCGTGGCGGGGGCCGTGCTGGCCCTGGCCGCGGGCTGGTGGGGCTTGCGCGAGGTGCTGCGCCGCCCAGTGGTGGAGACCCTGCGCCGCGCCAGCGCCTGAGCGCCTGCCGGGGGGCGCTGGCTGCGGTGAAAATAGCGCATGGACACCGAAGACACCCCCAGCGGCAGCGCCGCCCCCGCCACCCCGTTTGAATGGATCGGCGGCGAAGCCCGTGTGCTCGCCCTGACCGAGCGCTTTTACGACCTCATGGACCTGGAGCCCGGCTACCACGCGCTGCGCGCCGCCCACGGTCCTGACCTGGCCAACGCACGCCAGCGCCTGTTCTGGTTTCTGTGCGGCTGGCTGGGTGGGCCGTCGTACTACACCGACCGCTTTGGCCACCCCATGCTGCGCGCGCGTCACCTGCCGTTTCCGATTGGCATCAAGGAGCGCGATCAGTGGGTCGCCTGCATGGACCAGGCCATGGGCGAGACCGGCGTGCCCGAGGACCTGCGCGCCCGCCTCAAAGAAAGCTTTCACGGCACGGCCGACTGGATGCGCAACAAAGGTGTGAGCTGACATGAACCCCCTCCACACCCCTGACAGCGCCTTGCGCCTGCGCCCGGCCACGGCCGAGGACTGCGACACCTTGCTGCGCCTGATCCGCGGCCTGGCCGAGTACGAGCACTTGCTTGACCGCGTCGCGGCCACGCCCGAGCAGCTGCGCGCCACCTTGTTCGGTGAGCGCCCGGCAGCCGAAGCCTTGCTGGCCGAATGGCAGGGCGAGCCGGCCGGCTTCGCGCTGTTCTTCCCGAACTACTCGACCTTCCTGGCCCAGCCGGGTCTGTACCTCGAAGACCTGTTTGTGTTGCCCGAACGGCGCGGCCTGGGCATTGGCAAGGCCTTGCTCCAGGCCCTGGCCGCTTTGGCCGTGCAACGCGGTTGCGGCCGTTTTGAGTGGTCGGTGCTGGACTGGAACCAGCCCGCGATCGACTTCTACCAGGCCATGGGCGCCACCGTCATGCCCGACTGGCGCATCTGCCGCGTCACCGGCGAGGCGCTGCAGCGCCTGGGCTCAGCGGGCTGAAGGCCGGTTGGCCTTCACCTCAGTGCCCGCCCGGCGAGGGGCGCAGCAGCACCACCAAGGCGCCGGCGCCGCCTTCGGCGGGGCGGGCCTGCACAAAGGCCAGCACATCGTTTTTCTGCACCAGCCAGCTTTGCACCCGGCCCTTGAGCACCGGGCTCTTGCCGGGTGAGCCCAGGCCTTTGCCGTGCACCACGCGCACGCAGCGCAGGCCCAGCTTGTGCGCTTCGCGGATGTACTGGCCCAGGGCCTCGCGCGCCTCGTCGGTGCGCAGGCCATGCAGGTCCAGCTGGCTTTGGATGCTCCACTCGCCACGCCGCAGTTTGCGCGTCACTTCGACGCTGATGCCGGGGCGGCGGAAGCTCAGCGCGTCGTCGGTGTCCAGCAGTGAGCTGACGTCGAAATCGTCGCTGATGGACTCCAGCAGCACGCGCTGCTCGTCCAACTGGTGCTGCACGGGAATGGGGGGCGGCGGGTCGTTGTTGAGCAAGACCTTGTTGGGCGGGTGCAGCCGGGTCACCGGGCCCACGGCCAGTTCAAACAGGCGATTGGCCTGCTGGCGTTTGACTTCGGCCTCGCGTCGGGCCACCGCCAGGGCTTCGGCCTCGGCGCGCTGCTGGGCCAGGCGCTTTTGCACCAGCTTCAGGTCTTGCAGCGAACGCACCACCAAGCCGGCGGGCAGCGCCTGGGCGCCAAGGGGCGTGGGTTTGGCGCGCATCACAGCAGACCTTTCTCGGCCATGGACAAGGCCTGGCCTGGCGCCACGATGAAATGGTCCAGCACCCGGATGTCGACCAAGCCCAGGGCGGCTTTGAGGTGCTGGGTCAGGGCCTCGTCGGCACGCGAGGGCTGCACCGTGCCGCTGGGGTGGTTGTGCGCCAGCACCACGGCGCCAGCGCGGTGGTGTAAGGCGCGCAGCACCACCTCGCGCGGGTAGACGCTGGTCTGGCTCAGGGTGCCGCGAAACAGTTCTTCAAAGGCCAGCAGCTTGTGTTGGCTGTCCAAAAACAACACGGCAAACACCTCGTGGCCCTTGTGCGCCAGGTGCAGTTGCAGGTAATCCTGCACGGCCTGGGGGCTGGTGAACGCCGGGCGCTCGCTCAACTGCTGGGCCAGGGCCCGGCGCGCCAGTTCGAGCACGGCGCTGAGCTCCGCGCGCTTGGCGCTGCCGCCCAGGCCCTTGATGCTTTTGAGCTCGTCCAGGCCGGTGTGCAGCAGGCCGCTGAGGCCGCCAAAGCGGTCGAGCAGCTCTTGCGCCAGTTGCAGCACGTTCTTGCCCGCCAGCCCGGTGCGCAGCAGCAGGGCCAGCAGCTCGGCGTCGCTGAGCGCGCCGGGGCCACGCGCGATCAGCTTCTCGCGCGGGCGGGCATCAGGCGGCAAATCCTGCAGGCTCATGGGGGCGGTCAGGACCCATCGGGTGGGCCCCATCCAGGTGAAGGGTGATGACAAAACGCGGCTCGTGGGGCGGCTGCGAGGGCGGCGGCGCCTGGGTTCCCAGGCACTGCAACACCCCGCAGGAGGGAACGGAAAAAGCAACAGTGGACCCGTCATGTGAAGGGACTCTGGCCGGTTTTTTACAATAGCGGCCAGTTTATCGGGACTTCCATGTCAACAACGCCCACTCAAGCTTCCGTCGTCAAGTCGGACTCCTTTCTCACGCTGCATTACCGGCTCTCCGGTCCGGCTGGGGACATCATCAATACTTTCGAGGACAAGCCTGCCACTTTGTCGCTGGGCACCGGCGAGTTGTCGCCTGCGGTGGAGCAGCGGCTGATCGGCCTGGCCGAGGGCACGCGCAGCCAGTTCGAGATCGCCGCCGGCGAGGCCTTTGGCGAGCGCAACCCCGACATGCTGCAGTGGGTGGCGCGCAAGCTGCTGGTGCAGCTGGGCGACCCGGACGAGCAGTACCACGTCGGTGACGTGGTGCAGTTCCCCACCCCCGACGGCACGGGCAGCTACGCCGGTGCGGTGCAGCAGCTCAGTGACGAGGCGGTGTTGTTTGACTTCAACCACCCGCTGGCCGGCCAGCCCGTCACCTTTGAAGTGCAGCTGATCGGGGTGCTGTGAGATGAGCACCCCCGTGGTGCCGACCCTGTCGGAAATCACCCTGGCCGAGCCGCGCGGTTTTTGCGCCGGTGTGGACCGTGCTATCGAGATCGTGGAGCGTGCGCTGCAAAAGTTTGGCGCGCCCATCTACGTGCGCCATGAGATCGTGCACAACACCTATGTGGTGAACGACCTCAAGCAAAAAGGCGCCATCTTCATCGAAGAGCTGGACGACGTACCCCCTGGCGCCACCCTGGTGTTCAGCGCCCACGGTGTGAGCCGCGCCGTGCAGGACGAGGCGCGCGCCCGTGGCTTTTCGATCTTTGACGCCACCTGCCCGCTGGTCACCAAGGTGCACGTCGAGGTGGCCAAGCTGGCCAAGGAGGGCTTTGAGTTCATCATGATCGGCCACAAGGGGCACCCCGAGGTCGAGGGCACGATGGGCCAGCTCGACAGCGGCATCCACCTGGTCGAAGACGTGGCCGATGTGGCCCGCGTGCAGCCGGCCCAGACCGACAAGCTGGCCGTGGTCACCCAGACCACGCTGAGCGTGGACGACGCTGCCGAGATCGCCGAGGCCGTGCGCCAGCGCTTTCCCAAGGTGCGCGAGCCCAAGCAGCAAGACATTTGCTATGCCACGCAAAACCGCCAGGACGCGGTCAAGGTGCTCAGCCCGCAGGTGGACATCGTGATCGTGGTCGGCAGCCCGACCAGCTCCAACAGCAACCGCCTGCGCGAGCTGGCGCAAAAGCTGGGCACCGAAAGCCACATGGTGGACAACGCAGACGAGCTGCAGGCCGCCTGGTTCGAGGGCAAGAGCCGGGTCGGCCTGACCGCGGGCGCCTCGGCTCCCGAAGTGCTGGTCAACCAGGTCATTGAGCGCATCCGGGCCTATGGCGCGGTGTCGGTGCGCAAGATGAACGGCATTGAAGAAACCCTGAAGTTCCCGCTGCCCAAGGGCTTGCGCATCGAGCCTCAGGCCTGAGGCTGCACCCGCCCGGGGACCGGGTGGACGTCAGGTCCACAGGTCCAGCGGCGGGTCGGCGACCACCGCGCGCAAGATGTCGGCGCGCGACAAAAAACCCACGACCTGGCCGCTGTCTTGCGTCACCGGCAGGCCGGGCAGGCCCATGTCCAGCAGCACCCGGGCGGCCTGGCGCAGGTGCGTGTCGGGCGTGACCGCGGGCACGGGCGTCAGCATCAACTCGGACACCGGGCGCTGCGCCAGTTGCCAGGCAGCGATGCCGGTGGTGTTGGCGGCCGGCCCGGGCAGCAGCGAGGCCGGCAACAGGTCGGCACGCAGCAACAAGCCCACCAACAGGCCCTGGGCATTGACCACCGGGGCTTGGCCCACGCCGCGTGCGGCCAGCGCCTCCCAGGCCTCGGCGGCGCTCAGGCTGGGTGCCATGCTCAGCACCTCGCGCGTCATCACGTCTTGCACACGCTCCAAAGGCTCGCGGGCCGGGGTTGGGCCTTGCTGGGTGTCGGTGTAGGCCGCCAAGGCCTCTTGGCGCAGGGTGTGGGGCGCGCCACTGTGCGCGGGCGCCGGGGCCTCGGCGGGGTCGGGCAAGCGCTCGGTGGCGGGGGCGTTCACGCCCTGCACCCGACGCAGGGCCGACAGCGCCCGCACCGGGCTGACCTGGGCCAGGTTTTCCAGCGGTCCCCGGTAAATGGGGCCGCCGAGTCCGTACACGTAGAACATGCGCTTCTCCCGAGTCGGTGACTCAGATCGTGGGCCAAGGGCAGGTCGATCCACCCTGGGGCATCAGGCTGGCTACACTGCGCTCTTCGCATTTTGACGCCTCCGACCATGATCGACCGCTCCGACATTGAAAGCGCATTGACCCGACTGAAGCAAGCCCCTGTGGGCTTTTTGCGCCAGACCCCTTTGTGGCGTCTGCCTGGTGCTGCTCTTGGCGTGGCGGCGGCTGAAGTCTGGCTCAAGCTGGAACACCTGCAAGTGGGCGGCAGCTTCAAGGCCCGCGGCATGATGAACCGCCTGCTGGCCCAGCCTCTGACCCAGGCCGGTGTGATCGTCGCGTCGGGCGGCAATGCCGGCATCGCTACGGCCGCGGCGGCACGCGCCCTGGGCGTGCGCTGCGAGGTGTTTGTGCCCGAGGTCTCGCCCGAGGCCAAGCGCAAAAAACTGCGCGAACTGGGCGCCGACGTGGTGGTGACGGGCGCGGTCTATGCCGAGGCCTACCAGGCCTGCCTGGCCCGCCAGCAGGCCACGGGCGCCTTGTTGACCCATGCCTATGACCAGCCCGAGGTGGTGGCCGGGGCGGGCACGCTGGGGGCTGAGATTGAAGCCCAGGCTGGCGTGCCCGACTCGGTGCTGGTCAGCGTGGGGGGCGGCGGTTTGATTGGCGGCTTGGCCGCCTGGTTTGAGCAGCGCAGCCAGGTGGTGGCACTGGAGCCCGAAACCGCGCCCACCCTGTTCCGCGCCCGCGAGGCCGGCGAGCCGGTGGACGTGGCGGTGTCGGGCATTGCGGCCGACTCGCTGGGCGCCAAGCGCATTGGCGACATCGCCTGGGCGGTCACCCAGGCCCAGGTCCGCCAAGCCTTGCTGCTCAGTGACGAGTCCATTGCGCGCGCGCGCCACACGCTGTGGAGCGAATTCAAGCTGGCGGTGGAGCCCGCCGCCGCCTTGGGCCTGGCCGCGCTGCAAAGCGGGGCCTACCGCCCCCGGGCCGACGAAAAAGTATGCCTGATTGTGTGTGGCGCCAACTTTGACCCCAGCGCGCTGGCCTGAGCCGCGCGCTGACTGAGAGGACTTTTCCCATGCGATACATCCAGTGGGCCCCGGTGGCCCTGGCCCTGAGCGGGGCCTTGTTCAGCCCTCTGAGCCAGGCGCAAAGTGCGCCTTCCCCGAGCCCCACCAGTGCGGCCAGCGCCCCGGCCTGCCCGGCGCCGGGCAGGCCTGCCATCGCCCCGGTCAACAACCCCGGTTTTGTGGCGGGGGACAACGGCATTCCCAAGGGCTGGCGCGGGGTGGAGCACGTCAACCCCGGGCATTACCTGTTTGAGTCCGACACGGCGGTGTACCGCAGTGCGCCGCCGAGCTTTCGCCTGCGCCGGGTCGGCACCGAAGCGCATGCGACCCTGGAGCAAACGATCCGCGTGGCGCCTTGCTGGCGCGGCAAGACCGCGCGTTTGAGCAGCGAGCTCAAAACCCAGGGCGCCGACGGCGCCGGCGGTGGCCTCATCTTGCAGATGCGCGACATCGACAACCGGGTGCTGCTGTGGAACCACATGAACGACAGCCGCGTGATCGGCACCCAGGACTGGAAGCGCTACAGCGTGGAGCTGCCGCTGCCGGAGGCCACGGAAGAGATCCGCATCGGCATCCTGCTGGACGAGCAGGGCACGCTGTGGGCGGATGACGTGCGCCTTGAAATCTTGAACTGAGCCCCCCGGGCCAGAGCGCTGGCCCGCCCTCGCTAAAATCGACCCATGCTAGACATCATCTCCCTGCGCAAAGACCTTGATTCGGTCGTCGCCCGCCTCGAAACCCGCAAAAAGCCCCAGGCCTTCCTGAACGTGGACGCCTTCCGCGCCCTGGAGTCCGAGCGCAAGACCCTGCAAACCCGCACCGAAGAACTGCAGGCCCAGCGCAACGCGCTGTCCAAGCAGATCGGCCAACGCAAGGCCAAGGGCGAAAGCGCAGACGACATCATGGCGGCGGTGGCCGCCAGCAAGACCGAGCTGGAAGCCTCGGCCGTGCGCCTGGAAGCGCTGCAACAAGAACTCAACGCCTTGCTCGTCGCCGTGCCCAACCTGCCGCACGAATCGGTGCCCGTGGGCAGCGACGAGGCGGGCAACGTCGAAGTGCGCCGCTGGGGCACGCCAGGCCAGTACGACTTTGAAGTCAAGGACCACGTTGACCTGGGCGGCCCGCTGGGCCTGGACTTCGACATGGGCGTCAAGCTGTCGGGCTCGCGCTTCACTGTCATGAAGGGCCCGATCGCGCGCCTGCACCGCGCGCTGTCGCAGTTCATGCTCGACCTGCAGACCGAGCAGCACGGCTACACCGAGTGCTACGTGCCCTACGCCGTCAACGCCGACTCGCTCAAGGGCACGGGCCAGCTGCCCAAGTTCGAGGGCGACCTGTTCGCCGCCAAGAAGGGCGGCCAGGACGGCGAGCCGGTGCCCGACCACGCCGCGCTCTACCTGATCCCGACCAGCGAAGTGCCGCTGACCAACTTTGTGCGCGACGTGGTGGTGGCCGAAGCCGAACTGCCGATCAAGCTGACCGCCCACACCCCGTGCTTCCGTTCTGAGGCCGGCAGCTATGGCCGCGACACGCGCGGCATGATCCGCCAGCACCAGTTCGACAAGGTCGAGATGGTGCAGATCGTGCACCCAGAAAAGAGCTACGAAGCGCTCGAAGAAATGACCGGCCACGCCGAAGCCGTGCTGCAGAAGCTGGGCTTGCCCTACCGCGTGATGAGCCTGTGCACCGGCGACATGGGCTTTGGCGCGGCCAAGACCTATGACCTGGAAGTGTGGCTGCCCGCGCAGAACACCTACCGCGAGATCAGCTCGGTCTCCAACTGCGAAGCCTTCCAGGCGCGCCGCCTGCAGGCCCGCTTCAAGAACGCGCAGGGCAAGAACGAGCTGGTGCACACCTTGAACGGCTCGGGTCTGGCCGTGGGCCGCACCCTGGTGGCCGTGTTGGAAAACAACCAGAAGGCCGACGGCAGCATCACCGTGCCCGAAGCGCTGCGCCCCTACCTGGGTGGGCTGTCGGTCCTCAAGGCCTGAGCAAGGCTGCCTCGGAGTGCGGCTGCTGAGGCAGCCAGCGCCCGGGCCGTGTCAGGCTGGTGGCGGCGCTTGGCGCACGAACTTGGACGAATGCCCAAAAAACCGTGCTAGAATTCAAGGCTCGAAATTCAGAGGAATTGATGCAGCAAAGCAATGCGCTGTGTCAGGTCTTCGAAGACCACGGAGAGATGGCAGAGTGGTCGAATGCGTCGGACTCGAAATCCGATATACAGTTATGCTGTATCGAGGGTTCGAATCCCTCTCTCTCCTCCAAGACAACGGTCTGTTGCTACTGAAAAGCTGGCACAGACCGTTTTTCTTTGTCCGCTCGAAATCCGCTGTGCCGGGTCACGGGGGGAGGACAGATGCCCAAGATGGCATGTCATTTGCGTGTACAAAGCCCAACACGCGCCCCAGCGTGAATCCCCTTCACTGGGCAGGCTCCTGCTCTTCAGCACGCAGCGCAAACCCCCGGCATTGCCATGAACACCCGATTTATTGAAGCCTTTCTTTGGTCTGCCCGGCTGGGCAGTTTCCGTGCCGCAGGCGAGCGCTTGCACATCACCCAGGCCGCTGTGGCGCATCGGATCTCCTCGCTGGAAGAAGACATCGGCGCCAAGCTTTTCACGCGGGACCCCCGGGAGCTCAAGCTCACTGCGGTGGGCACCCGCTTGCTGGGCTACGGCGAGCGGCTGTTGGAGATTCGCCAGGACATCATCGCGCTGGGCAGAACCGATGTGCAGATGCTGGGGCTGGTGCGCATTGGCGTGATCGAAAGCGTGGTCCACACCTGGCTGGTCAGCTTTCTGGAGAACCTGCGCGCCACCTACCCGGGCATTGAAGTGCAGCTGACCTCCGAAACGACACGGGGCCTGCACCGTGGCTTGCACGAGCGGTCGCTGGACATCGCCGTGCAGACCGAGCACATCGACGAGCCCGGTATCCGCAGCACCGCCTGCATGCCCATGCCCATGGGCTGGGTGGGGGCGGTGGATGCGCCGGCCGTGCAGGACCTGCGCGATTTGCTGGCCCAGCCCGTGCTGACCATGAGCCCTGGCTCGCAGCCCCATGAGGCCGTGAAGCAGATGTTCCGTGACGCTGGGCTGCCCATTGGCAAGGTGCACTGCGTCAGCTCCATCTCGGCCTTGGTCAAGCTGGTGAGTGCCGGCTTTGGCCATGCGGTCATGCCCCTGCCGCCCGTGGTCGAGCATGCGCAGCGCGGTGACATTCGATTCATCCAGTGTGATGTCCAGGTGCCGCCGCAGCGCGTGGTGGTGAGCCATGTGGAGGCCGTGCCCGCCAGCCCCGATGCCATCCGCGTGGTGGCCGATCTGGCCTGCATGGCGAGCGATCGCTACACCACGTCCATCTCGGACCTCCAGGCCAGCGCTTTGACGGTGCTCACAACCTGAACCCAGGGCTCGCCGGGGTCCGCGCCTCGTCTGGACGCCGCCCTCGGATGGTTTGAGATGAAGTTCGAGGGGGCTTTGAGCGTGGCACCCAAGCAAGAAATTTTGTTGATCGGCGGCCAACAAAACTCGTTTGTCCCCGGAGGACCCGACTCCTAGCATGAAGGCCTGTTCGCAAACTTCAGGGCTTTCACTTCATGCTTTCTCCCTCCCCATCGACCCCCACCCCCGGCGGCGTTTTGTTTGTGGCCTCCGACGTCGATCCGGCCCATGACCTGGACTACAACCGCTGGTACGACCGTGAGCATGTGCTGGAGCGGGTCCGCATTCCGGGCTTTGTGTCTGGCACGCGCTACCAGGCGATTGAGGCTGGCAAGCGCTACCTGGGCCTGTACCACACCGAGTCGCTGGCCGTGTTCGGCACGCCCGCCTACCGTCAGGCTTTTCAGCATCAAACGCCCTGGTCGGTGACCAACCTGGAGCGCATGCGTCAGCCCATGCGCCGTGTCTGCCAGGTCCTGGCTCACACCGGTGCTGGGCAAGGCAGTGTGCTGGTGATTATTCAACTGCCTCTGGGCAGCACCCAGGCGCAGTTGGAGACCCAGGTCCTGGCGCTGGGGGCGCAACTGGCTCAGGTGGATGGCTTTGTGCACAGCTGTTTGTACCTGCCCGACGAGTCGCTCAGCACCCCCTTGCCTCAGGAGTCGACCGAGGGCCGGGTCCTTCAACCCATGCTGCTGGTCCACGCCAGCACGCTCTCTGGGGCGCAGCAGTTGCGTGCTCAGGCCTCACGGGCGCTGGCGGTCAGCAGCGAGGCCACCAGCCTCTATGCCCTGGGCTGGCAACTGCACGCCGTGGACCTGTGATGGCGGATGGGCGCTCGGCCCCGCGTTGGCAGCGGGGGGCGGCCGCCCCTGACCGCGCCACGGTGCGACTGGCGCTTCTTCTCACCCCCCCCGGATGTCTTGTGGCATCCCAATCTCTCCTGCTCACATCACCATGAACACCACTTTGCTTTCACGACGCGCGGTCCTTCTGGGGGCCGCTACCTTGTCCTCCGGCCTGATGCTGGGGGGCGCCACGGGTGCTTTGGCAGCCGACTACCCGACCCGCCCCATCCGCATCGTGGTTCCCTACTCGGCGGGCGGCTTGACGGATGTGCTGGCGCGCACCCTGGGCGAGCGCCTGACCCAGCGTTTGGGGCAGCCCACCATCGTGGACAACAAGCCCGGTGGGGCGGAGCAGATCGCCACGTCCATGGTCGCCAAGTCGGCGCCGGACGGCTACACCCTTCTCCTGTCCACCATGACTGGGCTGGCGGTGAATCCCGGTTTGTACGGCCCCCGCTTGCAATACGACCCCAACAAGGAGCTCACCCCGGTGGCCCTGGTGGGCAGCGTCCCCAGCATCGTGGTGGTCCACCCCGACGTGCCCGCGAAGACGATGGCCGAGCTGTCCACCTATGCGAAAGCCAACCCTGGCAAGCTCAACTATGGTTCTGCCGGCAACGGCACGCCCAGCCATTTGGCGGTGGAGTACTACAAGCGCCAGAACGGTGTGGACGCCGCGCACATTGCCTACAAAGGCGGCGCGCCTGCCTTGCAGGATTTGATGGCGGGCAATGTGCAGATGATGATTGCCATCGCCCCCGAGGCCTTGCCCATGGTGAAGAGCGGCAAGCTGCGGGCACTGGCTGTGACGTCCCACCGCCGCTTGGCCACGGCGCCCGAGATCCCCACCGTCCAGGAGTCAGGCGCCAAACCGCTGGATGCGTCTTTCTGGTACGCCTTCGTGGCGCCGGCCGGCACCCCGGGGGAGGTGGTCGGCAAGCTCAATGCGGCGCTGAACGCGGTGCTGCAAGAACCGGCCGTGCGCACCCGACTGGCCGAATTGAATGTGGAGGTGGGCGGCGGCTCGCCAGCCGTGTTGGTCGAGCAGGTCCGCACCGATGCCGCGCGATGGAAAAAGGTCATCGACGACGCCGGCATCAAGATCGACTGAGGCCCTTGAGGCTCTGGTTGGAGAGCGGCTGGCTTGGCCAGCCCATCAGCCCGCCGCTGCACTGCGGCAGTCCGGCGGGCTGTGGTCTCTGCCTCAGGAGGCGGGGCAGGCGTTCGGCGTGCGGCTCGATGACGAGAACCTGCAGCCGTATTGAGGGTGCGCCACTTTGGCGCGGTCCAGCACGTCATCCCCTTCGGGCTTGACCCCCTTCTGTTCCCAGCGGGTCATGGCGTCAAACGCGGCGGATTGCTCGTCCAGCGTGAAATCGCAGTGCGCGATACCGCGAATGGCGCGCTGCACCAGCCACTGATCCGTGCCCTGCGCCATCGCTCGGCGCTTGTAGATCTGCTCCATGCTGAACGGGACGTACACATCGCCCAAGGTGTGGATGGTCACCACCGGCACGTTGATGCGGGCGTTGGTCTTGGGGAACCAGCGCAGGCCATCGCGGCGCAGGCGGTTGGCATCGGGCTCTGCGCGCAGCCGGTACGCGGCTTGATTGAATGCCTGTTCGGTCGGGCTGAGTGCCGGGTCGTTGTCGAACTGGTATTGGAAGGTGGTGGTGTCGTAGCCGTTTCGGTTCAGGATGCCCAGGATGGTCCCGTCACGCCCGAAAGTGCCCCAGACGGTGGTGTTGAGGCTGCCCGCAAAACCCTCGTTGAACATCGGTCGCTCGCCGCCGGTGAGCTGTTTGATGATTTCCTTGTATTGGTTGCCCAGCGGGGTGGTGGCGCTGGGGAAGGTGGTGAACAAAGCGTCACGTACCTTGGGCCCCACGGTGGCCCAGTTGGCCGCGGGCCAGCTGGTCGCCGGCATGCCGGTCAGCTGCTGGGCCGCGATCTGGGACGCGCCGAAATAGTCATACAGCTCGCTGTCGCCCAGCACCCCGCACATGGGGGTGGCGCCGTGGTAGCGCACTTTGTTGTTGGCGTTTTCCAAGGTCTCGGCATCGACAGCGGCTGCAGCGACATGCCCGCCCATCGAGGTTCCCACGATGTAGGTTTTGTCGGGTGCCGTCAGGGTGCGGCCGTTTTGGGCTGCGATTCGCTGAAATGCCAAGGCCAGTGCGTTGGTGTCTTCAATGCCGGCGCGCACGTCATAGTAGTTTTTGGAGTAACTCGAGGCGGCCCAGGCATAGCCGTTTTGAATCAGGTGAGCGCGGATGGGTGGGTCGGTCACAAACAGCGAAGAGCCGGTGCCGTTGTAGCCATGGGCATACATCACCAGCATGCCGTTCCAGTTCTTGGGCACTTCTACGCGGTATCCGGCGCCGTTCAAATCACCCCACCAGCGGTCGGTTTGGGGCGCGTTGGCCAGGGCCGCGAAAGGCAGCAATGAGGTGTTCACGGTGAACTGGCGCTGATCGTGCACACGCGCCTCTTCGGGCTCGGTCGTGCCGCCACCACCGCCGCAGGCCATCAAGGCCAGGGTGCTCATCAAGGCCAAACTTTTGGCGAATAGGCCACGTGGATTGGGTAATAGCAAGGGGATTGTCTCCATTATTTGATTTAATAATTTCTCTGTGCGGAATTGTATTAACATGCCGGCACATCGAGTATTCATTGTAAATACAGTGTTAATTTCATGCCGATAGGGGAATACACGATGCCAATGCAAATTGGCATTTAATTAATTCCGCTTGGCAAAATAAAATCGAGTTCCAATGGGTAGAACACGCAACATAGACTTTGAAGACGGGGCAGACAGCCGCCGTTTCGTCACCGCCTTGGCTCGAGGCCTGGATGTGCTCGCGTGCTTTCAGGCGGATGAGACGTGGTTGAGCAACTCCGAAATCGCCTCACGCACGGGCCTGCCCAAGCCCACGGTGGTGCGTTTGGCCTACACCTTGTGCGTGCAGGGCTACCTGCGGCACTCGCGGGCCACGGGCATGTACGCCTTGGGCGACAGCCTGGCCACTCTGGGCATCACCATGGTCTCCAACCTCAAGCTGCGCCGTCTCGCGCGGCCTTACATGCAGGACTTGGCAAACCTCTGTGACCTCTCGGTGTCGCTGGGCATCCGCCATGGGCTGTCGGTGATGTATGTGGAAAACTGCCGTTCAGGCGCGCCCCTGTCCTTGGGGCTGGATTTGGGCTCGCGCATTCCGATCGCCCAGACCTCCATGGGACACGCCTTGCTCGCGGTGATGGAGCCCAAAGAACGGGAGCGGCTGTTGGCAGAGCTTCGCCAGCTGACCGGAGCGCACTGGCCAGCCCGGCAACAAGCCATTGAGGCGGGTGAACTGCATTGGCAAACGCACGGCTTCACGGTGGTGGTGCGCGATTGGCAAACCGATATTGCGAGCGTGGGGGCGGCGATCCGTCAGGCGGACGGCCGGGTGATCGCGTTCAATGCCGGTGGGTCGGCCAGCAAGTTCCCGCGTGAGCTGCTGGTGCAGGAGGTGGGTCCACAACTGGCCCGGATGGTGAAAGGCCTGGAGTCGCTGTTGCGCAACGACGACTGAGCGCATTGGCTTTGCCGGGCGGCTGTCCAGCGCCTTCAGCCGGTCGAAAGCACCACATTTCCCACCACCTGACCGCTTTCCACCGCCTCGTGGGCCTTGGCAACCTGGGCCAGCGGCAGGCGCAGGCCGATGTGGTGTTGCAAGCGATCGGTGCGCAAGAAGTCGGTCAGGACGGCGATGGCCCGGCGCCGGTCGTCCTCGTTGAGGTTGTACACAATGAAAAAGCGCAGGCCCACGTTGCGCGCAATCATTGGGAAGAAGGGCAAGCTCACTTCGCGGGCCCCGCTGCCGTACACCACCCACAGGCCGTTGGGCCGCACCACCGCCAGGTTGAGCGCAGCGTTGGCGGCGATGTCCACCTCGATCACGCGGTCCACGCCTTCGCCCTGGGTGGCTTCGAGCACACGCTCCGCCACGGGCTCGCTGCGGTAGTTGACCGTGACGTCGGTGCCTGCCGCCTGGGCCAGTGCGGCTTTTTCGGCTGAGCTGACCGTGCTGATGACTTGGCGCGCGCCCAGCAGTCGGGCGAATTGGATGGCGTAGTGGCCCACCGCCCCGGCGCCCCCGGCCACCAGCACGCGCTGACCTTGGACACCGCCTTCGGTCAGCACGGCATGCAGGGCGGTCAGGGCGGGAATGCCCAGGCAAGCCCCGGCCTCGTCGGGGACCTGCTTGGGCAACAAGACGGCCTGGGCCTCGGGCAGGCAGATCGATTGCGCCGCGGTGCCAAAGGGGCGGCTCCATGCAGCGTTCCACAGCCAAACGCGCTCGCCAATGCGCGAGGACGGGACGCCGGAGCCCACGGCGTCGATGACCCCCATGCCGTCACTGTGGGGAATGACCTTGGGAAAAGGCATGTCCGGGCTGCGCGCGCCTGAGCGTGCTTTCACGTCCGATGGGTTGACGCCCGACCAGGCCAGCCGAACCCGCACTTCGCCAGGGCCGGGTTGTGGGTCGGGCAGGTCGCCCACTTTCAGCACGGTCGAGGCGGGTCCAGTCTGTTCGTAGTAAGCGGCTTGCATGGAAGGCTCCTGGGCGGGGTGGTGGATGGGTGGGGCACTTTAGCGCCTGTGGCGGAGTCCGTGCAGCAGGCGGGGCCATGGCATGCCCTGACCGTTATCTATTGCAATCTTGCTCGAGGGCGCGTTGTTACAACCTCGACCAGCCAGCAATCAGGCTGGGTGCAGAGGCTGCAGCACTGGACACGATGGAGGGACAAAGATGAATCAATTGCCGCTCGCCTCCCGTTTCGAGGCGGCTGCAGGGCATCCGACGGCCTGGGGCTGGGCACGGGCTTGCAGCCTTTTGGGCACCCCGGTGCTGGCGCGGCTGTGTGGCCTGGGGGGCGCCGCCCACGCCGCCCCCTGTGCACACCTGACCACCAACATGAGCACGGTCAAAGTGCGGGACCTGGCGAACAACGCCGCGACCGATGTGGTCCTGTCGGGCCCGGTCGGGAACGGGCTGGCGGTCAACGCCGCTGGCGACCGCGTCTACGTGGCCAGCCCCGGTGGCCGCCACCGCATCGGGCAACAGCTTGACCTACACGGTCGTGGATGGGGGCGTCGGTGACGATGACTTGGCTGTCAACGGTCACATCGTCGACCCTGTGGGTCTGGGCGTGCCCTTGGCCGTGGTGTCTTCCTTGAACGCGGTTCCGACCCTGAGCGAGTGGGCCTTGCTGTGGGTTGATGGTGTTGGCGGTTGGGGCGCGTCTTCGTCCGCGCGTGTGACGCGGGGCGAGCGCGCGCAGGGGCCTTCGGGAGGGAGGAAATCCCCGTTGGGAGGGCATTCTTGTTACATTCCGTCCCCGAAGCCGCGTTGCGGCGCTGAACGCAGCCCGCTGGCGTTGCCCGCTCCTCTTTGCCTCTTTGCCTCTTTCGCGCTTTCTGACCCCATGCACATGGTTTTCTTTTTGATGTTCACCACCGTCCTGGCACGAGTGCGAGGCGGGTGGCTCCGTGCTGTGGGCGTCGGATGGGGCCGCTCAGTCGCGGCGCTGATCTGCGGCTGGGCTCTGCTGGGCGGCGCTCAGGCTGAGCCGGTGGCGCTGCAGCGATCGCTGTTGATCGATACCGAGGGCCGATGGACCATCGACCAGGTGGTGGACCAGGAATTCCAAGCTGCGCCAGCCATTTTGGCGCGGGGCTACAGCCCTTCTGTGGTGTGGATGCGCGTGTCGGTGGCGCCCAATGATCTGAGCAGTTTGGTGGCCATGGTGCGACCGGGGTACTTGGACGATATCCAACTGTACGAAGAGCTTGACAGCCCTGCCCCTGGCGAAGCGCGTCAATGGAAGCGCCAGGTGGCCGGCGACCGAGTGGCCTTCCGCGATCGCCCCCGCCAGGAGCTCGCCTACACCTTCAACCTGCAGCCCACGCCAGGGCAGGTGAAGGTGTTTTATGTGCGCTTGCAGACCACCTCGACCCAGGCCTTGAATGTCACCGTGCGCTCGCTCGAGGAGACGCTGGACCAAAACAGCCTGCAATTCATGTTGGCTGGCTTTTACGCCAGCATCGTCACGGTGCTGGTCATCCTGTCGCTGATCCGTTACGCGATCACTGCGCAGCGTTTGTGGGCCCTGAATTGCTTGATGCAGTTCGTCAGCCTGTTGTTGAGCTTTGCCTTCCTGGGGCTGTGGGCCAAGTACGTGACACCGGACAACGGGCCGCTCACAGACCTCATCACCTGCGTGGTGATCTGCTTGCACTTTCATGTGGTCAACGTCTACTACGGCTTCTTCAGCCGCTCGTTCCAAGGCGCTCGGTGGGTGTTCTGGGTGCGCATGGCCTGTGTGCCGGCCTTGGCCTGGCAACTCTGGGCGGTGAGCCACGGCCAGGCCCTGGCCGCGATGCAGATCAACACCCAGTTGGTGCTGTTCACCACCTTGCTGGGCCAGGTGGACTTTTTGTTCTTCAAGATCGAAGACCGGCGCCTGCGTTTCATGGTGCGCTTCATGTACACCGCGCAGTTCTTGTACCTGCTCTACATGATGCTGCCCCTGCTGGGGGTGGGCCAGATGAGTGAGCTGCACATGATGTCGGCGCTGCTGGTCAACCTGTTCGGCGCCATCATGCAGCACTTGGTGCTGACCATGCGCGATGCGCTGGTCTACCGCAACCAGGCTCAGTTTGAAGCCCGCATGCGTGAGACCCAGCAGCAGCTGGAGTGGGAGCTCAAGCGCCGCCTGGAGACCTCGGGTTTCCTCAGCATGCTGCTGCATGAACTGAAGAACCCGCTGGCCAGCATCCGCCTTGCGGCCCTCAATTTGCGCCAGGGCCGTACCGGCCCGGGCGAGCCTCAGCTGAGCCGGCTTGAGCGCATCCAGCAGGCGGTGGAGGGCATGGACGCCGTGCTGGAGCGTTGCCGCCAAGTGGACCGGCTGGAGCAAGGTGGCATGCATTTGCAGTTTCTGCCCAGCGATGTGATGGCGCTTTGGACTGAGTGCCGCGCCAGCGTTGCCCCCACCGAGCGCATCCTCGGCGAGGGCCCCGAGACCTGGGTCCTGCCGATTGAACCCATGTTGTTCAAGACCATGCTCAGCAACCTGCTGGACAACGCCTTGGCCTATTCGGCGCCCGGCTCGGAAATCCATTACCGCTGGGGCCCGGACCCGGCTGACCCCAGCATGGCCCAGTTCCAGTTGCGCAACCGCCCGGGCAAACCCGGTTTCCCCGATGAGGGCAAGTTGTTCCAGAAGTACTACCGTGCCGAGGCCGCCCACCAGCGCACGGGTTCGGGCCTGGGCTTGTACCTGGTCAAGCACTTGGCGCAGTTGTGCGGCGGCGACCTGCTTTACCGCCGCGACGGCGATTGGGTGGTGTTCGAGCTGAGTTGGCCGATGCACCACGCGGTCGATACCTTGGTGCCCAGTCCGTATGCCCGTTGATTTGCACATTCTGGTGGTGGAAGACCACGTTTTGCTGCGCATGGAGCTGGTCGATTTTCTGACCCGTCCGGGCTGGCAGGTGCGCGGCGTGGACGACGGTCTGGCCCTGGATGAAGCCTTGCGCGAGGGGGTGCCCGACATCGCGGTGGTCGATCTCAACCTGCCCGGTGAAGACGGTCTGAGCATTTGCCGCCGCCTGCGCTCGGCCTTGCCCGAGGTGGGCATCGTGCTGCTGACCGCGCGCGTCATGTCGAGTGACCGGGCCAGCGGCTACCTGCATGGGGCCGATGTCTACCTCACCAAGCCAGCCAATGTGCACGAGTTGGAGGCCGTGATCCACAACCTGGGGCGCCGCGTGCAGCGCCTGTCGGCCCCGGCCTGGTCCCTGGACCTGCGAGCGCAGACGCTGGGGCCCGCAGGCGGCCCTCTGTTGCATTTGACCCCGACGGAGGCCCGGCTGCTGGGCGAGCTGTGTTTTGCGCCCGACCAATGCCTGGAGTCGGATGTGCTGGCCAGTCGCTTGGCAGGCATGCAAGGACCGGTCAGCCGGGAAAACCTGGCCGTGATGATCAGCCGCTTGCGCCGCAAGATGTCGCAGGAGTTGGGTGCTGATGAAGTGATCAAGGCCAGTCGGGGGTATGGCTACCGACTCAGCCGACCCGTGGTGGTGATGTCGCATTAATTGATATATGTATCAATTTCAAATGCAAATATCAGGATCAAATAGATCCATCTGATATAGTCCCGGCCAACCCACCGGTCGACGCGCAGGCGGCCTGCCGCCACCCATTCGGCCGGCGGCACAGTCGATGGCGGTGGCGCACAGGAATTTCAAGATGGGTAGCTTGGCTCGTTGTTTCGTGTTGGGGTCATGGTGTGTCCTGGCCTCTTGGGTTCAGGCGCAGACGGCGCCCGCGCCGGCCGCGCCTGAACTTGCGCAGTCCGCCGCCCCCTTGCCGTTTCTGGATTTGCCGCGCTTCGACACCGCCCTGGCGGCAGCATTGAACGCTGCCCAGCCGCAGGTGGACGTGACCTTCTACAGCAAGGTCAGTCCCAACCAGTTGCCCCAGCGCTTGCAAAAGTGGCTCACTGCGATTGAGCAGTCGGGCGGCTCGCTCGAGGTGGCGCCGCCGCCTGGCGACCTGGCGCCCCGCAACCCGGTGCTCCTGCTGGGTTTGCTCGGCGGCTTGTGGTCCACCCTGAAAGCCTGGGGCGAAATCAAAGAGTCCCACATGCTGCAAGCAGCCGCGGGCCACCACGTCACACTCCAACTGAACCGCAGCGCTGACGGTGAGATCGTCATCGAGCGACTCGTCTTCCACCGCGTCGCCAAAGCGCCCTGATCCCCTGCGCCCACCGTCCAAGACACAAGTCCATGTCCATGAGCCCTGTTTTCCAAAAAACCCTGGTTTGGGTTTGCTGTAGCCTGAGTTTGACGGCCTTGGCGGCCACTGACAAAGCCGAGCGCAACCTGGTCATCAGCCCGTCAGCGACCGCCGCGGCGACCACGGCTCAGCGGGTCGCCCTGGTCATTGGCAATGGCAATTACAAAGAGGCACCGCTTGGCAACCCGGCCAACGACGCCCGCGCCATGGCCCAGGTGTTGAAAGACAACGGTTTTGTCGTGACCCTGAAGGTGGACTCGGACATCAAAAGCATGTTGAGCAGCATCCGCCAGTTTGGCGACCAGCTGCGCAAGGGCGGGGTGGGGGTGTTTTACTACGCTGGCCACGGCATGCAGATCAAGGGCCGCAACTACCTGATCCCGGTGGGCAGCGCCATCGAGCGGGAGGACGAGGTGGCCTACCAAGCGGTGGACGCTCAGGCCATCCTCGACAAAATGGACGCTGCGGGCAATGGCACCAACATCATGATCTTGGACGCCTGCCGCAACAACCCGTTTGCACGCAGCTTCCGCAGTGCCCAGCAAGGCCTGGCCCAAATGGACGCCCCGGTGGGCACGCTGGTGGCTTTTGCCACCGCGCCGGGCTCGGTCGCCAGCGATGGAGCGGGTCAAAACGGCTTGTACACCCAGCACCTGTTGACCGCGCTGCGCGAGCCTGGCATCAAGGTCGAGGACGTGTTCAAGCGGGTGCGCTCCTCGGTGCGGCGCGACTCCAAGGACAAGCAAGTGCCCTGGGAGGCCACGTCGCTGGAGGGCGATTTCTACTTCATCCCCCCCGTGGGGGCGGCCGCTTCCGCGGACGCTGCCCTGGAAAAGTCCATGTGGGCGCTGGTCAAGGACAACCCCCAGCCGCTGGACCTGAAGGCTTTTTTGGCGCGCTTTCCCAAGGGGGTCCATGCCGCTGAAGCGCAGACCAAGTTGAACAAGCTGCTGGCCGACGCCAAGCCCAGCCCCGTGGCGCCGACGGCGCCTGCGCCTGCACCGGCGCCGAGTGGGGTCGCGGCGCTGCCTCTCCCCGTGCCAACGCCGGCGCCGGCGGTGCTGCCAGTGCCAAGCCCGTTAGCGGCCCCCGTGTCGGCGCCCGTCACGCCCGCAGCGACGGCGGCCAAGCCCCCAGCCAAGCCCAGCACCGCTGCGGCCGCCAACCCTGAGGGCTTTCGGTTGGGGGACCGCTGGAGCTTCCAGGTGGTCGACAAATACAAAGGCGAAGTGGTGGCCAACCCCAGCCGCAAAATCACCAAGATCTTGCCCAACGGCGACCTGATGAGCGGGACCACCTTGCTGACACGCCAGGGCAACACCCAGCACATGAGCAACGCGCGCTATGCCAGCCGGGTCTTCACCGAGGCGGAAATCATGGTGCCCAAGAAGATTGAAACAGGCTACCGCGAAGAGTTCAGCTACCACGAAGAAGTCAGGCAGCACGATGGCCGTGAGTACGAGCAGGACTTCAAAGGCAGCTTGACCGTCAAAGGCCAAGAGAAGATCAGCGTGCCGGCGGGTGATTTCATGGCCTACCGCATTGAGCGCGAAGCCACCATCCGCGGGGCCCAAAAGAACGGCCGTGACACCTGGCAATCGCGCCAGCAGATCACCGCCTGGTATGTGCCCGCGATTCGCAGCTTTGTCGCTCTGGATGAGGTCTGGCGGCCCGCTCAGGGCGCCCCTGATTTGCGCCGAACCGAGTTGGTCAGCTACGAAGTCCAGGGCGCCTCGCTGGCGTCCCCGCGCTGAGCATGGTGGATGTGCTGTGGCGCCGGGCGCGAGCCTGGTTGCGGCCTTTGGGCGGGTTGTCGAGCACGGTGGTGATGGTGGCCGCGGGGCTGTTGTTTGCGCTGTGGGTGGGCGTCGATGCTTTCCTCTTGCACCAGAGCTCAGGGCTGTCCAAGTCCAGCTATGACTGGATGGTGCGCCACCGTTGGGTGGCCGCCGAACCGGACCCCCGCATCGTCATCATCGACATCGACGAGGCCAGCCTGGCCCGCCTCAGTGCGGAGTTTGGGCGCTGGCCCTGGCCGCGCGACGTGCTGGCCACGGTGCTGAACCATGTGGAGCAACAGCAGCCCGCAGCCGTGGTCTGGGACGTGTTGTTTGCCGACCCCGACCCCCTCAGCCCGGGCGGTGACACGGCCTTCAACGCAGCAGTTGAGCGCAGCCCGCACAGTCATTTCTCGGTGCTGCGCTTGCCGCCTAGCAATGACAGTGCCAGCCAAATCCGCGCGCCCGCTTTGCCAGGGCTGTGGGTCGACAGCCAGTCCGTGGGCTCGTCCACCGTGGCCTTGATCCCCCCGGTGCTGCCGGCGGTGGCCGCTGCGCCACTGGGCTTGACCAATGCCGAGCCCGAGGCCGACGGTGTGTTGCGCCGCTTTGAGCCCCTCCAGCGCCTGCCCGACGGCAGCTGGATGCACACCCTGCCCGTCAGCGTGCAGCGCACGCTGCAGCCCCAAGCCTACCAAAGGCAAGTGGCTGCCGCGCGGGCGGCAGGGGCCCCGGCGTCGACCTTGATCGCCTGGCGCCGCAGCGCGCAGGCCTACCCCCATGTGCCCATGGCGGACGTGCTGGCGGTGGCCGAGGGCCAATCGCCCTTGAAGCCAGTGCCCCACTTCGGGGGCAAGGTGGTGCTGATCGGCGCCAGCGCCCCCACCCTGCACGACAGCCACGCCACACCACTGGCCAGCGCCCATGCCGGGGTCGATATTTTGGCCACCTTGATCGACAACGAACTGCACGAGCGCCACCCGATGGAGATACCCGAGATCGCCCAAATCGCCCTGGCCTTGGGCCTGTGCCTGTTGATCGCGCTGACCATGCACTGGCGTGGCCTCAGCGTGCTGGACGGCCTGATGCTGGACCTGCCTTTGCTGCTCCTGGCGGTCAGCTACCTCAGTTTGCAAACCGATTGGGTGTTTCTGGACCTGCATCTGGCAGCGGCTTGGTCGCTGGCCTTCGTCGCGCTGCTGCGGCTGTGGGCCGGCATTCGGCAGGATCACTGGTGCCAACTGCCACCACCGGGCACGCCAGGGCTGAGCTTGCTGCCGATGCAGTTGCCCGGCGCTTGGGACGACCACAGCAAAAACCGTTTGATGTCGGTGCTGGAGCGACACGCCCCGACTTGCCGGCTGCTGCTGGCCACGCCCGGCGCTCATGTGCAAGGCGGCGAACTGGCTGGCCTGGCGTCGCTCATCGGTCCGACGCGGGAGCTGGCCGCCCTCCAAGCCCCTTGCCAGACCGACCGTTGGCTGCGCGGGCTGCGGCTGGGGCCTGTTCAGGCGCTCGATCCTCGGCCCGATGGGGTTGGCTGGGTGCCCGACAACCTGGCCGCCTGGCAGCAATTGCTCACCACCCGTTCGACCCCCAAGGAGTTCCCATGAAACGCTGGAAGATGCCGACCCCCCTGAGCTGGGTGTTGGCTGGGTTGATGGCGTCCTACCCGCTGGGAGCACAGGCCCAAGAACTGGTGAAAACCAGCCGTGCCACCGAGCTGCGCTCTGACAAACTGGCCGCTGCGCCGGTGTTGGGGGCTGTGCCCGCCGGGGCAGGGCTGCGTTTGTTGAGCCTGGAGGGCGGTTGGGCCTGGGTGGACTGGGGCACGCAGCGTGGCTGGGTGCGGGCCGGGACCTTGCAACTGCCCAGTGAACTGGCCGATGTCAGTCGCCTCGCCAGCGGGCGGCTGGCGGCTGGCAACCAGGCCATCGGTTTGACGGTGCGCGGTCTGCCCGCCAAGAGCACGCGCCATGCGCTGATCATCTCCATCAGCCGCTATGCCGACCCCAAGACCTCGCCTCTGCCCGGGGCCCGGGTGGACAAAGAGAGCGCCACCCAGATCGCCCAGGCCATGCAGGTGCCTCAGGCCAACATCCGTTACCTGCAAGACGAGCAGGCCACCGGGGACCACATTCGCCAGGCCCTGGCCGACCTGAACGCGCGCGTCCAAGAAGGCGACCGGGTGTTCATCCACTACTCCGGCCACGGAACGCGCTTCCCGGACCCTGAGTCCGGTGGCTGCGCCGAAGCTTTGTCGACCTACGACGGCGGTGTCTGGAAGGGCATGGTCCTGCACCGCGAAATGGCCCAGTTGCTGCAGCCCGTGGCGCGCAAAGCCGACAAGCTGTTTGTCATGTACGACGCCTGCCACTCCGGGGGCTTGGTCAGCAAGCTGCCGCTGCCACGCAATCGCGGCCACGCGCCCGACGGCGATGAGCCTCCGCTGCAAGGGCGCTTCACCCCCACCAGCGAGGCCTGTGCCAAGCCGAGCAACGTCAAGACCCGCAGTTGGCTGGACGAGGCCAGCGCCATGGGCGTGTACCCCCAGGACATCGTGTTCTTGTCGGCAGCCCGGCCGGATGAAGTCAGCCTGGAAGACCCCCAGAAGGGCGGTTTGGCCACCCAATACCTGCGTGACTGCCTGCTGCGTGACGCCGTGGACCTGGACGGCTCGGGCGCGATCAGCGTCGAAGAGCTGCAGCAGTGCGCGCAAAAGAAGATCAACCTGCGCATGAAGAACGACAGCCTGTTCACGCCGCACCACCTGATGCTGTCGGGCAACCGGCATTTTGTGCCGGCCTGGTTCAGCCAGGCCTGGCCGGTCAGCCAAGTGCAGGGGGCGGCGTCCACGGGCGTGGTGAATGCTGTGGCACAGACCCCAACGCCGCAGCCCCCAGCGACACCGCTGCCTTCTTCGCCATCCGTGCCCACGGCCACGCCAGCGAACCCGCCGACCGTGCCTTCGCCAGGGTCCCTCCCCGCTGCGGTGTTGACACTCCCCCCCGTGCCACCCCAGCAGGCACCTCTGACTGGGGCTCAGGCCTTGCGCCAGTTGTTTGACCAGCGCGATGGCAAACGCCGGGTGCAGTTGCAACTGGGCAAGAGCACCTTGCGCATCGGGCAGGATCCGCTGGACCTGTCCATTCAGTCGGACCGCGCGGGCTATGTGTATGTCGCCTCGGCCGGGTCGGACAACCAGTCTCTGGTGCTTTTGTTCCCCAACGACCTGGATGGCAACAACCGCATCGAGGCCGGACAGCAATTGCTCTTGCCCAGGCCCAGTTGGCCAATCAAGGCGGCCGGCCCCGCAGGCAAGAACAGCTTGCTGGTGGTGGTGACCGATGGCCCCCGCGATCTCAGCACCCTGGGCAAAGCGCCTGGCAGTCCGTTTGCTCGCAGCCTCAATGACGCCCAGGGCCGCGCCCAATTGGGCCTGCTGTTGGGCAACTCAGTGAGCTCCTCACAGGCGGCTTGCCCTGTGGGGAGCTCACGTCCCTTGCCTGCCACCTGCTCAGACGCCTACGGCGCGGCTTGGGCCACGGTCGAAGAGCGGCCTTGACGCGATGAACCCCAGGCCGCTCAGGGTGTTTAGAAAAAGGTTTCCAATTGGACCCGCTTCTCCTACACTGCGCGACGTGGTCTTTCGCAAAAAGGCCACTTTCTGGGGCCCCAGGCCCCATGTGAACCCGGGAGAGACTGCCGACCACGCCCCGCGTGGCGCAGCGCCGAAGGAGCAACCGCCCCGGAAACTCTCAGGCAAAAGGACCGGGTTCACCTGCATCAGACACTCTGAAGAGCTGCCGGAAATCGTTTTCGTCGTCCGGCGCACCGAAGGAGCAAGCCCAGCGGCGTCCCACGACGGCGCCTGGGTGAATCTCTCAGGTCCAGAACAGAGGGGGCGCCTGCCACGCAGATCCGCGTGCGGGCCCCATCCTCATGACGAGTTCTGGAGCTTTTTTCATGACATCCATCGCAGTTATTGGTGGCGGCATCACGGGCGTGACCACCGCTTACGCCCTGGTGCGCCGGGGTTTCTCGGTCACCTTGTTCGAGAAGAACCGTTACGCCGCCATGGAGACCTCGTTTGCCAACGGCGGCCAGCTGTCGGCTTCCAACGCCGAGGTCTGGAACCACCCGTCGACCATCCTCAAAGGCCTCAAGTGGATGCTCAAGAGCGATGCGCCCTTGTTGGTCAACCCCAAGCCCAGCTGGCATAAGTTGTCGTGGTTTGCCGAGTTCATCACCCACTTGCCTCACTACGAGCGCAACACCGTGGAGACCGCCCGCCTGGCCGTGGCCGCCCGCCAGCATTTGTTTGCCTGGGCGCAGGACGAAGGCATCGACTTCGACCTCAAGAAAGAGGGCATCCTGCACATCTACCGCGACAAGGCGGGCTTTGATCACGCGGGCCGGGTGTCGAAATTGCTGGCCCAAGGCGGCTTGCCGCGCCGTGCCGTGACGCCCACGGAAATGAAAGCCATCGAGCCCACGCTGGCGGGTCAGTACTACGGCGGCTACTTCACCGAGAGCGACTCCACCGGCGACATCCATAAATTCACCAATGGCTTGGCCCGTGCCGCCGAGCGCCGCGGCGTGCGCACCCTGTTTGGCCAGGACGTGCAGGCGGTGAAGTCGCTGAATGGTCGCGTCCAGATCGTGTCCCAGGACGACGAAGGCCACCATACCCATGGCTTTGACGGCGTGGTGGTCTGCGCTGGCACGGCCAGCCGGCAGATGGCCGCCAGCCTCGGCGACCGGGTCAACATTTACCCAGTGAAGGGCTATTCGATCACCGTCAACCTGCGCGACGAACTCAGCCAACGTTCGGCCCCGAATGTGAGCTTGCTCGACGATGCCACCAAGCTGGTCACCAGTCGACTGGGCGTGGACCGTTTCCGCGTGGCTGGCACCGCCGAGTTCAACGGCTTCAACAAGGACATCCGCGCGGACCGCATCCAGCCCCTGATCGACTGGGTGCAGCAGTGCTTCCCGGGCGTGAGCACGCAAAGCGTGGTGCCTTGGGCCGGCCTGCGCCCCATGATGCCCAACATGCTGCCCCGCGTCGGTCGCGGCCGGGCGCCCGGCGTGTTCTACAACACGGGCCACGGCCACTTGGGCTGGACCTTGAGCGCCGTGACGGCTGATTTGGTGGGGGATGTGGTGGCTGGAACCTTGCGCCCCACGGCGGGTTTGGCGCTGGACGGCGCGCTGGCCAAGGCCTGATGGCGAGCCCGCGCAGGACCGTGAGGGGCCTGCGCTGGGTGCTCTTTTGCCCGGTGGGGTCAGCATCAGCGGTGGCATTCCTCGGCTGATGGTCGGGCATAAAGTCGAATTTCGGACAGTCTGTGAACTTGGTATTTCATTCGGTAAGAATGGAAATGAGAAGAAAGTTCATATAACCACAGACAGGGATTCGACTTTCCATGAGAAATCCACCCATTCCGCGTTCTCCCATCCCTGCGCCGCAGGTGGTTCATGCCAGTTTCTTTTATCCCCATGGATTTCTGGCGCCTGGGGTCAAACTGATGCGGCGGATCCCTTTCAAGATCAAGGCGCTCATTATCTCGATGATGTTCATATTGCCTTTGGGCATGTCCACGGTTTTGTTTGTCAAGGCCCAGTGGGAACAGATTCAATTCAGCACCACCGAACGAGAGGGGGTCCAGGCCCTGAAGCAGGTGATGCCTTTGGTCAAGGGCTTGGTGGACATACAAGACGCCCACCGACTGGCAGCAGCCGGTGTGGATGCCAGAGTCTTGCAGGACCAAGGCTTGTCCGAGGTGCAACAAGCGCAGCAGGCCCTGAGCCAATACCTGCAAGCCACACAAGACCGCTTGAATTTGCGTGACGATTTCTCTCGATTTCATGCCGCATGGGAAGTGGCTCGAAAAACCCAATCCGCCATTGACCCCGCCACCGGACGCACGGTGTACCAGCCGGTATTGAGCAGTGCATTGGTTCTCTTGCAGAACTTGGGCGATAACTCCAATTTGGTCCTGGATCCCGATATTGATAGTTTTTACTTGATCAATGCCTATGTGCTGACCTTGCCCAAAATGGCCAGCGATGTCGCATCGCTGCGGGGCTGGGCCTCATATGCCCTGGCCCGAGGGGGCTTGCAGCCGCAGGAATTGCAACGCTATGAGGTGTGGCTGGCTGGTGTGTTGAATGCAGGGGAAACCGCCCGGGCGCATTTTGCCCGCGCTATCAAGGCCAATCCGACGCTGGATAAGCGCTTGCCCCTCGATTTTCTGGACCGAGCCCAACAATTTGCCGATCGTGTTCGGGAGCCGGCGCAATTCAAATCGACGCTGCGCCCGACGGATCTTTTCAACGAGGGCCGTGCGGCCGTGGAGGCCGTGTTTGAGGGCTACGGCCCCGGTTTGGCAGCGCTGGATCAACTGCTGCAGCAGCGCATCGAGCACATCCAGAGCCGCCTGCTGACCGTTGCACTGGTCTTGGCGGTGTTTTTGCTGCTGGCGTTGTACTTTTTCTATGCCTTCTTCCTGGTCACCCAAGGGGGCCTCAAGTTGATCAGTGGTCACCTCAAGGACATGGCGCTGGGGGACTTGTGTCGGGCGCCCAGCCTGCCCTGGGGCCGGGATGAACCAGCCCGCGTGATCGTGGATTTGAGGCAAGCCTACGAAGCCTTGCGCCATTTGATCGAGGCCGTACGCTATTGCGCTCAGGAGCTGCATGGCGCGGCCGAACAAATCTCCCAAATCAGCCATGAACTCTCCGGTCTGACCGAGTCGGCAGCCGCCAGCCTGGAGCAGCAGGCCGCGGCCATGGAGCAAATCAGCGCCACGGTGGCCAACACGGCGGTGCATGCCCAGGAGTCGGCGCGCCTGGCCCACTCGAATGCCCTGGTGGCCGACCGGGGCGGGGCGGTGATCGCCGAGGCCGTGTCGGTGATGGGCGAGATCAATGGCTCCTCGCAAAAGATTGGCGACATCATTGGCGTGATCGATGGCATTGCCTTCCAGACCAACATCCTGGCGCTCAATGCCGCTGTGGAGGCTGCCCGCGCGGGCGAGCAAGGGCGCGGTTTTGCCGTGGTGGCCTCTGAGGTTCGCGCCCTGGCGCAGCGCAGTGCCAATGCCGCCCGGGAGATCAAAACCCTGATCACCGCCAGCATCGAAAAAGCGGATTCCGGTACCTCGGTGGTGCAGGCTGCAGGCCAGACCATGAATGAAATCCTTGGCAACGCCAAACAGATCAATGGCTTGCTGGGCACGATTGCCAGCGGGGTTCAGGAACAGTCCAGTGGCATGCAGCAGGTGGGCAGTGCCATTCAGGTGCTGGACCACGACACCCAGCGCAATGCCGCCATGGTGGAAGAAACAGCCAGCGCGGCCAATCTGCTGAAGCGGCAGTCCGATGTGCTGTTGCGTGAACTGGAGAACTTCCGGCTCTGAACCTCGGGAGGCGCCTGCTCGGCGACAGGCGCCTCCCGGTGGCGTGGCCCGCCCTGGCGCCTCAATCCAGGCTGATGTTGTTGTTCTTGATCACGCCCACCCAGCGCTTGCTGTCGCTTTGCAGGACGGCAGCAAAGTTCTCCTGGGTGCCGCCGATGGGCACCAAGCCCATGCTCCCCAGGTACTTTTTGTACTCATCCGAGGCCACGATTTTTTGTGATGCCGCTGAGATCTGGTCGATGGCGGCTTGTGGCGTGCCCTTGAGCGCGAACACACCATGCCAGGAGTCGCCCTCAAAGCCCGGGAAGAACTCGCCCACGGTCGGTACCTGGGGCAGGGACTCCAGCCGCGTTTTGCTGGACACAGCCAGGGCACGCACCCGGCCCGTCTTGATGAACTGCAGCACGTCGGCAATCGGGCTGAAGGCGGTGTCCACGGCGCCGCCCACGATGTCATTGAGCCCGCCATCCTTGTAGGGCACATGGTTCAGGCTGATGTTGGCGCTGTTGGCAAAGTAGGCCATGGACACATGGGGTGCCGTGGCCACACCATAGGACGCGTAGCTGACCTTGTTCGGGTGGTCCTTGGCGTCCTTGATCAGGTCGGCGAGGGTCTTGTAGGGCGAGGCATTGGCCACACTGACCACCAGCGGGATGGACAAGGTCTGGATCACCGGCACCAGGTCACTGGCTTGGTAAGGCAGCTTTTTGTAGGCAAAGGGGTTGATCGAGACGGTACCGCTGGCGGTGTAGAGCAGGGTGTAGCCATCAGCGGGTGCGGCCACGAACTGCTGTGTGCCCACGATGGTGCTGGCGCCGGGTTTGTTGTCCACCACCACACCTTGGCCCAGGGCTTTGGACAGGCGCTCGCCCCAGAAGCGCGCCATCACGTCGGGCGCCGTGCCGGCGGGGAAGGGCACGATCACCTTGATCACGCGGTTGGGGTATTTGTCCTGCGCCAGGGCCGGGGCACCCAGCGTGGCGGCGAGGGCCAGCAAGGCCAGGCCGCTGGCGCGGCGGGTCAGGGGGTGGGGGCGGGTTGAGAAGGTCATGTGTGTCTCCATGGTTTTCTTGAGGGGAATCAGGTCGAGGCCGAAGGTCGAACGCCTTCATAGGCCTGCTGCAAGAGTTGGCGCACCGCGCGGGCGTCGAGCGGGCGCGGGTTGGGGTACTGCTGGGTCATGGCCAGTGCGCAGGCCGTTTCGACGTCGGTGGCTTGCAAGCCCAGTTCGCGCAGGCTCATGGGGGCGCCCAAGGACTGGGCCAGGTCCCACAGGGCGCCCGCCACGGCACCGGGCTGGTCCAGGCCCAGGGCCCGGGCCAGGCGCTGGGCCGCTTGGGGGGCATGTCCCAGGTTGAAGGCCAGGGCGTGGGGCAAGACCACACTGTGGGTTTCGGCGTGGGGCAGGTTGAAGCTGCCGCCCAAGGTGTGGCACAGCTTGTGGTGCAAGGCCATGCTGACCTGGCCCAGCACGCTGCCGCACAACCAGGCGCCGTACAAGGCCTGGGCGCGGGCCTCGGCCTGCTGGGGCTGCTGATGCAGCACGGGCAGGGCCTGGACCAGGGCGCGCACGCCGTCCTCGGCCATCAGGTCCAGGATGGGGTTGCTGTCGGCGGCGTAGAGGCCTTCTGCTGCGTGGGCGATGGCGTTCAGACCGCTGCACACGCTCAGGGCCACGGGCAGGGTGCTGCTCAAGGTCGGGTCGTAGATGACGGTTTTGGGCAGCACGCGCGGGTCCCGGCCGGTCTTTTTGAGGCCGGCCTCGGTGATGCCGTAGATCGGCGTCATTTCGCTGCCGGCGTAGGTGGTGGGGATGGCCAGGATGGGCAGGCCTGAGGTCAGTGCCAAGGCTTTGCCCAGCCCGATGGTGGAGCCGCCGCCGAGCGCGATGGCGCAGTCCGCTTGCAGGCGCTCGGCCTCCGCTCGGGCTGCCTGGGCCGATTCGATGGGCACGTGCATGACGGCCTGGGCAAACACCCCGGCGGACCGATCGCCCAGGCGCTGGGCCAGGGCGTGGGCGCCTGCGGCTTGCGGTGGGGTAGACAGAATCAGGGCGCGCCGCGCGCCCAGCAGGTCGATTTCGCGTTCCAGGTGCTGCAGGGCGTCGGCGCCAAACACCACGCGCGGTGACGAGGCTTGGTAGATGAAGTCTTTCATGGGGGGGGGGCTCGCTGGCGTCAGGTGGCCGAGGGCGTGGTGGGGGCGGTAACGGGGCGTGCGTAGTCCACCTGGTGGCGTGCGGTGCGCATGGTGCCCAGTGCGGCTTTGAGTCGCAGGTGCTCGGGGTGGGTGGCGTAGGCGTCCAGCGCGGCTTGGGAGGCAAATTCGCTGTACAGCACCACGTCACAGGCGTAGTCCACTTGGCTGCTGTCCACGCCGATCTCCAGCTGCAGCAAGCCTGGGATGCGACCGCGCAAGGCTTCAAAGCCCTGGCGCAGCAAGTCGATATTGGCGTTCTTTTCGGCGGCGCTGGCGCCCGCGATGTTCCACATCACGATGTGCCGGATGACAGAGGCGGTGTTCATGGGGCAAAGCCGACCCGCTGAGGCCAGAGGTTGAGGAAGGCGTGCAACTGAACCTGGGCGTACAAGCCGGCGGCGTGGAAGGGCTCTTGTGCCAGCCAGGCCAGGGCGGCTTCCCGGTGGGGGAAATCGATCACCAACAGGCTGCCGCGCATGGTTTGGCCGTCCTCGTCCAGCAAGGGGCCAGCGAAGGCGATGCGGTCTTGCACCTGGGCCAGGTAGGCCTTGTGGGCGGGGCGCACCTGCTGGCGCAGGTCGCCAGCGTCCAATCGGTCGATCATGTGAAAGGTGCAGAGCATGGTGTCAGCCCTGCGCCACCGGGTTCAATACGAAGTCGTACTCCAGCAGGTAGCTGCCGTCGGCTTGCGCCACCCAGTCGCAAATCAGCGACTGGCGCACGCCGAAGACGGCATCCGAGTCCAGGTACTCGCTCTGGTTGCGAAACACATGGGTGATCAGGGGCTGGTAGCCAGGCGCCTCCACCTTGAAGTGCAGGTGGGCCGGGCGCCAGGGGTGGCGCCCCGTGGCCTGCAGCATGGCGCCCACCGGGCCATCGTGCGGGATGGCATAGGGCACGGCCACGATGGAGCGAAAGTGGTACTGCCCCAGCGCATCGGCGTTCAGCGTGCCACGGGCCTGGGCCTGGGCCAGCCCTTCATGCTGCACGTCGTAGAGCCCGTCTTCGTCCGACTGCCAGACATCCAGGTGGGCGTGGGGGATGGCTTTCCCGTCCGCGCTGAGTACCCGTCCGCGCACCAGGCAGGGCGTGCCCTTGGCGCCGTTGGCGATGTCGGCACCCAGCTCATAGTGCGGTGCGTCCTTGACGTGAAACGGGCCGAACACCGTGGCCTCGGTGCAGCCTTTGGGGCGCTGCTGGTTCATGGCCACCGTCAGCATGGACAGGCCCAACACGTCGGACAGCAGGATGAACTCCTGGCGGCGCTCGTCGGTGATGTGGCCGCACCGGGTCAGGAATTCGATGCCTTGGAACCATTCCCCCTCAGTGAGCTTCACGTCGCGGGCGAAGGCGTGCAGGTGCTGCACCAGGCTGATCATGATTTCCTTGAGCCGGGGGTTCTCCGTCTCGGCAAAGCTGGCGATGACCGCTTGTGTGATGTTGTCTTGGTTGAGGTTGCGCACCCTGTGTCTCCTGTGGCTGGTTCGGGGATGGACCTGCTTTCGGGCCCTTGGGCTGCACTTTAGAATTTCAGCCAAGAAAATAAAACAGGTAATTAAGGAATTGATATTTCCTTAAAATGGAAAAATGGACCGACTCACCGAGCTGGAGCTGTTTGTCAAAGTGGCCGAACTGGGCAGCATGGGCGGCGCGGCCGAGGCCTTGGGCCTGTCCAACCCGGCGGCGAGCCGCCACTTGGCCGCACTGGAGAGCCGGCTCAGCGCCCGCCTGGTGGAGCGCAACACCCGGCGGCTTTACCTGACCAGCGAGGGCCAGGCGTTTTTCGAACGCGCGCGAGCGGTCTTGGCCGAACTGAGGGACGCCGAGACGGCGATCAACTCCAGCACCTTGAAGCCCTCAGGTCTGTTGCGCATCAGCGCGTCCTTGTCCTTTTCGATGCAGCAGATCGCGCCGCGCCTGCCGCGCTACCACCAGCGCTACCCCCAGGTTCGGGTGCACATCGAGGCGGCCAACCGCTACCTGGACATGATCGAGAACGGCATCGACGTGGCGATCCGCAACCGGGAGTTCGAGCCCGACAGCAGCATCACCATACGCCGCCTGGGATCGACCCGGCGCCTGCTCTGTGCCTCATCGGCCTACCTGGCGGCTCGGGGCACGCCCCGGCAACCCGAAGATTTGGCTGGGCATGATTTTTTGATTTACGTGCATGCCAACCACGCGCATGAGCTGCGCCTGTCTCAGGGTGAGGACACGCGGGTGGTGCCCATCCAGGGCTTGCTCGAATCCAATGATGGTCAGGTGCTGCGCGCGGCGGCCGTGAATGGCCTGGGCATCTTGGTGCAGCCCAGCTACATCGTCTACGACGACATCGTGGCGGGCCGTCTGGTGCCACTGCTCAACGACTGGGACTTGCCCCGCATCCAGATCAACATTGCCTACCCGAACCGCCGCCATGTCTCGGCCAAGGTCCGGTCCTTCATCGACTTCATGGTGGAAGAGTTCGAGCGCGATGACGCCGAGCGCAAGTGGACCAGTTACATGGGCCTGCGGCGGGCGTGAGGGGAGGGGGCGCCCGCGTCCCCGCTTGGAGTGGGCCCGTGCTGGGCCCATGGCGGCATGCCGCCGATCAGGAGAAAGCCCACCCCCCGGTTGCAGGGGGGCGGGCGCAGGGCCATCAGTCCAGCGAGGCGCCGGCCTTCTTGATCACGGCGGCGAAGCGGGTCGATTCGCTGTCCATGAATTGCTTGAACGACTCACGCGTGGTCGGGAAGTTTTCATAGCCAAAGGAGGCAAACTTTTCCTTCACATCGGGTTCGTTGAGGGCCTTCTCGACGTCACGCTTGATCTTTTCCGCCACCGCCGGCGAGACGCCCTTGGGGGCCGCGATGGCGTTCCAACCCGTCACCTCGTAGCCAGCGGGACCGCCCGATTCAGCCACCGTCGGCACATCAGGGAAGTTGGCCAGGCGCTTGGGCGCGGCCACCGCCAGGAAGCGCAGCTTGCCGGCCCGTTGCAACGGGCCTGCCGTGGCGCTGGTGCCCAGGGCAAACGACAGTTCGCCATTGGCCACGCCCGTGTAGAGCTGTGTGGTTTCCTTGTAGATGACGTGGACCATGTCGGTGCCCGTCATGCTCTCCAGCAAGGCAGACCCCAGGTGCACCGGGTTGCCCACCGACCACGAGCCGTAGTTCAACTTGCCCGGGTTGGCTTTGGCGTCGGAAATCAGCGCGCCCATGGTCTTGTACGGGCTTTGCGCGGCCACGTTGACGAAGAAGTAGGTGCGGAACAGCGGCAAGATGACATCGAAGTCTTTTTCGAGGTCATAGGGCAGCTTCTTGAACAGGTGCGGGTAGGCCGCGATGTGCACGTTGTCCAGTTGGATCAGGTCATGGCCGTCATTGGCACCGCGCTTGAACGCGTCAATGGCGATGAAGCCGTTGCCACCAGGGCGGTTTTCCACCACCACCGGCTGGCCCCACATGCGCGACAGCTTGTCGGCCACCAGACGGGCTACGCCATCCGGGCCACCGCCCACCGGGAAGGGGGTGATGATGCGCACCGGCTTGGTCGGGAAGGCCACGGCGGGGGCAGCGGTTTGGGCCTGGGCCCAAGGGCTGGCGCCCAGCACCATCAGGCCGGCGATCAGGCCAGCGGCGCGGCGGCGCGGTGCCGATGCCAGGGGGGAGGTCAGGGAAGCGAGGAGGCTCATGCGACTCTTTCTCTTGTGTAGTGCCTGCGGTGATCCGCAGTTTGTCTCTTGGCCCGCAGTGGGAATCACCCGGGCCGGCCAGGGCTGGGTTGGGCGTCAGCGGAATCATCCGCTAACCCAACGGCGGCGTGGAGTGTAGTCGCTTCTTTTCCCGCCTGTCGAGGCGGGTTTTTTGAGGGGGCAGGCCCTGCCCCCTTGAGCGGCCGATGGGCTGGGTTTCAGCCGCTCAAAAAGCTCATTCGCAGAGCGTGGCCACCGACTTGGTGTTCAGGTAGGCCTCCAGCGCCTCCGGTCCGCCCTCCGAGCCGTAGCCCGAATCCTTGATCCCGCCAAACGGCATTTCAGGCCAGGCGGCTGCGGGCTGGTTGATCCACAGCATGCCCACTTGCAGACCATGGGTGAGCTGGTGTGCGCTCTTCAGCGACTGGGTGAAGGCGTAGCTGGCCAGGCCAAAGGGCAGGCGGTTGGATTCCGCAATGGCTTCATCCAGGGTGTTGAAGGTACGGATGGCCGCCATCGGGCCAAAAGGCTCGTCGTTGAACACCTTGGCGTCCAGCGGGACATCGGTCAGCACGGTGGGGGCATAGAAGTTGCCCACATCGCCCAGGCGCACGCCGCCCGTGGCGACCGTGGCACCCTTTTGCACGGCGTCCTCAGTGAACTGGGCCATGGCTTGCAAGCGGCGCGCGTTGGCCAATGGGCCCATGGTTGAGCCGCTGTCCAAGCCGTTGCCGACCTTGAGGCGCTCGGTTTGGGCCACCAAGGCTTTCACAAACTCATCGTGGCGGCTGGCATGCACCAGGAAGCGAGTCGGCGAAATGCAAACCTGGCCTGCATTGCGGAATTTCGCCGAGCCGGCGGCCTTCACGGCCAGGGCGATGTCCGCGTCCTCGGCCACGATCACCGGCGCGTGCCCACCCAGTTCCATGGTGGCGCGCTTCATGTGCAGGCCGGCCAGCGATGCCAGTTGCTTGCCCACTGGGGTGGAGCCGGTGAAGGTGATCTTGCGGATGATGGGGTGGGGAATCAGGTAGCTGGAGATGGCGGCCGGGTCGCCGAACACCAGGCCAATCACGCCCGCCGGCACGCCCGCATCGGCGAAGGCGCGCAGCAAGGCGGCAGGCGAGGCCGGGGTTTCTTCGGGGGCCTTGACCAGGATCGAGCAGCCCGTGGTCAGCGCTGCACACAGTTTGCGCACCACTTGGTTGATGGGGAAGTTCCAAGGCGTGAAGGCCGCGACAGGGCCCACCGGCTCTTTGAGCACCAGCTGCTGCGAACCCAGGTTGCGCGGCGGCACCAGGCGACCGTAGACGCGGCGGCCTTCTTCGGCAAACCACTCAATGATGTCGGCGGCCATCAGCACTTCGCCCTTGGCCTCGGCCAGGGGCTTGCCTTGTTCTTGGGTCATTTGTTCGGCCATCGAGGCCGCACGTTCGCGCACCAGGGCGGCTGCTTGGCGCAGGATCTTGCTGCGCTCCACCGCGGGCACTTTGCGCCAAACATCAAAGCCTTTTTGCGCCGCAGCCAACGCGCGGTCCAGATCGACCTGACTGGCAAAGGCCACGCGGCCGGCTTCTTGGCCGGTGGCGGGGTTCAGCACGGGGATGGTGCGGCCATCGGCAGCATCGCACCATTGGCCATCGATCAGGAGTTGGGTGTTGGGGTAGCTCATGGCAAAAGTCCTTCAGGGTGCCCGCCAAGCGGGTGAGGGTGTCCCGAGTGCCCGAGTCGGGGGGGCACACAGCTCAGGCCAGGGAGGCCTCGGGGGCTGTGCATCCCACCCGCAGCGCTGGGCGCGTCGGTTGAAAGTGATAACTCACCATCGTAGCGTCCTCTGACTCGGCTTGCAGGCCGCCCTCGGTTGAAGTGTCCCCTGGCTGACTGCCTCTTCCCGGCGTTGGCCGAGCCCCGGGGCGGGGCCGTGGGGCGGGTAATCTGTGTCTATTGTTATTTAACAGTCACCTCATGTAATAAATGAGAACGAAAGAACATCTTGCTGATTCGGGTTTGTGTGACTAATTTCGCACCCAAGAGCGCCGAACGGTAAAACTTAACCCATTCAACGGCAAATTTGCAGGATGGCGTTCGGAGGCGAGTTGATTTTATATTCCGGACACTCTTTTTGGTTACATCGATTCGGACATGGCTCGATTAATCTCGCACCCCAAGGCCATTCTGGCTGTTGATCTATTCGTTTCAATTTTGGATGAGGGGTGACTCGATGAGTCGTTGTATCAAAAGTGCTGCGCTACGGACCTGTACCCGCTCTGCATTGGTGATGGTCGTGGGCTTTGTCTTGCTGCCCTGGGGGCATGCGCAGCTTGCGGTCAGCCGTCCCACGGTATCGGTGCAAACGGTCCCGAAGCAAGCCGTCACGGTCAAGTTGGAGCAGTTCAAGGTGGTTTCCGGACCGGGAGGCCAGGAATCCCTGGCAGACGCCAGCACCGTGAAACCTGGCGACATCGTTGAGTACCAGGCCACCTACCGCAACAACGATGTCAAGCCTGTCACGGGCTTGCAGGCTACCTTGCCGATCCCAGAGGGCACAGAGTACCTGCCCAAGACGGCCCGCCCTGGTGCCGATCTGGTCAAGGCGGCCACACGCGAGGGGCAGTACGCGCCCGAGCCCTTGCAGCGGCAGGTCCGTGTGAATGGCAAGTTGCAAACCGAGCCCGTGCCCTACGGCCAGTACCGGTCCTTGCAATGGGCATGGGGTCAGTTGCCACCCGGTGGCGAGTTTCAGGTCAAGGCCCGGGTTCAGATAGAACGGTACACACCGACTCAAGCGGGGGTGACATCGGCCGTGCCCGCGCGCTCGACTCAACAAATCGCCGATTTAGCGAAAAACAAATAAGCGCAGATGGGCCTGAAGTAGACAAGCCAGGCCGACCGTCCCCGATCTCGTATTTCCGAATGTCGGTTAACGAGAACTTCTGGTCCGAAATAACCCTTCGGACCTTTTTAAAACAATAGTTGGTGTTGGTCTGAATTTGCCTGCAGGTCCTGGACCCGCAGGCGGAGCGCATGCTTGAATTAATTCAATAGCGCACCGGACCGAATGCCAACCAAGGAGTTTCAATGAAAACTTTTGCGTATTCCCCTCGGGGGGGGCGTCGGATCCGCTCAGTTTGGGGCGGTGGTGGCGCTCTGGTGCTCGGTGCCCTGATGGCGTTGGGCGGCATGGGCGGGGCCCAAGCAGCGCCGGCACCCGCAGGGACCAAGATTGGTAACCAAGCCCTGGCCACCTTCATGGATGCCAACAACATTCGTCAGGAGTCCAAGTCCAATGAAGCCCTGACCATGGTCGAGTTCGTCGGAGCCTTCACCCTGACGGCAGACAACACCAAGTCGGCAGCCGCAGGGAATACCGTGCCCATGGCGCACACCTTGGTCAACAACGGCAATGACAAAGACACCTTCTTGATCAAGGTCGTGGACGCGACAAGTTCGTCGCCGACCATGACCAAGATCACCATCTACCCCGACGCCAACGGCACCGGCTCGCCCAGCGGCACGCCGCTGTGCTCCAGTGACGCCACCTTGAGCGCCACCCCTTGCAGTCCCAATGGTGTTCCAGTCACTGTGGCAGGCAATGGCGGGGCCTTCCGTTTTGTCGTGGCCTATGGCGTACCCAGCACGGCTGGCACGGGCTGGGTGGGCAAGGGCACCGTCACGGCGTCTGTGCCAACGCTCACCAGCACCCCGTCGGGCACCACCTCTGGCGCGTACACCACCACGACCCAGACCAACACCGACACCATCAACTTGACCAACGGGGCCGCCTTCACGGTCAGCAAGTCCATTTCGATCCCGGCTGTCAAAGCGCCGAACAACAAGGACTGGCCCGCGGCCTCGACCTCGGTCAAGCCCTCGGTCGCCGGCAGCGTTTGCTCCTCGACTTGGGACGCCAGCAAACCCAATGGCGTGACCGTTGACCCGCGTTGCAATTACACGGTCTACACCATCAATTACTCCAACACCGGAGCCTCGGCGGGTGCGTTTTCCTTCAAGGACAACATCCCCTCGGGCATGACCTATGTCACGGGCTCTGCCGTCTGGAGTGGCAATGGGGGTGTGGCCTTGGCAGAACCTGCCACGGCGCCTCCGGTCAACTTCACGGTATCGGGCAACAACCTGAGCACCACGGTGCCTGCCGTGGCTGCCAACCAAACCGGTTCGGTCAGCTTTGTGGTGTTGGTCAACAGCACCGCCAAGCCTGATGGTTCCAACACGGGCAACGTGGCGCTGTACGGCACCACCGACTGTCCTGCGAGCAGCATCGACACCTGCGCGGTGACGCCCACCAACCGGCCGCCGGTCTCCGTGTCCCAGGTCTATGCTGTGGCAGCTTCCAGCACGGCGGGCACCACCACCTCGGACAGTTCCAGTCCCCTGGCACTGCCTGCGTCGAACGCCGCGCCTGAAAACAACTTGGTCGTCATGCCCAGCGTGGCCGCCAATGGCTGGGTTCGTTTCACCAACCATGTGGTCAACACCGGCAATGGCACGGACACCTTCAACATGAAGGTCGGCGCCAACTCTGGCTTCCCGGCGAACACCCAGTTTGACTTCTTCAAGTCCGATGGTCTGACCCCGCTGCTGGACACCAACAACGACGGCATTGCTGACACGGGTCCGCTGGATCCTGGTGCGGCAAGCATCATCATCGTCAAAGTCACCGTGCCGCCAACGACCCCGGTGGGCTCTGGCCCCTTGAGCGCGCGAATCGATGCAATCTCCGCCGGCAGTGGCAGCACGGTGCTGGACTCGGTCTGGGATCAGGTGGGTATCGTCACCACCTCGGCCTTGGTGGACTTGACCAACACAGCTGCTGGCTCCACGGACCCCAACAGCGGTGACGTCGGTACCGGCCCCAGCAATGCCCCCACCACCACCCAGGCGGCCACGCCGGGTGTGGCTGCGCAGTTCTCTCTGTTTGTGAAGAACAACGACAGCATCAACGCCACCTACAGCCTCAGTGCCAGCCAAAGCCAGACCTTCCCGGGTACCCTGCCTGCGGGCTGGACGGTGAAGTTCTACGCCAGCGGCACCACGTGCTCGGCCTCGACTCTGCCTGCGGAGCTCTCGTCCATCACGGTCAATGCCGGTCAGCAAACAGGCTTGGTCGCTTGCGTGACGCCGCCCACCACGGCCGTCACGACTTCGTCCACGCAAAGCATTTACTTCCAGGTGAAGTCCACGACCAACGCCTCCACGGGCGCCATCGTGAGCGACATCAAGTTGGATGCGGTGACCCTGAACCCGGCTACCAAGAAGCAACTGCTGTTGACCAACAGCCAAACTGGCCAGGTTCAACCCGGCGGCACCACGAGCTACATCCACACGCTGCAAAACGCCAGCGCAGCCCCTCAAAGCTGCGGCCCGTTCAACGTGACCGTCACCTCGCCAGACGCCGGCTGGACCTACTCGGTTGCGACGGTGGACAGCAGTGGTACCCCCACCAACCTCACAGGCCAACTGCCTGTGCTGGCGGCTGGCAGTGAGGTCAAGCTGCGCATCACCGTGAACGCCCCAGCGGGCGCTGTTGACAAGTTCATCAACAACGCCACCATCACGGTGACGGATGCAAGCGCCAACGCTTGTGGTACAGCCAACAACGTGGATTCGACCTCCGTGTTGCTGGGCAACCAGGTGGGCATGGTCAAGGAACAGGCCATTGATGCAAGCTGCAATGGTGTGGCGGGTGCCTTCTCCACCAACACCCTGACCCTCAAGCCCGGCGCCTGCGTGATCTACCGCATCACCGCGACCAACAACGGTGTGACCCCTGTGACCAAGGTGTTCATCAATGACATGGTGCCTTCGTACACCAGCCTGACGGCCACTCAGCCGTCGGACAAATGCGTCGCCAGTAGCAACGCCACGGGTGGACCTGTCAACTTCGCGAACACCCCGGGTTCTGTGGGTGTCACCTGCGGCGCTGACAGTGTGGTGATCCCCTCGGGTGGCACGCTGACCATGAAGTTCGGCGTGAAGCTCGACCCCGTCGTGCCTTGATCCGCTAAGGACGTTTCACAGGCCCCCGTCTGAGGGGGCCATTTCCCCGCAGTGGGGAATGCTCAGGGTATTGCTTCTCTGATCAGCACCCCACTGCCCCCATTACTTGACGTTTCGCCAAGAACACCGCACTGACCGTGGGTGTTGGGCGGAGCGCATCCAGGCGAGCCAGAGGCATGCATGCGCTCTGGGCTCACTGTCAACGCCTGGGCTTTGTTTGGACTTGGTGTGCCATGTTGTTTAAGACTGTAAAACTGCTGCGTTGGGTGCCTGCATTCGCACGCCGAGCGTCAGTCTTTGCCGCGCTGGCGCTCGGTGCATTGCCCCCCGTGCATGCCGCAGCCGCCCCACCTGGCACCACCATCAACAACCAGGCCACCTTGGCCTACACCGTGTCGGGTTCTTCGCAGCCCAGCGCCAACAGCTCCAATGTGGTGGCCATTCAGGTGCCTGCAGAGCTGGATCGCATCGGTATCGCCAAAGCGGCCAGCGTGCCCCTGATGAATACCAGCACCAACGGTGCATCGGACGGCACTGCCACCGTTCGCTTCAGTCTCCGTGTGCGAAATTACAGCAGCGTGCCGGTGTACCGCCTGAGTGTCACCGACCTGATGGAAGGCTCCGGCAGCACCCAGTTCGGCACCTACACCGCCGCCGCTGCGCCCGGCACCGGTCAATACACCGTGGTCGCTGGCAGCGTCGCCTTGAGCCAGGTGCAGGGCAGCGGCACCAGTGTCAGCCTGAACCCCTCTTTTACCGGCCAGGCCAACACGGCGGAGCTGCTGCAAAGCGGCGGCGTGCTCGCTGTGAATGGCGAGTTCACGGTCCAATTTGATGTGCGCTACAGCGTCACGGGTCGAACCGGACAGTTGCTCAACAGCGCTCAAGCGCGCGCGGCGCTGAGCCCCAATGCGGACCTCACCGTGTCCGACCAGTCCACCGACGGCAGCAACCCCGACGCCAATGGCGACGGCGACCCCACCAACGACACGGCCGCCACCCCGGTGCCGACCCAATTGCCTGCGTTGGCTGTGAATAAATCGGTCACAGCTTCTCGGACGACGAGCACGGCCGGGGTCTATGAAATTGACTACGCCATCTCCGTCAGCAACGTGGGCAACGCCAGTGCGCCCAACGTCCATGTGATGGACAGCCTGGACTGTGCCTACGGTGTGGGCCGCAGTGATTCCTCGGTGGCCTCTTGGCAATTGCTCAAGCCGCCGGTGTCCCAGAGTGGTGTTTTGAGCCCGGTCAGCAGCTTCACAGGTCAGGGCCCGGCCAACTGCCCCGATTCCAATGCGAATCCACAAACCTATCCTGCTGGCAGCAGTGTCAACTTGGTCGATGGCAGCCGTTCGCTGGCGCCGGGCCAAAGCGAGACCCTCAGCTTCACGGTAAAAGTGACCCTCAAGCCCGACGCCATCAGCGGCGGCGCCTTGCTGAGCAACCAGGCCTGGGCGGTAGGGACGCCCAGCGCCGCCCTCGATCCCACGGGCTCGACCCCTTTGACGGTCGCCTTTGGCAGCACCGATGTCATCCTGCAAGTGACCCAGCCGCAGTTGACCAGTCTGACGCTGGAGAAGACCGGCTCCACCAAGCAAGCGGAGATGGGGGACTTCATTGACTTCATGCTCAACCTGGCCAACAACGGCGCCACGACGCTGACGGACATTCGCTTGCAGGACCAACTGCCCCGGGGTTTCAGCTATGTCCCCGGCACAGCGCGCGGGGGCTTCATCGCTGCAGGTGCCGCGGGCAGCACGGCCTCCTTGAAGGCCCTGCCGGACCCACAAGGGGGCCGTGGACCCTTGCTGAACTTTGTCGCGCCCGCCTCGGCTCAGTTGGTTCCCAAAGGGCAGTGGGTTGTTCGTTACCGGGTGCGCGTGGTGCCGGGCGTTCCCAGCAATGGGGAGGCGATCAACCAAGCCCAAGGCTTTGCCTCCACCGACAGCACGGTGGTGTTGGCCAGCAACCGCAACCGTCAGGTGTCGAGCACCCGGGTGCAAGGCGCCTCGAACGTCGCCTCCTGGCGCGTCAAAGTAGCGGGCGGTGTGATGGGAGATGCGGCCTTTGCCTTTGGCAAGGTATTCCTGGATTGCAACCGCGATGGTGTGCAGTCCGACAGCGAACTGGGCATCCCCGGTGTGCGCCTCATGCTGGAGGATGGCACCAGTGTCGTCACCGACGCTGAGGGCAAGTGGAGCCTTTACGGCCTGCGTCCCGTCACCCACGCCCTCAAGGTCGACCTCACCACTTTGCCTGAAGGAGCCCACCTGGCGGCCTTCAGCAATCGGCACGCCGGCGCTGGCGACAGCCAATTCCTCGACCTCAAAAACGGCGAATGGCACAAGGCCAACTTTGCTGTGGACAACTGCAGCAACCAAGCCATGGTGGATGAGGTCAAGGCCCGCCGAAAAGCCATTGCGGCACAGCCCGCCATGGACGGCCAACTCAGCAACCCGAGGGGGCGCTTTGATCCCAAGGGGCAAGCCACCCTGCAGACTGATCCCCGAGCCATGCCCGCCAGCGGTGACATCGGCAGCGATGGCAGCGTGCGCGGCAACATCGCCGTGGCCCGCCCCCTGATCGACCTGCCCAACGGCGGTCCCGGGCAGTCCGCCACGGCCTTGGCCACGACGCAGTCCCAGGCCTTCAGCCCCGTGTTCAAGCCCTTGCAGCCCAGCCTGCCCAGCAACCCTTTGCCCGGCGCTGATGACCCTGAAGCGGTGGACGCTTTGTCCGCCCCTGCGGCCCCACCGCTGGAGGATGCACTCAGTGGGCTTGACAACAGCCTGGGCTTTGTCGGCCTCCAACCTGGCCAGACCCTGACCACCGCCATGATCAACATCCGGCTCAAGGGCCCCCTGCCAGGGCAGATCAAGCTCAAAGTCAACGGTGAACCCGTGGATGACAAGCGCATCGGCAAGCGCGTGACCTTGGCCGCCCGTGACTTGCGCGCCTTGGAATACATCGGCATCCCCCTGCGCGGCGGAGAAAATGGGCTGGAGGCAGAGGCTTCCGACGACTTTGGCAATGTGCGTGAGCGCGTCCGCATCCAGCTGGTGGCCCCCGGCGAGCCCACCCAAATTGAGTTGACCCTCCCCCAGACGGCGCCGGCTGATGGCAAGACCCCTATCAAGGTCAAGGTTCGCATCACTGACTCGGCAGGCCTGCCCATCCACACCCGACTGCCCATCACCCTGGACAGCAACAGCGGCCGTTGGAACATGCCGGACCTCAGCCCCTCGGAGCCCGGGTGGCAGGCGTTTGTGCAAGGGGATGGCACGGAATTCGAGCTGATCCCCCCCGCCGCACCGGGCGACGGCCGTGTGCGCGTCTTCCACAACAAGCTCGTTCGTGAGGCCCGCATTGCCTACCTGCCTGACTTGCGGCCGCTCACGGGCATTGGTGTGGTCGAAGGCGTGTTCGACCTCAGCAGCCGGGGTTCCATTGCCTTGGGCTCCCCCCAGCGCAGCGCCTTTGAGTCCGAACTCAACAGCTTCTCCACCACGTCGGGCAACGGGCACATGGCCGCTCGCACGGCCTTCTACTTCAAGGGCACCATCCTGGGCAGCTATTTGTTGTCCACCGCCTATGACTCGGACAAGCCAAAGAACACATCCATGTTCCGCGACATCCAGCCCGACCAGTTCTACCCGGTCTATGGCGACTCGTCGATCAAGTCTTTTGACGCGCAGAGCACGGGCAAACTGTATGTCCGCATCGACAAGAACCGCTCGTTCTTGCTCTATGGTGACTTTGTCACCACCTCCTCACCCGAGGTGCGCCAGCTCAGCCAGATCAACCGCAGCGTCAGTGGCCTGCGCCACCGCTACGAAGACAAAGACCTGCGCATCGACAGCTACCTCAGCCGTGACACGCTGACGCAGCAAATCCAGGAGTTCCCGGCCAACGGCACCTCAGGGCCGTTTGTTCTGCAGGGCCTGGGCGATATGGTCATCAACAGCGAAACCGTGGAGGTGTTGGTGCGCGATCGCAATCAACTGCAAACCGTGCTCAAAACCACGCAGTTGACGCGCTTTGTCGACTACACCATCGAGCCGCTGAGCAAGACCCTGTTGTTCACGGCGCCGGTGCGCTCCCTGGACCCAGACCTCAACCCGCAATCCATCCGTGTCAGCTATTCAGTGGATTCGGGCGGCACCCCCTTCTGGGTCGCGGGCACCGACGCCCAGTTCAAAGTGAACGACCAGCTGCAACTGGGGGCTGTGGCCGCCACCGACCGCAATCCCACCGCCACCCGCAGCCTGGCGGCGGCCACGGCCTTGGCCCGCCTGGACGAGGCCACCACCTTGTCTTCGGAAGTGGTCAAGACACAGTCCGACGCCAAGGGCAACGGCCAGGCGGGCCGCATCGAGTTGCGCCGTCAGGATGACCAACTCAAGCTCGTGGCCCAGGTCAACAGCGCCAGCACGCAGTTTGACAACCCCAATGCCACCACCCCGGCAGGCCAAACCAGTGCCAGCCTGCGCATGGAGTTGCGCTTGGACCCCAGCACCCAGCTCAAGGCCGAAGGTGTGTACAACCACAACGGCATCGGTAGCCAGGGTTCGGACACCCATGGCGCGTCGGTCGCCGTGCAGCGCCGACTCAGCGACACCGTGACCGCCGAAGTGGGCGTCCGTACCGGTCAACAGTCGGGGCCCAATGCGGGGTCGTTCAACTACGGCACCGTGTCCTCGCCCACCGGGCCGTCCATGTCGCAGACGGGCGTGTCCAGCGTCAATCAAAACTTCACCAGCGTGCGAGGCCGCCTGACCAGCAAAGTGCCTGAGGTCCCGCAAGCGGAAGTCTTTGTGGAGGCCGAGCAAGGCATCACCGACGGCGAGCGCCATGCGCTCACCGTGGGGGGCAATTACCAAATCACCGACCAGGCCCGCCTTTATGGCCGCTATGCGCTGGTTTCCAACCTCTACAACAACCAGTACGACGCCAACACCACGCAGCAAAACAACGTCGGTCTGATTGGCGTAGAAACCGCCTACATGGAAGGCGGACGCCTGTTCAACGAGTACCGCATGGTCGACACCATTGACGGCCGCGGTGCCCAGGCGGTGCTGGGCGTGCGCAACATGCTCAAGCTCACCGACCACCTGCGCGGCACGGCCGGCCTGGAGCACACCGGTGCCCTGGGCGGCGTGCCGGGCCTGGGCTCCACCGCCGTCACCGGCGGGCTGGAATACACCTTGGAGAACCAGCTCCGCGCCAGCACCACCGTGGAGCTGCGCCACGGCACCGACGCCAACAGCGCTCTCAACACCCTGGGCTTGGCGCTCAAGCTCGATGCCGACTGGAGCCTGCTGGCCCGCAGCGTCGTCAGCAGCAACAACAGCCGCGCCGTGGGCGGCGCCACCCAGTTGCTGCAGCGCCAGCAGATTGGCTTTGCCTACCGCCCTGTGGACCAAGACCTCTGGAACGCCATTGGCCGCTATGAGCACCGCTTGCAAAACATCGGCGTGGCCAACGCTGGCAGCAGCCTGACCCTGCCGGGCTCCACCCGAACCGAGTCGCAGATCATCAGCCTGCAGGCCAATGTGCAGCCCGAGCGCAGCACCATCCTGAGCGCACGCTACGCCCTGAAGTGGGCCCGCTCTGGCAGTGACGGCATCAGCACCAGTGGCATCACCCAGCTGCTGCTGGGCCGCATCACCCGCGACTTGAATGCGTCCTGGGATCTGGGCCTGCAAGCTGGCCTTACTTTGGCCAACGGCACGAGCACCAACCAGACCATCCTGGGCCTGGAAGCGGGCTACCAGCTCATGCCCAACCTGTGGATGTCGGGGGGCTACAACTTCATGGGCATCAAAGACCCCGACCTGGGCGGCAGCGCCTTCACCGCCAAGGGCCCCTATGTGCGCATGCGATTCAAGTTCGACGAGAACACCATCTCGCCGCGCGACAAGAAGTTTTAAGGGCTCCCATGCAACACGCGATTCAGCTGAAAACAGCCACCCATGGGCGCAGGGTTTCAAGCGATGGGGGTGCTTTGCTGGCACCGGTCCAGTGTCGTCATTTGACGATCAAGGGTAGCTTTATGGATCAAATTGAAATGATGAGAGTAAGGTTGAGTGGTGAGAAACAGGTTTTTTCATTATCTTTCGCTTGGCGTGATCGCTTTTTGATGCCCCTCCCAAAAATCCTGGTTTGTTTTTTTATCTGGTTGTTGGCATTGGTTGTTTCTTTCTCGGCCCAAGCCAGCACGTTGCAAAGCGTTGCCAACTTTGACGATGGCACGGACCAGGGTTGGAGGTATTACACCCCGCCCGCATTCCCGATTTCGTGGCCTTCCACCACCCAATCCCATTCACCCAACTTCTCCATGCCACTGGGCGGCAGTCACATGACGGGGAACAGCTTCAGCAAAAAATTCACAGTGACGCCTGGCCGGACCTATCAAATGAGCCTGTGGTTCTATGGCTTCACCCCAGGGCGTGTGATTTGCCTGTTTGATACCAACGGATTCAACTACCAAGAATGCGGTATTGTTGACTCTCCGTCTGACGGGGCTTGGAACTTTATTCAATTCGCCAGTTTTGTGGTGCCAGTGGATACGGTGCGAATCACTTTTACCTATCAATCGGATCTTAATCCTGACACCAATTACCATTTTGTCGATGACATTTCGTTGATGGACATCACCCCGAGTCCTGAGCTGGCTCTGAGCAAAGTCAACCCGGCAAGTCTGACGGTGGGGCTGGCCAGCGATTACACCTTGAGCGTCAGCAACACGGGCTCGGCAGCCACTAGCACGGTGTTCAACGTGTTTGAGCAGTTGCCTCCTTTTGTAGCCTTCAACAGTGCGGCAGGCCTGGCAGGTGGCACGGTGACGCCCAGCGCTGTGAGCTGCAGCGTGGTCAGCGGCACGGTGGCCAGTGGGCAGTTGCTCAACTGCACGGTCAACTTACCCACGGGCTTGGCGGCCAGCACGGGCACGACCCAATTCAAGCTCAATGTCACGCCGCAATCAGGGGTGGCGAGCAGCGTGGTGAACAAGGCGCAAATCGACTCCACCGGGGCGAATGCTGCGCAAGCGCCCAGTGCTTGCACGGCAACGGGCACCCCTGCGGGATGTGCGGTGACGGCCTCGCAATCGGTGGGCACTGGCGTGAACCTGGGCCTGTCCAAAGCCAACCCCGCCACGCTGGCCGTGGGCGCGACCAGCGCTTACACCCTGACGTTGTCCAACACGGGCACGGGACCCAGCGGCAACAGCCTTGACGTGTATGAACAACTGCCGGTGGGTGTGGGCTTTGCCAATGCAGCGGGGCCCATCAGTGGTGGCACCGACACACCCTCTGGCGTGAGTTGTGTGACGGTGGGCACTGGCACGGTCACGTCTGGCGGGCAACTGCTCAAGTGCACGCTCACCTTCAGCGCCGGTATCCGTGCGGTCAGCGGCGGTATTCCCGGCTCGGCCTTGTTCAGTGTCAGCGTCAAGCCTGAGGCCGCAGCGGCCAACCAGAGCGTTATCAACCGCGCTGCGGTGGACAGCACGGGCGGCAATGCTGCGCAAAACCCTGCCAGTTGCACCGGTCAGAACACGCCCTCGGTGGGCTGTGCCGTCAGCCCAGCGCAAACCGTGCAGGGCACGGTGACGCTGGCCTTGAGCAAAACCAGCCCAGCCAGCGGCAACGTGGGCGGGGTCAGTAGCTATGCGCTTTTGCTCTCCAACACGGGCAATGTCGCTTCTGGAAACAGCCTTGTGGTGTACGACGAGTTGCCGCAAAACCTGGAGTTTTACGACATTCAGCCCAGTGTCGCGGGCTCAGTCCAACCATCGGCCAGCAGTTGTTCGGTCTCCGGCAGCGCGGCCAACAACCCGGGCCAGTCACTGATTTGCAGCATCACCATTCCCGGCGGTATTCCTGCCGGCGGCTCGGCGGGCTTCCATATCCGCGTCTTGGCCAAGGCGGGTGGCACCACCGGCAGCAACAAAGCGGCGGTCGACCCCAGCGGCAACAACGCCGCCCAAACGCCGGGTGCGTGTTTGGCCACGGGCTCACCGGCGGGCTGTGCCGTTGCACCTGGCTTCTCGGTCAGCGCGGTTGGCCCTGTGGTGAGCTTGTTCAAGGGGGTCACGCCCTCGGCCACCAGCCTGAGGGCGGGTGTGGCATCGACCTACCGCATCACCATTGGCAACAGCTCAGCCAATAGTTCGGCTTCGGCACAAAGTCGTTTTGTGTTCAGCGATCAGTTGCCGCCGGGTTTTGATTGGATTGGCGCCATTGCGGTCAGCAGTGGTAGCCCTTCGCTCAACCCCGCCAACCCCGCCACGACCATCACGCCCAGTGCGGTGTTGTGCTCGACCAGCGGCACCGTGGTGGCGGGCTTGTTGGTGACTTGCTCGGTCGACCTTCCTAGCCTGTTGACGGTGAATTCGTTCGCTGCCGTGGACTTGCAGATCAAGCCGCGCAACTCGGCCATCGCCTTCAGCGCCACCAACAAAGCCCGCATTGATTCCACCGGTTTCAATGCGCCTCAAGGCAGTGCCGCCGTGGCGGCTTGTTCGGCCACCGACAGCCCCATGGGTTGCGCCGTGAGCACCAACACGGTTTCAGCGGGCAGCGGTGCCTTCTTGGAGTTGACGAAAGAGGACCCCGCCACCTTGACCGTGGGGGTGGGTAGTGCGTACACCATCACCGTCACCAACAAGGGTGTGGACGCCAGCGGCACCAGCATCATCGAGCTGTATGACAAGCTGCCAGCCAATGTGGCGTTCATCAGCGCTGCGCCCACCACGGGCGGCTCAGCCTCTGCCAGCAGCGCCACCTGCGCCGTGCAGTCAGGCTCGGGCAGTGCGGTGGCCACGGGTGAGTTGCTCAAGTGCACGCTCAATGTCGGCACTGGGGGCATCGCCGCCTCAGGCTCGGTCAAGTTTGTCATCAACGTCATGCCCAATGCCAGCGTCAGCACCACGGCGCCCTTGTCCAACAAGGCTGCCGTGGACGCCACCGGCGGCAACTCGGTGGCCGACCCCACAGTCTGTACGGCCTTGAATACGCCCAACCCAGGTTGCACGGTCAGCCCTGGCAAAACCGTGGGCAACGGTGTCAACTTGGGTCTGGGCAAAGCCAACCCGGCCACCCTGGCGGTGGGTGCGACCAGCGCCTACACCCTGACCCTGTCGAATACCGGCACGGGCGCCAGCGGCAACAGCATTGACGTGTATGAGCAACTGCCGGTGGGGGTGGGCTATGCCAACGTGGCGGCCCCGGTCAGCGGTGGCACGGTCACGCCCACGGGTGTGACCTGTTCCGTGCAAAGTGGCGATGTGAGCACCGGCCAACTGCTCAAGTGCACGGTCAGCCTCAGCGCGGGCATTCCGGCGAGCACGGGCACCGCTAAGTTCAGTGTGAGCGTGACGCCAACGGCCACGGCCTCGGGCAACAGCGTCGTCAACAAAGCAGCGGTGGACAGCACGGGTGGCAACGCCGCCCAAACGCCAGCGAACTGCACGGGAACCAACACACCCACGCCAGGCTGCACGACCAGCGCACCCCAAACCGTGGGCAATGGCATCAATCTGAGCCTCAGCAAGACCAGCCCAGCCAGCGGCAGTGTGGCTGCGCTCAGCAGCTACACCTTGCAGATCAGCAACACCGGTGCTGTGACCACGGGCACCAGCCTCACCTTGTTGGACCAGTTGCCGCAGAACATGCAGTTCTTCGACATCGCACCCAGCAGCGCCGGCAGCGTCACGCCCAGCAGTGCCTCCTGTTCGGCCAGTGGCAGCGCCAGCAGCAGCCCTGGGCAATTGCTGACCTGCACGGTGGGCCTGGCCAGTGGCTTGGCGTCTGGCGCCACGGCCGTGGTCACAGTGCGCGCGCAGGCCTTGGCCAGCGGCACCACGGGGGCCAACAAAGCCTCGGTCGACCCCGCTGGGGGGGCTGCAGCGCCCACGCCCAGCACCTGCACGGCGACCGGCACGCCAGCGGGTTGCGCGGTCGCCCCTGGCGTGACGGTCAGTGCCTCTGGGCCGGTGGTGACTTTGTTTAAGAGCGCCTTCCCGCTCGACGGAAGCCTCAAGGCCAATGCGGTCTCTACTTACCGCATTGCCGTTGGCAACAACGACAGCAGCAGTACTGGACCGGCGCAGCCACACCTGGAGTTCTACGACCTGCTGTGGCCTGGTTTCAACTTGGTCGGTGCCAGCGTGGTGCCAGCGGGCAGCGCTTCACGTGATCCCGTCCACCCGACCACCAGCGTCGCGGCCAACACCGTGTCGTGTTCAGCCGTTGGCGGCAGCGTGGCTGCGGGCTTGTTGGTCAAGTGCGCGGTCGATCTGCCCAGCATGCTGGCTGTGGGCCAGAACTTGGCGGTGGACCTGCAGGTTCTGCCAGGCAACTCAGCCACGGCGTTCTTTGCCACCAACAAGGCCAGGATTGACGCCACGGGTTTCAATGCGCCTCAGAGCAGCACATCGGTCAGCAATTGCTCGTCCACAGGGGCTCCCATGGGCTGTGCGGTGACGACCAACCAGGTTGCCGCAGGCAGCCTGACCCAACTGGGCTTGAGCAAGGAAAACCCGGCCAATCTGGCGGTTGGCCTGACCAGCAGCTACACCCTGACCCTGAGCAACACCGGCGGCGGCGCCAGCGGCAACAGCATTGACGTGTATGAGCAACTGCCGGTGGGGGTGGGCTATACCAACGTGGCGGCCCCGGTCAGCGGTGGCACGGTCACGCCCACGGGTGTGACCTGTTCCGTGCAAAGCGGCGATGTGAGCACCGGCCAACTGCTCAAGTGCACGGTCAGCCTCAGCGCGGGCATTCCGGCCAGCACGGGCACCGCCAAGTTCAGTGTGAGCGTGACGCCAACGGCCACCGCCTCGGGCAACAGCGTCGTCAACAAAGCAGCGGTGGACAGCACGGGTGGCAACGCCGCCCAAACGCCAGCGAACTGCACGGGAGCCAACACACCCACGCCAGGCTGCACGACCAGCGCACCCCAAACCGTGGGCAGCGGCGTCAACCTGGGCTTGAGCAAAACCAACCCCGCCAGCTTGACGGTGGGCGTGACCAGCGCCTACACGCTGACGCTGTCCAACACCGGCTCTGCGGCCAGCGGCAACAGCATTGACGTGTACGACCAACTCCCGGTGGGGGTGGGCTTTGCCAACGTGGCAGCCCCGGTCAGCGGTGGCACGGTCACGCCCAGTGGGGTGAGCTGTTCGGTGCAAAGTGGCGATGTGACAACGGGCCAACTGCTCAAGTGCACGGTCAGCCTCAGCGCAGGCCTGCCGGCCAGCACGGGTTCTGCCCAGTTCAGCGTCAGCGTCACCCCGGTGGCATCGGCCTCGGGCAGCAGCGCCGTCAACCGCGCAGCCGTGGACAGCACGGGCAGCAATGCCGCTCAAACCCCGGCGAACTGCACGGGCACCAACACACCCACGGCCGGTTGTGCGGCCACGCCGGGGCTGACGGTGTCGAGCCAGGCGCAGCTCCAGCTCACTTTCAACACCCTGGGCGGCAACAACACCTTTGCCATCGGTGCAGGCACGGGGGGCAATGGCTTCACGGCCACCACCCTGACCACCACGGGTGCCACGGGTACGCCGGCGCAGGGCACGGGCAGCATCACGCCCCAGGGCTTGAACACCGGGGCCAGCACCGTGCCCTTCAATGTGCCTGCGGGCTGGTCAGCCACTGGCGGCAGTTGCACGGTCAGCAGCAGCGGTGGCGCAGCCGCGCCGGGCAGCGCCAGTTTTGCAGGCACCGGCAGCACGGGCACTTTCAGCTTTGACGCCACGGCGACCACCGCTGGCAATGTGATCCGTTGCCAAGCGACCCTGGTCAAGCTGCCGATCTTCCAGCTCAGCCTGTTGCGTCAGACGGGCAGCGGTTCGGTGACCTTCACCACCCAGCCCTCGGCGACGGCGGGCAATGGCTACACGGCCCAGTCGTTCGTCAGTGCGGGGGCTTCCTCCAGCCCGGTGCCCGGCAGTCCCAACCCCGTTCAGGTCCTGGCGGCGGCCAGCAGCCCCACGCAACTGAGCTTGAGTGGCCCGGCGGGTTGGGTGATCAGCTCGGCGTCTTGCGTGGATGCCAACAGCGCGGCCAGTGGCAACCCCTCCGGCACCTTTGATGTCAGCGTGTCGGGTGGCACAACGCTGGCCCTGACGGCCGGTCAGGTGCCTGCAGGTGCCAACCTGGTCTGCACAGCCACGGTCGCGGCCTCGGCTGGGCAGACGGTGTCGGGCCTGGTGCTGCAAGACAACGGTGCTGGTGGCGGCACGGCCCACGATGGGGTCAAGAACGGTGCCGAGGCAGGACGCCCAGGTGTCACCATGACCTTGGGCAACTGCAGTGGGACCACCTATGCGAGCACGGTGACGGACGGTGAGGGGCGCTTCAGCCTGAGCACGGCGGCTGCCGTGCCGGGCCCGGTGTGCCTGGTCGAGACCTCGCCTGGCGCTTGGGTTTCCGTCAGCAATCAAGCGGGCAACACGGCGGGCAGTTTCAATGCGGCCACCCGCAGTTTGAACTTCACCCTGGCGGCTGGCACGGACTACAGCGGCATTGTGTTTGGCGAGGTGCCGATCAGCCTGTTGACGGGGGACGGTCGCCAGCAGCTGCAGCCGGGGCAGTCGGTGGTGTACGGGCACAGCTTCTTGGCGGGCACGTCGGCGAGCGTGGTGTTCAGCACTGCGGATCAGCCCAGCCCGTCGGGGGCACCGTGGACGAGCACCCTCTACTTGGACAATCAGTGCAATGCCAGCCTCGACGCCTCAGACACCGTGCTCAACGGGCCTGTGTCGGTCACGGCAGGGCAAACCGTTTGCTTGTTGGTGCGGGTGTTCAGTCCGGCTTCGGCCGCCTCTGGCAGCACCGATCAAACCACCTTGACCGCCACGGAAACTTACCAGCCCACACCCCAGGTCGGGTCGGTGGTGCGCGCGCAGACCAAGGTGGATGTCACCACGGTGGGGGTGAACGCCTCTGGGGCGTTGACTTTGTTGAAGGAGGTTCGCAAGGTGGCTACTTGCCCCAGCACGGTGGCTGACACCTTGCCTTTCTCGGCCAGCAACACGGCCATGCCGGGTAGTTTCCTGGAATACCGCTTGAGCTATGCCAATGGCTCCAGCGGGCCGGTGACGGGCATTCAGATTTCCGACGCCGTGCCGGCCTACACGGGCTTCCAGAGCGCTGGCTGCGGCACACTGCCCCAAGGGCTGGCCAGCTGCACGGTGACCGATCAGCCCGCGCTGGGCGCAACCGGCCCCCTGGTCTGGAAGCTCACGGACAACAGTGCAGCACCCATCGGCTTGCAATCAGGTGGCAGTGGCAGCGTGTTGTTTTGTGTGCGTTTGGCCCATTGAGTTTGGCGGGGCTGGCCCTGGTCAGCCCTTGCCAGTTCTGCGCAAGATCAGTCGCTCGAGGCCTCGCCTGAGGATCCGGCCGTCCAGGGGCTTGGGCGGTTTGTGACGATGTGATGACATGCCGACCGTTAGAGCTCATTTGGATGCAAACGCACCACTGGCCAGCCCTTTCCCCCAGAATGACTTCTGATCCAGTGACTCGACCGCTCATCAAAGCGACAGCGCTGGATGTCAGGGGGAAATCATGCGTTTGGAAACCCGCTTTGCCGGGATCATTGCTCTTTGCTTTGTCTTCGGGGTGGTGGCGGCAGGCTGTATTTCTTATCGGCTGGAGGCGCGCCAGGCCCAGGACGAGATCAAGCAAAAGGCCGACATGGTGCTGGAGACCGCTTTGGCGGTGCGGGCCTTCACCTCCGAAGAGGTGACCCAGGCTTTGGCCAGCTTGCCGGACCCCGACCGTTTTCATGCCGCTCAAGTGCCTTCTTTTGCGGCCCAGAGCGCCATGCACCGCCTGGCAGACAAGTTGCCTGGCTACAAGTACCGAGAAAGCTCGCTCAACCCCACCAATGTGAATGACCGGGCCACGGACTGGGAAGTGGGCCTGCTGCGCCAGTTCCAGGGTGATCCGAGTCGGCAAGAGTTGATCGGCGAGGTGGGGGAGGGCGCAGCCCGGCAGTATTACGTGGCCCGTCCCATTCGCATGAGTTCCAGCGCCTGCCTGCAATGCCACAGTGTGCCGGCCGCGGCACCCAAAGCCATGTTGGCCCGCTACGGAAGCAGCAACGGTTTTGGTTGGCAAATGGGCGATGTGGTGGGGCTGCAACTGGTGCAGGTGGCCACGGCGCCCGCTGAACAGAAGGCTTTGAACAGCGTGGTGGTGACGATTGGCTCCATCACCAGCGTGTTTGTGCTGTCTGCTGCCGTCATGTTGTTGCTCTTGCGTCGCCATGTCACCCACCCCCTGGCGGCGCTGACCCAGGTGGCTTTGGCGTCCAGTCTGGAGCGCGGGCCGGGAGGCACGACCCTGCCGGTGGCGCCAGGTGAGTTCAGTGATTTGCAGAAAGCCATTTTGCGGCTCAAGAGCAGTGTGGACCAGGCCTTGCGCCTGATGGACCGACGCGCGCCCGTCACGGCCGCCCCCTCGGACAAGAAGGACTGAGCACCATGTGGCCCCTGATCACCTTGGCGCTGGCTGCCCTGGCGTGGTTGCTGCAGGTCACCCTGAGCAATGAGCCGGGTCTGAGCCCTTGGGCCGCTCACGGCGTGTGGCTGACCCCTTTGGCCTTGGGCTTGAGCGCCCTGGCCACGGCCCAAGTTCTGCAGCAACTGTTGGTGCATGTGTTGCGCAGCACTTTGCGCTACCGGTCCGGGGCCGGCTCCGAGTTGCTTCAGTCCGTGCTGACCATCGTGCTCTACGCCTTGGTGACGGTGTTGTTTTTGCATTGGGGCCTGAACCGTGACTTGGGCAGCTTGCTGGCGACGTCGGCCTTGTTGTCGGCCATCATTGGTTTGGCCTTGCAGCCCACGCTGGGACACTTGTTTGCGGGCGTCTCCATCGAGATCGACAAACCGATTCGCGTGGGCGACTTCATCCGCCGCGATGAGTTGGAGGGGCAGGTCGTGGCCATGACCTGGCGCTCGGTCAAGGTGCGCACGGTGAGGGGGTCGACCATCGTGATGCCCAACAGTGAGTTCACCAACCGATCCCTGGAGGTGATTGCGGCCGATGTTCCGTTCCGCCACGAGTTCCCGTTTTTCGTCAGCACGGAGCACGCCCCGGGCCAGGTCGTGCGCACGGCCATGCAGATTCTGCAAAGCGGTTTGCCCGGAGCGCTGGAACAACCTGGCCCCAGCGTCTTGCTGGTGTCCAACGACCCGGCCAACGGCACCTTGCGCTATGTCGTGCGCTTCTACACCTTGCGCTACATGGAACGAGCCGGCATGGCCTCGGCTTTCCTGGAGCGCTTTTGGTATGCCCTTTCACGCGAAGGGCTGGCCCTGCCGGCGCCCCCTGCGTTTTGGCCGATCTGGGAAGGTGCTCCGGCACTGTGGCAAGGGGGTGATGGTGCCAGCGCTGCGGTGCAGCCCAGCCCAGCCCCCCGGCCTGCTTTGCGTGCTGCGCCAGTTCAGGCCCCGGTCGGCGCGTCCCCTGCACTGCAAGAGGCACTGCTGGGCACCGTGTTGGCGGGCTTGAGCCCCGCCTTGCGGCAGGCCTGGGCCCGCAGCGCCCAGACCCTGCACTACGGCCGCCACGAGCGTTGCGAGGGAGCCTCGATCAAACTGTTGGTCGCCGGCCGCTTGCGGGAGACCCGACCCTTGATGGAAGCACAGGCCAGTGACGACCTGGCGCAGCTGCTGCAGGCCCTGGCTGACCCGGCGCTCGCAGTGCCTGGCCGCTCGCGCCGCTTGGAGCGGGATGTGTTCCAGGCTTTGGTGGGGCAGGCCAGCCAGGTACTGGGACCGGTGGCCTTGAGCTTGTGCGAGCCAATCGCCACCCTGACCGAAGACCCTTGGTTGGCTTGGCAGGCGCTGGCGGAGTCCATCCCCGACGCCACTGCGCGCGCCCAGTTTCTGCAGCATGCACCCGGCCAAAGCATGCGGGTGTTGAGTCCGGGTGCCTGGTTGGGCTGGGCTCATGCCTTGGGCTTGGAGCCTGCCATGCGTGAATGCCGGGTCAGCCAGGGCTGCACTGTGCTGGTCTGGTCGCCCGAAACCCTGCGAGCCCTGTTGCGCCAGGCCTCCGGCCAAGACCACGCTGGCCTGCTGCAGCAATTGCGACGCCAGGCCGCGGGTTGTGCCGCCCTCAGTTCAAGCCAGTGGCTGACTTGGTTGCGCACTGACGAACTGCGCGCGGCTTGATCGGCTGGCGTCCCCAGCGCCGTGCCCGAACTGGCCCGGCAGGCACGCCCGCTCAGGCTGGCCGGGCCTGCTCTTGCGCGGCCATGCGCACCGCGGCATTGACAGCCCCGTAGCCGTCGTAGTCCTCGCGTTGCACCACTTCAAAAAAGAAGCGGTCAGCGAAGGGCTCGGTGTAAGCGTGCAGAAAGCGGCCTTGGGCTGACAGATCGCAGACGATGTGGTGGGCCTGCATGTCGCGGACCAGGGCTTCGTCCAGGTCGAGCCGGGCCAGCAGGTCGTCGTAGTAGTTGGCGCTGATGGGCACCCACTTCACGCCGCGCTCACGCAGACGGCGCACGGTGGCAAAAATGTCTGGGGTGCCCAAGGCGATGTGGTGCACGCTGCCGCCCGAGCGGCCGGTGGTGTGCACCTGGCGCGCGGTCCGTGTGCGCTGGCTGGTGGAGGCGTTCATCACCAGGCGCAGCGCCCGGCTGGGGTTGCTCAGCGCGCAATTGCGGATCAGGCCAAAGGGGTCGGCCAGTTCCTGGCTTTCACCAGCTTGCAGGCCCAGGATGGCTTTGCCAAACAGGGTCCAGGTGTCGAGTTGGTCGGTGGCCAGGGCCAGGGCCATATGGTCGATGTGGGTCAGACCCGCATCTGCCGGTGGTCCAGGGCGGCTTGGAACGGGGTCGAAATCAGCTGCCAAGGTGGTGCCTGCGTGCACAAAGTGCACCACGGCGCCCCCCGGGGCAATGATGGCAGGCAACTGCAGCTCTTGCGGACCCAGCGGGGAATGGTGGCGCGCCGACAGCAGGGCGGCAGCGCGGTTGGCTGCCTGCACCGGGTCGGCGGCGCTCAGGCCAAAGGCACACACGTTGGGGCCTTGGTCCTCGAAACGTTGGCTCGCCTCCGAGCCCGGTTGGGCGTTGATGACGAGCTGGATCTCACCTTGGCGGTACAGGTCCACCGCCTTGCTGCGGTGGTGACCCGCATGCTCAAAGCCCAGTGCGCTCAGGGTCTGGCCCAACGCTTGGGCGCCCGGCGCATCCACGGCAAATTCGATGAAGTTGTAGCCTTGCAGGTCTTGCGCTGGGGGGGGCATGGCCAGGTCCAAGCGCTGCAGCGCGCGGCTGGCGGCGGCGGCTTCTGGGGCGGCCGGGTTGTGGGCGCTGTGGCTCAGTCGCTGGCGCACCTGGCTTTCCAGGTACAGCAGCGAGCGCATGGCGTCCACTGCCGTGCGGCGGTTGGGGGTTTCGCGGAACACGTCGTTGAAGATTTCCAGCGACAGGTTGCCGGTGTAGCCTGACAGCAGCACCTGCTCAAAGAAGGTCTCGACGTCGAGCTTGCCTTGGCCGGGGAAGTTGCGGTGGTGGCGCGCCCACTGGATCACGTCCAGGCTCATCAAGGGGGCATCGGCCATCTGCACAAAGAAGATGCGATCACCCGGCAGCTGGGCGATGCCACTGGGGTCGTCCTTCAGCGACAGGGTGTGGAAGCTGTCCAGGATCACGCCCAGGTGCGGGTGATTGGCGGTGTCGACGATGTTCCACGCCTGTTGGTACAGGTTCACCCAGCGGCCCCAGGCCAGGGCTTCGTAGCCAATGCGCAGGTTGCGCCGACTGGCGCGCTCGGCCAGTTCATGCAACTGGGCGGCGGACCGAGCGGGGTCGTTGAGCGACAGCGGCGAGGTGTTGGAGCACACCAGCACCAGCGGGCAGCCCAGTTCTTCCATCACATCGAACTTGCGTTCGGCGCGCTCGAGGCTGCGCTTGAACTGTGCGTCGGGCATGCCTTCGAAGTCGCGGAAGGGCTGGTACAGGTCAATGCCCAGGCCCAGGTCCTCGGCTTGGCGGCGCAGGTCGCGGGCACTGCCGTTGAAGTTGATGAAGTCGGCTTCGAACAGCTCGATGCCGTCAAAACGGGCGGCGGCGATGGCCTCGAGCTTTTGGCTCAAGGTCCCACTCATGGAGACGGTGGCGATGGAGCGGCGCATGGCGGGCAATCTAGGTGCGTTGGGTGGGGCAGGCTCAGTAGCGGATCTGCGAGACGGCGCGCAGCTCGTCCGCGCTGGCCGTGCCAAAGCCGAAGAACTCCAGGTAGGCCGGGATCATCTCGAACAGCATGTCCGTGCCTACTTGCACCTCACAGCCCTTGGCCAGCGCCGCTTTCAGCAGCGGGGTGTGCTCGGTCTTCATGACCACTTCGCCCACCAGGGTGCTGGGGGCGATGCGGTCGATGTCCAGCGGCAGCGGGTCCGTGTCGTTCATGCCCATGGGCGTGGCGTTGACCACGATGTCATGGTCTGCCGGGTCATCCGAGCCCGTTCGCACGGTCAGTTGCGGATAGTGTTGTTGCAGGCGGCTGCCCAAGCCCTCGGCACTGCTGGCCAGTCGGTCAAACAGGCTGATGTGTCCCACACCGGCCGCGGCCAACGAAGCAGCAATCGCCGAGCCCACGCCGCCACAGCCCGTGACCAGCACGCGAACACCCTTCAGGGGGCGGCCTTTGCGCAGCAGGCCGCGCACAAAGCCTTCACCGTCGAATTGGTCACCCAGCCAGCGGCCATCGGGCAGCTTGAGCAGGGCGTTGCACGCCCCAGCGATGCGGGCGGTGGGCGTGAGCTCATCGGCCAGCGCCAACGTGCTCACTTTGTGCGGCATGGTGACCAAGGCGCCCTTGAGGTTGGTCACGCGCGACAGCGCGGCCAGCATGGCGGGGTAGTCATCGACTTGCACGCCCATGGGCATGACCACGGCGTCGATGCCTTGCTGTTCGAACCAGGGGTTGTAAATCATGGGCGCTTTGAACGCCTCGGTCGGGTAGCCCAGGTGGGCGATCAGGGTGGTCTTGCCGGAGATCATGCGCAGGTGTCTAGGTGTTGTGAGGGAACAGCAGGCCTTGGCAGGAGGCTGGTCTGGGCATTATCTCAATAATGTACGAACTAGTACGTTATTAAATGATGGGTGAAAACCCCTAGAAATTGGCGGAAGTGGACCGCCAGGCCGCGTCGGCCTTGAAACAGCCCCTGTCCTAGGGTGTTTCCAATTGTTCATCCATCGAATTCCGCTTCTATGATGGGGTTCTTGGCGAGGTCTGTGCCTCCTCATGGTTCCCCATTGATCCCCGACGGTTTTCTTGGAGCTTGTGCCCTGTGTCCCTCGACAATTTGAAGATCAGTACCCGCTTGGCTTTGGCCTTTTCTTACGTGGTGGTGTTGGCGGCAGCCATCCTGGCTTTGGGCTGGACCCAATTGGGGCAGGTTGAAGAAAGCCAGCGTGTGCTGGGCCGCAGCAACAGGATCGAGCGTGACGCCGTCATGGCGCTGGTGCAGGGGACCGAGTCCGCCGCCCGTCAGGCCTTGCTCCTGTCCCAGGCTGGGGCCGACAAAGCCCTGGTGGGCCGCCAATTGGAGTCTCAGCTCAAGATCAGCAGCGACGGCGCCCGGGATCTGCTGGCCTTGGACATGCCTGCCGCCGAGAAAGCCTTGGCCACGCCCTTGACCGACCGTGCCGCCAAGGCGCAGCAGGCCCTGGCGCAAGCGGCTCAGGGCTTGGTTCAGGGTGATCAAGAGGCCGGATTGAAGCGCTTGCTGGGTGAGGCCCTGCCCGCAGTCGACGGGGTGCGTGAATTGGGTCAGCAACTGGCCGACGAGCAGCGTCGACGCATGGAGGCGCAAGTGGAGGCGGCCAGCGGCGAGATCCGCACCAGCCGCTGGTGGATGCTGGGCTTGGGCCTGCTGTCGGCCGTGGTCGCCGCGGTGGCGGTGTGGTCGCTGCGCCGGAGCATTGTCAAACCACTCAATGACGCCTTGTTCATTGCCGAGACCGTGGCTTCGGGGGATTTAAGTCAGGAGTTCAGCACCGAGCTGGGCGGTGATTTTGGCCGCTTGCTGGGCTCGCTGGGCACGATGGAAGACACGCTGACTGATTTGGTCGGTCGCATCAAGGGTTCGACCGATGCGATTGCCCACGCGGCGGGCGACATCCACTCGGGCAACGCCGACCTGTCGCGTCGTACCGAGGACCAGGCGGCCTCGCTGGAGGAAACCGCCGCCAGCATGGAAGAGCTGACCTCCACCGTGCGCCAGAACGCCGAGCGCGCGCGCTCTGCCAGCGGTTTGGCGGTCAACGCCTCGGGCATTGCCCAGCGCGGCGGTCAGGTGGTGGACCAGGTGGTGCAGACCATGGACGCCATCAGTGCCAGTTCCAAGAAGATTGTGGACATCATCCAGGTCATCGAAGGCATTGCCTTCCAGACCAATATCCTGGCGCTCAACGCAGCGGTGGAGGCTGCCCGGGCGGGCGAGCAAGGCCGAGGCTTTGCCGTGGTGGCCAGCGAGGTGCGTTCCCTGGCCCAGCGCAGCGCGGTGGCCGCACGGGAGATCAAGTCGCTGATTGGGGACTCGGTCGAGCAGGTTCAGAGTGGCGCCGGGCTGGTCGGCCAGGCGGGCCATACCATGGCGGAGATCGTCCAGGCCGTGGGTCAGGTGACGGGCTTGTTGGGCGAAATCTCGGGGGCGCTGAATGAGCAAAGCACGGGCATCGAGCACGTCAACCAGGCGGTGGCCCACATGGATTCGGTGACCCAGCAAAACGCGGCCCTGGTTCAGCAAGCGGCTCAGGCCGCGGCCTTGCTGTCCACACAGGCGCGCCAGTTGCAGGAAGTGGTGGGGGAGTTCAAGCTGGACGACGATGATGCTGCGCCGCAAGGCAGTGCCGTGCCAACCGTGTCCCACAGTGCACCGGCCCGCCTGGGGCACGCCTGAGCGCGGTCGATCCTGTGGCCGGCAGGCGAGCGACAGTGCTGCATGAAAAAAGGGGCGTTGAACGCCCCTTTTTCTGGTCCACTCGATCGCGGTGAACAGCGGTCAAAGACCTTCAGTCGCCATCTTGCGGCTGCAGGGCGGTCAGTGCCGCCAGCACAATTGTTTCATCCACACCGTCGGCCAAGTGGCATTGGCCCTGCAGGGTCTGCAAGGTCTCTGCGGGACTTTGTTTGAGTTGAGCGATGGCTTGACCTGCGGCCTTGGGGGCTTCAAAACCGGTGCTTTGCAGCAGCAGCTTGCCTTGGGCATCGAGCAGCTTGAAATAAAACAAACCGTCTTTTTCGCGGTACTGCTTGAAGCTGGGCAGGGCCACTTTGTCATTGGCTGCCGGTGTCTTGGCACTGGCCACGGCGGACAGGCGGCGCAGGCCCACGGCATGGCGCAGTTCTTGGATGAAGGGCGTGGCCAGGCGGCGTGCCTTGGCCGCGCCGGCTTGCAAGATGTCTTCCAAGAGTTCGGGGTGGGCCAGCAGCTCTTGGTAGTGATCGCGCATGGGCGCCACTTCGCGGTCCACGCGTTCAAACAAGGCTTGTTTGGCGTCACCCCAGGCGATGCCGTCGGCGTAGGCCTGGCGCAGGGCTTGGGTTTCTTCGGCGCTCGCAAAGCCTTGGTAGATCTGGAACAGGGCGGAACCTTCGACCTCCTTGGCCTCACCCGGCGCGCGCGAATCGGTCAGGATGCCCGCGATCAGTCGGCGCATGGCATCGCGCGGGGTGAACAGCGGGATGGTGTTGTCATAGCTCTTGCTCATCTTGCGGCCGTCCAGGCCCGGCAAGGTCGCGACCGACTCTTCAATCAAGGCTTCTGGCAGCACAAAGTGCTCACCATAGAGGTGATTGAAGCGCTGCGCCATGTCGCGCGCCATTTCAATGTGCTGAATCTGGTCGCGGCCCACGGGCACTTCGTGCGCCTTGAACATCAAGATGTCCGCGCCCATCAAGACCGGGTACATGAACAGGCCTGCGTTGACGTCGGCGTCCGGGTCGTTGCCGGCCGCCTCATTGCGGTCGACCGCCGCCTTGTAAGCATGGGCGCGGTTGAGGATGCCCTTGCCGGTGACGCAGGTCAGCAGCCAGGTCAGCTCGGGGATTTCAGGGATGTCGGACTGGCGGTAGAAGGTCACGCGCTCCGGGTCCAGGCCCGAGGCCAGCCAGGTCGCGGCGATTTCCAGTGTGGAGCGCTGGATGCGGGCTGGGTCATCGCATTTGATCAGTGCGTGGTAGTCAGCCAGGAAGTAGAAGCTTTCCACGCCGGGGGCGCGGCTGGCGGCCACGGCCGGGCGAATGGCGCCCACATAGTTACCGAGGTGGGGGGTGCCGGTGGTGGTGATGCCGGTCAGGACGCGCTTGGTGCTCATGGCTGGGAGAAATCAGGTTGCTATCGACAAAAGAATAAGAGGCGCTGGGGCAGGGCTTCAGGGCTCAGCGAAACAGCGTGGACGCGGGGCCCACGATCAGGGTTTCAATCAGGCTGTAGCCAACGGCCATCAGGGGCCGCAGCCACACAGAGCCCACAACACCCGCGATCACCAGCCCCATCACAATGAAAAACCCCCAGGGCTCCAGGCGCGACACCTGGTAGGCCAAGGGGCGGGGCAGCAGGCCGACCAGGATGCGGCCACCGTCCAGCGGGGGCAGCGGAAAGAGGTTGAAGGCCCACATCACCAGGTTGACCAACACGCCAGCGCGGGCCATCTCCAGGAAGAAGCGCTCGGTGACGCCGCTGCCCGCCAGCATAACCAGCAGCAGGGCCCACAACATGGCTTGCACAAAATTGGCAGCCGGGCCAGCCAGCGCGACCCAGATCATGTCCCGCTTGGGGTTGCGCAAGTTGCCAAAGTTGACGGGGACCGGCTTGGCGTACCCAAACAAAAACGCACCCGAGGTGGCAAAGTAGAGCAGCAAAGGCATCAGCAAGGTGCCCATGGGGTCGATGTGCCGTGCCGGGTTGAGTGTGATGCGACCCATCATGGCCGCGGTGTTGTCGCCAAAGAAGCGCGCTGCGTAACCGTGCGCGGCTTCGTGCAGCGTGATGGCGAACAGCACGGGCAGGGCGTAGACCAGAACGGTCTGGATCAGGTCAGAGAAGTGGTTCACGGGGTGATTGTCTCAGAGCCCGAGGCCTCGCCCCGGGCGGGTTTCACAGGCCCAGGGTGGCGAGCGGGCCAGCGCCCTCGCGAATCACCTCCGGCTCGTCACCGTCACCCAAGGGGGTCAAGTCGACGACGGTGGTGGGCTCCAGGGCGCAGGCACCTGCGTCCAGTACGGCGGCCAGGGGGTGTTCGTAGCGCTCGCGAATTTCTCGCGCATCGTTCAGCGGCTCGGTCTCCCCGGCAGGGATCAGCGTGGTGGCCAGCAGCGGGGCACCATGCAGTTCCAGCAGGGCTTGCAAGACCTTGTGGTCAGGCACGCGCAGGCCAATGGTCTTGCGCTGCGGGTGGCTGACGCGTCGTGGCACCTCTTTGGTGGCTTCCAGAATGAAGGTGTAGGCGCCTGGTGTCGCGGCTTTGAGCAGACGGTATTGCTTGTTGTCCACTTTGGCGTAGTTGGACAGCTCGCTCAGGTCACGGCACAGCAAGGTCAGGTGGTGCTTGTCGTCCACTTGGCGAATGCGGCGCAGGCGGTCAGCGGCATCGCGGTCGTCCAGGTGGCACACCAGGGCATAGCTGGAGTCGGTCGGCACCGCCAAGACGCCGCCTTGTTGCAGCAGGGCCACGGCCTGCTTGAGCAGTCGGGCTTGCGGGTTGTCAGGGTGGAGTTCGAAGTATTGAGCCATAGAGATTCAGGGGTGGTCGACGCGAGCGAAGGCGCTCAGGCCAAGGGGCGCGGGATGCGGCTTTCACGCAGGGTCAGCCAGGCTCCCGCAGCACCCGATAAGACAATGAGCGCAATGCCCAGCAAAGCGTGAATGTCGGGCAGGTGCGAGAACACCAACCAACTGCCCAGCATGGCAAAACCAATCTGTGCATATAGGTAAGGCGTGAGGATGGCCGCTGGGGTGCGTCCGTAGCCCAGGATCAGCATGAAGTGCCCAATGGTGCCCATCAGGCCAATCAGGCCCATGGCCAGCCAGGTGGTCCAGGGCAACTCACTGACCCAGACAAAAGGCAACAGCACGCTGCAAAGCAGGGTCCCGACCCAGCCCGTGTAGAAGTGCATGGTCACCGGGTCTTCGGTGCGCGCCAATTGACTGGTCAAGATCTGAAACGCCGCATTGCTGGCCACCAGTCCCAGTGGCAACAGAGCCGCCCAACTGAAGGTGCTGGCGCCGGGGCGGATGATCATCAAGGTGCCGACAAAGCCAAGAACCACCAACACCCAACGCAGCATGGAGACCTTCTCGCGCAAGACGGTGGCCGCCAGCACGGTGATCACCAGGGGGGAGATCATCACAATGGCCGTGACTTCTCCCACCGGCATGTGCTGCAGGCTGAAGAATGCGAACATGCTGCTCATCAGCAGGAGCACGCCCCGCAGGCATTGGTACCTGGGGTTGGCGGTGCGCAAGACCCTCAACCCTCGGCTGGGCAAGACCACCATGCTGGTGGCAATGGATTGAAAGAAATAGCGGCACCACAAGGCCATGGCCAGCGGGACGCTGGCGCTGATCATTTTTGTGGTGGTGTCCAGTGTGGCAAAGCAGGCGGTCGCTGCAATGGCCAAACCGATGCCGCCTAGCATGCGACTCGGCTGGTACCCAGGGGCCAGGCTCATGCGGGCCTCACTGGATGCGGTGGGCCAGCAACTCCCAGACTGGGGTCAACTCACCGCTGAGGTAGGGCAGGGCGCCGAGGTCGGTGTGCGACTCATCCGGGCTGTGGAAATCACTGCCCCGGGAAGCAGCCAAGCCGAATTCCTTCGCCATGTCGGCGTAGGTCACGTACTCCGAAGGGGAGTGGCTGCCAGTGACGACTTCCACCGCCTGCCCGCCATGGGCCTTGAATTCCGAGAACAAAGCGTACTGTTCATTGGCCGTGAAGCGGTAGCGACCCGGATGGGCAATGACGGCGACCCCACCGCATTCAGTGATCCATTGCACAGCTTGTTGCAAAGAGGCCCAGCGGTGGGGCACAAAACCGGGTTTGCCGTCGATCAGGTACTTGCGAAAGACCTCGGGCGTGTCGCGGCACACACCGCTCTCGACCAGAAAGCGGGCGAAGTGGGTGCGCGAAATCAACTCTGGGTTGCCCACGAACTTGAGTGCACCTTCATAGGCGCCTTGAATTCCGACCTTGGCCAGTTGGGCCGACATTTCTTGGGCCCGTTGACCGCGCCCCCCACGGGTGGCCTGCAAGCCGCTCATGATGCGCGGGTCTGTGGCGTCAAAGCCCAGTCCCACGATGTGCACGGTTTCGTTGGCAAAGGTGACGGAAATCTCCACCCCTGTCAGGTAGTGCATGCCAAGCGCCCGTGCGGCAGCGGCGGCACGCAATTGCCCCCCGATTTCATCGTGGTCGGTCAGCGCCCAAAGTTCTACGCCATTGGCTTTGGCTCGCGTCGCCAAGGCTTCAGGGGTCAGGGTGCCGTCGGAGACGACGGAGTGGCAGTGCAGGTCAGCGTTGAGTATGGAGGTCACCGATCTATTTTAGGCGCCTGTGCTTTTCCGTGCCGGCCATGGCGGGGCAAGGGACATCAAATCCCGCGCTTCCCCTGGGCCAGCAAGGGCCTTCTGCATGACACCCCGGTTGTCGCACCATCTATGAATGTAGAAGATGCTTGGCCTCATGACGCACCCCGTGGCGCATGACGCGCACGTTCTGCTGAGGGGGCATGGAGCAGCTACGCATCCCTCATATATGTATGCAGCCTGGCTTGCTTGGAGGACGTCCTAGGAGCCGAGCGCTTGAGGACGCGGTACAAAGGCCCGGTGCACGAAACGCGGCGCCGTGTGCCCATCTGCATAAATTTCGCGGTTCTTGCTTTGAGCCTGATTTCTTGTGTATAATTGAGGGCTCGACTGATCAAACAGTCCTTCTGTGTAGCGGCTTCGGTGGTTGCGCAGAAGTTTGGTGAAGTGGTGGTGTGAAAGAGTTTCTTTTGTGCTGCGACGGAGCTGAAGAAAAAAAGTCTTCTTCGAGTTGACTGTGCTGCGAAAAGCGGTATATAATTCGAGGCTCTGCTGAAAACGCAGTGACTGACAAGCGGTTGGTTGGTGAGGGGTTCGAAAGAGTTCTGAGTTGACT
>NZ_JAQSIO010000004.1 GCF_028649455.1 Curvibacter microcysteis | reverse complement strand
CAGCGGTCCCACATCAGCGCCTTTTGGCTGTCGGTGTAGTAGTTTCGTGTCCGATACTTCATTTGCAACACTCCGTCTGCTTACGCAGTTATCAGTGTGTTGCATCGACCGGTTGAATCCGCCGCCGAAAGCAGACGCGCGCTCTTTAAGCATCACGCTCACACCGATATCCCAACCCCAGCCTGCCCCAGCACCCACCCTTCAATCCTCTCGTGATACATCCTCAACAGATCCAGCGGCCTCACTGTGTAATGCTTCTCCGCCGTCGCACTCGGCTTGTGCCCCATGATCTGCGCAACCACCCCGGTCGGTGCCTCAACCCATTCAGTCAGCGTCTTGAATGAGCGCCGCAGGCCATGCAGGGTCAGCCCCTCCAGGCCTGCCACCGCGCAAGCCTGCTCATGCAGTTTGTGGGGCGTGCTCATCGGCTTGTCGGCCATCTTCGGGTCGCTGGATCGGCTGGCAAACACCCAATCATTGATGCGGGGTTGTTGGCTCAACAGTTGGGCCACATAAGGGGTCAGGGGGATGGTCCGTTCGCCTTCCACTTTGTCGCGGATGGTCAGGCCTTTCCATTTCTCGTTCACGTCTTCCCAGCGCAAGGCCAGCACTTCGCCCGGGCGGGCGCCGGTCAGCAGCAAGATTTGCAGGTAGTTCGCGGCGGACTGGTTGCTCAACTGCTTCACGGCCGCAAACCAAGCGGGCAATTGCTCGCGTTGCAAAACGTCTTGCTTGGCCTTCGGCTTGGCGACCACTTCTCGCACCACCTTGGCCTTGGCCGGGTTTTGTGGGGGCAGCACCTGGGCGTATTGGCTTTGTTCGCTGCACCAACTCAAAAAGCCCCGCAGCAAACGCCACGACAAGGCGGTAGCTGTGGGGCGGGTTTGGGTTTCAGATTCTGCCCAGGCCGAGATGGCGCTCGCGGTCAGTTCGCGCAGGGGCATTTGCATCAAGGGGTACAGCGGCCCGGCCACAGTTTCTTTGCGGCCCCGTGTGCCGCGTGTGGCGGGCTCGCCGCCTGCCTTGGCCTTGGCGATGTGGTCGCGGTAATGCAGATCGCCCCAGCGTGGGCGCCGGGCTTCGACGTAAGCGCTCCAGGCCTCGCCCACGGTCACGGCCTGGGCCACCTTTTGCGCGGCCTTGGCGGCTTTGGCTTCCAGGCGTTCGCGTTCCAGTTCGCGGGGGTCATTGCCCCCATCCAGCTCCACCCGCAAGCGGTTGGCTTCTGCCCGGGCGGCCTCAATGGTCCAGCTCCGAACATCCCCAATCGTGCGCCGGATGTTGGTTCGGTTGAGCTTGGACTCAAACACAAATGATTTGGCCCCGCTGGCCGTGACGCGCACCCGCAAAGAGGGTGACTTGCGGTCACGCAAAAAGGCTTGCGCCTTGCCCGGCGGGCACTGCAATCGTTCAATCACACCGGCCGTGAGCTCTCTCGCTTCGCTCAGGTCCACTGCTGCATCGTTTTTAGGACGCGCCATCCTTTGGTCTCCATGTAGCCACCATGTAGCCACCATGTAGCCAGAATTGTGCATTTTTCCTAAACATTGATCAACACTATGATTTTTGTAGCAATCTATAAGTTGTTGATTTAATTGAAAACACAGATTTTTTACAACACCGATCAACACTGCAAAACACTGCCAGACAAGGACTCATAATCCTTTGGTCGCGGGTTCAAGTCCCTCACGCCCTACCAAGCTAAAAAAGGAAAATGCGCTATGGTCCAAGGCGCAGTTTTTCTTGTTTCTACTGCTGGTCATGGGGGATGAAGCGGTGCAGTTTCACCTCCCCAGCCCAGCGCCCACCTCTGCCGAACAAGATGGCCTGAGGCTTGTCAACACCGGTGTTTTCAAGAGTGTGCTGCCGTTTGGGGCCCCTTGAGGTCACTTCAGCCTCTCCTCGGTACACTTTTCGGCCAGCACGCACGCCATGCCACGCAGAAATGCTCTGCGCGATCCTTCGTATCCTTGTCCGGTGGACTGGCGGAGCGCGGCCGGTGAAGGCTGCTTTTTCCCTCGTCAGATCAGGAGACACACCATGTTCAACAAAAATGGCCTTGCTTTGTTCAGCCTGGTCGCAGCCCTGTGCGGCACGGCCCAGGCCCAGCTCTCTGATACCGAACAGAAAATCGTCGCCGCTGTCCAGCAGCGCTCGCCCGCGGCCCTGCTGCTGTTGGAGAAGGCGGTTCGCATCAACAGCGGCACCTTGAACCCCCAGGGCGTGCGGGCCGTGGGGGAGCTTTTCAGGGCCGAGTTGGACGAGCTGGGCTTTCAAACCCGCTGGATCGACATGCCCCCTGCCATGAAGCGGGCTGGTCACCTGGTGGCCAGCCATGAGGGGGGCGCTGGCAAACGGGTGCTGCTGTTGGGCCACCTGGACACTGTGTTTGAAAAGACCAGCACTGTGCCTCTATGGGAACGCCGTGGCGACCGCGTGCGGGGCCAGGGCGTGAACGACATGAAGGGCGGTGACGTGATCCTGATCGAGGCCTTACGCGCCCTCAAGTCCGTTGGGGCGCTGGACCCAGCCAATGTCGATGTCATGCTGACTGGTGATGAAGAGCGTGCCGGAAAGCCCCTGCAAGTCGCGCGTGCCGACATGGTGGCCTTGGCCAAGCGGGCCGATTACGCGCTTTCGTTTGAGGGCAGCAACAAGCACCAGGGCGTGGACACGGCCAGCATCGCGCGCCGCTCCTCGGGCGGCTGGGTGCTGCGGGTCAAGGGCAAGCCAGCGCATTCGATGGGGGTGTTCTCCAACGCGTCGGGCTATGGCGCCATCTACGAAACGGCGCGCATTCTCAATGCTTTCCGCGAGCAAGTGATCGAGCCCAGCCTGACCTTCAACCCTGGCCTGGTCTATGGCGGCACCGACGTGTCCTATGCCGAAGACACGGCCACCGCCAGCGCGTTTGGCAAGTCCAACGTCATCGCCCGTGATGCCGAAGTGCTGGGCGATTTGCGCTATCTGTCGCCCGAGCAAGGCGAGCGCGCGCGCCAGAAGATGCTGGGCATCGTCAGCAACGGCAACTTGCCGGGCACATCGGCCAGCATCCGTTTCACTGAAAACTACCCGCCCATGCCGCCGACCGAGGCGGGGCAGCAGTTGGCGGCGCGCTACTCCCAAGCCAGCCAGGACGCGGGCTTGGGCCGCATTGAGCTGCTGGACCCGGGCCTGCGCGGGGCTGGCGATGTGCAGTTCGTCGCGCCCTACACCGTGGGCATCGATGGCCTGGGGGCCCAAGGGCGTGGGGCCCACACCGACGAAGAGGACCTGGAGATCGCCTCCATTGAGCGCGGCACCATCCGCGCAGCGCTGCTGATTTACCGGCTGACCCTTCTGCCTGCACCTTGAGCACGGTGTTGGCGTTCGCTCGGTCGTTGACGCTGCAGCGGTCTTGGCAGCCCCTATGGCAGAATGATTTTTTCGGTTCGCGCTCGCGTGGGCGGGCGGTCCATCCCTCTTTTGCCTTGTTCTGACCCCGCCATGCCGTCCCGTGATTTTGAGCTTGAACAGCAGGTCTTTCGGGCCTTCCACCAGGCCCACGCGGCCGAGTTGAGCACCTTGTGCCAGGCGCTGCAAAAGCGCATCGCTGGCCTTCTGTCAGGGCAGTCAGGGCTGCAGGTGTCCAAGGTCGAAGGCCGGGTCAAGCAGGTGGACGAGTGCCTGCGCAAGTTCTCCGCCAAGTACCGCCCGGCGTTGGAGGATCAGAACCAGCCCTACAGCATCCAGCCCCACATCACTGATTTGCTGGGCTTGCGCGTGGTGTGTCTGTACGAGGACGAGATCTGGAAGATCGCCGAGGCCATTCGCCCCAACTTTGGCGTGATCGAGATCACCGACAAGATCGCCAAGGTCGAGGGCACCGACGATTCCTTTGGCTACAAAGGCCTGCACCTGGACCTGGCCTTCAGCCCGGTGGAGCTGGGCCTGTCGCCCGACATGCACTGGCCGGTGGCACAGTTCGAGTTGCAGGTGCGCACCATCATCCAGGACTCCTGGAGCGTGCTGGACCACCAGATCAAGTACAAGAAGTCCATTCCCAATGCGCTCAAGCGGCGCATCAATGTCTTGTCGGCCCTGTTTGAATTGGCCGACCGCGAGTTCCGCCAGATCCGCGACGAGACCGAGGCCGCGCTGCAGTCCGCACCCGATGAGACCGCGCTGGAGGGGCTGGTGCCCGAAGCGCCCGTGGCGTCCCCCGAGGCCCAGGCCAAGGCCGAGCTCAACGCCTTCACGTTCTTGAAGATCGCCAATCACTTCTTCAAGGACTTTGCCTTCGAGCCCAGCAAGGTGGATGGCTTTGTCGAGCACATCAAGAGCTGGGCGCCCGAGATCACGCGGCCCGAGTTCAATGTCATCGTGCGCGAGAAAATCGGCACGGTGAAGCGCTACAAGCAGTTCTTCGAAGAGCGCCATCCGCAGCTCAGTTTCAATCCCTACACGGTGATCCGCCACTGCCTGTACCTCGGCGACAAGGTGGTGTTTGCGCCCGCGCTGCGGCGCAGCGCCCAAGAGGCCTTTGAGGCCTGGCTGGCCGAGTACCTGCCGCCGGACAAAGTCCAAGAAGGCTGAGGCCCGCACAGCGCCTGCCGCCACTTGCCCCTACACTGGGGCGACCTACGCAGCGCTTTGTGTGCCTTTGTCTTGGGGTCGACCGGCGGTTGACCCTGTGCGCCAGACCCCTGGCGTCAGCGCTTTGCACCGGCTTTGCCCATGACCCTTTTGAACACCCTTCCTGCAGGCGACATGCCCGCGCCCCGGCCGGCTCCGGTGGACCCCTTGTTCCTGTCTGCGCCGCGTGTGTCGGCTTTTTTGGGGCAGCAGGGGCTGACCAATGCGAGCGGTTTTTTCTTCGAACGCGACGAGCGCCTGTTCCTCGTCACCAGCCGCCATGTGGTGATCGACGAGGCCACCGGCCACCTGCCAGACCGGCTGGAGATCGAGCTGCACCTGGACTTGAGCGACCTGACCCGGTCCACCGGCTTTTCGATGTTGCTGTATCAGAACGGTCGCGCGGTCTGGCGCCAGGGGCGCGACTCGGGCGGCTCCATCGATGTGGCCGTGCTGGAGCTGGACCGCCGCCAACTGCCCGCCAACGCGGTGATCCGCGCCTACACGCCGTCACACCTGGTGCAGGACTTGTCCGAGGTGGCCGTGGACGCTTCCTTGCTGGTGGTGGGCTTTCCGCTGGGTTTTCACGACGCGGTGCACCACCTGCCGGTGCTGCGCCACGCGGTGGTGGCTTCACCCTATGGCATTCGCTTTCAGGGCAAGGGCTTCTTCCTGACCGATGCGCGCACCCACCGAGGCACCAGCGGCGCCCCCGTGGTGCTGCGCCATCCCGCACCGCAGGGTGAAACGGCGGCTCTGCCCTGGAAGCTGTTGGGCGTGCATTCTTCGCGCATGGACATGGGCAACCGCGACCTGGTGCAGGATGAGTCTTTGGGCCTGAACTGCGTCTGGTACGCCGACATCTTGCTCAAGCTCACCGAGGCCCCGACCAGCAAGGCCCCGGCCTGAGCGCGGGGGCTCAGAAGCCGTCGAAGCGGCACACCTCGTCCAGCGGTGCGCGCACCGTGTGCAGTTGGTTCACGGCGGCGTCGGGGCGGGCGTAGCCAATCGACATGCCGGTGAACAGCATGCGCTCGGGCGGCAGCTGCAAAAACGGCGCCAGGGTTTGCGGGTACATGGCCCAGCATTCCTGGGCGCAGCTGTCCAGGCCTTCGGCGCGCAGCAGCAGCATGATGGTTTGCAGCAGCATGCCCAGGTCGGACCACTGCGGCGGGCCCATGCGCCGGTCCACGCTGCAGAACAGGGCCACTGGGGCCCCAAAGAAGTTGTAGTTGCGGGCAAACCAGCGCAGGCGCGCGGCTTTATCTTCGCGCGGGACGCCCAGCTGCGCATACAGCGCTTCGCCCACCTGGAAGCGGCGGTCGCGGTAGGGCGAAACCAGTTCTTTGGGGTAGACGTCGTACTCGCTGCCGTCGGGTGGCCCGTCTTGCAAGCGCTGCTGCATCGTCGCCTTGAGCTGGGCCAGGGGCTCGCCGCTGAGCAACTGCAAGTGCCAGGGCTGCAGGTTGCCGCCAGACGGCGCGCGCAGCGCCTGCGTCAGCACCCGGCGCAGCAGGGCTTCGGGCACCGGGGTGTCCAGAAAGTCGCGCACCGATCGGCGCGAGGCAACAGCGTCTTGCACATCCATGGTCAGGCCTCTTTGTCTCGTGGTTGGAATGGGAAAACGAGGGTCGTCGAGCTTCAGGTCGCGCTGGGGGCGGCGAGCTCGTCGGGGGTGGAGATGGCGTCGGTGCCCGCGCCGGGCGTGACTGGGGCGGGCTCGCTCAGCTGGTACCAGTGCACGCCGTCGCGCGCTTCACGCCTGACCTCGCCCCGGCTCATCAGGTGGTTCAGGCAGGCCAGGGTCTCGCCTGTGGCCATGCCCAGCAAGCCCACGTCTTGTTCGCTGATGGAGCGCGCGAACAGGGCGCCAAACACGTCCACCACGCGGCGTGGCTGGGCCAGCGCACGGCGCAGGCGCTCGAAGGACTTGGCCTGGCCGCTCGCCAGCCGGTCCAGCCGCGCATGCAGGCCGCGGAAGGGTTCGTTGTGCGAGGGCAGGACCAGCACGTCGGGGGGGACCTCGCGCTTGAGCTTGGCCAGCGAGTCCAGCCACTCGCTCATGGGGTCGGCATCGGGCTCGGTGGGGTGGACCGACACGTTGGATGAGATGCGGGGCAACACCTGGTCACCCGAAATCAGCACGCCCAGCTCGGCGCAGTACAGGCAGGCATGTTCGGGCGAATGGCCTGTGCCGACCACCACCCGCCACTCGCGTCCACCGATGTTCAACACTTCCTGGTCGCGGATGCGGCGAAAGCTCTCGGGCAGGGCATGGATGTGTTTGCCAAAGTTGCCAAAGCGCAGGCGATAGCTCTCTATGGCCGACTCACCCCAGCCGGCGTGGCGGTAGAAGTCGATGGCCTCGGGCGGGGCTTCGCGCCCGGTGTCGGAGACCATCACCCGGCAGCTCATGTACTCCAACCGGGTCATCCACATGCGCACATTGAATTTGCGCGTCAGCCAGCCCGCCATGCCGATGTGGTCGGGGTGCATGTGGGTGACCAGGATGCGGGTCAGTCCGCGCTGGTCGGGGGCGTTGGCGAACAGCTCGCGCCAGACTTGGGCGTTGTCGTCGGTGCGGGTGCCGGTGTCGACCAGGGCCCAGCCGGTGCCGTCGTCCAGAGCCCACAGGTTGATGTGGTCCAGTGCGTAGGGCAAGGGCATGCGGATCCAGTGCACGCCAGGGGCGACTTCCAACGTGGTGCCGCGCGGGGGCGGCCCCTCGAAGGGGTAGCTCAGCAGGGCTTTGTCGGGCGGGGCGGTATCGGTTTGTCCATCCATGGCGGTGTGGGGCAGGGGGCGTGGGCTGCAAAGGGCACTCCGCCGGCTGCGGAGCGGCTTCTCGCGCAGCCGTTGATGTCACGCGATGCTACTGCGCAACGCGCCGCTCTGCCTGGGTCCCAGGTGACAGTGCTGTGCAAGTCCAAAAAGGAAGTGTTGTGAATAGGCCAAAAGACGCAGGTGCTTGGGCTTGCGCTGTCATCGCGATCTGCCATGATGGGTCATCGGCTACGCAGTCACTTCCCACAAGGAGAATGGAATGTCCGCACAGCTCATGCCCATGGAACCCTGGATCCAATCGCTGGTGGACCAGTGGGTGTTGACCCCTTTGGAGGCCGACAGTTTGCAAGACCTCTGGATGGAGGCGCCCGACGATTTCGACATCGAGGCACCGCCCCATCTGCGCCACGCGTTTGAGAAGCTGGCGCTGGACCGATCCCTGGACAGCAGCGACACCTTGCATTAACCGATCCGCGGAGTGCCTGAGACCATGACCAAATCCCCCCGATTTGAACTCCATGCGCCCAAGCCCAAGCCGGGCCAGCTCAAGCGCTTGCAGCAGCGCGATGCGATGCAGCAGTACCGACCCAAGGACTACCCCGAGCGCGAAGCCCCGGCTTGGAAGCCCCTGGGTTGAACTGACCGTCAAGCCGTCAGGGCCAACTGTCATGCCGCCCGGCGCAGGGCGGGCTGGACAGGTGGTTGCGTGGTGGCGAAGGCCTGGGCACCCAGGCAGCCCAGCAGGTTTTTGGGGTCGTTCAGCGCCGGGATCAGGTCCAGGCGCTCGCCCAGCCCCAAGGCCAATGCACTGTCGTAGAGGTAGCGCAGGGCAGAAAAGTCCTCCAGCGCAAAGCCCACCGAGTCAAACACGGTGATGGTCTGCGCGTCGCAGCGCCCAGGGGCTTGACCGGCCAGCACCTGCCACAACTCGGTCACCGGGAAGTCGGCCGGCATTTGCTGGATGTCGCCTTCCACGCGGGTTTGGGGCGTGTATTCCACGAAGACGGGGTTGTTCAGCAACACGTCGGCGGCTAATTCGGTCTTGCCTGGGCAGTCGCCGCCCACCGCATTGATGTGTTGACCTGGGCTCAGCATGTCTGCGCTGAGGATGGTGGCTTGGCATTTGTCGGCGGTGACCGTGGTCACGATGTCAGCACCTTGCACGGCTTCGCGGGTGCTTTGGCAGACCGTCAGTTCCAGTCCACTGTGGCGCAGGTTGTGCACCAGCTTGCAGGTGGCTGCAGGGTCGGTGTCGTACAAGCGCAAGGCCTGGATGCCCAGCAGGTGCTGAAACGCCAAGGCCTGAAAGTCGCTTTGTGCGCCATTGCCGATCAGCGCCATCACCCGACTTTCAGGCCTTGCGAGGGTGCGGGCGGCCAGGGCGGACATGGCGGCGGTGCGCAAGGCGGTGGTCAGCGTCAGTTCGCTCAGCAACAAGGGGGCGCCAGTGGCCATGTCGGCCAGCACGCCAAAGGCCATCACGGTGGACAAGCCCTGAAGGGTGTTGCCGGGGTGGCCGTTGACGTATTTGAAGCTGTAGTGCTGGGCATCAGCGATGGGCATCAACTCAATCACGCCCCAAGGCGAGTGGCTGGGCACGCGGGCGCATTTGTCAAACTCGTTCCAGCGCAGATAGTCCAGTTGCAGGCGCTCGCAGAGACCACGCAAGCAGGTGGCGATGCCTTGTTGCTCAATCCATTGGGCTACCGTGGGGGCGCTCAGGTACAAGGGAGACGCGGCGTGTGGTGGTGGGGTCATGGTGGGCTCCGTGCAAAGGTTGAAACGATGCCAGCAGTCTCGCCAAGAAGTCTCTCAATGTGAATCGTCAAAAGTGCATTGATATCGGCATGAAATTGCCATAATGGCAGCCTAAATTGAACAAGTGGCAGACATGGACGATACTGACAACCGCCTCATCAGCCTGTTGCGCCAGGACGCACGCATGAGCGTGGCCGATCTGGCGCACAAATTGGGGGTCTCGCGCGGCACGGTGAGCAACCGCATTCGCCGCCTTGAGGACCAGCAGGTCATCGTGGGCTACACCGTGCGCCTGCGGCCTGAAGCTGAACCGGAACGCATTCGCGCCTGGATGGCGGTGATGGTGGAGGGCAATCAGACCCGGCAGGTGATCGCCAGTCTGCTGGGTGAACCCGGGGTTTCATCACTGCACGACACCAATGGGCGCTGGGATTTGTTGGCGGAGTTGGAGGCCCGCTCCATGGCTGAGTTGGGTCAGGTGCTGGAGCGCATCCGCTTGATCAGTGGCATTCACAACACTGAGACCAGCATCCACCTCTCCAGCTACCGATGAGCTGGCTCTGAGTTCAGGCCCCTGCTGGCCTGGTCCATCCGTCGCGTCCGTTGCGCGCAGACACACTTCCAGCCCGGGTTTCGCTGGGCTCAGCCTCGGGGGTTGGGGCTTTCCAGGGGAGGCACGATTGGCTGGGGGGCGAAAGGCGCCACTTCGCTGGTCGGTGCATGCGTACCGTTGCGCAACAAGGGCGGTGGCGATTCTGGCCAAAACAAGGCCACCCCCAAGGTGGCCAGCAGGGTCAGGGCCATCAGCACCAAGGCCACGGCTTGCAGCCAACTGCTGTCCGCCTCCTCGCTGGGTTGTGCGCCCGTACCGGCGACGCCCCGCCAAGCCTTGCAGTGGGGGCAAACGAAGGCTTTCCCTTCAAAGCGGGTGCCGCATTCGCGGCAGATCACCGATCCCATCGAACTTCCCTTGATTGTCTGCTGTGCTGACTTTGTTCTCACCCCCGATTTTGCCTAAGTCGGCGCGGGGCCGCGATGGGCTCTGCTGTTTCGTTGTTGTCGGCGAAATTCCCAGGGAGGCGTGGGATGTGCGTCGACCCACAAGCCGACAGACCCCGTTTGGGCTTGTTCTTGCAGTTGAAGCAGGTGGGGGTCATGTGCATAGGCCTGGTAGACCCAGGCCATGCCCGAGCTGACCTGAGCTGAGTTGACATTCTGACCCCGGCACTGAACATGGGCCACCCACCGACCGTAGCGGTCGGTCTGGCTGGCGCGCACCTGGGCCCATTGGCCTAGGCACATTTGCTCCAGGGAGCGCTTGCTGCGCTGGCAAAAGGCTTGGCCTTTCTCTGGAGCGTCGATTTCTGCCAAACGCAGCTTCACGGCGCTGGGACTGCCGCTTCCTTGCAAGTCAGTGGGGCAATGGGCGCTGAGGGTGTCCCCATCGGCCACGCGCAGCACCAGGCACAACACGGCGGCGCTCAGCATGGGCGAGCTTGTCTTGTGAGTGGGTGTGGGATCTTGGTGACGACGGGGCGTACAGCCGGGACGCTCTCGACCTTTGGTGTGCAGAGTGACTGCGTTGAGCAGGTTGTAGGGGGAGCACTGTTCAGCCCGGGCATGGGCGGCTTGATCAATTGCATGGAATCCAGGGCGTCGCTTCTTGGCTAAACGCGCATTTTGGACCATTGAGTGAGGGCTGGCGCGGCTTGCGCGGCCTCAGGCTCGGGCGTCAGGGCGCTCGCTTGGACTCCTGGCGTCTGACCAGACTTCAATTTTTTGGCAGTTTGTGTACAGAGGCCAAAAAATGGTGCATAATTGCGGTCTTCGCTAAAACGAAGTCGCCTTAGCCGGCGAGCAATCTTCAAAACAAGTTGCTTGAATAAAAATTCAAAAAACTTGAAAAAAGACTGAAAAGTAGGTTACAATAGAAATCTCAGCGGCTGTAGCTCAGTTGGATAGAGTACTTGGCTACGAACCAAGGGGTCGTGGGTTCGAATCCTGCCAGCCGCACCAAACGGATAGTCCTAGAACAGAAATGTTCTAGGACTTTTTCGTTTTGGTCGTCCTTGAACGCGAGGGTGTGCCCTGGCCATAGGCAGATGCCGACCGCTCGGCGCACGTTCTCCTCTTCCTCCCTCCTTCATCCCACTTCCTCCGGGTCATCGCTCGCGTCCAGCGGGACCTGGTCTGTGGCGTCTTTGTGCCCCCATATCGGGGCCGCCCTCTGAAGTTTCCTCTGGCACCGTGCCAATGGTGTCGGGTTTCGTCCCCCGTCGTCCGAGCGCTTCTGCGCGGTCATGACTGCGCCTTGCCGGTGCTCTCAATCCAGACCGGGTGATGGACTTTCAACCATCCAATGGGGTCTGTGCATCTGCGTTCAGCGGGGGGTGGGCGGATGGCCATTCATCACTCTGAGTGCCATTGATACAGCTCAAATAGCGAGCACTTTCACGACAAAATGATTGTAACAATAATAGCTCTTAATAATCAATTTGCTGCTGATGTGTTTTATATGATTGTTTGGCAATACATTGTAATTGGAGTGATTTGTTGAATTAATAAGCTTTAAGTCGGCTTACGATTGACCTCCGAATTTAATGAATTTAATGAATTTGAGGTGAGAGGTATCTATGCCGGATCTGAAGAGTGAGCGTCTCCAGTTCTTGCGAAGCGCAGGTGCTTTGTTGGTGGCGGTCGCCTGTGTGGCCGGCTGTGTCTTGCCTCCAGAAAAGAGCCAGCCAGAGCGCAGTTGGACAGCCCCTGCCGAATTTGACCAGCCCGCAGGGACAGATACTGGATTGGTATCGCGGACAGCTCCGTTGTCCAATATGCCTTGGCAGCAGTATTTCACTGATTCACAGCTGCAAGCATTGATTAACAAGGCGCTGCAGCACAACAGGGATTTGAGGGCAACTGCAGCGCGGGTCATGCAAGCGCAGAAAGCTTATGGCATTCAATATGCGGTAGGCTTGCCGCAAATTAATGCAGGGGCCGGTGCGAACAGGGCCGGCCTGACTGATAACAGCGCATTTTTTGGCATCCCTGCGGTCAACAGCGGGTACCAGGTCGGGCTCAGCATGGTCAGTTGGGAGCTGGATTTCTGGGGGCGGGTGCAGGACCTGCGCGACAGTGCCATGCAGCAGTTTTTGTCTGCAGATGCCAACCGGCGCGCTGCCACCCTGAGTCTCATTGCGCAGGTCGCACAAACCTACATCGGCCTGGGGCGCTCGGATGAGCAAATTGAATTGGCGCGCGCCCAAGTGCTCAACCGCGAGGAAAGCTTGCGTTTCACCCAGCGCCGTGTCGACACGGGCGCAGCAGCGCCGGTCGAGCTGACGACGGCGAAATTGCTGCTGAATCAGGCCAAAACCACACTGGTCGCCTTGCAGCAAGGTCGGGCAGAGCAATGGCAGGCCATGAACCTCTTGGTTGGGGGCGGCATGACATCCCTGTCCAAGATCACCCTCAGCACTCAGGCCTGGCCCGAGGTGCCCGCAGGGGTCCCATCGGATTTGCTGAAGAGCCGCCCCGACATCATGGCCGCCGAGCATCAATTGCAGGCGATGCAAGCCAATGTGAGTGCGGCGCGTGCTGCGTTCTTCCCCCGCATCACGCTGACGGCGCTGGGGGGCGTCAGCAGCAACCAGTTCAGCCAATTGTTTGACGGCGGCAATGGCACATGGATGTTCTCACCGCAAATCTCACTGCCCATCTTTGATGGTGGGGCACGTCAAAGCAACCATGAGTTGCAGACCTGGCGTCGCACCGAGTCCCTGGCGCAGTACGAGAAGGCCATTCAAGCCGCCTTCCGCGAGGTCAATGATGCGCTGTCCAACACCCATTGGCTCAAGCAGCGGCTGGAGCTGAGCACGGCCGACCGAGTGCAGCAGCAGGAGCGTGCGCGCGTGGCCAAGAGCCGCTTCCAAGCGGGCTCCACTCCTTACCAAGACGTGCTGGAGGCACAGCGCGATCAGCTGCAGGTGGAGCAGGCCTTGATTCAAGCGCGAGGGGCTTGGATCTCCAGCCGAATCAACCTCTATGCCGCCTTGGGCGGTGGCTCGGCCCTGTTGGCCAACACCGTTTCCACCTCTGTCTCGCCCACTGCTCATTGATTGCCATGACTTCCACTCAAGAAACCACCGCTGTCGCTCGTCCCGCCGTCCCCAACCCAGCCGCGCCCAGCGTCAAGCCGAAGCCAGCACCGGCGCCAGCCGCTAAAGCACCTGCTCACGCCTGGAAGGGCTTGGTGGTGGTGGCCTTGGTGCTGGGGGGCGGCGCATGGGGTTGGCATGCGTTCAAGCCCGCCCCGGGCCCGCTGGGCTTGGGCTCTGGCAATGGCCGCATCGATGCCACCCAGATCGATATCGCCACCCAGGCGGCTGGGCGCGTGATCGAGGTCCTGGTGCACGAGGGTGACTCGGTCAAAGTTGGGCAGGTTCTGGCGCGCATGAAGGTGGACACCCTGGAAGCGCAACGTGACCAAGCCGCAGCCCGGGTCGAACAGGCGACGGCCGACATCCATACCGCCAAAGTCATGGTCGGCCTGCGCGAACGCGACCTCGCCGCGACGGCGGCGCGCACCTTGGTCCAACTGGCCGATTTGAAGATGGCTCGCCAGCATTTGGCGCGGTCTGAAAACCTGGCCAAGGACGGCGCTGCTTCGGCGCAACAACGGGATGATGACCGGGATCGGGTGGCCAGCCTGGAGGCCGCTGTTGCGGCCAGCGTGGCCCAAGAGGCCGCCGCCCAACAAGCCGTTCTCGCGGCCAAGGCCATGGTGCTGTCCAACCTGGCGGCTCGCAAAGCCGCAGAAGCCAGTTTGGCGCAGGTGGAAGCCTCGCTGGACGACAACATCCTGGTGGCACCCACTGCCGCCCGCGTGCAATCGCGTCTGGCCGAACCGGGCGAAGTGTTGGGCAATGGCGGCAAGGTGCTCAACATGATCGACCTGACCGATGTGTACATGACCTTCTTCGTGCCCGAAGAGGTGGCGGGGCGCATCGCTTTGGGTGCAGAGGCCCGGATCGCGGTTGACGCGTTCCCGAACCAAGCCATCCCCGCCAAGATCAGCTTCGTGGACAGCACGGCGCAGTTCACCCCCAAGACGGTCGAGACGGCCAGTGAACGTCAAAAGTTGATGTTCCGCGTCAAGGCCAAGGTGGATGCCGACTGGATGCAACAGCACCTGCCCCAAGTCAAGACCGGTGTGCCCGGTGTGGCTTGGGTCAAGCTGGACCCGAACGCCACTTGGCCCAGCAACCTGCAGGTCAAAGCGGCCAACGCTAAGAAGGAGTGAGGCCAGTGACCCGGTTCACAACGGCGGCCCCTGCTGCCGACCCTGCACTGGACTCCAGCGCCTATGTCGCGCAGGTCAAAGGGCTGAGTCACCAGTACGGTGAGGTCATTGCCATCGACAACATCCATCTGGACATCCCGCGGGGTCGGATGATCGGCTTGATCGGTCCCGATGGGGTGGGTAAATCCAGCCTATTGTCCTTGCTGGCTGGCTCCAAGCATTTGCAAAAGGGGGAGGCGTGGGTGTTGGGCGGCAACATGGCCTCTCGCGAGCACCGCGAACAGTCCTGCCCCCGCATCGCCTACATGCCACAGGGCCTGGGCAAGAACCTCTACCCGACGCTGTCCATCGAAGAGAACCTTCAATTTTTCGGGCGGCTCTTCAATCAGACCGAGGGCGATCGCCGCAAGCGAATTGACGAGCTGACGCTCAGCACCGGACTGCACCCGTTTCTGAATCGCCCCATCGGCAAGCTCTCGGGCGGCATGAAGCAAAAAGTTGGGTTGTGCTGTTCTTTGATCCACGACCCTGATTTGCTCATTCTGGATGAGCCCACCACGGGGGTGGACCCGTTGTCGCGCGCCCAGTTTTGGGACTTGATTGCCAGCATTCGGGTGCAGCGGCCCACCATGAGCGTGGTCGTGGCCACCTCGTACATGGAAGAGGCGGACCGTTTCGACTGGCTGGTGGCCATGAACGCGGGCAAGATTTTGGGGACGGGGACGCCCCAAGAGCTGAAGGCGCATACCCAGACACACACTTTGGACGATGCGTTCGTGGCGTTGCTTCCGCCAGCGGACAGCCAGCAGTTCAAGGAAATTCACATCCCCCCGCTGAACTTGATCGCACACCCCACGCTGGCGATCGAGGCGCAGAACCTGACCATGCAGTTTGGCGACTTCATCGCCGTCAACTCCGTCAACTTCAAGATCCAGCAGGGGGAGATCTTTGGTTTCCTGGGCTCCAATGGTTGCGGCAAAAGCACGACCATGAAGATGCTCACGGGGCTGCTCACGCCCTCGTCTGGCGAAGCGTTTTTGTTTGGTGAAAAGGTCAACGCGGACGACTTGGCGACGCGCCGCAACCTGGGCTACATGTCGCAGGGGTTCTCGCTCTACTCGGAGCTGAGCGTCACACAGAACCTGGCTTTGCAGGGGCGGCTCTACGGCATTCCTGAAGACCAATTACCACAGCGCATTGAGGACTCCATTCGGGATTTCGACCTGGCGGGCATCCGCCACAGCATGCCTGCCGAGTTGCCCTTGGGCATGCGCCAACGCCTGTCCTTGGCAGCCGCCGTGATCCACCAACCCAAGCTGCTGATCCTGGACGAGCCCACCTCGGGTGTGGACCCCGTGGCCCGCAATGTGTTTTGGCAATCGCTGATCAAGCTGTCGCGTGAGAGTGGGGTGACGATCTTCATCACCACCCACTTCATGAACGAGGCCCAGATGTGCGACCGCATCTCGCTGATGAATGCGGGCCAGGTGGTCATCACGGACTCACCGGACAACGTGATCCAGAGCTGCCATGCCACATCGATGGAAAACGCCTTCCTGTACTACCTGGAGCGTGCCACGGGGCAAACCGTCAGCAAACCCGGCCAAGACCCCAAACCAGCGCCTGCGTCTGAGCAGGCCACAGCCAGCGCCCCGGTCGAGGCGTCAACACTGCCTGAACAGCCGCGCGGCTTCAGCGTGGGCCGTGCCTGGAGCTACTGCCTGCTGGAGACCTTGCAATTGGTGCGCGACCCTGTCCGGGCCACCCTGGCATTGCTGGGGACCACCTTTTTGATGCTGGTGATGGGCTACGGCATCACGCTGGACGTGGACAACCTGCGTTACGCGGTCTGGGACCGGGACCAGAGTCATCTCAGCCACGATTACGCCAACAACATCGCCGGCTCCAGCTACTTCGTGCAACAGGCGCCGATCCGCGACTATGCCGACCTCGACCGCCGCATGGCCAGTGGCGAACTGTCCATGGTGGTTGAAATCCCAAGCGACTTCGCGATCGATGTCGGCAAGCGCAACATCGCCCATGTGGGGGTGTGGGTCGACGGCGCCATGCCAACGCGCGCCGCCACCATCCAAGGCTATATCCAGGCCATGCACCTCCAGTGGCTGGGGCAGCAGTTCGTCCGAAAAATGGGCAAAGGCCTGAATTTGCCGGTCGATATTGAATCGCGCTACCGCTACAACCCCAACGTGCTGAGCCTGCCTGCCATGGTGCCAGCGGTGATTCCGATCTTGCTGCTGATGATTCCAGCCATGTTGACGGCCTTGTCGGTGGTGCGTGAAAAAGAGATGGGCTCGATTCTCAACCTCTACGTCACCCCGGTCAGCAAGGCGGAATTTCTGCTCGGCAAACAAACGCCCTATGTGGTGTTGGCGCTGTTCAACTTCGGTTTGATGCTGATCATGGCCCTGGTCATCTTTCAGGTCGACGTGACCGGGGATGTGCTCACGCTGGCTTTGGCGGCGGTGATTTATTCGATTGCTTCGACGGGCATTGGCTTGTTGGCCTCGTCCTTCATGAAAAGCCAGGTGGCGGCGGTCTTCATCACCATCATCGTGACCTTGGTGCCCGCCATCCAGTTCTCTGGTTTGCTCAACCCTGTCTCTTCGCTCAGCGGTTCGGGCCACTTCATTGGTCTGATTTACCCATCAGCGCACTTTCTCACGATCAGTCGTGGCGTGTTCAGCAAAGGTCTTGGCGTCGCCGAATTGAGCTCGTCCTTGCTGTCGCTGCTGGCGTCTGTGCCCGTCATTCTGGGACTGGCGGTCTATTTGCTGAAGAAACAGGAGCGTTGATGCCCAATTTGAAAAACATCTATCGCCTGGGCGTGAAAGAGATGTGGAGTCTCCTGCGCAATCCCATGATGCTGATGCTGATCCTCTACTCCTTCAGCCTGGACCTCTACGTGGCGGCCACGGCCGTACCAGACAGCATCGCCAAGGCGGCCATCGCGGTGGTCGACGAGGACAACTCGCCCTTTTCGGCCCAGCTCCTGTCTGCTTTCCAGATGCCTTATTTCATGCCGCCAACCTTGACGACGTCCAAAGCCATGGACGAGGGGATGGACCATGGCACCTATACCTTTGGCGTGGACATCCCGCCGAACTTTCAGCGCGACCTGCTGGCAGGGCGCTCCCCACAGATTCAGTTGAATGTAGACGCCACCCAAATGAGCCAGGCCTTCACCGGCAACGGGTACATCAGTCAAATCATCAGCACCGAGGTGAACCAGTTCCTCAGCCGCCAGCGCACGGACTTGCCCCAACCGGTGGACCTGGACATGCGCATTCGCTACAACCCCAATTTGGTGGCGGCGTGGTTCTCGGCCATCAATGAGGTGGTCAACAACATCACCATGCTGTCGATCATCTTGGTCGGTGCGGCCGTGTTGCGCGAGCGTGAAGAAGGCACCATGGAGCACATCCTGGCCATGCCGGTGGCCCCCAGCGAAATCATGCTGTCCAAAGTCCTGTCCATGGGCTTGGTGGTGTTCTTGGCCACCTTGGGCGGCGTGGTGGGCGTTATCCAATTTGGATTGCAAGTGCCGATCACGACGCACTCGCTGATGTTGTTCATGGGCTGCACGGTGGTGTTTTTGCTCTCCACCACGGCGTTGGGCATTTTCTTGGCCACGCTGTCACGCTCCATGCCGCAGTTTGCGATTCTCATGGTGCTGGTGTTGTTGCCGCTGCAAATGTTGTCAGGTGGCGCTACGCCGCGTGAAAGCATGCCCGAGGTGCTGCAGTACATCATGCTGGTCGCACCCACCACGCACTTTGTCTCTGCGGCTCAAGCCACCTTGCTGCGCAATGCCGGCATGAGCACGATATGGCCGCAATTCCTCTCCATCACGGCCATCACGGCGGTGCTCTTTTTTGTATCGCTGGTTCGCTTTCGCAAGTCGACCACGGACTCTGGCGGCTGATCCCGCGCACCTCCTTGTCGACCCCGCTCCCGTTCTGCGTCTGTTCGTTCGAAGCACGGCGCTGGCGTGATGGCCTTGAAACCCTGGTTGTGCAGTGGGGCTTGCGCAATCAATGGCAGCGTTTTTCGCTGTGAATTTAATGAAGGAGACCTGATGAAAACCGCCAAAAAGTACATGTTCAATCCGGGCAACGTGAGCAAGCTCTCCGATTTGCCGACACTGGATCATGAACTGGCCAAGGATCCTGCCCACAACAAGAAGCTCCTGGCCAAGGTGGCCAGTGAGATCGGGGAGCTGCAGTGGACCTTGTACGCCGAAAAAAAGCAGTCGCTGCTGGTGGTTTTTCAGGCGTTGGATGCGGCCGGCAAGGACGGGGTCATTCGACATGTCCTCGATGAAGTGAGCCCTCAGGGGGTGACCACGGTCAGCTTCAAACAACCGAGTTCGAATGAAAAGGAGCGTGACTTCCTGTGGCGCGTGCATCTGCGCACACCGGCTCGGGGTGAGTTCACCATCTTCAACCGCTCGCACTATGAGGATGTTCTGGTGGCCCGCGTGCATGAGCTGGTTCCCAAGGCGGTCTGGAAGAAGCGCTTTGAACTCATCAACCAGTTCGAAAACCTATTGGCGCAAGAGTGCAACACCCGCGTCATCAAGTTTTACCTGCACATGAGTCCGGATGTGCAACTCGCGCGCTTCAAAGACCGGCTGACTGACGAGAGCAAGAACTGGAAGATCACCGAAGCCGATTACAACGAGCGCGAATATTGGGACAAGTACATCGAAGCTTTCCAGGAAACCCTGGACCGGACCAGCACGTCGCATGCGCCCTGGTTCGTGGTGCCGGCGGACGACAAGATCTCCCGCAATTTGCTGGTGGCACAGATCATCCGTGACACGCTCAAGGACATGAACCCACAGTACCCCTCGCCAGCCGCCGATCTGAACGCCGTGCGGGCGAGGTACCACGAAGCGGAGATCAAGGCCAAGGCGACGCGTCAGAAGAAGGCTTGAGCGGGCCCGATCACCATGAACTCTGCCTCCCTGAAAAGCCGGGCCGGCTCGGATCTGCCTTGGATGGACATGGTTGCTGGCTTGTCCCTGGCGGGGCTGCTGGCCTCGTCCAGCATTGCTTATGCGCGCCTGGGACAACTGCCCCCCCAAGCGGGTTTGATCGCGTCGGCACTGGGCTTGTTGTGCTACGGCCTGGTGGGACGCAGCCGGTTCGCGGTGGTGGCCCCGACATCGTCGTCGGCCACGGTGATGGCGGCTGCGACAGCCTCCATGGCCGGGGGCAATGCCCTGTTGCAAATGGGTTTGTCCACCGCCTTGGTCGTGCTGACCGGATTGATGTTCATGTTGGCGGGCTTGTTGCGCTTGGGGCGCATCTCCGACTTCATCGCTCGGCCGGTGCTGCGTGGGTTTTCTTTGGGCTTGGCCTGGGTCATCTGCATCAAACAGGTGCCGACCCTGGTGGGCTATTCGGCCCAGGCCTCAGGTGCCTTGCCCACGGCTTGGGAGCTGGTGACCCATGTCGACCAATGGCATCCATGGAGTCTTATGGTGGGTCTGACGGCGCTTGGCTTGCTGTGTCTGGGGGGGATCTATCAAAAATTGCCCATGGCATTTGCCGTCATTGTGTTGGGCATTGTGGCCAATCGAATGCTGGGTTTGAACGCCTTGGGGGTGGCCGAAGTGGGGGCGATTCAATTGACTCTGCAGCGGCCTCAACTGCCCTCCTTGAGTCAGGCGCAGTGGCAGCAATTGGCCGAGATGGCCATGGCCGTCATGCTGATGGTTTACGGTGAATCCTGCACCTCGATCCGGACCTACTCTTTGATCAAGAAAGACCCCGTCGACGCCAACCGCGACCTGTGGGCCCTGGGCTTGAGCAATCTGACCTCTGGCTTGTTCAACGGCTTGCCGGTGGGTGCCGGTTTTTCACAAACTTCTGCCAGTGTGGTGTACGGCGCTCAAGGCAAGGCGACCACGTGGGTTGCGTTGGTGGCGCTGCTGATTCTGGTGGGGACTTCATTGCCCTACCTGGCCTTGACACCAGAGCCGGTGTTGGCGGCTATTGTGATTTTTTCGATGTGGAAGAGCCTCGGATGGGGACCCCTCAAAATCTATTTTGGCCTGCACCGCAGCCGCCTCAGCGCGGTCGCTGCGGCCTTGGGCGCCATCTTTTTTGGGGTGTTGGATGGCCTGATCCTTGGCATCGGCATGAGCTTCATCATGGCTCTATTGCAACTGGGAAAAGGGGCTGTACAGGAACTGGGACGGTTGGGCCAAGACACGGTGTGGGTGGATCGGGACGCCTGTCCTGAGGCCCAAGGTGTCCCGGGGGTCATGGTGCTGCGCCCCGATGAAGGCTTCACCTTTGCCAACGCCGAAAGCCTTTGCCATGCCATTCGCCAGCGCATCGAATCTGCGCCCATACCGCCTCAGGTCCTGGTGCTGAGCCTGGAGCGCAGTCCGGATCTCGATGGAGGCGCTGTGGAGAGCTTGCGGGAGTTGGTTCAGTCCCTGCAGGAGCAGGAGATCCGCCTGATTTTCGTGCGCTTGAGCACGCGTGTGATTCAGGTTCTGGAAACGGTTCATTTGTTCGGCATTCCTGATGAACACCTGTCTGAACTCACCGTTCACCAAGGGGTGCTGCAAGCCGAAAAAAGCATGGGCAGCGCGAACGCTGGTGCCGCGGCATGAGCAGCTCTTTGACCTCGCGAGCCTCGGGGCCCATCGGACCCAGGACAGCCCAGCCCGTGCTGCTACTGAACCGCGAGCTGGCGATTTTGGAGTTCAACCGCCGGGTGTTGGCTCAGGCGGCCCTGGCCAATATCCCTGTGTTGGAGCGCCTGCGCTACCTCACCATTGTGTCGGCCAACCTGGACGAATTTTTTGAGGTCCGCATGGCGCCTCACATGGCAGCCTTGCGTGACGCATTGCCAGGCAGTGGGGAGGCGGCTCGCCTGAAGCTGGAGCTGCAACGCATTGGTGGCGCCGTGCGGGAGCTTTTGCAAGCCCAGTGCCGTGTTTACACCGAAGAGTTGCGTGCTGCCCTGGGCGATCAAAAAATCGCCATCTTGGGCCATGTGGACCGAGATGCTGCCCAGCAAGACTGGGTTCGCCAGTACTTTGTGAAAGAGGTCAAACCGCTGCTGTCGGCGACCCTCATTGACCCGCGCCATCCCTTTCCCAAGGTGGCCAACAAATCGCTGAACTTCATTCTTCGATTGCAGCCCAAGAAGAAAGGGGCTGTGCCAGTCGAATCGGTGCTGGCGGTGATCAAAATTCCCCGCGCCTTGCCTCGTGTGATCCGACTGCCCGCCAAGGTGAGTCAGGGGCGGCAGGTCTTCGTACTCTTGTCGAGCGTGCTGCGCTCCAACCTGTCGATCCTGCTGCCAGAGCACCATGTGTTGGACTGTGCCCAGTTTCGGCTGACCCGGGACTCTGATCTGTGGGTCCGAGACGATGACCAGACCGATCTGCGCCAGGCGCTGAACTCTCAGCTGCATACCCGGCAATTTGGCATGCCGGTGCGACTGGAGGTCAACGCCCAATGCTCACGGGCCCTGGCACGCCTGCTGCTGCAACAGTTCGAGCTGCCTGCCTGTGCCTTGTACCGAATGGATGCGCCGCTCAATTTGGTGCGTTTGCAGCAAGTGCTTGATTTGGCCGAGCCTGGCAAACACCGGTTCAAGCCCTACGAGCCGGGTTGGACGCCGGCGCTGCAGCGCAAGGAGTCCATGTGGTCGCAATTGGCCCGGCGTGATGTGCTGTTGCACCATCCATATGAGTCTTTTGAGCCCGTGCTTCAACTGCTGCGCGAGGCGGCGGACGACAAGCATGTGTTGCAAATTCAGCAGACCATTTACCGTGCAGGTCTCCATTCAGAGGTCATGGACTTGTTGTGCAAGGCGGCACGCCGAGGCAAGGAAGTGACGGTGGTGTTCGAGCTCATGGCTCGGTTCGACGAGGCGGTCAACATCGCCTGGGCCGAGCAACTGGAGAAACTGGGCGGGCAGGTGTTGTATGGCTTGCCCGGCATGAAGACACACTGCAAGATGCTGTTGATCACGCGCCGCGAGAAAAAGCAGTGGCGCCACTATGCCCACATCTCGACGGGCAACTACAACGTGAGCACGACGCGGTCCTATACCGATCTGGGCTTCCTCACCAGCCATCCCGAATTTTGTGCCGATATCCAAGCCATGTTTGTGGCCTTGCGTCAGCACCAGGATGCGCCAGCGCTCAAGCACTTGGTCAATGCGCCGCAGCACTTGCGCCAGACATTGTTGAGTCACTTGGTCGAGGTCAGTGCCCAGGCCCGGCGTGGGCGTGAAGCGCGGGTGCTGCTCAAGCTCAACGCCTTGACCGATGAGGGGCTGATCGCGGCGCTGGTCGACGCGGCCCAGGCCGGCGCGCAGGTGGACCTGATCGTGCGCGGTGCGTGCTTGTTGCCGCCGGGGCTGCCTGAGCTCACGGAGCGGGTCCGCGTGCGCTCCATCATCGGGCGCTTTCTCGAGCATTCGCGGGTCTACCACATGGTGGCCGGCGAGCAGGTGTGGACCTACCTCAGCAGTGCGGATGGCATGGCCCGCAATCTGGACCGGCGGGTGGAGTTGGCCTGGCCCCTGCTGGATCCCGTGCTGCGTCAGCGGGTTTACGACGAGGTGCTGACACCGTATTTGCTGGATGGAGAGGACGCCTGGGCGCAAGGCCCAGATGGCCGTTACCAAGCCGTCAAAGGCGTGTACCCATCGGCCCAGCAAGCGTTGATGCGCAAGCACGCCGGTGCACGAAAGAAGGATGTGTGATGGCCAGCACGCATTGGCCGGTGAATCTGATCCCGCACGGACTGAGCCCCACCCAAGAGGGCTATTTGATGTTCCTCTACGCCTTTGGGTTCATGGTGTTGGTGATTGCGACCCATGGCTTTCTATTGCTCTCGCTGGTGTTGCGCTTGTTCAAGAACAAAAAGCTCCTCAACCTTCAGCATCCCTTTCGTCTCAAGCTGATGTTTGTGCTGGTCATCATGCTCATCTTGTTCCTGCACTTCATTGAGATTCAAAGTTGGGCGCTGTTCGTCTGGATGAGTCACTACTACCGCGGCTTCCTGTCTTCGGTGTATTTTGCGGGCCTCGCCTATTCGACCTTGGGACTGTATGGCGAGACCCGCTATGAGCAGTGGCAGCAAGCCTTGCCCTTGATGATTGCGTTTTCGGGCATGTTCTGCACGGGGCTGAGTGGCAGCATGTTGTTCACCTTGCTGATGTCGGCGTTGCAGGGGTCCCGACAAGTGGCGTCAGATGCTTCAGCGGAGGTGTGAGAGGCAACACTGCTGAAGGCGGCCCTGTTTTGCAGCGCCACCTTCCGATGTTCAGCCTTTCTCGTTTCTGGCCTTCTTGGATTTATCGGACTTCTGGGCTTTGAGCACGGAGGCTGAGGGGGCGTTAGGGGCTTGCAGGGCGGGAGGCTGTGCCTCATTGAGCGCCCGTTCGAGCTGTTCGCAAACCGTGCGCAGGATTTTCACCCGGGCGTGTTTCTTGTCATTGCCCTCGATCAGCGTCCAGGGAGCGTTGCCGGTGCTGGTGCGCTCGACCATGTCGCAGACGGCGTGTTGGTAGCTGTCCCACTTGTCTCGGTTGCGCCAGTCTTCGTCGGTCAGCTTGTAGCGCTTGAAAGGGATGCTTTCGCGTTCCTTGAAGCGTCGGAGTTGTTCCTCTTGGCTGATTTGGACCCAGAACTTGACCACGACGATGCCCACATCGGTCATACCGTGTTCGAAGTCGTTGATCTCGGCATAGGCCCTTTGCCAATCCTTGGGTTCGCAAAAGCCCTCGATGCGCTCCACCAGCACCCGGCCATACCAGGTGCGGTCAAAGATGCTGACCGTGCCGCGCCTGGGCAGGTGACGCCAGAAACGCCAGAGATAGGGTTGCTGGCGTTCTTCTTCACTCGGGGCCGCGATCGGAATCACTTGGTATTGGCGGGCGTCGAGGGCGGCGCAGATGCGGCGGATGGCGCCGCCTTTGCCCGCGGCATCGGCGCCTTCAAAGGCACAGACCAGGGCGCGGTTTTGAAAACGTGGGTCACGCACCAGCCCAGCCAGGCGGCTCTGCCAATGGGCCAGTTCCGTCTTGTAGGACTTCTGGGGCAGTTGCTGGCTCAGGTCGAGGGAGCTGAGGATGTTGCGCCCGTCGGCGTCCACGCGGGGCGCAGGGGCTGCGCGCGGAATGGGCGGCACCACGGCTTGATCCAGCCGTTCGCGCAGGGCCTTGAGCAGCATTTGCCCGACTGCCAAAGACCGATAACGGTCGTCTGTGGCCTCCAGAATGGTCCATGGCGCCCAAGGCGTGCTGGTGGTGCGTAGCAAGGGTTCGGCTGTTTGCTGCAACTGGTCGTAGGTTTTGACGCGGTCCCAGTTCCAGGAGGTGACACGCCAGGCGGTACGCGGATCCTTCTCCAGCTCTTTCAGGCGCTCGCGCTGCGCGTCCTTGGAGAGGTGGAACCAGAACTTCAGAATCAGCGTGCCCTCTTGTGCGAGCATGCCCTCGAACCGGTTGATCTGGGTGGCCCGGGCCTCCAGTTGCGCTTGTGTGATTTCGCCTGCGATGTGTTGACGGATCGGCTCGGAATACCACGACCCGGCAAAAATCCCGACCCGACCCTTGGGGGGGAGCGAGCGCCAATAGCGCCACATGGGGGGGTGGAGTCGCTCCTCCTGCGTGGGTTGGGCGAAGGCAAGGGTCGAGACGAATCGAGGATCCATCCACTCGTAAAGCGTGTTGATGGTCTCGCCCTTACCGGCGCCGTCTTGTCCGCTGATGATCAGCAGCACGGGGAAGGGCTTTTTTTCGAACAACTCGGCCTGAGCTTGAAGCAAGGCGGTGCGCAATTCGGGAACAGCTTCGCGGAATGCCGCTTTGCTGACCCGATGACCAATTTCTGCCGATTCGAACATGCTGCGTTTCTCCGTGATGGGGACGACATTCAGTGGACGAACCCCAGCGAGCGGTGCATCCATTGGGCCTGTCTCACACCTTGCCTCCGTGAGGTGGGCCTGGCGGGACTGTTTTGATTGTGCGATCAAAGCGAGGGGACTCAGTCGCTGGCCGGGGCCGTCCAGAAGCCCTGTGGACCCGGCTGTGGACCCGGTGAGGGCCCCTACAATCGCCCCGGAGGTGGTCATCAGGCCACAGGAGACGAATGGGATGAGCAAGGCGTTCACACGCGAAACCGACTCGGACGATGACGAGGACCTGGCTCTGCCACCCTTGCCGGCAGGCGCACGCAACTACATCACGGGGCAGGGCTACCAGCGTTTGCGCGATGAACTGCTGGGATTGATCGATGTGGAGCGGCCCAAGATCGTGGACATCGTGCACTGGGCGGCCAGCAATGGCGATCGTTCGGAAAACGGGGACTACCTGTATGGCAAGAAGCGCCTGCGTGAGATCGATCGTCGCATCCGATTTTTGACCAAGCGTCTGGAAATCGCCGAGGTCACCGATCCCAGCGTGCACCACGGCAATGATCGGGTGTTCTTTGGTGCCACCGTGACATACGAGGACGAACAAGGGCAGCAGCGCACGGTCACCATCTTGGGCATCGATGAGGCCGACAGCGCCCAGCAACAGGTCAGCTGGGTGTCGCCCGTGGCGCGGGCCCTGCTGAAGGCGCGCGAGGGGGATGTGGTCAAACTCATCACCCCCTCAGGGCCTGTCGACATTGAGATTTTGCAGGTCCGCTACCCGGCCCCGAGCACCACTGCGGTGTGACCGTCGGCGTGCTGGCGGGACGGGTCAACGCGGTGCTCAGCCCGCCGGTTTGATGCGCGCCGCGCGCAGCACGGTGGGCGTGCGTGCCAAATGGCGCAGCGCCGCATCCAGGTGGGTGGCGTCCTGAACTGAGACCAGAAAGCGCAAGTCGGCCGTGTCAGCTGGGCCCTCATCGCCCATGTCCACATGGGTGATGTCGACTTCGGAGCTGGCCAGTTCGGCGGCGACTCGGGCCAGCACGCCCTTTCGGTTGGTGACGGTCACCACCAGCCCGGTCTCGAAAGCGCGCACGGGCTCGTCGGCCCAGTCCACCGCGATGAAGCGTTCGGCATCCTTGTACTGCAAGCGCTTGGCCGTGCCGCAGTCGGCCGTGTGCACCACCAAGCCTTCGCCCCGGCCCAGGTAGCCGACGATGGCGTCGCCTGGAATGGGGCGGCAGCAGGGCGCGTACTTCACGGATGCGTTCTCGCTGCCATCGAGCAGCACGGCACCTTGCGACAACTTTTCGTGCGAGGTGTAGCGCTCGCGGGTGAGCAGCAGGGCGTCGCGTTTTTCGCCGCCTTCGGTCATCAACACGGTCAGTCGCTTGGCCACCATGCTGGCGATGCGTTTGCCCAGGCCAATGTCGGTCATCAGCTCGCTGCGCGTCTTGTTGCCGGTGAAGCGCAGCAGCTTTTCCCAGATGCCGGGGAAGGCCGGGTCGCGCGATTCGGGCAACTTCTCAAGCCCCTCGGCCCGCAGGGCCTGGGTGAGCAGCTTCTCGCCCAGGTCTTCGGACTCGGTGAGTGCCAGCGTCTTGAGGTAGTGGCGGATCTTGGAGCGGGCGCGGCCAGTGCGAACAAAACCCAGCCACGCCGGGTTGGGTGAGGACACCGGGGCGGTGATGACTTCGATCACGTCCCCGTTCTTGAGCTCGGTGCGCAAAGGCACCTGTTCGCCATTGATCTTGCCCGCCACGGTGCGGTCGCCGATGTTGCTGTGGATGGCGTAGGCGAAGTCGACCACGGTGGCGCCGCGCGGCAGCGCCATGATCTGGCTTTTCGGCGTGAACACGTAGACCGCGTCCGGGAACAGGTCGACCTTGACGTGGTCCCAGAATTCGGCGGCGTCTCGGGTTTCGTTCTGGATGTCGAGCAGCGACTGCAGCCATTTTGTGCCCAGGCGCTCAGACGGGTCACCATCATGGTCGCTGGCCTTGTACAGCCAGTGGGCGGCCACGCCTGACTCGGCCACCATGTGCATGTCCTCGGTGCGCATCTGGAACTCGATGTTGATGCCCGAGGGACCCACCAGGGTGGTGTGCAGCGACTGGTAGCCATTGACCTTGGCGATGGCGATGTGGTCCTTGAACTTGCCAGGCACCGGCTTGTACATCTGGTGCAACACACCCAGCGCGGTGTAGCAGTCCGTGATGCCAGGCACGATGATGCGAAAGCCGTAGATGTCGGTCACCTGGGCAAAGCTCAGGTGTTTGTCGTCCATCTTGCGGTAGATGGAGAACAGGGTTTTTTCACGCCCGGCGATGCGGATGCGCATGCCCAGTTTGGCAAAGGCCGCGTCCACATCAACCTGGACTTTTTGCACCAGGTCGCGGCGCCGGCTGCGCGCCTTGGCCACCGCCTTGGACAGGATGGCGTGGCGCCAGGGGTGCAGATGGCGGAAGGACAGGTCCTGCAGTTCGCGGTAGGTCTGGTTCAGACCCAGGCGGTGCGCGATGGGGGCATAGATGTCCAGCGTCTCGGAGGCGATGCGGCCCCACTTGCTTTTGGGCATGTCCGACATCGTGCGCATGTTGTGCGTGCGATCGGCCAGCTTGATCAGGATGACGCGCACATCGCGCGCCATGGCCAGCAGCATCTTGCGGAAGGATTCCGCCTGGTTCTCCTCGCGGGTGTTGAACTCGAGCTTGTCGAGTTTGGTCAGCCCGTCCACCAGCTCGGCCACCTGAAGGCCGAATCGGTCCATCAGTTCGGACTTGGTGACGCCGCAGTCTTCCAGGGCATCGTGCAGCAAGGCGGCCATCAAGGCCTGGGCATCGAGCTTCCAGACCGCGCATTGGGCGGCCACCGCGATCGGGTGGGTGATGTAGGGCTCGCCACTGTTGCGCAACTGGCCCAGGTGGGCCTCATCGGCAAAGCGATAGGCCTGGCGCACTTGCTCGATACCGGCCGGGCCCAGGTAGTCCAGGGCGTCGGTCAAGGCGGCAAAGCTGGCGGCAGCCGCGTTGGCCGCCGCTGCTGTGCCCTTGGGGGTCACAGCAGGTGCGTTTTTCGGGGGCTTGGCAGGGGAAGGTGTAGGCAGCACCGCAGTCATGCTTGTAATGTAGCGTTCTTGAAGGGCGTGGCAGACAGAGAAAAAAAAAGCACCGCGCGCAGGCGGTGCTTTTTCGGGCCCATTCGGCCGGGGTTCAGGGAACCTTTTTGAGCATTTCGATGCCGATCTTGCCTTCAGCGATCTCGCGCAGGGCGGTCACGGCGGGCTTGTTCTTGCTCTCGATCTTGGGCGAGTGGCCCTGGCTCAACATGCGGGCGCGGTAGGTGGCCGCCAGAACCAGCTGGAAGCGGTTCGGGATATTGACCAGGCAATCTTCAACGGTAATGCGTGCCATCAGAATTCTCCGCGGGGCTAGTCGATGTTCAGTGAATGGAAAGTGTCTGCCCGGGCGCGTCGCTGGGCAGCATATTTGAGGCGTTGGGCGTGGACCACGGCTTTCAAGTCGAAAAGCGCGCGCTCAAACAACTCGTTGATTATAACGAAGTCGAATTTGCGGGCCTGGGCCATCTCCTCAGCGGCGTTTTTCAGGCGCAGATCGATCACCTCCGCGCTGTCTTCGCCGCGGCGTTCAAGGCGCGAGCGCAGCTCTTCCCAGCTCGGCGGCAGGATGAAGATCAGGATGGCGTTGGCAAAGATTTCCTTGACCTGGATCGCGCCTTGGAAGTCGATCTCGAGGATCACATCGGCGCCTTCGGCAATGCGCTCTTCAATCGCCTTGCGCGAGGTGCCGTAGCGGTTGCCATGCACATGGGCCCATTCGACAAAGGCCTGGCCTGCGACCATGGCGTCGAACTCGGGCTGCGAGACGAAAAAGTACTCGCGGCCATGCTTCTCTTGGCCACGCGGCGGCCGGGTGGTGTGCGAGACAGAGGGCTGCACGCGGGAGTCGAGCTCCAGCAGTGCTTTGACAAGGCTGGACTTGCCGGCGCCGCTGGGGGCGGCCACGACAAACAGATTTCCTGGGTAATCCATGGTGTGTGTTTGGGTTCAGCGCGGGGGCTGTGACGCGTTGGAGGCTTGCGCATCTGATCCCGCTGAGGCTCGGTTTGCGACCGCGCAGTCCGGGGAGCAGGCTGCTTCATGGCCGCATTTTAACGGTGTGTCGCCTCGGCGCCTGCTGCCCCGGCGTGAGCTTCGAGCAGCGGGGCGGTGCCAGGGATGTCGCCACAGGCGTGACCCAGTTCTCCAAGCATGTGTAATTTTGATCGGATCAACGGAAATACGTCTGCTGCAGTGCTATTGTTTGAGCGTATTTCAGTTCATTCCCTCATTTTTTGGAGTTCTTCATATGTCCAAATTCATGCTCGTCCTGATCTCTGGTTTTTTGGCCGCCAGCGCTGGCTTGGCCCAGGCATCGGATTGCGAATCCAAGGCGGTGGGAAAGAACGGCAAGCCCCTGGCCGGTGCAGCCAAGACTTCGTTCATGAAAAAGTGCGAGGCGGAGGGCGCAGGCGCTGCGCCCAGCTGTGAGGCCAAGGCGGTCAGCAAAGAGGGCAAGCCGTTGGCGGGTGCGGCCAAGGCGTCCTTCGTCAAGAAGTGCGAAGCTGACGCGAAGAAGTAAGGCGACTCACCCCAGCGCAATGGGGTGGGCACGACGGCCTGCAGTGGGGCCGTGGCAAGGCTCGCTCAGGTGGTGCCTGCCAACCCCAGCGGCGAACTCACAAACGCCTTCCACTGGTCCTGTGTGGTCTGCACCATGTGTTGGGCTGCTTCCAGCAGGCCGTCCACCCATTGGGTCTTTTCTGCGAAGTGAATCAAGGCGTCCGCATTGGCCGATCCACTGCGCCCGGCCGCCCTCAACTGGTCCCAGGCCAGCAAGTGGCCCAGGGTCTGGGCCAGGGCGGGCAGGTGTTCTTTGGCCTGTTGGCCTTTGCCTACACTGACCCGATCTTCGCTGGGTTGCAGGCCGCGCAAGACGCAGGCTTGACCGTCAAAGTGCACGGCATCCAGGAAGGCGTGGTTGACCGCTTGCACCCGCTGCTGCACACCGACGATGCGGTGGGCCTCATCCATCCATGTGGGCTGCCTGACCCCTTGGGTCGCCAGCACGGGTGCCAGTGAACTGCTCTGGGCGGCTTTCAGGTCCAGCAGCAGATGGCCATCCGGTCCCCCTTTTCCTTCCACCAGGACCACGTAGCGTGGCAAGCCCAGACTGCCTGTGCCCGCAATGCGCCGCGCCACATCTTTGACTTTGAAGTACCCGGCTGGGCGCAGGGTTTGCTGTTGTGCGTACTGATGGATGAAGGCGGTCACACGTTCGCGTTGCGCTTCACTGGCCGGCAGCGCTTTTTGACCGTCGGCCCGCAGTTGACGTTGACCGGCTTGCAGGACGGTGCGGCTGTTCAAAAAGTCCACCCGGTGCCGGGTTTGCAGGCGGGTGAACAGCTCGGCCACCAAACCTGTGGCGGTGCTGCCCTGCACCCACAGGGGCTTGCCCTGGAGCAGGGCTTCGCGGTAAGCCTGCACGCAGTGCTGACTCAGTTCGCGCGCCTGGGCTGGGCTGGCTTTGAGTTCGTCGGCACCGCATTGCAGGCTGGTGAGCAGCCGCAGCAAGTCCCAGGTGCAGGGGGCGAGGGCGGCTTCGTCGAAGTCGTTGATGTCGAAATAGGCCTGCCGATCGTCACCCTTGTAGCTGCCGAAGTTCTCGAAGTGAAGGTCCCCGCAGGCCCAGGCCAATGGCGCTGAAATCAGGCTGGGGGTGGCGGGCAGGTTGGGGTAGAACAGGTGACAGGCGCCCCGCAGGAAAACAAAGGGGCTTTGACGCATCTTGGCGTACTTGAGGGCCAAGCGCTCAGGATCGCGCCCCTGGTTGTACTGGATCAGGGCGTTGACCACCGGGTCCGTCACCTCGGGCACGTGGGGTTTGAGTGTGTGAGACATGGTGTGTGGCCCCTGTCAATAGCGATGGCGCAGTTTAGGGGCTCGTCAGGCCCGCCCAGAGGCAGGACCTCGCCGCTGAGCCAGTGCAATTTGCCTTCAGGGCTGCGGCCCGGAGGGCAGGCCGGCTCACCCCGAATCAGGTCAGGTTTTGCCAGCCGCTGTGCTCACTGCTGGGGGTCACTTCAGGCAGCCAAAGCGTGACCACGCTGCCCACACCGTGCTCGCTGTCAATGTGCAATTGTCCCCCTTGGAGTTCCATGATTTCTTTCACGATGCTCATGCCCAACCCGGTTCCCGGGATGGTGCCAGAGGTGTCGGCGCGGTAAAACCGTTCACTGACGCGGCTCAGTTGCTCGGGCGTCATGCCGATGCCTTGGTCGCGGATCTCAAAGCCCACGATGGCGTGCCCGTCTCTCTGGTCGCTGACGATGCGTACCTGGACCGCACCGCCTTGCGGGGAGTATTTGTAGGCGTTGGACAGCACGTTGCCAATCGCTTGGGCCATTTTTTTGCGGTCCACCTGCACCAGGGCCATGCCAGGGCCCCGGTCAAACGCAGGTGGCGGCCGTTGCTTGGGTGGGTTGAAGTCATGCAGCAGGGACTCGGCCAGGTGCACCAAGTCCAAGGTCTCGATTTCAAAGTCCTTGCCACGCCGGGCCTCGATGCGGGCCAGGTCCAGCAGCTCGTTGATGATGGAAATCATCAGCTCAGACTGGCGGTGAATGGTCTTGACCAGGTCCTCGCGTTGGTCGGGTTTGAGCTTGGGGAACTGCAGCAACTCGGAAAACCCATAGATGCTGGTCATGGGGGTGCGCAGTTCGTGGGCCGCTGTGGACAGGAACTCGCTCTTCATCTGATCGACTTCGGTCTCGTGCGTCACGTCGCGCAGGGACAGCACTTGCGAGATCACACTCGACTGGCTCTCTCTCAGGCCCAGTTGCAGGATGCGCCGGGCGGGACGGGCCAGCTCGATGATGGTGCGCCGGGGGGCGTCGGCCGCGCCATCGGTCGGCAAGTCGCGCAGGATGGACTCAAAGCTGCGCCAGCGGGTGGCGCTGTTGGCTTGTTGGTGCAGCAGTCGTTCGACCTGGGCCTCGGGTTGGCCAATCAGCTGCTCCACGCTCAGACCGGTCAGCTGGGTGAACGCGGAGCTCACGTAGTTGGCGCGGCGCTCGGCATCAAAAGACACAAAACCATCCGGACTCAGCTCAAAGATGGCGTTCAGCTGTTCGCCGCGCGCCTGCAGCTTTTGCACCAGGGTCGAGATCATGCCGGAAATGGCTTCCAGGTCGTCGCTGGCACTGGGTACCGGCGTGGCGATGTCTTGCGTGAACTCTTCCAGCACCTTGCGCATGGAAATCAGCGCAGAGGCGCGTGACTTGAGCTCGGCCCGCAGGCGCATGTCCAGTTCATGTTGCTCGCTCATGTCACGGCAGGCCAGCACGTAGCCCACGGTGTCGCCCTCGGGCGAGAGGATGGCCGACAAGGTGGTGTCGATGACCAACTCATGGCCTGCACTGTTGCGCACCGTGCGGCGGCGCCCCCGCCAGGCTTGCAGCGTGATGGTGGCCGGAATCACCTGGGGCATCAGGCGCGAGGCTAATTGCCCCTGCACCTGTTCAGGCTCCAGGCCCAGCAACTCGCAAGCCGCCGGGTTGGCCAGGATGACCACACCCTGGGCGTCCAGGGTCAGCACCGCGTCCGCGATGGCCCCCAGGGTGACCGCCGCTTGGTGGCGTTGCGATTGCAGGTGGGCCGCCGCGCGTCCCAGCACTTCAAAGGTCTGTCGGAACTCCGTGGGGGCTTGGTCGGCCACCAGGATCTCGGCGGACACCTCTCCGCTGGTCATGGCTTTCTCAAAGGCTTGCACCCGGTTCAGGCCGCCCAGCCAGCGCACCAGGGGGAACAGAATCAGCATCAGCCCGCCCCCAATGCCCAGGCCGCCCAGCAGCAGGGCCAGACGGATCTGGCTCCACAAGCGCCCAGCGATGTCCCGTGCGTCAAAGTTAAGGCGCAGCACACCGTAATCCTGGCCGCCCACGTTGATGGGCAGGTTCACGTCATAGAGCTTGCTGTCGACAGCATTCATCAGCCACTCCGGTGGCTCGGTGCTGGTGGGCGGGGGGCTCAAGGCCTTGACCACGCCCCCGTTGCGATCAATGAAGCTGGCGGCCTTGAGCACCGAGTGGTCGACCGTACGCGACAGGGCTTGGCGCACCGTGTCGTAGTCGCCGATCACCACGCTGTCCGAGATGATGGGCGCGATGATCGAGCCCAAGGCATCCCCGCGCAACTGCTCGTCTTCTAACACCACGTTGAGTTGGTAGTAGTAGAAAAGCCCCAAGCCGCCGAGCACAAAGCCCAGCAAGGTCACGGTGTAGAGCGCGAACACCCGCCCGACCAAAGAGCCGGGGAGCATTCGTTCAAGAAGTCTGGCGATGATCAATTGGGCTCAACGGAGAGAGGCTGGCGCGTTGCGGTAAAAATCGCGGTAGGTACCGTATTCGCTGCCGTCCGACTGGATGAAATAAGCCTCGGCGGTCAGGCCGACTTGTTCCGACGCTTTTTGCAAAATGTCTCGTCCTTTGGGGTCCTGGTGCATGCCCAAAAAGGCTTGAGCGACCGCCTTGGTGACCTTGTCAGGCACGCCTGCGGCTGACATCAGCGCCAGGTCGTACAGCGGCGGGGAGGACCACAGCACGCGGAGTTTCTTGTTTTCGCGCCGGGCATAGCCTTCGGCCAGCTGGGAGTTGGTGCCCACGGCGACCACTTTGCCACTGCCGAGCTGCACGAAGGCCGCGTCCATGTTGCCGCCAAACACCGATTTCACCTCGATCTTCTTGGACATCAGGTGGGCGGTCGGAAACTTGTAAGCCACCAGGGCTTCCGGGCCGGGAAAGGCAATGTCTTTGCCTTGCAGTTGGGCCAGCTCCGTGATGGGGGAGTCCGCTGGTACCACGATCTGAGCGTGCAGCGGGGGGGTGAGTCGGCGGCCGAAGACCTTCCAGCCCAGCTTTTCGCGCTCCGGGCTGAAGAGGTGGTTGGAGAACACAAACTCCACTTCTTGCGCCAGCACATAGGCCGTGGTGTCGGCCGACGTACGCCCGATTTTGAGCTGGAGCTTGATGCCGCTCTTCTCACTGACGTACGCGATGATCGGGTTCCAATAGGCGGCGGTGAGGTTGATGCCGTACTGGTTGACCGGAGAGAAACGGTAGGTGTTGGGCTCAGCGGGGGGGCTTTGTGCCCAGCCAAAAGTGGCGGGTGCCAGCAAACTGAGTGCGGTCAAGGCCTGAGCCAAACGGCGATTCATGGAACGAGCAGCCATGGAAACTCCAGCAGGTTTGCGGTGAAGGCGAGGGCATGTCAACCGGGGTCGGGCGGTCTGATGCGCCAACTGTCAGCACATGTTAGCGGCATATCGGGTGGACGCTGAAAGCCGTTGAGCACAAAAAAACCGGGCCGCGCAATGCGGGCCCGGTCATGGCAGGTCAATTGACCGTGATTTGGACGCGTGCTTACTTTTGGCCGCGCAGCTTGGCCAGTTCAGCCTGGGTATCGCGCCACAGGTCCATGCCGACCTGGGTGGCGATGCTGGCGTTGACCTTGGTCAATTTGTCTCGCATGCGGGCCGACTCAGCAGGCGACAGCTCATTGATCTGCATGCCCTTGGCCTTCAGATCCGCCAGGGCACGGGTGGCTTCCTCACGCGTGTCTTTGCGCTCGAAGTCGCGGCTGGCGCGGGCGGCGTCTTGCAACACCTTCTTCTCGGCCGCGTTCAGGCCGTCCCACCACTTTTTGCTGACCAGCAGCACCCAGGGGCTGTAGACGTGGTTGGTCACGCTCAAGAACTTCTGCACCTCGTAGAACTTGCTCGACAGGATGGTGTTGTACGGGTTTTCCTGACCGTCCACGGTGTTGGTTTCCATGGCGCTGAACAGCTCGGAGAAGGGCAGGGGCACAGCATTGGCGCCCAGGGTTTTGAAGCTGTCCAGGTAGACGTTGTTCTGCATCACGCGCAGCTTGATGCCGTTGAGGTCTTCCAACTTGCCCACGGGGCGCTTGCTATTGGTCAGATTGCGGAAGCCGTTTTCCCAATAGACCAGACCGACCAAGCCCTTGTCCTGCAGCTTGTCCAGCACCTTCTGGCCGATCGGGCCATCGAGCACGGCATCGGCTTCGCGGGTGTTGTTGAACAGGAAAGGGGTGTCCCACAAAGCCATTTCGGCGGTGATGCCGACCAGGGTGGCGGTGGAGCCCACCATCATTTCCTGCGCGCCACCGATCAGGGCTTGTTGCATCTGGGTGTCTGGGCCCAGGGCGGCGGCGCCGATGGCGCGGATCTTCATCTTGCCACCCGAGGCCTTTTCGACGGCTTCCGCAAACACCTTGGCCGCACGGCCTTGGTTGCTTTGCTCGTTGAGGCCGTAGCCAAAACGGATCAGGCGGGGCTTGAAGTCTTGAGCGATGGCGGCGCCCGTGCTGGCCAAGGCGGCGAGGGAGAGGGCGGCCAGCAGGCTGCGACGGAACAGTTTCATGGGGGTCTCCAGAGGTTTAACTAAATCGACAGGTCGTTGGCAGGGCCACAGCTCAGCGCAACCACACCACGGGGGCGGTGACCAACTGCGGGAAGATGACGAACAGGGTCAGGATGAACACATAGGTGATCAGGAAGGGGTTCACACCCTTGATCACGCTGTGCATCGAGATGCGGCCCACGCCGGCCACCACATTGAGCACCGTGCCCACGGGCGGGGTGATCAGGCCGATGGCGCCGTTGAGCACGAACATCAGGCCGAAGTACACGGGGTCGATCCCGGCCTTGACGGCAATGGGCAACATCACCGGTGCGAAGATCAGGATGGTCGGCGTCAGGTCCAGCGCGGTGCCGATCAGCACGAGCACGATCATCATCACGGCCATCAGCAGACGCGGGCTTTCCACCAGTGGGCCGAGCCAGCCGGTCAGCACGCTGGGCAAATCAGCCAGGGTGATCATGTAACTGGCCACTTGGGCGCCGGCGCACAGGAACATCACGATGGCGGTCGTCTTGGCCGCGCGCACCAGCACGCCGTGGATTTCGCTGAACTTCATTTCGCGGTGCACAAACAAGGCCACCACCAGCGCGTAGAAGGCCGCCACCACCGCCGCTTCAGTGGGCGTGAACAGGCCCGACTTCATGCCGCCGATGATGATCAAAGGCATCAGCAGGGCCCAGAAGGCCTTGGCGGTCGTGCGCAGGCGTTGGGCCATGGGCAGCGGCTCGCCCTGGGGCAGTTCGATACCGCGCAGCACCCAGCGCCAAGCGAAGATCAGGCCGGCGCCCATCATCAAGCCCGGCACGATGCCGGACACGAACAGCGCCGAGATCGAGGTGTTGGTGGTCACGCCATAGATCACAAAAGGCATGGACGGCGGGATGATGGGGGCGATGATGCCGCCCGAGGCGATCAGGCCCGCGGAGGTGTTCATCGGGTAGCCTTGCTGGCGCATCATGGGCAGCAAGATGGTGGCCAGCGCGGCGGTGTCGGCCAATGCCGAGCCGCTCATGCTGGCCATCAACACGGCCGCGCCAATGGCCACATAGCCCAGGCCGCCGCGGATGTGGCCCACCCAGGCCTGCGCCATGTCGATGATGCGCCGGCTGATGCCGCCGGAGTTCATCAGTTCACCGGCCAGGATGAAGAAAGGCACGGCCAGCAGCGGAAAGCTGTCCACGCCAGCCACCAGGTTTTGCGCCAGCAACTGGGTGTCCCAGAAGTCGAGCACAAACGCCATGCCGGCGCCGGTCAGCACCAGGGCCAGGCCCATGTTCATGCCGCTGCCCATCAGCACCAGCATGCCCAGAGAGAAAACAATAAAGGCAAGACCTTCGGGACTCATGGCGTCACTCCACTTCAGCGCCGTGACCCAGGTCCAGCGGTTTGCGTTGAATCAGCTCGATCAAGGCCATCACGCCGATGGCGGCCGAGCACAAAAAAGCAGGCAGGGGCAGCAGGGCCGCCGAGTAGCCCAGCACCACCGAGTGGCTTTCCAGCCCCACCACCACCTGCTGCCAGGCGCCCCAGGCCAGCATGGTGCAAGCGGCGATCACCAGCAGGCGAATCACGGCGCTGAGCAAGCCAAACCACAGCGGTCGGCCTTGCAGCAGGCCGGCCAGGCTGGTGAAGGCCATGTGTTCGCCCATGGGGTAGGAGGCCGCCGCGCCAATGAACACCATCCAGACAAACAGCAGGCGCGACAACTCTTCGCTGGCGGCCACGCCGCTGCCAAAGCCGTAGCGCAGCACCACGTTGATGAAGACGGCCACCGCCATCACGCCCAGGCAGCAGGCCATCAAGGTGTGGGCGGCGCGGGTGAAGCGGCCGGTGGGGGCGGCCGAGGTGTCGGTGCTCATGCGTTCTCCGGGTTCGGTTGAAGGGCCGCCGGGGTGGTTGGGCTCAGCCAGGCCGAGACCTGGGCTTGCAGCTCGGCCAGGGGGCGCAGCGCGTCCACGCGCAGCACACCGGCCTCACCCAAGGGGGATTCCAGGGTGGCGAATTGGCTGTCCACCAGGGTGCTGGAGAAGAAGTGGCTGGCCCGCGAGGCCACCCGCTCACCGGCAGCTTGGCGGTCAATGTCCAGGAACACAAAGCGCAGGTCGGGGCGGGCCTGGCGCAATTGGTCCCGGTAGGCTTTTTTGAGGGCGGAGCAGGTCAGCACCACGCCGGCGGGTTGGGCCTGCAGCAACTGACCCAGGGTTTGCAGCCAGCCTTGGCGGTCGGCGTCGGTGAGAGCCGTGCCTTGCTGCATCTTGTCGCGGCTGGCCTGGCTGTGGTGGTCGTCGCCTTCGATCAGCGGGACTTGTTCAGCCTGAGCCAGTGCCGCGCCCAGGCTGGATTTGCCGCAACCGGCGACGCCCATGACAACAACTGGAGGTTTCATTTTCGGATAGCGCTATCCCAGAAGGGAATAAAAAAAGGACCGGCAATCAAACCGGCGCGGCTCGACATTTTCGTTATGATCGAACGCACACCCATTGAGTAAGGTCAAGTTTGGATAGCGCTATCCTATCCAAAACCGCCTTGCCTTCACTACGTACAAACCCTAGGATTCATGCCCCGCTCGCCTGCCCATCAGCGCGCCACTGGCCGTGTCACCTTGGCCGATGTGGCCTTGGCGGCCGGCGTCAGTCCGATCACGGTGTCCCGCGCCTTGCGCGGTGAACGCGCGGTGGACCCCTTGCTGGTGGAGCGTGTGCAGGCTGCGGCGCTCAAACTCGGGTATGTGCCCGATCCAGCGGCGCGGGCGCTGGCTTCCAAGCGCAGCACCCATGTGGCCGTGCTGATCCCGATGCTGTCCAACGAGCTGTTTGTGGGCTTGCTGGAGGCGGCACAAACCCGCTTGCGCGCCGCCGGTTACCAGACCCTGATCGGCATCACCCACTACGACCCCAGCGAGGAAGAGCAGTTGCTGCGCGAGCAGTTGATGCACCGCCCGGCTGGCTTGTTGGTGACGGGTTTCGACCGCACCGAAGCCACGCGCCGGTTGATGGCGCAAAGCGGTGTGCCCTGCGTGCACATGATGGAGAACAGCGCCGATCCGGCGGTCTACAGCGTGGGGTTTTCGCAGACTGACGCGGCCGTCACCATGACCCGGCACTTGCTGGCCCAGGGCTATCGGCGCATCGCTTTTGCCGCGGCCCAGTTGGATCCGCGCACCTTGCAGCGCCAGCAGGGCTGGCGCCAGGCCTTGCAGGCCGAAGGCTTGTACGACCCCGCGTTGGAGTGGATGAACCCCGCGCCGTCCTCCATGGCGCTGGGCGGGCGCTTGTTCCAGCAAATCATGGGGCAGTCGCCCTCTGTGGATGCGGTGTTCTTCTGTAACGACGACTTGGCCCAGGGGGCTTTGCTGGCGGCCAACCGCCTGCAGATCGCCGTGCCCCAGCGCGTGGCCATCGCGGGTTTCAACGACCTCACCGGCAGCGACTTGATGCTGCCCGCGTTGAGCACCGTGCACACCCCCCTGGCCCGCATTGGGGACGAGGCCGCCGGCCTCCTGCTCAAGCTGATGCGCGGCGAGCCGGTCACCCAGGGCTGCATCGCGCTGGACTACCAATTGGTCGTGCGCAAGAGCACCTGAGGTGCCGCCTCAAGCCGGGTGGTCGGCGCCCCAGAGTGGTCCACACCGGGCCGATGGCGGGACCTCAAGACGCCTTGGCCGCCGAGGGCGCTGGTCCGCTGCGCGTGGGGCCTGCTTCGACCTCGATGTCGTGGCGCAGGGTGAGGCACATGCCCAGGGCAAACAGCAGTTCGGCCACGACAAACAGGGGGCCCACCAGCAGCCCCACCAGATCGTCTACAAACGCTGGCTTGCGCCCTTCAAAGTAGTGACCCACGAACTGGATCACCCACCCCAGGCTGAACAAGCCCACGCCCCAGCCCAGCCAATGGGCGGTGCTGCCCTCGGCCAGGGGGTGCGCGAGGCCGACCAAGGCCCCCACGGCCGCGCTGACCAGCCACTCGACCAGGCCTTGGCCGCGGCGCAGGTACCAGGCGGTGCTGGCGGCCCAGGCCAGCCAGGCGGCGCTCAAGGGGAATCCCACCAGCTCAAAGCGGGCGCGGGCCAACAAGACACCCACGGCCAGCACAATCATCGGGACCCCGATCAAGTGGGTGGTGATGTTGCGTCGATCGCGGTGGTAATGGGCGTACCGGGTCAGCAGTTCCTGGGTGTTTGGCATGGGTGTCTCCTGTTGTATGAATGCGCTGCGGCGACGCTGCTGAGGCCCGCGTCACCCGAGGCCATGCTAAGAGTCGGTCGTCGGCACGACTGTCAAACCCGATACATTTAAGGCCCCGTGCCTGGCTGGCTCTGGCCTTTGCTTCGATGAAACTCCTCCCAACGCCCCCTGCCGAGTTGCTGCCTGCCTTGCGCAGCGACACCTGGTTTGACCAGTGCCCTGGTGACTTTCAACAGGCCTTGTTGCGCCACGCTCAACTGTGGTCGCTGGACGATGGCGAAGCCTTGTACCAGCGGGGAGGGCGGGTGTCGGACCTGTGCTGCGTCACAGCGGGCGCCTTGCGCGTGGGGGCCTGGGGCGAGGACGGCAGCGCGTCGCTGTTGGCCTACATCGAGCCCTACCAATGGCTGGGTGAAATCTCCCTGCTGGACGACCGCCCCCGCAGCCACGACGTAGTGGCCGACGGCCCGACCACGGTGCTGCGCATCCCCGAGGCTGCGTTGCAGGATTGGCTGGCCCAGCACCCGGTGCATTGGCGGGCCCTGGCCCAGTTGGCTTGCGCCAAACTGCGCATGACCTTCATGGCGCTGGAAGACATCGCCCGGCTGCCACTGGAGCAGCGCCTGGCCAAGCGTTTGTGGCTGGTGTCGAGCGGCTATGGCGCGCGCAGCGGGCCACCCCGCCGCTTGATCCGGCTGCCGCAAGAGCAACTGGCCTTGATGCTCGGCGTGAGTCGGCAAAGTGCCAGCAAGGCCTTGCACGCCCTGGAGCTGCGCGGCTGGATCAGCCTGCGCTACGGCACCATCGAATTGCTGGACTGGGAGGCGCTGCGAGCGCTGTCTGAAGGCCCATCCACATAAGGGATCAGCACCCCGGCCAGCCAATCCATGAAGACCTGAACCCGGCGCGCCAGCTGGCGGCGGTGCGGGTAGAGCAATGACACAGGCAGGGGCGGCGCACGGTAGCGGGGCAGGACCTCGACCAACTGGCCTGAGTCCATCCAGGGTCGCAGGCCGGCCAGCGGGGCTTGGATCAGGCCCAGACCAGCCAGGCAGGCGGCTTGGTAGGCCTCGGTGCTGTTCACGCTCAGCGCCCCCTGCATGGGCAGGGTGTGGCATTGACCCCGTTCATCGCACCATTCCCAGCCACCACCCCGAGCGCCCAGCGGGCTTTGGTAATGCACCAACTGGTGCCCAGCCAGGTCCGCCAGGGTTTGTGGATGGCCCTGCGCCTGCAGGTAGGCCGGACTCGCGCAGTTGACCTGGGCCAGCTGGCCCAGGGGCCGAGCCACCAGGCCCGATTCCTCCAGGCGACCCACGCGCAGCACGCAGTCGAAGCCTTCGCGCACCAGGTCCACCCGGCGGTCGGTGCAGCTGAGCTCCAACTTCAGCAAAGGGTGTTGGCGCATGAATTCCGGTAGCCGGGGCAGCACCAGGTTTCTGGCCGTGCTCACCGGCATGTCCACTCGCAAGCGGCCGCTGAGCTGTTCGGGTTGCTGGCGAAACAGGCCTTGCAGTTCGTCCAGATCGGCCAGTACATCTTTGCTTCGCTCGTAAAACAGAGCACCGTCCGGCGTGAGTTGCACCCGGCGTGTGGTGCGCAGCAGCAGGCGCGTGCCGACTTGGCCTTCCAGTTGTTGAATGGCCAGGGACACGCTGGCCTTGGGACAGCCCAGTTGTTCAGCGGCTTGGGTGAAGCTGTGCAGCTCCGCCACCCGGACAAACGCGTGCAAGGTCTCGATGGGGTTCATGACCGCCTTTGATTGTTATTTCAGGCTGGATTGTGAAATCAAGATATCTGTATTTATTCTATTTTTTCAGATCAATAGACTGGCGTCACTTTTCAACCCCGACCGCCTGATCGGTCTTTTGCCAGGATCTGACATGACAAATTTTGACGCTGCCACACGGCCTTCGACCCCGCCCGCCGCCCCAGTGGCCCTGATCACTGGGGGCAGCCGGGGCCTGGGGCGCAGCATGGCCTTGGCCCTGGCGCGCCAGGGCACCGACGTGGTGCTGACCTACCGCCAGCAGCAAGCCGAGGCGCAGGCCGTGGTGGCCGAGATTGAAGCGCTGGGTGGGCGGGCCTTGGCCATGCCACTCGATGTGGGCATGGCCCAGGGCATGAGCGCTTACTTTGCTGACTTCGCGGGCCGTTTGCGCGAGGCTTTGGCCCAGCATTGGGGCGCCCGTCACTTGGATGCTTTGGTGAACAACGCGGGGGTGGGTGCGTATGCGCCCATCGCCGACACCCAGGAGGCGCAGTTCGATCTGCTGTTCAATGTGCACCTGAAGGGGGTGTTCTTCCTGACTCAGGCCCTCTTGCCTCTGTTGCGTGACGGCGGGCGGATCCTCAACGTGTCCAGTGGCCTGACGCGATTTGCCCTGCCGGGCTATGCGGCCTACGCCAGCATGAAGGGCGGCCTCGAGGTGCTGACACGCTATCTGGCCAAGGAGTTGGGCCCGCGCGGCATCGCGGTCAACGCGTTGGCGCCCGGTGCCATCGAAACCGATTTTGGGGATGGGGCGGTGCGTGACAACGTGGCGCTGAACCAATTCGTGGCCAGTCAAACCGCCTTGGGCCGGGTCGGCTTGCCCGATGACATCGGGGGCGTTGTGGCGGCGCTGCTGTCGCCTGGCAGCGCCTGGGTGAATGCGCAGCGCATCGAGGCTTCGGGCGGCATGTTCCTCTGAGGAACCACGCACTCAGTGTTGAGGCGAGGCGTTGGCGTCGCTGTCCAAATTGCCTCGCAAGCGCTTGAGCAGGCCCAGCAGTTGCGTCAATTCGCTCGGGGCCAGGCCGCGCAGGCTCAGCGCCAGCACCTCACGACGGGCCTGTTGCAAGGTCTGGTGCAGCGCCAGGCCGCTGGCCGAAGGGCTCAGGCACTGGCTGCGCCGGTCGTGCGGCGCAGGCTCGGCTTGCAAATAGCCCTCCGTGACCAAAGACTTGATCAGGCGCGCGATCTGGGCCTTGTCGCGGCCGCTGTGCTGCACCAGATCGCTTTGGCTCGCGCCGGGGTGGCGCACAAAGTACTGCAGCGCGCGCATTTCCATGGGCGGCAGCGCCTGGGCTTGTTCGCCCAAACCGTGGCGCAAGCGGCCCTTGAGCCCGAACACCAGCGCTTGCAGGCTTTCCAGCACCTCATCTTCCAGGGCGCCTGTGGGGTCTTGTTTTTTGGTTGACATTATCAACTTATATTTTTAATATTTGGTTGATCATATCAACTAACTGAAAGTGCCCATGTCTGCTGTGCTGAACCCCGTCATTCCCGATCACCTCTTGCCCCAGCGCGTGCGCCACAACGCGGTGGTGCGCCGCCTGCGTGTGCTGCGCAGCGGCCGCCCCAGCCCCGGCGTGATCAGCCTCACCGTGGGCGGCGAAGCGCTGCAAGGCTTTGTCTCGGCGGCCTTTGATGACCACTTGAAGCTGATGCTGCCGCCCCAGCCGGGCGCGCCCTTGGTCTTGCCTGAACTGCGCGATGGCCGCCCTGCCTGGCCCGAAGGCCTGCGCCCCGAGCAGCGCCCGGTGATGCGTGATTACACGCCGCGCCACTTTGACCCCATCAGCCTGGAGCTGGACCTGGAGTTCGCCGTGCACGGCGCAGGTCCTGCCGCGGATTGGGCCCTGCACGCCCGCCCAGGCGATGAAGTCGGCATCGGCGGGCCCAAGGGGTCGTGGGTGGTGCCGCCGGGCCACGATGCGTATGTGTTGGTGGGCGATGAAAGCGCTTTGCCCGCCATCGGCCGCCGCCTGGAAGAACTCCCCGCGCAGGCGCGAGTCACGGTGTTGGTCGAGGTCGCTCAGGCGGCGGATCAACGGGGCCTGAGCAGCCCTGCCCGGGTGGACTTGCGCTGGCTGGTGCGCGCGGACGCCGCGCCGGGCGAGCGATTGCTGCAAGCCGTGCGGGAGTTGCCCCTGCCGCCAGGCCACACCTACCTGTGGGCGGCCGGGGAAGGGCGCACCATGGCTGCGGTGCGTGAGCATTGGCTGGCACTGGGACAGCCTGCTTCCCTGATGCGCGTGGCCGCCTACTGGAAGCAAGGCCTGCCTGGTCACCATGAAAACCTGGCCTGAGCCGGGCCTGTCGCGCTTAAAAAGCCGCAAGTTCGTCACAACCGAGGGTAAACCCTGGTGATTGGCGAACAATTTCCTTCATTTCTCTCGGATATTCAAATGGCTGTCACCAAAAGTACTGCAAAATAGCACGACCGTTCGTTTTATTTGCAAGACAGCCCATGCCTGAAGCCTCTTCGATTGCCAAAAAGCCCCGTGCCGCCACGCGGGCGCGCAGTGGCCGCGCGCTGCAAAAAGGCCAGCAGACCAAGGCCGCCATTGTGGAGGCGGCCCTGGGCCTGGCCACCCAAATTGGCCTGGAAGGCCTGTCCATCGGGGCTTTGGCCGAAGTCACTCAAATGAGCAAGTCGGGCGTGTTTGCCCACTTCGGCTCGCGTGAAGAACTGCAAATCTCCGTCATCCGTGAGTACCACGTCCGATTCGAAGACGAGGTCTTCTACCCCGCCATGAGTGCCCCCCGGGGCCTGCCCCGCCTGCGCGCCATGTTCGCCAACTGGATGCAGCGCACCTCCGTCGAAATTGACTCGGGTTGCCTCTACATCAGCGGGGCCGTCGAGTTTGACGACCGACCGGGCCCGGTGCGCGACGCCCTGGCCAGTTCGGTCATGACCTGGCATGCCGCCATGAAGCGCGCCATCACCTTGGCCAAGCACGATGGCCAGTTGGGCGCCGACGTGAACGAGGACCAGATGCTGTTCGAAATCCACGGCCTGATCCTGGCCCTGCACTACGAGGCCCGCTTCCTCAAACACCCCGGTTCCATCGCCAAGGCCAATCAGGGCTTTGACAACATCCTGGCCCGCTACGGCGCGGCCGACCCCCACAGCGCGAGCTGATGGATTTCCCCCGTTTTTCGCTTTCATCCCATCGATCTGTCTAGGAGACATTCCATGCCTACTTACAACCCCCCCCTGCGTGACATGCAATTCGTGCTGCATGAAGTGCTCAAGGTCAGCGACGAGTTCAAGGCCCTGCCCAAGCATGCCGAGATCGATGCGGACACCATCAACGCGGTGCTCGAAGAAGGCGGCAAGTTCGCCGCCGAAGTCACCTTCCCGCTGAACATCAGCGGCGACACCGAGGGCTGCGTGCTCGACAAGAGCACCCACGAAGTCAAGACCCCGACGGGCTTCAAGGATGCGTATGCCAAGTACGTCGAAGGCGGCTGGGCGGCCCTGTCCTGCGACCCCGAGTACGGCGGCCAAGGCCTGCCCTTCGTGGTCAACCAGTGCTTCTACGAGATGATGAACTCGGCCAACCAAGCCTGGACCATGTACCCGGGCCTGAGCCACGGCGCCTACGAAGCCCTGCACGCGCACGGCACCGACGAGCAAAAGCGCCTGTACCTGCCCAAGCTCACCAGCGGTGAATGGACCGGCACCATGTGCCTGACCGAACCGCATTGCGGCACCGACCTGGGCTTGCTGCGCACCAAGGCTGAACCCCAAGCCGACGGCAGCTACAAGATCACCGGCAACAAGATCTTCATCAGCGCCGGCGAGCACGACATGACCCCCAACATCGTGCACCTGGTGTTGGCGCGCCTGCCGGACGCTCCGGCCGGCAGCAAGGGCATCAGCCTGTTCGTGGTGCCCAAGTTCCAGGTCAATGCCGATGGCAGCCTGGGTGAGCGCAACCCGATCTTCTGCGGTGGCCTGGAGCACAAGATGGGCATCCACGGCAATGCCACGGCGCAAATCGTCATCGACGGCGCGGTCGGCACCCTGGTCGGCCAGCCCAACAAGGGCCTGGCCGCCATGTTCGTGATGATGAACGCCGCCCGCCTGGGCGTGGGCAACCAGTCGCTGGGCCTGACCGAAGTGGCCTACCAGAACGCGCTGGCCTACGCCAAGGACCGCATCCAGATGCGCTCGCTGACGGGCACCAAGGCCAAGGACAAGCCGGCCGACCCCATCATCGTGCACCCCGACGTGCGCAAGATGCTGTTGACCGCCCGCGCCTACGCCGAAGGCGGCCGCGCCATGGCTTGCTTCTGCGCCGTGCTGCTGGACAAGGAAATCAACCACCCCGACGAAAAGGTGCGCAAGGACTCCGCCGAAATGGTGGCCCTGCTGACCCCCATCGTGAAGGCCTTCATCACCGACAACGCCTGGGCGGCGACCACCGCCTGCCAGCAAGTGTTTGGTGGCCACGGCTACATCAAGGAATGGGGCATGGAGCAGTTCGTGCGCGATGCCCGCATCAACATGATCTATGAAGGCACCAACACCATCCAGTCGCTGGACCTGCTGGGCCGCAAGATCCTGGGCAACAACGGCGCTTCGCTGAAGAAGTTCGGCAAGCTCGTGGCTCAACTGGTGGAAGCCGAAGGCGTCAACGAGAAGATGGCCGAGTTCATCAACCCGCTGGCCTACCTGGGCGACCAGATGACCAAGTTCACCACCGAAATCGGCTTCAAGGGCTTCCAGAACCCCGACGAAGTGGGCGCTGCCGCCGTCGACTACCTGCGCGTCGCCGGCCACCTGGTGTTCGCCTACTTCTTTGCCCGCATGGCCTCGGTGGCGCTGAAGGAAATCGCGGCTGGCAACACCGACCCGTTCTACCAGGCCAAGCTGCAAACCGCGCGCTTCTACTTCGCCAAGCTGTTCCCTGAAACCGCTTCGCTGATGCGCACCGCCCGCAGCGGCTCCAAGGTGTTGATGGACACCGACGCCGTGTTCGCCTGATCCGCGTGACGTCAACGCCCCACCTCATGCAGGAGATCTCCATGATCAAGTCTTTCTGGGCCACCAGCCTGCTGTTGCTCAGCAGCCTGGCCTGCGCGCAAAACAGCCCGGTGGGCTTGTGGCGCAGCGTGGACGACGGCACCGGCGAAGCCAAGGCCGAGATTCGCATCGTCAGTGAGCCTTCGGGTCAGCTGACCGGTCGCATCGACAAGGCCCTGGTGCAAAAAGGCAGCCCCAACTGCAACGTCTGCACGGACGACCGCAAGGACAAGCCCGTGGTGGGCCTGGACATCATCCGTGGCGTGCGCAAGACCGAGGGCAAGGACGTGTGGGAAAACGGCCGCATCCTGGACCCGGAAAACGGCAAGGAATACACCGTGCGCCTGACGCCTCTGGAGGGCGGCAAGCAACTCCAGGTGCGGGGCTACATCGGCGTGTTCTACCGCACCCAGGTCTGGCAACGCATCGAATAAGGCCACGGGCGCAGCGGGTCTGCGCCCCTTTGTCCTGAACAGGAAAACTCATGAACCGATTTCAAGTGAAAAAAGTCGCCGTCCTCGGCGCAGGCGTGATGGGCGCGCAGATCGCCGCCCACCTCGTCAATGTCAAAGTGCCCGTGGTGCTGTTCGACCTGCCGGCCAAGGAAGGTCCCAAGAACGGCATCGTGAGCCGGGCCGTGGATGGCCTGAAAAAGCTCAAGCCCTCGCCCCTGGGTGTGGCAGATGACGCCGTCTTGATTGGCCAGGCCAACTACGAAGAGCACCTGGACCAGCTGCGCGACTGCGACCTGATCATCGAGGCCATTGCCGAGCGCATGGACTGGAAGCGCGACCTGTACGCCAAGATCGCGCCCTTTGTGGCGCCGCACGCCATCGTCGCCTCCAACACCTCGGGCCTGTCGATCACGGCCCTCAGCGAGGCCTTGCCCGAATCCATCAAGCCGCGTTTTTGCGGCATCCACTTCTTCAACCCACCGCGCTACATGTACCTGGTGGAGTTGATCGCCACCCCCACCACGGAGCCCCACATCCTCGACCAGTTGGAGAGCTTCGTCACCAGCGGCCTGGGCAAGGGCGTGGTGCGTGCCAAAGACACGCCCAACTTCATTGCCAACCGCGTCGGCATCGCCGGCATGCTGGCCACCATGAAGGAAGTCGAGAACTTTGGCTTGACCTACGACGTGGTCGATGACCTGACCGGCAAGAAGCTCGGTCGCGCCAGTTCGGGCACTTTCCGCACCGCCGACGTGGTGGGCCTGGACACCATGGCCCACGTCATCAAGACGCTGCAAGACAACCTGACGCTGGACAGCGACCCCTTCTACGGCAGCTTTGGCACGCCCGATGTGCTCAAGAAGCTGCTTGAACTGGGCCACCTGGGCCAGAAGACCAAGGCCGGCTTCTTCAAGAAGGTGGGCCGCGACGTGCTGCGCTTCGAGCTCGAGAGCGAAGACTACGTCCCCGCTGGCCAGAAGGCCGACGAGGTCTATGGCCGCATGCTCAAAAAGCCGGCCGCCCAGCGCCTGGCCCTGCTGCGCAACGCCGAAGGCCCGCAAGGCCAGTTCCTGTGGGCCATTCTGCGCAACAGCTTCCATTACGCCGCCGTGCACCTGGCCAGCATCGCCGACAACGCCCGCGATGTGGACCAGGCCATGCGCTGGGGCTTTGGCATGAAGCAAGGCCCGTTCGAGCTGTGGCAGGAAGCCGGTTGGTTGCAGGTCGCGCAGTGGATCAACGAAGACATCGCCGCGGGCAAGACCTTGTGCAACGCGCCGCTGCCCGCCTGGGTGTTCGAGGGCCCGGTGGCCGAAGCCGGTGGCGTGCACACGCCGCAGGGTTCGTTCAACCCCAGCACCAACACGTTTGAGCCGCGCCGCCAACTGCCGGTGTACGCGCGCCAGCACTTCCCCGAAGCCCTGCTGGGCGAGGGCGCGGTGACCTTCGAGACCGCAGGCAAGACCCTGCATGAAGACGAAGCCATCCGCCTGTGGACGCTGGACGACGAGGTCCTGATCGCCAGCATCAAGAGCAAGATGCACGCGATTGGTCCGGGCGTGGTCGAGGGCCTGCAACAAGGCATCGAACTGGCCGAGCAACAGTACAAGGGCTTGGTGATCTGGTCGGGTGACGAGCCCTTCAGCGCCGGCGCCGACCTGCAGTCCATGCTGCCGGCCTTCATGATCGCCGGGGTCGACGCCATTGAAGGCGCCGAGCACGAGCTGCAGCAGCTGATGCTGCGCCTGCGCTATGCCGGCGTGCCCGTGGTGTCGGCCGTGCGTGGCCTGGCCCTGGGCGGCGGCTGCGAGCTGGCCGTGCACTCGGCACGCCGCGTGGTGGCGATGGAAAGCTACATCGGTCTGGTTGAAGTCGGCGTGGGCCTGGTGCCCGGCGCCGGCGGCCTGACCTACATCGCACGCCGTGCCGCCGAAAACGCGGCCACCTCCACGGGCAAGGACTTGCTGCCCTTCCTGACCGAGGGCTTCACCGCGGCTGCCATGGCCAAGGTGGGCACCAGCGCGCTGGAATCGCGCAAGCTGGGCTACCTGCTCGACAGTGACGTCATCGTGCCCAACAAGGACGAGCTGCTCTTCGTCGCCCTGAACGAGGCCAAGTCGATGTTCGACGGCGGCTGGCGCGCGCCTCTGAAGCGCCAGTTCCCGGTGGCGGGCCGCAGCGGTGTGGCCACCATCAAGGGCTCTCTGGTCAACATGCGTGACGGTGGCTTCATCAGCCAGCACGACTTCCACATCGGCAGCCTGATTGCCGAGGTGGTGTGCGGTGGCGACGTGGACGCCGGCACCCTGGTCAGCGAGGAGTACCTGATGGCGCTGGAACGCAAGGCCTTCTGCTCGCTCATCGTCCACCCCAAGACGCAGGAACGCATCATGGGCATGCTCTCGACCGGCAAGCCGGTGCGCAACTGATGAGCCCGGTGACTGCGCTGGAACGCGCGCCCAACAAGCTGCAGCGCTCGCTGATGCGCCTGGACGAAGCCCCGGCCTTCATGCGGGGCTGGGTGCAGAACATCATCCTGCGCCGCGCGGTGCCCTTCACGGGCACGGCGGGCCTGCGCTTCATCTCGCTGAGCACCGACCGGGTCGAAGTGCGCGTGGCCAATGAGGCGCGGGTGCACAACCACATCGGTGGTGTCTACGCCTCAGCCATGAACCTGCTGGCCGAAACGGCCACCGGCATGGTCATTGGCATGAATGTGCGCGACGACTGCACGCCGCTGGCCAAGTCGCTGTCCATGCGCTTTGTGCAGCGCGCCAGCGGCGGCTTGAAGGCCGTGGCCACGCTCAGCCCAGAGCAGGCCGCCTACATGCAGGCCAATGAAAAAGGCGAGTTGAGCGTGGCGGTCACCGTCACCGACGACACCGGCGCCGAGCCGGTGCAATGCGAATTTGTCTGGGCCTGGGTTCCCGCCAGCCGCCCGAAAAAGAACTGAAGGAGTTTCACCATGGCCCACCCCATCCAGGACGCCTACATCGTTGCTGCCACGCGCACGCCCATCGGGCGTTCGCACCGCGGCTTCTTCCGCAACACCCGGCCCGACGATCTGCTGGCCACCACCCTGAAGGCCGCCCTGGCCCAGGTGCCGGACCTCGACCCGGCCAGCATCGAAGACATCATTTGCGGCTGCGCCATCCCCGAAGCCCAGCAAGGCCTGAACGTGGCCCGCGTGGCGGCCGTGCTGGCGGGCCTGCCCACCAGCGTGGGGGGCATCACCGTGAACCGTTTCTGCGCCTCGGGCCTGTCTGCGGTGCAGATGGCCGCCGACCGCATCCGCGTTGGCGAGGCCGAGGTGATGATCGCCGCGGGCGTTGAAAGCATGAGCATGGTGCCCATGATGGGCAACTCGCCCTCGCTGTCGCCCAGCATCTTCGAGCGTGATGGCGACGTGGGCATTGCCTACGGCATGGGCCTGACCGCCGAGAAGGTGGCCCAGCAATGGAAGGTCAGCCGCGAAGCGCAAGACGAGTTCGCGCTGCAGTCGCACCTGAAGGCCCTCAAGGCCCAGCAGGCCGGCGAATTCACGGCCGAAATCACCCCCATCGAGGTGACCGAACGCCGTCCCGACCTGGCCACCGGCGAGGTCAGCCTGAAGACCCGCACCGTGAGCCTGGACGAGGGCGCCCGCCCTGACACCACGCTCGAAGGCCTGGCCAAGCTCAAGACCGTGTTCGCTGCGCGCGGCTCGGTGACGGCGGGCAACAGCTCGCAAACCTCGGACGGCGCCGGCGCGCTGATCCTGGCCAGCGGCAACGCGGTCAAGCGCTTCGGCCTCAAGCCGCTGGCGCGCTTTGTCAGCTTCGCCAGCAAGGGCGTGCCGCCGCACATCATGGGCATCGGCCCGATCGAGGCCATTCCTGCCGCGCTGCGCTATGCGGGCCTGAAGCAAGACGACATCGACTGGTTCGAGCTGAACGAGGCTTTTGCCGCGCAATCGCTGGCCGTCATCAACACCCTGGGCCTGGACCCGGCCAAGGTCAACCGCATGGGGGGCGCCATCGCCCTGGGCCACCCGCTGGGCGCCACGGGCGCGATCCGCTCGGCCACCGTGGTGCATGCGCTGCAGCGGCACCAGTTGAAGTACGGCATGGTGACGATGTGTGTGGGCATGGGGCAAGGCGCCGCCGGCATCTTCGAACGTTGTTAACTGGCTACCGGATGGGCGCCATGCGTCGTTGGGCGGTGCTCGGAATCCTCACGTACAGGAAGTACGTTCCGGTTCCTGCGCTCCGTCCGCCTAGCCTGGCACCCATCCGCTACGCCCTCGAGGCCGCTGTTGGGGGGCTGGCTACCGGATGGGCGCCATGCGTCGTTGGGCGGTGCTCAGGATCCTCACGTACAGGAAGTACGTTCCGGTTCCTGCGCTCCGTCCGCCTAGCCTGACACCCATCCGCTACGCCCTCGAGGCCGCTGTTGGGGGGCTGGCTACCGGATGGGCGCCATGCGTCGTTGGGCGGTGCTCGGAATCCTCACGTACAGGAAGTACGTTCCGGTTCCTGCGCTCCGTCCGCCTAGCCTGACACCCATCCGCTACGCCCTTCAGGCTGTCGCGGGGGGCTTGCGGCGCGATGGGTGCTTTTTCGGGCGCTTGGCTGGGGCGCAGCGTTTTTTGGGTGAGTCCGCCTCGGTTGCTGTGCTCCGTCCGGCTGACCTGAAACCTATCCGCTACGCCCCTGAGTGCGGGGTGGGCGCGGGTTCCGGGGCAGGTCGGCTCTGCTCGGCTTAACATCCGGCGTCGCCAATTCGACTGTCTGTTTTTTGAACCTGTCTGACACTGCACGCATGAGCTCACATCCGCTTGATACCGCGCTGAAACTGGCGCCCTCGGCTTCGGCTGCAGGGCATTACACGGGGCAGTCCAGCCCGGCCTACTGGAACATGGTGGGCCCATTTGGTGGGACCACCGCGGCGACGCTGCTGGAGGCGGTGCTGCGCCACCCCGACCTGCTGGGCGAGCCGCTGTCGCTGACGGTCAATTACGCGGGCGCGGTGAGTGCGGGTGAGTTCGAAGTGCAGGCGCAACCGGTGCGCACCAACCGCTCGACCCAGCACTGGGTCATCACGCAATTGCAAAAAGACGCCGATGGCCAGCCGGTGGTGTGCACCACGGCCACGGCCGTGACGGCGGCGCGGCGCGAGACCTGGAGCGTGTCCGACGCGCCCATGCCCCAAGTGCCCCCACCCGAGGAAGTGCCCCGCCTGGACCTGGCGCGCGCCGTGGAGTGGATCAACCGCTATGAGATGCGGCCGGTGGCCGGCGTGATCCCGCAGCAGTGGGACGGCTCGGGCGACAGCAGCCTGTCCCAGCTGTGGATGCGCGACCAGCCACCACGCCCGCTCGACTTCTGCGCTCTGGCGGCCATGGCCGACATCTTCTTTCCCCGCGTCTGGCTGCGCCGCGCCACCCGGGTGCCCGCAGGCACGGTGTCCATCACCACGTATTTCCATGTGGGCCTGGCCGAACTGGCCGCCACAGGGCCCGGCTATTTGCTGGGTCAGGCCCGCGCGCAAGAATTCCGCAACGGCTTCTTTGACCAGACCGCCCAGCTCTGGAACCAGGCGGGCCAGTTGCTGGTCAGCACCCACCAAGTCGTGTACTTCAAGGAGTGAGTGGCCAGGCGCGGCCCCTCGGTCGCTGGCCTGCTGTTGCTCGTTCCTGCCCGATTCACCCCCACCCCACTCACATCCAAGGAGGCCGCATGAGCCAAGACATCCTGGTCCACACCGAAGCCGGTGTCACCACCATCACCCTGAACCGCGTCGACAAGAAGAACTCCATCACCTCAGCGATGTACGCCAGCATGGCCGACGCGCTGGTGGCCGCTCAGGCGGACGCAGCGGTGCGTGTGGTGGTGTTCCAGGGCGACCTCACCATCTTCAGTGCCGGCAACGACATTGGTGACTTCCTGAACAAGCCGCCCGCGGGCATGGACTCGCCGGTGTTCCGTTTTCTGCACGGCCTGGCGGCCTTCCCCAAGCCGGTGGTGGCGGCGGTCTGCGGTCCGGCCGTGGGCATCGGCACGACCATGCTGTTCCACTGCGACCTGGTTTACGCGGGTGACAACGCGGCGTTCTCGATGCCTTTTGTGAACCTGGGCCTGTGCCCGGAGGCCGCCTCCAGCCTGCTGGTGCCGCAGATGCTGGGTTACCACCGCGCTGCCGAGGCGCTGCTGCTGGGCGAGCCCTTCATGGCCGAAGCCGCCCTGGAAGTCGGCCTGGTCAACCGCGTGGTGCCGCCGACCGAAGCCAATGGTGTGGCGCAGTTGGTAGCCAAGAAGCTGGCGGCCAAGCCGCTGAGCTCCTTGATCGAGACCAAGCGCCTGATGAAGGGCGGCCAAGCCGCCTTGGTGGCCCAGCGCATGACGGAAGAGGGCGCCAGCTTTGGCCGCATGCTGCAAGAGCCGGCAGCCAAGGAGGCCTTCACGGCCTTCATGGAAAAGCGCCGCCCCGACTTCTCGGGCCTGTGAGGTCCGTGGCCCCAGGCGGGGCCACGGTGCAGATCACTCGATGTTCTGCACTTGTTCGCGCATTTGCTCGATCAGCACCTTCATGTCCACGCTGATGCGCGTCAGCTCCATGGCGGCGGATTTGGAGCCCAGGGTGTTGGCTTCGCGGTGCAGTTCCTGGATCAGGAAGTCCAGGCGCTTGCCCAGCTCGCCCCCCTTGCTCAGCAGGCGCTCCAGCTCGTCGAGGTGGGAGTCCAGGCGGGTGATTTCTTCGGCCACGTCGATGCGGATGGCAAAGGCCGTGGCTTCGGACAGGGCCCGGTCCTGAGCGGCTTCGGGGGCGGTGGCGCCCTCGGCCAGGTTCATGGCCTCTTTCCAGCGCTCGAGAAAACGCTGACGCTGCTGTTCCACCAGTTGGGGCACCAGCGGCACGGCTTGGGCGGCCAAGGCGCGCAGTTGGGCGATGCGGTCCAGCAGCATGGTCGACAGGCGAGCGCCTTCGCGCTGGCGCGCCGCCATCAGCTCCTTGATGGCTTTGGCGGCCAGGGCTTGAATTTGCTCGCCCGTGGTTTGCACGGTGCCCGCCTCGCTGCCCCCCAGTCGGATGACGTCGGCCACGCTCAGCGGCGCGGCCTGGGGCAGCCAGGCGCGGATGTTGTCCTGCATGGCATTGAGTTTTTGCAGCTGGCGCGTGGTGGGCTCTTTGAGGCCTCCGCCGTTTTCCTGCTCCAGGGCGGCGCGCACTTCCACCTTGCCGCGTTTGAGCTTGGCGTTCAGCAGCTCGCGCAGGGCGGGCTCATGCTGGCGCAGCTCTTCGGGCAGGCGAAAGCTCAGGTCCAAGAAGCGGCTGTTGACCGAGCGGATTTCCAGCCCGATGCGGGTGGCGCTGGCGCTTTTGGCGTCGCCGCCGGTCTCGGAGGGGGCCACTTCCTGTTGGGCAGTGGCGTAACCGGTCATGCTGTAAACTGGCATTGGACTTTTTCACGTAACTTCAATACTGCGGATTATCCCGCCTGGATGCTCTGCCGTCCCGTCTCTCACCCATGTCGAAGGTCAAACCGGCGCCACTCCCACCAGATACCGTGATCGGTGGCTACCGCGTGGTGCGACGCCTCTCTGCGGGCGGCTTTGGTGTGGTCTACCTCTCCTTGGACATGGAAGGGCAGCAGGTCGCGGTCAAAGAGTACCTGCCGTCTTCGCTGGCCACGCGCGCCCCGGGCGAGTTGCTGCCCAAGGTGCAGGCCGACAAGTTGTCTTTGTACCGGCTGGGTTTGAAGAGTTTTTTTGAAGAAGGTCGTTCGCTGGCGCAAATCTCCCACCCCTCGGTGGTGAGCGTGCTGAACTTCTTCCGTGAGAACGAAACCGTCTACATGGTGATGAACTACCTGGAGGGCGCCACCCTGCAGGACTTCATCATCACCGCGCGCGACTTGAAGACGCAAAAGGTGTTCCGCGAGTCCACCATCCGCTCCTTGTTTGACGAGGTGCTGCGCGGACTGCGCATCGTGCACCAGCACAAGATGCTGCACCTGGACATCAAGCCCGCCAACATCTTCATCACCGATGACAACAAAGCGGTGCTGATCGACTTTGGCGCGGCGCGCGAAGTGCTGTCCAAAGAGGGTAACTTCATCCGCCCCATGTACACCCCTGGTTTTGCCGCCCCTGAGATGTACCGGCGTGACGCCTCCATGGGCCCCTGGACCGACATCTACGCCATCGGTGCCTGCATCTACGCCTGCATGCAGGGCTACCCGCCCAACGAGGCGCCGCAGCGGCTGGAAAAAGACCGGCTCTCCTTGGCCTTGTCGCGTTTGCGCGGGGTGTACTCGGACAACTTGATCGAGGTGGTCGAGTGGTGCATGGCGCTGGACCCCTTGTCGCGCCCGCAGTCGGTGTTCGCGCTGCAAAAAGAGCTCAGCCGCGAAGGCGAGCGCCGCTACACCAAGCTGACCGTGGGCGAGAAGGTGCGCCTGCAGTTCGACACCCTGGTGTCTGACACGAAGAAGAAGACCGGGCGTGAGGCCACTGACATGGGGGCCAAACCCAAATGAAATTCTCCGTTTTCCAGGTCAGCCGCCGAGGTGGCCGAGAAAAGAACGAAGACCGCATGGGCTACTGCTACACGCGGGATTCGGCCTTGTTCGTGCTGGCCGACGGCATGGGCGGGCACCCGGAGGGCGAGGTGGCGGCGCAACTGGCGCTGCAAACCATCTCGGCTCTGTTCCAGCGCGAGGCCAAGCCCCGCTTGGCCGATGTGAGCGAATTCCTGTCCAACGCGCTGATGGCCGCGCACCAGCAGATCCTGCGCTACGCGGCCGACCAGGGCATGCTGGACACACCGCGCACCACCCTGGTCGCAGGGGTGCTGCAAAGCGGCAGCGCCAGCTGGGTGCATTGCGGTGACTCGCGCCTTTACCTGGTGCGCGACAACGAGCTGCTGACCCGCACCCGCGACCACTCCTACATGGAGCACCGCACCCCCGGTTTGACTTTGCCCGACCGCGTCAACCGCAACGTGCTGTTCACCTGCCTGGGGTCGCCCACCAAGCCGGTGTTCGATTTGGCCGGCCCAGCCTTGCTGCAGCAGGGTGACAAGATTTTGCTGTGCTCGGACGGCTTGTGGGGCAGCGTCAGCGAGGATGAAATCGTGCACCAGCTCAGCCGGGCTCCGGTGGCTGAAGCCGTGCCTGAGTTGGTTGAGTCCGCCCTGCGCAAGGCCGGTGATAACAGCGACAACGTCACGGCCGTGGCGCTGGAGTGGGAGACCCCCGACACCTTCGAGTCCACCCGGGGCATCTCCACCGACAGCATCCATGAAGGGGTGTTCGCCTCCACCATCCAGTCGGGCGTGCTCGACAACCTGGTGGACGACCTGGACGACGCGGCCATCGAGCGCTCGATTGCCGAGATCAACGAGGCCATTCGGCGTTCGGCAGCGCGCAAGAACTGAGTTGGGGGCTGCTGCGGTCGAGCCGCCGTCCCCTGGCCTCGCTCGGCGGCTGGCCCCGGAGAGGGCGCTTGCCCACCGCTTGGCGGGCGCCACCGCACAGGCTCTGCAAGAGCTCCATTGAAGACAGGATGAACCCATGACCACCCCCATCGCCTCCGCTTTTGTCCGCAGCCAGCAACGCACGGCCAAGCAATTGCGCCCAGTGCGCCTCACGCGCCGCTACACCATGCATGCCGAAGGCTCGGTGCTGATCGAGTTCGGTCACACCAAGGTCTTGTGCACCGCCTCGGTCGAAGAAAAAGTCCCGGGCCACCAGCGCGGCACCGGTGCTGGCTGGGTCACCGCCGAATACGGCATGCTGCCGCGCGCCACCCACACGCGCAGCGACCGTGAGGCGGCGCGTGGCAAGCAAAGCGGCCGAACGCAAGAAATCCAGCGCCTGATCGGCCGCTCCCTGCGTGCGGTGTTTGACCTGCAATTGCTCGGCGAACGCACCCTGCACCTCGACTGCGACGTGCTGCAGGCCGATGGCGGCACCCGCACCGCGGCCATCACGGGCGCTTTTGTGGCGGCTCAAGACGCGGTCAACGGCTTGCTGGCCGCGGGCAAGATCACGGCCTCGCCCATCCGCGACCACGTGGCGGCCATTTCGGTGGGCATCGTGCAAGGCACGCCCCTGCTCGACCTCGAGTACACCGAAGACTCGGCCTGTGACACCGACATGAACGTGGTCATGACCGGTGCGGGACACTATGTGGAAGTGCAGGGCACGGCCGAAGGCGTGGCCTTCACCCGCCACGAGATGGACCAGCTGCTGGCCCTGGCCGAGTCAGGCATCGCCGAGCTGGTGCAACTGCAAAAGAACGCTTTGGCGGCGGCCTGATCCGACGCCTTTTTGACCCCTGATGTGAGAACCCGATGAAACTGGTCCTGGCCTCCAACAACCAAGGCAAGCTCGCCGAGCTGCAGGCCTTGTTCGCCCCCTTGGGCATTGCGCTCCTGCGCCAAGGTGAACTGGGCATTCCCGAAGCGGCCGAACCCTTTCGCACCTTTGTGGAAAACGCCCTGGCCAAGGCCCGCCATGCCGCTCAGCACAGTGGCTTGCCCGCGCTGGCCGACGATGCCGGCTTGTGCGTGGACGCTTTTGGCGGTCTGCCCGGCGTGGACACGGCTTATTACGCCACCCAGTTCGGCTACCCCAAGGGCGACGACCACAATGTCCGCGCCCTGCTGGAGCAAATGAAGGGCCAGAGCCAGCGCCGTGCGGCCCTGGTCAGCACCCTGGTGGCCGTGCGTTCGCCTGAAGACCCCGAGCCGCTGATTGCCGTCGGCCGCGCGGTGGGCCAGATCACGCAGGAGCCGGTGGGTGACAACGGTTTTGGTTTTGACCCCGTGATGTTCATACCCGAGTTCGGCCAGACCTTTGCCCAATTGCCCACCGAGGTCAAGAACGCCAACAGCCACCGAGGCCGCGCCGCGCAGCAGATGCTGCAGTTGATGCGCGAGCGCTGGCTGCCGGAGGGCTGCCTGTGAGCAGCGCCCCGCTCGACCCCCAGCACTACATGCGTCCCGGCACCCTGAGCCTGAGCGCCTTGCCGCCGCTGTCGTTGTATGTGCACCTGCCCTGGTGCCTGAAGAAGTGCCCTTACTGCGACTTCAACTCGCACGAGTTCAAGGGCGATGACGGCCAAAGCGCCTCGCCGCCCGAGCAACGCTACCTGGCCGCGCTGATGGCCGACCTCGAGGCCTCGTTGCCCTTGATCTGGGGCCGTTCGGTGCACAGCATCTTCATTGGCGGGGGCACGCCCAGCCTGTTCTCGCCCGAGGCCATTGACCAGCTCATCAGCGGTTTGCGAGCGCGCCTGCGCCTGGAGGCCGACTGCGAGATCACCCTGGAAGCCAACCCCGGCACCTTTGAGAAAGACCGCTTCCGCGCCTTCCGCCAGGCCGGCGTGACGCGCCTGTCGGTGGGGGTGCAGAGCTTCAACGACGGCCACCTGCAGGCTTTGGGTCGGGTGCACAACCGGGCCCAGGCCTTGGCCGCGGTGGAAGAAGCAGCGGCCTCGTTTGACACCTTCAACCTGGACCTGATGTACGCCTTGCCCGGGCAGGACCTGGCCGGCTTGGCACAGGACCTGGACACGGCGCTGGCGCTGGCGCCCCCGCACCTGTCGGTCTACCACCTGACCATCGAGCCCAACACCTACTTTGCCAAGTTCCCGCCCGTGGTGCCCGAGGACGACACCGCCTACGCCATGCTGGACTTGATCACCGAACGCACCGCCTTGGCCGGCCTGGGCCGCTACGAGGTGTCGGCCTATGCCAAGCCTGGCCATGGCTGCTTCCACAACACCAATTACTGGCAGTTTGGCGACTACCTGGGCATTGGCGCGGGCGCGCATGGCAAGCTGAGCTTTGCCCACCGCGTGCTGCGCCAGGTGCGGGTGCGCGAGCCGCGCCTGTACATGGAGCGCGCCCTGGCGGGCCAGGCCATCGCGCAGGAAAACGAGGTCAAGCGCAGCGAGCTGCCGTTTGAGTACATGCTCAATGCCTTGCGCTTGCGCGAGGGTTTTGCCTTGCAAGACTTCAGCGACCGCACCGGCCTGCCGCTGAGCGCCATCGCCGCTGGTCTGGACGAGGCCGAGCGCAAGGGCCTGATCGAGCGCGACTTCGCGCGCGTCAAACCCACCGAACGCGGCTTTGACTTCCTGAGCGACCTGCAGTCACTGTTCCTGGCCTGAGCGGCTCAGGCCCAGGCCCTGCGCCCAGTAGCCCAGCGTGGCCAGGGCGGCCGACAGGGCCGTGCCCCACAGCAGGTCGATCAGGCTCAAGCCCAGCGGCCAATCGCGCAGCGTGGCCAGGTTGCTGAGGTCGTAGGTGCCGTAAGCCATCAAGCCCATCAGCGCCCCCCGCAGCGCGGCCACCCGGACGTGGGCCGGGCGCGGCCCCAGGCACAGCGTGACCAGGCCCGCCGGGTAGCCCAGGTAAAACAGGGCGGCCGGGCCCCAGCGCACCGGGCCCAGCCAGGGCTGCAGCACCTGGTACAGGTCCCCGCTGGCCCAGCCCAGCCACAGGCCGTCCAGCACGCACAGCCCCAGCAAGGCGGCGCCGTAGGCGCGCAGCCAGCGTTGGAGGGGGCGAGGGCCTGGGCCGTTCAGCACGGTGTTGTCTTGCGTCATGGTCTTTCCAGTGAGGTGCCGCCCTGGCCGTGCAGCATGGCCTTGGAGCGGTGAATGCGGGTCGTCCGCCTTGCTGTCGGGCGGCGATCGGGGGATGATTTGCGCTGCCTGGCCCCCGGTCACCCCAGCCCGCGTCGGGTCGGTTTTTGCATTGTAAAATCGCGTTGCAAAAATCAGCTTGGGGTCAGACGACCGCAAGCAAAATCAGGCAATATCCAAGCATGACTGCCGGTCTGAGAACCAGCCGACGGCCTTTCATTACCCATTCTTGAGATCAGCGATGAGCACGCAGCAACCCACCATCATCTACACCCTGACCGACGAAGCACCGCTGCTGGCGACCAGTGCTTTCCTGCCCATCATCCGCACCTTCACCGGCCCGACCGGCATCCAGGTCACCACGGCTGATATCTCGGTGGCTGGCCGTATTCTGGGCGAGTTCCCGGAGTTCCTGAGTGAAGACCAGCGCGTGCCCAACACCCTGGCCGAGCTGGGCAAGAAGACGCTGCAGCCCGACGCCAACATCATCAAGCTGCCCAACATCAGCGCCTCGCAAAACCAATTGGTGACGGCGATCCGCGAACTGCAAGCCAAGGGCTACAAGCTGCCGGACTTCCCGGAGCAACCGCAAACCGAAGAAGAAAAGGCCATCCGCCTGCGCTACAACAAGTGCCTGGGCTCGGCTGTGAACCCGGTGCTGCGTGAAGGCAACTCGGACCGCCGCGCGCCCAAGGCCGTCAAGGAATACGCCCGCAAGAACCCGCACAGCATGGCCGAGTGGAGCCAAGCTTCGCGCTCGCATGTCTCGCACATGCACGCTGGCGACTTCTACCACGGCGAAAAGTCCCTCACCCTGGACCGCGCCCGCGATGTGAAGATGGAGCTGATCACCAAGAGTGGCAAGACCGTCATCCTCAAGCCCAAGGTCTCCCTGCTCGACCGTGAAGTCATCGACAGCATGTTCATGAGCAAGAAGGCGCTGGTCGAGTTCTACGAAAAAGAAATCGAAGACGCACACAAGACCGGCGTGATGTTCTCGCTGCACGTGAAGGCCACCATGATGAAGGTGTCGCACCCCATCGTGTTCGGTCACTGCGTGAAGATCTTCTACAAGGATGCGTTCGAAAAGCACGCCAAGCTGTTTGAAGAACTGGGCGTGAACGTGAACAACGGCATGGCCAATCTGTACGACAAGATCGCCACCCTGCCGCAGTCCAAGCAAGACGAAATCAAGCGCGATCTGCACGCCTGCCACGAGCACCGTCCGGAGCTGGCCATGGTCGACTCGGCCAAGGGCATCACCAACTTCCACTCGCCCAACGACGTGATCGTGGACGCCTCCATGCCCGCCATGATCCGCAACGGCGGCAAGATGTGGGGTGCTGACGGCCGCCTGAAGGACGTCAAGGCTGTGATGCCGGAGTCGACTTTCGCCCGCATCTACCAAGAAATCATCAACTTCTGCAAGTGGCACGGCGCTTTCGATCCGAAGACCATGGGCACGGTGCCCAACGTGGGTCTGATGGCTCAGCAAGCCGAAGAGTACGGCTCGCACGACAAGACTTTTGAAATCAGCGAAGACGGCGTGGCCAACATCACCGACCTGGCCACTGGCGAAGTGCTGCTGAGCCAGAACGTGGAAGCCGGCGACATCTGGCGCATGTGCCAGGTCAAGGACGCCGCCATCCGCGACTGGGTCAAGCTGGCCGTCACCCGCGCCCGCAATTCCGGCATGCCGGTGGTCTTCTGGCTGGACTCTTACCGTCCGCACGAAGCCCAGCTCATCACCAAGGTCAAGATGTACCTGCATGAGCACGACACCACGGGTCTGGACATCCAGATCATGAGCCAAGTGCGCGCCATGCGTTACACCCTGGAACGCGTCATCCGCGGTCTGGACACCATCAGCGCCACGGGCAACATCCTGCGCGACTACCTGACCGACCTGTTCCCCATCATGGAACTGGGCACCTCGGCCAAGATGCTGTCGGTCGTGCCTTTGATGGCAGGTGGCGGCATGTACGAAACCGGCGCTGGCGGCTCGGCTCCGAAGCACGTGCAACAGCTGGTGGAAGAGAACCACCTGCGCTGGGATTCGCTGGGCGAGTTCCTGGCCTTGGCCGTGAGCCTGGAAGACCTGGGCATCAAGACCGGCAATGCGCAAGCCAAGGTGCTGGCCAAGACCCTGGACGCCGCCACCGGCAAGCTGCTGGACAACAACAAGAACCCGTCGCCCAAGACCGGTCAGTTGGACAACCGTGGCAGCCAGTTCTACCTGGCCCTGTACTGGGCTCAGGAGCTGGCCGCGCAGACCGAAGACGCAGCCCTGGCCGCCAAGTTTGCACCGTTGGCCAAGGCCCTGGCCGATGGCGAACAAGCCATCGTGGCCGAGCTGGCCGCTGTGCAAGGCAAGCCGGTCGACATCGGTGGTTACTACAAGCCCGACTTCGACAAGCTCGACACCGTGATGCGACCGAGCGCGACCCTGAACGCCGCGCTGGCCACCGTCAAGGCCTGAGGCTGCCCCCCGCCTGGACCCGCCGCTGGCGGGGCCAGGTTGCAAAGCCCCTGAAATCCGCCCTGGTGGCGGGTTTTTTCATGGGCGTTGCATTGGGGGATGCGGGGTCGCTCGGGGGGCCCTTCACCCCGTCAGGAAAAACGCAGCACCCCATCGTTGAGTCGGCCCCAGCGCAGGCTCAGCAGCTCGTGCAGGTAGCTTTGCCGCACGCGCCAGGGGCTGTCGTGACCCTGGCGGGGGAACTGGTCCAGCGAGCGCAGGATGTAGCCCGAGCTGAAATCGGCCCAGCCTGCAGTGGCCGGCCAGGGCGTCGGGATGGGGGCCATGCAGCGGTTGAGCTGCTGCTGGTGCATGTGGCGCAGCAGGCGACAGGCGTACTGGCTGACCAGGTCACTGCGCAGCGTCCAGGCGGCGTTGGTGTAGCCCATCACGTACACCAGGTTGGGCACACCAGCCAGCATCAGGCCTCGGTAGCTGAGGCTCTGGCCGGGGTGGATGGCCTGGCCGTTGACCTCCAGTTCAATGCCCCCAAAGGCCAGCAGTTCCAGCCCGGTGGCGCTGACCACCACATCGGCTTCCAGCGTTTGTCCGCTGCGCAGCTGCAGGCCGTGGGCGGTGAAGGTGGCGATCTCGTCGGTCAGCACCTGGGCCTGGCCCCGGCGCAGCACCTTGAACAGGTCGCCGTCAGGTACCAGGCACAGGCGCTGGTCCCAGGGGGCGTAACGCGGGCTGAAGTGGCGCTCCACATCAAAGTCAGGCCCCAGGGCGTGGCGCACGCCTCGCTGCAACAGGGTGCGCAGGCGTTGCGGGCGCCGCCGGGCCAGGCGGTAGATGTACTGGCCCAACAAGATGTTTTTCCAGCGCGTCAGACCGTGGGCCAGGCGCGCGGGCAGGTGGCGCTGCAAGGCCTGGGCCATTCGGTCCACCGAGGGCCGCGACACCACATAGGTCGGTGACCGTTGCAGCAGCGTGACCTGGGCGCCTTGCTGCGCCAGCGCGGGCACCAGGGTCATGGCGGTGGCTCCACTGCCCACCACCACCACACGCTGGCCCCGCACGGCCAGGTCGGTTGGCCAGTGCTGCGGGTGCACCAGGCGGCCTTCAAACTGCGCCTGGCCCGGGAAGTCGGGTTGGTGCCCCTGGTCATAGCGGTAGTAGCCGCAGGCCAGGATCAGGAAGCGGCAGCGCCAGTGGCGTGGCGGAGCGTCTTCTGTGGCGTGGACATCCACATGCCAGACCCCGTCGTCGTCACGCCAGCGGGCACGGCGCACGCGCTGGCCGTAGCGCATGTGAGGCGCCAGGCCGTGCTCGGCCACGGTGTCCTGCAGGTAGCGCAGGATGGCTGGGCCACTGGCGATGGCCTGGGCGTCGGTCCAGGGTTTGAAGCGGTAGCCCAGGGTGTGCATGTCCGAGTCGGAGCGCACACCCGGGTAGCGGAACAGGTCCCAGGTGCCGCCCAAGGTGTTGCGCGCCTCCAGCAAGGCCCAGCGCTGCCCGGGGCTGGCCTGCTGCAGGTGCACGGCGGCCCCGATGCCGGACAGACCGGCCCCCACGATCAACACATCCCAGTGGTCTGCCCCTTGCTCTGCCATGTGCGCGCTCCCCCAGGAAGGCGCCATCGCCTTCGTGGGGTCCATTGCAGCGGCAGTGCCTGGGCTTGGCAAGCCCTTTCAGAGCCCCGGGCGCGGAGCGGTCCGCCTCAGGGGTAGAGACCGCGCTCTTGGCGAGCGGTCAGGATGCGTTCACATGCGACGGCGAAGGTGGCGGTCCGCAGGGTGATGCGGTGCTTGTCGGCGGTGTCCCAGATCTGGTTGAGCGCATTGACCATGATGCGGTCCAGGCGCTGGTTGATCTCGTCCTCGTCCCAGAAGAAGCTGGAGAAGTCCTGCACCCACTCGAAGTAGCTGACCGTCACGCCCCCGGCATTGCAGATCACGTCGGGCACCACCAGCACGCCGCGGCTGGCCAGGATGTCGTCGGCCTCGGGCACGGTGGGGCCGTTGGCGCCTTCGAGCACCAGGCGGGCCTGGATGCGCTGGGCGCGGCTGGCGGTGATCTGGCCTTCCAGGGCCGCCGGGATGAGGATGTCGGTCTTCAGGTCCCAGAAGTCTTCGTCACCAATGCGGTCGCCGCCGCGGAAGCCCGCCACGCCGTTTTGCTTGGCGTGCGGGATCAGCTGCGTCAGGTCCAGGCCATGGGCGTTGTAAATCGTGCCGGTGTGGTCTTGCACTGCCACGATGCGGGCACCGGCTTCGGCCAACAGTTCAGCCGCGATCGAGCCCACATTGCCAAAGCCTTGCACGGCCACGCGGGCACCCTTGAGGTCCAGCCCAATGCGGCGTGCGGCTTCACGACCGGTGACAAACACGCCGTGTCCCGTCGCCTTGACCCGGCCCAGCGAGCCGCCCAGGTGGATCGGCTTGCCCGTGACCACGCCGGTGGCGGTGGCGCCGGTGTTCATGGAGTAGGTGTCCATCATCCAGGCCATGATTTGGGCGTTGGTGTTCACGTCCGGGGCCGGGATGTCCTGCTGCGGGCCAATGATGACGCCGATCTCGCTGGTGTAGCGGCGCGTGACCTTTTCCAGCTCTTTTTGCGACAGCAGTTTGGGGTCGACACGGATGCCGCCCTTGGCGCCGCCATAAGGCAGGTTGACGGCCGCGCACTTGACGGTCATCCAGGCCGACAGGGCCATCACTTCTTCCAGTGTCACCTCGGGGTGGAAGCGCACGCCGCCCTTGCCGGGGCCGCGCGACAGGTTGTGCTGCACGCGGTAGCCCTCGAAGTGGGCGATGCGGCCGTCGTCCATCTCAATGGGAACGTCCACGATCAGGGCGCGCTTGGGGCGCTTCAGGGTCTCGGACCAACGGGCCAGATCGCCGAGGTAAGGCAGGACGCGGTCGACTTGCGACAGGTAAGTGCCCCAGGGGCTGGTGACGCTGGGCTGAACGTAAGACAGGTTCGACTTCATGGACTTCTCGCGGCTGATGAACATGGCCGAACGTTACGCCTGCCTTCTCGTGCTTGCCATGGGTTATGCGCGCCGTGACAAGGGTTATGCGGGGCGCGTCATGCCGTTGCCGCAAGGGGTTATGCACGGGACGAAGGGGATGGGTTTGTGCACAGCATGCGCTTGACTGAGCGCGTGAAAAGGCGCGCTTTTAGGTCCGTTTTCACGTATTCCGCCTGGGGGTAAATCTCTAGAGTGGTCACTCAAACCACTTACCTCCCACCTACCCACAGGAGTACCTCATGGCTGCCGTTTTGACCCCGTTCCTCGAGTCGGACATTCACTTAAGCCCACCGCGCGCAGGCCAGGCGGTCCGTCCGTCCAGCAGTGTTGTCTCCCTGGTGGAGGAGCGTTTGCCTTTCACGGTGCGGGTCGTGTCCAACGAGCAACAACTGGCCAAGGCGGTCTCGATTCGCCATGCGGCCTATGCCCGTCATCTGCCTGATTTCGCGGAATCCTTGAAGCGGCCTGAGCGCTCTGATTTCAGTGACGATTCCGTCATTTTGCTGGCCGAGTCCCGCCTCGATGGCTCGCCCTTGGGCACCATGCGCATCCAGACCAACCGGCACGAGCCGCTGCCCCTGGAGCAGTCGGTGGATTTGCCTGGGTGGTTGCAAAACGGTGGCGTTCTAGCCGAAGCGGTGCGACTTGGCGTCACAGAGGGTGTGCAAGGCCTCTTGGTCAAGACGGTTTTATTCAAGGCGTTCTTTCAGTTTTGCGAGCGCTTTGGCATTGATTGGATGGTGATCGCTGGACGTTCACCGCTGGACCGCCAGTACCGGCGCCTCATGTTCCGGGATGTCTATCCAGACCTCGGACCCGTCCCGCTGCGCCATGCTGGCAACATCCCGCACCGAGTGATGTGCTTTGAGGTCGGGACCGCCCGCACGTTACCCAATGCAGAGCAGCATTCCTTTTATGACTTCCTGTTCCGCACTCACCACCCTGACATCGAGTTGGAGGCTCCGGCCTTGCAGACCATATCGGCCTTCATGCCGATCCCCGTCGCAGGCGCGGTAGGCCGCACATCGGCCACACCACTTCAGTGAAATTTAGGCAGGAGAAGGCCTTGCGGCTGGCCTTCTTGGTGGCTCAAATAGCTCTTGAGTGCAGGATCTTGGATGAAGTCGGCGGCCGAGTGCTTCTCCAGGATCCGTGCTGGCGCTTGTGAACGAGCGATGGCAAAGCCTTGCACGTAGTCAACACCGATCTCGGTCAGCGTTTGGACGGTGGCCGCATCTTCTGCCCATTCGGCAATGGTCTTCATGCCCAGGTTCCGGGCCAGGTTGACGATGGCCTCCACAATCGCGATGTTGGCCGGGTGTTTGTTCATGTTCACAATGAAGCTGCCATCGATCTTGAGCAGATCCGCAGGCAGGTCCTTCAAGTACGAGAACGAGGTGTAGCCAGCGCCAAAGTCGTCAAGGGCTACTTTGGCGCCCACGGCCCGCACGCCGTCAATGAAGCGACGGGTGTTTTCCAGGTCATGCAAAGCGATGCTTTCCGTGATCTCCAGGCACAGACGGCTGGCGATGTCGCGGTGGCGGTGCAACAACTCGAAGACGTCTTGGACAAAGCGTTCGTCATTGAGTGAGGCGCCACTGAGGTTGACGCAGACAAAGAGCGTCTTGTGGAGTTCTGGCAGGTGGGCACTCAGCCAATTAAGTGTCTCCGAAATCACCCATCGGTCGATCACCCCCATGCGCCCGCTGAATTCTGCGGCTGCAATCAATCGTGGCGTGGGCACCAATTCACCCGCAGCGTCACGGGCTCGCAACAGGACCTCAAAGTTGAGCGTCTGATACGGTTCAGACAAAGACATGATGGGCTGCATTTCAAGGTACAAGCCCTCTGGTGCACCCGAGGTGGCAGACAGTTGTTCCACCAACTTCATTTCTGCCTCGTGCTCGAGGAAGATCCTCGAATGCCGTTCGAACACCACCAGGTGATCGCCGCCGCTGGCTTTGGCATCCCGGCAAGCACGGTCGGCGGTTGAGATGGCGTCCTTGTAGGCAGTCCCAGGAGCGACCTCGATCAGGCCAATGGACCCGCGCACCTGAAACGCACGATCGCCGACCTTGATGGGGCGTGTCCGGATGCTGTTGACCATGCCTTGGCAGATCAACGTGGCATGAGAAGCCCTGGTTTGCGGAATCACCAACAGGAACTCATCTCCGCCCACCCGGCCCAATTGCATGTCACCGGACAGCAGGTTGCTCAGGCGCTGGCTGATTTGGCGCAACACCTCGTCCCCCGCTGCGTTGCCATAAATGTGGTTGATCAGCTTGAACCGATCCAGATCGATGAAGGCGACCGATACCTGGCCCCGGGCTTGGGGATCCGACAGAGCGGCTTCCAGTGCTTCATGGATGCCGCTGCGGTTGAGCAATTTGGTCAGCGGGTCGTGGTGGGCGAGGAACTGCAGGTGGGCCGTGGCACGGGCCCGCTCTGTGATGTCTTCCAAAGACCCCTCGATCCGGTCTCGCGCCAGAGTGGCTTTCACCAGGAATTTGTTGGAGCTGGGATTGCGACTGTCTCGTCGGCTCTCAATCTCCAATTCGGCACCCACTTGAGTTCCCACCATGTGGGTCAAGCGCAGCCAAGAGTCAGGGCTGAAGTAACTGGTCCATTGGTTGCTGCCTGGTTCCAGCAGGGCCGGGCCCAGCAAAGCCATCATGGCTGGATTGGCACTCAGGAATTGGCCCTCCAGGTCCAGTGTGAACAAGCCAATCGGGATCACCTCGAAGGTGTGTTGCAGAGCGGCTTGCGCTTCTTGCCTTTGTCGGTTTTCCTGTCGCATTTGCGCTGCGATGGCCAGCGAGGCCAGCAGGCTCGAGGACAAGGCGGCAGTCACACTGTTGACGGTACCCAGCAAGGATTTTTGGCCCAACGCTGCCGAGGCAATTTCATACAGGCTGGCCACCAGCGTGATGGCAATCGAAGCGCTGTACCACAGCACCACGGGGGTGCGGGAATAGGTCAGCACGCGCAGCAAGAGGTACAGCAGCGCTGCTCCGCACAATGTCGTGCTGACCCACACCAAGGGCAGAAAATGCTCGAACGACATGAAGGTCGACAGCAGCAGCAAGGGCAGGCATACCAGCTGAATCAACCGGATACGCCCTATCTGTCGGGTGGCCACCAACTCCTGACGCAGCAGGTTGCTGAACAGGGTCACGCCGACCACGAAAAATAGGGTCACGGTCAACAGGCGGCTGCGTCCGATCAAATCGGGAGGAATCATGCGTTCCAGCCAAGCCAAGTCCCAGCCTGCGGACAGAGAGGCCATGCGCAGATTGATGACCAGCCAGACGGCGAACAGCAGATGCAGGTGACTGCGCGTGAGGGCCGCTGTGATCAGGATGAACACGGCTAAGACCAGCAGACCGCCATTGAGCAAGCCCGAGTTGTGCTCGAATTCACGCACGGCCACGGTCCAGGCGGACTGGTGCCACAACTGTGCGGTCAGTTTGGCGGGACCGACGAAATCGACCTGGCACAGCAATTGGGTGTTGGCGCTTTGATCACTCAATTGCAAGGCAAAGCCGCCTCTCGAGCTGACCATGTTGCCCACGCTTGCATGGTGAGAGGCCCTGCCGAGCAAGTTCATGGAGCGGCGGTCCCAGCAAGTGATCTGGCTGGCATGGCGCGACGGGAACTCCAGGGTCCCCGGCCCGAGGCTGCCGCGCACCGGGATGTCCAACTGGAACCAAACGGGGCGCTCGGACAAATGCGTGTCGTACAGCGAGGTCTCTGTCTGTTGGCTCAATTGCTTGAGCGCTTGTTCCTGGTTCCAGGCAGTGTCGGCTGCAGCCACTTTGAAGCGCAAGGACTCGCTGTTGGATTCCGGGTAGATGTGAGGCCAGAAGACCAACGCCCACGCCGAGAACATCAGCACGCCAAGAGGCAGCACGTAGATGGACAGTGCCAGTAAGAACCGGTCAAGCCAGTGATCAGTGCGGGTCGAGTCGGATAAGGCCACGTCTTGGGATATGCCACATAGACCCAGGCCACTGGCAGTGCTTGACCACAGCTGCCTGCCTCGGATCGAAAGTTGTAAATTGACTGAGCAATTATGAGGGGATTGTTGCCATGGCAATCATCAAATTGAGGGATTCCCCCTTTCGATGAAGTTGATGTTGGTGCTTTACCAACGAGGGCGGCCTGTTCCCTGAGCCGCGCCCGCGCCTCCCCCCACATACGCCACCCGGCGTATTTCTCATACCGCCCATGCTTCCTACGATGACATCCGTCGTCATCGAAAAGGTCACCAGGGGGTGGCTCCAGCGGTGACGGACCGATCCAACCTCAACCGGAGTTTCCTCATGCAACGTCGCTTCACCCTCAAGGCCCTGACCGCTGCCGTCGCGCTCGCAGGCATCACCGCCATCCCGGCCCACGCTGCCGACACCATCAAGGTCGGCGTGCTGCACAGCCTGTCGGGCACCATGGCCATCTCGGAAACCGTGTTGAAAGACACCGTGTTGATGGCCATTGAAGAAATCAACGCCAAGGGCGGCGTGCTGGGCAAGAAGCTTGAACCCGTGATCGTGGACCCGGCCTCCAACTGGCCCCTGTTCGCGGAAAAGACCAAGCAACTGCTGACCCAAGACAAGGTCAGCGTGATCTTCGGCTGCTGGACCAGCGTGTCGCGCAAGTCGGTGCTGCCCGTGGTGGAAGAACTCAACGGCCTGCTGTTCTACCCGGTGCAGTACGAAGGTGAAGAGCTGTCCAAGAACGTGTTCTACACCGGCGCCGCCCCGAACCAACAAGCCATCCCCGCCGTCGACTACCTGATGAGCAAGGACGGCGGCGCCGCCAAGCGCTGGGTGCTGCTGGGCACCGACTACGTGTACCCCCGCACCACCAACAAGATCCTGCGCGCTTACCTGAAGAGCAAGGGCGTGAAGGAATCGGACATCGACGAGAAGTACACCCCCTTCGGTCACTCTGACTACCAAACCATCGTTGCTGACATCAAGAAGTTCAGCCAAGGTGGCAAGACCGCCGTGGTGTCCACCATCAACGGTGACTCCAACGTGCCGTTCTACAAGGAACTGGGCAACGCGGGCCTGAAGGCCAAGGACGTGCCGGTGGTGGCCTTCTCGGTGGGTGAAGAAGAACTGCGCGGCGTGGACACCAAGCCGCTGGTGGGCCACCTGGCCGCCTGGAACTACTTCATGTCCATCAAGAACCCGACCAATGACGAGTTCATCAAGAAGTGGAGCACCTACGCCAAGGCCAACAACATCGCTGGCCACAAGGACAAGCCGCTGACCAACGACCCGATGGAAGCCACCTACATCGGCATCAACATGTGGAAGCAAGCCGTTGAGAAGGCCAAGTCCACCGACGTGGACAAGGTGATCGCCGCCATGGCCGGCCAAACCTTCAAGGCCCCGAGCGGCATCGTCTCCAAGATGGACGAAAAGAACCACCACCTGCACAAGTCGGTGTTCATCGGCGAAATCAAGGCCGACGGCCAATTCAACGTGGTCTGGAAGACCCCGGGCCCGGTCAAGGCCAAGCCTTGGAGCCCCTTCATCGAAGGTAACGAAAAGAAGGCCGACGAGCCCGCCAAGAAGTAAGTGAACCGGCCCCCAGCCTGGGGGCCACCGGACCTGCGACCCGCCTTGCAGGTCACCCGGGCGCTGTGCTGGCCAAGATACGGCACAGCGCCCCACCCAGACCCCCGAGGCGCCATGCTGACCCGACTCCTTTTCTCCCTCGCTGCCCTGCTGGCAGCCTGCCAGGTTCATGCCCTGGAACCCGCTGTGGCCCTGTCGCTGGTCAGCGGAGAGACCGACGCCCGCATCGAGGCGCTGGCCAAAGCGACGGCGACACCCGACGACAAAACCGCTGCCCTGATCCAGGCCCTGGCCGACGATGCCGTCAAGGTCAAAGGCCAACAGGTGTGGCTGATCCAAAAAGACGGGCAAGGCCTGGACCCGGTCACCGGCACCGCGTCGCCGGTGGCCGAAGACGCTGAAGACGTCATCAACAACAACCGCATGCGCGGCGAGATCGACGCCGCGCTGGCCGCGCTCAAGCTGTTCTCGACGGACGAGAAGCTGCGCCGCGAGGCCGTCAAAACCCTGGAATCCGAAACCGACGAAGCCCGCCTGCCGCTGATCGAAAAAGCCCTGGCCGCCGAGTCGGTGGCCGCGCTCAAAGCCCAGCTCAGCGTGGTGCGCGCCCGCATCCTGCTGGGCAGCAGCGACCCCGCCCGCCGCCTGGAGGCAGCGCGCCTGCTCGGTGACAGCCACAACGCCAGCACCAAGACGGTGTTGGTCGAGCGCCTGAAAGAAGAAAGCGATGTCGCCGTCAAGAGCGCCATCCAACGCTCGCTGCAAAACATCGAGGCCTCCCTGGTCTGGAGCGACCGCCTGGGGGCCTTGTTCTCGGGCATCAGCCTGGGCTCCATCCTGCTGCTGGTCGCCTTGGGCCTGGCCATCACCTACGGCCTGATGGGCGTGATCAACATGGCCCACGGCGAGCTGATGATGATTGGCGCCTACGCCACCTACGTGGTGCAGGGCCTGTTCCAAAAATACCTGCCCGGTGCCTTTGACTGGTACTTGCTGGCCGCGGTGCCGGCGTCCTTCCTGGCTTCGGCCCTGATGGGCGCGGCGCTGGAGCGCAGCGTGCTGCGTTTCCTGTACGGCCGCCCCCTGGAAACCCTGCTCGCCACCTGGGGCATCAGCCTGATGCTGATGCAGCTGGTGCGCACGATTTTCGGGGCGCAGAACGTGGGCGTTGAAAACCCCAGCTGGATGAGTGGCGGCGTGCTGCTCATGGGCAATCTGCAGCTGCCCTGGAACCGCATCATCATCATCGCCTTCGCCGCCGCCGTGCTGCTGGGCATGGCCTTCCTGATCGGCAAGACGCGCCTGGGCCTGTTTGTGCGCGGCGTGACGCAGAACCGCCCGATCGCCTCCTGCATGGGCGTCAACACCGCTCGCATCGACACCTACGCTTTTGCCCTGGGCTCGGGCATCGCCGGCCTGGCGGGCTGTGCGCTGAGCCAGGTGGGCAATGTGGGCCCGGACCTGGGCCAGGGCTACATCGTGGATTCGTTCATGGTGGTGGTGCTGGGCGGGGTCGGCCAACTCGCCGGCACCGTGTACGCGGCGCTGGGCCTGGGCATCCTGAACAAGTTTCTTGAGGGCTTCGCCGGGGCCGTGCTGGCCAAGATCGCGGTCCTTGTTTTCATCATCGTCTTCATTCAGAAGCGCCCGCAAGGCATCTTCGCGATGAAGGGCCGCTCTGCAGAAGCCTGAAGGAGCGCAGCAAATGACCATGACCTCCACCTCTTCGACCCCGACGTCTGCCGCCACGTCCTCCCGCTTTGCCTTGCCGGCGCCCGCGCCGCTGCTGTCCGGCGCGGGTTGGGGGGCCTTCCTGCTGGCGCTGATCGTGGTGTGCGCCATCGCCCCGGTGCTCAACCTGATGGTGCCCGCAGACAGCGCCTTTCACCTCAGTGACTACGCCGTGGCCTTGATCGGCAAGATCATGTGCTACGCCATCGTGGCCTTGGCCATGGACCTGATCTGGGGCTACACCGGCATTCTGAGCCTGGGCCACGGCCTGTTCTTTGCGCTGGGCGGCTATGTGATGGGCATGTACCTGATGCGCCAGATTGGCCGCGACGGCAACTACAAAAGCGATCTGCCCGATTTCATGGTCTTTCTCGACTGGAAGACTTTGCCCTGGCACTGGACCTTTTCGGACAGCTTCGTCGCCACCTTGATCCTGATCGTGTTGGTGCCCGGTCTGGTGGCCCTGGTGTTTGGCTTCTTCGCCTTCCGCTCGCGCATCAAGGGGGTGTACTTCTCCATCATCACCCAGGCCATGACCTTTGCCGCCATGCTGCTGTTCTTCCGCAACGAGACCGGCTTTGGGGGCAACAACGGCTTCACCGATTTCAAGCGCATCCTGGGCTTGCCGATCGCCACCCCCAGCATGCGCATGACCCTGTTTGTGCTCACTGGCTTGACCTTGCTGGGCTTCTTCTTGATGGCGCGCTGGTTGATCCGCTCCAAGTTTGGTCGTGTGCTGCAGGCCATCCGCGATGCGGAAAGCCGCGTCATGTTCTCGGGCTACAACCCGCTGCCCTACAAGCTCACCATCTGGACCCTGTCGGCCGTGATGTGCGGCGTGGCGGGCGCTTTGTACGTGCCCCAGGTGGGCATCATCAACCCGGGTGAAATGAGCACGGCCGCCTCCATCGAGATGGCGGTGTGGGCGGCGGTGGGCGGTCGCGCCACGCTGATTGGCCCGGTGATCGGGGCCTTCATTGTCAACGGCGCCAAGAGCTGGCTGACCGTCACGGCACCCGAGTTCTGGCTGTATTTCCTGGGCGCGCTGTTCATTGCCGTGACCCTGTACCTGCCGCAAGGGGTGGTGGGTTTGGTGACCAAGAAGTTTCGTGAAGGGGGCGCCAAATGACGCCAGATCTGTTGGAGCAGGGCGCGCGCCGCGCGCAAGACCGCTTGGCCGCCTTGAAGGCCGAGAAGAGCAACACCGAGTCCGGTGGCCGCAGTGCCGGCTTTGGCCGGGTGGTGAGCCAGGGCGAGGTCGATGTGAGCCACGGCCGCATCCTGTACCTGGAAGATGTGTCGGTGAGCTTTGATGGGTTCAAGGCCATCAACAAGCTGTCGCTGGACATCGCGCCGGGCGAGCTGCGCTGCATCATTGGGCCCAACGGCGCGGGCAAGACCACGATGATGGACATCATCACAGGCAAGACCCGGCCGGACGAGGGCCAGGTGTTCTTTGGCAGCACGATTGATTTGCTGCGTTACCGCGAAGCCGAGATCGCCCAGTTGGGCATTGGGCGCAAGTTCCAGAAGCCGACCGTGTTCGAGCATCTGACCGTGTTTGAGAACCTGGAGCTGGCGTTGAAGACCCACAAGGGTGTGCGCGCCTCGATGTTCTTCCGTTTGGATTCAGCGCAGAAAGACCGACTGGCCGAGGTGCTGCACACCATTCACCTGGCCGAGCATGTGACGCGCTTGTCGGGCAATTTGAGTCACGGGCAAAAGCAGTGGCTCGAGATCGGCATGTTGCTGATGCAAGACCCCAAGCTGCTGTTGCTGGACGAGCCCGTGGCGGGCATGACCGACGAAGAAACCGCGCGCACGGCGGAGCTGTTTTTGACGCTCAAGGGCAAGCATTCGCTGATGGTGGTGGAGCACGACATGAGCTTCATCCGGACCATCTCTGACATCGTCACCGTGCTGTGTGATGGCTCCGTGTTGGCCCAGGGGACGCTGGACCAAGTGCAGGCCGATGAGCGCGTGATCGAGGTTTACCTCGGGCGGTGATCCACAGAACCCACAGCGCGAAGCGAGGGGCTGCGCCCCATTGGCTCCCCTGCCACCACGACCTCACCTCAACCCGACTAGCCTGCCACCATGCTGACCGTCAAAAACATCAACCAGTACTACGGCGGCTCCCACATCCTGCGTGACGTGAGCCTGCAAACCACCCCCGGCAAAGTCACCGTGCTGCTGGGCCGCAACGGCGTGGGCAAGACCACCTTGCTCAAAAGCCTGATGGGCCTGGTGCCCATCAAGACCGGCAGCATCGAGTTCAACGGCCAGGCCATCGAAAAAGCCACGCCCTACGAGCGCGCCCGCGCCGGCATCGGCTTTGTGCCCCAAGGCCGTGAAATCTTTGCCCGCCTCACCGTGGAAGAAAACTTGCGCATGGGCCTGGCCTACAAAAGCGGCAGCACCCCCGTGCCCGCCGAGCTGTATGAGCTCTTCCCTGTGCTCAAGCAAATGCTGCACCGCCGAGGCGGCGACCTGTCGGGCGGGCAACAGCAGCAGCTGGCCATCGCGCGCGCCCTGGCCGCCGGCCCCAAGTTGCTGATCCTCGATGAACCCACCGAAGGCATTCAGCCCAGCATCATCAAGGACATCGGCCGCGTCATCCGCATGTTGGCCGACCGTGGCGAGATGGCCATCCTGCTGTGCGAGCAGTACTACGACTTCGCCGAAGAACTGGCCGACGATTACCTGGTGATGGAACGCGGCGAGGTCATCGCGCGCGGCCCCGGCAGTGAGATGGCTGAAAAAGGCGTGCGTCAACTGGTCGCCATCTGAGGCTCAAGCTGGTGGGCGACACCGCCCACTGAATGGATCACATCGCCCAGATGCGGGGCGGCGTGGCGGGCAACTGCCACAGGCCTGCGCGCCAACTGGCCCACACGGCGCGCAGCAATTGCATCACCGGCTCCACCTGCGGGCCCAGCACCCGCACCACCATCACCTGGTCGTTGGGGCAGGTGGCACCCGCCAGGTCGCGCAAGGTGTGCGGCTCCAGCGCGTGGCGCGCCAGGTCCAAACCCAGTTCGCGGCGTTCGCGGCTCAGCGCACTGCCGGCGATGAAAAACAAGGAACCCACACAGCGCTGACCAGCCAGGCCCAGCGGACTTTGCAGCAGGCGGTGGTCGCTGGCGGCGATGCGCCCGCGTTCCAGCCACACCCCATCCAGCTCAATGTGCTGGGCAAACTCACCTTGCTCAAACGGCTGCTTGGCGTGTGGCAGGCCCAGGGCCGTGATGTCCCAGCCCATCATCTCGGCACCGGGCGCCAGGCGCAGGTGCAGCTCGTTGCGCGCCAGGCACTGGTTGTAGGCAATGGCCTCCAGCGGCAGCCACTCCAGGCGCGCGCCGGCGGCCAAGTCCAGGCGCGCGCGCTGCAAAGCGGGCTCGCCCAGGGATCGGTAAAAGCGCGTCGCCCCTGGGGTGGTCACCAGGCCATGCGCGCCCTCGGCCACCTGCACCGTGATGTCCAGCGTGTCACCGCCGACCAGCCCCCCCGGCGGGTGCACCAGCACGTTGTGGCAAATCGGCCCTTCGGGGTAGAGGCTTTGCAGAATCCGCAACGGGCCGTCGTGTTGAAAACGGGCCGCAGTGCGTTGGGCTTCAAAGGTGTATTGGAGATCGAGTCGGGCGTGCCAGGACATGGGGTCGAGTGTAGGGGAGCGCTGTGCCGTCTCAGGCCTGGGTGGTGTCTTGGGGCCGAGGAAATGCGGGCTTTTCGACGCCCTCGGGCAGGTGTTCGGTGCTGAGCCGGAAGGCATGGCCTTGTGGGTCGGCCAGTACCGCCTGCCATTGCCCGTAGTAGGTCGCATAGGGTGGCTTGAGCACTTGCCCGCCCAAGGCACCGACCCGCCCGGCGGCTTCGCTGACCTCGGCCGGGGTGGTGAGCATGAAGGTCGCATAGGCCGTCACGGGCGGCAGGGTCCCGGGCAGGGGCTCCCGGCCTTGCAGGCCCAGCAAGCCATAGGCGGGCAGGGCGTTGAAGCCCAGCTCGAAAGCCTCGCAGGCCAAGGCCCGGTAGATGGGGGAGCGGCTGGCGGTGGCCTCGGGCAAGCCCAGCAGGGCTTGGTAGAACAGCATCAAGGCCTGGGGATCGGGGCACAGCAGGTTGAACCAGAGTCTCATGGGCTGGGGGCGGTCGGGGCCCAAGTCTTGGCCTGGGGTGCGTAGGTTTTGAGGTACATCTGGCGCAGGTGCTCGCCGGCGGTGCAGGGCTCAAACAGCGGGGGGGTGCCAGGCGCCACGGTGCCGGGCACCGGGGTGATCGGGGCCAGGTAGTCGGGTTCGTAGAAGAAGGGGATCGAGTAGCGCGCCGCGCCCCCGGAGTGGCGGTTGCGCACCCGGTGCGGGTTGGAGTGGTAGCACCCATTGGTCCAGCGTGGAATCATGTCGCCCAGGTTGACCACCAGGGTGCCAGGCAGGGGCGTGGCGTCGACCCAGTCACCGCTGGGCGTGCAGACCTCCAGGCCGCCGTGGTGGTCCTGCGCCAGCAGGGTCAGGGCGCCCCAGTCGGTGTGGGCGCCGGCGCCAAAGGTGTGCTCATCCGCCCCCGGTGGGTGGGGCGGGTAGCGCACCAGGCGCAGGGTGACCATGGGGCTGCCGTCGGCGGCGTCAAAGTAGTTCTCTGGCAAGTCCAGCGACAAGGCCATCAGCTGCATCAAGCGCCGTGACAGGGCCAGCATGGCCTGCATGTAGGCCTCGCATTGGGTTGGCGCGTCGGGCAGTTGGGCGGGCCATTGGTTGTGGCCATAGGTTTGGTAGCCGGCGCGCACATAGGGGTGCTCCTCGGGGTAGGCCAGGCCGCAATAAAAACTTTCTTTGAGGTCGGGGTGGGCGTTGGCGTCCAGGGTCTGAGCGCCCAGCGCTTCGAAGCCGCGCGAGGAGGGCGAATGCCGGATCGACAAGGCCTCGCGCACGGCCGGTGGCAGGGTCAGCAGCTGTTCGGCGAGGGTAAATTGCTGCGCGATCAGGGCTTCGGGCACGCCGTGCCGGCGCACATAGAAAAAGCCCGAGTCCTGGGCGGCGGCGCGGAACTGGCGCGCCACCTCGGCGCTGCGCGGCGCCCCGGGCGTCAGCGCGTCGTGGAGGTCCAGGATCGGGAGCTGGGGGGCGGTGGGCATGGCGGGCTCCGGGGCGGTCTCGGCGCTCAGGCCTTGAGTTTGCGGTCGGCGGCGACGGGCAAAAAGCGGTCGGTCCAGAACTCGGCCTGGGTGGGCGCGCCCTTGAGGCCAAAGGCCGCCACGGTCTCGTCCAGCGTGGCTTGCAAGCGCGCCGGGGTGGCTGCGCCCCAGCCGTTGGCGCGGGTGTCGGCGGTCTTCATGGTGCCGTCCACGATCAGCTTGAGGCGCTCGAACTCCAGCTCCTCATTGGCCAAAGGCTCGCGCGCCTTGATGGCGGCCGCCCCCGCGCGCGGGTCGGCCATGACCTCGATCCAGCCCCGGGTGGTGGCTTTGACAAAGGCCTTCATGGCCTCGGGGTGGTCTTGCAGGCTCTTGGGGTTGGCCACCAGGCCGTTGCCGTAGGACTTCAGGCCCAGCTCCGAGTAGCGGAACACGGTCAACTGGTCCGCCGACAGGCCGCGCGCCTTGAGGTTGAGCAGGCCGGTGAAGAAGAAGTAAGCCGCACCATCGAAGTCGCCCTTGGCAAAGCGCGTGTCGCCGATGTCGGGCGTGACGTTCTCCCACTTCACGCCGCTGGGGTCAAAGCCCTGCGCCTTGGCCCAGGCCGGGAACAGTTTGCGCGAGGCGTTGAAGGGTTGGCCCAGCAAGGTCTTGCCCGCCAGGTCGGCAGGCTTCTTGATCGCGCTGTCCTTGCGCACGATGATCGAGTTCGGGTTCAGGTCGTACTGGATGGCCACCGCTTGCAGCGCGGCTTGCGGGTTGGCGACGTTGAATTCGATCAGGGTCGACAGGTCGGCCGACGCCACGTCATACGCACCGCTGCCCACCAGGCTGATGGCGGCGGCCGAGCCATTGCCGGTGTCGATGGCCACGTCCAGGCCCAGGTCCTTGTAGTAGCCGCGCTGCTGGGCCAGCAAGAAGCCGGCACCCGAGGCCTCGATCTTCCAGCCCAAATTGAACTTGAATTTGTGCAGCGAGCCTTGGGCCCGCACCCAGGGGCTGGCCAGGCTGCTGGCGATGGCCAAAGGGGCGGCGGCGCTGGCGCGCAAAAGGGAACGGCGTTGCATAGAGAGGTCACTCCTGGGTAGGCGTTGGGATGCGGTGCTGCAGCGCCTCACCACCGGGCCACCAAGCGCCTGCGCAGGCCCTTGAAGACATGGCAGTGCGCGTGGGGTAGCCCACGGCAGCAGCACCTGACTTCAAGAGCAATTTCCGGACGGCCAGGCCGCTGAACGCTTCTACTCTTGGCGGGGACCGGTTGCAGCTTCCGTGCCACCCGCACAGGCCCCGTGGCGCGTGGCGCAGGCACTGGGATGAGGCCTGCTGCGCCAGGCTGGTGCGTGACCTGAACTGGATCCCCCCCGCCAGCGCGTTGAGGGGCGTAATTGGCTGGCCTGGAACCTGCTTGTTGCTCGGCAAGAGTAGAAGCGTTCAGTTGCGCAGACCCCTGGCCCGTTGGCCCAGCAGGGGCGGCGCACACCGGGAATTGCTCTTGAGGCCCCCGCTGGGCTGCCCCTTGGGGCGGCTGCGGTCTTGGCCTCAGGTGGCTTTCCGGCCCCCGGTGCCTGCCGGGGCGGAGGGGCTCTGAGGCGGGGGCTTGGTTTTGTCCCAACTGCTTGATGAGGATCCCTGAATGAACACCGCCACCCTGACCCCCCAACCCGCCACCGCCGGCGCCTCGGCCCAGTCCGAGCTGGCCAAAGAGTCGCGCATGGGCGCCCTGGGCCAAGAGAATGCACAGCGCGACATACGCCGCATCTCCCTGGCCGACTACGCCCAGCGCAAGGCCGAGATTGCCCAGCAACTGTGGGACGCCTCGGTCGATGTGGGCTTTTTCCAGATCGTCGACCACGGCATCGACCTGGCCCGTGTGCGCGAGGCTTTTGCCATGTCCGAGCGCTTCTTTGCCTTGCCCGAGGCCGTCAAGGCCCAGTACCCGCACCAGAAGGCCAACAACGTGGGGTGGGAGTCCAAGGCCCAGGTGCGGCCCAGCACCGGCACGCCGGACCAAAAAGAGTCCTACCAAATCACGCGTCCGCACATGAGTGGCCTGTGGCCCAGCGAGGCCGAGTTGGCGAACTTCCAGTCCACCCTGCTGGCCTTCGAGGCCCAGTGCTGGGGCGTGGGCATGCAGGTGCTGTCTTGTTTTGCTGACCGGCTGGGGTTGGCCTCTGACTTTTTCACCGGGGCCCACGACCCGGCCTGCGACCAGTACCAAAGCACGCTGCGCCTGCTGCACTACTACCCGATTGCGCCCGAAGCCCAGGCCCATCTGGGCCTGTGGCGCGCCGGGGCCCACACCGACTTTGACTGCCTGACCCTGCTGTTCCAGCGCCCCGGCCAGGGCGGTCTGCAGGTCTGCCCGGGCAAGGAGATGGACTCGCAGGCCTGGACCTCGGTCGAGCCCGACGAGGCCGCCATCACCTGCAACATCGGCGACATGCTGATGCGCTGGAGCGACGACCAATTGCCCTCCAACTTCCACCGCGTGAAGAACCCGGTGCCCGGTGAGTTCATGGGCTCGCGCTACAGCCTGGCCTTCTTTTGCCAGGCCAACCGCGACGCGGTGATCGAAGGACCCGGCCGGAAGTACCCGGCCATCACGGCGGGCGACTACCTCAAGCAGCGCGTGGCGGCCAACTTCAAGCCGTATTGAGGGCGTCGGCGCGGCGGGCCCGGTGGGGTCCGCTGCGCCCATGAAAAACCCCGGCACCGAGACGGGGCTCAGGCCGGGGTGGGGGGAGGCTGCAGCGCGGGCGCCGCGCGGGATGGCTCAATCCATCAATCAGTCACTGACTCACTCGCCCTGCGAGCCCCGGTGCGCCCAGCCGGTGGTGCGCTTTTCGATCAGGCTGAACAGCTCGTACATGGCCATGGCCATGGCACCCACCACCAGCAGGCCGGCAAAGGCCAAGCCCATTTGCATGGCCGAGCCGGCGCTGATCAGCAGGTAGCCAATGCCTTCGTTGGCGGCGGTCATTTCTGACACCGTGGTGCCGACAAAAGCCAGCGTGATGGCGACCTTGAGCGAGCCATAAAAGTAGGGCATGGAGCGCGGCAGGCCCACCTTCATCAGCACGTCCCAGCGGCGCGCGCCCAGCACGCGCAGCACGTCTTCAAGTTCGGGCTCCAGCGTGGCCAGGCCGGTGGCAATGTTGACCATGATGGGAAAGAAGCTGATCAGGAAGGCGGTCAGGACGGCCGGGCCCACGCCAATGCCGAACCACACCACCAGGATGGGCACAAAGGCGGCCTTGGGCAGGGCGTTGAAGGCCGTCATCAGCGGGTAGACCGCGGCATAGGCCAGGCGCGAACTGCCGATCACAAAACCCAGCAGCACGCCGACCACGATGGCCAGGCCAAAGCCCGCCATCGTCACCCAGTAGGTGCGCCAGGCGTGGCCCGCGATGATCCACTTGAACTCCATGAACTGGCTGCCAATGCGGGCCGGGCTGGGGAAGATGAATTCCGACACATTGAAGGCCGAGCACAGCAACTGCCAGGCGACCAGCACCGCCAACAGCAGCAGCCAGGGCGACCAGGCTTCGATGAGTTTTTTCTTGTTCGTCATGGCTTGGGGTGTCCCTGCGGGCTCATTGGTTGATCACGGCGCCGGTCTTGCGCAGCGCACCGATGTGGCCGCGCAACTCCAGCACGATGTCGGTGAATTCTTTGGTGTAGGTCAGCTCCAGCTCGCGCGGGCGCGGCAACTCGATGTCGCGCTTGACCACAAAGCGGCCCGGGCTCTTGCTCATCACGTACACGGTGTCGGCCAGGAAGACCGACTCGCGCAGGTCGTGGGTGACCAGGATGACGTTGAATTTCTGCTCGGTCCACAGGTCGCGCAGGATGCACCACAGCTCTTCGCGGGTGAAGGCATCCAGCGCACCGAAGGGTTCGTCGAGCAGCAGCATCTTGGGCTCGTGGATCAGCGCGCGGCAAATGCTGGCGCGCTGCTGCATGCCGCCCGAGAGCTGCCAGGGGAACTTGTCCTCGTAGCCGCCCAGGCCCACCTTCTGCAACAGCGCACGGGCACGGGCTTCGTATTCCTTGCGCTTTTGCTTGAAGGTGGAGCGGTAGGGCTCGACGATCTCCAGCGGCAGCAGCACGTTGTCCACCGTGGTGCGCCAGGGCAGCAGGGACGGGGCCTGGAAGGCCATGCCCGAGATCTTCAGCGGCCCGGTCACGGGCTGGCCGTCGATGAAGATCTTGCCCATCGAGGGCATCTTCAGCCCCGTGGTGAGCTTCATGAAGGTCGATTTGCCGCAACCCGAGGGCCCCACAATGGCAATGAACTCGCCTTGCTTGACCTGCAGGTTGATGCCTTCGACGGCAAAGTGGTTCTGAGCCAGCAACTCATCGTTGTAGGCCAGCCAGACATCGCGGAAGTCCACGAAAGGCGCGGACTCCAGGGGGGCGGGGGCAGTGCTCATGCAGACGGTTCTCGTGGACGGGGCCGGGCGGCTTACTTCTTGGCCGGCAGGATGTTGAGCTCGGCGGCCGAGGGCAGGTAGGCGCTGGTCCAGGCGGTGTCCGGGTTGGCGCGGGTCTTGGTGGCGTAGGCGTCAGACACCTGCGAGGCCATCAGCGACAGGCGTGCCGGGTTGACCTGGCCAAAGCCCTCGCTGCGCGCGTCGGGGCTGTTGATCACGGTGTCGATGGCCAGCTTCAGGCGCCGGGTTTCGAGCTCGGTGTTGATGATGCCGTCGCGCTGCTTCACGTACTCGATGGCGGCTTCGGGCTTGGCGATGACTTCCTTGGCGCCCTTGGCAAAGGCTTGCAGGAAGGCCTTCACGGCGGCCGGGTTCTCCTTGAGGATCTTGGGCGAGGCAATGATGGCGTTGCCGTACAGCTTCACGCCGAAGTCGGCATAGGGCAGCACCACCACGTCCGAGGCCTTGGCGCCGCGCGCTTCCAGGTTGAGCAGCGAGGTGAAGGTGAAGCCGGTGATGGCGTCGATGTCGCCGCGCACCAGCATGGTCTCGCGCAGCGGCGGGTCCATGGCGGTCCATTGCACGGTGCCGACCTGGTTGGCCTTGGCAAAGATGGGGAAGGCGCGGCGGCCGGCGTCAAACACCGGGGCGCCCAGCTTCTTGCCGTTCAGGTCGGCGGGCTTGGTGATGCCGCTTTTCTTGAGCGCCATGACCGAGGCCGGGGTGTTGTTGTAGACCATCATGATGGCCACGGGTTTGTTGGGCGCGTCGGGGTTGTTGGCCTGGAATTCCATCAGCGCGGCCAGGTCGGCAAAGCCCATGTCGTAGCTGCCCGAGGCCACGCGCTGCACCGCGCCACCCGAGCCGTTGCCGGCGTCCACGGTGACGTCGAGCTTGGCGTCCTTGAAGTAGCCCTTGGCGGCCGGCAGCAGGAACAGGGCCGAGGGGCCCTCGAAGCGCCAGTCCAGTTGGAACTTGATCGGCGTGGTTTGCGCCTGGGCGCTGCCCAGGGCGGCGGCAAGGCTGAGGGCAAGGCTGGCTTTGAGGAAAGTGCGTGGCGTCATTCAAGTCTCCAAGGGATGGAGACTCAAAGCAAAAACAGTGCCCGGCACGGCGGGCGCTGGGCCGAGGGCTGCCGGCGAGCGCCCATGAAAAAGCCCCCGGACCTGGCCTCAGGTGCGGGGGCTGAAGGGGGGCGGGCACCCCGCCAGCGCCTTGGGGCTTGGCCCGGGGCGAGCGGTGGCCGGTCGGGGCTCAGGCGCCCTGTTGCACGGCGGCGCCGGCGGCGGCCAGGGCCGTCATGTTGACCACGCGGCGCATGGTCGACGACGGGGTCATGATGTGCGCCGAAGCGGCGGCGCCCAGCAGGATCGGGCCAATGGTCACGCCGTGGCCGCCCGTGGTCTTGAGCACGTTGAACAGGATGTTGGCCGCGTCCAGGTTGGGGCAGATCAGCACATTGGCTTCGCCGGTCAGGCTGCCGTCCATCAGCGCGTTGCCGCGCACCGATTCCGACAGGGCCGCGTCGCCATGCATTTCACCGTCGCACTCGACGTCGGGGGCCAGCTTGGCGAACAGGTCGCGCGCTTGGCGCATCTTGATGGCCGAGGCGCGCTTGGACGAGCCGTAGTTGGAGTGCGACAGGAAAGCCACCTTGGGCGGCAGGCCGAAGCGCTTCACCTCTTCGACCGCCATCAACGCGATGGAGGCCAGTTGCTCGGCATCCGGGTCTTCGTTGATGTAGGTGTCGGCGATGAACAGGGTGTGCTTGTCCAGCATCAGCGCGTTCAGTGCGGCAAAGCCGCTGGCACCTTCTTGAAGGCCCAGGATGTCGCGCACATGCTCCAGGTGGCTGTCGTAACGACCGACCAGGCCGCACAGCATGGCGTCGGCGTCGCCCAGCTTGACCATCAGCGCGGCGATCAAGGTGTTGGAGCGGCGCACGGCGGCCTTGGCAGCTTCGGGCGTGACGCCCTGGCGGCCCATCAGGCGGTGGTAGGTTTCCCAGTACTGGCGGAAGCGCGGGTCGTCTTCGGGGTCGCAGATTTCGACGTCGCGGCCCAGTTGCAGGCGCAGGCCGGCCTTGGCGATGCGCGCGGCGATGACGGCAGGGCGACCGATCAGGATCGGGCGGGCCAGGCCGTCGTCGACGGCGGCCTGGGCGGCGCGCAGCACGCGCTCGTCTTCACCTTCGGCATAGGCCACGCGCTTGTTGGCGGCCTTGGCGGCGGCGAACACCGGGCGCATGAACATGCCGGTGGCGTAGACAAAGCGCGACAGGCTTTCGCGGTAGGCCTCCAGGTCCTCGATCGGGCGCGTGGCCACGCCGGACTCGGCCGCGGCCTTGGCCACGGCGGGGGCGATGCGCAGGATCAGGCGCGCGTCAAACGGCGTCGGGATCAGGTAGTCGGGGCCGAACACCAGCTCCTGGCCCGCGTAGGCGGCGGCCACTTCGTCGCTCATCTCGGCCTTGGCGAGGTCGGCGATTTCGCGCACGCAGGCCTGCTTCATTTCGGCCGTGATCTTGGTCGCGCCGCAGTCCAGTGCACCCCGGAAGATGTAGGGGAAGCACAGCACGTTGTTGACCTGGTTCGGGTAGTCCGAGCGGCCGGTGGCGATGATGCAGTCCGGGCGAATGGCCTTGGCCAGTTCGGGGCGGATTTCGGGTTCGGGGTTGGCCAGGGCCAGGATGATGGGCTGGCGCGCCATGGTCTTGACCATCTCGGCGGTCAGCACGCCCGGGGCCGAGCAGCCCAGGAACACGTCCGCGCCGTTGACCACATCGGCCAGCGTGCGTGCGGCGGTGTCTTGGGCGTAGCGCTGCTTGGAGGCGTCCAGCGTGCCGGGGCGGCCTTGGTAGATCACGCCCTTGGAGTCGACCACAAAGACGTTCTCGCGCTTCACGCCCAGGCCGACCATCACGTCCAGGCAGGCGATGGCGGCGGCACCGGCGCCCGACACCGCGATCTTCACTTCACCGATGGCCTTGTTCACCAGCTCCAGGCCGTTGAGCAGGGCGGCCGACGAGATGATGGCCGTGCCGTGTTGGTCGTCGTGGAAGACGGGGATGTTCAGGCGGTCAGACAGCTGCTTCTCGATGTAGAAGCACTCGGGCGCCTTGATGTCTTCCAAGTTGATGCCACCCAGCGTGGGCTCCAGCGCCGCGATGATCTCGACCAGCTTGTCCGGGTCGCGCTCGGCCAGTTCGATGTCAAACACGTCGACACCCGCGAACTTCTTGAACAGGCAGCCCTTGCCTTCCATCACCGGCTTGCTGGCCAGCGGACCGATGTCGCCCAGGCCCAGCACGGCGGTGCCGTTGGTGATCACACCGACCAGGTTGCCACGCGAGGTGTAGTCCCAGGCCTTGCTCGGATCGGCTTCGATGTCCAAGCAGGGGTAGGCCACGCCCGGCGAGTAGGCCAGGGACAGGTCGCGTTGGTTGGACAGGGGTTTGGTCGGGGTGACGGAGATTTTGCCCCGCACCGGCGTGCGGTGGTATTCACGGGCTGCGTCGCGCAGCGCTTGTTCGGCCGCAGACAAGGTTTTGGTCATTGAATGGTTTTCCTTCGGTGGCGATAGCGGGCTGGGAGCTTACCCCATCCTGACGTCAGGCTGACGCTCGCGGCGCCAGGGCCAGGCCTGGCGAGGGCCCAGCGACAAAGCCCCCAGGGCAGCCTGGGGGCCTTGGTGTGGGGCCGGGGGCCTCAATGGGCGTCGGCCTGCTTGGCCGCGGCGATGGTGGCTTGGTCGTCTTGCTTGGCGCCGTTGAAGAACAGGTTGAGCAGCACGGCGCAGACGGTGGCCAGCAAAATGCCCGACTCGATCAGCGGGTGGATGGCGTGTGGCATCCACTGGCGGAAGTTGGGGGCCAGCAGCGGGATCATGCCCACGCCCACCGAGATGGCGACGATCAGGGCGTTGAAGCGGTTGGTCTTGAAGTCCACCCCGCCCAGGATGCGGATGCCGGTGGTGGCCACCATGCCAAACATCACCAGGCCTGCGCCGCCCAGCACCACGGTGGGCAGGGACTCGACCAGCGCCGCCATCTTGGGCAGCAGGCCCAGCACGATCAGGATCACGCCGCCGGCCACGCAGACAAAGCGGCTGCGCACGCCCGTCACCGCCACCAGGCCCACGTTCTGCGAGAAGCTGGTGTAGGGGAAGGTGTTGAAGATGCCCCCGATCAAGGTGCCCAGGCCATCTGTGCGCAGGCCCGCTGTCAGGGCCTTGTTGCTGACCGGGCGGTCCGTCATGTCCCCCAGGGCCAGGAACATGCCGGTGGACTCGATCATCACCACCAGCATCACCACCGTCATGGTGATGACCATGATGGGGTCGAACACCGGGGTGGCGATCTCGAAGGGCAGCACGATGTCGAACCAGGCGGCCTTGCCGACCTTGTCGAAGTTCATCATGCCCAAGGCCACCGAGACCACGCCGCCGATGACGATGCCCAGCAGCACCGAGATGTTGGCGGCAAAGCCCTTGGCGTACTTGGTGATCAGCAGGATGGAAGCCAGCACCAGGGCGGCCACGCCCACGCCCATCAGGTCGGCGTATTTGGGATTGGGCACCGTGGGCAGAATGGCCAGGCCCTTGGGCAGGGCGGGCAGGGCCGAGCCAGGGGCGGCCGCCAGTTTGCCGGCTTCGGCGAGCCAGCGCAGGTGCTCCGGGTCGGGCACGCTGGGGGCGGTGGGGCCCACGGGGTTACCGAAGATCCAGTTGATGCCTACGCGCATCAGGCTGACCCCGATGACCAGGATCAGCGTGCCCGTGACCACGGGCGGGAAGAAGCGCAGCAGGCGGCTGACGATGGGGGCGATCAAGATGGATATCAGCCCGGCCCCGATGATGGCGCCGAAAATCAGCTGCGCCCCCGCTTGCCCGGGGTGGCTGCCAGCAATGGCGACCATGGGGCCCACCGATGCAAAGGTCACGCCCATCATCACCGGCAGGCGGATGCCAAACCACTGTGTGGCGCCCAGCGACTGGATCAGCGTGACCAGGCCGCAGCAAAACAGATCGGCCGAGATCAGCATGGCCACCTGCTGCGGGTCGAGCTTGAGAGCGCGGCCCACGATCAGGGGCACGGCGATGGCCCCCGCGTACATGACCAGCACATGCTGCAGGCCGAGCGCGGCCAGGCGGTTGAGGGGTAGGCGTTCGTCGACGGGATGGACCGCTGAATTCATGCTGAGTTCCTTGAGGGCTGGAAAAGGGCGGGCCTCTGAACCTGCAACCGCCGCAACACAACGCCGCACACTTCGTGCACATGTTTGTATGTGAAAAGTGTATACACGCCAGGCCGCGGAGGGGTCAGTGAAAACCCGAGCGCCAAAAGCCTGCAAGAAGCAAGCCAGAAATCACCGACCGGCCCAGGCAGAAGCTGGCCGGCGTGATGGGCTGGATCAGCCTGGGCTGCGGGCCAGCGGGCTCAGCGAATCCCGCAGCCGGTCGTGGCTGCGCGGTGTGTCAGGGCGCAAGGCCTCTTCCACATGGCCGATGTGGGCCAGCAGACGGTCGCGCGCCAAGGCCAGATCGCCGGCTTCCAGGGCCTCGACGATGGCCGTGTGCTCGGCGCACGACTGGCTGGCTTCATGGCGCGACTGGTACAGCGAGGCGGCCAGCGTGGTGCGCGCTGTCAGGTCGCGCAGCACGTCGCTGAGGCTGCGGTGGCCCATGCTTTCCGCCAGGCAGACATGGAAGTCGGCCAACAAAAAAGCCCGGGTGGCCGCGTCGGCACCCTCAATGGCGTTTTGCTCGTCCGCGATGTGGGCGCGCAGGCGGCGTGTCAGGGCCTGCAGGGGACGGCCTTCCTCGGCGGCACTGGCCAGGATGCCGGCCTCCACAATGCGGCGTGCCGAAAAAGCGTCGCGCGCTTCTTCCACCGAGGGTTCGATCACGTACCAGCCCCGGCGCGAGCGCACCTCGACAAAGCCGCGCGCTTGCAGCTGCATCAGCGCCTCGCGCACCAGGGTGCGGCTGACGCCAAACAGGTCGGCCAGGTCTTGTTCGCCCAGGCGCTCGCCGGGGGCCAGCTTTTGGGCCAGGATGGATTCGACCACCTGTTGTGCGATTTCAGTCTGGGAGCGGCTCATGGGGTCTTGGATTATCGGGGGTCAGCGCAGGCGAGCTGCGTGGCCGCTCGGTGCCGCAGGGCCTGCCAGCGCGCTGTCTGGCAGGGACGCGTCGCCCAGTTGGAAGGTGCCGACGGCCTGAGCCAAGTGGTGGGCCTGGTCGTTCAGCACCGATGCGGCCGCTGCTGATTCTTCGACCAGGGCCGCATTTTGCTGGGTGGAGCGGTCCATTTCGGCCACCGCCTGGCTGATCTGGCCGATGCCGTTGCTTTGCTCGTGCATGGCGCCGTTGATCTCCCCGATCAGCTGGCTGACGCGGCGGATGCTGCCCATGATGGCGTCCATGGTCTGGCCCACGGCCTGCACCCGCTGGGTGCCGGTGCTGACGCGCTCTTCCGAGGTGCTGATCAGGCCCTTGATTTCCTTGGCGGCCGTGGCGCTGCGTTGCGCCAGGCTGCGCACTTCAGCCGCCACCACGGCAAAGCCTCGGCCGTTTTCACCGGCGCGGGCGGCCTCGACGGCCGCGTTCAGGGCCAGGATGTTGGTCTGGAAGGCAATGCCGTCGATCACACCGATGATGTCGCTGATGCGGGCGGACGACTGGTTGATCTCGTCCATGGTGCTGACGGCGCCGGCCACCACTTCTCCCCCCTTGGCAGCGACCTGGCTGGCTTCGCTGGCCAATTGGGTGGCACGCACCGTGGCTTCGGCCGACTGCTGGACGCTGGCCGTCAGCTGCACCAGGGCGGCAGAGGTCTGCTCCAGGCTGCTGGCCGCGCCCTCGGTGCGGCTGGACAGGTCCTGGTTGCCGTTGCGGATCTCGTCACTGGCCAGGCGCACCGATTCGGCGCCCTGGCGGATCTCGCGCAGGACCAGGGCCATCTTGTCGGCGAAGGTGTTGAAGGAGCGGGCCACCTGGGCCACCTCGTCCCGCCCCGAGATGGGCAGGCGCCGCGTCAGGTCGCCGCCGCCGGAGCTGATGTCGGCCATGGCATCGCGCACCTGGGTCAGTCGGCGGAAGGCTCGGGCTGTGAAGACCGCGCTCAGGGCCGCCGCCAGCAGGGCCAGCACCACGGTGGCCAGCAGCATGCCGCGCGACACCTCGCCCAGGGCCTGGGTGGCGTCGGCTTTGTCGAGCGCCACGATCAGGTACCAGTCGGTGCCCTGGATGGCGCGCGCCTGCATCAGTTTGCTGACGCCGCCAAGTTCAAGCGCCTGCGGGGTGGTGGCGTTGAGCAAATTGGACAGCGAGTCACCGGCCAAGGCGGGCGACAGCTCCGAGGCGGGTTTCAGGGTCATCTTTGGATCGGTGTGGGCCAGCAACTGGCCGCTGCGGGTGACCAGGATGGCCAAGCTGTTGGGGGTCGGGTGCACGGCGTTCACCACCTGGCGCACGCCGTCCAGGGGCACGGCCCCACTGACCACCCCGGCCAGCGTGCCGTCGCGCAGCATCGGTGCGGCAAAGGACACAAAAGCCACCCCGGTCGAGGCGTCGGCGTAGGGCGGCGTGACCACCAGTTTGCCGGCCTGCGCGGCCGCCTTGTACCAGGGGCGCACCGTGGGGTCGTAATTGGCGGGGGTGGTGGTGCTGCTGGAGACGTAAGTCTTGTCCGTCCAGCCCACCGTGGTCACTGGAAAGCCACCGGCCTTGTTCATGTGCAGCACGATGCCCTGCGGGTCGCCATGCTGCACGGCGTTGGCGGCCGCCTGCACGGACGTGGCTTTGGCGGCCACCCACAGGTCGATGGCCATGCCATTGCCTTCGCTGGCCGCGCTCAGTTGCTGCGCTGCGGTCTGGGCAATGCTGGCGCGCAGCAGGACGTAGGTGATGGCGCCTGTGAGGCTCAAGGCCACCACGACCGACAGGGTCGTGATCAGTTGCAGTTTGGTGCGCAGTGAACTCAGCATGGGGATAACTTCGGGGTGGGGGGCGAGCCCATGCGACGGGCTCTGTTGGACGGTCTGCCGGCGCCAGCCTCCCACTGGGGCCCCAGGCCCTGGCGGGCCTGAGGCAGGCAGGACGGGGTCATTGCTCGGCGGCGGTGCCAGGGGCGCGGCCATCCAGCACGGCGTGGGCGCGTTCGCGGTCGATGTCACCTTCCCAGGCAGCGATCGCCACCGTGGCCACGCAGTTGCCGATCAGGTTGCCCAGCGCGCGGGCAATGCCCATGAACCAATCCACCGACAACACCAGCACCAGGCCAATCGCGGGAATGGCTGGAATGGCCTGCAAGGTGGCGGCCAGCACCACGATGGCCGAGCCGGGCACGCCGTGTGCGCCCTTGGAGGTGACCAGCGAGATGGCCAGGATGGCCAGCAGGTCAGCGGTGGAGATCGGCGTGTTGGTGGCTTGGGCGATGAACACCGCGGCCAGCGTGATGTAGATGGAGAAGGCGTCCAGGTTGAAGGAGTAGCCCGTGGGAATGACCAGGCCCACGGTGGAGTCGCGGATGCCCAGCGCCTTGAGCTTGGCCATGATCTGCGGCAGCACGCTGTCCGACGAGGTGGTGGCCAGCACCACCATCAGCTCTTCGCGCAGGTAGCGCAGCAGCTTCCACAGGCTGAAGCCCGAAATCCGCATGATCAAGCCCAGCACCACGCTGACAAAGAAGATCGTGGCGGCGAAGAACAGCGCCACCAGCATGCCCAGTTGCTTGAGCGAGCCAATGCCGTACTTGCCCACGGTGAAGGCAATCGCGCCCAGCACGCCCAGCGGTGCCAGGCGGATCAGCAGGCCCATGGTCTTGAACAGGGCGTGCGACAGGTCCTCAATGGCGCTGGTGATGCGCACGCCTTTGGGGCCCAGCAGGGCCAGGGCACAGCCAAACAAAATGGCCACCAGCAGCACCTGCAGCACGTCGCCAGTGACAAAGCCGCTGAGCGCCGTGGTGGGGATCAGGCGCAGTGCAAATTCGGTGAAGCCGCCGCCGCTGAGCTTGTTGGCGTTGTCCTTGTAGCTGCTCAAGGCCGAGCCGTCCAGCGTGCTGGGGTCGATGTTCATGCCCACGCCAGGCTGGAACACCCAGGCCAGCACCAGGCCGAGCACCAGCGCGATGCCGGTGACCACCTCGAAGTAGATCAAGGCCTTGATGCCCACGCGGCCCACGCGCTTGAGGTCACCCGTACCGGCAATGCCGTGCACCACGACGCCGAACACGATGAAGGGGATCAGCATCTTGATCAGCTTGATGAAGCCGTCGCCCAGGGGCTTGAGCTTCACGGCCTGCTCGGGCCAGACCAGGCCGACGATGACACCAAGGATCAAGGCCAGGACAACCTGGCCAAAAAGGGATTTGAAGAGGCGGGACATGTTGGCTCCGAGGGATGTGAATGTTGTTCTCAAATCTTGTATGCAAGAACTGTAGGCAAATGTCGTGCCCATGGATACAGGGTTTTCACGTGGGGGCTCGGTGCGAAATAGCACCAATTTGGGGTCTGTAGAGCTGTTCTGACTGATTTTGGTGCGCGGGCTGGCCTTTGGCGCCAGAAGGGGGCGGGGCGCCGCAGTGGGGTGAGGCGCCCATGGGCGATGGCGGGCCGCGCAGCCGCCGTCCCCGGGCCTGTTCAGGCCCGGCGGGATCGAGGGTCAGGCCTGTGGATCAGGCCCTGTCGTCAGGCAAGGTAAAGCGATTCGAGCCGGCGCAGTTCGGCCGGGCCCAGGCCCAGGGCTTGGTGCAGGTAGGGCGCGAGGCCGCCGTGGGTCTCGTCAATGGTCTGCAGGGCGGCTTCCAGAAAGCTGGGCTGCACCTGCCAGATCACGCGCAGCACGGCCTCGGGGGCTTCGCTGTGCGGCAGGGCTGGGCGCCGGTAGAGCTGGTTGGTCAGCAGGTAGTCGTGCATCACCACGTCGGGCGCCACGCCCAGCGCCCGCAGGATCAGGGCCGCGGCCAGGCCGGTGCGGTCCTTGCCGGCGGTGCAGTGGAACACCAGGGGTTGGTCGTCTTCCAACAGCAGGGCGAACAGCTGGGCAAAACGGGGCGAGTTGTTCAGCACGAAGTCGCGGTAGGTCTGCTCCATCAAGGCGGCAGCGCCCTCTGGCGTCAAGGTCTGGCCACGGGCCTGCATGTCTTTGGCGCGCTGCACCACGGTGGGCTCGATGGACAGCGCGTGTTGCGTCACCTCGGGCAGGGTGTAGGCCTGGGCCAGGCGCTCGTGTTCGCCCCGAAAGTCCACGGTGCGCCCCACCTGCAGGGCCTGCAGTTGCTCGATGTCGGCGGCGCTGAGTTGGGCCAGGTGATCGGAGCGAAACAGCCGGCGCAGACGCAGGCGGCGTCCGTCCTTGCCCTGGTAGCCGCCCAGGTCGCGGAAGTTGGAAGCCCCAGCCAGGGGGATCGACGGGTTGTGCAGGTTCATGCGGGTGGTGCTGAAGAAAGCCGGAAAGCGGAGCGGCCGCGCGGTGGACGGGCTGCTCAGGCTGGCGCGGGTCGGCGCGGGCCTGCCCTCCATGCTAGCGCTGTGCCCGCTGATCTGTGTGGGGGCTTGTCCCCCAGGTGTCGCTGTCGCGTTGCCAGGGCCAGCGCTGCAACAGCCGCTGCCAGTCTTGCAGATCCGCAGGCGTGTCCTGGCAGGGCGCGTGGCCGGCCAGGCCTGCGGGCGCGAACAGGCCGCTGCTGAACTGCAAGGCCTGACCGTGCACCGGGTGCGGCAGCGTCAGGCTGGCCGCGTGCAGCCACAGCCGGGCCTGGCCCAGGTGATGGGCCCACCAGCGGTTGAGTGGGCCTTTGCCGTGGGTGGCGTCGCCAATGATGGGGTGGGCCAGGTGCTTGAGGTGACGCCGGATCTGGTGGCGCCGGCCGGTCTCGGGCCAGGCCTGCACCAGGGACAGGCGGCTGCTGGGGTAGCGGGGGTCGGCCGGCGCCTCGCCCTCGGTGGGGGCCAGGGCCAGGGTGGCCAGGCGCTCAAAGCGGGTGCGGGCGTCCTGCACCGGGGCATCGGGCGGCGCGTCGTCAGGGCGCAGGGCGTGGTCCACCTCAATCGCCCCAGGGGCCCAGCCGCGCACCAGGGCCAGGTAGTGCTTGCGGGTCAGGTGCTGCTCAAAGGCCTGCGACAGGGCGCGGGCCGCGTCCGAATGCAAGCCCATCACCAGCACGCCGCAGGTGCCTTTGTCCAGGCGGTGCACCGGGAAGACGTGCTGGCCCAGCTGGTCGCGCAAGGTTTGCATGACAAAGCGGGTCTCGCCCGCGTCCAGGCCGGTGCGGTGCACCAGCCAGCCCGCGGGCTTGTAGACGGCCACCAGGTGCTCGTCGCGCCACAGCACCGACAGCGGGGTGGGCGCGAGGTTCAATTCAGCAGGTCGCAGAGGGTGCGGGCAATCACCTTGGTGGCGGCGCGCAGGTCGTCCAGGTCCAGGCGCTCGTCGGCGCGCTTGGCGTGCGATTCGAGCACGGTGCGCGGGCCCGCGCCGTAGATCACGCCGGGAATGCCTTGTTCAACGTACAGGCGCACATCGGTGTAGAGCGGCGTGCCGACCGCGGGCAGGTCCTCGCCCAGCACGGTCTTGGCGTGGGTCTGGATGGCGTCCACCAGGGCCTGGTTGCCGGCCAGTGGGGTCATGGCGCGGGCCAACAGCAGGCGCTTGATTTCCACCGTGATGCCGCTGCGCTCGGCCGCGGCCTGTTCGATCACCTCGCGGATGCGGGCTTCGACTTCGACCGGGTTCTCTTCAGGGATCATGCGGCGGTCCAGCTTGAACATCACCTTGCCGGGCACGACATTGGTGTTGGTGCCGCCTTCGATGCGGCCCACGTTCAGGTAGGGGTGCTTGATGCCCGCCACCTGGGACGTGACCTGCTGGTACAAGGTGTTTTGCGCGTACAGCGCGTTCAGGATGTGCACCGCGCCTTGCAGGGCGTCCACCCCGGTGTGGGGCACGGCAGCGTGGGCCATCTTGCCGTGCACGGTGACTTCCATCTGCAGGCAGCCATTGTGGGCGGTCACCACCTCGTGCGAGAAGCCGGCCGCGATCATCAGGTCAGGCCGGGTCAGGCCCTGGCGCAGCAGCCAGCCGGGGCCGAGTTCGCCGCCAAACTCTTCGTCGTAGGTGAAGTGCAGTTCGACCGCGCCCTGGCTGGGGCGGGCCACGGCCTCGAGGGCGCGCAGCGCGAAGGTGAAGCTGGCGAAGTCGCTCTTGCTGACGGCGGTGGCGCGGCCGTACATCTTGCCGTCGACGATCTCGGCGCCGTAGGGGTCGTGGGTCCAGCCCTCGCCCGGCGGCACCACGTCGCCGTGGGCGTTGAGCGCCACGGTGCGGCCCGAACCGGCGGCCCCAAAGGCGCGTCGCACGATCAGGTTGGTGATGCTTTCCATGCCATAGGCCTGCACTTCGGCGGCGGGCACGGGGTGGCGCTCGGCTTCGTAGCCGAATGCTTGCAGCAGCTCGGCGGTGCGCTCGGCGTGCGGTGCGTTGTTGCCCGGTGGGGTGTCGGTGGGCACGCGCACCAGGGCTTGCAAAAAGCGGACTTCGTCGTCGAAGTGGGCGTCAACCCAGGCGTCCAGGGCGGCGTAGGCGGCGGTGTGGGAAGTGGTCATGGCTGGTCGTTGGCAATTTGATTCAGGACGTGGGAGAAAGTCTGCACCGCGAGTTGCATGTCGTCGTTGGTGGTGGACTCCAGCGGGTTGTGGCTGATACCCGAGTTCTGGCCGCGCACAAACAGCATGGCCTGGGGCATCACCTCGTGAAGCTTCATGGCGTCGTGGCCGGCGCCGCTGGGCAGTCGGAACACGGGCACGCCTTGGGCTTGCACGGCGGCTTCCCAGCGTTGTTGCAAGGCGGGGTCGCTGGGCGCGGCCGAAGCACGCAGGGTTTCTTCGAGGGTGTAGCGCAGGCCACGGCGCTCGCAGAGGGCGGCCAGCTCGGCCAGCACATCGCGCGCCAGGGCGTCGCGTTGCGCGTCCACCGGGGCGCGCAGGTCGAGCGAGAACTGGCAGCGCCCGGGCACCACGTTGATGGAGCCATTGGGCACTTGCAACTGGCCCACGGTGCCCACCGAGTCGGCGTCCTGGGCGGCGCGCTTCTCGACGTACAGCGCCAGCTCGGCCACGGCGGTGGCGGCGTCGCGGCGGCGGTCCATGGGGGTGGTGCCGGCGTGGCTGGCGGTGCCGATCACCTCACCCAGGTAGCGCAGGCTGCCGTTGATGGAGGTGACCACCCCCAGCGGCAGGTCCAGCTCGTTGAGCACTGGGCCCTGCTCGATGTGCACCTCGACAAAGCCCAGGTAGGCCTGGGGGTCGCGTTGCAGTTTGGGGATGTCGTCCACGCACAGGCCGGCGTGTTGCATGGCCTCGCGCATGGTGACGCCATCGGCGTCTTTTTGCTCCAGCCAGGCGGGCTTGAAGTCGCCGATCAGCGCGCCCGAGCCCAGGAAGGTGGCCTTGTAGCGCTGGCCTTCCTCTTCGGCAAAACCGACCACCTCGATGCCAAACGGCAGGCGGCGCTGCGCCTGGGCCAGGGCCTTGACGCAGGCCATGGGCACATAGATGCCCAGGCGACCGTCGTACTTGCCGCCGTTGCGCACGGTGTCGTAGTGCGAACCGGTCAGCAGGCTGCGCGCGCCCGGGGTGGCGGCGTGGTAGCGGCCCACCACATTGCCCACGGCGTCGATGGCCACGTCGTCAAAGCCGCAGTCGCGCATGCCCTGGGCCAGGCGCTGGGCGCAGGCACGGTGGGCATCGGTCAGGTAAGTGACGGTGAGCTGGCCTTTTTCGGCATAGCCCGGGTCGCTGTGCTGGCTGAGTTTTTCATGCCAGTCCCAGACCTCGTTGCCTTGCACAGGCTCGACGCCGAACTTGTCGTTGAGGCGGATCTCGGCGATGCGGTGGATGTTGCGCAAGGCCTCGGCGCGCTCGAAGTCCGGGTGGTTGTGCACACGGCGCTCGAAGGTGTCGATGATCTCCTGGCGCGTCAGGCCCAGACCGCGCGCACCGCGCACCGCCAGGATGAAGGGAAAGCCAAAGCGCGCGTTGTAGTCGCTGTTGAGTTGCTGGATGCGTGCGAACTCGGCCGGGCTGCAGTCGGTCAGACCGGCCTTGCCTTGTTCGTTGGTGGATTCAGCGGTCAGGCTTTGGCTGACCATGGCCTTGCCAGCCAGCTCGGGGTGGGCGCGGATCAGGTCCAGCTGCGCGTCGGCGCTGGATTCGCGCACCACCTGGGCCAGGGCGGCCTTGAGCTGGGCCAGCGACACAAAGGGCCGCTGCGGCAGCACGCGCTCGACGATCCAGGGCGAGTGTTCGTACAAGCCGTCCAGCCACTGCAGGGCTTGGGCCGCCGGGGCGCTGTTGAATTGTTCCAGGGTGAGGGCCATGTCAGCCTGCCTTGTCTTCGGTGAAGGGATGGACCGCCTGCCAGTGGCGGGCGATGTCGATGCGGCGGCACACCCAGACGTGCTCATGGCGCTGGATGTGGTCGAGAAACTTCTGCAAGGCCACCATGCGGCCCGGGCGGCCCAGCAGGCGGCAGTGCATGCCGATGCTCAGCATCTTGGGGCGGTTTTCGCCGTTCGGGTCGCCCTCGGCGTAGAGGCAGTCAAAGCTGTCGCGCAGGTAGGTGAAGAAATCGTCGCCCTGCGAGAAGCCCTGCGGCAGCGAAAAGCGCATGTCGTTGGTGTCCAGGGTGTAGGGCAGCACCAGGTGGGGCACCACGGCGCCGTCGCTGCGCTGCACCTTCATCCAGAACGGCAGGTCGTCGCCGTAGTAGTCGCTGTCGTATTCGAGGCGACCGTCGTCCACCACCAGGCGGCGCGTGCGCGGGCTGTCACGCCCGGTGTACCAGCCGGTGGGTCGCTGACCGGTGAGCTTTTCGATCGCGTCCAGGGCCACGCGCATGTGCTCGCGTTCGGTGGCTTCGTCCACGTTTTGGTAGTGGATCCAGCGCCAGCCGTGGCAGGCGATTTCGTGGCCCAGTTCGACAAAGGCCTGGGTCAGCTCGGGGTGGCGCTGCAAGGCCATGCCGACGCCGAAGATGGTCATGGGCAGACCGCGCTTTTCGAACTCACGCAGGATGCGCCACACGCCGACGCGCGAGCCGTACTCGTAAATGCCTTCCATGCTGAGGTGGCGGTCCGGGAAGCTCGCGGGGTTGAACATCTCGGACAGGAACTGCTCCGAGCCGGCATCGCCGTGCAAGGTGGCGTTCTCGCCGCCCTCTTCGTAGTTCAGCACGAACTGGACCGCGATGCGGGCCTGGCCCGGCCACTGGGCGTGGGGTGGGTTGCGGCCGTAGCCGACCAGGTCGCGGGGGTAGGGCAGGGTGGTGTCGTAAAGGCTCATGGGGGTGGGCTCGCGGGGTCAGGACAAGGCCATGGAGAGGTCGCTGGTGGGCAGCTTGCGGTCAAAGGTGAGGCTGGTTTCGACGTGGGTCAGGTGCTCGTCCATGAGGCGTACGGCCAGGGCTTCGTCGCGCGCCGCCAGGGCTTTGACGATCTCGCCGTGCTCTTCGTGCGAGTGCTCGGCCGCGCTGGCGGACTGGTACATCAAGGTGATCAGCGCGCAGCGCGAGATCAACTCGCCCAGCATCTGGGCCAGCACTTCGTTGCCCATCAGCTCGGCCATGCGCACATGGAAGTCACCCAGCAGCTCGGTGCGGCCCGGCGCGTCGCCCCGGTCCACGGCGGCCTTTTCGCGCGCCACGTGCTCGCGCAAGGCCTTGATCTTGCTTGGGGTGACTTCACGCACAAAAGCGCGCGTCATCTCGGCCTCCAGCATGCGGCGCACGGCAAACACCTGGCGCGCTTCGGTCACCGAGGGGGCGGCGACGAAGGCGCCGCGGGCGGGCTCGAGCCGGATCAGCCGGTTTTGCGACAGCTGGAACAAAGCTTGCCTCACCAGGGTGCGCGAGACGCCGAAGTGGTCCGCCAGTTTTTGTTCGGCCAGCTTGCTGCCGGGCAGCAGCCGGTGTTCGACGATGGCCCGCGTCAGGCTTTCGACGATGAAGTGGGTGGTCGAGGTCTCCATGGCCGCATGATAGCCCCCAATTCAAAAAGTGTATACACTTTTGGTTCACCAAAATCAGGCCCGCCGGGTCTGCGGTTTTAGCCAACTTGAAAGGTCCCCATGGGCTTGAGTACACACGTTCTGGACACCATGCACGGCAGCCCGGCGGCGGGCATGGCGGTGTCGCTGTTCACCACGCAGGGCGACAACGCCACCTTGGTGCGCCGCTTTGTGCTGAATCAGGATGGCCGCTCCGACGGCCCGCTGTACGACAACGCCAGCCTGCGCGTGGGCACTTACCGGCTGGTGTTCGAGGTGGCGGCGTACTTCAAGGCGCGGGGCGTGGACTTGCCCGAGCCGCCGTTTCTGGACCGGGTGACGCTGGACTTTGGCATCGCCCATGCCGACCAGCACTACCACGTGCCGTTGCTGGTCAGCCCCTGGAGCCATTCCACTTACCGCGGCTCCTGAGTTGTGTCAGCGCTTCAGAGCTGCCCTTCGGTGAGGGTGTCGAGCTGGAAGCGCCCGCTTTTGTCCCACAGCCAGGTGTCGGTGTAGACCACCGTGCCCAGGCGCGCCGGCACGGGGTAGGGCGCGGCGCGACGCACCGTGCGTTCGATCTCGCTGATCACCTCCGGCGCGTGTCGTGGCGCCCGCATCCAGTGCAGCTGGCTGACCTGGCCGTGGCGATCGATGTGCACCTGCAACACCCCCACCGCGTACAGCATGGGCGGCAATTTGCCGCTGTACAGGCGATCGCCGTTGAGCTGGTACAGGTGCTTGGCGGCGTCTTGCCGGTAGGCCTTGGCCGTGCTGGCCTGGGACGGCGGCGGCGGGCCGGCGCGCTGGGCGCTGGGGCTGCTGCTGGCGTTCTGGCTGGCGGGGCTCGGGTCGGGCTGGCTGGCCGCGGGCGTGCTGCTGTCAGGCAGCGGGGTGTTGCTGCACGAGGCCAGCAAGGCGGCCCAGAGCGTGGCCACCAGCAGCGGGGGGCGCTGCCACCAGCGGTTGTTCAATAGAGATGAGCGAGTGTTTGGGCCGTTCATGCGCGCATTTTGCCTGCGCCTCCGAGGGCTTCGCCAACGTGGTGCAATTTGTTTCAATCGCCGGCGGGCGCGCGCCGTCCCGGACTCGGACTGAATGAAGGCCCGCATTTCCATCCCCGGTGCCGCGCCGATGCAGGGCACCCAACGCACAATCTGAGCATGACTTTGTTGTCTATTTTTCTTCAACGCCTGGCGCGTGAACCGGCCTGCCTGGTGCGGGTGGTGCACACCCAGGGCTCGGTGCCCCGGGGCGTGGACGCCTGGATGGCGGTCTGGCCCGATGCGGTGCTGGGCACCATTGGCGGGGGGCACCTGGAGCTGGTCGCCCTGCTGGCCGCCCGCCAGGGCCTGGGCCGGGCCGACACCCCCTGGCCTTTGCTGCAACGCCATGCCCTGGGCCCCAGTTTGGGGCAATGCTGCGGCGGGGCGGTGCAGCTGTCGCTGCAGCGGGTCGAGCCCGCTGACGTGGCGCGCCTGCACACCGAGCTGGCACCCCAGGGCTCGCCACTGGCCCTGTTTGGTGGTGGGCATGTGGGCCATGCCCTGGTGCAGGTGTTGGCGCGGCTGCCATTCCAGATCCACTGGATCGACAGCCGCGACGGCATTTTTCCGGCCGAGCTGCCGGAGACGGTGCTGGCCGAGCACTCCGACCCGGTGGCCCAGGCGGTGCAGGACCTGGCGCCCGGTGCTCAGGTGTTGATCATGAGCTTCAGCCATGCCGAGGACTTGGACATCGTCGCTGCCTGCTTGCGCCGCCAGCGCGAGCGCGGTGACCTGCCCTTCGTGGGCCTGATCGGCAGCCGCACCAAGTGGGCCACGTTTCAGCGCCGCTTGCGCGAGCGCGGCTTCACCGACACCGAGCTGGCCCACATCACCTGCCCCATCGGCTTGCCAGGCATCCAGGGCAAGCAGCCGGAGGTGATTGCGGTGTCGGTCGCGGCACAGTTATTGCTGAAGTTGTCCGACTCGGGTAAGCCCTGAGCCGGGGCCGCACCAGCGGCACCAGTGGTTTGCAAAAAGTGTATACACTTCGGCCGAGCCCACGCTTTGGCGTGTGGTTTTTAGCATCAGGTCGCAGCGGAGCTGGGGTTCACAAGAGACCCATGGCCGCGGCCGCAACATCTGCTCAGAGCGCCCGCAGTGGTGAGCAGGCTTTCAACGTGTTCGGTCGATGTGGGCCGGGTCACGGGAGTTGAGCATGGAAAGTTATTTCCTCGACTGGGCCAACCTGCTGCTGCGCTGGGTCCATGTCATCACGGCCATCGCCTGGGTGGGGTCTTCTTTTTACTTTGTCTTCCTGGACAGCAGCCTGACCCCGCCGGTCGATGAGGACCTGAAACGCCAGGGCGTCAGCGGCGAGCTGTGGGCCGTGCACGGCGGGGGCTTCTACCACCCGGTCAAGTTCGCGGTCTCACCGCCCCAGCTGCCCAGCCACCTGCATTGGTTTTATTGGGAAAGCTACAGTACCTGGCTGAGCGGCTTTTCGCTGTTCACCATCTCCTACCTCTGGAGCGCCAGCACCTACCTGATCGACAAGTCGCGCATGGACTGGGCGCCCGCCGAGGCGATCGCCGTGGCGCTGGGTTTCCTGGTCGTGTTCTGGCTGTTGTACGACGGCATCTGCCGCTTCTTTGGCCAGCGCAAGAACGGTGACGCCATCGTCGGTGGCCTGGTCTTGGTCCTGGTGTGCGTGGCGGCCTGGTTGGCTTGCCACTGGTTTGCCGGGCGTGCCGCCTTCTTGCTGGTGGGCGCGATGATCGCCACCTCGATGAGCGCCAATGTGTTCTTCTGGATCATCCCGGGCCAGCGCACGGTGGTGGGCCAGATCAAGGCCGGCTTGCCGGTGGACCCCATCCATGGCAAGCGCGGCAAACAGCGCAGCGTGCACAACACCTACTTCACGCTGCCGGTGCTGTTTGCCATGCTGTCCAACCACTACAGCTTCGCCTACACGCACCCGCAGAATTGGCTGATCCTGATCGGCATGATGTTCGCGGGCGCCGCCATCCGCCAGTTCTTCGTCATGCGCCACGGCCACAAGCTGGGCCGCAACCCGCACCCTTGGCCTTACGCGGCCGCTGGTGTGGTGGTGCTGCTGGGCCTGATCGCCTGGCTGCGCCCCGCACCCGTTGCGCCGACCGTGGTCACGGCCCAGCCAGCGGTGGTGGGCTATGAACAGATCAAGCCGGTGCTGGCCGAGCGCTGCTACCTGTGCCACGGTGAGCAGGTGCAGATGAAGAACGTGCGCCTGGATTCGCCCGAACAGGTGCAAGCCCATGCCCAGGCCATCTACCAGCAGGCCGTGGTCAGCAAGATCATGCCCATGAACAACGCCACCGGCATCACCGACGCCGAGCGCGCCCTGATCGGCGCCTGGTTCCAGGGCGGCGCCAAAACCGCGCCGTGAACACGCCATGAGCACCTTGCTGCTGCGCCACGCGCGCTGCGTGGCCACGCTGGACGCGCAGCGCCGCGAGCTGACCGACACCTCGATCTTCATCCGCGACTACCGCATCGAGGCCATGGGCCCGGCCCACGACTTGCCTGCTGAGGCCGATGAGGTGCTCGACCTGTCGGGCTGCCTGGTCACGCCGGGCCTGGTCAACACCCACCACCACATGTACCAGTCGCTGACCCGGGCCATCCCCGCGGTGCAGGACGCGGAGTTGTTCTCCTGGCTGCGTGGCCTGTACCCGATCTGGGCTGGCCTGACGCCCGAGATGGTGCAGGTCTCCACCCAGGTGGCCATGGCCGAGCTGCTGCTCAGTGGTTGCACCACCAGCAGCGACCACCTCTACATCTACCCCAATGGCGTGCGGCTGGACGACAGCATCGAAGCGGCCCAGCAGATCGGCATGCGCTTTGTCGCCACGCGCGGCAGCATGAGCGTGGGCCAGTCCCAAGGCGGCTTGCCGCCCGACGTGGTGGTCGAGCGCGAAGACGCCATCTTGCGCGACACCCAGCGCCTGATCGAGACCTGGCACGACGCCCGCCACGGGGCCATGGTGCAGGTGGCGGTGGCACCGTGTTCACCCTTCAGCGTGAGCCGCGACCTGATGCGCGAATCCGCCCGGCTGGCGCGCGCCCACGGGGTGCGCCTGCACACCCACCTGGCCGAAAACGACCACGACATCGCCTACAGCCGCGAGAAGTTTGGCTGCACCCCGGCCGAGTACGCCGAGCAACTGGGCTGGGTCGGCCATGACGTGTGGCACGCGCACTGCGTCAAGCTCGACGCGGCCGGCATGGGCTTGTTCGCCCGCACCCGCACCGGCGTTGCGCACTGCCCCTGCAGCAACATGCGCCTGGCTTCGGGCATCGCCCCTGTGCGCCGCATGCTGGACGCGGGCGTGCCCGTGGGCCTGGGGGTGGACGGCAGCGCCAGCAACGACGGCGCCCACATGCTGGGCGAGGCCCGCCAGGCCCTGCTGCTGGCGCGCGTGGGGCGTGCGCTCGAGCCCTTTGGCTGCGACGCCGGCCCGGCCGAGATGACCGCCCGCGACGCGCTGACCTTGGCCACGCGCGGCGGGGCCGAGGTGCTGGGACGCAGCGACATCGGCCACCTGGCTGTGGGCCAGTGTGCCGATTTGGCGGTGTTTGATTTGCGCAGCCTCGACTTCGCCGGTGGCGCCGTGCACGACCCGGTGGGCGCCTTGCTGCTGTGCGCCAGCGCCAAGGCGCGCCACACCGTGGTCAACGGGCGGGTGGTGGTGCGCGAGGGGCAGCTCACCACGGTGGATTTGCCACCGCTGCTGGAGCGGCACAACCGCCTGGCCCTGCAACTGGCCATCACGGCCTTGGGCCAGCGCTGAGGGGCTCAGGGCTTGGCGAAGCCGTGGCCCTGCAAGATCGCCTGGGCCGGCGCTGAGCGCACGTAGGCCACGAAGTCCTGGGCCAGCGCGGGCTGTCGGCTGGCTTGGACCGCGGCGATCGGGTAGTGCACGGGCGTGCGGGTCGGCACGGTGAGGGCGATGCGCACCTTGCTCGGGTCCAGCAGGGCATCGCTGCGGTAGACAAAGCCCGCATCCACCTCCCCGCGCCCCACATAGGTCAGCACCTGGCGCACGCTGTCGCCGTAGATGAAGCGCGGCTGCAAGGTGGCCTCCAGCTGCGCGCTGCGCAGGGCCTCCAGGGTGTAGCGGCCGACGGGCACGCTGGCGGGTTGGCCGACTGCGATCTTGGCGTAAGCCGGGGCGCTGAGGTCCGCCAGGGTCGCCGGTGGTTTGGTTTGGCTGGCCGGCACCACCAGGACCAGGCTGTTGCTGGCGAAGTCAACCCGGCCGGGCGCCATCAGCTGCGCCGCGACAGCACGGTCCATGGTTTCTTCATCGGCCGAGGCAAAGACGTCTACTGGGGCGCCTTGGCGAATTTGCTGCAACAACGGGCCGGAGGCCGCGAAATTGAGGTTCACCTTCACGCCGGGCCGGGTCTTCTCAAAGGCCCGAGCCACGTCCTGGAAGGCGTTGGTCAGGCTGGCCGCGGCCGACACGGTCAGCTCCTGGGCCCACAAGGCGCTGCTCAGGCTCAGGCCCATCAGGGCCAGGGCAAGGGGACGGAACACCGAAAGAGGCTTCATGCGCTATTCCTTAATTGAATAGCGAATCGTAGCGCTAAGTGTTTTGCCCCAAGCTTGGATGGAGATTCCGGGGCTCGCCAGTGGGGCGCCCCGGGGGTCTCAGCTGGCGTCGAATTCCGCTGCGTTGCGGCCCCGGAAGGGGGCATAGAAGGCCTTGATTTCGCGCATGTCACTGTCGATGTCGCCCGTGGGCTGGAACACGGGGCCCAGGCCGCTGCGCTTTTGGGCGAAGTCCATGTAGGCCAGCACGATGGGTACTTCGGCGGTCACGGCAATCCAGTAAAAACCGGTTTTCCAGTGCCGGGTCTTGCTGCGCGTGCCTTCGGGCGGCACCACCAGCTGCCAAGGGCCTGGGCTGGAGCGAATGGCTTCGGCCGAGGCTGCGACCAGGTTGCTGGACTGCTCCCGGTTCACCGGCAGGCCACCCAGCCAGCGCATGACGCCGCCAAAAGGAAAGCGAAACAGTTGGCGCTTGCCCATCCAGTGGATGTTCAGGCGCAGCACAAAAGCCACCATCAAGGTGTAGGGCAGGTCCCAGTTGCTGGTGTGGGGGGCGGCTATCAGCACGCAGCGGGCGTGCTCGGGGGGCAGCGAGCCTTCGACCTGCCAGCCTTTGAGGCGCAAAAAGGCCACAGAGAACGCGCGCAGCAGGCGGTTGACCCCGGGGGTGGTGAAGAGGGTGCGGTGCATGACAAGGGGACAGAGCCTGAGACCAGCGGCATTGTGCCGGGTTTGGGCGGCAACACGGGGCAGGAAAACCAGCAGCTTGTCCCAACTCAAATCCGGGCGACGGGTTTGGTAGCGCTGCCTTTTGAGGCCAGCCAGACCCTAGGTGAAACCCTTGGAGTGAATGATCATCGGACAAAAACGTGCGGTGATCGAACGTTTTAACATTTCTGGGCTTGGGGAAAACCAGTAGCCGGGCCTACAGTCCGCTCCCACGTTCTTCAGGCGCGCTGTGTCCTCTCAAGGGAGCAGGGTGCCTGGAGCGAGTTCTCTGTCCTGAAACTGCACCGAGTTGCTGCTCGTTGCCCCAAGGCCCTGACCGCGCTTGGCCCAGTTGTCCTGCCTCCTGCAAGAAAGCCCTCACCCATGTCGAGCTCCCCAGCGGCGTCCCACGACGCCCAGCAAACCAAGAAAGCCACCGCCAGTGGCTGGATCGGCTCCGTTCTGGAGTACTACGATTTCTTCATCTACGCGACCGCGGCATCGCTGATTTTTCCGCAGCTCTTCTTCCCGTCGAGCAACCCGCAAGTGGCCATCGTGGCCTCGCTGGCCACCTATGGCGTGGGCTATGTGGCGCGCCCGATTGGCGCCTTTTTCCTGGGCCACTGGGGCGACACCCACGGGCGCAAGCAGGTGCTGGTGCTGTGCATGTTCCTGATGGGCTTGTCGACCGTGGCGGTGGGCCTGCTGCCGACCTACGACCAAGTCGGCCTGCTGGCGCCCACCCTGTTGGTGCTGCTGCGCCTGGTGCAAGGCTTTGCGGTGGCCGGTGAGATCTCGGGCGCCAGTTCGATGATCCTGGAGCACGCCCCCGTGGGCCGCCGAGGCTTCTTTGCCAGCTTTGCCCTGCAAGGGGTGCAGGCCGGCCAGATCCTGGCTGCCGCGGTGTTCTTGCCCCTGGCGCACTTTCTGCCCGCAGCCGACTTCAACACCTGGGGCTGGCGCATTCCCTTTTTGCTGAGCTTCATCGTCATCATCGTGGGTTGGAAGATCCGCCGCGAGGTGGACGAGACCCCCATCTTTGCCGAAGAAGGCCATGCCGCCCAGGTGCCGCGCGCGCCCATCGTGCAAGCCGTCACCCAGAGCTGGCCCAACATGCTGCGCGTGATCTGCATGGCGCTGATGAACGTGATCCCTGTCGTGACCACCGTGTTTGGCGCGGCCTATGCCGTGCAGGCCGGCTATGGCATTGGTTTTGACAAGGACGTGTACCTGTGGATCCCGGTGCTGGGCAACTGCCTGGCCGTGGTGGTGATTCCGATGGTGGGTAATTGGTCGGATCGCATTGGCCGACGCCTGCCCATCATGGTCGGTGCCGTGGGGGCGGGTCTGCTGTCCTTTGGCTACCTGTATGCGATCAGCATCAAGAACGTGCCGCTGGCCATGTTGATGTCGCTGCTGATGTGGGGCCTGGTCTACCAAGGCTACAACGCCGTGTTCCCGAGCTTCTACCCTGAAATGTTCCCGGCCCGCACCCGCGTCTCGGCCATGGCGATCTCGCAGAACCTGGGCACCTTGGTGACGGCTTTGCTGCCTGCTTTGTTCGCGGCCGTGGCCCCACCCGGCTCAGCCAACATCCCCCTGACGGTGGGTGCCATCACCCTGGCCATCACGGTGCTGGCGGCCCTGGCGGCTTGGAGCTCGCGGGAGACCTTCCGCATTCCCACCAAGGACCTGGGCCTGCCGGATGCCCGTCCGCTGGAGGCGTCCGAGTACGAGCGCTTGCGTCTGCAGGCCCGCCAAGGTTTGTAATCTCCAGGAGATTTAGGCGGCATGTTTGCGGCGCGGCAGGTCCAGGTTTCCGTTGGCAGTGAAGACATGGGCCTCACGTAAAATCCTGGGTTGCCCTTCGGCCCAGACAAGGAAACAGGAATGAAAAGAATCAATGTTGGATGCGGGATGACGCCAACAGTTGGATATGTGAATGTCGACAACTCTTTCAGCATCAAACTGTCCAAGTTCCCCTGGCTGGTAACGCTGCTGTACCGCTTCAAATTGGTCAGCCGAGCTCAAATGGATTACATCGAGTTCTGCCAAAAGAACCAACTTGCCTGGGCCGATGTCACTCGGCACATTCCCGTGGAGAGTGGCGGTGCTGATGTACTCTACAGCTCCCACATGCTGGAGCATCTGGATCGACAGGAAGCCCGGTTGTTCCTGGCTGAGGCGCAGCGTGTACTGGCTTCGGGCGGAGTGTTGCGCCTTGCTTTGCCCGACCTGGAAAAGAACATTCGCACCTACCAGCAGAACATGGACGCGGATCAACTCATTGACGCCGTCTTCACTTGCGTGCCCCGGCCCCGCACGCTGGCCCAGCGGATTCGCATGCTGCTGGTGGGCACGCGCCACCACCAATGGATGTACGACGGTTCATCGCTTTGCAAGCTGCTCAGCGCAGCAGGCTTTTCCAATCCCGTCGTGTTGGCAGCTGGCCAGACGACCATCCAGAATCCAGGTCCTCTGAACCTGCGTGAGTACGAAGACATTTCGGTTTACGTCGAGGCGAATCGACCCTGACCCACTTCCGCACCAAAAGACGCAGCTGACACAAGCCGGCTGCGCGAGCATGGCAGTAGCGTCAGCCTCAATGCCCGGGCTGGCGCGCCTGTTGCGCCCGGGTCAGTTCACGCACAAACAGGCCGCTTTGGCTTTGTTTGGCGTCGTGCTTGGCCAAGGCCGCTTCGTTGGCCACTTGCTCAGCGGAGTGGTACTGGCCGCGCAGCACGCGCACCGCGCCAATCGACAGGGTGGTGCAGGGAAAGAAGCGCTTCACGCCGTGGCGGTCCTCGGCTTCAATGCCGCCGGCCTGCCGGGCGCTGTCGTCGAACAGGTTCAAGGCCTCCTGGGCAAACTCTTCGATGATGTCTTCGCAGCGCTGTTGCCAGTTGTTGCTCTGAAACAGGATCATGAAGTCATCGCCGCCCACGTGGCCAACAAAGTCGCGCCGCGCGTCGCAGTGGCCCACGCACAGGCGCGCCACCAGGCGGATCATCTCGTCGCCGCGCCAGTAGCCGTACTGGTCGTTGAAGGGCTTGAAGTGGTTCAGGTCGGCGTAGCAAGCCACGAACTCGGTGCCGCTGTCCAGCAGTCGGTCGATGTGCATGCTGATCGGGATGTTGCCCGGCAAAAAGGTCAGCGGGTTGGCGTGGCGCGCGGCTTCGATGCGCGCTTCGGTGACTGAGCGCACCAATTGGTCGCCCGTGCCCAGGCCCACGTAGCGGCCGTTGTCGGTGACGATGAAGCCGTCGCTCAGGTAGCGCTGGTCCTGCGAGGTGAGGATGCCCACCAGCTCGTCCACGTCGTAGTCCAGCTCGACCACGCGCGGGGAGTGGTTGGCATAGGCCAGGCAGGGCTTGCGGCCGTGCACTTCCCGGAAGTACAAGGTGGCGTAGTGGTTCATGAACTGCTGGCGGTTGATCAGCGCCACGGGGCGCTCGCCGTCCACCACGGCGATGGCGTGCAGTTCGGGGCGCAGCTTGAACAGTTCGGCCAGCTCGTTGTTGGTGCAGGCCAGGGGGGCGGCAGGCGCCTGGATCACTGGCAGGTGGCGCAGCACACCGGGGCGCGCCGTGGTCTGCAGTTGCGGCAGCACGGCCACGCGGCGGTCGTTCATCACCGACTGGGCTTCGGCTTCGATGTGGGCCAGCACGGTGGCGGCGGGGCGTCCCAGCAGGTAACCCTGGCCATAGGCCATGCCCAGGTCGCGCAGCACGCGCAGGTCGTCGCGGGTTTCGATGCCCTCGGCGATCAGCACCGAGCCAAACACCTCGGCAATGCCCTTGAGCGCATGGACGACCTGCAGGCTCTCGGTGCGCTCGCTGAGTTCGCGGGTGAAGTACTTGTCGATCTTCACGTACGCCGGTTTGAGTTCGGACCACAGGCGCAGGCTGGAGCGGCCGTCACCAAAGTCATCCAGCGCCAGCGACACGCCAGCCGCGTGCAGGTGCTGCACGGCCAGGTGCAGCTGGGACATGTCGCTGACGCGCTCGTGCTCGGTCAACTCCAGTACCAACATGCGTGGCGACACACCGCAGCGCCAGGCGGTGTCCACTATGGCTTTGCTGTCGTGCAGGTTCACCGCCTGCACCAAGGCGTCGGCACTGATGTTGACGAACAGGCGGCCCGGCTCGCCCAGAGCGCCCCATTGGGCCAGGGCGGTGTGCACGCAAAACAGCTCGAACTCGAACAGCAGGTCTTCCTGGGCTGCCAGGGCCAGCAGCACGTCCGGGCGGTGCCAGGGGCTGTCGACCGGGCCCCGGATCAGGGCTTCATGTCCAAAGATGCTGCCGCTGCGCAGGTCGGCAATGGGTTGGAACACACAGTGCAGGGCCTGGCGCTCCATCAGCTGGGCCAGGGGGCCAGGGGCCAGGGTGACCCCGGGGTCCAGGCGCGAGGCCCGTGCCACCGCCAGGGATTCCGGTTCGTTTCGGTTCAAGGGGCGCTCCCGCTAGGTCAGGGAACGAGATCGTGTCAGGGCGCTGTGACAAGGCCATGACGCTTTGAGCAAGCCAGCCTTCACCGCAAGTGAAGGCTGGGCAGCCGTAGCCTGGGCACAATCGGGGCATGACCCTCGCGCCCCAGAACCTGCCCAACGCCACGCCTGATCCGGTCACTGCACCGGCGGCCTTCCTCGAACACCTTTACGCCGTGGCGGTGCAGCGCGCCCAGCCGCTGCATGGCCTTGGCCTGCACCTGCCGCCCCCGCCCAAGGGGCGCACCCTGGTGCTGGGCGCCGGCAAGGCGGGCGCCTCGATGGCGCAGGCACTGGAGGCCTTGTGGCCGGCGGACGCCCCGCTGTCGGGCCTGGTGGTCACGCGTTACCACCACATCCCGCCGCGACCGGCGGGCTTGCCGCAGCGCATCGACATCGTTGAAGCCGCCCACCCCGTGCCCGACGCGGCCGGCGAGGCCGCGGCCCAGCGCATCCTGCAGTTGACCGAGGGCCTCACCGCCGACGATTTGGTGCTGTGCCTGATCTCAGGCGGCGGCTCCGCGCTCCTGACCTTGCCGGCCGAGGGCCTGTCTTTGGCAGAAAAGCAGCGCATCAACCGTGCCTTGCTGGAAAGCGGGGCCCACATTGGCGAGATGAACTGCGTGCGCAAGCACCTGTCGCGCATCAAGGGCGGGCGTCTGGCGGCGGCCTGCGCACCCGCCCAGGTGCTGACCTTGACCATCAGCGACGTGCCGGGCGACGACCCCTCGGTCATTGCCAGCGGGCCCACCGTGCCTGACGCCACCACCTGCGCCGACGCCCTGGCCATCCTGGCGCGCTACCGCATCGACCTGCCTGCGGCCGTGCAGGCGGCGCTGGAGGCTGGCGCGCTGGAAACCCCCAAGCCCGGTGACCCCGTGTTTGCGGGCCAAACGGTGCAGCTGATCGCCACCCCGCGCCAATCGCTGGAGGCCGCGGCCGAGGTGGCGCGCGCCGCTGGCCTGCCGGTGCATGTGCTGGCCGACGACATGGAGGGGGAGTCGCGCGAGGTGGGCAAGGTGCACGCGGCGCTGGCGCGTTCGGTGGCCTTGCACGGCACGCCGTTTGCGCGGCCCTGCCTGATCCTGTCGGGCGGTGAAACCACCGTCACCATCCGCCCCCAGGCACCGGGGACCCCGCGTGGGCGCGGTGGCCGCGCCGGGGAGTTCTGCCTGGGCCTGGCCCGGGCCCTGCAAGGTCAAGCGGGCGTTTGGGCCCTGGCGGCCGACACCGATGGCATTGACGGGGTGGAAGACAACGCCGGCGCCCGTGTCCGCCCCGACACCCTGGCGCGCGCGCAAGCGCAGGGCTTGCGCATTGACGCCTTCCTCGACCGCAACGACGCCTATGGCTTTTTTGAAGCGGTGGGGGATTTGGTCGTGACCGGGCCGACCAACACCAATGTGAATGATTTCCGCGCCCTGCTGATTTTGTGAGCGGCCGGGGGCCCCAGGGAGGGCTGGCGCGGGGCAGCGCTCGGGTAAACTGCCGCCGCCATGACAAGTCCACCCGTCCCCGATTCCCTGCGCCCTGGCGATTTGGACCCTGCCCCGGTGGCTGGTTTGCTCGGCTACTTGCTGGCGCAAGCCACCATCCCGACCAACCAAGTGTTCAAGGCCCACATTGAGCAGGTGTACGCGCTCAACAAGCTGGAGTTCACCATCCTGATGCTGCTCTCGGGCAACGAGCAGGTCACGCCCAAGCGACTGGCCTTGGCGCTCAACATCCCCAGCTCCAACCTCACCTTGTTGCTGGACCGGCTGGAGCTGCGTGGCGTGCTGCAGCGCGAGCGCAGCGACACCGATCGCCGCGTTCAGTACGTGACCCTGAGCCCGGCGGGGCAAGCCCTGGCCCGCGAGGTCCGTGCCACCACGGCCACCATGGAGCAGGATTTGCTCAGTGGCCTCAGTGCGGCCGAACGCAGCGCTTTGTTTGTCCTGTTGGGCAGGGTGGCACAACGCCGCCAGCTCTGAGCGGGGTTGCCGGGAGGCGGCGCCACCAACAACAAGGGGCCCGATGGGGCCCCTTGTTCATTCAATCAGCGTGCGCACCTCAAGGCTGGCAGCTGAAGCTGGAGGCCAGCTCGACATTGCCCGTGCCCTTGTAGCGTGCCACGGTGGGGTAGGGGCACAGCGGACGGGTGCGGCCGGGGGACCAGGTGGCGGGCACTTCGCTGTTGATCAGCGCGGGCAGGCTGCTGGTGCCGGCGCCACGCGCGGCCACGGTCACGGCCTGGGGCTGGCTGGCTTTTTCCACCCAGTTCACCAGCGGGTCCAGCAAATCGAACTGGTCGGCTGTGGGGCCACCGCTGCAGTGGTTCATCGACGGCACGGCGTAGAGGCGGGCAAAGCGGTCCACCGAGCCCCCGAGGTTGGCATTGCTCACACCCTGGAACCAGGTCACCGTGTCGTTGAAGGAGAACACCGGGTCACTGGTGCCGTGGTAGAGGATGATCTTGGCGCCCCGGTCGCGCAAGCGGCTCAGGTCCGTGGGGTTGGGCGGCGTCATGAAGGACATGGCCGACTCGGTGTACACGCCGCTGGTGGCAAAGATCTTGGGCGCGTCGGTGTCGACGTTGAAGTTCAGCGCATACGGCAGGCCCGTGAAGGTGCTGGTGTTGGTCTGCGGCGGCGAGGTGAAGATGAAGGCCGTGGCCCCCGGGTCGCGGCCCACGCCCGTCGAGTTGCTGAACTTCCAGGCCGCCCAGCCCGCGCTGCTGCTGCCCTTGATGCCCACGTCGTAGGGGAAGCTGGCGTAGAGCGCGGCGCCGCTGCTGTTGCGCGCACCGGTGTGCACATCGGTCAGCACGGTTTTCTGCGCAGGGGTCAGGCAGGCGCCGGTGCGGTTGCCGCTGCAGGTCGGGATGTCATTGGCCACGCTGAAGGTGGCTTGGCAGGCCGCCACATCGCCCACCCAGCCGTCACTGGCGCCATCCAGGGCGTCGCACTTGGCCAGGATTTTGTCGCCGATCAGGTTGAGTTCGGTCGGTGTGAAGGCGGTCGACACATCAGGCAGGTCCACTGCGGTGGCGACACCGGCAGCGGTGCTCACCGAGGTGACGCGGCCCGTGGCCACCTTGGCGTACTGCTGCACGCCCCACAGCTGGGCCACGGCCGCCTTGGGCAGGTTGTAGCCCGGCGCGCCGGCCAGGATGCCGTCGTACTGGTCGGCGTAACGCGACGCCGCCACCAGGGCGTGGCGGCCCCCGTTGGAGCAGCCGCCCAGGTAAGAGCGGTCGGGCGCCTTGCCATAGGTCAGCTTGATCAGGTTCTTGGCCATGGGCGTCAAAGTGCCGACGGCGCCATAGCCGTAGTCGATGCGCGCTTGCGGGTCGATGCCGAAGAACGGCGTGGTCTGCGATTGGTGGCCCGCGTCCGAGCTCAACACGGCAAAACCCTTGCTCAAGGCGCTGCTCAGCGGCCCGCCACCGAGGGCACCCGCAGCCGTGCCAATGGCGCCGTCGGTGCCACCATTGGCTTGGTAATAGAAGCGGCCGTTCCAGGCCTTGGGCAGGCGGATTTCAAAGCCGATGTAATACGTGTTGCCGTCCACCGGGCTGACGCGCTGGTTCATGCGGCCCACCACGCGGCAGTGCTCGGCCGTCTGGATGTTGGCCACCAGGCCCGCCGCCACGGTGGTGGCCGAGGTGATGCTGGTGTTGGGCAGGCTGGCCAGCGTGGTGGACAGGCTGGCGCAATCGCCCGTGAAGTTGGCGGGGATGGCGGCCGACAGCTGCGGCAGCGACACCTCACCGCTGCTCCCGCCACCACAGGCGGACAGCGCGGCACAGGCCGAGAGGGCCAGCCACAGCGGGTGGGCGGGCATGGACCGGCGGGACAGAGGGCGCATGGGGGTCTCCTTCATGACTTGGTGTGGGTCATGATGGTAGTTATTTAAAGTAACTATTACTTTAAGTAATTACCCGAAGAAAGCCGCTCGCTCAGATCGCCGGTGCCGGTGCAGGGGCGGTTCCCAGGGCCGTGGCCCGCAGCCCGCGGCTCAGTCGCAGAGCGCGCGGATCGAGGGCGGAATCAGCACCGCACGGATGCCGGGGCTGCCGTCTTCGCGTGCGCTGGCAAAAATGCGCACCTCCTGGCATTCGAGGATCAGGTCCTCGCCGCGGCACACGCGGTAGCTCTGCACAAAGCTCTTGCCGCGCCACTCGGTCACCGCGGTGTGGATTTGCAGGTGGTCGCCGTAGCTGGCCGTCTTGATGAAGCGCGCCTGGGTGTCCACCAGGGGGGTGCCGATCACGCCCAGGGTGCGTGTGGTCTCTTCCCAGCGCGGGACGCCGCAGGCCTCGAAGAAATGGCGCGAGGCGGCGTCGATCCAACGGAAGAAGTTGGGAAACCAGACGATGCCGGCAGGGTCGCAGTCACCAAATTCCACCCGCACTTGGTAGGTCACGGTGCGGGGGGGCTTTTGTTCGATCAGGTCGCTCATGAATCAAGTCTTTCGCCAAAGGCTGGGGCGGGTCACGCCATTGTGCGTTCAGGGCAGGGGGTTGGCGTCTTTCAACAAGGCCTCGGCGTCTTCGTGCCAAAAAGCCAGCGCGCCGTAGTAGCCCTCCCAGACGCAGCCATTGCAGCCCCGACCGCAGCAGGTCTGGGGTTCGGGCGGCGGCGCACGCAGGCTCAGGCCGGCCGCCTGCAGGCACTGCTGGGTCTCGGCAATCCCCTGGCGGGCTTGCTGCAGGGCGGGGCCGGCTTCGGGCGCGGCCGGGGGGGCCGTCGGCGGCGTGGTGGGGGCGCTCAGGTCGGACATGGGCTGGCATTGTGCCTGTGCGCTGGCGGCGCAGGGGCACCCGGCGCCAGCGGGCCGCAGCGTGACAGGGTTCCGTTTCTGGGCTCGGGATGCGGAGCTTTATTGTTTCAAAAGGTAAGATATTGACGCTCTGCGCTGTCCTCCGGAGCCTGCGCCGGTCGGCACGGGCCCGCGCGGGATGGGTGGATCGACCTGATTGCCTGCTCACCACGCCATGCCTCACGCCCAACCCGATCCCGCCACTTTGCTGGAGCCGGTCGCTGCCCCGCCCGCGCAGAACCCGATCACCGTGCCGGTGGTGGTGATCTCGCCGGTGCGCGATGAGGCCCAGTACCTGCGTCTGACCATGGACTCCATGGTGGCCCAGACCTGGCGCCCGGTGGAGTGGATCTTGGTCGACGACGGCTCGTCCGATGAGACACCCGACATCGTGCGCGAGTACGCCGCCAAGTACCCCTTCATCCGCCTGGTGCCGCGCCAGAACCGGGGCTTTCGCAAGCTGGGGGGCGGGGTGGTGGCGGCCTTCAACTTCGGGATGGAGCACATCCAGAACACCGATTACGCCTACATCGTCAAGCTCGACGGCGACATGTCTTTTGGCCCCCTGTACCTGCAGCGCATGGTGCAACGCCTGATCGACAACCCGCGCCTGGCGGCGGTTTCGGGCAAGGTGTACCGGCACGAACATGGCCGCTACATCGAAGAAAGCCACATCGCCGAGCAGGTGGCGGGGCAGTTCAAGCTCTACAAGCGCGAGGCGTTTGAAGACATTGGCGGTTTTGTCCAGCACCTGTCCTGGGACGGCATTGACGTGCACATGGCCTGGATGAAGGGCTGGGAAACCCTGGCCGTGTTCGACCCCCAGGCCTGGCTGTGGCACCACCGCATCATGGGTTCGTCGGACAAGCACATCTACGAAGGCCGCCTGCGCTGGGGCCGGGGCAACTGGTACATGGGCTACCACCCGCTGTATGCGGTGGCTGCCGGACTGAACCGCATGCGCGAGAAGCCGGTGGTCATCGGCGGCCTGCTAATGATCTTCAGCTACTTCTGGTCGGCCCTGAAGGGCTTGCCCCGCTATGAGAACCCGGAGTTCCGGCGCTACCTGCGCGCCTGGCAAATGCAGCGGCTCAAGCGCTTTGTGCTGCGCCAGCCCGACCCGCGCCATTGAGGCCCGGCCCCTTGCCTGCATTGCCTGAGTTCACCGCATGACCTTGTTGACCGCCGTCCCTGAGGGCCCGGCCCCCTATGACTTGTGCGTGATGGGCGCCGGCCCGGTGGGCCTGGCGCTGGCGCTGGAAGCGGCTTCGCGCGGCCTCTTGGTGCTGGTGGTCGATGCCGGGCACGCCAACCCCGCCGAGTCGCCACCCGACTGGACCGGCTCCGAGCGTGTGCACCCCGCCCACCACGCCCCGCTGGAGCTGGCCACCCATGTCGGCCTGGCTGGCACCACCTGGCTGTGGGGCGGGCGCTGCGTCCCTTACGAGGCGGTGGATTTCGAGGCCCGGCCCCAGGTCCCGCAAGCTGGATGGCCCCTGTCCGAGGCCGACATCGCGCCCTGGTACCCCCGGGCTGCACGCTATGTGGGCTGTGGTAGCGCCGAATTCCGCCGCCCCTTGCCGCCCGAGGCGGCGGCCAGCGCGGTGTCGCGCCTGCGTGCTTTTGACCTGACCCAGCTGGAACGCTGGTCCCACCAGCCGCGCCTGCTGGGCAGCCTGGGCCAACAAGCCCTGGCCGCCGAGCGGGTGCACCTGCTGCTGCAAACCCGGGTCGAGGCCCTGCATTTGAACCCTGCGCTGGACGCGGTGCAAAGCCTGCAAGTGCGCCGCGATGGTCAAAGCGTCCCGCTGAACGCCCGTGCCTACGTGCTGGCCGGCGGGGCCCTGGGCACGACCCAGTTGCTGCTGCAGACCCAGGCCCGCTACGCCGCCCAGAAAGCCTTGTTTGGCGGGCCCGACGGGCCGCTGGGCCGCTACTACATGGGTCACATCATGGGCTGCATTGCCCGCGTGGTGTTGAAGCAGCCCGCCGACGTGCAGTGGCTGGATTTCAGCCAGGACGCCGACGGCACCTATTTGCGCCGGCGCTGGCTGCCCACGCCGGCCACGCAGCGCGCGAATGGCTTGCTCAACACCTCGTTCTACATCGACAACCCGCCGTTCTACGACCACCGCCATGGCAACCCCACGCTGTCCGCTGTGTTCCTGGGGCTGGCCATCGCCCCGATCGGGCGCCGTCTGGTGGCTGAGGCCATGCGGCTCAAGCACATCGGCCGCCCGCCTTACCGCTGGGGGGCGCACAGCCTGAACATCCTGCGCCGGCCCTGGCGTGCCGGCCTGGACGTGGTCGACATCCTGCGCCACCGTTACCTGTCACCGGTGCGCAAGCCTGGCTTTGTGCTGCGCAGCCCCGGTGGGGTGTACGCGCTGGATTACCACGCCGAGCAAGCCCCGAACCCGGACAGCCGCCTCACGCTGAAGAACGCCGAGGGCGACCTGCGGGTCGACTTCAAATACCTGCCCCAGGACATTGAATCGGTGCTCAAAGCGCACGAGTTGCTGGACCAGGATCTGCGCGCTGCCGGTCTGGGCCACCTTGAATACGAGCGCCCGCCCGAAGAGCGTTACGCCCATGTGTTCGAACAGGCCTCGGACGGCTTTCACCAGATTGGCACCACCCGCATGAGCGCCGACCCGGCCCAAGGCGTGGTCGATGCCGACGGCCGCGTGCATGGACTGGCCAACCTGGGCATCGCCTCCAGCAGCGTGTTCAGCACCTCAGGCGAGGCCAACCCGACCCTGACAGCGGTGGCCTTGGGCTGCCGACAGGCCCATTTCTGGGCTGATCTCTGGGCCGACCACCCCAGCGCCGCCCCCTCACTTGCCCCTTCGAAGGCCCACCCGATGCGACTCGTCCAGCTTCCCGGTACCCGTTTGCAAGTCAGCCGTTTGGTTTTTGGCACCGCCAGCTTGCACCACCTGGCCCGCGAAAGCGATCGGCTGGCCTTGTTGCAGGCCGCCATCGAGGCCGGGTTCAGCCATGTCGACACCTCGCCGCTGTACGGCTTTGGTCTGGCCGAGGCCAGCCTGGGCGCCTTGCCGGCCGAGCTGGCAAGGCGCATCACCGTGACCACCAAGGTCGGCTTGTACGGCCCGCCCGGTGCCCGCGCCAGCGTGCCTGAACTGTATGCACGCAAGGTGCTGGGCAAGGCCTTCAAGGGCTTGAACCGGGCGGTGGTCGATTGGCAACTGGCACGGGCGCGCCAGAGCTTTGAAGACAGCCTGCGCCGCCTGCGCCGCAGCGAGGTCGATGTGCTGCTCTTGCACGAACCGGTGGCCGACCTGATCGCCGGCGACGAGTGGCTGGCCTGGTTGCAGTCGCTGCAGCAGGCGGGGCGCATCCGCGATTGGGGGGTGGCTGGCGAAGCCCCGGCTGTGGCGGCCATGCTGCAGCAGCACCCCGCCCTGACGCCGGTGGTGCAGGTGCGCGACAGCCTGAGCCGGCACCAGGCCGATGTGCTGAAGGCGGTGCCGCGCCCCTTGCAGTTCACCTACGGCTACCTGGCCGACCCGGCCTCCGCCGCGCAACCGGTGGCCCAGCGCCTGCGCCAGGCCCTGCAACGCAATGCCGAGGGGGCGATCTTGGTGTCGACCCGGCGCCTGGACCGGGTCCAGGCCCTGGCGCAGTGCGCTGATTGAGGCCCTTGGGGCCTGTCGATGGCGGACGGGCGGTGATGCATGCCACGCATGGCCTTTGACCTGCCTCAATGTCTGCCAGGGAGGGCTGCGGCAAAGTCCCCTCCATGTTGCCATCTGAGTATTTCGGTCTCTCCCTCGAACACGAGGTCATCCCTGCGGGCCAGGTGCTGCTCACGCGGCAGGCGGTGTCGCCCTGGGTGACGTTTGTCGATTCGGGGCGGGTGGTGCTGGGGCTGCGCGATGGCGCCGTCCTCAGCCACCAGTTGGGGGCGGTCGAAGGGCCTTTTTGGCTGGAGGCTGCCTCGGCCGTGCTGGACCTGCCCGAGGTGGTGGACGCCCTGGCGGAAACCACCGTGGTGGTGCGTCGCATGCCGCTGCCCGCTTTTCAGCGCACCCTGGCTGGCCTGGCCAGCCCGGCGCGCAAGCTGCTGCAGGATGTGTCGCGCTCGCAGCGCCAGCAAACCGAGTTGGCCGTCAGCCGTTTGGCCATGGATGCCGAGGCGCGCTGCGCTCGCTGGCTGCTCAACCACGCTGACCAGGCCAGCCAGGGCGTGATGAATGTGCTGCTGAGCCAGCGCAAGCGCCTGATTGCCGCCGAGTTGGGCATTGCCCCGGAGACCCTGTCGCGCGTGCTGCGCCACCTGCGCGAGCGCAGTTTGATTTCGGGCTCGGGGCGCAACCTCACCTTGCTGGACCCGGGCGGTCTGCAAAGCCTCGCAGGGGGCTGATCGGCCAGCCTCTGCCGCCCTGGGGTTGTCCCTAGGCGAGGTGGTCGTTTTGCACATCCCTCCGTATAGTCCTTGGCAAGTCACAACAATTAGCCAGGGCCGGTGGTGTTTTCAGCTCTTTTTCAGTTCCTGTGTGTTCAGGTCCGGGGTGCGCTTCCCAGCCCCGGGTCGGGCTCATGAGCCGTTTCGGGCTCGCGGGCACGGTCCTGCGTTTCTTTCACGCCTTGCCCTTTCGGGTGGGCTTGGCGGCGCTGGTGCCAGCGCTGTTGGCCAGTGCTTTGGGCGTGCTCTACCAAAGCCAGCGCTGCGAGCAGTTGGCCTTGGCCCAGTTGTCGCAGTCGCAGGCTGCCGATGTGGCCTTGCTGGCCAGTTTGGTGGAAGCCCGGGCTGAACAGACCCGCAGCTGGCTCAGCGTGCTGGCCCATGCCCTCACACCCGCCCAACTCAACCGCCCTGTGACGCCGGCCGAAGTCTGGCCGACGCAGCGCAGTGCCCTGCGGGTGTTTGATTTCGTCGATGTGACCCGGGGCGATGGCGTGCCCCTGTGGCGCCACGCCCAGGCCAGCCTGCTGCCGGCCGACCTGGAGTCGGCCGTCGCCCAATTGCGCGCTCAGTCCCTGGCCGACGGGCAGGACCATGTGCTTGCGCCGGTGGGGCGCTGGCCCACGGAGAAGCCTCTGGTGCTCCTGTCCACCGCGGTGCGTGGGCCGGGCGGCCTGTTGCAAGGCGTGCTGGTGGCGGGGCTGTCGCTGTATTCAAGCCAGCTCATGCCGCCCTTGGTATCGCAGTCGACCTTCCAGGGTGACCCCCTGCTGATCTACAACGCCGAAGGCCGCATCCTGCACCACCCGCAGGCGGCACGGCTGCTGGGCATGGTGCATGACGAGGCGCTGTGGGGGCCCGCCCTGGCGCAGTCGCTGGGTGAGGGCGGAGGTGTGGGCTCGCAGGGCGTGTCGCGCCAGACCGAGCAGCACCTCATCAGCGAGGCGGACATTCCCAGTTTGCAGTGGCGCATGGCCCGCATCAGCCGCTTGGACACGGTGCTGGCACCTTACCGCGAGATGCGGCGTCAGGCCCTGGGGCTGGCCGCGCTGGCCGCCGTGTTGGGGGCCCTGCTGGTGCTGTGGTCCCTGCGCCATTTGACGCGACCTCTGGCGCTGCTGCGCCGTCGCGCGCGCCAGGTGTTGGACCGCTCGGCGCCAGCCGCCAGCGACTGGCCTCAGGCCAGCGGCGAGGTGGGTGAGCTGATCACCACGCTGCGCCAGATCGCCCTGGCGCAGGACCGCGAACACCACCGCCTGCGCGTGATGGTGGGCCAACTGGAGGCGATTTTGGAGCACGCCTCCATTGGCATCGTGGTGACGCGCCACCGCACCTTGGAGCTGATGGGCCACCAGGCCAGCGCCATGCTGGGCTACGCCCCCGGCGAGCTGCATGGCCAACCGGCGCGCGTGCTCTACCCCTCGGAAGCGGCGTATGCCGAACTGGGCCAGCAGGTGCGCCAGCAATTCCAGGAGCGCGGCTACTTTGACGGCGAACTGATGTTCCGGCGCCAGGACGGCAGCGACTTCTGGGTCCACATGCTGGGTCGGGGGGTGGTGCCGGACGATCCGGAGGGCGGCACCATCTGGATTTTTGACGACATCACCGCCGAGCGCGAGGCCCGGCGTGAGCTGTCCTGGAGCGCCACCCACGACAGCCTGACCGGCCTGGTCAACCGCCGCGAGTTGGAGGCCCGTCTGGCGCGCCAGTTACAGACCGAGCTGCCCGCCGCCTCCTGGGGTGAAGAGGGTTCGCGAGGCTGTCTGCTGTTTGTGGACCTGGACCATTTCAAATCCATCAACGATGGCGCGGGCCACGCTGCAGGCGACGTGGCCTTGCAGCAGGTCGCCCGCCTGATGGAAGCCCAGGTGCGCCAGTCCGACACCGTGGGGCGATTGGGCGGCGACGAGTTTGCGCTCTTGCTGCCCGCGTGTTCGGTGCAGCGAGCCGAGCGCATCGCCGAAAGCCTGTGCCGATCGATCGCGGCCTTGCCCTTGGTATTCGAGGGCCGGGCCTACCCCATTGGTTGCAGCATCGGCCTGGTCACCTTGGACCACTCCTCGCGTGAGGTGCGCGAAGTGCTGCATGCGGCGGACATGGCGTGCTACCAGGCCAAGCGCTCAGGGCGCAACCAGGTCGCACAGCACGCCCTGACGGCCTGAGCCAGTCGCCCGGGGCCGTCCTGCCCCAGGGGCTGGCCAGCGACCGGCCAGCGACCCGCCGGGGATTGGCCTCAGGGCTGTTGCAAGGCCTGCAGCACGTGCTCGGCCGTGGCGGGGGCCTCCAGGCACACGGCGCCGGGTCGGCCGGCGCGGGCACGGGCCTGGGCCACGGCGTCCTTCAAGGCTTCGAACACGCTGATGGCCAGCATGAAAGGGGGCTCGCCCACGGCCTTGCTGCCAAACACATTGTCCTCGCGGTTGGGCTCGGGCCACAGGTCCACCTTGAAGTGCGCCGGGATGTCGCCGGTGGCCGGGATTTTGTACGTGCTGGGTGCGTGCGTGCTGAGGTAGCCCTGGTCGTTCCAGACCAGTTCCTCGGTGGTCAGCCAGCCCATGCCTTGCACAAAGCCGCCCTCGATCTGGCCGATGTCGATGGCCGGGTTGATGCTGCGGCCCACGTCGTGCAGGATGTCCACCTTCAGCACGCGGCTTTCGCCCGTCAGGGTGTCAATGGCGACCTCGGTGCAGGCCGCGCCGTAGCTGAAGTAATAGAAGGGCCGCCCGGTCAGGGTGGTCTTGTCGTAATGGATTTTGGGCGTGCGGTAGAAGCCGTCGCTCCACAGCTGGATGCGGTTGGCGTAGGCCATTTGCACCACGTCCTTGAAGGCCCGGGTGGCGCTGGGCGAGATCACCTGGCCGGCTTCGAAGCGGATGGCGCCGGCACCGCAGCCGTCCAGGCCGCAGACAAAGCTGGCCAGGTTGTCGCGCACATGGCGGGCCGCGAACTGGGCGGCCCGCCCGTTGAGGTCGGTGCCGCTGGACGCGGCGGTGGCGCTGGCGTTGGGCACGCGGGCGGTGTCGCTGGCGCTGACGCGCACCTGCTCGAAGCCCACGCCCAACTCGTCGGCCACGATCTGCGCCACTTTGGTGTGCAGGCCTTGCCCCATTTCGGTGCCACCATGGTTCACCAGCACGCTGCCATCGGTGTAGACGTGCACCAGCGCCCCGGCCTGGTTGAACAGGGTGGCGGTGAAGGAGATGCCGAACTTCACCGGGGTGATGGCCAGGCCGCGCTGCAGCACGGGTTGGCTGGCGTTCCAGGCGGCAATGGCCTGCTGGCGGCGCCGGTAGTCGCTGCTGCGCTCCAGGGTGCTGAGCAGGGGTTCGAGGATGTTGTCTTCCACCGTCATCTGGTAGTGGGTGACGTTGCGCTCAGTGGTGCCGTAGAGGTTGCGCAGGCGCACATCGAGCGGGTCCAGGCCGAGGTGGCGCGCGATGTCGCCCAGGATGCTCTCGATCACGATCACGCCCTGGGGGCCGCCAAAGCCGCGGAAGGCGGTGTGGCTCTGGGTGTTGGTTTTGCAGCGGTAGGAGACGATTTCCACGTCTTCCAAAAAGTAGGCGTTGTCGGCGTGGAAGATGGCGCGGTCGGCCACTGGGCCGCTGAGGTCGGCGCTGAAGCCGCAGTTGGCCAACATGGTCAGCTGCAGGCCTTGCAGGCGGCCGCTGTCGTCAAAACCCACGGTGTAGTCGTAGGCAAAGGGGTGGCGTTTGCCCGTGACCATGAAGTCATCGTCGCGGTCCAGGCGCAGCTTGACGGGGCATTGCAGCTTGCGCGCGGCCAGTGCGGCCCACACGGCCAGGTGGCCGGCCTGGGTTTCTTTGCCGCCAAAGCCGCCGCCCATGCGTCGGCATTCCACCCGCACGTCGTGGTTGGCCACACCCAGGGCATGGGCCACCCAGTGCTGCACCTCGCCGGGGTGCTGGGTGCTGGCGTAGATCCACCACTGGCCCTGCTCCAGGGGCAGGGCGTAGGCGATCTGGCCTTCCAGGTAGAAGTGCTCCTGGCCGCCCACTTCCAGGCTGCCGCTCAGGGTGTGCAGGGCCTGGTTCAGCGCGGCGTCGGGGCCGCCCCGGCGCACGGTCACCGGCGGCAACACATAGCTTTGGGCGGCGTGGGCCGCCCGCGGGCTCAGCACGGCGGGCAGGGCTTCGATGTTGGCGCGCACCAGGCGCGCGGCGCGGCGCGCGGCTTGCACGCTGTCGGCCACCACCAGGCCTATCACCTGGCCAATGTGCTGCACGGTGTCAAAGGCAAACACGGGTTCGTCATGGCCGAAGGCGGCCAGCAGCTTGTCGCCGGGCACGTCGGCGGCCAGCACCACGTCGCGCACACCGGGCACGGCGAGCGCGGCGCTGCAGTCGACCCCGCGCAGTCGGCCGTGCGCCACGGGCGACAGGATGGGCGCGGCGTGCAAGGTGCCACGCACCTCGGCGATGTCGTCGATGTAGGTGGCCGCGCCGGCCACTTGGGCGGCGGCACTTTCATGTTGCTGCGAGCGGCCGCAGGCACTGCTGTCGGCGGCGGAGGCGGTGGGTTGGAGGGCGGAGGTGTCGGGGCTGTGGGTCATGCGGCCACCTTGGGGGCTTGGAAATGGGCGTCCAGCGTGGCGGGGTCCAGGCGCTGCAGGTCGATGGGGATCAGGCCCTGGCTGTCCAGCCACAGGCGCTGCAGCAGGTTGCCCAGCACCTCGCGGCGGTAAGCGCTGCTGGCGCGCATGTCCGAGATCGGGTTGAACTCGGCACGCAAGACCTCACTGGCTTGCTGCACGCTGCTGAGTTGCCAGGGCTGACCCCGCAGTGCCGCCTCGCTGGCGCTGGCACGCACCGGGGTGGCCGCCACACCGCCCACCCCGATGGAAGCGCTTTGCACCTGGCCATCGTGCAGCTGCAGGCGCACCGCCAGGCAGACGGCGGAGATGTCATCGTCCTGGCGCTTGGAGATCTTGTAGGCGCGCAGCAGTTCGTCGGGCTGCGGCCGTGGCACCTTGATCCAGGCCAGCACCTCGTCAGGGCGCATCACGTTCTGGCGGTAGCCGGTGTAGAGCTGCTCGAGTGGGAACTCGCGGTGCACGATCTGGCCGGGTTTCTGACCAGGCCCGGCCTGCCAGCGCATCAGCACCACATGGGCGCCGAGCGCGATCAGCAGCGGCATGCTGTCGCCAATCGGTGAGCCATTGGCCACATTGCCGCCCAGGGTGCCGGAGTTGCGCACCGGCAAACCGGCAAAGCGGCTGGCGAAGGTGTGCAGCTGAGGCCGGTCCGCCACCAGCGCGTCAAAGGCGTCGCTCAGGGTGACGGCCGCGCCGATGGCGATGTGGTGCGGGTAGTGCTCGACCTGGCGCAGCTCGGCGGTGCGGGTCAGGTCCAGCACCTGCTCGAACTGGCGGTGCTGCTTGGTGATCCACAGGCCCACGTCGGTGCAGCCGGCCACCAACTGGGCTTGCGGGTGCTGGGCGCGGGCTTGCAGCAGGGCCGGCAGCGTGGTGGGCGCCAGGTAGCTGGAGGCGGCATTGGACGTGGCGGGGTCATCTGTTTGGATCTGGCGCAGGCGCTGAGCCAGTTCCGCCTCATTGACCCGCTGCACCGGCAGCGTGGCCATGGCTTGGGCGGCGTCAAAAATAGGGCGGTAGCCCGTGCAGCGGCACAGGTTGCCTGACAGGGCTTCCACCGCCTCTTGGTGCGTCACGCCCTGGCCTTGGCAGACCTGGTTCTGGTACAGGCCAAACAGGCTCATCACAAAGCCGGGGGTGCAAAAGCCGCATTGCGAGCCGTGGCACTGGACCAGGGCTTCTTGCACCGGGTGCAGCTCGGGGGCGGGGGTGTTGGGCTCGGTGGGCTGGATCAGCGGGTCCTGGGCCAGGTCCTCGGCGGTCCACAAGGCCAGACCGTCCACGGACTGGGCCAGCCGGATGCAGCTGTTGATGGCACGGTATTTGATTGCATCCTGGCCGGCGCTGGCATCGAGTTCGCCCAGCACCACGGTGCAAGCCCCACAGTCACCCTCACCACAGCCTTCCTTGGTGCCTGTGCAATGAAGCTCATCGCGCAGCAGCTCCAACAGCGTTTGGGTGGGTGTTACATTGCCCAGCGAGACAAGCTGGCCACGGCGCAAAAAACGGATCGGTCTGGTGTGCATGGGGTGTCGGGTGAGCCCGTGAAGTGAAGTCCCTGCGCGTGAGGGTAGGGCGAACGCAAGCCGCCAGCATAAGCGTTGACGTATGACAAGAATGCAAGCCCTGCTATGAGAGACCAAGCCCTTTTCGACAAGATAGACCTCCACTTGATAAGGGTCTTGCACACCGTGTTAACCGAACGCAGCGTTTCGCGCGCCGCCATCCGCTTGGGCATGCATCAGCCCGCCGTTTCGGCGGCGCTGAAGCGCCTGCGTGATCTGGCTGACGACCCGCTGCTGGTGCGTTCGGGCTCGGGCATGACCCCCACCGACGCCGGCCTGCGCATGGTCGAGCCTGCGGCCAGCATTTTGCGTGCCGCTGAGGTGCTGTTCACCGATGTGCGCGGCTTTGACCCGCGCACGGCGCGCAACACCTTCCGCGTTGCCGCCAGTGACTACCTGGACCCGCTCTTCCTGCCCCAACTGGTGGCCCAGATCAAAACCCTGGCGCCGTTTTGCCAGATCGAGATCCACGCCTTGTCGGCCGACACCCACTACCACGCCCACCTTTCGCAAGGCCAGGTCGATGTGGTGATCGGCAACTGGCCCAAGCCGCCCGATGACCTGCACATGGGCCGCCTGTTTGGCGACGAGGTGGTCTGCCTGGTCAGCCAGGACCACCCGGCCGTGCGCCGGGGCTGGGACCAGGCCGCCTGGCTGGCGTCCGAGCACATCGCGCCCACGCCCACCCACCCCGGGGCGCGTGGCGTGATTGACGAGCACCTGGACGCCTTGGGCCTGCAGCGCAACATCACGGCGCGTTGCTCGCATTTCAGCCTGATCCCCAGCATGGTGGCCAGCAGCTTGCTGGTCCTCAGCACCGGGCGCCAGTTCTGCGAGCGCTATGTGGACCGCTACCCGTTGCGCATCCTGCCTTGCCCGGTCGACTTCCCACGCCTCATGTATTACCAGCTCTGGCACGAACGCAGCCACACTTCGGCGGCGGGGGCCTGGCTGCGCGAGCGCGTCAAGTCGGTGGCTGCCTCGCTACGGAAAGAGTAGCGCCTGATGTCCCAACCACGCCAAGATGTCCTTGTGTTGCCTCTGGAGGAGTCGCCGATGAGCCCCCGATTTTTGAGAAAATCCCGCGCATGAACACGCACGATTCCCCCCCTAGCGCCCGCCTGGTGCTGCAAGGCATCACCAAGCGCTACCCGGCGGTGGTGGCCAACAGCGCGGTGTCGCTGACCGTGCAGCCCGGCGAAACCCATGCTGTGCTGGGCGAGAACGGGGCTGGCAAGTCCACCCTGATGAAGATCATTTATGGCTCGGTCAAGCCTGACGAAGGCACGGTGCTTTTCAACGGCCAGCCGGTGCGGGTGCGCAATCCGCAGGAGGCGCGGGCCCTGGGCATCAGCATGGTGTTCCAGCATTTCAGCCTGTTTGACACCTTGACCGTGGCCGAGAACGTGTGGCTCGGCTTGGACCGCCACCTCACGCTGGCCGAGGTGACGCGGCGCATCAGCCAAAAAGCCGCCGAGTACGGCCTGGACATCGACCCTTCGCGACCGGTTCACACCTTGTCGGTGGGCGAGATGCAGCGGGTCGAGATCATCCGTGCCTTGTTGACCGACCCTCAGCTGCTGATCCTGGACGAGCCCACCTCGGTGCTGACCCCGCAGGCGGTCGAGAAGCTGTTTGTGGTGCTCAAGAAGCTGGCCTCTGAAGGCTGCAGCATCCTCTACATCAGCCACAAATTGCATGAGATCCGCGAGCTGTGCACGGCCTGCACCGTGCTGCGTGGCGGCAAGGTCACCGGCGTGTGCAACCCGGCCGAGGAGTCGAATGCCTCGCTGTCGCGCCTGATGATCGGTGCCGAGCCACCCGCGCTGCAGCACCGCCCCGCCCAGTTGGGTGGCACCGTGCTGGGGGTCCAGGGCTTGTCGCTGCCGCGCCAGGACCAGTTTGGCGTCGACCTGATCGATGTGCAGCTGGACGTGCGCGCGGGCGAGGTGGTGGGCATTGCCGGGGTGTCGGGCAATGGCCAGCAAGAGCTTCTGTATGCGCTCTCGGGTGAGGACACCCGAGCCGCGCCGGCCGCCATCCGTGTGGCCGGCCAAGACGCCGGGGCGCTGGCGCCCCAGGCGCGCCGGGCTCTGGGCCTGCACTTTGTGCCCGAGGAGCGCCTGGGCCGTGGCGCTGTGCCCACCATGGGCCTGGCGCACAACCTGCTGCTGACCCGCAGCGAGGCGGTGGGCGCGGGCGGCTGGCTCAGCTTGGGCAAGCTGGAAGCGCAGGCGGCGGACATCATCCGCCGCTTCAACGTCAAGGCGGGTGGTCCCCATGCAGCGGCCAAGTCGCTGTCGGGTGGCAACCTGCAGAAGTTCATCGTGGGCCGTGAGATCGACGCCAAGCCCAAGCTGCTGATCGTGTCCCAGCCCACCTGGGGGGTGGACGTGGGCGCGGCCGCGCAGATCCGGGGCGAGATCCTGGCCTTGCGCGATGCGGGCTGCGCGGTCTTGGTGGTGAGCGAAGAGCTGGATGAGTTGTTTGAAATCAGCGACCGCCTGCATGTGATCGCCAAGGGACGCTTGTCGCCCTCGGTGCCGCGCGCGCAGGCCACGGTCGAGAAGATCGGCGAATGGATGAGTGGACTGTGGAATGAGTCGGTGCAAGCGCACCTGGGTGAACTGGCGCAGGCGCCCGCCGCTGCTGCGGAGGTGAACCATGTTCAAGCTTGAACCCCGGCCCCAGGCCTCGCGCTGGTGGAGCCTGGGCTCGCCGGTGCTGGCGCTGGCGGTGACCGTGCTGATCGGCGTGTTGCTCTTCATGGCCCTGGGCAAAGACCCGGTGCGCGGCCTGCTGGTCTTTTTCTGGGAGCCCCTGAAGAACGCCTACGCGATTGGCGAGTTGATGGTCAAGGCCACGCCCCTGCTGCTGATCGCGCTGGGCCTGGCCGTGTGCTACCGTTCCAACGTCTGGAACATCGGCGCCGAGGGGCAGTTTGTCATTGGCGCCCTGGCTGCGGGCGGCGTGGCCTTGATGGCTGACAAAGGCAGCAGCGCCTGGATCATCGTGCCCATCTTGCTGGCCGGCGTGCTGGGGGGCATGGCCTGGGCGGCGATCACCGCGCTGCTGCGCGACCGCTTCAATGCCAGCGAAATCCTGGTCAGCCTGATGCTGGTCTACGTGGCGGTGCAGCTGCTGGGCTACCTGGTCTACGGGCCTTGGAAGGACCCCGCGGGCTACAACTTCCCGCAGACCAAGATGTTCGATACCGTGACGCAGATCCCGCGCCTCATGAAGGGCTCGCGCGTCAGCATCGGCCTGATCATGGCCTTGGTGGGCTCGGCCGCGCTGTGGATCTTCCTGTTCCGCACCAAGGCGGGCTTTGCCCAGCAGGTGGGCGGTCTGGCCCCGGCGGCCGCGCGCTATGCCGGCTTCTCGTCGCGCCGGGCGCTGTGGCTGGCCCTGCTGGTCTCGGGCGGCGCTGCCGGCTTGGCGGGCGCTTTGGAAGTGACCGGCCCGATCGGCCAGCTCACCCCCTACGTGCCCGCCGGCTACGGTTTTGCCGCCATCATCGTGGCCTATGTGGGGCGCTTGCACCCGGTGGGCATGGTGTTCTCGGCGATCTTGATGAGCATGTTCTACATCGGTGGTGAGCTGGCGCAGTCGCGCCTGGGCCTGCCCAAGTCGCTGACGGGTGTGTTCCAGGGGCTGTTGCTCTTCACCCTGCTGGCCTGCGACACGCTGATTGCGTACCGCGTGCGCTGGGTCAGCCCACGTTCCAAGGGAGGGGCCCACTGATGGAGTCCTATGCACTGCTTCTGGGGGCCACGCTGAATGCGGGCACCGTGCTGGCCATCGCGGCCTTGGGCCTGCTCATCAATGAGAAGGCCGGGATCGTCAACCTGGGTGCCGAGGGCGTGATGCTGTGCTCGGCCATTGCGGGCTTTGCCACGGTGGTCCACACCGGCAGCGACACGCTGGGCTTCTTGGCCGGCATGGGCGCAGGGGCCTTGCTGGCGGCGGTGTTTGGTTGGCTGGTGATCTGGCTCAACACCAACCAATACGCCACCGGCCTGGCGCTGAGCCTGTTTGGCGTGGGCTTCTCGGCCTTTGCAGGCATCAGCTATGTGCAGGCCAAGCTGCCGGAGCGCACACAGTTTGCTGTGCCTTACCTCAGTGACATCCCGTTGCTGGGCTCGGCCCTGTTTCGCCAGCACCCGCTGGTCTATGGGGCGATGGCATTGACGCTGGCGCTGACCTGGGTCCTGTACCGCTCGCGCACCGGCCTGGTCTTGCGCTCGGTGGGCGAGTCGCCTGAGTCGGCCCACGCCCTGGGCTACCCGGTGCGCCGCATCCGCCTGGCGGCGGTGGTCACGGGCGGTGCGCTGTGCGGCCTGGCGGGCGCCTTCATTTCGATTGCCTACACCCCGCTGTGGGTCGAGGGCATGGTGGCCGGTCGCGGTTGGATTGCCCTGGCCTTGACCACCTTCGCCACCTGGCGCCCGGCACGGGTGTTGCTTGGGGCTTACCTGTTTGGCGGCGTGACCATGCTGCAGTTCCATTTGCAAGGGGTGGGGGTCAACGTGCCCAGCCAGGTGTTGAGCATGCTGCCCTACCTGGCCACCATCGTGGTGCTGGCCCTGATCTCCCGCAACCCGGCCTGGATCCGGATCAACATGCCTGCGTCTCTGGGCAAGCCCTTCCATCCCGGGGCTTGAACGGGGCAGACGCGCTTGCTGATTTGTTTTTCTTGACCGGATAATCAAAATTTTCTCAACCCCTGTCGCCCACCCCAAGAAGGAAATGACATGACTGACCTGAATAAACGATCCCTGCTCAAGGTAGCCGCGCTGTCGGCTGTGGCTGCGGCCGCCTTGGTGGGTTGTGGCAAGAAGGAAGAGCCGGCACCCGCACCGGCTCCGGCCCCGGCGGCGGCAGCCCCGGCACCCAAGCCTGAGCCACTGAAGATCGCTTTCGCCTACGTGGGCCCGGTGGGCGACGGTGGCTGGTCCTTTGCCCACGACAACGGTCGCAAGGCGCTGGAAAAGGAATTCGGCGACAAGATTCAGACCTCTTTCGTGGAAAGCGTGCCCGAGTCGGCTGACGCCGAGCGCGTGCTGCGCGACATGGCTGGCCAAGGCAACAAGCTGATCTTCGGCACCACCTTTGGCTACATGGAGTCCATGCTCAAGGTGGCTGGCGACATGAAGGACGTGAAGTTCGAACACGCCACCGGCTACAAGACTGCCGACAACATGCGCACCTACGACAGCCGCACCTACGAAGGCGCGTACATGGCGGGTGTGATCGCTGGTGCCATGACCAAGTCCAACACCTTGGGCGTGGTCGGCTCGGTGCCGATTCCTGAAGTGATCCGCAACATCAACAGCTTCACCCTGGGTGCCCAGAGCGTGAACCCGAAGATCAAGACCAAGGTGGTCTGGGTCAACGAATGGTTCAGCCCGCCCAAGGAAACCGAAGCGGCCACCGCCCTGATCAACGGCGGCGCCGATATCCTGTTCCAGAACACCGACTCGCCGGCAGTGCTCAAGACCGCCGAAGAAAAGGGCAAGCGCGCCTTTGGTTGGGACTCCGACATGACCGCCTACGGACCCAAGGCCCACCTGGCTTCGGCCATCATCAACTGGGGCCCGTACTACATCAAGGCCACCAAGGACGCGCTGGAAGGCAAGTGGACCACCGGCCAAAGCTGGTGGGGTGTGAAGGAAGGCGCGATCGACGTGGTGTCCATCGCCGAAGACGTGCCAGCCGACATCAAGACCAAGATTGAAGGCATCAAGAAGGGCCTGACCGATGGCTCCTTCGTCATCTGGAAGGGCCCCATCAAGGGCCAAGACGGCAAGGACGTGCTGAAGGCCGACGAAGTGGCCGACGACAAGTTCCTGGGTGGTGTCAACTTCTACGTCAAGGGCGTGGAAGGCAAGGTCCCGGGCGGCGACAAGAAGTAAGCCAAACCGGTGGGGCCTGCCCCATCGCTGCAAGAGCTGCCCCTTGGGGCAGCTCTTTTCACTTGGGGCGCCCCGCGACGCCGCGCTCTGAACTGGTCTGGACCTGCGAAAGAACCCTGTTGATGGAAGCAACCCTGTGGCATCCCGTGGCGCTGGCCTCGGCTGTGGGTGCGGCCCCTTTGGCCGTGACCTTGCTGGAGCACGCACTCGTGCTGTGGCGCGATGGCGCTGGCCCGGTGCAGGCCTGGGCCGACCGTTGCCCGCACCGGGGCGCGCGACTGTCCCTGGGGCGCGTGCAGGGTGGGCGACTGGAGTGCCCCTACCACGGCTGGCAGTTCGATCCCGGCGGCCGCTGTGCCGCAGTGCCGGCCTTGCCCGCCTTCCAGCCCCCGGCCTCGCACTGCGCCACGGCCTTTGCCTGCCGTGAGGCCCATGGCCTGGTCTGGGTGCGGCTGGACGCCAGCGCTGAAGACAGTGGCTTGCCCGCCTTCCCCGCTGAAGACGACCCCGAGTTGCGCAAGATGAACTGCGGCCCCTACGACGTGGCCACCAGTGCGCCGCGCATCGTGGAGAACTTTTTGGACATGGCGCATTTCTCTTTTGTGCACGAGGGGTGGCTGGGCCTGCGCGAGCACCCACAGATCGCGGACCCTGTGGTGCAGGACACGCCGCGCGGCCTGCGCGCCACGGGCTGCCAAGCCTGGCAGCCGCAGTCCAACCTGCACGCCACGGCCGCCTCCCTAGTCGAGTACAGCTACGAGGTGACCGCCCCGTACTGTGCCTTGCTGACCAAGGTGCCCGAGGCGGGCAGCACGGCGGTGGCCCACTGGCGGGAGTCGATCGGCCTGTACATCTGCCCGCTGACGCCCGAGACCAGCCGGGTGTGGTTCCGCCTTGCCGTGGCCGATTTCGAGTCACCCGACGAGAAACTGGCCGCCTTCCAGCACACCATCTTCACCCAGGACCAGCCGGTGCTGGAGTCGCAAAGCCCCAAGCGCCTGCCGCTGGACCCAAAGGCCGAGCGCCACGTGGTCTGTGACCGGGTCTCGGTCGCTTACCGGCGCGCGCTGGTGCGCCAGGGCGTGCGTTTTGGCGTGCTCTGACCCGCTGCCACAGCCTGGTGCCAAGGCGGGTCAAGCGCCTCAGCGCCAGGGCGCTGTGGTACAAAACTTCAAACTCTCGGAGCCTCTCATGTTCAAAATTCCCCACATTTCGCCGGCCCGTTTGCCCGAGCTGCTGCGCCGCATGCCCAAGGCCGAGCTGCACATCCACATCGAAGGCTCGCTGGAGCCCGAACTGATCTTCGCGCTGGCCCAGCGCAACGGCGTGAGCCTGCCCTACGCCGACGTGGAGTCGCTGCGCCAGGCCTATGCCTTCACCAACCTGCAGAGCTTTCTGGACATCTACTACGCGGGCGCCAGCGTGCTGATTCAGGAGCAAGATTTTTACGACATGGCCTGGGCTTACCTGCAGCGCGCCGCAGCCGACCATGTGGTCCATGCCGAGCTGTTCTTCGACCCGCAAACCCACACCGCGCGCGGCATCGCCATGGAGACGGTGGTGCGCGGCCTGCACCGTGCCTGCAGCGACGCCAAGGCTCAGTTGGGCGTCGACGCGACGCTGATCCTGTGCTTCCTGCGCCACCTCAGTGAAGAAGACGCTCTGGCGACCTTGGAGCAGGCGCTGCCGTTCCGTGATCTGTTCATCGGCGTGGGCCTGGATTCCAGCGAACTGGGCCACCCGCCCGAGAAATTCGCCCGGGTTTTTGCACGTTGCCGCGAACTCGGCCTGCACCTGGTCGCCCATGCAGGCGAAGAAGGCCCGCCGGCCTACATCTGGAGCGCGCTCGATGTGTTGAACGTGCAGCGCATCGACCATGGGGTGCAAGCCCTGAAGGACCCGGCCCTGGTGCAGCGATTGGCGCAAGACCGCATCCCGCTGACCGTGTGCCCGTTCTCTAACGTCAAGTTGTGTGTGTTCCCGGACCTGGCCAGCTCCAACCTGGCGCAGTTGCTGGACGCCGGCCTGGCGGTGACGATCAACTCCGACGACCCGGCCTACTTTGGGGGCTACCTCAACGACAACTTTGTGCAGACCTTTGCGGCCACAGGCCTCACGGCGCACCACGCTTACACGCTGGCGCGCAACAGCTTCGAGGCCAGCTTTGTCACCGAGGCCCAGCGCCACGACTGGGAGCACCAGCTCAAAGCGGTGTTCGAGAGCTTCTCTGAAAAGGACTTCTGACCTGGCTCAGGCCGGGCTGAGGCCCGGCCCTTAAAATACGCAGCGCGCACCGAGGCCCCACCGGTGCGCGTTTTTCTTTGGGGACATGTAGAGGAACACCATGTACAAAAACCTCGTGGCCGCGCCGGCCTGTGCGCTGGCGGCTGCTTGTTTTCTCTCGGCGCTGGCCGCTCTCCCGGCCTTGGCCCAAACCCCCACGACTCCGTTCACGGACAGTGAGCCCCTGAAGGCCGCGTTTGTCTATGTCGCGCCCATCACCGAAGCCGGTTGGGTGCGCCAGCACGAGTCGGGCCGTCAGGCGGTGCAGGCGTCGCTGGGCCAGCGGGTCAAAACCACCTATGTCGAGGATGTGCCCGAGGGCGCGGACGCCGAGCGCGTGATCCGCGACCTGGCGCAGCAAGGCCACCACATCATCTTCACGCCCAGCTTTGGCTACATGGAGCCCACGCTCAAGGTGGCGCGGGACTTTCCCAACGTGAAGTTCGAGTCCATCACCGGCTACAAGACGGCCGCCAACGTGGCCGTGGCCAATGCCCGCTATTTCGAGGGTCGCTACCTGGCGGGCATCGCAGCCGGGCGCATGACGCGCAGCCAGGTCGCGGGCTATGTGGCGGGCTTTCCCATTCCCGAGGTGTTGCAGGGCCTGAATGCTTTCACGCTGGGCCTGCGCTCGGTCAACCCGCAAGCCAGCGTCAAGGTGGTCTGGCTCAACGCCTGGTTCGATCCGCCGCGCGAGCGTGACGCGGCCATGACCCTGATGAACCAGGGCGCTGACGTGCTCGCCTTCCACACCGGCTCCACCGCGGTCATGGCGGCCGCGCAAGAGCGTGGCCAACTGGCGGTGGCCTACCACTCCGACATGCGCCGCGTGGCGCCCGACGCGCAGATTCTGGCTGTGACCCACCAGTGGGGCGAGTACGACACGCGCCGCGTCAAGGCGGTGCTGGAGGGGCGCTGGCAAAGTGGCTCGGTGTGGGGCGGGGTGCGCGAGGGCATGGTCCGCGTCGGCGACTTTGGTCCACGGGTGCCCAAGGCGGTGCAGGCGGAGGTGCTGGCGCGCCAGCAGGACCTGGCTGCCGGGCGCCTGCAGCCTTTCGCGGCGGGCGCCCAGCCGGTGCGGGACAACCAGGGCCGCACCGTGATCCCCGCGCACAGCCAGCTCAGCGACGCGCAAATCCTGCAAATCGACTGGTTGGTCGAGGGCGTGCAGGGTCGGTTGCGCTGAGCGGGCCGCCCCCTCAGTTCAGGGCACCCAAGGGCAGGGCGGTGGTACTTTTGATCTGCTCCATGGAGAAGGCCGAGGACACCCCCGACAGGGCGCCCACGCGGATCAGCTTTTTATAGAAGGCGTCATAGCCCTCCATGCTGTGCGTCACCACCTTGAGCAGGTAGTCCACATCGCCGCTCATGCGGTGGAACTCTTGCACCTCCGGCAGGGCAGTCACGGCCGCGGCGAACTGGGCCAGCCCGCGTTCTTCGTGCTGGGCCAGCCGAAGGCTGACGAACACGGTGATGGGCAGGCCCACTTTTTTGCGGTTCACGATGGCCACGCGGCGTTCGATCACGCCTTCGTCCTCCAGGCGCTTGACCCGCTTCCAGCAGGGCGTGGACGACAGGCCGACCCGCTCGGCCAGCTGTGCAATCGGCACTTGGCTGTCGCGCTGAAGTTCTTCCAAAATCTGAAGGTCGATGCGGTCCATGCTCAAATAAATTTGTAATGGAGAAAAATATTCTCTTTCAATGGATTTTAGGAGTGCATTAAGAAATTATTTTCATGGCGGGGCTTTTTAGACTGAAAGCGTCCTGACTTTGCTCCATTTCGCGCCATGAATGCCTCGGTTTTGCCCGCTTTGTATTTCGATTTCAACGCCACCAGCCCGGTGTTGCCCGAGGCGGCCGAGGCCGCGCTGCAGGCCATGCTCAGCGCCTATGGCAACCCCAGCAGCAGCCATGCCCGTGGTCGGGAAGCGCGTGCGGTGCTGGACACGGTGCGCCAACGAGCCCGCGAGGTGCTGGGGGCGCCGCAAGGCGATTTGATGTTTGTGAGTGGCGCCACTGAAGGCATCCAGACTGCCGTGCTGTCGGCTCTGTGCGCGTGGCGCCAGCGGCGGGCGCAAGGTCAGCCCATGGGGCGACTGCTGGTCTATGGCGCCACTGAGCACAAAGCGGTGCCGCAAAGCCTGGCCCACTGGAACCAAGTCTTGGGCTTGGGTCTGGAGCTGCGCGCGTTGCCGGTCGATGCCATGGGCCGGCATGACCTGGCCAGCCTGCGGGCCTGGCTGCCTGACACGGCCATGCTCTGCACCATGGCCGCCAACAACGAAACCGGTGTCGTCTCCGACCTGGATGGCATCGAGCAGGCTTTGATCGATGCCGGGAGCTCTGCGCTGTGGCTGGTGGACGGCGTGCAGGCCCTGGGCAAACTGGACTTGAAGCTGGCGCAGCGGCGCATCGACTACGCGCCCTTTTCCGGGCACAAGCTGCACGCCCCCAAGGGCATTGGCCTGCTGTATGTGCGCACGGGCGCCCCTTACACGCCCTTGATGGCGGGCGGTGGGCAAGAGGGCGGTCTGCGCTCCGGCACTGAAAACATGCCTGGCATCGCGGCCCTGGGCGCGGTGCTGCAGGCCCTGCAGCGCGGAGACACCTTCTGCAGCCTCAGCACTTTGCAGGCCTACCGCGCGCAAATCTGCGCTTGTTTGCAGGCCTGTTTCCCAGGCGTCGTGTTCAATGCCCCGCTGGCGCACAGCCTGCCGACCACGCTCAACTTCTCCGTGCCTGGCCCGGCGTGTGCGGCGCTCACGGCTTGGCTGGACGCCGCCGACCTGCAGGTCAGCGCCGGCAGTGCCTGCTCAACTGCCCAGGCCCAGCCCAGCTTTGTCTTGCAAGCCATGGGCTGTGACGAGGGCCTGGCCCGCGCGGCCGTTCGCTTGTCCTTGAGCCTGTGTACCCGGGCGGAGCAGGTGGACGCCTTGTGTGAGCGCCTGCGCCATTGCGCCCAGCAACTGGCCGAGGCCCAGAGCGCCGCCCTGTCGGGCCACGCGCTGGCGGCGTTCAGTGCCCGGCACCCGCAGGCCTGTTGGGTGGATGTGCGCAGTGCGCAGGAGCATGCCGCCTGCACCCAGTTGGCGCAGTGGGATCGCCCCATCCTGTCTTGGCCTTTGGCCGACCTGATGCAAGACCGGGCCGCCCCGGTGGGGCTGGCACCTGATCAGCCTTGGCTGCTGCTGTGCCAAAGCGGTCAGCGCAGCGCCCAAGCCTGGCAGGCCCTGCGACAGCGCGGCCAACGGGCGGTGTGGCAGCTCGCTGGCGGTGTGCAGGCGCAGCCACTGGCCCGGCCTGTCCTGCGTGACGAGGTCGAACCGGCGCTGGTCGGCTGAGCGTCGGGACCAGGGCGGTCAGGTCTGCGCCCAAGGCTTGGCACAGGCGCCGCAGGCCTTTATCCACCGGCGCGGATAGCGGGTATGGCGCGGCCCCTATTCAGCCGGGGAGGCGGCCGGGTAAGCTCCCAGCCCATGAAAGCTTACCGCGCCGCCATCCTCCGCTTTGCCGACGACCGAACCGCCCTCTACGAGGAGGACGGCCTGCTGGTCATTGGTCCCGATGCCCAGGGCCAGCCCGTGGTGCGGGCCGTGGGCCCCTACCGGGAGCTGGTCGATCGATTTCCGGGCCTGTCCATCACCCATTTCCCCGGCCGCATCCTGGCGCCCGGCTTTGTCGACCTGCACATCCATTGCCCGCAGACCGATGTGATCGGTTCGCCCGCCGAGGGCCTGTTGCCCTGGTTGGAGAACTACACCTTCCCGCACGAGTCGCGCTTTCATGATGGCGAGTACGCCACTGAGGTGGCCAGCTTCTTCCTTGACGAGCTGCTGCGCCACGGTGTGACCACGGCGCTGGCCTTTGCCACTTCGCACCCCAGCTCGGTGGACGCCCTGTTCCAGCAGGCCCAGCAGCGTCGCTTGCGCTTCATCACGGGCAAGGTCTTGCAAGACCGCTTCTCGCCCGATGGCGTGCGCGACCAGACCGAGCAAAGCCTGATCGACACCGAGGCCCTGATCCAGCGCTGGCACGGCGTGGACCGCCTGGGCTATGCCATCACGCCGCGCTTTGCGCCCACCAGCACGCCCGAGCAACTGCGCGGGGCGGGTGAGCTGGCCGCGCGTTACCCGCAGGTGTGGGTGCAGTCCCATGTGGCCGAGAACCTGGCCGAGATCGCCTGGGCGCGCGAACTGTTTCCGCAGTCGCGCAGCTACCTGGCCACGTATGCGGACTTTGGCCTGATGCGCGATCGCTCGGTCTACGCCCACTGCATCCACTTTGACGACGATGACCGCGCCCTGATGCGCGAGACCGGTGCCGCGGCCGCCGTCAGTCCGACCAGCAACTTGTTCCTGGGCAGCGGTTTCTTTGACTACCAGGGCGCCGACCGCGTCGGTTACCGCTACGGCCTGGCCAGTGACGTGGGCGGCGGCACCTCCTTCAGCCCCTTTCACACCATGCTGGCCGCTTACTACGTGGGGCGCGAGGGGCAAACCAAGCCGGGTTTGTCTTTGAGCCCGCAGCACCTCTGGTGGCAGCACACGGCAGGTGCGGCTGCCGCACTGGGCCTGGCCGGCGAGCAAGGGGCGCCTTCTATTGGCAACCTGAACCCCGGCTGCGAGGCCGACTTTGTGCTGCTCAACCCCCAGGCCACGCCTTTGCTGGCGCGCAAGACCGCGCAGGCGCGCAACCTGGACGAGCTGCTGTTCTCGCTCATCGTGCTGGGCGACGATCGCGTCATTGAGCGCACGGCCGTCGCTGGCCAATGGTGGCCTGCCCAGGCGGCTGGCTGAGCGCCTGAGGGCCTGAATGGCTCGCTTTTCAATCGGATGGCCTGTCCTACAATGAAGCCCCTAGCCAGAGCGGTCAGGGCTCGGTCGGCGCCAGCGCTCGGCCCCAGGGGCCTGGTCAGCGGGCGGCGATCCGGCCCTCCCACGGATCGGCAACAGAGGTTTTCCCCATGAGCATCAAGAGCGACAAATGGATTCGGCGCATGGCCGAGCAGCACGGCATGATCGAGCCCTTCGAGCCCGGACAGATCCGTGAGCGCGACGGCCGCAAGCTCATCAGCTATGGCACCAGCAGCTACGGTTACGACATCCGCTGTGCGCCTGAATTCAAGGTGTTCACCAACATCCACAGCACCGTGGTCGACCCGAAGAACTTCGACGAGAAGAGCTTTGTGGATTTCGAAGGTGATTCCTGCATCATCCCGCCCAACAGCTTTGCGCTGGCCCGCACGGTGGAGTACTTCCGCATCCCGCGCAATGTGCTCACCATCTGCCTGGGCAAGAGCACCTATGCGCGCTGCGGCATCATCGTCAACGTGACCCCGTTCGAGCCCGAATGGGAAGGCTATGTGACGCTGGAGTTTTCCAACACCACGCCGCTGCCGGCCCGCATCTACGCCGGTGAAGGCTGCGCCCAGGTGCTGTTCTTTGAGAGCGACGAGGTTTGCGAGGTCAGCTACAAAGACCGCGGCGGCAAGTACCAGGGCCAGCATGGCGTGACCTTGCCGCGCGCCTGAGCCTGGGTGGACGCCGCCATGAGCGACACCTCGGCCCCCACCGGGCCGGCCACCACCTGGTTTGCCCCGCCTGGCCTGGGTGAGCCTGAATTGTCCTGGCCCAAGCCCGAGCGGCTGGAGCAGGGCTGTCCACTGCGCGAAACCTGGTCAGCGGTGGCTGCGCCCACTGGTGCGGCCAAGCAGTTGTCCAGCGGTCTGTGGCGCTGTGAACCCGGACGCTGGCGCATTGAATTTGGCGAAACCCAGCAAGAGGTGTTCACCGTGCTCAGTGGCCGTTGCCGCGTGCACGACGCCCACGGCGGGTTCCGTGAGGTGGGGCCGGGCGAGAGCCTGCACATCCCTGCGGGCTTCCGGGGCTCGTTTGAGGTGCTGGAAACAGTCACCAAGTCCTGGGTGATCCTGGACTGACGCCGGCTGCGCACCCGCCGTGACGGGCGGAGCGCTTTCACCCAGCCACTTCAGGCCGGGCAGGCCAGCCGGGCGGCCGCCAAGTCCCAGCCCGCCCAACCACAGCTTTTGAACAACACGGGCCCGCGCCGTGCCGCGCCGGCCTGCAGCACCTGGGCCAGTGTTGGCATCTGGTCCATGGGCAGGCCCGCCTGCAACAAGTCTCCGGCTTCATGCTGGGCGTCGGGGGTGTCCACCACCACGCGGCCTTCGCGCCACGCTTGTTGGCACAAAGCCGGCCCCAGTTCCCGCATGGCTGGGGTGAAGGCCCCCACGGCCGCCACAAAGTGATCTGGCCTCAGCGAGCCCTCCAACACCACCTGCTGTGCCGGTGTGGCCGTCACGACGAGCGGGCAGTGGTCCAGGGCCTGTTGCGGCCTGGCAGTCCAGCGGGCGTCCAGCCCCAGGTGTTGGGCGTGCTGCACCAAGGCCTGGGCACTGTCGGCACTGCGTGAGGCGATCCAGACTTCCTTCACCCCCAGCCCTTGTACAAAAGCGTCGAGGTGGGCACGGCCTTGTACCCCGGCGCCCACGATCAGCATCGGCCCGTCGGGCCGGGGCGCCAGCTTTTGCGCCGCCAACAAGGACACGGCGGCGGTGCGCCGAGCGGTCACCGTGGGCCCATCCAGCACGCGCAAGCGGCTGCCGGTGCGCAAGTCAAACACCAGCACATCGCCCTGGATGGTCGGGCGGGCACTGCCGGCATTGGCGGGCGTGAAAGTGATGACTTTGCTCATGCCGAGGCGGGTATCGTGGGCCGGCATGACAAACAGGCTGCCACCACCAGGCCAGGCCAGAACCTGTCGGGGGGGCACCCGAACTGAGGGGTCTTGCAACAGGGCCTCCAGCTCGCTCGCCAAGGGCAAAAACGGCAAGTAGTTGGCAGTCTTGGTCGACTCGAGAGGAGCGGTCATATCAATGGATTGATCGGCTTCTTGCATTGTCTGATTCGGTTATTTGCGGTGAGTTGAGCCCTGTGGCGTGTGTTGCACTCGGTTTTTGGTGACAGGTCGACGAGCCAGTGTCCTACAGCTCTGCAATACCTGTTTACATACGATCACGGGAGCCCATAAGGAGAGCTTTGCAATGAAGATGCCCGCAGGTGAAACACGCAGTTGGATCCAACTCTTGGATCCGTCCCTTTTGATCGCTATCGGCAGTGTCGTGGCCGTTCTTTTGACCATTGAGCTGCTCGGACGCGCCGGTTGGATCCAATCCCCCATGGCGTCGCTGGATCGTGGATCAGTGGCGCAATCGGCCGCCTGGGTGCAGCAACGCGAGCTGAGTCATCTATGCGACGGCCGTTCGATACCGCTGCCTGAGCCTTCCTGCACCCGTGCGCAGAGCGTCAGTGGGTTGCGTGGCTCTTTGCATGCTGAAGCCACGGCCATGCCCAGGCCCCAATGACCCTCATCTTGCAGACGATGGGCCTCAGTTGCCGAATTTTTCACACCTTTGATGTTCTTGTCATGACCGCTCGGGGGTAGCATCCGCGCTGCAGGCCTGTCTTGGGCCGGAGGGCGCTATGAAGTGGGAAGACCAAAGAAGTTCTGACAACGTGGAGGACCGGCGTGACTCGCCGGGGCAAGCCCCAGGTGGTGGCTTCTCTCTGGGCGGTGGTCGCTTGGGCCTGGGCACTGTGCTGGTGATTCTGGCCGTGGGTTGGTTCATGGGCATCAGCCCCTTGACCCTGCTGCAAATGCTGGGCGAGGGGGGCGGCAGCGTCAGCCCGGCACCCACTGAGGTCGCGGCACCTGCCCACGGCTCTGGTGCAGATGATCGTTTGGCCCGTTTTGTGTCTGTGGTCTTGGCCGACACCGAAGATGTGTGGAAAGACATTTTTGCCAGCTCGGGCGGCCAGTACCGGGATCCCCGCTTGGTGCTGTTCCGCGGCAGCACGCCCACGTCCTGTGGGCAAGGGCAGGCCGCCATGGGGCCTTTTTACTGCCCCGCTGACCAAAAGGTGTACATCGATCTTGGTTTCTATGAGGTGCTGAAGACCCGCTTGGGCGCGCCTGGGGACTTTGCCCAGGCCTATGTGATTGCCCATGAGGTGGGCCACCATGTTCAGCACCTGTTGGGGATCAGCCAAAAGTTGGACGATGCGCGGGGCCGGGTCAGCCAGGCCCAGTACAACGCTTTGAGCGTGCGCTTGGAGCTGCAGGCTGACTGTTTGGCGGGCGTCTGGGCCCACCATGCGGACCGAAGTCGCCACATTTTGGAGCAAGGTGATGTCGCTTCGGCCATGAACGCGGCGGCACACATCGGGGATGATGCCTTGCAAAAATCCGCCGGCCGAGCGGTGGTGCCTGAGAGTTTTACCCATGGCACGAGTGCCCAGCGGCAGCGATGGTTCGCCACCGGTCTGCAGCTTGGTACGGTGCGGGCCTGCGATACTTTCAACGCCCGCAATCTTTAAGGCCGCTCGCAGGGCGCCTGTCGTGGTCTTGGCGTGCACTTAATTTCATAGCATTCAGGTCGCGGCACAGACCTTGAACAGGCCTAATCTGGGCCCGCACCAGGGCCAGGAACAGACTCATTACCGGGTTTTCCCAGCCAGTGCGACAATAGCGGACTTCATGACGACATCTTTCTCTCATTTATCGCTGGCTGAGCCGCTGGCACGTGCCGTGGCCGAAATGGGCTACGAGTCCATGACCCCCATCCAGGCGCAAGCCATTCCGGTGGTGCTCACGGGCCAGGACGTGATGGGCGCCGCCCAGACCGGTACGGGCAAGACCGCCGCTTTTTCGCTGCCTTTGCTGCAGCGCCTGCTCAAGCACGAGAACAGTTCCACCTCGCCCGCCCGTCACCCGGTGCGCGCCTTGGTGTTGCTGCCCACGCGCGAATTGGCCGATCAGGTCGCCCAGCAAATCAAGCTTTACGCCAAGTACACCAACCTGCGCAGTGCCGTGGTGTTTGGTGGCATGGACATGAAACCTCAGACCGCTGAACTCAAGCGCGGTGTGGAGGTGCTCGTGGCCACCCCGGGGCGTTTGCTGGACCACATCGAAGCCAAGAACGCCGTGCTCAACCAGGTGGAGTACGTGGTGCTGGACGAGGCCGATCGCATGTTGGACATCGGGTTCTTGCCCGACCTGCAGCGCATCCTCAGTTACCTGCCCAAGCAGCGCACGACCCTGCTCTTCTCTGCGACCTTCTCGCCCGAGATCAAGCGTTTGGCAGGTAGCTACCTGCAAGACCCGGTCACGATCGAAGTGGCGCGCTCCAATGCCACGGCGTCGACGGTGGAGCAGCACTTCTACGGTGTCAACGACGACAACAAGCGCCATGCACTGCACCAAGTCCTGCGCCGTCACGGCATCAAGCAGGCCTTTGTGTTTGTCAACAGCAAGCTGGGTTGTGCGCGCTTGGCACGCGCCCTGGACAGCGATGGCCTGAAGACTGCCGCCTTGCACGGTGACAAGAGCCAGGACGAGCGCCTGAAAGCCCTGGATGCTTTCAAGAAGGGCGAAGTTGACCTGCTGGTGTGCACTGACGTGGCAGCGCGCGGTCTGGACATCAAGGATGTGCCAGCCGTGTTCAACATGGACATCCCGTTCAACGCCGAAGACTACGTGCACCGCATCGGCCGTACGGGCCGTGCCGGGGCTTCTGGTCTGGCGGTGAGCTTTGTTGGTGGCAACAACGATGCACGCCTGGTGGGCGAAATCGAAAAGCTGATCAACAAAAAGATCGAGGTTGAGGCGCTGGAGTTTGATGAAGACCGCCCCCGTGGCCGCATCAACGACGGTCGTCGCATGTACAACCGGGATGGTCACGATCCCCGCCAAGCTGCCGAGAACCAAGGCCGTGAACGTGAACGTGAACGTGAGCGCGATCGCCGCCCTCAGCAACGTGCCCATTCGGCCCCGCGCGACCCCTTCTTCGACCAGCCTTACCAGGCGCCGTCGCTGAGCCCTGAGGCCGCTCCCGCCTGGGAAGCCGCCGCCAAGGCAGCGCCCGCTGCCCGCGCGATCTCGTCGAACATCAAGCCCAAGCGCAAGGTGGCTGCCTTGTTCAAGGCAGCGCAGCCAGTGGTCTCCTGACCTGGCCGAGGTGCCTGCCAGGCTTCAAGCTGGCATGGGCACTTGGCTACCTAAAAGGGCGAGCCTTCAGCGCTTGCCTGGTTTTTGTGCCTGCGGGCACTTCACCTGAATCAGCTCCCGTTCGACGGGTGTGGCGCCCAGGCGCACGGCGCTCAGGCAGCCACCCCAGACACAGCCGGTGTCCAGTGACATCAGGTTGGGCCGGCTTTTCCAGCCCAGGGTTGACCAGTGGCCGAAGGCCATGGTCACCTCGGCAGTGCGTCGCCCGGGGACATCAAACCACGGCAGGTAGCCCTCTGGGCCTTCACCCTCACCTTCGGTGCTCGCAAACTCCATCTCACCTTGAGGGGTGCAGTAGCGCAGACGGGTCAAGGCGTTGACGATGACGCGCAAGCGGCTGGCACCTCGCAGGCCCTCGTTCCACGCATTGGGCAGGTTGCCATACATCTCCGCGAGGAAGTTGGGCAAATCTTTACTCTTTAGTACCCCCTCGACCTCGGCCGCCAAGTCCAGTACCTGTGCCGGCGTCCAAGCAGGCAGCACTCCGGCGTGCACCATCAAGACGCCACCGGCTTGGCGGGCCAGCGGCTGCTGGCGCACCCAGTCGATCAGGGCCGCGCGGTCTGGCGCTTTCAGCACCGATTCCAGTGTGTCTTTGCGTCCTGGGGGGCGCACGTCGTACGCGGCAGCCAGCAGGTGCAGGTCGTGGTTGCCCAGCAGGCTGCGGGCGGAGTCGCCCAAAGCCATCAGGCGACGCAGCACCCCCGCCGAATCAGGACCGCGGTTCACCAAATCACCCAGCAGGTAGACCGTATCGCGGCTGGGCGAGAAGTCCAGTCGGTCCAGCAGGTGGCCTAAGGCTTCATTGCAGCCCTGAATATCACCAATCAAGTACATTGCCATGGTGTTGATTTTCTACTGCCTTGCATGGACTTCCTGCTGATTGCCTTGCTCACACTGTTGAATGCGGTGTTTGCCATGTCCGAAATGTCCTTGGCTTCCAGCCGAAAGGCTCGCCTGACAGCGATGGCCGAGGCGGGCGACAAGGGGGCTCGCACCGCGCTGGCCTTGCTCGACAACCCCACCCAGTTTTTGTCTTCGGTGCAGGTAGGCATTACCTCCATCGGCATGCTCAATGGGATTTTGGGCGAAGCCGCTTTCAGCGACCGCCTCGCCGCCAGCTTGGTGCAACTGGGGCTGCCCTCTGCGGGCGCTGGTGTCACGGCCACGGCCGTGGTCGTGACGGTGATCACTTTCATCACCATTGTGTTTGGTGAGTTGGTGCCCAAGCGCATTGGGCAGCTTTACCCCGAGGTCGTGGCGCGTTGGGTGTCGCGGCCCATGTCCTGGGTGGCGGTGATCGCCAAGCCTTTTGTTCGACTGTTGTCCTTGAGTACCCAGGGCATTCTTCGTCTGTTGCGGGTGGACAACTCGGCAGCGCGTGCCGTCACCGAAGAGGAAATCGTCGCCAGCCTGGAAGAGGGCTTGGACGCAGGGGTGCTTGAAGAGCATGAACATCAAATGGTGCACAACGTGTTCCGCTTGGATGAGCGGCCACTCACTTCCATGATGTTGCCACGCACCGAAATCGAGTGGCTGGATGCCCAAGCCACAGTGGCCCAATGCCTGAGCCGTGCCAGTGCGGCAAGTGGGCATGTCAGCCATTCCTGGTACCCCGTTTGCCGGGGTTCATTGGATGAGGTGGTGGGCTTGATCAGTGTGGCGCGCCTGTTGGAGTTGGGCGCGGCGCATGAAGGCCCCATCGAACCCCATGCACAGACGGCGGCCTTTTTACCTGAAACCCTCAGTGGCATGGAGTTGTTGGAGCAGTTCCGGTCACGTGCTGCCCGCATGGTGTTGGTGGTGGATGAATATGGTGTGGTGCAGGGATTGATGACCCCGCGCGATGTGTTGGAGGCCATCACCGGTGAGTTGCAGCCCCATGTCCAGGCGGATGCTTGGGCGGTGCGGCGTGAGGGCGGCTCATGGTTACTCGACGGCCTGATGCCCGTGGATGAGCTGCGCGCCCGCTTGGATATTCGTGAATTGCCCGATGAAGATCGGGGCCGCTACAACACTTTGGCTGGGCTTTTGATGTCTGAGTCCGGGCATTTGCCTGTGACGGCCGAGCGCATTGAATGTGCCGGCTGGATATTCGAGGTCGTGGACCTCGATGGCAAACGCATTGACAAGGTCTTGGCTTGGCCAGCAAGCACCGCGCCTTGATTTTTGACAAGCGCTGTGCGGGGCGCCGAGCAGCGCAACGCTGCTTTTAACCCTCAAATTCATCTGTGGATGGAGGCTTGTCAGTCGATGGCGGGCCCTCAGGCCCAGCCAATCAACTCATAATCTGGACGCAAGACGGGCCTGATATTCCAGTGTTGGTGTAGGGAGATGGCGCTGACCTTGTTGGTATTCAAATATTTCTTATAATGGTGCTTTAAACATTATCTGATCGTTCAAATCATGAGCACCACCTACAAAGACCTCCTGAAGCAGCGTGAAGCGCTGGAACAGCAAATCCAAGAAGCGCGCAAGCGTGAAACCGCTGATGCCGTGGCCCAGGTTCGGACCTTGGTGGCTGATTTCGGTTTGACCGCAGAAGATATCTTCCAAGCCCCCCGCAGCCGCGCCGCTTCGTCGGCCAAGGGCGGTAAAGTGGCTGCCAAGTACCGCAATCCGGCCACCGGTGAAACCTGGACGGGCCGCGGTAAGGCTCCCAAATGGATTCAAGACCAAGACCGCAATCAATTCTTGATCGCTGCCTGATCTTTCATTGAACAACTCAGCGGACGGATGTTTTAGAACGTTGCAGTCCTTGACTAAGCCCTGCCAGACTTTGGTCTAGCAGGGTTTTTTTATGCGCGCTCTACCTGTCGCTTCGTGTTGGTGGCACTGCAATTCCGGTTGGCACGTACGCTGCCGTACGTCCCGAGTGAAAAGGAGTTGCAAAGGCCGAAACTTGTTTTCAGGACTTCCGCAGTTTGCAATAAATTGATAATTAAAAAACTATCGGTATCTATTTAATTGATTGACCGATGACTGACGGGGAAATCCAAGACCCCGCCGAGGATGCCCCTCGGTGAATTGCAACGTTCCCCGGGACAGCCGTCGCGGGGCAGGGGAGGGCGCGGCGTGGCGTTTGTACCTTCGCGGTCGAGCGCACCAGTGTCGAGACCCCCTGAGACCAGCAGGCGCCCCCATGCACCAGGTGCCACTGGTCTGCCGGCGCTGGAGCGGGCTGATGATCGGATGGCGTGCCGAGGTGGGTCGATCGGATGCGAAAGGCGTGGAACTCCGAAGTTGCTTGCGCGAATTTATGGATAAAGTGTGGAGCTGACAAGATAGGCGGCAGGATGAAAGAACAAGGCGCATCGCGTGACGCACGACGACTCACCCTCTTCATTGCGACGGGGGCGGTGGTCTTGCTCACGCTGTTGCTGCTGTTTCCGCCAGCCCCCTTGTTTGAACCGGCTCATGCCAAGCAATGGCTAAGTGTCCATTTGGTATTGGAAATTTCGGCGGTGTTGGTGGCTGCCTTGGTGGTGACTGTGTCTTGGTCGTCGCTGGAGTCCAGTCCACGTCGGGTGTTCAATGGCTTGGTTTTTGGGTTTTCTGTCGCTGCTTTTTGCGATTTGCTGCACGCTTTGTCGTACGACGGCATGCCCCCTTTTTGGTCTGAGTCCAGTACCAGCAAAGCCATTTTCTTTTGGTTGATTGCGCGCAGTTTTGAGATTTTAGCCCTGGGTCTGCTGGCTTTTCATGTTGCTTTGCCCGGGCCGCCTGGGCGCTGGTTGGCCCTGGCTGGTGTGGTCAGTGCATTGATGGCCTGGGTGGGATCCGTTCACCTGGACTGGATCCCTTCGACCTTTGTCCCCGGTCATGGCTTGACCACATTCAAGGTCTTTTTTGAATACGTGTTGTGCTTGTCCAATTTGGCCATCGCTGTGGTTTTTTGGGGTGCCGCTCAGCAGCGGGGTCGAGCGCGTGATTACTGGTTGGCGACCGCTTGTTTTGTGATGGCTTTGGGCGAATTGGTATTTGCCAGTTACCACGCCCCCGACGATTCCCTCAACGTACTGGGCCATGTCTTCAAGGTGGTTGCCGATGCTTTGATTTTTCGTGCGGTCTTCACCCTCAGCATCCGTCAGCCCTATGAATTGGCCCGGCGCACCGAAAAGAATCTGCGCGAACGTGAGGCGCAACTGGCCGCACTGGCCCGCAACCTGCCGCACGGGGTTCTGTTTCAGGTGGAGCGGGAGATCGATGGGTCCAACCGGTTCGTCTACGTCAGTGAATCGGTGGAGCGGGTGATGGGGTTGAGCGGGACCCAGTTGCTGCGCGACGCTCAAAGCTGGTATCGCCTCATTGACCCTGAAGACCTCCCCAGCCTGCTGGCGTCCGAGCGTGAATCGGCGCGCACCCTGAATGTCTTGGATGTGGTGCTTCGGGTTCGCGGCCCTGATGGCGTTCAGCGCTGCTTGCATCTGTGCTCGGCGCCTCGACGCCTGGACGATGGGCGCACCATGTGGGATGGCTTGGCCTTGGACATCACGCGGCAAAAAGCCGATGAGGAGGCGTTGCGCAGCAATGAAGCCGTGTTGCGCGCCATGGCGGACAACATGCCGTTTGAGGCTTGGGTGCGCGATGAAGCGGGACGCCTGGTCCTGGAGAACCCGGCGCGCGTCGCCCACTTCGGGCCTCAATTGGGGCTGACGCCTGAGCAGTGCAGTCCGCGGCCCGAGGACTTGCAACGTTGGCTGCATTACAACGAGCGAGCTTCGCGGGGCGAAGTGATTGAGTACGAGATGAGCACCGAAGTGCATGGGCAGTTGCGTGACTTCCTGTGCATCGTTGCACCCTTGTGGAAGGGCGGGCGCGTGGGGGGGCTTGTGGGCTTCAACATGGATGTCACCCCGCGCAAGGCGGCTGAGCGACTGGCCCACGAAAAAGATACCCAGTTGGCCTCGATCCTGCTCCAGATGCCCGGCGGGGTCTCTCGCTTGGACCGTGACCTGCGGTTCTTGTTTGTCAATGAGGCCCATGCCCGCTGGTTTGACCAGCCGCCGGATGCGATGTTGGGCCAGCCCCTGTCCAGCATCGTGTCGGCTGAGCGCTTGGAGCGCATGCTGCCCTTTGTGATGCGCGCTCTGGAGGGCGAGGTGGTGGTGTTTGAGAACCGCATCGTGTTGCCCAGCGGTGAGGTGCGTTGGCGCCACACCACCCTGGCCCCTGAGCGCCGTGCCGATGGCGAGGTCTGCGGCTTTGTCGCCTTCGCCATCGACACCACGGAGCGCAAGAACATGGAGCTGGCGCTGCAGCAAAACCAGTCGCGCTTACGCACTCTGGTCAATGCCCTGCCTGACATGGTTTTCTTGAAGGACGCCCAAGGGGTCTATCAATATTGCAACCCCGTTTTTGAACGCTTTGCCGGCCTCGCCGAGGCCGCCATCGTGGGGCGCACCGACGCTGAACTCTTCAGTCCCGAGGCGGCTGAGTCCTTCCGCGCCCATGACCTCCAAACCCTGCAGCTCAAGACGGCGCTCACCTACGAAGAGGACATGGTTTTTGCCGACGGCCACCGAGGGCGGTTTGAAACCATCCAGACTCCCATTGAGGGAGGCGATGGCCAGCTGACCGGGGTGCTGGGGGTGGCGCGCGACATCACCGACCGCAAGCGGGCTGAGCGGGAAATCGAACGCCTGGCCTTCTTTGACGCGCTGACTGATCTGCCCAACCGCCGCCTGTTGCTTGACCGCCTGCAGCAGGCTTGCCTGGCCAGCACCCGCTCGGGCCAGCATGGGGCCTTGCTGTTCCTGGATCTGGACAATTTCAAGGACCTCAATGACACCATGGGGCACGGCACAGGCGATCAGTTGCTGATCCAGGTGGGGCGACGTCTGGCGAGCAGCGTGCGTCAGGTCGATACCGTGTCGCGGTTCGGCGGTGATGAGTTTGTGCTGATGCTGGAGGAGCTCTCCCCAGACTGGACCGAGGCCACAGAGCAGGCCGAACGGGTGGCTGAAAAAGTGCTGGTCAGCATGAACCAGCCTTTTGAACTCAAGGGCCTGCAGCACTACAGCACGCCCAGCATTGGCATCACCTTGTTCGTGGGCGATCAGACCCCCATTGATGAGCTGCTCAAGCGCGCCGACCTGGCCATGTACCAGGCCAAGGCCCACGGGCGCAACACCCTGCGCTTCTTTGATCCGCAGATGCAGGCCGCTGCCACCGCCCGCTCGGTCTTGGAAGGCGACCTGCGCCAAGGCTTGTTGCGCCAGGAATTGCTGCTTTACTACCAGCCCGTGGTGAACGACCGCCAACGCATCACCGGGGTGGAGGCGCTGGTGCGCTGGGCCCATCCGCAGCGTGGCATGGTCTCGCCGGCTGAATTCATTCCTTTGGCTGAGCAGACCGGGTTGATCCTGCCGTTGGGGCAGTGGGTGCTGGAGCAGGCCTGTGCGCAATTGGTCCAGTGGGCGGCACGTGAGGAGACGCGCGACCTGACCTTGTCCGTCAACGTCAGTGCGCGCCAGTTCCGCCACCCCGATTTTGTGCGCCTGGTGCTGGACACCCTGGACCAAACGGGGGCCAACCCGCGCTGCCTGCAGCTGGAGCTGACCGAGAGCCTGCTCTTGACCGATGTGGAGGACATGATTGCCAAGATGACCGAGCTGCGCATGGAGGGCCTGCGCTTCTCGCTGGACGACTTTGGCACCGGTTATTCCAGCCTCAGTTACCTCAAGCGCCTGCCTTTGGACCAACTCAAGATCGACCAGTCCTTTGTGCGCGATGTGCTGGTGGACCCCAACGACGCGGCCATCGTGCGCACCATCCTGGCCCTGGCCGGCAGTTTGGACTTGGCGGTGGTGGCCGAAGGGGTGGAAACCGGTGGGCAGCTGGACTTTTTGCGCCAAAGCGGCTGCCGGGCCTTCCAAGGCTATTTGTTTGGAAGACCTTCGCCGGTCGATGTGCTTGAGCAGGCGCAAGGCCTGAACCCTTCGGACGCGACAGCCCACGGCACAATCCACGGATGAGTTCGCAGATCGATATTTTGGTGGCCGGTGGGGGCATTGGCGGCTTAGCCACGGCCCTGGCCAGTGCGCGCGCCGGGCACCGTGTGCGCTTGTTTGAACGTGCACCTGTTTTCAGCGAAGTGGGTGCTGGTATTCAGATCAGCCCCAACGTCGTGCGGGTGCTGCAGTCCTGGGGCTTGGGCGAGGCCTTGCAGTCGGTGGCTGCTTTTCCAGACCGTTTGCAGGTGCGTTCGGCCCTCAGTGGCCGCCACCTGGGGCAACTGACTTTGGCGGGCCGCGCGGAGGCCTTGTACGGGGCGCCTTACGCCACCATCCACCGCGCCGATCTGCATCAACTGCTGTTGACGGCGGTGCAGGCCCAGGCGGACGTGAGCCTGCAGCTCAACACCCCAGTGGCGGTGGCTGAGGTCGGTCCGGAGGGCGTGAGCTTGAAGACGGGGCCTCAAAAGTACGTCGAGGGCGATGTGCTGGTGGGCGCCGACGGCTTGTGGAGCGGCGTGCGACAGGCCCTTTTGGGCGTTCAGCCACCCCGGGTCACAGGGCATTTGGCGTTCCGGGCCATGCTGCCCCAGGCCCGGTTTCCGGCCGCACTGCGCAGCAGCAGCGTCACCGCCTGGCTGGGGCCTGATCTGCATGTGGTGGCCTACCCCGTGCGCGCGGGGGAGTGGCTCAATGTGGTGGCCATCGTGCACGGCGAGGTCCAGGGGGACCTGAGCAACTGGGACCATGGCAGCAATGCCAGTCAGTTGTTGGCCGTCTTGGCCGACTGCTGCAGCCCTTTGCAGGACTTGGTGCGTGCGGTGCCTGAGTGGCGTTTGTGGGCCTTGTGCGACCGCCCCCCGTTGAGCCGCCCCGAAGAGATGGCCCAGGGCCGAATCGCCTTGCTTGGTGACGCGGCCCACCCCATGCGCCCCTACCTGGCCCAAGGGGCGGGCATGGCCCTGGAGGATGCCCATGCGTTGACCCTGGCGCTGGCCCAAGAGGCGCTGGACTTGCCAACCCGCCTGCGCCGCTATGCCCTCAACCGTTGGCAGCGTTGTGCGCGGGTGCAGGCCCGTGCTGAGCGCAATGGGCGGGTGTTCCACGCCACAGGCCCGCTGCAGTGGGGGCGTGATGCGGCGATGGGGCTGCTGGGCGAGGGGTTGCTGGACGTGCCTTGGCTTTACGCCGGTGACCCGCTGAACCCGCTCCCGGCGGCGCACCCGCAGTAGCCCGAGCGCCCCGGCCGCGGGGCTGGGCGCTCATTGCGAGATCTTCTGGGCCTCGGCGATCTGGTATTCGAAATAGCGCTGAAAGCTGTAGACCAGGCTGGCCATCAGCACGCCAGTGCCGATCAGCAGCGCCAAGGCCACCGCGCCAATCGTGCCCCAGTGGGTGCGGCCTGGCGCTGCCTCGGCGTCGGCACCCGGGTTGTAGCGGCCGTTCCATTTCTCGGGCGTCATCAAGCCAAAGACGATGGCGCACAGCGCGCAGCCGGCGATGTTGAAGCCCAGCATCGGCACCAAAATCCAGCTCAGGGTGTCGTCCAGGCCATACAGCTGCACCCGTTCCAAACCCCAGACGCCCAGGGCCGTGGGAATGGGCAGCAGCCACCCCAGCGTGTCGCCCAGACCGTTCAGGTAGAAACGGTGCAGGCCCAAAGGGCCTCCCAGGAAGGCCAGCCAGGCCGCTGCGGTCTTGTTTTTCATGGGCTGACTTTACTCGGGTGCGCTGCTGTCGCCGGCGCCCAGGCTTTTTTCCATCAGCACGATGTCCAGCCAGCGATTGAACTTCCAGCCGCAGGACTTCAGCACCCCGGTGTGCGAGAAGCCGCAGCTGCGGTGCACACCGATCGAGCCCGCATTGCCCGAGTCGCCAATCACGGCAATCAGCTTGCGCACCCCCACGGCTTCGGCGCGCGCGGCCAACTCGGCCAGCAGGGCGCGGCCCCAGCCTTGGCCGTTCGCGCCGGCTGCCATGTAGATCGAGTCCTCGGCCGAGAAGCGGTAGGCTGGACGCGGCTTGAACCAGTTGCAGTAGGCAAAGCCGATCACGGCCCCGTCCTGTTCCATGACCAGGTGGGGCAGGCCCTTGGCCAGCACGTCGGCGCGGCGGCCTCCCATGTCGGTTTCACTGGGGGGATCGACCTCGAAAGTACCGGTGCCGGTCAGCACATGGTGGGCGTAAATGGCGGTGATGGCGGGCATGTCGGCGTCGCTGCTGGGGCGGATGATAGGCATGAAAAATTGAAAGAGATATAATGGAGAGCTATTCAGCGTGTCGCTGGCCGGGTGGCTATGTCGCGTGTCTCAACGCTGGAAGAAATTTCGGAAGAAATTCCACCACCCAAGGATAAATCATGGTCGTCATTCGACTTTCCCGCGGCGGCTCCAAAGCCCGTCCTTTCTACAACATCGTCGTCGCTGACAAGCGCGAACGCCGCGATGGCCGTTTCATTGAACGCCTGGGTTTCTACAACCCCAGCGCCAAGGAATCGGAAGAAGGCCTGCGCATTGCGCAAGACCGTCTGACCTACTGGCAAGGCGTTGGCGCTCAAGCGTCCGACACCGTGGTGCGCCTGATCAAGCAAGCTGCCAAGAAGGCTGCTGCCTGATCGCTGAGCGTTCAGCCACGCGCTGATTCAAAGCGCATTGACAGGCCGGCTGTGCTCGCACCGCCGGCCTGAATTTTTTTGGGGCCTCCTGACCATGTCGCAGAATTTTCCTCCTCTCGAAACCGCTGAGTTGCCGGCTGACGCCATCGAGGTGGGCCGCATCGCGGACGCCTGGGGCATCAAGGGCTGGTTCCGTGTGCTGCCCTACAGCGCTTCGCCCGAAGCCCTGTTTTCGTCCAAGCGCTGGTACCTCCAGCCCGCGGAGAAGGGCGCCAAAACCTTCACTGGCACGCTGCGCCTGGCCATCAAAGAGGCCAAGGAACACTCTGATGCGGTGGTCGCCACGGCCCAGGACGTGTCAGACCGCAATGCCGCCGAAGCCCTCAAGGGGGCGCGCATCTTTGTGCCGCGTTCGAGCTTCCCGACCGCGTCCACCGATGAGTATTACTGGGTCGACCTGATCGGCCTGGATGTCGTCAACCGCGAAGGCCTGGCCCTGGGTCAGGTGCGCGACTTGATGAGCACAGGCCCCCAGACCGTGCTGGTGATCGCGTACGAACAAGAAGGCAAGACCCTGGAACGCATGGTGCCTTTTGTGGCCGCTTATGTGGACTCTGTGGACCTGCCGGGGCGGCGCATCACCGTTGATTGGCAAACTGACTTTGACGTCTGAGCCAGGCCCCCGCCATGCGCTTTGACATCATCACCCTGTTCCCCGAGCTGTTCGCTCCTTTTTTGGCCAGCGGTGTCACGCGCCGCGCCTATGCCAGCGACCAGGTGGCCGTGCGCTTGTGGAATCCGCGCGACCACGCTGACGGCAATTACCGGCGGGTGGATGACCGACCCTTTGGGGGTGGCCCGGGCATGGTGATGATGATCGAGCCCCTGGTGCGTTGCTTGGCGGCCATCCGTGCCGACCGCGCGGCCCTGGCTGAACCGACGCCTGCCCCCGTGGTCTTGTTCTCGCCGATTGGCGAGGTGCTGCGCCATGACGGCGTGGCGCGCTGGGCTGAGGGCCCGGGCGCCATCTTGCTGTGCGGCCGCTATGAGGGCATCGACCAGCGTTTCATCGACACCCATGTGGACGCCCAGATCAGCTTGGGCGACTTTGTGCTCTCCGGTGGGGAGATCGCTGCGTTGGCCTTGCTCGATGCCGTGACCCGTCTGCAGCCTGGGGTGCTCAATGACGCGGGCAGCCACCAACTGGACAGCTTCAACCCGGCGCTCGACGGTTTGCTCGACTGCCCGCACTACACCCGGCCCGAACACTGGGAGCCTGGTCCCGATCAGGCGCCGGTGCCGGTGCCCGAGGTGCTGATGTCTGGCCACCACGCCCACATCGAGCGCTGGCGCCGCGAGCAAAGCCTGCGCATCACCGCCCAGCACCGCCCGGAATTGATTCAAGCCGCCCGTGCAGCCGGGCGTTTGAGTCGCAGCGACGAGGCCGTCTTGGCTCGTTTGGGCTAACTTGTTATAATCAAAGGCTATTCGATCCTCTGGCCGGCCGCTTGCCTGTCTACCCTTCACGGGAAGAACTGGTGAGCCACCTTGGACGATGGGTCTGGAACCAAGCCATTTGTGAGCCAACCTTTGGGTGGTGCGCAGGGTGGATGTCCAGCCCGGACGACTCAGGTGTATGTCATTCCGACAAAGCCAATCGTGGCGCGGCCAAGATCAATGAGAGACCCTTATGAATCTGATTCAAATTCTTGAGCAAGAAGAAATTGCTCGCCTGAACAAGACCATCCCCGCTTTCGCTCCTGGCGACACGGTGATCGTCAGCGTGAACGTGGTGGAAGGTACCCGCAAGCGCGTGCAGGCTTTCGAAGGTGTCGTGATTGCCAAGCGCAACCGCGGCCTGAACAGCGGCTTCATCGTGCGCAAGATCTCCAGCGGCGAAGGCGTGGAACGTACGTTCCAAACCTACAGCCCGCTGATCGCCAGCATCGAAGTGAAGCGCCGTGGTGACGTGCGCCGTGCCAAGCTGTACTACCTGCGTTCGCGCAGCGGCAAGTCGGCACGTATCAAGGAAAAGCTGCCGAACCGCGCCAAGGTGGCTGCTGCCGCCTGAGGTCTCGACCTTCGCTGAGAAAAGCCGCTGCAGCCTGCGCTGTCAGCGGCTTTTTTTTGGCTGCTCCGCGCGGCAGCTCTGTTCATCTCAACCCAGGCGATCCCTTGTCTACCTTGCCTCCCGTGCTCACGCCTTTGTCTCGTTTGCCCGACTTCGATCCCCGCCGTGTACCGGTGCTGGGGACGGATGCCGCCCTGCCTGCGGTCGCTGTCGAGCGCCTGCGGCCCGAGGCCTTGCAGCAGCGCTTTTTGAATCCACCTTCCTGGGCACCTGAGGTGACCCACGAACGGCGCTTTGCAGACCGCCAACCGGCCCATGCCTCTGTCCTGGTGCCCATCGTGCTGCGCGACGACCCCACGGTGCTCCTGACGCTGCGCACCACTCAGTTGTCCACCCATTCAGGCCAGGTGGCCTTCCCCGGGGGGCGCATGGACGACACCGACCCCACACCGGCCGATACCGCCCTGCGCGAGGCGGAAGAAGAAGTGGGCCTGGCCCGCCACCGCGTTCAGGTGCTGGGCAGCTTGCCGCTCTACACCACGGGCACAGCCTTCATGGTGACCCCGGTGGTGGGGCTGGTGCAGCCTGGTTTTGAGTTGCAGCTCAACCCCCACGAGGTGGCCGCCGCTTTTGAGGTGCCCCTGTCATTCTTGATGAACCCGGCCAACCACCGCCGTCACGCCTTTGAGGCCGAGGGTGTGCGCCGCGAGTGGTTCTCCATGCCTTGGATGGATGGCGCGGACGAGCGCTTCATCTGGGGCGCGACAGCGGGCATGTTGCGCAATTTCTACCGATTTTTGTCGGCCTGAGCCTGGCGGCTCGCAAGCCGTGATGGCCCCGGTATCATCGGCCCATGAGCTTTTTTGCCATCTTGTTGGCCTTGCTGATCGAGCAGGCCCGGCCTTTGGGCGCTGGGAACCCCATTCATGCGGGTTTGCGCGCCTGGGCCCGCACCGCCAGCCGCAATTTTGACGCTGGCAAACCTCAGCACGGCTGGGTGACCTGGGGCCTGGCGGTGGTGTTCCCCGCCTTGGTGGCGCTGGGCATCCATTGGTTGCTGTGGTGGTCGGTGGGCTGGCCCGTGGCCATGCTGTGGAACGTGGCGGTGTTGTACGTCACCCTGGGCTTTCGCCAGTTCAGCCACCATTTCACGGACATTCGCGACGCCCTGGAAGACGGCGATGAAAACCGCGCGCGTGAGTTGCTGGCCGAGTGGCAGCAGGTGGACGCCAGCGAGTTGCCGCGCAGTGAGATCGTGCGCCATGTGATTGAGTACTCGGTGCTGGCTGCGCACCGTCATGTGTTTGGCGTGTTGGCCTGGTACTCGGTGCTGGCTGCTTTGGGGCTGGGACCGGCGGGTGCCGTGCTGTACCGCTTGGGTGAGTTCGTGTCGCGGTATTGGCGTTACCGCAACCGCGCGGGTCAGCAGCCGGTGAGCGCGGCGCTGCAACAAGCCGCTGCTGCCGCCTGGACCGTGATCGACTGGCTGCCGGCACGCTTGACCGCCCTGGTCTTTGCGGTGGTCGGTAACTTTGAAGAGGCCATCGATGGCTGGCGCTACCAGGCGCAGCGCTTTCCCAACGACAACGACGGCGTGGTCCTGGCCGCCACGGCTGGGGCGGTCAACGTGCGGCTGGGGGGCGAAGCCCTGAAGGTCGCGGCTCCCCCAACCTTGCTGCCCGACTTCACCTCGGGTGAGGCCGACGCCGAATCGGCTGACAGCGCCAGCACCTCGGGGCGCGAGCCGGAGGTGGCGCATCTGGCCCAGATCGTGGGCTTGGTGTGGCGCTCGGTCGTGGTTTGGATGGTCTTGCTGGCCTTGCTCACCCTGGCGCGCTTGCTGGGCTGATCCCGCGGCGGCGGCGTCCGGGTGACGAGCCGCAGCACACTCTTTCATTCCTCTCGTTGTGCCCCCGGGGGGGGGCACCCCAGCCGGGCCGGGGACACAGGCCTGCTCAGGATCTTGGCCGCATGACCTCTTCTTTTTGGAGCCCCGTGGTGGGCACGCTCAAGCCCTATGTGCCCGGCGAGCAGCCCCGCGTGGCGAACCTGGTCAAGCTCAACACCAATGAGAACCCCTACCCGCCGTCGCCATGGGTGTTGAAGACCTTGGAGGCCGCGCTGCGCACCGGCCTGGAGCGCTACCCCGACCCCGAGTCCACCGAGCTGCGCCGCACCATCGCGGCCCATCACGGTTTGCAGCTGGGTGAGGTGTTTGTCGGCAACGGCTCAGACGAGGTGCTGGCCCATGCCTTCCAGGCCTTTTTCCAGCAAGGTTTGCCTTTGCTGATGCCCGACATCACCTACAGCTTCTACGCGGTCTACTGCGGCCTGTACGGCATCCCGGCGAAGACTGTTCCGCTGCGCGAGGGTCTGCGCCTGCAGGTGGCTGATTTGCAGGAGCCCTCGGCCGAGGCGGTGGCAGGCGTGGTGGTGGCCAACCCCAATGCCCCCACTGGCATCGGACTGCCCTTGAGCGACATCGAGCAGCTGTTACGCCAGCACCCCAACCGGGTCGTTCTGGTGGATGAGGCCTATGTGGACTTCGGCGGCCAAAGTGCCGTTCCCTTGATCGAGCACTACCCCAATTTGCTGGTCGTGCACACCCTGTCCAAATCGCGCTCCCTGGCCGGGCTGCGTGTGGGCGTGGCCATGGGCCAGCGTCACTTGGTTGAAGCGCTGGAGCGCATCAAGAACAGCTTCAACTCCTACCCGCTGGACAAGCTGGCCCAGGTGGGGGCGCAGGCCGCCTACGAGGACCAGGCCTACTTTGACCGTTGCCGCCAGGCCGTGATCCACAGCCGAGAGGGCTTGAGCCTGCAGCTGGAAGACCTGGGCTTTGAGGTGCTGCCTTCGCAGACCAATTTCATTTTTGCGCGCCACCCGCAGCGCGATGCGGCGGCCTTGGCTGCAGGATTGCGTGAGCGCGCGGTGCTGGTGCGCCACTTCCGGCTGCCTCGCATCGAGCAGTTCCTGCGCATCTCGGTGGGCACGCCCGACCAGTGCCAGGCCTTGGTCGACGCCGTGCGGGAGCTGCTGGCGCTGCCCGTCTGAAGGCGGCATGCCCGGCGCAGACCCTGCACCGGGCGCGCGTTCAGTAGCGGCTTTGGCTGAGTTCGGCGAACAAGTCGCCGTAGATCCGGTAGCGCTGCTCGCTGATGGCGTCGGGCCGGTCCTCGGCACTGACAGCGACCATCACCCCGCAACCCGGCTCGTGCAGGTGGGTGCAGTTGTAGAACTTGCACTGCGCCACATGGGGCTTGAGGTCGAGCATGTAGGCGGCCAGTTGAGCCGGGTCGATGTGGTGCAGACCAAATTCCTGGAAGCCAGGTGAGTCGATCAGCCCGGTGTGGCGTTCCGCGTCCACCCAGTACCAAGAGGTGCTGGTGGTGGTGTGCTTGCCAGAATTCAGGGCCTGGGAGATCTCCCGCGTCTCGGCCAGGGCGCCGGGCACCAGCAGGTTGATCAGTGTGCTCTTGCCCGCGCCGGATGGCCCCAGCACCAGGGTGTTCTTGCCGCGCAGCAGCTCCAGCAAGAGCGCATGGTCGCGGGTGCCCTCGGCCTTCAGCGACAGCGGCATGACCTGGTAGCCCATGTGCCGGTAAGGCGCCAGGCGGCCCCAGGCGCGCGCAAAGTTGTCCACCAGATCGGCCTTGTTCAGGCCAATGATGGGAGTGATGTGCTCGGCCTCGGCAGCGATCAGTGCCCGCGACAGCTGGCTGGCCGAGAACTCCGGCTCGGCCGCCACCAGGATCAGCACCTGGTCCAGGTTGGCTGCAAAGGACTTGGTGCGGATTTCGTCTTGCCGGTAGAACAGGTTCTTGCGCGGCAGCACTTTCTCGATCGTGCCTTCCTCGCCTTGGCCTGGGGTGGCAGACAGCCAGCTCACCCGGTCACCGACCACGGCCTGGCTTTTCTTGCCGCGCGGGTGGCAGATCCGGCGCACGCCATCGGGGCTCTCGACCACGCAGTGGCGCCCGTGGCTGGCCACCACCAGGCCTTCGTTCAGGGTGCGGCGGTCACTCACGGGAGGCCTTGGCCGCGCTCATGCGAGCAGGGCGTCGATTTGGGTCGCGCATTCAAAATCCGTTTCAGACAGGCCTTTGACGTCGTGCGTGTTGAAGCGCACGACGCAGCGGCTGTAGTGCACCGACAGGTCGGGGTGGTGGTCTTGCGCGTTGGCAATGAAGGCCACGGCGTTCACGAAAGAAATGGTCTCGTGGTAATTGGCAAAGGTGTAGGTCTTTTCGATGGCGATGTCGGCACCATCGCCATGGAGCTGCCAGCCCGTCAGGGCGGACAGGCGGGTCACCACCTCGGTGGCGCTCAGGGCGCGGCGTGGCAGTTGGGACCAGTCTTTTTTCTTCAGCATTGAGCTCATGAGATCAGGCAGGCGTGGGGTTGTAGGCGGTGCATTCAGTGGCGCGCGTTCAGCCCGCCATGCGGGCCAGCCGCTCGGAGGCCGGCGGGTGGGAGTAATAGAACTTCACGAACACCGGATCCGGGGTCAGGGTGGACGCATTGTCCTCGTAAAGCTTGAGCAGGGCGCTGGACAGTTCGGCCCCGCTGGTCTGGGCCACGGCGTAGGCGTCGGCTTCGAACTCATGGCGGCGCGACAACTGCGCGAACAGCGGCGAAATGAAGAAGCTGAACACCGGCACCGCCAGCATGAACAGCAGCAGGGCCAAGGCATCGTTGGAGCCGTTGAGCGAGGGGCGAACGCCCAGGCCCGTGTAGAACCAGATCTGGCCCGACGCCCAGCCCAGCAAGGCAAAGCCCGCCAGCGACATGGCAAACAAGCCCACGATGCGTTTGACGATGTGCTTGTGCTTGAAGTGTCCCAGTTCGTGGGCCAGCACCGCGTCCACCTCGCCCGGCGAGAGCTTGGCCAGCAAGGTGTCGTAAAACACCACGCGCTTGGCCGCGCCAAAACCAGTGAAGTAGGCGTTGGCATGGGCGCTGCGTCGGCTGCCATCCATCACAAACAAGCCCTTGGCGGCGAAGCCGCAGCGCGCCATCAGGGCGCTGACGCGGGTTTTCAGCGTCTCGTCTTCGAGGGGCTTGAACTTGTTGAACAGGGGCGCAATGAAAGTCGGAAAAATCACCATCAACAGCAGGTTGAAGGCCATCCAGCTGCCCCAGGCCCACAGCCACCAGTAGCGACCGGTGCTGCCCATGAGCCACAACATCAGGGCTGCCAGGGGCAGGCCGATCAGGGCGCCAATGAGGCTGGATTTGAGCAGGTCGCCCAGCCACAGTCCCCAGGTCATCTTGTTGAAGCCAAAGCGCTCCTCGATGACAAAGGTTTGATAGAGGGTGAAAGGCAGGTCAATCAGGCCGCCAATCACGGCGAAGCTGGCCAACAGCGCCAGTTGCTGCCACAGGCTGGGGCCCAGTGCACCCAGCAAGGCCTGGTTCAAGGCGTCCAGTCCGCCCAGCAAGGTCCAGCCCATCAGCACCACCGTGCCCCAGGCCAGCTCCAGCAGGCCAACCCGCGTTTTGGCCACGGTGTAGTCGGCGGCCTTCTGGTGGGCTGCCAGAGAAATTTGGGCCTGGAAGGCGGCGGGCACTTGTTGCCGGTGCTCGGCCACATGGCGCATTTGGCGCGACGCCAGCCAGAAGCGGATCAGCACGCTGGCCACCAGGGCCAGGGCAAACAAGGCGGTCAGCAGCAGCGAGGGGGACAGGGTTTCGGCGTCGAGGGGCATGGTGGCGGAGTTTAGGCCATCGGCGACAATGCGCCCCATGTCCGAAACCATTGCCCCTCTCACCAAATCAGACCAGAACCTCGTCTGGCTGGACTGCGAAATGACCGGCCTGGAGCCCGAGGTCGACCGCCTGATCGAAATCGCCGTGGTTGTCACCGGCCCCAACTTGGAGCCCCGCGTCGAGGGCCCAGTCTTTGTGATTCACCAAAGCGACGCCCAGCTCGACAAGATGGACGCCTGGAACAAAGGCACGCACGGTCGCAGCGGCCTGATCGACAAGGTCAAGGCCTCAACGACGACCGAAGCCGAAGCCGAAGCCCAGTTGATCGCCTTTCTGAGCCGCTATGTGCCCAAGGGCACCACCCCCATGTGCGGCAACACCATTGGCCAGGACCGCCGCTTCCTGGTCAAGTACATGCCCAAGCTGGAGGCTTTCTTCCATTACCGCAACCTGGACGTCAGCACCTTGAAGGAGCTGTCCAAGCGATGGAAGCCCGAGGTCTACAGCAGCTTCAAGAAGGCCCAAAAGCACACCGCGCTGGCCGATGTGCATGAGTCCATTGACGAATTGGCGCATTACCGCGAGCACTTCATCAAGCTCTGAGCCCGTGTTGCCGGGGTTTTGGGGGCCCCGGTGCTTTTATTGCGGTCAGGGGCTTGCGGGAAAACCCTAGACCGGTCATAATCCGAGGCTGCGCTCGATATGGAGCGCATTTGTGCATCTCCCTTCACTCCAGGGCTTGCGGTTGTGGTTAGGCGTTAAGGCGTTTTCTCGGTTGACTGAGAAAAGCCCACGCCCAGGTTGGCGAAAGCCAATCTGCCCAAATTCGCAGCAAACGCCCACCCGCGCCATCGTCCTCGAGACAAACAGATGGCTCAGGCTTCGTTTGATGGTTGATGTTGTTTAACCATTGACGAAGCGTCCGCCGGCCACGCTGGCGGAGCATTCGTGTGAGAAAAAATACCATGACCGACACTCTTGCAGTGCAGGGCGAATTCGCGCCTGCTCAATCCTCTGTTTCCACCGCCGCCGCCGTGGCCCAAGCCGCTGAACAAGTGCTGGCCCACAACGCTGTGGAAGCCGAAGTCAACGCCGACATCGCCGCTGACACCGAAGTCTCTGAAGCCCCCGCAGCGCCTGCCGCTCCGAACGGTTTCGTCAAATTGGGCCTGGCCCCTGAGCTGGTGCAAGCTGTGGCCGACCTGGGCTACACCGAGCCGACCACCGTGCAATCCAAGGTGATCCCGCTGGCGCTGCCGGTGGCACCCGTTGAAGGCCAAGTCACCCGTTACACCGACCTGATGGTTTCCAGCCAGACCGGCAGCGGCAAGACCGCCGCCTTCTTGCTGCCTGTGCTGCACACCCTGATCCAGCAACAAGCCCAGGCTGAAGCCGACGCCCGCGCTGAGTTCGACCGCGCCGTGGCCGAAGCGGCTGCCCGTGGTGAGCCCGCTCCCAAGCGCCCCAAGCGCAAGGACCCGACCAACACCCGCAACTTCAAGGCCGCCACCCCCGGCGCCCTGATTCTGTGCCCGACGCGTGAACTGGCTCAGCAAGTGGCGCACGACGCCATCGAGCTGGTCAAGCACTGCCGTGGTCTGCGTGTGGCCAACGTGGTGGGCGGTATGCCTTACCAACTGCAGATCGCCAAGCTGCAAAACGCCAACCTGGTGGTGGCCACGCCTGGCCGTCTGCTGGACCTGCAACGCTCGCAACAGATCAAGCTGGAGCAAGTGCAATTCCTGGTGGTCGACGAAGCTGACCGCATGTTGGACCTGGGTTTCTCGGACGACCTGGCCGAACTCAACCAGCTGACCATCCAGCGCCAGCAAACCATGATGTTCAGCGCCACCTTCGCGCCGCGCATCCAGCAACTGGCCGCCCGCGTGATGCGCGAGCCGCAGCGCATCCAGATCGATTCGCCGCAAGAAAAGCACGCCAACATCAAGCAAGTGCTGTTCTGGGCCGACAACGCCCAGCACAAGCGCAAGATGCTGGACCACTGGCTGCGTGACACCGGCATTGACCAAGCCATCGTGTTCGCCTCCACCCAAGTGGAGTGCGATGGCCTGGCCACCGACCTGCAACAAGAAGGCTTCTCGGCCGTCGCCCTGCACGGTGCCCTGAGCCAAGGCCTGCGCAACCGCCGCCTGATGGCGCTGCGCAGCGGCCAGGTGCAAATCCTGGTGGCTACCGATGTGGCCGCCCGCGGCATTGACGTGCCCACCATCACCCACGTCTTCAACTTCGGCCTGCCGATGAAGGCCGAGGATTACACCCACCGCATTGGCCGCACCGGCCGTGCGGGCCGCGATGGCCTGGCTGTGACCTTTGCCGAGTTCCGCGATCGTCGCAAGATTTTCGACATCGAAGGCTACAGCAAGCAAACCTTCAAGGCCGAAGTGATCCCGGGCATGGAGCCGCAACAACGCTTCCAGGACAGCCGTCCTCCGCGTGGTGACTTCGGTGGCCGTGGCCGTGGCGGCGAGCGTGACTACGGTCCGCGTGGCGGCAAGTTCGGCGGCGGTGGCGACCGCGGTGGTTTCGGTGGCCCGCGTGGCGGCGACCGAGGTGACCGAGGCGGCTTCGGCGGCAACGGCGGTGGTTTTGGTGGTGGCTTCGGCGGCGGCTTCGGCGGCCAAGACCGTGGCGGCGACCGTGGCGCACAGCGTCCCTTCCGTGCCGATGGCTTCCAGGGGCAAGGCGACAACAGCTTCGGCGGTCGCCGCGAACCCCAGCGCGACAGCCAAGGCTACGGCCGCAAGCCTGGTTTCGGTGATGTGGGCGCCGCCCCGCGCCGTGACCGCGAGCAACGCGAAGCCTTTGCCGGCGCACCGCGTGGCGACTTTGCGGCCCGCAAGCCCGCAGGTGGTCCGCGTCACGCCCCGGCGGGCGCTGGTCCCCGTCCTTACGTGCCCCACGGCAAGCGTCCGGCCCGTTGATTCGGCCCACGCCCTGTGGCGCTAGCGGTTGGCCTTGAGCCAGCCCTGCCCGACCCAAAAAATGCTGGTACCTTGCGGTACTGGCGTTTTTTTTCGTCTGTGCTGGTGGGGCTGGGTGTGTCTTGGGGTGCTGCGGCTTGCCTTGGCCCGCTCAGCCACCGCTGGCGTGTTGTCCAATCTCGGGCCAACGGCGGTGCAGCCAGGTCCAGGCCACCAAGCCCAGGCCCATCATCAGCAGTGAGGTCAGGGCCAGCAAGAAGGTGGAGTCCATCACCAGCGGCGCGATCACGCCAGCCACCAGGCCATTGGCGGCCGAGCCCACAAAGGCTTGCATGGAGGAGGCCATGCCGCGCCGCTCGGGGTGGATGTCCAGCGCCAGCAGGGTGACCACGGGCACCATCAGGGCCCAACCAAAGGCAAAGATGGCCAGCGGGGGCAGGGCCCACCAGGCCTGGGCCGGGAACAAGGCGTTGGCCGCCAAATTCAGGACCGAGACGCTGAGCATGATCACAAAGCCATGCCGGATCTGGCGTTTGGGGGCGATGCGGCCGGCCAGCCGCCCACTGCACCAGGCGCCCGCCATGATGCCGGAGATGGTCAGGAGGAAGAACCAGAAGAACTGCGTCGGTGCCAGGCCCAGGTGATGGCCCAGGAAGGCGGGAGCCGACAGCACGTATAAGAACATGCCATTGAAGGGCACGCCGCTGGCCAGGCAGAGCAGCAAGAAGCGCGGGCTGGCACCCAGCTGCAGGTACCCCGCCATCAGGTGGCGAACCTGGAACGGTTGGCGTTCGCTGGGGTGCAGGGTTTCAGGCAGCAGGCGCAGGTTGGCGCACCACAGCAGCACCCCCACCCCGGTCAGGAACCAGAAGATGCTGTGCCAGTCCAGGTGCACAAACAGCCAGCCGCCGATGATGGGTGCAATCGCAGGGGCCACGCCAAAGAAGATGGTCACCTGGCTCATCACGCGCTGGGCTTCGGCGGGCTCGAACAGATCGCGGATCACCGCCCGCGACACCACCGTGCCCGCGCCAGTGGACAGGCCTTGCAAGGCCCGGAAAAACACCAACTGGCCAATGTTTTGCGACAGCGCGCAGCCCGCCGAGGCCAGGGTGAACACCGCAATGCCCCACAGCACCACCGGGCGGCGCCCAAAACTGTCGGCCAGCGCGCCATGGAACAGGTTCATGAAGGCAAAACCGAGCAGATAGGCCGAAAGCGTTTGCTGCATCTCCACCGGCGTGGCGCCGATGGCCTGGGCAATGCCCGTGAAGGCGGGGATGTAGGTGTCGATCGAGAACGGGCCCAGCATGCCCAGCACGGCGAGCAAGACAGCCAGCGCCCAGCGGGGCGCGGTCCAGAGTAAGTGGGCGTTGGGGTTCATCGTCAGTGTTGGCGGGGCGGTGGAAGCGGGGTGGGGTGTACAGGCGGCGCGTGGCGGGGTCTGCGCGGCAAATCATTATGGGCGAGCCGGTGCGGTGGCGTGCTTGGCCGCCTCCTCTGTCGGGCCTGGCAGGTGCTTGGAGCCCGTGGCGGGGTGTGCGTTGAGCCTGAAATCTGTGGTTGGGGGGCGTTTTTTCGGGGTTTAGTGGGCTGACTGTGCAATTTCTACCGCCTGAAGCCTCCGAGCCCGCAGCCATTTCCCTACAATCCGCCCCTTGACCATCCAAGGCCTCCTGGCCTTTTTTACTGAGAATCACATGAACAAAACAGAACTGATCGCCAAACTGGCCCTGGACACCGACCTGAGCAAGGTGCAAGCCCAAGCCGCTTTGGAATCGGTCATTCAGACCATCACCGAGCAACTGCAACAAGGCGAAGCCGTGAACATCCTGGGCTTCGGCTCTTTCGTCGTGACCGAGCGCGCTGCCCGCACCGCACGCAACCCGCGCACCGGCGAGGCCATCGAAGTGGCTGCTGCCAAGGCCCCGCGCTTCAAGCCGGGCAAGGCACTCAAGGACGCTCTGGCGGCCTGATTCCCCCTGCACCCAGGTGAGAGCGCCGCGCGCTCTTGCCTTTGAGCCAAAAAGGGCTGCCGTTCGGCAGCCCTTTTGTCATCATGCGACACTGTCATCGCCTGGGGCCTGTGAATCGAGATGTCGCGTTGGCCGACGCAGCGGGCAGGCACCTTGGGTTGAAAAGGATCGCTTTGTGAGTCAACAGCTTCAGCACAAAATTCGCCTTGACCACGAGCACATCGCTCTGGTCTTGCAAGGCGGCGGCGCCTTGGGGGCCTACCAGGCCGGGGTGTTTGAAGAAATCGCCAAGGTGCCGCGCGAGCCCCATTGGGTGGCGGGTATCTCGATTGGCGCCATCAATGCGGCGTTGATCGTGGGCAACCCGCCAGAGCGCCGTGTCGAACGCCTGCGTGCCTTCTGGGAGCGAGTGTCTTCCCATGTCAGTGCGATCTTTCCTCTGCTGGACCCGCAGCGTCCGGCGTTTCACCAGTTCAGTGCGGCGGTCTCGGCCTACGTGGGGGTGCACGGTTTTTACCGGCCCCGCCTGGTGCCGCCGGCCTGGCAGTTGCCCGGCAGTGAGGGCGCGCTCAGTTATTACGACACCGCGCCGCTGCGTCAGACCTTGGAGGAGTTGATCGATTTCGATCTGATCAATCAGAAAAAAATCAGACTTTCTGTCGGGGCCGTGCATGTGCGCTCAGGCAACTCGGTCTACTTCGACAACTTGCAGCAGCGCATTGGCCCTGAGCACATCATGGCCAGCGGTGCTTTGCCGCCGGCTTTTGCGCCGGTGGTGATCGACGGCGAAGCCTATTGGGACGGCGGCATCGTCTCCAACACGCCTTTGCAGTACGTGCTGGACAACCGAGGCCCGGGCCGCTTGCTGGTGGCGCAGGTCGATTTGTTCAGCGCCCGAGGGGAGCTGCCGCAGACCCTGGGCGAGGCCTTGTCGAGGCAGAAGGACATCATGTACTCCAGCCGCACCCGCTTCAACACCGATCAGGCGGCCCAGGTGCAGCGTGACCGCCAGCTCATCCACAGCCTGATCCAGCGCCTGCCGGCGGCGCTGCGCCAGGCGCCCGAAGTGCAGCAGTTGGCCTCGCGCTGCCAGCAGGACCATGTGGACATCGTGCATTTGATTTACCGCCAAAGCCGCTTCGAGCAAGAGTCCAAGGACTACGAGTTCTCCCGCTCCACCGTGCTGGAGCATTGGCAGGCCGGCCAGCGGGACATGCAAAACACCATGAACCACCCCGATTGGTTGATCCGCAGTGAGCCTGACCACGGCGTGGCCGTGTATGACCTGGGGGTTCGTCCTGAGGGGGCGGTGCCACAGGTTTGAGGCCTGGCTGGGGCTGGCGGGCCCAGTCCAGCTGGGACGGGGCAACCCAGTCATTGAGCGCAGCCGCAGCCTGCTTTGACCCCACGCAGGCCGGTCCCGTATTTTCTATGGTGAAATCGGCGCCTTTCGCTGGACTGGGCTCGCTGCGCGGCGCCGGTTGGCGGCTCCTCATGCGCTCTGCCTTGGCTCCCGAAGAATGACCCTTTTGAATTTGCAACCCAGCGCGCTGGGGCTCAGTGCTGTGTTGTTGGCCCTGGTGTTTGCGGCGGCAACCTGGGGTGTGGGGCGGGTCCCTGCCATCAACAGCCGGGCCACGCAGTCCTGGGCCTGGACCCTGGTGACCATGGCCCTGTCCTTGGTGTGTTGGTCATGGGGGCAGGACAAGGGGTTTTTGATCAGTTTTTTACTGGGCAATACCTTGGTGGTCTTGTGCAGCGTCTTGTTCCTGCGCTCCATGTGCTGCCTGGTGGGGCAAGCGGTTCATGTCGGGTGTTTGATGGCGCAGTTCGTGGTGGGCGTCAGTGGGATTGCAGCAGTGCTTTTGGCTTCTGCGCCGCGCAGCTATGCGGTGGTTTCAATTGCGCTGTCTTTCTTTTTTGCAGCCACCGGGGCGCTGGTCGTGTTGTCGCGCCACAGGAAAATTCGCGCCAGTGTCGCAGGCTGGGTCTTGATCGCTTGTTTGGGCGCAGTCTGTTTGTTTTTCGTGGCGTTTCGCTTGCTGGTTATGGCGTTTGGGGGCGGGGCCGAGGCGGTGCAGCCCATGGCGGCCACCCAGGTGCAGGGTTTGGCCATGTGGGTGGCCCACCTGATCGTCATGGTGGCCAGCTTGAGTTTCATGTGGGTGCTGTTTGAGCAGCGGCGCGAAGCGCTGCAGGCCCGCTCCCAACTCGATGAGTTGACGGGCGTCTTGTCCCGCAGCGCATTTTTGGACAGCGCCTTGAAGCCGTTGGAACATGCCACGGTTTACTCCGTCGCGGTGCTGGACGTCGACCAACTCGACACGTTCAACGAGCGCTTTGGCCGAGCCTTGGGTGATGCGGTGTTGCAGCATGTGACGGCTCAGGCTGCGCGTGCCCTGCGGGGCATGGACTTGATCGGGCGATTTGGCGGGGATGAGTTCTGCATCCTGCTGCCCCACGGGGATGAGGCGGAGGCGCAGGCCGTGTCGCGGCACATTTGCCAGTCGGTGGCGGCGAATCCCCTGCAGGGGCTGCCAGGTCCTGAGCTGCGGTGTTCTGTCTCGATGGGGGTGGCCACGGCCTGGGTGCCCAGTCAACTGGCTTCGGTGACGATGCCTGATTTGCAGGCGGCCATTCAGCGCGCCAGCGACGCCATGTTCCTGGCCAAGTCCATGGGAGGGCAGCAGGTTCAGGTGGCGCATGCCGGGGCTTTTGATGCGCACCGTGCTCAGCCCTATGACGCGGGGCACTTGGCGCGGGTCTGAGGGTCTCCCTGAGCCGGGGAATGAGCGTGCTCCGTTTTTCGCGGGCTGCAGGCTGGAGGTTGCCGCGCGCATCGACGGTACCCAGCTTTGCGTGTGTTGGCGCACAGTGCGAATCCTGGGGGCCTCTTAGGCTGGGCTTTGGCAGTTGGCCAAACTCTAGGAGCATTCCCTGATCTCTGTGCGTCGTCATTTTCGCCGCCTGTTGTTGAGCAGCGCCGCTGCGCTGTTTGTGGTGGGGGCAGCCTCGGGGGTGCAGGCAGCCTCGGCTGCCGATCTGGAGCAAGACGCTGCGCAGTCCCTGCAGGCGCTTTACAAGGCCAACCCAACGGCCGAGCTGTTGGGGAAAAAATCGAAGGCGATCTTGGTCTTTCCCAAGGTCGTCAAGGCGGGGCTGGTCTTTGGCGGCAGCTACGGTGAGGGCGTGCTGTTGAAGGGGGCAAGGTGGTCGATTTCTACAACAGCGTTTCTGCCTCTTGGGGCTGGCAGGTGGGGGCCGAGTCCTATGCCTATGTCGTGTTCTTGATGAGCGACAAAGCCGTTTCCTACCTCGCCAAGTCCAAGGGATGGGAGTTGGGGGTGGGGCCCAGCGTGGTGGCGGTCAATGAAGGGGTGGCCAAAAATCTCAGTACCTCGACCCTCAAGGACGACGCCTATGCTTTCATCACCGACCAGCAGGGTTTGATGGCCAGCCTCAGCATTGAAGGCACCAAGATCAGCCGCGTCAAACGTTGAGCGGTGCTTGCTGGCCCTGCGGGCTGGCCTGTCCCCTCGGGGCTGTCGTCTTGAACTCGGGTTCAGCCTCCGGGCCTGTTGCGCCAGCCGGGATGCGGGGTGAGGCCTGATTCGAGCCCCGAAATGAACAAAGCCCGCTGTCGTTTCCGAAGCGAGCTTTGGGTTGCCTTGGAGGCTAATGAGTGGTGGGTCCTGAGTGACTCGAACACTCGACCTACGGATTAAGAGTCCGCTGCTCTACCAACTGAGCTAAGAACCCACTCTTTGTTTCTTGCTGCTTTGCTAAGTGCGCTGCAGCAAGACCGCTATTATGCACAAGAAATTGGGCTTGTGGCAAGTTATGAGAAATTTTTTCAGAAATCTGAGGTCAATTCAGATTCGAACCCCTCGTCACCGGTCTCCTCGCCTGCTGCGTTGGCTTGCCCCAGGGCGCTTCAGCTCATGCCGTTGCGACTGGCCAGCTCGACAAAGAGGCCCGAATGGTCCAAGTCGGTCAGGCCGTGCTCGATGCCGCTGGCGTACAAGGATTCGAACAAGGCCGTCACGGGCGCATCAAAGCCAATGTCGGCGGCCGTGTCCAGTGCGTTGCGCATGTCTTTGAGTTGCACCGACATGCGCGCGCGTGGCGCAAAGTCGCGCTCCACCATGCGTTGGCCGTGCAGTTGCAGGATGCGGCTTTCGGCAAAGCCGCCACCAATGGCTTCGCGCACCTTGGCCATGTCGGCGCCGCCCTTGGCGGCGAACAGCAGGGCTTCGGCGACGGCACCAATCGTGATGCCCACAATCATCTGGTTCGCCAACTTGGCCAGTTGGCCGGCCCCGTGCGGTCCCACATGGGTGGCGCGACCCAGCACCTGCAGGGCGGGCAGGGCGCGCTCGAAGTCGGCGGCGCGGCCACCGGCCATGATGGCCAGGGTGCCTTGCTCGGCCCCCACGGTGCCGCCCGAGACGGGCGCATCCAGGTGGGCCACACCGCGTTCGCTCAGGCGCGCGGCGTGGTCACGCGCTTCGGCCGGTTTGATGCTGGCCATGTCCAGCACCAGGGTGCCTGGGCGCATGGCGTCCGCGGCCCCTTGCTGGAACAGCACGTCACCCACCACAACCCCGTTCTCCAGCAGGCTGATCACCAGATCGGCCTCGCGCACGGCGTCGCCGGGGCGGCTGTGGACGGTGGCGCCAAACGGACGCAGGCGTTCAGCCTTGTCCAGGCTGCGGTTCCAGGCGTGCACGGTGAAGCCGGCTTCGCACAGGCGGCGTGCGATGGGGAAGCCCATGAAGCCGATGCCCAGCACGGCGATGGTTTTCAGGGGGGTGGCGGGGGTGGGCAAGGCGTCGGTCGTCATGGTCGGCAAAAGCAAAAAGGCGGGGCCGTCGCAGCACGGCCCCGGAGAACATCACAAGGTGTCGGACAGGCGTTCATGATGGCGCAGTGTGGCTGGGCGAGCCTGTCAGTGGGCTGTCGTCCCCTGGGGCTTTCAGGGTATGCGAAACAGGTCTTCCATGGCGCGGCGTGTGCGCCAGGCCGGGGTCTGGGTGTCCATGGCCACATCGTCCCAACTCAGGCATTGGCCCTTGGCCACCGGGCGGAGGACCTTGACCTGGTGGGCCAGGCCCAGAGGCAGACCGCCGATGCGGCGCGAGGTCTCGGCCGGCAGCAGGTTGCCCCAGACGGTGTAGCCGCCTTCACCGTCGAGCAGGTCGCCCGGGCGCAGGTCGCGCTTGGCGGTGGCCACCACATCGGCGTGCCAGCCAGTGGCCACGCCGGTGGCCTCGCGGCGCAGGGCCACGCTGGCCACGCTCATGCCCACTTCCAGCCCGATCAGGTGCCAGCGCTTGTAAAGCGTGAAGTAGCGCCCGCTGGGGTCGGTGTGGGCGTTGTATTCCTCAAAGCAGTGCTTGATGTAGTCGGTCTCGGCCTCCACCGTGACCCAGACGCCCATGCGGATGTCGTAGGGGATGCGGCGGCCGTCGGTCTCCAGCGAGGAAATCACCTCGACCATGCCCTTGCGCTCCAGCACCCCGCCCTCGCTGCGTGGGCGGGTCACGAAGGGGATGTCCTCCACGCCGGCGGGCGGGTAGAGCAGGCCGTTGCTGGGCACGCCTAAGCCGGTGGCGTTGGCCACGGCGCTGCTCTCAATGGCGGGCTTGGAGCCGTCCAGGAAGCTGTTGAACATCTTGGGGTTGAGGCCGCCGCGCTGGGCCTGCTCAGGCGTGAGGCCGTAGTAGCCCCAGACTGTTTCGGGCGTGGACTCGCTGAAGTGCGGCAGCCATTTGTGGCCGCGTCCGGCCGCCACCACGGGGAAGCCGCAGGTGCGGGCCCAGTCCACCAGGTCGCAGATCAGCGCCGGTTGGTCGCCAAAGGCCATGGAATAGACCACGCCGGCTTCGGCGGCGCGGCGTGCCAGCAGCGGGCCACAGAACGCGTCGGCCTCGACGGTGACGTTGACCACATGCTTGCCATGGGCGAAGGCGTCCAGGCAGTGCTCGACCGCGGCGATGGGGTGACCGGTGCACTCCACCACCACGTCGATGGCAGGGTGCCGAACCACGGCCTGCCAGTCCTCGGTCAGCCAGGTCTGCCCGGTCTGCAAGGCCTGGTCCAGGCTGCTGGCCTGGGCTTGTTCGGGCGCCCAGCCGACGCGGGCCAGGTTGGCGCGTGCCGCGTCAGGGGACAGGTCGGCGATGGCGGCCAGGTGCACCCCGGGCGTGCGCGGCACCTGGGCCAGGTACATCGAGCCAAACTTGCCCGCCCCGATCAGGGCGATGCGGATGGGGCGCTGCTCGGCGGCGCGTTGCAAAAGCTGGGCGTGCAGGCTCATCAGGGGGTCTCCGGGTCGTTGTGGGGGGCAGGGGGTGGGGTGGGGTGCAGCCACTGGTTCAGCCGGGCGGTCAGGTTCTCGCGGGCGCGCTGGCTGTGCTGGTGCACCAGGGCCAGTGCGGTCTCGGCCTGCCCCTGGGCGATGGCGTTGGCAATGGCCTCGTGCTCGTCCCACACGGTGTCCAGGATGGTGTGGCTTTGCAGCACCACGCCCATGGCGCGGCGCAAGTGCTGCCAGTGCAGCGCGGCGCTGTCGGCGATCAAGGGGTTGCCTGAGGCCTCGTACACAGCCATGTGAAAGGCCATGTCGGCGTCGATCATGGCGGCGATGTCACCGCTGGCAAAAGCCTCGCGCCCCTTGCGGAACAGGGCTTCGGGCAGCGGCGCGCGGCGCTCGGCGGCCAGGCGCACGGCCAGGCCGTCCAGGGCTTGGCGCACGTCATAGACCTGGCCGATGCGCTGCACGTCCAGCGGCGCCACCAGCAGACCGCGCCCGGGAGCGTCCAGCAGCAGGCCGTCCTTCTTGAGCAGGCGCAGCGCCTGCAGCACCGGCTGGCGGGACACCACCAACTGCTTGGCCAGCTCTTCCTGGGTCACGCGCTGGCCCGGCGCCAATTGGCCGCTGGCCATCGCGTCTTGCAGGCGGCGGTACACCTGCTCGACCAGGTCGGGCGTGCTCGGCACAGGGCGCAGGGCGGTGAGCAAGGGGCTGTTGGGCATGTCTGTATACAGAATACAAAAATGCACGTGCCAGCAACACTGGGGTTTGTCTGGAGGCCACAGGCGACAGCGCGCGCGCCCGGGCCGTGCCAAGATCGCCCAGCCCGTGTTCCCCTTGGAGATGTCATGGCCCGTGCCCCCACCACCGCCGCTGCCCTGCTGGCCCGCTTCGACCCCGATTGGTTGGACCTCATGTACAACAACCGCCGCCGGGTGCCCGAGCACGGCGAGTACTTTGCGCGCTGGGCGGCGGCCTCCCTGCAAGCGCGCACGCCCCAGGCGGTGCTGGATCAGCGTTTTGGGCCGGGCCCGCAGGAGACGCTGGATGTGTTCCCGGCCTCGGCGGGCCGCGTGCCGGCGGGGGACCTGGCGCCGGTGCTGGTCTTCATCCACGGGGGCTACTGGCGCTCGCTGGACAAATCCGATCATTCCTTTGTCGCACCGGTGTTCAACCGCCAAGGTGTGTGCGTGGTGGTGCCCAATTACGACCTGTGCCCCGCTGTGACCGTGCCCGACATCGTGCTGCAAATGGTGCGCGCCCTGGCCTGGACCTGGCGCCACATCGCGCAGTGGGGCGGTGACCCCACGCGCATCCTGTTGGTGGGGCATTCGGCGGGCGGGCAGCTGGCCGCGCAGTTGCTCAACACACGCTGGTCGCAGGTGGGCGCGGATTTACCGGCTGACCTGATGCGCCACGCGCTGTCGATATCGGGCCTGTTTGACCTGGAGCCCCTCATGCACACGCCCTCGCTGCGCGAGGCCTTGCGCCTGACGCCGGAGCAGGTGGCGCGCGTCAGTCCCGCCTGGCAGCCTGCGCCTCAGGGGGGCACGCTGTGCGCGGTGGCCGGGTTGGATGAGAGTTCGGAGTTCATGCGCCACAACCGGCTGATCCGGCGCGCCTGGGGTCGCCGTGCGGTGCCGGTGTGTGAGGCGCTGCCCGGCTTGAACCACTTCAGCGTGCTGGACGCGCTGGTGACGCCTGGGCACCGCTTGCATCAGCTGGCGCTGGCGGGGCTGCAGCGCCGGGATTGAGCCCGCCCGGGGCGGGGGGCGAAAGCGCCGGCGCTCTGAGGCGCCGGCAGCCGCTCACATCAGCAGGTGCTCGCCCGCGTTGTCGCCGCCCAGGATCACGTAGTTGACGCGGCGGATGTCCATCAACTGCGTGCCGCCGGCGTAGCTGATCGAGCTTTGCACGTCCTGCTCCATTTCGATCAGGGTGTCGGCTAGCTTGCCCTTGACGGGCTCGAGGATGCGCTTGCCTTCGACGTGGCGGTACTCACCCTTGTTGAAGTCCGAGGCCGAGCCGTAGTACTCCTTGTACAGCTTGCCGTCGACCTCGACGGTCGCACCGGGCGACTCTTCGTGGCCGGCCAGCATCGAGCCGATCATCACCATGGTGGCGCCAAAGCGCACGCTCTTGGCGATGTCGCCGTGCTCGCGGATGCCGCCGTCGGCAATGATGGGCTTGGTCGCCACGCGCGCACACCACTTCAGGGCCGACAGCTGCCAGCCCCCGGTGCCAAAGCCCGTCTTGAGCTTGGTGATGCACACCTTGCCCGGACCAATGCCCACCTTGGTGGCGTCGGCGCCCCAGTTCTCGAGGTCGATCACGGCCTCGGGCGTGCCCACGTTGCCGGCAATCACAAAGGTGGCGGGCAGTTTGGCCTTGAGGTGGGCAATCATGTGCTGCACGCTGTCGGCATGGCCGTGGGCGATGTCGATGGTCACGTACTCGGGCACCAGGCCCAGGGCGGCCAAGGTGTCCACCGTGGCGTAGTCGGCATCTTTGACGCCCAGCGAGATCGAGGCAAAACAGCCCTGCGACTGCATCTCGCGCACGAACTTCACGTTGTCCGTGTCAAAGCGGTGCATCACGTAGAAGTAGCCGTGCTGGGCCATCCACAGGCACAGCTCCTGGGTGATGACTGTCTTCATGTTGGCCGGCACCACGGGCAGGCGAAAGCGCCGTGCGCCCAGGGTCACGCCAGCGTCGCAGTCGGCGCGGCTTTGCACGCGGCACTTGCGCGGCAGCAACAGGATGTTGTCGTAGTCGAAAATTTCCATGAGAAAACCAAGCTCCAGAAGGATCGTTGAAAAACGAGTGAGCGCTTGGCTTGAGACCGGCTTCGGGCCGCCTGCCGCGGGGTCTTACCCCGCTGCCAGGCCCAAAAAAACCGGGCGCAAGAATCTTGGGCCCGGTGGCTAATTCTATCGACTCGACCCCGGCGCGGGGGTGTTTTCGCATACGGTTTCATTTATGGCCACCATACGTCCGCGCCCATCCTGCAACCAGCCCACGAGCGCCAGCCGCTCGGGCTGAGCGCCCTCGGGCAAACGCATGGCGCGGCGCTCCTGCCAGGCGCGTGTGGGGGCGCTGGGCAAGCTCAGGCTCAGGCTGTTGCGCACCAGCTGGCGCGCGATGGGCGAGCCTTCGGTGCCCGCGGGCAGGCGCTCCACCAGCAGCAACCAGGCCGTCCAGGGGCCTGGCGGCTGGGCTGGGCCGCGCGTGGGCTGCCAGTCAATGGCCACGCCCAGGTAGTCGGCCACCGCCACGCCGTGGGCCACGCGCAAGCGGCCAGGGGTGGGGGCCGTGCCCGTTCGGGTCAGGGTGTGGCTGAAGGTGTGGCCGGCCAGTTCGGTCGGCCAGTGCAGGGCCTGCAGCCGGTTCAGGCTGTCGCGCGTGCTGGCCGCGGACAAGGGCGCCTCATCGCCCTGCGCGCTGGAGGGCACGATCCAGTCGAGCACCGTGGCGCCACGCGCTGGCACGGGGCTGCTGGCGGTCCAGCAGGCTTCGCAGTCGGCGCCGATGAAGCGCTCGAGCACGGCGCTGGGGGCGCGTTGGCCATCGCTGCTGCAAATCGATTGGGCCCCGGCGCTGAGGGCCAGGCCGCAGCCCAGGCTGAGCAGGGCGGCCCGCCAGGGGGCGAGGCGAATGGAAGCGGGCATGGTGCGCAAGCTGTGGGGTGGTGAAGCCTTCATCGTCCCACAAGCCCCTGTGCCATGCGCGCTGGCTTTGAACTGCCCCTGGTCACAGTCGGGCTTGCGTGTGGGCGGCCACGCGCTTCGCCAGGACCGCTGGTCTGGGTTGGGTCAGCCGCTGGCAAGGGGCTGAAGGCTTACTCCGGTTTGACGTTGGCGCGCTTGACCACGTCGCCGTAGAGGGCCAGGCGATCCGTCATCATCTTCTCGAAGGCGGCCGGGGTCATTTCCTCGGGGGCGATCACGCCGCGCTGCTTGAGGGTTTCTTGCATGGCCGCGCTGGTGGCCACTTCGCGGAGGCTCTTGTGCAGCAGTTGCACCACGGCTGCCGGGGTGTTGGCCGGGGCGGCGATGCCGGTCCAGGACGTCAGGTTCAGGCTGGGTTGGCCCAGCTCGGCAAAAGTCGGCACATCGGGCAGTTGGGCGATGCGCGTGGGCGAGGCCACGGCCAGGGCGCGCAGCTTGCCTGCCTGGATGTGGGACATCACCGTCACCAGGTTGTCCAGTTGGAACTGCACCTCGTTGCTGAGGATGGCCGTGATCAGGCCCGAGCCGCCCTTGTAGGGGATGTGCGTGCCCTTGATGCCGGTGTTCAGTTGCAGCAGTTCCACATTGAGCTGGCCCATGCTGCCGGCGCCGGCGCTGCAGAAGTTCAACTGGCCGGGGCGGGCCTTCACATAGGCCACGAACTCGGCAAAGTTGTTCACCGGCACGCTGGGGTGCACCACCAGCACATTGGGCTGGCGACCCAGGATGGCGATGGACTCAAAGTCCTTGATCGGGTCGTAGCCGAGGTTGGGCTGCACCAGCGGGTTGGCCAGGTGGCTGCTTTGCGAGGACACGACCAGGGTGTAGCCGTCGGCCTTGGCACGCGCCACGTATTGGCTGCCGATCGAACCGCCCGCACCGGGGCGGTTGTCCACCACGATGGGCACGCCCAGCAGGCGTGACAGGGGCTCCGAGTAGGTGCGGGCCATCACGTCGACCGAGCCCCCGGGCGGGAAGGGCACGACCAGCGTGATCGGGCGCGACGGGTACTTGTCGCCTTGGGCCAGGCTGGCGAGGGGCGACAGGGTGGCGCTGGCGCCCAGGCCGGCGGCCAGCCACTGGCGGCGGTTGAGAGCGTTGGCTTCAGGGGTCATGGTCATGGCGGGGTTCTCCGGTCTGTCGATCAAAAAAGAGGGGTGAGGTCAGTCAGCCATCAAGGGGGGGCTGGGCCCAGGCTCAAGCCGGGTCCAGGATGGTCAGGGCCAGGGCCTGGGCGCGCGGCACCATCGTGTCGAGCTGGCAGAACTCGCGCTCGCTGTGCGCGTAGCCGCCGACCGGGCCCAGGGCGCACAGCGTGGGAATGCCCATCGATGAGGTGATGCCGCTGTCGGCCGCGCCACCGGTGAATTCGCCTTCCACCTGAAAGCCCAGGCCTGCGGCGTGGCGCTGGTAGCAGGCCAGCAAAGAGGCTGGCGTGGGCGCCATCGGGAAGGTGCTGTGCTGGCTCAGGATGCGGCCGTGGGTGCGCGGCAGCGACTCGGCTTCGATGATCTGACGCACGCGGGCCAGCAAGGCCTCCAGGTCGGTGGCAGCGGTGAAACGCAAGTCCAGTTGCGCCTTGGCCAGCGGGGCCACCACATTGGCAGCCATGCCGCCTTCGATGTGACCAACGTTGAGCGTCACGCCTTCTTCGCAGCCATTGAGCGCGTGCAAGGCCAGGATCTTGTGCGCCAGGGCCTCGATGGCGCTGGCGCCTTGGGCCGGGTTGATGCCCGCGTGGGCGGCCACGCCTTGCACCTCGAACATGGTCAGGCAGGAGCCTTTGCGCGCCGTCACCACATTGCCGGTGATGCGGCCTGGCTCGGCATTGAGCACCACCTGGGCGCCCTGGGCGGCGGCGCGGATGGCGTCGCGCGTCACGGGCGAGCCGATTTCCTCGTCGCAACTGAAAAACAGGTGCACCGGGCGCGAGGCGCCCCCAAAACGGGCCAGCGCGGCCAGCACAAAGGTGTTGAGCACCAGCCCCGATTTCATGTCGGCCACGCCCGGGCCAAAGGCCTTGCGGTCTTCCACACGGTAGGGGCGGGCCTGGGCTGTGCCAGCCGGGAACACCGTGTCCATGTGGCCCAGCAGCAGCACATGGCCGGCGTCGGTCTGGCCCCCCGGGGTGGCGGGCAGGCGGGCCTGCAGGCAGCGGCCGTAGCCTTCAAACACCTGGGTCTGCACCGTCAGACCGGCGCGCTCCAGGTGGGCGCCCAGCACGGCGGCCACCTGGTCCACACCGGCGGCCTGGCGGCTGCCGCTGTCGATGTTGACGATCTCTTGCAGCAAGGCTTCCATGGCGGCTTGCTGGGTGCCCAGCCAAGCGGTGACCTGGTCGGCAAGGTCGGGGGAGGACGTGGCAGTGAGGCTCATGGGTGAGGTGCGCTGGCGGGCGTGGCTGTTGGGTTTGAAATAAATGTTTCATAAATCATAATTCATGCAACAGCCATTGCAATGGTCCTGGCTATGCTGCGCCACCGGACTCTGCCGTTCCCCACGAGACACCCCATGCCCCTGACCGATCGCCTGCTGCGCCACGCCGCCACCCTGACCACCAGCGAGCGCGCCCTGGCGGATGCCTTCATGCGGCGCTACCCCGAGAGCCTGCTCGATTCGGCCAGCGTCATGGCGGCCCAAGCCGGCACCAGCGCCTCCACCGTGGTGCGCTTGTTTGCCAAGCTGGGCTACGCCAGCCTGGACGAGGCCCGGCGCGAGGCGCGCGGCGAGCTCAGCGCCCGCTTGCAGACGGCGGCGCAGCGTGCCCCGGCCACCCTGGGTGGCGAGCGCAGCCTGCAGCAGTGCGTGGACGACGCCTTGTTGCACGACCAGCACAACCTGGCCGCCACCCGCGACGGCCTGGACATGGCCGTGTTCCAGCAAGTGGTGGACGTGCTGGTCAAGGCCCCGGGACGGGTGTTTGTGCTGGCCGAAAAGAACAGCGCCCCGGTCAGCGCATTTTTGGTCGCCCACCTCAACCTGTGCCGCCCCGGCGTGCAGGACCTGGGCCTGGGCGCGCCGGCCCTGGTCGACAAGCTGCTGTGGGTGCAGCCCGAGGACGTGCTGCTGGTCTTCACCGTGCGGCGTTACTCGACCGGGGCTTTGCACGCGGCGCGGCACTTTCGCCAACTGGGCTGCCCGGTGCTGGTGCTGACCGACAGCCCAGCCTCACCCATGCTGGAGCATGCGACCCAGGCCCTGCTGGTGCAGACGGCCAACGCCTCGCCGTTTGACTCCTACACCTCGGCTTTCTTCCTGTGCAACGCCCTGGTGTCGGCGGTGGCCCAGCAGCACCGCGACACCGTGCGCCAGGCGTTGGAGCGCCGCGACGCCCTGTGGCAGGACTTTCCATCCGACGCCGTGGTGGGCCCGCGCAAGGCCGGCCCGGCGCGCCGCTGACCCTGGCGGCTGCCGGCCCGGGGCTGGCTTTCTACAATGGCGCCATGTCCCCGCAAAATTCGCTGTTCGATGCGGCCCCTGTGGCCAGCGCCCCGCCGTCCTCGCCCCTGCTGGCCCACCTCAACCCCGAGCAACTGGCGGCCGTCACCCTGCCGCCCGAGCACGCGCTGATCCTGGCCGGGGCCGGCTCTGGCAAGACCCGGGTGCTGACCACCCGCATTGCGTGGCTGCTGCAGACCGGCCAGGTCAGCCCGGGCGGCCTGATGGCCGTGACCTTCACCAACAAGGCCGCCAAGGAAATGCTGCTGCGCCTGGGCACCCTGCTGCCGGTGAATGTGCGCGGCATGTGGATCGGCACCTTCCACGGCCTGTGCAACCGCTTTTTGCGCGCGCACTGGAAGCTGGCCAACCTGCCGCAAAGCTTTCAGATCCTCGACACGCAAGACCAGCTCTCGGCCATCAAGCGCCTGATGAAGCAGTACAACGTGGACGACGAGCGCTTTCCCGCCAAGCAGACCCAGTGGTTCATCTCGGGCTGCAAGGAAGACGGCCTGCGCCCCGGCATGGTCGAGGCGCGCGACGAAGAAACCCGCAAGAAAGTCGAGCTCTACCAGCTCTACGAAGAGCAATGCCAGCGCGAAGGCGTGGTCGACTTTGGCGAGCTGATGCTGCGCAGCTACGAGCTGCTGCGCGACAACGCCTCGGTGCGTGACCACTACCAGCGCCGCTTCCGCCACATCCTGATCGACGAGTTCCAGGACACCAACAAGCTGCAGTACGCCTGGATCAAGATGCTCTGCGGCGAGCACAACGCCGTGCTGGCCGTGGGCGACGACGACCAGAGCATCTACGCCTTCCGCGGGGCCCGCGTGGGCAACATGGCCGACTTCGTGCGCGAATTCCAGGTGCGCCACCAGATCAAGCTCGAAGAAAACTACCGCAGCTACAGCCACATTCTGGATTCGGCCAACGAGCTGATCAGCCACAACCAAAAGCGCTTGGGCAAGACCCTGCGCACCAGCCAGGGCCCGGGCGAGCCCGTGCGCGTCATCGAGTCGGCCAGCGACTTTGCCGAGGCCAATTGGCTGGTCGACGAGGTCAAGCAACTGGTGCGCGACCAGGGCACCGAGCCGGGCTTCGAGCGCAAGGAAATCGCGGTGCTCTACCGCAGCAACGCGCAAAGCCGGGTGATCGAAACCGGCCTGTTCAACGCCGGCATCCCCTACCGCGTGTATGGCGGTCTGCGCTTCTTCGAGCGGGCCGAAATCAAGCACGCGCTGGCCTACCTGCGCCTGCTGGAGAACCCGAACGACGACACCAGCTTCTTGCGCGTGCTCAACTTCCCTCCGCGTGGCATTGGCGCGCGCAGCGTCGAGCAACTGCAGGACGCGGCCAAGGCCGCTGGCTGCTCGCTGCACGACGCGGTCAGCACCCTGAGCGGCAAGGCCGGCACCAACATCGCGGCCTTTGTGGCCAAGATCGACGTGATGCGCGAGCAGACCGAGGCCATGACCCTGCGCGAGATCATCGCCCTGGTGCTGGCGCACAGCGGCCTGGTCGAGCACTATAAGGCTGACCGTGAAGGCGCGGACCGGCTGGAGAACTTGGAAGAATTGGTCAACGCCGCCGAGAGCTTTGTCACCCAGGAAGGCTTTGGCCGCGACGCCGTGGCCATGTCCCCCGAGCAGCAGGTGGCCACGCTGACCCAGTCCCCGGCCAGCCAGGGCCTGGACCTCAGCCGCCCGCTGATCCAGGCCGATGACCCCTTGCCGCCCGACGCTGAAACCGGCGAAACCCTGTCGCCACTGGCGGCTTTTCTGAGTCACGCCGCGCTGGAGGCGGGCGACAACCAGGCCCAGGCCGGCCAGGACGCGGTGCAGCTGATGACGGTGCACTCGTCCAAGGGGCTGGAGTTCGACGCGGTCTTCATCACCGGCCTCGAAGAAGGCCTGTTCCCGCACGAAAACTCGGCCAGCGACCACGAGGGCCTCGAAGAAGAACGCCGCCTGATGTACGTGGCCATCACCCGGGCGCGCAAGCGCCTGTACCTGAGCCATTCGCAGACCCGCATGCTGCACGGCCAGACGCGCTACAACCTGCGCAGCCGTTTCTTGGACGAACTGCCCGAGGCCTCGCTCAAGTGGCTCACGCCCAAGCAGCAGGGCTTTGCCTCGCCCGGTCTGGGTGGGGGTTCGGGCGGCGGCTACGGCGCGCGGCGCGAAAACAGCAGCGCCAGCTGGGGCAGCAGTGGCCGCAGCGCGCCGGACTTCGCGTCCTACACCGCCGCCGCGCCAGCCCCTTTGCCGCCGCAAAAAGCCGAGCCGCCGCAAGGTCTGCGCGCGGGCATGAAGGTGTTCCACAACAAGTTTGGCGAGGGCAAGGTGCTGACCGTCGAAGGCACGAGCAACGACGCGCGGGCGCAGGTCAACTTCCCACGCCACGGCATCAAGTGGCTGGCCTTGAGCGTGGCCAAGCTGACGCCGATTTGAGGGGGTGTGCGGCCCGAGCCCAAGCGGGCCGGGCGCAGGCGGCGGGCGCGGGGAATCAGACCGAAGGCGAGGCCTCGGGGTTCTCCGGCGCGGCAAAGCAGTCGCGGAAGGTGAAAACCAGCGAGCTGAAGAACATGGCCAACAGCACCAACATGGCGCCCATCACCAGGCCGCTGCCGATCACGGGGCCGATCAGCCCACCGATCAGGCTGGCCACCAGCAGGCCCGCGGTCAGCACGCCCATCCAGGCCAGGCCAAAGACGGTGAAGGCGCCCTTGTTGCGCCAGCAGGCCACCAGGCTGAAAAACAGGCTTTTGCCGGGCGACAGCCGGTCCCAGTGCACCAGGGCCGGCGCATGCCAAAACAGCAGGGACAGTGGCAGGTAGCCCAGGGTGAACAGCCACATGGCGCCCAGAAAGCCGTCGTCGTTGAGCAAGTCGGCGCTGACGCGACCGCCCAGCAGGTAGAGCTTGGCAAACTGCCCGCCGTCCAGCGCGGCGGTCAGGCCCAGCAGGCCGACAAAGCCGCCGGCGTACAAGGCGCCCAGCACCAGCATGGCTTTGAGCTGCTCGCGCCCGGCGCGAAACGCCGTCACCAGGATCGTGGGCATGGGAAAGCGCCCGCGCGAGGCCTCGTGGCTGGCCGCCATCATGCCCAGCGTGGCGCCGGGGATCAGCATCAGCGCGATCACGCTGCCCACCAGGGGCAGCACGGTGCACATCGAGATCACGGCCATGAACATCAAAAACAGGCCCGACAAGGCGATCGGCTGCCGGAAAAAGGTTTTGATGCCCAGTTTGACCCACAGGAGGCCGGTGCGTGCAGGGACGATGTTGAGTTTCATGGGGGTGTGCGTCAGAGCCCCACCCAAGTGGTGGGGCTGGATCGCGCTAATTTAACCGTTTGGATGGCCTGAGGTGCCGTCAGGCCTTTCAGGGCCGCCAGGCTTGCTGCACGCGGTCGCGCAGCACGCGCTCGAAATGGGTCGGGTCGTGCGGCTTGAGCATCGAGGCTTCGCGCGGCAAATGGAAGTCCCACAGGCGCGAAATCCAGAAGCGCAGCGCGCCGGCACGCAGCAGGGCCGGGAACAGGGCCCGCTCGGCGGCGGTGAAGGGGCGCACCGCGTCGTAGGCCTGCACCAGGGCCTGGGCCTTGGCTTCGTCGTGGCGACCGCTGGTCCAGTCAATGCACCAGTCGTTCAGGCACACCGCCACGTCGAACAGCCAGGTGTCGACCCCCGCAAAGTAGAAGTCGAAGAAGCCGGTCAGGCGCTCGCCTTCGAACATGGCGTTGTCGCGGAACAGGTCGGCGTGCACCGGGCCGCGCGGCAGGGCCGCGTAGTCGCTGCTGGCCGCCGTGTGGTTCTGGAAGGCCAGTTCGGCGCGCAGCAGCTCGGCTTGCTCGGGCGCCAGGTAGGGCAGGACCACCGGCACGGTCTCGTTCCACCAGGGCAGGCCACGCAGATTGGGCTGTTCACGCGCGTAGTCGCGCCCGGCCAGGTGCATGCGGGCCAGCATCTCGCCGAGGGCGGCACAGTGCACGGCCTCGGGCGCCAACTGGCTTTTGCCCGCCAAACGGTTGACCACGGCGGCTGGCTTGCCGCACACCGCATGCAGCACGTCCCCATTGGCGTCGCCTTGCGGGTCCGGCACGGGGATGCCGGCATGCGCCAGGTGCTTCATCAGGTACAGGTAAAACGGCAGCTGCTGCGCGCTCAGGCGCTCGAACAGGGTCAGCACGTAATGGTTCAGGACACCGTCTTGCTCGCTGCTGGCGAAGTAGTTGGTGTTTTCGATGCCGCCTTCAATGCCGCGCAGGTCGCGCAGCTCGCCCAGGTTCAGGCGGCGCATCAGCTTCTGTGCCTCTTCGAAAGAGACTTCGGTAAATACAGCCATCGGTCAGGAGAAAAATCAGAACTTGAACAGGTTCCACACGCGGGCACCCAGGGGGCCGGTGCCCTCGTCGCGGGCGGTCGGGCGGCTGCGCGTGCCGTCGTTGGACAGCACTTCGTACTCGGGCAGGCGGCTGCCCTTGGGCTGCACCGTCACGCTTTGGGTCTGGCCGCCGTAGCGCACCTCGTCCACGCGGCTGCCGCTGTCTTCCACCACGATGTGCTGGATGCGCTGGTCACCTTTGAGGGCGCCGGCGCGGCTGGCCGGGGCTTCGACGGTCGTCGGGCTGGCCTCGGCGGCCGGGCTTTGGGCCTGGGCTGGGACTGCCCCCAACAGGGCGGCCGCAGCGGCCAGGGTATGAATGAGGGAAAGGGTGGGGGCGCGCATGGCTTTCATTGTAGGCAATGCACAATCGAGTCCATGCAAGACGAACCCCGCGACACCGCCGAAACCTCTCCCACTGCCGAGGCTGCCGCCCCGCTCGCCACCCCTGTGCCGGCCGAGCGCCCCCGCACCCTGCTGCTGGTGGACGGCTCCAGTTACCTGTACCGCGCGTTCCACGCCATGCCCGATCTGCGCGCCGTGCCGGGCGACCCGGCCAGTGCGGCCACGGGCGCGATCCGCGGCATGATCAACATGATGCAAAGCCTGCGCAAGGAGGTCCCGGCCGACTTCGCCGCCTGCATCTTCGACGCCAAGGGCCCGACCTTCCGCGACGACATCTACCCCGAGTACAAGGCGCAGCGTGCGCCCATGCCCGACGACCTGCGCAGCCAGATCGAGCCCATCCACGAGGTGGTGCGCCTGATGGGCTGGACCGTGCTGGACGTGCCCGGCGTGGAGGCCGATGACGTCATCGGCACCCTGGCCGTGCTGGGCGCCCAGCAGGGCCTGGAGGTGGTGGTCTCCAGCGGTGACAAGGACTTGTCGCAGCTGGTCAACGAGCGCATCACCATCATCGACACCATGAACGGCAAGAAGCGCGACGTGGCTGGCGTCACTGCTGAATTCGGTGTGCCGCCGTCGCTGATGATCGACTTCCAGACCCTGGTGGGCGACGTGGTGGACAACGTGCCCGGCGTGCCCAAGGTGGGCCCCAAGACCGCGGCCAAGTGGCTGGGCGAGTACGGCTCGCTCGACGCCTTGATCGCCCGTGCGGGTGAGATCAAAGGCGTGGCCGGCCAGAACCTGCGTGACAGCCTGGCCTGGTTGCCCACCGGACGCCAGCTGGTCACCATCAAGACCGATTGCGCTTTGGACGCCTGGGTGCCGGACCTGCCCGGTTTCGACAACCTGAGCCTGCGCGCGCCCGCCAACGACGCCTTGCGTGACTTTTACGAGCAATACGGCTTCAAGGGCCTGGCCCGCGCCCTGGGCGGTGGGGCCAGCAGCGCGCCGGCGCCGGCCCCCTCGGCCGTGCCCGCCCCCGGCCCGGGCGACACCGGCGACCTGTTCGCCGACCCCGCCCCTGCCGCCGATGCCCCGACCGAGCCCGAGCGCGCGTTGCGTTACGACACGGTGCTGGACTGGGCCTCGTTTGAGCAGTGGCTGGCCCGCTTGCAGGCCGCGCCGCTGGCGGCCATCGACACGGAAACCACCTCGCTGGACGCGATGCGCGCCGAGATCGTGGGCCTGAGCTTCAGCGTGCAGCCCGACGAGGCCGCCTATGTGCCCCTGGGCCACGACTACCCCGACGCTCCCGCGCAACTGCCGCGCGACGAGGTGCTGGCCCGCCTCAAGCCCTGGTTGGAGGACGCCAGCCGGCCCAAGCTGGGCCAGCACATCAAGTACGACCGCCATGTGTTGGCCAACCACGGCATTGAAGTGCAGGGCTACGCGCACGACACCATGCTGCAAAGCTATGTGCTGGAAGTGCACAAGCCGCACGGCTTGGCCAGCCTGGCCGAGCGCCACCTGGGCCGCAGCGGCCTGAGCTACGAGGACCTGTGCGGCAAGGGCGTGCACCAGATCCCGTTCAGCCAGGTGGATGTCGAGCGCGCCTCGCGCTACGCCTGCGAAGACGCGGACCTGACCCTGGCCGTGCACCAGTGGCTGTGGCCTCAGCTGCAGGCCGAGCCCAAGCTGCAGGGCATCTACCAGCTTGAGATCGCCAGCAGCGAGGCGCTCTACCGGATTGAGCGCAACGGCGTGCTGATCGATGCGCCCACGCTGCACCAGCAAAGCCATGAATTGGGCCAGCGCATCCTGCAGCTGGAGACCGAGGCCTACGAGATCGCCGGCCAGCCCTTCAACCTGGGCAGCCCCAAGCAGCTGGGCGAGATCTTCTTTGACAAACTGGGCATGCCCGTCGTCAAGAAGACCGCCACCGGCGCGCGCAGCACCGACGAAGAGGTGCTCGAAAAGCTGGCCGAGGACTACCCCCTGCCCGCCAAGCTGCTGGAGCACCGCAGCCTGTCCAAGCTCAAGAGCACCTACACCGACAAGCTCGCGCAGCTGGCCTTGCCGCGCGATGGCCGCGTCCACACCCATTACGCGCAGGCCGTGGCGGTGACCGGGCGCCTGTCCAGCAACGACCCCAACCTGCAAAACATCCCCATCCGCACCGCCGAAGGCCGGCGCGTGCGCGAGGCCTTTGTGGCCGCGCCAGGCCATGTCATCGCCAGCGCCGACTACTCGCAGATCGAGCTGCGCATCATGGCCCACCTGAGCGCCGACCCGGCCTTGCTGCACGCCTTCCGCGAAGGCATGGACGTGCACCGCGCCACCGCCGCCGAGGTGTTTGGCGTCGCCCCGGAGCAGGTCAGCACCGAGCAGCGCCGCTATGCCAAGACCATCAACTTCGGCCTGATCTACGGCATGAGCAGCTTTGGCCTGGCCAAGAGCCTGGGCATCGAGACCAAGGCTGCAGCGGCCTACATTGACCGCTACTTCCAGCGCTACCCTGGCGTGAAGCAGTACATGGACGAGACCCGGGCCCAGGCCAAGGCCCAAGGCTATGTGGAGACGGTGTTTGGCCGCCGCCTGTACCTGCCCGAGATCAACTCGCCCAATGGCCCACGCCGCGCTGGCGCCGAGCGCGCCGCGATCAACGCGCCCATGCAGGGCACGGCGGCCGATTTGATCAAGATGAGCATGGTCAAGGTGCAGCAGGTGCTGGACCAGGAGGCGCGGGGCACGCGCATGATCATGCAGGTGCACGATGAATTGGTCTTCGAGCTGCCCGAGGGCGAGGTCGACTGGCTGCGCCAGGCCATCCCCGCCTTGATGGCCGGCGTGGCCGACTTGCAAGTGCCTTTGCTGGCCGAGGTTGGCGTGGGCGCCAACTGGGATCAAGCCCACTGAACCGGTGCGCCGCCCGGGGGCGGTGGGTTGGAGGGGGGTGTGTCAAAACGCACAACTGCTTACACTAGAAACCCACTGCTCGGTGCGGACGCGCGCCGCCCCGGCCCCTTCCACTTTGCGAAAGCGCCATGTTCAGACGACTGCGGATGCCTTTGTGGTTAGCGCTGGCATTGCCCTCTGGGCTGATGCTGTTGCTGGTCATCGGCCTGCTGCTGACGGCGCAGCGCATCAGCGCCATGCGCCTGATCGACAGCAGCGGCAACAACCTGCTGTTGGCCACCAGCGAGCACATCCGCTCTGAAATCACCGGCCACCTGGAGTCGGTCTTCACCCTGCAGCTCAGCCTGGCCGGCCTGGTGGCCCGCCCCGGCGTCCACGACGCGGGCGACATGCGGGCGGTGGAGCACTTGTTTGACCACCAGTTCAGCACGGTCTACCGGCCTCATTTCCCGCAGGTCGAGATGATTCAGTTCGGCAGCGCGCAAGGTGAATTCTTTGGCCTCAAGCAGGACAGGCGTGCCGGCGTGCGGCGTTACCTCAAGGACCAGCGCACCGGTCAGCGCCTGGTCGCCCGCGACGAGCCCGGCCCCGCGAACGAGAAAGTCATCGTCGGCTACGACCCCCGCGTTCGGCCCTGGTACCGGCCCGCTGCGGGCTCGGGCCTGCCACGCTGGACGCCGGTCTACCTGTCCAGCTTTGGCGATGTGACCTCCATCTCGGCCACCACCCCGGTGAAAGGGGGCGACGGGCAACTCTTGGGCGTGCTGGCCACGGACTTGTCGCTCAGCGACCTGTCCCATCGCCTGCGGGCCCTGCCGCTGCTGCAAGGCTACCCGTCGGCGCTGGTGTACGTGGTCGATGAGCAAGGGCACTTGCTGGCGCACTCCCATGCCCAGGAGGAGGGCTTGGCCGACCCGCCTCCGCGGTCGCCGCAGATCGCCCTGGCCCAGAACAGCAGTGACCTGCTGTTGAAAGCCAGTTTTGCCACCTGGCATCCGCGCCCCACCGACAGCCCGCCCGACTTCAGCCTGACCGTGGCCGGGCAAAAGTATTTGGGGCGGGTATCGCCCTTGACGGATGCGCGTGGCCTCAATTGGCAGCTGGTGGCCCTGGTCTCGGAGGGGGAGCTGATCGGCAGCTCGCAGGCCAGTGCGCAGTGGGCCCTGATGCTGGCGCTGGGCTTGGCCGGCGTCGGCTTGCTGCTGGGCCTGTGGTGGATGCGTCGCATTGCCCACCCCATTCACCAGGCTGCCCAAGCCGCGTCGGAGTTGGCGCAGGATCGGCCCACCCACCGCGTGCTGGTGGACCACAGCCGGATCTACGAAACCGCCTTGTTGACCGAGGCCTTCAACGCCATGTCGCGCCGCATCCTGGCGCAACTGGCCAAGCTGCACGACATGGCCTTGCGCGATGCCGTCACGGGCTTGCCCAACCGCCGTGGCCTGATCGCCGCCAGCGAGGGGCTGGCGCAGCGCCCGCTTACCGTCTTGCTGTTTGGGGTGGACCGGTTTCGGGCGGTCAATGCCTCCCTGGGCCCGAGCGCCGGTGACGAGCTGCTGCGCCAGGTGGGTCACCGCTTGCGCGCGGCCAGCCCGGCGCAGGCCGTGGTGGCGCGCGTGGCCGGTGACGAATTTCTCGTGCTGTGGCCCCGTTTGGCCGAGGGCACAGAGGCCTTGATCGAGCGCTTGCAGGACGTGTTCAAGCCAGTCTTTTTGACCGCGACCGATGAGGTGTTGCTGGGCGCCAGCCTGGGCGTGGTGCAGGCCGATGGCCCCGGTCTGCAACTGGACCCTGATTTATTGCGCTACGCCAGCGTGGCCTTGCAGGTCGCCAAAGCCGGCGAGCGCGGTCAGCGGGTCGACTTTGACGCCTGCTTGCTCGACAGCACCCGGCGCAGCGCCGAACTGGTCAACGACATGCGCGCGGCCCTGGCCCAGGGCGAGTTCACAGTGCACTTTCAACCCATTGTCCGGCTGCAGAATCAGGCCCTGCATGGGCTGGAGGCCTTGCTGCGCTGGAACAGCCCCAAGCATGGCATGGTGGGGCCTGCCCAGTTCATTCCCCTGGCCGAGGAGTCGGGCCTGATCGTGGAGCTGGGCCAATGGGTGCTGCGCCAGGCCACGCAAGAAGTGGCGCAATGGATGCGTGAGCAGCCCTTGCCCGAGGGCTTTTTGCTGCATGTGAATGTGTCGCAGCGGCAGCTGGTGCAGGCGGACTTTGGTGCGCAGGTGGCCGAGGCGCTGCGCCTGAGCGGCCTGCCGCCTCACGCCCTGGCCATCGAGATCACGGAGAGCTTGCTGGTCGAAGACGACCCCGCCACACTCAAGACCCTGGCTGACCTCCACGCCCAGGGCGTGCGCATGGCGCTGGACGACTTTGGCACGGGCTACTCCTCGCTGTCCTACCTCAACAAGTTCCAGTTTTTTGAGGTCAAGATCGACCGCAGCTTCATCGTCGCGGCCGAGCAAAACCCGCGCAGCGCCGCGATTTTGAAGATGCTGCTCGACATCACCCGCAGCCTGGATGCCGTGGCGGTGGCCGAAGGCATTGAAACGCCGGAGCAAGCCCAGCGTTTGCTGGAGGCGGACTGCCTTTACGGGCAGGGCTATTGGTTTGGTCGCCCGATGCCTTTGGCCGAACTGCGGCGTCAGCGCCAGGCCTTGGCCACCAAATCCTTGTAGTGCACGGCGGGCCGCCCCAGCAGGGCTTGGAAGGCGCGCGCGTCGCCCACGTTGTCGCTGCCCAGCATGGCCAGGGTCTCGCTGCACCAGGGCACGGAGGCGGGCAACTGGTCACCCAGCCGGGCGCTCAGCTGGGTCAGGGCGTTGGGCAGGCGCAGCACCCAGGCGGGGCCATGGCCGCTTTGCTGGCGCAGGCTGGCCACCAGGGCGGCCAGGCTCAGGGCCTCCGGGCCGGCGCAGGCCAGCACGCCGGTGGGGGCCTTTTCTTGGGCCAGGCTGGCCACCACGGCGGCGGCCAGGTCGTGCACCGACACCGGTTGCACCCGGGCGGTCAGCATCGGACCCGGCAGCAGGGCCACGGGCAGGCGCGCCAGGTTCATGAACAAGGCGCTGCTGTCGCCCCCCTTGCCAAACACCACACTGGGGCGCAGCACCAGGGCGCTCAGGGCGGCTTGTTCGTGCAGGGCCAGCAAATGGGTGTCGGCGGCGCGCTTGGTGCTCGCATAGCGGGTCGGGCTGCTGGCAATGCCCAGCGCCGAGACCTGGATCACCCGACGCACCCCGGCTTGGGCGCAGGCGTCGAACAAAGCGATGGGGGTGTCGCGGTGCACCGCGTCAATGGGCCGGGCCTTGCTGTCCCGCAACACGCCCACGGCATTGACCACCGCATCCACGCCATTCAAGCGGGGCAGCCAGGTGGCGGCCGAGGTGTCACGGGCAAAGTCCATGGCGACACCGGCGTTGGTGCGGGCAGCCCGGGCGGGGGAAACACCGGGGACCACCTCATGCCCCGCGCGTTGCAGGGCTTGCTGAAGGTGGCGGCCGACGAAGCCGGTGGAGCCGGTCAGGAGTATGCGCATGGGAGGCTTTCGATCAGGACCCGCGGGGTGCCGGTCCAGGTGACAGCCCTGCATGGTGCCTTGCCTGGCGGCAGTGCGGGGTGAGGACCGTCAAAAACCCGCTCCCCAGGTCGGGTCTGGGGGCGTTCAGGCCTCTGGCGGGCGGTGGATGCTGGTGGTGGACGGGTCGGTCGGGGGCTTCAAAGCCGAGGCTAGCACGTAGCGTGCGCGCCCGTTCTGCTTGGCCTGGTAGAGGGCCGCATCCGCGGCATTGATCAAGGCGTGGGGCTGGCCGCGCGCGTCGGGTTGGCAGGAGGCCACGCCGATGCTCATGGTCAGGCGCGAGCTGGTCAGCGAGGCCACGTGCGGGATGTTCTCGGTGCGCATGCGTTCCAGGCAGCGCTGGGCCACCTCGCGGGCGCCGTCCTCGGTGCTGCCGGGCAACAGGATCACGAACTCCTCGCCGCCGTAGCGCGCCACCAGCTCGCCGCTGCGCCGCACATCGCCGATCAGCACCTGGGCCACACGGCGCAGGCAGTCGTCGCCGGCCAGGTGGCCGTAGTGGTCGTTGTAGCGTTTGAAGTGGTCGATGTCGACCAGCAGCAGCGCCAGGGGCAGTTGGTGGCGTTGGCAGCGCATCCACTCACGGGCCATGGCCTCGTCAAAGCTGCGCCGGTTGTGGATGCCGGTCAGGCCATCGGTGACCGACAGCGTGGCCAGGCGCTGGTTGGCGCTGGCCAGTTGTTGTTCCTTCACGATCAGCTCGGTCACGTCCACGTGCACGCCCACCGTCATGCGCTCGGCGGTCTGGCGCTCATGCACGCGGTACCAGCGGCCGTTGTGCATGGGCACCACCAGGGCCGCGCCGGGGCGGCGGTGCGAGGCCAGGCGCAGAGCGCCCCAGTCCGGCCCCTCATCGCTGCGTTCGACGTAATGGCCTTGGGTTTGGGCGTAGCGCACCAGGTCTTCAAAGCTGCGCCCGGGCTGCAGCAGGCTGGCCAGTTCGCTGTACATCAGGCGGTATTGGGTGTTGCACAGCAGCAGCTTGTCGTCGGCGTCGTAGACGGCCAGGCCTTCGGGCAAGGCTTCGATGGCATCCATCAGCAACTGACGGTTGCGCTGGCCTTCCCGCTGGGCGCTTTCCAGGGCCTGGCGTTGCTTGACCATGTCGCTCACGTCCAGGCGCACCGCCACGATGTAGTTTTCGGGCGTGCGGGTCTCAAAGGCCTGCACCCAGCGGTCGCCGGACAGGGCCTGCAAAAAGGTGCGGTTGACCAGGCGTTGGCGCTCTTCCAGGCGCTTGGCCAGCCAGGGCTCTTCTTGGCCAATGGCTTCGATGACCACCTGGTGGCGCAGGCTCTCGGCCGCCATGTCGGCAAAGCGACGTCCCACCGAGGCGGGGTAGTCGATGTGGCTGAACATGCGTTGCAAGGCCCGGTTGTAGATGACCAGCTGGTCCTGCTCGTCAAAGATCTCCAGCGCGACCGGCAGGGCGTCCAGCGCCCGCACCAGCAGGCGCCTTGCTTGCTGGGCGTCGCTGCGCGCCTCCTGCAGCGCCTGCTGCTGGCGCACAAAGTCGGTCACGTTGGTGCGCAGGCCGATCAAACCGCCCTCGGGCGTGCGGCATTCGTTGACGCGCACCCAGCAGTTGTCGCTCAGGGCCTGCAAAAAGTCTTGTTTGGGCGCGCGGTGCTCGGCCAGGCGTTGCTGCACCCAGCGTTCTTCCTGGCCCACCGCTTCAAGGATTTCGCCCGCGGCGGCGGCGGTGCGGATGATGACTTCAAACGGCACGCCCGGCTGCAGCAGCGGGGCCACCGTGGGGTTCATCTCCCGGTAGCGGTCGCTGGCGATGATGAGGCGGTCTTGGGCATCGAACAGCGCCAGGGCGTCGGGAAAGCAGCGCAAGGCCCCCTGCAGCTGTTCGTGCGCCGCACGGGCTTGATCGCGTTCCTGCTGCATGTGCTGGGCCGCGCGCAGGCTTTGTTGCAAGGCGCTCCAGGCCTGGAGGCTGCCCACCAGCAAGGCCAGCAGCGCCAGCCAGTTGAGGGCTGCCAGCGCGGGTTGTCCCGCCAGGAACAACTGCCAACCTGACAGGGCCAGGCCGACCTGGCCCAGCACGCTGCCGACCCAGAGGGCAGGGTGGGACAGCCAACTCGATGGGGGCGGGTTCGACAGGGGGGACTGAGGCATGGGCAGGGCAGGTTGAACGCGGTCGCGGGAGCCTGAAGCGGGCCCCTATGGCGGCGCTCGGTGCGGCAGTCTAGCAACCCGTGCGCCAGCCGGGAAGCCCTGGTGGCCCAAGCAACAGGCTCCGGTGTCGCTTGGGGGGCTGTGCGGCTTGCGCGCAAGGAACTGGCCAGCCCGGTAAACTCTCGGGTTCGTCCTCGTGACCCCCTCTGCTGTGGGGCGGTGGGCGGGTGCAGGCCCCGGGGGTTTGCGGGTCTGTTTTGGCGCTGTGGCCTGCTGGGGCGGCGCTCTGGGGTTCTCGTTTTATGACATTGGTCGCAATCATTCTCGCCACCTTGGGGGCTGGCATTGGCAGCGTCTGGGTGGCTGCGCTGCTCATGCGTGTCGGGGTGAACTCCGGGCGTGGAGGGCTCAATGCCCAACACCTGCTGAGCCTGGCCGCCGGGGCCCTGCTGGCCACGGCCTTCATGCACCTCTTGCCCGAAGCTTTTGAGGGCTCCGCCGGCGCCCATGCCTTGTTTGCCACCTTGCTGGTGGGCGTGGTGTTCTTCTTCTTACTCGACAAAGCAGAGCTGTGGCACCACGGGCATGAGCATGGTCAGGGCCATGAGCACCATGCGCATGCGGATCACGGCCACGCCCATGCTCACGCCCCCGGCGAAGACCCTGGCCATGCCCACGACCACGGGCATGCCCACGCCCACGCAGGCGTGCAGGCCGGGGGCTGGACCCTGATCACCGGCGACAGCGTGCACTGCTTTGGTGACGGCATCTTGATTGCGTCGGCCTTTGTGGCCGATGTCCGACTGGGCTTGGTGGCGGCGCTGGCGGTGCTGGCCCACGAGGTGCCCCACCACATGGGCGACCTGGTGGTGATGCGCCAGGCCAGCGGCAACCGCCGCCTGGCCTTGCTGAAGGTGTCTTTGGCCGGGGCCGTGACCACCCTTGGCGGCGTGGTGGGCTTTTACCTCTTGGAGCCCTTGCAGGACTGGCTGCCGTACTTTCTGACGGTGGCGTCCAGCAGCTTCATCTACGTGGCTTTGGCCGACCTGATTCCACAGCTGCAAAAGCGCCTGACGGCGCGCCAGACGGCCGCGCAGATCGCCTGGCTGGCGCTGGGCATTGGCCTGGTCACCGCCGCCAGCGGCTTGGCCCACACCCACTGAGGGGGCGCTCCCTCAGGCGCTGGGGCGGCGCACTCAATCGGGCGCGATGTTGCCGCTGCGGATGGCTTTCTCGTAGCGCTGCTGCTCACTGCGGATCAGGCGCGCAAAGTCCTCGCTGCTGCCCGGGTTGACCTCGCCGCCCACGGCCGCCAGTTTGTCTCGCACGTCTTTGCTGGCCAGGGCTTTTTGCAGCTCGCCGTGCAGGCGGCTGACGATGGCTTTGGGTGTGGCCGCTGGGGCCAGCAAGCCGTACCAGACGGAGGCTTCAAAGCCGGCAAAGCCGCTTTCCGCGATGGTGGGCACCTCGGGGAAGATGGGGCTGCGCCGCGCGCTGAGCACCGCGATCACCCGCAGGCGACCGGCTTTTTGGTGAGGCAAGGCCTCCAGCGCATTCACCGCCACCATGGGCAGTTGGCCACCGATCACATCGGTGATGGCCGGGCCGCCGCCCCGGTAGGGCACATGCGAGAGTTGCAGGCCGGCGGCACGTTCGAACAGCTCCACCGCCAAGTGGGGCGTGGAGCCGTTGCCTGGCGTTGCGTAGTTGACGCTGCCCGGCTTGTTCTTGGCCGCGGCGATCAGTTGGGCCAGGCTGTTGAAGCCCGAGGCCGGGTTGACGGCCAGCACCACCGGCACGCGCCCAATCAGGCCGATGGGGGCTAGGTCACGCTCGGCGTCAAAAGGGGCGGGCTGGTACAGCGACATGTTGGCGGCCAGCGCATTGGCCGCCACCAGCAAGGTGTAGCCATCGGCCGGGCTGTCGATCACCGACTTGATGGCGATGTTGCTGCCCGCGCCAGGCTTGTTGTCCACCACCACCGATTGCCCCAGCGGGCCGCTCAAGGCCTGGCCGATGGTGCGCCCCACGATGTCCACCGCGCCGCCAGCCGGGTAGCCCACCACCAGCTTGACCGGGCGGTCGGGGTAGCTGGCACTTTGCGCCAGCGCGGCGCCGGGGGCCAGCAAGGCGGCGTTGAGGCCCAGCCACTGGCGGCGGGTCGGGGCGGTGAATCGGGTCATGGGCGGTGGTCCTGTCTCTGGGTGTCAGAAAAGCCGGGTCGTCGCCCGGCTGCAGCCCTTGATTCTAGGCAGCGCCGCGCCCCCGCGCGGGCCGAGTCAGGCCGCCGCAAAGGCCATGGTGCCGGCCGCGGTGTTGGAGATCGGGATGTGGTAGTTGGTGTGCACGCGGCGCACCGCGCCCGGCACAGCGCCCCGGGTGGCCAGCCACATCAGCAGCTCCACGCCTTGGGTGCCGGTTTTCTCGACCAGCTCGTTGATGCTGAACTGGGTGGCCCACTCGGGTTCGTTGAACAGGCTGTCCATGAACTTGAGGTCGAAGGGCTTGTTGATGAAACCGGCGCGTTCGCCGTCGAGCTGGTGGCTCAGGCCCCCGGTGCCAATCACCACCACCTTCTTGTCGCTGTCCCAGGCGGCAATTGCCTCGCCCACGGCGCGGCCCAGGGCCAGGCAGCGCTTGGCGCTGGGCAGGGGGAACTGCACGGTGTTGATGCATATGGGCACGGTCAACACCGGGCAGTCGCCTTCAGGCCAGAACAGCTTGAGCGGTAGGGTGAACGCATGATCCACCAGCATCTCCTGGCAGGTGGTGAGGTCGAAGTCGCGCTCCACCAGGTGGTTGATCAGGTGCCAGGACAGGTCGGTGGCGCCCTTGAATGGGGGCAGCGTGGGGATGCCCCAGCCCTCGTCAGCGTTGTGGTACTGCGCGGCGGCACCGATGGCGAAGGTCGGCATCTTGTCGAGGAAGAAGTTCAGACCATGGTCGTTGTAGAACACCACGGCGATGTCCGGCTTGACCTCGTCCAGCCACTGGCGCACCGGCAAGAAGCCATCAAAAAAAGGCTTCCAGTAGGGCTCGTTTTGCAGGCCTTTGTGCAGGGCGCCGCCAATGGCGGGCACATGGGAAGTGGTCATGCCACCGACGATTTTTGCCATGTTGTTTCTCCGTGGGGTAGGTGGGTTGGCGCTCAGGCGGCCAGGGTGTCGGGCTGCTGGTTCTGGGCCACCAGGCGGGCCTTGAAGGCTTCTTTGTTGAGGCCGGTCTGGGCCGCGCCCAGGTCCTGCACATCGAGGCCCAGGATGCCGGCGAACTTGGCCAGGTAGTACACATTGCCGCCGGCGGCCAGCAGGCCCAGCACGTCGCGTTCGCTGATGGCACGGGTCTGCTCCTCATTGAGGCCCCAGGCGCGCATGAAGCCGGCCTCGTCGGCCTTGAAGGCCGCGCGTTGCTCGGCGCTGTTGAAGGCGTAGCACATCTTGTTCAAGGCATAGCCTTTTTGGGCCTGCTCGCCGTCGAACACGGTGGTGCCGGGGATGGGGGGCTGCGCTTGGGTCATGGCGGTCTCCTGCGTTTGATCTGGGTCAGGGCGCCAGTATTCCGGGCTGAGTCCCAAAGATAAACAGATGGATACTCATCAAATCTATGAACAAAATCGATTGGTTGAGCTTGGACGCCCGTTTGCTGCAACTGCTGGTGACGGTGGTGGACACGGGCAGCGTGACCGGCGCGGCGCAGCGCCTGGGCCTGACCCAGTCGGCCGTCAGTCACGGCCTGGACCGGCTGCGCGCCATCGTGGGCCAGGCCTTGTTCGTCAAATCGGGGCGCGGCATCGTGGCCACCGCGCAGGCCGAGTTGCTGGCGCGGCGCGCGCGCAGCCTGCTCGACGAGTTGCAGGCCTTCAGCGTGGCGGCGGGTTTTGAGCCAGCGCGCCTGCACACCTGCTTCACCCTCGCTGCCAATGATTTGCAGCGCGATTTGCTGCTGCCGCCGCTGCTGCGCCGCCTGCGCGCCCAGGCCCCGGGGGTGAGCCTGCGCGTGATCAAGTCGGGCGCCCCGGGCCCGGCGCTGCTGCGCGACGAGTTGTGCCAATTGATCATCACGCCGCGCCCGCCCGAGGGCTCGGATCTCTTGCAAAAGCGCTTGTTTGAAGACCGCTACGCCGTGTTCTACGACGCCGCGCAGCGCGCCGCCCCGCTCAGCCGGGCCGACTACCTGGCGGCCGACCATGTGTCGGTGCTTTACGAGCCCCGGCGCCAGCTGGACATTGACCAGTGGCTCACGGGGCAGGGCCTGGCGCGCCGCTTTGTGGCCCATGTGCCGGGCATGGCGGCCTTGGGCGCGATGCTGCGTGGCAGCGACTGGCTGGCCACCGCGCCTTCGCTGCTGGCGCGCCACAGCCTGCACGGCCTGGCTCAGGCCCCGGTGCCGCTGGCCACACCGCCCATGCCCATGTACCAGGTCTGGCACCTGCGCCACCAGGGCGACCCGGTGCACCAGTGGCTGCGTGAGGTGCTGGCGCAGGTGGTGGCCGAGGTCTTGCCGAGCCCGACCTGAGCGCTCATTCGGGCGCGATGCCCGCGCGTCGCACCACCTCGCCCCAGTGCTTGATTTCGCTGTTCAGCAGCTGACCCAGTTCGGCTGGCGTGCCGGCTTGAGGCTTGACGCCGAGCTTGAGCAAGGCGCTTTGCACGGCCGGCTGGGCCAGGGCTTCGCGCGCCGCCCAGTTCAGTCGCTCCAACGTGCTCGCCGGGGTGCCGGCGGGGGCGGCCAGGGCGTTCCAGCTGTCCACCTCGTAGTCCGGCAGCCCTTGCTCTTTGACGGTGGGGACTTCGGGCAGGGGGCCAAAGCGTTGCGGTCCGGTGACCGCCAGCAAGCGCAGGGCCTGGGCCTGCACCTGGGGCAGCAGCGGGCTCAGGATCTCGAAGCCCACATCCACCTCGCCCGCGCGCAAGGCCTGCAGCAAGGCGGGCGAGCCCTTGTAGGGCACGACCGTGGCCTCGATGCCCGCGCGCGACTTGAACCACTCAGCCGCCAGATGCTGGGTGCTGCCCGGCGCGATGGTGCCCAGGGTCAGGCGCCCGGGCTGGGCGCGTGCGTAGGCCAGCAGATCGGCCAGGGACTTGAAGCGGGACCCTGCCGGCACGGCCAGCGCCAGGTCAAAAAAGCCCAGGGTGCTGATGGGGGTGAGCTGACGCGTGACGTCAAAAGGCAGCTTCTTGAACAGGTGCACGCTGACGGCGCTGGCGTTGCTCATCAGCAGCAGGGTGTGGCCGTCGGGCACGGCCTGGACCACCAGGCCGGTGGCCACGATGCCGCCCGCGCCAGGGCGGTTGTCGATCACCACCGGCTGCTTGAGCAAGGCCCCCATGGCCTGGCCGACGGTGCGGGCGGTCAGGTCGGCCACGCCGCCGGCTGCAAACGGCACCATCAAGGTGATGGGGCGCTGGGGAAAGGCGTTTTGCGCCCGAACCGGGCCCGCGGCCCAGGCGCTGCTCAGCAGGCCGCCCAAGGCCCCGAGCACGGGGCGGCGGCGCAGGGCGGGGCTCACGCGCTGAACTCCTCGGTGTCGATCTCCACCTGGTTGCCGGGGTTGTAGCGCGGGCCTTGGACGGTGTGGCGGTTGATGACCTGGTCCAAGCGCGCCATTTGCGCAGCGCTCAGCGTGACCTGCAGCGCACCCAGGTTTTCTTCGAGGTGGTCGAGGCGCGTGGTGCCCGGGATCGGGATGATGTGCGGCGCGCGCTGCAGCAGCCAGGCCAGGGCCAACTGGGCCAGGCTGCAGCCCGCCTCGCGCGCCACCTCGGCCACGCCGTCGAGCAGGCCCAGGTTGGCGGCATAGGTCGCGGGCGCGAAACGCGGCATGGCACGGCGGATGTCCTTGGCGTCCAAGGCGCTCACGTCGCGCACCTGGCCGGTCAGGAAGCCCCGCGCCACCGGGCTGAAGGCGACAAAGGCCACCCCCAGTTCGGCGCAGGTGTCGAGCACCGCGATCTCGGGGTTGCGCGTCCACAGCGAGTACTCGGTCTGCACGGCGGCGATGGGGTGCTCGGCGTGGGCGCGGCGCAAGGTGTGGGCCGAGACCTCGCTCAGGCCCACGCTGCGGATCTTGCCCGCGCGCACCAGGTCGCCCAGGGCGCCGACCGATTCTTCGATCGGCACCTGTTTGTCCCAGCGGTGCAGGTAGTACAGGTCGATGACCTCGGTTTGCAGGCGGCGCAGGCTGTCTTCACAGGTGGCGCGCAGGGTCTCGGGGCGGCCGTCGATGACGCGCTTGACGCCGTCGGGAAAGCCCACGCCCTGCATGCCGCATTTGCTGGCCAGGGTGAATTTTTGGCGGTGCTTGGCCAGCACCTGGCCGACCAGGGTTTCGTTGGCGCCAAAGCCGTACAGCGCGGCGGTGTCGAACAGGGTCACGCCCAGGTCGAGCGCGCGCAGCAGCAGGCGCTCAGCGTCTTCCAACGAGGGCGGCTGGCCGTAGGCGTGGCTCAGGTTCATGCAGCCCAGGCCAATGGGGCTGACTTGGAAGGGGCCAAGGGATCGGGTGGTCATGCAGAGGTCCTCAAACACAAACGGCCCCAGCGGGGGGCTGGAGCCGTGGTGGGGCAGATTGCCGCTCAGGCAGCGTTGAGTTGCTGCTCCAGATCGTGCAGCACTTGGTAGCAGGGCAGCACTTGGGCCACGCTGGAGTTGGGCTCGCGGCCTTCGCGGATGGCGGCGAAGAACTCACGGTCTTGCAGCTCGATGCCGTTCATGGACACATCCACTTGCGAGACATCGATCTTTTCTTCCTTGCCATTGACCAGATCGTCGTAGCGGGCGATGTAGGTCGCGGTGTCGCCAATGTAGCGGAAGAAGGTGCCCAGCGGGCCGTCGTTGTTGAAGGACAGGCTCAGCGTGCAGATGGCGCCGTTGGCCGCCTTGAGCTGGATGCTCATGTCCATGGAGATGCCCAGGGTCGGGTGGATCGGGCCCTGGACGGCGTTGGCCTTCACGATGGGGCTGCCGCATTGGTAGGCGAACAGGTCCACGGTGTGGGCGGCGTGGTGCCACAGCAGGTGGTCGGTCCAGCTGCGGGCCTGGCCCAGCGCGTTCATGTTGGTGCGGCGGAAGAAGTAGGTCTGCACATCCATTTGCTGGATGTTGAATTCACCGGCCTGGATCTTCTTGTGCACGTACTGGTGGCTGGGGTTGAAGCGGCGGGTGTGGCCGCACATGGCGACCAGGCCGCTGCGCTTGGCCAGGGCCACGACTTCTTCGGCGTCCTTCCAGCTGTCGGCCAGCGGGATTTCGACCTGCACGTGCTTGCCGGCCTTCAGGCAGGCCAGGCTTTGCGCGGCGTGCATCTGGGTCGGCGTGCACAGGATCACGGCGTCGACTTCAGGCAGGGCCAGGCTGTCGGCCAGGTCGGTGGTGACGTGACCGATGCCGTACTTGGCTGCCACTTCGCGGGTCTTCTCGAGGTCGCGGCTGATCAGGGACACGACTTCCACGCCGTCGATGTTCTTGATGCCGTCCAGGTGCTTGATGCCAAAGGCACCGGCGCCCGCCAGGGCGACTTTGATGGTCTTGCTGTTGCTCATGCTTGGTTCTCCAGAATCAGGTGGCCCACGGCGGTGTTGGAGGCCGGGACGTGAAAGAAGCGGTGCTTGACGAGCGGCGGCTGGCTGCCACCGTTGACGTCGTCCATGGCGCCACGGGCGATCAGCCACATCACGAGTTCAATGCCCTCGGAGCCGGCTTCGCGCACGTAGTCGATGTGTGGCACTTGGGACAGGCCATCGGGGTCGGCAATCAAGCGGTCCAGGAAGGCGTTGTCCCATTCCTTGTTGATCAGGCCGGCGCGCGGGCCTTGCAGCTGGTGGCTCATGCCCCCGGTGCCCCAGATGTGCACGTTGAGGTCCTTGTCAAAGCTGTCCACGGCCTTGCGGATCGCCTTGCCCAGGTTGTAGCAACGGCGGCCCGAGGGCACGGGGTACTGCACCACGTTGACCGCGAAGGGGATCACGGGGCAGGGCCAGGCTTCGGGCTGGCCACACATCAGCGACAGCGGCACGGTCAGGCCGTGGTCCACGTCCATCTTGTTGACGATGGTCAGGTCGAAGTCGTCCTGGATCACGCTTTGCGCGATGTGGCTGGCCAGGTCGGGGTGGCCGATGACCTTGGGCACGGGGCGCGGGCCCCAGCCTTCGTCCGCGGGCTGGAACTCGGCCGCGGTGCCGATGGCGAAGGTCGGGATCATCTCCAGGCTGAAGGCCGTGGCGTGGTCGTTGTAGACCAGGAAGATGACGTCGGGCTGGTTGTCCTTCATCCATTGCTTGGAGTACTCGTAGCCCTTGAACAGGGGCTGCCAGTAGGCCTCCTCGGTCTTGCCGAGGTCAATGGCCGCGCCGATGGCGGGGACGTGGGAGGTGAAGACGGATGCGGTGATCTTGGCCATGTCAGGCTTTCTGGTGGGCGCTGCCCTGGGGTTGTCGGTGGGCTTGGGCGTCGCCGTCTTCACCGATGTAGCGGTTGCCTTCGGCGGAGCGGCCCCCGTTGATCATCATGTCGCGGTATTCGGCTTCGGTCATGCCGGTCATGGAGCCTGCCATTTGCTGGAAGCTCTTGCCGTCGGTGGCGCCGATCTTGGCCAGGAAGTAGATGTTGCCGCCTGCCGCGATGCAGCGGTTCAGGTCGCGCGTGAGCACGCCCTGTTTCTGCTCTTCGGTCATCGCCCATTCGTCGAGGTAGGCGCGCTCATCGGCCTTGAAGCGCGCGCGGTTGTCGGCCTTCATCAGCGACATGCAGAACTGGTTGAGCCAGTAGCCTTTGCGCGATTGCTCGGCGTCAAAGATGGTCGTGCCGGGCACGTCCAGGTAGGGTTTATCGAGTGCCATTTCAAATTTCCTCGGGCCAGTACAGGCGCATGGGGTTGCTGACCAGCAATTTTTGCTGCAACGCAGCCGTCGGCGCAATGTGCGGGATGAAGTCCACCAGCAGGCCGTCGTCGGGCATGTGGTCCTTGAGGTTGGGGTGCGGCCAGTCGGTGCCCCACAGCACGCGGTCGGGGAACTCCTCCACCACGCGCTTGGCGAAGGGGATCACGTCGGTGTAGGCATTTTGTTCGCCGTTCAGGGCCTTGGGGCCGCTGACGCTCAGGCGTTCGGGGCAGCTCACCTTGCTCCACACATTGCTGTGCTCGCGCATGAACTTCAGGAACAACTGGAACTCGGGGCCGTCGATGGGCTTGGTGACGTCGGGGCGACCCATGTGGTCGACCACCACGGTGGTGGGCAGGGCGGTGAAGAAGTCCCACAGCTCGGGCAGGTCGACCGCTTCGAAGTAGATCACCACATGCCAGCCCCACTTGGCAATGCGGCCCGCGATCTCCAGCAGCTCGTCCTTGGGCGTGAAGTCGACCAGGCGCTTGACGAAGTTGAAGCGCACGCCGCGCACACCGGCGTCGTGCATGGCCTGGATCTCTTCGTCGCTCACGCTGCGCTTGACCGTGGCCACGCCGCGTGCCTTGCCGTTGGCGTTGACCAGGGCGTCGATCATGGCGCGGTTGTCGGCGCCGTGGCAGGTGGCCTGCACCACCACGTTGCGGGCAAAGCCCAGGTGGTCGCGCAGGGCGTAGAGCTGGGCCTTGCTGGCGTCGCAAGGGGTGTACTTGCGCTCGGGGGCGTAGGGGAATTCGGCACCGGGGCCGAACACGTGGCAGTGCGCGTCGACGCTGCCTGCGGGCAGTTGAAAACGCGGCTGGCTCGGGCCTTCGTACCAGTCCAGCCAGCCGGAGGTCTTGGTGAATTCGCCTGTGGTGGGTTTGCTCATGTCAGTCTCTTGGGGGTGAGCGCCCGACCGGGGTGTGTGGCTGAACCGGTCAGGCGGGCAAAAAGGAGGGCGGCCGGCCCAGGGCCTGAGCCCCGGGGCGCGGCGGCGCGGGTTCAGTCGATGTACTTGAGGCCGGCGGCGGCCAGCGGCTCGCGCATCTTGTACATGTCCAGGCCCAGCACGCCGCTGGCCAGCTTGGCGCGCTTTTCGCCTTCAAACGATTCGCGCTTGGTGGCGGCGGCCAGGGTCTCGGCGGCACGGGCGGCGGGCACGCAGACCACGCCGTCGTCGTCGGCCACGATCACGTCGCCCGGGGTCACCAGCATGCCGGCACAGACCACGGGGATGTTGACCGAGCCCAGCGTGGCCTTGATCGTGCCCTTGCTGCTGATGGCCTTGCTCCAGACCGGGAAGTTCATCTCTTGCAGGGTGGACACATCACGCACGCCGGCGTCGATGATCAGCGCGCGCGCGCCACGGGCCTGGAAGCTGGTGGCCAGCAGGTCGCCAAAGTAGCCGTCCGTGCACTCGGCGGTGACGGCGGCGACCACGATGTCGCCGGGCTGAATTTGCTCCGCCGCGACGTGCATCATCCAGTTGTCACCGGGCTGAAGCAGCACGGTGACGGCCGTGCCCGAGACCTTTTGGCCCGCGTAGATGGGGCGCATGTAGGGCTTGAGCAGGCCGACGCGGCCCATGGCCTCGTGCACGGTGGCGCTGCCCAGGGCGGCCAGTCCGTCGGCGGCGGCGCGGTCGGCGCGGGTGATGTTGCGGTAGACGACTCCGAGTTCGTACATGTCTTGACTCCCAAGTAGGTTGAGTGCGGTGTGTTCAGTGGTTGAAGAGGGGGCGGTGGAGCGGAGGGGCGGAGGCCGGGGCGAGCGCTTGGCTCCGTGTCCCCAGCCCGCTTCGCGGGCTCCTCCTTGACCTGCGCCAAACGCTCACCCCGGCCTCTTGCTGTGACGGGGGGCTCGCGCTCGAAAAATCACTTTCCCTTGGCTTTCAATTGCGCGTCCAGGCGCGGGAAGACGCGGCGCGCGTTGCCTTCATAGACCTTGTAGCGGTCTTCGTCGCTGAGGTTGGGGGTGGCGGCGACGTAGCGCTTGGTGTCGTCGTAGTAATGGCCGGTTTCGGGATCGATGCCGCGCACGGCACCAATCATTTCGCTGGCGAACAGGATGTTGTCAACCGGGATCACCTTGGTCAGCAGGTCGATGCCCGGCTGGTGGTAGACGCAGGTGTCAAAGAAGATGTTGTTCAGCAGGTGGTCTTTGAGCAGCGGCTTCTTGAGCTCTTGCGCCAGGCCACGGAAACGGCCCCAGTGGTAGGGCACGGCACCGCCGCCGTGCGGGATCAGGAACTTCAGCGTCGGGAAGTCCTTGAACAAGTCGCTGGTCAGGCACTGCATGAAGGCCGTGGTGTCGGCGTTCAGGTAGTGCGCGCCGGTGGTGTGGAAGCAGCTGTTGCAGCTGGTGCTGACGTGGATCATGGCCGGGATGTCGTACTCGACCATCTTTTCATAGATGGGGTACCAGTGGCGGTCGCTCAGCGGCGGGCTGGTCCAGTGGCCGCCCGACGGATCGGGGTTCAGGTTGAGGCCCACATTGCCGAACTGCTCGACGCACTTGACCAGTTCCGGGATGCAGGTCGCCGGGTCCACGCCAGGCGACTGCGGCAGCATGGCAGCCGGGATGAAGTGGTCGGGGAACAGCTCGGCCACGCGGAAGCACAGTTCGTTGCAGATCGCCGCCCAGGTGCTGGAGGTTTCGAAGTCGCCGATGTGGTGCGCCATGAAGCTGGCGCGCGGGCTGAAGATGGTCAGGTCGGAGCCGCGCTCCTTCATCAGCTTGAGCTGGTTGGTCTCGATCGACTCGCGCAGTTCGTCGTCGCTGATCTTCAGCTCGGAGGCCTTGGGGGCCTTGCTCGGGTCTTTCAGGGCGGCGATTTGCAGATCACGCCAGGCGCCGAGGGCGGCGGGGGCGGTGGTGTAGTGGCCGTGTACGTCGATGATCATCGGTCGGTCTCCAGAGGGGGCTTCAGGGGTGTTGATTCGGGAAGCGGCCGGGCGTCGCCCAGCCTGGGTTGCAGGCTCAGCGCTGGGGGGCCCAGACGGCGGCGGGCACCATCACCTCGCCACGCATCAGCAGGCGCGCGGTGCGCAGCAGGGCGGCCTTGGTGACGGCCTGGCCGCCAGGGGCATGGGCGGCGGGCTCAGTGGCCAGCTCGACGCTGAATTCGCCGGTAGGGTGTTCCACCGATACTTTTTTGCTGGCGCCTTCGGGCACCACGGCCACGCCTTCGCAGACCGAGCCCTGGAGCACGCAAGCCGTGCCCACGGTGACGGCGGCCAGCACGCCGATGGCGTCGTGGCACACATGCGGGATGAAGCTGCGCGTGCTCAGTGCACCGCCGTCGCGCGGCGGGGCGATCAGGGTCATCTTGGGGTAGTTCTTGGGCGTCACGTCGCCCAGGCCCATGGCGTGACCGGCGGCAATGCGCAGTCGCTCGATGCGGGCCTTGAGTTCGGTGTCGGCGTTCAGCTCGGCCACGCTTTCGTAGCCGGTGCGGCCCACGTCGGCGGCCTTGAAGATCACCAAGGGCATGCCGTTGTCGATGCAGGTCACGGCCACGCCATCGATCACATCGAGCACACGGCCCGTGGGCAGCAGGCCTGGCGCCACCGAGCCGGCGGTGTCCAGGAAGTTGATGGTGATCGGGGCCGAACTGCCCGGCGCGCCGTCGATGCGGGCGTCGCCGGCGTACTCGACATAGCGCTGGCCGTTCGGGCCCTGCGGGGTCTGCACCGTGATGTCGCACTGCATGTCGGTGTTCAGGGTCAGCACGCGGAAGGTGCTGCTGTCCCCTTGGGGCTGCACCAGGCCACGCTCCAGCGCGAAGGGCACCACCGCGGCCAGCATGTTGCCGCAGTTGGGCGTGGTGTCCACCGTGTCTTTGTCGGGCTGCAGCTGGGCGAACAGGAAGTCCAGGTCGACACCCGGGGTGGTGCTGGCGCGCACGATGCCGACCTTGCTGGTCAGCGGGTGGGCGCCGCCCAGGCCGTCGATCTGGCGCTTGTCGGGCGAGCCCATGACCGAGAGCAGCACGCGGTCGCGCGTGGGCAGGTCGGTTGGCAGGTCGGTTTCCAGGAAGAACGGCCCCTTGGAGGTGCCGCCGCGCATGAAAAGACAGGGGATGGGGGTTTGCATGGTCGCGATTCTGGCCATGCCGGGCCCGCTGAGCCAGCGGCTGCGGCGTCTAGCTGGTATGCCGGATTGATATAGTTCAGCGAAAGCTATACATTTTTCTCGCGGTATGGACCTCAAGCAACTCGAATACTTCGTGCGCGTGGCTGAATTGGGCAGCTTCACCCGGGCCTCCATCGCGCTCAACATCGCCCAGCCCGCGCTGAGCCGGCAGGTGCGGTTGCTGGAGGTGGAGCTGCGCCAGAACCTGCTCGACCGCAATGGCCGTGGCGTCAAACTGACCGAGAGCGGCAAGCTGCTGCTGGAGCACGGGCGAGGCATCCTGCACCAGGTGGAGGTGGCGCGCGAAGAGCTGGGCGCGGTGCGCGGCGCGCTGGCTGGGCGGGTGTCGATTGGCCTGCCGCCGAGCCTGTCGCGCCTGATCACCGTGCCCTTGACCCGGGCCTTCATGCAGCACCTGCCGCAGGCGCGCCTGACCTTGACCGAGGGGTTTTCGGTGCAGATGTACGAGGGCTTGCGGGTGGGCAACCTCGACATGGCCGTGCTCTACAACCCCAACCACTCGCCCGACCTGGACAGCTTGAGCCTGCACCAGGAGGAGCTGGTCCTGATCGCCGCCCACGGCAGCCCGCTGACCCGGGCGCAGCCCTTGCCGCCCGCGCTGAGCCTGCGCGAGGTCGCGGCCCTGCCGCTGATCCTGCCCAGCAGCCCGAATGTGTTCCGCCTGTTGTTGGATGGGGAGATGGCCCGCTTTGGCCTCAAGCCGCGCGTCACCCTGCAGGTGGACGGGCTCAACGCCATCCTGAACCTGGTCAAAGAGGGCCTGGGCCACGCGGTGCTGCCGGCCTACACCCTGAGCAACTTTGACAATGCAGCGCCGTTTGCGCTGCACGCCATCCATTCGCCACGGGTGATGAGTGAGTTGAACCTGGTCTGGTCGTCGCGCCGTCCTGCCACCGAGACCCACAAGCGGGCTTTGGACCTGATCCGGGAGGTGGTGCAGCAGGCCGTGGGAGGCGCTGGGCGGGGATGGGTGTCTGACTCAGCCGCAGGCGAGGGGGCGCCTCTGGGGCCGGGCGGCGCATGGGGCGCCGGTGCCGCGCCGGCTTGAAGGGATGGGCCCGGCGCTGCGGGTGCGCCAGCCTTCAACCACCCCGCTCAGGTGACCGAAATCGCTTCGCGCACCGCCGCCAGTTGCCGGCGCGAGACGGACAGGCGTTCATCCAGCCCTTGCAGGCGCACGGCCCAGCCGTCCCCCTCTTCAGCGTCGAAATGCTTTTCCAGGGCGCGCACGGCGTGGCGCGCCACCAGGGCGTTGCGGTGGATGCGCATGAACTGGCTGCTGTAGCGGCTTTCCAGTTCGCTCAGCGAGCCGTCCAGGATGTAGCTGCGCACGGCAGTGCGCACGGTCACGTATTTGAGTTCGGCCTTGAAGTACAGCACCTCGGCCAGCGGCACCCGCTCGGTGCGACCCCGGTCTTGGATGATCAGGTGCTCGGTGGGCACGACCGCGGGGGGCTGGCTGCGCGTGGTTTGCAGGCGGCGCTCGGCCTTGCCCAGGGCGTCACGCAGGCGCTCAGCGCGCACCGGCTTGGTCAGGTAGTCGACCGCATCGAGGTCAAAGGCCTGCACCGCGTGCTCGGCGTGGGCGGTGACAAAGATCACCACGGGCGGGCGGCGCAGGATGCGCAGGTGGTTGGCCAGGCCCAGGCCGTCGGTGCCGGGCATGTGGATGTCCAGCAGCACCACGTCAATGGGTTCTCGGTCCAGAACCCCCATGGCGGTGACGGCGTTGGACGCCTCTTGCACGGTGTGGGGTTGGTCGGGCTTGTATTCGCTGAGCAAGGCGCGCAGGCGGGTGCGGGCCAAGGACTCGTCGTCAACGATCAGAAAGTGAAGCTCCATGGTGCTTTCGGGACGAAGGATGGATCAATATGGCGGTCATGTCACCGCGCCCGGCTCACGCTGGAAACGTGATTCGGACATGGTAGTGGTCGTCCCGGACCCCGGCACTGAACTCAATTTCAACGTCGTGCAACAAACGCAAGCGATCTCTTACATTTGCCAGCGCAATCCCATGGCCTGCCGAGCGGGTCTCAAATGGCAATGTTGCGTTTGGTAGCGTATTGAGGATATCTATGCGAACGCGATCCCCCTTCAAGCGGGTGCGAACCTGCACTTCTCCACCTTCGGTGCTGGGCTCCACACCGTGCTTGATGGCGTTCTCCACCAGGGGTTGCAGCAGCAGGGGCGGCAGTCGCGCGGCGTCGGCGGCCGGGTCGATTTGCCACTGCACGCGCAGGCGATCGCCAAAGCGCACCTGTTCGATCGCCAGGTAGTGCCGGGCCAGTTGCACTTCCTGGGCCAAGGTGGTGGTTTCGCCCCGGTCCAGCAAGGCGGCCCGGAACAGGTCGCTCAGGTCTTCCAGCAGGGTCTCTGCGCGGGCCGGTTCGGCGCGCACCAGGGCAATCGCGCTGTTGAGGGTGTTGAACAAAAAATGGGGCCGGATGCGCGACTGCAGCTCGGCCAGCCGCGCCGTCGTGGCCGCTGGGGTGCGTCCTCGTGCGCGCAGCACCAGGGCGCCCACCAGCAAGCCGGCCAGCAAGGCCCCGGTCATGGCGGCGGCCAGCCAAGGCGGCGAGGGGGCAAACGGGCTCAGGGACAGCATGAAGCAGCCGTAGCTGCCCGCCAGCGCCCCCAGCACCGCGCCAGCCACGTACTGGCCGGGGGTGGACAGTCGCGCCAGCGGCCGCTTCAGGCAGCAGGCCATGGCCAGCCAGGCCAGGGTGCCGGGCAGGCCCGCCACGGTCAGCAAGCCCAGCCCAGCGACCCAGCTCAGGAAGTCATCGGCGCGGTACAGCACGGCCACGCCGAGCACGGTTTCGACGAACAAAAGGGCCCGCAACATCACCCCGATGTGGCAGGCATCGAACACCATGGGCATGGCTGGCGCTGTGGGGCTGGACGTGGACTCCACGGAGGCGCCGCCGAAGGTCGATAAAATTTGAGAATCTTTCATTGCCACGCGCCTTTCATGCGCCTCATGGACGTCGGCCGCCAGACCGCCGTCCGAACCGGATTATTGACCCCATGTCTTCCAGCTCCCAACCCGCATCGGCCTCCGTCAACCAGCTCGACAAGAAATCGGAGGCCTGGTCGGCCTTGTTTTCCGAGCCCATGAGCGATCTGGTCAAGCGTTACACCTCCAGCGTCTTTTTTGACAAACGCCTTTGGCTGGCGGACCTGACCGGCTCGCTGGCCCACGCCGACATGCTGGCCGCGCAAGGCATCATCAGCGCCGACGACCTGGCCGCCATCCAGCGCGGCATGGCGCAGATCCGCGCTGAAATCGAAGCCGGCAGCTTTGAGTGGAAGCTGGACCTGGAAGACGTTCACCTCAACATCGAAGCCCGCCTGACCCAATTGGTGGGCGACGCCGGCAAGCGCCTGCACACCGGCCGCAGCCGCAACGACCAGGTGGCCACCGACGTGCGCCTGTGGCTGCGCTCTGAGATTGACCTCATCAGCGGCCTGCTGGTGGACCTGCAAAAAGCCTTGCTGGACATCGCCTCGCGCAACGTCGAGGTCATCCTGCCCGGCTTCACCCACCTGCAAGTGGCCCAGCCCGTGAGCTTTGGCCACCACATGCTGGCCTATGTGGAGATGTTCAGCCGCGACGCCGAGCGCATGGTTGACGTGCGCCGCCGCGTCAACCGCCTGCCGCTGGGCTCGGCCGCGCTGGCCGGCACCAGCTACCCGCTGGACCGCGCCCGCGTGGCGCAAACCCTGGGCATGGATGGCGTGTGCCAGAACAGCCTGGACGCCGTGAGCGACCGTGACTTCGCGATCGAATTCACCGCCGCCGCCTCGCTGGCCATGGTGCACATCAGCCGCCTGTCCGAAGAGCTGATCCTGTGGATGAGCCAGAACTTCGGCTTCATCCAGATCGCGGACCGTTTCACCACCGGCAGCTCGATCATGCCGCAGAAGAAAAACCCCGACGTGCCCGAGCTCGCCCGTGGCAAGACCGGCCGCGTGGTGGGCCACCTGATGGGCCTGATCACCCTGATGAAGGGCCAGCCCCTGGCCTACAACAAGGACAACCAGGAAGACAAAGAGCCGCTGTTCGACACCGTCGACACGCTCAAGGACACGCTGCGCATCTTCGCCGAGATGGTGGACGGCATCACCGTGCGCCCGCAGGCCATGGAAGACGCGGCCAAGCGCGGCTACGCCACCGCCACCGACCTGGCTGACTACCTGGTGAAGAAGGGCCTGCCCTTCCGTGACGCCCACGAAACCGTGGCCCACGCCGTCAAGGCCGCCATCGCCCAGCAAGTGGACCTGTCTGAACTGCCGCTGGCCGTGCTCCAAGAGTTCAACCCCAGCATCGAGCAAGACGTCTACGAAGTGCTGAGCCTGCGCGGCTCGCTCAACGCGCGCAACACCTTGGGGGGCACCGCGCCCGAGCAGGTGCGCGCCCAGATCGCCCGCCACCGCCAACGCCTGGCGGCTTGAGGCCTGGGCCCCGGCGCTGACCGGGGCTTCAGCCTGGCCTAAGGCGGTGGCCGCAAACTCCTGGTTTCGATTGACCAAGCCCTGCGAGACCCCGCGATGAGACTGCTGCTGGTAGAAGACGACCCCATGATCGGCCAGGCCGTGCTGGATGTGCTGCGCGCCGAGCACTACGCCGTGGACTGGGTGCGCGATGGCGAGATGGCCCAAACCGCCCTGGCCAGCAGCGCCTATGACCTGATGCTGTTGGACCTGGGCCTGCCCCGGCGCGACGGCCTGCAGGTGCTGCGTGAACTGCGCCAGCAACGCAGCCCCCTGCCGGTGCTGGTGCTGACCGCCCGCGATGCCGTGGGCGACCGCGTGGCCGGCCTGGACGCTGGCGCCGACGACTATCTGGTCAAACCCTTTGACACCAACGAGCTGCTGGCCCGGGTGCGCGCTTTGCTGCGCCGCCAATCCGGCCAGGCGGGCCCGGTGTTCGAGCAGCACGGCGTGCGCCTCAACCCCGCCACCCACGAAGCCAGCCTGCACGGCCAACCGGTCAGCCTGTCGGCGCGTGAATGGGCGGTGTTGGAGCCGCTGTTGGCCCGGCCTGGGGTGATTTTTTCGCGTCCCCAACTGGAAGAAAAACTCTTCAGCTGGAAAGACGAAGTCAGCAGCAACGCGGTGGAGGTCTACATCCACGGCGTGCGCAAAAAACTGGGCGCTGGCCTGATCCAGACCGTGCGCGGCCTGGGCTACCTGGTGCCGCGCGAATGAGCGATCGCGCCTCATCGCCACCCTCTGGGCTGCGCCTGGGGCCGCGTCACTCGTTGCGCGCCCGCCTGCAGGCCTTGGTGCTGGGCGCGATCTTGCTGGCCTGCGCAGTGCTGGCCACGGCGGCCTACCGCAACGCCTTGCGCGAGGCCGACGCCTTGTTCGATGAACACCTGCAACAGCTGGCGCGCCAGGTGCAGCAAGGCGTGCCCCTGGGCATCCTGCATCCGGGGCAGGCGGACGGCGGAGGCATTGAGGTGCAGGTCTGGGGGCCGGACGGCTTGCAGCTGTTTCGCTCGCCCCGCTCGGTGCTGCCAGGGCGCGCGGTGCTGGGCTTTTCTGACCTGGAGGTGGACGGCGCGCGCTACCGGGTCTATTCGCTGCAGTCGCCCTTGCAGACCGTGCAGATCGCCCAGGACATGGGCGAGCGCGATGCGCGCGCGCGCGGCCTCGCCCTGCGCGCGGTGCTGCCGCTTTTGGGCATCACGCCCCTGCTGATGCTGGTGGTCGGCTGGATCATTGGCCGCACTTTGCGCCCGGTGCAGCGCATGCAGCGCCAGGTGGCCCAGCGCAGCGCAGACGACCTCTCGCCCCTGCCCGAGCAAGACCTGCCCGACGAGGTGCGCCCCTTGGTGGGGGAGTTGAATGCCTTGTTCGCCCGCGTGCAGGCCACGTTGCAAACCCAGCGCCACTTTGTGGCCGATGCCGCACATGAGCTGCGCACCCCGCTGACGGCCTTGCGCCTGCAGCTGCAGGCCTGGCAGCGCGCCCCTGATGCGGCGGCCCGCGACCAGGCGCAGCAGCGCCTGCACGAGGGCATCGAGCGCGCCATCGACCTGGTGGCGCAGTTGCTGCTGCTGGCCCGGGCCGAAAGCCAGGAGGCTGGCGGGCAGGGCGCCTGGGGCCCGGTGGATTTGCTGACCCTGACCCGCGAGGGCGTGGCCGAGTGGCTGCCGCAGGCCGGCGCGCGCGGCCTGGACCTGGGGCTGGCCGAGGCGCCTGGGACGGGTCGCTCCGACCTGCCTCTGTGCGTGCCCGGCCAGGCCGAGGCCTTGCGGGTGCTCTTGCGCAACCTGCTGGACAACGCCATCAAGTACACGCCAGGGCCGGGGCAGGTCGATGTGTCGCTGTTCCGCGATCCGGCCTCGGCGCAGGTGGTCTGGCGCGTGGAAGACAGCGGCCCCGGCATTGCGCCGGCGCAGCGCAGCCGGGTGCGTGACCGCTTCATGCGCGGCGAGGCGGTGGCCGACATCCCGGGCAGCGGCCTGGGCCTGGCCATCGTCGAGGCGATCGCCCGCCAGCATGGCGCGCAACTGGTGTTGGGCGAGTCGGCCCGCCTGGGCGGGCTCAGCGTCAGCGTGTGCTTTGGCCCGGCAAGCGCCGGCCCAGGCGCTTGAACCTGGGACGACCGCCGCCGGCCGACGCGCCTGCGTGGGCTGCGGCACCTCAGTGCGCGGCCAGGTGGGGCAGCACCAGGGGCAGCAGGCGCTGCACCACGCCCTCGGGCAGGTCGTGGCCCATGCCGTCGATGACCGCCATGCGGGCCCCGGGGATGCGCGCGGCCGTGTCCTGGCCGCAGGCCAAGGGCACCAGGGGGTCTTGCCGACCGTGCACCACCAGGGTCGGGGTGCTGATGCGGGCCAAGGCTTTGGCGCGCCCGCTGTCGGCCACGATGGCGGCCATCTGCCGCACCGTGCCCTCGGGGTGGTAGCTGCGGTGGATGCCGGCCAGGATGCGCCGGCGCAGCGCTTCAGGGTCGTCCTGGAAGGCGGGGCTGCCAATCAGTCGGTACAGCTGCAGGTAGTGGTGCAGCACGCTGTCGGTGTCACCACTGGGCCGGCGCAGCAGCGCGGCCCGGGCGGCCGCGCTGGGGCCCGGCAGGCCCCGCGCGCCGCTGCTGCTCATCACGCTGGTCAGGCTGCGCAGGCGAAGGGGGGCGGAAATCGCCATGCGCTGGGCGATCATGCCGCCCATGCTCACCCCCAGCACATGGGCGCGCTCGATCTGCAAGGCGTCGAGCAGGTCCAACCCGTCTTGCGCCATGTCCTGCAGTCGGTAGGGTGGGCGCGCCGGCATGCACAGGGCATGGCGCAACAGGTGCCAGGGCAGGTGGGGCACGCCGAGTTCGTCGAAGTGCTGCGACAGGCCGATGTCGCGGTTGTCAAAGCGGATGACCCGGTGGCCTGCGTTCACCAGGCCATCGACCAGGCTGGCCGGCCAGGCCACCAGCTGCATGCCCAGGCCCATGATCAACAGCACCACGGGGCCGTCGTGCGGGCCTTCATCTCGGATTTCAAGACTGATGTGCTTGGTTTTGATTTTCATGGGTGCTTGGGGCTTTGCAGATGGGACGGTGGGCACAGGCGGTCAGCTGGTGCCGTTTGACGGCGCCAATTTAACGGCTCCACCCGGCTGTTGGGGGGGCTCAAGACCGTTTGGAAACCATTTCTGACCGCCGTTACAGCCGGTCGTTCACCTGTGTCTGGCGTTGGCGGATTGGGCTGGTCTTGGGCGGCCAAACCTGGGCTTAAGAACGACCTAAGCCTGGCCTTGCACAGTCGGACCATTGCAACAGCCCCTCACAGGAGTGAACCATGTCCTCTTCCCCCAGCTTCAAGTTGAGCCCGTCCCGTTTGCTGCTGGCCTTGCTGGCCGCGGGCGCCCTCGGTGGCGCCGGGGTGTCCGCCGTGCAGGGCCTTCAGGCCCATGCCCAGGCGGGCCCGGCGGCGCTGAGTGCGCCGGCCCAGGCGCCCCTGGGGGCGGTCAGTTCCCCCGACTTTTCACAGATCACCGAGCGCTATGGCCCGGCGGTGGTCAACATCAGTGTGCTCGGCACCACCCAGGTCAGCGATGACGACGACAGCGAAGACGCTGCCGCCGCTGCGCCGGGCATGCCGCCGGGCATGGCCGAGTTCTTGCGCCGCTTTGGCCAGTTGGGCCCCCAGGCAGGCGCTGGCCGCAGCCCGCGCGCCCAGCCCCAAGAGACGCCCACCCGAGGCCAGGGCTCGGGCTTCATCGTCAGCGAAGACGGTTTGATCCTGACCAATGCCCATGTGGTCAAGGGCGCCAAGGAAGTGACCGTCAAGCTGACCGACCGGCGCGAGTTCCGCGCCAAGGTGCTGGGCGCCGACCCGCGCACCGACGTGGCGGTGATCAAGGTCGAGGCCCAGCACCTGCCTGTGGTGCGCATGGGGCGCATGGCCGACCTGAAGGTAGGCGAGTGGGTGCTGGCCATTGGCTCGCCCTTCGGCTTTGAGAACACCGTGACCGCGGGCGTGGTCAGCGCCAAGGGCCGTTCGCTGCCGGACGACAGCGCCGTGCCCTTCATCCAGACCGACGTCGCCATCAACCCGGGCAACTCGGGCGGGCCGCTGTTCAATGCGCGTGGCGAGGTGGTGGGCATCAACTCGCAGATCTACAGCCGCACCGGGGGTTACCAGGGCGTGTCCTTTGCCATCCCGATCGATCTGGCCAACCGCATCCGCGAGCAAATCGTGGCCACAGGCCATGTCGAGCATGCCCGCCTGGGTGTGGTGGTGCAGGAGGTCAACCAGACCCTGGCGGACTCCTTCAAGCTCGACCGACCCGAAGGCGCCCTGGTCTCGCGCGTCGAGAAGAACGGCCCGGCCGAGCGCGCCGGCCTGCAATCGGGCGATGTGATCCGCCAGGTCAACGGCCAGAAAGTGGTGTCCTCGGGTGACCTGCCCGCCATCATCGCGCTGGCCTCGCCGGGCGACACCGTGTCGCTGGAGGTCTGGCGCCAGGGCAAGGCCCAGAGCCTGAGCGCGCGCCTGGGCAAGGCCGGTGAAAAGACCGCAGCCGCTGACAGCGACACCGACGCGGCCTCGGGCGCCAGCCCGGCCGGCAAGCTGGGCCTGGCCTTGCGGCCCCTGCAGCCGCAGGAGCACCAGCAACTGGGCCTGGCCGATGGTCTGCTGGTGCAGACCGCCCGCGGCGCGGCGGCCCGCGCCGGGGTGCAGTCCGGTGATGTGCTGCTGGCCGTCAATGGCACGCCGGTGCGCTCGGTGGAGCAGGTGCGCGCGGCGGTGGCGCCGTCGGACAAGTCGGTGGCCTTGCTGATCCAGCGCGGGGAAGACCGCATTTTTATGCCCCTGCGCTTGGGCTGATGCAGGCGGGTCGCCCCCTCTTGAGGGCCCCGGGCGGCGGACATTCGGCTACGCTTGGCGGCTCAGGAGGAGCCCAAGGTGACGAAGTCCAAACAGCTCAAAGGTCTGGCCAGGTGGGTGCCATGGGCGCTGGGCGCCTGTTTGCTGGGTGCCAGCCCCGCCCAGGCCCTGCAGATCAGCAAGGCCAGCCCGCAAGGCGAGGTGGGCGAGGTGCGGCAGGTGCGCCTTCAGTTCGATCGCCCCGCCGTGGCCGAAGGCCAGCCCCAGGCCCCGGCGCCGGCCAGCGTCAGCTGCCAGGATGCGGCGGCCGCGCAGGGCAGCGGGCGCTGGCTCAATGCCCGGGAATGGGTTCATGACTTCGAACAGCGCGTGCCGCCAGGCCAGACCTGCATGGTGCAAACCAAGGCCGGCTTCAAAGGCCTGCAGGGCGACGCGCTGGGCGCCTCGGTCACCTACCGCTTCAACACCGGCGGTCCTTTTGTGCTGGATGTGTTCCCACCGACCGAGGAGCGCATCGACGAGGAGCAGGTCTTCCTGCTGCACCTGGACAGCCCGGCCACGCCGGCCAGCGTGCTGGCCCAGGTGGGCTGCGCGGTGGAAGGCCTGGGTGAGCGCGTGCCCGTGCGCCTGCTGGACGAGGCCCAGCGCCAGGCGCTGCTGAAAAGCCGGGGCCTGGTGCGGGCCGCCGCCGCAGAGCCCCAGCGCTACCTCACCCTGGCCTGCCAGCGGCGCCTGGCCTCGTCGGCCCAGGTCGAGTTGGTGGTCCAAGCGGGCCTGAGCAGCCCGGGTGGTGTGCGCAGCAAAACCGAAAAGCGCTACCGCTACCAAGTGCGCGAAGCTTTCAGCGCCAGCTTCAGTTGCGAGCGCGAAAACGCCCAGGCCGCCTGCCTGCCGCTGCGCCCGCTGAGCCTGCGCTTCAACGCCCCGGTGGCGCGCCGCGTGGCCGAGGCGGTGCGCCTGGAAGGGGACTCGGGCGCCCTCAAGCCGCGGCTGGAGCGCCACGGCGAAGACCGCGACGGCCAGGTCACCGAGCTGCGTTTTGACCCGCCATTCCCTGAGCGCAGTCGCTACCGGCTGAGCCTGCCGGCCAGCTTGTCCGATGTGTCCGGGCGGCCGCTGTCCAATGCCGCCACCTTTCCGCTGGCGGTGGCCACCGGGCCCCTGCCGCCGCTGGCCAAGTTTGCCGCCTCGCCTTTTGGCATCGTCGAGCGCCTGGCCGAGCCCGGTCAGCCGCCGCTGCTGCCCGTCACCCTGCGCCAGGTCGAGCCCGCCTTGCGCGTGCAGGCCCTGAGCCCAGGCCGCGTCAAGGACCTGCAGCCCCGCAGCGACGCGGACATCATCGCTTGGCAGCGCAAGGTGCAGGCCCTGGACGCCTTCTTGGTGCCGCGCAAGACGGCCCAGCGCCTGCTCAGCGGCCCCCTGCCCAAGCCCCCGCAGGCGGACCTGGCCGACCAGGTGGAGTCGCGCAGCGTCTCCCTGCTGCAAGGGCTGGGCGGGGCCCGCGCGCTGGACCTGCCCCAGCCCGCCTCGACCGACCCGCGCCCCTTCGAGGTGGTGGGCATTCCGCTGACACCGGGTTTCCATGTGCTGGAGATCGCCTCGCCCACCCTGGGCGCCGCGTTGCTGGACCCGGCCTATGGTGCACAGCGCGCGATGTTCGTGCGGACCACCGCCTTGGTCACCAACCTGGGCGTGCATTTCAAGCTGGGCCGAGACAACGCGCTGGCCTGGGTCACCACCCTGGACAAGGGCGCGGTGGTGGCCGGCGCCCAGGTGCGGGTGTCCGACTGCCAGGGGCGCGAGGTGGCCTCGGGCCAGACCAATGCCCAGGGCCTGGTGGTGTTGGCGCAGGTGCCGGTGCAGCCGCCGGCTTGCGCCAGCCTGGGCGGGCCCGGCGGCGAAGAGGACTACCGCCAGGCCTATTTCGTCAGCGCCCGCGCGCGTGGCGCTGACGGGGTCGAGGACCTGGCCTTCACCTGGAGCGACTGGACCCGGGGCATCGAGTCCTGGCGCTTCAACGTGCCCACCAGCCGCGAGGCCCAGGCCGACCAGCGTGCCCACACCGTGCTCGACCGCCCCCTGCTGCGCGCCGGCGAGACCGTGTCCATGAAGCACTACCTGCGCCTGGAAACCCGCCAAGGCCTGGCCCAGCCCGCCCAAGGCCCGGCCCAACTGACCATCACCCACGACGGCAGCGGCCAGCAGTTCACCCTGCCGCTGAGTTGGCGCAAGACGGCCAGCGGCGGCTTCAGCGCCGAAAGCCAGTTCAGCGTGCCCGGCGCCGCCAAGCTGGGGCGCTACAGCCTGATGCTGGACGGGCGCGAGACCGGTGAATTCCGTGTCGAGGCCTTCCGCCTGCCCGTGTTCGAGGGCCGCATTGGCCCGCTCAAGCCCGAGGCCTTGCTCAGCAGCCGCCAGGTCACGGCGCAGATGCAGCTCAACTACGTGTCCGGCGGGCCGGCGGCGCAGTGGCCGGTGCGGGTGTCCGCCGCGCTGCGCCCGCGCGCCCTCAGTTTTGCCGACTACGAGGACTACAGCTTCAACCCGCCGCGCCAGCGCGGTGCGGGCTCGGCCAACGGCGGCGACGAAGAAGACGCCCAGGCCGTGCAGGACCAGCGCCTGGTGGCCGACAAGATCGCCCTCACCCTGGACCGGCAGGGCTCGGGCCGCGTGGCCCTGCCCGAGCTGCCGCGCAGCGAGCAGGCGCAGGACCTGCTGATCGAGGCCAGCTACGCCGACCCCAACGGCGAGCTGCAAACCCTGCGCAGCGTGACCCCGCTGTGGCCGGCGGCGGTGATCGCCGGGCTCAAGACCGAGGGCTGGGCGGCCAGCCAGCAAAGCCTGCGCTTTCAGGCCCTGGCCCTGGACCTGCGTGGCCAGCCGCAGGCCGGTGTGGCGCTGGAGGTGCGCGCCGTGGCGCGCCGCACCAGCAGCAGCCGCAAGCGCATGGTGGGCGGTTTCTACACCTACGACAACCAGTCCGACACGCGCGACCTGGGCACGGTGTGCAGCGGTCGCAGCGGCGCCCAGGGCCTGCTGGTCTGCGAGACCACGGTCAAAGAGTCCGGCGAGGTGGAGCTGATCGTGCGCGCCAAGGACGCCCAGGGCCAGGTGGCCCAGGCGGCGGGCTCGGTTTGGATCACCCAGCAGGGCGAGCTGTGGTTTGGTGGGGACAACCACGACCGCATCGACGTGCTGCCCGAAAAGCGCAGCTACCAAGCGGGCGACACGGCCCGCTTTCAGGTGCGCATGCCCTTCCGCTACGCCACCGCCCTGGTGGCGGTGGAGCGCGAAGGCATCCTCCACACCGAGGTGGTGACGCTGCAGGGCCGCGACCCGACCGTCAGCCTCAAGGTGCGGCCCGACTGGGGACCCAATGTCTACGTCAGCGTGCTGGCCCTGCGCGGGCGCCTGCGCGAAGTGCCCTGGTACAGCCTCTTCACCTGGGGCTACAAGGCGCCGCGCGAGTGGTGGACCGCCTTCTGGCACGAAGGGCGCGAGTACCAGGCCCCCACCGCCCTGGTGGACCTGAGCAAGCCCGCTTACCGCCTGGGCCTGGCCGAGATCCGCGTCGGCACCCAGGCGCACCGGCTGGAGGTCAAGGTCAGCCCTGACCGCGCCAGCTACCCGGTGCGCGGCCAGGCCCGCGTGCAGATCAGCGCCACCTTGCCCGACGGTCGCCCCGCCGCCGGGGCCGAGGTGGCCCTGGCCGTGGTGGATCAGGCCCTGCTGGAGCTCAGCCCCAACCGCAGCTGGAACCTGCTGGACGCCATGCTGCAGCGCCGCGCCTGGGGCGTGGAAACCGCCACCGCGCAGATGGAAATCATTGGCCGGCGCCACTACGGTCGCAAGGCCGTGCCCGCCGGCGGCGGGGGCGGGCGGGGCGCCACGCGCGAGTTGCTCGACACCTTGCTGCTGTGGAATCCCCGGGTCACCCTGAACGCCCAGGGCCAGGCCAGTGTGACGGTGCCACTGAACGACGCGCTGAGCACCTTCACCGTGGCGGCTGTGGCCGATTCGGGCGCCGGCCTGTTTGGCACCGGCACGGCCAGCCTGCGCACCACGCAGGACCTGCAGCTCATCAGCGGCCTGCCGCCCCTGGTGCGCGAGGACGACCAGTTCCGTGCCCAATTCACCCTGCGCAACACCACGGCCCAGGCCATGAAGGTGCAACTCAGCCCGCGTGCCACGTTGCTGACCCTGGCGCCGCAGACGGTGGACATCCCGCCCGGCGAAGCGCGCGAACTGGCCTGGACCGTCACCACCCCGGCCGCGCTGGCCCTGAGCCGCTTCGAGTCCCTGCTGTGGGAGCTGGAGGCGCGCGACACCCTGAGCGGCGCGCGCGACGCGCTCAAGGTGCAGCAACGCGTGCTGCCTGCCGTGCCGGTCACCGTGCAGCAGGCCAGCCTGGTGCAGCTGGATGGGCCCTTCCAGCTCGCTGTGCAGGCGCCTGCCCAGAGCCTCGCCGGGCGCGGCGGCGTCAAGCTGGCGCTGCAACCGCGCCTGGCCGAAGGCCTGCCCGGCGTGCGGGACTGGTGGGCTGCCTACCCCTATGCCTGCCTGGAGCAGCAAAGCAGCCGTGCCCTGGGCCTGCACGATGTGCGCCGCTGGCAGGCCTTGCTGAACCAGATGCCGGGCTACCTGGACGCCGACGGCCTGGCCAGCTACTTCCCGCCGCGCGAGGGCGAAGCCAGCCGTGGCAGCGATGTGCTCAGCGCCTACTTGCTGGCCGCCAGCCACGAAGCCGCCAGCCTGGACCCGGCGCTGGCCCTGAGCGAGCCCCTGCGCACCGCCTTGCTGCGCGGCCTGAGCGCATTTGTCGAAGGCCGCATCAGCCGCCAGGGGTGGAGCCCACGCCCCGACCTGGACGCGCGCAAGCTCGCGGCGCTGGAGGCGATGTCGCGCTACGGCCCCGTGCCCGCGCGCCTGATCACCAGCCTGAGCCTGACGCCGCAGCAGTGGCCCACGCACAGCGTGATCGACTGGTACTGGCTGCTCAAGCGCCAGACCGACTGGCCGCAGCGCACCCAGCGCCTGGCCGAGGCCACGCAAATCCTGCAGGCGCGCCTGGTCTACCAGGGCAGCCGGGTCGGCTTCAACACCGAGGCCGAAGACGGCTGGTGGTGGCTGATGCAAAACGCCGACGTCAACACCGCCCGTTGGCTGCTGGCGGTGCTCGACGAGCCCGCCTGGCAGGACGATCTGCCGCGCCTGGCCAAGGGTTTTCTGGGCCGCCAGCAGCGTGGCGCCTGGAGCACCACCACGGCCAACTTCTGGGGCGTGCTGGCCCTGGACAAGTTCTCGGCCCGCTTCGAGCGCACGCCGGTCACCGGCAGCACCCGCGCCAGCCTGGGCGCGACCAGCGGGGCCGTGGACTGGGCCCGGGTGAGCCGGGTCCAGCCCGGCGATGCGGGCGGTGCGCCCCAGCGCGCCAGCACCCTGGGCGCCCCGGCCGCGCCCGAGGCCTGGCGCCACAACACGGTGCTGCTGCCTTGGCCGGCCGAGGCCGGTCCGCGCGAGCTGCAGGTCAACCACCAGGGCACGGGCAAGCCCTGGCTGACGCTGCAGTCGCTGGCCGCCGTGCCCCTCAAGGAGGCGGTCAACGCGGGCTACCAATTGCGCAAGACCATCCAGCCGCTGGAGCAGGCGGTCAAAGGCCGCTACACGCGCGGCGATGTGCTGCGCATCAGCCTGGAGCTGCAGGCCAGCGCCGACATGAGCTGGGTCGTGCTCAGCGACCCGGTGCCAGCGGGCGCGACCGTGCTGGGCAGCGGGCTGGGCCGGGACTCGGCCCTGGCCACCCAGGGCGAAAAGCGCAGCGGTGTGGCCTGGCCGGCCTTCGAGGAGCGCAGCTTCGAGGCCTTCCGCAGCTACTACGAGTTCCTGCCCAAGGGCCTGACCCGGGTGGAGTACACCGTGCGCCTGAACAACGTCGGCGACTTTGGCCTGCCGCCCACCCGCGCCGAGGCCATGTACGCGCCCGAGGTCTTTGGCGCGCTGCCCAACGCGCGCCTGCAGGTCCTGCCCGCGCCATGAAGCGCTTGACGCGTCGCTGGCCGGCCGCGCGCCGCCTGCGGGCCCTGCTGCTGGCGCTGGGCCTGCTGGGCGCTGCCGTGGCGGCGCAAGCCTTGCCGTCTTACGACGAGGTGCGGCGCGCCCACCGCCCCAGCGACACCCAGGTGCTGGACCGCCACGGCGAGCTGCTGCACACCGTGCGCACCGACCCCAGCGCCCGGCGTGGCGACTGGCTGACGCTGGACCAGGTCTCGCCCGCCCTGCGCCTGGCCTTGCTGCTCAGCGAGGACCGGCGGTTTTACGAACACAGCGGGGTGGACTGGCAGGCGGTGTCAGCGGCCGCCTGGGGCAACCTGTGGAACAGCCGCACGCGTGGCGCCTCCACCCTGACCATGCAGTTGGCCGGCCTGCTCGACGGCGACTGGCGCGCCGGGCCCGGTGGGCGCAGCGTGGTCCAGAAGCTGGGCCAGACGGTGGCCGCCCAGGTGCTGGAGCGGCACTGGCGCAAAGACCAGATCCTGGAGGCCTACCTCAACCTGGTGCCCTTCCGGGGCGAGCTGGTGGGGCTGGACGCGCTCTCGCGCAGCCTGTTTGGCAAGGCCGCCCACGGCCTGGACGAGCGCGAAGCCGCGGTCGCCGTGGCCTTGCTGCGCGCGCCCAACGCCCGCTTGCCCGTGCTGGTGCGCCGTGCCTGCGGTGTGCTGACCGAGCTGCAACGCCTGGGGGACCCGGGCCGGGCCGCGCCCGACTGCCAGGCCTTGGACCTGTGGGTCGGCGCCGCCTTGCAGCGCCCCGCGCTGGAGCCCAGCCGGGGCCTGGCGCCACACTTTGCCCGCCTGGCCCTGCGCCAGCAGTCCCAGGGCGGGCGCGCTCTGGTGGCGCTCAAAACCCCGCTGTCCGCGCCGGTGCAGCGCTTTGCCGTGCAAAGCCTGCAGCGCCAACTGCGTGAGCTGGCCGGTCGCCAGGTCGAGGACGGCGCGGTGCTGGTGCTGGACAACGCCAGCGGCGAGGTGCTGGCCTGGGTGGGCTCGTCGGGGGATTTGAGCCGGGCCAGCGAGGTCGACGCCGTGCTGGCGCCGCGCCAACCCGGCTCCACCCTCAAACCCTTTCTGTACGCCCAGGCCCTGGCGGAAAAGCGCCTGACGGCGGCGTCGCTGATCGATGACTCGGCCGCCCAACTGCCCACCGCCAGCGGCCTGTACATCCCGCAGAACTACGACCACCGCTTCAAGGGCTGGGTCTCGGTGCGCACCGCGCTGGCGGCCTCGCTGAATGTGCCGGCGGTGCGCACCCTGACCCAGGTCACGCCGGACGCCTTTCACCGCCAACTGCTGCGCCTGGGCCTGCCGCTGCGTGAAAGCGGCGACTACTTTGGCTACAGCTTGGCCCTGGGCAGTGCCGAAGTGCCCCTGCTGCGCCTGACCAATGCCTACCGGGTGCTGGCCAATGGCGGGCGCTTCAGCGAACCGGTGTGGCAGCTTCCCGGCCCGGGGACGCCCGCGCGCGCGCCCGGCCCGGTGGTGCTGGACCCGCGCGCGGCCTGGCTGGTGGGCGACATGCTCAGCGACGCGCAGGCGCGCGGCCGCACCTTTGGCAGCGACAGCGTGCTGGCCACGCGCTTTTGGAGCGCGGTCAAGACCGGCACCAGCAAGGACATGCGCGACAACTGGGCGCTGGGCTGGTCGGCCCGCTACACCGTGGGCGTGTGGGTGGGCAATGCGCGCGGCCAGGCCATGCGCGAGGTCAGCGGCACCTCGGGTGCCGCCCCGGTCTGGGCCGAGGTGATGGGTTTTTTGCATGCCCACGAGCCCAGCCGTGCTCCGGCCCCGCCGCCCGGCCTGGTCAGCACGGAGGTGCGTTTTGCCCTGCCCGAGCGCGCCCAGGCCGCCGGCCAGTGGCCCGAGGCGCCGCGCCGGGAGTGGTTTCTGCAGGGCACCGAGCAAACCAGGTTTGCCGTCACCGAGCCCGCCGCCCAGGTCGAGGGCCGGCTCAGCGCCCGCATTGCCGAGCCCGCCGAGGGCACGGTGCTGGCGCTGGACCCGGACATCCCGCCCCAGCACCAGCGGGTGCTGTTCCGCGCCAGCAGCTGGCCAGCGGGATCGGCGCGGGGGTCGGCGGCGGCGCGGGCCTCGGCGGGCCTGCAGTGGCGGCTCGATGGGCGGGCGGTGGCGCGGGGCGGTGAATGGCGCTGGTTGCCCTGGCCCGGGCGGCATCGGGTGCAGCTCAGCGACGCGCGCGGCCAGCTGCTGCACGAGATCACTTTGGAGGTGCGCGGCGCGGGCGTGCGGGCGGGTGTGGACCCACCTGGGGGCCCGACCCAAGCCCCGGCCGCCGCTTTGCGTTGAGGCGGGTTTTCCCGTGGGCGACCCCGCTGCGCCGGTGAGGCCCTGCAAATCGCCTACCATCGCTGCCTTTGCGAACACGATGTAAATTTTGATGATGGACCGATTTCAGAGCATGGCCGTCTTTGTTGCCACGGTGGAAACCGGCAGCATGGCGGCGGCCGCACGGGCGCTCGAGCTCCCGACCGCCTTGATCGGCAAACAGATCCAGCAGTTGGAAGACCAACTGGGCGCTCGCCTGTTCGAGCGCGTGGGCCCCTGGCAACGCCTGACCGGCGCTGGGCTGCAATACCACCAGCAGTGCCGCAGCATCTTGGAGTTGATGCGCGGCGCTGAAACCCAGGCCCAGGAGACCGGGCAGCAGGCGGCGGGCGCCGTGCGCGTGCACGCGCCGGTGTTCTTTGGCCAGCGCCAACTGGCCCCAGCCCTGGCAGCGTTTTTGGCCGATTACCCCCAGGTGCAGGTTGAACTGGTGCTGGACGACCGCGCCGTGGACCCCCGCGCCGATGGTTTTGACGCGGTGTTCCACCTCGGCCCGCTGCTGTCGGACCACGCCCAGGGCCTGCCTTTGGGTGAGCAGGCCTTGAGCCTGGTCGCCGCGCCCGCCTACCTGGAGCGCCACGGCACGCCGGAGCGCGCCGAGGAGCTGGTGCGCCACCGTTGCCTGGGTTTCATCGCCCCCCTGCCCGAGGCCGAGCCGGCCCCCGAGCCGGACGCGCGCTGGGCCCCCGATTGGGATGCCGAAGACCGCGCCGACCCGGACGAGCTGGACCCGGTGCTGGAAGATGAGCCCGACTGGGACGCCCCCGACCACAGCGCCCCGGCCTGGCCCGAAGGCGCCGCCGAAGCGGCCGAGGCCGAGGCCCAAGAGGGCGCGGACAGCGCCCTGGCCCCGGCCATCCGCCTGCAAAGCAACAATGCCCTGGCCCTGCACGCCCTGGCCCTGGGCGGCGCCGGCATCACCGTGCTGCCCACGGCCCTGGTGGCCGAGGACCTGGCCGCCGGTCGCCTGGTCACCGTGCTGCCTGAGGCGCCGGCCGTGAGCGAGTCGCTGAGCCTGGCCTTGGCGGGCGACCTGGCGGAAACCCCGGCGCTGACCGCTTTCGTGGATTGGGCCCTGGCCCACTTCCAGCCCGCCGCGAGCTGATCCGCTTGAGCCGCCTCAGGCGAGCTTGGACTCAGCCCGCTTGGTGGCGATCAGCGACTGCACCTCGGCCGTGGGCAGGCGAGGGCGGTCGGCCTCTTCCGCACTGAGCGGCTGCACCTCCACCAGCGAGGCCTGGCAGCGCCGCGTCAGCGCCTGGTAGGTGCGCGTGCCTTCGAGCTTCCAGGCGATTTCTTCCTCGCGCAGCGGCCGGATCACCTTGGCCGGCACCCCCGCCATCAGCGTGCGCGGGGGCACGCGCGTGCCCGCCGGCACAAAGGCACTGGCCGCGACGATGGCCTGCTCGCCCACCTCGGCCTCGTCCATCACCACCGCATTCATGCCCACCAGGGCGTCGCGCCGCACCACGCAGCTGTGCAGCACCGCGCCGTGGCCGATGTGGCCGTTTTCCTCGACCACCGTGTCCTGGTTCGGAAAGCCGTGGATCACGCAGGTGTCCTGCACATTGGCGCCGGCGTGCAGCACGATGCGGCCAAAGTCGCCGCGCAGGCAGGCGCAGGGCCCGACATAGCAGCCCGGTCCCACCACCACGTCGCCGATCAGCACGGCCGTGGGGTGAACATGGGCGCTGGGGTGGATCACGGGCACCACACCGTCGATGGCGTAACAGGGCATGAACAGGTCTCCTGGGTTTTGGGGGTTGAGCGCGCACGCACTCAAGGGTTTTCACTGGGGGCTTTGACTTGCGTCAGCAGAAGTCTCGATAGTATTATCGACCGACTGGACGGTCAAATATAGACCGAAACCCGACCCATCCCTGCCGAGCCTGCTTCGGCGGGCAGGGTCCCCCAAGGAGACACGATGAGCGACGCCCTGATCCTGACCCGCCAAGACGGCGCGGTCCGGACCCTGACGCTGAACCGGCCACAGGCCCTGAACAGCTTCACCACCGAGATGCACGCCCAGCTGCTGGCGGCACTCGACGCCGTGGCGGCCGACGCCAGCGTGCGCTGCGTGGTGCTGACCGGGGCCGGGCGGGGCTTTTGCGCCGGGCAAGACCTGGCCGACCCCAGCGTGGCGCCCGACGCCACCCCGGGCGCCGCGCCCAAGGACCTGGGCCAGGTCATCGACCGCTTCTACCGCCCGCTGGTGCAGCGCCTGCGCAGCTTGCCGGTGCCCGTGGTGGCCGCCGTCAATGGCGTGGCCGCCGGGGCCGGCGCCAACCTGGCGCTGAACTGCGACCTGGTGCTGGCGGCCCGATCGGCCAGCTTCATCCAGGCCTTCAGCAAGATCGGCCTGGTGCCCGACACCGGCGGCACCTGGTTGCTGCCGCGCCTGGTCGGCCGGGGTAAGGCCCTGGGCCTGGCCCTGCTGGGCGACAAGCTGGGCGCGGCCGAGGCCGAGTCCATGGGCTTGATCTGGCGTTGCGTGGACGACGAGGCCCTGGCCGCCGAAGCGCTGGCCCTGGCCTCCCGCCTGGCCGCCCAGCCGGCGCGCGCCCTGGTCGCCACACGCCGGGCCATGGACCAGGCCCAAGCCCTGTCGCTGGACCAGGCCCTGACGCTGGAGGCGCAGCTGCAAAGCCAGTTGGGCGCCGCACACGACTACCAAGAAGGGGTGGCCGCCTTTGGCGCGCGCCGTGCCCCGGTGTTCACCGACCGCTGAGTCTGGAGCCTGTCGCCATGACCGATACCCCCTCTTCGCTGAGCCCCCAAGCAACCGCCGACCTGGTGCGCGTGGGCATGCTGGCCAACGACAACGTGACCCTGGGCTTGGGCATGCAGATCCAGGCCGTGACCCCGGGCGGTGCCGTGCTCAGCATGGCCGTGCGCGAGGACATGCTCAATGGCCACAAGACCTGCCACGGCGGCTTGATTTCCACGCTGGCCGATTCGGCCTTCGCCTTCGCCTGCAACTCGTACAACGAGCTGACCGTGGCCTCGGGCTTCAGCGTGGACTTCATGGCCCCGGCGCGCGCGGGCGACGTGCTGACCGCGCGCGCCAGCGAGGTGTCCAAGGCCGGGCGCACCGGCGTCTACGACGTCGAAGTCAGTAACCAGAAGGGCGAGCGCATCGCGGTGTTCCGTGGGCGTTCCTACACCCTCAAAGGCAAGCCGGCTGTGGCCGGCTGAAGCATCAGGAGACCCCACCCATGACCGTCAAGACCCCCGCCCCCGGCGAACTCGATCCGATCGAGACCGCCAGCCGCGACGAGATCGCTGCCCTGCAACTCACGCGCCTGCGCGCCACCCTGCAAAACGCCTACGACCACGTGCCGCACTACCGCCAGGCCTTCGATGCCCAGGGCGTGCACCCGAGCGACCTGAAGCAGCTCAGCGACCTGGCCAAATTCCCGTTCACGGTCAAGAAAGACCTGCGCGACAACTACCCCTTCGGCCTGTTTGCCGTGCCGCGCGATCAGGTGGTGCGCATCCATGCCTCGTCGGGCACCACGGGCAAGCCCACGGTGGTGGGTTACACCGCCAAGGACATCAGCACCTGGGCCGACCTGGTGGCGCGCTCCATCCGCGCGGCCGGGGGGCGCCGCGGCGACATGATCCACGTGTCCTACGGCTACGGCCTGTTCACCGGCGGCCTGGGCGCGCACTACGGCGCCGAGCGCCTGGGCTGCACCGTGATCCCCATGTCGGGCGGCCAGACCGAGAAGCAGGTGCAGCTGATCACCGACTTCAAGCCCAAGATCATCATGGTCACGCCCAGCTACATGCAGGTGATCATTGAAGAGTTCGTGCGCCAGGGCCTGGACCCGGCGGCCAGTTCGCTGGAGGTGGGCATCTTCGGCGCCGAGCCCTGGACCGAGGCCATGCGCCGCGACATCGAAGCCAAGGCCGGCATGGATGCGGTGGACATCTATGGCCTGTCCGAGGTGATGGGCCCGGGCGTGGCCAGCGAGTGCGTGGAAAGCAAGGACGGCCCGGTGATCTGGGAAGACCATTTTTACCCCGAAATCATCGACCCCTTGACCGGCGAGGTGCTGCCCGACGGCTCGGAGGGCGAACTGGTCTTCACCTCGCTGAGCAAGGAAGCCCTGCCCATCATCCGCTACCGCACCCGCGACCTGACCCGCTTGCTGCCGCCCACCTCGCGCGCCTTCCGCCGCATGGGCAAGATCGTGGGCCGCAGCGACGACATGCTGATCATCCGGGGCGTCAACGTGTTCCCGACCCAGATCGAAGAGATCGTGCTGCAGCACGCCAGCCTGTCGGGCCAGTACCAAATCCTGGTGCAGCGCGACGACAAGCTCGACCAGGTCGAAGTGCGGGTCGAGTTGCAACCCGCCGCCGCCGCCCTGAGCGACGCCCAGGTGCAGGAGATCGCGGGCTGGTTGCAGCACCGCATCAAGACCCTGGTCGGCATCAGCACCCGGGTGCAGGTGCTGCGCCCTGATTCGATTGAACGCACGCTCACCGGCAAGGCCCGCCGCGTGATCGACTCCCGCCCCCGCTGAGGCCAGAACCCACCCTTTAGGACACCCCATGTACACCCAAGCAATGGACACCATGGCCCGCGAGCCGGGCGACGGCAAGAAGGTCATCCGCTCGGCCGAAGAGGCCTTGCTCGAAGAGCGCTTCGAGGCCCGCATCGACGAAGGTGACTTCATCGAAGCCAAGGACTGGATGCCCGAGCATTACCGCAAGACCCTGGTGCGCCAGATCAGCCAGCACGCCCACTCCGAGATCGTCGGCATGCTGCCCGAAGGCAACTGGATCACGCGCGCGCCCACGCTCAAGCGCAAGGCCATTTTGCTGGCCAAGGTGCAGGACGAGGGCGGCCACGGCCTGTACCTGTACGCGGCCGCCGAGACCCTGGGCACCTCGCGCGACCAGCTGCTGGACGCGCTGCACACCGGGCGGGCCAAGTACAGCTCGATCTTCAACTACCCCACGCTGAACTGGGCCGACATGGGCACCATCGGCTGGCTGGTCGATGGCGCGGCCATCATGAACCAGGTGCCGATCTGCCGCTGCTCTTACGCTCCGTATGCCCGCGCCATGATCCGCATCTGCCGCGAAGAAAGCTTTCACCAGCGCCAGGGCTATGAGGCCTTGCTGACCATGATGCAGCAAGGCACCGAGGCGCAGCGCGCCATGGTGCAGGACTCGGTCAACCGCTGGTGGTGGCCTTGCCTGATGATGTTCGGCCCGCCCGACGACCAGTCGCCCAACAGTGCCCAGTCCATGCGCTGGGGCATCAAGCGCGTCAGCAACGACGAGCTGCGCCAGAAGTTCGTCGACGCCACGGTCGAGCAGGCCAAGGTGCTGGGCGTGACCCTGCCCGACCCCGACCTGAAGTGGAACGAAGAGCGCCAACACCACGACTTTGGCGCCATCGACTGGAGCGAGTTCTGGCGCGTGGTCGGCGGCGACGGCCCCTGCAACCAAGAGCGCCTGGGCGCCCGCGTCAAGGCCTGGGAAGACGGCGCCTGGGTGCGCGAAGCCGCCCTGGCCCACGCCGCCAAGCAAGCCCCCCAGCAGCAGGCCGCCTGAGGCCCGCCCCTGCAACCGAACGCAAGAAAGAAGAACCTCATGACGACGCAAAACGAATGGCCTCTGTGGGAAGTGTTTGTCCGCACCAAGGCCGGCCTGGACCACAAGCATTGCGGCAGCCTGCACGCAGCCGATGCCAAGATGGCCATCCAACTGGCGCGCGATGTCTACACCCGCCGCCAGGAAGGCACCAGCCTGTGGGTCGTGCCGTCCAACCAGATCGTGGCCAGCGACCCCGGTGACAAGGGCATGTACTTCGACCCGATGGAAGACAAGGTGTACCGCCACCCCACCTTCTATCAGTTGCCCGAGTCCGTGGACCACATGTGAGGTCGTCCCCCATGCAAGCCTCCATCCAACCGGGCCGCGACGCGGCCACCCAGTACGTGCTGCGCCTGGCCGACACCTGCCTGATCCTGGGCCAGCGCGTGGCCGAGTGGTGCGGCCACGCGCCCATCCTCGAAGAGGACATCGCGCTGACCAACATGTCGCTGGACCTGATAGGCCAGTCGCGCGCCTTGCTGACCCATGCCGGCCAGATCAGCGGCCTGGGCCATGACGAAGACCAGCTGGCCTTTCTGCGCGAAGAGCGCGACTACCTGAACCCGACCCTGGTCGAGCTGCCGCGCGGCGACTTCGCCTTCACCGTGCTGCGCAACGCCATGGTCGCCACCTTTTTGAAGCTGATGTGGCAGCGCCTGTCGGCCTCCAGCGACGCCGAACTGGCCGCCATCGCAGGCAAGGCCGTCAAGGAAGCGCGCTACCACCAGCAGCACGCGGCCGACTGGGTGGTGCGCCTGGGCGACGGTACCGAGGAATCGGCGCGCCGCCTGCGCGACGCGCTGGCCCAGCTGTGGCGCTACACCCCCGAATGGTTTGAAGACGACGCCGTGGACCAGGCCGCCGCCGCCAGCGGGCTGGGTCCGCGCTGGTCCGAGCTGCAAGCCGACTGGCGTGCCGACATGGACGCCTTGTTGGCCGCTGCGCAGCTGTCAGCCCCGGCCGATTCGGCCTACCGCAGCACCGGTCGCCGGGGGGTGCACTCCGAGCACATGGGTTTCATCCTGGCCGAGATGCAGCACCTGCAACGGGCTTACCCCGGGGGCGTGTGGTGATGAACCAGGCGGCGGTGGTCCCCACCAGCGGCGCGCTGGCCCCGGTGTGGCAGGTGCTGGGCACCGTGCTCGACCCCGAGGTGCCGGCGCTGTCGGTGGTCGACCTCGGCCTGGTGCGCGAGGTGCTGGCCCACGAGGACGGGCTGGAGATCGTGCTCACCCCCACCTACTCGGGCTGCCCCGCCACCGAGCTGATCGAGCGCAACGTGCTCGAGGCGGTGGCCGCGGCAGGCTTCGGCCCGGCGCGCGTGACGCTGCGCCGCGCCCCGGCCTGGAGCACCGACTGGATCAGCGCCGAAGGCCGGCAAAAGCTGCTGGACTACGGCATCGCACCCCCGGGCCCGGTGGACTTGAACGAGGGCGTGCCCATGCACTTCGTGGGGCGCACGCCTTCGGGTCGGCGCCTGGCGTGCCCGCGTTGCGGCAGTGCCCAGACCGAGCGCCTGAGCGCCTTTGGCTCCACCGCGTGCAAGGCCTTGTACCGCTGCCTGAGCTGCCGCGAACCCTTTGAACACTTCAAGCCGATTTGACCCGCCCGGTGACGCCGCCCCTTCACAACGACAAGATTCAAGCGAGCCTTTCATGAGCGTACTTTTCCACTCCCTGACGGTGCAGGCCCTGGAGGCCGACACGGCCGACTCCCTGATCGTCTCTTTTGCCGTGCCTGAAGCGCTGCGCGCGGTGTTCGGCTTCACCCAGGGCCAGTACCTGACGCTGCGCGCCACGGTGGACGGCCAGGACCTGCGCCGCTCCTACTCGATCTGCGCCGGGGTGGACGACGCCGAGCTGCGTGTGGCGGTGCGCCGCGTGGACGGCGGGGCCTTTTCCACCTGGCTGCACCAGCAGCTCAAGGTGGGCGACAGCCTGCAGGTGATGGCGCCGCAAGGCCGCTTTTTTGTGCCCATCGAGCCGGCTGCGCGGCGCCACCATGTGGGCATCGCGGGCGGCAGCGGCATCACGCCCATCCTGTCCATCATGAAGACCGTGCTGGCGCGTGAGCCGCACAGCCGCTTCACGCTGATCTACAGCAACCGCACCCCGGCCTCGACCATGTTCAAGGAAGAGATCGAGGACCTTAAGAACCGCTACATGGCCCGCCTGGCCCTGCACCATGTGTTCACCCAGGAGCACGTCGACGCGCCGCTGTACGCGGGCCGGCTGGACAGCACCAAGCTGGGCACCTTCTTGGGCCAGGTGCTCGCGCCCGCCCACATCGACCACGTCTATGTGTGCGGCCCCTTCCAGATGAACGACGAGGCCGAAGCCGCCCTGAGCGCCGCGGGCGTGCCGGCCGAGCGCGTGCACATCGAGCGCTTTGGCGTGGCCCAGGCCGGCGCCGGCGCCAAGGCGGCCGGCGCGGTGCAGCATGAGGCCCGCCCCGGCGATGCCGAGCAGGCCCGGGTGACCATCATCCGCGATGGCCTGCACCGCGAGATCGAGTTCCGCCGCGAGCAGCCCAGCATCCTGGATGCGGCCTCGGCCGCCGGGCTGGAGGTGCCTTTCTCCTGCACCTCTGGCGTGTGCGCCACCTGCCGCTGCAAAGTGCTCGAAGGCGAGGTCCGCATGGAGCGCAATTTCGCCCTCGACAAGGCCGACGTCGAAGCCGGCTTTGTGCTGGCCTGCCAGTCGCATCCGCTCAGCGCGCGTGTCGTACTATCGTTCGATGAACGCTGAGATGACGAAGTCGAGGATGCTCTGATGGGACGAGGACGCGCCGCTGGCTACAACGACCAGCGTGAACTGATTCTGGCGCACGCCGCGCACCTGTTTGCGCGCCGCGGCTACCCATCGACCTCCATGAACCAGGTGGCCGAGGCCTGTGGCCTGTCCAAGGCCACGCTCTACCACTACTACCGCGACAAATACAGCCTGCTGGTGAGCATTGCCGAAGGCCATGTCTCGCGCCTGCAGGCCCTGGTCACCGAGGTCGAGGCCGAGGGCCTGGCCCCCGAGCGCCAACTGCGCGAACTGATCCGACGCATCGTCGAGGAATACGCCGACGCGCAGGACGCGCACCGGGTGCTGACCGAGGACGTGAAGTTCCTCGAAGAGGCCGACCGCGAGCGCGTGCTCAACCAGGAACGCGACGTGGTCAACGGCTTCGCACGGGCCGTGGGCGGCCTGCGCCGCGAGCTGCACCAGGCCGAGCTGAGCAAGCCGCTGACCATGCTCTTGTTCGGCATGATCAACTGGATGTTTACCTGGATGAAGCCCGAGGGGGAACTGGACTACGATGCCATGGCCCCCATCGTGGCCGACCTGTTCCTGGGGGGCTTGGGCGCTGTTCAACCTCCCCCCAACACCACCACCACCGCGGGCTGACGCACACCGGGCAGCAAGACCCTGCTTCAGCCTTTCAACCCATCCATCACAGAAGGAGACAAGACCATGAAACTGCTCAAACCCATCGCCCTCGCGGCCGCCTTGCTGGTCAGCGCGCTGGCCCACGCCGACATCAACGTCGGCGTCACCCTGTCGGCCACCGGGCCGGCGGCTTCGCTGGGCATTCCCGAGAAGAACACCATCAGCCTGATGCCGCAGACCATCGCGGGCCAGAAGGTGAACTACATCGTGCTCGACGACGCCTCGGACACCACCGCCGCCGTCAGCAACACGCGCAAGCTGATCTCCGAGAACAAGGTCGACGTGATCCTGGGCTCGACCACCACGCCCAACTCGCTGGCCATGATCGACGCCGTGGCCGAAGCCCAGACGCCGATGATCTCGATCGCCGCCTCGGCGCTGATCATCGAGCCGCAAGACGGCGGCAAGAAGCGCTGGGTCTTCAAGACCCCGCAGAACGACATCATGATGTCGCTCGCCATCGCCGAGCACATGGCCAATTCGGGCGTCAAGACCGTGGCCTTCATTGGCTTCTCGGACGCCTACGGTGAAGGCTGGTACAAGGAATTCGCCAAGGCCGCCGAGCTCAAGAAGATCCAGATCGTCAGCAATGAGCGCTACTCGCGCACCGACACCTCGGTCACCGGCCAGGTGCTGAAGATCATGTCGGCCAAGCCTGACGCGGTGCTGGTGGCGGGCTCCGGCACCCCGGCTGCGCTGCCGCAAAAGACGCTCAAGGAGCGCGGCTTCGGCGGCAAGATGTACCAGACCCACGGCGTGGCCAACGCGGACTTCCTGCGCGTCGGTGGAAAGGACGTGGAAGGCACCTTCCTGCCCGCCGGCCCGGTGCTGGTGGCCGCGCAACTGCCGGCCGATCACCCGGTCAAGAAGTCGGCCATGGCCTATGTGACGGCTTATGAAGCCGCCTTTGGCAAGGGCAATGTGTCCACCTTCGGCGCCCATGCCTGGGACGCCGGCCTCTTGATGACGGCCGCCGTGCCGGTGGCGCTCAAGAAGGCTCAGCCGGGCACGCCGGCCTTCCGCAATGCGCTGCGTGACGCGCTGGAAACCGTCAAGGAGCTGCCAGGCGCGCACGGCATCTTCAACCTGTCGCCGACCGACCACCTGGGCCTGGACCAACGCGGCCGCGTGATGGTCAAGGTCGAAGGCGGCACCTGGAAGTACCAGCCCTGATCGGGCTGGGCGGCGCCCCGGGCCGAGGCCGGGCGCCGCCAACGTGTCTTTCCTTCTCGCTTTCTCTTGCGTCGTTCGCAGTGAACAGACCCGCGCCCTGGGGCGCGGGACGGTCAAACCACGGGCCGGCCATGCGCCGACCCTGAACCGGACTTCATCATCATGGATTTGCAGATTGCCCTCATCCTGGGGCAGGACGGCGTCGTCAATGGCGCTGTGTATGGACTGATTGCCCTGGCCCTGGTGCTGGTGTTCTCGGTCACGCGGGTGATCTTCATCCCGCAGGGCGAGTTCGTCGCCTTTGGTGCCTTGTCGATGGCCATGATGCAGGCCGGCAAGGTGCCCGCCACCCTGTGGTTGCTGATCACCCTGGCCGTCATCACCCTGGTGGTGGAGGCCTGGCGTCACCAGCGCGGCCAGAGCGTGGACTGGGCTTCCACCGCCGTCTGGGCCCTGGCCATGCCGGCCCTGGCCGCTGCCCTGGTCTGGCTGGCCAAGCCGGAGGCCTTGCTGCTGCAAGCGGCCGCCGTGCTGGCCCTGATCGTGCCCCTGGGGCCGCTGCTGTACCGACTGGTGTACCGCCCGTTGGCCCATGCCACGGTGCTGATCCTGTTGATCGTCTCGGTCGCACTGCACGGCGTGCTGGTGGGCCTGGGCCTGCTGTTCTTTGGCGCCGAGGGCTTTCGCACCCCGGCGTTTTCGGAGGCGCGCTTTGAGGTGGCCGGCATCCCGGTCAGTGGCCAGTCCCTGGTGGTGATCGCCATGGCGGCGGTGCTGGTGGTGGCCATGTTCGTGTTCTTCGAGCGCTCCATCGTCGGCAAGGCCTTGCGCGCCACGGCCATGAACCGCGTCGGTGCCCGCCTGATGGGCATCCCGACCGAGCTGTCGGGCGACCTGAGCTTTGCCTTGGCAGCGCTGATCGGTGCGGTCTCGGGCCTGCTGATCGCGCCCTTGACCACGGTGTATTACGACACCGGTTTTCTGATTGGCCTCAAGGGCTTTGTCGCGGCCATCGTGGGCGGCCTGGGCAGCTACCCGCTGGCCTTGGCCGGTGCCGTGCTGGTGGGGCAGCTGGAGGCGTTTTCTTCTTTCTGGGCCAGTGCGTTCAAGGAGGTGTTGGTGTTCACGCTGATCATCCCGGTGCTGTGGTGGCGCTCGCTCAACAGCCGTCACGTGGAGGACGAAGAATGATGATCACCTCACGCCAACTCACCCTGGCCGGCATCGCCGCCCTGGCGCTGGTCTGGGGCTTGCTGCCCGAGTTCACGCTCACCGTGATGAGCTACATCGGCCTGTACGCGCTGGTCGCAGCCGGCCTGGTCATGCTGACCGGGGTCGGCGGCATGACCTCATTTGGCCAGGCGGCTTTTGTCGGCCTGGGCGCTTACGCCACGGCCTGGGTCTGCACCTCGCCCTGGGTGGCGGCTTGGCTGCCCGCGGGGTTCCCGCGCGCCCTGCTGCCCTGGGTCGGCCTGCTGCTGGGCCTGTTGGTCACTTACGGGGTGGCCCGTTTTCTGGGCTCGGTCACGCTGCGCCTGTCTGGCCACTACTTGCCGCTGGGCACCATCGCCTGGGGCCTGAGCATCTACTACATCTTCGGCAACCTGGACGTGCTGGGCGGCTTCACGGGCATCACCGGCCTGCCGCCGCTGACCTTGGGATCGTTGTCCTTCGCCACGCCGCTGTACCTGGGGCCGGTGATCTGGGGCGTGTTGCTGCTGGCGCTGTGGGCGCTGCACAACCTGCTGGATTCGCGCGAGGGCCGCGCCATCCGTGCGCTCAAAGGCGGCCGCGTGATGGCCGAGTCCATGGGCGTGGACACCGCGCACTACCGCATCAAGCTGTTCGTGCTGGCGGCCCTGCTGGCCGCGCTGTCGGGCTGGCTGTACGCGCACCTGCAGCGCTTTGTGAACCCCACGCCCTTCAACATCAACATCGGCATCGAGTACCTGTTCATGGCCGTGGTGGGCGGTGCAGGCTACCTCTGGGGCGCGGTGCTGGGCGCCTTGCTCATCACCTTGCTCAAGGAGCAGTTGCAAGACTGGCTGCCGCGCCTGCTGGGCAGCAGTGGCAACTTTGAAATCATCGTCTTCGGCCTGCTGATGCTGGTCGTGCTGCAGCGTTTTGCCGACGGCCTGTGGCCGCGCCTGAACCACTGGAGCGCACGCTGGCTGCGCCCCGACACGCGCCAAGCCGCGCCGTCGGTGCGACCGGTCACGCTGGCCCAGCGCACGCTGCCGCCCGCCGGTGAGGTGATCCTGCAGTCGCGCGACGTGAGCCGCCGCTTTGGGGGCTTGCTGGCCAACGACGCGGTCAACATGACGCTCAAGGCCGGGGAGGTGCACGCGCTGATCGGCCCCAACGGCGCCGGCAAGAGCACGTTCTTCAACATGATCTCGGGCGTGGACACCCCCAGCTCGGGCGAGGTGCGCCTGATGGGCGCGGTCATGCAGGGCAAGCCCTCGCGTGAGTTTGCCGCCCTGGGCCTGGGCCGCACCTTCCAGCATGTGCGCTTGCTGGGCCAGCGCAGCGTGCTCGAGAACGTCGCCCTGGGCGCGCACCGCCGTGGCCGCCAAGGCTGGATCGCCAGCATGTTGCGGCTGGACCGCGCCGAGGAGGCCGCCATCCTCGCCGAAGCGCGGCGCCAGATCGAGCGCTGCGGCCTGGGCGACCTGGCCGACCGGCCCGCCGCGTCGCTGGCCCTGGGCCAGCAGCGGGTGGTGGAGATCGCCCGCGCCCTGGCCGGCCAACCCGCCGCCTTGCTGCTGGACGAGCCCGCAGCCGGTCTGCGGCACCTGGAGAAACAGGCCCTGGCCGTCTTGCTGGACCAACTGCGCTCCGAAGGCCTGGGCATTTTGGTGGTGGAACACGATATGGAGTTTGTGATGAACCTGGCCGATCGCATCACGGTGCTGGAGTTCGGCGCCGTCATCGCCGAGGGCACGCCAGCCCAAGTGCAGGCCAATCCGCGCGTGCTGGACGCCTACCTGGGCGGCAGCGACGACCTGGCAGGAGCCGCTGCATGAGCCACGCCGAAGTCAAACCCACGCTGCTCGACTTGCAGCAGTTCAGCGTCTTCTATGGCGAGGTCGAAGCCGTGCACCAGGTCCACCTGACGGTGGGCGAGGGCGAGATCGTCACCGTCATCGGCCCCAACGGCGCGGGCAAGACCACGCTGCTGAGCGCGGCCATGGGCTTGCTGCCCTCGCAAGGCGTGCTGACCCTGGCGGGCGAGCGCATCGAGCGGCCCACGGTCGAGGCCATGGTGGCGCGCGGCGTCGCCCTGGTGCCCGAGAAGCGCGAGCTGTTCGGGGAGATGTCGGTCGAAGACAACCTCTTGCTGGGCGGCTTCTCGCGCTGGCGCAAGGGCCTCAAGGACCAGAAGCAGCGCATGGACGAGGTGTTCGACATCTTCCCGCGCCTCCAGGAGCGCCGCGCCCAGCTGGCCGCCACGCTGTCCGGCGGCGAGCGCCAGATGCTGGCCATTGGCCGCGCCCTCATGGCGCGCCCGCGCCTGCTGATGTTGGACGAGCCCTCGCTGGGCCTGGCGCCGCTGATCGTGCGCGAGGTGCTGCAGGTGGTGTCCTCGCTGCGTGACCTGGGCGTGTCGGTGCTGCTGGTCGAGCAGAACGCGCGCGCGGCGCTGCAGGTGGCCGACCGCGCCTATGTGCTGGAGATGGGCGCCGTGGCCTTGAGCGGCGCCGCCGCCGACCTGCTGCACGACCGCCGAATCATCGACACCTACCTGGGCCTGGGCGCCAAGCACTGAGGCCCCGGGCGCGCGGCCTGTTGGAGGCCCGCGTCCCCCCGTTCATTTTTGGGAGTTTTTCATGACGCTTCAAAGTTTCATCGGCGGGCGCTGGATCGGTCAGCAAGCCGCCAGCGCGCTGCACAGCGCGGTCAACGGCGCCACCGTGGCCCACACCCATGCCGAGGCGATCGACTTCGGCGAGGCCGTGCATTTCGCGCGCCGCACCGGCGTGCCCGGCCTGATGGCGCTGGACTTCCAGGAGCGCGCCGCGCGCCTGAAGGCCCTGGCCAAGTACCTCAATGAGCACAAGGAGTCGCTCTACGCGATCTCCGCCCACACCGGCGCCACCCGCGCCGACAGCTGGGTCGACATCGAAGGCGGCAGCGGCACCTTGTTCGCCTACGCCGCCATGGGCAGTGGCGAGCTGCCCAGCGGCAACCTGATCCACGAAGGTCCGGCCCAGTCGCTGGGCAAGAAGGGCGCATTTGCGGGCACCCACATCCTGGTGCCGCGCGGCGGTCTGGCGGTGCACATCAATGCCTTCAACTTCCCGGTCTGGGGCCTGCTGGAGAAGTTCGCCCCCACCTTCCTCGCGGGCATGCCCTGCATTGGCAAGCCCGCCACCGCCACCAGCTACCTGACCGAAGCCCTGGTGCGCCTGATCGACCAGTCGGGCATCCTGCCGGCCGGCGCGCTGCAGCTCGTCATTGGCGGCACCGGTGACCTGCTGGACCGCCTGGAAGGCCCCGATGTGGTGACCTTCACCGGCTCGGCCGACACCGCCGCGCGCCTGCGTGTCAACGCCAACCTGGTGCGTCACAGCATCCCCTTCAATGCCGAGGCCGACTCGCTGAACTGTTCCATCCTGGCGCCCGACGTGACGCCGGACGACGAGGAGTTCGAGCTCTTCATCAAGGAGGTGGCGCGCGAGATGACCGTCAAGGCGGGTCAGAAGTGCACCGCCATCCGCCGTGCCATCGTGCCGCGCCAGCACCTGGACGCCGTGGCCGAGCGCCTGTCGGCCCGTCTGGCCAAGACCGTGGTCGGTGACCCGGCGCTGGAGGCGGTGCGCATGGGCGCCCTGGCGTCCCAGGCCCAGCAGGCCGACGTGGCCGAGCGCGTGGCCTTGCTGCGCCAGGGGGCCGAGCTGGTCCATGGCGGCGGCACGGCTGACTTTGCGCCGCTGGGCGAGGGCAGCGAGCAAGGTGCCTTCTTCCAGCCCACGCTGTTGCTGAGCCGCCAACCCCTGAGCCACGACGCGGTGCATGACATCGAGGCCTTTGGTCCGGTCAGCACCCTGATGCCTTACGACGGCCTGGACGAAGCGCTGCAGCTGGCCGCCCGCGGCAAGGGCAGCCTGGTGGGTTCCCTGGTCACCAAGGACCCGGCCACCGCCGCGCGGGTGATCCCCGTGGTCGCGGCCCACCATGGCCGCCTGTTGGTGCTGGACCGCGAGGCCGCCACCGAAAGCACCGGCCACGGCTCGCCCCTGCCCATGCTCAAGCACGGCGGCCCGGGCCGCGCGGGCGGCGGCGAGGAGCTGGGCGGCATCCGCGCCGTCAAGCACTACCTGCAACGCGCTGCGCTGCAAGGCTCGCCCACCATGCTGGCCGCCATCACGGGCGAGCATGTGCGGGGCGCCAAGGTGATCGAGACCGAGGTCCACCCCTTCCGCCGTCACTTTGAAGACCTGCGCATCGGCGAGTCCCTGTTGACCCACCGCCGCACCGTGACCGAGGCCGACATCGGCGCCTTTGGCGGCCTGTCGGGCGACTACTTCTACATGCACTTCGACGACATCGCGGCCAAGGAAAGCCCGTTTGGCCAGCGCATCGCGCACGGCTACTTCGTGCTGTCGGCGGCCGCCGGCTTGTTTGTCTCGCCCGCGCCCGGCCCGGTGCTGGCCAACTATGGGCTGGACACGCTGCGCTTCGTCAAGCCGGTGGCCATTGGCGACACCATCCAGGCCCGCCTGACGGCCAAGCGCAAGATCGACCGGCAAAAGAAGGACGCCAAGGGCGTGGGCCAGGGCGTGGTGGCCTGGGACGTGGAGGTCAGCAACCAGCACGGCGAACTGGTCGCCAGCTACGACATCCTGACCTTGGTGGCCAAGCGCGGCTGAGCGGTGGCTGCGGAGGCTTGATCGGCCCCCGGCCTTCACCGAGGGTCCGCGCTTGGTCGAGGGGCCCGCTGCCCGGGGGCGGTGTATTGAGAGAATTTGTCGGGCCCGTCAAAAATCTTCACGTGACGCGGGCGCCGCCGTGGCTACCATTTGCGCTCCTAAGGAGTTGCCCCGTGGCCGATTTATCCAAGATCACCTGCATTGAAGACCTGCGCCGCATTGCCGAGCGCCGCGTGCCCCGCATGTTCTACGACTACGCCGATTCGGGCGCGTGGACGGAGGGCACTTACCGCTCCAACGAGACGGACTTCCAGGGCATCAAGCTGCGCCAGCGCGTGGCCGTCAACATGGAAGGGCGCAGCACTCGCACCACGATGGTCGGCCAGGACGTGGCCATGCCGGTGGCGATTGCGCCCACGGGTCTGACCGGCATGCAGCACGCCGACGGTGAGATCCTCGGCGCCAAGGCGGCCAAGGCCTTTGGCATTCCGTTCACGCTGTCGACCATGAGCATCTGCTCGCTCGAGGACATCGCCGAGCACACCCAGCGCCACCCGTTCTGGTTCCAGCTCTACGTGATGAAAGACCGCGACTTCATCGAACGCTTGATCGATCGCGCCAAGGCCGCCAATTGCTCCGCCTTGCAGCTCACGCTGGACCTGCAGATCCTGGGTCAGCGCCACAAGGACATCAAGAACGGTTTGTCGGCCCCGCCCAAGCCCACGCTGAAAAACCTCATCAACCTGGCGACCAAGCCGCGCTGGTGCCTGGGCATGCTGGGCACACCGCGCCGCACCTTCGGCAACATCGTGGGCCACGCCAAGGGCGTGGGGGACTTGTCCTCGCTGTCTTCGTGGACGGCCGAGCAATTCGACCCGGGCCTCAACTGGGGCGATGTGGAGTGGATCAAGAAGCGCTGGGGCGGCAAGCTGATCCTCAAGGGCATCATGGACGAGGAAGACGCCCGCCTGGCCGCCAACAGCGGCGCCGACGCGCTGATCGTGTCCAACCACGGCGGTCGCCAGCTCGACGGTGCGCCCTCCAGCATCAAGGCGCTGCCAGCGATTGCCGAGGCGGTGGGCAAGGACATCGAGGTCTGGATGGACGGCGGCATCCGCAGCGGCCAGGACGTGCTCAAGGCGCGGGCCCTGGGCGCGCGCGGCACGCTGATCGGGCGCAGCTTTTTGTACGCCCTGGGCGCCTTCGGCGAAGAGGGGGTCACCCGCGCGCTGCAGATCATCCACAAAGAGCTGGACATCACCATGGCGTTTTGTGGTCACACCAACATCAACACGGTGGACAAGGGCATCCTGCTGCCCGGCACCTACTGAGCCTGGGGGCTGACAGGCCGGGCCGGTGGGCGCCGCCTGGCGCCCCGGCGCGCGCGGTATGCTTGGCCGCGTGAGCGACGATCCTCTTGCAACTTCGACGGCTTTGGCGACGCTTTCGCCAGCCCCAGGCGCCCCGCCGGCTGCGGCGGCCCCCGAGGCCGCGCCGACCCGGCCGCGGCGCATCGCCCACCTCGACATGGATGCTTTTTATGCCTCGGTCGAGTTGCTGCGCTACCCCCAACTCAAGGGCTTGCCGGTGGTCATCGGCGGTGGGCGCCGGGGCGTGGACTCGGTGCTGGCCGCTGGCCCCGAGCTGCCGCTGGAAGCGTTTCCGCGCCTGGCGGGCTACACCGGGCGCGGCGTCATCACCACCGCCACCTACGCCGCGCGCCAGTTTGGCGTGGGCTCGGCCATGGGTTTGATGAAGGCGGCGCGCCTGTGCCCGCAGGCCATTTTGTTGCCGGTGGACTTTGACGAGTACCGCAAGTTCTCACGCTGGTTCAAAAGCATCATCACCGACATCGCGCCGCTGATGGAAGACCGGGGCGTGGACGAGGTCTACATCGACTTCACCGACGTGCCTGGGGGCCAGCGCGAGGGCGGGCGCGTGCTGGCGCGCCTGATCCAGAAAAGCATCTTCGAGGCCACCGGCCTGACCTGCTCGGTGGGCGTGGCGCCCAACAAGCTGCTGGCCAAGATGGCCAGCGAGTTCAACAAGCCCAATGGGATCTCGGTGCTGCACGAGCACGAACTGCGCGATCGCATCTGGCCTCTGTCGTGCCGCAAGGTCAACGGCATTGGCCCCAAGGCGGAGCAAAAGCTGGTCGCCCACGGCATCCACACCCTGGGCGATCTGGCCCAGCGGCCGCGTGACTGGTTGCTGGCCCACTTTGGCAAGGCCTACGGCGCCTGGCTGCACGAGGCGGCCTGGGGGCGCGACGCGCGGCCGGTGGTGACCGAGAGCGAGCCCGTCTCCATGAGCCGCGAAACCACTTTTGAGCGCGACCTGCACGCGCGCCATGACCGCGCCGAGCTGAGCCAGGTCTTCACCCAGCTGTGCGAGCGGGTGGCGGCCGACCTGCAGCGCAAAGGCTATGTGGGCCGCACCATTGGCGTGAAGCTGCGCTACGACGACTTCCGCATCGTCACCCGGGATCAGACCCTCGGTGAGGCCACGGCCGACGCGGCGCTGATCCGCCGCACCGCTGGCCTGTGCCTGAAGCGGGTGGATTTGACGCGGCGCTTTCGCTTGCTGGGGGTGCGCGTCGGGGGCTTGCAACGACTGGGCGAGGATGGTCTGCCCCAGCCTCCAGCCGCCCCCAGCGCAGCGGCGCCAACCGCGCCTGCCATGGACCAGCTCTTCTGAGCCCGCGGCTCCGGGCTGGGGGGCGGGGCCCCAGACAAAGCCCCCACAGCCCGCTGGGATAAACGGTTTTTGAATCCAGTTGAGTGGCGCCCGCGTACAAGCTCACAAGGCCCGCTCGGTGCCCGTCCCTGCCCCTACCTGGAGATGCTTGTTGATGCTTACTTCTTTCCGACTGCTGGCACTGTCCTGTGTGCTGGCTGCCCCCTCCTTCAGCGCCTGGTCTGACACGGGCAAGCTGCGCCTGACCGGCGGCATCAGCAGCGTGGATGGCGCGGGCGGTGGTGGTGTGTCGCCCTGGGCCCTGATCGGCACCCAGGCCACCGAAGGGGAGCAGGGCCTGAGCCTGAGTGCCAGCCGCTTGCGCACCCAGGACTACGGCTTGGACACGGTGGCGGCCGCCTGGTCCTGGAATGACCGGCTGGAGCTGTCGCTGGCGCGGCAAGACTTTGATGCCTCGCCCGCCGTGGCCTTGAACGGGCTGGGCTTTGCCGTCAGCCCAGGCCAGCACATCCGCATGGACGTGCTGGGCGTGAAATGGCGCGTGGCCGGCGAGGCGGTGCTGGACAGCGACAGCCTGATGCCCCAAGTGGCTGTGGGGGCGCAGTTCAAGCACACGGATGCCGGCAGCCTGCGCCCAGTGCTTGATTTTGTCGGGGCCAAGACCCAGGGTGTCGATGTCTACGTGGCTGCCAGCAAGCTGCTGTTGGAGCGGGGCCTGCTGCTCAATGCCACCCTGCGTTACACCAACGCCAACCAGGGCGGCCTGCTGGGCTTTGGGGCGGCGGCGCCCGGGCGCCAGGCGCGTTCGCTGCAGCCCGAGCTGTCGCTGGCTTATCTGCTGCGCAAAGACCTGGCGGTCGGCGCCGAGATTCGCTGGAACCCCAACAACCTGGAGGCTGTGGGCCGGGCGGCCGGCCTGGGCAACGCGCTGCGCCAGGACGCATGGCGCGATCTCTTTGTGGTGTGGTCGCCGACCCGGCAGTGGACCTTGACGGCCGCTTATGTGGACCTGGGGCGGGTGGTGCCCGGGGTGACCCAGAACCGGCGCCAAAGTGGGCTGTTTGTGGCCAGCACCTGGTCTTTTTGAGTGGGCCCGGCCTGCGTTTTTCCGTGTGACCCCGGCGTGGGTCGCCTGTGCTTGATTGGAGTCTTCAGCATGAAATCATGGATTGTTCCCTTTAGCCTGCTCGGTCTGAGCAGCCTCAGTGTCTGGGCCCAGCCCAGCCCCCCGCTGGCCGATGCGGGCGTGAGCGTGGCCGCCCCGGCAGAGTCCCCGCTGTACCTGAGCCTGGGCAAGAAAGCGGGCATTGGCCGCTTGATGGATGACTTTGTGAACCGCCTGGCTGCCGACACGCGCCTGAGCGAGTCCTTCCGCGAGGCCAACCTGCCCCACCTGAAAGAGCAGTTGACCGAGCAAATTTGCGAGGTCGCTGGCGGACCCTGCGTCTACAAAGGCGTGGACATGAAGACCGCGCACGAGGAGATGAACATCCGCCGGTCCCACTTCAACGCCCTGGTGGAAGACCTGCAGGCGGCTATGGACGCGCAAGGCATTGCCTTTCGGGTGCAGAACCAATTGCTGGCACGTCTGGCGCCCATGCACCGCGAGATCATCGCCCGATGAGCAGCCGCCCTCACACACGCTGGGCCCGCAGGGGCTTGGGGGCCTTGGCGTTGAGCCTGTTGGGCAGCCTGGCGGCCCAGGCCAGCACCTTGCAGGCCCGGGTGCTGGACCGCGAGGGGCAGCCCGTGGCGGATGCCGTGCTGGAGGTGTTGCTGCCGCCCAGCACGGAGCAGCGGCCCAGCTGGGCCGCCTCTGCCTTGGTCACCCAAGAGAAGATGCAGTTCATCCCCCGCGTCAGCGTGGTGGTGGCCGGCATGCGGCTGCGTTTCACCAACCAAGACCGCTGGGACCACCATGTGCGGGTGCTGCCTGCCAGCCTGAGCCGGCTCAACGAGGCGGGTGGCATGGAGTTCCGCCTCAGTGGCCTGGTCGAAGGTCAGCCGGCCAGCAGCCAGGAGCGCAGTTTTGACCAGCCCGGGGTGTACCTGCTGGGCTGTCATTTGCACAGTTCCATGCGCGGCCATGTCTATGTGGCGGAGTCGCCTTGGGTGGCCAAGACGGGGGCCGATGGCACGGTGAGCTTGCAGGGCTTGCCCACCGGGGTGGCCACGGTGCGCCTGTGGCAGGCCGATGAGGTGCAGACCATCGCGCCGCGCACGGTGACCCTGGGCGCGAGCCCGCAAACGCTGGACTACCAGCTCAGCGTGGTGCCGCGCCGGCGTCGCTGATGGGCTGACCAGAGGGCTAAGACCCCCGCCCCAGGGGCCGCACGGGTGGAGCCCCTGTGGGCGCTTGTCGCCTGTTTGCCTGATGGGTGGGGCCAGGGGCGCTAAATTGCACAGCGACCCCAACCCAGAGGCCGCCCGCCGGCCCGATCAGGAGACCCCATGAACTGCTTCACCCTCAGCCAGTCCGAGCACATCGCCCATTTGGTGCTGAACCGCCCCGAGGCCATGAACACCATGAACCCGGTGTTTTGGCGTGAGTTGGACGAGGTGCTCAGCACCTTGCACCGTGAGGGCCGCGCCCGTGCGCTGGTGATCTCCAGCTCGGGCAAGCACTTCAGTGCGGGCATGGCGCTGGAGACCTTTGGCGGGGCCATCACCATGGACGACCAAAGCCCCGAGGGCCGTGCGGCCATCTTTGACCTGCTGACCGACATGCAGGCCACCTTCAGCCGCCTGGAGTCGCTGCGCATCCCGGTGATCGCGGCCATCCAGGGCGGCTGCGTGGGGGGCGCGGTGGATTTGGTGACGGCCTGTTGCATCCGCTACGCCAGCGCCGAGGCTTTCTTCTGCATCCAGGAGATCAACATCGGCATGGTGGCCGACGTGGGCACCTTGCAACGTTTGCCCAAGCTGATCCCGCTGGGCCTGGTCAAGGAACTGGCCTACACCGGCCGCCGTTTGGGCGCGGCACGGGCCCTGTCTTGTGGCCTGGTCAACGAGGTGTTTGACAGCGCAGAGGCCACGCTGGAGGCAGCACTGCAATGCGCCCGCGAGATCGCTGCCAAGCCGCCCGTGGCCATCTGGGGCAGCAAGCAGGCCATCCATTACGCCCGCGATCATTCGGTGGACGATTCGCTGCGTCAGATGGGTTGGCTGCAGGGCGCCATCTGGAGCAATGCCCATGTGGGCGAGGCGGTTCTGTCGCAAAAGCAAAAGCGCAGCGGGGAGTTCACGCCCTTGTCGCCCTTGACGTCCTTCCGTGATTTGCCCTGATCGGTGGGTCACCGAGCGCCGCTGAAAAGTCGATTTGACGCAGGTCAAGCCCTGTATCAAATCGCTGCATGAACGGAGCGCCCGGTGTTACATTTTTAGACAGTTAACAAATCCGTCGTGCCCGACCGGCAAGGGCACAGACGGTGCGAGTTCAGGGCTCATCGTCAGGGAAACCCCTTGGCAGGAGGAGCGTGAACTCAGGGGAGGATTGGTGAACTCGGGCCTCCAGCCATGGGATGGGGGATGAGCACTGGGCACCGATTCATTGCGGGCACACCTGTCAATTCTGATGGCGAGGTTCAAGATGAGAGTCAATTTGCCGGTGACCCAGCAGGAGTTCCTTTTTTCAGAGGACGAACTGCTGGTGTCGACCACCGACACGCGCGGCGTGATCACCCATTGCAACCCGGCCTTTGTGCATGTCAGCGGCTATGCCTACGAGGAGCTGATTGGCCAGCCGCACAACTTGATTCGCCACCCCGACATGCCCGCGGCCGCCTACAAGGACATGTGGGCCACGATCGGGCGCGGCCGGCCCTGGACGGGTCTGGTCAAGAACCGCCGCAAGGACGGCAGCCATTACTGGGTGCAGGCCAATGTCACCCCCATCATGAGCCACGGCAAACCCACGGGCTACATGTCGGTGCGCATCAAGCCCGACCGCGCGGCGGTGCAACAGGCCGAGGCCTTGTACGCCCGCATGCGGGCCGAGGCCGAGCAGGGCCGGGCTTCGGTGGTGCTGCATGGCGGTGAATTGCGTGCCACCGGCTGGCGCGGTGCGCTGGCGCGCTTGGGGCGTCTGGATTTGCCCAGTCGCCTCGGCTTGATGTTGCTGGTGTTGGGCCTGGCCACCTTGCTGCCTGACTTGTTGGGGGCGTCCGGTGCGTGGGCGCCTTGGGCTCGCGGCGCGGTGCTGCTGCTGGGCAGCCTGGGCGTGGCCGCCTGGTTCCGCTGGCGCATCACCGGCAGCCTGGACGAGGCGGTGCGTTTTGCCGGTGACCTGTCGGGCTGCAACCTCAGCACCACGGTCCGGACCGACCACCCCGAGCCCATGGCCTCCCTGATCAAGCGTCTGGTGCAGATCCAGGTCAACCTGCGGGCGGTGGTGGGCGATGTGCGCAACGAGATTGAAGGCTTCACCCAATCGGCCAGCGAGATCGCCCAGGGCGCCAATGACTTGTCGGCCCGCACCGAGGCCCAGGCCAGCGCGCTGGAGCAGACCGCGGCCTCGATGGAGCAGATTTCCAGCACCGTGCGTCAGACCGCAGACACCTCGGCCCAGGTCTCGGGCGAGAGCGAGCGCAGCACGGCGGTGGCCCAGCAAGGGGGCCAGGCCATGCGGCAGGCCGCGCAGGCCATCGGGGCCATGGAGAGCTCCTCGGACAAGGTGAGCGAGATCATCGGGGTCATTGAAGGCATTGCCTTCCAGACCAATATCCTGGCGCTCAACGCCGCGGTAGAGGCCGCCCGCGCGGGTGAACAGGGCCGAGGTTTTGCGGTGGTGGCCTCGGAGGTGCGGGCCCTGGCGCAGCGCAGTGCCAATGCGTCCAAGGAGATTCGAACCCTGATCGTGGGCTCTTCACAGCAGGTGCACGACGGGGCACGCCAAGTGCAGGGCGTGGGCCAGACCATCGAGGAAGTGGTGGCTTCGGTGGCGCGGGTCAGCGCCCTGGTCACGCAGATCAGCTCGGCCGCCCGCGAACAGTCCACGGGCCTGTCGCAAATCAACGAGGCGGTGGTGCAGCTCGACACGGCCACCCAGCAAAACGCGGCCTTGGTGGAGCAGTCGGCCGCGGCGGCTCAGTCGCTGAGCAGCAGCGCCCGGTCTCTGGAGCGCTCGGTCAGCGTGTTTGTCTTGTCCTGAGGCGCCGCGCCTGCGCGCTCACTGCCGGGCCGTGCGCACATTGGCCGGCAGGGCCTGTGGGTGGCTGGTGCGAAAGGGGTTGATGTCCAGACCGCCGCGCCGCGTGTAGCGCGCATAGACCGACAGCTTGATGGGTTGGCAGCGCGTCCAGACGTCCATGAAGATGCGCTCCACGCACTGCTCGTGGAATTCGTTGTGGTTACGAAAACTCACCAGGTAGGCGAGCAGGCCTGCCTGGTCGATTTGCGGCCCGCTGTACTGGATTTGCACACTGCCCCAGTCGGGCTGGCCGGTGACCAGGCAATTGCTCTTGAGCAGGTGGCTGGTCAGGGTTTCGGTGACTGGGGCCTCGCTTGTGGCTGCGCTGAGCAGTTCGGGCGCGGGCGTGTAGTGGTGGCACTCAATGTCCAGGCGGTCGAGGTTGAGGCCGTCGAGTTCGTGCACGGGTTCGCGGTCAAACAGCTCGGGCGACAGCAGTTTCACGCCCACGCTGGCGGGCTGGGCCGCACCGCGCCAGGCGGCTTCGCTGAGGTCCTTGCGCAGGCGCGCCTGCACCTCGCTGGCGTCGGCAAAGCGGGTGTTGTTGAAGCTGTTGAGGTACAGCTTGAAGGACTTGCTCTCGATGATGTTGGGGCTCTCGCAGGGCACGGTGATGTGGGCCAAAGCCACCTGCGGCTTGCCGCGCGGGTTGAGCCAGGACAGCTCAAACGCCGTCCACAGGTCTGCGCCAAAAAAGGGTGGGGTGCCGGTCACGCCGATTTCGGCACGCTTGCCCTGGCGCGGAATGGGGAACAGCAGGCTGGCGTCGTACTGGTCGACATAGGCCGAGGCTTTGCCCAACTGGGATTGTTCGGGGGTGTTCATGGGGTCTGGACTTCACAAAAAAAGGGGCCGGCGCCGGCGCGCGGCGGCTGCTTGGGGCCTCAGTGGAATTCGCCTTCGCGCAGCCATTTGGTGGCCACCCACTTCTCACCCGCGAGCACAGGGGCGCCGCCATGCAGGGTGCGGCTGGAGGGGTGGGCCTGGGCGTAGCTGAAGAAGACGGCGTTGCCGCGCTTGGGCGTCACTTCCAGCTGCAGGTCGGGGAAGGTGGTGCCTCCGCCTTGGGCCGGTTCGTTGAGGTACATGACCAAGGTCGCCACGCGCTGGCCGCCGCGTTTGAGGATGGTGGGCGTGCCGGGCTCGTGCGGGTCAAAGTAGTCGTAGTGCGGCTTGTACTCGGCGCCGGGCCGGTAGTGCAGCACCTGCAGGCCTTCGCCGTGCAGCAGGGGCCAATTCAGCAGCCGGGCAATGCGTTCCTCGATGCGCTGGATCAGGGCGGACTCGCCCCGGCTGAAGAACATGCCGTCGCTGGTGCGGTCCACGCTGACTTCCTCGCCACCGGTCTGGGTCATGACTGTGAGGGAGCGTGCCAGGCGCGGTTCGGCTGCGGCGATCAGGCCTTCGCACTCTTCGGCGCTGAGGAAATCGCCAAACAGCACCACCGAGGGGTTTTGCAGGTGCATCAGCACGGCCACCTGGCGGTCGCCCGCGTCCACGTAAAGCGGTGATCCCTGCAACAGGGGGGCGGGCAGGGGTTGGCTGGGCGGGAGGCGGGGCGTGGCCGCGCGCGCCTGCGCCACGTCGAGTTGCTGTTTCAGGGTTTGCTCCAGCGCCTGCAGTGCGACGGCCTCGGTCCAGCCGGCGGCTTGCATGGCTTGCAGCACGCTGGCGGGGTCATGGCCGGCTTCGCTTTGCTCCAGGATCCAGCGGGTCAGCGCGGGGGTGATGGCTTGCGAGTTCGACGAGGGGTTGGCGGCGTTCGTCATAGCGGGGCTGAAGGGGCGGAGGGCTCCATCCTAAGCCCAGACATGGCCTGGGCCGAGCAACAAGGGCTGGGACATGTGGGGCTCACTCCTGGCGGCGACGGAACACCAGGCGGTCCGGCTCGCTGGCGGCTGGCACGAAGCCATAGCCTTCCAGCGCAAAGCCTTCGAGCTGTTGCGGCAGTCGCACGCGCTCGGTGATGGCGTAGCGCGCCATCAGACCCCGGGCCCGCTTGGCGTGGAAGCTGATGATTTTGTACACGCCCCCTTTCCAGTCTTCAAACACACACTCGATCACGCGCGCCTTGAGCACTTGGCGCTGCACCGATTTGAAGTACTCCTGCGAGGCCAGGTTGACCACCACCGGGGTGGCATCGGCTTGCAGGCGTTGGTTCAGGTGGTCGGCGATCTGGGCGCCCCAGAACTGGTAAAGGTCTTTGCCAGCCGGCGTGGCCAGTCGGGTGCCCATTTCCAGTCGGTAGGGCTGCAGCGCGTCCAGCGGGCGCAGCACGCCATACAGGCCGCTGAGGATGCCCAGGTGTTGTTGGGCCCATTGCAGATCTTCAGGCGACAGGCTGGCGGCCTGCAGGCCTTCGTAGACATCGCCGTTGAACGCCAGCACGGCCGGGCGCGCATTGTGCACGGTGCTGCGCGGTGACCAGGCCTCGTAGCGCGCCACGTTCAAGCTGGCCAACTTGTCGCTCAGGCTCATGAGGCTGGCGATGTCCTGGGGCGACTGCTGGCGCAGCACGTCGATGAGTTGCTGGGATTGGGCGGTGAACAGGGGCTTGGAGGCCGTCACGCCGGTCGGCAAGGGCGACTCGTAGTCCAGGGATTTGGCAGGGGAGAGCAGAAACAGCATGGGCGATCTCAAGATGGGGCGCAGGACAGCGACTGATTGTGCCCCCAAGCGCAAGACCTCATGGCTCGCAGCGGCAAAACGATGGGCGAAAAAAAATCGCCTCCGAAGAGGCGATTTTCAGGTGCGGTACAGGCCCCACCGTGGCGGGGCCGGGCGCGGGCCGATCAGGCGTTTTGCTCGAAGGGCAGCTTCAGTTCGCTGAGGTCGCGGCGGGTTTCCACCAGCACCAGCGGGCCTTCTTCGATCATCACCACGGGCGGACGTTCGCGGGGCACATGCACTGGCTTGGGTTCGGCCGCAATCGCGGCTTGCACGGCAGCGATCTTCTCGGCATCCGAGTTGACCCATTGCAGGCCCGAAGATTCGGCGATCTGCTGCAGGTCCGCGATGGGCAGCTCAAACGCCGTGACCTTGGGCAGGCCGCTGGCTGCCACGGGGGCGGCGGCAGGGGCAGGCACAGGCGCTGGCACAGGGGCTTGCGCAGCGGCGGCCACAGGGGCTTCGGCCACGGGGCTCAGCGGGGCGGCGGCAGGGGCCGGCACCACGATTTCCACCGGGGCGTCGGCCACGGCGGCGGGGGCGTCGGCGTTCAGGGCCTCCACGGGGTCGGCGGCGCCAGCGTCACGCGGGGCGCGATCACCGTTGTTGCGTTCGCGGCGGTCACGGCCATAGCGGTCACGCGAACGGCGCTCACGGCGCTGTTCATCGCCTTCAGCACCTTGCGGGCGCTGTTGCGGCGCTTGACCGTCTTGGGCATCCGACAGCGGTGCCTGAGCGGCGTCGGTGGGGGCCTGGGCTTGGCCACCGTCCAGCGCAGCCACAGGGGCTTCGTGGGTGTCGGCCGAACCTTCGGTCGGACGGGGGCCACGGTCTTGGCGCGGGCCACGTTCACGGCGACCGCCTTCACCACGCTCGCCACGTTCACGGCGCGGGCCGCGTTCAGGGCGGGTTTCGGCCACGGGGTTGCCGGCTTCGTCCAGGTTCACCAGGGCTTGCGGGGCTTCGGCGTTGGCATTGGCCGCATCAAAGGCTTGGTTGCGGTTGTCGACAGGCGCGCCGTTGTCCGGACGCTCTTGGCGCGGGCCACGTTCACGGCGACCGCCTTCTGGGCGTTCACCACGTTCGCCGCGTTCACCACGGCCGTCACGGCGGGCTTCGCCTTCCGGACGATCGCTGCGCGGGGGGCGGGTGTCGCCGGCTTCGCGCGGCGCGCGGGCTTCGCCGCGCTCTGGGCGTTCGCCGCGTTCCGGGCGATCGCCACCGCGTTCGTTGCGGCGGCCACCACGGCCTTCACCGCGCTCGCCACGTTCGCCATTGCCATTGCGGCCTTCGCCACGGCGGCCGTTGCGGCCTTCGCCACGCTCGCCGCGTTCGCCGTTGCGGCCTTCGCGCTTGTCTTCCTTCTTGACTTCGCTCACCACCGGGGCGACCGGGGCGGGCTCAGCGGCCTTCACGCCGAACAGGCCCTTGAGCCAGCCAAAGAAGCCCGTGTCAGCCGGGGCTGCGGGGGCCGCAGCGGCCACCGGCGCGGCAGCGGCGGCGGGCTTGTCGCCAGCGGCCGCACGGCCACGGCCTGCGGGGGCGGCAGCGCCTTCAGGCTTGGGCACGGCTTGCGGTGCCGGGGCGTCAGGCAGCACACCCTTGATCACCGGGGTTTGCTTGTTGGTGGGCTCTTGCGAGCGGCGCGTCACGGTGGTGGCGTCTTCCACCACTTCGGCCATCTTGTAGCTGGCTTCGATGTGGTCCAGGCGCGGGTCGTCGTGCTTCAAGCGTTCCAGCTTGTAGTGCGGGGTTTCCAGTGCCTTGTTGGGCACCAGCAGCACGCTCAGGCGCTGCTTGACTTCGATCTTGGCGATCTCGGTGCGCTTTTCGTTGAGCAGGAAGGAGGCCACTTCAACCGGCACTTGCACGTGCACGGCGGCGGTGTTGTCCTTCATGGACTCTTCTTGGATGATGCGCAGGATTTGCAGCGCCGAGCTTTCGGTGTCGCGGATGTGGCCGGCACCGCCGCAGCGCGGGCAGGGAATGGACGAGCCTTCCGACAGCGCTGGCTTCAGGCGCTGGCGGCTCATTTCCATCAGACCGAACTTGCTGATGGTGCCGAACTGCACGCGAGCGCGGTCTTGGCGCAGCGCATCGCGCAGGCGGTTTTCCACTTCGCGGCGGTTCTTCGACTCTTCCATGTCGATGAAGTCGATCACGATCAGGCCGCCCAGGTCGCGCAGGCGCATCTGGCGGGCCACTTCGTCAGCCGCTTCCAGGTTGGTGCGGGTGGCGGTTTCTTCGATGTCGCCGCCCTTGATGGCGCGGGCCGAGTTGACGTCCACGCTGACCAGTGCTTCGGTGTGGTCGATCACGATGGCGCCGCCCGAGGGCAGGGTCACGGTGCGGGCGTAGGCCGATTCAATTTGGTGTTCGATCTGGAAGCGGCTGAACAGCGGCGCATCGTCGCGGTAGCGCTTCACGCGGGCGGCATGTTCGGGCATGACGTGGGCCATGAACTGCTGCGCTTGTTCATAGATGTCGTCGGTGTCGATCAGGATGTCGCCGATGTCGTGGTTGAAGTAGTCGCGGATGGCGCGGATCACCAGGCTCGACTCTTGGTAGATCAGGTAGGCACCCTTGCCGCCCTTGGCTGCGCCGTCGATGGCGTGCCAGAGCTTGAGCAGGTAGTTCAGGTCCCACTGCAGTTCGGGCGCCGAGCGGCCGATGCCGGCGGTGCGCGCGATGATGGACATGCCGTTGGGGTATTCCAACTGGTCCATCGCTTCTTTGAGTTCGGCCCGGTCTTCGCCCTCGATGCGGCGCGACACGCCACCACCGCGGGGGTTGTTGGGCATCAGCACCACATAACGGCCGGCCAAGCTGACGAAGGTGGTCAGGGCCGCGCCCTTGTTGCCACGTTCTTCTTTTTCGACCTGGACCAGCAGTTCCTGGCCTTCACGGATCACATCGTTGATGCGGGCCTGGCTCGGCGACACGCCGGGCGCAAAGTACTGGCGCGAGATTTCCTTGAAAGGCAGGAAGCCGTGACGGTCTTCGCCGTAGTCCACAAAACAGGCTTCGAGGCTGGGCTCGACGCGGGTCACGACGGCCTTGTAGATGTTGCCCTTGCGCTGTTCGCGCCCTTCGATTTCGATTTCGTAGTCGAGCAGTTTTTGCCCGTCCACGATGGCCAAACGGCGTTCTTCTGCCTGGGTGGCATTGATCAGCATCCGTTTCATGATGCGTGTCCTTCCTGGACCCTCAGGTCCATGCAATCGTCAAATCTTCAACAGGCCCGAAATGAGCCAACGATGCCGGAACAGACGCTTTGAAACGAAGGGAATTGCCAAAGTAGCCGCAACACCAGTGAGCCTTGGGCTCAGGTGTCGGGCGGGGGCGCGTGGATGGGGGCGAGGGAGAGGGGTTGCCGTGTGGCCGCAAAGGGTGCGGCGTCAGGTGTCCGGTAGGCGGGCACCATGGGTGATTCCATGCCATGCGACCGTGGCTCTAGCCACTGCAAGCAGGTATGAATCAGCGCCATCAGCACAATATGTCTCGCTTTGATCCGCTCAAGGCCCGGCTGAGATTGGTCAGCAGGCCCTTGGGCATGGGTATTCCGTATCGGTGTTTCAAAGTGCCGGCCCATCTGGGTTTGGAGCACCGTCATCACGCACTCTGGTACGTGATCTACCTGCCACAAGCCAGTCGGCATCGACCTTGCCAGCGCTGCGGTGGTGGGACTGGACTAAACTCCAGACGAATCAACCAGTTACAGCAAAGCGCTAGTGAAACACATTATAGAGGGCAAAGTGCCCCCCCGAGTCCAGCCTGCCGCGGTCGCGGCCAGCGTGGTCGAGGTGGACGAAGAGTCGGCCGGGCAGCGCTTGGACAACTTCCTGATCCGGCAGCTCAAAGGCGTGCCCAAGACCCATGTTTACCGCATCATCCGCAGCGGTGAGGTGCGGGTGAACAAGGGCCGGGCCTCGGCCGATACCCGGGTGCAAACCGGCGATCTGGTCCGTTTGCCGCCCGTCCGGCAGTCCGAACGTGCCGCGGAGAAGGAGGCTGCCCCAGCCCCCGCGCGTGAATTCCCGATTCTGTTTGAAGACGACCATGTGCTGGCCATTGCCAAGCCCGCTGGCGTGGCCGTGCATGGCGGCAGCGGGGTGAGCTTTGGGGTCATCGAGCAGCTGCGTCAGGCGCGGCCCCAGGCCAAGTTCCTGGAACTGGTCCACCGACTGGACCGGGAGACCTCCGGCATTTTGTTGTTGGCCAAAAAGCGCTCCGCTTTGGTGCATTTGCAAGACCAGTTCCGCGAGCGAGAGACCGGCAAGACCTACCTGGCATTGGCCGGAGGGAATTGGCCGAACAACAAGAAAGTCATCGATTCAGCGCTGCAGAAATACCTGTTGCCGGACGGCGAGCGGCGCGTGCGCGTGGTGGAGAAAGACCACCCAGACGCCATGCGTGCCGTGACCTTGGTCAAGGTCCAGTCGCGCTCGGCGCCCGTGCAGTTGGCGGGCTTGCCCGTGTTTTCGCTGCTGGAGGTGACGATCAAGACCGGTCGCACGCACCAGATCCGCGTCCACTTGGCCTCCAGCGGCCATTCGATCGCCGGTGACGACAAATATGGGGACTTTGAACTCAACCGCCGCTTGCAAAAGCAAGGGCTCAAGCGCATGTTCTTGCACGCTTGGCGCTTGCAGTTCAATCACCCCGCCAGCGGCGAACGCATCAGCCTGGAAGAGGCTTTGCCGACCGAGTTGCAGCAGTTCATTGACCAGATTCAGCCCACAGCGGCGCCCGCACCATGACCTCCAACGCCACCCGAGCCCGCCAATTTGACCTGATCGCTTTTGATTGGGATGGCACTTTGTTTGATTCGACCCAGATCATCGTGCGCTGCATCCAGGCGGCCGTGGTCGATGTGGGTGGGCAAAAGCCCTCTGATGAAGCGGCTGCCTATGTCATTGGCATGGCCTTGATGCAGGCCCTGGCCCATGCCGCCCCCGATGTGCCACCCGAAAAATACCCGGAACTGGGGCAGCGCTACCGTTTTCACTATGTGAAGCACCAGGACGACATCGCCTTGTTCGAGGGCGTGCTGCCTTTGCTCAAGCAGCTGCGTGAGCAGGGGCACCTGATCACGGTGGCCACAGGCAAGAGCCGGCGTGGCTTGGACGAGGCTTTGCACACGGTGGCTTTGCGCGGGGTGTTTGACGGCTCCCGCACGGCCGATGAGACCGCTGGCAAGCCCGATCCGTGCATGCTGCACGAGTTGATGGCTGAGTTCGATGTGGCGCCCGAGCGCACCTTGATGATCGGCGACACCACCCATGACCTGCAGATGGCGCTCAACGCGGGTTGCGCCAGCGTGGGGGTGAGCTATGGCGCGCACGAGCCGGACGCGTTCCATGTGCTCAAGCCCCTGCACATCGCCCATTCGGTGGCTGATTTGCAGCAGTGGTTGCTGCAGAACGCCTGAGTGATGGGCCTGGTTGGAGGAGGGTGGGTGATGAATGACTTGATTCCGTTGTGCAACAGCAACGATTTGGTGGCCGGCGGTCAGGCGGTGCCCTTCGATGTGGTCTACGCTGGTCAGACCTGCCGTGCCTTTGCCATTCGCTATGAAGATCGCGTCCATGCCTACCTGAACCGCTGCACCCATGTGGCCATGGAGATGGATTACCAGCCGAACCGCTTTTTTGATGACACCGGTCGCTGGCTCTTGTGCGCCACCCATGGTGCGGCCTATGCGCCCGATACCGGGGCTTGTCAGGGTGGCCCCTGCCGGGGTGGTCTGATTCGCATCGAGTTGTCAGAGTGGGATGGCGTGGTCCACTGGCATACTGCCTACAACCTGCACCCAGTTGAATTTTGAGATGACGGACTCCTTCAAGCCAGACCCTTCCGATGCCCCCGACCAGTCTGCGGCTCCCGCCCAGGCGCCGCTCGCTGGGCCAGAGCCGTCCGTTCCTCCTGTGAGGCCCGCTGCTCCGATTCCTGCGGCGACTGCTGCGGCGACTGCTGCGGCCGCCGGCCTGACCCCTGGTTGGGAGCGCGCCACGTTGGAAAAGCTGGCTTTCGCGGCCTTGCGTGAGCAGCAGGCGGCGCGTCGTTGGCGCAATTTCATTCGTCTGGCTTGGTTGTTGGCCTTGGTCGTGGGGGGCTGGCTGGCTTTCAGCCGCACCGCGCCGGTGACTGACAAAAGTTCGCCCCACACGGCAGTGGTCGAGATCAAGGGTGAAATCGCTGCGGGGGCGGACGCCAGCGCTGAGTTTGTCGTGGCCGCCATGCGCAGCGCCTTCGAGGACGAAGGGGCCCAGGCCGTGGTGTTGTTGATCAACTCCCCTGGTGGCAGCCCGGTGCAGGCCGGCATCATCAACGACGAGATCCGGCGCTTGAAAGACAAGCACAAAAAGCCCGTCTACGCGGTGGTGGAAGAGTCCTGCGCCTCGGCGGCGTATTACATCGCGGCGGCAGCCGACCAGATTTTTGTCGACAAGGCCAGCATCGTTGGCAGCATTGGCGTTTTGATGGACGGCTTCGGTTTCACGGGTTTGATGGACAAGGTGGGCGTGGAACGCCGCTTGTTGACGGCTGGTGAGAACAAGGGCTTTTTGGACCCCTTCAGCCCCCAAACTGAGAAGCAGCGCGCCTTCGCCCAGGCCATGCTGGACCAGATCCACAAGCAGTTCATTGCGGTGGTGAAAGCGGGTCGGGGTGAGCGTCTGAAAGAAAGTCCTGACACTTTCAGCGGCCTGTTCTGGACGGGCGAGCAAGCCGTGGCCATGGGGCTGGCCGACCAATTGGGCAACCTTGACTTTGTCGCGCGTGAAGTCGTCAAGGCCGAAGAGTTGGTGGACTACACCCGCCGGGACAACGTGGCGGAGCGCTTGGCCAAGCGCTTCGGCGCTGCGTTTGGCGAGGGCGCGGTGCGCGCCCTCAAGTCGGTGCCGGCCTTGCGTTGAGGCGCAGGTGCGGGGCCGCCATGGTGGCGACCGCAGCGGTTGAAGCCTCAGCGGCCGATGCTGAACACCGCCGGGGTGTCGGCGGGCGGGAAGGCATTTTTGTCCTTGCCCGTGGTTTTGCCCTGGTGGGCTTGCTGGCGCCAGTTCTTGACCAAATCGCTGCGGTTGCGACCTGACTCCAGGGTCAGGCCGATGCTGATCGCCAGCCGTGTGTTGGGTTGCAACGTCTGGACCAGGGCTTGCCACAGCGCCGGGTTGCGGTAGGGCGTCTCGATGAAGATCTGGGTCTGACCGGTGCGCAGGGCAAAAGACTCCAGCTCTTTCAGGCGCTGGCTGCGTTCACCGGCGTCTTGGGGCAAGTAGCCCACAAAAGCAAAATTCTGTCCATTCAAACCGCTGGCGGCCAAGGCCAGCAGCAGCGACACGGGTCCGGTCAAAGCGATCACTTCCAGACCCAAGTCGTGCGCCGCGCGCACCACCGAGGAGCCTGGGTCTGCCACGGCGGGCATGCCCGCTTCGCTGATCAGTCCCATGTCGTGCCCGGCCAGCGCGGGGGCGAGCAAGGGGCGGGCGTCAAACTGACCGGCTTCGTGGTCGCCTTTTTTGTGCACATGGCGCGGCAGTTCTTGCAGCGACTGCTCTTGCAAGGGCGCGACCAGGGGGTGGTGCTCGCCAATCCGCTTGAGGTAAGCGCGTGCGCTTTTCGCGTTCTCGCAAACCCAATGTTGCAGACCGGCGGCGGTTTTCAGGGTGTGTGTGGGGATGACGTCGGTCACCGGGGCTTGCTGAGTACAGCCAAAGTCCAGCGGTGCGGGTACCAGGAACAGGCGGCCCTTCGGGGTGTTTGCAGAGGTGTTCATCACAGCAGTCGAATGCCTGCGGCCTGGATCAGGTTGCAGGTGCGGATCAAGGGCAGACCCACCAAGGCGGTGGGGTCGTCGTTTTCGATGGAGCTCAGCAGGGCAATGCCCAGGCCTTCGCTTTTGGCGCTGCCAGCGCAGTCATAAGGCTGCTCGGCGCGCAGGTAGTTTTCGATTTCGCTGTCGCTCAAGTCGCGAAAGCGCACTTTCACCTGGGCCAATTCTGCGCGTTCAAAGCCTGTGGCCTGGCAGACCACCGCCACGGCGGTTTGGAATACCACGGTTTGGCCACGCATGCGGCGCAACTGGGCCACAGCGCGTTCGTGGTTGCCGGGCTTGCCCAGGGGTTCGCCATCCAAGTCAGCCACTTGATCCGAGCCGATCACCACCGCCTGCGGAAACTGCTGTGCCACAGCCTGGGCTTTGGCCAGCGCCAGGCGCAGGGCCAGTGCTGCTGGGGCCTCATCGGCTTGTGGGGTCTCATCGACGTCGGGGGCGGCCACCTCGAAGGGCAGCCCCAGGCGTTGCAGCAACTCGCGGCGGTAGCGGGAGGTGGAGCCCAGCACCAGCAGGCGCTGTGGCGTGACGGCGTGGGGGGTGGGGGAGGGCGCGCTTGGGTTCATGCGGGGGATTCTCTTACACTGCGCGCATGAAGAAAGAGTATTCCCTGGAACGCTTGGACCTGAAGGCTTTGGCCCAGGCCGGTGATGAGTTGGCCGGTCAGGCCCCGATCAGCCAATTTGCCCGCTTGGTTGAAGAGTCGGCGCCTGGCAGTCCGCTGAGCCACGAAGTGCGTTGGACGGCGCTGGGTGAGGCTCGACCTGTCACGGGCGGCGATGACCAGGTTTGGCTGCATTTGCAGGCTGAGACCACGCTGACCCAGGTGTGTCAGCGTTGTTTGGGCCCGGTGGACACCGGCTTGTGGGTGGATCGCTCCTTCCGTTTCGTCAAGGATGAGTCCGTCGCTGAGGCGGAGGACGATGAGTCGGAAGAGGATGTGCTGGCCCTGAGCCGCGAGTTCAACCTGCTGGAGTTGATCGAAGACGAGCTGCTGATGGAGTTGCCCGTGGTGCCGCGCCATGAGGAATGCCCGGAAGAGGTTCCGATGGCCGTGGAGGATGAGGACTACCAGGCGGCCGAGGCCGAAAAGCCCAATCCTTTTGCGGCCTTGGCCAAGCTCAAAAAAGGGGGGCTGGGCTAAAGCCTCGTCTTGGGATATAATCAAAGGCTTCGCGCGAATTCCTAGGCGTCTTTTTGATCTGGTTGCCGCGCTGATTGAGTTGATATTCATCGATTTCGCACTCACTGAGTTGCTTGCATTGGGGGTTCCCCGGCGCAAGCGCATGTAACAACCCTTAAGTTCAGGAGCCTGACATGGCTGTCCAGCAAAACAAAAAGTCCCCTTCCAAGCGCGGTATGCACCGCTCGCACAATGCCCTGAACGTGCCGGGCATTGCAGTGGAAGCCACCACCGGTGAAACTCACCTGCGTCACCACATCAGCCCGAACGGCTTCTACCGTGGTCGTCAGGTTCTGAAGAACAAGTCCGAAGCCTGATCTGCTTCCGGAGCCATCAAAGCCCGATGCTACCTTTCAGTAGCGCGGGCTTTTCTTTTGTTGGCGCCCCATTTTGAGACCGCGCACGCGGTTGATTGAGCTCTGAATGATCACTCTGGCTGTTGATTGCATGGGGGGCGACCACGGTCCCCGTGTCACGCTGGCTGCTTGCCGGCATTTTCTGGATCAGCATGCGGACGCCCGCCTGTTGTTGGTGGGAAAACCCGAGTCCATGGCGGACTGGTCCCATGAGCGTGCAGACATCCTGCCTGCCTCCGAAGTGGTGGGCATGGACGACACCGTTGAGGTGGCGCTGCGCAAGAAAAAAGACTCCTCGATGCGGGTGGCCATCCAGCAGGTCAAGGATGGTCGTGCCGATGCGGCCGTGTCTGCGGGCAACACCGGCGCCTTGATGGCCATCGCTCGCTACCTGCTCAAGACCCTGGATGGCATCGATCGCCCGGCCATTGCCGCGCTGATGCCCAACGGCAAGGGGCAAGCCACCACGGTGCTCGATCTCGGGGCCAATGTGGATTGCACGGCAGAACACCTGCTGCAGTTTGCGGTCATGGGGTCGGCCCTGGTGTCGGTGCTGAAGAACGACAACACGCCGTCGGTCGGGTTGCTCAACATTGGTGAAGAAGTCATCAAGGGCAATGATGTGATCAAGCGCGCGGGTGAGTTGCTGCGCTCCGCGGGTCAATCGGGTGATCTGAACTTCTACGGCAACGTCGAAGGCAATGACATTTTCAAGGGTACGACCGAGATCGTGGTCTGTGATGGCTTTGTGGGCAACGTGGCCCTGAAGGCGACCGAAGGACTGGCCTTCATGATCGTGGGTTTTTTGCGTGAAGAATTCTCGCGAAGCATCTTCACCAAAATTGCTGCCATCTGCGCCTATCCAGTCCTATCTTCTTTGAAAAAGAGAATGGACTACCGCCGCTACAACGGCGCGGCCTTGCTGGGCCTGCGTGGACTGGTGTTCAAGAGCCACGGTTCAGCCGACGAGTTCGCTTTCGAGCAGGCTTTGAACCGGGCGTATGATGCGGCTCGGAACAACCTGCTCGACCGTGTGAAGGTCCGCATTGCCCGTGCTGCCCCGCTGTTGGTGGCGGCCACGGGTGAACTGGGCGCGAGCGCGGCGGGCACCCCAGCACCATGAGACGTTATTCGCGCATTGCCGGCACCGGCAGCTATCTGCCCCCGCGCAGACTCACCAACGCTGACTTGGCCGCCGAGCTGGCCACCCAAGGCGTTGAAACCTCAGACGAATGGATTGTGGAGCGCACGGGCATCCGAGCCCGGCACTTTGCGGCCCCCGATGTGGGCAGCAGCGATCTGGCCTTGCAAGCAGCGCAGCGCGCTCTGGAGGCCGCAGGCCTGGAGGCCTCGCAGATCGACCTGATCATCGTGGCCACGTCCACGCCGGACATGGTGTTTCCTTCGACGGCTTGCATCTTGCAGCACAAGCTCGGCAACGCCGGAGCTGCTGCTTTTGATGTGCAGGCGGTTTGCAGTGGTTTTGTGTACGCGCTGACCGTGGCTGACGCCATGATCCAAAGCGGTGCTGCGACGCGCGCACTTGTCGTGGGCTCGGAGGTCTTCTCGCGCTTGCTCGACTTCAAGGACCGCACCACCTGTGTGCTGTTTGGCGATGGTGCGGGGGCGGTGGTGTTGGAGGCGTCGGATCAGCCGGGCATCTTGGCCACTGATTTGCATGCCGACGGCAAGCACGTGGGGATTCTGTGTGTGCCCGGTCATGTGTCGGGTGGGCACATCTTGGGCGATCCCTTGCTCAAGATGGATGGCCAGGCGGTGTTCAAGCTTGCGGTCGGTGTCCTGGAGGAGGCGGCTCGCGCCACCTTGGCCAAGGCGGGCAAGACCGAGGCGGACATTGACTGGTTGATTCCGCACCAGGCCAACATCCGCATCATGCAAAGCACGGCGCGCAAGCTCAAGTTGTCCATGGACAAGGTGGTCGTCACCGTTGATCAGCATGGCAACACGTCTGCCGCCTCAATTCCTTTGGCCTTGGATGCGGCTGTTCGTTCGGGTCGCGTGCATCGTGGCCAGACTTTGATGCTCGAGGGCGTCGGCGGTGGCTTCACCTGGGGTGCGGTGCTGGTGCAGTACTGACGTGCTGGGCGGCTGGCCTGTTTTGGCTTGGCTCCTCGGGTGGGTTTGGCTCGGCATGCGTCGCTGCTGGGCTTCGTATCTAGATTGAATTCTTGCAACACCATGACTTCATTTGCATTCGTTTTTCCGGGGCAGGGTTCCCAATCGGTCGGCATGCTCGACGCCTGGGGTGATCACCCTGTGGTGCAGCAAACCCTGCAAGAAGCGTCGGACGCCTTGGGGGAAGATGTTGGTGCCCTGATCCATGCGGGTCCCAAGGAAGCCTTGGCCCTGACCACCAACACCCAGCCCGTGATGCTTGTGGCAGCCGTGGCGGCCTACCGCGCCTGGATGGCTGAGACCGGGCTGCAGCCTTCGGTGGTGGCAGGTCATTCGCTGGGTGAGTACTCTGCGCTGGTGGCTTCGGGTGTGTTGACGCTGGCTCAGGCTGCGCCGCTGGTGCGATTCCGTGCTGCGGCCATGCAGGAAGCTGTACCCGTGGGGGTGGGGGCCATGGCCGCCATCCTGGGCATGGATGCAGCCAAGGTGCGCGCTGGCTGCCTGGAGGTCACCCAGTCTTTTGGCGCCGGTTCGGTGGAGGTGGCTGAGGCTGTCAACTTCAACGACCCCATGCAAACCGTGATCGCAGGCACCAAGGCGGGCGTCGAGAAGGCATGTGAACACCTCAAGGCCCAGGGCGCCAAGCGCGCGCTGCCTTTGCCGGTGTCGGCACCTTTCCATTCCAGCCTGATGAAGCCAGCAGCGGACAAGCTGCGCGAGAAGTTGGCTGGGTTGACTTTGGCGGCGCCTCAAATTCCGGTGTTGAACAACGTGGATGTGCTGGTCGAAACCGACCTCGATCGCATCCGGGACGCGCTCTACCGCCAGGCCTTCCAGCCGGTTCGTTGGGTCGAATGCGTGCAGGCCATCAAGGCCCGTGGCGTCAACACCCTGGTGGAATGTGGTCCTGGTAAGGTGCTGGCCGGGATGACCAAGCGCATTGACGCTGAATTGGTGGGGGCTGTGGTGCTGGACCCAGTCACCTTGGCAGAAACCAAAGGATTGTTGGCATGAGTGAAGTGAATTTTGTGGGCCAAGTGGCCCTGGTGACGGGGGCTTCGCGCGGTATTGGTGCCGCCATTGCCCTGGAGTTGGCCCAGCGTGGCTTGAAGGTGATTGGCACGGCCACCACCGATGACGGCGCAGCCCGCATTGGCGAAACCCTGGCAGCCCACGGTGGTCAAGGTGCTCGGCTGGATGTGAATGATGGCGAGGCCGTCGAGGCCCTGATCGATCGCATCGTCAAGGAGCACGGCGGCCTGCAGATCCTGGTCAACAACGCGGGCATCACCCGTGACATGTTGGCCATGCGCTTGAAAGATGCTGACTGGGATGCGGTGCTGGACACCAATCTGAAGTCGGTCTTTCGCATGAGCCGTGGTGTCATGCGTCAGATGATGAAGCAGCGTTATGGCCGCATCATCAGCATCACCAGTGTTGTGGGCGCTTCCGGCAATCCGGGTCAGGCCAACTATGCGGCCGCCAAGGCGGGTGTGGCGGGCATGACCCGTGCACTGGCCCGTGAGCTGGGCAGCCGTGGCATCACGGTCAACTGCGTGGCCCCTGGTTTCATCGACACCGACATGACGGCTTCGCTGCCTGAAGAGCAGCAAAAAGCACTGCTGTCCCAGATCCCCTTAGGGCATCTGGGCCGCCCTGCTGACATCGCTCATGCCGTCGCTTACCTGGCCTCGCCGCAGGCTGCGTATGTGACTGGCCAGGAGTTGCATGTCAATGGCGGCATGTACATGTAAGAAGCCTGCAAGTTAAAGTCGTTTGGTCCGTACGGCGAATGCTTCGGGAATGTTTCCCTGAGGCGGCTAAAATCACGGATCTTTTTACAACCCTCAGAGGGAACCATGAGCGATATCGAAGCACGTGTCAAAAAAATCATCGCCGAACAACTCGGCGTGGAAGAGTCTCAAGTCACCAACGAAAAGGCTTTCGTGGCCGACCTGGGCGCTGACTCTCTGGACACGGTGGAGCTGGTGATGGCGCTGGAAGACGAGTTCGGCATCGAGATCCCGGACGAAGACGCCGAGAAGATCACCACGGTGCAAAACGCGATCGACTACGCGAACACGCACCACAAGGCCTGAAGTCCTTCCGGACAGGTCTGAAACCTTTTCATGTGCGGGCAGGAGCGGTCCTTCGGGCTGGTCCTGACCTGTCACGGATCGCCGGCGTTTGACGTCCGGCCAAACTGAGATTTTCATATGTCCCGTCGTCGCGTCGTCGTCACTGGGCTGGGCTGTGTCAGCCCGGTAGGCAATACGGTTGCCGAGTCCTGGAACAACCTGCTGGCTGGCCAGTCTGGCATTGATCTCATCACCGCCTTCGATGCAAGCGCCTATGCCTGCAAGTTCGCCGGTGAGGTCAAAGGCTTTGATGTCACCCAGTACATGCCCGAAAAAGAAGCGCGTCACATGGACCGTTTCATTCATCTGGGCATGGCAGCAGCCATCCAAGCAGTGGCTGATTCCGGCTTGCCCACAGGCGACGCCCTGAGCGATGAGCAGGCGGTTCGCATCGGTTGCAACATCGGTGCGGGCATCGGTGGCTTGCCCATGATCGAACAAACCCACGCTGAACTGACGAACCGCGGCCCGCGCCGCATTTCGCCTTTCTTCGTGCCGGCGTCGATCATTAACATGATTTCTGGCCATGTGTCCATCAAGTATGGATTCAAGGGCCCCAACATCGCCGTGGTCACCGCATGCACCACCGGCCTGCACGCCATTGGCTTGTCGGCCCGCATGATTGAGTACGGCGATTGCGATGTGATGGTGGCGGGGGGCTCGGAGTCCACCGTGTCTCCGCTGGGCATTGGTGGCTTTGCCGCAGCCCGTGCACTGTCCACGCGCAATGACGACCCCAAAACCGCTTCCCGTCCTTGGGACAAAGACCGTGACGGCTTTGTGCTGGGCGAAGGCTCTGGCGTGGTGGTGCTCGAAGAGTACGAGCATGCCAAGGCCCGTGGTGCTCGCATTTACGCGGAGGTGAGCGGCTTTGGTCTGTCGGCCGACGCGTACCACATGACGGCACCCAACGTGGACGGTCCCCGCCGCTCCATGGAGATGGCGCTGCGCAATGCGGGCGTCAACGCTGACCAAGTCAACTACCTCAACGCTCACGGAACCTCCACGCCGCTGGGGGATGCGAACGAGTCCAACGCCATCAAGGCGGCGTTGGGCGATCACGCCTACAAGACGGTGGTCAATTCCACCAAGTCCATGACCGGCCACTTGCTGGGTGGTGCGGGTGGCATCGAGAGCGTGTTCACGGCCCTGGCGGTCTACCACCAGAAGAGCCCGCCGACCATCAACATCTTCAACCAAGACCCGGATTGTGATTTGGACTACTGCGCCAATGAGGCTCGGGATCTGAAGATCGACGTGGCGGTGAAGAACAACTTCGGCTTTGGCGGCACCAACGGAACCCTGGTGTTCAAGCGCCTGGTTTGATGTCCATTCGAGGGAGTGCCCGATGAATCCACGGGTCTCTCGCATTGCGGCAGGCGGAGCGTGTTGATGCATGCTCCCCCTGCCGTTTCTTTTTGTTTGAAGCCATCACCATGGCCGCAGCGTTTGTTGCTGTTGTGGCTGCTGCTGGCTTGGGGTGTCCAGCTGCTGTGGTGGCAGCGGTCAGGTGGGGCGGTCTGGGGACCTGTTCTGGGCGCGGTATTCAGCTTGCTCGCGGCGGGTCTGGCCTGGGTGCAAGCCCGGCGCCTGCCGGTGGGGGACTTGGTCTGGGACGGTGGGCTCTGGCAGCTGAACCGCCAAGCTGACGGGTCCGAGGACAGCGCAGCCGCGCTGACGGTGGTGCTGGACCTTCAGTGGGCCTTGCTCTTGCGCTGGCCTGCAGCCAGCGGCCGGTCGGCTGGGGTGTGGTTGTGGGTGCAACGCGCTTGGGCGCCTGAGCGCTGGCATGGACTGCGCTGTGCGGTATATTCGCGCGCTGCCCTCGGGCCGCTTGATCGCCCGCCGCTCTCCTGAGCCCTGGGTATTCTTTTTGACGTCATGACCACCTCCCTTTCTGAAACCAGCACGGCCCCTGAGGGCAGCGACCTGTTGCTGGTGCAGCGCGCCGTGGCGGGAGACCAGCGCGCTTTTGAGTTGCTGGTCATCAAGTACCAGCGCCGTGTGGCCCGTTTGGTGGCGCGCATGGTGCGCGACAGTGATCTGGTTGACGATGTGGTGCAAGAAACCTTCATCCGGGCCTACCGCGCCCTGCACCAGTTCCGTGGCGACGCTCAGTTCTACACCTGGCTGTACCGCATTGCGGTCAACACCGCCAAAAAAGCCCTGGTTGATTTGCGCCGCAATCCGGTGATGAACGAAAGCGCTTTGCGTGGCCGGGATGAAGATGATGAAACTTCCCGCGTGGAAAACGAACTAAGTTCCGATGAGACGCCGGAGACGGTGCTGGCAGCCAAGGAAATCGGGGCGGCGGTGAACGCAGCCATGGAGGCCTTGCCTGAGGATTTGAGGCATGCAGTGACCTTGCGAGAGATCGAGGGGCTGAGTTACGAAGACATCGCCGAGGTCATGAATTGCCCCATCGGTACGGTGCGTTCCCGAATTTTTCGGGCTCGCGAAGCCATATCGGCCAAGGTCAAGCCCCTGCTGACCAATCAAAGCGGCAAACGTTGGTGATGAATCATGGGATTGCAAATGGACAGACAGATTGAAAACCGCGAACTGATCTCCGATCTGGCTGACGGCAGGTTGGATGCCGTCGAGTTGACCCGTGCCATGGCTCGGATCGATGGCGATGAAGACGCCTTGCTGTCTTGGGAGGCCTACCACCTGAGCCGAGACGTGTTGCGCGGCGAGTGGGATGAGGCGGCTGATCCGGCCGCCGACTTGGCGCCTGATTTTTTAAGCCGACTGCGTACGCGCCTGCAGGATGAGGTCATTGCGCCGCCCGAAGCCCCTGTCTTGCCCATGGCGGAACCATTGCCCCCTCAACCTCAGCGCCTGGAAGCAGCCAATCAGCCGGTCTTCCGTTGGCGTTTGGTCGCGGGTCTGGCCACGGTGACCGCGGTGGCCGCTGTGGGCTGGGCCTTGTTGGCGAGCCAGTCGCCGATGCTTTCCTCTCCCCAACTGGCCCAAGACAGCCGCACGGGTGCGATGCAAACCGTGGCCTTGTCCAGTGGTGAGCGTGCCGTGATGTTGCGTGACCCCCGGCTTGACGAGCTCCTGGCTGCGCACAAGCAGGCGGGCGGAAGTTCGGCGCTGCAGATGCCGGCAGGCTTTTTGCGCAACGCCACCTTTGAGGGAGACGGTCGGTGATGCTCAGGCAGGTGATGAAAGCGAGAGCTTGGTGTGACGCGGGACGGTTGGGTGTGGCCACGCTCGCCTGGCCTTTGGCGGCCTGGAGTGCCGGGCCGGTGCAGACGGCACCTTTTGCCATCGCGGGCAGCACGGCTCCTGCTGCTGCTGCTGCAGGCCCTGCTTTTTCCATGGCGGGCGCCACGCCTGCGGCGGCCACCAACGCTGGTGCCGAGCGAGATTTGAACCAGTGGCTTCTCCGTTTGCACAACGCCTCCAGTCGCCGTGCCTATGTCGGCACCTTTGTCGTGATGTCTGCTGCGGGCGGCATGTACAGCTCGCGCATTTGGCATGTCTGTGATGGTGACTTGCAGATGGAGCGGGTTGATGCCCTCACGGGGCCGCCGCGCTCCACCCTGCGGCGCAATGACCAGGTCATCACCTTTTTGCCCGACGCCCGCGTTGCGCGCTCGGAAAAGCGCGAATCGCTGGGGCTGTTTCCCAATTTGAAACGAGCGGGTGACCCTGCCTTGGCGGCGCTCTACCAAGCCCAATCGACAGGTCTGGACCGGGTCGCAGGCTTTGACGCCGACGTGGTGCAGATCCAACCCAAGGATGGCTTGCGCTACGGTTACCGCATCTGGAGCGAGAAGAAGTCTGGCTTGGCCATCAAAATCCAAACCCTGGATGTCGACGGCAAGGTGCTGGAGCAGGCTGCGTTCTCCGAACTTGACTTGGATGCCAATGTCAAGATGGACAAGCTGGCTCAGATGATGAACAACACCAGCGGCTACCGCGTCGAGCACGCTGAATTGGTCAAGACCACGCCCCAGCAAGAAGGCTGGGGTCTGAAGAGTCCCGTGGCAGGCTTTCAGTCGGTGAGTTGCTACCAGCGCAGCAACGGTGCGGCGCCTGTGGCAGGGCCCGGTGCGGCGCTGGCACCTACTTTGCAATGGACTTTCTCCGATGGCCTGGCCACGGTGTCCTTGTTTGTCGAACCTTATGGCCGGCAGCCCCACCCGCAAGACGAGGTGCTGGTGTCCATGGGCGCCACCCAGACCCTGGCCCGTCGCTGGTCGGGCGACTGGTGGCTGACCCTGGTGGGGGAGGTTCCTTTGGCCACCCTCAAGTTGTTCGCTCAAAACCTTGAGCGGCGCAAGTAAGTCCCTATCTTTACCCGACGCGGCCCAAGCTCGGGCCGCGCTGGTTCTTGTTTCCTTGCTTTTGACAATTCGATCCTTGAAAGGTCCATGATGCACAACATCTATTGGAAGCGCCTGCGCCTTGTGGCACTGGCCGCCGCCATGGCTGGCACCTCGGCTGTTTCTTTGCTTCCGGTGCAAGCGGCCCAGGCGCAGTCTGCCGCCACCGTGCGCGCCCTGCCTGACTTCACCGATCTGGTCGAGCAGGTGGGCCCCTCGGTGGTCAATATCCGAACCCTCGAGAAAGCCTCTAGCCGTGCCGCCAATGGTGGGGGTGTTGATGAGGAGATGTTGGAGTTTTTCCGGCGCTTTGGTCTGCCCGTTCCCAATGTGCCGCGCCAGGGGCCGCGGCAACAAAAACCCCAGCAGGATGAAGAAGCCCAGCCGCGAGGCGTGGGCTCGGGTTTTGTGCTGACTTCTGATGGCTTCATCATGACCAATGCCCATGTGGTGGAGGACGCTGATGAAGTGGTGGTCACCCTGACCGACAAGCGTGAATTCAAGGCGCGCATTGTCGGCGCCGACAAGCGCACCGACGTGGCCGTGGTCAAGATCGAGGCCACTGGCCTGCCTGCGGTGAAGTTGGGCGATACCGGCCGTCTGAAGGTCGGCGAATGGGTCATGGCGATTGGCTCGCCCTTCGGCCTCGAGAACACCGTGACGGCTGGCATTGTGAGTGCCAAGCAGCGAGACACAGGGGACTACCTGCCCTTCATCCAGACCGATGTGGCGATCAACCCTGGCAATTCGGGTGGACCGCTGATCAATATGCGTGGTGAGGTGGTGGGCATCAACAGCCAGATCTACTCGCGCTCGGGGGGCTTCATGGGCATCTCGTTTGCCATTCCCATCGACGAGGCCGTGCGTGTCAGCGAGCAGCTGCGTGCCACTGGGCGTGTCTCGCGCGGTCGCATTGGCGTGCAGATCGATCAAGTCAGCAAAGAGGTGGCTGAGTCCCTGGGCTTGCCCAAAGCCCAGGGCGCTTTGGTGCGCGGGGTTGAAACCGGTTCACCTGCGGACAAGGCGGGTGTCGAGCCAGGAGACATCATCGTGCGCTTTGATGGCAAGACCATTGAAAAGAGCGCAGACCTGCCCCGACTGGTGGGCAACACCAAACCGGGCTCTCGCAGCACGGTGACGGTGTTCCGCCGCGGTGCCAACAAGGATCTGGCCATCACCATCGCCGAGATCGAGCCTGAAGCCAGTGCGCGCAAAGGCGCTGAGCGCGAGGAAAAACCAAAGGGTTCTTCTGCTGGTCAATCTCTGGGTTTGGTGGTCAGCGAATTGACCGCGGCACAGAAGAAGGAGCTCAAGCTCAAGGGCGGGGTTCGTGTCGATGCGGTCAGCGATGCGGCCGCGAGAGCCGGCCTGCGTGAAGGCGACGTCATCCTGGGCATTGCCAATTCAGAGGTTGGCAGTGTGAAGGAGTTCGAGGCGGCGCTGGCCAGGGCGGATCGCAGCAAAACCATCAGCGTGCTGTTCCGCCGCGGTGAGTGGACTCAGTTTGCCGCCATCCGACCCAGTCGATGATCTGAGCCGCAGCGGGGGGGGGGCGCCTCCCGCTGTGCCCCCTGGCGACAGTCGGAATTGATGGTCTGTTCAGTCAGGTTTGTTTGGCATTTTGCAAATTTTTTTCAAGCCGGATACCTTTTTTTTGTAAGTTTGCGCTCGCTCACAAATTTTGGGGTTAATTCCTTGTTTGGGTAGAATGCAGCTTGTTGACCGATGCGCTTTGGCATATCGAGAAGACCAAAAACCACGATGCGGGATACCGACCAGCTGGGCACAGGTGATCCACAGATCACCCACAAGTTGTCCAGAAACTCATCAACCGAACCTGTTGATAAGATGTGTATAAACTGCCTGTTGCAGCGCTGCAACGCCGTGGCTCTGGCCCTTCTCGGGCTGTACGTCCCAGGCTTTTTGCCTACAATGAAGCTCCAACTATCGCAGTTGCCATAGATTGTTGGTTCAGGGCGCGTCGCTACCAGACGCGCCCTTTTTTATTGGGTCTCCCCCAGATAATTCAATTACTTAAGCGTTCCCGTTGATGAATCACATCAGAAATTTCTCGATCATTGCCCACATCGACCACGGCAAGTCAACGCTGGCAGACCGCTTGATCCAGCGCTGCGGCGGCCTGGAAGAGCGCGAGATGGAGGCCCAGGTGCTCGACTCGATGGACATCGAAAAAGAGCGTGGGATAACCATCAAGGCGCAGACCGCTGCGCTGCACTACAAGGCCAAGGACGGCCAGGTTTACAACCTCAATTTGATCGACACGCCCGGCCACGTCGACTTCTCCTATGAGGTCAGCCGCTCCCTCTCTGCTTGCGAAGGCGCGCTGTTGGTGGTCGACGCCTCGCAAGGCGTGGAAGCCCAGACCGTGGCCAACTGCTACACCGCGCTCGACCTGGGTGTTGAGGTGGTGCCGGTGCTCAACAAGATGGATTTGCCGCAGGCCGATCCAGACAATGCCAAGGCCGAAATTGAAGACGTGATCGGCATCGATGCGACCGATGCCATTCCTTGCTCGGCCAAGAGCGGCATGGGCATTGAGGACATCCTGGAAGCCGTGGTGGCCCGCATCCCCGCTCCCAAGGGCAACCCGAACGCGCCGCTGCGCGCCATGATCGTGGACAGCTGGTTCGACACCTACGTGGGTGTGGTGATGCTGGTGCGCGTGGTCGACGGCCGCCTGGGCAAGGGCGAGCGCTTCAAGATGATGGCCACCGGCACGGTCTACAACGCCGACAACCTCGGTGTGTTCACGCCGACCAACGTGCCGCGCGACTCGCTCGAGGCCGGTGAGGTGGGTTACATCATTGCGGGCATCAAGGAGTTGCAGGCCGCCAAGGTCGGCGACACCATCACGCTTGAGAAAAAGCTGCCCAACAACCTGGGCCCTGCCAGTTCGGCCTTGCCAGGTTTCAAGGAAATCCAGCCCCAGGTGTTTGCCGGTCTGTACCCGACCGAAGCCAACCAGTACGACTCGCTGCGCGACAGCCTGGAAAAACTCAAGCTCAACGACTCTTCGCTGCACTTCGAGCCCGAAGTCTCGCAGGCCCTGGGCTTTGGTTTCCGTTGTGGCTTCCTGGGTTTGCTGCACATGGAAATCGTGCAAGAGCGCCTGGAACGCGAATTCGACCAAGACCTGATCACCACCGCACCCAGCGTGGTCTACGAAGTGGTCAAGGGCGATGGCGAAGTCATCATGGTCGAGAACCCCGCCAAGATGCCCGACCAGGGCCGCATGCAGGAGATCCGCGAGCCCATCGTGACCGTGCACCTCTACATGCCGCAAGATTACGTGGGCGCGGTGATGACGCTGGCCAACCAAAAGCGCGGCGTTCAGATGAACATGGCCTACCACGGTCGCCAGGTCATGCTGACCTATGAAATGCCGTTGGGCGAAATCGTGCTGGACTTCTTCGACAAGCTCAAGTCGGTCAGCCGGGGCTATGCCTCCATGGACTATGAGTTCAAGGAGTACCGCGCCTCTGACGTGGTGAAGGTCGACATCTTGCTCAATGGCGAGAAGGTCGATGCCTTGTCCATCATCGTTCACCGCACCCAAGCTCAGTACCGGGGCCGTGCCGTGGCCGCCAAGATGCGCGAAATCATCAGCCGCCAGATGTTCGATGTGGCCATCCAGGCCGCCATCGGCGCCAACATCATTGCCCGTGAAACCATCAAGGCCTTGCGCAAGAACGTGCTGGCCAAGTGCTACGGCGGTGACATCACCCGCAAGCGCAAGCTCCTCGAGAAGCAGAAGGCAGGTAAGAAGCGCATGAAGCAAATCGGCTCGGTCGAAGTGCCGCAAGAAGCCTTTCTGGCCATTTTGCAGGTGGAGGAATGATGAGCATCATGTCCACCATCACCGCCCTGATCCTGGCCGGTTTCGCCGCTTATGTGGGGGCTTGGTACCTCAACATTGGCGGCATCGAGGGCAACTTCGCGCTCCTCCTGTTCTTGGCCACTTCGGTGACGGGGGCTTATTGGTTGGCCGAGCGCCTGTACTTCTTGCCGCGTCGCCGGCAGGCCGCGCAAGCCATTGAGGCCGCGCAAGTGCAGCGCCGCGAAGAGCTGACCCGCATGGGCATTCAGCAGGTGGATGGCGACGTGGAAGACGCCAAGGTCAAACTCTTGATGCAGCCCTGGTGGTTGGACTGGACCGCCGGCCTGTTCCCGGTCATCGCAGCCGTGTTTGTGTTGCGCTCGTTTTTGTTCGAGCCCTTCAAAATTCCCTCCGGCTCCATGATCCCGACCCTGCTGGTGGGCGACCTCATCTTGGTCAACAAGTTCACCTACGGCATCCGCCTGCCCGTGATCAACAAGAAGATCACCGAAGGCAATGCACCGCAGCGTGGTGACGTGATGGTGTTTCGCTACCCGCCCAAGCCCTCGCTGGACTACATCAAGCGCGTGGTCGGTGTGCCGGGTGACGAGGTGGCCTACCTCAACAAGCGCCTGACCATCAATGGCCAGGCCATCGAGACCAAGGCCCTTCCGGACTTCTTTGATGAAGACGCCGTGCGCTACTTCAAGCAGTTTGAAGAGCAACTGGGCACCCACCCCCATCGCCTGCTCAACGACCCGGATCGCCCGGCTTTTGTGCCTGGCGTGGACAACTTCCCGTTCAAGGACAACTGCCACTACTCCATTGAAGGAGTTCGTTGCAAAGTACCGGAAGGTCACTATTTCATGATGGGGGATAACCGTGATAATTCCCTCGATTCGCGCTATTGGGGCTTTGTGCCCGACAGCAACATCGTGGGCAAGGCCTTCTTTGTCTGGATGAACTTCGGCAACCTCAAACGCATCGGATCCTTCAATTGATTGATCAAGTGCCAAAGGGCAGGAAGAGTGCATCCATGAAACAGTCGAACCGGGCCCCGCGCTCGCAGCAACGCGGCCTGTCCTTCATCAGCCTGGTGCTGGTGGCGGCCCTGATCGTGTCGACCATGGTGGTCACGGCCCAGGTCGTGCCCACGGGCATCGAGTACGTGGCGGCCAAAAAGGCCATCGAGCGCGCCAAGGTGGGTTCGACCGTGCTGGAAGTCCAGCAAATTTTTGACCGGGCTGCAGCCATTGACGACATCAGCTCGATCTCTGGCAAGGACCTGGACATTCGCAAGGTGGGTGACAAAGTGGTGGTGGGTTTTGCCTACACCCGTGAAATCCACCTCGTTGGACCAGCGTACCTGGTCATGAAATACAGCGCACAGACCAACTAGGTGGACCCTCGACTTCAAAGTTTGCAGCAACGGCTGCAACACGTCTTTTCCGATCCGAAACTTTTGCAGCGGGCTGTCACGCACCGCAGCTTTTCGGCCGATCACAACGAACGCCTCGAATTCCTCGGCGACTCGGTGCTCAACCTGGCGGTCGCCGGCTTGCTGTACCAGCGCCTGGGCGCGCTGGCTGAGGGCGACCTCTCGCGCACCCGGGCCAACTTGGTCAAGCAAGACACCTTGCACCAGTTGGCCTTGGGGCTGGACCTGCCCAACGTTTTGCGTTTGGGTGAGGGGGAAACCCGCTCGGGCGGGCAACAACGCCCCTCCATCCTGGCCGATGCGCTGGAAGCTTTGCTGGGCGCCGTCTTTGTCGATGCCGGTTACGGCCCGGCCGAGGCTTTGGTCCACCGCCTGTTCCAGGGCGTGGAGATCAACCCGCAAATGCAGGCCATGGGCAAAGACCCCAAAACCGGCTTGCAGGAGTGGTTGCAGGGCCGCAAAATGAAAGTGCCGACTTACCGCGTGGTGGCCACCACAGGCGCGGCGCACCGCCAAACCTTCGACGTTGAGTGCGAAATCCCCGAATTGGGCCTGACTGAGCGAGGCATTGGGGGTTCCCGGCGCGCCGGTGAACAGGCCGCTGCTGCAGCCATGCTGCTCACCCTGAAAGCGACACAAAAATGAACGACGCAAGCAAGCCTGTAGCGGGTAACGACCTCGATCTGGAGGCCATGTTGGCCGCCGCCAAGCCGGCCGTCGCGCCTGCCGTGGATGGCCAGCGCTGTGGCGTCATCGCCATCGTGGGCAAGCCCAACGTGGGCAAATCCACCTTGCTCAATGCCTTGGTCGGCCAAAAGATCAGCATCACCTCGCGCAAGGCCCAGACCACGCGCCACCGCATCACCGGCATCCGCACACTGCACCAAACCCAGTATGTGTTTGTTGATACGCCCGGCTTCCAGACCCGGCACAGCACGGCCCTCAACAAGTCGCTGAACAAGACGGTCATGGGTGCCATCGGCGACGTGGACCTGGTGTTGTTTGTGGTCGAGGCCGGCAACTTCACCCTGGCCGATGCCAAGGTGCTGTCCCTGCTCAAGCCGGGCATTCCCGCCTTGTTGGTGGCCAACAAGCTCGACACCGTGAACCGCCGTGCCGAGCTGGCCCCGTGGCTCAAGAGCATGCAGGAGCGTCACCCCTTCAACGAGTTCGTGCCCATGTCGGCCAAGAACAAGGGCGACATCGAGCGCCTGTTCGGCATCTGCGAAAAGTACCTGCCCGAACAAGCCTGGTTCTACGCGGAAGACGAACTGACCGACCGCAGCGAGAAGTTCCTGGCCTCTGAAACCGTGCGCGAAAAGTTGTTCCGTTTCACCGGCGACGAGTTGCCCTACACCTCGACCGTGGTGATCGACAAGTTCGACGAGGAAAAGAGCAAGAACCACGGCCGCATGGTGCGCATCTCCGCCACCATCGTGGTCGAACGCGATGGCCACAAGGCCATGGTGATCGGTGACAAGGGCGAGCGCCTCAAGCGCATCGGCACCGAGGCGCGCCAAGAGCTGGAAAAGCTCATGGACGCCAAGGTCTTCCTGGAACTGTGGGTCAAGGTGCGTTCCGGCTGGGCCGATGATGAAGCCCGGGTGCGGAGCTTTGGCTACGAGTGAAGCCCCCCAGCGGGGTTCTGCCTGCCAGTCACCCTGGCAGGTGGCCTGAACCATGGCCACCAAGCGCATTGCCGATGAACCGGCCTTTGTCCTGCACCGCTACGACTGGAGTGAATCCAGTCTGATTCTGGAGGTGTTCACACGCCGCCACGGTCGTCAGGCGCTGGTGGCCAAAGGGGCCAAGCGCCCGAGCTCCAACTTCCGACCGGTGTTGTTGCCGCTGCAGCCTCTGCGCCTGAACTACAGCCTGTCGCCCGACGAGAACGCCGAAATCCACACCCTCAAGGGGGCTGACTGGGTGGGCGGGCACATCATGCCTGTGGGCGACGCCCTGCTGTCGGGCTACTACCTCAACGAGCTGCTGATGCGCCTGCTGGCGCGCGACGATCCCCACCCTGGCTTGTTCGATGCCTACGCCGCCGTGGTGCGTGTGCTGGCCTCCGAGCATGGCGAGGCCTTGCAACCCGTGCTGCGGGCCTTCGAACTGGTGCTGTTGCGCGACGTGGGCCTGCTGCCCGAGCTCAACACCCAGACCGCCACCTTGGCCCCTCTGCGTGACGAGGCGCACTATGTGCTGGTCGCCGAAGGTGGTTTGCGCGAGGCCCGGGCCCAGGACCGGGGTGCCTTGCCTGGCATCTGGTGGCAAAGTTTGCAGTCCGCTTTGGAGCAAGAACCACCGCTTGCCGCCACCTTGGTCGCCACGGCCGAGCGCTCGGCTGAGCTCAAGCCGCAATTGCGCGCCTTGCTCCACTACCATTGCGGTTCGCTGCGCACGCGGCAACTCATGATCGATCTGCAAAATCTATGAACCAAGCGACCTCCGCCACCTCACCGCTCACCGCGCTGTCGGTCAACCTCAACAAGGTGGCCCTGGTGCGCAACACCCGCCACCTGGGCATTCCCAGCCTCAGTCGGGCGGCCACCCAGTGCCTGCAGGCCGGGGCAGCGGGCATCACCGTGCACCCGCGTCCAGACGAGCGCCATGTGCGTGCCGGTGATGTGCACGAGCTGTCCGAGTTGCTGAAGCAATGGCCGCAGGCCGAGTTCAACATCGAAGGCAACCCCTTCCACAACCTGATGGACTTTGTTCGCACCCTGCGCCCCCACCAGGCCACGTTTGTGCCCGACACCGAAGGCCAGTTCACCAGCGACCACGGGTGGACCTTTCCGCAGGACGCCGAGCGACTGCGCCCCCTGATCGCCGAGACCCGTGCCTTGGGCGTGCGCGTCAGCCTGTTCATGGACCCCGTGCCCGAGGCCATGGCCGCGGCTCGCGCCCTGGGGGCCGACCGCGTGGAGCTCTACACCGAGTCCTGGGCCCGCGCCCATGGCACGCCCGACGAAGCCGCCGTGCTGGCCCAGTTTGCGGCCACCGCGAAAGCAGCGCTGGCGGTGGGCTTGGGCATCAATGCTGGGCATGACCTGTCGCGCGACAACCTCACCACCTTCTTGCGCGGCGTCCCTGGGGTGCAAGAGGTGTCGATTGGCCACGCTCTGATCGCCGACGCGCTGGAGCTGGGCTACAGCGCCACGGTGCCGGACTATCTGCGTTGCATCCGCGCGGCCCAGCCCGCCTGAGTCGAGCCCGGCAAACCATGATTTTCGGCATCGGAACCGACATTTGCGATGTGCGCCGCATCGAGGCCAGTCTGGCCCAGCACGGCGACCGCTTTGCCGAGCGCGTGCTGTCGGTGGCCGAGTTGCAGGCCTGGCGTGAACGCACCGAGCGCTGGCCCGCGCGGGGCGTGCGCTACCTGGCCACGCGGTTTTCGGCCAAGGAAGCCTTCAGCAAGGCCATTGGCATGGGCATGCGCATGCCCATGACCTGGCGCTCGTGTGAGATCGCCAAGCTGCCCAGCGGCCAGCCTGTGATCGTGCTGCACGGCGAACTGAAAACCTGGTTCGAAGCGCGGGGCCTGCGCGCCCATGTCACCGTGACCGACGAGACCGACTACGCCGCCAGCTTTGTGGTGGTCGAGCATGACCCCGCTGCGTCGTCGCCCAGTGCGTCCTGAGTGCAGCACCTTCTTCATTGACCTCGAATTTTCTTCAGACCATGACTGAACACGCCCCCCTGATCCTCGATGTGGCCGGCACCGAACTGAGCGCCGCCGACCGCCGCCGCCTGGCCCACCCGCTCACCGGCGGGGTGATCCTGTTCGCGCGCAACTGGCAGAACCGGGCCCAACTGTTGTCCCTGGCCAGCGCCATCAAGTCGGTGCGCGACGATTTGCTGATCTGCGTCGACCACGAAGGCGGCCGCGTGCAGCGCTTTCGCACCGATGGTTTCACCCACCTGCCGCCCATGCGCGCCTTTGGCGAGCTGTGGATGCACGACGGAAAGGGCGGCTCCGGCGCAGGGGCCATGGCGGCCACCAACGCGGCCACGGCGGCCGGTTATGTCCTGGGCAGCGAGCTGCGCGCCTGTGGCGTGGATTTCAGCTTCACCCCGGTGCTGGACCTGGACTGGGGCGAGAGCGGCGTGATTGGCGACCGTGCCTTCCACCGCGACCCGCGCATCGTCACCTTGCTGGCCAAGAGCCTGATGCAAGGCCTGCTGCAAGCCGGCATGGCCAACTGCGGCAAACACTTCCCGGGCCACGGTTTTGTGAAGGCCGATTCGCACACCGAGATCCCGGTCGACAAGCGCAGTCTCAAGGCCATCCTGGCCGATGACGCCGCGCCTTACCCCTGGTTGTCCAGCACGCTGACCAGCGTCATGCCGGCCCACGTCATCTACCCCAAGGTGGATGCGCGCCCGGCCGGCTTTTCCAGCCGCTGGCTGCAAGACATCCTGCGCCGCCAACTGCGCTTTGACGGCGCCATCTTCAGCGATGACCTCAGCATGGAAGGCGCGCGCCGCCTGGACGGCCGTGCGGTCAGCTACACCGAGGCGGGTGTGGCGGCCTTGAATGCCGGCTGTGACCTGGTGCTGCTGTGCAACCAGAGCCTGGGCCAAGGCGAGGCCGTTGACGAGCTCCTGGCGGGCCTGGAGGCCACGCGCGCCGCCGGTCAATGGCAGCCCAGCCTGGACAGTGAATCGCGTCGCCTGGCGCTGCTGCCGCAAACCCTGCCGCAAACCTGGGACGAGCTGATGTTGCAGCCCGCTTACCAGCAGGCCCTGGCCTTGCTGCCCTGAGCCTTGTTTTTGGGGGCTGCGCCGGCGCTCCCGTCAAAGGTCCTTGATTTTTGGAGGTGCCCCATGCCCAGTTCTGTCCGCAGCGAACAAGCCGCCCAGGTTTTGCTGGCCCATTGGCACAGCGGTCAGCCGCTGATGGCCTGGCCTGCTGAGCTTCAGGCTTCGGGTGCTCCGGTCGACCGCGTGCAGGGCTATGCCGTGCAGGCTGCTTTGGCGCGGCAGGCCAGCCCGAAGTCTGTTGCAGGCTGGAAGATCGCTGCGACCAGCGAGGCCGGCCAGCGCCACATTGGTGTCAGCGGCCCTATGGCGGGACGCTTGCTCGCCGAGCGGGTTCACCCGGACGGCGCCAGCCTGTCGATGCAGGCGAACCGCATGGCCGTGGCCGAGCCTGAGTTTGTCTTCCGCCTGGGGGGGGACTTGCCCCCGCGGGCGACGGCCTATGCCCAAGACGAGGTGATGGCCGCAGTGGACGCCTTGTTCCTGGGCCTGGAAGTGCCCAACTCGCGCTGGGCTGACTTTGTGCACGCGGGTGAAGCGAAGCTCATTGCCGACAACGCCTGCGCCCATGAGTTTGTCCTGGGCCCGCAGGTGAGCGCCGATTGGCGCGCCCTGGACCTGTCTCAGCACGCGGTGCAGGCACAGGTGGTGGGCGCGTCACGCCGTTATGAACGCGCGGGCCTGGGGGCCAATGTGCTGGGCGACCCTCGGCGTGCCCTGACTTGGTTGGTGCAAGAGCTGTCCAGCCTGGGGGTGCCCCTGGCGGCGGGGCAATTCGTCACCACCGGCACGTGCATGCCGCCGCTGGAGATTGTGGCTGGCGACGAAGTGCTGGCCGATTTCGGTGTGCTGGGCCAGGTCCGTGCCCGCTTCACCGACTGAAACGCACAGGGCGCCTCTGCCAGCCCGGCCGCTGGGCCTCAGCCTTGCAGTTGCTCGATGCTGTCGAGCTGGAACTCGAAGCTGAAAAAGCGGTTGCGGCCCTGGGCCTTGGCGGCGTAGAGCGCCTCGTCGGCCCGCATGATCATGGTCTCCGGGCTGGTGCCCTCATCGGGCAGGCAGGTGGTGATGCCGCCAGACAGTGTCACCAAGGGGGCGGTGGGTGAATCCGGGTGCGCCAGATCGAGGCTGCGCAGCATTTGGGTCAGGGCGCGCGCGAACGTCATCGCGCCGGATTTGGGCGTGTCGGGCAGGATCAGCGCAAACTCCTCGCCGCCGTAGCGGGCGGCCACGTCGGAGGGGCGCTTGCAGATATGGTTCAGCATCGACGAGATTTTTTGCAGGCACACATCGCCTTCCACGTGGCCCAGGCTGTCGTTGTAGCGCTTGAAGTGATCAATGTCGCACAGCATCAGGGTCAGTGGCTTGTGGTCGCGTTTGGCCTGGCGGATCTCGGTGTAGAGCAAGCGGTCTAGGCCGCGCCGGTTCACCAGGCCAGTCAAGGGATCGCGCTCGACCAGCTCGTTGAGCTTTTGGTTGGCCAGGTTCAGCTCTTCGGTCACTGCCACCAGGCGGCGCTGCATGCCCAGCAGGCGCTGCATGGCGCGCAGCTTGGCGGCCAGCACGGTCGGCGTCACGGGTTTGACCAGGTAGTCATCACCGCCGGCTTCGATGCCGCGCCAAAGGTCTTCGTCGCGGTCCATGCCGGACAGAAAAATGATGGGCGTCCAGTTGCCCGGTTCCAGATCGCGGATCTTTTGCGCCGTCCAGTAGCCATCGTGGCCCGGCATGCGGATATCCAACAGCACCAGGTCCGGGCGCTTGCTGGCAAACACCGCCAACGCTTCTTCGGCCGAACCGGCTTGCCACACGGTTTGCACACCGACTTGGCGCAACTCCAGGGTCAAGGCCGAGCGAATGGCTTCTTGGTCATCCACGACCAGCACGGTGAACGGGCTTCCGTAGGAGAGGGGCATGGTCGATCTCGCTTCAAGCAATCGTTCAAAGAACGCAATGCTAGGCTGAATTCCCGGCTTGTCACGTCAAATTCCGAGGTGAACCCCGTGCTTTTCACACGAGCCTGTCTTTTTTACCGGACATGCTCGTGTGGGGGCTGGGGGCTCAGCCCTCGCGGCGCAAGGCCGGGAACAAGATCACGTCGCGGATGCTGGGGCTGTCGGTCAGCAGCATCATGAAACGGTCGATGCCGATGCCGCAGCCACCGGTGGGCGGCAGGCCGTATTCCAGGGCGCGAACGAAGTCGTGGTCGTAGAACATGGCTTCGTCGTCGCCGCTGTCCTTGGCGGCCACCTGGGCGTGGAAGCGCGCAGCTTGCTCTTCGGCGTCGTTCAGCTCGGAGAAGCCGTTGCCGAATTCGCGGCCGGTGATGTAGAGCTCAAAGCGCTCTGTCACTTCGGGGCGGGCGTCGTTGGCGCGGGCCAGCGGGGAGATTTCGGTCGGGTGCTCCATGATGAAGGTGGGCTGCCACAGCTTTTCTTCCACGGTTTCTTCAAAGAACAGCACCTGCAGGCTGGCCAGGCTGCGCGTGGAGAGCTTGTTCTTCTCCTCGTTCATGCCCAGCTTCTTGAGGTTCTGGATCAGCCAGGCCGCGTCGTCCACTTGAGCGTCCGCCGTGTGCTTGATGATGGCTTCGCGGATGGTCAGGTGCTCGAAGGGCTGGGCCAGGTCCACCGGCTTGCCTTGGTAGGTCAGCTGCAGCGTGCCCACGGCCTTTTGGGCAGCGTCGCGGATGAGGGCTTCGGTGAAGCCCATGAGGTCCTGGTAGTTCCAGTAGGCCGCATAGAACTCCATCATCGTGAACTCGGGGTTGTGGCGCACCGAGATGCCTTCGTTGCGGAAATTGCGGTTGATTTCGAACACGCGCTCGAAGCCACCGACCACCAGGCGCTTGAGGTAGAGCTCCGGCGCGATGCGCAGGTACATCTCTTGGTCCAGCGCGTTGTGGTGGGTCACAAACGGCTTGGCATTGGCGCCGCCCGGGATGGGGTGCAACATGGGGGTTTCGACTTCCAGGAAGCCGTGCTGCACCATGAATTCACGGATGCCGCTGACCGCCTTGCTGCGCGCTGCAAAACGCTTGCGGGCGTGTTCGTCGGTGATCAGGTCGACGTAGCGTTGGCGGTACTTTTGTTCCTGGTCGCTCATGCCGTGGAACTTGTCCGGCAGCGGGCGCAGGCTCTTGGTCAGCAGGCGCAGCTGCGTGATCTTGATCGACAACTCGCCCGTCTTGGTCTTGAACAGCGTGCCCACAGCGCCCACGATGTCACCCAGGTCCCAGTGCTTGAAAGCGGCATAGGCCTCGTCGCCCATGGCGTCGCGCGTCACGTAGAGCTGGATGCGGCCAGTGCTGTCTTGCACGGTGGCAAAGCTGGCCTTGCCCATGACGCGCTTGAGCATCATGCGGCCGGCCACGCTGACGGTGACGGGTTGGGCTTCCAGGCCTTCGGCCTCGGAGTGGCCGTAGGCGGCGTGCAGGGCATCGGCGTGGTGGCCGGGCTTGAAGTCGTTCGGGAAGGCCACGCCTTCGCCGCGTGCCTGGGCTTCGCGCAGCGCTTTGAGCTTTTCGCGGCGTTCGGCGATCAACTGGTTGTCGTCCTGGGCGGAGGCTGCGTGGGCTGGCGTGGCGTGTTGGTTGTCAGACATGGGCAAAAGGGTCGGTGACCGGCTCTGGAAAGGTCCGGGAAGTGGGGCCACAGCGTGGCCAAACCGCCTATTTTAGTTTTTTGCCGCGCCCCTGGGGCGTCCCGGTGCTGATGAGGCGCAGAAAGTCCGCAGAAGAGGCCTCAGGGCTGGGCTGTGGCCAGGGCCATCCGCCCGATAATGGCGCCGACGTGGCACTGCTCGCCGCGATGGAGGGTGCCCGGATCATGCTTTACCAAATTGCCTCGTTTTTGCTCGACGTCCTGGCCGGCCTGGTGGGCGGCGCCTGTTTGCTGCGCTGCTACATGCAACGCCAGCGTGTGCCCTTTGGCAACCCCATTGGCCGACTGGTGTTTGCCTTGTCGGACTGGCTGGTGATGCCGCTGCGCCGGGTGGTGCCTGCCGTGGGGCGTTGGGACCTGTCCAGCGTGCTGGGGGCCTTTTTGGTCGAGCTGCTGCAGTACCTGCTGCTGTGGCTGCTGTTGGGCATGCACACCAGCCCCGTGAGCGTGCTGGTCTTGGCCTTGTTTGGCCTGCTGCGCCTGACGCTGACGGGGCTGACCGGGCTGGTGATTGTTTTTTCCATCATGTCCTGGGTGCAGACGCACAGCCCGGTGTACGACCTGCTGGCGCGTCTGTGCGACCCCTTGCTGCGGCCGTTCCGGCGCTTGATTCCGCTGGTGGGTGGGGTGGACCTGGCGCCGCTGGCCTTGCTGGTGGCGCTCAATATTGGTTTGATGGTCTTGGCCAATGTGCAGAGCGCGGTGTTGATGGGGTTTCAAGGCCCGGGGTTCTGACACCCCTGGGGCGCTTCAGCGCAGCGCCCAGACGGCCAAGCCGGCCAGTGCTGCGCCGGCCACCACGGCCATCACATGGCTTTTGAGTCGCACCAGGGCCACCAGTGCCAGCACCGCGATCAAGGCGGCAGGCCACTCGAAGGGTCCCGCCCAGCCCTGAGGCCAGAGGGCATGCCAGGCAAAGAACAAGGCCAGGTTCAGGATCACCCCCACCACCGCCGCCGTGATGCCGGTCAGGGGTGCGGTGAAGCCCAGCTTGCCGTGGGTGGATTCAATGAACGGTCCGCCCAGGAAGATGAAGATGAAAGAGGGCAGGAAGGTGAAAAAGGTCACCACGCAAGCCCCGGCCACCCCGGCCAGCAGCAAAGCCTCGGGGCCATACAGCGCCTGGTTCCAGGCCCCGACAAAGCCGACGTAGGACACCACGATGATCAGCGGTCCTGGGGTGCTTTCACCGAGGGCCAGGCCGTCCATCATTTGGGCCGGCGACAGCCATTGGTAGTGCTCCACCGCCCCCTGGAACACATAGGGCAGCACCGCGTAAGCGCCACCAAAAGTCAGCCAGGCCGCCTTGGTGAAAAACCAGCCCATTTGGGTCAGCGTGGCCTCCCAGCCCAGCAGCGCGACCAAGGCGCCCAGGCCCAGGCTCCACAAGGCCAGCCCCGCCAGCAACACCCGGCCAAAGCCGGCCCAACCGAAGCGTGCGTGGGGCGGTGTGGGCGTGTCGTCATCGATCAGTGCGCGTCGTGGCGGCGCCTTGGCGGCGCTGCCATGTCCGCCGCCCACGGCAAAGGCGCCCGGTGCGTAGCGGCCCCCCAGCCAACCGAGCGCGGCGGCCACCAGCACGATGGCCGGGAAGGGCACTTGCAGTGCAAAAATCGCCACAAAGGCCAGCACTGCCATGCCTTGCAGCAGGCGGTTCTTCAGGGTGCGGCTGCCGATGCGCCAGGCGGCTGCCAGCACGATGGCGATCACCGCAGGCTTGATGCCGTACAGCAGCCCACTGACCGCAGGCAGGTCACCAAAGCGCATGTACAGCGCCGACAACACGATCAGCAGCAGCAAGGAGGGCAGCACGAACAGGCCGCCCGCGACCAGCCCGCCCCAACGCTTGTGCAGCAGCCAGCCCATGTAGGTGGCCAGTTGCTGCGCCTCGGGGCCGGGCAGCAACATGCAGTAGTTGAGGGCATGCAGGAAGCGCTTCTCTGAGATCCAGCGCCGCCGCTCCACCAGTTCCTCATGCATCAGCGCGATCTGTCCGGCCGGCCCGCCAAAGCTGACGCAGCCCAGCTTGAGCCAGTACCGCAGTGCTTGCCAAAAAGTGGGGGCGAGCGGCGCGGCGTCCGCGCATGCGTTGGGCTGAGTGGGTGTCATGGTGGGGGCCCCGTGGGGAGGTCACTGCTGGGGCCGTGACGCCCAAAAGAAAAGGCCCCGAAAGGCCTTTGTTGTGGGGCTCTGTTGCTTCAGAGCACGGCGTCAGCGGGCTGGCGCTGCAGCATGGCCAGGGCGCTGGCCACGGTCTTGCGCAGCTCACGGCGGTCGCAAATGAAGTCGACGGCCCCCTTGGTTTGCAGGAACTCGGCGCGTTGGAAACCCTCCGGCAGCGTCACGCGCACGGTGGATTCGATCACGCGCGGGCCCGCAAAGCCAATCAAGGCCTTGGGTTCAGCGATCACGATGTCACCCACGAAGGCAAAGCCCGCGCTGACGCCGCCCATGGTCGGATCGGTCAGCACGCTGATGTAGGGCAGGCCCTTCTTGGCCAGGCGGGTCAGGGCCGCATTGGTCTTGGCCATCTGCATCAGGGACAGCAGGCCTTCTTGCATGCGCGCGCCGCCGGTGGCGGTGAAGCAGACAAAAGGCACTTTTTGCTCAATGGCGTTTTCGACGCCGCGCACAAAGCGCTCGCCGACCACGGAGCCCATCGACCCCCCCATGAAATCGAACTCAAAGCAGGCGGCCACCAGGTTGATGCTGTGCACAGCACCGCCCATGACGACCAGGGCATCGGTCTCGCCGGTGTTCTCAAGCGCTTCTTTGAGGCGCTCGGGGTACTTGCGGCTGTCCTTGAACTTCAGGGCGTCGACCGGGATGACTTCCTGGCCGATTTCGTAGCGGCCTTCGGCGTCCAGGAAGGCATTCAAGCGGGCTCGGGCCCCGATGCGGTGGTGGTGGCCGCAGGTGGGGCAGACGTTCTGGTTGTGCTCCAGATCGGTTTTGTAGAGAACGTTCTCACAGCTGGGGCATTTGATCCACAGGCCTTCGGGCACGCTGCGGCGCTCGCTGGGGTCGGTGTGTTGGATCTTTGCCGGAAGCAGTTTTTCGAGCCAGCTCATGCTTTTCTCCTTGGTGCCAGGCCGGGTCAGGCCTGGCTTTGGTTCAATGCCGATCGGATCTCGCTCAGGAAAGCGCCGCAGGCGGCCAGCGCTTGTTCGCGCGGGAGATCTTCGATCAGCTGGATGATCTTGCTGCCAATGACCACCGCGTCAGCGACGCGGGACACGGCCACAGCGGTTTGGGCATCGCGGATGCCGAAGCCCACGCCCACCGGGATTTTGACATGCCGGCGGATGCGGGGCAGCGCGGCCTCGACTGCGTCGGTGTCCAGGTGGCCTGCACCCGTCACGCCCTTGAGCGAAACGTAGTAAACGTAGCCGGTGGCCACTTCGGCCACTTGGGCAATGCGCTCGTCCGTGCTGGTGGGGGCCAGCAGGAAGATCAGGTCCAGGCCTGCGTCCTTGAGGCGGGCCGCGAAATCACGGCATTCCTCAGGCGGGTAGTCGACGATCAGCACACCGTCCACGCCCGCCGCCGCGGCATCGCGGATGAAGGCGTTGGCGCCATGCTTCAGGTCATAGCATTCGACCGGGTTGGCGTAGCCCATCAGCACCACGGGGGTGTTGTTGTCGCGTTCGCGGAAGGTCTTGACCATGGCCAGCACATGCGAGGTGCTAATGCCGTAGGTCAGGGCTTTTTCGCCCGCACGCTGGATCACCGGACCATCGGCCATGGGGTCCGAAAACGGGACCCCCAGCTCGATGATGTCCGCGCCCGAGGCCACCATGGTGTGCATCAGGTCGGGCGTGATGTCGGCCTGCGGAAAGCCGGCCGTGACGTAAGGAATCAAGGCCTTGTGGCCGCGTGCTTGCAGGGCAGCCAGGGTGGATTGAATGCGGCTCATCGGATCACCTGCATGGCGTGTTCGGCGCCTTTGACGGATTGGCCGCGGCAGCTGGGGCGGCAGAAGAATTCAGCTTGGCTCAGGTCGGCCACGGTGCCGATGTCCTTGTCGCCACGGCCCGAGAGGTTGACCAGGATCGACTGATCCGCCCGCATGGTCTTGGCCAGCTTCATGGCGTAGGCCACAGCATGGCTCGATTCGAGCGCAGGGATGATGCCTTCGGTGCGGCACAGGTAGTGGAAGGCCTGCAGGGCTTCGCTGTCGGTCACGCCCACGTACTCGGCGCGGCCAATGTCCTTCAGGTAGGCGTGCTCGGGGCCCACACCGGGGTAGTCCAGGCCGGCGCTGACGCTGTGCGTCTCGGTGATCTGGCCGTGCTCGTTTTGCAGGATGTAGGTGCGGTTGCCGTGCAGCACACCCGGGCTGCCTTTCTGCAGCGAAGCCGAGTGCTTGCCGCTGTCCAGGCCTTCGCCCGCAGCTTCGACGCCGATCAGGCGGGTCTTCTCGTGCGGGATGTAGGGGTGGAAGATGCCCATGGCATTGCTGCCACCGCCCACACAGGCGATCACCGCGTCGGGCTGCTCCGCCGCCATGTGCAGTTCTTTGAACAGCGAGGGCATTTGGGTCAGGCACTCTTCGCCGATCACGCTCTGGAAGTCGCGCACCATCATCGGATACGGGTGTGGGCCCGCCACGGTGCCGATGATGTAGAAGGTGTTTTCGACGTTGGTGACCCAGTCGCGCATGGCTTCGTTGAGCGCGTCTTTGAGCGTCTTGCTGCCCGAATCCACCGGCACCACCTTGGCGCCCAACAGGTGCATGCGGTAGACGTTGGGGCTTTGGCGCTTGACGTCTTCGCTGCCCATGTACACCACGCATTCCAGGCCATAGCGTGCGCAGATCGTGGCCGTGGCCACGCCGTGCTGGCCAGCGCCGGTTTCGGCGATCACACGGGGCTTGCCCATGCGTTTGGCCAACATGGCCTGGCCGATGGTGTTGTTGACCTTGTGGGCACCGGTGTGGTTGAGGTCCTCGCGCTTCAAGAAGATCTGCGCGCCGCCCATTTCACGGCTCATGCGGGCCGCGTGGTAGACCGGTGAGGGGCGACCCACGAAGTGGGCCAGCTCATAGCGGAATTCTTCTTGGAAGGCCGGGTCGTGCTGGTATTTGGCATACGCCTCGCGCAACTCGACCAGCGCATGGGTCAGGGTTTCGCTGGCAAAACTGCCGCCGTAAATGCCGAAGTGACCGCTGGGGTCAGGTTGTTGGTAACTGAACATGGGAAGAAGCCTTAGCAAGCTGTTCGTCCGCGGCACGCACGGCGGCGACGAACTGGAAGATCTTTTCGGGAGACTTGATGCCCTTGGACACCTCGACCCCCGAGCTCACGTCAACGGCCAGGGACCAGCCCCGGGGCCGCACTTGCAAAATGCCATCGGTCACGTTTGCAGGCGTGAGTCCACCAGACAAAACGAGGTGAGAGTTGACGCTTGGAGGCAGGAGTGACCAATTGAATGTTTTGCCGCCGCCTCCGTAGCCGTCCACATGGGCGTCTAGCAGGATGGCGCGGGCTTCCTTGTAATCAGCTGCGTATTTTACGAGGTCAAAGGCCGGGGCATCCGAACCGAGGGGAATTCGGGCGGCCCGCAGCCAAGGGCGTTGACCCAAAGCGGCAGTTTGCGCGCATTGGGCTGGGCTTTCGTCACCGTGGAATTGGATCACCGCACCCGGCACCTGCGCGCAGGCGGCCTCAACCTCGGCGGCGGGGCTGTTCACGAACAGCAGCACCGGGCTGACAAAGGCCGGCAGGCGGCGGGCCAATTCAGCCGCGCGTGCGGGGCTGACGTAGCGCGGGCTGGGGGGATAGAGCACAAAGCCCACCGCGTCGGCACCGCTGGCGACGACGGCGTCCAGGTCTTCTTCACGGGTCAGGCCGCAGATTTTGATGCGGGTGCGGGGCAGGGTAGGGGCGGGGAGCGTGGTCATGGCAGCCAGTCAAAAGCGGGGGTGCGTTCAGGCAGGCCCCATTCTGGGCCATAGACCGGGCCGGAGAAGTACAGGCCATCGGGGGCAAAAGTGGGCGCGGCCGCGTCGCGCGAACGTGCGGCCAGCACGTCGGCCATCCAATGGGGCGGCTTGAGGCCCTGGCCCACTTGCAAGAGGCAGCCCATGATGTTGCGGATCATGTGGTGCAAGAAGGCATTGCCCTCGAATTCAAAACGCCAGTAGCAGGCCTCGAATTGGTGGGCGGTGTCGTCTTGCGCGTCGTACTTGGGCCGCGCAGGCCGGCGGTGAATTTGAATTTGGTACAGCGTCTTGACGGGTGTCAGCGCTTGGCAAGCCGAGGCCCGGAAGGAGCTGAAGTCATGCTCGCCAATCAACAGGGCTGCGGCTTCTTGCATGGCCTGGTGGTTGAGCTTGCGAAACACCCAGCCCACGGACTGGGCCTCCAAACTGGGACGCACCGGCGACTGCAGCAGCACATACACATAGCGCCGGCGCAATGCACAGGCGCGCGAATGGAAGGCCTGTGGCACCTGACGCGCCCATTGCACGGCGATGTCACGCGGCAAAAAAGCATTGGTGCCGCGCACCCAGGAGGCATCGGGGCGTTGCGCGTAGGTGTCAAAGTGCACGACCTGCATCAGGCCGTGCACGCCCGTGTCGGTGCGGCCCGCGCACAAGGTGCTGATGGGCTGGTCGACGAACTTGGACAGCGCTTTTTCCAGCGCGTCCTGCACGGTCGGCACGGTGGCCTGGCTTTGCCAGCCCGCGTAAGCGCTGCCCCGGTAACTGACGCCGAGGGCCATCCGCACGGGGGGGCGGAGCTCGGTCCAGGGCCCTTTCAAGCCAGTTGCTCGAGCAGACGCTCGGCTTTGGTCTTCAGGCTGCCCGTGGCTTCGGCAATGACTTCCTCGACCAGGGCGCGGGCACCATCGGCGTCGCCAATGGCGTTGAATTCTTCAGCCAGCGCCAGCTTGGTGGCCAGCGGATCTTCCGGCTGCAGGTCCTGGTCGTCGTCGAAGTCATCGAGCGTCGGGGCCTCGGGGGTGGCTTCGGCCGCGGCGGGCGGCTCCTGGGCTGGGGTGGAGTTTTCCAGCTCCAGCGACAGCGAATCCAGGTCGAATTCGATCATGCCGGCATCGGTGGCCGGGGCCTCGGGTTCAGGCACCAAGCGAGCCGGTTCCGTGGCATTGCTGCTGGGGAAGTCCAGCTCTTCGGTGAGGTCGATGCCCGGGCTTTCCAGCGCAGGTTGAGCCTCCAGGGCCGCGGCCTGGGTGGCCTGGTTCAGGCTGTCGGCGAAGCTTGGTGCAGGCGGTTCGAGGTCCAGGCTCAAATCACCAAAGGGGTCATTCGGGGGCGGCGGCGGCGAGGCGCTGGGCGGGTCGTCGTCCAGCGGCAGGTCCAGGTCGAGGTCCAGGTCCAAGTCGCCTGAGACCGGGGAGGGCATGGTGGGCGAACTGAAGGGGATCGAGTGCGATTCTTCAAGCGCGACGGGAGCGGGTTCCCCATCGGAGAACAGGGTGTTGCTGGGGTCCAGTTCACGGCCCAGATCACGGATGCGGTCCCATTCCGGCCCTTGGCCCTGGGTGATTTTGTAGGCTTCCAGCGCCAAGGCGTTGAAGGCCACCAGGTCGCGGCGCTTGGCGTAGATTTCGGCCAGCTTGGCATGGATGGCCGCGCGGGTCGGGTTGGTCTTGAGGGCTTCCTTGAGGATTTCCTCGGCCTGCAGGTCGCGGCCGTAAGCCAGGTAGACGTCGGCTTCTGCCACAGGGTCCACGTCACCGGCATCGAGCTGGCTGGGCGAGTAGGCCATCGAGGACGAGCCGGTGGTGGAGTCACGGGTGTCCACGCGCTGGCCGCCGCTGGCACCGAAGAATGAATCGGGCTGGAGGCGGCTTTCCAGGAAGGAGCTGTCCACATGGCCAGCACGGCGGCGCTTGAGCCAGCGGTACAGACCCAGGCCCGCGAGCAAGGCCAGGATGCCGCCGCCGGCCGCCATGGGCACGAGGGGGTCTTCGCCCAGGTAGCTGAGCACGCTGGTTTCGGCCTCGGGCTCTGCGGTGGTGGGTGTCGCGGGCGCGGGTGGGGCCTTGGGCGGCGCGGGCTCCACCACGGGTGCTGCCACGGGCACGACCACACTGGGCGTGGCTTCGGGCGCACTGGCGGGTGCGCTGGGGGCCTCGACAGCGGCCGCGGGGGGCGTGGCGGTGCTGGGCGTGTCGGTCGCCTTGGGCGTGCTGGCCGCCGCGATGGTCGGGGTGACGCTGCTGCTGATCTTGTTCAGATCGCTGAGGTTCTTGTTGAGCTCAGCCAGTCGCTCGGACTGGGCTTTGGCCTGCTTGTCCTCGGCGATCTTCTGCTCGGCTGCAGCGCTGTCCTTCTTGTCGGCCAGTGCGCCCTTGGACAGGGTCAGTTTGTCAGGGGCCGCTGCATTGGATTTCTTCTCGTCAACCTGGGTTTGCACCTTGCCGCTGGCGCTGCGCTCAGCCGGCGCCACCTCGACCGAGGGGGCTTGGGTGGCCAGCTTGCGCCGGAAGTCGTTGAAGTCTCGGCTTTGGGCCTGGATCAGCTGGCGTGCCTCGGCGGCGGGCACGGCTTCCGCGACGGATGCTTCGGGGATGTCCAGCACGGCGCCCGCTTTGAGCCGGTTCACGTTGCCGCGCAGGAAGGCATCGGGGTTGGCGCGCATCAGCGCCACCAGCATCTGGTCCAAAGAGACCTGATTGGGCTTCACTTGGGCGGCAATGCGGCCTGCGGTGTCGCCTTGTTTGACCACCACCGTGTTGCCACTCGGCGCTGGCGCGGGCGTGGGCGTGGCTACCGTGGGGGCCTTGACCACCGGTCGCACCGGTGCCGGCGTGGCTGCCGCTGCAGGGGGCGGGGCCAACACCACGGGGGGGGCGGAGCGCACCGCTGCACTGGGGCTGGACGGCGCTGCAGCGCTTTGGGCCGGGTTCACGGGGGGCGGTGTCTGACGCGCCGAGGGCGGGTCGAACAGCAAGGTGTAGTCGCGGACGATGCGTCCCGAGGACCAATTGGCCTCCAGAATCAGGTCGACAAAGGGGTCGCTGACGATGCGGTCACTCTTGATTTGCAGCACGGCACGGCCGTCAGCGCGGCGCACCACATCGATGTTCAGGCCTGACAGGGCGCTGTTGTATTCAAAGCCCGCCGTGCGGAAACTGGCCGGCGACGCGGGAGTGGCGCGCAGGCTGTCGAACTCGGCGGGGGTGATGTCGGGCAGGTCGATTTCGGCCCGCAGTGGTTCGCCCAGGGCGGATTGGACCGTCAGCCGGCCCAGGGCCAGGGCGTGAGCGTCTGCACCCCACAGCCCTGCTGTGCTGGCCAGCAGGGCGGCCAGTGCGGTGCTCTTCCACCGGTTCGTTGATGCAGATGGTTTCATGCTTGGATGCCCGGGTGCAGGTCGAACGTCAGGTCTCTATTCCACATGTGTAACTTGGCCCGGACTCAAATAATGAAAAAGCACCATAGCATCAAGGCCTTATTCAGACAAGCTGAGGTGGCCTCTTAGCTGCTTCGCGGCGATGCACGAGCCAGAACGAAACGGCTGGACGTTGTCAAATCACAACGTCCAGCCGCCCCAAGCGCCCGTCTTGTAACAGCGCTTCTTAGGCGTCGAGCAGGATGCGCAGCATGCGGCGCAGCGGTTCGGCCGCGCCCCACAGCAGCTGGTCACCGATGGTGAACGCACCCACGTACTCTGGGCCCATGGCGAGCTTGCGCACGCGGCCGACCGGGATGGTCAGGGTGCCGGTCACGGCCACCGGGGTCAGGTCCTGGATGGTGGCTTCGCGGGTGTTGGGAACGACCTTGGCCCAAGGGTTGTCGGCGGCGATCATGGCTTCGATGTCGGCCACGGGCACATCCTTCTTGAGCTTGAAGGTCAGGGCTTGGCTGTGGCAGCGCATCGCGCCCACGCGCACGCAGAAACCGTCGACCGGGATGGCCGGGGCGCTGAAGCCTTCGCCAATGCCCAGGATCTTGTTGGTCTCGGCCATGCCCTTCCACTCTTCACGGCTGACGCCGTTGCCCAGGTCCTTGTCGATCCAGGGGATCAGCGAGCCGCCCAGGGGGACGCCAAAGTTGGCGGTTTCCGAGGCGCTCAAGCTGCGTTGCTTGGCGATGATCTGGCGATCGATTTCCAGGATGGCGCTCTTGGGGTCGTCGAGCAGGTGCTTGACTTCGGCGTTCAGGGTGCCGAACTGGGTCAGCAGTTCGCGCATGTGCTGGGCGCCGCCACCCGATGCGGCTTGGTAGGTCTGGGTGGACATCCACTCGACCAGACCGGCCTTGTACAGCGCGCCCACGCCCATCAGCATGCAGCTCACGGTGCAGTTGCCACCGACCCAGTTGTTGCCGCCCTTGGCCAAGGCGTCCTTGATCACCGGCAGGTTGACCGGGTCCAGGATGATGACCGCATCGTCCTTCATGCGCAGGGTGGAGGCGGCATCGATCCAGTGGCCGTTCCAGCCCGCAGCGCGCAGCTTGGGGAAGACTTCGGTGGTGTAGTCACCGCCTTGGGCGGTGAGGATGATGTCGCAGCGCTTGAGCGCGTCGATGTTGTAGGCGTCCTGCAGGACGGTTTCGTTCTTCGCTTGCGCCGGGGCTTGGCCGCCAGCGTTGGAAGTCGAAAAGAAAATGGGTTCGATCAGGCCGAAGTCGCCTTCCGCCGTCATGCGGTCGATCAGCACCGAGCCGACCATGCCGCGCCAACCCACCAAACCTACGAGATTACCTACCTTCATCACATTGCCCTTTCAGAAAAACGAAATCTTCTTGTCCCCGGCTCGTCGGGCCGGGGAGGGCGTGACGAACCGGGCTACTGCTTAGCCTTTAATGGTCGTCTTGGTAATGGCAGCCACCACGGCATCACCCATCTCGCGGGTGCTGACCTTGGTGGTGCCTTCCGAGTAGATGTCAACGGTTCTGAGGCCAGCAGCCAGCACCGATTGCACCGCAGACTCGATTCGGTCGGCGGCTTCGGCTTGGTTGAGGGAGAAGCGGAGCATCATGGCAGCGGACAGTATTGTAGCCAAAGGATTGGCGATGCCCTTGCCGGCGATGTCGGGGGCGCTGCCATGGCTCGGTTCGTACAGGCCTTGGTTGCTCGAATTCAGGCTGGCCGAAGGCAGCATGCCGATGGAGCCGGTCAGCATCGCTGCCTCGTCAGACAGGATGTCGCCGAACATGTTGCCGGTCACGACCACGTCGAACTTCTTGGGCGCCTTGACCAGTTGCATGGCCGCGTTGTCCACGTACATGTGGTCGAGTTCGACGTCGGGGTACTGCTGGCCCACTTCGATCATGATGTCCTTCCAGAATTGGAAGGTCTCGAGCACGTTGGCCTTGTCCACGCTGGTCACGCGCTTGCTGCGCTTGCGGGCGGCCTGGAAGGCCACGTGGGCGATGCGCTCCACCTCGGGGCGCGAATAGCGCATGGTGTCGAAGGCTTCTTCGGCGCCTGGGAAGTGGCCATCAACGGCGGTGCGGCGGCCGCGCGGTTGACCGAAGTAGATGTCGCCAGTCAGCTCGCGGATGATCAGGATGTCCAGGCCAGCGATCAGCTCGGGCTTCAGGCTGGAGGCGCCCACCAGTTGCTCGTAGCAAATGGCGGGACGGAAATTGGCGAACAGACCCAGGTTCTTGCGCAGGCCCAGGATGGCTTGCTCGGGGCGCAGCGGGCGGTCGAGTTTGTCGTATTTCCAGTCGCCGACGGCGCCGAACAGGATGGCGTCAGATTCTTTGGCCAGCTTCAGGGTCGACTCGGGCAGCGGGTGGCCATGGGCTTCGTAGGCCGCGCCGCCGACGAGGGCGGTTTCGGTTTCAAACTTCAGGTCCAGAACGTTCAGGACCTTGACCGCTTCGGCCACGATTTCGGTGCCGATGCCGTCACCGGGCAGGATGGCGATTTTCATGAGAGAGCACTTTCAAAGGGCTGGCGGTGCCAGCCGATAAACAAAACAGCGAAAACAGAACAGGGGGAGGGCAGCTCAGCCGACCATGGTCTGGGCCAGCCAGGGCTTCTTGGCCAGGCGTTCGGCTTCGAAGGCCTTGATCTTGTCGGACTGGCGCAGGGTCAGGCCAATGTCGTCAAAACCGTTGAGCAGGCAGTACTTGCGGAAGGCGTTGACCTCGAAGGGGATTTCCTCGCCTTGCGGGCGCACGATGACCTGGCGCTCCAGGTCCACCGTGAGCTGGTAGCCCGGGAAGGCCAGCACTTCGTCGAACAGCTGGGCCACGGTGGCCTCGGGCAGCTGGATGGGCAACAGGCCGTTCTTGAAGCTGTTGTTGAAGAAGATGTCGGCAAAGCTGGGCGCAATGATCGAGCGGAAGCCAAACTGGTCCAGCGCCCAGGGGGCGTGTTCGCGCGAGGAGCCGCAGCCAAAGTTCTTGCGCGCCAGCAGGATGGAGGCGCCTTGGTAGCGCGGCTGGTTGAGCACGAAGTCGGGGTTGGGTTTGCGGCTGGCCGGGTCCTGACCCGGCTCGCCGTGGTCCAGGTAACGCCATTCGTCAAACAGGTTGGGGCCGAAGCCGGTCTTGCGGATCGACTTCAGGAACTGCTTGGGAATGATGGCGTCGGTGTCGACGTTCTCGCGGTCCATCGGGGCCACCAGGCCCTTGTGCACGGTGAATTTCTGCATGGTGTTCTTCTCTTACTTCTTGGCCGCGTTTTCAATCGCCGTGCCGGCTTTTTGGACGTCGGTGCCCAGGCCCTTGACGGTGTTGCAACCCATCAGGGCAACCAGGGCGGTGAGGGTCAGGACGGTGGTGAGGCGGTTCATGGCGGGCTCCTTCAGGCGAATTGACGGACGTCGACAAAGTGGCCGTGCACCGCCGCAGCGGCGGCCATGGCCGGGCTGACCAGGTGGGTGCGGCCCCCGGCGCCTTGGCGGCCTTCAAAGTTGCGGTTGCTGGTGGAGGCGCAGCGTTCGCCGGGTTCCAGGCGATCGGCGTTCATGGCCAGGCACATCGAGCAGCCGGGTTCGCGCCATTCAAAGCCGGCGGCCTTGAAGATCTGGTCCAGGCCTTCGCGTTCGGCCTGTTCCTTGACCAGGCCCGAGCCCGGCACGACCATCGCCACCTTGATGTTCTTGGCCACTTTCTGGCCCAGGCGCTTGACCACGGCTGCGGCCTCGCGCATGTCTTCGATGCGGCTGTTGGTGCAGGAACCAATGAACACCTTGTCGACGAAGATGTCGTTCAGGGCCTTGCCGGGTTCGAGGTTCATGTAGGTCAGGGCGCGTTCGATGGCGCCGCGCTTGTTGGCGTCCTTTTCCTTGTCGGGATCTGGCACACGGGCGTCAATGCCCAGCACCATTTCGGGCGAGGTGCCCCAGGTGACTTGCGGCACGATCTCTGCAGCGTCCAGTTCGACCACGGCATCGAACACGGCATCCGCGTCCGAGTGCAGGGTCTTCCAATAAGCGATGGCTTGTTCCAGCTCGACGCCGGTCGGCGCCAGGGGGCGGCCCTTCACGTACTCGATGGTCTTGTCATCCACGGCCACCAGGCCGGCGCGGGCGCCGCCTTCGATGGCCATGTTGCAGACCGTCATGCGGCCTTCCATGGACAGGGCGCGGATGGCCGAGCCGGCGAATTCGATGGTGTAGCCGGTGCCGCCCGCGGTACCGATCTTGCCAATGATGGCCAGCACGATGTCCTTGGCCGTGACGCCCTTGGCGACCGTGCCTTCGACCTTGATCAGCAGGTTCTTGGCCTTTTTGGCCAGCAGGGTTTGCGTGGCCATGACGTGCTCGACTTCGCTGGTGCCGATGCCGTGGGCCAGTGCGCCGAAAGCGCCGTGGGTGGAGGTGTGCGAGTCACCGCAGACCACGGTCATGCCGGGCAGGGTGGCGCCGTTTTCCGGGCCGATGACGTGCACGATGCCTTGGCGCTTGGACATGAAGGGGAAGAAGGCGGCCGCGCCGAATTCCTTGATGTTGCTGTCCAGCGTGGTGATCTGTTCTTTGCTGATGGGGTCGGTGATGCCGTCGTAGCCCAGCTCCCAGCCCGTGGTCGGGGTGTTGTGGTCGGCGGTGGCGACGATGGAGCTCACGCGCCAGACCTTGCGGCCGGCCTCGCGCAGGCCTTCAAAGGCTTGCGGGCTGGTGACTTCGTGCACCAGGTGGCGGTCGATGTAGAGGATGGACGTGCCGTCTTCTTCGGTGTGAACGACGTGTTCGTCCCAGATCTTGTCGTAAAGGGTGCGTCCCATGGTGTTTTCTCTGGTCTTTCGTGAGGAATTGAATTTTAGGCGGGCAGGGCCTGCGCCCTGGCCGGGGCGTTGTTGGGGGCCACGTTGGGCGGTGCACTGGCCGCGGCGGTGTCGGTGATGGCCGTGGCGCGCTGCAGGGGCTCGGGCTGGCGCGGTGGCTGGCTGGCGCGCAGGTGCTCGGCCAACAGGCGGGCCGTCATGGGCAGGGCTTGGAAGTCGCGCGCCACGATGCGCAGTTCACGGTGTGCCCACTCGTCCGTCAGGCGCACGGCTTGCAACTGGCCCACGCCCTGCATCAATGCGAAGGCGCGGTCGGGCAGCACGCCCACGCCCAGGCCGTTATCGATCATGCGGTACATGGCGTCCAGGCCGGTGACTTGGATGCGCAGCTTGAGGGGCCGGCCGGCCGCCGCTGCGGCCTGCTGCATGGCCAGGCTGATGCTGCTGTTGGCGTGCAAGCCCACGATGTCGTGGTCCAGCACATCGGCAAAACTGGCTTCGGTCTGGCCGGCCAGCGGGTGCTCGTGCGGCAGTACCAGCACCAGGCGGTCTTCACGGTAGGGCAAGGTCTGCAAGGGGGTGCCGATGCTGGCGCTGTCGCGCACATGGCAGATCCCCAGGTCGGCGGCACCCTCGCTGACGGCCTGCATCACGTCGGGGCTGAGGTGTTCTTCCAGGTCGATCTTGATCTGCTCGTGCTCGCGCGTGAAGGCGCCCAGGTCTTCGGGCAAGAATTGCACGATGGCCGAGATGTTGGCGTGGATGCGCACATGGCCGCGCACGCCATCGGCGTACTCGCTGAGCTCGCCCTGCATTTTTTCCAGGCCATACAGCACGGTGCGGGCATGGTGCAGCAGGCTCTCGCCGGCGGGCGTCAGGCGCACGCCCCGGCTGTGGCGGTACAGCAGCTGGGTGTCGACCGTGGCCTCCAGGTCGCTCAGGCGTTTGCTCACCGCCGAGGCGGCAATGAACTCGCGCTCGGCCGCCTTGCCGATGCTGCCCAGCTCGCACACGGCGACAAAGAGTTGCAGCGAGGTGAGGTCGATCCGGCGGGCAAAGTTGCGCTCTGAGCTTTTCATGGGGGGCTTTGATTCATCTCGGTTGAAGATGAATTATCTATTTTCTCTGGGTTTTTGGCCTTCTGAATTCTCCATCGACGATGGCTGCCTTCTTTGCCATCTCCGCAGCGGGCGGCAAAAGCCGGGCGGCAGGCGTGAAAAAGCCCGCGCAAGGCGGGCTTGGGGGTGGCGGCTCGGCGCGGTGATCAGCTGAAGAAATTCTTCAGGCGATCGGTCCAGCTGTCGCCGCTGGGCGAATGTTTACCGCCGCCTTTTTTGAGCGACTCTTCGAGTTCGCGCAGCAGCTTGCGCTGGTGCTCGGTCAGCTTGACCGGCGTTTCGACCGCGATGTGGCAGTAGAGGTCGCCAGGGTAGCTGGCGCGCACGCCCTTGATGCCCTTGCCGCGCAGTCGGAACTGCTTGCCGGCCTGGGTGCCTTCGGGGATGTCGATGGCGGCCTTGCCTTGCAGGGTCGGCACTTCGATCTCGCCACCCAGGGCGGCGGTGATGAAGCTCACCGGCACCGAGCAGTGCAGGTCGTCGCCGTCCCGCTCGAAGATGTCATGCTTCTTCAGGCGGATTTCGATGTACAGGTCGCCCGGCGGTCCGCCATTGGTGCCGGGTTCGCCATTGCCCACGCTGCGGATGCGCATGCCGTCGTCAATGCCGGCAGGGATTTTGACTTCCAGCGTCTTTTGCTTCTTGATCTTGCCTTGGCCGTGGCAGACCGTGCAAGGTTCAGGAATGACCTTGCCACTGCCGCGGCAGGTCGGGCAGGTTTGCTGCACGCTGAAAAAGCCCTGGCGCATTTGCACGCTGCCTTGGCCGTTGCAGGTGCCGCAGGTCTTGGCGCTGGTGCCGGGCTTGGCGCCCGAGCCGTGGCAGGTGTCGCAGCTGTCCCAGCTGGGGATGCGGATTTGGGCATCCTTGCCGCGTGCCGCTTCTTCCAGGGTGACTTCCATGGCGTAGCTCAGGTCGCCGCCACGGTAGACCTGGCGGCCCCCGGCGCGGCCACCACCGCGTTGCTGGCCGAACATGTCGCCAAAGATGTCGCCGAAGGCCTCGGCAAAGCCGCCATAGGCTTCGCCGCCGGGGCCGCGCATGTTCGGGTCCACGCCGGCGTGGCCGTGCTGGTCATAAGCGGCCCGCTTTTGCGGGTCGCTGAGCATTTCGTAGGCTTCCTTGGCTTCCTTGAATTTCTCCTCGGCAGCTTTGGCTGCATCACCCTGGTTGCGGTCAGGGTGGTGCTTCATCGCGAGCTTGCGATAAGCCTTTTTGATTTCTTCATCCGAGGCCGTCTTGCCGACGCCCAGGATTTCGTAAAAGTCTCGTTTAGCCATTGGTTTTCCGAGCCGGTTTCAACACAAACGCCGCGCAGGGCCCCGGAAGGGGCACAGCGCGGCGGGCCATGCAGAAAGGCGAGGGGCGATCAGCCCTTCTTCACTTCCTTGACTTCGGCGTCCACCACGTTGTCGTCAGCGGGCTTGGAAGCAGATTCCGCGCCAGCGGCGCCAGCAGCTTCGGCGCCACCTGCGGCAGCGGCTTGAGCGGCTTGTTCAGCGGCGTAGACCTTTTCGCCCAGCTTTTGGCTGGCGGTCATCAGGGCGTTGCTCTTGTCGTCGATCGCGGCCTTGTCGTCACCCTTGAGGGCTTCTTCCAGGTCCTTGATGGCGGCTTCGATCTTGTCCTTGTCACCGGCGTCGAGCTTGTCGCCATGCTCGCCCAGGCTCTTCTTGACGCTGTGCACGGTGGCTTCGGCCTGGTTGCGGGCTTGCACCAGTTCGAGCTTTTTCTTGTCGTCGGCCGCGTTGAGTTCGGCGTCCTTCACCATCTTTTGGATTTCTTCTTCCGACAGGCCGGAGTTGGCCTTGATGGTGATCTTGTTTTCCTTGCCCGTGCCCTTGTCCTTGGCGCCGACGTGCAGGATGCCGTTGGCGTCGATGTCGAAAGACACTTCGATCTGGGGCACGCCACGCGGTGCGGGCGGGATGCCTTCGAGGTTGAACTCGCCCAGCAGCTTGTTGCCCGAGGCCATTTCGCGTTCACCTTGGAAGACCTTGATGGTCACGGCCGGCTGGTTGTCGTCGGCGGTGGAGTAGGTCTGGGCAAACTTGGTCGGGATGGTGGTGTTCTTCTGGATCATCTTGGTCATCACGCCGCCCAGGGTTTCGATGCCCAGGGACAGGGGGGTGACGTCCAGCAGCAGCACGTCCTTGCGGTCGCCCGACAGCACTTGGCCTTGGATGGCGGCGCCGACGGCCACGGCTTCATCGGGGTTCACGTCCTTGCGCGGGTCCTTGCCGAAGAATTCCTTGACCTTCTCTTGCACCTTGGGCATGCGGGTCATGCCGCCGACCAGGATCACGTCGTCGATCTCACCGACCGACACGCCAGCGTCCTTGATGGCCATGCGGCAAGGGGCGATGGTGCGCTCGATCAGTTCTTCAACCAGTTGCTCCAGCTTGGCGCGGGTCAGCTTGATGCTCAGGTGCTTGGGGCCCGAAGCGTCGGCGGTGATGTAGGGCAGGTTCAGGTCGGTGGCGGCCGAGGACGACAGCTCGATCTTGGCCTTTTCGGCGGCTTCCTTCAGGCGTTGCAGGGCCAGCACGTCCTTGGACAGGTCAACGCCTTGTTCTTTCTTGAACTCGGTGATGATGTAGTCAATGATGCGTTGGTCGAAGTCTTCGCCACCCAGGAAGGTGTCGCCGTTGGTGGACAGCACTTCGAATTGCTTCTCGCCGTCGACGTCGGCAATTTCGATGATCGAGACGTCGAAGGTACCGCCGCCCAGGTCATACACGGCGATCTTGCGGTCGCCCTTTTCGGTCTTGTCCAGGCCGAAGGCCAGTGCGGCTGCGGTCGGCTCGTTGATGATGCGCTTCACGTCCAGGCCGGCAATGCGGCCAGCGTCCTTGGTGGCTTGGCGCTGGGCGTCGTTGAAGTAGGCCGGTACGGTGATCACGGCTTCGGTCACGGCTTCGCCCAGGTAGTCCTCGGCGGTCTTCTTCATCTTGCGCAGGATGTCGGCCGACACTTGTTGGGCGGAAATCTGCTTGCCGCGCACTTCCACCCAGGCGTCGCCGTTGTCGGCGGCCACGATGGAGTAGGGCATCAGGTTGATGTCCTTTTGCACTTCTTTTTCGGTGAACTTGCGACCGATCAGGCGCTTGATAGCGTACAGCGTGTTCTTGGGGTTGGTCACGGCCTGGCGCTTGGCCGAGGCGCCGACCAGCACTTCACCGTCTTCTTGGTAGGCCACGATCGACGGCGTGGTGCGGGCACCTTCCGAGTTTTCGATCACCTTTGTGGTGTTGCCTTCCATGATGGACACGCAGCTGTTGGTGGTGCCCAAGTCGATACCGATGATTTTTCCCATGATTTACTCCTGTATTTTGGCTTGCCAGCAGGCTGGACCCGCGGCTTGGATGTGAATTGAATCTGTTGATGAGGTGTGGATAACTTGCTGGGTTTCAAGCCCTGGCAAGGGTCCGTGAGCTCATTTTTATTTGGGGGCGGCCACCGTCACCAGGGCCGGACGCAGCGTGCGGTCGGCGATGGAGTAGCCTTTTTGCAGCACGCTGACCACGGTGTTGGCCTCTTGGTCGGCGGGCACCATGCTGATGGCCTGGTGCAGGTGCGGGTCAAACTTGCTGCCAGCGGGCGGGTTGATGGCCAGCACTTTGTTGCGCTCCAGGGCCGCGCTCAGTTGGCGCAGTGTGGCTTCAGCGCCTTCGCGGATTTGCTCGGGCGTGGCGTCTTTGATCGCCAGGCCCGCTTCCAGGCTGTCGGCCACGGGCAACAGGCTTTCGGCAAAACTCTCGATGCCGAACTTGCGTGCCTTGGAAACTTCGTCTTCGGCGCGGCGGCGGGCGTTCTCCGCTTCGGCCTTGGCGCGCAGGAACTGGTCAGCCAAGTCGGCGCTCTTGGCCTTCAGGGCGGCGAGTTCGGCCTGGGCTTGGGCCAGGGCTTCAGCGTCGTTGGCGGCCTGGGCCGCTTCCAGTTCTTCGGGGCTCATCGGTCCGCCGGCCATGGCTTGCTGTTGGTTTTCTTTGGAATCAGACATTGTGCTTGGAGTCGATCAGTTGACGAAATGGGTTGCCGGGCATCTTGGGGCAGCCCGGAACTTTTCAAGGCGTGGATTGTCCACTGCTTTCATTTCGCCGCCACGGAGTGCCAATGCTTGCATCATTTGCAAAGTCGCTGGTATACTCGTGGGCTTTGCCTTGCCGTACTGCTACAGGCGCAGCGGACGGCTTCACCCAGAAGGAGTACTCAATGCGTCATTATGAAATCGTTTTGCTGATTCACCCGGATCAGAGCGAACAGGTTCCGGCCATGCTGGAGCGCTACAAGGGCATGATCACCGCCGGCGGCGGCAAGATCCACCGCGTGGAAGACTGGGGCCGTCGTCAACTGGCGTACCTGATCAACAAGCTGGCCAAGGCCCACTACCTGTGCGTCAACATCGAAGCCGACCAGGCTGTGATGGCTGAACTGGAACACGCGTTCAAGTTCAACGATGCCGTGCTGCGTCACCTGACCGTCGTCAAGAAGAAGGCCGACACCGGCGCGTCTTCGATGATGAAGACCGTCGAGCGTGAAGAGGCCCGCAAGGCCCAGCAAGCTGAATTCGCCGCTGCCAACTGATCTGGCCTGCGCGATTCGACTGACTGATTCATAGGGAATGTGAACCACGTTGTTCTGACCGCCGTGATCGTGGAGGCCAAGCCGCTGCGATTCACACCAGCTGGTTTGCCTGCGCTGGACGTTCGACTCGAAGCCGAGTCGCAAGTCCAGGAAGCAGGTCAAAAACGCCAGGTGCAGGTGGCCATACGGGCGATTGCCCTGGGGGCTCAAGCTGAGCGGCTGGCTAGACAGTCGCTGGGCTCGGTCTTGAAATTCACCGGATTTCTCGCCACCCCGCGCAACGTCAAGACGGTTGTGTTTCACATTCAAGAATTCCAGCAAGATTAAATTTCAGGAGGCCAACATGGCCACGTTCAAGAAGTTCAACAAAGACAAGCGCCCGAAGCGCAACACCCAGTCCCTGCTGTTCAAGCGCAAGCGCTTCTGCCGCTTCACCGTCGCTGGCGTCGAAGAAATCGACTACAAGGACGTTGACACCCTGCGCGATTTCATCGCTGAAAACGGCAAGATCATCCCCGCTCGCCTGACCGGCACGCGCGCCATCTACCAGCGTCAGCTGAACACCGCCATCAAGCGCGCTCGCTTCCTGGCTCTGGTGCCGTACAGCGACCAGCACAAGATCTAAGGAGAACAACCATGCAAATCATCCTGCTCGACAAGGTTGTGAACCTGGGTAACCTCGGCGAAATCGTCAAGGTCAAGGACGGCTACGCCCGCAACTTCCTGATCCCGTCGGGTCGCGCTCGCCGCGCCACGGAAGCCGCCAAGGCTGAGTTCGAAGCCAAGCGCGCCGAACTCGAAAAGGCTGCTGCAGCCAAGCTGGCTGAAGCCCAAGCCCAAGGCGAAAAGCTCGGCGGTACCACCGTCAAGCTGACGCAAAAGGCTGGCGTTGACGGTCGTCTGTTTGGTTCTGTGACCAACCACGACATCGCCGAAGAGCTGAACAAGCAAGGCTACAAGGTCGTCAAGGCCCAGATCCGCCTGCCCAATGGTCCCCTGAAGACCGTCGGCGACAGCACCATCAGCGTGGCTCTGCACACCGACGTGGTGGTGGAAGTCAACGTGTCCGTGTACGGCGAAACCGCCTGATCACGCGCACCTCGCGCTTCTGAGAAGCCGCCTTCGGGCGGCTTTTCTTTTTGGTGGGTGCCTCGGCGTGTGCTGCCTCTGGGCTTGTGCCCGGTTTGTCCACGTCGGAGTCACAGCTTTTCCACAGCCTTATCCCAGACGGCTGGGGCTGAAGCGCGTACGATCAAAGGTTGTCAAGGAAAGCCATGTCCGCCGTATTTCCCCCCATGGATCCGGATTTCGAACCTGAATTCCACCCGCTGTCGCCCGACGACATGCTGCATGACCTGCCGCCGGTGGAGTCGATTCCGCCTTTGCAGTCAGCCGCCCCGGCCGCAGCCTCGTCCGAGGTCGACCGCGAGGTGGCGCAGCTGCGCGTACCGCCGCACTCCATCGAGGCTGAGTCCAGTGTGCTGGGCGGTTTGTTGCTGGACAACAGCGCCTGGGACCGGGTGGGTGACGTGCTTGCCGAGGGCGACTTCTACCGCTATGAGCACCGCGTGATCTTCGGCGTGCTGGGGGGCTTGATCAACGCGTCCAAGCCGGCCGATGTGATCACGGTCTACGAGCGACTGCAGAACCTGGGCAAGTCCGAAGAGGTGGGGGGGCTGACCTACCTGAACAACCTGGCCCAGTATGTGCCCAGTGCCAGCAACATTCGCCGCTACGCCGAAATCGTGCGTGAGCGCTCGGTGCTGCGCAAGCTGGTCACCGCCAGTGATGAAATTGCCACGGCGGCCTTCAACCCCAAGGGGCGGCCGGTGGAGAAGATCCTCGACGAGGCTGAGCAAAAGATCTTCAACATTGGTGAAGAAGGTTCGCGCAACAAGCAAGGCTTTCAGTCGATGGACTCGCTGGTGGTCGACTTGCTGGACCGGGTCCAGGAGATGGCCGACAACACCAACGACATCACGGGCGTGCCCACGGGCTTCCACGACCTGGACCGCATGACCTCGGGTCTACAGGCTGGCGACTTGGTGGTGTTGGCGGCGCGTCCCTCGATGGGCAAGACGGCCTTTGCCATCAACATCGCCGAACACGTGGCCGTGAATGAGGGGCTGCCGGTGGCGGTGTTCTCGATGGAAATGGGCGCCGCCCAGTTGGCCGTGCGTATCGTGGGCTCGATCGGGCGCATCAACCAGGGTAATTTGCGCACCGGCAAGCTGACCGATGACGAGTGGCCCCGCCTGACCGAGGCCATCGAGCGCTTGCGCACGGTGTCGCTGCACATTGATGAAACTCCGGGCCTGTCGCCGGGTGAGCTGCGCGCCAACTCGCGTCGCCTGGCGCGCCAGTGCGGCAAGATGGGCTTGATCGTGGTCGACTACCTGCAGCTCATGAGCGGCTCGGGTTCGGCGGCCAGCGCTGACAACCGCGCGACCGAACTCGGTGAAATTTCACGGGGCTTGAAGATGCTGGCCAAGGAGCTGCAATGCCCGGTGATTGCGCTGTCGCAGCTCAACCGAAGCGTGGAGCAGCGCACGGACAAGCGCCCCATGATGAGTGACTTGCGTGAGTCCGGCGCCATTGAGCAGGATGCGGACATCATCATGTTCATTTACCGCGACGACTACTACAACAAGGAAAGCAAGGATCAAAATCTGGCCGAGGTCATCATCGGCAAGCAGCGTAACGGTCCGACTGGCACGGTGAAGCTGTACTTTCACAAGGCGCAGACGCGCTTTGAAACCTTGGCGATGGGTACTTCCGACGACTTTTGATCCCTTCATCATCCGGAACCTGTCATGTCTGCTCAGCACACCCCCTCCCTCACGCCTGCTTCGGGTGTCCGCAGACGGCGCTGGTGGATGGGGGGGGTGCTCTGCTTGGGCTTGGTGTGTTTGGGGGTGTTGGGTTGGCGGGTCTGGCGCCACGAACAGGTGGTCCACCACATGCTGCACCCGGAGCGCCAAGCCATCACGGATCAGGAGCGGGCCCTTGCCCGGCAGCGTCTGCCGGGCTTGCGTGAGGTGAGTTTTCAGGCGGCCGATGGTCTGACCTTGCGTGGCTGGTACGTGCCCTCGCGCAACCGCGCTGCAGTGGTCATGGTGCATGGTGCAGGGGCGAACCGTACCTGGTTTCTGGATGAGGCCGTGGCCTTGTCGCAGCGTGGCATGGGGGTGTTGCTCTACGACAACCGAGCCAATGGCGAAAGCGATGGCGACACCCAGTCCTGGGGCGACCACGAGCAAGATGATTTGCGAGGGGGTTTGGATTTCCTGCAAGCCCAGCCCGATGTCGACCCGCAGCGCCTGGGGGCGACGGGCTTTTCGATTGGCGCCTACACCGTGGCCATGGTGGCCGCGCAGGACCCTCGCATCCGGGCGGTGGTGCTCAAGGCGGTGTGGACCTCCCTGCCTGATGAGTTGCTGTTCATGGCCGGCCCCACGGGGCGTTTCAATGCCTGGCTGCTGGGCCAGGAGTTCAGTTGGGCGGGCGTGAGGTTGGACCGCGTGCACCCCGGCGACTTGGTGGCCGCCATTGCGCCCCGGCCGCTGCTGGTGGTCGCGGGCGACGATGACCATGACGCGCCCATGACCGTTACGCGTGCGGTGTACGAGGCGGCGCGCGAACCCAAGCAGTGGCGCTTGATCCCAGGCGCCACCCATGTGGATTACGAGCGCCTGGGCGGTGTCGACCTGCACGAGCAGGTGGTCGACTTTTTCAGCCGGGGCTTGCTCGAGGCGCCCAAGGGCGGATAGGGGGCAGGCCGCGACCGCGTGGAGGCCTCAAGCAGACGTAAAAAAGCCCGCCACCTGGGCGGGCTTGGGGTGGGCTGGTGGGGCCGCTGTGCGTCAGAGCACTTCGCTGGCGAAGTCGGCCAAACGCGAGCGTTCGCCTCGGGCCAGGGTGATGTGGCCGCTGTGCGGCCAGCCCTTGAACTTGTCGACTGCGAAGGTCAGGCCCGAAGAGCCTTCGGTGAGGTAGGGGGTATCGATCTGCGCGAGGTTGCCCATGCAGACGATCTTGGTCCCTGGGCCGGCCCGCGTGATCAGTGTCTTCATTTGCTTGGGCGTCAGGTTTTGCGCCTCGTCAATGATCACGTACTTGTTCAAGAAGGTGCGGCCGCGCATGAAGTTCATGCTCTTGATCTTGATGCGGCTGCGGATCAACTCGTTGGTGGCAGCCCGGCCCCATTCGCCGGCGTTGCCGCCGTCGCCCTTGGCCAGAAACTCCAGGTTGTCGTCCAGCGCACCCATCCAGGGGCCCATTTTTTCTTCTTCGGTGCCGGGCAGGAAGCCGATGTCCTCGCCCACGCTGACGGTGGCGCGGGTCATGATGATCTCGGTGTAGCGGCGATCGTCCAGCACCTGGGTCAGGCCTGCAGCCAGGGCCATCAAGGTCTTGCCGGTGCCGGCCGTGCCGGCCAGGGTGACGAAATCGACTTCCGGGTCCATCAGCAGGTTCATCGCGAAGTTTTGCTCGCGGTTGCGCGTGGTCACGCCCCAGATCGAGTTCTTGGCGTGCGCGTAGTCCTTGAGGGTTTGCAGCACGGCGGTTTTGCCGCGGATTTCGGTCACCCGGGCGTACAGGCTGGGCTCGCCCGGCGCTTCAAAGTACACAAACTGGTTGATCAGCAGGTTGGGCACGATGGGGCCTGCGATGCGGTAGTAGGTGTGGGCGCCGGTTTGCCAGCTTTCCACCGACTTGCCGTTCTTGGTCCAGAAATCGGCTGGCAAGGGCAGGGCGCCGGAATACAGCAGATCGCCGTCTTCCAGTGTCTTGTCGTTTTGGTAGTCCTCGGCGGCCAGACCCAGGGCGCGGGCCTTCACCCGCATGTTGATGTCCTTGGACACCAACACCACTTCGCGCGGGCTTTGTCCTTCTTGGCCTTCGGGGCTGTAAAGTTTGCGCAAGGCCTCGACGACCCCCAGGATCTGGTTGTCCGCCTTGCCTTGCGGCAGGCTGGTTGGCAGGCTGTAGTCCAGCGGACGGGTCTGGAAGAACAGCTTGCCGCCGGCTTCCCGGTGGCCCGTGGTGTCGAGCTTCAGGCCGGCCCCGATGTCGGCGCCTTGGGCGCCCGCCAGGGCGTCGAGCGAGCGACTGGTCTGGCGAGCATTGCGCGCCACTTCGGTCATGCCCTTTTTGTGACCATCGAGCTCTTCCAGCACGATCATGGGCAGGAAGATGTCGTGCTCCTCGAAGCGGAACAGGCACATCGGGTCGTGCATGAGCACATTGGTGTCGAGCACGAACAGCTTGGTCGGACCGGTGCTGCGCGGCTTGCGGGCGCGCACGGCAGGCGCCGGAGCCACCTCGGCCACCACTTCGGGTGTGGGAGCTGGCGCGGCCACGGCCACCGGCGCGGGGGCTGGGCTGGGGCGGCTCTTGGCCGAGGTGCTGCGGCGTGCGGTGCTGGGTGCCACGGTTTCGCTGACGGCGGCGCTGGGGCTTGCCGCGGGCGCCACGGCAGGGGCGGTCAGCAAAGACGACACCTGGGTCGATGTTTTGCGACGGCTTCGGGCGGGCGCGGGTGCTGGGCTGGGCGCGGCTTGCGCGACAGGCGCTTGGCGTGCCTGGGCGTGGACTTCGGGCTCGGTGGCGTCTTCAGCTTGGTTGCGGGAAGAAGGTTTGCGGCTGCTGCGGCTGGCGCTGCTGTCGTAGGCGCTGCCGGGCAGGATGGTGGCTTTTTTAGACGGGGCGGGCGGCAGAGGCATGGATGAACGAACTCCTGAAAAGCGCAGACAAAATTTAAAGCGCGGGGATGTGTGCGGGTTTCAGCAGACCCCAAAGCAAAAAAGCCGCCAGGAGGCCTGGGCGGCTTTTTGAGCGGGGTGGCGGTGCGAAACCAGCAACATATGCGACCCATTATGCATGAGTCTGATGACGCTGCCGGCGTGGCCGGCGCCGTGTTTCAGGCGGCCTTTTTGAGGGCCTTGAGGTTCTTGACCGACTTCAGAACTTCGTCCACGTGGCCTGGCACCTTGAGGCCGCGCCATTCTTCGACCAGCACGCCATCGGGGCCGATCAGGAAGGTGCTGCGCTCGATGCCCTTGACCTTTTTGCCGTACATGATCTTGTTCTTGACCACGCCGAACATGTGGCACATTTTTTCTTCGGTGTCAGCGATCAGCTCGAACGGCAGTTCGAGTTTGAGCTTGAATTCATCGTGCGACTTCATGTTGTCACGCGACACGCCGAACACGGTGGCACCCGCCTTGACGAAGTCTTTGTACTTGTCGCGGAACTGCATCGCTTCGGTGGTGCAGCCCGGGGTGTTGTCCTTGGGGTAAAAATACAGCACCACGATGTGGCCGTGGTGGGACGTGTTCGACACCTTGATCCCACCCGTTGCGTTCGCTTCGAATTCGGGAATGGACTTGTTGACAACGATCGCCATAGAACTTCAATCTCGTGTGACAGGTGTGACCTAAGATGGTCGGGTTTGGAGGCATTGCACCTCTCTCTTCGTCCCCCCATCCGCAACTCGAGATTTTACCCTGAAAACAGTTGCATCAGGGTGTTTGGTCTTGCGCGGGCTCCAGTAACAGGGCTGCGGCCACTTTGCGACCCTCGCCGGCGAGGATGTTGTAGGTGCGGCAGGCGGCATGGGTGTCCATGGTTTCCAGGCCGATGCGGCGCTCTATCAAGGGGCGCAGCCAGGCTGCAGGCGGGAAGCGGTTGCGCAGGCCGCTGCCGAACACCACCACCTCGCAGTCCAGGGCTGCCAACTGGGCGAAGTGGCTTTCGTTGAGGTCTTCAAAGCGCTCGGCTTGCCAGGCGAACTGCTCGCCCTGGCTGCTCACGACCACGCTGCCTTGGTGTTTTTCGCCGTTGATGGCAATCCAGCCCGGGCCATAGCCGTTGATGGAGGGAACGTCGTATTTGTCGGGTTGGAGTTTCATGGTGCGTGTGGCCGGTCAAGAGGCCCTGCACTGAATTGGCGCAGAACTGTGGTCAAATTATAGGTTTCGCTTCTGATGACTTAACTCCGGAGGGGACATTCCCGACACTATGAAAACCGTCCAGAAATCTGCCAAGCTTGCCAACGTCTGCTACGACATCCGCGGCCCCATCATGGACCGAGCGCGTCAGATGGAAGACGAAGGTCAGAAGATCATCAAGCTCAACATTGGCAATCTGGCGGTGTTTGGTTTCGATTCCCCCGAAGAAATTCAGCAGGACATGGTCCGCAACCTGCCCAATTCAGCAGGCTATTCGGACAGCAAGGGCATTTTTGCCGCCCGCAAAGCGGTGATGCACTACACCCAGCAGCAGGGCATCAAGAACGTCACCCTGGACGACATCTACCTGGGCAATGGCGCCAGCGAGCTGATCGTCATGGCCACCAACGCCTTGCTGGACAACGGCGACGAGTTGCTGCTGCCCTCGCCCGATTACCCGCTGTGGACCGCCGCCGTCAGCCTCTCTGGCGCGCGCCCGGTGCATTACCGATGCGACGAGGACAACGGCTGGATGCCCAACCTCGACGACATCCGCGCCAAGATCACGCCGCGCACCAAGGGCATCGTGGTGATCAACCCGAACAACCCGACCGGCGCGCTGTACTCGGACGACCTCCTCAAGTCCATCGTTGCCATTGCGCGTGAGCACGGTCTGGTGATTTTTGCCGACGAGGTTTACGACAAGGTGCTGTACGACGGCGTCAAGCACACCGCCATCGGCTCGCTCAGCGAAGACGTGCTGACCCTCACCTTCAACTCCCTGTCCAAGAGCTACCGCAGCTGCGGCTACCGGGCCGGCTGGATGGTGGTGTCGGGTGACAAGAAGCCCGCGCGTGACTACATCGAGGGCCTGAACATGCTCTCCAACATGCGCTTGTGCTCCAACGTGCCGGGCCAGTACGCGATCCAGACCGCGCTGGGCGGCTACCAAAGCATCAACGACCTGGTCAACGAAGGCGGCCGCCTGCGCCGCCAGCGCGACCTGGCTTACGAGCTGATCACCGCCATCCCGGGCGTCAGCTGCGTCAAGCCCACCGCGGCGCTCTATATGTTCCCGCGCCTGGACCCGGCCGTCTACCCGATCGAGAACGACCAGCAGTTCTTCCTCGAGTTGCTGGAAGAAACCCGCGTCATGCTGGTCCAAGGCACGGGCTTCAACTGGCCCGATACCGACCACTTCCGCATCGTGTTCCTGCCCCATGAAGATGATTTGCGCGAGGCCATTGGCCGCATCGCGCGCTTCCTGGAGCAGTACCGCAAACGCGTTCAAGCAGCGGTCTGAGGCCGCTGTCCGATTGACCTGCCGAGCATGAAGCGCTTTCTCCTGGCCATTCTGTGTGCGACCTCGGCCTGGGCCGGGGCAGCGCCCGCGCCGGAACCGGTGCGCTTCAGCCATGGCCAGTGGAACCTGCAGTGCGACAACAGCCGCACCTGCCGCGCTGAGGGCTACCAGGCTGACGAGGCCGACGGCACCGAATCCAAGCCGGTGTCCATGTTGCTCACCCGCGCGGCGGGCCCCGACGCGCCGGTCAAGGTCGAATGGCAGGTGTACAGCGAACCGTCCGTCCAAGGCGCTCTCCGACTGAGCGTGGGCTCGCTCACCCTCACCGGTCAGGGCGAAGGCGTGCAGAGCGTGCCACCCGCCCAGGTGGTGGCCTTGCTGCGTGAGCTGCTCAAAAGCGACGCCGCCACCGTGCGCAGCAGCCAGGCCTCCACCGGCCCCTGGCGCCTGTCTCTGGTCGGCCTGAATGCCGTGTTGCTCAAGATGGACGATGCCCAGGGTCGGGTCGACACACCGGGTGCCTTGGTGCGCCGGGGCAAGAAGCCTGAATCGACGGTGCTGCCCGCGCTGCCGCTGCCCCAACTCAAAGCAGTCAAGCCGGTGCCGACCCGCGCTGCAGACGCCAGCCTGCTGCGGCCTCTGCTGGCGGCGCTGCCGGCCAAGGTGATGGCCGACGAATGCAACGAGTCAGACATGTACCGCACGCAAAGCCAGGTGGTGCGTCTGACCGAGCGCCAGGTGCTTCTGGCCACGCCTTGCCCGCAAGGCGCCTACAACGGCACCAGTTTGCTGTGGCTGGCCAATGACCGGCCGCCCTATGAGCTGCAGTTGCAGGAGGCCAATGGGGACTTCGACCCGAAGACGGGCCAGGTCCTCAACAGCATGAAGGGCCGGGGCCTGGGCGACTGTTGGTCGCAACAGGCCTGGCAGTTCGATGGCCAAGGCTTTGTCCTGGCGCGGGAGTCCAGCACGGGTGAATGCCGTGGTTTTCCGGGCGGGGCCTGGGACCTGCCGTCTTACCTGACCCGCTGACCCTGCGCGACCTATTTCTATTTTTGAAACCTGAAGTGAACTCCATGAAACCCATCCAAGTCGGCCTTTTGGGCATTGGCACCGTCGGCAGCGGTACCTTCCACGTTCTGCAGCGCAACCAGGAAGAAATTCGTCGCCGCGCTGGCCGGGGCATTGAGATCACCATGGTGGCCGACCTCGACGTGGAGCGCGCCCGCTCCGTTGTCGGTGACCAGGTGCAGGTCGTCAACGACGCCCGTGCCGTGATTGCCAACCCGGACATCGACATCGTCATCGAACTCATCGGTGGCTACGGCGTGGCCAAGGCCCTGGTGCTCGAAGCCATCGCCGCAGGCAAGCACGTGGTCACCGCCAACAAGGCGCTGCTGGCCGTGCACGGCACCGAGATCTTTGCCGCCGCGTCGGCCAAGGGCGTGATGGTGGCTTTCGAAGCCGCTGTGGCCGGGGGCATACCGATCATCAAGGCGCTGCGCGAAGGCCTGACCGCCAACGCCATCCAGTGGATTGCCGGCATCATCAATGGCACCACCAACTTCATCCTGTCCGAAATGCGTGACAAGGGTCTGGACTTTGAGGTGGTGCTCAAGGAAGCGCAGCGCCTGGGCTACGCCGAAGCCGATCCGACCTTTGACATCGAAGGCGTGGATGCCGCCCACAAGGCCACCCTGATGAGCGCCATCGCTTTCGGCATCCCGGTGCAGTTCGACAAGGCTTACGTGGAAGGCATCACCAAGCTGTCGGCGGCGGACATCCGCTACGCCGAGCAACTGGGCTACCGCATCAAGCTGCTGGGCATCACCAAGCGCGCTGCCAATGGCATTGAACTGCGTGTGCACCCGGCCCTGGTGCCGGCCAAGCGCCTGATCGCCAACGTCGAAGGCGCGATGAACGCCGTCATGGTGCAAGGCGATGCCGTGGGCACCACCCTGTACTACGGCAAGGGCGCAGGCTCCGAGCCGACCGCGAGTGCCGTGATTGCGGACCTGGTCGACATCGCCCGCCTGCACACCGCCGACGCGGCTCAGCGCGTGCCCCACCTGGCCTTCCAGCCCGATGAGATGAGCGACGTGCCCGTGCTGCCGATGAGCCAGGTCGTCACCAGCTACTACCTGCGCTTGAGCGTGTCCGATGAAGCTGGCGTGCTGGCCCGAGTGACCGGCATCCTGGCCGGCGCCGGCATCAGCATCGACGCGGTGCTGCAGCGAGAAGCCGACGAGGTGGGCGGCGAAGGCTCGACCCACACCGACCTGATCATCCTGACCCACGACACCGTCGAAGGCACGATGGACCGCGCGATCGCCGAGATGCAAGCCCTGCCCACCGTGCTGGCGCCCATCACCCGCATCCGCAAGGAAGAACTGGCCTGAGGCCCCGCGCCGCAAGTGCCCGGACCCGGGCCCGGCGGCTGCGTCAAAATGGCGATCTGACCGTGTCCGCGGCAGGTCGCCCCTGAATTGTTGGAACAGGAACAGACCGTGAAGTACCTGAGCACCCGAGGTCATGCCGACCGCAAGCGTTTTTGTGAAATCCTGCTCGAAGGTCTGGCGCCCGATGGCGGCCTTTACCTGCCCGAGCACTACCCGCAAGTGGACGACGCCACGCTGACGCGCTGGCGCTCGGTGTACCACGAGCAAGGCTATGCCGAGCTGGCGTTTGAGATCCTGTCGCTCTACATCGACGACATCCCAGCCGCCGACCTCCAGGCCCTTTGCCACAAGACCTACACCGCCGAGGTGTTTGGCACCGGTGAGATCGTGCCGCTGCGCCACCTCGAAGATGGCCTGTGGCTCGAAGCCCTGTCCAACGGCCCGACGCTGGCCTTCAAGGACATGGCCATGCAGTTGCTGGGCAACCTGTTCGAATACGAACTCGCACGCCGCGGCGAAGAGCTGAATATCTTTGGTGCCACCTCGGGTGACACCGGCAGCGCGGCGGAATACGCCATGCGCGGCAAGAAGGGCGTGCGCGTCTTCATGACCAGCCCGAATGGCCGCATGAGCCCGTTCCAGCAGGCACAGATGTTCAGCCTGCAGGACGAGAACATCCACAACCTGGCCGTGGAAGGCGTGTTCGACGACTGCCAGGACCTCGTCAAGGCGGTCTCCAACGACCTCGAGTTCAAGCGCAAGTACAAGATTGGCACCGTCAACTCCATCAACTGGGCCCGCCTGCTGGCCCAGGTGGTGTATTACTTTGCCGGCTACATCCAGGCCACCGAGCGCAATGCGCAAAAGGTCAGCTTCACTGTGCCCTCGGGCAACTTCGGCAATGTCTGCGCCGGCCATGTGGCGCGCATGATGGGCCTGCCCATCGAGCGCCTGGTGGTGGCCACCAACGAAAACGACGTGCTCGACGAGTTCTTCCGCACCGGTGTCTACCGCGTGCGCGGCAGCGCCGACACGCACGAGACCTCCAGCCCTTCGATGGACATCTCCAAGGCCAGCAACTTCGAGCGCTTTGTGTTCGACCTGCTGGGCCGTGACGCGGCGCGCACCAAGCGCCTGTTCGGCGAGCAGCTGTCCAGCCAGGGTCGCTTTGACCTCAGCGCCGACCCCTTGTTCGCCCAGGCCGCCAGCCGCTATGGCTTTGCCAGCGGCCGCAGCACCCATGCCGACCGACTGGCCACCATCCGCGACAACTTCAGCCGCCATGGCGTGACCGTCGACACCCACACGGCCGATGGGGTCAAGGTGGCCCGCGAGCAGCGCGGCCCGGCCGACGTGCCGATGATCGTGCTCGAAACGGCCTTGCCCATCAAGTTTGCCGCCACCATCGCCGAAGCCCTGGGCCACGAGCCCGAGCGCCCGGCCCGCTTTGAAGGCATCGAGGCCCTGCCCAAGAAGGTCAAGGTGATCCCGGCCGACGTGGCGGTGGTCAAGGCCTACATCGAGTCGCACTGCCCCTGAACCCCGGCACCGGAGGTGCCGCCCGCGTGGACCCGCCAAGCCAGCGCCTGCGCTGGCTTTTTGCCATCCTGGCCCGGGCCCGCAGCGGCGACCGCCGTGACCACAACAACCCCTGCGTTGGCGCGCCCGCGACCCGGGCCCCGAACGCACACCGGAGACAAACATGAAGGTCGTAGGCTTTGCAGGTTATTCAGGCTCGGGCAAGACCACTTTGCTGGAGCAAGTGATCCCCGCCTTGCGCCAACGCGGGCTGCGCGTGTCCGTGGTCAAGCACGCACACCACCGTTTTGACATCGACCACCCGGGCAAGGACACCTGGCGCCACCGCCAGGCCGGTGCCTTCGAGGTGGTGGTGGCCAGCGAGCACCGCCTGGCCCTGATGCGCGAGTACGAGCAACCCTACCGCCTGACCGTGCACCAGATGCTGGCCGAGCTGTACGAGGGCGTGGACTGGGTGCTGGTCGAGGGCTTCAAGGAAAGCGACCTGCTCAAGGTCGAGGTCTGGCGCGCCCCGACCGCTGACTTCGCCGGCCACCCGGCGCGCTACCCCGACGACGACTTCATCGTGGCCATCGCCACCGACGCGCCCGAGCAACTGCCCGTGCCCACCGGCCGCCCCGTGCTCGACCTGAACCAGCCCGAGGCCGTGGCCGCCTGGCTGGTCGACCAGGGCGACCGATTCGAATACACGTTTGAGAACCGCACATGAACGCCCCTGCCGTCCCTGCTTTCAAACCCCTGCGCCCCCTGGATGAGGTGCTCAGCGAGCTGCTGGCTTATGCGCGACCGCTGGACGGTCTGCCCTGGGCCAGCGAGTCGGTGTCCACCTTCGAGGCCGATGGTCGCGTGTTGGCTGAAGAGGTGCTGTCCCCCTTGCAAGTACCGCCGCACGACAACAGTGCCATGGACGGCTATGCCCTGCGCTGCGCCGACGTGGCCGCCGAAGGCGCGGTGCTGCCGGTATCCCAGCGCATCGCAGCGGGTGCCGTGCCCCAGCCCCTGCAGCCTGGCACGGCCGCGCGCATCTTCACCGGCGCGCCGATCCCGCCCGGGGCCGACGCGGTGCTGATGCAAGAAGATTGCGAAGCCTTGAGCGACGCCGCCGGCACCCCCCTGGTGCGTTTGAAGGTGCTGCCGCGCCCGGGCCTGGCCATCCGTCGTGCGGGCGAGGACGTGGCCCTGGGCCGGGCCGTGCTGAGCGCGGGCCAGCGCTTGCACCCCGCCTCGCTGGGTTTGGCCGCCAGCGTGGGGCGTGCCACCTTGTCGGTGGCGCGGCGGCCCCGCGTGGCTTTGTTCTCCACCGGCGATGAGCTGGTCATGCCCGGCGAAGTCGCCCCCGAGCAGCTGCCCGCAGGTGCCATCTACAACTCCAACCGCTTTTTCTTGCGCGCCTTGTTGCTGCGCATGGGCTGCGAGGTCAGCGACCTGGGCATCGTGCCTGACGACCTGGCCGCCACCCAGCGCACCCTGGCCGAGGCCGCGCAAGGCCATGACCTGATCCTCACCAGCGGCGGCGTCAGCGTGGGCGAAGAAGACCACGTCAAGCCCGCAGTGCAGGCCCTGGGCGAGCTGCACCTGTGGCAGCTGGCCATCAAGCCGGGCAAGCCCTTTGCCTATGGCCGCGTGGCGCAAAGCCATTTCGTCGGCCTGCCGGGCAACCCGGTGTCGAGCTTCATCACCTTCTTGCTGCTGGTGCGGCCCTTCTTGCTGCGCTTGCAGGGGGTGCAGGACGTGGCACCGAAACCGGTGGCGCTGCCAGCCCATTTTGTGTGGGGCAAGGCCGACAAGCGCCGCGAGTTCTTGCGCGTCTGGCGCAACCCGCAAGGTGGCCTGGACCTGTTTGCCAACCAAGGCTCGGGCGTGCTGACCTCGGCGGTCTGGGGCGACGGTGTGGTCGACAACGCCCCCGGCACGCGCATCGCGCACGGCGATCTGGTGCCCTTCATTTCGTTTGCGGAGCTGCTGGCATGAACACCTCTTTGACGTTGACCCTGCGCTATTTCGCCTCCATCCGCGAGGCCCTGGGCCAAGGCTCGGAGCCCTGGACCACCGAGGCGCCCACCCTGGGCGCGCTGCGCGACGAGTTGATCGCGCGCGGCGGTGCCTATGCCGAGGCCTTGTCGCGCCAGCGCCCGGTGCGCCTGGCGCTGAACCAGGATTTGAGCGATGAAAGCGCGGCCCTGGTGCCAGGCGCGGAAGTCGCGTTTTTTCCGCCAGTCACCGGCGGCTGAGGCCGCGCTGCGCTGCGGCTGGCGGCTTTGGCGTTCAGCCCGCTGGGCTGTCCGGCGCGACTTCCGTGGCGCCGGGATCGGTGGCGGCCGGCAGGGCCGGGCAGTCCCAGTTCAACAGCTCGGCCAGGCGGCTCACCACCCAGTCGGCTTCGCCCGGGCTGACGCCGGCGTCCGGGCTGCGCAGGCCCGCGTGCAGGCTCAGCAAGATGCCCGACTCCGACGGGGCCTGGGCGTGGTAGAGCAACTGGGCATGTTCCACCAACTGATTGGCCAGGTCCTCACACAGCTCATAGCGCTGGCGAACCACCTCGCTGGGCTCGCGCAGGCGCTGGCGCGCGTCGCTGAACACGGCGATGAAGCTGGGCGGCACCCAGATCTGGTTCTCGTCTTCCATGGACAGGCTCATGGTGCGCTCAGTCCGGGACGAAACGGCTTTTGAAGCGGGCCTCGTCCTCGGGCTGCTCAAAGGTCACCATCTGCCCCATCTTCATGTCGCTGAGGCGGCAGGCCGCAAACAGGCTGTACTTGCCGCCCAGGTTGTAGCTGGGCAGATCGATCAGGGCATAGGGGTAGGGCAGGAAGAGCTGGTGTTCAAACACCACCCGGTGTTCGTTGCGGGGCGAGGGGAACAGCTTGTAGCCGTCGATGGTGATGGTTTGCGTGGCCATGGTGCTGGGGGCGTTAAAGTGCTGCCGAATGCTACCCGCATTGGCGGGGTGGCTGATTGAAAGGAAATCATGGCGAAAAACAACAACGAATGGACGCTCAAGGTGATGGCCTTGCTCAAGGCAGGCAATGCCCAGGCCGCCATCGGCCAGATCAAGGTCGCGCCCACTGTGGGCGACTTGCGCCGCCTGCAAGCGGCCTTGCTGGCGCCGGGTGCGCCGCGCCTGAAGAATGTGGACGAGGTGGTGGCCGACCAGATCGTCGCGCTGTCGGCCCCGCGCCTGCACCGCTCGCCTTGAGCCGGCCCGCCGCCTTGGCGTTGTGACCCCTGCGGGGCCTGCCTGGGCCTTTGCCCGCTTGCTACTCACCTCTTGACCTCCATGACCGCGTCCTCCTCCTCCGACCTTCCCCTGGCCCCGCGTCGCTTTGGCCTGATCGCGCATCGCCTGCACCGCCACCATGCGAGCAGTGCCCTGACCCAGTGGGCGCAAGCCTGCGAGCCCTTGCTGCGCGCCTTGAAGCTGGAGCTGTACGTGGTGGGCGGCGCATTTGACGCCTTGCTGCGCGACGAGCAACTGCTGGACTACCCCGGCCTGCATCGCCTGCCCAATGGGCGCGAAGGGGGCTTGATGCGTGTGGTGTCGCGGGTGGCTGGAGGCTTGCTGCCCGGTGACGCACTCGACGGCGTGGTGTTCCTGATGGACCCGGTGGACCCGTCCTCCACCTTCCCCGAGGCCCAGGCCTTGAAGCGCCAGTGCGTGACCCATGGCAAGCCTTTTGTACCGACCCTGGCTGGCGCCCTGGAATGGGTGGCGGTCGAGGCCTTGAACGCCGGCCTGCCGCCCGAGCAGGTGGCCGGCCTGGCCCCGGCATTGGCCTTGGAAGAGCAGACCGTGGCCTTGATCGCCCACGACGCGCGCAAGCGCGAGATGGTGGCTTTTGCCGACGCGCACTTTGACTTGCTGTCGCGCTACGAGGCCCGGGTGGCCACCGGCACCACGGGGGGCTTGCTCAACGAGCTGGCCTGGTCGCGCGGCTGGCCCGCCAGCCAAGCCTGGGTGACACGCTACCAAAGCGGCCCGCTGGGGGGCGACGCGCAGATCGCCGAGCTGGTGCTGGACGGGGCCTGTGAGAAGGTGGTCTTCTTTGAGGACCCGCATGTGGCGCGCCAACACGAGGCAGACATCCAACTCATGGAGCGTGCCGTGTGGAGCGCAGGCCACCGCTGCAGTTGCCTCAATTCACCGGCCATGGCCGGGCGCTGGGCCCAGGCCCTGCAGCGCCTGGGCTGAGGCGTCTCACGGACTCACTGGTCCTGCAGCAGGGTGAACTTGCTGATCGCGGACGAGCCAAAGGCAAAGGCCGAATACACCGCCTGCGCGGCGCTGGTGTAGCTGGCCTGGGTCAGGCTGCTGCCGCCGCTGGCGCTGACCACAAAGTCGTACTCGCCCGCCGTGAAGCTGGTGTAGCTGGAGGCGCTGCGCGCGGCCGTGTAGTCACTCAGCAGTGAGCCCCCGTTGTAGGTCAGCTGCGCGCTGCCCGCCGCCGAGGCCAGATTGACCAGGCGGATCTTGGACTTGGTGCTGCTGGTGGCCGGGAAGTTGTCATCGGTCAGGCTGACGATGGCCAGGTTGCCGGCGCTGTCCAGCACCAAGGCGCAGGTCATGTCGTAGCCCGCGCTCAAGGTCAGTGAGCTGCTCACCGAACTGCCCCCGGCGGTGAACGCCACTGTGCGCGTGCCCGCGGTCAACTGCACATACGACGACACGCCATAGCCGCCGATGGCCGAGCTGGTGGCGGCGCTGCCGTCCACCGCCGGGGTGGCGGCCGTGCCCGAGGCCGCCGCGTTGACAAAGCGCACCCGCGTCAGCGTGTTGGCCAGCGTGGTGGCGGTGTTTTGCTGCGGCAGGCGCACGATGTCGGCCAGCTTGGCGCTGTGCGTGGGGGCCAGCACCAGGGTCTCAATGCCCTGGTCGGCCAAGGTGATGCTGGCCACGTAGGCGCGCAGGTCGGTTTTGTCGCCATAGCCCGTCACCCACAGGCTGTAGGTGCCTTTGGTGATGCTGCGGAAGGCGCTGGTGCTGCTCTCGGTCACGTTGCTGATGGCGGCGGTCTCGCTGCTCAGTGCGGTGGTGGTGGTGCTGGTCACGTAGACGTCGACCGCGTCGCCAATCTGCAGGCCGTTGATCAGGCGCAGCTTGGCGTAGCCGCTGGAGGGGCTGCTTTCGCTTTCGGTGTAGACGGTCGTGGTGAGGGAGCTCTGCGTGCCCATGGTCACCACGGTGGTGTAGCTGTCCTTGGCCAGTGTCAGCGAGGCTTCCACGCTGTTGACCGCGCTGCCGGTGCTGCGCACGCCCAGGGTGTAGGTGTCGGGGTCGGCGCCGTGGTAACTGCTGGCCGCGGCGGCCGTCACGGCGCTGGCCAAGGTGTCGGTGTCCAGGTAGGCGCTGAGCTGCGTCACGCCTTGGGTGGCGTTGACCAGGCGGATTTTGGCGCTGCCGTCACTGGCCCCGCAGGCCGTCAACCAGGGGCTGGCGCCCAGGCTGGTCAGGGCCAGCAGGCAGTGGCGGCGGCTCAGGGCGGCGGTGTCGTGGGCAAGGCTGGAAGGGCGTTTCATGCGGTGGTTTCTGAAGAGGTGTCACAGGGCCTGCGCCAAGAGGCCCGACGCAGGCAGTGCGCCGATCTTCAGCGCGCCCCGTCACAAGCGAATGTCCTCCTGGTGAGGTTTTGTGAACCCCGGGCTGGCACTGTGTCGATCGGGTGAAGCTGTGTGAATTCGCCGAACATGGCGCTCGCTTTCAGGGCCGCACATGTGCTCCCCACTTGGTCAGACGGCCCATGTCCGCTCAGCCGTTGGGCTCCGGCGGAAGCTCTTGAAGTGACCCCATTTTTTGGATCACCAGATCGATGAAGGCAGCCACTGCTCGTGGCAGGTAGTGCTTGCTGGGATAGACCATGTGCACGCCGTGGCCCTGCCGGTGGTACTGAGGGAGCACAGGCACAAGTCGACCCGCGCGCAGGTCCCGATGTGTCAGCGTCGAGGGTAAAAGCGCAATGCCCAGGCCCGCCAGTGCGGCCTTGCGCAAGGCCTGCGCCGTGTTGCCGCTGAACCGGCCCGCCACCTGCACTTCAGCCGACTCTGCACCTGGCCCCACCACACGCCAGGTGGCCTTGCCGCTGGGGTGCCCGAACACGAGGCAATCGTGGTTGGGCAAGTCTTGCAGTGTCGTCGGAGCACCCCGGCGGGTGATGTAAGCGGGGCTGGCCACCAGACCGTCGGTGCCGGCGTCCAGCACCTTGCGGGCAAACAAGCCCGAGTCCTCCAGGATGCCGCCCCGAAAGGCGACATCAATCCTCTCCGCAATCAGGTCGGCGCGCCCGTCACTCAACACAAACTCCACCCTCACTTTGGGATGCGCGATCAGGAACTCGTTCAGCCATTCCATCGAGAAAAAATCAAAAAAATCAGCGGGTGCCGCAACCCGCACCAGCCCAGCGGGCTCCTGGTTCACCGCCAACAGTTCCTCGCCTGCATCCATCAATCCTTCGACTGCGCCGCTGCAGCGCTCCAGAAACACCTGTCCCGCGCTGGTGAGCGTGAGCTGGCGGGTGGAGCGCTGCATCAGTCGGGTTCCCAATTGAGCTTCAAGCTGCTGGAGCCGGCGGCTCAGCGTGTTTCGGGGCACACCCAGGCGGCGCGAGGCCTCGGCAAAGCTGCCAAATCGGACCACCTGCACAAAGATGGCCACGTCGTTCAGGTCTAGCATGGTGGGCTCCATTGGTTGCATTTTTGGACGAGTGAAATCATATTGAACCATCTATTCAATTAATCAATCCATTTTTAAGCTACAGGCATCAGTTCAACACCTCCAAGGTTCTCGTGATGTCTGCTTCTGCTTCAGTGCCACGCGCGATCACTCACCGCCACGTTGGCACCACACGCGGCCCCATCACCCGGCTCATGAGCCCTGGCGACCTGGGCCAGGTGCTCAAGCCTTTTGTCTTTCTGGATCTGTTTCATTTCGAGCCGAGCATGGCGGGACAGGGTTTTGGCATGCATCCCCACTCGGGCATCGCCACCCTCACGTTCTTGTACGAAGGGGATGTGCGTTACCAAGACAGCACGGGGCAAGCGGGCTTGCTGCGGGCTGGCGGCGTCGAATGGATGTGTGCTGGCAATGGCGTGTGGCATGCCGGCGAACCTGTGGGTCACACGCCTGGCCTGGGCTTTCAGCTCTGGGTGGCCCTGCCCGAAGTGCTGGAGAACGCCCCAGCTCACAGCCAGTACCTCGCGCCCGAACAGGTACCCCAGGCAGGACCTGTGCGGGTGCTGATGGGCACTGACGGCGCCGCACAAAGCCCTCTGGCGGCACCCGAGGGCATGACCTATCTGTCGGTGCGTCTGGACGCAGGCCAGCGCTGGACCTACACCCCGCCGCTGGGCCATACCGTGGCTTGGGTGGCTGTGGCCAAGGGCGCGCTGGTGGCCAGCGAAGCCATTGCGGCAGGCGAGCTCGTGGCTTTTGAGCCCAGCGGTCAAAGCATCGACTTTGTGGCCACCCACACCACCAGTTTTGTGCTGGGCTCAGCCGTCCCACACCCGCACGACTTGGTGACGGGACGCTACTCGGTGCACACCAGCCGCGCCACGCTGGCGAAGGGCGAAGCAGAAATTCGTCGCCTTGGTCTGCCAATGCGCTGAGCTGGATTCCCGACCTTCAAACGACACACGTTCCCCTCACTTTCTTTTCACCCACTTCAATTCACAAAGGCAATCATCATGAACTTCGGCATCATTGGCTCTGGCGGTTTGGGCTCCAACGTCGCTCGCGCATTGGCCAACAAGGGCCTGTCGGCCATCATTTCCACCCGGCGCGGGCCTGAATCCCTGGCCACACTGGTGGCGGAACTGGGCCCCACCATTCAGGCGGGTACCGTGGCCGAGGCCGCCGCTGCAGACATCGTGCTCATCGCCGTGCGTTGGACAGACCTGAGTCAGGCTTTGGGCAGTCTGCCCGCCTGGAAGGGGCGCATCGTGATTGACGGCACCAATCCCGTGGCGTTCCTGGACCCCCATTCGCCAGACGCCCAGGACCCCACCAATCCACTGGCGGCCTATGGCATCAAGGCCATCGACTTGGGCGGGCGCTCGTCCAGCGAAGTCTTCAGCGAAATGGTGCCCGGTGCCCGGGTGGTCAAGGCGTTCAATCACCTGGACGTGAACGCATTGGGGCAGCCCCAAGTCGCCGGCGGCCAGCGCGCCATGTTCTACGCCGGCGACGATGCCCCAGCCAAAGCGGAAGTTCGCCAGCTCCTGGAGGCCATCGGTTACTTTCCGGTTGATCTTGGCACGCTGGCGGTCGGGGGGCGCTTGTCGGAGCTGCCATTTGGCGCTTTGTCTGCCACCCAGTTCATCAAAATCTGAGCAAGCTGTTTGATTCCATCATGACGGGCTCGGCGGCCCTCGGGCCAACACGCGGGCCCGTTGTGCCGGCAAACCCGCGGGGGCAGTGCCAAAATGCAGCCCATGAGCCTGCTCCGTACCGCCATCCAAACCGCCGACTTCGATGTCTCCGCCGAACTGGCCGCGCTGCGCCAGCATGACCGCCGCGTGGGCGCGGTGTGCAGTTTTGTCGGCACGGTGCGGGGGGGCTATGAAGGCAACAACGGCGCCCCCGTGTTGTCGATGGAGCTGGAGCATTACCCCGGCATGACCGAGAAGGCCATCGAGGCCATGATTGACGAGGCGCGGCGCCGCTTTGACATCTTCGCCGCGCGCGTGGTGCACCGGGTGGGCCTGCTGCAACCCGGCGACCAGATCGTGCTGGTGGCGGTCAGCTCGGCGCACCGCGGCCAGAGTTTTCAGGCTTGTGAATTCTTGATGGACTACCTCAAGACGCAGGCGCCGTTCTGGAAGAAAGAGGCGACCCCGCAAGGCGCCCGCTGGGTCGACGCCCGTGTCAGTGACGACGCGGCGCTGGCGCGCTGGGGCATCGAAGCGCGCAACGCCTGAGGCGCAGCGGCCGGCCGGCGTGCGGCGGGCTCAGTGCAGGTAGCGTGGCTTGACCGGGGGCAGGGCGCTGGCTTCGCCTTCCGATTCGATTTCCACCTCGGCCCCCAGGGGCTCGGCGTCCCCTTCGGACAGCAGGCCCCAGTCGGTTTGGCTCAGGGCCATCTCCAGCAAGTGCACCAGGCCGTGCAGCAGGGGCAGCTCCAGTTCCAGGTCAAAAGCGCGTGGCGGCTGGCTGGGGTTCTCGAGCTTTTCGGCAAAGGACAGCGATAGCTTGTTGTCGTGCTGCTGTTGGCTGACCTCGGTCAACAGCAGCGGGGCGCTGCCCAGGGGCAAGGTGGCCTCGCGTTCTTCAAAGGGGCTGGCCAAGTCGGCCTGGGCCAGGACTTCGGCGCGGCGTTGCCGACTTTGCTGTTCGCGTTCGTGGCGCGGGGTGTCGGGTTGGTCGCGCGTCTCCAGGCTGGCCACGGCGGCGCGCAGGTGGGGCCACCAGCCGCGCAGCAGCACCCGGGTCAGCCACACGCGCAACTCTTCGTGCGAGGTGGTGTTGAAGCGCATCAGGATGCGGTCCTGGTCCTTCTGGTACTGCGCTGACAGCTGGTGGATGTCCATGCTTTGATTTTAGTCAGGCTCTGGCGCCGGGCGGGGCCTTGAAATACCCTCCGAGGGCCACAAGCTGCCTGTGCATCTGGAGATCACACCCATGCGCATCGACAAATTCACCACCAAGTTCCAAGAAGCCCTGGGCGAGGCCCAAAGCCTGGCCTTGGGCAACGACCACGCCTACATCGAACCCGCTCACCTGCTGGTGGCCTTGCTGCGTCAGGACGAGGGCCCCAAGGCCTTGCTGCAGCGCGCAGGTGTCAACGTGGGCGCCCTGCAAAGCGCCGCTGAGGCCGCCGTCAAGCGCCTGCCCCAGGTGCAGGGCCAGGAGCAGGTGCAGGTCAGCCGCGACCTGGCCAACCTGTTCCAGGCGACTGAAAAAGAAGCCATCAAGCGGGGCGACCAGTACATCGCCAGCGAACTGTTCCTGCTGGCCCTGTGCGACAGCAAGATCGACCTGGCCGATGTGGCGCGCAGCCACGGCCTGGGCCGCAAGAGCTTGGAGACCACCATCGAAGTCGTGCGCGGTGGCCAGGGTGTCAACAGCCCCGAGGCCGAGGGCCAGCGCGAGGCGCTCAAGAAATACTGCCTGGACCTCACCGAGCGCGCCCGCCAGGGCAAGCTCGACCCGGTGATTGGCCGCGACGATGAGATCCGCCGCGCCATCCAGGTGTTGCAGCGCCGCAGCAAGAACAACCCGGTGTTGATCGGCGAGCCCGGCGTGGGCAAGACCGCCATCGTCGAAGGCCTGGCCCAACGCATCGTGGCCGGCGAGGTGCCCGATTCGCTCAAGGGCAAGCGCGTGCTGTCGCTGGACATGGCCTCGCTGCTGGCGGGCGCCAAGTACCGGGGCGACTTTGAAGAGCGCCTCAAGACCGTGCTGAGTGAACTGGCCAAGGACGAGGGCCAGACCATCGTCTTCATCGACGAACTGCACACCATGGTGGGCGCCGGCAAAGCCGAAGGCGCGATGGACGCCGGCAACATGCTCAAGCCCGCGCTGGCGCGTGGCGAGCTGCACTGCGTGGGCGCCACCACCCTGGACGAGTACCGCAAGTACATCGAAAAAGACGCCGCCCTGGAGCGCCGCTTCCAGAAGATCCTGGTCGGCGAGCCCACCGTGGAGGCCACCATCGCCATCCTGCGCGGCCTGCAAGAAAAGTACGAAGTCCACCATGGCGTGGACATCACCGACCCGGCCATCGTGGCCGCGGCCGAACTGAGCCACCGCTACATCACCGACCGCTTCCTGCCCGACAAGGCCATCGACCTGATCGACGAGGCCGCGGCCAAGATCAAGATCGAAATCGACTCCAAGCCCGAGGTGCTGGACAAGCTCGACCGACGCCTGATCCAGCTGCAGATCGAGCGCGAGGCGATGAAGAAAGAGACCGACGAGGCCTCGCAAAAGCGCCTGGACCTGATTGCCGAGGAGATTGAAAAACTCCAGCGCGAAAGCGCCGACCTGGAGGAAATCTGGCAGGCCGAAAAAGCCCAGGCTCAGGGCAGCCAGCAGGTGCGCGAAGCCATTGACAAGCTGCGCCAGCAAATCGAAGAGCTGACCCGCAAAGGCGACTTCAACAAGGTGGCCGAGTTGCAGTACGGCCAACTGCCGGTGCTGGAAAAGCAGCTCAAGGAAGCCCAGGCCAAGGAAAGCGGCAAGGGCGTCAAGCCCGACGGCAGCAACGCCCCGCGCCTGCTGCGCACCCAGGTGGGCGCCGAAGAAATCGCCGAGGTGGTGAGCCGCGCCACGGGCATCCCGGTGTCCAAGATGATGCAGGGCGAAAAAGACAAGCTGCTGCAGATGGAAGACAAGCTGCACGAGCGCGTGGTGGGCCAGGACGAGGCGATTGGCGCGGTGGCCAACGCCATCCGGCGCTCGCGCTCGGGCCTGTCCGACCCGAACCGGCCGACCGGCTCGTTTTTGTTCCTGGGCCCCACGGGCGTGGGCAAGACCGAGCTGTGCAAGGCGCTGGCAGGCTTCCTGTTCGACTCCGAGGAGCACCTGATACGCATCGACATGAGCGAGTTCATGGAGAAGCATTCGGTGGCCCGCCTGATTGGCGCGCCCCCGGGCTATGTGGGCTACGAAGAAGGCGGCTACCTGACCGAGGCGGTGCGCCGCAAGCCCTACAGCGTGGTGCTGCTCGACGAGGTCGAAAAAGCCCACCCCGATGTGTTCAACGTGCTGCTGCAGGTGCTCGACGATGGTCGCCTCACCGACGGCCAGGGCCGCACCGTGGACTTCAAGAACACCGTCATCGTGATGACCAGCAACATCGGCTCGCACCACATCCAGGCCATGGTGGGGCAGGACTACGAGGACATCAAGGATGCGGTGTGGGACGAGCTGAAGAACCACTTCCGCCCCGAGTTCCTGAACCGCATCGACGAGACCGTGGTGTTCCACCCGCTGGATGCCAAGAACATCGAGTCCATCGCCAAGATCCAGCTGCAGATCCTGCAGGCGCGCCTGGCCCGCATGGACCTGACGCTGCAGGTCTCGGCGGCAGCGCTGGCCGAATTGGCCAAGGTCGGTTTCGATCCGGTGTTCGGGGCCCGGCCGCTCAAGCGCGCCATCCAGCAGCGCATCGAGAACCCGCTGTCCAAGCTGCTGCTGGAAGGGCGCTTCCTGCCCAAGGACGTGATCCCGGTCGAGGTCGACCCGGTGGTCGCGCCCGGGGTGTTCCGCTTCGGGCCCACGGTGCATTGAGCCCCTGGCTTGAACTTTCTCGGTGCCGCCCCATCTGAGGGGTGTTGAGCCCGGTGCGCTGCCGCGCCCTGGGCTCTGCCACTTTGAAAGGACTTCATGACCGGACTTCCCCAAGCCCTGTCCGCCCTCTCCCGACTCCTGTTGCGCCTGGTGCTGGTCGCAGCCGCTCTGGTGTTGGTGGCCAGCCTGATCGCGGCCCTGGCTTTGCTGGCCCTGGGCTGGGCCTTGCGCGCCGCCTGGGCTCGCCTCACGGGCCGCCCTGTCACCCCCTGGGTCAACCGCTTTGACCTGGGTCAGCAGTTTGGCAACGTGATGCGCCGGGCCCCCGGGGCCGCGGTTCACCGCCCGGCCGCCACCGACATCACCGATGTCGAGGTGCGCGAGGTCCACGACACACCGGCGGCCAACGATCCCCACGCGCCGCGCCTGCCGCAGCGTTGAGGCGGCGCCGCAGCGGCGCTGCGTGGCGGCCCGCTGGCCCCGGTTTTGGTACAGGCGGTTTACCCGCCCTATAACAGCGCTTGACGCCAACGCCACAGAATGGCCGAGCCCAGGCAGGGCTGGCGCAGGGAACTGCCCCCGTACAGGCAGGCAGGTCTGTGCGGAGCCTTGCGATCCCCTTGCCCGGGCTTTTTTGACCTGCGGTCGCCCCAGGGCGGCCAAGCGTTTGGCGATCACGGCAACCGACCGAGACCTTGGGGCCCTGAGACCCCCTGGTTCCACCCGGCTTTGGCGTGGCCCGCGGGTGGTTAGACTGCGCGCATGAACGTGCGTTTTCTCGAAGCCTTTGTGTGGGTCGCCAAGCTGGGCAGCTTCAAGGCCGCTGCCGACAAACTGCACACCACCCAAGCGGGCATTTCCAGCCGCATCGCCACGCTGGAAGAGCAGTTTGGCGTGCGCCTGTTCGAGCGTGAGCGCCGCGCCATCACCCTGACCTACCAGGGCTCGGAGCTGATGCCGTACGCGCTGCGCATGATCGAGCTGCAGACCCGCATGGTGGCCGCCGTGGGGCAGACCGATGCGTTTTCCGGCATGTTGCGCATCGGCGCCATCGAGACCGTGGTGCACACCTGGCTGCCTGATCTGCTGTCGCGTTTTGTGGCGCGCTACCCCAAGGTCACGCTGGAGCTGATCTCCGACATCACGCCGCGCCTGCGCGACGACCTGCTGCGCGGCAGCCTGGACTGCGCCCTGCTGTCCGAGGAGATCACGCCCGGCTTCATCGAGAACCGGCGCATCGCCACCTACGCCATGCGCTGGGCCACCAGCCCGGGCCTGGCCAGCCAGTTGCCGCCGGGGCGGCTGCGCTTCCAGGACATCGCGCGCCATCCCATCATTTCCTTCCACCGCGAGTCCAGCGTGTACCGCAACATCGCTCAGAGTGCGGCCGATTGCCCGGACCTGCGGGTGAGCTACTTCTCGTCGCTGGCGGCCATGGTGGACCTGACCCGATCCGGCTTTGGCATCGCGCCGCTGCCGCTGCCCGTGATCGAGCGTGACGTGCTCGAAGGCCGCCTGGTGCTGTTGGACCTGGAGCCCACGCCCTCGCCCTTGCCGCTGGTGGCCAGCGTCCGCATGGACCCGGCCTCGCCGGTGGCCGAGGCCTTGGTGATGATGGCGCGCGAGGCCAGCGAGGCCTTCACGGCGCGCTGCAGCCTGCCCGTGCTCGACGCCTGAGCCCGCCTTGTGCGACCCGCCGTGCCGCGCTGTTTCAGTGCGGTCCCGGGCCGATGTGGTGCACGGCGCGGGCCACAGCGGTGCATCAAAAATCCCTATCGGTTGACACCAGAATTTCTCGTTTGACCCCGCATCGCCCCGCGTCAACACTGGGCGCATGACCTTCAGTTCAGCCCCTGACACAAAGCCATTACCGCACCGTGAATTCTTTGATCTGCAGCCGCTGCTGGCCAGCGCTGACTGGCAGGTCGTGCCCTCGCGCAGCGGCCGCATCGAAGAACTGACGCTGCGCGACAGCTTTGACGCCGAGCGCCGCACTGGCTCGCGCACCCTGCTGGCGCGCTGGTCGCCAGGGGCCTGGCTGGACCGTGCCGTGGTGCACGACTTCTGCGAAGAGGTCTACCTGCTGCAAGGCGACTTGGTTGTGGGCTGCGATGCGCAAGGGCAGGGCGGTGAGACCTTCAGCGCACCCACCTACGCCTGCCGCCCCCCGGGCGCCGTGCACGGGCCCTTTCTGTCGCGCGGCGGCTGCCTGATGCTGGAGATCCAGTACCACGAGGTGACGCCATGAGCGCGCTGACCACTGCGCCCAGCCTGGGCTGGCAGGCGCGCCAGCCGATTCGCCGGGGCGAACACCAAGGCCACACCTCAGGCCTGGCGCCAGGCTTGGTGCAGGGCAATCTCATGATCCTGCCGCAGGCCCTGGCGGCCGATTTTTTGCTGTTCTGCCAACGCAATCCCAAGTCCTGCCCTTTGCTGGCGGTGTCCGAACCGGGCGACCCTTTTCTGCCCACCCTGGGGCAGGACATCGACATCCGCAGTGACGTGCCGAGCTACCGCGTCTGGCGCGACGGCATGCTGGTGCACCAGCCCTCGGACCTGACCGCGCTGTGGCAGGACGACTTCGTGACCTTCGTGCTGGGCTGCTCCTTCTCGTTCGAGCAGGCCCTGATCGAGGCCGGCATCCCGCTGCGCCATGTGCAGCAAGGCCGCAACGTGGCGATGTACCGCACCAACGTGCCCACCCAATCGGCCGGCCCGTTTGCCGGCCCGATGGTGGTGTCCATGCGGCCCATGACGCCGGCCGACGCGATCCGCGCGGTGCAGGTGACTTCGCGTTTTGCCCAGGTGCATGGCGCGCCAGTGCACCTGGGGCGGCCCGACCTGATTGGCATCGCCGACCTGGCCCAGCCCGACTTTGGCGACCCGGTGGACATCGGGCCCGATGAGATCCCCGTGTTCTGGGCCTGTGGCGTGACGCCGCAATCGGTGGCCATGGCGACCCGGCCCCCTTTGTGCATCACCCACTCCCCGGGCTGCATGTTGGTGACCGATTGGTTGAACCACCAGCTGGCCACCGGCTAGCGGCCCCGCCGCCCCGGCCTCTTTGACAGATTGACCCCTCACCCCCCCGTCCTCTTGGAGCTCCCATGAAACTCAAACCAACCACCTTGGCCGTGATCCTGGCCGCCTCGACCCTGCTGCCCTCGCTGGCCTCGGCCCAGGCCTTTCCGGCCGGCCCCAAGGTCGCCATCCAGGCCATCACCCAGGTGGCGCCGAACCTGCCGCAATACACCCGGGTCGACCAGCCCTTGCTGCGTGACGGCCTGAGCAAGGCCACCGGTGGCCGTGTGGAAGTGACCCTCTCGTCCTGGCCTGAGCGCAACGTCAACGGCCCTGAAGTCCTGCGCCTGGTGCGCTCGGGCCAGGTGGACATTGCCGCCGCCCCGCTGACCACCGTGTCGGGCGATGTGCCCATGCTCGACGGCGTGGACCTGGCCGGCATGAACCCGGACATCCGCCAGGCCCGCAAGGTGGCCGACGCCATGGTGCCGGTGGCCAACAAGGAGCTGGAGCGCCTGGGCATCAAGCTGATCGCCACCTACCCCTTCTCGGGCCAGATGCTGTTTTGCCGCAAGCCCATCACCAGCCTGGCCGACCTCAAGGGCCTGAAGGTCCGCACCAACGGCCCCTCGGCCGCCGACTTGGTCAAGGCCTTGGGCGGCCAGCCCGTGTCGCTGGCCTTTGGTGAGGTCTACACCGCGCTGGAGCGCGGCACGGTGGACTGCGGCATCACCGGCGCTGGCTCGGGCAATGGCGTCAAGTGGACCGAGGTGTCGACCCACTTGTTCACCATGCCCCTGTCCTGGTCGACCTCGGGCTACTTCGTGAACCTGTCGTGGTGGAACAAGCTCGACCCGGTGGTGCGGGCCCAACTGGAGAAGACCCTGGCGGAGGTGCAGGAAGCGCAGTGGAAGCTCGGCGTGGACGCCACCAACGACGGCGTGGCCTGCAACGTGGGCCATGCCGACGCCTGCAAGCTGCACACCCTGGTGAAGAAGCCCATGGTCGAGGTCAAGCCCGACGCCAATGTGCTGGCCACCCTGCAAAAAGAGCTGAGCGAAGACGTGCTGCCGGGCTGGATCAAGCGCTGTGGTGACCGCTGCGCGGCGGTCTACAACGAGGTGATCGCCCCGATCACTGGCATCAAGTACGCAGGCAAGTGACATGTACCGGCTGTTGGAGTCCCTCAGCCGCCACGCGATGACCGTGGCGGGCTGGTGCTATCTGCTGATCACCGTGCTGATCTGTTTTGACATTGCCGCGCGGCGCTTTCTGGGCTTCTCGACCGAGGCCACGACCGAGCTCACAGGCTACCTGATGGCCGTGGGCATGAGCTGGGGCCTGGCCGGCACCTTGTTCGAGCGCGGCCATGTGCGCATCGACGTGCTGGTGCAGAAGCTGCCGCTGAAGGTCCGCGTCTGGCTGCACCTGCTGTCGCTGAGCGCCTTGCTGGTGGCGTCCCTGTTCTTTGTCTATGGCGCGCTGTCGCTGGCCAAAGACTCCTGGGACTTCGGTGCCACCGACCTCTCCACGCTGCGCACGCCCATGGTCATCCCACAGGGCTTGTGGGCCGCTGGCCTGGTGCTGCTGCTGTTGACGGGCGTGGCCTTGCTGGCGCGCTCGCTGCGTCAACTGGCCACCGGCCAGGCCGACCAGATGGACCGCATGTTGATGGCCCGAACCTATGAAGACGAGGCCGCCGAAACCCTGGAGGCGGTGTCCGAGGCGCAAGCCCACATGAGCCCACCCGTGCCCACCCCCACCCCCGCTTTGGGAGCGCAGAAATGATCGCCATCGTCTTCATCCTGGTCATGGGCGCCGTGGTCGGCCTGGCCTCGCTGTTTGGCCCGGCCAGCGGCGCGGCCGCGGCTTCGGCCGCCAGCGTGCCCTGGTGGGCCCTGGCCGCCGTGCTGGTGGCCTTTGTCGGCTTCTTCGCGGGCGGCATCTACGTCGGCGCGGCCCTGGCCATGCTGTCTTTGCTGGCGGGTTTTGGCCTGTCGGACCGACCGTTCTGGAACTTCATCGGCGAGATGATCTGGGGCCCTTCGACCAACTTCGTGCTGGTCTCGGTGCCGCTGTTCCTGCTGATGGGCGAGATCATGCTGCGCGCCGGTCTGTCGGAGCGCCTGTACCGGGCCCTGAACGTGTGGATGGGGCGCCTGCCCGGCGGCCTGTTGCACACCAACATCATGGCCTGCGGCGTGTTCTCGGCGGTGGCCGGCTCCAGCGTGGCGACGGCGGCGACCATGGGCTCGGTGGCCTTGCCTTACTTTGAGAAGAGCCACTACCCACCGCGCCTCGTACTGGGGTCACTGGCGGCAGGCGGTGCCCTGGGCAACCTGATCCCGCCAGGCATCACCTTCATCATCTATGGCCTGATCACCGAGACCTCGGTGGGCGCGCTGTACCTGGCGGCCGTTGGCCCCAGCGTGCTGGTGGTGCTGTTGTTCACGCTCACCATCCTGTTCTACAGCTACCGCCTCAAGCTGCACGGTGACGCAGGTGGCGCCTCGGTGGGCTGGGCCCAGCGCCTGGCCAGCCTGTCGGACCTGGTGCCGACCGCGCTGCTGATCGGCCTGGTGCTGGGCACCATCTACGCGGGCTGGGCCACGCCCACCGAGTCCGCCGCGCTGGGCGTGGCCGGGGCGATTGTGCTGTCGCTGGTGGACCGCAAACTGAGCTGGAAGATGATGAGCGAGTCCATGCGCTCCACGGCGCGCACCACCTCGATGATCGCGCTCATCCTGTTCGGCGCGTACTTCCTGAACTACATCCTGTCCTCGCTGGGCATCCCGCAGATGCTGGCCAAGTTCCTGACTTCGCTGCCCTTGCCGGGCTGGGCCATCATGCTGGTCATCATTGGCTTTTACCTGGCGCTGGGCACCTTCATGGAAGGCATGTCGATGGTGATCACCACCATCCCCCTGCTGTTCCCGGTGGTCAAGGCCCTGGGCTACGACCCGATCTGGTTTGGCGTGGTCATCACCATGCTGGTCGAGATCGCCATGATCAGCCCGCCCGACGGCACGGTGCTCTATGTGCTGCAAGGCATGCGGCGCCAGCCCGGGCCGATCACCGATGTGTTCTCCGGTGTCATGCCCTTCATGTTCGTTTACATGCTGGCCATCATCGTGCTGATGCTGTTCCCCGCCATTGCCCTGTGGCTGCCGGCGGCGCTCATGTAGCCCGCCACGGGCCCGCTGTGGGCCCCTGCGCTCGGTCGCGCCGCCGGGGCGGCCGAGCGCTCACTTCCCCCCTTTTTTTCATCCTCTTCTTTGAGACGAGAGCCCTAGCCATGTCCACTCCTTTGCTTTTTGCCTGCGAAAGCGCCCTCGACACCGCCCTGCCGCGCACCGAAGTGCGCGCCGTGTTCCCGCGTCAATTCATCATTGCTGGCTGGACCGGGCGCGACAGCGCGGCCATTGCCCACCACATCCAAGAGTTGGAGCTGCTGGGCGTGCCCGCCCCGTCCTCGGTGCCCTTGTTCTACCGCGCCAGCGCCAGCCTGCTGACCCAGGCCCCGCTGATCGAAACCCTGGGCGAGGACAGCTCGGGCGAGGCCGAGCCCCTGCTGTTCTGGGCCGAAGGCGAGTGGTGGCTGACCGTGGCCTCGGACCACACCGACCGCAAGGTCGAGACCTATTCGGTGGCCGTGTCCAAGCAGATGTGCCCCAAGCCCATCGCCGCCGCCGCCTGGCGCTGGGCCGAGGTCGCACCCTACCAGGACGAGCTGCAATTGCGCTCGCGCATCTTCGAAGACGGCCAGTGGGTGGACTACCAGCAGGGCACGCTGAGCTCGATCCGCCCGCTGGCTTCGCTGTGCGCCGACAGCCCCCTGGGCACTTCCGCGCAGGACGGCTGCTTCCTGTCCTGCGGCACCCTGGGGGCGATTCATAATGCACAAGGCGTGGGCATCCGCCCGGCCGCGCAGATGGAGATCGAGCTGCGCGACCCGCGTCGCCAACGCAGCATCGTGCACCGCTACCAGGTGCAGACCCTGCCCGTGGTGGCCTGATGCACGCCGGCCCGACGCCCCTTCTTTCCTCTCACCTTTGACGCCATGACATCTACTCTTGAGTCCCTGCAGTCGCGCCTGCAACAAGGCCAGACCACCTGCGAAGCCGTGGTCGAACAGGCCTTGGCCGGCGCCTCCGGCCCGGCAGCGGCCCATGTCTTCACCCGCCTGTACCCCGAGGCCGCGCTGGCTGCCGCCCGCCACGCCGACGCCCAGCGCGCCGCGGGCGTGCCGCAGGGGCCGCTGGCGGGCCTGCCGGTGAGCATCAAAGACCTGTACGACGTGGCGGGCGAGACCACGCTGGCCGGCTCGGTGGTCTGCCGTGGCGAGCCCGCCGCCCAGGCCGATGCGCCGGTGGTGGCCCGCCTGCGGGGCAGCGGCGCAGCCCTGATCGGCAAGACCAACATGACCGAGTTCGCCTTCTCCGGCGTCGGCATCAACCCCCACTACGGCACGCCGCGCAACCCGGCCGATGCCGCTGTGGCGCGCATTCCCGGGGGTTCCTCCTCGGGGGCGGCGGTGTCGGTGGCGTTGGGCCTGGCCGTGGCCGGCCTGGGCTCGGACACCGGGGGCTCCATCCGCATCCCGGCCGCGCTGTGCGGCCTGGTCGGCTTCAAGAGCAGCCAGGGCCGGGTGCCGCGCCGCGGCGCGCTGGAGCTGTCGCGCAGCCTGGACACGGTGTGTGCCATGACGCGCAGCGTGAGCGACTGCCTGACGGTCGACACGGTGCTGTCGGATGCGCCCCTGGCCGTGGCCAAGCGCCCCTTGGCCGGCCTGCGCCTGGCCTTGCCGCAGACCGTGCTGCTCGACAGCCTGGACGAGACCGTGGCCCGCGCTTACCAACGCACCCTGTCGCGCCTGTCGGCGGCGGGCGCGCAGCTGATCGAGATCCCCTTGGCCGAGCTGGCCGAGATCCCGCGCCTGAACGCACCTGGCGGCTTCTCGCCCGTCGAGGCCTTTGCCGTGCACCACGAGCGCCTGGCCCGTGCGCGCGACCAGTTCGACCCGCGTGTGGCCGCCCGCATGGCCTTGGGCGCGCCGGTGCTGGCCCGCGAGTACCTCGACATGCTGGACCACCGCGCCGACTGGATCGCCCGCGTCACCCAGGCCCTGGATGGCTTTGACGCCGTGCTCAGCCCCACGGTGCCCATCGTGGCGCCGGAGATCGAGGCGCTGCAGGCCTCGGACGAGGCCTTCTTCAAGGCCAATGGCCTCTTGCTGCGCAACACTTTTGCCTTCAATTACCTGGATGGCTGCGCCTTCAGCCTGCCTTGCCACGCCGAGGGCGAGCTGCCGGTGGGCCTGATGCTGGCCTCGGTGCGCGACGACGATGCCCGCCTGGCCACGGTGGCCCTGGCGGTGGAGCAGGCGCTGGCCGCGGCCTGAGCGCGTGGCGCCTGGTCCGCCCTCAAGGCCCGCTGGGGCTGGGGCTGGGGCGGGCGGGGGCCGTGATCAGCGCGCTGGCGGGCGTTTCAGCTCGGCCAGCGCGGCGCGGGCCGCGGCGGCTGTGCGGGCCGCATCCAACTGGGTGACCTGCAGACGCCGGTGCAGCCACGGCAGCACCTTGTCGGTGGGTGGCTCGCTGGGCAGCAGGGTTTGTTTGGTGTCCAGTGCACGGGCTTCGATCTCGGCTTCACCCGCCCCCTGGCTGGCCGGGTCCAGCAAGTCCTGCAGCGATTGCTGCGCCTGGCCCAGCGCGGTCAAGGCCTCGGCCTGGTGCATTTCCGGGCCGTCGCGCAAACGCATCAAGCGCAGCATGGACAGGTGGGCCATCAGGCGTTGGCCATGGTCAAGCAAGGCGGTCAGCGGCACCCAGGGCAGTTGCACCTGGCGCGGCTCGTAGCTGCTGCGTTGCAGGCCGGCGGCCAGGGCCCCCAGCGCGTCATAGGCCTGGCGGCGGGCCAGGCGCTGGCGCACGGCCATGCCGGGGTCGGCCGGGTCGTGGGGGCGCAAGGACTCGGCCGCGTAGTGGCGCAGTGCCGCCAGCACCCGGGGCAGGCTGCGCGGCAGGCTGCGCCGTTCCCAAGAAGGCAGCACATAGCAAAACGCCCAGGCCATGGCCGCGCCCAGCAAGGTGTCGGCCACGCGCTCGGCGATCGGAAAGCCCGTGCTCGGGTGGGCCATGTGGGCTTGCAGCAAGGCCATCACCGTGGCGGCCACGGCGGTGATCAGGTAGCGCTCGATGGCAAAGCTGTGGGCCAGGCCCACCGCCAGCAGGAACACCAGCATCATCAGCAAGGGCGAGGACACATGGGCCAGGCCCACCACGATCACGCAGCCCAGCAAGGTGCCCAGCACGCGCAGGTTGCGCCGCGACAGGGTTTGTTCGATGTTGCCGCGCAGCACCACCGCCACGCTCAGCACCATCCACTGCGGGTGCGAGGACCAAGGCAGGGCCAGGCCGATGTAGTAGGCCGCGCCCAGCGCCAGTGACGCGCGCAGGGCATGGCGCAGCACGGGCGAGGCCAGGGTGCGGTGGGCCTCGAAGGCGGACAGCGGCCAACCCTCGGGGGCCACGAACAATTGCAGCTCGGCCGCGCTCAGGGGCTGTTCGCTGGGGCCCTGGTCCAGCAGGCGGTGGATGGCCTGCACATCGTCTTGCAGGTGGCGCACCCGGTTGATCAGGGCTGGCAGCAGGCGGGCGCGCAGGTCCTCGGGCGCCAGCAGAGGGCTGTTTTGCAGGCTGTCCAGCAGGTCGGACAGGGGCGCCTGTGCCTCCGGGCGAGGAACGCGCACGCCGCGCAGCCGGGCCTGGGCCAGCGCCAGTTCGTCGGCCATGGCCCGCAGGCGTTGGGCCAGGCGCGCGCGGACCTGGGTCGCCAGTTCGTCCGTGCCCAGCAAGTCCAGGTCCAGGCGGCTGGCCAGCAGGATGTCGCGCAGGTCGATGGCGCGCAGCAACACCGCGGTTTCACGCTGGGCGCGCGCGCTGGGGGGCGCGGCAAACAGCAGGTCACGCGCAGCTTGCAGGCGTTCGGCCAGCTGGGCTTCGTCGCGCACCCAGGTGTGCAGGGCCTGGGCGGCGGTGGCGGTCTGGCCTTCGTCCAGCATGGCGTCGGCGCGCGAGCGCAGCAGCCGCGCGGTGGCTTGCAAGGCCGTGGCCAGGGCCAGGCTGCGGTAGCGCTTTTGCAGCACCCGGATGGTCAGCTGGGACCAGCCCAGGTAGAGCGCGGCCCCCACCAGGTTCCAACCGGTCAGCACCCAGGGGGAGGTGCCATCGGGCACGCCCATGGTAAAGACGATGGACAGGATCGCCGCAAACGAGACCGGGCCGGCGCGGGGCCCCCAGGCCAGCGTCATCATCGAGATGAACACCAGGCCCATGATGGCCAGGCCCAGCACCCGGGGGTAGGGGTCGAGAAAAGCCACCACAGCCGCGCTCAGCGAGCCCAGCACGGCGGCCATCAGCACCCGGGGCCAGGACCGCCCGGGCGTGGTGGGCACATCGGCCAGGCTGGCAAACACCGCGCCGCTGCTGACCAGCTGGGCCACATGCAGGCTGGCCTGGCTGCCAAACCACCATTGGATCAGCCCGATGCCCAGGGCCACACTGAGGCCGTTGAGCACATGGGCAGGGATGCGGAAGAGCCAGTTCAGGGGCGACAGGGGCAGCATGGGCAACAGGGGCGGCAACAGGGTCAAACAAGGCAGTCGGCCCGCAGGCCGGCGACGCCTCAGCATACCGCGCCCGCCGTGGCCGGTCTGAGCGGGCCGTCCTGCCGGGCGTGGCGCCTCAGAGCCCGCGCAGCGCCAGCATGGCCACGCCCGTGGCGGGCAGGGCGGCCAGCAAGAGGCCCAGCGGGTGGATGGACTGCTCCTCGAAGTGCCCGCGCAAAATCGCCACCCCGGCCGGGTTGGGCGCGTTGGCGATCACGGTCAGGCCGCCACCGGTGACGGCACCGGCCACCAGGGCCACCTTGAAGTCATCGCTCAGCCCGGGCACCAGTGAGCCCAGGTAGGTCAGCGCTGCGTTGTCCGTGATGGCCGTCAGGGCGGTGGCGCCCAGGTAGACGCTGTCGCTGTCCAGGGACAGCAGCAGGGGTTGCAGCCACCACTGCTGCTGCCCGCCCAGCACCACCAGGCCGGCCAGGAAGAAGGCCACCAGCAAGGCTTCGCGCAGGATCAAGGGGTTCTGATGGCTTTGGTAGGCGGTGGCCAAACCCAGGAAAAACAGGAACAGGCCCAGGAACACCGTGAGGTGGTGGGCAAACACCACCACGCCCAACAGGAACAGCAGGTGCACCAGCACCAGGGCGGCGGGCACGGGGGGATGCGCCTCGCGGCGGCGCGGCTGGGGCGGCAGGGCGCGCAACTCGCGCTGGAACAAGGCCACCAGGCCGGCGGCATTGACCAGCACCGCCACGGCGGCCTTCCAGCCGAGGGTGGTCAGCACAAAGGCCAGGTCCCATTGCCAGGTGTGGGCCACCATCAGGATCGGGGGGGCGGCAAAGGGCGTCAGCGTGCCGCCAATCGAGACATTGACAAAGAGCACGCCCAGGACCGCGTAGCGCAAGCGCGTGGACAGGCCCTGGCTGAACAAGCTGTCGCGCAGCATCAGCGCGGCCAGGGTCATGGCCGCCGGTTCAGTGATGAACGAGCCCAGCAAGGGCACCAAGGACAGCAGCACAAAACACGTCGCCATGGCCCAGGGCAGGGGCAGCCGCTGCGCCACGCCATGCACCAGCCGGGCCGCCACCTGCAAGATGGGGCGCGTGCCTGCAATCACCATGATGGCGAAGACAAACAGCGGCTCGGTGAAGTTGCGGCTGTTGAGGTACTGGGTGGCGGCCTCCTGGCCCTGCAGCGCGAACATCAAGACCATCAGCACCATGGCCCAAAAGCCAAACACCACCTCCACCTCGCCGAGCAAGTGCCACAGGCCCGCATGCCGCGGCCGGGTGTGGGCCAGGTGTTCAAAGAACTTGGTCGAAAACGTGTGCAGCAGGGCGATGGCAAACAAGGCCGCGCCGATCCACTGCAAGGTGCTGGGGTTGCTCATGGCAAAAGGCTTCACTGAAAAAGGAGGGCGCCAGGGGGGGCGCCAGGGCTGGTCCGCCAACCCGGGCGCTATTGTGGGGGCAGCACCTGGCGGCGCCATGAGGTAGTCGGGCAAAAAAAGGGTCTGGACGGCACAATGGACCCGGTGGGCTGGCCAGTCCAGTCGCTGGACGCACGCCCCCCTTTCCATACCAAAAATCAGGAGACCTGCCATGCCATTCATTCGATCCGCCCCAGCGCCTGCGTCCTGCCCGGATGCGGCCCGGCGTCAACTCTTGGGCGCTGGCCTGGGCTTGGGGGCGGCGGCCCTGATGGGCGCCGCGCGGCCGGCCCGCGCCGCCGTGGCGGGGGGCCGGCCCATCCGTTTTGTCGTGCCCTATGCCGCGGGCGGCACCACCGACCTGGTGGCCCGGGTGGTGGGCCAGCGCATGGCCGAGACCCTGGGCCAGCCCGTGGTCATCGAGAACCGGCCCGGTGCGGGCGGCAACGTGGGCATGGACGCGGTGGCCAAGGCCGCGCCCGATGGCCTGACTCTGGGGCTGGGCGCGATCTCGACCAATGCGCTCAACCCCCACGTCTACAAGAGCATGGCCTTTGACCCGCGCAAGGACTTCACGGCGGTGGGCTTGCTGGGCTATTCGACCATCGTGCTCGAAGCCGGTCCCGCCTTGCCCGTGCGCAACGTGGCCGAGCTGCTGGCCTGGGCGCGCAAGAACCCGGGCCTGAGTTTTGGCACGGCGGGGGCGGGCACCTCCATGCACCTGGCCGGCGCGCTGTTCGCCCAGCTCACCCAGACCGAGCTCAACCATGTGGCTTACAAGGGCAGCGTGCCGGGCATCAACGACTTGCTGGGCGGGCACCTGCCCCTGATGTTTGACAACCTGCCGGCCTCGCTGCCCCACATCCAGGCCGGGCGCCTGCGCGCGCTGGCGGTGGCCGGCAAGGCGCGCTCGCCGTCCCTGCCCGACGTGCCCACGTTGGCCGAGGCTGGCATCGCGGGCTACGAGGTGGACCCGTGGTTCGGGGTGTACGCGCCGGCCGGTCTGCCTGCCACCACCTTGCAGGCGTTGAGCCAGGCCTTGGTTGAGGCCCTGGGCCAGGCCGCGGTGCGCGACAAGCTGCAGCAGGCGGGCTTTTTGCCGCGCAGCTCCAGCCCCGAGGCGCTGGCCGCTTTGTCGGCCAGCGAGTACGAGCGCCTGGGGCGCATCGCGCGTGCCGCCCACATGAGCGCCGAGTGAGTCCGGGTGGGGCCTTCTGAGTGAGGGTGGCCGTGTCAGAATCGCCCCCTTCTTGTTTTTGGGTGCGGACCTTCTCCATGCAATTCTCGACTTGGCTGGCCTTTTTCGCGGCGGCGTGGGCCATCAGCATTTCTCCCGGCGCGGGCGCTCTGGCGGCCATGAGCGCGGGCCTGAACCACGGCTTTCGCAAAGGCTATGTGACCACCGTCGGCCTGGTGCTGGGCATCTGGACCCAGCTGATCGTGGTGGGGGTGGGCCTGGGCGCCCTGGTGGCGGCCTCGGCCACCGCCTTCGCCCTGGTCAAGTGGGGCGGCGTGGCCTACCTGGTGTGGCTGGGCATCCAGCAATGGCGAGCCCCGGCCCGGCCGCTGGCCGCGCTGCAGGCCCAGGCCTCGGAAGTGCCCTGGCACGCCATGGTGCGGCGCGGCTGGATGATCAACGCCATCAACCCCAAGGGCACGGTGTTCCTGTTGGCCGTGGTGCCGCAGTTCCTGGACCTGCACCAGCCTCTGGTCTGGCAGTACCTGGTGATTGGCCTGACCCTGAGCTTCACCGACTTCGTGGTCATGGCCGGCTACACCTTGCTGGCCGCCCAGGTGCTCAGTTCGCTCAAATCGGCGGCCCACATGCGCGCGCTCAACCGCTTGTTTGGCTCGCTGTTCGTGATGGCGGGGGGCCTGCTGTCGGTGTTCTCGCGCGCCGAGTGAGTGATTGAGGGCGGGGCCTTGGGCTCAGGCGCTTGGCCGGTGCTTGCCTGAAAAATGCCGGGGCGCCTGCCCCATGGCGGCGCGGAACATGGCCGAAAACGCGCTCTCGCTGGCGTAGCCGCTGGCGCTGGCCACCTGGCTCACGGGCAGGCCGCGCGCCAGCAAGGGCAGGGCGTGGGCCAGCGTCACCTGCTGGCGCCACTGCTGGTAACTCAGCCCCAGTTCATCGCGAAACAGCCGCGCCACCGTGCGCTCACTCGCGCCCACCGAGGCCGACCACTGCGCCAGCGTGGCCCGCTCGCCCGGGCTGCGCAGCACGGCTTCACACAAGGCGCGCAGGCGTTTGTCGCCCTGGCCCGCCACGGGCAGGGGCACGCCCATGCGGATTTGCGGCGCTCGCTGCAGCTCGTCGCACAGCAGCGGGGTGATCAAGGCCTCGCGCGCGCTGGCCGTCCCTTCTTCCGGCGCACCGGTCAACCGGGCGGAATCCGCCGCGCTGGGGGGCAGCGGGTCGGGCAGGGTGTCGAGCTGGCGCACCAGGGCACGCATGAGTTCGCTGACCTCGATCACCACGCAACGCTGCCAGGGGGCACTGGCTGGCGCGATCAGTTGGTGCAGGTACAGGGTGTGCAGGTTGGCGTCTTCCACCACGGTGATCGAGTGGGCCATGCCGGCCGGCACCCACACCGCCCGCGACGGCGGCACGATGAAGGTGCCGTCTTCGGTGCTGAGCCGGCACACCCCATTGAGTGAAAACGTGAGTTGGGCCCAGGCGTGGGCGTGGGGCAGCACCTCGGTTTCGGCCAGCAGGTGGCGCATCTTGGCGCGCAGTGGGCGCTGGGCCGTGGGCTGGTAAAGGTGTGGGGTCAGGCTGCCCACCAAGTCGGCCGGGGCTTTGGCGCGGGGGGCGCTGCGCGCCCGACCTCGGGCCCGAGGGCTGAGGGAGGCTGCCGCAGGGGCTGGGCCCTTGTTGGGACCGGTGGCTGGACGGGTGGGCGAGGCGGTGGAGGGCATGGGCAGCGGGTCTTGTCTGATTGCCGACGATATTTGTCTTTTCATCGCCAACAAGACGCGAGTCTGGGTCGTAGGATGGGCCTCGTCAAGTTTTTGGAGGCCTTTCCCATGTCGACTGCGCACGCTCTGCCCGCGCCCACGTTCAAGCAGGACGCCCGCCTGATCGGCCTGGTGGGCCTGGCCCACGGCATCAGCCACTTCAGCCAGCTGGTGCTGGCGCCGCTGTTCCCCTGGCTCAAAGAAGCTTTTGACGTCAGCTACACCGAACTGGGCCTGGTGTTGACGGTGTTTTTTGTCGTGTCCTGCGCGGTGCAGGCCCTGTCGGGGTTTGTGGTGGACCGCTACAGCCCGCGCCCGGTGCTGTTCGCCGGTCTGGGTTTGCTGGGCGTGGCCTTGATCGGCTATGCGCTGGCGCCCAACTACCCCACGCTGCTGCTGTGCGCGGTGCTGGCCGGCATGGGCAACGGCGTGTTCCATCCGGTGGACTACACCTTGTTCAACCGCAAGGTCAGCAGCACCCGGCTGGGCCATGCCTACAGTGTGCACGGCATCACGGGCAGCCTGGGCTGGGCGCTGGCGCCGGCCCTGGTGGTGCCACTGGCCCTGGCGTTCTCCTGGCGTGTGGCGCTGGGGGTGTCGGGTGCCTTGGCCTTGGCGGTGTTGGCCGTGCTGTACTTGCAGCGCGAGGTGCTGAGCCTGCCGGCCGCCGCGCCCAAGCCCGCGTCGGCCCCTGCGGGCAGCGCGGCCGCGGCGGGGGGCTTTGACTTCTTGCGCATCCCGGCCGTGTGGATGTGCTTCGCCTTCTTCTTGTTCTACGCCATGGCCTTGAGCGTGGTGCAGACCTTCGCGCCTGAGGCAGCGCGCCACTTGCATGACGTGCCGGTGGCCCTGATCGCTGCCTGCCTGACCATCTACATGGTGGCCAGCGCCAGCGGCATGGTGCTGGGCGGCTTTCTGGCAGCCGACCCGACGCGCTGTGAACGCATCGTGGCCTTGGGCATTGGCATCGCGGCCCTGGTGGCGCTGAGTTTGGCGCTGGCGCCGGTGTCGGGCATCTGGGTGCCGGTCTTGTTCGGCGTGATGGGGTTTGCCAACGGCATTGCCGGGCCCTCGCGCGATTTGCTGGTCAAGCGCTCCACGCCCGAAAACGCCACCGGCCGCGTCTACGGCGTGGTCTACGCCGGGCTGGACATCGGCCAGGCTGTGTCGCCGCTGATTTTTGGGCGCCTCATGGACCACGGCCAGTACACCAGTGTGCTGGTCGGCCTGGCCATCGTGCAGGGGGTGCTGATCGCCAGCGCCTTCAATGTGCGCCGGGTGCGGCGCACCGCGACGCTGGCCGCGGCCTGAGCGGCCTGAGCGGCCGTCGCGCCGGGCTGCGCTGGCACGCAGTAGGATGCGGGCGGGCCGCCACGGAACGCGGCAATTTTTGATCAAGGCAGCACATGGCACAGCGCAACGCAGGACATCTGATCGTCGAATGTTTGATCGCCCAAGGCGTGGAAGTCGCCTTCGGCGTGCCCGGGGAGAGCTACCTCGCGGTGTTGGACGGTTTTCACCAGTACCGGGAGCAGATCCGTTTCATCACTTGCCGCCAGGAAGGTGGCGCGGCCTTCATGGCCGAGGCCCATGGCAAGCTCAGCGGCCGCCCCGGCGTGTGCCTGGTGACGCGGGGGCCGGGCGCCACCAATGCGTCGATAGGCGTGCACACCGCGTTCCAGGATTCGACCCCGATGGTGTTGCTGGTGGGCGACGTGGGCAGCGACTTCCGCGACCGAGAGGCCTTCCAAGAGGTCGATTTCCAGAGCTTTTTCGGCCCCAGCACCAAGGCCATGGCCAAGCGGGTGGAGCGCATCGACGACGCGCGCCGCATCCCCGAGTACATCGCACGCGCCTTCGCCACCGCGATGAACGGCCGCCCCGGCCCGGTGGTGCTGGTGCTGCCCGAGGACATGCTGACCCAGACCGTGGACGCCGAGCCGCTGCCGCGTGTGGAGGCCGTGCAGGCCTGGAGCGACCCCGGCGCGCTGCGCGACCTGCGCCAGCTGCTGCTGCAGTCGCAGCGCCCCTTCGTGATCGCGGGCGGCGGCGGGTGGACACCCCAGGCGGCCCAGGCCCTGCAGCGTTTTGCCGAGAACTGGCAGCTGCCCGTGGGCAATGCCTTCCGCTTCCAGGACACCTTTGACAACCACCACCCGCTGTACGCGGGTGACGTGGGCATCGGCATCAACCCGCGCCTGGCCGCGCGCATCCGCGAGGCCGACCTGGTGCTGGCCATCGGCCCGCGCCTGGGCGAGATGACCACCAGCGGCTACACCCTGCTGGAGGCGCCGCGCCCACGCCAAAAGCTGGTGCACATCCACGCCAGCGCCGAGGAGCTGAACCGGGTCTACCAGGCCGACCTGGCCATCCAGTCGAGCATGAATGCCGCCGCGCGCAGCCTGGAGGTGCTCAGCGCGCCGCCCAGCCTGCCCTGGGCCGATTGGGCGGCCGCCGCCCACGCCGACTATGAAGCCAATTTGCAGCCCCAGGCCCTGGCCGGTCTGGACCCCAGCCAACCCGGCGTGATCGACCTGCCGGCGGTGGTCGCGCTGCTGCAAAAACACCTGCCCGCCGACGCCGTGCTGACCAATGGCGCGGGCAATTTCGCCAGCTGGGTGCACCGCTACTTCCGCCACTTTGGCCTGGCGCGCGGCCACAAGACGCAGCTGGCGCCCACCGTGGGCGCCATGGGCTACGGCGTGCCGGCGGGCATCGCAGCCAACCTGGTGAGTGGGCGGGTGGCCTTCACCATCGCGGGCGACGGCGACTTCCTCATGAACGGGCAAGAGCTGGCCACGGCCGTGCAGCACGGCGGCAAAAGCATCATCGTGCTGCTCAACAACGGCATGTACGGCACCATCCGCATGCACCAGGAGCGCGAATACCCCAGCCATGTCAGCGGCTCCAGCCTGAGCAACCCCGACTTTTGCGCGCTGGCCCGGGCCTATGGCTATGCGGCCGAGCAGGTGACGCGCACCGAAGACTTCGAGGCCGCCTTGCTGCGCGCCTTGAGCAGCGAGGGCGGCACGCTGATCGAGATCCCGCTCAGCCCCGAAGTGATCACCACGCGCGCCACGCTGAGCGCCATCCGCGACGCCGCGCTCCAACGCTGAGGGCTGTGCGGTGTGGACCGCCCGCTGTCACGCGCCGGGCGCCTCGGGCTGGGGCGGCAGCGGCTGGCCTTGCAACAGTGGCTGCTGGGTGAACAGCTCGGCCGCCCAGTCCACAAATGCGCGCACCTTGGCGCTCAGGTGGCGGTTGGGCGGGTAGACCACGTACACCGGCAGCAGCGGGTGGCCCCACTCGGGCAGCAGGCGCAGCAACTCGCCTCGCGCCAGGTAGGGCTGGGCCTGGTAGCTGGTGATCTGGCCAATGCCCAGGCCACCGAGCACGGCCTCCAGGTAGGCGGCCGATTCGTTGACGCTGAGCTTGTAAGGGCCCGGGATTTCGATCACTTCTTCGCCCTGGTGGAACTCCAGCGGGTACTGGCGCCCGTTGTGCGCGCCAAAGTACACCACCGTGCTGTGCTCGCGCTCGATGTCCAGCGGGTGGGCGGGGGTGCCGTGGCGGCGCAGGTAGGTGGGCGAGGCCACGGTGATGAACTCGAGGTTGCCGATGCGGCGCGCCACCAGGGACTGCTCAATCAGGTTGCCGCCTCGGATCACGCAGTCCACGTTGTCCGAAATCATGTCCACGATGCGGTCGCTCACGCCCAGGTCCAGCTGGATGTCGGGGTAGCGCTCGTGGAAGCCGGGCAGGTTGGGGATGATCAGCATGCGCGCCAGCGAGGTGCCCACATCCACGCGCAGCCGCCCGCGCGGGCTGGCGCGGGCCTGGCCCATGCTGGCCTCGATGTCGTCAAAGTCGGTCAGCAGGCGCAGCGTGCGCTCGTAGTAGGCCGCGCCGTCGGCGGTCACGGTGACGCGGCGGGTGGTGCGGTTGAGCAGTTTCACGCGCAGCCGAGCCTCCAAGGCCTGGATTTGCTTGGTGACGGTGGCCTTGGGCAGGCCCAGTGAATCGGCGGCGCGGGTGAACGTGCCGGCTTCCACCACGCGCGTGAATATGCGCATGGCCTGGATCGGGTCCATGGGCTCTCCTGTGGTCGTGCCCGGGTTCGGGCTGTAGCAAATTCTCACATGTTGCGGCCTCGCCATTGTTGGGCGTTTGGAAACACTGCTGTGGCCATTGAGGTGTTTATGTGGCGCCCATCCGCCACTACAGTTGCACCATCCCTTTTTGTTGCACCGCCATGTCCACCCCTGACCACCCCCTTGATTCCGAACGGCCCGACCCGGCCAGCGCGGCCCTGGCTGGCGCCTGGACGGCCCCCCATGGCACGGACAGCGAAGTGGCTTTGAGCGACGGCCAAAACGTGCCGGTGCGGGTCTATGGCCGAAAAAAAGCCGGTCAGCCCCAGCCCCTGGTCGTGCACTTCCACGGCGGCGCCTTTGTGTCGGGCTGCCTGGACAGTGGCGCCACGGTGGCCGGTTTGCTGGTGGCAGCCGGCGCGGTGGTGGTGTCGGTGGCCTACCCGCTGGCGCCGCAACACCCGTTCCCGAATGCGGCCGAGGTGGGCTACCAGGTGCTGCAGTGGGTGCACCGCCAGCGCAAGCGCCTGGGGGGCGCCCAGGCCCGCATCTACTTGGCGGGTGAAGAGGCCGGTGGCAATGTGGCCGCCGCTGTCAGCCTGATGGCGCGCGACCAGTCGCACCCCCCGCTGGCCGGCCAGGTGCTGTTGTCGCCCATGCTCGACCCCTGCGTGGGCACGGCCTCGCTGCGTGAGGCCACGGGTTCGGCCACCTGCTGCAAATGGGTGGAGGGTTGGCTCAGCTACCTGCGCAGCCCGCGCGATGCCGAGCACCCCTATGCGGTGCCCGCCAGCTCGCTGCGCTTGCAAGGCCTGCCGCCCACGCTGGTGCTGGTGGGCCCGGACGACCCCATGCGCGACGAGGCCATGGCCTATGTGACCCGCCTGCAGGCCGCTGGCCTGCAAGCCCGCGGCGAGGTGCTGAGCGCTGCCCAGCACTGGCCTGAGGCCTTGCTCACGGCCCAGCCCCAGGTCTGCCCCTGTGCGCCCGCCGTGCAGGCGCAACTGCAGCGCTTTTTTGCCGACACCCTGGTGCCTGCCGTGCCCAGCGCTGTGCCTTCATAGCCTGACCGGCCCCGCGCCGGTCCCCCCTTTGACTCTGTTGCTCTGATCACCGGCTGCGGCCGGTGCGGGCGCGCTGTTGCCGCCTGCTTTCCAAGTCCCTGTTTTTTGTTCCTGCGACCGGCCTGGGAGGGCGGGCCGTGGGGCGCTGTTCGCCTTTGTTTTTGCCTTGGAGGAATCCCATGAACTCGAATCCCACCCCTGACACCTCGGCCTCGGCCGGGTCCCCCTCCCCGACGGACGCCGCGACGCCGCCCGCCGCGCGCTCGCGCCGCCCGCTCTGGCTGTCGGCTGTGGCCCTGGCTGTGCTGGCCACCACGGGCGCGGCCTTCCTGGGCTCGCCCAGCTCGCACGCCGATGCCCCGGCGGCCCAGGCCCCGGCCGCCACCCCGGTGTCGGTGGCGACCGTGGCCGAACAGCCCATTTCCTTGTGGGATGAGTTCTCGGGCCGGCTCGAAGCCGTGCAGCGCGTGGACCTGCGCCCGCGCGTGGCGGGGGCCGTGCAGTCGGTGCACTTCCGTGAGGGGGCGCTGGTGCAGGCGGGGGACTTGCTGTTCAGCCTGGACCCGGCGCCTTTTGCCGCCGAGGTGGACCGGGCCCAGGCCCAGGTCGCCGCTGCCCAGGCCCGACTGGCCTACAGCCAAAGCGAGCTGGAACGCGCCAGCCGCCTGTGGGAGGAGCGCGCCATCGCCCAGCGCGAATACGACGAGCGCCAGAACGCCCAGCGCGAGGCCGACGCCAACCTGCGCGCGGCGCAGGCCGCGCTGCAAAGCGCCCGCCTGAACCTGGGTTATGCCCAGGTGCGCGCCCCGGTCAGTGGCCGCATCGGTCGCATCGAAGTCACCGCGGGCAACCTGGTCGCTGCCGGCGCGGGGGCCCCTGTGCTGACCAGCCTGGTGTCGGTGAACCCCATCTACGCCAGCTTTGACGCCGACGAGCAAGTCATTGCCCAGGCCCTGCAAGGCCTGGGGCGGGGTGCGGCCGCCCGCGCCCGCATCGAGCGCATTCCCGTGCAAATGGGCACGGCCGAGGGCGGCAACACGCCTTACCAAGGCCACCTGCAACTGGTCGACAACCAGGTCGATGCCAAGAGCGGCACGGTGCGCGTGCGCGCCGTGTTCGACAACCCCGACGGCCAGCTGATGCCGGGCCAGTTTGCCCGCCTGCGCATGGGCCAGGCCCAGACCCGCCAGGCCCTGCTGATCAACGAGCGCGCCGTGGGCACTGACCAGAACAAGAAGTTTGTTCTGGTGGTGGGCGAGGACCAGACCGCGCAGTACCGCGAGGTCAGCCTGGGTGCGCCCGTGGCCGGGCTGCGCGTCGTCAAGTCAGGCCTGAAGGCCGGTGAGCGCGTGGTCATCAATGGCCTGCAGCACATCCGCCCCGGCGCCCGTGTCACGCCGCAGAGCGTGCCCATGAGCGGCGACAGCGCCGCTGCCGAGCAGCCGGCCGCCGCCAAGGCCCCCGCCGCCTGAGGCGCGTCCCCAGGCCCCACAGAAACTGATTTATGAACCTGTCCAAATTCTTTATTGACCGGCCCATCTTCGCGGGGGTGCTGTCGGTGCTCATGCTGATCGCCGGCTTGCTGGCGCTGCGCGTGCTGCCGGTGTCCGAGTACCCCGAGGTGGTGCCGCCCCAGGTGGTGGTGCGCGCCAACTACCCGGGCGCCAACCCCAAGGTGATCGCCGAGACCGTGGCCACCCCGCTGGAGGAGGCCATCAACGGCGTCGAAGGCATGCTCTACATGGGCAGCCAGGCCACCACCGATGGCCTGATGACCCTGACCGTGACCTTCCGCTTGGGCACCGACCCCGACAAGGCCCAGCAGCTGGTGCAAAACCGGGTGGCCCAGGCCGAGCCGCGCCTGCCTGAAGAGGTGCGCCGGCTGGGTCTGGCTACCGTCAAAAGCTCGCCCGACCTGACCTTGGTGGTGCACGTGCTGTCGCCCAATGGGCGCTACGACATGACCTACCTGCGCAACTACGCGGTGCTCAACGTCAAGGACCGCCTGGCCCGCGTGAAGGGCGTGGGCGAGGTGCAGCTGTTCGGCTCGGGTGATTACTCGATGCGCGTCTGGCTGGACCCGCAAAAAGTCGCCCAGCGCGGCCTGTCCGCCAGCGACGTGGTGCGCGCCATCCGCGAGCAAAACGTGCAGGCCGCCGCCGGCGTGGTGGGGGCTTCGCCAGGGCTGCCGGGGGCGGACCTTCAGCTGTCGATCAACGCCCAAGGGCGTTTGCAGAACGAAGAGGAATTCGGCGACATCATCGTCAAGACCGGGGCCGACGGCGCTGTGACCCGCCTGCGCGACGTGGCGCGGCTGGAGCTGGGCGCGGCTTCGTACGCGCTGCGCTCGCTGCTGGACAACCAGGACGCGGTGGCGGTGCCCATCTTCGCGGCCCCGGGCTCGAACGCGATCCAGATCTCGGACGACGTGCACGCCGCCATGGCCGAGTTGAAGAAGAACATGCCCGACGGCGTGGACTACCAGATCGTCTACGACCCGACGCAGTTCGTGCGCGCCTCGATCGATTCGGTGGTGCACACCCTGCTCGAAGCCGTGGCCCTGGTGGTGCTGGTGGTGATCCTGTTCCTGCAGACCTGGCGCGCCTCCATCATCCCGCTGCTGGCCGTGCCGGTGTCGGTGGTGGGCACGTTTGCGGTGATGCAGTTGTCGGGCTTCTCGGTCAACGCGCTGAGCCTGTTTGGCCTGGTGCTGGCCATCGGCATCGTGGTGGACGACGCCATCGTGGTGGTGGAGAACGTGGAGCGCAACATCGAAGCCGGCCTGACGCCGCGCGAGGCCACCTACCGCGCCATGCGCGAGGTCTCAGGTCCGATCATCGCCATCGCCCTGGTGCTGTGCGCGGTCTTCGTGCCGCTGGCCTTCATCAGCGGCCTGACCGGGCAGTTCTACCGCCAGTTTGCGCTGACCATTGCCATCTCGACCATCATCTCGGCCATCAACTCGCTGACCTTGTCGCCAGCGCTGGCCGCCTTGCTGCTCAAGGGCCATGACGCGCCCAAGGACGCCCTCACGCGCGGCATGGACCGCGTGCTGGGGCGCTTCTTTGCAGGCTTCAACCGCCTGTTTGGCCGAGGTGCTGCCGCCTACAGCGGCGGCGTGACCCGGGCCATCGCGCGCAAGGGCGCCATGATGGGCCTGTACCTGGTGCTGGGTCTGCTGACCCTGGGCCTGTTCAAGACCGTGCCTGGCGGTTTTGTGCCCGCGCAGGACAAGCAGTACCTGATCGGCTTTGCCCAACTGCCGGATGGCGCCACGCTGGACCGCACCGAGCAGGTGATCCGCCGCATGAGTGACATCGCCCTGGCCCAGCCCGGCGTGGAGCACGCGGTGGCCTTCCCCGGCTTGTCCATCAATGGCTTCACCAACAGCTCGAACTCGGGCATCGTGTTCGCCACCCTGAAACCTTTCGAGGAGCGCCGCGACCCCAGCCTGAGCGCGGGCGCCATCGCCGGCCAGCTCAACCAGAAGTACGCCGGTCTGCAAGACGCTTTCATCGCCATGTTCCCGCCGCCGCCGGTGGCAGGCCTGGGCACCACGGGCGGCTTCAAGTTGCAGATCGAGGACCGGGGCTCGCAGGGTTACGCCGCGTTGGACGGCGCGGTCAAGGCCTTCATGGCCAAGGCTTACCAGACGCCTGAATTGGCCGGGCTGTTCACCAGCTTCCAGGTCAATGTGCCGCAGCTCTATGCCGACATCGACCGCACCCGCGCGCGCCAGTTGGGCGTGCCGGTGACCGAGGTGTTCGACACGCTGCAGATCTACCTGGGCAGTCTGTACGCCAACGACTTCAACCGCTTTGGCCGCACCTACAGCGTGCGCGTGCAGGCCGACGCGGCCTACCGCGCGCGCGCCGAGGACGTGGGCCTGCTCAAGGTGCGCTCCAACAGCGGTGAGATGGTGCCGCTGTCGGCGGTGCTGAAGATGGCGCCGAGCTTTGGTCCCGAGCGCGCCATGCGCTACAACGGCTACCTGTCGGCCGACATCAATGGCGGGCCGGCGCCGGGGTACTCCAGCGGCCAGGCCCAGGCGGCGGTGGCGCGCATCGCGGCGGAAACCTTGCCCGCCGGCTTCAGCTACGAGTGGACCGAACTGACCTACCAGGAGATCCTGGCCGGCAACTCGGCGGTGTGGGTGTTCCCGCTCGCCATCCTGCTGGTCTTCCTGGTGCTGGCCGCGCAGTATGAGAGCCTGACTTTGCCCCTGGCCATCATCCTGATCGTGCCCATGGGCCTGCTGGCGGCCATGACGGGCGTCTGGCTCTCGGGTGGGGACAACAACGTCTTCACCCAGATCGGGCTGATGGTGCTGGTCGGGCTGTCGGCCAAGAACGCGATCTTGATCGTCGAGTTCGCCCGCGAGCTGGAGTTTGCCGGCCGCAGCCCGCTGCAGGCTGCCATCGAAGCCAGCCGCCTGCGCCTGCGCCCCATCTTGATGACCTCCCTGGCCTTTGTGATGGGCGTGCTGCCCCTGGTGCTGTCCACCGGGGCGGGCGCCGAAATGCGCCGCGCCATGGGCGTGGCGGTGTTCGCCGGGATGATTGGTGTGACGGCTTTTGGCCTGTTCCTCACCCCGGTGTTCTATGTGCTGCTGCGCCGCCTGGCGGGCAACCGGCCGCTGGTGCAGCACGGTGACTTCGTGGCCCCCATCACCGCGTCCGAGGCCGGTCATGCCGTGCCCGCCAGTCCTGCCGCTGGGGCGCCTGGCGCTGCGGCCTTGGCCACCGCACAAGCGGCCCACGATTGAAAGAGACATCTCCCATGCGACAACTTTCCTCTGTGATCTCGGGGCGTGTGCTCACGCCCTTGGCCCTGGCCTTGTGGCTGGCGGGCTGTGCCAGCGCGCCCGAGGCCGTGCCTGAGCGGGCTTGGCCTCCGTTGCCGGCCCACTTCAGCGCGACCCAGGCCAGCGCCGTGTCGGCACCGGCGGCGCCCACCCCGGCCGAAGGGCAATGGACGCTGGCCCCCGGTGCCGAGGCCCAGGCCCGGGGCGCCTGGTGGCGTCCCTTCATGGACCCGGTGCTCAGTGACCTGGTCATGCGGGCTGACCTGGGCAACACGCGCCTGCAAGAAGCGGCGGCCCGCCTGGCCGAGGCCCGTGCCCTGTTGGGCACGGCCGAGGCCGCGCGCCGCCCGCAAGTCGGCGCCAATGCCGGTCTGCAGCGCCAGGCCGGACGCGGCACCCTGGGCGGGGAGCAGCCCAGCACCACGGCCAGCCTGGGGCTGGGCGCGTCCTATGAAGTCGACGTCATGGGCCGCCTGAGCCAGGCCAGCCAGGCCGCGCGCCAGGACGCCCGGGCCCAGGCTGCGCTGCTGCAAAGCACGCGCCTGATGGTGCAGGCCGATGTGGCCCAGACCTATTTGCAACTGCGCTCGGTGCAGTCCGAGCAGGCCCTGGTGGACGAGAGCCTGCAGGCTTTGCGCGACATCCTGCAGCTCACCCTTCGGCGGGAGCGCGCCGGCGACGTGGCCGAGCTGGACCTGGCGCGCGTGCGCGCCGAGGCCGCCGCCACCGAGGCCGAGTCCCTGGCCCTGCAACGCCAGCAAGCCTTGCTGACCCACGCGCTGGCGCTGTTGGTGGGCGAGGTGGCAACCGGCTTCAGCCTGCCCGAGTCGGGCGCGTCCTTCAGCGTGCCGGTGATTCCACCCGGTCTGCCTGGCACGGTGCTGGCACGCCGCCCCGATGTCAGCGCTGCCCAGGCCGCCGTGCTGGCGGCCCAGGCCCGGCTGGGCGTGGCACAGACGGCCTGGTTCCCCGCCGTGACCCTGACCGGCGCGGCCGGCCAGGCCTCGCCCGAGCTGGGCGACCTGTTCAAGTGGTCGGCACGCGCCTGGAGCGCGGGTGCTTTGCTGTCCCTGCCGCTGTTCGACGGCGGCCGGCGCGAGGCGGCCCAGCAGGGCGCCCAGGCCCGGCTCGATGCCGCCTTGGCGGCGTACCGTGGCCAGGTGCTGACGGCCTTCAGCGAGGTGGAGGACCAGCTGCGCAGCTTGCAGTGGCTGGAGGCCCAGTCCGAGGCCCAGGGCCGGGCCGTGGCTGCGGCCCGGCGTGCTACCGCGCTGTCGGCGACGCGTTACCGCCATGGGCTGGTCAGCCAGATCGAGTGGCTGGACGCGCGCCGGGCCGAGTTGCGCAATCGCCGTGCCGAGCTGCAGGTGCGCACCAGCCAGGCCTTGGCGACCGTGTCCCTGGTGCGCGCCTTGGGCGGCGGCTGGGACGGGGCTGAGGCCCAGCCCCAGGCGACCGCCCCGGGGGCGCCAAGCCTGGCGCGCCTGCCCTGAAGCCTGGCGCGCCTGCCCTGAAGCCGGGCGGAGGGCGGGCGGCGCCCCCTCTGTCCGCCCACGCCAGGCGCGGCGCCGTTGCCACCATGAAAAAAGGGCCCGAAGGCCCAAAAAAGGGCCCGAAGGCCCAAAAAAGGGCCCGAAGGCCCTGATGTGGTGTGGCAGCAGCGCTGCTTATTCGATGTCGCCCATCTGCGATTGCAGGTAGTTGGGCAGGCCGACTTTGCCGATCAGATCGATCTGGGTTTCCAGGAAGTCGATGTGTTCTTCGGTGTCGTCGAGGATTTTTTGCAGCAGGTCGCGCGAGACGTAGTCGCGCACCGATTCGCAGTGGGCGATGCCGGCCTTGATGGTGGCTTGGGCGCCTTGCTCGGCACCCAGGTCGCAGCTCAGGATCTCGGGCACGTCTTCACCGACCGAGAGCTTGCCCAGGTCCTGCAGATTGGGCAGACCGTCGAGCGTGAAGATGCGGTCCATCAGCCAGTCCGCATGTTTCATTTCGCCGATCGACTCGGCGTATTCCTTCTTGGCCAGCTTGTCGAATCCCCAGTGCTTGAGCATGCGGTAGTGCAGGAAGTACTGGTTGATCGCGGTCAGCTCGTTTTTGAGCTGGGCCTGCAGGTGGGCAATGACTTGAGCGTCGCCTTTCATGGCAATTCCTTTGTTCAGACAGTCGATGGACGGATTGTGGTGTATCCGGCCTGCTCATCCAACCGATGTCCCTGGGTTGACCGGTATTTGACGTGAAATTGCAGGGTGAATTTTTACAAATGAGAATCATTCTCATATAATTCGGAAAACGCCAGCCAAGGAATGAGCCTCCAAGAGGTCTCAGCGCCACCGCCAGCACGTCAACTTCAACGTGTTCTCGAGAGGTCGCTTTGTCTGGTCTTTGTTTTTCTCCGCTTCTTCCCTCGCTGTCTCCCAGCGGCGGCACTTGGTCCCGGCTGGCCGGTGGCTGCGTGCTCGGTGTGTCGGCCTGCAGCCTCAATGCCCAGGGCTTGCCCGAGCGACCGGCGGCCCAGCTCCTGGCTGCGTTGCCCGAGGTCGTCATCAGCGGCTCGCGCCATGAGCAAGACCCTGATGAACTGCCCATGAGCCTGGACGTGCTCGGCTCTCAGGACCTGGAGCGCCGCCAGGTGCGTGACATCCGCGATGTGGCGCGCGAGGTGCCGGGCCTGTCGGTGTCGCGGGCACCGGCCCGATTCACCTTGGCCTCCAGCAGCACCGGGCGGGACCAAAACGCAGGATTCAACATCCGAGGCCTGGACGGTAACCGGGTCTTGATGATGGTGGATGGCATCCGTCAGCCCCGCAGCTATGTGTTCAGCGCCAATGCGTTCGGCCGTGACTACATGGAGTTGGGTCTGATCGAGCGGGTGGAGGTGCTCAAGGGGCCCACGTCGGCCCTGTATGGCTCTGACGGCCTGGCCGGCCTGGTGAATTTCATCACCCTCGACCCTTCGGCCTTGTTGCGCGATGGCCAGACCCTGGGCGGGCGAGCCAGCCTGGCCTATGCCAGCGAGGACCGGGGTTGGCGCGCTGGTGTCACCCTGGCGGGGCGCCCCAATGAGGTGCTGCAGTGGCTGCTGGGCGTCAACACCTCGGGCGCCAGGGCTTTGCAGAACATGGGCCGCAACGCGTCGGCCAACGTGGAGCGCACCGAGCCCAATCCCGAGCAACAAAAGGGCGAAGGCCTGCTGCTCAAGGCGGTGCTCACCCCTGGCGGCGGCCAGCGCCATGCCGTGAGCCTCGAGCATGTGCGCAAGCAGGCGGACTACACCTTGCTGTCGGCCGTGGCCAAGACGCCGACCAGCAGCACCTCGACGGTCTACGCCAGTTCTTGGACCGAGTTGCAGCGCGACCGCCTCAGCTGGGACGCGCGCTGGCAGCCCGGCTGGGCCTGGGCGCAGGACCTGCGCACCTTACTGAGCTTCCAGGAGGCCCGCTCGCGCGAATTTGCTTTTGAGGACCGCTACACCGCAGCCGACCGTGAGCGCGATGTGCGTTACACCGAGCGCACCTGGCAAGCCGGGCTGCAGGCCTCGCGCGTCTACACCGAGGGCGAGCGATCGCACCGCTTCACTTATGGCGTGGACTGGGTGCGGACCTCGGTGCTGAACCTGCAGACCGGGGTCACACCGGCGGCCGGCGAGACCTTTCCGCTCAAACGCTTCCCCGACACGGTGGAAACCAGTCAGGCGCTGTACTTGCAAGACGAGGTCATTCAAGGCCCCTGGAGCTTGACCGCCGCACTGCGCGCCGAACATTTCCGCCTGCAGGCGGAGCAGGCCGGCTTTTCGCCACCCTCGTCCACGCCAGCCGCCTCGCTGTCGGGCTCGGCCACGTCGCCCAAGCTCGGTCTGATGCGCCAGTTGTCCCCGCAGTGGAGCCTGTTTGGCCATTACGCCGCGGGCTTTCGGGCGCCCAACGCGGGCCAGGTCAACGCCTATTTCGAGAACCTGACCCAGTACTACAAGTCCATCCCCAACCCGAACCTGAAGCCCGAGACCAGCCAGAACCTGGAGTTGGGCCTGCGGGGGCGGCTGGCCGACTGGCGCTTGGATGCGGCCCTCTTCACCGGCATCTACAAGGACTTCATTGAGGACCAGCACCTGGTGGGAGGTCGCATGACCGCAGCCGACCCGCTGATCTACCAGTCCGTCAACATCGGTCGGGTGCGCCTATCGGGCCTGGAGTTCAAGGGCGAGAAGGACTGGGGCGTTTGGGCCGGCGGGCGACTGGCCAGCCCCTTTGGCTACAGCCGGGTCACGGGCAAGGACACCTTGACGAACCGACCGATCAACTCGATCGACCCTCAGCGCTTCGCCGCCGGCCTGCGCTACGAGCGCTCTGACTGGAGCGCCCGCCTGGACCTGCAGCACCGCAGCGCCAAGAAGGCCTCGGACGTGGACTCGACCCAGTTGTCTGCACAGTTCCTGCCGCCGTCCTCCACCACGCTGGACCTGTCGGGTCAGTGGCGGCTGCGCCGGGACCTGCGCCTGAACGTGGCGCTGAACAACCTCAGCAACCAGCGTGTCTGGTACTGGTCGGATGTGCGTGGTTTGTCCTCCGCCTCCACCGTCAAGGACGCCTATACCCAGCCGGGCCGCTCGCTGCGGGTGGCCTTGGTGGCCGACTTCTGAGCCCGGTCGGCCTCGCCCTTCTGTCCTGCTTTTTGTCTTTTGCTTGCTTGTTGATCCGTGAATAGGAGTACTGCCATGTCATCCGTGTTGTCTGCGGCCCTGGTGCCCGACGCTGCCGCCATCCCCCCTGGGGCCGGGGGGCTTCATCCCGCCGCCACGTCAGGCGGTGCCGTGCGAACGGCTTTTGAGGCTTTGCGCCAGTCGGGCTTGCGAGCCCGGGACGCGGCCGAGCGTCTGGGCTTGAGCGAGGGCGCCGTGTTGGCGGCCCACAGCGAGGGCGCACCGGCCCGTTTGCGCACCGTGCCCCTCAACGGCCATTGGGTGGACCTGCTCAAGGCCCTGGAGCCCTGCGGCCCCTTGATGGCGCTGACCCGCAACCACAGCGTGGTGCACGAAAAAACCGGGGTCTACCGCCGCGTTTCGGCGCAGGGCGAGGTGGGCCTGGTGCTGGACCGCGACATTGACCTGCGCTTGTTCCTGTCCCACTGGCATGCGGGCTTTGCCGTGCGCGAGGCCCCCCTGCGCGAAGGCGAGTTCGAGGCCTTGAGCCTGCAGTTCTTTGATGCCTGGGGCCATGCCGTGCACAAGGTGTTTGTGCGCGAGGCGAGCGACCGCGCCGCGCTCGAGGCGGTGATGGCGCGCTTTGCGGCGCCCGAGGCGCGCCCCCAGTTCGCGCTGGGGCAGGCGCCCAAGCCCGAGCGGCTGGCCGATGCCCACATCGATGTGCAGGCATTGCGCGCCGACTGGGCGGCCTTGCGTGACACGCACGAGTTTTTCTCGCTGCTCAAGCGCCACCGCCTGGACCGGCAGCAGAGCTTTCGGCTGACCGAAGGACTCTTCACCACGCGCCTGGCGTCCGACGCCATCGCCCGCTTGCTGCACTTGGCAGCCGCCTCGGGCCTGGGCTTGATGGTGTTTGTGGGCAACGCGGCTTGCATCCAGATCCACAGCGGACCGGTGCAGCGCATCGTGCCGCTGCAGACCGCGACGGCCCAGTGGCTCAATGTGATGGACCCCGGCTTCAACCTGCACCTGCGGTCCGACCGCGTGGCCCAGGTGTGGGCGGTGCACAAGCCCAGTGAGGACGGCACGGTCAGCTCGGTCGAGGCTTTTGACGCCGACGGTGAACTCATGCTGATGGTGTTTGGCGAACGCAAGCCAGGCCAGCCGCAGGACCCGGCCTGGCGCGAGCTGGTGCAGACGCTGGTGACCCCGTTGTCGGAGGCCGCATGAGCGCCTGGCCAACCGTGATGACTTCGGGCCAGGCCCTCGATCGGCGTCGTTGTCTGGCCTGGGGGGCCGGACTGGCGGCCAGTGGCCTCGCCGGGGGCGCCCTGGCGGCCCCGGCGCGCCTGGTGACTTTGGGTGGGGCGTTGACGGAAGTGGTCTATGCCTTGGGGGCGCAGGACCAGCTGGTGGGGTCCGACACCACCAGCACCTACCCCGAGGCAGCACAGCGCACCGCCAAGGTGGGCTATGTGAGGCAGCTGTCGGCCGAGGGGCTGCTGTCCTTGCGGCCCGAGGTGGTGCTGGGCACCAGCGAAGCCGGTCCCCAGGCGGTGTTGGACCAGGTGCGTCAGGCCGGCGTGCGGGTGGCGCTGGTTCCGGTGTCTCACCAGTGGCGTGAGGTGCAAAGCAAAGTTGAGTTGGTGGGGCAGGTCACGGGCCGCGTGGCCGCGGCCCGGGCGCTGGGGCAGGCCTTGGAGGCGCAATGGGCTCAGCTTGGCGCCAAGGTGGCTGGCCGGCGTGGCCAGCCCGCGCCACGGGCCTTGTTCGTCCTGGCCCATGCCGGAGCACCCCAGGTGGCGGGGCGGGGGACAGCGGCGGATGCGGTGCTGGCCTACGCAGGGGCGGTCAATGCCATGACGGGGTTTGAAGGCTACCGGCCCTTGAACGCCGAGGCCTTGGCGGCGGCCGCGCCCGAGGTGCTGGTCACGACCCACCAGGGCCTGGAGGCGCAGGGCGGTGCCGAGCGCTTCTGGCAGCGTCCCGAATGGGCGCTCACACCGGCGTTTGCCCGTCGCCGCTTGGTCACCTTGGAGGCCAGCCACTTGCTGGGCTTTGGGCCGCGCCTGCCCGGCGCGGTCCTGGCCTTGCACCAGGGCCTGTTCGGCGCATGAGCACGGCGCTGGGTGCGGGGCGTCACCCCGGCTTGTTGTGGGGCTTGTCCAGCCTGTTGCTGGCAGCCACCGGGCTGGCCGCGCTCACCGGGGCGTACCAACTCGATGTGCTGCGACTGGGCGCGCTCTTGTGGTCGCCAGAGGCCCGGGCCAGCGCGGATGGCCTGGTGTTTCTGCACATTCGACTGCCGCGTTTGGTGCTGGGGCTGGCCGCAGGCGCAGGCCTGGGCCTGGCGGGGGCGTTGATGCAAGGCTTGTTTCGCAATCCGCTGGCCGACCCCGGCTTGATCGGGGTCAGCAGCGGCGCGGCGCTGGCGGCGGCCAGCACCATCGTGCTGGGCACCTGGTGGTGGCCTGGCCTGTCACGCAGCCTGGGTGGTGCCGCCCTGGTCCTTGGCGCGTTTGGGGGCGGCCTGCTGGTGTGCGCCTTGATTTATGGCCTGGCGCGCTCGCCCGGCGGGCTGCGCGTGGAGTCCATGCTGCTGGCCGGCGTGGGGGTCAATGCTTTGGCTGGGGCGGGTTTGGGCACCCTGAGTTTTCTGGCCACCGATGAGCAGTTGCGCAACCTGCAGTTTTGGCTGATGGGCAGCCTGGGCGGGGCGCGCTGGGCCTCTGTGACCTTGCTGGTCGGCGTGGTGGGGCTGGCTGGGGGCCTGGCCTGTCGGCTGGCGCGGGGCTTGAATGTGCTGGCCTTGGGCGAGGCCCAGGCCGTGTTGTCGGGCTTGCGGCTGGAGTCGCTCAAGCGCCAGGCTGTGGCCTTGACCGCCTTGTTGGTGGGCGCCATCACGGCCTTCACCGGGGTGATTGGCTTTGTGGGGCTGATCGCCCCCCATGCCGTGCGCTTGCTGGCGGGGTCGGATCACCGGTACTTGCTGCCGGGATCGGCCTTGTTGGGCGCGGTCTTGGTGGTCGGCGCCGATGCGTTGGCCCGGGTGCTGGTGCAGCCTGCCGAGCTGCCCTTGGGGGTGTTGACGGCCTATGTGGGCGTGCCGGTGTTCCTGACGCTGCTGCGCCGGGCCAAGAGGGGCTTGGGATGATGGATCTGCAAGATGTGGCCGTGTCGGTGCGCCCGCCGCAGGTCTTGGTGCGGTGTCATGCGGTGCTGCAAGCGGGTCGGGTGACGGCGGTGCTCGGGCCCAACGGCGCGGGCAAGTCCAGCCTGCTGGCGGTGTTGTCCGGTTTGCAGCGACCGTGGCAGGGGCGGGTGTGTCTGGGCCAGCGCGCGCTGGCGCAATGGGCGGAACCGGCCTTGGCCCGGCACCGCGCGGTCATGCTCCAGGACAGCGCCGTGGCTTTTGACTTCTCGGTGCACGAGGTGGTGGCCTTGGGCCGGTTTGCCCACCAGGCGCAACCCAGCGCGCAGGAGGGCGCCATCGTGCCCGCGGCATTGCAGGTGATGGGGGTCGCGCACTTGAGCGCGCGCGCCTATGCCAGCCTGTCGGGCGGCGAGAAAGCCCGTGTGCAGTGGGCTCGCGCCTTGGCCCAGATCTGGGAGCCTCCCGCACCCGGTGCGGCGCGCTGGCTGTTGTTGGATGAGCCCACGGCGGCCCTGGACCTGGCCCACCAACACGCGTGCCTGGGCTGGCTGCAGGCCTGGGCGCGGGCCCAGTCGGTGGGCGTGGTGGTGGTCTTGCATGACCTCAACCTGGCGTTGCGCTATGCCGATGATGCGCTGCTGCTGCCCGGCGCTGACGGGACGTCGTCGCAGGCCTGGTTCGGCACGGTCGATGAAGTGCTGACCCCCGAGCGGGTGCGCCAGGTCTGGAAGGTGGCGGTGCAGGAGACTCAGCTGAAGAGCCCGATGCCCTGCTGTCGGCAACTCTTGATCGGGCCGGCCTGAGACCCTGGCCCGGCCTCGGTCCCGGCGGACGGGGCCGCGTCAATACACCAGGCGCTCGGGCCGGACTTCCTGCAAGATCGTGGTGGCGATCTCTTCGATCGACTTGGTGGTGCTGCTGAGCCAGCGGATGCCGCTGCGCCGCATCATGGCCTCGGCCTCGTTGACCTCCGCGCGGCAGTTCTCCAAGCTGGCGTAGCGCGAGTTGGGGCGGCGCTCGTTGCGGATCTCGGACAGGCGTTCGGGGTGGATGGTCAGGCCGAACAGCTTTTTGCGGTGCGGCATCAGAGCCGGGGGCAGCTGGCGGCGCTCAAAGTCCTCGGGGATCAGCGGGTAGTTGGCCGCCTTCAGGCCGTGCTGCATGGCCAGGTACAGGCTCGTCGGGGTCTTGCCGCTGCGGCTCACGCCGACCAGGATCACATCGGCGCCTTCCAGGTCGCGGTTGGACTGGCCGTCGTCGTGGGCCAGGCTGAAGTTGATGGCTTCGATGCGGTCGTGGTATTCCTGGCTCTTGCTGACGTCCGAGAAACGCCCCACGCGGTGGTGCGACTTGATGCCCAGTTCCTTTTCCAGCGGGTGGACGAAGGTGCCGAACATGTCCAGCAGCATGCCTTGGCAGCCTTCCTGGATCACGGCCAGCACCTCCATGTTCACCAGGGTGGTGAAGACGATGGGCTTGCGGCCTTCGATGTCGCCGGTGTGGTTGATCTGGCGCACCACCTGGTGCGCCTTGTCCACGGTGTCGATGAAAGGCAGGCGCACATGACGCGGCTTCATGTCGAACTGGGCCAGGATGGCGTTGCCGAAGGTTTCGGCGGTGATGCCGGTGCCGTCCGAAATGAAGAAGACGGTGCGAGTGTGCATAAAAAGAGACTCCTGAAGAGGGTGTCAGCCTGTCGCCAGACCTCGGGCGCCGCGCGCGCCTACAATCCAGCCATTATCCAAATTCTCACCATGCACCGCTCTGACCTACAAGCAGAACTAAAAAGTCGCCGGCTGTGCATGGGCGCTGGTGGCCTGTCCCCGGAGGACGGCACCGCAGACCCGGTTTCAACTTCTGGAGCTTTCCCATGTCTGCACTTTTCAGCCCGACCGCCCTGGTCGTTCCGTTTGAAAACCTGAGAATGAGCGATGTCGAGGCCGTTGGCGGTAAGAACGCCAGCCTCGGCGAAATGATCTCGCAGCTGCCGCAAGGCGTGCGGGTGCCCACGGGCTTTGCCACCACGGCCCACGCCTTCCGCCAGTTCCTGGCCCACGACGGCCTGGCCGACAAGATCAACGCCCGCCTGTCCACGCTGGACACGGAAGACGTCAACGCGCTGGCCAAGGCCGGTGCTGAAATCCGCGCCATGGTCGAGGCCCAGCCTTTCCCGGCCGACCTGCAAGAAGCCATTGGCAGCGCTTTCGCGACGCTGAGCGCGGGCAATGCGGCCGCATCCTTCGCCGTGCGTTCTTCGGCCACCGCCGAAGACCTGCCCGACGCCTCGTTCGCCGGTCAGCAAGAGACCTTCCTCAACGTGGTCGGCCTCGAAGACGTGCTGCACAAGATGAAAGAGGTGTTTGCCAGCCTCTACAACGACCGCGCCATCAGCTACCGCGTGCACAAGGGCTTTGCCCACGCCGATGTGGCCCTGTCGGCCGGTGTGCAACGCATGGTGCGCTCGGACCTGGGCGCCGCTGGCGTGATGTTCACCATCGACACCGAGTCCGGCTTTGAAGACGTGGTGTTCATTACCTCCAGCTATGGCCTCGGTGAAACCGTGGTGCAAGGCGCCGTCAACCCCGACGAGTTCTATGTGCACAAGCCCATGCTCAAGGCTGGCAAGCGCGCCGTGATCCGCCGCAACCTGGGCTCCAAGCTGATCCAGATGGTGTTTGCCTCGGCCGAAGAAAAGGCGGCCAGCGGCAAGCTGGTCAAGACCACCGACGTGCCCACCGAGCAGCGCAACCGCTACTCGCTGACGGACGCCGACGTTGAACAACTGGCCCAGTACGCGCTGGTGATCGAGCAGCACTATGGCCGCCCGATGGACATCGAATGGGGCAAGGACGGCACCGACGGCCAGCTCTACATCCTGCAGGCCCGCCCGGAAACCGTGAAGAGCCAGCAGCAAGGCAAGGCCGAGCTGCGCTACAAGCTCAAGGGTCAAGGCGCCGTGTTGGCCGAAGGCCGCGCCATTGGCCAGAAGATCGGCACCGGCCCGGTGCGCCTGGTGCACCACATCAGCGAGATGGACAAAGTCCAGCCCGGCGATGTGCTGGTCACCGACATGACCGACCCCAACTGGGAACCGGTGATGAAGCGCGCCAGCGCCATCGTCACCAACCGCGGTGGCCGCACCTGCCACGCCGCCATCATTGCGCGCGAGCTGGGCATCCCCGCCGTGGTCGGTTGCGGCAATGCCACCGACTTGCTCAAGGACGGCACCCTGGTCACCGTCAGCTGCGCTGAAGGCGACACCGGCCACATCTACGACGGCCTGCTCGAAACCGAAGTGACCGAAGTGGAACGCGGCCAGATGCCGAAGATCGCCACCAAGATCATGATGAACGTGGGCAACCCGCAACTGGCGTTTGACTTCTGCCAGCTGCCCAACGAAGGCGTCGGCCTGGCCCGCCTTGAGTTCATCATCAACAACAACATTGGCGTGCACCCCAAGGCCATCCTGGACTACCCGAACATCGATGCCGACCTGAAGAAGGCCGTCGAGTCGGTGGCCCGCGGCCATGCCTCGCCGCGCGCCTTCTATGTCGACAAGGTGGCCGAAGGCGTGGCCACCATCGCGGCCGCCTTCTGGCCCAAGCCGGTGATCGTTCGCCTGTCTGACTTCAAGAGCAACGAGTACCGCAAGCTGATCGGCGGCAGCCGCTACGAGCCGGAAGAAGAAAACCCGATGCTGGGCTTCCGCGGCGCGGCACGCTACATCAGCGCCGAGTTCGGCGAAGCCTTTGCCATGGAGTGCGAAGCCCTCAAGCGCGTGCGCAACGACATGGGGCTGACCAATGTGCAGGTCATGGTGCCTTTTGTGCGCACCCTGGGTCAGGCCGACCGTGTCACCCAGTTGCTGGCGGCCCATGGCCTCAAGCGCGGCGAGAACGAGCTGAAGATCATCATGATGTGCGAAGTACCCAGCAACGCCATCCTGGCCGATGAGTTCCTGCAGTTCTTCGACGGCTTCTCGATCGGCTCCAACGACCTGACCCAGCTCACCCTGGGCCTGGACCGCGACTCCGGCCTTGAGCTGCTGGCGGCTGACTTCGACGAGCGTGACCCCGCGGTCAAGGCCATGCTGAGCCGGGCCATCAACGCCTGCAAGGCGCAAGGCAAGTACGTGGGCATCTGCGGCCAAGGCCCCAGCGACCACCCTGACTTCGCACAATGGCTGGCCGATGAAGGCATTGCCTCCATCTCGCTGAACCCGGACAGCGTGATTGAAACCTGGAAGCGTCTGGCTGGCGTTTGACGCCCCGCTTCACGACCACCCGCCGGGCTCGGCCGGTGGTCTGGGCCACCGCCGCCTGGGTAAGACCTAGGCCGGCGGCGGCCCACTTGGTGCGATGATCGTCGCATGTCCGACTCCGCCCCATTGGTGCGCCCTGAGGGCGTGCCACCCGCTCCCCACAACACCAATCGCCACTGGGCCCTGCGCGCTACGTTGCTGCTGCTGTGGGCGGCTGTCTCCTTCGGTGCCTGCTTCTGGGCCCGTGACCTGGCGCGGGTGACCCTGCCCGGCTGGGGTGGCTCGCTGGGCTATTGGGTGGCGTCACAAGGGGCGGTGTTGGTCTTCATTGGCATTGTGGTGTTGTACGCCTTGGTCATGAACCGCAGTGACCGCCTCCGAGCGCGCGGAGCGCCGGATGCCTGAGTCCTTGCGTGCGGCCCGCACGCTGGGCGAGCGGCGGGCTTACGAAACCAGACTGTTCAAAATCCTGGCGGCCTACGTGGTGGGCTTGCTGGGCTTCTTGCTGCTCATGGGCTGGGCCGAACAGCAAGGCCTGTCGCGGCGCTGGATTGGCCCGATCTTTTTGTTCTCCAGCGTGATGGTGTGCGCCGGCATCGGCATCTATTGCCGCACCACCGACTCGGAGGACTATTACGTGGCCGGGCGCCGCATCCCGGCTTTTTTCAACGGCATGGCGGCGGCCGCCGACTGGATGAGCGCGGCCTCCTTCATCAGCCTGGCCGGAGCGCTTTACCTGCAGGGGTTTTCGGGCTCCGAAGCCCAGCCCGGTGGTCTGGCCTATGTGCTGGGTTGGACGGGCGGCTTTTGCCTGGTGGCGATGCTGATCGCGCCTTACCTCCGGCGCATCCAGCTCTACACCTTGCCGGACTTTTTTGACCGCCGGTTCGGCGGGCGCTGGCCCCGCGTCATCGCCGCTCTGGCGGCTGTGGTCTGCTCTTTCACCTATGTGGTGGCGCAGATTTATGGTGTGGGCCTGATCGCATCGCGCCTGACCGGGGTGCAGTTCGAGATCGGCATCATGCTGGGCCTGGGCGGGGTCTTGCTGTGCTCGTTTCTGGGCGGCATGCGGGCCATCACCTGGACCCAGGTGGCGCAGTACATCATCTTGCTGCTTGCCTTCCTGATTCCAGTGTCTTGGTTGGCCTACAAGCAAGTGGGCAATCCGCTGGCGCCTTGGGTCTATGGCCAGCAACTGGTCAAGATTGAAGCCTTGGAAAAGCAGCTCATGGCCTCGCCGGCCGAGCAAGAGGTGTCTGCCATCTACTTGCGCCGTGCCCGGGAGTACGAGTCCTATCTGGAGAACATCGACGCGGCCCTGATCAAGGAGCGCAAGGCCGCCCAGGACCGCTTGCGCCAGTTGCGGGCCCAGAACGCCGATGTCTCCTTGATCGTGGCGGCCAGCCGGGATGTGGCCAACGTGCCGCATGACGCGGCCTCGGCGCGAGAGCAGTGGACGCGCGCCATTCAAGAAAGCCGCGAGCGCGCCTTGCCCTTGGGCGGCATGCCACCCCACAGCCGTCCCTTTGCGGGCGACCCCGACGGCACACCTGCCGAGCAGCAGGCTTACGAGCATTCGCGACTTAACTTCCTGGCCCTGATGTTCTGTTTGATGATGGGCACGGCCGGCCTGCCCCACCTGCTGACCCGTTACTACACCACCCCTTCGGTGGCCGAGGCCCGCACCTCCGTGGCGTGGTCCCTGGTCTTCATTGCATTGCTCTATGTGAGCGCGCCAGCGCTGGCGGTGCTGGTCAAGTTCGAGGTCATGAACAACCTGGTGGGCAGCACCTTCGAGTCCTTGCCCACCTGGATCGTGCAATGGTCCAAGGTGGACCCGGCGCTGGTGTCGGTCAGTGACGTCAACGGCGATGGCCTGCTCCAGTTTGGCGAACTTCGCCTAGGCGCCGACATTGTGATGCTGGCCATGCCGGAGCTCGGCGGTCTGCCCTATGTGCTGTCCGGCTTGGTGGCTGCGGGGGGCTTGGCCGCGGCCCTGTCCACCGCTGATGGCCTGTTGCTGACCATCAGCAATTCGCTGGTGCGTGACCTGCGTTTGTTCCGGGCGCCACCCAAGGCGGGGCTGGAGGAGCGGCGGGTGATCCTGTCCAAATTCGTGTTGCTGGCCGTGGCCATGTTGGCGGCTTTTGTGGCGGCCCTCAAACCCTCGGAAATTCTGCCCCTCGTGTCAGCGTCCTTCTCACTGGCGGCCTCGGCGTTGGTTCCCGCCATGGTGCTGGGTATTTTTTGGCGGCGTACCAGCCGCCAGGGGGCCATTGTCGGCATGCTGGCTGGGCTGGGGGTGACGGTGTATTACCTGCTGTCCAACTCGCCATTGCTGCGCTCGGTGCTGGCGCTGGCCCCGGGTCAGAGCCTGTGGCTGGGCATTCAGCCCGTGTCGGCGGGTGTCTTCGGGGTGCCAGTGGGTTTTGCCGTCACCTGGCTGGTCAGTTTGCTGGGGCCGCGCGAGACGGCGCCCGTGCTCGATGTCCACGCTTGACTTGGGAGCGGCGTCCCGCCTGGCCCGTTCGGGGCCGGCCGTGCGCTCGGGTGTTTATGGATAAACCCCAATTCAAAAAGGCCTGTCTGCGTGACAAGCTGAAATTCACGTCGCCGTCCGCTTGCTTTGCGGGCGGGCGAGTTGGTTTCCTTTTTTCCGGTCAAGCCCATGATTTACGCCAAGACTGAAGTCGGGCAGCAGCTTTTCAAGCAGCGTGACCCCATCCTGTCGCCTCGACAGCGGTCTGCGTTCATTCTTTTTGATGGGCGTCGAAACCTGGAGGAGGTGCTGCGTTCCACCGCTGCTTTGGGCATCACCTTGAGCGATGTGCAGCATTTGGTGGCCTCGGGGGTGCTGGCGCCCGTGTCGGCGCCGGTGCCTGAGACCCGCCTTGAGCCGGCCCCCACTGAGGCGCAGGAGGTGGTCATTGACTTGCCGCTTCCCGGCTTGGACGAGGCTCAAGCGCGCAGCCCGCGTCAGCGCTACACCGATGCCTACCCCATCGCCGTGGCGTTGACGGCGTCTTTGGGTTTGCGGGGGTTCAGGCTGAATTTGGCCGTGGAGGGGGCGGGCAACCTGGAAGAGTTGCGGGCGGTTGCGCCCCGCATTCGGGAGGCAGTGGGCCCTGCCGCATTTGCGCCCCTGGAGCGCGCGCTCCAGGGCTGAGTCGCGCGCTCAAGACCCTCTGATCGGGCCCTGCGGGGCCCGTGGAATCACAGAACTGCCAGCAGCTCGACGTCGAACTTCAGCGTGGCATTGCCCGGGATCACGCCACCGGCGCCGCGTGCACCGTAACCCAGGTGGGCGGGGATGATCAGGGTGCGCTTGCCGCCCACCTTCATGCCTTGCACGCCTTGGTCCCAGCCCTTGATGACCATGCCGGCCCCCAGGCCGAATTCAAACGGCGAGTTGCGGTCCAGGCTGGAGTCGAACTTGGGGCCTTGGGCGCCGTTCTTGTACAGCCAGCCGGTGTAATGCACGCGCACCTTGCGGCCGGCCACGGCTTCGTCGCCCGCGCCGACCACGGTGTCCACGACTTCCAGTTCACCACCGGTGTCGGCGGACTGCACGCCCAGCAATTCCACATCGAACTTCAGCGTGGCGTTGGGCGGGATCACGCCGCCGGCACCGCGTGCGCCGTAGCCCAGCTGCGGCGGAATGATCAGGGTGCGCTTGCCGCCCACCTTCATGCCTTGCACGCCCAGGTCCCAGCCCTTGATGACCATGCCTGCACCCAGCGAGAACTCGAAGGGGTCATTGCGGTCCACGCTGGAGTCGAACTTGGCGCCTTGCACGCCGTTCTCGTACAACCAGCCCGTGTAGTGGACGGTGACCTCGGCGCCGGCACGGGCTTCGCTGCCTTCGCCAACGGTGGTGTCTTCGTATTGCAGGCCGGATTCGGTGGTGGGCATGAAAGTCCTTGGGTGTGTGCTGTCAGAAAAGAGGGCTGGGTGCGGCGCTTGAACGCCGGCGGGCCCGGTTGAAGAGCCCGGATTATCCCTGAAACGGCTGTGTCGAACCCGAGCCCGGGCCGCCTCTGCAGGCCAGAGGGCAGAGGGGGCTCACTTCTTTTTGGCGCGGTTCGCAGCCCATTTGGCGGCGAAAGCTTGCACGTCGCTGAGGCGTTTGAGCAGGTCTTTGCCGCTGTCGGTGACCAGGTAGCCCGAAGGGCCGTGGTCCAGCAGGCCGGCTTCACGCAGCTCTTTGATACGGGTGTTCAGTGTGTTGGGGGTGATGCCCCCCACGCTGTCTTGTAACAAACGGAAGGTTTGGGCGTGTTCGTCACGCAGTGCCCACAGCACGCGCAGCGCGTAGCGGGACTCCAGCAGGTCGAACAGTTGGCTGATGGCAGGGGTTTCCTTGGCACTCATGGGTGGGGTCTCCTCGTGACGCAACATGTTCGCAAACGAGCCAGCACGGGTGGCCGAAGGGCTGGCCTGTGCGGCGCGACTATAGCCCAAATCAGTGCTTTGCTACCGGTTTCATAGCTGCCCAGCCTTGGGCAATGGGCCTCAACTGACGCTCAGTGCGGCTGGTTCAGGGGGCGCGGCACACCAGTGACTCACAAGTAGATTTTTTGCAGCAGCCGGATCAAGGTCTTGCGCTCGGTGGCGCTCAGGCGGCTGGTGGCGTCGCTTTCGAGGTCGGCTGCGGTTTGCTCAGCGTCCTTCATCAACGCCAGGCCAGCTTCGGTCAGGTGCAAGCCCATGGCCCGGCCGTCGCTGGGGTGGGGGCGGCGCTCGATCAGGCCGCGGCGGTCCATGGACGCGATGATGCCCACCAGGTTGGGCGGCAGGATGTTGAGCGTGCTGCACAACTGGCGTGAGGTGATGCCTGGGTTGTGGGTGACCAGGGACAGCACGGAGAAGTCCACCACCTTGAGCCCATAGACGGACATGCGCTCCATGAACACCTCAATGATGCTCAGGGCGGCCCGGCGGGCGTTGTAACCCATGAGGGTTTCCAGGTAGCGGGTGTCCACGGCCTCGACGGCTGGAGAAGGGCTGGTTTTGCGCTGGGTGACCATGCGGGAATTGTCACCTTTTCTGCCGCCGTCCAGCCGGGTCGGTGTGAACCCCGCGTGACAGCGAGAAGGGCCTTGGGTGAATTTTGATAGTAAAAAACAATCGAATGAATATCTCCAATCAATTGGTTCAATGGTTCAGCCTCGGATAGAGTTGCGGCTGTCGTTAACCAAAGTAACAGAGGAAAACACGAATGTCCTTGATCAACACCCAAGTCCAGCCTTTCAAGACCCAAGCTTTCCACAACGGCAAGTTCGTTGAAGTCAGCGACCAAAGCCTGAAGGGCAAGTGGTCTGTTCTGATTTTCATGCCGGCGGCTTTCACCTTCAACTGCCCGACCGAAATCGAAGACGCTGCTGACAACTACGCTGAATTCCAAAAGGCCGGTGCTGAGGTTTACATCGTCACCACCGACACCCACTTCTCGCACAAGGTGTGGCACGAAACTTCGCCCGCCGTGGGCAAGGCCAAGTTCCCCCTGGTCGGCGACCCGACCCATGTGCTGACCAACGCTTTTGGCGTGCACATCCCCGAAGAAGGCCTGGCGCTGCGCGGCACCTTCATCATCAACCCGGACCTGGTCATCAAGACCGCCGAAATCCACTCCAACGAAATCGCTCGCGATGTCAAGGAAACCGTGCGCAAGCTGAAGGCTGCTCAGTACACCGCCGCTCACCCCGGTGAAGTCTGCCCCGCCAAGTGGAACGAAGGCGCCAAGACCCTGGCCCCCTCGATCGACCTGGTCGGCAAGATCTAAATCGCCGGCACACGGCAGAGCGCTTCGGCGCTCCCCCGCCGGACAGCGTCATGGCCTCGTGCCATGCCGTCCGGCTTTTTTTCGCCCGAATTTCGGCGCCCGGGCCGCCACAAGCGCCCGCAGCGCCCCCCAATTGACCCCTGAAGGACCTGAACATGCTCGACGACCAACTCAAGACCCAACTCTCTGCGTACCTGGAGCGCGTGACGCAGCCGTTTGAGCTGGTGGCTTCGCTGGACGACAGCGAAACCGCGCGCGACATGCTGCAACTGCTGCAGACCATCCAGTCCCTGCGCGCCGACAAGATTTCGCTGCGCACCGACGGCACCGACGAGCGCAAGCCCTCGTTCAGCCTGCAGCGCCTGGGCAGCAGCAACCAATTGCGTTTTGCCGGCCTGCCGCTGGGTCATGAGTTCACCTCGCTGGTGCTGGCCCTGTTGTGGACCGGTGGCCACCCGCCCAAGGTGGAGCAGGACGTGATCGAGCAGATCCAGGCCCTGGACGGGGACTACAACTTCGAGGTCTACATGAGCCTGAGCTGTCACAACTGCCCCGACGTGGTGCAGGCGGCGTCGCTCATGGCCGTGCTCAACCCACGCGTCAAGACCACCATCATTGAAGGCGGTGCCTTCCAGGACGAAGTCACGCGCCGTGGCATCCTGGCCGTGCCCATGGTCTACCTCAATGGCGAGGTGTTTGCTTCGGGCCGCATGACGGTCGAAGAGATCGTGGCCAAGCTCGACACCGGCGCAGCGGCTCGTGACGCGGTCAAGTTCGACGCCAAGGCCCCCTACGACGTGCTGATCGTCGGTGGCGGCCCCGCAGGTGCCGCCGCCGCCGTGTACTCGGCACGCAAGGGCATCCGCACCGGCGTGGTGACCGAGCGTTTTGGTGGCCAAACCCTGGACACCCTGGGCATTGAGAACTTCATTTCGGTCAAGGAGACTGAAGGCCCGAAGTTCGCCGCTGCGCTCGAAGAGCATGTGCGTGCCTACGACGTGGACATCATGAACGCCCAGCGCGCCGAGCAGCTGATTCCCTCGGCCCAGCCAGGTGAGCCCATCCTGGTCAAGCTGGCCAATGGCGGCACGCTGAAGGCCAAGACCGTGATCCTGAGCACCGGCGCGCGTTGGCGCAACATGAACGTGCCCGGCGAAAACGAGTACCGCACCAAGGGCGTGACCTACTGCCCGCACTGCGATGGCCCCTTGTTCAAGGGCAAGCGCACGGCCGTGATCGGTGGCGGTAACTCGGGTGTGGAAGCGGCCATTGACTTGGCTGGCTTGGTGTCCCATGTGACGCTGCTGGAGTTCGCCCCTGAGCTCAAGGCCGATGCCGTGCTGCAAAAAAAGCTGGCCAGCCTGCCCAATGTGACCGTGATCACCAACGCCCAGACCACGCAAGTGCAGGGCGATGGCAGCAAGGTTACCGGCCTGAGCTACAAGGACCGCGTCAGCGGCGCCGAGCACCTGCTGGCGCTGGAAGGCATCTTTGTGCAGATTGGCCTGCTGCCCAACACCGACTTCCTCAAGGGCACGCTGGAGCTGTCCAAGCACGGTGAGATCGTGGTCGATACCCATGCCCGCACCTCGGTGCCGGGGGTGTTTGCCGCCGGTGACGTGACCACCGTGCCGTTCAAGCAGATCATCATCGCGGCAGGTGAAGGGGCCAAGGCGGCGTTGGGGGCGTTTGACCACCTGATCCGAGCCTGATCGAGCGCGACGCTGCCCGCGTCCAGACCCTGGTCGAGCCCCGCCCCTGAGCGGGGCTTTTTTCTGGGCCTGATTTTTCAGGTCCAATGGCGGCATGGAAAACCCTGAGCTCATCGACCACCGCCTCACCGAACTGGAAATCAAAACCAGTTTCAACGAAGACTTGCTGGAGCAACTCAACCAGATCGTGTTTCGCCAGCAGGAACAGATCGACGCCTTGATCCGCGAAGTGCGCGAATTGCGCCGCCAGCAGCCCGAGAACAGTGGCGGTGCGTCGGGCCCGCGCGACGAGTTGCCGCCCCACTACTGACCGCCGGGGCTGGGCCGGGGGGGCGTCGACTCCTTCCTGGCGCTCAAGCTTGGCCAGTTCGGTATTTTTTGCGTTTTAACGCTTCGACCGCCCCCTCCCTCGAATCAATTTTCATTGTTCGACACCGTACAGTTGTTACCATGACGTCGTAACGCAATTTCGACCTTCCAAAGTAAAACTCCGTTGACCTGGGGGGACGCCAGCGATGACTCCGGTTCTTCAGCACGGTCCCATGGACCCAAGGTCCGATGCTGCGTCAGTCGATAACCGCTTCAACGTCCGCATGCGGACTCGGATGCTGATGGCGGTGGGCGTCAGCTATGCAGTGGATGCCCTGTTCCTGGCCTGTTTCTGGTGGCTGGATCGCGTGAGTTTGGGCTTGCCCCTGCTGTACGCCGCGGCGGGGCTGGCCCACATCGCCGTGTTCGCAGGGGTTTTCCGGCTCGGGTGGGGTCGGCAGGGACGCGACCCTTACCTCACGGAATGGCAAATGGTGACGGCCATCGCGGTGCAACTGGGGGCCGTGCTCCTGGCCCCGTGGATCAAGGCGTACTTCCTCTGCATCATCTTCGTCGTCTTCGCGTTCGGCACCCTGAGCCTGACGATACGGCAGGCCTTGCTGATGTGGCTGAGCACCTGTGCGATGACGGCCATCACCTTGCAGTACCTGCCCTCCCAGCACAACGCCGCGGTCACCATTCCGGACAATGCCCGCGAGGCCGTGCTGGTGGGGCTGGCCTACGCATCGATCCTGCTGCGCTGTCTGTTGCTGAACCATTACGGCACCGTTTTGCGGGTGCGTTTGGTACAGCGTCAGCGCAAGTTGGCTGACGAGGTGGTGGCGGTTCACCGCCTGGCCACGCACGATTTGTTGACTGGCGCCCTGAACCGCCACGCCATCTTGCCCATGCTGGAGGAGCAAATTCATCTGGTCCAACGCGGGCGTCAAGCCTGCGCATTGGCTTTGATTGATCTGGACCACTTCAAGCGCGTCAATGATGGCCATGGGCATTTGGTGGGGGACCAGGTCTTGTGTCGGGTGGTGGACACCATGAATGCCACCTTGCGGCCCAGCGACAAACTGGCCCGTTATGGCGGCGAAGAGTTCTTGTTGCTCATGCCAGCCACCACCTTGGAGGAGGCGCTGGTGGTGCTGGAGCGGGTGCGGCTGGCGGTGGCCCACCAGTCCTGGCAGGACCTGGTGACCGATCTGCCGATCACGCTGTCCGCCGGCATCACCCATGTGCACGCCCGCGACCGCCTGGATGACGTGCTGGCCCGCGCCGATACCAGCCTTTATCAGGCCAAGAACGAGGGGCGCAACCGCTGCGTCTGCTTGGCCGCGAACTGACGGCCTGGGCTTATGGGGTCAGGTCAGGTGAGGGCCAGCAGGCGAACCAAGTCGGGGCGCACGCGGATGTCTTTGTAATTGACGCTGGACAGGATGCGGTGGTCGTTCAGCCGGGTGTCTCGGATGGCCGGCTCCAGCATGGGCATGCCTTCTCGGTTGACCAGCACGGCCACGCGGGGCGTCAGGGTGTTGGCCCCTCGGCGCACCACGGTGGCGATCTCGTTGCTGGCCAGTTTGACAAACGAGCCTGGCGGGTAAATGCCCACGGCCTTGATCAGCGAGGCCCCGGCTTCGTCCACTTTTTTGGCTTCGTCAAAGTAGGTGGCGTGCATGGCCGCCGACGGTGCCATGGGCGGGCGCGTGGCGCGTGGCGACAGGCGTGCGGCAAAGCCATCGGCCCGGTGGATCAGGCGGGCAATTTGGTCTGCGGGTGTGCGTCCGCCCAAGGGGCCTGCGCTCACGTGGTGGTGTTGCTGCACCGCTTCCAGCCAGATCGGGTCGCGCACGCCGCGGTCGCGCAGCAGGTGAACCGAGCGTTCGGCATGGGCATCGATGTGCGCGCGCTGTTTCGGTGACACGGGCTCGCGCTGCAGGGTCAACTGGTCTTGCAACTCGGTCATGCCGATGTTCATGGTCAGGCAGGCCCGCACCATGGTGGTCTCCAGCTCCGGGGACCAGTTCAGCACATCGCGTGCAGCCAGTGAGCACATGGCACACACCAACATGGCGTGCGTGGCGCTGTAGTAGCGGGTTTCACTGGCCGTGAGGTGGATCAGGGCAAACAGGGCCGAGTCCGGGTTGCGTGCCAGCACCCGTCCCAGGTCACGTTGCAGACGGTCCAGCCGGAACATGAAGCGCAGGCTTTTGGTGTCGCGCAGCAAGGTGTTGGCCCGGCTTTGCATGTCCAGCCAGTCGATCGGCGCGTCCGGGTCGTCCAGTTCGTCGGGCAAGCGTCCCAGGCCGGTCGGGGCCATCTCGGGGGCCATGATCTGGGTGTCGGCGATCTGGCCCAGGGTGGTGTTCTGTGAGTTCACCATCGCGTTCACCTGCGCCTCCATGGCGCGTCGGTACTGACGCACTTCCTGGGGGTCGACAAACAAGGTGCCGTGGGCGGCCAGGGTGTCCAGCGCTTCACGCTCATTGAACACATAGCCACGGCTGGCCAGCAGCGTGCCTTCAGCGTTGTGGAGCGAGAACGGCAAGGGGCGACCCAGCGGGATGTTGCTGAAGCTGACAGGGGCTAATTTCATGGCTGGCGCTGATTATGTGGCAGGTTGTTTCCTCAGCGCACGAGGTTTACCGGGTATCCACGGTGCTGTTCTGGCTTCCGCTGCTTGGCGCGGCCGCTCAGTCGTGCAAGTGCCTGCGCACAAAGTCCCGCAGCAGGCCCATCAGAGGGGATTCGGTGCGACCGCGCAGGGTCACCAGTCCGAACCGGGCCGAGGCCTGCAAGGCGGGGCTGACGGGCACTTCGGCCAGGGTGCCTGCGACCATGCCCTGGCGCGCCGCCGCCCGAATGCCCAGAAACACCGCGTCGGTCTGAGCCACGGTGTCGAGCAGGGCGCCCACGTCTTCACAGCGCAGCGAGGCCATCTGCTCGGGGTTGGCCGACTCGCCATACAAATCGACCAGCAGGCGGGCGACCTCATCGCTCAGCGGCGTGGTGGCCAAGGGGTAGGCCAGCAAAGCGGCAAAGGGCTGGACCTGGGCACTGGCCAGCAGCGGGTGGCCGCTGCGGGCGATGAACGCTGCCTGCAACTCGGCCAAGACCTGGATGCGCAGGTCTTCCGCTGGGGCCACGCGGCGCAAGTCGACCACCAGCGCGTCCAGCTGGCGTTCGCGCAGCAACTGAAGCTGCAACTCGGTCGAGCCCCGCGAGACGCTGACCTTGACCCCCGGATGGTGGCGCGCCATGTGCTGCAGCAAAGGGGTCATCAACAAGGCCCCTGGGCCTGAGCCCAAACCCACCCGCAGGGTGCCCAGATCGGCCTGGCTCAGGTGCTGAAGTCCTTCTTGCAAATCGTTGGCTTCGAACAGCACGCGCCGAGCGCGCTCGGTCACCCAGCGGCCCAGCGGGGTGAGTTCGTTGCGCTTGCCCAGGCGGTCCACCAAGGGCACGCCCAAGCTGGCTTCCAGGGCCTGGATGCTGCGGCTCAGGGCCGACTGCGTCAGGTGCAACTGTTCGGCGGCGCGGCTGAAAGAGCCACACTCGGCCAGGCAGATCAGGTGTTTGAGCTGGCGCAGTTCCATGGGCTTATGAATGAGTGATGTGAATCATTATCAGGAAAATAATGCATTAGACACATGGGTAAACCGTGTTCTAGCATGACCCCATCTCATTCATCTCAAGGCGAACACCCCCATGACCTCCCTCCCCAAACGTCGCTTCCTTGGTCTTTCCTTGCTTCTGGCCGGTCTGGGTTTCGCCGGGGGCGTGCTGGCCCAGACCTATCCCAGCAAGCCGGTGACTTTGATGGTGCCTTACCCGGCCGGGGGCTTGTCGGACGTGATCGCGCGCACCGTCAACACGGCCCTGGCCAAGCACCTGGGTCAGCCGGTGGTGGTCGAGAACCTGGGGGGCGTGAGCGGTGCCTTGGCGGCCCAGAAGGTGCTTAATGCGCCGGCCGATGGCTACCAAATTTTCCAGGGTTCGCCCAACGAGCTGATCCTCTCGCCGCTGGCCAATTCCGCGGTCAAGTTCAAGAGCGAGGACTTTCGCCTGGTGCAGCTGGTGGCCGTGGCACCCATGGCGGTGCTGGCACGGGGCGATTTGCCCGTGAGCAACGGCGATGAGCTGGTGGCCTACGCGAGCCAGGCCGCCCGTGAGCAAAAGCCGCTCACCTATGCCAGCGTGGGCCCGGGCTCCTTCTACCACCTGATGGGCGAGCACTTGTCCAAGTTGGTCGGCGTGCCCATGACCCATGTGCCTTACAAAGGGGCGGCTCCCGCCTTGCAAGACCTGATGGGCTCGCAGGTGGACATCTTCATCACCCCCTTTGGCAAGCCCCAACTCGAGATGGCCCAGCAAGGGCGCCTCAAGTTCGTCGCCACCTTGTCGCCCGAGCGTCTGGACCACCTGAAGAACGTGCCCACGCTCAATGAAAGCAAGGCCTTGAAGGGTTTTGTCTTCAACATCTGGACCGGCTACTTTGTGAAGAAGGACACCCCCGAGCCCGTGGTGCAAGCCCTGCACAAGGCCTTGTCCGAGACCTTGGGCGACGCCGCCATGCGCGCCAGCCTGGAGGCGCAAAGCCAGTTTGTCTCCAAACCCTTGTCCCTGGCCGAGGCCGCCCGCTACTACAGCGAGGGCTCGGCCCAGTTCCGCGCCATCGCCAAGTCCATTCAGCTGCAACCGCAGTGAGGCCCCATGTCTGACATTTCCATCCAAAACGTGCTGGCCCAGTCCCAGGCCAGCGCTGCCGAGTTCGTGGCCTTTCGGCGCGACATCCACCAACATCCCGAGTTGGGCTTCCAGGAACACCGCACCAGCGAGCGCGTGGCCGAGCACCTGCAAAGCTATGGCTACAGCGTGGAGCGCGGCGTGGGCGGCACAGGCGTGGTGGCGCAGCTGCGCCGAGGCACAGGCCCGCGTCGCCTGGGCCTGCGCGCCGACATGGATGCCTTGCCCATTGTTGAAGCCACCGGCGTGCCCCATGCCAGCCAGCACCATGGCGTGATGCACGCCTGCGGCCATGATGGCCACACCGCCATGCTGTTGGCCGCGGCGCGCCAACTGGCCGAGCAGGGTGAATTTGACGGCACCTTGAACCTGATCTTCCAGCCGGCCGAAGAGGGCCTGGGCGGCGCGCTCAAGATGATGGAAGACGGCCTGTTCGATCGCTACCCCTGTGACGCCATCTTCGCCATGCACAACATGCCTGGCTACCCCCAGGGCCACCTGGCGCTGCGCGAGGGCGCAGCCATGGCCTCGTCTGACCAGGTGGTGATCACCGTGCGTGGCGTGGGCGGTCATGGGGCCATGCCGCACAAGGCCGCCGACCCGGTGGTGGCGGCCAGCAGCCTGGTGATGGCTTTGCAGACCGTGGTGTCGCGCAATGTCGATCCACTGGCCATGGCGGTGGTCACGGTGGGCGCCTTCCATGCCGGCGAGGCCAACAACGTGATCCCCGACTGCGCCACGCTCAAGCTCAGCGTGCGGTCCCTGGACCGAGGTGTGCGCCAGCTGCTGCGCGAGCGCATCACCGACCTGGCCCAAGCGCAAGCGCGCAGCTTTGGCTGTGAGGCCACGGTGGACTACAAGGCCGGCTACACGGTGCTGGTCAACACCCCCGCCGAGACGGCCTTGGCGCGCGAAGTGGCGTTGGCGCTCAATGGCCCTGAACGCGTCACCCTGCAAGCGCCGGCCCTGCCGGGCAGTGAAGACTTCGCCTTCATGCTGGAGAAAGTGCCGGGCAGCTACTTGCTGATTGGCAATGGTGATGGCCAGGACGACAGCCCGTTTGCCGGTCACAGCGCCTGCATGGTGCACAACCCGAACTACGACTTCCACGACAGCAATGTCGCGCGCGGTGCCGCTTACTGGGTGCTGTTGACGCAGCACTTTTTGCGCTCCATCTGAGGTTTTCGACCGTTTGGCGTGCATTTGAGCGCTTGTACATGACCGACCATCGCTAGCATTTCCGTTCGATGCGCGGGGCGGGCGGTGCCTTGCTAAATTGGCCAGCCACCTCACCCTGGTTCAGGTCTCGCCCCGCATGGCACTTCAAACACACCCCGCCGTCGCCTCCATGAGAGAGGTCCATTGGGTCGTTCGCATGAACTACCGAGGCCGCACCGTCTCCTGGGGCATGATCTTCGCGGTGTGTGTGCTGCTGGGCCAGGAGCGAGCCTGGTCCTGGGGCCATTGGGTGGCGCTGGTGCTTCAGTTCGTCGCCTACCCCCAGTTGAGTTACCTGTTGGCGCGGCACAGCGCCGAACCGGTGCGCAGCGAACTGCGCATCCTCACCCTGGACTCCTTCTGTTTTGGCCTGTGGATGAGCTGGATGGGCGCTCCCCTGTGGTTGGCCTATGCTTTGTGCGCCTGTGGTGCCATGACCCTGGCCGCTTTCAGGGGCATGGGTGGGCTGTACCAGGCGGTGCTGGCCCAGGCCTCTGGCGCCTTGTGTGGGGTGTTGCTGTGGGGCTTTGAGTTCCGTCCCGACATGGGCCCCGCGTCCACGGCCTTGAGCATGGCTTCATTGACCACCTATTTGTGGATCTTCGCTCACGCCGTCAATGTCCGCACCCACCGGCTCAACCGCATCCGATGGCAGCTCAAGGACAGTGAGCGGGCCTTGCAGCAGCAACTGCTGGAGATCAGTGCCTTGCAGTCCCAGTTGCGTGAGCAGGCCAACCGGGACGCCCTCACGGGTTTGTTCAACCGCCGCTTTCTGGACGCGACCATGGACCGCGAACTGGCCCGCTGCCAGCGCATGGCCGAACCCCTGTCCTTGATCCTCATCGACATCGACCACTTCAAAAACATCAACGACACCTTTGGCCATGCGGCGGGGGATGAGGTTTTGCGCCGACTGGCCTTTCTGCTCAGCACCGATGCACGTTCCAGTGATGTGGTGTGTCGGCATGGTGGGGAGGAGTTCTTGCTGATGCTGCCGCACATGCCCCTGGCCGTGGCCATGGCGCGCGCTGAGCGTTACCGCTCCATGCTCGAATCCTCGGTGATGTTGATCGAAGGCAAGCGCATGCGTTGCACGCTCTCAGCCGGGGTGGCCTGTTACCCGGTCCACGGCAAAGGGCCCAGCGAGCTCATGGCGGCGGCCGACAGCGCGCTCTACCGCGCCAAACGAACGGGGCGCAACCGCATCGAGCGGGCCGCTGAAGACCTGAGCACCAAGTCCGTCCCCGCTTGAGGGGGGCCGGGGCATCGCCCGCGTGGGCACCCCCGTTTCCAGCCTGGGGCCTCAGGCCGTGTGGGCGACGCTGGCTTGGGGCAGTTGTAGCTTGATGAGCTTCAAGCGCAGGTCCAACTCAGGCAGCACACGCTCCCGGAAGGCCTTGAAAGGTGTTTGCCAGCGTGCCTGGTCGGCCCCCGGGGTCTGCGCAATCTGGGCCCAGGCCCAGCCCATCAGCACCAGCGCCACGGCGCGCAGGTAGTCGTCGGCCACTTGGCTGGCCAGCACGGCGTCGCTTCCACAAGCCGCGGCCAGGGTGGTGGTCAGGTAACGCAGTTCGGCCAGGCGGCGCAGCACTTCGGCGTCGAAGTCGCGCGACGCATCCAAGGAACCCCGCAGCGACAGCAGCACCTGGCCCAGGGCCGCACCGCCATCGGGCAGCACTTTGCGCAGCAACAGGTCGACCGCCTGGATCTCGTTGGTGCCCTCGTAAATCATGCTGACCCGCGAGTCGCGCACGATTTGCTCAATGCCCCATTCACGCACATAGCCGTGGCCGCCAAAGACCTGCAGGCATTCGCTGGCGCCGTAAAAAGCCTGGTGTGTCCAGGCTGCTTTCAGCACCGGGGTCACCAGGCTGCACCAGCGCTGGGCTTGTTCGCGTTCGGTGGCCTCAGGGTGGTGGCGTGCCTGGTCCAAGGCCAGGCCGGTGCGGTAGGCCAGCAGGCGGCCCGCATCGATCCAGGCGCGTTGCACGTCCAGGATGCGGCGCATGGCAGGGTGTTCCACCAGCAGGTCGGCGCTGTCGCCTTCGCCGCGCGAGGCCGGGCGAGGGCCGGGCGCGCGCATTTGGCGGCGCTCGTGGGCGTAGGCGTCGGCCTTTTGCCAGGCCGCGTCGAGCAGGCCAATGCCTTGCAAGGCCACGTGCACGCGCGCTGCATTCATCATGATGAACATGGCGTTGAGGCCTGCGCCAGGCTGGCCGACCAGCCAACCCGTGGCGTCTTCAAAGCGCATCACGCAGGTGGGGCTGCCGTGCAGGCCCATTTTTTCTTCGATGCGTTCGCAGTGGGCGCCGTTGCGCGTGCCATCGGGCAAGAACTTGGGCGCCAGGAACAGCGACAAGCCCTTGGGCCCAGGCGCCGCACCGGGCAGGCGGGCCAGCACCAGGTGGACGATGTTGTCGCTCAGGTCGTGCTCGCCGCCCGAGATGAAAATCTTGCTGCCACTGATCCGGTGCTCGCCCGGGAACTGACCGCCCGCTTGCGCAATGGCCTGGGTGCGCACCATGCCCAGGTCGCTGCCCGCATGGGCCTCGGTCAGGCACATGGTGGCCAGCCATTCGCCACTGGCGATCTTGCTCAGGTAGGCGGCTTTCAGCTCGGCGTGGCCGTGGTGCTTGAGGCATTCGTAGGCGCCATGCAGCAAGCCGGGCGCCATGGTCCAGCCATGGTTGGCCGCGCTCAGCCATTCATAGAGCACGCCCTCCAGCACCCAGGGCAGGCCTTGACCGCCGTCTTCTTCAGCGCAGGACAGGGCGGGCCAGCCGGCCTGCCAGAAGGCCTGGTAGGCGTCCCGAAAGCCCGGGGGGGTGGTCACGCTGCCCGCGTTCCAGCGGCAGCCGATCTCGTCGCCCGTGCGCGACAGCGGCGCCACCACTTCGCCCACAAATTTGCCAGCCTCGTCCAGCACCTGCTCCATCAAGCCTTGATCCGCTTCGGTGAGGTCTGACAAGGCCGCGAGCTGGGCCGGGGCTTGGAGCACGTTGAACAACAAAAAGCCGTTGTCGGCGGGGCGGGGCTGGTAGGAGGACGACATGGCAGAGGAGGGGGAAGGGCAAGGCAACAGAGGGAAATCAGGCACGCGGGTGGCGCCGCGTGCCGCAGGGGGCTCAGGACTCGGCCGTGAAGCCGATGCGCTTGACCAGCGGGCCCCAGCGCTCGAACTCGTGCTTTTGCGAGCGGGCCATTTCTTCGGCCGTGGAGCCCTGGGCGATCAGGCCCACGATGGCCAGGCTGTCGATCACGGACTTGTCTTTCAGCGCTGCGTTGATGGCCGCGTTGGCCGCAGCAATCACCGGGGCGGGGGTCTTGGCCGGGGCGTAGAAGCCAAACCACTCTTCGGTGGTCAGCTCGCCAAAGCCCTGTTCGGCAAAGGTGGCCACATCGGGCAGGAAGGGCGAGCGCTTCTCACCCGAGGTGGCCAGAATGCGCAGCTTGCCAGCCTTGGCGTTGGCGATGAAGTCACCGCTGGGCGTCAGCATGGCGGCGATCTGGCCGCCGACCAGGTCGGTCACACCGGGGATGGAGCCGCGGTAGGGCACGTGGCGCAGTTCCACGCCGGCGTTCAAGCCCAGCAGGGCCCCAATGAAGTGGGGAGTCGAGCCCGCACCTGGCGAGCCGTAGCTGGCGTCCTTGGGGTTGGCCTTGGCCCAGGCCAGGAAGTCCTTCAGGTTCTTCACGCTGGCGGGTACCAGCGGGCCCACGGCCAGGCCGTGGTGCATGACGGCCGCGATCGACACGGCCGCGAAGTCCTTGGCCTCGTAGTTCATCTTGCTGTAGATGTGCGGGTAGATGGCCAGTGCCGAGAAGGGCGACACGGCCAGCACGCTGCCGTCCGCGGGCGAAGGCTTGAGCGACTCCAGCGCGATGCGGCCACCGGCGCCGGGCTTGTTCTCGACCACGCCCGGGTTCTTGGTGAAGGCGCTGCCCATCATCTTTTCGCCTACGCGGCGCGACACGCTGTCGCCCGAGCTGCCAGCCGGGAAGCCGTAGTAAATCTTGACCTGTTCCACCAGTTGGGCAAAGGCGTTGAGCGGCAGCAGGCTGGCGCTGGAGCCTAAGGCGCCCAGGGCGGCGACGCTGCCCAGGCGTTGGACGAATTGACGGCGGTTGTTCATGGTTTGTCTCCGATGTTGTTGTGGTGTGGGTCGGTAGGCCCGCTTCAGCGTGGCGCCATGCGCAGCGCGCCGTCGAGGCGGATCACCTCGCCATTGAGGTGGCCGTTGGTCACGATGTGGCAGGCCAGTTGGGCGAACTCGTCGGGCTTGCCCAAGCGCGAGGGGAAGGGGATGGACGCGGCCAGCGAGGCCTGCACGGGCTCGGGCAGCTGCTTCATCAGCGGGGTGGCGAACAGGCCGGGTGCCACGGTGCACACGCGGATGCCGTGCTGGGCCAGGTCGCGCGCCATGGGCAAGGTCATGCCGACCAGGCCGCCCTTGGAAGCGCTGTAAGCCTGTTGGCCCACCTGGCCGTCAAAGGCTGCGACCGAGGCGGTGAACATCATCACGCCGCGCTCGCCGTCTTCCAGCGGGGCTTGCTTGGCGCACTCGGCGGCGAACAGGCGGCTGATGTTGTAAGCACCAATCAGGTTGACGGTGACCACGCGGCTGAAGTCTTCCAGCGGCGCGGCACTGCCGTCTCTTTGCACCACACGTTTGGCGGTACCGATGCCGGCGATGTTCATCAAGATGCGCGCCGGGCCATGGGCTGCGCTGGCTTGGGCCAGGGCGGCTTGCACGCTCTCGGTGTTGGTGATGTCGCACACGCAGGCCACGGCGCGGCCCTCGCCGTATTGCGCGTTGAGGTCGGCGGCCACCTGGGCAGCCAGCGTGGCGTTGACGTCGAGCACGGCGACCTTGGCGCCCAGGCGGGCGAGTTCGCGCGCCGTGGCTTCGCCCAGGCCCGATGCGCCCCCGGTGACCAGTGCGGCTTGTCCTTGGATGTCCATGTCAGTTTCCTTGCGGTTGGAAGGTGTGGGGCAGGGTGCCTTGGTGCAGCGCTTGCACCAGGGCGTCGCGGTGCTTGAGCACGGCGCGTTGGTTGATCGAACCCTTGTCGGTGACCTCGCCCTTGTCGATCGAGGGTGGCTCGGCCAGCAAGGCGGCGCGGGCGATGCGGTTGGCGCTGCCCGTGGCGTGGCTGGCCAATTCGTTGATGACTTGCTGGAACTTCGCCAGCACCGGGGCGCTTTGCAGCACCTCGGCCCAGGGGGTGCCGGCCGGCAGTCCGCTCAAAGCGCGGCAGGCCTGGGTTGGGAAGATCAGTGCGCCGACTTCCTTCAGGTTGATGCCGGTCAGCACCGCGTCTTGCACGTAGGGAGCGCCGGCGGCGGTGATCTTGGCGCGCAGCGGGCCCACGCTGACAAAGGTGCCCGTGGCGAGCTTGAAGTCTTCGGCGATGCGGCCATCAAAGCGCAGACCCAGGTGCACATTCTCGGGGTCGATCCACTGCACGGCGTCGCCGCTGCAGAAGAAGCCTTCTTCGTCGAAGTGCTCGGCGGTCTCTTGCGGGGCGCGCCAGTAGCCCGGGGTGATGTTGGGGCCCCGGTAGCGCACCTCGGTCTTGCCGTCGGTGTCCACCAGCTTCAGGGTCAGGCCGGGCGTGGGCACACCCAGGTCGCCCGACTTGACCTGCGGGCCGGTCACGAAGATGGCAAAGGGGCCGGATTCGGTCATGCCCAGGCCGGTGCCCATGACAATGCGCTCGCCCAGCTCGGCTTCTTGCAATTGGTGCAGGTCGTCCCACACCGATTGCGCCAAGGCCGCGCCAGCGTAGAAGAACATGCGAACGCGCGACAAAAGTTGCTGACGCAGCACGGTGTCGGTTTTCATCGCGTTGGCGATGGCCTCGAAACCGGTGGGCACGTTGAAGTACACGGTGGGTGCAATCTCACGCAGGTTGCGCAGGGTCTCGTGCATCAGGGCCGGCGTGGGCTTGCCGTCGTCGATGTAGAGCGTGCCGCCGTTGTAAATCGTCAAGCCCACGTTGTGGTTGCCGCCAAAAGTGTGGTTCCAGGGCAGCCAGTCGATCAGCACCGGGGGCAGGTCGGGGTCGGCCAGCACGGGCATGGACTGACGCATCTGCTGCTGGTTGGCGCACCACATGCGGTGGGTGTTGATCACGGCCTTGGGCAGCTTGGTCGAGCCCGAGGTGAACAAGAACTTGGTGATGGTGTCCGGACCCGTGGCTTGTATCGCGGCATCCACGGCTTCGGTGTCCGGGGTGTCCAGCAGGGCTTGCCAGTCGGTGTGCGCGCGGCCTTCGACGCTGCCATGGACCAGCACCACCTCGGTGTCGGCGGCCACGGCGGCGGCGATGGCCCGGCCGTAGCGGCTGCCTTCGGTGGCAAAGACCAGGCCCGGCGTCAAGGTGTTGAGCACATGGCGCAGCTTGTCGTAGTCCTGGCTGATGGTGGAATAGGCCGGTGAGGCCGGGCAGTGCGGGACGCCCGCCAGCAGGCAGCCCAGGGCCAGCAGGGCGTGCTCCAGTCCGTTTTCACTCAGGATCACCACCGGGCGCTCGGTGTTCAGGCCGCGGTCGATCAAGGCCTGGGCGATGCGCCGTGCTGTGGCCAGTGCCTGGGCGTAGCTGATGCGGCGCCAGTCGCCCGTGCTGCCGTCGGCCAGGCGTTCGCGCTGGGCCAAAAAGGTGCGGGTGGGTTCGGTGCGGGCCCAGTGCAGCAGGCGGTCGGTCATGCGGGGGGCATGCTCGGCCAGGTCTTGGTCTGCCCGCAGGTAGCGGGTGCCGGGAGCGCCATCTTGCAGCGCGACGCGGGTCACGCCAAAAGTCAGCGGGCGGTAACGCGGCGCTTGAGCGCCAGAGGGCTGTGTTGTCTCTGTCATGTTTGTTCTGCTGGGCTGTGGGTTGGGTTCTGGGCGCACACCGGGCGCGCGTGGCGCAGGCGCCCCGCAGGGCGCCGTGCGATCAGTCCTTGCGCACCTTGTCGGCGCGGCCTTCCAGGAAGGCGCGCACGCGCTCCTTGGCGTCGGGCGCGCTTTGGGCGATGGCGGCCATCAACGCTTCGGTGAAGAAGCCCTGGTCAGCCGGTTGCTCGGCAATGCGCGGCAGGGCGTGCATCAGCGCGTAATTGGTCAGCGGGGCGTTTTCAGCCACGCGCTTGGCCAGCTCCAGGGCCTTGTCAAAGGCCGTGCCTTGGGGCACCAGGTACTGGGCCATGCCGATGCGTTCGCCGTCGGCGGCGTTGTAGACGCGGCCTGTCAGCATCATGTCGGTCATGCGGGCAGCACCGATCAGGCGCGGGATGCGCACCGCGCCGCCACCGCCCACGAAGATGCCGCGCGAGCCTTCGGGCAGGGCGTAGAAGGTGGTTTCGTCTGCCACCCGGATGTGGCAGGCGCTGGCCAGCTCCAGGCCGCCGCCCACCACCGCGCCGTGCAGCGCGGCAATCACCGGCACCGGGCCGTGCTGGACGCGCTCCAGGGCCGCATGCCACATGCGCGAGTGGTACAGGCCCTGGCCGGCGTCGCGCTCTTTGAGTTCGCTCAGGTCCAGGCCAGCGCAGAAGTGCGGGCCTTCGCCATCGATGACGGCGGCGCGCACGGTGGCGGGCAGGTTCTCAAAGGCGTCGCGGATGGCCAGAATCAGGCCGTCGCTGAGCGCGTTGCGCTTGGTCGGGCGGGTCAGGCGGATCACGGCTACTTCATTGGAGGCGCCGTGGAATTCAATTTTGAGATCGGGGTTGGCTGGTGTCTGGTTCATGATTGCGTTCCGTTGTTGAATCGATTATGGTTATGAAACATAATCAAATCAAGCAAGGCCAGCGCGTTTTTTACCTAGTATTTACCCGGGCCCCGATCCACCCCTAGGAGACTTCATGGACTACAAGAACCTCATTGCCATCGACATCCACACCCATGCGGAAGTGAGTTGCTGGAACCCTTTTGACAGCTACGGCGAGGAATACGACCGCGCCGCCGACAAGTACTTCGGCAGCAACCTGCGCCCCACCATCGACGAGACGGTGGCGTACTACCGCGAGCGCAAGATCGGTTTGATCATGTTCACCGTGGACAGCGAGTCCAAGCTGGGCCGCCGCCGCATCCCGAACGAAGAGATCGCGGAAGCCGCCAAGAAGAACAGCGACATGATGATGGCCTTCGGCAGCATCGACCCGCACAAGGGCAAGATGGGGGCGCGCGAGGCCGAGAAGCTGATCACCGAGCACGGCGTGCGGGGCTTCAAGTTCCACCCCACGGTGCAGGGCTACCACCCCTACGACAAGATGGCCTGGCCCATCTACGAGGTGATCAACCACTATAAGCTGCCCGCCATCTTCCACACCGGCCACAGCGGCATTGGCAGCGGCATGCGCTGCGGCGGCGGCCTGCGCCTGGAGTACAGCAACCCCATGCACCTGGATGATGTGGCGATCGACTTCCCGGACATGCAAATCGTCATGGCTCACCCCAGCTTCCCCTGGCAGGACGAGGCCTTGTCGGTGGCCACGCACAAGCCCAATGTCTGGATCGACCTGTCGGGCTGGAGCCCGAAGTACTTCCCGAAGCAGCTCATCCAGTACGCCAACACCTTGCTCAAGGACCGCATCCTGTTCGGCAGCGACTACCCGCTGATCACCCCCGAGCGCTGGATGAAGGACTTTGAGGTCGCCGGCTTCAAGCCTGAAGTCATGCCGGGCATCTTGAAGGACAACGCGGTGCGCCTGCTGGGGCTGGACAAGACCGACCCCGCCTGAGGCCTCGCACCTGCGCAGGCCCGGCGCCACGCTTGGAGGGCGTGGCTGCGCCAGCCCTCCCCCCAAAAAAAGAGGGTGCTCGGTTCAACGAGCACCCTCCAACCTTGGACCGAAACCGAGGCCCCTCTTCAGCCGCTCGCCCACGGACGCCCCGACCTCACCCGCGCACCCTGGCAGAGGTGCGCTGAGGCCATCTGGGGATCAGCCAGCGGAGCTGACAAGAGGCCTTGCGCGTTGGGTTCAGAAGCTCACGCGCACACCGAAGTCGATGCCCGTGGAGTTGCTGTTCACATTGGCCGCACCCGCCACCGGGCCCAGCGCGCCAGAACCATACGAGCCCGCCGCCATCGACGCGCCACCCGAGTTGCTCACCCGCGCCAGCGTACCGTACAGCGCCGTGCGCTTGGACAGGTTGTACACACCGCCCACCGCCAACTTCTGCGCCTTCGCGTTGCCCAGCTTCACCTGGCCCACCGAGGCCAACACATTGGCCGCGCCCACCGGCGCGTTCACGCCCAGCGACCAGCCCTTGGTGCTTTGTGCATTGCCCAGCTTGCTCACGTCCGACAGCTTTTGCTGCGCCACGATCCCCATCACCTTGGCCACGCCAAAGTTGTACGAGCCGTAGACGCTGGTGTCGGCCATGTCACCAGCCAAAGGCGCTGCCGCCCCCGAGGTGCCCGGGCCCGCCAGGCCACCGTTGCCCAGGTTCTGGGTCAGGCCAGCGAAGGTGGTGCGCGTGTAGGCCGCCGCCACATCCAGCGCGTCTTGCTTGTAGCCCAGGCGCGCGCCCACGTAGCGGCCGTTGCTGGCGGTGTTGATGTTGTTGATGGTGGCGTTGCTGGCCTGGTTGCCAAACGCGTACATGGCCTGACCGTAGACACCGCCCAGGCCCGAGGGCAGGATGTAGCCCACCGAATTGGAGGCGCGCACAAAGGTGTTGGCCGCGGCCGAGCCGGTGTAGTCCAGGATCAGCGTGCCCACGCCCGCGGCGGCAAAGGGGTCGGCGTTGAGGTAGTTCTGCCAGCTCGGGGTGGTGTCGCGGCCCAGGCGCACTTCGCCAAAGGCGCCCGTCAGGCCGACGGTGGCGCGGCGGTTGAAGGTCAGGCCACCGGCGGCCACGTCGCTGCGCTGGTTGTTGGTGGTGGTGCCGCTGCTGCCGATGCCGCTGGCGGGGTTGATGGCGGCTTCGAGCCAGAAGGTGGCCGCCAGGCCACCGCCCAGGTCTTCCACGCCGCGAAAGCCCAGCCGGCTGGCGGCGTTGCCCGAGGGGGAGACGCCGGAGATGCGGCCGGTGTTGGTCTTGACGTTTTCATAGGCCAGGTCGAGCACGCCAAAGAGGGTGACCGAGGACTGGGCCAGGCTCAGGCCGCAGGCGCTGAAGGCGGCCAGGGCGACGAGGGATTTTTTCATAGCGAGGTTCTCCGTTGTGGTGGTTGGGGGGGAATCAGGCGCAGGCCGGCCCGCCCCGCAGCCGGTGCTGTGGGTGGGGACGGCCCCCGCCATCGGGGGCCCAGGAGGGCAGATCAGAGGGGTGGGGCGCCAGCCTCAGAGCACGGGGCGGCCTGTCACCAGGCTGGGCAGCCACATCGAGAAGCCGGGCACATAGGTGACCAGCAGCAGGGCGAAGATCAGGGCGCCATAGAAGGGCCAGATGGTGCGCATCACCGTGCCCACGGAGACGCCGCCGATGGCGCAGCCCACGAACTGGGTGGTGCCCACGGGCGGGGTGTTCAGGCCCAGCGCGCAGTTGATCAGCAGCATGATGCCGAACTGCACCGAGCTCATGCCGTACTGCTGGCAGATCGGCAAGAAGATCGGGGTGCACAGCAAGATCGTGGCGGCCATGTCCAGGAAGGTGCCCAGCACGAACAGCAGCACGTTGACCAGCAGGAAGATCAGCCAGGGCTGGGTGGTCAGTTGCGACAGCATGGCACCGGTCAGCTCGGCCACGCTGTACAGGCTGATCAGGTAGCCGAAGGTGCTGGAGATGCCAATCAGCATCAGCACCACGCCCGTGGTCTTGACGGCTTTGGCTGCGGCCTTGATGAAGTGCTCGCGCTGGATCGAGCGGTACACCAGCACCGTCAGGCCCAGCGCGTAGAGCACGGCCACGGCAGCGGATTCGGTGGCGGTGAAGACGCCCGACAGAATGCCGCCCAGGATCAGCACCACGATCATCAGGCCCGGCAGGGCGGCTGCCAGCGAGCGCGCCACGATGGCCCAACCCGGGAAGCTGCCGGCCGGGTAGCCGCGGCGGATGGCCACCAGGTAGGCGGCGGCCAGGTTGCACAGGGTCAGGATCACGGCGGGCAGCAGCGCGGCCAGGATCAGCGAGGCAATCGACACCTTGCCGCCGGCGGCCAGCGAGTAAATGATCAGGTTGTGGCTGGTGGGCATCAGCGCGCCCACCAGGGCTGCGTGGGTGGTCACGTTGACAGCGTAGTCCGCGTGGTAACCCTCTTTCTTCATCATGGGGATCATCACGGCGCCCATGGCCGACACGTCCGCAACTGGCGAGCCCGAGACGCCGCCGAACAAGGTGCAGGCCACCACGTTGGACATGCCCAGGCCGCCACGCACATGGCCGACCAGGTTGCGGGCCAGGTCCACGATGCGGTCGGCAATGCCGCCGTACAGCATCAGCTCACCGGCAAAGATGAAGAACGGAATGGCCAGGAAAGAGAAGATGCTCATGCCCGAGGTCATCTGCTGGAAGCCCACCGCCAGCGGCAGGCCTTCATACAGCAAGGTGGCCAGGGCGGACAGGCCGATCGAAAAGGCCACGGGCACGCCCAGCAGCAGGAACAGCGCAAAAGAAATACACAGGATGGTGAGTGCCATGGTGATCAGCCCCAGGAGGGTTCGAGTTCGCGCCCCTGGGCCAGGGCGATCAGGTGTTCAATGGAAAACAGCACGATGAGCGCGCCGGCCACGGTGGCGGGCACGTACTTCCAGCCTTCGGAAATCCACAGCGTGGGCAGGCGGTACTCCCACACCGAGATGGCCAGTTCGGCGCAGCTCCAGGCCATGGCCGCGCCAAACAGGGCGACCAGCACATGGATCAGCATTTCCATCTTCAGGCGCACTTTTTCAGGGGCCAGCACCAGGAAGGACTCCAGGCCGATGTGGCCGGCGTCGCGCACGCCCACGGCGGTGCCCAGCATGGTCACGTAAAGCACCAGCAGCAGGGACAGGCTTTCGGCCCAGGTGGGGGTGTTGTTGAGCACATAGCGGCCGATGACCTGCCAGCTCACGGCGCCAATCAGGGCCACGATGCCGGCAATGCCCAGCCACATGCAGGCGCGGGCGAGCCTGCGACAGATTTGGGAGTACATGGTTGAAAAATCGCTTGGAAGGGGAAAAAAGGGCGAGCCAGTCCCTGGCCCCTGAAGCCGGGGCTTCGGGGCAGGGCGGTCTGTCAGGGGAGGGGCAGGCCAGGGGGCCTGCGGGGCCTTACTTGGTGTCCTGGACCCGCTTGACCAGGTCCTTGAGCTTGGCGTCGGTGATGAACTTGTCATACACCGGCTTCATGGCCGCCTGGAAGGAGGCCTTGTCCACGGTGATGATCTCGGCGCCACCGGCCTTCACCGTGGCCAGGGACTTGGCTTCGCGCTCGTCCCACAGGCGGCGCATGTAGGGCACGGACTCTTTGGCAGCCTGGCGCAGCGCCGCTTGTTCTTCAGCGCTGAGCTTGTCCCACACGCGCTTGGAGAACAGCAGCATTTCGGGCGCCATCGAGTGCTCGGTCAGCGAGAAGTACTTGGCCACTTCAAAGTGACGCGAGCTCTCGAACGAGGGGTAGTTGTTCTCGGCGCCGTCGACCAGGCCGGTCTTGAGCGCGGTGTAGACCTCGCCAAAAGGCATGGGCGTGGCATTGGCGCCCATGGCTTCCAGCAAAGACACCCACAGGTCCGACTGCTGCACGCGGATCTTCAGGCCCTTGGCGTCGGCCAGGGTGCGGACCGGCTTCTTGGCGGTGTAGAGGCTGCGCGCGCCGCTGTCGTAATAGGCCAGGCCGATGAAGCCCTGCGGCTCGCAGGACTTGAGGATCTCTTCGCCAATGGGGCCGTCCAGCACGGCGCGCATGTGCTCCTTGCTGCGGAACAGGAAGGGCATGGTCGGCACCTGGGTGGCCGCGCAGATGTTGTTCATCGGCGCGATGTTCACGCGCACCATGGCCAGGGCACCGATCTTGGTTTGCTCGATGGTGTCTTTTTCATTGCCCAGGGCGCTGTTGTTGAACACCTTGATGCTGTGCTTGCCGTTGGTGAGTTGCTTGACGCGATCGCTCATGAACTTGACCGCGTCCACCGTCGGGTAGCCGTCGGGGTGGATGTCGGCCGAGCGGAACTCGGTGGCCTGGGCGCTCAGGCTCAAGGCAGTGGCCAGGGCCAGCAGGGTGGTTTTCAGTCTCATTTGTCGTCCTCTTGGTGGTTTTGATGGATGGGGTGAAAAAGGGAGGGGCTCAGCCCTGGAAGCCCGGCTCGGGCAGGCCTGCCACGCCGGGCTGCAGCGCGAACACGCCGCCGGCCAGGGGCTGGTCGCTCAGGTCCACGCCGCTGGGGCGGATGCTGGTCACAAACAGGGTGCGCAGGTCGGCGCCGCCAAACGCGCACATGGCGGGCTTCTTGACCGGCACGGCCAAGGAGCGGTCGAGCCGGCCCTCAGGTGTGAAGCGGTGCACCAGGCCGGCGTCGTTGGCACAGATCCAGTAGCCGCCGTCGGCGTCGACGGCGGCGCCATCGGGGCGGCCTGGCAGGGACTGCATGTCCACGAACAGACGCTGGCGTGAGGGCGTGCCGGTGTCGGTGTCGTAGTCAAAGGCCCAGATGCGTTGGCTGCTGGGGTGCGAGTCCGACAGGTAGAGGGTGCGGCCATCGGGGCTGAAGCCCAGGCCGTTGGGCACCAACAGGCCGCTCAGCTGCGCTTGCAGTTGGCCCGTGATGGCATCGCGCGCGTCGTGGCGGTACAGGGCGCCGGCGGGCACGCCGGCGGCCATGTCCATCACCATGGTGCCCGCCCAGAAGCGGCCTTGGCGGTCGCAACGGCCGTCGTTGAAACGCATGCCTGGGGCGGCATGCGCCACGCTGGCCAGGCGTTCGGCGCTCAGGGTGTCGCCCATGGGAGGCAGTTGCAGGTGGTACAGGCCATCTTCCAGCCCCGCCACCAGGCCATCGCCTTGGGCGTTCAAGGCCAGGCAGGCCAGCATTTGGGGCGCCTGCCATTGCTTCAGCGCGCCCGTGCTGGGGTTCAGTCGGTACAGGCGGCCGGCCGGGATGTCGGCCCAGTACAGCGCTTGCTCGGCCACGCTCCAGACCGGGCTTTCCCCGGTGGCGCAACGCGCGTCCAGCACCAGTTCGGCGGTGGTTGCCATGGGGGATCAGCCTTCGAAAGGGCCGGCAACGCAGAAGTTGCCACCTTGGTAGACCGACACCGGCGCGTCCGCGGCGGGCAGGGGCTGCTGTTCGATCTGGGCGCGGAACACCTCCGAGCTGTCTTGCGGCACAAAGCCCAGGCGGGCCGCGGCGCTGTTGTCCCACCAGACCTTGGCGTTGTCCGACACGCCATAGACCACCAGGTGGCCCACATCCGGGGTGAACAGGCTGCAGCGGATCAGCTCGGTCAGGTCGCGGTAGCTCAGCCAGGTGCACATCATGCGGCGGTCGCGTGGCTCGGGGAAGGACGAGCCGATGCGGATGCACACGGTCTCGATGCCATAGCGGTCAAAGTAAAAGCGCGACAGGTCTTCGCCGTAGGCCTTGGACAGGCCGTAGTAGCCGTCGGGGCGGTGCTCGACGGCGGTGTCCAGGGTCTCGGTCTGCTTGTAAAAGCCAATCACGTGGTTGGAGCTGGCAAACACCACGCGCTGGACGCCATGGCGGCGTGCGGCCTCGTAGACGTGGAACACACCGCGGATGTTGGCTTCCAGAATCTCTTCAAACGGCCGCTCCACCGACACCCCGCCCAGGTGCACGATGGCGTCGCAGCCCTGCACCAGGGCGTCCACCGCCTGTTTGTCGGACAGGTCGCAGCACTGCACTTCTTCGCTGGCGTCGGCGGCAGGCGCCAAGGCGGCGATGTCGGACAGGCGCAAGGTGTGGGTGAAGGGCTTGAGGGTCTGGCGCAGCACCTGACCCAGGCCGCCAGCGGCGCCGGTGAGCAAGAGTTTTTGCATGGTTTGTCTCAGTGAGCGTGTCGCCCCAGGGGCGTACACGGCGGGTTGATGAGGTGTGTTATCGGTTGTCGTACAACGTGGTGGCGGATTATCATCAGGCCATGTCAAAGTTGTCAACGGTCCACACCCCGGGTTTTCCCAAGTCATCGCTGTCGGAGGCCGAAATGCCGCTTGCCGCGTCACCCGCGCGACGCCGCCCTCGGGGTTTGGCCCATGATTTGGTGGACGACTTCAGCAGCCGCATCCAGGCGCAAGTGCTGCGCCCGGGGGACAAGCTGCCCACCGAGTCGGAGTTGATGCGGGCTTTTGGCGTCAGCCGCACCGTGGTGCGCGAGGCCTTGTCGCGCTTGCAGGCCGGTGGCCTGGTCGAGACCCGGCATGGCATTGGCACCTTTGTGCTGGAGGCGCGCAGCACGGGCATGTTCCGCATCGACCCGTCGGACATGGCCACCTCGGTGGACGTGCTGGCGGTGCTGGAGTTGCGTGTCAGCCTGGAGACCGAGTCCGCTGGCCTGGCCGCCGTGCGCCGCACCGACGCGCAACTGCAGGCCATGCGCGAGGCCCTGCGTGACTTTGCGGCCAATGTGGGGGAGGGCGGCGACACCGTGTCACCGGATTTCCGCTTCCACCTGGAGATCGCCCATGCCACGGGCAACCGCTACTTTGGCGACATCATGAGCCACCTGGGCACCACCATCATCCCGCGCACCCGCATCTCCTCGGCCATGCGCATGGCGCCTGAATTGCGGGCCCAGTACCTGCAAAAAGTGAACCGCGAGCACGAAGAAATTTTTGATGCCATCGCGCGCCAGGATGCCGAGTCCGCCCGGGCGGCCATGCGCATCCACCTGACCAACAGCCGCGAGCGCCTGCGCCGAGCCCAGGCCCTGGCCCAAGCGGGACAGGCTGCCGGCACGGACGCCGCCGAGGGCACCTCGCCACCGGCCGCCTGAGCTTTTTCGACTGCGGTGTCAGGTCAATCCAGCGTCGTGCTGGATTTTTTCAAAGTTTAGTTGTACGATGACTGACGACATTGAAAAACAAGGTTCGTTTTCAGTCGCAACCTGAGGCCTCTGAGCCTGGTTGACGGCGGCGGACCCAGCCCAGGAGACAAGCATGACCTTTTCCCGACGCAGCAGCCTGCTGGCCGCCGCCGCTTTGATGGCCACGTCCGGCCTGGCCTGGGCCGACAGCTGGCCCACGCGCCCCCTGCGCATCGTGGTGCCGTACCCGCCGGGCGGTTCGTCGGACATCATTGCCCGCGCCATCAGCCAGCCTTTGTCAGAGGCGCTGAAGCAGCCGGTGGTGGTGGAAAACCGGGCCGGCGCCAATGGCAACCTGGGTGCCGAATTGGTGGCCCGCGGCGCGGCCGACGGCTACACCCTGCTGCTGTGCGATGTGGGCGCGCTGGCCATCAGCCCCTCGGTCTACACCAAGCTGGCTTTTGACCCCTCCAAGGACCTGCGTGGCGTGACCATGCTGGCGTATTCGCCGCACCTGCTGGTGGTCCACCCCTCGCTGCCGGTCAACAACTTTGCCGAGCTGGTGGCCTTGTCCAAGAAGAGCGACCTCAACTTCGCCATCCCCGCCACCGGCAGCGCCGCCCATTTGGCCGCCGTGGCGGTGCAGCGCGCCTCAGGTGCGCGCTGGGAGTACGTGCCTTACAAGGGCGGCGTGCAGGCCATTGGCGACACCGTGGCGGGTCAAACCCAGGTGCTCATGAACGGCATGCTGGCCACGCTGCCCCAGGTGCAGGCCGGCAAGCTCAAGCTGCTGGCCGTGTCCAAGGGCACGCGCATGCCCCTGGTGGGCCAGGTGCCCACGCTGGCCGAGCAGGGCGTGACCGGTTTTGAATCTGGCACCTGGCAAGGCGTGCGCATGGCACGCGGCACACCGGACGCCGTGGTGGCCCGGCTCAACGCCGAGCTGATCCGCATCATCCGCAGCCCCGAGATCCGCTCGCGCCTGGCCGGCCAGGGCGCCGAGGTCGTGACCATGACGCCGACCGAAGAAGAACAGTTCTTCAACCAAGAGCGCGCGCGCTGGGCCAAGGTGGTGCAAGCCGCCAACGTCAAGCTCGACTGAGCCGCCGCGCGGTCCCCTTTTTTTCGCTTTCATTTTCTTTTTCATCTCAACCCACTGAAGAGCACTCACATGACGCCTCAAGAACTCAAGACCATCATGGGCTCCGGCCTGCTGTCTTTCCCGCTGACCGACTTCGACGCGGAAGGCAACTTCAACCAAAAGGGATACATCGAACGCCTGGAGTGGCTGGCCCCCTACGGCGCCAGCGCCCTGTTCGCGGCGGGCGGCACGGGTGAGTTCTTCTCGCTGACCGCGGACGAGTACCCCGGCATCATCCAGACCGCCGTCGACACCTGCCGTGGCGTGGTCCCCATCATCGCCGGCGCTGGTGGCCCGACCCGCTTTGCCATCCAGTGCGCCCAAGCCGCTGAAAAGGCTGGCGCGCACGGCGTGCTGCTGCTGCCGCACTACCTGACCGAAGCGGGCCAGGAAGGCCTGATCGCCCACGTCGAAGCGGTGTGCAAGAGCGTGAAGTTCGGCGTCATCGTCTACAACCGTGGCCAAGCCAAGCTGACCCCGGCCTCGCTGCAAATCCTGGCCGACCGTTGCCCCAACCTGGTGGGCTTCAAGGACGGCATTGGCGACATCGAACTGATGATGTCCATCTACCAAACCATGGGTGACCGATTTGCCTACCTGGGTGGCCTGCCGACCGCTGAGGTCTATGCCGCCGCCTACAAGGCGCTGGGCACACCGGTGTACTCCTCTGCTGTCTTCAACTTCATCCCCAAGACGGCGATGGACTTCTATGAAGCCGTGCGCACCGACGACCACGCCACCCAGCACCGTCTGCTGAAGGACTTCTTCCTGCCTTACCTGGAGCTGCGCAACCGGGGCCAAGGCTACGCCGTCAGCATCGTCAAGGCCGGCGCCAAGCTGGTTGGCCACGACGCCGGCCCGGTGCGCACGCCCCTGACCGACCTCAAGGCCAACGAAATGGAAGCCTTGGATGTGCTGATCCGCAAGCTGGGCTCGCAAGCCCTCTGAGGCCCAGGTCCGGCCCCCCTTCACTGACAGGAGACGATTCTCATGAACATCCGTCAACGTGTGGCCGTCCTCGGCCTGTGGGGGGCCGCGCTGCTGGCCCCCGTCGCTGGCTGGACCCAGATCAGCCCCGACGAACAAGCCGTGGCCCAGGCCGTCGAGCAACTGCGTGTGCTGATGGTCGACCCCGAGCGCAACCGCCTGGAGGCCTTGCTCAGTGATTCGCTGAGCTATGGCCATTCGGCAGGCCGCCTGGACACCCGCGAGAGCTTTGTTGCCGACCTGCTGGCGGCGCGCTCCGATTTCACCCACATCGAGCTGAGCGAGCAGACCGTGCGCTTGTCGGGCGATGTGGCCGTGGTGCGGCATCGCCTCACCGGCGGCACCTTGGATGCGGGCAAGCCCGGCCAGGTGGACCTGAAGATTTTGCTGGTTTGGCAAAAGCAGGGTGGGGCCTGGAAGCTGCTGGCCCGCCAGGCCGTGCGCGTGCCCAGCTGACCCCGCGAGCGCTGGCGTTTGCGCGCCAGCGCCTTTTCCTTCGAACCGAGACAACACTGCCATGCCATTTCTTTCCAAGCTGGGCCGCCGCGCCTGGATGGGCGCCGCCCTGGCCTGCCTGAGCGTGCCCGCCTGGGCCGCTTTCCCAGACAAGACCATCACGATGGTGGTGCCCTTCCCCCCAGGCGGCTCGACCGACATGGTGGCCCGTTTGTTGGCCACCAAGATGGGCGAGAAGCTGGGCCAAAGCGTCATCGTCGACAACAAGGCCGGTGCCACCGGCAGCATTGGCGCGACCTTTGTGAAGCGGGCGCCGGCCGATGGCTACACCTTGCTGGTGGCGTCCTTGGGCCCGTATGTGATCGTGCCGCACCTGATCAAGGGCGTGTCCTACGACGCGACCCGCGACTTCGACTACCTCACCGTGGCGGCCCAGTCGCCCAATGTGCTGGTGGTGCCGGCCAACTCGCCCTTCAAGACGGTGGCCGACCTGATCGCCGCCCAACGCAAGACGCCGGAGCGCGTGACCTTTGCCTCCTCGGGCAATGGCTCCTCGGACCACTTGAGCGCCGTGCTGTTCTGGCAGCAAACCGGCACCAGCGGCCTGCATGTGCCTTACAAGGGCGGCGGCCCGGCCATCACCGATTTGCTGGGGGGCAATGTGGATGCGTCCTTCCAGAACATCAACAATGTGATCTCACACATCAAGGCCGACAAGCTGCGCGTGCTGGCCGTGGCCGGTGACAAGCGCGTGGCCTTGCTGCCGCAGACCCCGACCCTGTCCGAGTCTGGCGTCAAGGACGCGGAGGTCTATTCCTGGCAAGGCGTGGCCGCGCCCAAAGGCTTGCCGGCCGATGTCAAGAAGCGCCTGCACGAGGCCCTGGTGTTCGCGCTGGCCGACCCCCAGGTCAAGACCCGCCTGACCGACATCGGCTTTGACATCGTGGCCAACACGCCCGAGCAGTTCACGGCCTTCCAGGCGCGCGAGTTTGCGCGCTGGAAGAAGGTGATCGACGAGCGCAAGATCACCGCCGATTGAGTTCGCTTTTTCTCCCAAGCCGGCCTGTGCCGGCTTCTTCCATTTCTGACCTGAAAGCACTGACATGACCCAACACCTGAACCTTATCCATGGCGAATGGGTGGCTGGCCACACCCTGGCCCCCAACCTGAACCCGTCCAATCTGGCCGACGTGATCGGCGAGTACACCCAGGGCGACGCCGCCCAGGTCGACCTGGCCGTGGCCGCCGCCACCGCCGCCTTCCCGGCCTGGTCCACGGGCAGCGTGCAAGCGCGCTCGGACGCGCTGGACAAGATCGGCACCGAAATCTTGGCGCGCCGGGAAGAGCTGGGCACCTTGCTGTCGCGCGAAGAAGGCAAGACCCGCGCGGAAGGCATTGGCGAGGCCACCCGTGCCGGCCAGATCTTCAAGTTCTTCGCCGGTGAATGCCTGCGTTTGAGCGGCGAGACCCTGCCCTCGGTGCGCCCCGGCATTGGGGTGGAGATCACCCGCGAACCCGTGGGCGTGGTCGGCCTGATCACCCCCTGGAACTTCCCCATCGCCATCCCGGCCTGGAAGATCGCGCCGGCCCTGGCCTTTGGCAACTGCGTGGTGCTCAAGCCCGCCGACCTGGTGCCGGGCAGCGCCTGGGCGCTGGCGGAGATCATCAGCCGCAGCGGCATCCCCGCTGGTGTGTTCAACCTGGTCATGGGTCGGGGCAGCGTGATCGGTGACGCCCTGGTCAAGCACCCGGGCATCCATGCCATCAGCTTCACCGGCTCGGTGGGCGTGGGCCGCCGCATTGCCGAGACCTGCGTGCAAAGCGGCAAGAAGGTGCAGCTCGAAATGGGCGGCAAGAACCCGCAAGTCATCCTGGACGACGCCGACCTCAAGCAGGCCGTGGAGCTGAGCGTGCAGTCCGCCTTCTTCTCGACCGGCCAGCGCTGCACCGCCAGCAGCCGCCTGATCGTCACCGAAGGCATTTACGAGCAGTTCATCGCGGGCGTCACGGCCCGCCTGGCCGGCCTGAAGATTGGCGACGCGCTGACTGCCGGCACCGACATCGGCCCGGTCGTGTCGCAAGCCCAGCTGGAGCAAGACCTGAGCTATGTCGAGATCGCCAAGTCGCAAGGCGCCACCGTGGCCGCTGGCGGCCAACGCGTGGCCTGCCACACCGGCAGCGGCCATGACGGCTTCTTCATGGCCCCGGCCTTGATCACCGACACCACGCCCGAGCAGCGCATCAACCGCGAAGAAGTGTTCGGCCCCGTGGCCAGCGTGATCCGGGTGAAGAACTACGAAGAAGCGCTGGCCGTGGCCAACGACACCGAGTTCGGCCTGTCGGCCGGCATCGCCACCACCAGCCTGAAGCACGCCACCCACTTCAAGCGCCACGCCCAGGCCGGCATGGTGATGGTCAACCTGCCCACCGCCGGGGTCGACTACCACGTCCCGTTTGGTGGCCGCAAGGGCTCCAGCTACGGCCCGCGCGAGCAAGGCCGCTACGCGCAAGAGTTCTACACCACGGTGAAGACGGCCTACACCCTGGCCTGACACCCCAGCAGCGCGGCCAGGGGAGGGCGCCACGCAGCCCCCCCGGCTGCGCGGCCCATGCGATGACCACCACAGGAGACGAATCCATGACCCCCATCCGCCACCCCTTCACAGCCTGGACCCCAGCGCGCCGCCTGGCCTGTGCGGCTGCCGCTGCGCTGTGCCTGCTGCCTGGCCTGGCCAGCGCCCAAGGCGCTGCCAGCTACCCTGAACGCCCCGTCACCCTGGTCGTGCCTTTTCCGCCTGGTGGCGGCACTGACACCGGGGCCCGCCTCATCGCCCAGCGGCTGGGCCAGAAATGGGGCAAGTCGGTGATCGTCGAGAACAAGGCCGGTGCCGCCGGTGCCATTGGCGCTGACTTCGTGGCCAAGGCCAAGGCCGACGGCTACACCTTGCTGTTCGGCAACATCGGCACCCAGGCCATCAACCCCTCGCTCTACAAAAACCTGCCCTATGCCGCGGACACGGCTTTTGCGCCCATCACGCTGGTGGCCGAACTGCCCCTGGTGATGATGGTCAACGCCAATGTCCCCGCGAAAACGGTGGACGAGTTTGTCGCCCTGGCCAAGGCCAAGCCCGACGGCATGAGCTACAGCACCTCGGGCGCGGGCAGCTCCATGCACCTGGCCGCCGAGATGTTCAAAAGCGGCACTGGTACCTCGGTGCTGCATGTGCCTTACCGCGGTGGCGGCCCCGCCGTGGGCGACCTGCTGGCGGGCCATGTGCAGCTGAGTTTTGCCACCGTGCTGGAGTCCAGCGGCCACCTCAAGTCGGGCAAGGTGCGCGCCCTGGCCGTCACCGGCAAGACCCGGGTGCCGGCCTTGCCCAACGTGCCCACGCTCGCGGAGAGCGCCATTCCTGACTTCAACTCCATCTCCTGGATTGGCCTGCTGGCCCCCGCCGGCACGCCCAAGGACCTGGTGGAGAAGATCGCGGCCGATGTGCGCCAGGTGCTGGCCCAGGACGAGGTCAAGGCCCGCCTGGCCGAGCTGGGCGCGCTGCCCGTGGGCAACACCCCCGACGCGTTTGCCAAGCTGATCGCCAGCGACCGCAAGCGCTACGCTCAAATCATTGCCGAGAAAAACATCCAGGTGGATTGAGCGCGCGCGCTCGCCCGCCATCGGATGACGGCTGTTCGATCGATTCATTCCTGAAGGTTCTGACCCATGTCTTCTTCCCCCATTCGCCTGCTGCAAATTGGGCGCCAGATGCCCGCCTTGGAGGCGGCCCTGGCTGCGCAGTACCAGGTGCACCGCCTGGCTGACGAGGCCGATCCCCAAGCCTTTTTGGCTGCCCACGGCGCCGAGTTCGAGGCCCTGGTCACGTCGGCTGCCATCGGCGTTGAGCACGCCGTGGTGCAGGCCTTGCCCCGGCTGCGCGTGATCTCCAGCTTTGGCGTGGGCCTGGACAAAATCGACGTGGCCGCCGCCAAGGCCCAGGGCGTGGCCGTGGGCTACACCCCCGAGGTGCTGACCGACTGCGTGGCCGACCTGGCGTTTGGCCTGCTGATCGACGCCGCGCGTGGCTTGAGCGCGGCCGACCGCTTTGTGCGCCGGGGCGATTGGGAAAGCAGCAAGTTCCCCATGAGCACCCGCGTCAGCGGCAAGAAGCTGGGCATTTTTGGCTTGGGCCGCATCGGCAGCACGATCGCGCGCCGCGCCTCGGGCTTTGACATGACCGTGCGCTACACCAACCGCCGACCCGTCGAGGGCGTGGCCTACGGTTTTGAGCCTTCCCTGCTGGCGTTGGCGCGTTGGAGCGACTTTTTGGTCATCGCCGCTGCGGGCGGCCCGAGCACCCAGCACCTGGTCAATGCCGAGGTCTTGAGCGCCCTGGGCCCGCAGGGCTTCATCGTCAACGTGGCCCGTGGCAGCGTCATCGATGAAGCCGCCCTGATCCAGGCCTTGTCTCACCGCAGCATTGCCGGTGCGGGCCTGGACGTGTTCGAGGATGAGCCCCATGTCCCCGCGGCCCTGCGCGCGCTGGACAACGTGGTGCTGCTGCCCCATGTGGCCAGCGCCACCCACGAAACCCGCCAGGCCATGGCCGACCGCGTGCTGGCCAACCTGGCGAGCTTCTTCCGCGACCAGACCCTGGTCTCGGCGGCCTGAGCAGGCGGATCCAGCCCGTCACGGCCCGCCCGCCCGGCGCTTGCTCGCGGCCCGGCGGGCTGTTAAGGTTTCAAGAAGTGTCAAAGCGGGCCTGAGGTCCGCCACCCCCTTCAGGAGCAAACCCCATGGCCATCAGCGACTTCGAGCAAATCCACAATTTTTACGAACGGCTGGTGTTTGAAGAAGTCAGCCACCGGGCCGACGCCCACCCCGAATTCACCCACGACATGCTGGCCGATGTGGCCTGCGTGGCCCTGAACCGCCTGCCCGCGCGCTACGTGCGCCACGACGTGGACCTGATGTTTTACCTGACCGAAAAAGAGCGCCACGGCATCGAAAAAGCCATGGACGAGGCCCTGGCCTTCGGCTTTCGCTTTGTCGCCGAACGCGCGGCCAAGCGGCAGAGTGGGGCTTGAGGGCGGCCTTGGGCGCTGTTGCCCTTGCGCCTCAGGGACTTACCCTGATCTGAGTCAAAAGCGACGGGGTTTTGGGGGGATTCTCGCTACATTGGCGGCACAACAAGCCTCGGCCTCCTGCCGCCAACGACTCGGGTGACTGCGCATCAAGGCGGCCTGCGCGGACGGTGTGTGGGCCAGTACAGCGCACAGGAGACACACCCTTGAAGAAACGCCATTTCCTCCATCTGGTGGCCTGCTCGGCCGCGATGTCGGCCATCCTCCCCGCCCAGGCCCAGGACAACAAGTTCAAGATCGGCCTGATCTTGCCCATGACCGGGCAGTCCGCTTCCACCGGGCGCCAGATCGAGGCCGCCGCGCGGCTCTACATGGCGCAAAACGGCGACACCGTGGCCGGCCGCAAGATCGAGCTCATCGTCAAGGACGACACCGGCCTGCCCGATGTCACCAAGCGCCTGGCCCAAGAGCTGGTGGTCAATGACAAGGTGGGCGTCCTCGCCGGCTTTGGGTTGACCCCGCTGGCCCTGGCCACAGCGCCCATCGCCACCCAGTCCAAGACCCCGCAGGTGGTGATGGCCGCGGCCACCTCCAGCATCACCCAGGCCTCGCCCTTCATCGTGCGCTCCAGCTTCACGCTGCCGCAGGTCACGGTGTCCATGGCCGACTGGGCGCCCAAGAACGGCATCAAGAAAGTGGTCACCCTGGTCAGCGACTACGGCCCGGGCATTGACGCCGAGAAGTTCTTCAAAGAGCGCTTCAGCTTCAACGGTGGCCAGGTGGTGGACGCCTTGCGCGTGCCCTTGCGCAACCCCGACTTTGCACCCTTCCTGCAAAAAGTGCGTGACGAGAAGCCCGACGCCTTGTTCGTCTTCGTGCCCTCGGGCGCAGGCGCAGCGGTCATGAAGCAGTTTCTCGAGCGAGGTCTGGACAAGGCGGGCATCCGCCTCATCGCCACCGGCGACGTGACCGATGACGACCAGCTCAACGACATGGGTGATGGCGCCCTGGGCGTGGTCACTTCGCACCACTATTCGGCCGACCACAACTCGCCGGCCAACCAAAAGTTTGTTGAGGCCTTCCAAAAAGCCAACCCCAGCATGCGCCCCAACTTCATGGCGGTGGGGGGCTACGACGGCATGCGCGTGATTTATGAAGCGCTGCGCGCCACCCAGGGCAAGGGCGATGGCACGGCCTTGCTGGCCGCCATGAAAGGCCAGATTTTCGAGAGCCCACGCGGCCCGGTCTTCATCGATGCCCAGACCCGTGACATCGTGCAAAACGTCTACCTGCGCAAGGTCGAGCGCAAGAAGGGGCAGCTCTACAACGTGGAGTTTGACGTGCTCAAGGACGTCAAGGACCCGGGCAAGCAGCGCTGAGTCCCGCCCCGGGCCTGGCTGCCAGGGCGCGTCCGACGCGGCCGGCGCTGACCTTCAGGGGCCAGGCCCCGCGCGTCTTTTGGTTCTCTGCATGAGGCACTTGGCACACCGTGTTGACGATTCTGTTTGATGGTCTGGCCTACGGCATGCTGCTGTTTGTGCTGGCCGTGGGTTTGGCCGTGACGCTGGGGCTGATGAACTTCATCAACCTGGCCCATGGTGCGTTTGCCATGGCCGGGGGCTACATCACCGTGCTGGCCATGCAGCGCCTGGGCCTGCCGTTCCTGGCCTGCCTGCCGCTGGCCTTTGTCGGCGCGGCCCTGCTGGGTGCTGTGCTGGAGCGCACGCTGTACCGCCCGCTGTACAACAAGCCGCACCTGGACCAGGTGCTGTTCTCGATTGGCCTGGTCTTCATGGCCGTGGCCGGGGTGGACTACTTTGTGGGCTCCAGTCAGCAAAACATCCAGCTGCCGGCCTGGCTGCGCGGGCGCAGCGAGTGGGGCGAGGGGGCCTGGCAACTGGGGATGGGTCACTACCGCCTGTTCATCATCACGGTGTGTGGGCTGTTGACCCTGGTGCTGCAGGCGGTGCTGACCCGCACCCGCTTTGGCAGCCGGTTGCGCGCCGCGGTGGACGACCCGCGCGTGGCCGCCGGCCTGGGCATCAACGTCAACGCGGTGTTCTTGCTGACTTTCTCAGTGGGCTCGGGCCTGGCCGGTTTGGGCGGAGCGCTGGGGGCCGAGGTGCTGGGCTTGGACCCCACCTTCCCACTCAAGTACATGATTTACTTCTTGATCGTGGTCTCGGTGGGGGGCACCTCGTCCATCACCGGGCCGCTGCTGGCCGCGCTGCTGTTGGGCGTGGCCGATGTGGCGGGTAAATACTTCATTCCCAAGCTGGGGGCGTTCATCGTCTACACGCTCATGATTCTGATTTTGCTGTGGCGCCCGCAAGGCCTGTTCACGCGACGCGGAGGCCGGGGATGAGCCTGCCTCGCCCCAGCTCGACCACCGCCCCTGGCCCGCCTGTCTGGCAGACCGCTTTGCTGCGGCGCGCCCGCCCACGCGCCTGGGAGTTCGCCGCCTGGGCCCTGGCCCTGGCGTCGCCCGCGCTGCTGCCGTCGCACGCGCTGATGGTCAATGAGATCGCCATCGTGGCGCTGTTCGCGCTCTCGCTGGACCTGGTGCTGGGCTACACCGGCATCGTCTCGCTGGGCCATGCCGCCTTCTTCGGCTTTGGCGCCTACGCCGCCGGGCTGGTCGCCAAACTGGCCTGGCCCGACCCGGTCGTGGGCCTGTTGGTGGCCACAGTGCTCTGCACGGCCCTGGGCGCGCTGTGCAGCTTCACCGTGTTGCGCGGCAGCGACCTGACCCGGCTGATGGTGACCCTGGGCACGGCCCTGATCCTGCTGGAACTGGCCAACCGCCTGGACTGGCTCACCGGCGGAGCAGACGGTTTGCAGGGGGTGCTCATGGGGCCGCTGCTGGGGCGCTTTGAGTTTGACTTGACCGGCCAGGTCGCCGCCTGGTACTCGCTGGGGGTGGCCTTGCTGTTTTTTGTCCTGCTGCGCCGCCTGGTGCATTCGCCCTGGGGGGCCACGCTGATGGCGATCCGCGACAACCGCCTGCGCGCCATGGCCATCGGCATCCCGGTGCGGGCGCGCGTGGTCCAGGTCTATGCGTTGTCCGCCGGGGTGGCTGGTGCGGCGGGCGCTTTGTTGGCTCAGACCACGGGTTTTGTGTCGCTGGACGTGCTGGCCTTTGAGCGCTCGGCCGATGTGCTGCTGATGTTGGTCATTGGCGGCGTGGGCTGGTTGTACGGCGGCATCGTGGGGGCCATCGTCTTCAAGCTGCTGCAAGACAGCCTGTCCAGCATCACGCCGCAGTATTGGATGTTCTGGATCGGCTTGCTGCTGGTGCTTCTGGTGCTGGTGGGGCGCGAGCGCTTGCTGCGCCCCTGGACCTGGTTTCGCCGCGCCGGTGCGCAGGAGCGCCCATGACGGCAGCCTACGACCAGGCCATCGCCGAGGCGACCCGGGATCAGGCCCCCGTGGTGCTGGAAACCCGCTCGCTGGTGATGCGCTTTGGCGGTTTGCTGGCCACCCAGCAGGTCTCGCTGGCCTTGCGCCAGGGCGAGCGCCACGCGCTGATCGGCCCCAACGGCGCGGGCAAGACCACCTTGATCAACCTGCTCACCGGGGTGTTGACGCCCTCCGAGGGCAGCGTCTGGCTGGACGGCCAGGATATCACCCAGCTGGCGCCGCACCGGCGCGTGCAGCGCGGCCTGGTGCGCACCTTCCAGATCAACCAGTTGTTTGACAGCATGAGCCCGCTGCAGACCCTGAGCCTGGTGGTGTCGCAGCAGCGCGGCCAAGGCGGTCGCTGGTGGCAGGTGCTGGGCCGCGACCGCGCGGTGCTGTCCCGGGTCGAGGCCTTGCTGGCGCAGTTCCACCTGCTGGACGTGGCCGAGCAGCCCACGCGCGTGCTGGCCTATGGCAAGCGGCGCCTGCTGGAGATGGCCATCGCCCTGGCCTGCGAGCCGCGGGTGTTGCTGCTCGACGAGCCCGTGGCCGGCGTGCCCGCCGGGGAGCGCGACGAGCTGCTGCAAACCGTGGCCGACCTGCCCGCCGAGGTCACCGTGCTGCTGATCGAGCACGACATGGACCTGGTGTTCCGCTTCGCCCAGCGCATGACCGTGCTGGTCAACGGGGCGGTGCTCACCGACGGCGACCCCGCCACCATCGCCAGCGACCCCCGGGTCAAGGCGGTCTACCTGGGCCACGGAGAAGGCCATGACTGATCTGCTGCGACTGGATCACTTGAGTGCGGGCTATGGCGAGGCGGTGGTGTTGCACGAGGTCTCGCTGACCCTGCAGGCTGGCCAGACCCTGGCCTTGCTGGGCCGCAATGGCACTGGCAAGACCACCTTGATCAACACGCTGGTTGGGGCGACGCGCCAGCACGGCGGGCGCATTGAATTGGATGGCCAGGCGCTGGACCGGCTGCCGTCCCACCAGCGGGCTGCGCTGGGCCTGGGCTGGGTGCCGCAGGAGCGCAACATCTTCAAGTCACTGAGCGTGCACGAAAACCTCACGGCGGTGGCCCGGCCTGGCCCGTGGACGCCCGAGCGCGCTTACCAGCTGTTCCCGCGCCTGGCCGAGCGCCGGGGCAACCTGGGCACGCAGTTGTCGGGCGGCGAGCAGCAGATGCTGGCCATGGCGCGCGCCCTGGTGCTAAACCCGCGCTTGCTGCTGCTGGACGAGCCGCTGGAGGGCCTGGCGCCCATCATCGTGGAGGAGTTGCTGCGCGCCATTCGCCGCCTGACGCGCGAGGAGGGGCTGAGTGCGATCCTGGTTGAGCAACACCCGCAGGCCATCTTGGCCATTGCCGACACCGCCGTCGTGCTGGACCAGGGGCGGGTGGTGCACAGCGAGCGCGCCGACACCTTGCGCGCCCGGCCCGAGCGGCTGGAACAGCTGCTGGGTGTGGCCCGGCGCTGACACTTGGGTGCGAATGTCATCTTTTTGACCTTGATCGCGTGTGTGCTTTGGGGGCGCCGGGCTGGCTGTCCTTATCATTTGCCAGCTTCAACAACCAAGGGTTTTCCCGTGTCTGATTGCCTTGCGCGCCGACAGGCGCTCGCTTCTTTGGGTTGGGGGGCGCTGGCGCTGAGCGCGGCAGGGCCTGTTTGGGCTCAGGCGCCCGCTTTGCGCTTCTCGGGCGCGTACGGTGACGCGGTGTTCCACACCCAGAACCTGCGTCAGTTTGCGCGCCGTGCCAGCGAGCTGCTGGCGCGGCCCATCGAGCTGTCGGTCAACGCCCAGCTCAAGCCCATGGCCGAGGTGCTGCCCGCTCTGGCCAGCGGTGAGCTGGCTTTTGGCGAGGTCTTGATGTCGTCCTACGGCAGCAAGTACCCCTTGCTGGCCATGGATTCGCTGCCCTTCATCGTGCGCGGTTTCGAAGACGCATCCCACATGTGGGAAAGCTCGCGCCAGGTCATCAGCGACGACTTGCTGAGCCGGGGCGTGCGCCTGCTCTACGCCGTGCCCTGGCCTGGCCAGGGCCTGTACAGCCGCACGCCGGTGACCTTGCTGAGCGACCTCAAGGGCCTGCGCTTTCGGGTCTACAACGACACCACCAAGCGCCTGGCCGAGCTGTCGGGCGCCGTGCCCACCACCATCGCGGCCCAGGACTTGTCCAAGGCCCTGGAGGCCGGCCAGGTCGACGCCATGATGACCTCGAGCACCACTGGGGTGGACAGCCAGGCCTGGAAGGCGATGAAGTACTTTGTCGACCTGCGCGCCTGGATCCCTAAGAACATGGTTTGCGTCAGTGAGAAGGTTTGGCAGGGCTTCAGCCCCAGCCAGCAAAAAGAGCTGCTGCAGGCGGCGCACCAGGCCGAACTGCAAGGCTGGCAAATGGCCCGCGATGCCGATGAAGGCGCCAAGAAGCTGCTGACCGAGCAAAAAATCCGTGTTCTGATGCCCACCGCCGAGCTGCGCCGCACCCTGGACCAACTCGGCGAACGCTTTGGCCGTGAATGGGCGCAGAAGGCTGGCATCCCGGGCACCCAGGCGCTGCTGGGGTATTACGCACGGCGTGGCTGATGCGGGCTACGTTGGGCCAGGGGGCGGCGTTTTCACAGCCGCTGCCGTGTTTGGGCTGGATCGGCTTTGTTGCACAAATCGCCTCGCCGACGCCCGTAGACTGACGGCGTGACAGATACGAAGAACAGGCAGCGGAGCAAGTACCGCACGACGAACTGGAAAGCCTCCAACGCGGCGCTGAAGGCGCGAAGATCGTTAACGATGTGGTTAGATCAGTGCATGCAGTGGCTTGGCACGCCGAGCGGCAAGCGCGGACGCAGCCCAACCTTCTCGGACGCCGCCATCCAGTTCTGCTTGAGCATCAAGTGCCTGTTCGGCCAGCCCTTGCGCCAAGCGCCGGGCATGGTGCATAGCCTGCTGCAGTTGGCCAAGCTGGTCTGGCCGGTACCGGACTTCAGCACGGTCTGCCGACGCCAGAAGACCTTGCAGGTCGAGCTGAGCTACAAACCGAGCTAGTCGCCGTTGCAGTTGCTGGTGGACAGCACAGGCATCAAGTTCCTGGGCGAAGGCGAGTGGAAACGCAAGTAGCATGGAGTCGAGTACCGGCGTGAAGGGCGCAAGGTCCATCTGGGCATCGACGCGCAGACGCTGGAAATACGCGCCATCGAGGTGAGCACCAACGCCATCGGAGATGCACCGATGCTGCCCGAGCTGCTGGCCCAAATTCCGCTCGACGAGCCCATTGAAAGCGTCTGCGCTGATGGAGCCTACGACACGCGAGGCTGCCTGGACGCCATCGCCCAACGCCAGGCGACGGCGGTGATCCCGCCGCGCAAGAACGCCAGCCACTGGAAGAAGTCCAGTCCAGGCTCGGCGCAGCGCAACGAGGCCATTCGGGCGTGCAAGCGCTTGGGGCTCAGCATCTGGAAGAAGTGGAGCGGCTATCACCGGCGCAGCCTTGTGGAGACGAAGATGCACTGCTTCAAGCGGTTGGGCGAACGGGTGACTGCGCGCACGTTCGAGCGCCAGGTTGTGGAGTTGCATGCGCGCGTGGCCTTGCTCAATCGCTTCAGCCAGATCGGCCGCCCTCAAACCGTGCCGGTAGCTGCCGTGGCATAAATCCGTCTGGGGTAGGGGTTATGCCGTCCTCGAATTGATTTGTGCAACAGAGCCGTGTCAGTCGGAAGCCTACTGGGCTGGCTGCCGAAATGCCTCGGTGGGGTTTATTCAAATCCTGCGCTAATTTTGTACGTGATTAATACGGAGTCGAATTTCTTCTCTTGCTTTGAAATGGACTCCACATATGTCGCATCTACCAGTATTTTTTTATTATCTATCCAGCTAATCTTAGGAGTTTTGGCTGTCGCTCTTTGAGAATAACGAAAAACTAAATTTCTTGACGCAGGCAACAGCCCTGTTGGATGCACGTAAATATATGTGGCTATTGAGGCTGCTGGCGGTGAGCAAACGGTTGTATGCCCAGATGCACTCATCCCCGCAGGGCCCGGGCTAAAGAACTTGTCAGCATAAATGCAGACGGAATTCTCATCACCTTGAAGATTACTTATAGAGAAAGCAAGTGAGATTATAAGGCCAATGCAAATAACCATTGCAGTAGTTATGATTGGACGAAGGCCCTTTCTCCTTATTTGCATGCTGGCACTACTCCATACGCAGCAGACGCCCATCCCATACCCCACCACTTCAGCCAAACCCCTGTCTGTGCTACGCTAAAGTTGTTAGACTTTATCGCCGCGTAAACAACGCCAAGGAAGGATGTGGCAGGAAGGCTATGTCCAGCACCTTGCATATATACACCTACCGCAAAGTTGGCCGCCGGTGTATATGCAGTGAAGAATTGGTTGTGTGTACCGTCACGTTGCAAATCATATATGCCGCCTTGACCAATTTTTCGGTTTATTTCAGTGGGGTCAAGCCAATGACCATCCCCAGCAGCTTTGATCGCGTTGAAGTCTGTACCTCTTGGAACAGCAAATGTTTCCCCTCCAAACTTGCAGCTGCACGAATCTGCAGGTGTGTCTTGTCTAATACTGAGTGGACTCCAGTATGGACCATAGGACCCCCTACCAGGATTGTCTAAGCCTCTTGGATCAGTCAAGCTGACCGGGTTGCCAGCAACGTAGCCATATGTATTGCCCCCTCCCGCGAGTCCAATAGGATCGGATTGGACATACCTCCCCACCTGCGGCACGTAATACCGATACTAGTTGTAAAACAAGCCCGTCTCCTGATCCCGTTGCTGGCCTTGCATCCGAATTGGCTGGTACGGCTATGAGGGGCACGTCATTTTCATGCTCATTCGTTTAATTCGCCCCTGCCGACGGATTTGCCCCAAGGTTCGCATGCGCACCAAGTGGTAGGCCGCCATCGTCAACACAAACATTTGGCACACGCGTTGCACGTCACCTCAAGCATCAAACCCACTGCCTTGACCCCAAAATGCCTTGCTCGATGAGCTTTCGTTTCTTCTGTGATTGGGCATGGCCTGAGCTTTGGGTAGTTCTCCATTCCTCGAAAGAATCCATGATATTTTCAAGGGCAATAAAAGCAAAAATACAATTTGCACAGGAGATTCAAAAAGCAGGCCCACCAAGTTGTCACCGCCCACCCTTCTTTAAATACATATTATCTGGATAATCAAATGGATCATTCGAAAAAAATTCAACATATGCAGCTTTAGGAAGCCCATTCCTGGGGGCGCGACATCCGACGTACCAAATCCTCAACTGAACCCCCTTTCTGAGGGTGAATATACTTATATCTCCGCCGGCAGCGGAATAAGCAACTTCAACACCCTCGACATCAATAATTGCAATCTTGCGCTCATCTATGTTGTATAAAAATAAATTATTATTCTTTACTTCAAGGAAGTACCCTGCTGCATTTCTTTTTGGAACCTTCGTCTCCATGTCTGGGACCGGAAGGCTACATTTTGCAAACAAGGTGTCTGCACACGCAATCAAGCATGCTTGAATCAAAGCTCTAATTTTAATATTCAACATGCCAGCCTATTGCCTCATTGCCCCTGTTCGCCCACCATTTGGCATGGATCCATTTCTAATATAACCAATGCTGGCTTTGGGGTTTGATTTTAAAAAATCTTCAGACTTCTCACACAGTTTGATCACATCTTCATTTTGAGCGCGTGTACATCCAAGAGTAGGATTCCAACCTTGGCGGGCAGCAAAAGGATCCTTTAGACCGGTTCCCCCACCATGAATCCAGCGTGATCTTTCATCAGTCGTCCTCCATTTTGCTGGACCAAATGCCTTATTGGAATTCGGATATTCGCAATATGTGAAACTCCCTGAAAATGGCCCCGTAACTCCACTTGCTGCATTTTTTGTCACAAGACTGCTCGTTTCCATTTCAATAATTGATCGGCCATTCGAATCCAGCATGATCGTGTATCCGTCAGTCATGTTGGTATAAACCAATGCATTTCCGGCTCCATTCCCCACAGCATCTAGTCCCAGTGGATCTGTCCACTGCAAAGGATTGGTTGAGGCATATTGGTATAAATGCACCCCGCCCTGAAGCCCCACCGGATCCTGCGTCACATACCTCCCCACCCGAGGTATGTAATACCGATACCGGTTGTAAAACAATCCCGTCTCCTGATCCCGCTGCTGGCCTTGCATCCTGATGGGCTGGTCGATGTTGTACGGGTTGTATTCACTCTTCATCAAACCCCAGGGGTCGAACTCGGCATGCCAGATGATCTTGGCGGTCTCGACATCGATCAATGCCAGCGGCGTGCCCAGGTGGTTGCAGTGGTAGAAGGCCTTGGCCTGGTGGGTCTTTTGCTGCTGGCTGCCGTCTGCGTTGCTGGTTCTTTGGTGGGTGGTGTCGATTCTGATCATCGGCACGAAGCTGTCGGGCTCGTACAGCGTGCTGCTGGTCCGTTCGTCGGTTTGGGTGCTTGTTTGGGTCGTGGTGGTGGTCGTTGACTGGGTCGTGACCAGTCGGTCCCCATCCCAGCCGTACCAGGTGGCTTTCAAGATTTGGCTTGGCCCGTCTGGCGTTGGCCGCACGCTGCGCTTGTTGTAGCGCCTGCCCAGGGCGTCGTATTCGTAATACACCTCGGTGTACTGCTCGTGCTCGGGGGCTTGGGGGTTGTAGCTTCGGCTGGCGCGCAGTTTGTGCAGGCCGTCGTAGCGCAGCAGGGTTTCTTGGCCGTTGGCGTGGCTGATGCGGGCCATGTTGCCCCAGGCGTCGTACTCGTAGCAGTGGCCTTGTTCGTCTCGGGTGATGCGGTTGTTGGGCACGCTTGGCGTGTTGACGCGGGGCTCGGGCAGTCGGTTGCCTGCCGCATCAAAGTGCCACGCTTGCGCTGAGCCCGGCACGGGGGTGCTGGAGTGGGGTGGGATGCCAAAGAGTTCAAGGCCGGGGGCTTCTCGGTGCTGGCGGTCTTGCGCATGCACCAGGCGGTGGGCCAGGTCGTAGGTGTAATGGGTTTTGAGTCGGCCGGGTTGTTCGATGGCGCTGAGCTGGCCGATGGCGTCGTATTCGTAGGACCGGCTCAGGCCGCCGCCGGTGGGTTCGGCGGTGTGGGGGGAGGGGTTGCCGTGCAGGTTTGAACCAGGCCCGCCAAAGACTTCCGCACGCACCAGCCGGCCCATGGCGTCGTGGCGTTGGTGCACCTGAACGGCCTGGGTTGGGCCGGCTGCGCTGAGGAGTTTCCTGCTGATCTCCCGGTGCACGGCGTTGCGCTCGATGTCGATCAGGGGCTCTTTGTTGAGCAGGATCTGGTGCACGTGCCCGCTGCCGTAGCTCAGGTAGTCCACCTCCCCGGCCAAGGGGTAGTGGCTGGCGCTGCGCTGGCCCAGTTCGTCGTAGCGGTGTTGCACGCTGTGGGTGTGCAGCGCAGGGCTGTCCGCACTTCGCCCTGCGATGTGGAGGCTCTCACCGGTGATGCGGCCCAGTGCGTCGCGCTGGAGGCGGACGCTGGCGCTGGGGGTGTTGGCTTCGATGAGTTGGCCGGCCTCGTCATAGGCAAAGTGGTGTTGCACGCGCTCAAACAGGTGCTTGGCTTCGGTGCCGCCAAGCTGCGCGGCTTGTCGGCCTGGCGGCTTGCCCAGGGGCACGGCAGCCACGGTGCGGGTGTGCAGGCGGTTGCCCGGGGTGTAGGTGTATTCGGTGCTCAGGGTGGGCGCGTCTGGGTGGGCGCTGGCGCTGTCATGGGCTTGGAGCAGCAGGCCAATGGCGTTGTATTCGTAGCGCTGGGTGCGCCCGTCAAAGCCTGTTTCTTCGATCAGGCGGTCCAGCTTGTCGTAGCCAAAGCGCGTGTGGGCACCGTTTTCGTTGGTGAGCTGGGTCAGCCGCCCCGCCACGTCGTATTGGTAGCCCAGGGTGTGCGGTGGCGGCGTGAAGCGCACGCCGTTTTGCACGCTGGCACCTCGGGTGGTGCTGCGGGTGACGCGCCCATGGCGGTCGCGCTCGAACTCGGTGACTTGGCCCTGGGCGTCTTTGATCCAGCACAGCTGGTCTTGGGCGTTGTAGCCACAGTGCAGCTGGGTGGGCTGACTGGGCTGGTTGGCCTGGCTGTGTTGGCTGGGCTGGCCGCGCTGGGGAGGGCTGTGGTCGGGGTAGGTGATGGTGGTGACCCGGCCCAGCGCATCTCGGGTGTAGCGCAGCGTCTGGCCCAGAGCGTTGGTCACGGCCGTGACTTCGCCCCAGGCGTTGTAGGCGTAGCGGGTGGTTTGCCGGGAGCAGTCGGTGTCACTTTGCAGCTGCCCGTAGGCGGTCCAGGCCAGGGTCTTGACGCCGCCTTTGGCGTCGGTGATGCGGATGGGGTGTTCGGCGATCAGGGCCTGTGGGTTGGCCGGGTGGTTTGCCTGAGGGTCCGTGGCACGGGGGTCGGGGTAGCTGTACGTCGTGCTGTGGCCCAAGGGGTCGGTGACGCGGGTCTGGCGCCCGTAGCGGTCGTATTCAAAGCGGGTGGTTTGCCCGTCGGGGCCGCTCAGGCTGATCAAGTTGTTGCCTTGCCAGCGCATGTGGGTTTGGCTGCCGTCCGGGGCCGTGACTTGGGTGACCTTGCCTTGGGCGTCGCGTTGGTAGCGGCTGTATTGGCCCAAGGGGTTGCGCTCTTGCACCAAGTGCCCGTCCAGCGTGTAGGCATAGTCGGTGCGCTGGCCCAGTGCGTCGATCAGGTGGGTCAGTCTTTGGCGTCCACCGCTGCCGGTGAAGCCGTAGGTGGTGCGGCGCCCCAGGCTGTCGGTCACCACGGTTTGGCTGGCTTGGTAGTCAAACTGGAAGCTCAAGCCGTCTTCGATGGCGTGGTGCACCACTTTGGCTGCCGGGTCGGCACTGGCATAGGTGTAGCGGGCCCAGGGCCCGCCCAGCACGCGGTGGCGGGTGATGCGGTGCTGTGCGTCGTATTCAAAGGTGCGGGTGCTTCGGCCATGGCGGTCGGTGACTTGGCACAGGTCTCCCCCTTGGTATTGGTAGCTGACCAGGGTGGTGGCGTTGAGTTGGACGGCGCTCAGCCGCCAGCAGTTGTCGTCGGGGGTGGGCTTTTTGGCGAGCCAGGGGAGCTGGGTGTAGACCAACTCGCAGCAGCGGTCGTGCGGGTCTTCGATGCGCAGCAAGCTGCCGTGGGGCAGGTCTTTGGGGATGCTTTTGTCGGTGAAGACGCGTTGGATGTAGCGGTGGTAGGTCTGCTGGCGGCCCAAGATGTCGCGGATGGCGATCAGCCGCCAGGCGGTGTTGTCGTGGGGCTCCAAGTCCAAGGCGGCGAAGAGGAAGACGGTGCGGTCTTCGGTGGCAGCGAGCAGGTAGTGGGGGTCGGTTTTCCACTGCGCTGGGATGTGGCTCCACTGGTCTTGCTGGGCCCAAGGGAGGGGCTGGGTCTTGGCTTGGGGGCTGGCCTTGGCTTGGGATTGGGCGGAGCTGCCCGGCTTGGGGGTGGTGGTGGTGGTGGTGGTGGTGGCAGCATCAACCAGCCCCCCCCCGCGCATGAGTGTGAAGCCTTCACTCAGCGAGTGGATTTGCGCGCCAGGCGCCAGTGCGGCAAAGGTGATGACGCGGTTTTTGCTGTCAAACAGGCGCGTGTGCTGGGCGTCCAGCGTGAGGTGCATCTCAAAGGGCAGTCGCCAGCCGTAGCCCAGGAGGCCCGCGACCTGGCCTGCGGGGCCGACGTAGGAGCTGTAGTGCCGTTGCCAGGCCACGCTGTGGGCACCGGGCAGGGCAAAGTCCAGGTCCTCGGGGCCGAACAAGACTTTGGCCCCCAACAAGGGGTTGACGGGCTTGCCCACCGCCACGCCCCCCGGGCAGACCGAGCAGGCTTTGCCGTCTGAGCCGTCGCCAATGAAGACGTTGCCGCTGCCCGAGATGATGACTTGGCCGCAAGCGACTTTGTCATCCACGCGCGCGGCGGCTTGGCCGTTGATCTTGACGGAGCCAGAGCCTTCGATGATGGCCTCGGGGGTCTTCCTGTGTTTGGACTTGTCGCCCATGCGCGCGGCCGGCAGGCCGTTGATGAGCACGTTGGGGCTGCCCTCCAGGATGGGCGCGGGCGCCTCGCCCTTGTGCTTGGCGATGTCGCCTTGGCGGGCGGCGGGTTGGGCCATGGGGGCGCTCCTTGGCGTGGACGGGGTGTGGTGCTGGGGCTGGTGGGCGACGGGTGCCGGCGTGGTTCAGGCCGGCGTGGCTTGCAGGTGCTGCCAAGGCGAAATGCGAACGATGTGCAGGCTGAGCAAGCCTTGCTCAAACACGCCTGTGACGCCCCATTGCTGCTGGGCGTCGGCTTGCAGGGAGAAGCAGGCCATGCAGGGGCTCAGCATGGATTGGCTGGTGTCTGCGCCCAGCGCAAGCAGCAGCTTTTCTGGGGTGAGCTGGGCCGGGGCCACCTTGCCGGGCCAAGGACCGCACCAGACCGCTGAGGATGGGTGCTGGGCAATCAGGTGGATGGCGTGCAGGCCCCAGTGTTTGCGGCTGCTGTGCACGCCGGCGCTGTCGACATGGTCTTGGCGCTGGGCTTGCAGGATCAGTTGCGCCCCATGGGGATGGAGCCTGAGCTCATCACCTGCGGCGTTTTGCATTTGCTGGAGCAGGTCCTTTGCGTCACGGCTGAAGAGCTTGGGCGCGCTGCGCCACAGTGCTTGGCTCAGTTGCGTTGCGGTGCTGAGTTGGCCCAAGTGCTGCAACCAACTCGTTGGGAGCAAGGGGGCCAGGTGGTGTGCGGTGTTCATGGGCGGCCACCATCAGGGGTTGATCTGAATGAGGGGCGACTTGAGCTCAATCGAGCCCGGCGTCATGACGATGGTGGAGCCGCCGCAAGTGAGTTTTAAAGTGCCTGCGGCGACCAGTTCGATCTCGGGCGCTTCGCCTTTGATCTTGGCCCCGGCCTTGGTTTCGGCGTTGGTGCCTACATCTGTCTTGCTGTTGGCGGCCACTTTGAGGCTGTGGTCCGCCCCTACCGTGACGCTTTGATTGGCTCCGACTTGGGTGGTCTCGTCGACCCCGGTGTTGCGCGTCCAGTTCATGCCCACGGTGTCCATGCGGAGCATGCCGACGTTGCTCATCATGACGGCCCCCACGTTGAGGTTGTAGGCCACACCGATGTTGACCATCTTGCACACCCCCGTGGTCTGCGTGTAGCCCAGGCCCACGTTCTCGGTTTTCATCTTGCCGGTGGTGACGCTCCAGTTGGCGCCGATGGTGTCGCTTTCATTCACCCCCACTTGCTTGCTGCGGTTCACGCCAATGCTCACGCTTTCGTTCAGGCCAACGGTGCGCGTGCGGCTTTTGTGAACTGTCAGGGTTTGGTCCAGATCGATGGTTTGGGTGTCGTTCTGGTGCACCGTTTCGCTCTGGTCCAGGTCCACGGTCTCCGTGCGCTTGCCGTGCACGGTGATGGTTTCGTCGATGTCAACGGTCTCGGTGCGGTTCTTGTGGATGGTGCTGGTCTCGTTGCCATCCACTGTTTTGCGCCGGTCATTGCCCACCCACTTGTCCTCGTCGTGTTCAACCTCGGTGAGTTGGTCTTTTTGCGCGTGCACCCACAGTTGTTCCTGGCCCTTCTTGTCTTCAAAGCGCAGCACGTTGCACTCGCCCACGCCGTCTTTGAGGCCTGGGCCCGGCGTGCCGCCCACGGTGCTCTTGGTCTTCACGCCGCTTTGCGTCATGTTGGCCGGCAGCTCCCACGGCGGCATGTTCAGCGCGTTGTAGACCCGCCCGGTGACGATGGGCTTGTCGGGGTCTCCGTTCTCAAAGTCCACAATCACCTCTTGGCCCACGCGCGGGATGGCGATGCCGCCAAACTGGTTGCCCGCCCAGGGGCTGGAGACCCGCACCCAGCAGGAGCTGTTTTGGTCTTTGCTGCAGTAGCGGTTCCAGTGGAAGCTCAGCTTCACCCGACTGTATGGATCAGTGAAGATTTCCTCACCCGGGGGGCCGGTGACGATGGCCGTCTGGGGGCCGGTGGTCAGGGGCTTGGGCTGGGTTTGCGGGCTGCGGAAGGTGTTGCGTGCGGGTTGCAGTTCGAACTGGCAGTGGCAGCTCCAGCCTTCTTCGCCGGCGGCGTGGCTGTTCTCGCGCAGCGACAGGGTGCTGGCGATGACGAGGTAGCTTTGGTTGGCGGCCTGGTGGGGGTGCTTGTCCAGGGTGAAGGTGTGGCCGCAGGCGACGCCGCGCAGGTTGCCCATGCCGCTGGCGCGTTGGCCGGGAGCGCCGGCTTCTTCCAGGCGGGTGCGGGCCAGGTCGCGGCCTTCGTCGGCCACCACGTAGTCGCCGGGCCAGTGGTAGCGCTCCAAGTCTTCGTGGCCGGTTTGGCGCGGCATTTTGATTTTTTGCTGCAGCCGAGCGCGGGGCTTCTCGAAGTCAAAGTCGTCGGTGACCCAGACACCGCTTTGCAGGCCTTCGTGGGTTTGGAACTGGCTGCAGTACTCTTCGTCGATCTTGGCGCTGGGGCCGTAGTAGTTGATGTGGGCGTAGACGCCTGGGCAGGGCAGGTGGGCGCCGGCGTCGTCCACGAGGATGAGTTTGTGCTTGCCGCCTTCGTGCTCCCAGAAGTAGTAAATGCCCCATTCCTGCCAGAGCCGGCTGAGGAAGGCGAAGTCGGTTTCGCCGTACTGGACCTGGAAGGTGCGCGGGGGGTAGCTTTGGCTCAGGCGCAGTTCCAGGAGGTAGGGGTAGTCGGCCAACACTTCTTGGGTGATGTCGACGACGGTTTTGTGCTGGAAGATTTTGTGGTCGCTGGTGCGGGTGGCCAGGACCAGCCAGGGCTGCAGGGTGACTTGGTAGAGGCTGCGGCGGTTTTCGGCGTGCAGGAAGCGGGCGCTGGTGACGAGGGCGTTGATCTGGCGGGTGCCGCCACCGTCGACTTCGAGGGTGAGGCCGGCTTCTTTGCCGACCATTTGTTTGTAGGGGAGGTTGGCGGAGACGAAGGCGGTGAGGTCGGGGGAGTCGGGGGTTTGGAGGGTGACGGTGTAGAGGAAGAGCTCGCCCAGGGCTTCGTGGCCGTGCACGCTTTTGACTTCGAAAGCGGGGCTGCCTTTGAGGTTCAGGGAGACGGCCGACCAGTAGCTGAGGTTGCGGGGCATGCGGGCTCCTGTTCGAAAACGGCGCAAAACAAGGGTTGAAAACCCGTTGGGTTGCCGTTTTTAGCAGTGCAGGCGCAGCGTCCACAACCTGCGGCGGAGCTGGCGAGGTTAACTGGCCCGGCTCGGTGGGTGGGCGGCAAAGCGCGGCCGTGGGCGCAACCCATGGGCGTGCGCCAAGCCTCGCGGCACAGCGGCGTGCAGGGCCGTGTTCAGGCGACTCGCCGAGAGGCCCAGGGATGTCAGCTCACCCTTTGGTGCGCCTTCACCAGACACTCATAAAAACACTGCGCAGCCCGCCCCGGTTGCGGCGAGCGCCGCAGCAGGCTGACGAACTGGCAGCTGTACTGCAGGCGTTCGGGCGCCAGGGCCTGCATCAGGCCGCGCCGCTCGAAGGCCTCGGCGTAGTGGTCGGGCAAAAAGCCCAGGTAGCGGCCCGACAGGATCAAGGTGGCGATGGCCTCCTGGTCAAAGCCGGTGGCGCTGCGCGTGAGCTGGGCCTGGTGGCTCAGTGCCATGTTGGGCGAGTGGTAGCCCAGGCCGGCAAACGGCCATTGGCGCAGCGCGTCCCAGTCCAGTTCGTGGTGTGGCTGGCCAAACAAGGGGTGGCGCTGGCCGCAGTAGAGCTGCATGGTTTCGCCAAACAGGTCGGCGTAGAGCAGGCTGGGTGAGTTGCGGTGTGCCGGGATCACGCCCACCTGCCAGCGCCCGTCGATGATGCCGCGTTCAATCGTGTTGATCGAGGCCACATGCAGCACCAGTTTGACCTCGGGCGCTTGCTCGGCAAACAGCGCAATCGCTTCGTGGATGCGCGCGCGCGGGTTGCTGGCGGTTTTGTCGAACAAGGCCAGCTCCAACTGGCCGCCCATGCGCTGGTGGATGTCGTCCACACTGGCGCGAAAGCCGTCCACGGCGGCCAGCAGGCGCAGCGTTTCTTCGTACACGCGCTGGCCTTCGCCGGTCAGCGCAAAACCAGCCCGGCCGCGCCGGCACAGCACCAAGCCCAGGCGGGTTTCCAGGTCTTTGACGTGGCGGCTCACGGTGGAGCTGCCGATGTTCAGCTCCAGCTCGGCAGCGGACATGCCGCCGCACTCCACCACGGTCTTGAAGACCTGCAGCAGGCGCATGTCCATGTCGCTGAGTTGGCCCAGGATGGCGCGGTTTTTGGCAGGGCGGGTGGGGGAAGGTGTTACTTGCATAAAGTGCGAAGTAAGTATTGATATTGAGCTATTTTCAAGAATAACCAGCGCATGAAGAATGAACAAGTTCTTTCACCTGATCGCTGCGTTTGTCGCGCAGCCTGACCGCCATGACCCTCCTCACCGCTGACACTGCCGCGCCGGCTCCGGCCTCTGAATCTGGGGTGCGCACCGACGCCGCTTGGCTGGACGCGCACTGGATGCCTTACACCGGCAACCGCAACTTCAAGGCCAACCCGCGCATGATCGTGGAGGCCAAGGGGGCTTACTTCACCGACGCCGATGGGCGCAAAATTTTTGACGGTCTGTCGGGCCTGTGGTGCACCGGCCTGGGCCACAGCCACCCCGCCATCAACGAGGCGGTCAGCCGCCAGATCGCCAAGCTCGACTACGCTCCGGCCTTCCAACACGGCCACCCGGGCAGCTTCGCACTGGCCAACCGCCTCAAAGAGCTGACCCCCGCCGGCCTGGACTACGTGTTCTTCACGGGTTCGGGTTCCGAGTCGGCCGACACCTCGCTGAAGATGGCGCGCGCCTACTGGCGTGCCAAGGGCCAGGCCAGCAAGACGCGCCTGATCGGGCGTGAAAAGGGCTACCACGGCGTGAACTTCGGTGGCATCTCGGTGGGCGGCATTGGCGCCAACCGCAAGTTGTTTGGCCAAGGCGTGGAAGCCGACCACCTGCCGCACACCCAGCCCCCGGCGGGCTCGTTCTACAAGGGCATGCCGCCGACCGGCGCCGAACTGGCCGACCGCCTGCTGGACCTGATCACGCTGCACGACGCGTCCAACATCGCCGCCGTCATCGTCGAACCCTTCTCGGGCTCGGCTGGCGTGGTGATCCCGCCCGTGGGCTACCTGAAGCGCCTGCGTGACATCTGCACCGCGCACAACATCCTGTTGATTTTTGACGAGGTCATCACCGGCTTTGGCCGTGCCGGGGCCTTCACCGGCGCCGAGGCCTTTGGCGTCACGCCCGACATCCTCAACTGCGCCAAGCAAATCACCAACGGCGTGCAGCCCTTGGGCGCGGTGCTGGCCAGCAAAGAGATCTACGACACCTTCATGTCGGTCGGCGGTCCCGACTACATGCTGGAGTTCCCGCACGGCTACACCTACTCGGCCCACCCGGTGGCTTGCGCCGCCGGCCTGGCTGCACTCGATGTGCTGCAAAAGGAAGACATGATCGGCCGCGTGCGCGCGCTGGCCCCGTACTTCGAGACCGCCGTGCACAGCCTGCGTGGCGCCAAGCATGTGCTGGACATCCGCAACTACGGCCTGGCCGCCGGCATCACCCTGGCCCCCGTGCCCGGCGAGCCCGCCAAGCGCCCCTACGAAGTGGCCATGGCGTGCTGGAAGAAGGGCTTCTACGTGCGCTACGGTGGCGACACCATCCAGCTGGCGCCGCCCTTCATCTCCGAGCCTGCCGAGATCGACCGCCTGATCAACGCCCTGGGCGACGCGCTGGCCGAAACCGCCTGAGGGCGCTGAACCAGGGTGGCCGGGCCTCAGGGCCTGGCACCTGGGTTCCCCCGCTTGGGGGGCGCTCGGTGCGGCGGGTCCGATGGCGCTGCGCGGACCGGGCGGCACGGCCCTGGCCCCCGGGTTGGCCCGGCTGCCCGGGCCTGGGTCTTTGATTAAGCTGCCCCCATGAGTTCTTCGCCTGTTGAGCGCGCCGCGTCGGCGCCATCCCCCGCTTCTTCCCCCCTCAATGACCTGGTGCAGCTCAACGCTGTCGCCCTGTCGCGGGCCATTCACCAGCGTGAGGTCTCATGCCTGGAGGTGCTGGACGCCTTTCAGGCTCAGATCGCACACCACAACCCCCGCGTCAACGCCTTGGTGGCGCTGGCCGACCCGGAGCCGCTGCGCGACCTGGCGCGCGAGCGCGATGCCCAACTGGCCCGCGGCCAGAGCCTGGGCGTGCTGCACGGCTTTCCGCAGGCGCCCAAGGACATTGCCCCGGTCGAGGGCCTGATCACCACGCGTGGCTCGCCGCTGTTCAAAGGCCAGCGCACGCGCCTCGACGCACAGGTGTTCGAGCGCATGCGCGCTGCGGGCGCCTTGTTCATTGGGCGCAGCAACTCGCCCGAATTTGGCCTGGGTGGCCACACCTACAACCCGGTCTACGGCATCACCCGCAATGCCTTCGACCCCAGCCGCTCGGCGGGGGGCAGCAGCGGCGGCGCCGGCGTGGCCGTGGCCTTGAACATGCTGCCGCTGGCCGATGGCTCGGACATGATGGGCTCGCTGCGCACGCCCGCGGCGTTCAACCATGTGTTTGGGTTTCGGCCCTCGGTGGGCTGCGTGCCGCAAGGCCCGGCCGACGAAGTGTTTTTCCAGCAGTTCGGCGTCAGCGGGCCCATGGCCCGCAACGTGCCCGACCTGGGCCTCTTGCTGTCGGTGCAAGCCGGCTTTGATGCGCGCCAGCCGCTGACCCGCCAGCAAGACCCCCGCGTCTACGCCGGCCCCTTGGGACGCGACTTCCAGGGCACGCGCATCGGCTGGCTGGGCGACTTGGGTGGCCACCTGGCCACCGAGCCCGGCGTGCTGCCGCTGTGCGAGCAGGCGCTGCGCCACTTTGACAGCCTGGGCTGCACGGTCGAAGCGGTGCGCCCACAGGCCGACCTGGAGCGCGTCTGGATGGCCTGGCTGGACCTGCGCGCCTTTCAGATGGCGGGCAACTACGCCGTGCTCTACCACGACCCGGCACGCCGCGCCCAACTCAAGCCCGAGGCGGTGTGGGAGATCGAGCGCGGCCTGGCCCTCAGTGGCCAGGACGTGTTCCGCGCTGCCAGCGTGCGCAGCCACTGGTACCAGGCGCTGCGCAGCCTGTTCGAGCAGGTCGACTACCTGGTGCTGCCCACGGCCCAGGTCTTCCCCTTCGAGGCCGAGCAGCACTGGCCGGCCGAGGTGGGCGGGCGCGCCATGGACACCTACCACCGCTGGATGGAGGTGGTGATCGCCGCCACCCTGGCGGGCCTGCCCGCGCTCAGCGTGCCCGCCGGTCTGGGCGGCCCCGAAGGCCGCTGGCCTGTGGGGCTGCAACTCATCGGTCCCACCCAGGCCGACCTGGCTGTGCTGCAGCTGGGCCACGCCTATGACCAGGTGGGTGGGTTCTCCAAGGTGCGCAGCCCCTGGCTTTGAGGGTCCGTGAGGGCGGGTGAGGGGGGGGAGAGGGGGACGCACGGGGGCGCTGCCCTTGCCCCTGCACGGCCCCCACGCGCCCAGCAGACTCTGCCAGTGCCGCCACAGCGGGGCAGGTGCTGGGTTATTGGTGAGTCTTGGCGCGCGGCGCCCCCAGGCGCTGGGACAGCTGGCGGCCGCAGTCGCGCAGCAGGCTGGCGCTGGGGCCGTCCGGGCGCAGGTCCAGGGTGGCGCTGGGGCCGATGGCGGCCAGGGCCAGCACCAACTGGCCAAAGCCGTCGAACACCGGCACGGCCAGGGCGCTGACGCCTTCAATCAACTGCCGGTCCACCACCGCCAACTGCTGGGCCCTCACTTCGGCCAACTCGGCCTGGAACACCGGGTCTTCCAAGGCCCCCGCGTGGCCGTCCAGGCGCAGGGCCTCGGCCACCGGCTCGGCCGGGTGAAAGGCCGCAAACACCTTGCCTGAGGCGGTGTGCCGCACCGAGGCCGTGGTGCCGTGGCGCATGGCCACATGCACGGGCGTGGGTGCTTCTTCGACCCGGATGATGGTCGGCCCGCGCGTGCCCCAGACCGAGGCCGACACGGTGTGGCCCAGGCGCAGGGCCAGGGCCGGCAACTCGGCAATCGCCAGCCGCACCGGGTCCACCTGCTGCAGGCTGATCAGGCCCAGCTGCAGGGCCAGCGGGCCCAGGCCGTAGTGGCCGCTGACGGGGTCTTGCTCGATCAGGCCCAGCTTGCCAAAGCTCACCAGGTAGGGGTGGGCCTTGGCGGGCGTCATGTCAGCCTCGCGGGCCAGGTCTTTCAGCGCCATGGGGCGGCCGGTGTGGGCCAGCGCCTTCAGCAACTGGCCGCCCACCTCCACGCTCTGGATGCCGCGCGGGGCGCGCGCGGCGCTGTCTTCTGCTTTGCTCATGGGCCCGATTGTCCCTGCTCTGCGCGCCGGGCTGGGGGTGGGTTTAGGGTTTTTACCTAATCAAATGAGTTCGACATAGACGAATTTTTTGCCTAACATCAAAGAATTCCGTTTAGGTGAATTCATTCGCCTATGTTGAACAACCAACCCACTGCGAGCCCACCATGAGCACCAAGACCTTTGCCTCCGCCGCCGACCTGGAAGTCAAGAAAGTCAGCTTCGACAAGCTGTCCGAGCACGCCTACGCCTACACCGCCGAGGGCGACCCCAACACCGGCATCATCATTGGCGACGACGCGGTGATGGTCATCGACACCCAGGCCACGCCGGTGATGGCGCAGGACGTGATCCGCCGCATCCGCGAAGTCACCGACAAGCCCATCAAGTACGTGCTGCTGAGCCACTACCACGCGGTGCGCGTGCTGGGCGCCAGCGCTTACGGGGCTGAGCACATCATCGCCAGCGAAGACACGCGCGACCTGATCGTGGAGCGCGGCCAGTTCGACAAGGACAGCGAGATCGGCCGCTTCCCGCGCCTGTTCCAGAACGTGGAGAGCGTGCCCGAAGGCCTGACCTGGCCCACCATGACCTTCAACAAGAAGATGACCCTGTGGCTGGGCAGTGTCGAAGTGCAGATCCTGCAACTGGGCCGCGGCCACACCAAGGGCGACACCGTCGCCTGGCTGCCGCAAGAAAAAATCCTGTTCTCGGGCGACCTGGTCGAGTTCGACGCCACCCCGTATGCGGGCGACGCCTACTTCAAGGACTGGCCGCAAACCCTGGACAACCTGGCCGCCCTGAAGCCTGAAAAACTGGTGCCCGGCCGGGGCGCGGCCCTGCAAACCCCGGAGCAGGTGCAAGCCGGCCTGGCGGGCACGCGTGCCTTCATCAGCGACGTGTACGAAAGCGTCAAGGCTGGTGCCGCCGCAGGCCAGGACCTGCGCAAGGTCTATGAAGAGACCTTTGCCAAGCTCAGCCCCAAGTACGGTCACTGGGTCATCTTCAACCACTGCATGCCCTTTGACGTGACGCGGGCCTACGACGAAGCCACCCAATACACCGACCCGCGCATCTGGACCGCCGAGCGCGACATCCAGATGTGGAAGGCCCTGGAAGGCTGAGCCCGTTCGAGGTGAGGAGACACGCCCCATGAAACCCCAAGACATTCCCTTCGATGCCCTGCGCGGCACCGGGCCTGAGGTGCAGGCCATCCAGTTCCCCTACCGGCGCAGCGCCGACCAGGACCAGGCCACGCCAGCGCGCCACCCCGTGGTGGTGGTGGGCGCCGGCCCGGCAGGTCTGAGCCTGGCCATCGACCTGGCCCAGCGCGGCCAGCCCGTGGTGGTGCTGGACAACGATTACCGCTTGTCCATCGGCTCGCGCGCCATCTGCTTTGCCAAGCGCACCCTGGAGATCTGGGACCGCCTGGGCGTGGGCCAGCGCATGGTGGACAAGGGCGTGTCCTGGAACCTGGGCAAGGTCTTCTTCCATGACCAGCAGGTCTACCAGTTCAACCTGCTGCCCGAGGACGGGCACGAGCGCCCGGCTTTCATCAACCTGCAGCAGTACTACGCCGAGGCCTACTTGGTTGAGCGCGCCCTGCAACTGCCGCTGATCGACATCCGCTGGCACAGCCAGGTCAAGGCCGTCACGCCGCGCGCCGACGGCGCCCTGGTCGAGGTCGACACCCCCGACGGCCCCTACCCGCTGGAAGCGGACTGGCTGATCGCCTGCGACGGCTCGCGCTCGCCAGTTCGCGCCATGCTGGGCCTGGAGAGCAAGGGCCGCATCTTCCAGGACCGCTTCCTGATCGCCGACGTGAAGATGCAGGCCGACTTCCCGACCGAGCGCTGGTTCTGGTTCGATCCGCCCTTCCACCCCAACCAGAGCGTGCTGCTGCACCGTCAGCCCGACAACGTCTGGCGCATCGACTTCCAGCTCGGCTGGGACGCCGACCCCGAGGTCGAGAAGCGGCCTGAAAACATCCTGCCCCGCGTCAAGGCCTTGCTGGGGCATGACGCCGAGTTCGAGTTGGAGTGGGCCAGCGTCTACACCTTCGCCTGCCTGCGCATGGACCGCTTTGTGCACGGCCGCGTGGTGTTTGCCGGCGACAGCGCGCACGGCGTGTCGCCGTTCGGTGCGCGCGGCGCCAACAGCGGCGTGCAAGACAGCGAGAACCTGGCCTGGAAGCTGGACTGGGTGCTCAAGGGCCGCGCCGGCGCCGAGCTGCTGGCCAGCTACGGCCCGGAGCGCGAGTACGCGGCGGACGAGAACATCCGCAACTCGACCCGCGCCACCGACTTCATCACGCCCAAGAGCGAGATCAGCCGCCTGTTCCGCGACGCCGCCCTGGACCTGGCGCGCGAGCACGACTTTGCGCGCCGCATCGTCAACAGCGGGCGCCTGTCGGTGCCGGCCACCTTGCATGAATCGGCGCTCAACACGCCCGACGCCGACCACGGCACGGACGCCTTTGACGCGCCGCGCCAGGTGCCCGGGGCCGTGTTGCTCGACGCCCCGGTGCAGCGCGCCGGCCAGCCGGGCTGGCTGCTGCGCGAGCTGGGGCCTGACTTCACCCTGTTGTGCTTCGGCCCGGTGCCCGCCTGGGCGGCAGGGCTGCCCCATGTGCAGGCCCTGTCGGTGGGCGGTGAGCTGGTGGACGCCCAAGGCCTGGTCACCCAGCGCCTGGACGGCCGCCCCGGCAGTGCCTACCTGGTCCGCCCCGACCAACATGTGTGCGCGCGCTGGCGCCACCCCACCGAAGCCAGCGTGCTCGCCGCGCTGGCCCGCGCCACGGCGCGTCAAGACGCCCCTGTGGCGGCCTGAACCGGAGACCCAGAGCATGCTCAACACCCAAGCCAACCTGATCGCTTGTGACGACTTCTACGAGAGCCTGATCCAGGCCCACCATGGCCTGTCCACCGCGCAAAGCCATGCCATGAACGCCCGCCTGGTGCTGCTGCTGGCCAACCACATCGGCGACACCGCCGTGCTGCAGCAGGCCTTGCAACTGGCCCGCGGCTCGGCGCCAGCCGCCTCGGAGGCCACGGCCGCCGAGCGCGCGGCCATCACGCCGGTGGCCCCGGTCCACGCCGAGGCCTGAGCGCCTCTTCCGGCAGCGCCCTCAGGCGCGCCCGCGCCGATCGCCTGACACCGGGCTGTGCCCGGTGGGGGGCGGCCTGCGCCCTGAATTTCACACCCACCCACCAGACCCTACAACGGAGACCTTTCCCATGTTGCGCAAATCCTTCCTGAGCACCCTCGCGGCCCTGGCATTGGCGGCCACCGCCCCCCTGGCCCTGGCCAACAACGACAAGCCCCTGGAGTGGGTGGTCGGCTACGCCGCCGGCGGCGGCTCTGACGTGGTGGCCCGCACCATCGCCGAGGCCATGGGCAGCAGCCTGGGCCGCAACCTCATCATCAACAACAAGCCCGGCGCAGGCACCAACATCGCCGCCGAGTACGTGGCCCGCTCCAAGGACTTCGGCAACCTGATCTTCTCGGCCGACTTCGCCACCCTGGCGGCCAATCCCTTCCTGTTCAGCAAGCTCAGCTACAACGCCGAAAAAGACTTTCAACCCGTGGGCCTGCTGGTGCGTTTTCCGATGTTCCTGGTGGTCTCCACCAAGGTGCCGGTCAGCAGCTACAAGGAGTTCGTGGCCTGGGCTCAGGCCCAGCCTGAGGGCGTGAACTGGGCCTCCGCCGGCCCGGGCAGCCCGCACCACCTGGTGGGCGAGCTCTTCCGCGAGCAAAGCGGCCTCAAGCTCACCCATGTGCCGTACCGGGGCGCCGCGCCCGCCATCCAGGACGTGATTGGTGGCCAGGTGCCCGCCATGTGGGTGGACAGCGCCACCGTGGCCCCGTTCCTGAATGCGGGCAAGGTCAAGGCCCTGGGCGTGGCCAGCCCGCAGCGCGTGGCCACCCAGCCCGAGGTGCCCACCCTCAATGAACAAGGCCTGAAGGGCTTTGAAGGCTATGCCTGGCAGGGCCTGGTGGTGCCCACCGGCACCTCGCCCGAGGTGGTGACGCAGCTGAGCAAGGCATTGCAAAGCGCGCTCAACGCCACGGGTGTGAAGGCCCGCTTGCAGGCCCTGGGCGTGGAGCCCCTGCCGGGCACGCCAGCTCAGATGGCCACGTTTGCCAAGGCCGAACGCGAAAAATGGGGCCGCGTCATCAAGCAAGTGGGTGTGAAGCTGGACTGAGCGGCTGGGTCGCCCCCTGGGCTTCCAGCCAAGCCCAGGCCGGGGTGGGCCGGGCGTACAGATAGCCTTGCAAGGCATCACAGCCGCTGCTGACCAGAAAGTCCACCTGGGCTTGGGTCTCCACCCCCTCGGCCACCACGCGCAGGCCCAGGTGCTTGGCCATGGACAGCACCATGCGCACGATGGCCGTGCCATTGGGGTCGTTGGGCGTGTCTTGCACAAAGCTGCGGTCGATCTTCAGCTCGTACAAGGGCAGCCGCTTCAGGTAGGCCAGGCTGGAATAGCCGGTGCCGAAGTCGTCGATGGAGAAGCGGATGCCCAGCTGAGCCAGGGCGTGCATGCGGGCCACGGTTTCTTGCAGGTCGTCGATCAGCAAGCCCTCGGTCACCTCAAACACCAGGCTGCTGGCCGGCGCCCCCGTTTGGGCCAGCAGGGCCTGCACGCGCTGCACAAAATCGGGCTGGCGGAATTGGCGCGGGCTGACGTTGACGGACAGCGGCGTGTTCAGGCCTTTGGCGCGCAAGCCCACCAGCAGGGCACAGGCCTGCTCCAGCACCCAGTCGCCCAGCGCCAGGATCAGACCGGTTTTCTCGGCCACCGGGATGAAGCGGTCCGGCGGCACCAGGCCGCGCTCGGGGTGCTGCCAGCGCAGCAGCAGCTCGGCGCCATCGAGTTGGCCCTGGGCATCGAACTGGGCTTGCAGGTGGATTTGCAGCTGCTGCTGGGGGATGGCCTGGGCCAGGTCGTTTTCCAGCGCCAGTCGGTCTTCGATGTCGGCCTGCATGCCCACTTCAAAGAAGGCGATGCGGTTGCGCCCGGCGGACTTGGCCCGGTACATGGCGGTGTCGGCTTCGCGCAGCAGGTCGGCCGGGGTTTGTTGGCCAAAGGGGAACAGGCTCAGGCCCAGGCTGCCGCTGTGGGCATAGGGCAGGCCGTCCAGTTCAAAGGGTTGGGCCAGCTGGGCGCGCACCTGCTCGGCCAGGTCCAGTGCGGCGTGGGCACCACGCGCCAGGTCTGCGCCCAGCGACGGGGCCAGGATCACGAACTCATCGCCGCCCAGCCGGGCCACGGACTGGCCTTCGCCCAGCAGCCGCCTGAGCACGCTGGCGGCGTGGCACAGCACGGCATCGCCCACCGCGTGACCGCGCGCGTCGTTGACGTCCTTGAAGTGGTCCAGGTCGATGAACATCAGCGCCCCCACGGCCTGCACGCGCTGCGCTTCGGCCAGGGCCAGGGAGAGCCGGTCCATCAGTTGGCGGCGGTTGGGCAGGCCGGTCAGGGGGTCGAAGTAGGCCAGCACATGGATGGCTTGTTCGGCCGCCTTGCGCGCGCTGATGTCCCGCAGGATGTTGGAGATGCCTTGCACCTGGCCGCTGTCGTCGTTCAGCGGTGAGATGCTCAGCTCCACGTCGATGCGCCGGCCATCGCGGTGCAGGCGCTGGGTTTCGATGCGTTCCACGCGCTCGCCTTGACGCACCCGGCTCAGGTAGCGTTCTTCATCGGCGGCCAGGTCGGCGGGCACGATCAGGCTTTGCAACTGCCCCAGGGCCTGGGCCTCGGTGAAGCCCAGCAGGCGGCTGGCGCCAGGGTTCCAGGACTGCAGGCGTCCGTCCAGGCTGTGGCTGATGATGGCGTCGTCCGAGGACTCCACGATGGCGGCCAGTCGGGTCTGGGCGCGGTGCGCCTGTTGCTGCTGGAGCTGCAGTTCCTGCTGGCGCCGCCGCGTGATGCGCTGCACCAGCAGCAGGCCGCCCAGCAGCAGGGCGAGCAAAAAGTACGAGGTGCGCGCCGAATGCCACCAGAGCCGGTACAGGTCCTGCATGGGCAGGGTGACGAACAAGGTGATGGGGTAATGGGTCAGCCGCCGGTAGACATTCAGGTTCTGGCTGCCGCCGATTTGGTTGCGCCCTTCCAGCTTGCCCCGTGTGGGAAAGTGCTGGGTTTGCAGGTGTTGGTACAGCGCGCCCCGGCGTGGCTCGGCGTAGACCATGCCCAGGGTCTGGTCGTCGGGCACCGGGTAGCGGCTGCGCAGGTAGCCGTCGTCGCCCAGCAGGCCGATGGCGGCGCGTTTCATGATCGGGGCGTCTTGCCAGAAGGTCTGCATCAACTCCACCGGCAGGTAGGCCGAGACGACGGCCTGCAAGCGGCCTTGCGGGTCGCGCACGGCATGGCGCAGCGGCAGCACCCAGCGGCCGCTGCGCAGGCCTTGAACCGGGCGGCCCAGCACGAAATCGCGGCCCAAGGTCATGCTGTCACGCGCTTCGGTGAAGCTGCTGGATGGCCCCTCGGTGGGCAGGGGGCCCGCAGCGGGGCCGCTGCTGGACACCAGGATGTGACCCTGGGGGTCGATCAGGCTGACGTCCACCAACTCCGGGTGGCGCACGCCGTAGCGGCGCACCTTGCCCAGGTCGTAGCGGTCGGCCCGGGGGGCGTTCTCTTGCAGTTCTTCGGCCAGCCCGTGCAGGCTGGTGTGCAGCAGGCCCAGGTAATGGTCGATGGATTTTTCGCCCAGCTCGGTCACGGTGTCCAGTTCGGCCACGGTGTTGTCGTACACCTGACGCCAGGTGTGCCAGGTGTAGAGGCTGGTGAAGGCCAGGATTAGCAGCACGATCACCCAGGCGGCTCGGCTGCTGGTGGCGGGGACCCGCTGTGGAGGGCGCTGGGCGGCGGCGGGTGGGCTGTGCATGGTCGGCGTGGGCGGGGCAGGGCGGGGACTCAGCCCACCGGGGCTGGTGGCTCGGCTGGTGCCGGGTGGGCCAGCGAGGGCAGGCGCTGAGCGCTCAGGCCCTCCAGGCCGACCAGGGCCGCATGCAGCAGCAGCATGATGGTTTTGCCGTCCTGGATGCGGCCGTCGTAGACGCTGGCCAGGGCCTCGCTCAAGGGCATTTCCAACACCTCGATGTCCTCGCCCTCGTCGGCCAGGCCGCCCCCAACGGGCAGGGGGCCGTCCTCGTATTCGGCGCAAAAGCAATGCAGCTTTTGGGTGACCGAGCCCGGGCTCATGTAGGCCTGGAACACGGCCTGCGGGCGCTGCACCCGCAGACCGACTTCTTCCTGGGCTTCGCGGCGCACGCAGTCGGCGGGGTCTTCGCCGTCGAGCAGGCCGGCGCAGGTCTCGATCAGCAGGCCGTCGGCGCAACCGGTCAGGAAGGCGGGCAGGCGGAACTGGCGCGTCAGCAGCACGGTGCCACGGCGGGGGTGGTAGAGCAGCACGGCGGCGCCGTCACCCAGGTGGTAGATCTCGCGCGTGGTGACCAGCAGGCGCTGGTCGCGTGCGCGCAATTCGAAGCGGGTCTTGCTCAGCCGGGTCCAGTCCTGGGCCAGTTCGGTGGTTTCCAGCAGGCGCACCGGGGCGTTTGCGGGGGCCGGGGTCAGCGGGGCTGGGGTGGAGGGCATGGCAGACAGCGACATGGGTGGGGGCGCCTCAGGGGCTCAGGGCTCGCAGGGTCAGGGAAAATAGCGGCATGCAAAACACGCCCCCGCCGCCTTCACAGGCCCGAAACCCGCTGCACGGCCTGACGCTGGAGCGCATTGTCACCGCCCTGGCCGACCATTTTGGTTGGGAGGAGCTGGGCCAGCGCATCCCGATCCGTTGCTTCACGTTCGAGCCCAGCGTGGCCTCCAGCCTGAAGTTCTTGCGCAAGACGCCCTGGGCGCGCGAGAAGGTGGAGAGCCTGTACCTGTTCATGCTGCGCGACATCCGGCGCCAAAACGGCGGCCAAGCCGCCCCCGGCGAGTCCACGGACTGAGGGGCGGCCCGCACGCGGCGGGCACCTCGCTCATTGGCAGACAAACTGGACACGGCTGCCCCCCGTGGTCTGGCTGCCCTGGCCGGTGTTGTTGGCCAGCGCACAGCTGCCCGTGGCCGGTTGGCTGCTGACGGTGTAGCTGTAGGTGGCGCCCACCGGCAGGTAGTAGTTCAGCGTGCCGCCCCGGCTGGTGACGGTGCGCGTGACGGTGTCGGTCAGGTCGGGCGACTGGCCTGTGGGGTAGCTGTAGGTCAGCGTGAAGTTCATGCTTTCGCCACTGGCCAGACCGGTGGTGCTGAGGGTGTGCGGGTACTGGTCAAAGCAGGCCATGCGCACGCTGACGCCCCCAGGCGGCATGGCCCCCGAGGCGGCATTGCAGCCATAAGGCAGCAGGGCCGGGAAGGGCGTGTAGACGCGGTAGGCCGTGCCCGTGGCCACCGGGGTGGGGAAGCTGAAGCCCGGGGCGGCGGCGCTCACCGCCACCGTGTCGGTGCCGGTGGTGGAGGTCAGGGTCAGTGCCCCGGTCAGGCCCACGGCCGTGCCGCTCAGGGTGAAGGTGTTCTGGCCACAGCTGATCGCCACCGAGGTGATGGCCTTGCCCCCCACCGTGCCGCTGCCGTTGCCCACGGTGCAGTACTGCAGGGTGGGCTGGGTCTGCACCGTCACGTTGTAAGGCGTGCCGTTGGCCAGGGCGCTCGGGAAGGTGAAGTTGTTCAGCGGCGGGCTCAGGCTCAGGGTCTGGCCGTTGCTGGCCAGCACCAGGCCGGTGCCCGTCAGGCCCGTGATGCTGCCGCCCAGGGTCGAGGCGCTGCTGCTGCAGGTCACGCCCACCGAGTTGACGGCGGCCGTCATGCTGCCGCTGCCATTGCTCACGCTGCAGGTCAGGCCCGTGGGTTGGCTGCTCACCTGCACGTTGTAGCTGCTGCCTGCGCTCACCAAGTCACTGAAGCTGAAGCTGCTGCTGTTGGCCGGCACGCTGAGGGTCTGGCCCGCCGCGCTGAGCACCAGGCCGGCGCTGCTCAGGCCGCTGATGTTGCCGCCCAGGCTGAAGCCGCCGGTTTGGCAGCTGACCTGCACGGAGTTGACGGCGGCCGCCCCCATGGTGCCGCTGCCATTGCTCACGCTGCAGTTGGCGCCCACGGGCTGGGCGCGCACGCTGACGCTGTAGTTCACGCCCACGGCCACGCCGGCCGGGAAAGTCCAGCTGGCCGCACCCGCCGGCACGCTGACGCTTTGGGCCGTGATGCCCAGCACCAGGCCGTTGCTGCTCAAGCCCGTGACGCTGCCGCCCAGGGGGTAGGTGTTGACCAGGCACAGCACCTTGACCGAGCTGACCGCGCTGGCGATGCTGCCGCCGCCGTTTTGCACGCTGCAGGTGGCGCCGCTGGGCTGGCTTTGCACCGTCACCCAGTAGCTGGCGCCCAGGGGCAGGGGGCTGGCAAAGCTGAAGCTGCTGGCGTTGGCTGGCACCGCCAGGGTCTGGCTGCCGTTGGCCAGCACCAGGCCGGCGCTGCTCAGACCGCTGACGCTGCCGCCCAGGCTGAAGGTGCTGGTGTTGCAGACCACGGCCACATCGGTCAGGGCGGCGTTGCCCATCACACCGCTGCCGTTGTTGACAGCGCAGGTCAGGCCGCTGGGCTGGCTGGCCACGCTGATGTTGTAGGCGCTGCCGGGGGCGATCTTGCGCACGAAGCTGAAGCTGCTGGCGCCGCCTGCGATGCTCAGGGTCTCGCTGCCGTTGAGCAGGCTCAGGCCGGTGGCACTGCCCAGGCCGTTGACGCTGCCGCCCAGGCTGTAGCGGGTGCCGATCACGGTGGCGGTGGTGGCGCTGTTGCTGATGGCCAGGCCATTGAGCAGCTGGTCATGGCCGGTGTTGCTGTTGGTCAGCAAGGTGCTCACCGGGTCAAAGTTGCTGGCGCTCAGGCCGGCGGCGCTGAGTTGGGTGCTCAATTGGCTGTTCAAGGCTGTCTTGGCGGTGGCCAGGGCGGCGCTGTTGGCGGCCAGCAGGGCCGGGGTGAGTTGGGCCGAGCCGGTCTTGCCGGCGGCGCTGGCCACGTCGGAGGCCAGCTTGTCGGTCAGGCCGGTCAGGTTGAGCAGCACAAAGCCGCGCGCCACCGGTGTGCTCAGCGAGGGCGCCCACCAGCGCGAGCCATCGGGCTTGGTGACCACGCCCAGCAGCGGGGGCACAAAGCCGTCGATGCGGGCGCGGTAAATGCCTTGGCTGTCGGTGCGGGTGCTCACGCTGCGGCCTGCGTTGTCGATCACCGTGACCGCTGCATTGGCCAGCACGGCGCCGTCTGCGGCCGTGCCGTTGATGCCTGCGGCACTGGCCAGGCCGCCGTCAAAGCTGCTGGGCTGGGCGATGCCGTAGCTGTCCACCATGGCCGTGCTGACGGTGTTGCTGCTGCTGCTGCTGCTGCTGCTGCTGCCGCCTCCGCCACCACCGCCGCAGGACGCCAGCAGCACGCTGCTGCACAAGGCGAGGGCCAGACTCAATTTTCGGGTCGAATTTTTCATGGGCATATGGGTTGGCTGGCGCGCCCAGCCGGTGGCTGGGGGTCATCGCCGGGGGCGAGACCGACCTTCTGAGGGTCAAGACGGGATGAACGGTTTGTAACACGGTCACCCGGGGGATTCCAGCGACTCGCCTGATTTGCGCGTGGTGGGCGTCACAGATTCTCCGGGTCAGCGCAGGGCTTGGGCTGTACAAGCGGTCGGAGTCGCTTCAAAATACTGTATAAATAAACAGTTTTCTAGAGATCCCAACGCCCCTCGCCCGGAACCGCCCGTGTCCAGTTCTTCGTCCTCTTCCTCCCACCGCTTGCTGCAAAGCATCCCGGCCCTGTGGCGCGCCAGCGAGCTGGGCGGGCCGCAGGCGCCGGTGTTCAGCACGGGCTTTGCCGCGCTGGATGCCGAGCTGCCGGGGGGCGGTTGGCCGGCCGGGCAGCTGACCGAGCTGTTGCAGCCCGAGGCCGGCTGGCGTGAATGGCGTTTGCTGGCCCCGGCCTTGGCGCCGTTGTCACAGCAAGGCACGGTGTTGCTGGTGGGGCCGCCCTGGGTCCCTTATTTGCCCGCCCTGGCCAGCCAGGGTTTGCGCGTGTCAGCCCTGCGTTGGGTGCAGGCCCAGACCCCGGCCGAGCGCCTGTGGGCGGCCGAGCAGGCCTTGCGCTGCCGCGACCTGGCGGCCTTGCTGGTCTGGCTGCCCCAGTGCCAGGCCAGCAGCCTGCGCCGCCTGCACCTGGCCGCCCAGGCCGGGGCCCAGCCCCAGCCGCCCGCGCTGTGGGCGCTGCGCCCCTGGAACGCCCAGCACCAGTCTTCGCCCGCGCCCTTGCGCCTGGGCCTGAGTGCGGGCGCCGCCGATGGCTTGAGCGTGAGCGTGTTCAAGCGCCGCGGGCAGTTGCTGACCCAGCCCTTGTGCTTGGCCGCGGCCCGGCCACCGGCCCTGCGCCCGGCGGTGGGGAGGCCAGGTCTGCCGACCCCCCCTGTCACGCCCGTGGCACCAGGCTTGGGCCGGGTCTTGTCCTCGCCTGGGCGGACCCCTGCCTTGGGGCGTTCTGCGCCAGGGCTCACCTTGAATCGAGTCGCCCATGTGGTGGATCGCGCTCTTGCCCGCCCCCCAGCCTGAGGCCGTGCCGCTGGCTGCCGAGCGGCTGGCGCCCCACGCAGGGGCGGCGCCCGGCGAGTCCGTGCTCAGCGCCGAGCAGGCCCAGCGCCGCCGCGTCTGGTGGGCCTTGCGTTACACCCCGCGCGTGGCCTGCGTGGACGGGGCCGTGCTGATGGAGCTGCAGGCCAGCCTGCGCCTGTTTGGCGGCGACCGCGCCTTGCTGCGCCGGGTCCTGGGCGAGTTGCAGGCCTTGGGGGTGGACCGCCTGGGCCTGGCCCCCACTGGGCGCGCGGCGCTGGCGCTGGCGCGCTCCCTGCCGGTGGGCAGCCGGCGCGCACGCCGTTGCCGCACAGACACCTTGGCGGCCACCCTGGACCCCTTGCCCCTGGACTGCCTCAGCGAGGCGGGCGCCCAGGCGGCCCTGCTGTCGCGCCTGGGTTGCCGCAGCCTGGGCCAGTTGCGGGCCCTGCCCCGGGGCGGAGTGGCGCGGCGCTTTGGCGCCAGTTTGCTGCGCGCACTGGACCAAGCCTATGGCCAGCAAAGTGAGTTGTTCGCCTGGGAAAGCCTGCCTGAGCAGTTCGAGCCCAGCTGCCAGTTGCCCGAGCCCGAAGCCCACAGCGCCGCCCTGGGGCCTCCGCTGCAGGGCTTGCTGCAGCAGCTGCAGGACTGGCTGGCCGTACGCCAGGCCGGTGCCACCGGCGTGTGCCTGAGTTGGCAGCACGACCCGCGCCGGGGTTGCGCCCCCCGGGGCGAGTTGAGCGTGCACAGCGCCCAGCCCAGCCGCGACGGCGCCCACTGGCTGCGCTTGCTGAGCGAGCACCTGGCCCGTGTGGCCTGGGAGGCGCCGGTGCAGGCCTTGTCGCTGCGGGCCCTGGGCGTGCAGGCCTGGTCACCCGACACCCACAGCCTGCTGCCGCAAGACCAGCACGCGGGCGAACCCTTGGCCCAGTGCCTGGAGCGACTGGCCGCCCGCTTGGGCCCGCAGCGCGTGCTGCAAGGCGCCTTGCAGGCGGATCACCGGCCTCAGCACCGGCAGCGCTGGTGGCCCGCGGCCACGCCCCTGCCGGCCGCTCGGCCCCCGACCCCCAGTGCTGAACTCGGCCAGGCGCTGGGCTGGGGCCAGCCGGCCTGGCTGCTGCCCCAACCCCAGGCCTTGCGCTGCGTGGGCGAGCGCCCGCACTACCACGGCGCCCTGGCCTTGTTGGCTGGGCCCGAGCGCATCGAAACCGGCTGGTGGGACGCCAGCGCCACGGCCGACGCCGACCTCACCTTGCGCGACTACTTCATCGCGCGCAGTGCTCAGGCCGGCCTGCTGTGGGTGTTTCGCGTGCGAACCGGCACGGGCACGGCGGCGGAGCCCAGCGCCGCGCGTTGGTTCCTGCATGGGGTGTTTGGATGAGGCCGGCGCTGCCCCTGGGCCTGCCTGCTTATGCCGAGCTGCAGGCCTGTTCCAACTTCAGCTTTTTACGCGGCGCCTCCACCCCGGCCGAGCTGGTGGACCGTGCCCAGGCCCTGGGCTACAGCGCCCTGGCCGTGACCGACGAGTGCTCGCTGGCTGGCGTGGTGCAAGCCCATGCCCAGGCCCGCCAGTGCGGCCTGCCCTTGCTGATCGGGGCCCAGTTCCGCATGGCGGCCGAGACCCTGGCCGGGGCGGCGGCGGCCGGCGAGGTGGGGGCAGGCAGCCTGGTGCTGCTGGCCCAGCACCGGCGCGGCTATGCCCAGCTGTGCAGCTTCATCACCCGGGTGCGCGCCGGCCACCCCAAGGGCGTTTACCAGCTGGCCTGGGCCGACTTGCTGGCCGACCCCAGCCGGCTCGACGGCTGCCTGGCCTTGTGGAACCCCCTGCGCGCGGGCGCCCCCGATCTGGCATCCCTGACCCGGGCCGCCCAGTGCCTGGACCAGGCCTTTGCCCAGCGCGCCTGGCTGGCCGTCACCCAGACCCTGCACATGGACGATGCGCGCTGGCTGGACGCCTTGCGTCAGGCCGCAGCCCAAGCCGGTCTGCCCCTGGTGGCCTGTGGTGATGTGCTGATGCACCGGCGTTCGCGCAAGCCTTTGCAGGACGTGCTGACCAGCATCCGCCTGCGCCGGCCGGTGGCCGACTGCGGCCTGGCCCTGCAGCCCAATGCCGAGGCCCACCTGCGCTCACGCGCCCGCCTGGCGCGCCTGCTGCCGGCCGAGCTGCTCGAAGAAAGCGTGCGCGTCGCGCAGCGCTGCCGCTTCAGCCTGGACGAGCTGCGTTACGAATACCCGCAAGAGGTGGTGCCCGCGGGGCTGAGCCCCACAGCCTACCTGCGCCAGTGCGTGGCCGAAGGCGAGCGGCGGCGCTACCCCGAGGGCACGCCCGAAGGGGTGCAGCGCCAGTTGGCGCACGAACTGGCGCTGATCGCCGAGCTGCAGTTCGAGAAGTATTTTTTGACCGTCTACGACGTGGTGTGGTTTGCGCGTCGCCGCCACATCCTGTGCCAAGGCCGGGGCTCGGCCGCCAATTCAGCGGTCTGCTACTGCCTGGGCATCACCGAGGTCGACCCGGCGCGCAGCAGCCTGCTGTTTGAGCGCTTCATCAGCCGAGCGCGCCGCGAGCCACCCGACATCGACGTGGACTTCGAGCACCAGCGCCGCGAGGAGGTGATCCAGTACCTCTACACCCGGTACGGCCGCGCCCGCGCCGCCCTGGTGGCGGTGGTCATCCGCTACCGGCTGCGCAGCGCCATCCGCGATGTCGGTTTTGCCCTGGGCCTGGCCCCGGCCGCGGTGGAGGCCGCCGCCACCCACCCGCATTGGTGGGCCGAGCCCGACACCCTGGGCCAGCGCTTGAGCGACTTGGGCTGGCCCGAGGCCGCGCCCCGCCTGTTGTTGTGGCGCGAGTTGGTCGGGCAGTTGCTGGGTTTTCCGCGTCACCTGTCGCAGCACCCGGGCGGCTTTGTGCTGACCGGCGACCGGCTCGACGCCACCGTCCCCGTGGTGCATGCCAGCATGGAAGGCCGCACCTGCATTGAATGGGACAAGGACGACATCGACGCCGTCGGCCTGCTCAAGGTCGATGTGCTGGCCCTGGGCATGTTGAGCGCTTTGCAACGCGCTTTCATGCTGATCGGCCAGTGGCGCGGCCGGCCGATGGCGCTCAGCGAGATCCCCGAAGGCGATGACCCCACCTACGACATGCTGTGCCGCGCCGACACCGTGGGCGTGTTCCAGGTCGAGTCGCGGGCCCAGCAAAGCATGTTGCCGCGCCTGCGCCCACGCTGCTTTTACGACCTGGTGGTGCAGGTCGCCATCGTGCGGCCTGGGCCCATCCAGGGCGGCATGGTCCACCCCTACCTGCGCCGCCGCCAGCGCCAGGAGGTGGCCGACTGCCCACCCGGCCTGGAGGCCGCGCTGGGCCGCACCCTGGGCGTGCCGATCTTCCAGGAGCAGGTGATGCAGATCGCCATGGACGCGGCCGGCTTCAGCGCCGACGAGGCCGACCAACTGCGCCGTGGCATGGCAGCCTGGAAGCGCAAGGGGGGCTTGCAGCATTTTCAGGACCGGCTGCTGCAAGGCATGAGCGCACGCGGCTACACGGCCGAGTTCGCGGCGGGCATTTTTCGCCAGATGGAGGGCTTTGGCGAGTACGGCTTTCCGGAGAGCCACGCCGCCAGCTTTGCCTTGCTGGCCTATGCCAGTGCCTGGGTCAAGCAGCACCACCCGGCCTGTTTTTTGGCCGCTTTGCTGAACTCGCAACCGATGGGCTTTTATGGTCCGGCTCAGTTGGTGCAGGACGCGCAGCGCCACGGTGTGACGGTGCGGCCCGTCGACGTGCTGCACAGCGACTGGCTGAGCACGCTCGAGCCCCTGGACCTGGCCGCACCCCCAGGGCCCGCGCCACTGGGCCCACCCGCCGTGCGCCTGGGGCTGCACCGGGTCAAGGGCCTGGGCGAAGAGGTGGCACGGCGCATCGTGCGCCTGCGCCGTCAGGGCCGACCGTTGACCGTGCAGGGCCTGGCTTTGGGCGCGGCCCTGGACGCCGGGGACCTGGCCGCCCTGGCCAGCGCCGACGCCCTGGCCAGCCTGGCGGGCCACCGCCGTCAGCAGGTCTGGGAGGGCAGCGCCTTGCAGCGCGCCCCGGCCTTGTTGCGCGAGGCCCCGGTGCACGAGGCCGAATGGACCTTGCCCGCGCCCGGCGAGGCCGAGGACGTGTTGTTTGACTATGCCGCCACCGGCCTGAGCCTGCGCCGCCACCCCTTGGCCTTGCTGCGCCCGCGGCTGGACCGCCAGCGCCTGTTCACCGCCGCCCAGTTGCAAGGCGTGCGCAGCGGCCACCTCGTGCAGGCCTGCGGCCTGGTCACCGTGCGCCAGCGCCCCGGCACGGCCAAGGGTACGGTGTTTGTCACGCTGGAGGACGAGACCGGCTGCATCAACGTGATCGTCTGGCCCCGGGTGGCCGAGCAGCAGCGCGCGGCCTTGTTGGAATCCACCCTGCTGGCGGTGGACGGCCAGTGGCAGCGCGAGGGTGAGGTCGGCCACCTGATCGCGCGCCGCCTGAAAAACCTGAGCCCGCTGCTGCACGCCGAGCTGGGCGCCTTGGCGCCGCGCAGCCGCAACTTCCACTGAGGGCCCGGCGTCGCTGCGGGTATGTGCCCATCGGGATTACCCTGGGCTGGGCGGGCGGGGGCGCGCTCGGGGTGTAAATTTTGTGGCTCTGGTGAACCCGCGCCGACGCGCGGGGCGCCCTCCTTGGAGACCTCCCCATGTTGCTTTCATCGGCCGCGCCCGCGCGGCCTTCCGTGTTTCGCCTGTTCCAACTGCTGCCGACCATGGCCCTGACCCTCGCCGCCACCCTGGCCAGCGTCCCCGACGCTTTGGCCCAGACCCCAACCCAGACCCAGACGCCTGCCCAGGCCCAGGCACCTGCCCAGGCCCAGGCGCCTGCAGCCCAGCACGGCCAGGCCGTGCTGCGCGACTTCCGCTTCCACACCGGTGAGGTGCTGCCCGAGCTGCGCCTGCACTACACCACGCTGGGTTCGCCCGACAAGCCGGCCGTGCTGATCCTGCACGGCACCAATGGCTCGGGGGCGGCGCTGCTGAACCCGGCCTTTGGCGGCGAGCTGTTCGGCCCCGGCCAGCCGCTGGACGCCAGCCGCTACTTCATCATCCTGCCCGACGGCATTGGCACGGGCCAGTCCTCGCGCCCCTCCGAGGGCTTGCGCACGCGCTTCCCGCGCTACAACTACGAGGACATGGTGCGTGCCCAGCACCAGTTGTTGACGCAACACCTGGGCGTGCGCCACCTGCGCATGGTGTTGGGCTACTCGATGGGCGGCATGCACACCTGGTTGTGGGCCCAGCAGTACCCCGACTTCATGGACATCGCCGTGCCCATGGCCTCATTGCCCGTGCCCATGTCCGGGCGCAACTGGATGCTGCGCCGCCTGGTCATCGACTCCATCCGCAATGATCCGGCCTGGCAAGGCGGCCAGTACACCCAGCAGCCGCCCAGCCTGGCCTTTGCTTCGGTCTACTTCAACCTGGCCACCAATGGGGGCAACCAGGGCCTGTACCAACTCGCGCCCACGCGCGAGAAGGCTGACCAGTTGCTCAACCAGCGCTTGCAAGCGCCGTTCAGGGGCGACGCCAACGACCACCTCTACCAGTGGGAGGCTTCGGGCGACTTTGACCCGTCGCCCGGCCTGGAGCGCATCCGCGCCCGCCTGCTGGCCATCAACTCGGCCGACGACGAGCGCAACCCGCCCGAGTTGGGCTTGATGGAGCGTGAGCTGCGCCGCATCCCCCACGGCCAGCTGCTGCTGGTGCCTGGCGGTCCCGACACCTCGGGCCACGGCACCCTGGCCCAGGCCCGGCGTTGGAAGGGCGCGGTCGAGGCCTTGCTCAAGACTGCACCGGTGGTGGGCGCACCCTGAGGAGCATGGCGTCCATTGGCGCCACACCCTTTTTCACGCTGAGCGCATGAAAAAAGCCCCTGCACCGTGAAGTGCAGGAGCTTTGGTTGGGGGCTGCTGAGAGGTTCAGCGCGCGCCAGGCCCGGCAGGGCCAGGGCTTTACAGCGAGTCGATGAAGCTGCGCAGCTTGTCGCTGCGACTCGGGTGCTTGAGCTTGCGCAAGGCCTTGGCTTCGATCTGGCGAATGCGCTCGCGGGTCACGTCGAACTGCTTGCCCACTTCTTCCAGCGTGTGGTCGGTGGACATTTCAATGCCGAAGCGCATGCGCAGCACCTTGGCTTCGCGCGGGGTCAGGCCATCGAGGATGTCCTTGACCACGTCGCGCAGGCCGGCCTGCATGGCGGCGTCGATCGGGGCGGTGTTGGAGCCGTCCTCGATGAAGTCGCCCAGGTGGCTGTCGTCGTCGTCACCGATGGGGGTTTCCATCGAGATCGGCTCCTTGGCAATCTTCATGATCTTGCGGATCTTGTCTTCCGGGATCTCCATCTTGGCCGCCAGGATGGACGCATCGGGCTCAAAACCAAACTCTTGCAAGTGCTGGCGGCTGATGCGGTTCATCTTGTTGATGGTTTCGATCATGTGCACCGGGATGCGGATGGTGCGGGCCTGGTCGGCGATCGAGCGCGTGATGGCCTGGCGAATCCACCAGGTGGCGTAGGTCGAGAACTTGTAGCCACGGCGGTATTCGAACTTGTCCACCGCCTTCATCAGGCCGATGTTGCCTTCCTGGATCAAGTCCAGGAATTGCAGGCCGCGGTTGGTGTACTTCTTCGCGATCGAGATCACCAGGCGCAGGTTGGCCTCGATCATTTCCTTCTTGGCATCGCGCGAGGCGGCTTCGCCTTCGTTCATGCGCTTGTTGATGTCCTTCAGGCCCGGCAGCGGCACGACCACGCGCGATTGCAGGTCCATCAGCTTTTGCTGCAGTTCCTGGATCGGCGGGATGTTGCGCGCCATCACGGTCGACCACGGCTTGCCGGCGGCAGCTTGCTTTTCGACCCACTTCAGGTTCAGCAGGTTGGGCGGGAACTCCTTGACGAAGGTTTCCTGCGGCATGCCGCACTTGTCGACGATGATGCGGCGCAGTTCGCGTTCCTTCTTGCGCACGTCGTCCACCTGGCTGCGCACCAGATCGCACAGCTTTTCGATGGTCTTGGCGGTGAAGCGGATGGTCATCAACTCGGCCGACAGTTGCTGCTGGGTCTTCATGTAGACCGCGCCGCCATAGCCTTCCTTGTCGTAGATCTTGTGCATCTTCTCGAACAGCTCGCGCAGCTTGTCGAAACGCGACAGGGCTTCACGCTTGAGTTCTTCGAGCTTCTTGGTCAGGGCCTTGGAGCCGCCCTTGCCGTCGTCGTCGTCGGCTTCGTCGAATTCGTCGAAGTCTTCTTCGGCCACATAGTCGTCGGCCTCGTTGGCGTTGGAGAAGCCGTCCACGATGGTGGAGATGACGATTTTGCCTTCGCGGATTTCCTCACCCATGTTGAGGATCTCGGCGATGGTGGCCGGCGAGGCCGAGATGGCCTCCATCATGGCCATCAAACCGCCTTCGATGCGCTTGGCGATTTCGATTTCGCCTTCGCGGGTCAGCAGCTCGACCGTGCCCATTTCGCGCATGTACATGCGGACCGGGTCGGTGGTGCGGCCGAATTCGCTGTCCACGGTGGACAGGGCGGCTTCGGCTTCTTCTTCGGCTTCCTCGACCGTGGCCGCCGTGGGCGTCACGTTGTTCTGGAACAGGGTTTCGGCGTCGGGCGTTTGCTCGTACACCGCCACGCCCATGTCGTTGAGCATGGTGACCACGACTTCCATGGTCTCGGCGTCGACCAGCTTGTCGGGCAAGTGGTCGGAGATTTCGACCTGGGTCAGGTAGCCGCGCGTCTTGCCCAGGGTGATCAGGGTCTTCAGGCGCGAGCGGCGCTTGGCCATGTCTTCTTCGGACAGGACGGTTTCGTCCAGGCCGAATTCCTTCATCAGCGCGCGCTCTTTGGCCTTGCTGATCTTCATGCGCAGGGGCTTGACCTTTTCGGTCGTGGCCGCAGGCGTGGCTTCGACTTCACCTTCGAGGTCGGCTTCGATGTCCGACAGGTCCAGGTCATCATCCCCACCGCTGTCTTTGGCCGCATCGGCCTTGGGCTTGCGGCCGCGCTTGGCGCCCGGGGCCTTGGGGGCCGCGTCTTTGTCAGCGGCAGCCTTGGGCGGACGGCCCGGCTTCTTCTTGACCGGGGCGTCTTCGCTGGCGGTCTTCTTCAGTTCTTCGGGGGTGGCTTCAGCTTTGGATTTCGATGCGGGCACTGTGGTGGCTTTCTTGGCAGACGGGGTCGTCGCTTTGGCTGATGGGCTCACGCTGGACGTGGCGGCGGCAGCTTTGGCAGCGGCTTTGGGGGCAGCCTTGGCGTCGGATTTGGCGCTTGACGGAGCAGACTTCGCGGACTTTTGAGCGGGCATGAAACAACCTCAGAATCAAAATGGGACACAAAGAAAACGCAAGCGCCATGGCTCCCGGCGCGGGTGGCTCAGCGAAGAGGGGCCCGAAGGCGACTTCGCTGTCGAGAAATCGGTGGCCTACCAGGGGTGAGGCCGCACGTTTCTCAGGGGCAAGATGTCTGGGCGAACATTTGGTGTGCAGTCCTTGCGGATGTTGGGCGCGTGCCCCGTTGGAGGGGTCGGTGCGGGCCCGGACCGGAGGTGCTGCTGTCGCTCTTGCCGATGTCAACCCTACATTATACCGAAAGCCTTGCTTTTCAAGGGCTGCTGTGCTTGGGCGCTGTTGTTTCTTGGTTTAGGGGTCCAGGTGAAGGTGGCCCCAGACGCCTGCGCGAGGGCGGGGGGCGCCCAGGCCCGGCTCACTCCACAGAGGCGCTCAGCAGTTCTTTTTCCAGGGTTTTGCGGCGGTCTTGCAGCTCGCGGTAGCGCTGCAAGGCCAGCGGGTCGCTGCGGGCGGCGGCGATGGCCTCGTTCTCCAACTGCTTGAGGCGGTCGACCAGCATGCGGTTGAGCACGCCCCGCAGCTCGGCACGCAGCTCTTTGATTTCACCCTCGGTCTGGGCGTGTGAGCCGGTCATCAGGCGCGTGGCCAGCGCGTCAAAGGGCTGCTGGCGCAGGCTTTCGCGCAGCACCGCCCAGGCCACCGGGCCATGCTCGTGGTATTGGCTTTCCAGCCAGACGAAGAGCGCGCCGTGCGGCGGCGGCAGCTCGCACAGCATCTGGTGGTCTTCGTGCGTCAGGTGGTCGAGCGCCCCCATGTGCGACAGCAACAGGCGCGCGGCGTGGTCGGCCCGGGTCACGGGCGGGGTGCGCGGGCCGTCGTCGTTTTCTTCGGGTTTTTGGCCCCATTTACCCCCGCGCCAGTTGTCGCGGTCGCCACCTTTGCCTTTGAAGCCGCCTTCGCCGCCCTTGAAGCTGCCTTTTTCAAAGCGCTTGAAGCCGCCGCCGGGGCCGCCACCCGGGCCATGGCCGCCCTGGCGTGGGGGGCCGCCGTCTTGCCAGCCGCCTGCGTGGGGCGCGCCATGGCCATGCTGGCCGCTGTGCCAGTCGGGGGCCTCGTCGGCGCCGGGGGCCGCGCGTTGGCCCGTGCGGCCTGGACTGGTGGCGGCCGCCTGCTGCCACAGCGCGGCCAGGTCGGCGGCGGGCAGCTGGGCCAGCTCGGCCAGTTCGCTGAGCAGCTGGCGCTTGAGCACCCCTTCGGGCAGGGCGCTCCACAGGGGGCGCGCATTGGCCGCCATGTGGGCGCGGCCTTCGGCGGTGCCCAGGTCGCATTGTTCGCGTGCGGCCTCGATCAGGAAGCGGCTCAGCGGCAAGGCCTCGGCCACATGGCGCGAAAAAGCTTCGGCGCCGTATTCGCGGATGAAGCTGTCGGGGTCGTGCTCGGCGGGCAGGAACAGGAACTTGACCGTGCGCGTGTCGGTGGCGTAGGGCAGGGCGCCGTCCAGCGCCTTGCGCGCGGCGCGCCGGCCCGCCGAGTCGCCGTCAAAGCTGAACACCACCGAATCGGTGAAGCGGAACAGCTTGTGCACATGCTCGGTGGTGCAGGCCGTGCCCAAGGTGGCCACGGCGTTGGGAAAGCCCAGCTGGGCCAGGGCCACCACGTCCATGTAGCCCTCGGTGACCAGGGCATAGCCTTGTTCGCGCAAGGCGGTGCGGGCTTCAAACAGGCCGTACAGCTCACGCCCCTTGCTGAACACCGGGGTTTCCGGGGAGTTCAGGTATTTGGGCTTCTCGTCGCCCAGCACGCGCCCGCCAAAGCCGATGCACTCGCCTTTGACGTTGCGGATGGGGAACATGATGCGGTCGCGAAAGCGGTCGTAGCGTTTGGCGTCTTCCTCGTTGACGATCACCAAGCCGCACTCGGCCAACAGCGGGCTGTCGTACTCCGGGAAGACACTGGCCAGGCTGCGCCAGCCCTCGGGCGCGTAACCCAGGCCAAAGCGCTTGGCGATTTCGCCCGACAGGCCCCGGCCCTTGAGGTAGGCCACGGCTTTGGGGGAGACCTTGAGGTGTTTGCGGTAGGACTCGCCGGCTTTCTCCAGCACGTCGCTGAGGCTCAACTGGCGCTGGCGCTGCTCTGCTGCACGGGCTTTTTCTTGGGGCGACAGGTCGTCTTGCGGCACCTGCAGGCCGTACTGCTGGGCCAGGTCGTCCACCGCTTCGAGGAAGCTCATGCCGCCGTGGTCCATCAAGAAGCCGATGGCATTGCCGTTCTTGCCACAGCCAAAGCAGTGGTAGAACTGTTTGGTGGGGCTGACCGAGAACGAGGGCGATTTTTCCCCGTGGAAGGGGCACAGGCCCATGAAGTTGGCGCCTGCTTTTTTGAGCGGCACATACCGGCCGACGATGTCGACCACGTCGGCGCGGGCCAGAAGCTCCTGGATAAAAGACTGGGGAATCGTCACACGCCCTATTGTCCCCTTAAACTCTTAGTTACATTTACATTCAAATCGGTGAATCAGGACTCAGGCCTGGGAAGGGCGGCTAGGCATGCCAATCAACGCAACGCGGCGATCACTCTGGCAAGCGGGCCTGGCCCAAGCCTGTGCAGGGGGCCTGTTGGCCTGGGGGCCCGCGTCGGCCCAAGCCCTGCACCGGACCACAGACCCCGCCAAGACCTTGCGTGTTTTGGCCTGGCCAGGCTACGCCGACCCGGATGTGGTCAAAGCCTTTGAAGACCGTGAAGGCGCCCGGGTGGAGTTGAGCATCGTCGGCTCGGACGAGTCGCTGCGCCAGCGCATGGCCTTGGTCGACCCCGTGACGGGCGGGCCGCTGTTCGATGTGCTGGCGGCCAACACGGTGGAACTCCAGCGCCTGCGCGAGCTGCAGATGCTGGCGCCGCTGCCGCTGAACAGCCTGCCGAATGCGGCGGCTCAGTTGCCCCGTTTCTTGCGCCGCGAGGCGATTCCCGGCATCACCGAGGGCGGGCGCTTGTATGCCATGCCCTACACCTACGCTGAGATGGGTTTGATTTTTGACCGCCGTCAACTGAGCACGCCACCCCAGTCGCTGACCGTGCTGTGGGACCCCGCCTTGCAAGGCCGCGTCTTGGCGTTTGACAGCGGGACCCATGGTTTTTCCTTGGCGGCGATGGCCCATGGCCTGTCCCCATTTCAGATCGGCGCTCCCCAATGGGGCTCGATGACGCAGCGCTTGGTCGATTTGCGGCGCAATTTGCGGGGCTTTTACAGCTTGCCGGAAGAGTCGGCTGAGATGTTCCGCCGCCACCGCGTGGCCGTGATGTTCGCCAACTACGGTCGCCAGCAACTCAAGCTGCTGCAGGACCAGGGGCTGGACGTGGGCTATGCCTTGCCGCGCGAGGGCGCACTGGCTTGGCTGGATTGCTGGGCCGTCACGCGCCAGGCGCGCAACCCGGACCTGGCTGCGCGCTGGGTCAACCACTTGCTGTCGCTGGACATGAGCCGTTTGCTGACGCGCCGGCATGGCCTGGCCAATACCTTGGAGGAACAGCCGGGCGTGCCCCCGTCGGGTCGCCTGGTCTGGCTGGAACCGGTGGAGAACGAATCGCGCCGGGAGCGCTTGTGGCAGCGCATCGTGGCCGGAGAGCGCCCTGAAAGGCTGGCCGCATGAAGCCAGGCAGCATTGCCTTTCGACTCAGTTTGTTGTTGGCGGCCTTCAGTGTGTTTGCGGCGGCCTTGGCCAGCCACTACACCTTTGTCACCAGCCGCGGTCTGTTGCGTGAGCGCGCCGAGCACTACCTGATGACGACCACCGAAGTGCTGGGCCGGCACTTGCAGGCCAGTCTGCAATCGGTCTCGCGCGACACCGTGGCCTTGGCCGCTTTGGCCGCTGCCCAGGGGGCCCTGGAGCCCGGGGCCGCTGCCGCCCCGGCACGCCAGGCCCTGGCTCAAGCCTTCATGGCCGAGATGGAGTCCCACCCCGATTACCTGCAAATCCGCCTGATTGGCGCCAGCGCACACGGCCTGGAGCGGGTGCGTGTGCAGCGCCAGCCCACTGGTTTGCTGCGGGTGGCGGACGATGATCTGCAGGAAAAAGGCCACTTCCCTTACGTTTATGAGGCGCTGCCGCTGCCCGCGGGCCAGGTCTACATGTCGGAGCTGGCGGCCAGCCGCGACGATGCCCTGATCGGGGGCAGCGCCATGCCCAGCTACACCCTGTCCGCGCCGGTGGTGACGGCGGGGGGTGTGCAAGGCGTGTTGGTGGTCCAAGTGGCAGCGAGAGCATTTTTGCATGGGGTGTCGGCCGACTTGCCCGACGGCTTTCAGCTCTACATGAGCAACCGCTGGGGCGACTGGTTGGTCCACCCCGACGCCAGTCAGACCTTCGGCTTTGACCGTGGCCAGCGGGTCTACATCCAGGACAGCTTCCCCGACGCAGCGCGGCTGCTGTCGGGCCAAGCCCAGCAGTTGGTGACGTCGGTCCGCGACGGCACGGGGGAGTCGGTGGTGGCTGCTTTTGTGCGCTTGCCGATTGGGAGCGAGCAGGAGCCCCGTTTTTGGATTCTCGGCCTGGCCCAGCCGCTGAGCGCCATCGAGGGGGAGGCTTCGGTGCTGGGTCGCAGCATTGTTCAGGTGCTCCTGCTGCTGTGTGTGGCGGCCCTCGTGCTGGCCGTGCTGGTGTCGCGCGTGGTGACGGAACCCCTCAAGGCCCTGGCCCAGGCCACGCGGGTGCTGGGCACGGGGCAGCGGGTGCAGACCCTGCCGACCGAACGCACCGACGAAATCGGCGAGCTGGCGCGCAGCTTCCGCTTGATGGAAGAGCAGGTCTGGCAGCAAATGACCCAGCTGCGCACCAGCCACCACGCGATGGACCACCTGGCCCACCACGACCCCCTCACCGGCTTGCCCAACCGCCGCATGGTGGAGGCCCGTCTGGAGCAGGCCCTGCATCGCACCGCGCAAAGCCAGCGTCCCTGTGCCGTGCTGTTTGTCGACCTGGACCACTTCAAGAACATCAACGACGGCCTGGGCCACGATGTGGGCGACGCCGTGCTGCGCGGGGTGGCGCAACGCCTGGGTCAAACCTTGCGGGCGGGCGACACGGTGGGGCGCCTGGGCGGTGATGAGTTTGTCGTCGTGTGCCAAGACCTGGCGGGCGAGGACGACGCGACCCAGCTGGCCTTGAAGCTCAAGGCCCAGTTTGAGCAGCCCGTGTTGGTCGAGGGCATGCCCGTGCAGGTGCAGGCCAGCATCGGCATTGCCATGGCCCCGCGCGACGGCACCGAGGTGCGGGCCCTGCTGGCGCGCGCCGACGTGGGCATGTACCGCGCCAAACAAAACGGCCGCAACACCTACTCCTTCTCCTGAGGCACCGAGCCCAGGTGAGTGGGGGGGCGTGCGCCGTGCGTGGGTTCTGTCGCCGGTGCGGGCCTGCAATGCCCTTGTAAGCCCGTGTCCGCACAATGGCAGGCTCGCTTCAGAACCCTCAGACAGGAGACACCATGAGCTCGATCTACGACCAGGACTTGCCCCGCAACGATGCCAACTTCGCCCCGCTGTCGCCCTTAGGCTTCATCGAGCGGGCGGCCCAGGTCTACCCGAATCGACTGGCCGTGGTGCATGGCCGGGGCGAGCAGGCCCTGCGCCGCACCTGGGCCCAGACCTATGCGCGTTGCCGCCAACTCGCCAGCGCCCTGCGCCAGGCCGGCATTGGCAAGAACGACACCGTGGCCGTCATGCTGCCCAACACCCCGCCCATGGTCGAAGCGCACTTTGGCATCCCCATGGCGGGTGCGGTGCTGAACGCGCTGAACACCCGCCTGGACGCGGAAACCATCGCCTTCATGCTGGACCACGGCGAAGCCAAGGCCGTGATCGTCGACCCCGAGTTCGCCCTGGTCATGCAAAAGGCGCTGGCGCTGCGCCAGTCGCCCCAGCCGCTGCAGCTCATCGAGGTCGAGGACGACTTGTACGGCCCGGCTCCTGTGCGCCTGGGGACGCTGACCTACGAAGACTTTCTGGCCGGTGGCGACCCCGATTTCGCCTGGGAAGGACCGGCGGACGAGTGGGACGCCATCGCCCTGAACTACACCAGCGGCACCACCGGCAACCCCAAGGGCGTGGTCTACCACCACCGGGGCGCGGCGGTGAACGCCATCTCCAATGTGCTGGAGTGGGACATGCCCAAGCACGCCGTCTACCTGTGGACCCTGCCCATGTTCCATTGCAATGGGTGGTGCTTTCCGTGGACGGTGGCCGCGCGGGCGGGCGTCAACGTGTGCCTGCGCCGGGTTGATCCCGAGGCCATTTTCGGCATGATGCGCGAGCACGGCGTGACCCATTACTGCGGCGCGCCCATCGTGCACGGCCTGCTGGTCAACGCGCCGGCGGCGCTGAAAGAAGGCCTGCCCAGTGGCGTCAAGGCCATGGTGGCGGGCGCAGCGCCGCCGGCCTCGATGATCGAAGGCATGGAGGCCCTGGGCTTTGACCTGACCCACGTCTACGGTCTGACCGAGGTCTATGGTCCTGCCACGGTGTGTGCCAAGGACGAGGCCTGGGACGCGCTGGACATCGGTGAGCGGGCCCGGCTCAACGCGCGCCAGGGCGTGCGCTACCACCTGCAGCGCGAGGTTCAGGTGCTCAACCAGGACACGATGACGCCGGTGCCGCACGATGGCGAGACCATGGGCGAGATCATGTTCCGCGGCAACATCGCCATGAAGGGCTACCTGAAGAACCCCCAGGCCACGGCCGAGGCCTTTGCCGGCGGCTGGTTCCACAGCGGGGACTTGGCCGTGCAGTACCCGGACGGCTACATCAAGATCAAGGACCGCAGCAAGGACATCATCATCTCGGGCGGCGAGAACATCTCCTCCATCGAGGTGGAGGACGTGCTCTACCGCCACCCCGACGTGCTGGCGGCCGCCGTGGTGGCCAAGCCCGATGCGCGCTGGGGCGAGACCCCTTGCGCCTTTGTCGAGCTCAAGGCCGGCGCCCAGACCACACCCGAGGACATCGTGGCGCATTGCAAGAAGCACCTGGCCGGCTTCAAGGTGCCGCGCGCCGTGGTGTTTGGCGAGCTGCCCAAGACCAGCACCGGCAAGATCCAGAAGTTTGAGCTGCGCCGCCAGGCCGGCTCGGCCACGGCCATCAACGTCTGAGGGGGCTCAGCTCTCGCGCTGCGGGCCGGCGCGCCCGTCTTCCACGACAAAGCGGGCCAGCGGGCGCAGCGCGCTGTCGGCGCGGCCAGGCTGGTCCACCGCCATCAGCGTGGTCTGCCAGCGCTGCGGGTTCAGCTCGACCAGGGCGTAGCCGCGCTGCTCGGGGTTGGCCAGCAGCACATGGGGGTTGTTCTTTTGCAAGGCCTGGGCCCGCTCCAAGGTGGCGCCGGAGTGCGAGCTGATCGAGGTGCCGCAGAACTCGCTGGCCAGCACCGGGCTGTCGGGGCGGTCCGGGTCGGCGTGCACGCGGCAGACGTAGTTCTGGTGGATGTCGCCGCCAATCAACACCGTGTTGCGCGGTGGCGTGGCCTGCAGGCTGTGCAGCAGGCGCTGGCGCGCGCCGGGGTAGCCGTCCCAGGGGTCGGTGGGCGTGGGTTCGTCGGCCTGGGCCGCCGCGCTGGCGCCACCATAGTGGCGCGGTGAAAAAAGGGTTTGCTGGGCCAGCACGGTCCAGCGCGGGCCGCCGGGGCGGCTGTCTTGCGCCAGGCCCTGGGCCAGCCATTGTTCCTGGGCCGCGCCCAGCAGGCTGCGGCTGGGGTCGCGCAGCTCGGCGCAGCGGCTGGGGCGCACCGTGCCGGCGCTGCTCTCGCTGGGGTTGCGGCAGGCCTGCACGGCGCGGTACTGGCGGTCGTCCAGCACATGAAAGCGCGCCAGGCGGCCAAACGCGTGGCGCTGGTACAGGCGCAGCGCATCGGCCTGGTTCAGGCCTTGCAGGCCCTGCACCAGCACCGAGGCGGGCAGGGGCATGTTCTCGTAAAACGCTTGGTAGGCGGCGGCGCGCTGGGCCATAAATTCGGCGCTGGCGCCCTCGCGGCCTTGCAGGCCGGCGTAGTCGTTCTCGACCTCGTGGTCGTCCCAGGTCAGCAGCCAGGGGCAGGCGGCGTGGGCGGCTTGCAGGTCGGGGTCGCTTTTGTGCAGGGCGTAGCGGTCGCGGTAGTCGGCCAGGCTGACGGCGCGGCGCAGCTCATGCACGCGGTGGATGGGCGTGGCGGCCTGGGGCGCCAGGCCGCTGCGCGGCGAGGCGTATTCGTAGATGTAATCGCCTAAAAAGACCACCAGGTCCAGCGACTGGGCGGCGGCATGGCGCCAGGCCGCGTAGTAGCCGTGCTCCCAGCGCTGGCAGGAGGCGAAGGCCAGGCGCAGCCGACCCGCCGGGCTGTCGGGCGCGGGCAGGGTGCGGGTGCGGCCCACGGGGCTGACGGCATCGCCCACCATGAAGCGGTAGTGGAACCAGCGGTCGGCGGGCAGGCCTTGCAACTCGACATGCACTGCGTGGCCAAGGGCCTGCTGGGTCTCGGTCTGGCCGCGCTGCACGATGCGTTGAAAGCCCTCGTCCTCGGCCAGCTCCCAGCGCACGGTGTGCACGCGCGGGTCCAGCGGGTCGACCACGGCCAGCCGGGTCCAAAGCACCACGCCCTGGTGGCTGGGCGTGCCACTGGCCACGCCCAAGGCAAAGGGCAGGTCGGCCAGGCCTGGTGCGCTGCGCGGGTGGGCCCCGGCTTGCCAGGCTTGCAAAGAGGCGCTGGCCAGCAAGGCCTGCAGCCAATGGCGCCGGCTCAGGCGGTGGGCTGGGTCAGGCCGCCACGACACGGTTCTTGCCCGAGCGCTTGGCCAGGTACATGGCCTGGTCGGCGCGTTTGATGGCTTCGGCCGTGTCTTCCTCGGCCCCGACCTGGGCGACCCCGGCGCTGAAGGTGATCAGCACTTTTTCGTTGTCTTTGAGGAAGTACTTCTTGGTCAACTCGCGCTGCAGGCGCTTCATCACCTCCACACCCTTGTCCTGGTCGGTGTCGGGCAGCACCACCAAAAACTCCTCGCCGCCGTAGCGGGCCAGGCTGTCTTGCGGGCGGATGGCGCTGCGCGCGACCTGCACCAGGTGCAGCAGCGCGGCGTCGCCGGTGTCGTGGCCCAGGGTGTCGTTGAGCTTTTTGAAGTTGTCCAGGTCCAGCAAGGCCACGCACATTGGCGTGTCCTGGCGCCGGGCGCGAGCGATCTCGCGCTTCAGGGTTTCGTCTAGGCCCTTGCGGTTGAGGGCGCCGGTCAGCGGGTCGTGGCGGGCTTGGGAGCTGGCGCGGTCCAGCTCTTCTTGCATGCGACGCAAGGCAGCGTCGGCCTGCTCGGTGCGTTCGCGCATTTCGCGCAGCTCGTCGCGCATGTGCAGGGTGTCGATCGACATGGAGCGCGTGGCCTGGATGGCTTCTTGCAGCACCGGGGTGATGTCGGCCAGGGTTTCGGCGCTTTCCAGTTGGCGCGCGCAGTGCTCGATGGTGCCCTGGTAGCTGCCGCTGTGCTCGGTCATGGTGGACAGCCTGTCGATGAAGGCCGCCAGCATCTGCTTCATCTCGTCCTGCGCTTCCATGGCGCGGGCTTTGGCTTCGGACTGCTTGAAGATCACGTCCTTGAGACGCGCCTGCACATCATCCAGGCGGCGCAAGGTCAGCGGCGGGGTGCTGGCGCTGACCAGGGCGTCGATCTGGCCCTTGAGCCAGCGGTCGTCCACCGCCAGTTCACCGATGTTGGTGAACAGCAGGTGCAGCAAGGCCAGCAGCGTGCTCTTGATGGCGAGCTGGTCTTCCGAGGCAAAAGACAGGCGAAAGCTCAGGTTGCCCAGCATCAGCTTCAGGGTGGCGGCTTCGGCTGCGGGCTGGCGCGCGTAGTGCATCAGCTGCTCGGCCTGTTGCTGCAGGCGGGGGTCGTCGGCACCCACCATGGGCAGGATGTTTTCCACCAGGCGGGCAATTTGCTCGCGCAGCTCGGCCATCAGGTCTTCACTGATGGCGGTTTTGTCTTGAATGTGGGCCGGTGTGGCGACCAGGGGTTGGGTCGCCAGGCCGACCAAGGCGGCTTGCACGCCCACCCAGCTGCGCTGGGTGACGGCAGTATCGAACTGGGCCAGCAGGCGCTGCTGGGCCGGGGTCTGGCCAGGCAGCACCCGGCCGATGCCGCGCAGGGCTTCTTCCGGGAAGTTCACCACGTGGCGGGTGCCTGCCACTTCGTGGAACAGGGCCTGGTAGTTGTCAGGCGAAGGGATCAGCTTGCGCAGGGAAAGCTGCTTGAGCGTTTCCTTGGCGATGTCATAGGGCGAACGGTCAGCCATGAGGGGAGTTTTGTGCAATGCGCCAAAAAGAGACGACAGGATAACGCCCTACCGTTCATCTGAGGGGGCTGTTGGCTTGCTGAGCACCCAGTCTTTGATGTGGTGGGCTTGCTCGGCCAGGGTCTTCGCGTCCAGCTGCTCCAGCACCAGGGTCTGACGCTGCGCCCAGCGGAACAGGTGGGCGGCTTGGGAGCGTGCGTATTGGGGGTCGTAGTGGCGGGTGATGAGCTGCTCGAACAAGGGCGGTAGCTGGGCTTGGCGTGCCCAGTCTTGCCACTGATTGAGGGCCTCGTGGCCGTGCAGGCCGCGCAGCGGCTCCAGTTGGCGAGCCAGGGCGTCGGGCTGATCGGCCAGGTAGGCGTAGTCCTCCAGCAAAAACGCCAGGCGTGCGTCCCGGGGGGCGCTGATTTCCAGGCAGGGCGCCGAGCGCAGGCTGGCCAGGATGGGGCTGGGCACTGAGAGCTGGCCAATCCTGTGACTTTCGGCCTCCACCCACACGGGCCGCGCGGGGTCAAAGCCCTCCAGGGCGACGGCCAGAGCGGTTTCGAACGCCTTCTGGGACGGCTGGGCTTGACCGGGCCAGGCGCCCAGCAGCGAGCCCTTGTGGCGCGCCAGCTGTTCCAGGTCCAGCACCTGCGCGCCTTCGCGGGCCAGGGCCTGCAACAGCCGGGTCTTGGCGCTGCCCGTGGCGCCGGCCAGCACCTGCCACTGCAGACCTGGGCTGCGTTCAGCCAGCGTGTCGATGACGTGTTGGCGCCAGCGTTTGTAGCCGCCAGCGACCTGCTGGGCGTCCCAACCCACCAAGCGCAGCCAGGTGACCATGGAGCCGCTGCGCAGCCCCCCGCGCCAGCAGTACACCAGCGGCTTCCAGTGGGGCGGCCGGTCGGCAAAGTGATCGCGCAGGTGGCGCGCCAGGTTGGCGGCCACCATGGCCCCACCCACCCGGCGGGCTTCAAAAGCCCCTTGTTGTTTGTACATCGTGCCGACGATGCGACGCTCTTCGTCATCCAGTGCCGGGCAGTTGATGGCGCCGGGGATGTGGTCGAGGGCGAACTCGGCAGGCGAGCGCGCGTCGATCAAGGTGTCGAATTGCTGCCGTTCGGTGACAGGCACCGGTCCACGCCAAGGGTTCATGGGACCGGCCGCTTCAAATTGACGCCAAAATAAGCCATGAGCACCTCTTTCCCTGCATTGACCCAGTTTTCCCACGGCGGCGGTTGCGGTTGCAAGATCGCGCCGGGTTTGCTGAGTGAGATTTTGTCACGCGCGCCGCGCGGCCTGATGCCTGCCGAGCTCATGGTGGGCCTGGAGACCAGCGATGACGCGGCGGTCTACCGCCTCAACGACGAGCAGGCCCTGGTGGCCACCACCGATTTTTTCACCCCCATCGTGGACGACCCGCGCGACTTTGGGCGCATCGCGGCCACCAACGCCCTGTCGGACATCTACGCCATGGGCGGCACACCGATTTTGGCGCTGGCCCTGGTCGGCATGCCGATCGCCAAGTTGTCGGCCGAGACCATTGGCGAAGTCCTGGCTGGCGGTGCCGAGGTCTGCCGGGCCGCGGGCATCCCCATCGCGGGCGGCCATTCGATTGACCTGCTGGAGCCCATCTACGGCCTGGTGGCCCTGGGCCTGGTGCACCCTGAGCGGGTGCGCCGCAACGCGGACGCCCAGCCCAACGACGTGCTGATCCTGGGCAAGCCCCTGGGGGTCGGCATTCTGTCGGCTGCTCTCAAGAAGGGCGTGCTGGACGCTGCGGGCTACGCTGAGATGCTGGCCCACACCACCCAGCTCAACCGCGTGGGGAGCCGCCTGGGGGGCCTGGCCGGGGTGCATGCCATGACCGATGTGACCGGCTTTGGCCTGACCGGCCACCTGCTGGAGGTTTGCCGGGGGTCGGGTCTGTCGGCCCAGGTCACGCTGGCGGATCTGCCCGTGATTGAGGCCGCGGCCCATTGGGCCCGGCAGGGCGTGGTCACTGGGGCGTCCGCCCGCAACTGGGCATCCTATGGCTCGGACGTGGTGTGGCCGGACGGGGCTGCGCCGTGGCAGCAGGCCTTGGTGTCGGATCCCCAAACCAGCGGCGGCCTGCTGGTCAGCTGCACCGCCGAGTCGGCCCCTGCGGTGCTGGCGGCCTTCCATGACGATGGGTTCGCCCAGGCCCGTGTGATCGGGGACCTGCAGGCCCTGGCGAACGGCGCTGCTCCAGGGCTGCGTTTTGCTTGAGTCCTGGGACGCTGCGGGGCGCGATGAGTGGGGCGTCGACGCGGCGTTTTCGCCCGCGCTGTATTGGAGCTACCGCCTCGCGGGCTGGGCACTGTTGCACCTGGGCGAAGACGCCGCCAGCCTCGCGTTCTTGTTTTGCTGACACGGCTTCAGCGCCCGCGACAGCCCGGGGGTGTTCAGGCCTGTGATGCGCGGGTCACGGGCTGGGTGGCCGCCCCCCGCTGTGCCAGGTGGGTCCAGTCGACCACGGGGTCGCTGGGCTCGTAGCCGGTGACCAGGGCCACCATCTGGGTGCGGATGGCCAGGGCGTCGTGGCGGTTCAGCGCCTCGCGCAGGCTGGCCAGACGGTGCTGCAGCTCGGGCCAGGGCAGGAAGTCTTCACGCGCCTTCATGATGCGCGGGTGCTGGGTGGGTTCAGGGTGTTCGCCGATCAGCAGTTCTTCGTACAGCTTTTCGCCGGGGCGCAGGCCGGTGATTTCGATCTCGATGTCGCCGTCGGGCGTGCGTTCGTCGCGGATCGTCAAACCGGACAGTTCCACCATCTTGCGCGCCAGGTCCTGGATGCGCACCGGTTGGCCCATGTCGAGCAAAAACACATCGCCACCGCGCGCCATGGCACCGGCCTGGATGACCAGTTGCGCCGCTTCGGGGATGGTCATGAAGTAGCGCGTGATGTCGGGGTGGGTCAGCGTGATGGGGCCCCCGGACTTGATCTGGCGCCGAAACAGCGGCACCACCGAGCCCGAAGAGCCCAGCACATTGCCAAAGCGCACCATGCTGAAACAGGTGCGGCCGGCTTGGGCCCCCCTGCGCGTGCTGCCCGGTGCAGCTTCGGGCAGGTCCGCCGCCAGGCCTTGCAAGACCATTTCGGCCAGCCGCTTGCTGGCGCCCATGATGTTGGTCGGGCGCACGGCTTTGTCGGTGCTGATCAGCACAAAGCGCTCCACGCCGTGCTGCTGTGCCACGCGCGCGCAAGTCCAGGTGCCCCAGACATTGTTCTTCAGGCCTTCGGCCGGGTTGTGCTCGACCAGGGGCACATGCTTGTAAGCGGCTGCGTGGTAGATGGTGTGGGGCCGCCAGGTGGCCATGATCTCGCCGAGGCGGTCGGCGTCCTGCACCGAGGCCAGCAGGGGCAGCAACTGGGTGGGGCTGGCCTCCGGGCCGCCTGCTTGCAGCTGTTGCCAGCCTTGTAGCTCTTGGTGGATCTGGTAGAGCGCAAATTCGTTCAGGTCCAGCAACAGCAGCACGCGGGGCTGGCCTTGCAGGATCTGGCGGCACAGCTCGCTGCCAATGGAGCCGCCGGCACCGGTGACCAGCACCACCTTGGCGCGCACATGGCGGTGCAGCAGTTCGGTGTCTGGTGCCACGGGGTCGCGGCCCAGCAGGTCTTCGATGTCCAACTCGCGCAGGTCGCTGACCTGCACCCGGCCCTGGGCCAGGTCCAGCAGGTTGGGCAGGGTGCGCACCGAGACCTGGGCCCGGCTGGCGCGTAGCAAGATGTCGTTGCGCCGCTGCCGGGTGGCCGAGGGCACGGCCAACAAGATGGTGTGGATGCGCAGCTTCTGGACACAGCTTTCCAGCTGATGGGGGTCGTGGATGGGCAAGCCGCTCAAGGTCTGGCCGTGCAGCCGGGCGTCGTCGTCCAGGAAGCCCACCGCCTGCATTTCATGGCTGCTGGTCAGCGCGTCGGCCAGTTGTCGGCCGGCGGCGCCCGCGCCGTAGATCAGCACGCGCGGCAGCTGGGCGCGTTGCAATTTGCTTTGGTACAGGCCGCTGAGCCAGTAGCGCGCCACCAGGCGCGAGCCCCCCACCGCCAGCAGCAGCAGCATGGGCTGCAACAGGCCCACGGTGCGCGGCACGCCGGGCACGCTGATGAGGGTGAAGGCCATGGCGTAGAGCAGGCCGTAAATGGCCACCGCGCGGATCACCGTCATCAAGGCCGACCAACCGGCATAGCGGAAGATGGCGCGGTACAGGCCGTTGACCACAAAAATCGGCAGGGCCAGCGCGGGCGACAGGCCGATGGCCAGCCATTGGCCTTCGCGCGGGTTGATCCAGGTCTCGTAGCGCAGGCTCATGGCGATCCACACCGTGAGGGCGCACAGCAGTGCGTCCACGGTCAGGGCCAGCACCCGCTTGGCCGGGCGTGGCAGGTCGATCAGCAGTTCAGTGAAGGCCTTGAGCATGTCGGGGGGACTGGGGGCGTAACCCGCCATCATAGGGCTTGCAACGAGCCGGCCGGCCTGAACAGGCCGCCCAGTGGCTCCCAGCGCTCGGGGCCGCCGGGGTGGCCCCAGGTCAGCGGACGGTGTTCAGTGGGTGACGCCTTCGCGGCGCAGCACCTTGATCACGGTGAGCCACAGGATCCGGATGTCAAACGCCAGCGACTGGCGCTGCAGGTATTCGACGTCAAATGCCACTTTTTGCGCGATGGCCAGCTCGTCTCGCCCATTGACCTGGGCCCAGCCGGTGAGGCCTGGCAGCAGGTCGTTGACGCCGTGCTGCTCGCGCAGGGCGATCAGGTCTTGTTGGTTGAACAGGGCGGGGCGTGGGCCGACCAGGCTCATGTCGCCTTTGAGGATGCTCCAGAGCTGGGGCATCTCGTCCAGGCTGGAGCGGCGCAAAAAGGAGCCAATCGGGGTCAGATGGCTGTCGGGGTTGCTCAGCAAATGGGTGGCCACGGCGGGCGTGCCCACGCGCATGCTGCGGAATTTGGGCATGCGGAAGATGCGCTGGTGCCGGCCCACGCGGTCGGACCAGTACAGTGCCGGGCCCGCCGAGCTCAGTCGCACGGCCAAGGCCACCAGGGCGATGGGCAGCAGCAGCAGGGCCAGGGCGATCAGGGCCAGGGTCAGGTCAAACAAGCGCTTCATAGAACAACTTTGGAACAGGGGCAGGGCCACGGCAGGCCATCATGATCGGGTCCGCTGGCGCAGGGCCTCGGCCGCCAGGCGCAGGCCTTGGTCCACCGACACGGGCGGGCGCCAGCCCAGGCGCTGGCAGGTGGGTGTGATGTCGAGTTGCAGCGAGCCGCTCAGGCGCTGCATGGCGGCCCCGCGGCCCAGCCCCGCGGCGGCCAGTCTCAGCCAAAGCACCGGCACGGGCCAGAGCTGAGCTGGGCGGCCCAGGGCCTGGCCCAGGCGGCGTAGCAAGTCCTGGGTGCTGAGGTCTTCGCCATCGCTGACCAAAAAGGTCTGGCCGGCGGCGGCGGGGTGGTCCAGGCAGACGCAGAGCAGGTCGACCAAGTTACCCAGGGCCACCAGGCTGCGCCGGTTGTCGCGCACCCGGCCCAGCGGCAGGGGGCGGCCTCGTGCCAGCCAGCGCATCAGCGCCGCAAAGTTGGCCTGCACCCCCGGGCCATAGACCAGGGGCGGGCGCACGATGACCACGGCCATGCCGGTGGCCTGGGCGATGGCGTGCAGGCCTTGTTCGGCCTCCCATTTGGACAGGCCGTAGGCGTCTTGGGGCGCGGGCGTGTCGCTGGCGCGGAAGGGCTGGCCGGGCGCGGTGGCTTCGCCATGCACCTTGACCGAGCTGACAAACACAAAGCGACGCACCCCGGCGGCGGCAGCTTGTCGGGCCAGGGCCAGGGTGCCTTCGACATTGGCGCGGCGGAACTCGGCCAAGGGGTCGGCTGCGGTGTCGTGCATCACATGCACGCGGGCGGCGGTGTGAACCACTTGTTCGACGCCGGCCAGGGCAGTGCGCCAGTCATTGTCCGGGCCCAGGTCGGGCATGGCGACCCAGTCGGTGGGGCCGGCGGGTGTTGGGGGGCGTCGGCGCGACACGGCGCGCACGGCGCGGCCGTCTTGGGCCAGGCGGGCGAGCAGGGCCTGGCCCACAAAGCCAGTGGCACCGGTGAGCAAGATCATGGTGAGGGGGCTCGGGCGGTGGGCCCAGCCAGGGTTTGGAGCGCTTGCTCCAGTTGGTCGATGAGTTTGACGCGGTCAAAGCGCTCGGCGGTCAAGCGCTGACCGGCCTGGCCCATGGCCTGGCGCTGCGCCAAGGGCAGGGCGGCCAGCTGTTGGGCGGCGGCGGCCAGGCCCGCGGCGTCACCGGCGGCGCAGGCCAGGCCCACGCCGGTGCTGCGCACCAGCTCGGCGCCTTCGCCGTCCAGCATGGCCAGCACGGGCCGGCCCGCGGCCAGGTAGGCCTGCAGCTTGGCGGGCACGGTCATGGCAAAAATCGGGTCGCGCTTGAGGCTGACCAGCAGGGCGTCGGCCTGCATGAAGAAGGACGGCATGCGCTCGGATGGGAAGCGTCCCAGCATCTGCACGCAGTCGTTCAAACCCAGGCGTTGGACCTCGTCACGGATCCAGCCGCCCATGCGGCCGTCGCCCAGGATGACCCAGCGGATGGCCGCGCCGGCCTGGCGCGCTTGCTGGGCGGCGGCCAGCACGGCAGGGAAGTCCTGCGCCTCGCCCAGGTTGCCGGCAAACAGCACGGTGAAGACGCCGGGCGCCGCGGGCAGTTCGGGCGCGGGCACCAGATCGGCTTCGCTGGGCCAGGGATCGGACCAGTTGGGGAAGTAGCGGACGTCCTGTTCGGGCCGGGTGTACTGCCGGATCGAGGGGATGAAGCTTTGCGACGACGCCAGCAGCAGGTCACAACGCCGGTAGATGAAGCGCACCAACTGGCCCACGCCGCGCAGCAGGGTGGGCGAGCGCAGCACGCCCACGGCCGCCAGGGTTTCGGGCCACAGGTCCAGCACCCAGAAGGCCAGCGGTGTTTTCTTGAGGGCGCGCTGCAGCACGGCGGGCAGGCCCACGGTGACGGGCGAGGGCTCGAACACCAGCTGGGCGTCAAAATGGCGACCGCGCAGCTTCCAGGCGCCGACCAGCGAGGCCGACAGCGCAAAGCTGATGAAGTTGAGGAACAGGCGCGGCCCACCCCGACCGCGCGGCAGCAGGGGCACGCGCACCAGCTCGGCGCCGGCGTAGTGCTGGAAGTCCTGCGGCTGCTGGCGGTAGGCTTCAAAGACCTGGCCGTCAGGGTAGTTGGGCCAGCCGGTCAGCACCGTGACCTGGTGGCCGCGCGCGACTAGCTCGGCGCACAGGTCGTTGATGCGGAAGTTCTCTGGCCAGAAGTACTGGCTGACGATCAAAAGGCGCATGTCGCGGGCGGGGCCGATGGGGCTCAGGCGCCAGGCTTGCGCCAGACCTTGCGGTTCACGAAGTCGGTGTAGCTCTGGACGATGCGCAGCACCTTGTCTGAGACGTTGTCCACCCGGTAATCGGCCACCGGGTGCAGCAGGCGCTGCGCGCCGCGCGGCTGGTCTTGCAGGATGTGCAGGCCTTGCAGCACGCGCTCCACGCTCAGGCCGACCATCATGACCGAGGCCTCTTCAAAACCTTCAGGGCGCTCGTGTGCTTCGCGCAGGTTGAGCGCCGGGAAGTTGAGCAGCGAGGACTCTTCGGTGATGGTGCCGCTGTCGGACAGCACGCAGCGCGCGTCCTGCTGCAGGCGCACGTAGTCGAAGTAGCCAAAGGGCTTGCAGAACTGCACCAAGGCATGGGCTTGCAGGCCGGCTTCTTCCATGCGCTTGCGGGTGCGCGGGTGGGTCGAGACGATGATGGGCAGGACATGCGTTTCGGCCACGGCGTTGAGGATGTCGAACAGGCGGCGCAGGTGGTCGGGCGAGTCCACGTTCTCTTCGCGGTGCGCGCTGACCACAAAGTACTGGCCCACTTGCAGGCCCAGGGCCTGGTGCACGCGCGAGGCGGCGATGCCCGGGGCGTAGTGGGTGAGCACCTCGTGAATGGGGCTGCCGGTCTTGATCACCATGTCGGGTGGCAGGCCTTCGCGCAGCAGGTAGTCGCGGCCGATGCTGCTGTAGGGCATGTTGATGTCGGCGGTGTGGTCGACGATGCGGCGGTTGATCTCCTCGGGCACCCGCATGTCAAAGCAGCGGTTGCCTGCCTCCATGTGGAAAGTGGGGATCTTGCGGCGCTTGGCGGGCAGCACCGCCATGCAGCTGTTGGTGTCGCCCAGCACCAGGAGCGCGTCGGGCTGCACCTCGGCCAGCACGGTGTCGACCGCGATGATCACGCGGCCAATGGTCTCGGCGCCGGTGGCGCCTGCCGCGTTCAGGAAGTGGTCGGGCGCGCGGATGCCCAGGTCGTCAAAAAAGACCTGGTTGAGTTCGTAGTCGTAGTTCTGGCCGGTGTGCACCAGGATGTGTTCGCAGTACTGGTCCAGGCGCGCCATCACCCGCGCCAGGCGGATGATTTCGGGCCGGGTGCCGACCACGGTCATGACTTTGAGTTTCTTCATGGGGGCGTTCATTCAAGGCAGGGGGCTCAGACCGGCTGGGCCAGGGTGTCGGGGCGTTGGCGGTCAAAAATCTCGTTGGCCCACAGCATGACCAGCAGCTCGGTGTCGCCGATGTTGGTGATGTCGTGGGTCCAGCCGGGCACGGTTTCGACCACCTGGGGCTGCTCGCCCGAGGTGATGATTTCGTACCTTTCCTGCGTCAGCATGTGGCGAAAGCCAAAGCGGGCCTGGCCCTTGATGACCAGAAACTTCTCGGTCTTGCTGTGGTGGTAGTGGCCGCCGCGGGTCACCCCCGGGTGGGCGGTGAAGTAGGAGAACTGGCCCGCGTCGGGGGTCTTGAGCATTTCGACAAACACGCCGCGCGCGTCGCCGTGGCGCGGCAGGTCGTAGGCAAAGCGATCGGGGGGCAGGTAGCTGACGTAGGTGGCGTAGAGCGCACGCGTCAGGCCGGTGCCCACGCGTTCACTGACCAGGCTGCTGCGCACGTTCTTGAAGGCATCCAGCTGTGCGGCCAGCTCGCCCAGGCTGATGCGGTACTCGGGCGCCACGGTGCCCCAGTGCAGGCCGGGCTCGGGCTGGGCCAGGGCGCGCAGGAACTCACTGACCAAGTCGTCGATGTAGACCAGGCGCAGCACCGTGCTGGGGTCGTTGATCTGCACCGGCTCGTCGCGGGCGATGCGGTGGGCAAAGGTGGCCACCACCGAGTTGTAGCTGGGGCGGCACCATTTGCCGAACACGCCTGGCAAGCGGTAGATGCGCACCGGCATGCCCTGGGTCTGGCTGAGGGTGGTGACGGCCTCTTCGGCCACGCGCTTGCTGTGGCCGTAGGGGTTGTCCAGCTCGGCTTGGCTGGACGAGGCCAGCAGCAGCGGGATGGGGCGGCCGGCCTGGGCCAGGGCGCTGCACAGCGCTTCGGTGAGGCCGGCGTTGACGCGCATGAACTCGGCAGGATCGGCTGGGCGGTTTTCACCGGCCAGGTGGACCACGGCATCGCACTGGGCGACGCGCTCGGCCAGGTCTTGCAGGCTGTCGCCACGGTCGAAGCGCAGCACCTCATGGCCGGGCTGCTCTTGCAGCCGCAGCGTGAGGTTTTTGCCAATGAAGCCTTGCGAGCCGGTGACCAGAACACGCATGGCTTATTCCTCCGGCTGGGCCAGTTCGCCGCGCACGGTGGCCTGCATGAAGCTGAGCTTGAGCAGCAGCGCCTGCATGCCGGCCTGGTCAAGGCGGGTGGTGTTGTGCGAGGTGTATTCCACCGCTTCGGAGATGCGCGGCTCGCCTTGCTCGACGTACTTGCCGTAGTTGAGGTCGCGCAGGTCGGGCGGCACGCAGTAGTAGTCGCCCAGGTCCTGCGCGCAGGCCATTTCTTCGCGGCTGAGCAGGGCCTCGAACAGCTTTTCGCCGTGGCGCGTGCCCATCACCTGGATCGGGTGATCCGGCACTTGCATGAGGGTGGTGAGGGCGCGTGCCAGGGTGTCGATGGTGGCGGCGGGCGCTTTTTGCACGTAGATCTCGCCGGGGCGGCCATGCTCGAAGGCGAACAGCACCAGGTCCACCGCATCGTCGAGCGTCATCATGAAGCGGGTCATGTGCGGGTCGGTGATGGTGATGGGGCGGCCGCTGCGGATCTGGTCCACGAACAGCGGGATCACCGAGCCGCGCGAGGCCATCACATTGCCATAGCGGGTGGCGCAGATCACGGTGGCCTCCTGGCCACGCGACTTGGCGACGATCACCTTCTCCATCATGGCCTTGGAGATGCCCATGGCGTTGATGGGGTAGACCGCCTTGTCGGTGCTCAGGCAGACCACGCGCTTGACGCCGCAGGAGATGGCGGCTTCGAGCACGTTCTCCGTGCCCAGGATGTTGGTCTTGACGGCTTCGAGTGGATGGAACTCGCACGAGGGCACCTGCTTGAGGGCGGCCGCATGGTAGATGAAGTCACTGCCGCGCACGGCGTTGAGCACGGACTGCGGGTCGCGCACATCGCCGATGTAGAACTTCAGCTTGGGGCTGTTGTAGCGCTTGCGCATGTCGTCCTGCTTTTTCTCGTCGCGGCTGAGGATGCGGATCTCGCGCAGGTCGGAGTTCAGGAAGCGGCGCAGGACGGCGTTGCCGAAGGAGCCGGTGCCGCCGGTGATGAGCAGGATTCTGTCTTTGAACATCAGTCTTTTCTTTCTTCGCGCCCCAGCGGCGCTGGCACCCGCCGAGTACGAGGCTGGCGTTGGGCGACCTGGGCTAGGAAGGCAAAGGTTTCCTGGGCGCAACGCACCCAAGAATAGCGTTGCGCGCGTTGCCAGCCCAAGTGGGCCAGATGCTGGCGCAAGCCCTTGTCTTGTGCCAGTTGTTGCAAGGCGTTGGTGATCGACTCCAACGACTCCGGGTCGAAATACACCCCCGCGTTCCCCAGGGCTTCGGGCATGGGGCCTCGGTCGGCGCTGGCAATGGGCAGGCCCGCCGCCATGGCCTCGATCAGGATATTGGGAAGATTCTCGCAGCTGGATGCGAAGACGAAGGCGTCTGACGCCCGGTAAGACGCGTGCAAGGCCTCAAAAGGCTCTGCTCCAGACCAGTGCAGGAAGGATCGACCCGGGTCGAGTTCCTCGAGCACTGCGCGAAAGCGTGGGCCGTAATGTCCCCAGGACGCGCCGATGAAGCGGATCTCCACCGGCCAGCCTTGGGCGCGCAGCTGGCTTACCGCGCAGGCCACCTGGATCTGGTGCTTGTAAGGCATCAGGATGGAAACGTAGAGAAAGCGAAACGGATCCTGCGCCGTGCATGCACTCAGGGGGCGTGCTGGGCGCGGTGCCTGCAGAAATCGGGGCTCGATGCCATGTGGAATCAAGGCGGTGTCCGCCGGCAGCGGCCCCAAGGCTTGGGTGATGGCCTGTTGGGCGTACTCGGTGAGGAAGATCAGGCCATCGGCGGCCCGGAAGGAGCGGCTCTGGGATTGCCGCAGCAGCCGCATCTTCAGGCGCATGGCGCTGAAGCGTCCAAAGCGCGCAGCCTCCAAAGGTTCGAAGGGCAACATGTTCTGCGACATGGTCACCGTGGGCACGGGGCTCCAGGCCGGTAGCGTGCCGCCGGGCGAAAACAACAGGTCGCAGCCTTGGGCGCGTAATTCGCCTGGCAAGCTCAGTTGCTGCCCCAGCAGCCGTTGGGGCAGTGGGGCCTCCATCCAAGGAGCACTGCGCTTGTGCAGCCAGGGCGTATTGGGCAGCTTGGCGGCCGTGCCCGCACCGACCCAGATGGTCACGCGCTCAATGCCTTGCGCCGTGGGGTCGCCGGCTTGCAGCAGCTGGGAAAGGTGGGTGACCCCACCTCCTTGGCGGATATTGGAGGCGTCGATGCCGAGGTGCACTTCAGTCTCCGTGTTGCGCAGGGGCGGTGTGGCGCGATACGCCCTCGTTCATCGCAATCAGCTTTTGACGCACCGGGAATTGGTGACCACAGTCCTGGCATTCCACCTGCGTGTTGTGGGCCTGCAGTTTCACCCCGTGGCAGTGCGTGCATCGCAGCAAGGAGAGCAGATCGATTTGCACATTGCGGCTTTTTTGGGACAGCAGGTCGCGCAAGGTGTCGCGCAGCAGGGGTCTCAACTGGGCCGCCAGCCCACGCGGTGACCTGGACGGAGCGCTGGCCGGGGCTGGCCAGCTCGCATCGACTTCCGGATTGAGTACGCTGAAACTGATGTGTTGGTCCCAGTAGTAGCGGACGTGAAACTCAAAGGGGTGGCGGGGAATGAGGTCTTGGGTCATGACCCGTTTGACGCGGTCTTCGTACAACTCGACGACTTCCACGTCGTGCTGCCAGCCTGCTTTCTTGCGGATGAGCAGGGTTTGGTCGCGGCAGGTGATTTCGAGTCGATGGTCGCGGTAGGGGTTCAGTCGCTCCATCAGAGCGTCCGGAACCTCGATGTACCCGGCCTTGGCCACACGCTGCAGCTCCGACAGGAACTGGGCTGGGGCGCTCGAGTGTTCGAGGACATGCGCCGCAATGACGAAATCGAAGGCGTGGTCCTTGAAGGGCAGGTTTTCGACAAAACCCAGCACGGTCGGGCGGTCGGACGCCAGCGGCGCCCAGTGGCGTTCACGCGTGTTTTCGTAGGCATCCAACAGCACGTTAGCGCGGGGATAGGGGTTGCCCCCCGAGCCTACCTCAAGCACCAGGGCCGAGGCGGGAACTGGCGTGTGAAAGCGACGCAGGGCCCAAGCCAGCGGATCCAGCCCCAGTCGGCGCAACAAAGTCATCGCCTTGGATTGACTTGGAAAATTCATGTTGTTGAGCTTGATCGTTGAATACCTTCGATGGTCTTGAGCAAAGCCCCCATTCGGGAGTCGATGTCATGGCCGTCTTGGACCACGCGCGCTCTCCCTGCGGCGGCGACCCGCTCGCGGCGCGGGGCATCGCTCAAATAGAGCTTGATCTTGTGCATCATTTCATCGAGGTCCCGGAAGAACTCGACTTCGGAACCCTCCTGGAAGATCGAGGCTAGGTCGTCCGAGTACTCCGACAGCATCAAGGTGCCCGTGGCGGGTATTTCAAAGCAGCGCCGGGTGTAGGTGTCACGGTTCAGTTTGGATAGAAAGCAGAGCGCAATTTTGGCTCCGCATAAGGCGCGGTTGTAGTCCTCACCCCAGACCAAACGGGTCGGCGCAAATGGCTTCAGAGTGGCCGAGCGCGCCAGCGGCCCAGACCAGTATTTGTCAGGCCCAAAAAGACGCAGCCTCACGCCTTGGCGCACGATCTCTTCGAGGTGCTTCAAGCGCTGATCTGGTTCGAAGTGGCCAATAAAGACCACATCGGTCTCGTATTCGAGGTTTTGCGCTTCGTTCAGGGACACTGGGTGGTTGCGCTGTGGCACATACCAAGATCGCATCAGTTCGACGCGCTTAGCTCCAGCAGCCCGGAAGTCCGCCAAATTGGCATGTCGGTAGGCCAGCATCAAGTCGTAGTGCGCAGTCGCCGCCAGGAAGTGGCGCCACAGCGGCTTGGGTTGAGTGGGGGCGAACGGATCGTCGTTGTTGTAGCCCACCAGCACGCAGGCGGGCAGGGCTTGGCGCACCCGCTGCAATGACTGCGCTGTGATGTGCGTGCCCCGGTAGACAAAAATCATGTCAGGGCGCTCGGCCAAGGCCTGTCGCACGAAGTCGCGGTTGATGCGCCACAGGGTGGGGCCCATGACGTATTTGTTCTGGGCACGCAGCCACACGGAGCGCCAGCCTGTACCAGTGCCTGCGTAATAGTGATGCCACTTGAAGCCCGCCACCTCATGGCCCAAACGGCGCAAGGCGAGCATCACCTCCTGCTCGTGCAGGTCGGAGTGCCAGTCCCCGGCGATCAGCACTTTCATGCCTGGTCTCCACGGGCGGCGCCAAAGCGTGGGGTGTGCCCCAACCGCTGCTTGATGAATTGGATGATGGCATCAGAGCGCGCCTCACCCAGTAACAGCAGGCTGATGAAATAGAGGTGAAACAAGGGTGAACGCCAAAGCCCCAGGCCGCCCAGGTTCAGGCCGTAGCGCAAAAACACCCGGAACGGACGCTTGGCCTGAATCGACAAGATTGGGTAGGCATAGTGCCCGATGTCGGCGCGGATGTGGGCGAACACCGGCAGTTGTTGGGTCGTCTCGACATGGCGTGCGATTTGCAACATGCCCCGCATGAAGTGGATCGACGATTCAGGGGTTTGGTCGTGGGGGACGAACTTGCCGCGCTCGGAATCACTGTTGCCGAAATCAGGCGGCGTGCCATCGCGGCGCAGCGCAATGATGTCGGGCACAAAGACCACGCTTTGGCGCGCCAGAATCATTCCCACCAAGTAGAGCTGGTACAGCAAGGTGCCATCAAAGGCCATGGTGCTGACTGCGTGCGCAGCGTCTCGCTGGATCACCATGCCCGAAATAACCACCGATCTGCGGTAGGCCGTGAAGACCGCCGTCGCGCCGCCTGCGATCACCCGCTCCTGAGGGAAGTAGCGAAACACCTGCTTCGGGGTCTCTGGGCTGGTGTCGAAGGAGGCGTAGCTGCGCACCACTACGCCGCAGTCATGGGTGCGCGCAATGGCGTCTGCAATGGCCTTCAGCGCCCCAGGGCACAGCAGGTCGTCATTGCCCATGAACAGGCAGTAGCGCCCCTGAGAAAGCTCGACCAAGCGTCGGATGTTGCCGTCGTAGCCCAGGTTTTTAGGGTTGAGCTCGCAGTGGATGCGTCCTGCATGCTTTGCTTGGTATCGCTGCACCACCTCGGTGATCTTGATCCGCTCGGGCGAACCGTCTTCGCAGATCAGGATGTCGTAGTCGTTGCAGTCCTGACTCAGGATCGAGTCCAGCAGGGCCGGCAGCAAAGAAGCTCGGTTGTAGGCTGGGATACAGACGGTGAAAAGAGGTCTAGTGTTCATGAAGCAGCGTTGCGCATCGCCAGGGCGAGCATCATCAGGGCAAAAAGACGCCCACCGTTGGCACGGCCGGCCATCTGGCCGCGTATCAATCCCTTGACTGCATCGAGGTCGATTATGTCGGGCAAGCCCTCCATTTTCGCAAAAAGGCCTGACTCGCCTTCTTGACGCAGCCATTCGTTGAGCGGGATCGAGAAGCCTTGCTTGCGTTGGGTGTCTAAGTCAGCAGGTAGCCATTGTTGGCCCAGTCGGCGTTGTAGTCGGCGTGACTCTCCGCCTTTTACCTTCCAATCGGCTGGCAACTGGCCAAAGGCGAACTCGATCAGACGGTGATCCAGAAAGGGAGCTCGGACTTCCAGGCTGTGGGCCATGCTGGCGCGGTCCACTTTGACGAGAAAATCATCGGGCAATATGCTGCCGAAATGCGTCCGCGTCATGCTGTCCAGTGGGCCTGATCCGGCGGCAAATCGCGCCAGCAGAAAGCGCTCTGGGGCCTCCAAATCAGCACCGAGTTCGCGCAACAGAGCCGGGTTGAGCAGTCGTTGCCGCAGGCGGCAGTCAAAATAAGGTCGACCCCATATCAATTGTTGGTAGGGGCCGTGGCGCAGCGAGGCCAGCCGGTTGCGACCTCGCACTCCGGCGGGCAAGTAAGAGGCCAACTGCGCCAGTGGGCTCAGCACTGCACTCGGAACCCAGCCCCAGCGCTGCGCATCGGCCATGCTGGTGGTGTAGTCGGTGTAACCCCCAAACAGCTCGTCGCCCCCGTCCCCGCCAAGTGCCACGGTCACTTGTTGGCGTGCCAGGCCAAATACCAGCCAAGCTGGCAAAATGGAGGAGTCGGCAATGGGTTCATCAATGAAGGGAGCCAGGCCATCGAGCAGGCTCAGACTGGGACGCTCCAAGGGCAAGACATGGTGGCGTGTGCCGAAGTGGCTGGCTACTTTTTGCGCATGCTGCGCTTCGTCCAGTGACGAGCCCGGCAAGGCGATGGTGAATGTCTCCACCGGTCCGCTGCTCACTCGGGCGGCGGCAGCCGTGATCAGGCTGGAGTCCAGGCCTCCGGAGAGCAAAACGCCGACGGGCACATCGGCCATCAGGCGCAGGCGTACCGAGTCTTCCAGCAAACGGCCTGCTTGCTCCAACAGAGTACTGGGGTCTTCTGGCGCGATGCCCCCTTGGTAGGAGGGCAGTTGCCAGTAGGGGCGCAGACTCAACTCACCCGAGCTGATTGTGAGCCAGCCGCAGTGGGCGGGCGGCAGCTTGTGTACGCCTCGGAACAGGCAGAGGTCGCTGGGCACGTAGCCTAGCGAGAGGTAAAAGTTCAGGCCTTGGGGGTCGATCTCGCGGCTGTGATCCAATGACTTCAGCTCTGATCCGAATTCAAAGCCATGGCGGTCGTGTCGGTAATACAAGGGCTTCTCTCCAGCCCGGTCGCGCGCCAAAAACAGACGTGCCGCCTCGGAGCCTGAGCGTCCGTCGTAGATAACGAAGCTGAACATACCGTTGAGTCGCAGCAGGCAGCCCTCGCCCCAAGCGAGGTAGCTGGCGAGCAGGACCTCAGTGTCGCTGTCACTGCGAAAGCGGTGTCCCAAGTCCTGGAGTTCTTCGCGCAGGGAGAGGTAGTTGTAGATTTCTCCATTGAAGACGATGGCGCAGCGCTCATCCTGGCTGAGGAAGGGCTGGTGCCCTCCGGCGGTCAAGTCAATGATGGCCAGGCGACGTTGGGCCAGGCCGACGCGCTGGTCGGTACTGAACCAGGTCCCGCTGTCGTCCGGGCCTCGATGGCGCAGCCGATCACGCTGCCGCACGAGTCGCTCTGGGTCCACCGCGCCGTGGAAGGAAACATTGCCGTAAATGCCACACATGGTTCAGGCTTTGCTCTTGGGGGTGCTAGGCCGAGGTCTCTTGGGCAGTGCGCGGGGTATGAACGACACGGCATGTTCTTCATGGGGCGACCGTGGCTGGTGCTGCCGCCAGCCTCGGGTGTCAATCATCTGACCTTGCTGCCATTGAGTGAGAAGAAACTCCGGAGAAACATCGCCACTGAGGTTATGAACTTCAGTCTGCACCCGGTTGAAGGGAATGTTGAGGATCTTGCTCTCTTCAAAGCACAGGCCTCCGCGTTCGGCGCAAAGGCCATTGAAGGTGGTCAACATGCCTTCGTAGGTGTTGGGCGCGTTGAAGTCTCCCAAACGGGTCATGACTTTGACTTCTGCGGTGGGCAGGATGTGGCCGTCGACCGACCAAGGATAGGACCACTCATTGCCTTGCTCGAACCAAGAAAATCGGAGTAGCTCGGTATGGTGGGCGCTGGGCCGCAGGGCGGCAGGCATTTGGCTCATGTGAGCCGTATAGCTGCGGCGCAGATGTGGGCTGAGGCGCAGGCTCAGCACCTCCTGTTGCGGGTTGATGCCGACGCAAACGTCAAAATCGATGGGTTTGATGAAGACGATGTCGTCCACCAGAAAAAATACCTGGCGGGTCTTGATCTGGCTCAGGACGCCCAGCAGCACCGGTTTGAATTTCTGGGATTCTTCCGTGAACTGGACCTGGGGCAAAAAACGAACAATTTCTTCTTGAGCTTCTAGGTAGGATTGGGCGTGGGCTGGGCTGCTGGCACGGTAGATGATGTGAAGCGCAGGAATGTGCTGCGCCAGTTCGGCGCATGAGTGCAGCAAGGCATGCAATTGAAGTGCTCGGTCTTTGCTGAATACGATGCCCGTCAAGCCGTCATGCAGTTGGTTGTCTTCTAGAGTCGCCAACTCGCGCACGGCACGCAGACGCTGTATATCCAAGGCCGCATGCGCCTTCTTCGACTGCAGGACTGCCCCGATGCTGTCGGCTGCTTGCTGTAGCGTTCGAGTGGTCAGGGCACGCACTTTTGCTTTCATGCGAGGTCCTCGCGTGGTTGTGCGAGCTTCTTGAAGGTGAATAAGCCCAGTGCATAGCGCTCTGATGCCACCTGAGCCAAGTTGGCTTCGGTGATGGCCAGGGTGCTGACCTCGTGACCATTGCGGATCACCAGCCATTCCAGGGGGTGCAGGTGGTACGTGGCAGCCGCCGCCAAAATCATGGCTGGCGAGAACACATTTTGAGCATTGAACTCGATCCTGGGCTGGCCCATGGGAGTCGCCAAATACAGTACACCGTCTGTTTTGAGCATGCGAGACAGGTTGCGGATGCCATCCCGATAACCCAGGGGTTGTACGGGGTCACCATATCGACCTAAGCCAAAATGCTCTAAGGCGTGCAGGCAGGAGATGGAGTCACAGTAGTTCTCGGCCGGGGGCGTGTCACTCATCAGGTTACCTTGGCGAAAAACGATGCCAGGGATCTGGGTGCTGATGGGACGAATGTCAAACACTTCGATGGTTCGGAAGCTGGCGACGTGGGCGACGAAGCCGTCCACGCGAGAACCGATGTCCACATGCCGCGAGGGTTGGGCCTGGTGAATTTTGCGAGCGACCAACAGGTCTTGCCAAAAATACTCGTTCTTGGTCGAGCCGCCTTCTTCGTACCAGTCATGCAGGCACGGAACCAGCTCCAGAGCCCCCGTGTATTGGCGTTTGAGTTGGCGGTAATCACGGAGAAAACGAGGCAGACCTTTCCATGCCTTTGCGAATTTCGTCACATCGACGCCCAATTGGGCGGTGAGGAACCATTGCAGGCGTACGAGGCTGGATTTCAGTTTGGGATTCAATGGATCGCTCCGGGCTCGCGATGGCGGCAGATACAGAAGGTGCATGCCAAGACTGAGCGGTTTTTTGGTATCTGAGGGCTCATGGTCATTGGGAATGATGGACGGAGGAGGCGCGGGTCAATAGCATCATCCAGCCGGCATAGAGCCCAGCAGACAAGACCCCCGCCCCCACGATGCCAGCCAGCCCAAACCAGTGAGCTGCGAGCAAATTCGCGACGATACCGATGATAGAGCTGCCAATTTTCGCTCGACTTAACTCAGCTGTGCGCAGGTTGGACTGCAGAATCAGTGCAAGGGTTTGTCCGGTGGCCAGCAGGCCGCCGGACATCACCATCCAAGGCAATAGGTAGGACACGCTTCCATAATCACGTTGTGCAAAAAGCCCCAAAATCTCGGCATGCAACCAGTGGCTGGCTCCAAAACCCAATGCCGTCAGCAGCATGACGAGCACGCCGGCTCGCCAAGCCAAGCGTTCCATGGCGCGTCGGCGCTGCGGATCGCTGGCATCCCCTACGCGCTGGAAGGCAATGGGCATCAAAAATTGCACGAGCATGCCACCCAGCAGGGTGATGGGGTAATAACCCAATTGGTACACCACGGCGTAGAGGCCCACATCAGCCGTCGAACTGAACCATTGCAGCGCCCATCGGTCTGACGAGAGCTGGAGCCAGGTGAAAAAGCCGTACAGGCTGGTGGGTAATGTCACGCTGAGAATGTCGCGCCGCCAGGTATTCTGCGCCTCTACTGGAGGGCGGATCGTTGATTCCCGCAGGCGGTGCAGCAAATGTCCTTGGTACAGCACAATGAACATCATGGACAGGACGTAGCCGAGCAGGGCTGTTTCGCTGCTGCTGCCCAGTACACCCGCCAGAACGCTGATGGCAGCGATGCGCAGCCACGGCTCAAAACCCTGGCTCAGCGCAACAACAAAGCGCTGCCTGGCTGCACTTTGCAGACCACCGAGAACAGCATTGATGCCCGCCAGAATCGACAGCATCATGGCCAGACTCAACAGCGGCATCAGGTGCACCTGTCCAATGGCCCAGGCTACAGCCCAAGTCACCATCGCAAGCAGCAGCACCATACCCGTCGCTTGCAGCAAAAGAGCTTGGCTGCTGTGCAGAAAGGTTCTCAGCGCAGCCTTTTCGGCAGCTGGCGCGTAAAAGCGTGTCACGCCACCCGCGAGGGGCCCGAAAATGATTTGATTCGCAAGCGCTGCTACGGTCAGGCCTAAAGTCAATTCGCCGTAGGCACTGGGGCTGAGCAGTTCAGTCAGCACGCGGATCATCACCAGCGAGCCCAGAACGCTGGCTGCCTGCCCCGCCACAACCCAGCTTCCTTCCCCAAGCAGGCGACGCCAGCGGTTACGCTGACTCATGCGCGTGGTATCGAACAAACCAGTCAACAAATTGGTGAATGCCCTTCTCCAAGGGGGTGGCTGGACTGAAATTGATCTCTTTTTGTAATTGCTCGGTGCTGGCGAAGGTGGCGACAACGTCCCCTGATTTCATCGGAAGGAGCTTCAAGACAGCACGCTTGCCCAGGCGTTTCTCAATGATTGAGATGAACTCCAACAGTTCCACTGGTTGGTGGTTGCCGATGTTGTAGAGCCGGTAGGGCGCGTAGCTGGAGCTGGGGTCTGGCAGCGCAGGGTCGAAGTGGGGATTGGCGCTGGCGGGTTTGTCCAGCACCCGCACGATGCCTTCGGTGATGTCGTCGATGTAGGTGAAATCACGCTGCATGCGCCCTTCGTTGAAGACATCAATCGGGCGTCCTTCCAAGATGGCTTTGACGAACAAGAAGTAAGCCATGTCCGGACGACCCCAGGGACCGTATACGGTGAAAAAGCGCAAGCCCGTGGTGGGCAGGCCATACAGATGACTGTATGCGTGGGCCATCAACTCATTGGCCTTCTTGGTCGCACCGTAAAGGCTGACTGGGTGAGCGATGGGGTCGCTTTCTGAAAACGGCATCTTCGTATTACTGCCGTAGATACTCGAGCTGCTGGCATAAACCAAATGTTGTACTTGGTTTTGGCGGCAACCCTCCAGCACATTGACAAAACCGATCAGATTGCTGTCCGCGTAGGCATGGGGATTTTGAATGGAATAACGAACACCGGCCTGTGCCGCCAGGTGCACGACCCGGTCGAAGCTTTCTTTCGCAAAAAATGCCTCCATCGCAGGGCGGTCTGCGATGTCAAGGCGCTGAAAACGAAAGCCAGCCTGCGGTTGGAGCAACGCCAAGCGTGCGTCCTTGAGCGCCGGATCGTAGTAGTCGTTCAGATTGTCGATGCCGACCACGGTGTCGCCTCGGGCGAGCAATTGTTGTGCGACGTGCATGCCAATGAAGCCTGCGCACCCAGTAACCAGAACTTTCAATTAATCGCTCCCAAAGAGATCTCGTGTGAATACTTTGCCTTGCACGTCCGACAAAGAATCCGTCATGCGGTTCGACACAATCACATCCGCCTCGCGCTTGAAAGCCTCCAGGTCATTGACCACGCGGGAGTTGAAGAAGCGGTCTTCCTTCATCGCGGGCTCGTGCACGATCACTTCAATGCCCTTGGCCTTGATGCGCTTCATGATGCCCTGGATGCTGGAGGCGCGGAAGTTGTCCGAGCCCGCCTTCATGATCAGCCGGTACACGCCCACCACCTTGGGCTTTTTCGCCAGGATGGCGTTGGCAATGAAGTCCTTGCGCGTGGTGTTGGACTCCACGATGGCGTGGATCAGGTTTTGCGGCACCTGGTTGTAATTGGCCAGCAACTGCTTGGTGTCCTTGGGCAGGCAATAGCCGCCATAGCCGAAGGACGGGTTGTTGTAGTGCTTGCCAATGCGCGGGTCCAGGCCCACGCCTTCGATGATCTGGCGTGAGTCCAGGCCATGCGTGGCGGCGTAGGTGTCGAGCTCGTTGAAGTAGGCCACGCGCATGGCCAGGTAGGTGTTGGAGAACAGCTTGATCGCCTCCGCCTCGGTGGAGTCGGTCAGCAGCACCTCGATGTCTTTCTTGACCGCGCAGTCCTTGAGCAGGTGGGCAAAGATGCGGGCCCGTTCCGAGCGCTCGCCCACCACAATGCGCGAGGGGTGCAGGTTGTCGTGCAGGGCGCGGCCTTCTCGCAGAAACTCGGGCGAGAAAATCAGGTTCGGGCAGTTCAGTTCGGCCCGCGTCTTGGCGGTGTAGCCCACCGGCACGGTGGACTTGATCACGATCACCGCTTGCGGGTTGATGGCCATGACGTCGCGGATCACCGCTTCCACCGACAGGGTGTTGAAGCGGTTGGTGTCCACGTCGTAGTCGGTGGGCGTGGCCACCACCACATAGTCGGCGCCCAGGTAGGCGTCATGTTTGTCCTGTGTGGCGCGCAGGTTCAGCGGCTTGTGGGCCAGGAAGTCTTCGATTTCCACATCCACAATCGGGCTGCGGCGGCTGTTGATCAGTGCCACTTTCTCGGCCACGATGTCCAGCGCCACCACCTCGTGCTGCTGCGCCAGCAGCACGGCGTTGGACAAACCGACATACCCGGTTCCGGCGATCGCGATTTTCATGAGGGGGCTTACCTTGCTGAGGCGTGAGGGTGAAAGTCTGGGGGGCGGCGCAGCTCAACGAGTCGTCCGTGCGCCTGAGCGCCTGATTGGGGTTCGGGGCACTGTGCCAGCGCACAGCGCTGGAGAACCGAGCCATGCGCGGGCGCTGCAGATTGCTGTGGTTTCAATTCTAGCGGTTGAAAAAGACGGCTCTGTGGGACGCCGTGGCGGTTCGATCAAGGCGATGCGGGCAGCGTCAGGTCGATGGGGCCCGGGGGCAGTCCTTGGGCTTGCCGGGCCAGCATGGCCAGGTAAGCGGCTTCGAGATCACGGGTGAAGCGGGGGGTGTCGAACAGCGGTGCCTCCAGGCCTTGGCGGCGCAATTGGTTTTTGTAGGCCTGCAGGCGCTGCGGGTCCTGGGCCAGGGCCACCGCCTCGGCCTCATAGGCCTCTGCGGAGGCCATGTTGAGGGCACTCAGCCCCACCGCCGCGTTGAGGCTGGCCGCGACCCGGCTGGCAAAGCTGGCCCCCGGGCAAGTCAGCACCGGCACCCCGCTGCGCAGGGCGTCGCTGGCCGTGGTGTGGGCGTTGTAGGTCAGGGTGTCCAGCACCAAGTCGGCCAGGGCGTGGCGTGCCAGGTGTTCTGGCGACGCGCAACGTGGCGCAAAGACCAGGCGCGAGGGGTCCACGCCCTGGGCCTGGGCTGCTGCGCGCAATTGCTGGGGGGCGGGGCCGGGGTCTTCCAGCAACCAAAGCACGCTGCCTGGGCAGCGTTGCAGGATGCGCAGCCACAGCGCGAAGGTCTCCGGGTTGATCTTGTAGGTGTTGTTGAAGCAGCAAAACACCACGCCCTGCGCGGGCAACTGGCAGTCGGCGCGTTGGTAGCAGCGGGTCGACACCTCACGCTGGCGGTCGTTGACCTGGTAGCTGTGTGGCAGGGTGACCTGTTGCTCGCTGTAATGCGTTTGCGCCTCCGGTGGAATGACCAGGCGGTCGGCGATCAGGTAGTCCATGGCCGGGTGGCCCCAGGTGCCGGGGTAGCCCAGGTAGCTCACTTGCAGGGGCGCGGCGCGGTGCAGAAACACCCCGGGTCGGCCCCAGGTGGTGAAGCCTTTGAGGTCGATGGCGATGTCCACCCCCAGCGCGCGTGCGCGCTGGGCGATCTGGGCGTCGCTCAGGGCCCCGACCTCCTCAAAGTGGTCGAAGGCCGCCTGCACGCGCCGCCGCGCGGGGTCGGTCCAGGCGGGGCCATAGGACAGCGCGACCAACTCAAAACGTTGCCGGTCGTGCAACTCAAACAATTCGGCGATCAGGTGCGTGGTGGCGTGCTGGTGGAAGTCGGCCGACAGGTAGGCCAGGCGGACCTTGTCTTGGCGGGACCTGACCCGGGGGCTGGGGCGCGGCACCACCCTCCTGGCCAGCGTTGGGTGCTCATGGTCCAAAAACACCTCGGCGGCCAGGCGCTGGGCGGCGGGGTCGTCGAACAGGCCCAGGGCGGTGAAGGGCAGCACCACGGGCTGGCGCGCCATCAGGCCTGCACGGATTTGCTGGCGCAAGTCATCCAGCCCCTGCCAGTCGGCGGCCTGCAGCCGCGCGTGGGCCAACTCGCCCAGCAGGAAGGGACGGCTCGGGTCGGCTTGGCGCACGGTCTCCAATTCGCGGATGGCCGCTGGGTAGTCGCCTTGCTCCAACCAGGCCATGCCCAACAGGTGGCGTGCCTGCAGGTCCTCGGGCTGCAAGCCCAGCAGGCGCTGCAGGGCCTGCACCGCCTCAGCCGCCTGGCGTCTAGCCAGGCTGTTGCGGGCCCAGCCCAACAGAGCGGCAGGGTCCTCGGGCTTGAGATGCACGGCTTGCCGCCAGTGTGATTGAGCGGCTTCGTGCTGGTTCTGCTGGTCCAGCGCACTGGCCAAGTTCTTGTGGGCGTCCAGGTAGCCGGGGTTCAGGGACAGGGCCTGCTGGTAGCTGCTCAAAGCCTGTTCCAAACGGCCTTGGGCCACCAGGGTCACGCCCTTGTTGTTGTGGCCCACGGCGTAGTCGGGCTGCGCCTGCAGGGCGGTGTCGAAGGCCTGCAAGGCCTCGTCCCAGCGGCGCAACTCGCGCAGGGCCAAGCCCCGGTTGTTGTGGGCCGCCACCCAGTCGGGCTTGAGGGTGGTGGCTTGTTGGTAGGCCTGTGCGGCGGCCTCATGCTGGCGCAAATCGCTCAGCACATTGCCCAGGCTGTAGTGCAGTGCCGGGTCTTGCGGGGCCAGGGCGACGGCCTGTTGCAGCCAGGGCAGGGCCTGTTCGGCCTGTTGGGCCTGGGCGTAGGAAACACCCAAAAAATGAAGCGCCTGAACCTGCCCGGGCTCGGCTTGCAGGGCCTGGTGGTAATGGGCGCGGGCTTCGTCCAGGCGACCTTGGCGGTGCAAGGCCAGGCCGGCGCCGAGGGCGGCTGTGGCTGCGGACGAAGGTTCGGTCGATCGGGCGTCAGAGCGGGGCGCGGCACTCATGGGCAGTCAATCAGTCAAGCGAAGGTGGATCCCCAGGTGCTCCGGACCGTTTTCGGATCCGGCCAATGCGAGCCCCTGGCTTTGGGTTTGTCCATTATCGGCGTGCGCCAGTCCGCCTGGGTCGGTGCCTCGGGCTGCGCCAGTGGCTGGGGCTGGGCTTCACTCCGCCTTGATGCCTGCCTCGCGGATCACCTTGGCCCATTTGGCGATCTCACTGCGCTGGTGGGCTGCCAGTGCGTTGGGGCCGAGCACGATGGGGTCCATGCCCAGCGCCTTCATGCGGGTTTGCACCTCGGGCAGGCTGAACACCCGCTGGGCCTCGGCCGCCAGCTTGTTTTGGATCTCTGGCGGCAGCTTGCCGGGGCCAAAAATGGCCAGCCAGGAGTCGGCCTCGAAGCCGCTCAGGCCTTGCTCGGCCAAGGTTGGGATGTCGGGTGCCGATGCGGAGCGCTTCAGGCTGGTGATGCCCAGGGCCCGCACCTTGCCTTCGCGGATGGCCGGCAGGGCCGAGGGCAGGTTGTCGAACATGGTGGCGATGTGCCCACCCAGCAGGTCCGGCACGGCCAAGGCGCGGCCTCGGTAAGGCACATGGCGCAGCTGAACCCCGGCCAGGCTGTTGAACATTTCACCGGCCACATGGGGCGAGGTGCCAATGCCCGGCGTGCCATAGGTCAGTTGACCAGGTTGGGCTTTGGCCAGGGCGATCAACTCGGCCAGGTTGTGGGCGGGCACCGACGGGTGCACCACCAGCACATTGGGGGTCGAGGCCACCAGCAAGATGGGGCTGAAGTCCTTCACCATGTCGAAGGGCAGGTTCGGGTAGATCGAACCGTTGATGGAGTGGGTGGCGATGCCGCCCATCATCACGGTGTAGCCATCGGGTTTGGCCCGGGACACGGTTTCGCCGCCCAGATTGCCACCAGCGCCGGGCTTGTTGTCCACCACGATGGGCTGGTCCAGCTTGGTTTTTTCCGCCAGGATGCGCGCCAGGGTGTCGGGTACGCCCCCGGGCGGGAAGCCCACCACGATGTGGATGGGCTGGCTGGGGTAGGGGGCTGGGCTCTGGGCCAGGCTGGCCGGGGGCAGCAGGCAGGCGCAGAGGGCCGGCGCGAGCCAAGCCAGCGCTTTGAGTTTGAAATTCATGGTGAACACTCCCTGATCTGGATCGGATGGCATGCGCCCCAGCGCTGGCGCTGGGGCGGGCCCGCCTTGTGGCTGACGGGTCCCGGTTTCGCGCCCGGACGGCCCGCTGTCCGGCGGGTGACGCTGGGTCCAGGGCTGGCGCGACGGCCGCGTATATTATCCGAAGCACCGCCGGTGGCCGACCTGGGCGCCGGCTGGGGATTTTGATTGTGATCACCCCAGGCAGATCCGGAATCCTGTTTGGCGATGAATTCAAAACCGTTGGCAGGGCTGGGTTGAATGAGCCCGATTTATTTTGAATGAGTTCATGATAGGAGCCTCTTCCAATGCAGAATGAATCCCCCAAGGTGAGCGACCACTCTCGCCAAGGCCCAGAAGAACGTGGAGCCTACCCGGCGTTTCGCCTCATCACCACCCGCTGGATGGACAACGATGTTTATGGGCATGTGAATAACGTCGTTTATTACAGCTGGTTCGATACCGCGGTCAATGCTTATTTGATTGAGCAAGGGGTTTTGGATATTCATCAGGGTGCCACCATCGGTTTGGTGATTGAAACCAAATGCAATTATTTTGCCCCGTTGGCGTTCCCGCAGAATATCGAGGCCGGCATCCGCGTGGCGCGTTTGGGCAACAGCAGCGTGCGCTATGAAGTGGGCTTGTTTGCCGAAGGCGAGCCCCTGACGGCGGCCAAGGGGCATTTCGTGCACGTCTATGTGGACCGCGAAACCCGCCGGCCGGTGCCGGTGCCGCCGCCTCTGCGGGCGGTGCTGGAAGGCCTGGCGCGCTGAAGTCCGTGGTTTCGGTGGGGCGACACCAGGGCGGGGTGGCGCCCCGCCCTCGGGCTTGGCGATGGCCTGGCTCGTCAATGGTGTGTGCCCCATGTGGTTTGTGCGCACCGTGCACCGGGCTGGGGCGGCGCACAATCATGACAGGGTCACATCCATCGCGTAGCGCAAGCGGGCGTCACCGAGGTGCTTGGCGAATGCGGTCGGGTGGCGGTGCCACAATACCGGCCAGGTTCTTCTTTGGTATGCCGGTGTTGGGTTCGCTTCTGACCCGACACTGCACCGACCCCGACAGTCGACAGCGCGGACGTTTGAGCCGCAGCCCACCATGATCATTACCAGCCTTCTCGACACCGACCTGTACAAGTTCACCATGATGCAGGTGGTGCTGCACCAGTTCCCTGGGGCCCAAGTGGAATACCGTTTCCGCTGCCGCAACCCGGGGGTCAACCTGGCGGCCTATGCCAATGAGATCCGTGATGAGGTGCGCTCGCTGTGCAGCCTGCATTTTCAGGACGCTGAGCTGGCCTACCTGCGCTCCATGCGCTTCATCAAGAGCGACTTTGTGGACTTTCTGGGCCTGTTCCGGCTCAACGAGAAGTACATCACCATCACCCCGCTGCCCAGCGACGAGATCGACATCACCATCCGCGGGCCCTGGCTGCACACGATTCTGTTTGAGATTCCGGTGCTGGCCATCGTCAACGAGGTCTACTTCCGCAACACCCAGTCGGTGCCCGACTTCCCGGAAGGCCGGCGCCGCCTGGACGTGAAGATCGCGCAGTTGCAGGGCGAAGGCCTGTCCAACCTCAAGATTGCCGACTACGGCACGCGGCGCCGCTTCTCGCGCGCCTGGCACGAAGAGGTGCTGCGTGTGCTGAACAACCGCCTGGGCAAGGGCCAAGGCGACCAGTTTGCCGGCACCAGCAATGTGCTGGCCGCCATGCGCCTGGGCCTGACCCCGCTGGGCACCATGGCCCACGAGTACCTTCAGGCCTGCCAGGCCCTGGGCCCGCGTCTGCGCGACAGCCAGGTGTTTGGCTTTGAGTCCTGGGCCAAGGAATACCGGGGTGACCTGGGCATTGCGCTCAGCGATGTCTATGGCATCAACGCCTTCTTGCGCGACTTTGACCTGTACTTCTGCAAGCTGTTCGACGGCGCGCGCCACGACAGCGGCGACCCCTTTGCCTGGGGCGAGCGCCTGATTGAGCACTACCGCGCCAACCGCGTCGACCCGCGCACCAAGACTTTGATCTTCAGCGACGGCCTGACCATTCCACGCACCATCGAGCTGTACCAGCAGTTCCGAGGTCGCTGTCTGCTGGCTTTTGGCATTGGCACCAACCTGACCAATGACCTGGGCTACGAGCCGCTGCAAATCGTCATCAAGATGACCCGCTGCAATGGCCAGCCGGTGGCCAAGCTGTCGGACTCGCCCAGCAAAAACATGTGCGAGGACGAAAAGTACCTGGCCTACCTGCGCCAGGTGTTCGAAATCGCCTCGCCCTGATGTGTCCGAGCCTGCCCCGGCCTGCGCTGGGCGGCGCTGTTTGTTGAACCCTAGCCCCTAGCCTGACCCATGACCAAGCCCAAAATCCTGGTAGCACGCGCTGTTTTCCCTGAAACCCTGGCCCTGCTCAGCGAGCACTTCGAGGTCGAGTCCAACCAGGACGATGTGCTGTGGTCCAAAGCCGAGTTGGCGCGCCGCCTGGCCGACAAGCAAGGTGCGTTCACCACCGGCAGCGAGCGCATCGACGCCGAGCTGCTGGCGGCTTGCCCGCAGCTCAAAATCTGCGCCAACATGGCCGTGGGCTACAACAACTTTGATGTGGACGCCATGACCGCCCGCGGTGTGCTGGCCACCAACGCGCCCGACGTGTTGACCGAGACCACCGCCGACTTCGGCTTTGCCCTGCTGATGGCCACGGCCCGCCGCATGACCGAGAGCGAGCACTACCTGCGCCGTGGCGAATGGACGCAGTGGCGCTATGACCTGTTCGCCGGCACCGAGGTGCACGGCTCCACCCTGGGCATCATCGGCATGGGCCGCATTGGCCAGGGCATTGCCCGCAGAGGTGCCCTGGGCTTTGGCATGAAGGTGATCTACCACAACCGCTCGCGCCTCTCGCCCGAATTGGAAGCCCAGTGCCAGGCCCAGTACGTGGGCAAGGAAGAGCTGCTGCGCAGTGCTGACCACGTGCTGCTGGTGGTGCCGTACAGCGCCGCCTCGCACCACACCATCGGCGCGGCCGAGCTGGCCATGATGAAGCCGACCGCGACGCTGATCAACATCGCCCGGGGGGGCATCGTGGACGACGCTGCGCTGGCCCAGGCCTTGCGCGAACGCCGCATTGCCGCTGCCGGTCTGGACGTGTTCGAGGGCGAGCCCTCGGTCCACCCCGACCTGCTGACCGTGCCCAATGTGGTGCTGACCCCCCACATCGCCAGCGCCACCCTCAGCACCCGCCGCGCCATGGCCCAACTGGCGGCCGACAACCTGATCGGCTACCTGACCCAAGGCCAGCCCGTGACGCCGCTGAACCCCGCCGTCCTGGCCTCGGCCTGAGCCCCGCATGCCAGCTTGGGACACCTTGCTTTGGGGCGGCTTGTATGCGCTCCTCTTGGTTTTGCTGCTGGTGCTGGTGCTGGTGCTGCGCCGGCCTTCTGCCAAGGCAGAGGCCGCCACGGCCGCGCTGACGGCGGCGGTTGAGCGCAGCGAGCGCGAACTGCGCCGTGAGCTGGCCGAATCGGCCCGCGCCACGCGCCAGGAGCTGACCCAGGTGCTGGCCACCTTCCAGCAAACCCTGGTGCTGCAAAGCGCCGAGGCCACGCGCACCCAGAACAGCCAGATCGACGCCTTTGGCCAGCAGCTGAGCCTGCTGCAGAAAAGCCTCAATGACACCTTGTCGGTGCAAATCCAGGGCCTGAGCGAATCCAATGCGCGCCGCCTGGGCGAGGTGCGCGCCACCCTCGAAGCCCAACTGGCGCAGCTGCAGCAAAACAACGCCAGCAAGCTCGATGAGATGCGCCAGACCGTGGACGAGAAGCTCCAGGCCACGCTGGAAACGCGCTTGGGTGAGAGCTTCAAGCAAGTGGCCGACCGGCTGGACCAGGTGCACAAAGGCCTGGGCGAGATGCAGACCCTGGCCCAGGGCGTGGGCGACCTGAAGCACCTGCTGAGCAACGTCAAGACCCGGGGCATGTTCGGCGAGGCGCAACTGAGTGCCTTGCTGGAACAGGTGCTGGCGCCCGACCAATACGCCGAGCAGGTGGTGACCCGCCCCGGCAGCAAGAACCCGGTCGACTTCGCCATCCGCCTGCCCGGCAAGTCCGAAGACGGGCGTCCGCTGTGGCTGCCCATCGACGCCAAGTTCCCGAACGAAGATTACGAACGACTGCTCGAGGCCCAGCAGCGCGCCGACGCCGGGGCTGCCGAGTTGGCAGGCAAGGCGCTGGAAATGCGCATCCGCGCCGAGGCCAAGTCGATTGCCGAGAAGTACGTGGAGCCCCCGTTCACCACCGACTTCGCCATCCTGTTCCTGCCCACCGAGGGGCTGTACGCCGAGGTGCTGCGACGCCCTGGCCTGATCGAGCTGCTGCAAGGCGAGCACCGCGTCACCCTGGCTGGCCCGACCACGCTGATGGCCATGCTCAACGCCTTGCACATGGGCTTTCGCACCCTGGCCCTGGAGCGCCGCTCCAGCGAGGTCTGGCAGGTGCTGGGCGCGGTCAAGACCGAGTTCAATAAGTTTGGCGAGGTGCTGGCCAAGGTCAAAGAGCAGACCCAGACCGTGCTCAACACCCTGGACAAGGCGCAGACGCGCAGCAACGTCATGCACCGGGCGCTCAAGCAGGTCGAGGCCTTGCCAGGCCCCGAGGCCGAGCGCCTGCTCCCCGAACTGACCGCGCCGCGCCGTGTGGCGGGCCTCGCAGACGCCCCGGACAGTGACGTGGACGCCACATGAGCCCCGCTGCATGACACGCAACCTCAACGCCGAGCTGGTGCGCCTGGTCACGGCCCAGGTCTGCATCCACGCCGCCATGGCCGGCATGCGCATGGCCGCGCCTTTGCTGGCTTTGCAGCAGGGCTACAGCGCGGCGGCGGTGGGTGTGCTGCTGGCTTTGTTTGCCCTGACCCAGGTGTTTCTGGCGCTGCCGGCGGGCCGGTTTGCCGACCGCCACGGCCTGCACAAGCCGCTGGCCTGGTGCGTGGCGGTGTCTTGCTCGGGCTGCTGCCTGGCGGTGCTGGTGCCGCACTACGCCACCTTGTGCGTGGCCGCGCTGTGCACGGGCGGCGCGGCGGGCGCGGCGGTGATTGCGCTGCAGCGCCATGTGGGGCGGCTGGCCGAGGGGCCGACCGAGCTCAAGCGCGTGTTCAGCTGGTTGTCGCTGGGCCCCGCGGTGTCGAACTTTGTGGGGCCGTTTTTCGCGGGCCTCATGATCGACCATGTGGGCTTTCGCGCGGCCTTTGCCCTGATGGCCTTGTTGCCGCTGCTGTCGTGGTGGTGGTCGCGCTCGGTGCGGGCCTTGCCTGCGGTCGAGTTGCCGCCGCAGCACCAGCGCCGCCCAGCCTGGTCGCTGCTGCGCGACGAGGGCTTTCGGCGCTTGTTGCTGCTGAACTGGTTCCTGTCTTCGTGCTGGGACGTGCACACTTTTGTCGTGCCCATCCTGGGCCATGAGCGCGGCCTGAGCGCGTCGGTCATCGGCACCCTGTTGGGCGCGTTTGCGGTGTCCGCCTCGGGCGTGCGCTTGCTGCTGCCCCTGTTTGCCGAGCGCGTGCGCGAGTGGGCCGTGATCATGACCGCCATGCTGGCCACGGCCTTGTTGTTTGGCATCTACCCGCTGCTGCAAGGGCCTTGGGCCATGGGCCTGTGCTCGGTGCTCGCGGGGTTTGCGCTGGGCTCGGTGCAGCCCATGATCATGAGCACCCTGCACCAGATCACCCCGCACGACCGCCATGGCGAGGCCCTGGGCCTGCGCTTGATGACCATCAACGCGTCGAGCGTGGCCATGCCCATGCTGTTTGGCTCGGCGGGCGCCTTGGTCGGGATTGGCTCGGTGTTCTGGGCCTCGGGCGCCCTGGTGGGGCTGGGCTCGCGCCTGGCCTGGGGCATGCGGCACCAGGCCACTGGCAGCCACCCGCCGCGCCCGCCCCTGGATTGAGGGGCGCCAGCGGCGGGGTGGACCTCACAGGCTGTAGAACGCCTGGATCTGCTGCCAGGCCGTGGTCGGGTCGTCGGCGAAGTGGAACAGCTTGAGGTCTTGCGGCGAGATGGTGCCTTCTTCGACCATCAGGTCAAAGTTGATCAGCCGCTTCCAGTAGTCGGTACCAAACAGCACGATGGGCACGGCCTTGGCCTTGCCGGTCTGCACCAGGGTCATGACCTCGAACAACTCATCCAGCGTGCCGAAGCCCCCGGGGAAGGCCACCAGCGCTTTGGCACGCATCATGAAGTGCATCTTGCGCAGCGCGAAGTAGTGGAACTTGAAGCACAGGCTGGGCGAGATGTAGCGGTTGCCGCTTTGCTCGTGGGGCAGGGCGATGTTCAGGCCCACATTGAGCGCGCCCACCTCATGGGCGCCCCGGTTGGCCGCCTCCATGATGCCGGGGCCGCCGCCGGTGCAGATGTACAGGCGTTCGTTGACGGGGCGCTTTTCGCTCTCGGTGGCCACCAGCCGGGCAAACTGGCGCGCCAGGTCGTAGTAACGCGCGTTGCGCACAGCCTGCTGGGCCTTGGCCAGGGCGGCGGCGTCTGTGCCCGCCTGGGCCTGGCTGAGCGCGGTGGCGGCGTCTTCCGGCGCCAGGTAGCGCGCGCTGCCAAACACCACCACGGTGTTGTCGATGCCTTGCTCGGCCTGGGCCAGGTCGGGCTTGAGCATCTCCAGCTGAAAGCGGATGCCACGCGTTTCACGGCGCATCAAAAATTCGGGATCGGCAAAGGCCAGTCGGTAAGCGTCGGCATCCAGCGTGGCCCCGCCATTGGCGTGGGCCTGCAGTTCAGCCCAGGCATCGGCCAGGCGGCGGTCATTGAGTTGGGTGTTGCTTTCCATGGATTCATTGTGCCGCTGCTTATTCGCTTTTCAGGTGAACAGCAGCGGTTTTTGCGTAGGCGCCACACCGGCATGGGCTGGTATGCTGAGTCACATGACTCAATCGGTTCCTGGGGCGTCCGAACACGCGGCGCCCGGCTTTGCTGCGCTCTTGCAGCAGCGCGCTTTCATGCGTTTCTGGTTCACCCGGCTGGCCGCCACCACCGGCAGCCAAATGCTGATGGTGGCCGTGGGCTGGCAGATGTACGACCTGACCGGCAGCGCCTGGGACCTGGGCTTGGTGGGTCTTTACCAATTTTTACCTGCGCTCCTGCTGACCTTGGTGGCCGGCCATGTGGCCGACCGCGTGCACCGCGCGCGCATCGTGGCGGCCTGTGTGGCGGCCCAGGCCTTGGTGGCCCTGACCTTGGTGTTGGGCACGGAAGGGGCCTGGGTCAGCCGCGATTGGCTGCTCTGGCTGTCGGTGGTCTTGGGCGCGGCGCGGGCGTTTCAGATGCCCGCCCAGCAGGCCCTGACGCCGGTGCTCGTGCCGCCCGCCATGCTGCCGCGGGCCATGGCCTTCGCGTCGGCGGGCATGCAGGCCGCCATCATTGGCGGGCCGGCTTTGGGCGGGGTGATTTTTGTCGCGGGGGCCACCGCGGTCTATGCGACCAGCGCGGTCTTGTTTGCCTTGGGCATCGGTTTGATCCTGGGGGTGCACTACGCGCACGAGCCGGCCCCGCGCGAGCCGGTCTCCATCGGTACTTTGATGGCGGGCGTGCGTTTCATCTGGGACCGCAAAGTGGTGCTGGGCGCGGTCTCGCTGGACCTGTTTGCCGTGTTGCTGGGCGGGGCGGTGGCCTTGCTGCCGATCTACGCCAAGGATGTGCTGCACGTCGGCCCCTGGGGCCTGGGCCTGCTGCGCGCTGCGCCCGCCGCCGGGGCGCTGCTGATGTCGGTGTGGCTCACCCGTTGGCCGCTGGAGCGTCACGTCGGGCGCAAGCTGCTGTGGGCGGTGGCGGTGTTCGGTTTGGCCACGCTGGTGTTTGGCGTGTCGACCAGCCTGTGGTTGTCGCTGGCCGCGCTGGCGGTGTCGGGTGCGGCCGACATGGTCAGCGTGGTGGTGCGCCAGACCCTGGTGCAGCTGGAGACGCCGGACGCCATGCGCGGCCGCGTCAGCGCGGTCAACTCGGTCTTCATCGGGGCCAGCAACCAACTGGGCGAGTTTGAGTCGGGGGCCACGGCGGCCTTGCTGGGGCCGATTGGCTCGGTGGTGCTGGGCGGGGTGGGCACCGTGCTGGTGGCGGCCCTGTGGGTCAAAGCCTTTCCGGCCTTGGCGAGCCGGGATCACATGCAAGGATCTGTAAAAAGTGCTTGAATGCAGGGCGGTGCGCAAGCACCGCTTTTTCATTTGAGGGAGGCCCCAGAGCCATGAGTTCGTCCACACCTGTTTTTGAAGTGCTGCCGCGTGACCTGAGCGCTTACCGGCAAGGCAATGTCGGCATCGATTACGTGCACCGCTTTGAGTCCGGTCGGCCCGGCCCCCATGTGCTGATCAACGCCCTGACCCACGGCAACGAGCTCTGCGGCATGGTGGCCGCCACCCATTTGCTGGACCAGGGCGTGCGCCCGCTCAAGGGTACCTTGACCGTGTCCTTTGCCAATGTGGCGGCCTACGAGTCTTTTGACATCCACCAGCCCTTTGAGAGCCGGCAGCTGGTGCACAACCTGAACCGTGTCTGGGACCCCGAGCTGCTCGACAGCAGCGAAGACAGCCCCGAGCTGCGCCGCGCCCGCGACCTGCGCCCGGTGGTGGCTGCAGCGGACCACATCCTCGACATCCATTCGACCAGCCAGGACGTGGAGCCCTTTTGGGTCTACCCGGCCTTTGCGCGCAACGCCTCGGTGGCCCTGGCGCTGGGCCAGCCTTCGGTGCACATGGTCATGCCCAATGGCTTGGGCTCGGGCGTACCGCTGATCCAGCATGGCGCGCATGGCGATGGTGCCAGTGCGGCTGGTGCGGCCTTGGTGGTGGAGTGCGGTCAGCACTTTCACCAATCCTCGGCCGATGTGGCGACCGCCGCCGCACTGGGCTTCCTGGCGCATTACGGCTTGATTGAGGCACCGGAAGTGCGCACGCCCCCGGTGCCGCAGCGGCGCTTCGAATTGCTGGCCACGCTGATGGTGCAAACCTCGGAGTTCCGCTTCACCCGGCCTGTGGTCGGTTTTGAGCGCTTTGCCCAAGGTGAGTTGATTGCCCAGGACGGCCCGCATGAAATTCGGGCCTTGTGCGATGACTGCACGGTGATGATGCCCACCCGCGCGCCCATCGTCGGGCGCGAGGCGGTGTACCTGACCCGGCCGCTCTGAGTGGCCTTCCGGGGCCAGCACGGCAGCCCCACACAGGCGCCACCGTGAGCGGGGCCCAGGCTGGGACCTGGCCTCAGCCCTGGCGCGTCAACTCAAAAGAGCCCATGGTCGAGCTCAGCCGCGTGGCCTGGTCTTGCAGGCTTTGCGCGGCGGCAGCGCCTTGCTCCACCAAGGCGGCGTTTTGCTGGGTCATTTGGTCGAGCTCCGAGATGGCCTGGCTGACCTGGCCGATCTCCTGGCTTTGCTCTTCGGTGGCGGCGCTGATCTCGGCCATGATGGTTCGGATCTGCTGCACGCTGTGCACGATCTCGCCCATGGTGTGACCGGCCGAATCCACGCGCTGGGTGCCGTCACGCACCTTCTCGACGCTGGCGCCAATCAGGTGTTTGATTTCATGCGCGGCGGCAGCGCTGCGTTGGGCCAGCGAGCGCACCTCACCGGCCACCACCGCAAAGCCGCGGCCTTGTTCGCCGGCGCGGGCCGCTTCGACGGCCGCGTTCAAGGCCAGGATGTTGGTCTGGAAGGCAATGCCATCGATCAGGCCCACGATCTCACCAATCTTCTGGCTGCTGCTTTGGATCTCGTTCATGGTGTCGACCACGCCCTGCACCACGGCGCCGCCGCGTTCGGCCACTTCGCTGGCCTGTTGCACCAGCTGCGTGGCTTGGCGGGTGTTGCTGGCGTTGGTGGCGACCATGCCGGTCAGCTGGTCCATGCTGTTGGCGGTCTGCTGCAGGCGGCTCGCGGTGAGTTCGGTGCGTTGGCTCAGGTCCTGGTTGCCCAGGGCCACCTCCGAGCTGGCGGTGTGGATGGCTTCACCGGCATCGCGCACCTCAACCACCACCTGGTTCAGTGAGGACACCATCTGGTTGAGCGACTGCAGCAAGGTGCCGATTTCGTCCTGGCGTTGGTTGTCCACGTGCACCGTCAAATCCCCCGAGGCCACCCGCGCGGCGGCTTCGGAGGCCTGGGCCAGCGGGTGCACGATGGAGCGGCGCAGCAGCCAGCCAAACAAGGCCGCCAGGCCCACGACCAAGGCCACCGCCATGGCGCTGACCCACTGGGCGCGCTGGGCGTTGGCGATCATGGCGCTGGCGTCTTCCTGTGCGGTGCTTTCGGACTGGGCCAGCACGCTGTCCAGGCTGGCCAGGTAGCGCTGCAGGGCGCTGGCGTGTTCGGACAATTCCTTTTGGCTGATGATCTTGGATTCCAGCGCGTTTTGCACCAACTGCTGGCGCAGCTGCACGTAGCGGCTGCGCTGCTGCAAGGCGCTGTCCAAGGCTTGGGTGGCCGCCGGGTCCACCTGGCTCTGCGCCGCCATCAATTGCTGGATGTTCTTGACCTGCGTCTCGTCTTGCTGGGCCTGGGTGCGCATCTCATTGGCCACTGGGAACACGTCCGTCGAGCCCGTGGCGCGCAGGGCCAGCTCGCCGATCTTGATGGACTGGGCCTTCCAGTCGCGCACTGCGCGCTCCAGGGGCAGTCGCTCCTGGGCCAGTCGCTGGGCCTGGGCCGTGGTGGCCTGGCCGGTCCACCAGGTGGTGGCCCCGAGCAAGGCCACGGCCAGTCCCAACAGACCAAAGCCCAGGCCGAGCTTTTGGCCCAGCGTCAAATGGGGGCCAGCGCTCGGCATGGGCCGGGTGGAAGAGGTGGGGTTCGCAGAGTGCGTGAGTTGGAGCATGCGGTGCCAGTAGGCTGTGAAAAAAAGGCGCGACGTGGGCGCCGGCCCGTGACCTGGGATGTGGCTGGGTGCGGGCGGCGTATCCCAAGCGCCTGCACCCAGACCAGCCCTTACTTGTCCACGCCCATCACCAGGTCAGGCAGGAAGGTCACGATGTTCGGGAACACCGTGATCAGCAAGATGCAGACCACCAGGCAGCCAAAGAAGGGCAGGGCCGCCTTGGCGATCAGGTTGCTGTCCTTGCCGGTCATGTTTTGCAGCACGAACAGGTTGAAGCCCACGGGCGGCGTGACCTCGGCAATTTCCACCAGCAGCACGATGAAGATGCCAAACCACACCAGGTCAAAGCCCGCCTTCTGGATCATGGGCAGCACCACGGCGCTGGTCAGCACGATCATGCTGATGCCGTCGAGCGCGGTGCCCAGGATCAGGTAGACGACGACCAGCACGCTGATCAAGGCCAGGGGGGACAGGTGCATGGCGTCCACCCACTCGGCCAGCTCACGCGGGATGCCGGTGAAGGCCATGGTCTTGGTGAGGAAGGCAGCGCCCGCCAGGATGAACATGATCATGCAGCTGGTGCGCGTCGTGCCCATCAGGCCTTCTTTGAAGTTCTGCCAGGTCAGCGAGCGGCTCCACAGGGCCAGGCCCAACGAACCCACCACGCCGTAGGCCGCGCACTCGGTGGCGGTGGCATAACCGGCGATCAGCACCCAGCAGATGAAGACGATCAGGGCCGCACAGGGGATCAGGTTGCCCGACTGTTTGATCTTCTGCAAGAAGCTGCTGGGCGGGTCGGCCGCAGGTACTTTTTCTGGGTTGCGCAGGCTCCACCAGCCGATGTAGCCAGAGAACAGCGCCATCAGCAAGAAGCCCGGCAAAAAGCCCGCCAGGAAGATGCGGATGATCGAGGCATCAGCGGCCACCGCGTAGACCACCATGGTGATCGAGGGCGGGATCAGAATGCCCAGGGTGCCGGCCGTGGCCAGCGAGCCCAGGGCCAGCTTTTCGTCGTAGCCGCGCTTCATCAACTCGGGCAGGGCCACCTTGGAGATGGTGGCGCAGGTCGCGGCCGACGAGCCAGACACCGAGCCAAAAATGCCGCATCCCAGGATGGTGGTGTGCATCAGCCGGCCCGGCACGCGGTTGAGCCAAGGGCGCAGGCCCTCGAACATCTCTTCGCTGAGCTTGGTCCGGAACAGGATTTCACCCATCCAGATGAACAGGGGCAGCGCCGCCAGCTCCCAGCTGGCATTGCTTTCCCAGAAGGCGGAGAAGAGGTTCTTCCCCGGCGCTGTGCTGGTGAAGAAGGCCTGACCGACCCAGCCGCAAATGGCCAGCGTCATGGCAATCCACACCCCGCCGGACAAAAGCACCATCATGAGCAGCAGCAAAATGCCGCCCACCATCAAGACATCCATGTTGTTCTTTCTCTGGAGTGGATGACGTCAAACGTCGGAGGAGAAGTCGCCACGGGCATGGCGCTCTTCGACTTCGCGCACAAAAGTGGGCACGCCGCCGCGCAGCACGATGATCAATTCATCCAGCAAGGCGATCACCAACAGGACCGAGCCGATCGCAAAGCTCATCTGCGGAATCCACATCGGGATGGGCAGCAGGCCTTGGGCGATGTCGTTGAATTCCCAGCTCTCGTACGTGAACTGGCAGGCTGACCAGGCCAGGTAGCCTGTGGCCAAGGTGCCGATCAGCAGCGAGATGATTTCGAGCGCACGGCGCGTGCCGCTGGAGACTTTTTCCAGCAGCAGGGTCACGCGCACAAAGTCACCGTGCTTGAAGGCGTGCGGCATGGCAAAGAAGGCCGCTGCGGCGCAGCACCAAGCCACCACGTCGTTCAGGGCGCCGGTGCGCACCCCGAACTCACGCAGCACGCTCTGGGCCACCATCAGCACGCAGATCAGCGCGATGAAGGCGGCGCCCAAGGCGCCCATGCCCAGGTAGAGGCGGTCTAGAAAGCGACGCATCACTTCTTCGCCGCAGGGGCCGACTTCTTGTAGGCGGCAATGATGGCTTCACCATCCGGGCCGGCCTTCTTGAGCCAGTCGGCCAGCATGATGTCGCCCACTTGGCGCAGGTCGGCGTTCAGCTTGGCCGAGGGTTGCATGATCTTCATGCCCTTCTCGGTCAGCGCCTTCTTGTACCACTCGTTCTTTTCGGCGCTCAGGGCCCAGCCGCGGGTTTCAGCGTCGGCAGCGGCCTTGGTCACCGCGGTTTGCAGCGCGGGGTCCAGGGCGTCAAACGACTTCTTGTTGACGATCACCGCGTCCTTGGGCAGCCAGGCTTGGGTGTCGTACCAGTACTTCAGGCTTTCGTAGGTCTTGGAGTCGTAGCCGGTGGAGCCCGAGCTCATGTAGCTCTCGATCACGCCGGTGGCCAGGGCTTGCGACAGTTCAGCGGCCTGGATGGTCACGGGCTGGGCACCGATCAACTCGGCAATCTTGGCCGTGGCGGGGCTGTATGCGCGCCACTTGATGCCGCGCAGGTCCGCCACCGAGGCAATTTCCTTCTTGGTGTAGACACCTTGGGGCGGCCATGGCACCGTGTAGAGCAGCTTCATGCCTTGGGCGTTGAGCAGCTTTTCCAGCACTGGCTTCTGGGCGTCATACAGGCGCTTGGACTCGGCGTAGGACGAGGCCAGGAAAGGGATGCCGTCGGTGCCGTAAATCGGGTTCTCGTTTTCGAAGTTGGCCAGCAGCAGCTCGCCAATCTGGGCTTGACCGCCTTGCACCGCGCGCTTGATCTCATTGGCCTTGAACAGGGAGGCGTTGGCGTGCACCGTGATCTTGAGCTTGCCCGCGCTGGCCTTGTCCACGTCCTGCGCGAACTGCGTCAAGTTTTCCGTGTGGAAGTTGGTCGCCGGGTAGGCGGTGGGCAGATCCCACTTGGTTTGGGCGAAGGTGCCCGTCGACACCAAGGCCAGGGCGGCTGCGGCAAAGGAGAGAGAACGACGCTTCATGGGGACTCCGGCTAAAAAAGTGTGACGTGAATGTAAGCCTCACAGCAGGCGGCTTCATGGGGGTTTCTACTTAATGTCAACAAATTGTTGGCAAATCGTTATTGTGCTGCCTACAATCTGACACATGCAACATCAATGCCAGCAGGCAGGAGAACGATGAACGCCAAGTCGCAGCCCCCCACATCGGCCGACACCGATCGGCAACTGATTGTGTCCTCTGCCCACCTCGTTTCGGACCAAAGTGCCGAGATGAGCGAGTTTGAGTTTGGCCTGGTGGTGGCGGGCAATGCCTTCCACCGCTGGATCGTGCATTGCATGAGCGCGGCCGGCCTGAAAGACCTGACCCCGCTGGACGTGCTGGTGTTGCACCACGTCACGCACCGGGCGCGCAACAAACGCCTGGCTGACATCTGCTTCATCATGAATGTGGAAGACACCCATCTGATCAACTACTCGCTCAAGAAGTTGGTCAACCTGGGCGTGGTGCAGGCCAGCAAGAACGGCAAGGAAGTCACCTATGCCTGCACGGACGCCGGTCGCGAGAGCGTGGCGCGCTACCGGGCCATCCGCGAGTCGTGCCTGATTGGTGCGATGAAGGCCGACGATGCACTCAATCGGGACATTGGCGAACTGGCCCGCTTGCTGCGCGTGCTCTCCGGCATGTACGACCAGGCCGCCCGCGCGGCGGCTTCGTTGTGAGTCCCTGGCTGTGAGCCACTTGCCGCAGCCCGCCCGCCTGGGCTTGATCCGCCTGGACACGCAGTTCCCGCGTCCCCCGGGTGATCTGGGGCGGGCGGACAGTTTTCCCACCGAGGTCTTGACCGAGGTGGTCACCGGCGCCGTGCCGCGCCGGGTGGTGGGCTCTGCCGAGGCCTTGCTGGCTTCTGGCCTGCTGCCATGGTTTGAGCAGGCCGCTCAGCGCCTGGTGGCGCAGGGCGCCCAGGCCCTCACCACCAGTTGTGGCTTCTTGGTGCTCTTGCAGGCGCAGTTGCAGGCGGCCGTCCCGGTGCCGGTGGTCAGCTCCAGCTTGCTGGGGTTGCCTGCTTTGTTGCGGCGCCGCCCGCAAGTCGGCGTGCTGACCATCCGGGCCGAGGGCTTGGGCCCCGCCCACCTGTTGGCCGCCGGGGTGCCCGCGGAGCGCCTGCGCGATGTGTGGGTGCAAGGCCTGCCACCGGACAGCCATTTTGTGCAGTCCATCGTGGGCAACCGCAGCACCCTGGACGTCGCCCAGGCGGAGCGCGACGTGGTCGCGGCCGCACTCCAGTTGCAGGCGCGTGCACCTCACTTGGGCGAACTGGTGCTGGAGTGCACCAACCTGCCCCCCTATGCCCAGGCCGTGGCCGACGCCACGGGCTGGACCTTGTTGACGCTGCTGCAGTCGCGCCGCCTCTTGGGCGAGCGGGCCGTGGCCGGCTCCTTTTTCATTCACCCTTCACACGCTGAGTTCTGACCATGCAAGTTTCTGTTGCCCCGAAGCCCACCCGCTGGCAGTTCTGGATCGACCGGGGCGGTACCTTCACCGACATCGTCGCCAAAAAGCCCAATGCCGACGGCAGCTTCACGCTGCTGACCCACAAGCTGCTGTCCGAGAACCCCGAGCAGTACCGCGACGCGGCCGTGGCGGGCATCCGCCACCTGCTGGGCCTGAAGCCGGGCGAGCCGATCACCCCCGAGCAGGTGGAGTGCGTGAAGATGGGCACCACCGTGGCCACCAACGCCCTGCTGGAGCGCAAGGGCGAGCCCACGCTGCTGGTCACCACGCGCGGCTTCCGCGACGCGCTGCGCATTGCTTACCAAAACCGCCCGCGCTTGTTTGACCGCCGCATCGTGCTGCCCGAGCTGCTGTACCGCGAGGTCATCGAAGCCGACGAGCGCGTGGGCGCCACGGGGGAGTTGGTCCAGGCCCTGGATGAGCCCCGCCTGCGCGCCGACCTGCAAGCCGCTTTTGACCGGGGCCTGCGCAGCGTGGCCGTGGTCTTCATGCACGGCTACCGGTACAGCGCCCACGAAAAGGCAGCGCGGCAGATCGCCGCCGAGATTGGCTTCACGCAGATCAGCACCTCGCATGAGACCAGCCCGCTGATGAAGTTCGTCAGCCGGGGCGACACGACGGTGGTCGACGCTTACCTGTCGCCCATCCTGCGCCGCTATGTGGACCAGGTGGCTGGCGAGATGCCGGGCGTGCGCTTGTTCTTCATGCAGTCTTCGGGCGGTTTGACCGATGCCCATGTGTTCCAGGGCAAGGACGCCATCTTGAGCGGTCCGGCGGGCGGCATCGTCGGCATGGCGCGCACCGCCGGCCTGGCCGGGCATGACGATGTGATCGGCTTCGACATGGGCGGCACCTCCACCGACGTGAGCCATTTCCGTGGTGGCCTGCAAGGCGAGTTCGAGCGCGAGTTTGAAACCCAGGTGGCTGGCGTGCGCATGCGCGCGCCCATGATGAGCATCCACACCGTGGCCGCTGGCGGCGGCTCGCTGCTGCAGTTTGACGGAGCACGCTTCCGCGTGGGCCCGCAAAGCGCGGGAGCCAACCCCGGGCCGGCCAGCTACCGGCGCGGCGGCCCCTTGGCCGTGACCGACGCCAACGTCATGGTCGGCAAGGTGCAGCCGCGCTACTTCCCCAAGGTGTTTGGCCCGCAGGCCAATGAGCCCTTGGACGCCGAGGTGGTGCAGCAAAAGTTTGCAGCGCTGGCGCAGCAAAGCGGCCGTTCGGCCGAGGACGTGGCCGAGGGCTTCATCCAGATCGCTGTGCAGCAAATGGCCAACGCGATCAAGAAGATTTCGGTGGCGCGTGGCTACGACGTCACCCGCTACACCCTGCAATGCTTTGGTGGCGCGGGCGGCCAGCACGCCTGTCTGGTGGCCGACGCCCTGGGCATGACCCGGGTGTTTGTGCACCCACTGGCCGGTGTGCTGTCGGCCTACGGCATGGGCCTGGCCGACCAGAGCGTGATCCGCGAGCAGGCCGTCGAGCTCAAGCTCCAGACCTCGGCCCTGGTCGACATCGAACAAAGCCTGAACACCCTGGCCACGGCCGCTGAAGGCGAGCTGACCCGCCAAGAGGTGAGCGCCGGCCAGATCAGCACCCAGCGCCGCGTGCATGTGCGCTACGAGGGCAGTGATTCGGCCCTGGTCGTGACTTACCCCGCAGGCCTGGACGCCGAGGCCACCCTGGCCGCTGTGCAAGCCGGCTTTGAGCAGGCCTACCGCCAGCGCTTCGCCTTCCTGATGCAGGGCAAGGGCCTGATGGTCGAAGCCGTGTCGGTCGAGGCCGTGGTGGCGGGCGACGCGCCCGCCGAGCCGCGCCACGCCCTGAACCCGGTGCGCGAGGTGCCGCGCCGCGAAACGGTGCGCCTGTACTCGGGCGGCGCCTGGCACGAAGCGGCCCTGGTGGTGCGCGAGGACCTGCGCCCCGGTGACGTGATCACCGGCCCGGCCATCATTGCCGAGAAGAACGCCACCACCATCGTCGAACCTGGCTGGGAGGCCGCGTTGACCGCGCTGGACCACCTGGTGCTGGACCGCCGCGTGGCGCGTGCCGTGACCTTTGCCGCCGGCACGACGGCCGATCCGGTGCTGCTGGAAGTCTTCAACAACCTGTTCATGAACATCGCCGAGCAAATGGGCCTGCAACTGCAGAACACCGCCTACTCGGTGAACATCAAGGAGCGCCTGGACTTCAGCTGCGCGCTGTTCGACGCCGCAGGCAACCTGATCGCCAATGCCCCGCACATGCCGGTGCACCTGGGCTCCATGGGCGAGAGCATCAAGACCGTAATCCGCGAGAACGCCGGCCAGATGAAGCCCGGCAATGTCTACGCCCTGAACGACCCGTATCACGGCGGCACCCACCTGCCGGACGTGACGGTGATCACCCCGGTCTACCTGGGCCAGGCGGCAGACGAGCAACCGCTGTTTTACGTGGGCTCGCGCGGCCACCATGCCGACATTGGCGGCATCACCCCGGGCTCCATGCCACCCTTCTCGACCCGCATCGAAGAAGAGGGCGTGCAGATCAACAACTTCAAGCTGGTCGACCAGGGTGTGCTGCGCGAGGCCGAGATGGTGGCTTTGCTGGAGAGTGGCGAGTTCCCCAGCCGCAACCCGGCGCAGAACCTGGCCGACCTGAAGGCGCAGATCGCCGCCAACGAAAAAGGCGTGCAGGAACTGCGCAAGATGGTGGCCCAGTTCGGTCTGGACGTGGTGCAGGCCTACATGGGCCACGTGCAGGACAACGCCGAAGAGTCGGTGCGCCGCGCCATCACCCGCCTGAAGGACGGCCAGTTCACCCTGCCGCTGGACAACGGGGCCCAGATCCAAGTGGCCATCCGCGTCAACGCCGCCGAGCGCAGTGCCGAGATCGACTTCAGCGGCACCAGCGAGCAGCAGCTCAACAACTTCAATGCGCCCACGGCGGTGTGCATGGCCGCGGTGCTGTACGTGTTCCGCACCTTGGTCGATGACGACATCCCGCTCAACGCAGGCTGCCTGAAGCCGCTGAAGGTCATCATCCCTGAAGGCTCGATGCTGGCCCCGCGCCCACCGGCCTCGGTGGTGGCGGGCAACGTGGAAACCTCCACCTGCATCACCAACGCGCTGATCGGTGCCTTGGGCCTGATGGCGGCCAGCCAGTGCACGGTGAACAACTTCACCTTCGGCAATGTGCGCTACCAGTACTACGAAACCATCAGTGGCGGCAGTGGTGCAGGCGCCGTGTTTGACGCCCAGGGTCAGGTCACGGGCGGCTTTGCAGGCACCAGTGTGGTGCAAACCCACATGACCAACTCCCGCATGACCGACCCCGAGGTGCTGGAGTTCCGCTACCCCGTGCGCCTGGAGAGCTACGAGATCCGCCAGGGTTCGGGCGGCCAGGGTCAATGGCAAGGGGGCCACGGTGGTGTGCGCCGCATCCGCTTCCTGGAGCCGATGACGGCCAGCATTTTGTCCAACGGCCGCCTGCGCGGCGCCTTCGGCATGGCCGGTGGCCAGCCGGGCGAGGTGGGGCACAACCGCGTGCTGCGCCTGGATGGCCGCGTGGAGGAACTGGCCCACATCGGTCAGGCCGACATGCAGCCGGGCGACATCTTCGAGGTGCAGACCCCGGGTGGCGGTGGCTACGGCCCTGCTGGCGAAGGTGCTTGAGCGCCATGGCCGGCACGGTCTTGCTGACGGGCTTTGAGCCCTTTGGGGGCGAGTCCAGCAACCCGTCCTGGACAGTGGCGCAGGCGTTGCACGGCAGTCGCTTGAGCCAGGGCGCCCAGGTTCAGGCGCTGCAACTGCCTTGCGTGTTCAGCCAGGCCTGGCCGGTGCTGCAGGCCGCGATCGCTGCCCAGGCACCGCAGCTGGTGCTGGCTTTGGGCTTGGCGGGCACGCGCAGTGAGCTGTGCGTGGAGCGCGTGGCCCTGAACTGGGTGGACGCGCGCATCCCCGACAACGCGGGCGCTCAGCCACTGGACCAGGCCATCGTCGCCGATGCGCCCCTGGCCTGGCGCACGCGCTTGCCGGTCAAGGCCATGGTGCAGGCCATGCGCGAGGCGGGCGCACCGGCCAGCGTGTCCTACACGGCGGGCACCTTTGTTTGCAATCAGTTGCTTTTTTGGATCACCCACACGCTGGAGGCAGCGCAGCTGGCGGGGCAGCCTTTGCCTTGGCAGGGGGGCTTTGTCCATGTGCCGCCACTGGCGCCCGCGCCGGGCGGGGTGGCACTGGATCAGCAAGTCGCGGCAGTTCGGGCCGCCTTGGAGGTGGCTTGGGACGGCGCCCCCGATCTGGCCCAGGCCGGCGGGACGCTGGACTGAGGCCTGAGCCGCACGCCTTGGCCAAGGCTCACCGACCTGGCTGCTTCAAGGCGGGCTGGCGCCTGATTCCGCCGTGTTCTGCGGTGCCCCCTCATTCGGCTTTTTGAACCGCTTTCTCTGAGGGCTGGCTGCCTTCAAACCCCTGTCCCTGGATGGTTGCGCCCTGTGCCGAGAGCTTGCGAGCACTGCGCGTGCCAATGCCTGGCACGCGTTGAATCAGGTCGGCCCAGTCCGTGAACGGCCCCGTGCGCCGCGCCTGCAGAATGCGACCGCTGAGGGCTGGGCCCACGCCCAGCAGGCTGTCGAGTTCGGCTTCGCTGGCTTGGTTGAGCTCCAGCGCCTGGGCTTGCAGGAACAGGCTGGCGCTGAGGCCCAGGCCCAGCAGCCAGGTCACGAGGCCAGGTCGTGGCGACACGGGCGCTTCGCTGCACGCGCGTGGCTCGGAGAAAGGGGGGGAGATGGACACGACACCGCTCCTTGGGCTGAGGTGGCCGCTCGGACTGAGCGGCGCAAGCCCTTGCAACGGGACGGGTGCTGGCGCGTTGACGGCGACCGCCCCCTCAATTGAAAGCAGGTGTGAGGTCTGTGACTCGGGGTCTGGGCCCAGCGGGCTTCAGAGCTCTTCGACGCGTTTGGCCGGGTAGCTGTCCCAGGATTGGCAGCCTGGACATTGCCAAAAGTACTGCTTGGCCTCAAAACCGCAGGCCGCACAGCGGTAGCGGGTCAGGGGTTTGGCCGCGTGGTCCAGAGCGCGTTGCACCTGGGGGTGGAACTGGTCATGGGCCAGTTGCTCGCCAGCGATCCAACGCGCGGCGGCCACCAGCGAGGGTTCCCGCTCCAGGTGCTGCACATAGCGCTCGCGGGCCGTGGCCTCAGAGGCGCCTTGGGCTTCGCTGAGCATCACCAAGGCCTCCAGCACATCCAGAGAGGGCACGATCTGGTAGCTGGCCTCCAGGCGCTGCAGCGTCTCGGCCACGCGCTGGCTGGCGCGCGCGGATTCGGCCCAGGGCAGGGCGGCCAAGGCGAGGTGGCTGGGGGCGATGTCGGCCAACTGCGCCAGGGTGTCGCAGGCCAGGTCGTGCTGCCCTTGCTGGGCCAACAGTCGGGCGGCCTCGATGTAGGCGCGTGGCGCTTCGGGCGCGATGCGGCGGGCCTGAGCCAGCAGTTCCAGCGCTTCCGGCACGGCTTTCTTGGCGGCCAGGCTCAGCGCGTCTTCGCACAGGTAATGGGCTTGGCGCGTGTTGAAGCGGCCTTGGCCGGCCTGGTCCATGCGCTGGGCGATGGCGGCGGCCTGGGGCCAGTCGCGTGAGCGTTCATAGATGGCCAGCAAGGCCAGGCGGGCTTGGTTTTCAAAGGGCGTGCCTTCGAGCTTTTGCAGCGCAGCTTCGGCGCGGTCCAGCAGACCCGCCTTGAGGAAGTCCAGTGCCAGCGCGTGCTGGGCGCGTTCCCGGTCGGTGCGGCTCAGGTCGGCGCGCGAGAGCAGGTGCTCGTGCACGCGCACAGCGCGTTCGTACTCGCCCCGGCGTCGGAACAGGTTGCCCAGCGCAAAGTGCAGTTCGGAGGTGTCGGGGTCGTTTTGCACGGCCTCGATGAAGGCGTCAATCGCCTGGTCTTGCTGCTCGTTGAGCAGGAAGTTCAAGCCCTTGAAGTAGGCCTTGGGGGCTTGGCGGTTTTCCATGCGCCATTGGCGCAGGTCGAAACGCGAGGCGGCCCAGCCCAGGAAAAAAGCCAGGGGCAGGCCCAGCAGGAGCCAACTGAGATCAAATTCCATGAGGCGGTTCGTTGGCGTCCAGTGAGGGGCTTGGGGGCGGCGGGGTCGGCGTTGCAGCGGCGGTGCTGGTGACGGCAGGGGCCTGGTGCTTGCGCGCCGCGCTGCGGTGCTTCCACCAGCGCGGCACCATGCCGAGCACGCCGGCGACCACCCCCATGGAAAACGCCGCCAAGACCACCAGCACCAAAGGCGCGCGCCATTGCGTGCCAAAGAAGAAATGGACGGTGGCGTCTTGCTGGTTGTTCAGCGCAAACGCAAACAGGGTAAAAAAAATGGCTGCCTTGAGCAGCCACATGAGGTATTTCATTCATCTCCTCAGTGACGAGGCGATTCTACCGAGGGATCGTGGGCTCTCGGCCCAGCCGATGGCCTGCGGTGTCTGGCAGGTGGCCAGGATCAAGGGGTCGGGGGCGATTCGAGCTCTTCGGTGCGTTTGTCGACCGCTTCGCGCAAGGCCTTGCCTGGCTTGAAGTGCGGCACGCGCTTGCTCGGGATGGCCACGCTTTCACCACTGCGCGGGTTGCGGCCCATGCGCGGGGGGCGGTGGTTGATCGAGAAGCTACCAAAGCCTCGGATTTCAATTCGGTGTCCACGCACCAGGGCGTCGCCCAGCGCATCCAGAATGGTCTTGACGGCCTGTTCGGCGTCGCGGTGGGTCAGTTGGCTGAACCGGGTGGCCAGTTCTTCAACAAGGTCAGATCGGGTCATGGATTCGGTTCAGAAATGGCAAAGGGCCGGTTTTGCAACGCGTGCAAAACCGGCCCTTTGGCCGGTTGATCCGTCAGGATCAGTTGTTGCCGCCATCCAGCTTGGCGCGCAGCAGAGCGCCCAGGCTGGTGGTGCCGGCGCTTTCGCGGGCCGACTGTTGGCTCAGCGAAGCCATGGCTTCTTGCTGGTCAGCAGCGTCCTTGGCCTTGATCGACAGTTGGATGTTGCGGGTCTTGCGATCCACGTTCACCACCACTGCGGTCACTTCGTCGCCTTCCTTCAGCACGTTGCGGGCATCTTCCACGCGGTCGCGGGAGATTTCGCTGACGCGCAGGTAGCCGATGATGTCTTCGCCGAGGTCGATTTCAGCGCCACGGGCATCCACCGTCTTGACCTTGCCGGTCACGGTTTGACCCTTGTCGTTCACGGTCACGAAGGTCGTGAACGGGTCGGAGTCGAGTTGCTTGATGCCCAGGGAGATGCGCTCGCGGTCCACGTCCACAGCCAACACGATGGCTTCGACTTCTTGGCCCTTCTTGTAGTTGCGCACAGCGGCTTCGCCAGCTTCGTTCCACGACAGGTCGGACAGGTGAACCAGGCCGTCGATGCCGGCAGCCAGACCCACGAACACGCCGAAGTCGGTGATCGACTTGATCGGGCCCTTGACGCGGTCGCCGCGCTTGGTGTTTTGCGCGAACTCTTGCCACGGGTTGGCCTTGCATTGCTTCATGCCCAGGCTGATGCGGCGCTTGTCTTCGTCGATTTCCAGAACCATGACTTCGACTTCGTCGCCCAGCGTGACCAGCTTGCTGGGGGCGATGTTCTTGTTGGTCCAGTCCATTTCAGACACGTGCACCAGGCCTTCGATACCGGGTTCGAGTTCCACAAACGCGCCGTAGTCGGCGATGTTGGTGATCTTGCCGAACAGGCGGGTCGATTGCGGGTAGCGACGGTTGACGCCCATCCAAGGATCGTCGCCCATTTGCTTGAGACCCAGGGACACGCGGTTCTTTTCGGTGTCGAACTTGAGGATCTTGGCGGTGATTTCTTGACCTGCTTGCACCACTTCGCTCGGGTGGCGGACACGGCGCCATGCCATGTCGGTGATGTGCAGCAGGCCGTCGATGCCGCCCAGGTCAACGAACGCACCGTATTCGGTGATGTTCTTGACCACGCCGTTGACGATGGAGCCTTCCTTCAGGGTTTCCATCAGCTTGGCGCGCTCTTCGCCCATCGAGGCTTCGACCACGGCACGGCGGCTCAGCACCACGTTGTTGCGCTTGCGGTCCAGCTTGATGACCTTGAATTCCAGGGTCTTGTTTTCGAACGGGGTCAGGTCCTTGATCGGACGGGTGTCGATCAGCGAGCCCGGCAGGAAAGCACGGATGCCGTTGACCAGAACGGTCAGACCGCCCTTGACCTTGCCGCTGGTGGTGCCGGTGACGAATTCGCCGGATTCCAGGGCCTTTTCCAGGGCCAGCCAGGAAGCCAGACGCTTGGCCTTGTCGCGCGACAGGATGGTGTCGCCGTAGCCGTTTTCGATGGCGTCGATGGCCACCGAGACGAAGTCACCCACTTGGACTTCGACTTCGCCCTTGTCGTTCTTGAATTCCTCGAGCGGAACGTAGGCTTCAGACTTGAGGCCTGCGTTCACCACCACGAAGCTGTGCTCGATGCGCACGACTTCAGCGGTGATGACTTCGCCCGCACGCATTTCAGAGCGTTGCAGGGATTCTTCAAAAAGGGCGGCAAAAGATTCGGACATGAATTTTCCTCATCCGCAAACAGGAAGGTCGAAGGCACCATTGCCATCGATGAAAAGGGCTGCTTGCGGCGGTTTGGGTTGCGGGAGAGCCCGCGGTTGCGTTGATGAACCACTGAACCTGTGCGCTGGCGCGCGGCGGGGGTGCAGTGGACCCCATGCCCCGACAACAAAGGCTGCCGGGGGCTTGTCGTCAGGTGGCGGAATGACTTCCGATGGCCTGGCGTTGCAGCCAGCCAGCCAACACCTGCTGCACCGATTGATCGATGCTGAGTTCGGAGTTGTCCAACCACTGCGCGTCGGCGGCGGGCTTGAGCGGCGCAACAGCCCGGGATTGGTCCCGGGCGTCGCGGGCTTCGAGGTCCGCGCGTAACTCGCTGATGTTAGCCGAAATTCCTTTTGATATCAATTGCTTATAGCGGCGCTCTGCGCGGCAGGCGGCGCTGGCGGTCATGTAGACCTTGTAAGGGGCGTTCGGGAAGATCACCGTGCCCATGTCGCGGCCATCGGCCACCAGGCCTGGCAGGGCCTGAAAACCGTGTTGCAGGTCCACCAGAGCGAGGCGCACCGAGGGCAGGGCGGAGACGCGCGAGGCGTTCATGCCGGCCTCTTCGGTGCGGATGGCTTCGGTCACATCGTCTGCACCCAGCAGGACCTTGCCGTCTTCAAAGCGAACGGGCAGGGCACGCGCCAGGGCGGCTATGGCGGCTTCCTGGCTCGGTTCGATGGCCAGGCCGGCGCGCGTGGCGGCCAAGGCCGTGACGCGGTACATGGCGCCCGAATCCAGGAAGTGGTAGCCCAGGCGTTTGGCCACCTCGGCGGCCACGGTGCCCTTGCCGGACGCGGTGGGGCCGTCGATGCAGATCACTGGCACACGGCCGGGCTGCGCCTGGACCAGGCCGAACAAGGTCTCGAAGTAGTCCGGGAAGGTCTTGGCGACGCATTTGGGGTCTTCGATGCGCACGGTGACCTGATCGGGGTTGAAGGCCGCCAGCGAAAAGCACATGGCCACGCGGTGGTCGTCATAGGTGTGGATGCTGGCGCTGCGCCAGGCCCCAGCGGGCAAGGGGTGCACGCGCAGCCAGTCCGGGCCTTCTTCGACCTGGGCGCCGAGCTTGGCGCATTCGGCCACCATGGCGGCGATGCGGTCGGTTTCTTTGACGCGCCAGCTGGCGATGTTGCGCAGGGTGCAGGGGCCGTCGGCGTACAAGGCCATGACGGCCAGGGTCATGGCGGCGTCTGGGATGTGGTTGCAGTCCAGGTCAATCGCCTTCAGCGGCCAGTGGCCGCGCGCGATTTCCAACCAGTTGGGGCCGCCGGTGATTTGGGCGCCCATGGCCTGGGCGGCCTCGACAAAGCGGATGTCGCCCTGGATCGAATCCAGGCCCACGCCCTGGATGCGTACTTTGGCGCCCGGCTCGGACGGTGTGGCCAGCGCACCCAGGGCGATGAAGTAGCTGGCCGAGGAGGCGTCCGCCTCGACGTGGATGTCGCCCGGCGACTGGTAGCGGCTGCCGGCGGGGATGGTGAAGCGCGCCCAGCCCTCACGGCGCACGGCAATGCCAAAGCGCTGCAACAGGTTGAGGGTGATGTCGATGTAGGGCTTGCTGATCAGTTCGCCCACCACCTCGATCACGATGTCTTGCGTGGCGGCCAGCGGCAAGGCCATCAGCAGCGCGGTGAGGAATTGGCTCGACACATCGCCGCGCACGGGGATGGCTTGGTCCAGGCGCAGCTGGGCCCGGCCAATGTGCAGTGGCGGGTAGCCCTCGTTGCCCAGGTAGTCGATGCTGCAGCCAAGTTCGCGCAAGGCGTCGACCAGGTCACCAATCGGGCGCTCGTGCATGCGCGGCACGCCGCTCAGGCTGAAGTCGCCACCCAGCACGGCCAGGGCCGCGGTCAGGGGGCGCATGGCGGTGCCGGCATTGCCCATGAAGAACTGGGCCGTGTCGGTCTTGAGTTGCCCGCCCAGGCCATCGATCACCAGCACCGAGCCTTGTTCGTGCACGCCGCAGCCGAGCTGGCGCAGGGCCTGCAGCATGACGCGGGTGTCGTCGGAGTCGAGCAGGTCGTGGATGCGGGTGCTGCCCGCGCTCAGGGCCGCCAGCAGCAGCACGCGGTTGGAGATGCTTTTGGAGCCCGGCAGCGTGACGCTGCCGCCAGCGCTGGCCAGGGCCGGCAGGTCGAGGAATTCAGTTTGGAACATGGCTTATTTGGTGGGGCGGGGGCCCGCCAGGCGCCAAGGCGCCCGGACTTGGTTGGCGCGGTCAATCAGGCTTTCCAGGGCTTCGCCCTGGCCGGCCTCCAGCTGCGCTTCGAACTCGCTCAAGGCGGCCTTGAAGTGGCGGGTCTGCGCCAGCAACTCGTCGCGGTTGGTCAGCAAGATGTCGCGCCAGACTTTGGGATCGCTGGCCGCGATGCGGCTGAAGTCACGGAAACCCGGGCCACCCAGCGCCAGGTAGTCGGCACCATCGGCCTGGGCCGCGATGCCGTTGATGAACGCAAAAGCCAGCAGATGGGGCAGGTGGCTGACGGCGGCAAAGGCGGCATCGTGCCGCTCGGGCGACATGTGCAGCACCTGGGCGCCGAGTGCGCCCCACACAGCCGCCGCCTTTTGCAGGTGCACGGTGAGGGTTTTTTCGAGCGGTGTGAGGATGACCTGCTTGCCCCGGTACAGGTCGGCATCGGCGTGTTCGATGCCGGCCACTTCTTTGCCCGCGATCGGGTGGGCGGGGACAAACGAGCCGATCTGGTCGCGCAGCGCGGTGCGGGCTGCGGCCACCACATCGGTCTTGGTCGAGCCGACGTCCATGATCAGCATCTCGGGCGTGACCAGGTGCTTGATGGCCTTGAGCGTGGCCTCCGTGGCCGACACGGGCACGGCGACGATCACGATGTCCGCGCCAGCCACGGCCAGCAACGCCGAGGGCGCGGCCAGGTCGATGACGCCCATCTGGCGGGCTTTTTCGGTGGTGGTGGGGGACTTGCTGTAGCCCACCACGCGCTTGACCAGGCCGGCGCGCTTGAGCGCCAGCGCGAACGAGCCGCCCATCAGGCCGCAGCCGATCAGACCGAGTTGTTCAAACATGGCGACCCTTGGTGACGCTGCAGCCCATGATCACAAAGCTCCGACGGGGTAGGAGCCCAATACCTTGTAGAAGGCGCACAGGCTGCTGAGTTCGTCCAGCGCCGCGGCCACATGGGGCTGCGAAGGGTGGCCGTCGAGGTCGATGTAGAAGTAGTACTCCCAGTGGCCGGTGCGGGCGGGGCGCGACTCGAAGCGGGTCATGGACACGCCATGCTTCTTCAGCGGCACCAGCAGGTCGTGCACGGCGCCCGGGCGGTTGGGCACGGACACCACCAGGCTGGTGCAGTCCTTGCCCGAGGCGGGTGGCATGGCCTGGGTTTGTGGCAGCGAGATGATGGCGAAACGGGTGCGGTTGTAGGCGTCGTCCTGGATGGCGTGGGCCACGATGTGCAGGCCAAACAGGGTGGCGGCGCGTTCGCTGGCCAGGCCAGCCCAGGCGGGGTTGGTGGCCGCCAGGCGCGCGCCTTCGGCATTGCTGGAAACCGGGCGGCGCTCGGCATGCGGCAGGTGCTTGGACAGCCAGGCCTGGCATTGGGCCAGGGCCTGTGGGTGGGCCAGCACGGCTTCGATGCCATCCAGCGACTGGGTTTGGCGCAGCAGGTTGTGGCGCACCAGCAGGCTGACTTCGCCAATCACATGGGTGGGCGTGTGCAGGAACAGGTCCAGCGAGCGCGTGACCACGCCTTCGACCGAGTTCTCGACGCCGACCACACCGTACTGCGCGCTGCCCGCGGCGGTGGCGTGGAACACCTCGTCAAAGTTGGCGCAGTACATCAGGTCGGCGGCACCGCCAAAGAACTCGATGGCGGCTTGTTCGCAGAAGGTGCCGGCCGGGCCGAGCACGGCCACGCGTTGCGGGGATTCCAAGGCCAGACAGGCCGACATGATTTCGCGCCAGACGGCGGCCACGTGCTCGTCGCGCAGCGGGCCGGGGTTGGCTGCCTTGATCTTTTCGATCACCTGGGCCACGCGGTCCGGGCGGAAGAAGGGGGTGCCTTCGCGCTTTTTGACCTCACCGACCTGCTCGGCCACGTGGGCTCGCTGGTTCAGCAGGCTCAGCAGTTGCTGGTCAAGCGAGTCGATTTGGACACGCAACTCGCCCAGGCTGGGCAGGGGGGCGTTGGAGGGCTGGGTCATGTGTGAGGTCTCGGGCCGGAGGGGCAGAACACGGTGGGTTCAGGCCTGGGTTTGTTCGAAGTCGCGCAGGTAGTCGACCAGGGCTTGCACGCCGGCCAGGGGCATGGCGTTGTAAATGCTGGCGCGCATGCCGCCCACCGACTTGTGGCCCTTGAGTTGCAGCAGGCCGCGCGCTTTGGCGCCAGCCAGGAAGGCGTCGTTGAGCGACTCGTCGCGCAGGCGGAAGGGGATGTTCATGCGCGAGCGGCCATCGAGCGCCACCGGGTTGCTGTAGAGCTGAGACTGGTCCAGGAATTCGTACAGCAGACGGGCCTTGGCGATGTTGCGCGCCTCCATGGCCGCGAGGCCGGTCAGGCCTCCTTCGGTCTGGCGCTTGAGCCACTGGAAGGTCAAACCCGCCATGTAGATGCCGTAGGTGGGTGGCGTGTTGTACATGGACTGGTTGTTGGCCACCAGTTGGTAGTCGAAAGCGCTGGGGCAGGCCTTGAGGGCCTGGCCGAGCAGGTCTTCGCGGATCACCACCAGGGTCAGGCCGGCTGGGCCCAGGTTCTTTTGCGCGCCGCCAAAGGCCACGCCGACGCGGCTCCAGTCCACGCTGCGCGAGGCGACGTGGGAGGAGAAATCGATCACCAGCGGGGCGTCGCAGCCCAGGGCCTTGAGGTCGGGCAGCTCGTGGAATTCAACGCCGTGAATGGTCTCGTTGCTGCACAGGTGCACATAGCTGGGCTTGGCGCTGAGCTGCCAGCTGCTGGGCGCAGGCAGGCTGGTGTGGCCGTCGGCTTCGTTGCTGGCGGCAATGTGAACTTCACAGTACTTGCGGGCTTCTTTTTGGCTCTTTTGGCTCCAGCTGCCGGTGACTACAAAGTCGGCCGAGGCGCCGCGCGACAGGTTCAGCGGCACGATGGCGTTCTCGGCCAGGCCACCGCCCTGCATGAACAAAATCTTGAAGTTCGAGGGCACGGCCAGCAGTTCGCGCAGGTCGGCTTCGGCTTGTTCGTAGATGCTGATGAACTCTTTGCCGCGGTGGCTCATTTCCATCACGCTCATGCCGCTGCCGTGCCAGTCGAGCATTTCGCTGGCGGCGGTTTGCAGCACTTCTTCAGGGATCGCGGCGGGGCCGGCGGAGAAGTTGTAGGGACGCGTCATGGGGCAGGGCTGGTTCGGGGTCAGAGGGCCTGGGGCGCAAGGGCCTCAGGCACGGGGCGTTTCAGCCACACCGGCTGGGGGCCGGTGTGGGGTGGGGGGCTCAGGCCTGGCTGTCGGCCTCGGGGGCGGCGTCGCCACCCTCTTCGCCGTCGGCGCTGGGCATGTTGGCGTCGTTTTCCACGATGCGTTGCAGGCCGGACAGGCGCGAGCCTTCGTCCAGCGCCATCAGGGTCACGCCCTGGGTGGCGCGGCCGAGTTCGCGGATCTCGCTGACACGGGTGCGCACCAGCACACCCTTGTCGGTGATCAGCATGATCTCGTCATCGGCATGCACCAGGGTGGCGGCGACGACCTTGCCGTTGCGCTCGCTTTGCTGGATGGCGATCATGCCCTTGGTGCCACGACCATGGCGGGTGTACTCGGTGATCGAGGTGCGCTTGCCGTAGCCGTTCTCGGTGGCGGTGAGCACGCTTTGCTGCTCGTCCTCGGCCACCAGCATGGCGATCACATGCTGGGTTTCGTCCAGCATCATGCCGCGCACGCCGCGCGCATTGCGGCCCATGGGGCGCACGTCGTTTTCGTCAAAGCGCACGGCTTTGCCGCCGTCGCTGAACAGCATCACATCATGCTGGCCGTCGGTCAGTGCGGCGCCGATCAAGAAGTCGCCCTCGTCCAGGTCGACGGCAATGATGCCGGCCTTGCGCGGGTTGCTGAAGTCGTCCAGCGGGGTCTTCTTGACCGTGCCCATGGAGGTGGCCATGAACACGTATTGATCGGCTGGGAAGCTGCGCTTTTCACCGGTCAGCGGCAGCACCACGTTGATCTTTTCGCCCTCTTGCAGCGGGAACATGTTGACGATGGGGCGACCGCGTGAGCCACGCGAACCGGCCGGGACTTCCCAGACTTTGAGCCAGTACAGGCGGCCCCGGTTGGAGAAGCACAGGATGTAGTCGTGCGTGTTGGCGATGAAGAGCTGATCGATCCAGTCGTCTTCCTTGGTGGCCGTGGCTTGCTTGCCGCGGCCGCCGCGCTTTTGCGCCCGGTATTCGGACAGCGGCTGGCTCTTGATGTAGCCACTGTGGCTGAGCGTCACCACCATGTCGGTGGGGGTGATCAGGTCTTCGGTGCTGAGGTCCTGGGCGCTGTGTTCGATCTCGCTGCGGCGAGCGCCGAGCTTGGTCTGACCGAATTCGGTTTTCACCACGGTGAGTTCGTCACCGATGATGGTGGAGACGCGCTCGGGCTTGGACAGGATGTCGAGGAAGTCGTCGATCTCGGCCATCACCTCTTTGTACTCGGCCACGATCTTGTCCTGCTCCAGGCCGGTCAGGCGTTGCAGGCGCATCTGCAGAATTTCCTGGGCCTGCGTCTCAGAGAGGCGGTACAGGCCATCGTTTTGCATGCCGAATTCAACTTCCAGACCGTCAGGCCGGTAGTCGTCGGCATTCACCACGCCACCGTCGGCGCGGGTGCGGGTGAGCATCTCGCGCACCAGCTTGCTGTCCCAGCTCTTGAGCATCAACTCGGCCTTGGCCACCGGTGGGGTGGGGGCGTTGCGGATGATGGCAATGAAATCGTCGATGTTGGCCAGGGCAACGGCCAGGCCTTCCAGTACGTGACCGCGTTCGCGGGCCTTGCGCAGGTTGAAGATGGTGCGGCGCGTCACCACTTCGCGGCGGTGCTGCAAGAAGACCACGATCAGGTCTTTGAGGTTGCACAGCTTGGGTTGGCCATCGATCAAGGCCACCATGTTCATGCCGAAGGTGTCTTGCAGCTGGGTCTGCTTGTACAGGTTGTTCAGCACCACTTCGGGCACTTCACCGCGCTTGAGCTCGATCACCAGGCGCATGCCGGACTTGTCGGACTCGTCCTGGATGTGGCTGATGCCTTCGATCTTCTTTTCGTGCACCAGTTCGGCCATGCGCTCTTGCAAGGTCTTTTTGTTGACCTGGTAGGGCAGCTCATCAACGATGATGGCCTGGCGCTGGCCCTTGTCGATGTCCTCGAAGTGGCACTTGGCGCGCATCACGACCTTGCCGCGACCCGTGCGGTAGCCGTCCTTGACGCCGTTAATGCCGTAAATAATGCCGGCCGTCGGGAAGTCCGGCGCCGGGATGATTTCCATCAACTCATCAATCGTGGCCTCAGGCTGGCGCAGCAGGTGCAGGCACGCGTCCACGACTTCATTGAGGTTGTGCGGTGGGATGTTGGTGGCCATGCCGACTGCGATGCCAGCGGAACCATTGACCAGCAAATTGGGCAGGCGGCTGGGCAGAACCAGGGGCTCTTTTTCGCTGCCGTCGTAGTTGGGGCCGAAATCGACGGTTTCTTTGTCGATGTCTCCCAGCATTTCATGGGCGATTTTGGCCAAACGGATTTCGGTGTATCGCATGGCCGCGGCGTTATCGCCGTCGACCGAGCCGAAATTACCCTGGCCATCAACCAGCATGTGGCGCAAGGAAAAATCTTGCGCCATGCGAACGATCGTGTCATACACCGCGCTGTCACCGTGCGGGTGGTATTTACCAATCACGTCACCCACAATACGGGCGGACTTTTTGTAGGGCCGATTCCAGTCGTTGTTCAGCTCGTGCATGGCGAACAAAACGCGGCGGTGCACGGGTTTCAGGCCGTCACGCGCATCAGGCAGCGCTCGCCCCACGATCACGCTCATCGCGTAGTCGAGGTAGCTGCGCCGCATTTCCTCTTCAAGACTGATGGGCAGAGTTTCTTTAGCGAACTGAGTCATGGAAGGTGGTGTTGACGGCAAGAAGCTGCCATTTTACGGGCAACGCCTTGTCGCTATCTAGCAACAATATTCCCCGGTTGAGGCCTTGTCCTGCACGCTTGGTGACACCGAGCCGAGGGTGGGGCGGGCGGGTGTGGCACAATTTAAGTAACGTTTTTGGTGGTGGTCACTGGAAACGTACGTATTCGCAGCGCGGCTGCGGCTTTTTCCCCAAGAGGAGAACCATGAAGAAACTGAACAAAGTGGCGATGTTGTTTGCCTCCGCTGCCCTTGCAACCGCTGCTGGCGCTCAAACCGTCGACAACTGGAAGAACGGCACCGGCGAACTGGTCTGGAAGAACGGCACCAACGAACTGTGCTGGCGTGATGCCAACTGGACCCCGGCAACTGCCGTGGCTGGTTGCGATGGCGCTATCGCTCCTAAGGCTGCTCCGGCTGCCGCTCCTGCTGCTCCGGCTGCTGCTGCTGCTCCTGCTGCCCCGGCCGCTGCTGCTCCCGCCGCCGCTGCTCCCGCAGTGGCTGCCAGCAAGGTGACCTACGCTGCTGACGCTTTCTTTGACTTCGACAAGGCTGTTCTGAAGCCCGAAGGCAAGGCCAAGCTCGACGACCTGGTCGGCAAGGTCAAGGACATCAACCTGGAAGTCATCATCGCTGTCGGTCACACCGACTCCGTTGGTTCTGACGCCTACAACCAAAAGCTGTCGGTCAAGCGCGCTGAGTCTGTGAAGGCTTACCTGGTGTCCAAGGGCATCGAAAAGAACCGCGTTTACACCGAAGGCAAGGGCGAGAAGCAACCCGTTGCTGACAACAAGACTGCCGAAGGCCGCGCCAAGAACCGTCGCGTGGAAATCGAAGTCGTTGGCACCCGCGCCAACAAGTAATCCCCTTCGGGTTACATCAAGAAGCCCCGGCAACGGGGCTTTTTTTATGCCTGTTTCGTTCACAATCCAAGGATGACCCAAGCTCTGACCCCCGCTCCTGCGCTCAATGCTGATCCGGCCGAACTGGCCAAGTTCTCCGACCTGGCCCACCGTTGGTGGGACCCCGAGAGCGAATTCCGGCCCCTGCACCAAATCAACCCGCTGCGCCTGGCTTGGATCAATGCCCAGGCCCCTTTGGCAGGTCAGCGCGTGCTGGACATCGGTTGTGGCGGAGGCATTTTGTCGGACTCCATGGCTCGAGCCGGTGCCGACGTATTGGGCATCGATCTGGCTTCCAAAGCCCTGAAAGTGGCGCAATTGCATGCGCTGGAGGCTCAAACACCCAACGTGCGGTACCGGGAAATCAGTGCCGAAGCCTTGGCGCAAGAGCAGCCCGGCCAATTTGATGTGGTCACCTGCATGGAAATGCTGGAGCATGTGCCTGACCCTGCCTCCGTGGTGCGCGCCTGTGCCACCTTGGTGAAGCCTGGTGGCCATGTGTTTTTCTCGACCATCAACCGCAACGCCAAGGCATTTTTGCTCGCCATCGTGGGGGCGGAGTACATCTTGAACATGCTGCCCCGTGGCACGCATGAATTTGCCAAGCTCATTCGACCGGCCGAACTGGCCTCGTTTTGCCGTGATGCCGGCTTGGATTGGCAGCAAACCCGGGGCTTGGGCTACAACCCCCTGACCCGCCGCTATGCGCTGAATGCTGACACCAGCGTGAACTACATGGTGTCCACCCGCCGCAGCCCGGTCTGAGAGGTTCATTCCATGTTCAAAGACATTCGTGCCGTGCTGTTTGACCTGGACGGCACCTTGGTGGACAGCGCCCCCGACCTGGGGGCTGCCGCTGACAAAATGCGGCTGGATCGTGGTCTGCCATCGCTGCCCTATGAGCGCTACCGCCCCATGGCAGGCGCCGGCGCTCGGGGCATGCTGGGTGAAGCCTTTGGCATCACCCCCGAGCACGAGACCTTTGCGGCCTTGCGCGAAGAGTTTTTTCAAAACTACGAGGCGCGGCTGACCGAGTTGACCACCGTGTTTGACGGCGTGCCTGAACTGGTGGCGACGCTGGTCAGCCGCAAGCTGCCCTGGGGGGTGGTCACCAATAAGTCGGCGCGATTTACCGTGCCTCTGACGCAGGCCATGCCCTTGTTCAGCAGCGCGGCAGCCGTGGTCAGTGGTGACACCACCCCCTTCGCCAAGCCGCACCCCGAGCCCTTGTATGAGGCCGCCCGTCGCCTGGGATTGGCGCCTGAGCATTGCCTTTATGTCGGAGATGACGAGCGAGACATCGTCGCCGGCCTCGCCGCTGGCATGCGCACCGTGGCGGCTTGCTATGGCTATTTGGGCCAGAAAACCGATACCCAGGCCTGGGGGGCGCATGCGGAAATTAAATCTCCGCTGCAGCTCTTGCAATGGTTGCCCGAGGCCTAAAATAGAGGGTCTGGGGCTGCATTGGTTTCGACGTGGGTTCGGACGCGCAGCAGGGCATGTCGAGGTTCAGTCACCTCGTTAAACAGCTGAAAAAAAACTAACTGCAAACGACGAACGTTTCGCACTCGCCGCTTAAACACCGGTGAGCCTCACAACAGTCGGCCAATGGGCTGGGCAAGGGTGTCGCAAGACGTCCAGGCTGTGGGGTAATTTTCATTGGCTGGTTCTGTGCCGGGTACCTTGGTATGGAGCGAGAAAATAGGGTGCTGGCGTCTTGATCAGCGTGCGACTGCGCGGTTCAGGGTGTGAGACTCAAATCAGATCGCTAAACATGTAGAACTGTTCGAAGAAGGCTTGCGGACGGGGGTTCAAATCCCCCCAGCTCCACCAACATAACGTCCAAGGGCGTTCACCAACATCCGGTGAACGCCCTTTTTCATTGGGGGGCCATGCCCGGTGGCAGCCATGCTCGTGCGATGGGGGCCAGGCAGTCGATGCACCGACATGCATCACCTGCCACGGCAGGTTTCAACGCCCTGAATCCAATTGCTTCAAAGCGGCGTGCAGGGCCTGGCTGAACCGCGGATCCATCACCGCCCCCACGTTGTAGCGTGACCAGGGCGAGACCACGGCGGTATCGACGTTGAATATCCTGCCGGGGGCCAATCGGATGTTTTGAGGCAGCAGTGCGGTGGCCAGGGCCATCGAATCCTCGACCCCAGGCAGCGAGGCCCACAGGTAAAGCGATTGGGCATTCGGTGCGAACAGGGTCGCCCCCACTGAATCGAACAGGGCTCGCGCACCCTCGGTTGCGGCGCCCAGCCGGCTGCGCAAGCGTGTCAGGTGCCGCTGGTAATGGCCCTCGCTGAGCATCACGTCCACGGTGCGCTCGCAGTACTCGGAACTGCTCACATGGATCAAGGCCTTCAGGTCGGCCAAGTCACTGGCCAGATCCGCGCCGCAGGCGATGAAGCCCACCCGCAGGGCGGCCGAGAACGATTTCGAAAAGCTGCCGATGTAGATCGTTCGTTCCAATTGGTCCAGCGATGCCAGGCGCGGAGACGAGGTGGGCTTGAAGTCGGCCAAGGGGTCGTTCTCCACCATCAGCAGATCGTACTTTTGAGCCAGTTGCAGCACGCGAAAAGCCTTGGCGGCGGACAGGTCCGACCCCGTGGGGTTGTGGGCGAGCGATTGGGTGAAGAACAGCCGAGGCCGGTGGGTGATCAGCAGTTGCTCCAGCGCATCCAAGTCCGGCCCGTCGTGCAGGCGCGGCACCCCCAGCACCTCAGCGCTGGCCATTTTCAATTTGCCAAACAGGGGGTAGTAGCCAGGGTCATCGACCAACACCTTCCCGCCGGGGGGCACGAAGTAGCGAATCACGATGTCCATGGCTTCGTTGGCGCCGTGCGTCAGCACAATTTGTCGTGGCGCCACACCGATGCCAAAGTCGGCCAGCTTGCGCACCAGGTGTTCCCGCAGTGGGGCATAGCCAAAGCGGCTGCCATAGCGGAACAGCGAGCCCAGGCCGGTGCGCACCACTTTCTGGTGGTACTTGTCCAGCCGCACATCTGCCAACCATTCGACGGGTGGAAAGCCATCGGCCACGGCCACGGCGCCTGGCTCGGTCTTGAGCTGCTCGCGCATCAACCAGACGATGTCGATCGCGCGTCCCAGGCTCCCGGCCTCGTCATCGGCCGCCTTGGAGGGTGGCTTGTCGACCACGAAATAACCGGCACCACGACGAGGCTCGATCAACCCGCGCGACACCAGCAATTCAAAGGCCGTGACCACCGTGTTCTTGGCGTATTTGTGCAGCGCGGCCATCTCGCGCAGCGAGGGCAGTTTGTCACCGACCTGGTAGGCGCCATCGCGAATCTGTCGCTCGATGTCGTCGGCCACTGAAACGGGCAGGGTGCCTTTGCGAGCGCGGCGTGTCTGAGGTGTTCCTTCGACTGTCATGGTCAAACTATGACACATCGTCGATCAGAGCCCTGAGGAGGATCTGTTTGGTCAAACTGTACCTTTTTAATTTGGTACAGAAAAAGTACAGTTTGCCCATGCCGTATCACTCACTCCTGCGATATCCCATGGTCGACTCCCGCCTCCCTAACTTTCGTTCCCTCACCCCTGCCCAGCGCGTTGAACATCTTGCGCGCATCACTGACCTGTCGGAGGACGAAGTTGCCCTGATCACCCAGCCCGGTGCGCTCAGCGTCGAGCGTGCCAACGGCATGGTGGAAAACGTCATCGGCACCTTTGAACTGCCCTTGGGGGTTGGCGGCAACTTCCAAGTCAATGGACGCGACGTCCTGGTGCCCATGGTGGTTGAAGAGCCCTCGGTGGTGGCTGCAGCCTCCTACATGGCCAAGCTGGCCCGCGACTGCGGCGGCTTCCAGACCTCCAGCACGGGGCCGCTGATGCGCGCCCAGGTCCAGGTCCTCGGCATCACCGACCCCTATGGCGCCCGGCTTGCGCTCCTGAAGCACCGTGATGAGATCCTGGCGCTTGCCAACAGCCGCGACAAGGTCCTCATCGGCCTGGGCGGTGGCTGCCGCGACATCGAGGTCCATGTGTTTCCCGACACCGCTCGCGGGCCCATGATCGTCATGCACTTGATCGTTGATGTGCGCGATGCGATGGGTGCCAACACCGTCAACACCATGGCGGAGTCGGTGTCGCCTCTGGTCGAGAAGCTCACGGCTGGCACGGTGCGGCTGCGCATCCTGTCGAACCTGGCGGACCTGCGCCTGTCCCGAGCCCGCGTGCGGCTCACACCAGCCGTGTTGCGGACCCCTGAACGCAGTGGCGAGGAGATCATTGAAGGCGTGCTGGATGCCTACACCTTTGCGGCCATCGACCCCTACCGTGCGGCCACACACAACAAGGGCATCATGAATGGCATCGACCCCGTCATCGTCGCCACCGGCAACGATTGGCGTGCGGTGGAGGCGGGCGCCCATGCCTATGCCTGCCGCTCGGGGCGCTACACCTCGCTGACGACCTGGGAGAAAGACACCCAGGGCGCGTTGGTGGGCACGATCGAGATGCCCATGCCCGTGGGCCTGGTGGGGGGGGCGACCAAGACCCATCCGCTGGCCCAGTTGTCGCTCAAGATCATGGGCGTCCAGTCTGCACAAGAGCTGGGTGAAGTGGCGGTTGCCGTCGGCTTGGCGCAGAACCTGGGGGCATTGCGTGCCTTGGCCACCGAGGGGATTCAGCGCGGCCACATGGCCTTGCACGCCCGCAACATTGCGCTGGTGGCGGGGGCCACCGGCGACGAAATCGACGCTGTCGCCAAGCGCATGGCTGCGGAGCACGATGTGCGCACAGACCGAGCGTTGGCCCTGTTGGAAGAACTGCGCCGCCAGTGATTCCGCCCACCGCAGTTGTTACCAGTGGGGCGGCTGGATAACCAGAACTCGAAGCCCGCGAGACTTTTCACCCATTCCATCATTCGGAGACTATCGACATGACACAAGCTCAGTTCAAGCGCCGCTCGGTGCTCGGCTCCCTCGGCGCCACGATGCTGTCGACCTTGGCACCCCCTGCGTTCGCCCAGGGCAGTGCATTTCCCAATCGGCCCATCAAGATCATCGTGCCCTGGGCGGCCGGTGGGGGCGGCGATGTGATTGTCCGCCTCATGGGCACCAGCCTTCAAAAGCGCCTGGGCCAGGCCATCGTGGTCGATAACCGCCCTGGTGCCGTCGGCACCATCGGCAGCGTGGTGGCTGCGCGCAGCCCGGCCGATGGCTACACCTTGGTGTACGGTGGCATGGAGTCCCACACCATCGCGCCCCAGGCCATGAAGAAGGCGCCTTACGACCCCCGCAAGGAGTTTGTCGCCATCGCACCCTTGGGCTTTTTCCCTGCCGCGCTGGTCGTGAGTGCTGCTCACCCCGCCAAGAACCTGAATCAGTTCTTGCAAATGGCGAAAGAGGCCAAAACCCCCATGAGTTTCGGCTCGTGGAGCACCGCGACCTCTGGGCATCTGATGATGGAAGCCCTCAAAGAGGCCAAGGGGGTGGACTTGCTGCATGTGCCTTACAACGGCACCGCCCCCCTGCTGCAGGCCCAGTTGTCCCAACAAGTCGACTGCTCGATCAACGTGCTGTCCACGGTCGAGCCTCACCTGCGCAACGGTGCCCTGCGCTTGCTGGCGATCTCCATGCCCCAACGCCTGCCGGAGTTTGCGGATGTGCCCACCCTGAAGGAAATCGGGCTCAACGTCGAGCGCGGCCCATGGGTCGGTATCTTTGGCCCGGCTGGCATGCCCGCAGACGTGCTCGCCCGTGTGCACGAAGCGGTCGATGCCACCCTCAAAGAACCGGCCATCGTCGAGCAGACCAAGAAGATGTTCTTTGTGGTCGAGCACATGGACCAGCGTGCTTACCAAAACTTCTACCTCAGCGAGATTGACCGCTGGGGCCAGTACATCAAAACCGCCAAGATCACCATCGAGTGAACACAGGAACCTTGGCCTAGGCCAGTTGGCGGGCCACCTGGCTTGCCGCGTTCCGACTGGCCTGCGCCTTGGGTGGCGCAGGCCAGTCCCATGAGGTCCCATGAGCGAATTCATCAAAATTGTGGAAGTCGGCCCCCGTGACGGGCTGCAAAACGAGAAGCAGCCCATCGACGTGGACATCAAGGTCGGACTGGTCCAGCGGCTGGTGGATGCCGGCGTGCGCTACATCGAGGCGGCGTCCTTTGTGTCGCCCCGGTGGGTACCGCAAATGGCGGGCAGCGCGGAGGTGCTGCGGCGCGTGCCACGTGTGCCTGGGGTGCACTACAGCGCGCTCACGCCCAACCTTCAAGGGCTGGAGGCTGCCCTGGCTGTCGGTTGCGAGGAAGTGGCGGTCTTTGGTTCGGCTTCAGAGTCGTTCTCGCAGCGCAACATCAACTGCTCCATTCGAGAGAGTCTGGCGCGTTTTCGTGCCGTCATCGACGGCGCGCGTGCCCATCGGGTGCGGGTCCGAGCTTATGTTTCTTGCGTGCTGGGCTGTCCCTATGAAGGGGATATCGCGCCGGCCAAAGTGGCCGAAGTGGCTCTCATTTTGCGTGAGATGGGCTGTGACGAAATCTCGCTGGGCGACACCATTGGACGTGGCAACCCGAACACCACGCGGCGCATGCTGGAGGCCTGTCTGTCGGTGCTGCCGGCATCTCAGTTGGCGGGCCATTACCACGACACCTATGGCATGGCCATTGCCAACACGGTGGCTTCGCTGGACTTGGGCATCCGTGTTTTTGACAGCTCCGTCGCCGGGCTGGGGGGCTGTCCTTATGCCGTCGGCGCGTCGGGCAACGTCGCCACCGAAGAGGTGGTCTACCTCCTGCACAGTCTCGGGTACGAGACCGGCATCGATTTGTCCCAGTTGATCCAAGCCGGTGCCTACATCAGTGCTGCCCTGGGGCGCGATGTCTCTTCGCGTGTGGCGCGTGCCTGGGGTCACCCAGCTTCTCTGTCGCCGAACCAGCCTGCCACAACCCGGTGGCGACGCCCCTGAGGGGCATCGCATCCACCTGCGAGGTTCCTGAACCTGGGGACCGTGCAGGGCCATTCCGAGCTTGATCCCGGGCTCTGGCAGGAGTCTGCTTCAATGCCGGTGGGTAGGTCGGGCCGAGCCCTTGGCGCGGGCGAAGCCGGCGGCCTGGGTGGCGTTCGCCTGATTTGGCTCTCACGGGGCCCCGCCCCGCAGGCTCTGGCCGGACTTTTTCATTCACCCTCACTGACAGACCCACAGTTCATGCCCTCCGACACCGCTTTGACCCCACCCGTGCTGGACCCGGGTGCACACTCCCGCGTGATTGAGATGGCCTGGCAGGACGAGGTCTCTTTTGAGGCCATTGAGTTGCAATATGGCCTGTCTGAGGCGGCGGTCATTGCCCTGATGCGCCGCAGCCTGCGGCCTTCTTCGTTTCGGCTGTGGCGTCAGCGGGTCACTGGGCGCAGCAGCAAACATGCTGTCTTGCACCGGCCGACCCGGCGCAGCGCCTTGCCAGGTGCACGTCGCGCCAAGGGCCCCGCGAGGGCCTTGCTGGAGGACGACGGGAATCAGCTGCTGGACGCCCCCGTGACCGAGTCTTGGCAAGACCCGACCACGCCAGCGCCGCTTTGGCTCTGAACTTCCGTCACTCCGGTCGGTGGGCCGGTTCGGCCTTCATGCCACGGGCCGTGACTTGGGCTCAGTCGCCCAACACCCGGGCGCGGGCGACCAATTCTTCAAACAAGGCATCCAGTGCCTTGGGGCGCATCGCATAGGGGTCAAACTGCGCCGACGGAGAGTAAGACAGGAGCACGGCCAGGTTGTCGGCGGTGGCCGGCACCAGTCCCATGTGCCAGCCGCCAAAGAGCCGGCGCTCGATTTCGGCAAAGTTCAACAGCGCGGGTTGGTGGTGCCGTGGGTCCAACAGGATGCGGTGGTACAGGGTGTTGACGGGCACCAGGCCCCCCTCCAGGCACTGCAGAAAGAGGCCATCCACCAGCAGCAGCGTGCCGGTGATGCCCAACTGAGCGTTGTTGCGTTTGGAGGCGCGCAGGATGTCCTTGACATCGGCGGGCCCCAGGCTGCCTTTGACGCGGCTCGCATAGGTCAAACGGATGAGCATGGGGGCCTGCTTTCTGGTGGTGAGGCGCAAAGTCTAATCAGGCCTCCCGACCCGCGCTGGCGCAGGGGCTTGGGGCCTGTCGCCGCGAGCGATTGCGCGACAGCGCTGTGCTGGTTCAGTCCTGGCTTTCTGTCCCAAGAGGGGGCGCCCAGCCCGCCGACCTGGCGAGCAAATGGGCCTGAAACACCCGGGCGATGGGGGTCCACTGTTTGCCCTTTTGCCGCACCAGGTGCCAGCTGGACGCCAGTGGAAAGCCCTGCACGTCCAACACCGCCACGCCGTGGGCTGCCGGCTGGCCTGCCAAGGCGTGACGTGACAGCACCGACAAGCCCAGGTCGCCTGCCACGGCTTCTTTGACGGCTTCGTTGCTGCCCAATTCCAGGCGAAGCTGGGGCTTGAAGCGCTGGCGCTTGAAGTGCGCATCCACCGCCATGCGTGTACCCGAACCGCGCTCGCGCAGGATGAAGCGCTGGGCACTCAGGTCCTGCAGCGTCAACGGACCCTGCGAGGCCAGGGGATGGCTTTGCGCGGCAATCACCACCAGTGGATTGGGCAGAAACACCTGGTCCTCCAAGTCCATGTCAGCCGGCGGCATGGACATGATGTAGAGGTCGTCTCGGTTGTCGCGCAGGCGCTGCACCACGCCATCGCGGTTCAGCACTTCGAGGGCGATGTCGATCTCCGGGTACTGCGCGCAAAAACTGCCCAACAGCCGGGGCACAAAGTACTTGGCGGTGCTGACCACGGCCACCCGAAGCTGGCCGCGCGTCAGTCCCTGGGTGGCGTCGATGCGTTGCTCGAACGCGGCCCATTCGTCCTGGATGGCGCGCGCTGTGCGCGCCAGATCCCGACCCGCGTCGGTCAGGTGCACGCGCTTGGCAATCACTTCATACAGCGGCAAACCTACCGAGTCAGACACCTCTTTCAGTTGCATCGATGCGGTGGGTTGCGTCACATGGCAGGCCTGGGCGGCGCGGCTGACGCTGCCGGTGTCAGCCAAGGCCAGAAAGAGCTTCAACTGCCGAAAAGTGATGTTCATAGATTTATCTCTATGGATCAATGGTTAAGAATCGATTTTACCTAATGGACTTCGCTCTTTAGCATGGCATCCAGAAGGAGTTGTTCATGCAGAACCTATTGGACCCAGCGATTCTGTTTTTTGTTTTGGGCCTGTCCGCGGGGGCGCTGCGTTCCAACTTGGAGATCCCCCCCGCGATCGCCAAGTTCTTGTCGCTTTACCTGCTGATGGCCCTGGGCCTCAAGGGCGGCCTGGCGCTGGCGCACTCGGACATCAGTGGCACCGTGGTGCTGGGCTTGCTGGCAGCCTTGACCATGGCCTTTTTGGTGCCGGCCCTGGGCTACCAGGTGCTCAAGCGGCGGGTCTCGCCGTTGGATGCGGTCGCCATCGCCGCCTCTTATGGTTCGGTCAGTGCCGTGACTTTTGTGACCGCCTCCCAGTACCTCGACGCCCACGGCATGGCCCCGGGCGGTCACATGGCGGTGGCCTTGGTCATCATGGAGTCGCCTGCGGTGCTGATGGCCGTGCTGTTGGCCAACCGGCTGCGCCATGCCGCCAAGGGCGCTGTGGCTTACTCATCCACAGGCGGCGGCGCGGCCGTGGCGACGTTGGGGGGCGGCGCAGGTGGGGGAAATGGCCCCTCGCTGGGGCGCATCCTGCATGAGTCCTTCACCGACGGGGCGCAGCTGATGCTGCTGGGTGCCATGGCGGTCGGCTACCTCAGCGGTGACCGGGGGCATGAGTTGATGGCACCCTTCTCCAGTGACCTGTTCAAGGGCATGCTGGCCTTCTTCCTGCTCGACATGGGGCTGATGGTGGGCAAGAACATGGGCTCGGTGCGGGGGCAGTCGCCCGTGTTGCTGGCCTATGCTTGCCTGGGGCCGGTGGTGCACGCCAGCCTGGCCCTGGCTTTGTCGGCTTTGCTGGGTTTGCCGGCCGGGGACGCGGCTTTGTTGATGGTGCTGTCGGCCAGCGCGTCCTACATCGTGGTGCCAGCCGTGCTTCGCTACGCCATTCCCGAGGCCAACCCCTCGCTGTACTTTGGCCTGTCGCTGGGGGTGACCTTCCCACTCAACCTGCTGCTGGGCATTCCCGTCTATGCCTGGGTGGCCCAGCAGGTCTTGGGCTGAGTGAGGGCGGCAGCGCCGCCTCGGGGGTGAACTTCGTTCAGGCGGTGGCCTTGGGCAGTGCCAGGGCCGCCATTTGCGTGATGCCCTCCAGGCTGCGTGCGCCGGCGATGAACAGGTTCAGGTGGCAGAACACGCTGTCGGCCACGCCCGTGACCGCGGCCAGTTCGTGTTCGCGCAGGCCGGACCAGGCGGCGGGCAGGTCCAGTCGCGACTGGAAAGAGCCCACTTCCACCGGCACGGTCTTGAGCTGGTACTGGTTGCCGTCCGAGTCGGGGTAGATCACCAGCAGCACCTCGGGCATTTCGTCCAGCACCACGCGGGTCCAGGGCATGCCACCCTGGTTCAGGTGCAGCACCCGGCCGCCCAGCAGGCGCGGCGACTGGCGCACGATGTCGGCGGAGCGGATTTGCGAGACCTTCTTGCCAATCGCGTGGTCCAGGAACTTGCGCACGATGGCGATGGCTTCTCTGAATCGCGTCTCCTGCAACTGCGCTTTGGTGCTCTGGTCCAGGCCTTGTTCTTCCATCCAGTGGGTGTTGAGCTGGGCGACCAGGGCCGACAGGCCAAAAATGCCTGCGGCCACGTCGCCCTGGCCGGTGTCCACGATGTCCAGGTACTGCACCAGCGAGTGGTCGATGCTGCTCACGATGTCGGCCACGGCGGCCTGGTCCAGCGCTTGTTGGTGGCGCTGCGCCCAGGCTTGGACGTATTGCGCTCCGTAGGCCGACCACACCAGGCCGGCGCTGGCGTAGCCCACGCCCGGCACGGTTTGGCCGTCTGCGTTTTGGCGCGCCGGGCGGGCGCCGTCAAATCCGCGCTGGTGGTGGTCAAAACGGCCTTTGGCGGCGTCCCATATCCCACCCACGTCGACGGCGAAATCAGCGGCCTCGATTTTGTCGTTGTGGCGGGTGCGCAGCAGGGTGTGCTCGGGGAAGACGCCCATCAGGATGCCCACGCCAAAAACGTCGTCGGCATGGAAGCTGCCACTGTGGGTGGCGATGATCTTGTTCTGTGTCATGTGCCAATGGTAGCGAAGCCTTCGAGGAAGCCCCTGATCGGGGGCCATCCTTTCCCGGTCGCAAGGGGGCTTGCCAGCCCTGAATCCAGTGGCGCAGGAGGGCGCGCGGGTGCCAGTCTGCGGAGGTGGTTACACCGCGTATTTGTGATGAAATGCACGAGTTGTAACGGCCGCCTCGGTTAAATTGGGGGCCGTCGGGTCGCCCAGTGCTTGCAGAGCCAGCGCGCGATGCCAGTACCGCCCGCAGGGCAGAGGAGGGGTTTCATGAAGTTTTTGATTTACGCCATGCTGTTGCTGGCCTCGGTGGCCCATGCCCGGGGCGAGTCTGGCCGGGTGCGCCTGTGCCGTGAAGGGACGGTCCCGGTCGGGGTGGATGCCAGCAAGACCCTGCTGGTGTTGGACGGCTTGATTCGCTTTCACACCCCCAGAAGCACGGGCATGTCTGACAAGCCCACCGACAAGGACCGCCAGGAAATGCAGGTGGTCACCGAGATCATTGAGCCGCTGCGTCCAGGCCCCGAGTGCCGGGTGATTCTGGCCTGGGTGGCAGACAACCCCGAAAACGACCCCTTGCCCAAGGCCGGTGCCAGCTGGCGTGGTTTTGCTTTTGCCGACTACGGCCGCCTGGTCGATGTGCCGCCGCGTGTGATCGGCCCCGGTGGGCGTGCCACCAAGGTGGTGTTTGAGCCCTACAGACCCTGGGAAGGCGGGCGGGTGTTGTTCACGGCCACGGTGCTGGACGATTTCAAGCCCATGCCCCTGGTCAACAGCGTGCCCCCGGCCTTGCCAGTGGAGCGGTCTGCGCGCAATCCCTGAGCTGGCTCCCTCGGCGGTACCAACGGACGGCTGACCCCGGGAGGCTTTTGGCCCGGCGAAGCGCCGTGCGGGTCAAGCCGCAGGGATCTTCAGCAGGTCTTCGTCGGATTCATCACCGCTTTTGAGCCAGTACAGCACGCAGCGGTGCTGCACTTCGCCCACCATCCAGGACGGCAGCGGCGTCCAATCGCCTTCGGGGTCGTGGGTGGTCGGGTCCCAGGGGGCGTCCTGGTAGGCCTTTTTCAAGGCGAATTCCAGCAATTTGCTGCTGGCGCTTTCCGTGATCAGCTTGTGCAGCCCGTTGTAGGCTGCGCCCCGTTTGGCCACTGGGTCGTACAGCACGGTGTTGGGCAGGCTGAGCATTTCGTCGCTGGTCAAAGGTCTTGGCATGGGTGTCTTTCTGAAGAGTAGAAGGTCAATTCATGCGGCGTTGCGGCGCTAGTGATTATTTTTAACCGACTTCGTTCAGTTGCGCCCATTTTTTCGAGAGCGACCGCACCCGCTGTGCCACCGGACCGTCGCCCTCGGGGCCGTCTTGCTCCAAGCGGCAGTGCTCGATCATCTGCAGCTGCAGATAGTCCTCGCCGATCACGGCCTCCGTCAGTCCCCCGGCAAAGTGCAATTGCAGCAGGCCATGGCCTTCGCGGCCCGGGTCGGGCAGGGGGCTGACCGTCACGCCGCTGAGCACATGGATGGCCCGCTCCCGCTCCTGTGCCGGGCGGAATTGGCGCAGTTGCTTGAGGGCGTCCACGATGCGCTCGCTGCGCGTGTCGAGGGGGTTGGGGCGGTGTTGCAGGGGCATGTTGAGCGGGCTGGGTGGTGATGAGGGGCGTGCCAGGGTGGCGTGAAGCTCCAACTTAACCGGCCTGGGGCGGCGCCACACCCAGCGAGATCAAGCTTTGCGCAGATTGAAGGGGAAAGTCTTGTCATGGCCCTGACACAGTGGCCCTTTAGGCTGCGGGCGCCGGCCCCTGTGGGGCCCCCGTTGCCTATTTAGCCGCCAAAGGTCTGCTTTTGATCTCCGACGAAGACGAACTCATCCGCCGCATCCACCAAGAAGCCCACGACAGCTATGACGAAGAGCTGGAACTGGAGCTGGAGGACCGCCACATTGACGAACTCGCTGGAGGCACCGACGCCTTGCGCGATGCGAGCTACCGTGAAAACCGCCGTCGCTACTTCCGGGAGCTGTTCCGCCTGCAAGGCGAACTGGTCAAACTGCAGGACTGGGTGGTTGCCAGCGGCCACAAAGTGGTGATCCTTTTTGAGGGGCGCGACGCTGCCGGCAAGGGGGGCGTGATCAAGCGCATCACCCAGCGCCTGAACCCGCGCGTGTGCCGTGTGGCGGCCTTGCCAGCGCCCAACGACCGGGAACGCACGCAGTGGTACTTCCAACGCTATGCCGCCCACTTGCCCGCGGCGGGTGAGATGGTGCTGTTCGACCGCAGTTGGTACAACCGCGCAGGCGTCGAGCGCGTCATGGGCTTTTGCAATGACGATCAGTACGAAGAGTTTTTCCGCTCGGCGCCCGAGTTTGAGCGCATGCTGGTGCGCTCGGGCATTCAGTTGATCAAGTACTGGTTTTCCATCTCGGACGACGAGCAACGCCTGCGCTTTCTGGGCCGCATCCACGACCCGCTCAAGCAGTGGAAGCTCAGCCCCATGGACCTGGAGTCGCGCCGTCGCTGGGAGGACTACACCAAGGCCAAAGAGATCATGCTGGAGCGCACCCACATCGCCGAAGCGCCCTGGTGGGTGGTGGCGGCCGACGACAAGAAGAAGGCCCGCCTGAATTGCATCCAGCACTTGCTGCAGCAAATGCCTTACGAAGAGGTGCCGCACCCGCGCATCGAGCTGCCGCAGCGCGAGCGCCACGAAGACTACCTGCGCAACCCCGTGCCGCAGGACATGTTTGTCCCGCAGGTCTATTGATGCGCAGCTTGGGTGGCCTGAACGGGCCACACGAGGCGGTGCGCGTGTGATGCAGCGATGACCCCTTCCTATGGCGCCACGCGCCACGGCTTGATTTGTGGCTACGCCTTCGAGGCGGGCGCTTCGGGGCGGGCGCTGGACCTGGAGCAGGCCCTCGCCTGGCTGCAGGCGCCGCGTGCGCCAGGCGACTTTGTCTGGCTGCATTTCAACCTCAGCGATGCCGCGGCCGAGACCTGGATTCGCAAGCACCTGCCGGTGGCGCCAGAGTTTTTTGAGGCCCTGCACGAGGGCTCGCGCTCGACCCGCATCGAAGACGCCGACGGCACCCTGGTGGCGGTGGTCAACGACGTGGCCTATGAGTTTTCCTTTGACCCCGCTGAGATCGAAACCCTGTGGGTCAACGTCAGCCCGCACCTGGCCCTGACGGCGCGCCTGCACCCGCTGCGCACCATCGACGTGCTGCGCCAGGCCGTGCGCGACGGCTTGCGCTTTGCGTCTTCACTGGCTTTTTTGAACCGCTTGTTGCATGACCAGGGCGATGTGCTGGTGCGCATCGTGCGTCAGGCCACGGTGCAGGTCGACAGCGTGGAAGACCGCCTGTTGCAGGGACGGCTGCAGCGCCAGCGTGCCGAGCTGGGCGCGTTGCGCCGGGTGCTGGTGCGCCTTCAGCGCTTGCTGGCGCCCGAGCCTGGCGCCTTGTTTCGCCTGCTGCGCCGCCCGCCTGCCTGGGTCGGGGACGAGGATCTGGACGATCTGCGCCAAGCCACAGAGGAGTTCTCTTTGGTGATCCGTGATGCGGCTGAACTGCAGGAGCGCATCCGCCTGCTGCAAGAAGAAATCGCGGCCCAGGTGGGTGAGCAGACCAACAAAAGCGTCTACACCCTGACCGTGGTCACCGTGCTGGCCCTGCCCATCAACATCGTGGCCGGTCTCTTGGGCATGAACGTGGGGGGCATCCCCCTGGCTGAGCACCCGCATGGGTTTTGGGTGATCGCGGCGGTGGTGGTGACTTTCACCGTGCTCGCAGGCTGGTGGGCCCGGCGCCGGCGTGACGACTGATCGGCCCCTGCTGCGTCAAAATGCGCGTCAGTCCGCTGCGGTCAGCGGGCACCCGCTGCGTCAGGACGCCCATGAGCCAGGACCCCACTTCACCCGCCCTCCCGTCACAGGTTGCGTCGAACCTGGACACACCACTCAGCCCCTCACGTCGGCGCTGGTTGCAAGCCGGCGTCACCGCCGCAGCCGCCACGGGCCTGAGCGCCGCGGGCGCTGCGGCCGAGACCCCTGCCAACCGGCAACAGTCACCGGCGCGCTCGCTTCAAGCGCAACTGCAGCGGCACATCCGCCATGTGGTGGTGATCTACCTGGAAAACCGCAGCTTCGTCAATTTGTTCGCTGACTTCCCCGGCGCGTTGGATCCGCTGTCTGGCCTGCCGCCCGAGCGCTTCGTTCAGCGCGACCGCAATGGCCAACCCCTGCCCGCCTTGCCCAAGGTCTGGGGGGGCCTGGTCCCACGCAGTCAAAGCGTGGAAGGCAAGACCTACCTGATCGACGAGAGCAAGATCAGCGGCCTGCCCAACGCCCCTTTTGCACTCAAGGACGCCGAAGGCCTGCCCTTGCCGGAGTCGGTCATCACGCGCGACCTGTGCCACTTGTTCTACCAGAACCAAATGCAGATCAACGGGGGACTGAACGACGGCTTTGCCGCTTGGTCCGACGCGGGGGGCCTGGTCATGGGCCACTACGGCGCGTCGCGTCAGCAGCTCGGTCTGTGGAAGCTGGCCCAGCAATACACCTTGTGCGACCGCTTTTTCATGGCGGCCTTTGGGGGCTCGTACCTGAACCACCAGTTTTTGATTGCAGGGCGTACCCCTGAGTACTTCCACGCCAGCCGCACGGCGGCTCGCACGCGCATCGCCGTGACCGAGGACGGCCCACAGGGGGCGCGTCTGGCCTTGGCCCCCGACAGCCCCGCTTCAGCCTTGGACGGCCGGCCCAAGTACGTCAACGACGGCGCCATTTCCCCCGATGGTTACGCCGTCAACACCATGGCGCCGCCTTATCAGCCCAGTTATGTGCGCCCCGCCCCCGGCGGTGACCCCAGCCTGGCCGACCCGGACCACGCCAGCACGCTGCCGCCCCAGCGCTACGACACCATTGGTGACCTGTTGTCGCGCAAACAGGTGTCTTGGGCTTGGTATGGCGGCGCCTGGCAGGCCGCCCTGGACCGGCGCGCCGATGGCGATCGGCCCAATTTCCAGTACCACCACCAGCCCTTCAATTACTTCAGCCAGTTCGCGCCCGGTACGGCGGCGCGGGCTCAGCACCTGCGCGATGGTGGCACTGGCGACAGCCCCATGTCCAACCACTTCCTGGCCGATGTGGTGGCCGGTCGCCTGCCCGCCGTGACCTTTTACAAGCCTCAGGGCAACCTCAATTTGCACGCGGGTTATTCGGACGTGGCCTCGGGCGACCAACATGTGGCCAACGTGATCGAGCACCTGAAGAAGAGCCCGCAATGGCCCCACATGCTGGTGGTGGTGACTTTTGATGAGAACGGGGGCTGGTGGGACCCGGTGGCCCCGCCGAAGGGCGACCGCTGGGGGCCGGGCTCGCGCGTGCCGGCGTTGCTGATCTCGCCCCATGTCAAGAAAGGGCATGTGGACCACACCTTCTATGACACGACCTCGATCCTGCGCTTCATCACGCGCTTGCACGGCCTGCCCACACTGCAAGGGCTGGCCGAGCGTGATGCGGCCTTCCGCGCCCGGGGCGAGCGACCCCCCGGGGACTTGAGTGCGGCCTTCCGTTTTACCTGAGTGTAGCCCCCGTGCGCAACGGGGGGCAGGCCAGCGCGCCGACGGCGCGCGCCAGGGCTTATTCCGGTTCGATCTTGGCGTCGCGCACAACCTTGCCCCAGCGCGGGGCTTCGGCCTTGATCAGGGCCGCAAAGGCTTCGGGCGTACCGCCTCCCACGTCGTTGCCTTGGCTGATGATCTTCTGGCGCAGGTCGGCATCTTGCAGGGCCTTGTTGCCCACGGTGTTGAGCAGCTTGACCAAGTCGGCCGGCATGTTCTTTGGGCCCACCAGGCCTTGCCAGTTCAGCACTTCGACGGTGGGGAAGCCCTGTTCGACCATCGTGGCCAGGTCCGGCAGCAGGGGGGAGCGCGCCTTGCTGGTGATGCCCAGGGCGCGCATCTTGCCAGCCTTGATCGAGGGCATGGCCGCATACATCTGCTCGAACATGAAGTCCACTTGGCCGCCCATGAGGTCGGTGGCAGCAGCCGAGCCGCTCTTGTAGGGCGCGTGGATCATGTCGACGCCCACGGCGTGCTCAAACAGCGAGCCGCTCAGGTGGTGCGATCCCCCAATGCCGCCCGAGGCGTAGATGATCTTGCCCGGGTTGGCCTTGGCGGCGGCGACCAGGTCTTTCAGCGTCTTGTAGGGCGAGTCGTTGCGCACCATCAGGATCAGCGGACCTTTTTCGATCAGCATGATCGGCGTCAGGTCGTTGAAGGGGTCGAAGTTGAGCTTCTTGAACAGCGCATGGTTGACCGACAAGGGGGCCAGGTTGCCCATGCCCAGGGTGTAGCCGTCAGGCTTGCCGCGGGCGATGGCTTCGGTGCCGATGTTGCCGCCGGCGCCTGCCTTGTTGTCGATGATGATGGGCTGGCCCAGCAGGCTGCTCATGACCTTGGCCACTTGGCGCGAACGGATGTCGGCATTGCCGCCCGCTGCGTAAGGGCAGATCCAGGTGATGGCTTTGCTGGGGTATTTGTCCTGGGCCAGCGCAAAGCCCGGAACCAGGGCGGCGCTGCCAACGGCTTGCAGCAGGGTGCGGCGTTTCATGTTTGTCTTCCTTGTTGTCGAGGGGTGTCGGCGGGCGCTGACCAGGGGCAGCCCTTGTGGCGGGCAGCGCTTCTGGGGCGCGACTCTAGGCCCCCCAGGCTTTCAGCTGGCTTTCAGCGGTCAGCAGGCCCATGCAGCATGACCGACAATCGCGGCATTGGGGAGGGCCTAGCAGCCCTTGGATGAAGGAGACAACTTTGAATCGATGGTGGCAACCTGCATTCTGGCGTGCCCTCTTGCTGCTGGCGGTGCTGGGCCTGGGGCAAGCGCCCGCCGGCGCCGCCGAGCGCCTGGTGTTGATGGTGGCGGGGCTGGACAAGCAGATTTACCTGCCCGTGCGCTTGGCGGCGCACCTGGGCTATTTCCGCGACCAGGGTCTGGACGTGGAGCTGCAGTCCGAGGGCTCGGGCGTGAACGCTGAAGACGTGTTGCTGGTCGGCGGCGCCCAAGGCGTGGTGGGCGCGTACGACCACACGCTGGACTTGCAGGCGCGCGGAAAAGCCGTGCAGGCGGTGGTGCTCTTCACCCTGTCGCCGGGCGAGGTGGAGTTGGTGGCCAACCCACTGGCGGACACCTTCACCAGCCCGGCTGATTTCAAGGGCCGGCGCTTGGGGGTGACGGGCCTGGGCTCTTCCACCAATCTGCTGACCCGCACGCTGGCCTTGCGCCATGGCCTGCGCCCGCAAGACTACAAAGTGGTGCCCGTGGGCAGCGGCGCCTCTTTTGCGGCTGCGCTGGCGCAGGGGCGCATCGATGCCGGCATGACCACCGAGCCCCTGGCCACGCGCTTGATCCACAGCGGCCAGGCGCGCATGTTGGTCGACCTGCGCACGCCGGAAGCGACGCTCAAAGCCCTGGGCGGGCCCTTTCCATTTGCCTCGTTGTATATGCAGACCGCCTGGGTCAACAGCCACCGCGAGCAGGTCCAGCAACTGGTCACAGCTTTGGTGCGCGCGCTGCGCTTCATCCAGCAGCGCAGCCCCGCGGAGATTGCCACGGCCTTGGGAATGGACGATGGGCTGGAGCGCAACTTGTACGTGCAGGCGCTGACGGAGAGCCGCGCCATGTACTCGCCTGACGGCTTCATGCCCGCGGCGGGCCCGCCCCATGTGCAGAAGGTGGTGGCGGCGGTGAACCGCACCGTGCGCGATCGCCCAGTGGACCTGTCGCGCACCTACACCCATGAATTTGTGCGCGTGGCCAATGCGCGGCTGGGCCCGCTTCAGTGAGCAAGGCTGGCAGGCGTGGGTGACCGGGGTCAGGCCGCGCAGGCCGGGAAGACCAAGCGCACCAGCAGGCCGTGCGCCCCCGGGGCGTCGTCCAGCGTGATCTGGGCCTGGCTGGCGTTGGCGATCTCTCTCACGATGGCCAGGCCCAGACCGCAGCCGTCGGATTGCCGGTTGTTGAGGCGGTAAAAACGTTCAAACACCTGTTCCCGCTCGGTCGCCGGGATGCCTGGGCCGTTGTCTTCCACCTGCAATTCCACCAAGTCGGCATGGCCCATCACGCGCAGCGTGACGCGTCCGCCTGGGGGGGTGTAGCGCAAGGCGTTGTCCAACAGGTTGGCGCACAGTTCATGCAGCAGCCGGGGTGAAGCCCGCACGTGGAAGGGGCCGCCTTCGGTCTCAAACCCCAGGTCGATGTCGCGCTGGTCGGCCAGCGTGGCCAGGGCCTCCAGCACGTCTTGGGCGCAGCGTGCCAGGTCCATCGGCTCTTGCTGGCGCGCTTGGCCTTGGCTGGCCTCGGCCAGTGAAAACGACAGCAGCTGGTTGACCAGGCGCATGCCGTGCTGCACCGTGCCCAGCGTGGCCTGCAAGGCTTCTTGGCGGGCCGCAGGCTCGGTGGTGCGCAGGGCGTAAACCACCTGGGTGTTGAGCACGGTCAGCGGGGTGCGCAGTTGATGGGCGGCGTCGGCAATGAAGCGGCTGTGGGCCGACATGTGGTGGTCCAGCCGGGTGGCGTAGTCGTTGACGGCGTCCACCAAGGGGGCCAGCTCGGTGGGCGTGCGGCCGGGGGCCAGGGGCTCCAGGCTGCCGGGGCGGCGCTGCAACATCTGGTCGCGCAGGGTCAGCACGGGCTGCAAGCCGCGGCGCAGGCCCAGGCCCAGCAGCAAGGCCATCAAACCCAGCACCGCGCCTTGGCGCCAGACCAGGCTGCGCCACACCTCGCTGGTCAGCGCGTTGCGGCTGTTCAGGGTCTGGGCCACCAGGATGTGCAGCGGCGCTTGTTCGGGCGCGCCCAGCAAGGGTTGGGCAAAGGCCACCGCGTGCACCGGCACGCCGTTTTGTTGGGTGTCAAAGTAGACCGCCTCTTCGGCGGCGGGCGCGTGGGGTGGGTCTGGCAGCTCGGGGTAGCCCAGCAACAGCTCACCATTGCCACGCGTGATGCGGTAGTAGACCCGGTCGCTTTGTGGGCCGGCAAACAGCTCCAGCGCCGCCGGCGGCACCACCACCTGCACGCTGTCGTCCTGGTACTGGGCTTGCTGGCCGATCATGCGCGCCGCGCCCAGCAGCAGGCGCTGCTGCACCAGGGTAGCGGTGTGCTCGGCCTCGCGGTAGCTGGACCAGGTGTCCAGCACGGCCATGCCCGCCAGGGGCACCAGCAGCCACAGCAGCAATTGGCTGCGCAGGCTGCTGCTCAGGCGGCGCAGCCCCGGGCGCACCCGCCCCGGTCCGCTGGCGGCGGGTGTGGGGTCAGGGGCCATTGGCCTTGAGCAGGTAGCCCAGCCCGCGCAGGGTGATGATGGCCACGCCGCTGCCTTGCAGCTTTTTGCGCACCCGGTGCACGTAGATTTCGATGGCGTCGGGTGACACGTTGTCGTCCAGCGTGAACAAAGCCTCGGCCAGGGCCTGCTTGCTCACTGTCTGGCCCAGCTTCATCAGCAAGGTCTCCAGCAGGGCGTGTTCGCGCGGCGTCAAGGCCAAGGCTTGCTCGTCCTCGCCCAGGTGGAATTGCCGGCTGTTGCTGTCGTAGCGCAGCGGGCCGCAACGCAGGATGGGGTTTTTGTGGTTGGCGTGGCGGCGCAGCAGCACGCGGATGCGGGCCTCCAGTTCGGCCACCTCGAAGGGCTTGGACATGTAGTCGTCGGCACCGCTGTCCAGGCCCTCGATGCGCCCCGCCAGCGAGTCGCTGGCGCTGAGGATCAGCACCGGCACGTTGTTGTCACGCGCACGCAGGCGGCGCAACACCTCCTGGCCGCTGAGACCTGGCAAGCCCAGGTCAAGGATCACCAGGTCATAGGCTTCGCTGCGCAGGCGCAGGTAGGCGTCTTCGCCGTCGTAGGCGCACTCCACCACATAACGGTCTTTCTGCAGGGTGCGGGCCAGCCACTCGGACAGGGTGCGGTTGTCTTCGACCAGCAGGATGCGCATGGGCTTCGGGGTAGGCGTTGGGGGGGAGGGGGGCGCGGCGGCCGAGGCGAAATACTAACCGCAGCCGGCCAAGGGGGCTGAGCGATCTGGAACAATCGGGCCCATGCAATTGCAGGACATTCTTTATTCGCAAGGCTTCGGCACCCGCCGCGTCTGCGCAGGGCTCATTCAGCAGGGGCTGGTTGAGGTGTATGAATCCGTCGATGCCGACAGCCCGGTGCCCGTCACCGAGTCGGCGCGCGACTTCGTGGCCACGGGCCTGCGCTTTCGGGTGCAGGGGGTGGACTGGGCTTACCACGAGAAGGCGTATTTGATGCTGAACAAGCCTGCTGGCACCGAGTGCTCACAAAAGCCCTCGGCCTGGCCCAGCATCTACACCTTGTTGCCCGCGCCGCTGCGTCAACGCCCCAGCAAGAGTGCGGTGCAAGGCGTGCAGGCCGTGGGCCGGCTCGACCAGGACACCACCGGGCTCTTGTTGCTCAGTGATGACGGCCAGTTCATCCACCGCATGAGCTCGCCCAAAAAGCATGTGCCCAAGATTTACGAGGTGGTCACCAAGCACCCCCTGGACGACGGTCAGATCCAGCGCCTGCTGGCTGGCGTGGTGTTGGACGACGACCCCAAGCCCGTGCGGGCGGCGGCCTGTGAGGCGGCCGGGCCGCATTTGCTGCGCCTGACTTTGTTGGAGGGCAAGTACCACCAGGTCAAACGCATGGTGGCGGCGGTGAGCAACCGGGTCGAAGGCTTGCACCGCGCCCAAATCGGCGGATTGACCATCCCCGCGGACCTGGCACCCGGCCAATGGCGTTGGCTCAGTGAGGCCGATCTGACCTTGCTCAAGCCCTGAGCCCCCCGGCGGCGAAGGCTTGGCGGCGGGCGGCTACACTGGCGGCTTGACCCAGAAAGTGGATTGTTGTGAAGTCGTTTGCCCGTCGCCGTATCTCCTCCGCCGTGTGCGCCAGCGCCCCCATTCTGGCCGGCGCCTCTTTGTTGCTGGCCCTCAGCGCTCCGCTGCAGGCCCAGACCGCAGCCCCTGCCGGCGCGGCGGCCAAGCCGGCGGCTGCGGCCCCGGCCAGCCTGCCCAACAACGGCCTGGTTCATCCCATTTTTGTGCTGAATTCCCTGGATGCCAGCGTCAGCGTCATTGATCCAGCCACCTGGACCGAAACCAAGCGCATTCCCACCGGCAAAGAGCCTCACCACCTGTACTTGACGCCAGATGAGAAGTCACTCATCGTGGCCAATGCCCTCGGGGATTCGCTGACCTTCCTGGACCCCAAGACGGCCGAGGTGCAGCGCACCGTGCGTGGCATTCTGGACCCCTACCAGCTGCGCTTCTCGCCCGACATGAAGTGGCTGATCACCGCCGCCAACCGCCTGAACCATGTGGACATCTACCGCTGGGATGGCAAGGACGTGACCCTGTCCAAGCGCATCTCCACCGGCAAGACACCCAGCCACTTGTGGGTGGACAGCAGCAGCAGCACGGTGTACTCCACCATGCAAGACAGTGACGAGCTGGTGGCCATCGATCTGGCCAGCCAAACCGTCAAGTGGCGCGTCAAGACCGGCTCCTTGCCGGCCGACGTCTACGGCAGCCCTGACGACAAGACCTTGTTCATCGGCATGACCGGGGGTGAGGGCGTCGAGGTGTATGACGTCAGTGGCGGCAAAGAGGCCAAGCTGATCAAGACCATTCCGACCGGCAAGGGCGCCCACGCCTTCCGGGGGGCTGGCGACAAGCGCCACATCTACGTCAGCAACCGGGTGGCCAACAGCATCAGTAAGATTGACATGCAAACCCTGACCGCAGTGGCCCAGTTGCCTGGCCCCACAGGGCCGGACTGCATGGACGTGTCGGCCGACGGCAAGCTGATCCTCTTGAGTTCGCGCTGGGCCAAGAAGATGACCGTCATTGATACCGAAACCCGCAAAGTGCTGCGGCAGGTGAACGTGGGCAAGTCCCCCCATGGCGTCTGGACCCTTGACCACGCACCGCGCTGAGCCTGTGGCACGGCTGCGACGCTCCGTTCTGCTTGCGTGTTGGGGCTGGGCGGCCGTCGGCTGGGTGCAAGCCCAAACCCCCATGCCATCCGCGGCACCGGCCCGCTGTGCCAAGCCGGTTTACCTGACGCTGGACACCGGCCACATGGGCGTGGCACCCCTGATCGCCGAGGTGCTGCAGCGCCAGCAGGTGCGCGTGACCTTTTTTGCCGCCAACGAAGCCACCCAGCAAGGCGACGGCACTTTGGGGGAGCACTGGGCTCCCTGGTGGCGCGCACGCGCTTCCGAGGGCCATGCCTTTGCCAGCCACACCTGGGACCATGTTTACTGGCGCGCTGATGTACCCGGGGCGGATGGGCAGATGCGTTTTCGCGTCAAGCCCTCGGCTGGCCCTGACAGCGGCCGCGAGTCGGTGATTGAACCCGCCGCCTATTGCGAAACCCTGGACCGCGCCTCGCGCCGCCTACAGCAACTGACGGGCCAAAAGCCGTTGCCGCTGTTCCGTGCGCCGGGCGGCAAGACTTCACCGGCCTTGCTGGCGGCCGCCCGTCAATGCGGCTATGCCCATGTGGGTTGGGCGCCGGCCGGTTTTCTGGGGGACGAGCTGCCCAGCGAGCGTTTCAGCAATGCCGCGCTGCTGGACAGAGCCTTGCGCAACATCCGCCCCGGCGACATCTTGATGGCGCACCTGGGCATTTGGTCGCGTCGCGACCCCTGGGCCCCGGCGGTGCTGGAGCCCTTGATCGAGGGGCTCAAGGCCCGTGGGTTTTGTTTCGCCACCTTGCGTGAGCACCCTGACTACCAGGCCTGGCTGGCGCAAAAAGGTTTTTGAGGTCGGACATGGATGCGTTGATCGATGCTTTTGGGGCCGCCCAGCTCTGGCTGTTCGAGGCGATTCTGCAGCCCTTGATGTTCCAGGCGGGTTGGGGCAACTTCCTCGAAGATGGCTACAACGCCATGGGCTGGTTTCTGGTTGGCCTGATCCAGTTGGTCGTCATGGTGGCCTTGATTGCCCCCCTGCAGCGCCTGTGGCCCGCAGAGCCCCTGACCGACCGCCGTGCCGTGCGGGTGGACATTCTCTACACCTTGATCCACCGCCTGGGCCTGGTGCGCGTGGTCTTGTTCTTCGCCGTTGATCCTTTGTTCGATGAGCTGTTTGGCCACTTGCGGGTGGCCGGTTGGCCCACCTGGCACCTGGACGAGCTGTGGCCTGGCGTGACGGATCAGCCCTGGGTCAGTCTGGTGCTGTACCTGGTGGCCTTCGACTTTGTGGGCTACTGGGTGCACCGCGCCCAGCACCAATCCGACCGCTGGTGGGCTTTGCATTCGCTGCACCATTCCCAGCGTCAGATGACGATGTGGTCCGACAACCGAAACCACCTGCTCGACGACCTGATCGGCGACTGCATCATGGTGTTGGTGGCGCAGTTGATTGGCATTGCGCCGGGGCAGTTCATTGCCGTGGTGGCCATCACCCAGCTCAGCGAGAACTTCCAACACGCCAATCTGCGCTGGTGGTTTGGCCGCGTGGGCGAGCGCCTGTGGGTCAGTCCGCGTTTCCACCGCATGCACCACGCCATCGGCGTGGGCCATGAGTTCCCGGCGGTACCGGGGCGCAGCGGCCCGCCGGTGTTGGGGGGCTGCAATTTCGGTGTGCTCTTGCCGTGGTGGGACATGCTGTTTGGCACGGCCAATTTCGAAGTCGCGTACTTGCCCACCGGCGTGCGGGATCAGGTCGAGCCAGGCCCCCATGGTCTGCGTGACTACGGCCGGGGCTTTTGGGCTCAACAGTGGCTGGGCTTGAGGCGCTTGTTTGGGCAGGGCTGAACACCTCTTCGGAGGCACCTGAGCGCCAGCCCCCGATCGAAGGGCGGCTTGCCTCACTGACCCGGGCTTGACCCTTTGCCTTGGCCTGCGGTTATGCTGCGCCCATGACTTTGCTGCTCGACTCCTTCTGGCGCGCGGTGGTGTATTGCCTGCACCCGCGCGTGATCGCCTTGTCCTTTCTGCCCTTGCTGCTGCTGGTCGGTCTGGCCTTGGGACTGGGTTACTTCTACTGGGAACCCGCCGTGGATGGCGTGCGCCAGATGCTGGAGGCGTCGGAGCTGTTGAATGCCTTTTTGGGCTGGCTGCAGAGTGTGGGCATGGGCGCGCTCAAAACGGTGTTCGCGCCCCTGATCGTCATCGCGGTCGTCACCCCTTTGCTGGTGGTGGTGTCGCTGGTGGTGGTGGCGGTGTTGATGGCACCTGCTTTGGTGTCCATGGTCAGCGAGCGGCGGTTTCCCCGCATGGACCGGCTGCGCGGTGGTTCCACCCTGGGCAGCGTGCTGTGGTCCTTGGGGTCGGTCTTGTTGGCCTTGGTGGCCCTGATCGCCTCAGTGCCCCTGTGGCTGGTGCCGCCCCTGATTCTGATTTTGCCGCCCCTGATCTGGGGCTGGCTGACGTACCGTGTCATGGCCTATGACGCTTTGGCCTTGCACGCCAGCAAGGCCGAACGCCAAACCCTGTTTCGGCGCCACCGCTTGACGCTGCTGGGCATGGGCGTGATGACGGGGTACCTGGGCGCAGCGCCCAGCCTGGTCTGGGCGTCCGGCGCCTTGTTTGCCGCGGCTTTCGTGGTGCTGGTGCCGGTGGCCATCTGGATTTACACCCTGGTGTTTGCGTTTTCCTCGCTGTGGTTTGCCCACTACTGCCTGGCCGCGCTCGATAGGCTTCGGGCCGAGTCGGGTACGGCGGCTCCGGTCGAGGTGTTGGACCCCATCACGGTAGGATGGAAGGATGAGCCCAACCCACCTCCCTCCCTCCCCATCGGCAGCGGCGCCGAGCCTCCCCGCCTTCCCTGAGGCGCTGCGTCCTTTTGGCTTGATCATCGTCGGTGACGAGATCATGTCGGGCAAGCGTGCTGACAAGCACATGCCCAAAGTCATCGAACTGCTGGGCGCGCGTGGTCTGCAATTGGCCTGGGCGGATTACGTTGGCGATTCGCCGCAACGCCTGGAAGCCACCTTGGCCCGGGCCTTTGCTTCGGGCGATGCCGTGTTTTCATGCGGTGGCATTGGCGCCACGCCAGACGATCACACCCGTCAATGTGCGGGCCGTGCCTTGGGCCAGCCCCTGCAGCTGCACCCGCAGGCGGCGGATCTGATTCGCGAACGCATGCAAGACGTGGCGCGCGAGCAAGGCCTTCCCTACGAGCCCGAACGTGACGACAACGTGCACCGCCTGAACATGGGGGTGTTCCCAGCCTCGGCCACCATCATCCCCAACCCCTACAACAAGATTGCTGGCTTCTCCTGCCAGGGCTCGGGCGGGGGAGCAGTGCACTTTGTGCCAGGCTTTCCGGTCATGGCCTGGCCGATGATCGAATGGGTGCTGGACACCCACTATGCGCATTTGTTCAACCGGGTGCCCCACGTCGAGAAGTCGGTGATCGTTTTTGGCGCCATGGAGGCGGCCCTGACACCGCTGATGGAAGACATCGAACGAGCCCATGCCGGGGTCAAGGTGTTCAGCCTGCCCAGCGTGGACCACCCCCAGTACGGCCGGCACATTGAGTTGGGCGTCAAAGGGGACCCGACGATGGTTTTGCAAGCCTACCCCGCCCTGCTGGCTGGCCTGCATCGCTTTGAGGTCAAGCTGGGCCCTGAAATGGTGCGTTGATGTTTTGAACCAAGTTGGTGCATTTCTGTTTTGCACCAAAACAATGCATTCCACGGGGCTTGAGTAAAAATAACGAGCTCGGCAGGTGGGCTTGAGGGGGCAAAATGCCGGCAACGGCCTGCTGGCAAGGCAAAATACGGCCGTGGGCTGCGAGTGTCGTGCACCAAGCTTTGGCACAAAAACTGCATTCCCCTTTGAGTCATTGATTTTTTAACCAGCCTCAACCCAGGAGATCCTGATGGCAAAGACCGTCGCAGACGTGATGAAGTTGGTGAAGGAAAACGAAGTCAAGTTCATCGACTTCCGCTTCACCGATACCCGTGGCAAGCAGCAGCACACCACGGTTCCTGTGTCCCACTTTGACGAAGACAAGTTCACGTCGGGGCACGCTTTTGACGGTTCTTCCATCGCTGGTTGGAAAGGCATTGAAGCCTCTGACATGCTGCTGGTGCCGGATCCGAACACCGCCAACATCGACCCCTTCTTCGAAGAAACCACCCTCATCCTGACCTGCGATGTGGTGGAACCGGCTGACGGCAAGTCCTACGACCGCGACCCGCGTTCGATCGCCAAGCGCGCTGAAGCCTACCTGAAGGCTTCGGGCATGGGCGACACCGCCTTCTTCGGTCCGGAACCCGAATTCTTCATCTTCGATGGCATCCGTTGGAGCACCGAGCCGCAAAACACCTTCTACGAAATCGAAGAGTACGAAGCCCCGTGGAACACCGGCTCCAAGCTCGAAGGCGGCAACCGCGGTCACCGTCCGACCGTCAAGGGCGGTTACTTCCCGGTGCCCCCGGTCGACAGCACGCAAGACATGCGCGCTGAAATGTCCCTGATCCTCGAATCCCTGGGCATCCCGGTCGAAGTGTTCCACCACGAAGTGGCTGGCGCTGGCCAAAACGAAATCGGCACCCGTTTCAGCACCCTGGTGGAACGCGCTGACTGGACCATCCTGCAAAAGTACGTGATCCACAACGTGGCCAACGCTTACGGCAAGACGGCCACCTTCATGCCCAAGCCCTACCACGGTGACAACGGCTCCGGCATGCACGTTCACCAGTCGGTCTGGAAGGACGGCAAGAACCTGTTCGCCGGTGACGGCTACGCTGGCCTGTCTGATTTCGCCCTGTACTACATCGGCGGCATCATCAAGCACGCCCGTGCCCTGAACGCCATCACCAACCCGGGTACCAACAGCTACAAGCGCCTGGTGCCTCACTTCGAAGCCCCGGTGAAGCTGGCCTACTCGGCCAAGAACCGGTCCGCTTCGATCCGCATCCCATTCGTGTCGAACCCGAAGGGCCGTCGCGTGGAAGCCCGCTTCCCCGATCCGCTGATGAACCCGTACCTGGGCTTTGCTGCCCTGTTGATGGCTGGTCTGGACGGCGTGGAAAACAAGATCCACCCCGGCGAAGCGGCCACCAAGGACCTGTACCACCTGCCGCCCGAAGAGGACGCACTGGTGCCGACCGTCTGCCACAGCCTGGATCAAGCCCTGGAAGCCCTGGACAAGGACCGCGCGTTCCTGACCAAGGGTGGCGTGTTCACCGACTCCATGATCGATGCCTACATCGATCTGAAGATGCAAGAAGTCAACCGCTTCCGCATGTCGGTTCACCCCGTCGAATACGACATGTACTACTCCCTGTAATCACAGGGCCATGCATGGCGCAAAAAGGGCAGCTTCGGCTGCCCTTTTTTCATGGTGTCTATCCCAGGCATAGGCTGCTGGCTGATCGGGCTTTGCCTTCTCGGGGCAGAGCGATTGGGGGATACTTGCCAAGCTGCCCGCAAGGGCGTTGAACTGGACGTATGAAACACGCTGTACTGATCCCCCTGCTGGTCCTTTTGGCAGGCCCCGCCTTGGCGCAAGACCGCATTTACCGTTGCGGCAATGAATACACCAACACGGTCTCCGCTGCGCGGTCCAAAGACTGCAAGCTGGTCGAAGGTGGCAATGTGACGGTGGTTCCGGGGACCCGTCCGGCGACCAATCCGGCTGAGCCCGGTCGCGTCGTGACCGCTCCACCCGGTGCGCCGAAGGTCGACAACAGTGAGCAAAAAGCCCGCGATGCTGATGCTCGGGCCATCCTTGAATCCGAATTGCGCAAAGCCGAGGCCCGCCTGGCTGAACTGCAAAAGGAATACAACAACGGCGAGCCTGACAAACAAGGCGGAGAAGCCAAGAATTACCAGAAGTATCTTGACCGGGTGGCGGCCCTCAAGGAGTCGCTGACCCGTGCCGAGGCCGACGTGGCCGGTATCAAGCGTGAAATGGCGCGCCTCAAATGAGCCGCCAATCCCCCCCGGTACCGACCCCCGTTTTGGCGGCCTTTCAACCCTTTGACCTGCTGGCGACCTTGGTCGCTGTGGTGCGCATTGATGGCACGGTGGTGTTTGCCAATGCCGCGCTGGAAGATGCCATTGGCACCTCGCGCCGCACGATCGAAGGCTCCCAATTTGCCGACTTCTTTTCCGAGCCGCAGATCCTGCGCAATGCGCTGGAAGGCGCCGGCAGCAATGAATTCGCCGCGCTGCGTTACGACGCCTGGCTCAAGCGCTTCAACCACGACCCGGTGCTGGTGCATGTGATCGTGGCCCAGACGGATCGACCCGGCGAGGTGATCATCGAGCTGTTGCCCTTGGAACAGCAGGCCCGCCAGGACCGCGAGGAGCGGCTGATTGACCAGGCCCAGGCCAACAAAGAGCTGATCCGCAACCTGGCCCACGAGATCAAGAATCCGCTGGGGGGCATCCGCGGCGCAGCCCAGTTGCTGCAGATGGAGGTCGAGTCGCGCGACCTGATCGAGTACACCCAGGTCATCATCCACGAGGCCGATCGCCTGCAAACCCTGGTGGACCGGTTGCTGGCACCGCACCGGCGCCCGCATGTGGTCGGGGACGTCAACATCCACGAGGTGTGCGAGCGCGTGCGCTCCCTGATCTTGGCCGAGTTTCCGCGTGGTCTGCGCGTGGTGCGGGACTACGACACCTCGATCCCCGAGTTCCGCGGCGACCGTGAGCAACTCATCCAGGCGGTGCTCAACATCGCCCACAACGCCGCCCAGGCCTTGGCCGATCGAGTGGCCGCAGGCGACGGGCAGATCATCTTCCGCTCGCGCATTGCGCGGCAGGTTACTTTTGGCAAACAGCGCTACCGACTGGCACTGGAATTGCATGTCATCGACAACGGGCCCGGCGTGCCGGACTCGATCAAGGACCGCATCTTCTACCCCCTTGTTTCAGGGCGTGATGGTGGTTCCGGCCTGGGGCTGACGCTGGCACAGACTTTTGTGCAGCAACACCACGGTTTGATCGAGTGCGATAGCGTGCCAGGGAGGACGGATTTCAAGATATTGATTCCCTTGCCCTGACTTTGATTGACAACAAATTGACCTAAGGTGGTAAGTGCTCATGAAGCCGATCTGGATAGTAGATGACGATCAATCGATCCGCTTCGTGCTCGAAAAAGCGCTGTTGCGGGAAGAGCTGCCCACGCGCAGCTTCACCAACCCGCGCGAGGTGCTGGCGGCGCTGGACGACATCGGCGAAGACGATGTGGACAACCAGGGCCCGCAGGTGCTGGTCAGCGACATCCGCATGCCAGGCGGTTCGGGCCTGGACCTGCTGAGCAAGGTCAAGGAGCGCCACCCCGGCTTGCCCGTCATCATCATGACGGCCTTCTCGGACCTGGACAGTGCGGTCTCGGCCTTCCAGGGCGGCGCCTTCGAATACCTGCCCAAACCCTTTGACCTGCCCAAGGCGGTGGAGTTGATCCGCCGCGCGGTCGAAGAAAGCCAGCGCGAAGAAGTGGCCGAAGAACGCATGGCCGCCACGCCTGAGATGCTGGGCCAAGCGCCAGCCATGCAGGACGTGTTCCGCGCCATCGGCCGCTTGAGTCAAAGCAATGTGACGGTGATGATCACCGGCGAATCCGGCTCGGGTAAAGAGCTGGTGGCGCGCGCCCTGCACAAGCATTCGCCGCGCGCCAACGGCCCCTTTGTGGCCATCAACACCGCCGCCATCCCCAAGGACCTGCTGGAGTCCGAGCTGTTTGGCCATGAGCGTGGCGCCTTCACGGGCGCCCAGACCATGCGCCGTGGCCGTTTTGAACAAGCCGAGGGCGGCACGCTGTTTTTGGACGAAATCGGCGACATGCCCTTCGACCTGCAAACCCGTTTGCTGCGTGTGTTGTCAGATGGCCACTTCTACCGCGTGGGGGGGCACAACGCCGTCAAAGCCAATGTGCGCGTCATTGCGGCCACCCATCAGGACCTGGAGCAGCGCGTCAAGGACGGCGTGTTCCGCGAGGACTTGTTCCACCGCCTCAACGTGATCCGCCTGCGCCTGCCAGCGCTGCGTGAGCGCAAGGAAGACGTGCCCATGCTGACGCGTCATTTCCTGCAGCAAAGCGCCAAGCAGTTGGGCGTGGAGCCCAAGCGAATCGCTGACACCGCCCTGGCCCAACTGGGGGGCTTCAACTTCCCGGGCAACGTGCGTCAGTTGGAGAACATCTGCCACTGGTTGACGGTCATGGCACCGGCCCAAGTCATCGAGGCCAAGGATTTGCCGCCCGAGGTCTTGGGCGGCTCCGGGGTGGGGGGCGCCATCAATTCGGCGTCTTATCACCCGGCGGCTGTTGCCCTGGAGCCGACGCCGGTGCGCGTGGAGCTGCCTGGTGCATCCCTGGCGCCGGTGTCAGGCCTGCCCGTGATGGGGGCTGATGGCCTGGCGCTGGAAGCCGCGGGCGATGAGGCCATGCCCCTGCCGGCCGCCGCCCTGGCCAAGCGGGCCTCGGGTTGGGAGTTGGGCCTGGAAACCGAAGCCTTGGAGTTGCTGGCCACCGGCCGCCACGATGTGTGGGACGAGTTGACGCGCCGCTTTGAATCCAAGCTGATCTTGACCGCCCTGGCCAACACCCGAGGCCGCCGCATCGAAGCGGCACAAAAGCTGGGCATTGGGCGCAACACCATCACACGCAAGATCCAGGAGCTGGGGCTGGAGTAAGCCTGCTTGGGCGCGGTCGCAAGCGGCACGCCAGGCTCATCCACACCGCTGCAAGCGCTGGTTTGCTGCGGTGTATCTCTTGGAGCGCTCGGTGAGCGGGGTGGAGGGTGGGGCGCGTTTCTGCGATGGATGGGACCGCGCGGGCGACACGCTCAGAACGTCACCACCACGGGGGTGTGGTCGCTGGGGCGTTCATTTTTGCGGGGGGCCCGGTCGATCACGCAGGCGCTGACCTGGGGTTTGAGGGCTTCGCTGACCAGGGCGTAGTCGATGCGCAGGCCTCGGTTGCGCCGGAAGGCGAACTCGCGGTAGTCCCACCAGGAGTAGCTTTTCTCTGCCTGCTCGAACAGGCGGAAGGCGTCGTGCAGGCCCAGGGCCAGCAGGGCCTTGAGCTCATCGCGCTCGGCCGTGGTGTGGTGGATGGTTTCGCGCAGGCCTTCGGGGTCCCAGGTGTCGCGGTCATCGGCCGTGATGTTGAAGTCGCCCAGCAGCACCAGACGCGGGTGCGCTTCGAGCTGGCTGTGCAGCCAGTCGCGCAGCGCCTGCAGCCAGCGCATCTTGTAGACGAACTTGTCCGAGTCGGGGGCTTGACCGTTGACGAAGTAGCCATTGACGATGCGCACCGGGCCATCTTCGCCCTGCAAGGTGCCAGCGATGATGCGGGCCTGTTCGTCCTCAAAGCCCGGGATGTTGCGTACCGTCTCGCTCAGCGGGCTGCGGCTCAGGATGGCGACGCCGTTGTACGTCTTTTGGCCAAAGAAGGCGCTGTGGTAGCCGGCCTCTTGCAGTGCTGCGACCGGGAACTTGTCGTCGCTGAGCTTGAGCTCTTGCAGGCACAGCGCATCAACGGGGTTGGCGGCCAGCCAGTCCAGCACTTGGGGCAGGCGAACGGACAGGGAGTTGACGTTCCAGGTGGCGACTTTCATGGGCTTTCTCAATCTCTGGGGCTGGAGCCGTCCACCGCAGAGGTGGGCTGCCGCAGCTGGGCACAGCGGGCCCGTGCCCGCCGAAGGCCGCCATTGTCTCCCGAGCGTGACGATCCGGGCGGCGAACCGTGCTTTATCCGCCGGGGATGTGGGGGCGGGCGATCGGGTGAGCGGGCGCCGCGCGGGAGGGCGTTCAGTCCAGGGTGGCGCCCGTGTCCTTGACCACCTTCTGCCAGCGTTGCAGGTCATCGCGCACCAGCTCGGCCAGTTGAGTGGCGCTGCCTTTGAAGGGCTCGCAGCCCACTGCGGCCAGGCGCTCAATGACTTCTTTTTGCTCCAGGGCCTTGCTCACCTCTTGCTGCAGCTGGTTGACGATGGCGGCCGGTGTGCCCGCAGGCGCGAACAGCCCATACCAAGGGGTCTGGCCAAAGCCCTTCAGGGTTTCGCCCATGGTGGGGCTGTCGGGCAGGGCAGCGATGCGTTTGGGGTTGACCACGCCGATCACCTTGAGCTTGCCGGTTTTGATGAACGCAATGGAGGACGGCAAGCTCTGGACCGACAGTGGCACCTGCCCGCCCACCACGTCGGTAGCGGCCGCAGCGGAGCCCTTGTAAGGGATGTGCTGCAGGTCGATGCCTGCCGCCTTTTGCAGCATTTCACCAATCAGGTGGTTGAGCGTGCCATTGCCCGCTGAGGCAATCGCGTACTTGCCGGGGCTGGCCTTGGCCAGGGCGATCAGTTCGGCCAGATTGCGCGCCGGGAAGCTGGGGTTGGCCACCAGCACGTAGCCGGCGGTGGCCACGGGGGCGATGGGCTCGAAGTCCTTGACGGGGTCAAAGCCCGTGTTTTTGTAAAGCCAGGGGTTGATCACCTGGGCACTGTCGGCTGTCAGCAGCAAGGTGTAGCCGTCGGGTTTGGCCCGCGCGGTGGCGGCTGTGCCCACATTGCCGCCAGCTCCAGGGCGATTGTCCACCAACACGGTCTGGCCCAGTTGCTCGCTGAGCTTTTGTGCCACCACCCGGGCGATCGCATCGTTGGCGCCGCCGGCAGCCTGGGGGACGACCACAGTGATGGGTTTGCTGGGGAAGCGCTCCTGCGCCTGCAAGCCCAGCGCGCTGGCGCCCAGCCAACCCGCCAGGGCGCGGCGTGTGAGGGGCAAATAGGTGTTGGATCGGTTCATGGGCAGTGTCTCCTGGTAACGATGGGCGGCCTGAGCAGGGCAGCCAGTGGCCTTGTTTGGACCGAGCATACGTCAGCCCTCATGGGCAAGGCAGGTGGTTTGCCCTTGTCCGGTGCTGCGCTTGCCCTCGAACAAGCGCCTCACGCCATGGCGCAGTTCGGCCCTTGGTGCCCGGCGCCTCCGCCTGTGGGGCAGGGCCACGGTTCGATGAATTTTTAAAAAATTTTGGCATGTAGGAAAAAATATGTATAATCTGAGGCTTCGCTGAACAAGCTGCGGTGTATGCCCCAACTGCACAGCGAAAATGCTTCGAAAGAAGCCCTGCGGGAATAGCTCAGTTGGTAGAGCGCAACCTTGCCAAGGTTGAGGTCGAGAGTTCGAGCCTCTTTTCCCGCTCCAGACAAAGCCGCTGCGGTTTGGCTCGCAGAAGGCAGGGTGAGGTCAGCAATGGCCGCATCCGGCAGGCCCTCGAAAGAGAGCTTGCGAAAACGGTTACGCGGGAATAGCTCAGTTGGTAGAGCGCAACCTTGCCAAGGTTGAGGTCGAGAGTTCGAGCCTCTTTTCCCGCTCCAAACAAAGCCGCTGCGGTTTGGCTCGCAGAGGGTAGGGTGAAGTCAGCAATGGCGGCATCCGGCAGGCACTTGAAAGAGGGCCTGCGAAAACGGTTACGCGGGAATAGCTCAGTTGGTAGAGCGCAACCTTGCCAAGGTTGAGGTCGAGAGTTCGAGCCTCTTTTCCCGCTCCAAATAAAGCCGCTGCGGTTTGGCTCGCAGAGGGCAGGGTGAGGTCAGCAATGGCCGCATCCGGTAGGCGCTTGAAAAAGGGTCTGCAAAAACGGTCACGCGGGAATAGCTCAGTTGGTAGAGCGCAACCTTGCCAAGGTTGAGGTCGAGAGTTCGAGCCTCTTTTCCCGCTCCAAACAAAAAAAGGAAGCTTCGGCTTCCTTTTTTTTCGCCTGTCACTGGGGTCACTCCGTGAACGCTGACAGGCTCCTGAGGAGCCCGACCCAAGCCGAGGGATTGCGCGCCGGGCCGCCAAGGCGGTGACCCGGTCGGCTCGTGCTAGACTGCGCGCCGTGCCCGGATGGTGAAATTGGTAGACACAAGGGATCGTCAGACAACGAGTCCCCCTTCGCCAGTAACGGCGAAGCAAGCTGTGGGTGAATTCAGGAGAGGCTAAAGCGCAAGCCATGCCGATCGTGAGCCAAGCCAGAACTGCAGTTCTGGAAGGTGCAGAGACTACTGGAGAGGTCAAGCCCTCTTAATGACCAGCAAGAGCGCCCACTGCCCCACCAGGTCAAGCTGAGGGCAAAGAGATAGTCCATGCTGCGGGGAAACCGGCAGACAGAGCATGCTTAAAATCCCTCGACGCAAGTCGTACCGGTTCGATTCCGGTTCCGGGCACCATTTGATCGCCTCAGGCGGTCGCCAAACCCCTCAAAACCCGCATGGCTTCTGGCTCTGCGGGTTTTTTCTTGTCGCAGGTAGGCTCAAGGGGTAGCATCTCATCTCGGTATTTTTACGGTACTTCGAACGGTACTTGGTAGATGCCGTAGGTCCAGATACCGTAAGAAGCCCCCTCCATGCCCCTCACCGATACTTTCATCAAGCAAGTCAAACCCTCAGGCAAGCCAGCGGGGGACAAGTACGCCGACGGCGCTGGCATGTTCCTTCTCGTCAAGGCGGCAGGCAAGTATTGGCGGATGGACTATGCGATCCACGGCAAGCGCAAGACGTTGGCCTTGGGTGTCTACCCTGAGGTGTCTCTGGCCAAGGCTCGCCAAAGGCGCGAAGATGCCAAGAAGCTGTTGGCTGATGGGCTCGACCCCGGCCAGGCCAAGCGGGAGGAAAAGTTACACCGCGCTGCAACTGCCTCCAACACCTTCGAGGCAATCGCGCGCTTGTGGTTGACGGCGACGGCAGCCAGTCGTGCTGAGTCCACCCAGGGAAAAGTCCAAACCTGGCTGGTGAAGGATGTTTTTCCCTCCATCGGTGCTAGCCCCATCACCTCAATTGGCCCGCGTGATGTTTTGGCCGTGGTGCGCAAGATCGAGGCCCGTAAGGCGTTTGACACTGCGCACCGGGTGAACCAGATCTGCGGTCAGGTGTTCCGCTTTGCCGTCGCCGAGGGCTCTGCTGAGCGCGATGTGACCACGGATCTGCGTGGAGCCCTGCAGCGTGCTGAAAAGACGCATTACGCTGCTGTCACGGATCCCTCGCAGCTGGGGCCCCTGCTGCGGGCTATTCATGCGTACACGGGCTACCCCGTCGCCAGTGCTGCACTCAAGCTGACGCCGCTGGTGTTTGTCCGGCCGGGCGAGCTGCGCTCAGCGGAGTGGACTGAGTTTGATCTGGAGGCCGCCGAATGGCGCATCCCTGGTGCCAAGATGAAGATGAAGAACGATCACCTCGTTCCCCTGAGTCGCCAGGCAGTAGCGATTCTGCAGGAGCTGCAACCAATCACCGGGCACGGCCGGTATGTTTTTCCCAGCATGCGCACTGGCGAACGCTGCATGTCCGAAAACACCGTCAATGCAGCCTTGCGGGGCATGGGGTACAGCAACGAGGTACAGACCGCCCATGGCTTCCGTGCAACGGCCCGAACGATCATGGATGAGGTGCTGGGCGAGCGCGTGGACTTGATCGAGCACCAGCTTGCTCATGCCGTCAAAGACCCCAATGGCCGCGCCTACAACCGTACGGCTCACCTGCCAGCCCGGCGCGAAATGATGCAGCGGTGGGCGGACTACCTGGACAAGCTGCGCCAGGGGGCTGACGTGATCCAACTGCGTGCGAACGGGTGAGCTGATGGTTTGGATCAACTTTGACGCAGATGCTGCTGAGTACGTCTCATGCGCGCCAGGTGACGCTGATGCAGCAGCCAAGGCCCTGCAGTTAGCGGCTCGGTACATCCGTGAGGGAAAGCCCTTGCCAACCCCTCTGGCTGGACATTTGGCCGGCGCCATTGAGGCTGCGATGGCGAAGCCACCCGCAGCCAGGGCCAAGGAGTTGGCAAGAGAGCTACACCTCACAGTGCTTAATGCGCGCCCCAAGGGTGACTACTACAAGATTGGGCAGGAATTTGACGCTCTGAGAAGACGTGGGCTAACCGTTGAGGGTGCATACGCTAGCTTGGCCGAGTCGTACAAGCGTGATCCGGCTAAGCCTGATCTGTCTAAGCTTGAGCTGTCGGAGGCAACGGTGAGGCGCAGGGTTCGGGAATATCAGGAAGCAATGCGTAGCGACCAGGAATAAGTCAAGGTCAAAAGCCCCAGACCTGTTGGCCTCGACGGCGCATAGTGCCTCAGGAACACTATTGAACACGCAAGACACATCACCCCGGTGTGTCCGTCACCTCAATAGAGATCCACATGGCCGCTATTCCCTCATCCGCCGTCAACTTCGACGACCTCCCCGACAGTGCGTTTGTCGCACTCGACGTCGTGACCACCGTCACTGGCGTTTCCAAAGCGACTGTCTGGCGCATGGTCCAGCGCGGCGCCTTGCCCGCCCCCCGGAAAATTTCCCTTCGCGCAACGCGCTGGCACGTGGGCGAATTGCGCGCCTTCTTGGCTGCGTGACGTCGAATTGCCATTTACCCCCGATATTGGCCGCTTCTATTCGACTCCGATCAGGTTCCTGCAATGACCATTCGCCCTTTCTCCATGTCCGTCACGGGCAGCCTGCGTGACTTCGCAGATGCCCTCCACCGAGCTCGCGGCGGCGACTCCCGCAAAGCCCCCGAGGCCACGATACCGACCATCACCAACGACCTACCCGAGTCAGGTGGTAGTGGCGCGTCGGCAGCCCCAGAAGCGCCCGTAGCGGCCTCTTCTGACGATCCCCAGCCTGATCCCGACCCCGAGCCCCGACGACAGTCCTATCGGCCTGTCCTGATCACGTTTTCTGACCTACAGGAGCTGTTACGACTGCGACGGACTGCCGTGCATGAGTTGTCTCGCCAGGTAGGCTTCCCGGTGCCCATCATCGTCGGTAGGTCCAAGCGATGGATCCGCGTTGAGGTCGAACAGTGGATTGAGCAGCGCGCGGCCGCCAGAAAGGGGGCGCCCAAATGAACGCCCAAATGAATGAAGCCCCGCTGGCGGCAACCAGCGAGGCCTCTCAGGAAAAACAGCAGGAACACCAAGATTTTCTCGCAAGTGGCGTGAGTGGGCAAGCTTCCTACCCCGCCAATTCGGTCTTTTCTGAGTTCGCCTGGAAGTACCTTGAGCGAAAAATTAGCATCGTTCCAATCGCCCCGGGCAGCAAGAAACCCGGCGAATGGTCAGAGGTTGATGGTTGGCGAGGAATGTCCAAATGGACACGCTTCGCCGAACGGTTGCCCACCAGCATCGAGCTGGAGCACTGGGAGCGCTGGCCAGGGGCCGGTATCGGCGTTGTGTGCGGCAAGCTGTCGCGCATCGTTGCCCTGGACAAGGACTACGACCTTCCGGCCGGGGGCAATGATGCCCTTGACGCCATCATCCCCTACACCCCGGTGGCCAAGAAGGGCGCCAAGGGCTGGACCAAGTTCTACCGCTACAACGGCGAGCCCTCCAAGTCCTTCGACGTGGGCGGCAACCGGGTGCTGGACATCCTGTCCGACGGTCGGCAAACCGTGGTGCCGCCTACGGCCCACCCCAGCGGCTGCAACTACGTGTGGCTGACGGAGGAAACGCTGGACAACCTATGGCCCATTGATGAGCTGCCCCAGCTGCCCGACGACTTCATGGCCCAGGTCGAGCGCGTGCTTGCCCCGTACCAGACCGAGGAAGACCGACATTACCAGAAGCCTGCGCGAGCGCCCAAGGACAGCCCGGACGTGATTCCGGGCGAGCGCTCGATCCACGCCCAGTATTTCCACGACCTGAACCAGCACGCCCTGGCCAACCTTGGGGCCTGGGTCACCAAGCTGGTGCCCACGGCAAGGGCGCACGCAGACGGGTTCCGGGCCATCGCCACCTGGCGGGCCTGCGAGAACCCCAACGTCGGCATCCACCCCCACGGCATCATGGACTTCGGTGGCAACTATGGCATGACCCCCATTGACCTGGTGATGGACGCCAACGGGACCACGTTCGCCAAGGCCACCGAGTCGCTGCGCTTGTGCCTGCCGAGCATGGAGCCCGAACCCATCACGATGACCGTCAACGGTGTTCCTATCGGGTCCGATTTGAAGCCGGGGGGCGCAGCCTCTATCGCTGACTTCAGGGCGATCCTGCAGCAGGGGGCGGGTGGCCAGCGTACAGGGGCAGCAGGGCCGAATGACGGCGATTGCATTGCCGGTTTGCAGGCGGTTTTTGACGCGGGGTGTGCTGCGCCAGCACCGGCAAGCCTTGAAGAAAAGCTCGAACTATTACCCTGGCCTCAACCCATTGATCCTTTTGTAGATCAACCCGCACCGCGCTTCCCACTGGACCACCTGCCAAGGCCGCTTGCCGAGTATTGCCGCGACTTCAGCGCAGGCTCAGGGTTCGACGAGGGGGCCGTGGGCTTTTCATTGTTGGTCGCAGCTTCCGGATTAATTGACCATCGGAACAGGTTCAATGTTGGGCCGCTCTCTGTGCCGTCCTTTCTTTGGGGGATAGTCCTCGGCAAGGCCGGTGACGGAAAGTCCCCCGTGATCAAGGCGGCCATGAAATTCCTCGCCGAGATCGACAGGGAAATGGTCAATGAATCGAAGGAACGACACGAATCGGACTATTTGACGCTGCCCCCGAAGGATCGCAAAGTGACCTCACCCCCCCCGTGGCGTCAATTGATTGCTGGTGATACCACCACGGAGGGTTTGGCCAAGCTCCTGGTGGACAACCCTGGTGGTGTGGTGATCCACTTGGACGAGTTTTCGGAGTTCTGCGGGCGAATGGATGCCTACAGTGGCACAGCGGGCAAAGACCGACCGATCTACCTCAAGTCTTTTGACGGGGGGAGGCAGACTGTCAACCGCAAATCTGACCCGATGCCGATGGTCTTGGATAACTTTAGCGTCGGCGTTTTGACCGCCGTTCAGCCCGAGAAGTTGGCACAAATGCTACAAAGGACGGGCACATCGGACGGCCTCTTTCAGCGCTTTCTCCCCCTCTTGATGGCGCAGCAGCGCCCAGTTGACTACTCGCACAAGCGGTCACCCCAAGTCGAGGATCAGTGTCGCTCTGTGTTTTTGACCCTTGCCCGCATGGCCCGGAGCGGCGAGCCCCGGAATCTTGATGCAACACCCGGGGCACGTGCCGTGGCGGAGGCATTCCACAACCACATGCAAACAGTCGCCCAAGGTGTGGCCGATGTCCGTTTGGCTGAGCATTACAACAAGTTCCCAGGGTTCCTAGCTAGGGTCGCATCAACGCTGCATTGGTTGGAGTGTGCCGCCACTGGCCAGTTTCGCGAGGCCGTCTCCGAGGCGACGATGAACAACGCCAAGGCCATTTTGATGTGCCTCTTTCGGCACAGCCAAGAGACTTACAAGGACATTGACCAGCAAGGGGGGGTCGGCTCCGGGCTGGTCAAAGCTGCGTGCGAAGCAATTTTGACCAAGGGGTGGGAAGCGGTTAGTCGAGGTGATCTGACGCGGGACGCTACAGGTTGGCGGAGCGCTAACGATCAAAGCACAAGCTGGGCAATTGACCTCTTGATCGAGTTCGGTTGGGTACAAGACATCACGCCAAGCCGCAAGGTTGGGAAGCCAGGTCGGCGATCTGCTGGGTTGTACCTGGTTAACCCCGAAGTCCATCGCAAGTTCCAAGCAGAGGGGGTGCGGATTGCAGACAGGAGAAAAAAGATGTCCGAGGCAATCCAGGCGGTCGCTGAATCCCGGAGATCGAAAGTGCCCTGGCAATAGTTGGAAAAGTTGTATGCGCGTATGAGAAGAAAAATTTGAAAAGCTCTCTCTTTAATTTTTTCACTCGTACGCGCATACAACAAATCCAACTTTTCAGCTCTAACAACCCTACTCTTCTCGACACAATGGGTTCAATACTTTCAGGCCGTCACGGCCTCAGGGCAGCCCGGCCAACCAATGAGCAGATCCCCTCCTGGCGCCTGACCAACAAGGCGCTGTACGGGGTCAGCGATGGCCGCCAAGCCATCACAGCCCGGCTGGAATCGCCTGACCTGGTGGTGCTTTCTGCTGGGCGCCTGGTCCAGCCCGTCGGCCTGGTACACCAGCCGCGGCATTTTGGAGGGGCCATGCGCTGGGTTTTGTGCCCGATCTGCGACCGGCGGTGCGGTGTGATCTACCTTCACCATGGCCGGTTCGGGTGCCGGCAATGCCACGGGGTGGTAGCGGCCACCCAGCGCGAAAACCGGCGCACTCGCCTGTTCAGGCGTGAGGCGGACATCCGCCGTCGCCTGGGTTGGCCGGTGGGGGTGTTTGACATGAGCCTGGGCAAACCCCGGTACATGCGGTGGTCGACCTTTGCTGCGTTGACCGCGGAGTTGCTGGAGGTTTCCAGCCTAGCTACAGGCTTGATTGAGGAATGGACGGCCAAGGCTGAAAAGGTCTTTTAAGGCGACGTGGAGTCCCTGCCCTGAGCCCTCGCTCTGAGTGCCTCATAAAGCATCGCCGGCCCGAGCAAGGTATCGGTCAGACCATCCCTAATCTTCTCCGAACCCAAAGCCTGGGTACTCATCGTCGTGTGCGCGTCCAGAGCATCCATGATCGCGTTCAGCACGGCCGCCTTCAGGTCCGGCGAGTTGGCGAACTGCTCCTTCGAGTTGCTGCCGGCCTGTTGGACCAGCAACTCGTTTTCGAGGAGCTTGCCCTTCAGAACGCCGTTCACGTAGATGAGCTGGTCATCGTCGCTGAGCTCACCCTCAAACAACCCGTTCACCTTCTGGATGATTTCGTTGAGGTAGGCCTGCTGCTTCTCCTGCACCGAGCCCGTTCCCACCGCATCCATCGGGGGCAGCTTGTAGGTGCCGTCGGCGTTCAGGTTCAGGGACTGCTTGCCATGGTTCTTCAGGGTGTGGTGGGTCAACACCACCTTCGAGAGGTCCACCGTGTCGCGCTCCCGGCCGAACTCCAGCAGGGGGATCAGGCGCTTGAAGAACAGGAAGCGCTTCTCGATGTCGGTGTTGCCGTAGTCGAAGATTTGCGAGAGGAATGAGTAGAGGCGCACGAAGCTGCCCATGTCGTTCTTGAAAAGCACCAGGACGTCGAGCGCGTCCTTGGCGGCCTGGCTCGCTTTCTCGTCCCCTTGTTCATCAGCCCAGGTTTTATCGGCCTTGGCGGCCTTGTAGCGCTTCAGAAGGCGGTCGGCCACCGGGGCAATCGCGGCGTCGAGCTGCTTTTGCGTGCCGTTGGGGTCCACGTCCACCTTGGCGACGCGCTCCACCTCAAAGTCGTCGTAGTGGCCGCTGGCGTCGAGCTTGGCCCGCAGGTCATAGACCAGGTGCGGGTCGGTGCTGGCCTCCAACTCGGCCGTCTCGTAATAGGTCTTGAAGGCCTTGAGGATGTCGGCGGGCTCGTTGACGAAGTCGAGGATGTAGGTTGTGTCCTTGCCCGGGTGGGCGCGGTTCAGGCGCGACAAGGTTTGCACGGCCTGGATGCCGCCGAGCATCTTGTCCACGTACATCCCGCAAAGCAGAGGTTGGTCAAACCCGGTCTGGAACTTGTTCGCCACCAGGAGCAGGTGGTAATCGGGCTCGGCAAAGGCATCGCGGATGTCGCGCCCCTTCAGGCCCGGGTTCAGGTCCTTGCTGGATTCGGTGACCGGGGCCGGGTAGCTCTCGGGGTCGTCTACCTCGCCCGAGAAGGCCACCATCACGCCCAAGGGGTAGCCCTGGCGCTCGATGTAGGCCCGGATGGCCTTTTGCCAGCGCACCGCCTCCTTGCGGCTGCCCACCACCACCATCGCCTTCGCCTTGCCCGCGAGAAGGGGTTGCACGTTCTCGCGGAAGTGCTCGACCACCACCTGTACCTTTTGCGCGATGTTGTAGGGGTGCAGGCGCACCCAGCTCATGATGCCCTTCATGGCCGCGCTGCGCTCGACCTGGGTCTCGTCGTATTCCTGCCCGTCATGGGCGAGCTTGAAGGCGAGCTTGTAGCTGGTGTAGTTCTTCAGCACGTCCAGGATGAAGCCCTCTTCAATCGCCTGACGCATCGAGTAGACGTGGAAGGGCAGGGGGAAGCCGTCCGGGCCGGGGCGGCCGAACAGCTCCAGGGTCTTCTGCTTCGGGGTGGCCGTGAAGGCGATGTAGGTCAGGCTCTTGGCCCCGGCGCTGTCGGCGCTGCGCGCGGCCATCTGCGCGGCCAGCAAGGCCTCGGTATCGACTTCGCCACCATCTTGCAGCGCCTCCCATTCTTCGGCCGATAGAAGCTGCTTGAGCTTGGCCGCCGCCTCACCGCTTTGCGAGCTGTGGGCCTCGTCGGCAATCACCGCGAAGCGCTTGCCCTCGGTGGCCGCCAGGTCTTGCACCGCCTGAAGGGCGAAGGGGAAGGTCTGGATGGTGCAGATGATGATTTTCTTGCCATCTTTGAGCGCCTGGCTGAGCTGGGCGCTTTTGCTGCCGTGCTCGTTGGTGATGCTCTCCACCACGCCGTGGGTGCGCTCGAAGTCGAAGATGGCCTCCTTGAGCTGAGCGTCCAGCACATTGCGGTCGCTCACCACCAGGACGCTGTCGAACATCTTTTGATGCTCGGCGTTGTGCAGGTCGGCCAGGAAGTGCGCTGTCCAGGCAATCGAATTGGTCTTGCCCGAGCCCGCCGAGTGCTGAATCAGGTAGCGCTGACCGGCACCATTCGCCAGCACATCGGCCACCAGCCGCCGAGTGGCGTCGAGTTGGTGGTAACGAGGGAAGATGACGTTCTTCGGCTGCTTCTTGTCGTCGCGTTTTCCGATGAGGTAGCGATGCAGGACGTCGAGCCAGCTATCACGGGCCCAGACCTCTTCCCACAGGTAGGACGTGGCAAAGCCCTCGGGGTTGGGCGCATTGCCCGCTGCGCCTTCGTTGCCCTTGTTGAAAGGCAGGAAGTACGTGGCCGGGCCCGCGAGCTTGGTGGTCATCATTACCTCGCTCTGACTCACCGCGAAGTGCACCAGGGCGCCCCCAGGAAAGCCCAGAACCGGCTCCAGCACCCCGCCTTTGGGCTGGGGTAGCCTGTCGAAGCGGTATTGGTCCACGGCGTCCTGAACGCTTTGGGTGAAGTCGGACTTCAGTTCGGCAGTGGCCACTGGGAGGCCGTTCAGGTACAGCACCAGGTCGAGCGCATCTTTGGTGTTGTTGGGCGAGTGCCGAACCTGCCGCACCACCCGCAGCCGATTGGCCGCGTAACGCTCCAGGGTAGCCGGGTTGATGGCGAGCGAGGGCTTGAACTGCGCCAGGATCAAGGGCTCTTTGAGCCCAATCATCTCCACGCCACGGCGCAGCACATCGAGGGTGCCGCGCTCGTTGAGGTTCTTGCGCACCCGCTCGGCCAGGCGCTCGGCCAGTGCCGGGCCGTGGGTCTTGGTGAGGCGCTGCCAGGTCTCGGCTTGGGTGGCCTCCACCCAGGCCAGCAGGTCGGGCAGGAAGAGGCCGCTGGCGCGGTCGTGGTGCTCGGCATCGCCCTCGGCGTAGAGCCAACCGTGGGCCGCGAGGTGGGCGCAGATTTCTGACTCGAAGTGGACTTCCTTGTGTAGCGCCATGCTCAGACCTCCGAGCGGCCTGTCGCTGGCTGGTTGCCCGGCAGGTTGTCTTGCCATGCTGCATAGGTGATGGCAGTCCCTTTAAGTCGCCAGGTGTTCCGGCCATTGTCGGTACGACCCAGGACCGTGGCTGAGGCGGCGCTAGGGCTCTTGAAGTCCGTGTCACAAGCGAAGACAAGATGGGTACCGGTCTCGGATAGTTTCAGCGCCCCCGATTCCCGCAGGTCTTCTCGCAGTTGCGAATAGGAGTGGGGCTGGCCAGACCAATCGAGCTTGACCTGTGAGCCTGCAAGCACAGTAAATGCCTTGCCACTTTCCTTCGCTGTGGCGACGAGACCGTGGCGCGAGCTCTCAAGCTCGAAGATGACGGCATCACCTGCTGCTGTCAGGTCAGCCAACAGCGCCTCGGCCAGCTCTGCCTTGCTCTTGCGGTCCTCAAGGCGCCAATGCGCCTCCAGTTTCGCGAGCAAGGACTCCTGGCGTTGTTGCATCGCTTCGGTGTGCCATTCCGCGTATTGGAGAACCTGAGTCGTCAGAGCAAATGCGCAGACGCCTCCCTTGCTGAAGTAGGCTGATTTCTTCCAGTCAAAATCTCGGTTACTTGCGGAGCTATTCTTTTTGCGGCTCAGCAAGGTTAGATTGCCGAGTCTGTGGACCCAGAGCTGGTGCTCTGCCTTGTCGGGTACCCAGGTTGCCCATTGGCTGTTTGGAGCCGGTTGCTGAGGCATGACGTGCTCAACCGAGACAACTTGATGTTGGTAGCTGGCACTGCCGTCCGACATCAGGCGGTCAAGTCGCAAAAGCAGGAGTGCCAATGCACGGGGCGAATGGGTCTCGTACAAAGGTCCACTTAGCGCGGCGTAGGTTTGGTACTGCTCGTCTGACGAGAGTTGGAGAGGGGATGTGGTGAGTGACAGGTCGGCGCCTGCTTCGACGGCATTGGTCAGTGCCGAAAAGCGTTCGATGCGGTCATTGACTCCTGTTTTGCGAGCCAACATCGAATACCCCAGCCGCTCCAAGTCTCGAAAAAAGGCCAGCACCGCGTCAGGTTGCTGCCGATGCGAGACGAAGAAGGTTAAGGCTGGAGGCACCCAGTCCTTGAACTCCAGACGGTTCAGCCATCGAAGGTGCTCGTTCACCTCTTCGGCGTGGTGAGTACTTGCGTAATCGGCATCTCGTAGTTCGCCGAAGGCTTGGGCCATCGGAAGCAGCACGTTGTCAATAAAGCTCTGTGATTGTTTGGCCGGTGCAACATGCTCTTTAAACTCCTTGAGCAATGTCCCCTGGGACTTGGCTTTACGGTAGACCATGCGAATGTGGCTGAACAGTTCGCCAAACTCATCTCGCCCCAAGTCCTCTTCTTCGTCTTCCCATTTCTTTGTGTACGCGTCGCGTAACGCTGGCGCAATGCCGCCGATGATTTCCGCTTTGAGGATATCTGTCGCACTCAGGTCCAGGCCGCGACTGTTGAGTACACCGAAAATTCGATAAGCCGAATCAAGGTCTGGCGTTGCCACAGTGACGAGGTAACAGCGCGTGATGACAAACTGCACAAGCCGCACCAGCTCCGCCTGCGGCATTTTCGCGAGGCCCTCCATGAATACCAGTGCATTCGCGCGGAGGCGGCTCTGGGCGTCAGGCAACACCGTATTAAGCTGTGCAAGCTCTTGTAGACCGTTCTCGTGTTGGACGTAATCGCGGAAGAAATCACGGTCGCGCTCTCGCAGGAGCAGCCGGTATCGCGGTTGAGTCCCTTTAACTAAGCTGCCTCTTTCATAGATGCAGCCTGTGATGTCCTTCTGAAGTTCGGCGTCATTAACTGACGCGCGGATAGCTGACAAAAGTAGCGTGAGCGTCGTCAGTCTTTGCTGGCCGTCTACAACGGTGGCGTCGGGTACGGCCTCGGTCTTGATGAGTACGATGCTACCGAGGAAATACGGCGCAGCGTCGTTGAGTTGATTTGGCGCAGCAGCCAGGGCGCCCAGCAAGTCGTCCAGCAACTCCTGCGCTTGGTCTCGGCCCCAAGCATAGGGGCGCTGGTAGCCCGGAATAGTGAAGGCGTAGTCGTCACTGAAAATTTTAGAAAGCGACTGCTCTTTGGCGGTCAGCGTATGACTCATTTTTTCTCCCTAATAATTTTTCAGATATTTCGGACATCAATTTTGCCGGTTACGGCGGCGGAAATGAGGGCGGAGCGGCGCTCGTTGAACAGGCCGATAGCCCGCTTCGCACGGTTTGTCAGACTATCAAGCTTGCCAATTTCTGATTTGAGAAATGCCAAGATAGTCCGTTGCTCGCTTTGCGGCGGGAGGACCACTGGTAGCTCCATGATGTTCGTCGAGGAGATAGAAGCCAGATTTGTGCTTTGCTTCGAGCGACTCATGAAGTAAAACTGAGCGTATCGGGAACTTGTGATCAGGTTGAGCCACTCCGAGCTAACACCATGCGGCCGCACCGCAAAGACGTGGTTTTGGTGAATACAGTCAGCAATCTCACCACGCCAGACGGCACCACGCCCAAGTTTGTCGAAGTCGCCGCCCTCGTTCATCAGAACGTCGCCAGGCGCTAAGCGATACCGCTCTAACTGTTCTACCTCGATTTCGATGATGGCCACATCGTCAAGAGCGAGATAGCCATCCTGAACATTCGCTACCCGGAGGTAAGGGATTGCGATGGTTTCTTTGTCCGCAGTGTCTTTGCCTTTGGCAATGCCGGTTTGCACGGATGCGATGAATTTGAGTCTATTTACATCCCAATGCTCCGGCACCTCCCCCAACCACTCCACCCCCGAGTCCTTCATCGACACATCGGGATTAAGGCCCTTTGTGACGGCGTGGGAGATGGTGGCTTGGCGCTTCTCGGCGAGCAGGGTCAGGAGCTTTTCTTGCTCGGCAATCAGTGTGTCGATTTTGGCGGTTTCGCGGTCGAGGAAGGCGGTGATGGATGCTTGCTCATCAATAGGTGGCACGACTAGCGGCAACTCCATGATGTTGGTCGAAGAGATGGACGCAAGGTTGGTGCTTTGCTTGGAACGCGTGAGGAAATAGAACTGCGCCCCTGCTGAACTGGTTACCCAGTTGAGCCACTCGGATGAGACCCCTTGCGGCCTAACCGCGAACACATGGTTCTGGTGGATGCAATCCGCAATCTCGCCTTGCCAGATGCAACCTCGGCCCAGTTTGTCCGCGTCGCCACCTTCGTTCATCAGCACGTCGCCGGGCCTCAAACGATAGCGAGACATCGCGTCAGCCGTCACGTCGATGGTGGCCATGTCATGAAGCACCAAGTGACCGTCCTGAACGTTAGCCACACGCAAATAGGGTACGGCTACCGTGTTCTTGCCCTCGTTGTCCTTGCCCTTGGCAATGCCCGTTTGAACAGCGGCGTATCGCTTCAAAGGCGCCACTTCCCAGTGCGCCGGCACTTTCCCTAGCCAATCAAATCCACTGTCCTCATAGTCTGCGTATTGCGACACACTCATTCCGCCAACTCCCCCAGCATCTTCATGATGCTGCTCGTGACGGCCTTCAGCTCTTCGTCGATTTCGTGAAGGCTGCGCAGCGGCTCAAAGACGTAGAAATGCCGGTTGAACGGAATTTCGTAGCCCACCTTCGTCTTCTCCGGCTCAATCCAGGCATCGGGTGCATGAGGTAGCACCTCGCGCGCGAAGTAGGTTGTGACGTCTTCGCTAAGCGGAATGTTCTCGGTATCGCGAAGGGCGCTGTCGGCCTGGGGCTTGCCCTTTTGCTTGCCCTTGAGGCCCAAAACCACGTTACCCGCCTCATCGCGCAGGGGGCGCTCGACGGTGATGGTGGTGTAGCCAAAATCCTCATTGGCGAAGATGCGCGAAATCGGCACCTTCTTGAGCTTGCCGCCTTCGGGGTGCACGGGCGGGGCATCGGTCGCGGTGACCAGGCGGGTCTCGACCTCCTTGCCCTGGGCGTCGAACACGGTGAACTGCTCCGCCTCGGTGAAATCACCGAACAGGCGGGTGACGGTGGCGATGTGCTCCTCGCTCATCTCCTTGCGTTTGCTGCCGAGGCTTTTGCGCATCTTTTGCCAGAAGGCCGAAGCGTCGATGAGCTGAACGAAGCCACGTCGGTCCTCGGGCTTCTTGTTCGACAAGACCCAGACGTAGGTGGCGATGCCGGTGTTGTAGAACATGTCGGTCGGCAGGCCGATGATGGCCTCGACCAGGTCGTTCTCCAGCACGTAGCGCCGGATTTCGCTCTCGCCGCTGCCGGCGCCCCCGGTGAACAAGGGTGAGCCGTTCAAGACGATGCCAAAGCGGCTGCCGCCCTCCTGGGCCGGGCGCATCTTGGACAAGAGGTGCAGCAGGAACAGCATCGAGCCATCCGAGACCCGGGGCAGGCCCGGGCCAAATCGGCCGTCAAAGCCCTTTTGCTCATGCTCCTGCCGCACGGCCTTCTCCACCTTCTTCCACTCCACGCCGAAGGGCGGGTTGGAGAGCATGTAGTCGAACTTGCGGAGGCCGTGGCCGTCGTCGCTCAAGGTGTTGCCCACGACGATGTTGCCGACGTCCTGGCCCTTGATGAGCATGTCGGCCTTGCAAATCGCGTACGACTCGTCGTTGAGCTCCTGGCCGAACATGGTCAGACGGGCCTGGGGGTTGTGCTCCAGCAGGTACTCACCGGCCACAGAGAGCATCCCGCCCGTGCCCGCTGTCGGGTCGTAGATGGTGCGCACCACGGCGTTACCGGCGGTGAGCACATCGTCATCCTCGATGAACAGCAGGTTCACCATCAGTCGAATCACCTCGCGTGGGGTGAAGTGCTCCCCGGCGGTCTCGTTGCTGATTTCGGCGAACTTGCGAATGAGCTCCTCGAACACCCCGCCCATCTGGGCGTTGTCCACCACATCAGGGTGCAGGTCGATGTTCGCGAACTTCTCGGTCACCAGGTAGAGCAAATTGGCCTTGGCGAGGCGTTCCACCTGGGTGTAGAAATCGAAGCGCTCAAAGATGTCTCGGGCGGCCGGAGAGAAGCCTTGGACGTAGGCGTAGAGGTTCTGCCGGATGTGGTCTTGGTCGCCCAACAGCTTCGCCAGGTCGAGCGGCGAGGTGTTGAAGAAGGTTTGGCCGGCCTTGCGCTCCAAAAATGGGTCAGGGTTCAGGCCCAGTTTGGTCTTGGCCTCGAACTCGGCCAGGACGGCCGGCTTGGTGGCCTCCAGAACGCAGTCCAGGCGCCGGAGCACGGTGAAGGGGAGGATGACGCGCCCGTATTCGGACTGTTTGAAGTCGCCGCGCAGCAAATCGGCGACGGACCAGATGAAAGACGAGAGGGCTTGGTGGTTCATGGACTTCTAACTTGACGTTCATTGATCTTCACTGCGAAAGTGCGTGACTTGAACTCGCCAGTAGCTAAATTTTAGGACGTGGGCATCGAGGGTATTTTTCGGTGTCCAAGGATGGGTGCTGTCGCTGATCCGCGCCTTTGGTGCGAATGTCGTCCATCGAGGTGGCATGCCGTCTTCGGTCGGGTCTGGGATTGGCCGCTAAGCCCTGCCGATGCTGCATAGCTGGCCGCTCATCGAAGCACCCGGGCCGCCCTCATAACAGCATCCGGTGTGTGTGCCGGCAGGTGCCTCCGACATGATCGGCGCGTCCCACAGTTGGTTGTGGGTTATCAAATGATTAAGCAAAGTCGCCCTGTGCCACGCCGAGGTGCACGCGCTCCAGATGCTTTCGCACGTTAGCCTCATAGTCGTTCCAATCCTCGACTTGCTCACCACAGGCCAGGAGATGCATCAAGTCGCGCTCCAAGGCTGCCCACTGGTCGAATCGTGAAATCCAGAACCAAAGGGTGTGTCTCGGCGCAGAGTTGCTGCTGGCAAAGTATGTCAGGATGCCGGGGTAGCGTGCCTTGACCTCGGTGTAGGTTTCTAGATCAACACCGCCCCACACCCAGTCTGCGTCCTTTGGGATCGGCAAGGTGGGCGCGGGGCGCTGGTAACGCCACTCGTGGTAACGCGTCAGCTCGCGCGCTACGTCCTTACGGATCGTAAAGCGCTCCATGATCTCGACTGGAGTGTCATCCATGAAGCAGAGGGAGAAGTCCGCCATCTCCCAAACCTCTTCAATTGGCCTGCTGCGATAGTCGTCGTAGGCCTCCTGGCGGAGGGCCTCAATTCTGGCCAAATCCGCCCCTGTGTAGTCCTGGGGCTGCAGCAAATAGTCGAGGTAAGACATCGGCTAACTCTAACTTACCCACAAGCTTTTGGTCGGGCGCTGGCCTGCCCTGATACAGGGTAAGCTTTAAGACAAAACAGCTGTGACCTCGGCTCGGTAGGTGCGGTATTCAGGTTGAACGCCACCCTTCGCTCCCAGCAAGCCCGGCGACGGGCTTTTTTTGTGTCGAATTCATGCCACCTGCAGAGAATCTGCGGCATGAAAACGACATTCTTCCCCACCCCGGGTTACATACCGCTGCCACTGCGTCCATTCCCCAAGTTGCTTTTTGACAGTGCTGTCGACGAGCTTCCAAGTGTGCTTCAGGCCAACTGGCGACCAGGTGGCTTTACTGCGACGGAGGCCGCACTGTTTGGAGCAGTTGCGCTGTACCGGATACTGACGGCGCCGATTGATTACGGCGAGAAGCTTGCTTTAATGAAGCGCCTCCGCATGGCATCGCCGACGGCCTTTAAAGTGCCGCCAATTCATGGATTTATCTTCACCCCCTTTTGCATGGCAAGCGGCGAGCGGGTTTTTGCAGCCTGGGAGACAGAGGACCATGTTCTGGTGCGGGTGCGCGAAAGCATGTTCCTCCGCCTGAGTGACCTGGCCAGGTACAACGTGGCGGGCGACATCGAGGTGCTACTGCGAAGCTTGGACGTGGCAAAGGTGGGAGTACATTGGTTGGAGCAGGTTTATCTGCCTGGAAGCAACTAACCAGGCACCACCCGCGATCAAATACCCTAAACCGGTCAATCGACCAGCTTAGGTCACTCCTCGATTACGTAGATCGCCATGCCACTGGCTTGTTTGCCGGTTCTGTGGGACGAACTCCCCCAGGCCATGGCTGCGCCTTTGCGCCCCAATGGCTGGGCGACGGCAATGCCTGACGATCCCAGGGCTAGATCACCCACGTTGTCCAGCAAGATCCCGTTGGCGCCCACCTTGGCAGCCTCTGTCTTGAGCTTGGCGATGGAGATGTTCATCAGTTCCTGCTTGGCCATGAAGTCGTGCGCAGCGTCGGCGGAGACCAGGGCAACATCTTCATACTTGGCTGGCGGTTTGGTGTAGAGCTTCACCCGTTCTGGAGTTGTTGCAGGCCGTACCTGGCCAACGACAACGGATGTTTCATTCGTGATCGCGCACCCTGCAAGCATGACGACCGACAGCATGCATACCAACGCCTTTTTCATGGCATTCCTCCCTGTTGTTGATACCTTCATTATGGGTAATGCCGTGAGATGAGCTGACAGAAACCGCCGAGGCTCTTGCTCTAGGTTGGTCTTGCTTGAACCCTGCTTCCGTCGTGCCACTTCTGGAGCAGCCACACGTACAGAGCATTCAGGTCGTCGGGCAACATTTCGGTAGAACATCAGCCCCAGCCCCAGCCCCAGCCCCAGCCCCAGCCCCAGCCCCAGCCCCAGCCCGAGCCCGAGCCCCAGGCCCAGGCCCAGGCCTGTCCGGGGTCACTGCGTGCCCGGCAAGTGCCGGCTGTCCTCTCCCCAGGCTAAGGCTGGTGTATGGGTGCTGCGCTACGGTATCTTGGCTGCCAGACTATGGAGCATGTTTTGGGCCTTGCCCCATGCCAGGGCTGCACGCCGCTTCGTGAGGAGGGTCTGTCCTGTCCCCAATACCGGTCCGAGGTGTTTGACAGACGGATGCTGTGCCGCCCGGGTGGCCCTGACGGCAGTTCTGATGCTGGGTGTGCGCAAGTAGCTGGAGGCTCTAGCCATCTCGCTAGGCCGCATGCCCTCGCGACGTGGTGGCGAACCCTGCGCCGAGCCGAAGGTAGCGCCCCTGGCTTTGCTCGAAGTGCCCCTGCGCGCGTGGTGCCCGAGTACATGGATCGGATCGCCCTGGCTGTGTGCTCACGTGATCTGGGTCTAACGCTGACTCCTGGGCTGGCCGTGCGTGCGCCAGGGAAGGGGCTGGGCAGTTCTGGCGCTCGCGGCCTACCGACTTGGGGCTGTCAGGTCTACCTGGCAAATTCGCGTGATGGGGGACCATCGACACTCGCTATCGACGCTGCTCAGTGATGTGCGGGTGCAACAGACGCATTTCCTATTTTTACGGTACTTTTTACGGCACTTTTCTTTCATAAAAATCAGGAACCTATATTTCATGAGGCTTTCCGGTCTATTTACGATTCCGGTTCCGGCACCATTTGATCGCCTCAGGCGGTCGCCAAACCCCTCAAAACCCGCATGGCTGTTGGCTCTGCGGGTTTTTTTCTTGGGCGCTTGTTGTGCGGAAATCCGGCACTCCAGCACCCTCCGGTTGACCCTGCGCTGTGCAGCCTTTGCGGCTCGATCAAGCTCACGCTGTGACTTGAGTGCGCCTCGAAGTCTGATGACTATCCCTGACGGAGGGGCATCAGATTCGCCATTATGATCAATGTCAAGAAACTACTTGGCCGCCGTTTGTGAGCGGCAGGGTCGTTTGGGTCACCCCTTCACCGCAGAACAACGATGAGCATTTTGAAGCGCAATAACGTCAAGGTCCTGGGTGAAACAGGGCCGGTCTTGCTTTACGCACACGGCTTTGGTTGTCACCAGGACATGTGGGCTCAGGTCACGCCGGCCTTTGCCGCAAGCCACCGCCAGGTGCTTTTTGACTATGTGGGCAGCGGTCGATCGGACTTGGCTGCATTTGACCCCCAACGCTATGCCGACTTGAAGGGCTACGCCCAAGATGTTCTGGAGGTGTGTGACGCGCTGGGCCTGAGCTCTGGCGTGACCTTCGTCGGTCACTCGGTCAGTTGCAGCATTGGGTTGTTGGCCTCCATTGCGCGTCCAAGCTTGTTTGACCGCCTGGTGTTGCTGGGGCCCTCACCTTGCTTTTTGAACGATCCGCCGGCCTACCACGGCGGCTTTGAACGCGAAGACCTGGAGGGTTTGCTGACCCTGATGGACCAGAACTACATGGGCTGGGCACAGTACCTTGCGCCCGTGGCGGCCGGCCCCTCGGGGGAAGGCGAGGTCGCGAACCAACTGACCGACAGTTTCTGCTCCACCGATCCGGCGGTGGCGCGGGTCTTTGCCCGAGCCACTTTTTTTGCTGACAACCGGGCTGACCTGCCCAAGGTGACGCGACCCAGCTTGCTGCTGCAGCATCGTCAGGACAACCTGGCGCCGCTGGCGGTGGGGGAGTACCTGCATGCCGCGCTGCCGCTCAGCAAGCTTCAGGTGTTGGACGTGGCCGGGCATTGCGCTCATCTCAGCGATCCGGCCTTGGTGGTCGAGGCTATGCGGGACTATTTCCGGCTTGAGTCTTCGGGCCTTGGCGCTCCAGCCATCGCATGAACTGGCTGGACTCGGTGGACCATTTACCGTGCTCGGTGCTTTTCACCGACGCCTTTGGCCACATTCTGGCGGCCAATGCAGAGTTGGGGGCGCAGGTGGGGGGCTCCGCGGCAGATTGGGTGGGCCGATCGCTGGAGGCCCTGTTGCCGTCGCCCAGTCGCATTTTTTTGCAGACCCATGTGTGGCCCACCCTGCTGCGCAAGGGGCGCATTGATGAAGTCCATCTGCAGCTTCTGGGCCTCGATGGAAAACGAGTGCCGGTGCTGCTCAACAGCCGGTGGACCGAGCACGAGGGGCAGAAGGCTTACTGCTGGTGCTTTTTCGGGGTGCACCACCGGCATCGTTTTGAAGCCGAGTTGGTGGAGCAGCGCAACCTGGCTGAAACCGCCAACCAGGCCCTGAGGGAGAGTCAGCGTTTCATCAAAGGGATCACCGATGCCATCCCGGGCATGGTGGCGTATTGGGACCAGGATCTGCGCTGTCGTTTTGCCAACCAGGCTTATCTGCAGTGGTTCAACCGAACGCCCGAGGCCCTCATCGGCACCACCCTTCAGGACTTGCTGGGCGAGCGGGTGTTCGCTCTGAACCTGCCTTACATCCAGGGCGTGATGGCGGGGCGGGAGCAGCAATTTGAGCGCGAGCTGACCAAGGCTGACGGCAGCCAAGGTCACACCTGGGCCCACTATGTGCCCGACACCACCGACGGCCAGGTGCGTGGATTTTTTGTCAACATCACCGACGTCACCGCGCTCAAGTCCACTCAACTGGCGTTGGCTCAAGCCCAGCGATTGGGGCAGATTGGCAGCTGGAGTTGGCAGGCCGAGGGCAACCACACCTTCTGGTCGGACCAGATGTACAGGATGCTGGGCTGTGATCCTGACCTGCCCCCACCCACCTTCGCCGAGCAGGCCAGGTTCCTGGAGGCGGCTGATTACACCCAGCTGCGTGCACGGGTTGACCTCGCGCTTGGCAGCGGCACTCCTTATGCGATCGAGTTGCGCTACCGGCGCCCTGATGGCCAGCCAGGTTGGCTGGAGGCCCGGGGTGAAGCCCTGCACGATGCGTCGGGGGCGGTCAGTGGTTTGCGCGGCACGATTCAGGACATCACGCAGCAACGGGAGCAGAAGCAGGCCCTCGAACTGGCCCAGGAGCGGCTGCGCACGATGTACGAAACCACGCCCGCGATGATGCATTCAATCGACGTGCAGGGCCGCCTGTTGCACGTCAGTGATGCCTGGCTGGCTGGACTGGGCTACGAGCGCCATGAGGTGATTGGACGCCTGTCCTCTGATTTCCTGACGGAAGAGTCCCGTCGACGCGCTCGGGAAGAGGTGCTTCCGAATTTCTTTGCCAGTGGGCACTGCGAAGCGGTGCCCTACCAGATGATCACCCGCCAAGGGCAGGTGATCGACGTGCTGCTCTCCGCCATCCTGGAGCGTGATGCGCAAGGCCAACCGATACGCAGCTTGTCGGTGACCGAGGATGTCACCCTGCGCCGCCAGGCCGAACGGGAATTGGCCCGCGAGCACGCGCGCATGCGCAACCTCATCGACGGCACGAATGCCGGCACCTGGGAGTGGAACGTCCAGACCGGCGAGGTGATCGTGAACCCGCGTTGGGCCGCCATCCTGGGCTGGACGCTGGCCGATCTGGGGCAGGTGACCAATCAGTTCCGGGTGGACATTGCCCACCCAGAGGAGTTACAGCACACCCAAGAACTGCTGCGCGAGCACTTTGCTGGCCGCACGGAGGCCTATGTGGCCGAGCTTCGTCTGCGTCACCGCGATGGCCACTGGGTCTGGGTTGAAGACCGTGGTCGACTCATCACCCGCACCCCTGAAGGTCGACCTGAATGGGTCTATGGGATCCACATCGATATCACTGAACGCAAGCAGCGAGACGAGGCCCTGCTGCGCCTGAGCAGCGAGCTGGCACAACAGCATGAGTTGATGCGCGTGACCCTGCAGTCCATTGGTGACGCAGTGATCACCACCGATGCGCAGGGTTTGATCAGTTGGCTCAACCCCGTGGCCGAGCGCATGACGGGGTGGTTGTCCGCCGACGCGCTGGGCCGGCCTTTGCCTCAGGTGTTCCACATCGTCAACGACGAAACCCGGGAACTGGCGCCTGACCCGGTCGCCGCCTGCATTGCCATGGGCAAGATGGTGGGTTTGGCCGATCAGACCGTGTTGATTGCGCGCGACGGTTCGGAATACGGCATCCAAGACTCGGCTGCGCCCATCCTCAGCCCGCAGGGGCAGATGCTGGGCGTGGTGTTGGTGTTCCATGACGTGAGCGAGCAGCGCCGCCTCAGTGGCGAAATGACTTACCGGGCCACCCACGATCCGCTCACTGGCCTGATCAACCGCGGCGAGTTTGAGTTGCGTTTGTCGCGCACCCTGCGCAACGCTCAAGAGAACGACAGTCAGCACGCACTGCTTTACATCGACCTGGACCAGTTCAAGCTCGTCAATGACGCCTGCGGCCACGCCATTGGCGATCAGTTGCTGATGCAGGTGGGCAAGTTGCTGGGTGACTCCATCCGGACGCGGGACACCCTGGCACGCCTGGGCGGCGACGAGTTCGCCATCATCTTGGAACATTGCTCCGTGGAGCAGGCCCAGCGCATCGCCCAGAAGATCTGCGACCGCATGGAGGACTTTCGCTTCGTGCATGAGGAGCAGCGTTTTCGCATTGGCACCAGCATTGGCTTGGTGCCCGTGGACAAGCGCTGGGTCAGCAGCGCTGGCTTGCAGCAAGCGGCGGACACCTCTTGCTATGCCGCCAAAGAGGCCGGGCGCAACCGGGTGCATGTCTGGTTTGACACGGACGCGGCCATGCGGGCGCGCCACCATGAAATCCAGTGGACGTCGCGCATCGAACGGGCCTTGGACCACCAGGGCTTTGAGTTGTTTGCCCAGCGCATCCAGGCGCTGAAGTCCAATTCCAGGGGCATCCATGCTGAGGTCTTGCTGCGGCTGCGCAATGACGACGGCTCCTTGGTCCAGCCGGGGGCTTTTTTGCCGGCTGCCGAGCGCTTTCACCTGGCCTCGAGGGTGGACCGCTGGGTCTTGCGCCATGCGATCGACTGGCTGCGAGGCTTGCCAGACCCGAGCCTGATCGAGAGCTTGAGCGTGAACCTGTCGGGGCAATCCGTGGGGGACCGAGCTTTTCACGCCTGGGCTGGCGACTTGCTGGCCTCTGCAGGCGAGCGGATCCGCAGGCAGTTGTGCCTCGAGATCACCGAGACGGCCGCCGTCACCAACCTGGCTGACGCGGCGGTGTTCATTGAGCAGGTGCGCAAAACCGGGGTGCAGGTGGCGCTGGATGACTTTGGGGCTGGGGCCTCATCGTTTGGCTACCTCAAGGCCCTGCCGGTGGATTGCCTGAAGATCGATGGTCAGTTCATCCGCAACCTGGTCAGCGATGCGTTGGACGATGCCGCCGTGCGCTGTTTTGCCGACGTGGCCCGTTTGCTGGGCTTGAAAGTGGTGGCCGAGTTTGTGGACAACGCCGACGTGCTGGAGCGCCTGCGTGTGATTGGGGTGGACTATGCCCAAGGCTACTTGCTGCACCGGCCCGAACCCATTGAGGCCTTGGTGGCAACGAGCCGGTGTCCCGTGGCTTGAAGGGCGCGGTGATGGCCCGCCTCGGAGCGGGACTGACGCCCGACTTTAAAACGGCACCTGGTCCGTGGGGTACTTCCAGAAATCGCGCAGCAGGTAACTCATGGGCAGGCTCAGCGCCACATTGGCTGGAGGGATGGGGCGCAGGAACCAGCGCTCGTAAAGGGGGTAGATGTCGCGGCTGGTGATCAGGCGCTTCATTTCCTCGTCCACCAGTTGCTTCAGCGCGGTGTCGCCCTTGGGCAGCATGATGGCCAAGGGTTCGGTGGTCAGGTAGCGGCCCACCACCTTGAAGTCCGCCGGGGAGGGGCTGCTGGCAATCAGGCCGTACAACAGCACATCGTCCATCACAAAGGCCTCTGCCGTGCCCTCTGCCACTTGCTTCAAGGCCTGCTGGTGGTCGTTGGCCTCGATGATTTTCAGGTTCACCAAATGCTGGCGGTTGAGTTGGTCGATCACCTTGAGCGGCGTGGTGCCCCGGGTCGACACCACGTTTTTGCCTGCCAATTCCTCCAAGCGGGTGACCTGGCTGTTGGCACGCACCAGCATGCGCGCACCGGTGATGAAGTGGGGCACCGTGAAGGCCACTTTCTCGCGACGCTCGGCGTTGTTGGTGGTGGAGCCGCACTCCAGATCGGCGCGACCTTGTTCGATGACCGCCAGGCGGTCGCTGGCTTTGACCGGCAGGTAGTCAATCACCATGTCACGCGCACCGGTCTTTTTGCGGATCACCTCGGCCAGGCGCAGGCACAGGTCCATGGCGTAGCCCACCGGCCGCCCCTGGGCATCCAGGTAAGAGAAGGGGATTGAAGATTCGCGGTGGGCCAGCACCAGGTGCCCTCCCGACTTGATGCGGTCCAGCACACCTTGCGCTTGGACAGAGAGTGCGCTGCAGGCCAACAACAAAGCAGCGCCCAGACCGGGCAGGGAGAGTCGGAACATGGTGATGATGGGCGGAGTTAAAAACGCCCAGCCTGTGTCGATATTGGCATTTATATCAAAAATTTCATTTGATTCCGCCGGGCATGGGCGACCTCAACGCAAGTCCTGTGCCTTCCCACCTGCGCGTGGCGCGCGCTCCGGGGCCGTGCCAGCCCTTCAGGCCTCGACCTGAAGCCGGTAGCCCACGGCGGTTTCGGTGAGCAGGTGGCGCGGTTGGGCGGGGTCCTGTTCGAGCTTCTGACGCAGGTGGCCCATGTAGATGCGCAGGTAGTGGTTTTGCTCTGCATGGCTGGCACCCCAGACTTCGCGCAGCAGTTGGCGGTGCGTCAGCACGCGCCCGGCGTGGCCGATCAGCACGGTCAGCAAGCGGTATTCGATGGGCGTCAGGTGCACTCTTTGCCCTTCGCGGCGCACCAGGCGCGCCACCCGGTCGACCTCCACCGGGCCAAAGCGAAACACGGGGTCTTGCCCTTCACCGCTGGGGCCGCCCTCGGCCACCGCGGTGCGCGGACGCCGCAGGTTGGCTCGCACCCGGGCCATCAGTTCGCCCACGCCGAAGGGCTTGCCCAGGTAATCGTCGGCCCCGGCGTCCAGCGCGGCGATCTTGTCGGCTTCATCGCTGCGCGCGGACAGCACCACGATGGGCACTTGGCTCCAGGTGCGCACATCGCGGATCAAGTCCAGCCCATCACCGTCGGGCAAGCCCAGGTCCAGCACGATCAGGTCGGGCTTGCGGGTGCCGGCCTCGGTCAACCCCCGTTTCACGCCTTCGGCTTCATGGACCAGCCAGCCCTCGGCTTCCAGGGCGACGCGCACAAAGCGGCGGATTTGGGGTTCGTCTTCAATGAGGATGGCAACGGGGGCGGACATGGCAGGGCGCAAGCTGAGGGGGATTGCCGGGCCTCATTCGCCCAGGTCCAGGGTGGGTGGAGCGCGGCGCGGGAGACGCAAGGTGAATTCTGCACCCTGTGCGGGCGGGGGCACGTTCTGGGCGCTGATTTGCCCCCGGTGTGCTTCGACAATCGCGCGCGCAATCGCCAGGCCCAGCCCCATGCCGGGCGTGGCGGACTCGCGCTCGCCTCGGGTGAAGGTGTCAAACAGTTCGTGCTCGCGCCCGCGCAGCGCGGCTGGCAAGCCTGGGCCCTGGTCACGCACCCGGAGCCACCATTCGGCTTCGGTGACGCCCGAGTCGATCTCGATGGGGGGTTGCCCATACTTGGCGGCGTTCTCCAGCAGGTTCACCAGCACGCGCTCGATCAAGGTCGCGTCGAACTCAACCAGAGGCAATGCGGGCTCGAGCCGCACCAGAACGGGGCGCATCCCGAGGGCGGGTCGGGCCTGGCGGATGGCGCCGCCCACCACCTCTTCCACCGACTGCCAGTCGCTGCGCAGGTTCACCGCGCCGCTTTGCAGGCGCGCCATGTCCAGCAGGTTGCTGACCAGGGTGTGCAGTTGGCGGGCCTCTTCGGTCATCGCCTGGGCCAGCCGGTCTTGCTCTGGCGACAGTGCCGGGCGGGTGTTGCGCAAGGCGTCGGCCAGCCCGATCAAGGCCGTCAGCGGCGTTCGCACATCGTGGGAAATGGCGGCCAGCAGCGCCGCGCGCAGGCTCTCCGACTCCATTTGCACCACCGCCTGCTGGGCCACCTCCACGTAGTGAACCCGCTCCTGAGCGATGGCGATCTGGCGCGCCAGGGTGTCGAGCTGCTGGACCTGCTCCGGGATCAGCAAGCCGCGGGCCTGGGCCGGCCGCAGGGCCAGCACGCCACGCACCCGCATGGGCGCCTTCAGCGGCAGGTAGTGCCAAGGGTTGGCCGACAGGGTGTGGGTGGCCAGACCCGCCGCTTGGCCGTTGCGAAAGGCCCAGTCGGCCACGGTGAGGTCGAAGTCCGGTGGCGTGGGGACCGGGGCGTGCAGGCGGTCTTCGGCATCGCTGAGCAGGATTCGCACTTCGCCACCAAAGCTGGCGCGCACCGCGGCTTCGCCCATCTCGGCCACTTGTTGGCTCTGCAGCGCCGAAGACAGGTCCCGGGTCAGCTCGAACAGCGAGCGCGCCCGGCGTTCGCGCCCGGCCATGATGCGGGCCTGGAACCGCAAGCCGGCCGTCAGTTGTCCGGTGAGCAGGCCCACCGCCAGCATCACGGCAAAGGTCAGCAGGTACTGCACATCGCTGACCGCAAACGAAAAGCGCGGCGGCACAAAAAAGTAGTCGAAGGCGGCCACGTTCAGCACGGCCGACAGCGCTGCGGGGCCGCGCCCCAGCTTGACCGCGACGATCACCACCCCCAGCAGGAACAGCATCACGATGTTGGCCAGGTCGAACCAGCCCAGCAAGGGCGTGGCCAGCACCGCGGTCAGCACCGACACGGCGGTGGCGATGCCGTAACGCAGCCAACGCTTGCGTGGCCTGTGCGGCGCTTCGTCTTCCAACGTGGGGCCCAGGGCCGGGGGCAGGCGGCGTGAGGCGGGCGGCTGGCCCACTTCCACCAAGTCCAGCGCCGGCGCGGCGTGAGCCAGCTGCTGGGCCAGCCGAGGCCGCCACCAGCGGCGGCCAAAAAACACCGCGCTGGGGCGGGCCCGCCCCAGTACCAGGGTGGCGCAGTTGTGCTGGCGGGCCAGGCGCAGCAGTTCGGTGGCGATGTCGTCACCGGTCAAGACGGATGGGACGGCGCCCATTTCCTCGGCCAGTTGGAGCACCGCCAGGATGCGGTCGCGCTTGCTCGAGGGCAGGCGTTGCAGGCGCGGAGTCTCGACGTAGGCCACCCGCCAGCGCGCATTGAGTTGACCGGCCAGGCGCGCGGCGGCGCGCACGGTGTGCTCCGCGCCTTCATGCTCGCCCACCCCGACCAGCAGGGCGCCCGAGGTGTTCCACACCGGCGCCGGGCCCTGGGCCTGCGCCACGCGGTACAGGTGCACATCGTCCTCGACCCGTTCGGCGGTGCGCCGCAGGGCGATTTCGCGCAGCGCCACCAGGTTGCCTTTGCGGAAAAAGTGCTGTGCCGCCCGCTCGGCTTGCTGGGGGCGGTAGACCTTGCCGGCCTTCAGGCGGGCCAGCAGCTCGTCGGGGCTGACGTCGATCAGGATGATTTCATCGGCCCGGTCCAGCAAGGTGTCGGGCACGGTTTCATGCACCCGCACCCCGGTGATGGCGCCCACCGTGCCGTTGAGGCTTTCGAGGTGCTGGACGTTGAGCGCAGTCCAGACCTCGATGCCTGCCTCCAGCAACTCGACCACGTCCTGCCAGCGCTTGGGGTGGCGGCTGCCTTCCACATTGCTGTGGGCCAGTTCATCCACCAGCAACACCTCAGGCTGGCGTGCCAGGGCCGCGTCCAGGTCCAACTCGTGCAGCGTGCGACCCCGGTACGGCAGCGCCTTGAGCGGCAGCTGGGGCAGGCCGGCTTGCAGCGCGGCGGTGTCGGGGCGGCCGTGGGTCTCGATCACGCCCAGCAGCAGTTCCCGCCCGGCCGCGAGTTCGCGCTGGGCCGCGCTGAGCATGGCGCAGGTCTTGCCGACGCCCGCGCTGGCGCCAAAGTACAGGCGCAGTCGCCCCCGCTTGGCGCGCGCTTGATCGTCGCGCAGCTGATTCAGCAGGTGGTCTGGGTCGGGTCGACCGTCGTGGGGGGGCGGCACAAGATGGCTTTCGGATCGGTGGGGAATTATGGTGCCCGCTCGCTCAGAAACCAGGCCCAAGCCAGGGGCAGGGCCAGCACAGCCAGCGCGCACAGGGCCAGGCCCAATTCAGTCCACATGGCCATCGGCTCCTCCTCTCTTGTCTGGGGTCAGCGAAGGGCATCCAAGGCCAGGTTCAGGGTCAGCACATTGACTTGGGATTCCCCCAGCAGGCCACCCAGGGGGCGCTCGGTGTGTTGTTCGATCAGCTGTTGCACGCGGGCCGGGTCCAGCTGGCGCAGACGGGCCACGCGGGGCCGTTGGTAGGCGGCGGCAGCAGGGCTGATGTGTGGGTCCAGGCCACTGGCCGAGGCGGTCACCAGGTCCACCGGGACGGGGGCGGTTTGGCCGGGGTCGGCGGCGCGCAGGGCGGCGATGCGGGCTTGCACCGCATCGCTCAGGGCAGGGTTCAGTGGGCCTTGGTTGGCACCGCTGGAGGCCGCGGCGTTGTAGGCCATCGGACCGGTGGCCGAGGGGCGGCCCCAGAAGTGAGCGGGGTCTGAGAAGCTCTGGCCGATCAGGCGTGAGCCGACGGTTTGCCCCTCGCGCTGGATCAGGCTGCCATGGGCCTGTGTTGGGAACAGGGCTTGCCCCAGGCCGGTGACGGCCAGCGGGTAGAGCAGGCCGGTGATCACGCTCAGACCGACAAAAAACACCAGCGCCGGGCGCACGAGGGGGAGGTGGGGGATGGACATGACATTGTTCCTTGTGCAGTGCAAATCAGGGGCGGGCTCAGGCCAGGTGCAGGGCCACCAACAGCAGGTCAATCAGCTTGATGCCGGCAAAGGGCACGATCAGCCCGCCCAGGCCGTAAATCAGCAGGTTGCGGCGCAGCAGGGCCGCGGCGCCAATCGCGCGGTAGCGCACGCCCTTGAGCGCCAGGGGAATCAGGAACACGATGACCAGGGCGTTGAAGATCACGGCCGACAAAATCGCCGAGCTGGGGCTGGCCAGCGCCATGATGTTCAGCGCCTCCAGCTGCGGGTAAGTCACCACGAAGATGGCCGGGATGATGGCGAAGAACTTGGCCACGTCATTGGCGATCGAGAAGGTGGTCAGCGAGCCCCGGGTCATCAGCAAGGCTTTGCCGGTTTCCACCACCTCCAGCAGCTTGGTGGGGTTGGAGTCCAGGTCCACCATGTTGGCGGCTTCCTTGGCCGCTTGGGTGCCGGAGTTCATGGCGACGGCCACGTCGGCCTGGGCCAGGGCGGGCGCGTCGTTGGTGCCGTCGCCCGTCATGGCCACCAGCCGGCCTTCTTGCTGGTACTGGCGAATCAGGGCCAGCTTGGCCTCCGGCGTGGCCTCGGCCAGAAAGTCGTCCACCCCGGCTTCGGCGGCGATGGCGGCGGCCGTCAGCGGGTTGTCGCCGGTGATCATCACGGTCTTGATGCCCATGCGGCGCAGGGCGCCAAAACGCTCCTTGATGCCTGTTTTGACGATGTCCTTGAGTTCCACCACGCCCAGGGCCAGGGGCCCGTCGGCCACCACCAGGGGGGTGCTGCCACGGCGTGCAACATCGTCGGCCGCGCGCAGCAGCTCGGCAGGCATGTGCCCCCCCAAGGCCTCGACATGGCGGTGCACCGCGTCCACGGCGCCCTTGCGCAGCCGCCGCACCTGGCCGGCTTCGCTGAGGTCCACACCACTCATGCGGGTCTGGGCGGTGAAGGGGACGGTCACGGCTTGGGCCATGCTGTCGGCCAGGCGCTCGCGCGCCACCGGGGTCAGGCGCAGACCCGCCAGGGCAACGATGCTGCGGCCCTCGGGGGTTTCATCGGCCTGGGACGCCAGCCAGGCGACCTGCGCGAGCTGCGCCTCGGTCTGACCATGGGCCGGCAGCAAGGTGGTGGCCTGGCGGTTGCCGTGGGTGATGGTGCCGGTTTTGTCGAGCATCAGCACGTCGACATCACCGGCGGCCTCCACGGCGCGGCCTGAGGTCGCAATCACATTGGCTTGCATCATGCGGCTCATGCCGGCCACGCCGATGGCGCTGAGCAGGCCACCGATGGTGGTGGGGATCAGGCACACCAGCAGCGCCACCAGGGCCGTCATGGTCACGGGGCTGCCGCTTTGGGCGGCCTGGACGCTGAACAGCGAGTAGGGCAGCAGGGTGACCGTGACCACCAGGAACACGATGGTCAGGGCGGCCAGCAGGATGTTGAGCGCGATCTCATTGGGCGTCTTCTGGCGCTTGGCGCCTTCGACCATGCGGATCATGCGGTCGATGAAGCTCTCGCCGGGATTGACCCCGATGCGCAGCACCAACCAGTCCGACAGCACCCGCGTGCCGCCAGTGACGGCGGAGAAGTCGCCCCCTGACTCGCGGATCACCGGTGCCGACTCGCCGGTGATGGCGGACTCGTCCACCGAGGCCACCCCTTCGATGACCTCGCCATCCAGGGGCACCATGTCACCGGCCTCGACCAGCACCACATCGCCCCGGCGCAGCCGGGAGGACTCCTGTGGCAACCAGGGGCTGCCGTGGTGGGGTTGTTGCAGCTTCTTGGCCCAGCCCGCTTTTTGGATGCTGCGCAGGGAGGCCGCCTGGGCTTTGCTGCGGCCCTCGGCCAGGGCTTCCGCGAAGTTGGCAAACAGCACGGTGAACCACAGCCACACGGCCACGCTGAAGATGAACAGGGGCGGGGCCTCGCCATGGCCGTGCAGCGCATGCAGGCCCAGCAGTGTGGTGAAGATGCTGCCCACATACACGACAAACATCACCGGGTTGCGCCATTGCACGCGCGGGTTGAGTTTGGCGAAAGCCTGGCCGATGGCGGGCTTGACCAGGGTGGGGTCGAAGAGTGCAAAACCAGTGGATTGACTCATGATGGTGACTTTCTTGTGGGGGCTGGATCAATGCGTGGGGAAGAGCATGAAATGCTCGACCACCGGGCCCAGGGCCAGCACGGGGACGTAGTTGAGCAAGCCCACCAGCAGCACGGTGCCGATCAGGAGCACGACGAACAGGGGGCCATGGGTGGGCAGGGTGCCGGCGCTGACTGGCAGGCGCTGCTTGCGGGCCAGGGCGCCGGCCAGGGCCAGCACGGGCACGATCACGCCAAAGCGGCCCAGCCACATCACCCAACCCAGGCTCAGGTTGTAGAACGGGGTGTTGGCCGACAGGCCCGCGAAGGCGCTGCCGTTGTTGTTGGCCGCCGAGCTGAAGGCATACAGGATTTCGCTGAAGCCATGGGCGCCCGGGTTGGCCACCCCAGCCCGACCGGCCTCGGTCAGCACCGCCACCGCGGTGCCCGCCAGCACCAGCAGCGGGGTGACCAGGATGGCGATGGAGCCCATCTTCATCTCATAGGCTTCGATTTTCTTGCCCAGGTACTCGGGGGTGCGACCGATCATCAAGCCCGCGATGAACACCGCCAGCACGGCAAACACCAGCATGCCGTACAAGCCTGTGCCCACGCCGCCAAACACCACCTCACCCAGTTGCATCATGACCAGGGGGACCAGCCCGCCCAGCGGGGTCAGCGAGTCGTGCATGGTGTTCACCGCGCCGCAGGAGGCGGCGGTGGTGATCACGGTGAACAAGCTGCTGGCGTTGATGCCAAAGCGGGTCTCCTTGCCCTCCATGTTGCCGCCGGCTTGCTGGGCGCTGGCCAGCTGATCGGCTCCCAGGGCGCTGAGCTGCGGGTTGCCGGCCTGCTCGGCTGGGGTGATCACCAGCACCGCCGCGACAAACATCACGGTCATGGCGGCCAGCACGGCCCAGCCTTGGCGGCGGTCGCCCACCGCTTGCCCGAAGGCAAAGCACAGCGCCGCAGGGATCAGGAAGATGGCGAGCATTTGCAGCAGGTTGCTCAAGGCCGTCGGGTTTTCAAACGGGTGGGCCGAGTTGGCGTTGAAAAAGCCGCCCCCATTGGTGCCCAGCATCTTGATGGCCTCCTGCGAGGCCACCGGGCCCATGGGCAGCACCTGGGTGGCCGTGCTGAGCGACTCTTGCACCGGCTGGCCTTGGGCGTCGAGCACCGCCTGGCCTTCGGCATTCAGTTGGGGCTGGGTGTAGCTTTGTGGCTCCACGGTTGGCACGGTCTGGTAGGGGCTGAAGTTCTGGATCACCCCTTGGCCGACCAGTGCCAGGGCCAGCAGCAGCGACAGCGGCAGCAGCAGCCAGACCGTGGCGCGGGTCAGGTCCAGCCAAAAATTGCCAATCGACGCCACCGAGCGCGCGGCAAAGCCCCGGATCAGCGCGAACACCACGGCGATGCCGGTGGCCGCCGAGACAAAGTTTTGCACCGTCAGAGCCAGCATCTGGGTCAGGTAGCTCATCGTGGACTCGCCCGAATAGCCCTGCCAGTTGGTGTTGGTGACAAAGGACACCGCCGTGTTGAAGGCCGAGTCCGGAGTGACCGCGCCCAAACCCTGGGGGTTCAGCGGCAGCCAGGCCTGGCTGCGTTGCAGTGCGTACACCGCCAACACCCCCAGGAGGTTGAACGCCAGCAGGGCGTAGGTGTATTGGGTCCAGCGCATGGGGGCGGCGCTGCCCGCTCCGGCGAGCCGGAACCAGGCAGCCTCGGTTTGCAGCATCCAGCGCGGCAGGCGACCTGCGCACAGGGCGGCCAGGTAGGTCCCCAACGGCCAGGCCAGGGCCAGCACCAAGACCAGGAACAGGGCCAGCAGGCCCCAGGCAGAAGAGCTCATGGGCATTCAGAACTCCTCGGCGCGAATCAGCGCGTAAACCAGGTAGGCGAGCAGGCCGCAAGCGATCAAGCCGCCCAGGCTGTAGAGCCATTGAGCCGCCATCATGATTGGCCCCCGTGGGGGGTTTCCAGGGCCTGCAACCCCCGGGTCAGGGCGGCCATCAGGCCGGCCAGCAGGGCCGCCAGGGCGAGCCAAGCGATGTCCATGTTCACGCTCCATTTCGCAAAAAACGATGCTTGAAGCGTAGGTTTTCAGGCGTAAAAAGCGGGTTGAATTGCGGCCTGAGCCCGTATAAAAACCGTAAAAATCGGTCCTTTGGACGGCCATGTCGGGCCGTGCTTGGATCGGCCCCTGGCCTACATCACCACGTCTGTGCGTGGGCTCAGAGGCTGGCTCGGGGGCGGCGGCGGGGCTTGGGGGCCGACGCGGCGCCAGGGGACAGCAGGGGCAACAACTCAGCCCGGCCTTCCATCAGCGGGCGCACCAGGATCTGGTAGCCGTCGGCATCAAAGCCCACGGCCTGGTGGCTGAGGGCGGCGGCCTCGGCCAGCGTGCCGACGCTGCCCAGGTAGCACCAATGGTTGAGCACATGGATTTGCGTGAAGTCGCCATCGCGCTCGACCAGGCCCACCGCCCCCGGGTGCGGCCAGCACTGCACTTGCACCTGGCGCAGCGCTGACAGCAGGCGCGCGTCGTGCTCGGCCACGCTTTCGTCGCCGCGGCAGACCCCGGCGCATTGCCGCAGCGCGGCGCGAAAGCAGGCTTTGCCCGGCGGAAGCTTTTCCAGCCCCAGGTGCCCACAGCACAGGCGGTGTTGGTCGGCCACTTCACGCAGGCGCTCGATCGCGGCGTGCCGGCTGGCGTACAGGCCGTACAACTCGGGCGCGGTCGCAAAGTTCAGGTCTTTGGAATACACCAGCACCAGCCCATCCCCCTGGCGTTGCCAGGCGCACAGTTGCCGGTTGCGCCGCAGCTTTTGGTTGAACAGGGGCTGCTGGGTCTTGATCATCTGCGCTTCCAGCAACTGGGCCCCGATGTCGCCCGCGGTGCGGATGTGGCTGATGCGCCGGGTTTGCCGCAGCAGGCGGTCTTCGTCGGGGTTGCGCAGGTGGGACAAGACGCGCTGACGCAGGTTCACACTTTTGCCGATGTACAGCGGCAGGTTCTCTTGGTCCCCATGAAAGACATACACCCCGGGCGCCGCCGGCAGGTCCGCCACCGCCGCCTTCAGGTGGGCGGGGTATTGAAAGGCTTCGGCAGGGGCAAAGTCGGCGCGGCGTCGACGGGGGAGTTGCATGGGAAGAAAGAAGGGGGACACAAAGCGCCCACGGGGCTGCGCATGATGCACCAAGCCCAAAGAACCTGTGGTCTCGGCAGGCTTTGCGGGAGGGGCCTGACTGGCGGGAAGGCGATTAGCTCGCACGCCAGATCGGCGCTGCGTGGTGAACATGCGAAAATGCGGTCTTCACAAGCGGCCACGGCGTGCTGCTGTCGGGCTTCGGCCTGGCCAGGACGCCGTTATTCCGTCAGCTGGCTGCCGCTGCGGTGCGGGCTGAACGGATGGCCCTGGGGCTCAATTACCATCGGATCATGTCAAGTTACAACGCCCCTTTTGAAATCCATGTCCACGGACAGGTGGTGCTGCGCAGCGACGTTCTGTTTGAACAGCTGCAAGAAGCGCTCAAACCCCTTTGGCGTTACGCGGGCGCCCGTTCCCTGGCAGATGGCGCCACCAGCGTCTACGAAGAAGAGCCCGGCATCAAGTTCGAGCCCAAAGAGCACCTGCTTCAGATGTGCTGGACGGTGCGCGGCGATGAGGATTTTCGCCAGGTGCTCGACGAGATGTGCATGAACCTCAACGAACTCTCCGAGCTGGGGGCGGCCATTGAGGTCACCTTCTACGACGCCGAGTTCGATGAGGAAGAGGAAGACCGGGGGGCCGAGTCGCGCGACGACTTCGTGATGCTCTTCGTGGGCCCCAACCCGGCGGCCATCATGCAGGTGCAGCGTGACCTGCTCGTGCAGGACGTGGTCAACATGATGGAGCGCCACTTTGACGGCTCCGAACTGGGCGGTGTGGTGGCCGAGATCGACAAGCTGTTCTCGCAGCGTTTCGATGACCTGGTCAACTCGCTGGAGATCGGCCGGCCGCCTCGCGGTTCGGGGGGCTCGGGCCACGGTGGCGGTCGTCGGCCGCGCCACCTGCATTGAGCCCTCGGGTGCCGCGCGGGGCACTCGTGCCCTGCGTGCTCCCGGCGTGGGGAGCTTCGGCATGACGAACAGCCCGCCCAAGGCCCTCAAATACCTGGCGGCTTACCCGGAGACACTGCAGCAGCAAGCCCAGCGCCTGCTTGACTCAGGACGCCTGGCCAGCTGGTTGCTGGACAAATACCCCCAGGCCCATGGTCTGCGCACCGATGGCGCGCTGTACCGCCATGTGGAGGCTTTGCGCCAGGAGCACATGCGGCAGACGCCCCGTCTGGATCGGGTGCTGTTTGACAGCAAGATCCATGTGGTGCGCCATGCGCTGGGCCTGCACACCATGGTGTCGCGCGTGCAAGGCGGTCGCCTGAAAGCGCAGCACGAGATCCGCATCGGCGCCCTGTTCCGCGATGCGCCGCCCCCGTTCCTGAGCATGATCGTGGTGCACGAACTGGCCCACCTCAAAGAGCGCGATCACGACCGCGCCTTCTACCGTTTGTGCGAGCACCTGGAGCCCGATTACCACCGGCTCGAGCTGGATGTGCGCCTGTACCTGACTCATCTGGAGGCCGGTGGCGAGCGGTTGTGGGCGCCAGCAGCGAGCCCCTGAACCGGCACCGCGCGACCGATGGGGCCCGCCACAGACCCCAAGGGCTTGGCTGTGTGCGTCGGCGCAGTGCCCGCCAGGGCTGTTTGCTGGACTGATTGAGTCGGCCTTGCTTTGCCTCAAGGTGCGTTCTGGTGGGGCGCCGGACAATGGTTGCGCATCAGCCTGAAATGGTTGGCGCCATACCTATTCGAGTTCTCCCCCACCTGAGGTTTTTCCATGTCCAATCGCCGTGAATTCTTTGTCCAACTGAGCGTGGGCGCTGGTGTTGTGTTTGCCAGCGCTGGCGCCATGGCCAACGGCCCGATGGTCGCCGAGTCCGATGCCCAAGCCGGTGCGCTGGGTTACAAGGCTGACGCCAGCAAGGTCGACAAGACCAAGTTCCCCAAGTACGCCGCCGGCCAAAACTGCGCGGGCTGCGCGCTGTACCAAGGCAAGGCGTCGGACGCCGCCGGCGGTTGCCCGCTGTTCGCCGGCAAGCAAGTCGCCGGCAAGGGCTGGTGCAGCGCCTGGGCCAAGAAGGCCTGAGTGTTGCTGTGACGGTGGGTTCACCGGCTTGCGCCGGGACTCACCAGGGTCGGGCCGCGGTCGTGCAGGCCCTGGCCCCCGGGCCACCAGCGCTGAACAGCGGCGCTGAGTTGGCTGGGCTGGCCCGTGGTTTGCCACGTCACGCGGCCGGGGCTCTCCGGCGCGTGTCGCAACAGACCTGCCGCCTCCAGCAAGCGGCGCGTCTGCCGGGCCACTGGCGCTCCGGTGTCCAGCACGGCGACACCGGGCTTCAATCCTTTTTGAATTTCAGCCAGTACCAAGGGGTAGTGGGTGCAGCCCAACACCACGGTGTCGATGGCGGCGTTGCCTGAGTGGGCCGCCAAGTCCAGCGCCCCCAGGTACTGCTGGCACAAGTCCGCCACGCGGGCTTCATCGCCTTGTTCAATTGCATCGGCCAGGCCATCGCAGGGTTGGCAATGGATGTGGCGGCCGGGGGCCTGGCACTGTGCCAGCAACTGGGCAAATTTGGGGCTTTGCAGCGTGCCCTGCGTGGCCAGAACGGCCACCTGACCGCTGAGGCTGGCCTGCACGGCAGGCTTCAAGGCCGGCTCCAGGCCCACCAGGGGCAGCTCAGGCCACTGGCGGCGCAGGGCCGCAATCGCCGCAGCGGTGGCCGTGTTGCAGGCCACCACCACCGCCTTGGCGCCCTGGGCCACCAACTCGCGGGTGATGCGTTCGGAGCGTTCACGCACAAATGCGTCGCTGCGCTCGCCATAGGGGGCAAAGCCGCTGTCGGCCAGGTAAATGAAGTCTTCGCCCGGCAGGGCCTGGCGCAGCGCGCGCAACACGCTCAGGCCGCCAATGCCGCTGTCGAACACACCAATCGGTGCTTCGGCTCGGTGCGAGGGCAGGGCGGGTGCAGGGGCGGGATTCAGGGTGAGGGATGGATCTTGGTGAGGCATGCGCAGCGGGAACCCAGGCGAGCGTCGATTTTGCCACCCGCCAAAAGCAAAGCCCCCGACCTGCCGAAGCAGCTCGGGGGCCGATGCAGCCCTGCCTCAGCGCCGACGGGGCAGCGCGGGCAGGCTCAGTGAGCGCTCATTCAGGCGGCGCCGACGGTGATGCCCTTGAATTCGCCGGTGGCGATGCGCTTTTGCCATTCGGCCGGACCGGTGATGTGGGCGCTGGTGCCGCCGGCGTCCACGGCCACGGTCACGGGCATGTCGACCACGTCAAATTCGTAAATGGCTTCCATGCCCAGGTCGGCAAAGCCCACCACCTTGGCGGCCTTGATGGCCTTGGACACCAGGTAGGCGGCGCCGCCCACGGCCATCAGGTAAGCCGACTTGTGCTTCTTGATGGCTTCGATGGCGACCGGACCGCGCTCGGCCTTGCCCACCATGGCGATCAGGCCGGTCTGGGCCAGCATCATGTCCGTGAAGCCGTCCATGCGGGTGGCGGTGGTCGGGCCGGCAGGGCCCACGGCCTCGTCCTTGACTGGGTCCACCGGGCCGACGTAGTAGATCACGCGGTTGGTGAAGTCCACGGGCAGCTTCTCACCCTTGGCCAGCATGTCCTGGATGCGCTTGTGGGCGGCATCGCGGCCAGTCAGCATCTTGCCGTTGAGCAACAAGGTGTCGCCCGGCTTCCAGCTGGCCACTTCGGCCTGGGTCAGCGTGTCGAGGTTGACCTTCTTGCTCTTGTTGTAGTCGGGCGTCCAGTCCACGTTGGGCCACAGGTCCAGGCTCGGCGGGTCCAGGTAGACCGGGCCCGAGCCGTCCATGACGAAGTGGGCGTGGCGGGTGGCCGCGCAGTTGGGGATCATGGCCACGGGCTTGCTGGCCGCGTGGGTGGGGTACATCTTGATCTTGACGTCCAGCACGGTGGTCAAGCCGCCCAGGCCTTGGGCGCCAATGCCCAGGGCGTTGACCTTCTCGAACAGTTCCAGGCGCAGTTCTTCGGTCTGGGTCAGTGCGTCGCCCTTGGCGGCCTTGGCTTGCAGCTCGTACATGTCGAGGTCGTCCATCAGGCTTTCCTTGGCCATCAGCACGGCTTTTTCAGCGGTACCGCCAATGCCGATGCCCAGCATGCCCGGCGGGCACCAGCCAGCGCCCATGGTGGGCACGGTCTTGAGCACCCAGTCGACCACGCTGTCGCCGGGGTTGAGCATGACCATCTTGCTCTTGTTTTCGCTGCCGCCGCCCTTGGCGGCCACGGTCACTTCAACGGTGTTGCCGGGAACGATCTCGCTGAAGATCACGGCCGGGGTGTTGTCCTTGGTGTTCTTGCGGGCGAACTGCGGGTCGGCCACGACCGAGGCGCGCAGCGTGTTGTCAGGGTGGTTGTAGCCACGGCGCACGCCTTCGTTGATGGCGTCGTCCAGGCTGCCGGTGAAACCTTCCCAGCGCACGTCCATGCCCACTTTCAGGAACACGTTGACGATGCCGGTGTCCTGGCAGATCGGACGCTGACCGGTGGCGCTGAGCTTGCTGTTGGTCAGAATCTGAGCGATCGCGTCCTTGGCCGCCGGGCTTTGTTCACGCTCATAAGCGCGCGCCAGGTGGGCAATGTAGTCGGTCGGGTGGTAGTAGCTGATGTACTGCAGGGCCCCGGCGATGGAGTCGATGAGGTCGCTTTGTTTGATGGTGGTCATGGTGCTTCGTGGGCTGGAAGGAACAATGCTGGATCCGGTCGAGGGTGTCCTGGGTTGGCGAGCCGGAGGCTGGCCTGTCAGGGCTTGCCCGAATCCCGGGCACCCGTTATTTTGACAGGTTGAAACAAGCAAAGGTCGCTCCATGTCAAGTCGCACTGAACAAGACAGCTTTGGTCCCATCGAGGTGCCGGCCCAGCGGCTGTGGGGGGCCCAGACCCAGCGCTCCTTGCAGTTCTTTGATATTTCAGGGGAGCGCCAGCCGCGCGAGATCATTCGGGCCCTGGCCCAGATCAAGCGCGCCAGTGCCTATGTCAACCACCGCCTGGGCTTGCTGCCGGCGCCGCGTGCCATGGCCATCATTGCGGCCGCCGACGAGGTGATCGACGGGCAGCACGAGGCGGAGTTTCCGCTGGTGGTGTGGCAAACCGGCTCGGGCACCCAGACCAACATGAACGTCAACGAGGTGATTGCCAACCGGGCCAGCGAGCTGCTGGGCGGGCCGCGCGGGGCGGGGCGCCTGGTGCACCCCAATGATGATGTGAACCGCAGCCAGTCCTCCAATGACGTCTATCCCAGCGCCATGCATGTGGCGGCCCTCGACGCCATCACGCACCGCTTGCTGCCCGCGCTGCAGGCGCTGCAGGCCACGCTGAGCGACAAGGCCCATGCCTTTGCCGACATCGTGAAGATTGGCCGCACCCACTTGCAGGACGCCACGCCGCTGACCCTGGGGCAGGAGTTCTCAGGCTACGCCGCGCAGCTGGCCCATGCCGAGCGCCACCTGCGCGCGGCCTTGCCCCATGTGAGCGAATTGGCCCTGGGCGGCACGGCCGTGGGCACGGGCTTGAACGCCCCCGCAGGCTATGCCGAAGCGGTGGCGCAGGAGTTGGCCGCGCTGACTGGCCTGCCCCTGGTGACGGCGCCCAACAAGTTCGAGGCCTTGGCCAGCATGGATGGTTTGGTCCAGGCTCACGGGGCGCTGAAAACCCTGGCCGTCAGCTTGATGAAGATCGCCAATGACGTGCGCTGGCTGGCCAGCGGGCCGCGCAGCGGCCTGGGCGAACTCTCGATCCCCGAAAACGAACCGGGCTCGTCCATCATGCCGGGCAAGGTCAACCCCACGCAGTGCGAGGCCCTGACCATGGCAGCAGCCCAGGTGCTGGGCAATGACGTGGCCATTGGCGTGGGGGGGGCCAGCGGCAATTTTGAGTTGAATGTGTTCCGGCCGATGGCGGCCTACAACTTCATGCAGAGCGTGCGTTTGCTCGGCGACGGCATGCTGAGCTTTCGCCAGCATTGCGTGCTGGGCATTGAGCCCAACCGGGCCCGCATCGCGGACTTGCTGGAGCGCTCCCTGATGCTGGTGACTGCGCTCAATCCCCACATTGGCTATGACAAATCGGCGCAGATCGCCAAGAAAGCGCACCAGGAAGGCAGCAGCCTGCGGGAGGCTGCTTTGGCCCTGGGCTTTGTCACGGCCGAGCAGTTTGACGCCTGGGTGGTGCCTGCCGAGATGACCCACGGCGGCTGAAGCCCGACGCTGCTGGCGCCGGCGGCAGGGCCGCCGGCCCGTGGTTCAATGCTTGTCGTCGCTGCCGTGCGACATCAGACGGTCGGTCAGGGCGATGGCCAAGGCCGACAGCAAGAAGGTGATGTGGATGGCGGTTTGCGCGATCAGCACCCGGTCGGCGTAGTTGTCGGCGTTGATGAAGGTCTTGAGCAGGTGGATCGAGCTGATGCCGATGATGGCGGTGCTGAGCTTGACCTTGAGCACCGAAGCATTCACATGGCTGAGCCACTCGGGCTGGTCGGGGTGGCCTTCTAGGTTCATGCGGCTGACAAAGGTCTCGTAGCCCCCCACGATCACCATGATCAGCAGGTTGGAGATCATCACCACGTCAATCAGCGCCAGCACCACCAGCATGATGATGGTCTCGTTCAGCGAGGTGATGGCCACATTCGATTTGTAGCCAATGCTGGTGATCAGGGCATCCAGGGCGCTGGTGCTGCCGAAGGCCGCTTCCACCAGGTGCACCAGCTCCACCCAGAAGTGGAAGACATAAATGGCTTGGGCTGCGATCAGGCCCAGGTACAGCGGCAGCTGCAACCAACGGCTGGCAAAAATCAGCGCGGGCAAGGGGCGCAGGGCAGCAGGCTGTTTATTGCGGGGGACGGTCATGGTGGGGGCTGGGTTGTGATCAGGTATAAAAACAGCCCTGGATTCTAGGCAAGCTCTGTGACCGTTGGCGTCACAAGGGCTTGGTCGGTGGACCTGGCCGCCCACTGACGTGTTTCAGTCAGAGCGATGTAAGCGCCAAGCCCCACATTTATGCGCAAATATCCCGTCCTACTACCAGGAGACAAACATGAGTGCCACCCCGAACGCCGGCGAAACCGCCGTGTACTTGCCCAGCGACGCCTTCGTCAAGAACGCCCACATCTCGGGCATGGCGGCTTACGACGCCCTGTGCCAAGAAGCCGCCACGGACTACCAAGGCTACTGGGGTCGGCTGGCCCGCGAGTTGATCACCTGGAAGACGCCCTTCACCCAGGTGCTCGACGAGAGCAATGCCCCCTTCTTCAAGTGGTTTGCCGACGGCACCTTGAACGCGTCCTACAACTGCCTGGATCGCAACATCGAGCGTGGCCTGGGCGACAAGACCGCCCTGATCTTTGAAGCCGACGGCGGCGAAGTCACCAAGATCAGCTACAGCGAGCTGCTGGCCAAGACCTGCCAGATCGCCAACGGGCTGAAGTCCATCGGGGTGGGCAAGGGCGACCGCGTCATCATCTACATCTCCATGTCCATCGACGGCGTGGCCGCCATGCAGGCTTGCGCCCGCATCGGTGCCATCCACTCGGTGGTGTTCGGTGGCTTCTCGGCCCAGTCGGTGCGCGACCGCGTGCAAGACACCGGCGCCAAGGCCATCATCACCGCCGACCAGCAAGTGCGTGGCGGCAAGCACCTGCCGCTGAAGGCCATCGTGGACGAGGCCCTGAGCTTGGGCGGCTGCGAATCCGTCCAGCATGTGCTGGTGGTGAAGCGCACCGGCGCCGAGCTGCCCATGACCGCAGGCCGTGACCTGTGGATGAGCGACGTCATCGCCCACCAGCCCACGGTGTGCGAGCCGGAGTGGGTGGAAGCTGAGCACCCGCTGTTCCTGCTTTACACCTCGGGCTCCACTGGCAAGCCCAAGGGCGTGCAGCATTCCACCGGCGGTTACTTGCTGCATGCGGCGCTGACCACCAAGTGGACTTTCGACCTGAAGGCCGATGACGTGTTCTGGTGCACGGCCGACATCGGCTGGGTCACCGGCCACAGCTACATCACCTACGGCCCGCTGGCCCTGGGCGGCACCGAGATCGTGTTTGAGGGCGTGCCCACCTTCCCGGACGCTGGCCGCTTCTGGAAGATGATCCAAGACCACAAGGTCAGCATCTTCTACACCGCGCCCACCGCCATCCGCTCGCTGATCAAGGCCGCTGAAGCCAATGCGGCCGTGCACCCCAAGAGCTATGACCTCAGCAGCCTGCGCTTGCTGGGGTCGGTGGGTGAACCCATCAACCCCGCCGCCTGGGAGTGGTACTACCGTGAAGTGGGCGGCAACCGCTGCCCCATCGTCGACACCTTCTGGCAAACCGAAACTGGCGGTCACATGATCACCCCGCTGCCAGGTGTCACGCCCATGGTGCCGGGCTCCTGCACGCTGCCCTTCCCGGGCATCCAGGCGGCCATCGTCGACGAGACCGGCAAGGACGTGCCCAATGGTCAGGGCGGCATCCTGGTGGTCAAGAAGCCTTGGCCGTCGATGATCCGCACCATCTGGGGCGATCCGGACCGTTTCGTGAAGAGCTACTACCCGGCTGACTTCCAGGGCAAGTACTACCTGGCCGGCGACGGCGCCATCCGCGACGAGAAGACGGGTTACTTCACCATCACCGGTCGCATCGACGACGTGCTCAACGTCTCGGGTCACCGCATGGGGACGATGGAAATCGAGTCGGCCCTGGTCAGCTGCACCGAACTGGTCGCTGAAGCGGCCGTGGTGGGCCGTCCAGACGACACCACCGGCGAAGCCATCTGCGCCTTCGTGGTGCTCAAGCGCTCGCGCCCCGAAGGCGACGAGGCCAAGGCGATTGCCAAGCAACTGCGTGACCATGTGGCCAAGGAGATCGGCCCGATCGCCAAGCCCAAGGACATCCGCTTTGGCGAGAACCTGCCCAAGACCCGTTCGGGCAAGATCATGCGCCGCCTGCTGCGCAGCTTGGCCAAGGGCGAGGCGATCACCCAGGACACCAGCACGCTGGAGAACCCCGCCATCCTGACCCAGCTGGATCAAACCTACTGATCGGGAGGCCGGCCTCAGGGCTTGGGGTGCTGTACCGCCCCGTCAGGGGCGGGCATTGGGCGCCCAGACCCGCTGGCGAAAAACCTGCTTCGGCAGGTTTTTTTTCGTCCCAATTTCGTTCGTTTTGAATGCGTTGGCGGAGGGGCTGGCGCTGGTGTTCGTAACAGTCGCAAGTGCGCGTCTCTTGAGCGCTGTTATAGATTGAGTGTTGTTTCGATCAGAAATGTTCGCTGAACAGACATGGGGTGGAGGAGGCCTGCCCTGAGGTGATCGCTGCGCTTGCATCCCTTGATCGGCCTTTGGGGTGGCTGGGCGGTTGGCGTGACGTGCTTACAAAGCCTGCTGGTTTTTTTCGGTGGCCACCTTTAGCTTGAGCTGTCCGGGGGAGTCGTTCCGCCGGGCCTGTTCAAGTCAATTCAAAGGAGGTCACCATGTCAAAACGCACCGCGCAAAGCGGCTTCACCCTGATCGAACTGATGATCGTTGTCGCCGTCATCGGCATCCTGGCGGCAGTCGCGCTGCCAGCCTACCGCGACTACACCGTGCGGGCCAAGGTGTCCGAGGTGATCATGGCCGCCACAGCGTGTCGAACCTCGGTCAGCGAGGTCATACAGACCGCCTCCAGCGCCAATGTGGAGGACGCGCTGAAGCAGGCTTGCACTGATCAGTTGTCCAAGTACGTCGCCAAGGTCAGTGTGGATGGCAATGGGATGGTTCAAGTCACGGCCAACCCTGCCACCTTGTCGTCGCTGGGGACCAACAATGTGCTGACCTTCACCCCAGTGGTCAGCTCCGGCAGCAGCGACGCCATGGTCTACAAAGCCTTTGTTGGTGCCACCGGTGGCGGGCAGTCCCTGGATGGTTGGGCCTGCGGTTCACGGGCCGGCCTGCCGATTGCAGGCGGGACCACGATGGAAAGGCGCTACCTGCCCGCCACCTGCCATGGCAGCTACCCCTGATGAGGGGCCGGCGTGGCAGGGCGGGCCGGCTTAGCGCAGCACCAGGACCGGGATGGTGGAGTGCGTCAGCACCTGCTGGGTTTCGCTGCCCAGCAGCAGGCGCTTGAGGCCACGGCGGCCGTGTGAGGCCATGATGATCAAGTCGCATTTGTGCTTCTTGGCGGCCGCCAGCACCGCCTCGGCGATCAGGTCAGACTTGACCACCACGGCCTTGGCTTTGAGACCTTGTTCGACAGCGGCGGCCTTGACTGCATCCACCACGGCCTGCCCGTGGTCGGACCATTCTTTTTCAATGCGGCCCACCTCGTCCACGCTCAACGGGACCGAGCCTTCAAAGTAGCTTTGCGGGTAACGCGGGACCACCTTCACCGCGACCAACTCGGCGCCAACAAGACTTGCCAGTTCAATGCCAGACTTAACGGCCTTTTGCGACAACTTGGAACCGTCGGTGGCCACGAGAATGCGTTTGTACATGAAGATCTCCTTGAACTGTTAAGCCTTCAGGTTAGCGATCGCTGGCCTGAGAGCCTTGATCTGCATCAAGCAGCAAGCGCAGAATGAAGGTTAGGCTCACGACCATGAACCCTGCACCTTCTTTGTCCATCGGTCATGCGGATTTGCTGGCGCCGTCGGCTGCGTCGGATCCCGCCGTGAGCAAGGCCGCAGAGCGTTTGAGCCTGCTGGACGATCCGCAGGAGTGGACTTTTTTTGGTCATCCCGTGTCAGCCGATGGCCCCCTGGATGCCGTGTCTGCCGACTCGGCTTTGCGGGCTGGGCCTTGGGAATCGCAGGTGGTGCTGGAAGGCATGCACTGTGCCGCTTGTGCCTTGACCATCGAGCAGGCTTTGCTGGAGGTGCCAGGCGTCACGGATGCCCAGGTCAACGCGGCCACGCGGCGGGCCCGCGTGGTGTGGCACCCCGACCATGTCTTGCCGTCGGCCTGGGTCCGCGCCGTGGAGGCGGCTGGTTACCAGGCGTTGCCTGCACGGGATGCCTTCCATGCCGAGCTGCGCCAGCGCGAGCAACGCCGCGCTTTGTGGCGCATGGGCGTCGCAGGCTTTTGCATGATGCAGGTCATGATGTACGCGTGGCCGGCCTATGTCTCCACCCCGGGGGACATGACCGAGGACATGGCGCAGTTGCTGCGCTGGGCCTCCTGGGTTTTGACACTGCCTGTCATGATCTTTGCCTGCAGCCCCTTCTTCGCCAGCGCCTGGCGGGACGTGCGCCAGCGCCGCATCAGCATGGATCTGCCTGTGGCCTTGGGCATGGCGGTGACTTTTGTGGTCAGCTCAGGCGCCACCTTCGACCCGGCGGGCATCTTGGGTCACGAGGTCTACTACGACTCGTTGACCATGTTTGTGTTTTTCCTGCTGACGGGGCGCTGGTTTGAGTTGCGCCTGCGTGACCGCACGGCTGGCGCGCTGGAGGCCTTGATGAACCGCATGCCCGACAGCGTCGAGCGGCGGCAGGCCGACGGCTCCTTTGAGCGCGTGGCGGTGCGTCGTCTTGTCTTGGGGGATGTGGTCCGGGTGCTGCCGGGCGAGGGCTTCCCTGCGGACGGCGAGGTCATTGAGGGGCAGACCCAGGTCGATGAGGCCTTGCTGACCGGTGAATCCAGCCCAGTTTGGCATGGTCTGGGCAGCGTGGTCACGGCCGGCAGCCACAACTTGACCGCCCCCGTGCTGGTCCTGGTGCAGCGACTGGGCGCGTCAACCCGCTTTGCTGAGATCGTCGCGTTGATGGAGCGGGCCTCGATGGACAAGCCGCGCCTGGCGGTCTTGGCCGATCGCTGGGCGCGTCCTTTTTTGCTGTCGGTTCTGGTGGCAGCCGGTTTGGCCGCTGCCTATTGGTGGTCCGTGGACCCGGGGCGGGCCCTGATGGTGGCGGTGGCGGTGCTGATTGTGACCTGCCCTTGTGCCTTGTCGCTGGCCACGCCTGCGGCCATGTTGGCGGCGGCGGGTGCGCTGGCGCGCCGCGGTGTGCTGGTGCGCAACCTGCAGGGCCTGGAGGCTTTGGCCGCGGTGGACCAGGTGGTCTTTGACAAGACCGGGACGCTCACCCAGGACGGCATGGCAGTGACCGGCTGGCGCGTTCGTGAGGGATTCGATGTTGATCGTGCGCGCTCCCTGGCCAGCGCCCTGGCGTCTCACTCCTTGCACCCGGTGTCGCGTGCCTTGCAGCGTCAAGCCACAGCGTCTGGGGTCGGGTTGCGCGCTGTGCATGAAGTCCCCGGCCAAGGGCTGGAGGGCGACTGGCAGGGGCCTGACGCCCAGGTCCACCGCTTGCGTCTGGGGTCGGCGCGCTGGTGTCACCTGCCGGAGGATGTGGCGGGTGGGGCTCAGTCGCAGGCCTCGGCCCAGGTTCATCTGGCGGATGACGAAGGCTGGTTGGCCAGCTTCGATTTGCAAGAAGACGTGCGCGCTGATGCCTTGGCGGCGATTCAGGGGCTGAAGGACCTGGGGGTGTCGGTGGCCTTGCTTTCCGGAGACCGCCAAGCCGCCGCGCAGCGTGTTGGGACGGCCTTGGGCATCGAACAGGTGTCGGGGGGCTGCACCCCCGCCGACAAGTTGGACCGCTTGCGCATGGCCCAGCAATCCGGGCACCAGGTAGCCATGGTGGGGGATGGCCTCAATGACGGGCCTGTGCTGGCGGGCGCCCATGTCTCCTTTGCCTTTGGCCAGGCGGTGCCGCTGGCCCGCTCGCGTTCTGATTTTGTGGTCATGGGGGGGCAGCTGACGCGCATCCCCGAGACCATCGCCCTGGCGCGCCGCACCCTGTCGGTGGTGCGGCAAAACCTGTGCTGGGCTGCGGCCTACAACGCGGTGTGTGTGCCGCTGGCCGTCATGGGCCTGTTGCCTGCTTGGTTGGCTGGTTTGGGCATGGCCATGAGTTCTTTGTGGGTGGTGCTCAATGCAGCCCGCCTGTCGCTGGCTTTTCCGTCTTTGCGGAGCACCTGATGGACATTCTTTTTCTGCTGATTCCCCTCTCGGTCGCTCTCGTGTTGTTGATTTTGGGGGGCTTGTGGTGGTCCATTTACCACGGGCAATTTGAGGGGGTGGAGCAAGAGGGCGAGCGCATTCTCAGGAACGATTGACGTGCGTCAATGCGTCTGTGCGCTTTCACTCTGACACTCGGATAGCAACTTAGAGGTAATCGATGAAATCATCCAATACACAAGCTGCCCTGTACAACGACACCGTCGTCAGGCAGTTCTCAATCATGGCGGTGGTGTGGGGGGTGGTCGGTATGTTGGTCGGCGTGGTCATCGCGTCCCAACTGGCTTGGCCCGAACTCAACTTTGGCATTCCATGGCTCAGCTACGGGCGCTTGCGTCCGCTGCACACGAATGCCGTGATCTTTGCCTTTGGTGGCTGTGCGCTGTTCGCGACCAGCTATTACGTGGTGCAGCGCACATGCCAGACCCGGCTGTTCGCAGCGCCCCTGGCGGCCTTCACCTTCTGGGGTTGGCAGCTGGTGATTTTGGCAGCGGCGATCAGCCTGCCGCTGGGTTACACCACGGGCAAGGAATACGCTGAGCTCGAATGGCCCATCGACATCCTGATCACCCTGGTCTGGGTCTCGTATACCATCGTGTTCTTTGGCACGGTCGGCACGCGCAAGGTCAAGCACATCTATGTGGCCAACTGGTTCTACGGCGCCTTCATCCTGGCGGTGGCAATTCTTCACCTGGTCAACAGCGCTGAAGTGCCGGCCGGCTTCATGAAGTCCTACTCGGCTTACGCCGGTGTGCAGGACGCCATGGTGCAGTGGTGGTACGGCCACAACGCGGTGGGCTTCTTCTTGACCGCAGGCTTCCTGGGCATGATGTACTACTTCATCCCCAAGCAGGCAGGCCGTCCGGTGTACTCATACCGCCTGTCCATCGTCCACTTCTGGGCGCTGATCTTCACCTACATGTGGGCGGGTCCTCACCACCTGCACTACACCGCGTTGCCGGACTGGACCCAGTCCGTGGGCATGGTCTTCTCGCTGATCCTCCTGGCCCCCAGCTGGGGCGGCATGATCAACGGCATCATGACCCTGTCGGGCGCCTGGCACAAGCTGCGTGACGACCCCGTGCTGCGTTTCCTGATCGTGTCCCTGTCCTTCTACGGCATGAGCACCTTCGAGGGCCCGATGATGTCCATCAAGACCGTCAACGCCCTGAGCCATTACACCGACTGGACCGTGGGCCACGTGCACTCGGGCGCCCTGGGCTGGGTGGGTCTGATCTCCATGGGTTCGCTGTACTACCTGGTGCCGCGCCTGTTCGGTCAGAAGTCCATGTACTCGGTCAAGGCCATTGAAGTCCACTTCTGGACGGCCACCATCGGCATCGTGCTGTACATCGCTGCGATGTGGATTGCCGGTGTGATGCAAGGTCTGATGTGGCGTGCCATCAACCCCGACGGCACCCTGACCTACACCTTTGTCGAAAGCGTGAAGGCGACCTTCCCGTTCTATGTGATCCGTGTGGCGGGTGGCTTGCTGTACCTCGGCGGCATGATCGTCATGGCCTGGAACGTCTGGATGACGGCCATCTCGGGTCGCTCGGTGGACACGGCTGTGCCCGCAGTGACGGCCCACGCTTGAGGAGAGAAACCATGAGTCAACACAACAACACGCCCAGCACCTTCTCTCACGAGAAGATTGAAACCAGCAACTTCCTGATGATCGTTTTGATCTTGCTGGTGATCGCGGTGGGTGGCATGGTGGAAATCGTGCCGCTGTTCTTTCAAAAGTCCACCACCGAGCCCGTCAAGGGCGTGCAGCCCTACACCGCGCTGCAATTGGTGGGCCGCGACGTCTATATCCGCGAGGGTTGCTACAACTGCCATTCGCAGATGATTCGTCCCTTCCGCGCTGAAACCCTGCGCTATGGCCATTACTCGGTGGCGGGTGAGTTCGTGTACGACCACCCCTTCCAATGGGGCAGCAAGCGCACCGGTCCTGACCTGCACCGTGTAGGTGGCAAGTACAGCGATGAATGGCATCGCATCCACTTGAACAACCCGCGTGACGTGGTGCCCGAGTCCAACATGCCGGCCTATTCCTGGCTGGACAAGGCGGTGGTGGATCCCTCCGTGGTGGCGCCTCGCATGAAGGCCCTGCGCACTGTGGGCGTGCCTTACACCGACGAGCAAATTGCTCAAGGTGCTGATGAGGTCAAGGGCAAGACCGAGCAAGACGCTCTGGTCGCCTACCTGCAATCCCTGGGCCGTGCGCTCAAGTAAGGAGCTGCCATGGACATCACCACCCTTCGCGTCGTGGCGACGTTGGCCTGCTTTGTGACCTTCATCGGCATCATCGCTTGGGCATTCTCGCGTCGCAATGCGGCTGGTTTCCAGGAGGCTGCCCAGCTTCCTTTTGAACAAGACTGAACACAGAACGAGAGAGCACCATGAGTGACTTCACAAGCAACTTCTGGTCGGTATACGTCACCGCCATCACGCTCGGGGGCATCATTGCCTGCTTGCTGCTGTTGTGGATCGCGTCCCGCAAGAAGGTCGTCGCCACAAGCGACAACACCACGGGCCACGTCTGGGACGGCGACCTTACCGAAATGAACAACCCACTGCCCCTGTGGTGGGTGGGGCTGTTCATCATCACGGTGATTTTTGGTCTGAGCTACCTGGCCTTCTACCCAGGCCTGGGCAACTTTGCCGGCAAGCTGGGCTGGTCGACCAGCGGCGAGTACGACAAGGAAATCGCCAAGGCCAACCAAGAGCTCGAGCCCCTCTATGCGCGTTTCACGGGCATGAAGGTGGAAGAGGTCTCCAAGGACCCGCAAGCCACCGCCATTGGTGAGCGCCTGTTCATGAACAACTGCGCTCAATGCCACGGCTCTGACGCACGCGGCAGCAAGGGCTTCCCGAACCTGACCGATGGCGATTGGCTGCATGGCGGTACGCCCGAGAAGATCACTGAGACCTTGACGGCAGGCCGCATGGGCAACATGCCTCCAATGGCCGCAGCGGTGGGCACGGCTGACGATGTGAAGAACGTCGCCAACTACGTGCTGAGCCTGTCGGGCAGCCCGCACGACTCGCTGCGCGCTTCCTTGGGCAAGGCCAAGTTTGGTGCTTGCGCTGCCTGCCACGGTGCGGACGGCAAGGGCAACCAGGCCTTGGGCTCGGCCAACCTGACCGACGACATCTGGCTGCATGGTTGGGGTGAGGCGGCGATCATCAACATCATCAACAACGGCAAGACCAACCAGATGCCGGCCCAGGCTGAAAAGCTGACGGCTGCACAAATCCATGTGCTGGCATCCTATGTGTGGGGCTTGTCCAACAACCAGGCACCCGCCAAGCGTGCCCAGTAAGGCTTGCGCCTGAATCCGTCCGGGCGCTGATTGACGTCCGGACGGCTTTTTCTTTTTCAATCGTGTTCGCAGTGCCAGATATTCAGCGGGGACAGCAGCTTGGAACCCACATCGACTGACAGCCGGAAAGTCATTCCCATCGTGCCTGTGGCCGACGATGAGCCGGACATGGTGTCGCTCTACGCAGCGCAGCAGAAGATCCACCCCCGTTCGGTCAGCGGCTTTTTCTCCAAATGGCGCTGGGCGCTGGTGATCTTCACCCAACTGATTTTTTATGGCCTGCCCTGGCTGGAGTGGGGGCAGCGTCAAGCCGTGCTGTTTGACCTGGAGGCGCGGCGCTTCTACATCTTTGGCCTGGTGCTCTACCCGCAGGACTTCATCTACCTGACGGGCTTGCTGGTCATTTCGGCTTTGGCGCTGTTTTTGTTCACCGCGGTGGCTGGGCGTTTGTGGTGCGGTTATGCCTGTCCGCAAACCGTCTACACCGAGATTTTTCTCTGGATCGAACACCACATAGAAGGCGACCGGCAAGCGCGTTTGCGTTTGGACGGGGCGCCCATGTCGCTGGAAAAGCTGGTCAAACGCAGCTTCAAGCACATTGTGTGGCTGACCTTGTCAGTTTGGACCGGCTTCACCTTTGTGGGCTACTTCTCGCCGGTTCGGGACTTGGGCATGGCCTTTTTGCAAACCCACATGGGTGGCTGGGAGCTGTTCTGGGTCTTGTTCTATGGTTTCGCCACCTATGGCAACGCCGGCTTCATGCGTGAGCAGGTCTGCAAGTACATGTGCCCCTATGCGCGTTTCCAAAGCGCCATGTTCGACAAGGACACCTTGATCGTCACCTACGACGAGGCGCGAGGCGACCCGCGTGGCTCGCGCTCACGCAAGGCCGATCCCGCCCAACTGGGCTTGGGGTCCTGTGTGGATTGCAGTCTGTGTGTGCAGGTGTGCCCCACCGGCATTGATATCCGAGAGGGACTGCAGTACGAATGCATCGGTTGCGGCGCCTGTGTCGACGTGTGCGACACGGTGATGGACAAAATGAACTACCCCCGGGGTTTGATTCGTTATTCCACCCAGAACGCGGTGACCCAGAAGTGGGGGCGCCCTGAAATCATCAAGCGCGTGTTCCGCCCGCGCACCCTGCTGTATGGCACGGTGTTGCTGTTGCTGACCGTGGGCATGCTGGTCAGCCTGGTGTTGCGCACCCCGCTCAAGGTGGATGTGGTGCGTGACCGCGCCGCTTTGTCGCGCATCGTGGCCGGTGGCAAGCTGGAGAACGTTTACCGACTGCAGGTCATGAACGCCACCGAAAAGACCCAGTCCTACCGCATCACAGCCTCTGGGCTGGAGGGCTTGGAGGTGGTGTCCGAGCAGCAGTTCGATGTGGGGCCGGCCGAATCGCGTTGGGTGCCGGTGCGCCTGCAAATTGCTTACGGATCTGCGTCCGAAGGCTCTCATCCGGTGTACTTTGGTGTGGCTGACCTGCAAGGCCAGGCCCATGTATCTGAGAAGTCTGTATTTCTGGTTCCCCGTTGAAGGATAGAACAATGAACACCCCGCAACACCCGGCTGCGAAAGCGGCCACGTCCCCGCGCCCCTGGTGGCGTTTCGGCCATGTCTGGTTGCTCATCTCAGGCCCTGCGGTGGTCGTGGTGGCGGGCTTCGTCACCCTGTGGCTGGCGATTCGCATGCCCGACCCGGTGGTGGCCGACGACTATTACAAGCGCGGCATCGAAATCAACCGCAGCCTGCCCGATGTGGCGCCCAAAGCCATGCTGCCTGCCTTGCAGGGGCGCAACCACGCCGCCACCCCGGCTCAGGACATTCCCGAACCCAAGCGTTGAACGCTTAACTTTCCTGCCCTGGGCGACTAGGATGGGCTGACACAACAAGGAGATACGCCATGCTGAGTCAACGCCTCATGTGGATTGTTTGGCCCGCCTTTTTGGTGGCCGGTGTGCTTGAAATGCTGGTGTTCGCCGTGGTCGATCCCAGCGATCTGACCTGGCTGGGGCACCCCTTGAGCTTGTCGCGTCAAGGCGTCTACACCCTGTCTTTCTTTGCCTTTTGGCTTTGCGCGATGGTGTCCAGTGGCTTGACCACGGTGCTTGCACGCTCCCCTGTGGACGTCAATCAATGCCCGCTGCCGCTGGCGGGCCGCCCTGAAGCCTGCCCCAAGTGAGTCTTTGGCTGGCCACATCGGCGGGGTGGGGTCCTTGCATGGCGCAGGGGCCAGGTTTCCGTCCTTCAGACACCCAGGCCTGAGGGGCCCATGAATGAGCAAAGGGCAGCGACTTGGCGTCGACTGCCCTTTTTTGCGGGGCCTGCAGTGCAGGTCCTAGGCCCTGACTGAGCAGATCACTGACAGGTCTGCGAGTTCACGATGCGCTTGAGTGCGTCGGTGTCGAGGATACGCACGTGGCGCTGCTTCACTTCGACGATGTTCTCGTCGACAAATTTCGAGAAGGTCCGGCTCACCGTCTCCAGCTTCAGGCCCAGGTAGCTGCCGATTTCCTCGCGCGTCATGCGCAGCACCAGCTCCGACTGCGAGAAGCCGCGTGCGTGCAGTCGCTGCACCAGGTTCAGCAAGAAGGCGGCCAAGCGCTCCTCGGCCCGCATGCTGCCCAGCAACAGCATCACACCGTGTTCGCGCACGATTTCACGGCTCATGATTTTGTGCACATGGTGCTGCAGGGCGGTCACTTCGCGTGACAGCTCTTCGATGCGATCGAAGGGCATGACACACACTTCCGCATCCTCCAGAGCGACCGCATCGCAGGTGTGGTGGTCTTGAACAATGCCGTCCAAGCCGATGATTTCGCCGGCCATTTGGAAGCCCGTGACTTGGTCGCGGCCGTCTTCGGTGGCAACACAGGTCTTGAAGAAACCTGTGCGAATCGCGTAGAGCGAGGTGAATTTTTCACCATTGCGGAACAAGGTCGCTCCACGCTTGACCTTGCGGCGCACGGCCACCACCTCATCAATGCGTTCGAGTTCTTCGGGCTTGAGGCCCATGGGCATGCACAGCTCGCGCAGATTGCAGTTCGAGCAGGCAACTTTGATAGTTTGTGGGTTCATTCGCCGAGTGGAAAAGTCAAGGTCAGAGCTTAGCGGTTTTGCAGCTTCAGACGTTACAGCTGTGTCAAACATGGCGCCTCCTGATGTGTCTCAAATTGTGAGGCGAGGGTTCGCTTGGGAGCTTGATCCAGATCAAGCCCTGTTTTTGTGGTCAAGGCACAGTGGAGGCACTAGAAGGAAAAATGCCAGATGAATGTCGTTTCGCCAGACCTGCTTCGTCGATTTGATGTGCCTGGACCACGTTACACCTCGTATCCTACGGCCGACCGCTTTGTTGAGGCTTACACCGAAGCAGATTACCGTCAGGCCCTGAACCAGCGCCGAGGCGGAGGCGCTGCGGCTTTGGTCTTGCCTTTGTCTTTGTATGTGCACATTCCCTTCTGCGAATCGCTTTGCTACTACTGTGCCTGCAACAAGATCATCACCAAGCACCCTGAGCGCGCCGACGAGTACCTGCGATATCTGAGCCGCGAAATCGACCTGCACGTGCAGCAGATCGGGGCCGGTCAAGCCGTCAGTCAGCTGCACTTGGGCGGCGGCAGCCCCACCTTCTTGTCCGATGAGCGCCTGAGTGAGCTCATGGGCATTTTGCGCCGCAACTTTGCCTTGGCGCCAGGGGGGGAGTACTCGATTGAGGTCGATCCGCGCACGGTCACCTCGGAGCGTCTGGCGTTTCTGGCGCAACTGGGCTTCAATCGTTTGAGCTTTGGTGTGCAGGACTTTGACCCCGCCGTGCAAAAAGCGGTGCACCGTGTGCAGCCTGCGGAGCAGGTGTTTGATCTGGTGGCCGAGGCGCGTCGCCTGGGCTTTGAGTCCATCAATGTGGACCTGATCTACGGCCTGCCGCGCCAAACCCCCGAATCCTTCGACCGGACCTTGGCCCAAGTGGCCCAATTGCGCCCCGACCGCATCGCGCTTTACGCCTACGCGCACCTGCCTGAGCGCTTCAAGCCTCAGCGTCGCATTGTCTCGGCCGAGTTGCCGGGGGCCGCCGCCAAGGTGTCGATGTTGTCGCGCTCGCTGTCGGCCTTCATCAGCGCGGGCTATGTGTACGTGGGCATGGACCATTTCGCCTTGCCCAACGACTCGCTGGCAGTGGCCAAGCGCCAAGGGCGTTTGCACCGCAACTTCCAGGGCTACAGCACCCAGCCCGATTGCGATCTGATTGGTTTGGGCGTATCGGCCATTGGCCGCGTGGGCTCCACCTACAGCCAGAACGCCAAAACGCTGGACGACTACTACGACTACCTCAATCAGGGGCGTCTGCCGGTGGTGCGGGGCTTGGCGCTGTCGCGCGACGACCTGGTGCGCCGGTCGGTGATCATGGCCTTGATGTGCCAGGGCCGTGTGGTGTATGAGTCCATTGACCTGGCTTGGTTGATCGACTTCCGCACTTACTTTGCCAATGAGATGTCGCTGTTGGCCGACCTGGCCCGCGATGGTCTTTTGACCTTGGACGAGACCGGCATCGAAGTCACAGCCAATGGGTGGTACTTCATTCGTGCGGTGGCCATGGTGTTCGACCGCTATTTGCAAGCTGACCGCACCCGGGCCCGCTTTTCGCGCATCATCTGAGGCTTGCAGTGCTTGTTTTGCAGGCGCTGGCTGGGGCGGGTGGCGCGAACGCCCCTCGGTCCGATCGGGCGGGTGCTTGACCCCGCGCTCTGGGGCATGCGCGTTGGCTAGGAGACCTGGGTGAGTACATTGGCATGGACAGGCTTGTTGATGGGCTTGGCGGGTGGCCCCCATTGCGTGGCCATGTGCGGCGCTGCCTGTGCGGCTTTGGGGCGTGCCAGCCCCAAGCCAGCCAAGTCCTTCATTCCCATCGTGTCAGACACCGGAGCCAGCCCTGAAGCCCGTGTGGACCATCTGCCCAAGGCTTCACAGCAGGTCTGGCCCACGGGGCGTGAGTTGCTTTTTCAGTTGGGGCGCTTGGTGGGTTACTCACTGGCTGGCGCAGCGGCGGCCATGGCGGTCGACAGCCTGGCTTGGCTCAGCGCGCAGACCGCCGTCTTGCGCCCGGTCTGGACCTTGTTCCATGTGCTGGTGCTGGTGTGGGGCGGAATGCTGCTCTTGAATGCGCAGCAACCGCTTTGGGTTCAAGGCGCTGCGCGTTCGGTCTGGCAACGGGTGGGGCCCTTGGCAACGCGCCAGAGTGGTGTTTTTGCAACAGGTGTGCTTTGGACCTTGCTGCCCTGTGGGCTGCTTTACTCCGCGCTGTTGGTGGCTGGTTTGTCTGGCAGCGTGGTCGATGGTGCGGGGGTCATGGCCTTGTTTGCCTTGGGCAGCAGTGCCTCCTTGTTGCTGGGGCCCTGGGCCTGGCGTGGGCTGCAGCGGCATGTGAAGGCCTGGCGCCAGGACTGGGGCACCCGAGCTTCGGGCCTCCTGCTGTGCGCGATGGGGGCATGGGCTTTGTGGATGGACATGGCCCAGCGCGTGGCCGACTGGTGCCGATGAACCCAAGTGGGCGGAGAGGGCCGTGCTTTTTAAAGGATGCCCATGCCGTGCATCCTCTATACGTAAAAGTTGTAGCTAATTACCGCCATAATGAGATTTGACCATGTAGATTTGGTCAGGTTCTCCCATGGAAGCAAGTCAAACCAAGCTCATCGATATTCACCAGCTGCGCAAAGGCATGTTTGTGCAGCTTGAGCTCGGCTGGATGGACCACCCCTTTCCGGTGGGCAGTTTCAAGATCAGCTCAGATGAGCAGTTGCAGACCGTTCGTTCGCTGGGCTTGAGCCAAATTCGCTACGTGCCATCACGCAGCGATGTGCAGGTTGAAGACCTGGCTGTGGCAGACACCACGGTGGTGCCACCGGCTTCCCCGGACCCTGCAGTCCCTCCCACCATCACCCTGAGCCCTCTGGAGCTGGCCCGACGCAAGCGTCTGGCTGATCGCGCTTCACAGGAACGCAGCCTGGAGCTGTGCGAGCGGCGCTTCTTTGAGGCGACGCGCCAGTACCGCAAGGTGGGCGAGCAGGTGCGAACCAGCCCCGTCCAGGCCCGCGAACAAAGCGAGGACCTGGTCAACGGTTGCGTTGCCGAGCTGTTGGACAACGGTGAGTCGGTCATTCGGCTGCTGACCGAAGTCTCCGGCGATCGCAGTGCCACGCACCCGATCAATGTGATGATCATCTCCTTGTTGCTGGGCCGGTCCTTGGGCCTGGGCGAGCAAGAGCTCAAAGAATTGGGCCTGGTGGCCATGCTGCACGATCTGGGCAAGCAGGAATTGCCCGAGCGCGTGCGGGCTTTTGATGACCAGTTCTCCACCGCCGAATACCGCATGTACCAGGAGCACGTCGAACAAAGCGTGCAAGTTGCCCAGCGCATGGGCCTGTCGGCGTCGGTGCAAAAAGGCATTGCCCAGCACCATGAGATGGCCGACGGCAGTGGCTTCCCGATGCGCCACAAAGTGGATCGGTTGGAGACCTACGGCAAGATCGTGTCCCTGGTGAACCGCTACGACAACCTCTGCAACCCCGCTCGCATGGCGATTGCCCTGACGCCGCACGAGGCCTTGTCGGTCATCTTTGCGCAGATGAAGGCGCGTTTTGACCCGGCGGTGCTGGGCGCTTTCATTCGGATGATGGGGGTGTATCCACCCGGTTCGGTGGTGCAACTGGTCAATGACCGCTTTGCCTTGGTGGTGTCGGTCAATTCTTCGCGGCCGCTGCGCCCCCGGATTTTGGTGCACGACCCTCAAGTGCCCCGCTCGGAGGCCTTGATCCTGGATCTGGAGCATACGCCCGACCTGGGCATCAAGCGCAGTCTGAAAGCCGCCCAATTGCCCAAAGCAGCCCTGGACTACCTCTCGCCGCGGCAACGCATCTGTTACTTTTTTGAGCGCGCTGTGGAGGCGCCCGTCGAGACGGGGGTCGCGCCGTGACGGCCATGCCCCCAGTCCCATCTCTGGATGGGCTGCTGGAGGCAGTCTGGCTGGTGGAGGCGGAGGGCTTGACCATCTGCGCACTGAACGCAGCAGCCCGTCATTTGATGGGTGACATAGCCCCTGAAGTGATGTTGGGGCGCGAGGTCACTGAGTGGGCCGTTTCTCCCGAAGACATGGTGTTCTGGTCCGGAGTGGCCAGCGGCCACAGCGATGAGCTGTGGTCGCAAAGTCTGATTCGCCGACCCGACGGCCAAGTGCTGTCCGTGGAGCGGCGCGTCACCCCCGCTGTGCTGGCCGACGGCCGACCGGCCTACCTGGTTGCCTTGCTGGACCGCAGCCGTGAGCAACAGGCTGCCAATGAGCTCGAGCAACTGGTCGCCGAGTTGCGCGCCACGCTGGACTCCACCGCCGATGGCATTCTGGTCTGCAGCCTGCGCGGCGACGTGCGCGCTTTCAACCGCCGTTTTGTGCAAGTTTGGGGGCTGCCCGAGAGTCTGCAAACCCGCCGTGATGACGCGATGTTGCACGCCCATCTGGTGCACAGCGTGGTCGATGGTGCGGCTTACGAGGCGCGGCTTGAGGTCTTGTCCAACATGCCCGAAATGCAGGGCACGGACACCTTGTTATTGCGCAACGGCCGGGTCCTGGAGCGCGTCAGCATTCCCCAACTGAGCCGAGGCCGGCCAGTGGGGCGGGTCTTTTCCTTCCGTGACGTGACCGATCAAATGGCGGCGGAGGCGGGCCTGAAACTGGCCGCCAAGGTGTTTGAGTGCAGCCTGGATGCGGCCTTCATCGCCTCGGCCGACGAGCTTCTGGTGGCCGTCAACCCAGCCTGTGAGCGCTTGAGCTACCAGGCGGCTGCCCGCTTGTTGGGGCGCGTGGCGGGTTCCTTGTTCAGCGATCCGCACAACGACCAGTTGTTGGACACCATCCGTTCCCATTGGCGACGCCACGGCTTCTGGGAAGGCGAGGTGTGGCTGCGTCGTGACGATGGCAGCACCTGTCCGGTCCAGCTGTCCTGGGTGGTGCTCAGAGATGAGCAGGATCAGGTTCGCCAAAGCATCGGGTTCTTCCGTGACCTCACCGAGCAGCGGGCGGCTCGCCACCGCATCGAGCAACTGGCTTACAGCGACGTGCTGACGGGTTTGCCCAACCGCTTGCTTTTGTCGCAGCGGGTGGACTTTGCCTTGCAAATGGCACGCCGGCAATCCACCAGCTTTGCCATCCTGTTCCTGGACCTGGACCGTTTCAAGAACATCAATGACTCCCTGGGCCACCAGTTTGGCGACCGGGTGCTGGTGCAGGTCGCGGGCCGCATTCGGTCGTGTTTGCGGGATGTGGACACCCTGTGCCGCCTGGGCGGGGATGAATTTGTGGTCTACCTGCATGGTGTTGAGGCCGAGGGCGCCGAGCTGGTCGTGGGGCGCATCCTGCAGGAGCTGACCCGTCCCTTCTTGCAGGACGACATGAACTTCAGCATTGGTTGCAGCATCGGCGTGGCCATGTACCCGCAAGACGGCAGCACCTTGGATGACCTGATCAAGCAGGCCGACACCGCCATGTACGAGGTCAAGGCCACGGGACGCGGGCACTTCCGGTTTTACCGTCCCCAGATGAATGTGGACGTGCTCTCGCGCATGAAGCTCGAGACCGCCATGCGCCAGGCGCTGGACCAAGGCAAGTTCCGGCTGCACTACCAACCCCAGCTCAACTTGTTGACTGGGCAGTTGGTGGGCGCCGAGGCCTTGATCCGTTGGACTGACGAGGAGCGGGGACCGGTGCCGCCAGGCCAGTTCATCCCGCTGGCCGAGGAGTCCGGCTTCATCGTTCACATCGGCGCCTGGGTGCTGCGTGAAGCGGTGCGGCAAGCCGTCTGTTGGCAGCAGGCGGGCACGCCCGTGCTGGTGTCCGTCAACGTGTCGGCGCTGCAGTTCCGCCAGCCTGACTTTGTACAGAAGGTGGCACAGACCCTGGTCGAGGCTGGTTTGCCCGCAGACATGCTGGAGCTGGAGCTGACAGAATCCATCCTGGTGCAGGACGCTGACGAGGTTTTGCAGCGCCTGCAAGCCCTCTCCAACCTGGGGGTCCGCTTGGCGATTGATGACTTCGGCACGGGCTACTCCAGCCTGGCCTACCTGAAGAAGTTTCCCATCGACAAGCTCAAGATTGATCAGTCCTTTGTGCGCGGCCTGCCCGAGGATGAGAGCGATACGGCCATCGTGGTGGCCATGATCAGCATGGCGCGTGCGCTCAAGCTGTCGGTGATTGCCGAAGGCGTGGAAACCGAGTCCCAGCGCGCGACCTTGCAGCGCCTGGGCTGCGATGAGTACCAAGGCTTTCTGTGCTCGCCGGGCGTGTCGCCAGACAAGTTCGCTGCATTTCTGCAGCCCTCGGCCTGAGTCCGCCGCACCCGGTTGGGCCGCCCAGGGCGATGGCTCGCCCGGGCCTCAGCTGCTCAAGCCCTTCCAGAGCATGTAGCTGGCCAGCAGGTACAGCGTGCAGGCAAACACCCGCTTGAGTTTTTTCACTGGCAACTGGTGGGCCGCTTTGGCTCCCAGTGGCGCGGTCAACACGCTGCAAGCAGCAATCACGCCCAGCGCGGGCAACCAGATGTAGCCCAGCGAAGCGGAGGGCAGGTCGGCCACCGATTGTCCCGCCAGGGCATAGCCGACCACATTGGCCACGGCGATGGGAAAGCCGAGTGCCGCCGAGGTCGCCACGGCGTTGTGGATGGCCACGTTGCACCAGGTCATGAAGGGCACGCTGATGAAGCCACCGCCCGCGCCCACCAGACCGGACAGAAAACCAATCACGCCACCTGCGGCCAGTTGGCCTCCAGCCCCGGGCATTTGCCGTGTCGGAGCCGGCTTCTTGTCGAGGAACATTTGCGTGGCCGAGAAGCCCACAAACAGACCAAAAAAGATCGCCAGGTAGCTGCCCTTGAGCAGCGCAAACACCCCCAGGCTGGCCACCGCGCCACCCAGCACAATGCCGGGGGCCAGGCCTTTGACCAGGTCCCAGCGCACGGCACCACGCCGGTGGTGGGCACGCACGCTGGAGATCGAGGTGAACATGATGGTCGCCATCGAAGTGGCAATGGCCATCTTCACGCTCAGGTCGGCCGCCACCCCTTGCTTGCTCAGGATGAAGGTGATGAAGGGCACCATCAGCATGCCGCCACCAATGCCCAGCAGACCCGCTAAAAACCCAGAGCCCAGGCCCAGCAAGGCCAATTCGATGATCAACAAGGGGTCCAGCAACATGGGGGCTTTCAAAGTAGGGGGTGTGGCAGGTCCATCGCTGAAGACCTCCTGCTGCAGGGCCTGGAGGCTGTGCCAGGCAACTGCGTCAGGGCCAGGACCAGAGACCCATGGCAGGGCATTGCCTGGGCTCAGGGTGCCGATTTTAGGACAGCTCAGCCGCGCACACCGGCTGTGGCAGCCGCGCGACACCGCTTGGCGATGGGCTTGCGCAATGCTTTGGCCCATGGGATGCCCAGCTTGATGGGGGCGAGTTCGTGGTCGGTGGGGTTCAAAAGACCCGGGTTGCGAAAGGTCAATCCGTTGATTCCACTTGTGTCATTTTTTCTGAATCTTCACAATCATCTACAAAAATAAACAATCGAGAAAAAAGCCACTTTGGCCATCAAACGATTGAATTCGTGTGTTGATCCGGCTCGAGGTCTTCTTAGGGAGGCCGGGCTTTTTGTGGGGGCTGAAGTTCTTGTCTGGCCCCGGCTCTCTTGAGCCCTGAGTCTCTTGTGTTCTCCCCAACCCACGTCAAAACCCCCATGTCCTTTCTTCGACAACTCAAAATTGGCGCCCGCTTGGGCTTGTGCCTGGGCCTTCTGCTGTTGTTCCTTTGCACGGTCGGCGGTGTGGGGCTTTATGAAATCAAGCGCGTCAACGCCAACGCCCAAGAGTTGGGCTCCAACTGGATGCCCAGCATCAAGAGTTTGGGCGAGGTGCGCGCCTCCATGAACGAGGTCCGCCGCATTGGTTTGCGCCATGTGCTCGAAGAGCTGCCAGACAACAAGAAGCAGCAGACGGCCCTGCATGAGCAAGCGCTCAAGGTCCGCACGGTCAAGGCGTTTGAAAGTTATGAAAAGCTGATCTCCTCCCCCGAGGAGCGCAAGCTGTGGGACGACACCAAGGCCCTCTGGAGCCAGTTTTCTGCCTTGGACGCCCGGCAAATCCAGTTGTCCGAGGTGGGGGCTGCCGAGGAGCGCCAGGCCCGCAGCTTGGCCACCGGCGAAACAGGGCAGGTGTTTGCGCAGGTGCTGGCTTCGCTCACCAAGCTGATCGAGTTGAATGAAAAAGGGGCCCTGCAGGCCACCACCCAAGCTGATCATGACTACCGCATGGCACTGACCCTGACTTCCAGCCTGATGGTGGTGGCAATGGGCTTGGGGCTGCTGTTTGCCGTGCTGCTGACCCGTTCCATCCTGGTGCCCATCCAGGAGGCCGTCAACGTGGCTGAAACCGTGGCGGGAGGCGACCTGACCTCCACCATCCACATTGAAGGCCGTGACGAAGCCGCGGCGCTGCTGCTGGCCCTGCAGCACATGAACGACCGCCTGGTCGACGTGGTCAGCCAGGTTCGCCACAGCAGCGACAGCATCGCCACGGGCTCGGCCGAAATCGCCACCGGCAACGCCGACCTGAGCCAGCGCACCGAGTCCCAAGCCAGCAACCTCGAAGAGACGGCCGCCTCGATGGAGGAGTTGACCAGCACCGTCAAGACCAATGCCGACACCGCG
>NZ_JAQSIO010000003.1 GCF_028649455.1 Curvibacter microcysteis | reverse complement strand
ATGGCGAACTGAAGAACCCGGCCATCACCTTGTACACGTACAAGGACGGCAAGAAGGTGGCTCTGAACTGATCCTCAGTTCCTGAGCTTCCCACGCAAAAGGCCACCTTCGGGTGGCCTTTTTTTTCGGGTTGGCTGCGTTGGCTGCAGCGGTTGCTGTTTCTTTATGACGACAAATGTAAACGGCTAATTGATTTTCGATTGGCGTTTGTATATCATTAAAATCAGATGAATCGCTATAAATGTGATTTTTCTAGGCGAGAAGAGCGATCTTTTTTGAAGAATTTCAGATTTGACCCTTTGGTCAGCCAGGATCGACATTTCGCCATCCCCCAGTGGATGCTCAATTGAACTTCTGTTCGTTAGGTGACCAATGTCGGTCTCAAGCGAGCTGCTATTTGTTACATTGGAATGGCTCAGTTTGCTGAAGCAGATTGGGCGCTGCGTCCAGATCGACGACAAGCAAGGAACACAAGATGCGGGTTCAGCAAGTGATACTGAAGGCCGGCCAGGATTGGGCTGCCTTGGATGCGTTGAAGGCCTTGGAGCCCGACCTGTTGCTGGTGTTTGGCGCCGTGCCATTCTTTCGGCAAGCGGGCCTTCATGAAGCCTTGCGGCAGCGCTTTGACCAGGCTTTGTTGCTGGGTTGCTCCACGGCGGGAGAGATCAGCTCTGACGGCGTGAGCGACGGGAAGTGCGTCGTGACAGGGGTGCGCTTTGAGCACACGGCCTTGCGCCTGGTGGCCACCCGCGCAGAGACCATGGCCGACTCTTTTGGGGCAGGCGAGCGCCTGGGGCGCGACCTGGCCTCGGATGATTTGCGGGGCGTCTTGATCTACGGGCCCGGCGTGGCGCTCAATGGCAGTGCCTTGGTGGATGGTCTGTGTTGTTCCGTGGGCCGCGAGGTGCCGATCACCGGTGGCCTGGCCGCTGACGGTGGTGCCTTCACCCAGACCTGGGTGCTGGGCAACGAGGGCGTGTCCGACCGCAGCGTGGTCGCCTTGGGTCTGTATGGCGAGGCCTTGCGCCTGGGCCATGGCTCTTTTGGGGGCTGGGTGCCGTTCGGTCCCTCCCGCCGCGTGACCCGAGCCGAAGGCAATGTGCTGCACGAGTTGGACGGCGAACCCGCACTCACCATCTACAAGCGTTACCTTGGCGACCACGCCAAGGACCTGCCGGCTTCCGGCCTGCTGTTTCCGTTTTCGATGCAGGACGAAGCGCTGGAGGGCACGGGCCTGATCCGCACCATCTTGAGCGTGGACGAGGCTTCCGGCAGCCTGACCTTGGCGGGCGAGGTGGCCCAGGGCAGTTATTTGAAGCTCATGCAGGCCAGCACGGACCGCTTGATCGATGGCGCCGAGAACGCGGCCGAAGCGGCTCGCGCCATGCTGCCGGGTGAGCAGGCCAGCTTGGCCATTTTGGTCAGCTGCGTCGGGCGCAAGCTGGTCATGGGCAGCCAGGTGGACGAGGAGGTGGACGCCGCCGCCGGTGTGTTGGGAGCGCAGGCGCTGATCACTGGTTTTTATTCCAATGGCGAAATCAGCCCCTTGGTGGCCTCAGGCGTCTGTCAATTGCACAACCAGACCATGACCATCACCACGCTGCACGAGGCCGCTTGATGCACCGTGGACTGAAGCGACAACTCAAGCGCACGCTGGGGGTCGAAGACGAGGCCAGTTGGCAGCAGGTGCTGGGTGAATTGGGCGCCGCCGCGGCTGCGCTGCCACCTGAGTTGGGGCGGGTGCTCCAAGGTTTGGGCGAGCTGGTGCAGCAGGTCGACGGCGCCTATGCGCAGTACGAGCGTGACCTGGAGCTGCGCATGCGCAGCCTGATGCTCAGTTCGGATGAAATGAGCCAGGTCAATGACCGGCTGCGCCTGGAGCTGAACAGCCGCGAGCGCGCCATCGACTCGCTGCATGCGACCGTGACCCACTTGCTGCCTGAGGCAGCCACCGATGCGCCGCTGGACCGCAACCTGGAAGACCTGTCGGGCCTGCTGTCCGACTTGGTGGCCCAGCGCGAGGCCGGTCGCCGCGCCCTGAATGACCAGCAATTTGCCCTGGACCAGCACGCCATCGTCAGTGTGACCGACCTGAGCGGCACCATCCTGCATGCCAACGACAAGTTCTGTGAGATCAGCGGCTACACCCGCGAAGAGCTGTTGGGGCAAAACCACCGCATCCTGAAGTCCGATGTGCATCCCGACGAGTTCTACACCCAGCTGTGGCGCACGATCGCGTCCGGTCAGGTCTGGAAGGGGGAGCTGTGCAACCGGGCCAAGGACGGCAGCGTGTATTGGGTGGCGGCGAGCATCGTGCCGGCACTGGACCCCGCCGGCAAGCCGTTCCAGTACACGGCCATCCGCACCGACATCACCGAGCGCAAGCGCATTGAGGCCTCCTTGGCTCAGGCGGCCAGCCGCCTGGAGCTGGCCACCAGCTCCGCGGGCATCGGTGTGTGGGGCTGGACCCCGCGCAATGACACGCTGTGGATTGACCAGCAAATGGGTCGCTTGTTTCAGATCGATCCGCAGAACTTCAGCCAGCACTTCAAGGAGTTGCTGGAGCGCATCCACCCGGATGACCAGTCCAGGGTGCTGCAGGACTTTGAGTCGGCCCTGCGCGAAGGCATCGACATCCGCACCGAGTTCCGGGTGCGCCTGCCCCGGGGCGAGGAGCGCTACCTGCGCTGTGCCGCCTCCTGCGTCATGGGGCCAGATGGCCGAGTCGATCACATGATTGGCGTGGACTTTGACATCACCAGCCTGCGCATGGCCGAGTTGAACATGCGGCAGGCCAAGGAGTCGGCCGAAGCGGCCAACCGGTCCAAGAGCGACTTCCTGGCCAACATGAGCCATGAAATCCGCACCCCGATGAACGCGGTGCTGGGCATGTCGCACCTGCTGCTGCAAACCCCGCTGGACCGCAAGCAGACCGACTTCGTCAACAAGATCCAGCACTCGGGCCAGCACCTGCTGGGGATCATCAACGACATCCTGGACTTCTCCAAGGTGGAGGCGGGCAAGCTCGATGTGGAGCACATCGAGATGGACCTGGAAAAGGTGCTCGAGAACGTGGCCAACCTGGTGGGTGAAAAAGCCCAGGCCAAAGAGTTGGAGCTGCTGTTTGACGTGGCACCCGACGTGCCCACGCACCTGGTGGGCGACCCGCTGCGCCTGGGCCAGGTCCTGATCAACTACGCCAACAACGCGGTCAAATTCACCGAGCGAGGCGAGGTGACGATCGAGGTGCGCAAGGACAGCGAAAGCGACACCGAGGTGGTGCTGCGCCTGGGCGTGCGCGACACGGGCATTGGGCTGAGCGCGGACCAGATGGACCGCTTGTTCGAGAGCTTCCAGCAAGCGGACTCTTCGACCACGCGCAAGTACGGTGGCACGGGGCTGGGGCTGGCGATCAGCAAGCGCCTGGCGGCCTTGATGGGGGGGGAGGTGGGGGTGGACAGCGTGCTGGGCCAGGGCTCGACCTTCTGGTTCACCGCCACGCTCGGCAAGTCTCAGCAAAGCCCTTTGCCACGACCGCAAATCGCCGACTTGCGCGGCAAGAAGATGCTGGTGGTGGACGACAACGCCCGCGCCCGCGAAATCCTGGGGCAACTGCTGGCCCAACTCAGCTTCGAGGTGCATTTCGCCGAAAGTGGTGGCCAGGCCTTGCATGCCTTGCAAACCGCGGACGACGCCCTGCAGCCTTATGACTTGGTGTTTTTGGATTGGCGCATGCCGGACACCACGGGCATCGAACTGGCCCAGCGCATCGGGCAGCTCCCGCTGCAGCGCCGCCCCAAGCGCTTGCTGGTGGCCGGGCATGGGCGGGAGGACGTGCGCGCCAGTGCCCGTGAAGCCGGGATCGACGGCTTGATCATCAAGCCCTTCAACCACTCGGTCTTGTTCGATGCCGTGATCGAAGTGCTGGGCACGGGCCAGACGCCCCGCCGTTCTGGCCAAGGCAAGAGCGCATTTTGGAGTGGCGGCTCAGGCCTGAACGACCTGGCCCAGGTGCGCGGCGCACGGGTGCTGCTGGTGGAAGATAACGACCTCAACCAAGAGGTGGCTGCCGGAATTTTGCGACTCTCGGGCCTGTTGGTGGACATCGCGGGCAATGGCCAGGTGGCTTTGGACAAGATCCGCCAGCAAGAGTACGACCTGGTGCTGATGGACATGCAAATGCCGGTCATGGACGGCATCACGGCCACGCAAGAGATCCGCAAGTTCGACGACCTGGCCCACATTCCCATCGTGGCCATGACCGCCAATGCCCGCGATACCGATCGGCAACGGTGCATGGCCTCTGGCATGGTCGACTTTGTGGCCAAGCCCATCGAACCCGAAGAATTGGGTCGGGTGCTCCTGCGCTGGATTCCGGCCAAATCAAGCGAAGTGTTGACGAGCCCTTCTGAGCCCCGTGGCGGTGGTGCCACAGAGGCTGCACCCAAGGTCGACCCCGTCGAGCTCTTGAGCCGCTCTGTGCTGCAGATTCCTGGCCTGGACGTGGCACAGGGCTTGCGCCGGGTCATGGGCAGCATTCCGCTGTACCTCTCGCTGTTGCGCAAGTTCATCACCGGACAGCGCGAGGTACCAGACCAGATCCTGCAGGCCTTGGCCGAGCCCGACTGGGACCGGGCCGAGATGCTGGTGCACACGCTCAAGGGCGTGGTGGGCAACATTGGCGCCACCGAACTGCACCAGTTGGCGGCCCAGCTCAATGAGGTGGTCGATCAGCGGGCGGATGTCAATGCCGCCTTGGTGCTGGCCGGTCAACTCAAGCAAGGCCTGGTGGTGGTGGTCAGCGGCATCGAGTCGCAGTTGTCGCCCGCACCCGCCGCCGCGGCCCCCAGACCGGCCAACCCGGCTGAGCAAGCCCAGGCCCAGGCCCTGTGTGAGCAGTTGCGGGGCTTGTTGAGCGATGACGACCCGGACGCCGGCGATCTGCTGGACAGCCATTCGGCCTTGCTCAAGCGCCACTTGGGGGTGCACTATCGGGCGGTTGAGTCGGGCATTCGGGGTTTTGACTTTCCCGCCGCTTTGGCTGCATTGCAGCAGGTGGCCTGATTGCCCATGCTGACGCTTCCCTTTGTTTTTTCCCGTTCGGCCGGCGCCTTGTTCAGGCCCTGCGGCCTGACCGGCCCGTGTGTGCGGTCCCCGGTAACCTTTTCCTGATTCAGGTAGCTCCATGCAAGCCCCCGCCATCCCCCTTGACGAAGAAAGCCGACTGGCAGCCCTGCACCTGAGCGGCCTGCTCGACACGCCCCCCGAGGAGCGTTTTGACCGGCTGACCCGGCTGACCTGCCAGGCCCTGGGCGTGAAGATCGCGTTGGTGTCCTTGGTCGACAGCGAGCGACAGTGGTTCAAGTCCTGCCAGGGCCTGGATGCGAAAGAGACGCCCCGCGAGCTGTCTTTTTGCGGTCATGCCATCTTGCAGCGCGACATCTTTGAAGTGCCTGACGCGCTGCTCGACCCCCGCTTTGCCGACAACCCACTGGTCACTGGCGCACCCCATGTGCGTTTTTACGCGGGGGCGCCCTTGCGTGGGGCCGATGGCTACCGCCTGGGCACGCTGTGCATCATCCATGACCAGCCGCGTCTGTTGAGCAGCACCGAGCGTCAAACCCTGCGCGACCTGGCCGCCTGCGTCGAGCAGGAGATTGGGCAGCAAAAATTGCAGGAGAAGACCCTGGCCCTGCAGCAGGCCCGCCATTTGGGCGAGGTGCTGGTCGACACCCAGGCCTTGTTCATCCGCGATGCCGACCGGCCCCGCGTGTTTGAGAACCTGTTGAGCGAGTTGCTGGCCCTGACCGGCAGCGAGGTGGGCTTTCTGGGCGAGGTGTACCACCTGGGCGATGACTTTCCCAGCTTGCAGATCCAGGCCATCCATTCCCTGAACCCCGACCCGGCCACGCTCCTGCCGGGCGATGTCCCTGACCCCGAGGCGGCGCTCAGCGAGGACCTGAAAAGCCTGCAGCGGGTGTTTGCCAGCGTGCTGGAGAACGGCACGCCCGTGCTGCGCGATCAGCACGACGACATCGCAGGCGAGTACGACCTGGTCTGGGGCGACACCCAGCTCAGCGCCTTCCTGGCTGTACCCATCCACCATGGCGGCGAGTTGGTGGCCTTGCTGGGCGTGGGCAAGCTGCGTGGCACCTATGAGCTGGAGCTGACCGAGTTTTTGCGCCCCTTGCTGGTGACCATTGGTCAGCTGATCGAAGCGGCCCGCATCCAGGCTGAGAACACCCGCATCCAGCGCGAGCTCACGCGCCTGTCCCGCGTGGCCAGTGAGACCACCAACGCGGTCATCATCACCAATGCCCGCGGCGAGATCGACTGGGTCAACGACGGCTTCACGCGCATCACGGGCTACCGGCTCGAAGAGGTGCGCGGTTTGCGCCCCGGGCACTTTCTGCAGGGTGCCGAGACCGACCCCGCCACCGTGGCCCACGTCAAACGGTCGCTGCGCGCGGGGCAGGGCTTCCGGGTCGACTTGCTCAACTATGGCAAGAGCGGTGTGCCTTACTGGGTGAACATCAGCTGCAATGACCTGCGCGACAGCGACGGCGTCTTGCAGGGCTTCATGGCCATTGAGACCGACATCACCGAGAGCAAACGCGACGAGCAGGCCCTGCGCCAGGCCCGCATCGAGGCCGAGGCGGCGAATCGCTCCAAGAGTGAATTCCTGGCCAACATGAGCCATGAAATCCGCACCCCGATGAACGCGGTGCTGGGCATGTCGCACCTGCTGCTGCAAACCCCGCTGGACCGCAAGCAGACCGACTTCGTCAACAAGATCCAGCACTCGGGCCAGCACCTGCTGGGGATCATCAACGACATCCTGGACTTCTCCAAGGTGGAGGCGGGCAAGCTCGATGTGGAGCACATCGAGATGGACCTGGAAAAGGTGCTGGAGAACGTGGCCAACCTGGTGGGTGAAAAAGCCCAGGCCAAAGAGTTGGAGCTGCTGTTTGACGTGGCACCCGACGTGCCCACGCACCTGGTGGGCGACCCGCTGCGCCTGGGCCAGGTCCTGATCAACTACGCCAACAACGCGGTCAAGTTCACCGAGCGAGGCGAGGTGACGATCGAGGTGCGCAAGGACAGCGAAAGCGACACCGAGGTGGTGCTGCGCCTGGGCGTGCGCGACACGGGCATTGGGCTGAGCGCGGACCAGATGGACCGCTTGTTCGAGAGCTTCCAGCAAGCGGACTCCTCGACCACGCGCAAGTACGGTGGCACGGGGCTGGGGCTGGCGATCAGCAAGCGCCTGGCGGCCTTGATGGGGGGTGAAGTGGGGGTGGACAGCGTGCTGGGCCAGGGCTCGACCTTCTGGTTCACCGCCACGCTCGGCAAGAGCTCCTTGCAACGTGTTCCGCCAAGGCCAGAGCCCGACTTGCGCGGCAAGAAGATGCTGGTGGTGGACGACAACGCGCGGGCCCGCGAGATCCTCGGCCAGCTGCTGACGCACCTGACCTTCCAGGTCAGTTTTGCCCACAGTGGCGACGAGGCCCTGGCCCAAATTCAAGCTGCCGACGACGCCAAAGACCCCTTCGACGTGGTCTTCCTGGACTGGAAGATGCCCGGCCTGGGCGGCGTGGCGGTGGCCGAGCAACTGCGCCGCCGCGTGCTGCTGCAAGCCCCGCGCAGCGTGCTGGTGGCGGCAGACAACGGCGACGCGGTGCGCATGGAGGCCTTTGCGTCCGGCATTGACGCGGTGGTGGTCAAGCCGGTCAACCCTTCGCTGCTGTTTGACAGCGTGATGCAGGTGCTGGGGGGGCGCATGCTGCGCAAGTCCTCGGTGGGATTGGGCAGTGTTCAGGTCCACGCCCAAGCCCAGGCGCTGGGCCGGGGCCTGGGAGCGGCGGCCGATGTACTGCGCGGTGCGCGTGTCCTGCTGGTCGAAGACAACGAAATCAACCAAGAGGTGGCGGCCGGCATGCTGACGCTGTCAGGCCTGGTGGTGGATGTGGCCGAGAACGGCCAGGTCGCCCTCGACATGATCCGCCAGAAGGAATACGACCTGGTGCTGATGGACATGCAGATGCCTGTCATGGATGGCGTGACCTGCACCCGCGCCATCCGCCAGATCGATGAGCTGCAGCACATTCCCATCGTGGCCATGACCGCCAACGCGCGCCAGTCCGACCGCGAAGCCTGTTTGTCTGCGGGCATGGTCGATTTTGTGACCAAGCCCATCGAGCCCGAAGAGCTGTGGCGCGCCTTGCTGCGCTGGATCCCGGCGCGCCGCGCCCAACGCTCGGCGCCCAGCACCCTGGCGGCACTGGGCACGGCGGCCCAGGCCGGCCAGACCGCGGCCGAGGCCACCGGGGCCATGGGGGGCGCCGTGATTCAGATTCCGGGCCTGGATGTGGCTCAGGGCCTGCGCCGAGCCATTGGCAACATCCCGCTGTACTTGTCCCTGCTGCATAAATTTGTCAAAGGCCAGCGCGATGTGGTCAATGACATGAAGTCGGCACTGGCCGAGCAGGATTGGGGCGGGGCCGAACTTCTGGCCCACACGCTCAAGAGCGTGGCCGGCAACATTGGGGCCCACAGCCTGCAGCACGCCGCTGCCGATGTGGAAGACCTGTTGCACGACCCGTCGCGCCGGACGGAGGCACCTGCCTTGCTGCCATCGCTCGCGGCCCAGTTGCAGGCCCTGGTGGCCAGCATCGAACAACAGTTGTCGCCCAGCAGCGCCCCAGCCCCTGCACCGGTTGAAGCGCCCCAGCCCACGGCGGCGGTGAAGGTAATGGAAGCCGCCAATGAAAAACCCCTGGTGCTGGTGGTCGACGACACGCCAGAGAACCTGTCGCTGATGAGCGCGGTGCTCAAGGACCGCTACAAGGTCAAGGTGGCCAGCAAGGGTGAGCGCGCGCTGCAAATTGCCACCACCAGCCCGGCGCCAGACATCATCTTGCTCGATGTGATGATGCCCGAGATGGATGGCTACGAGGTCTGCCGTCGCCTCAAGGCCGACCCGCGCAGCGCCCACATCCCGGTGCTGTTCCTGACGGCCAAGACCGATTCGGAGTCGGAGGCCACGGGCTTCCAGTGCGGCGGCGTGGACTACATCGGCAAGCCCATCAGCCCACCGGTGGTGCTGGCCCGGGTGGCGGCGCAGTTGCAGCTCAAGCGCATGGCGGACTTCCTGCGCGACAAGAACGACTTCCTGGAGCAGGCCGTGGCCGAGCGCACGCGGGAGCTGTCCGCCATTCAGGACGTGACCATCCTGGCCATGTCCTCCATGGCCGAGACCCGCGACAACGAGACCGGCAACCACATCCTTCGCACCCAGCGCTATGTGCAGTGCCTGGCGCAAAAGCTGCAGGCCAATCCCCGCTTTGCACCGGTGCTGACCGACGCCTACATCCACCTGTTGTACAAGTCGGCGCCGCTGCATGACATTGGCAAGGTGGGCATCCCGGATCACATCCTGCTCAAGCCAGGCAAGCTCACGCCTGACGAGTTTGAGATCATGAAGACCCACACCACGCTGGGCTACCTGGCCATCGACCGGGCGGAGAAGTCGCTGGGGATGAACCTGCCCTTCCTGGCGCCGGCCAAGGAAATTGCGCTCTACCACCAAGAAAAATGGGACGGCTCAGGCTACCCCGAAGGTCTGGTGGGCGAGGCCATACCGCTGTCTGCGCGCCTGATGGCCGTGGCTGACGTTTACGACGCCTTGATCAGCCGGCGCGTCTACAAAGGCGCCATGACCCACGACGAGGCCATGGCGATCTTGCGCCAGGGCCGGGGCCAGCACTTTGACCCCGATGTGTTCGATGCCTTCCTGGAGGTGGAAAACGACTTCCGCCGCATCGCCATCAGCCTGTCCGACCCGGACGAGTGAGCGCTGGGCGCGCCCAGTGCCCCCAGCGGGGCGCCGGGCGCGTGGGTTCAGACCAGCTTGTGGCGCACGCGGTTGAGCGCCAGGCGCGCAATTTGGGGCGCGGCCGCGCTGGTGCCCACCAAGCGGACGGTGGCGCCGCCCCGCGTGCCGGCGGCCCGAATGCCTTGCAGCACCGGGTTTTCGTCGGAGGGGGCCAAGGTGCGTGGGGTCTTCACCACCCGGGCTGAGCGGGCCGGGCGCAGCCGGTCTGGGTCGTCCACTGGGGCCGAGTAAGGGGCCCAGCGGTGCTGCGGGTCGGCCTGCAGGCGCGTGCCCCCCACCGAGATCACATGCTCACCCGTGGCAATGCTGTTGAACGTGCCACTGCGCCGCACCAAGGGATGCACCTGGAGCGGCAGGGTGTCCAAGAGCTGGTCCGGGGCGTAGTCCGGGTCATCGAAACGGGACTGCGACGGGCCGCCACGGCGCCCCAGCAACACATCATCCCGTTCAATGTAGGCATCGAAGGTGAAGGCCTGGGCGCCGGTGTTGTGCAGGGTCAGCTCCCACAGCCCTGAAGGGGCGGTCGGCACGCCCGCCCACAAGGAAAAGGTGGGGGACAGGGCCAGCAAGGCACAACTGTCGAATTCACCCAGGGCGCTGTGCTTCAAAAACACCAGCGAGGCCAGGGTTTGACCATCTGCACTTTGCCACGCGCCGGCCTGCTCGACCTGCAGTGGGGGCAGCTCACCGCGCCCAGGCACCTTCAGGCTCAGTGACAGGCCCGGCGCGGCCGCCGCAGGCAGCCACAGCTCCAGGAAGTTCTGTGTCGGGTCGCCGGGCGGGCTGCGCCACTTCAGTGTCAGGGATTGGCCCGGCTGCACCGGGGCACTGGCGTGGGTGCGGCCCTGGTAGGCATTGCTGGTGGGTAACACCAGGGTCAGCGAACCCGCCCACAAGGTGATCAACTGGTCCATGGCCCGCTCCAGCAGGCTGCTGCCGTCGTGCGGACCCGCCAGCGTGCCCCAGCTCAGGTTCACCACCACTTCGGCCTGGGCATCGCAGCAAGACAGGATGTACATCAGCCCGTCGAGCAGGTGCACGCGCATGGAGCCGCCCGAGGTGTCCTGCACCGTGGCCTTGTCCAGCTGCACCGCCACCACAGGGCAGCGGCTGGCCTCGTCGTCGGCCGCCTGCCAGGACGGTGGGGCCAGCGGCTCCCAGTCAAGGCGGGGGCTCAGGCCGGCCACACTGGCACTGACCGTGCGCGGCCCAGCGGCGATGTCGAGCACATGGGTGCCGTGGTTGATGCGCTTGTCCAGGTCCAGGCCCATGCCAAATTGGCGGTACACCTGGGCCTCGTCGTCTTGCCCCTGCTGGCGGCTGGCTTGCACGGCGGTGTCGATTTCGGCGGCCGTGATCTCGCTGCCGTAGTGCAGGCCGGGCGGTGCGCTTTGGCCGGGCAGGGCGTCCTGGCTCCAAAAATAGGCAATGCGGGTGCCACCGCCCTGGGCCTCAGGGTGCCGAAAGCGCGGGTGGGCAAAGGCCAGGCCGCCATCGATCAGGCCCAGCACCTTGCCCGTCAGCCCCGAGGGGCTGCTGGCCTCGCTGTCGCAGAAGGCGCGGCGGGGCGTGGCGGCGGGGCCGCTGGGCGTGGTGCGGGCCAGGGCCAATTCATAGCGGACCAGCAGGGGCTTCAGGTCGGTTTGGCTGCGCTGAAAAAAGGCCGGGCTGGCGTCGGCCGTGCAAAAGCGCAGGCCGGCGGGCAAGGGCCCGTCGCTGCGGGTGTACAGCTCAGGAATGCGCAGGCAGGCGCCGGCTGCGGTCTGCAGTTGGGCGGCACTGCAACCAGGCGTCAACTCGATCAGCAGGCTCAGTCGGTGGGCCATTCGGCCGTGGGCACTGGGGCTGTGGGTGCACAGGCCCACGGTCTCGGCCCACATCAGGTAGGGGTCTTGGCCTTCGCGCACCGCGGGGTCGGCCCAATCGAGGCCTGTGAAGACCCCTTGGGGTAAGTCGGACCAGGCCAGGGGCTGCGCACCAGTCGAAGAGGGGGGCGGCGCCATGGCTCAGGCCCACTCTGCGGCGGCCAACTGCCACATGGTGCTCAGCCAGGCTGAGCGCGGCACGGGACTGGCGGCGGCGTTGTACTGGTAGTAGGCGGGCGCCTCCTGGCCTTCCATCGGGATGCGGGGGTCGAAGTCCTGTTCCGGCGGGTAGTGCGCCCCATCGAAATGCCGGGCATGGAAGGCACTGCCTTGCAAGCTGCGCGCCACAATGAACTCGGCCAGGCTGGTGCCCAGAAGGCGCCCTGCGGCGGAGTCCACCGGGTAATGCAGGCCCGCCACCGTGCGGTTCACCGCGACGCGGGCGGCCAGGCGTTTGAGCTGTTCGGCCGTGCGTGGGTCGGCCGACAGCAGGCGCGTCAGCAAGGCCGCCACCAGGTGGGTCTCGGTCGAATGCCCGCTGGGCCAGCTGGCATGTCCGGGCGTGGGCACCATGGGCTGAATCTGAGGGGACAGCTGCACGGGGCGGGGCGCGTCAAAGCCCAGCTTGAAACGCATTTCCACCAACTGGGCCAGCGACAAGGCGGCGCTGAGCCACTCCAGCGTGCGCTTGTGCCGCTCCGGGCTCAGGCCCACCACCGTGGCCACGTAGTCCAGAGCCCCTTGGGCTTGGGACAGGATTTCCCCGCCGCGGTCGTCGCGCAGTTCGGCGTAGTTGGCCACCAGGTCCAGTTGACCCTGGAAGGTTTCGGCATTGGGCCGGGTCAGGCGCACCACCTCCACGCCCGCCGCGCCAGGGCTGTTGAACACCAGGGTGATGTGCTTGCCGTGCTGTTCAAACGCCAGGCCGGACAACATTTCAAACGTCACCGTGGCCACGCGGGCCGGGGCCAGGCTTTTGGCCAACGCGTTGGAGGCGTCCACCGGCGGCAAGGTCGGCGCGTGGGCCAAGGGCACATAGCTGCCCACGAGCGCGGCTCGGCTGTTGGTCAGGGACCCCGCCAGCAGCTCGATGGGCACCCCACCCAGGCCGGCAAAGCCCCCGGAGAAACCGCCTGAAAATCCGCCAGAAAAACCACCCGAAAAGCCCCCGGAAAAACCGCCCGAGAAACCACCAGAAAACCCCCCAGAGAATCCACCCGACATGGCAAGCACTCCTTTGCTTCGTTGTTGACTTCAGTTCACTTGTTTATCTGTCATCTTCAAAAAGGAGGTGCCTGACGCCTAGGCGTCGGGCACACCCAATGCACGCAAGGCGGCGATGCAGCGTTGCCGGGTCACACTTTGGCTGCTGCCAATCGCCATGTATTTTTGAATCGTCAGGCCGGGTTGCTCTTGCAGCAGCCGGGCCAGGGTGCGGCGGCCTTCCTCGATCTGGCCCAGCTCGACCTGGGCCGTGAGCAGCACGCGGTAAGCCGGGGCGTGGTGGGCATTGGCCTGGATGGAGTGGCGGGCGTAGCGCACGGCGCCTTCATGTTCTTGGTTGGCCAGCAGCGCCGACGCTGTGATCAGGTCGTAGTAGTACTTGATGGGGTCCAGCGGCGACAGGGCCTCGGCGTAGAAGGCCTCCGACACCGACTCCGAGGCCGAGCCCCACATGGTGGACAGCACGCTCTTGAACAGCCACGCCATCGACTCATTCGGGTTGGCTTTGACCGCTGCATTGAGGCGCTGCTCGGCCAGACCGAATTCGCCCAGCAGCTGGGTGTAGATGTGGCCCTCCACCGAGAGGGTGAGGGCGTTTTCGGGGTCCAGATCGAGGGCGCGCTGGGTTTGGCTCAGCGCAATCTGGACCTCACGCTGCGGGTCGGCGCTCAGCCCACGCACGATGTTGAGCACATGCCACTTGGCCAGCCAGGCCCGCAGGTTGGCGACGCGGCCGTGGCGCTCGATCAGCACGGACAGGATTTCTCGGCTGCGCTGAAAGTCCGCCATGGAGGTGCGGTGCATGAGGCCAATGCCGCCCAGCATGAGCGCGTTGCTGTCCAGGCGGGGCAGCGGCTGTGACAGGGTGCGGGCCACCTCGGTGTTGACGATCTGGCGGTTCACCCCCTGCGCCAGGCGGCCAATCAATTGGCTGTCGGTCTGCAGCAGGTCCAGGGTGAGTTCGCTCAGGCGCTCGGCCCAGATCACCTCGTTGCGCTGGGTGTCGACCAACTCGGCCATGATCAAGGTGTTCTCGCCCATCACCGCGTAGCTGCCGCTCAGCAGGTACTTGGCCCCCAGCTGGCCGTTGGCGATCTCCGGGGTGTTGCTGCGCTCGCGCAGGCCATGGGTGGACATGCGCGAAATCACCCGCACATCGGGCAGGCGCGACAGGCTGGCAATCACCCCATCGGCGATCAGCTCGCCGATCACCCATTCTTCCGCCACGGTACTGCGCGATCGAAAAGGCACGACCGCGATGGTGGGGCGCAGGGATTCCTGCTCTTCTGCCAGATCGCGCAGCAAGGGGTTGTTGCCCACCGGGCCCAGGCGGTAGGCGCGCACGGGTTGGTCCAGGTGCTTGAGGTAGCACTCGCCCAGGTCGCTGAGGTTGGCGTCCAGGCCGTGGGTCAAGAGGTCGCGCACGCTTTGGCTGGCCACCGTCTCACCCGGGCCGGCCAGGCCGCACAAGCGGGCGGCCAGGTTCACATCGTTGCCGTAGATGTCGGCTTGGTCTTGGTACACCGCCCCCGCGTTCAGGCCCATGCGCAAGGCCATGGGCTCGACGCCCGGGGTAGGGCGCATCTGGGCGTGCAACTGAGCTGCCACCGAGGCAGCGTGCTGGGCCTGGTCAAACTCGGCCATCAGACCGTCACCCAGGCTTTTGACGACCCGCCCGGCGCCCGATTCGATCAGGCGCCGGGCTTCCTGGGTGAAGGCATGCCAGCGCAGCACCGTGCCCTGTTCGTCCTGCTGCATCAAGCGCACCGATTCCACCAGGTCAATCACCAAGATGACCTTCACGGCGCCAGGCATCAGCAAGCGGTTGGCGCCAGAGGAGTGGTCGGTGTCAATGAAGTGCAGGGGGCTCAATGCAGCGGCTTTGGGTGAAGTGGGGCCAATGTCAGCCGTAAATCGGCAGAATCGTACCGTTGATTCTGATACCGCGCAATTTAAACTGACTCGCGCGCGCTGTGGTGCCTGGGGCGCTCAAGGGTGGGCTCCGCTGCCGCAGGGGCCTACCAGGGCCTGGCACAGCTGCGGGCGCCCAAAAAAGAAGCCCTGTGCATAGGTGCAGCCCAGCTGCTGCAGCAGCTGGGCGGTGGCTTCGTCTTCGATGCCTTCGGCGATGGTGCTCAGGCCCAGCATGTCGGACAGGGCCAGTGCCGAGCTCACGATCTGCACGCTGCGCTCGCCGCTGTGCAGGCGCTGGACAAAGCTCCGGTCGATCTTGAGACAGGAAAACGGCAAGGTCTGCAGGTAGTCCAGCCCGGCGTAGCCTGTGCCAAAGTCGTCCAGTGCCACCCCAATGCCCATGGCCCGCAGGCCTTGGACCACATGGCTGACCAGCTCCACGCTGCTGATGATGATGGTTTCGGTCAGCTCGATGTGCAGTTCCTGGGGGGGCATGTCGTGGGCGGCCAGGCAGGCCTGGATGCGTTGCACCACCCCTGGCGTGCACAGCTCGGGGGCAGACAGGTTCACGCTCATGAAGGGCACACTGCCATCGCTGGGGCGGCACAGCGGGCGCAGGGTGGCCCAGTCGGCCACGGCGCGCTGCAGCACAAATTCACCCACGCGGTGGATCAGGCCGGTTTTTTCGGCCAGCGGGATGAACTCATCGGGGCTGATCAAGCCCAGGGCCGGGTGGCGCCAACGCACCAGGGCCTCAAAGCCCACCACCGAGGCATCGCTCAACAAGACGATGGCCTGGTAGTGCACCTCCAACTGGCCGAGCCGGATGCCATCCGACAGGCTTTGCGCCAATGACAGCGTGCGAACCGCCGCACTGTGCAACTGCTCGCCCGGGTCCAGTTCAGTCAGGGCGTTGTGGTCGGAGTGGTCGTCGCGCTCCCGCAGGGGGCGGGGCGTGCGCGCGCTGCGCACCCTTTCGAGCAGCAATTTGACCAGGTACTGGACCACTGGATCGGCGCGCTGCAACAGGCCCTCCACATGGTCGCGGTCGATGCGGATCAACTCCGTCGGCACCAGGGTGCGGACCGTGGCCGAGCGTGGCAGGCCATCCAGAAGCGCGATCTCGCCGAACATGGCGCCAGCGGCCAGCACGTCCACCCGGCGCTGGTCGCCCTCGGGGCCCAGCAAGATCTCCACGCAGCCGCAGTCAATGACATAGGCCGCCTCTCCCACCTCTCCGGCGCGAAAGACGATTGCATTGGCGGCATAGGTTTCCCGCTGGAAACCCGTGGTGACATCGGCCATCGTTTGAATCCTTAGCTCTGGGCAGCATAGCAGGATGTTTCAAGACGTTACAGCCATTGGTCAAATGCAGACAGCGCCAAGCCGGACGGCGCTGGGGTGTCAGGCGTCCGTTGCTTTTTGGGCGCCGTGCTCGGCCTGGGTGGGTTGCAGGAAATCGCCTGCCGGGGCGTTGGTCGAAGCCCAAGGGCCGGGCGGGACGACCATGGGCTCCTGGGGATTGACCCTGAAGTGAGGCGACATGATCTGCACGCCCATTTCATTGAACACGTCCTGGATGTGGCCGTGCAACTGGTTCAAGGCCTCAATGCGCCGGTGCGGCGCTGAGCGATTGCTCTGGGCACAGAGCCGGTACTCGACATAAAAGTCTGACAGCGCCGTTTGCACCACATAGGGCGGTGGTTCGCTGGCCACGCCGGCTGAGCGCTGCGCAGCCTCCATCAGCATGGCGTGCACCTGGCGCCAAGGCGTGTCGTAGCCGATGGTGATGGCGGTGTGCAGCATGAACCGACCATCGGCCACCAGGCGTGAGAAATTGCGGATGGGCTGGTTCAGCACCAGGGTGTTGGGCAGGCAGATCTCCTCGCCCATGCCCGTGTGCAGCCGGGTGCTGAACAGGCTCAGGCCCACCACAGTGCCTTCGGTTTCGCCCATTTTCACGTGCTCGCCGACGCGCAAGGAGCGCGAATACAGCAGCGACAGCCCTGCCAGGGCCTGCCCAACCATGCCGGACGCGCCCATGGACAGCATCAGACCGGCCAGCACGGTCATGCCCTTGAACGCTTCGCTGTCTGCCCCGGGCAGGTAGGGGTAGGCCATGGCCAAGGCAAACAGCCAAATCAGCAAGTTGCCCAGGCGGCGCGTGGGCATGGCGATTTCGGCGTCCAGCGACCCCAGCGTGATTTCGCCCTGTTCCACCCGCTTCATCACGGCGGAGAAGACCTGGGTGGCCAGGCGGGCCATCCCAAGGATCAGCAAGGCCACCATCAACTGGGGTATGGCGTTCAAGATGGCGCCTGCGAACTGGCTGAGCAAGCTCAACAAGCGGTCGCTGCCGCGCTCGCCCCAGGGGCGGGTGTAGGCAAACTGGCGCAGCACAAAAGTGGCCCAAGTGTCCAGCAACAGCAGCACCAGACCCAGGGTCAGCGCCTTGCTGAGCCATTGGATGGCGCGGCCGGAATGGGCCAGGTATTCCTTCAAAAACAGGCCCAAGGCGCCCTGGAACTGGTTGCCACTGAGCGCTTGGAACAAGCGCTCGGACCAGCGCCTTCTCAGCGCGATCAACAGACGCAGCGCCCCCAAAGCCAGGGCACTGGCCAGCAAGGTGGTGATCAAGGCCCGGCCCAGGGCCTTGGGGTCCCGGGACTCTCGGTGCTCGGCCACCGCCTGTTGCAGACGGCGCAGCACCTGACGCGCCGCCGCATCTTGCTGACCCAGGTTCAAGCCCGCGCCCAGGTCGGTCGGCGTGAGAACAAACAAAGGCTGGCCATTGAGCTCCACGCGCTGGACATCCCCTTCGCGCTGCAGGCCGAGGTCGTTGGCCTCGGAGCTGGCCAGGGCCTCGTTCAGCACCTCTTGTGCTTGTTCGGCCCGGCTCGCCGGTCCTTCGCCCAGCCAATGGCTGCGAAAGTTGACGATGGGGCGGTGGTTCAGGCGCAGGCTCGCGCCCTTGGCGGCCGACTGGGGCTCGACCGGCGGCTTGTCCGCTGGCAAGGGCTGGGTGGGCCAGGCCCCACTGGCTGGCAATGCGCTCAATTCGCTGCTCAAGCGTTCGGCCCGGGCGCCACCCGGGGCGAGCCATGCCCCGACAATGAGCAGGCAGCAGACCAGGATGCCCCAAGGCGGCACTGCGCCCGGCTTGACCTGGGGCGACGAATGAGGTCCAGGCCACAGACGGCGCAGCCAGGAGGACAGGACAGGGGCAAAAAACGGGTTCATCGGCGCCAACGCCCAGAGGGCCATCCAGAGGGGTTCCGATGATAGGGACGCCCCTGCAGCGCTTGACCGTAAGCATTTGCCGCAGATGTGAGCTGCGCTGCTGATTTGTGAGCGCGTGCCTGGTGAGGCCCCCGGGGGGCACGGCCTCGGTTCAGTTCAGCTCAGCCGTCCGACCAGGCTCGGACGCCACAGACCCCGATGGCGGGGACAAGGGCGCCTGGGCTTCGGCCTGCGAGGCCCAGGGGCCTGGCGGCACGACCTGGGCCTCGGGCGGGTCAGACCGGTAGTGGGGCGACATGATCTGCACGCCCATTTCATTGAACACGTCCTGGATGTGGGTGTGCAGCTGGCTCATGGCTTCGGCCCGGCGTTGCGGTGCCTGCTTATTGCTTTGCGCACACAGGCGGTACTCGACGTAAAAGTCCGACAGCGCGGTCTGCACCACGTACGGTGCGGGCGCCTGGGCCACCCCGGGGGTGCGCCGGGCGGCTTCCAGCAGCATGGCATGCACCTGGCGCCAAGGCGTAGCGTAGCCAATCGTGACCGCGGTGTGCATGACGAATTGCCCGTCTGCCACCAGGCGCGAGAAGTTGCGGATGGGCTGGTTGAACACCACCGTGTTGGGCACGCTGACCTCTTCGCCCAGGCCCGTCTGAACCTTGGTGGTGAACAGCCCCAGGGCCACCACCGTGCCTTCGGTGTCGCCCAACTTCACGTACTCGCCGACCCGCAGCGAGCGCGAATACAGCAGCGTCAGGCCCGACAGCGCCTGCCCCACCACACTGGAGGCGCCCAGTGACAGCATCAGGCCCGCCAGCACGGTCACGCCCTTGAAGGCTTCGCTGTTGGCGCCGGGCAGGTAGGGGTAGGCCATGGCCAGGGCGAACAGCCAAATCACCAGATTGCCCAGCCGGCGCGTCGGCATGGCGCTGTCGGCGTCCAGCCAGGGCAGGTGGATTTCCGAGCGCTCGACCCGGGCCAGAAAGGCCGACATGAGCCGCGAGCCCACACGGGCCAGCCAAAAGATCAACACCGCCACCACCAGGCTGGGCACCGCCTGCGCGATCACCTTCAGCAATTGCTGGCCCAGGTCCAGCAGCCAGGCCGTGGAGCGCTCGCCCCAGGGGCGGGTGTAGGCAAATTGCCGGACCACAAACGTGGCCCAGGCATCCAGCAGCAAAAGGATCGCAGCCAGGGTCAACGCCCCGGCCAGCCACTGGGTGGCGGTGCGGGCGTGGGCCATGTAGTCCTGCACCAGCAGGCCGACGGTTCCGTTGGTACTGCCTCTCTTGAGCGCTTTTTGCATCCGCAAGGTCAGGCGCCGGCGCAAGGCCAGCAGCAGGCGCAGCAGGGCAAAGGCCAGCCCACTGGCCAGGGCGGTGTACAGCGCGCCCCGGGCCAGGCTGCGGGGGTCGGTGGCCTCGCGGTCCTCATCGACCGCGGTTTGCAGGCGCCGGCTCACCTCGCGGGCGGCCGGCTCCAGCAGGCTGGCCGGGCGGGGGCCGCCCAGATCGCCGGGCAGCAAGAAAAACACGGCTTGACCATCCACTTCCAGGCGCACCGAACCGTCCTGCAAGTGGTGCGTGACGCGCCCGGGGCCGCCCGCTTGCAGCGCTTGGGCCAGGGCCTGGCGGGCCAGTTCGGTGCGTTCGGTGGGGGTGTCGCCCAACAGGCTGGCTCGGAAGGTGACGATGCGCCGCTGGTTCAGGCTGAGGGTGCTGAGTTCCGGCACCGCCGCAGGGGCGCTCGCGGCGGGCGACGGCACCGGGGACACCGGGCCCGGCGCGGCCAAGGCAGGCGCCGACTGGGGCGCCGACAAAGGCGCGGCCGCTGGGGCCAGGGCCAGGTCTGCCGCCAGGGCGAATTGGGGGGGGCTCAGCAGCAGGCCGAGCAGCCAACACGCCGCAGGCCATGCCTGGCCAGCACGCGGGAGCAGGGGGCGCACACCCCTCGTCATCGGTAAAAAGCCCATCCGCTCTGCCGCCTTCGCTGAAGTTGACTTGAGCGTCGATGATAAAGCGCAGGCGGCAGTGTTCAGAAGATGATCGGCGTATCAGATCCGACCCTTGCCCCCAGCGAAGGCCGAGTGCCGGGGACACTCCGATCAAGCCAAGGTCTGCGCGCGGTACACCAGCACTTTGAGCGAGCGCTCTGGCGACACGTCGGCAAACACCGCCGGGTTGGCCACACGCTCCAGCCATTGCAGTTCGGGGGCGAGTTCCTGCATCTGGTCCTGCAAAAAGGCCAGGCCCAGCTCAGGCGCATTGAGGCACAGCAGCACATGGCCGCCCGGGGTCAGCAGGTCGGGCAGGCGGCGCATCAGGCGGGCGTAGTCCTTGGTGGCCACGAAGCTGCCTTTTTGGTAGCTGGGCGGGTCCACGATGATCAGCTCGTAGGGGCCCGCGCGGTTGATCTTGCCCCAGGTGCTGAAGATGTCGTGCGCCAGAAAACTCACGCCATCGGTGATGCCATTGAGCTGGTGGTTTTGCTGGCCAATGGCCAAAGCGCCATGGCTCATGTCCAGGTTCAACACCTGGCGCGCGCCGGCCTGGCGCGCCACCACGGAAAAAGCACAGGTGTAGGCAAACAGGTTCAGCACCTTGAGCCGGGGGTGGGTCGCCACCTGCGCCTGGACGTGTTCGCGCACCCAGCGCCGGCCTTCGGCCATGTCCAGGAACAGACCGTGGTTCTGGCCCCTGAGCACGTGGACGCGGTAGTTCAGGCCCTGTTCGCTGACCTGGTGTGGCTCGGGCACGGCACCGGCCATGAGGCGGGTCTCGCTGCGGCCTTCGTGGCGGCACTGGTAGACCCAGTTCAGCGGGCGATCCGCGGGCTGGCTTTGCCAGCGCTGCGTCAGGGCGTCCTGCACCGCGGCCAGCTCCGCCTCGCTGGCAGGTTGGAAGCTGGTCAGCACCCAGACCGGGGGGAAGGCGTCGAGCACCCAGTGCTCGCAGCCGGGGTACAGGCCACCCCGGCCGTGGAACACGCGCTGGGCATCGGTGGGGTTCAGGTCCATCGTGGCGATGGCGTCGAGCAAGGCTTGCATGGCAGTCGGCAAAGAAATGAATCAGCCCGGCGGGTGCGGCACAGGGGCCGCCCGGGGCCGGGCTGGGGGCTGGGCCCGGGGGAGGTCAGCTCGCGTCAGGCTTGGCGGCGCGGGGGCGACGCGGGCGGGCCGGGGCTTTGCGCGCAGGCTCGGGCGTGGCTTCGGTGGCGGGTGTGGCCACGACAGCCACGGGCTCGGCCACGGGCGCCGCCGCAGCGGGCGAGGTCGGTTCAGCGTCCACGGCGGAGGCGGCGCTGTTGCGCTGGCCGGCGCCGCGTGGGCTGTTGCGGCCACCACGGGCGCGGCGCTTGGCCGGGGCGCTGTCTTCGCTCACGGCGGTGGGCGCAGGCGCTGGCGTGGGTTCGGCCTCGGGGGCTGCCGCCTGGGCCCGCGCGGGGGCGGGCGCTGCTGCTGGGGCGTCATCCTCGTCCAGGTCCTGCGGCAGGCCTTGCAGGGCGGCGCTGGCACGGCCACGGCCTGTGCTGCGCCCCCGGCCGCCGCGCGGTCGCCCGGTCAGCGGACTTTCGTGCGCGTCCGGGTCTTGCGGCTGGGCTTCGTCGTCGTCTTGCAGGCGGGGGGTGTCCAGGCCGGTGGCGATCACCTCGTCGTCGCTGACGCTGGGGGCCGGGCGTTGGGCCGGTTGCGGCGCAGGCGCGGGGGCAAAAGCCTCGGGCGGGAAGTAGCGCGACACCGGGCGTTCAACCGCCTCCAGCACGGGCGAGAACTCATGGCGCTCCGCGCGCTCACCGCGTTCGCCACGGTCTGCACGATCGGACCGGTCCTGGCGTGCCGGGCGTTCTTGCCGCTCTGGCCGTTCGCTGCGCTCGCCGCGTTCGGGGCGGTCTTGGCGTTCCGTGCGCTCGCCACGGTCTGGGCGATCGCCGCGTTCGCTGCGCTCATGGGCGCCATCAGTGCGCGGGCCGGTTTGGCCAGCGGCCACCGGGGCGGCGCCACCGCTGCTGCGGTACACATAGGCTCCCGACTTTTCGTCGCGGCCAAACTCCATCAGGCCCCGCGCCTGGGCTTCTTCGAGCAGGTTGCCAAAGGCGCGGAAGCCGAAGTAGTTCTCGTTGAAGTCGGGGCGGCGGCGCTTGATGGCTTCCTTGAGCACCGAGGCCCAGATCTTGCCGCCATCGCCGCGTTCGGCCATGAGCGCGTCAAAGGTCTCGGCAGCCATTTCCACCGCCTGGGTGCGGCGGGCTTCCAGTGCATCCTTGCGGTGGCGCTCTTCTTCCGGCGTGCGGCGTGCGGCCGGTGGCGCATCGGCGGCGGGCTGGCGGCGTGCCAGGGCGCGCTGCTTTTCGCGCACCAGGTCGTCGTAGAAGATGAATTCGTCGCAGTTGGCGATCAGCAGGTCCGAGGTGGACTGCTTGACGCCCACGCCGATCACTTGCTTGTTGTTCTCGCGCAGCTTGGACACGAGGGGCGAAAAATCAGAGTCGCCGCTGATGATCACAAATGTGTTGACGTGGGACTTGGTGTAGCAGAGGTCCAGCGCATCCACCACCAGGCGGATGTCGGCCGAGTTCTTGCCGGACTGGCGCACATGGGGGATTTCGATCAGCTCGAAATTGGCCTCGTGCATGGTGGCTTTGAAGCCTTTGTAGCGCTCCCAGTCGCAATAGGCCTTTTTGACCACGATGCTGCCCTTGAGCAGCAAGCGCTCCAGGATGGGTTTGATGTCAAACTTTTCGTAGTTGGCGTCGCGCACGCCAAGGGCCACGTTTTCAAAGTCGCAGAACAGCGCCATGCTGACGTTGTCGGGTGGGGTCGCCATGGGGTTCTCCGGTGGATAGCAGCCTGGATCATCACACGGTTTCAGGTGTGTGCGGTCCGGGGCAGGGGGTGGGTGGTTCAAGTGGCCTTGCGGCGCGGGGTTTTGGCGGGGCTGGTGGACGCCTTGCCTGGGGGCTTGCTGGCCACCTTGGCGCCGGGTTTGGTGGCCTTGGGGGCTTTGAGGCTGGCTTGCTCCAGCCACAGCAAGGTGTCGACCTGGGACACCAGGTGCTCCAGGTAAGCCGGCGAGAGCTTGCGCAGCAACTCCAGCGAGCGCAGCAGCAGCATCTGCGAGTTGAAGGGCCCGGCCTGGTCGGGTGCCTGGGCCAGGGCCTGGCTCACGCGCTGCTCGGCGCGCAGCCGGGTCCAGCCCGGGCGGAAGCGGGTGGCGCTCTTGAGTTCGGGCAGGCCATCCCGGCGCAGCACTTCGCCGTCGCTGGGGACTTGGGCGCTGGCCTGCTCCAGGTACTGGGTCAGCGCCACCAGCGGGCGGCTGCCCGGCGCTGCTGGCCGGGCCAGGCGCTGCCGTCGCAGCGCAGGCCAATCCTGGGCTGCCAACAGGCGGGCCAGCTCGCGCGCGGCCTCAGGGGCGCTGGGCTCGAGTGCGCTCAGGCGGGCCTGGGCCTCGCTGCGCGCCTGCGCGACTTGGGCTTGCAAATCGAGCAGGCCCTGCTCCAGCCGGGGCTGCAAGCGCGCCGCACGGTGCGCAGGGGCCTGGGCGATGCGCTGGGCCAACAGGGTCAGGTAGTGAAAGCGCAGGGGCTCCAGGCGGTCCGCGCCCTGGGCCCGCAGCGCGTCCAGCGGGGCCTGGTGGGGCGTCGCCGGGTTGCCTGGCGCGGGCGGGGCAGCGGGCGCGGCGCTGCCGGGCCAGGGCGGTGGGGGCAGGGGCGTGGGCTCGCTCATGGGCTTGGCGTGGGGCAGTCCAGGGCTTCAGGGGCGCGCGGTCTGCGGCGAGGCCGCCTTGGCCGCTTTGGGCACCGGGGCCATCTCGACACGGCGGTTCAGGCTGCGGCCACGCTCGTCGCTGTTGGCGGCCACGGGTTGTTCCGCGCCAAAGGCGGCGGCAAACAGCAAGGGCGAGGGCATGCCCTCTTCGATCAGGGCCCGGGTCACGGTGAGTGCGCGTTGGGCCGACAGCTCCAGGTTGTCGCTGAAGCGGCGGTTGCCGTCCTGGATCGGGCTGTCGTCGGTGAAGCCGCTGACCATCAGCATTTCGTCGCGCTCCCCCAGGTACACGCGCAGGGGCTGTACCAAGGTCTTGAGCAGCTGACGGCCCTCGGGGCGCAGCTGGTCTGAGTTGAGCGGAAACAGCACGCTGCCACTGATGCCGATGCGACCGTTGTTCAGGGTCACACGGCCACTTTGCAGGGGGATGGCCAGGGCTTTTTCCAGCGCCATGCGCCGGGTTTCTTCAACCTTGCGCTTCTCCACCTCGGCTTGCAGGCTGGCGGTCAGGTCGATCTGCACCAGCAGCACGCCCATGAGGATCAGCACAAAAGCGCCCAGCAGGCCGGACATCAAATCGCCAAACACGGCCCAGACCGGGGCACTGGGCTCCAGGCTGTCTTCGCGTTCTTCGAGCTCGCTCATCCCGCGCTTCCTTCAGCGCTGGCCTGGCGGGCCGGCAGTTGGCGCAGGTCTTCGACAATGCCGCGCTGGGCTGCGATGCTGAGGTCGATCACCTCGCGCGCCTGGGCCACGTAGTAGGCCAGTTGTTCGTCGCTGCGGCTGCTGGATTGGGCCAGGGTGGCTTCGATGCGCTGCAAGGCGTCGATCAATTGCCCGTTGCTGTTGCTGAACAGCTGCACGCCTTGCTGGAAGGCGCCGCCCAGGCTGGCCAGCTCGATGGCGCTGCTGCTGAGGTCGGCCGACAGCATCTCGGCGCGCTGGGCTTGCAGGCCCAGGCTGTCGGCCACGCGGGCACTGGCCTGTTCCAGCAAGGCCAAGGCCTGGGTGCTGAGCGCGCTGACGGCCTGGCCGTGGTCGCCGGCATGGGCTTCCAGGGCTTGCAGCAGCGTGCCCAGGCGCTCCATCAAGGCCACGCGCTCGCTCAGGGCCTGTTGGTCGCGCTGGCTCAGTTGGCTGACCTGCTCACGCAGTTGCAGCAGCAGCTCGCTGGCGGCCTGGGGGACTTCGGCCGCAGTCTGCATGAGGCGGCTCATGGGGGCCTCCAGCGACTGGCCCAGGTTGCTCAGGTGCTGGGCCACGGCGGCTTCCAGGGCGCCCAGGCGCTCCAGCGCGGCTTGGCCGCGCTCGGCCTCGTCGGTGCGCAGGCTGCTGAGTTCGCCGCGCCACAGCTCGGCCATCTGGCCCAGGTGTTGGCGGTGTTGCTCGGCCCACTGCGCCTCGGAGGCGCTGCGCGCCTGGCTGAAGGCCTCGGACTGCTGCAACAGGGTGTGCAGCGCCGCCAGGGTTTGTTCGGCCTGGGCTTGGCTTTGCTGGCTGATCTGGCTGGCCGTCGCCTGCAACTGGGTGCTGACGGCTTGTTGCAGTTGGCCCAGCTCGGCCGTGGCGGCCTGGTGGCGTTGGGCTTCTTCGGCGCGCAGGGCGCTGAACTCGCTGCGCCACAGCTGCGCCATCTGGTCCAGGTGCTGGCCTTGTTGCTGCGCCCATTGGGCTTCGGCGGCACGGCGCTGGCTGGCCAGGGCTTCGGCCTCGCTGCTGAGCTGTTGCAAGGCGGCCAGGGTGCGTTCGGCTTCGGCGCGGCTTTGGGCGCTGACTTGGGCCACGGTGGCTTGCAGCTGCTGGCTGACGGCTTCCTGCACCTCGCCCCACTGGGCCAAGCCGGCCTGGCTGCGCTGGGCTTCTTCGGCCCGCAAAGCACTGAATTCGCTGCGCCACAGCTGGGCCATCTGGTCCAGGTGGGCCCCTTGTTGCTGCGCCCATTGGGCCTCGGCAGCCCGGCGCTGGCTGGCTTGGGCCTCGGCCTGGGTGCTGAGGGCTTGCAGGGCGGCCAGGGTGCGTTCGGCCTCGGTGCGGCTCTGGGCGCTGATCTGGGTCACCGTGTCTTGCAGGCCTTGTGCCAGCGCCTGGGCGGTGTCTTGCAAAGACAGGCCCGTCGCCTGGTGCAAGGCCTGGACCTGGGCATCCCGGGCTTGCAGGTCGGCTTGCCAGTGCGCGGTCTGGTCTTGCAAGGCCTGGGTCCACCGGGCCAGGCGAGCCTGGTCGCTCTCGGCCCAAGCGGCCTGGGCCTGGGTGGCATTCGCCTGCACGCCGCTGAGCAGGCGCTCGGCGCTGTGCTCAAAGCCGCTGGTGAAGCGGGTCAGTTGCTGGTCCAGCTGGCCCAGCACGCGATCGCCTTGCTGCTGTTGCTGGTCCAGGGCCTGGCTCCAGCCCTGGGCCAGTTGCTGGGCGGTCTGGCCCAGTTGCTGGCTCATGCCATCCAACTGCGCCTGGGCGATGCCACCCAGACGGGTGTGCAGTTCGCGGGACGAGGCCACGACCTCGGCCATGGCGGCTTCCACCACGGGCTTGAGGCTGTCGCCAGCCAGGCGGGCGCTTTCAGACAGGCTGTTTTTCAGGGCCGCGCCGACCGAGCTGGCGAGCTCGGTGTAGGCCGTGCTGGCCTGTTGGTGAAAGGCTTGCTGCTGGGCCAGCAGGCGCTGGCTGAGCTGCTCGCTGCTGTGCTGCACCTGGGCCATCAAGGCTTGCAGACCGTCCACGGCAGCGGGCAGGGCGCTGGCCTGCACCTGCAGGACGCGCAGGGTCTCCTGGCGCTGGTGGGCCAGGCTCTGGGGGCGGAAGTGGGTGCTGATCTGGGCGTCGAGTTGGCGCAGCACCGCCAGGCGCTCGCGCCGGCTCAGGGCGGACAGCAGGCCCAGCAGGGCCGAGCTGGCCACACCCGCCACCGAGGTGCCGAAGGACAGGCCCAGGCCCTTGATGGGGGCGGCCAGCGCGGAGCGGATGGCCAGCAGGTCACTCGAGCCTTCCAGTGCGAACAGCGCGCCCTTGAAGGTCATGACCATGCCCAGGAAGGTCCCCAACATGCCCAGCATGACCAGCAGGCCCACCAAGTAAGGCGTCAGCGCCGGGCCGGGCAGGGGCACGCGCTCCCCTTCAATGCGTTGGCGCAGGGCCGGGCGCAGGGCGGCGGGCAGGCTGGCCAGCCAGTCGTCCAGGCCGGGGGCTGGGCGGCCCGCCTCGCCAGACAAGGCCTTGAGGCCCTGGCCCAGGGCTTGGCTGGCCTGGTTGTAGCGGTGCAGCTCCAGGGCGCCCAGACCGTAGACCAGGGTGATCAGGGCGGTGACGGCCAGGGCCAGGCTGTTGCTGTCCCAAAAGCCCATCCCGACCCAGGCCAGGGTCAGCAGACCGATGGCAAACAGCACAGCGAAAACAATCCGGTGGTTCATGGGGACGACTTGACCTCGTTCTTGAATGCTTCAATCAGGCCCACAAGGGGCTGGAGACGGACCTCGAGCTCAGCCAGCAACACGTCTTGCATGTCCTGGCGGAAGCCGGCCTGCCACGGCGGGGCCGGGGCGGCGAGCAGGGCCGACACGGGGTCGGCGCCCTCGGGCGGGGATTCGGTGGCGCTGGCCTGGGCCTGGCGCAGTTGTTCAAAGCGCTTTTCCAGCAGCGATGGCACTTTGGGCAGCAGTTTTTCAGCCCGCGCGTCCAGCGTGGCGCCCAGGGCCACGTCCAGGGTGGCGAGTTGGCGTAGCGCCGGCGTGGCGCCAAACAAGGCCTGGCGGACTTGGCCCCGCAGGGCGTTGACGCGGGTGTCCATCAGGTGCTGCAGGGCCTGGTAGCGCTGCTTGAAGACGGGCCAGCTCAGCTCGGGTTCCTCGGCCAGCGGGCTGTGCGCGCTTTGGAAGCGGCTCAGCCGAGCGGGCTTGGGCGCCGGGGCGGGGCTGGTGCGTTCGTGGATGGCTTGGCTCAAGGTCTGGTGCAGGCGCTCCAGGGCCTGCACCAGCGCGCGGGCGCTGTCCTCGGTGGGCGCGACACCGGGCTCCTGCCCTGAGGCCTTGATGGTTTGGTGGGCGGCGTGCAGGTTGACGGCATCGAACACGCCCAGCCAGGGGCTCAGACGCTGCGCCAGGTCGTGCTCAGCGGGACCCACCTCTTGGTGGGTCCAGGCACTGAGCAGGCGAACCAGGCGCGAACTGCTGAAACTGCTTGGCAAAACCATTCCTTCGCCGGCCCGGTGGGCTGGCACATGCATCGTCTTGGGGGTGAGGGCCCGGCGGACCGCGACCTCTTCTTGCGGGGCGGGACGGAGGGCGTTGGGGCGCCTGGCGGCGCACCGGCATGCCAGCGCGCCCGGGGCCACGGTATGGGCCGCAGGCCTGGCCCGCCGCTTGTTGAGCGGTGTCAAGTGCCGTGTGGCCGGTTCCTCCCTGCCAGTTGGCAAGCCTTCTATTATCTCCCGGGTGCTTTGGCCTGCCGCCGTGGCCCGGGCTGGGGCCCAGGCGAGCGCGGGCAGAGCCTGATTTTTCTCACTGTTTCATCGATTTGTTGGCTCTCTTTCTTCCTGTTCATGATCCATTCCCCGCGCTGTGTCCCCCGACTGAGCCTTGCCCTGTGCATGCTTTTGCCTCCCGCCGCCCTGATGCCGCTGCTGTGTGCGTGGAGCGGGGTGTCCTATGACGAACTCGGGCGGTCCAGCGAGGCCTTGCAGCGGGTGGTCATTCCACTGGAACTCTTGTCCCTGCTGTGGCTGCTGCTCATCACCCGGTGGGCTGGCTGGTGGCCCGGACGGCTTCAGGTCGGCCCGTTTGCCAGGCTGCCCCGGGTCTTCTGGAGCCTGCCCGTGTTGTGGGGTGTGGCCTGTGCGCAACGCCTGGGCGCTGTCGCTTGGCCCGAGATCGACGCGGCCGAGGTGGCCTGGCTGCTGCTGGCCACGGCCCTGGTGGGGCTCACCGAAGAGCTCATGTTCCGCGGCTTGGTGGTGTGGGCCGCCCGGGGCGGGCGATCGGGTCGTGCGTGGTTGGAGTGCCGCGCCTTGTGGGCCAGTGCGTTTGCCTTTGGCCTGTTCCACTTGCCGAACGTGGCTTCCGGACAGGCCCTGGCGCTCACCGGCGTGCAGGTGCTGATGGCCACGCTGATGGGCGTTATTTTTTTCCTGGCCCGGCGATTGTCGGGCGGGCTGTGGCTGCCGGTGCTGATGCACTGGGCCTGGGACTTTTCCACCATCGCGATGCAGCGCTCGGCGTCGCTCGGGCCGGCGGAACTGTCTGGTGCGGCCTGGGCAGCCGGCTTGAACGGCCTGCTGGCCCTGGGCGCCTTGCTGAGCCTGGGGTGGTTCAGCCTGCGGGAGCGCTCAGGCGGTTTTTGAGGCTCACAGCTTCTTGAAGGTGTGCAACTGGTCCTTGCGCAGCACATGGACGCCAAAGAACAGGCCCCCCGCACTGGTGGCCTGGGTCATGTCCCCGGCGATGCGCACCAGCACCTGGCTGTCGGTTTCTTCGATCAGGTCAGCGTGGTGCACATAGATCAGGCTGGCTGGTATGAGGCCTGAGGGTTTGCCGCCCACCAGGTGCAGGCTGCCCACCTGCACATCCTGGCCGCGGGACTTCAACTCGCCCCGGCTGCCACGCTCGATCAACTGGTTCAACACGTCGGCCCCGGCCAGCAGGTCGGCGCGCACCGCGTTCAGCACCTCGGCGCTGGGTTGCTTGATCTGATCGGGTGAGTAGGTGCCGGGCACGTGGTACTGGTAGCGTCCCACCCAGCCCGGCCCGCTGAGGTGGTAGATCAGGGTCAGCCGGTATTGGTCGTCACTGCACTCCTGCAAGGTCACAAAGGGCTGCAGGGTCAGGTAGCCCCCGATGGCGCGCCAGTAGGGGCGGTCTTGCAGGGTCTGGAGCGCGATGCGGTACGGGTCCACAGGGGCCAGGCGCTCTTCAAAAGACTGGGCGGTGTGGCTGTTGAGCGCCGAGGTGATGGCCTCGGCCACAAAGGGGACGGGCATCAGCAGGCCCACCGCGTTCTCCTCGGGCAGCAACACAAACTGGGTGTGGGGCACGGGCTTGGCCTGGTCGGGCAAGGCCTCGGGCAGGGACTTGCTGACCGTCAGCCCTTTTTGCAGGGCGTCGCCTGCCATGGGAACACTGGCTTGCATGGAGGTGCAAGCGGCCAGCCAGAGTGTGCAGAGCAGGGTGGCCGAGGCCAGGCGCAGGGACATGGTGGGTGGAGGCGTTGAATGTGTGACTTTGTTACTTTACCGCGCCCAGGCCGCCCGACCCCCTTCAGGGCCGCCAGGCTGCGTTCAGCCGCGCAGGCCGCCCTGGGTTAGAGTCCAGCGCTGCGCGCCATCCCACCATGCGGTCAGGGGTGCCGCTTCATTTGTCTGATGAGCTGAGCCATGAACCGACTGCAATCCGAACTGCAACGCCTCTACGCGATCCCGCCTGTGCCCGCCGAGGTGGCCCTGCCGCCGCGCGCCCTGGTGCTGGAGCTGGCCCGTCCGGCTGACTGGAGCGCCTTGTCCGCCGTCTGGGTGGGGGTTCAAGCCGACCTGGCCTTGCCCGCGCCGGCCATCGCCATCAATGGCGTGGACGCCTACCAGCTCTGGTTCTCCCTGGCCGAGGCCGCAGAACCGGCGCAAGCCCAGGCGTTTCTGGACGCCTTGTGCCAGCGTTACCTGGCCGACATCGTGCAACGCCGCCCGCAGCGCCTGAGCCGCTGGCCACGCACCGAGGGGGGGCTGGCTGCCGCGCTGCCCGCCTTGCCCCGCGAGCAAGGTGACAGCGGCCTGTGGTCGGCCTTTGTGGCGCCGGACCTGGCCGCGGTGTTTGGCGACGAGCCCTGGTTGGACCTGCCGCCCGGCATCGAAGCCCAGGCCGACCAACTCTCGCGCCTGAGCCCCATCCAAGCGGCCGACTTTGAACGTGCCCTGGCCGAGCTGCAGAGCGAAGCCGCGGCCGCGGCGCCCGGCCCATTGGCCCCATCGGCCTCGCCGGCTGGGTCGGGGGCAACGCCCCCTGCGCATGCCGCTTCCCTACCAGCCCTGCAGTTGGTCGACCTGCCCGTGACCCAAGACCCCCGGGCCTTTTTGTTGTCGGTCATGAACCACCCCGGCCTGGACCTGGCCTGGCGCCTGGATGCGGCCAAGGCCTTGTTGGGCAGCGCCTGATCCCACCCCCGGGGGCCTGCTGCCGTTGACGGCGCGGTGGCCCCTGTGCCGCCCTCTGCAAGACCCGGGCGCCGGTGCTAAAGTGCGCCGCAGCTGCCCGACCGGTGGCGCCGGTGCCGCGCCGGTGCGTGGCGGGTGGCTGCCACGGAGACACCATGAGCGACACGCCCGAATCAGACCGTCCAGAGCAGACGGCGCCCCAAGCCCCCCTCAAACACCGATCAGCCACCCTGTACGAAGGCACCATCCGCGCCACCACGCGGAGCTTTTTGTACGCCTTGGGCCAGGACGACGAGGACATCGAACGCCCGCATGTGGGCGTGTTCCACACGGGCGGCGAGATGAGCCCCTGCAACCTCAACCTGCGCGAGCAGGCCCAGCACGCCAAGACCGGCATTTACGCCGCCGGCGGCACGCCCCATGAATGCCCCGTGGTGTCGGTCAGCGACGGGCTGACCATGGCGCATTCGGGCATGCGCTTTTCGCTGGTCTCGCGCGAGCTGATCGCGGACAGCGTGGAAGCCTCGGTGCGGGGCCACCAGTGGGACGGTATTTTTGGCATCGGCGCCTGCGACAAGAACCTGCCTGGTCTGATGATGGGCATGGTGCGCTGCAACGTGCCCAGCGTGTTCGTGCATGGTGGCTCGGCCCTGCCAGGGCAAATGCCCGGGCCCGAGGGGCGCGACCTCAACGTGGTCGACACCTACGAAACCATTGGCCAGGTGCTGGCAGGCCAGGCCACGCCCGAGCAACTGGCCGAGGTCAGCCACGCCTGCCTGCCTTCGGCAGGTGCCTGCGCGGGGCAGTTCACGGCCAACACCATGGGCATGGTCAGCGAGGCCCTGGGCCTGGCGCCGATTGGCTCCAGCATGGTGCCGGCGGTGTTCAGCGAGCGGGCGCCCCTGATGCGCCGCGCCGCACGCCAGTTGATGAGCGCGGTGCACGCCACGCTCACCGGCGGGGCGCCGCTGCCGCGCGACATCGTGACGCGCCAGGCGCTGGAGAATGCCTGCGCCGTGGTCTCGGCCACGGGCGGTTCGACCAACGCGGCCCTGCACATCCCCGCCATCGCGCACGAGGCCGGCATCCGCTTTCACCTCGACGACGTGGCCGAGGTGTTCGCCCGCACCCCGCTGATCGCCGACCTGCGCCCCGGTGGGCGCTACCTGGCGCGCGACGTGCACTACATCGGCGGTGCCGGCGTGATCCTGCGCGAGCTGTTGGCCGGGGGCTTTTTGCATGGGGACGTGCTGACCTTCACAGGCCGCACCCTGGCCCAGGAGTTGGCCGATGCCAACGAGCCCGATGGCCGCGTAGTGCGCCGCCTGGCGGATGCGCTGAGCCGCGATGGCGGCCTGGCCGTGCTCAAAGGCAATCTGTGCCCGGACGGGGCGCTGCTCAAGACAGCGGGCCTCAAGACCCTGGTGCACAGCGGTCCGGCCCGGGTGTTCGAGAACGAAGAAGAAGCCCAGGCCGCCGTGCAGGCCATGCGCTACGAGCGCGGCGATGTGATCGTGATCCGCAACGAGGGCCCCAAGGGCAGCCCCGGCATGCGCGAGATGCTGGGCATCACCGCCTTGCTTTATGGCCAGGGCATGGGCGACCAAGTGGCCTTGCTCACCGATGGGCGTTTTTCCGGGGCGACGCGCGGCTTGTGCATCGGCTATGCCGGCCCCGAGGCCGCCGATGGGGGCCCGATTGCGCTGCTGCGCAACGGCGACCTCGTGCACATCGACGCGCGCGCCGGCGTGCGCAGCATCTCGGTGGCGCTGAGCGAAGAGGCACTGGCCCAGCGCGCGGCGGCTCGGGCCGGTGGCGCCGGCCGGTCCGCCCGGCCCTTGGGTGGGGTGCTGGAGAAATACGCCGCCACGGTGCGCCCCAGCCACCAGGGCGCCGTCACCCACTCGGGTGGCGTGGTGTGGCTGCGCGACGAGAGCTGAGTCTGGCGGTTGTTGGTTCAGCGGGGGGGGGCGAGCGCCGCCTTGTCGGCGCTGTGCCCGGGCCGGGGTGGCTCGGCCCGCCCGCCGTCGCCTGGGCCTGAAGCTCAGGCGTGAACCAAAGTTTTTGCTCTTTCGCTATGCGGTTTTGATCGTGGTCTTGGGGGGATGCTCGCCCTAGCATCGCCATCCAACAAAGCGGGGTCTTGAGCCATCCAAGGCGGACTGGGCCTGCATCCGCTTTGAGCACACATTGAACCCCCGTACCGAAAGAAGCTGATGTCCGAGACCCTGCTGGCCGATGCGCCTGCCCAAGTGCTTCCGTCCGTGGCGCCGCCGGCTGCCCCGGGGCGCAGCTTGTCCGAACTGAAGCGACGCGTGACGCTATTGCTGCCAGCGGTGCGTGAAGGCGCTGAAGCGCGTGAGCGGGATCGGGTGCTGCCTCAGGCGCAGGTGCGCTCGTTGGTGGCTGCAGGGCTGCTGACGCTGCGCATCCCCGTGCGCGATGGCGGTCCGGGCGGCTCGGTGCGGGACTTGATCGAATTGGTGATCGACATCGCGGCCGCGGACTCCAATGTGGCTCAGGCGCTGCGCCCTGGCTTTCTGTTTGTGGAGGGCCTGCTCGCAGGCCCGGACGAAGCAGCGCGCCAACTTTGGTGGCCGCGCTGCCTGCGTGGTGATTTCATTGCCAACGCCGGTTGGGAAATTGGTGGGCCCAGCGGGGCGGTGACGACCCAGTTGCGCCGCGAGGGCGATCATTTCCGCGTCACGGGCAGCAAGTACTACAGCACAGGCGGCCTGTATGCCGACTGGATCAGCACGGTGGCGGTCGACGAACAGGGCCAGCCCGTGCGCTTTGTGCTGCCACGGGACCGCGCCGGGCTGGAGCTGCTGGACGATTTTGATGCGATGGGCCAGCGCCTGACCGCCAGCGGTACCACCCACTTGAGCGACGTGCTGGTCCATGAAGCGGACATCGTGCCCAACCCCACCGGTGGGCTCGCCGAAGGCGTGCGCACTGTGGTCACGCCCCTGGCCCAGTTGTTCCTGGGGGCCGTGCTGGCCGGGATTGCCCGCAATGAGCTGCGCGACGCCGTGGCCTTTGCCCAGCAGCACGCCCGGCCCATCAAGCACAGCAGCGCCAGCCGTTCGGTGGACGACCCCTATGTCGAGCTGTCGGTGGGCGAGATCTCGGCCCGTGCTTTGGGGGCTGAAGCGGTGGTGCTGCGGGCTGCCGAGCGCATCGACGCCGCCTGGGGCGCCGATCTGGACCAAGACGCCATCGTGCACGCCTCCATCGACGTGGCACAAGCCCAGTACCTGGCCTCGGAGTCGGCGCTCAAGGCGGCCGAACTGCTGTTTGAAGTGGGGGGCGCCTCCACCACCTGGCGCCGCCATAACCTGGACCGCCACTGGCGCAACGCCCGCACGGTGAGCAACCACAACCCGCGCCTCTGGAAGGCGGCTGTGGTGGGGGCTTGGCACCTCAAGGACGTTCCACCGCCAGCCTCGGGTCTGTTCTGAGCGCTGTCTTTTTTGGGGCGGCCTCTGCTGGCAGCTCCTTGGGGAGCCCCCGGCCAAGTGGTTTGCTCTCACCTGGCGGGTGCCGCCTGGTCATTCATTTACCTTTGTTCCTGAAAGTCCCTTGGCCAAGAAGCCACTGCTGCTCAACGCGTTCAACATGAACAGCGTGGGCCATATCAACCACGGTCTGTGGACCCATCCGCGCGACACCTCGACGCAGTACAACACCCTGGCCTATTGGGTCGAACAGGCGAAATTGCTGGAGCGGGGGCTGTTCGACGGCCTGTTCATCGCCGACATCCTGGGGGTGTACGACAGCTACCAGCAGTCGGTGGAACTGACCCTGCGCGAATCCGTGCAGTGGCCCATCAACGACCCGGCCTTGCTGGTCTCAGCCATGGCGGGGGCGACCCAGCACCTGGGCTTCGGCATCACCACCAACCTGAGCTATGAAGCCCCTTACTTGCTGGCCCGGCGCTTTTCCACGTTGGACCACCTGAGCCAGGGGCGAGTCGGCTGGAACATCGTCACGGGCTACCTCGACAGCGCGGCGCGGGCCATGGGCTCACCCCAGCAGTTGCCGCATGACGAGCGCTACGACCGGGCCGACGAATACCTGGAGCTGCTCTACAAGCTGTGGGAAGGCAGCTGGGAGGAGGGCGCCGTACGCCGCGACAAGGCCGCCCGGGTCTTTGCCGACCCCGCCCGGGTGCACCCGGTGCAGCACCAGGGGCGGTATTTCAAATCCGAGGGCTACCACCTTTGCGAGCCGTCTGTGCAGCGCACCCCGGTGCTGTTCCAGGCGGGCAGTTCCGGGCGGGGCCTGCGTTTTGCAGCGCGCCATGCCGAGTGTGTGTTTGTGTCGATCCAGGACCGCGACAGCACACGTCGCCTGGTGCAGCAGTTGCGTGAAGAACTGCCCCGCGCGGGCCGGGCCCCCGAGGACGTGAAAGTCTTCATGGGCCAGACCGTGATCGTGGCCCCCACCGAAGGCCAGGCGCGCGAGAAGTGGGCGGAATACCGCCGCTACGCCAGCCCCGAGGCCGGCATCCTGCACTTGGCGGCCACCTCAGGCATTGATTTCTCGGCCTATGCTGACGACACCCCGCTGATCCAGCAACAGCCCAGCAATGGCATCCAGAGCGCCATCTCGCGCCTGAGTGGCGGGCGGCTGGACTACACGCTGCGCGATCTGCGCGAGGACCTGGCCCTGGGCGGCCGCTACATGACGGTGGTGGGCGACCCCCAGCAGGTGGCCGACCAGTTGCAGCAATGGGTGGCCGACACCGGCATCGATGGCTTCAACCTGGCGCGCACGGTGTACCCCGAGAGCTTTGTCGACTTCATTGACCTGGTGGTACCGGAGTTGCAAAACCGCGGCCTCTACAAGACCCACTACACCGAGGGCTCGCTGCGCCACAAGCTGTTTGGTCAGGGCCACCACCTCGATGCCCGCCACCCGGGTCGGGCTTACCGCAGGGGGTGACATGGCGCCCTGAGCGCACACGCCTTCCCCATGGTCGATTCCATTTTCTCTACCCATCCCTTCACATCAGGAGTCCCTCATGACGAATCCACTGCCGCTCTTCAAGCGCCCACCCACGACCGAGGCGCGCCGCCGCTGGTTGCAGCAAACCATGGCCTTGGCTGGCACTGGCCTGCTGGGCGGCACCGCCCTGGCGGCGCCAAAAGAAGCACCAGGCACGACCAAGGTGCTCAAGGTCGGCGTGACCACGGGCCCCCATGAACAGGTGTTCGAGGTGGTGCGCAAGGTGGCCGAGCGTGACTACGGTTTGAAGATCGAGATCGTGCCGTTCACGGACTATGTGCGTCCCAACGCCGCGCTGGACGCGGGGGATCTGGACGCCAACAGCTACCAGCACCGACCGTTCCTGGCCGCCCAGATTCGGGCCCGTGGCTACAAGCTGGTGGGCTTTGGTTCCACCTGGATCGGTCCGATCGCGATCTACTCGAAAAAATACAAAAGCCTGAAGGACTTGCCCCATGGCGCCACCATCGCTATCCCGAACGACCCAGCCAACGAAAGCCGGGTCTTGCTCCTGTTGCAGAAAGCCGGTCTGATCAAGCTCAAGCCGGGCATCGACCCGGTGGCGGGCGTCAATGCCACGCCGCGTGACGTGATCGAGAACCCGCGTCAGTTCAAGCTGCTGGAAATCGATGCGGCCCAATTGCCCCGCACCTTGGACGACACCGACGCGTCGGCCATCAACGCCGACTATGCCAACAAGGCCGGCCTGAACCCGGTGCGTGACAGCCTCTTGGTGGAAGACAAGGACGGGCCTTACGCCTGCTTGATTGCGGTGCGTGAACAGGACAAGGATCAGCCCTGGGTGCGCCAACTGGTGAAGGCCTACCAGACCGACGAGGTGCGAGACTTCATCGTCAAAACCTATGCCGGTGGAGTGATCCCAGCCTTTTGACGCCCCGCGCAGGGCCGGAACGCGCCCATGGGCCCTGCGGTCTGTTGACGCGACATCACGGGTCTTCAGCTGTCCAACCCCCGCAGCGCATGCGGGCCCTGGCGCAGTTGCTCGATCAGAAACTGCAGGCACAGGCGCAGCTTGGGTGACTGGGCGGTGCGTGCCGCCGTCACCGCCCACACGTCCGCGCTTTGGGCGTGGTCGGGCAGCAAGCGCACCAGTTGACCTGAGCGCAAAGCGGCCTGCACATCCCATTCCGCCAGCAAGACAATGCCCTTGCCCCCCAGGGCCCACTGGTAGACCACGTCCGCGTGGTTGGAGCCCATGCTGCCGGTGATCTTCACCATGCCAGGTCCTTGGGGGCCCTGCAGGCGCCACACGCCAAAGGCCTGGTGGCGTTCGCGCAGCAGCAGGCATTCGTGACCGGCCAGGTCGGCCAGGCTGCGTGGGGCGCCGCGTCGCGCCAGGTAGCTGGGGGCGGCGCACAGCACGCGCACATTGCTTTTCACAGGGTGGGCGATCAGGTGGGGCTCTTGCACTTCGCCCATGCGCACGTCGATGTCGATGCCTTCTTCCAGCAAGTCCACGGGGCGGTCCAGCAGCTCCAGCCAGATGTCGAGTTGGGGGTAGCGCTCCCCCAGCAAGGCCAGGATGGGGGACAAGTGTTGGCGGCCCAAGCGCAGGCTGGCACTCACGCGCAGCGAGCCGCTGGGCGCGGGTTCTGAATGGGTTTGATCACCCCATTCCGCCGCACTGTCCAGCACGCGGCGCGCCCAGGTGTAGGCGGCTTCGCCCGCTTCGCTGATCACCACCCGCCGGGTGCTGCGGTGGAACAGGCGCACACCCAGGGCTTTTTCCAGGTGGGCGATGCGTTTGGTCACATACGCCCCTGAAATGCCCAGGTCCAGGGCCGCTTGGGCAAAACTGGCACGACGCGCAGCCTGGCAAAACACCTGAAGGTCGACCAGATCCCAATCGGACTTGAGCATGGTTTATTCACCAATCGTTAATTCTGAATGCTTTATTGGCCATGTTGGCCACTGGTTGGTTGACTGTATCGTGCCACCAGCCGCCATCAAGGCGGCCCCCCCCTTGAATTCAGGAGTTCAGCCAGATGACCCGCCAACCGGCCCCCACCACGCCCCCCGCCGCCACCGCCCCCCTGCGCCTGGGCGTGCTGGGCTGTGCCAACATCGCCCGCCAGTTTTGCCGTGACGTTGCGGCCAGTCCCACGGTGCAGGTGGTGGCCGTGGCCAGCCGGCAAGCCGATAAAGCGGCGGACTTTGCCGACACCTTGGGCATTGGGCGTTGGCATGCCAGCTACGAGGCCTTGTTGGCCGACCCCGAGGTCGAAGCCATCTACTTGCCCCTGCCCAACAGCTTGCACGCCGAGTGGGCTGTTCGCGCGGCCCAGGCCGGCAAGCATGTGCTGTGCGAAAAGCCACTGGCCCTGAACCTGAGCGAAGCGCAGGCCATGCACCACGCGGCCCGTGAACACGGTGTGATCTTGCTGGAGGCTTATCCCTATGCCTTCCAGCCACAACACCAGCACCTGCTGGCTTTGTTGGCCGAGGGGGCGATTGGCCAGGTGCGTTCCGTGCAGGCCTGCTTTGGCTTCATGCTGCCGCCCGCGCCGGGCAACATCCGCTTGCAGCCCGACCTGGGCGGAGGGGCCTTGCTGGACGCGGGCAGTTATGCCCTGAGCCTGATCCGCGAGGTGATGGGGCAGGCGCCGGTGCGGGTGCAGGCCGACGCCAGTTGGGCCCCCAGCGGGGTGGACATCAGCCTGATGGCCACCTTGCACTACGCCGACGGGCGCCGGGCTCAATTGTCGTGTGCCATGGACGCGGCCAACCATCGCCGCGCCACCGTGGTGGGCAGCGCTGGCATTTTGGAGACCGAGTTCCTCAACCACACGGCCGCCGTGCCCGACGCCGTGACCGGCTTTTTGCCCAGCCAGATGCGCTTGCGCCGGGGCACGGCCAACTCCCTTGCTTTCGAGGATTTGACGGATGAGTGCGGCAGTGGCTTCCGTTTCGCCGCTGAGGCCTTGGCACGGTGGGTCGTTGCGCCCGATGCGGTGGCCCTGGCCCGCCACGCCCAGGCCAGCCTGGACAACGCGGCCACGCTGGAGGCCCTGGGGCGCAGCGCCCGCTTCGGGCAGGTGGTGGCGCTGCAGGCCTCTTAACGCACCTCGATGCTGCTGGGCGCCAGGCCTCCGCTGCTGATCGAGCCCAAGGCGGTGAGGCCGCAGCCCGATTGGATGGCGTACTGGCTCAGGGTGGCCGACCCTGCATTGGCCACGTAAAGGAACTGGCTGTCGGGGCTGATGGCCAGGCCGGTGGGCAGGCTGCCGGCCGCGATGGCCCCCGAGGCGGCGGCGGTCAGGCCGCTGCTGGTCACCACATAGGGCGACACCGTGCCGTCGCCCCGGTTGCTGACGTAGGCGCATTTGCCGTCCGGGCTCACGCGGATGCCGCGTGGTGTGTTGCCAGTCGCCACCGTGGCCGGGCTCAGCGCGGTCAAGGCGCCGGTGCTGCCGATGCTGTACTGCGCCACCTTGGCGCTGTCGGCCAACACCACATAAACCGTGTTGCTGCCGGGGTCGATGTCCAAGGCGAGTGGCGTCGTGCCCAGCGCGTTGGTGCTGGTGCTGCCGCTGCTCAAGACCGTCAAGGCCCCGTTGCTCACCGCGTAGGGGGTGATGGTGTTGCTGCCCGCGTTGGCCACGTAAGCGTATTTGCCGTTGGCGCTCAAGGCCACGGCATAGGGTGTGCTCTGCGTGTCCACGCTGGCGGGCGACAGTGCCGACAGGGCGCCGCTGCTGGCCACGGCGAACTGCGACAAGCTCTTGTCCGTGTAGTTGGTGACGTACAGGTAGGCGCCACCGCTGCCCACGGCCAGGCCCCGGCTTTCGCTGACCGCCGCCGTGCGCGCGGACAAGGTGGGCACCCCGGTGCTGGACAGGCTGAAGGTGGACACGTTCTTGTCGTCCTGGTGGGCCACAAAGGCCCGGCTGCCGTCGGGGCTCAGGGCCAGGGCCGTGGGCGGGTAGGCGGTGCTGACCACGCCGGCGCTCAAGGCACTCAGACTGCCGCCGGATCCCACGCTGAAGCTGGCCAGGTTGCTGCTGCCGGTGTTGGCGACATAGACCACGTAGCCGCGGCAGACCACACTGACGCTGGTGACGTTGGCGCTGGCCGTGCCGCTGCCGGCGCTGACCAGGCAGGTCTGGCCCGTGGGCTGGCTTTTCACGCTGACGGCATAGCTGCTGACGGCCGTGTCAAAGACAAAGCTGGTGGCGCCCGAGGCGACGCTCTTGGTTTCGGTGCCATTGGCCAGCACCAGGCCGGCCGTGCTCAGGCCGCTGATGCTACCCCCCACGGTGTAGCTGCCGCTGCTGCCGCCACCGCCGCAGGCGGCCAACAGCGCCACCAGCAGGGCACTTGGTACAAAGCGTTTACCAGGTCTTGACAAGTCTGAAATATTCATATTTAAACCAATTTAAAGGACTTTGCGCGAGTATAGGGACGGGCTGAACCCCCCTTCAAAACTCGCCGGGCAGCGCCCGTTCTGGCGCCACAATAGGTGCCCACTTCTGGCCGGCATCTCCGATGGGCCGGTCCTTGCCGACCCGCTGTTTGACCTTTTGTAATGGGGCCCATGCGCATCCTTCACACCTCCGACTGGCACCTGGGCCAGCACTTCATGGGCAAGAGCCGGCAGGCTGAGCACCAGGCCTTGATCGACTGGCTGCTGCAGCAGGTCCAGGTCCACGCGGTTGACGCCGTGCTGGTGGCCGGTGACCTGTTCGACACTGGCACGCCGCCCAGCTACGCCCGCGAGCTTTACAGCCAATGGGTGGTGCGCATGCACCAGGTCGGCGTCCCCTTGCTGTTGCTGGGGGGCAACCACGACTCGGTAGCCATGCTGGCTGAAAACCAGGCGCTGTTGGCCTGTTTGGGCGCCACCGTGGTGCCGGCGGTGCGCGGTGAAGCCGCCGACGCCCTGGTTGAGCTGCCCCAGCGTCATGTGGCGCCACGCCACGCTTCGGCCGACCCCACGCCGGACCTCTTTGAGACCTTGGACGCGGCCCCCGTGCCCGGCTGCATCGTCTGCGCCATCCCCTTCATCCGGGCCCGTGACCTGCTGCAAAGCCAGGCCGGCCAAAGTGCGGAGGACAAACAGGCCGGTCTGCAGCAGGCCATTCAGGCCCATTACGAATCGGTCCATCAGGCGGCCTTGCTGCGTCAGGCCGAGTGGCTGGCCCGCAGCGGCCGGCGCGTGCCCATCCTGGCCACCGGGCACCTGACCACGGTCGGCGCCAGTGCCAGCGAGTCGGTGCGAGAGATTTACGTGGGCGCGCTGGAAGCCTTCCCGACCCGGGCCTTCCCGGGCGCGGACTACATCGCGCTGGGCCACATCCACCGACCGCAGCGCGTCGGGGGCTTGGAGCACATCCGCTACAGCGGCTCGCCCCTGGCCCTGAGCTTTGACGAAGCACGCCAGACCAAGGAGGTCCTGTTGGTCGACCTGGACGAACGCGGCCTGCGCACCGTCACTCCCTTGGCGGTGCCGGTGTGGCAGCCCTTGCAAGCCCTGCGCGGCACGCTGGAGGACCTCACGCCGGCCTTGGTCGAGGCCGCGCAAGCCGGGACGCCTGAGCGCCCGGTCTGGCTGGAGGTCACGGTCGCTCAGGACGACTACCTCAGCGACTTGCCGCAGCGCCTGCAGGCCTTGACCGAGGGCCTGCCGGTGGAAGTGCTGCGCATCCGCCGCGAACGCGGCGCCGCCACGGCCCGGCTGCAAGCCCAGGCCCGTGAAACCCTGGACGAACTGAGCCCCAGTGAGGTTTTTGCGCGCCGCTTGCAGCAAGAGGAACTGAGCCCCGAATGGCAGCAGGCGCTGAGCCAGCGCTACCAGCAGGTGCTGAGCCAGTTGCAGGAGGGCGCAGCATGAGGATCCTGAGCCTGCGCCTGAAAAACCTCAACTCGCTCAAGGGCGAGTGGCGGATCGACTTCACCCAGCCCCCGTTCCGCGACAACGGCTTGTTCGCCATCACCGGCCCCACGGGGGCCGGCAAGTCGACCTTGCTCGACGCCATCTGCCTGGCGCTGTACCACGAGACGCCGCGCCTCAAGACCATTTCAGCCTCGGCCAACGACATCATGACCCGGCACACGGCGGACTGCCTGGCCGAGGTGGAGTTTGAGGTGCAAGGTCAGGTCTACCGCGCCTTTTGGAGCCAGCGCCGCGCCCGCGACAAAGTGGACGGCGCCTTGCAGGCTGCCAAGGTTGAGCTGGCCAAGGGGGATGGCAGCATCCTGAGCAACCAAAGTCAGGACAAGCTCAAGCAGATCGAAGCCATCACCGGCCTGGACTTTGCGCGCTTCACCAAGTCCATGCTGCTGGCCCAGGGTGGCTTTGCGGCTTTTCTGAATGCCAGCGCCAACGAGCGCGCCGAGCTGCTCGAAGAGCTGACTGGCACCGACATTTACGGCCAGATTTCTGAGGCCGTGTTCACCCAGGCGCGCCAGGCCAAGGAGCAGCTCGAGCAGATGCGCGCCCGCGCCGAGGGCATGGAGCTGCTCAGCCCCGAGCAACAAAGCGCCATGCAGCAGGACATGGAGCGCCTGGCCGCCCAACTGGCCCAGCTGCAGACCGAGTCACAACAAACCGAGCAGGCCCGGCATTGGCGCATGGGCCTGGACCGCAGCCAAGCCCAAGCGCAGGCCGCCCAGGCCCGGCGTGATCAGGCCCTGCAGGCCCTGCAAGCGCTGGCGCCCCTGCGGGAACGCCTGGCCCAAGACCAGCCCGCCCAAGCCCTTCAGCCCTTGTACCGGGAGCTTCAGCAACTGCGGCAGCAGCAGGTCCAAGGCCTTGCCGCGGTGCAAGCCACCCAGGCGGAACACCAGACACGCCACGCACAGCAGCTGGCACACCACGACCGCGCGCTGGGCCTGGCCCAGTTGAACGCACAGCAGGCCCAGCAGGCGCTGGCCCAATCGCAAGGGGCGCTGCAGACGCTGGCGGACTGGCGCCATCAGCACGCCGCGCAGGCCCAGTGGGGCGAGCAACTGCTGGCTTGGCGTGGGCAACTGGCGCAGCGTCAGGAGCTCCAGGCCACCGTGGCCCAGCGCGGGCAACAGCGCGACCAGGCCCAACAGACCTGGCAACAGCACCAGCAAAGCCTGCTCAAGTTGAATGAACAACTGACCCAGTTGGAGCGGCAGCATGTGCAGGCCCAGACCCGCCAGCAAGCGCTGCTCACCGAGCACGAACAGCGACTGGCGGGCGATACCCTGGCCCAATGGCGCCAGCGGGCCCAGGCCGGGCAAGAGCGGCTGCGCCACTGGCAAGGCCTGAGCACCCTGGCCCAGGGCCTGCGCGCGCTGCAAACGCGCCAGGAGAGCCTGGCCCAGCAAGGGGCCCAGGGCCAGGCAGAGCTGCTGCCGCTGCAGCAGGCGCTGGAGGCTTTGCGCCAACAGTACGCCCAGACCAAGTCCCGCGTCACCGACAAGCAAAAGCTGCTGGAACAAGAGCGCCGCATTCACAGCCTGGAGGCGCATCGGCAGCAGCTGCAGCCCGGTCAGGCCTGCCCCTTGTGCGGTGCCCTGGACCACCCGGCCGTGGCCGCCTACCAAGCGTTGGATGTGAGCAGCACCGAGGCCGAGTTGCAGGTCCTGCAGACCGCCCTGGAGCAATGCCAGCAACAAGGCCAGAGTGCCGGCGCCGCCCTGGCCGCCCAGCAGGCCCGGGTGGCGCAGTGGCAAGTCCAGCGAGAGCAAACCGGCCAAGAGCTTGCGCAGGCCCTGGTGGATTGGCCCGCAAGCGATGACTTGAAGGCCCTGGCCGACGCCCTGACCGCCGAGCCTCCTCACTGGACCGACCCGACTCCCTGGCCCAGCGTGTTGGCTGAGGCCGAGCGGCTGGCGCAGCAAGACCTGACCGGCCTGCACGCGCTGGAGCAGGGCGAGCAGGCTGCCCATGCAGCCCGCGATCAGGCCCTGGCGGCTCAGCGTGCCTGGCAGCCATTGCACAGCCAGGCGGAACTGGCCCGCCAGGCCGAGCAGCACCAGCAGCTCCGATGCGACGAACTCCAGCAAGCCTGGCAGCAAGCCGCTGCCCAGGCCGAGGCGCACGATGTCCGCCTGCGCGAGGCGCTCCAGGCCCAAGGTCTGGATTGGCCTGAGGACGCCTCCGCTTGGCTGGCCCAGCGTGAGCAGGAGTGGCAGGACTGGCAGGCTGCCGAGCAGCGCCGCCAGGCCCTGGCGCAGGACCTGATCCGCCAGCAACAGGCCTGCGAGGCCGCCCAGGCCCTGCTGGTTTTTTGGCAGGCGCGCTGGCAAGCACTTCACCCGCATCGGGCTTCTGCAGACACGCCCGCCCCAGGGCAGGGCCCGACGGCGTTCAGCCCCGCCGAGCAAGCCGACCCCGCTGGGGCCCTGTCGGCCTGCACCACGCAGTTGGCCGAGTTGGCCCAGGACCTGGCCCGCTTGCAGGGCCAAATAGCCCAGCTGGAACAGCACCTGGCCCAAACCCAGGCCCGTGTGCAGCAGCTTGATCACGATTGGCAAACGGCCCTGCGGGACAGCCCCTGGGCGGATGAGGGCACTTACGAAGCTGCCTTGCTGACCGAGACGCAGCGCAGCACCTGGCAGGCCGAACTGGCGCAGGCCGAGCGTGTGGCCCATGAGGCCGAAGCCCTGTGGGCGGCGGCCCAGGCCGAGCTTGCGCAGCTTCAAGCCCAAGCCCCGGGGCAGAGCCCCAGCGCACTGGGCCTGGCCGAGTTGGACGCGCTGGCCGCCCAGCAAAGCGCCCAGCGACAGACCTGGACCGAAGCCTGGGGCGCTCACAAAGCCTTGCTGGAGCAGGATGCGCAGCGCCGGCACAGCCAGCAGGCCTTGATGGCGCAACTGGCAGCGCAGAGCGCGGATGTGGACGTTTGGCAGCGCCTGGACGACCTGGTTGGCTCAGCGCGAGGGGACAAGTTCCGCCGGTTCGCCCAAGGCCTGACTTTGGACCACCTGCTGCACCTGGCCAACCGGCACCTGGAGCGCCTGCATGGGCGCTACCTGCTGCGGCGCAAGGGCTCGGGCGAATTGGAGCTGGACATCGTCGACACCTGGCAGGGCGAAGTCGCGCGCGACACCCGCACGCTGTCGGGGGGGGAGAGCTTCCTGGTCAGCCTGGCCTTGGCCCTGGCCTTGTCCGATCTGGTCAGCCACAAGACCTCGATCGACTCGCTGTTCCTTGACGAGGGCTTTGGAACCCTCGATGGCGACACCCTGGACATCGCCCTGAACGCGCTGGACAGCTTGAATGCCAGCGGCAAGATGATTGGCGTCATCAGCCACGTGGAGGGCCTGAAGGAGCGCATCCCGGCACAGATTCGGGTTGAGAAGGTCAGTGGCATTGGCCACTCCCGGTTGCGCATCTGAGCGCGGGCTGGGCCGGGCAGGGCGCCCGGCCCGCGTGGTGGGCTTCAGCGCGCCACGAAGCCCCGGCGCGACATCGGCAGCCAGCCCAGGGCAAAGCCCAGTGCAGCCAACGCGCCCACGTAATAGGCTGGGGCCAGCACGTCTTTTTGCAGCCAGGTGGTCAGGATGATGGGGGTCAGGCCGCCAAAAATCGCGTACGCCATGTTGTAGGCAAAGGACAAGCCGGTGAAGCGCACCGGCGCCGGGAAGGCCCGCACCCCCACGATGGGCACGATGGCGATGATGCCCACAAACAAGCCCGTCAGGCCGTAATGCCAGACCAGGCTGCTGGGTGTGCCCGGCAGGCTGGTGTAGAAAAGAGCGCTGCTCAGCAACAGGCCGGCAAAGCCCACCAGCATGACGGGGCGCGTGCCAAAGCGGTCGTTGGCCCAGCCCACGAGCACGCAGCCCAGGGTCAGCATCAGGGTGGCCACGGCATTGGCTTCCAGGGCCAGGGTGGCCGGCAGGTGGTGCACCTTTTGCAGGTAGTTGGGCGTGATCAGCACGACCACCACGATCGCGGCCGACAGCACCCAGGTCAGCAGGCCCACCAGCACGCAGGCGGCGCGGTGCTCGCGCAGCACGGTTTTGACGGGCAGCTCGGCGGCCACATGGCGGCGTTCGGCCAGTTCCTGGAAGACGGGGGTTTCGTGGAGAAAGCGGCGCAGGTAGACCGACACCATGCCGAACACACCGCCCAGGATGAAAGGCAGGCGCCAGGCAAAGCCACTCACCTCTTCCGGGCTGTATTGGTGGTTCAACCCAATGGCTACCAGCGAGCCCAGCAAGATGCCACCGGTGATGCCCGCGGTCAGCGTGCCCACGGCCAGGCCGTAGTGCTTGGCCGGGACATGTTCGGCCACAAACACCCAGGCCCCGGGCATCTCGCCGCCAATCGCAGCGCCTTGCAGCACACGCATGGCCAGCAGCAGCAAGGGCGCGGCCACGCCAATGCTGGCGTAGGTGGGCAACAGGCCGATCACCAGGGTCGGCATGGCCATCAGGAAGATGCTCAGCGAGAACATGCGCTTGCGGCCCAGCTTGTCGCCAAAGTGGGCAATGATGATGCCGCCCACCGGGCGGGCCAGGTAGCCGGCGGCAAAAATGCCAAAGGTCTGCAGCTGTCGCAGCCAGTCTGGCATGTCCACCGGGAAGAACAGACCGCCGATGACAGCGGCAAAAAAGACGTAGATGACGAAGTCGTAAAACTCCAGCGTGCCGCCCAAGGCAGACAGGGCCAGCGTTTGGTAGTCGGAACGGGTGAGCGGACGGCTGGGCGCCGCCGCCAGCGTCGGGTTGAGTGCGGTCATGGAGAAGGCTAGGGTGTCGGAACAAACAAGGTGCGACAGCCGCCCGCAGGTCTTGCGGGGGCGCCTGGTCTGTTCAACAGCACCGGGGTGGGGTGCATGGGCGGGTCAGCGTCGGCGATGGCGACACGACCCGGGAGCAGAGGGCGGGCACAGGGGAGGGTGAGAGTATAGGGTTTTCCCTAGTCTCTGACCGAGTGGCGGGTGTGACTACCTTCTGCGCGCTGACGCTTGACTTCGAGCGCCGCCCTCAGCGCGCGGCCGCTTGAGCCCCCAAGGCATTGAGGTGGGCCTGTATGGCCGACACGCCCGCTGTCGCTAACTGGTTGCGCAGTTGCCCGGTGAAGCTGGTGGAGGCGCTTACCAATCGCCTCACGTACAGCGAATAGCCCACGTTGCTGCCAGCGGGCCACCAATTGCCATCCCCTTCGTTGACGCTGTTCTTGAACACATAGGTTTTTTCCAAGGCGTTTTGAGCGTTCAACTTGACGCACAAAACGCTGCCCGCGTAAGCGCCTGAGATTTGGTTTTCGCAGCCATAGCGGCCGTCGGCACTGGCCACCAGGCCGTTGCCGTTGGTGCCGGAGGATTGGGTGACCTGCAGCAGAGGGACCTCCGCCACCCAGCCCTCGGGGGTGTAGGTGGTCAGCACCCAGGCGCCTTTGAGGTTCTCTGCTGTCGCTGCGTAACCAAAGTTCAGGCGTGAAATGGCTTTCTCCATCTCGCCCGGGAAGGTCACAAAGCCGCTCAAAGCATCGGTGAAGCGCAGTGACACACGCCCCACCGATCCCACGGTGACCGCTTGGCGCGGGCCGCTGGCAAAGGACGGGCCCCCCTCGTGGCGCATCATCTCGGTGCTGATCTGGTTGTCCGCCAACGCGCCCACAGCGGTGAAGAAAGAGGGGCGTCCATCGTCGTCGTAGGCATAGACCTGCATGGCAAAGATGTCGTTTTGCACGTCGATGCCCATGCCCCGCCCGGGTTTGCCGTTTTCTTCCGCCGTCACGATCCAAACCCCGGCTTGGGGCATGAAGGCCTGTGCGCTGCTCAGCAGCAGCACGCTCAAACAAAAAAGGATGGGTTGGCGCATGGTCGGTCTCTTCTGTTTGAAAACAGGGCACCGCAGGGGATGCGATGCGGGTGATGCCTGGGCTGGAGGCGTTGCAGGCGCGTCGGGCTCAGCCCCAGCCACGGCGGTGAGGCTTGGGCCCTTGCTATCGCGACCCCTTGGCGATCCTATAAGCCGTTCGGCAGAAAGCCAACTCTGTTCGATAAGTGGCATATGGATACCGATGTATTCATATGTATCATTAACACCCGTCTCCGGTGGACCCACCGGATTCAACCCCCAGCCTACCTTCTCTCTTCCAAACCATGTTCAGCCCCCCTGTGGCTTTGTTTCATCGCTGGGCGGATCGCGCTGCAGTGCTGCCTTGGCCAGTGGGCATCTTGTTCACCTTGCTGTCAGCGGCGGCGCTTCATTTGGCCACCGGGGTTCCGGTCGAAAACCTCTGGCTTGGCAGCGAATGGCTGGCCCGTCATGCGGAAGGCTGGGGCGCATGGTTCATGCAGGCCTTGCCCTTGTTGGGCTTGCTGCTGGCCGCACTGTCTTTTTGGGGGCGGCAGCGGCGACAACGGCAATTGGCCGCCTTGGTGCGTGACCCCAACACCGAGGCGCTGGTGCGCTTGCGCCCTCGTGAGGTGGAGGTGCTGTTGATTCGCCTCTATGCGCTGCAAGGCTACGAGCACAGTTCCGGGCTGGACGAGGGCAGCCAATGGGTCATGTGGTCGGAGGGCGAGAAATACATCTTCCACGCCCAGCAATGGCGGTCCTTGAAGGTCGGTGTGGAGGTCTTGCGTGAGCTTCAATTCCTCATGGATGGCATCGGGGCCGAAGGGGGGCTGGCCTTCACCACTGGCGCCTTCACCCCGGCCGCCAAGGCCTATGCCAGCAGCCGCGCCATCACCTTGCTCGACGGCGCCGCCTTGCAGCAGCTGCTGCGGGACTACGAGGCCGAACGCCTGGGGCCCCCACGGAACGTGCCGCCGCCCAGCCAGGACATCAGGCGTTTGCCGCCCACCCAGAACCTGCCAGGGGTGCGCCGGCTGAGCCTGCCGCCGCGCCCCACCTGCCCGCAATGCAGCCGTCCCATGCTGCGTCGCCATGAGCTGCAGGGGCCGCGCAGTGGCGAAGCCTACTGGGGTTGTGCCGGTTTTCCGGTCTGTTCCGGCCGCCGTCCGATGGCCTGAGGCCTTGAGCAGGACTCTGCCAGCCCGCATCCGGGCTCTGCAACTTTACAAACAGGCGACCAAACCGCCGTGAGGCGGTCAAATGCTGCTGCCAAACTCCCAGCAGCCTTTTTTGTTGGGAATTCATGTCCATAGAAGCCAAGCGCTGGGTGCGCCCCGTCCTGGGGGTGGCCTTGCTGGGTGCCGTGATCTTCGGTGCTCAAAAACTCTTTTTCGCCCCTCCGGCGGCGCCTGCTTACATCACCGCCCCCGTGCGCCGGGCCGACATCGAAGACACGGTGTTGGCCAATGGCACGCTCAAGGCCTATCGCCAGGTCAGTGTTGGCGCCCAGGTGTCAGGCCAGGTGCGATCGCTCAAGGTCAAGCTGGGCGACACCGTGAGCAAGGGCCAGTTGGTGGCCGAGATCGACTCGCTGACGCAGCAAAACACCTTGCGCAATGCCGAGGCGGCGCAGGCCAGCGTGGTGGCCCAGCTGCGCTCGGCAGAAGCCACCTTGAACCAAGCCGAACTGGCGCTGAAGCGGCAGCAGCAGATGCGGGCTTCAGAGGCCAGCTCCCAAGCCGACCTGGAGGCCGCCCTGGCCAGCTACAAAACCAGCCTGGCCAGTGTCGAGGCCCTGCGGGCTCAACTCGAACAGGCCAAGGTGGTGGTGGACACGGCCCGCGTCAACCTGGGCTACACCCGCATCGCCTCGCCCATCGACGGCCAAGTGGTGGCGGTCGTGACCGAGGAGGGCACCACCGTCAATGCCAACCAAGCCACGCCCACCATCATCATCGTCGCCAAGGTGGACACCATGACGGTCAAAGCCTCCATCTCTGAGGCCGATGTGACCAGCGTGAAGCCAGGCCAGCGCGTGTATTTCACCATCCTGGGTGAACCCGAGCGGCGCTACGAAACCACCTTGCGCACCATCGAGCCGGCCACCGACAGCATCACCACCAGCAGCAGCACCAGTTCCAGCAGCTCGTCCAGCACCAGCTCCACCACCAGCGCGACAGCCATCTATTACAACGGCTTGTTCGACGTGCCCAACCCCGACAACAAGCTGCGCATCTCGATGACGGCCATGGTCAGCATCGTGCGCGGCCAGGCCAAGGGCGCATTGACCGTGCCGGTGGGCGCGCTCAGTGCACGCCAGCCGGATGGCCGTTACCTGGTCAAGGTGCTGGGCGCCGACGGTCAGGTGCAGCCCCGCCCCATCCGCGTGGGCATCAACAACAACATCACGGCCGAGGTGCTTGAAGGCCTGAACGAGGGCGACAAGGTGGTCTTGGGCCAGGCCTCGGCCAATGCGCCTGGCCCGGCGCAGGGTGGTGGCATGCGCCCGCCACCAGGGATGTGAGATGGGGCCAGAAGCGATGAACGTGGCCTCCGAGCCCCTGCACAGCACGGCAAAGCCTGACGACAAGGACCTGCGGCCCTTGCTGTCCTTGCAGGGCGTCTGGCGTGAGTTCACGGTGGGCGAGGGCACCCTGGCGGTGCTCAAGGACATCCAGCTCGACGTGGCCGCTGGCGAGATGATCGCCATCGTCGGCCAATCCGGCTCGGGCAAGTCGACGCTGATGAACCTGATCGGCTGCCTGGACCAGCCCAGCCGGGGTCATTACCGCATTGCCGGTCGCGAGGTGGGCAGCCTGCAGGCGGACGAGTTGGCGGCGCTGCGGCGCGAGCACTTTGGCTTCATCTTCCAGCGCTACCACCTGCTGGGCGATTTGTCGGCGGCCGCCAATGTCGAGGTGCCCGCGATTTATGCCGGCCATGGGCGTTCCCAGCGCAAGGCCCGGGCTTTGGCCCTGCTGGAGCGCTTGGGCCTGGCGGGTCGCACCGACCATGTGCCCGGCAAGCTCTCAGGCGGCCAGCAGCAGCGGGTGTCGATTGCGCGGGCCCTCATGAACGGCGGCAGCGTGATCCTGGCCGACGAGCCCACCGGGGCCCTGGACACCCAGTCTGGCGCCGAGGTGATGAAGATCCTCGGCGAGCTCAACGCACAGGGCCACACCATCATCCTGGTCACCCATGACCTGAAAGTGGCGCGCCATGCACGCCGCATTGTCGAACTGCGCGATGGTGTGGTGGTGTCTGACCGCGTGAACACGCCAGACCCAACGGGCGAAGCACTACAAGACACCCGACGGGCCTCACTGGCTTCAGCCCTTGCGGATGACCGGGCCTGGTCTGCGGCGCCCCGTCCCCGCCCCACAGGGCGTTGGGCGGCCTGGGGCCAGTGGGCAGACCGCTTCAGCGAGGCCTTTCAGATGGCCTTGCTGGCCATGAACGCACATCGGCTGCGCACCTTGCTGACCATGCTGGGCATCATCATCGGCATCGCCTCGGTGGTGTCCGTGGTGGCCTTGGGTGAGGGCTCGCGGCAAAAGGTGCTGGCCAACATCAGCGCCATCGGCACCAACACCATCGACGTGTACTCGGGCACCAGCTTTGGCGACCCGCGCTCGGCCCGCATTCAGACCCTGCGCCCTGAAGACGCCGACGCCTTGAGCGAGCAAAGCTATGTCGACAGCGTGACGCCCAATGTGCAAAGCGCGCTGACCGCGCGCTTCGGCAATGTGGATGCCTCGGTGCAAGTCAGTGGTGTGGGCGAGCAGTACTTCCGCGTCAAAGGCCTGGCCCTGGCCCAGGGCACGGCCTTTGGATCAGCGGCGGTGCAGGGCATTGCCCAGGTCGCGGTGATCGACGAGAACGCGCGCAAAAAACTCTTCCCCAACACCGACCCGGTGGGCCAGGTGCTGCTGCTGGGCAGCATGCCCGTGGCGGTGGTGGGCGTCACCGCCAAGCGTGACAGCTTCGGCCCCAATGCCGAAAGCCTCAATGTGTATGTGCCCTACACCACGGCCATGCGCCGCTTGATGGGTCAGGGCTACCTGCGCAGCATCACCGTGCGGGTGGACGACGGCACGCCCATGGCGGCCGCCGAGCAGGGTATCAACCAGTTGATGGAACGGCGCCACGGCCGGGTCGATTTTTATGTGCTCAACACGGACAGCATCCGCCAGACCATTGAGAACACCACCCGCACCTTGACCCTGCTGGTGTCCTCGATTGCGGTGATTTCGTTGATCGTGGGCGGCATCGGCGTGATGAACATCATGCTGGTCAGTGTCACCGAGCGCACCGGGGAGATTGGGGTTCGCATGGCGGTGGGGGCTCGGCAAAGCGACATCCAGCAGCAGTTTCTGATCGAAGCCGTGCTGGTTTGCCTGATTGGCGGGGTGCTGGGCATCTTGGCCGCCTTGAGCTTTGGCGCCTTGTTCACCCATTTCAGCAGCAACTTCACGATCGCGTTTTCGCCCACGGCCATGGCCGCCGCCTTTGTCTGTTCCACCCTGATTGGCGTGGTGTTTGGCTTCCTGCCGGCGCGCGCCGCCGCCCGACTCAACCCGATTGAAGCCTTGGCCCGTGATTGAGGCCTGTGCCCACCCCACCGCCAGAGCAATGCATTTCCATGACTGATCACCCCCGTTCTTTGACCCCGACCCGCACCGAGTTGCGCTGGCGGCCCCGTGCGTTGATTTGGGCGCTGGCCTGGAGCCTCAGCGCCTGCAGCAGCCTGCCCAGTGTGGCGCCCGCTCCCAGCACGGCTTTGCCCACGCAATGGGGGCAGGGCGGGGCGCTGCTTGCGCCCGATGCGGCCCTGGCCCCAAGTGCCTCGGGCCAGCCCCTGGAGCCCTGGTGGACGGCGTTTGGCGACCCCCAGCTCAACGCCCTGGTCAACACCGCCCTGGCACGCAACACCGACTTGGCGGTGGCCGCCTTGAAGCTGCGGCGCGCCCAATTGCAGTCCCAACTCGCGCAGCGCAACCAGGTGCCCGGCGTGAGTGCTGGACTCAGCAGCCAGAACCAGCGCGCCTTGGACAGCGGCGGCAGCACCTCCTCTGGCAGCACCCGCAGCAGCAGCGCCAACCTCACCGTCAGCTACGAGGTCGATTTGTGGGGCCGCTTGGCCCGGCTCAGCGAGGTGGCCGACTGGGAGGCCCAGGCCACCGAGCAAGACCGACAAAACACCGCCCTGAGCCTGACGGGCACGGTGGTGCGCCAGTACTGGCAGATCGCCTACCTCAACCAGCGCATCCGCAGCGCCATGCAAAGCGTGGCCTATGCCGAACGCACCCGCGACCTGATTGGCGCGCAGTACCGCGCCGGCGCGGTGTCGGCCCTGGAAACCAGCGAAGCCGAGCGCAGTGTGCTGAGCCAGCGCGCCACCTTGACCGATCTGGAGCAACAGCGCCTGGAAGCCCGCACCACCTTGGCCCTGTTGTTTGATGCGGCCCCTGGTGACGCCACCCTGGCCCAGCTGCTGCCGCAGGAGCCGGCCCAATTGCCGACTCAGGCCATGCCCGCCGTGGCCCCGGATCTGCCCGTGCAGGTGTTGGCCCGGCGGCCCGATTTGCGCGCGGCCGAAATGCGGCTGCGCGAGAGCCTGGCCAGCGCCCAGGCCACCGCGGCCAGCTACTACCCCCCACTCACCCTCACGGGCGCTTTGGGGGGCAGCAGCGCCGCGCTGGGCAGCGTGCTGGCCAACCCCTATGCCTTGTTGGGGGCGGGCCTGAGCTTGCCGTTTTTGCAGTTCAACACTCAAAAGCTCAACAACGCGATCGCGCGCACAAATTACGAAAGCGCGGCGGTGAGCTTTCGGCAGACCCTGTACACCGCCTTGGGCGACGTCGAAAACACCTTGAGCGCGCGCCAAAGCCTGGCCCGCCAGGGCGAAGCCTTGGCAGGCGCCTTGCTGGCCAGCCAGCGCAGCGAGCAGCTGTACGAAGTGCGCTACCGCCAGGGCGCCGTGGCGCTGAGCCTGTGGCTGGACGCCCAAGAAACCCGACGAGCCGCCGAAGTGGCTTGGGCGCAGAACCAGTTGCTGCAGCTGCGCAACCAGGTCAGCCTGTCACTGGCCCTGGGCGGGGGCGCGACTTGAAGGGGCGATGTCGTCCTGGTCGGCCCTGAGCGCTCTGCCAGCAGGGCAAAATACAGCGACGCTCATCACCTCTGCCCATGTTCAATTTGCCTTTGATCCTTCAGCACCGCCCAGACAAACGCCTTGCGAGCGCAGGACATCGATCCTCCGGGCGGGGGCGCTGAGGTGCGCGCCGGTCTTGGCTTGATCGCCTTGCTGCTGGCCCTGGGCCTGGTCGGGCTGCTGGTGAAGAAGCAGCTGACGGCGGCTGTTCCCGCCACGCCGGCCCTGCAAGCGGCCCCCGCCGCAGGCGCTGCAGGGGCGGCGAACCCAGGCTTGGCGCCGCAGCAGCAGGTGCAACAGTTCCGCCAGGCCTTGGAGTCGGCGGTGCAAACACCCCGGCCCACGGGCGAAGACCCATGAGTGATCCCCGGATGTCCCCCTCAGACCAGCCTGCCAGCGGTGGAATCCTCCCCGAGGCCGGTGCCATGGAAGCGTGTGACCACGCCTTCATGCAAGAAGCCTTGGCCCTGGCGCGCGACGCCGCACACGCCGGCGAGGTACCGGTCGGGGCAGTGCTGGTCAAGGACGGGCAGGTCATTGGCCGAGGCCGCAACCAGCCGATTGCATCGCACGACCCCACCGCCCACGCAGAAGTGCAGGCCTTGCGGGAGGGCGCTGCTGCACTGGGCAATTACCGCTTGGAAGGCTGCACCCTGTACGTGACCCTGGAGCCCTGCGCCATGTGCAGCGGCGCCTTGTTGAATGCCCGGGTGGCCCGGGTGGTGTACGGCGCCCGCGAAGCCAAGACCGGGGCGGCCGGCTCGGTGCTCAACCTGTTTGACCAGCCCCAACTGAACCACCAGACCCAGGTCCATGGCGGCGTGGCCGAGGCCGAATGCGGGGCGCTGTTGCAGGACTTCTTCCGCCAGCGGCGCGCCGACCAGCGCGAACGCGCCCGTGCCGCCCACCCGCTGCGCGACGACGCCGTGCGCCCTGCCGACGCCTTGTTTGCCCAGCTGCCCGGCTACCCCTGGGCCCCGCACTACGTGAGCGACCTGCCCGCCCTGGCAGGCCTGCGCCTGCACTACCTGGATGAGGGGCCGCGCGATGCGCCCATCACCTGGTTGTGCTTGCATGGCAACCCGGCCTGGAGCTACCTATACCGCAAGATGCTGCCAGTCTGGCTGGCGGCGGGCCACCGTGTGGTGGCCCCTGACTTGCCGGGTTTTGGCCGCAGTGACAAGCCCAAAAAGCCGTCGGCCCACGCCTTTGCCTGGCACCGCCAGGTGTTGCTGGAGTTGATCGAGCGGCTGGACTTGCAGCGCGTCGTGCTGGTGGTCCAGGACTGGGGCGGCATCCTGGGCCTGACCTTGCCGATGGCTGCCACGGCGCGCTACCAAGGCCTGCTGGTCATGAACACCTTGTTGGCCACCGGGGAGGTGCCTTTGTCCAAGGGCTTCATCGCCTGGCGCGACTGGTGCCGGCGCCAACCCCTGTACGACGTGGGGCGCCTGCTCGGTCGGGGCAACCCCCAACTCAGCGCGGGCGAATGTGCGGCCTACCAGGCCCCCTTTCCGGACCGGGGCCACCGCGCGGCTTTGCAGGCCTTCCCGCCGCTGGTGCCCGACGGGCCTGAGGCCGAGGGCGCGGAGGTCTCGCGGCAGGCCCAGGCCTTTTGGCGTGATCGCTGGCAGGGCCGCAGCCTGATGGTGGTGGGCGCGGCCGACCCCGTCCTGGGTCTGCCGGTGATGCAGGCGCTGCGTGAACAGATCCGCGGCTGCCCCGAGCCTTGGGTGCTGCCCGAGGCGGGCCACTTCGTGCAGGAGCACGGCGAACCCATTGCCCGCCGGGCTGTGGAATACTTCGGGGATTGAGCCGCCAGCCGGCCCGGGTCTGCTGGCAGACCGAGGGCCCCACGCCAGCTGATTTTTTGTCCATTTTTTGGAGCCGCCGGGCGCAAGGCCTGGCGGGTCAACACCTTGTCCGACCAGCACGACCACGACCACGCCCAGTGCGGCCACCACCACGGCCCCAAGCACATCTACATCTTTTCGCCCTCCAGCGCGGTGCGCGACAAGGCCGCGTTCAAGCGTGGCATCGCGCGCCTCAAAGCCTTGGGCCACCAGGTCGAGGTCGACAGCGCCGCCTTGGCGGGCCACATGCGCTTTGCCGGGGACGACGAGACCCGTTTGGCCGCGATCGCGCGGGCAGCCGCCAGCGGCGCGGACATCGCCCTGATTTCGCGAGGGGGCTATGGCCTGACCCGCTTGCTGCCCCGTTTGCCCTACAAGGCCCTGGCCAAGGCGGTTGAAAAAGGGACCGAGTTTGTCGGCCTGAGCGACTTCACGGCGTTTCAAAACGCTTTGCTCGCCAAGACCGGCGCCATCACGTGGTCCGGCCCGGCGCTGGGGGCCGACCTGGGCACCGAAGAGGAGCCCGATGACATCATGCTGGCCTGCCTGGATGATTTGTTCACCGGCCACGGCGAAGGGGCTGGCTGGGAGCTGCCGCGTCCGCGCAAAGGCAGCGCTGCGGCAGCCTTGCCCGGCGTCGCCCCGTTTGACCTGAAGAAGGCCCAGCTCTGGGGGGGCAATTTGGCGGTGCTGGCCTCCCTGGTGGGCACGCCCTACCTGCCCAACCCCAAGGGCGGCGTGCTCTTTTTGGAGGATGTCAACGAGCACCCCTACCGCATCGAGCGCTTGCTGACCCAGCTGCTGCACGCGGGCGTGCTGGACCGGCAAAAAGCCATTCTGCTGGGTCAGTTCACCGATTACCGCCTGACCCCACACGACAAGGGCTTCAAGTTCGACACCGTGGTGCAGTGGCTGCGCACGCAGACCAAGGTGCCCGTGTTGACCGGCCTGCCATTTGGCCATGTGGCGACCAAGGTGTTGTTGCCCGTCGGGGCGTCGGTGTCGCTGTCGGTGGATGAGCGCGATGCCCTGCTGTTCTGGGGCCACCTGCGCTGAGTGGACTGCCAGGCCTCTAGGCGGGGCCTGGGGGGGTCAATGACGGGCTTCGCGCCCGTTTTTTTGTCCCTGCGTCATGGCGCGGGGCAGCAGACCGTCAAACAAAGGGGTCAGCTGGCTGAGCTGGCGGCGTGCCAGGACTTCGCCTTGCTGGGCCGCCAGGACATGGAGCAAATCACCCCGCAGGTACCACAGGCTGTCGGGGTCGGCCGAGAAGCGGATGCGTTGTTGCACCTGGGCGGCGAGGTTGTCCGTGGGTTGACCCAGGCAGCTCAGCATGGCTTGGCGCAAAGCCTCCAGGCGGGCTTCACGCTTGGGCTGGGAGGCCGCGGAGCTGCCTGGACGCAAGGCCTGAAAACCACTTCGAACTGCGGATCGGAACCAATTCATTGAGAAGCACCAAGAGTGTGCGCGGGTTAAAAGAAAGACATTAATGTGGAATTCCGCACACTGCAATGGGCATAAGCCGCAACAGTGCGTAAAAAAGACATTGAATCATTGACATGTGAAGGATTCATGACCTAAGTCTGATAGGTCTGATAAATCGATTGATGACTTCCCCCCCTCGCTGGTGGGCCATTGCATAGGCGACAACCGATCCCCCACAGGGCACGGTATCGTCAGCCCCTCTTTGATGGAGCCCACGGTGTCCGATTCCACCCATTTTTACGAGCCCCGCCTGGGGCACGGTTTGCCCCATGACCCCTTCAACGCCATCGTGGGGCCGCGCCCCATCGGCTGGATCTCCAGCCGCTCGGCCCAGGGGCAGCTGAACTTAGCGCCTTACAGCTTCTTCAATGCCCTCAACTACGTGCCGCCCATCGTGGGTTTTTCGAGCATTGGGTACAAGGACACGGTGCGCAACATCGAGCAGACAGGTGAATTCGCCTGGAACCTGGTCACCCAGCCCCTGGTCGAGGCCATGAATCAAAGCTGCGCCGCGGTGCCGCCGGAGGTGAGCGAGTTCGATTTGGCCGGCCTGACGCCTGCGCCGTCGCGCCTGATCCAGGTGCCCCGGGTAGCGGAGAGCCCGGTCAGCTTCGAGTGCAAACTGACCCAGCTGATCCCCTTGCAAACCGCGGCGGGTGAGACCGTGCCAAGCTGGCTGGTGTTGGGCGAGGTAGTGGCCGTGCACATCGATCAACGCCTGCTCAAGGACGGCATTTTTGACACCGCCGGGGCCGGCATCGTGCTGCGTGCCGGCGGGCCGGGCGACTACTTCCGCATCGGCCCCGAGCAGCTGTTCAAGCTTTACCGTCCGCGCTGAGCCCGCCGCAGGGGGCCGGCACCACCCGGACGCCGTTCGCAGCCCAGGCACAATGCGCGCATGGGTTCCAACGCCACCACCTTGTTTCCAGTCCTCGAAGACGAGGTCGAGTTCAGCGCCATCCGTGCCCAGGGGGCGGGCGGCCAGAACGTCAACAAGGTGTCAAGCGCGGTGCACCTGCGTTATGCCATTCCCAGCTCGTCTTTGCCCGAGGACATCAAGGCCCGCCTGCTGGCCCTGAACGACCAGCGCATCAGCAGCGAAGGCGTGGTGGTCATCAAGGCCCAGACCAGTCGCAGCCAAGATTTCAATCGGCAAGACGCCTTACGACGCCTTCAGGCCTTGGTAGACAGCGTGTCGCGCCTGCCCAAAGTGCGCAAGGCGACGCGGCCCACGCGGGGCTCGCAGCTGCGGCGACTGGATGGCAAGTCCTCCCGTGCGCAGGTCAAACAACAGCGCGCCCGGGTTGGCCACGCCGATTGAGCCTCGATGCTTCACCGGCGACGAAGGACTTGTCAGGGCGCTCAGGCCAGGGCGGTGCAGGGTGGACAATGGTGGTTTGATTCAGTCCCCGAGTGAGTGCGTTTGTCTCCCATGATCCCCATCCAAACTGAATCCGCTTGGCGCGGCACTTCGGATTGCCGCGGCTGCGGCATCCGTGACATGGCTTTGTTTGCCGAGCTGGATGAGCGTGACTTTTCTCTGATCCACGCCCCGATTGACGACCTGCTGTACCAGCCAGGGCAGGTGCTCTACCGCGAAGGGCAGGCAGCTCAGGGTCTGTTCACCTTGCGCCGAGGCATGCTCAAGCTGGTGCGGGCCACACCCGATGGGCGCGAGCGCATCGTGCGCCTCGTGCAGCCCGGCGATGTGGCGGGGCTGGAAGCATTGGCCTCCCCTCGTTTTGACAGCGAGGCGGTTGCGCTCAGCGAAGTGGCTGTGTGCCGCATTCCGCTGGAGGTGCTGCACAGCCTGGCGGCCCAGTCGCCCCGCCTGCATGGCCGATTGATGGCGAAATGGCAGGGGGCTCTCAAGGCGGCGGACGATTGGCTGGCCGAGCTCAACTTTGGCAGTGCGCGGCAGCGGGTCGCCCACCTGGTCGCCAAGATGGCCCAATCCCAGGACGGTGCCGAGCTGCAGCTGTTTCGGCGCGAGGACATGGGCGCCATGCTGGACCTGAAGCTCGAAACCGTGAGCCGCGAGGTCAGCGCCCTGGTGCGCGATGGCGTGCTGGCCTCCCTCGATCGGCAAGGTCGCGCTTACCGCCTGCTGGACGCCGCGCGGCTTCAAGCGGTGTGCCAGGGGGGCTGAAGCTCTGCGGCCTGCCGGTGCTGGGTTTCTGCAGCGCTCACGGGATCAGATCCGCGACCTCCGCCTCGGTCTCTGGCGGCTTGACGATCAGCACGGGCACGGGTGAGGCCTGCAAGAGCTCATGCGAGACCGATCCCTCCAGCACGGTACGCAGCAGGCTCTTGCCGTGGCCAGCCATGATCACCAGGGTGCAGCGCTTGAGCTCAATCAAATCAAGCAAAGCCACGACCGGCTCGCCGGTGACCACCTCGCAGTGGTGGGGCACGCCGGCCGCGTGCAGCAAGGCCTGGGCCTTCTCCAGCGCGTGCTGGCCAGCGGCATGGGCAATCTCGTCAATGACCTGGGGGTCGGGGGCCTGCACCAACTCATACAAGCTGGCGGGCGACTGCACATTGGCCAGCAGCAGATGCGCTTGCAAACCTTCGTGGGCGAGGCGGATGGCAAAGTGCACCGCTTCGAGTGACAGCTCGGAGCCGTCCAGGGGCAGGAGGATGTGCATGGAAGTCCTTTCGAAGGTCCACAGGGCAAGGGCGCCCTGGGGTTTCAATATACGCCTGCACCCACCCCAGCCCCAAGCAAAGAAGACCGCCAGCGGCGGTCTTCTTGATCCATCTCAGGGCACCAAGCCGGAGCCGGCCTGGTGCCCTGGCGATGCGGCTTAGAACTCGACTTTCTGGCCCGGCTCGACCACCAGCATCTGGGCGCCTCCTTGGCCCAGGGCCTCTTTGAATTCGGCTGGCGTGCCGCGCAGCACCGGGGTGGTGCCGTAGTGGATGGGCAAGGCGTAGCGGGGCTTGATCATGTCGCGCACGGCCATGGCGGCGTCGGCCGGGTTCATGACGAAGTGGCCGCCAATGGGGATCAGCACCAGGTCGGGCTTGTACATGCGGCCAATCAAGGCCATGTCACCAAACACGGCGGTATCGCCCATGTGCCAGATCTTGAAGCCGTTTTCCATCTCCAGGATGAAGCCGACCGGTTCTCCGCCGACATGGGTTTCATCCTTGTTGGTGGCGGGGTTCTTCCAGACCACCTCGGACGAGTGCTCGGCATGCACCGCCGTGATCTTCACGCCCCCGGCGCCAAAGGGACTGATGGTGCCGCCCTTGCCGAACCGCGGGGCCAGCTCGACGGGCAGGATCCCCAGCGAGGTGATGCTTTGGTTCATGCCAGCGGGGCCATACATGGGCGCCTTGTGCATTTGGGCCAGCGCGGGGGCGTCGGCGAAGTGGTCGAAGTGGCCGTGTGTGACCAGGATCAGGTCGATCTTGCCCAGGGCTTCGAGCTTCTTGAAGTCGGCCGGGGTCTTGGGGTTGGAGGTCAGCCAGGGGTCGATCATGATGACCTTGCCGCCCGGCGTGGTGACGCGTGCCGCCGCTTGCCCCAGCCACAGCACCTCGGTCTTGCCCGTGCCTTGGGCAGCTGCGAGGCCTGCAGCGCCTAACAGGGCAGCCCCCAGGAGCAGGCGGCGGGTCAGGGTGCGGGTGGAGGCTAGGCAATCAAGCAGTCGCATGGTGGTGTCTCTGGGTGGGTTGTTGACCGCCCATTGAAACGGGCCATCCTCCGGTCGTCAATCGGGGCCCGCCATGCCCCTACACTTCGCCCATGAAATCAAGCCCGCGTTTGCAAGCGATTGATGCCCTGCGGGGCCTGGCCCTGTGGTGGATGACGGCCTACCACTTCGCGTATGACCTCAATCACCTGGGCTGGATCCGGCAGAACTTTCTTCAGGATCCGTTCTGGACCGTGCAGCGCACACTGATCGTGAGCCTGTTTCTGCTGTGCGCCGGCCTGGGGCAGTCGGTGGCGGTGGCGCAGGGCCAGACCTGGCGCCGGTTCGGGCGTCGCTGGGTGCAGGTGGCGGGGTGTGCGTGCCTGGTCAGCCTGGGGTCCTGGTGGATGTTTCCCAACAGCTTCATTTACTTCGGGGTGCTGCACGGCTTGGCGGTGATGTTGATCGTGGCACGCCTCATCGCCGGCCGGGGTGCCTGGCTGTGGCCCTTGGGGGCCCTGGCGCTGGCCGCAGGCTGGGGCGCCGAAGCGCTGCACCAGACCTGGCCCGCGCTGGCCTGGCTGGACGCCAAGCCCTTCAATGTGCTCGGGCTGATCGCGCACAAGCCCGTCACCGAGGACTATGTGCCCGTGCTGCCCTGGCTGGCTGTGATGTTGTGGGGCCTGGCGGTGGGGCAGTGGCTGCTGCGTCGCCAACCCCGCCTGATGGCCTGGCAAGGCGGGGGGCTGACGCAGGTCTTGGCCTGGTGTGGCCGGCACAGCCTGAGTTGGTACATGCTGCATCAGCCAGTGATGCTGGGCGCCTTGATGGCCTGGCGTGCCTGCCAGACCTGAAGCCCTGGGCTGGAGAGCCCCTGCGGCCCCGTGAGCGGGCATGAAAAAAGCGGCCCGAGGGCCGCTTTTCACGAGGCAAGAACCGATTACTCGACCTTGGCCTTGGCGCGCAGGTCTTCCTGGAACTTGGACAGCTTTTGCTGTTGCAGTTGCTGGGCGATTTGCGGCTTCACTTCGTCGAACTTGGGCAGTTGGGCTTGGCGCACATCGTCCAGGCGGATGACGTGCCAACCGAACTGGCTTTGCACCGGTGCGTCGGTGGTTTGGCCCTTGTTGAGCTTGAGCAGGGCTTCGGTGAATTCCTTCACGTAGTTGCCTGGGTTGGCCCAATCCAGATCACCCCCCTTGGCGCCCGAACCGGGGTCCTTGGATTGCTTCTTGGCGATGTCTTCGAACTTCGCACCCTTCTTCAGGCGGGCGATGATGTCCTTGGCGTCGCTTTCCTTCTCGACCAGGATGTGGCGAGCCTTGTATTCCTTGCCGCCGTTGGCCGCCACGAACTTGTCGTACTCCGCCTTGACTTCTTCGTCGGTGACGGGGTTCTTCTTTTGGTATTCGGAGAACAGTTCACGGATCAGGATGGTCTGACGGGCCAGTTCGAGTTGGGTCTTGTACTCGTCGCTGGTGTCCAGGCTCCACTTCTGGGCTTCTTGCATGAAGATCTCGCGAGCGATCACTTCTTCCTTGATTTGGCCTTCGAGTTCAGGCGTCACTGGGCGGCCCGAGCGGGTCACTTGCAGAGCCAGCGCGTCAGCGCGGGATTTCGGAACAGCCTTGCCGTTCACGATGGCGATGTTTTGAGCCGATGCGGGCAGGGCCAGCGTGACGGCGATAACAGCAGCAGCAACGCTGCCCAGACACAGTTTCTTCATCCTTGTTCCTCAGAAAATCCGGAGATGGTGGGTTGTCTCAACCCGATGGAATGACAAGCCTTGCGGGCGTTCAAAGCACTTCAATGGCGATGGCGTGCAAGCCCTGGTCCATGAAATCTCGCAGCGCATCATACACAAGGCGATGCTGTGCCACGCGTGAACAGCCCGTAAATGCGGGACTGGCAATGCGCACCCGGAAATGGGTGCCAAAACCGCTGCCGTTGGCGCCGACATGGCCGGCATGGGCCGCGCTTTCGTCGAGCACCTCCAAGGCGGTGGTTTGCAGCACGGCTTGCAGCCGGGCATGGAGGGCCGGGGCCGTGACGCCCAGACCCACTTGAGGGGCTTGCTGGGTCATTCGGGGGCCTTGGCTTGATCGTCGCCCTTCATGTAGCGCGACAGGAAAAGGGCTTGGCCGATGACAAAGACAAACATCAGACCCATGCCGCCGAACAACTTGAAGTTGACCCAGGTGTCGGTGTCGAAGTTGTAGGCCACCCACAGGTTGAGGCAGCCCATGGCGGCAAAAAACGCCACCCAGCTCCAGTTGGCCAGGCGCCAGGCCTCGTCGGGCATTTGCATTTGCGCGCCCATCAAGGTCTTGAGCAGGTTCTTGCGGAACAGCAACTGCCCCAGCAGCAGGGCCGAGCCCATCAGCCAGTACAGCACGGTGGGCTTCCATTTGATGAACGTGTCGTTGTGCGAGATCAGCGTGGCGCCGCCAAACAGCACGATCACGCCCAGGCTGATCCACTGCATGGGTTCCACCTTACCGGTCTTGAAGCGCAGGTAGGCGATCTGGGCGATGGTGGCAACGATGGCGATGCCTGTGGCCACATAGATACCGGCGTACTTGAAGGCGGCAAAGAACAGGATGATCGGGAAAAAATCGAGGAGCAGCTTCATTCTTGAGCTTCAAAGTTGAGCGAGGCCGAGTTCATGCAATAGCGCAGACCCGTGGGGGCTGGGCCGTCTTCAAAGACATGGCCCAGGTGAGCCCCGCATTGTGCACAAACCGTTTCGGTGCGGACCATGCCGTGGCTGCGGTCCACGATCTCTTCGATCGCGCCGGCTTCAGCGGCCTGGTAGAAGCTGGGCCAGCCGCAGCCGGCGTCGAACTTGGTCGCCGAATCAAACAGCTTGTGGCCGCAGCAGATGCAGTGGTAGCTGCCATCGGCCCAATGGGCTTCGTACTTGCCGGTGAAGGGGCGCTCCGTGGCTGCTCGGCGGGTGATCTGGAAGGCGCCAGGTTCAGCGCCTTTCGCGGCCAGTTCGGCTTGCCATTCGGCATCGGTCTTGTGGATTTTCATGATGAACAGCTGATTTCGATGGAAGAAGCCCAGTCGGGCGGGAAGTCGGCATAGGCCTCAAAGCCGGGATGCTCCTCAAATGGGCGCTCCAGCAGTTTCAGCAAGGTCTGCACCTCCGAAAAGTCCTGATTCTGGGCCTTGCGAATGGCCTGCTCGCCCAAATGGTTGCGCAAAACGAACTTGGGGTTGCTGCGCAGCATCAGCGCGGCGTCCGGGGCCTGGGCGCGGGCCAGGTAGCGTTGGCGCCAGTCGTCAAAGGCGGCTCGGTCCAGGATCAGGTCACGCACCGGCTCAAAGTCGCCGCTGGCCACGGCGTGGCTCAAACGGCGCCAGAAGATGGTGTAGTCCACCCGGTGGCGGGCCAGCATTTGCAGCAGGGTCTCGATCAGTTCGGTGTCGCCTTGCGCGCCTTGGTGCCAACCCAGCTTGGCGCGCAGGCAGGCCTCGAAGGCGGCGGGATACACCGTTTTGTAAGATTCCAGCGCGGCCACGGCGGTGTCTTCTTCGCCAATCAAGGGCAGCAGGGCTTGGGCGAGGCAGAACAGGTTCCAGTAGGCGATGTTGGGCTGTTTGTTGTGGGCGTAGCGGCCCTGGGTGTCGCTGTGGTTGCAGACATGGCCCGGGTCAAAGCCGTCCAGAAATTGAAACGGCCCGTAGTCCAGGGTCAGGCCCAGGATGCTCATGTTGTCGGTGTTCATCACGCCATGGCAAAAGCCCACTGCCTGCCACTGGGCCAGCAGATGGGCTGTGCGTTCGCTCACCGCTTCCAGCAGGGCGGCGTAGGGCTGCCCCGGCCAGCGCGGGTGCGTGCGGCACGCGGGGAAATGCTGGTCCATGACCTGATCAGCCAATTGGCGCAACGACACCAGGTCGTTGCGGGCCGCAAAGTGCTCGAAATGGCCGAAGCGGATGAAACTGGGCGCACTGCGTGCCACGACCGCCGCGGTCTCGATGGTTTCACGGCGCACCGGCGCGGGAGAGCCGATCACGCTCAAAGCCCGAGAGGTCGGAATGCCCAGGCCATGCATGGCCTCGCTGCATAAAAACTCACGGATGCTGGAACGCAACACGGCCCGGCCGTCACCACCGCGCGAGTAAGGGGTGCGGCCGCTGCCCTTGAGTTGCAGCTCATGGCCGGCGGGGGTCTCGCCCAACAAAATGGCGCGGCCATCACCCAGTTGCCCGGCCCACACGCCGAACTGGTGCCCGCTGTAGACGCTGGCCAGAGGCTTCATGCCCGGGAGCAAGGCGTTGCCGATGAGGACTTGCAAGGCCTCTTCCGATGCCAGCCAGTCCGGGTCCAGGCCCAGGCTGCGCGCCACGGCGGGGCTGTGCGCCACCCAATGGGCTTGGGGCAGTGGCGTGGGTTGGAGGTGGGTGAAGAAGGCCGGGCCCAAGTCAGCCAGGCGGCTGGGCCAGGCCGTGGGCGTGGCCGCTTCGGCGCTGGCAGGGGGTGTCACGGTGTCGGTCATGGTCGGATTGTCCTGCAGCGCCAATGGCCTGTGCGGGTCAGGGGCTTGGGGCCGCGGCGCACCCGGCACGCACGCGGCGGCCTTCACCCGGGGGGCTGCACTTTGTCCGTGCCGATGCCGGGTTCGGCGTTCAGCTCACCGGCCATGAATCGGCTCAGTGCCTCGTCGCTGCGAATCAAGACCCGGCCATGGTCCAGGGCCACGATGTCCAGCTGGGCCAGTTGGCGCAGGATGCGGTTGACGGTCTGGCGTGACAGGCCCACCAGCTTGCCCAACTCGTCCTGGGTGATGTAGAGCTGCCGCGTGCTGCGCCAGAACTGGCGACTCAGGTACAGCGCCACGCGCTGCTCGGGCGAGCGCATCCGGCCGGTTTCAATCAGGGTCATGGCCTGGCCCAGGCGCATGTTGAGGTGTTGCACCAAGAACTGGTTGAAGGGCAGGTGCCGGGCCTGCAAACGCTGAAAGGACGCCTGGGGCAAGCACAGCAACCAGGTGTCGCGCAAGGCCACCACGTTGTAGCGTCGGGCTTCGTTTTTGAGGGCGGAGCCCTCACCAAACCACTCGCCGTCGGGCATGCCGATGAAGGCCGAGCGGCGGTTGCCCTCGGCTTCGCTTTCCAGCAGCACCAGACCGGACAACACGGCGTACCAACCGTCCGCTCGCTGCCCCTGTGCCAGCAGCACCTCGCCTTTGCGGGCCGTGAAGGTGCTGATTTCCGCCTGCAGCTGCGCCTGCTCGTCCAGCGCCAGGCTGGCGAACCAGGGTTGGGCGGCCAGAAACTGCCGCGCCATCGCTTCGATCCCGTTCAACATGGGCCCGATTGTGAGGGCAAGTCAATGCAGCGCTCCGGAAAAACCCGTCCTCGGGTTAGCCCCAGCAAGCTGTCAATTGGACGACACCGCTTGCAGCGACTCCGCCGCGGGTCGACATTAGTAACCCCCGTGACAGACCTCAATGGGTGAGGCTTGTGGCGGTGACAGAATGATTCAGAGAACCGCTGCGCCGCGTGCCGGGCGCTGTTCTGACCCGGGGCAGCGGTTTGGGATTTCAACCATTCAGACGACCAACTTCCAGGAGCCACCATGTTAGGTCTCATGCAAAGCCAGCCCCTTTTGATTTCTTCCCTGCTGGAGTTTGCCGAACGCCACCACAGCGACGGTGAAATCGTGTCGCGCCGTGTCGAGGGCGACATCCACCGCTACACCTATCGCCAACTGGCCTCGCGCTCGCGCCAGGTGGCCCGCGCCATCGAAGCTTTGGGCCTTCAGTTCAGCGACCGTGTGGCCACCCTGGCCTGGAACGGTTACCGCCACCTGGAGCTTTACTTCGGCGTCAGCGGCTCGGGCCGCGTGCTGCACACCGTCAACCCGCGCCTGCACCCCGACCAGATCGCGTGGATCATGAACCACGCCGAGGACCAGGTGTTGTGCTTTGACACCACCTTCTTGCCCCTGGTGCAGGCCGTGCATGCGCGCTGCCCGACGGTCAAGCGTTGGATCGCCCTGTGCGACGCCGACAAGCTGCCTGCCGACACCGGCATCCCCGGCCTGATCAGCTACGAAGCCTGGATCGCCGAGCAAAGCAGCGATTACGCCTGGCCGGAGTTTGACGAGAACTCAGCCTCGAGCATGTGCTACACCAGCGGCACCACCGGCAACCCCAAGGCGGCGCTGTACAGCCACCGCTCCAGCGTGCTGCACGCCTACGCGGCAGCGCTGCCAGATGTCATGAACCTGTCGGCCCGCGACGCCGTGCTGCCGGTGGTGCCCATGTTCCACGTCAACGCCTGGGGCTTGCCCTATTCGGCGCCGTTGACCGGTTGCAAGCTGGTGTTCCCCGGCCCGGCACTGGACGGCAAGTCGGTCTATGAACTGATCGAAGCCGAAGGCGTGACCTTCGCCGCCGGCGTGCCCACGGTGTGGCAGATGCTGCTGGGCCACATGAAGCCGGGCGGCCTCAAGTTCACTCACCTCAACCGGACCGTGATCGGCGGCTCAGCCTGCCCGCCGGCCATGATCACCGCCTTCCAAGACGACTACGGCGTCGAGGTGCTGCACGCCTGGGGCATGACCGAGATGTCGCCCCTGGGCACGCTGTGCACGCTCAAGAACAAGCACCTGGGCCTGTCGAAGGACGAGCAGATGAAGATCCGCATGAAGCAGGGTCGGGCCATTTACGGTGTGGACATGAAGATCATCGATGGCGATGGCGAAGAGCTGCCCTGGGATGGCAAGACCTACGGCGACCTGCTGGTCAAAGGCCCCTGGATCGTGGCCAATTACTACAAGGGTGAGGGCAGCCCGCTGGTGGCCGACAAGCAGGGCCGGGGCTGGTTCCCCACGGGCGACGTGGCCACCATCGACGCGGACGGTTTCATGCAGATCACCGACCGCAGCAAGGACGTGATCAAGTCCGGTGGTGAATGGATCAGCTCCATCGACATCGAGAACATCGCCATGGGCCACCCTGCCATTGCCATGGCCGCGTGCATTGGCATGCGCCATCCCAAGTGGGATGAGCGTCCGGTGATCGCCGTGGTCAAGAAGCCAGGCGCCGAAGTCAGCCGCGAAGAACTGCTGACCTTTTACGAGGGCAAGACCGCGAAATGGCAGATCCCCGACGACGTGATTTTTGTCGAATCCATCCCCTTGGGAGCGACCGGCAAGATGCTCAAAACACGGCTCCGTGAACAACTCACGGGCTACCAATTGCCTGGTATCTGAGGCCATTGGGCAGGCGGCTGCTGGCAGTCCAGTCGCCTGCGTGATAGGCGCTAGGGGCATTCCCTGAGCGTTGCACTGCACAAAAGACTTACGCTGAAAACACTCGAAACACAACGGAGACAAAGCATGAAGTTCGTGATGAAGACAGTCGTGGCATCGACCCTCTTGGCCCTGGCCAGTGGCGCCATGGCGCAGAAGGGTGAGACGGTCAAGATCGCTTGGCTGGACCCGCTGTCGGGCCTGATGGCCGCCGTGGGCACCAACCAACTCAAGTCCTTTCAGTTTCTGGCCGAGGAGTTCAATAAAAAGAACGCCGCCGGTGTGAAATTCGAGATCATTGGCATCGACAACAAGCTCAGCCCGCAAGAGACCACCAGTGCCCTGCGCTCGGCCATTGACCAAGGCGCACGCTACGTGACCCAGGGCAACGGCTCGGGCCCGGCGCTGGCCATCATCGATGCGCTGGAAAAGCACAACGCCCGCAACCCGGGCAAGGAAGTGGTGTACCTGAACTACGCCGCCGTCGACCCCGACCTGACCAACAGCAAGTGCAGCTACTGGCAGTTCCGTTTCGACGCTGACACCTCCATGAAGATGGAAGCCCTGACCACCTGGATGAAGGACGTCCCCGACATCAAGAAGGTCTACCTGATCAACCAGAACTACTCGCACGGTCAACAAGTCTCCAAGTTCGCCAAGGCCAACCTGGCCCGCAAGCGCCCGGACATCCAGATCGTCGGCGACGACCTGCACCCCTTGGCGCAAGTGCGCGACTTCTCCCCCTACATCGCCAAGATCAAGCAGTCTGGCGCCGACACGGTGGTGACTGGCAACTGGGGCTCGGATCTGGCCTTGCTGATCAAGGCCGCCAACGACGCCGGCCTGAACGACGTCAAATTCCTCACCTACTACGCCGTGACCTCGGGCACCCCAACCGCCATGGGCGCAGCCTCGGCAGGCAAGGTCTATCAGGTCAGCTACGGCCACTACAACATGGGTGGCGAAATCCAAAAACTGGCCGACCAGTTCAAGGCCAAGTTCAACGACGACCTCTACACCACCGACATCTACACGGTGTTCACCGCGCTGACCGAGGCCTTTGTGCGCTCCAAGAGCACCGACCCGGTCAAGGTCGCGGCCACCCTGGAAGGCATGAAGTTCAAGAGCTTCAACGGTGAAGTCGAACTGCGCAAGACCGACCACCAACTGCAGCAAGGTCTGTTCATCACCAAGTGGGAAAAGGCCGGCGGCAAGTACCCTTACTCGCCGGAGAACACGGGCTACACCCTGACGCCGCAAAAGTTCTACGAAGCCTATGTGGCCAGCACGCCCACTTCGTGTGAAATGAAGCGTCCGTAAGGTCCCGGCTGCGCACGTGAGGCCCGACGCCGCTCGGGCCTTTTTTTTCACCTGATGACCAAAGACTTTCAATGAATCTTGAGTTTTTCACCATCTCGATGCTCAACGGCGTCAGCTACGGGCTGCTGCTGTTCATGCTGAGCTCTGGGCTGACGCTCATTTTCAGCATGATGGGCGTTCTTAATTTTGCGCACACCAGCTTCTACATGTTGGGGGCGTACTTCGCCTTCACCATCTCCAAGGCCATCGGCTTTTGGCCGGCGCTGTTCGTGGCGCCCCTGGCCGTGGGGGCCCTGGGCTCACTGTTCGAGCGCTACAGCCTGCGCCGCGTGCACAAGTTCGGCCATGTGCCTGAGCTGCTGGTGACCTTCGGCCTGTCCTACCTGATCCTGGAGGTGGTGCAATTGGTCTGGGGCCGCTCCACCGTGCCTTATGGCCTGCCCGAGCAGCTGCAAGGGCCGCTGTTCTCGCTGTATGGCACCCAGTTCCCCAAGTCGCGCTCCTTCATCATGCTGGTGGCCTTGTTGATGCTGCTGTCGGTCTGGCTGCTGCTGACCCGCACCCGCATTGGCCTGGTGATCCAGGCCGCGCTGACGCACCCGGAAATGGCCGAGGCGCTGGGCCACAACGTGCCCCGCGTGTTCATGCTGGTGTTTGGCGGCGGTGCGGCCTTGGCGGGCCTGGCCGGCGTGATTGGCGGCAACACCTATGTCACCGAGCCGGCCATGGCGGGCTCGGTGGGCTCCATCATCTTTGTCGTGGTGGTGGTGGGTGGCATGGGTTCGCTGGCGGGGGCCTTCCTGGCCTCCTTGCTGATCGGTGTGCTGCAGACTTTTGCCGTGGCACTGGACTACTCCCTGGGCAGCCTGGTGCAGCTCTTCGGCGTGGCGGTCACGGAGCAGACCTTTGGCTACGCGCTGCTCAAGCTCACCATCTCTCAGGTCGCGCCCATCCTGCCGTACCTGTTGCTGGTGCTGATCCTCATCTTCCGGCCCAAGGGTCTTCTCGGCAAGCGGGAGGACTGACCCATGAACGCAAGTCACTACAGTTTCAAGCCCCTGAACCTGGGGCGCATCGTGGTCTGGACCTTGTTTGCGCTGGTGCTGGCCGTGGCCCCGCTGCTCTTCAAGAGCAGCCTGGCCCTGACCATGCTGTCCCAGATCGGCTACCTGATCATCATCTGCCTGAGCTACAACATGCTCCTGGGCCAGGGCGGCATGCTGAGCTTTGGTCACGCCGTGTACGTGGGCCTGGGCTCCTTCCTGGCCATCCACACCATGAACCTGGCGGGGCAGGGCGGCCCCGTGGTGCCGGTGGTGCTGATTCCCATCGTGGGCGGTCTGGCGGGCATGGCTTTTGCCGTGCTGCTGGGCTTTGTCACCACCAAGAAGTCAGGCACCACCTTTGCCATGATCACGCTGGGCATTGGTGAGCTGGTGGCCTCCATGGCGCTGATGCTGCCCGAGTTCTTCGGCGGCGAAGGTGGCATCACCACCAACCGCGTCTATGGCACGCCCTTCCTGGGCATGAACTTCGGCTCGCAAACCCAGGTGTACTACCTGATCGCGGTCTACTGTTTTGTCTGCACGGCGGCCATGTTTGCCTTCACCGGCACGCCCTTGGGCCGCATCCTGAACGCGGTGCGTGACAACCCGGAACGGGTCGAGTTCATTGGCTACAACACCCAGCGCGTGCGCTATTTCGCCTTCATCATCGCGGGCTTTTTTGCCGGCGTGGGCGGCGGTCTGGCCACCATCAACTTCGAGATCGTGACGGCGGCCGACAGCGTGAGCGCTGTGCGCTCGGGCGGTTACCTGCTGTTCACCTTCCTGGGCGGCGCCACCTTCTTCTTCGGCCCCATCATCGGTGCCGTCTTGCTGGTGTTCGCCTCGGTGCTGCTGTCTGAACTCAGCAAGGCCTGGCTGCTGTACCTGGGCCTGGTGTTCCTGTTCATGGTGATGTACGCCCCCGGCGGCGTGGCCAGCCTGATCATGATGAACATGCGTGTGGCCAAGTACGGCAAGCTCAAGCGACTCGGCCTCAGCTACCTGGGCCTGGCCCTCAGCGCCCTGGTGGTGTTGTTGGGGGCTGCGTCCATGATCGAGATGCTCTACCACCTGCAACTCAATGCGGCCCTGGGCCCGCAACTGCAGTTCCTGGGCACCCAGCTCAATGCCGAGAGCACTGGCAGCTGGGTGGGCTCGATCGCGGTGCTGCTGGTGGGCCTGGGCTTGTTTGAGACGGTGCGACGCCGCTTCAGCCGCCTGTGGCACACCATCCAGGAAGAGATCGAACACGAAATCAAGCGCACGGAGGCCCACTGAGCCATGACCGCAACTTCTGAATTCGCGCTGGAGCTCAAAGACCTGCGCAAGAGTTTTGGCCGCTCGGAGATCATCCGGGGCGCCAACCTGCAAGTGGCCCACGGCGAGCGTGTGGCCATCATCGGCCCCAACGGGGCAGGCAAGTCCACGCTGTTCAATTTGATCAGCGGCCGCTTCGCCCCCACCAGTGGGGACGTGGTGCTCAACGGCCAGCGCATCAATGGCTTGCCGCCCTACGAGATCAACCGGCGGGGCCTGTCGCGCAGCTTCCAGATCACGAACATCTTTCCCAAGCTGAGCGTGTTCGAGAACCTGCGCTGTGGCGTGCTGTGGAGCCTGGGCTACAAGTACACCTTCCTGCGCTTTTTGTCCGGCCTGCACGACGCCAATGCGCGCGCTGAAGAGCTGATGCGCATGATCCACCTGGACAAAAAGCGGGACGTGCTCGCCACCAACCTGACCTACGCGGAGCAGCGTGCGCTGGAGATCGGCATCACCATCGCTGGCGGGGCCAACGTGATCTTGCTGGACGAGCCCACCGCCGGCATGAGCCGCAGCGAGACCAAGCGCTTCATCAGCCTGATCCGTGAAGTCACCGTGGGCAAGACCCTGCTCACGGTGGAGCACGACATGGGCGTGGTGTTCGGCCTGGCCGACAAGATTGCCGTGGTGGTGTATGGCGAGGTGATCGCTTTTGACACCCCTGAGGCGGTGCGCGCCAATCAGCGCGTGCAGGAAGCCTATCTGGGCTCCGTGGTGGCCGATAACCAGGCCGGAGGACATTGACGATGTTGAAGGTAGAGAACCTGCACGGCTACTACGGCAAGAGCCATGTACTGCATGGCGTGAACTTTGAAGTCCAGCCCGGCGAGATCGTGGCCTTGCTGGGGCGCAACGGCTCGGGCCGTTCCACCACGGCCAAGGCCATCATGGGCTTGGTGACCTGGGAGGGGGGCATCACCTGGAAGGGCCAGCCCCTGACCGGTCGCAAGGCCTATGAAATCGCCCACCTGGGCATTGGCTACGTGCCCGAGAACCGTGACATCTTCCCCAAGCTGACCGTGCACCAGAACCTGCTGCTGGGTCGCAAGGGCAATGGGCAGGGCTCGCGCTGGTCGTTTGACGACATGTACGAGATGTTCCCCCGCTTGCGCGAACGTCAGCACACCGAAGCCGGCGTGCTGTCTGGCGGTGAGCAGCAGATGCTGACTCTGTGCCGAACCTTGATGGGAGACCCCGACCTGATCATCATCGATGAGCCCACCGAAGGCCTGGCGCCCAAGATCGTTGAACTGGTGGGGGAGTACCTGCAAAAGCTCAAGGCCCGGGGCATCTCCGTGCTGCTGATCGAGCAGAAGCTGACCATCGCCATGGCGATTTCTGACCGCGCCCTGGTCATGGGCCACGGCAGCATCGTGTTTGAAGGCACGCCCGACAGCCTGCGCGCGGACAGCGACACGCGCAAGGAATGGCTGGAAGTCTGACGGCCCGGGGCGGTGCCGCGGGCGCCGCTCCCGCGCCCGCTGGCGCGTAGGTGTTTTCCCTTGTTGGCGCCCTAAAACGCTGATTTTGTCTCTGTCGGGACAGATTTGCGTTGCGGTGCAACAAGCTTTTCCTAAAATCAAAAACGCACGATCGTTCGTTTTCACCCATTGAGGACCACCCGCATGACGGCAGAATACAAAGTCCATGGCGATATCGCCGTGATCACCCTGAACAACCCCCCGGTCAACGGCCTGGGTCTGGCCACACGCCAGGGCATCGTCGCCGGCCTGGAGCAGGCCAACGCCGACGCGGCCGTCAAGGCCATCGTGCTGACCGGCGCTGGCAAAGCCTTCTCGGGCGGTGCCGACATCAAGGAGTTCGGCAGCCCCAAGGCCTTGCAAGAACCCAATTTGCTGAGCGTCATCACGGCGGTCGAAAACTCGGCCAAGCCCGTGGTCGCCGCGCTGCACAGCGTGGCCATGGGCGGTGGCCTGGAATTGGCCTTGGGCGCGCACTACCGCATCGCGGCGCCCGGCACCCAAATCGCCTTGCCTGAAGTCAAGCTGGGCCTGATCCCCGGCGCCGGCGGCACCCAGCGCCTGCCGCGCGTGCTGGGCGTGGAAACCGCACTCAACATGATCGTCAGCGGCGAACCCGTGAAGAGCGAACTGCTGGCCTCGCTGCCGGGCCAAAAGCTGTTCGACAAGCTGGCTGCTTCGCCCGAGTCGCTGGCCGAAGAGGCCTTTGCGCTGGCCCATGAAGCTGCAGCCAAGCACGCGGACGGCAGCGCCTTCCCGCTGGTGCGCAACCTGCCTTGCAAACACCCCCTGGGCGACGCCTACTTCCAGTTCGCTCGCAACATGGTCAAGGGCATGGCCAAGAACTACCCGGCCCCCGCCAAGTGCGTGGACGCGGTGGAAGCCGCCACGCAAAAGAAGTTTGCCGACGGCATGACCTTCGAGCGTGACATCTTCATCAACCTGATGTGGACGCCCGAGTGCCGCGCCCTGCGCCACCTGTTCGTGGCGGAGCGCGCCGCCTCCAAGATCCCGGACGTGGCCGACGACACCCCCAAGCGCGACATCAAGCTGGTCGGCGTGATCGGTGCGGGCACCATGGGTGGCGGCATCACCATGAACTTCCTGAACGCTGGCATCCCCGTCAAGATGCTCGAAATGAAGCAGGAAGCGCTGGACCGGGGCATCGCCACCATCCGCAAGAACTACGAAGCTCAGGTCAAGAAGGGCAAGCTCAAGCAAGACAAGTACGAGCAGCGCATGAGCCTGCTGAGCACCACGCTGAGCTACGACGACCTGAAAGACGCCGACCTGATCATCGAAGCCGTGTTTGAAGAACTCGGCGTCAAAGAAGCGGTGTTCAAGCAGCTCGACGCCGTGGCCAAGCCCGGCGCCATCCTGGCATCGAACACCTCCACACTGGACGTGGACAAGATCGCCAACTTCACCCAGCGTCCGCAAGACGTGGTGGGCATGCACTTCTTCAGCCCGGCCAACGTCATGAAGCTGCTCGAAGTGGTGCGTGGCCAAGCCACTGCCAAGGACGTGCTGGCCACCGTGATGGCGATCGCCAAGAAGATCAAAAAGACCGCCGTGGTGTCGGGCGTGTGCGATGGCTTCATCGGCAACCGCATGATTGAACAGTACAGCCGCCAAGCGGGCTTCCTGCTCGAAGAGGGCGCCACCCCGGCCCAGGTCGACAAGGCCGTCGAAAAATTTGGCTTTGCCATGGGCCCCTTCCGCATGGGTGACCTGGCCGGCAACGACATCGGCTGGGCCATCCGCAAGCGCCGCTACACCGAGAAGCCCGACCTCAAGTACAGCAAGACCGCTGACCTGCTGTGCGAGCTGGGCCGTTACGGCCAAAAAACCGGCGCCGGCTGGTACGACTACGTGCCCGGCAAGCGCGACGCCATCCCCAGCCCGCTGGTGGTCGAGATGGTCGAGAAGCACCGCAAGGACCTGGGTATCACGCCGCGCAAGATCTCTGACGAAGAAATCGTGCAGCGCCTGGTGTTCTCGCTGGTCAACGAAGCCGCCCACATCCTGGAAGAAGGCATTGCCAGCAAGGCGAGCGACATCGACATGGTCTACCTGACGGGCTACGGCTTTCCGATCTACCGCGGTGGCCCCATGCACTACGCCGACCAACTGGGCCTGTTCAATGTGGCCGAAGCCATGAAGCGCTTTGCCCAGAACCCGCTGGACGACGCCAAGTTCTGGCAGCCTGCGCCCCTGTTGGCCCGCCTGGTGGCTGAAGGCAAGACCTTCAACTGAAGCCCAGCCTCGGCACGCGACACACGATGAGCCTCAAGCGAATCTCCCTGGCCGTGCTGGCGCTCTGCGCCGGTTTGGGCGCTGTGGTGGTGGGCAACACCTTGCTCAAACCATCGCGGCAGCTGCAGGTGGAGCCCATCCAGGCCCCCCCTGTGGACGCGACTGCCGTTGCCGGGCGCCTGTCCGGTGCGGTGAAGTTCCAGACCATCTCGTCGGACAAGGACCCGCAATTCAACGCGGCCGAGTTCGACCAGTTGCAGGCCTATTTGGCGCAGCAGTTTCCCCGCGTGCACCGCCAGCTCAAGCTGGAGCGCTTTGGCGCCCACAGCCTGATGTTTGTCTGGCCAGGCACCGACGCCAAGGCCTTGCCCCTGGCCTTGATGGCGCACCAGGACGTGGTGCCCATCGCCCCCGGCACCGAAGCCAAATGGGCCGTGCCCCCGTTCGAGGGTCGCATCCAGGATGGCTTCATCTGGGGTCGGGGGGCTTGGGACGACAAGGGCAACCTGTTGGCCCAGCTCGAGGCGGTCGAGGCCTTGTTGGCCAGCGGCTTCCAACCCCGTCAGACGGTCTACTTGCTGTCGGGCGGTGACGAGGAGGTGGGTGGCCGAGGCGCGCAGGAGATGGCTCGGGTGCTCAAGCAGCGTGGGGTCGAATTCGAGTTCATGCTCGATGAGGGCCTGATGGTCACCGAGGGGGTCATGCCCGGGCTGGACCAACCCGCTGCGATGATCGGAGTCGCCGAAAAAGGCATTGGCACCTGGCAGCTCAGCGTGGAGACGGCCCCAGGGCACTCGTCCATGCCGCCGCAGCACAGCGCCATTGGCATGATCAGCACCGCCTTGTCGCGCCTGGAATCCAACCAATTCCCGGCCGCCATCGAGGGCGTGGTGAAAGAGCTGTTCGACACCCTGGCCCCGGAAATGAAAGGGGCCAACCGCCTGCTGCTGTCCAACCTGTGGCTGTTTGGTCCCTTGGTGCGTCAGCAGTTGGAAAAAGCGCCCAGCTCCAACGCCATGCTGCGCACCACCACGGCGCTGACCATCGTCAACGCAGGCAACAAGGTCAATGTGCTGCCCGGCCACGCCGAGGCCCATGTGAACTTCCGCATCCTGCCCGGCGACAGCCTGGACAGCGTGGACACGCACATCAAGAAGGTGGTGGCCAATGAGGCCGTCAAGGTGCAGCGCCCCAGCGATGGCTCCGAGCCCTCGGCCGTGTCGCCCACCTCGGCCCGTGGCTACCAGCTGATCAACCGCACGGTGCGCGAGATCTTCCCGACCGCTGTCGTGGCCCCAGGTCTGATGGTGGCGGGCACCGACTCGCGCTACTTCGGCGACTTGAGCCGCAACATCTACAAGTTCTCCCCGGTGCGCGCGCGCCCCGAAGACTTGCCGCGCTTCCATGGCACCAACGAGCGCATCTCGGTGGCCAACTACGTGGAAGCGATCCAGTTCTACCAGCAGCTGCTGCGCAACGCCGCCAAGGCGTCCTGAGCACAGCGTGTTCCCCTTTTACCGACTGAAAGGCGATTTGCCATGACCAAGGCCGTTATTGTTTCCACCGCTCGTACCCCGCTCGCCAAGAGCTGGAAGGGTTCGTTCAACATGACCCATGGCGCCACGCTGGGCGGTCACGCCGTCAAGCACGCCATTGCGCGCGCCGGCATCGACGCCGCCCACATCGAAGACGTGATCATGGGCTGTGCCAACCCCGAAGGCGCCACCGGCGCCAACATCGCGCGCCAGATCGCCTTGGCCGCCGGTTGCCCGATCAATGTGTCGGGTGTCACGGTCAACCGCTTCTGCTCGTCGGGCTTGCAAACCATTGCGCTGGCGGCGCAGCGCATCATCGCCAACGAAGGCGATGTGTACGTGGCCGGTGGGGTGGAAAGCATTTCCTGCGTGCAGCAAGAGATGAACCAGCACATGCTGTCGGACCCCAACCTGCTCAAGGCCAAACCTGAAATCTACTGGTCCATGCTGCAAACCGCCGAGCAAGTGGCCAAGCGCTACAACATCGGCCGCGACGTCATGGACGAGTACGGCGCCGCCAGCCAGCAAAAAGCCTGCGCCGCCCAGGCTGCTGGCCTGTTTGACGCGGAAATCGCCCCCATCACCGTGACCGCCGGCGTGGCCGACCCCGTCATGGGCCTGCGCACCAAGGAAGTCACCGTGAGCCGCGATGAAGGCACGCGCGAAGGCACCACCAAGGAAGGCATCAGCGGCATCAAGCCCGCGTTGCCGGGCGGCGTCATCTCGGCTGGCAACGCCAGCCAGTTCTCTGACGGCGCCGGCGCCTGCGTGGTGGTCAGCGAAGAGTACGCGGCCCGCCACGGCCTGAAGCCGCTGGGCCGTTTCCTGGGCTTTGCCGTGGCCGGTTGCGAGCCTGACGAAATGGGCATTGGCCCGGTGTTTGCTGTGCCCAAGGTGCTGGACCGCCTGGGCCTGAAGGTCAGCGACATCGACCTGTGGGAGCTGAACGAAGCCTTCGCCGTGCAAGTGCTGTACTGCCGCGACAAGCTGGGCATCCCGGCCGACCGCCTGAACGTCAACGGCGGCGCCATCGCCCTGGGTCACCCCTATGGCGTCAGCGGCCAGCGCCTGACCGGCCACGCCCTGATCGAAGGCAAGCGCCGTGGCGCCAAGCGCGTGGCCGTGACCATGTGCATTGGCGGCGGCATGGGCGCTGCCGGCATCTTCGAAGTCCTGTAAGACAGCACTGAAACTGCGGCCGGCCCGGCCCATAATCGACCGGACTTTTTCCGGAAGAACATGACATGACTGGCCGCCGTTTTGTGCTGTACGTTGCCCACGGCGCCGACTGCTTTGTGCAGGAGGCGGCGTATTCCATCCTCTCGCTGTGGCGCCAAACCGAGGCGCCGCTGTGCGAGGTGGTGGTGGTGACGGACCGGCCCGAGCTGTTTCGCCAACTGCTGGACGACCGGCCCAGCCTGCACTTGCTGAGCCTGTCGCCCACGCAGCGCGACATCTGGCGCGGCGCGCAGGGCTACATCCACCGCATCAAGCCCCTGGCCATCCAGTGGGCGGCGCAGCAAATGCAGGCCCAGCCCGACGACGCGTTTTTGTACGTGGACTCCGACACCGTCTTCAGCCACTCGCCAGCCAAGGTGTGGGCGCAGATCGAAGCCGGTGACGTGGTGCTCAACGAGCGTGAAGGCAGCCTGGGCGAGTTGCGTCGCAACACCCGCTCGCACCGGCGCCTGTTCGAGGCCTGCCAGGCGCACCGCTTCCAGGTGCGCGGACGCGAGATGCAGGTGCCGCTGAGCACGGGGCTGTGGAATTCTGGCGTGCTGGGCTTCCAGGGCCGCTGGCTGCCGGTCTTTGACGAGACCGCCCAGCTCATCGACCAGATGCTGCCTGTGGTGCAGGTGCACACTGTCGAGCAAGTGGCCTTGTCCGTGGTCCTGCAAGACCGTGGCCTGCGGCTGCACGAGTGCCTGACCGACGTCTTTCACTACCATGTCTTCAAGGAATTTCGCGATGACCTGGCCCTGTTCTTTGCCCGCTACGGCGCGCTGCCGCTGGCCGAGCGCCTGCAGCACTGGCCCGAAATCGACCCGGTGCGCCGCATCCAGCCCAAGCTGGCCTTCAATGCCTTGCCCAAATGGCGGCGCCAGTGGCGCAAGCTCTGGGGCCAGCGCTGGCAGCCCGTGCCTTACCCCTGGGCTTGAGCGGGTGGGGCAGGGGGCCTGGCACTGTCGCGCAGGCAACCGCTGGGGCCGTGCCAACACGGCAAGCTACGGTTGTGCGCCCTGGCTTGGCCGGTCTTGACGGACCGCCCGCTGTTCAACCCCCTCACTGAGCCCCCGACATGAGCCTCCGTTCCAGCATCGACTTCCTTCTGTACCAATGGCTGAACGCTCCCTCGCTGAGCGAGCGCGAACGCTTCAGCGACCACAGCCGAGACACCTTTGACGCGGTGCTCGACACCTGCGAGCGCATCGCTCGCGAGAAATACGCCCCCTTCAACCGCCTGGTCGACACCCAGGAGCCGCACTTCGACGGCGACAAGGTGACCTTGCCCCAGGCCACGCACGACGCGCAAAAAGCCTATGCCGAGTCCGGCATGCTGAGCGCCGCGCAGGACTACGACTGGGGTGGCATGCAACTGCCCTACACGGTCGAAGCCGCCGCCAACGCCTTTTTTGCCTGCGCTTCGGTCAGCATCGGCTCGGGCATGTTGACCACGGGCAACGCCAACCTGCTGATGGCCCACGGCACCGAGGCCCAAAAGAATGTGTTTGCCCGCAACGAGTTTGCCGGCCGCTGGACAGGCACCATGTGCTTGTCTGAACCGCAAGCGGGCTCCAGCCTGAGCGACGTGGCCACCCGTGCCGTGCCCGATGGCGAAGGCCATGAGGCTGACCCGCTGGGCCCGCGCTACCGCCTCAAGGGCAACAAGATGTGGATCTCGGCTGGCGAGCACGAGCTGACCGAGAACATCATCCACCTGGTGTTGGCCAAGATCCCCGGCCCCGACGGCAAGCCCGTGCCCGGCGTGCGCGGCATCTCCTTGTTCATCGTGCCCAAGAAGCTGGTCACCAGCGAAGGCGCGCTGACCGGCGAACGCAATGACGTGGTGTTGGCAGGCCTGAACCACAAGCTGGGCTGGCGTGGCACCACCAACACCCTGCTCAATTTTGGCGAAGGCAAGTTCCAGCCCGGCGGCCAAAGCGGGGCCATTGGCTACCTGGTGGGCCGCCCGGGCGAGGGCTTGAAGTGCATGTTCCACATGATGAACGAGGCCCGCATTGGCGTCGGCATGGCGGCCACCATGCTGGGCATGGCGGGCTTCCTGGCGTCGCTGGACTACGCCCGCAACCGCCCGCAGGGCCGGCCCATGGGTGTGGGGGGCAAGGACGCCGCCCAGCCGCAGATCCGCATCATTGAGCACGCCGACGTCAAACGCATGCTGCTGGCCCAGAAGTCCTACTGCGAAGGGGCCCTGGCGCTGGAGCTGTTCTGCGCCCGCTTGGTGGACGAGCAGCACACGGGCGACGCGGCCAGCGCCGACGAAGCCCGCCTGCTGCTGGAGGTGCTGACGCCCATTGCCAAGAGCTGGCCCAGCGAATGGTGCCTGGAGGCCAACTCCCTGGCCATCCAGATCCATGGCGGCTACGGCTACACACGCGACTTCCCGGTGGAGCAGTACTGGCGCGACAACCGCCTCAACATGATCCATGAAGGCACGCACGGCATCCAGGCCATGGACTTGCTGGCCCGCAAGGTGCTGATGGAAAACGGCCGCGGCCTGCAGCTGCTGGCGGGTCGCATCAACCAGACCATCGAGCGCGCCATCCAGCAGCCCGAGCTGGCTGCCCACGCCAACGCGCTGGGCGCTGCGCTGCAACAGGTCGGCTCGGCCACCAAAGCGGCCTGGGCCACCGGCGTGCCCACCGACGCGCTGGCCAATGCCGTGCCCTACATGCAGGCCTTTGGCCACACCGTGCTGGCCTGGATCTGGCTGGACGTGGCCCTGGCCGTGCGCGCCTCGGGCAGCAGCGATGCCGCCACCCAAGGCCGCCTGGCAGCGACGCGTTTCTTCTTCCACTACGAACTGCCCAAGATCGGCGCCTGGTTGCGCGTGGTCGAGACCCGCGACCAGACCTGCGCCGAGCTGCCTGAGGACGCGTTCTGAACCACCGACCACCCGCACGCACCATGTCCAAGCCCATGCCCACCAGCCGCGCCTTGCAGCGCTTGCAAACCCTGATCTGGGTCTTGATCTACGGCGGCCTGCTGAGCCTGGTGCTCGGGCTGGCCATGGAGCGGGGCGGGCAGGGCCTGGGCGACTCGCTGCGCTTGTGGGGCGCTGTGATCGCCGTGTTGGGCGTGCTGCTCATCCCCGTGCGGGCCTGGCTGGAGCCCCGCGACTGAGTCACCAGGGGCTGCGCCATGCCCCGTGTCGCGCCCGGTGAGGCCTATCGCCGCCGGGACAGGACCCCGGGCCTGAATTCACCAAAATCGTTTTCCATTGCCTTCCATCCAAAAAACAGGAGACCTCGTCATGACCCGTTCCATCCAGCAACTGTTTGACCTCAAGGGCAAGACCGCGCTCGTCACCGGCGGTTCGCGCGGCCTGGGCCTGCAACTGGCCCATTCCTTGGGCGAGGCCGGTGCGCGCATCGTGCTGAGTTCGCGCAAGGCCTCCGACCTCGAAGAAGCCGCTGCTGAACTCCAGGCCGCCGGCATTGACGCCAGCTGGATCGCCGCAGACTGCGCGCGTGAAGACGACATCCGCCGCCTGGCTGACGAATCCATTGGCCGCCTGGGCCACATCGACATCCTGGTCAACAATGCCGGCGCCGCCTGGGGTGCGCCGGCTGAAGACCACCCCGTGGACGCGTGGGACAAGGTGCAAAACCTCAACGTGCGTGGCTACTTCATCTTGAGCCAGCATGTGGCCAAGCACAGCATGATTGAGCGCAAAAAGGGCAGCATCATCAACCTGGCCTCCATCGCGGGCCTGGGCGGCAACCCCGCCGGCATGAACACCATCGCCTACAACACCTCCAAGGGCGCGGTGATCAATTTCACGCGCGCGCTGGCCGCCGAATGGGGCAAGTACAACATCCGCGTCAACGCCATCTGCCCGGGCTTTTTCCCGAGCCGGATGACCGTGGGCACGCTCAAGGCCATGGGCGAAGACAAGCTCGCCGCCCACGCCCCGCTCGGCCGCCTGGGCGATGACGAAGACCTGAAGGGCCTGTGCCTGCTCTACGCCTCGGACGCGGGCAAGCACATCACCGGCCAGTGGCTGGCGGTCGACGGCGGCACCAGCATCATCACCGGGGGCTGATGGGTGCGCTGCCCGACAGCGCCACGCCTCTGAAATCCGTCAGACTGGCGCTTTAGATTCAACTGTGGACTGATTTGCATGAGCTTTGGTGTCGAAATTCCTTTTGTGACCCTGCTGGGGTTTGATCTGACCGTGTTTGAAGGCGGTCGGTCCGAGATCGTCTACGCGCCCCGGCCCGAGCACATGAACTCGTTCCAGGTCGCGCATGGCGGCTCCATCATGACCTTGCTGGACGTCACCATGGCCACGGCCGCACGCAGCGTGTCGCCCGAGTTGGGCGTGGTCACGATCGAAATGAAGACCAGCTTCATGCGCCCCGGCACCGGCCGCTTGACCGGCCAGGGCCGGCTCATGCACCGCACCCGCAGCCTGGCCTTCACCGAGGCCACGGTTTACAACGAAGCCGGCGAGGCCTGCGCGCACTCGACCGGTACTTTCAAGTACGTCAAGCGCAGCGAAACCCCGGGCCAGGCGCCCGGCGCTGTCTCCACCGACTGAACCCGCCCGGCGCGCGCTGACCGCGCGCCGCATCAACCCCTCTTGCCCCAGGAGCGCCCCATGCCCCAAAACAAACAAATCGTGCTCGACAACCGCCCCCAAGGCGAAGCCACCGTCGGCAACTTCAAGCTGGTGCAAACCGACACCCCGGCCCTGCAAGACGGCCAGGTGCTGGTGCAGCACCACTACCTGAGCCTGGACCCCTACATGCGCGGGCGCATGAACGACGGCAAGAGCTACGCCCAGCCCCAGCCCCTGGGCCAGGTCATGATTGGTGGCACCGTGGGTGAAGTGGTGGAAAGCCGCCACCCGCGCTACGCCGTGGGCGACAAGGTCGTGGGCATGGGCGGCTGGCAGCAGTACAGCGTGGTTGACGCCACCACGCCCGGCACGATGCGCAAGGTGGACACGACCCAGGTGCCGCTGTCGCACTACCTGGGCGCCGTGGGCATGCCCGGCGTGACGGCCTGGTACGGCCTGGTCAAGATCATCAACCCCAAGGCGGGCGAGACCGTGGTGGTCAGCGCGGCCACCGGCGCCGTGGGCAGTGCCTACGCGGCCGTGGCCAAGGCCCGTGGCTGCCGCGTGGTGGGCATTGCCGGCGGCCCGGACAAATGCGCCTATGCCGTCAACGAACTGGGCTTTGACGTGTGCCTGGACTACAAGGTGCACACCGACGTCAAGAGCCTGAGCCAAGCCCTCAAAGAAGCCTGCCCGGACGGCATCGACGGTTATTTCGAGAACGTAGGTGGCTACATCCTCGACGCCGTGCTGCTGCGCACCAACGCCTTTGCCCGCATTGCCGTGTGCGGCATGATCGCCGGCTACGACGGCAAGCCCATGCCACTGAGCAACCCCGCGCTGATCCTGATCAACCGACTCAAGGTGCAGGGTTTCATCGTCGGTGAGCACATGGAAGTCTGGCCCGAGGCCCTGGCAGAACTGGGCGGCCTGGTGGCCAGCGGCAAGCTGCGCCCGCGGGAGAGCGTGGCCCAGGGCTTGGAAGCCGCCCCTGAAGCCTTCCTGGGCCTGCTCAAAGGCAAGAACTTTGGCAAGCAACTGGTCAAGCTGATCTGATCTGAGGGGCTGACCAGCCGGGCAGACGCCCTGGGGCGCTGCTACCGGGCCACAGCCCCTGCACCCGAGCGCTGCGCCGCCCCCATCCCCGCCCCCTTCAAGCCCCAGGCCGCGCGCCTGGCCCAACTCCCCGGAGCCCGCCATGCAAGACCTCATCCTGCACCACTACCCCACCTCGCCGTTTTCAGAGAAGGTTCGCCTGATCCTGGGCTACAAGCAGCTGGCCTGGAAGTCGGTGATCATCCCTTCGATCATGCCCAAGCCCGATGTGCTGGCCTTGACCGGGGGCTACCGCAAGACGCCGTTTCTGCAAATTGGCGCCGACATCTACTGCGACACCGCCTTGATCTGCGACGTGCTGGAGCACCGCCAACCCAGCCCCACGCTGTACCCCACGCACAACAAGGGCGTGGCCCGCGTGCTGGCCCAGTGGGCGGACACCACCTTGTTCTGGGCCGCCATGGCCTACAACCTGAGCCCGCGTGGCGCGGCCGCCATGTTTGCCGGTGCCCCACCTGAAGTGGCCAAGGCCTTCTCCGCCGACCGGGGCGCCATGGCCGTGGGCATGACCCGACTGCGCCCGGGCGACGCCACTGCGGCCTACAAGAGCTACCTGCGCCGCCTGGCCAACATGCTCGAAGGCCAAGCCTATTTGCTGGGCGATGCCCCCACCGTGGCGGACTTTGCGGCCTACCACCCGCTGTGGTTCAGCCGGGTGCGCAATGCCGTGATGGGCGACATCCTGAACGCCACGCCGGGCGTGCTGGCCTGGATGGACCGCATCGCGGCCCTGGGCCACGGCAGCTTCGACAAGATCGACTCGGGCGACGCCATTGCCGTGGCCGCCGCCAGCCAGCCGCAGGCCCTGGGCGACGAGCCCTTCCAGGACGAGCACGGCATCCCGCTGGGCAGCCGCGTCAGCATCGCGGCTGAGACCTTCGGCACTGAAACCACCGAAGGCGAGCTGATCGCCGCCACGCGCATGCACTACACCCTGCGCCGCACCGACGAACGCGCCGGCACCGTGCATGTGCACTTCCCGCGTGTCGGCTACGTGCTGCGCGCGCTCGACGCGGCCTGAGCCCGCCCCCCAGACAAGCCTTAAAACAATCAGGAGACCTTCGACATGATCCAAAACTTCAAGAACACCACCGCTGTGCTGACCGGCGCAGGCTCGGGCTTCGGCCTGGAATGCGCGCGCATCGGAGCCCGCCTGGGCATGAACCTGGTGCTGGTGGACGTGCAGCAAGACGCGCTGGACAAGGCCCAGGCCGAGCTGGAGGCCGCTGGTGCCGCCGTGCTGGCCCGCCGCGTGGACGTGTCCAAGGCCGACCAGATGGAAGCCCTGGCGCTGGCGGTCAAAGAGCGCTTTGGCGCGCCGCACTTCGTGTTCAACAACGCCGGCGTGGGCGCGGGCGGCTTGGTCTGGGAAAACTCGGTGCAGGACTGGGACTGGGTGCTGGGCGTCAACCTGTGGGGCGTGATCCATGGCGTGCGCCTGTTCACCCCCATGATGCTGGAAGCCGCCGCCAAAGACCCTGCCTACCGGGGCCACATCGTCAACACCGCCAGCATGGCCGGCTTGCTGACCCCGCCCAACATGGGCATCTACAACGTCAGCAAGCACGCCGTGGTCAGCCTGAGCGAAACCCTCTACCAGGACTTGCGCCTGGTGTCCGACCAGGTCAGCGCCAGTGTGCTGTGCCCCTTCTTTGTGCCCACCGGCATCAGCCAAAGCCACCGCAACCAGCCCGACGCGCTGAAGGACCAAAAGCCCACCAAGAGCCAGCTGATTGGCCAGGCCATGAGCGACAAGGCCGTGGGCTCCGGCAAGGTGACCGCCGCCCAGGTGGCACAAAAGGTGTTCGACGCCATCAGCGCCGACCAGTTCTACATCTACAGCCACCCGCACGCCCTGGGTTCGGTGCAGACCCGCATGGAAGACATCGTGCAGGGCAAGAACCCGACCGATCCCTTTGCTCACAAGCCGGAGCTGGGCGACCAGTTGCGCGCCGCCTTGCGCGCGGGCTGAAGCGCTGTCATGGGCGGGGACTGGGGGCGCCATCGGCCACCATGAGCCGCCCCCGGTGGCACCGGCTCAGGCTGGCCCCACCACGATGCCCGCCGCCAAGACCGGGCTGGCCAAGGACTGGGCGGTGTTCGTGCTGGTCTGGCCCGCCAGACCGTTGACGCTGCTGCGCGGCCCGGTGCCGCAATCGATCTCGCCCACCAGTTGTCCCCCTTCCTCAACCACCAATTTGCCGTAGCGGATCTTACCGCTCACCCGCCCGGTGGCGTGGATCACGAGCTTGTCACGCACCGTCAGCGTGCCATCAAAGCGACCCCGGATCTCAGCAATATCGATCTCAGCCGCGCCCCGGAAAGAGCCCTGTTCGGCTATCTGCATCAGGCGTGAATCCATCGTGGCTTCAACCATGCCCTCCACCAGCAGGGTGTCGCAATCGGTGATTTCGACTCCTTTGAGTTTGATGTTGGGCCCCACGGTCAGCTTGCTCCCCCCGTCCGAGGTCGGCGCGGGGGTTGGCACGGGGGCGGGCACCGGAGTCGCCACAACCTCTGTCGCCACCGGTTTCGCGACCCCAGAGGCCTGCATGGCATGGGCTCCATGGCCAGGCACCGTGCGGGCTGGCAGCACATCGGGATCACGTTTGCCGAAAAAGTTAGGTTGCAGCGCCATGTTCTCTCCTGAAAAGAGAACCATGCTACGCAGGGGTTTGGATACATCTGATCAATGTAACGCAACAAAGGTAACTAACAGAAATTAATGGTTTGAAATAAGAAGTTGGTGTTGCGCAAGACCGTAATTTGAGATAGAGGGATGGTCTCATTATCGCTACGGGGCCCGTGCCTACGACTTGTTTCTCAAGTGCCGCGGTAGCCAAAATCAGCCATCGGCTCACAAACTTTTGCCCAGACTGACCCAGCTCAAATCCTCAAACCCCCTCTTTTCATAAAAATGTGAAGCCGGTGCCATACGCCCGTTTGCAGCTTGATGCTGCAGTAACCCGCCGCGCTCAAGCGTGCCTGCAGCGCATCCATCAACCAATTACCCAACCCATGGGCTTGCAGCGACGGATCAATACACATCTCCTTGAGGTGGAATTTCCACCCATTTACCCAGCATCCCCCCCAGCCTAAGGCGGGGTTTGCAATACAGTTAGAAAATTGTCGGAATTTACCATCTCACCGACAAGAAAGCGCTCAGGCGACTGAGTGGCACTGATTTTAAATTCATTGCATTAGATTAAAAATTACCCAGTACCGATATTTGGGAAGCCGTTCAGACATCTACTATTGACCTTCAGTCAAGTCCTTCTCGCTACTTAGTCCTACTCTTGGGAATATGGTGGAAAAAATCTGTGAAATTTCCCACCTTAAGAGGTAGCCATGAACGAGGCGCTGCCACCACTAAAACTTTCTGGTTTGGACTCAACTTCTCGGCAAAGCGTAGTATCAGAAATCAGAGTATTGATGCAAATCTACTCAGGAATTCATCGACCATGGCGGAATGGAATTTTGATGGCACTGGATGATTTGGCTCACTGGAGTGAATGTGATGCATTTTTGCAAAAACAGATGCGATTATTTTCAGCAAGACTTAAAACTAGCGGATTCCCAGATCCAGACTGGACGTACATCAAAGCAATACTGTGGGTTGAAAGCGGCGCCAACACTCCAGACTGGAATACCAATCCAATGCAAATTGGAGTTGGCAATGATCCAGGTATATTGGTTGTATTGAATGGGCTTGAGAAGATGAATTTGATCTTGCCGCCGCCATTTCGTGATGGGTTGACACGGGAAAAAATCATCAGCGATCCGAAGTTAAATATTGCAGCTGGTGTTGCATATTTATTGAATCGTTTGGCAATTTCTGAAATCCGTTCTTTGCCAGATTCCAATCATGAAGCGAAAACCAATGTGGTGCGCAAAGGTGATACATGGGCTCTCATCGCCAAAGAGACTGGAACTTCGGTGCCTCATTTAAAAAAACTAAATCCCAACTTAGGAAGTCAATTGACAGAAGGCCAATTAATGCTTGTCCAGAGAGTTGTCACACAACGAACGATCACATCTTGGCGTCCCGTCAACCCCGCCAGCATCGCCGCGGCCTACAACGGCGGTGGCGATCCGCAATACGTACAAAAGCCCAGCTTCGTGCTCGACGTGCTGGCGATAGCACAACGCCATCGCTTAATGTGAAGTTGGAACGAGGTCATGCGATGATAAAAGCATGGGCTTGGTTGGGCTGCTTCCTTGGATGTGTCACCGAGGCCACAGCGTCAGACATACCGTTGTTGGAGACCCAAGGAAGGGCCTGCTTTGGGCGTTTTGAGGTCACAGCCCCGAGGCTTGATTTCCAGACACGAGAATTTCGATGCGTGAATCGTCAGATATCCAAAGTTGAACTAGAGACCGTACCCACGGACCTGGGGACAGCGCTGGGGCCTGACAGCTCCGTTTTTTACCTCAGCGAAATAAGCCCAGCCTGCCCATTTGTGATCGTGGAGGTCATTGCCCCCGCCCACCCAGAGTGGCAGCCATATCACCTGTATGCCTACCAGACCCTGCAGGCGTTTCAAAGCAACCGGTTCCGCAGGGATCTGAGCCAAGCCGGCGTGAGGGTTTGTACAGGCTACCTCGCCAGCCCTTGAGTCGCCAGTCCAAGCCACGCAAACCCTGGCATTCACGGAGCCTCAACACCTCAGCCCTTCAGCCCCCGCCACCACACTTTGACCGCCGTCTTCACCCGCCGCGCCCCTTGCCACACCGCGCTGCCCCGCACCCAGGCCAGCAAACGGTCTTTCCAGGCCTTCCAGCGCGGGTACCAGCGGGCAAACCAGGCCAGTTGCATCAGGGCGGGCTGGGTCAGGCTGAACAGGCGGGCCAGGATGGCCGTGCCCAACAGCTTGGCGCCCAGCAGCAGGCCCAGGCCCCAGGCGGCGTGACCTTGGCCAAACAACCACAGGGCGAGCAGCTTGACCGGCAGCAGGGCCAGCGCGGGCAGGGCAAAGGTCAACAGGGCAGCCCAGGGAGGCAAGCTTCGAATGCGGCGCTCCAGCCAGGCCAGCACGGGCAGGCGGGCCACCCAGGCCAGCAGGCCCGACAGGACATCCCATCCCCATTCTTCGAACACCAGCACCAGGGCCAGTGCGGCCATCAAGGTGTTTTTCAGGGCGCGCAGCAGGGGCGACACAACAGGGATGGACATGGGCGGGCGGACTCGCGTCGGTGAAGCAGCAGGGGGTCAGCGTAACAGGGCAGGGCGCTTGGGCCAGGCCAGGCCCTGCGCCTCCGCTTCAGCGGCCCACAGCAGCGGCCGCCGTCGCAGCCGTGCCGGCGTGCATGGCCTGGTCGGCCTCCGGATTCAAGGCCTGGCCTTCGCGCTGCGGTGTGGTCAGCGGCGCCGGCGTCCAGCGGTTGCCGTGCATCAGCGGGAGGCCAGCCTTCAGGTCGCCACCCAGCTGGAGTTGCAGGCGCTCGGCGTCGCGGCGACGGATGTCCTCGCCCACGGCCTGAGCGTCTTCGTCTTCCACGCCCAACTGGCGCAAGGCTTCGAGGCTGAACAGCATGGCCGACTCAAAAGTCTCACGGATCTGAAAATCCACGCCGTGCTGGATCAGCTCGATCGCGTGCTGGCGGTCGTAGGCCCGGGCCAGCACAGGGGTGAGGGGGAAGCTGCCCTTGATCAGCTCCACGATCTTGGTGGTCAATTCCTTGTCGTCCACACAGACCAGCACAGCCCGCGCATGCGCCGCGCCACTGGCATGCAGCACGTCCAGCCGGGTGCCGTCGCCGTAGTACACGTTGAAGCCAAAGGTCGAGGCGGCGCGGATCATGTCGGTGTCGCGATCGATGATGGCGATCTCCACGCCCCGGGCCAGCAAGGCCTGGCTGGCGATCTGGCCAAAGCGGCCGAAGCCGATGATCAGCACGCAGGGCTTGAGCTCCTGCGCCGCCTCGGTCACGGCCTCCACTCCCTGCATGTCGGCCGCAGCAGGGCCTTGGCGGGCCAGCACGCGGCGCATCAACATCACAAACAAAGGCGTCAAGGCCATCGACATGATCACCGCGGCGTTCAGCAGCGCGTTCATGTCTGCCTCGATCAGGCCCGCGCTGGCGGCGGTGGCATAGAGCACAAAGGCAAATTCGCCGCCTTCGGCCATCATGGCCGCGCGCTCCAGCGCATCGCGCCGGGGGCTTCGGGTCAGGCGGGCCACGGTGTACACGCCCAGCGCCTTCAGACCCATGTAGGCCACCACGCCGGCCAGCAACTTGGGCCAGCCCTGGAGCACCAGGGGCACGTCCAGCGACATGCCCACGCCCATGAAGAACAGGCCCAGCAGCAGGCCCCGGAAGGGCTCGATGTCGGCTTCGAGTTGGTGGCGGAAGGTGGACTCCGACAACATCACCCCGGCAGCGAAGGCGCCCAGCGCCATCGACAGCCCGCCCCATTGCATGGCCAGCGCGGCGCCCAACACCACCAAAAGGGCGGCTGCGGTCATGACTTCGCGCGCCCGGGAGGCGGCCAGCCAGCGGAACACCGGGTTCAACAGCCAGCGGCTCACGGCCACCAGGCCCAGGATGGCGATCAGCGCCACCCCCATGCTGACCCAGCGCGACACCGGTTCCTGGTCGGCCGGTGTGGGGGCCAAAAAGGCCACGATGGCCAGCAGCGGCACGATGGACAGGTCTTCCATCAACAGAATCGAGACCATGCGCTGGCCTTGCGGGGTCGAGGCCTCCCCGCGCTCATTGAGCGCCTGCATCACGATGGCCGTGGACGAGAGCACAAAGCCCATGCCGGCCACAAAAGCCAGCGGCCAGTCCAGGCCCAGCACGGCGTGGCCCAACACCGTCAGCAAGACGGCGCAGGTGCTCACCTGCATCAGGCCGAGGCCAAAGATTTGGCGCCGCAGGTTCCACAGCCGGCTGGGCTGGGTTTCAAGGCCGATCAAGAACAAGAACATCACCACGCCCAGCTCGGCCACATGCAGCACCGTCTGGGATTCGCTGAACAGGCCCATGCCAAATGGCCCCACAGCCAGCCCGGCGGCCAGGTACCCCAGCACCGAGCCCAGGCCCAGGCGCTTGAAAAGCGGCACGGCCAGCACCCCGGCCCCCAAAAGGGCCACGGTTTTCAGCAATTCGCTGCCTTGTTCGATCGCCATCTGCACTCCTGTGACTTCTTGCGCCGGCATGTTAGCGCGTGCCGGTGCCGCAGACCGGAAGCGACCAGGCCCTGTGGCAAACTTCCGGGCTTCCGATGCCAGCGCTTCGCTTGGTGAATGGTGAGTGAGTAAGACAGACATGCAAAAGATCATTCGGCAGTTGGCCGCAGAAATCAAAGTGACCGAGCAGCAGGTGCGTGCAGCGGTTGAGTTGCTTGACGGTGGCGCCACCGTCCCCTTCATTGCCCGCTACCGCAAAGAAGTCACCAACGGCCTGGACGACATCCAGCTGCGTGAGCTCGAAGCCCGCCTGGCCTATGTGCGCGAACTGGAAGACCGCCGCGAGGCCGTGCTCAAAAGCATTGCCGAGCAAGGCAAGCTGACCGACGCACTGCGCGCCGCCATCGACGCCGCGCCCACCAAGCAAGAGCTGGAAGACCTTTACCTGCCTTACAAGCAAAAGCGCCGCACCAAGGGCCAGATCGCCCGCGAAGCCGGTATCGAGCCCCTGGCCGACCTGCTGTTTGCCGACCCCCGCCGCGTGCCGGCCGACGAAGCCCAGGCCTATGTCAAGGCTGAAAAAGGCGAAGACGGCAGCGACTTCACCACCACCGGCGCGGTGCTGGATGGCGTGCGCGACATCCTGTCCGAGCGCTGGGCCGAAGACGCCGCCCTGGTGCAAAGCCTGCGTGAATGGCTGTGGAACGAAGGCTTGCTCAAAAGCAACAAGGTCGAGGGCAAGAACGAAAACGACCCCGACGTGGCCAAGTTCCGCGACTACTTCGACTACGACGAGCCCATTGGCCGCGTGCCCTCGCACCGGGCGCTGGCCGTGTTCCGCGGCCGCACACAAGAAATCCTGGAAGCCAAGCTGGTGCTGCCCGAGCCGCCCGAACCCGGCAAGCCCTCGGTGGCTGAAGGCCGCATCGCCCTGCACCTGGGCTGGAGCCACGCGGCCCGCCCGGCCGACGACCTGATCCGCAAGGCCGTGGCCTGGACCTGGCGCGTCAAGCTGAGCCTGTCCACCGAGCGCGACCTGTTCTCGCGCTTGCGCGAGGACGCTGAAAAGGTCGCCATCAAGGTCTTTGCCGACAACCTGCGCGACCTGCTGCTGGCCGCGCCGGCCGGCCCGCGCGTGGTCATGGGCCTGGACCCGGGCATCCGCACCGGTGTCAAAGTCGCGGTGGTGGACGCCACCGGCAAGCTGGTGGACACCAGCACCGTGTTCCCGCATGAGCCGCGCCGCGACTGGGACGGCTCGCTGCACACGCTGGGCCGCCTGTGCGAAAAGCACGGCGTCAACCTGATCGCCATTGGCAACGGCACCGCCAGCCGCGAGACCGACAAGCTCGCCGGCGACCTGATCAAGCTGCTGGCCAAGGTGGACCGCGTGGTTGAAAAAGTGGTTGTCAGCGAGGCCGGTGCCTCGGTGTATTCGGCCAGCGAATTCGCCTCGCAAGAAATGCCCGACGTGGACGTCAGCCTGCGCGGCGCCGCCAGCATCGCCCGCCGCCTGCAGGACCCGCTGGCCGAGCTGGTCAAGATCGACCCCAAGTCGATTGGCGTCGGCCAGTACCAGCACGACGTCAACCAAAGCGAGCTGGCCCGCACCCTGGAGGCCGTGGTCGAGGACTGCGTGAACTCGGTGGGCGTGGACTTGAACACCGCCAGTGTGCCGCTGCTGTCGCGCGTCTCCGGCCTCAGCGCCAGTGTGGCCAAGGCGGTCGTGCGTTGGCGCGAGGCCAACGGCGCGTTTGCGAACCGCCAGCAGCTGCTGGGCGTGACGGGCCTGGGCGCCAAGACCTTTGAGCTGAGCGCGGGCTTCTTGCGCATCCGCCAGGGCGACAACCCGCTGGACATGACGGGCGTCCACCCCGAGACCTACCCGGTGGTGCAAAAAATCATCGAGAAAACGGGCAAGCCCGTGGCCGAGCTGATGGGCCGGGCCGACATGCTCAAGACCCTCAAGCCCGAGCTGTTTGCCAATGCGCAGTTTGGTGTCATCACCGTCAAAGACATCCTGGGCGAACTGGAAAAGCCCGGTCGCGACCCGCGCCCTGACTTCAAGGTGGCGCGCTTCAACGATGGCGTGGAAGACATCAAAGACCTGCGCGAAGGCATGGTGCTCGAAGGCACGGTCAGCAACGTGGCCCAGTTCGGCGCCTTCATCGACCTGGGCGTGCACCAGGACGGCCTGGTGCACGTCAGCCAGCTCAGCCACAAGTTCGTCACCGACGCACGCGAAGTGGTCAAGACCGGTGACATCGTCAAGGTCAAGGTGATGGAAGTGGACGTGGAACGCAAGCGCATTGGTCTGTCCATGAAGCTCGATGCCGCCCCGGCCCGCCGGGACGGCCCACGCGACAACCGCTTTGAAGGGGCAGGGCGGCACCAACAGGCGGGGGGCGCCCGGCGCCAGAACGATGCCGCCGCGCCCTCGGCCATGGCTTCTGCCTTCGCCAAGCTGCAAAGCCGCTCGCGCTGAGCATAATCAAGGCCATCCAACTCCCCACCGAGGCCCTGTTCATGGAGCTCCAAGCCCTTCTGGCCCACGAAGCCGCGTTGCCCAGCATCCCCCGCGTGGTGGCGCTGCTCATGCACGAGCTGGACCAGGAGGAGCCTGATCTGCGCAAGATCACCCAGCTGGTCAGCACCGACCCGGCCCTGACCGCGCGCCTGCTGCAACTGGCCAACTCGGCCTTCTTCTCCTTGGCCCGCCGCATCAACGGCGTGGCCGAGGCCTTGGCCCTGCTGGGCCTCAACCACGTGCGGACTCTGGTGTCGGCGGCTGCCGTGGGCGGCGCCTTCCGCACCGTGCCCGGGGTCAACCTGCAGCAGTTCTGGCGTTACAGCCTGGACACCGCGAAGGTCTCGCGCACCTTGGCCAGCGTGGTGCGGCAAAACCCCAGTGCTGCCTTCACGGCCGGCTTGCTGCACGCGGTGGGCGAGCTGGTCATGAACATGGGCATGCCGCGCGAGATGGCGCTGCTGAACCTGGAGCACGGCCCGCTGGACCTCAAACGCGCCAAGATCGAGCGCCGCACCCTGGGCTACTGCTACGCCCAGGTCAGCGCGGGCTTTGCGCGGCAGTGGCAGTTTCCACCGGCCATCGTGGACGCCTTGGAGTACCAATACGCCCCGTTCGACAACGAGGTCTACGAACCCCTGGCCGGCGTGATCCACCTGGCCTCCTGGCGCACCCGGGCCAAAGAAGCCGGTTTCAGCGACCGGGAACTGGCCGTCAGCTTTCCAGACACCGTGGGCCTGGCCCTGGAGCTGGACATCGACATGGTGTTGCAGCAAGACCCCATTGACTGGACCTCGGCCCACGAAGTGGGTGCGTTTTCCTGAGGCGCTGGCCGCCTGAGTGCGGCGCGCCGAGCTCCCCGAGAACCTCCCCAAGATGAAAGCCCTTCGCCTTTACGCCGGCCCGCAGGCCCTGGCCCACCTTCGCCAACACGGCTTGCAGGCCCAGGACGTGCGCGTCATCCCGGGCGCCGCCGGGGGCCCCAAGGGCCTGGTGCTGGGGCCGCTGGACCGATTCATCTTTGGCGACTGGCTGCCGCACAGCACCCAGCCCGTGCACCTGGTGGGCGCCTCGATCGGGGCCTGGCGCATGGCCACCGCCTGCCTGAAACAGCCGGTGGCAGCCTTTGAGCGCCTGGAGCACGACTACATCCAGCAGCGCTACGACATCGCTCCCGGCGAAAAGCGGCCCAGCGCCCAGCATGTCAGCGAGCGCTTTGGCGACAACCTGCGCGCCTTCTACGGTGGCCGCGTGGCCGAGGTGCTGAACCACCCCCGCTACCGCCTGCATGTGATCGCCGCGCGCGGCCGCCATGTGCTGGGACGCGAGCACGCGCTGCGCACCCCTTTGGGCTACCTGGGCGCCTTCCTGAGCAACACCGTGCAGCGCCGGGCCCTGGGCGCCTGGCTGGAGCGCGTGGTGTTCTCGTCCCAAGGCGCTGACTTGCCCTTTGCCACGCGCGACTTCCGCACCCGCCAGCTCGACCTGACCGAGGCCAACTTCCAGCCCGCCGTGCAGGCCAGTTGCTCGATCCCCTTTGTGCTGCAGTCCATTTCGCACATCCCCGGCGCGCCGCCCGGCGCCTATTGGGATGGCGGCATCACCGACTACCACCTGCACCTGGACTACCGCCCCATGGCGCCGGGTCTGGTGCTGTACCCGCATTTCCAGAAAGCGGTGGTGCCTGGCTGGCTCGACAAAGGCCTGCGCTGGCGGCATGGCGCCACGCCCTTTTTGGACAACATGCTGGTGCTGGCCCCCGACCCCGACTGGGTCAAGACCCTGCCCAACGCCAAGCTGCCCGATCGCAAGGACTTCACCCACTACGGCAACGACCACCACGGCCGTGCCCAGGCCTGGACCCGCGCCGTGCGGGCCAGTCAGCAACTGGCTGATGAGTTTGCCGAATGGCTGGCCGCGCCGGATTGGAAGCGGGTTGAGGCTTTGTGAGGCGGTTTGCCGTCAGAGTGAACTGAACTGACCGGAGCCACAGCAGTGGCTGCCCACCTCACATCGACGCTTCCAGCATCTCCCGGTATTCCTCTGGCGTGGCCAGGCGCGGATTGGTCTTGTGGCAATGGTCGGCCAGCGCGCCCTGGATCACGGCATCAAACTGGTCGCGCGTCACGCCCATGGCGGCCAGACCCGTGGGCAGGCCCAGGCGGGCGTTCATGTCGCGGATGGCCAGCGGGATGTCGCCGCCCGATCTCAGGCCCATGGCGTGGGCCATGCGGTCCAGGCGCCGTTCGCGCTGCACCGATTCGGCGCTCGCGTTGAAGCGCACCACGGCGGGCAGGAACATGGCGTTGAGCGTGCCGTGGTGCAGGCGCGGGTTCACGCCGCCCAGGCTGTGGCTGAGGCTGTGCACGCAGCCCAAGCCTTTTTGGAAGGCCATGGCGCCCTGCATGGACGCACTCATCAGTTGCAGGCGCGCCTCGCGGTCCTGGCCATTGCAGGTGGCGCGCTCGATGTGGGCCCAGCCGCGCTCCAGGCCGTCAAGGCCAATGCCGTCGGCGGGCGGGTTGAAGGCGCTGGCCATGAAGGTTTCCATGCAGTGGGCGATGGCGTCCATGCCGGTAGCGGCGGTCAGGCCAGGCGGCAGGCCCAGCGTGAGTTCAGGGTCGCAGATGGCCGCACGCGGCACCAGGAACCAGGAGTGGAAGCCCAGCTTGCGGTGGTCGTCCACGATGATGATGGCGCCGCGCGCCACCTCGCTGCCGGTGCCGCTGGTGGTGGGCACGGCAATCAGCGGCGCCGCGCGCTCGGTGATCAGGCCAGAGCCCCCTTCGATGGTGGCGTAGCGGGTCAGCGGGCCTTCGTGCGTGGCGGCAATGGCAATGCCCTTGGCGCAGTCGATGGCGGAGCCCCCGCCCACGGCGATCAGGCCGTCACAACCGTGCTCGCGGTACACCGCCACGGCGGCGCGCACGGCAGCCTCGGTGGGGTTGGACGGGGTTTGGTCAAACACGGCCACGGGCAGGTCGGGCAGGGCGTCCAGGGCTTTTTGCAGCACGCCGGCGGCACGTACGCCGGCGTCGGTGACCACCAGCGGACGCTGGATGCCCACGCGCGCGCATTCGGCGGCCAGCAGGCGCACAGCGCCAAAGTCGATCTGAATCTGGGTGACGTAGTTGATGAAGGCCATGTCGGGGTCGGGTTCCAAGAAGTCAGGTTCAGCGCCCAGGCTCCCCGCCCCGGCGCCGCGTTGTACGATGCACGGCTGACTTTAGCGACCGTCCGCGCGTCTGACCATGAAGCAAACCCTCATGAGTGCCCAGGCTGCCGTCACCCCGGTGACACCAGGCCGGGGACTGGTCGACCTGTCTTTCCGATATTGCCTGTTTTGTTTGGCCTGCCCCCATGCCCACGCCCCCCGCCGACCGACCGCACCGACTCTCCAGCGCCATGCAAGGCGTGATCGACCGCATGGCCCGCGCCGCCCGCCCGGCCCTGCACGCCCTGACGCCGCGCCAGGCCCGCATGGCCTACGCCGCCGGGGCCGGGGTGTTGGAAATCAACCGCCCCGAGCTGCCCTTTGTGCACGACTGGCTGATCCCGGCCCGCGACGGGGCCCAGTTGCCCGCCCGCCTGTACAAGCCCGTGCTGAGTGCATCGCAGCCCGTGCTGCTGTACTTCCATGGCGGCGGCTTCACGGTGGGCAGCATCGACACGCACGACACCTTGTGCCGCAGCCTGGCCCTGCAATCAGGCTGCGCCGTGGTGTCGCTGGACTACCGCTTGGCGCCCGAGCACCGCTTTCCTGTGGCCTCCAACGACGCCTGGGACGCCCTGGCCTGGCTGCTGGTCCACGGGGCCAGCCTGGGGCTGGACCCCAAGCGCGTGGCGGTGGGGGGCGACAGCGCGGGCGGCACGCTGGCGGCGGCCACCGCGGTGGAGGCTGCCTTGCGCGGCCAGCCCCTGGCACTGCAACTGCTGTTCTACCCCGGCGTCAGCGCCCACCAGGACACCGATTCACACCGCCGCTATGCCGAAGGCCTGGTGCTGGAGGCCAGCCACATCCAGTGGTTTTTCGGCCAGTACGTGCACAGCCGCGAAGAGCGCGAGGACTGGCGCTTCGCCCCGCTGCACGCCCCCGACACCGAGCAGCTGGCCCCGGCCTGGATCGGCCTGGCCGAGTTCGACCCCTTGTTTGACGAGGGCCTGGCCTATGCCGACAAGCTGCGCCTGGCTGGCCACTCCGTGGACCTGGAGGTCTACCGGGGCGTGACCCACGAATTCATCAAAATGGGCCGGGCCGTGCCCGAAGCCCTGCAAGCCCACAGAGACGCCGGCGCTGCCCTGCGCCAGGCCCTGAACCCCACGGAGTAAGCGCATGACCGCCGCCGCCCCTCAACGCCAAGATTTCCGCTTCTTCCACCGCCTGCGCGTGCGCTGGGTCGAGGTGGACATGCAAAAAATCGTCTTCAACGGCCACTACGCCATGTACTTCGACACCGCCATGGGCGATTACTGGCGTGCCCTGGCCTTGCCTTACGAAGAGTCCATGCGCAGCCTGCAAGGCGACCTCTACGTGAAGCGCCTGCTGGTGGAATACCACGCCTCGGCCCGTTACGACGAGGTCTTGGACGTGGGCCTGCAATGCCAGCGCGTGGGCACCTCTTCGATCCAGTTCCTGGGCGGTATCTTCCGGGGCGAGCAACTGCTGGTCAGTGGCGAACTGGTCTATGTGTTCGCCGACCCGGCCAGCCAGACTTCGCGCCCCGTGCCTGACGCGCTGCGCCAGGTGCTGCTGGGCCATGCCGCAGGCCAGCCCGTGGTGCGGGTGCAAACCGGCACCTGGCAAGACCTGAGCGCCGATGCCGCCCGCGTGCGCACCGAGGTGTTTGTGCAAGAGCAGGGCATCGCGGTGGAAGAAGAGTGGGACGAAGCCGACGCCACGGCGGTGCACGCGGTGGCCTACAACGGCCTGAACCAGCCCGTGGCCACGGGCCGCCTGTTGGTGCACGCGCCGGGGGTGGCCCGCATCGGGCGCATGGCGGTTCGCCAGGCCTTGCGCGGTGCTGGCCTGGGCGCGCAGATTTTGCAGGCCCTCATGTCAGCGGCCCGCGACCGCGGCGACCACGAGGTGGTGCTCAACGCCCAGCTCAGTGCGCGGGGCTTTTACGAGCGCCTGGGCTACCAGGTGCGGGGCGAGGTGTTCCACGAAGTGGACATTCCCCATGTCCAGATGAGCCGGGCCCTCTGATCGCATGGCCAGCCCCCGATCCAAACCCCGCCGCGCCGCACCCAGCACGCCCACCCACCCCAGCCCCACCATGGGGGGCTACGCGGGCACCGGCAGCCCACCCGCCCCCGCCGGTGGCGCATCGGTGGACTGGGCCCTGTACGCCCTGGTCCTGCTGCTGGCCTTGGCGCCGGCCTTGGGTGTGCCCTCTGAAGAGGTGGTGCAGGACACGCTCAAGTCCGCCATCGTGGCCCTGGGCACTTTGGCGGCGGCCGTGTGCTTTTTTTGGCAGCGCCGGCACCGCGACACGCCCCTGAGCTGGCACGCCAGCCTGCTGTTTCCAATGCTGCTGTGCGCCTACGCGGCGCTCAGCATGGCCTGGTCGCACACCTACCTGGCGGCGGGTGAGACCGTGCGCTGGTTCATCCTGGGGCTGCTGATGTGGCTGGGCCTGCAGCTGTTCAGTCTGGAGCGTCTGCCCCGGCTGGCCTGGGCCATCCACCTGGGGGTGTCGGTGGCTTCGGTCTGGACGGCCCTGCAGTTCTGGTTCGAGCTGGGCTGGTTTCCGCAGGGGCCGAACCCGGCCTCCACCTTTGTCAACCGCAACTTTTTCGCCGAGCTGGCGGTCTGCGCCTGGCCGTTTTCGCTGTGGGCGCTGAGCCGTGTGCGCAGCAGTTCGACCCGCACGCTGATGGTGGCTTCGCTGGCCTTCAACGCCACCGCCTTGTTCATGACGGGCACGCGCTCAGCGCTGGCCGCGTGGCTTTTGATGGCCTGCGTCTTGCCCGTGGCGCTGTACCGCTGGCGAGCCGAGTGGGGGCAGGGCGGCTGGAGCCGCCGCGCCGTGGCCCTGTGCGCGGGGGGCGGCTTGGCCTTGTTTCTGGCCTTGGCCTCCTTGCCCACGGGCAATGCCAAGGTCGCGGCGGAGAGCGGCGCCGGGGCCTCGGCCCTGCAACGCAGCCTGAGCCGGGTGGCCAGTGTGACCCAGCCCAGCGAGTACAGCGAAGGCTCTTTTTCGGTGCGGGTGCTGATGTGGCATAGCGCGCTGCGTGCCATCGCGGACCGCCCCCTCACGGGGGTCGGCGCCGGGGCTTGGGAGGTGCACATTCCCCTGTACCAACCGCCAGGCACCCAGATCGAGACCGACTACTACGTGCACAACGAGTTCTTGCAGCTGTTGGCTGAATACGGACTGGTCGGCTGGCTGGCGGCGGCTGTGCTGCTGGGTGGGCTGGCTCGGGCCGCTTGGCTGACCTGGCTGGTGGGGGAGAGCCCCTTGCCCGAGGTGCGCCAGGAGCTGCCCCTGCGCCTGGTCGCTCTGAGCAGCCTGGGCGCCTTGATGCTGGTCAGCCAGGCGGGCTTTCCTTGGCGCATGGCCTGCACCGGGGCGATGTTGGCGCTGGGCCTGGGTCTGCTGGCGGCCTCGGATGGGCGATTGGCCCGCGTGGGTTGGCGCCAGCCCGCGCGCTGGTGGCTGCAGCCGCAGGCTGGCGTGCTCACGCCCCGCATGGCCCTGGGCGCTGCGTTGGTGGCCTTAGCCGCCCTGGGCCTCGGTGGCTGGGTCACGCGCCAGGCCATGGTGGCGGAAAGCCGCCTGGTGCAGTCCGTCAAGCTGGCCATGTGGATGGCGCGCCTGCCCAACCCCAAAGACCCGCGCTTGGCCGAAGACCGCGCCGAAATCCTGCGCCTGGTGCGTGAGGGCGTGGCCATCAACCCGCATTACCGCAAGCTCACCCCCATGGTGGCCGACGAGTTGGCCACCATGGGCGACTGGAACAACGCCATCTGGATCTGGGAGTCGGTGGCCCAATCCCGCCCTTACGTGCCGGTGCTCTTGCTCAACATCGCGCGCGCCAAGCTGCGCCTGAAACAGCTGGACGAGGCCCAGCTGTACTTTGAACGGGCCCAGCGCCTGCAGCCCCAGTCGGTGTCGGTGCACGGCACCGAAGTCATGCTGCTGGCCGAGCGAGGCCGGTTGGACGACGCTGCCCGGGTGCTGCGCCAGTACCTGGCGGCCGGCGAGCACCCGCTCGAGATGGTCAACGGCGCCTATGAACTGGGCCAGCGCCTGGGCCAATGGGACCTGGCTTTGCAGGGCATGCAGCTGCGCCTGAAGTACTTTCCGGAGTACCAGGCCGACAGTTGGTACAAGCTGGGCCGGATCTACAGCCAGCCCGGGCCCACCCAGGACGAGGCCCAGGCCGTGCAGGCCTACCGCCAGGCCTGGGCTGCCGTGCCACCGGCCCAGCAGCCGCTGTTGCGGGCCCAGGTGCCCCAGCCTTACCGGGACCGTTTGCCCTGAGCCGAATGGGGGTGCCGTTCGGTGAGCGAGCTGAGCGGATCTGGCGGCCCGCACAGAACCTGGGCGATTGAATTCAGAACCGGCTCAAATGTCTTCCAGCAAGGCGTAGGGCAGGGCCTGCACCTCAAAAGCGGGCCCGTCCGGGGCGCCCAGGTGCAGTGTCTGACCCGCCACGCTGGCCCCGACCTGGACCACGGCCAGCACATCAAAGCCCCCAGCGGGCGCGGCAGCGCACTGCACCACCACCCCGGTGGGCTGGTCGGGCGCATCACTGGCCAGGAACAGCTCCTGCCCAAGGCCCGGCGCCACGCCACCGGCAGGCACGCCATGGGCCAGGCAGGTGCGCCGCTTGAGCGTGCCCCGGAACTGGCTGCGCGCCACCACTTCCTGGCCGGGGTAGCAGCCTTTTTTGAAGTTCACACCGCCCACGGATTCGTAATTGAGCATTTGCGGCACAAAGGCATCGGCCTGGCTCAACCCCAAATGGGGCACGGCCGATTGCACCTCGGACCAGGCCCAGAGGCTGTCGCTCAAGGTGGGCAATGCCGAAGCCGTGGGCAGGGCAGCCTCGGTTGGGCCGATCCACAAAGCGCGCGCCACGCCCGCCGCCGGGTACAAGGCCACCGCATGGCCAGCGCCCAGGGCCTGGGCTTGCCAGGGCGCGGAAGCGGGGTTCAAGCCCAGCGAGGTCAGGGCGCTGCCCGCCAGGCCGCGCACGGCCAATTCCGCGCTGGCGTCGCTGAGCTTGACCTTGGCGCGCAGCACAAACATGGACAGGCGCTTCAGCGTCCCGGGCAGCACATCGAGCGGGCAGGCCAGCCACAGCTCGGACGCCGAGCGGCGCAGCACCACGAACGTCGCCAGCAAACGGCCTTTGGCCGAACAATAACCAGCCAGCCGGGCCTGGCCGTCGGGCAGCAGCAGCAGGTCTTGGGTCAGCTGGCCATGCAAAAAGGAGGCGGCGTCCTCGCCCAGCGCGCGGATCACGCCCCATTGGGGCAGCGGCGCCACACCATGGAGCAGGGCCGCAGGGGAATTCAGAGCTTGAGTCATCCGTGAATTATCATCGCCGGTCGAAAACATGAAGGTGACAGGGCTGTGCGTGCTTTGCTGGTGGTGTTGATCTTGGCGGCAGCCGCCCTGGGGGGAACCGTCTATTGGTGGTTGGATGCGCCTCTGCGCCTGTCGGCCCCGACCGTGGACCTGTCGATTGAGCCCGGCACCTCGCCGCGCGCCCTGGCGCAGGACGTGCAGGACGCGGGCGTGGACGTCAATCCCTACTTTTTGTATGCCTGGTTTCGCTTTTCGGGCCAAGCCCGGGGCATCAAGGCCGGCAGTTACGAGCTGGACGCCAGCCTCACGCCGCGCCGCTTGCTCAACAAATTGGTGCGCGGCGAAGAAGCCCTGCGCGCCGTGACCCTGGTCGAAGGCTGGAATTGGCGCCAGGTCCGCGCCACCCTGGCCCGGGCCGACCAGTTGCGCGGCGACACCCGAGAGCTCAGTGACGAAGCCATCATGCGCCTGCTGGAGCGCCCCGGCGTCGCCCCGGAAGGCCGCTTCTTCCCCGACACCTACACCTACTCCAAGGGCAGCACCGACCTGGCCGTGCTGCGCCGCGCCCTGCGCGCCATGGACAAAAAGCTGGCCGCCGCCTGGGACGCGCGCGCTGACCAACTGCCGCTCAAATCCCCGGATGAGGTGCTGACCCTGGCCAGCATTGTCGAAAAAGAAACCGGTCGCGGCAGCGACCGCCCCTTGATCGCCAGCGTGTTCATCAACCGCCTGCGCAGCGGCATGCTGCTGCAGACCGACCCCACGGTCATCTACGGCATGGGTGAGCGCTTTGACGGCAACCTGCGCAAGCGCGACTTGCAAACCGACACGCCCTGGAACACCTACACCCGCGCCGGCCTGCCGCCCACGCCCATCGCCATGCCGGGTCGGGCCGCCTTGCTGGCGGCGGTGCAGCCTGCCAACAGCAAATCCTTGTACTTTGTCGCACGTGGCGACGGCAGCAGCCAGTTCAGCAGCACGCTGGACGAGCACAATCGAGCGGTCAACCAATACCAGCGTCGCCCATGAGTCCCACCCCCTCCGGTTTGTTCATCAGTTTTGAAGGCATCGACGGTGCGGGCAAAACCACGCACATCGAAAGCATGGCGGCCGCCTTCCGCGACCAGGGCAGGGCCGTCACCCTGACCCGCGAGCCCGGCGGCACGCCACTGGCCGAAAAGCTGCGCGCCCTGGTGCTCAACGACGCCATGGACCCACTGACCGAGGCCTTATTGATCTTCGCGGCGCGCCGCGATCACCTGCTGCAAGTCATCGAGCCCGCGCTGGCCCGGGGGGACGTGGTGTTGTGCGACCGCTTCACCGACGCCACCTTTGCCTACCAAGGCGGTGGCCGGGGCTTTGACCTGGCCACCTTGGCCGCACTGGAACAGATGGTGCAAGGCCGCACCGCTGCCAACGGCCAAGCCAGCCTGCGCCAACCCGATCTGACCGTCTGGTTTGACCTGGACCCTGAAGTCGCCGCCAGCCGCCTGGCCGACGCCCGCGTGCCCGACCGCTTTGAATCCCAGCCCGTGGCTTTCTTCCGTCAGGTGGCGGCGGGCTATGCCCAGCGCGCCGCCGAGGCGCCACAGCGTTTCGCCCGCATTGACGCCGACCAGTCGCGCCACCAGGTGTGGCAACAAATCACCCGCGTGTTGGTGCGCCGGGGCTGGCTGGCCATCATGGTGGCCGCCAACGGAGGCCCGCGTTGAGCCGCGCCGACACCGCCGAGGCTAGCAGCGCCACCCGGGCCCCTCTGGCGCCCTGGCTGCAGACGCAATTGGAGGCCTTGCTGAGCCAGCGCGGCCACGCCTGGCTGTTGCAAGGCCCCTCAGGCCTGGGCCAGTACCCCTTGGGCCTGGCCTTGGTCGAGGCCTGGCTGTGCGATGCCCCCACACCCCAAGGCGCTTGTGGCCACTGCGCCAGCTGCCATGCCATCGCCGTGCGCACCCACCCCGACCTGATGGTGCTGATGCCCGAAACCGCCTTGATGGCGCTGGGCTGGCCCCTGTCTGAAAAAGCCCAGTCCGACATCGACGACAAAAAGCGCAAGGCCAGCCGCGAGATCCGCGTCGAAGCCATGCGCGATGCAGTCGAGTTTGCCCAACGGACCGCCTCGCGGGGTCGTGGCAAGGCGGTGCTGGTCTACCCGGCCGAGGACATGAACCACATCACGGCCAATGCCTTGCTCAAGACGCTGGAAGAGCCCCCCGGCGATGTGCGCTTTGTGCTGGCCAGCGAAGCCGCGCACCAACTGCTGCCCACCATCCGCAGCCGCTGCCTGACCCATGCACTGACCTGGCCTGGTGCCGATGAAGCCGCCCAGTGGCTGGGCGGGCAAGGCCTGTCCGCGCCTGTGGCCAGCAGCTTGCTGCGCGCCGCCGGCGGACGCCCGGAAGACGCCCTGATGCTGGCAGCCGACGGGCTGACACCGGAGCTGTGGTCGCGCCTGCCCAAGGCCTTGCTGCGGGGCGACCCGGGCGTGCTCGCGACCTGGCCCGCGGCCCGCGTGATCCAAAGCCTGCAAAAGCTGGTGCATGACCTGCTGGCCCAGGCCGCTGGGGGCGCCACGCGCTACTTTGTGCCCGCGGACCTGCCTGCCTCGCCGGCGCCCCAGGCCCTGAGCCGCTGGGCACAGAGCCTGAGCCAGGCAGCCCGCACCGCCGATCACCCCTACAACCCAGGCCTGATGCTGGAAGCGCTTGTGAGCGAAGCGCAAATCGCCCTAAACTCTCGACCAGAGCCCACACCATGAGCAGCACCAGCACCCCACGCCCCAGCGTTGTCCAGCTCGCCATCAAAGAAAAGGCGGCGCTGTACGCAGCGTACATCCCCTTGTTCACCGAAGGCGGCATGTTCATCCCCACCACCCGCGACTACCGCCTGGGCGACGACGTGTACGTGCTGCTGTCCCTGCCGGAAGATCCCCAGCGCTACCCCATTGCCGGGCGTGTGGCCTGGGTCACGCCACCCCGGGCCGCGGGCAACCGCACCCAGGGCGTGGGCATTCAGTTTCCGCAGGACGAAAAGTCCCGCTTGTTGAAGATCAAAATCGAAGAAATCCTGGGCAGCCACCTGGGTTCAGAGCGTCCCACCCAGACCATTTGAGGTGAGGGCGCCCTGGCGGGTGTCCGCCAAGGCCCTGTGTTGTTGTTTGACAGCCCGCTGTGCGGGCTTTTCCATTTTTCAGGTGGGCTGCCGGCCCACCGCCTGCGCCACATTAGACATGTTTGTCGATTCCCACTGCCACCTGACCTTTCCTGAGCTGCAAGCGCAGCTGCCCGCCATCCGCCAAGCCATGGACGCCGCCCAGGTGGACCGCGCCTTGTGCATTTGCACCACGTTGGAAGAGTTTGACGACGTGCACGCCCTGGCCCAGACCTACGACAACTTCTGGTGCACCGTGGGCGTGCACCCCGACAACGAGGGCGTGCGCGAACCCAGCCTGGACGACTTGCTGGAGGGCGCGGCCCGCCCACGGGTGGTCGGCATTGGTGAGACAGGCTTGGACTATTACCGCCTGGGTGAGCGCAGCGTGGCCGACATGGCATGGCAGCGCGACCGCTTTCGCACCCACATCCAGGCCGCCCGCCAGACCGGCAAGCCGCTGGTCATCCACACCCGCAGCGCCTCCGACGACACCCTGGCCTTGCTGCGCGAGGCCGGCGAAGACGGCAGCCCGGGCTCGGCCGGGGGCGTCTTCCACTGCTTCACCGAAACCCGTGAGGTGGCGCGCGCCGCGCTGGACCTGGGCTACTACATCTCGTTTTCGGGCATCCTGACCTTCAAGACCGCGGCCGACCTGCGCGAGGTGGCCACCTTGGTGCCGCTGGACCGCATCCTGATCGAGACCGACAGTCCCTACCTGGCGCCCGTACCGTACCGGGGCAAAACCAACAACCCGTCTTACGTGCCCCATGTGGCTGCGCAACTGGCCACCCTCAAGGGTCTGTCGGTCGAGGCCATTGCCCAGCACACCAGCCGCAATTTTGAGCGGCTGTTTCAGGGCGTGGTGAGCAGCGGGAGCGACGCATGAACAGCACCCGTCGCACCTGGCTGACGGCGGGCCTGGCCGCCTCGATCCTGCTGGGCCTGGGCCGCGCCCATGCTGGCTCGTTCGAAGACTTTTTTGTCGCGGTTCGCCGCGACGATGCGCGCACCATCCAAACCTTGTTGGCCCGGGGCTTTGACCCCAATACCGTGGACGAAACCGGCCAGCCTGCGCTGATGCTGGCCTTCAACCTCGAGTCCTACCGGGCCATGGAGGCCTTGCTGAAGTCCCCCCAGATCAAGGCCGAGCTGCGCAATGCACGGGGTGAAAGCCTGCTCATGCTGGCGGCCATCAAGGGCGATCTGCGCTTGGCCAAATGGCTGATCGACGGCGGTGCCGATGTCAATAAAACCGGCTGGACGCCGCTGCACTACGCCTGCTCGGGCACCTCGCCTCAACAGGTGGACATGGCGCGCCTGCTGCTGGAGAACTCGGCCTACATCGACGCCGAGTCGCCCAACGGCAGCACGCCCTTGATGATGGCGGCCATGTATGGTACGACAGACACCCTGACCCTGCTGCTCGCCGAAGGGGCCGACGCCAGCTTGCGCAACCAGCAAGGCCTGACGGCCATTGAATTCGCTCAGCGCGTGGGGCGCAGCAGCAATGTCGAAGCCATTGCCGCCGCCTTGCGCAAACGCCAGCCCAAAGGCACTTGGTGAGTCCGCTCGACATCCAGACCCGCGCCCTGGCCGCGTTTGACCATGTGGTGAACAGCCCAGTGGGCTTTCGCGCCCGCGAAGGCCAGCGCCACATGGCCGAGCTGGTGGCCCAGACCTTCAGCACGCCCACCCTGGGCAAGTGCGAGGAAGAGCCCGAGCGCGCCTTTGCCGTCATCGAAGCGGGCACTGGTGTGGGCAAGTCGATCGCCTATGCCGCTCCCGCCATCGCGGCCGCCTTGGCGCGCAAGACCCGCGTCATCATCTCGACCGCCACCGTGGCGCTGCAAGAGCAGTTGGTGCACAAGGATTTGCCCCTGCTCAGCACCTTGATGCCCGAGCCCTTCACCCACGCCCTGGCCAAGGGGCGCGGGCGCTACGTGTGCAAATACAAGCTGCAACGCTGGGTCAATGGCGAGGCCGAACCCGATTTGTTCGCCGACGAAATGCCCACCCAGGGCAGCACGGGGGCAGGGGGGCAGAGTGGGGCGGTGGGGTCCGGCCGCGCCCCGACCGAATACCAATTGTTGTTCTACCGCCAGATGGCGACCGAGCTGAAAGAGCACCGCTGGAACGGTGACCGCGACACCCTGGCCGTGCCGCCCACCCCTGAAATGTGGCGCCCGGTGGCTGCCGAGGCCAGCAGCTGCACCGCCAAGCATTGCCCGGACTACCAGGACTGCACTTACTTCGATCAGCGCAAGGCCTTGGCTGCCTCCCAAGTCATTGTGGCCAACCACGACCTGTTGCTGGCCACCATCAACGGCAACACCTTGCCCGACCTGTCGGACTGCCTGCTGGTCCTGGACGAAGGCCACCACCTGCCGTCGGTGGCGCTGAACCATTTTCAAGAGAGCACCGACCTCACGCGGCTGCGCTGGGTCGAGCAATTGGCGCTGCGCGCACGCAAGACCGCCGAAATGCTGGACCTGGATTGCGCGGTCGAGCTGGGCGGGCAGGGCAGTGCGCTCAAGCAGCACCTGCAAGAAGCGGCGCAACAAGCCCTGGCGCTGTACCGCCCCAGGGGTTTGACCGAAGAGCCGGTCGAACTGCTGCCCATCGGCCCGCTGCCCGCGATGCTGAGCCAGCCCGTGAGCGAGGTCTTGACCTTGTCCGCCGCCTTGCTGAAGAACCTGCAAAACATCTCCAACGCGCTGCGCACGCAGATGAAGGAGCGGCCCGAGGATGCCCGTGAGTTGTCGACCCACTATGTGCAGCTGGGCGTGTTGGCGCCCAAGCTGGAGGCCGTGCAGTCCTGGGCCGCGCTGATGCTGCTGGAGTCCGAAGTGCCCGCAGCACGCTGGTTCACCTTTGGCCAGTACGGCGAGTTCATGTCCATCACCGCATCGGCCAGCCCGATCCAGCCTGCCAGTGCCTTGCGCCACAAGCTCTGGGGCAAGGCGCGTGCCGTGGTCATCACCTCGGCCACGCTCACCAGCTGCGGCAACTTTGACTTTTTTCTCAATGAAACGGGGCTGCGCGGGTTGGACAACGTCAGCACCCGCGTGGTCAGCAGCCCGTTTGACTTTGCCCGCCAGGGTCACCTGGTGGCCGTGGAGACCCAGGCCGACCCCAAGCGGGCCGCGGACTTCAACCAGGCCATGTGCAAGGAGTTGATGAGCGATCTGGCCCAGGTGGAGGCCGGTGCTCTGGTGCTGTTCACCTCACGCGACCAGATGCGCACGGCGGTCGACAGCCTGAGCGGCAGCCTGCGCCATCGGGTCGTGGTGCAAAACGATTTGCCACGCCAGACGCTGTTGCAGCGCCACCGCGACCGCGTGGAGCGCGGCGAGGCGTCGATCATCTTCGGCATGCAGTCCTTCGGCGAAGGCCTGGATTTGCCCGGGGCGCTGTGCGAGAGCGTGTTCATTTGCAAGCTGCCTTTCGCGCCGCCGTCGGACCCGGTCAGCTCAGCGCGATCGCAATGGCTGCGTTCCAAGGGCCGCGACCCGTTCATGGAATTGGTCGTGCCCGCCGTCAGCATCCGCCTGGCCCAATGGGTGGGCCGCGCCATCCGCAGCGAGACCGACCAAGCCCATGTCTATTGCTATGACCGCCGCCTGATCCAGACCAGCTTTGGCCAGCGCCTGCTGGCCGGCTTGCCGCCGTTCAAGCGGCAACGGCGCAACCCGCAGGGCCAGGTGTTTGACTTGTGAGGGGACAGGCTGGGCGATATGGACAGTGCTGTGTCGCTGGCCCGACCTGACCTGACCTGGCTTGGCTTGGCTTGGCTTGGCTTGGCTTGGCTTGGATCATTGAAGGGCGCTGAGTGTGCCTTGGTGGGGTTCGTGCGCTGCTGTATTGCATCAAAAGTACTTTATACAATGTATATTATGTTAAATGACAAATGCGAAGCCGTTGAGCTAATTGGCCCCCAGGGGCGCCAGCGTTGCCCAACGGGAAGCTCCAGCGCGCCAAAGGCGCTGGGCTCCGTGCATATTGAGACACCCAGGTTCAACCTGGTTCAAGACTCAGCCCTGCCGCTTCAAACGCCAAGCCCCAGAGGGCCGTGCTGCGGAGCGTCTCACCTTGGGCTTGACCAGGGATTTGTTGTTTGCTGGCGTGGCTTGAGAGGGTTTGCCGGCACGGCTGGGCGCAGGATCGACAGCCTTCAGGGCTTGCGACTGCTGCTCAAGCCACAGCGCTTCGCGACTTTGCCAATCGGCTTGTAATGTCTCCAGTTGATCCTGCGCCGCCGTGCGCTCTTGCTGCCAAGTCCGCAAGGCGGCCGCATGGAGAGCCTGACCTTGTTCGTGCTCTGACTTCAGATGCAAATAGGCCTGTTGGGACAACTCCAAGGCCTCCTTCCATTCCTTCTCGTTGATTTGTCTTTGCTGCCGCTCAGCCTTGAGCTCCTGCCGCAGACGGTCAATTTCGAGCGCAGACCTGACACTGGCGCTGTCATAGCGCTCATCGGCCCGGCGACGGTCTTCGGTCAGTTGCTGCAGCGCCTGCTGGTGTCGTGCCGCGTCTTCGTCCCGGCGCTCCTGGTTCAGTCGCAGACTGGCCTCCAGGGTGTTGATCTTCTGCGCCTTGGCTTGGCTGTCTTGGTTGGCCACGGCCAGACCTTGCTCCAGCGTGCCAATCTGCAGCTGCGCGGCTTGCAAACTGCGCTCCAGACTGGACTGCCGCTCCAACAACAAGGCCTCCTGCTGTACCAGGGCCTGGGCACGCTCGTTCACGCGCTGCTCCAACTGGGCCAGCACCTCTTTCGCCGCGTTGAGCTCTTGCCCTGCCACTTGCCCCGCCTCGGTCTGGGCTTGGCGCCACAAGGCCTCGGCCGTGGCCAACAAGCTGGCGGGCAGCTGATCGCCCCAACCTTCGGCCCCGGCCAGCCCCCTCACCCGCCGGCCCAATCCGCTGAACCACAGGTCCAACAGGGGCGCAATCGTGTTGGGGGAACCCCGTCCCAGCTGCATGCGCACTTTTTCAATCGTGGGGCGTTCGCCGGCGGCCAGCAACTGGTCAGCGGCATGCTCCACATCGCTTTGTTGGATGCCTTTTCGGCGTTCGTTTGGCATGAAGAGTCCTTAGGCTTTAGACTAACCTCGATAAGTGATGATTATCGCGATCTATGGATAGTATTTGTATATTATATATTGATACACATCTTATTTCATATCTTTTGAACTTCCAGCCCGCTCCATGAAGCTTTCTATCCCACCCGCAGCGCTCCCAGCCCTGAATCGAGACCATTTGGGCCAAGCGGCCCATCAGGCAGTGCAGGAATTGCTGCAAGAAGGTGAATCCGCCAACACCCGGCGCAGCTACCAGGGGGCATTGCGCTACTGGGCGGCCTGGTACCAGCTGCGCTACGGCGATCGCCCAGCCCTGCCCTGGCCACCGGCCGTGGTCATGCAGTTCATCGTGGACCATGCACAAAGAAGCACACCCCAAGGCCTGGTGCACGAGCTGCCCCCCAGCGTGGACACCGCCCTGGTGGCGGCGCGCTTCAAAGCCAAGCCAGGCCCGATGTCGCTGAACTGGCTGATCCACCGTGTGGCGGTGCTCTCCAAAAGCCACCAGTTGGCGGGCGTGGCCAACCCTTGTGAAGACCCGCTGGTGCGCCACCTGCTGGGCCACACCCGCCGGGCCTACGCCAAGCGCGGCGAGCTACCGGTGAAAAAAGACGCCTTGACCAAAGACCCCTTGAGCGCCCTGCTCGCCACCTGCGACGACAGCCTCAAGGGCCTGCGCGATCGGGCCCTGCTCTTGTTTGCCTGGTCCAGTGGCGGCAGACGCCGCGCAGAAGTCAGTGGTGCCGAGATGCGCTTTCTCAAGCGTGTGAGCGAAGATGCCTACATCTACCAGTTGCTGCATTCCAAATCCAACCAGGCCGGGCAGGACCGCCCCGAGAACGACAAGCCCATCCAGGGGGAAGCCGCGCGCGCGCTGAGCGCCTGGCTCGATGCCTCCGGCATCCAAGACGGCCCCCTCTTTCGCCGGGTGCTCAAAGGCGGCCACCTGGGCCCCCCTTTGTCGCCCGCGGCCGTGCGCGACATCGTCAAAGCGCGATGTCAGCTCGCCGGCTTGGAGGGGGATTTTTCAGCGCACTCCCTGCGCTCTGGCTTTGTCACTGAAGCCGGCGCTCAAGGCATTGCCTTGGCCCAAACCATGGCCATGACCAGCCACCGCAGCGTCGCCACGGTGATGGGCTACATGCGCACTCAATCGGCTCAGGTGCGCGCGGCCGCGACCTTGATGGATGGGGAGCGACCCGGGCTGAACCGCAAGGTACCCGACTAACTCTATTGACTCCTCAAACCAACGGCTTGTGCGCGATCACGTGGTAACCCATGCACAACGTATCGGTCGACAAAGAGGTTTTCTTTTGACTCCGGAAGTACAGGAAAGCTGGCAAAAGAGCCAGCTTAGCCATGATCGAATGCGTGAGCGCGGTGCGGGCCACCTCCACCGATAGCCAACTGTAGTAGTCACCCACCGGAGTAATTTCCTGAGCAATCAGCCCACTTTCTGCTAAGAACCGCTCAAACCAACGGTCTGAAAACCCTGCGTAAAAGAAGTAGGGATCCATATGCCGCAGGCAGTTGCTGGGTGCCGTCAGTATCAACTGGCCACCTGGTTTAAGCAGGCGACTGAATTCGCGAAGTGTTTCGTTGGGATACGGGATGTGCTCAAACACCTCGGTACACAGAATGGCGTCAAAGGAGGCATCAGGGGCAGCAATTTCCCAAATATTGCCCACGTAGTCCAAGGTGCCGTAAGCGTATTTTTGTTCACCAGATGGATCGTCACTGCCGATCATCTTTTTCAGGTCAACGTCGTACTGACCAAAGTCCTGCGACTTGTAAAGTAAATGTGCGCACGCAGGTCGATAGCGTTGACTTCCACACCCCGCGTCCAACAGTGTTTTACCAGCCGGAATAGCAGCCAAAGCCGCATGCACAAACTCATTCCTCTCGTGCTGATTGTCCAGCGCCCTCACAGCTCGATTGACGGCAGGAATGGACTTCAGTGCAGCTTTGAAAAAAGACATCACAAATGGATTTCGAATTGAACTCAAGATCTTACTTGACAAAAAAGTTGTGACCACCACCTCTGCGAGCATGTGAGGCATGCAACCCGATTCAGACCCCAATACGTTCACCACCAAGCCATCCTGAGCCCAACCTCGTCCAAGCACAGCATTCACATGCTCCGTATAGTTGATCACCTTGATCACCTTGATCACGTCTCCCCCTATTCGAAACTCCGCTATCTTCAAACATGACCCAACTCAGCACCTTCGCCATCACCCAAAAATGGCCGGCCAAGCACCCCGAACGCTTGCAGCTTTACTCCCTGCCCACGCCCAACGGCGTGAAGGTGTCCATCCTGCTCGAAGAACTGGGCTGGCCCTACGAAGCGCACTTGGTGAGCTTTCAGACCAATGACCAGTTCAGCCCAGCATTCCTGTCATTCAACCCCAACAACAAGATCCCGGCCATCCTGGACCCCCAAGGCCCGAACGGGCAGCCGCTGGCCCTGTTCGAGTCAGGGGCCATCCTCTGGTACCTGGCCGAGAAAAGCGGGCAGTTCCTGCCCAGCGACCCCGCTCTGCGCTATGAGACCCTGCAGTGGCTGATGTTCCAAATGGGGGGCGTGGGCCCGATGTTTGGGCAACTCGGCTTCTTTCACAAATTTGCTGGCAAAGACTACGAAGACAAGCGCCCGCGCGACCGCTATGTGGCCGAGTCGCGCCGTCTGCTGGGCGTGCTGGAGCAGCGCGTGAGCGGGCGGGACTGGATCATGGGCGACACCTACACCGTGGCCGACATCGCCATCTGGCCCTGGGTGCGCAATCTGTTTGGCTTCTACGAAGCGGGCGATCTGGTCGGCCAGGCCGACTTCCCCCAGGTGGAACGCGTTTTGGCCGCCTTCGTGGCCCGACCGGCGGTGCAGCGCGGGCTCAACATCCCGGCCCGGGACTGAACGCCCCTTCTCAGCGCTTTTTCTCAGCGCTTTCTCTCAGCGCTTTCTCTCAGCGCCTGGCGGGCGCGCCCGCCACGAGGCGGCCCAGAGGCGCCCGGCCATGAGCGCGGGGCACTTTGGCCCCACCGCCCTCAGTCCCGGGCGAGTCGCAGCGCGTGGCTGTCGAGCTTGAATAAGGCCACCGCGCGCACCAGGTCATCGGCCTGCCCCCGCAGGCTGCCAGCCGCGGCGGCCATCTCTTCGACCAAGGCGGCGTTTTGTTGGGTGGCGTGGTCCATCTGGCTCACGGCCTCACCGACCTGAGCCACACCAGCGCTTTGTTCGCCGCTGGCCAGGCTGATCTCACCCACCACCGCGCTCACACGTTGAATGGCCTGCACCACCTCTTGCATGGTGCGCCCCGCCTGATCAACCAGCACACCGCCTTTTTCCACCCGGGTCACGCTGTCGTCGATCAAGGTCTTGATTTCCTTGGCCGCCTCGGCACTGCGTCGGGCCAGCAATCGCACCTCGCTGGCCACCACCGCAAAACCTCGACCCTGCTCACCCGCGCGGGCAGCCTCCACCGCGGCATTGAGGGCCAGGATGTTGGTCTGGAAGGCTATGCCGTCGATCACCCCGATGATGTCGGCGATGCGGCGTGAGCTGTCATTGATGCCTCGCATGGTGTCCACCACCTCGCCCACCACCACCCCGCCCTGGGCGGCCACCGAGCTGGCCTGCACCGCCAACTGATTGGCCGTGCGGGCATGTTCGGCGTTTTGCTTCACGGTGCTGCCCAGCTGCTCCATGGAGGCCGCGGTCTGCTCCAGCGCGCTGGCCTGGGCCTCGGTGCGCCCGCTCAAGTCCTGGTTGCCCTGCGCGATCTCGGCGCTGGCCGTGGCCACGTTTTGCGAGTTGTCGCGCACCGAGCGCACCACGCCCGCCAGCCCCTGGCCGATGCGGTTCATCGAGGCCTGCAGCAGACCCACCTCATCACGCCGATCCACGGGCAGCTGCACAGTCAAATCGCCTTGCGCAATCTGCTCCGCGGCCAGCCCCACCTCAGCCAACGGCAGCACCACCAGACGACGGAACAGGTACCACCACAAGAGCGAAATCACCAGCACGATCAGCAAGCCCAGCCCAGCGTAGAGGTTGCGCAGGTGGGTGACCTGGGCGGAATATTCGTCCGCATAAGTGCCCCCGGCAATCACCCAGTTCCATTCCTTGAAATAAGCGAAGGAAATGACCTTCTCCCGCGCCCGGGTCTCACCCAGCTCCGCATTGATCCAGGGATAGCGCAGCACGCCGTTTTGGCGCTCCAGCATCTCGCGGGCAAAGTAGTTGCCGTTGGCATCCTTGGTGTCCAGCATGTCCTGGCCCTCTTTGACCGGGTGGATCACCAACTTGCCGAGGTGGGGGCCCGGCTGGGCGTCCAGCACATAGAAATAGCCGCTCTCCCCAATCTTCAGACTCCGAACGGTCTTTTTGAGGATCGCCAGGTACTCCGTGAACTCCTGGGCCACCAAGGTCAGGCCCACCACCTTGCCGTCGACGCTCTTGAGCGGGTCGTAGCGGGTCATGTATTGGCGGCCAAACAGGTTCACCAGCCCCACAAACGGCTGGCCCTGCAAGGCCATGGGGTAAGCCGGGTGTTTGCGGTCCAGCGTGGTGCCGGTGGCGCGCTGGCCCTGTTCGTTCTTCAACGAGGTGGTGATGCGGACAAAGTCCTCGCCCGAGCGAACAAAGACGGTCGTCGAGCTTTTGGTGAGTTGCGAAAACTCATCCACCACGCTGCCATCCAGGTTGACGGGCTTGCCATGCCAAAGCATCACCGGCACCGGCTTGCCCGCCATCTCCATCGTTTCCCCATTGAGGCTGACCTGGCCATCCAAACGGCGGTTGAAGGCTTGCGCCAATGAGGTGGTGCGCAGGCGCAGGTCATCGTCGGTGGCCTTGATCAACTGCACCAGCAGCTGGGTCTTGTCACTCACCTCGGCCGTGGCACGCTCTTCGGTGCTTTGCGAGACCGACCAAGAAATGGCGCCGATCAGCAGCGTCAACACGCAAAAGACCAGCAGGAAGTTACTCAACGAGAGCTTGGTGCCCAAGCTCATGTCACGCCAGTTGGCGCGGATATCGCTCATGGTGAAAAGTCCCTGAAGGCAAATGGGGGCGATCGGTTTCGATGCCAAGCCATGCCCCCGCAGCGGAGCACAGCGCTTGTAGCCCGAACAGTATCCCGGCAGTTGGGGCCCGGTCAGCCCAGCCCCCTGCCAGCATCTGCAGAGCACTTGATCCAAGTCAAGCGATTGGCCGGCTCGCAACGCAACAGGCCCACCAGAACGAGTCTGGCGGGCCTGTCAGGGGCTCCGTGATCAAGCCCTCAGCCGCATCAGGCTCCGGGCTTCAGTGGCCTCAGGCCACCCACTTGCGGGCATTGCGCCACAGGCGCATCCAGGGGCTGAATTCGCCCTTGTCACCCGAAGTCCAGCTCATCTGCACATTGCGGAACACGCGTTCCGGGTGCGGCATCATGGCCGTGAAGCGGCCGTCGGCCGTGGTCACCGCCGTCAGGCCCCCCGGGCTGCCGTTGGGGTTGAAGGGATAGGCCTCGGTGGCAGCACCGAAGTGGTCCACAAAGCGCATGGCCGCGATCGCCTCGGCGGGCTTGCCCCGGTACTTGAAGTTGGCGTAACCCTCGCCGTGCGCCACCGCGATGGGCAGGCGGCTGCCGGCCATGCCTTGCAGGAACAGGCTGGGCGACTCCAGCACCTCGACCATGGACAGGCGGGCCTCAAAACGCTCGCTCTGGTTGGTGGTGAAGCGCGGCCAGGCCTCGGCACCCGGGATGATGTCGGCCAGTTCGGCAAACATCTGGCAGCCGTTGCAAACGCCCAGGCCAAAGGTGTCCGTGCGGCCAAAGAAGCCCTTGAACTGCTCGGCCAGCACCGGGTTGAAGGTGATCGAGCGGGCCCAGCCAATGCCGGCCCCCAGGGTGTCGCCGTAGCTGAAGCCACCGCAGGCCACCACGCCCTTGAAGTCTTCCAGACGGGCCCGACCGCTTTGCAAGTCGGTCATGTGCACGTCGTAGGCTTCAAAGCCCGCTTCGGTGAAGGCGTAGGCCATCTCGACGTGCGAGTTCACCCCCTGCTCGCGCAGGATGGCAACCTTGGGGCGGCTCAGGTTCAGGTACGGCGCGGCCACGTTGTCGCTCGGGTCAAAGCTCAGGCTGACGTGGGCACCCGGGTCACTGGGCACGCCGGCAGCGGCGTGCTCGGCATCAGCGCAGGCCGGGTTGTCGCGTCGCTGGCAGATCTTCCAGCTGACCGCGTCCCAGACCTGGTGCAGGTCCGACAGGCTGGCACTGAACACGTTCTTGGTGTCGCGCCAGACTTGGATCTCGCCCTTGCCACCATCCAGGGCCGCCGCCGCCGGGCGGGTTTTGCCGATGAAATGGCTGTGCTTGCTCAGGCCGTGCTCGCGCAGGGTCTGCATGACCTCGTTGCGCTCGCTGGTGCGCACCTGCAGCACCACGCCCAGCTCTTCGCTGAACAAGGCCTTCAGGGTGAGTTCTTCGCGGCGGGCGCTGACCTGTTGCGCCCAGTTCTTGCTGTCGCCGTACTCGGCGCGGCTGTCGCTGATGCCGTCGCCTTCGGTGACCAGCATGTCCACGTTCAGGGCCACGCCCACATGGCCGGCAAAAGCCATTTCGCAAACGCTGGCGAACAGGCCGCCGTCGCTGCGGTCGTGGTAGGCCAGGATCTTGCCCTGGGCGCGCAAGGTGTTGACCACATTGACCAGGTTCTTCAGGTCTTGGGCGTCGTCCACGTCGGGCACGCTGTCGCCCACTTGGTCCAGCACCTGGGCCAGCACCGAGCCGCCCATGCGGTTTTGGCCCTTGCCCAGGTCGATCAACACCAGGGTGCTGTCAGCTTCGCTGGCATCGAGCTGCGGGGTCAGGGTGCCACGCACGTCGCCAAGGCTGGCAAAGGCGCTGACGATCAGGCTGACCGGCGAGGTGACCTTCTTGGCGGCACCGGATTCGTCCTTCCACTGGGTGCGCATGGACAGGCTGTCCTTGCCCACCGGGATGGAAATGCCCAGCGCCGGGCACAGGTCCAGGCCCACGGCTTTGACGGTTTCGTACAGCGCGGCGTCTTCACCGGCTTCGCCGCAAGCGGCCATCCAGTTGGCGGACAGTTTGACGCGTGGCAGCTCGATGGGCGCGGCCAGCAGGTTGGTGATGGCTTCCGCCACGGCCATGCGGCCCGACGCCGGGGCGTCGATGGCGGCCAGCGGCGTGCGCTCGCCCATGCTCATGGCCTCGCCGGCAAAGCCCTTGTAGTCGGCCAGGGTGACGGCGCAGTCCGCCACCGGCACCTGCCAGGGGCCGACCATCTGGTCGCGGTGGCTCATGCCGCCCACGGTGCGGTCACCGATGGTGATCAGGAAGCGCTTGCTGGCCACGGTGGGGTGGGCCAGCACTTCGATGGCGGCCTGCTGCAGGCTGACCCCGGTCAGGTCCACCGGCTTGAACTGGCGCGCCACGGTCTTGACGTCGCGGTGCATCTTGGGCGGCTTGCCCAACAGCACGTCCATCGGCATGTCGACGGGGGTGGGTTGGCCTTCATCGGACAGCACCAGTTGGCGCTCTTCGGTGGCCACGCCGACCACGGCGAACGGGCAGCGCTCGCGCTCGCAGAAGGCAGTGAACTGGGCCAGCGACTCGGGCGCGATGGCCATCACATAGCGTTCCTGGCTCTCGTTGCTCCAGATTTCCTTGGGCGCCAGGCCAGACTCTTCGAGCGGCACCTTGCGCAGGTCAAAGCGGGCGCCACGGCCGGCGTCGTTGGTCAGCTCAGGGAAGGCATTGGACAAACCACCCGCGCCCACGTCGTGGATGGCCAGGATGGGGTTGGCTGCGCCCTGGGCCCAGCAGTGGTTGATCACCTCCTGCGCACGGCGCTCGATTTCAGGGTTGCCGCGCTGCACCGAGTCAAAGTCCAACTCGGCAGCGTTGGCGCCTGTGGCCATGGAGCTGGCAGCGCCGCCGCCCATGCCGATGCGCATGCCCGGGCCGCCCAGCTGGATCAGCAGGGTACCGGCGGGGAACTCGATCTTGTGCGTCAGGCCGGCGTCGATCACGCCCAGGCCACCGGCGATCATGATGGGCTTGTGGTAGCCACGGCGCACGCTGTCCACGTCCGAGGGGATGGTCTGCTCGTACTCGCGGAAGTAGCCCACCAGGTTGGGTCGGCCGAATTCGTTGTTGAAGGCGGCGCCACCCAGCGGGCCTTCGACCATGATCTGCAGCGGGCTGGCGATGTGCTCAGGCTTGCCGAAGTCGGTGGTCTGGCTGTCGTCGAACACCAGGCGCGACACGGTGAAACCGGTCATGCCCGCTTTGGGCTTGGAGCCACGGCCGGTGGCGCCTTCGTCGCGGATTTCACCACCTGCGCCGGTCGAGGCGCCCGGGAAGGGCGAAATGGCCGTCGGGTGGTTGTGCGTTTCCACCTTCATCAGCACATGGTTTGTGGCGTCTGTCTTGGCATAGGCCACCGATTGGCCCTCGGCCGAAGCGGCCATGAAGCGCTCCACCGCATGGCCCTCCATCACCGAGGCGTTGTCCGAGTAGGCCACCACCGTGTGCTGGGGAGCCAGCTGGTGCGTGTTGCGGATCATGCCGAACATGCTCTTGTCCTGCGCCACACCGTCGATGGTGAACTGCGCGTTGAAGATCTTGTGACGGCAGTGCTCGCTGTTGGCCTGGGCGAACATCATCAACTCCACGTCGGTGGGGTTGCGTTGCAGGCCCGTGAAGGCCTTCACCAGGTAATCGATTTCGTCGTCGGCCAGGGCCAGGCCGAACTGGGTGTTGGCGGTTTCCAGCGCCGCGCGGCCACCGCCCAGCACATCCACGTAGGCCATGGCCTGGGCTTGCAATTCGGTGAACAGGCCGGCGGCCTGGGTGCGATCGAACATCACCGATTCGGTCATGCGGTCGTGCAGCAAGGCCGCCACGGCCAAGCGTTGTTCGTCACTCAGCGTGGCCTTGCCCAGCAGGGGCTGCTTGAAGCTGATGCGGTATTCGGTCACGCGCTCCACACGCTTCAAGGCCAGGCCGCAGTTGCGGGCGATGTCGGTGGCCTTGGAGGCCCAGGGCGACACCGTGCCAAAACGCGGGCTGACCAACAGAACGTCGCCTTCGCTCGGGCCGGTGTAGGGGTCGCCATAGGTCAGCAAGGCGGCCAGGCGCTCGCGCGTGGCGGCATCGGGCTGGGCTTCGGAGACCACCAGGTGCACAAAGCGGGCCGAAATGCCGCTGATGCGTTCGTGGATCGCCTGCAGGCGGGGCAGCAATTGCTGCACCCGGAACGCGCTGAGGGCGTTGCCGCCTTCAAAAGTGCTGATGTGTTGGGCGTGCGAAGGGTGCATCTGGGGCGATGTGGGCAAGGTCACTTTGGCGGCCTGTTGGGGGTAAGACGGCTGGGGCCCGGGACCAGAATCACCGTTCGCTGAATGGGAACGGCGCGCACTGGCCAAGGCAACACATGGAAAAGCCAGCTATTTTAGCCGCCCCGCGCGACCTTGCGCCCAGCGGCTTGGCGCAAGGCCGCCGAGGCGCTGCGCCAAGCCGGCCCCAAGCCACGCCACAGGCGCTCAGCAAGCCCCCGGCACAGATGGGATAATCGCGGGATGAGCATCACCTACAAAACCGCCGAAGAGATCGAAGGCATGCGCGTCGCCTGCCGACTGGCTTCGGAAGTGCTGGATTACTTGACCCCCTTCGTGAAGCCCGGCGTGACGACCCTGGAAATCGACCGCCTGGCCCATGAGTACATGGTCAATGTCCAAGGCACCAAGTCGGCCACCATTGGCTACCAGCCCCCGGGCTACCCGCCCTACCCGGCTTCGCTGTGCACCTCGTTGAACCATGTCGTCTGCCACGGCATTCCCAACGACAAGCCCCTCAAAAAGACCGACATCATGAACATCGATGTCACCGTGATCACGCCGGATGGCTGGTTTGGTGACAACAGCCGCATGTACGTGATGCCGGACGCCTCGATCGCGGCCAAGCGCCTGAGCGCCCTGACCTTTGACGCCATGTGGCTGGGCATCCAGCAGGTCAAGCCCGGCGCCCGCCTGGGCGACATCGGCCACGCGATCCAGAAATTTGCCGAAGGCCATGGCTTCTCGGTGGTGCGTGAGTTTTGCGGCCATGGCATCGGCCAGCGCTTCCACGAAGAGCCGCAAGTCCTGCACTACGGCCGCCCCGGCACGCTGGAAGAGCTCAAGCCCGGCATGACCTTCACCATCGAGCCCATGATCAACGCGGGCAAGCGCGAGGTCAAAGAGTTTGGCAACGACGGCTGGACCATCGTCACCAAGGACCGCAGCCTGTCGGCCCAGTGGGAACACACCATCCTGGTCACCGAGACTGGCTACGACGTTCTGACCCTGTCGGCTGGCAGCCCACCGCTGCCCGCCTTCATCAGCGCGACCAAGACCTGAGCCCTCGCTCAATCTCTGCCCTTTCCCAGCACTGCCGCGCGTTCGGCCTCAGCTTGCCACCGTTCTTATGACCGAAACCCAGGCCCTGCGCGAGCAGTACCGCGAACAAAAAGCGGCGCTGCTGCAGCAACTGCAAACCACCAGCGCCTCCACGCGTGGCATCCACGGCGTGCTGGTCAAGTTCGCCCAGCAAGTGGACCAGGTGCTGGCCGAGCTTTGGGCGCGCGCCGGCTTTCCGGCGCACTTTGCCCTGTTGGCCGTGGGCGGCTATGGGCGTGGCGAGCTGTTTCCGCACTCGGATGTGGACGTGCTGGTGCTGCTGCCCGACGGCGTGGTGCCCGACCAGAACAGCGAACTCAAACAGCAACTCGAGTCCTTCATTGGCGACTGCTGGGACGTGGGCCTGGAAATCGGCTCCAGCGTGCGCACCATCAGCGAATGCGTGGCTGAATCGGCCAAGGACGTGACCGTGCAGACCTCGCTGCTGGAGGCGCGCCTGCTGGTGGGTTCGGCCGAGCTGTTTGCCGACTTCGGTAAGCGCTACCGCCAGCACCTGGACCCGGCGGCGTTTTTCGTGGCCAAGTCGCTGGAGCTGCGCCAACGCCACAACAAGTTTGAGAACACGCCCTATTCGCTGGAACCCAACTGCAAGGAATCGCCCGGTGGCCTGCGCGACCTGCAGACCCTGCTGTGGGTGGCCAAGGCGGCGGGCTACGGCCAGTCCTGGGACGAATTGGCGGCCAATGGCCTGGCCACCGAGTTCGAGGTGCGCCAAATCAAAACCAATGAGGCCTTGCTGAGCCTGATTCGTGCCCGCTTGCACCTGGTGGCCAAGCGACGCGAAGACCGCCTGGTGTTTGACCTGCAGACCGCCGTGGCCGAGACCTTTGGCTACCGCACCCACGCGCCTGACGGCACCCGCCTGGCCGTGCGCGCCAGCGAGGCCTTGATGCGGCGCTACTACTGGGCGGCCAAGGCCGTGACCCAGTTGCATCAGATTCTGATGCTCAACATCGAAGAGCGCCTGCACCCCGCAGGTCAGCCGCTGAGCCGGGTCAATGAGCGCTTCTTCGACAAGGGGGGCCTGATCGAGGTCGCCAGCGACGACCTGTACCAGCGCGAACCCCACGCCATCCTGGAAACCTTTTTGCTTTACCAGACCACGGTGGGGCTCAAAGGGCTGTCGGCGCGCACCTTGCGCGCGCTGTACAACGCCCGCCATGTGATGGACGGCGCCTTCCGCCGCGACCCGGTCAACCGCGAGACCTTCCGCCAGATCCTGCAGCAGCCCGAGGGCATCACCCACGCCATGCGGCTGATGAACCAGACCTCGGTGCTGGGCCGCTACCTGTGGGTGTTCCGCCGCATCGTGGGCCAGATGCAGCACGACCTGTTCCACGTCTACACGGTGGACCAGCACATCCTGATGGTGCTGCGCAATGTGCGCCGCTTCTTCATGGCCGAGCACGCGCACGAGTACCCGTTTTGCTCGCAATTGGCCGCTGGCTGGGACAAGCCCTGGATTCTGTACACCGCCGCCCTGTTCCACGACATCGCCAAAGGCCGAGGCGGCGACCACTCTGAACTGGGCATGGCCGAGGTGCAGCGCTTTTGCCGTGACCACGAGATCGCGCAGGAAGACGCCGACCTGATCGCCTTCCTGGTCGGTGAACACCTGACCATGAGCCGCATCGCGCAAAAGGAAGACCTGAGCGACCCTGAAGTCATCGGCCATTTTGCGAAGCGTGTGGGCAATGAACGCCAGCTCACCGCGCTCTACCTGCTGACCGTGGCCGACATCCGGGGCACCAGCCCCAAAGTCTGGAACGCCTGGAAGGGCAAGCTGCTGGAAGACCTGTACCGCTACACCCTGCGCGTGCTGGGTGGCCGCGCGCCCGACCCCAGCGCCGAAATCGAGGCCCGCAAGCGCGAGGCCCTGGTGCAGTTGGCCTTGTACGCCCTGCCCTACGAGGCGCAAAAAGGCCTGTGGGACACCTTGGACGTCAGCTACTTCATGCGCCACGACGCCAGCGACATCGCCTGGCACACCCGGCAGCTGTCGCGCCATGTGGGCTCGGCCGAGACCCTGGTGCGCGCGCGCCAGTCGCCCGTGGGCGAAGGCATGCAGGTGCTGGTCTACACGCCCGACCAGCCTGATCTGTTTGCCCGCATCTGCGGCTACTTTGACCAGGCCGGCTTCAGCATTTTGGATGCCAAGATCCACACCGCCTCGAACGGCTACGCGCTGGACACCTTCCAAGTCGTCACGCAAATGCTGCCCGAGCACTACCGCGAGCTGACCAGCCTGGTTCAGTGCGACCTGACCCGCACCATCGTCGAGGCCGGTCCCCTGCCCCCGCCCAGCCGAGGCCGGGTGTCGCGCCGGGTGAAGAGCTTCCCAATCACGCCCCGGGTCGACCTGCGCCCGGACGAAAAAGCCCAGCGCTGGCTGCTCAGCATTTCGGCCAGCGACCGCCTGGGCCTCTTGTACCTCGTGGCCCGCGTGCTGGCCCGCCACCAAATCAGCCTGCAACTGGCCAAGGTCAGCACCTTGGGCGAGCGGGTGGAAGACACCTTCCTGATCCAAGGCCCCGAGCTGCAGCAAAACCGCAAGCAGATCGAGATCGAAACCGAGCTGCTGCAGGCGCTGGGAACGGTGTGATGCCCCTGGCGTCTCCTTGCATCGTCGAGCAGCATCCTGTTCACCATGGATAAATCGTGGCTGCAGCAGCAGGTGCTGGAACGCCTGGCCGAGGACCTGCTGCAAGCCGAAGAAGCCGTGCAGGCCGCCCATGAAACGGCGACCCACGAAGAGAACATCGCCGAAAACAAATACGACACCCTGGGGCTGGAAGCCGCCTACCTGGCCACCGGCCAGGCGCGGCGCGCCGAAGCCATCCGGCAGGCTTTGGCCACTTGGCGCCAATTCCGCCCCCGCCCCTACGACGCCGACAAAGGCATCCAACTGGGCGCACTGGTATGCCTGGTCGATGCGCAAGACCGGCCACAACGGCTCTTTCTGGGCCCAGGTGGGGGCAGCATGAAGCTGCTCAGCGGTGCCCAACTGGTGCAGGTGATCAGCACCGAAGCGCCTTTGGCCCGGGCCCTGATTGGGAAATGCGAGGGCGATGAGGTGTCAATGCAGCTGGGCCCAAGCCCGCAGCAGTTTGAGGTGGTGCAGGTTCAATGAACCGAGAGGCAGCCCCTGCTTGGAGCGGGGCGCCTGACGGTGGCCAGGGCCCCTGCTAAGGCTGGTCTTCGCCGAGGTAGCCCCGCGCCACCTGCTGCTGTGGGTGCTCAAAAATGGCCATGGCCGTCTTCATCCGCATGAAGCCGAACTTTTTGTAGAAGGGCTCTTTGCCAGGCACCGCATACAAGATGATTTTCTTGTGGCCGGATGACAGGTCCACCAGCGCTTGGACCAGCTGCTGGCCCAGGCCTGTGCCTTGATGACTGGGCAGCACCGCGATGTCGCAAAGGTAGGCGCAGTCCGCACCATCTGCCAGCGCGCGCCCCGCCGCGACCAGCTTCGAGTGCTCGTAGACGAAACACTTGAACAGGCTGTTGGAGAAGACTGTTTGCAGGTGCTGAGGCGACTTGTCGCCCAATGGGGCCGCCCGGTACAGGGCAGACAGTTCTTCCCAATCGACCCCATCGGTCGAGTGTTTCCATTCGAATGGCATGGCCAACGCGCCCTCAATCATCCTGCTTCGGGTCCAAGCCCGGAAACAGCACCTCGGTGAAGCCAAAGCGGCTGAAGTCCCGCACCCGCATCGGGTAGAGCTTGCCGATCAGGTGATCGCATTCGTGCTGCACGACGCGGGCGTGAAAGCCCTCCACCGTGCGCTCGATCGGATCGCCGTAGGGGTCGAAGCCCCGGTAATGCAGGCGTTTGTAGCGCGGCACCACGCCGCGCAGGCCGGGGACGGACAGACAACCCTCCCAGTCTTCCTCTTCTTCATCGCCCAGGGGCGTGAGCACGGGGTTGCACAGCACCGTTTGCGGCACCAGGGGCGCGTCGGGGTAGCGCGGGTTGGGGGCGTTGGTGCCAAAGATCACCAGCTGCAGGTCCACCCCAATTTGCGGCGCGGCCAAGCCTGCGCCGTTGACGGCGGCCATGGTCTCGAACAGGTCACGCACCAGCAGGTGCAAGGCGTCGCTGTCAAAGTCGGTCACGGGCTGGGCCACCCGCAGGAGGCGCGGGTCACCCATTTTGAGAATCTCGCGGATGGCCATGGTCAGTCGTCTCCAGTCGGGGGGAACAGCGCGCTTTGGAAGGGCGCCTCTGAGGTGGTGGTTGGTGTCGAGGGGGCGGCAACGGAGGGACTTTCAGTCGGCGCAGCGCTTGGGCTGGGCGCGGTGTCGCCGCCCGCCTCCAGCGCGGCCAACAGCGCCAACATGCCCGCTTCGTCCAAGACGGTCACGCCCAGGCTCAAGGCCTTGTCGAGCTTGCTGCCCGCCTCGGCCCCGGCCACGACATAGTCCGTCTTCTTGCTGACCGACCCCGTGACCTTGGCGCCGGCGGCCTCCAGCAGGTCTTTGGCCTGGTCGCGGCCCAGCGTGGGCAAGGTACCGGTCAGCACCACGGTCTTGCCAGCCAGCGATGACCGGGGGCCGCTGGGCGCCGCCGGCAAAGCCGCCAGCAGCTCGGCGCGGATTTGGTCCAGCGCGCGCAGCACGTCCGCCTGGCCGGGCTCGGCCACAAAGGCTTGCAGCGACTTCAGCACCTCGGCAGGCAAGTCGGCGCTGCGCTGCCACGGGGCTTGCACGTCCAGCAGGTCGGCCAGGGCCCCCAGGTGCGGCGCCAACTGTTCGGCGCGCAGCGGCGTCAGCTTGGGCACTTTCAGGGCCCCCAGCAGGCTGGGCAGGCTCAGCTTGTCGGCCAGCGCGGCCTGGGGCCGGCCGGTGTCGGGGGGCACCACGCCTTCGGCCACCAGGGTGTCGATGACCTTGCGGTTGTGGTCTTCCTGCAAGAACTCGTAGATCGAAGTGGCCACCACATCGCCCACGTCGGGCAACACCCGCAGCAGGGGCAGCGGCGCGCGGCGCACCCAGTCCAGGCGGCCCAGCCAGTCGGCCAGGGTCTTGCCGGTGGACTCGCCCACATGGCGCATGCCCAACGCAAACAGGAAGCGCCCCAGCGGGCGCTGCTTGCTGGCGGCAATGCCGTCCAGGATGTTCTGCGCCCACTTGGTGGGGATCTCCTCGCGGCCTTGCAGCTCGGCGGCCACGCCGTCTCGCTCGTCCACGCGGCGCTTCACGTCCAAGAACTGCTGCAGGGTCAGCTGGTACAGGTCGGCCACGCTGTGCAGCTGGTCGTACTCGACCAGGTTGTCGATGTGGCGCTCGCCCAGGCCCTCGATGTCCATCGCGCGCCGGCTGGCAAAGTGGCGGATCGACTCCTTGCGCTGGGCCTTGCAGAACAGGCCCCCGGTGCAGCGCGCCACCACCTCGCCCTCGTCGCGCATCACATGCGACCCACACACAGGGCAATGGGTCGGCATGACAAAGCGGAGGTAGGGCGCTGGCAAGGCCTCGGCCGCCAGGTCCAGCTCGGCCGGACGGCGCTCCGGCACCACGGCCACCACCTGCGGAATCACGTCACCGGCTCGACGCACGATCACCGTGTCGCCCACCAGCAGGCCCAGGCGGGCGATTTCGTCCTGGTTGTGCAGCGTCACGTTGGACACCACCACGCCCCCCACAAACACCGGCTCCAGGCGCGCCACCGGGGTCACAGCCCCGGTGCGGCCCACCTGCACGTCAATGCCCAGCACCGTGGTCAGCTGCTCTTGCGCCGGGTACTTGTGCGCCACGGCCCAGCGCGGCTCGCGGGTGACAAAGCCCAGCCGGCGTTGCAGGGCCAGGCTGTTGACCTTGTAGACCACGCCATCGATGTCGTAGGCCAGTTGGTCGCGCAGGGCCCCAATTTTCTGGTGAAAGGCCACCAATTCCGCGGCGCCCAGCGCGGTCTGGTCCAGCGATTCGACCGGGAAACCCCAGCCCTTCAAGGCCTGCAGCACCTCGAAATGCGTCTGCCAGGCCGGCCCGCCTTGTTCAGGCGGCGTGACCTCGCCCAGGCCGTAGGCGAAAAAGCTCAAGGGGCGCTGGGCTGCAATGTTGGAGTCGAGTTGCCGCACCGCACCGGCGGCGGCGTTGCGCGGGTTGACAAACAGTTTGTCGCCACGCGCACGCTGGGCTTCGTTGAGGCGCTCAAAGTCGGGGCGGCGCATGTAGACCTCGCCGCGCACCTCGAGCACGGGCGGCGCACCGTCGGGCAGGCGCAGCGGGATCTGGCCAATGGTGCGGATGTTGTGCGTGACGTCTTCGCCTAGCTCGCCATCGCCGCGCGTGGCGGCCTGCACCAGCACCCGGTCTTCGTAGCGCAGGTTCATGGCCAGGCCGTCGAACTTGAGTTCGGCCACGTACTCGACGGGTGCGGCCCCCTCGCCCAGGCCCAGCTCGCGCCGGATGCGGGCGTCAAAGGCCTCGGCGCCGCTGGCTTCGGTGTCGGTCTCGGTGCGGATGCTGAGCATGGGCACGGCATGGCGCACGCTGTTGAACTGGTCCAACACCCGCCCGCCCACGCGCTGCGTGGGCGAGTCGGGCATCAGCAGCTCGGGGTGCGCTGCCTCCAGGGCTTGCAAGGCCTGGAACAGGCGGTCGTACTCGGCGTCCGGGATCTGGGGTTGGTCCAGCACGTAGTACTGGTGGGCGTGGTGGCGCAGTTGCGCGCCCAACTCACGGGCGCGGGCCTGGTCTTGCGGGCTGGCCGGGGAGGAAAAAGGGGCCGCAGCGGCGGCCCCTTGCAGGTCGGGTGACGTCATGTCGAACTCAGCTGAAAAGGCGGCGCGCCTGGGGCGAGCCGGCGGCCAGGTCGCGGCTGTCGAGCGCGTCGTACAGCTGCTCCAGGTCGGTACCGATGGTGTCCATGGCTTGCTCGGGGATCAGGTTGCCGTTTTGGTCGGTGACAGCACCGTCCATGGATTCGGCCAGGGCCTGGGCCACCTCACGCAGGCGGGTGAAGGGGTGTTCGGCGCGCAGCACCTGGGGCACGTCCAGGTGCAGGGCGATCTCGCGCAGGGCGGACTGCTCGGGGTCCTCGGCCATGGCGGCCTGGGCGTCGTAGCTCAGGCCCAGCAGCGGCGGCAGGCCAGCGGCCGAGGCCGGCAGCACCATGCGCCCCGGGATGGCCCCAGGCACAAAACCTTGGCGGGCCGCGTTTTGCTGCACATAGCCCGGGCTCCAGGCCGCATGGCGGGCACGCAGGCTGAAGGACAGCTGGGCGTCGTGGTCACTGGCAAACTGGTCCAGCTCGCGGCCACGCGCCACCTCGTGCAGCATGTCCGGGAACTCAGGCGCCGCGTTCACCGCGTCGGCAAACGCCTGGGTCTTCATGACGAACTCAGAAAACTCGATCTCGTTGAGCGCCCCGGTGCGGTTGGCCAGCTGCACGCCGGCCTGGAAGGCGGTGTAACGCTGGCCTGGCACGGGCGTTTCCCAATGTTGGCTGGCCTCGTTCAGCCCTTCGATGGCAAAGGGCTTGCTGCCAGCTCGGCGGGTGTGGGGCAAGGCAGCCAGGGCCGCGTCGCCCGAAACCAGGCCTTCCAGGGTCAGGGGGGCGATCACGTCGATCAGCGAATCCAGGCCTGGCTTGCGCTCCAGTGCAGGCAGGCCCAGGCTGGCGGCGCCGTGGCCGGGTTGGGTGTCGGCAAAGCCGTCTTCCAGGCCGGGCTCGACACGGCCAGTGCTGCTCGTGTCAGGGGCGGCTTCCGAGGCCTCGGGTTCGGGCTCGGGCTTGCGCGGCTCGTTCTTGCGCGAGGTCCAGGTGTTGTAGGCCACCACGGCAGCCAAAACGGCGCCGCCGGCAATGGCCAGGCTGATTTGCAAGGTACTCATGGGGCGTTCTTTGTTCCAGAGGCTTGGGTCTTGTGGGTTCAGGCTTGGGCCATGGACAGGGCAGATTCCATGTCGACCGCCACGATGCGCGACACGCCCTGCTCCTGCATGGTGACGCCGATCAGTTGCTCGGCCATTTCCATGGCGATCTTGTTGTGGCTGATGAACAGGAACTGCGTCCCTTGGCTCATGCTCGACACCAGCTTGGCGTAGCGCTCGGTGTTGGCGTCGTCCAGCGGCGCGTCCACCTCGTCCAGCAAGCAAAACGGCGCCGGGTTGAGCTGGAAGATGGCAAACACCAGCGCGATTGCGGTGAGTGCCTTCTCGCCGCCCGACAGCAGGTGGATGGTTTGGTTCTTCTTGCCAGGCGGCTGGGCCAGCACCTGCACGCCGGAATCAAGGATTTCGTCGCCGGTGATGATGAGCTTGGCGGTACCACCGCCAAACAGCTCGGGGAACATGCGCCCGAAGTGCTCGTTGACGGCATTGAAGGTGCCCGACAGCAGTTCGCGGGTTTCGCCGTCGATCTTGCGGATCGCGTCCTCCAGCGTGGTCATGGCCTCGACCAGGTCGGCCGACTGGGCGTCCAGGAAGGTCTTGCGTTCGCGCGCGGCGGTCAGTTCGTCCAGCGCGGCCAGGTTGACCGCGCCCAGGGCGGCAATCTCCCGGTTCAAGCGGTCGATTTCCGACTGCAGCCCGGTCAGGCGCACCTGGCCTTGCTCGATCGACGCCGCCACCGCCTCCAGGTCGGCCCCAGCGTCGGCGAGCAAGCTGGCGTACTGCTCAAAGCCCAGGCGTGCGGCCTGCTCCTTGAGCTGGAATTCGGTGATGCGTTGGCGCAGCGGCTCGAGTTCGCGCTCCACCTGCAAGCGACGCTCGTCGGTGGCGCGCAACTGGGCGGTCAGGCCGTCGTATTCGCTGCGGCGGGCGGCGAGGTTTTTCTCGCGCTCCATCTTGCGCTCCAGCGCGTCTTGCAAGCCCCCTTGGGCGGCAGCATCGGACAGGCGCCCCAGCTCGGCTTGGGCGCGCTGCTCTTCGTCGACCAAGGCCTCGCCTTGTTGGCGCGCCGTGTCGATGGTGCGCGACAACTCGCCGCGCCGGGCTTCGAGGGAGCGCCGCGCAAAGGTGGCTTCCTGGGCCTGGCGCTCCAGGCTGCGCTGCTGCTCGCGGCTCTCGGCCAGCTTGCGCTCGGCCTCGATCACGCGTTCATCCAGCTGGGCGTGGCGTTCCTGCGTGTCGGCCAGCTGCATGTCCAGCTCTTCGAAGCGGGCCTCGGCGGTGATGCGGCGCTCTTGGATGTCTTCCAGCCCCAGGTCCACTTCGGCCAGGTCGGACAGGATTTGTTCGCTACGGCTGCGGGTTTGCTCGGCCAACTGGGACAGGCGCAGGGTCTCGACCTCGAGCTCATGGCGGCGGCCCTGGGCTTCGGTGGCCTCACGGCGGGCGGCGACCAGGCGCTGCGAGGCCTCGGCATACGCCGCTTCGGCGCGCACCAGGGCGCTGCGCGAGTCTTCGGCGATCAAGGCCTGGGCACGCAGTTGTTTGTCCAGGTTTTCAATTTCCTGGGCGCGGGCCAGCAAGCCAGATTGCTCGGAGTCCGGCGCGTAAAAGGTCACGCCATGGGCCGACACCGCGTGGCCACCGGCCACGTAAATCACCTGGCCGGGTTCCAGGCTGGCACGCTGAGCCAGGGCTTCTTCCAGGCTGCCGGCGGTCAGGCAGCCATGCAGCCAGTCGGCCAGCAAGGCGCGCAAGCTGGCGTCGTGCACGCGCAGCAGGTCCACCAGTCGCGGCAGGCCGCCAGAAGCCTCAGGCCGGGGCGCCGAGGGGGGGCTGAAGAAGGCCAGCCGGGCCGGCGGCGCGTCGGCCGCGCTGTGACCCAGAAAGCCCCGCACCATCTCCAGGCGCGACACCTCCAGGGCCCCAAGGCGCTCGCGCAGCGCGGCCTCCAGGGCGTTTTCCCAACCGGCTTCGATGTGCAGGCGGCTCCACAAGCCGGCCAGCCCCTCCAGCCCATGGCGGGCCAGCCAGGGCTGCAGCTTGCCGTCCGTCTTGACCTTCTCTTGCAAGGCTTTGAGGGCATCCAGGCGGGCCGACAGTTCGGCCTGGCGCGCGCCTTCAGCGTTCACGGCCTGTTGGCGCTGGCGGCGGTCGTCGTCCAGCTGGGGCACGCTGTCTTGCAGCTCATGCAGGCGGGCATCGGCCACCTCGGCCACTTCCTGGGCCTCTTCGAGCTGGCTGCGCAGGCTGTTCAGGCGGGCTTCATCGGGCGCGGCCAGGGCGCTGCGGTCGGTGCTGAGCTTGTCGCGGCGCTGGTTCAGGCCGCGCGACTGCTCATCCAGGCTGCGCTGCTCGGCGGCCAGCACCTGGATTTGTTGCTGCACCTGGGCGACGCTGGCGCGCTGCTCGTTGGCGCGCTGCTGGCTCAGGCGCAGCGCGTCTTCGAGCTCGGGCAAGCGCATGGCCTGCTCTTCGACCTGGGCGGCCAGCAGTTCGGCGCGCTCTTCGGCATCCACGTCGGCCTCGGCCAGGGTTTCGAGCTGGGCTTCTGCGTCTTCGCGGCGCAAGCCCCACTGGGCCATTTGTTCTTTGAGCGTGACCAGGCGCTGCTGCACGCGCTGGCGACCTTCGATCACAAAGCGGATCTCGGCTTCCAGCTTGCCCACCTCGGTGCTGGCTTCATACAGCTGGCCCTGGGCCTGGTTGACCTGATCGCCGGCGGCGTAATGGGCCTGGCGGATGGTTTCCAGGTCGGCCTCGATGTGGCGCAGGTCGGCCACGCGGGACTCGAGGTCGTTCAGGGCCTTGTCGGCGTCGGCCTTGACCTTGGCCTGGTCGCCCTCGCTTTCGCGGCGCTTCAGGAACCACAGCTGGTGCTGCTTGAGCGTGACCTCGCCTTGCAAGGCGTTGTACTTGCGCGCCACCTCGGCCTGCTTTTCGAGCTTGTCGAGGTTGGCGTTGAGTTCACGCAGGATGTCTTCAACCCGGGTCAGGTTCTCGCGGGTGTCGGACAGGCGGTTCTCGGTCTCCCGGCGGCGCTCCTTGTACTTGGACACCCCTGCCGCCTCTTCCAGGAAGAGACGCAACTCTTCAGGCTTGGATTCGATGATGCGGCTGATCGTGCCCTGACCAATGATGGCGTAGGCGCGTGGCCCCAGGCCGGTGCCCAGGAACACGTCTTGCACGTCCTTGCGGCGCACCGGCTGGTTGTTGATGAAGTAGCTGCTGGTGCCGTCACGGGTCAGCACGCGCTTGACGGCAATTTCTTCGTACTGGTTCCACTGCCCGCCGGCGCGGTGGTCGGCATTGTCAAACACCAGCTCCACACTGGAGCGGCTGGCGGGTTTGCGCGTGGTCGTGCCGTTGAAGATCACGTCCTGCATGGATTCACCGCGCAGCTCGCTGGCCTTGCTTTCGCCCAGCACCCAGCGCACCGCATCCATGATGTTGGATTTGCCGCAACCATTGGGGCCCACCACCCCCACCAGCTGCCCCGGCAGCAGGAAGTTGGTCGGCTCGGCGAACGATTTGAACCCTGATAACTTGATTGAATTGAGACGCACGTCAAACCCTGTTCGGGCTGCAGCGGGACAAAGAGCCCCTGTCAGCTTGGAGGCACCAGGCCCTCAGGCACCGGTGCTGCGGTCCGGACGATCCGCGGGGCACGATGTTACCTGAGCACGGCGCGCTCCAACGCGCCCCCGCCCCCTGAGGGCGCACGGATCAGCGGGTGACGGGCCCCAGCCTGGTGCATGGGGCTGGGCCCAGGGGGGGACAAGCCAGCGCCGCTTGGCCCGCCGCAGCTTCCTGGCTCATGGCAGGGCGATGGAGTTTTCCATTCTTCTGACGGTGTTCCCGGCCCGGAAGCCCGGGTTGTTGGGGAAGTCGAAATCCTGCGTGCTGCCATCGGGAAAGCGCACGCTCACGACCCAGACCACCGCCCGGTTGGCACGCTCTTCCAAGGCGCGGCCGGCGTACACACCGCCGGCCGCGCCCGCTGCCGTGGCCAGGCTTTTGCCAAAGCCGCCGCCGACTTGGTGCCCGAGCGCCGCGCCCAGCACGCCGCCGGCAATGGTGCCCAGCGCGCCGGCATGGCCCTCGCGCTCGACTTCGTGGACGGCAATGACCCGGCCGCAGTCACCGCAAACCGGGGCGGCGGCCACGGGCGTCACCGCTGGCGGGCTGGCGGCCAGCCCCAAAGCCTTGTTGTATTCAGCCTGGGCATCGCGCTTGCAGCGCATGCGGCCGTCCGCGGTGGGTTCGCCATCGCAAATCTGCAGGTCCTGCTGGTACCGGATCTGTGCGGGCGTGGCGTTGCCGCTTTGGGCGTGGGCACCGGTGGCCAGGGCAAGCGCGGTCAGGGAAAGGACTTGGGCAAGGAGATGGAGGCGCATGGTGTGTCCAAAAAATGAGATGGGTGTTTATCTGCGCTCACCGGAGCCCTCTCGCGACGCCTTGTAAGTGTGCGTAGCCCCAAGGCATGCAGTCCCTGGGCGCCCCGGAGCGCCTTGTCGCGCATGTTTCATTTCGTTTCCTTGGGATGGCGTCCCTGAGCTTTCACCGCCTCTTTGTGGACCCCTGGCAACAGGGAGCAAGGCCCCGCCTGGGTCAACCCTTTCCTCATAAGCATATAAATAATGAATGATTGACCTTGCTTAATGCGCAATGTAAATTATTCAACATGGAAACCCGCCACCTCGAAGCCTTCTCTGCCGTCATGTCCAGCGGCAGCATCACGGGCGCGGCGCGTTTGCTGGACCGATCCCAGCCAGCGGTCACCCGCCTCATCCAGGAGCTGGAGGCCGAAATTGGTCACCCCCTGTTCCAGCGGCACGGCCCGCGCGTGACCCCGACCGAGCACGGCTTTGGTCTGCGCGACGACGTGGAACGCGCCCTGGCCAGCCTGCGCCAGGTGGGCGAGCGGGCGCGTCAGATCTCGCAACCCAGCGTGCCCAGCCTCGAGCTGGTGGCCACCTCGGCCCTGGCCCTGGGCTTGTTGCCCCCCGCCCTCGCCGCCCTGGAGTCAACCCTGGGCCATGGCCCGCTGCAATTGCGCAGCAGCTCCCCGGAACAGGTGGTGCAAGCCGTGCTGAGCGGTGCCGCCGACCTGGGCCTGAGCAGCCTGCCCCTGGAACACCGGGGCCTGCAGGTGCACTGGATCGGCCAACTGCCCTGCGTGGCCGTGCTGCGGGCCGATGACCCCTTGGCCAGCCTGTCCGTCCTGCCCGTGAGCGCCCTGGCCGAGCGCCGGTTGATCACCATGAGCAACCCCTACCGACTGCGCCACCGCCTGGAAAGCGCCCTGCCCCCAGGCCGACCCGAATCGCTCATCCAGACCAACTCCTCGGTCAATGCCCAGGCCCTGGTGCGTGCCGGCCTGGGCCTGGCCGTGCTGGAGCCGCTGACCCCGCTGGGCCTGCAGTCCCAAGACCTGGTGACCCGCCCGCTGGACACCGACGTGCCCTTCTTTTTTGGCGTCATCACCCTGCAGGCACGCCCGCGCAACCCTGCCCTGGAGCAGCGGGTGCAGACCCTGGCCCAGGCCCTGCTGGCGCATGCGCGCAGCCTGCCGGGCTTTGAAGAGCACCCGCCTTCGGCCCACACCCATTTGCTCGACGCCGCGCACGGCCTGGCCAGCGAGCCACCCCCGACTTCTCTTTGACAAAGGTTCAGACCATGAGCACCGCCTCCACCCCCATCGGCCTGCCCGCCCTGGAAGCCCGCTTGAAGCAGGACTTGCAATGGCTTTGCCTGCCGGCCAAAGCCTGGGTCCCCCAACACGCCGACCCCGAGGTGCTTGACGTCGCCATCATCGGCGGCGGCATGGCCGGCCTGGCCCTGTCGGCCTCGCTGCGCCACCTGGGCGTGCGCAACCGCATCTATGACCAGGCCCCCGCCGGCTATGAGGGCCCCTGGGCCACCACCGCGCGCATGGAAACCCTGCGCTCACCCAAAGAACTGACCGGCCCCGCCCTGGGCCTGGCCACCCTGACCTTCCGGGCCTGGTTCGAGGCCCAGTTCGGCCTGGACGCCTGGAACGCGCTGGACAAGATCCCCCGCCTGCAGTGGGCCGACTACTTGCGCTGGTACCGCCAGGCCCTGGACCTGGACGTGCTCAACCAGCACCGGGTCCAAGCGGTGCTGCCCCAGGCCGACGGCACGGTGCGACTGGAGCTGCTCAACGAGGCCGGCGCCTCAGCCCAGCCCCTCAGCGTGCGTGCCCGCCATGTGGTGCTGGCCACCGGCCGGGACGGCCTGGGCGGCGCCTGGGTGCCCGACTGGGCGCACCAGCTCCCGCGTGAGCGTTGGCACCATTCCTCGGACGTCTGGGACGGCGACAGCCTGCGTGGCCTGCGCGTGGCCGTGGTCGGTGGCGGTTCGTCGGCCATGGATGCGGCCGCCACCGCGCTGGAGCATGGCGCTCAGCGCGTGGACTTGCTGATCCGCCGCGCCGACCTGCCGCGCATCAACAAGGGCAAGGGTGCAGGCCACCCCGGCATGATCCACGGCTACCCCAGCCTGCCCGATGAGTGGAAGTGGCGCTTCCGTCACTACATCAATGTGCAACAGGTGCCACCGCCGCACGGCAGCACGCTGCGCGTGTCGCGCCACGCCAACGCCCACTTTCACCTGGGCACACCCGTGCATGGCGCGGAAGTCCGGGCCGATGGCGCACTGCGCCTGAACACGGGAAAAGGCCCGTTGGCGGCGGACATCGTCCTGTTCAGCACGGGCTTCCGGACCAACTGGGCACAGCGCCCCGAATTCGCCGCCCTGGCCCCCCACGTGCGCCAATGGAGCGACCGCTACCAGCCGCCCGCCGGGCTGGAGGACGCCGAGCTCGACCAGTCGCCCGACCTGGGCCCGCTGTTTGAGTTCCAACCCAAGACGCCTGGCAGCCTGCCTGGCCTGGAACGGGTGCATTGCTTCTGTTACGCCGCGGCCCTGTCGCAAGGCGCCGGCGCGGGCGACATCCCGCAAATCAGTGACGGCGCCCAGCGCCTGGCACGCGGTTTGGCCGCCCAATTGCTGAGCGAAGACGCCGCGCATCACTTTGAGGCCATGAAACGCTTTGCCGACCCCGAGCTGGACGGCCAGGAATGGACCCCGGCCACCTTCCCCGCTTACCAAGAGCCCGGCGCCCCGGCACTGGCACCCGTCTCGGCACAGGTCGCGGCATGACGCTCTGGTTCTTGCGCCGCGTGGCCCAGGCCGCAGGCGTGGTGCTGCTGATGACGGTGATCGTCTTCGTCGGCCTGCACGCCATTGGCAACCCCATCGACATCCTGATTGGTGACGACCTCAACCAGCAGGAGCGCCTGGAGGCCATCGCCCGCCTGGGCCTGGACCAACCGCTGTGGCGCCAGTACCTGGCCTTCCTGGATGGGGCGGTGCACGGCCAACTGGGACGCAGCTTTGTGTACCAGGAGGAGGCCATCCACCTGATCCTGCAGCGCCTGCCCGCCACGGTCGAACTGGCCGTCGTGGCCCTGCTCATGGCCGTGCTGCTGGGCGTGCCCCTGGGCCTGGTGGCAGGCATGTGGCCTGAACACCCGTTGTCGAAGGCGCTGATGGCCGGGTCGATCCTGGGCTTTTCGCTGCCGGCCTTTTGGGTCGCACTGATGCTGATCATGCTGTTCAGCGTGCAACTGGGCTGGTTGCCCGCCAGCGGGCGCGGCGCCACCGTCAGCGTGGGCGGCGTGGCCTGGTCCTGGTTGACCCTGGACGGCTGGCAACACCTGTTGCTGCCCGCCTTCAACCTGGCGCTGTTCAAGATCTCGCTGGTGCTGCGCCTGACGCGGGCCGGCGTGCGCGAGGTGATACCCCAGGACTTCGTGAAGTTCGCCCGCGCCAAGGGCTTGTCGCCAGCGCGTGTGCTGTTCGTGCATGTGCTGCGCAACACCCTGATCCCCCTGGTCACCGTGCTGGGCCTGGAGCTGGGCGCCACCATCGCCTACGCGGTGGTGACCGAAAGCATTTTTGCCTGGCCCGGCGCCGGCAAGCTGATCCTGGACAGCATCAACGCCTTGGACCGCCCCGTGGTGGTGGCCTACCTGATGGTGGTGGTGCTGATTTTTGTGACCCTGAACCTGGTGGTGGATGTGCTCTACAAATGGCTGGACCCGCGCGTGCGGCTGGAGGGCGCCGCATGAGTGCCGCCAACCCATCCCCGACACCGAACAAGCCGTCAGCCCCTGCGCGCGCGCTGGAGGACCGCCCCCTGTGGTGGCGTCTGGGCGCTGAGTTTGTGCGCTCACGCGTGGCCCTGGGCGGCCTGCTGGTGTTGCTGGCTGTGCTGCTGCTGGCCCTGGCCGCGCCCTGGATCACGCCGCAAAACCCCTATGACCTGATGCAGCTCGACGTGCTGGACGCCCGCCTGCCGCCTGGCAGCGCCCAGGGCAGCGGCCAGTACACCTACTGGCTGGGCACCGACGGCCAAGGGCGAGACCTGTACTCCGCCATCGTCTACGGCCTGCGCATCAGCTTGCTGGTGGGCGTGGGCTCGGCCGCCGTGGCCGCCGTGGTGGGCACCCTGCTGGGGTTGCTGGCCGCCTATGCCGGGGGCCGCATCGATGCGCTGCTGATGCGCCTGGTCGACCTGTTGCTGTCCTTCCCCAGCATCCTGATGGCGCTGATGATCCTGGCCTACCTGGGCAAGGGCGTGGGCAATGTGATGCTGACCCTGGTGCTGCTGGAGTGGGCCTACTACGCCCGCACGGCGCGCGGTCAGGCCCTGGTCGAAACCCGGCGCGAATACGTCGAGGCCGCGCGCGGCCTGGGCTTGTCGAAGGCACGCATCGTGCTGGGCCACATCCTGCCCAACTGCCTGCCGCCGTTGCTGGTGATCGGGGCCTTGCAGGTGGCACGCGCCATCACGCTGGAGGCCACGCTGTCCTTCCTGGGCCTGGGCGTGCCCATCACCGAGCCCTCGCTGGGCCTGCTGATCGCCAATGGCTACCAGTACCTGCTGTCCAACGAGTACTGGATCAGCGTCTTCCCAGGCCTGGCCCTGCTGGCCACCATCGTCGCCATCAACCTGGTGGGCGACCAACTGCGCGATGTGCTGAACCCGAGGCTGACCCGATGAGCGCCACCGACATCACCCTGGAGGTGCGCGACCTGCACACCCGCTTCCACACCCGCGAGGGCGTGCTGCCGGTGGTGGACGGCCTGAGCTTCACCCTGCGCCGAGGCCAGGTGTTGGGCCTGGTCGGCGAATCGGGCTCGGGCAAGTCGGTGACCGGCTTCTCCATCATGGGCCTGGTTGACCCACCGGGCCGGGTGGAAAGCGGCGAGCTGCTGTTCCAAGGCCGCGACCTGCGCCAGTTGAGCCCGCGCGAGCGACGCGCCCTGCAAGGCAATCGCCTGGCCATGATCTTCCAAGACCCCATGGCCACGCTGAACCCGGTGTTGCGCATCGACGCGCAGATGATCGAGGCCGTCCAAGCCCACCGCCCCGCCAGCACCGAGGAAGCCCGCCAATTGGCCCGCGACACCCTGGCCAGCATGGGCATCCCCAGCCCGGACGAGCGCCTGCGCGCCTACCCGCACCAACTGTCCGGCGGCATGCGCCAGCGCGTGGCCATTGCCATTGCGCTGCTGCATGGGCCCGACCTGATCATTGCCGACGAGCCCACCACCGCGCTGGACGTGACCTTGCAGGCCCAAATCCTGTCTGAGGTGCAGGCCCTGGTGCGCGAGCGCGGCACCTCGCTGATCTGGATCAGCCACGACCTGTCGGTGGTGGCGGGCCTGGCCGACCAGATCGCCGTGATGTATGCCGGCCGCATCGTCGAGCACGGCACGGTGGACGAGGTGCTGGACCACCCCCAGCACCCCTACACCCAGGGCCTGATTGGCAGCCTGCCCAGCGCCAACCAGCGCGGCACACGCCTGCGCCAGATTGGCGGCATGGCCCCCAGCCTGCTGAACATGCCCAGCGGCTGCGCTTTTGCACCGCGCTGCGAACGCGCCAGCGCCGCCTGCGCGGCCCGCCCGGACATCAGCCACCCGCGGCCCGACGCCCCTGAGCACCAGGTGCGTTGCCACCACCCGGGCCCTGTCCCCACTGGAGCCCCCACATGAGCGCCGTCCTGCAACCCACAGCGCCGCTGAACGCCTCGGCCCCCCTGGTCGAACTGCGCGGCGTGCAACAACACTATGGCCTGACCGCCCCGCGCGGCTGGCTGGGCCGCCAGATCCAGCGCCTAGGACAGGCCGCCCCGGCCCCGATCACCCGCGCGGTGGACGGCGTGGACCTGAGCGTGCAAGCCGGCGAGGTGGTGGGCGTGGTCGGAGAATCCGGCTGTGGCAAGTCCACCCTGGGCCGCATCGCGGCGGGCCTGTTGACCCCCACCGGCGGCAGCGTGCAGGTGCTGGGCCAGCCACTGGAGGCCCTGCCCCCCGCCGAGCGCCTGGCCGCCCGCCTGCGCGTTCAGATGGTGTTCCAAGACCCCAATGCCAGCCTGAATCCACGCCTGCGCGTGGCCCGCATCGTGGGCGAAGCGCCTCTGCTGCACGGCTTGACCGACGCCGCGGGCCAGGACGACTACGTCTGCGCCCAGTTGCAACGCGCCGGCCTGGACCCGGCCCTGCGCCAGCGCTACCCGCACCAGTTCAGCGGCGGGCAGCGCCAGCGCATCGGCATTGCGCGGGCGCTGGCGGTGCAGCCGTCCATGCTGGTGTGTGACGAGGCCGTGGCGGCGCTGGATGTGTCCATCCAGGCGCAAATCCTCAACCTGTTCATGGACTTGCGCGACCAGTTGGGCCTGGCCTACCTGTTCATCAGCCACGACCTGGGCGTGATCCACCACCTGTGCGACCGCGTGGTGGTGATGTACCTGGGCCGCGTGGTGGAGAGCGCGCCGGCCGAGGCGCTGTTCGCCCACCCTGCCCACCCCTACACCCAGGCGCTGCTGGCCGAGATCCCGCGCATCGGCCAGCGCCGCACGCGCTTTTCGGCCCTGCAAGGCGAAATCCCCAGCCCGCTGGCGCCGCCCTCGGGCTGCCACTTCCACCCGCGCTGCCCGCAGGCCCAGGCCCGCTGCCGCGAGGAAGCGCCCACGCTGCGCGGTATCGCCGTGCGCCAAGCTGTGGCCTGCCACCTGCACCCCGGCACCTGAGGCACCCGCCCGGCTGCCATGATCACCACCCTGCCCACCCGAGAGGCTTTCATGAACTTCACCACCCACCGTCTGGCCCTGGCCGCCAGCCTGCTGGCAGCCTTTGGCGGCCTGGCCCAGGCCGAAAACCTGTCCATCGCCTTCGCCGACCCGCTGAGCTCGCTGGACCCGCAGCTCAACAACCACGCCGGTGACCGCTCGCTGGCCCTGCATTTCTGGGACTCCATCGTCAACTCGCGCGACGGCGGCAAGCTCGAACCAGCGCTGGCCAGCAGTTGGAAGGCGCTGGACGACCGCACTTGGGAGTTCAAGCTGCGCAGCGACATCAAGTGGCAAGACGGCACGCCTTTCACCGCGGACGACATCGTGTTTTCCTTCCAGCGCGCCCGCAACGTGCCGGGCAGCGTGGCCTCTTACACCGGGGCCTTGCGCACGGTGGAGTCGGTCACCGCGCGCGACGCTCACACGGTGGTGATCAAGACCAACACGCCCAACCCCATGCTGCCGCTGGAGATCGCATCGGTCTACATCGTGAGCAAGCATGTGGGCGAAAAGTCCAAGACCGAGGACTACAACGCCGGCCGCGCCATGGTGGGCACGGGCCCTTACAAATGGGTGTCCTACACCCCGGGCGACCGCACGGTGATGGAGCGCAACCCCCAGTACTGGGGTCCCAAGCCCACCTGGGACAAGGTCAGCTACCGATTCATCAACAACGGCGCGGCCCGCACCGCCGCTTTGCTGGCCGGGGACGTGGACGTGATCGACAAGGTCGCCGTCACCGACGTCGACAAGCTGCGCAAGAACCCCAATGTGGCCGTCTACACCTACCCTGGCCTGCGCGTGCTGCTGGTGCAGCCCAGCTTCCGCGCCGGGCCCAATGAATTCATCACCGACAACGCGGGCAAACCGCTGGCACAGAACCCGCTGCTCGATGTGCGCGTGCGCCAAGCCCTGTCGCTGGCCATCAACCGCAAAGCCATTGCCGACCGCATCCTGCAAGGCACGGTGACGGTGGCCAACCAGTGGATGCCCAAGGGCAGCTTTGGCTTCAACCCGGATGTCCCGGAGATCCCGAACGACCCCGAACAGGCCAAGAAGCTGCTCGCCGCAGCAGGCTTCCCGGACGGCTTCAAGATCAGCATCCACGTGCCGGGCGACCGCTACCCGCAAGCGCCGGAGAGCGCCCAGGCCGTGGCCCAGTTCTGGAGCCGCATCGGCGTCAAGACCCAGGTCGAGGTGGTGCCCTGGACGGTCTACGCCGGCAAGGCCAACAAGAATGAGTACGCGGTCAGCGTGCTGGCCTGGGGCAACGGCACGGGTGAGGCCGCCTACGGCCTGCTCAACGCCTTTGCCAGCGCCGACCCCAAACGCGGCCGGGGCGCGTCCAACTGGGGCCGTTACAGCAACGAGTCGGTGGACAAAGCCTTGGACGCCGCCACAGTGGAGTTCGACGCCAAGCGCCGTGAAGCCATGCTGCGCCACTCGGTCAAGCTGGTCACCGACGATGTGGGGGCCATCCCGCTGTTCCACTACCAAAACATCTGGGCCGCCAAGAAGGGCTTGAAGGTCGTGCCGCTGCTGAGCGACCGGACCACGGCGCTGCAAATCAGCCGCCTGGCCAAGTAAGGCCCCAGCGCCATGAGCCCCACCGCCATGCTTCAGGTCGACCCCGCCGATGCGCTGATCGACGTGCCGCGCCAGATCCACGCCAGCGGCCTGCGCCCCGGCGAGACCGTGCGCCTGCAAAGCCGCACCCTGCGTGGCCCGGGCGTGTGGTGGCAGGCCGAAGCGCACTTCCAGGCGGATGCCCACGGGGGCGTGGACCTGAGTCGTGACGCGCCGCTGGCCCAGCCCACGCCGGCCTACACCGAGGTGTCGGCCCAGGGCCTGATCTGGGCCCAGGCGCCAGTTCAGCCCGGTGCCTCGCGCGAGGTCTTCCCGGTACAGCCCGGCGCGCCCCTGAGCACGGAACTGAGCCTGTACCGAGGCGATCAGCTGCTGGCCCAAGCCTCGCTGGTGCAGCGCCTGGCGGGCCCCGGGGTGCAACGCCGAGAAGTGCGCGAGCACGGCCTGGTGGGCAGCCTGTGGACGCCGGCCGGCCCCGGGCCGCACCCCGCGGTGCTGGTGCTCAATGGCTCGGGCGGCGGCATCAACGAGGCGCGCGGCGCGCTCTACGCTTCGCACGGCTACACCGCGCTGGCACTGGGCTATTTCAAGGCGCCGGGGCTGTCGGACTACATCTCCAACACCCCGCTGGAGTACTTTGAGACCGCCCTGCACTGGATGCGGCGCGAGTTGCAACCCTGGCGGGGTTTTGTCGCGCTCAGCGGCCAGTCACGCGGCGGTGAGCTGGTGCTGCTGCTGGGCTCGCTGTTCCCCGAATGGGTGTCGGCCGTGATCGGCTATGTCCCTTCGGCCGTGGTCAACTGCGCGCAAAACGCCTGCGACCCGGCCCTGGGCCGCGAAGGCTGGGCCTGGCTGCACCACGGCCAGCCGATTCCCCACATCTGGACCGACAACCGCACGGCCACCTGGGCGCCTTGGGACCACGGACCCGAACCACGCCGGCACGCCGCGGCCCTGCTGACCTCCTTGCAAGACCCCGAAGCCGTGGAGCGCGCCCGCATCCCGGTGGAACGCATCCAGGGCCCGGTGCTGCTGCTGAGCGCCGGGGATGACGGTTCCTGGCCCTCCAGCCTGTACAGCCGCATGGTGGTGGACCACCTGACCCAGGGGCAACACCCCTGGCCGGTGCAGCAGGTGGACGCGCCCGAGGCCGGCCACAGCATCGTCTTCCCCACCGTGCCCACCACCCAGCTGACCTATGCCCACCCGGTGTCAGGCCGGCTCAGCACCACCGGCGGTCACCCGGCGGCCAATGCCGAGGCCGATCAAGCCTCTTGGACGGCGGTGCTGAACTTCCTGCAACAGGCCGTGGCCGCCCACCCGGCGACCGCGACCGCTCTCCCTTCTTCTGACTGAAAGACTTCCATGAGCACAGACCTGATCGACACCCTGGTGCCCCTGGCCCCCGCCGACGCCCTCTACGCCACCCGCCGCCAGCGCGACAAGGTGGTGGCCGCCACCCAGGGCAGCCACGCCGCCTTGTTCGACCCAGCCCTGGCCGGCCTGAGCCTGGGCGAACGCCTGCACGTGGCCCTGTCCATGGCTCAGACCGTGGGGGTGAACGCCCTGAGCGCCCACTACGCCCAGGCGTTGCGCGAGCATGGGCCCGTGCAGGACTCGGGCCGCCTGGCCGCCGCGCGGGCCTTTGCCCACACCCTGACCGTGGACCCGGTGGCCGGCGACCGTGCCGCCCTGCTGCGCCTGCCTGAAGCGGGCTTCAGCACCGAAGCCAGCGTGGCCCTGGCGCAGTTGATTGCGTATGTGAGCTACCAGGTTCGGGTGTTGGCGGGTTTGCAGGCCATCCAGGCCCTGGGGGCCACTGCCGTGGCCCCTGCCGGCGATGAGGCCGCGCCCTTTGTGCACCCGGCCAACTTGCCGGCCCCGGGCGAGCCACTGAACATCAAAGGCTTCACCAGCGCCACCCTGGGCTGGAAGGCCTGGCTGCCGGTGCTGGACCTGGCCCAGGCCACGCCAGAGCAGTTGGCGGTGCTGGACACCAGCCACCCCAAGGCGCGCAGCTCGGACTACTACCTGCTGCTGACCCAGCAGCCGCGCATCCTGCAGGAGCGCTCCACCGTGTTCAACGCCATCATGTACGCGCCCGGCGGCCTGTCGCGCGCCGAGCGCGAGTTGGCCAGCGCGGTGGTGTCGCGCGTCAACGGCTGTGTGTACTGCGCCTCGGTGCATGCGCAGCGCTTTGAGCAGCTGACCAAGCGCAATGACGTGATCGCTCAGGTGTTTGAAGCACCTGAAGGGGCGGGTACCAATGCCCGCGAGCGCGCCATCGTGCAGCTGTCCATCGCACTGACCCGGGACCCGGCCGCCTTTGGCCCCGCCGAGCTGCAGGCCGTGCGCAGCGCTGGCTTGAACGACCTGGAAGTGCTGGACCTGATCCATGCCGTGGCCATTTTTGCCTGGGCCAACCGCTTGATGCTGAACCTGGGCGAGCCGGTGTACGGCGCCTGAGCCCACCGCCGGGCGTGGGGTGTCCGGCCCCCGACCTGGCTGGCCTGTGCCTCCCAGCCGAGGCGGCGCCGGGTCAGAGGCCCTGGCTCAGTCGCTGCCGCGCCCTGACAGTGGCGCGCTGGGCGCGCGGCTGAACTCGTTGTTGCCATCGACCAGGACGCGCAGCATGGCCATGAAATCCGCCCGTTGAGCCTCGGGCAAGGGCTCCAACATGCGCGCTTGGGCCCGCAGCATGCCAGGCTGCACGGCATTCAACAAAGCCTCGCCTTCCGCGGTCAAGGTGAGCAGGCGCACCCGGCGATCACTGGCCGAGGCGTTGCGCAACATCCAGCCCCGTGCCTCCAGACGGTCAATCACGCTGCCAATGGTGGAGGTATCAAAGCCAATCGTGCGCGCCAGCGTGCGCTGGTCAATGCCGGGCTGGCGCTGCACCGCGGCCAGGGCCGCGTACTGCACGGGCGTCACACCATGGGCCTGGGTCTCTTCCAGAAACACCGCCACCGCGATCTGCTGCAAGCGCCGAATGTGAAAACCAGGCAAGTCTTCCAGCGTCGGGGCCGTGCTCGGATCAGGGGAGGACATAGGCAGACAAGGGTCGAAGAGGGGGCCACGGAGGGCCCAAGGGTTTGTACGAGGGTGCGGTTTTTGATTCTAAACTAGACTATCGTCAGCATACTGTTGATCAGCACACGGCCGATGTAACTGAGCCCCCCGACCTGAAAGGACCCTGCCCATGAGCCCCCCTCCAAGTTCTTCCCTCCCCGTGATCGTGGCCGGTGGCGGCATTGGCGGCCTGGCTGTGGCCTTGTCGTTGGTGCGCCAGGGCTTTGCCGTCAAAGTGCTGGAGCAAGCCGCCGAGCTGGGCGAAATCGGCGCCGGCATCCAGCTGGGCCCCAATGCCTTTCACGCCTTTGATGCCCTGGGCGTGGGCGACAAAGCGCGCAGCCGGGCCGTCTTCACCGACTACATGGTCATGCACGACGCGCTGGACGAATACCAGGTCGGCAAAATCCCCACCGGCGAAGCCTTCCGCCAGCGATTTGGCAACCCCTACGCGGTGATCCACCGGGTCGACGTTCACAACGCCTTGCTGGAGGGGGTGAAAGAGACCGGCCAGGTGGAGTTCCTCACCTCCACCCGCGTCACCCGCATTGAACAAGACGCGCACGGCGTCACCGTGCACGACCAGCAGGGCCAGGCCCACCGGGGCGTGGCCTTGATTGGGGCCGATGGCGTCAAGTCGGTGGTGCGGGCGCAATACATCAACGACCCCGCCCGCGTCACCGGCCATGTGGTCTACCGCGCGGTGGTCGACAAGGCTGATTTCCCGGCCGATTTGCAGTGGAACGCAGCCAGCATCTGGGTGGGCCCCAACTGCCACCTGGTGCACTACCCGCTGCGCGGCGGCGAGCAGTACAACGTGGTGGTCACCTTCCACAGCCGCCAAACCGAAGAATGGGGCGTCACCGACGGCAGCAAGGAGGAAGTGCAGAGCTACTTCCAGGGCATCTGCCCCAAAGCCCGCCAGCTGATCGACCTGCCCAAGACCTGGCGCCGCTGGGCCACGGCCGACCGCGAACCGGTGGCCCAGTGGAGCTTCGGCCGCGCCACCTTGCTGGGCGACGCCGCCCACCCCACCACCCAGTACATGGCCCAGGGCGCCTGCATGGCGCTGGAAGACGCCGTCACGCTGGGCGAGGCGCTGCGGACCCATGGCAACGACTTCACCCAGGCCTTTGCCCAGTACGAGCGCTCGCGCATCCCGCGCACGGCGCGCATCGTGCTGTCCGGCCGGGAGATGGGCCGCCTCTACCACGCCAAGGGCGTGGAGCGCCTGGTCCGCAACGACTTGTGGAAGGGCCGCAGCCCAGAGCGTTTTTACGACGCCATGGAATGGCTGTACGGCTGGAATGTCAGCAACTGCTTGAGCGCATAAGGACAGCAACATGAACGAACTTGGCCGCCTGGAAGACCTGCCCCAGGACTACCGCGATGCGCTGAAAGCGCAAAACCTCGTGCCCCTGTGGCCCAGCCTGCGCGCGGTGCTGCCCCCGGGCAAGCCGCGGCCCAACACCCGGGCCACCGCCTGGTCCTACCAGGCGCTGCGCCCCTTGCTCATGCAAGCCGGCACCCTGACCCCGATCGAGAAGGCCGAGCGCCGCGTGCTGGTGCTGGCCAACCCAGGCCATGGCCTTGAAAAAATGCAGGCCAGCGCCGCCATCTACCTGGGCATGCAGCTGCTGCTGCCCGGTGAATGGGCGCCCTCGCACCGGCACACGCCCAACGCGGTGCGCATGATCGTCGAGGGCGAAGGTGCCTACACCACGGTGGACGGCGAGAAATGCCCCATGAGCCGGGGCGACCTGATCCTGACCCCCACCGGCCTGTGGCACGAGCATGGCCATGACGGCAGCGAACCCGTGGTCTGGCTCGATGTGCTGGACCTGCCCCTGGTGCACTACATGGAGGCCTCCTACCATGTGGACGGGCCGCGTCAAACCGTGCAGCCCGGCAGCGGCGACCGGACCCACGCCCGCGGTGGCCTGCTGCCCACCCCGGTGTTTGAGCGCGCCCGCAAGGCCTACCCCATGCTGCGCTACCCCTGGGTGGAAGCCCGTGCCGCCCTGCTGGCCCTGGCCGAAGACCCAGCCGCGCTGGAGTGCGTGCAACTGACCTACACCAACCCCGCCACCGGCGGCGACGCCGAGAACATCCTGGGCTTTTACGCGCTGATGCTGCGCCCCGGCCAGACCCTGAACCTGCCGGCGCGCTCGCCCGCCAGCGTTTTCCATGTGATCGAGGGCGGCGCCCAGGTCCGTGTCGAAGACCAGCGTTTTGACCTGGCCGAAGCCGACACCTGCTGCGCCCCGGGCTACACGCCCATCACCCTGGTCAATGCCTCGGCCACGGCCCCCGCCTTTGTCTTCATTGCCGACGAATCCCCGCTGCACCGCAAGCTGGGCGTTTACGAAACACGCTGAACGCCTTTCACAGCGCCTTACTGAGCCAACCCACCCCTGATTGACCCCATGAGCAACCCACCTGCCTACCTCTGGAACCCACCTGCTGTTCAGTCCCTGCCCGTGCAAGGCCTGAGCCAGCGCCTGCCCATCAACCGCCTGTTCTTCGTGGGTCGCAACTACCACGCCCACGCCGTCGAAATGGGCAAGCCGGTCGACAAATCGGTGGAGCGCCCCTTCTACTTCACCAAGGCCCCCCAAACCCTGGTGGAAAGCGGCGCCACCGTGGCCTACCCGCCCGGCACCGCCAACTTCCACTTTGAAATGGAGCTGGTGCTGGCCATCGGCCAGCCCGGCTTCCGGGTCCGCGCCAAGGACGCGCACGAGCTAATCTACGGCTACGCGCCGGGCCTGGACATGACCCGCCGCGACCTGCAACTGGTGGCCCGCGACAAAGGCCGGCCGTGGGACTTGGGCAAGGACGTGGAACAGTCCTCGGTCTGCGGCACCATCGTGCCGCTGCCTGGCCAGGTGCTGGACCAGGGCGAGATCGCCCTCAGCGTCAACGGCGAGACCAAGCAAAAGTCGGATGTCGACAAGCTGATCTGGGACATCCGCGAAATCATTGCCGACCTGTCCCAGTTCTACCACCTGCAGCCGGGCGACCTGATCTACACCGGCACCCCCGAAGGTGTGGGCGCCGTGCTGCCGGGCGACCACATCGAAGGCCATGTCGCGGGCGTGGGCGCCATCAGCCTGCGCATCGGCGCGGCGGCGTGAGGCACTGGCGATGAAGCTCTACAACTTCTTTCGCAGCGGCACCTCGCACCGGCTGCGCATAGCGCTGAACCTCAAAGGCTTGAAGCCCGAGTACCTGGCGGTCGACCTGCGCCGCGAAGAGCACCTGTGCGCCGCCTTCAAGGCCGTCAACCCGCAAGGCCTGGTGCCGGCCCTGGTGCTGGACGATGGCGAGGTGCTGATCCAGACGCCCGCCATCCTCGAATGGCTGGAAGAAACCCACCCGACCCCGCCCCTGCTGCCCGCCGACGCGGCTGGCCGGGCCCGGGTGCGCGCCCTGGCCGCGCTGGTGGCCTGCGACATCCACCCGGTGAACAACCGCCGCATCCTGGAGACCCTGCGCCACCAGTTTGGCGCGGACGAGGCCGCCATCAACGCCTGGTGCGGCCGCTGGATCAGCGAGGGTTTTGACGCGCTGGAGGCCTTGCTGGCCAGCGACCCGACCCGCGGTCGCTTCTGCCATGGCGACAGGCCCACGCTGGCCGACGTCACCCTGGTGCCGCAAATCGAGAGCGCCCGCCGCTTTCAGGTGGACCTGAGCCGCTGGCCCCGCATCAGCGCCATCGACGCGGCCTGCGCCGCCCTGCCTGCTTTTGCCGACGCAGCGCCTGGGCGCCAGCCCGACGCCGGCTGAACCGCCCCACCCCCAAAGAAAAGAGACAAACATGCGCTTTCTCCCCACCCCACGCCGCCGGCTGCTGCTGGCCGCGCTTTCGCTGGCCTGGGCCAGCCTGGCCTGGCCCGCCGGAGCCCAAGGCAGCGACTTCCCCAGCAAGCCTGTCACCGTCTACACCGCGTTTGCGGTGGGCAGTGGGCCCGACGCCGTGCTGCGCCTGGTCGCCAACCGCCTGGCCCTGCAATGGAAGCAAAGCGTGACGGTCGACAACCGCCCGGGCGGCGGGGGCTTCATCGCCATCGAAGCCGCACGCCGGGCCGCCCCGGATGGCCACAGCCTGGTGCAGCTCGACAGCGAACACCTGGCGGCCCTGCCCTCGCTGTACAAATCGCGCAACTTCGACACGCTCAAGGCCTTCGACCCGGTCGCGCCCCTGTTCCGCACGCCTTTCATGGTGGCGGTGTCGGCGCAATCGCCCTGGAAGAACGTCAGCGACCTGCTGGCCGCCGCCAAAGCCAAGCCGGGTTCGGTGAGCTATGGCTCCTGGGGCGTGGGCAGCCCGGGCCACCTGGGTGCCGAGTGGCTGGAGATGCTGACCGGCGTGGAGATGGTGCACGCCCCGTACAAGGAAGTGAGCCAGCTCTACACCTCGGTCGCCAACGGCGACGTGGCCTGGAGCTTTGCCAGCATCCCGTCCAGCCAAGGCGTGTACAAGGCCGGCAAGCTGCGCTACCTGGCGGTGGCCGCGCCCAAGCGCATCCCTCAGCTGCCTGAAGTGCCCACCGTGGCCGAGGCCGGCGGCCCCGCAGCGCTGGACGTGAACTCTTTTGTGTCCCTGCTCGCCCCCAAGGGGGTGCCTGCGCCCGTGCGCGCCAAGATCCATGCCGACGTGCTCAAGGTGCTGGCCGAGCCCGAGGTGCGCGAGCGTTTCAACACTTTCGCTTTTGAGCCCCTGAACTGGTCGGTGGACGAGATCCTGAAAAACGCCGACACCAAGGCCCAGCAGTACCAGGCCTTGATCAAGAAGGCCAACATCAGCCTCGACTGAGGCGGGCTCGCCCGACCGCCCCTGGGAGGCCAAGGCCTTCAGTCCGGGTTCAACCAGGGCTGCAGGCCTTGCACGGTGTCGCGCACAAAGGCCCAAGTCAGCTGCATGCGCGCCTGGTGTTTGGCCTCGGCGGGCATGGACATCCAGAACGTGCGGGTGAAGCGCGCCTGCCCGGGCAGCACGGGCTGGAGATCGGGGTCACGGGCCGCGACAAAAGCCGGCAGCACCGCCAGACCGGCGCCCGCCTTCACGGCTTGGTACTGGCTCAGGATGCTGGTGCTGCGCAGGGCAAAGCGCTCGGGGCGGTGCAGCTCGTCCAGCAACTGCAGCTCTTTGGTGAACAACAAGTCGTCCACATAGCTGATGAAGGCGTGGCCGCGCAGGTCCTCGCGACTGTGGATCGAGGCATGGGAGGCCAAGTAGTCACGCGAGCCGTACAGTTGCAACACATAGTCGGTCAGTTGGCTGACCAGCACCGGCCCGCGCGAGGGGCGCTCCAGCGAGATCACGATGTCCGCCTCGCGCCGCGACAGGTGCAGCAGGCGTGGCAAGGCCAGCAAGTCGATGGCCAGACCCGGGTGCTGTTGGCTCAGGCGGGCCAGTTGTGGCGCCAGCACCACCGTGCCAAAGCCTTCAGTGGTGCCAATGCGCACCAAGCCACTGGGGCCTTGCGCCCCCACCAGAACGCTGCGCTCGACTTGACGCACCGCCGCCTCCATGGCCTCGACCTGGGGCAAGAGCTGGCGCCCCGCCTCGGTCAGGCGGTGGCCACCGGCTTCGCGCGCGAACAAGGCGGTGCCGATCTGCTTTTCCAAGGCCTGCAGCCGGCGCGACACGGTGGTGTGGTCCACCGCCAACTGGCGCGCCGCCGCCACCAACGTGCCAGCGCGCGCCAGGGCCAAAAAGTAACGAAGGTGCTCCCAATCCATGCGGTTCCTCCAACGCTGAGCCCACCGCCGGGCGGGCCGTGCCCAAGCCTGGGCGGGCATGTGCGTTTATGCAAATCAAGACTGCAATTATGTCTATTGTTATTGCAATTCTGCACAGATACCATCGCTTCCATGGCGGGTGAACTTGACCCGCGAGCAGCCCGCCACCGACACACAACAGGAGACCTCCATGACCGCCAACATCCCCACCGTCAAACTGCTGATCAATGGCCAGTTTGTCGAGTCCAAGACCACCCAGTGGCGCAACGTTGTCAACCCAGCCACGCAAGAAGTGCTGGCCCGCGTGCCATTTGCCACACCCGACGAAATCAACGCCGCCGTGGCCAGCGGCAAGGAAGCCTTCAAGACCTGGCGCAAGACGGCCATCGGCGCACGGGCCCGCATCTTCCTGAAGTACCAGCAACTGATCCGCGAAAACATGGCTGAACTGGCCGCCATCCTGACCGCCGAGCAAGGCAAGACCCTGCCCGACGCCGAAGGCGATGTGTTCCGCGGCCTCGAAGTGGTCGAGCACGCCGCCGGCATCGGCAACCTGCAGCTCGGCGAGCTGGCCAACAACGTGGCCGGTGGCGTCGACACCTACACCCTGCTGCAACCGCTGGGCGTGTGCGCCGGCATCACGCCCTTCAACTTCCCGGCCATGATCCCGCTGTGGATGTTCCCCATGGCCATCGCCACGGGCAACACCTTCGTGCTCAAGCCCTCCGAGCAAGACCCCATGGTCACCATGCGCCTGTGTGAACTGGCGCTGCAAGCCGGCATCCCGCCCGGCGTGCTCAACGTGGTGCACGGCGGCGAAGACGCGGTCAACGCCATCTGCGACCACCCGGACATCAAGGCCATCTCCTTCGTGGGCTCGACCAAGGTCGGCACCCACGTCTACAACCGCGCCAGCCTCAATGGCAAGCGCGTGCAATGCATGATGGGCGCGAAGAACCACGCCATCGTCATGCCCGACGCCAACAAGGAGCAAACCCTCAACGCCATCGCCGGCGCCTCGTTCGGTGCGGCCGGCCAGCGTTGCATGGCCTTGTCCGTGGTGGTGCTGGTGGGTGAAGCCCGCCAATGGGTGGGTGACCTGGCTGAAAAGGCCAAGACGCTCAAGGTCAATGCCGGCACCGAAAAGGGCACGGACGTGGGCCCGCTGGTGTCCTGCGCGGCGCGTGAACGGGTCGAAAGCCTGATCGAGCGCGGCGTGGCCGATGGCGCCACCCTGGTGCTGGACGGCCGCCAACCCCAGGTGCCTGGCTATGAACAAGGCAATTTCGTGGGCCCGACCATCTTTGACGGCGTCAAGCCGGGCATGAGCATTTACGACCAGGAAATCTTCGGCCCCGTGCTGTGCCTGGCGGGTGCGGCCACCATGGACGAAGCCATCGAGCTGATCAACAGCAACCCGAACGGCAACGGCACGGCCATCTTCACGCAAAGCGGTGCCGCAGCACGCAAGTTCCAAGAGGACATCGACGTGGGCCAGATCGGTATCAACGTGCCGATTCCCGTGCCGGTGCCGATCTTCTCTTTCACGGGTTCGCGCGCCTCCAAGCTCGGCGACCTGGGCCCTTACGGCAAGCAAGTGGTCATGTTCTACACCCAGACCAAGACCATCACGGCGCGCTGGTTCGACGACAGCACCGTGAGCCAAGGCGTCAACACCACCATCAGCCTGAAGTAAAACAGGGGCCTGGCCTTTGTTTTAGGAAAGCACACGATGGACTTTGAGTTGTCCGAAGAGCAGCGCGCCTTCGCCCAGAGCGCGCGCGACTTTGCCCAGGCGGAATTCGCCCCCCATGCCGCTCGCTGGGACGAAGAAGCCATCTTCCCGCGCGAAGCCATCGCCCTGGCCGGGGCCTTGGGTTTTTGCGGCCTGTACGCGCCCGAGGCAGCTGGCGGCCTGGCGCTGCCCCGCCTGGATGCCACCCTGGTGTTTGAAGAACTGGCAGCGGTGGACCCGTCCACCACGGCCTTCATCAGCATCCACAACATGGCGACCTGGATGCTGGGCACCTGGGCCACGCCCGCGGTGCGCGAGCACTGGGGCCCCTTGTTGTGCAGCGGCGAGAAGCTGGCGTCCTACTGCCTGACCGAGCCCGGTGCGGGCTCGGACGCGGCCTCGCTCAAGACCCGGGCCGAGCTGGTGGGCCACGAGTACGTCATCAACGGCGGCAAGGCCTTCATCTCGGGTGCGGGCAGCACCGACGTGCTGATCCTCATGGCGCGCAGCGGCGGCCCCGGCGCAGGTGGCGTGTCGGCTTTTGTGGTGCCCGCCGATTTGCCTGGCATCAGCTACGGCAAAAAGGAACACAAGATGGGCTGGAACAGCCAGCCCACCCGCACCATCAGCTTCGACAATGTCCGCATCCCCGCCGACCACCTGCTGGGCGCCGAGGGCGAGGGCTTCAAGATCGCCATGAAGGGCCTGGACGGCGGGCGCATCAACATCGCCACCTGCTCGGTCGGCGCGGCCCAGGGCGCACTGGCCCAGGCGCAGCGCTACATGCAGGAGCGCCAGCAGTTTGGCAAGCCCATTGCCAGCTTCCAGGCGCTGCAGTTCAAGCTCGCCGACATGGCAACCGAACTGGTGGCCGCCCGTCAAATGGTGCGCCTGGCTGCAGCCAAGCTCGATGCGGGCGCGCCGGACGCCACCACCTACTGCGCCATGGCCAAACGCTTTGCCACCGATGTGGGCTTCAACGTCTGCAACGAGGCACTGCAATTGCATGGCGGCTACGGCTACATCCGCGAGTACCCGCTGGAGCGCTTGCTGCGCGACTCGCGGGTGCACCAAATCCTGGAAGGCACCAACGAGATCATGCGGGTGATCATCTCGCGCCGCATGCTCGACGGCGACGCACCCGACGCGATTCGCTGACCGCCCCTACTACACGCAACGGAGACAAACCACATGAACATCGCCTTCATCGGTCTGGGCAACATGGGCGGCCCCATGGCCCTGAACCTGCAAAAAGCCGGCCACAAAGTCCAGGCCTTCGACCTGTCCCAAGCGGCTTGCGCCAAATGGGCCGAACAAGGCCTGGCCATTGCCGCCAGCGCTGCTGACGCCGTGCTTGGCGCCGAGGCCGTGATCAGCATGCTGCCCGCCAGCCAGCACGTCGAGTCGCTGTACCTGGGCGACACAGGCTTGCTGGCCCAGTTGGCCAGCGGCACGCTGGTGATCGACTGCTCGACCATCGCTGCAGCCAGCGCCCAGAAAGTGGCCCGGGCGGCCACGGCGCGCGGCCTGCCCTGCCTCGACGCCCCGGTGTCCGGCGGCACGGGCGGCGCCATCGCAGGCACCCTGACCTTCATGGTCGGCGGCGAGGACGCGGCCCTGGCCCTGGCCCGCCCCCTGCTCGAGAAAATGGGCGCCAACATCTTCCACGCGGGGGCTGCCGGCGCGGGCCAAACGGCCAAAATTTGCAACAACATGCTGCTCGGCATCCTGATGATCGGCACCAGCGAGGCCCTGGCCCTGGGCGTGGCCAACGGCCTGGACCCGAAAGTGCTGTCGGAAATCATGCGCCGCAGCTCGGGCGGCAACTGGGCGCTAGAGAAATACAACCCCATGCCGGGCGTGATGGACACCGCGCCGGCGGCCAAAGGCTATGCGGGCGGCTTCGGCACCGACCTGATGCTCAAGGACCTGGGCCTGGCGCAAGAGAATGCCGCTGCCGTCAAGGCCAGCACCCCGCTGGGTGGCCTGGCGCGCAGTTTGTACGCCGCCCACAGCCTGGGCGGCCAGGGTGCGCTGGACTTCTCCAGCGTGATCCAGATCCTGCAAAAACGCTGAGGGCCCGCTGGGCCCCTTGAATGCGCAAATCGGGGTGTTCTGAGTAAAAAGTGTCCGATCGGTCCACTTAAGCAATCAGAAGCGAACAATCTCAAAGCAGCAAGTTTTCTGAGCTGACTAGAGTGGGGAGTCCACCCAAAAACTCCCCCAATGCGCCTATTTCCAGTCCAGCATTCGGCCCAATACGAAGCGACCCGCGCCGACGTCACCCACATCATCCTGGTGTGTTTGATCGTCGGCTTTTTATCTTTCGTCGTCATTGGCTGGGTCATCAGCGTCCACTTTCAGTGGGCTGTCTTGCTCTCACGTTCGGTGGTGATTCTGATCACCTTGAGCGCGCTGGCCATGGTGTCACTCGGTTCGGTGCGCGGCAGTGCCAGGCTGCTGATTTGGGGCTTGTGGTGCGCCAACATGGAGATCGCCAGCCAAAACGGGGGCCTTCACGCCCCCCAGATCCTGGCCTTTCCGGTGCAGATCGGGCTGGCGGGCTGGTTGCTGGGCCGCAAGGAAACCTGTGTCCTGGCCTCACTGACAGGCGTGGGCTTGCTGGGCCTGCTCTACTTGGAGCAGATCGGCCAAATTCCACCACCGCGTTCGCCACAGCCCTTCATGCTAGTGCTGCTGATCATTGGCAACCTGACCATCGCCACCTCCGCCGCCCTGCTGAGCCGCGCCAGCTACCAGCGCCAGATGACACGCTTGCACAACGCCATGAACGACGTGCTGACCCGCGATGCCGAGCTGCGCAAGCTGCTTCAATTGCTGGACCAATGCCCTGTCAGCGTCTCCATCACCGACGACAAGCACCGCATCGAGTACCTGAACCAAGCCATTGAGCGCAGCCGCGGCTTGCAGCGCGCCCAGTGGATTGGCCGGCCTTCCCAAGACCTCAACGGCCGGGGCCTGACCCCCGCCCAACAGGCCTCGCTGGCCCAGGCCCAGGCCCAAGGCAAGCGCTGGCACGGCGAGCAAACCCTGCCAGGCCCCCACGGCCAACACCGCATCGAAGAACTGGACGTGGTGCCTCTGCGCGACGCCCAGGGGCACATCACACACTGGTTTGAGTTGTCGCAAGACATCACCGACCGCCGCTGGGCTGCCGAGCAGATCGAGCGCCTGGCTTACTTTGACCCCCAAACCCAATTGCCCAACCGGGCGGCCTTGCTGGACCACCTGCACCTGCTGCGCAACCTGCAAGACGGTGTACAGGCCCTGGTTTTGTTCCGGCTGTGCGGCTTGCGCGCCTTGCACGACGCCATGGGCCCGGAAGCCAGTGACCGCCTGCTCAATGACATGGCCGACGCCCTGCGTGAGATCCTGCCCGACACCGCCCAGGCCTACCGACTGGGGGGCGGCACTTTCGCCGTCCGGCTGGGCCGCCTGCCCATCATGCTGGATGAGGCCCTGCCCGCAGCCCAGGTGCAGACCGAACAATGGTTGCACTGGCTGCGCCGCCCCATTCGGCCCCTGCAAACGCCGGGCGGTGGCGGCTCCGTCACGCTGCGCCTGGGCGCGTCCCTTTACCCCATGGGGCTTGACGACCAGGCTGGGCGCGGCCTGCAGCGAGCCAGCCTGGCGTTGAGCCGGGCACGGCGCGAACAATCACAACAGGTCTGCTGGTACACGCCGCACCAGGTCACGGTCGCTGAGCAGCGGCTGCGCAGCCATGTCGAGTGGACCCGAGCCGCCGACAACGGCCAGTTGCGCTTGTTCATGCAAGGCCAGTACAACGGGCAGGCCGAGTTGGTGGGAATTTGTGCCGAGCTGCGCTGGGATCACCCGGTCATGGGTCTGCTGCCCCCGGAGCGCTTCATGGGTTTGGCGCCCCAAGAATCGGAAGATGCCGGTCACACCCACCTCGATGAATGGGTGATCGAACACGCTGGCGAGTGGCTGGCACGCAACCCCATGCCGCCCAAGGGCATCAAACTCACCTTGCCCCTGCACAGCCCCTGGATCGACCAGGGCGAAACCGCCGACTGGCTGCTGCAGCGCTTGCAGGTTCATGGCTTGGCGCCCCAACACATTCGCCTGGCCCTCTCCACCCGGCACCTGAGCGCCAGCCAGGTCACCGATCCGGCCTTGCTGCCCCACCTGAGCGCCTTGCGGGCCGCCGGTCTGGAGCTCTGCCTGCAGGACGTGGGCTTGGGCGTTCCCTCCCCCTGGCAGCTGCGGGACTGGCCGGTGCAAGGCATCCACCTGGCACCCAGGCTGGTGCAGTCGGTGCCCGACGACAGCCACAGCACCGCCTTGTTGGCAGGCTTGCTGGCTCTGTGCCGCAGCCATGGCTTGCGGGTGGTCGCCGAGGGCGTCAGCACCAGCAGCCAACAACAAACCCTGCACTGGCTGGATGCGGAGGTGGTGCTCCAAGGCAAGTTGCTGGGCAACCCCATGCCGGCCAACGAATGGCCCATGGACCTGCTGGCAGACCGCCCGGCGGTCCCGGCCCTGGGGGCTTCATCCCGCTTTGGCGGCAGCTGATTTAACCCTTGTGGTCCCAAAGCGCTCCGGCCTCCCGGATAATGCGGGCCCATGAATCCCCTGCTTTCCAAACTGCAGCCCTACCCCTTCGAGCGGCTGAGACAGCTTTTCGCTGGCGTCACCCCCAACGCGCACTACAGCCCCATCAGCCTGGGCATTGGTGAGCCCAAGCACGCCACCCCCGAGTTCATCAAGACCGCACTGGTCAACAGCTTGGGGGGTTTGGCAGGCTACCCGGCGACCGCCGGCGAGCCCCGCCTGCGCGAAGCCATGGCGCAATGGATTCAACGCCGCTACGACCTCACCGTCGACCCCGCCACCCAAATCTTGCCGGTCAATGGCTCCCGCGAGGCGCTGTTCGCCTTCGCCCAGACCGTCATCGACCCGCGCTGGCCTACCCCGGCCGTGGTCTGCCCGAACCCGTTCTACCAAATTTACGAAGGCGCAGCCCTGCTGGCCGGCGCGGAGCCCTACTTCGCGCCCAGCGACCCGGCGCGCAACTTTGCGGTGGACTGGGACAGCGTCCCCACCGACATTTGGGCCCGCACCCAGCTGATCTTTGTCTGCTCGCCTGGCAACCCCACGGGCGCGGTCATGCCCTTGGACGAATGGAAGAAGCTGTTCGAGTTGAGCGACCGCTACGGCTTCATCATCGCCTCCGACGAGTGCTACAGCGAAATCTACTTCCGTGACGAACCACCGCTCGGTGGCCTTGAAGCGGCCAAGAAGCTGGGCCGTGACGACTTCAAAAACCTGGTGGCCTTCACCAGCCTGTCCAAGCGCAGCAATGTGCCCGGCCTGCGCAGCGGCTTTGTGGCCGGCGACGCCGCCATCATCAAGCAGTTCCTGCTCTACCGCACCTACCACGGCAGTGCCATGAGCCCCATCGTGCAGACCGCCAGCATCGCGGCCTGGAACGACGAAGCCCATGTGGTGGAAAACCGCGTGCTCTACCGCAAGAAGTTCGCCCAGGTCACCCCCATCCTGGCCGGCGTGCTGGAAGTGGCCTTGCCTGACGCCAGTTTCTACCTCTGGGCCCGGGTGCCCGACGCCCTGGGCCTGAGCGACACGGCTTTCGCCAAGGAGCTGCTGGCTCAATACAATGTCACCGTGCTGCCTGGCAGTTACCTGGCCCGCGATGTGGCCGGGGCCAACCCAGGCGCCCAACGCATCCGCATGGCCCTCGTGGCTGACGCCGCCGAGTGCGTCGAAGCGGCCCTGCGCATCGTGAATTTCGTCCAATCCAAAAGCAAGTAATCCATGACTCAACAGCTGCAAACCCTGATCGACTCCGCTTGGGAGAACCGTGCCAACCTGTCGCCTGCCAGCGCTCCGAAAGAAGTGAGCGAAGCCGTCGACCACGTGATCGCCGAGCTCGATTCGGGCCGCCTGCGCGTGGCCACCCGTGAAGGCGTGGGCCAGTGGACCGTGCACCAATGGGTCAAGAAGGCCGTGTTGCTGTCCTTCCGCCTGAAGGACAACCAATACATCGGTGGCGGCGACCTGGGCTTTTACGACAAAGTGCCGACCAAGTTCGCTGGCCTCAGCGAAGAGCAACTCAAGGCCACCGGCGTGCGCGTGGTGCCCCCGGCTGTGGCCCGCCAAGGCAGCTTCATTGCCAAGGGCGCGATCCTGATGCCCTCGTACGTGAACATCGGTGCCTACGTGGACGAAGGCACCATGGTTGACACCTGGGCCACCGTGGGCAGCTGCGCCCAAGTGGGCAAGAACGTTCACCTGTCCGGCGGTGTCGGCCTGGGCGGCGTGCTGGAACCGCTGCAAGCCAACCCCACCATCATTGAAGACAACTGCTTCATCGGCGCTCGCTCGGAAATCGTCGAAGGCGTGATCGTCGAAGAAAACTCGGTCATCTCGATGGGCGTGTACATCGGCCAAAGCACCCCGATCTACGACCGTGCCACCGGCGAAATCAGCTACGGCCGCGTGCCCTCGGGCTCGGTGGTCATCAGCGGCAGCCTGCCCAAGGACGGCGGCCGTTACAGCCTCTATGCGGCCATCATCGTCAAGCGCGTGGACGCCCAGACCCGCGCCAAGACCAGCCTGAACGACCTGCTGCGCGACTGAGATCGCCCCGCCCCCGCGCCTGGCGTGGGGGCCTGTTGAGCCGCCCCTGCCCCTGGACCCTCACCCGGAAAGTCCCCCTCCATGAGCGCCAACATGAGCATGATGGACCGCATCCTGCGGCTGATGAGCGAAAAGGGCGCCTCTGACGTTTACCTGTCGGCGAACGCCCCGGCGCTGATCCGCATCAACGGCGTCTGTGTGCCGGTCAACAACCAACTGCTGCCTTTTGATGCGCCGCGCAGCCTGCTCGGTGAAATTTTGCTGCCCGCGCAAATGGAAGAGTTGGCCGAGACTGGCGAGCTCAACGTGGGCTACGCCCTCAAGGGCATTGGTCGCTTCCGCATCAGCGCGATGCGCCAGCGCGGCAGCGTGGCCGCGGTGATCCGTTTCATCAGCCACGAAATCCCCAGACTCGCCGACCTGAACCTGCCGCCCATCCTGACCGACTTGATCATGGAGAAGCGCGGCCTCTTGTTGGTGGTTGGCGCCACCGGCTCGGGCAAGAGCACCAGCCTGGCCTCGATGCTGGACAACCGCAACGAGAACAGCACCGGCCACATCCTGACCATCGAAGAGCCGATCGAGTTCTTGTTCAAGAACAAGAAGTCCATCATCAACCAGCGTGAAGTCGGCACGGACACGCAGTCCACCCAGATCGCGCTGAAGAACGCCTTGCGTCAGGCCCCTGACGTGATTTTGATTGGGGAAATCCGCGACCGCGAGACCATGTCGGCGGCGCTGGCCTACGCCCAATCGGGCCACCTGGTGCTGGCCACCATGCACGCCAACAACAGCTACCAGGCCCTCAACCGCATTCTGAGCTTCTACCCTGTGGAAGTGCGCCAGACCCTGCTGGTGGACCTGAGCTCGGCCCTCAAGGCCGTGATCTCGCAGCGCCTGCTGCGCCGCCAGATTGGCGGGCGCATCCCGGCTTGCGAGGTGCTGCGCAACACCAAGCTGATCGCCGACCTGATTGAAAAAGGCGACTTCAACGGCATCCAGGAAGCCATGGAAAAGTCCATGGCCGAAGGCTCGCAAACCTTCGAAGAAGACCTGGCCCGCTTGATCCTGAGCGGCGAAGTCGACCGCAAAGAAGGCATGTCCCACGCGGACTCGCCCACCAACCTCATGTGGCGCCTGCAGAACGACTTCCAGCAGTCCCACAAGGCCGCCAGCGACGCGGCCAAGGCCCGTGTCGAAACCGACGACGAGCCCTCTTTCACCGAAATTGTCCTGGACGTTAAGCACTGATGTCGCGCACCCTGCTCCTGAGCGAACAACTGATTTCCCGCCCCTCCGTGACCCCCGATGACGCGGGCTGCCAAGCCCTGCTGCGCCAGCGCCTGGAGGCCATCGGCTTTGTTTGCGAACAAATTGACAGCGGTCCAGCGGACTTCCGCGTCAGCAACCTGTGGGCCAAGCGCGCCAGCGCCGTGGCCAACGCCCCCACCCTGGTCTTCGCCGGTCACACCGACGTGGTGCCCACGGGCCCGCTGGCGCAGTGGACCAGCGACCCCTTCACCCCCACCCACCGCGATGGCCACCTGTTTGGCCGCGGTGCGGCCGACATGAAGACCTCGATCGCCGCCTTTGTGGTGGCCTGCGAGGAGTTTGTCGCAGCCCAACCTGAGCCGGCGCTGTCGCTGGCCTTGCTGATCACCAGCGACGAAGAAGGCCCCTCCATCGACGGCACCCAAGTGGTGTGCCGCGCGCTGCAAGCCCGGGGCGAGCGCCTGGACTTCTGCATCGTGGGCGAGCCCACCTCGGTCGAGCGCCTGGGCGACATGATCAAGAACGGCCGCCGCGGCAGCCTGAGCGGCAAACTCAGTGTGCAAGGCATCCAGGGCCACATCGCTTACCCGCAACTCGCTCGCAACCCCATCCACCAGGCCCTGCCCGCGCTGGCCGAGCTGGCCACCATTGAATGGGACCGGGGCAATGAGTTCTTCCCCCCCACCAGCTGGCAAGTCAGCAACATCCATGGTGGCACCGGCGCCACCAACGTGATCCCCGGCCAGGTGGTGATCGACTTCAACTTCCGCTTCTCCACCGAATGCACGGCCGAGGGCCTGAAGGAGCGGGTCCACGCGCTGCTGGACCGCCACGGCCTGACCTACACCCTCCAATGGACGCTGGGCGGCCAGCCCTTTTTGACCACCCCCGGCACCCTGGTGGGCGCGGTTCAGCAAGCCATCCGCGACGAAGTGGGCCTGGAGACCGAACTCTCCACCACGGGCGGCACCAGCGACGGCCGCTTCATTGCCCCAATCTGCCCTCAGGTGCTCGAATTCGGCCCCATCAACGCCAGCATCCACAAGATCGACGAGAACGTGAAGGTCGCTGACCTCGACCCGCTCAAGAACATCTACCGCCGCACCCTGGCCCACCTCGACGCGGGCCTGCGTGCCCAGGAGGCCGCATGAGCCAAGCCCTCACCGTGCTGCCCCTGATCGAGCAAGCTGCCACGCAACTGGAACAAGCCGGTGTGGCCTTCGGCCACGGCACCACCAATGCTTTTGACGAAGCCGCCTGGCTGGTGCTTTGGCGCCTGGGCCTGCCGCTGGACAGTGCCCTGGACGGCGCGCCCGATGGCGAAGAAGACGTGGCGCTGCGCCCTGTCAGCGCCGAGCAGGCCGCGCTTGTTCAGGCCCTCATTGCCGAACGCATCAGCACCCGCAAGCCCGCCGCCTACCTGACCCAGGAAGCCTGGCTGCAAGGCGTGCCCTTTTACGTGGACGAGCGCGCCATCGTGCCGCGCAGCTTCATCGCCGAGTTGATCGCCGACGGCAGCATCGACCCCTGGCTCAGCGACCAAACCCACCAAGTGCTGGACCTCTGCACCGGCAACGGCAGCCTGGCCGTGCTGGCCGCCATGGCCTGGCCCGAGGTGGTGGTGACGGGCGCTGACCTGTCGCCCGAAGCCCTGGCCGTGGCCCGCATCAATGTGGACCGCCACGCGCTGCAAGACCGCATCAGTTTGGGTCTGAGTGACGGCCTGAGCGCCCTGCCCGGCCCCTACGACCTCATCTTGTGCAACCCGCCCTACGTCAATGCCCAGAGCATGAGCGAGTTGCCTGCGGAGTACCGTGCCGAGCCCGAACTGGCGCTGGCCGGTGGCACCGATGGCATGGACTTCGTGCGCCAACTGCTGGACCAGGCCGCCAGCCGACTCAGCCAGCACGGGGTGCTGGTGCTCGAGATCGGCAATGAGCGCCCCTACTTTGAAGCCGCTTTCCCCGGCCTGCCCGTGTTCTGGCTGGACACCAGTGCGGGTGAAGACCAGGTGCTGCTGGTCACGCGCGAAGCGCTGATGCGCTTTCATCTGGCCGAGGTCTGAAGCCAGTGCCGGGCGACCCGATCGCCCTGTTCAAGCCGATGCCAAGCCCTTGCTGACGGGTCTCGCATGGGCCTGAAGCGGCTGGCGGGCGGGGCTGAAACCGGCGCGCGCCCACGGTGTCACGCAAGCGTGCGAAAATAGAAGGCTTTGCTTCCTTTTCTCCGGATTGTTCCGGCCACGCCATGATCACCCTCAAAAACATCGTCTTGCGACGCGGCTCCCGTGTGCTGCTGAACCAGGTCTCAGTCAACCTGAACCCAGGCGAAAAAGTGGGTCTGGTGGGCCGCAACGGCGCGGGCAAATCCACGCTGTTTGCCCTGCTCAACGGCAGCCTGCACGAGGACGGCGGAGACTTCGTCATCCCGCGCCAATGGCGCATGGCCCAGGTGGCGCAGAACATGCCTGAGACCGAGGAGTCGGCCACCGAGTTCGTGCTCGGCGGCGACACCCGCCTGGCCGAGCTGCGCGAGCAACTCAAGACCCTGGAGCAGTCCGACGCCTCCTACGACGACCCCGAACATGGCATGGCCATCGCCCAGGTCTACACCGACCTGGCCGACGCTGGCGACCACGACGCCGGCCCCCGCGCCCAGGCGCTGATCCTGGGCCTGGGCTTCCAGTCGCATGAACTGGAACTGCCGGTGAACAGTTTCTCCGGCGGCTGGCGCATGCGCTTGCAGTTGGCGCGTGCCCTGATGTGCCCGTCTGACCTGCTGCTGCTGGACGAGCCCACCAACCACTTGGACTTGGACGCCCTGGTCTGGCTGGAGGCCTGGCTCAAGCGCTATGCGGGCACCATGATCGTGATCAGCCACGACCGCGAATTCCTGGATGCGGTGACCAACGTCACCCTGCACATCGACAACGCCCAGTTGGTGCGCTACGGCGGCAACTACAGCGCTTTTGAAACCCTGCAAGCCCAGCAAATGGAGCTGCAACAGGCGGCGTTTTCGAAGCAGCAGGACAAGATCGCTCACCTGCAAAAGTTCATTGATCGCTTCAAGGCCAAGGCCAGCAAGGCCAAGCAGGCGCAAAGCCGGGTCAAGGCCCTGGAGCGCATGGAAAAGATCGCGCCCATCCTGGCCAACGCAGAATTCACCTTCGAGTTCAAAGAGCCGACCAACCTGCCCAACCCCATGTTGGCCATCAGCGATGCGGCCTTCGGCTACGAGACCGACGAAGGCCAGAAGATCATCCTGCGCGGCGTCAACCGCTCGGTGTTGGCGGGTCAGCGCATCGGCATCCTGGGCGCCAACGGCCAGGGCAAGTCGACCCTGGTCAAGACCATTGCGCGCGACATGAAGGCCTTGGCCGGCAGCGTGACCGAGGGCAAGGGCCTGAGCATTGGTTACTTTGCCCAGCAAGAGCTGGACGTGCTGCGCACCGGTGAGAACCCGCTGGAGCACATGATCCGCCTGGCCCGCGACATGGGCGCCAACTCGCGCGAACCCTCACGCGAGCAAGACCTGCGCAGCTACCTGGGCTCCTTCAACTTCAGTGGCGACATGGTCAAGCAGGCCGTGGGCACCATGAGCGGTGGCGAAAAAGCCCGCCTGGTGCTGGCCATGATCGTGTGGCAACGCCCCAACCTGTTGCTGCTGGACGAGCCCACCAACCACTTGGACTTGGCCACCCGCGAGGCCCTGGCCATGGCGCTCAACGAATTCGAAGGCACCGTCATGCTGGTCAGCCACGACCGGGCCCTGCTGCGCTCGGTCTGTGACGAGTTCTGGCTGGTGGGCCGCGGCATCGTCGGCCCCTTCGACGGCGACCTGGACGACTACCAGCGCTACCTGCTCGACGAATCCAAGCGCCTGCGCGAACTGGCCCGCGACACCCAGCGCAGCCTGGAGGCCGAAGCCGCTGCCGCACCGACGCCAGTTGCGGCCCCGGTGGTGGTGGCCCCGGTGGCCGCCGTGGCGGCACCCAGCCCGGCCCCCGCCCCAGAGGCCGCCAAGCCGGCCGTGGCCCAACGCGATCAGCGCAAGCTCGACGCCCAGGCACGCCAGCAACTCGCGGAGAAGACCCGCCCACTCAAGCGCGAACTCGAGCAAATCGACCAACGCATGGGCAGCCTGAGCCAGCAAAAGGCCGACCTGGAGGCCCGCCTCAGCACCCCGCTGCCGCCGGCTGAAATCGCTGAATGCGGGCGGCAACTGAAAGCAGCCACGGATGGCATCGAGCAACTCGAAGAACGCTGGCTGGAACTGACGGAACAGATCGAGGCCATGACCGCGGCGGCCTGAGGCCCGGTACCGGGGCTGCCAGCATGTGCGTCTGGGCTCGGCGACAATCACGCTCCATGCCGTCCGCCAAGTCCAACCCTTTCTTGAACCGGCTCGCCTGGCCGGGTCTCCCCACCACGCTGCTGGGCCTGTTGACCACGGCCCTGCTGGGTTGCAGCACGCCGGCCACCGGCCCTGCCCAGAGCGCGCCGCCGCGCTACCGCGCCGTCATCGACGCTGGCAGCAGCGGTTCACGCCTGCACCTCTACCAAAGCCAGCCTGACGGGCGCTTTGTCACGGTGCGCGAGCTGTTCAGCAACGCCCAGGCGCCCCACCCCTTGTCTTGGTACGACGGCCGCCACGGCCCGGGCAGCGAGCCCAGCCAGGCGGGCCCAGAGGGCGTGCAAAGCCTGCTGAAGCGACTGCAAAACCACTTGCAAGCCCAAGGCATGGCGCCCGAACAAGTGCCCGTCGAGTTGCTGGCCACGGCTGGCATGCGCCTGGTGCCCCCCGCCACGGCCGACTCCATTTACGCGAGCGTGCGCCAAGCCATCCAGACTCAGGGCTTCACGCTGGGTGAGGTGCGAACCCTGAGCGGCCAAGACGAAGGTCTGTACGCCTGGGTCGATGTGAACTACCTGCAAGGCCGCTTCCACCGCCGTGAAGCCACCGAAGGGGTGGTCGAAATCGGCGGCGCCTCGGCCCAAGTGGCGTTTGCACTGCCCCAAGCGCCGACCGAACCGAGCCCCCAGGTCCGCGTGCTGGACATCAACGGTGCGCGCTATCCGGTGCTGGCGGTCTCTTACCTGGGCCTGGGCCAGAACCAGGCTCGCCTGGCCATGCTGCAGCACCCGGCCTCGGGCGGCACCGAAGCCAATGTTTGCTACCCCCGCAACCCCGAGTCGACCCCCGCGCGCTATTCGGCCGACCTGCCCGGTTGGAGCGTGCTGGCGGCCGGTGGCCGCTACAGCGCAGCGTGCCGCTCGGTGTATGAAGAGGTGGTGCAACAGACCAGCGCAGATGCGCCCAACGCCTACCCTGTGCAGCAGCTGCTGGCCCAGCCGGGCTTTGCCCAGACCCGCTTTGTGGGCCTGTCTTCGGTGTACTACGCCTTCAAGGACTGGGGGGCCCTGACGGCAGCACAGCCCGCCACGACCCTGCAGACCGCGCTGGACCAGCGCTGCGGCGGCCCTGCCGGCTGGCCCCAGGTGCTGGCCCAGTACCACCACCACCTCAACAGCTTCAGCCAAAACGCTTGTGCGAATGGCAGCTTCGTCTGGAGCCTGCTGTACAGCCCCCGCGCCTTGGGCTTGCGGGAGGACCAGCTGAAAGCCCAAGGGCGCGTGCAAGGCCAGGAGCCCAGTTGGACGCGGGGCTGGATGGTCATGCAGGCTGGCCGCTGAGGCCCGCGCCACATCCCCCGGCCCAAAGGGCCAGCCGCATTCCCTCAGTCCAGCGCCGCGTGCACCAGGGTGCGGGTGTAGTCGCTTTGGGGTGAGGCCAGCACTTGCGCCACCGGGCCGGACTCCACCACCACACCATCCTTCATCACCAAGACCTCGTGGGCCATGGCGCGAATCACGGCGATGTCGTGGGTGATCAGCAGGTAACTCAGGCCACGCTCGCGTTGCAGAGTCTGCAAGAGCTGCAGCACCTGCTTTTGGATGCTGACGTCCAGCGCACTGGTGGGCTCGTCCAGCACCAGCCAACGCGGGCGCACGATGAGGGCGCGGGCGATCGCCAAGCGCTGCCGCTGCCCACCTGAAAATTCATGCGGGTAACGCGCCAACAGGCCTGGAAACTGAGCCTCCGACAGGCCCACCTCGGCCAGCACGGCCTGCACCCGCTCCCGCCGGCCTGCAGGACTCAGGCTGGGTTCATGCACCAGCAAGCCCTCACCCACGATCTCCTCCACCGTGAGGCGGGGCGAGAGCGAAGAAAATGGGTCTTGGAACACCACCTGCACCTGTTGGCGCAGCGCGCGGTGGGCCGGGGTGTTGCGCGTGCCCAGGCCTTGCCAGGTCTGACCGCCCAGGTCCAGTTGGCCCGTGAAGGGCAACAAACCCAGCACCGCCTGGGCCAAGGTGGATTTGCCCGAGCCGGACTCGCCCACCACGCCCAAGGTCCGTCCCTCACCCAGATGGAAGCTGGCGCCCCGCACCGCCACGAACTCCCCCCGGCTGAACCAACCGCGCCAACCCGGGCGCGGCACGGCGTAGCTGATGCGCAGGTCTTGCGCGCGCAACACGTCGGCGGGCTGAGGCGCTGAGGCGTCGACCTCGGTGACCTGGCGCGCCGGCACGCTGTCCAGCAGCTGGCGGGTGTAGGCGTGCTGGGGTCGGGCAAAGACCTCGGCCACGGGGCCCTGCTCAACCAAGTGGCCGTTCTCCATCACCGCCACGCGGTCGGCAAAGCGGCGCACCATTTGCAGGTCGTGGGTGATCAGCAGCACGGCCATGCCGGTGCGGGCCTGCAGGTCGCTGAGCAAGTCCAGAATCTGCGCGCGCAGGGTCACGTCCAGCGCGGTGGTGGGTTCGTCAGCCAGCAGCAGGCGCGGCTCGGTGGCCAGGGCCATCGCGATCATGGCGCGTTGGCGCTGCCCCCCCGAGAGCTGGTGCGGGTAGGAGCGGGCACGCCGCTCGGGTTCGGGCAGGCCCGTGTCGGCCAGGGCCTGCACCGCCAAGAGCCAGGCCTCGCGGCGGTTCAAGCCTTTTTTGAGCTGCAGCACCTCGACGATTTGCTCACCGATCGTGAACAAGGGGTTCAGGGCCGTCATCGGCTCCTGGAAGATCATGGCGATGTCGTCGCCACGCACGCGCAACAAGTCCCGCGCAGGCAGGGCCAGCAGGTCCTGGGGAGGCGCTCCGGTTTCGCGTGCGCTCAGCCAGATTCGGCCCTGGCAGCGGGCCTGGGCGGCCAGGCGCAGCAGGCTCAGCGCGGTGACCGACTTGCCGGAGCCCGACTCGCCCACCAGCGCCACTTTTTCACCAGCGGCCACACGCAGGTCGATGCCGTGCACCACCTCCTTGGCGCCAAAGGCGATGCGCAGCTGTTCAATGTGCAACAGGTCCTGGCTCATAACTGGGCCTCCGCCTTGCGGGGGTCCAGCGCGTCACGCAGCGCGTCGCCCATGAAGGTCAGCAACAGCAAGGTCACGACCAGCACGCCAAAAGTGGACAGCGAGATCCACCAGGCGTCGATGTTGGCTTTGCCCTGGCTCAGCAGCTCGCCCAGCGAGGGCGTGCCCGGTGGCACCCCCAGGCCCAGAAAATCCAGCGAGGTCAGCGCCAGGATGGCCGCGCTCATGCGAAAGGGCAAGAAGGTGACCACGGGCGTGAGGCTGTTGGGCAGGATGTGGCGCCAGATGATCTGCGCGTTGGACACGCCCAGGGCACGGGCCGCCTTCACATAGTCCAGCTGGCGGTTGCGCAGGAACTCGGCGCGAACATAGTCGGACAAACCCATCCAGCCAAACAGACTGAGCAGCAACAGCAGCAAGGCCACGCTGGGCGCGAACACCGCGCTGAAGATGATCAGCAGGTACAGCTCGGGCATGGAGCCCCAGATCTCGATGAAGCGCTGAAACGCCAGATCGGTGCGCCCGCCAAAGTAGCCCTGGATGGCGCCCGTCAGCACGCCCAGCACGACCCCGGAGACCGTCAGCGCCAAGGCAAACAGCACGCTGACCCGAAAGCCATAGATCAGCTGAGCCAAGAGGTCGCGGCCGCGGTCATCGGTGCCCAGCCAGTTGTCCCGCGAAGGCGCCGACGGGTTGGGTTCGCGGGCAAAGTAATTGAGGGTCTTGGGCCCGTAGGGGTTGGGCGCGAACACCGCCCAGTTGCCGGGCTGGGCCAGCTGGGCTCGGATGAAGGGATCCAGGAAGTCGGTGGGCGTGTCAAAGTCGCCGCCAAACACCTTCTCGGGGTAGTCATGCCACAGCGGCGTGTACAGCTGCCCCTGGTAGCGCACCAGCCAGGGCCGGTCGTTGGACACCAACTCCGCCGCCAGGCTGAACAGCACCAGTCCGACGAACAGCCAAAGGCTCACAAACCCGAGGCGGTTGCGTTTGAAACGCAGCCAGGCCCGGCGCGAAGGGCTCAGGCTGGCCGGGATGGCGGAGCGCTCGGCAGCGCCTGCGCGCGGGGCCTCAATCGAATTTGACACGGGGGTCCACCCAGACATAAGACAGGTCAGAAATCAGCTTGGTCAGCAAACCAATCAGCGTGAACAGGTACAGGGTGCCCAGCACCACGGGGTAGTCGCGCCGGATCACGCTTTCATAGCTCAAAAGGCCCAGGCCATCGAGCGAGAACAGGGTCTCGATCAGCAAGGACCCCGTGAAAAACGCCCCCACAAAGGCGGCCGGAAAGCCCGTGATGATGGGGATCAGCGCATTGCGGAACACATGCTTCCACAGCACCTGGCGCTCGCTCAGACCCTTGGCTCGGGCGGTGATCACGTACTGCTTGCGGATCTCCTCCAGGAAGGCATTCTTGGTCAGCATGGCGGTGACGGCGAAGCTGCCCAGCACCATGGCGATGATGGGCAAGGTGATGTGCCACAGGTAGTCCACCACGCGCGCCCCCCAGCTGAGTTCGTCCCAGTTGGCCGAGGTGAGGCCGCGCAACGGGAACCACTGCAGCTGGCCACCAAAGATCACCAGCAAGGCCACGCCCAGCACAAAGCCCGGCACGGCATAGCCAAACAAGACCAGCAAGGTGGTCAGCAGGTCAAAGCGCGAGCCCGCCCGCACCGCCTTGGCCACCCCCAGGGGCACGGCCACGCCGTAGCTGATGAAGAAGGTCCACAGGCCCAGGCTGGCCGAAACGGGCAATTTCTCCAGGATCAACTGCCAGACATCTTTGTTCTGAAAAAAGCTGCGGCCCAGGTCAAAACGGGCGAACTGGCCCAGCATCTGCCAAAAGCGCTCAGGCGCCGGTTTGTCAAAGCCATACAAGGCCTTGATCTGCTCGATGCGCTTGGGGTCCACGCCCTGTCCGCCCCGGTAGCTGAAGCCGCCCCCCTCCGCGCTGCCACTGCCAGCGGTGGCGGTGCGCGCCTCCACCAGGTACTGCTCCACCGGTCCGCCAGGCACGAACTGGATGACCACGAAGGTCAGCAACAGCACGCCGAACAAGGTGGGCACCATCAGCAAGAAACGTTTGATCAGGTAGGCCAGCATGGGTCTTTGCAATCGGTTGGGGAGGTCACGCGCTGCGCAATGGCGCGCTCAAGGCCGCGCCGGGGCGGCACCGGTGCCAGCGGGCGATCGCGCCCACCAGGTGTCAATGGCCCAGGTCTCGCCACCCGAGTACGGCGGCATGCCCGCAGGGCCTTGCAAGCGCCAGTGGTTGTAGGCCAGGCGGTGCGTGGGCGCGGTCCACTGTGGAATCAACACATGGCTGTGCACCACCACGCGCTCCAGGGCGCGGCAGGCGGGTTGCAGCTCGGCCAAGCTCTTGGCCCCCGTCATGCGGGTGATCAGCGCGTCGACCGCAGGGCTCTTCAGGCCCACGAAGTTGCCTGAATCCTCGGTGTCGGCCGCCTGGCTGCCAAACATGTCGGCGTACTCCTGACCCGGGTTGTGCGTGCCCCCAAAGGCCATGGTGGTGACGTCGAAGTCAAATTTCTGCAGGCGCTGCTGGTAGAGCGCAAAGTCCACCGGGCGGTAGTTGAGCCGGATGCCCAGCTTCTCCAGATTGCGCGCCCAGGGCGTGACGACGCGCGAGCCGCTCTCGTTGCTGTCCAGGTACTCCAGCACAAAGGCCTGCCCTTGGGCATTGCGCAACACGCCGTCTTGCACCTTCCAGCCGGCTTGGGCCAGCAGGGCCTGGGCGCGGCGCAGGTTGCCGCGCAAAGACTGCTCACCATCGGTGCGCGGCGGCACGGCCATGGGGCCGAACGTGGCCTCAGGCACCTGGCCACGCCTGGGCTCCAGCAAGGCCAACTCTTCGGCGGAGGGCCTGCCGGAGGCCGCACATGCGGTGTTGCCAAACAGGCCCGTGACGCGCTGGTAGGCGTTGTAGAACATCTGGCGGTTCATCCACTCGTAGTCCAGCGCCAGGCCCAGGGCCTCACGCACCCGCACGTCTTTGAGCAGATCGCGCCGGGTGTTGAGGACATAACTCTGAAAGCCCGCCGGCAAGCTGTGTTTGAACTCGCCTTTGACCAGTTCGCCGCTGTCAAAGCGCTTGCCCGTGACACGGCGCGCCCAGTCGCCCGCCGAGAAAAAACGCATCAGATCGAATTCGCCGGCCTTCAGGGCTTCCAGCTTGGCCGTGTTGTCCTTGTAAATCTTGACCGTGATGCGGTCAAAGTTGCCCGTGCCCCGCTTGACGTTGAGGTCGCGCGCCCAGTACTGCGGATCACGCACATAGGTGATGTCCTTGCCAAAGCGCACCGGTCCGATGCGGTAGGGCCCTGAGCCAATCGGGATGTCGGTCACCACCTGGTCAAAGGGCTTGGGCTTGCCGTCGACCTCGCCCCAGCGGTGGCTGAACACCGGCAGCCCGCCCACGGTCAAAGGCAGTTCGCGGTTGGGCTTCTTGAAACGGTAGCGCACGGTGCGCGCGTCGATCACATCCAGGCCCGCCACATCGGCCAGTTGGGTCTTGTAGCTGGGGGAGGTGAAGGGCCCCATCAAGGTGTCGTAGCTGAACTTCACATCGGTGGCCAGCACCGGGTCACCATTGTGAAAACGGGCCTCGGGGCGCAGGGTGAAGGTGGCGCTCAGGCCGTCCGCACTGACCTGCACATCGCTGGCCAGCAAGCCGTAGCCAGCGCCGGTTTCATCCAGCGATCCCGCCAGCAAGGAGTCAAACATCAGGCCACCGAGGTAAGCCGGTGCCGAGCCCTTCAACGTGAAGGGGTTGTACTTGTCAAAGGTGGAGGTGCGCAGGTTGCTGACCAGGCGCAGCTCACCCCCTTTGGGGGCTTGGGGGTTGACGTAGGCGAAGTGATCAAACCCCACCGGGTACTTGAGGCTGCCCCACAGCGCATAGCCGTGCGCAGCCCAAGCCCCCCCGCAGGCGAGCGAAAGACACAGGCCCAGGCTGCTGGCCCAGAGAGACGAAGAACGCATGAGACAATTCTGCCCTACTCCCGCCGCACTGCCGGGCAGACGCATGAAGCGCCCTGCCCTGGCGCCGGGCCTTGTTGGCCCCTGCTGGCGTGGCTGTCCTGCAACTTTCACCCGACGACAGGTCGTCGGGCCTCGAACTGGAGAACAAGAATGGGTTTCCTCACTGGCAAGAAGCTGCTGATCACCGGCGTGCTGTCCAACCGATCCATCGCCTACGGCATTGCCAAGGCCTGCCACGAACAAGGCGCCGAGCTGGCCTTCAGCTACGTGGGTGAGCGCTTCAAAGACCGCATCACCGAATTCGCTGCCGACTTTGGCTCCAATCTGATTTTTGATTGCGACGTGGGCGACGACGCGCAAATCGAGAAGCTGTTCACCGACCTCTCGGCCCACTGGCCCACTTTTGACGGCTTTGTGCACAGCATTGGCTATGCGCCGCGCGAAGCCATCGCGGGCGACTTCCTCGACGGCCTGAGCCGCGACGGCTTCAAGGTGGCCCATGACATCAGCGCCTACAGCTTCCCCGCCATGGCCAAGGCAGCCCTGCCTTACCTGAACGACAAGTCGGCCTTACTGACCCTGACCTACCTGGGCGCCATCCGCACCGTGCCCAACTACAACACCATGGGCCTGGCCAAGGCCAGCCTGGAAGCCTCGGTGCGCTACCTGGCTGAATCCCTGGGCGCCAAGAACCGCGGCCTGCGCGCCAACGGCATTTCGGCAGGCCCGATCAAGACCCTGGCGGCCAGTGGCATCAAGGGCTTTGGCAAGATCTTGTCGGTGGTGGCTGAGAACTCGCCCATCCGCCGCAACGTGACCATCGAAGACGTGGGCAATGTCGCCGCGTTTTTGATGAGCGACCTGGCCGCTGGCGTGAGCGCTGAGATCACCTACGTCGACGGTGGCTTCAGCCAGGTGGTCGGCGGCATTGCCGAGCCGACTGAGAAGGCCTGAGCGCCACAATCGGACGACGCTGTGGCCCGGATGTCCCGGGCCTGGCGGTCGCTCCGGCCTATACCCCCGCCGCATCCCGGGGGCCCGGGCTTTTGAACTCCTGAGAGGAGTACAGCATGTCCGAATCACGGCAGCGCTTGCTGCCGACGTCCCCCTGGCCTGCGCCGCCGAGTCGGCGCAGCGCTCTGCTGGCCCTGGCCAGCGTGACCAGCCTGGTGCAAGCCCGGCCGTCCCCCCATCAAACGCCCCTGATGCAAGCCACGCGCTACGAGCCGGGCCAGCCTGTGGACGGCTTTTGGGTCAGTGAAAAACTCGATGGGGTACGAGCACGCTGGGACGGACAGCGCCTGTGGACGCGCAGCGGCCGCGCCATCCACGCCCCACCCCACTTCACCCAGTCCTGGCCCAGCCTGATGTTGGATGGCGAGCTGTGGTCCGGCCCTGGGCAATTTGCGCAATCCGTGGCAGCGGTGCGTGACGGCCCCAGCAGCAGCGCCTGGCAAGGCCTGCGGATGATGGCATTCGATGCGCCCGAGTTACCCGATCCATTTGGCACCCCAGGCGGCCGTCTGCATCAACTCCAGGCGGCCATCGAGCAGTCCAAAGCGACCGACGCCCAGGTGGCTGGGCATTTGCAAGCCGTGGCGCAGCAGCCTGTCACCTCGGTGGCCCAGGTCAAGGCCTGGCTGGACGAGGTGCTGGCCCAAGGCGGTGAAGGTTTGATCCTGCACCGGGCCAGCGGGCTGTACCGATCAGGCCGGTCACCCGATGTGCTCAAGTACAAAGCTTTTGAGGATGCCGAAGCCCAGGTGGTGCAGGTGCTGCCAGGCAAAGGCGCATGGCGTGGCCAGGCGGGGGCCTTGCTCGTCCAGACCCAGGAAGGGCATCGCCTGCGCCTGGGCAGCGGCCTGCCCGAGGCGCTGCGCCTGGACCCCCCTGCGGTGGGCAGCTGGGTGAGCTTTCGTTACCAAGGCCTGCACCCCGGCGGCGTGCCCAGGTTCGCCACCTTTTTAAGGGTAGTGCCCGACATCAGCCTTTGAGGCGCGCCCCACTGAGCAGGGCGCTCACGGCGGGCGCGCGACCCAGGGTCAGCGCGAGCCCGCCCAACACCGCTTCAAGCGCTTTGCTTGATGCAATCCGCGAAGTAGTGTTTCTTGCCTTCGGCGTCCACCTCTTCGACCAGGCCGTGGATGTCGGTTTCGAAGCCCGGGCATTGGGCATTGAATTCGCGCGAGAACTTGAGGTAATCGACGATCTTCTTGTTGAACACTTCACCCGGGATCAGCAGCGGGATGCCCGGCGGGTAAGGCGTCACCAGGCTGGTGGTGATGCGGCCTTCCAGGTGGTCGATCTCCACGCGCTCGGTCTTGCGTTGGGCGATGTGGGCAAAAGCGTCCGACGGCTTCATGGCCGGTGTGTGGTCGCTCAGGTACATCTCGGTGGTCAAACGGGCGATGTCGTACTTGGCGTACAGCTCGTGAACGTGCTGGCACAGGTCACGCAGGCCCATGCGCTCGTAGCGCCGGTTCTTCTGGCAGAACTCCGGCAGGATGCGCCACATGGGCTGGTTCTTCTCGTAGTCGTCCTTGAACTGCTGCAGCGCGGTCAGCAGCGAGTTCCAGCGGCCCTTGGTGATGCCGATGGTGAACATGATGAAGAAGCTGTACAGGCCCGTCTTCTCGACGATCACGCCGTGCTCGGCCAGGAACTTGGTCACGATGCTGGCCGGAATGCCCGTCTTCGCGAACTTGCCGTTCAGATCGAGGCCAGGCGTCACGATGGTCGACTTGATCGGGTCGAGCATGTTGAAGCCGTCGGCGATCTTGCCAAAGCCGTGCCACTTGGCCGACTTGCTGTCGGCCTTGATGATCCAGTCGGTGGCGCGGCCAATGCCGTCGTCCACCAGCTTCTCCGGACCCCAGACCTTGAACCACCAGTCCTTGCCGTACTCGTCGTCCACCTTGCGCATGGCGCGGCGGAAGTCCAGCGCTTCGGCAATGCTCTCTTCGACCAGGGCAGTGCCGCCGGGCGGCTCCATCATGGCGGCGGCCACGTCGCAGCTGGCGATGATGCTGTACTGCGGGCTGGTGCTGGTGTGCATCAGGTAGGCCTCGTTGAAGAGGTGGCGGTCCAGCTTGGTGTTTTGCGAGTCCTGCACCAGCACATGGCTGGCCTGGCTGATACCGGCCAGCAGCTTGTGGATGGACTGGGTGGCGTAGACCACGCTTTCCTTCGGACGCGCGCGCTTCTTGCCCATCGCGTGGTAGGGGCCGTAGAAGGGGTGGAAGGCCGCGTGCGGCAGCCAGGCCTCGTCAAAGTGCAGGTTCTCGACGTAGCCGTCGAGCATGCCCTTGATGGTCTCGGTGTTGTAGAGCACGCCGTCGTAGGTGGACTGCGTGATGGTCAGGATGCGCGGCTTGACCTTCTTGGGGTCCACGCCCTTGAGCAGTGGGTTGGCCTTGATCTTGGCCTGGATCGACTCCTGGGTGAACTCGCTTTGCGGGATCGGGCCAATGATGCCGAAGTGGTTGCGTGTCGGCTTCAGGAACACGGGGATGGCCCCGGTCATGATGATCGAGTGCAGGATGGACTTGTGGCAGTTGCGGTCCACCACCACCACGTCACCCGGGGCCACCGTGTGGTGCCAGACCATCTTGTTGCTGGTGCTGGTGCCGTTGGTGACAAAGAAGCAGTGGTCGGCGTTGAAGATGCGGGCGGCGTTGCGCTCGCTCTCGCCAATGGCGCCGTTGTGGTCCAGCAGTTGGCCCAGTTCTTCCACCGCGTTGCACACGTCGGCACGCAGCATGTTTTCGCCGTAGAACTGGTGGTACATCTGGCCCACCGGGCTCTTCAGGAAGGCCACGCCGCCCGAGTGCCCCGGGCAATGCCAGGAGTAAGACCCGTCTTCGGCGTAATCCAGCAGCGCTTTGAAGAAGGGCGGTTGCACGCCTTCGAGGTAGCTCTTGGCTTCACGGATGATGTGGCGCGCCACGAACTCGGGCGTGTCCTCGAACATGTGGATGAAGCCGTGCAGCTCACGCAGGATGTCGTTGGGCAGGTGGCGCGAGGTCTTGGTTTCGCCGTAGATGTAGATCGGCACATCCAGGTTCTTGCGGCGCACCTCGTCAATGAAGCTGCGCAGGTTGAGCACGGCCGGGTCCAGGTCAGGACCGGGGGTGAACTCTTCGTCGTCGATCGAGAGAATGAAAGCGCTGGCCCGGCTTTGTTGCTGGGCGAACTGACTCAGGTCACCGTAGCTGGTCACGCCCAGCACCTCGAAGCCCTCGGTCTCAATGGCTTGCGCCAGAGCACGAATACCCAGGCCCGAGGTGTTTTCGGAACGGAAGTCCTCATCGATGATGACAATGGGGAAGCGAAATTTCATGCGGACCTCCGGGGGCGGAACAGGGCTTTAAATTAGAAACAGGCGCGAAGTGTAAGGAATATTGATTGGGCTCTTTTGACAAGCCCGTTTTTTCCCTCAATTTGTGGTGTCAGCAAGACAAGAAGCGCACAGCGCACCGTGCGGGAGGGCGCCATCCGCCGCCCCGTGCCCGGCCCGCCGCTGTGGGCTGGCGGCGTGGGAAGAAGGACCAAGTTCTCCCCGTTGGCTCTGGACAAAGCTGTGGACAAACCGTGCCCTCATCCAGAGAAGGTGGTCTAAGTCCTTGATTTCAAAAGACTTGCCTTGCACTGCTTAGTTTTAAGGCAGTTTCATGACGCAAGCGCCTGAAGGCCCTCAAGTGCCTGCCGAGAGCAAAAGCCGCGAACCAGGCGAGTCACTGGCCTGCGGCCCCACCTGAAACACCGACACCAATTGGCTCAGGTGCTCCGCCTGGCGGTTCAGGGCTTCGGTCGCGGCGGCCGCCTGTTCGACCAGGGCCGCGTTTTGCTGCGTCACCGAATCCATCTGGGCAATGGCTTGGTTGATCTGTTCAATGCCCAAGGTCTGCTCCTGACTGGCTGCGGCAATGTGGGTCACGATGTCTGCGACTTGGCGCACGCCCTGCTCCACCTCGGCCATCGTGCTGCCCGCCCCCGTGACCAGTTGCTGGCCCTGGTCCACACTGCTCACCGAAGCGGTGATCAAGCCCTTGATCTCCTTGGCGGCCTGGGCGCTGCGCTGGGCCAGCACGCGAACCTCACCCGCCACCACCGCAAAACCTCGGCCTTGCTCCCCTGCCCGGGCCGCTTCAACAGCAGCGTTCAACGCCAGGATGTTGGTTTGAAACGCGATCCCGTCGATCACGCCAATGATGTCCACAATGCGCCCCGAGGACGCATGGATCTGCCCCATGGTCTGCACCACCTGGCCCACCGCTTGCCCACCGGCCGTCGCCCGCTCCGAAGTAGCCTGCACCAATTGTTTGGCTTGCCGGGCGTTGTCTGCGTTTTGCCGCACGGTGCTGGTGATTTCTTCCATGGAGGCCGCTGTCTGCTCCAGGGCGCTGGCCTGGGATTCCGTGCGGCTGGACAGGTCCAGGTTGCCTTGGGCAATCTCGCCAGACGCGTGCAGCATGGCGTGGGTGCCCTGGCGCACTTGGTTGACGATGTCACGCAGACGCTCACTCATGGCCCCCAGGGCGTTGAGCAACTGCCCGGCCTCATCTTCCCGCTGACTTTGCGGGTGGACCTGCAAATCCCCGGCCGCCACCTGGTGAGCCACCTGCACCGCTTCGGCCAAAGGCTGGGTGATGCTTCGGGTGATCAACCAGGCCATGCTGACCGCCACCAGCAGCGCCAGAGTCCCCAGGGCCAGCATCTGATTTTGGCCACTGCTGTGCTCCCGTTCGATGTCCCGCGCCGTCTCGTCAATGGCCTTGCGTTGTTGCTCCAGCAAGGCCTGCAAACTGGCCAGGTAATTCACACCAGCGGGTTGAAAATCTTGCCGGAACAGTCGCTCAACCTCGTCCGCGGTCGCTGTGGCTTTGCTCGCCGTGATGGCATCCCGTGCTTTGACGTAGGCCACTCGGTGCCCCAGCAACTGCTTGAAAACGGCCTGTTCTTCAGGGGTTTCCAACAAGGCCTCCAGCTCTTTTTGCTGCTGCGATGACATCTTGGAGGCCGCAGCGTTCTCTTCAGCAAAAAAAGTGGCCAAGGTGGGGTCGGCGCTTTTGACCACGGCGGTGGTGCGCCGCACGCTGGTGTGGATGGTGCGGTACCAGTCCGAGACCAAGCGCTCCTTGGTCAAGGGTCGCTCCATCATCTGCTGGGTGTGCGCTGCAATGCCCTGCAATCGCCAAACCCCGACCGCCAGCATGGCGGTCATGAGCAAGATCAACACGGCAAAAGCCAGCGCAAGCCGACTGCCGATGCGAAGTCCAGCAAAAATGCCCATTTGGATCTCCAAGAGGCCTCCGTCTGGGCCCTGTTCGCACACCACCCTGGCGTTCAACTGTTCAGTATAGATATTGCTGCTTTTGGGGTGCGTTCGTGCACCGACAAGCCCGTGATTTGTTGGGGAAACATCCAAGCCTGTGGTGTTGCGGCGACAGCCCAAGCAGGCGAAGGAACCGCCAGTCGACAAGAACCCCGCGGCACCGCCATCAACCCCGCCCCCAGTCGGGCTTCGCCCATCATCCGCACGACCCGGCGTGCCAAGCCCCCCCCAGTTGGCGCCGCCCACCGACCTGACGAAAAGGAGCCCCTGCATGCCCCCTTCTTTTGGACTGAAGTGCCCCGCCATTGCCGTGGGTCTGCTTGCCTTTCTCCTTGGCAGCGTGGCCCAAGCCAATGCGCCAGGCCTACACTGGCGCTACACCGGCCCCCATGGGGCCGCCCATTGGGCCCAACTGGAGCCCAGTTTTGAGACCTGCAGCCAAGGGCAGCGCCAAAGCCCGATCAACATCCAACCGACCGTCAAAGAATCGCTGCCCGCGCTGGATTTTGCGTACAGCCCGATCGCGCTGAACCTGACCAACAACCGGCACACAGTGCAGGTCCAGGCGCCCTTGGGCAGCCAACTGAGTGTGGGCGGCAAGAGCTACTCGCTGGTCCAGCTCCACTTCCACACCCCGAGTGAAAACACGATCCAGGGACGCCGCTACCCCATGGAGGTTCATTGGGTGCACGAAAGTGCTGCGGGCGAATTGGCGATTGTGGCCTTGATGGTTCAAACAGGACGGCACCACGCGGCCTTCGATCCCATCTTTGCCCACCTGCCGCGTCCCGACGAAAAAATCACCGTTGAATCGCAGTCATTGGACCTCGCGGCCCTGCTGCCGTCACGACGGGGCTACTACGCCTTCGATGGCTCCCTCACCACCCCGCCCTGCACGGAGGGTGTTCGTTGGATGGTCCTCCAACAGCCGGTGCAACTGAGCACCAAGCAGATCCAGGCTTTCAGGCGCCTGTTCCCCCTCAACGCCCGCCCTGTGCAAGCCCGACATGAACGCACAATTCGAGCCAGCCTGTGAGCCCCAGGCTTCCAGTCACCGTGGGAAGGGGCGAACCGAAGTCATCGGCGGCACGCCTCGAGGCCTTCGGCAAAAATTAAAGCCAAGATTCCGATTTGGGCAAAAGCGCCTGCAATTCCTGCTATAGTTGAGGGCTTCCGGAGAGGTGGATGAGCGGTTTAAGTCGCACGCCTGGAAAGCGTGTGTGGGCTAATCCCCACCGCGGGTTCGAATCCCGCCCTCTCCGCCAGGTTTACGTTTCAGCGCTTTCAAAAAAGCCCTGAAATTCCCCTAAAAGCCCCGCCAGTCGGGGCTTTTTTGTTTTCCGCTGACCACAGCGGATTGACCCAGCCCCATCGGGCCCTGCTCCTTAATTTGGAGCCTTCCTCGCAGCGCTTGGCGCACTCACCGAAGCCGAGCCCAGGTACCCGATCAGCAGGCGCCGGTCCTCTGCTGAATCAACCCGGTAGTTCATGCTTTGACCCGGAATCAGCGCCTCGGGGTCACGCAGCCACAGGTCCAGGTTTTTGGCATCCCAGATCAGCCCACTGGCCCGAAGGGCTGGCGAGTAGTCATAGCCAGGCACACGCCCAGCCGTTCGCCCCAAAAGCTGTCGGTGCATCGGCCCCACGCGGTTGGCATCGATGGCGTGGCAGCCGCCGCAGCGGGCCTCGTACATCGCAGCCGCCTGCCGAAGCTCATCCGCGGAAGCAGGCCCAGCCAGGGCACGTGCCCAGGCCGACAGCCCATGTAACGTCAGCAGCCAAGTCAAAGCGCTGACTTGGACGACTCGCGGGCCGCGAAACGAATTCAAAGCGCCAAACCACTTCACCATGTCATCTCCTTCTGAGGGCCATCTGGCGCGGACCCAGGGCCACGCCACAGAAGGGATACGCATGAAAAGCGCCACTGGATGCAGGCCGCCAAACCGCCCCACCAGCCAGGCCTGGGCTCAGACGGTCTTGCGCACCCAAGGGCCCTTGAACAACACCGGCCCCTTCGGACCGCCGGCCTCAGGCACGCCTCCTTGGACCTCCAGGCTGATCGCCAAGACGGTCACACCGTCCACCCGGTCGGCCGCCACGGCCACCCGCTGCGGCCCCGAAGTACCGTCCAACACCGCCAAGGAGCGCACGCCGCCCTGCGCAGGAATCGCCCAAACTTGCAAAGAGTGACCCGGGGGAACGGCTTGCCCCTGCAGGTCTTGCAGCTGAAGCTGCTGGCGGCGCCCGTCCCAGCTGGCCAGCCAGGCGGGTTGATTTTGTGCATCCAGCAGCAAGGCCAGCGACTCTGATGTGGGCGCCTCTGCCGCCGAGCGGGCCTGCGTGCTTGAATCACTGCCGGCATGCCATGGCACCACCCACGCCAACAGCGCGAGGGCCAGCCCCGCGGCACTGAAGCCCTGCCACACCCAGAGCCGCTGCCACCATGGCGAGGATGGCGCCTGTTGTTGTCGTGCAAGACCCGTCGGTTTGCGGGCTTGCGCCAGGCGCTGCTCTTCGCGCTCCAGGCTCAGGGCCAACTCGATGCGCCGCCACACCACCTCAGGCGGGCGGACCACGGGTTGCAGCTCGGTCAGCCCCGCCAAACGCTCCCGCCATTCGCGTATGGCTTGACGCACTGGCGCCTGCGACCGGGCCAGTGCCTCAAAACGCCGGCGCGCCCCGCCCTGCAGGGTTCCCAGCCCATAGCTGGCCGCCAGCCGTTGCAACAGAATCTTGTTTTGGACGATGTTCACACCCGGCCTCCATCCATCAACAACGTGCGCATCATTGCCAAGCCCCCATGCACATCCGCAGCTGCTCCAACCCACGGCGAATCCAGCTTTTGATGGTCCCCAGCGGGAGCTTGAGCTGTTCAGCCAATTCACTGTGGCTGAGTTCACGGAGGTAGGCCAGGCTCAAGACCTCGCGCTGCGGCCCTTTGAGCTGATTCAAACACTGCTGCAAAGCGCGGGCTTGCTGGCTGGCATCGGCGCTGTGCAAAGGGTCGGGAGAATCCCCTTCCAGGGTGTCTTCGATCACCTCGTCCAATGGGTCAGTCAAGGGCGTGCGCTCGGCGTTGCGGCGGCGCAGCAGGTCCAGTGCCCGGCTGCGCACGATCAAACCCATCCACGCCAAAGGCGGGCTGAGGCTGGCCCGAAAGTCAGCCGCAGAGCGCCAAATGCTCAGGTAACTTTCCTGCAGCACATCTTCGGCCAGCTCGCCCACGCGCACGATGCGCAAGGCCAGCCCGTAGAAACGCGCCGAGGTGAGGTCATACAGCTGCTTGAGCGCCAGCTCATCACCCTGCGCCACACGGGCCAGCAGCGCTGTGAGCAGGGACTGCGAACTGTCATTGGGGGATGTCATGGCAAAGGTGGGGAGCAACGGTTGAATTCATCTTACAGAAGGGACGCCAGGTAGACGATCAGGTCCTGTCGCTCTTGGGGATCGAGCACCTGCTCATCCATGCCTTGGCCCGGCACCAGGGCCTCGGGGTCTCGCAACCACGCGTCCAATGTTTGCCGCGTCCACACCAAGCGGCTGGCACGCAGCGCTGGCGAATAGTCAAATCCGGGCACCGTCCCGGCGCGCCGCCCCAGCACACCGCGGTGCAATGGGCCGATGTCATTCGCGTCGACGGCATGGCAGCCGGAACAACGCGCCTGGTACAAGGTCTGCCCACGCAGCACGGGCACAGACTGGGCGGCGGCCGCACTCTGGGCTGCAGGGCCTGACGCCCCGCCAGCGCAGAGGCCTTGAGTCAAGACCAGCCCGCAGACCAGCACAGCCAGCCCTCGCCCCAAGCGTGCCTTGAAGGGCCAAAGCGGCCCCCTCCATGGACGCATGTCTTCAAGCGCCGAAGCTCAGTGCCTGGGTCGGCAGCGCCTTGCCCAGCGCGGACACCAAGACGGTGTAGTGCATCGTTTCATCCGCAGCCAGACGGGCCGCCACCTTGGCCAGATCGCGGTTGCCCAGGGATGGCAGCACACCCAGGTAGGCATTGGTGGCACCAAGCTCCAGGCGGGCGGCCAATTCCAAGACGTCGGATTGACTCTTCAAGGTGTTGGCCTTGAGCGCCATGGCGTAGTCGTCCAGTTTCTTCTCGCCGACAGCCTGCCCACCCAGCTTTTGGATGGTGGCCACCAGCGCATCCCGATGCGCCTTGTGGTGGCTTTGGAACAGCACGGCAACGTCCAACACCGGCTTTTGCAGCAAGCCACTGCCTGCGCCCAACTGATAGGCGTTGATGGCCTCGTGCTCCAAGGCCAGGGCCACATTGAGGATTTGCACATCTTTGGCCACATCGCCCATGGCGCCCTGGGCCAAGGCTTCGCGTCCGCCGAGCATGGCCACAGCCACAGCCGACAAGGTGGCACCGGCGCCCAGGAATTGGCGACGGGCAGAGGTTTGATGGAGTGCGTTCATGGGGTTTCCTGCTGATTGGGTTGGCGAGGCAACAAACAACGTTGACCTCTCCAACCAATACGCAGACACCCACCCCGCTGGATGCAAAACCTGACGGCGCAGTCGGGTATGGGGCGCGGCACTCAGGCGCGCAAGCGTGCCACCGAGGTGGTGCGGGCCCCTGCGCTGCCACCGCCAGAAGCCACCATCTTCAAAGACGCGCCCGACAACTCCGGCAGGGTGTCCAGTTTGAAATAGGACACCGCATGGCTCAAGGCCTGGGCCTGTTGGTTGAGACTTTGGGCGGCCGATGCCGTCTCTTCGACCAAGGAGGCGTTGTGCTGGGTATTCGTGTCCAAGCGCCCGATGGCCTCGTTGATTTGGCGGATGCCCTCGGTTTGCTCCATGCTGGACGAGCTGATCTCGCTCACCAGGGTTGAGAAGTGGCGCACCTGAACCACCACCGAATCAATGGTTTGCCCCACCTGGGCGGCCAGGGTGCTGCCACCATCGATCTCCTCCACACTGCGCAGGATCAAGGCTTTGATTTCCCGCGCGGCCTCCGCGCTGCGGCCCGCCAAGCCCCGCACCTCGGACGCCACCACCGCAAAGCCGCGCCCTTGCTCACCGGCGCGCGCCGCCTCGACCGCTGCATTCAAAGCCAGGATGTTGGTTTGGAAGGCAATGCCGTCGATGACCCCAATGATGTCGGCAATCCGGCGGCTCGACTCCTGAATGCGCGCCATGGAATGCACCATGTTTTGCACCGCCTCGCCGCCCTCGGTCGCCACAGTTGAGACGTCCCGGGCCAGCTGATCCGCCTTGCGCGCGTTCTCGGAACTGCCTTGAACCGCAGCGGTCAGCTGCTCGATGGAGGCCGCGGTCTCCTCCAGGCCCGAGGCCTGTTCTTCCGTGCGGGATGCCAGGTTGGCATTGCCCTGGGCGATCTGCTCAGAGGCACCAGCCACCGAATCCGTGGCCCCACGCACTTCCGCCAATGAAGCCTCGAGCTTGGCTTGCAAGCGGGTCACCGCCACCAACACACTGCGCTGCGACACGCCTTCAGGGACGTTGATGGCTCGCAAGTCCCCATCGGCGAGTTGCTCCATCAAATCATTGATTTCCTGGGGCTCGGCGCCCAAGGGTCGAACCACGGAACGGGTCAGCACCCAAGCCAAGGCAATGCTGAAGAGCAGCGACAACAGCATGAAGCCCAGCATGATGGCCTTGGCATGGGCAAAGTAGTCTTGCGAAGCTTCGGCCGTTCGGGTGGCCCCCTCCCGGTTGAGCGCAATGTCTTTCTCCAGCACCGAAATCAACTCGTTGAAGGCCTTGAAGCCCTCGCCAAAGGCCAGCGCCTTGGCCTGCGTAACCCCGTCGGGCCCCTGGCTGGACAGCGCCAAGACTTGAGGCGTCTTGTCAACATAGGTCTGCCAGGCCTTGGTGATCTTGTCAAAGAGCTGCTTTTCTTCCTCGGAATTGACCAAGGACGCGTACTGGGAAAGCTTTTTTTCAAACTTCACCCGCTCGCCCTGGATGGCTCTTTGCATCGCCGCTTTTTGTTCAGGGCTGTCCTCCAGCAGGTGGCGGAACTCAGCCCGGCGCACCAGGTTGGCCCCCTCTTTCAAGTCCCCCAGGAGATTCACACTGGGCAACCAGTTGTCTGCCAAGTCCACCGTGCTGGCGTTGATGCGTGACGCTTGGTGAAGGCTGATGCCGCCGGATACGACCATCAAGGTCAGGATCACAGCGAACGCGAAAGCCAGTTTGGCGCGGGTCCGAAGACGGTAAAGAAAGCCCATGACACTCCCCTCCTGAAAGCAAAAACACAGGAGCCGCCGTGCTTTGTCCCGAGCGACGGCGGACCGAAAGTACTTGCTTGATGTCCCTCAAGCTACTTTGTACGAAATAGTACTTTCGTGAGAAAAATTTGTCATACCAATCCCAGCGTGGTTGACTAAAAACAACATTTTTAGACTAACAAACCACAAAAAATCATATAAGCACCTAAGCCATTCTTCTGTCTCAGGCGGGTATGACCTTCTAGAACACGCCGCCAGGGCCACCTCAAATCACGGGCACCGCGCGCCCAATGAACTGAATGGGCCCGGTCGGCTTGTTGGTAGGTGAACCCGTCGCGGGCTCCAAGGTCAACTCAAACAGCTGATTGCTTTGCAACTGCGGCAAACGGTTGAGATCAATTTGGGTCTTTTTGCCAGGCTGGATCAAGCCCAGCGACACAGGCCCTTGCCAGCCGTCTGCCTTGGTCCAGAACTGCAAGGCCTTGTCGGGTGGCACCTCAAAACTGCCCAAGGGGATCAAATTGACGCGGCGGTCGTCACTGACTTGGACCACCCATCCCGGCGCCTTGTCCTGCGGCGCCACCAAAACCACCATGAACCGAGCTTCTGGCGCGGGACTTTGGGTGATCAACACCACGGCCATCGCCACTGTCGCCGTCACCGCGGCGAGCGACAGCCCGCGCCACCAAGCCACATTGCCCCACAGGCGTAACCACCAGGGCAATTGGGCTTGGACCAAATTCAAACTGCGCTCGATGCGCACCCACAAACGAGGGGCTGGTGCCAAGGGCTCAACCAGGTCGGTCAGAGGCAATAAGGCCTCTTCCCACTCGGTCACGGCCGCATCCAGCAACGGGTCGGACTGCCGCTGCCGCGTCAGCTGATCGCGCTGGGCGGCTGACAGCGTCCCCAACACATATTCACCGGCCAACACGTCGCGGCTGGGCTCGCTTTCAGGCACTTCGGTCGTCACTGCAAGCACTCCTTCAAAGCCGTGAGGCTGCGTTTGATCCAAGCTTTCACAGTGCCCAGCGGGGCGTCGACGCGTTGGGCGATCTCGGCATGGGACAAGCCGTCCAAGTAGGCGTGCAAGACACAGTTGCGGCGCACAGGCTCCAGGCGCTCAAGGCACAAGCCCATGCGCCCAGCGGTGTCCTGCCATTCAAATTGATCCTCCACATGGCGCCAAGCGGCCATGGAGGTCTCGGCATCCAGCGCCGCCCACGCTTCATCGGGGACATCGACTTCTCTCGCCCCATCACGCACGGCGTTCAAGGCCAGGTTGCGCGCCACGGTGTAAATCCACCCACGGGCGCTGCCCTTGCCCGGCTGGTAACTGCCGGCCCGGTTCCAAATATTGACGAAGGCGTCGTGCACGATGTCTTCCGCCTGAGGGAGATTGCGCACGATGCGCTGCACCACGCCCAGCAAGCGCGGGCTCTCCTGGGTGTACAAACGTTGCAGAGCCGCTCCCTGGCCGCGTGCACAGGCCGCCAGGGTGGCTTCGTAGTCAAATGCTTCTTCGGGTGGCATGCGTTCAGGTTAGCGCATGAAGCCGGATCACGGCGTGGCCGGCTTCAAGTTCATTGCACTTGCCAAAAGATGTAGTCGGCTTGGTAGCCCACGATTTGTTTCTGGCTGGCTTGCGCCTGCGTGCAAGGCGCCGTCGGTGCAACGCCACCTTGGGTGGCCACCCGTTGGATGTAGGCCACGCCCTGCATGGCGCCCATGCCCATGGCCGGGTTGGCCTTGACCAGTTGCAGCGGCAGGTTGCCAGCACCACCATGCGCCACCGCCAGTTGGGTCGCCGTGACCTTGGAGCCATCCATGGCCTCCCAAGTGGCCGGCGGGCCGTAGTACTTGCCAATTGGCTGACCCTGGCGGGTCATCAGTTTGGCGTCCGGGCCCACAAAGACCCATTCGAACTGATCGGCCATGTCCTTCTTGGCACGGCATTCGTAGGTGATCTCGCCCTTGCCCACAGTCTCCAGCACGACCTTGTGGCCCGTGGGCACCTTAACGGATTCAGGCAGGCTGGCCTGATCAAAAGCAGAGGCAGTCAGGGGAGAAAGCACCAGGCCTGTGGCGACAGCGGCGCAGAGGTGCTTGAAAGCAAAGCGGAAGTGGGTCGTCATGTCGGTTCTCGCAATCCATCAGAAGGTTGAGGGGGTTGTCATTCAGCGGCCAAAGCCCCTGACATGAAGTACTACCCGGCAGCCATCGATTTGGATGCAGCGCGACCGAAAAAAAGACACTAGTGGCGCACGGGGAGAACGACGCATAGAAACTGCGCTGCCCTTGATTCAGGAAATGATCAACTTGGAACACCTCACCAAGATGACCACCCCCAGCAGGATCAGCGCCATGCCGATCAAGGCTGGCCCAGCCAGCACTTGGCCGTCCATCCAACAAGCAAGCCAAGAAACAAGAACTCAACCCAACCCGGACCAGAGCGCATAGGCCACGCCAACAGGCGTGGTTTGCAGTGCGCATGAAAAAATAGAACGCGCAGCCATAGCCCAGCACTGTGAGCAGGCTGGGCGCCACGCGAGTGAAGGACTGTGAACTTTTCAGGGCGGTAGTGGCCAAGGTTTCAGCCACCATGACAATCCCCAAATAGAGTTAGCCGAGCTTCATGGTTTAAGTGGTGCCAGAGCCCAAAGGGCGAGCACTTGAGGCCCAAGCCGGCGTGACACCTATGCCGTTAAGCCAGGGAAGGAAACAACACCGTGCTGCGAGCAGGGTCCACAAAGACGAAATTGTGCACCCCCAGGGTGTCCACACCTGTGGCCTCAATCCTGGTGACCTCTTCACGCGAAACCCGGCGGGACTGAGGCTCTGCGGTCAGGGCTTCATAGCCACACTGCCAAAACTGCTCGAAGGTTGCCAGCAGATGGGGATTGACGTCGACACCCTCTGGCTGGTGCTCAGCCACCGAAATTTCAACGAACCAAATTGGTTTGACCTGGGCCTTGAGAAGCAGACTGGCGCCTTGCAGCATGCCGAACTCTGCGCCTTCGATGTCGACGATGACCAGGGGGCCCTCGTTTTCAAAGCGCGCACCCAGCACGGAATCCAGCGTGGACATGGGGACCAGGGTAGAAAAATGTTGTCCCGCCCAGCCCTTGACCAAAGAGGCACCCGTGCCCCCTCCAAAGATCTCAATGACGCCTTTGCTTGAGGACAGCGCCATGGGAAAGCACTCGAACTGGTCACCCCAGCCGTTGGAAACCACGTTGCGCAGCAAGTAGCGTTGGTTCGTCGGCATCGGCTCGAAGGCCACAACTGGCTTGCCTTGCTGCAAGGCCAAGCAGCAGTAGTAACCGATGTTCGCACCAATGTTGATGACAGCGGGCACATGCGCCATCAAACGTCCGATCAGGGCTGTTTCCACCGGCTCAAATTGACCACTCTCCATCAATGGGTTGCCCACAAACTGAAAACCCAGTTGATGACTGCTGGGTTGACGGTGCAGCTCACGTTCGTCACGCCAATGGCGGTAGAGACTGGCGAGAAAGGGCGATTTCTCGATCAATGGTTTGATGGTTCTCAAAAATCCCGACATGCCCTGCCACCCCTGGTCTTTACTCATTCAAAGCCACATCTGACAGGCGTTGGCCCTGCCTCGTCACGCCAATCTTGGGCGTGAGGCCCTGCGGGCGACGATGCGACATCGGCACCTGCCCGCCCCTTTGCGCTGCACTCACTCCCACTCAATCGTCGCCGGTGGCTTGGAGCTCACGTCATACGTCACGCGGTTGATGCCGCGCACTTCGTTGATGATGCGGCCAGACACCTTTTTCAGCAGCGCATAAGGCAGCTCGGCCCAGTCGGCGGTCATGAAGTCACTCGTTTGCACGGCACGCAGGGCCACCACGTAGTCGTAGGTGCGGCCGTCGCCCATCACGCCCACGCTCTTCACCGGCAGGAAGACGGTGAAGGCTTGGCTGGTCAGGTCGTACCAGGTCTTGCCCGTGGCGTCATCGCGGAAGTTGCGCAGCTCTTCGATGAAGATCGCATCGGCGCGGCGCAGCAAGTCGGCGTATTCCTTCTTGACTTCACCCAAGATGCGCACGCCCAAACCCGGGCCCGGGAAGGGATGGCGGTAAACCATTTCGGGCGGCAGGCCCAAGGCCACGCCCAATTCGCGCACTTCGTCCTTGAACAATTCGCGCAGCGGCTCCAGCAGCTTGAGGCCCAATTGCTCAGGCAGGCCGCCCACGTTGTGGTGGCTCTTGATGGTGACGGCCTTCTTGCTCTTGGCGCCGCCCGATTCGATCACATCAGGGTAAATCGTGCCCTGGGCCAGGAAGGTCGCGCCCTTGCTGGAGGCATTGCCCGCCTTGAGCTTGGCCGCCTCCGCCTTGAAGACGTCGACAAACAGGCCGCCAATGATCTTGCGCTTGGCTTCGGGCTCGCTGACACCCGCCAGTTTGCTAAGGAACAGCTCGCTGGCGTCCACACGAATCACCTTCGCGTGCAGCTTGCCTTCGAACATGTCCATCACCATGTCGCCCTCATTGAGGCGCAACAAGCCGTGGTCAACGAACACGCAGGTCAGTTGGTCGCCGATGGCGCGGTGGATCAGGGCCGCCGCGACGCTGGAGTCCACGCCGCCCGACAGGCCCAGGATGACTTCTTCGTCACCCACCTGCTCACGGATCTTGGCCACCGCTTCACTGATGTAGTCGCCCATGATCCAGTCAGGGCGGGTTTCGCAGATGCCCAGCACAAAGCGCTCCAACAAGGCCGCGCCTTGCTTGGTGTGGGTCACTTCCGGGTGGAACTGCACCGCGTAGAAACCGCGCGATTCGTCGGCCATGCCAGCGATGGGGCAGCTCTCGGTGCTGGCCATGAGCTTGAAGCCCGGGGGCAGCTCGGTGACCTTGTCACCGTGGCTCATCCACACGTCCAACATGCCATGCCCTTCGGGCGTGGCGAAGTCCTGGATGCCTTCGAGCAGCTTGGTGTGACCCCGCGCACGCACGGCGGCAAAGCCGAATTCGCGCTTGTGGCCACCTTCGACCTTGCCACCCAGCTGGTGTGCCATGGCCTGCATGCCGTAGCAGATGCCCAACACCGGAATCCCCAGATCGAAAACAGCCTGCGGCGCCTTGTCAGTGGTCTCTTCGTAGACGCTGGCATGGCTGCCCGACAGGATGATGCCCTTGAGTTGGCCGTCAGCGGCGTACTCGCGGACCCATTCATCGGTCACGTCGCAGGGATGAACCTCGCAGAACACATGCGCCTCACGCACACGGCGTGCGATGAGCTGGGTGACCTGAGAGCCGAAATCGAGGATGAGAATTTTTTGGTGTTGCATCGCGGGGCGGCTGACTTACTCGGCGCGGTAGTTGGGGGCTTCTTTGGTGATCTGAACGTCGTGCACGTGGCTTTCGCGGATGCCGGCCGAGGTGATCTCGACAAACTCAGCGCGTTCGTTCATTTCTTGGATGGTGCCGCAACCGCAGTAGCCCATGCTGGCACGGATGCCACCAGCCATTTGGTACACGATCGAGACCATCGAGCCCTTGTAGGGCACGCGACCTTCAATGCCTTCAGGCACCAGCTTGTCCGCATTGGGGTTGCCAGTGCTGGACTCCTGGAAGTAGCGGTCAGCGCTGCCTTGCTGCATGGCGCCAATGCTGCCCATGCCACGGTAGCTCTTGTAGCTGCGGCCTTGGAACAGAATGACTTCGCCCGGCGCCTCTTCGGTGCCTGCGAACATGCCGCCCATCATCACGGTGGACGCGCCAGCGGCCAAGGCCTTGGCGATGTCACCGCTGTAACGGATACCGCCGTCGCCAATCAAAGGCACGCCCGTGCCCTTGAGCGCGGTGGCCACGTTGTCGATGGCCATGATCTGGGGCACGCCCACACCCGCCACGATGCGGGTGGTGCAGATCGAGCCCGGGCCGATACCGACCTTGACCGCGTCGGCACCCGCCTCCACCAGAGCCAGCGCCGCGGCGCCGGTGGCGATGTTGCCGCCGACCACTTCAATGTGCGGGTAGTTTTGCTTGACCCAGCGCACGCGGTCGATCACGCCCTTGCTGTGGCCGTGCGCGGTGTCCACCACGATGGCGTCCACACCGGCCTTGACCAGGGCTTCCACGCGCTCTTCGGTGCCCTCACCCACGCCCACGGCAGCGCCCACACGCAGGCGGCCCGACGGGTCGCGTGCAGCATTGGGGAAGCTGGTTTGCTTGGTGATGTCCTTGACCGTGATCAGGCCCTTGAGCTCAAAAGCCTCGTTGACCACCATCAGGCGTTCGAGCTTGTGCTTGTTGAGCAGCGCCTTGGCTTCGGCCGGCGTCGCGCCTTCCTTGACCGTGATGAGCTTCTCGCGCGGGGTCATGATCTGCGAGACCTTGACGTCGTAGCGGGTCTCAAAGCGCAGGTCGCGGCCAGTCACGATGCCGATGACCTTGCCACCGTCGAGCACAGGAAAGCCAGAGATGCCCAATTGCTCGGACAGCTGCATGACCTGCAGCACGGTGTGCTCGGGGGTGATGACCACGGGATCGCGCAACACGCCGGACTCGTAGCGCTTGACCTTGGCCACATGGGCAGCCTGTTCTTGCGCGGTGAGGTTCTTGTGAACGATCCCGATACCACCTTCCTGGGCGATCGCAATCGCCAGGCGGGCTTCCGTCACCGTGTCCATGGCGGCAGACACCAGGGGCAGGTTCAGGGTGATGTTACGGGTGAATTTCGTGGCGAGGGAAGTGTCCTTTGGCAGGACTTGGGAGTACGCTGGCACCAACAACACATCGTCGAAGGTGAGCGCTTTTCCGAGAAGGCGCATGTCAAAGCTCCAAAAGAAGGATTGTAGCCGCCCTCGCGGTCTCTTGCCGTGGACGCGGTCCTGAGGCGTCCGTGCAAAGCCAAACCAGCGCGATAAACTCAGGCCATGAGAACCCTCCCGCTCCTCCTCAGTGCTGCCTTGTTGCTGGTGACCACGACTGCGTCTGCCCAATGGATGTGGGTGGACAAAGACGGACGCAAGGTGTTCAGCGACCGGGCGCCGCCCAGCGACATCCCAGCCAAAAATGTGTTGCGCCAACCTGGCATGGCGCCGCGCACCCAGGTCGAAGACAGCCCGGCAGCCAAGCCCAGCCAGGCCGGTGTGAGCAGCAGTGGCGACGCCACGTCCAACCGAGAAGGCGGCAAGGGTGCCCTGGACAAGGTGGTCGAAGAGCGCAAGCGCCAAGCTGAGGCCGCCGCCCAACAAAAGCAACAGGCCGAAGAAGCCAAGGCCGCCAGTGCCAAATCAGAAAACTGTGCGCGCGCGCGTCAAAACCTGACCACGCTGCAGTCCGGCATCCGCATCGCCCAAGTCAATGAAGGCGGCGAGCGCAGCTACCTCGACGATCAGGCCCGCTCCGCCGAACTGGCTCGCGCCCAAAGCACCATCAGCAGCGACTGCCAGTGAGGTGCCCCCCGGATCCGCGAGCCCAGGTCAGGCGCCGTAACCCGATTTAGCGCCAGCGCGGCGCTGCGCAAACAAGCCCGTGCCGCGCGCACCTTGTTTGGCAAAACGCTCTCTGCGCGCCACCTTGGGGTCCACCACCAAGGGGCGGCACAACTCGATGCGGTCGCCCTCGCGCAGGGCTTGATTCATCGGCGTTTTGCGCCCCCAAACACTGACCGTCAAACAGGTCAGGTCGAGCTCAGGGCAATCGGCCAGCAGGCCACTGCTGCGCAGCGCCTGCATCACCGAGGCCGAGGCGTCGATGCGCAACCCGCGCACCAGCACTTCGCGCGGGCGTGGCGAGTAGGCAACCTCAATGTTGATCTTGTCGCCGCGCTCAGCCATACACCTGCTCGGCGCGTTTGACGAAGGCGTCCACCAGGCTGCCGGCGATCTTGTCGAACACCGGCCCGACCAGGGCGGCCAGCGCCCGATTGTCAAAGCCATAGCGCAGGCTCAGTTCGACCTTGCAGGCGCGCTGCGAGCCATCGCCCACAGGCAGGAAGTGCCAACTGCCCTCCAGGCTGGAAAAAGGCCCTTTGACCAATTTCATGTCCACCTGGCGATCGGACTGGTGGCTGTTGGCGGTCACAAAGGTTTGGCGCACGCCGCTGAAGGAGATACCCACCTCGGCCGTCATGCCCCCCTCGTGCGTGTCCAGCACGCTGGCATGGTCGCACCAGGGCAAAAATTGGGGGTAGCTGGCCACATCGGTGACCAACTTGAACATTTCCTGGGGGCTGTACCAGATCAGAACGGACTTGTTGACTGTTTTCATGAATTTGCGGCCCCGAACCCCCACAGGCCTCCGGTCGACACCAAGGCACCTAAAATTACGGGTTCAGGCGCAATGGATTGTATTGAGGCCTTTGATTCATTTGTTGTAGCCTCATCTGGACACCATGGCGAAAAAACCCGAAACCTCCTCCCGCATTGCAGACAACAAGAAAGCGGCCTTCAACTATTTCTTTGAAGAACGCTTCGAAGCCGGCATGGTGCTGCAAGGCTGGGAAGTCAAAGCCGCCCGCGAAGGCAAAGTGCAGCTCACCGACGGCTATGTGGTCATCCGCGACGGCGAGCTGTACGTGCTGGGCTGCATGATCAACCCGCTCAAGTCGGCCTCCACCCACGTCAACCCTGACGCCATCCGCACCAAAAAGCTGCTGATGAAAAAGGACGAAATCAAGCGCTTGATCGGCAAAGTCGAACAAAAAGGCTACACCCTGGTGCCCATCAACCTGCACTGGAAAAACGGCAAGATCAAGTGCGAGATCGCCCTGGCCAAGGGCAAGGCAGAACACGACAAGCGCGACACCATCAAGGACCGCGAAGGCAAGCGCGAGGTCGAACGCGCCATGAAGAGCCGCAACCGCTGAAAGAAATATTTTTCAGCCGCTGGAATAAACAGCGCGGCGCCGGCGTTTACCCCTTTGCAGACTTCCTGCAAGCTTTGGAGAACCCACGATGACGACCGCTCGCTTCAACTTCAGCCCCGTCTGGCGCCCCGCTCTGGCCGCCACCCTCCTGGCCAGCGCCCTGCTGGGCGGCTGCGCTTCGATGTCCGGTGCGCCGAGCGCCCCCACCAAGCTCGCCGATGGCGTGCTGACCGGTCCCAACGGTATGACGCTCTACACCTTTGACCGCGATGTGGCGGGCAGCGGCAAATCGGTCTGCAACGGCCCCTGCGCCACCAACTGGCCGCCGCTGATGGCCACCGACAGCGACAAAGCCACGGGCGATTACACCGTGGTGACCCGAGACGATGGCAAGAAACAATGGGCGCTCAAGGGCAAGCCGCTGTACTACTGGGTCAAGGACACCAAGCCCGGTGACAAAACAGGCGACGGCTTCAACAAGGTCTGGCAAGTCGCCAAGCCCTGAGCCCCCTGCCCCGACCTGATGCGTTGACCCCAACACGCCATGGATCCTCAGGCCCTCAGCGAACACATTCCCCGGTTGAGGCGCTACGCACGCACCTTGACCGGTGACCGCTGGGCTGCCGACGACCTGGTGCAAGACACGCTGGAGCGGGCTTGCACCAAATGGCGCTTGTGGGCGGTGGGCAGCGACCTGCGCGCCTGGTTGTTCACTTTGATGCACAACCTGCGCGTGAGCCAGCTGCGCCGAAACGGACTCGAGCTGGTCAGCGCCAGCACGGGCGCCCAAGAAGCACAACAGGCCTTTCTGGAGGCCACAGGCCCCGAGCCTGGCGGGGATTGCGCCCTTGACTTGCAGCGCTGCCTGCTGCGGCTGCCCGCCGAACAACGCGAGGTTTTGCTGCTGGTCAGCCTGGAAGACCTGAGCTACGAACAAGTGGCGCGGATCACCCAGGTCCCCGTCGGCACGGTGATGTCGCGCCTGTCCCGCGCCCGCGCGCGCCTGCGCGAGTTGCTTGATGCCCCCGCCACCCGGCCAAACGACAGCGCAGCCGGTCCCCAGGCCCACGATGCCCCTGCACGGGCCAAGCCCCCCGTCGCCCTGCTGCGGCAGGTTCAATGAGCCTCACGTTCACGCCATGGATCCCTCGCACGCCCCGCCCCACCAGCAGCCAGCCTCCAGCCCGCTGGAAGACCGCCTGCATGCCTGGCTGGATGGGCAATTGCCGACGGCAGAACAGCCCGCCCTTGAGGCCGAGCTGGCTCAGCACCCGCAGGCCCAGGCCACACTGCAAGCCTGGCAAGCCCAGCGCCAAGCCCTGCGCCAATTGCATGCCGAGGTTCTGGACGAACCCATTCCCCCCGCCCTGAGCGCCACCCTGTTGCGGGCCAGCCAGCAGCGCACCCAAGCACTCAGCCAGTGGCGCTGGGCTGGTTTGGCCGCTGGCTTTGTGTTGACGTTTTCAGCGGGATGGCTGGCACGCAGCCACACCCCCAACGAAGCTTCGATAGCGCAATGGGGCCGTGCCCCAGGCGCTCTGTCCCAAGCCGGTTTGCAACGGTTTTCACAACAAGCGGGTGTGGCCCATGCGGTGTATTCCCCAGAGGTCAAACACCCGGTCGAGGTCGACGCCAGTCAACAGCAGCACTTGGTCCAATGGCTGTCCAAGCGGCTGGGCCGCGCGCTGACCTTGCCCGACCTGTCGAGCCAGGGTTACAGCCTGGTGGGCGGGCGCCTGCTGCCTGGCGAAAACGGGGCCAGGGCCCAATTCATGTACCAAAACCCCCAAGGACTGCGGCTCACCTTGTACCTTGGCGCGGTGGACACAGGCGCCACCCCGACCAAGGACAAGCCGGTCCAGCGCGCGACAACGCCCAACGACCAGGAGACCGCCTTCCGCTTTTCCGAGCAGGGCCCGGTGCCCTCGTTCTATTGGGTCGACCAGGGTTTTGGCTATGCCTTGTCCGGTCCCTTGTCACGCCAAGCCCTGCTGAGCTTGGCCACGCTGGTCTACCAGCAGCGCTGAGCGCGCCGTTGCACCGGCCACCACGCCCCGCACGGCGCAGGGGCTTGAGGTCACGGCGTCCGGTGAGGCACCAAGCGGCCGAGGCCGCGGGTCTTAAACCAACTCGCGCAGCGGGTGCTGTGCGGCGGGCCAGGGGCTGGTGAAGAACTCAGCCACCAAGCTGGCGGGCACGTCTTCGACACGGGCCGGGTTCCAGCGCGGGCTGTGGTCCTTGTCGACGGCCAGGGCGCGGATGCCCTCCACCGTTTCGCTCTGACCCGGACGCAGGTGGAAGCAGCGGTGCACCAGATCACGCTCCATCTTCAGGTCTTCGGCCAAAGTTTGGCTGCGGGCGCGGCGCACTTGCTCCAACACCACTTCCAGCATCAAGGGCGAGCGCTTGCGCAAGGTGGCGCCCGTGGCACGGGCCCAGTCTTGGCGATCTGCCTCGAGGCTCTGCACGATCGCCTTGGCATCGGCCAGGGCAAAGAACTGGTCGATCTGCGCCCGCACGTCAGCGGTGGTGGCCGCCGCGGGGGCCGCCTCGAACTGCTGGCCCAGCCAGGCCTTGAAGCCTGCGCCATCGGCCCACTGCTGGGCGCCTAGAGCATCCCACAGGCCGGCCTGGCGCTCGGCACTCAGGAAGTGGTCGGCCAAGCTGAAAGCGATGGCGTCGCCCGCCCCGATGGTGTCGCCCGTCAGCGCCAACCACTCACCCACATGACCGGGGCAGCGGCTCAGGAAGTAGCCGCCGCCCACATCGGGGAACAGGCCAATGATGGTTTCAGGCATGGCCATCTTGGTGCGCTCGGTGACGATGCGCACGCTGCCGCCCTGGCTGATGCCCATGCCGCCGCCCATGACGATGCCATCCATGAACGCGATGTAAGGCTTGGGGTAGCTGTGGATCAGGTGGTTGAGGGCGTATTCCTCGGTGAAAAAAGCCTCCAAATCGGCATCGCCCGTGGTGGCAGCCTGGTGCAAAAAGCGGATGTCGCCGCCGGCACAAAAAGCACCAAAAACACCGTCTTTGTTGCTGCCCCGGATGGCCACGCCCAGCACCGCCGGGTCGGCCGCCCAGGCCTTGAGCGCCACGGTCAGATCACGCACCATGCCCAAAGACAGGGCATTGAGCGCCCGCGGGCGGTTGAGGGTGATGAAGCCGACCTGCCCACGCAGTTCGGTCACGATGTCGCCATTGAAAATGCTCATGTTGTCTGCTCCTTCCAACCTAATAATTCGTTGCACACCAGGGCCGCGATGACCAGCGACCCGCCGGCCAGCACCTCAGGCGCGGGCCGCTCTCCGGCCCCGGCCCAAGCGAGCAGGATGCCAAAAATGACTTCCAGCAAGGCCAGCAGCGCCACCTCGGGCGCCTTCAGCACGCGCGCACAGCGCACCGCCAGAACGCAGGGAATGGCCAGCTGCAAAACGCCCAGCAAGGCCAGCAGGCCCAGGTCCGATGCCGAGGCCTGAAACGGAAACGCCAGCGGCAAGGTCGTCAGCGCGGAAATCAGCGCCCCCACCAACACGGCAGGCACCAAATCAACGTCATGGCCCTGTGCATGGGAGCGCTGAACCACGGACCAATTGACCGAGGCGGCCAGGGGCACGCACAAGGCCACCAGGGTGCCTTGCCATTGACCACCAGCCATTTGACTGCCGTACATCCAGGCAATGCCCACGCCAGCGGCCGCGATGGCCAGCCAGGTGCGCGGCAGGATGCGGTGACGTAGAAACACACGGGCAATCAAGGCGGTGCACAGAGGCCCCAGGGACATGGTGACCAGCACATTGGCCACCGAGGTCAGCGTCATGGCCACCATGAAGGCCGTGAACATCACGCTCCAGCAAAAGCCCGACACCCACAAAGCGCGCCCGCCTTGGCGCATGTTGGCAAACACCGCCCGGCCCTGCACCAGCGGCAGGATGGCCAACAAAGCCAGGGCGTTGAACAGGCTGCGCCAGAAAGTCACCTCAAAGCTCTGGGCGTGCTCCAGGTGGCGGGTCACGACACCAGCAATGGACCACATCAGGGTCACGGCCACCATTAACAGGACCGCTCGGGAATGCGTAAGTCTCATGAATCAACAAGAAAACGGGCCGACATGCGGCCCGTTGGGTACTGGCCCGGAACAGCCCGGGTCGAGTCAGATTGTGCCCGATCAAAACACCCGTTTCGCGCACCCTGCAGAGCGGGGCCCGCCCGGGTGTTTGTGGGCCCAGTTCAGCCGCGGCCCTCCAGGGCGCGGTTCACGCTCAAGGCCGCCAAGGTACCCAAGGCGCCGGACAACAAATACACGCTGACATAGGCCAGGCCGAAGTGCGCCGACAAGCCCAAAGCCACCAGCGGGGCAAAGGCCGCACCGACCAACCAGGCCAGATCCGCCGTCAAAGCCGCACCGGTGTAGCGGTAGCGGGCCGAGAAGTTGGCCGTCACCGCCCCAGAAGCCTGGCCATAAGACAGGCCCAGCAGGCTGAAGCCCAGCAAGATGAACACGTTCTGGCCCCAGACGCCACCATCCATGAGCGACGGTGCGAAGCCGCTGAACACGGCAATCAAGGCCGCCAAGGTCCCCAGCGTGGTGCGGCGACCAAAGCGGTCAGCCACCAGGCCCGACACCACGATGCCCACCGCCGCCAGGCAAGCGCCCCACATCTGCACCCCCAGGAAGTCGCTGATCGAGCGCTCCGAGTAGAGCGTGATCCAGGACAAGGGGAACACCGTCACCAGGTGGAACAAGGCATAGCTGGCCAGCGCGGCCAAAGCGCCAATCAGCACGTTGCGGCCTTGCGAGCGGGTCATCTCGACCACGCTGGTGGGCTCGAGCTCACGCTCTTCCAACAGGTGCGAATACTCGTCGGTGGACACCAGGCGCAGCCGCGCGAACAAGGCCACGACGTTGATGGCGAAGGCCACGTAGAAGGGATAACGCCAGCCCCATTCCAGGAAGTCATCCGACGCCAGGTTGCCCAACAAGAAGGCAAACAGGCCAGCAGCCACCACAAAACCCAGCGGGGCACCCAACTGGCCCAGCATGGCGTACCAACCGCGGCGGTCTTCAGGCGCCTTCAGTGCCAGCAGCGAGGGCAGCCCGTCCCAGGACCCGCCGAGCGCCACGCCCTGCGCCACGCGAAACAGCGACAGCAGGACGATGGAGGTGAAGCCCAGGTGGGCATAGGTGGGTAAGAAAGCCATGCCGGCGGTGCTGGCGCCCAGCAGCACCAGGGCGATGGTCAGCTTTGTTTCTCGGCCAAAGCGGCGCTGGATGGCCATGAACAGCACCGTACCAAAGGGCCGGGCGATGAAGGCGAAGGCAAAAATGACAAAGGAATACAGCGTGCCGTCCAGGCGCTCTTCCGTGGGGAAGAACACAAATGGGAACACCAGGACCGAGGCGATGGCGTAGACGAAGAAGTCGAAATACTCCGACGCCCGCCCCACCACCACGCCGGTGGCAATTTCACCCGGGGTGATGTGGGTGCTGTGCCCCCCAGGGGCGGTGCTGCTGTTGGCATAAGCCGGGGACGCTACCTGAGCGGCAACGCTAGGAACTGTGCTGGACATCATTTTTGCCTCTCATTTCTTGCGATGGGCGCCCGAAGGCGCGCTGTCTCCGCCACAGCAGTCTGGAGAGAGGTCGATTGACATAGGACAAAACGTCCAATCGCCAAAACCGCTTGGCGAATCTACATTACCTCACTTTCCCCCCATAGCACATCCTGCTTTACCCCGGCATGACCTCTCACAAGACTCTTCGCGGACTGCTGTTGCTGTCTGCCGCTTCCTTGACCGGCTGCGGCACCGTGGTGATGAACCCGTCCGGCGACATCGCTGCACAACAAGGCCACCTCATCGTGGTTTCGACGCTGCTGATGCTTTTGATCATCGTTCCGGTGATCGCGCTGACCTTGTTCTTCGCCTGGCGCTACCGCCAATCCAACACCCAAGCGGCCTACGAGCCGGACTGGGACCACTCCACCCAACTGGAGCTGGTGATCTGGGGCGCGCCCCTGCTGATCATCATCGCGCTGGGCTTGCTGACCTGGATCAGCACCCACACGCTGGACCCGTACCGCCCGCTGTCGCGCCTGGACGCCAACCGCCCCATCCCGGCGGACGTCAAGCCGCTGACCGTGGAAGTGGTGGCCTTGGACTGGAAGTGGCTGTTCATCTACCCCGAGCAAGGTGTGGCCACGGTGAACGAGCTGGTCGCCCCCGTGGATGTGCCGATCCAATTCAAGATCACGGCGTCGACGGTGATGAACTCGTTCTACATCCCCGCGCTGGCCGGTCAGATCTACGCCATGCCGGGCATGCAAACCCAACTGCACGCCGTGATCAACAAGGCGGGTGAGTACGAAGGCTTCTCCGCCAACTACAGCGGCGCCGGCTTCTCGCACATGCGCTTCCGCTTCCATGGTGTGGACCAAGCCGGTTTTGACAGCTGGGTCAACAAGACCAAGACCAGCGAACTGAGCCTGGACCGCGCCTCCTACCTGGCCCTGGAGCAACCCAGCGAACGCGACCCCGTGCGCCACTACGCCAAGGTGGACGCCGAGCTGTACCACGCCATCCTGAACCGCTGTGTGGACAGCAGCAAGATGTGCATGAACGAAATGATGGCCATCGACCAGGCCGGCGGCATGGGCCCGAACACCTTCAAGGTGGCCAGCCAAGCCTCCTCGGCCACCGAAAACCGCCTGCCTGCGCGCCGCTACGTCGAAGCGCTGGCCTGCACCACCGCCGACCCCCAGGGCACCGGTCTCTCGCTGAACAAACCGACCGGACTATGACCCTCGCCGCCCTTGCAACCCCTGGCAACGCCTTTGGCGCTGCCCACGTCCAGGCCCAGTGCCTGGGCGCTCACCCCTGCCAGCGAGACTGACCATGCACGACCAACTCGACCTGACGAAGCTCATCTTCGGCCGTCTCTCCTGGGACGCCATCCCCTTCCACGAGCCCATCCTCCTGGCCACCTTCTGCATGGTGGCCCTGGGTGGTGCGGCTGTTCTGGCGCTGCTGACCCGCTTCCGCCTGTGGGGCCCGCTGTGGCGCGACTGGATCACCAGCATCGACCACAAGCGCATCGGCATCATGTACATCGTGTTTGGCCTGATCATGCTGCTGCGCGGCTTTGCCGACGCCATCATGATGCGCGCCCAGCAAGCCATCGCCTTCGGCGACCAAGCGGGCTTCCTGCCTCCGCACCACTATGACCAAGTGTTCACCGCCCACGGCGTGATCATGATTTTCTTCGTGGCCATGCCCCTGGTGACCGGCCTGATGAACTACGTGGTGCCGCTGCAAATCGGCGCCCGTGACGTCGCCTTCCCCTTCCTGAACAACTTCAGCTTCTGGATGACCGCCTTCGGTGGTGGTCTGGTCATGGCTTCGCTGTTCGTGGGTGAATTCGCTCGCACCGGCTGGCTGGCCTACCCGCCGCTGTCTGGCATTTTGGCCAGCCCGGATGTGGGGGTGGACTACTACATCTGGTCACTGCAGATTGCGGGGGTCGGGACTTTGTTGTCGGGGGTCAACCTGATCGCCACCATCGTCAAGATGCGCGCCCCTGGCATGAACCTGATGAAGATGCCCGTCTTCACCTGGACCGCCCTGTGCACCAACGTGCTGATCGTGGCCGCCTTCCCGGTGCTGACCGCCGTGCTGGCCCTGCTGTCGCTGGACCGCTACGCCGGCACCAACTTCTTCAGCAACGACCTCGGCGGCAACGCCATGATGTACGTGAACCTGATCTGGATCTGGGGTCACCCGGAGGTCTACATCCTGGTGCTGCCGGCCTTCGGTATCTTCTCTGAGGTGGTGGCCACCTTCTGCAGCAAGCGCCTGTTCGGCTACGCCTCCATGGTGTACGCCACGGTCGTGATCACGATCCTGTCCTACCTGGTGTGGCTGCACCACTTCTTCACCATGGGCTCGGGTGCGAGTGTGAACTCGTTCTTCGGCATCACCACCATGATCATCTCCATCCCGACTGGGGCGAAGATCTTCAACTGGCTGTTCACCATGTACAAGGGCCGCATCCGCTTTGAGCTGCCCATGCTGTGGACCATTGGCTTCATGGTCACCTTCGTGATCGGCGGCATGACCGGCGTGCTGCTGGCAGTGCCCCCGGCTGACTTCGTGCTGCACAACAGCCTGTTCCTGATTGCTCACTTCCACAACGTGATCATTGGCGGCGTGCTGTTCGGCATGATCGCGGGCATCACGTACTGGTTCCCGAAGGCCTTCGGCTACAAGCTCGACCCGTTCTGGGGCAAGTGCTCGTTCTGGTTCTGGTTCATCGGCTTCTACCTGGCCTTCATGCCCCTGTACGTCTTGGGCCTGATGGGCGTGACCCGCCGCATGAGCCACTTCGAAGACCCGTCGCTGCAAATCTGGTTCCAAGTGGCTGCACTGGGCGCCGCCCTGATCGCACTGGGCATCGCTTGCTTCGGCATCCAACTGGTGGTCAGCTACCTGCGCCGCGACAGCCTGCGCGACACCACGGGCGACCCGTGGGATGGCCGCACGCTGGAATGGTCGACCTCGTCGCCCCCGCCGGACTACAACTTTGCCTTCACCCCCAAGGTGTATGACAACGACGCTTGGACCGACATGAAGAAGCAAGGCTTCGTGCGCCCGGTGCAAGGTTTTGTGGACATCCACATGCCCAAGAACACCGCCGCTGGCTTTGTCATCGCGGGTCTGAGCGCCGTCGTGGGCTTTGCCATCATCTGGCAGATGTGGTTGCTGGCGGGTCTGGGCTTTGTTGCCCTGATGGCCGCGATCATCATCCACACCTTCAACTACCACCGCGACTACTACATTCCCGCCGCCCAGGTGGTGAAGGTGGAAGCCGAACGCACCCGTTTGCTCGCAGGTCAAGTCTAAGATGTCCACTATCACTGCTTCTGGCGCCCACGGCGCCCCCTTGAGCAAGGACCCCAGCTCGCGCTTCTACGTGTTGGAGCACCACCCAGAAAACGGCACCTTGCTGGGTTTCTGGCTCTACCTGATGAGCGACTGCCTCATCTTTGCGTGCCTGTTCGCGGTGTACGCCGTGCTGGGCCGCAGCTATGCCGCAGGCCCCTCGGGTGCCGATCTGTTCGACCTGCCCCTGGTGGCGTTGAACACCTCGCTGCTGCTGCTGTCGTCCATCACCTATGGCTTTGCCATGCTGGAAATGCAGAAGAAGAAGCTCAAGCCCACCCTGGTGTGGCTGGGTATCACCGGCTTGCTGGGCGCGGGCTTCATCAGCCTGGAACTGTATGAGTTCGCCCACCTGATCCACGAAGGTGCGGGCCCGGGCCGCAGCGCCTTCTTGTCGGCCTTCTTCACGCTCGTGGGCACCCACGGCCTGCACGTCAGCTTCGGTCTGATCTGGCTGGTGGTGTTGATGGTCCAGCTGAACAAGCACGGCCTGACCGGCCCCAACAAGCGTCGCCTGATGTGCCTGTCCATGTTCTGGCACTTCTTGGACGTGGTTTGGATCGGCGTTTTCACCTTTGTCTACCTGATGGGAGTTCTGCCATGAGCGCACATGACCACCACCACGGCCACGATGACCATGGCCACGACGACCACGCTGACCACGGCAGCCTCAAAAGCTACGCCATCGGCTTCGTCCTGTCGGTCATCCTGACCGCCATCCCCTTTGCGCTGGTGATGGGCAAGACCTTTGCCAGCTCCAGCACCACCGCCATGGTGATCCTGGCCTTCGCGGCCGTACAGATCGTGGTGCACATGGTGTACTTCCTGCACATGAACAGCCGTGCTGAAGGCGGCTGGTCGATGCTGGCCTTGATCTTCACCGTCATGCTGGTGGTGATCACGCTGGCCGGTTCGCTGTGGGTCATGTACCACCTGAACCACAACATGATGCCCATGCCGGCGCACGAGATGCGCCAGATGCCTTGAGCGCCCAAAGCGCCCAGGCACCCGCCCCCATGGCCCGCCCCCGCTCCAGTGTGCTGCGCGCACTGTTCTTGCTGGGCGCGGGCCTTGTCTTTTTGGGGCTGCTGGCCTTGGGCACCTGGCAGGTGCAGCGCCTGGGCTGGAAGCTGGCCTTGATTGAGCGCGTCGAGCAACGCGCCCACGCCGCGCCCGAGGCGCCCCCCAGCCAAGACCGCTGGCCCAGCATCACCGCGGCCAGTGACGAGTACCGCCACCTGCGGCTGCAAGGCCAGTGGCTGCACCAGCAGCAAAGCCTGGTCCAGGCCGTGACCAAACTGGGCCCTGGCTTTTGGGTGATGACTCCGCTGCGCCTGAGCGGCGGCGAACTGGACGGCACGCTGGTGCTGGTCAACCGCGGCTTTGTCACCCAAGCCCCGCCCGCCAAACCCAACGACAGCCAGGTGAGCACCGTCACCGGCCTGCTGCGCCTGAGCGAGCCCAACGGCGGCTTTTTGCGCCGCAACGCCCCGGCCGCGCAACGCTGGTTCTCACGCGACGTGGCCGCCATCGCCGCAGCCCATCACTTGAGTCCCATGGCCCCCTATTTTGTGGACGCCGATGCAGCCCCTGCCCCGCTTGCGGGACAATCGAGCCCCCTGGCGCACGACGCCTCCTTGACCGAGCCCGTGGGTGGCCTGACCGTGCTGCACTTCCAGAACAGCCACCTGGTTTACGCGCTGACTTGGTACGCGCTGGCCTTGATGGTGCTGGCCGCCGTGTGGTGGGTGTGGCGCCAAGACCGGCGCGGCCCGCCTGCGTGACGCGCCCCGATTGACCCCTCTGCACTAGGCTTTGCGATGCCCCTGTCCCCGTTGAACGAAGCCCCTGCCCTCAGCGCCCCGCAAGGCGTGCCCACGCCCCAAGTCAAGCCGCCTCCGGCGGCCCAACTGGACAGCGTGGCCGGGCACAAGAACATGCTGCAGCTGATCCACCTGCGCTGGTTGGCCGTAGGGGGGCAAATCGCCACCATCGCGGTCGCAAGCCTGGTGCTGGACTTGCCGCTGCCCATGCCACAGATGCTGGAGGTGCTGGCCTGCCTGATCGCCTTCAACATCGCCAGCCATCTGCGCTGGCATGAGCAGCGCGAGGTCTCCAACACCGAGCTGTTTGTGGCCCTGCTGGTGGACGTGGCCAGCCTGACGGCCCAGCTCTACCTGAGCGGCGGCACCACCAACCCCTTCGTGTTTTTGTACCTGCTGCAGGTGATTTTGAGCGCCGTGCTGCTCGAGGCCTGGTCCACCTGGACCATCGTCGGCATCACCACCGCCTGCCTGGCCGGTCTGACCCTGCTGTCGCGCCCCCTGGCCCTGCCCCTGGACCACAACCAAGGCCTAGCCAGCCTGTACGTGCAAGGCCTGCTGATCTGCTTTGTGCTCAACGCGATTTTGCTGGTCACCTTCATGACCCGCATCCACCGCAATTTGCAGGTGCGCGATGCGCGCCTGGCCGACATGCGCCAACAGGCGGCCGAGCATGAACACATCGTGCGCATGGGGCTGCTGGCATCCGGTGCCGCGCACGAACTGGGCACACCGCTGTCCACCCTGGCCGTGATCTTGGGCGACTGGCGCCGCATGCCCGAGTTCAAAGGCAACCCCGACCTGCTGGAAGAAATCAACGACATGGAAATCCAGCTGCAGCGCTGCAAATCCATCGTCAGCGGCATCTTGCTGACCGCCGGGGAGACCCGGGGCGAAGAGTCTGAAGAGACCACCCTGAGCGCCTTCCTGGAAACCCTGGTGCAAGACTGGCGCCTGACCCGCCCGCACGCCCCCCTGGCCTACCAAGCGACCTTCCCCAACGACCTGCCCATGGTGGCCGACTCGGCTGTGCGTCAGATGATCGACAACGTACTGGACAACGCCATGGAGGCCTCCCCCCAAGGACTGACCTTGCAGGCCCGCCACGATGGCGAAGAGCTGACCCTGGAGGTGCTGGACCAAGGCCCCGGCTTTGCGCCCGGCATGCTGCAACAAATTGGCAAGCCCTACCAGTCCAGCAAGGGCCGCCTGGGCGGTGGCCTGGGCCTGTTCTTGGTGGTGAACGTGGCACGCAGCCTGGGCGGCACCGTCAGCGCCCGCAATCGCCCTGAAGGTGGCGCGGTCGTCACCCTCAAACTGCCCTTGGGTGCACTCACTCTGGACGACAATACAAGCCTATGAGTGAAGACCGATTGCTGCTGCTGGTAGAGGACGACGCGACCTTCGCGCGGACCTTGATCCGATCGCTGGAGCGGCGCGGTTACACCACGCTGCACGCCAGCAGCCTGCACGACGTCAGCACCCTGCTGGAGCAACATTCCCCCGACTACGCTGTGGTGGACCTGAAGCTCAACGGCGACGCCAGCGGCCTGGCCTGCGTGCAGCGCCTGCACCAGCATGACGCCGCCATGCGCATCGTGGTGCTGACCGGCTTTGCCAGCATTGCCACCGCGGTGGAAGCCATCAAACTGGGCGCCTGCCACTACCTGGCCAAGCCCTCCAACACCGACGACATCGAAGCCGCCTTCGGCCATGTGGCGGGCAGCACCGACATCGAGCTGACCAACCGCTCCACCTCCATCAAGACCCTGGAGTGGGAGCGCATCCACGAGACCCTGGCCGAGACCGGTTTCAACATCTCCGAGGCCGCCCGCCGCCTGGGTCTGCATCGGCGCACCTTGGCCCGCAAGCTGGAGAAGCAGCGGGTGAAGTGAGCAGCGCGCGCACTCCAGCCACCCTGCTTTGGACACGCCACCCCCATCCAGTGGTGATGAATTGAGGATGCCCATCCCAGGCCAGCAATGCCGCAAAATGTGCCGCATATGCTGAAAATCCTGGGTAAATCCACTTCAATCAACGTCCGTAAAGTCCTTTGGACTTGTATCGAGTTGAATCTTCCCTGCGAACTCGAAGCATGGGGCTCTGGCTTTCAAGACACTTCGGCTCCCGACTTCCTCGCGCTCAACCCCAACGCGATGGTGCCAGTAATGTTGGATGGCGAGTTCTCACTCTGGGAGTCGAATACGATTTGCCGCTACCTTGCGGCCCAAGCGGGCCACACGACTTTGCTGCCTGCGCAGCCGCGCGAACGGGCTGGGGTCGAGCAATGGATGGACTGGCAAATCGCGGAGCTCAATCCATCCTGGCGTTACGCCTTCTTATCGCTGGTGCGTGGGAGCCCGGCTCACCAAGACTCAGCGCTGCTGAAAGCGGGAGTGGCCGGCTGGCATCGGCATATGGCCATCTTGGAAACCCAATTGCAGTCAACTGGGGCCTTCGTCACCGGCAGTACCTTCACTTTGGCGGATGTGGTTCTGGGACTGTCGACACACCGCTGGTTCATGTGCCCGATGGAGCGCCCAAGCCTGCCAGGCGTGGAAGCCTATTACTTGCGGCTCAGTGAGCGTCCGGGCTTTCAACAACATGGACGCAATGGCATCCCCTGAAATAGCAACGCTCAAATGGGCCTGGAAAGCGGTACTGGGGACATGCCCAGAGGCTTAAGGCCCTCATAGCACCTCCGATTTGCAGCGCCCATGAAAAAAGGAGGCCCAAGGCCTCCTTTTCTCTCCCCTGCCCCACCTGCATCCCATGAACGCAGGCTGGCTGGGTCATTCAACTCAAGAGCGGCTGGCGCGCTTGCGGTCGTGTTCCTTCAGGTGGCGCTTGCGCAGACGCACCGACTTCGGCGTGATTTCGACCAGCTCATCGTCCTCGATGAATTCAACGCCGTATTCCAGCGTCAGTTCGATCGGGGGCGTGATCTTCACAGCGTCTTCCTTGCCGCTCACACGGAAGTTGGTCAGCTGCTTGGTGCGGGTGGCGTTGACCACCAGGTCGTTGTCGCGGCTGTGGATGCCGACGATCATGCCTTCGTACACTGGATCGTTGGCCTTCACAAACATGCGGCCACGGTCGTCCAGCTTGCCCAGGGCGTAGGTGAAGATTTCACCGTCGTCCATGGAGATCAGCACGCCGTTCTTGCGGCCGCCGATGTCACCCTTGTGGGGTTCGTAGCTGTCGAAGATGTTGCTGATCAGGCCAGAACCACGGGTCAGGTTCAGGAATTCGTTGGTGAAACCGATCAGGCCACGGGCCGGGATGCGGTATTCCAGACGGACGCGACCGCGGCCATCGGGTTCCATGTTCACCAGCTCGCCCTTGCGCTCGCCCAGGGCTTGCATCACGCCGCCTTGGTGGCCTTCTTCGATGTCGGCCGTCACCAGCTCGATCGGCTCGTGGCGCTCGCCGTCGATGTCACGGAACACCACGCGCGGCTTGGACACAGCCATTTCGTAGCCTTCACGGCGCATGTTTTCCAGCAGGATGGTCAAGTGCAGTTCGCCGCGACCCATGACTTCGAAGATACCTTCTTCGTCCGTTTCCTTCACGCGCAGGGCCACGTTGTGTTGCAGTTCCTTTTGCAGGCGGTCCCAGATTTGACGGCTGGTCACGAACTTGCCTTCACGGCCGGCCAGCGGCGAGGTGTTGACGCAGAAGTTCATGGTCAGGGTCGGCTCGTCGACCTTCAGCATGGGCAGCGGGGCCGGGTTGGCCACGTCGGTCACAGTGACGCCGATACCGATGTCGGTGATGCCGTTGATCAGCACGATTTCACCCGGGCCGGCTTCGGTGGACTGGACGCGGTCCAGGCCTTGGAAGGTCAGCACTTGGTTGACACGGCCCTTGATGGCCTTGCCGTCCGGACCTTCCATGACCAGCACGTCACTCATGGGCTTGAGCGTGCCTTGGCTGATGCGGCCCACGCCGATGCGGCCCACGAAAGACGAGAAGTCCAGTGCCGAGATTTGCAGTTGCAGCGGCGCGTTCGGATCACCCTTTTGCGACGGAACGTGCTTCAGGATGGTGTTGAACAGGGCCGACATGTCGGGGCCCCACTGTTCGCCGGGAGCGCCTTCAACCAGCGAGGTCCAGCCGTTGATGCCCGAGGCGTAAACGACGGGGAAGTCCAGTTGTTCGTCGGTCGCGCCGAGCTTGTCGAACAGGTCGAAAGCAGCGTTGACGACCTTGTCCGGGTTGGCACCGGGCTTGTCAACCTTGTTGACCACCAGGATCGGGCGCAGGCCCAGGGCCAGGGCCTTCTTGGTCACGAAACGGGTTTGCGGCATCGGGCCTTCTTGGGCGTCGATCAGCAGCACCACACCGTCCACCATAGACAGAGCGCGTTCAACTTCACCGCCGAAGTCCGCGTGGCCCGGGGTGTCAACGATGTTGATGTGGGTGCCTTCCCAGCTCACGGCGCAGTTCTTGGCCAGAATCGTGATGCCACGTTCTTTTTCGATGGCGTTGTTGTCCATCACGGTGTCCACGATCTTTTCGTGTTCCGCGAAGGTGCCCGACTGACGCAGCAGTTGGTCAACCATGGTGGTTTTGCCATGGTCAACGTGGGCGATGATGGCGATGTTTCGAATTTGTTTGCTCATTTCGTTTCCTGAATACCGGCCGTTGCGGGCTCGTTTGTACTTTCAATACTTTCCAAAATCTGTTGGATCTCGATCGGACTCAAGAGCCGCTCCGGGATCAGTTCTCCGGCCATCACATGGCCCACCCCCAACAGCGCCGGCGGTTGCTCGCCGAACACCGCTACCGGGTTCATGTCGGGCCAGTTGCCTCGGCGGCGCACGCCGCTGAGAAACCGTCCGGCATTCTCGCTGTCCAAGGTGACGCGCGTGTGATGCGGCAACAAGGCCTGCACGGGCAGCAAGCTGCCCAAACGCTCGGCCTCAGACCAAGCTTCCAACTGCGCCAAGGTGACGCACTGTTGCTGGTCAAATTCACCAGTCACCGTGCGCCGCAGCGAAATCAAAGAAGCGCCACAACCCAGCGCTTCACCAATGTCTTCACCCAAGGTGCGGATGTAGGTGCCTTTGCTGCAGCGGGCCTCGATGCGCAGCGTGGGGGCTCCCCCATGCTGGTCCGACACGTCGCTCAGTTGCAGCTCAAAAATCACCACATCGCGCGCAGGGCGCTCGACTGTCACGCCCTCGCGGGCGTACTCATAAAGGGCCTTGCCGTCCTTCTTCAAGGCACTGTGCATGGGCGGCACCTGGCGGATCGGCCCCAGGAACTGCTGCCGCACGGCCTCCAAGCGCTCCGTGCTCAGCGCGTCGGGTGCCACCGGGCGGGTCTCAATGACCTCGCCCTCGGCGTCACCCGTCGACGTCTTCTGGCCCAAGCGAGCCAAGGCCACGTAGGTCTTGTCAGCATCCAAGTGGAGCTGGCTGAACTTGGTGGCGGCCCCAAAACACAGCGGCAACACGCCGGTGGCCAAGGGGTCCAAGGTGCCGGTGTGCCCGGCTTTTTCAGCGCGCAGCAGCCACTTCGCCTTTTGCAAGGCGTTGTTGCTCGACAGGCCGAGCGGTTTGTCCAGCAACAACACCCCATGCACAGGGCGCCGTTGCACCCGTGTGCGTGGCGCGTTCATGCTTCAGTCGTCTTTGGCGCGCGAAGACACGGCCTTGGCGATCAAGGCGTTCATGTCGGCCGCACGCTCGGTGGTCCGATCGAAATGGAAATGCAGCGTCGGCACAGTGTGAATGTGCAGGCGCTTGAACAGCCCGTTGCGCAAAAAGCCGGCGGCCTGGTTCAGTGCTTCTTCGGTTTCCTGGGGGTTACCGATCAGCAAGCTGAAAAAGACCTTGGCGTGTGCGTAGTCGGGCGTCACCTCAACCGACTGCAGGGTGACCATGCCAATGCGCGGATCTTTGAGTTCGCGCAAGAGCTCGGTCAGATCGCGTTGGATCTGATCGGCCACCTTGAAGCTGCGGTTGGGGGTGCTGGATGCCTTACGTACCATCTTGTCTTTCGCGGAGTTCGTTCCGAGCGCTTACAGCGTACGGGCGATTTCCTTGATTTCGAAGAACTCCAGTTGGTCGCCCACGGAGATGTCGTTGTAGTTCTTGAGCTTGATACCGCACTCGAAGCCTTCCTTGACTTCGCGCACATCGTCCTTGACGCGCTTGAGGGACTCGAGCTCGCCGGTGTAGATGACCACGTTGTCGCGCAGCAGGCGGAAGCGTGCAGCCCGGTTGACCAGGCCCGAGGTGACCATACAGCCAGCCACAGTACCGATCTTGGAGGCGACGAACACGGTGCGGATTTCGGCCGTACCGATGACTTCTTCCTTCTTGTCCGGGGTCAACATGCCCGACATCGCTGCCTTCAACTCATCGACGGCGTCGTAAATGATGTTGTAGTAATGGATGTCGACCGAGTTGCCTTCAGCGGTCTTGCGAGCACCCGCATCAGCACGCACGTTGAAGCCGATCACGATGGCCTTCGAAGCGATGGCCAGGTTGATGTCGGATTCGCTGATCGCGCCCACAGCGGCGTAAACCAGTTGCACCTTGACTTCGTCGGTGGACAGCTTGAGCAGGGAAGAAGCCAGGGCTTCTTGCGAACCTTGCACGTCGGCCTTGATGATGATGGGCAGGGTCTTGACCTCGCCCGCCGTCATGTCGGAGAACATGTTTTCCAGCTTGGCGGCTTGTTGCTTGGCCAGCTTGGTGTTGCGGAACTTGCCAGCGCGGTAGGTGGCGATTTCACGGGCACGACGCTCGTCGGTCAGCACCATGAACTCATCACCGGCTTGCGGCACTTCGGTCAGACCCTGGATTTCCACCGGGATCGACGGGCCAGCGGTCTTGATGCTGCGGGCGCTCTCGTCGAGCATGGCGCGCACACGACCGTAGGTCTGGCCAGCCAGCACCACGTCACCAGTCTTCAGGGTACCGGACTGAACCAGCACCGTGGCCACCGGGCCGCGGCCCTTGTCCAGCTTGGCTTCGATCACCAGGCCCTTGGCGTTGGAGTCGACCGAGGCCTTGAGTTCCAGCACTTCGGCTTGCAGCAGCACTTGTTCGAGCAGGTCGTCCACGCCTTGGCCGGTCTTGGCCGACACGGACACGAAGGGCGAATCGCCACCGAACTCTTCCGGCACCACTTCTTCAGCCACCAGCTCGCTCTTCACGCGCTCCAGATTGGCATCAGGCTTGTCAATCTTGTTGATCGCGACCACGATGGGCACACCAGCCGCTTTCGCGTGCTTGATGGCCTCCTTGGTCTGCGGCATCACGCCGTCGTCCGCCGCCACCACCAGGATGACGATGTCGGTGGCTTGAGCGCCACGGGCACGCATGGCCGTGAAGGCCTCGTGACCCGGGGTGTCCAGGAAGGAGATCATGCCGCGCGGGGTTTCCACGTGATAGGCACCAATGTGCTGCGTGATCCCGCCGGCTTCGCCCGACGCCACCTTGGTGCGACGGATGTAGTCCAGCAGCGAGGTCTTGCCGTGGTCGACGTGACCCATGACGGTCACCACCGGTGCGCGCGGCAGTTGCTCGGCATCCTGTGCGCCGACGTCGTCGTCGGTGAAGGCTTCCGGATCGTCCAGCGCGGCCACGATGGCCTTGTGGCCCATTTCTTCCACGACGATCATCGCGGTGTCTTGGTCCAGCGGCTGGTTGATGGTGACCATCTGACCCAGCTTCATCAGGTGCTTGATGACCTCAGAGGCCTTGACAGCCATCTTGTGGGCCAGTTCCGCCACGGTGATGGTTTCCGGCACGTGCACTTCAATGACACGTGCTTCCACCGGCGCTTGTTGCTGGTGATCGTCACGTTGGTCACGGTCGTTGCCACGGCGGCCGCGCGGGCCACTGCGCCAGCTGTTGCGGCCAACGCCACCACTGCTGTCGCCACGGGTCTTGATTTCTTTCTTCTTGGCCGGGTCGCCTGCCCAGCTGGAGGACAGCTTGGCCGACTTGACTTCCTTGTTGCCGCCCGGAGCAGCCGGTGCAGCAGCACCTGCCGTGCGCGGAGCGCCACCAGCACCAGGGGTGCCAGCAGGCTTGTGCAGCGTGCCCTTGACGCCAGCCTTGGCGTCCGCCGGCTTGACAACGGGCTTCGGCTCTTCAGGCTTCTTGGCGACCAGCACCTTCTTGGGCGTGGCCATCATGGAGCGGATGGCCGCTGCTTCGGCTTCGGCCTTGCGGCGACGCTCGCTCAAGTCGGCGGCACGGGTGGCCTCTTCCTGGGCACGAGCGCGGGATTCGGCTTCAGCCTTTTCACGGGCTTCGGCAGCAGCGGCACGCACGGCAGCAGCGGCTTCGGCTTGCTCCTTGGTGGCGACTTCCTTTTCGGCCATGGCTTGGGCGCGGCGGGCTTCTTCCTGGGCTGCATAAGCAGCAGCGCGGGACTCAGCTTCACGTTCGCGGCGTTCGATCTCTTCGCGCTGACGGCGCTTTTCAGCCAGCTCGTCTTCTTGATGGCGAATTTGCTCAGCCTGACGACGCGCTTCTTCTTCGCGGCGGCTCAGGTCAGCGTTGTGAGCGGTTTCTTCCACCGTTTGGGGCAGCTCTTGCTCCACCACTTGGGCAGCCGCTTCAGGACGAACCTCGTCCTCGCGCTGAATGAAGGTGCGCTTCTTGCGCACTTCCACTTGAATGGTGCGGGCCTTGCCCGTGGAGTCAGCCTGTTTGATTTCGCTGGTCGATTTCTTGACCAGGGTGATCTTCTTGCGGTCGGCAGAAGCCGTACCGTGGCTGGCTTGCAGGTAGCTCAAAAGCATCTGCTTGTCGGCATCGGTCAGGGTATCGGAGGAGGCGCGCTTGGGCACGCCGGCCGACTTCAACTGGTCAAGCAGGGTTTCAGGGGACTTCTTGAGTTCGTTAGCGAACTCGGCGACAGTGGTACTGGACATATTCGATTCGTGCCTCCATGACCATTACTCTTGACCCGCGAACCAATGTTCGCGAGCCTTCATGATCAAAGCCGTGGCTTCTTCAGGGGTCTGGCCGGTGATGTCGGTGAGTTCATCCACCGCCAGATCCGCCAGTTCGTCGCGGGTATGGACCCCGCCTGCTGCCAACTTGGCGATCAACTCGGGGCTGAGGCCCTCGAGATCACGCAAGTTTTGGGACACATCGTCCACGCTCTCTTCGCGGGCGATTTCCATGGTCAGCAATGCATCTTTGGCACGGGAACGGAGTTCGTTCACCGTGTCTTCGTCAAAGCTCTCGATTTCCAGCATTTCCTGGATGGGCACGTAGGCCACTTCTTCGAGGCTGGTGAAGCCTTCGGAAATCAGGATCTCGGCGATTTCTTCGTCGACATCGAGCTTTTCCATGAACAGCTGGCGCGTGGCCTGCGTTTCATTGGCTTGTTTCTGGGCCGACTCGGCCGCGTCCATGATGTTGATCTTCCAGCCCGTCAGGTCGGAAGCGAGGCGCACGTTTTGACCACCGCGACCGATGGCAATGGCGAGGTTTTCCTCGTCCACCACCACGTCCATCGCGTGCTTTTCTTCGTCCACCACAATGGATTGCACGTTGGCCGGAGCCAGCGCACCGATCACAAACTGAGCCGGGTCCTCGCTCCACAGCACGATGTCCACGCGCTCGCCAGCGAGCTCGTTGGTCACGGCGTTGACGCGGGTACCGCGCACACCGACGCAGGTGCCGATCGGGTCGACACGCTTGTCGTGCGACAGCACAGCGATCTTGGCGCGCGAACCGGAGTCACGGGCGCAGGACTTGATCTCCAGCAGGCCTTGCTCGATCTCGGGCACTTCCTGGCGGAACAGCTCGATCATGAACTCGGGGGCCGAACGCGACAGGATGATGGGGGCACCACGCAGGGTGAGGTCCACTTCCATGATCATGGCGCGCACACGGTCGCCATTGCGCAGGTTTTCCTTGGGGATCATCTCGCTGCGGCGCAGGCGACCTTCGACACGGCCGGACTCGACAATGATGTCGCCCTTGTCCATGCGCTTGACGGTGCCCACGAAGATCTTGTCGCCACGCGACATGAAGTCGTTGAGCAGCATTTCGCGCTCAGCGTCGCGGATCTTTTGCAGGATGACTTGCTTAGCGGCCATGGCGCCAATGCGGCCAATGGGCACCGAAGCCACCGATTCTTCGATGTATTCATCGACTTCGATGTCGGCGATCTGTTCCTTGGCTTCGAACAGCAGGATTTCTTGCTCGGGCAGTTGCAGACCGGCTTCGTCCGGCACCACGTGCCAGCGGCGGAAGGTTTCGTAAACGCCCGTGTCACGGTCAATCGCGACACGAATGTCCACCTCGCCCTCATAGAGCTTCTTGGTGGCTTGGGCCAGCGCGGATTCCACGGCGCCAAACACCACGTCACGCTCCACATTCTTTTCGCGCGAGATGGCTTCGACCAACATCAACAATTCGCGATTCATGTCACGACTCTCCTATCCAAAACGATGCAAATGAGGCTGCTGCAGCCACGAGGCTGAGGCAGCGCCCGTTCAAGCCGAGGGAGCTTCCTGAGAAGAAGCTCGCCCCTTGAAGTCAACAATGGGTGCCAGACGGGCATCACGCAGCTCGTCCAAGGTGAAACCCAGCACCTGCAAGGGCGCGGGGACGCGCTTCTTGCTGATTTTCTGACCAGGTTTCACGGCGGGCTCGTCCCGCCACACGATTTGCCAGCCGGCCGCGGCCTCAGCGGCTTCGACACGCTCGAGCGTGCCGCGAAATTTTTTGCGATTGCCACTCACGATGCCACCGGCTGCGGCGCCCAGGGGGGCCTTCAGGGTGATGTCGATGATCTCTCCGGCAAAGCGGATGAAGTCTTGCTCATGGCGCAGCGGACGGTCCAGTCCGGGCGAGGAGACTTCGAGGCGTCGGTAATCGACGTCTTCGACTTCGAGGGCGAATTGGAGTTGTCGCGTGACTTTTTCACAGTCTTCGACATTCACATAGACGGGGGGCTGACCAGCAGCCTCGGGGGACCAGGGCAGATCGATGGTGATGCGCAGCAAGCCCGAAGCGGAGCGCTCGATCTCCACGAGGTCATAACCCAGTCCAGTTACGGTTTGTTCTACGGTTTGCTGTAGCGCCACGTTGATCCGGATGCAACCTGTTGTTAAGTGATGAAAACCGCCGGCTGTAGCCTGGGTGATTCCCACCGAAAAACGCTTATTCAAAAGCGATGAACCAAAAAAAACGGGCGGTAATTACCCGCCCGTTTGGTCGTGAAGCTCTTATTGTAACGTCTAAAGTGTTGATTTGCAAAGGTTTAGGCCTGAGTTTTCGACAGCTCGGCCCCCGAGCGTCGGCTGCGCGGCCCCAAAACCCCCTGAACGGCGCCCCACAAGGCTTGCGTCTCAAGTGTCGCCACCGACCGACGCCCGACATCAGCCCGAAAACCAGTCAACATCCGAGCCAGGACCTCGGGCTGCGGGGTCAGGGGACCGAAGTGGTGCACCGACTGCGCATGGGCCACCAGCAAGGTGGGAAAGGTTTCGATATCGACATCGCCAATCGCATCCGAATCATCTTCAATGTCCACCCAATGAAAGGCGACATCAGGGTGGCGAGCGGCCAGAGCATCAAAAGCCGGCAGGTACTCCTTGCAGACCCCACACCAGCCCGCACACAGGCACACCACAAACCACTCAGACATGAATCACCCTCCAGACAGGGCCGCATCCTATCGCAAACACCGCCCTGCCGCCGCTGCCGATCACCATGTCAAGCGGAACCGACCTGCAGCCCGGGTGGGCACACCAGCCAGCCCTCAGCGGAACTCAGCGTGATTCAGCGCCCCGGTCCCGCACCAAGTCCAGCGTGGAGACCGGTCCAGCCTGGTGCCCCCAGGCCGACCGCAGGTAGGACACCACGGCCGCCACTTCGTCATCCGCCAATTGGTGGCGGAACGGTGGCATGCCATGCGGGCGAGCATTCCCTTCCGTGGCGGGGGCGTAGCCGCCTTGCAAGACCATGCGAATGAGATTGGCAGGCTGCCCCATCGTCACCGCCCGGTTGCCCGCCAAAGCAGGATAGGCACCCGGCACCCCCTCGCCCTGCTCGCCGTGGCAGGCGGCGCAGTGCTGGCCATAGAGCTGAGCACCTCGTTTGATTTGAACCGGGACAGAGGGCAAGGCCGCCACCGGCTCCGCCGGCTGCACCGGCAAAGCCTGCAGGTAGGCGACCATGGCGCTTAAATCCTGGTCACTCAGGTGCTGGGTGCTGCGAAACACCACCTCTGCCATCGGGCCGGTCACCACGGCATGCTGATTGACACCGGTGCGAAGCAAGCGCACCGCTTCCTCGGCTGACCAGCCCATCACCCCCGCCTCTGCCGGATCAGTCAGCGATGGGGCATACCAGCGTTGCACTGGCAACATCTGCCCCTGCAAAGGCCGAGCGGCGTCCAAACCACCCAAAGCGTCCCGCGGCGTATGGCAGGCCGCGCAATGTCCCAAACCCTGAACCAGATAAGCGCCGCGATTCCAGGCCGCGCTCTGCGCCGGCTGCGCCTCCCAGTCCAGCGGCTTGAAATACAGCGCACGCCACACCGCCAGGGCGGCCTGGCTGCGGTAGGGCCACCCCAAATCATGCGCACGGTTAGGTTGAGCCACCGGCGGCAGGCTGCGCAAATAGGCATAGAGCGCATCCGAGTCCGCGCGCGACACGCGGGTGTACTCGGTGTAAGGAAAAGCCGGGTACAGCAGCCGCCCATCGCGCGATCGGCCGTGGTGCATGGCGCGCCAGAAATGACTGGGCGACCAAAGCCCCAGGCCGGTGGCCTCGTCCGGCGTGAGGTTGGAGCTGTAGACCACACCAAACGGGGTCTCAATCCCTCGGCCGCCCGCATAAGGCGGCCCACCCTGCACCGTGTGGCAGGCCATGCAATTGCCCGCCTTGGCCAAATAAGCCCCCTGGGCGACCAGCTGGGCGCTGGCCGTCGGTGGCATGACCTCATCCACCGGCAGCTCTGCGCGCACATTGAGCCAGGCGACCCAAGCCACCAAACCCAGGGTGACACTCACCAACACCAGCAAGCCATGCAAAGCGCGCTTCATGGTTTGACCTCCAGGCTCACCCCGCCACAGCGAGCGGGCAGCGGCTTGGGCAATCCAGCCGCCGCATGGGAGGGCTTGGGCAGCGGCTGCGACGCCAACCAGGCGGTCACCGCACTGACCTCTTCGGGGCTGAGCAAACGTGCCACAGCCGCCATGCAGTCAGGCGACTGCGCTTGGCGCTGCCCCGTCTGCCAAGCGCCCAGTTGGCTGTTCAGGTAGTCCCTGGGCAGCCCCAGCAGCCCCGGAATGTCCGGCGCCACGCCCGTCATGGCTGCGCCATGGCACTGAACGCAGGCCGGCAGCCGACGCTGGGCATCGCCCTGCTCGACCAAGCGACGCCCCAAGGTCAGCGTCGCTGTATCGACCACAGGTGGTCGCGGCGCCGGGTACGGCAAGTCCAAGCGAGCAAAGTATCCCGCCATTTCACGCAGGTAGGCATCGCTGAGGTGCTCCAGCAAGCCCGCCATCTGGGGATAGCGGCGGCGCCCATCGCGAATGTTGAGCAACTGGTGGTAGAGGTAGCCCTCTGGCTTGCCCGCCAGACGCGGAAAGTAGCCATCCGGCGTGGCCCGACCATCAGGGCCATGGCAGGCGGTGCAGGCCAACACCCGGGCCGCCATGGAGTCCGGGGCCGGCATGACAGCTTGAGCGCCGACTTGGGAAACAGACACCAAAGCCAAACCAAGCAATGCCAACGATCGCCACAGCCAGCCGCCCGCGCCCATCACTCGAACCCGCATCAGATCGCGCACTTGAACCCCCGCCTCATGGACGTCAAAACCCCACTGTAGCCGCCTTGAACCTGCCGAAACAGGCGCAGAAGCCCGAAAAAAAAGCGGATCAGCTCGTCGCGATCCGCCTTCAGAGGGCCCATAGCGCCCGAAGCGCCGGCCCAGATCACCAGAACCCGACTCAGCGACGGGCCGCCAACAAGCCAATCAAGCGCGTGCTCCCGCGCTCTTCCACCAGCGCATAGAACGCGTGACCACAAATCAGACTGCTCATGAGCGCCAAGACCATGCCCATGACATTCAGCCAAGGCTGGGCGGGGAAGAAATGCGCCCACACCGCATTGAAAGCCAGGCAAACCGGAAAGTGGATCAGGAACACCGAATAGGAGATTCGCCCCAACCAGGACAGCAGCGCGTGGTTCAACCAGGCCCAAGCGCCACGCAGCAACACGCAACCCAGGACCACAGACGTGAGCAAGGCCACCGCAATGCGCTCGCGGAACTCCAACATCAGGGCCAGACAGGCCACTGCCCAGAGCGCGGCCAGCCAAGCCCAGGGGTGACGCCGACCCGAGGCCCAACGGGTCATCAAACCCAGCGCATAAGCGCCGAAGAAATAGACCCCTGTGACGTCAAATCCCGCGTCGCGGTTGAAGAAGAACAAGGAAGCCAACATCAGCACCGTGGTCAAGCTGACCACCCAAGCCGTCAAACGAGCGCGCCCAGCCAAGTCCGTTGGCTCATGGGGCCCTGCCAGCTTTTGCCCGACAAAAAACACGAGCACCGCCAAAGCATAGAGCTGCAGGTCAATGGCCACGTACCAAACCCCCGCCGACAGGGACTCATGCCCCACCCAGCCATGCAGCATGAACACGTGCGAGAGCACCCGCCAAAAATCAGGCTTGCTGGGCAGGGACTCATGGTGCCACCAGGGACGCAGCACAGCCGCCATCACAAGGGCGACCAGCAAGGCCGCCACATAAGGCACCGCCAGCCGCAAATAGCGCTGCCAGAACAAAGACAAAACAGGGATGCGCTGCCCAGAACGGGCAAAGCGAGACAACTGGCCGGCCGTCAAAAAGCCCGCCACCACCAAGAAAACCTGAACCGCAAAACGCCCGTAGTCGTAAAGCCACGAGATCAGGCCAGGCGCCAGAGGCAGGGCCACATCCGACATGGGGCCGTAAAAGGCCAAATGGTGGCTGACAATGAGCACGCAGGCCAGGCCCTTGAGGGCATCCACCAAGGGCATTCGATTCGCAACGCTTGAAGTCATCAAAGTTCCAACGGGAGACAGCGCCGAGACCAGGTAGACACCGGGTCAAGCCGACAAGCGCCAACCGTCCACGAAACCGAGTACCGCGCCAGAATCACGTCCGGGCACAGCACTCACAGCGCCTCACACAAGCGAGGGGGCAGCAGCGCGCAACAACAGGTCACACCCCAAGCCCACCAGGCTGCGCCAAACCTGTCAGCGCCAAGTGCATACCCTCCAGCCTGACTCAGCCAGGCCAACCCATGATTGTAAGTGCTCAGAATGGACGGGCGCGTAAACGAATGCGACATCTGCCCGCCAGGACAAACAAAAAAGCGCTCAAGCCGGAAGCCAGAGCGCTTTTTAAAATTTGGTGGGACGTGCGGGGGTCGAACCCACGACAAACGGATTAAAAGTCCGCTGCTCTACCAACTGAGCTAACGTCCCATCAGCGTCAACAAAAGTAAGTTTACCTCTGCATCAGCAAGCCTCAAATTATAGCGTGGTTTTTGGGGCTTTTTCAGAATTCTTGGCCAATTCGTTCAAGACCCACCCCGCCGCACATTGACCAAAGGTCGCCGTGACGCTGACCACGGAGCCATAACCATGGCAATTCAGGCTGCCATCCCCTTCCAACTGACAGGATGCGTCCGGCGGCGCCACCGCTTCACGGCTGAACACGCAGGACACGCCGATGCGTTTGCCGTCTCGCGGCGCCGCATGTTCGCGCCGCAGTCGGTAACGCAGTTGGGCCAGCAAAGGGTCATGGGTGGTGACCGACAAATCATCGATGTCCACCAGATGCGCCAGGCGCTTGCCCCCAGCCGCCCCCACACTGACAAAGGGCACCTTCTTCCGGCGTGCCCAGGCCGCCAGCGCGGTTTTGGTTTTGACTTGATCACACGCATCGATCACCGCATCGACTCCGCTGGGACACAAAGCCTCCCAGTTCTCGGGCGTCACAAAGTCTTCGATCCGCGTGACCCGGCAGCCGGGGTGGATGTCCGCAATGCGCTCCGCCATGGCGTCGACCTTGGCCTGCCCCACCGTGGCGCCCAAAGCGTGAATCTGGCGATTGATGTTGGACTCCGCCACGTTGTCCAGGTCGATCAGGGTGAGCGCTGCCACACCGCTGCGGGCCAACGCTTCCGCCGTCCAGGACCCCACGCCACCGATGCCCACGACCACCACGTGAGCGGCCCGGATGCGCTGCGCACCCGCCACCCCGTACAGGCGCGCCAGACCACCAAAGCGGCGCTCCAGATCTGCGTCCATCTGAGCCACCGTCAGGCCCTCAGCCACGCCAATCACTTCAGGCGGGCCAGTCGCTCACGCGCGGCAGCAGCAGCTTCGGATTGCGGGTAGACCTTGATCAGGTCCTCCAAGGTCTTCTTGGCGCTCTTGCTGTCCTTCAACTCCGTTTGGCAGTTGGCAATGGACAGCGCCGCCTCAGGCGCGCGTGGGTGCTCAGAGGCCACCGCCAACAGGGACTTGAAGTTGGCCACGGCCTCCTTGTAGTCACGTGTGGCGTACTGGGCATTGCCCAGCCAGAACAGCGCTGTCGGCAAGTAGCCGCTTTGCGGGTAGCGGCGAATGAACTCCGCAAAGCCCGTCTGAGCCTGCGGGAAGGCACCCTGGCGGAATTGCGCCAGCGCGGCTTCAAAGTCCTTCTTCTCCGCCGGATCGGCCTGGAATTCACGCCCATCCACGGACACTTTGACGGGCTCAAACTGGCGCAAGCGGTCATCCACGCCCTGGGCGATGTCTTTTTGACGGCGCTGCAGCTCTGACACATCCCGCGCCAATTGCTCGTTCTGCCCCCGCAGGCTGGCCTGCTCGGACTTCAAGGTCTCGATTTGAGACTGCAGCTCCAGCAGACTGCGCCGCAACTGGGCCAGCTCTTCGGCCGCATGGCGGTTTTCCGAGTCCTGACGCTGGGCGTTGGAATCGACCTTCTGGCGCAGGTCAAGAATGGCCTTGCGTGCCTCATCGTCGCCAAACAGCGCCGCGTGGCTGGGTTGGGCCAGCAAGGCCGCGCATGCCAGCGCGGCAGCAGACAACACGCGCAGGGCGTGATTCGATGGGCTGCGCATGCAAGACCTCAACGGTAGGAGATTTCAACGCGGCGGTTCTGCGCCAGCGAGGCTTCATCGGTACCCATCGCAGCCGGCTTTTCCTTACCAAAGCTCACCGCTTCCAGTTGGCTGTCAGACACGCCCAACAAAGTCAGGGCACGGCGAACCGCTTCAGCACGCTTTTGACCCAGGGCCAGGTTGTATTCACGGCCACCGCGCTCATCGGTGTGACCTTCCAGGGCGACCTTGCGAGCGCTGTTGGCCTTCAGGAAGCGGGCATGGGCGTCCAGCTGCGATTGAAACTGGGGCTTGACGGTGTAGCTGTCGTAATCGAAGTACACGATGCGCTCAACACCGGCCGGGCCGGCATTCTTGTTGGCGTTGGCCGACAGGTCGACGCCTGCAACCGCACTTTGCGAGGTGCCCGCGCCATTGCCGGTGCCACTGCCGCTGGTGCTCACGGCACCGGTGTTGCGCTCCTCAACGGGGGCTTGGTCCAGCTTGACGCCAGAACTGCAACCCGCCACCAAAGCGGCGGCTATCAAAGTGAGAGAAAAACGTTGAATCATGAAAAACTCCTGAAAAAAAGAAGGAGAACAGCCGAAGCTGAGAAGTCAAAGAAAAGAGGCTGGGCCTGATGGCCTGGCGCTCCTCAAGATTTTTGGAACGGGCCCCAATCGGGCTCACGGATGTCACCGCCCTGCCCCGCCAAACGCGCCTTGATCTTGCCGTCCAGGGTGGTGGTCATGAGGGCCTCACGACCACCCTGTTGCGTGGCATAGACCAACAGGCGGCTGTTGGGGGCAAAACTGGGGGACTCGTCTGCCGAAGTGTCGGTGATGGCCGTGACAGAACCACTGCTGAGTTCCATCACATGCAGCTTAAAGGCCCCGGACACCCGGGAGATGTACGCCAGCCAACGCCCGTCTGGGCTCAAGGTGGGCGAAATGTTGTAGCTGCCCGTGAAGGTCACGCGCTCGGCGCTGCCGCCGCCCGCCGCCACCCGGTAGATCTGCGGCGCGCCGCCTCGGTCGCTGACGAAGTAAATGGTCTTGCCGTCCGGCGCGTAGGCCGGCTCGGTGTCAATGCCATTGCTTTGCACCAGGCGGCGCGGCTCGCCACCGTTGACCGCGTCGATGGTGTAGAGCTGGCTGCCGCCGTCGCGGGTCAGGGTGACGGCCAACTGGCGCCCGTCGGGCGACCAGGCGGGGGCGCTGTTCGAGCCCTTGAAATTGGCGATCAAACGGCGCTTGCCGCTGGCCACATCGTGCACATACACCACCGGCTTGCGCGACTCGAAGGACACATAGGCGATCTGCCCGCCCGACGGGGACCAGGCCGGCGAAATGATGGGCTCCGGGCTGGTCAGGGCCGACTGGGCGCCTTCACCATCGGCATCAGCCACCCAGAGGTTGTACTTCTGGCCAGCCTTGGTCACATAGGTCACGCGGGTGGAGAAAACACCTTTTTCACCCGTGAGTTTTTCGTAGACAAAGTCAGCGATGCGGTGCGACACCAGGCGCAAATCGGCTTGAGGCACGGCGTAGCTCTGGCCCCCCAGGTCCTGCCCACGCACCACATCCCACAGGCGAAAGCGCACGTCGTAGCGGCCATCTGCCAAGCGGGTGATGCTGCCGGTGACAAGGGAGTCGGTGCTGCGTTGGCGCCAAAAACTCATCTCAGGCCGGGTGGTTTCATCCAGCGCAGGGCCGGAAGCGTCCACGGGGCGGAACTGGCCGCTGCGCTCCAAATCGGCCTGGATGATCGCGGCCGGACGCTGCGGCATCGCCGTTTCACCCTTGAAGGGCGCCACGGCGATGGGCAATTGGGTCAGGCCCACACCGGACACTTCGACTCGAAACTGAGCCAGCGCCGGGCCAGCCACCGACAGGGCCAGCGCCGCCAAAACGGACCGGCGCGCGGCAAAGGGTGAGGAAGAGGGGGAGAAAGAAACGGGGCTTTGGAGGTTCATTCGCAGTGGTGGTCAGGTGACAACACGGGAATTGGCCGGGGCGGCTGGTGATCGGTCGCCGCGACAAAAGGAGCTATGTTACACACTGCCCAAAAAGCACTGTCACAAAATGTGTACTGTACACCGCAGCGGTTTGACCTTCGCCCTGGCCTCAGGGTAAAGAGTGCGTGAAGTGGCCGGACGATCCTGCGCCCCGCAGGCCTCCAGCCTCGGCGAAGCGGGCCCGTAGAATCCCCCCCTACGATGCCCCATCCCGACGCCCCCCAACCCACCCTGCCCCTGCGCCAAAGACTGGCCCGTCTCAACGCGTATTTCGGCCACCAAGGCCTGGCCTGGAGCATGGCCGTGTTGGCCACCCTGGTGGGTGCCGGCACGGAACCCTTGATTCCCGCGCTGATGCAACCCCTGCTGGACCAAGGCTTCACCAAGGGCACGCTGCCGCTGTGGTTTGTGCCGCTGGCCTTGCTGGGGCTGTTTGCCGTGCGCGGCCTGGCCCAGTTTGTGGCCCAGTACGCACTGGCTCGCATCGCCAATGACGGCATGATGCGACTGCGCAAGGACTTGTTTCAACGCCTGCTGAGTGCTGATTTGCGCCTGTTCCGCGAGCAAAGTGCCAGCGCCCTGTCCAACACGGTGGTGTACGAGGTGCAAACCGGCGCCCAGTTGCTGGTGCAGTCAGCGCTGGGCTTCTCGCGCGATGGTTTCACCCTGCTGGCGCTGTTGGGCTACCTGCTGTACCTGAACTGGCAGCTGACCCTGATCGTGGGGGTGGTCGTGCCGGGCGTGGCCTGGGTCATGAAGACCTTGTCGCGCCGGCTCTACACCCTGACCAAGGCCAGCCAAGCCGCCACCGACGAATTGGCCTATGTGGTGGAAGAAAACGTTCTGGCCCACCGCATGGTGCGCCTGCACGGCGCCCAAGCAGCCCAAGCCGGGCGCTTTGAACGGCTCAGCCAAAGCCTGCGCGGCCTGGCCATCAAGGGCACGATCGCGTCCTCGGCCATGACGCCACTGACCCAGTTGTTGTCGGCAGGCGCTTTGAGCACCGTGATTTGCGTGGCCCTGTGGCAAGGCCGCCAGGCGGGCGCCAACCAGGACCAAGCCGCCATCACCGTGGGCGGCTTTGTGGCCTTCATCACGGCCATGCTGATGCTGATCGCCCCGATCCGACGCCTGGCGGACCTCGCCAACCCGCTCACGCGCGGCCTGGCCGCACTGGAGCGTGGGCTGGCCCTGATCGAGCAGGTGCAACCGGAGACCGAAGGCCATCACACCCAGGCACGCGTCCAAGGCCAGCTGGAGCTGCGCGATGTCACGGTTCAGTACCTGGCCGACGGCCCGCCTGCACTGGACCAGCTGAGCTTGAACATCCGCCCGGGCGAGGTGGTGGCGTTGGTCGGCCCCTCGGGTTCTGGCAAGACCACCCTCGCCAATTTGTTGCCGCGCTTTGTGCGCCCCAAAGCCGGCCAGGTCTTGCTGGATGGCATGCCGCTGGAAGACTGGCAACTGGGCGCCTTGCGGCAACAGTTCGCCCTGGTCAGCCAGGATGTGGTGATGTTCAACGACAGCATTGCCGAGAACGTGGCCATGGGCCAGCCTGTGGACGAAGCCCGCGTGCTGGCTTGTCTTCAAGCTGCCAATCTGGGCGACTACCTGGCGCGCCAGAGCGCCGGCATCCACGCCCCGGTGGGCCACAACGCCAATCAGCTCTCGGGCGGGCAACGCCAACGCCTGGCGATTGCGCGCGCCCTGTACAAGGACGCGCCGATCCTGATCCTGGACGAAGCCACCTCGGCACTGGACACCGAGTCCGAGCGCCTGGTGCAAGAGGCCTTGAACCGACTGATGGCCGGCCGGACCACGGTGGTGATCGCGCACCGCCTGTCCACCATCGAACACGCAGACCGCGTGGTGGTGATGGCCGATGGCCGCATTGCCGAGCAAGGCACCCACGCCGAGTTGCTGGCCCAGCAAGGCCTCTACGCCCGGCTGCAAACCCAAAGCGGGCACAGCGCCGCCGCCGCTGCGGACTGAGTCAAATCAGGACTGAAACCTTCAGGACCGCGCCTGCCAACGCACGGACAAGGTGCCGGTGAAGGTCTGCCCCGGCGCCAGGTGCTGCGGCCGGCTCGCACAGACCGGCTCCACACAGATGAACCGGCGCTCGTCGCCCGGCGGCAAATCGGTCAGGCCAGCCGCCAGCGCCGCGCCTGGGTTCCACACCATCCATTGCGTGAAACCGCTGCCCGACAACTGCAGTTCGTGCGTGGCACACCGAAGGGTCAAGTCAGGCAGGCCATCGAACAGGCATTCCATGCCCTCCTGGCCCCAGCGCCAAGGCGCCGCCTGTGGGGACAAGGCCAGGCCGCTGAGCTGATCCCGCCCTGGGCAGCTTTGCAAGCCATCCAATTCGGTCGCCCACACATCCTCCACCGCCCAATAGGGGTGCAGGCCGCCACTCCAGTCAAAGGCACTTTGGCCCGTGTTGCGCACCTGCAGCGACCAATCCAGGCTGTCGGCCCAGCGCCGGGTGTCCAGCCGCAACTGCGCGGCATGGGGCCAGCCGTCCCATTGGCCGGGCAACACGTCCAGCCCATAACTCAAGCGGTCCGCCTCCGGTTCGTCGGGGCCCACCCATTGCCAGTCCAGCTGACGCGCAAACCCATGTTTGCGGCCCGGACCCCACTGCGCGAACTGGGGGAACAGCACCGGCACACCACCGCGCGCGGGCTGCAAGGGCTGGCAAGCCGACAAGGGGCTGAGGTACAACAAAGGCCGCTCTCCGCCGAGCTGGGCTGTCAACAACTGCGCGCCCAAAGCCTGATGTCGCCAGGTCGCGCATGCCGTGCTGGTTGCCATGTGCCTGCCCCCGCTCACAACAGCACGATGTCGTACTGGTCCTGCCCCATGGCGCTCTCGGCCTGCAGCGAGATGGGCTTGCCGATGAAATCCGACAGGCCTGCCAAGTGCTGGCTCTCCTCGTCCAGGAACAACTCCACCACATTGGGTGAGGCGACGATGCGGAACTCGCGCGGGTTGAACTGGCGCGCCTCGCGCAAGATCTCGCGCAGGATGTCGTAGCTCACGCTGCGCGGCGTCTTGACCTGGCCCGAGCCGTGGCACAAAGCACAGGGCTCGCACAGCATGTGGGCCAGGGACTCGCGGGTGCGCTTGCGGGTCATTTCGACCAGGCCCAGCTGCGAAAAGCCACCGATCATGGTCTTGACGCGGTCGCGGCCCAGTTGCTTGCGGAATTCACCCAGCACCGCTTCCCGGTGGTCCTCGCGCGCCATGTCGATGAAGTCCACGATGATGATGCCGCCCAGGTTGCGCAAACGCAGTTGACGCGCAATCGCCTGCGCGGCTTCCAGGTTGGTCTTGAAAATGGTGTCATCGAAATTGCGCGCGCCCACGTAGCCGCCGGTGTTGACGTCCACCGTGGTCAAGGCCTCGGTCTGGTCCACGATCAGGTAGCCGCCCGACTTCAAGTCCACGCGGCGCCCCAGGGCACGGGCGATTTCTTCTTCGACACCAAACAGGTCAAAGATGGGGCGCTCGCCTTTGTAGTGCTGGAGCTTGGCCACCGCCGAGGGCATGAACTCCTGGCCAAAGGCCCGCAGCTTTTCGGACTGCTCTTTGGAGTCGATGCGGATGGTCTGGGTCTGCTCGCCCACCAGATCGCGCAGCACACGCTGCAGCAGGTTCAAGTCTTCATGCAACAGCGAGGCTGGCGGCAGCCGCAGCGACGCGTCCTTGGTGCGTGCCCAGGCCTTGCGCAAGTAGGCAATGTCCTCCGCCAATTCGGCATCGCTGGCGTCCTCGCCATTGGTGCGCAGGATGAAGCCGCCGCCGCCGCCCGTGGCCTTCTCACCCACCAGGGCTTGCAGCCGTGAACGCAAGGCTTCGCGCTCGCCTGGCAGGATCTTTTGCGACACACCCACATGTTCGTCCTGCGGCAAAAACACCAGCAAGCGCCCAGCGATGCTGATCTGTGTGGACAGGCGGGCGCCCTTGGTGCCAATCGGGTCCTTGATGACCTGCACCATCAGGGCTTGCCCCTCGAACACCTGGCGCTCGATGGGCACCAGGGGCTGGCTTTGGCGCGGGGGCGGGGCTTCGCCTTCGGCATGTTTTTGCCAGACATCGGCCACATGCAAAAAGGCGGCACGGTCCAGGCCAATGTCGATGAAGGCCGACTGCATGCCGGGCAAGACCCGGGTCACCTTGCCCAGGTAGACATTACCGACCAGACCGCGCTCCAGCGGACGTTCGATGTGCATCTCCTGGACGGCCCCGTTTTCGATCACGGCGACCCGGGTTTCCTGGGGCGACCAGTTGATCAGGATGTCTTGTTGCATGGCTTGGTCTCCGAAATAAAAAAGGCGCTCAGCGCGCCTGGGATCAGAGCTTCCAGCCCAGCGTGCGCAGCAGCTGGGCGGTCTCGAACACGGGCAGTCCCATGATGCCCGAATAGCTGCCACTCAACTTCGAGATGAAGGCCGCCGCTTGGCCTTGCACGCCATAGGCACCGGCTTTGCCCAAGGGTTCGCCGCTGGCGACATAGGCTTTGATCTGGGCCGAAGTCATGGGGGCGAAAGTGACCTTGGATTCGCTCACGACGCAGAGCCGTCGGCGCCCTTGCTGCACCGCCACCGCCGTCAGCACACGGTGCGTGCGCCCCGCCAGTTCGGCCAGCATGGCCTGGGCATGGGCCGCGTCATCCGGCTTGCCATAGATCCGACGCCCCAAGGCCACGGTGGTGTCTGAGCACAGCACCGCTGCCGGCGGCAGACCGCGGCGCTTCAGGCGCGCCAGCGCCGCGTCCAGCTTGAGCCCAGTGACGCGTTCGACATAGGATGCCGGCGCTTCACCTGGGCGCACCGCCTCCAGGCCCTCGGCGTCTTCACCCAGGTCGCCGTCCACATTGGGCAGCAGCAGCTGATGCGCCACGCCAATTTGCTCCAGCAGCTGGCGCCGGCGTGGGCTTTGGGAGGCCAGGTAAAGAAAGTCAGACTTCGCCATCAGAGGGACTCCAGCCAGAAAAACAGGGTTGCCATGCCGAGTCCCTGCCGGGGATGGGCAGGCACCCGGGGGAACTCACTCGCGGTGGTAAGGATGACCTGCGTTGACCGACCAGGCCCGGTACAGCTGCTCAATCAGCAACACGCGCACCATGGCGTGCGGCAGGGTCAGATCAGACAGGCGAATGCGCTCATGGGCCGCTTGGCGAAACGCCGGATCCAAGCCGTCGGGCCCGCCAATCACGAGGGCGACGTCATCGCCTTCAAGCTGCCAGTTTTTGAGTTTGCTCGCCAGCGCCAGCGTGGTCAGCGAGGTGCCACGTTCGTCCAGGGCCACAATGCGCGCGCCTCGGGGAATCGCCGCCTCGATGCGCTCGCGTTCCGCGGCGTACAGCGTCTCCAGGGTCTTGGAGCCGCGCGGCTCGGTCTTGACCGCCTTGAGTTCCACCTTCAATTCGAAGGGGAAGCGTTTGGCATAGTCGTCCCAGGCCGTCTGGGCCCAGTCGGGCACGCGCTGCCCGACCGCCACAATCACCAACTTCATGGCGCGCGGGATCAGCCCTTGGCGGGCTTCTTGCGAGCCGGCGCAGCCGTCGTCTTGCGCGCGCCAGCCTTGGGCAGACCGGCCACGGGCGTACCGACCTTGACCACCTTGACCGGTGCCGTCTTCTTGGCAGGCGTCTTAGCGGTGGGCTTGGCAGCGCTGGTCTTGGCGGCCGGCTTGGCAGCCGACTTGGCCGGGGCCGCCTTTTCGGCCTTTTGCGCCTTAGCGGCCTGAGCCGCGGCCTTGGCCGGGGTGGTGGCCACAGGCGCCGCCTTCTTGGCAGCGGCCTTTTTGGCTGCAGCCTTCTTGGCTGCGGGCTTGGCTTCGACCTCAGGCTTGGGCGCGCCCAGCTTCAAGCGAACCGGGGTGGCACCCCAAATTTCTTCCAAGCGGTAGTACTGGCGAATGGCGGGCTGCATCACATGCACCACGGCTTGGCCGCAGTCCACAATGATCCATTCGCCGTTTTCTTCGCCTTCGGTGCGGGGCTTGTTGAAGCCGGCTTCACGCACAGCATCGCGCACGCTGCCGGCCAGGGCCTTGGTCTGGCGGTTCGAGGTGCCCGAGGCCACGATCACACGCTCAAACAGCGGCGACAGGGCTTCGGTGTTGAACACCTGGATGTCTTGGGCCTTCACGTCCTCCAGGCCATCGACGATGGCCCGCTGGAGTTTCTGGATGTCTTTTTTGGCGGTGGAGTCCGTGGAGGTGGTCATCAGGCGGATTTGTAAAGATGATGTTGTTCAATATAGCGCGCAACGCCGGCTGGAACCAGATGGTGAATGTCCAGACCTGAGGCGACGCGCCACCTGATGTCCGTTGCACTCACGGACATGAGGGGCCATTGCAGCGGCTCCCATCGCCCTCCCGGGGGATGTTGGAGCTCAAATAGACCGCCGGCCTTCGCAGAATTTTCGCGGCCAGCTACCGAAATTATAGCTTTGTGCAAAATGTCCTGATAACGGTGCCACTGCGGAAAGGCCGCAGCTTGGTCGCCACCGATGATCAAAACCAGTTGTGAGCCGGGGTATTCGCCCTGCAATTCGTCCAGGGTGTCGACGGTGTAACTGGGGCCAGAGCGTGCAAATTCGCGCGCGTCGACCACCACATCCGGCAGTTCGGCAAAAGCCAGACGGGCCATGGCGAGCCGGTGTTCGCCAGCGCTCACAGGGCGACTGCGGTGGGCGGGCCGGCCCGTGGGCAGGATGTGCAACCGGGTCAGTCCCAGCTGCGTCAAGGCCGCGCCGGCCAGGGCCACATGCGCCAGGTGGGGCGGATCAAAAGCCCCACCAAAGACGCCGATGCGGGGCTGCGCGTGGCTCAGACCCACGCCCGGGGCACCAGGAAGTGATCGGTCAATTGCGCCTCATGCGAGCCCGGCTCGCTCTGGCGCTGGTAAGACCAGCTGGCCAACGGGGGCATGGACAGCAAAATCGACTCGGTGCGACCACCCGACTGCAGTCCAAAATGGGTCCCCCGGTCCCAGACCAGGTTGAACTCCACATAGCGGCCTCGGCGGTACAGCTGGAACTCACGCTCGCGCTCGCCATAGGGCTGGTCGCGGCGGCGCTCCACGATGGGCAGGTAGGCGCTCAAAAACGCATCCCCCACGGCCTGCGTCATGGCCAGGCTGCCCTCCAAACCAAGGGCTGAGAAGTCGTCAAAAAAGACCCCACCCACGCCGCGTGCCTCTTGCCGGTGTTTGAGGAAGAAGTACTCGTCGCACCAGGTCTTGAAGCGCGGGTATTTGTCCTCACCGAACGGCGCCAGCGCGTCACGGCACACGCCGTGAAAGTGCTGTGCGTCCTCGTCATAGCCATAAAAAGGCGTCAGGTCCATGCCCCCCCCAAACCAGCACACGGGCGCTTGGCCCGCCGGCGTGGCGGCGATCATGCGCACGTTCATGTGCACGGTGGGCACATAGGGGTTGCGCGGGTGAAAGACCAGCGACACGCCCATGGCCTCAAAGGGCGCACCCGCCAATTCGGGCCGGTGCTGCGTCGCCGACGGGGGCAACTGGGGGCCACGCACATGCGAAAAGCCACAGCCAGCGCGCTCGAAGACGGTGCCGCCTTCCAGGATCTTGGTCAGGCCATGGCCTTGCAGCTTTTCACCCTCGGGCTTGTGCCAAGCGTCAGCCAGGAAACGGGCCTGGCCGCCTCCGGCTTGCTCTTGCGCCTCCACAGCGTCGGTGATGCGGGCTTGCAAGCCCAGCAGCCAGGCGCTGACGGCTTCAACGGAGGTCGACTGGCTCATCTCAGCTCTTGAGAGCGCGGTAGCCGATGTCCCGGCGGTACTGGGCGCCATCGAAGTGGATGCCCGCAGCCACTTCGTAGACACGTTGCTGCGCCAGCCTGACGCTGTCGGCCAAAGCCGTCACGCACAGCACGCGGCCTCCGGTGACGCGCACTTCGCCATCCTTCAGTTCGGTGCCGGCATGGAACACCACGGCATCGTCGGCCTCGGCGGGCAGGCCCGTGATGACATCGCCCTTGCGCGGGTTCATGGGGTAGCCGTGAGCGGCCATGACCACACCCAGCGCAGTGCGGCGGTCCCATTGCAACTCGACCTGGTCGAGCTTGACATCGACAGCTGCCGACAGCACGTCGGACAGGTCGCTCTTCAAGCGCATCATGATCGGCTGGGTCTCTGGGTCGCCCATGCGGCAGTTGAATTCCAGCGTCTTGGGACGGCCTTGGGCATCGATCATCAGACCGGCGTACAGGAAGCCGGTGTAGGGAATGCCGTCCTTTTCCATGCCACGGATGGTGGGCAGGATGATCTCGCGCATGGCGCGGGCGTGCACATCCGCCGTCACCACGGGGGCGGGCGAATACGCGCCCATGCCGCCGGTGTTGGGGCCTTCGTCGCCGTCGAGCAGGCGCTTGTGGTCTTGGCTGGTGGCCAAAGCGGTGACGTTCTTGCCGTCGCACAAGACGATGAAGCTGGCTTCTTCGCCTTGCAGGAACTCTTCGATCACGACGCGCGCGCCGCCATCGTTGTGCACCACGCCCAGCTTGTTGTCGAGCAGCATGAAGTCGATGGCCTCATGGGCCTCGGCAGCGGTCATGGCCACGACCACGCCCTTGCCTGCGGCCAGACCATCGGCCTTGACCACGATCGGCGCCCCCTTGGCGTCCACATAGGCGTGGGCCAGTGCCGCGTCGGTGAAGCTTTCGTATTCGGCGGTCGGGATGCCGTGGCGCTTCATGAAGGCCTTGGAGAAAGCCTTGGAGCTCTCCAGCTGAGCCGCGGCCTTGGTCGGACCAAAGACACGCAGCCCGTGGGCGCGGAACTCGTCCACCACGCCCGCGGCCAGAGGCGCCTCGGGGCCAACCACGCTGAGGCCGATTTTTTCAGCCTGGGCCCATTCACGCAGCGCCTTCACATCGGTGATGGGCACGTTGATCAGGCGGCTGTCCAGGGCCGTGCCGCCGTTGCCAGGGGCCACATAGACCTTGTGCACCTTGGGCGACTGGTTGAGCTTCCACGCCAGAGCGTGTTCGCGGCCACCGCCGCCAATGACTAGAACTTTCATGCTTACTTTTACAGTGCCGCGTTGTGATAGACCTCCTGGACATCGTCCAGGTCTTCAAGGATATCGAGCAGTTTTTGCATCTTGGCCGCCTCTTCGCCGACCAGCTCGATGGTGTTTTCGGCCCGCATGGTGACTTCCGCCACCTCGGGTTGGAGGCCTGCCGCCTCCAGCGCATTCTTGACCGATTCAAAGTCAGCGAAAGCGGTCAGCACTTCAATGGCGCCGTCGTCATCGGTGATGACGTCCTCGGCGCCCGCTTCCAAAGCCACTTCCATGACTTTGTCTTCGCTGGTGCCGGGCGCAAAAATCAGCTGCCCGCAGTGCTTGAACTGGAAGGACACCGAACCTTCGGTGCCCATGTTGCCGCCGTGCTTGCTGAAGGCATGACGCACTTCAGCCACAGTCCGCACCCGATTGTCGGTCATTGTGTCGACGATGATGGCTGCGCCCCCGATGCCGTAGCCCTCGTAGCGGATTTCTTCGTAGCTCACGCCTTCGAGGTTGCCCGTGGCCTTGTCGATGTTGCGCTTGATGGTGTCGGCCGGCATGTTGGCGGCCTTGGCCTTGTCCACGGCCAGGCGCAGGCGCGGGTTGGCCGTGAGATCACCGCCACCGGTGCGGGCTGCCACCATGATTTCGCGGATGACGCGGGTCCAGACCTTGCCGCGCTTTTCGTCCTGACGGCCCTTGCGGTGTTGGATATTGGCCCATTTACTGTGTCCAGCCACGGGGGAGTTCCTTCATTAATTGTTTAATCTACTGGCCTGATTTTACTTTTCGCACACCCACCCATGGCCGAACCGATCCTGATTGCCCAAAATGCCCACGCCCAATGCCAGTTGCTGCCGGCTTTGGCCAACCGCCACGGCCTGATCACCGGGGCCACCGGCACGGGCAAAACCGTCACCTTGCAAACCTTGGCGGAGAGCTTCTCCAAGATCGGGGTGCCCGTCTTCATGGCCGATGTAAAGGGCGACTTGACCGGCATCAGCCAGGCCGGCCACCTGAGCGACAAGTTGGCCGCTGCGTTGAAAGAGCGCCAACTGCCCACGCCCACCGCCCTGGCCTGCCCCACCACGCTGTGGGATGTGTTTGGCGAGCAAGGCCACCCCGTGCGCGCCACGGTGTCCGACATGGGCCCGCTGCTGCTGGGCCGCATGCTGAACCTCAACGAGACGCAAAGCGGCGTGCTCAACCTGGTGTTCAAGATCGCCGACGACCACGGCCTGCTCCTGCTCGACCTCAAAGACCTGCGCGCCATGCTGCAACATGTGGCCGAGCACGCGTCCGACTTCACCACCAGCTACGGCAACATCAGCGCCGCCAGCGTGGGCGCCATCCAACGTGGCCTGGTGCAGATCGAGACCCAGGGCGGTGACCGCTTCTTCGGCGAGCCCATGCTCAACATCAGCGACCTGATGCAGACGGTGGACGGCCAAGGCGTGGTCAACATCCTGGCCGCCGACAAGCTGATGAACTCGCCGCGCCTGTACGCCACCTTCCTGCTGTGGATGTTGTCCGAACTGTTTGAGCAGCTGCCCGAAATCGGCGACCCAGACCAGCCCAAGCTGGTGTTCTTCTTCGACGAGGCCCACCTGCTGTTCAACGAAGCCCCCAAGGTGCTTGTCGAGCGCATCGAACTGGTCGTGCGCCTGGTGCGCTCCAAGGGCGTGGGCGTCTACTTTGTGACGCAAAACCCGCTGGACATTCCCGACACCGTGTTGGCCCAACTGGGCAACCGCGTGCAGCACGCGCTGCGTGCCTTCACCCCGCGCGACCAGAAGGCGGTCAAGGCCACGGCCCAGACCATGCGCCCGAAGGCCGGTCTCAACATCGAGGCCGCCATCACCGAACTGGGCGTGGGCGAGGCCCTGATCAGCCTGCTGGACGCCAAGGGCCGCCCGACCGAGACCGAACGCGTCTACGTGCTGCCGCCGGGCAGCCAGATCGGCCCCATCACGCCAGCCCAGCGCCAGGCCTTGCTGCAAAACTCCCTGGTCGCCGGGGTGTACGAAAAGGCGGTGGACCGCGAATCCGCCTACGAAGTGCTCAAGGGCCGCAGCGCCAGCGCCCCGCCCGCCCCCAGTGCGCCGGGCACCAAGCCGACTTTGCCTGGGCTGACCCCAGCTGCTGGCAGCGCCGACGCCAGCAGTGGCCTGGGCTCAGTGCTCAACGACGTGTTGTTTGGCACCACCGGCCCACGCGGCGGCCACCGCGACGGCCTGGCCCAGACCCTGGCCAAATCAGCCCTGCGAACCATGGGTACCACCGTGGGCAAGGAAATCATCCGCGGCGTGCTGGGTGGCATTTTCGGCAGCAAGAGCCGCTGAGTGACGCGAAGCGTCGACCGCCCTGCCCGCCTCTGCTGCCCCAACGCCCCAACCACACCATGACCGATCTGACCCTGCCCACCTACGCCGATGTCGAAGCCGCTGCCGCACGCCTGGCCGGTGTCGCCCACCGCACCCCTGTGCTGCGCTCGCGCCAGGCCGACGAGGCCCTCGGTGCCCAGCTGTTCTTCAAATGTGAAAACTTCCAGCGCATGGGCGCTTTCAAGTTCCGGGGCGGCTTCAATGCGCTGAGCCGCTTCACGCCTGAGCAGCGGCGCCAAGGCGCGATTGCGTTTTCATCGGGCAACCATGCCCAGGCCATCGCCCTGTCAGCCCGTGATCTGGGCATGCCCGCCGTCATCGTGATGCCAGCCGACGCCCCCGCGGCCAAGCTGGCCGCCACGCGCGGCTATGGCGCCGAAGTCATCACCTACGACCGCTACACCGAAGACCGTGACGCCATCACCCGGCGTCTGGCCCAAGAGCGGGGCATGACCCTGATCCCGCCTTTTGACCACGCGGATGTGATCAGCGGCCAGGGCACGGCTGCCAAGGAGCTGATCGACGAAGTGGGGCCACTCGACGTGCTGCTGGTCTGCCTGGGCGGCGGCGGTCTCTTGTCCGGCAGTGCCTTGGCCGCGCGGGCTTTGTCGCCCCAATGCCGGGTTTATGGCGTGGAGCCTGAAGCGGGGAACGACGGCCAGCAATCGCTGCGGGCGGGCCAGGTGGTGCACATCGCGCCGCCGCGCACCATCGCCGACGGTGCCCAGACCCAGCACCTGGGCCAGTTGACCTTTGCGATCATCCAGCGCGAGGTCAGTGACATCCTGACCGTGACCGATGCCCAGTTGGTGGAAGGGATGCGCTTTTATGCCGAACGCATGAAGATGGTGGTCGAACCCACTGGCGCGCTGAGCCTGGCCGGCGCCCGGCACGGCGGCCTGGACCTGCGCGGTGCCCGCGTGGGCCTGATCGTCAGCGGCGGCAATGTGGACTTGGCGCAGTACGCGCGCCTGCTCAGCGAAGGCCCGGGCGCCTGATCACAGCTCGGGACAGGCCCTCTTTCCAAGGCGACCAACGGGCGTCAGAATGCACTCAACAGGCGCTGCAAGCTGGTGCAGCACCACCCAATTTTCTTGACCGTTTGATCAAAAATGGTGCCTGATCGGCACCACCCGGGGGCACGAGCATGGTATTCTCCGCGCGCATTTCAAGCGCGTGCCTCGTCGCGGCGGGCCTGGCTTGCTGCGAAAAGCAGAGCAAACTGGCTGAGTCCGGGCCCTTGCGGACCGGCACAAACGCAGTCTGCAGCCCCCTTCGCGGCCCCTGGCCCCCTGCAGGACTCGCCCTCCGCCCCCGATCACCCCAAGCCCCCAGCCGTGCGCCTGACCTGCCAGCCGCCCTGGTTGGCACACGGCTTGCGTTAAAGCCCCTGGGCACCGTGGGGCCCACCTGGGCCGACCACGCGCTTGGGACACCTGACCCCCTTTGCCTGGAGACCTCTTATGAGCAACGTTCACGTCATTGACCACCCCTTGGTTCAGCACAAGCTGACCCTGATGCGCAACAAGGAAGCCAGCACCAACAGCTTCCGCCGCCTGCTGGGCGAACTCGCCAGCCTCATGACCTATGAGATCACGCGCGACATGGCGCTGCAAGACATCGAGGTGCAAACCCCGCTGGAGACCATGACCGCCAAGGTCATTGATGGCAAGAAGCTGGTCTTCGTGTCCATCCTGCGTGCGGGCAACGGCATCCTGGAAGGCATGCTCAACGTGGTGCCGGGCGCCCGCGTGGGCCACATCGGCCTGTACCGCGACCCCGAGACCCTCAAGCCAGTCGAGTACTACTTCAAGATGCCCTCGGAAATGACCGAGCGCGACGTCATCGTGGTCGACCCCATGCTGGCCACGGGCAACTCGGCGATTGCCGCCATCGACAAGCTCAAGAGCCTGAACCCCAAGTCGATCAAGTTCGTCTGCCTGCTGACATGCCCCGAAGGCGTGGCCGCCATGCAGGCCGCCCACCCCGACGTGGCCATCTACACCGCCTCCATCGACCGCCAACTCAACGAGCACGGCTACATCCTGCCGGGCCTGGGGGATGCGGGCGATCGGATCTTCGGCACCCAATAAGGCGCAGCGGCCATCCGGGCCTGGCGCCAGCGAAGCTTTTCACCCCTCGTCAAGGAGCTTTCATGTCCGTTCGTTCCGTTCTGTCCCGTCGCCAAGTGATGACCGCTGTCGCGGCCCTGGCCGCCGCATCGACGCTGCCGGCCCAGGCCCAAGCCAAGATCAAGGTGGCCGCCATCTACACCGTGCCCTTCGAGCAGCAGTGGGTGAGCCGCATCCACAAGGCCTTGAAGGCGGCGGAGGCGCGCGGCGAGATCGAATACAAGGCTTCGGAGAACGTGGCCAATGCGGACTGCGAACGTGTCATGCGCGAGTACATCGCGGCTGGCAACCAGTTGATCGTGGGCGAAGTCTTCGGCGTGGAGGCGGCGGCCCGCAAGGTGGCCAAGGACTTTCCCAAGATCAGTTTCTTGATGGGCTCCTCGGGCAAGCCCCAGGCCCCCAATTTCAGCGTATTTGATAACTTCATCCAGGAACCGGCCTACCTCAGCGGCCTGGTCGCGGGTGGCATGACCAAGAGCCACAAAATCGGCATGGTGGGCGGCTTCCCCATCCCCGAGGTGAACCGCCTGATGAACGCCTTCATGGCCGGCGCCAAGGAAGTCAACCCCAAGGTGGAGTTCAGCGTGAGCTTCATCAACAGCTGGTTTGACCCACCCAAGGCCAAGGAAGCGACCTTCGCCATGATCGACCAGGGCGCCGACGTGCTCTACGCCGAACGCTTTGGCGTCAGCGACGCCGCTAAGGAAAAAGGCAAGCTGGCCATCGGCAATGTGATCAACACCCAGGACAAGTACCCCGACACCGTGGTGGCTTCGGCACTGTGGCACATGGAGCCCAGCATCGACCGCGCCCTGAAGCTGGTCAAGGACGGTAAGTTCAGCGCCGAGGACTACGGCCCCTACTCGATGATGAAGTACAAGGGCTCGGAATTGGCGCCGCTGGGCACCTTCGAGAAGAAGGTGCCCGCCGAGGTGGTGGCCAAGGTCAAGGCCCGCGAAGCGGACATCCTGGCGGGCAAGTTCACCGTCAAGGTGGACGACAGCCAGCCCAAGTCCTCCGCCAAATAAGGCGCCCATGAGCCTGGTCGTCGCCCCCGTGCTGCGCCTGCAAGGCATCACCAAGCGCTTCGGCGCTCTGGTGGCCAATGACGACATCTCGCTGGACCTGGGGCCCGGCGAAGTGTTGGCACTTCTGGGTGAAAACGGCGCGGGCAAATCCACGCTCATGTCCATCCTGTTTGGCCACTACCGGGCCGATGCCGGTCACATCAGCGTGCACGGCCAGCCCCTGCCGCCGGGCAACCCCAAGGCTGCGCTGGCCGCCGGCATTGGCATGGTGCACCAGCATTTCACGCTGGCCGACAACCTCAGCGTGCTGGACAACGTCATCCTGGGCACCGAGCCCTTGTGGCGCCCCTGGTCGGCACGGGCCCAGGCGCGTGAACGGCTGATGGCCGTGGGGCAGCGCTTTGGGCTGACGGTGCAGCCCGACGCCCGGGTCGGGCAGTTGTCGGTGGGCGAGCGCCAGCGTGTCGAGATCCTCAAAGCGCTCTACCGGGGGGCGCGCATTCTGATCCTGGACGAGCCCACGGCCGTGCTCACCCCCCAGGAAAGCGAAGCTTTGTTTGCCACGCTGGGCCAGTTGGTGGCCCAGGGCCTGTCGGTGATCTTCATCAGCCACAAGCTGGCGGAGGTGCTGCGCGTCTCGCACCGCGTGGCCGTCCTGCGTGGAGGCCGCCTGGTGGCCCAGGCCGCAGCCGCGGGCACCAGCCAGGCCCAACTGGCGCAATGGATGGTGGGGCATGCGGTGTCTGCGCCCCAACGGCGGCCCAGCCCAGGTCGCGGTGGGGTGGTCTGCGAGCTCGCCGGCGTCGACACCGATCCACGGCAACGCGAACGTCTGAAGCAGGCCTCGCTGACCCTCTATGCGGGCGAAATCGTGGCCGTGGCCGGTGTCTCGGGCAACGGCCAACTGGCGCTGGCCGAGTTGCTGTGCGGCACCCGGCAGGTCAGTGCGGGCCAGGTGCAACTCAAGGGCCAGGCTTGGCGCGCCTCACCGGCTTGGCTGGTGCAGCAAGGCGTGGCCCGCATCCCCGAAGACCGCTATGGCGTGGGCGTGGTGGGCGACCTGCCCGTGTGGGAGAACGCCGTGTCCGAGCGTCTGCGCAGTCCCAGCCTGTCGCGCTGGGGCTGGGTGCGCCGGCGCAGCGCACGGGCCTTGGCGCAGCAACTGATGGAACGCTTTGACGTGCGCGGCGGCGGCCCACTGAGCCCGGCGCGGGCGCTGTCGGGCGGCAACATGCAAAAGCTCATCCTGGGTCGGGCCCTGCTGCCGCCCGCCGGGGCTCAGGCGGGTCAGCCCCCCAGCCTGATCGTGGCGCACCAACCCACTTGGGGCTTGGACATTGGTGCCGTGGCTTACGTGCAGCGGCAGCTGATCGAGGCACGCGACGCGGGCGCTGCGGTGCTGTTGATCTCTGACGACCTGGACGAGGTGCTGGCCCTGGGCGACCGCATCGCCGTGCTGCACCACGGTCAGATCAGCCAGGCCCGTGCTGCGGCCGACTGGACGCGCGACGCCATCGGCCTGGCCATGGCCGGCGCCCACAACGACTTCAACGCCCACACCGCATGAGACTCGAAAAGCGAAACACCCCCTCCCGCTGGGCCCTGCTGCTGGCCCCTGTGGGGGCCATCGGCGCCACGCTGCTGATCAGCGCTTTGCTGGTGTTGTGGGCTGGCGCCCCCGTGGGGCAGACCTACGCCTTGCTGCTGCGCGGTGGCTTTGGCTCGGTGTTTGCCTGGAGCGAGACCCTGACCCGGGCCACGCCCTTGATCTTCACCGGCCTGGCGGCTGCGCTCGCCTTTCGAGCGCGCTTGTTCAACATCGGCGCCGAGGGGCAGCTCTACGCCGGGGCGCTGGCGGCGGTGGCGGTCGGCGGCATGCACGATGGCAGCGGCTGGGCCCTGCCCTGGCCGCTGTTGTTGCCCCTGATGCTGTTGGCGGCAGCCGCTGCCGGCGCCTTGCTGCTGCTGGGGCCGACCTTGCTCAAAACCCGGCTCGGCGTGGACGAGGTGGTCACCACCTTGCTGCTCAATTTCATGGCCCTGCTGGCGGTATCGGCGCTGCTGGATGGCCCCATGAAAGACCCCAGCGCCCTGGGCTGGCCGCAGAGCGTGGCCTTGCAAAGCGAACTGGAATTGTCGCGGCTGGTGGAAGGCACCCGCGTCCACACCGGACTGCTGCTGGGCGCTGCGCTGGCCTGGGCCCTGTGGGCCTTGATGAAGTACAGCGTGCTGGGCTTTGACATCCGCGCCAGCGGCGCCAACGCGCGTGCAGCGGCGTTTGCAGGCGTGCCCACCGGCCGCACGGCCTGGGTGGTGGCCGTGCTCTCAGGCGGACTCGCAGGCTTGGCCGGCGCGGTGGAAGTGGCCGGCCGCACCAGCTACGTGACCCTGGACCTGTCACCGGGCTATGGCTACAGCGGCATCGTGATCGCCATGCTGGCGGGCCTGAACCCCTTGGGCGTGCTGGCGGCCAGCGTGTTTGTGGCGGGGGTGTTGGTCGGCGCCGACAGCATGAGTCGCGCCGTGGGCGTGCCCACCTACATCGCCGATGTGATCGTGGCGGCCTCGCTGATTGCGGTGCTGGTGGCCACCTTGCTGACGCAGTACCGGGTGCGCCTCAAATGATGGAATGGATGAACCTCCTGGCCCAAGAGGCCTTCTGGATCGCGGTGCTGCGCATCGCCACACCGCTGATCTTTGGCACGCTGGGCGTGCTGCTGTGTGAACGTGCCGGCGTCTTGAACCTCGGCATCGAGGGCATTTTGGTGGCGGGCGCCTTCAGCGGCTGGCTGGCGGTTTACCTGGGCCTGCCCCTGTGGGGTGGCGTGGCGGTGGCGGCCTGCACGGGCGCGGTCTTTGGCCTGCTACACGCACTGCTGACCGTGGGCCTGGCCCTGTCCCAGCATGTGGCCGGGCTGGGCATCACCTTGCTGGCCACCGCCCTGAGCTATTACGGCTACCGGGTGAGCTTTCCCAAGGTGAGCACCCCGCCCACGATCACACCGTTCGCCCCCTTGCAGGAATGGGGGATTCCCGTTCTGTCAGCCCAAACGGCTCTCACCTGGCTCGCTTTGATCTGCGTTCCCCTGCTGGGCTGGTGGCTGCAAGCCACCCCGGCTGGCCTCGCTTTGCGCATGGTGGGCGAAAACCCGCAGGCTGCCGAGGGCCAGGGCATCAGCGTGGCGCGCACGCGAACGGCCGCCATCGTCGCCGGCTCGGCCTTGATGGGGGTGGCCGGGTCATTTTTGACGCTATCGGCCTTCAACGCCTTCTTCTTCAACATGGTCAATGGCCGGGGCTGGATTTGCGTGGCCCTGGTGGTGTTCGCTTCCTGGCGTCCTGGCAAGGCCTTGCTGGGGGCCTTGCTGTTCGCCTTCTTTGATGCCTTGCAACTGCGCCTGCAGCAGTCAGGCCAGTCGCTCCTGCCCTACCAGGTCTACCTGATGCTGCCCTATGCGCTGTCCATCCTGGCGCTGGTGGTGGTGGCGCGCAAAGCCAGCTACCCCCAGGCCCTGATGAAGCCCTACCGCAAAGGCGAGCGCTGAGCACGCCCAGGCTCAGCGCCTGGATTGGCCCCTTCCCACACACCGCACCCAGACTACCCCATGCTTGACTTGCTGATCCAACACGCGACCTTGCCAGATGGTCGACAAGACCAATCGATCGCGGTGCAAAACGGCCGCATTGTGGACGTCGCGCCCGGACTCCACGCCCCAGCCCACGACACCCTGGACGCCCAGGGCTTGCTGCTCAGCCCCCCCTTTGTGGATGCGCACTTCCACCTGGATTCAGCCCTCAGCTACGGCCAACCGCGCGTCAACCAAAGCGGCACCTTGCTGGAAGGCATTGCGCTGTGGGGGGAGCTCAAACCCCACCTGACCCATGACGCCATCGTGGAGCGCGCCCTGCGCTACTGCGACTGGGCCGTGGGGCGCGGCCTGCTGGCCATCCGCTCGCACGTCGATGTCTGCGACGACCGCCTGCTGGCCGTGCAGGCCTTGTTGCAGGTCAAGCGCCAGGTCGCGCCCTACCTGGACTTGCAACTGGTGGCCTTCCCCCAGGACGGCGTGCTGCGCTCCCCGACGGCTCTGGCCAACCTGAAACGCGCGCTGGACCTGGGGGTGGAGGTGGTGGGCGGAATTCCCCACTTCGAACGCACCATGGCCCAGGGCAGCGACAGCGTGCAGCTGCTGTGTGAACTGGCTGCCGAACGCGGCCTGCTGGTCGACATGCATTGCGACGAGTCGGACGACCCGATGTCACGCCACGTCGAGACGCTGGCCCTGCACACCCAGCGCCTGGGCCTGCAGGGGCGCGTCACAGGCTCGCACCTGACCTCCATGCACAGCATGGACAACTACTACGTCAGCAAACTGCTGGCCTTGATGGCCGAAGCCGACCTGGGTGTGGTGGCCAACCCCCTGATCAACATCACCTTGCAAGGCCGCCACGACAGCTACCCCAAGCGCCGGGGCATGACCCGCGTGCCTGAACAGCTGGCGGCCGGCCTGACCGTGGCTTTCGGCCAAGACTGCGTGATGGACCCCTGGTACAGCCTGGGCTCGGGGGATTTGCTGGAGGTGGCGTCCATGGGTCTGCATGTGGCCCAGATGACCAGCCAGGCGGCCATGCGCCAGTGCTTCGAGGCCATCACCACCGCGCCAGCGCGCTTGCTGCACCTGAAAGATTACGGTTTGGCCCCGGGCTGCCATGCCGACTTTGTGCTGCTGGACGCGCGCGACCCGGTCGAAGCGCTGCGCCTGAAACCCGCCCGTCTGCGCGTGTACCGGCGTGGCCAGTGCATCGCCCAGACCGCCGCGAGCCCCACCCAATTGAGCTTGCCGGGGCGTCCTGAAGCCACCCAGTTCCGGCTCTGAAATTTGGACAGCCTTCCACTTTAGCGAGTATTTGTTCGCTCGTCGCGGGCAAAACGAAAAAATCGAGCTGATAAATTAAACTATTTTTAACAGCAAAGTCTGCAAGATTGACACTCCCAACCAACATCCGGCAAGATGTAAGTCATTGTCACGGGGAGCGAGTTCAATGCAGATGGAGGCACATGACGCGCCCAGCGCACACCCAGCTCACTGGATGCTTCTTGGCGGGAGCCTGCTGGCCGCCTTGAGCTGGACTGCCGCCTGGTGGCTGGGCCTGGGCTGGCTGAGCACCTTGAGCGCCGTGGCCCTGATCCTGTTGGCCCTGGCCCAAAGCCTGCTGCGGCTGCGCCCGGCAAGCAGCCACCCAGCGTCAGGCACCGCCGCCAACCCGGCCCAACTGGTGGTTCAACGGGTGAGCCAAGGGGTACAACGCTGGTCCCTGCACATCGAGAGCGCTCAAACCCAGATGCGCCAAGGCACCGATGAGTTGCTGCAGGGCTTCATCGCCATCCTGGACCAGCTCGACCGCATCACCCAATCCCCGGCCGACGCCGCGCACGCCAACCCAAACGATCAAGCCCATACCCTGGCCGCTTGCGAAAGCGAGCTGCGTGATTTGGTGGGGCAGTTCAGCGCCTTCGTGCAGTCCCGTGACCGCATGCTGGCCACCGTGGTCTCACTCAACCAAAGCTCGGCGGGCCTGCGGGGCATGGCCGAAGACGTGGCCATGATCGCGCGTCAGACCAACCTGCTGTCCGTCAACGCCACCATCGAAGCCGCCCGGGCCGGGGCCTCGGGTCGGGGCTTTGCCGTCGTGGCGGCGGAAGTTCGGCGCCTGTCCAGTGCCTCAGGGGACACGGGCAAACGCATTGGCGATCAGGTTGAAGCCTTCAGCGCCCAGGTCCAACAAACCCTCAACGACACCGCCAGCCGGGCCGAAACGGACACCCGCCTGGTCAAGGCCTCGCAAGACACCATCAACACCGTGGTGGAACGGGTGACCTCCACCGTCGCCGTGCTCAACCATCGCGCAGACCAACTGGGCGAAAGCAGCCAGGCGGTGCGCGCGCTGGTGGAGCAGATGATGATGTCCTTCCAATTCCAGGACCGGGTGCAACAGATCCTGGAGCAGGTGACCCAATCCATGCAGCGCGGCAGCCAGCGTTTGAGCGAGGGTCTGCCACAAGGCCACTGGCCCGATGAGGCCGAGTGGGAAGCCCTGCTGAGCGCCGGCTACACCACGGCCGAGCAGCGCCAACTCCGCGTGGAGCGCAGCGGCGACCGGAACAGCGCCACGGCCAAGGCCGACGCCAGCCCCGAATCCGCCACCTTTTTCTGAACCAAGCCCCTGACCCCAAGAGCATGAGCAAAACCATTCTGATCGTCGACGACTCCTCCTCCCTGCGCCAGGTGGTGAACCTGAGCCTGACGCGCGCGGGCTACCAAGTGCTCGAAGCCGTTGACGGCGAAGACGCCCTGCGCCAGCTCGACGGCCGCAAGATCAACCTCATCGTCAGCGACGTCAACATGCCGCGCATGGATGGCATCACCTTCGTCACCCGGGTCAAGCAATTGCCTCGCTACAAATTCACGCCGGTGATCATGCTCACCACCGAAGGCCAGGCCGAAAAGAAAGAGCAAGGCCGCGCCGCCGGTGCCAAGGCCTGGATCGTCAAGCCCTTCAGCCCCGCCGTGCTGCTGGACGCCGTGTCCAAGCTGGTGCTGCCTTGAAAGTCACCCCATGAGCGAGCCCTTCACCCTGCCCGACGAGCTCACCATCTACACGGTGGAGTCCACCCGCCAAGCCCTTTTGCTCTGGCTGCAGGACCCCCATCAGAGCAACGTGATGAGCCGTGCGGTGCACGGGGGGGCCGTCAACGACGTCGACGGGGCCGGCTTGCAATTGCTCGGGGCGCTCGCCAACAGCCTCAGCGCCCAAGGCCAAGCCATGGACTTGATCGAGCCCAGCCCCTTGTTGCGCGATGCTTTGCAAGCCCTGGGCTGCGCCCATTGGTTTGCCCTCAACCCGGAGGACAGCACCCCATGAGCCAGACGGATTCAGACGCCGACTACGACTTCATCGCGGCCGCCATGCCGGCCTTCATCAATGAGGCCCGCGAGCAGGTGACGCAAATCGAGCAACTGCTGTTGCAGCTGGAAGAAGACCCGCACAACCGGGAGCAACTCGACGCCTTGTTCCGCTGCGCCCACACCGTCAAAGGCTCGGCCGGCATCTTCGGTCTGGACCAGGTGGTGAACTTCACCCACCACATCGAAACCCTGCTCGACGAATTGCGCGAAGGTCACCTGCGGCTGGACACCGTGCTCAGCTCCCTGCTGCTGGCCTGCAATGATCAGATTTTGGCCCTGGTCAACCAAGCCGCAGGCGAGGCCCAGGACGATGCGGCGCAACAAGACCGCCGGGAGGCCTTGGTCCGCCAACTGCGACAAGCCATGGGGGGGCCCAGCGAGGCGCCCGCGGTGGAGGCCGCCGACAGCGCAAGTCCGTCAGCGGCTGAAGCCCGCTTGGGCCGCTGGCACTTGTCGGCGCACTTTGGGGCCGACTGCTTTCGCCATGGCATGGACCCCCTCAGCGTGGTGCGCTACCTGAGCAGCCACACCGAAGTCATGGCCTTGGCCAGCGACCGCAGCCGCATTCCCGCTTTGGCCGACCTCGACCCCGAAAACTGCCACCTGAGTGTGGAAGTGTCGATGCGCTCCGACGGCCCGCAAGCTGCCGTGGACGACGCCTTCAGCTTCATCCGCGACGACTGCCAGCTGCACCTGATCCCGCCGACCGCGCCCACCTCCCGTTTTGTCGACCTGATCGAAGACCTGCCTGACCACCCCCGCCTGGGTGACTTGCTGGTCAGTGTCGGCGCCATCACAGAAGACCAACTGGCGGCGGGCCTGGAGCAACAAGCACAGGACCGGGTTCTGCGCCCGCTGGGGACAGCGCCCCGGCTCGGTGAAATCCTGCAAGAGCAGGCCGGCCTGGACCAGGAGGTGCTGGCCGCGGCGGTCCACAAGCAGCAACGCCCGCGCGAAGCCGCCAGCGACGAGCAGCGCTACATCCGCATCCCAGCCGACCGGCTGGACGCCGTGATCAACCTGCTGGGCGAACTGGTCACCGCCGCCGCCGGGGCTGACATGCTGGCCCGTCAAACCCGGCAGAGCCGCTTGATCGAGACCAATGAGCACATCGGCCACCTGATCGAAGAGATCCGCAACGGCACCTTGCAACTGCGCATGGTGCCGATGGGCGCCACGTTCAACCGCTTCCGCCGGGTGGTGCGCGACACCGCCGCCGAGTTGGGCAAGGAAGTGGCGCTGGAAATCGTCGGAGCAGACACCGAATTGGACAAGGCGGTGGTCGAAAAAATTGGCGACCCCCTGATGCACTTGGTGCGCAACGGCCTGGACCACGGGCTGGAAACACCCGCCGAGCGCTTGGCCAAGGGCAAGCCGGCCCAAGGCCGCCTGGTGCTCAGTGCCCAGCATGAATCGGGCAGCATCCTGATCCGCATCAGCGATGACGGGCGCGGCGTGGACCGCCAACGCGTGCTGCAACGCGCCTGGGAGCGTGGCTTGGTCGAGCCGGGCGTGGTGCCTCCGGATGAAGACATCCTGCAGCTGATTTTTGAGCCTGGTTTCTCGACCGCCGCGCAGGTGACCAATCTGTCGGGCCGGGGCGTGGGCATGGACGTGGTGCGGCAGAACATCGAGGCCTTGCGCGGCAGCGTCACGGTGTACAGCGAAGCCGGCCAAGGCACGGACATCGACATCCGCCTGCCCCTGACCTTGGCCATCATCGATGGCTTTTTGATCAGCGTCGGCCCCTCCAAATTCGTGCTGCCGCTGGAAGCGGTGGTGGAAGTGGTCGAAGGCCAGGCCGGGCAGCACGAGGCGCAACTGGCGCCATCGGCTGACCCATCCGGCCGTTTTTGCATGCCCCTGCGCGGCCAGTTGCTGCCGGTGATCAGCCTGCGCCAGCTTTACGGGTTGGACAGCCCCCGCCCAGACCGGGTCAGCATCGTCGTGGTGCAAGCCGGCCCGACCCGCTTTGGTCTGGAAGTTGACCAGTTGCTGGGCCAACACCAGACCGTGATCAAGCCCCTGGGGCGCCTGTTCCACACGCTGCGCGGGATCTCGGGCTCCTCCGTCCTGGGCAGCGGAGAGGTGGCCCTGATTTTTGACGTCCTGGCCCTGGGGTCACTCGCGGTGCAGGGGCTGCGTCGCCCCAGCCCCCAAGCCAGCAGCCTGTCGCCCTGAGTCGCCCTGCCTCACAACGTCCTTCAGAACAACCCTGTCCAAAAGAGAGCGTCCCATGTCCAACACCAGCCACCAAACCTCCTGGATCTCCCGCGTTTTTTCCTCTGGGCCCAGCCCGGAAGAACTGGCGCAAGCCGCCAAAGAGGCCGAGCTGATGAAGCAGGCCCAGGCTGCCATGCAGGCGGCCGCCCTGGGGGACCTGTCACAGCGCATCGACGTGGGTGATCAAAGCAGCGCGCTGGCGCAGCTGTGCAAGGGCATCAACACGCTGCTGGTGGAATCGGAGCGCAACTTCCGCATCAAGACCGCGCTGGACAACTGCTCCACCAACGTCATGATTGCCGACGACAGCAACCACATCGTCTACATGAACCAGACGGTGACGGAGATGATGCAAAAGAACGAAAGCGAGCTGCGCAAGATGCTGCCCGAGTTCGACGCCCGCCGCCTGATTGGTCAAAGCATCGACACCTTCCACAAAAATCCGGCCCACCAGACCAGCATGCTGGCCAGCCTGCGTGGCACCCACCGCACGCAAATCAAGGTGGGTTCGGTGAGCTTTGGCTTGGTGGCCAACCCCATCTTGGACGCCGCCGGCACCCGCCTGGGCACGGTGGTCGAGTGGGCTGACCGCACGGCCGAAGTCGCGGCTCAGGCACGCGAGCAGGCCGCAGCGGCGGCAGCGGCCGAGGTGGCTGCGGAGAACGCCCGCATCCGCAATGCGCTGGACCGCTGCAGCACCAATGTGATGATTGCCGACGCCGGCAACCACATCATCTACATGAACGAAACCGTCACGCAGATGATGCAGCGCAACGAACCCGAGCTGCGCAAGAGCCTGCCGCACTTTGACAGCCGCAACCTGATTGGCCAAAGCATCGACGTGTTCCACAAGAACCCGGCCCACCAGGCCGGCATGCTGGCCCTGCTGCGCAGCACGCACCGCACCCAGATCCGTGTCGGCGCCCTGCATTTCGGCCTGACGGCCAACCCCATCATCGATGCCGAAGGCCAGCGCATTGGCACCGTGGTCGAGTGGGAGGACCGCACCCAGGAAGTGGGCATTGAAAACGAAGTGGCCGCCATCGTCGAAGCCGCCACCCACGGCGACTTTGCCAAGCGCGTCAACCTGGACGGCAAGAGCGGCTTCTTTGCCAAGCTGGGCTCCGGCGTGAACGCCTTGATGGAAACCAGTGAAGACGGGCTGAACGATGTGGCCAGCCTGCTGGAGGCCTTCTCGCGCGGCGACCTGACCTTCCGCATCGAGCGCGACTACGACGGCCTGTTTGGCCGCGTCAAAGCCAGTGGCAACAAGACCGCCGACGAACTGACCCGGATCATGGGCGAGGTGCGCGCCGCAGCCAGCGCGCTCAGCGGGGCGGCGGGCCAGGTCAGCGCCACCGCGCAATCGCTGTCGCAAGCGGCCAGTGAACAGGCCGCCTCGGTGGAAGAAACCACGGCGTCGATCGAGCAGATGTCCGCCTCGATCTCGCAAAACAGCGACAACGCCAAGGTCACCGACTCCATGGCCACCAAGACCGCGGCTGAAGCCGATGAGGGCGGCGGCGCCGTGGCTGACACGGTCAAGGCCATGAAACAGATCGCCTCCAAGATCGGCATCGTCGACGACATCGCCTACCAAACCAACCTGCTGGCACTCAACGCCGCCATCGAAGCTGCGCGGGCCGGTGAACATGGCAAAGGTTTTGCCGTGGTGGCCGCCGAGGTGCGCAAGCTCGCCGAACGCAGCCAGGAAGCGGCCAAGGAAATTGGCGACCTCGCCAGCCACAGCGTGTCCACCGCCGAGCGTGCTGGCAAGCTGCTGGACGAGATCGTGCCCTCGATCAAGCGCACCTCGGACCTGGTGCAGGAGATCACCGCAGCCTCGGAGGAGCAAAGCACCACTGTCAACCAGATCGGCAGCGCCATGAACCAGCTCAGCAAGGCCACGCAGCAAAACGCGTCGGCGTCGGAAGAACTGGCGGCCACCTCGGAAGAACTGTCGGGCCAGGCCGAGCAACTGCAGGACGTGATCGGTTTCTTCAACGTGGCCGAGCTTGAACTGACGCCCGTGCGCACCCGCCGCAGCGATGCCGAAGCCCTGCCCCGCCGCCGACTGGCCGACAGCGCCCCCGTGCCGCGCCTGGGTGGTGCAGGCCTGCGTGGGGCCAGCGGTGAAGCCAACTTCCGCCCCTACTGAAGCCCACCGACCGCAGCGCCTCCCGCCCCCCTTGAGACCAAAGGTTCCCATGAGCATCCGCCAGGCACCGACCCGCGACGAGCCGCCCAGCGAGGCCGCCGCCCAGTACCTCACCTTCGTGTTGGCCGATGGCGTCTACGCCATGGACATCAGCAGCGTGCGGGAGATCATCCAGCCCGGCCCCCTGACGCCCGTGCCCTTGATGCCGGCGTTTGTGCGGGGCGTCATCAACCTGCGCGGTGCCGTGGTGCCGGTGATTGATCTGCAAGCCCGACTGGGCAAGCCGCCCGCCGTGGCCGGCAAGAAGACCTGTATCGTGATCTTTCAGGCTGAGCGCGAGGGCGAAACCATCGCCCTGGGCCTGTTGGTGGACGCGGTCAGTGAAGTGCTGGACATTCCCGCCACCGAGATCGAGCCCCCACCGCCTTTTGGCACCAGCATCCAGCGTGAATTCATCCTCGGCATGGGCAAGGTGAAGGGGCGATTTGTCATCATCCTGGACCCGGCCAAGGCCCTGGACGTGGACGAGATGGCCGCCCTCGCGGCGCCGGGCGGCTCGCCTGCAACGGCTGGCTGAGAACGCCCTTCGATGCCCCAACTCAGCGACGCAACCTTCCAACGCATCAGCGCCCTCATGTACGAGAGTGTGGGGCTCTCCTTTGCCGACCATAAAAAAGCCTTGATGTCCTCGCGCCTCGCGCTTCGCCTGCAACGCCTGGGGCTGAGCCGCTTCGAGGACTATGCCGAGTTGCTGGAAGACCCCGACGAAGGGGCCGAATTCCAGATGGCGGTCGACCTGTTGACCACCAACGAAACGTATTTCTTCCGCGAGCCGCGCCATTTCGAGTGGCTGCAGCAGGAACTGCTCAGCCAGCGCCCCCGGCCAGGCTTGTCGATCTGGAGCGCAGCCTCGTCTTTTGGCGACGAAGCCTTCAGCCTGGCCATGCTGCTGTCCGACTTGCAGGCCCAGGGCTTGGTGAACAACAACTGGTCCATCCTGGCCACCGACATCAGTCACCGGGTGTTGACCGCCGCGCGCGAAGGCATTTACCCCGAAAGCCGGCTGCGCTATGTCAGCCCCGAGCGCCTGCGCCGCTACTGCCTGTGCGGCGAGGGCCCCGCCGAAGGCCAGGCCATGATCAAACCCGAGTTGCGCACGCGCGTGAAGTTTGGCCAGCTCAACCTGACCCAGCCTTTCAGCGGCCTGGGCCCCTTCGACGCGATTTTTCTGCGCAATGTGCTGATCTACTTTGACCCACCCACCAAAACCGCGGTCGTCGACCGCGTGCTGGGCGCACTCAAGCCCGGGGGCCTGTTTTTTGTCGGCACGGCCGAAGGCCGCGTGCCTTGCAAGACGCCGCTGCAAGCCCTGTCGCCCGGGGTGTTTCGGAAGATGGCATGAGCCGCCCTTTTGAGTTTTTGCCCTCCCAACCCCTGGAACCACGGGTGCGCTTCTTGCACCCGGGTGACGTGGCGCTGGCTCAACGCGGCGAGCGCCTGGACACCTTGCTGGGCTCCTGCGTGGCGGTGCTGCTGACCGACCCCAAACGCACGGTGGGAGCGATGTGCCACATCGTCCACACCTCGCAGCGCGCGCCACAGGACCCACACGACACCCGACACGGACAAGCCGCCATGCGCACGCTGTTCGCCCAGTTGCGCGCCGTGGGCTTCGCGCCCGAGCATTGCGAGGCCTGGGTCTGCGGCGGTGGCAACATGTTCCCGGAGCGGGTGAACAGCTACGCCGTCGGCGATGCCAACCTAGACTGGGTCAATGAATTCTTGGCCAACGCCGGCATCCCGGTGCTGGCGGAATCCGTCGGAGGCCCGTTTTACCGCCGCATCGCCTGGACGATTGGCGACGCCGAACCCATCATCGAAGAAATTCCGGTCGAAGACCTGAGCCACTGAGTACAAGGACACGTTTCGTTATGGCCGCCATCAAGGTCTTTCTCGTCGACGACTCCGCCGTGATGCGGCAGACCATCGCCTATTTGCTCAAAGACTTGCCCGATGTGGAGCTGCTGGGCAGCGCCCCCAACCCCTTGATCGCCATGCGCAGCCTGCAACAGCAGCGCCCCGACGTGCTGCTGCTGGACATCGAAATGCCGGGCATGGATGGGCTGACTTTTTTGCGCCAGGTGATGGCCCAAGACCCCATCCCCACGGTGATCTGCTCCAGCCTCAGCACCCAGGGCAGCAAGGTGGCCCTGGACGCCTTGGCCGCCGGGGCCGTGTCGGTGGTGGCCAAACCCAAGCTGGGCTTGAAGCAGTTTTTAGAAGAGTCACGCCAAGAACTGGTGGCTGCCCTCAAGGCGGCGGCCCGGGCCCACCCGCGTTTGCGGGTGCAAAACGCACCGGCGCTACGCCAAAGCGCGGGCCCCACCACGGGCGCGATGAGCACGCCAGCGCGCGTGGCGGGCAGCAGCGGGCTGCACGCTTTTGCCGTCAACAAGCCGGTGGTGATTGGCAGCTCCACCGGTGGCACGCAGGCCCTGGAACAGATCCTGACGGCCCTGCCGGCCGATGCGCCCGGCATCGCCATCACCCAACACATGCCGGAGAAGTTCACCGCCATGTATGCCGACCGCATGAACCAAGCCTGCGCCATGCAGGTGCGCGAAGCGCGCGATGGTGACCGGCTGGAGCGTGGCCTGGTGCTGATCGCCCCGGGAGGTCGCCACCTGCACCTGCGCAAGGCCGCAGGCCAGTACTTTGCCGTGGTCAGCGATGGCCCGCCCGTGAACCGGCATCGCCCCTCGGTGGACGTGCTGTTCAAGTCGGTGGCGGAATGTGCGGGCCGTGACGCCTTGGCCATCATCCTGACCGGCATGGGCGACGATGGGGCTCGGGGCATGAAACTGATGCACGACGGCGGCGCCCGCACCATCGCGCAAAACGAAGCCAGCTGCGTGGTGTTTGGCATGCCGAACGAAGCCATCAAGCTCGGTGGCGTGGACGACATCCTGCCACTGGATCAGGTGGCGCGCGCCATTTTGCAGTTCGACGCGCGCGGCTGAGGCTGCGCTGCCGAGCCCTCTGCGCGGGACGCTCTGCCGAGCCCCCCGGCGTGGGGACCCGGTCCAAGCGCTCGCTCAGCCCAGGGCTTGAGCGAAGTCAGCGATCAGGTCTTCCGCCTCCTCCAAACCCACCGACAGCCGGATCAAGCTGTCGCCAATGCCCATGGCAGCGCGCACCTCGGGGCCGGCCTCCCAGAAGATGGTGTGCGCCACCGGGATGATCAGCGTGCGGGTGTCCGCCAGGCCCGTGGCCTTGATCGGCAGCTGCAGGCGGTTGCACAGGCCCAGACAGTCGTCGGCGTTCTTCAACTCAAAAGACAGCAGCCAGGAGCCCGCCTTGAAATGCTTTTTGGCGCGTGCATGCTGCGGGTGCGAGGCCAGCATCGGGTAGTGGACGCGGGCAATGGCGGGGTGCTGCTCCAGCCACTGGGCCAGGGCCAGGGCGGTGGCACTGGTGCGGTCCATGCGCAGGCCCAGGGTCTCGGCGCCGGCAGCGATCTGGTGAGCGGCGGTGGACGACAGCGTGCCGCCCAGGTCGCGCAAGCCCTTTTTGCGGATCTGCTGCAGGCCCCAGCCCTTGGCGTCGCCCTTGCGGTAAGCCGGGAAGATGTTGGGGTAGCTCGCCCAGTCAAACAAACCCGTGTCGGTGACCGAGCCGCCCAAGGCATTGCCGTGGCCACCAATGCTCTTGGTCAGCGAGTGAACCACCAGGCCGGCGCCCACGCTGGCGGGCTTGAACAGGTACGGCGAGCCCACGGTGTTGTCCACCACGTAGAGCAGCCCCTTGTCGCGGCACAGCTGACCAATGCCTTCGAGGTCGGCCACCTGCGTGCCGGGGTTGGCAATGGTTTCAACAAACACCATGCGCGTGTTGGGCTGCACGGCGGCGGCCACTTGGGCGGCGTCGGTGGCGTCCACCGTGGTCACGCTGATGCCCAGATCGGCCAAAGTGCCAAAGACGCTGTTGGTGTTGCCAAACACATAGCGGCTGGCCACCAGGTGGTCGCCGGCCTTCAACAAGGTGAAGAAGATGGCGCTGATGCCGGCCATGCCCGTGGCGAAGGTGATGGTGCCCAGGCCTTGCTCCATCTGGGTCAGCTTGGCCTCGAGCGCGTTGGTGGTCGGCGTGCCTTGGCGGGCATAGTTGAAGCCGCCCTTGGCCGTGCCCTGGAACACGGCAATCAGGTCTTCCACCCGATCAAACCCATACTGCACCGAGGTGTGGATGGGCTTGTGGATGGCACCGTGCTCCACGGTAGCGCGGCGGTCGGCATGGACGATTTGCGTCGTGAAGCCGGGGGTGTGGGAATCGGTCATGGCAAAAATCAGTTCGGGTCAGGGTCGAATTGGGGTCAAGCGGAGGAGCTGCAGCTCAAAACTCGGGGGCAATGTGTTCGGCGTAATCGTACAGGGCGCCCAGCAAGGCCTCGCCTCGCTCGTCTGCGGTCTCGGAAAGCGTGTCGATCTCGGCAAACAGCTGGTCCAGGGTGCGGGCCCCACCCTCCCCTTCAAACAGGCGCGCCGCACGCAAGGCCTCCCAGCGCTGCGCCTCTTCAGGCTGCAAGGTGTGCGGAAAGTTGCGCGCCCGGTAGCGGAACAGCAGCTCACTCAAGCGCGGGTCGTCAAAGCCAGTGCGGTTGGTGGCCAGCTCTTCGGGTGACTGGGCGCGCACCTGGTTGAGGCGGCGGCGGTCGTTGTTGCCGACAAAACCACCGTACAGGTCCTGGTCCACATCGGCTGGGGCCTCGAGGGCGCGGGTGAACACCTCAGCCCACAGCGCACTGAGGTCGGGCAAAGCCAAGGCACGCTCGGCGTGTTGCAAGGCCAGCGGCAGGTCGGTGCCCCAGCGCGCGGCCATGGCCGGGCTCAGGGTTTTCAAGTTGCCCACCACCATGGGCGACTTGTTCAGGTGAACCGACTTGAGGGGCAGACGGGTGACACCCTCGGGCAGTTCGTCGCGCTTGCTGAACAGGCGCTGGCGCACGGTGGCCGCGTCCAGGCTGGCCAACTCACTGGGGTCGTGGGCCAGGTCCCAGGCCAGCAATTCGTTCTTGTTGCTGGGGTGGCTGGCGAGCGGCCACATCACGGCCAGGCAGCCCTGGGCTGCCGGGAACATGCCCGAGACATGCAAAAACGGCTTGGCGTGCTGGGGCGAGGTGGGTAAGCCCAGTTCGCTGGCGACGCGGTCTTTTTTGTGCAGGCTGAAGCAGAAGTCAAACAGGCGCGGCTGCTTGTCGCGGATCAAGCGCGCCAACGCGATGGTGGCACGCACATCCGACAAGGCATCGTGCGCCGCTTCGTGCAACAGGCCATTGGCCCGGCTCAAGTCCTCCAGCTTGAAACTGGGGTTGCCATCCTCTTTGGGTGGAAACACGATGCCATCAGGCCGCAGCGCATACGCCATGCGCACCACATCCAACAGGTCCCAGCGGCCACAGCCGTTTTGCCACTCGCGCGCATAGGGGTCGATGAGGTTGCGCCAGAACATGAAGCGCGTGATCTCGTCATCGAAGCGAATGGTGTTGTAGCCCACGCCGACGGTACCGGGCTCGGAGAATGCCGCCTCGATGCGCGCAGCGAAATCGTGCTCGGGCAGGCCTTTTTCCAGGCACAGCTGCGGCGTGATGCCCGTGATCAGGCAAGACTGTGGGTCGGGCAGGTAGTCTGGCGCCGGCTGGCAGTAGAACATCATCGGCGCGCCGATTTCGTTCAGGTCCGCATCGGTGCGGATGGCCGCAAACTGAGCCGGTCGGTCACGCCGGGTGTTGGCGCCAAAGGTTTCGTAATCGTGCCAGAGAAAGGTATGCGACATGGGCGCCCATTATCCTTGCCCGCGCAGCCGTGACTGGACAAGCAAGCGCCAAAGCACGCTGCCGCGGCCCCAAGTCCCAAGAAAAAAGGCGGTGCACTGCACCGCCTTTTGGCATGAACCTGGGCTGAGCCACGGCTCTTGGGGCTGGGTCGCTTCAGTCGGCGGCAGCGGCCTCTTCGGGCTCGGTCGGCTCGGCCTTGGCCTTGCCTTCCTTCTTGGGCAGCGGCTGGATGTCCAGCATGACCTCGGGCTTGGCCGCATCCTTCTCGTCCAGGTCCACGGTCAAGCGACCGCCATCGGTCAGGCGACCGAACAGCAGCTCGTCGGCCAGGGCCCGGCGGATGGTGTCCTGGATCAGGCGCTGCATCGGGCGGGCGCCCATGAGCGGATCGAAGCCCTTCTTGGCCAGGTGCTTGCGCAGCTTGTCGGTGAAGGTGACATCCACCTTCTTCTCGGCCAGTTGCGTTTCGAGCTGCAGCAAGAACTTGTCGACCACGCGCAGGATGATCTGCTCGTCCAGCGCCTTGAAGCCAACGATGGCATCCAGACGGTTGCGGAACTCAGGCGTGAACAAGCGCTTGATGTCGGCCATCTCGTCACCCGCTTCGCGCGGGTTGGTGAAGCCGATGGTGGCCTTGTTCATGGTCTCGGCACCCGCGTTCGTGGTCATGATCAGGATCACGTTGCGGAAGTCGGCCTTGCGCCCGTTGTTGTCGGTCAAGGTGCCATGGTCCATGACCTGCAGCAGCACGTTGAAGATGTCCGGGTGCGCCTTCTCGATTTCATCGAGCAGCAGCACCGCGTGCGGCTTCTTGGTGATGGCTTCGGTCAACAGACCGCCCTGGTCAAAGCCCACATAGCCGGGCGGCGCGCCAATCAGGCGGCTCACGGCATGGCGCTCCATGTACTCCGACATGTCGAAGCGGATCAGGTCGATGCCCATGATGTAGGCCAGCTGCTTGGCCGCTTCGGTCTTGCCCACGCCGGTGGGGCCGCTGAACAAGAAGGTGCCAATCGGCTTGTCGCCCTTGCCCAGGCCCGAACGCGCCATCTTGACCGAGGAGGCCAGCACTTCGAGGGCCTTGTCCTGGCCGAAGACCACGCTCTTGAGGTCGCGCTCCAGGGTTTGCAGCTTGCCGCGGTCGTCGTTGGAGACGTTGGCGGGCGGAATGCGGGCGATCTTGGCCACGATCTCCTCGACCTCGGTCTTGCCAATGGTCTTCTTGCGCTTGGACGGCGCCAGGATGCGCTGGGCCGCACCGGCTTCATCGATCACGTCGATGGCTTTGTCAGGCAGGTGGCGGTCGTTGATGTACTTGGCGCTCAGCTCGGCAGCGGCTTGCAGGGCCGCCGCAGCGTACTTCACGTTGTGGTGCTCTTCGAAGCGCGACTTCAGGCCCTTGAGGATTTCCACGGTCTGGTCCACGGTGGGCTCGACCACGTCAACCTTCTGGAAGCGGCGCGACAGGGCGGCGTCTTTTTCAAAGATGCCACGGTACTCGGTGAAGGTGGTCGCACCCAAGCACTTGAGCTGGCCACTGGACAGGGCAGGCTTGAGCAGGTTGGAAGCATCCAGCGTGCCACCCGAGGCGGCACCGGCACCGATCAAGGTGTGGATTTCGTCAATGAACAGGATCGCGTTGGGCTTTTCCTTGAGCACCTTGAGCACGCCCTTGAGGCGCTGCTCGAAGTCGCCGCGGTACTTGGTACCCGCCAGCAAAGCGCCCATGTCCAGCGAATACACCTGCGCTTCGGCCAGGATTTCCGGCACGTCGTTTTGGGTGATGCGCCAGGCCAGACCTTCCGCGATGGCGGTCTTGCCCACACCGGCCTCGCCGACCAGCAGCGGGTTGTTCTTGCGGCGGCGGCACAGGATCTGGATGACGCGCTCGACCTCGTAGTCGCGCCCGATCAGGGGATCGATCTTGCCGTCCTTGGCCATCTGGTTGAGGTTCTGCGTGAACTGCTCCAGTGGCGAGGCCTTTTCGTTGCGCTCGCCGCCTTCTTCCTGCTCCGCAGGGGCTGCGTCAGCGCCCTTGACAGGCTCTGGCGGCTCGCCCTTCTTGATGCCGTGGGCGATGAAGTTGACCACGTCCAAACGGGTCACGCCCTGCTGGTGCAGGTAATAGACCGCGTGGGAGTCTTTTTCACCAAAGATCGCCACCAGCACATTGGCGCCGGTGACTTCTTTTTTGCCATTGCCAGTCGACTGGACGTGCATGATGGCGCGCTGAATGACGCGCTGGAAGCCCAAGGTGGGTTGGGTGTCGACATCGTCGGTCCCGGCCACCTGGGGCGTGTTGTCCTTGATGAAGTTAGTCAAGGACTTTCGCAAGTCGTCGATGCTGGCCGAGCAGGCGCGCAGCACCTCGGCGGCGCTGGGGTTGTCCAACAAGGCGAGCAACAGGTGCTCCACGGTGATGAACTCGTGACGTTGCTGACGGGCCTCAACAAAGGCCATGTGCAAGCTGACTTCCAATTCCTGGGCAATCATGTGAATTCCTTTTGCCTTGCGTTGAGTGGTTTAACTTTAAATCGGATTGAAAGCCATTTATTCAACAGGCTCACTCACGCATTGCAATGGATGACCCGCCTTGTTGGCCGCATCCATGACCTGGTCAACCTTGGTGGCCGCCACGTCGCGTGAATAAACCCCACAAATCCCTTTGCCGTCGAGGTGAATCTTCAGCATGATTTGGGTCGCCGTTTCACGGTCCTTGTTGAAAAACTCTTGAATCACGAACACCACGAACTCCATCGGGGTGTAATCGTCATTGAGCATGACCACCTGGTACATCTGAGGCGGCTGCACTTTTTGGGTCAGTCGCTCCAGCACCACCGAGGCGCCGCCCTCGCCATCGGAGGGCGTGAGCTTGGGTGCGGCAGGTTGGGAAGGTGATTTCGTTGCCATGATGAATTTCATTCTAATGACGCCGCAGGGGCTCGCCGAGGCTGGCCGTCCATTTGGCCGGTTCTGGAAGGGTTTTCCAGGCCATCTTTTTCATTTGATGCTGAATTAGCGCAGTTCAAGCCCAGTTCGGAAGCCGCCGCGGGCAGCCAAGCCTGCGGCGGCGACGGCCAGCGCCTTCTCAACATCAGTCATACACGATGCGGGCGCGCCCCTCGTGGGCCTGGGCCACCCAACTGGCCAAAGCCGCGTCGGTGGGGAAGAACTTGGCGCCATCGCCCAAATGCAGCTCGGCCGTGGCCGCCACGCCGTCTTTTTCACGGTGAACCAGCAGGCGGATGTCCAGCCCGCGCTCGAAAGTGCCTTGTTCAGACTCCTCCACCTTGGCGGGGAACTCGCGCAGCAGCCTGGCGATGTCAGGCGCGCGCCCATTGACCGCCACCTGCAGGTGCTTGCCGAAGCGGCAGCGCGCCGTGGGCAGGTCCCAGACCTGCTGCACGCTCAGGCGCAATCCACCGGAGAACCGGTCCGGCTGGCACTTGACGCTGACGATGAGCATTTCATCGTCCTTGAGCAGGTTCTTGTTGGCGTTGATCACGGCCTCGTCGGCGGTGGCTTCGATGGTGCGGGTCTTGTCATCCAACTTGAAGATGGCCAGTTTGCCGCGCTGCCCATTGATGACGCGCAAGTCGCTCACGATGCCGGCCACCATTTGCGGGTCGCGGCTCTCGGCGAGTTCATCGAGCTGGCGGCGCACGAAGCGGCGCACTTCGGTCGAGACCTCATCGAACAAGTGCCCGGAGAGGTAGAAACCGATCGCCGTCTTCTCGAGGGTCAAGCGCTCCTTGATGCCCCAGGGCAGCACTTCGACCAGGTCGGGCTCCTGGGTGCTGGAGCCGTGGGCGTCATCGCCCATCATGTCGAACAGGCCGCCCTGATTGGCGTTGGCCGCCGTCGCGGCAGCGAATTCAAAGGCGCGGTCGATGCTGGCCACCAGCGAGGCGCGGTGCGGATTGATGGCATCAAACGCACCGCCTTTGATCAAGGCCTCGACCGTGCGCTTGTTCATGCGGCTCTTGTCCACACGAACGCAGAAGTCAAACAGACTCTTGAAGGGGCCGTCCTTCTCACGCGCAGCCACCATGGCTTCGATCGCCGCCTGGCCCGTGCCCTTGATGGCGCCCAGGCCGTAGCGGATGATTTTGTTGGTGACCGGCTCAAAACGGTAGCGGCCCCGGTTGACGTCCGGCGGCTCAAAGGTCAGTCCCATCTTCACAGCGTCCTCGTACAAGACCTTGAGCTTGTCCGTGTCGTCCATTTCGACGGTCATGTTGGCGCAGAAGAACTCCGCCGTGTAGTGCACCTTGAGCCAGGCCGTGTGGTAGGCCAAGAGCGAGTAAGCAGCGGCGTGCGACTTGTTGAAGCCGTAGCCTGCGAACTTCTCCATCAAGTCGAAGACCTCGTCGGCCTTTTCTTGATCAATGCCCTTCTCGGCCGCGCCCTTGCGGAAGATGGTCCGGTGCTCGGCCATTTCTTCGGCTTTTTTCTTGCCCATGGCGCGGCGCAGCATGTCGGCGCCCCCGAGGGAGTAGCCGCCCAGCACCTGGGCGGTCTGCATCACCTGCTCCTGGTACACCATGATGCCGTAGGTCTCGGCCAGCACGGGCTCGACCAAGGGGTGGGGGTAGATCACCTCTTCGCGGCCGTGCTTGCGCGCCACGAAGCTGGGAATCAGGTCCATCGGGCCGGGGCGGTACAGCGCGTTCAGGGCGATCAGGTCTTCCAGGCGCGAGGGCTTGGCGTCGCGCAACATGCCTTGCATGCCGCGGCTTTCAAACTGGAACACGGCCTCGGTCTTGCCCTCTTGGAACAGGCGGTAGGTGGGACCGTCGTCCAGTGGAATGGTCTCGAAGGTGAAGTCCTCCTGCCCCTTGTGGCGCTTCATGATGAATTCGCGCGCAATTTCCAGGATGGTCAGCGTGGCCAGCCCCAAGAAGTCGAACTTCACCAGGCCGATGGCCTCCACGTCGTCCTTGTCGTACTGACTCACCGCCGACTCACTGCCCGGCTGTTGGTAGAGCGGGCAGAAATCGGTCAGCTTGCCCGGCGCAATCAACACGCCCCCGGCGTGCATGCCGATGTTGCGGGTCATGCCTTCGAGTTTTTGCGCCATCTCGATGATGGTCTTGACGTCTTCTTCCTTCTGGATGCGTTCGGCCAGCACCGGCTCCAGCTCGATGGCGTAGTTGTTCTTGTCGCCTTCCTTTTTGGGATTGGGCGGGTACTGCAAGGTGTAGGACATGCCCGGCTTGCCCGGCACCAGCTTGGAAATGCCGTCGCAGAAGGTGTAGCTCATGTCCATCACCCGGCCCACGTCGCGGATGGCGGCCTTGGCCGCCATGGTGCCGAAGGTGGCGATCTGGCTGACAGCGTTCTTGCCGTACTTGTCCTTCACGTAGTCGATCACGCGGTCGCGGTTGCTTTGACAGAAATCGATGTCAAAGTCAGGCATGGACACCCGCTCCGGGTTCAGAAAACGCTCGAACAGCAGGTTGTATTGCAGCGGGTCCAAGTCGGTGATCTTGAGCGCATAGGCCACCAGAGAGCCTGCACCCGAGCCCCGGCCCGGTCCCACCGGACAGCCATTGTTCTTGGCCCATTGAATGAAATCACCCACGATCAGGAAGTAGCCCGGAAAGCCCATCTTCAAAATCGTGACGAGTTCAAACTCCAGCCGCTCCACATAGCGCGGGCGCTGGGCGTCGCGCTCAGCGTCGGTGGCGAACAGCAGCTTCAGACGCTCTTCCAGGCCCTCATGCGACGCGAAGCGGAAGTACTCGTCAATCGGCATGCCGTTGGGCGTGGGGAAGTTGGGCAACTGCGGTTTGCCCAGCACCAGGGTCAGGCTGCAACGGCGCGCGATCTCCAGGGTGTTTTCCAAGGCGGACGGCAGGTCGGCGAACAAGGCCTGCATCTGCTCAGTGCTCTTGAAGTACTGCTCCCGGGTGAACTTGCGCACCCGGCGCTGGTTGCCCAGGATTTCGCCCTCGGAAATGCAAACCCGTGCCTCATGGGCCTCATAGTCATCGGGCCCGGCAAACTGCACCGGGTGGGTGGCCACCACCGGCAGCTTCAAACGGGCCGCCAATTTGACGGCGGCGATCACATGCGCCTCATCGTCGGCGCGCCCCGCGCGTTGCAGCTCCAGGTAGAAGCGGTGCGGAAACAGGCCTGCCATCTGCAGGGCCAGCTCCGACGCACCCGCCTCATCGCCGCGCAGCAAGGCCTGACCCACTGCCCCGGAATGGGCCCCGGACAAGGCAATCAAACCCTCGTTGAGCTCGGCCAGCCACTCGCGCTGGCACACCGCCAGGGCACCCACCACATTGCGCGTCCAGCCACGGGCCAACAGTTCGCACAGGTTCAGGTAGCCCTGGGTGTTTTGAACCAGCAGCAGCATGCGCGACAACTGCGTCGGCGCGTGGGGGGGCCCCTCTAGCACGATTTCGGCCCCGATGATGGGCTTGACGCCCTTGCCCCGGGCTTCCTTGTAGAGCTTGATGGCGCCAAACAGGTTGTTGAAGTCCGTCAAGGCCAGAGCGGGCTGGCCGTTCTTGGCGGCCATTTTGACGACTTCGTCGATGCGGGTGGTTCCGTCAACGACGGAGAACTCGGAGTGAAGGCGCAGGTGAACAAACATCTGCCCATTGTAGGAAACGGCGGCACCGCCCCTCATCAAACTGACGCCCAAGCTGAGCCGCTCACCATCCGCTCAGCGGTCAGATGCACCACTCATCGTTCACTTTCGGCCAATCATCTGGCAAAACCGTCAAAAATGAACGATTACGAACCTTGCTGCTAAATTTCAACAAGGATGTTAAATACCCTACATCCGGTTACGTAACAGAAACACATGAAAAACAGCCCCCCCCCTGCCCCGTGTGCCCCCTTGCCCGGCCAAAGCCAGGCAGCGGCGCTGCCACAAGCGCCGCGTCGTGCCCGGGGTTTTTCTTTGCTGGAAGTGCTGGTGGCCATCTTTGTTTTGTCGTTCGGCATGCTGGGCATGGTAGGGATGCAGGCCTTTGCCTTGCAGTCCAACACCCAAGCCCGGCTCCAGTCCAGCGCGGCAGCCCTGGCCCGGGAACTGGCCGAAATGATGCGCGGCAACAAGGACGAAGGTCTGAGAGCCGCCGGCGCCAACCTTTACCTGGGCACGTTCAGTGGCAGCGCCATGGCGCCCGCCACCACCTCCTACTGCTTGAACGCCACCGCCACCACCAACTGCACCAGCACCGCCGACGTGGCCAACGCTGAGATGACGGATTGGCTGACCCGCGTGGCGCAAGAGCTGCCCGGTGCCCGCGTCAGCATCTGCTATGACAACGCCCCCTACGACAGCAACGGCCTGCCGGTCTGGGCCTGCAGCGGCACCGGGACCGACGGGCTGATCATGATCAAGATGGGCTGGACCCAGACCAGCACCAACCGCAGCAACACCGGCGAAAGCGCGTTCAACCTGAGCGGCGCCACAGGCTCGCGCCCCGCTTTGGTCTTCCCGGTCACCAGTGGTAACTCATGATGCGAAACCATTGGCATCTTTTCAAGCTCCCGGCGCCGGGCCAGGGAGCCCGCGAGACCCAAAAGGGCTTGACCCTGGTGGAGTTGATGGTGGCACTGGCCATCAGCACGGTCGTGGCCCTGGCGGCCGTGGCGGCCCTGAGCATTGCGCGCCAGGGCTTCAACGCCAACGACGCCAGCTCGCAACTGCGGGACAGCGCCCGCTTCGTGACCGACCTGCTGCAACGCCTGGGGGTGCAAACCGGGTTCCGAGACCTGACCTACGTCGCGACCCCCCGCGAAACCAACACCAACGGCATTGCGGTCACGCCCATCCCCAATGTTTATGGGTTGAACAACGCCAGCCGCGTCAGCACCGACGCCTGGGATGGTGGCACCACCCGCACCGCCAACACCTTGGGCGATGGCAGCGACATCCTGGTGCTGCGCTTTCAGCCAGCCAGCACCTCCCTCAACGCCAGCAGCACCGACGCCAGCATGATTGACTGCACGGGAACGCCCCTCGCCACCGTGCCGCTCAACCGGGATGACCGCTCCACCAGCATCTTGCATGTGGGAGCCGACGTCGACGGCGAACCGGCACTGCTGTGCTCGGTGGCCAATGCCGGCACCACCACCTTCACCGTCACCCCCTTGGTGCGCGGGGTGGAAAACTTCCAAGTGCTTTACGGGGTGGACGGCATCGGTGCCAACAACACGACGGTCACGGCCACCTCCACCCCCACCACGGCAGACTCGGTGCCCGACCGCTACCTGCGGGCCGACCAGATCACGGTCACAGGCAACCAAACCGCCACCTACTTCAACTGGAGCCGAGTGCGCGCCTTGCGCGTGGGCATGGTGGTGCGCGGGGCCCCGAACCAGGCGCCGGACAGGAGCACCACGCTCACCTACTACCCCCTGGGTCTGGGCAAGGACAGCAACTCGGGCACGCTGGGCTCCGCGATGTCCAACACCAACTCCAACGACCGCAATACGGTCTACAGCCCCACGCCCGACGGCCGCATGCGCAAGGCCTTCACTTTCACCATCCACCTGCGCAATGCCCAGGACCTCTGACATGCACGCCCAGCCCATCTCATTGCATCGGTCACCAGCGCGCCCGCTCCAGAGCGGGGCGTCGCTGGTGGTCGTGCTGCTGCTGCTGGTGGTCGTGTCTTTGCTGGGGATTGGCGGCATCCAGATCGCCACCATGGCCGAGCGCACCACCCGCAACGACCGTGATCTGCAAATCGCCTGGCAAGGGGCCGAAGCCGCCCTGATGGACGCGGAGTTCGACATCGACACGGAAAGCGTGGGGGGAATCACCGGCACCCGGCGCGCCCTGTTCAGCGACAAACCCGACCTGACCAACTTCATCGCCGACTGCGGCACCACGGGCAATCAAAAAGGCCTGTGCGCCTATGTCGAGGGCGATCGCCCCTACTGGCTGACGGTCGATTTTTTGGCCACCAGCAGCACCAGGTACGTGACCTACGGTGATTTCACCAGTGCGTCAGGAAGTGCTCGCCCGTTCAGCGTCGGCAAGGGCTTGCAAGCCGCCTTGAAGCCCCGTTACGTGATCGAAGCCATTCCCGACCCGCGCGACGCCGAAGTCGAAAAGCCTGCCGACCGCCGCTATGTGTACCGCGTCACCGCCATGGGCTTCGGGCCCAACCCGACCACCCAAGGGGTGCTGCAAATGATTTACCGCGATTGACCGCCAGAGGCCGCCCATGAACCAGACCTTGTCCCCCGCCGCCTCCTGGCTCGCGCGCCTGCGCCCCCAATGGACAGGCACCCCCCGGCAAACGCTCAGCTGGGCCCTCGGCGCCCTGGTGCTGGGCAGCCTGGGCCTGTCGTTCATGGTGCGGGGGGCTGCGACGCCGCCCAACATCCAGGCCATTGCCCTGTCGTCCACGCCGCTGTACGCTGCCACGCCAATCGACAAGCCTTCGTTGGCGCTGGCCCTGTCGGTGGAATTCCCGACCGTGGGTTCGCAATACCCGTCAGGGGGCTCCAACGACAGCAGCTACGCCAACACCACCGAGTACCTGGGCTACTACGACGCCGAGAGTTGCTACACCTACAACGACGCGCCCAGCGAAACCCCAGCCGGTGGACTCACCACCACCGATTACAAGCGCTTTGACCGCAGTGGCGCCGCCACCAACCGCAAGTGCAGCAACGCTTTCAGCGGCAACTTCCTGAACTGGGCCACCAGCTCGGCCATCGACATGCTGCGCCTGGCCCTGTCGGGGGGCGACCGCTACATCGATCAGGATGGTTTGACCATCCTGCAGCGCGCCGTGCTGCCCAACGGCGACCCGACCTGCTTCTGGAACACCAGCAACTTCCCCGCCAAGCAACTGACCCGCAACGGTGGCGGCAGTGGCACCTACTGGGGCGCCGTGCCCACGGCCATGATCACCGCCGCAAACGGCAACGACATCTACGTGGCCAACACGCTCAACCGCATTTACTTTGGCACCTCGGCCACAGGGGATTGCTGGAGCGGCCCAGCCAACTATGTGCTCAATTCGCCAGCCTCCAACAAGGCGATCGGAACCGTGAGCTCCACCGTCAGTTCCCGCGGTAGCGGCACCACCAAGTGCGCGGATGAAGGTGGCGTCTGCAACTTCACTGGCACCAAGCAAGTTTGGTACGGCGCCTCCAACAAATGGCGCTGGGCGCCCGCCTCCAACGGGGTGGACTGCACCAACGGCGTGTTTGGCGACCCCATCCCCGGCACGGGCAAGGCCTGCTACATCAAGGACTACACGGGCACTTGGACCCCGCCAGAGGGCCAGGGCACGATGTTGAATTCAGACGGCTATTTCTTCTCTCGGGTTCAGGTCTGCAACAAGGTCAGTGGCGTACTGGCCGATGTGCGCGACTACGGCCTGTGCAAGCTCTACCCCAGCGGCAACTACAAGCCCGCCGGTGTGATCCAGAAGTACAGCGACCAGCTGCGCTTGGCGGCCTTTGGCTACCTGATGGATCAAACCGCCAGCTACAGCGACGGCCGCTATGGCGGCGTCTTGCGCGCCCCCATGAAGTACGTGGGCTACAAGACCTTCGACGAAAACGGCGCCGACACCACCCCCAGCACCGGCAACGCCAACATGGAGTGGGACAACACCACCGGGGTGTTCAAGACCAACCCGGACGGCGACTCCAGCTTCAGCATCAGCGGGGTGATCAACTACCTCAACAAGTTCGGTCGCACGGGCTCCGTGGCGGGCCGCTACAAGCAATACGATCCTGTGGGTGAACTGCATTACGAGACCCTGCGCTACCTGCAAGGCCTGAGCCCCAGCGCCGACGCCATCAGCAACATCACCACCGACATGAAGGACGGCTTCCCCGTCTACACCACCTGGACCGATCCCTATGGCGGCACCCGCTCGGCCACGGCGGATTACTCCTGTGTGCGCAGCAACATCGTGGTGATCGGTGACATCAACACCCACGACGGCAACCGCCTGCCCTCCCCCAGCGTGGCCAACAACATCATTGACATCAATGCCTGGCGCACGGTGGTGCAGAACTTCGAGCAAAACGTGACCAGTGCCACCTATGTCGACGGTCAAGGTGTCACCCGCAACACGGGCAACCCCAATGGCGCCAACGGCGGCGTGCCCAGCGGCAGCAGCACCAGCCAGATCATGGGCAGCGCCTACTGGTCGCACACCCACGACATCCGCCCCAGCACTTGGACCAACGCCCCGACCAAGGTGCGCCCCGGTTTGCGGGTGAAAAACTACCTGTTTGACGTCAACGAATACGGCAGTCAATCCGACGCGAACAACCGCCGTTTCAGCAACCAGTTCTTCATGGCCTCCAAATACGGTGGTTTTGAAAGTGACGCCAGCAACACCGGCAGCAACCCCTACAACACCTGGGGCAACCCCTTCCGCAACCAAAGCGGTGGCGCCGACAACAACGTCTGGCAAAACCTCAGCTCCCCCGGCGAAGCCAGCACCTATTACCTGCAAAGCAGTGCGCGCGGCGTGCTGAGCGCCTTCGACGGCATCTTCAGCCGGGCAGCCAACTCCTCGCGCAACATCGCCGGCGTCGCCATCCAGTCGCGCGAAGTCAGCACCACGGTGGACAACGTGATCTACCAAGGTGCTTTTGACACCAGCAGCTGGACCGGCGATGTGCTGGCCTTGCCGCTGACCGTGGTCGGCACCAGCACCCTGACCCTGAGCAGCCAGGCGGACTGGAGCGCCGCCGACATCCTGACCAACCGGGCCAACCCATCGACCACCCGCACCATCGTCATGGGCCGACCCGGCGCCACGGCCAACCCGACCGCCACCGACTTCACCTGGGCCGCCATCACCGACGCCAGCATCAAAAGTGACCTGAACAAGGCTTCGAGCAATGCCGCTGCCGACGGGCTGGGTTCCAGCCGGGTGGCCTTTCTGCGCGGAGACCGATCACTGGAAGGCAGCACCTTCCGCTCACGCAGCAAGCTGCTGGGCGACATCATCAACTCCAGCGTGGTGTATTCAGGCACACCCACCACGGCCTACATCGAAAACAGCTACAGCACCTTCTACACCAACAACAAGAGCCGCACGCCGGCCGTGTTCGTGGGCGCCAATGACGGCATGCTGCACGCCTTCAACGCCAGCAAGGGCACCAGCGGTGGCACGGAGTTGTTCGCCTACATCCCCAGCTGGATGTCCTCCAAGCTCTCTGAGCTGACCTCCACCAGCTACCTCAACAACCACCAAAGCTATGTGGATGGCGTCCCCGTCGTGGGCGAAGCCTGCGTGGGCCCCGCCCACACCCTGACCGCCACCACCTGCACTTGGAAGACGGTGCTGGCCTCGGGCACCGGCGCCGGTGGCCAAGGTGTCTTTGCCCTGGATGTGACTGATCCGACCGCCTTCTCGGCCTCCAAGGTCATGTGGGAGTTCACCAAGACCGACGACGCCGACATGGGCTATGTGGTCGGCGCACCGCAAATCGTGAAGATGAAGGTCAGCAGCAACACCGCCACCACGCCGACCTACCGCTGGTTTGTCGCCGTGGCCAGCGGCGTCAATAACTACGTGAGCGACAGCGCCGGCCGCTTCAGCACCACCGGCAACCCCGCCATCTTCTTCTTGGCCCTGGACAAGGCCGCCGGGGACGCCTGGACCCAAGGGACCAACTACTACAAGGTCTTGCTGCCCTTTGACGCCACGCTGGCCATCACCAAAGCCACCGGGGTGGCCAACTTCACGCCCATGTACGGGGGCGCCGGTGAGGTGACCTATCTGTTTGCAGGCGACTTGCACGGCAAGCTGTGGAAGCTCGACTTCACACCACGTGACGCCACCCACCCCACCAGTGCCTTCGACCCCAGCAACAGCAGCCACTGGACCATGGAGCGCCTGTCCTTCTTCAACAAGGGCACCGCCACCACCCCCATCCCCTACCCCATGTACAGCGCCACGGACGCGGCCACGACACCCAATATCCAGCCGATTTTCTCGGCACCGCGCATCTTCACCGGGCCGGTGGTGAACGGCAAAAAGACCTACTACGTGCTGTTTGGGACCGGTAAATTCCTGGAAGCCAGTGACAAGACCTCGACCGCCCAGAACACGATCTACACCATCTTTGACAACGGCGTCACCGGGGTGAACCAGTCCGACTCCAGCCCCACCAGCGCAACCACGGCCAACGTCATCAGTGGCCGGGGCCGCCTGCAGAGCGGCACCGTGAACACCAGCACCTTGACCATCACCGTGCCGGCCTTCCTGTGGGGCCGAGCCGCCTCCAACGCCGACACCACCCAGCGTTCGGGCTGGTACTTCGACCTGCCCAGCACGGGCGAGAAGATGATCAGCGCCTTCCTGGGCCTGACCAACTACGCCACCTTCAACACCATCGTCCCGGGCGCAGCCGGGGCGGCGGGCTCATGCACGGCCACGCCGGGCTCGGGCAACTCTTACAGCGTGAACATTGCGACAGGCAACGGCACCTACATTTCGTCCTCTGTAGGGCTGCTGGGCTCGACCATGTACGTCAAAAACTCGGGGCTGATCACGCCAGGCCCCAGCAACAGCACGGGGCGCAAAGAAAGAAAAATCACCTACGAGTCCATCAGCACCGGCTCGTCCGGCTCGGCCCTGACCAACACCAAGGTCGAAATCAAGGAAGCCTATGGTCGCCTGAGCTGGCGCCAAGTCAATAATTACTGGGACCTGCACCAGAAAGCCACCGAATGACCTACGCCCCTCACCCCACCCAGCGGGGTTTCACCCTCATCGAACTCATGATCACCGTGGCCATCGTGGCCATCCTGGCCAAGGTGGGCCTGGGGGCCTATCAGGACTCGGTGCTGAAAGGCAAACGGGCCCAGGGCCGCAGCGCGGTGATCGAGCTGATGCAGCAGCAAGAGCGCTTCATGACCCAGCGCAACTGCTACCTGGCCTTCACCTCGACGGCGCCCGGCGCAGCGACGGTGGCCTCGGGCGATTACGGCGGCACGCTGTGCGGTGGCGTCACCCCCAGCTTCACCTCGTCCACCTTCCCATTCAAGAACTTCTCGGGCGATACCGCCAGCAATGCGGCCTACCTGCTGAGTTCGGCCAAGTGCAGCACCACGCTGACGATTGACCTGTGCGTGCGGGTGGCGGCCACCCCCATCGTGGCGGACCCGGTGGTGGGCACCTTGCAGATGACCAGCACCGGCACCAAGACCTGCACCGGAACGGCCTCCTCGGGCAACCCCAAACTGTGCTGGCCATGACGCTGCAGCGCGGGCCCACGCGGGGCTTCACCTTGATCGAATTGATGGTCGTGCTGGCCCTGGTGGCCGTGCTGGCCACCATCGCCGCGCCCAGCTTCATCGCTTACCAGCGCAACTCCGAGCTGACCTCGATCAGCAACACGCTGCTGGCCTCGATCAATGCCGCCCGCAGCGAGGCCATGAAGCGCAACCAACATGCCTTGGTCGTGCCTGTCAGTGGCACCAACTGGGCTGGGGGCTGGCGCGTTTACGTGTCCCAGACCTACGGCGCGAATGCGACCACCTACACCGAAGGCACCGACCTGCTGATTCAGCAACAAGAGGCCATGCCAGGCTACATCGCCGTCAGCACCAGCGACACCACGGGCACGGCGGTGAACCAAATCCGGTTTGATGGCTCAGGCTATTCCCGAAACGCTGCTGGCGCCGCCTTCCAAGCCATGACACTGCGGGTGCGGCGCACCGATGTCGCCAGCAGCGCCCAAAGCACCGAATCGCGCATCGTGGTGGTTTCGCAATCCGGTAGGGTGCGTGTCTGCAAGCCCGCCACCGACACGACCTGCACCACCACAGCCACCCAGTGACGCGCTGGCGCTGACCCGGGCACATCCCCTCAACCCGCTGGCCCCCAGCTCACTGCCAGGCGGGGCCCCTACAATGCGCGCCGTGAACACCGTCCTCAACATCTCCTGCTACAAGTTCGTCCCCTTGCCCGACGCCGAGGCCTGGCGCGAACGCCTGGCCGCCCAATGCCAAGCCCTGGGCCTCAAAGGCACCATCTTGCTGGCCGAGGAAGGCATCAATTTCTTTCTGGCCGGGCCCCCTGAAGCCGTCCACGCCGTGGTGGGCACGCTGCGCGCCGATCCGCGCCTGGCGGACCTGGCGCCCAAAGAAAGCTGGTCCGCTGAACAGCCTTTCAAGAAGATGCTGGTCAAGGTCAAGCGTGAAATCATCCGCATGAACCACCCCACCATCCGACCCGCTGAAGGCCGGGCCCCCGCCGTGGCAGCCGCCACCGTGCGGCGCTGGCTGGACCAGGGGCATGACGATGCGGGCCGGCCCGTGGTGACGCTGGACACGCGCAACGCGTTCGAGGTGGACCATGGCACCTTCACGGGCGCCATCGACTGGCGCATCAGCAAGTTCACCGAATTTCCCGATGCCTTGCGCGCCCACAAGCAAGACCTGCAGGACAAGACCGTGGTGAGCTTTTGCACCGGTGGCATCCGCTGCGAAAAAGCCGCCATCCTGATGCGTGAAGAAGGCCTGGAGCACGTCTACCAGCTCGAAGGCGGCATCCTCAAGTACTTTGAAGAAACCGATGGCGCCCATTACCAAGGGCACTGCTTTGTGTTTGACGAGCGCGAAGCCTTGGCGCCCGACCTCGCTGCCCTGAAAAACGGGGGCTGACGCGCCCCCGCCCTGGTCTGGCCACGCGCCTCAGTGCGCGCCTGGTCGCGGCGGCATGGGGATGCGCTCGGTTTCACCAGGCACCTGCCCCATGCCGGCCTCGGCCACGCCGGCTTCCCAATCGCGCCCGGCTTGATCCAGGCGGGCGGGATCGGAGGACACAAAATTCCAGCGGATGTGCCGGTGCCCCAGGGGTTGACCGCCCACCAACACCAGACGGCACCCCTCAGGCCCCGCCTGCAACACGCTGGCCTGGCTGAGCACCCCGAGGTGCCGCTCGGGCAAGACCTCGCCCGAGAGCGAGACGCTGCCTGTGACGGCATAAAGGGCCTGTTCCTGAGCCAGCATGGGCAAGTCAAACGACTGACCCGGTGCCAGGTTCAGATCCAGGTACAGCGTGGGCGACAGCGTGGCCACAGGCGAGCGCAGACCAAAGGCCTCCCCCACCAGCACCCGCACGGCAGCGCCCTGCACCGCGGCCTGCGGAATCGCATCGGCCGGGGTGTGGACAAAGCTCGGCGCCACCTGCTCCAGCGCTGCAGGCAAAGCCACCCACAGTTGCAGGCCGTGGTTGGTGTAGTGCTGGCCCGCCAGATCGGCGGGACGGCGCTCGGAATGCACGATGCCGCGCCCCGCCGTCATCCAATTGATGGCGCCCGGCTCGATGCGCTGCTCAAAACCCAGGTTGTCGCGGTGCAGGATGGCGCCCTCGAAGAGGTAGGTCACTGTGGCCAGGCCGATGTGGGGGTGCGGCCGCACATCAAACTGATCGTCGGGCCGAACAGACACCGGGCCAAAGTGGTCAAAAAACAAAAACGGTCCCACCGCCTGGCGCAGCGCCGAGGGTAGCAGGCGGCGCACCACAAAGCCGCCGCCCAGGTCTTTTTCGTGGGGCTTGATGGCTTGCAGGGCACTCATGCCTGGTGCTCCACCGTGGTGCTGATCTCGGTGGTGACCGAACTCATGAGCTTGTGCACCGGGCATTTGTCGGCCACCGTGCGCAACTCGGCCACCTGGGCGGGCGTGAGCTGGGGGCCCACGATCACCAAATGGGCGGCCAGGCGGTACACGCCCTGGCGCTCGGCCGAATCGTCGCGCTTCACCTCCGAGCGCACATCCTCTACCGGCAAGCCTTTGCGCCGGGCGTACCACAGCACGGTCAGGGCCTTGCAGGCACCCAAAGCGGCGTCATAGAGGTCGTGTGGGCTGGGGCCGGCGTCCTCGCCGCCTTCCGCCACCGACACATCGGACAGCAAGCGGTGGCTGCGGATTTGCAGGCGCTGCGCCATGGCAGCCCCCGGCTCACGTTGAAGCTCGACGGACATGGGGTCTCCTTGGGTCACGGGCCCCGTGGGGCCCAGAAGCCCGCCACACACTGCGTGGCGGGGCCTGCGGGCTTACTTCACCCAGCGGGCGGCAGCTGCGGCGACTCGGGTGCCGAACAGGCGGGCCGTGTCCAGGTCGCCCTGGGGCATTTCAGCGGGCGAAGCGTCCGACGGCGATTGCGCCATGGCGCCCGAGAACGAGCCCACGAAGTTGATGTCGTTGCGCTGAGCCGCCTTGCTGTTGCTGGGCATCTGGCCCGTGCCGACCCACAGGCCGCTGTGCTGCATGGCCAGGGTGAACAGGTAGTGCAGCGTGGACAGCTTGTCACCGTTCATGGTGGCGCTGTTGGTGAAGCCGGCGAACAGCTTGTCCTTCCAGGCTTGGGTGAACCAGGCCTTGGACGAGGCATCCGCAAACTTCTTGAACTGCCAGCTCACGCTGCCCATGTAGGTGGGCGAGCCCATGATGATGGCGTCGGCGGCGTTCAGCGTGTCCCAGCCGCCCTCGGGCAGATTGCCTTCGGCGTCGATGGCCAGCAGCGTGGCATCAGCGCCTTCAGCCACGGCTTGCGCCAGACGCAGGGTGTGGCCGTAGCCCGAGTGAAAAACAACAACGATCTTTGCCATGAAAAACTCCGGTTAGGGGGGTGAAACTTCAGTCTATTTTGCGGTCAATTCGGCCGTTCAGGGCGCCAAATCGAACACCAGCACCTCGGCCCCAAGGCCTTGGTTCAGTTGCAGCAGCGCCACGCCTTCGGCCTGCACGGCGTCGCCTGCCTCCAGGGCCTGGCCGTTCACGCTGATCTGGCCTTGAAGCACCTGCACATAGGCCTTGCGCCCGGGTGCCAGCGCCAGCTCCGCCTGCTCCCCAGCGTCAAACAAGCCGGCGTAAAGCCGGGCGTCGGCATGGATCAGCACCGAGCCCTGCGCCGCGTCAGGCGAGGCTACCAGGCGCAGTTGGCCACGCTTGTCGCTCTCGGGAAAAGCTTTTTGCTCGTAACTGGGCGGGATGCCCGTCACGTTCGGCTCGATCCAGATTTGCAGAAAATGCGTGGTCTGCTCTGGCGCATGGTTGAACTCGCTGTGCTGTACGCCGCGGCCCGCGCTCATGCGCTGGACTTCGCCCGGCGGGATGCCGACCACGTTGCCCAGGCTGTCCTTGTGCGCCAGCTCACCGCTGAGCACATAGCTGATGATTTCCATGTCACGGTGGCCATGGGTGCCAAAGCCAGCGCCGGGGGCGATGCGGTCTTCGTTGATGACGCGCAGATTGCCCCAGCCCATGTGGCGGGGGTCGTAATAACCCGCGAAAGAAAAACTGTGGTGCGACTTCAACCAGCCGTGATCGGCCCAGCCGCGGTCTCGTGATTTGCGAACGGTCAACATGGTGTGCTCCTGTGAGTTCGTACTGTAGGCCGCAGCACCGGCAGCGCGTTGCGCGGGCTTTGATGGCATCATTCACTTTTTTTGAAGCTCATGGCCGGCCACCCTCCCACCCCCCGCGATGTGCTCACGCCCGACGCCCTGGGCATGCTGCAAGAGATCGCCCAAAGCGGCAGTTTTGCGGCGGCAGCGCGCCAGCTGGACCTGGTGCCCAGCGCACTGACCTACCGGGTGCGCGCGATCGAAGAAGCACTGGACGTGCTGCTGTTCGACCGCAGCAGCCGCCAGGCCAAGCTGACCGAGGCTGGCCAGGAGCTGCTGCGCGAGGGCGAACGCCTGCTCAATGAGATCGACGCCGTGGCCAACCGGGTCAAACGCGTGGCCACCGGCTGGGAACCCCAGTTCACCCTGGCCTGCGACGGCATCATCAACCGCACCACCACCCTGGAAATATGTGGTGACTTCTTCGCCCTGCAACCGCCCACGCGCTTGCGCATCCGCGACGAGATCATGACAGGCACCTTGCAAGCCCTGGTGCTGGGCCAGGCCGATCTGGCCCTGGGGGTGGTGATGGACACCTCCACGCAAACTGACATCCAGCAGCGCGAATTGGGCGTGATGAACTTTGTCTATGTGGTGGCCCCCCACCACCCCCTGGCCGCCATCGAGGGCCCGCTGCGCGACGAGCAGGTACGCCAGCACCGCGCTGTGGCCGTGGCCGACACCAGCCAGCGCGGGCGCGGCATGACCGTCAACCTGCTGCCCGGCCAGGACGTCTTCACCGTGCCCACCATGCAGGCCAAGGTCGACGCCCAGCTGCGCGGCCTGGGCGCAGGCTACCTGCCCGAGTCCATGGTCAAGGCCTACCTGGACACCGGCATGTTGGTCCAAAAGACCTTGGAGCGCCCCCCGCGGGTCATCCGCAGCGGCTACGCCTGGCGTGCCGCCCCAGGCACCCGGCCCGGCCGGGCCTTGCAGTGGTGGCTGGACCGTCTGGAGTCGCCCGCCACGCGCCAGGCCCTGCTGCAACAGGCCTACATCTCTGCCCAGTGAAGCGCGACGCAGGCCCACACACCCAAGGGAAATCCCCCAGCGCAAAGCGGCTGCGGCGCGACCCAACTCAAGAGGCGGTGCTCTGAATTGCGTTAGTCTTTGCTTGTCCACATCCCCAACGGAGACACGCCATGGCATCCCGCTCACGCAACACCCCCGGCCCCCGCAAGAAGGCAGCGTCCGCCCCCCTGCCGCGCCAGCGCATCGCCGTCATTGGCGCCGGCATGGCCGGCATCAGTTGTGCCCGCACCCTGGTCCAGGCCGGCCACGATGTGACCGTGTTTGAAAAGAGCCAGGGCGCCAGCGGGCGCATGGCCAGCACCGAATCCCCCTTTGGCAGTTTTGACAGCGGTGCCCAGTACTTCACCGTGCGCGACCCACGCTTTCAGCAAGCCCTGGCCACCACGCCACAAGCCGCCCGCCCCTGGAGCGCCAACGCCGTGCGCGTGCTCGACGAACACGGCCAACTGTCCTCGCCCAGCCTGGCCCACCCCGAGGCCCACTGGGTCGGCGCACCAGCCATGAACCGCCTGGTGCGCGGCTGGGCCGCGCCCTTGCAAGCCGCTGGCCGCTTGCACCTGAACACCCTCGTCAGCGCCATTGAGCGCGACAGCCTGAACCCTGAACGCTGGCAACTGCGCTGCGAAGGCAGCGGCCCCAGCCAAGGCGTGCACGCCGGATTTGACACCGTGCTGCTGGCCCTGCCCGCTCCGCAGGCCGCCGCCCTGCTGGCCCCGCTGAGCGTGGCCGCCGAGCTGGCCACCGCCGCCCAACAAACCCGCACCGCCCCGTGCTGGACGCTGATGCTGGCCTTCCCGCAGGCCGAGCAACCGGGTCTGATCACCCTGGGCCCGCAGTGGAACGTGGCGCGCAGCACCCACCACCGCATCGCCTGGCTGGCACGCGAGTCGTCCAAGCCTGGCCGCAGCCAGGTCGAACGCTGGACTGTGCAAGCCAGCGACGTGTGGTCCACCGAACACCTGAACGACGATCCGGCCCGCGTGCAGGCCAAACTGCTGCGCGCCTTTGTCGACGTGACCGGCATCCGCGCGGAGCCTGCGCACCAGGAGGTCAAGCTGTGGCGCTACGCCAAGACCTTGCAGCCCTTGGGCCAGACCCATGTCTGGGACCCGGCCAACGGCCTGGGCCTGTGCGGTGACTGGTGCCTGGGCCACCGTGTGGAAGACGCTTTTGTCTCCGGTCTGAGCCTGGCCCTGACCCTGGCCTGAGCGGTTCCCCGTGATGTGATGCGCCACGCCCCACACCGGGAGCGTGGCGCGGCCCCTGCCTTTGCCCCATGCCCGACGAATTGAGTTCTCGCCCGCCGCAACCCATCGCTGCGGAGGCTCCAGCCCTCGCGCGGCCTTACATCGGCCGCTTCGCCCCCTCGCCCACCGGCCCGCTGCACGCGGGCTCGCTGGTGGCGGCCCTGGCCAGTTGGCTCGATGCCCGGGCCCACCAGGGCCAATGGCTGCTGCGCATCGAAGACATCGACCCGCCCCGTTGCCAGGTAGGCGCAGACCGGGTGCTGCTCAAGCAGTTGCAGGACTGCGCCTTGCTGCCCGATGCGCCGCCCGTGTGGCAGTCCCAGCGCCATGCACACTACGACCAAGCCCTGCAGCAACTGCTCAAGGGCGGCTTGGCCTATGGCTGCGCCTGCACGCGCAAGGACATTGAAGACGCACTGGCGGCCAGCGGACAGACCCGGGCCCGCCACCAGGCGGCGGTCTACCCAGGCACTTGCCGCCAGGGGCTGAAGGGTCGCGCCGCCCGCGCCTGGCGTTTGCGCACCGACCCCCACACGTCACAGATCGCCTGGCAAGACCGCCGTTTGGGCGCGCAACAGCAGGATGTGGCGGCTGAGGTGGGTGACTTTGTGCTGCGCCGCGCTGACGGCCTGTGGGCCTACCAGTTGGCCGTGGTGGTGGATGACGCCGCCCAAGGCGTGAGCCACATCGTGCGTGGCGCTGACCTGTGCGACAACACCGCACGCCAGATCCTGCTGCAGCGGGCCCTGGGCCTGCCCATCCCGGGCTACCTGCACACCCCCTTGGTGTTGGACGCGCGCGGCGACAAGCTCTCCAAACAACACGGCGCGCCGGCCGTGCCCACCGAAGGGACGCCCGCGGCCAGTGCCGCCCTGTGCGCAGCCGCCAGCGCACTGGGGCTGCCTGTGGAGGGCAGCGCCCGAACACCAGCTGAATGGCTGCAACGCTGGGTGCCTGCCTGGCAAGCGTTGTACAGCCCGCGCCACGGGTGAGCGCCCAGCGCGCCTCCAGCTTGCCTACAATTCAGCCCTCACGCCCGACCGGACAGCCCAGCGCTGACCCGGCCGGCACGATTGACCCCCAAGGCCCCCATGCAAGAACCCCAAGCCACCACCCCGCCCTCGTCCCCTGACACCGATGCCGCTCCCGGCACCACGGTGGGCGGGGCTCCCGCCGGCGTGGCCTTCCCCAAGACCATCAAGAGCTTTGTGCGCCGTGCAGGCCGCACCACCACGGGCCAGGCCAAGGCCTTTGAAGCCTGGGGCCCCGCCTATGTGCTGCCCTACCAGGCCCAGACCCTGGACCTTGAAAAAGCCTTTGGCGGCCCCGGCCCGGTGGTGATGGAAATTGGCTTTGGCATGGGCGACGCCACCGCCCACATTGCCGGCCTGATGCCCGAGACCCACTTCTTGTGCTGCGAGGTGCACGAGCCCGGCGTCGGCGCCCTGCTCAAGCACATTGGCGAGCGCAACCTGACCAACATCCGCATCCTGCAGCACGACGCGGTCGAGGTGATTGACCACATGCTGCCCGAGCAAGTGCTGGACGGCGTCCACATCTTCTTTCCCGACCCCTGGCACAAGACCAAGCACAACAAGCGCCGCCTGATTCAAAGCCCGCTGGTGGCCAAGTTGGCGGCTCGCCTGCGCCCGGGCGGCTACCTGCACTGCGCCACCGACTGGCAGCCCTATGCCGAGCAGATCCTGGAAGTGCTGGGCGCAGAGCCCAGCCTGCGCAACCGCCAAGCCGATGGCGGGTATGCCGAAAAACCTGCTTACCGGCCCCTGACCAAGTTTGAAAAACGCGGCCTCAAACTGGGCCACGGCGTCTGGGACGTGGTGTTCGAAAAGCGCTGAGGCCCTGAGGCGTCGCCCCAACCTGCGGCGCCCACGCGACAAATGAATGACATATTTTTTATTTGCACGCACTTGACCATCAAATACCCTCGTTCGTCATATTTTTTAGCTAACATCGCGCGTTTCCGACCCTGCAATGGGCCAAACAAGCCTCAGCCTGGCTGATGCCTTTGGCGGCTGCACCCCGTGCAGCCAGTCCACTGAGGGGTCGACGGGCCGCCGTGGTCATTGCCTGCACGGATGGATGAGAGCTCGGTTGATCACAGCGCAAAGCGGTTCTGACAATGAAGCCTTTACTGCAGCATCTGGTTGAAATCACGGGTCACCGTGATCATGCACGCTTGGAAATTTCCGTCATCTCAGCCCTGCACCAGCTGGGCGAAGTGAAGGAAATTCGCGCCTTGGAGGTGGTCAGCATTGGCGAGGAAACCCACGTCCGACCCAAGGCCTGGATTCAGGATGGCAAGCTGCACTCCATCGAAGAGTCTGAACACGCCGACCTGCCCCGGCTGCCGCTGGCCGCCTACCCGGCGCTCGGTGAGTGCATTCAAAAGCACCTGAGCAACCTTGAGACCCAAGGCGAGGCGGGAGAGACCGAGTTGTGGTTGCCCGTGTGGTTGCACGAAAAGGTGGTGGCCTGCCTGGAGTTGCGCAATGACAAGCCGCTCAGCCAAGACATGCTCAATGTCATCCATGGCATTTTTCATGTTTACCGCAACTACCAAAGCCTGCTCGATTACAGCGAGCGCGACGCCCTGACGGGCTTGTTCAACCGCAAAACCTTTGATGCGGAGTTTGCCCGCCCTGGCGCCACCGGCTCGGCCGGGACCGCCACCCCGGCCGATGCGCCGCAGCACTGGCTGGCAGTCGTGGACATCGACCACTTCAAGCAAGTCAACGACCGCTTTGGCCACCTTTACGGGGACGAAGTGCTGATCCTGATGGCCAATTTGCTGCGCTCGTCCTTCCGCGCGCAGGATCGCATCTTCCGCTTTGGCGGCGAAGAATTCGTCATCTTGCTGCGCTCGGCCACGTTGGAGACCGCACGCCAGATCTTCAACCGCTTCCGGGCCTCGGTGGAGTCACACGCTTTTCCACAGGTGGGACAGGTCACCGTCAGCCTGGGCTTTGTCAGCACCCAGCGCGGCACGGCCGTGGAGATCCTGGGCCACGCGGACCAGGCGCTGTATTACGCCAAAGAGCATGGTCGCAACCAGGTCTGCCACTACGACGAGCTGGTCAACAGCGGTGAATTGGCCACCCAAACGGTGGTGGCCGAGGACGTCGAACTGTTCTGAGTCTGGCGCAGCTGGGCGGCTGGCCCGTGCCCGCGGCCAGCGCCCCCCTCAGGCGCGCAGCAACTCGGTTTGCATGCGCTTGGCGTACTCTTGCAAGGCGGCCAGGGACAAGGGGCGACTGAAGTAAAAGCCCTGCATGCAACGGCAGCCATGGGCCAGCAAAAAGTCGGCCTGGCTGCGGGTCTCCACCCCTTCCGCGATGACGTCCAGTCGCAAATGCTGGGCCAGGTCGATGATGGCGGTGATCACCGCCATGTTCTTGGGGTGGGTCGCGTAGGCGTCGACAAAGAACTTGTCGATCTTCAGCACATCCACAGGCAAGGAGGCCAGGTAAGCCAGGCTGGAATAGCCGGTGCCGAAGTCGTCAATGGCAATGCGCACGCCCAGCGCCTTGATCTTGCCCAGCACCTCGGCGGCGGCCTCCATGTTTTGCATCAGGACGCTCTCGGTGACCTCGATCTCCAACGCGTGACCTGGCAGACCGCTCTCGGCCAGGGCCGCCTTCAAGTCCCCAATGAAGCCGGGATCCGTCAGTTGACGAATCGACACATTCACCGCCACCGGCACCGAGAACAAAGGCCCCACCAGCACCTCACAGGCATCACGGCAAGCGGTGCGCAGCACATGGCGGCCGATCTCCACAATCTGGCCGCTGTCTTCAGCCACGGGAATGAATTGGGCGGGCGACACCACCTGCCCATTGCGGCGCCAGCGCACCAGGGCTTCCACCCCGACCAGCTCATCGCTGCTGAAGTCCACCTTGGGCTGGTACTCCACATAGATTTCTTGGTTTTGCAGGGCCGACTTCAGCGCCTGCTCTTGCTGCAAGCGCTCCTGCGCTGCCACCCCCAAGGCCCGGGTGAAGAAATGGAAGCGGTTGCGCCCAGCGCTCTTGGCCGCGTACAGCGCGGCGTCGGCATGCTTGGCCAACTCGTCAAAACTCTCACCATCGCCGGGGTAAAGGCTGATGCCGATCGAGGCCGACACATTGAGCTCGTGGCCGTGGAGCATGAAGGGCGCAGCGCACAGGCGCAACAATTTCTGAGCCAACTGCCCGGCCTGGGCTGGGTCGCTGAGCCCGGTTTGCAGCACCACAAACTCGTCGCCGCCCTGGCGACTCAGGATGTCGGTGTTGCGGATGGCGGTGGACAGGCGCCGCGAGAACTCCACCAGCAAGCGGTCACCGGCCTCGTGTCCCAGCGAGTCGTTGACCGTCTTGAAGCGGTCCAGGTCCAGGTACATCACCGCCACCTGACGCCCATCACGCTGCGCCATGTCAATCGCGTGCTGGGCCCGGTCGTGCAGGAGCAAGCGGTTGGGCAGGCCTGTGAGCGCATCGTGCTGTGCCAGGTGGGCCATGCGGATGGCCATGGAGCGCATCTCCGAGATGTCGTGGAAGACCATCACCGCGCCAATGATGTCGCCATGCCGGTCCGTGATGGGGGCGGCCGAGTCCTCGATGTCAAAGCGCTGGCCATCCAGGCGCACGAGAGCGCTTTCGGTGGCCAGACCGACGGTCTTTTGGAGCTCCAGCGCCACCCGGACCGGGCTGCGCACCGGGCTGCCGTCCTGGGAGTGCACGATGGGCATCACCCGCTCCACCGCCAAACCTTGGGCCAGGTCATTGCGCCATCCGGTCATCAGTTCTGCCACCGGGTTGAGGTAGGTGACCCGACCGTGCACATCCACCGTGATCACGGCGTCACCAATGGAGCTGAGGGTGACGCGAAAGCGCTCCTTCTCCTCAAACACCTGGGCCTCGGCCTGCTTGCGTTCGCTGATGTCCACAATTTGCGCAAACACCCCTGCCACCTCGCCCGCGCGCAGGTCGGGGGCCAGTGACACCAGCAAGGTGCGCGGCACGTGATCCGGCCCCTGGACCGGCCACTCAAAAGTCTGGGCCCGGCCCAACAAAGCCTGTTCCAGGTGGTAGCCATAGCGGCGGGTCATGGTCGCGCCCAGCAGATCAGGCAAGCGCTCACCACGCATGAACTCCGGCAGCAGGCCAAACCAGTCCCGATGCAAATGGTTGGCAAACAAATTGCGCCAATCCCGGTCCCAGTAGCTGACCAGGGATGGCAGGTGGTTGAGGATGGTGCGCAAATGCCCTTCAGCGTGGCTCAGCTGCAGGGACACCCGCTGGCGGCGTCGCAGTTCACGCTCAAACAAAGCGGCCATGCCCAGGCAGCCGATCATCAGCATCAGGGTCACCCCGGCAATGCCGGCCGTGCGTTGCCACCAGGCCGCCTCGATGGACCCCCGGCTGCGGGCCAACACCAGCCGCAGCGGCCAATCCTGCACATTGAGGTAACTGATCACCCGCGTCGGCAGGCCGCGCGCCGCCGGCAGGCGCAGGTGCCCAGGGCCGGACAGCTCGGAGAGCTGCGGGAGCCACTCAGTGGCCTCGGCAGGCCGAGGTGCCCCCGCCAGCCAGGTGCCATCCCGGCGCTCCAGCCACAGCGCAGCCCCGTGCTCCAACTCCAGCCCTTCGATCAGGTTCTGCAAATAAGCCTGGTTGAGCGTCCCCAGCACCACGCCCTGGAACTGACCTTGGCCCCCATTGAGGCGGCGACTCAGACCCAGCTCGCGTTGCCCCGTCACCTTGGACAGGTAAGGCCCGCTCACGAACAGGGCATCTTCATTGGCGTCACGCTGAGCACGGAAGTAGTCGCGCTCGTCCACCTCGCCAGGGGCAGAGTTCAGACTGGCCGCCTCTTCCTTCACCAGGCCGAATCGGTCCATCACCTGCAGGGAGCCCAGGGCGGGCCGGTCTTGCAGACGCCCAAACAACAAGCGGTGGCGCAAGACAGGGGAGGCGCTCTGCACCAGCGGGTCGTGCAGATCGCTTTGCAGCCCCTGCAACGTACTGTCAGCGGCCGAGAACAGGCGGTCGAGTTGTTGGCCCACGTGGATCAGCAAATGGGCATCGCGTTCATCAGCCCGGTCCCAGGTCGCCTGGAAGTCGGCGCGTGCCAAGTAGGCCGACAAACCCGCAATCAGCAGTGTCAAGGCCAGGGCTAAAAACAACAACCGGCGAGAGATCAAGGAACGGAGCATCAGATGGGGTGGGTCGGGCTGGGCCGATTCTAGAAACGCCCTTGAATCGCCTGTTGATCCCAGTCAAGAAACGGCCAAGCCAGCCCGGCTGTCAAGTCCTTGACATGCGCCCTGCCCGGCCTCGGGCAAGATGCGCCAGGGCCGCAATCAGCCCCCCATCAAACCGGAGACAGACACCATGAACATCCCCTCGCTCAAGAACCAGGTCAGCGCCGAAGAATGGCAGCTGCGGGTCGACCTCGCGGCCTGCTACCGCCTGGTCGCTGCCTACGGCTGGAGCGACCTGGTCTTCACCCACATCAGCGCCAAGCTGCCGCACTCCGTCTCGGGTGATGAGCACCAGTTCCTGATCAACCCCTACGGCTTGATGTTCGATGAAATCACGGCGTCCAGCCTGGTGAAGGTCGACATGCAGTGCAACAAGCTCCATGAGAGCCCGTTCCCGGTCAACCCGGCCGGCTTTGTCATCCACAGCGCCGTGCACGAAGCTCGGCCTGAAGCGGGCTGCGTGCTGCACACCCACACCCGTGCCGGCATTGCCGTCAGCGCGCAAAAAACCGGCATCCTGCCCATCAGCCAGCAGTCCACCTTTGTGCTGAGCTCGCTGGCCTACCATGACTACGAGGGCGTGGCCATCCGCGACGACGAGAAGGCCCGCCTGCAAGCCGACCTGGGCAAAGCCAACTACCTGGTGCTGCGCAACCATGGCTTGCTGACCGTGGGGCGAGGCATTGCCGAGGCCTTTTTGTCCATGTACACGTTTGAGAACACCTGCCGCATCCAGGTCGACGCGCTGGCGGGTGGGCTGGACTTGGTGCAGGTGGACCCCAACATCCTCAACGGCGTGGCGCACGCCATGAAGGTGCAGACCGGCGGCATTGGGGGCGCTTTTGTGTGGCCGTCCTTGCTGCGCAAGCTGGAGCGGCTGGACCCCAGCTACAAGGATTGAGCTTCAGGGCCCAGGCCCAGGCCTGCTGGCTGGGCCCCGCCTCAGCCGCTGACCGACACCCGGTTGCGACCTTCGGTCTTGGCGTGGTAGAGCATGGCGTCGGCACGGGCCAGCAAGTCGGCCACACCCTCGTCGGGACCACACTGGGCCACGCCAAAACTGGCCGTCATGGGCACCAGACGGCCTTCGACATGCACGGGCTGGGCCTCGATCATTTCGCGCAAGCGGTTGGCCGCGCGCGAGGCGTGGTCCAAGTCGCTTTCGGGCAGCACAATCAAAAACTCCTCACCGCCGTAGCGGGCTACCCAGTCCACCGGCGTGCGCAACTGCCCCAGCAACAGGGCGCCGACATCGCGCAACACCGAATCCCCCGCGGCATGCCCCAGGCCATCGTTGATGGTCTTGAAGTGGTCGATGTCGACAAAAATCACCGACAAAGGTCGGGCATAGCGGCGCGAGCGTTCGATTTCAGCGGGCAGGCGCTCCTCAATCACACGGCGGTTGTAGCAGCCGGTCAGAGCGTCGGTGATGGACAGGCGATGGACTTCCTCGATCAGGCGCTCCAGCTGCTGGGTGCGCTCAGCCACCATCTGGTCCAGGTTGGCAATGTGGCTGCGCAGATCGCTTTGCAACTGCGCAAAACCCTGGGTGACCAAATCGATCTCATCTTGGTGGTCGCGCGGCGGGCGTTCCAGCAACAAGGGGCGCGACAGCTCTTGCGGCTTGAGCTCCGCGGCGAAGCGTGCAATTTGCTGCATCGGTCGCTGCAGGTCACGGCGCAGCATCCAGCCCACCAAGAGGCACAGCAGCACCGTGAACAACACATAGCCTGCCACGATGCCCAGGGTGTCGTGCAGCACCTGCTCAGCTTGGTAGCCAGGCTCGACCCACAACTCCAAACGCCCCACCGGCTTGACGCCCTGCGGAGCCGGGATCTCCAGGGTGCGCAGGGGCTCGCCCCGCAAATCCATGGCCAACGCACCGGCTTCGAAAGTCTGCCCGGTGCTGGCCAACACGCGCACGCGCCCAATCTCGGGCAGGCTGGCCAACCAGTTGACCTGGCGCTGCACCACCTCGGGCTCGATGTCCCACAGTGACACCGACAACATGGGCAGGCTGTTGTCTGCAATTTCGGCCAGGGCATGGTCCATGCGCAGTTGGGTCTCGCGGAAGGTCAACCAGCCCTGCAACACCAGCATGACCAGCAAGCACCCCCCCGCCAGCCACACGATGCGCTGGATCAGCGTGGCCGCGATGGAGCGAAAACGAGATCGGTTCTGAAACATGAATGCTTGCTAGCGTAACAGCACCGCGACATCAAATTGATAGCGCTGCACACGGGGATTCAGGGCCTTGCTGTACTGGCGAAAGTCCAGCGGCAGCTGCGCGCCGCCAAAGCGCTGCACAAAATAACGGGCGCGCTCCGGGTTGAACAGGGTGAACATCGGGCGCACCAAATCCAGGCCTTCCTCGCTGAAGTCACGCCCCCGGGCGTGGTCGTGAACCATGACCAGTCCCCAGGCCCCCGCCAGAAAATGGCCACCTGCCAAGGCGCTGAGTTCACCGCGCTGAATGGCCTCCATGGCTTGGGTCGAGGTGTTCACGCCACTGAACAAGCCGTCACGGCCAGGGGTGCCACCCCGTTCGCGCCAGGCCTTCATGGCACCAAACGCGATTTGATCGCTGCCCGACCACAGCAGCCGGGCCTCGGGGTGACGGCGGATCAGCCAGCGGGTCTTCTCGGCCGCCTTGTCCAGATTCCAGTTGGCGTAGACCAGTTGATCCAAAACCACATCGGGCGCCTCGGCCAGAGCCCGCTGCAAGCCGGAATTGCGGGCGGCTGAACTCGGGGTGGATCGGTCCCCCGCCAATGCCAGCAAATGCAGCAGACCATCCGCGCCTTGCAGCCGCGCTTGCCGTCCTTTTTCGATCAGGGATTTGGCCGTCAGGTAGCCCGCCTCCTCGGCATCGGGCTCCAGCGAGCCCAACCAGAAGGGGTACTTCTCGCGCGGCCGGCCCACCTGGCGCTGATCCGCCCCGTGAATGGAGCTGAAGACCAAAAGCACCCGGATGCCCGAGCCGTCGACCAGGCGCAACATTTCAGGAGCCGTGCCGTAGTCATTGGAAAACAGGAGGTAATCGGGCCGCTCGGCCGGCGGCCGGGCCACCAGGGCTTTGACCAGCTCCAGCCCGCGCAGGTGCTCGCGCTCGGCGTAGAGCACTTCGAGGCGAATGCCCAGACTCTGCGAGGCCTGGGCCATCGCATTGGAAGCCGCCAGCCAAAACGCCTCGGAGGATCGACCAGGGTTGATGAAGGCCACCGACACCGCCTGGGCAGGCCAGGACAGGAGGGCGGCGATCAAAAACAAGGCCAGGCGTTGCAACATAGGTGGGACAGGTTCAGCGAGCCCCCGCAGCGGGCATCCACATCCATGGCGCGCCGGCAGGATCAAAGGCATTGGACAAGAGCATGAAAGGCATTATCAATGCCTTGGCTGCGCCTGAGGTCCGCAGAAAAACCCCTAAGCGAGGGGCTCAGGTCACCATGTGGCGCTGGGACCCAAGCCGGTGCCGGGGGACCTGCCCCCCACCGCCGTCCAGCCCAAAGGGCCGGACGCAGTGGGTTCAGGCTCAGGCGCGGTCGGCGACCCAGGCCGGCACCGAAGCCAGGGCCTTGGCCAGACCGGACGGGTCGGTGCCGCCAGCCATGGCCATGTCGGGCTTGCCACCGCCCTTGCCACCCACTTGGCTGGCCACAAAGTTGACCAGCTCGCCGGCCTTGACCTTGCCAATGCTGTCAGCGGTCACACCTGCGGCCAGCTGCACCTTGCCGCCGTCGACAGCGGCCAGCACGATGGCGGCGGTCTTGAGCTTGTCCTTGAGCTTGTCCAGGGTGTCGCGCAGCGTCTTGGCGTCGGCGCCGTCCAGCAAGGCGGCCAGCACCTTGATGCCCTTGACCTCCACGGCCTGGCCCACCAGTTCATCGCCTTGCGACGAAGCCAGCTTGCCCTTGAGCGCGGCGACTTCCTTCTCCAGCGTCTTGACCTGCTCCAGCACCTGGCTGATGCGGCCTTGCAGCTCGGCGGTCGGGGCCTTCAGCGTGCCGGCGGCCTGGTTGACCGTGTCTTCCAGGTTTTGCAGGTACGCCAGCGCGTTGGCGCCCGTGACGGCTTCGATGCGGCGCACGCCAGCGGCCACACCGCCCTCGCCCACCACCTTGAACAGGCCGATGTCACCGGTGCGCTGCACGTGGGTGCCGCCACACAGTTCGCGGCTGCTGCCGATGTCGAGCACCCGCACGGTTTCGCCGTACTTCTCGCCGAACAGCATCATGGCGCCGGTCTTCTGGGCCGATTCGATGTCCATCACCCGCGCCTGGGTCGGCGAGTTGGCGAAGATTTCGGCGTTGACGCGGGCCTCGATCTCACGGATCTGCGCGTCGGTGACGGCGGCGTTGTGCGCGAAGTCGAAACGGGTGCGCTCGGCATTCACCAGCGAGCCCTTTTGCTGCACGTGGTCACCCAGCACTTCGCGCAAGGCCTTGTGCATGATGTGGGTGACCGAGTGGTTGCGCATGGTGGCGGCGCGCACCGTGGTGTTGACGGCCGCCGTCACGGTGTCACCCACGTTCAGCGTGCCCGCTTCCAGCGTGCCGTGGTGGCCAAACACATCGGCCTTGATCTTGAGCGTGTCGCCCACCGCGAAGCTGGCCGAGCCACTGCGGATCCAGCCTTCGTCGCCCACTTGGCCGCCGCTTTCAGCGTAGAACGGGGTGGTGTCGAGCACCACCACGCCGGTCTGGCCGGCCTTCAGTTCGGCGGCCGGCGTGCCGTCCACGTACAGGGCGACGATCTTGGCCGGGGCTTCGAGCTGCTCGTAGCCCACGAAGGTGTTGCCAGCGCCGGTGTATTCGAGGGCGCGGTCCATCTTGAACTTGCCGGCGGCGCGGGCCTGCGCCTTTTGCTTGTCCATGGCGACCTTGAAGCCGTCTTCGTCAACGGCCACATCGCGCTCGCGGCAGACGTCGGCTGACAGGTCGAGCGGGAAGCCATAGGTGTCGTGCAGCTTGAAGGCCACTTCGCCCGGCAGGGTCTTGCCGCCGTCGGCGAGGGCCGCGTCGAGGATCTCCATGCCATTGGCCAGGGTTTCAAAGAAGCGCTCTTCTTCGGCCTTCAGCACCTCGGTGATGCGCTTTTCGTCTTCGCGCAGCTTGGGGTAAGCCTCGCCCATCAGCACGACCAGGTCCTTCACCAGCTTGTGGAAGAACGGGGTCTTCTGGCCCAGCTTGTAGCCGTGGCGGATGGCTCGGCGCACGATGCGGCGCTGCACATAGCCGCGGCCTTCGTTGGACGGGATCACGCCGTCGCTCACCAGGAAGGCGGTGGCGCGGATGTGGTCGGCGATCACGCGCAGGCTCTTGTTGCCCAGGTCTTGTTCGCCGGTTTCGCGCGAAGCGGCCTTGATCAGGGCATCAAAGATGTCGATTTCGTAATTGCTGTGCACGTGCTGCAGGATGGCGGCCAGGCGCTCCAGGCCCATGCCGGTGTCCACGCAGGGCGCGGGCAGCGGCTTGACCGAGCCATCGGGCTGCATGTCGAACTGCATGAACACGTTGTTCCAGATCTCGATGTAGCGGTCGCCGTCCTGATCGGGGCTGCCCGGGGGGCCGCCAGCGATTTCGGGGCCGTGGTCGTAGAAGATTTCCGAGCAAGGGCCGCAAGGGCCGGTGTCGGCCATCATCCAGAAGTTGTCGGAGGCGTACTTGGCGCCCTTGTTGTCGCCAATGCGCACCACGCGCTCGGGCGGCAGGCCGATTTCCTTCGTCCAGATGTCGTAGGCCTCGTCGTCATCGATGTAGACCGTGGCCCAGAGCTTGTCCGCGGGCAGCTTGTAGACCTCGGTCAGCAGCTCCCAGGCCCACTTCAGCGACTCGCGCTTGAAGTAGTCGCCAAAGCTCCAGTTGCCCAGCATTTCAAAGAAGGTGTGGTGGCGCGCGGTGTAGCCCACGTTCTCCAGGTCGTTGTGCTTGCCACCGGCACGCAGGCAGGCCTGCACCGAGGCCGCGCGCACGTAGGGGCGCTTGTCGGTGCCCAGGAACACGTCCTTGAACTGCACCATGCCGGAGTTGGTGAACATCAGCGTCGGGTCGTTGCCCGGCACCAGCGAGCTCGACGCCACCACGGTGTGGCCCTTGGAGGCAAAGAAGTCGAGGAAGGTCTTGCGGATCTGCGCGACGGTGATGTTAGGTGTGCTCATGAGGTGCCAACGGATCGTTCTGGGATGAGAGGGGCGGCTCGGGACGCCAACCGCCCCGGTCGTGCCCTGTGCACCCGGCCTGAGGCCGGTCGGGCCAAACCCCGGATTATAGGATTTGGCGCCGCCTCACTGGGCGAGCTGCTGGCCTTGCTCGATGCGCTGGGCCAGAAAGCGCCACAGGCGCTCGTCCTCGCTGAAGGCGACGTTGAAGCGCAACCAGCCCGTGGGGCGCGGTTCGACCAAAAACAACTGGCCCGGGCCGAGCATGATGCCCTCCTGCGTGCCCAGTTGGGACAGCTCAGCGCTGTCGGGCAGGTCGGGGTGGCGCGCCCACAGGTACATGCCCGCCTCGGGTTCGTGAAAGAGCTCAAAACCCAGGCTGTCCAGGCGCCGGCCGACCCGGCGGTGCGCCTCGGCCAGGCGATCGCGCAAGGACTTGAGGTGCTTGCGCCAGCGCCCATCGGTGATGACGCCAAAGGTCACCCGCTCGGCAATGTCCGAGGAGGTCAGGCCGGCGATCATCTTGAGCTGCACCAGCTCGGCCAGCAAATCAGGCCGCGCCAGCAGGTAGCCCACGCGCAGGTTGGGTGAAATGGTTTTGGAATAGCTGCCGATGTAGATGACGCGGTGTAATTGATCCAGGCTGGCCAGGGACGGCCGCGAGCTGGCATCCATGTCGGCGTAGAGGTCGTTCTCGACCAGCAGGAAGTCATGCTGCTCCGCCAATTGCAGCAGGCGGTGCAGGTGGGCCGCCGAGGCCATCGAGCAGGTGGGGCTTTGCAGCCGAGGCTGGGTGAAAAAAGCCTTGGGCTTGTGTTCAAGGATCAAGGCCTCCAGCGCCACCAGGTCGTAACCCGTGGGCGTGCGCGGCACGCCGATCGGGCGCGCACCCACAAAGTGCAGCATGAACAGCAAATTGGGGTAGCCGGGGTCGTCGACCAGCACGGCATCGCCGGGCTTCAGCACCCGCCGCGCCACCAGGTCCAGCGCCTGGCTGGAGCCATGGGTCAGCAGCACCTGCTCGGCTTCGACGGCGATCTGGTGCTCGGCCAGCGACTCCGCAATCATCATGCGCAGCGCCATGTGGCCCGAGGGCAGGCCATAGCCGTCGAGTTCGGGCCCCTCGTTGGAAAGCTGCCGCATGCTGCGCCGCACAGCATCGCCAAACAACCAATCGTGTGGCAACCAGCCACAACCCGGCTTGAGCGGCAGGTTGCGGTTCTCAAAAATCTGCTTGAGGTACCAGCGTGCATCAAAACGGGGCGCCTCACGCGCCACCGAGGCCGCGCCCACCAAGGGCCCGCCCTCATCGCGGCGCTTGACGAAAAAGCCCGCATTGGCGCGCGACACCAGCCAACCCTGGGCCACCAGGCGGTCATAGGCCTCGACCACGGTGAACACGCTGACGCCGTGGGTGACCGCAAAAGCGCGGATGGAAGGCAGCTTGCTGCCGGGTTTGAGCACCTGGCCGGCAATCAGGCCCCGCAGGCCGTCCACGATCTGGCTGACCAAGGGAGTCTGGAGTTCAGGGCTGAGTGTGAGCATCTGGGAAGGAAAAAGAACGAAGTGCGCTGGCGCCGGACGCACCAAATCAGGGAAACCCTGTACAGGATTTTAGACCTGCACAGTGTGTGGAAATTCTCGTGGCGGTGTACATGGACGGCGGGTGGCGGGCTTTTTACAGTCCATCCATTCCTTCAACGCCCGGTGCACACCATGCAAAACGAACGCCATTTCACCAACGCCGCCCTCCTCACCCGCCGCCAAGCCGCCGTGGCCCGAGGCGTGGGTCAGTCGCACGAAATCTTCATCCAGAAAGCGCTGAACGCCGAGTTCTGGGACGTCGAAGGCCGCCGGTACATCGACTTCGCCGGCGGCATTGCCGTGCTCAACACGGGCCACCTGCACCCCGAGATCATCGAGGCCGTCAAGGCCCAGCTCGACCTCTACACCCACACCTGCTTCCAAGTCGTGGCCTATGAGCCCTACGTCGAAGTGTGCGAACGCCTCAACACCCTGGCCCCGGGCGCCTTTGCCAAGAAGAGCCTGCTGCTGACCACCGGCGCCGAAGCCGTGGAAAACGCCATCAAGATCGCCCGCGCCTACACCAAGCGCCCCGGCGTCATCGCCTTCACCGGCGGCTACCACGGCCGCACCAACCTGACCCTCGGCCTGACCGGCAAGGTCGCGCCCTACAAGATCGGCTTCGGCCCCTTCCCCGGCGAGGTCTACCACGCCCTGTTCCCCAATGCCCTGCACGGGGTCAGCGTGGCCGACGCCCTGCACTCGGTGGAACTGATCTTCAAGAACGACATCGAGCCCGAGCGCGTGGCGGCCTTCATCGTCGAGCCGGTGCAAGGCGAAGGCGGTTTCTATGTGGCGCCGGCTGAATTCATCAGCGGCCTCAAGGCCCTGGCCGACCGTTACGGCATCTTGCTGATCGCCGACGAAGTGCAGACCGGCGCCGGCCGCACCGGCACCTGGTTTGCCTGCGAACAATGGCCCGTGGCACCCGACCTGATCACCACCGCCAAGTCGATGGCCGGCGGCTTCCCGCTGTCGGGCGTGGTGGGCCGCGCCGAGGTGATCGACGCCCCCGCAGCGGGCGGCCTGGGCGGCACCTACGCGGGCAGCCCGGTGGCTTGCGCCGCCGCCCTGGCCGTGTTGAAGGTGTTTGAAGAGGAACAACTGCTGGCCCGCAGCCAGGCCATGGGCCAACACCTGGTCCAAAGCTTGCAAGCACTGGCCACCAAGGTCCCTGCCATTGGTGATGTGCGCGGTCTGGGTGCCATGGTCGCCATCGAGCTGTTTGAAGAAGGTGGCGAAGGCCTGCGACCCGACGCGGCCCTGACCAAGCGCGTGGTGACCGAAGCCGCCCAACGGGGCCTGGTGCTGCTGTCCTGCGGTACCTACGGCAACGTGATCCGCATCCTGGTGCCCCTGACCGCTTCCGACGCCCTTCTTGACGAAGGCCTGGCCATCCTGGCCGACAGCTTCGCCGCCGCGCGCTGAGCTGCCAACGCCCACCTCCCCCGCCAAACCAGAACAACATGTCTCACGCAGAACCCTTGGTGCGCTTCACTGGCGTGCAAAAAACCTACGACGGCGAACAGCTGGTGGTGCGCGATCTGAACCTGGACATCCAGCGCGGCGAGTTTCTCAGCCTGCTGGGCCCGTCCGGTTCGGGCAAAACCACGACGCTGATGATGCTGGCCGGGTTCGAGTCGCCCACCGCGGGCGACATCCTGCTCGATGGTCGCCAGATCACCGGCACGCCGCCCCACAAGCGCAACTTCGGCATGGTGTTTCAGAACTACGCGCTGTTTCCCCACCTCACCGTGGGGCAGAACGTGGCCTACCCGCTGACCGTGCGCAAAGTGCCCAAGGACGAGCAGGCCCGTCGCGTCGCCAAGGCCCTGGACATGGTGCGCTTGGGGGGCATGGCCGACCGCTTGCCCACCCGGCTGTCGGGCGGCCAGCAGCAGCGCGTGGCCCTGGCCCGCGCCCTGGTGTTCGAGCCGCAGCTGGTGCTGATGGACGAGCCCCTGGGCGCGCTGGACAAGCAGCTGCGCGAGCACATGCAGATCGAACTCAAGGAGCTGCACCGCCAGCTCGGCGTGACCTTTGTCTACGTGACCCACGACCAAGGCGAAGCCCTGACCATGAGCGACCGCGTGGCCGTCTTCAACGAAGGCGTGATCCAGCACCTGGCCTCGCCCGAGGCCTTGTACGAAACCCCGGCCAACCGCTTTGTGGCGGGCTTTGTGGGCGACAGCACGGTGCTGCAAGGCACGCTGGAAGGCCGTGACACCCTGCGACTGCCCGACGGCCAATGCCTGCAAGGCGTGAACGTCAACCAGGCCGCCGCCGGTGCCCGCGTGGAAGCCTGTGTGCGCCCCGAGCGCATCGCCTTGCAAGCGGCCAGCGGCCCCACCCCGGCCAATGCCCTGGACGCCCGCGTGGCCCGCGCCATCTACTACGGTGACCACCTGCGCCTGTTGTGCGCGCTGGGCGCTGGCCAGGCCGAAGCCACCGTCAAGGTGCCGCTGACCCGCGCCGACAGCAACCCCCACCCGCAAGCGGGCGAGGCGGTGCGTCTGGTGTTCGAAGCGCCCTCCACCCGTTTGTATGCCGTTTGAGCCGAGCGCGCCGCCCGACGCGCTCGCCCCTTCCCCTGTGTTTGTTGTAAGTCGATTTTTTCTCTCCCAACCTCAAGGAACCCGTGCCATGAAAAAGAGCCTGATCACCTGCGCCGCCCTGGCCGCCTGTGTGGCGCTGCCCAGCTTTGCGCAGCAGCAACTGACCATCGTCAACTTTGGCGGTGCCAATGCCAACGCCCAGAAGAAGGCGTACTACGAGCCCTTCGAGAAGACGGGCACCAAGGTGGTGGCTGTCGAATACAACGGCGAACAGGCCAAGATCAAGGCCATGGTCGAGACCAAGAAAGTGACCTGGGACGTGGTGGAAGTCGAATCGCCCGACGCGGTGCGCGGCTGCGATGAAGGCCTGTTCGAGAAGCTCGACTACAGCAAGATCGGCGACAAGGCGGACTTCCTGCCCGCGGCCGTCACCGAGTGCGGTGTGGGCGTGTTCGTGTGGTCCACCGTCATGGCCTACAACGGCGACAAGCTCAAGACCGCCCCGAACAGCTGGGCCGACTTCTTTGACACCAAGAAGATCCCGGGCAAGCGCGGCATGCGCAAGGGCGCCCGCTACAACCTCGAGTTCGCGCTGATCGCCGATGGCGTCAAGCCCGCTGACGTCTACAAGGTGCTGGCCACCAAGGAAGGCGCTGACCGCGCCTTCAAGAAGCTGACCGAACTCAAACCCAACATCCAGTGGTGGGAAGCCGGTGCCCAGGCGCCGCAGTTCCTGGTCGCGGGCGACGTGGTGCTGAGCACGGTCTACAACGGCCGCATCGACGCCGCCAACCGCGAAGGCCGCAACCTGAAGATCTACTGGCCGGGCGGCATTTACGACCTGGACTACTGGGTCATCCCCAAGGGCGCCCCGAACAAGGACCTGGCCATGAAGTTCCTGGCCTTCGGCACCCAAGCCAACAACCAGGCCGTGTACGCCCAGAACATCGCCTACGGCCCGACCAACACCAAGGCCCTGGCCAAGCTCGACAAGAAGGTGCTCGACGACCTGCCGACCTCGGCCAGCAACGCCAAGGAAGCCCTGCAGTTCAACGTGAGCTTCTGGGCCGACCAGGGTGAGGCGCTGGAGAAGCGTTTCGCCGCCTGGGCCACCCAGTAAGCCCCGCCCACCTGACCGACCCTGAGTAGAAGACGGAGCCCCGACCCCATGGCCGACACCCTGACCGCCCTCGACGGCGCTGAGCCCGGCGCGCTGCGCCGCGCCCTCTCCCGCGCTGAATCGCGCCGCCAATGGCGGGCGTTCGGGCTGACCCTGCCTTTGCTGGTGTTTTTGCTCCTGACCCTGCTGGTGCCCATCGTCGCGCTGCTGCAGCGCGCGGTGGAGAACCCCGAGGTCGCCAATGCCCTGCCCCAGACCGTGCGTGCGCTGGACGGCTGGGATGGGCGCGAGGCCCCGGGCGCCTCGGCCTACGCCGCGCTGATGCGCGACCTGGCCCACCTGCCCGACAGCGCCGACGCCGGGCAACTGGCGCGGCGCCTCAATTCCGAAGTGCCCGGCGCCCGCTCGCTGGTGATGGGCGCTTACCGCGCGCTGCCCATGGCGGGCAGTGCCGACGAGGTGCGCGAGCGCCTGCTGCAAACCGACGCCCGCTGGGGCCAGCCCAGCTTCTGGCAGGCGATTGCCAAGAATGGCTCGCGCTGGACGCCCGACTACCTCTTGGCCTCGGTCGACCTCAAGCGCGACGCGCAAGGCCAGGTCGAGCGCATGCCCGAAGACCAGCGCGCGTTTGGCGCCATCTTGCTGCGCACCTTCCACATCAGCCTGGTGGTGACCGTGCTGTGCCTGTTGCTGGCCTACCCGCTGGCCTGGTGGCTGGCCTCGCTGCCCGAGCGCAGCGCCAATGTGCTGATGATCGTGGTGCTGGTGCCGTTCTGGACCTCCATCCTGGTGCGCGTGGCCGCCTGGATCGTGCTGCTGCAGTCCGAAGGCCTGGTCAACCGCGGCCTGATGGGCATCGGCCTGATCAGCGAGCCCCTGCCCCTGCTGTTCAACCGCACTGGCGTGGTGATTGCCATGGTGCACATCCTGCTGCCCTTCATGATCTTGCCGCTGTACAGCGTGATGAAAAGCGTGCCGCCCACCTACCTGCGCGCAGCGGTGTCGCTGGGCAGCTCCCCGCTGGCCGCCTTCTTCCGCGTCTACGTGCCCCAAACCTACCCCGGGATCGGCGCAGGCGCCCTGCTGGTTTTCATCCTGTCGATTGGCTACTACGTGACCCCGGCCTTGCTGGGCGGTGCGGACGACCAGATGCTGAGCTACTACATCGCCCGCTACACCAATGTGGAAGTGAACTGGGGCATGGCCTGCGCCCTGGGCGCCCTGCTGCTGGCCGCCACGCTGCTGCTGTACGGCGTGTACCGCCGCATCGGCAAAGCAGAACTCAGTCTGGGCTAACCCAGAAAGGACGACAACATGATCAAAATGCCTGTGTTCCCCCTCTATGCCACGGCGGCCGACAAGGCCGGCTGGTGGCTGGTGCGCATCGTCTGCGTGCTGGTGCTGGCTTTTTTGCTGGCCCCCATCCTGGTGATGGTGCCGCTGTCGTTCTCGGACAGCTCCTTCCTGGCCTACCCGATTCCGGCTTGGTCGACCAAGTGGTATGTGCATTTGTTTGAGTCGCCCGAATGGGCCCGCGCCACCCGCAACAGCTTCATGGTGGCCCCTGCGGCCACGCTCATTGCCACGACGCTGGGCACGCTGGCGGCGGTGGGTCTCTCGCGCGCCAGCTTCCCCTTCAAGGGCTTGCTGATGGGCATCCTGATCGCGCCCATGGTGGTGCCCATCGTGGTGGTGGGCGTGGCCGCTTACCTGTACTTTGCACCGCTGGGCCTGGCCGACAGCTATGTGGGCCTGATCATCGTGCACGCCGCGCTGGGCGCGCCCTTTGTGCTGACCACGGTGCTGGCCACGCTGGCGGGCTTCAACCACAACCTGGTGCGAGCCTCGCTGAGCCTGGGCGAAACGCCGTTCAACACCTTCTTCCGCATCACCCTGCCGGTGATCGCACCGGGCGTGGTGTCGGGCGCGCTGTTTGCCTTTGCCACGTCTTTTGACGAGGTGGTGGTGACGCTGTTCCTGGCTGGTGCCGAGCAGGCCACGCTGCCGCGCCAGATGTTCACCGGCATCCGCGAAAACATCTCTCCCACCATCGCCGCGGTGGCCACCCTGCTGATCCTGTTCACCACCAGCTTGCTGCTGGCCCTTGAATGGCTGCGCGGTCGCAAGCGCTGATCGGCCCCGAGACCTGGTCATGACCACTTCATCCGACCTCAACCAGCCCTTGGGCGGCAACACCATGCCGCGCTTTGGCGGCATCGCTAGCATGATGCGCCTGCCCGTGGTGAACACCGCGCAAGGCCTGAACGCCGCCTTCATTGGCGTGCCGCTGGACCTGGGCACCTCGAACCGATCGGGCGCCCGCTTCGGGCCGCGCCAGATCCGCGCCGAGTCCTGCCTGCTGCGGCCCTACAACATGGCCACCGGGGCCGCGCCGTTTGACGCGCTGCAAGTGGCCGACCTCGGCGATGTGCCGATCAACCCCTACTCGCTGAGCAAGTCGGTGGATTTGATCGAGTCCTTCTACGACGAGGTGCTGGCCCACGGCTGCACGCCCCTGACCCTGGGCGGTGACCACACGATTGCCCTGCCGATCCTGCGCGCGGTGGCCAAGCGCCATGGTCCCGTGGCCCTGATCCACGTGGACGCGCACGCCGACGTCAACGAACACATGTTTGGCGAACCCATCGCCCACGGCACGCCCTTTCGCCGGGCCGTGGAGGAAGGCCTGCTGGCGGGCGACAAGGTCTGGCAGATCGGCCTGCGCGGCACCGGCTACGCGAGCGACGACTTCGACTGGCCGCGCCAGCAAGGCTTCACCGTCGTGCCCGCGCACGAGGTCTGGTGGCAGTCGCTGGCCCCGCTGATGGCCCAGGTGCGCAAGCGCATCGGCCCCGATCACCCGGTGTACATCAGCTTCGACATCGACGGCCTGGACCCCAGCTTTGCAGGCGGCACCGGCACCCCGGAAATCGGCGGTCTGAGTGTCGCGCAAGGCCTTGAAATCGTGCGCGGCTGCCGTGGCCTGAACGTGATAGGCTGCGACCTCGTTGAAGTCAGCCCACCCTACGACAGCAGCGGCAACACCGCCTTGCTGGCGGCCAACCTGCTGTACGAAATGCTGTGTGTGTTGCCTGGCGTGCCCTGCCGCTGAGCGCCACGCCTCCCTGATCAACGACCCCTTCCAACCCAGGAAATCCAAGCCATGGACATGAAGACCTCCCCCCTCGCCCTGCTCAACGACCCCAGCCTGCTCAAGACCGACGCCTTGATCAACGGCCAATGGGTGCCTGGCAGCAGCCGTTTTGACGTGCACGACCCGGCCACCGGCCTGAAGCTGGCCGACGTCGCCAACCTGGGCCCGGCCGACGCCGAAGCCGCCATCGCCGCCGCCAACGCCGCCTGGCCCGCCTGGCGCGCCAAGACCGGCAAAGAGCGCCACGCCATCCTGCTGAAGTGGTTCCACCTGCTGATGGCCCACCAGGAAGACCTGGGCCGCATCATGACCGCCGAGCAAGGCAAGCCCTTTGCCGAAGCCAAGGGCGAAGTCGCCTATGGCGCCAGCTTTGTGGAGTGGTTTGCCGAAGAAGCCAAACGCGTCAACGGTGAAACCCTGCCCCAGTTCGACAACAACCGCCGCCTGATGGTGATGAAGCAGCCGATCGGGGTCTGCGCCGCCATCACGCCCTGGAACTTCCCGCTGGCCATGATCACGCGCAAGGTCGCCCCGGCCCTGGCCGCCGGCTGCACCGTGGTCATCAAGCCCGCCGAGCTGACCCCGCTGACCGCCCTGGCCGCAGCCGAACTGGCCGTGCGCGCCGGCATCCCCGCCGGCGTGCTGAACCTGCTGAGCGCCGATGGCGACAACAGCATTGCCGTGGGCAAGGTGTTCTGCGCCAGCGACATCGTGCGCCACATCAGCTTCACGGGCAGCACCGAGGTGGGTCGCATCCTGATGGCGCAAAGCGCGCCCACGGTCAAGAAGATGTCGCTCGAACTGGGCGGCAACGCGCCCTTCATCGTGTTTGACGACGCCGACCTGGACAGCGCCGTCGAAGGCGCCATGGCCAGCAAGTACCGCAACGCGGGCCAGACCTGCGTCTGTGCCAACCGCCTCTACGTGCAAGACGGTGTGTACGACGCCTTCGTCGAGAAGTTTGCCGCCAAGGTCAAGGCCCTGAAGGTGGGCAATGGTTTCACCGACGGCGTGAACCAAGGCCCGCTGATCGAGCCCGCCGCGGTGCAGAAAGTGCAGCGCCACCTGGCCGACGCCCTGGCCAAGGGTGGCCGCGTGGTGGCGGGCGGCACGCCCCTGGAAGGCCAGTTTGTTGAACCCACCGTGGTGGCCGACGCCACGGCCGACATGCTGTGCGCCCGTGAAGAGACCTTTGGTCCCTTCGCCCCGGTGTTCCGCTTCAAGACCGAGCAAGAAGCCATCGATGCGGCCAACAACACCGAGTTCGGCCTGGCCAGCTACTTCTACAGCCGCGACGTGGGCCGCATCTTCCGCGTCAGCGAGGCGCTGGAGTACGGCATGGTCGGCATCAACGCGGGCGTCATTGCCACCGAGCACGTGCCGTTTGGCGGCGTCAAGCAGTCCGGCCTGGGCCGCGAAGGCTCGCACCACGGCATGGACGACTACGTGGAACTCAAGTACCTGTGCCTGGGCGACATCCTGAAGTAAGCCCTGCGCTGCCGGGTTGACACCACAAAGGCCCCGCTGGACTGCATCCAGCGGGGCCTTTTTTTTCATGTTGCCAGACCGCGATGAACGTCAGCCGGGCTGACGCCGGTGGGGCTGAGCGCCGATCAGAATTCCGCGTGCAAGCGCACAGAACCCACGTTGACCGGGCCCCGGTCCGCGTTGTAGGCCGGGTTGGCAATGCGCTGGTAGTCCAGCGACACCCACAGGCCCTTGCTCACCTTCATGTTGTAGTAGACCTCGAACAAGGTCTCGGGCCGGTAGCGCAGCGCGCCGTCGCCAATGAAGAAAGAAATGCCACCCGCCGCCAGGTACTTGCGCCGGTCGGCCGAGAGCATGTTGCGCGCGTACATCAGGCCCAAGGTGTCCTGGTCGCGCGACCAGGCGGTGCCCCGGGTCGAATAGCCGGTGGAGAACGAGGCATCGGCTTCGGCAAAAGCGTAGGTTTCGGTCTTGCCATCGCCCTTCATGGCGCGCAGGAAGACGCCCGACCGGTCGTTGACGGCCTGCTCCACGTTCAGGCCCAGACCGTACTTGGTCTTGTCACCGTTGCGCACCGCCGAAATCCACTCTTTGCTGGCGTTCGGGTTGGCTTGGCCATAGGCCAAGGCTTCGGCATAACTGGACAGCAAGGCCCGAGAGCGCCAGGCCAGCACCCGCACCTTGCCCGGCTGACCGGCCAGGGTGTGGGCGTGTTCGACTTCAACTTGGTCGCCGTAGTGCTTGAAGATGCGCAGATCGGTGGGCAAACCATTGGGCGTGGTGGGCCCGGTCATGCGACCGGCGCGCAGCACCCAGTCCCCCGTGTACCACTCCAGCGCCGCCCCCCAGCCAAAGCCGCGCGCGTCGGCCGCGTAGTCGTAGGCGAGGTGCGACATGCCCGACCAATTGAGAAACTGGCTGCGCGGGTCCTTGGCGTAGAGGTTGTCGTCAAAGATGTCCAGGGTAGAAAAGTTACCGGCGGTCAGAACCACCCGGTCACGGTCCACAAAACCGGCCAACTGGTCGACATCGGCATCCACCCTTTGCTGGCCACCGCCCTGGTTCCAGGTCTGGCGCAGGAAGAGCTTTTGGCGGTAAAGCGTGGGGTTGGTGCCGCTGACCCGGGTCGCCTCACCACTGGTGAAGCCGCCCAGGCCCGTCAGGTTGGACAAAGGCAGGCCCTGGGTGATCTCGGGCACAAAGTACAACTCGGCGTTTTGCCAGGGCCGAAAGCCAAAGTAGCCATCAAAAGTCAGCGTGTAGCTGCGCTCAGATCGCGGGATCAGGCTGTTGGGTCCCGAGTAGGCCGCAGAAAAGTTGGACTTCTTTTGCCAGATGTAGGTGCTTTGGAAGCGCGCCATGGCCTGCTCGGTGTCGGCAGCGCCTGCTGACTCATCGGCTGCCGAGGCCAGGCCGCCCCACAACAAGGGCCAGGTACAAGCCAAGAGGCCCAGGGGTTTGAGGATGCGGTTCTTCATGGGTTTCCAGTCACCAGAGCCGGCGAGTATAGGTGGCGCAAATGACCTTCCGGTGACGAAGCCAGCCTCGGTCTGACCGTATAATGCGAGGCTTCGCGGGTGTAGTTCAATGGTAGAACGGCAGCTTCCCAAGCTTCATACGAGGGTTCGATTCCCTTCACCCGCTCCAGATTCCTGTCTCACCCGGCCTCAAGGCCCCTCAGAACCCGCTGACCTTCCTCTGGCAGCGGGTTTTTTGTTGCCCGGTCTTCCATGCCACCAGATCACCGCCACTCGGTTATTTCTGTGAGCAGTGGCTCTGGTCGCAGGGGCTGCCACCGCCCCCACTGAGCGGCCTCAGCCGGCGGGCTCCCTGGTCGTCTTGTACAGCTGGCTGGCCCGTGTCAGGTGCGCCCGCATGGCTTGGTCGGCGGCCTCGGGGTCGTGTTGGGCAATGGCCTCCACGATGCGCTCGTGCTCGGCCAGGGTCAGGTCCTCCACCCCAGGGGCGCGCACCATGGCCTGGTAGTACTCCCCCGCCCAGCGGAACAAGGCCTCGACGATGGCCGGGAAGATGGGGTTGCCGCTGACCATGGCCAGTTCGCGGTGGAACACCATGTCCAGCTCCATGAAGGTTTCCAGGTCATTCAGCGAGGCGCGGTGCCGGGCCACGGCCTCACGCAGGCGCGCGATGTCCGCCGCCGTGGCGCGTTCGGCCGCCAGGCGCGCCATGCCGGTCTCCAGAAAAAGCCGCGCGTCCTTCAGGTGCTCCAGCGAATCGGGCTGACTGCGCAGCAAGTGCATGGCGCCTCCGGCCACCTGGCCGATCAGGCGCGCCGCCGTGGGCACCACCACGCGTGCACGCTCGCCATGCGCGATTTCCACGATGCCCGAGCGCTCCAGGGTTTGCAGAGCCTCGCGCACGGCGGGGCGTCCCACCCCGTATTCCTCCATCAGCTCCCGCTCCGACGGCAGCTGCGCGCCGGGCGGGATGTCCCCCGAACGGATGCGCTTCATCAATCGGTCCAGAACCTCTTGGAACAGTTTGCGGCGCTGAATCGGTTCGGTCATGCAGGGCTTGGGGGAATGGGGAGGTCTGAGGGCTTGGACGGGTGGCACGGGCCACCGCTTTGGATTATGGCCCGGGCCGATTCACCCAGCCGTGCAGGGACCCTGTCCGTGAAAACCCCAGTTTTTCCTGAAATCACAAAGTGGTCTACTCATCACACCAGTTAAGCCAAATGCGGTGTCGACGCTGCGCAAACCCAAGGGGTGCGATGCCGCCTTTTTCAATTCAGCGCCCCCACAGCGGGGCCAGCCCTCAAGGAGATCAGCCCGTGAATCCCAAAATTGCCTTGTTTGGCGCCGGCGGCAAGATGGGCGTACGCCTGTCCAAGAACCTGTTGAACTCGCGCTTCCGCGTGGCCCACGTCGAACCCGGTGCCGCTGGCCAGCAGCGCCTGCGCGATGAGCTGGGCCTGTCGGTGGTCAGCACCGAAGACGCTTTGCAAGGTGCTGATGTCGTCATCCTCGCCGTACCCGACAACCTGATTGGCAAGATCTCGCACCAGATCGAGCCCCTGCTCAAGCCCGGCACCATGGTCATGGTGCTGGACGCAGCCGCCCCATTTGCGGGCCACCTGCCGCAACGGGACGACCTGACCTACTTCGTGGCCCACCCTTGCCACCCACCGATCTACAACAACGAAACCACCGAAGCGGCCCGCAAGGACTACTTTGGCGGCGGCTTTGCCAAGCAGTCCATCACCAGCGCGCTGATGCAAGGCCCCGAGTCGGCCTTTGACCTGGGCGAAGAACTGGCCAAGACCATTTACGCCCCCATCCTCAACTCCTACCGCCTGACCGTGGAGCAGATGGCGCTGCTGGAGCCCGGCCTGTCCGAAACCGTCTGCGCCACCCTGCTCGACGTGATGCGCGAAGCCATGGACGAAACCGTGCGCCGGGGCGTGCCCGCCGAGTGCGCGCGCGACTTCCTGCTGGGCCACATGAACATCCTGGCCGCGGTGATCTTCAAGGAAGTGCCAGGCGCCTTCTCGGACGCCTGCAACAAGGCCATCACTTTCGGCAAGCCTCGCCTGATGCGCGACGACTGGATCAAGGTCTTCGAGCGCGACGAGATCGCCGAAAGCATCCGCCGCATCACCTGAGCCCCCTTTGGACACCATGGAACGCATCTACGCCACCTACTGGCTGGAGACCGGCGACGACCCAGCGCACGCGGCCGAGGTGATTGCTGGCGAGCAGTCCAGCGGCACCTTTGTCGCCCTGCCCACCGAGACGCCCGAACTCAAGGCCCGGGCCGGAGCCCGGGTCGAGCACTTGGAAGTCCTGGGCCACAGCGCCCAGCCCAGCCTGCCCACGCCGGCCCCAGCGCCCAGCGGCCGCTACACCCAGGTGCGCTTGACGCTGTCCTGGCCCTTGGCCAACCTGGGCCCTTGCCTGCCCACGCTGATGGCCACGGTGGCTGGCAACCTGTTTGAGCTGCGCTGCGTCACCGGCTTGCGCCTGCTGGACCTGCAACTGCCGCCCGCCTTTGCCCAGGCCTACCCAGGTCCGGCCTTTGGGGTGGACGGCACGCGGCACCTGAGTGGGGTGGCGCACGGCCCTTTGATCGGCACCATCATCAAGCCCAGCGTCGGCCTCAGCGTGGCCGAAACCGAGCAGCAGGTGCAACTGCTGGTGGACGGCGGCATCGACTTCATCAAGGACGACGAGCTGCAGGCCGACGGCCCCGCCTGCCCCTTTGACGAGCGCGTGCGCGCCGTGATGCGTGTGGTGCGCCAGGCCGCCGACAAGCTGGGCCGCCAGCCCATGGTGGCCTTCAACCTGACGGGCAACCTGGACCAGATGAAGCGGCGCCACGACCTGGTGCTGGCCGAGGGCGGTACCTGCGTGATGGCCTGCCTCAACTCGATCGGGCTGGTCGGCATGACCGAACTGCGCCGCCACGCCCAACTGCCCATCCACGCCCACCGGGCCGGCTGGGGTTACCTGAGCCGCTCGCCCCAACTGGGCTTCGATTACGGCCCCTGGCAAAAAATCTGGCGCCTGGCCGGGGCCGACCACCTGCATGTGAACGGCCTGCGCAACAAATTCAGCGAAGCCGACGACAGCGTGATGGCCGCGGCGCGCACGGTCCTGGCCCCGGTCATGGAAAGCGCCCCCATGACCGCCATGCCCGTCTTCAGCTCGGGCCAGACCGGGCTGCAGGCCCAGGACACCTTTGACGGCCTGGGCTGCGCCGACCTGATCCACACCGCAGGGGGCGGCATTTTTGGCCACCCCGGGGGCGTGGCCGCTGGGGTGCAATCGTTTCGCGATGCCTGGCAAGCCGCGCAAGAGGGGGTCCCGCTGGCGCAGGCAGCCCAACAATCGCCGGCGCTGCGGCAGGCTTTGGAGTTTTGGCGATGAGCCCCAACGACGACCACCAGCCTGCCCCACTGCCCGAGGGCCTGCTGCTGGCCTATTACGGCGATGACTTCACGGGCTCCACCGACGCCATGGAAGCCATGACGGCGGCGGGCGTGCCCACCGTGCTGTTTCTGGCGCCCCCCACGCCCGAGGCCCTGCAGCGCTTTCCCGGTGTGCGCTGCGTGGGCCTGGCTGGCTCCTCACGGGGCCGCTCCCCCGAGTGGATGCGCGCTGAACTGCCCCAGGCCTTTGCCAGCTTGAAGGCCCTGGGCGCCCCGATCCTGCATTACAAGGTGTGCTCCACCTTTGATTCATCGCCCAGCCTCGGCTCGATTGGCTGCGCCATCGAGATCGGCCTGCAGCACATGGGCGGCCACTGGAGCCCCACCGTGGTCGGCGCGCCCCGGCTGCGCCGCTACCAAGTGTTTGGCCACCTGTTTGCGGCCGTGGACGGCGTGGGCTACCGGCTGGACCGCCACCCCACCATGTCGCGCCACCCCGTCACCCCCATGGGCGAATCGGACCTGCGCCGCCATCTGGCCGCGCAAACCCCCCGCCGCATGGGCCTGGTGGACATGGTGCAACTGAAATCGGGCGACGCCCATGCCCAGCTCACGGCCTGCCGCCAGCCTGAGGCCGACGAAGCGGGCGCGACGTCCCCCCAGGCGGAGGCCCCCATCGTGTTCATCGACGTGCTGGACGAGGACACCCTGCTCGAAGCGGGCCGGCTGGTCTGGCGCCAACGGGGCCAGGGTTTGTTCAGCGCCTCGTCCTCGGGTCTGTGCTATGCCCTCACCGCCTACTGGCGCAGCGAGGGCTGGCTGCCGGCCCACACGGCGTTGCCCGAGACCCAGCCCGTGTCCCAGATCGCCGCCGTCAGTGGCAGCTGTTCCCCCGTGTCAGCCGCCCAGATCCGCTGGGCGCGCGCGCACGGCTTTGCCACCGAACGCCTGGCCGTGGCGGCCTGCTTGCAGCCGGCGCGGCGCGAGGCCGAACTGCAGCGCGTGCTGGCCCAGGCGGGCCAGGCGCTGTCGGCCGGGCGCAGCGCCCTGGTCTTCAGCGCCGAAGGCCCTGATGACCCGGAGGTACTGGCCTTCGACCAGCATGCCGCGCAAGCCGGGCTGAGCCGGACCGAGGCCGCCCGCTGCGTGGGGGCCTGCCTGGCCGAGGTCATGAAACGCCTGCTCGACCAACACCCGCTGCGGCGCATTGTGGTGGCTGGCGGGGACAGCTCTGGCGAAGTGGCCAGCGTGCTGGGACTTGACGCGCTGACCGTGCTGGCCCGGCTCACCCCCGGGGCACCGCTGTGCCGCGCCTGGTCCACCCACCCCCAGCGGGATGGGCTGGAAGTGGTGCTCAAGGGCGGGCAGATGGGGGGCGAGTCCTTTTACGGACAGGCCTTGCACGGGGGCTGAACGGCGCCAGGGGCCGCGGGCCCGCTCCCCGGGGACTACCATGGCGGACTGACTAGATTTCAACCGATCCCCGCCATGACCCGTCAATCCCGTTTCACCGCCGCCTGCGCCCCCTGGGGCGACGCCTTTGAAGGCCCCATCCAAGCGGGTGGCCATTACCTGCCGGTGCTGCAGCACGGCGAGACGCTCTATGTCAGCGGCCAGGTGCCGCGCGTGGGCAGCACCGTGGTGGTCACGGGCCGGGTGGGCAGCGACACCTCGCTGGACCAAGCCCGCACCGGCGCCCAGATCAGCATCTTGCGCGCCCTGGCCCTGCTGGCCCGGCACCTGGGCAGCCTGGACGACCTGGCCCAGGTGCTGCGGGTGACGGTGTATGTGCAGTGCAGCGACGACTTCACCCAGCACAGCGAGGTGGCCGACGCCGCGTCTGACCTGCTGTTTGACATCCTCGGCGATGCGGGCCGGCACACGCGCACCTCGGTGGGCGTGCGGCAACTGCCCAAGAACGCCAGCGTGGAAATCGACCTGATCGCCGCCTGCAACCCGCCGCCGCCCCGGCTGGAAATGCCCGGCGGCTGAGGCCTCAGTCCTTCATGGCGGGCCAACTCAGCTGCAGCCCGCTGCTGAAGCGCCGCGACTGGCCCGTGACCGGGTCCTCAAAAGCGAGCCCGCGCGCCAACAAGCGCAGCGGCTGGGCGTAGTCACCTTCGGGTGGGTCGTTCACCACCGGGTAGAAGTGGTCGTCCAGGATGGGCAGGCCCAGGGCGTTCATGTGCACACGCAGTTGGTGGCGCTTGCCGGTCACAGGGCTCAAGCGGTAGAGCGCCAGGTCACCGCGCACCTCCTGGACCTCGATGGTGGTGTCGGCATTGGGCTCACCAGGCACCTCGCAGCAGCGGAAGAACTGCTCACTCTCCACGATGCGGCTTTGGCGGCGCAACGGAAAGCTCAACCCGGGGCGCCAGGGCGCGATGGCCTCGTACTGCTTGCCCACCTGACGCTCGCGGAACAGGGCCTGGTAAGCGCCCCGCGTGGCCGGGTTGACCGAGAACAGCACCAGGCCCGCGGTCTCGCGGTCGATGCGGTGGATGGGCGACAAGGTGTCGATGCCGAGCTTGTGCTTCAAGCGCACCAGCAAGGTCTCATGCAGGTAGCGCCCGCCCGGGGTGACCGGCATGAAATGGGGCTTGTCGGCGACCAGCAGCTCCTCGTCCTGGAACACCACCGACTCGTCAAACGGCAACTGAGGCTCGGTGTCGAGCTGGCGGTAATAGAACAGGCGCAGGCTGTGCTCGAAAGGCCGCTCGGGCGTCACGGGCTGACCGCGCTCGTCCACCACATCGCCCTGGGCCATGCGCTCCAGCCATTGCTCGCGGGTCACCGCCGGCAAGCGGTGCAGCAAGAAATCAAGCAAGGTGGGCCAAGGCCCCGCGGGCACCGCCACGCAGCTGGGGCTGACGCCCTGGCGGGTGGGCAGGACCTGGGGACGATCGGGTTTGTGCATGGGGCGGTGTCAAAGAGGCCTGGGCCGGCCGCAGAACCGGGCCAGCGCAAGGCCCCGAACTATAAGCCAGACCCGGCCCTGGCCTGCCGGGTCTGGGGACTCTGCGCTGGGTCAAGCACCGACAGCACCACACCCAGGCAAAATCGAGGCATGAGCAAAACCAGTACCTCCATCGCCGACCTGCGCAAAAGCTATGAGCGCGCCGAACTCAGCGAAGACGCCTCGCAAGCCGATCCGCTGAAGCAGTTTGAGCAGTGGCTCAACGAGGCCATCTCCAGCGAGGTGCCTGAGCCCAACGCCATGACCCTGGCCACCGTCGGCGCCGACCTGCGCCCCAGCACCCGCGTGGTGCTGATCAAGGGCTTGGATGAGCGTGGCATCGTCTGGTACACCAATTACGACAGCCGCAAGGGCCGCGAACTGGCCGGCAACCCCTTTGCCGCCTTGCAGTTCCATTGGGTGGAACTGGAGCGCGTGGTGCGCATCGAGGGCGTGGTCGAGAAGGTCAGCGACGAAGAGAGCGACGCCTACTTCCACAGCCGCCCGCTGGACTCGCGCATTGGCGCCTGGGCCAGCCCGCAAAGCGAAGTCATTGGCGGTCGGGCCGTGCTGGTGGCCAATGCCGCGCGCTACGGCGCGCAGTTCATGCTGCAGCCGCCGCGTCCACCGCATTGGGGCGGCTACCGACTCAAGCCCGAGCAGTGGCAGTTCTGGCAAGGCCGCAAGAGCCGTCTGCATGACCGCCTGCGCTACCGCCAGGACGACACCGGCCTGTGGGTGCGCGAACGCCTGGCGCCCTGAACCCCGCTGGCCGCCTCACAGGTGGCCAGCCAGCAACATCACCAGCGGCAAAGTCACCAGGGCCATGACGGTGGTGACGGCCACGCTGGCCGTGGTCAGGTCTTCGGCCACGCCGTAGCGCTGCGAAAACAAATAAACATTGGCCCCGATTGGCAGCCCGGCCGTGACCACCATCACGGTCAGCGGCACGCCCCCCAGACCCAGCAGCCAGCCCAGCGCCCCCACCATGGCCGGGTGCAACAGGTTCTTCACCCCAACCATGGCCAAAGCCCCCTTGAGCTGGGCGCCCACTGAGCCATAGGCCAGGGTCACGCCCACCAGCACCAGGGCCATGGGGCCCATGGCACTGCCCAGCAGCTGCAAGGGCTGGTCCAGCAACGGCGGAATGCTCAGCCCGGTCAGGCCAAACAGCAGGCCGGCCATGATGGGCAGGGGAATGGGGTGGATGATGCCGTTGCGCAAGGCGCGCAGCACGGTCACCCACACTGAATGGGCAGGCGCGATGCCCCGCAATCGGTCCTCGCGCTGGGCGGCCAGCTCCAGCACGATGTTGCCCGCCGTCAACAGCACCAGCGAGTGCAGCGAGATCAGCGTGAACAAGGTCACCAGGCCCGGCTGGCCGTACGCCAGGCCAATCAGCGGGATGCCGATCATGCCGGTGTTGCTGAACGTGCCCGCCAGGGCCAGCACCGCCCCCCGGCGGTTGTAGCCCTGCACCAGCAACACCAGGGCATAGACCAGGCTGGCGGCCAGGAAGTACATGCCAATCGGCTTGAAGTCCAGCTGCTCCAGGTGCACCGCGCTCATGGTGCGAAACAGCAGCGCCGGCAACAGCAGCATGAACACCAGGTTGGACAGGTCGCGCACCGCGCCCCCACCGATCCAGCGGCGCCGGCCGGCCACGAAGCCCGCCAAAATGAAGAGAACAACAGGCAGCAGCGCGGTGATGACGGGGTGGTTCACGGGGGCCCAAAAACGGTCGGGGTGGACAGAAACGGGCCCGGTGCAGGCTCCCTGTCGTTCACGCACCGGCAGCCGGGTGGATGGCGGGCGGGGATCGCAGGCCTTGAGGGCTCGAATTGTCGCCGCTTTTAGCCCAGCCTGCCGGGCCCACCCACCGAGCCCGTCCCTCAGAACGCGAGCTGCAAGCCCACTTTGAGGCTGCGCCCTGGCAGCGGGGCCTTGGGGAAGGCCGTGGTGGTCAGAATGGACGTGGCGCTGTAGGCCAGCTGATTGGTCAGGTTGTCCAGGCGCGCATACCACAGCAGTTGGGTGCGCTGGCCGCCCCACTGGGCGGTGGTCTTGTAGCTGCCCATGGCATTCCACAAGGTGTAGGCCGCCGTGGCACGGCTGTCGCTGGGGACCCGGCTTTGCGCCGCCGCGTGGTCAAAGCCGCCGCGCAGCGACCAGGGGCCCAGGCTCCAGGCCAGGCTGGCGCCCAAGCGGGCCGGGGCGATGCGGGGTAAGGCCTCCTGGGTGTCGGCATTGATGGCGCGCACCAGGTCGCCGCGCAGTTGCAAGTCCAAAGCCCCCCAGTGGCTGACGGGGCGCAGGCCGCCCGGGCCCTGCAGCCGCACTGTGGCACGGCCTTCCAAGCCGGTGAAGCGCGCGCGGATGCCCACATAGCGGTACTCCGGGTAGGTGCTCACGCTGGCGTCGCTGGGGTTGCGTTGGCCCTCGGCACTCAGCACATCGCCACTGGGCAGCAGGCCGATGTAGTTGGCAAAGCGGGTCTGGTAGGCGTTCAGGGCCGCTTGGTGCGGGCCCGACTTCCACTGCGCGCCCAACTCGAGGCTGGTCGAGCGCTCCTTGCCCAGCGCACTGTTGCCGGTCTCCCAGGCCGCCGTGGCCAGGTGGGGGCCGTTGGCAAACAACTCGTAGTCCTTGGGCGCACGTTCGGTGTAAGCCAGGTTACTGGTCAGTTGCCAGGCGGGCGCCACGTTCCACAGCGCGCCGAGCGCCAGGCTGTGCGGGTTGAAGCGACGCTCGCCGACCTGGAAGCGGTCCACGTCGGCATTGCCCAGCGAGCGCACCGTGACCTGCTCCGTGCGGGCCCCCGCACTCAGCTTGCCCCAAGCCGTGGGCAGCTCTTCATGCACAAACAAGGCTTGGCTGCTGCTGCGGCTGTAGGGCGCAAAGGCCTCGTCCCCCACGGCCGCAAAGCGCCCGGATTCGGCCTGAAAGCCGACCACGCCCTGCACGCCCGACCAAGGCTGGTGCCGCGCCTCCAGGCGCAGGTCGTTGCCCTGGTTGCTGAAGCGCGTGCCGGCCACCCCGGATTCGTACTCGGTGTGGCGGTAGTCGCTGTGGCTGAACTGGAACTTCAGGTTCTCCAGCAGCGCCACAGGTTGGCGCCATTCGCCTTCCAGCGCGTAGCGGTTGGAGCGCATGCCAATGCTCACGTTGTCCTCGGCCACGGTGCCGTAGGTGGTTTGGTAGGTGGCCACAGACGCGCCCAGGTAGCCCCGGTCAAAAAACACGCTGCCGCCCAGCGCCCCGCCCTGCGCCCGGCTGGCCGAGTTGCAGATGCGGCTGGCCTGGGCAGGCGAGCCAGCGCGCTCGCAAGCCAGGCTGAGGGGCACCTTGACGTCATCGGTGCGGCGGTCAAAGCCGTCGACGTGCAGGGCATAGCGTTCATTACCGCCCTCGACCATGGCGGCGCTGCTGCGCTCGCCATTGCCGGTGGCCCCGCCCAGGTCCACCTTGCCGGTGACCCCATTCAGTGCTTCACGCGGGATGCGGTTGTCGATCACATTGACCACGCCCCCGACCGCGCTGCCGCCGTACTGCAGGGCACCTGGGCCGCGCAGCACCTCGATGCGGTCCACGGTGATGGGCTCCAGCGGCACGGCGTGGTCAAAACTCAGGGCCGACGCGTCCAACGTGGCGCCACCGTTGTTCAGCACGCGGATGCGGTCACCGTCCAGCCCGCGGATGATGGGGCGGCTGGCATTGGGGCCAAAGTAGGTGCTGCTGACGCCGGGCGTGCCGTTCAAGGTCTCCCCCAGGGTGCCACGCGCCTGCTGGGCCAGTTCAGCCCCCTGCAACGTGCTGACGGGCACGATCAAGTCGGTGGCCCCCAAGGGGTTGCCGGTCACGGTGACCTCACGCAGGCTGGGGCCTGAGGCTGCCGCCGTCGCCGCCGGGGGGCTGGCCTCTTGGGCCTGCACCGGGTGACTGAACCCGGCGACCGCCCCGGCCAAGCAGGCCATTGACAGCGCACTGAGGCGAAAACGTGGCCCCGTCAAAGAAGCCGCCGCAGAGGAAGACAAAGGAGAGAAAAAGACGCCCGACACAGCGGCGCCCAGCGAGCCACGCCCGCGAGACATTGAAAAAGCCATGAAAAAATCCGGTTGAAACCATCAAAACCCGCGTGGCTGTGCGCACTCAAGCCGCACAGCCCCACGTGGGAGCCCTGTCAGGGCCCCCGCTGGGTGAGAGAGATCAACGCAGGACCGGGGGGGCGCGCGCCTGGCAAGGCGCGGCGGTGGTGGCCACCAAGGCGGCGTCCAGCCACCAGGCCACAAAACGCAGGGGCGGCAAAGCCGCATCTGGCATCACCCACTGGGTGGCGGCCGAATCAGGGCTGAGCTGGTCGAAGACCAAGCAGTCGGCATCGCTGGTGTGGGCGGCGAACAGGCGCTCCAGCCAGGACTGCGCGCCCGGCCCTTCAGCCTTCGCGCTGTGCCCGCGTTCAGGGGCCCGCCAAGGCGCCGAAACCGCCAACCCGGCCGTTGGGGGGCTGGCGAAAGACGCCTGCAGCCCGGCCGTCGGCACCGCTCGCGGCCCGCTGGCGTGGTAGGCCCGGTGCATCTGCCCCAAGACCGGGGCCAGCCACAAGGCCAACAGCAGCAGCCACCCGAGGCTCAGCGAGAAAGCGCCCCGGACCACGGCGTGCCCACGCGAGCGCCGACCCGAGCGTGCAGCCCGAGCCCCAGTGCGGTGAACCATCCGATTGGCCATCAATGAAATGAAAACAAAAATCCGGGGGAGAAGGGGTGGCGGGACTTCAGGCGTGAAGTGGCTGCCAACCCTGAAGCTTAACCGCCCCAAGGGCCTTCGGCGCGACCCAAACAAGCCATCAGCCCCCCGACGCGCCCCAAGCGCCCCTTCAGTCCTTGGCGAACTGGGCGAAGGTCTTTTGGAACTTCTCCACCTTGGGGCCCACCACGAAAGCGCAATATCCCTGGTTGGGGTGCTGCTCAAAATAGTCCTGGTGGTAGTCCTCGGCAGGCCAGTAGTTGTCGCGCAACACCGCTTCTGTCACCACAGGGCTGCGCCAGGTGCTGTCCTGCCGCGCGGCCTCCAGCCAAGCCGTGACCTCGGCCAACTGAGCCGCGTCTTGGGCGTAAATGCCGCTGCGGTACTGCGTGCCCACATCGTTGCCTTGGCGGTTCAGCGTGGTCGGATCGTGAATGACAAAAAAGATCTCCAGCAACTGCGCCAGGCTGATCACCGCCGGATCAAACACCAGTTGCACCACCTCCACATGGCCCGTGGTGCCGCTGCACACCTGCTCGTATTGGGGCCGCTGGATGTGGCCGTTGCAGTAGCCCGACTCGACGTCGAGCACACCTTTGACGCGCACGTACACGGCTTCGGTGCACCAGAAGCAACCGCCGCCCAAGGTAATGGTTTGTGAAGCCATGGGATCTTTCCTGAAAACAAGAACTCAACTCAGAGCCTGCCACTGTAGGGCCTGCGCCTTACCTGAGGGCCGCCGGGGTCAAAGCCCGGCCGGGCGCCCTGCGGGCTTCAAACTTGACGGACGGCAAAGCCGAACGTTATATTACTAACCGACCAGTCATTAACAACCATGCCGCTCCCCAAGTTCCCCTGTTGCCCCCTGGCCGAGAGCCAGGCCAAACGCGAGCGCCGCAAAGAGGCTCGGCCGGGCGAACTGCTGGCGGCAGCGCTGGACCTGTTTGTCGAAAAAGGGTTTGCGGCCACCCGCGCAGAGGAAGTGGCGGCCCGTGCCGGGGTGTCCAAAGGCACGCTGTTTTTGTATTTTGGCAGCAAGGAAGAGCTGTTCAAGGCTGTGGTGCGTGAAAACATCTCGGGCCGTTTCACCGAGTGGGAAGCGGAGCTGAACAACTTCACCGGCACCACCCCCGAAATGCTGGCCTATGCGATGCGCAGTTGGTGGGAGCGCGTGGGCATGACCAAAGCCTCGGGCATCACCAAGCTGATGATGAGCGAGGCGCGCAACTTCCCCGAGATTGCCAGCTTCTACCAAGCCGAAGTCATCCTGCCCGGACACCAACTGATCCGCCGCATCCTGGAGCGCGGCATCGAGCGCGGCGAATTCCGGGTGCTGGACCTGGACCACGCGGTCTACAGCGTGATCGCCCCCATGATTTTCCTGATGATGTGGAAGCATTCCGTGGGGGCCTGCGCCCCGGCTTCCTTTGACATGCAGCCCGACTTGTTCATCACCCAGCAAATCGAGTTGTTGCTCAACGGCCTGACGGGAAAAGCTGAACGGGCCGTCACCCGGCCTCCTCTCTCATCCCAACCATAACAAGAGACACGATGAACGCACCAACCCCCCGGCGGGCCCGCCCCTGGCTGAAGTGGATTTTGATCGCCCTGCTGGTGGGCGGCATCGGCGCCGGCGTGCTGCGCGCGCTGTCGGCACGCAAGGCCCAGCAAGCCGCGGTGGCCGCCTCGGCCCACCAGGGCGTGCAGTCGGTGGTCGAACTGGCCCCTGGGGATGTGATTCAAGCCCGGGTCCACGAACTGAGCCAGGGCTTGGCGGTGTCGGGTGCGCTGCGGGCCGTCAACTCGGCCTTCATCCGCACCCGGGTGCCAGGCGAGCTGCAAGACTTGAAGGTGCGCGAAGGCGACGCCGTGCAAGCGGGCCAGGTGCTGGCGCGCATCGAGGTCACTGAATTCCAATTCCGCCTGCGCCAGGCGCAGGACCAGGCCGAGTCGGCCAAGGCCCAGATCGACATCGCCCAGCGCCAGTACAACAACAACAAGGCCCTGGTGGCCCAAGGCTTCATCTCGCAAACCGCGCTGGACACCTCGCAAGCCACGCTGAACTCGGCCATCTCCACCTACCGCGCCGCGCAAGCCGCCGCCGAGGTGTCGCGCAAAGCCTTTGACGACACCGTGCTCAAGGCCCCCATCAGCGGCCTGGTGGCCCAACGCCTGGCCCAGCCTGGGGAGCGCCTGCCCATCGACACCCGGGTCTTGGAGATCGTGGACCTGAGCCAACTCGAACTCGAAGCCACCTTCAGCCCCGCCGAATCGCTGGGCCTGCGGGTGGGCCAGCGCGCCCGCCTGAACATCGAACAAAGCAACGGTAGCAACCAGACCGTGGGCGCCACCGTGTCGCGCATCAACCCCAGCACCCAGGCGGGCAGCCGCAGCGTGGTGGCCTACCTGACGCTGGACAAGCCCGGCGCCAACGGCCCCGTGCTGCGCCAAGGTCTGTTCGCCCAGGGCCTTCTGGAGACCGACAAGGTCCGCGCCGTGGCCCTGCCCCTGAGCGCGGTGCGCACCGACAAGCCCCGGCCCTATGTGCAGGTGGTCGAACAGGCCGCTGTGCGCCACCTGCCGGTGCAACTGGGCCAGCGTGGCGAGTTGGAGCAAGCCCCCTGGGTCACGCTGCAAGGCGTGAGCGAAGGCACCCAGGTGCTGCAAGGCGCCGTGGGCCCCTTGCGAGAAGGCACGGCCGTGCGCTTCACGGGCGCCGCATCGCCTTCGGCCGCCGCCACGCCTGCGGCGCCCGACGCAGCCGCAGCCCCTGCCCCTGCCCCGGCTGCTGCCCGCTGACCCGCCATGTGGTTCACCCAAGTCAGCCTCAAAAACCCGGTCTTCGCCACCATGGTCATGTTGGCCTTGGTCGTGCTGGGCCTGTTCTCGTACCAGCGCCTCAACGTTGACCAGTTCCCCAACATCGACTTCCCGGTGGTGGTGGTCAGCACCGATTACCCCGGTGCCTCGCCTGAAATCGTGGAGAGCGAAGTCACCAAGAAGGTCGAAGAAGGCGTCAACGCCATTGCCGGCATCAATGCCCTGACCTCGCGCACCTACCAAGGGCAGTCGGTGGTGATCATCGAGTTTCAACTGCACATCGATGGCCGCAAGGCCGCCGAAGACGTGCGCGAGAAGGTCGCCGCGATCCGCCCCAACTTCCGCACCGAGGTCAAAGAACCCCGCGTGCTGCGCTTTGACCCGGCCAGCCGGGCCGTCTGGTCCTTGGCAGTCCTGCCCTCGGCCCAGGGCGGCGCTGGCAGCGCCATGAGCCCAGTGGAACTCACCAACTGGGCTGACCAGGTGCTCAAGAAGCGGCTGGAAAACGTGCGCGGCGTGGGCTCGGTCACCCTGGTGGGTGGCACCAAGCGCGAGATCAACATCTACCTCAACCCGACGGCACTCGAGTCTTTTGGCATCACCGCCGACCAGGTGGCCACCGCCATCCGCAACGAAAGCCAGGACCTGCCCGTGGGCGCCGTGCGCTCGCTGACGCAAGAGCGCGTGGTGCAGATCGACGCACGCATGCAGCGCCCCGAGGACTTTGGCCGCATCATCGTGGCGCGCCGCGGCGGCAGCCCGGTGCGGGTGGAACAGGTGGCGCGGGTCAGCGACGGCGCACAGGAAATCGACAACCTGGCCCTCTACAACGGCCAGCGCACCTTGCTGCTGTCGGTGCAAAAAGCCCAGGACGAAAACACCATCCAGGTGGTGGATGGCCTGGCCCGTACGGTGGCCGAACTGCAAAACCAGCTGCCCCCAGGCGTGCAGCTGCAGCCCATTCTGGACGCCTCCCGCCCCATCCGCGTGGCGGTGGACAACGTGCAGCGCACCCTGATCGAAGGCGCCATCCTGACCGTGCTGATCGTGTTCCTGTTCCTGAACTCCTGGCGCTCGACCCTGATCACCGGCCTGACCCTGCCCATCGCCCTGATCGGCACCTTCCTGTTCATGAACCTGTTCGGCTTCACCATCAACATGATCACGCTGATGGCCTTGTCGCTGTGCGTGGGCCTGCTGATCGACGACGCCATCGTGGTGCGCGAGAACATCGTGCGCCATGTGCAGATGGGCAAGAGCGCCTACCAGGCTTCGCTGGAAGGCACGCAGGAAATCGGCCTGGCGGTGCTGGCCACCACCCTGTCCATCGTGGCGGTGTTTTTGCCGATTGGCTTCATGCAAGGCATCATCGGCAAGTTTTTCCACGAGTTCGGCATCACCATCGTGGCCGCCGTGATGATCTCCATGTTCGTGAGCTTCACACTCGACCCGATGCTGTCGTCCATCTGGCACGACCCCAGCATCCACGCGCACGGCGAAAAGCGCGCCCCAGTGGGCTTTTACGACAAGACCATTGGCCGCGTCACGGGCTGGTTTGACGACGCCACCGAGCGCCTGGCCGAGGGCTACCAAAGCCTGCTGCGCTGGGCCCTGGGCCACCGGCTCATGACCCTGGGCCTGGCCCTGGTGATTTTTGTGCTGAGCGTGGTCATGGTGCCGCTGCTGGGCACCGAGTTCGTGCCCAAGGCCGACTTCTCCGAAACCACCTTGAATTTCTACACCCCGGTGGGCTCCTCGCTCGAGGCCACCGAGGCCAAGGCGCGCCAGGTCGAGTCCATCGTGCGCGAGTTCCCTGAGGTTCGCTACACCCTGGCCACCATCAACACCGGCAATGCCCAGGGCAAGATGTACGCCAGCATCTACGTGCGCCTGGTCGACCGCCAGCAGCGCCAGCGCAGCGTGGACGCCATGTCCGCCGTGCTGCGTGAGCGCCTGCGCCAGGTGCCCGGCATCACCGTGACCCACGTTGGTCTGCTGGACTCGGTGGGCGGCAACAAGCAGGTGGAGTTTTCTTTGCAAGGCCCTGACCTCAAGGAGCTGGAGCGCCTGAGCCGCCTGGTCATGGAGCGGGTGCGCCCCATCCCCGGCCTGGTCGACCTGGACTCCAGCGTCAAGGACGGCGTGCCGCAAATCTCGGTCGAGCTGCGCCGTGACGCGGCCTCCGACCTGGGCCTGAACGTGGGCCAGTTGGGTAAGTCGCTGCGCTTGCTGGTGGCCGGTGAAACCGAAGGCACTTGGCGCGCCCCGGACGACCAGACCTACGACATCAACGTGCGCCTGGCACCCGACGCGCGCAACGCCCCCGAGGACCTGGAACGCCTGCCCTTCGCGCTGAGCAACGCCAGCGACGGCAGCAGCCGCGTGGTGCGCCTGAACCAGATCGCCCGCGTCAAAGAGTCGCTGGGCAGCAACCAGATCAACCGCCGTGACCTGATGCGCGAAGTGGCCATCAACGCCAACGTCTACCAGCGCTCGGCCGGTGAGGTGTCGGGCGACATCAAGAAGGTGCTGGAAGGCCTGCAGCTGCCACCGGGCTACCGCTACAGCTTCAGCGGCTCGGCCAAGAACATGGCCGAATCGTTTGGCTACGCGGTGTCGGCCCTGGCCCTGGCCATCATCTTCATCTACATGATCCTGGCCAGCCAGTTCAAGAGCTTCTTGCAGCCGCTGGCACTGATGACCTCGCTGCCCCTGACCTTGATCGGCGTGGTGCTGGCCTTGCTGATGTTTGGCTCCACCTTGTCGATGTTCTCCATCATTGGCGTGGTCATGCTGATGGGCCTGGTGACCAAGAACGCGATTTTGCTGGTCGACTTTGCCATCCGCGCCCGCGAAGGCGGCGTGGACGCCCAGGGCCAGCCCGTGCCCGGCCTGGAGCGCTCGGCCGCCCTGCTGCTGGCCGCCCGGGTGCGGCTGCGCCCCATCCTGATGACCACGCTGGCCATGATCTTCGGCATGGTGCCCCTGGCCTTTGCCATCAGCGAAGGTTCCGAGCAGCGCGCCCCCATGGGCCAGGCCGTGATTGGTGGGGTCATCACCTCCTCCTTGCTGACCCTGGTGGTGGTGCCGGTGGTGTATTGCTACATGGACGATTTGGCTTCTTGGGCCCGTCGTGTGCTGGGCCGCGGCCAAACCCCGGCCAGCCCGCCTAAAATCGATGGTTTGTCCTGATCCAACGCCGGAGTTACCCCATGTCACAGCCCCTGAACCTCGCCCAAGCCCGCTTCAACATGATCGAGCAGCAAATCCGCCCCTGGGATGTGCTGGACGCCGACATCCTGGCGCTGCTCAACGAAATCCACCGCGAGGACTACCTGCCCCTGGCCAGCAAGGCCCTGGCCTTTGTCGACATGGAAGTGCCCCTGCCCGCTGGCCAATCCATGCTGGCCCCGCGCGTGGAAGCCCGCGCGCTGCAGGACCTGAAGGTGCAAAAGAATGAAAAGGTGCTGGAAATCGGCACCGGCTCGGGCTTCATGGCCGCCCTGCTGGCCCACCGTGCCCAACGCGTGATCTCGCTCGAAATCAAGCCGGAGCTGGCCGAATTCGCCCGTGGCAACCTGCAAAAAGCCGGTGTCAGCAACGTCGAAGTGCGCGTCGCCGACGGTGCCCGTGACGTGCAGGCCGATGGCCCCTTCGACGTGATCGTGCTCAGCGGCTCGGTGGCAGAAGTGCCCGCCGCCTTGCTCGACCAACTCAAGGTCGGTGGCCGCCTGTTCGCCATCGTTGGCTATGAGCCCGTGATGCGCGCCACCTTCATCACCCGCAACAGCGACAAGACCTTCAGCACCGTGCAGCCCTGGGACACCGTGGCCGCTCGACTGCACAACTTCCCCGAGCCTTCGCGCTTCAAACTCTGACCTTCACAGGAACCCTGGAATGATCACCCAAGTCCGTCCCGCCAGCCTCAGTGCCTGGCTCCACAGCGTCAGCGACGCCCAGCCCATCGTGCTGGATGTGCGCGAACCCTGGGAACTGCAAACCGCCAGCGTGCGGCCAACGGACTTTCGGCTGGTCAGCATTCCCATGAACGAGATTCCGACGCGGCTGGCGGAGCTGGACCCGGCCACGCCCGTGGCCTGCCTGTGCCACCACGGGGCCCGCAGCCTGCGCGTCGCTGCCTTTTTGGCAGAAAACGGATTTGAGAACGTCGTGAACATCGCCGGGGGCATCCATGCCTGGACGGTGGAACGCGACCCCGAAGTCCCCGTTTATTGAACTTGTCTGGAGTGCCCCTTCCATGTTTTCTCCTCTGTTTGCCTTGCGGCAGATCCCGGCCTGCCTGAGTCTGGGCCTCGTGTCGGCCCTGGCCTGGCCCAGCGCCCAGGCACAAAGCCTCACCGAGCTGTACCAGGTGGCGCGCGATTACGACGCCTCCTACCGCGCCGCGCGCTCCCAATACGAAGCCACCCAGGCCCGGGCCGACCAGGCCAAGGCCAACCTGCGCCCCACGCTGAACTTGCAAAGCACGGTGTCGCGCAGCCAGGTGTCGGGCAACATCGACGGCGTGCCTTACTTCAAGCACCCCTATGGTCTGCGGCAAAACGGGCTCAGCCTGAGCCAGCCGCTGTACCGCCCAGGCAATCTGGCGTCCTACCGTCAAGGCGAAAAGCTGCTCATCCAGGCCGATGCCCAGTTGGCCTTGGCCGAACAAGACCTGATCGTGCGGGTCAGCCAGGCCTACTTTGACGTGCTGGCGGCCCATGACAGCCTGGTCTTTGTGCAGGCCCAAAAAGTGGCTGTGAAAGAGCAACTGGCCTCGGCCAAGCGCAACTTTGAAGTGGGCACCGCCACCATCACCGACACCCGCGAAGCCCAGGCCCGCGAAGACCTGGTGATCAGCCAGGAGATTGCCGCCCAGAACGAGCTGCGCGTGAAGCAACTCTTCCTGGACCAACTGGTGGGCCGCAGCAACACGCAACCGCTGCCGCTGAAGCCGCAAGCCGAACTGCCCACCCTGCCTTCGGACCGGGTCGAGTCTTGGGTCGAAAGCGCGCAGGAGCACCCCCAGGTGCAACTGGCCCAAACCACCCTGGACGTGGCCACGCTGGAAATTGCCAAGGCTGAAGCAGGGCAAAAGCCCACGGTGGACCTCAATGGCAGCTATGCCGTGGCGCACAACATGGATGGCTCCAGCTTGTCGCCCACCAGCCGGGTGAGCTCGCGCATCACGCAGGCCTCCATCGGTGTGACGCTGAACTTCCCGCTCTATGCCGGGGGCGCACTGCAGTCGCGTGTGCGCGAAGCCCTGTCGCTGCAAGAGAAGGCGCAAGCAGACCTGGACACCGCCCGCCGCAGCACGGCGCAGGCCACACGCACCGCCTTCTATGGCGTGCTCTCTGGCACCAGCCAGGTCAAGGCCTTGCAGGCCGCCGAGGTGTCCAGCCAAAGCGCGCTGGACGCCAACATGCTGGGCTACAAGGTGGGGGTGCGCATCAACATTGATGTGCTGAACTCACAAAGCCAGCTCTACCAAACCAAGCGCGACCTCGCTTTGGCGCGCTACAGCGTGCTGGTCGGTGGGCTCAAACTGCGTCAGGCCAATGGCAGCCTGACGCCGGACGACCTGCAGTCCGTCAACGCCCTGCTCGCGCCCTGAGAGAACAGGGCTTGCGGGGGCTGGTGAAACGCCCCCGCCCGCCACCTCACAAACGCCTGGGTGCCAGGCTGTGCAAGCGCTGGCTCAGCAACAGTTCAGCGGCAACGTGTGCCGTGCGCGCCGCGGCACCCCGGTGCGCCGCAGCAAAGCCTTGGGCGGCCTGCGAGGCCGCTTGCAAACGCTCGGGTTGGGCCAGCAGTTCAGCCAACAGGGTCAAGGCAGCAGGCACATCGGCGACGCGCCAGGCCGCACCCGAAGCCTCTGACAGCGCCGCCGCATCGGCAAAGTTGAAGGTGTGCGGGCCCATCAGCACCGGGCAGGCGCAGGCCGCGGCCTCGATCAGGTTCTGGCCGCCCAGGGGCTCGAAGCTGCCCCCCAGCAAGGCAGCGCGGCTCAGGCTGTAGTAGAGCGCCATGTCCCCCAGCGTATCGCCCAGCCACACGTCCGCCACGGGGGGCAGGTCATCGGGCTGCTGGCTCGACCATTGGCTGCGTCGGGCCACCGACAGCCCCGCCTCGGCACACAGCGCCGCCACGGCGTCAAAGCGTTGCGGGTGGCGGGGCACCAAGAGCCATTGCACACCGGGCAGGGGCGGCACCTGGCGCAGGGCTTGCAGCCACAGTGCTTCTTCCCCCTCGCGCGAACTGGCCAACAAAAGCACCCGCTGGCCACGCTCCACCCACAAACGCTGCGCCAGGGACTGCCCCAGGCTGTGTTGGGTCGGATCAGGCCGGGCATCAAATTTGACGTTGCCCAACACGGCCTGAACGGGCGCACCGAGTTGGCGCAAGCGCTGGGCGTCGGCCTCGGTTTGCGCCCACACGGCGCGAAAGCCCTGGTAAGCCGGCTCGCTGAGCCAGCGCAAGCGCTGGGCCGAGGCCAGTGATTTGGCATTCAAGCGGGCATTGGCCAATGCCAGCGGCAGGCCTTGACTGCGGCAAGCCGCCACCAGATTGGGCCAGACCTCGGTTTCCATCAACAGCCCCAGGGCGGGACGGAACTGACGCAAAAAGCGCTGCACGGCGGCCGGGGTGTCCCAGGGCTGCCAGACCTGCACATCGCCCTCGCGCAACAAGCGCTGCCCTTCGGCCCGGCCTGTGGCCGTGCCATGGGTCAACAGCAGGTGAAACGGCCAGCCCCGGCGCGCCCATTCAGCGCGCAAAGCCTCGATCAGGATGCCAGCGGCCCGGGTCTCCCCCAAAGACACCGCGTGCACCCAAACCCAGCCCTGGCTGGGCGCCTGGCTGTAGTGGCCAAAGCGCTCCTCCACATGGGTCAGGTAGCCCGGCTCGGTGCGCCCACGCCGCGCCAGCTTGCGGCGCAGCAGGGGCTGCGCCAGGCGCAGCACCGTCGAGTACAGCGCACGCGCCACGCTCATGCGCCGCTTTCCCGGGCGCCCAGGGCACGGTCGGCGAGCCGCATCAGTGCGCTGCGCTGCCCACGTGGGCGTCGGGCTTGACGCTGTGCAACAGGGCCAGCATGTCGCCCTCGATGCGGGCCAGGGCCTCGGCGTTTTGGCCTTCAAAGCGCAGCACCAGCACCGGCGTGGTGTTGGAGGCGCGGATCAGGCCAAAGCCGTCGGCCCAGTCCACGCGCAGGCCGTCGATGGTGGAGATTTGCGGGGCTGCTTCAGCGCCACGTGCCGCAGCACGGGCTGCCAAGAAGGCCGGGGCGGCGGTTTGCAGCTCGGCGGTGACGCGGTGCGGCTCACCTTCGGCGCAGGCCACATTCAGCTCGGGCGTGGAGTGGCTTTGCGGCAGGCCGTTGAGCACGGCGTTCGCGTCGGGCGAGCGGCTCAGGATTTCCAGCAGGCGGCAGCCGGCGTAAGTGCCGTCGTCAAAGCCGAACCAGCGCTCCTTGAAGAAGATGTGGCCACTCATTTCGCCACCCAAGGGGGCATTGGTCTCGCGCATGCGTGCCTTGATCAGCGAGTGCCCCGTCTTGAACATCACGGGCACGCCGCCAGCGGCCGCGATCTCGGGCGCCAGGCGCTGGGTGCACTTGACGTCGAAGACGATCTCGCCGCCGGGCACGCGGCTGAGCACATCGCGGGCAAACAGCATCATCTGGCGGTCGGGGAAGATGTTCTGGCCGTCCTTGGTGACGATGCCCAGTCGGTCGCCATCGCCGTCGAAAGCCAGGCCCAGCTCGGCGTCGCCGGCCTGGAGCGCAGCGATCAGGTCGTTCAGGTTCTCGGGCTTGCTCGGGTCGGGGTGGTGGTTGGGGAAGTTGCCATCGACCTCGCTGAACAGCTCGGTCACCTCGCAGCCCAGGGCGCGGAAGATGCCCGGGGCGGTGGCCCCGGCAATGCCGTTGCCCGAATCCACCACGATCTTCATCGGGCGGGCCAGTTTGACGTCGCCCACAATGCGTTCGACATAGGCCTGGGTCACATCGGCCTGGCGCACGCTGCCGCCGGCGCGGCGCGGGGCGCTGTCAGCCTCCATGGTGCGGCGCAGGGCCTGGATTTCTTCGCCATAGATGGCCTTGCTGGCCAACACCATCTTGAAGCCGTTGTAGTCCTTGGGGTTGTGGCTGCCCGTGACCTGGATGCCGCTGCGGCACAGGGTGCTGGCCGCAAAGTACAGCATGGGGGTGGTGACCGCGCCCACATCAATCACCTCGATGCCGGCAGCCACCAGGCCACGCACCAGGGCCTGCACCAGGGCCGGGCCGCTCAAGCGGCCATCGCGGCCCACGGCCACCGTCGTTTCACCCTGTGCCAAGGCAGCGGCCCCAAAGGCCAGGCCCAGGCCTTCGGCCACGCTTTCGTTGAGGGTGCTGGGCACGATGCCGCGGATGTCGTAAGCCTTGAAGATCGCTGCGTTGACTTGCATGGAAGATGTTGGGTTGGGACAGGTTGAAGAACAGCCGGACAGGGCCAAGCCCGACCTGCAGGCCGGGCTGGCAAACGCTTTGGATTGTAGAGGGCGAGCCCGGACCAAATGACAAACTTCAGACGCCGCGTTAGACAAGGATCAAGTCCGAAAACGGCCAGTCAGCGCCACAGGGCCTGCGTATCATCGTCCCACCATGTCCAGACGCCGCCTTGACTGCCCCCCTGCCGAGCCCCAGCCCGACCTGAGGTCGGCCCACCCCGGCCACCTGAGCCAGGACGCCGACGCCTGTTACCTGGCCTTGCAAACCCGGGATGCGCGCTTTGACGGACAGTTCTTCACCGGCGTCACCAGCACCGGCATTTACTGCAGGCCCGTCTGCGCCGTGCGGGCGCCCAAGCGTGAAAACTGTCGGTTTTTTGAGTTGGCGGCCCAAGCCGAACAGGCCGGCTTTCGACCCTGCTTGCGCTGCCGTCCGGAACTGGCCCCCCAGTTGGGGGCCTGGTCCCACACCGACGCCACACGCATCATGGTGGCGGAAGCCGCCCGCTGGCTGGATGAACCCGCCCACTGGCCCCGGCCCCACGGCGCTTCAGCCCAGGCCAGGAGCGAGGGGCCCTTGATGGCGCGGCTGGCCGCGCGCCTGGGCGTCAGTGACCGCCACCTGCGGCGCCTGTTTGAAACCACGCTGGGCGTGTCGCCCCTGCAGTACCTGCAAACCCAACGCCTGCTGTGCGCCAAGCAACTGCTGGCCGACACCGACCTGCCCATCACCGAGATCGCCTTGGCCAGCGGATTTGCCAGCGTGCGCCGTTTCAACGCGGCCTTCCTGGCGCACTATGGCCTGTCGCCCAGCGCGCTGAGGCGGCCCCGGCTGGAGCCCGCACGGACCCGCGATGCGACGCCTGGACCACGCCCTCGGGCTGTCGAGCCCCGCACGCCCTCGGGCCCCGCGACAGCGCCCATCCGCCTGGGCTACCGACCGCCTTACGACCTGGCCACCCTGGGCCGTTTCATGGCCGCGCGGGCCGTGATGGGCCTGGAGACCGTCGAGCCGTCAGTCGACGGCCTGCGGCTCCAGCGCACCCTGCAACTGCAGGCACCCGCCGATGGCCGACGCCTGACAGGCTGGCTGCGGGTCGAATGGCAGCCTGCGCGGCAGCAGGTCCAACTGAGCTTGAGCGACGCCTTGCGCCCCGCCCTGCCCAGCCTGATCCGGCGGGTGCGCCAGTGGCTGGACCTGGACGCCGACCCGGCTGCCATCGACGCCGTTCTGGCCCCCCACTTCGGCCCCCTGCAGGGCCTGCGTGTGCCCGGCGCACTGGACGGCTTTGAGATGGCGGTGCGGGCCATCCTGGGCCAACAGATCACCGTGGCCGCCGCCCGCACTCTGTGCCAACGCCTGGTCACCCAGTGGGGTGCCCCCCTCCCCCCCGAGCCCGGCCTGCCCCCCGGCCTGAGTCACCTGTTCCCCGACGCCGCCACCTTGGCGGGTGAAGGCGATGGCAGCGCGCTGTGCGCCACGCTGGGTGCCCTGGGCGTGGTGCGGCAACGCCAACAGGCCATCCTGGCCCTGGCCCGGGCGGTGCACGCCGGGCAGTTGGTGCTGGACGGCAGTGCGCCGCTCGCGGCAACCCTGGCTGACTTGCAAGCCCTGCCGGGGGTGGGCGACTGGACCGCGCAGTACATCGCCATGCGCGCCCTGCGCTGGCCTGACGCATTTCCAGCCGGTGACGTGGTGCTGCAAAACGCGCTGGCCACACGCCTGGTCCCAGCGGCCGACCCCCACAGGGCAAGGCCGGCCGGTGGCCCTGGGCCGCGCCCCTCACCACGCGCCGCGGCCCAGGCCACAGAAGCCGCGTCAGCGCCATGGCGGCCCTGGCGCAGCTATGCTGTCGTCCGGATTTGGGAACACGGTGCTCCGACCGCCCTCCAGGCAGTGGCTGACGCAGCGCCGACCGAAGCCGACATGACACCCCATTCCTTGTGAGGCGGCCCCCAGATGCCCCCACACCCGTCTTCTTCACTCCCCGCCGAGGACCTTCTCACCATGAGCCCCACCCCACGCCCTTCGGCGACGGCCCCGCTTCAACTGGCCTTCGACAGCCCCTTGGGACCGCTTCACCTGGCCGCCACCGAGCGCGGCCTGTGCGGGGCCTGGTTCCTGGGCCAGCGCCATGCCCCCGCCGAACTGACAGGCCCACAAGCCTGGCCCCAGGCGCCCACGCACCCGCTGCTCTGCGCGGCGCGGGACCAGCTCCAGGCCTACCTCCGGGGTGAAAGCACCGGCTTCTCCGTGCCGCTGGACCTGAGCCAAGGCACCCCTTTCCAGCAAGCTGTCTGGCAGGCTTTGTGCGCCATTCCCCGAGGCCAATGCACGGGCTATGGCGCCTTGGCCGCGCAACTGGGTCGCCCCCAGGCGGCACGGGCGGTCGGGGCCGCCGTGGGCCGCAACCCCGTGTCGGTGATCGTGCCCTGCCACCGGGTGCTGGGCGCCGACGGCAGCCTGACCGGCTATGCCGGCGGCCTGGACCGCAAGACCGCCCTGCTGCAACTGGAAGGATTGGCCCTGCCGACCGTGGCGCAAGCCCAGCCGCAGGCCCGCACGCGGGCCCACGCGGCGTCGACGCAAGGCGTCTTGTTCACCGGAGCCACCGCATGAAGCTGGGCTGGAGTCTGGAGTACCTGATCCTGGCCGCCCTGTGGGGTGCGTCCTTTTTGTTCATGCGCCTGGGCGCGGCCGAGTTTGGCCCGCTGGTCACCGCTGGTCTGCGCGTCAGCCTGGCCACCTTGTTCCTCTGGCCCATCATGGCGATGCGCGGCCAGTGGCCGGCCCTGCGCCAGCACTGGCGCCCGATCTTGCTGGCGGGCGTGGTCAACTCCGCCGTGCCTTTTGCGCTGTACGCCTGGGCCGTCCTGTCGATCAACACCGGCCTGGCCTCCATCCTCAACGCCACCACGCCTTTGTGCGGCGCCTTGCTGGCCTGGGTCTGGCTGGGCGAGCGCCCGGGCAGCAGCAAAGCAACAGGCCTGGCCATTGGCTTTGCCGGGGTGGCCTTGCTGGCGGCAGGCAAAGCCAGCTTCAAGCCCGGGGGCACCGGCTTGGCCATCTTGGCCTGCTTGGCCGCCACCCTGTGCTATGGCTGGGCTGCCACCTTCACGCGGCGCTACCTCAGTGGTGTGCCGGCGCTGGCCCTGGCCACTGGCAGCCAACTGGGCTCAGCCCTGGTGCTGCTGCTGCCCACGTGGTGGCTTTGGCCGGCCACGCCCCCCAGCGCGGCGGCCTGGGCCTCGATTGCCGCGATTGCGGTGTTCTGCACCGGCATCGCCTACATCCTGTACTTCCGCCTGATCGAGCACGCAGGCCCCGCCCGGGCGCTGACGGTGACCTTTGTCACCCCTTTGTTTGCCGTGCTCTATGGCAGCGTCTTCCTGAACGAGCAAATCACCGCCTGGATGGTGGGCTGCGGCCTGGTCATCGTGTGTGGCACAGCCTTGTCAACGGGGTTGATCCGGATTGGCCGGCAGGCTCGGCCAGCCTCGTAACAGTTTTACACTACTTCTTGTACAAGTTCGCAGAACGCACGGTTGAAAAGCGTTCTGCGGCGCGGCGTGATGCCTTGAACTCTTCCCGGCATGGGTTCAGGGCACACAAGTCGGGTGGGGTTGATGCGGCGTCTGGATTGGGAGAACTTCCTGACCTGTGCACCGTGCCAGACCCGGCCAAAGGTGGCTACTGGCCACCGTAGACAACAAGAATGAGGTGTCCGGGTGATCGATTTTCCGCTGGATGTGGCGGTCAACAGCGTCGTGATGGCGGCCGTGGTGGGCACTTTGTTGCTCCTGCCCCCGCAATGGTTGATCGCACCCCAAGGTCGGCAACGTTGGCTCATTGCCTTGCTGATGGGCACGGCCACGACCGTGGCCATGTTCTGGTCCCCGCTGGCCGGCCAGAGCAATGAAGCGGTGCTGCGCCCCGCCTACCAGGCCCTGGGCATTTTCCTGCTGGGCCGCCAGATCGGTGTGGCGGCGACCTTGATCCCCGCAGCCGTCGCGATCCTCCTGCAATTGCCGCACACCCTGGGCCACCTGGCCGTGATGGGGGTGGTGCTCGTGTGGTCCGAGGGCTGCCGAACGCTCTACCACCGCCGCAACACCCGACTGCAGCTGTGGCTGTCGTTGTTGATGCTGTCCGCAGGGGTGCAGGCCGTGGTCACCGTGTGCTACCACCTGAATTGGCTGGGCCCGCTGCCCGAGAGCCACCTGTGGCGCTTCATGGGCAGCACCTTGCTGCTGGGCCTGTGCCTCGAATTGCTGCTGGGGCGGGCCCGCTATGAGGTGCAACTCAAGCGCCGCGAAAACGAGTTGCTGCAGGTGTTGGACGCCTCGGGCGGTGGGCGCTGGGTGTGGGAGCCCTTGAGCCGCATCACTACGTTTCAAGGCCACTTCTACAACCAGTTCGAGCTTCAAGTCCAGCCCGGTGAAGACCCCTGGAGCAGTTGGCAGCGCATGTGGCATCCGGAAGACGCGGCTCGCCTGAGTGGTGTTCGGATCAGCCTTTTGAAGCGTCCTGAGGACAACTTTGAAGCAGAGTTCCGGGTGCGCAACCGCCAGGGCCAATGGCGCTGGATTCTGGTCCGGGGCCGCATCGTGGACCGCAACGCCCAAGGGGAGACCGTGCGGGTGGTCGGTATGCACCTGGACGTCACCTCGGGGCATGAAGCCCATGAGGCCTTGCTGCTGTCGCAAACCAAGTTCCAGACCATTTACGAAGCCTTTCCGGACGCGGCCGGCATCACCCGGGTCAGCGATGGCACCTACATCGAGGTCAATCCCGCCTTTTGCCGTTTGCTGGGGCATGAGCGCGACGAGCTCATCGGGCGCAGTTCGATTGAGCTGAACATCTGGAACAGCCCGGAGGAACGCAGCAAACTGCTGCTGGCCTTCCATGAAAAAGGCCAGGTCGACAGCCTGCCACTGATCGCCCGAGCGGCCGACGGGCGCGTGGTGCCCGGGCGCATGTCGGCGCGGCAAATCAACATGGATGGCGAGCCCTGCTTCATCTTCCTGTTCCACGACATGAGCGAGCAGCAGGCCATGCAGGACCAGTTGGTGCGCGTGAACGCCTTGCTGCTGCAGGCGGGTCGGATTGCCCGGTTGGGGGTGTGGGAGGACTCTCCCCGGCCCGAAGAGCGCTATTGGTCCGAGGTCTGTTACGAACTGCACGGCCTGTCGCCCGACGCGGGCCCCCCCAGCGACTACGCTGGCCAGTGCGTGGCACCCGAGTACCAAGCCCGGTTCAGAGAGCTTCTGCGCCGCTGCGTGCAAGAACAAAGAGCCTTTCAAGAAGAACTGGAAGTGGTGCGCGGCGATGGCCGACGGATCTGGGTCCAGGCCATGGCAGAGCCGGTGCTGAGCAATGGCCAAGTGGACCGGGTTCGGGGCGTGATTCGTGACATCGACGAAGCCAAGCGCAGCCTGGACCGCCTGCGCCAGTCCGAAGACCGCTTTGCGCGCATCTTCCGCGCCATTCCCGACCCCATGGGCATTTCGCGCAAGTCGGACGGGCACTACCTGGATGTGAACCCAGCCTGGGAGCAGACCATGGGGGTGCCGCGCCAGGAGGCCTTGTGTGGGCAGTCGGTGGTGGAGATGGGGCTTTACACGCTGGCCGAACGCACGGCCCTGGTCGAGGCCGCCAACGCCACCGGCATGCTCAATGCCTTTGAGATCAATTTCACGTCCCGCGATGGCCAGGTTCACACGGCATTGCAGTCGATGCAGACCATCGAAGTCGACGGCGTTGAATGCTGGCTGTTCGGCCTGAAAGACATCACCGAGCGCAAACGCGCCGAGCGCCTGGTGCAAGAGCGCGAAGCCCTGCTGTCGCTGACCATCGAGGCCGCCGCCCTCGCCTTGTGGGACTTGAACATGATCACGGTCGAGGTCACTGGCGACCGCCACTGGCGCGAGCTGCGCGGACTGCCCGCCCTGGCTGGCGAGAACCCGAGCGAGCACTGGAACGACGTGGTCCACCCGGATGACCGCCAAACCGCGATGGCCGCATTGGCCCGTCACCAAGCCAATCCATCCCAGCCCTTTGACGTGACCCTGCGCCTGCGGCACGCCGATGGGGGCTCGCGCTGGGTGCGCAACCTGGGACGGGTGATTGCCCACTCGTCCCGTGGCACGCCCTTGCGCATGGTCGGGGTCGCGCTGGACGTGACACGGCAGCGCGAACAGGAAGACCAGTTGCAAAAGATGGCGCACTTCGATGCGCTCACCGGATTGCCCAACCGCGTGCAACTGGCCCAGGCGTTGGACCACGCCATGCTGCAAGCCCGCCAACACGGCAACCTGCTCGGGGTGGCCTACCTGGACCTGGATGGCTTCAAACCCGTCAACGACCGACTGGGCCACGGCATTGGGGACCAATTGCTGATCGAAATTGGCCGGCGCTTGCAGGCCGCCATCCGCCCTCAGGATCTGGTGGCCCGCTTGGGAGGCGACGAATTCGTCATCCTGTTGAGCAACCCAGGCTGCCTGAGCGACTGCGAAACCATGCTCAAGCGCTTGATGAACCGCATGGCCGAGCCGGTGCTGCTGGAAGGCGAACGGCTGGGGGTCACGGCCAGCATCGGCCTGACGCTGTTTCCGAACGACGACGCCGACGCTGACGCCCTGCTGCGCCACGCCGATCAGGCCATGTACCTGGCCAAACAAGCCGGGCGCAACCGCATCCATTTGTTCGATGCAGAACGCGAGCGCGCCTCGCGCGAACAGCACAGCCGCCTGGACCGCCTGAGCAGCGCGCTGGCCGCTGGCGAGTTCTGCCTGTATGTCCAGCCCAAGGTCGACATGCTGGAAGGCACCCTGGTCGGCGCCGAGGCACTGGCACGCTGGCAGCACCCGGAACGGGGTCTGCTGGGGCCTGGGGAGTTCCTGCCCCAAATCGAAGGCTCATCGCTGGAAGTGGCGTTTGGCGAATGGGTGCTGGGCCACTCGCTGCAGTTGCAGCAAGCGTGGCTGGCCCAGGGCCTGCGCGTGCCCTTGAGCCTGAACATCTCGGCGCGCCACCTGCAGACCCCGGACTTCCCGGAGCGCGTGCGCCAACGCTTGGCGTCCTGCCCCGATGTACCGACCTCCCTGCTGGAAATCGAGATCACCGAAAGCGCGGCCCTGACCGACATCCATGCCGTCACGTCCACCTTGACCCAGCTGCGCAACATGGGTTTGTCGATCGCCATCGATGACTTTGGCACCGGCTATTCGTCGCTGACCTACCTGCGCCAGCTGCCGGCCGATGCGCTCAAGATCGACCGCAGCTTTGTGAACGGGATGATGACCGACATCGGCGACATGGCCATCGTGGATGGCGTGATCGGCCTGTCCCGCTCCTTCGGTTTGACCTTGATTGCCGAAGGCGTGGAGACCAGCGCCCAGGGCCAGCGCCTGCTGGAGATGGGCTGCCGCCTGGGCCAGGGCTACGGCATTGCGCGCCCCATGCCGCCCAGCGAGTTGCAGGCCTGGGCGCGGCAGTGGCAAGCACCGGCCGAATGGCGTCTGCCGCAAGCCTGAACGCAGGGCTTGCGCGGCGAGCGGCGCGGCATGCTCAATGCAGCAGGCCGGCCAGCACATTGATGCCCAGCGCCAGCACAAACATATTGAATACAAAGGCCAACACGCTTTGCACCAGGGTCAGGCGCCGCAGCGAGCGCGACTGGACCTGCACATCCGACACCTGAGACGTCATGCCCACCACCAGGGCGTAATAGAGAAAGTCAGCGTAGTCAGGCGATTCACCGCCCGGAAACAGCAGCGCTGGCGCAGCGCCTGCCGGTTGCCAGCGCGCGTGGTAGTACATATGGGCGTAGCGAAAGGCGAACAGGGTGTGGATCAGCACCCAAGCCGCCGCCAGCGCCAACAGGGCCAGGCCCATGTGCAAGGCCTGAACGGCATCTTGCGGGCCCACCTGGGCTGTCAGCAACATGGCAATGGCGGCCACGCTGGCGAGCATGGCCAACACCGCCATGGAGAACGCCAGCCAGCCCGGCGGGTCCAGGGCCAGCGCCCGGGCCCGGGTGCGGTGGGCATCCAAACGCAGGGCCAGACACCAGGCCAGGCTCAGGTAAGCCATGGCGCCGACCGACCAGGCCAGCAGCAACCTGGTCGGCCAGGCCAAAGGCACCAGCAGCATCAGGCCCGCCAGGGTCAGGCCCAGCGGCAGGCGCCGCAGGGCCAGGCGTTCAATCCAGGGGATGGGAGGATGGGTCATGGCGCATTGTGGCCTTGTGGCCGCAGCGCCCTGCGCCGCCAAGCCACCCGGGTGGGCCGAAAACCGGCCCCCACAGGTGACCCGGGCTGACACTCAGGCCGCGGGGGCCATCAAATCGCGCACCTGTTGCAGGGCGGCGGGGTCGTCCATGGTGGTCAGGTCACCAGGGTCGCGGCCCTCGCAGACGGCTTGCAAGGCACGGCGCAACAACTTGCCGCTGCGCGTCTTGGGCAACACATTGACGATGAGCACACGCGAGGGGCGCGCCACAGCGCCCAGCTGGCCGTCGACCACTTTCATGATCTCGCCTTCCAGGCGCAGACGCGCCTCGGGCGAATCGGCGCTGCTGGCGTCCTTGGGCACGACAAAGGCCATCGCCACCTGGCCCTTGAGCTTGTCGGCCACGCCGACCACAGCCACCTCGGCCACATTGGGGTGGCTGGAGATGCTTTCTTCAATCTCACGCGTGCCCAGGCGGTGGCCAGCCACATTGATCACGTCGTCGGTGCGGCCCAGGATGAAGAAGTAGCCGTCTTCGTCGCGGATGCCCCAGTCGAAGGTGCTGTAGACCAGCTTGCCCGGGATGCTCTTCCAGTAGGTGTTGACGAAGCGCTGGTCATCGCGCCACACCGTCTGCATGCAGCCCGGCGGCAGCGGGCCTTCGATGGCGACCACGCCCTTCTGGTGGGCGCCGTGCAGCTCTTCACCGGTGGATTCGTCAAACAGCTTGACGTCGTAGCCATACATGGCCACGCCCGGGCTGCCGAACTTGGAGGCCTGGGCCTGCACCCCGTTGGCCAGGGTCAGGATGGGCCAGCCCGATTCGGTCTGCCAGTAGTTGTCGATGATGGGCACGTTGAGCGCGCTGCTGATCCACTGGGCCGTGGGCTCGTCCAGCGGCTCGCCGGCCAGGTACAAGGCCTTGAGGCTGGAGAGGTCGTACTTGCTCAGGTAGGCCGGGTCTTGCTTCTTGAGCACGCGCACCGCCGTGGGGGCGCTGAACATGCGGGTGACCTTGTATTTCTCGACGAGCTGCCACCAGATGCCGGCGTCCGGGCGGGTGGGCAAGCCCTCGTACATGATGGTGGCCATGCCAGCAATCAGCGGGCCGTAGACGATGTAGCTGTGGCCCACCACCCAGCCAATGTCGCTGGTGGAGAAGTAGGTCTCGCCCGGCTGGCCCTGGAAGATGTGCTTCATGCTGGCCGCCAGCGCCACTGCGTAGCCACCGGTGTCGCGTTGCACGCCCTTGGGCTTGCCCGTGGTGCCGCTGGTGTAGAGGGTGTAGCTGGGGTGGGTGGCGTCGACCCACTCGCAGGGCACGACCGCGTTCAGATGCTTGTCGCGCAGGGCGCGCCAGCTGTGGTCACGCCCGGCCAGGAAGGTCAAGGGCACCAGGCCACGCTCGACCAGCAACACGGCGCCGGGCTTGTGTTGGGCCAACTGAATGGCGTCGTCCAGCAGTGGTTTGTAGGGCACGGGCTTGCCGCCACGCGAGCCACCGTCCGCACTGACGATGACCTTGGGTTCGGCATCGTCGATGCGCGAAGCCAGCGCGCCCGAGGCAAAGCCGCCAAACACCACCGTGTGCAGGGCCCCGATGCGGGTGCAGGCCAGCATGGCGAACGCGGCCTCGGCGATCATGGGCATGTAGATCAGCACCCGATCGCCCTTGCCCACCCCCAGCTCCTGCAAGGCGGCGGCCATGCGCTGCACCTCCTGGTGCAGCTCGCTGAAGGTGTAGGTGCGCTCGGTGTCGGTCTCGGTGGAGACGGCAATCAGCGCGGCCTGGTCGCCCCGGCTGGCCACGTGGCGGTCGACGGCGTTGTGACACAAATTGGTCAAGCCCCCCACAAACCAACGCGCAAACGGCGGGTTGCTGTAGTCACAGATCTGCTGCGGCGGCTGGTGCCAGTCGATCAGCGCGGCCTGCTCAGACCAGAAAGCGTCGCGATCCGTGAGGGAACGCTGGTGAAAAGCCTTGTAACTCATGGAATGTGTCTCCTCGCTCCGACGCTGAGCGCACAGCGGATCGCCCCCGACCCGACCTGGCAGCAGCGCAATTGAATTCATAATTATTCATGACGGGCTTGCGGGGACCTGACAAAGGCCCCAAGACCCATGGGCATTCCGGTCAGGCTGCGGTCTGTTGACCGGCGTGAAGGGGCGGCCGGTCGTGACGTGGGGAGGTGTCTGCCCCGTGCTCAGGGGGCGGGCTGACTGAGGGCGCCCGCCAGGAACATCGCCTCGATCATGCCCGGCAGGCTGGCCCGCGCAATGCGCCCCCGCCGCTCGGCATCCATGAGGCCGGACAGCAGGGAGATGAGGCTCTCACTGAGAACGGCGGCCCCTATCTCGATGCGAAAGAGACCATCGCGCTGGCCCCGGAGAAAAAACCCATCGAGCACGGCGAAATACGCCGACCATGTCGCAGCAGCCCTGACGTCCTGCAAGGTGTCGGGCTTCCAGTGGTAAATCATGAAGGCCGCCAGCTCACTGTGACGGAGCTGCCCCTCGATGAAACGCCGCAGGGCTTCGACCGCGGGGGCCTTGTCGAGTTCGGCCTCTTCGAGCGCCCGGTTCATGAGCTGGGCACCATGGGCCATCAGGCGATCCACCAGTTCTTCCCGGGTACGACTGAAGCGGTACAAAGTCGCCTTGCTGACGCCAATGGCTTGCGCGAGCTCCTGCAGCGTGGCGCGCGGCTTGTCGACCATCGCAAGCGCAAGGGCGGCAAGAACTCGCTCGTCTTCGGCATTCAAAAGGGGACTGGTCATCAATAAGGCCTGCTTTCGTGCATCGGTTTCAAAACCCCGGCGGCATGGGTCATGCACAGGTGCTGCGAGCATTCTAAATTCGCTATCCCGGACTCTTTGAGAATCCAACCCAACTACAATGAAACTTTTTTGATTCACTTGAATCAATATGCAGTCTCAACTTGCCATCAAGCCCCCCGTCCCAGGGTCACCCACCATGCTCCAGTTTTCCAAGCGAACCGCCCTCTCGGCCACCGTGACCGCCCTGGGCAGCCTGTTGGCCGCATGCCAACCCCAGGGGTCGGTCGCACCGTCAGATGCGGCACGCCCCCGGGTCGAAGTGGTGCAGGTTCAGATGCAAACCCTGCCCTTGGTGCAGGAGTTGCCGGGTCGTTTGGCCTCCACCCGGGTGGCCGAGGTGCGGGCCCGGGTGGCGGGGATTGTGGTGGCACGTCATTTTCAGGAGGGCACCGATGTCAAAGCGGGCCAGTTGCTGTTCAGCATCGACTCAGCCCCGTTCCGCGTGGCGCTGAACCGCGCTGAGGCCGAGTTGGCCAAAGCGGAGGCCGCCCTGGCAGACGCCGAAGGCGTGCTGCGCCGCTACCAGCCCCTGGTGAAGGCGAATGCCATCAGCCAGCAGGAGTTCGACGCCGCAGCGACGGCTGTCAAAACACAGCAAGCCAATCGCCTGGCGGCCAAAGCGGATGTGGAATCGGCCCAGCTCAACCTGGCGCATTGCGAGGTCAGAGCCCCTATCGCGGGACGCATTGGTCGCGCCCTGGTGTCACAGGGGGCCCTGGTGGGACAGGGTGAAGCGACGGCGCTGGCCAACATCCAGCAATGGAGTCCGATCTATGTCGACTTTGTGCAACCGGTCGCCGAAGTGGTTCGGCTCCGAGAAGCCCAAGCCAGCCAGCCCAAAGGTCACCAGCCACTGCCGCGCCTGCAAATCAAGCTGGAGGGCTCTGACCGACTGCACGAGGGCCGTCTGCTGTTTTCGGACATCACGGTCGACCCCAGCACCAGCCAGGTTTCCTTGCGAGGCGAAATCGCCAACACAGAAGGCGTTTTGATGCCAGGCATGTATGTGCGGGTGCGGATGGCTCAGCGCCAGGACTCACAAGCGGTTTTGCTGCCGCAGCGGGCGGTCAAGCCAACGGCTGAAGGCTTGTCCCAGGTCCAAGTGCTTGGAGCGGATGACCAGGTGGAGGCCCGGACCGTGCAAACAGGCGCCATGTACGGAGCGAACTGGCACATCACACAGGGCCTGCGCGCTGGTGAAAAGGTGATCGTCGGCGGCCAGCAGGTCCGCCCGGGCGAGCTGGTCAACGCCACTTCAGCCGCCGCGTCCAGCGCAGCGTCAGTGGACAAGCGCTGACGATCCGAATCCCTTGCTCGCACCCGAGAACCCCACGATGTCCTCCTTCTTCATTGGCCGCCCCAAGCTCGCTTGGGTGGTCGCCATCTTCATCACGCTGGCAGGTCTGTTGGCGATTCCCTCGCTGCCGGTGTCACAGTTCCCAGTGGTGGCGCCCCCTCAAATCACGGTGACCGCCACTTACCCGGGGGCCTCCGCCAGCGCCGTGGTCAATTCGGTCACCAGCATCCTGGAAGAGGAACTCAACGGGGCGCGAGGGCTTTTGTACTTCGACTCGTCGAGTTCCAACAGCTCAGCCGAGATCACCGCCACCTTCAAACCCGGAACCGACCCCGCCTTGGCCCAGGTGGACGTGCAGAACCGCCTGAAGAAAGCCGAAGCGCGCCTGCCTGCAGCGGTGACGCGCCAGGGCGTGCAGGTCGAGCAGGCCAACGCCAGCTTCTTGCTCATCTATGCCCTGAATTTCAAGGGCGAGGATGAGGGCAAAGACGTGGTCGCCCTGGCGGATTACGCGGCACGCACCCTGAACAATGAAATCCGCCGCGTGCCGGGTGTGGGCAAACTGCAGTTGTTCGGGTCTGAGGCGGCCATGCGGGTCTGGGTATCGCCACAGAAGTTGTTGGGCTATGGCCTCACGGTCGCGGATGTGAACAGTGCCATCGCAGCCCAGAATGTGCAGGTGCCTGCGGGCAGCTTTGGCAGCCGCCCCGGCACGGCGGCGCAGGAACTGAGCGCCACGCTGGCCGTCAAGGGCATGTTGGAGTCTCCCGAGGAATTCGGGCGCATCGTGCTGCGGGCCAACCGCGATGGGTCCACGGTCAGGCTGTCGGATGTGGCCAGGCTGGAGATCGGGCGCCAGGACTACAGCGCCGAGAGCCGACAAAACGGCAAGAAGGCAGTGGCGGGTGCGGTGCAGCTCGCGCCGGGGGCCAACGCCATCCAGACCGCCGATGCGGTCAAGGCCCGCCTGCGGGAACTGGCGGCCCAGATGCCTTCGGACATGGAGTACTCGATCGCCTACGACACGTCTTTGTTTGTCAAGGTGGCCATCGAGAAGGTCATCCACACCTTGCTGGAAGCCGTCGTGCTGGTGTTCCTGGTGATGTTCCTGTTCTTGCAGAACGTGCGCTACACCTTGATCCCCACCATCGTGGTGCCGGTTTGCCTCATGGGGACCTTCGCTGTGATGTGGGGGCTGGACTTCTCAGTCAACATGATGACCATGTTCGGCCTGGTGCTGGCCATTGGCATTCTGGTGGACGACGCCATCGTGGTGGTGGAGAACGTCGAACGGATCATGGCGGAAGAAGGCCTGTCGCCCAAAGACGCCACCCGCAAGGCCATGACCCAGGTGAGCGGCGCCATCATTGGCATCACCTTGGTCCTGGTGGCGGTGTTTTTGCCACTGGCCTTCATGACCGGGTCGGTGGGGGTGATCTACCGCCAGTTCTCCTTGTCCTTGGCCGTGTCGATCTTGTTCTCGGGGTTCTTGGCCCTCACCCTCACACCGGCTTTGTGTGCCACCTTGCTACAGCCCCCCAAGCGAGGCGTACACGCTGAACAGCAGGGGTTCTTTGGCGGCTTCAACCGCGTCCTCATGCGCCTGACCCATCGCTTCGAATCGCTCAATGTCCGATTGCTGCGCCGCACAGGCCGCGCCATGGGGGTGTACCTGCTGGCCGTCGCGCTGCTGGGCTGGCTGTATGTGCGGGTACCCGAATCGTTTGTGCCCCCTGAAGACCAAGGCTACTGGATGGTCGACATGCAGTTGCCGCCTGGGGCCACTTACCCTCGTACGGAAGCTCTGGTGAAGCAGGTCGATCAGTACCTGATGTCGCGTGAAGGCATGGACTCCGCATTCAGCATCCTGGGTTTCAGTTTCTCCGGCATGGGGCAAAACGCGGCCCTGGGCTTTCCCAGCCTCAAGGATTGGCCGCAGCGCCCTCGGGGCCAGACGGTCGAGAGCGAAATCGCGGCTTTCAACGAGCGCTTTGGCCAGTTGCCTGACGGCACGGCCATGGCAGTGATGCCGCCCCCCATCGAAGGCCTGGGCAATGCGGGCGGATTTGCCCTGCGGCTGCAGGACCGGGCCGGGCTGGGCCGGGCCGCGCTGACCCAGGCCCGCGACCAACTGCTGGCGCAAGCCAGCGCCTCGCCCTTGCTGGCCTATGCCGTGATGGAAGGGCTGCAGGACGCTCCTCAGCTTCGCCTGGATGTGGACCGAAGCAAGGCCGAGGCCTTGGGGGTCGGATTTGAGAACATCGCCACCACCCTGTCCACGGCATTTGGCTCAGCGCTGGTGAATGACTTTGCCAATGCAGGACGACTGCAGCGCGTGATCGTGCAGGCCGACGCGCAGGAGCGCATGACGCCAGAAAGTCTCATGGCCTTGCATGTGCCTGGGCGAAACGGAGCCCAGGTGCCCCTGAGTGCCTTCGTGACCGCCGCCTGGGAGATGGGCCCCGTCCAGATCTCGCGTTACAACGGCTATCCCGCCTACCGCATCATGGGGGATGCCGCCCCAGGTCACAGCACGGGGGAGGCCATGGCCGAGATCGAGCGCATGCTGGCGACCTTGCCCAAAGGCATTGGCCACGAATGGACCGCCCTGTCTTACCAGGAGCGCTTCGCCGGGCAGCAGGCACCTTTCCTGTTTGTGCTGGCGGTCGTGGTGGTGTTCCTGCTGCTGGTGGCTTTGTATGAGAGCTGGACCCTGCCAGCCTCCGTCATGCTGATTGTTCCATTGGGGGCTTTGGGCTCGGTTGCCGCCGTGTCCTTGCTGGGCTTGACCAACGATGTTTACTTCAAGGTGGGCCTGATCACCATCATTGGCCTGAGTGCCAAGAACGCCATCCTGATCGTCGAGTTTGCCAAGGCCTTGCGCGAGCAAGGGCACCCCCTGGTGGAGGCCGCCTGCATGGCCGCTCGCTTGCGTTTTCGCCCCATTGTCATGACCTCGATGGCCTTCATCCTGGGGGTGCTGCCTTTGGCACTGGCACAAGGTGCGGGAGCCGCCAGCCAGCGCTCGCTGGGCACAGGGGTGATCGGCGGCATGGTCAGTGCCACCGTGCTTGGCGTGGTGTTCGCCCCGGTGTTCTACGTCTGGGTGATGGGCCTCTTCAAGTCCAAAGCCCCTGACGAGACCGCGCCCCCCCAGGCCTAGGCCGCTCAGTAAGCACTGCGCGCTCAACGAAGAGTGCCAGCCGCACCAGGGCAGAGGCGTGCCGAGGAGGTCGGGCTGAAGCGTGCTTGAGTCCCACCACCGACACAAAGGCACCCGCACCAGCTTGATGTAGATCAATTTATGAGGATACTGTGGGCTGCGTCGTCAGACAGCCATGCTCCAATCACCGATCTTCTTTTGACCGCTGCGAGCCTCCCCTACCCCACGCCATGACCGACTCACCTGCGCACTACCTCGTCGACCTGTTCCGGGGAACGCACAGCCTGAGTGAACGTCTGCGCCAGATGCATGAGCGGCTGCTGCCCACCATGCCTTCGCTGGACCGCATTGCCTGCGCCCTGCACGACGCCCGCGATGACTGCCTGAAAACCTTCATCCACAGCACCCGGCATGGGGCGCCTCTGCAGGGCTATGAATGGCCACTGGCCGACAGCCAATCGCTGTTGAAGCTGGCGCAGACCGGGGATTTCCGGGTGCTCGATGAACTCTCCTGCCTGCAGCAAAGCGAGCACCCCCACTCGCGCTGGTTGCTGGAACAGGGCTACCAATCGTCATTCACCGTGCCCATGTACGGGCCGCAGGGCTTGATTGGCTTTTTGTTTTTTGACTCCACCGAAGCCGCGGCTTTTGATGTGCGGGTACAGCGCGACCTGGTCATGTTCTGCAGCCAGGTGGCCATGCTGATCAGCAACGAAATGGCCATGGTGCAGGCCATGTTGGCGTCGACCCAGGTGGCGCGCGACTTTGCCAACCTGCGTGACTTTGAAACCGGCGCCCACCTGGAGCGCATGGCGCGCTACGCCCGCTTGATTGCGCGGGGCGTGGCCGAGCACTACCAACTGGACGATGAATTTGTCGAGCACCTGTACCTGTTCGCACCGCTGCACGACATTGGCAAGATCGGCATCCCGGACCGCATCCTGCTCAAAGAGGGCCGGCTCAACCCGCAAGAGCACAAGCTGATGGAAACCCATGTCGAACTGGGCTGCGCCTTGGTCGAGAAAATCATGGGTGACTTCAACCTCAAGCGCCTGCCCGACGCCAAGCTGATGCTCAACATCGTGGCCTGCCACCACGAGTTGCTGGACGGCTCGGGCTACCCCAAGGGCTTGTCGGGGGATCAAATCCCGATCGAGGCGCGCATCGTGACCGTGGCCGACATCTTTGACGCCTTGACCAGCCCTCGGCCCTACAAAGACGGTTGGCGCACCGAGGAGGCCATGGCTGAATTGCAGCGCATGGCCGCCGCCGGCCAACTGGACCCCCATTGCGTGCAAGCCCTGGTGGCCGCCCGCGAGCAGGTGATCAAGATCACCCAGCGCTACCAGGACAGCGACTGAGGCACGGGCCGGCACCGGCCCGCGTCAGGCTCACTTGATCAGCGCTTGCACGGCCTTGAACTGCGGGTGTTCGGCGCTGCGCAGCCACTCGAACACGACCATTTCAGTCGTCACCAGCTCGGCGCCAGCGCCGGCCAGGCGGTCAAAGGCGGCGTCGCGGTTGCGTTCGGTGCGCGAGGCGCAGGCGTCGGTCACCACCCACACGTCAAACTCGTCTTCCAGCAGGTCCAGCGCGGTCTGCAGCAGGCAAACATGGGCCTCGCAACCGGCCAGCACGATGGCGCTGCGCTCAGGCGCGGCCTGGGCCGGCTTTTGCAGGTGGCGCGGCAGGCTGCGGGCATTGCCTTGCACGGGCTTGGCCGGGGGGCGCAGCCACTCCGACAGGCCTTCTTCGCAGGCGCTGAACTGCATCTTCACCAGTGTGTCGCGGCACAAGGCCTTGAGCTCCGCTGGGTTCTCACCCAGGCCCGAAGGGTTTTGCTCGGTGCCCCACACGGGCACCTGCAGCAGCTTGGCGGCCTGGGCCAGGCGCAGCGCGTTGGCCAGCACCAGTGGGCCTTCGTGCAAGGCGGGCATCAGGCGGGTTTGGTAGTCCACCAGCACGAGCTGGGATTCTTGGGCGTCAATCAACATGGTCGTTCAAAATAAAAATGGGGCTGCAAAGCCATGGCCTTATTAGACATCAGCCCAGAGTCATGAGAAAAATCAATGAGTTAGCGCATTTTCGTGCTTGACGTGAAACGCCCCCCCGGCTAACCTCTGCGCCCATGTCTCGTTGGCTCTGCCTCCTTCTCCTCGGCCTCACACTTTTCGGTTTTGCCCTTCGGGCACAAGCGGTGCCCAGCACCCAACCGGTTGACGACGTCGAAAAACTCCTCGCTGACCGCGGTCTGTTGACCCAACTCAGTTACGTGCGCCAAAGCCTCAGCAGCCGCGCTTCCGAGCTGGTGGTCAACGCCATGGGATTCCTGGGCGTGCCCTACCGCCGGGGCGGCAACACCGCTGAGACCGGCTTTGACTGCAGTGGCTTTGTTCGCGCCATGTACGAACAAACCGTGGGCCTGGTGCTGCCACGCCGTGCCGACCAGCAAGCAGCCGCCACCCAAACCATCGACAAACAAGATTTGCAGCCCGGTGACCTGGTGTTCTTCAACACCATGCGCCACGCCTTCAGCCATGTCGGCATTTACGTGGGTGACGGCAAGTTCATCCACTCGCCGCGCTCGGGCAGCCAGGTGCGTGTCGAAGACATGCGTGAAAGCTATTGGCAGCGCCGCTTTGATGGCGCGCGCCGGGTTTCCGTGCCTGCCGTGTCCGCCACCCTGGACGCCAACAGCCCACGCTGAGCGCCCAGCCCAGCCCAGCTCAAGCCCGCCCCGCCAACAGGCCTGCCGCTCCCAGCGCCAGGCCTTTTGTTTGGGGCACGGGGTTGATTCAGAGCACAAACCACTTCAAACCCAAGGTCAGCCGATCCCGCACCAGGCTGCCGAACTCGGTCTGCACCCCGCCCACGCTGTGCCCCAGCACCGCGAAGGCAGACAGCCGGGTGCCCAGGCTCTTTTCCGCATACAGCACAACCTGGCCACTGCGGTCGGCCCATTGGCTGCTGTACTCCAGACGCCAGTAGAAGCGGCTTTGTTGAGGGTTGCTTTGCAGCCCGACCCACGCATAGTCACGCCCCAAGAGGCGAGGCGCCTGGCCCAGGGCCTGGCCCAGACTGACATAGGCCAGTGCGGGGTTCTGGGTCAGCAGCCCTTGGGCGCGCTGGGCTTGGGCCCAGTAGGCCGCCTGACCGGCCTGGCTGTACCCCTCCCCGCTGTGCAGCCACTCCCCGGTCAGCACATGGCCGCTCTCCAGCGTGTAGCTGGCGCCCAGCAAGGTGTTGGTGCTGCGCGGTGCAGGCTGCTGCCAGCGGTACAAAGGGCCGGGTCCCGCGCCCAGGGCCTGCAATCGACCGCGTTGGCGGGTGCTGCCGAACTCGGCGTAGAGCAGCCAGGCGTCGTCCGGGGTCCATTGGGCAAAGCCACCCACAAAAAGAGCACCGCCGCGCTGCTGGCTCAGGACCAGGCTCAGCAGGTGGGCCGGCCCCTGCTGGTCCAGCTTGAGCCAGGCGCTGTGGCCCTGGTCGGTGGCGGGGCTGATCTGCGAGGTCGAGAACACATAGCCCCCACCGCCGCGCCAGCCCGGTGCCAATGGGCCGCTGTAGCGCAGCAAGTCGACCCCAGGCGTGGCCGCCAATGGGTTGGTGCGGCCCGCGTCAAAATAAAAGGGATTGCTGGGCGAGCGGAAGTTGGCGGGGCCCCAGCTCAGCAACTCGCGCCCCACGGTCCACACGCCCTCACCTGCGCGGTAACGGGCGAAAGCCTGGCCCCATTGCTGGCTGTCGTCGCTGTCGTGCTGGGCCGGGGCCGCCACGCGATCCGTGCGTCGGCTTTGGGACAACAGGCGCACCGCGCCCACCAGCGCCAAGGGCCCCTGCTCGGCACGCGCATTCACACGCAGGTCCCATGCGTTGGCCTCGCGGGGCAGCCCCGCCAGGCGATTGCCTGGGTTGAGCAGGCTGGCACTGGCCAGGTCGGTGTGGGTGGTGTAGCCCCAAGCCTCGGTGCTGCCGCTCAGGCGCCAGTCGGACTCGGGCGGCGCTTCGCTCTGGACGTCCATAGGGTCTTCGGAGGCGGAGGTGCCCTCGGCCACCTGCGCCTGGCTGGGCCCCAGCAGGCAGGCCCAAAGCGCCAGCGCCACCCCAGCGGGTCGGCGGCCCGGCCAGCGGCCCGAGGCGCGGCTCATTGCAAATTCCCCACATCAAACTCAGAAGACGCCAAGGCCTGGGCCCTGATGCGGCTGTAAACCAAGGTGGTGCGCGCATCGCTCAAGGCGTCGGCAATCGCCATGCGGCTGACAAAAAGAAGGGTCTTGCCGCCCACGCTGAGGCTGTTGCCATACTCGAACTGGGCGCTCTTGAGCTTCTTGCCCGACAAGGACAGGAAGTCGGCCTGCACCGCCACGCCCCGGCGCACCGAGATCCAGTAGGTGATGCGGTCGTAGGTGGTCTGGCGGCTGTTGGCCGACAGCTCCAGCACATGGCAGGGCTCGTCGCCCACATCTTCTTGGCGCAGGTAGCGGGCCTGGTAGTCCTGGGCGTAGTTGGTGGCGGCGATGTCGCCAATCGCGGCCTGGCCGGTCAGGCGCTGGCGCGGCGAGATGGCCACCGGTTTTTTCAGGCCCGGCTTGCTGAGCCACATGTTGCGCTCCACTTGCAGCAGGCGGGAGCCCTTGCTGCTCTGAGGCTCCAGCACTTCGGCCAGGCTGGCCTGGGCGGTGGCCTTGATGCGCAGGCGCTGGTCGGGCTGGTCCTCGGCCTGGCTGCCGCTGTTGTGGGCCTGCACCTCCCAGATCAAACCAGTGAACCCACCGCCCCGGGCCTGGTCGGCCGCACGCAGCAGTTGCTCGGCATCGGGCTCAGCGGCCTGCGCCATCGGGGCGGCCAGAGCCAGGCTGCCCCACAGCGTCCAGGCCAGGGCCTGACGGCGGCCCAGCGGCGCCTGAAAAGTCGAAACAGAACAGCTCATACATGCCCCAAGGATTCAGTGATGGAATGGTGCGCGGCGCGGCGCGCTGGCCAGTAAGCGGCCAAGACGGCCAGCACGGCCAGCACGGCGGCAGCCAGCGCCGTGCGCGCGGCGTCAAAACCGATGTAGATCGGCACGCTTTGGGTGTTGCCCGGCGGCACGTAGCGGATGTCGGCGGCATTCACGCCATGGCGCACCAGCGCGGTCAGCAACAGGCCGGTCAGCGTGCCCACGAGCACCAGCATCAAGGCCTCGCTGACGAACAGGCGGGTGATGCCCGCTCGCCGCACACCGATGGCGCGCAGGGTGCCGATCTCCCGGGTGCGCTCCACCACTGCCATGCCCATGGCGTTGGCGATCGACAGCACCACGATGGCCAGCACCACCGCCAGCATGAGCGCAAAAATCATGTCGTACATGCCTTTGACCTGGCGGAAGAAGGCCGACATCTCCTGCCAGGTGCGCACTTCCAGGTCCAGGCCAGCGGCTTTGAAGTCTGCCGTCAGTTGGGTGCGCAGGGCGTCCGATTGCGCCTCGCTGGGCGCCGGTCGGGTGTACATGTCACGCAGGCGCTGCTCGGCATCGGGGCTGTCGACCGCGCCCTCGCCGGGCAGCAACAAGGTCAGACTGTCGGCGCGGCCAGCCGCGTCCATCAGGCCTTGGACCAAGGCCAAAGGCATGAACATCAGCTTGTCATTGGTGGCCACGTTGCCGGTGTTGACGGTGTCGCTCACATCCACATCGGCCGCGTTGGCCTGGCCGTGCAACGTGCTGGCCAAGACCGAGGCGCTGTCGCCCATCTTGAGCCCCAGCACATCGGCCAAGCCCTGGGCGGCAGTCACGCCCTGGGGCTTGTCGGCTTGCAGCGCGCCCGGCGCGAAGCGAAAGGGGCCGCGCAACAGGTCCAGGTCAGCCGGGGCGATGCCCGTGGCCACAAAAATGGTGCTGCTGGTGCCGTTGGACAGCAGGCCCGAGGCGCTGAGCTTGGGCACCAGGCGCGCGCCCGGCAAGCGGCGCTCGACCAGGCTGCGCACCTGGGCGATCTCCTCGGCGCGCAGCAGGTACTTGTCGGGGTGCAGCTTGCCCTCGGTCTGCCAGCCCTGGCGGTTGATGGTCAGGTGACCGATCAGCTCAGCATGGATGGCCGCATTGCTGAGGGCGCCATAGACCGCGAAGGTGTAGCCCGCGAACAAGGCCACGGCGGCAAAGCCAAAGGCCAGGCTGAGCAAGGTGGCGGCGCTGCGGCGCCGGTTGCGCCACAGGTTGCGCCAGGCCAGTTGAAGATAAACACGGCCGTTCATGCAGCCTCCTGGTAGCTGTCTTGGGAGATCACCCCGTCTTGCAAGCGCAGTTGGCGCGGCACCCGCGCCAGCAGGCGGGGGTCGTGGGTGGTGAAGATGCAGGTGACGCCGGTGTCGCGGTTCAGGCGCTCGATCAGGTCGATCACCTCGCGGCTGGTTTGCGAGTCCAGGTTGGCCGTGGGCTCGTCGGCAATCAACAAGCGCGGCGCCCCCACCAGGGCGCGGGCAATCGCCACGCGCTGGCGTTGGCCACCGCTGAGGCGGTCTGGGCGGAAGTGCAAAAAGTCCCCCAGGCCCACCTGCTCCAGCCACTCGGTGGCACGCCGTCGCACCTCGGTCGCTGGCACGCCCTGCACCTGCAGGGACAAGCCCACGTTGTCCAGGGCGCTGAGCACGGGAATCAGGTTGAAGCTCTGGAACACAAAGCCGATGCGCCGGTTGCGGCAGTCGGACAGGGCATCATCGGAGAGCTGACGCACGTCCTGGCCCTCAAAGCACAGCAGACCCTGGTCAGCCTGGTCGATCAGTCCCAGTAAGTTGAGCAGCGTGGACTTGCCACTGCCCGAGGGGCCCCAGATGGCCATGAATTCGCCAGCAGCCACCGTCAGGTCGATGCCGCGCAGGGCCCGAAGGCGGGTCTGCCCGAGCTGAAAGCTGCGCTCAATGCCGCGCAGCGACAGCAGCGGCGCCGTTGAAGAAGCGTCGGTCATTGCGCTCCTCACTGGCCAGACAGGTTGACGAGGACCTGCTGCGCTTCGGCACCGACGCGGACCACGGCGTCCTCAAACTTGGGTGGTCCGAACTTGCCCCGAGCGTCGCGCGAAAAACCATAGGGTTCGGTGGGCATGCCCACCAGGTTGGCGTCCAGGCGCTGGTTGCTGTTGAGGTCTTGGTAGGCCGACACGGCGTAGGCACCCGGGGCCAGGTCCTTGAAGACCAGCTCCACCTGACCGGGCTTGGCCGCCACCATCTGGCCCTGCAACACCTTGCCGCGTGGGAAGCCCGCCGCGTCGTTGAACAAGGCCACCATGACCTGGCCTTCGGCCTTGGCCACGCCCTTGACCACCACGGTCAAATCGGCCGCCTGCGCCAGGCCAGCACCGGCCAAGGCCAGCCAAACACCACACACCCCACTCAAAACACGCTGTTGGAACATCATTGCGACTCCTGGTTGAACAAGTGTCGGCAGTGTCCTTGCGAGCCCTTTGGCGGGCCAGCGGCATGAGACCAAGGCTTGGCAGCGTGTCGCGAAATGCCGTTGGGGCGGATGAAACGACGGCGCGCCCGGCGCCATGTGGGGCGCCAGCGGGCTTCAACCGACGTCCGTCAAGGTCGGCTGGGCCAGGCCCCCCAGGCCTCAATCCGGCTTGATGCCGCCCTCGCGGATCACCTTGCCCCACTTGGCGTTCTCGGCCACCAGGAAGGCATCGAACTCTTCCGGGCTGCCTCCCGCCGGGAAAGTGCCCATGGCCTCCAGGCGCGGCCGCATTTCCTCGCTGCGCACGATGCGGGTGACCTCATCAGACATGCGGCGCAGGATGTCGCGCGGTGTGCCCGCCGGGGCGATCACACCGGCCCAGGTGCTGCCCGTGAAGTTCTTGAAACCCTGCTCAATGAAGGTGGGCACATCGGGCAGGACAGGCAAGCGCTGTTCGCTGGCCACGCCAATCAAACGCACCTTGCCCTGCTTGCCCATGTTGATCAGGCCGGTGGCCGCATCAAAGAACAACTGGATCTGGCCCCCGATCAGGTCGGTCAAGGCGGGCGCCGCGCCCCGGTAGGGGATGTGGACCATGAAGGCCCCGGTCTGCTGCTTGAACAGCTCGGTGGTCAGGTGCACGGCCGAGCCATTGCCCGAGGAGCCATAGCTCACCTTGCCGGGGTTGGCGCGCGCGTAGCGGATGAGTTCTTGCGCGGTCTTGAAAGGCGCATCCAGGGGCACGGCCGCCACCAGGGGCGAGATGCCCATCAGGGACACACCGGTCAGGTCTTTGCGTGCGTCATAGGGCAGCTTGGGGTAGAGCGAGTTGTTGGCCGCATAGGCCGCGATCACCACACCAAAGGTGCTGCCATCGGGCGCACTCTTGGCCACCGCGTCGACGCCGATCATGCTGCCCGCGCCGGGCTTGTTTTCAATCAGCACGGTCTGGCCCAGGCGGGTTTGCAGGCCGTTTTGCACCAGACGCGCCATCTGGTCGGTGAAGCCGCCCGGGGTGTAGGGCACGATCAGGCGAATCGGCTTGTTGGGCCAGGCGCTGCCCTGGGCCTGGACTGCCGGCAGGGCCAGCGCGGCGGCGCCACCCAGGGTGCTGCAGAGCACCTGGCGGCGGGACAGGGAGGCAGAGGTCAGGGGCTTCAGGGACATGGGACGGGCTCCGGCAAACAAAGGGGGTATCGAACCATTCTGTCCGCCCCCATCGCCCCCGCCCATAGGGGCAAGCCCGGCCAGACGGTCACCTGCGTGACCGGGTGGTGCGCGGTCGGCCCTCGCTTCACCGGCTCAGGCAGCCCCCGTGCTCAAGGACTGCCGCAACAAGGGCCCCACCTGCTGGGCTGCCGACTGCAACTCAGCCCGTTCATACCCGGCATAGCCGAACAGCCATCCCCGGCGTGGCGATGTCACCGTGTAGCGCGACAAAGGCGTCAGCACCACACCGCGCGCAGCGGCCTGGTGGCTCAGGGCCAGGTCGTCATGCGGGGTGGGCAGCGGCCAGCACAGGTGCATGCCGCGATCGGAAGACGGCAGTGGCAAGGCGCCCTCCGTGGCCTCGGCCAAGGCCTGAATGAGCTGCTGCTGGCGTTGCTGGTACAGCTCACGCATGCGACGCAGGTGGCGCAGCAAATGCCCCTCGGCGATGAAGCGGGCCAGCACCCACTGGCTGTCACCCGGCGGGTGGCGGTCGCTCAAGGCCCGGGCCATGGCAAAGGCCGACACCCAGGCGGTGGGCAGCACGATGAAGCCCAGGCGCAGGCCCGGGTGCAAGGTCTTGGAAAAAGTGCCCACGTACAGCACCCGATCGGCCTGCGGCAGGCTGCACAGGGCGGGCAGGCGCTGCGCGCCGTACTGGAATTCGCCGTCGTAGTCGTCTTCCACCACCCAGGCTTGGCGGCGCTGGGCCCAGTCCAGCAAGGCCTGGCGGCGTGACAGGCTCATGGCCACGCCCGTGGGAAACTGGTGGGTGGGTGTGACCACCGCCAGGCGTGCATTCGGCCACTGGTCCTCGGCCTGCTCGAGGCACAGGCCTTCGGCGTCCAAAGGCACCGGCCGCACCTGGGCCCCGTGGCCCAACAGGCTGGCCCGGATGCCGGGGTAGCCGGGGTCTTCCACCAGCACCTCATCGCCCACGTCCAGCAGCAAGCGGCCGACCAGATCGATGGCCTGCTGCGAACCTGAACAGACCAGTACCCGCCCCGCATCGCAGCGGATGCCGCGCGAGGCCCACAGCCACTGCGCGATGGCCTCGCGCAGCACGGGCTCGCCGGCCGGGTCCAGGTACTGGGCGCCGGCCCGGCGCTCGCTGGCGCTGAGCTGCCGGCCCAGCCGGTCCCAGGTGGCGAAGGGGAAGCTCGCCACCTCGGGCGCACCAATGCGAAACGCGCTGGCTGCCTGGCGCGGCGGGTTCCAGTGGCGCACCGTCTCGGCCATCAACTGACCGCGCCGCGACAGGCCCAGGGGCAAGGCGCTCAGACCGGGCGCTCCCTTGGGAGGCCTCAGGTTCGGGCTGACATAGCTGCCATCACCCACCCGGGCCTGCACATAGCCCTCGGCCTGCAGGCGCGCCATGGCCCACAGCAAGGTGTTGCGCGACACCCCCAGGGTCAGGGCGTGCTCACGCGTGGCCGGCAGGCGGCTGCCGGCGGGCAGGTGACCGTTCTCCATGGCCTGGCGCAGTTGCTCGTACACCTGTTGGCGCCTCAGCGGCGCGCGTTGGCTCTTTGCACCCATGCGGATTGGCTCCTTCGAAGGCTTCAAAAATTCTTAAACTGAGGAATCATTTCACACAGTCCCAGAACGGATCAAGCCATGAGCCAACACCTCGCCACCGTCCAGTGGCAGCACGACGGCAGCCCCTTCACCCAGCGCCGCTACAGCCGCCGCCACCGCTGGCAGTTTGATGGGGGGTTGCAGGTGCCGGCCTCGTCTTCACCCGACGTGGTGCCCCTGCCCTACTCCGACCCCAGCGCGGTCGACCCCGAAGAAGCGTTTGTGGCGGCCCTGGCCAGCTGCCACATGCTGTGGTTCCTGGACCTGGCATCGCGCGCCGGTTGGGCCATCAGCGACTACCAGGACGCCGCCATCGGCCACATGGGGCCCGATGCGCAAGGCCGCACCGTGCTGCGCGAGGTGCTGCTGCGCCCCGTGTTACGCCTGGGTCCAGACGCCGCTCAGCGCCCCAGCCAGACCGAGCTGGAGGCCATGCACCACCGGGCCCATGAGGCTTGTTTTCTGGCCAATTCCGTGCGCTGCACCATCCGCTGCGAGCCCCGCTGGGCCGACTGATCCCGCGCGCCCCTGTGAGCACCACCCCACGCCTTTTTGAAAGCCCCCGATGAGCCCGAACACCCGCGTCCAAGTGAGCCCACTGCAAGCCTCAGACCATGCCGACTGGCTGCGCCTGGCCCAAGGCTACAAGGCCTTTTACGAGAGCCCGACCTCAGACGAAACCTACGCCATCGCGTGGCAAAAACTGATGGCGGGCGACGCTGTTCACGGCCTGGGCGCCCGCGTAGAGGGCCAACTGGTGGGCTTCACCCACTACCTTTTTCACGCCAGCACCTGGGCGCCCCGCGTGTGCTACTTGCAGGACCTGTTTGTCGACGAGTCGCTGCGCGGGCAGGGCACGGCCAGCGCCTTGATCGAAGCGGTGGCCCAGGCCTCGCGTGCCGCCGGCGCCCAGCGCCTGTATTGGCTGACGCAAACCCACAATGCGCGTGCCCGGGGCCTGTACGACCGGGTGGCGCAGTTTCAGGGCTTCATCCGCTACGAGTACCCCTTGTTGGCCTGAGGCGCAGGCCAGGCCCCAACTCAGGCCGGCCGCACCGCGCGGCTCAGTTGGGCCAGCGCGTCCAGCACACCTTGCACGGCCTGGCGGTTGCGCTCCTCTTTCAGACCGCCCTCGGCATCGAAAGCATCCGCCGCGTGGCCCAGCGCGAACTGCTGCGGAATCACCAGCGAGGCGAAGTTCATCTGCAAAAACTGTCGCACATAGTTGAGCGCCCGCAAGCCCCCCAGCGCGCCAGGCGAGGCCGACAACAAGGCCGTGGGCTTGTTGGCCGTGGCCGCCACGCCCGAAGGCTGACCCGCGCCGCCCTGGATGCGCGACAACCAGTCAAAGGCGTTGATGAACAGCGGGGTCGGAAAGCCGTTGTACTCGGGTGTGAGCAGCAGCAAGGCATCACTGGCCAGCAGGGCTTGCTGCAGTTCGGTCGCGCCCGCCGGGATGCCCTGGGCCAACTCGAAGTCGCCGTCGTACACGGGCAAGGCCAGGGCGCGCAGGTCCAGCTCCTGGGCGCTGAAGCCCGCCTGGGTCGCGGCCAGCGAGGCGGCATGGGCCAGGCGGCGGGTCAAGGAACCGGTGCGGGCGCTGCCAGAGATGATCAGCAGGCGGGGCGAAGTCGACGACATGGTGAAACTCCATCAGGTGGTTGAGGACGGGCGGGCCCGCAGCGAGGGCCGCACGCAGCCCGAGATTGTGCGATGAGACCCCCTGGCCTGGCCGTGTGTCGCCTCACTTTGTGGCGAAAATCACGCGATGAACTCCTCCACCCGCTATTGGCTGATGAAGTCCGAGCCCGAAGAATGCTCGATCGACGACGCACTGGCTGCCCCCGCCGCCACCGTGGCCTGGATTGGCGTGCGCAACTACCAGGCGCGCAACTTCATGCGCGACGCCATGCAGGTCGGCGATGGCGTGCTCTTCTACCACTCCAGCTGCGCCGAGCCCGGCATCGTCGGCCTGGCCCGCGTGGCCTCGGAGGCCTACCCCGACCCCAGCCAGTTCGACCCCGCCTCGCCCTACTTCGACCCCAAGTCCAAGGCCGACGCACCCCGCTGGCTGCTGCGCGATGTGCAGGCCCTGCGCAAGACGCGCCTGCTGAGCCTGGCCGAATTGCGACAACACCCGGGACTGGCCGAGATGAAGTTGCTGCAGCGTGGCAACAGGCTGTCGATCACCGAGGTCAGCGCCGCAGAATGGGCTCTGCTGAGCCCGCTGCTGTCAGGCCACTGAGCCGCAGCGAACCGCAGCGCCCGACAAACGAAAAGCCCAGGCCGTGACCGGACTGGGCTTTGGGCTGGCAGAGGCGCCAAAGCGCCTTCTGAGGCTGACCTTACTTGCGTGCCGGCGGCACGTCCGTGCAGCTGCCGTGGGCGATTTCCGCCGCCATGCCGATGCTTTCGCCCAGCGTGGGGTGCGGGTGGATGGTTTTGCCGATGTCCACCGCGTCGGCGCCCATTTCGATGGCGAGGGCAATCTCGCCGATCATGTCGCCCGCGTGGGTGCCGACCATGCCACCGCCCAGGATCTTGCCGTGGCCATGGACCTCGGGCGAGTCGTCGAACAGCAGCTTGGTCACGCCCTCGTCGCGGCCATTGGCAATGGCGCGGCCCGAGGCCGTCCAGGGGAACAGGCCCTTCTTGACCTTGATGCCTTGGGCCTTGGCCTGGTCTTCGGTCAGACCCACCCACGCTACTTCGGGGTCGGTGTAGGCCACGCTGGGGATGACGCGGGCGTTGAAGGCGGCAGCCGCCAGCTCCTTGTTGCCTTGCAGTTCGCCGGCAATGACTTCGGCCGCCACGTGGGCCTCGTGCACCGCCTTGTGCGCCAGCATGGGCTGACCCACGATGTCGCCAATGGCGAAGATGTGCGGCACGTTGGTGCGCATCTGGATGTCGACGTTGATGAAACCACGGTCGGTCACCGCCACACCGGCCTTCTCGGCACCAATCTTCTTGCCGTTGGGCGTGCGGCCCACGGCCTGCAGCACCAGGTCATAGACCTGGGGCGCGGGGGCGGTACCGCCCTCTTCGGCCGGCGCGAAGGTGACTTCAATGCCTTCGGGCAAGGCGCGTGCGGACACGGTCTTGGTCTTGAGCATGATGTTGTCAAAGCGCTTGGCGTTCATCTTCTGCCAGATCTTGACCAGGTCGCGGTCCGCGCCTTGCATCAGGCCGTCCATCATTTCGACCACATCCAGGCGGGCGCCCAGCGTGCTGTAGACGGTGCCCATTTCCAGGCCGATGATGCCGCCGCCCAGGATCAGCATGCGCTTGGGCACTTCCTTGAGGGCCAGGGCGCCGGTGCTGTCGACCACGCGCGGGTCGTTGGGCATGAAGGGCAGGCGCACGGCCTGGCTGCCGGCGGCGATGATGGCGCGCTGGAAGCCGATGGTCTGGGTCTTGCCGGTGCGCTCTTGCGCGCTGCCATTGGTTTCTTCGACCTGCAGCTGGTGACTGCTGATGAAGTTGCCGTAGCCGCGCACCACCGTCACCTTGCGCATCTTGGCCATGGCAGCCAGGCCACCGGTCAGCTTGCCGATGACCTTTTCCTTGTGGCCGCGCAGCTTGTCGATGTTCACCGACGGGGCGCCAAAGTCCACGCCCAGGTCGGCCATATGGCTGACCTCATCCATCACCGCGGCCACGTGCAGCAGCGCCTTGGAGGGGATGCAACCCACGTTGAGGCAGACGCCGCCCAGGGTGGCGTAACGCTCGACCAACACGACCTTGAGGCCCAGGTCGGCGGCGCGAAAGGCGGCCGAATAACCGCCAGGACCACCGCCAATGACCAGCACGTCGCAGTCCAGGTCGTTGCTGCCCGTGGGGGCAGCGGCGACCGGGGCAGGCGCGGCGACGACGGGCGCAGCCGCCACAGGCGCTGCAGCGGGCGCGGCGGCCGGCGCTGGTGCTTCAGCCGCACCGGCGGCCTCCAGCGTCAGCACCACCGAGCCTTCGGCGACCTTGTCGCCGAGCTTGATCTTGAGTTCCTTGACCACGCCAGCATGCGAGCAAGGGATTTCCATCGAGGCCTTGTCGGACTCGACGGTGATCAGCGACTGCTCGGCCTTGACGGTGTCGCCCGGCTTGACCAGCAGTTCAATGACGGTCACTTCGGAAAAGTCGCCGATGTCCGGCACTTTGATGTCTATCAGGCTCATACGGAACCTTTCAATTTGATCGTGAAGAGGTTGATCGGCGCGGCCGAGTTGCGATCGAATTCGCAGCTCGCGGCCAGGCCGGCTTCGACCACCTCGCGGGCCGTCTTGGCCCGGGCGTAGGTGGCGTGCATGGCGCCCAGCGCAAAGCTGCGTCCAGAGCCTATGCCCCAGAACTCTTTGAACTCGAACACCTCGCGGTAGCTGTACAGCCCGTAGATGCCGCTCGCATTGGCGATCAGCACACTGAACTGGCTGGACTCGTAGGGGTCGTTGTCGTCTTCCTTGGTCTGCAGGAAAAAGGTTTCCTTCAGCAAGGGGTGCAGCCGGGTGAAGGTGTCAAATACCTCGTCTCGGCTGCCCAGACGCAGCTGATCCTGGGGCAAGGCGTTGAGCGCCTTGCGCAGCACGGGAAAGTGGGCCACCGTGCCCGCCATGCCGATGTAGCTGGGCCCGCCATGCGCCTGCACCTTGAAGAGCTTTTCGTTCGCTTCAAAGCGCTGCGACAGGCGGGTGTCGCCAAAGGTCACCAGCGAGTCCGCACCGATGGCCACCTGGCCCCCTTTGCGGACCACGACGACGGTCGTCATGCGATGACCTGCGCCGTGGCGGTGAGCATCATGGCGGCCCGGGTGCTCACAGCAGCACGCGGCGGAAGTCAGCCAGGATCTGGCCCAGGAAGGCGTTGAAGCGCGCGGCAGCAGCGCCGTCGATCACGCGGTGGTCCCAGGTCAGCGACAGCGGCAGCATCAGGCGCGGCTGGAAGGCCTTGCCGTCCCACTTGGGTTCGATCTGGCTCTTGCACACACCCAGGATCGCCACTTCAGGCGCATTGATGATGGGCGTGAAGTAACGCCCGCCAATGCCGCCCAGGCTGGAGATGGTGAAGCAGGCGCCGCTCATGTCGGCCGGACCCAGCTTGCCGTCGCGGGCCTTCTTGGCCAGCTCGCCCATTTCCTGGCTGATTTGCAGCACGCCCTTCTTGTCGGCGTCCTTGATCACCGGAACGACCAGGCCGTTCGGGGTGTCAGCGGCAAAACCGATGTGGAAGTACTGCTTGTAGATCAGCGCGTCGCCGTCCAGCGAGCTGTTGAACTCGGGGAACTTCTTGAGCGCGGCCACGCAGGCCTTGATCAGGAAGGCCAGCATGGTCACCTTGACGCCGCTCTTCTCGTTTTCCTTGTTGGTGGAGACGCGGAAGGCTTCGAGGTCGGTGATGTCGGCGTCGTCATGGTTGGTGACGGCCGGGATCATGACGGCATTGCGCAGCAGGTTGGCGCCGCTGATCTTCTTGATGCGGCCCAGTTCCTTGCGTTCGATCGGACCGAACTTGGCGAAGTCGACCTTGGGCCAGGGGATCAGGCCCAGCTCGGAGCCGCCACCGCCCGTGGCCACCGGGGCCTTGGCGGCTTGCGCCTTGGTTTGCGTGGCGCCGGCCATCACCGCCTGGGTGAAGGCTTGCACGTCGGCCTGGGTGATGCGGCCCTTGGGGCCGGTGCCCTTGACTTCGGCCAGCGGCACGCCCAGTTCGCGGGCGAACTTGCGGATCGAAGGCGAAGCGTGCGGCAAACCAGCCGAGGGCGTGCCCGGCTGGTGGGCCGGCACGGCCGCAGCAGCCGGGGCCGCCACGGCCGCAGCCGCGGCCACGGGGGCCGCTGCCGGCGCAGCGACGGCGGCGGGGGCCGGTGCAGCGGCCGGTGCGGCCGCGCCCACGGCGCCTTCCAGCACCACCACCAAGTCACCGATGTTCACGGTGTCGCCCAGCTTGACCTTGATTTCCTTGACCACGCCAGCATGCGAGGACGGGATCTCCATCGAGGCCTTGTCCGACTCGACGGTGATCAGCGACTGCTCGGCCTTGACCGTGTCGCCCACCTTGACCAGCAGTTCAATGACGGCCACGTCCTTGAAGTCGCCGATGTCGGGCACCATGACCTGCACCGGGCCAGTGGCGGCCGGGGCGGCAGCCACTGGCGCCGCAGCGGCCACGGGGGCAGCCACCGGAGCGGGGGCGGCGACCGGGGCCAGGGCGGCCGCCGGTTCAGCCGCGGCACCCGCCACTTCCAGGGCCACGACGATCGAGCCTTCAGCGACCTTGTCGCCCAGCTTGACCTTGATTTCCTTGACCACGCCAGCGTGCGAGGACGGGATTTCCATCGACGCCTTGTCCGACTCGACGGTGATCAGCGACTGCTCGGCCTTGACCGTGTCGCCCACCTTGACCAGCAGCTCAATGACGGCCACTTCGTCGAAATCCCCGATGTCAGGGACCTTGATGTCTACCAATGCCATGTTTGTGTCTCCTGGCCGCTTCAGGCGTACAGCGGGTTGATCTTGTCGGCTTGGATGCCGTATTTGGCGATCGCTTCAGCCACCTTGGTGGCCGGCACGGTGCCTTCTTCGCTCAGCGCCTTGAGGGCGGCCACGACGATGTAGTGGCGGTTCACTTCAAAGTGCTCGCGCAGCTTGCCACGGAAATCGCTGCGGCCAAAACCGTCGGTGCCCAGCACCTTGTAGGTGCGGCCCTTGGGGATGTAGGAGCGGATTTGCTCCGCGTAAGCCTTCATGTAGTCGGTCGATGCCACCACCGGGCCACCGTGGGCGGCCAGTTGCTGGGCCACGAACGGAACCTTGGGGGTTTCCAGCGGGTGCAGCAAGTTGAAGCGCTCGGCGTCCTGGCCGTCACGGGCCAGTTCGTTGAAGCTCGGGCAGCTCCACACGTTGGCGGCCACGCCCCAGTCTTGCTCCAGCAGTTCCTGGGCGGCAATGCTTTCGCGCAGGATGGTGCCCGAGCCCAGCAGTTGCACGCGCGGGGTCAGCTTGGCGCCTTCCTTGCACAGGTACATGCCCTTGATGATCTGCTCTTCCGTGCCGGGGATCAGGCCTGGCATGGCGTAGTTCTCGTTGAGCAGGGTCAGGTAGTAGAAGACGTTTTCTTGCTTCTCGACCATGCGCTTCAAGCCGTGGTGCAGGATCACGCCGACTTCGTGGGCGAAGGTCGGGTCGTAGCTCACGCAGTTCGGGATGGTGCCCGCCAGGATGTGGCTGTGACCGTCTTCGTGCTGCAGGCCTTCGCCGTTCAGCGTGGTGCGGCCCGAGGTGCCGCCCAGCAAGAAGCCACGTGCCTGCATGTCACCCGCCGCCCAGGCCAGGTCGCCAATGCGCTGGAAGCCGAACATCGAGTAGTACACGTAGAACGGCACCATGATGCGGTTGCTGGTGCTGTAGGACGTTGCCGCCGCAATCCAGCTGCTCATGCCACCGGCTTCGTTGATGCCTTCTTGCAAGATTTGGCCAGCCTTGTCCTCGCGGTAGTACATGACCTGGTCCTTGTCGACCGGGGTGTACTGCTGACCTGCGGGGTTGTAGATGCCGACCTGACGGAACAGGCCTTCCATGCCGAAGGTACGGGCCTCGTCCACCAGGATGGGCACCACGCGCGGGCCCAGGGCCTGGTCGCGCAGCAACTGGGTCAGGAAGCGCACATAGGCTTGGGTGGTGGAGATCTCACGGCCTTCGGCGGTGGGCTCCATGACCGACTTGAACACGTCCAGCGAGGGCACGGTGAACTGCTCGTCCGCCTTGGTGCGGCGGTGCGGCAGGTAACCACCCAGGGCCTTGCGGCGCTCGTGCAGGTACTGCATTTCGGGGGTGTCGTCTGCGGGCTTGTAGAACGGGATGTTCGGCAGCTCGCTGTCTGGCACCGGGATGTTGAAGCGGTCGCGGAAGGTCTTGATGTCCTCGTCGGTCAGCTTCTTGGTCTGGTGAACGTTGTTCTTGCCTTCACCAGCCTTGCCCATGCCAAAGCCCTTGACGGTCTTGATCAGCAGCACGGTGGGCTGGCCCTTGTGCTTGACGGCGGCGGCGTAGGCGGCGTAGACCTTTTGCGGGTCGTGACCACCCCGGCGCAGCGCCCAGATTTGCTCGTCGCTCATCTTGGAAACCATCTCCAGCGTGCGCGGGTCACGGCCGAAGAAGTTCTTGCGCACGTAGGCGCCGTCATTGGCCTTGAACGACTGGTAGTCGCCGTCCAGGGTTTCCATCATGACCTTGCGCAGGGCGCCGTCCTTGTCGCGCGCCAGCAGCGGGTCCCAGTCCGAGCCCCACAACAGCTTGATGACGTTCCAGCCCGCGCCACGGAACTCACCTTCGAGTTCTTGCACGATCTTGCCGTTGCCGCGCACCGGGCCGTCCAGGCGCTGCAGGTTGCAGTTGACCACGAAGATCAGGTTGTCGAGCTTTTCACGCGCGGCCAGGCCGATGGCGCCCAGCGATTCGACTTCGTCCATTTCGCCGTCGCCGCAGAACACCCAGACCTTGCGGTTTTCAGTGTTGGCAATGCCACGGGCGTGCAGGTACTTCAGGAAGCGGGCTTGGTAGATGGCCATCAAGGGGCCCAGGCCCATCGAGACGGTGGGGAACTGCCAGAACTCAGGCATCAGCTTCGGATGCGGGTAGCTCGACAGGCCCTTGCCGTCCACTTCTTGGCGGAAGTGCAGCAGTTGTTCTTCAGTCAGGCGGCCTTCCAGGTAGGCGCGGGCGTACACACCGGGCGACACGTGGCCTTGGATGTACAGGCAGTCGCCACCGTGGTTTTCGCTCTCGGCGTGCCAGAAGTGGTTGAAGCCGGCGCCAAACATGTGGGCCAGCGAGGCGAAGGAGCCGATGTGGCCGCCCAGGTCACCGCCGTCCACCGGGTGGTGGCGGTTGGCCTTGACCACCATGGCCATGGCGTTCCAGCGCATGTAGGCGCGCAGGCGCTCTTCGATTTCGATGTTACCGGGACAACGCTCTTCCTGATCGGGCTCGATCGTGTTCACATAGCCGGTGTTGGCCGAGAACGGCATGTCGATGCTGTGCTCGCGGGCGTGTTCCAGCAGCTGTTCTAGCAGGAAGTGGGCACGTTCTGGGCCCTCACTCTCGATGACCGCGGCGAGCGCGTCCATCCACTCGCGGGTTTCTTGGTTGTCCAGGTCTTGCGCCGGGTTGGCAGCAATGCCGGGCACGTGCTCGGGTTGGGCTGACATGTTTTGTCTCCTGCTAAAGGGGGGTTGACGTCACATTGACTGACCGGGCGAGTGTCGCACAAAAAATTCAAATTTCAAATGGTGCTCAGCCATTTCACATTATGAATTTATGTGAACAAGAAGCTCCGGCTTGCGGGCCTGCCCCCCAGGCCGCTCCCCTACACTTGAGCCCATGCAAACCCCCGAACATGCCGCTCCTCGCCTGGGCGGCCGGCGGCGCACCTTGGCGTGGATCCGACGCTGGTGGAGCCGCCAATCACCCAACCGACAAGACCGTTTCGCCATGCTGGCGCCGCTGGTGGCGGTGCTTTTGTTTTTGGCGGCCATCGCAGCCGCCTTCCTGTACCTGCGGGCGGAAGAAATCGAGCGCGAGCAAGAAGCCGTCAAGCGCGATGTCGAATACGCCCAGCAGCGCCTGCGCCTGCGCTTGCTGGAGCGCCAGGAGCAACTGATGCGCCTGGCGCGGGACGTGTCCAACCGCGAACTCAACCGCAACGACTTCAACGCCCGCGCGGACGGCCTGATCAGCCAGTACCCCGAGCTGCAAATGCTCAGCTGGATCGACGAAAAGCAGCGCGTGCGCGCCAGCCGGGCTGCCCCCACCGTGCCCAGCGCCCAGTTGCTGAGCGTGGGCGAAGTGCTCAAGCGGGGCGAAACCGAAGCCACCTTCAGCCTGACCCGGGACATGCAGCAACCCGTGTACTCCCCTCCCGCTGGCAACGCGGAAGACGGCGCGCTGCTGCAGCTGCATGTGCCGCTCAATGAGCAAGGCCGCTTCACAGGGGTGGTCGCGGGCGAGTACTCGGTCGACGGCCTGCTGCGCTACGGCGCCCCCACCGAGGTGCTGGCCAAGTACGCGGTGGCCTTGGTCGATGCCCAAGGCAGGGTGCTGGCGGGCTCGGCCCTGCCACCGCGCAGCAAAGCCACCCAGTTGCTGCCCTGGGCCGTGAAAGCCAATGAATTCGAGGTGCCCGTCTCGCCGGTGGGTAACAGCTTGCTGCTGCGCGCCCAGGGCTACCGCACATCGCTGGGCCTGATCGGCAGTGGCCAGTTCTGGTTGGTCGGCGTGCTCAGCGCCATGACGGCCTGGATGCTGATCGCCAACTGGCGCCACACCCGGCGCCGTGTGCGGGCCCAGGAAGCGCTGGTGGCCGAGACCAACTTCCGACGCGCCATGGAGAACTCCATCCTGACCGGCATGCGCGCCATGGACATGAATGGCAAGGTGACCTATGTGAACGCGGCCTTCTGCCAGATGACCGGCTGGACCGAACGGGAGCTGGTGGGCCAGATGCCCCCCTTTTCCTACTGGCCCGAGGAAGACCACGCCGCCTTGTCGGCCCGTTTGCGCGACGAGTTGTCGGGCAAAACCATCCAGGGGGGCTTCCAGGTCAAGGTCAAGCGCAAGAACGGGGCCTTGTTCGATGCCCGGCTCTATGTGTCGCCCCTGGTGGATGCCCATGGCCAGCAGACCGGCTGGATGACGTCGATGACCGACATCACCGAGCCCAACCGCATCCGCGAGCAGTTGTCGGCCTCTTACGAGCGCTTCACCATCGTGCTGGAAGCGCTGGACGCTTCGGTCTCGGTGGCCCCGTTGGGCAGCGAGGAACTGCTGTTCGCCAACAAGCTCTACCGACTGTGGTTTGGCGCGCACACCGGCGGCCACCTGCACCTGGTGGCCCAGGCCGGCGTGCCGACCACGCGCACCCAAGAGCAGTCGCTCGACGATGTGGACGGACTGGCCGGCCTGCCCACCGAGTCCCTGACCGCAGCGCAGGCGGAAAACGCCGAAATCTTCGTGCCTGAACTGGGCAAATGGCTGGAAGTGCGCTCGCGCTACCTGAACTGGGTCGATGGACGCCTGGCGCAAATGGTCATTGCCACCGACATCACGCCGCGCCGCCAGGCCGAAGAGCAAGCCGCCGCCCAAGCCGAGCGCGCCCAGAACGCCAGCCGCCTGATCACCATGGGGGAAATGGCCTCCAGCGTGGCCCATGAATTGAACCAACCGTTGACCGCCATCAACAATTACTGCAACGGCATGGTCTCGCGCATCAAGGACCAGCAAATCACCGAAGAGGCCTTGCTGACGGCGCTGGAGAAGACCTCCAAGCAAGCCCAACGTGCCGGCCAGATCATCCAGCGCATCCGCTCCTTCGTGAAGCGCAGCGAGCCCAACCGCACGCTGTCGGACGTGACGGAGATGGTCAGCGAGGCCGTGGAACTGGCCGAGATCGAACTGCGCCGCCGCAGTGTGCGCCTGAGCTACTACGTGGCCGCGCGCCTGCCCCGCCTGGTGGTGGACCCGATCCTGATCGAGCAGGTGCTGGTCAACCTGATGAAGAACGCCTCCGAATCGATTGACGCGGCGGACCGCCCCTCGCCCCGCCGCAGCGTCGAGCTGCGCGTGGTGCCGCGCCAGGTCGAAGGCCTGTCCGCGGTGGAGTTTTCGGTGGTCGACACGGGCGGCGGACTGGCCCCCGAAGTGATGGAACGGCTGTATGAAGCCTTCTTCACCACCAAGGTCGAAGGCATGGGCATCGGGCTCAATCTGTGCCGCTCCATCATCGAGTCGCACAGCGGCCGGATGGAGGCTGAGAACCTCTACAATGGCGCCGACATCACGGGCTGCCGCTTCTCCTTTTGGCTGCCTGTGACACAACAGCCGCTTGACAGCGCTACAAGTTCTGCCGAACAGACAAGGATCCTGGGGTAACGCATGAGTTTGATTCCGAAGAAGGGTACTGTTTATGTCGTCGATGACGACGAAGCCGTTCGTGATTCCCTGCAGTGGCTGCTCGAAGGCAAGGATTACCGGGTTCGCTGCTTTGAATCCGCCGAAGCCTTTCTGAGCCGCTACGACCCGCGCGAAGTCGCCTGCCTGATAGTCGACATCCGCATGGGCGGCATGACCGGTCTGGAGCTGCAAGACCGCCTGCTGGAACGCCGCTCCCCCCTGCCCATCGTCTTCATCACCGGCCACGGCGACGTGCCCATGGCGGTGAACACCATGAAGAAGGGCGCGATGGACTTCATCCAGAAGCCCTTCAAGGAAGAAGAACTACTGGGTCTGGTCGAGCGCATGCTGGAACACGCCAAGGGTGCTTTCAGCGAATACCAACAAGCCGCCAGCCGCGACGCCCTGCTGTCCAAGCTGACCTCGCGTGAAGCCCAGGTGCTGGAACGCATCGTGGCCGGCCGCCTGAACAAGCAGATCGCCGACGACCTCGGCATCAGCATCAAGACGGTCGAGGCGCACCGCGCCAACATCATGGAAAAGCTCAACGCCAACACCGTGGCCGACCTGCTGAAGATCGCACTGGGACAAAACGCCCCGAAGGCCTGATCACCTTTATTTTGCTATCAACGTCATAGCCAACTTCGCCCGCTCAGGACAGCCCGCAGCGGGCGTTTTTACTTGAAAATCGCACCACCATGACCGCCCAACTCATCGACGGCAACGCCCTCTCCAAGCAACTGCGCACCGAAGTCGCCCAACGCGCCAGCGCCCTCAAGGCCCAGGGCGTGACCCCCGGCCTGGCCGTGGTGCTGGTCGGCGACAACCCCGCCAGCCAGGTGTATGTGCGCAACAAGGTCAAGGCCTGCGAAGACAGCGGCCTGCATTCGGTGCTCGAAAAATACGCCGCCGACATGAGCGAGGCCGACCTGCTGGCCCGCGTTGACGCCCTCAACAATGACCCCAGCATCCACGGCATCCTGGTGCAACTGCCTCTGCCGGCGCACATTGACGCGCAAAAAGTCATTGAAGCCATCTCGCCGCTGAAGGACGTGGACGGCTTCCACATCGCCAGCGCCGGCGCACTGATGACCGGCATGCCCGGCTTCTGGCCCTGCACGCCCTACGGCTGCATGAAGATGCTCGAATCCATCGGCTATGACCTCAAGGGCAAGCACGCTGTGGTGATCGGGCGCAGCAACATCGTGGGCAAGCCCATGGCCTTGATGCTGCTGCAAAAGAACGCCACTGTGACCATCTGCCACAGCGGCACGCAAAACCTCAAGGCCCAGACCCTGCAAGCCGACGTCATCGTCGCGGCCGTGGGCAAGCGCAACGTGCTGACGGCCGACATGGTCAAGCCCGGCGCCGTGGTGCTGGACGTGGGCATGAACCGCAATGACGAGGGCAAGCTGTGTGGCGACGTTGATTTTGAAGGCGTGCGCCAAGTTGCCAGCCACATCACCCCGGTTCCCGGCGGTGTGGGCCCAATGACCATTACCATGTTGCTTGTCAACACCCTCGAAGCTGCTGAACGGGCTGCAGCAGGGGCTTGAAGACCGACCACCCGGCGCCAACATCCAAAGCATGAGCAATCCACTTCTCGACTTCTCCGGCCTTCCCCTGTTTGACCAAATCCGACCCGAGCACGTGGCCCCCGCCATCGATGCCTTGCTGGTCGACGCTGAACAGGCACTGGAAGCTGTCACCGCCCCCAGCTTTGCCGCCGACTGGCAAGCCATTGCCAGCGTGCTCGATGTCGCCACCGAACGCCTGGGCCGCGCCTGGGGCTCGATCAGCCACCTCAACTCGGTGGCCGACACGCCCGAGTTGCGCGCCGCTTACAACGAGGCCCTGCCCCGCGTCACCGAGTTCTGGACCCGCCTGGGCGCCGACGAGCGCCTGTACGCCAAGTACAAAGCCATCGACCCGGCCCAGCTCAACCCCGAACAGCGCCAGGCCCACCTGAATGCCGTGCGCAACTTCGTATTGTCGGGCGCCGAACTGCAAGGGGCCGCGCGCGAGCGTTTTGCCCAAATCCAAGAGCGCCACGCCGAAGTCACGCAAAAGTTCAGCGAAAACGCGCTGGATGCCACCGACGCCTTCAGCTACTACGCCAACGAAGACGAGCTGGCCGGTGTCCCCGCCGACGTGGTGCAAGCCGCCCGCCAGGCCGCCGAGGCCGAAGGCAAAGCCGGCTACAAGCTGACGCTGAAAATGCCCAGCTACCTGCCCGTGATGCAGTACGCCCACAGCAGCGCGCTGCGTGAAAAGCTCTACACCGCCTACGTCACCCGCGCCAGCGAGCTGGGAGATGCACGCTTTGACAACACCCCGCTGATCCGCGAGATCCTGGCCCTGCGCCACGAAGAAGCGCAGCTGCTGGGTTACCAGAATTTTGGCGAAGTGTCCCTGGTGCCCAAGATGGCCCACTCGCCCCAGCAAGTGACCGAGTTCCTGCGTGACCTGGGCCGCAAAGCCCGGCCTTACGCCGAAAAGGACGTGGCCGACATGCGCGCCTTCGCGGCGGCCGAACTGGGCCTGGCCAACCCGCAACCCTGGGACTGGCCGTACATCGGCGAGAAGCTCAAGGAAGCACGCTACGCCTTCAGCGAACAAGAGGTCAAAGAGTACTTCACGGCCCCCAAAGTGCTGGGCGGCCTGTTCAAGATCATCGAAACCCTGTTCGAAGTCAGCATCCACCGCGACCAGGCGCCGGTCTGGAACGCGGCGGTGGAGTTCTACCGCATCGAGCGCGGCGGCCAATTGGTGGGCCAGTTCTACCTGGACCAACCCGCGCGCACCGGCAAGCGCGGCGGCGCCTGGATGGACGATGTGCGTGCCCGCTGGCTGCGCCCGGACAACGGTCAGCTGCAAACCCCGGTGGCGCACCTGGTGTGCAACTTCGCCGCGGGCGTGGGCGACAAGCCGGCGCTGCTGACGCATGACGACGTGATCACCCTCTTCCACGAATTCGGCCACGGCCTGCACCACCTGCTGACCCAGGTCAACGAACGCGATGTCTCGGGCATCAGCGGCGTGGAGTGGGACGCGGTGGAGCTGCCCAGCCAGTTCATGGAGAACTTCTGCTGGGAATGGGATGTGCTGCGCCACATGACCGCCCACGTCGACACCGGCGCGCCACTGCCACGTGCCCTGTTCGACAAGATGATCGCCGGCAAAAACTACCAAAGCGGCCTGGGCACCTTGCGCCAGCTGGAGTTCGCGCTCTATGACATGGAACTGCACACCCGCGCCGACGCGCCCGACACCTTCATGCAGGTGCAGGCGGCGGTGCGCGCCGAAGTCGCCCTGCTGCAACCGCCGCCCTTCAGCCGCACGGCCCACACCTTCAGCCACATCTTTGCCGGTGGCTACGCGGCCGGCTACTACAGCTACAAATGGGCCGAAGTGCTCAGCGCTGACGCCTATGCCGCGTTTGAAGAAACGCCCCTGGACGACGGCAGCCACAACCCTGAAACCGGCCGCCGCTACCGGCAGTCGATTCTGGAAGCCGGTGGCAGCCGCCCCGCCATGGAGTCCTTCAAGGCCTTCCGAGGCCGCGAGCCCAGCCTGGAGGCGCTGCTGCGCCACCAGGGCATGAACTGAGCCCCAGCTGTTTGTCACGCTGCCTTCTGGAAGCTGCCCCATGAAGACCTCTGCCGCCGCTCTGCCCCGCCGCCCACGGGCCTCAGCCCCTGTGCTGAGCCTGCTTGCCCTGGTGGCTTGGCTGGCGCTCAGCCCAGGGGGCATGGTGCAGGCGCAGCAGGTCTACCGCATCGTGGGGCCGGACGGCAAAGTCACCTTCTCCGACCGCCCCCCTGAAAAACCCAGCGAGAAAGCGGCCACGGTGCGCACGGCAGGCACGGGGGCGGACGCCAACAGCAGCCTGCCCAGCGAACTGCGCCAGGTGGCCAATCAGTACCCCGTGACGGTCTACACCACCCGCGACTGCAGCTTGTGCGAAGAAGCGCGCCAGTTGTTGATTCGACGTGGCATTCCGTTCGCCGAAAAAACCGTCAGCACCAAGGCCGATGTGGACGCGCTGCGCAAGCTCAGTGGCAGCGACACCGTGCCCAGCCTGTCGATCGGCAGTCAGTTCCTCAAGGGCCTGCAGGAGTCCGAATGGTCCAATTACCTCGATGCGGCGGCCTACCCACGGCAAATCCAGTTGCCGCCGGCATACCGCCGGCCCGCGGCGGTAGCCCTGGCGCCTGCTGAAGCCGCCCCTGCGGCCCCCGCAGAGCGCAAGCCCGCCCCCGCAGCGCCTGCGGTGCCAGTGGCCCCGCAACGCACCAGCCCCACCAACCCGGCCGGCATCCAGTTCTGAGCCCACCCCGTGCCAGCGCCCAGCCCCGCTGATCCCTTGGCGGCGCCCCAGGCAGGCCGCTCAGACCCCCACCCCACTTTGCTGACGCGCCCCGCACCGCCATGACCGTTCCCCCAAGCCCCCTGCCCGAGCCCTTGCTGGCCGACACGCTGGCCCAGCGGGTGGCCGAGTTGGAAAGCCAGAACAAGATCCTGCGCTACAGCCAGGCCAATGCCGAAAGCGCCTCGGAGCGCTTCGAAACCCTTTTTTCCAGCGTCCCGCTGCCCCTGATGGTGGTGGACGAGCACGACATGGTGGTGCAGGCCAACTCCATGGCCCACCGCCGGTTTCAGCCCACGGAGTTTGACCGCCCCCTGGTCTCGCTGATGCCTTTTGTGCGCGAAGACCACCTCCCCAAGGTGAGCCAAGCCTTTGCCCTGGCCCAACACGAAGGCCAGGCCGAGGCCACCGAGGTGGTCTTTGCCATCGGTGACAGCGGCCAGCTCACCGGCGACCTCCATGTGCGCCGCCTGGAAACCCACCAAGAAGGTGCCGAGCCCCTGGTTCAGTACATCTGCGCGGTGATCGACCAAGGCCCACTGCTGGCCGAGCGACAGGCCTTGCAACACAGCGCCAGCGTGCTGCAAGAGCGCAATGAGCAGCTTTATGCCGGGGAGCGCCGCCTGGAGGCGGTGATCAACTCGGCCCTGGACGCCATCATCTGTGTGGACAAGGACCAGCGCATCACGGTGTTCAACCCCACGGCGGCGGCCCTGTTCCAGTGCGCGGCCTCGGACGCCCTGGGTAGCCCGCTGGAGCGTTTCTTGCCCAATGCGAACGAAGCCCTGGGCTTCATGCAGGTCTCGACCCAGGCCTTGCTGGGCGAGCTGACCGCGCGCACCGCCAGCGGCAAAGAACTGTCGGTCGAGGTCAGCGTGTCGGTGGAGCGGCACAACGAAGGCGAGACCACCACCGTCTTCGCGCGCGACCTGACCGCCCGCAAAAAGGCCGAAGCCCAGCGCGAAGTGCTGGAAGCCCAACTGCGCGAATCGCAAAAAATGCAGGCTGTGGGCACCATGGCCGGGGGCATAGCGCACGACTTCAACAACATCCTGGGGGCCATCCTGGGCAACGTGGAGCTGGCCCGGGGCGACCTCAGCGCGGATTCGCCTGCCCTGGTCAGCCTGCAGGAGATCGACAAAGCCGGCCGCCGCGCACGCGAACTGGTGCGCCAAATCCTCACCTTCAGCCGCAACGAGGCCCCCCAGCGCCAGCCCCTGTGCCTGGCCGAGGTGGTGCATGAAACCGAGCGCCTGCTGCACGTCACCCTGCCGCCCGGCATCGGGCTGCGCCTGCACCTGGCGCCCAACACGCCGCCCGTGCTGGCCGACGCCACCCAGGTGGAGCAAGCCCTGCTCAACCTGTGCACCAATGCCATCCATGCCATCGGCGAGCACCGCGGCTGGGTGGACATTCAATTGCAAGCCCTGGAGCCCGACACGCGCAAGCGCGAGCGCCTGGGCCTGCAGCCAGGGACCTATGTGCGCCTGAGCGTGCAAGACAGTGGCCAGGGCATGGACGCCGCCACCATGGAGCGCATCTTCGAGCCCTTCTTCACCACCAAGCCGGTGGGCCAAGGCACGGGCCTGGGCCTGGCCGTGGTGCATGGCGTCATGCGCACCCACGACGGCGCAGCCGACGTGCAAAGCGTGAGCGGTGTGGGCAGCACGTTTTCGCTGTACTTCCCGGCGCTCAGCACCGCCATCGCCCCCAGCGCGCCCCCGGAGGCCGCCCCCCCGCCAGCCCATGCCCCTGCCCCGGCGGAAGGCCAGGCCCCGCACCATGTTTTTTATGTGGACGACGACACCGCCCTGGTGTTCCTGGTCGAGCGCCTGCTGCGCAGGCGTGGCTACCGGGTCACCACCTTCACCGACCCGCAGTTGGCCGCGGAAGCCTTGCGTGCCAACCCGCAGGCCTGCGACCTGCTGGTGACGGACTACAACATGCCTGGCTTCTCAGGCGTGGACCTGCTGCGCGAGGTGCGCCAGATCCGCCCGGACCTGCCCGTGGCCCTGGCCTCGGGCTATGTCACCACAGAGATCGAACGCAGTGCGCTGGCCGAAGGTGCGCGCGCCCTGATCCACAAACCCAATGACGTCGAGGAGCTTTGCGCCACGGTGCAAAGGCTGCTGCTGGCAGGCCCTTGCGGGCCACCAAGTGCCTCCGTCGACACCCCGCCGGCCACCTGAGCCAGGCCGTCTCCGTTTTTTGCCATGGTCACTTTTCAATTGCGCGGCGCCGATGGCCGCCCTCTCCCTGCGGCCCCCGCCGTGCCCCAGGCCAAGGCCCAGGGGCCGGACGTGACACCGCGCCCAGCCCTCACCGGCCGAGCAGCCCGGCGCGAGCGCGCCGCGCAAGCCGCCGCTGCACGCCCGGAGCCGATGCCCGTCACAGCCCCCGGCCAGCTCTGGCTCTGCGGCCCGGCCCTGCCTGCGCCACGCACCCTGCACAGCCCGAACGGCCCCCTGCTGTGCCTGTACGAAGACGACTCGGTGCTGGCCTTTGACAAGCCTGCGGGCATGCACTCCGTGCCTGGCAAGGGTGAAGACAAGCAAGACTGCCTGTCCGCGCGCGCTCAGGCCTTGTTCCCCGAAGCCCGGGTGGTGCATCGCTTGGACCTGGACACCTCGGGCGTGATCGTCATGGCGCGGGGTGCCGAGGCGCAACGCCGGCTCAACCGCAGCTTCGAGCTGCGCCAGGTCGACAAGCGCTACGTGGCCGTGGTGCAAGGTTGCCTGAGCGCCCCCGATGGCCCGTGGGGCCTGATCGACCTGCCCATTGCGCTGGACTGGGAGCGCCGCCCCCTGCACACCGTGGACGCCGCCACCGGCCGGCCCAGCCAGACCCACTGGCACCTGCTCGATGTCGACCCGGCCCAAGACCGCTCCCGCGTGTTACTGGAGCCCTTCACTGGCCGTTCGCACCAATTGCGCGTGCACCTGCAGGCCCTGGGCCACCCCATGCTGGGCGACCGGCTCTACGGCGGCCCCATCGCCATGCCGCGCTCGCCGCGCCTGCTGCTGCACGCCACACAGATCCTGCTACCCCACCCCGTGCATGGTCAGCCCTTGTTCATTGAAAGCCCCGTGCCTTTTTGAGGCGCCTGGTCGGGGCCTAACACCGTGCCCGAGTCCAGCGCAGCGCCGGGCCGGCCCGCCTTGAGGCCGGCCCCAGCAGCTCCGCCCCGCTTTGCCAAGCCCTGGTGTTGCAAACATGCACTCAGGGGCACACACCCTGGCATTTGTCAGCGGTGGCGCTAGCATGGCAGGATGACCACCTCGCTCTACATCCTCACCGGTGCCTCGCGCGGCATGGGCCTGGCCATGGCCCAGCAACTGCTGCAACCCGGCAACACCTTGCTGACCTTGTCGCGCAGTCCCAACCCGGCCTTGGCCGAGGCGGCTGAGGCGGCGGGCATCCCGCTGATCCAATGGGCCATGGACCTGGCCGACGGCAACGCCGTCGCCCATGAGCTGGGCTTGTGGCTGACCACCCTGGACCCGCAGCAATTCGACCGCGCCGTGCTGATCAACAACGCCGGCGTCATCCCGCCGATTGCACCGCTCTCGGCCACACCGGCGGTGGACATCGCCTGGGCCTTGCGCGTTGGCCTGGAAGCCCCCATGCAACTCAGCGCGGTGTTTCTCAACACCACCTTGGCCTGGCGGGCGCGGCGTCAGATCCTCAACATCTCCTCCGGCCTGGGCCGGCGGGCCATGGCCTCGCAAGCGGCCTACTGCGCGGCCAAGGCCGGCATGGACCACTTCAGCCGTTGCGTGGCGCTGGATGAAGCCCAAAAGCCCCATGGCGCCCAAATTTGCTCTTTGGCCCCTGGCGTCATCGACACCGAGATGCAAGAGCAGCTGCGCGGGACCAGCGCCGAGGCCTTTCCGGACCAGCAAAACTTTGCGGCGCTCAAGGCCAATGGCCAGTTGACCTCGGCCGATGAAGCTGCCCGCAGCGTGCTGGCCTGGCTGGAGCGTCCGGACTTCGGCCACAACCCGGTCGCCGACGTGCGCGACACCTGAGGGTCTGAACGTTCAATGCCTGCAGAGCGGGTCACTTCGGTGTCCGTTCCGGGTCAGGCTGCGCGGCTAAGATCAGCCCCGCATTTTTCTACTCATCCCCCTCTGTTCCAGACAGGAGACTCAGCATGTCCCGTGAAGTTGTAGTGGTCAGCGGTGTGCGCACCGCCATCGGTACTTTTGGCGGCAGCCTCAAAGACATCCCCCCCACCGCCCTGGGAGCCCAGGTGGTGCGCGAATCGCTCAAGCGCGCCCAAGTGGACGGTGCCGATGTCGGCCATGTGGTGTTTGGCCACGTCGTCAACACCGAGCCGCGTGACATGTACCTGTCGCGCGTGGCAGCCATCGAAGGCGGCTGCGGCGAAGGCACGCCCGCCTTCAACGTGAACCGTTTGTGCGGCTCGGGCCTGCAAGCCATTGTGTCGGCCAGCCAAGCCATTTTGCTGGGCGACGCCGACATCGCCATCGGTGGCGGTGCCGAGAACATGAGCCGTGCGCCCTATGCCAGCTTGGCCACCCGCTTCGGTGCCCGCATGGGTGACACCAAGATGGTCGACATGATGACCGGCGCCCTGCATGACCCCTTCCACACCATCCACATGGGCGTGACGGCCGAGAACATCGCCGCCAAGTGGGGCATCACCCGCGCCGACCAGGACGCGCTGGCCGTGGAGAGCCACAACCGTGCCGAGCGCGCCACCGCTGCGGGCTACTTCAAAGAGCAAATCACCCCGGTGATGCTCAAGAGCCGCAAGGGCGAAGTCGCCTATGACACCGACGAGCATTTCCGCGCCGGTGCGACGCTGGCTGACATGGACAAACTCAAGCCCGTGTTCATCAAGGAAAACGGCACCGTCACCGCCGGCAATGCCTCGGGCATCAACGATGCCGCCGCTGCCGTGGTGCTGATGGAAGCTGGCACCGCCAAGGCGCGGGGCCTGCAGCCCCTGGCGCGACTGGTGGCCTACGCCCACGCCGGTGTCGACCCCAAGTACATGGGCATCGGTCCGGTGCCCGCCACGCAACTGGCGCTGAAGAAAGCCGGTTTGACGGTCAATGACCTGGACGTGATCGAGGCCAACGAGGCCTTTGCCGCCCAGGCCTGCGCGGTCACCCGTGACCTGGGCCTGGACCCAGCCAAGGTCAATCCGAACGGTTCGGGCATTTCGCTGGGCCACCCGATTGGCGCCACCGGCGCGGTGATCACGGTCAAGGCTTTGTACGAGTTGCAGCGCATCCAGGGCCGCTACGCCCTGGTGACCATGTGCATTGGCGGCGGCCAAGGCATTGCCGCCATTTTTGAACGCGTTTGACCCTCGGGTCCCGGGCCTGCCAGCTGCTGAGCCCGCCCAAAGCAAAGCCCGTGGGCCTGACCAGGCCCACGGGCTTTTTCACGGGGGTCCAGCAGATACCGACCCGGTGCCTATTTGCTGATCATCCACTGGATGATGAATTTGGCAGCAAAGCCGACCAGGCCCAAACCCAGGCCCAGAAACAGCACAAAGGTACCAAAGCGCCCAGCCTTGGACTCCCAGGCCAGCTGACCGATGATGAACACCATGTAGAGCATGAAGCCGCCCACCCCAAAGGTGAGGCCAAAGGCAGAAATCTGCTCTTCCGAAAAACCAAACATCGCTATCTGACCTGAACAGGGGCCACGGACGCATCCCGCGCAGGCAGGGCCGACGCATCCACCAAATCGCGGTATGCATGCCAGCTGGCGTGACCCAACATGGGCATGACCGCAATCAGCCCCATTAAAAAAGAGCCCATGCCCAGCAGCGTGAAGCCCGCGATCAGCGCGGCCCACACAGCCATCGGGACGGGGTTGTCGAGCACGGTGCGCCAACTGGTCAACACCGCCTGCAGCAGGGTGATGCGTCGGTCCAGCAAAAGCGGAATCGACACCACACTGGACGCAAAAATAGGCGCGGCCAACAAGGCGCCCATGGCCAGCCACAGCTCAAACAGCCACCCTTGGGGCGCCGCGACCACGATGCGCAAAAAGTCGATCGGGGTGTGCACGGGCTCAGGGGCCAGCAAGGTGATCAGGGCGGCCGAGGTCAGCACCCAACCCGTGGCCGCCAGGGCCAGCAGGAGGCCGAACTGGACCAGGCACCAATACGGGCTGGACCACTTGTCGACATGGCTTTGCTGCCAGTTCCACCAGGTCTTGAGCACCAAGTCGAGGGAAGGCTCTTCGCCGCGCTCCAGGGCACGGCTCAAGGCGTAGAGGCTGGTGGCCAAAACAGGGGCCACCACCAAAAAGCCTGACAGGGCGCCAGCCAACAACCAAAAGCGGTCGTGCGCTCCCCACATGATCAGCCCCCCCAGCACAGCCAGCACCAAGCCATGGGCGAAGCTGATCCAGCCCGCGCGAGCCATGTCACGCCAGGCCAGGACCAGCCAGGTCAGCGGTTGCATGAGGGTGATGGTGCGAACCAAAGGTGCAGGATCTGTGGAGGCGGACATGGTGATTCAGGGCCGGGATGCGGCACGGGTTGCAGATCGTGCCTCCATGCTATGCCGCTGAGTGCGGCATCGACAGACTCAAGGCCCCGAGAGGCTCCCAAACTAGGGAGAACCATGAGGCTGAAAACCCTCAAGCGACCTGCGCTGGGGCTCCGCTCGCCTGGCCCAGGCTCAGTCCCGAACGACCATCACGGGCAGGTGTGCATCGGACAAGACCTTTTGGGCCACGCTGCCGAGTACCAGCTTCTCAATGCCACGACGGCCATGCGAGCCCATGACAATCAAATCGCTGCCCAGGCTCTGGGCGGTGTCCAGGATGCCGCGGTGGATGGCATGGGCCTCGACCACGGTGGTCTTGACCGGCAAGCCAGCCGCCTCCAGTGTGCTGCGGGCGCCATCCAAGGCCGCATTGGCCTCCGCGGTGGCCGCGCCCAGGTACTGCGATTGGCCATAGGCAAAGTCTGCACCCACACCCGAGAAGGGATAGGGGTCGATCACGTAAATGGCGGTGACATCGCTCTGGAAAGCCTTGGCCAGGCCCACCGCCTTGTCCAATGCCAAGGTGGAGGTGGCAGAACCGTCGACGGGAATCAGAATGTGCTTGAACATGGATCGCTCCTGTAAGTGATGGGGCCAGTGTGCCCGCTGACCGACTCATCCCTATTGACGCGCATCAAATTCAGCGCGGGCAGTTCAAACCCACAGGCTGACCAGACACCGCCCAGTCAGCCGCCCCATGCCTTCGCTCAGCCGGGCAGACCTTGGAACCCACCCGAACGGCAGGTCAACACCAGGGTGTCCCGGTAACCACCGGGGCTCAATGGCTGGATCGGGGTGGACTCATGGATCACGCTTTCGTCGTCCAACAGCAACAGGGACCAGGGCTGGGTCAGGGTGAAGCGCTGGCCATTGGGCCCTTGGGCCTCGAAGACCCGGGTTTCACCGCCCTTGATGCCCTCGCGCGCGATCATGAACACCGCCACCAAGTCCACACCGTCGCGGTGCGCGCCTTCGGGCGTGGGCCGACCGATGCCGTCGGTGGTGTCGATGCGGAACTGGTGCGCCTCAATGAACCAGGGCTGGGCGGGCTCACCCGCAGGGCGTCGCAAGGCAGCGCTGGCCTGGGCCACCGCCGTCAACAAGCGGCCCCAGGCCGGGGAATTCAGGGTCGGGGCGGTCATGGGTTCAAACCAGCGCTCCATGCCACCGTGCAAGGCGTTGTACTCCAGGGGCTGCCAGTGGGCACGGTGCGGCACCGGGTTGACCTCGTCGCCCGTCACCACAAAGCAGCTGTGGCGGCGCCGCCGGTAGCGGCCACCGTCCTTGAGGTAGTTGTCCGGCGGCAGGCCTTCCCAAGTGGGGATCAGGGCTTGCAGATCGGCCAAATCACAATCGGCCCAACGGGCCACGTCCTCGGCCGTCAGCACGGCATAACCGCGTTGACGCAGTTGTTGAGGCACTTGCTCCGGGGACACCGAAGGAGGGGCAAAGGTAGCGGTGGTCATATGGGCGGCTAGCTTAACGCGAGCCGGACCCGGCGAGCGGGCTCCGGACCCAGAACCCCTGTCAAACGCGGTGTCGACAGGCCCTGGTGTTGAGCTGCCACAAGCAGCGCGGCCGCCTTGGGGAGCGATCGCAGGGCTCAATCGGCCGCGCCCTGACTGGCTGCTGATGGCGAGCCTTCGCTCAACTCCGCGCTGGGCGTCGTCGCGGCTGCCGGGCGGGCCGACGCGGGCAACCCCGCCTGGCGCTGCTGCAACCAGCGGTGCGCATCCACAAAATAGACCTGGGCGGCGCAAGCGTGGTGGCGGGCGCAATGCTGAGCCCAATGACGCATTTCCGAGCGGGGCACATACAAGTACAGCACGTTCGCCTGTGGCGAAGGGCCACGCTGGCGCACCTGCAGCGGGCGCTGGTTCAGCACCGGGGGAGGCCCGTCAGGGCCAGGGCTGATGCGGCCGTACACCCCCACCGACAGGTCCGAGCCAGCCACCGCACCAGGGGCCTGTGCCAAGCCCAGGGTGGCGAGCACGCATGCCGCACTGCACCGCAGCCCGCGCAACACAGACGCCACCATGCCTCGGTTCACCGTGCAGCCACGGACTGGGGCGCCGGAACCAACCCGGCCAGCACCGATGGATCGCCCGGCACCGAGACCTTGGACGCTTCGCTCACCCCGCCCCCACCTGCAGCGGTCGCCGGTAAGGCTGACAGGTCGATCTCCCCTTCTGCCTGGGCCAGCGCGGCACCGGCGGGCGACAAGAGGGGCGAACGCCCTTCTGCGTATTGCCAGCTCAAGGTGCCGACCAAGGCCAGGGTGATCAGGCACAAGGACAGGCCCAGCGGCCACAGCGAACGGCTGTGACGCAGGCGATCAAGCCAGCCCAACGACCAGGCCCGACGGGAGATCAAGGTCAGTGATTGGTTTTTCATGGTGTTCAAGCTCCCAAGTAAGTCGGTCAGATCGCCTGTGGCACCAGGCTGGCGGCATTCAGCCAACTGGAATGTGCTTGAAGCGCCCACCAGGGGCCTTACAAGATGTAGCAAGCGCAAAAACATCAATTTCGTTCATAGGTCGAACTTAACCGGTTGTCATTATTGAGAAAAGCAAATGCCGAGCCATTTTTGGGCCCGAAAAAACAATGTTCAAAACCGGTACTTTGTTTGCAAATTGATACACAAATATGAAGGTGACGGCCCGGGCAGCGCCACGGTTGGTTTTTTGCACCGGATCAGACCCATTCAGTGCGTCCATGCACCAGGCTGGTCAGGCGCGACGCACCAAGGACGCGCAAAAGTTCAAGACCAGGCTTCGGCCACTGCACCGGATGTCACACAGTGATGCATCACAGGCCCTGGTTCTGGCTCATCGGGCTTGTATACCAGTGGCACGGAACCTGCTGTGTCTCAGGCAATGACCACCGCCACTGACATCAGCGATCGCATCATGGAAGCCGTGATGGCCCAGAAACTGCCGCCCGGCGCCCGCCTGGGCGAGCAGCAACTGGCCATGTTGTTTGACTGCAGCCGCACCATCGTGCGGGAGGCCCTGACCCGATTGGCCACACGCGGCATCGTCACCGTCAGCGCACGCCGCGGCTGGTATGTGATCGAACCCTCGGAAGACGAAGCCCGCGAGGCTTTTGAAGCGCGCCGGGTGATTGAGTTGGGCCTGCTGCACCAGTTCAAGAACCGCCGAGTCGACGCCGCCGCCATGGCCCAACTGAAGCAGCACCTGGCGCGCGAGCAAGCCGCGGTGGAAGGCTCGGACGTGGGGGCGCGCAGCTTTTTGCTGGGTGACTTCCATGTCTGCCTGGCCGAGTGCCTGGGCAACGCCTTGCTGGCCGACACCTTGCGCGACTTCACCGCCCGCACCACGCTGATCGCCATGCTGTACCAGTCTTCGCACGATGCTGCCCAGTCCTGTGCGGACCATGTCCGCATCGTGGAGGCCCTGGAAGCTGGCGACATTGAGCAGGCCGAAGCGCTGATGGCCGAGCACATCGGCACCGTGCAGGCCGCGCTCCAACCCGTGGCCAGCAGCGATCCGCTGGAGCACCTGCGCCAGGCCCTGTCGCCGGTGGCCAAGGCCCCGGGCAGCAGCCCAGCCCAACCGAATCCCCCCTCGCCCGACGCCTGTGCGTCGGACTCCTCCTCTGAAATCCCCTCGACCTACCTTGGAGCACTGCTATGAAAGCCTTCACCCGCCGCACCACCCTGAGTCTGCTGGGCGCCGCCAGCCTGGCCTGCTGCCTGAGCAGCCCCGTGCAAGCGCAAAACGCGCTGGACAACGTGCTCAAAAGCCGTGAGATCAAGATCGCCATTCCCACCGACTACCCGCCCTACGGCTTTGTCGGCACCGATCTCAAGCCCCAAGGCCTGGACATCGACATGGCCAACTACATCGCCACCAAACTGGGTGCCAAGGTCGAGCTGATCCCGGTGACCAGCGCCAACCGCATCGCCTACCTGCAAACGCAGAAGGCTGACCTGGTGATTTCCACCCTGGGCAAGAACCCCGATCGTGAAAAAGTCATCGACTTCACCGCGGCGTATTCGCCCTTCTTCCAGGCCGTGTTTGCCGGCAAGAGCGTGGCCATCAAGAGCTTTGCCGACCTGGCCGGCAAGTCGGTCGGCGTGACGCGCGGCGCCATGGAAGACCAGGAACTGGCCAAGGTCGCCCCCGCTGGCGTGGACGTGAAGCGCTTTGAAGACCACGCGGCCACCATCTCGGCCTTTGTGTCGGGACAGACCCAAGCGATTGCCACCAGCGCCTCGACCGCCGGCACGATCATGCAGAAGAACCCCAACCTGGCCACCGAGTACAAGCTGCTGCTCAAGGACAGCCCCAACTTCATCGGCGTGGCCAAGGGTGAAGAAAAGCTGCGTCTGAAGGTCAACGAGATCATTGCCGAAGCCAAGAAGTCTGGCGACCTGGACAAAATGTCGCAACGCTGGCTGGGCCGCCCCGCTGGCGATCTGCCGCAGTAAGCCCGACCGAACCCGCACCGGGCTTTTGCCATGCTGATCGAACTTGACTTCCCGGCCGTGCTGGCCGACTGGCCCATGCTGCTGCGCGGCGTGGCCTGGACCCTGGGCCTGACGGTGGTGGGCACCGTGCTCGGGCTGCTGCTGGGCACGGCCTGCGCCTGGGTGCGGGCCCGCAACCTGGGCGACCGCCCAGCCGCCCTGCGCCTGGCGGTGGCCAGCTACGTGGAACTGATGCGCAACACGCCCTTCATCGTGCAGTTGTTCTTTCTGTTCTTCGGCCTGCCGGCGCTGGGGGTGAAGCTCAGCCCCGAAGTGGCCTCGGTGCTGGCCATGGTGATCAACCTCGGCGCTTACTCGGCTGAGATCATCCGCGCCGGCCTGGAGGCCACGCCCAAGGGCCAGATCGAGGCGGCACACAGCCTGGCCCTGACGCCCAGCCAAACCTTCCGCCGCGTGGTGCTGCCGCCGGCGCTGCGCAAGGTCTGGCCGGCGATGGTGAGCCAAATCATCATCGTGATGCTGGGTTCAGCGGTGTGCGGGCAGATCTCCACCCCGGAGCTGAGCTACGCCGCCAACCTGATCCAAAGCCGCAACTTCCGCGCCTTCGAAGCCTTCATCGTCGCCACCGCGCTCTACCTGGGTCTGTCGATCCTGGCGCGCCGGCTGCTGAACTGGCTGGGCCAGCGCTTTCTTTTCGGACACTGACCATGGTTGATTTTTCCCTCTGGGACATCTTGCGCAACCTGATGCTGGCCGCGCGCTGGACCGTGGGCCTGTCGCTGCTGGCCTTCGTGGGTGGTGGCTTGGCGGGCCTGGGCCTGCTGGTGCTGCGGCTCAGCGGCTGGCGCGGCAGCCAAACGCTGGTGGGCGCCTATGTGCAACTGTTCCAAGGCACCCCCTTGCTGATGCAGTTGTTTCTGACCTACTTCGGCCTGGCCTTGCTGGGCGTGAAGACCACCCCGTGGACGGCGGCCGCTGTGGCCCTGACGCTCTACACCAGCGCCTACCTGACCGAAATCTGGCGTGGTTGCGTGGCCGCCATTCCCAAAGGCCAATGGGAAGCCGCCCAAAGCCTGGCGCTGAACTTTGGCGAGCAACTGCGCCACGTGGTGCTGCCGCAGGCCTTGCGCATTGCCGTGCCCCCCACCGTGGGCTTTTTGGTGCAGGTGATCAAGGGCACGGCCCTGGCTTCGGTGATCGGCTTTGTCGAGCTGACCAAGGCCGGCAGCATGATTTCCAACGCCACCTATCAACCGTTCCTGGTCTATGCCTGCGTGGCTCTGATGTATTTTTCGCTGTGCTTCCCCGTGAGTCTGATGGCACAGCATCTCGAAAGGAAACTCCATGGCCATCGTTGACATTGCCGCCCTGCGCAAATCGTATGGCACCCACGAGGTGCTCAAGGGCATCGACCTGCGCGTCGAGCCTGGTGAAGTGATCGCCATCATCGGCAAAAGCGGTTCGGGCAAAAGCACCTTGCTGCGTTGCATCAACGGCTTGGAAGTGTTTCAAGAAGGCGGCCTGGTCGTCAACGGCAAGCCCTTGCTGCACGACAGCCCGACCGCCATGCGGGAACTGCGCCAGCAGGTGGGCATGATCTTCCAAGGCTTCAACCTGTTTCCACACCTGAGTGTGGGCCGCAACATCATGCTGGCCCCCACCCTGGTCAAGCAAAAAGACGCCACCGCCGCAGCCACCCAAGCGCGCCAGCTGCTTGAGCGCGTGGGCCTGGCCGAGAAGTTTGATGCCATGCCCGAACAGCTCTCCGGTGGCCAGCAACAGCGCGTGGCGATCGCGCGCGCCCTGGCCATGGAGCCACGCGTGCTGCTGTGCGATGAAATCACGTCGGCCTTGGACCCGGAACTGGTGGGCGAGGTGCTGCGCGTGGTGGAAAGCCTGGCCGACGAAGGCATGACGCTGCTGATGGTGACGCACGAGATGAGCTTTGCGCGCAAGGTCAGCGACCGAGTGATCTTCATGCACCAAGGCCGGGTGCACGAAATGGGCCCGCCAGCCGAGCTGTTTGGCCAGCCCCAAACGCCCGAGCTGCAACAGTTTTTGTCCTCCTTGCACAACTGAAGGAAGCGCCCCGGGTCCACGCCGTGGGCGGCGATCAGGCCGGCGGCAGTTCAGCGCCGCAATGCTGGCAAAAACGGGCTTCCAGCAGATGGCCTTCGGTCAGGCATTCATGGCAGCGCCGCGTGGTGGGGGGAGCCTGCGGCTCGCGGCGTTGCTGCACCATCTCGGAACTGACAATGCCCGTGGGCACCGCCAAAGTCCCCCAGCCCAGCAGCATCATGGCCGAAGAGATGAAACGGCCCAGATCGGTTTTGGGCGTGATGTCGCCGAAGCCCACCGTGGTCATGGTGGTGATGGCCCAGTACATCGAGGTCGGGATGCTGCTGAAGCCGTTTTCCGCCCCCTCCACCAAGTGCATCACCGTGCCCACCACCAGCACGATCATCATCACCACCGACAAGAAGATCAGGATCTTGCGCCGTGTGGCCACCAGCGCCCGGCCCAGGGACTGGTACTCGCTGATGTAGGCCGATAACCTGAAAATGCGGAACACGCGCAGCAAGCGCATGACCCGCACGTCGATCAGCAGGTGCAACTCGGGCACGAAGAGCGCCAGGTAAGTGGGCAGCAAGGCCAACAAATCGACCACGCCAAAAAAGCTGGTCGCATAGCGCCAGGGGTGGCGCACACAGATCAGGCGCGCCAGGTACTCCAGGGTGAACAGCGCCGTGAACACCCATTCCGCCACATTGAACACCCCGCCCAGAGACTGGCGCAAGGTCTGCACGCTGTCGGCCAGCACCACGCCGACGCTGACCACGATCAAGGCAAACAAGGCGTAATCAAAAAAGCGGCCTGCGGGTGTGTCGGCCTCAAAAATGATGCGAAACAGGCGCTCGCGCCAAGGGCTCAGGGCATGTTGCGGCTGGACCTGAGGATGCAGAGATGACTTCATGGTCGAAGTGTAGGGGCGCCCGCAACCGGCTTCCGCACGGCCACCACCGCCCGGGCGCGAAACCACACCCGTTCAAACGGGCAAGCGAAAGCGCGCCACCTGGGTCGACAAATGGGTGGCTTGCTCGCGCATGGCCGCCGAGGCAGCTGCGGTTTGCTCCACCAAAGCCGCGTTTTGCTGGGTCATGCGGTCCAGCTCCTGCAGGGCTTGGCCCACTTGGTTGACGCCCAGGCTTTGCTCCCGCGAACCCGAGGAGATTTCATCCAGCAAGGCATTGACGCGTTGGGCCGAACTGACGATGTCTTCGATCGTGCTGCCCGCGCGCCGGACCACGCTGGTGCCCAGCTCCACCTGCTCCACGCTGGTGCCGATGAGGGACTTGATCTCGCGTGCCGCCTCGGCGCTGCGCTGGGCCAGCATGCGCACCTCACCCGCCACCACCGCAAAGCCCCGGCCCTGCTCGCCCGCACGCGCGGCTTCCACCGCCGCATTCAAGGCCAGGATGTTGGTCTGAAACGCAATCCCGTCGATGGTGCTTATGATTTCGGCGATGCGGTTGGACGAGCTTCGGATCTGATCCATGGTGAGCACCACCTCCCCCATCACCTGACCGCCATGGGTGGCGGACTGGGCATTCTGGCGCGCCACACGCGAGGCTTCATCCGTGTTGCCATGCGTGACGTTGACCGTGGCTGAGATTTGCTCCATCGAAGCCGCCGACTGCTCCAGGCTGGCGGCGGCCTGCTCGGTGCGGGACGACAAGTCCATGGAGCCCGAGGCCACTTCGTTGCTGGAATGCACGATCTGATCGCTGGATTGGCGCACCTGGGTCACCATGTCGCGCAAAGAGCGCTGCATGTGGCGCAGCTCCAGCATCAGTTGCGCCGCCTCATCGCGGCCCCAGGGGGACGGCGAGGTCGTCAAATCGCCCTCGGTCATGGCGCGCAGGTGGCGGCGGGTCTCCTTCAGCCCCCCATCCATCACGCGGTAAAAGCTCAGGAACAGGTAGCCGGCAAACAGCACCGCCGCCACGGTGATCGACACGTTCAACACCAGCAAACGCTGGGTGTCAGCGCGCAAGTCATCGACGTAAATGCCTGAACCCACCACCCAGCCCCAGGGCTCAAAGCCTTTGACATAGCTGATCTTGTCGACCGGATGGTCCAGCCCCGGCTTGGGCCACTGGTAATTGACAAAGCCCTCGCCCTTGGCTTTGACCACGGCCACAAAGGCTTTGAACAGGGCCAGGCCATTGGGGTCCTTCAAGTCCGACACGTCTTTGCCATTGAGCTCCGGCTTGTAAGGGTGCATGACCACATGCGGATGCAGGTCGTTGATCCAGAAATACTCGTTTTTGTCGTAGCGCAACTCACTGATGGCCTGCTTGGCCATGCCCTGGGCTTGCTCGCGGCTGATCTGACCAGCGACTTCTTGTCGATGGGCCCAGACCATCAGGCCATGGGCGATTTCCACATGTTGCCGGGTGGCGTTCTGGCGGGCCTCCAGGGCTGTTTGGGTGTGGGTGTCCAGTTGCCAGGCCAGCAGGCCCAGCAGAGGCAGCAAAAAGGCCAAGGAGATGATCAAGGCCTTGGACGCGAAACGCAGCTTGCGAAACAAGCGCACCCCAGGTGCCCAAATCCCGTGGTAGCGAAAGAAGCCTGGGTCGGATTCGCGGCGGCGAATCGGTTCGGGCGGGCGCTTGGGATCCAGAGACAGAATGGCAGACATGCGCGAGGCTCCAAAGGTGAGAGAGACTGAAAATCAGTGTACTTAGTTACAAATTATGTCCATTCTCATGTCAGGGTATTTACCATACTGACGGTCAATTCATCAGAGTGAATGGTGGATTGATGGCGCGGAGCTGCTGATTCAACCGGCGATAGCGTGGTCCATGTGCCGCCAGGCAGACTTGGAGCTGTTTGATTTGTAAGGATTTTCTCAACAAGCCGCCCTCAAGCTCACTGGGTACCGACCTCGCCCAAATCAGAGGCTGTCATCGCCAAGCACGATGGCTCATCCATGAAAAATGCACCGCCATGGGGCATCGACAGGCTTCGTGACGGCAGGCGGCCCTTCGTCGCCAGGCAACCCGCAGTTCTCCCCGGTCAGCGTGGACAAACTTGTGGACAAGCCGTGCCCTCTCAGCGGAACAAGGGTCTAAGTCCTTGATTCACAAGAACAATGCTTAAAGCGCCTCATTTTTAGGCAGGGGACAACTTTCGACGCCCTGACCGGGGCTCCAAGTGCCCAAAGACGCCGACGGGGAGCAGATCGAAGCCCCCACATCAGGTTGGCACTGGTGATCGAGGCGGGACCTGGAAAGCGGGCCCAGTTCTCCCCGTCAGCCTGGGACAAGCTTGTGGACAAGCCGTGCCCAGGGCGTTGAAGGCCACGCTAAGTCCTTGATTTCAAAAGACAGTACTTGCACTGCCTGCCATTTAAGCAAACGCATCAGCAAGCGCTTTGCAGGCCCACGCGCCCTCAGGCCAGCAGCCCCGCCGGCACATGCCGCCCCAGCCCGTTGGGCACCGACTCCGAGGGCAGGACAAACACCGACACCGCCGACACCAGGTCATGGGCTTGCGCTTGTAAGCCCTGCGCGGCTGCGGCACTTTCCTCGACCAGTGCGGCGTTTTGCTGAGTCACCTGATCCATCTGGGTGATGGCCAAGCCGACTTGGCTCACGCCGGCACTTTGCTCAGCACTGGCCACGCTGATCTCACTGACGATGGTGCTCACGTTTTGGATGGCCGCCACCACCTCTTCCATGGTGCGCCCAGCTTGGCCCACCAAACGGCTGCCATCTTCAACCCGCGCCACACTGTCGGTGATCAGGGTGTTGATCTCCTTGGCGGCGGCCGCGCTGCGCTGGGCGAGGTTGCGCACCTCGCTGGCCACCACGGCAAAGCCCCGGCCTTGCTCACCGGCGCGCGCAGCCTCCACCGCAGCGTTGAGGGCCAGGATGTTGGTCTGGAAGGCGATGCCATCGATGACACCAATGATGTCCGCAATGCGGTGCGAGCTGTCGTTGATCCCCTGCATGGTGCTGACCACCTGCCCCATGACATGGCTGCCCTTCAGAGCCACCTGGCTGGCTGTGTCCGCCAAGCCGTGGGCGTGGTGGGCATTGGCCGCGTTCTTTTTGACGGTTGAGTCCAGTTCTTCCATCGACGCAGCGGTTTCCTGCAAGGCCGAGGCCTGGCGCTCGGTGCGCTCGCTGAGGTCGTGGTTGCCCGTGGCGATTTCGCCGCTGGCCGCCGCCACCTGGCGGGCATTGCGGCGCACGGTGCTGACGGTGTGCAACAGGCTGTCCTGCATGCGGCGCAGCGCCCCCAACAAGCGGGCAGTTTCGTCGCGGCCGCGAACCTCGATGTTTTGTGTCAAATCGCCTTCAGCCACCCGATCGGCCACCCCCATGGCCAGGGTCAGGGGGCCGGTGATGCTGCGGATGATGAACACCGCCACGCCAATGCTGGCCAGCACGGACAGCAGCACCATGCCCAGGGCCCAGCCGGTGGCCTGGGCAATGTTGCGCTCGGCATCCTGCTCATCGCGGGCTGCACGCTCATTGACTCGCACCACCACCTGGTCAATGACCTGGCGATGCGCTTCATAGGCGCGCCGGATTTCGGCCGTGGCCGCCGTCACCGCGGCAGCGTCCGAACGCTGCACTGCAGGGAACAACTGAGATTCGAACAGGCTGAAAATTTGCAGGGCCGGCACATGGGCCTGTTCCAGAATCAAGCGAGCCAAGTCGGGCTCCAGTTGGGCCTGCTGCCAATACTGGCGCCGCTTGTCATAGTCTTTGCGCAAGGCCTCCATGCGCTGGCGCAGCGCGGCTTGCTCAGCCGCCCCGGACGTGTCGGCGAACTGCAGGGTGACGAGATAAGGCTCCAGCACGTACAAGGGCGGCGGCAAGACATCCGCCACCAGGTCCTTGCTCTGGACGATGCGCTGGTACAGCGGGCCGTTGACCTTCAGTTCATTGAGGGTGTGGAAAGACCACCCTGCACACAGGCCAAATCCCAGAACAAACACCCCCAACAGGAGGACGAAACGGGTGCGAATGGTGGTGTTGGACAGGGTCATGGTGGCCTCAAAAGGTGAAGGCTCGTGGATCTTCCTTGATACCGAGCCCGCAGCGAAGATGAGTTCGCTGACGTACGAAAGCTTTTTTGTGCCGAATTGATTTGATATTTATGATTTTATTGATTTATTCAATCCTGTAAAGTGATTTTATTTACCATTTATAAGGAGGAATGCCTGGACTCAGACGCAAAAAAGCCGGGACACGCCCGGCTGCTGCTTGGGTGTTGAGGGGGCCGACTCAGGGGCTTGGCTCGGCCTCCTGCAAGGCTCGCCACATGACCTTGCCGCTGCCGCTCTTGGGCAGGGCCTGCACGAACTGCACCACGCGCGGCACCTTGTAGACGGCCATGTTCTCGCGGCACCAGTCAATGATCTCGGCCTCGGTCACATGGGCGTGGCTGGCCCGTAGCACCACCACGGCTTTGACCGACTCCCCCCGGTACGCGTCTTTGGTGGAGATGATGCAAGCCTCCTGGATGGCCGGGTGGCGAAACATCAAGGCCTCCACCTCGGCCGGCCAGACCTTGAAGCCCGAGGCATTGATCATGCGCTTGAGCCGGTCGGTCATGAAGAAGTAACCGTCCTCATCAACCCGCCCCATGTCCCCCGAGCGGAAGAAGCGCTTGCCCTCGAGCTCGATGAAGGCACTGGCCGTGGCGTCGGGTCGCTTCCAATAGCCCTGGAACACCTCGGGGCCGTGGATCACGATTTCACCGGCCTCGCCCTGGGGCAGCTCTTGCAAGGTGTCAGGGTCGATGACGCGGGCCTCGGTGCTCATGAACGGAATGCCCAGGCACTGCTGCTTGGGCGCATCCACCGGGTTGGTGTGCGAGGGGGCCGAGGTTTCAGTCAGGCCATAGCCTTCGACATAGCGCAGGCCATAGTTCTCCAGCAGGCGCTGGGCCACGGCCTGGGGCATGGCCGCCCCGCCGCCGCCGATGTAGACCAGGGACGAGAGGTCGTAGCTGGCAAAGTGCGGGCTGGCCAGCAAGTCAATCACCATGGTGGGGATGTTGGTCCAGTTCGACACCTTGTAACGCGAGATCAAACGCCCGGCCAAATCGCGGTCCCAGCGCGGCATCAGAACCAGCGTGCCCCCGGTGTAGATCGTGGTGTGCATCACACTGACCATGCCCGTGATATGGAACATGGGCACCACGCACAGGACCACACTTTCGGGCGTGGCCGTGCCCCACAGGCTGCCCGCCACGGCGTTGTGCATGATGCTCGAATGGATGTGGATGCACCCCTTGGGCAGGCCCGTCGTGCCACTGGTGTAAGGCAGCAGGGCCATGTCCGTCCCGCACGTCGAGGGTTCGGGCGCTGGGCCTTGGCCCTGCACCGCCTCGCTCCAGCTGCTGACTTGACCGCCCTCCAGGGTGGGCAGTGCGTGCTGGGTCAGCAGCCAGGACTCCCAAGCCGCAGGCAGGGTTTCGCCCTGCATCTGTGTGGGATCAAAACCGTCGGTGAATTGCGTCACGATCAGGTGCTGCAGGCGCTGCGCCTCGGGCAAGGCGTTGCTGGCGCGGGCCAGCTCGCCCGCCAGGTCCCCCGTGGTGAAGGCCACCTTGGCGTCAGGGTCGACGATGTAGTGTTTGAGCTCTTCGGCCCGGTTCATGGGGTTGACGGGCACCACCACCGCGTTGGCGCGCAGGATCGCGAAATGCGCGATCACCAATTGCGGGCAGTTCTGCATGCTGAGCAGCACGCGGTCCCCCCGGCGCACACCCAGCGCATGCAGCCGGGCCGCAAGCTGCTCGACCTGGGCCATCAACTCGGCATAAGGGTACCGGCGCCCCAAGAAGACCAAAGCCGCCTTGTCGGGGTAGCGCTTGGCGCTGACGGCCAGGTTGTCCCACAGCGGTGTGGCAGGCGGGGTGATGGCGTGCGGTAGGCGTTTGGGCCAGAACTTGTAGTGCGGTCGCATGAGGTCTCCTTGAGGCTCAGCTTACAAGCCCCCCTGCTCACGCACATCGGGGAAGCTCCGGGGGCCTCAGGTCGCCTGGGTGACCGACGGCAGCCCCGGGCTTGGGGCTGCAAACCAGCAGCCAGGGCCCCATCACACGATACCCATTGGATCGGACATCGCCGCGCCTGGGGACTCAGCTGTTGATCTGCGCCCAGGCCTTGTCCAGGCGTTTGACGCTGACTGGCTGGGGCGTGCGCAGTTCCTGCGCAAAGAAGCTCACGCGCAATTCCTCCAGCAGCCAGCGGAACTCCTGCATGCGCGCGTCCACCACGCCCTTGCGTTCGGCCACCAAGCGCCAGTAACGCTGCTCCTGCGGACGCAACTCGGCCAGACGGCTGGTGTCACGCGCCGGGTCGGCCCGGTACTTGTCCAAACGCAAGGTGATTGCCTTCAGGTAGCGCGCAAAGTGCTGCAATTGGCCCCAGGGGGTTTGCGACAGGAACTTCTTGGGCACCAAGCGCTGCAATTGCTGAGCGCAGTCGGCGCTGGCCTCGGGGGCGTTCTTGCTGTCCTTGATCTTGCGCGCCGCAGCGGCGTACTCCACCAGGATGGTGCCGGCCAAGCGGGCGACCTCATTGGCAATCAGGGTGAGGCGCCCTCGCCCTTCCTCGATGCGGCGCTTGAAAGCGTATTCGTCCGTGGGCAGCGGGTCGAGCAAGAAGGCACGCTCCAGCGCCAGGTCCAGGATCTGCTCGCGCAACTCCTCCTGCGTGCCCAGGGGCATGAAGGCCACGGCCATCTTTTGCAGCTCGGGGATGTTTTTCTCGAGGTACTTGAGCGCGTCCTTGATCTGCAGCGCGAACAAGCGGCGCAGGCCGGCGCGGTGCTTGGTGGCCGCCACCTCGGGTTCGTCAAACACCTCGATGCTGACGGCGTCACCCCCATCGATCAGGGCGGGAAAGCCAATCAGGGTCTGCTGGCCCCGGCGGATCTCCATCAGCTCGGGCAGCTCGCCAAAGGTCCAGGCGGTGTAGCGTTGCTCGGCACTGCGCGCCGGCGCCGCCGGCGGAGCGGCCGTGGCCGCCTTCTTGCCTTGGGTCGCTGCAGCGGTCGACACAGCCGCGGCAGGGGCGGGCGCCGCCGCCACCTTGAGGCCCGCCAGGGCCTGGAAGGCCCCGCGTGCCTTGGAGCCCAGCTCCGCCTTGAGCGCGCCCAGGTTGCGCCCCGTGCCCAGTTGCCGCCCGTGCTCATCGACGATGCGGAAGTTCATGAACAGGTGCGGCGCCAGCATGTCGAGCTTGAAGTCGGCCCGCTTCACATCCAGCTGCACCTGCTCGCGCACCAGCTTGAGCAAGGCTTCGGTCAGGCTGCCATGGCCAAACACGGCGGGCTCGTTGAGCTTCTCGGTCAGGCGCGTGGCGCTTTCGGGCAGCGGCACCAGGCGGGCGCGCGGCTTTTGCGGCAGGCTTTTGAGCAAGGCCTGCACCTTGTCCTTGAGCATGCCGGGCACCAGCCACTCGCAGCGGTCTTCATTGACCTGGTTGAGCACGAACAGCGGCACATCCACCGTCACACCGTCCTTGGCGTCGCCGGGCTGGTGCAGGTAGGTGGCCACGCAATCCACGCCGCCCAGGCGCACATGGCGCGGGAAGGCGCTGGTGGTGATGCCGGCCGCCTCGTGGCGCATCAGCTCTTCACGGGTCAGCTGCAGCAGCTTGGGGTTGAGGCGCGAGGCCTCCTTGAACCAATGCTCCAGCGTGGCGCCGCTGTACACGTCGGCGGGCAGCAGTTGGTCGTAGAAGGCGTAGATCAGCTCTTCGTCGACCAGCACGTCCTGGCGGCGCGATTTGTGCTCCAGGTCCTCGACCTGGCGGATCAGTTTTTGGTTGGCGGCCAGAAAGGGCAGGCGGGTCTCGAACTCACCCTCGACCAGGCCCTGGCGGATGAAGATCTCGCGCGCGGCCACCTGGTCGATGCGGCCATAACTGATGCGGCGGCCGCTGTAGACCACCAGGCCGTAAAGCGTGGCGCGCTCATAGGCCACGACCTCGGCGCTGCGCTTTTCCCAGTGCGGGTCGAGCATCTGTTTCTTCAACAGGTGGCCGCCAATCTGCTCCAGCCACTGGGGCTCGATGTTGGCAATGCCGCGGCCGAACAAGCGGGTGGTCTCCACCAGCTCGGCGCAGACAATCCAGCGCCCTGGCTTCTTGCGCAGGTGGGCGCCAGGGTGGCGGTGGAACTTGATGCCGCGCGCGCCCAGGTACTCGCCTGAGGGGGCTTCTTCCTCCATCTTCCAGCCCACGTTGCCCAGCAGGCCAGCCAGCATGGACAGGTGAATCTGCTCGTAGCTGGCGGGGTTGCGGTTGATGACCCAGCGGTGCTCGGTCACCACGGTCAGCAACTGGCTGTGGATGTCGCGCCACTCGCGCAGGCGGCGCACATTGATGAAGTTCTGCCGCAGCAGGTTCTCGTATTGGCGGTTGCTCAGCTTGTGGGTGGCAGCCACCGGCTCGGGTGGCGCGATGATGGCCGGCGCCTGCAAGCGCTGCGCCACCGGCAGAACGGCCGCGCTGGCCCGGCGCTGGGGCGGCGGTGGTGGCGCGACCTGGCCCCGCTTGGTCAGGGCAATGGCACCGCCCTTGGCGTCGGCCAGCCACTGCCAGAGGCGGATGTAGCCGCTGAATTCGCTCTTCTCATCGTCCCACTTGGCATGCGCCTGGTCGGCCTGCGCCTGAGCCTCCATGGGGCGGTCGCGCACATCCTGCACCGACAAGGCGGCGGCGATCACCAGCACCTCTTCGAGCGCATTGCGCTCGCGCGCCTCGATGATCATGCGGCCCACGCGCGGGTCCAGCGGCAGGCGGGCCAGTTCCTGGCCCATGGGGGTCAACTCGTTGGCGTCGTCCACCGCGCCCAGCTCGGACAGCAGTTGGTAGCCATCGGCAATGGCCCGACCGGATGGCGCTTCGAGGAAGGGGAACTCCTCCACCACGCCCAGGTGCAAGGACTTCATGCGCAAGATCACGCCGGCCAGCGAACTGCGCAGGATTTCGGGGTCGGTGAAGCGCGGGCGGCCGGCGAAGTCTTTTTCGTCGTACAGGCGGATGCAAATGCCGTCAGCCACCCGACCGCAGCGGCCGGCGCGCTGGTTGGCGGCCGCCTGGCTGATGGGCTCGACCAGCAGCTGCTCCACCTTGCTGCGGAAGCTGTAGCGCTTGACGCGCGCGGTGCCGGCATCGACCACGTAACGGATGCCGGGCACCGTGAGCGAGGTTTCCGCCACGTTGGTGGCCAACACGATGCGCCGGCCCGTGTGACCGTCAAAAATGCGGTCCTGCTCGGGCTGGGACAGGCGGGCGAACAGCGGCAGGACCTCGGCGCTGCGCAGGTGCGGCACATGGGCCAGGTGGCCGCGCAAGTGGTCAGCGGCTTCGCGGATCTCGCGCTCGCCGGGCAAGAAGACCAGGATATCCCCGCCCACCCGGCCCTGCCACAGCTCGTCCACCGCGTCGGCAATGGCCTCGTTCAGGCCGTGGTCGCGTGACTCTTCAAAGGGCCGATAACGCTGCTCGACCGGGAAGGTGCGGCCCGACACATAAATCACCGGGGCGGGCCCCTTGGCCGAGGCAAAGTGCTCGGCAAAGCGGTTCGCGTCGATGGTGGCGGAAGTGACCACCACCTTGAGGTCCGGACGGCGCGGCAGGATCTGACGCAGGTAGCCCAGCAAGAAATCGATGTTCAGGCTGCGCTCATGGGCCTCGTCGATGATCAGGGTGTCGTAGGCCTTGAGCAGCGGGTCCGTCTGGGTCTCGGCCAGCAAGATACCGTCGGTCATCAGCTTGACCGAGGCGTCCTTGGACAGCCGGTCCTGGAAGCGCACCTTGTAACCCACTACCTCGCCCAAGGGGGTCTTGAGCTCTTCGGCAATGCGCTTGGCCACCGAGCTGGCGGCAATGCGGCGGGGCTGGGTGTGGCCGATCAGCTGGCCTTTTTGCCCTGGTGCTGCGTTGAGCTTGCCGCGCCCAAGGGCCAGCGCGATCTTGGGCAGCTGGGTGGTCTTGCCAGAGCCGGTCTCACCGCAGACGATGATGACCTGGTGCTGGGCCAGCGCCGCCATGATCTCCTCGCGTTTGCCCGAGACAGGCAGCGATTCAGGGAATTCAATCTGGAGCGGGGCAGTGGACAAGGGCAGGACCGGTGGGGACAAGACAACCCGACATTATCCCCGACACCTGCGCACCATGCCGCCCCAGCGACAGGCCCCTCGGCCGCACCGATGCCGGCCCAGGCCACGCCAGCCCCCGGGGGCTGTCACCCCCAGCACCCACGGGGCCATCGCGAGGGCCCTAGAATTCATGCCGCTGAGGTGCATGCCTCAGCAACAAGCGTTCTCAGGGCGGGGTGAAATTCCCCACCGGCGGTGATGGCCAGGGCAACCTGGCACGAGCCCGCGAGCGCCCGGCCACCGCTGCGTGGCCGGGGTCAGCAGACCCGGTGTGACCCCGGGGCCGACGGTCACAGTCCGGATGAAAGAGAGCGCGACCCCCTGCCCTGCGGGCCGGCGCGTCCCTGCGCCGGCGGCGGTGCGGGTGTTCGTGCGCACCCTGATTTCTGGCAACCCTTATTGGTCACACCATGAATCAGAAAGACTTTTCCCTTCCTCCCCTCGGCGAAGCCGACTCACTGGCCCCGGTCAGCCTGCCAGCAGGCGCCCGTTTTGCCTTCATTGAAGCCGCCTGGCATGCCGACATCGTGCAGCAGGCGCGCGCCGCCTTCCTGGTCGAAATGGCCCGCCATGGCGTGGGCGCCGACGCTGTGGACGTGATCGGCGTGCCCGGCGCGTTCGAGATCCCGCTGCACGCCAAGCGACTGATCCAGAGCGGCCGCTACCAAGCCATCGTGGCCTGCGCACTGGTGGTGGACGGCGGTATTTACCGCCACGAGTTCGTGGCTCAGACGGTGGTCCAGGCCCTCATGACGGTACAACTGGACAGCGATGTGCCGGTGATCTCCGCCGTGCTGACGCCGCACCACTTCCACGAGCACCTGGAGCACCGCAAGTACTTCCAGAACCACTTCAGCGTGAAGGGCACCGAAGCGGCCCGCGCCTGCGTTCAAACAGTGGCCAGCCTGCAGCAACTGCCCCGGACCTGAGGCCCTCCGCTGCGCCCGGCCCCCAGCCCGCACTGGGGGCTCAGGGGCTGAAATGGCTCCAACCTCAGCCCCTGCACCAGCCCCTCTGCCGGGGCTGAACCGGCGCCAGCAGGCCGCACAGGCGCTCGCGTCCAACCCCGTTACGCTGCACTGCAACAGCAGCGCGCTACACTTTGCAACCCCGCCTTCCGGCCCGCCCTCGGCGAGCGCCCGAAGATTGCCTGCCACCCCGCTCTGCCGCACGCTCCACGCCCATGTCCGCTGTCTTCAATTTCACGTTTGTGCCTTGGTTTCGCTCCGTGGCGCCTTACATCCACATGCACCGGGGCAAGACCTTTGTGGTGGGCATCGCCGGCGAGGCCATTGCGGCCGGAAAGCTGCCGCACATCGCACAGGACTTGGCCCTGATCCAGAGCATGGGCGTGAAAGTGGTGCTGGTGCACGGCTTTCGGCCTCAGGTGAACGAACAACTGCGCGCCAAGGGTCAGGAGCCCAAGTACGCCAACGGCATCCGCATCACCGACGAGATCGCCCTGGACTGCGCCCAGGAGGCCGCGGGCCAACTGCGCTACGAAATCGAAGCCGCCTTCAGCATGGGCCTGCCCAACACGCCCATGGCGGGCTCCACCGTGCGCATGATCTCGGGCAACTTCCTGACCGCGCGCCCGGTCGGCATTGTGGATGGCGTGGACTTCAAGCACTCGGGCCTGGTGCGCAAGGTGGACGTGGCCAGCATCCAGCGCTCGCTGGACTTTGGCGCCATGGTGCTGCTGTCGCCCTTTGGCTTCTCGCCCACCGGCGAGGCCTTCAACCTGAGTATGGAAGAAGTCGCCACCCGCGTGGCCGCAGAAATGCAGGCCGACAAGCTGATCTTCCTGACCGAGGTGCCCGGCATCCGCCTGGATCCGCTGGCCCCCGAGGGCGAAGACAACCCCATCGACACCGAGCTGCCCCTGGCGGCCGCCGAAAAGCTGTTGCTCAAGTTGCCCAAGGCCGAGGTGCCCACCGACACCGCCTTCTACCTGCAGCACTGCGTGCAAGCCTGCAAGGCCGGCGTGGAACGCAGCCACATCCTGCCCTTTGCAGTGGATGGGGCCTTGCTGCTGGAGGTCTATGTGCACGACGGCATCGGCACCATGGTGGTCGATGAAAAACTCGAAGAGCTGCGCGAGGCCACCGCCGACGACGTGGGCGGCATTCTGCAACTCATCGAGCCCTTCGAAAAAGACGGCACCCTGGTCAAACGCAGCCGCACCGAGATCGAGCGCGATATCGAGCTCTACAGCATCATCGACCACGACGGCGTGACCTTTGCCTGCGCCGCGCTGTACCCCTACCCCGAGGCCCGTACCGGCGAGATGGCTGCGCTGACCGTGTCGCCGCAGAGCCAGGGCCAAGGCGACGGCGAAAAAATCCTCAAACGCATCGAACAACGCGCCCGCGCCATGGGTTTGCAGAGCATTTTTGTGCTGACCACCCGCACCATGCACTGGTTCATCAAGCGCGGCTTCCAACCGGTCGACCCCGACTGGCTGCCCGAAGCGCGCAAGCGCAAGTACAACTGGGACCGCAAGAGCCAGGTGCTGGTGAAGAAGTTCTGACGGGAACGCCCCTGGGTTTCCCCCAGGATCAGCGGCAAAAGAACAGATTCAGCGCGACAACCGGGCTCCAAAGCCGCCCCGGCGCGCTATATTGCGTGGACCGTCCCCAGCCCAGCGCCACTGCCGATGGGCGGCTGGGGAAAAAACTGTTTGCCAACGCCGCATCCGACCCACCATGACCGAACCGACCGACTCCCTCTTTGTCCACAGCCAAAACGAAGTCGACGTGCACTTCCGATTGGGCCAGCTCACGCGGCAACTGCATGACTCGCTCAACGCCCTGGGCATTGCCGAGAAGCTGCATGGCGCGGCCGAAGAACTGCCGGACGCCAAGAGCCGCCTCAGCTACATCGCCCGACTGACCGGCGAAGCGGCCGAGAAAGTGCTGAACTCGGTGGACAAGACCAAGGAGGCGCGCGAACCTGTGGACGTGGAAACCCGCCGCCTGACCGAGCTGATCGAGCGCTACCCAGGCACCACCTTCACCGGCAAGGACTTGCTGACCTACCTGCACCTGGTCAGCCGCTCCAACGCGGCGATGGACGAGAACCTGACCGACATCATGATGGCGCAGGACTTCCACGACCTCACCGGCCAGGTGATTGCGCGTGTGGTCAACCTGGCCTCGGACATCGAGAAACAGTTGCTCGACCTGCTGGTGAGCACCGCGCCAGAAGCGGGCGGCAACAGCACCCCGATCGCGACCAAGGACCTGCAAGGTCCGGTGGTCGACGGCCAGGCCAACCGCGAAGTGGTGACCAACCAGTCGCAGGTCGATGACCTGCTGGCCAGCCTCGGCTTCTGAGCGCCCAGTCAGCCAAGAAAAAACCGGCCGCCAGGGCCGGTTTTGCTTTGGGGCGTGGCGCGCCGCAGCTCAGAAGCCAGAGCGGGAGCCCGCCTGGCGCTGACGGATCAAGCCCAGCACCGCGCCCGTGCCCAGCAGCACAAAGGTCACAAAAGACCAATTGGCGATCGAGCCACCGAGAAAGGTCCAGTCCACCGCAGCACAGTCGCCGCTGCCCTTGAACACCATGGGGATCACGCGTTGCAGCGGGAAGGCCTCGATCATGCCGTACAGGTCGCGCCCGCAGGTCATGATTTCAGGCGGGTTCCATTGCAGCCAGCTCTGGCGGGCGGCGACAAAAGCGCCAAAAGCCGATGTCACCAGGATCAGGCCGCTGCCCAGCAACCAGGCGCCCCGGCGCGACGACAAAGCGGCCAAGGCCGCCCATACCGCGACCAACAACAAGGCATAGCGCTGGACGATGCACATGGGGCAAGGCTCCAGGCCCACCACGTGTTGCAGGTACAGCCCAAAAGCCAGCAAGGCCAGGCAGGTGGCACTGGCCAGCGCCAGCAAGAGGCGCGGTGCGCGATCAAACCAATTCAGCAGAAACAAGTCACTGTCCTTCAACAAACACGCGGGCTCGGCGCGGTGTCACCACCAGCGTCTCGCCTTCGCGGAAGCCCAATTCACGGAATTGCTGCGCAGGGATCTGCGCCTCAATGATCGTGTCCTGAGCGGGATTTTCCGCTGGTTTGTTGGATTCGGTCGGAATAAGTTCCAAACGTGCGATCGGTCCCACCACAATCGCGCGGCTCAACTGGGCCACGATCCCGCTGGGGCGGCCCGATGCATCCACGCCCGCACCAGGCGAGTAGCGCTCCACATCGAGGTCGTGCGGGCGCACATAGGCAAACGCCTTGGCGTTTTGCGCACTGGCGTGCTCAGGCGAATCGAGCTGCAAGCCATCGAGGTGGACCAAGCCCTCGTGGGCGCGACCGTGAAACAGGTTCACGTCACCCAGGAAGCCGTAGACAAAGGGGCTGGCCGGATGGTCCCACACTTCTTGCGGCGAACCACTTTGCTCGACCTGGCCCTGGTTCATCAGCACCACGCGATCGGCCACTTCGAGGGCTTCTTCCTGGTCGTGGGTGACGAAGATGCTGGTGACATGCAACTCGTCATGCAGGCGGCGCAGCCAGCGGCGCAGCTCTTTGCGCACCTTGGCGTCCAAGGCACCAAAAGGCTCATCGAGCAACAGCACTTTGGGCTCGACCGCCAGGGCGCGCGCCAAGGCGATTCGCTGGCGCTGGCCACCCGAAAGTTGGGAGGGGTAGCGGTCGGCCAGCCAGTCCAGTTGCACCAGCTTGAGCAGGTCGTGCACCTTGGTTTTGATCTGGGCATCGCTGGGGCGCTGAGCGCGGGGCTTGACGCGCAGGCCGAAGGCGACGTTTTCAAACACCGTCATGTGACGAAACAGCGCGTAATGCTGGAACACGAAACCCACTTGGCGGTCGCGCACATGCACGTCGGTGGTGTCTTCACCCGAGAACAGAATGCTGCCCGCGTCGGCGGTTTCGAGGCCGGCAATGATGCGCAGCAAGGTGGTTTTGCCGCAGCCCGAGGGGCCGAGCAAGGCAATGAGTTCGCCCGAGTCGATGTCGAGGCTGACGTCCTTGAGGGCGTGGAAGTCACCAAAATGCTTGCTGACGTTGCGGATCTGAATGCTCATGAAATGGGTCCTCAGCTGGCTTAGACAGCGGGGGTGGAAGCGATGGGGGCAGTGGGTGTGTGGGGAGCTTCGGGCGGCTGAGCCTCGGCGTCACGCATCTCTTGCGCGTGGCGCCACTCGACCAACGACTTGATGACCAAGGTCACCAAAGCCAGCAAAGCCAGCAAGGAAGCCACGGCGAACGCCGCCACGGACTGGTACTCGTTGTAGAGAATTTCGACATGCAGCGGAATGGTGTTGGTCTGGCCCCGGATGTGGCCCGACACCACGGACACGGCGCCGAACTCGCCCATGGCCCGGGCGTTGCACAGGATCACGCCATAGATCAGACCCCACTTGATTTTGGGCAGGGTTACCAGCCAGAAGGTCTGCCAGCCACTGGCGCCCAGCACGATGGCGGCTTGCTCTTCGTCGCTGCCCTGGGCCTGCATCAGCGGGATCAGCTCGCGCGCCACAAAGGGGAAGGTCACGAACACTGTCGCCAGCACAATGCCCGGCACGGCAAAGATGATCTTGATGTCATGCTCGGCCAGCCAGGGGCCAAACCAGCCTTGGGCACCGAACATCAGCACATAAATCAGACCAGCCACCACGGGTGACACCGAAAAAGGCAGGTCGACCAGGGTCGTCAAAAAAGACTTGCCTGGGAATTCAAACTTGGCGATCGCCCAAGCGGCAGACACGCCAAACACCAGGTTCAGCGGCACGGCGATGGCCGCCGTGATCAGGGTCAGGCGAATGGCGGACCAGGCGTCCGGCTCCTTCAAGGCCTCGAAGAAAGGGCCCACGCCTTTGCGCAAGGCCTCGGTGAACACAGCCGCCAGAGGCAAGACCAGGAACAGGAACATGAACACCAGAGCGATGCCGATCAAGGTCCATTTGACCCAGGTGGCTTCGGTGGTGCCTGCTTCAATGCGGGAAACTGGGGCTTGGCTCATGCGGGGGCTCCGGTGTGGCGACGCTGCCAGGCTTGCAGCGCGTTGATGACCAGCAGCAGCACGAAGGAGATGACCAGCATCACCACGGCCACGGCGGTGGCGCCGGCGTAGTCGTATTGCTCCAGCTTGCCGATGATGATCAGCGGGGTGATCTCAGACACCATCGGCATGTTGCCGGCGATGAAGATCACCGAGCCGTACTCGCCAATGGCCCGTGCAAAGGCCATCGCAAACCCGGTCAACAAGGCGGGGGCAATCGAGGGGAAGATCACGCGGGTGAAGGTCTGCCAACGCGTGGCGCCCAGGCAGGTCGCGGCTTCTTCCAGCTCTTTTTCTGCGTCCTCCAGCACCGGTTGCACCGTGCGCACCACGAAGGGCAGGCCAATGAAGATCAGCGCCACCACAATGCCTGCGGGCTTGAAAGCGAGCTGAATGCCGTGGGGCTCGAGGTACTGCCCCACCCAGCCATTGCCAGCCAGCAAGGCCGTCAGCGAAATGCCCGCCACGGCCGTGGGCAGCGCAAAAGGCAAATCGACCAAGGCATCGACAATCTTCTTGAACGGGAAGGTGTAGCGCACCAACACCCAGGCGACCAACAGGCCAAACACCACATTGACCAGGGCTGCGATCAGCGAGGCCCCAAAGGTCAGGCGGTACGAAGCCAGCACGCGCGGTGCTGTGACCGCGTTCCAGAACTGGTCCCAACTGAGGGTTGAGGTTTTGAACAGCAAGGCCGACAGCGGAATCAACACGATCACACTGAGGTACAGCACGGTGTAACCCAGGGTCAGACCGAATCCAGGCAACACGCGTTTGGCGCCCCCGGCGCGGCGCACCAGGGGGTTGGCGGGGCTGGCCCCCGTCACAGAAGAAGCACTCATCTTGTTTTACTTGCCACCGGGGCTGTAGAGCTTGTCGAACTGACCACCATCATTGAAGTGGACTTTTTGGGCTTCGGCCAAAGAGCCGAAGTAATCAGACACCGCGAAGAGCTGAATGGGCTTGAACACCTCGGCGTGCTTTTTGAGCACGGCCGCCGAGCGCGGGCGCAGCGCGTGTTTGGCGGCAATTTCCTGGGCTTCATCGGAATACAGGTAGTCAAGGTAAGCCTTGGCGAGATCGCCCGTGCCCTTCTTGGCCACGGTGCGTTCCACCACCGCCACGGGGTTCTCCGCGATGATGCTGATCGAGGGGTGAACCGCGTCGACCTTGCCTGCGCCGAACTCACGGTCCACCGACACCACCTCAGACTCGAAGGTCACCAGCACGTCGCCGATGTTGCGTTGCAAGAAGATGGTGGTCGCGTCGCGCCCGCCCTTGGCCAGCACGGGCACGTTCTTGTAGAGCTTGCCCACAAATTCCGCCGCCTGGGCGTCGGTGCCGCCCTTCTTGCGCACATAGCCCCAGGCCGCCAGGTAAGCCATGCGGCCATTGCCACCGGTCTTGGGGTTGACCACGATGACCTGGATGCCGGGCTTGATCAGGTCATCCCAGTCCTTGATGTTCTTGGGGTTGCCGTTGCGGGTCAAAAACAGCATGGTCGAGCTGGTCGGCGAAGCGTTGCCGGGGAAGCGCTTGGCCCAGTCCTTGGCCACCACGCCGGTGCTGGCCAAGAAGTCCACATCGGTGGTGGTGTTCATGGTCACGACATCGGCGTCCAGGCCGTCATTGACGGCGCGCGCCTGGGCGCTGGAGCCACCGTGGGCCTGGTCGACCTTCACGTCCTTGCCGGTGGTCTTCTTCCAGTGCGCCACAAATGCAGCGTTGTAGTCCTTGTAGAACTCACGCGCCACATCGTAGGAGGCATTGAGCAAGGTGGTTTGAGCGCTGGCCAGAGAGCCAGCGGCCAGGGCCAAGGCGGCCAGGGTCAGCTTGAAGTGGGTTTTCATGTCGATTCAAGAGTCGGTTGGAGAGGGGCCGAGGCCACGCCCAAAGCGAGGTCGCCAGCCAGCGACTGCAACAACGCCAAACCCAGAGGCCATTCACCATGCCCAGACTCGACATGGATGTGGCCGGCGTCCTGCAAGCGAACAAACTCGCTGCCCCAGGATCGGGCGTAAGCCCCCGCCAGGCGGATCGGACAGAAGGGGTCGTTGCTGCTGGCCACAAGGATACTTCGATATGGCAAACGCTCACACGGCGCCGGGGCAAAGTCACTCAGCACGGCGCGGCGCTCGGGGTCGGCTGGCGCCACCAACAGCGCGCCTTGAACGCGCCCCAGGACCTCGGTGGGCAGATGCACCACCGCCATGCAACCCAGGCTGTGGGCGGCCAAGACCACAGGGCCGGAAGCCTCCTCGATGGTGCGCGCCAAAGAACCCACCCAAGCCGCCCGGCTGGGGGTAACCCAGTCGTCTTGGTGCACCCGTTTCGCCGTCGGCAAGCGCTCGGCCCACAGGCTTTGCCAATGGCCTGGTCCGGAATCGCGCCAGCCCGGCACGATGATCACTGAAGGGGTGGCCGCCATGCGCTCAGTCCCTGGCGAGGACCCGGCGCATTGGCCGGATCATGCAGCAGTGGACAGAGATGAGATGGGGCATAGGGCATCCTTGACTTGGGTTAGGCTGCGATTCTGCGAAGAAACACTTAAAACAAGAACGAATACTTCGTTGTTTGTTTATCCGTAATTCAACATATAGATTGACCACGGGGCCCCTGCCGCCTTGCGCGGACCGCAGAGCGCGCCCTCACAGCCTCCCGACTTGAGCCCAGGGACGGCAGCCAGGTCATCCCACCCGCCCCCGCCCTGCAGAGACCTGAACCCAGTGGGTCAAGCCATGCAGCATGACGATCACAGCGCCCCGGCTGATTAGCTACACCAGCAAGACAATCAATTCCAAAATTGACGGCTTATCAAAGATTGGATCGGCCTGGACAATATTCCCATCGCCCCAGCGGCATTCAACACCTCAGGATTGACCATGAAACTGCTTCACATTGACTCCAGCGTCCTTGGCGACAACTCCGTGTCGCGTCAACTCACGGCCCAGACCGTGGCCCAATGGAAGGCCAGCCATGCCGACCTCGAGGTGAGCTACCTGGACCTGGCGACCCAAGCCCCCAACCACCTGAACATGGATTCGCTGGGCTTTCGCCTGCCCGCTGGCACGGCCGAACTGAGTGCCGTGCAGCAACAAGAAAACGCGATCTCGGAAGCCCTGGTGAGCCAATTCCTGGCCGCTGACGTGATCGTGGTGGGGGCGCCGCTGTACAACTTCAGCATCCCCAGCCAACTGAAGGCCTGGATCGACCGCATCTGCCAGGCCGGTCGCACCTTCCGCTACACCGCCAACGGCCCTGAAGGCCTGGCAGGCGGCAAGAAGGTGGTCGTGGTGTCCACACGCGGCGGCAAGTACGCCACCTCGGAAGCCGGTCGTGCCATGGAACACCAAGAAACCTACCTGACCACGGTGTTCGGCTTCCTCGGCATTCGCGATGTAAGCATCGTGCGCGCCGAGGGCCTGGCCATGGGGGACGCGGTCAAGAGCGAAGCACTGGCCTCGGCCCAGGCAGAGATCGCCGCCTTGGCGTAAAGCCATCCCTGGGCCCATGGGCCCGGCCTCCCTGTCAAGCAAAACGGCCCGTCAAGGGCCGTTTTGCTTGATACCCCCCGCGTCACGCCTGGGTGCTGAGATTCAAGCGCCGCCACAGGCGAATCAAGCGACCCGGCTCGTGCAGGCTGAAGGCCTTGCGGGCCAATTGCGGCACGTGCCAAGTCGCTCGCGTGCCGGCCAAAAAGGTCGCCGTGTCGCCCGGCTTCAGGGTGAACTGGCGGCCCTGGTAGGTGACTTGCACCTCGCCCTCGAGCAGGTGCACGGTTTCATCAATCCAGAAATGCCACTCAAAAGTGCTGGGGCCATCACAGGCCCACAAGCCCGTGGTGGTCCGCCCATCGTGTGAGCGCCTAATTTCCGTCGCCCGAAAATTGGGCTTGCCATCGATCACCCACTCCGGGTTGACCTGGAATTCGGACAGGGGCCGGTGCACCGAGCCGTCCGAGGCGGGCTCGGCCCGTTTCAAATAAAGCGCTGCGTCCACCAAACTGGTGGCTGCCAGCGCCAACAGAGCCCCTCCCAGGGCTGCAGCAATGGTCTTCTTCATAAGTGTCAAGAATTATGAAGTTGATTGACCATTCAGCCAAGTTTCCTGACCGCTTACCCCCATCCCACGGGGGTGTTCGCGGGAGGAATTCACACACAGCGAAAGCACGAACGAGCAGCCGCTCCGCGCTGTGCTGCCACGCCACCCAACGCGGTTTACTTGAGCAGGTCTTTGACCTTGTCCAGCGCTGCCTGGGCGCACTGCTCATCCAAGTGCCCCCCCGGTGCGCCACCCACGCCCACCGCACCAATGGTTTCGTTTCCGACCTTGATGGGCACGCCACCGCCAACCAGCAGAAAACCAGGGATGTGCACCAGGTTGGCGGCGGCAGGGTTCTTTTGGGCGTTTTCCATCATCGCCAGGGTGGTGTTTTTGGCCGAGGCCGAGGTGAAGGCTTTTTGCTCGCTCGCGCCCAGGGTGTGGGGGCCCGCCAGGTCCGCGCGCTGCACGGCGCGGACACTGCCAGAGCGGTCCACCACGGTGGCCGTGACGGCGTAGCCATTGGCAGCGCAACTCGCCACGCTGGCGGCGGCAATTTGGTTGGCCAGTTCCAAGGACATGTTGCGCTCGGTGCGCACCGCTTGGGCCTGGGCCGCGCCCGCCATGCACAGCGCCACAGTGATCAGGGCCAAAGGTTTTTTCATGGTGTCTCCAAAAAGGTAGGGGCCGGAAGGCCGAAGGAAGCGGTGCCAAGCACCGTGCCGCTACTTTAGAAAACGAGTCCTGCCCCGTCCATTCGGGCGCCTACGCGTGCGCCTGCGTAGAACTACGGAGCCGCTGGCGTAGCCCCCTCCACCGCAGCCAGGGTCTCGACCAGTTCGGCGTAGCCGCGAATCAACTGGGCCAGGGACTGCGCTTCGAGTTTGGCGAACACATTGGCGCGGTGGGTTTCAACCGTGCGTGGCGACAGGGCCAAGGCACGTCCGATCTCCTTGTTGGTCAGCCCCTGCACGATCAGGCCCAGCACCTCGCGCTCACGCGCTGACAGCTGGGCGAACCGTTGGCGCGCACTGCGGTCAGCCTGCCAACGTTGGCGCGATTTCACGTGCTGGCGCACCGACGCCTGCAAGGTGTCGATCAGCAGTTCGTCATCGACAGGCTTTTCGAGAAACTCCGTGGCGCCCGCCTTGAACGCCCGGCGGCACAAATCCACCGTGCCATGCCCGGTCAGCATGATCACGGGCTGGTCCACCCCCTGGGCCACCAAGCTGTCCAACAGGCTCAGGCCACTGATGCCCGGCATGCGCACATCGAGCACGATGGCGCCAATGCCCTCACGGTCGAACTCCGCCATGAAAGCCTGCGGGTCGGCCCAGGTGCAGACCCGCAGGCCAACGGTGCCGATCAGCAAGGCCAGGCTGGCGCGCACGGCCTCATCGTCGTCGATCAGGTGGATCACAGGAGACAGCGTGGTGTTCATGGCGAGGCCAGCGGTAATGAAAGGGTAAATTCAGCGCCCCGAGGCGAGGCCTGTGCCGCCGTCAGCGAGCCCCCCATCCCCGAAGCCAGGGTCTCGCACAGGCTCAGCCCCAAGCCCAAACCCCCTTCCCGGGTGCTGAAGAAGGGTTGAAACAAGCGCGTCATGACCTCAGGACTCAGGCCAGGGCCATTGTCTGTCACGCGCAGAGCCCCCATCGGGCCTTGGGCGACCAGGCGCAGCGTGATGCGGCCCGAGGCGGTCGGCGTGCTGTCCAGCGCCTGCAAGGCGTTCATGAGCAGGTTGTGCACGATTTGCTCGACCGCCACGGGGTCGGCCAGCACGGCGGGCACCGGTGAGGACAGGATCAACTCCGCCTGAACTTGGCGCCGTAGCAGCTCTGGTTCCAGCAAATGCAGGGCCCCCCGCACACAGGCCTCCAGGTCAAGGGCTTGCAGCGCCTGGCCCAGGGCCGGTCGCTCGACCACACGGCGCAAGCGCCCCACCACGTCGGCAGCACGGCGCGCTTGCTGAACAGCCTGGGCCATGGCCTCGCGCACCAGAGGCAGTTCGGGCGCTTCCTCATCCAGCAAACGCGCTCCCGCCCGGGTGTTGGCCAGGATGGCCGTCAGCGGCTGGTTGAGCTCATGGGCCAGGCCAGCGGCCAATTCGCCCAGGGTGTTGAGGCGACTCACCTGTCCCAGGCGCAGCAGCTCCTCAGCACGTCGTCGGGCTTGCGCCTGCCCACGCCAAGCCCGCCACAAGACGCTGGCGCCCAGCACCAGCGCCAGCCAAGCCCCCAACCCGATCCAGGGCCAGTCCGCCCAGCCCACGCGACCTTGCAGCACCACTTTGAAGGGCTGGCTCTCCGCCGCGAGCTTTTTCTCAAAGTCAAAACGCCAGACAGCGCCCTCAAAACCATCCGACCGAGCGCTCAAGGAGAATGCCGGCCACCCCGGCAAGGCCAAGCGGACGGTGACGGGACTGCCCTGCGCGGGAAAAGGCCACTCCTCCCAAGGCACGGTTTGCAGCAGATCGATTTGCAAGGCATAGGCCCCCGGCCCGGCCGCGGCGACCAGCCCATAGCGCCCTTGGGCCCAATCACGCGCGTCCATGCACAGCGCAGGCTGCGACTGCGCGCGCGAGCTGCGCTCGGCCGCCTCTGCGCACGCCCAGTCAGCCGGCCAAGACTGGCCCGCCAAGCGTTGGCGCACTTGCACGATTTGCGGGTAGACCTTGGACAAGGCCTGCAGACCTGACAGCGCCAAGGAAGGCGGTGCGGCGGAGCCCATCCCCACCGTGGCCAGGGTGGCCAAAATGGCGTCGTGCTGCACCACCCGCTGGCTCAGCAGGCGGTGGGCAATGCGGGCCTGGGTGTCGAATTCCTCGTGCAACTGCGCCACGCGCCACTGCAGCAGGGCCACGACACCGAGGCAAGCGAACAGGCCAGCGGCCAGCCAGGGCGCGTGTCGGGACCAATGAGAGCGGACGTGCATCGCCCGATTTTGCACCCCTCAGGGCATCGCCCGAGGCGGTGCGCCCGCCCCCCGGTGCCGGCGTGCCCGGTCAAACCCATAGCAAGAGCGCCAGCAAGCCACCGAGGATCAGCCACTTCAGCAGGTAGTACAGCGTGCGGTTGCGCGCTTTGAGCCCCTTGCCCCAGACACGCGCCAGGTAGGCCACGGCAAAGAAGCGGTTCAAGCCACCGGTGTGGTCCACCGCCGTGTTGGGTGAGCTGGCCGCTCCCACCACATGGCGCCCAAACCAGCGGTTGAAAGCGCGCAGCCAAGCGCCCGCGACAGGCCGCTCGACATCACAAAAGAGGATCAGCCGGTCCTGCTCGGTCTGGTTTTCGGCGTGGTGGAGGTAGGTCTCGTCGAAAAACACCGCCTCGCCATCGCGCCAGCTGTAGCGCTGACCATCGACCTCGATGAAGCAGCGCTCGTCATTGGGCGTGGCCAACCCAAGGTGAAAACGGATCGAGCCGGCGTAGGGGTCTCGGTGACGCACCAGGCGCGCGCCTGGCGGCAGGTGCGCGAACATCGCCGCCTTGACCGAGGGCGCTTGCTGCAGCAAGCCCACCGTGACTGGGCACAGCTGTTGTGCTGAGGGATGCGGTTGGTCGTACCACTTCAGGTAGAAACGCTTCCAGCCGGTGCGAAAAAAGGAATTGAAGCCGATGTCGTTGTAGCCGTCAGAGGCCTTGATGCGCCCGAGTTCGGCCAGGTGCAAGCCCTCGTCGCGGATCGCCTGCCAATGCTGCACCAGCAACTGCATTTCGGGAAAGTGGCTGGCCGCTAGATAGGGCTGGTTAGGCACCTGGGACAGGCTGTAGAGCAGCACATTGACCGGCGCAAAAAAGGTGGAGTGGTCGGTGATCTGGCGGAACGCCCCCAGGCGAACCCGCCCCCGAAAATGCACCACCAAGGTAGTCAAGACAAACAAACTGAGGATGGCCCACTTCACGGCGTCGCCTGGCGAAAGTTGAAGCCTGCCATCCTAGGGGCGGGCAGGCGCCCGCTTTCGCTTCAACTCGACCGGCCAAACCCCGAGTTCCCCCAGGCGTCGGCAGATTCCGGCACAGGCTCAGCGAGCGCCCTTGCGGGGCTTGCTGGCACCCACCGGTTTGCCGCCGGTGACACGGGGAGGCAGGCCCGTGTGCTGGGTCAGGATCCGGCCCTTGGACGGCACGGCGGCCTTGCCCAGCGCAGGTCCGCGCGCACCCGCTGGCGCGGCCCCCAAAGGCTTGCCCGTGGGCTTGGCGGACACCGGGGTCGAGTTCTTGCGCCGAGCGCTTTGGTAGGCCCCATCGGTCATGGGCTGGAACGTCGGGATCAAGTGCTGCTTGCCGTTGCCGATCAGGTCGGCCCGGCCCATGGTCTTGAGCGCTTCGCGCAGCAAGGGCCAGTTGTTCGGGTCGTGGTAGCGCAAGAAGGCCTTGTGCAGGCGGCGGCGCTTTTCACCGCGAACGATGTCCACCGCCTCGCTGTCGCGCGTGATCTTGCGCAGCGGGTTGCGGTTGCTGTGGTACATGGCCGTGGCCGTGGCCATGGGGCTGGGGTAAAAGGTCTGCACTTGGTCGGCGCGAAAGCCATTGCGCTTGAGCCACAGGGCCAAGTTCATCATGTCCTCGTCGCTGGTGCCCGGGTGGGCGGCGATGAAGTAGGGAATCAAGAACTGCTTCTTGCCCACTTCCTCCGAGAACTTCTCGAACATCTGCTTGAACTTGTCGTAGCTGCCGATGCCGGGCTTCATCATCTTGGACAGCGGACCTTGCTCGGTGTGCTCGGGCGCGATCTTCAGGTAACCGCCAACATGGTGCTGCACCAGTTCCTTGACGTACTCAGGGCTTTTCACCGCCAGGTCGTAGCGCAGGCCAGAGCCAATCAAGATCTTCTTGATGCCCTTGAGCGCGCGGGCGCGGCGGTAGATTTTGATCAGCGGGTCGTGGCTGGTGTTGAGGTTCTGGCAGATGCCCGGGAACACACAACTGGGCTTGCGACACGCGGCCTCGATCTCCGGCGTCTTGCAGCCGATGCGGTACATGTTGGCGGTCGGGCCACCCAGATCGGAGATCACGCCGGTGAAGCCCTTGACCTTGTCGCGGATGTCTTCGACCTCGCGGATGATGGATTCTTCAGAGCGACTCTGGATGATGCGGCCCTCGTGCTCGGTGATGGAGCAAAAGGTGCAGCCGCCAAAGCAGCCGCGCATGATGTTGACGCTGAAGCGAATCATCTCCCAGGCCGGGATCTTGGTGGCGCCATCGTGGCCACCTTGCTCGTCAGCGTACGCCGGGTGAGGGCTGCGGGCGTAGGGCAGGTCAAAGACCATGTCCATCTCGGCCGTGCTCAGCGGAATGGGGGGCGGGTTGATCCACACATCGCGCGCGGTGACGCCATCGCCATGGGCTTGCACCAGGGCGCGGGCGTTGCCGGGGTTGGTCTCCAGGTGCAGCACGCGGTTGGCGTGGGCGTAGAGCACCGGGTCGCTCTTGACGGCCTCGTACGACGGCAGGCGGATCACGCTGCGCTCGCGCGGAGGCACCTTGATCTTGCCCTGCAAAGCCGGGTTGGGCACAAAGTTCAGCGGCTTGATCAGCGGGTTGACGGCCGCAGAGCCTTGGGCTTCGGCGCGCGCGGCAGTGGCAGCCGCTTCGTCTTCCTTGGCGCAGGTGGCGCCTTGCTCACGCGCCTGGTCCGAGATCATCAAGTAGGGGTTGACGTGGGCTTCCACACGGCCGGGGGTGTCGATGCTGGTGGAATCGATCTCAAACCAGCCTTGGCTGGACTCGTCACCCGAGCGGCGGATGAAGGCGGTGCCACGCACATCGGTGATCTGCTCCACTGGCTCGCGCGCGGCCAGACGGTGGGCGATCTCGACAATGGCGCGCTCGGCGTTGCCATAGAGCAGCAGGTCGCACTTGGCGTCCACCACCACGGAGCGACGCACCTTGTCAGACCAGTAGTCGTAATGCGCGATGCGGCGCAGCGAGCCTTCAATGCCCCCCAGGATGATGGGCACGTCCTTGTAGGCTTCCCGGCAGCGCTGGCTGTAGACGATGGCGGCCCGGTCGGGGCGCTTGCCGCCAACATCGCCCGGGGTGTAGGCGTCGTCTGAGCGGATTTTGCGGTCAGCCGTGTAGCGGTTGATCATCGAATCCATGTTGCCGGCGGTGACGCCGAAAAACAGGTTCGGCTTGCCGAGGACGCGGAATGGGTCGGCGCTTTGCCAGTCGGGCTGGGCGATGATGCCCACGCGAAAGCCCTGTGCCTCCAGCATGCGGCCAATGACGGACATGCCAAAGCTGGGGTGGTCCACATAGGCGTCGCCCGTGACCACGATGATGTCGCAGCTGTCCCAGCCCAGTTTGTCCATCTCCGCACGGCTCATGGGCAGGAACGGTGCCGTGCCAAAGCGTGCCGCCCAGAACTTGCGGTAGCTGTTCAGGGGCTTGGCGGCGCGCGCGAAAAAGGACACGTCAACGGGGGCGTTCATGCAGGTGCTTCTTGGGGGTAACCCTTTATTTTACCGGTGGGGTCGCCCGGCCTGCCCTTGCCAGTACGCTTTGCAGGGCTAATCAAGGGGCCCGCCAAGGCACGGGCCGATTCGCAAGCTTGGCAAGCTCAGTAAACACCACCGACCTGATGGGACACGGCCTCGGGGTTGTCGGGCAGTCCCAAGGCCTCTCGCTCGGCGCCATCCAATTCATGGCTGCGTTCGTAGATTTTGAGTTGGCTGACGAGGTCGTCTTGCAGCGTGTAGTGCGATGCAAACCCAACGCGCAGGTACTGGTGGGTCTTCCGAAGCCAAATGACCAGCTCGCCAAGGGCGATGGCATGCGATCCCTCGACAATGAACTGCCGCAATTCAAAGCTTTGCGGTAGGACATCGGCACGGTATCGATCAATGAAAGTGGCCAATTCCTCGCGTGTGCGCAAAGCCCCTGACCACGGAATAGCCGCAGAAGGCTGTGGGATGTCGAAAACCAGGTCTTCCGTGAAAAGCCCTGCCATGACCACGCCAGGGGCGCGAAGCTCAACCTGACCAAAATAATGGGCCAAGGCGCGGCGTGTGCGCATGGTGACGCCTTGATCGGGTACCGGGGCATGGATCCAAGCAGCACGGGAAGTCAGTGACATGAGCGAACCTCTTTCCTTCGAGAAGGCGGAATTCTCCCAAATTCGATTGAAACAATCAACAAAACAGCTAATTTGATTCAAGTATCAAAAAAATCAGCATTTTATTTGCTCAAATCTTCGACCGCGCCCCGCGACGCCAGCGAATGCCCCTCAGGCCCGCGCGGCCAAGGCCCGCGCAATGTGATGGCGCTTGACCGTGGTTTTGGGCACATGGAAGTCAAACCAGCTCCGCACATCCTGGTCCAGACCGATGCCGTGCATGTAGTTGTAGATGGCCTTCTTGAGACCGACGCCCAGGGCATCGTGGTCCACGCCGCTGGGGTCGCGGAAGGCAATGTCATTGCGCGCAAACTGCCCTGGCGGCAGCGGCACCAAGGTCACGCCGTAGTCCTGTGGGTTCTGGCCCACCGGTGAATGCACGGTGCACACAAAGCGGTGCCAGAAGCCCGACTGGATGCAGCCGTTCTCAAAGAGCTGGCGCACATACTCCAAGGCATCCACCGTGTCCTGCACGGTCTGGGTCGGAAAACCGTACATCAGGTAGGCATGAACCAGAATGCCCGCGTCAGTCAGGCTGCGCGTGACCCGCGCGACCTGCTCGACCGAGACGCCTTTCTTCATCAGCGTCAGCAACCGGTCCGAAGCCACCTCCAGTCCACCGGAGATGGCGATGCAGCCACTGTCGGCCAATTGCTGGCACAGCTCCGGCGTGAAGGACTTCTCAAAACGGATGTTGCCCCACCAGGAGATGGAGGTACCTCGCTGCTGCAGTTCCTGGGCCAGGGCTTTGAGCGACTTGGGTGGCGCGGCCTCGTCCACAAAGTGAAACCCGGTCTGGCCGGTCTCGGCCACGATGGCTTCAATGCGGTCCACCAGGGTGGCAGCACTGGCGGTCTCGTAACGCGAGATGTAGTCCAGACTGACGTCGCAAAAGCTGCATTTCTTCCAGTAGCAGCCGTGCGCCACGGTGAGCTTGTTCCAGCGCCCGTCACTCCACAGCCGGTGCATGGGGTTGAGCATGTCCAGCAGCGACAGGTAATGCTGCAACGGCAGACCGTCCCAGGTCGGGGTGCCGACCTGCTCAAAGGGCACGTCAGGCTCGGCGAAGTTGATCCAGCGCACCGCCGCACGGTCGGCATCGCGCACAAAGGTGCGCACCAGGCGCTGCTGCGAGCGCCGGCCCTGCACATGCTCCAGCAAGGCCAGCAAGGGGCGTTCGCCGGCGTCCAGGGTCACAAAGTCAAAGTAGTCGAACACGCGGGGGTCGGCCAGTTCACGCAGCTCGGTGTTGACAAAGCCTCCGCCCAGCACCGTCACGATGTGCGGGTGCTGCGCCTTGATGCTCTGGGCCATGCGAAACGCAGCATAGACCGCCCCTGGAAAGGGCACGGACACCAGCACCACGGTGGGCGCGTGGCGCTCGATGGCGGCCAGAGTCAAGGCATGCAGGGTGCGGTCCACCAGGTTGTGCGGATCGGCCAGCGCCTGGGCCAAAGGGTCGAAGGTGGGCTGGGCCGCAGCCAGCGACTCGGCATAGCGCACAAACTCAAAGCGCGGGTCGACCGCATCGCGCAGCACGTCCGCCAGGTCATTGAGGTAGAGCGTGGCCAAGTGGCGGGCGCGGTCTTGCTGACCCAAGGCGCCGAAGGCCCAGGCCAAGGGGTCTTCGCCCTCCTCGGCCAGATACACCTCCAGCGACTCAAAACGCGGCCCCTCGGGCAAAAACTGCCGGCTGGCAATGCGGTGTGCCAGGGTCAGGTCCCGGCCCTGCAAGAAAGCCATGGTGGGCGCCAGCGTGGCCAGGTAACGGTCAAACTGCGATAGAAACAGCTGCACCCGGGCGGTCTGTGGGCGGTCGGGCTCCGCTTCGATGTGGTCGCGCACCTGCTGCAAACCGGCAGGCGAAAACAGCTGCAGCACCAGCGCCAAAGCCAGGTCCTCCTGCACGGCCTGCACCCCCTGGGCACGCAAAAAACCCGTCAGATAAGCGGTGGAGGGGTAAGGCGTGTTGAGCTGCGTCATCGGGGGGATGAGCGCCAAAACGCGAACGGGAGCAGCAGACATGAGCGAAGAACGGGGCAAGGGACAGGGACGACGCGGCTGAAAACAGGCGTCTGTGGATGCGATGATCATAGGCGTAGCCGCCTTCACTGACTTCACCTCGCCACCATGACCCCGTCATCTTCTTTGCTGCTGATCCGTGACCTCCACCTCGCCTACCCTGCGGCGGCGCGCCAGCCTGCCGTGCCCGTCTTCAGTGGACTCAGTGCCACCATCGCCCCCGGCGTGGCCTGGATTGGTGGTGGCGAAAGCCGGGGCAAGACCAGCCTGTTGCGCTTGTTGGCTGGTGAACTCGCGCCTCAGCGCGGCCAACTCCAACTGGGCCCGTTGGCCTGGACGGCGCCCCAGGTCGCCCCGAGCGCCTGGCGCCCCCAGGTGGCCTGGTTTCCCCACCAGACCGAGGGGCAGGATGACTGGCGGCCTGCCCAGTGTTTTGAGCTGGCGCGTCAGCGCCATGCCAGCTTCAGCGATGAGGCCCTGAGCGACCTGGTGGACGGGCTGGACCTGACCCAGCACCTGGACAAATCGCTCTACATGCTTTCCACCGGTACCCGGCGCAAAGTCTGGCTGGCGGCCACCCTGGCCAGCGGCTGCGCGCTGACCCTCATGGACGAGCCCTTTGCGGCCCTGGACAGGAACTCAATCGACTTTTTGCGCGAACTGCTGCAAGACGCGGCCCAACACCTCCAGCGCGCCTGGGTGCTGGCCGCCTACACCGCGCCCGCCGGCGTGCCGCTGAGCACCCGCATCGACCTGGGCGACTGAGCCTGGACCTGAGCGCGTCCGGCCCGCACCAGGGCCGTGGCCATGCACTCAGCGCGGCCCGCGGCCGATTTTGTTGAGAAACAGGCTCAGAAAAAACACGCCCATGCCCAGCATGAACAGGATGCCGATCAGGCTCATCAGCCCGTAGTCGGTGGAGATCAGGTCGTGGAACAGCTTCATGGGGCACCTCTTTGCTCGATGGTCAACAGAAGCCTCCACTGTGGGACCTGGCATGGCGCCAGCCTTGAGAAAAATCAGGGTGCTGCGCGGGACTAGCACATCACTGACCTGAATCAAAGCTTAAGACCCGGCTAAAACCGCATAGCCGGTTCGTCTGGCCGGCTGTATGCTGCGACGGCCCCAGTCCGAGGGCATCAAAGAGGAGATCACTGCATGAACATCGTTCGCTGGGGCGCCACCGCTGCCGCCATCACCGCGCTGACTTTGACGGGCTGCGCCAGTCCGGGCCCCAATGCCGGTTTCACCCCCCTGCTCGGCTCGGCCCAGGGCCTGGCCGCGTTTGACCGGGTGGCAGAAGCCAACTGGACCCTGGTCGATGGGGTGCTGGCCGCTGACCAGGGCGGCAAGGTGCCGGCATACCTGGTGACCCGGGAGTCCTACCAGGACTTCGTGATCCGGGCGGAGGTCTGGGTCAGCGACGACGCCAACAGCGGCATCTTCTTCCGCTGCGCTGAGCCCAAGAACATCACGGACAAGACTTGCTACGAAGCCAATTTCTTCGACCAACGCCCAGACCCAAGCTACGGCACGGGCGCGATCGTCAACATCGCCAAGGTCAACCCCATGCCCAAGGCCGGTGGCCGATGGAACACGATGGAAGTCACGGCCAAGGGTCCCCAACTGACCGTCGTGTTGAACGGTCAGAAGACCGTGGACGTGCAAGACCGGCAACTCAGCAAGGGCCCCGTGGCGCTGCAATGGGGCCGTGGCACGGTCAAATTCCGCAAGGTCGAGATCAAGGCACTCTGAGCCGGCTCAGCCCACCCCGGGGGCTGACAGCGCCTCCCGAGGCTCAGCGCCCGCTCAAACCCATGGAGCGGGCGATGACCTCTTTCATGATCTCGTTGGTGCCGCCGTAAATGCGCTGCACGCGCGCATCGGCATAGGCGCGGGTGATGGGGTACTCCCACATGTAGCCATAGCCGCCGTGCAACTGCACGCATTCGTCCATCACCTTGCATTGCAGGTCCGAGCACCAGTACTTGGCCATGCTGGCCGTGGCGGTGTCGAGCTGGCCCGCCTCCAACAACTCCACGCATTTGTCGACAAACACGCGCGCCACCTGCACCTCGGTCTGCAATTCGGCCAGGGTGTAGCGGGTGTTCTGGAAAGCGGCCACGCTTTGACCAAAGACCTGGCGCTGCTGCACATAGTCCAAGGTCCAGCCAATGGCAGCCTGCGCGGCAGCCACCGCGCCAATGGCAATCTGCAGGCGCTCCCAGGGCAGCTGCTCCATCAGGCCAATGAAGCCCTGGTTGAGCTGGGCCTCGCCGCCCAGCAGGTTGTCGGCCGGCACACGGACATTGTTGAAGAACAGCTCCGAAGTGTCCTGCGCCTTCAGGCCCAGCTTCTTCAAGCGCTGGCCTTTCTCAAAGCCCGGCATGCCCTGCTCGACCAAAAACAGGCTGGTGCCCTTGGCGCCCGCGCTCGGGTTGGTCTTGGCCACGACGATCACCAAATCGGCATGCCAGCCGTTGGTGATGAAGGTCTTGCTGCCATTGAGCAGGTAGCTGCCATCCGCTTGCAGCAACGCGGTGGTCTTGATGCCTTGCAGGTCGCTGCCCGCCGCGGGCTCGCTCATGGCGATGGCGCCCACCATCTCGCCGCGGGCCAGGCGCGGCAGGTAGCGCTGTTTTTGGGCCTCCGTGCCGTAGTGCAGCAGGTAAGGCGCGACGATCTCGCTGTGCAGGCCAAAGCCAATGCCGCTGTAGCCGCCGGCAGAAAGCTCCTCCATCTGCGCCACCGAGTAGCGTCGGTCCGCACCCGCCCCCCCGTAGGCCTCGGGCAGGGACATGCACAGGAAACCGTTCTCGCCGGCCTTGCGCCAGACCTCGCGGTCCACATAGCCCTGCTCCTCCCAGGCCGCGTGATGGGGCGCGATCTCCTGCAGGCAAAAGCGGCGGAAGCTGTCGCGGAAAGCCTCGTGCTCAGGGCTGAACAGGCTGCGTTCGATCATGGTCTTGTCTCCTGATGGGGCTGCACGTGCCCGTGACAGAGCCGTGCAGTTGATTTTTAAAAAGCAAATGCTTTGTTAAATTATGCCCAAGAAGGACGCATCTGCGAACCGCGCTGCCAACCGCCGTCAGCCATGTCCGTGCACTCAACCGGGCGCCAAATCACGAACACTGTCGAGCCACTGCTCGGTGGGCATGGGGCGCCCCAGCCAATAGCCCTGAAACAAGATGCCTGGCAGGCGCTGGGCCATGAAGTCGGCCTGCGCCTGGGTTTCCACACCCTCGGCGACCACGCGCAGCCGAAGGCGCTCAGCCACCAACAAAATGCTGTCGACGAGGGAGGCATCGTCCGGGCTGTCTTGGGCGCACTGGACAAAGGTTTTATCGATCTTGAGTTCATGGATCGGCAGACGCTTCAAATAGGCCAGCGACGAATAGCCGGTGCCAAAGTCGTCCAGTGAAAACTCAATGCCCAGGGCCGCGAGTTGGCGCATCTTGTCCACGGCATCCTCGAAGTCGCCGATCACCACGCCTTCAGTCACCTCGAGCGTCAGTTGACCAGGGTCGGCCCCGCTCTCGCTCAAGCACGCCTGCAGGTGCTCGACGAAGCCTGGACGGGCGAACTGCCGGGGACTGAGATTGACCGACAGCCGAAACCCAGGCACGGACGGGGCTTCACGCGCCAGCCAGCGGCAGGCCCGCGACAACACCCAATCGCCCACCGCCACGATCAGCCCGGACTCTTCAGCCACCGGAATGAACTCGCCGGGCGGCACCAGGCCACGCTGCGGATGCAACCAACGCACCAGCACTTCGGCACCACACAGGCGGCCGTCGGTGTTGATCTGGGACTGCAGGTGAATGACCAACTCGTCGGCCGCCACAGCGTGACGCAGTTCCCGCTCCAGGGTGAATCGGCGCTCAGCGACTTCGGCCATGCCGGGTGAGAACAGGCAGCTTTGCCCAGCCCCCTGGGAACGCGCATCGTGCAAAGCCATCCCACTGCGGCGCAGGCCTTCCAGCGGGCCATCGCCCTTGTGTTGCGGAAACAGGGTGATCCCCAGGCTGCAGGCCACGCGGCAACTGTCATGGCTCGCCCCCTCCCCGGCGGCGGTCGGCAAGTCCAGAGGCGCCTGCAAAAGATCATGCACCTGCGTGGCAAATGCCAGCGCATCCGCAGCGGTCACCCTGTCGTCCTGCCCCGGGCGGGCGGGCAAAAGAATGGCAAATTCGTCGGAGCCCAAGCGGTAAGCATGCGCGCCCTCGGGCAGGTGCTCGCTCAAGCGCAGCGCCACGGCGCGAAGCAACTGGTCACCCACGGCATGGCCTCGGGCCTCGTTGAAAGTGCGAAAGCGCGCCAGGTTCAGCTGCAGCAAAGGCCTGGACACCGTCGCGCGCGCACTGAGTCCTTGCAAGCGCTCCAGCAAGGCGGCGCGGTTGGGCAAACCAGTGAGGCTGTCGAAGTAGGCCAATCGGTGAATTTCGGCCTCGGCACGGCGCCGCTCCGTGATGTCGTGCTTGATCTCCACCCAATGGGTGACCGCGCCGTCGGGTTGCCGCACCGGCGCCACCACCAGCCATTCCACACCAGGCTGGCCATCGCGCCGGCGCCGCACCAATTCGCCGCTCCAGGTCTGGCCTTGCAATCGCGCGGCTTGAAGATCCGCCTGCTGTTCGGGACTCAGGCCCCGGGTGGATACCTCCCCGGACAAGCCCCCCAGCGCCTGGCCAGGCCCCAATCCCAAGCTTTGCTCAAAAGCCGGGTTGGCGTACTCGATGCGCTGGTCGAGGTTGGTGATGACCAGGCACTCCGGACTTTGCTCCACGGCCAATTGAAGCTTGCGCAACTCAAGCTCTCGGCCCGCCAGGTCCGCTGCCGTTCGCTGAACCTGCCGCAACTGCCCCAGGTAGCTGTGCCGGGACATCAAGGTCATGTAGGCGGTGAGCACCAAAATACCGGTCAGGTAAATGCCGTAGGCGATGTGGTTGTCAAAATCCGCCGGTGGAATCAGGGCCTGGGTGTCCGCCCATAGCAGCGCGCCAAACAGGCCTGCGGTGCACAAAGTCAAGGCCACCGTGGCGCGGATGCCCAGCACCCAGCCCGCGAACACCACCATGACCAGAAAATTCAGCAGATTGGGGCCCCGCACCCCCCCGTTGTTGATCGTGACCAGGGTCGCCAGCACCCACATGCCCCAGACCACACAACGCGCCGCAAAAACCACCCGCCCCCGCGCCACACCCAACACCGTGACCAGGCCCAGCAACACCGCGCCGAGGTGCAGCCAAACGTGAAGCCAGGGCACCTCGTCCTGGCTCAGCAAAGCCAGCAAGATGCCGAACGCAGCCAAGAGCACGGTCCAGCCAGCCACCTTGACCAAGGCAACCAGCGTGGCGTCGTCCTCCTTCGGTCGCGAAAACAACGCAAGGGGCATGTTCGCTCACTGAAGCGGGAAAGCCCCATGCTAGCGCTCTGTTTACAAGTTGGGAATATGCCCAAGCCACCACAACCCGCTTCCTTGGCCATGGCGCCCACTCAGGCATTGGGCCAAATCCGTCACAAACCCGTTACATTCCAGAAACGCAGCCCGCGCACCTCTGGAGCACTCATGAACATCAGCAACACCCCTGCCGTGCAATCCGCCACCGCGGGTGCCCAAAGCACACCCGACGGCCTCAGCGCCTTGGTGCTGCGCAAAGCGCTGAACACCCAGGCCACCGCCGCGGCACAGTTGATCCAGAGCCTGCCCCCCGCGCAGCCTGGCCTGGCCAGCTCGGGTTCGCTGGGCACCCAGCTCAACACCTACGCCTGAGGCCGCGCGCCAGCGCCACCCAACCCGCCTCCCCCCACCACCCGCCCGCGTGCCACGCCGGCGGGTTTTTTCATGCCCGAACGGCGCGCCTGCTTGACGGCTGACGGAAGCTTGCGGGTGTCTCTATTTTTACAGAGCGTTTGCTTTTCAAAATATATACTGCGCCCCAAACCCTGCGCTGCGGCGCATCCGGGCGCCTGCCGCCCCACCCTGCTGGAGACCTGCCATGACCGAAGCCTATGTGTTTGACGCCATCCGCACCCCACGCGGCAAAGGCAAAAAAGACGGGAGCCTGTACGAGGTCAAGCCCGTGAACCTGCTGGCGGGCTTGCTGCAAAACCTGCAGGCGCGTAACGGCTTTGACACCGCCCTGGTCGATGACGTGGTGATGGGCATCGTCTCGCCGATTGGCGAACAGGGTTCGGTGCTGCCCAAGGTGGCCGCCCTCAAGGCCGGCTGGGACTTCCGCTGTGCGGGCGTCCAGGTGAACCGCTTTTGCGCCTCAGGCTTGGAAGCCGTCAACCTGGCGGCGCAAAAAGTGCGCTCAGGCTGGGAGGACCTGGTGGTCGCCGGCGGCGTGGAAAGCATGAGCCGCGTGCCCATTGGTTCGGACGGTGGCGCCTGGGCGCAAGACCCTGAAACCAATTCAGCCACCTTGTTTGTGCCGCAAGGCATTGGCGCTGACCTGATCGCCACCTTGGACGGCTACAACCGCCACGATGTAGACGCCTTTGCGCTGGAGTCCCAACGCCGCGCCACGGCTGCGCGGGCCGCCGGCCACTTCACGCGCTCGGTCGTGCCGGTGCGTGACGCGCTGGGCCAAACGATTCTGGCGCAGGATGAATTCATCAAACCGCAGACCACGATGGAGGGACTGGCCGGGCTCAAACCCTCGTTCGAGCAACTGGGCGCCCTGGGCTTTGACGCGGTCGCTTTGCAGCGCTACCCCCAGGTCGAGCGCATCCACCATGTGCACCACGCCGGCAACGCCTCGGGCATTGTGGACGGTGCCGCCGCCGTGTTGATTGGCTCGGACGCCGCAGCCCGCCAGCATGGCCTGACACCACGCGCCCGGATCGTGGCCACCGCCCTGAGCGGCGCCGACCCCACCATCATGCTGACAGGCCCGGTGCCCGCCACCCGCAAGGCACTGGCCCGCGCGGGCTTGAGCGTGCAAGACATCGACCTGTTCGAGGTCAACGAGGCCTTTGCCGCCGTCCCCATGCGCTTCATGAAAGAGTTGGGCGTGCCGCATGAGAAGGTCAACGTCAACGGTGGCGCCATCGCCATGGGCCACCCACTGGGCGCCACCGGCGCCATGATCCTGGGCACCTTGATCGATGAGCTGGAACGCCGGCAATTGCGTTACGGCCTGGCCACACTGTGTGTCGGCGGCGGCATGGGCATTGCCACCATCGTCGAGCGCCTCTGAGCCCCCGCGCCCGCCCTCCCCCACAGAACGACGGAGACATTGCCTTGAACACCATCCGCTACGAGCTCGCCGACGGCATCGCCACCCTCACCTTTGACGAACCGGGTTCGGCCGTCAACACCATGTGCCAAGCCTGGCAGCAAGACCTCACCGAGGTCACTGCCCGCGTGCTGGCCGACCGAGCCCAGCTCAAAGGCCTGATCCTGGCCTCGGCCAAGACCACTTTCTTCGCTGGCGCCGACCTCAAGGCCACCATGCGCCTGCAAGCCGAAGACGCCCCCCGCGTCTTTGCCGAGATCGAGCAAACCAAGAAGAACTTCCGCACCCTCGAAACCCTGGGCATTCCCGTGGTCAGCTGCCTCAACGGCACAGCGCTCGGTGGCGGTTGGGAAGTGGCCCTGATCGGCCACCACCGCATCGCCGTGGACAACCCCAAGATCCAATTTGGCCTGCCCGAGGTGACCCTGGGTCTGATCCCCGGCGCCAGCGGCATCACCAAAATGACCCGTTTGCTGGGCCTGATGGGCGCCCAGCCCTATGTGCTGGAGGCCCGCCTGTTCACCCCCCGCGAGGCACTGGACCTGCAACTGGTGCACGCCTTGGTCAACAGCCCCGAGCAACTGCGCGCGGCCGCGCTGGACTGGATTGCCGGGCACCCGGAGTCGCGCCAGCCCTGGGACGACAAGAACTACAAAATCCCGGGCGGCACCCCCAGCAACCCCAAGATCGCCAGCGCCCTGACCGTGGCCCCCGCCATGCTCAAAAAGAGCACGCGCGGGCTCTACCCCGCCCCCGAAGCGGCCCTGGCCGCCATGGTGGAAGGCGCGCAGGTGGACTTCGACACCGCCTTGCGCATCGAAAGCCGCTACCTGGCGCAGCTCATCGTCAGCCCCGTGGCCAAGAACATGATCAACACGTTCTTCCACAACATGAACGCGATCAAGAGCGGTCAGTCGCGCCCCGGCACCAGCCCGCGCTACCAGCCCCAGAAAGTGGGCATTCTGGGTGCGGGCATGATGGGCGCGGGCATCGCCTACGCCCAGGCCAGCCGGGGCATCCAGACCGTGCTCAAAGATGTGAGCCTGGAGCGCGCGCAAGCGGGCAAGGCCTACAGCCAAGCCCTGACCCAAGCGCGGGTCGACAAAGCCAAACTCAGCCTGGCCGCGCAGCAAGCCCTGCTCGACCGCATCGAAGCCACCGACCAAAGCGCCGACCTGCAAGGCTGCGACTTGATCATCGAGGCCGTTTTCGAGAACCGCGAACTCAAGGCCCAGGTCACCCGGGAAGCCGAGCCCCACCTTGCCAGCGGGGGCTTCTTCGCCAGCAACACCTCGACCCTGCCCATCAGCGGACTGGCCCAGGCCAGCATGCGGCCCGAGCACTTTGTCGGCATCCACTTCTTCAGCCCGGTGGACAAGATGAAGCTGGTTGAGATCATCCGCGGCCAGCAAACCGACGACGCCACGGTGGCGCGTGCCTTCGATTACGTACAGGCCCTTGGCAAGGTGCCCATCGTGGTCAACGACGCGCGCGGTTTTTACACCAGCCGCACCTTCGGCACCTTTGTCATGGAGGGTGCCGCCATGCTCAGCGAAGGCATCCCCGCGCCCGTGATCGAAAACGCCGCCATGCAAGCCGGCATGCCGGTGGGCCCGCTGGCCGTGCTGGACGAAACGGCGCTCAGCCTGAGCGTGCATGTGCTGGACCAGACCCGGGCCGACCTGGCCGCCCTGGGCCAGACCTACACCGCCAGCCCCGGCGAGCTGCTGGTCGAGCGCATGGTCAAGACCTTGCAGCGCCCTGGCCGCGCCGGTGGAGGCGGGTTCTACGACTACCCGACGGGGCAGAAAAAGCGGCTCTGGCCTGAACTGCGCCCCTTGTTCGAAAAGCCTGACCAGCCCTGGGATCTGCAGGAGGTCAAAGACCGCCTGCTCTACCGCCAGGCCATCGAGACCGCGCGCTGCCTGGCCGAGGGCGTGCTGGGCAGCGTCCACGACGCCAACATCGGCTCCATCTTCGGCATCGGCTTCCCTGGCTGGACCGGGGGCACGATGCAGTTCATCTACGGCACAGGCATTCCGGTCTTTTTGGCACGGGCCGAACAACTGGCCCAGCGCTTTGGCCCCGGCTTCGCCATCGACGCGGCCACGCGCCAGGCCATTGAGTCCCATCGACCGGTGTACTGAGCAAGGTGTGCCCCTGCGACTGCTGACTTCGTCAACCGAGCCGGCGCGAAAGGGGGCACCCTGGCGATAATGGAGCCATGCCTACGTCGCCCCCAGACCACGCCCCCAACACTGCGGGCGAGACCTCTCCCCCCGCCCTGCCCCGCCCCCAACCCCAGTCGCTGAGCGATCTGTTTTTCTCGTTCAGCATCCTCGCCTTGCAAGGCTTTGGCGGGGTGCTGGCCGTGGTGCAGCGCGAACTGGTGGAGAAAAAGAAATGGATGACGAATGAAGAGTTCGTCGAAGAGTGGGCGGTCGCGCAGATCATGCCCGGCCCCAACGTGGTGAACCTCTCGGTGATGATTGGCGAGCGCTACTTTGGCTGGCGCGGTGCCTTAGCGGGCTTGGCCGGGATGCTGACCTTTCCGACCCTGGTGGTGCTGGGCGCTGCCCTCCTGTACGCCCACTTCGCCCAGAACCCCCAAGTGGCCGGCGCCCTGCGCGGCATGGCGGCCGTCGCCGCTGGCATGGTGGCGGCCACGGCCTTCAAACTGGCCGCACCGCTCAAAAAACACCCCCTGGGCCAGGGCCTGTGCGCACTGCTGGCGGCCCTGTGTTTTGCCATGGTGGGGCTGCTGCACTGGCCGCTGGGCTGGGTGGTCCCGGGCCTGGGCCTGGTGGCCTGTGCACTGACCTGGAGAAAGCTCAAGCCATGAACCTGCACATGAGTCCCCTCGATTGGCTGCACTTGATGCTGCACTACATGTCGCTGTCCCTGCTGGCCGTGGGCGGCGCCATCACCTTGGTGCCCGACATGCACCGCTACCTGGTGCTGCAACAGCGCTGGTTGACCGAAGCCCAGTTCAATGCCTCGATTGCCATCGCGCAGGCGGCCCCCGGGCCCAACGTGCTCTTCATTGGCCTGATGGGTTGGAACGTGGGCTTGAACGCGGCCGGCGCCAGCGGCGCCGACAGCGTGAGTGGTCAGGCCGCCCTGTTGGGCCTGCTGGGCATGGGTTTGACGCTCATGGGCATGCTGCTGCCCAGCACCGTGCTGACCTGGCTGGCCACCCGCTGGGCCGCGCGCAACCGCGAGCGCCGCAGCGTGCGCGCCTTCAAGCAAGGCATGGCCCCCTTGGTGGTGGGCCTGCTGCTGGCCACAGCCTGGACCTTGGGCAGCGCCAGCGGCAGCCCGGCCCGCGACGGGGCGCTGTGGGCGCTCAGCGCGGTGGCCGCGGTGATCGTTTGGCGCACCCGCATTCACCTGCTCTGGCTGCTGGCTGCGGGCGCGGTGCTCGGGGCTTTGGGCTGGGTTTGAGCCAGGTCTGGGCTGACCTGGCCCGCGGGCTGCGGCTCAGTCCGTTGGGCTCAATACCCGGGCAAAGAGTTCGTTTCGAAAGTGAATGCCCAAGCGGGCAAAGGCGCGATTGCGGTAGGTTTTGACGGTGGGCAGGCCCAGGCCCAGGTCGGCCGCGATGCCTTCTTGCGTCATGCCTTGCAGCAGGCGCTCACACACCTCCAACTCGCGCGCGGTCAAACTGGCGCACAGGGCTTGCAAACGCTGGCGCAGTTCAGAAGGTTCGAGCGCCATCCCTCGAGGGGCAGGCGTGGTGGATCCCAGGTGAGAGGGGACGGCTGGCGCATGCTGAGCCACTTGCAAATGCTTGCGAACCAAGGCCAACAAGGCCGGTGACAAGGCCTCGAAATCGCTGACCTGGGCGTCCGTGAACGCACGCTGGTGTTGGTGGCGGTAAAAATTGACGGCGAAAAGGTGGTCTGGCCCCTCGGTTTGCACAATGGACAGGCGCTCGGCCACGCCGTGGGCCTCGTAGATGCAGGCCCGGTGCTCTAGGGTGACTTCGCGTGCGCTGATGTGGCACAGTTGCAGACTGCCCGGAGCCGCCGCAGCCGACTCCAGGTGCAGGCTGCGGTCGGCACGGTAAGGGCCAGCCAGGTAGGCCTGCCAACAGTCGCGCGTGGTGTCTGGCACACCATGGCTGCTCGACATGAACAAGGCTGGCCGACAACCCAGGCCTGTGCGATACACCGCCCAGGACGCCGCGGGCAAGACTGGCCCCAGGTTGCGCAGCAAACCGGACTGGAAGCCGGGCTCGCCCAGTTGGTCAATGGCCTGCGCCAGTACCCCACCAGCAGCGGCCAGGGCTGAAGCGCCGACAGCACCGCCCCCCGCCCGAGCGCCCACCGACGCCAAGCGCCCGTCTGCCCCCGGGGGCGACCACTTTCTCATGAACCATGCTCCATGCCTGTCATCTTCAGGGATGACAGGCTGGTGACGCCACCGGACTTACGCTAGGGCAGTCCTGATTCGGAGCCCCCATGCCTGACTTCGCCCCGCCCTCGTTTCGCCCCTTTGCCGACCTGCAAGTCCAGGTGGGTGCGCCCCAGGAAGTGGGGGCCACGCCACGCGGCCGGCGCCGCGTCATTCCCATCCTGGGCGGCCAGGTGCAAGGCCCGGGCTGGACGGCGCGGGTGCTGCCTGGCGGCGCTGACTTCCAACTGCTGGTGAGCGACACCCTGGCGGAACTGGACGCGCGCTACGTGCTGGAGACCGAAGCCGGCGAACTGATTTACGTGCAAAACCACGCTTTGCGCAGCGGCCCCCCCGAGGCCATGGCCCGCCTGGTGCGCGGCGAACCCGTGGACCCCGCCCTGATTTACTTCCGCTGCAGCCCCCGCTTTGAGACCGCAGCCCCCTCGCTGCAATGGATCACGGAGCGCTTGTTCATTGGCGTGGGCCAGCGCGAGCCCAGCCAGGTGCTGATGCGCTTTCACGAACTGCTTTGACCGCCCCAGCACCGCTTGATTTGCCCGAAAAACCAAAGGAGACACCATGACCTCGAACCTGCCCAAGCCCCTGCGCCGCCACACCCTGGCCCTCGCTCTGATCGGCAGCACCCTGGGTGCGCTGAGCCTGGGCGCCCAGGCCCAAACCGCCGCAGCGCCCTACCCCAACAAACCGGTGCGCATCATCGTGGGCTTTCCCGCCGGCACCGGGCCAGACATCGTGGCGCGCCAACTGGCCCAGAAACTGTCAGAAGCCTGGGGCAATGCGGGGGTGGTGGTGGACAACAAGCCCGGCGCCGGGGGCTTGATTGCCGCCAGCGAGGCCGCCCGCGCCCCCGCCGACGGCTACACACTGATGCTGGGCGAAACCGGTCAACTGAGCATCGCCCCCAACAGCTACAGCCGCCTGCCCTACGACCCCGTGAAGGACTTCGCCCCCGTCAGCCAGGTGGTGACGGCCGACTTCGTGCTGCTGGTCAACCCCCAGAAGGTGCCCTCGCGCAATGCGCGTGACTTTGTCGAATGGACACGCAGCCAAAAAGGCATGTTCATGGCCACCTTCGGTGCGGGCACGCCGGGGCACTTTGGCGCGTTCATGTTTGGGGATGCCGTGGGCATGAAACCTGAGGCCGTGCACTACAAAAACACCACCGATGCGCTGGGAGGCCTGTTCAGCGGCGATGTGCAGGGTGTGTTCGCCAGCGTGGGTTTGGCCGCGCCCAATGTGAAGGCGGGCAAGTTAGTCGCCCTGGGCAGCACCGGCGCCACCCGCACGGCGGCCCTGCCTGATGTACCGACGTTGCGAGAACAGGGCTACAGCAGCCTGGAATTCAACTCTTGGTTTGGCATCGTGGCACCCGCCAAGACCCCGCCCGAGTTGCTGGCCCGCTTGAACGCTGACATCACCAAGGCCGTGCGCTCGCCCGAAGGCAAGCAAAAGCTCGAAGATGCCGGCTTCAAGGTCACGGGGACCAGTCGGGAGGAATTTGCCCGCATCATCGCAGCGGACACCGCCACCTGGGGCAAGGCCGTGGCCGCCACGGGCTTCAAGGCGGACTGAGCACCAACTCGCACCACCTCGGCCACACAGAAGCCTTCAGCAAGGCCAGGCGCGGAGTCAGCGCCAGGGCCGCCCATGACCAGCCTCAGCCCGGTGCAGACGCTGAACCGGACGGTGCTGGCTGGCGCGCCCGCCAGGCACGCAAGTCCTGCCGGTACTGGTCCATGGCCAAGTCGTGCAGGTCCACCACGCAGGGGTCACAGCCATTGCCACAGCAGCTGTCCAGGTCCAAGGGTGGAGGTGGCAGGGGTTGGGGGTCGGTCACAGAAGCGTCGCTCATGGCGGACGATTGTGGCGCAAGTGCCAAGTCCTCATTCGCGCCCAGCCCTTGGGTCGGACCCAACCCGGGCTCGAAAAAATGAGCGTCCTCATCGCCTATGCTCGGTCCTGCGCCGGCACCTTGACCGGTTTCAATGCATCCGCCCCATGAGCAGCCTGACCCTCGCGCGCGAAAAAATCTACCGAACCGTGGCCCGCCAACTGCATGGCCAAGTGCCCTGCTGGGTGTGTGGCGAGCATGTGCCCCATGCCGAAGCGACACTGGAGCACATCCAGCCGCGCAGCGAAGGTGGCAGTGGCCACCAGGACAACCTGGCCATCAGCCATGCGCGCTGCAACCACCAGCGGCACAACCAAAGCGCCGCCAGCCCACCGCCTTCACTGCGTTTGACTTCAGAGGCTTGATCGCCAAGCGGTCTGGCGCTGGCCAGGGTGGCGGCTCGGCTCGGGCCCCCCAGAGCGCATGGCCCCACCCGGGGCTTCAAAGCCCATCCAGCAGTGCAGGCAGCCCAAGGGCTGAGCCGCTCACCAAACGCAGCGTGGCCAACGGGTCCAGGTCGGTGGGTTGCGGGTTGAGCACCAACACCCTGGCGCCTGCGCTGTGCGCCAGCAGCACCAAGCCCGCGGCAGGATGAACTGCTCCGGCCGTGCCCACCACCAGCATCAAGTCACACCGCTGGGCCGCGCGTTCGGCTGTGCGCAGCACCGTCTCCGGCAAGGGCTCACCAAACCAGACCACGCCAGGGCGCACCAGGCGACCACAACCTGCACAACGTGGCACACCGCCAGCGGCTGCGCTCGTCAAAGCCGCTTGATCGGGCGACTGGCCGGATTCGGAGCAGCCTGACGCATGCTCATCGAGCCAGCGGTTGGCATTCAACGCCCCATGCAAGGCCAGCACCTCGGGGCTGCCGGCTTGCTGGTGAAGACCGTCGACGTTTTGCGTGATCAGGGTGAGGCGACCCGGGTGGCGTTGAGCAAAGTCCGCCAGGGCTCTGTGGCCCGCATTGGGCCGGGCCAGGGCCACGCGCTCTCGCCGCTGGCGGTACCAGCCCCAGATCAGGTCGGGGTCGGCCCGAAAGCCCTGCTCAGTCGCGAGTTGCTGGGGGTCGTAGCGCGACCAATGGCCGTCCAGCGCGTCGCGGAACGTGGGCACGCCCGACTCCGCACTGACGCCGGCGCCCGTGAGCACCGCGATCCGTTGGGCCTCTGCCACCCAGGTTCGGGCTAGAGCGAGGGCCGGGGCCTCTGGCAGGCCCGCGACCAGGGTGGGGTCTGTCACGGACCGTCCTGTCAGCTGCGCTGGCGCAGGGCCTCGTACAGGCACACGCCGCTGGCCACCGAGACGTTGAGGCTTTCCACCGCACCCGCCATCGGGATGCTGACCAGCTCATCGCAGGTCTTGCGCGTGAGTTGGCGCATTCCGTCGCCTTCAGCGCCCAGGATCAGGGCCGTGGGACCTTTGAGGTCCACCTGGTACAAGGTCTTGGGCGCGTCACCGCTGGTGCCAATGCACCAGATGTTGCGTTCCTTGAGCTCACCGAGGGTGCGCGCCAGGTTGGTCACCATGAAGTACGGCATGGTCTCGGCCGCGCCACTGGCCACCTTGGCCACGGTGGCATTGATGCCCGCCGCATGGTCTTTGGGGGCGATCACGGCATGGGCACCCGCGCCGTCGGCCACCCGCAGGCAAGCACCCAGGTTGTGGGGATCGGTGATCCCGTCCAACACCAGCAACAAGGGCGGGCCTTGGACTTGGTCGAGCAAATCGTCCAGCGACTTGATCTGCACCGTCGGTTCGACACGGGCAGCGACGCCCTGGTGGCCATGGCTGCCGGCGAGCTTGGCCAGGCGCAGGCCGTCAGCCTCGATCAGGCGGACACCGGCCTCGCGCACGCGGTCCAGGAACTGGCGCATGCGCGCATCACGGCGCGTGGGCTCGAAGTAAATTTCGATGATGGTCTGGGGCGCGGTCTTGAGCCGCACGCCCACGGCGTGAAAGCCGAACAGCACTTTGGGGGATGACATCCTCCGATTATCGGGCATCGGCCTCCAGCGGCGGCCCGCCCCCAGGCACGCAGCGCCAAGCCGACGTCCAGCCCTGGCTTCAAAGGCTGTCGTTGGGCCCCGTCTCGGCCTGGATTTGGCCGGCTTCAATCACGATGCGGTGCTCGCAACGCGCCGCAATGCCCCGGTCGTGGGTGACCAAGACCAGGGTGGTGCCGAATTCGCGGTTGAGCTCGAACATCAAAGACATGATCTTGTCGCCGGTGGCAAAGTCCAGGCTGCCTGTGGGCTCATCGGCCAGCAGCAAGGCGGGCTGGACCACAAAGGCCCGGGCCAGCGCCACGCGCTGCTGCTCACCGCCTGACAGCACGCGGGGGTAATGGCCCAGGCGCTGGCCCAGACCGACACGGTGCAGCATCTCGGTGGCGGCCTGGCGTGCGTCGCGCCGCCCGGCAAGCTCCAGCGGCAACATGACGTTCTCGAGCGCGCTGAGGTTGCCCATCAGCTGGAAGCTCTGGAAGACAAAGCCCACCTGGCGCGCACGAAGGGCGGCCCGGGCGTCTTCATCGAGCGCAAACAAGTCCACGCCACCGAGCTTCACGGTGCCACGCGTGGGCGTGTCCAGCCCAGCCATGATGGACAGCAAGGTGCTTTTGCCCGAGCCCGAGGCGCCGACAATGGCCGCAGTTTCCCGCGCCGCCAGGCGGAAATCGATATCACGCAAAATGTCCAGGGTGCCGGTGGAATCGGTGACGGACTTGAACACATGGTCCACCGAGATGATCGCGGGCGTGAGGGGTTCGGACATGAAAGGCTTTGCGTTTTGAATCAGTTGAAAAATCAGCGGCCGGTGGCGGACACACAGCGCCCACGGCGTCACTTTATCCGCAGTGTGTTGGGTGGCATCGTCGCAGGGTCATGTGGCGGCTTGGTGAAGGCACAAAACAAGGCCCCGCCTTTGGTCCTGGTGGTGGGCGACTCGCTGAGCGCCGAATATGGCCTGCGCCGAGGCAGTGGCTGGGTGGCCTTGCTGGCCGACAAAGGCCGACAGGAAAAGCCGCAGTTCGAGGTGCAGAACGCCAGCATCAGCGGCGACACCACCTCGGGCGGGCGATCACGGTTGCCAGCTTTGCTGGCCCAACACAAGCCGCAGGTGGTGGTGATTGAACTGGGGGGCAATGACGCCTTGCGGGGTCTGCCGATCAAGATGACCGAGGACAACCTGACGCAGATGGTGCAGGCCTGTCAGGCCGCCGGGGCCCGCGTGCTGCTGGTGGGGATGCAGGTGCCGCCCAACTACGGTGCGGCCTACAGCGAAGACTTCAGCCGGGCCTTCGGTCGCGTAGCGACGGCCCAGAAAACCGGCTTGGTGCCCTTTTTGCTCAAGGGCGTGGCCGACCGGCCCGACGCCTTGCGCCTGTTCCAGGCCGACCGCATCCACCCGACCGAAGAGGCGCATCCGCAGATGCTGGCCAATGTGTGGCCGGAACTGCGCCGCTTGTTGCGCTGATCAAGCCGTCTTGTGAGACGCGGGCTTGAGCATGCCCAGGAGCGCTCAGCGCGGGTGATGGCCCGCCCAAGCGGTCTGTGCGCGGCTCGGCAGTGGGCCCATCAACGCGCAACGATGAACTCAGGCCGCCGGAGGGGTGTCGGTGGCGGGGGCGACGCTGCTGGGCGTGTCGCCGGGCTGTTCGGAGAACTCGTTCCCACTGTCGGTGGACTCACCACCAGGCGTCTTCCGATCCGCTTTGGCCTTCAGCTTTTCTTCTTTCTTGCGTTTCTTCGCCAGTTCCTTCTGACGCTTTTCGTAGCCATAGTTCGGTGTTGCCAAGTTGGGTTCTCCTTATCCAGTTGAAGTCCACTGTAACACCGGGCCCGTCCCCTCCAGGCTCAGGCCTGCGTGGAAGTTGGCTCTGGCGACGCTGGCGATGACCCTGGCCACTGAACCGCGCCCCGATAAGCATGCCAGGTCGCATGGCCCAGCCAGGGCCCCAACAACACCAGCCCCAGGCCCCAGGGCCACAGCGCCAAGGCGACCAAGACGGTGATCAAAGCGCCCCAAAACAGCATCACCCCCGTGTGGCCCAGCACCACGCGGATGCTGGTGATGGCCGCGGTGATGGCGTCGGTGTCGCGGTCCAGGATCATGGGAATGGAGACCACGGCAATCGAGAACACCAGGCTGGCAAAAATGCCGCCCACCACGGTGTAGACCGCGACAAATTCCCAGTTCTCCGGGTTGAACACCGCCTGGATGACGCCTGTGGTGGACGGCATGCCGGTGTTGAAGAACACCGCAAACACCACCAGAGAGGCACGCCCCCAGATCAGTTCAAGCACCATCAAGACCAGCACCAGCATGGCCATGCTGCCCATGTGCTGGTCCCAGCAGACGATGGACCGCCCCAACTCGGGCTTCAGACCGAGTTCACGGCGGCGGCTGGCGTCGTACAGGCCCATGGCCAAGAACGGCCCCAGAAGCAGGCAGCCGGACGCGATCGACATGGTGTATTCGGGATTGCTGCGGAACACCCAGCCCAGCAACAACGCCATGCCCCAAAAACAAACGCCGTAAAACAGCGCAATGCCGGGCGCCGCGATGAGGTCGGCCGCGCCGCGCGCCAACCAACGCCAAGGATCTGAGAAGTGCAGCGGCGCGAGGCGCAGGCGGGAGGCCTCGGCGCTGTCGGGGGCGTGACCCGATTCAGGGGTGTTGGGGGGAACGGATGCGCCCGGAACCGGGTCGTGTGCAAGAGGTGCTGCCATGGGGTGCCTGAGCCTTTGCGCAAGAAAGGGAGCTGAAGAAGCCCCCTCAGGCTAACCGGCACCCTGGTCAGGCGCTACTCAGGAAACTACCAAGCTTGGGCCTGGGCTGCTCTTTCAAGCGGCCCAAGGGCCCGTCCAACTCACAAAGACGGCAAGGCCGCGGCGAGGGCCTGCGCCAGATCGGCTTGGAGGTCCGTCACCGCTTCCAAACCAATGGAGAAACGCACCAGGTGACCGTCATGCAAATGCGGCGTGGGCTGGTGGCGCATGGAGCGCAGCGCGTAAGGCACAACCAGGCTGATCGGCCCGCCCCAGCTGTAGCCGAGTTTGAAGAGCTTCAGGGCATCGCAGAACGCGTCCACCTGAGCGGGGCTGTAACGCGAGTCCAGCAAGATGCTGAACAAGCCCGCCGCTGCACCCGCTCCCCCATCGGCGGCGCCACACAAGGCCTGCCATTGGGCATGTCCCGGCGCGCCAGCCAAGGCGGGGTGCAGCACCTGAACCACTTCGGCGCGTTGCTGCAGCCAGCCCGCGAGTTGGCGGGCTGCGTGGTCATGGGCTCGGTAGCGCAAGGCCGTGCTGGGCAAGGAGCGCAGCAGGGTCTCGACGTCATTGGCGCCCACGCCCAGTCCCAGGCGCATGTGCGTGCCCTTGATGCGCAGGTGCAGGGCCTCGTCGCGGGTGATGACGCTGCCCATGAGCACATCGCCCCCGCCGCTGGGGTACTTGGTCAACGCATGGGCGCTGATGTCCACGCCCCAGCCTTCACCGAAATCAAAGGGGTTGAAGGCCAGGCCAGCGCCCCAGGTGTTGTCCAGCGCACTGATCACGCCGTGCTCGCGGCACAGCCGCGTCAAGGCCGGCAGGTCGGGAAACTCCATGGTCACCGAGCCCGGCGCTTCCAACCAGACCAGGCGGGTGCGCGGCCCCAGGCGCTGCGCCAAGTCCGCGGGCGACAAGGGGTCGTACCACTGGTGGCTGATGCCCCAGCGCGCCAGCTCGCCCTCAGCCAAAGCCTTGTTGGGACCGTAGGCGTTGTCCGGAATCAGCACCTCATCACCGCTCTGGAGCAAGGCCAAAGCCACATTGGCCAGGGCAGCCAGCCCGCTGGGCACCAAAACGCACTGCAGCCCCCCTTCAAGCTGGCACAAACGTTCTTCGAGCGTGAAGGTGGTGGGCGTGCCGTGCAAGCCGTAGGTGTAGCCGTGGCGGCTGCGCCAGTCGCGCGTGCGCATCGCTGCCGTGTTGGGGAAGATGACGGTCGACGCCTTGTAGACGCCAGGCTGGGGCGCCTGAAAACCGGCTGGGGGCTGATAGGGGTGGTGAATCAGCGCCGTTTGGGGCTGCTGGGTGGGCTGTTTGGGCTCGTTCATTGCGTCATGTTATCGCCGCGCTGTGCAAGCGCGGGTCAACATCGGCACCGCGATGTCTGGCCCCGCATTGGAATGAAGATGGCTTTGGCCGCAAAATGACCACCTATAGACATCCAAGCCCCCACGGTAACTGCCTTGATCAACGACCGCCTGCACCGCCTGTTTCCCTTTCTCAATTGGCCACGGCCTTCCAAGGCCTTGTTGCTCAATGAGTTTGCAGCCGGCATGACCGTGGGCCTGATGCTGCTGCCCCAAGGCGTGGCCTATGCGGCCTTGGCGGGCATGCCCCTGGTCACCGGCATTTACGCCTCCATCGTGCCCGCTGTGGTGGCCGTGTTGTGGAGTTCGTCCACGCGGCTCGGCGTCGGCCCCACCGCCTTGAGCAGCCTGCTGATTGGCGCCTCGCTGTCGGGCCTGGCCGAACCCGGCAGTGACACCTGGGTGTCGCTGGCCGTTTGGCTGGCGCTGTTTTCGGGTGGCCTGCAACTGCTGTTGGGCTTGGGACGCTTTGGCTGGCTGCTGAACCTGGTCAGCTCGCCCGTCTTGTCGGGCTTCACCCAAGCCGCTGCCCTGCTGATCCTGGGCTCGCAAATGCGGGCTCTGAGCGGCATGCTGCCCGAGGCCACCGATTGGCTGTCGCCCAACGCGCACGATCTGAACGCTGTGGGCTTCGGACTGGGCTCCCTGCTGCTCCTGCTGGCCGCCAAACGCTGGGTGCCACGCTGGCCAGCCGCCATCCTGGTGGTGATCGGCGCTGGGGCGCTGAGTGCCTGGACGGGTTTTGCCCAACAAGGGGGCGCGGTGGTGGGCGCCTTGCCCGCAGGCCTGCCCAGCTTTTACTGGCCAAGCGCCCTGCCCTTGAATGCATTTGGACAACTGATCATGCCGGCCCTGGTGATCACGCTGATCAGCTTTCTGGAGACCGCCTCGAGCGCCAAGGTAGAGAACCAGCGTGGTGGCACCCAGTGGAACGAAAACCAGGACCTGATTGGCCAGGGTCTGGCCAAAATAGCCTCGGGCCTGAGTGGCTCGTTTCCGATCAGCGCCTCGTTTTCACGCTCGGCCGTCAATTTGTACGCGGGGGCCAAAACCGGTTGGGCCACCTTGTTTTCGGTGCTGCTGGTGGTGGTGGTGCTCCTGTTCCTGACGCCTTACATGTTCCATGTGCCGCAGGCCGTGCTGGCCGCGATTGTGGTGGCCGCCGTGCTCAACCTGATCAAGCCGCAGCAGTTGCTCGGGCTTTGGAAGATTTCCCGGGTCGAAGCCGTGACGGCAGCGGCCACCTTCGCGCTGACGCTACTGACAGCACCGCAACTCTACTGGGGGGTGCTGGCCGGGCTGATCGCCAGCCTGACCCACTTTCTGTACCAGCGCCTGCACCCCCGCATCATCGAGGTCGGTCTGCACCCCGACGGCAGTCTGCGTGACCGGCATTTGTGGCATCTGCCGCTGCTGGCCCCCGATGTCCTGGCCTTGCGCATGGACGCGGAGTTGGACTTTGCTTCGGCCAGTACCTTGGAGCGCCATGTGGTGGACCAACTGGCTCAGCGGCCGGACACGGCGGCCGTGTGTCTGTTTGCCCAGCCGATCAACCGCATCGATGTGACCGGGGTGGAGGCGTTTCAGCAAATCACACTGTTGCTGCACGAACGCGGTATAGCGCTGTTCATCAGTGGGCTGAAATTGCCCGTGGACACCGTGCTGCGCCGGGCGGGCTGCCTCCAGGAGGGACCGCTTTTGTTCACAGGTCGCACCGATGCAGAAACTCTGACCTTGTTGCAAAAATTCACCATTCAACGGTAAAGCCGGGTAGAAGGCCGGCTTTTCTCGGGCGAGCGAGACGAACGGTACTGTTAAACTTGCCCAAACTCTTGTCCAAGACCCTTCGTGTCCTCCAACCCGGCCCCTGCATCGATCGAACTCAGCCAACTGCGCCTCGATACCGCACAGGCCTTGCTGGCCTCGGATGAAGAAATCACTTCACCCGAAGCGGACTCCCCCACCGGCTACCTGCAACAGCTCATCGACGGGCTGTGCGAGTTGTCGCTGAAAGACCCCCTGACTGGCTTGGCCAACCGCCGCCAATTCCGGGCGGTGCTGGATCGCGAAGTCGACCGCGTCACCCGAACCGGCGAATCGGCGCTGCTGTTGATGCTTGACATTGACCACTTCAAAGTCGTCAATGACACCTACGGCCACCCCGCTGGTGACATCGTCCTGCAGGCCGTGGCCCAAACCCTGGCCAGCTGCGTGCGGCCCATGGACACCCTGGCCCGCTACGGCGGAGAAGAGTTCGCCGTGGTCCTGCCCGGCTGCCAAGCCGCTTTCGGCGAGGCGGTCGCCGAGCGCATCCGCAGCATTGTGGAAAGCACCTCCATCGCCATCGAGCCCGGTCTGCAAATCCGGGTGACGGTGAGCATTGGCGGCTCCTTCACCCTGCCCTGGGTCAAGGCCAGCATCCCGACCTGGATTGAGCGCGCCGATCATCAGTTGTACCGAGCCAAATCAGAGGGCCGCAACCGCGTCTGTCTGGACTTCCCACCCGACAGCACCGTCAGTGCGGAGGAGAAAGGTTTGCTTTTTTACCACCTGCCCGACCCCACGACAGACGAGATGGCCCCCCCCATCAGCGACCCGGCCGACAGCGCCAACCGAAAGTGAATAGATGAGCGAAGCGCTGAAACCCACCCTCCACCCAGCCGCCGTATCGGCCAAGGTCATGGCCATCACCAGCGGCAAAGGCGGCGTCGGCAAGACGTTCGTGGCGGCCAACCTGGCTGCTGCCCTGACACGCCGAGGCCAACGTGTGCTGGTCCTGGACGCCGACCTGGGCCTGGCCAATTTGGACGTGGTGCTCAACCTGCACCCCAAAGTCACCCTGCACGATGTGTTCACGGGCAAAGCCACGGTGGACCAAGCCATTGTCAAAGCCCCAGGCGGCTTCTCGGTGTTGCTGGCAGGCTCGGGCATGGTTGAATACTCGCGCCTGACCCCCGAGGTGCGTGACGAATTCGTGCGCGTGCTCAAGGGTTTGCTGCCGCGCTTTGACGTGGTGCTGCTGGACACCGGCGCGGGCATTTCGGATGTGGTGCTGTTTGCCATCTCGCTGGCCGGCGAAGTGCTGATCGTGGCCACGCCTGAGCCGACCTCGCTGACCGACGCTTACGCAGCCATCAAGGTGCTGTCGATGCAGCAAAAGCGCCGCCATGTGCGAATGATCATCAACCAGACTGTCCGCCCAGGCGATGGCCGCGCCATCACGGGTCAGTTGCAGCAGGTGCTGGACCGCTTTGTGAGCACGGACACAGGTCGCCCAGTGCGTTTGATTCACCTCGGTGACATTCCGGCCGACCCCTCGGTGCGCGACGCCGTGATGCGCCGTCAGCTGCTGTCGCTGAACAACCCCAACAGCCCGGCTGCGCTGGCGATTGCCCAGTTGGCCAATAAGATCGACGAGACCGTGTTGACGCCAAACGGGTCCTGACCCCCCTGAGGCTCCGCCCATGAAAAAAGCCCCGCATGTTGCCATGCGGGGCTTTTTTTCGATGGGCCTGCCGCAGCAGGCCGCCTCAGGTCAGAGGGCTCAGATCTTCCACTTTTCGAGCAGCTTTTCGGGCCGCAGGCTGTCGTAGCTTTCGAAGGGTTGGTGGATCCAGGGGTTGCTGGGCAGGTACTCCACCGAGTAGTCAGGGCTGAAGATCGAGACCTGCTTGGTCCAGATCACGGCGCTGCGCAGCTCCGTGATGGGGCTGTAGTTGGTCTTTAGCATGTTGATCACCGCGTTCAGCGTGTGGCCCGAATCAGCCAAGTCATCGACCAGCAGCACGCGGCCAGCGATTTCGCCCTTGGGCGTGGTGATGAAGCGGGCGATGTCGAGGTGGCCCTGCACCGTACCGGCTTCGGCACGGTAAGAACTGGTCGACATGATGGCCAAGGGCTTGTCAAAAATACGGCTCAGGATGTCGCCTGGGCGCATGCCGCCGCGAGCCAGACACAGGATGGTGTCGAACTGCCAACCCGATTGATGGATCTTGATGGCCAGTTTTTCAATCAGGCTGTGGTACTCGTCGTAGCTCACGTACAGGTGTTTGCCGTCTTCGGTCAGCATCGGATAGCTCCTGGGTGGAATAACCAAAAAAGCCCGCTGCGCTCAGGCAGCGGGCTCATTATTGTTGAAATTGTCGGAGAAAGTAAAAACCAATCAGGCCAGGTAGGGGTGGCGCATCATGATGGTGTGGTCGCGGTCCGGGCTGGTCGAGATCACGTGGATGGGAACCCCCGTCACTTGCTCGATGCGCTGCAGGTACAGGCGTGCATTGATGGGCAGCTTGTCGTAGTCGGTCACACCCACGGTGCTGTCAGTCCAGCCTTCGATGGTTTCGTAGATCGGCTTGCAGCGGGCAATGTCGTCCGCGCCCATCGGCAGGATGTCGGTCAATTCACCGTCGAGTTCATAGCCCGTGCACAGCTTGAGCTCGGACAGGCCGTCCAGCACGTCAAGCTTGGTGATGCACAGACCCGTCAGACCGTTGACCTGGGCACTGCGCTTGAGCAGCGCGGCATCGAACCAGCCGCAACGGCGGCTGCGTCCCGTGGTCACACCCTTTTCAGCACCGATGGTGCTCATGTGCCAACCCGGTGTGCCTTCCTTTTCCCAATCGAGTTCGGTCGGGAACGGGCCACCGCCCACGCGGGTGCAGTAGGCCTTGGTGATGCCCAGGATGTAATGCAGCAGGCCCGGACCCACACCTGAACCTGCAGCGGCATTGCCAGCCACGCAGTTGCTCGAGGTGACATAGGGGTAGGTGCCATGGTCCACGTCCAGCAAAGTGCCTTGAGCGCCTTCAAACAGCAGGTTGGCACCCTTTTGGTGGGCGTCATTGAGTTCACGCGAGACGTCGGCCATCATGGGCTTGAGCAATTCGGCGTGGCGCATGGCTTCGTCGAACACCGGCTGGAACTGCACTTCACCGTTCACGATGTAGGGCTTGAGTGCGTCGCCGAAGACGAACTGACCCGAACCCAGGAAAGTGGTCAGCACATGGTTGTGCAGGGCCAGCAGCTCGCGCAGCTTGGCGGCAAAACGCTCGGGGTACTTGAGGTCTTGCACGCGCAGGGCGCGGCGAGCGATCTTGTCCTCGTAGGCGGGGCCAATGCCGCGGCCGGTGGTGCCGATCTTCTCGGTGCCGCCTTGTTCACGCGCGGCTTCACGGGCCACGTCCAATGCGGCGTGGAAGGGCAGGATCAGCGGGCAAGCCTCGCTGATGCGCAGGCGCGAGCGCACTTCAACGCCCGCCTTTTCCAGGCCTTCAATTTCTTCAAACAGCTTGGCGGCCGACAGCACCACACCGTTGCCGATGTAGCACTTGACGCCAGGACGCATGATGCCGCTGGGGATCAGGTGCAGTGCCGTCTTCACGCCATTGATCACCAAGGTGTGACCCGCGTTGTGACCGCCCTGGAAGCGAACCACGCCTTGGGCGCTCTCGGTCAGCCAGTCCACGAGCTTGCCCTTGCCTTCGTCGCCCCACTGGGTACCGACGACAACCACATTACGACCGCTTGTCTTATTCATCACTGTATTTATTTCAAAGGGATTTCACGACCCACTGACCGGCACTGGAGACCAGTTGGCGATCGCAATGGAACTCATCGACTTCACTCTCATGGCCTGGCAAGACACAGACCACTGTTTCGCCTTGTTCGCGCAAGGCGGCCACCGCCGCGCGCAAGGCCGAATCCAGACCCCAAGGCGCCCGGATGGCGGCCTTGAGTGCACGCGGCGCCACCACCCCGACCAGCTCGCGCAGGTCCAAGCTGAAGCCCGCGGCCGGTCGGTTGCGACCAAACACCGCACCCACCTCATCGTAGCGACCGCCCCGTACCAAGGCGTCGCTGGCGCCCGGCACAAAGACCGAGAAGCGTGCGCCGCTGTAGTAGGCGTAGCCGCGCATGTCGGCCAAATCAAAGGTGACGTTGACGTCACCCAATTGGGCAGCGAGCCAGCGCAGCTGGGCAATGGCCTCCAACAGGGCTGGGTGAGCGGCGAACACACGGCTCGCTTCGTCCAGCACGGAGACATCGCCATACAGACCCGGCAGGGCTTGCAGCAATTCCCGCACGGGGGTTGGCAACTGGGCGGTGATCGAACGCAACTCACTGCCCGCTTTGGCGGCCAAGGCTTGTTGCAGGTCGTTCAGACGGGCAGGCTCGATGTCCAGACCACGGAGCAAACCACGCAAGATCCGAGCATCGGCCAGATCGACGCTGACGCCCGACACCCGCGCTGAGCGCAGGCATTCCAGGGCCAGTTGCACGGCCTCAAGATCAGCTTCAGGACCGGCGTGGCCGTAGATCTCGGCACCAAACTGCAGCGGCTCCCGCGTGGCATGGGGACGGTCTGGTCGGGTGTGCAGCACCGGGCCGCAGTAACACAGGCGGGTGACCCCTTGGCGGTTGAGCAAATGGGCATCGATGCGGGCCACCTGCGAGGTGGTGTCCGCACGCAAACCCATGGTTCGGCCCGAGAGCTGGTCCACCAGTTTAAAGGTCAGGAGGTCGAGCGCTTCGCCGGTACCGGTCAGCAGCGATTCAAGGTGCTCGAGCAGCGGCGGCATTACCAACTCATAGCCGTAGCCACGCGCCGTGTCGAGCAGGGCGCGGCGCAGTTCTTCGATGTGCCGTGCCTCAGAAGGCAGGACATCGGCAATGTGATCCGGCAGGACCCAAGCAGACATGGATAAAGGGGGGGCTGTTAAAACCGCGATTTTACAGATGTTGGCGGGGCCACTCAGGAGAGTGCCCACACCAAGGCCAAACCAGCGAGGATGCTGAGCAGGCCTACGAAGCGAATTTGACCGTCTTGCAACTGCAAAAGACGGCTGAACGTTTGGCGCCAGCCACCGGGTGAAATGAAAGGGAACAGCCCCTCAATCACCAGGACGAAGGCCAGCGCCAGCCACAGGGCATCGAGCTCCAAAACCGGGACTCACTTCTTGGCGGCGGCCGCACCAGCGGCACCAGCCCCGCCGCGGAAGACACGGAAGAACTCCGAGCTGGAAGGGTCCACCACCACGACATCGCTCTTCTTGTTGAGCGTGGCCTTGTACGCATCCAGGCTGCGGTAGAACTGGGCAAAGGCCGGGTCCTTGCCAAAAGCCTCAGCGTAAATGCGGGCGGCCTCGGCGTCGCCCTCGCCCTTGATCTGCTGGGCTTCGCGGTAGGCATTGGCAATGGTGACTTCGCGCTGGCGGTCAGCGTCGGCTCGGATTTTTTCGCCCTCGGCTCCGCCGGTGGAACGCAGTTCATTGGCCACGCGCTTGCGCTCGGCCTCCATGCGGCGGTAGACCGACTCGGTGATGGCGTCCACATAGTCGACACGGGTGATGCGCACATCGACCACGTCAACGCCCCAAGGCTTGGCGCCCTTGACGACCGCCAGCACTTCGCGGCGCACGTCGGTCATCAGCGCATCGCGCTTGAGCGAGAGCAGCTCTTTCACGGTGCGCTTGTTGACTTCCTCCTGGAAGGCATTGCGCACCACTCGGTTGAGCTGATTGGCGCCCGCGCTTTCGTCCAAGCCCACGTTGCGGATGTATTCACCCGGATCCGTGATGCGCCAGCGCACGTACCAGTCGATCACGACGCGTTGCTTCTCGGCCGTCAGCATGGGCTCGATGTCGTTGCCGTCCAGCGTCAGCAGGCGCTTGTCGATGTAGGACACATTTTGGAACGGCGGCGGCAACTTGAAGTTGAGGCCGGGCTCGGTGATGACTTCCTTGATCTGCCCCAACGCATAGACCACCCCAAACTGGCGTTGATCGACCACGAACAAGGTGGAGCTGCCCAAGGCCAGCAGGACCAGCAGGGAGGAAATGAAAAATCCGATTCGGTTCACGAAGCTACTCCCTATCGCGAGTCGCGATCACGCGAGCGGCCGTTGTCACGGGCCCGGGCGTCGCTGGAAAAATTGGAACTGCTGCTGGCTGGCGCTTGCGCCGCCGGCACCGCTGCCGGCGAAGCCGCGTCCACAGGCGCAGCCGTTGCAGGCATCTGCAGCAGCTTGTCCAAAGGCATGTACAGCATGTTGCCACCTTGGCGAGACTCGATCAGCACCTTGCTGACGTTGCCGTAGATCTGCTGCATGGTGTCGATGTACATGCGGTCACGGGTGACCTGAGGCGCCTTCTGGTACTCGGTCAACACCGACTTGAAGCGCTGAGCATCCCCCTGCGCCTGGGCCACGATGCGGGCCTTGTACGCGTCAGCCTCTTCCTTCAGGCGCGAAGCCGAACCCACGGCACGCGGGACCACGTCGTTGGCATAGGCTTGGGCTTCGTTCTTGGCGCGCTCGCGCTCTTGACCGGCCTTGAGCACATCGTCAAAAGCCGCCTGCACTTGCTCGGGTGGGCGCACGCCACCTTGCTGCAGGTTGATGCCGACCACCTCGACGCCGACCTTGTAGCGGTCCAGGATGCTTTGCATCAGGGCGCGCACACGCGGGGCGATCTGGTCGCGCTCGTCGGCCAACGCCGTGTCCATGCGCATCTTGCCCACGACTTCGCGCACCGCGGTTTCAGCCGCCTGCACCACGGCTTCGCCAGGGTTCTTGGACTCGAACAACCAGGCACGCGCATCGTTGAGGCGGTACTGCACCGCAAACTTGATTTCGACGATGTTCTCGTCCTCGGTCAGCATGGCCGACTCACGCAAGCCCGTGCTCTTGATCACCGTGTCGCGCCCCACATCCACCGAGCGAATTTGGGTCACGAACACCAATTCATGGCGCTGAATGGGGTACGGCAGACGCCAGTTGAAGCCAGCGCCCACAGTCGACTTGTAACGGCCGAATTGGGTGATCACCGCTTGCTGACCTTCTTGCACGATGAAGAAGCCGGTGCCCAGCCAGATCAGCAGCGCGACCGCCGCGACCAAGCCAACCCCCAGACCCGCGTTCTTCAGGTCGGGTTGGTAACCACCACCCGAGCCCTTGCCACCGGAGCCGCCGCCTTGGCCACCACCACTGCCGCCAAAAAGCTTGCCCAGCTTGCGATTGAGGTCACGCCACAGTTCATCCAGGTCTGGCGGCTGAGCGCCCTGCCCTTTGTTCGGCTCGCGGGAGTCCTTCTCAGGACGACCCCGTTCACCCGACGAATCATCACCGCGCCCCCAGCGGGGGTCGTTGAGATTGAACATCCCCCTGATGCGACCGGACACCGATGTCCAGCCCAAGGCCTTGGTATTGAAGTTCATTAGCGTTGCTCTTTTCTTGTTCGTTCCCGATTGTGCCCAATCAGACCGGTTCAATGGCCAATTCCGGGCCACCGTCTCCGGGTTCTCCAGGCTGAGCGTGGGCCAGAGCCAACGCGGCCAACTGCTGGCGCAGGACGGGCAAACCTTCGCCACTGCGCGCACTCAAAAACACCCGTGTAACCTGCCGTCCTTCGAGCTCGAAGGTGTCCAGAAGGTTCAACGGCTTTTGCTCGGCCTCAATGGCGTCGAGTTTGTTGAAGACCAGCAGCTGCGGCACATCGGCCGCGCCGATTTCGCCCAGAACGCGCAGCACTTCCTGCAGCTGCTCTGGGTAGTCAGGGTTGGCGGCGTCCACCACATGCAGCAGCAGATCGGCGTCCGCCGCTTCTTGCAGTGTGGCCTGGAATGCGTCGATCAACCCGTGAGGCAAATCGCGAATGAACCCCACCGTGTCGGACAAGGACACCGAACGCCCAGCCTCACCCAGATAGAGCTGACGGGTGGTGGTGTCCAGCGTGGCAAACAACTGGTCAGCGGCATAGGCGCGGGCCTTGACCAAGGCATTGAAGAGCGTGGATTTGCCGGCGTTGGTGTAGCCCACCAAGGAGATGTTGAAGGTGTCGCGGCGCTCGCGTTGACGGCGCTGGGTGTTGCGCTGACGCTTGACCTTTTCCAACCGTTCTTTGGTGCGCTTGATGGACTCACCAATCATGCGGCGGTCCAGCTCGATCTGGGTTTCACCCGGACCGCCGCGGGTGCCAATGCCACCGCGTTGACGCTCCAAGTGGGACCAGCGCCGCACCAGGCGGGTGCTGATGTACTGCAGCCGAGCCAGCTCCACCTGCAGCTTGCCTTCGAAGCTGCGTGCGCGCTGGGCAAAGATTTCGAGAATCAGCAAAGTTCGGTCGTTGACCGGGAGGCCGAGGTGGCGCTCCAGATTGCGCTGCTGCGCAGGGCTCAAGGACTGGTCAAACAGGACCTCGACCGCACCGTGCTGCTCGGCCATGAAGCGGATTTCGTCGGCTTTGCCGCTGCCCACAAAAAGGGCAGCATCGGGAGCACGGCGTTTGCAGGTGATGCGAGCCACCGGGACCAGGCCTGCGGTTTGGGCCAGCAAGCCCAACTCTTCGAGGTCGGCATCGAAATGGGGACCACCCAGGTCCACCCCCACGAGGATGACGGGGGTGGGCGCCGGAGAATTCTTGTCAGTCAAATGTACGAAGCCTGTAAAAAAGCCGGCCGCCCCCCTCTCGGGGGACGGCCGGCTTCCGTATCACTGAGCGGCTGCGGTATCTGCAGCTTCGGCAGTGGAGAAGTTCACAGCACGCCCCGGCACAATGGTCGAGATTGCATGCTTGTAAACCATCTGAGTCACGGTATTGCGAAGCAACACCACGTACTGATCGAACGACTCGATCTGGCCTTGAAGCTTGATACCGTTGACGAGGTAAATCGACACCGGCACATGCTCACGGCGCAGTGCGTTCAGGAATGGGTCTTGAAGAAGCTGCCCTTTATTGCTCACGATATTCTCCGTGTTCAAAATGTTGTTGGAAAGTGCCACCTTACCACAGGCCTTGACCCGCACAAGACACAAGGCTTTATTTAACAGTCCACAGGTACACCAAAGCTGGCGTACCTGGGATCAGTCTGGCATCAGTCGCTGTCTTTGTCAGCGTAGGGGTTGGCCGAGGTCTTCAACTCAATGCGCAAAGGCGTGCCCACGAGGTTGAATTCCTTGCGGAAACGACCTTCCAGGAAGCGCTTGTAAGCCTCCGTGACGTGCTCCAACGAATTGCCGTGGATCACGATCACTGGCGGGTTCATGCCACCTTGGTGGGCGTAACGCAGCTTAGGGCGGTACATGCCGGTCTTCTTGGGCGTCTGGAACTGCACCGCCTCCAACAGCAGGCGCGTGAGCACCGGCGTGGGCATTTTGCAAGTCGCCGACTTGTGGGCTTGCGCGATGGCAGACCACAAAGGACCCAGCCCCTGACGCTTGCGCGCCGAGATGTAGTGCAGCGAGGCAAACTTCAGGAACGACAGGCGCGTTTCAATCGAACGCTCCACCAGTTGACGCTGGTATTCATCGACCGCATCCCACTTGTTGATGGCGATCACCACGGCACGGCCGCTCTCCAAGATGTAGCCTGCAATGTGCGCGTCCTGGTCGGTCACGCCTTGGGTTGCATCCAGCAAGAGCAAGACCACGTTCGCCGACTCAATCGCCTGCAAGGTCTTGACGACAGAGAATTTCTCGATCGCCTCAAACACCTTGCCCTTGCGGCGCAGGCCCGCCGTGTCGACCAATTCATAGCGCTGGCCTTGGCGCTCGAAAGGCACCGAGATGGCGTCCCGCGTGGTGCCCGGCATGTCGAAAGCCACCAGGCGTTCCTCGCCCAACCAGGTGTTGATCAGAGTGGACTTGCCCACATTGGGTCGACCTGCCACCGCCAGCTTGATGACGCCCGCATCCGCTTCTTCAGCATCTTCTTCGGGGTCGGGCAAGTGAAGCGGCTCGAGGGCCAGTTCGACCAAACCGCGAATGCCTTGGCCGTGTGCCGCTGACACCGGGTAAACCTCGCCCAGGCCAAGCTCATAGAACTCGGAGAGCTGCATGCCCTCCTTCATGCCTTCGGCCTTGTTGGCCACCAGCACGCAGGGCTTGCCCAGGCGACGCAGGTAGTTGGCGATGTCGTGGTCTTGGGCCGACAAACCGGCACGCGCATCGACCACAAACACCACCACATCCGCCTCGGCCACAGCCTGCTGCGTCTGCTTGGCCATTTCTTTGTAGATGCCGCTGGCGGCATCGGGCTCGAAGCCGCCGGTGTCAATCACGATGTACTCGTGCTTGCCTTGACGGCCGTTGCCGTAGTGGCGGTCGCGGGTCAGACCGGCAAAATCCGCGACGATGGCGTCGCGGGTCTTGGTCAGACGGTTAAATAAAGTTGACTTGCCGACATTGGGGCGCCCGACAAGCGCAATCACTGGTTTCATGAAGCATCACCGCCGCATCATTCCGGACGGAATGCAAACACGCCACCCTTGCGGGTGACCACTATCAAAACCCCATCCGCCAGCACCGGTGCCACCACAATGGGCGAGCCGTCGGTGCTCAAACGGTTGAGAAGACTGCCATCCTCACGGGACAGCAAATGCACGAAGCCAGCATCGTCGCCAATGGCGATCGAGCGACCCAGCAACAAAGGAGCGGTCAAGCGACGGTACTGCAGACGGTCGCTGGACCAAAGACGTTCACCGTCGGCACGGCGCCAGGCGACCAAACGGCCATCGCCTTCCGTGCTGAACACCGTCGCGGCATCGCCATGGACACCAACATAACCATTGGAGGGCTTGCTCCAACTGACCGTGCCGCGGTTGGTTTGCACGCAACCAATGGCGGCCTGGAAGGCGCGCGCGCACACCGAATCATCGACACGGCTCACCCGGCCCACCAGGTCAACCAAGCGCTCCACATCGTTGGTACCCCGCGGGGTGGCCAAGGGCGCTTCCCAACGGATGCTGCCGTTGGAGGGATTGAGGCCGGTCAGACGCGACGACAGCCCCACCACCAGGGTGTCGCGCACCGCCATCAGCACGCCGGGTTGCTGCAGCACCAGGGCTTCGCCCGGGCGCTGTTGGCTCCAGAGTTTGCGACCCGTCTGGCCATCAAAGGCCTGCACCGAACGGTCAGCCGCCAACACAAACACGCGGCCACCGGCCACCAGCGGTGCTGTGAACACCTGGGCTGACAACTTTTGGCGCCACAGCTCACGGCCTGCGGCAAGCACCACGAGCTCGTTCTCGGTCGTCACGACCGCCGCCTGCTGCCCATCACCACCGACACCAGCGGACAACTCGCCCTTGGCATCAGCACGCCAGAGCTCACGCCCAGACGACACATCCAGCGCCGACACCTGACCGCGCGAAGAGGCCACCGTGACCACCGATCCCGTGACCTGGGCTTCCGCAGAGAAGTCCAGCGCACCGATCTGCGCCGACCACGCGGGCTTGACGCCCACCAGGGCCACCACGGGCTGCAACTCGGCTGGCTTGGGGCGCCCCGAGCTGGAACTGCAAGCCGTCAAAAAAACCAGGGAGGCGGCCAGCACCGCCGTCAGGGCTGGGCGGGTGACGAACTGGCGGGAAGAAAGCATCACTTCTTGTCCTCGTTTTGGGTGGCAGCGCCGTCCTTGACATCAACGCCCAAGGCATTGAGCTTGGCCTCGACCAGGCGACGGTATTCAGTGCGCAGATCCAGCGATTTATAGGCCTTGCGGTACTCAACCACGGCTTCGTCGGCCTTGCCTTGCAAGGCCAGAACATCGCCTTTGCGATCGGCCGCCAGGGCTTCAAACTCACGCGGGACGCTGGTCGACAGCGTCTTCAGGGCGTCGTCATAGGCCTTGGCCTCGATTTGCAGAGACACCAGACGCAGACGCGCCACGGCCTTGATGCCGTCATCGCTGCCTTCGTTGATGACCCAGGTCAGAGCCGCAGTGGCCGCGTCGTTGTTGCCCTTTTCAGACAACAACTGGGCGGCCAGCAAACTGCCTTGGGCCGCGTAGGTGGTGCGACCATACTTGGCGCGCAGGTCTTCTTGCACGCGTGCGATCTTTTGCACGTCCTGCGCAATCGCGGCGCGTTCCAGTTCGTCATACAGCGCCGAGGCTTGAGCCGCCTGGGTGCGTTGCCAGTACTGGTAACCATTCCAAGCGGCCACACCCGCCAAGATGACGATCAACACCCAGGTGATGGCATTGCCATAACGGGTCCAGAAGTGCTTGAGCTGGTCGAGCTGTTCTTGTTCTTCGAGGTCGAGATGAGAGGCCATGGGATTCTGGAGTTAATGTTGGGATTGTAGGGTGATCGCCCACTGCGCCAGGGTGGCCAGCGGTTGGGCTTGCTGGGCCCCGCCCGCACCATCGCGCAGCGCTTTCACGGTCACTTCGCCTCGGGCCAGCTCATCACCACCGAAGATCAGGGCGTAACGGGCGCCACTGCCATCGGCCTTCTTGAACTGCGACTTCATGCTGCCCCAAGACTCGGCCGAGCCTGCGTGCATTTGCACCGACACGCCCAAAGCGCGCAACTGGGTCAGGGTGCTGAGCACCTGCGGCAGCGCAGCGGCATCGGGCACGATGGCGTACACATCCGGCGCCGGGGCCTGGGTCGGCGCCTGCTCTCGCAGCAACTCCAGCACGCGCTCCACCCCCAAAGCCCAGCCCACCGCTGGTGCGGCCTTGCCGCCGATTTGTTCGATCAGGTAGTCATAACGACCCCCGCCGCAAATCGTGCCCTGCGAACCCAGACTTTCAGTGATGAACTCAAACACCGTGAGGTTGTAGTAGTCCATGCCGCGCACCAAGCGCGGGTTGATGGTGTAGGCCACGCCGCAAGCGTCCAAAATGCCCTTGACCGTGTTGAAGTGCGCCAGCGAGGCCTCACCCAAGAAATCGATCAAACGCGGTGCGGCTTCCACGACCTCGCGCATGGCGGGGTTCTTGGTGTCCAGGATGCGCAGCGGGTTGCTGTAGAGGCGGCGCTTGGCGTCCTCATCCAGGGCGTCCTGGTGCTGCTCGAGGTAAGTGATCAGGGCGGCGCGGTGGGCGCGACGTTCGTCAGGCTGACCCAGGCTGTTGAGTTCCAGGCGCACATCCTTCAAGCCCAGTTCTTGCCAAAGCGCATTCGCCAACAAAATCAGTTCGGCATCCACTTCCGCACCCGGAAAACCCAATGCTTCGGCTCCGATTTGGTGGAATTGGCGGTAACGACCGCGCTGTGGGCGCTCGTGGCGAAACATCGGGCCCATGTAGTACAGGCGCTTGCCACCGTCGTAGAGCATGGAGTGCTCGGCAACGGCCCGCACCACACCGGCGGTGTTTTCGGGGCGCAGCGTCAGGGCCTCGCCATTGAGCTTATCTTCAAAGGAGTACATCTCCTTTTCGACGATGTCGGTGACCTCGCCCAGACCGCGCACGAACAGGGGCGTGGGCTCGACGATGGGGGTGCGGATGTTGCGGTAGGCGTGACGCGCCATCAATTGGCGCACCTTGTCTTCCAGCCACTCCCAGCGCGCCGATTCTGGCGGCAGGATGTCGTTCATGCCTTTGACGGCAGAGAGCTTTTCAAATCGGGGCGCAGACGCCGCAGCCGCAGCGGCTGCCAGGGGTTTCTCGGACATAGCTTTCTCAGACAGACTTGGTGGCAGACGCCGCAGCGGCCGCACCAAAGCGCTTTTCAATGTAGTTTTCGACGATCTGGTGGAATTCGGCAGCGATGTTCTCGCCGCGCAAGGTCAGGGCTTTTTCACCGTCAATGAAGACCGGTGCAGCAGGTGCCTCGCCGTTGCCCGGCAAGCTGATGCCAATGTCGGCGTGCTTGCTTTCGCCCGGGCCGTTGACGATGCAGCCCATGACAGCCACCTTGAGGTTTTCCACCCCCGGGTACTGCGAACGCCACACCGGCATCTGGGCACGCAGAAAGTCATCGATCTGCTTGGCCAACTCCTGGAAGGTGGTACTGGTGGTGCGACCACAGCCCGGGCAGGCCGTGACGCTGGGCACGAACACCCGCAAACCCAGGGCTTGCAGAATTTCGGAAGCGATCACCACCTCTTGGGTGCGGGCTTCACCGGGCTGGGGTGTCAACGACACGCGAATGGTGTCGCCAATGCCCTCTTGCAGCAGGATGGACAAGGCGGTGGCCGAAGCCACCGTGCCCTTGGTGCCCATGCCGGCCTCGGTCAGGCCCAGGTGCAAGGCATAGTCGCTGCGGCGTGCCAGCTCGCGGTAGACCGCAATCAGGTCCTGCACGCCACTGACCTTGCAGGACAGAATGATCTGATTGCCAGCCAAGCCCATTTCTTCAGCGCGCTGCGCCGAAGTGATGGCCGAGGTGATCAGCGCTTCGTACATGACCTGGCGCGCGCTCCAGGGCTGGGCGCGCTGGCTGTTCGTGTCCATCAGGCTGGCTAACAGCTCTTGGTCCAGACTGCCCCAGTTCACGCCAATGCGCACCGGCTTGTTCCAGCGAATGGCCGCATCAATCATCTGACCGAACTGGCGGTCGTGCTTGTCGCCCTTGCCCACATTGCCTGGGTTGATTCGGTACTTGGACAAAGCCTCGGCACAAGCTGGGTGCTCAGTCAGCAAACGGTGGCCGTTGTAATGAAAGTCGCCGATCAATGGCACGGCAATGCCCATGCGGTCGAGCTGCTCGCGGATGTGCGGCACAGCCGCTGCGGCCTCGGGCGTGTTGACCGTGATGCGCACCATCTCGGAGCCCGCGAGAGCCAATTCCTTGACCTGGATGGCCGTGCCGATCACGTCCACCGTGTCGGTGTTGGTCATGGACTGCACGCGCACGGGCGCATCCCCCCCCACGGTGACGTGGTGACTGCCCCAGGACGTCACCGCCTGGCGCGAACGACGGGGACGCGGCTGGGAGGTCGCAATCGGTTCCAGGCCCCACACCGGGGCGGCACGCTCACTCATTTTCACTTCACCTCGAACCGGGCCACGTTTTCACGGGCCACAGATTGCAAATCAAACGGCTGACCGCGCACTTGTAACTGCGTCACATCGACCTTACCGACCACCACGGCAAAAGGCGCCTGGCCCGTGGCCGTGGCGGTCTCCCCTGCGCTCAGGGTCTTTTGCAGAGTCACGGTGCCACGGGCATCGGTGACTTTGATCCAGGAGGTTCCGGAGGCACTGAAACTGAGCACCGACGCCGCGGCCGGTGCGGCCGCCTCTGCGGGGGCTGGCGCCGCCGCAGGCGCCGCCACTGGAACCGGCTTGGCTTCAAGCACCGGGGCAGCAGGCGCAGGGGGTGAGGCCGGCAGCGGCGGTGCGGAGGCCGGGGGGGAGCTGGCCTGGGAACTGACGATGTCCGAACGGGTGCCTGGCGCAGCCACAGCGGCCGGCTCGGGACTGGCAGACGCTTGAGCCGGCGTGGTGGCGGGTTCAGGGGATGCCAGCTCGGCTGGCGTCGACAGCACCGGCGCAGGCGCCGCGTCCGAAAGTGCCGAAATCTCACTGGCCCGCGGCCATAAGTAAATGGCCAAGGCCCCCACGCACAAAAGCGGCACCGCCAGCAAGGTGGGGTTGAACCACTGCTCGGGCACCAGACGCAGGCGACGCTCATGGGGCGCCCTGAACGGCGTGTTGATGCCCGCATCGTTCGGGTTCAGGCGAGGCTGCTGGGTTTGCGGCAAGAGCGCCAGAATCGGCGTTGCATCCACACGCAAACTGCGGCACACGCTGGAAGCCAGGGCGCGCACAAACACGGCATCAGGCAACTGGTCAAAGCGGTCGGCTTCCAGCGCCTCCAGCTTGCTGACCGGGACTTTCAAGGCCACGGCCAAAGCGGCCACATGCATGCCTGCTGCTTCGCGGGCTTGTTTCAAAAGCTGGCCCGCCGAAGCCTGTGGGACGGGGGGAGTGCCCGCCCCGAGTTCCAACTCACTCATCAAACGCTCCCCGCTCGTAGGACATCAGCTCCCGGGACTGCGGGAACCGCTTTTTCAACTGCTCTGCCAGCTGCTGCATGGCCACTCGATCACCCAGGCGTCGCTCCACACGAATGCCCAACCACAAGGATTCGGCATTTGCATACTCGCTGTTGTTGAGGCGGCGGATGTAGAACTGCGCCCGCGTCAGGTCCGCACGCTGGTACAACAACACCGACAGGTTGAAGCTGGTGATCGGGTTGGCCGCATCGAGCTCAAAAGCCTTGCTGAGGTTTCGCTCTGCTTCGGCCTTTTGCCCCGCACGGGCCTGACAGAGGCCTTGAGCCATGTAGGTTTTGGCCTTGTCGCCATAAAGCACATTGTTGAGCGCTTGATTGAACGCCTCGCTGGCCTCGCTGTAGCGCTTGCGCTGGCACAGCATCCAACCATAGTTGTGCAACACATTCGAGTCGCGCGGGCTCAGCGCCAGGGCGCGCTTGAAAGCTTCTTCGGCCTGGCGATCATCGTCCAAGCGCATGTAGATCAGGCCGCGCAGGTTGTACGCCTCGGCAAAGCTGGGGTCCGCCACCAGGACCTGGCGCACCTCGTCCAGTGCCACCACGGTCTTGCCTTGGTCAAAGTAGTTCGATGCGAGCTCCAGGCGAATCCGGGCTCGCCGACGGGCCTCACCCTCTTCGACCTGGGCGTTGGCTGCGTCGCTGACGTCCTGTGCGCTGGGCACCGCCGGGTTGCTGCCACAAGCGGACAAGCCGAAACCTGCCCCGGCCAAGCACAGCGCAGACAGTCCGCTGCAAACGGTGCGACGAAGCCATTGCCAGTCCATGGCAGTCTCCATCAAGCCTCCTTGTTGTTGGCAGTCAAATCGGTCACGGGCTTGAGCACGATGGTGCGCTGCTGAGCGATGCGCTCATTCACCCGCGTTCGGTCGCGCACATCACCCGCCAATTGGCCACAGGCAGCGTCGATGTCGTCGCCCCGGGTTTTGCGCACCGTGGTGACGATACCAGCATCAAGAAGGATTTTGGCAAAGGCCTGCACCTGGGGCGCTGGCGAACGCAGCAAACCAGATGCGGGGAAAGGATTGAAGGGGATGAGGTTGAATTTGCACCACACCCCTTTGCCAGTGGCGTGCTGGCGCACCAGCTTCACCAGTTGCTGGGCATGTTCGGGCGTGTCGTTGACGCCGTCGAGCATGCAATATTCGAACGTGATGAAGTCGCGCGGTGCAAATTCCAGGTACTGATTGCAAGCGTCGAGCAACTCGGCAATCGGGTACTTCCGATTCAGCGGGACCAGGTTGTCACGCAGCGGGTCGTTGGGCGCGTGCAGCGACACGGCCAAGGCCACAGGACAGTCCTGCGACAGGCGCTGCATCATGGGCACCACACCCGAGGTCGAGACCGTGACACGGCGGCGCGACAGGCCGTAGCCATGGTCGTCCAGCATGGTCTTGAGGGCCGGCACCAAGGCGCTGTAGTTCTGCAAGGGCTCGCCCATGCCCATCATCACCACATTGGAGATCACACGATCCGGGGTGTTCAGGTGGCGGCGCAGAAAATGCTCGGCAAACCACAGCTGGGCGACGATTTCGCCCGTGCTCAAGTTGCGACTGAAGCCTTGATGCCCAGTCGAACAAAAACGACATCCCACGGCGCAGCCGGCCTGGGAGGAAATACAAAGCGTGCCTCGATCGTCTTCTGGGATGAAGACCGCTTCGACGGCATTGCCATCCCCGACATTGAACAGCCACTTGATGGTGCCATCTGCGGAATCATGGCGACTCAAGACCGACAGGCCCGCCACATGGGCATGGACCTTGAGCTTCTCGCGAAGCGATTTGGCCAGATCGGTCATCTGGTCAAAGTTAGACTCACCACGCTGGTGGATCCAACGGAAAAGCTGGGTGGCGCGGAACCGCTTCTCACCCAGCTGGTCGCAGAACGCAGCCAACCCGTCAAGGTCAAAATCAAGCAGATTGGCTGTCATTGCATGCGCGCGCCGAATTAACGGGCGTAAACGTTCAGGCCAGCGAAGAAGAAGGCGATTTCAACGGCGGCGGTTTCCGGAGCGTCCGAACCGTGCACGGCGTTGGCGTCGATGCTGTCAGCGAAGTCAGCACGGATGGTGCCAGCGTCAGCCTTCTTCGGGTCGGTAGCGCCCATCAGTTCACGGTTCTTCAGGATGGCGTTTTCGCCTTCCAGAACTTGGATCATGACGGGGCCGGAGATCATGAAGTCCACCAGGTCCTTGAAGAAAGGACGGGCAGCGTGCACAGCGTAGAACTGTTCGGCTTCAGCGCGCGACAGTTGGGCCAGGCGAGCAGCGGCGATCTTCAGACCGGCAGCTTCGAAGCGGGCCAGGATTTGACCGACGACGTTCTTGGCAACGGCGTCAGGCTTGATGATGGAGAGGGTACGTTCGATGGCCATGATGAATTCCTGAAACTGGTTTTTTGTAATTTTTGCCACTTGGCAAAACCTCGGATTCTAACCCGGTCCTGTGCAATTGCCTTGACACCGGGTCAAGCAAGGGCTTTAGCGGCTGCGACCACCGCCCCCACCGCCACCGCTGCGGCGGCCACCGCCGCCGGTGCCCCCGAAATTGCCACGCCCACCGGCGCCACGCGGGCCTCCACTGGACGGCTTGTTCTGGCGAGCACGCGAGAAGCTGTCCGCACCGATGTAGCCCACCGAAGTCTTCATCGGATCGGGCTGACCGCCGGCCGGTGCCGGACGCGGAGCGCGGTCCGGACGACGGCCCGCCGTCACCCCAGTGGTCAGCGGGTCGGGCTGACCTCCGCGCTTGAAGTCCGTGTTGCCCCGCGGGCCGGGACCCGCTGGGCGGCGGCGAGGGGCATTGTTGGGGCGCTTGCCACGCGCAGCGCCGGCCTCATTGGACGCGCGCGCCGGGGCGTCTTCACGCACACCGGCAGCCTGCACCAGGCCACGGATGTCACCCTCATCCAACTCGACCCAGGCACCGCGGCGCAGACCACGCGGCAGCACCATGGCGCCATAACGGATGCGGATCAGGCGGCTGACCGCGTGGCCCACGGCCTCCAGCATGCGGCGCACTTCGCGGTTGCGGCCTTCAGAGATGGTGACGCGGTACCAGCAATTGGAACCCTCGCCGCCACCGTCTTCGATGGAGCCGAACTGGGCCATGCCGTCGTCCAGCTGCACACCGGTCAACAAGCGCTCTTTTTCTTCCTTGCTCAAAGCCCCCAGCACGCGCACGGCGTACTCGCGCTCCAGGCCAAAGCGAGGGTGCATCAGCTGATTGGCCAACTCACCCGAGCTGGTCAACAACAACAAACCTTCGGTGTTCAAGTCCAGGCGGCCCACCGACTGCCACTTGCCCTGTTGCAGGCGGGGCAGGCGGCGGAACACCGTGGGGCGGTTCTGCGGGTCGTCGTGGGTCACGACTTCACCAACCGGCTTGTGGTAGGCAATCACGCGCGGCGGCGGCGGGTCGATGCGGTAGCGAATCGGCTTGCCGTTGACCTTCACCTGATCGCCATACTGCACGCGCTGACCGATGTGAGCGGGCTCGTTGTTGACCGAGATGCGCCCTTCCAGGATCAGCTGCTCCATCTCCAGACGCGAGCCCAGACCCGCCTGCGCCAGCACTTTGTGCAGCTTCGGGGTCTCGACTTGGGGTGCCAGCACGCGCTTGAGTGGTGCAGCTTCCGTCGGCTCGGACGCTTCTTCCGCATCGAATTGGCCAGACACCACGTCTTCAAAACGAATGGCGGGCGCCTCCGGGGCGGCGGCAGCGCGCGGGCTGCGTTCGCTGCGCGGGCCGCGTTCGGTGGGCGCAGCGTCAGCGCTCCCCAATGCGCGGGGCGGCTTGGCCGAGCGCTTGCGTGCCGGGGTGACAGCGTCGGCGGCAGCGGCGGTTTCGGGACTCACATCGGAATCCGATGGGGGCTTGACTGAATCATTCATGGGCGTGGCCTGTCCCGGGGACAGTGAAGAGATCGCCATCGAGTCCCGGGAGCTCGGAGGCGTTTGAATCGGTGCCAGCAACAGGGCTGGCGGCAGGCTGCTCGGCCGTCATGGCGATGGAGGCGGGGGCGGGTTCCGCCACGCCGTCACCCAAAGGCAACTCCGGCTCGTCCAGGCCTGGCCCGGACTGCAGCGATTGAAGAATGCGGGCCTGGTGCTCGGCATCGTCGAGCGCGGGCAATTGATCCAGCGAGGCCAGACCCAGGTCATCCAAAAATTGGCGGGTGGTGGCAAACAATGAGGGCCGCCCCACGGTTTCGCGATGGCCAATCACCTCCACCCAACCACGGTCCTCGAGCTGTTTGAGCACCAAGGAATTGACCGTGACGCCGCGGATGTCTTCGATGTCGCCCCGGGTCACCGGCTGGCGGTAGGCAATGATCGCCAGTGTTTCCAGCGCGGCACGGGTGTAGCGCGGCGGCTTTTCAGGGTTCAATCGGTCCAGGTAGGGCCGCATCTCGGGCCGACTCTGGAAGCGCCAACCACTGGACACACAAACCAACTCCACGCCGCGCTGCGACCACTCGGATTGCAGCTCGGTCAGCAGCGATTTGAGGGTGTCAGCACCCAGCACATCATCGAACAGCACCCGCAGCTCGCGCACCGACAAAGGCTGCGTCGCACAGATCAGAGCGGTTTCGAGGATACGCCGGGCATCCGTCGTGTTCATGGTCAAAAATTTCCGGGGTAGGCGCCCGGGAGGGCCGAAGGCCGTCACGGGGGCAAGGAGCAACAAGGCGGTCGAGAAGCCAACCGAGGGTCGGGGAGCAAGTCCCAGACCGGGGTCCGGGCGTCGAAGGCGGGGCGATGATCAGCCCTGGGGCGCGCTGGACGCAGTGCCCGGATTGTAACGCAGACCCCAATCGGCCAACGCAGCCTGCAAATCCGCCGGCAATGCGATTTCAAAAGCCAAGGGCTCCTGACTCGTCGGATGGGCAAAGGCCAGACGCCAGGCATGCAAGGCCTGACGCGCCATGCCCGCCGCCGGCGCCCCCCCATACAGCCCATCGGCCAACAAGGGATGCCCCAGGTGGGCCATGTGCACGCGAATCTGATGGGTACGGCCCGTGTGCAGCTTGCAACGCACCCAGCAACCCTGGTCCGTGGACTCCAGCAATTGGATGTCGGTGCGGGCGGTCTTGCCGGATTGATGGTCCAGGTCCACCACGGCCATGCGCAGGCGATTGCGCGGATCGCGGCCGATGGGGGCTTCCACCGTGACCGAGCGCGAACCGACCCAGGGTCGGTGCGCCAGGGCCAGGTATTGGCGGCTGACCTCGCGGGCAGCGATCAGCTGCACCAGCCGGTCCATGGTCAAGCGGGTTTTGGCCACCACCATCAGCCCACTGGTGTCACGGTCCAGGCGGTGCACGATGCCCGCACGGGGCAGCAAGGACGCCCCAGCGTGATGGGCCAGCAGGCCATTGAGCAAGGTGCCGCTCCAGTGCCCTGGCGCGGGGTGGACGACCAGGCCTGCGGGCTTGTTGACCACCAACAAGTCGGCGTCCTCGTACACCACGTCCAAGGCCATGGCCTCCGGTTTGAAGGCCTGGCTCTGCGGCGTCGGACGCAACTCCACCTGCAAACGATCGCCCACCTTGACCTTTTGCGAGGCCTTGCGCACGGGCTGGTCGTTGAGCAGGACCGCGCCCTCCTCGATCAACTGCTGCAAGTAGCTGCGTGAGAATTCATTGACCAGTTCGGTCAAGGCCTTGTCGAGCCGACTGCCGTGTCCAGCCAAAGGAACTTCACCCACGCGCAGCTCGCTGGCGCTGTCGTCGGTGCCCTCGTCAGCGGCCGCATCGGCCTCGTCTGACAGGGTGGGTTCATCCAGCAGCGCGTCAAGCGCGGGCAAGAGACGGGAATCCTGGGCTGGCGCCTCAGGCCCCGCCGATATAATCAATTTGCTTTGCTTCAAGAGGTTTCCAGTGATGCTACGTGCCAAATTATCCGTGGTCCCCGCGTTCGCGCTGGTTGCCTCCCTGTCTGCGCTGTTGATGGGCTGCTCCAGCACCACCAATGTCGACAAGACTGCCGGCTGGAGTACCAGCCGCATTTACAGCGAAGCCAAGGACGAAGTCAGCGCCGGCGCTTACGACAAGGCCGTACCGCTGTTCGAGAAACTGGAAGGGCGTGCCGCAGGCACTCCCTTGGCCCAACAGGCCGAGTTGGAGAAGGCCTACGCCCAGTACAAGGCCGGCGAACAAGCCCAAGCCATTGCGACCTTGGACCGCTTCATCCGTCTGCACCCCGCCAGCCCGGGGATGGACTATGCACTCTACATGAAGGGCATTGTCAACTTCAACGACAACCTGGGCCTGTTTGCCAACATCACGCGCCAGGACTTGTCTGAACGTGACCAAAAGGCGGCCAAGGACTCCTTCGAGTCCTTCAAAGAGCTGAGCACCCGCTTCCCCGACTCGCGCTACACGCCCGACGCCCGCCAGCGCATGATTTACATCGTGAATTCGCTGGCCCAGTACGAAGTGCATGTGGCGCGCTACTACTACTCGCGCGGCGCCTATGTGGCCGCCATCAATCGCGCCCAAATCGCGGTCACCGAGTACCGCGATGTGCCGGCAGCCCAAGAGGCGCTGGTGATCCTGGCCAAGTCGTATGACGCCCTGGGCATGACCCAGCTGCGCGACGATGCGCGCCGCGTGCTCGAAAAGAACTACGCCGACGGCGCGGATCTCAGCAACCGCAGCCTCAAGAACAAGGCGTCGGATCCGTGGTGGAAGATCTGGTAAGTCTTCCTTCAGGCGAGCGCAACGCGGCGAGCGCCTGCATCAGCGCCGCCTGATCCACCAGGCAGGGCATGGCGGGGAGTGCAGCCAACAAGCGCGCGCCATAGCTGCGCTGCAGCAGGCGCTCATCCGCCAGCACCAGCACCCCTCGGTCATGCTCGCTGCGAATCAAGCGGCCTGCCCCCTGCTTGAGCGCCATGGCGGTCTCTGGCAACACAAAATCCTGAAACGGCGTGCGCCCCTGCGCCTTGAGCGCGGCGCTGCGTGCCAAAACCAAAGGGTCGTCCGGCACCGGAAAAGGCAGCTTGTCGATGACCAGCATCTGCAACGCCGGCCCGGGCACATCCACCCCCTCCCAGAAGGCCCCTGACGCGACAAGCACGCAGGGCCGCTCCCCGTCGCCCTGGCGAAAACGCTCCAGCAAGCGTCGGCGGGAGCCCTGCCCTTGCACCAGCACCTCAATGCCCGAGCCCTGCAGCCCCTCTTGCAAGCCCTTGGCCAGCTCCCCCAGGGCGCGCAAGGATGTGGCCAACACCAAGGTTCGCCCTCCCAATTGACGCACCGGCGCCAGCAGCCATTGCGACAAGGCCCAGGCGTGGTCTGGGTCTTGCGCTTCGGGCAGGCCTTCGGGCACATGCCAGGCGGCCTGGCGTGCATAGTCAAAGGGACTGCCCACCCGCAGCACCTGGGCCACATCGCCCAGTCCACAGGGCTGGGTGAACCAGCTCAAAGCCTCATCCAAACCCAAGGTGGCTGAGGTGAAAATCCACGCAGGCCGAGGGCTTGCGAGGCCCGGGGTGAGCTCAGCCTCGCGCTGCGCCGGGGACGATTCAGCCGCCATCAAGGCTTGCAAGTGCTCGGCGATGTGCAAAGGCACCTCCAGCAGGCGCGTGTGGCGGCCAGTTTCCAACCAACGCACAGTGCCCCCGCCCTCCCCTGCCTGGGTCAGGCTGGTCAAGACACCACGAAGCTCATCGGTCCGCTGGGCCAGCCGACGCAGCTCTGGCGCGGCCTCCTGGGTCAGGGTCAACGCCTGGTGCACCCGGGCCAGCAGGGCCTGCAGCCCGCTCAGGCGCTGCTGCCAAGCTGTCGCCTCCAGGCCTTCAGGGCTGAGTCCCAGCCACTGCAGACGCGCCTCGGGCCGACGGGCCGCCGCTGCGACCCAAGTCTCGAAGTCCCGCATTTGGCGCTCCATCAGCGACGCGAGTTCGGGCCAAGGTTGAAAACCCCGCGCCCAGCGCGTGCCCTCATCCAGCAACTCGGTGGCGAGACGGCGCCAACTGCGGGCACTGAACTGGCGCCCCATGAACTGCACACCGATCTCATTGAGCCGATGGGCCTCGTCAAAGATCACCGCCTGCCGGCTGGGCAGAAGCTCAGCCACCCCAGCGTCACGCAGTTGTTGGTCGGAAAAAAACAGGTGGTGGTTGACCACCACCAAATCCGCCGTCAAGGCTTGGCGCCGGGCCTCGTTCACATGGCAAGCCTGCCAACCAGCACAACGGGTGCCCAGGCAGTTGTCGCGGGTGGAGGTGATCCAGGGGATCAAGGGAGAGACGTCGTCCAATTCAGGCAATTCCGCCAAATCGCCCGTGCGCGTGCCCTGGGCCCAATGCTCGACCTGGGCCAGTTGGCGCCAGGCCTGGTCATCGAGGTGGTGCGCCTCGCGCCGGGCCTGGGACAGGCGCTGGGTGCACAGGTAACTGTTGCGCCCCTTGAGCAGCGCCACCCGCCTCGACAGTCCCAGGGCCTTCATGAGGCGCGGCAGGTCCCGGGTGAACAGCTGGTCCTGCAAATTGCGCGTCGCCGTGGACAGAATCACCCGCTGTGCACTGAGCAACACAGGCAACAGGTAGGCATAGGTTTTACCCACCCCGGTCCCAGCCTCGGCCACCAGCACACCGCCTTCCTGCAAGACCTGGCCCACCGCCTGGGCCAACTGCAGCTGTGCTGACCGGGGCTGAAAACCAGGCTGCGCCTGTTGCAGTGCACCGCCTGGCCCCAGCGCGGCCGTGACCTGATCCAGCCAGGTCATGCGGACTCCCGCCAAATGGGCGCGCGTCGAGATTGGACGCCTTGCAAGTCGGTTTTACCCCCCAGATTGAACCGCCAATCGTCACGACGGAAACATTTCTTGACACGATAATAGAGCGCTCTGTTCACCGAATTTCCTGCTGGTTGACGCCCCACATCATGACCCAAGGTTACCGACTTACCGCTTCGACCGGCATCCACAAGGGCGATCGAGAATACCAACAGGATCAGGTGGCCTTGCTGAGCCACCCGCGCGTCAACGGCTGCGTGCTGGCTGTGGTGGCCGATGGCATGGGGGGCCGCAGTGGCGGGCGCAAGGCGTCCGACCAGGTCATGATGAGCGCACGCCAACTGTTTGAGCGCTTCGCGCCAGAGGATGACACACCGTCGTCCCTGCTCGAACAACTGGTGCACGAAGCCCACCTGGTGATCAAGCTGACCGCTATCTCGGCGGAGCAGGAGCCCCACAGCACCCTGGCCGCCTTTCTCATCATGCCCAATGGCGAGTGCCACTGGATGCACACCGGTGACTCGCGCATCTACCACTTCCACGAGGGTCAATTGGTCAAGCGCACACTGGACCACTCCTATGTGCAAGCCTTGGTCGAGCGCGGCGAGATCAGCGAAGAGCAGGCCAACAGCCACCCCCAGTCCAACATCCTGGTGGGCTGCCTGGGCACCGAAGCCGAGCCTCCCATGGCTCGCCACCAAATCAGGTGCCTGCGGCCCGGTGACACCCTGATGGCCTGCAGCGACGGGGTCTGGCACTACTTCACCTCGGCCGAGCTGGGCTCGGTGCTGGCCGGCCTGTCACCGCGTGAAGCCACCGAGTTCTTGATCGACAAAGCGCGCCAACGTGCGCGCGGCGGCGGCGACAACCTGTCTTTGGTGGTGGTGCGGGTTGAGCCTCTGGCGGCGCCCGCTGCCAAACCCCAGCCCTGACACCGGGCCTCCCAACTCCAAGCCAACACCCAGCCCCCGCCTGAAAACAGCGGTTGATTGGCCCGGCTCAGGGCTCAGGGCTTGACGGCGGGCACCGCGCTGGGCGAGGGCAAAGGCGCTGCGCGAGCGCCGGCCCGGTTCTTCAGGTCCTGCTCCAGCTGCTGCCGATGCTGAGCCGCATCGCGCACCTTGTCGTCGTAGCGCTTTTTCTCGTCGGCCGCCGCTTGGGCCTTGAGTTGTCGGTCCGCGTCTTCTTGTTGAGCCTGCTCCAGGCGGCGCTGTTGCTCGGCGCGGCGGTCAGCCCGCTCCTTCACCTGGTTGACGGCATCAGTCGCCTTCTTCTGGGCGTTTTCCTGGCGATCACGCTCCGTGCGCTGGGCTTGTTGCTCACGGTTCATCAAATCGATGTCGCGCTCAGGGGAAGACACCTTTTCCTCGATCCGGCGCAATTGCTCAGCGGAACGAAAGCGGCGTTCCCGGTCGTTGAGCTGGACCTCTTGGCGCTTGAGGTCAGACAGCACCTCGCGGTGCTTGATCCGGCTTTGGATCAGACAGTCGTTGACCGCGAAACGCTGGTAGCAACCAGACTCGACCCCCTGCTGGCGCAGCATTTCAGCGGCCCGCTCTTGCTCGATGCGCAGCCGTTCGACCTCCACGGGGTTCACTGGGGCAACGCTGGGGGTGTCGGCGAATGCACCGAGCGCCCCACACAAAGCCCACGCCAGGGCAGCCGAGCGCCAGACCGGACTCATGTCAGCCCCGTGTCGACCACGCGGCGTTCCAGCGCCAGGAACTCAGCCGAACGCATCTCGTTGAGACGCGACACGGTGCGCGGAAACTCATGCGACATGGGCCCTTCGGTGTAGAGCTCTTCCGGCGCCACGGCTGCCGACATGATCAGCTTGACACGGCGGTCATACAGCACATCGACCAGCCAGGTAAAACGCCGCGCCTCAGACGCCATGCGCACCGGCATGTGGGGCACGCTGCTGAGCAGCACCGTGTGGAACTGGGTGGCGATTTCGAGGTAATCGTTTTGCGAACGCGGCCCGCCGCACAGGGTTTTGAAGTCAAACCACACCACGCCACCGGCCTTGCGCAGGGCATGGATTTCACGCGACTCGATGCGCATGATGGGGTCTTCTTCCTTGACCTCAGCCAGGCGCTCAAAGGCCTCGCGCATGTCCGCGTCGGCCTGGGCGCCCAGGGGCGTCATGTAGGCATTGACCTGCTCCAGCGTGCGCCGACGGTAGTCGGTGCCGTTGTCCACATTGACCACTTCCATGCGCTGGTTGAGCAGGTCGATGGCGGGCAGGATGCGGTCGCGGTGCAGCCCATCGGGGTACAGCGCGTCCGGCTTGAAATTTGACGTGGTGACAAAGCCCACGCCGTTGTCGAACAAGGCGACCAGCAAGCGGTGCAGGATCATGGCGTCGGTGATGTCCGCCACGTGGAACTCGTCAAAACAAATCAGCTTGTAGCGCTTGGCAATGCGCGCGCCCAGCACATCCAAAGGGTTCACCGTGCCTTGCAAGGCCACCAACTCGCGGTGGACTTCACGCATGAACTCATGAAAATGCAGGCGCACCTTGCGGCGCAGCGGGACGGCGTTGAAAAAGCAATCCATCAGAAAGCTTTTGCCCCGCCCGACCCCGCCATACATGTACACGCCACGCGGGATCTGTGGCCGATTGATCAGCTTCTTGAGCGAATTGGAGCGCTTTTCCTTGTAGTCAGCCCACTCGTTGGCGCAGCGTTGCAAGGCCTCGACGGCCCGAAGCTGCGCGGGGTCACTTTGGAAACCCCGCGCTTGAAGCTCCGCCTGGTAGGCGGAGAGAACGGCATCAGATCCCGACATGCGAATCAGAAGTTCAGCGTGCGCTTGTCAACAGCCAGCGCAGCTTCTTTGGTCGCTTCCGACAGCGAGGGGTGGGCGTGGCAGATGCGCGCGATGTCTTCGGCGCTGGCCTTGAACTCCATGGCGACCACGGCTTCGGCTATCAGCTCGCTGGCCATCGGGCCCACGATGTGAACGCCCAGGATTTCGTCGGTGGTGGCGTCAGCCAAGAACTTCACCATGCCGGTGGTGTCGCCCAAGGCGCGGGCACGGCCGTTGGCCAGGAACGGGAAGGTGCCGGCCTTGTACTTGACGCCATCGGCCTTGAGCTGCTGCTCGGTGCGGCCGACCCAGGCGATTTCCGGGCTGGTGTAGATGACCCAGGGAATGGTGTTGAAGTTGACGTGACCATGTTGGCCGGCAATGCGCTCAGCCACGGCCACACCTTCTTCTTCCGCCTTGTGCGCCAGCATCGGGCCACGCACCACGTCACCCACGGCCCACACGCCCGGCAGGTTGGTCTTGCAGTCGCCGTCGACCACGATGGCACCGCGCTCGTCGAGTTGCAGGCCCACCGCTTCGACATTGAGGCCGATGGTGTTGGGCACGCGGCCGATCGAGACGATCAGCTTGTCCACGTCCAGCGACAGGGCTTCACCCTTGGCGTTGGTGTAGGCCACGCTGACGCCCGCGTCGGTGGTCTTGATCTCGCCGACCTTGACGCCGAGTTCGATCTTCAGGCCTTGCTTGTCGAAGGCCTTCTTGGCTTCCTTGGCGATCTGTTCGTCGACCGCGCCCAGGAAGGTCGGCAGACCTTCGAGGATGGTGACTTCAGAGCCCAGACGGCGCCAGACCGAGCCCATTTCGAGGCCGATCACGCCAGAGCCGATCAGGGCCAGCTTCTTCGGCACAGCGTTGATGCGCAGGGCGCCGTCGTTCGACAGCACCTTGACTTCATCAAACGGGGTACCCGGCAGCGCGCGGGCGTTGGAGCCCGTGGCGATGATGATCTGCTTGCCGGTCAGGGTTTCGTTGGCGCTGCCAGCGACCTGGATTTCGTAACCGCCTTCGACGGCCTTGGCGAAAGAGCCACGGCCATGGAAGAAGCTGACCTTGTTCTTCTTGAACAAGTACAGGATGCCGTCGTTGTTTTGCTTCACGACGGTGTCCTTGCGGCCGATCATCTTGGCCACATCGATGCTGACGTCCGACACCTTGATGCCGTGGTCGGCAAAGTGGTGGTTCGCTTGCTCGAAGTGCTCGGACGACTGCAGCAGGGCCTTGGACGGAATGCAACCGACGTTGGTGCAGGTGCCGCCGGGGGCCGGGCCACCCTTTTCGTTCTTCCATTCGTCGATACATGCGACCTGGAAGCCCAGTTGGGCTGCGCGGATGGCCGCGATGTAGCCGCCAGGGCCGCCGCCGATCACGATGACGTCAAATTGTTTGCTCATAAAAATCTCTTGAATCAGTTGAAACAAAACCCACCCGGCTGCGCGTCAGCCGAGGCGACAACCGGAGTGGGTTAGGCAAACCGGTCAGGCCGGTCTGCAGGGGTCACTCAAACCCGCTCAGATGTCGAACAGCAGGCGCGACGGATCTTCCAGCGCTTCCTTCATGGCGACCAGGCCCAGCACGGCTTCGCGGCCGTCGATGATGCGGTGGTCATAGGACATGGCCAGGTAGTTGATCGGGCGAACCACCACTTGACCGTTTTCGACCACGGCGCGGTCCTTGGTCGCGTGCACGCCCAGGATGGCCGATTGCGGCGGGTTGATGATGGGGGTCGACAGCATGGAGCCGAAGGTACCGCCGTTGGAGATCGAGAAGGTACCGCCGGTCATTTCTTCAATGCCCAGCTTGCCGTCCTTGGCCTTTTGGCCGAATTCAGCGATCTTCTTTTCGATGTCGGCAAAGCTCATTTGGTCGGCGTTGCGCAGGATCGGCACCACCAGGCCACGCGGCGAACCGACAGCGATACCGATGTCGAAGTAGCCGTGGTAGACGATGTCGTTGCCGTCGACCGAAGCGTTCAGCACCGGGTACTTCTTCAGGGCGTGCACGGCAGCCTTGACGAAGAAGCTCATGAAGCCGATCTTGACGCCGTGTTCCTTGGTGAAAGCGTCCTGGAACTTCTTGCGCATGTCCATGACCGGGGCCATGTTCACTTCGTTGAAGGTGGTCAGGATGGCGTTGGTCGATTGCGATTGCAGCAGACGCTCGGCCACGCGGGCACGCAGGCGGCTCATCGGCACGCGTTGTTCCGGGCGATCGCCCAGGCTCGGGGCAGCCGGTGCAGCCACTTGCGGCAGCGACTTGGTGGGAGCACCCGTCGGGATCACCGACGGAGCGGCAGCCGGCTTGGCGCCAGCAGCGACCGCACCCAGCACATCACCCTTGGTGACGCGACCGTCCTTGCCGGTGCCAGCGACGGCACTGACCGACAGGCCGTTGTCGGCGAGCAGCTTGGCGGCGGCGGGCATGGCCACATCAGCCTTGGAGGCCGAAACGGCAGCAGCAGCCGGGGCGGCAGCAGGTGCAGCGGCCGGGGCGGCGGCGGCAGGAGCGGCTGCGCCAGCCTTGCCTTCGGTGTCGATGCGAGCGATCAACTGGTCGGCAGTGACGGTGGCGCCGTCGCCTTGCACGATCTCGGCCAGCACGCCCGAGGCGGGCGCCGGCACTTCGAGCACGACCTTGTCGGTTTCGATCTCGATCAGGATTTCGTCGGCGGTCACGGCTTCGCCGGCCTTCTTCTTCCAGTTCAGCATGGTGGCTTCGGCCACGGATTCAGACAGCTGGGGGACTTTGACTTCTACGATTGCCATTTCAATTCTTTCAGTATCTTGTTCTGGTTCGAGGGGGTAGAGATGACCTTACTTGGTCAGCACAAAACCCTTGAGCTTGGCGAAAGCGCCGTCGACCAGCGCCTTTTGTTGTTCCTGGTGCAGGTGCGAGTAACCCACGGCCGGCGAAGCAGATGCTGCGCGACCCGAGTAACCCAGCTTCTGGCCGTCCAGCATGTTTTCGTGGATGTAGTGCTGCACGAAGAACCAAGCACCTTGGTTTTGCGGCTCGTCCTGGCACCACACGATTTCGGTGGCGTTCGGGTACTTCTTGAGCTCAGCGGCAAAAGCCTTGTGCGGGAAGGGGTAGAGCTGTTCGACGCGAATCACGGCCACGTCGTCGGCCCCCTTTTCGTCGCGCTTCTTGGCCAGGTCGTAGTAAACCTTGCCCGAGCAGGCGATGACGCGCTTGACCTTGTCGGCCTTCTTGCTGACTTCGTCCTTCTGGTCGCCAATGACGGTCTGGAAGCTGCCCTTGGTGAATTCGACCAGCGGGGAGGTGGCGTCCTTGTTACGCAGCAGCGACTTGGGCGTCATGATGATCAGCGGCTTGCGCAGGTTGCGCACCATCTGACGACGCAGGACGTGGAAGATCTGGCTGGCGGTCGTCGGTTGCACCACTTGCATGTTGGTGTCGGCCGACAGCTGCATGAAGCGCTCCAGGCGGGCCGAGCTGTGCTCAGGGCCTTGGCCTTCGTAGCCGTGCGGCAGCATCAGGGTCAGACCATTGACGCGGCCCCACTTCACTTCACCCGAAGCGATGAACTGGTCGATCACCACTTGGGCGCCGTTGGCGAAGTCGCCGAACTGGGCTTCCCAGATCACCAGGGTGTTGGGGTCGTTGGAGGCGTAGCCGTACTCAAAGCCCAGCACCGCCTCTTCAGACAGGATGGAGTCGATGACCACGAACGGGGCTTGGTTCTCAGCCACGTTTTGCAGCGGCAGGTAGGTACCGGTGTCCCACTTTTCACGGTTTTGGTCGTGAATCACGGCATGGCGGTGGGTGAAGGTGCCACGGCCGCAATCTTCGCCGGACAGACGCACGGGGTAGCCACTGGCCACCAGGGAGGCAAAGGCCATGGTTTCACCCATGCCCCAGTCCACTGGGATGTCACCACGGCCCATGGCAGCGCGGTCGTCGTACACCTTCTTCACGAGCTGGTGCGGGGTCACGCTGGCCGGGATGGTGGTGATCTTGGTGGCCAGACGGTGCCATTCGGCAGCCGGGATGGCGGTGTCACCCGCGTCGGTCCACTTCTTGCCCAGGTAAGGGCTCCAGTCCACGGCGAACTTGCTCTTGAAGTTCGTCAGCACCGGGTCAACGGTGTGGCGGCCGGCATCCATGGCGGCACGGTATTCCTTGACCATGTCGTCGCCCAGGGTCGCGCCCAGGCCTTGGGTGGCCAGCTTGTCGGCGTACAGACGGCGCGTGCCCGGGTGGGCGGCGATCTTCTTGTACATCAGCGGCTGGGTCAGGCTGGGGGTGTCTTGCTCGTTGTGGCCCAGCTTGCGGAAGCAAGTGATGTCCACGACCACGTCCTGGCGGAATTCCATGCGGAATTCAAGCGCCAGTTGCATGGCCAGCACGACGGCTTCAGGATCGTCACCGTTGACGTGCAGCACCGGGGCCTCGACCATCTTGACGATGTCGGTGCAGAACGCGCTGGAGCGCATGTCGCGCGGGTCGCTGGTGGTGAAACCGATCTGGTTGTTGATGATGATGTGCACCGTGCCGCCCGTGGTGTAGCCACGGGTTTGGGCCAGGGCCAGGGTTTCCTGGTTCACGCCTTGACCGCCGAAAGCAGCGTCACCGTGCACCAGCACCGGCAGCACTTGGTTGCCCAGCGGGTCGTTGCGGCGGTCCATGCGGGCACGCACCGAGCCTTCGACCACCGGGTTGACGATTTCCAGGTGCGAGGGGTTGAAGGCCAGCGACAGGTGAACCGGGCCGCCAGGGGTGGTCACGTCGGAGCTGAAACCTTGGTGGTACTTCACGTCACCGGCCGGCAGTTCTTCAGGCGCGGTGTGGTCGAACTCGGCGAACAGGTCCTTGGGCATCTTGCCCAGGGTGTTGACCAGCACGTTCAGACGGCCGCGGTGGGCCATGCCGATGACGATTTCTTGCACGCCCTTGGCGCCAGCCGATTGGATCAGCTCGTCCATGGCCGCGATGAAGCTCTCACCGCCTTCGAGCGAGAAGCGCTTTTGACCGACGTACTTGGTGTGCAGGTAACGTTCCAGGCCTTCGGCAGCGGTCAGGCGGTCGAGGATGTGCTTCTTTTTGTCAGCGCCGAAATTCGGCTTGCTGCGAATGCTTTCCAGCTTCTTTTGCCACCAGGCCTTTTGGTCCTGGTCGGTGGTGTGCATGTACTCGGCGCCAATGGTGCCGCAGTAGGTTTCACGCAGGGCGTTCAGCAACTCGCGCAGGGACATGGTGTCCTTGCCGAAGAAGGTGTTGCTGATGTTGAACACGGTCTCTTGGTCGGCATCGGTGAAGCCGTAGTAAGAGGTTTCGAGTTGCGGAATTTGAGCGCGCTCGGTGCGCTTGAGCGGATCCAGGTCGGCCCAACGAGCGCCGACGTTGCGGTAAGCAGCGATCAGTTGTTGAACAGCGGTGCGCTTGCGGCCCATTTCGGCGTCGGCACTGGCCAAGACAACCTTGGTTTGACCTTGCTTGGCGCGTTCGGCGAAAGCGTTGATGACGGGCAGGTGGGGCACGTCACGGGCATTGGAGCCGTCGACGGCAGGCACGTGCTGCAGGGCGTCGAAGTAATCGCGCCAGTTGTCAGGCACGCTACCGGGGTTGGCCAGGTAGTTTTCGTACATCTCTTCAACGTAGGGCGCGTTGCCCCCGAAGAGATAGGTGTTGCCTTGGTAGGCTTGGTAGACAGACGAAGAATCGCTCATATTCCGCTGACCTCCGCTTCCCTGAGGGAAACATTAGCTGGTTAGTAAACCTTCCGCGACACGGCTGAACCGGTTGGCGGATGCGACAGTGGCTGGGGAAGGGCCTTATGCGGACGCGATTGTGCCACTAATCCCAGCCCAGGGACAGGAATGTCTGACTTGTCTTGGTGCGCGAAAGTACGTAGAGACGCCAGCGCGGTGCGCGATTGGCCCCGCCCGCCATGCCTGGGCAGCCCCTTTTGCACAGGGCTGGGGCGAGCGCACCGGGAGCGCGCGTTCGCTCGCTTCAAGCCGCCCGCTGGGCGCTTTGAGGCGGCAGAAGGGATGCTTCCGCCGCCTCGGCCTGGGCATCTTCAAGGGCTTGTTGCGCCGCCTGCTCCGCCGTCAGGTAGCCCGCGCTCAGGCCCCGGCGTCGCACCAAGGCCCTCATCAAGAATCGGTTGATCGGGCCCGCGCCGGCCAGATAGTGGTCACCAAACAAGCGCTCTTGCGGGCCCCACCGGGTTTTGGAGACATCACGCCCCACGGACAAATTGACCGTGCTCAAGCCTTGGGCCTGGGCCCATTGGATCAACTCACTGACCAAGGTGGTCATGACACTGAAACGGCCCCAGGCAGGCTCATAGCCTGAGTAATAGAGATACAGCTCTTGCCGCGTCTGGAAGGCCAGCCGCATGGCCACGGCCTGCCCGGACACACGAAGGACAAACAGCCGCACCCCGAGGGCCGCCCCCTCCCCGGCCTGATCCAACAATCCATCGATGAAGCGGCGGTGCTGGGCCGACTCAAAATAGTCGGGGTGGGCAATGGTGTCAGCCTGGTCAGCGCGCAGCCCATGGAGGCGGTAGAACTCAGGCAGTTGCTCGCGCAAGGCGGCCGGATCGCTCAGCACCTCCAACTGGGGCGACAAGCCCTCGCGCGCCAGCGAGTTGTAACAGCGGCGCAGCGACTCCTTGATGTTGCGCTTGAGGCCCGTCTTGAAGGCCGGCCAGTCCGAGCCCGGCTGCAGGACGTAATTGGGCACCTCGCGCTGGCCCAAGCGAACCAGTCCGCTGCGCCGCGCCAACTCCTGGCCCAGCACATCGCTGGGCAGGATGACCTGGTGCATGCCGGGTTGGCGCTCGACCAAGTCCAGCCAATACCGGGCCACGGCCGCTTCGTAGCCGGGCAGGACCAAGGGGGTGCGCAGCTCGGTCAGATTGGGATCGGCCCCCAGAGGGCGCCATTGGCTGATCAAGACCAAGGGCCCCCAGCCCGACAAAGAACGCACCAGCGGCCAGAGGCCCACCAAGCGCCCCTGCTCCCGCAGCAGCATCAAGGACAGGTGGTCACGGCGAAAGCGGCTCTGGACCGCAAAGGTCTGCCACCAGGCCCAGCACCACTCCGGGGTCTGGAAAGGCAAGGCCGTGGGGATTTGCGCCAACAAGCCCAACCACTCGGCGCGGTGGGGCGCCAAGTCGGCCAAGCAGCTCAGAGGGATCCGTTGAAGCTGCAGGCCGGTGACTTTGTCAGGGGCGTCAAGAACACTCATGCGGGTCTCGCGGCAGGCGTGCACAAGGCCTCGCCCACCTGTCGAATCAAGGTTTGCAAAGACGGCGGGTCGATGAACATGTGGTCGGCATCGGCCACCAAATGCAAAGCCACACCGGGCTGGCGGGTCAGTCGCTGACCTTGGCGCCCAAACAAGGCCTCCAGCTCATTGAGGCCGGCATCGGTGTCGCCATAAATCAAGGTGATGGGCAGGGCACGGCGGGTCAGCCGCGCCATGCGCTCTTGCACTTCGGCTTGCTGGGGCAACAGCACCCAGCCAGCGGGCAGGCTGGCCTGCACGCGGCTGGCCACGCGCAGACTCAGTCTGGCCACGAGTCGCCGAGTGACGCCCCACACATGCACTTCGCCCGCCAACAGACGGCGCCAGAAGTCGAGCGTGAAGATGATTTGCTTGTAGCGCCCCATGTGCTTGAGTTGCACGCCATCGCCGGCTTCACTGCTGCCCACTGGCGCCTCGAGTTCCGCGCCAAAGGGCTCGCCCTGCCACAGAAAACTTTGCAGATTGACCAGCAACAAGCGCCCCATGCGCGGGTCCTGGACGGCGGCCTGCAAGGCCAGGTAGGCGCCCGAGCACAAACCGAACACTGCCGGCTGAGCCCAGCCCTGTTGCTGCAGGCAGTCCAAGGCAGCGCTCACGTCCTCAATGGGGGCCTCGGTGTACATGGCCCAATTGCGCCCACGCTGCACCGGCAAGCTGTTTCCATTGCCACGCACATCGACGCGCAGCGAACTCACCCCTTGCACCGCCAAGGCCCGTGCGAGCTGAACCGCGCTGCGGCTTTGCCCCGCACTGGGGTTCCCGGCGGTGTTGAGAATCAACAAGCAGGGTGAGTCAGCCCGGGCCGATGAGGCCTCGCAGCCGGGCGGCGTGCACAGCACACCGGCCAAGCGGCCTTGCGGCCCCAAGCGCAGCGAGCGCTCGGTGCCTTGGGGCAAGTTCAGGGCTGACGGCGCTGGCAGATCAAGCCTCGGGGCAGGCTGCGGCACAGCAGCCGGCAGAGGCAAGCCCACCAACCATCGGACCAGCTCCGAAAAGGCCACCTCAGGCACGGTGACCAGATGCGAGTAAGCGCGCAGGCTCACCAAATCCTCCGCGGCTTGGACGCGCCAACCGGTTGCACCCGCCTGAGCCAAGCCGCCCGCCAGTTTCTCGGCCGCGCGCAATCCGGTGTCGCTGAGCACCAAACCATGGGGTGGTGATTGCTGCAGCAAGGCCTGCCAATCCAGCCCTGCCAGCGTCTGGCGCGACGCGGGCGACAGATGCCAGCCGTCCTGCACCAGGGCAGCGTCTGCAGCCACGCCCTGCCCCGCTTTGAGCGCCAGCTCGCGCAGCACCAGGCGACCGGATGGCACCGGTGCCAGCAAAGCCAGCCCCAGCAGACCGGGGCTGCGGGCCGCCACTTCAGCGGCCAGCAAGGCGCCCATGCGATAACCGCACAGGCTGACCGCCACGCCAGGCCACTGCCGCTGCACCCAGGCCAGCAAAGCCTGCAAGGTGTTCAAAGACTCGGCGATGGCGTCGGCGTCGGGCGCCAGGTCCACACCATCGTCTTGGTCGGGAAAGCTGAAACGCAACACCCCCAGGCCGGCTTGGGCCAAGTCCTCTGCCAAGGCCACCAGGGGCCGATAGACGTACAGCCCCTCATCCCCCAAGGTGTTGCACAGCAGAACCACATGGCGCAGATCGCCCGAGGCCGGGGCATGCCACTGGACCGGGGTGTTGTGGATGACGATGGGCGTCATGGCGCGTCTCCGGCTGCCGGCGTCGAACGCTCGATCGCTTCGCTGAAACGAATCCAGCGCTCGCTGAGGCTGTTCAAGGCCCCCAAACTGCCGCCCGCCAGCGCGGGCTCCACGGTCACGCCTTCGCGGGGCTGCAGGCGGATGCACTGCTCCACCCCGGGTGGCAGGTGGAACCAGTCCACCTCAGGCCGGTGACTGGCACTGCTGAAATGCAGGTACTGGCTGAAGCGGCTGGCCGTCACATACAAGGCCAGCCCTTGGTCGTCGCGCTCGAGGCGGGTCTGCCAACCCAGTTCGGCCCGGGGCAACGCCCGCTGCGGCAGGTGCACCGCCCACCCCAGAAGGGCCTGGCTGCGGGCCGCACGCAAGGTCGCCACGCACACGTCGTGCGCTGGGGGACCAAAACGGTAAGCGTAAGTGGTGTCGAAAAAGCGCCCCAACAGCTCGGTGCTGCTGAAACGCTGCTGACCGCGACCCGCCACCGTGAAGCGGCGCTGCCCCTCGACGACCACGCGCTGACCGTCACGCAAAGCCTGCAGGCTCAGCACCAGGTCCAGCGCTTGATCGCCCTCGTGCACCACGTGCAGATCCAGGCCATTGAGGCCTTCATCGGTGATCAACAGTTGCAGGGGCTGCCAGTGCCGGGACAGGGCGTGCCAGACAGGCTTGGGTTGCCCCGCCTCGTCCAGCAGGCCCCAGCCAGCACCGGGGCGCAGATCGCGCCACTGCCAAACCAGGCCGCCGGCGCAGGGGCTGGCTGCTCGACGCCACTCCGAGAACACGGCCTCGACCAAGTCACAGGACACGGCGCGGCCCAGATCCAGGTAGCGGACCGGGTCTTCACGGCGCAGGCGCGCGGGCTCCACGCCATAGAGCGTTTGCACATAGTGGTCGCGAACATCGTCAAAGTCCCAGGAGGCGCCCAGGTCGCGCGGCGTGCCCCGCTTCCAGTGGGTGTCCAGCGGATGGCGCGCCAAATCGGCTGCCAGGTCGGCCTCGGCGGGCACATGGGCCAGGGCCAGGCACTCGCTGGCAAATCGCACTTGGGCCCGGCGTGCATCGTCGAAGCCACGCATGTAGGCGCCCACGCCGTAGTAGTGGCTGACGCCTTGCGAGGTGTTGAACACTGGCGCCCCACCCCAAGGGGTGTTGGCCACGTAGGGCACGTCAGGCCGCAGCGCCGCACTCAGGCGCGCAAGCAGGCCGGTGAACACGCGGTCGTCCTCAGGCCAGTCCACGCCCAGCATCTCGGCTTGCTGGCGCACCTCGCTGCCGCCACACAACATGGCCAAACAGGGGTGCTGGCGGGTGCGGGTCAGGAAGTAGGTGGCCTCTGTCTGCAGTTCGGCCATGAAGGCGGCATCCCGCGCAGGGTAGTCAAAGTTGGCCAGCATGAAGTCCTGCCAGACCAGCAGACCAGCCCGGTTGCAGGCGCGGTAAAAGGCCTCGTCTTCGTACCACATGGTGCCGCCCACGCGGACCATGTTGGCGCCGCCCTGGACCAGCCAATCGATTTGGCGTTGCAAAGCCGCCGGGTCCGAGCGCAGACGCAGCAAATCAGTCGGCGTCCAGCACACACCTCGGCAAAACACCGACAGGCCATTGACGCGCAGGGCAAAACCACCCTCGGTCGTGTCCACCGTGACGTGACGAAACCCCAGTTCACCCAGGTCCTGGCTCAAGGCAGGGGCCTCTGGCACCTGCACGCTGAGGGCATGGCAGGCCGGCACGCCATGCGTGTGTGGCGTCCACAGCGCAGCGCCTGGGACGATGCCCTCAAAACAGTAGACGCCCGCCCCCACCGGCTGCAAGGCCAGGCGCTGACCAGCACACAGCAAGTAAGGCAAAGCTGGCAACGGGGTTGGGCCCTGCAAGCGCAGGCTGAGGTGGGCCTGGCCCTCCCGCGCCTCGGCCTGCACGCTTTGCATCGACCAAGCCGGAGACGGTGCATCCGCGGGCACAAAGCGCACGGCTTGGTAGGGGCCCAGCGGCACCCACTCGGGGCACCAGCCTGGCATGTGGCCCAGCAAGGTCTGGCGCACATCGCGCAGGGAAGCCGGCTGAATCATGCGGGGCCGCCAACGGGCCCGACCAGCCCGCTTGGGTGCCGAAGCTTGGCCGCGCACGCACAGGTACAACTGACCGGCCGCCTGAGCAGGCAAGTCCAATTCAAGGGGCACACCCATGTGGGCATGGCGACCCAACAGGGTCGAACCCAACCAGATTTCGACCGAACCGGCCAAACCGTCCATGTGCAGTTTTCCAGCCGGGCTGGCAGGCCAGTCACAGCGGTACCAGAAGTCGCTGCCTTGCAGCGCGCGCGGCGCGTTCAGGTCGAAGCGACCGGCGGCGGCCAAGGCTTCGCACACCGTGCCCGGCACGGGTGCTGGCAGCCAGGTGCCCTCACCCACCGGCGGTTCACTCCATTGCCCTGCTGCGGTTTCCTGCAGGGTCCAGTCAGACAGGCGGGAGCTCATGGCTCAGTCGCGGTAGGGCCGCAGGCCGACCATCACGGCATCCCAATGCGCAGCGATGTCGTTGAGGATCAGACCGGAGTCGTCAGGGCGCTGTCGGGCCACGGCCCGGACCACGCGGAACTGCATCAGCTTGGCCTTGGCCGCGATCTGATCGCAATGCTCGGCCAAGGGTTGCAAAGCCTCGTCACCCAGCCAGCGAAAGAACGCTTCAAGCAGGCCAAACACCGAACCGAACTGGCGGAAGTGGTTGAAGGCGTAGAGGTGGAAATAGTCATTGCCGCGCGCAATGACCCTGGCCAGGTCGGCGTCGTACTGTCGCTGGTAGGCCCGAAACGGGTTCTCGCCTGGCGCACCGGCCAGGTGTTGGCGCAGGGCCTGGCGAGCCGCGTCCTTCAAGGCCTCGCCTTGCAGGGCGGGCTGCTTGCGCAGCAGGTACTCGGTGTAGGGCAGCAAGGCGCCCGTGGCCTGGCGGTCTTGTGCATCCACCGCGAACAGGGCCGCGTAGTCGTCACCACTCAGGGTGTAAAAGCCCGAGTTGTGGAAGTAACTCAGGGTCTGGCGCACCGGGTCGATGGCCTGAATGCCAACCGTGGTCTTGCTGTGCTCTCGGTGGTACGAGGTGCCCGCCGTGTCCGGCAGGTGGAAGCCATCCAATTCGACCAGCACCAGGTGGCCCCGATCAACCTGGGTCACGATGTGGTCCTGCAAACGATCGTACAAAGCCAATTCGCGCAACACCAGGCCGTGCATGCGGCTCAGATCCGCCGCATCGAATTTGCAAAAACCGAACTGGTCACCCTCAAAGTCCAATTGCACCAAGGCGCCCATCAGCGCTTCCGGAGCCAGGCCCAGGCTGTGCAGATAGCCGATCCACAGGTCCAGGCTGCAGTTGGACTGGGGCCAGTGGCGTTCGGGGGCGTGAACAGGGTGCGGGGTGAAAACAGGCGCGACCGCGGGCATCAAAACCCTCCAAGCACCGCTTGCACCTCGGTAGGCCAGGCCTTGGGGTCGAACCCATGGTGGCGGAACAGCGCCAGGGTGATGCGCTCCAGACCAAAGCCCACGCAGGCGGTGTGAGCGACTTCATCGCCCGGGGTGCGCAGCGCCCAGATCAGGCCAAAGTGGTCCATGTGGTAGTTGAAGCTCAGGCAGGCGGTCGGGCTCTCTTCGCTGTTGACGGGCACCAGCAATTCGAATTTGAGCTTTTGCTCGCGCTGGCTGGCGGCCAGCACGCGGCCTGCTCGGCCAAAGAAGGGGTCGTTGGCGACGTCGATGATCAAGGGGAGGGCCAGCGAGCGCATCATCTTCTCGCCCTCTTCCAGCCAATGCTGGCGGAAAGCCAGCACCTGGTCGGGGGTGCCCATCCGCACATATTCGCGCATGCGGAACAGTTGCAGGCGGGTGGGCTCCAGCGAAGGCTCATGGCGGAAGCAGTAGGACAGCAGGTCCAGGGTCACGCCCTCTTCGCTCAGGGGGCCGCGACGCGCGATCACGGGGTAGGAGGGGTAGCAGGCTGCAGGCGTCAGCACCACGCCCGAGGCTTTTTGGCCTTCGGTCCAGTCCTTGCCCTCGGCAACACAGTCCAGCACGCGGCGGTGCTCGCGCTCGTCACCGCAAAAGCAGTGCACAGTGCCGGCAAAGTGCGGGAAGGTCTTGAGGTACTCGCTCTCCTCAAAGTTCTGCTGCGAGATGGCGGGCGGAAAGCGCATCACCTCGGCCTGCTGAGCAGCCCCATGGCGGCTGATCAGTGCGTCGAGCTTGTTGAGGATGTCTTCAAAAACGCCACTCTTGCCATACAGGCCATCGACCCCCATGGGGATCAGGTGGCCGGCGGCAATCAGTTGCTCAAGGAAAGTGGGGGTGGCATCCATGTCAGGCAAGTCCAAACTGCAAAGGGTCCAGGAGCAAGAAGCTGCTCATGGTTTCGATCAGGCGCGCGTTGTTGATCATCAGGGGCGCGGAGTGCAAGTCACGCAGGTGGCGGCCCATGGCAGCCGGGCTCTCGGTGCGGTAGCCGGCAAAGCCCACCGTGCTCAAGGACTGCTGGACCACGGCCAGGCAACCTTCGGACATGGTGCTCTTGAGCAAGGTCAGGTCGGTGGTCAGCGACATGGGCAAGGGACCATGGCCCGTGGCCAGCGCTGCTTCAAAGCGGGTGATGGCCGACTGCAGGCGAGCGTGCAGCAACTGCATCTGGGCCACCAGATCGGGCAACTGGGTCGCTGCAGCAGGCAGGTTACCCCCACCGGCCTTCATGGCCGCACGCAGGTGGGCACGCACTCGCAGCAAGGCGCTGTTGGCGATGCCAAACCACACACTGGCCCACAGGATGTGGGACACCGGCAACATGGTGTTGGCAATGATGTCGGCAAAGGGCGCTTCGAAAATCTGCTCGGCGGGGGCCTGGGCCCGAATCATGAAGGCGTCGCTGCAAGTACCGCGCATGCCCATGGCGTCCCACTGGCCGGTCTTTTCGAGTTGGTATTGGTCCTTCAGCACCGTCACCATGACTTGGCCGTTGGGCGGGGCCTGCTCGTCGGCCCGGGCGGTGATCAACAAAGCATCGGCGTAGGCGCCGTAAGACACCACCGAGCCATGCTTTTGCAAGCTGAAATGATCACCGTCACGCTGCACGGCGGCCAGAGAACGGCGAATGTCCCCACCCACGCCCACCTCGGAAGTGACCGAGCCAAGCAGCAATGATTCAGCCACCACGCGCTGTTGCAGTTGACGGTACCAAGCGGACGATCCCGCGTGGTGCACCACCGACGACAGCTTGATCTGATGCATGGCGAAGATCATGCCGCTGGCCCCGCAGGCCGCGCCGATCTGGTGGCACATGGCAGCGATCTCGCGCAGGCTGTGGCCTGGACCCCCGAGCGCCTTCGGAACCCACGCCGCCAGCAGGCCGGAGTCGCGCATGGCCTGCACCGCCTCCGCAGGGAAGCGCCCTTCGCGGTCCACCGCATCGGCATGGCGAGCGGCTGCGGCAGCAATGGCTGCGGCACCGGCGCGCCAATCCGACGCGACGCCAGAGGCTGAAGCGTCCGTGGTCAGCTCACGCTCGACGACGGCGCTCATGCGGAATGCTGCTCAGCCTGCAACTTGCGCAACACCGCGGCGAGGGCCGAGATGCTGGAGAAGGTCGCCCGGTTCAAATGCTCGTCAGGGATCTCAACCTCGAAGCGGTCTTCCACCGCCAACATCACATTGACGATGGCCAGGCTGTCCAAACCCGCTGCAAACAGGTCGGCGTCGTCATTGAGCCCTTCCAGGGCCTGTGCCAAGCGACCTTGCTTGGCAAAAATCTCACGCAATGCGGTGTTCATGGTTTTTCGGGAGGAAGAATCGGGGGCGGCGGCGTGGCGAAGCGGTCTGTGCGGCAGGTGCCACCGTAAGTACAACAAGCCGCCACATTAGTAACAAAATGCTTCGGTGATCATAGCCTCATCACCCCCCCCTTACAACCGAGCACGCCCCTCTTGAAGCCCTCCGATCTGGACGATCGGTGAACTAATTGGCATGGCCCGTCAGGCCCCACCCACAAGGTGATATCGAATCACCTCCATCGGGTGAGCAATGCCATTTCTCTCCTCCTCAGCCCCCCCCCTGACTGCCCCATCTGCCCTGGATGGAAAAGCGGCCTGGCACAAGGCTCAGAACAAACTGCCCTGCGCCTCATCCACCACAGGCGGGCGGCGAGACCGGCTTGGGCTGGGAGGCAAGCCACTTTTGCGAGACCCATGCTGCTGCTGAATGGCCGCCGCCTCGGCCCGTGCTTCAGGCTGCTGGCGCAGCCCATACAACTGAAGCTTGATCCGGGCCAGCGCAGTGCGCTCGTCCACGATGGGCTCAGGGTAGGCGCAACTGCCGTACTCCGGCAGCCATTGGCGTCGGTACTGGCCCTGAGGGTCATGGTCGAGCGCCTGCTTGGCGGGTGAGTAGATGCGCAAGGTGTTGATGCCTGTGGTGCCGGATTGCATTTGCATCTGGCTCCAGTGGATGCCGGGCTCAAAATCCAAGAACTGCCGGGCCAAAAACAAGCCGGGCTCACGCCAATGCAGGCCCAGGTGGTAGGCCGCAAAGCTGACCAGCATCGCCCGCATGCGGAAGTTCAACCAGCCCGTGGCGCGAAGTTGACGCATGCAGGCGTCCACCATGGGGTACCCCGTTCGGCCCTCACACCATGCCTGCAACAAGGCCTGGTTCACCGGGTCTGGATGCACGCCATCCCCTGGACGCAAGCCATCCACCGATCGGGCCAGGTTACGCCACTCCAGATCGGGTTGATCTTCGAGTTTCTGCATGAAATGACAGTGCCAGCGCAGACGCGAAGCAAAGCCACGCAGGCCATAGGCCAGATCGCGGTCCGGTGTGCCGAGCAGGGTCGACGCCGTGGCCTGGTGCACACACCGCATCGAGATGGTGCCGAAGGCCAAGTGGGCACTGAGCCGACTGCAAGCGGTCTCAGCCGTCAACGGGCTCGACAGAGCCCTCCGGTAGTCACGCCCCCGCCCCGCCAAAAAGCCCTGCAAGGTGTCCCAGGCCACCCACTCGCCGGCGGGTGGTGGCTGCACGGCCGGCGCCGACAAACCCAGATCGCCCCAGTCAGGGATCGGCTCAGGCGCCAGACCCGCAGGGCCTTTGAAGCCGCGCACGCGCGGGGCCTCAAGCGCATTCATGCGCTGCGCCCAACGACCAGCCCAGCCACTGCGCGAACGCAAGCGGCGCACCACACCGGTCTGCGCCCATTCGCGCCAGACGACCCCTTGGTGGCGACACCAGTCGGCCACCGCCAGATCGCGCGTGTAGCTCCAGCCGGGGCCGGTTTCTTCATGGCTGAGCAGGTGCGTGACGCCGAACTCGTCACGCAGGGCCTGCAACACCGGCACCGCCTCTCCGACACGCACCAACAAAGGCAGACCACGTGCGGCCAGATCCACCCGCAGGGCCGCCACAGCATCCAACAAAAACGCCACATGGCGAGGATCGCACTCCGGGCTGCGGAGCCAGCTGGGCTCGATCAGCACCAAACCAAGGGCGCACTCAAACTGCTGGGCCTGCGCCAGGGGGGCGTGGTCACGCACACGCAAATCGCGCTTGAACCAGACCAGAGCCGTGGGCGCCGCCATGTTCACTCAAGCCCGCTGCAACAAGGTGTCCCGTACCGCACCGCGGGCGGGGACTGCCTGCTTCCACCAGGCCGAGAACGAATCACAGCGCCCAGCCACAGGCGCGAACACGGGCTCGGGCGCTTGGCACTCAGCCCACTGAGTGAGCCAGGGGCTCACATGCGGCTCATCCAGGCAGCGCACCCGGCGCGCTGCACCCAGGGCCGCCATGATCTGTGTCGACTCGCCATGCCAGCGCAACGGGGTCAACTCAGCCATGCGTTGCCCGACGAATTGCCAGCGCCGCTCGCTCCAGGGGTGCTGCCGGTGAAAATCGGCCACCGACAACGCCAACACACACACGTCTTCCGACAAGCCCTCAGGCGAGGGCCCCAGACTCCAGGGATGGACCAACCACACGTCCCGTCCGGCCACGTCATGAGCAAGGGGCGACGTGAAACCCAAGACAGCCGGTGGCGCACTTCGCAAACCAGGCTCAGCCAAAGGCTCCACGCCTGGCAAATGGGCCACCGAGGGCTGCCAAACGGGGTCCCGCGCTCGGCGTTCCAGGGTCTCGTAATCCGTGTCGACCACGCTGCCCGGGCTGTGCCAAGGCGCCGGCGCGAATCGAGCGACATTCTCGGCATTGAACAGATAAGGCTTGCTGCTGCTGGTGCCTGCCACCCACTGCCAACTCATGAAATTGCTGGCCAGGTCGCCGTCCAGCAAATGGCCGTACAACCAATCGGCACCGACACGCCAATGCACTTTGCGCACATGCACCACGTAGCTGGCCAACCAGAGGCGCGCGTGGTTGTGCAGGTAGCCGGTGTGATAGAGACATCGCACAGACTGGTCGATCACCGGAACCCCGGTGACGCCCTGACGGAGGTCATTCGGCAGGCTGAGGGCATAGGCGGCCTCAGTCAAAGGCCCCGCGTGAACAGATTCACCCACCGCCGCACCCCGGTGCGCCCACACATGGCGGTAATAAGCACGCCAGCCCAACTCGAACACCAGCTTGTCTTGCACCTGCAAAGGGTAGCGCGCCGTGACCGCGCGCAGGACCTCGTCAGTGCTGAGCAAACCGTGGGTGAGGTAGGGCCCCAGACCCGTGGCGCCGGCCGCTAAATGGTTGCGGGTACGTGCATAGACCTCAGGATCCACCGACGCCAAGCGGGCCCGCGCGGCGCTGAGAGTGGGATCAAAAGATGGATCCGAGTTCATGCCGACCCCTTGGCGCGCCGGCAGGCCTCAGAGCAGTACTTGACCTCGTCCCAGGTCTTGGCCCAGCGGCGCCGCCAGGTCATGGGGCGCCCACAGGCGACACAAGGTTTGCTCGGCAAAGATGACTTGTTACCCCGAAAGGAGTGGTGGTTGGCGCTCATGACTCAGCTTCTTTGCCACCGGTTCAGGCAAAGTGGCCCCGGCAGCGAGCAAATGGTAGCGAGGGCACATGAAGCATGCCGAGGGCCAGCCAATAACCCCCAAGGCAAGGCACATCAGCCAACTCCAATTCAGCCGAGGTGCTCGGATTGAGGTGAATCCCCATTCGGAAAAGAAAAACGGGCCTCAGCTTTTGGCTGAGACCCGTTGGTCTTCGAATAAAATGGTCGGCGTGGCGGGATTCGAACTCGCGACCCCTTGCACCCCATGCAAGTGCGCTACCAGGCTGCGCTACACGCCGACAAGAATTAAATTATATAACGGTTTTTAGGCGGCTTCGGCGAGAAGCTCAAAAATCTCAACTAATTCTTGCCGAAGGCCTTGCAACTCATGGGATGGCACGGCCAGCAAGGCTGCCGACATTTCATCGTTCACGCCCTTGGTTCCTTCGACAGCGATGGCCGCGGCCTCATCGCCGAGCGAGGCAGCCACTGACAAGGCGGCACCAGCCCCCTCTTGCAGCTTGTTGCGCGCCCCACTGATGGTGAAGCCCTGGTCATACAGCAGGTCACGGATGCGGCGAATCATCAACACCTCGTGGTGCTGGTAATAGCGCCGGTTGCCCCGGCGCTTCATGGGACGCAACTGCGTGAACTCCTGCTCCCAGTACCTGAGAACGTGAGGCTTGACGCCACACAACTCGCCCACTTCTCCAATGGTGAAGTAGCGCTTGACTGGGATGGGGGGCAAGGCGTTTGCCATGGGAATCTCTGACGACACGGAAAGCTTTTAGGGTACTTCAGCAGCGGCACAAACGCCAGACAGCCGATCAAGACAAACGAGAGTTAATTCCGAATTGACGGAAGCAGGCAGATCACAGAGAACAGCGGGCCAAGCCACGAAAAAAACCTTGAAGCCAAGGCCTCATCAGTATGCCTCCCGCCCAAGCGAAGGGGAATGAAAACGCCAAAGATGCCGCGCCTCCAATGCCCCCGCGCGAAGGGAGACCTGCCGGGCCGCCACGCCAACCGAAGCCAGATCAGCTCAGGCGACGCGGGGCGCCCTTCAACTCAACTGCCCTCGCCCTGGATCTGCTCTTTGAGCTTGTGGCTGGCATGGAAGGTCACCACACGGCGGGCCCGAATCGGGATCGCTTCGCCGGTGCGTGGGTTGCGCCCAGGACGAGGCGCCTTGGTGCGGATCTGAAAATTGCCAAAACCCGAAATCTTGACATCATCGCCGCGCACCAGACTTTCAGAGACCAGGTCAAAGAACGCATCAACCATGTCCTTGGACTCGCGCTTGTTCAAGCCAATGTGCTCGAACAACAAGTCAGCCAACTGCGCCTTGGTCAGCGCAGGGGTCTCCAGATCGTCGACTGCAAATTCGATTTCAGGGCTCACCATAGGGCTGTGGTCCTCGTCAAACACGCAAACGAGCGCCAGTGTCCGCCTCAAGCTGCTTCAGCACAGCTTGCACGGTGGCTTCGATTTGCTCGTCGGTCAGGCTGATTTCGCCGCCATGCAGGGTCAGGCGAATCGCCAGGCTCTTTTCACCCACGCTCAGACCCGAGGGTGCGGCGGAAGCGTCTTTTTGCGGCTTGGGGCGGTACAAGTCAAACAGCGTCACATCACGCAACAGACCACCGGTCGCAGCGGCACGGATCGACTGCTCGACGGCCCCAAAGCTGACCTGATCAGCCGCCACCACAGCGATGTCTCGCGTCACAGGCTGCAGGCGAGAGACGGCTTCAAAAGCCGGCACCTGACGCGCCAGCACGGGATCCAGCGCCAGCTCAAACAACACAGGCGAGCTGGCAAAGCCCCACTTCTGGCGCCAGCGCGGGTGCAACTCGCCCACGTGACCGATCACTTCGCCGTTCAAATGCACGGCAGCCGTGCGACCTGGGTGCAAAGCGGGGTGTTCAGCAGCGACAAAGCTGGGCTTGAACGGGGCCAGCAAAGCCTCCAGATCACCCTTCACGTCATAGAAATCAACAGCGCGCTCGGCCAGGCCCCATTGGGTGCTGGCCTGAGCCCCCCAAGCAGCACCCGCCACCCGCATGGGCTGATGGAACCCTGCCACCGTGGTGATGGAGTCGGTGACCGACGCATCCCGCAGGAAGACGCGGCCCAACTCGAACACGCGCACTCGCGAGGCTTTGCGATCGATGTTGAACTTCAGCACCTGCAGCAAAGAACCGATCAGCGAGGAGCGCATCACGCTCATCTGGCTGGCAATGGGGTTGAGCAGCTTGATGGGCGCAGGGTTGCCGGCGAGCTCATGTTCCCAAGCTTCTTCAACAAAGCTGAAGTTGATGGTCTCTTGGTAGCCCAGACCGGCCAGCTGACGGCGCACCGCAAAGGGGCTTCGCTGGTTCTCCGCGCGCAGCTTGGGCGTGATCGGAGCCAGCGGGGGCGTGGTCGGCAGGTTGTTGTACCCCACCATGCGCGCGACTTCTTCGATCAAGTCTTCTTCGAGGGTCAGGTCGAAACGGTAAGACGGCGGCGTCACGGTCAGCGTGCCCTCGCCTTCCGACACGTCGAGCCCCAGACGGCGCAGCGCCAACGCACAGCGCTCTTGCGACAGCGGCATACCGATCACCTTGACGGCGCGCGCCACGCGCAAGGTCACGGGTTGGGGCGTGGGCACGGTGACGCGAACATCGTCCACCGGACCGGCTTCGCCGCCACAGATGTCCAAAATCAACTGGGTGATGCGCTCGATGTGCTCCACCGTCAGTTCAGGGTCCACACCGCGCTCGAAACGGTGACCTGCATCGGTCGAGAAGTTGTAGCGACGCGAACGCCCGGCCACCGCCTTGGGCCACCAGAAAGCGGCTTCCACATAGACATTGCGGGTGTCGTCGGAGACTGCTGTCGAGTCACCGCCCATGATGCCGGCCAAGGACTCGACCTGCTCGGCGTCGGCGATCACGCCGACTTCTTCATCGACGGTGATGGTGTTGCCGTTGAGCAGCTTGAGCGACTCACCGACACGACCCCAACGCACGTCCAAGCCACCGTGGATCTTGTCCAGGTCAAAAATGTGCGAGGGACGGCCCAGTTCGAACATCACGTAGTTGGAGATGTCGACCAAGGGGGCTACGCTGCGCTGGCCGCAGCGCGCCAGGCGGTCCACCATCCACTGTGGAGTGGCGGCACGCGGGTTGACGTTGCGCAGCACGCGGCCAGAAAAGCGACCACACAGGTCCGGTGCGCTGATGCTGACAGGCAGGCGCTGGTCATGGACGGCAGCCACCGCAGGGAAGCTGGGGCTCTTGAGCGGCGCTCCAGTCAACGCCGACACCTCGCGGGCAATGCCGTGAACACTCAGGCAGTGGGCCAGGTTGGGCGTGAGCTTGAGGGTGAACAAGGTGTCATCGAGGTTCAGGTACTCTCGGATGTTCTGACCCAATGGCGCATCAGCCGGGAGTTCCAGCAGGCCACCATGGTCATCGGACAGCTTCAGTTCGCGCGCCGAGCACAGCATGCCCTGGCTCTCGACACCGCGCAGCTTGCCGACCTTGATCAAAAAGGGTTTGCCGTCGTCGCCCGGGGGCAACTCGGCCCCCACCAAGGCGCAAGGGACGCGGATGCCCACGCGTGCATTCGGCGCACCGCAGACGATGTTGAGCAGCTCGGGCTGGCCCACATCCACCTGGCACACGCGCAGGCGGTCAGCGTTGGGGTGTTGCTCAGCCTGCTTGATCTCGCCCACGACGATTTTGGTGAAAGGCGGCGCCACGGGCGTCAACTCTTCCACCTCCAGGCCCGCCATGGTCAGGGCTTCGGACAGCTCAGCTGTCGTCAGCGGCGGGTTGCAGAATTCACGCAACCAGGATTCAGGAAATTGCATAGTCAGAACTCGGTGAATGAGAGGCTGGGCCGGCCTCGCCGCGATCGCGCGACGCACCCGGCAGACCCGCCCCGAAAAAACTTACTGGAACTGGGACAGGAAACGGATGTCGCCATCAAAGAACAGGCGCAAATCGTTCACCCCGTAACGCAGCATGGTCAGGCGGTCGGGGCCCATGCCGAAGGCAAAGCCAATGTATTTTTCGGGGTCCAAGCCCATGTTGCGCACCACGTTCGGGTGGACCTGGCCCGATCCGGCCACTTCCAACCAGCGGCCGGCCAGGGGGCCGCTCTGGAACTGAATGTCGATCTCAGCGCTGGGTTCGGTGAAGGGGAAAAAGCTGGGACGGAAACGCAGGACCAGGTCGTCCGACTCAAAGAAAGTGCGGCAGAAGTCGGTGAAGACGACCTTCAAGTCCTTGAAGCTGACATTGGCGCCAATCCACAAGCCTTCGCACTGGTGGAACATGGGCGAGTGTGTGGCGTCGCTGTCGACTCGGTAGGTTCGGCCCGGAGCAATGACACGGATTTCGGGCATGGTTTCGCCGGCATCGAGCAGGGCCCGGTGGCTGTTCACATGCTGCACCGCGTGGCGAATTTGCATCGGGCTGGTGTGGGTGCGCAGCAGGTTGGGCGCCTTGGCCGAACCACCTTCCACATAGAAGGTGTCGTGCATGGAGCGCGCCGGGTGATCTTCAGGCGTGTTGAGTGCGGTGAAGTTGAACCAGTCGGACTCAATTTCAGGGCCTTGGGCCACATCAAAACCCATGGAGCCGAAGATGCCTTCGATGCGCTCCAAGGTCAGCGAGACCGGGTGCAAACCGCCCTGCCCGGCCTGACGGCCCGGCAGGCTCACGTCCAGCGCTTCAGCCTTGAGTTGGGCGTCCAGTTCGGCATCGGCCAGGGCCTGACGGCGCGCGTTCAATGCGGCCTCAATGGCTTGCTTGGCCTGGTTGATGACGGCACCACGGGCCTTCTTCTCATCAATCGACAGGCTGGCCAATCCCTTCATCAACTCCGTGATGCGGCCCGACTTGCCCAGAAACACCGCTTTGGCGTTCTCCAGATCGGCCGGGGTGGCAGCTTGCTCAAAACCTTGTCTGGCGCTGTCGACCAGTGCGTCCAACTCGTTCATAAATTCTCTTGTCAATGAAAAAGGGCTAAAGCTTTATGAAAGCCCTAGCCCTTGTTTCTTGTTCGCAGCGCCCCACGGTGAAGCGGGGCGTAGCCGTGAAAAAATCAAGCAGCCAGCTTGGCCTTGACTTGGTTCACGATGCTGCCGAAGGCAGCCTTGTCATGCACAGCGAGGTCGGCCAGCATCTTGCGGTCGATCTCGATGGAAGCCTTCTTCAGGCCGTTGGCGAACTGGCTGTAGGTCAGACCCAGTTCACGCGCAGCGGCGTTGATACGGGCGATCCACAACTGGCGGAACACACGCTTCTTGGTACGGCGGTCGCGGTAGGCATATTGCCCAGCCTTCATGACCGCTTGTTTGGCGATCCGGAAGACATTACCGCGGCGACCACGGAAACCCTTAGCAAGGGCCAGAACTTTTTTGTGACGGGCACGGGCCGTTACACCACGTTTGACGCGAGGCATTGAATTACTCCTTGTTCGTCAGTTGATTACAGGCCAGCACCAGGCAGCATTTGCGCCATGTGACCCATGTTGGTCTCATGCACAGCCACTGCACCACGGAGGTGACGCTTGTTCTTGGTGGTCTTCTTGGTCAAGATGTGACGCTTGAAGGCTTGACCGCGCTTGACGGTGCCACCCGGACGAACTCGAAAGCGCTTCTTTGCGCTGCTCTTGGTCTTCATTTTGGGCATGTGAATGCTCCTTTTCATTGTGCTCGTGAGGCGTCTGCAAACTCCTTGCAGCCTTGATGGCCCCGAGCCACTTGGTCGGTCAGGTGTCTTGCAACACCCGACCTGGGCACCAGGTCGGAACCTGCACCCTGCCACCAGACACCCCAAGGCGCCCGGCAGTGTTCTTTGTCAAACCATCACGCTGCGCTGGTCGCGGCTGGTGCGGCATCAGGCTTGACAGCCACCGACCGACGCTTACCAGGGGCGATCATCATGACCATCTGACGCCCTTCCAGCTTCGGGAACTGCTCGACCACGATGAGGTCAGCCAGTTCGTCACGAATCCGTTGCAACAAGGCCATGCCGATCTCTTGGTGGGTGATTTCCCGACCACGGAACCGCAAGGTGATCTTGCATTTGTCGCCATCGTCCAAGAAGCGCTTGATGTTGCGCATCTTGATGTTGTAGTCGCCGTCATCAGTCCCTGGACGGAACTTGATTTCTTTGACTTCGATGACTTTTTGCTTGGACTTCGCTTCAGCAGCCTTTTTTTGCTCCTGATACTTGAACTTGCCGTAGTCCATCAAACGACAGACAGGCGGGTTCGCTGTGGCCGCAATTTCAACCAGATCCACATCCAGTTCACCCGCCATGCGGAGTGCTTCCGCCAGGCTGACGATGCCGATGGGCTCGTTCTCAGGGCCGGAAAGACGAACTTCCGGGGCCATGATTTCACGGTTCAGACGGTGCTTGCGCTCTTCCCGCTGGCGGCGATCACGAAATTCAGTAGCGATGGCTCGAATCCTTAAAACAATATGCTACAAAAAACGTAGCTTCAACCGACGATGCACGCCGGCTAAAGCTGGTTTCACGAAAAATCAGGCTTTAGAAGCGATGTCCGAGGCGATCAGTTCAGAGAAGGCTTCAAGGGACATCACACCGAGGTCTTTGTTCCCCCGGGCGCGCACTGCGACGGCACCGGCTGCCTTCTCTTTGTCACCGACGACAAGGATGTAAGGAAGCTTTTGCAACGAATGCTCCCGTATTTTATACGTAATTTTCTCGTTGCGCAGATCCAATTGAACCCTAAGCCCTTGATTCTCAAGCAATTTGGCCAGATCGCGACAGTAGTCTGCCTGGGAATCGGTGATGTTGAGCACCGAAACATGCACCGGCGCCAGCCATGTGGGCAGTGCGCCCGCGTGCTGCTCGATCAAAATCCCGATGAAACGCTCGAGGCTGCCCACGATGGCGCGGTGCAGCATGATGGGCCGGTGGCGTGAGCCATCTTCACCCACAAACTCCGCATCCAGACGCTCGGGCATGTTCGGATCCACCTGGATGGTGCCGCACTGCCAAGGACGACCCAGCGCGTCTTTGAGCGTGTACTCGATCTTGGGACCGTAGAAAGCGCCCTCACCCGGCAGGTATTCAAACTCGCAACCCGAAGCGCGCAGACCTTCGGCCAGGGCGTTTTCAGCGCGGTCCCAGCTCTCTTCCGAGCCAATGCGTTTTTCAGGGCGGGTCGACAGCTTGTAGATGATGTCGCTGAAGCCAAAGTCTTTGTAGACCTTTTGCAGCAAGGTGGTGAAGGCGACCACTTCCGATTGGATTTGGTCTTCAGTGCAGAAGATGTGGCCATCGTCTTGCGTGAAGGCCCGCACGCGCATGATGCCGTGCAAACCCCCGGTGGGCTCGTTGCGATGGCATTGGCCGAACTCGCCAAAGCGCAGCGGCAGGTCACGGTAGCTCTTGATGCCTTGCTTGAAGATCAGGATGTGACCCGGGCAGTTCATGGGCTTGAGCGCGTAGTCACGCTTTTCGCTCTCGGTCGTGAACATGTTTTCACGGTATTTGTCCCAGTGACCCGTCTTCTCCCACAGCGACTTGTCGATGATTTGCGGGCCCTTGACTTCCTGATACCCATTCTCACGGTAGACGCGGCGCATGTACTGCTCCACCTCCTGCCACAGGGTCCAGCCCTTGGGATGCCAGAACACGGTGCCGGGCGAGTGCTCGTCAATGTGGAACAAGTCCAGCTCGCGCCCCAGCTTGCGGTGATCGCGCTTCTCCGCCTCTTCGAGCATGGTCAGGTACTGCTGCAACTCGTCCTTGGTGGTCCAAGCCGTGCCATATACCCGCTGCAGCATTTCATTGCGGTGATCCCCACGCCAATAGGCGCCGGCCACCTTCATGAGCTTGAAGAACTTCAGCTTGCCCGTGCTGGGCACGTGGGGGCCGCGACACAGGTCTTCGAAATTGCCTTCGCGATAAAGCGACACATCCTCATTGGACGGGATGCTCGCAATGATCTCGGCCTTGTAGTGTTCACCCAAGCCCTTGAAGTAAGCCACCGCCTCGTCACGCGGCAGCACTCGGCGCACCACGGGCTCGTCCTTGGCGGCCAATTCACCCATGCGCTTCTCGATGGCGGCCAGATCTTCAGGCGTGAAGGGGCGCTTGTAGGAGAAGTCGTAGTAAAACCCGTGCTCGATCACCGGGCCAATGGTGACCTGGGCATCCGGGAACAGCTCCTTGACCGCATAAGCCAGCAAGTGGGCTGTCGAGTGGCGGATCACCTCCAGACCGTCGGCATCTTTGGCGGTGATGATGGACAGTGGGCTGTCCGCCGTGATGGTGTGGCTGGTGTCCACAACTTTGCCATCAATCTTGCCGGCCAAGGCTGCCTTGGCCAGGCCAGTGCCGATGGAGGCAGCCACTTCGGCCACGGTCACGGGACCGGGAAATTCACGTTTGGAGCCGTCGGGGAGCGTGATCTGAATCATGTTGTCTGTGGGTTGAGCAGAGAAAAACGGACAAGAAAAAAGCGCGGTGAAGGCCGCGCTTTGATCTGGGAAGCAAGAAAAGTGAGCAGGCGCGAACCTTGGGCCTCAAGAGGCCAGGAGAGTCTCCGGGGTAGTTCGCGGTGTCATAACCAGTCTTGCCTTTCTCGCTCTTGCAGGTTGAGATCTCTCGATTTTAACGGCAAGCCCAGTGACTGCCAACTTTGAGACGGCAAGAGCACCTCCGACAGCCACAAAAAACCCGGCCGAAGCCGGGTTGAAAGCGGAGTCTCAAACAGATCAGTGGAACTGTTCTTCTTCGGTCGAACCGGTCAGCGCGGTCACGCTGGACTTGCCGCCTTGGATCACCGTGGTGACGTCGTCGAAGTAACCCGTGCCCACTTCTTGTTGGTGCGACACGAAGGTGTAGCCACGCTCGCGGGCAGCGAACTCGGGCTCTTGCACCTTTTCGACGTAAGCCGACATGCCGCGGGCCACGTAGTCTTGGGCCAGGTCGAACATGCCGTACCACATGTTGTGGATACCAGCCAAGGTGATGAACTGGTACTTGTAACCCATGGCACCCAGTTCGCGCTGGAACTTGGCGATGGTGGCGTCGTCGAGGTTCTTCTTCCAGTTGAAGGAAGGCGAGCAGTTGTAAGCCAGCATCTTGCCGGGGTGCTTGGCATGCACGGCATCCGCAAACTTCTTGGCGAACTCGAGGTCAGGCGTGCCGGTTTCGCACCACACCAGGTCGGCGTAGTCGGCATAGGCCACAGCGCGCGAGATGGCTTGGTCGATGCCCTTCTTGGTCTTGTAGAAGCCTTCGGCGGTGCGCTCACCGGTCAGGAAAGGCTTGTCGTTTTCGTCATAGTCGCTGGTCAACAGGTCGGCGGCTTCAGCATCGGTACGGGCAATCACCAGGGTCGGCACGCCGTAGACGTCGGCAGCCATGCGGGCAGCGATCAGCTTTTGCACCGCTTCTTGGGTCGGCACCAGCACCTTGCCACCCATGTGACCGCACTTCTTGACCGAAGCCAGTTGGTCTTCGAAGTGAACGCCACCGGCACCAGCGCGGATCATGGCCTTCATCAGTTCGTAGGCGTTGAGCACGCCACCAAAACCAGCCTCAGCATCGGCCACGATCGGGGCGTGGTAGTCGATGTAGCCCGCATCGCCGGGGTTCACACCCTTGGACCATTGAATTTCATCAGCGCGGGTGAACGCGTTGTTGATTCGCTCCACCACCTTCGGCACCGAATCCACGGGGTACAGCGACTGGTCCGGGTACATGGCCGAGTACTCGTTGTTGTCGGCGGCGACTTGCCAGCCCGACAGGTAAATGGCCTTGATACCAGCCTTGACTTGCTGCATGGCTTGACCACCCGTCAGAGCGCCCAGGCAATTGACGTAGGGCTCGTTGTTGACCAGGTTCCAGAGCTTTTCTGCACCGCGGCGGGCCAGGGTGTGCTCGACTTGGAAGGAGCCACGCAGACGCACCACGTCAGCGGCGGTGTAACCGCGCTTGATGCCCTTCCAACGGGGGTTTTGGGCCCAGTCCTTTTCGAGGGCGGCAATTTGCTGTTCGCGGCTCAATTGTTCGGTGAGGGATTGCGGCATGTGTTCACTCCTGGTTGATTAAAAGGGGCCGGCTTCGTTGCTGATGCAATTGCGATGCCGATGGACTAACTTTAAGTCTTCTATAAGAGTCAAAGACAATCTTATGTCTTATACAAGACATTTTTTTATTCTTTTAAAAACAACAACTTATCAACATCATTCCTCAATACGAAATACCATTTCTCATATTGAGAAAATTGCCGCAGTGCAGCACCGCTGATTTTTCACATTAAGAAATCCAAAAATGCCAGATGAAATAGGTTGACCCGACTCAACTGGCAGAACGCTCCATCACGTGGCGCATCCAGTCGCCGTGCCCAATTTCGGGGCGAGCGCGCACCCGACTCGGGTGGATCTCATACACCAGGCAGGTGCGAGCATGGCCTTGCACCATGACGCTGATCTGACGCCGCTGGTACTCGTCGTCCTCAGCGCCCGAAATTTCTTCAATGCGGTCCAGAACCGCCTCCAGCGCCGGCGTGATGGCATACACCTCACCCACCACATCACAACCGCCAGGGTCGCTGGCTGACAACAAACGCAGACCCGGGTAAGGCCCGAGGTCAAACAACTGGCCTCGCAAGTGAGCCGTCCCCACCCATTCGGGCTCAGGGTCCAGGCGGTTGATGTCGTTGCTACCGCCACGCCGCAAAGTGCCATACACAAAGACCCAAGTCAGAGCCGCTGCACGCGCGTCGGACGCGGAGCCCCCCTGCGCATCGGGCATCATGGCGTTCGTCATTGTTTCGGTGAATTCATGCACGTCGATTCCTTGTCCAAATCCTTGTCGCCCAGCCGTCCCGTGGCCTGCCTGTGTCTGGCGGCCAGCATGGCCCTGGTGGGCAGCTATGTGGCGCTGTCCAAGCCACTGACCTTGATCCTGCCGGTTTTTTTGCTCGCCTGGTTGCGTTTTGGCATTGGGGCCCTGGCCATGGCGCATTGGACACGCCGCCCTGCGCAAGAAGCCCCCATGAGCCCCAACACCCGCAAGCTGGTGTTCCTCGAGTCCCTGTTCGGCAACTTTCTTTTTTCGATCCTGATGTTGACCGGCGTCAGCATGACCACCGTGGTGGCCACGGGCGTGATCATGTCTGCCATTCCCGCCTGCGTGGCGCTGATGAGCTGGCTGTTTCTCAGAGAACACATTTCAGCCCGTGTCATGGCGGCCATCGCGCTCGCCGTGCTGGGCATCAGCCTGTTCACGCTCAACAAGCCCGATGCAGGGCCCATCGCGACCACCGGCAATCAGGTGTGGTTGGGCAACCTGTTGGTCATGGGTGCCGTGCTCTGCGAAAGCGCCTATGCCGTGATCGGCAAACGACTCACAGGCGCCCTGGGCGCGCGGCGCATCAGCGCCCTGATCAACCTGTGGGGCCTGGCGCTGACCACCCCACTGGGGCTTTACCAAGCCCTGTCTTTTGACTTTGGCAGCGTGGACCTGCGCTATTGGCTGCTGCTGGTGTTCTATGCCTTGGCCGCCAGTGTCTGGACAGTCTGGCTGTGGATGACTGGGCTGCGCACCGTGCCCGCTGCACAAGCGGGGCTGTTCACGGTGATGCTGCCGCTGACAGCGGCCACCGTCGGCGTCTTGTTTCTGGGTGAGCCGATGACAGGACTGCAAATGATGGCTTTTGGCATTGCCCTGGCCGGCGTGGTGCTGGCCACCCTGCCAGAGCGAGCGGCCGCCCAGTCCGAGCCTTAAACCAGGGCCTGATGGGCCACGACGATGCCATCGGCATCGGCATACAGCCAGTCACCTGGCTGCACCCAGACGCCCTGGATTTGCACCGGGACATCGCGCTGGCCCTCGTTGCGTTTTTCGGTCGGCAGCGGAATCAAGGCCAGGGCCCGGATACCCACCGACTCGGCATTGAGTTCGGCCACATCACGCACACAACCATCCACCACCACGCCAGCCCAGCCATTGAGCGCCGCCGACTTGGCGAGGTTGCCACCGACCAGTGCCCGGCGCAGCGAACCGCCACCATCCACCACCAACACACGGCCCAGGCCTGGCTCATCCAAAGCCTGCTTGACCAGGGTGTTGTCCTCAAACACCTTGAGCGTCACCACCGGCCCAGCAAAGGCCGCGACCCCACCGAAGGACTGAAACACGGGCGGCAAGACGCGAAAGCGACCACTGCCATCGTTCTTATGGAGGTCGCACAGATCGCAGGTACTGAAGGCGGGAGCAGAGACTGTCATGGTGCAAGCTACTTTCTGAGTGAAAAGGGGAGAACAGACTCCCACCCCAGGGCCTCGCGCAAGAGATGGGCCATCAGCCCCAGAGCATACAAAACAAGACGCGCTTCACCACCAAGCCGAGAGGCAGCTCATCACATCAGATGCCAACAGGTCAACGCACCGACAAGCGCCCCCTACCGTGGCAGCAGGGACCTTGCGCCACAAGGCCTGGCCCCAAATGGGTGCAGCGACACATGGACGCAACAATGAAGGGCGAAAAAGATGCGTTTCCCCTTGGAAAGCCGTTTTTTCTCCATTAGCATCCGGTATGCCAGCAGGAACGCAGTGTTTGGCTGGTGATTAGTCAACTTCCAAAAGGAAAATTCAATCATGGCAACTGCAAAGAAAGCCCCGGCAAAAAAAGCGCCTGCTAAAAAGGCCGCGCCGGCAACCAAGGCTGCGACTCCTGCCAAGAAGGCAGCGGCTCCTGCTGCCAAAAAAGTAGCTGCCAAGGCCCCCGCCAAAGCAGCCGCTGCACCCGCCAAGAAGGCGGCAGCCAAGGCACCAGCCAAGAAGCGCACGCCCAACGCGGCTTTCATGAAGGCTTTGACCCCCAGCGCTGCACTGGCCGCTGTGGTGGGCAACACGCCCCTGCCCCGCACCGAGATCGTCAGCAAGCTCTGGGTCTACATCAAGAAGCACGACCTGCAAGACAAGGCCAACAAGCGCTTGATCAATGGCGACGCCAAGCTCAAGGACATCTTCGGCAAGGCCCAGGTCTCCATGTTTGAACTCGCCGCCCTGATCGGCAAGCACGTCAAATAAACGACCTTCGGTCGAACAAAGAAGCCACCGCAAGGTGGCTTTTTTCATGGTGTTGTGCCGAATGACATCCAAGGCCAGACCCGTTGGCGCCATCCAACGCACGGCCATGCGAGGTCGGCACATGGGATGAAGCACCTCGGGCCCAGCGCTCAATCAAGAAGTTATTGCAAATGCGATAGATTCGCATTTATACTGAGACTCCTTTCAACAGCCAGCCCAACCTGCCTGTACGCCATGATTGTCTGTGTTTGCCGCCGAGTGTCCGACCGCGAAATCGCCCGCCATGCACGCGCTGGCATGAGCTTTGACGACATCCAGTTCGAACTGGGGGTCGCCACCCAATGTGGCCGCTGCGAAGGCTGCGCCCGCGACGTCGTGCAACAGTGCAGTGCTTCCCATCCTGTGGCCGCCATTCATGCGCAGCCCCAAGGCCAGGTCATCCAGCTCGCCAGCCACATCACGGAAAGCAGAGCATGGAACTCCTCACATCACTCGGCGGCAGCCTGATTCTCGTCATCGGTTCGGCCTGGTGGATTTTTCGCAAGTAAGCTCGGGCATGAGCTGACCCACTGGTTCCTGCCCCCCCCTCTTTTTCATGACAGCCATGCCATCCCCCTCCTCGCAGGCACGCGTGTTCCTGCCGGCCATGAGCCGCAACACGGTCATCGTGATCGGTGTCGTGCTGTTCCACGTTGCGGCCCTGTGGGCCTTGCAATCGGGCCTGATCCGACGCGCCGCCGAAGTCATCGTGCCCGCCGAAATGCTCAGTGAACTGATCGAGCCGCCCAAGCCCAAGGCCCCGCCACCACCGCCGGCACCGCAACCCAAGGTGGTGCCACAGAAATCGGTCACGCCGCGCCCCAGCCCCTTGCCGCCGGCGCCGCAACCTGTGGCCATCGCTGACCCGACGCCCGCCCCCAACGCCCCGACAGGAGTGGCCGCGCCGCAGCCGCCCGCTCCGCCCATGGCGGCCCCAGTGGCTGCCGCACCGCCCTCCCCTCCGGCACCGCCAGCGCCAGTCAAGGTCGAGCTGCCCTCCAGCGACGCCGACTACCTGCAAAATCCCAAGCCCACCTACCCGGCCATCAGCAAGCGCTTGGGTGAACAAGGCAAGGTGATCGTGCGGGTCTTGATTGGTGCCGACGGCCTGCCTCAGAAGGCCGAACTCAAACAGTCCAGCGGTTTTGACCGGCTGGACCAGGCCGCGCTGACCACGGTCATGCGCTGGCGCTATGTGCCAGGCAAACGCGGTGGCGTGGCCGAGACCATGTGGTTCCAAGTGCCGCTTAATTTTGTTCTTGAATAATTCACGGAGTTTTAAATGGAAACCGAATTCGGATTGGCCCACGTCTGGGCCCAAGGCGACCTGGTCACCAAAGTGGTGGCACTGCTGTTGCTGGGCATGTCCCTGGCCTCGTGGATCGTGATCATCCTCAAGGCCCTGGACATCATCAAATACAAGAAGCACGCCCACAACGCGGAAGACTTCTGGCACAACCCCGACTTCAGCAGCGGCCTCAACAGCCTGGGCACGGACAACGACAACCCCTTCCGCCAACTGGCCCTGGCGGGCCGTGACGCGACCGACCACCACAGCAACACCAAGGTGCACCTGCACGACAGCCTGGACGTCAGCGACTGGGTGACGCGCTGCCTGCGCAATGGCATCGACGAGTTCACAGCGCGCCTGCAAGGCGGCCTGGCCGTGCTGGCCTCCGTGGGCTCAACAGCCCCGTTTGTGGGCCTGTTCGGCACCGTCTGGGGCATCTACCACGCGCTGCTGGGCATTGGCTCGGCAGGCCAGGCGACCATCGACAAAGTGGCTGGCCCAGTCGGCGAAGCCCTGATCATGACCGCCCTGGGCCTGGCCGTCGCCATCCCCGCCGTGCTGGGCTACAACGCCCTGGTGCGTGGCAACAAGGCCATCTTGAACAAGCTCAACAGCTTTGCCCATGATCTGCACGCCTTCTTCGTGACCGGCGCCCGTGTGCACGCAGGCGGATCGGGCACCGTGGTGCCGCTCAAGAAAGGCAGCTGAGCATGGCTTTCGGACGTCAGGACGAATCCGATGAGGTGATGAGCGAGATCAACATGACCCCGCTGGTGGACGTCATGTTGGTGCTGCTGATCATCTTCATCATCACCATCCCGGTCATGAAACACTCGGTGAACGTGGACCTGCCACGCGCCAGCAACCAGCCACAAGATGCCAAGCCCGAAACCATCCGCCTCTCGGTGGCGGCCGATGGCAGCTACTTTTGGAACGAGAACCGCGTCGAAGACGGTGCGTTGAAGGCCATGCTGGACAACGCCGCCAGCCAGCAGCCCCAGCCCGAACTGCACCTGCGCGGTGACCGCGAGGTGCGCTACGAGCGCGTGGCCCAGGCCATGGCCGCGGCCCAGCTGGCGGGCATCCGTAAAATCGGCTTCATCACCGAACCAGCCCGCTGAGTGGGCAGCGCCCGGGCTCATGCCCGCGCCAGTGCCCACAAAAAAAGCCGTCCCGAGGGACGGCTTTTTGTTGAGCTCAGCGAACACCGAGCCCGCCCCGAAAGGCGCCCCGGTGAGGCCGTCACCTCAAAGGCCGATGGCGGCGATGCCAGCCTTGGCGATCTGAGCGTCTTCGCTCGACTTGACGCCGCTCACGCCGACGGCACCGATGCATTGGCCGTCCTTCAGGATGGCCACGCCGCCTTCGAGCAAGCCCTTGATCTCGGGCACGCTCAGGAAAGAGTAACGGCCACCATTGACGATGTCCTCGTAGACCTTGCTCTCGCGGCGGCCCAGGGCAGCCGTGTGGGCTTTGGCGGGGGCAATGTGCGAGGAGATGGCCGCGGCGCCGTCCAGGCGTTGCAGCCACAGCAGGTGACCGCCGTCGTCGACGATGGCGATCGTCACGGCCCAGTTGTTCTTGATGGCTTCGGCTTCAGCAGCGGCCGCAATGGCCTTGACGTCGGACAATTCGAGCACGGACTTGGTTTTCATGGATGACCCTTCTTGACAAATCAATTCAACACAGCCCTCAAGGATAACGGTGCTGTGACACACACAGTGGGCTGCCCTGTGAAAAACAACTTTCACTTTCAGTCGACGAACGAGCGATCAAAGCCCTTCAAACCTTCGGCCCTCTTTAAAAAGCATGGGGGCTCCCCACATAGAATCCAGGAACCGCTGTTGCGGTGCTTCAATGGAGATTCCGTCATGAACCAACCTTTCCAGAACGTCGATCTGTCTGTCGGCTACGGTCAGGCGCTGTCACAAGAACAACGCCACCGCGTGCTGCGCAACACCTACTGGCTGCTGGCCTTGAGCCTGGTTCCCACCGTGCTGGGTGCCTGGGTCGGTGTCGCGACCAATTTGGCCTCCGTCCTCAGTGGCGGTGTCGGCTTGGTCGTCTTTTTGGCCGGGGCCTTCGGCTTCATGTTCGCCATCGAGAAGACCAAGCATTCAGCCACGGGCGTGCCTGTGCTGCTGGGCTTTACCTTCTTCATGGGCTTGATGCTGTCGCGCCTGATCTCCATGGTGCTGGGCTTCAAGAATGGCCCTGAGTTGATCATGACGGCCTTCGGCGGTACCGCCGGTGTGTTCTTCGTCATGGCCAGCTTGGCCACGGTCATCAAGCGGGACATTTCTGGCATGGGCAAGTGGCTCTTCGTGGGCGTGCTGGTGTTGCTGGTGGGCAGCTTGGTGAATGCCTTTGTGGGCTCGACGGCTGGCATGCTGGCCCTGTCGGTGGCCTCGATTGGCATCTTCAGCGCCTACATGCTCTATGACCTCAAGCAGATCATCGACGGCGGTGAGACCAACTACATCTCGGCCACCCTGTCGCTGTACCTGGACCTGTTCAACGTGTTCCAGAGCTTGCTGTCCCTGCTGGGCATCTTCGGCGGCGAACGTGACTGAGGGCAGCTCAGCGCTCCTCCCAAAAGGCCCTGCGGGGCCTTTTTTCATGCCCGACCGCGACAGCCCTGCCAACTCGTTCAACTCGGCGCGACTAGTGCCGATAATGAACTCAACACCACCGTCGGGTTGAATGATGTTTTTTCGCTTGCTTCTCCTTGTCCCAGCTTTGCTGCTCGCCGGTTGCGACATTCCCGGCCTGGGGCCTGACCCCAAGACTGTGCAACGCGAAGCAGACTCCAAGGCCACAGGCAGTGCCTGCCGCTACGCCCAGCGCGGCATCGAGGACTGCTACACCCTCAACCCCAAGGCCTTGAAGGCGGCGGTATTTGAAGGCTGGAAGGAAATGGACGCCTACATGCGGGAAAACAAGATCGAGGGCGCGCCCTCGGTGATCCCGGTGCCGGTGGCCCCCCCGCCTCCAAGCGACGCCAAGCCCAAGGAAGAAGTTGTCGAAGAAGCCAAGCCGAAAAAAGGCAAGGGCTCGGACAAGCACTGAGTCTGACCAAACTCTGCTTGGATCCAAGCCCCAGCGGGCTCAGGGTGTGCCCGTTGCACCAGGTCCGCCGCGTGGGGCGCGGCCAAACCTGAACTGATAGCTGCGGGTGTTTACAACCAAGCCTCGGTGCGTTCAAAGACCGCCATGCTCTCCACGTGGGCGGTGTGCGGGAACATATTGACAGCGCCAGCGGCCACGCAACGGTAGCCCCCCTGGTGCACCAACAAACCTGCGTCGCGAGCCAAGGTGGCGGGGTTGCAACTCACATAGACAATGCGCTTGGGCGCTGTCCAGCCAGCCGGCAAGCTGCCGGGCTGGGCCAGGTGCTGCTGGTGCAGGTCGCTCAAGGCCTTGGCCAAGGCGAATGCCCCTTCGCGTGGAGGATCGACCAACCAGCGATCGGCATAGCCATCGGCCACCAGCATCTCAGGCGTCATCTCGAACAGGTTGCGCGCCACGAAGCCCGTCGGGCACAGCGCGCCACCGGCGGGCCGAGTCGCCTGGTTGGCCAAGTAGTTCTCGCGCGAGCGGGCCACCAGGGTCTCGCTGCCCTCAATGCCCAGCACCTCGCGGGCCTGGGTCGCCAATGGCAGCGTGAAGTTGCCCAAGCCACAGAACCAGTCGATCACGCGTTCATCGCGCTGCACCTCAAGCAGGCGCAGGGCCCGCGTCACCAGCACCCGGTTGATGTGCGGGTTGACCTGGGTGAAGTCAGTCGGCTTGAAAGGCATGGTGATGCCGAACTCAGGCAAGGCATAGGACAACACCGGACTGTCGGCCTTCATCAAGCGCACCGTGTCAGGGCCTTTGGACTGCAACCACCACTGCACGCCATGCTGATCGGCGAAGGCCTGCAAGCGCTCCAGATCGGCTGCGCTCAGCGGCTCCAGGTGGCGCAGTACCAGGGCGGTGACATGGTCACCGCAGGCCAGCTCGATTTGCGGGCAGGTGTCGCGCGCTTCCATGCCAGCGATCAGCTCGCGCAAAGGCAAGAGCATGGCGTTGACATGAGGCGGCAGCACGGGGCACTCCCGCATGTCGGCCACATAGCGGCTCTTGCGTTCGTGGAAGCCCACCAGCACCGTGCCCTTTTTGACCACATGGCGCACCGACAGGCGCGCACGGTAGCGGTAGCCCCAGGCCGGGCCTTCAATCGGACGCAGCAGGTTCTCGGCCTTGACCTTGCCCAGGTGCCAGAGGTTGTCCTCCAGCACCCGCTGCTTGACCGCCACCTGAGCGCTGACTTGCAAGTGCTGCATCTTGCAGCCGCCGCAAGCGCCAGCGTGCAGGCCGAAGTGAGCACAGCCAGGCCGCACACGCTGTGAGGACTCGCGGTGAATTTCGGTCAGCGTGGCTTGTTCCCAGTTGTTCTTCTTGCGGTTCACCTGGGCGCTGACCAGCTCAAAAGGCAGGGCGCCATCAATGAACACCACCTTGCCGTCGGCGCGGCGGGCCACGCCTTGCGCTTCCAGGTCCAAGGCATTGACGGCCAGCCAGCCAGGGGGCAACTCGGTCCCCGGGGCCAGCAGGTCGCCGTGGCCAGGCACAGTGGAGTCAGCAGGGGCCTCTGCCGGGGTCTCGGCAGCGACAGTGGAGAGACCTGGAGCGGCGGTCTCAGTGGGCGTGGAATGCAAGGAATCGGTTGTCATGCCCCAATTGTCTCAGGACCGGCGGGTGCCCCTGCGCAAAGTGCGCCCCCCACCGCCACCAGCACCTCGTCCACGAATCACAATAAGGCGTCGCGGGTGATGCCCTGGCGCGCCAAAGACCGCTTGAGCTTGAACAAGGCTTCGTTCTGAATCTGCCGGACCCGCTCGCGCGTGAGGCCCAAGCGCTCGCTCAGCACCTCCAGGGTCTCGGGCTCGCGGTCGTGCAGGCCGAAACGACCGGTCAGCACCTCCTTCTCGCGCGCGGACAGGTTGTCCACCCACTGGTCCAGCAGCAGCTCCACCTGGTGGTCCTGCGTGACACCGGTGGGGTCCAGGTTGTGCTCATCGACCAACATGTCACCCAGCGTGTGCTCATCACCGGATCGATCCAGCGCGGCATCCAGCGAGCGCGGGGCCTCGGCCAGGGCCAGCAATTCAGCCACCTCCTGCACCTCCCGGCCCAAGAAGGCGGCCACGTCCTCCACGCGCACGCCATCGGGGCGCTGAGCGGCAAAGCTGGGGTCGTTTTCCAGAGAGCGGCGCGCACGCAGCACCTGCTGCAGCTCGCGCACCACATGCACAGGCAGGCGCACCACACGGCTTTGGTTCATGACCGCCCGCTCCACCGCCTGCCGAATCCACCAGGTGGCGTAGGTGGAAAAACGAAAGCCGCGCTCAGGCTCGAATTTGTCGATGGCGTGCATCAGGCCCAGATTGCCCTCTTCGATCAGGTCGGACATGGGCACACCCCGGGCCGCATAGCCCTTGGCGATGCTGACCACCAGGCGCAGGTTGTGCTCGATCATGGACTGCCGCGCCTCGAAGTCACCAGCCCGCGCCCGGGTGGCGACCTCGAACTCTTCCTGGGGGGAAAACAAGCGCGTGCGGCGTACTTCGCGCAGGTACAGGGTCAGCGCATCCCCGCCTTCGGCATCGGCCGCCAGGGGCTCGATCAAGGGCCCGGCATCGCCCTCCTCGACCGGATCGTCTTCAGCGTGGCCCGGACTGCGGCCTGACGACTCAGGCTCAAGCGCATCGGAAGGACCAGAGGGACGTTCACCGTTGCGCTTTTTCATGGCCTGACCTTGTGAAGAGGCTAGCGGGCTGGCAGGTAGCGACTCGGATCCACCGGCTTGCCCTGCCGGCGGATTTCGAAATGCAGTTTCACACGGTCGGCATCGCTGTTGCCCATCTCCGCGATTTTTTGCCCCTTGCGCACCGCCTGGTCCTCTTTGACCAACAGCAGTTGGTTGTGCGCATAGGCCGTGAGGAAGGTGTTGTTGTGCTTGAGGATGATCAGGTTGCCATAGCCACGCAGGCCGGCCCCGGCATACACAACACGGCCATCGGCGGCGGCCAGGACGGGGTCACCCGCCTTGCCTGCCAAGTCCAGGCCCTTGTTTTTGGCTTCGTCAAAGCCCGCCAGCAAGGCGCCCGACGTGGGCCACATGAAACCAGGGTCGTCTTCGGAAGGCGCTGCCGCGGCCGGCGCTGCGGGCGCTGGCGCTGGGGTGGCGGTGGCCGTCGGTGTGCCGTTGGCGCGCGTGCTGCCGGCCGGGACCGGGGCCACCACCGCGGCGCCCACGGGACGGGTGACAGCGCCGCTCTCGGCCACCGTGGCGCTCGGCGGCACCACGCGCAGCACTTGGCCGACTTCGATCAGGTTGGGGTTGTCCAGGCCGTTCCAACGCACCAGGTCACGCCAGTTTTGCCCCGTCTCCAGACCGATGCGGATCAGGGTGTCGCCAGGCTTGACGCTGTAGTAGCCAGGTTTGCCGGCGTTCTCTGCGCCCGGCAGGGGCTTGACCGGAGCAGCAACCGCGACCGACGGCGCCACGGCCTCACCAGAAGACGATTGCGCGCCACGTTCTTCCACCGGTGCCCGGTTTGTGGTCTTGGAGGCGCATCCGGCCATCAGCAGCGCCACCACCACCATCGACCCCACTGCACCCCGACCTTGCCAACCCCACATAGATATCTTCCCTTCAAGCGATGCCCGATTTTAGAGGGACAAAGTGCACCGCCTCCAAAACCGTTTGCTGCAAACCGTGAAGGGTTTTGTCAATCACGACCAAAGCTTGCTTGCCATCCGCCATGACGGTTGGCGCCACCAAGCGCCCGCCCATCGCCAACTGCTGGCACCAGGCCTCGGGCACGGCCTCGCCACCAGCGGCCGCCACGATGCCCGCATACGGCGCGCCCTTCTCAAAGCCAAGCATGCCGTCGCCCAGCAGCAGGTGCAGATTGGCCAGACGCAGCGGGCGCAGGTTGTCGCGGGCTTTCTCGTGCAGGCCGCGCAGGCGTTCAATGCTGTAGACCTCGCGCGCCAGTTGGCTGAGCACCGCGGCCTGGTAGCCGCAGCCCGTCCCGATCTCAAGCACGCGGCTCAAGCCGCCAGCGCTCTGAGCGATGGGCGCCTGGGTCAGCAGCTCCAGCATGCGGGCCACCACATTGGGCTTGGAAATGGTCTGCCCCAGGCCGATCGGCAGGCTGGTGTCTTCATAGGCCTGGTTGACCAGTGCGCTGTCGACAAAGCGGTGCCGCTCCACCGCGCCCATGGCTGCCAACACAGCTGGCGACTGCACGCCCTGTGCCGCCAACTTTTGCACCATGCGCTGGCGCACCGCGGCCGAGTCCATGCCCAGGCCGGTGGGCATGGCCAGGCTGGGCGGCCGGTCACCCGCGCTGGGACGCAAGGGCTTGGCAGCGGCAGGCCGCGTGGATGCAACCGCCAGCGGCGCGGACGTGGCACTGCGCGCACCGGGGCTGGCCACCGCCTGATCAAGCCGAGCCGGAAAACCGGGGCGCCGGTTGTTCATGCCCCCGCCCCGGCGTGGAGCTTGGCAGCGGTCTGCACCCAGTCACCCAGGTGGTCGTGGTCGGTCAGGTCCACCTTCAAGGGAGTGATGGCGACATGCCCCAGGGCGGTGGCATGGAAGTCCGTGCCTTCGGCCTCGTCCATGGCTGGGCCAGCGCTGCCGATCCAGTACATGGTCTCACCACGCGGGCTTTGCTGCGTGATCACCGGCTCCGCCGCGTGACGGCGGCCCAGGCGGCACACGCGTGCGGGCTTGAACTGGTCCAGCGGCAGGTTGGGCAGGTTCACATTGAGCAACCAGGGCTGGCTGCCCAGCATGGCTTGGGCCTGCACCTGCTGCACGATCTCACGGGCCTTGAGAGCAGCCGACGCCAGCTCGCCCCAGCCTTTGTCGACCTGGGAGAACGCAATCGAAGGGATGCCGAACAGATAGCCTTCCATGGCCGCACCCACGGTGCCTGAGTAAATGGTGTCGTCGCCCATGTTGGCGCCGTTGTTGATGCCGGACACCACCAAATCGGGGCGGTAACCCAGCAGGCCCGTGAGGGCGATGTGCACGCAATCGGCCGGCGTGCCATTCACATAGCGAAAGCCATTGGCAGCGCGGTGCACATACAGCGGTGAATGCAAGGTCAGGGCATTGGACTTGGCGCTGTTGTTGTGCTCGGGCGCCACCACCTCCACATCGGCCAGGGTTTTCAGGGCTTCGTACAAGGCCACGATGCCGGGCGCCTGGAAGCCGTCGTCGTTGGAGATGAGGATTTTCATGTTGGATCGGGTGTTGAGCGGATTGTAGGGGCCGGCCCCGCCGTCCGGTGGGGCACTTGGGCCACCGTCGCTACAGCGACACAGGTCGCACCAGAGCGGCCCCTATGATCACCCGACTGTTTTTCTGGAGACCAAAGAATGCATGCATGGCTGTGTGAAGACCCGGTGGGTGTGGACGCCCTCAACTGGAAGGAACTGCCCACCCCCAGCCCCCTGGCCGGCGAGGTGCTGATCGAGATCAAGGCAGCCAGCCTGAACTTCCCCGACCTGCTGATCGTGCAGAACAAGTACCAGATGAAGCCAGCGCTGCCCTTTGTGCCGGGATCTGAGTACGCGGGCGTGGTCGCGGCGGTGGGCGACGGCGTGACCCACCTCAAGGTGGGCGACAACGTGGCCTGCCTGTCGGGCACCGGCGGCTTCGGCACCCACACCATCGCAAAGGCGGCCTTGTGCATGCCGCTGCCAGGGGGCTTTTCGCATGTCGATGCAGCCGCGTTCATCATGATTTACGCCACCTCCTGGCACGCGTTGATCGACCGTGCGCAATTGAAAGCTGGCGAAACCGTGCTGGTGCTGGGCGCCGCCGGGGGCGTGGGCACGGCCGCCATCCAGATCGCCAAGGCCGCTGGCGCACGCGTGATCGCCGCAGCTTCGACCGACGAGAAATGCGCGCTGTGCCGCCAGATCGGTGCCGACGAAACCATCAACTACAGCCAAGACGCTGTGCCCAATGCCTTCCGCGAGCGCATCAAGGCCCTGACCGATGGCAAGGGCCCGGACGTCATTTACGACCCGGTGGGGGGTGACTTTGCCGAGCCGGCCTTCCGCTCCATCGCCTGGCGTGGCCGCTACCTGATCGTGGGCTTTGCCTCGGGCCCGATTCCCAATCTGCCGCTGAACCTGCCCCTGCTCAAGGGGGCGTCCCTGGTCGGCGTGTTCTGGGGTGACTTCGCGCGCCGCGAACCCAAAGCCAACGCCGCCATGATGGGCGAATTGGCCCAGTGGTACGCACAAGGCAAGGTCAAGCCCGTGATCGACCGCACCATGCCCATGGCCGAACTCAAGGCGGCCTACGCCCACATGGGCTCGCGTGGCGTGATGGGCAAGCTGGTGATGACAAACCCCTGATCGGGCAGCTGGCCCGGGTCACCCCGGGCCAGAGCCAACCCTCTCAGCGCGGTTCAGGGCATCAGCTCAGCGCGGGCGGCGCCTGCAAGAAGCGTTCGGCCAGCGCCTCGGGGCGCAGCGGGCGTGCAAAGTGGTAGCCCTGGGCGTACGTGCATTTGAGCGTGCGCAGTCGCTGCGCGATGGCTTCGGTCTCCACCCCTTCGGCCAGCACATGCAAGCCCAGGCTCAAAGCAAGCGAGATGATGCCGCGCACGATGGCGGCATCGTCGGGGTCATCGATCACGTCGCGCACAAAGGATTGGTCGATCTTGATCTTGTCGAACTTGAAGCGGCGCAGGTAGGCAAAGCTGGAATAGCCGGTGCCAAAGTCGTCGATCGACAAGGTCACGCCCAGCGCCTTGAGCTGACGCAGGGTGTTCATCACCGCCTCGCCGTCGTGCAGCAGCACGCTCTCGGTCAACTCCAATTCGAGGCGCGCCGGGTTGACGCCGGACACCACGAGTGCCTCTTCCACCTGCTCCAGCACCACGCCACGCTGGAACTGCCGCGCCGACAAATTGACCGCCATCATCAGCTCGGCGTGACCGGCCTCATGCCAGCGCTGCAGTTGCTGGGTGGCCGTCAACAAGACCCAGCGGCCCAGGGACTCGATCAGGCCAGAGTCTTCCGCCAAGGGAATGAAGACCCCTGGTGGAATTGGGCCGCGCTCGGGGTGGTCCCAGCGGCACAAGGCTTCAACGCCAATCATGCGGCCACTGGAAAGCTCCACCAGCGGCTGGTACTCCAGGCGCAAAGCCCCGGTCTCGATGGCCAAGCGCAGGGACGCCTCCAATTGCAGGCGCTCCAGGGCCGCCTCGTTCATGCTGGCGGTGGCAAACTGGTAGGCCCCACGCCCGGCACGCTTGGCGGCATACATGGCGGCATCTGCGCGGCCAAACAGGGCGTCAAAGCTGTCGCCGTCCGACGGGTACAGCGCCACCCCCAGGGAAATCGACACATTCACCGGCAAGCCCTCAAAGACCACGGGCTGGGCCACCGCATCCATCGTGGCCTGGGCCAGGTGGGCGGCGTCGGCCGTGCCTTTGATGCCGGATTGAAGCAACACGAATTCATCGCCACTCAAACGACCGACCACCGCCTGAGCCCCGGCAAATTGAGCCAAGCGTTGCCCGACTTCGCGCAACAAAAAGTCGCCTGCTGCGTGGCCCAGCGAGTCGTTCAGGGTTTTGAAGTTGTCGATGTCCACCACCAACAAGGCCATCCCGTCGGTGTTGGCCCGGGCGCGCTCCAGCGCGGCCTGGGCGTGCAAAGCCACTTGGGTCCGATTGGGCAGACCCGTGACCACGTCCTGGGTCGAGAGGTAGGCAATCTTTTCTTCAGCCGCCTTGCTGGAGCTCAGGTCCGAGATGGCCGCCACGTAATGGGTGATCTCCCCGCTGCTGCGGTGGCGCAGGGCCGACAAGGTGAGCCACTGCGGAAACACCTCACCGTTCTTGCGCCGGTTCCAGACCTCGCCAGCCCAGCGCCCCTGCTCGTTGACCTCGCTCCAGATGTGGGTCTTGAAGCCAGGGTCGTGCTGACCGTCGGCCAGCAAATTGACCTCACGCCCCACCAATTCCTCCGAGCTGTAGCCGGTGATGTCGCAAAACGCCACGTTGGCCATCATGACCTCGTGTTGGGCGTCGCTGATCAAGATGCCGTCGGAACTCTGGTCCAGCACACGGCCAGCCAACTCCAGCTTGGTGGCGGCGCTGCGCTGGTCGGTCACGTCACGGCGGATCACCAGCATGTGCAGGCGCTCGTCATCGCGGCCAAAGGTGGGCACACGCACCACATCAAAGGAACGCTGTGAGCCGTGTAAATCGACCGCCATTTCTTGCACGTGGGACACCCGCCCCGACTGCCAGGTGGCCTCTTCGTTGAGGGCACTCAGGCGCAGCGACTCCGCCATGGGCAGGCCGAGGTTGGACAGCTCCAGATTGGTCTTGCCGATGGCGTCTTTTTCGGTCAAGCCCAGCACGGCCAGCGAACCTGGGTTGGTCAGCAACCAACGGCCCTGACCATCCTTCAGGTAGACCATGTCGGGCAGGTGACGGAACACCGAGCGCAGCAGGCGGTCGCGCCCTCGCAGCACCTGTTCGGTGGCCAGACGACGGCTGACGTCGGCCCCAGTCAACCAAAAAATGCGCTCGCCCGAACTGGCTGGCGGCAATGGGATGCTGGTCCAGGAAAAGCGACGCTTCTGCCCGTTGCGGCAAGTGAAGGTCCACTCGAAATCGCTGCATTGGCGCCCCAAGGGAGCCAACTCTTGCAGCTTGCGCGCCAGGTAATCGGGGTCGGGGCACAACAGGGTCAGGCCCAAGGGGTTGCCCAACAAATCAGCCGCCTGGTAGCCCAGGGCCTGCTCGGCAGCCCGGTTCCAGAACAGGAGACGCGGCGAGCGGTCGACCAACAAAGCCATCACTGGCTGGGGCCACTGCGCCATCAAGGCCTGATGCAGCACGCCCACGCTGGCCACATCGGCCACCGCATCCAACTCAAGGTCGGCGCTCTGCGTATCGGGCAGCTCAAAGCTCAGAAAGTCAGGCTGGGTCTCCCCGCCCTCTCCATCCACCAAAGGCGCCAGAGACTGGGGCAAGGTGGCCTCGGCAAAATCAGCCTGTGCACCCGAAAAGGGGTCGTCTGGCAGAGCTTGGGAGGGGTGAGAGGGGTGCCGCATGGTGTTACATACTGTAATGTAGGACGGCGGCACTGGAAACAGGATTTCCGTAAAATCAGCGCCCTGGCGGGCGGTCTTGTCCCGGCGGTCGGGCCGGCAGATCGCCCAACTTCCAGGCTGGGACTTCCTGACCCAAGGGGATCGCGACCAGGCGCTGCGAGCGGTAAATGCTGCTCCAGCCAGAAACGCGAAAGCTGATCGCGCAGGCCAGCAAAGCGTACAGGCCGATCTCTGCACCAAACAACTCCATGGCCATCAAGGTGCAAGCCAACGGGGTGTTGGCGGCTCCAGCGAACACGGCCACAAAGCCCAGCGCGGCCACCATGCCCAGGGGCAAGTGCAGCCAGGGGGCGAGTGCATTGCCCAGGGTGGCACCGATGTAGAACAGAGGTGTGACCTCGCCCCCCTTGAAGCCGCTGCCCAGGGAGGCCACGGTGAACGCGATCTTGGCCGCAAAATCCCAGGGCGCCAGCGGCTGCTGAAACGCCTCGACGATGACCGGGATGCCCAGGCCCGCGTATCGCCAGCCGCCAACCCACCACAGCACGGCCGCCAGCACCGCCCCCCCCAGAGCCGGGCGCAAGGGGGCATAGGGCACGCGGCGCTTCATCCACGCCGCCAGGGCCTGGGTGCTTTGGGCAAAGGCCCGCGCCACCCCACCAAACACCACCGCGGCCACTGCCACGGCCACCACCGACCACGCGCTGATCGGCGCCACAACCCCCAGGGTGTAGTGGGTGTGGTGCGCGCCCCAGGCCGTGGTGACCTGGTCGCCCACCAGGGCAGCCACCGCGCAGACCAGCAAGGCGTCGTGGCGCAAGCGGCCCAGGGCCAGGACCTCCAAGGCAAAGACCGCGCCCGCCAAAGGCGTGCCAAACACGGAAGCAAAGCCGGCGCTGATGCCCGCCAGCAGCAGCAGACGGCGCTCATCCGGCCCCAAACGCAGGCGCTGGCTGATCTGGTCGGCCAAGGCGCCGCCCATTTGCACCGCCGTGCCTTCGCGCCCCACCGAGGCGCCCACCAAGTGAGACGCCACGGTACTGAGCAAAATCAGCGGGGCCATGCGCAGCGGGACCGGTTGCTGGGCTTCGCGGTACACCTCGTCGATCAGCAGGTTGATGCCCCCTTCCACCGGCTGCCCCCAGCGCAGGTAGATCCAGCCGACGGCAAAACCGAGCACCGGCATGAAGAGCACCAGCCAACGGTGGGACTCCCGCAGCCCGGTCACCTGGTCCAAGGCCCACAGAAACAGGGCGGAAGCCGAGCCCGCCAAGGCCCCAGCCAGGCTGGCCAGGACCAAGCCTTTGAGTGCGGCGGGGAGCAAAGAAAGCAAGGCGGGAGGCTGGGGCGGCATCAGGAGGTCCGAGGCTGAAGACGGGGCCGGTTGGCGTCAGAATTTTCACACGGAAAGTCAGCGCCAGTCGAACAGCGCCCCAGCACAAGGCCCCGCCCGGGACAAGCGGAGGCCCTGAACGGTCCACCAGGCCCCTCTTCCCTCAGCGGCCGCAGCCCGTTGCCAACATCAGAAGGTCCAGCCCAAGGTGGCATAGAAGGCCCGACCATCGCCCGGCGCGTGGCCCCAGGAACCACTGTCATACCAGACGTACTCGTAGCGGCGGTTGGCCAGGTTGCGCACCTGCAGTTGCAGGTTCAGGCCACGCTGGATCTGCCAGCGCGCGCTGAGGTTGAGCAACACGTTCCCGCCAAACTTACCGAGGGTGTTGCTGCGCTCAACAAAATAGCTGCCCTGGGCCGTGCCCCAGGCGGACAGCTTCCAGTCGCTGTTGAGTTGGTAGTCAGCGCCCAGCGAAGCCAAGTAATGAGGCACGTTCTCCACTTCCTTGCCCTGGGTGGTGGGCGCGCTCGGGTCAGGCGCGGTGATGCGTGCTTCCTGGTGCGAGTAGTTGACCCAGGCCGAGGCACGGCGGTCCGGGCGCCATTGCGCCTGCAGGTCCACGCCGCGGCGGCGGGTGCGACCGATGTTGCCCAACCCGCCCGGATCAGGCAGACCATCCACGCCCAGGGTGCGTGCCACTTCGCCACTGGCCTTCTGCTCCCAGTAGGCCACCCGACCATCCAGGCCCGGTGCAGGGCTGAACTTCAAGCCCAGTTCCCAACCATCGTTGAGTGACGCCTGCAGGTCGCGCGCCTGGGTGAGGCCTCGGTAGCTGTCGATGCCCGTGCCGATCTGGAAGCTGCGCCCCAGGTTGGCATAGACGCTGGCGTTGCGCCACGGGGCATAGACCACGCTGAGCTTGGGCTGGGAGATGGTGCCGTAGGCGTTCAGAGGCAAGGTGGTACCCGCCAAGCGGTCACGGAACTGGCCGCTGAACTGGTCCACGCGCAGGGCGGGCACGATCTTCAAGGCCTCGGTGGGTCGCACCACCGCCTGCACATAGGCGCCGGTGTTGTTCAGGCTGAAGTCCCAGTCGCGGAATTGCGAAGTGCGCACGCGCTCGACCGTGCGGTAACGCTGGCTGACATTGGTCTGGCGTTGAAAGTCCACGCCACCTTCGAGCACCAACTCTTTGGCCCAAGTCACCGTGGGTCGCCACGTCAGGGTGCTGATGGCACCGGTCTGCGCTTCCTCGGAGTCACGCTCTTGCTGCACGCCAGCCTGAGTGAAGCGCACCCAGCGCTGGTTGCTGTACTCGTTGCGGTAAGCGCGGGTGCTCCAGGACAGCTGCTGGCCCAGCTCCGTATCGAAGTACAGGCCCAGTTGGTTGGTGTGGCGCGTGCTGCGATCAGCCGAGGCATAACTGGGCGAGGAGCGCGGCGCACTGGCTGCAGCCGCAGCGCTGAGGTAACCCGACTCCAGCGCATCATTTTCATAGTGGCGCAGGCTCAGCCCGACGCGCTGGGCACCATCCTCGGTGGTGTAGAACCACTTGCCAGCCAGGGCCAGCTTGCGCGCATTGGCGTGGTCGCGGTAACCGTCGGACTCGCGCGAGGCCACTAAGTAGTTCTGCGTCCAGCCACCGGATTCAATGCCTTTGGCCACCTGCACCTCGCGGGTGCCAAAGCTGCCCACGGTGGTGTTGATCTGGGTCTCATGGCCCCCCTGGCGTGTGAAGACCTGGGCATTGCCTGCGATGTTGTGCAGCCCATAGCGCGGGTCATTGGTGCCGCGCACGACCTCGATTCGCTCGATGTCCAAGGGGAAGACCGCATCCAGAAACGGCATGCCGCCCGCGTTGTCGTTGGACGGAATGCCGTCAATCAGCAGCTTGACCGCGTTGACCCGACCTTCGCCATTGAAGCCGCGAAACGAAAACCGCCCTGCGTCCGTGCCCTGGCGAAAGGGCGTCACCAACACGCCCGGGGCTTTTTGCAGCAGCTCCCAACTGAAATCGACCGACTGGTCCTGCAACTCAGGACCGCCCAGCACGTCAACCGAACTGAGCACATTGCGCGAGGGCAGCGCGCCCTGGGCCCGGTCCGTGATCTGGACTGTTCCCAGGGTCAAGGTGGAGTCCGCCGAGGCAGCAAGGCCACCTTGCTGGGCATGGACCCCAGCAGCCTGGGCCCAGCCCAGCACGATCAGGGCCGACAGGGCCAAGGGCCGGGCGGGCAAACGACGGGTCGCTCGCGGCGACGAAACAAAAGAAGACTTCATGATTCAAAAAACGGTTCGGCCTCCGCCCAGGCGGAGTGCCCGGCTCCAGACCCACGGTCCTGGAGCCCCAAAAGGGCAGCGTGCCCGCCCCGCCCCGCCCAAACAGGCAGGCACAGGCGAAGGCGAACCGAGTCAAGCCGTCAAGAGACGGTCTCGGCTGGCCGGCAACACTGAAGAAAGAGAGGCAAGGCATGGGCCGCGACAGGACCCAGCCGCTGCGGCTGCACTCAAGCGCTCGCAGGGGGGCCGCGCGGTGGCAGTGGCGCCGCCGTCAGCGCGGCCATGCGGGCCGCCGGGATGCTGCGCGCTTGATAACTCAGCGGTGGGGCCAGGCCCGGTACGGTGGGCCGGGGCCAATCGCTCAGGCCTGGTAGGCTGCACAAGGGGCAGTCCAGGCTGTGCGCGCCACCCTCTGCAGCGGCCTTGTCTGGCACCGCCTCGCCATCGGCCAGCGGCAGCAGCTTCAAGGCGCCATTGGCCGAACACACCAACTGCAAGGCCTGAGGTGCAACCCAAGGCGAGGCCAGGGTCACACCGAAAGCACAGACAAACCACAGCAGCAGCAGCTGGGTCAGGGTCCGGGCATGGCGTAAGCGGTGCATTGGCCGATTATCTGGCAATTCGATGCGCTCATCCGGGGTACGCCGAAGCCCCTGCGCGCGCACCCATCGCATTTCAGGACGGGGCTTGGGCCTGGCCACATCCCACCACCGCGGGCATCGATGCCAGGACAAAACCGCCCGGCATTGCAGGCCCCAAAGGCCCTGAAGGCTCAGCGCAGGAGGACCTGGGTTCTGACGGGGCGCCGGAACGCATTCACGGCATTGACCAATTGCGTGGCCTGGTGGCGCAGCGCCTGCGCCGCGGTGGCACTGTCCTGGACCAAGCCGGCATTCTGTTGGGTGTTCTGGTCCAACAAAGTGATGGCCTCCCCCACCTGCCCAATGCCCTGGGTCTGCTCGCGGCTCGCAACCGAAATCTGCGTCATCAAGGCCGTGAGCTCTTGGTTGGCCTGCACCACCTCCGTCATGGTCTGCCCGGCCTTGTCGACCAGGTCGGTACCGGCCTCCACCCGCTCCAGGCTCGCCGTGATCAGCGACTTGACGTCCCTCGCGGCCGCCGTGGTTCGGCCAGCCAGGCTGCGAACCTCGCTGGCCACGACCGCAAAGCCCCGGCCTTGTTCACCCGCCCGGGCGGCTTCGACTGCGGCATTGAGAGCCAAGATGTTGGTTTGGAAAGCAATCCCATCAATCAAGCCGATGATGTCGGCAATCTTGCGGGAGCTCTCGTTGATGCCCTTCATGGTGTCGACCACTTGGGCCACCACCTGACCGCCCTTGCCCGCCACGTCGGAGGCATGGCGCGCCATGACGTTGCCCTCGTCGGCGTTGTGGGCGTTTTGCTTGACTGTCGAATGGAACTGTTCCATGGCGGCGGCGGTACGCTCCAGCGCGCTGGCCTGCCCCTCGGTTCGCGCCGACAAGTCGGTATTGCCGCGAGCGATTTCATCGCTCGTGGAGGCGACCACGTCCGCACGGTTGGCCACGTCATCGAGCAAGGCCTTGAGGTTCAAGCCCGCCTGGTTCACAGCCCGCATCAGCATGCCGATTTCGTCCACGCGGTTGAAGCCAGAAAGCTTGGCGGGCTGGCCGCTGGCCACGTGCTGCGCTTCACGGTAGATGGTGCGAACAGGTTCAATGATCTGCTGCTCCAGGAGGGCAAAACACAGGGCCACGCCCATCGCCGCCCCTGCAACGGTGCCCTCAAGGACGCCCCCGGCAGCGCCGGCAAGCCAGGCACCGAGCACCGCCACCAAGCCACCCAACAAACAGGCCATCAGGCCGCGCGAGCGCAGACCCATCAATTGCATCACGGACATCGCGCGGGTCCAGCCGGTACGCACGAGCAGGCCTTTGTGCAAGGCCATGCCCCTGAGTTGGCCCACGCGCATCCGCTGGTACAGCGACTCGGCGGCTTGCACCTCCTGCACCGAGGGCTTGGTGCGCACAGACATGTAGCCCACCACCTGACCGCCGTGCTCAATCGGCGTGGCATTGGCGCGCACCCAGTAGTGGTCCCCGTTTTGGCGCCGGTTCTTGACCAGGCCAGTCCAGGACTGCCCCGCTTTCAGCGTGCTCCACATGTCGGCAAAAGCCTGCTCGGGCATGTCGGGGTGGCGCACCAGGTTGTGCGGCTGGCCCAGGATGTCATCGCGGGCAAAGCCGCTGACGTCCACAAAAGCTCTGTTGGCGTAAACGACGTGACTTTGCAAGTCCGTGGTGGACATCAGCGTGGCCCCATCTGGGAAGTCGAAGTTTCGTTGCGTGACGGGCGTGTTGTTTCTCATGGGAAGTTCGCTTGGGTGGGTAGGTTTGGATCGTGCAATCCCCACAGAGCCCCGGGACAGCCCCGAGCTGCGTGAGGAGGCGGTGCGTGATCCGCAGAGCGTGCAGTGCACAAAGCCAGCGCGACAAGGACGACGGCGACGGCGACAGTCAAGAGCCTGGTGCGGATCGCCGACCCGCTGTGCTGACCCTCAAGGTCCAGGCTGACCAGCAGCTTGTCGTTGTGGTGAACGATGTTTCAAATGGAATGACCGCCGCTTCATGGGCTGGCCTGAGGACAGAGCTGTGGGGCCGAAGCGCCTGTTCGCGTTTGATTGGATGAAAAAAATGGAGCACGACCCCAGGCCTCATGAGCGGACAAGGCGCGATGGTACCGATCCAAATAATCCGAATACGTTTCGATAACTTTGTTATGTTTAGCAACAAAAAAGCAAGCAAGCACCAATGCGAGCAAGGCATCCAGGATCACAAGGCCCAATCCAGCCACAAGACAAACTTTTGCTGACGGCTGTATTGAATAATTGCTCATGCACTCAACAACATGAATATAGACAAAATCAAGAAAAACCAAAATCAAACATCCATGGACAGGGAAATCGGTTGATTGTCATTCACCCAGAATCGAGACCCTTGATGCAAGTCAACAAGCAAATGATTCTCCGTCCTGAGAATCCAACTGGACGGCGAGCCATCCAGTGAAGCCGCCTCTTCAATCGATCTCTTTCAAGCCCATCAAAAAGAGTGCAGCAAGATTGAACAAGAAAAAAACATCCGACATTCCAAAATCATCTAGCTTGTGATAGCTAAGCACGGCAGCGGCTGACGTAGTCCGCCGTCGGTGCGAGGCGTGGATTTCACGCCGAGCTTTCGGACTCAAACCACGGTCAGAAGGCAGAGGGCCGCCAGAATCGTCCATCGACCATTCACCCCCCTGATTTGAATCATTTCTCATGCATCATGGATGCATCCAATCCATGCACAAGAGCATAAGCTAGCACACCTTGTTCATTATTGGATTTTCCAGCCAAGCAAGGTGCGCCCATCCAAGCGCTCGAACCGAAACCGTTTGGGCATCTAAACTGAAGCTTCGTCGCTGATTCAGGGGCGCATCGAATCGCCAAATAAAAACCTGTCTTAGAACATCTCCTCTGTAACCAAGGAGATGACCATGAACGTTCCAACATCAGGCTGGTCCAATAAAAATGGAACCAGTGGACGCCAGTGCGGCTGCACCACCTGGAAACAGCATTGGATTAACTTCAATCCATCCAAAATGAACTGGCCGGTTATTTGTTCCATTGAAGGATGCAAAAATACGCCCACGCTGGGCGCTCACGTGATCAACAGCCGAGTCTCAGGGGAATACATCATCCCGGCGTGTGACGCCTGCAACAAGCGCTCCGACAGCTTCACGCTGCGCACAGGCTTGAGTCTCGTCAGCGCTAACAAATCGAAGACCTGCCAATAAGCGGGCCAGATTGAAGGATTGAATCAAGCCCCACCATCTGAACTGAAGGGGCCGCCCTTGCGCATCAAAAACAAAAACGGCAGGGCGGCAAACCGCGTCGGCGCACAAAAAAAGCCCCCACCTGCTCCCAGGTGAGGGCTTTCAAAACACTGGCCTGGTGCGCTGTTGCGCCCAGGCCGTGCTGTGCCGATCAAGCGGTCAATCGAGGGATCAACCCGTCAGCTTCATTTGCGAGGGGGCGGCGGTCAGGTAACCCACTGCAGCGCTGAAGCGGTTGTTGTAGTTGGCGCGCACCAGCGGGTCCAGCGTGGTCTTGACCTTGTCGTGCAGGCCAGTGCCACTGGCGTTGGTGATCCAGTCGCCCGGGTGTTGGAAGTTGGCGGTGATGTAAGTCCAACCATTCAGATCGTCAACCACGCCCAGACCGGTGGATTCGGCGCCCGAGGGCATCGAGGCGATGCGGCTCAACACCTTGGTGTCCACGTTGTAGGCCCACAGGAAGTTGTTCACGTGGTAGGCGCTGTCCTCGCCGATGAACAAGGTGCGCAGCTTTTCGGAGAACTTGATGTTGTCCGGTGCGCCGATCTTGTCAGCATTGGCCAGGTTGCCCAGGGCGTCCGCCGTGGCCAGGTCTTCGCCGATCAGCAGGGTCTTGGTGAGCGAAGGCACCCATTCGCTGTTGATGGCCGCGCCCGCGGTGTCCTTTTGGCTGCCGGTCAGGGTGTGGGCCAGGATGCCACCAGCGTTCAAGGCCTTTTCGATCGTGATGTTGAAGGACGAGTCCCAGGCAGCGTTGTTGCGCACCATGGAGCTCTGCATGTTTTGCAGCGCCGAGTAGGCGATCTTGTCCTTGATGTTGACGGTCGTGCCTTCCATCTTGGTGAAAGCCATCGAGCCCCCCTTGAGCGCGGCGTAGCGATGGGTCTCCAGGAAGGCAGCCGCCTTCTCCATGCCGGCCTTCAGGCGCACCCACTCCACCTTGCCGCTGATGCGGATCTGGGTGTAGGTGGCGTCCTTGGGGTCCACGGTGGCGCGGTCGAAGATGTCCGTGGGCTTGAGCTTGTTGGCCAGGGCCAGGATTTCAGCGCTGGTGGCCGAGCCCAGCTTGATCCAGGTGACGGCGGCGCCAGCGCCTGCCGGGTCCAGCGACCAGCCCGTGCCAAACTTGGCCACGTACAGCGAGCCCGAGGACAGGTCTTTTTCACGGTCGGCCACGAACATGAACAGGCCGCTGTTGGTGGCGTCATCGCCCATCAGCGCGGTGCGGTTGTCGGGCATGACCTGGATCAGCTCGTGCGAGATGCGGCCCAGGCAGTAGTGCTTCTTGATGCTGCCGGTGCCGTCAGGGTTGACCGTCACTTCGGGCATGTGGCCGTAGTGGTAGGGGTTGGCCTTGGTCGCATCGCCATACAGGTTCTTGCTGTAGGCCTGGAACATCGTGTTGCTCGAGATGGTGAAGGCGTCCGGTTCGTACTCTTCGCTGGACAGGTGGGTGCTCCAGGGCGAGAGGCTGCTGGCGCAGGTGATCCACAGGCCGTTGGCGCTGGAGGTGTCCACATTGCTGTACTTCAGCAGGGTCAGCTTGCCGGTGGCTGGGTCTTGGTCCAGGGTCAGCACGGCGATGGGCGACGGCAGCTTGCCGTACATGTCGGTCACACCGTCTTGGGCCCAGGTGGTGTATTCGAACTGCACCACGGCGTAGACCACATTGCCCTTGGCACCGGTCACGGTGGAGGCGGCATCCAGCTTCAGCAGCGAGGTGCCGTCCGGCGAATCGGAGAAGAACTGACGCTCTTTGCCGGCCACGGTGCTGTCGATGATGGCCTTGTTGTTGATGTCGTAGTAAGCACCCGCCAGGACCGTGCCGCCCTTGCCATCAGGCACTTGGGTGCCGGTCAGGAAGAAGGGTTGGTAGGCCAGGCTGTAGACACGTTCTTCGCCGTTGCTCAGGCTGACCTTGAGGCTGGAACCCACCTTGGTCGTGGCCATGTCGGCCGGGGCCGACAGGTTGGGTGCGCTCATGCCAGTGAAGCCGGCGCTGAGCATGGTGACGACCGAGGTCGAGCCGCCGCTGCCACCGCCGCAGGCGCTGAGCATGGAGGCCATGCTGCCTCCGGCCAGGGGCAACATGGGCGCACTGGCAAACATCTTGAGCAGGTGACGACGCGAGGAGGTGTGGGACATAGAGATTCAGCTTCCTGAGAACTGCCAGACCGTGGCAACTTGTTAAAACAACGTAAAGAGATTGTTGGGTCTGTTGATGAAAGTTCAGTGACAGAAGAGGCCGGGCTGGGGTCAATTCAGACACACCTGGCAGCTTCAAAAAGGTTGGTTCGCGCGCCGCCGCACGCGCCCGAAACGAGCCAAGTCCCTGGTATGCATGAAAATGCAGGCGACTGGTACGGTGACGGGAGTCCCTTCTCCTCACAATAGACCGTCTCAATGGACCGCTTGGAAATACCCACAATGATGGATTGGACCCCGATAGTCTTCGTGACCTTCAAGGTGCTCGTGCTGGGCATCGGCATGTTCTACGCCATCAAGTGGCACTACGACCAAGGGAAAAAGAAGGAAAACAACACCGGCGCCGTGCTGCGCGCCAGCGGCAAGGTGGCCGCTGTCTTTGTGCTGTCGCTGTTGGTCCTGGGGCTGCTCACCTTCGACTTGGCCCAGGCGCTGGGCTTGGACTTGAGCCTGCCTTGACGGCGAGGGAGCGACGCACTGCGCTCTTCCCGAGTTCATGAGTGGCCCCAAGCTCCAGGCGCCCAGCCCGCCTGACCTGGATGCCAGCCGACCCGCCCCAGCTCTTCAAGACCGTCCCAACTGCGGCTTCCCCGACAGCGTGGAGACCCGGCTGAGCGGCCCCAGCTCCGCCGTGGCGGCCAGCAAGGCCGGCGCCAATCGTTCCATCGCAGCCAGGGTCCAGCGTTGCCGTGGACCGGCGATGCTGACCACGCCCACGGTGTCTTGACCGCGCACCACCGGGGCTGCCAGCGCGCTCATGCCCGGGGCAAACACTTCATCAATCACTGCATAGCCGCGGGTGCGCGCGGCCTCCAGCATGCCCAACAGGCCCTGCACCGTGGTGGGCGCCTTGGGGCCATAGTCTTTGGGCTGGCCAAAGCCCTGCTGGCTGACCAAGGCCAGGGCGCGCTCGTCACTCAAAGTCAGCAACCAGGCGTGGCCTGAGGCGGTGCAGGACAGGCGCGCCTCCATGCCCATGTCGGGGTCGTAGCGCAGTCCCAGGCGGGTGCCCTGCGACTTGGCCACCCAGACCAGGCGATCCCCGTCGACGATGGACAAACGCACAAGCTCCCCAGACTCTTTGGCCAGCCGCTCCAGAATGGGTTCAGCGATGTCGACGATGCCCTTGCTGCTCAGCAACTCCAGGCCCATCGACGCAATCTTCACGGTCAGCAAGTAGTTCCCCTGGCTGCGCGCCTGGCGCACGAAGCCGCGCCGGATCAAGGCCGTGAGAAGTCGGTGACAAGCGCTGTGCGGAAGGTCCAACTCATCGGCCAAGGCTGTCAACGACATGCCTTCGGGTTGCCCGCAGAGTTGTTCAAGAAGCGAGAGGCCGCGGTCGAGGGCGAGCGTCATGGGGCGGGTCCTGGGCGAGGGGTTATGGCGTCCATGGTCCGCATGCGAGGGTCAGCTTCGGAAGCCTTGGTGCACAATTTTTCATTATATGGAACAGGTTTCCAAAATGGAATTGATGGGCTTCAAGCTGCCCACAATGCAAGCCATTCACAGCAAAGGTCCCCATGACGCATCCACTTTTCATCTTGAACGGCTCCAACTTGAACATGCTCGGCACCCGCGAACCGGGCTTGTACGGCACGACCACCTTGGCCGAAATTGAAGCGGCTTCCCGTCAGTTGGCTCAGTCGCTGGACTTGGCCGTGGACTTCCGGCAGACCAACCACGAAGGCGTTCTGGTGGACTGGATTCAAGAAGCGGCCCAGCAAGACGCGGCGGTGATCATCAACCCAGCCGGTTTCTCGTTTGGCTGCGTGCCCGTGCTGGATGCCTTGAAGCTGCTGCGCAAGCCGCTGATTGAGGTGCACCTCACCAACATCCACCAGCGGCCCGCCCCGTACACGCACTCCCTGGTGTCACAGGCTGCACACGGTGTCATCTGCGGGCTCGGCCCCCATGGCTACCTGTTGGCCGTGCGTGCGGTGGCCGAGCGACTGGCCAGCGCACCCGGCGCATCTTGATGCGGGGATCGTGGGCCCCAAGCCCCTGACCCGCGCGCAGAACACCCCCCATTCAACAACAACACCCGGAGACCCCATGAACATCAAACTGATCAAATTAGCCGCCATTTGCAGCCTCGTGGCAGCTGGCACGGCGGCCATGGCGCAGGACATTCAAGAGCGCACGATCAAGATCGGGCACCTGAACAACACCGACCACCCGACCAGCATGGGGGTGAAGAAGTTCGCAGAAATCGTCACCGCCAAGAGCGGCGGAAAAATCAAGGTGACTGAGTTCGCCAGCAGCCAGCTGGGCAATGAAATGCAACAGCAGTCCGCGCTGATGGGGGGCGTGCAAGAAATGCTGGTGGCCTCCACCACCTCGCTGACCGGCATTGTCAAAGAGTTCGGCCTGCTGGATTTTCCGTTCCTGTTCAGCCACCCGCGCCAGGCCGATGCGATGGTCGACGGCCCGTTGGGCCAGATGCTCAAAACCCGGCTGAACGACAAAGGCATCGTTGTGCTGGGCTTTTTTGACCTGGGCTTTCGCAACGTGACCAACAGCAAGCGTCCCATCACCAAGGGAGAGGACTTGGATGGCCTGAAGCTGCGTGTGATCCCGAACCCCGTGTTCGTGGAGACCTTCAAGGCCTTCAAGGCCAACCCGCTGCCTTTGCCTTTTGCCGAGCTGTATGGGGCCCTGGAAAGCAAGACGGTCGACGGGCAAGAAAACCCCTACGCCGTGATCCTGTCGAACAAGTTCTATGAAGTGAACAAGTACGTCAGCGAAACCAACCACGTGTACGCCACCAACCCCATCCAGGTCAGCAAGAAGTTCTGGGACAAGCTCAGCCCGGTTGAGCAAAAACTGCTGCAAGACGCGGCCAGCGAAGCCCAAAACTACCAGCGGGTGGTCAGCCGAGATGTGTCGAGCAAGGCCGTCAACGAGCTCAAGGCCAAGGGCATGGTGTTCAACCAGATCGCCGAGGCCGAACAGCTGCGCATGCGCGCCGAGGTCAAGGCGGTGCACGACAAGTTTGCCGCCTCCTACGACCCAGCGGTGGTCAAGCTCTTCAAGAGCGAGCTGGAACGCGTGTCAAAACTCTGAGCCTGAGCGAGGCCGCGCGGGTTTGCCCCCACGCGGTCATCGGGCCTCTGAATGAGGCTCGCCCTTCAGAGGTCCATCTGCGCGATCATCACGTCGCCAAAGCCGGAGCAGCTGACCTGGATCGCGCCCTCCATCAGGCGGGCAAAGTCATAGGTCACGCGCTTGCTTTGCACCGCGCCTTCGAGCGCGCGGATGATCAAGTCAGCGGCTTCGACCCAACCCATGTGGCGCAGCATCATCTCGGCCGACAAGATCTCCGAGCCAGGGTTGACATAGTCCTTGCCGGCGTAGCGCGGCGAGGTGCCGTGGGTGGCTTCAAACATGGCCAGGGTTTCCGACAGGTTGGCGCCCGGGGCAATGCCCATGCCGCCCACCTGCGCAGCCAGCGCGTCGGAGATGTAGTCGCCGTTGAGGTTCAGCGTGGCCACCACGCTGTACTCGGCCGGGCGCATCAGGATCTGCTGCAGGAAGGCGTCGGCAATGCTGTCCTTGATGACGATGTCTTTGCCGGTCTTGGGGTTCTTGACGCGCACCCAGGGGCCGCCGTCGATCAGCTCGCCACCGAACTCCTTCACCGCCAGGTCGTAAGCCCAGTCGCGGAAGGCACCTTCGGTGAACTTCATGATGTTGCCCTTGTGCACGATGGTGACGCTGGGCTTGTGGTTGTCGATGGCGTATTGGATGGCCTTGCGCATCAGGCGCTCGGTGCCTTCGCGCGACACGGGCTTGAGGCCAATGCCCGAGGTGTTGGGGAAGCGGATCTTGTTGATGCCGAACTCGTCCAGCAAGAACTTGATCAGGCGCTTGGCCTTGTCGCTCTCGGCCTCGAACTCGATGCCGGCGTAGATGTCTTCCGAGTTCTCACGGAAGATCACCATGTTGGTCTTTTCGGGTTCCTTCAGCGGCGAAGGCACGCCCTTGAAGTACTGGATCGGGCGCAGGCAGACGTACAGGTCCAGCTCTTGGCGCAGGGTCACGTTCAAAGAACGGATGCCACCGCCCACCGGGGTGGTCAGCGGGCCCTTGATGGACACCACATGGTCACGCACGGCGTGCAGGGTTTCGTCGGGCAACCACACATCGGGGCCATAGATTTGCGTGGCCTTTTCGCCAGCGTAGACCTCCATCCATTGGATCTTGCGCTGGCCACCGTAGGCCTTGGCCACCGCTGCGTCGACCACCTTGATCATCACCGGCGTGATGTCACGCCCCGTGCCATCGCCTTCGATGAAGGGGATGATGGGCTGGTCAGGCACGTTCAAGGTTTTGTCCGCATTGACCGTGATCTTCTGGCCTTGGGCAGGAACCTGGATGTGCTGGTAGCTGGGCATGAACTGGGGTCTCCGATGGAAGCTGAAAAAGTGAGGTCAGCGGGTGAGAAAAAGCCTCAAAGATTCTAGCGGCAAAAGCTTTTGGGTCCGGCTGTCAAGCCCGGGTTTGGCCGGGCCGCCTCAGCCCATCAGGAGCCTGCTCGCCACGCCAGGGCAGCCGCACCAGACGCGCGAGCCTGTCGCACCCAAGCAGGACCTCATTTACGCCAAAATGAAGGCTTGGCGGCCTGCCAGTTCGGCCGCATGTTGACGGCTTTCGACCAGGATATTTGCCCATGTTTTTGCCCCGCCGCGCGCTGCGCCACGCCCTCTTCGCTGCCGCCCTGTCGGCCCTGCTGCCTTTCGCGGGCGCCAGCGCTTGGGCTCAAGAAGGACCTCAACTCAACCTGCCGCGCACCAAGCTCGGCGCGGGCATGTACCAAATTGATGTTCAGGTGGCTTCTTCCGGCCTGGAGCGCCAGATCGGCCTCATGAACCGCAAAGAGATGCCCCAGCAAGAGGGCATGTTGTTTGTGTTTGAGGTGCCCGCGGTGCAGTGCTTCTGGATGAAAAACACCTTGCTGCCGCTGACGGCTGCCTTCGTGGCTGACGACGGCACCATTGTCAACTTGGCAGACATGAAGCCGCAAACCACCGACTCGCACTGCAGCAGCCAACCGGTGCGCTATGTGCTGGAGATGAACCAGGGCTGGTTTGCCAAAAAAGGCTTCAAGGCCGGCCTCAAGCTGCGCGGTGCGCCTTTCGAGGGCCGCTGAGCCCAGCACCCGACCGAGGCACGCGCTGCCCGCCACGCCCCTCAGGTGGCGCCCCAACAAAAAAACGGCCCGAGGGCCGTTTTTTCATGGGAGCAAGGCTTCAGCGCCGTCGCATCAAGCGAAGTTGGCTTCAGCGAATTCCCAGTTGACCAGCTTGTCCAGGAAGGTCTCAACGAACTTCGGACGCAGGTTGCGGTAGTCGATGTAGTAAGCGTGTTCCCACACGTCCACAGTCAGCAGGGCCTTGTCAGCGGTGGTCAGCGGGGTGCCAGCAGCGCCGGTGTTGACGATGTCCACCGAGCCGTCTGCCTTCTTCACCAGCCAGGTCCAGCCCGAACCGAAGTTGCCCACGGCCGACTTGACGAAGGCTTCCTTGAAGGCGGCATAGCTGCCCCACTTGGCGTTGATGGCCGCAGCCAGGGCGCCCGAAGGTTCGCCACCGCCAGCAGGCTTCATGCAGCTCCAGAAGAAGGTGTGGTTCCAGATCTGGGCAGCGTTGTTGTAGATGCCGCCGCTCGAGGTCTTGACGATCTCTTCCAGGGTCTTGGTTTCGAACTCGGTGCCCTTTTGCAGGTTGTTCAGGTTCACGACGTAAGCGTTGTGGTGCTTGCCGTGGTGGAACTCCAGGGTTTCCTGGGAGTAGTGGGGGGCCAGCGCATCGATGGCATAGGGCAGTGCGGGCAGGGTATGTTCCATGGTTTCCTCGTGTGGTTTATCGTGAAAAAACAGCTTTGCTGGCGCATTGTAGGAACTAAATCGCTGTGCGACGCGAGCGCAGGGGATCAACCTCGCGTCAGGCCGGGTTGCACACCCGCTGCGCTGCGCAGCACCCCAGGCACTGGCGATGGCCATGCCCATCAGCCCGGCGGCCAAAGCCACCCGCCCGCACTGGGGAGCCCCTCTGTGCCCGCCTGGGACACACCAAGCGGGGCCGGGGCCAGCAGCCTGTCTGGGCTGAGCAGCCCCGTCTTTCCTGAGGCGCCGCATCCACCCCCAGATTTGGCGCCGCGCAGGCGCCCACACCGCTTGCCAGGTGGCGCCAATCCGAGCTTTTGACCTCCAGGGCCCCTGTTTTCAAGGGCTGGCAGGCAAGGCGGCGGCTTCAGTACTCCACAGGGCCGCGCCTGACCCGCCGGCCAGCACTACCGCGCTGAATCGACCGCAAACCCAGCAAGCACGTTGTAAGCCCATGATTTCATTGAAATTTTTACTGGTCATTTTTTAGTCAAAGTGTTGAAACGCCCATTTGGCGCCGCTTTGCCGGGCGCGTGACGAAGTTCTTCACAAAGTTATCCACAGATTTTGTGGGTGACTGGTCCGTACACCGAGTCGTGACGGCTTGGTGCGGCGCCAGGTCAAAGCTCCGCCATAATCCGAGGCGATTCCTTACCCCTTGGGAGAGACGTTTTGTTGTCGATCATTCAAGCCGCCGGCTGGCCCATCTGGCCCTTGCTCGCCTGCTCCGTGCTGGCGGTGGCGCTCATCCTTGAGCGTTTTGTCAGCCTCAAAGTCTCCCGCGTGGCCCCTCCCAACCTGCTGGATGAAGCCATCACGGTCTCGGCCCAGGGCACGCCCTCAGCCGAGGTGGTGCAACAGCTCGAACAGAACTCGGCCCTGGGCGAGGTGCTGGCCAGCGGCTTTCGCGCGTTGAACCAAAACCCCCGTTGCAGCGACGACGACCTGCGCGCCAGCCTCGAAGGCACGGGCCGCAGCGTGGCCGCACGGTTGGAAAAATCGCTCAGTGCGCTGGCCACCATCGCCTCCGCAGCCCCCTTGCTGGGCCTGCTGGGCACCGTGATCGGCATGATTGAAATTTTCGGCTCCCAGGCCTCGGGCCCGGGGGTCGCCACCGGCGCCAGCAACCCGGCCTTGCTGGCCCACGGCATCTCGGTGGCGCTGTACAACACCGCTTTTGGCTTGATCGTGGCGATTCCGTCGTTGATTTTCTGGCGCTACTTCCGCAGCCGGGTCGATGCCTACCTGCTGACCCTGGAATTGGCCGCCGAGCGCTTTGCGCGCCACCTGAGTCAACTCAGGAAGTGAGCCCGGCATGAACTTTCGACCGCGCCGCCGGGACGAGCCCGAGATCAACCTGATCCCCTTCATCGATGTGCTGTTGGTGGTGCTGATCTTTTTGATGCTGTCGACCACGTACAGCAAGTTCACCGAGCTGCAGCTGCGCCTGCCAGAAGCCGACGCCGAAACCCAGCGCGACTACCCCAAAGAGTTGATCGTCAGCATCACCAGCGAGGGCCGCTATGCCATCAACAAGGCGCCAGCCCCAGCCCAGAGCGAGGCGCTGTCCATGGCCCTGGCCGAGGCGGCCAAGGGCGGGCGTGAATCGGTGCTGATCATCAGCGCCGACGCCAATGCCACGCACCAGTCCGTCATCACAGTGATGGAAGCCGCACGCCGCATCGGTCTCACGCAAATCACCTTCGCCACCCAAACGCCTGCCAGCGCCAAAACGCGCTGAGCCGCCGCGCCATGCCCTCCCCGTCCACGCACCGCACCGATGGCGGCCAAGCCTACTTGTTGCGCCAGTGGCAGCAGCGGGGCCTGCTGGCCTGCCTGCTGTGGCCGCTCGCCGCACTGCTGGGGGGGCTTGTGGCAGCCCGGCGCTGGCTGTACCAGCGCGGTTGGCTGGCCAGCGAGCGCGTGCCTGCCGTGGTGCTGGTGGTGGGCAATGTGGTCGCGGGCGGTGCCGGCAAGACCCCCACCGTGCTCGCGGTGGTGGACCATTTGCGCCGCCAGGGTCTGGCGGTGGGCGTGGTGTCCCGGGGCCACGGTCGACAGACCCAGGACTGCCGCGAAGTGCGCCCCGACAGCCTGGCGCCCGAGGTGGGCGATGAGCCCCTGCTGGTCCAGCGCCGCACCGGCGTGCCCGTGTTTGTCGCCCGGCGCCGGGCCCAGGCCGCCCGGGCCTTGCTGGCGGCCTACCCCGCCACCCGCGTGATCGTTTGCGATGACGGTCTGCAGCACCTGGCGCTGCAGCGCGACATCGAGCTGTGTGTGTTTGACGACCGCGGCGTGGGCAACGGCTGGTTGCAACCAGCGGGCCCCTTGCGTGAGCCCTGGCCACGCGCTGTGGACCTGGTGCTGCACACCGGCGCCCAACCCGCCTTTGCTGGCTTTCGTGCCCGGCGCCACCTGGCCGATCACGCCGTCAACGCGCTGGGCGAACGCCGGCCCTTGGAGGCCTTCCAAGCACAGGCAGTGCATGCCCTGGCCGGCATCGCCCAACCCGAGCGCTTTTTCACCATGCTGGAACAGGCCGGATTGGTGTTGGCGAGTCGCACCCCCCTGCCCGACCACCATGACTTCAGCCAAGGCCTGCCGGAACCGGGTGCGCCAGGGGGGTTGTGGCTGTGCACCGAAAAAGACGCCCACAAGCTGTGGCCGCATTGGCCACAGGCCTGGGCCGTGCCCCTGGTCTTCGAACCCGAGCCCGCTTTCTGGGCTGCTTTGCAAGTGCGGCTGGACGCAGCGCTATCATCGCGGCCTCCCGCCTCCCACTCACCTTCACCGATCTCGCATGGACAGCAAACTTCTTGAACTGCTGGTCTGCCCTGTCACCAAGGGCCCCTTGACCTTTGACCCGGTCCGCCAGGAACTGGTGTCCCACAGCGCACGACTGGCCTACCCGGTGCGCGACGGCATCCCGATCCTGCTCGAGAACGAAGCCCGCACCCTGAGCGACGAGGAACTGGGCCTGTGAGCTACACCGTGCTGATCCCGGCACGGCTGGCTTCCACCCGCCTGCCGGACAAACCCCTGGCCGACCTGGCCGGCCTGCCCATGGTGGTGCGCGTGGCACGCCAGGCGGCGCTGAGCCAGGCCCAGCGCGTGGTGGTGGCCGCCGATGACGCCCGCATCGTGCAAAGCTGCCTGGAACACCAGGTGGAAGCCGTGTTGACCCGAGCCGACCACCCCTCTGGCAGCGACCGCCTGGCCGAGGCCTGCGACCTGCTGGGCTTGCCTGACGATGCGGTCGTGGTCAATGTGCAAGGCGATGAGCCGCTGATCCAGCCCGGTCTGATCGACGCTGTGGCAGCCTTGCTGGCCCAGCATCCCCACGCCAGCATGAGCACGGCCGCCCACCCGATCGACCACCTGGACGAGTTCAACAACCCGAATGTGGTGAAAGTGGTGCTGGACGCGGCTGGACTGGCGTTGACCTTCAGCCGCGCGCCCATTCCGCACTCACGCGACCAAGCTGGTCAGGCCTGGTGGCAAAACGCTTCAGGGCCGGCGGCAGGCCTTCAGCCCCTGCGTCACATTGGCATCTATGGCTACCGGGTGGGCTTTTTGCGCGCCTTCCCGAAACTGCCGCAGGCGCCGCTGGAGGTGCTGGAGTCGCTCGAGCAGATGCGCGCTGTCTGGCACGGTCACCGCATTGCGGTGCACATCAGCACCGAGGCCCCCGGCCCCGGCGTGGACACACCGGAAGACCTGGCCCGCGTGCGCGCCCTGCTCGCCAAGACCACGGCCTGAAACCAGGCGGTCGAGGTCACGCGATCCGCGTCATCGCTTTGTCACCCACGTAAGGATGGCGCAGGGCTCGCCATGCTATCCTCTGGATCAAATTGAGCACTGCGTCTACCGTGGCCTCCCACGGCCATCTTGCGCGTAGCCAGCGGTGCCGGCTGATTTGACACTATCCTCCGAGGACATCCATGAGACTCATTCTGCTGGGCGCGCCAGGCGCGGGTAAAGGCACGCAAGCCACGTTCATCTGCCAGAAGTACGGCATTCCCCAAATCTCGACGGGCGACATGCTGCGCGCCGCCGTGAAGGCGGGCACCCCGCTGGGCCTGGAAGCCAAGGCCGTGATGGAATCCGGCGGTCTGGTCAGCGACGAACTGATCATCAACCTGGTCAAGGAACGCATCGCTCAGCCCGACTGCGCTTCGGGCTTCCTGTTCGACGGCTTCCCGCGCACCATCCCGCAAGCCGACGCCATGAAGGCCGCCGGCGTCAAGCTCGACTACGTGCTCGAAATCGATGTGCCTTTTGACGCCATCATCGAGCGCATGAGTGGTCGCCGCTCGCACCCCGCCTCGGGCCGCACTTACCACGTCAAGTTCAACCCCCCCAAGGTCGAGGGCCTGGACGATGTCACGGGCGAAGCCCTGATCCAGCGCGAAGACGACAAGGAAGAAACCGTCAAGAAGCGCCTTGAGGTGTACAGCAACCAAACCCGTCCCCTGGTTGACTACTACGGCAACTGGGCCAAGGCCGATGCCGCCGCCGCCCCCAAGTACCGCGCCATCAGCGGTATCGGCGGTGTGGATGCGATCACGGCCCGCGCTTTCGAAGCACTGAGCAGCTGAACGACAGCCCTGCCGGAAAAACAAAAGCCGCTCACCGAGCGGCTTTTTCTTTGGGCACAGACTGGCTGGAGATCAGCCCCGGGGCCTGCTGCGCCAGGTCAGCGGCGCTTGCGGGCGACAAAGCCCAGCGCTTCTTTTTGCTTGTCGATGCGCTCTTGCTTGCGCTTTTGCATTTTCTCCATGGCCCGCCGCTTGGTGTAACCGGTGTGATCCGCCCAGACCCACCACAGGGCCGCCAAGCCAAACGGCGCCAACACGAGGTACCAGTTCCAGGCCGCCACAGGCCCCAGCTCCAGGTACTTCAACAGCAACAGCACCACACCGACACCCAGAAAAAACATCACACGACTCCTGAGTCAGGATTAGCCCTGGACGTCTCGCGCGCTGCGCCCAGGCAATTTACAATTCGACCCAGTCAATGTACCCCAACCCTCACCCGAGACCACGATGAAACGCACTCTCCTGACCCTGGCAGCCGCTCTGACTGTTGCTGCTCCGGCCATGGCCGATCTGGCCCTGGCGACGTCCAAGAACTGCATGGCCTGCCACGCCGTCGACAAAAAAGTCGTGGGTCCTTCCTACAAGGACGTGGCCGCCAAATACGCAGGTCAAAAAGACGCTGCGGACAAACTGGCCAGCAAAATCATCAAGGGTGGCTCTGGCGTGTGGGGCCCGGTTCCGATGCCCGCCAACGCGCAGGTGAATGAAGCTGAAGCCAAGAAGCTGGCCACCTGGGTGCTGGCACAGAAGTAAGCCAAGCGCATACCGCCTGAACCAGCCTGCCGGCTTTTGCCTGGCAGGCTTTTTCTTTTTCAGGGGCACAGCCTCCCTCGGCCACCCTGCTGCTCTGGCCGAAGCACGATGGCCTTCAGTGCGGCGTGGCGCCCCGGCTGCGCAAGTGGGCGATGGCCTGCCCGACCGGCAACAGCAAGCACCCCGCCTGCTGGGCCAGCCGCAGCGCTTGGGCCAGTTGGGCAGGGGTGCAACCCCAGGGGCCCGGCTGATCAGCCACGGCATGGGTGTACAAAATCAGCCAGCCACCACAGGCCGCCGTGGCCTCGATCTGGGCTTGCAAGGCGGCAGCACTGAGGCCACTGTCGTAGAGCGGCTGGGCCAGAAGGCCACTGAGGTCGGCCTGGCCACGGTGGATGCCGGGCCGGGTCAGTCGAACCGACTCAAAGCCCGCGCCCACCAGCGGCTTGGACAGCAGGCCATAGTCGCCCAGCGGAAACGAAAAATGGCGCGGTGCAGCCACCCCCACCGTGTCGGTGAAGAAGCGCGCATTGCGGGCCAACTCCTCGCGCAAGCGTGGCAGGCCGAGCCCGGTGACGGGCTGGTGCGAAAAGGTGTGGCAGCCCAGTTCGTGACCTTGTGCGGCCAGTTGCTGCAAGTCGCGCACCGAGTGGCAGCGGTGGCCCTGCTCATCCTGGTCGGTCAAGCCACCGGCGATGTACCAGGTGCCTTGGGCTCCATGGTGGGCCAGGATGTCCCGGCCCTCGCGGCAGGCGCTGGCCGGTGCATCGTCAAAACTCAAACTGATGACGCCCGGCCCGGCACCCCAGGCCAGTGGACGGCGTGCCACGCGGCGCGCCAACCAGCGGTTACCAGTGCCAAGGAGCTGACCGACACGGCCCGTCCAGCCAGGCGCAGTCAAAGACGCAGGGAGGGCGAGCGCGCTCATGGCCGCCGCACCAGGCGCCCGCGCTCAGCCGTGCCTGCCAGGCTTTCGTAGGTGTATTCCAGCCCCAGGCGCAGCACGTTCTGGGCGATGACCGCACCGCCGGCCACGCTGGCGTAGCGGTCGCGCGACCCTTCGACATAGGCGCGCCAACCGCGCGCCAGGCTGTAGTCCAGGCTGCCCCCGATGCGGGTCAGTTGGTTGTCCGGCTGGCGGGGGATCGCGCCGAGCGCCCCGGGTTGATTTTGTTGGCGCTCGTGGCTGGCCAAGGCGCGCAAGCGGGTCAGCTCAGACCAACGCCAGCCCAGCCCCAGGCGCACGCCGCTGGCCAGGTAGTAGAGCGTCGAGGGCGTGGCCGAGTCGTAGACCTGGCGGAACCACTCGACATCCACGCGGCTCATCGGCGAGTGCTGGTAGGTCCCGCGCAGGTTTGCCACCGTCAAGCCAAAGTTGTTGGGCCCCAGGTTCTGATAACTGCGCTGCAAATGCCCGACCCGCGCACCGAAGCGGGTGAGCGGGCTGTAGGCCCAGTCCACATCGACAAAGCTCAGTTGGTCGTGGTAGCGATCGTCCAGCACGGCCACATCGGCCGCGCTGCGGTTCGGGTAGTCCACCGACAGGCGCCGCTGGCCCACGGTGAGGGTGGAGCCCAGCGGGGACAGGTGGCGCAGCGCCAACTGCACGGCGTTGTCATTGCGGTCCAGGTACTGGTTTTGGGCGGCATCGTGCCGCACCGAGATGCGCTCCAGCGTCAAAGGCAGCTCCAACTCGGGCGTGGCGCGCAAGGCCACTTCCGAGCTGGTCGTTTGCTGGCGCACCAGATCGCGCACCACCTGCACCGCGTTTTGCGGCTGGTACAGGCGCTCATCGGTGGCATAGGCCACGCGCCCGCGCAGCAGGGGCGAGGCCTCCCAGACCAGGCGGGACTCAAACTGGCGCGCTTCGTGGTCGAGCTGGTTCTGGCTTTGGTACTGGCGCCGGCCCAAAGCAGCATTGATCTCCAGCCTGGTGCTGTCGGACAGCAGGGGCGCAATCAGTGCAGCGCGCACGTCGACGGACATCACGCTGTCGCTCTGGCGCGTGACGCCCGGCGTGGTGTTGCGGTCAGACAAGCGCAGCGGGTTGCTGTCGTTGGCCCAGGAGGAATCCAACTGCACCGCCACCTCGACCACGGCCTGGGCGGGTGCGCACCAGACCAGCGCACATGCCACCGCCACTGCACTGGCACGAACCAGGGGACGGGAGCGAGCGGCAAAACAGGGCAGCAAGAGCATGGACAGCATCGAGAGGTGAACGGAGGAGGGCCTATCAAAAGGCCAAGGCACGCTTTTCATTATCGGGCCTGGTGGCCGGAACCGAGCCGCTCAAATCGAGGAACCATCCACTCGTCACTCGCCTCGGGACCCAGCCCGCTCGGCCAACTGCCCGGCTCAGGCCCAGCGGTCGAGCATCACCTGCATGCGCGCGCACTCCGCGGCCACCGACAGGTGGGCATGCACATGGACCCGGGCTGCCGCCCCGAGGCGGGCCCGCCAAGCCGCATCGAGCCACAAAGCCTGCAGGCGCTCGGCCAGCGCCGGCGCGTCCCCTGCGGGCACCAGCAAACCATTTTCTCCGTCGCGCACGATGTCTTCGGTGCCGGGGCAGCGCGTGGCCACCACGGCCCGGCCGAACATCATGGCCTCGATCAAGGCCACCTGGCCCGAGGCGGTCTGCAGGTTGGCGATCGGCACCACATTGAGGGTGGCGCGCTGGCACAGCGCGCGGCAGGCCTCCCGACTGAGCCCACTCAAGACCTCCACCTGGGGCGGCAGGGCCAAGCCCTCCAGGGTGCGCGCGGGGGCCACGATCACGGTGCGGTAGCCCAGGCCCTGGACCGCCTTCAGCAAGGTGGGCCAATCGCGGTTGGCCGAGCCCATGGCCAGCACAAAAGGCTGCTCCCGGTCTTCCTCCAGCCAGGGGTCTTGCAGTTCTCGCCCCAAAGGGACGTAGTGAAAGCGGTCTTCGGGCAAATCCAACCACGCGCTGTAGTTGCGTACCTCCTGCCGGGAGTGCACCACGAAGGCATCGACCGAACGCAAAACCTGGCTCGCCAAGCGCTGCTTCAGGCCGCCATAGAGACCGCCCAGGTTGAAGGTCCAGGCCACCAGCGGCCCTGAGCGGCGGGTCAGTGTCTTCATGGCCGCCGCCGTCAGGGCCAAGGGGGGAAATGCCGTCAGCAGGCCCTCGGTGCGGCGAGACTCCCGATGGGCTCGGGCGTTTTGGCGCATAAAGTCACCCCAGTCGCTCAAGGACGCTCGGGCGCGCAAGGGGTCGTGCAAGTAGTGCGCGGGCACGATGTTGAACTGGTGCCGCTGGAGATGCTCGGTCATCCACAGTTCGTGGCGCGCCTGCAGGAAAGGCGTGAGGACGTGCCACTTCATGGACGTAGGGTCAAGGTCAAGGTGGTCAATCGGTTCGGACGCAGGCGGGGACGATCCCAAGCGCTGGGTCTGGAAGCGGCAGCCCGTCATGCTAAGGGCCAGGCACCCTCCGCCAGCAACGGAGAGTGGGCATATTTCACACCACTGGCCGGCGTCCTTCGCCCTCAACGGCATAATTTGCAAAATTTTGCAAGATGCTGCGTTTTATGCCCCTCAGCCCTTGCCCCGGCCGGCTCGACCCAGGCCACCTCCCCCTCCTGATCAGGACATCTGCCATGGAACGAAGCACTTTGGTGGCCCGCTGGCGCACGGCCCTCGCCCTGGTGGGCCTGGGCGTGGCTTGGCTGCTCAGCGCTCAACTGGGCCTGGCTGCGGCCGCCGGCCCCCAAGACAAGGCCCGCGCCTCGGACAAGCCCAAGGCCAGCAGCCCATCCAGCAACACCCATGGGGCCCTGGACAAGCTGCCCCTGGCCCAGCGCGCGGGGGCCCTGGCCCAGGCCTTGGGACGCCCCAAGCGCTTGCTGGTCGGCGTGGGCACCACGGACACTGGCACGGTGTTGGGCCAAGGCCTGTCGCCAGACATTTACGACCAATACCTGAACGGCGTGGGCAGCGACTCCTGGCTGAGCTGGAACAGTCCCTCAGGCGCCTATGTGGAGCGGGTGATCCAGCACGCCGAGATGGTCGGTGCCGTGCCCATGTTCACCCTCTACCAAATGGCAGCGCGCGGCGACAGCAACCTCAGCGGCCTGACCGACCCCAGCTTCATGGGCCCGTATTGGAGCCAGGTGCGGCTGCTGTTCCAAAAGCTGGGGCGCTATGGCCAGCCCGCCCTGGTCAACCTGGAGCCCGACTTCTGGGGCTACACCCAGCGCGCCCAGGCCGATCCGACCCGCATGCCCGCCCTGGTCAACCCCAACCCCGACTGCGCTGGATTGCCCGACACCGTCGCCGGCGTGGCGGCCTGCCTGCTGCGCACGGCCCGCCTGCATGCGCCACGCACCTACGTCGGTTTTCCACCGTCCATGTTCGACGATCTGCGCGCCACCGATGTGGCCTACATGCAGAAGCTGGGTGCGGGCCAGGCCGACTTTGTGGTCATGCAAACCCAGGACCGCGATGCGGGCTGCATGGAAGCCCAAAACCGCGCCGCCGCCTGCGTGCGCAACGGGCGCCATTGGTACTGGGACGACGTCAACCCCCAGCCCAGCAACGGACACAGCTTTGCGCAGCACTTTGCCGAGGCGCGCCGCTACTTTGAAGGGCTGCAAAAGCCTTTGTTGTGGTGGCAGACGCCGCTGGGCGTGCCCGCGGCCCAGCCCAGCAGCAGCCCGCCTTGGCGGGACAACCGCGTGCGCTACTTCTTGACGCACGCCAACGAATTGGTGGCGGCGGGCGGCGTGGGCGTGGTGTTCAGCCCGGGTGAACGCAGCCAGACCACCTTGCGCACGGACGGTGGACAATTCAAGACCCTGTCCAAGGCTTACTTCGCCCAGCCCGCAGCACTGCCCTGACGCAGCCCCAACCACCAAGACGCCCAAGCACACGGCACTGACCACCCCATTGCACTGCATGCCAGCCACTGCCCCGTACACGCCAGCGACGCCCCACCTGGGGTCGACGCCCTCCCCTGGCCCAGCCTCCGGGCCGGGTTTGGAGCATTGGCTGACGGGATTGCTGATGGTCTTCAGCCTGGCCTGGGCGCTCTTGCCCGCAGGCCTGTCCTGGGACTTTGCGGCCGAGGGCGATGCCAATCTGCGCGAGGGCAACTTCATCATCCAGCTGCAATGGAGCACCCTGTTCCTGATCGCGGGCTGGGTTTGCTTGCGCCGCTTTGTGCGCTTTCAAGAGGTGGTCAGCGGCCTGAACCCGTTTTTGCTGGCCCTGTTCCTCTACTGCCTGATGAACACGGGCTGGTCCCTGTTGCCGATGGTGACCCTCAAGAAGGTCATTCAGTTTGGTGGCCTGCTGATGATTGGCATGGCCTTCCAGGTCAGCGAAATGAGCCACACACGCTGGCTCAAGCTGACGGTGGGCACCTTGCTGCTGTTCCAGGTGCTGTCGCTCTTTGCGGTGGTGCTGGTCCCCGATATCGCCATCGAGTACACCGGCATGGCCAACGGGGCCTGGGAGGGCGGGGCCTGGCGCGGCGTGACCGACCAGAAGAACAATTTCGGCATCATGAACGCCTTTGCGGCCATGGCCTGGGTGGCTTTGTTCTGCACGCCCCAATCGAGGCTGAGCCCCTTGATGTTTGGACTGGCCCTGGTTTTTTGTGGCGTCAACCTGGTGATGTCCAAAAGCACGACCAGCCTGCTGGTGACGGTGATGGGCGTCGGCTTCTTCTTGCTGTTTCGCTGGAAGTATGTGGCCAGCGAGTTCGTCACCAGCCGGGTGCTGGTGGTGATGGCCTGCCTGTTGCTGATCTACCTGCACGTGCTCTATGTGGTGCAAGGCCGGCTGCCCACCTGGGATGAGTTCTTCAAACCCGTGGCCGACCTGCTGGGCAAAAGCACGGACATCAGCGGCCGTTTTGACATCTGGGAACTGGTGATCCAGGAGATCCAGCGGCACCCCTGGCTGGGCATTGGTTTTGGTTCCTTCTGGATGGGCAAGGGCAGCGCCTCCCAGCCCATCATCGATCACATGTACTGGGTGCCCTTTCAGGCGCACAACGGCTACCTGGATGTGCTCAATGAACTGGGCGGCATGGGCCTGCTGCTGTTTGCCGGCTTCATTGTTCACCACCTGATCAGCCTGTACCGGCTGTCACGCTTTGATGCCAGCGAAGCCGCGTTCCATGGCGCACTGATCGCCGTGATTCTGGTGCACAACGCCACCGAAAGCTCCTTCTTGCGCGGGGTGAACTTTCTGGCCGTGCTGGTGGTGTTCTCGTCGATCGCAGTCAACAGCTCGCTGCGCCGCCACCGATTGGCTCAGAGCGCCGACATCCGTCCAGCAGGTCCCCCGCCTGGGGACCTGGCCTCCCGGTCCGAACCCGAAGCTCAGGCCCGGTATTCGAGGTAACGTGCCCCGGCCAGGGCGCTGAGCTTGCCGCACTGGGCACAGGCCGTGCGCAGCCAGAAAAAAGCCCGCACCCGGGAACGCGGCCAAGCGGCCACGGCCAGCAGCAGCGACGCCCCCAACTGCGCCAGGGCCCGCGCGCCCAGGACGGTGGCACGCCAGGCGCGTTGGGCACCCGCCAGTGGGTACAGCTCGACCCGCACAAAGGTCTGGGCCCCACGGTAGGCACGGCGCAGGATCCACCCTGAGCGCGCGCGATCGGCTGGCACCTCTTCGGTGACCGTGGCCTCATCGCACCAGACAAAGCGATACGCCGCGCGGTGCAGCAGCGAGAAAAACAAGGTGTCCTCCCCGCCCGATCGACCAAATGCCGGGTCAAACGGCCCCGGCAGCGATCGGACCATGGCCGCCCGCAGCAGCACATTGCCCGTGCGCGAGTCCTCCGTGAACACCGGAGTGCCCGTGGCAAAACGGCGCCGCTCAAAAAAGCCACCTTCACGCATCCAAGCGGGCGTGGCCTCGGTGTAGCGCGCCAGCACAGGCGCCATCACGCCGTCGGCGCCTGTGGCGACCTGGGTCTGTAGCAACAAGGCCAGCCAGTCGGGCCCCGGCTCTTCGTCATCGTCAATCAAGGCCAGCCAGTCGCCTCGGGCCTGGGCCACGGCCGCATTGCGCGCCAGGGCGATGTTGGGCTGGGGCACGTGCACGGTGCGAAGTGGCAGCCGATCAGCCCAGGCCTGGAGCACGGGCAAAGCGCTGTGGGCCGGGTCGTTGTCGACGACCACAATTTCACTGGGCGGGCATTGCTGGGCAGCGAGGCGGGTCAGCAAGGCGTCCAGCATCTGCGGACGGCGGAAGGTGCAGACGCACACACTGATCTCAGCCAAGGGCAGGCTCCCGGTTCAAACGGCGGCGCTGGAGGTGCAGCAACACCAGCAACAAGAGGGTGTCCACCGTTTCCATGACGATCAAGGCCAGCACCGCGCCCAGGGCGCCCCAACGCGGGATCAGCACACCGGCCACCGCCATCATGACCACCACCACCACGCAGCCTTCGATGAACAACTGCCGAAAGGCCCCCATGCTGACCAGCCAGGTGGTGGCAATCGTGCGCGCCACGCTGACGACAAAATAAGCGCCCCAAGCCCAAACCAGGGTGTTGATGCCCTGGTACTTGGCGCCCAGCACATGGGTTTGCAGCCAGGGCAGGCCCAGCACCAGCAGGCCGATGTAGGCCAGCGACAGCAGCTCGATGCCGCCCAGCGAACGCCAGGTCAGCCGGTTCAGCGTGCGCCAGTCCCGCGCATGGATCAGGCGCCCCGCCAGCGGCCGGGCGACGCGGGACCAGGCCACCACCATCAAGCCCACGGGCACCAACAACAGGCGCGAGGCACTGACTTCGGCGGCGGCCTCCACGCCCGACAGGGCCGACGCCAGGTACAAAAAGCTGTAATTGCCCAGCCAGCCCACGGCCGTGCCTGGCACCGCCCAGCGGCCCTTGTCCCAGATCTGGGCCAGGGTGTGGCGCCAGGGCTCGGGCTCAGCGTCCGGGGGCACGGGGGCCGGCGAGCGCCCCGCCAGCCAAGCCAGGGCCTGGGCCAGGCTCAGGGTGGCGAGCACGCTGGCTGCATTGGCATGCTCCGTGACAATCAAGAGCCCGCCGCCCAGCAAAGCGCTGACCACGTAGACCCCGTCACTGCGCAGCAAGCTGGCCATGTCGGCATGAAGAAACCAGACGGTGCGGCGGTACTCGCGCAAAGTGGTCATGACAATGAACACCGCAAAGGCCAGACCCACCGGCCCGGCCGACACCTCAGGCACGCGCGTGGCGACCACCCAAGCCGCTGCCGCGCCCATCACCACGCCCAAGACCGAGCCTCCGAGCACTTGAAAGCGCTGCAGGCGCTGAATGACCAGGGCCTGTTGGGATTCGCGCATCTGGGGCGCCAGCGTGGTCAGCGGGCTGCCGATCATGGCCTCCAGCACGCCCACGGCGAACAAGGCCGCCGCAAACAACTGGGAATAGAGCCCGTAGTCGCTCTTGGTACCAAAGCGGATCAGGCACATGCCCACCGCGAAGTTCAGGCCGCTGAGCAGGACCTGATCCACGATGGACAGCAGCGAATGCGTCCAAAACGGCTTTGCCGACAAACCCAGCCCCTGCCTAGCGAGGGGCTCGGCGCAGCGGCCAGCGCCAGGCCGCAGGCCACCAACGCAGACCCCGCACCGTGGTGGCGGTGGCTGCATAACGCGCGTCGTAGCGGTTGTACACCGTGCCAAACATGCGCACGCCCACCGACTGCAAGGCCTCGACGGTCTCGCGCAGTTCAGCGATGCGGGTATGGTGCTCGCGCCCGACCACCAAGGCGGCGCCGACCTGGCGCGCAATCACCTTGCTGTCAGAAGAATCCATCGAAGCCGGGGTGTCGACCACGATGACATCCAGGTCCAGCGAGAGCTGCTGGATCAGCTTGGACAGGTTGGGGTCCTGCAAGATTTCCAGCGGGTTGGGTGGCAAAGGCCCCGCCGGCAAGACGTACAAATTGGGCAGCACCATGGTCATCACATCCAAGGTGATGGCACTGCGCCCGGACAGCACGCCCGACAAGCCCTTTTTGTTGTTCATGCTGAAGTAGCCATGCACTTTGGGCGAGCGGAAGTCCGCGTCGATCAGCAGCGTGCGCTTGCCCACCTGGGCGAAAGAAAACGCCAGATTGGCCGCCAAGTAGGTGCGGCCCTCGCCCGCCCCGGGGCTGACCACCGCCACCTGCAGGGGGCTGAGGTCACGGCCTTCGAGCAGCAACTCGGACCGGATGCGTCGGATCGCCTCGGCCTCCGGGCTGTAAGGGGCATTGGCGATGGGCAGCGGACAACTCGGGTCCTGGCCCAAACGCAGGTCAGAGGCCGTGACGTAGTTGAACTGCTGGGCCAACACCGCCTGGATGTCGCCCTCGGTCAGCAATTGCAGGCGCACCGCCGCTTCACCGAAGCGCAGTTGCGACTGGTCCTGCAACTGGATGATCTTGTCCACCTGGGCGCGCGTGAGGCGACCCGCCTGGATGAACAGCTCGCCCATGCGGTCGCTGCTCATCACCGGGGGCACCGGGGCGGCCTGCGACTCGAGTAAAGGTTCAAATTTCATGCGATTCAGACCGTGGACTTGCCAATCTGGCCGAACAGGCGCAGACCCAGGCCGCGCTCCATGTCTTCCAGGCAGCGCAGGCGGCGCACCGCGATTTCAAGCAGGAAGGACAGGCCCAGGCCCAGCACCAAGCCCACCAGCACCGACATCAGCACGCTCTTGGTGATTTGCGGCTTGGCATGCTTGAGCGGCGCCTCGGCCTTGCGCAGCACCGACAGGCTGGTCCCATTGACCGTGCCCAGCATCAGGATTTCATCGTACTTGGCCACCGCCGTGTTGTAGACGCGCTGTGCGCTTTCCAACTGGCGTTGGTAGGAGCTGATCACGTCACGGTGGCGCTTGGACTCCAGCACCGAGCGCTGCTGCTCGTCCATGCTGCGGCCCAGGGCGCGCTCTTGATCGGCCAGGCGCATGCCCTCCAGGCGAATGCCTTGCAACACCGCCTTGGCCTCGCGCTTGAGGCGGTCCAGCAGCACCGCACGCTCGTCTTGCAAGGCGACCAGCTTGGGGTGCATCTTGCCGTAGGTGGCTGACAGGTCGCCGATGCGGCGCTCCAGGTCGGACAGGCGCAACTTCAGTTCGGCCACGCGCGGCTGCTGGGCGATTTCTGGCACCTCAGGAACTTCGTTGCCGGAGTTGATCATCACGTCGAGGGCGCGCATGCGGGCTTCGTACTCCTGGCGCTGGGTGCGCAGCAGCAGTTGCTTGGTGGACAGCTCGCCCAGTTGGCGCGAGCGGTTGTCCAGGCGCTCGTCGGTGTCAACGATCTGGGCCTTTTGCTGGTACTCGGTGAGCTTGTTCTGGATGCCGTCAATTTCTTCGCGCAAGAGCTTGAGCTGCGCGTTGTACTGCTCCAGCCGGGCCCGGGCGGGCGCCACGCTGATCTCGACATTGATGTCCATGTAGGCCTTGATCAAGGCATCCAGAAAATCGCGAGCCCCTTCGGACGACTGGTCCGAATACTGCACTTCAACAATGCGGCTGGAACGGCGCAGCTGGATCTCGATGCTTTTGGACAAACGCTCACGCAGGAGCTGGCGGCTTTTCTCGGCGCCGGGCTTGTCCATCAAGCGCAGGGTGTCGATCACCCGGTCGATCACCTCGTTGCTGCGGATGATGTCCACCTGGGTCAGCAGGTAGCTCTCGTCGAGCATGGCGGGAAACTGCCGCCCGCTGATGGGGTCGTTCACCCGGTACTCGATGAACAGCTCCGACGATGACGTGTAGGTCTTGGGAATCAGCAGCACGGCCGCCGTGGTGGCGAGCATGGTCAGCAAGGTCACCAGGAAGATCGTCGGCAGACGAAACTTCAGCATGGCACCGAGCTGATTGAGGGTCAATCCAACCGGAAAGTGGTTCATCAGGTGTTCGCGTCCGGCCAGGGCATCAGAAGATGCGTTCTTTCACGTAAATCACATCGCCTTCCATCACGCTGTCGGTGAGGCGTGGCGCCAGTTCACGCCCATTGGGTGCGTCGGCTTGGCGGTGGATGTTGATGCGGTTCATCGAGCCGCGCTCGGTGACGCCGCCGCTGATCGACAGGGCACGCATCACGTTGAGGTCGGGCTCCATGGGGTAGCTGCCAGGGCGGCGAACTTCGCCCAGGATGTAGAAGAACTTCTGCTGCCCGACGTAGACCATGTCGTCATTGCTGAGCACCAGATCGAGAGAGCTGCGGTCAGGGGTGTTGACCCGGTCCAGCCGGATCGGGATGCGGATGCGCTGCGCCGGGTCAGTCCCGGCACCAGCACCGCTGGCCGACCCATCGCCCTTGCGCAGCAAGAAGGCCACGGTATCGGCCTTGGGCGTGAGCCCACCGGCCGTGGCCAGCAGGTCCAGCACGGTGAAGCGGCCCTGAATGGGGTAACGCCCAGGCTTGACCACCTCGCCCAGCACCGACACCACCTGGCTGCGGTTTTGCCGAACCGTCACCGAGACCTCTGGGTTGAGCAAGAACTCACGTTCCCGCAATCGGCGCGCGACCAGCTTTTCGACATCGGATGAGGTCAAGCCAGCCAAGCGGATCAGGCCAATCAGGGGCAAGGTGACCTCGCCGCCCTCGGTCACCGAGACCTCGGCCGACATGTCGGGCTGACCAAACACGGTGACCTGCAACACATCCCCGGCACCGATGGCCGCGGTGCCAGCTGCCAGCACGGGTGCCGCGCTGTCGGCGGCAGGCGAGGCTTTGGGTAGATCGGCGGACTTGATCTCCACCGACGGCGCGGGAACCGAAAGCGAGGGCTTCACGGCAGCCGACGCTGGGCGGGCTGGGGTGACAGGCACGGGAGCCGACGACGCTACGGGAGCTACGGGAGCTGAGGGAGCTGAGGAAGCGACCGGCACGGCGGGCGGGCGGGAAACCGTGGTCGGCGCCACAGCAGGTGCGACCTGCACGGCGCGTGCTGGCTTGGATGGCTCCACCGCTGCCGCGGCCCCGTCCCAGGCCAAATCAAACGGCAGGTTGGACACCAAAGGCGCCGCCGGCGCCCAACCCTGAGCGCAGCAGAGCAGCAGCGCCAGGAGCTTTCCGGATCTCATCAACAGACGACGCAAGGACAAATTCATTCAATAGCCACTCAGGATGGACGTGTGATTCTCAACGGTCAATGTGGCCGCAGCCGAGGGCCTGCGAACGCTGGATAAAAACCCCATGCCCCAGCCAGCCAGGTGGAACACAGTCCCGAACTCAAGAGGATCGTCTGGATACCAGACCTTTACCCGAGCGCCAAACACGCCCCAAAATTGTAGTCTTCAACCAGCGTTTTTGGGCAGTCTTTGCGAGCACCGCCTGAGCCAACCAGGCCGGACTGGAAACCGCCCCCTCCCCCAAAGGAATGGCACCGGTTTGAAAGCGCAATTTATAAGGCTGAGTGCCGCGGCCCAAATCAAACAAATTCAAACCCTCTCCTTGTGCGGCCTCGGCCATGCCCATGAGCAACAACAAGCCCGGCGAATAAGCTGAAAACGCGGGGTCATACGTGATAAACCAAATATGGCATTGGTCCGCTTGGCGCAAGCCTAAATGGCAGGCCACCAACTGGTCACCCGCATACAGCACCGACAACAGCCCTGAAAAAGGACCGGCTTGCGTGGCAAAGACCTGATCCAAGGTGCCCCGTATCCAGGGAAACGCCAGGGGATTGCTGCCCAGCGTGCTGAGGAACTGTTGCGACTTCAAGGCAATCAGGCGCTCAAATGCCGCCGGGTCCCGGCTGTTCATCTCCAGGCGCAAAGGACCGATGTCGCGCTCGATGCGCCGGCGCGCATTGCCCACCGACTGGAAGATGCCGGCCGAGTTCTTGCCCGCCAGGGCCGAAAGGCGCTTGCGGTAAGCCTCAATGCCTCCATCCAACTGCATGATGGGAGAGCTGGTTTCAAAGCGCACATGGTGCGCAAAAGTGGACTGGCTCAAGGGCAGGTGATCGAAAGCGAAATACCGCCCACCACAGGCCCGCAACAAGGCCTCGGGCGCCACCTCAGCCCGCTTCTCCAGGATCACGCCGTGGTAGTCATTGAGGATGTAACCCGCCGAGGACAAACGCCCCCATCGGTCGCGGTGGTGCGGGAAAAAACCGCAAACACGACCATCGTGCTCGATCACCGCCAGGCGCAAATCCAGCGCTTGCTGCCCAATGATGCGAGCAAAACCCGGCTGATAAAAAGGACTGCCCAACTCCGGGCGTGACAAGGCCAGGTCCTGCCAGACGCTGTAAAGGTCGTCGCTCAGTTCATGAGCCGCAAGAATGGATATTTTCAAAGTCAATGCGGGCGATCAGCCAAGCGCCATCAAGCCACGGAGCGGCCTTGTTCGCGCCGCTCCTGCCAGACCAGCCAAAGAAACACCGGCGCTTGTAGCAAGTAACGCCGCCAGAGATGCACCGGGTCGGAAGTCAGGCGCCAGAACCACTCGAGGCCCGAGTCCTGCATCCAGCGCGGGGCTCGGCGCTTCAGGCCCAGCGCAAACTCCTGCGCTGCGCCCACGCACACAATCACGCCGGACTCCAACTGACGCACATGGCGCAAGGCCCAGCGCTCCTGCTTTTCAAAGCCCAGGCAGACAAAGATAAAGGCCGGCTGACAAGCTCGGATGTCGGCCACAATCGCCGCCGCTTCTGCGCCCCGGGGGTCAAAATTCATCGGCGGGCAACGCACCATTACATCCAGCCCAGGAAAACGCTTGGCGTAACGGTCCAACAGCAGCTGCTCCTGACCCGGACGCCCCCCCAGCACATAAACACGCTGCCCCGTCTTTGTGCTGTTTTGGCACAAAGCCACAAACAGATCAGCGCCGGTCACGCGCGATGGCAAGGGCTTGCCGAACCAGCGACTGGCCCAGACCACGGGCATGCCGTCGGCAAAGGTGTAGTCCGCGGTGGCGTACAAAGCCTTCAACTCGGCGTCGCGGCTCAATCGCACCACGTGGTCCACATTGGTGGTCACCACCACTTTCGGGCCTTTGGTGGCAGCGGCATGCAGCAATAAATCAGTGGATTGCTGAAAATCGAGCGGCAAAATATCAAGCCCGAACAAGCGCACGGGACCTGGAACGTTATCAGAGGGCATGAATGGATGAGTGAGTACTAGGTTTCGTCTTTTTGTTCTGACGTGATTCGCCATTGACCGCCATCCATCAACAGCACGAAACGCTTTTTGGTTTGATCTCGGTATTTGGCCGAGCTGTAACGCTGCTCCGCCAAAATGCTGAACCGATCTGCACCCACTCCCTTGACGCTGATGAGTTTCAGTGACACGTCAATGAACCCTGCCTCGTCGAAAACGCGTTTTTTATATGAAAGCCACTGTCCGCGCGATTTAAAACCGGCAGGCAGGTAGGTCGGTAGGTAATGGCTGCTGTAAGCCGTCAGCGAACGCTGACGCCAATCGAGCCGCCAAGCCTCCAAGGCCGCCAGGGCCTGCAAACAAGATGCTTTGGACGCCGCCGGGCACAGTGCCGCATCGGCGGGCATCGGGTTCGAAGCCGTCGCTTCAGGAGCGGAGGCCACACCGACGTCGGTGGGGGCCGGCGCGGGTCTTGGCACTGGCTCAGTCCCCCGGAGTGACACCGCCGATGCCAGTGCAGCAGACGGCTCGGTCCTGGTAACAGACATCTGCGATGCCCCGGACAAAGCAGGCGCTGCAAGGACTTGCGCGGCGCCCGAACTGGGCGCTGCAGCCACAGCGGCAAGCGCCAAAGCCGTCGGAGTCGGCACCCGTGCCGGCAGTGCCGCGGTCACCGCTTCGTTGGATACCGCCGCGGGCTGTGACACCGCCTTGGGTGCTGAATCGACCACCGCCCCGTCCCGGATCAAAGACTCAATGACTTGGTTCTTGCGCAACAACGCTTGGCGATTGGGGTCCAAGTCCGCGGCCAGCTTGAAACTCTTCCACGCCAAACCAAGGTGGATCTTGCCCAGACTTTCATGGTGACTGGCTTGCTTGGGCGCCAAGCTCGCGGCCTTGGCCAGGGCCTCACGGGCCCCTTCCAAGTCGTCGCTGCGCGCATGGATGGCGGCCAGGTTCACATACGGCGCCGCCTGTTGCGGGTAGCTGTCACGCAGTCGCTCAAAAACTCGGCGCGCTTCGTCGGTATCGCCCAACTGCATCAAGACAATGCCGCGCTTGAGCTGCATGTCGGGTGGCAGTGCCCCCTGGCGCTCCACCCGCTCAATCAAGGCCAAGGCATCGTTGTAACTGCCATCGGCAATCAGGGCATCCAAACGGCTTTTCAACTCCGTCGACACAGGGCCTGGCACGGGGGTCTGCCCCGCTGCCGGAATGCCGCAGGCAAGTGCCACCAAGGCAGCACCCAGCATCACAGGCATTCTCATGGATTGGAACTCCGGGTCGATGTTGAAAAATGCGGATCCCGTTGATCACCGCAAAGGGCAGTTCAAGCAGCCGCCAGGGCGCAGACCGAACTGATGAACAAGGGTCAGGCTGGCTTCTCTCTGAAGCTTAGCCAGACAATTTTTACACATTTTTTCAAGTGCACCGGAAGGGGTGGCGTCAATTAATGTGAAGGATTCGACGGAAGGCTGAGGCGGGGTTGCGCCTTGCACACGGTGTATGCAGCGAACGGCGACACGCCAGACCAGAGGATGTGGGCGCCAGACAGTCCTTGTGGAACGCAGGGACGAAAAAAAGCCCGGCTGAGCCGGGCTGCGTCATCGTGACCGATGAGAAATGTATTCTGGAGGCGCGATCCAGAGTCGAACTGGACTAACCGGATTTGCAATCCGGGGCATAACCGCTTTGCTATCGCGCCATGTGGGCTTGCCACAAAAAAGAGAAGTTTTGACTTCCCTTCTTGGAAAACTGGAGCGGGAAAAGAGTCTCGAACTCTCGACCTCAACCTTGGCAAGGTTGCGCTCTACCAACTGAGCTATTCCCGCATGTGCAACATCACTTCTCAATCATGTTGCGAGCTTCAAATTATAGCGTCATTTTGGGGTGATAGAAGCGTCCTGGCTTGAAAAAGCAAACCGCTTCTTCACCCCGCTTGACTCAATGTTTGAGGCTGTCGGTCGAGGCCGCTGCCGCTGCCGGCACCGCTGGGGCAGAAGCGGCGGCGGCGGCCGCTGCGGCAGCCGCCACCTCCTCGTCGGTCAAGGGGACGGGTTGACGCTCAAGAGCGACTTCCAACACCTTGTCGATCCAGCGCACCGGGACGATCTCCAAACCGTTTTTCACGTTTTCGGGAATCTCCTGCAGGTCCTTGACGTTCTCTTCGGGGATCAGCACGGTCTTGATGCCACCGCGCAAGGCGGCCAGCAGTTTTTCCTTGAGCCCACCGATCGCCGTGACCTCGCCACGCAAGGTGATTTCACCGGTCATGGCCACATCGCCGCGCACCGGAATGCCGGTCATGGCCGAAACGAAAGCGGTCGCCATCGCCGCGCCAGCGCTCGGGCCATCCTTGGGGGTGGCGCCATCGGGGACGTGGATGTGGATGTCGTTCTTCTCGAACACTTCGTTCTTGATGCCCAAGGCCCGGGCACGGCTGCGCACCACGGTGCGGGCGGCCTCGACCGATTCCTTCATGACATCGCCCAGGGAGCCGGTGCGCGTGATCACGCCCTTGCCCGGCATCATGGCGGCTTCGATGGTCAGCAAGTCGCCACCCACCTCCGTCCACGCGAGGCCAACGACTTGACCCACCTGGTTTTGCTGCTCGGCACGGCCGTAGGTGTACTTGCGCACGCCCAGGAACTCATGCAAGTTCTCGCCATTGACCACGACTTGCGGTGTCATCTTCTTGAGCAGCAACGCCTTGACCACCTTGCGGCAGATCTTGGACAGCTCGCGCTCCAGTGAGCGCACACCGGCTTCGCGGGTGTAGTAACGCACCACATCACGCACCGCCTCTTCGGTCACCAGCAACTCGCTGTCCTTGACGCCGTTGTTGGTCATTTGCTTGGGCAGCAGGTACTTCAACGCGATGCTGGTCTTTTCGTCCTCGGTGTAGCCCGAGAGGCGAATGACTTCCATCCGATCCAGCAAGGCGGGCGGGATGTTCATCGAGTTGGAGGTGGCCACAAACATCACATCGCTGAGGTCGTAATCAACCTCCACATAGTGGTCGCCAAAGGTGTGGTTTTGCTCGGGATCCAAGACCTCCAGCAGTGCACTCGATGGATCACCCCGGAAGTCCGTGCCCAGCTTGTCGATTTCATCGAGCAGGAACAGCGGGTTGCGCGTGCCGACCTTGGTCAGGCTTTGCAACACCTTGCCCGGCAAGGCCCCAATGTAGGTGCGGCGGTGCCCCCGGATCTCGGCCTCGTCGCGCATGCCGCCCAGGGCCATGCGAACGTACTTGCGCCCCGTGGCCTTGGCAATCGACTGACCCAGCGAGGTCTTGCCGACGCCCGGTGGGCCGACCAAGCAAAGGATCGGCGCCTTGACCTTGTCCACGCGCTGTTGCACCGCGAGGTACTCGAGGATGCGGTCCTTGACCTTTTCGAGGCCATGGTGGTCTTCATTGAGCACGCTCTCGGCGTTGCCCAGGTCGTGCTTGATCTTGGTCTTCTTGCTCCAGGGCAGACCGATCAACACGTCGATGTAGTTGCGCACCACGGTGGCCTCAGCCGACATGGGCGACATGAGCTTGAGCTTCTTGAGTTCGCTCTCCGCCTTCCTCAAGGCTTCCTTGGGCATCTTGGCGAGCTTGATGCGCTTCTCAATCTCTTCGATGTCAGCGCCCTCTTCACCTTCGCCCAGTTCCTTCTGGATGGCCTTGACCTGTTCGTTCAGGTAGAAGTCGCGCTGGTTCTTCTCCATTTGGCGCTTCACGCGGCCACGGATCTTCTTGTCGACGTTGAGGATGTCGACTTCACGCTCCAACTGCTCGTACAGGTTCTCCAGCCGCTCTTTGATGCTGGCCAAATCGAGCACAGCTTGCTTGTTGTCCAACTTGAGAGGCAGGTGGGCCGCAATGGTGTCCGCCAGACGGCCTGGATCATCGATGCTGGCGATCGAGGTCAGGATTTCAGGCGGAATCTTCTTGTTGAGTTTGACGTACTGGTCGAACTGCTGCATCACCGCACGGCGCAGGGCTTCGATCTCGCTGGCCTTGGCGCCTTCCGCTTCGGCCGGGCTCAAGGGCAGCACGGTGGCGGTGAAATGCGTTTCAGCGTCGTCGATCTTCTCGACCGTGGCGCGCTGCTGCCCCTCAACCAACACCTTGACGGTGCCATCGGGCAGCTTGAGCATTTGCAAAATGGTGGAGACGCAGCCGACCGAGAACATGTCGGCCACCGAGGGCTCGTCCTTGGCGGCGGTGCGCTGGGCCACCAGCATGATGCGGCGCTCAGCCTCCATCGCAAGTTCAAGGGCCTTGATGCTTTTCGGGCGACCCACGAACAGCGGGATCACCATGTGAGGGAACACCACCACATCGCGCAAAGGCAACAGCGGCAGGTCGAGAGGGCTGGCAGGCAGGGGAGCTTGTCCGGACATGAATATCCTTTGGTTACCTGGTGAATATGGTCCGCAAACGGCGGATTTCAACCCACCCAAAGTGCAAGGACTTCGGTGCGGATGGGTTGAATCCGGTCGTCACGGCGCGGTGGCCAGGCAATGCGCTCAAGCCTTCTTGGCTGCTTCGTGGTAGACCAGCAGCGGCGGCTTGTTCTCTTCGATGGTGGACTCGTCCACCACCACTTTTTCGACGTTCGAGACGTTGGGCAACTCGTACATCGTGTCCAGCAGCGCGTGCTCCAGGATGGAACGCAGGCCGCGGGCACCGGTCTTGCGCGCCAAAGCCTTCTTGGCAATGGCTTGCAGAGCGGCCGGACGGATCTCCAGATCAACCCCCTCCATGGCCAGCAGCTTGCTGTACTGCTTGATCAGCGCATTCTTGGGCTCGGTCAGGATTTGCACCAGGGCCTCTTCGGTCAGCTCAGCCAGGGTCGTGACCACCGGCATGCGGCCCACCAATTCGGGGATCAGACCGAACTTGATCAAGTCTTCAGGCTCGATCTCACCGAACATGTCGGTCAGGCTGCGCTGCTTCTTGCTCTTCACCGAAGCGCCGAAACCGATGCCCGAAGCCTCGGTGCGGTTCTCGATCACCTTTTCGATGCCCGCGAACGCGCCACCACAGATGAACAGGATGTTGGTGGTATCGATCTGCAGGAAGTCCTGGTTCGGGTGCTTGCGACCGCCTTGGGGCGGCACACTGGCCATCGTGCCTTCGATCAGCTTCAACAGGGCTTGCTGCACACCTTCGCCCGACACATCGCGGGTGATCGAAGGGTTGTCCGACTTGCGTGAAATCTTGTCGATTTCATCGATGTAGACGATGCCGCGCTGAGCGCGCTCGACTTCGTAATTGCAGCTTTGCAGCAGCTTTTGAACGATGTTCTCAACGTCCTCACCCACATAACCGGCTTCGGTCAGGGTGGTGGCATCGGCCATCACAAAAGGCACGTCCAGCATGCGGGCCAGGGTCTGGGCCAGCAAGGTCTTGCCAGAGCCCGTGGGGCCGATCAACAAGATGTTGCTCTTGGACAGCTCCACCTCGTCTTTGACGCCCTTTTCCTTGTGGCGCAGGCGCTTGTAGTGGTTGTAGACCGCCACGGCCAAAGTTCGCTTGGCCACTTCCTGGCCAATCACGTAGTTGTCGAGGTTGGCCTTGATTTCGACGGGCGTCGGCAAGTCGCCGCGCGCCTCACGCCCCACCTCAGTCGCAGGCAGTTCATCGCGGATGATTTCATTGCACAAGTCAATGCATTCGTCGCAGATGAAAACCGATGGTCCGGCGATCAGCTTCTTCACTTCGTGCTGGCTTTTGCCACAGAAGGAGCAGTAGAGGGTTTTTTCGCTGGAGGAGCCTTTTTTCTCGGCCATGTCGGAATGCCTTGTAACGCGTAGTTCTAGATGATAGCGAAATAAAAAACGGCGTTTTCCCATCCTGGGAAACGCCGTTCAACCTGCCGGGTTTCGCTCAGGGGCGTTTGGCAATGACTTGGTCGATCAGACCGTAGTCCTTGGCCTCATCGGCCGACAGGTAGTAGTCGCGCTCGGTGTCGCGCTCGATCTTTTCAAGCGGCTGACCGGTGCGGTCGGCCAAGATCTTGTTGAGCTGTTCGCGCGTCTTCAAGATTTCACGGGCGTGGATCTCGATCTCGGTCGCCTGGCCTTGGGCACCGCCCAGGGGCTGGTGGATCATGACCTTGGAATTGGGCAGCGAGTAACGCTTGCCCTTTTCACCGGCGGACAACAAGAAAGCGCCCATGCTGGCCGCCATGCCGATGCACAGCGTGGACACCTGCGGTTTGATGAAATTCATCGTGTCGTAGATGGCCATGCCGGCGCTGACCGAACCGCCGGGCGAGTTGATGTAGAAGGAAATGTCCTTGTCCGGGTTCTCGCTCTCCAGGAAGAGCAACTGCGCCACGACCAGGTTAGCGGTCTGGTCGTTCACCGGGCCCACCAGAAAAACCACGCGCTCCTTGAGGAGGCGGGAGTAAATGTCGTAGGACCGTTCGCCACGACCCGATTGCTCGATGACCATGGGGACCATGCCCAGGCCTTGAATGTCCAGTGCGCTCATGCTTATTTCTCTCCAAGAGGAATCGATACTGTACCCAAAAATGAAGTGGGGCTTGTGCAGCAAAGCACAAGCCCCGACAGTTCACTTCAAGGTGAAGAGATCAGAATCAGGCTTGACCCATCAGCTCGTCAAAAGCAACTTGCTTTTCAGTGACCTTGGCGCGGGCCAGCACGAATTCGGTCACGTTGTTTTCGATCACAACGCCTTCGACTTCAGCCAGGCGGTTGTTGTCACCGAAGTACCAACGCACGACTTCAGCCGGCTTCTCGTAGCTGGCAGCCAGCTCTTCGACGTGGGCCTTCAGTTGCTCAGGCTTGGCTTGCAGTTCGTTGGCACGAACCAGCTCGGCCACCACCAGGCCCAGGCGCACGCGGCGCTCGGCTTGAGGACGGAACACTTCGTCAGGGATCGGGGCCTTGTCAGCGTCCTTGATGCCGCGTTGCTTCAGGTCGGCGCGGGCGCCTTCCACCATGCGAGCGACTTCAGCGTTGATGCTGGCATTGGGCAGGTCGAGTTCGGCCTTGCCAACCAGGGCGTCCATCACGGCTTGCTTGTTGCGGGCCAGCAGACGGAACTTGACTTCGCGCTCCAGGTTCTTCTTGATGTCTGCGCGCAGGGCTTCCACGGTGCCTTCAGCGATGCCCAGGGACTTGGCCAAAGCGTCGTTCACTTCGGGCAAATTGGCGGCTTCGATCTTCTTCACGGTGACCAGGAAGTCGGCTTGCTTGCCGGCCACGTCCTTGCCGTGGTAGTCGGCCGGGAAGGCCAAGGGGAAGGTCTTGCTTTCGCCAGCCTTCATGCCGCGCACGGCATCTTCGAATTCCTTCAACATCTGACCGTCAGCGATCAGGAACTGGAAGTCTTCAGCCTTGCCGCCAGCGAAGGGTTCGCCGTCGATCTTGCCTTCGAAGTCAACCGTCACGCGGTCGCTGTCTTGAGCCGCTTGATCTTGACCACGTTGGGCAAAGGTACGGCGTTGCTTGCGCAGGATTTCCAGGGTCTTGTCGATGGCAGCGTCGTCCACTTCGGCCGACAGCTTTTCGACTTCAGCGGTGCTCAGGTCGCCGATCTTGACTTCGGGGAACACTTCAAACACGGCGTCAAAGGTCAGCTCGCCTTCGGGCGCGCCTTCTTTTTCGGTGATGCGGGGCTGGCCAGCAACACGCAGCTTGGCTTCGTTGGCGGCCAGGGCAAAAGCCTCGCCCACCTTGTCGTTCATCACTTCGTACTGGACGGAGTAACCATAGCGCTGGGCCACCACGGCCATCGGCACCTTGCCAGGACGGAAACCGTCCATCTTGACGGTGCGGGCCATGCGCTTGAGGCGCGTGTCCACTTCAGCCTGGATCGCGGTGACGGGCAAGGTCAGCGTGATCTTGCGTTCGAGTTTCTCGAGGGTCTCAACGGTAACAGCCATCAAATTCTCCTGATATGGCATGGCAGGCTGCGTGATCAAGCACGTCGTCGCCTGGCGTGAATAAGTTTTTTGGTGGTGCGCGGGGGGGGACTCGAACCCCCACACCATTGCTGGCGTCAGGACCTAAACCTGGTGCGTCTACCAATTTCGCCACCCGCGCGCCCTGCAAAACAAAACAGGTGATCAGCTCACACTGACCACCCCAACGAAATCGGTCAACCTTCTATTTTAGCGGCTTGGAAAGCCGGTTTTGGCGATCCACCTGGCCGAATCTGTGGGCAAACCCTTGGAAAGGCTCGAAAAACAAGCACTTTCCAAGGGCTCAGGCCCAGTCAGGCGCCCGCCAAGCACCAGCCAGGCCTGTGCCAACGCAGACTCAAGCCACCTCGATGGCGGGGCGCTTGACGCGGAACCAGGCCGCATACATGGCCGGCAAAGCCAGCAGGGTCAGCAGCGTGGCGACGATCAAGCCACCCATGATGGCCACCGCCATCGGGCCCCAGAACACGCTGCGCGACAGCGGGATCATGGCCAAAACCGCCGCCGCTGCCGTCAGCACAATGGGGCGCAAGCGCCGCACGGCCGACTCGACAATGGCATCCCAGGCCGGTACGCCGCGCGCCCGGTCCTGCTCGATCTGGTCGATCAAGATCACCGAGTTGCGCTGGATCATGCCCATCAAGGCAATCACCCCGAGCAAGGCCACAAAGCCAAACGGACGGTTCAGCAGAATCAGCGCCCCAGCCACACCCGCAATGCCCAGCGGGCCCGTGAGGAACACCAACATGGCACGGCTGAAGCTCTGCAATTGCAGCATCAAGAGGGTGAAAGTGATGAACAACATCACCGGCAAGCCGGCCGCGATCGAGGCCGAGCCCTTGCTGCTCTCCTCCACCGCCCCGGCCACCTCAATGCGGATGGCCTGCCCCGCCGCCGCCCAACGCGCCTCCAGCGCCTTGAGTTCAGGCAGCAACTCGGCCGTCACCGTGGCGCCTTGCAGGCCTTCCACGATGTCGCCCTGCACGGTCACGGCGTAGTCGCGGTTCTCGCGCCACATCACGCCTGGCTCCCAGGTGAACACCGGCTTGGCGATCTGGGTCAACGGAATGGAGCGACCCGAGGCCGTGGGCAAGTAGGCATTGGCAATGTCGGTGATGGCATTGCGCTCGTCCAGAGGTTGGCGCAGCACGATGTCGATCAGCTTGTCGTTCTCGCGGAACTGACCCACGGAGGCACCGGTCAGGATGGCCGCCGCCGCTTGGGCGATGGCCTGGCTGGTCACCCCCAGCGCGCGCGCCTTGGCCTGGTCCACCTCCAGGCGGATGACCTTCACGGACTCGTTCCAGTTGTCGTTCACGCCGCGCATGTTCTTGTTTTCGCGCAGCACCGCCTTGACCTCGTCGGCGCGCTCGCGAACCAGGGCCGGGTTGGCACCCATCACGCGGAACTGCACCGGGTAAGGCACGGGCGGGCCGTTGGGCAGCAGCTTGACGCGGCCACGCACCTCAGGAAACTCCTCGGCCAGCAGGGTCGGCAGCTTGATGCGCAGCGACTCCCGGATCTTCAGGTCCTGCGGCAGGATGATGAATTGCGAGACGTTGGTCTGCGGGAACACCTGGTCCAGCGGCAGGTAAAAGCGCGGCACGCCCGAGCCCACCCAAGTGCTGACGCTCTGGACGCCCACCTCTTCGCGCAGGCGGGCTTCGACGCGGCGCGTCACCGACTCGTTGGCGGCAAAGGAGGTGCCTTCAGGGAACCAAATGTCGACCAAGATTTCAGGGCGGCTGGAATCCGGGAAGAATTGCTGCTGCACCTTGCCCATGCCCACGATGCCCAGCACAAAGATCAGCACGGTGGCACCAATCGTGATCCAGCGGTGCGCCACGCACCAGGTCACGGTGCGGCGGAAGCTCTTGTAGAAGGGCGTGTCGAATATCTCATGCGGCCCATCGCTGTGACCGCCGCCTTCCTGCGACGCCGTCACATGCGGCGGACGCTTGAGCAACAGCACCCCCAGGTAAGGCACAAAGTAAACCGACACGATCCAGCTCAGCACCAGGGCGATCACTGTCACCGCGAAGATGGCAAAGGTGTATTCACCGGTTTGCGACTTGGCCAGGCCAATGGGCAAAAAGCCCGCGGCGGTGATCAAGGTGCCGGTCAACATGGGCATGGCAGTGATTTCGTAAGCGAAGGTGGCGGCACGCACCCTGTCGTAGCCCTCCTCCATCTTGGTCACCATCATCTCTACCGCAATGATGGCGTCGTCCACCAGCAAGCCCAGCGCAATGATCAGCGAGCCCAGCGAAATCTTGTGCAGGCCAATGCCCCAGTACCACATGGCCAAAAAGGTCACGGCCAACACCAGGGGAATGGTGATGCCCACCACCAGACCGGGGCGGATGTCGATGTAGTAACGGCGCCAAAGCGGGTTCTGCCCCGGGCGCTTGTGCAAGCCCAGGCTGATGAAGCTGACCGCCAACACGATCACCACGGCCTCGATCAACACCTGCACAAACTCACCCACCGAGCGGGTCACCGACTTGGGCTGGTCTTGCACCTGCACCAGGCTCACGCCCGCAGGCAGGCTTTGTTCGATGCGCTGCGTGGCGGTCTTGAGCGACTTGCCCAGAGCGATGATGTCGCCGCCCTTGGCCATGGAGACCCCCAGCGCAATCACTTCATGCCCGTTGTGGCGCACCTTGACGCTGGGCGGGTCGACATAGCCGCGCGTGATGGTGCCAATGTCGCCCAGACGGAACTGGTTGCCCGAGCTGCCGCGGATCGGCATGGCGCGCAGTTGCTCGACGGCCTCAAACTGGCCCTGCACCCGCACCTGTACCACGTCCAGCGGGGTTTGCACGGCGCCCGCGCTCTCCACTGCGTTTTGCGCATTGAGCTGGGCCAGCACCGCGTTCAAGTCCAGGCCCAATTGGGCCAGGCGTTTTTGCGAGATCTCGATGAAGATCTTCTCGTCCTGCACGCCAAACAATTCGACCTTGGCCACGTCGGGCACGCGCAGCAGCGACTGGCGCACGTCATCGGCAAAGGTCTTGATTTCAGCGTAGCTGAAGCCGTCCGATTCGAGCGCGTAGATCACGCCGTAAACGTCGCCAAACTCGTCATTGAAGAACGGACCCTGCACGCCACTGGGCAGGGTGTAGCGGATGTCGCCAATCTTTTTGCGGACTTGGTACCAGACATTGGCCACCTCGCTGGCCCGCGAGGTGTCTTTGATCTGGAAGATGACCTGCGACTCGCCCGGCTTGGAGTAGCTGCGGATCTTGTCCGCATAAGGCACTTCTTGCAGGGTCTTTTCCAACTTGTCGGTGATTTGCTCAGCCACCTGCTGGGCAGTCGCGCCTGGCCAGTAGGTGCGCACCACCATGGCCCGGAAGGTGAACGGCGGGTCCTCATCCTGGCCCAGCTGGAAGTAGGCGGCAAAGCCCAGCAACAGCAAAACGACCAGCAGGTAGCGGGTCAGCGCCGGGTGATCCAGCGCCCATTTGGAGAGGTTGAAGCCTTCTTTGGGTTGCACTTGCGTCATGTCTGGCCTCACTTGCCCGAGCCAGCCACAGCGGCAGCGGCGGGAGGTGCGTCGGCGGCGGCAGCGGTGGGCGCGGTGGGGGACTCACTCATGGCAGCACCGGCCACGGCCTTTTTGGGTTGGTAAAGGCTGACCTTTTGCCCTGGCGACAGCACGTGCACGCCCGCGACCACCACCTGGTCACCGGGCTTGAGGCCCCCGGCGATGACGGCTTCATTGCCGTCTGCGGTGGCAATTTCCACCGGCTGCAGGCGCACTGTCATGCTGCTGGGGTCCAGCAACCAGACCGCCGATTTGCGGCCTTCCTGGCGCAAGGCACTGGTGGGCAACTTGATCACAGCGACTTCCGCGCGGGCCAGGCCTTGCGGCAGCACATTGACGGTCGCGCCCAACGCCGGGGCGCCCTGGCTCGGCAGCGCCACCTTGACCGAGTAGGTGCGCGTCACCGGGTCGGCACTGGCCGCCACCTCGCGCACCTGGCCTTCAATCTGGCGGTTTTCAGACCACACCTTGACCACCACATTGGCGCCCACCTTGACCCCAGCGACCTTGTCCTCTGGCACCGCAAAGACCACGTCACGCGGTCCATCCTGGGCGATGCGCACCACCGGCGAGCCAGCCTGCACCACCTGGCCAGGTTCGGCCTCGATGGCCGTCACCACGCCCGCCACATCCGCCACCAAGGAGGTGTAGGCAATTTGGTTGCCCTGACTGGCGAGTTGGGCCTGCGCCTGCTCCAGCGAAGCCTGGGCGGATTTGAGGGTGGTTTCCCGGCGCTGCAACTCCGAGCCGCCAATGAAGTTCTTGTCGAACAGCTCTTTGTAACGGCGGTAATCGGCAGCGGCCAGATCGCGGTTGGTCTGGGCCGATGCCACTTGAGCGCGGGCAGCGTCAGCACCCAACTGGTAGTCCTGTGGGTCCAACTGGGCGAGGACCTGCCCCACCTTCACGCGCTGACCCAGCTCGGCCTGGCGGCGGATAATCTTGCCGGCCACGCGAAAGCCCAGGCGAGAATCGACGCGCGCCTTGACCTCACCGGAGTATTCGTACACCGAGCCCAGCGCGCTGGGGCTCACCGTCAGCACCTTGACCGAGCGCACCGGCTCAGCAGCCGGTTCGGGCTTGGAGCACCCCGCCAGCCACAAGGCCGCCGAGAGGCTCAAGGCCCCGGTCAAAAGGGTTCGAGCACGGGAAGAAAGCGCAAAGACGGGCATGACAAAACCTGCTGTACAAGGTGCGGATGGGGGGACTTGAAGTGGCGGAGAAGCGCCGCCGCGACAGAGACAAGATGTCAATGAGGCCTTCAAGTTGTATTAATGACTCACTGGTTAGTAATCTAAGGGATTGTTCTGATGCATGTCAAGCCAGCGCACCACGCCTCACCCAGCCCAGCTTCAGCGCTTGGGGTCGACGCGTCCAAAGTGTTGCCTGTCACCCACTATGAGAACTTCCCCGTGGCCTCCTGGTTGTGTCCGCCGCGCCTGCGCGCGCCGATCGCGGCGCTCTACCATTTCGCGCGCACGGCCGACGACCTGGCCGACGAAGGCCCCGGAACGGCCGAACAACGCCTGTCCGAGCTGAGCGCCTACCGGGCCCAGATGCACGCCGCCCTGGCCTCAGGGGCCGCCGAGTCGAGCGCCAGACAGGACGCCGCCGCACCCGCGCTGTGGACCGGCGTGCTGGGGGCGCTGGCGCGTCAGCACGCGACCTGGCATTGGCCTGTTCAACTGCTCGACGACCTGCTCGACGCCTTCATGCAGGACGTGGCCTGGACCCAGGCCCAGCGCCTCTACCCCGACCGCGCCACCCTGCTCGACTACTGCCGGCGCTCGGCCAACCCCGTGGGTCGCCTGCTGCTGCACCTGCACCAGGTCCAGGATGCAGAGGCCTTGCAACAAAGTGATGACATCTGCAGCGCCTTGCAGTTGGTCAACTTCTGGCAGGACCTGCGCCAAGACATTCCGCGCGGGCGCCACTACCTGAGCGAGGCCGACTGCCAGCAGCACGGCGTCACCCGGGCCCAACTGCAAGCGCTTGAATCCACCCCGGCCACACAGGCCCTGGTGCAAGCCCAACTGGACTGGGCCGAAGCCTTGATGCGGCGCGGCGCCCCCTTGGTGCACCGCCTGCCCGGGCGCGCGGGCTGGGAATTGCGCCTGGTGGTGCAAGGTGGCCTGCAGGTGATCCGGCGCCTGCGTCAGCCCCGCCACGACCCACTGCGCCGGCGCATCAAACTGGGCCGCAGCGACTACACCGCCATGCTCTGGCACAGCCTGTGGATGTGACAAGACCCCCCAGGTCCCGCGCCTCCAACTGACCCGAGCCCAGCCCCGGCGACAAGATGGGACAATCGAGGGCGAACGCCAAGCCAGATCCATGACCCCAGAAGACTACGTCCAGCAAAAAGCGGCCGCCTCCGGCAGCAGCTTTTATTACGCCTTTTTGTTCCTGCCCAAGCCGAGGCGCGCCGCCATCACGGCCTTCTACGCCTTTTGCCGCGAGGTGGACGACGTGGTCGACGAGGTCAGCGACAGCGGCGTGGCCCACACCAAACTGGCCTGGTGGCAAAACGAAGTGCGCCAAGCCTTTGCCGGCCAGCCCAGCCACCCGGTGATGAAGGCCCTGATGCCCCATGTGCCGGTCTACGACCTGCGCCAGGAGCAGTTTCAGGCCGTGATCCAGGGCTGCCAAATGGACTTGGAGCAAACCCGTTACCTGGACTACCCCGGCCTGCAACGTTACTGCCACCTGGTGGCCGGTGTGGTGGGTGAGGTGTCGGCCCGCATCTTTGGCCAGACCGACGCGCGCACCACCGACTACGCCCACACCCTGGGCCAGGCCTTCCAACTGACCAACATCATCCGCGACGTGGGTGAGGACGCCATGCGCGGCCGCATCTACCTGCCGGTCAATGAATTGCAGCAATTCGACGTCAAGGCCCACGAGGTGCTTCAGCGCGTGCACTCCGACCGCTTCGTCAAGCTGATGCAGTTCCAGGCTGAACGCGCGCATGCCCTGTACGACCGTGCCCTCAGCCTGCTGCCGGCCGCTGACCTGCGTGCGCAAAAGCCCGGCCTGATGATGGCCAGCATCTACCGCACCCTGCTGCGGGAGATCGAGCACGAAAACTTCCAGGTGCTGCACCAACGCATCAGCCTGACCCCGCTGCGCAAACTCTGGCTGGCCTGGAAGGTCCAGGCGCTCGGCCGTGTCTGAGGGGTCCGCTCGATCCTTGCAAGCACCCGCCAAACCACGCGTTGCCGTGGTCGGCGGCGGCTGGGCCGGCCTGGCCGCCGCCATCGCTGCCAGCCAAGGCGGTGCCAGCGTGCACTTGTTCGAGGCGGCGCCCCAATGGGGAGGCCGCGCGCGCCGCCTGGGCACGGAACCCGGCCAGGCCGGCTTGGACAACGGCCAGCACATCCTGATCGGTGCCTATGCCGAATGCCTGCGCTTGATGCGCCTGGTCGGCGTGTCGCCCGAACAGGGCTTGCTGCGCCTGCCGCTGAGCCTGCGCTTTCCCGACGGCCAAGGCCTGCGCCTGCCCGCCTGGCCAGCGCCGCTGGACGCCGTGGCCGGCATCCTGGGGGCGGTGGGCTGGTCATGGGCCGATCGCCTGTCGCTGCTGCGCGCCACCTTGCGCTGGCAATGGGGCGACTTTGAATGCCCGGCGTCGCTCAGCGTGCTGGACCTGTGCCAGGGCATCCGTCCCCGCGTCATGGCCGACCTGCTGGAGCCCTTGTGCGTGTCGGCCTTGAACACCCCCATCGGCGAAGCCAGCGGGCAGGTGTTCCTGCGCGTGCTGCGCGATGCGCTGGCGGGGCCCTCGGGCAGCTCGCACCTGCTGCTGCCGCGCACCGACCTCAGCGCTTTGTGGCCCGAGGCCGCCGCCCGTTGGCTGCAAGTCCAGGGCCACAGCGCGCTGTGCAGCCACCGGGTGCACAGCTTGAGGCGCTTGAGCGGCGGGCGCTGGCAGCTCGACTTGGGCGACACCGTGGGTGCCCCCGCCACCGAGGCCTTTGACCAATTGATTCTGGCCTGCCCACCCGGCGAGGCCAGCCGCTTGCTGGAACAGGCCCAAGGCCTGGCCGACGGCCACGCCCGACCGGTGCAGCGCTGGGTGCAACAGGCCCGTGCCCTGCGCTTTGAGGCCATTGCCACCGTCTACGCCCAGGCGCCCGGCCTGCGCCTGCCAGCGCCCTTGCTGGCCCTGCGGCCCCAGGCCGAGGCCCCCGCCCAGTTTGTGTTTGACCGTGGCCAGTTGGGGGGCTCCCAGGGCTTGTTGGCCCTGGTGGTCAGTGCCAGCAGCACCGACCGCGAGTTGCTGACCCAACAGGTGCTGCGCCAAGCCCGCGCCGAACTGAGCCCGCTGGGCCTGAAAGATCTGCACTGGCAGCAGACCGTGGTCGAGAAGCGCGCCACCTTCGCCTGCACGCCCGGCCTGCAACGCCCCAGCCAAGCCGTGCTGACCGGTCTGCAAGCCTGCGGCGATTACTGCGCCGGTCCCTACCCCGCCACGCTCGAAGGCGCCGTGCTCAGTGGCAGCGCCGCCGGCCGGGCCGCCGCCTTGGGCCTGGTTTGAAGGTTCAGGCCGGGGACTGAGGCCCTTGGCCCAGCCAGGCGCACAGCTCGGTCAGCGACTGCACCGTCAGGGGCGCCGGGTGCTCATGCGTCCAGGCCTGCTGTTCTCGGTTCAGCCACACGGCCTGCAAACCTGACTGCAGCGCGCCCACGGCATCCAGTGCGGCGTCGTCGCCCACATGCAGCACTTCGTGCGGGGCCACGCCCGCGGCCTCGGCGGCGGCGTGGAAGATGCGCGGATCGGGCTTGGCCACCCCAAAGTCGCGCGCGTTGAGCGCGGCCTTGAAATACGGCGCCAGCCCCACTTGCTCGATGTCGGCATTGCCGTTGGACACCGCCACCAGCGGGTAGCGCGCGGCCATGAATTGCAGGCTGGGGTGCGCGTCGTCAAACATCGTCACGCGTTGGCGCTCAGCAAAGAAAACGTCAAACGCGGGTTCGGCCAGATCGGTCGGGTCGCCCGCTTGCCCCAGGGCCAGGCGGATGGACTCACGCCGCAGCGCGCTCAGGTCGGCGCGCAGGTCGGGCCGCAAGTCCACCATGCGGTTGCGGATCTCGCGCAGCGCACCGGGCTGGGCAAACAGCTCGGCGGTGCGGGGGGCGTGGTCCTGCAACCACTGCGCCAGCACCTCTTCGGCGCGGGCAATGGTGGGCCAGATGGGCCATAAAGTGTCATCAAGATCGAGGGTGATGGCCCGGATGCGTGCGAGGTCGAGCATAGGTGGCCGAGAATACGGCATTCCGAACATCCCCAGGTCCAGCCCTTCTATGCGCTCCAAGTTTGCCCCCGAACCTGCCTTCCGCCACGGCCAAGCCGCCCGCACCGGCGTGCTGCTGTGCAACCTGGGCACGCCCGAAGCACCCACCGCGCCGGCGCTGCGCCGCTACCTGGGCCAGTTCCTGAGCGACCACCGCGTGGTGGAAATCCCGGCCCTGCTCTGGAAGCCCATCCTGCACGGCATCATCTTGCGCGTGCGCCCAGCCAAGTCGGCCGCCAAATACGCCAGCGTCTGGACGCCCGACGGCTCACCGCTCAAGGTCTGGACCGACAAGCAAGCCAAGCTGCTGCAAGGCTGGCTTGGCGAAGCGGGCCACCAGGTGCTGGTGCGCTACGCCATGCGTTACGGCAACCCGTCCATTGCCAGCCAGCTGGACGCCCTGAAGGCCGAAGGCGTGACCCGCATCCTGATCCTCAGCGCCTACCCGCAGTATTCGGGCACCACCACGGCCAGCGTGTTCGACGACGTGGCGGACTGGGGCAAGCGCCAGCGCCACTTGCCCGAACTGCGCTTCGTCAACCACTACCACGACGACCCGGGCTACATCGAAGCCCTGGCGCGCCGTGTGGAGGCCCACTGGCGCGAGCACGGCCAGCCCGACCAGCTGGTGATGAGCTTCCACGGCGTGCCGGCCCGCACCCTGCAACTGGGCGACCCCTACCACTGCGAGTGCTACAAGACCGGCCGCCTGCTGGCCGAACGCCTGGGCATTCGCCCGGACCGCTTCAAGATCACCTTCCAGTCGCGCTTTGGCAAAGCCAAGTGGCTGGAGCCCTACACCGAGCCCACCTTGATCGCCCTGGCCCAAGCCGGCACCCAGCGGGTGGACGTGATCTGCCCCGGCTTCACCAGCGACTGCCTGGAAACCCTGGAAGAAATCAGCCAGGAAGCACGCGAAGCCTTCCTGCACGCGGGCGGCAAAGACTTCCACTACATCCCCTGCCTGAACGACAGCCCGGCCTGGATCGATGCCCTCAGCGCCCTGACCCAGCGCCACCTGGGCGGCTGGCCGACCCAGGTGGCCAGCCAGGTCGAGCAACAAGACGCCCGCGACCGCGCGCTGGCCCTGGGTGCCAAGAACTGAAGCCCCTGGGTCCCCCCGGGCCTGGCCCGGCGGCGACACGTTATGCTTTTCGTCTCACAACGGGTCGGCTTAGCCGCCCCAAGAGCCGGCCTCCCCAGCGCCTAGGCGGCACGGGGACCGGCCCGCAAACCCTTTTTTCATGCCTGTTCAGCCCCTCCCGTCCCTGCCCACCTGGCCTGCTGCGCCCACCTTGCCGCTGGCCCAATTGCGCCGCCAGATCCCGCCCGCCGAGCTGGGCTTTGCCAGCACCGCCGAGCTGATCCACCTCAGCCCCGGCTGGATCGGCCAGCAGCGGGCACGTGAGGCCACCGACTTCGGGCTGCACCTGGACGCCCCCGACTACCACCTGTTTGTGCTCGGTGAGCCTGGCAGCGGCCGCAGCTCCTTGCTGCGCCAGGCCCTGCACGAAGCGGCCCAGCAGCGCCCCGTGCCGCCCGACCTGGCGTTCCTGCACCACTTCGAGCAGCCCCTGCGTCCCCTGGCCTTGCGACTGCCACCCGGCCAGGGGCGGGTGCTGCGCCAAGCCCTGCAGCAACTGAGTCGCCAACTGCCCACCGACATCCCGGCGCAACTGGAGGGCGCCGAGGTGATGCTGGCCGCCGAGCTGATCGAGACCGGCTTTGAGCGCGAAGAAAAGCACACCCTGGCGGGCCTGGAAGACCTGGCCACCCGCCACGGCTTCAAGCTGGGGCGCACCGGGGAAGGCGACAGCGAGCGCCTGCAACTGCTGGTGCGCGAGGACCGCAAGGCCGGCCCGGACACCGGCCCCAGCGACGCTGAAATCCTGGTGCGCCGTGAGATGGCCCAGGCCCTGGCCCGGCTGCGCGAGCGCGAACAGGCCCGCGACCAGGCCTTGTCCGAGCTGCAGGAGAAAACCCTCAAGCCCTGGCTGCAGTCCGTTTTCGAGCGCACCCTGGCCAGCTTCAGCGGCCTGACCGAGGCGGATCAAGCCCTGCTGCACCGCTGGTCACAGGCCGCCCAGCGCGAGGCGCTCGACGAGATCGAGCTGTTTTTGCCGCGCGCCGGCGAGGACGACGAGGCCGACCGCAAAGCCGATCTGGCCCATTGGCAGTCCTGCCTGAAGCTGAACCTGGCGGTCGACCAGGCCGAGCAACGCGGCGCGCCCGTGGTGATCGAGGACAACCCGCAAATGCGCAGTCTGTTTGGCTGCATCGAACACCCGGGTGGCGAAGACGCCGGTCCGCCCGACCACAACGCCATCCACGCCGGCGCCCTGCTGCGCGCCCACGGCGGCTACCTGATGCTGCACCTGGCCGACCTGGCCGAAGACGAGGGCTTGTGGGACCGCTTGCGCCGCTTCCTGCGCTCGCGCCTGCTGCAAATCGAAGACGCGGGTGGCAGCGGTGCCCCGGCCGGCGCCAGCCTGCAGCCTGAGCCCCTGGCCCTGAGCCTGCGCCTGGTGCTGATCGGCACGCCTGACGCCTACTACAAGCTGCAAGACAGCGAGCCCGAAATGGCCCGGCGCTTCCGCGTCAAGGTGGACTTTGCCGACCGCTTTGCCGACCACCCCGACCACCGCCAGGCGATGGCCATCTGGATGGGCCAGCGCTGCCAGGCCCTGGGCCTGCCCCAGGTGGACGCCAGCGGTGTGGCCGCCTTGCTGGAGCAAAGCCACCGACTGGCCGACGACCAGGGCTACCTGAGTGCCCAGCTCGGTAGCGTCGAAATGGACCTGATCGAAAGCGCCGCCGCCTGCCGCCGCCGGGGAGCGCCCTGGGTCAGCGCAGCCGACGTGGCCAGCGCCCTGCAAGCGCGCGCCCGGCGCCACAACCTGCCCGAGCAGGAGCTGCTGGAGCGCATCCGCCATGGCGAACACCTGCTGTCCACCGAGGGCCAGGCCCTGGGCCAGGTCAACGCCATGAGCCAGATCGACACCGGCGACCACCGCTTTGGCGTGCCCATGCGCATCACGGCGCGCACCCAGGCCGGGCACGGTGGTGTGCTCAACATCGAGCGCGAGGTCAAGCTGTCCGGTCCCATCCACGACAAGGGCGTGATGATCCTGCAAGGCTTTTTGCACCAGCTGCTGGCCGAACAAGCCCCGCTGGCGCTCAGCGCCTCGCTGGTGTTCGAGCAGGAGTACGACGGCGTGGAAGGCGACTCGGCCTCCTGCGCCGAGCTGTTCGCCCTGCTCTCCGCCTTGTCAGGCCTGCCGCTGCGCCAGGGCATCGCGGTCACCGGTGCCTTGAACCAGCATGGTGAGGTGCTGCCCGTGGGGGGCCTGAACGAAAAAATCGAGGGCTGGTTCCAGGTCTGCCGCGACGCCCGGCTCAGCGGTGAGCACGGGGTGCTGATTCCGGCGCGCAACCAGCGCCAACTGATGCTGTCGCACGAGGTGCTGGCCGCCGTGGCGGCGGGCCAGTTCAAGGTCTACACCATGGCCCATGTGGCCCAGGGCATGGAACTGCTCAGCGGCCGCCGCTTGCTGGGCTGGGACGCCGATGCAGCAGTGGCTCAGCCCAGCGTGCAAAGCCTGGCCTTGCAGACGCTGGCGGCCTACCGCCGGGCCTGCCTGCGCGCCCAAGGCGGGGCGCGGGGGCGCCGCCGGGGCTGAGTGGCCTCCCCGGCGCTGCGCGGCTGGGGTCAGCTGGCCGCTTCGGCGCGGTCGATGAAGTCGCTGACCCAGTTCAGCTGGTCAGGCACATTGAGTGCGGGGGCGTGGCCGCAGCCGGCGACCTCAATGACCGAGGTCTGGCCGCGCAGGCCCGGGCCTCGGCGCAGCATCTCAGCGGTGGTCTCGGGCAGCACCAGGTCGGACTCGGCGCCGCGCAGGCACAGCACGGGCAGGTCCAGCGCGTCGTAATGGTCCCATATCAGGTAGTCGTCGGGGTGGTGGGTGAACTGCATCACCATGGCGGGGTCGTAGTGCGGCGTGACCCGGCCGTCCGGCAGGCGGCGGGTGGAGGTCTCGGTCAGGCGCCGCCACTGCGCATCGCTGAGCCAACCATAGGGCTTGTAGACCTGGCGGAAAAAAGCTTCCAGCGCCAGCACCGAGTCAAACACCGGCGGCTGGCCCGCGTAGGAGCGGATGCGCTCGATGGCGGCCTGCGCCAGCTGCGGCGCATTGTCATTGAGCACCAGGCTCTTGAGCCGGCCCTTCAGCCCAGGCTGAACCCGGCCTGCCGCGCAGACCGTGCCGATGGCCCCACCCATGGAGGTGCCCACCCAGTGCACGCGCTGCAAGCCCAGGCCGTCCAGCAGGCCCAGCGCCAGCTGGGCATAGAAGGCCAGGGTGTACTCGCGCTCGGGATCGGGGCTCCACTGGCTCAGGCCGCGCCCCAGGGTGTCGGGGCAGATCACGCGGTAGCGCGCGCTCAGGTGCTGGGCCAGCTCGTCCATGTCACGGCCGGTGCGCGCCAGGCCATGCCAGGCGATCACGGCCGGGGCCTGGGCCGAGCCCCACTCGGTGAAGTGGATTTCACGGCCAGCGCATTGGAGGTAGTGGGAGGACGGGGACATGGGCAGGGTTCCGGTTCAGGCGAAGGCCCGCAGGCCTTCGCGTCGGTCAATGGTCGTGGCGAGGTGACTCAATCGGGAATGGTCACCGTGTTGCCGCTCAGGGCAATGCGGTCCGCCTCGGCTGGCACGGCCTGGGGGGCCGGCACGTTGGCGGCGCTCAGCGCTGGCGCGGCGCCCGCGGTGCCGCCCCGTGGCGTGGTGCGCACCACCTGGGACGGCGGCAGGGCCGTGCCGTTCTTCAGCTTGGCATAGACCGAATCCAACGCCCGGTTCAGGTACAGGTGCAGCGGCACGAAACGGCTGTCGTAACCCGGCAGCACCGTGGGCAGGCCAATGAAGCCATCAAAGTGCTGGGCGTTGGTCACCTCGAGGTAGCTGAGCTGGCTGTTGGCGCCTTCCACCACCTTGTTGAGCGCCAAGTAAGGGCGCGAGGTGTGGTTGACCGGCAGCAGTGGGTCAGAGCGGCCATGCACGATCACGGCAGGCTTGCCACGCAGGTTGCCGCTGCGGCGGGTTTCGTCAATGCCCGCATTGACGCGCTGGGCCGCGGCATCGACGCCGGTGACCAGGCTGCGCAGGCAGCTGGCGCCGTCGATGTTCATGTCCGCCAAGCCCGTGCTGGGCGAGGTCGAGAACAGATCACGCACAGCGCCCGTGGGGGCCTTGTTGTTCACCAGTTGCACGCCGGCCGAAGGGGGCACACCGTTGCCGGTGGCGTACATCGGCGCCAGCGCGGCAGCGCTCATCGCCGTGGGCACGCCCGCCGCCGTGGTGGCGGCAAAGCTGTAGCCGCACAGGTGGTCCTGCACGCCAAAACGGCCCAAGGCGTTGGCAAAGGTCACTGCCACGGCGGGCGCCACTTCAAAACCGGCCAAGGTGGCGATCTGGCTGCCGGCCTCGGGCTCCCAGCCGTAGTCGCGCAGACGCTGCCAGGACTCGCTGGCCTGGGCGGCGGTGGTCGTGGCGTTGAGCAGGCCGCGCGCCTTCAGCGAGCTGCAACGGTTGGTCGCCAGGACGCCGTAGACCGCAGGCAAAGCGTAAGTGGCCTGGAAGGGCGTGCCGACCATCTCGGGGGCGAGCGCGGCGCAGGCCGAGTACAGGTGGGCGTGGGTGGTGAAGTCGAGCAAAGTGCGCGAGTTCACGCCCTGCACTGCCGAGCCGCGCTTGACCACCACATTGGCATTGCGCGGCATTTCGATGGCGGGCTCGCCCACGGCCAGACCGTCGATCAAGCCCTTGCTGTCTTGCTCCAATGCCGCAATGGCTGCGCCGCCGCCGTTGGACACGCTGGAGGCGATCACCAAGGTGTTGTCCGGAAAGAAGGCCCGGCTGCGCTGGCCGCCACCCAGGTCAGCGCCCAGGCGCTGGTTCAGCACATAAAAAGCAAACTCGACCGCTTGCAGGGTGTACTGGCCCCAGTCTTTTTCAGGATTGCGCTGCGAGTGCGCGTGCTTGAAGGCCAGGCGGTTCGGCGTGCTGGCGTTCAGGCTCTGCAGCTCGCTGGCGGACAAGGGCGCCTTGAACTGTGCGCCACTGCCGGCCGCACTGCGGGTGGCCCGGGTGCCATCGATCAGGGGCACGGTGTCGCTGGCCAGGTCATGGCCGGCACTGCCCGTGCCCTTGTCGGTGTAAGCCACGGCACAGCCCTTCTTCAAGCCCCATTCACCGGTGCTGATGGCGCCGTAAACGCCGCGCGAGCCTGAGGACGTGGCCGTCACGATGCAGGGGTTGTCGCGGTCAAAGGTCGCGGGCACCTGCACCACCAACGTGACGTTTTGCAGGCCGCTGCCGTCGTCGCTGAAAGCGGTGTATTCACCGCCTGCGATCAGGCCCTCCCCCGTGGTCACACTGCCGGACGCGGTGACATTGGGCCCATAAAACGTGCCGTAGCCGCCTGCGGCCGTGGTGTCGACCAGCCCCCGGTAGCTGTTGTAGATGGCCGCACGGCGCAGCTCGGCGGCGGTGGGTTGGAGCGGGTTGGCGTAACTGGGCGGCACAGCGCTTTGCAGGCCGCTCTTGCCCAGGCCTGCGCTCAACAAGTCGTTGCTGACGCCGTCGTACTCGACGCTGCTGACCACGCCCAGGAAGCTGGGCTTTTCATTGACTGGACCGTTGCCGTCGCTGCCGCAGGCCGTCAGGCCCAGGGCCATGGCCGAAGCCAGGGCGGTGAGAGGAAATCGCATGGTTTTGTCTCCTGGAAGTTCTTGTCACGACACACTCATCGCGGCCCAGGCCGCCAGGGCCTGGGTCCGGGACACGGACACAGCGCGGGCCGATCGCTCAGTGGCCCGCCGCCTGCTTGTTCTCACGGGCGGCCCGCAGCCGCCCCACCACACCGGTCGGGAAGTAGTACACCGACAGCACAAACAACAAGCCCAGCCAGAGCAGCCAACGGTCGGGCGACAACAGGGACGACAACCAGGGCAGGCTGGCCGTGGCCTCGCTGCCCCAGCGCAGCAAGTCCTGCAGGTAGCTTTGCGCCACCAGGAACAGGGCTGAACCGATGGCCGCGCCGTAAATGGTGCCCATGCCGCCAATCACCACGATCAGCAGCACGTCCAGCATCAGCTCGAAAGACAGCGAGGTGTCCGGCCCGTTGTAGCGCAGCCAAAGCGCCAGCATGGCACCGGCGAGGCAGGCGAACAGCGCCGACAACATGCTCGAGACGGTGCGGAACACCACCACGCGGTAGCCAATCGCCTCGGCGCGGAACTCGTTTTCGCGGATCGCCTGCAGCACGCGGCCAAAAGGCGAGTTGACGATGCGCAGCAAGGCCAGCAGCAGCGTCACCGCGAGCACGAACAAGAGGTAGTAGCAGATCAGCCGGCCATCCAGCGAGACGCCCAGGAAAGGCTCCTCGGCCCACTCGAAGCTGGGCGACAACACCTCGGGCACCTTGAAGGTCAGGCCGTCCTCGCCCCCGGTCAGCTCGGACAGCTGCGAGGCCAGGGTCTGGAAAGCCGAGGCCACGGCCAGCGTGATCATGGCAAAGAAGATGGCGCGCACCCGCAGCGAGAACAGGCCCACCGCCAGCGACAGCAGCAGCGACAGCAAGAGCGAGGCCCCCAGGCCCACGGCCAGCGCCTCCCAGGTCGGCCCCAGGCGCGTGGTGGCAATGGCAATGCCGTAGGCCCCAATGCCAAAGAACATGGTGTGGGCAAAGCTCACGATGCCGGTGTAGCCCAGCAGCAAATCAAAGCTGGCCACCAGCACCACAAACACCAGCACCTTGGCCGCCACATTCAGCGCCTTGATGCCCGGAAAGATGAAGGGCGCGAAGGCCAAGGCCAGCAACAGGCCCAGCAACAGGGCCGCGAGCCACTTGCTGCGCGGCAGGTCGTGCGAAATCAGTCGAGTCAACATGGTCGGGGCCTCAGCGGTTGGTCACCGGGTAGACGCCTTGCGGGCGCCACAGCAGCACCGCCACCATCAGGGCGATGTTGGAGAACAGGGCCAGCTTGGGCAGCAAAAAGCCGGTGTAGTTGGCCATCAAGCCGACCAGCAGCGCGCCAATCAGGGCCCCACCGGTGGAGCCCAGGCCGCCGATGATGATCACGATGAAGATCAGCACATTGACCTGTGCGCCCATCTGCGGCACCACGTTTTGCTGGTACAGGCCCCACATCACGCCGCCCAGGCCGGCCAGCGCACTGCCCACCACGAAGACGCCGACAAACAGGCGCCGGATGCGGTAGCCCAGCGACTCGACCATCTCGCGGTCTTGCACGCCGGCGCGGATCAGCAGGCCAATCTTGGTGCGGTTCAAGGTGTAGGCCAGCACGCCAAACACCAGCAGGCCCACCACCACCGCCACCACGCGGTAGCGCTCGATGGCCGCGTCGCCCCACAGCCAGGCACCGCGCATGCCTTCGGGCAGCGGCAGCGGGATCTGCTGCGGGCCCCAGATCACCTTGATCAGCTCTTCGCCAATGATCATGCCGCCCATGGTGATCAGGATCTGCTTCAGGTGCTGGCCGTACACCGGGCGCACGATGTAGCGCTCAAACGCCAGGCCCAGCGCGCCCGACACCGCCATGGCGATCAGCATGGCCGGGAACACCGCCACCAGGTTGCGCCACAGCTCGGCCGATTGGGTCCAGTCGCTCATCGCGCCCAGCACGCTGGTGGCGACAAAAGCGCCCAGCGCAATGAACACACCGTGGCCAAAGTTCAGCACATCCATCAGCCCGAACACCAGGGTCAGGCCCGAGGCGATGATGAACACAATCATGCCCATGGCCAGGCCGGCCACGGTCAGGGTCAGCCAGGTCGAGCCCGAGCCCACCAGGGGCAAGGCGATCAAGGCCAGCAGCGGCACCAGGGCCAGCGGCTTCCAGTCCAGTTCTTTGAAATTCATAGCGCCAACCCCAGCAGCGAACGCTGCAATGCCTCGTCTTCGGCCAACTCGGCCATGCGCCCGGCATGGACCACGCGGCCGTTGTCCATCACCGCCACGCTGTCACCCAGGCGTTTGGCGAAGTGGATGTTTTGTTCGACCAGCAAAATGGTCACGCCGCTCGCCTTGAGCTGGGCGAAGGCATCGATCATGTTGTTGATCATCACCGGCGCCAGGCCCTTGCTGGGCTCGTCGATGATCAGCAGCTGGCGCGGCTCGACGATGGCGCGCGACACCGCCAACATCTGTTTTTGCCCGCCCGACAGCTTGCCCGCCGGGTGGTTCCAGAACTTCTGCACCGCCGGGAACAGGCCAAAAATCCACTGCAGCCGGGCCTCGTCGATCTGGGCCACGGTGCGCGCCTGGCGCGCCGCCAGCAGCATGTTCTCTTTGACCGTGAGGTCCGCGAAGATGCCCATGTTCTCAGGCACGTAGGCGATGTCCAGGCCTGCGATCTGCGGTGTGTGCAGGCGGCTGATGTCGCGCCCGTCGAATTGCAGGCTGCCTTGCGAGGCCTGCCACAGGCCCATGATGGTGCGCAGCGTGGTGGTCTTGCCCGCGCCGTTGCGCCCCAGCAGCAGGGTCAGTTCGCCGCGCGGCACCACCAGGTCCACGCCGTGCAGGATGTGGTACGCCCCGATGTGGGTGTGCACGCCCTGCAAGGTCAACAGGTTCTTGGAATGGGAGGCGGTGGGACTCATGCCGCCTCCTTGGCCACGCCGAGGTAGGCCTCTTGCACCACGGGCAGGGCAATCACCGTGGCCGGGTCGCCATCGGCCACCAGGGTGCCGTTGTGCAGCACGATGATGCGGTCGGCCAGCTCGCGCACCACGTCCATCTTGTGCTCGACCAGCAGGATGGTCTTGCGCTTGTCTTTTTTCAGCTCGCGGATCAGGTTCAGGATCACCGGCGCCTCGTCGTGGCTCATGCCAGCCGTGGGCTCGTCGAACATGAAGACCTGCGGCTCCAGCGCCATCAACAAGGCCACCTCCAGCTTGCGCTGGTCACCGTGTGGCAGGCTGGCCACCTGCACCGCCTGCTGGTGCTGCATGGCCACGGTGTGCAGGATCTCCAGCGCGCGCTCGGTCAGCGCGCGGTGGTCGCTCCAGATGCTCCACAGGTTCAAACCATGCCAGTGCGCGCCGGAGCGCATGGCCTGCACAGCCAGGCGCACGTTCTCCAGCACGCTCAGGTGCGGAAACAGGTTGGTCAGCTGGAAGGCCCGGCCCAAACCCGCACGGGTGCGCGCCGACACCGGGGCCTGGCTCAAGTCCACCCCGTTGAGGTGGACCGTGCCACTGCTGGCCGGGATCTGGCCCGACACCAGGTTGAAAAACGTGGTTTTGCCCGCCCCATTGGGGCCGACGATGGCGGTCAAGGTGCCGGGTGCGAAACTGCACGAGACGGCATTCACCGCCACGTGTCCGCCAAAGCGGACCGTGAGGTCTTGGGTTTGCAGCATGGAGCGTGGTACCTGAACCCGCCCGGGACGCGGGCGGTGTTGCGGGACAGGGAGGGCGCGGACGGCGGTGCCATGCGCGCAGCGGCTGGTGCCAAGCCCGCCGGGCACCGCCCGGCGAGCTGGCAGAGCGGGTGCTCAGCGCTTGTTGCGGATGGGCACGTTCATTTCTTCGGGCTTGATCTCACGCACCAGCTCGGGCACCCCCCAGGCAAACGCCGGGTCGGCCTTGATCTTGAAGTGGTACATGCTTTGCATGGCCTGGTGGTCTTCAGCACGGAAGGTCATCTTGCCCTTGGGGGTGTCAAAGCTCATGCCTTCCATGGCCTTGATCAGCTTGTTGGTGCCGGTCTCGCCATTGGTCTTCTTGAGCGCGGTCACCACGGCCATGGCCGACGAGAAGCCGCCGGCCGTGAAGAAGTCCGGCGGGGTCTTGAACTGCTTGTAGTGTTGGGCCACCAGCGCTTCATTGACCGGGTTCTTCGGGATGCCAAAGTAGTAGTAGGTCGCGCCTTCCATGCCGGGGAAGTTCTTGTAGGCGGCCATGGCGGGCAGGATGTTGCCGCCGGTGGCGATCTCGATGTTGTAGCGCTTGAGGTCCAGGTCGGCGATCTTGAAGGGGTTGCCCGCGCCGGCCCAGATCACAAAGATCACCTTGCGGCCCGGTTGGTCCTTGAGCTTGTCGATCAGGCGCTGGGCCCCGGCGGTGAAGTCGGTGGTGCTGGTGGGCAGGTACTCTTCGTGCACCAGCTTGGCGTTCTTCAGGGCGTCCTTGAAGGCCTTCACGCCATCGCGGCCAAAGGCATAGTCCTGCGCCAGGGTGGCGATGGTGACGCCGGGCTTGTCGAGGGCCACGGCGTTGGAGATGGCATCTTGCGAGCTGTTGCGGCCGGTGCGGAAGATGTACTTGTTCCACTTGTCACCGGTGATGCTGTCGGCCACGGCGGGCTCGACGATCAGGATCTTTTTGTACTCTTCGGCCACTGGCAGCAGGGCCAGCGCCACGCCCGAGGAGGTCGGGCCCACGGCCAGGTCAGCCTTGTCGTCGGAGTAGGCCGAGGCCAGCAGCGACTTGCCCAGGTCAGGCTTGCCCTGGTCGTCCTTCTCCAGCACCACGATCTTGCGGCCATTGACCGCCATGGTGCCGCCCGTGGCGTACTCCAGGCCCATCAGGAAGCCGGTCTGGGTCTGCTTGCCATAGGCTTCGAGCGGACCGGTCTTGCTGTAAATGTGGGCGATGCGGATGTCGCCCGTCTGGCTCAAGGCCGGGCTGACGCTGAAGGCGCTGCAAACCAGGGCGGCGAGCGCGGGCAGGCCGATGAGAGCACGTCGGTGCATGGAGGTCTCCTGTTGTGTTGGCTATCGAGCACCATCATTGCACAGGGCGTGCCAGGACGAAAAGGCTTGATTTCAAAAGACTTTTTCACACCAGCACATCAATTGACTGAATTTCAGACACATGAAATGCCTGAATTTCAGCCATCTGGATGATTTTCAGACAGCCGCCAATCCACCCACCGGCTTGCACCCAGCGAGCCAGATGTCGAAACCTGAGAACCTGTCGTGGGTCATCCCCCTTGTCAAAATAACTGTATGCAAATACAGTCATTTTCTTCATCACCCCCCAGGACCCCACCACCATGCTCGACCACATGACCTTCCGCGTGACCGATATCCAGCGCGCCAAAGCGTTTTACAGCGCGGCGCTGGCTCCCCTGGACTACAGCCTGTCGTATGAAGGCTTCCATGGCGTGAACATCCTGGGTTTCGGCTACCCGGACGCCGCCGAGCCCACGGGCCAAAAATCCGATGTCTGGTTCATCGATGGCCCCTCCCCTCACGGCGGTCCGCCGGCCACCACAGGCTGCCACCTGGCCTGGCGCGCCAGCAGCCGGGCCCAGGTCGATGCCTTCTACCAAGCCGCCATCGCGGCAGGCGGGCGGGACAACGGCGCCCCCGGCCTGCGCCCGGACTACCACCCCGACTACTACGGCGCCTTTGTGATCGACCCCGAAGGCAACAACATCGAGGCGGTGTGCCACCTGCCAGCCTGAGCCCCGGCCCTCAGCGCCCCTCACCCAGCCGTTCGTAAAGCGTCGCGCGCGAGATCCCCAGCAGGCGCGCCGCCGCCACCTTGTTGCCACGGGTGTGGTGCAGGGCCCGGGCGATGGCTTGCTGCTCCAGCGCGGCCACTTGCTCGGCCAGGGGTTGAATCGCCGCCGCCGCCACATTGGCTGTCAGGCCCACGGGGGCCGTGTGGTCCGCCACCGGTGCAGCGGAGAATGCCATGGCCGGGCCGGGCACGGGCGGAGGCCTGACCGCCAGCACCGGGTCCAGGCCCGAGTCCTGCAACACACCTTGCAGCAAGCCCACATCAATCTGGCCCGATTCGCTGCGCAAAGCGGCCTGCTCCAGCACGTTGCGCAGTTCGCGGATGTTGCCGCGCCAGGGTTGGGCCTGCAGCAAGGCGATGGCCTGTGGCGACAACTCTGGCGGCGCGCTGCTGTTGCGCAAGGCCATGTCCTCGCCCAGCACCTCGACCAGGGCCACGATGTCGCTGACGCGCTCACGCAGCGGTGGCACGCGGATGGGCAGCACGCCCAAGCGGTAATACAAGTCCTCGCGAAAGCGACCTTCGCGCACCAGCGCGGCCAGGTCGCGCGAGGTGGCCGCGATGACCCGCGCATCAAAAGGCAGCAGGCGGTTGCTGCCCAAGGGCTCGATCTCGCCTTCCTGCAGAGCACGCAGCAGCTTGGCCTGCAAATTCAGTGGCATGTCGCCGATCTCATCGAGGAACAAGGTGCCGCCGTCGGCCAGGCGGAACTTGCCCTCACGGCCCTTGCGGTCGGCGCCGGTGTAGGCACCCGGGGCCACGCCGAAGAACTCGGCTTCCAGCAAGGTGTCCGGCACCGCCGCGATGTTGACGCTGACAAAGGGGCCACTGGCGCGCGACGAGGCGGTGTGCAGCGCGTGCGCGAGCAGCTCCTTGCCCGTGCCGGTTTCGCCCAACAACAGCACCGGGCTGGCCGACTGGGCCGCGCGGCGCGCCTGGCGCTTGACCTCGACCGCGGCCGGGCTGGTGCCCACAAAGCTGGCGAAGGTGTATTTGGCGCGGCGCTGGCCGTCGGGCGCGCTGAGCTCGCGCTTGCGCTGCACAGCGAGTTCGCGGCGCGCGTCATCCAGGTCCTGCTGCAAGCGGGCGAACTTGCTGATCAGGGGCTTGAGCGTGGTCTCCGGGTGGTCAAACAGCACGATGCCGATGGCCCCAATCACCGCCCCGCCCTCGTCGCGCAAAGGCAGGCGGCTGACCACAAAAGTGCCGGCCTTGTTGGTCAGCAAGTCGATCATGATGGGCTCGCCGGTCTCCAGCACCCGGCGCATCTGGGTGTTTTGGATCACCTCTTCGACCAGGTGGCCCTGGAACTGGTCAATGGACGAGAACCCCAGCGCGGGCAGAAAGCGCCGATAGCCCTCATTGACCCAGACGATGCGTCCGGTGTGGTCGACCAGGAACATGCCCTGGCTGATGCTGGAAAACAGCTGGAACATCGACCGGGCCGCCAGCGCCAGGATGCTGTCACCGTCCAGGGGCAGCGCCTCATGCCTCGCTGGCGCTGCCGCAGCGCCAGGTTCAGCGCTGAAGTCGGCGGGAGAGGGTTCTGGAACAGAGGGCGCAGGCATGGCCGCGATGGTAGCGCGGCTCAGGGCCCTGCGCCGTGTGTCAAGTCACCAGCGCCGTTGAACCCAGCCCAGGCTCAGAGCCGGGCCAGGGCACGGCGATCGGCCCAGCGCTTGATCAGGCGCGGCAGCACCAGCACCGACACCACCACCACCAGCAGCGTCAGCGACATGGGGCGTTGCAAAAAGATGTCCCAACGCCCTTCGCCGATCGACAGCGCGTTGCGCATCTGCGCTTCGGCCAGGGGGCCCAGGATCATGCCCACCACCACCGGTGCGGTGGGGAAATCAAAGCGGCGCATCACGACCCCCAACAGACCAATGCCGTACAGCAGCACCAGGTCGAAAGCCGACTGGCGCATGCCATAGACCCCCAAGGTGGCAAACACCAGAATGCCTGCGTACAGGTACGGCTTGGGAATGCGCAGCAACTTGACCCACAGGCCCACCAGCGGCAGGTTCAGCACCAGCAGCATGACGTTGCCGATGTACATCGACGCGATCAGCGCCCAGACCAGGCCGGCGTTGGTGTCAAACAATTGCGGGCCCGGCTGGATACCGTAGTTCTGAAAAGCGCCCAGCAAGATCGCCGTGGTGTTGGAAGTCGGGATGCCCAGGGTCAGCAAGGGGATCAGCGTGGCGGTGATGGCCGCGTTGTTGGCCGCCTCGGGACCCGCCACGCCTTCGATGGCGCCCGTGGTGCCAAATTCCTCGGGGTGGCGCGAGAGCTTCTTCTCGGTCGCGTAGCTGAGGAAGGTCGGGATCTCGCTGCCCCCCGCCGGGATGGTGCCGAAAGGAAAGCCGATGAAGGTGGCGCGCAGCCAGGCCGGCCAGGAACGCGCCCACTCGGCCCGCGTCATGTGCGTGCTGGTGAGCTTGTTGCGGGTTTCCTGCACCCGGCCTTCGTACAGCACGTTGTACAGGGCCTCGCCCACGGCGAACAACCCCACCGCGATGAGCACGACCTCGACGCCATCCATCAACTCAGGCACACCCGCGGTGTAGCGGGCCTGGGCCGTGATCTGGTCAATGCCTACCAAGCCCAGGGCCAGGCCGATGAACAAGGCGGTCAGGCCGCGCAAGGTGCTCTTGCCCAGCACCGCGCTCACGGTGGTGAAGGCCAGCACCATCAGCATGAAGTATTCCGGCGGACCCAGCAGCACCGCGTACCGTGCCAACAGCGGGGCAAAAAACGTGACCAGCACGGTCGCGATGGTGCCAGCGACAAAAGAGCCAATGGCCGCCGTGGCCAGTGCCGCGCCCGCGCGGCCGTTCTTGGCCATGCGGTTGCCCTCCATGGCCGTCACCATCGACCCGGCCTCACCGGGGGTGTTGAGCAGGATGGAGGTGGTCGAGCCGCCGTACATGGCGCCGTAATAGATGCCCGCAAAAAAGATCATCGAGGCCGTGGGCTCGACCTGGGTGGTGATGGGCAGCAGCATGGCCACGGCCACCGCCGGACCGATGCCGGGCAGCACGCCCACCGCGGTGCCAATCAGGCAGCCGACAAAAGCCCACAACAAATTGACCGGGGTGGCCGCCGTGGCAAAGCCACTGAGCAAATGGTTCCAGATGTCCATGTTCAAACTCCGCGAGGCCGGCTCACAGCCAGCCGGTACCGGTCAGTCCCGGCAAATTGATGGCCAGCAGCTTGGTGAACATCCAGTACACCGGGGCCGCAATCAACAGGCCGATGCCCGCGTCCTGCAGCAAGGCGCGCAGGCTCAGGTTCAAGCGGCCTTCGGCGCTGCGAAAACCCCGCACCGCCAGCACAAAACACAGGGTGCAACTCAGCACAAAGCCCAAGGTGGTGATCAGCCAAGCATTGAGCAGCAGGGCGGCGCTGACCCAGGCAAAGCCGGCCCAGTGGCCGCGCTCGGCGCCCGAGGCTTCTTCCAGCTGGCGAAAACCACCACTGAGGCTGTGCACCAGCAGGCCCACGCCGCACAGGCCCAAGGCGGCGCTGACGACCCAGGGCAGAAAGTTAGGGCCGACACCGGCGTAACCCGCGTCGGACGAGATACCCGTCGCGCCCCAGGCCAGCAAACAGGCCAACAACAAGACGGCCAGACCCACGGCGGTCTGCAGACGCGGCGAACTGGATGAGTGAGAGGACATGAAGAAAAGGCTCCAACAAAAAGCAGCAGGCAGCACCGCCCCGCCCCGGGCGGCGCCGGGGGCGGATCAGACGAGAAATAGCGCGCCAGCAACCAGGACCGCCCCGACACGGGCCGCCCTGGCGCGGGCTCAGACCATGCCGGACTTGACCATGGTGGCGCGCAGGCTGGCGAACTCTTCGTCGACGAAGTTGCCGAAGGCGTCACCCGTCATCAGGGCGGGGGTCCAGCCGTTCTTTTCCAGCGACTCCTGCCAGCTGCGGTGCTTGGTGGCGCTGACGATCAGATCGATCAAGGCCTGGCGCTGGGCCGGGCTCAAACCCGGCGCGCCGTAGACGCCGCGCCAGTTGCCGATCTCCACCGGGATGCCCTGCTCTTTGAGCGTGGGCACGTCGATGCCCTTGATGCGGCTGCCCGAGGTCACGGCCAGCGGGCGCATCTTGCCGGTCTTGATGTACTCGGCGAATTCGCTGTAACCGCTGCCGCCTACGGTGACGTTGCCGCCCAGCACGGCGGCTGTGGCTTCACCGCCGCCACGGAAGGCCACGTAGTTGATGCGGGAGGGGTCCACGCCCACGGCACGCGCAATCATCGCGGCCGCGATGTGCTCGGTGGAGCCGCGCGAGCCGCCGCCCCACTTGATGCTGCCAGGGTCTTTTTGCAACTGGGCCACCAGCTCCTTCATGGAGTTGAAGGGCGAGTTGGCAGGCAGCACAAACACGTTGTATTCGGTGGTCAAGCGCGCCAGCGGCGTGGCCTGCGACAAGGACACCGGCGGCTTGCCGGTGATGATGCCGCCCAGCATGACCGCGCCCATCACCATCAAGGCATGGGGGTCGCCCTTGCTGGCGTTGACGAACTGCGCCAGGCCGATGGCGCCGGCCGCGCCGCCCTTGTTGTCGTAGCTGACCGCCGCGGCCGCGCCACTGTCTTGCAAGGCCTTGCCCAAGGCTCGGCCCGTGGTGTCCCAGCCGCCGCCCGGGTTGGCGGGCACCAGCATTTTCAGGTTGTTGGCCGCCAGGGCCGTTTGCTGGCTGAGGCCGCCCACCAGGGCCAGACCCAGCAAGGATTGAAGGAAGTCGCTGCGACGCATGGTTGTGTCTCGGTTCTTGTGATGAAAACGTCCGGCCATTGGACGAAGGGCCAGCGCAGATACTCGCCACGCCGGCCCCGGGGTCAAACCAACGCAGGGGCCGCTGGCCCCTTGACTCAGAACGAGTGGCGGATACCGAACTCGTAACCGGTGCTGCTGCCGCCGGCACGGGTCACGGCCTGACCCAGGTCAAAGGTCTTGCCGTTGTTCTTGTTGTCGATGCGTGCATAGTGGCCATAGAGCGCGGTGCGCTTGGACAGGTTGTGCACATAGCCCAGCGCCAGGTGGGACGCGTCGTTGGCCACGCCCGTGGCGCTCAGCGACGAGTAAGCCAGACGGACTTGACCCACACCGACGGGGATGTGCGCGCCGATCAGCTTGGTGCTGGTCTTTTGCGTGCCGGTGATGTTCTCACCCCACAAGGCCATGGCCTTGACCACGCCGAAGTCGTAGCTCGCGCCCACGTTGCGCTGGGTGTAGTTGCCCAGGGTGACGTTTTGCGTGCGGGTCGTGGCGGCCGCGATGTTGAACGGGCCCTGTTCGTAGCCCAGGCGCAGACCGCTCACGTTGCCGTCGTCGCTCTTGGCGCCAGCGGTCGAGGGGTTGTTACCCGAAGCCAACATGGCCTGACCATAGAAACCACCCAGCTTGGGCAGGAAGTAGCCCACCGAGTTGGAGGCGCGCACATGGGTGATGCGGGCGCCACTGGGCACGGGGTAGAACAGGAAGTTCGAGGCGCCGATGCCGTTGGTGCCGAAGGGGCTGAAGTTCGACAGGTTCCAGAACGCGGGCACGTAGTCACGGCCCACGCGCAGTTCACCCAGCGAGTTGCTCAGGCTGACCGTGGAACGGCGGCCAAACACCAGGCCGCCACCGCCAGCGGTGCCGCCGGGCTGGTTGGTCGTGCTGGTGGTGCCAGCGGAGCCATCCGGGGGATTGATCGCGCCTTCAAGCCAGAAGCTGGCCTTCATGCCGCCGCCCAGGTCTTCCACACCGCGGAAGCCGATGCGGCTGGACAGGTTACCGTCGCTGCCGACTTTGCTGATCGAGCCGTTGCCGTCGCTGTTCACGCGCAGGAAACCGCTGTCCAAAATACCAAAAATTTCAACGGATTGGGCGTTGGCACCGGCAGCGGCCAACAGGCTGGCGGCCGCGAGGGCCAGAGAGGTTTTTTTCATACGTAGGGTCTCCTTATGGGCAATGCGTCTTGGAGGACTGCAGCGCGATGCTACGAATCGGACCTGTCAATCGGCTGTCGAAAACGCCCAGAAGGCGTGTTTATGATGGCCTTGTCGCCTAACCGCCACAAACCAGGGGAATACCCTGATGCCCTTGATCCCAGCCCACGCCAAGCCATGAAGCTCTTGTTGATTGAAGACGACCGCTCGATGCAGTCGGCCCTGCAGCGGGCGCTGTCGCGGCGCCAGATCGAAGTCAGCCTATGTGAAGACGGGCTGCAAGCCCTGTCCCTGTGGCAGGAGCGTCAACCCGATGTGGTGGTGCTGGACCTCAGCCTGCCCGGCCTGGACGGCCTGCATGTGCTGGACCGCGCGCGCCGCGCAGGCTTGCGCACCCCCGTGCTGATCCTGACCGCGCGCGGCACCATCGGCGACCGGGTGATTGGGCTCAACAGCGGCGCCGACGACTACCTGGCCAAACCCTTTGACCTGGACGAGCTGGAGGCGCGCCTGCGCGCACTGCACCGACGCCAACAGCCCGCGCTGGCGGCGCCGACCGAAGCCCGCCAGGCGCTGGGTGACCTCGAATACGACAAGGACAACGGCGCCTTCTACCTGCGCGGCGAGGTGCTGGACCTGAGCCCGCGCGAGCTGACCTTGCTGCAGGCCTTGATCAGCCGTCCTGGCCATGCGGTGAGCAAGGAGCGCCTGTTTGCCCTTGTCTTTCCCGACGACGACACGGTGCAGCTGGAAGCCATTGAGGTCGTGGTCTACCGCCTGCGCAAAAAACTCAGCCAGGCCCAGGTCAGCCTGATGACCTTGCGCGGCCTGGGTTACCTGCTCAAGGCGGAATCATGAGCAATCGGCGCCTGTCCCTGCGCCGCTACCTTTTGCGTGGGCTGTTGCTGCCCATCGGGGTGTATGTGCTGATCAACAGCCTGACGCTTTACACCGACACCCAAAAAGCGGTGCAGGCCGCGTACGACCGCACCCTGCTGGCCTCGGCCAAGTCGATTGGCGAGCTGCTCACGGTGGAGGGCTACGACGAACAGGCCCGCTTGCAGGTGACCGTGCCGCACGCAGCGCTGGAGGCTTTTGAGACCGACATCCGCAGCCGCATGTATTACCGAGTCTCGGACGTCAACGGCCAATGGGTCAGTGGCTTCGAAGCCCTGCCCGCCTGGCCGCGCCAGCCCTTGCCGCCCAGCCCCTACTCCGCGCTGGTGCATTTTTACGACGACCTCTACCAGGACGACCCGGTGCGCGTGGCCGTGCTGCTGCAGCCCGTGGTGGGTGAACGCGGGCGTGGCATGGCCATGGTGCAGGTGGCCGAAACCGTGGGCCTGCGCCACACCATGGTGCGCGACATCATGCTGGCCTCGCTGCTGCGCCAGGGCGTGTTGGTGGCGGTGATCATCCTCATCGTGACCACGGTGGTGCAGCGCGCCACGCGACCGGTGCGCCGCATCAGCGCCGAGCTGCAACAGCGCCAGGAAGGCGAGCTCAAGCAGATCAGCGCGCCCGATGCGCCGCGCGAACTGCTGCCCCTGATCGAGGCCACCAACCACTTGATGGGGCGGCTGCAAAACCTGCTGGACCACCAAAAGCGTTTTGTGCGCGACACCTCGCACCAATTGCGCACGCCGCTGGCCGTGCTCAAGGTGCAGGTCCAGTCGGCCCTGCGTGGCGATGTCGAACCGCAGACCGCGCTGCTTGAAATCAACGCCACCGTGGAGCGCGCCACCCAACTGGCCAACCAGATGCTGGCCTTGGCCAAGGTCGAGCAACTGCGCCAGCAAAGCGACACCGAGCGCGTGGACCTGGCCGCCGTGCTGCGCGACGTGGCCCTGGACCTGTCACCCCTGGTGGCCGAACGCAGCCTGGACTTCGAATTGGAGGCCCCGACCCTGTACCTGCCCGCCCACGACTGGATGCTGCGCGAGCTGGTGCGCAACCTGCTGCACAACGCCATCCGCCACAGCCCGCCCGGTGGGCGCCTGCGCATCAGCCTCGACATTGAGCCCGAGCGGGCCGTGCTGACGGTCAGTGACCAAGGCCCAGGGCTGAGCGCTGGGCAGCGCGAGCGCCTGTTCCAGCCTTTCTGGACCGGTGAACTGCCCGGCGGCACCGGCCTGGGCCTGACCATCTGCCACGACATCGTGCAAGCGCTGCAGGGCCGCATCACCCTGAAAAACCGCGAACATGGCGGCCGGGTGCAAGGCCTGGACGCCTGTGTGCGCCTGCCGCTGGAGCGCCCGGCCCACCCACCGGCCGGCACGTCCGCCTGAACCCGCACTGCCCCAGAAGCCCCGCCCCGCGCTGGGCCAACGGGTGCAGGGCACAATTCAGGCATGAGCGAACTTGCCTCCCTGCGGCTGGACAAATGGCTTTGGTCCGCCCGCTTTTACAAAACCCGCAGCCTGGCGGTGGAAGAAATCACCAAGGGCCGGGTGTCGGTCAATGGCGCCAACGTCAAGCCCGCGCGTGAAGTGCGTCCTGGCGACACGGTGCAGCTGCGACAGGGTCCGGTCGAACGCACGGTGCAGGTGCTGGGCCTGAGCGCCCAACGCGGCCCGGCCCCCGTGGCCCAAAAACTGTACGAAGAAACGGCCGACAGCGTGGCCGCGCGCGAGCGGGCCGCCGAACAGCGCCGCCTGGCCCCCGAGCCGGCGCTGAGCTTGCAAGAAGGCCGGCCCACCAAGCGCGACCGCCGCCACATCGAGCGCAGCCGCGACTGGAACGAACGCTGGAGCGCCTCCATCGACTGAGGGCCAGGCCCCAGCCCGGGCTCAAGGCCGGCGGTAAGCCACTTGCTGCCGCGACCAATGCGGGGCCGTCAAAGGCTCCAAGCGCACCTGCCCCCCGGTGGACGGCGCATGCACAAAGCGCCCCTGGCCCACGTAAATGCCGGCGTGCGAGGTCTGCCCGCCGCGGGTGAACAACACCAGGTCGCCCGTGCGCCGAGAGGCGGGCGGCACCGGCCGGCCCCAGAACTGCAGTTGCGCCACGGTGCGCGGCGCCGGCAAGCCGGCCTGGGTTCGGTAGACGTGGCGAATCAAACCGCTGCAATCAAAACCCGACTCGGGGGTGTTGCCGCCGTAGCGGTAAGGCGTGCCCACCAGCCCCAGGGCATACAGCGTGACGGCCTGGCTGTCGGCTTCACTGAGCGTGGCTGGCACCTCGGCGGCCAACTCGGGGGAATCTTGCGGCTCGGGCGGCAGGGCCGTGGGCCTGGGCTGCGACTTCGGGGGCGACCCGGCGCAGCCCGCCAGGCCCAGCGCTGACGCGGCGCCCAGCCAGGCCAGCAAGTGGGTGCGCCGCGTGAAGGCCGGCTCCGCCGAAGCGGCCCGGCCAGGCCAGAGGCCTCGGGCGGTGAACGGAATCAGCAGACGCGGGTTCAGGCGGCTCATGACCTGCTTCAGCCTTTCTGGGGGGATGCGGGGCCCATGACAAGCGGGCCGACGCGGGCCATCTTAACGGCCCAAGCGCGGGACTGCAGGCAGGGGGCTGAAGCCAGCCCGCGCCCGGCTCCAACCCTGTCCAGCGCCCCTGCCGAGCACGCGGTTCAGACCGGCTGCGCACCGGCGCGACCGCCCTCAAAGCCCTGCAGCACATTGACCACATTGCGGCCAATGTCGTCCACCATGTAGCCGCCCTCCATCACGAACAGCGTGGGCAGGCCCCAGGCGGCCAGGGACTCGCCCAGGCGCACAAAGTCGGCACTCGCCAGGCGGAAGTGGCTGATCGGGTCGTGCTCAAACGTGTCCACGCCCAAAGACACCACCAGCACATCGGGCGCATAGGCCTGGACGCGCTGCGCCGCCACCTGCAAGGCCGCTTGGTAAGCCGGCCAGGCCGTGCCCTTGGACAAGGGCAGGTTGAAGTTGAAGCCCAGGCCCGCGCCCGCACCGGTTTCGTCGGCATGGCCTGAAAAATACGGGTAGCAGTGCACCGGGTCACCATGCAGGGACACGAAAAGCACGTCGTCACGCCCGTAAAAAATGCTTTGGGTGCCGTTGCCATGGTGGAAGTCCACATCCAGCACGACCACGCGCTGGGCGCCCTGGCGGCGGGCCTGCTGGGCAGCAATGGCCGCGTTGTTGAGGTAGCAGTAGCCGCCCATCATCTCGGGGCCGGCGTGGTGGCCTGGCGGGCGGCACAGCGCAAAGGCGGCCGGCGCGCCAGCCTGCACGGTGGCCATGCCGGTCAGGGCCAGATCGGCACTGGCGCTGATGGCGGCCCAGGTGCCGGCGGTGATGGGGCTGCCGGCGTCCATCGAATAAAAGCCCAGACGGCCATCGATGGTGGCGGGCTCCAGGTCGCTGCGCAGGTCGCGCACGGGCCAGATCAGGGGCAAGGCGTCGTGGGTCTGGCCGGTGGCGGTCCAGTCGCTCCAGGCCTGCTGCAAGAAGCGCACGTAGCGCTCGCTGTGCGCGCCCACATACAGGCTGCTGTCATGTGCCTGGCCTGGCTGCACCGCGCCCAGGGCGGCCTGGCGCACCTGGGCCAGGATGGTGTCGGCCCGGCCGGGGTTTTCGAACGAGGGCTTGATGGCCGCGTCCTTGAGTTCCACCCCATGGTGGCGTTGGTGTTCGGTGCTGTAGTAAGTGATCATGGTCGGACTGGGTGAAGGCGGCAGACAGCCCGCTAGTCTATGCAAAGCCAGGCCCCTTTCTGGCCAAGGCCACGGCCCCCATCTCCAGCGCCCTGGGCCCTGCCCGTGCGCTCACCCGCGCCGCCAAGTGGTGGCCAGGGCCGCCAACACCATCAAGCCGCCGCCCAACCATTGCAGCGGCGCCAGTTGCTCTTGCCACAGCAGCACCGCCCACAGCGCGCCAAACACCGGCTCGCTGCTCATCAGCAAAGCCACCCGCGCAGGGGGGCTGTGGCGCAACGCCCAGTTCTGCGCGAAGAAGGCGAACACGGTGCAGCCCAGCACCAGGTAGATCGCCGCCCACCAAAAGCCTGCCGCGCTGGGCAGCGCGGGCCACGCCCCGGGGCTGATGCCGGCCAGGGCTGCGCTGCCCAGCGCCACCACGGCGGCCTGCACCGCCGTCAGAGCCAAGGCTGGGGCCGGGCGGGTCTGGCTCAGGCGACTGGTCTCGCAGACCATCAGGGCGCGCAGCACCGCAGCCAGCAGGATCAAGACATCGCCCCAGACCCACTGCCCGGCCAGCCCCCCGCTGAGCAGCCCGGCCCCCAGCACCGAGCACAGCCCCCAGCCCAACACGCCCGCGCCGGGGCGTTGGCCCAGGCGCCACCAGGCCATCCACGGGGTGATGACCACGCACAGGCTGATCAAAAACGCCGCGTTCGAGGCTTGGGTGAGGCTCACGCCATAGGTCTCAGCCAGAAAGATGCCCAACAGCCAGGCCCCCAAGGGCACACCGCTGCGCCAGCTGTCGCGCCACTGGGCGGCATTCAGGCGCAGCAGCACCGGCAGCAGCACCACCAAGGTCAGACCAAAGCGCAGGGCCAAAAAGCCCAGCACCGGGTAGAACAACAAAGCGCCCTTGGCGACGCCATAGCTGCTGCCCCAGACTGCGGCCACCGCCAGCAAGGTGAGGTCCGACAAGCGCACACGGGCGGCATGGGAAATGGGTGACAGACGCAGGCTGGGCATGGGTGGGACCGGAACAATCAACAAGCGCCGATCTTCCATTGATGCACCTGACTTGATAATACAGCAAACAAGCCAAGCACCTGTTCCCAAAACACATGAATCTCCCCCTGGAATCCCTGCCTGACATGGCCGTATTCGCCCGCGTGGTAGAGGCGGGCAGCTTTTCAGGCGCGGCGCGCGCCCTGGGCCTGACCCCCTCGGCCGTGAGCCGGCAGGTGGCGCGCCTGGAGGCCCGATTGCAAGTGCGCTTGCTGGAGCGCACCACGCGCCAGCTGCGCCTGACCGAAGCCGGCAGCGCTGCTTATGCGCGCTGCCAAACCCTGGTGGGCGCCGCGCGCGAAGTGCTGGCGTTGAGCGACACCCACACCGCGCAAGCGCGCGGCCTGGTGCGCGTGAGCTGCCCCAAAGCGGTGGCGCGCCAGGTGGTGCACCCACTGATGGCGGGCTTTTTGCAGCGCTACCCCGAGGTCGATGTGCAGCTGATCGTCACCGACCGCGAGGTCGACCTGATGGCCGAGCCCATCGACCTGGCCATCCGCATCACCGACCACCCGCCCCCGGGCCTGGCCGGGCGGCCTCTGATGCGCATCCGCCACGGCATCTACGCCAGCCCACGCTACCTGGACGCGCAGGGCCGGCCCCAGCAGCCGCCAGACCTGGCCCAGCACAGCTGCCTGTACCTGGGCGAGCATGACAACGACCGCCGATGGCGCTTCCAGCGCGGTGCCGAGCGCGCCAGCGTGCAGGTGCGTGGACGTTATGTGGCCAACCACAGTGAGATTCGGCTTGAGGGCGCTTTGAACCACTTGGGCATCGCCAGCCTGCCTGGCTTTTGCGCTCAGGCCGCCCTGCAAAGCGGGGCCTTGGAGGAGGTGTTGCCAGATTGGGAACATCAAACCGATTACGCAGGCCAGTTCTGGCTGCTCTACCCCTCGCAGCGCTTTTTGCCAGCCAAGCTGCGGGTCTGGATCGACCACCTGGTGGCGGCCGTGGCGCCCAGCGCCTGAGCTTCAACCGGCCCGGACGGGCTGGCCGCGCTCGGCCTCGCGGTGGCGCTCGCGGCTGTTGATCACATGCAAGCGCATGGCCGCGCGCGCCGCGTCCGGGTCTTGCTGGGCGATGGCTTGGTAGACCTCTTCGTGCTCATGCACCACCGAGTCAACGTAGCGCCGCAGCCCTTGTTCAGGTGGCTCTTGGTGGCTTTGCCAGCAGCGCGGCAGGCTGGCCGGGCTGAGCGCCCCCATCATGGCCAGGTAATGCGGGTTGTGGGCGCAGCGAGCGATCTCGCAGTGAAAGCGGAAGTCTGCCGCCACCGGATCGCTGTGGCTGTGCCAGGCCTCGGCCACGGCGTCCAGGGCCTGGCGCAAGGCCAGCAGCTCGGCCGCACTGCGCCGCTGCGCGGCCATGGCGGCGGCTTCGGGCTCAATGCCCATGCGCAGCTCCAGCACGGCGATCAGATCGTCCAGGCTGGCGATGCGCTGCGGGTCCACGGAAAACGGCCGCGCCTCGCTGGGCCGGGCCACAAACGTGCCCAGGCCCTGGCGCGCATAGACCAGGCCCAGGGCCTTGAGGCGGGACAAGGCGTCGCGCACCACGGTGCGGCTGACGCCAAATTCGGCCATCAACTCGAACTCGCCTGTGACCTTATCGCCCGGGGCCCATTGGCCGCTGGCGATGCGGCGGGCCAGTTCATCCACCAGCTCCAGCGCGCGCGCGGGGTTGCTTTGACGGGGGGAAGGCGAGGAAGTCACGGCAGCTCACAAGCGAGACGAGGGTCGGTCGGGCACTGCCCCAGAGGGCAGCGACGAAAGCTCCGAGCATACCCTCAGACCCTGGCGTGGCTCCAGCCCGGGTTGCCCCTGAGAAACTCAGACGGCGCCGTGCGCTTCGACGTACAAAGCGTAGAGCGAATGGCAGCTGGCCATGTAGAGGCGGTTGTTCTTCGGGCCGCCGAAAGTGAGGTTGGCGCAGCGCTCGGGCAGGCGGATGAAGCCAATGGCCTTGCCCTGGGGGTTGAACACGCGCACGCCGTCCAGGTCTTCCGACTTGGCGTCCAGGGCACCGTTGCTGCCCCAGCCGCACCACAGATTGCCGTCGCGGTCGACCTTGAAGCCATCCAAGGCGCCTGGGCCGCCAGCGTCGATCAACTTGGTCTTGTTGCTGACACTGCCGTCGGCGGCCACGTCATAGCTCCAGATGCTGCGGAACGGCGTGCCCTTCCACTCCACCACGTAGAGCTTTTTCTCATCGGGCGAGAAGGCCAGGCCGTTGGGGTTGACGATGTCGGTGATGACGGCCTTGATCTGGCCGTCGGGCGCGATGCGGTAGACATTGGTGGTCGCCTGCTCGGGCTTGGCGCGCGAGCCTTCCCACTCGCCATTGATGCCAAACAGCGGGTCGGTGAACCAGATGCTGTCGTCGGACTTGACCACGATGTCATTGGGCGCGTTCAAGCGCTTGCCCTGGTAGCTGTCGGCCAGCACCTTGATGCTGCCGTCGAATTCGGTGCGGGTGACGCGGCGGGTGACCGAGTGCTCGCAGCTGATCAGGCGGCCTTGGCGGTCACGCACATTGCCGTTGGTGAAGTTGGCGTTGTCGCGGAAGACGCCGAAGCTGCCGTTGGTCTCGTCGTACTTCATCAAGCGGTTGTTCGGGATGTCGCTGAGCAGCAGGTACTTGCCAGCGGGGAAGTACGCCGGCCCCTCGGCCCAGCGCATGCCGCTGCCCAGTTGCTCGACCGAGCTGCTGTAGATGCGGTACTTGGCGAAGCTGGGGTCGAGGATCTCCACCGACACATCGGGGTAGCGCGCGTTGGGCTTGAAAGGCACGTTCTGGGCCGAGGCCAGGCCGCCGGCCACGGCCAGGCCAGCACCCGCTGCGGCCTTGAAAAAGTGGCGACGGGTGTCGTCGGTGGTGGATGTCGTCATGGGTGTCTCCTCTTGGGGTTTCAACAAAAAAGGGGGGCGCGATCGGGTGGGTGGGCTTCAGTCGGCGGTGATCTTGCCGACCTCGATCACCTTCTTCCAGCGCGCGAACTCGCTGGCCTGGTAAGCGGTGAACTGCTCGGGCGTGTTGCCCACGATTTCAAAGCCCAGCTCCAGCAGCTTGGCTTTGATGGCTGGGTCGTTCAGGCCGGCCACGATGGCGTCATACAGCTTGGCCTTGAGATCGGCGGGCAGGCCCTTGGGCGCAGCGAAGGCCTGCCAGGAGTAGACGGTGGCGCCTTTGACGCCCAACTCTTCCAAGGTCGGCACCTCCGGCAACAGGGGCGAACGCTTGGTACCCGTCACGGCCAGCGCGCGCAGCTTGCCGGCCTTGATGTTGGCCAGGCCCGTGTTGATGTTCATGAAGGTGGCATCCACCTGACCGCCCAACAGGTCGGTCATGGCGGGTGCGCCCCCCTTGTAGGGGATGTGCGAGGCCGTGGTGCCGGTCTGCTGCCAGAACAGCTCGGCCGTGAGGTGGTCGCTGGTACCGTTGCCCGCCGAGGCAAAGGTCATCTTGCCGGGGTTGGCCTTCTGGTAGGCCAGCACATCGGCCAGGGTCTTGTGCGGCGATGCCGCCGGCACGGCCAGCACATTGGGCGCCTGCACCGCGACGGTGATGTAGTCAAAGTCTTTGAGCGGGTCGTAGCCCAGGTTCTTCAACAAATGCGGGCCGATCACCAAGGGGCCCAGCGAGGTCACAAAGACCGTGTAGCCGTCGGGGGCCGAACGCTTGGCCGCCGTGGCGCCCACCGTGCCGCCGGCGCCAGCCTTGTTCTCCACCAAAAAAGTGCCGCCCAGCTTCTCTTGCAGCTTGGGCGCCAGCGAGCGGGCGATGAGATCGGTGGAGCCGCCCGGCGGGAAGGGCACGAGCAGGGTCACGGGCTTGTCTGGCCAGGCCAGGGCACTGCCCACGGCCAGGGTGGTGGCGAGGGCACACAGCAGCTTCTTCATGGTTTGTCTCCAGAGGGTTGTGAGGGGGGGCCGCCTGTCTCGCAGGCTTGTTGAACCGGCCCACCCAGGGGGCAAAGCGCGCTTGGCGCGGTGTGTCAGGTCACAGGGGCGGGGTTGAACAGCACCAGGGCGTTGTGCAGCTTCCACTGCTCGGCCCAGGTTTTTTGGCGGCCACTGGCCACTTCCAGCATGAGGTGGAACAGCTCCCAGCCCACTTGCTCGATGGTTTTTTCACCGCTGGCGATGGTGCCGGCGTTGACGTCCATGAGGTCGTGCCAGCGCCGCGCCAGGTCGTTGCGCGTGGCCACCTTGATCACCGGCACCTCGGCCAGGCCATAGGGCGTGCCGCGGCCGGTGGTGAACACATGCAGGTTCATGCCGGCGGCCAGTTGCAAGGTGCCGCAAATGAAGTCGCTGGCCGGCGTGGCGGCGTAGATCAGGCCTTTTTGCCGGAGCTTCTCGCCCGGCGAGATGACGCCGGTGATGGCAGCACTGCCGCTCTTGACGATGGAGCCCATGGCCTTTTCCACGATGTTGGACAGGCCGCCGAGCTTGTTGCCCGGCGTGGTGTTGGCGCTGCGGTCGACCCGGCCCTGGTTCAGGTAGGCGTCGTACCAGGCCATCTCGCGGATCATGGCCTCGGCCACCTCGGGGGTGGCGGCACGCGAGGTGAGCTGGTCGATGCCGTCGCGCACCTCGGTCACCTCGGAGAACATCACGCTGGCGCCGGCGCGCACCAGCAAATCGGTGCAGAAACCCACCGCCGGGTTGGCCGTGACGCCGCTGAAGGCGTCGCTGCCACCGCACTGCACGCCCACCACCAGCTCGCTGGCGGGCACGGTGACACGGCGGCGCGCGTTCAGGCGCTCGAGGTGCGGGCGCGCCTGGCGCACGATCGAGTCCACCATCGACATGAAGCCGACATGCGCGTTGTCCTGCAGGCACACCACGTCCAGGGCCGGCTCGGCGGCGCGCTCGTCCACCAGCGGGATCACACCGGGTGGCATCAGGCGCTCAGGCTGCAACTTTTCGCACCCCAGGCTGACCACCATCACCTCGCCACCGAAGTTCGGGTTCAGGCTGATGTTGCGCACGGTGCGGATGGGGATCACCGCGTCGGGCGCGTCGATGGCGACGCCACAGCCGTAGGTGTGCTCCAGCGAAACCACGTCGTCCACATTCGGGAACAGCGGCAGCAGCTCGCTCTTGATGCGCTGCACGGCAAAGCTGGTCACGCCCGCCACGCACTGCACGGTCTGGGTGATGGCCAGGATGTTGCGCGTGCCCACCGATCCGTCGGCGTTGCGATAGCCCTCGAAGGTGTAGCCCTCCAAAGGTGGCAGCACGGGCGGCTTGACGGTGGCGATGGGCAGACCTTCCAGCTCGCGTGCCGAAGGCATCTTGAGCAGGCGCTCATGCACCCAGCTGCCGGCGGCGATGGGCTGCAGGGCGTAACCGATGGGCACGTTGTAGCGCCGCACCACACCCCCTTCAGGGATGTCTTGCAAGGCCACTTTGTGGGCTTGGGGCACTTTCTCGCGCAGGGTCAGGCCCGACGCGAACACGGTGCCGGCGGGCAAACCGCCGTCGTTGACCACGATGGCCACGTTGTCGGCCTCGTGCATGGTGATGTAGAGCGGCTGGGCCGCAGCGGAGGCGGAGGCGTCAGGGGTGGTCATGGCGGGCAGGGAATTCAATGAAAAAGGTTCTATCAAGGACGCGGCACAGGCCAGCAGCGCTTCAAGGCCGTTTGCCAAACTCGGCGGCGCCTCGGGTCCAGGCCAGGGCTTGCTCGCTCAGGCTCAGACCCAGGCCGGGTCGGGTGGGCACCAGCATGCGGCCGTCGCGGATCTCCAGGCGCTCGTTGAACAGCGGCTCCAGCCAGTCGAAGTGCTCGACCCAGGGCTCGGTCGGGTAGATGGCGCCCAGGTGCACATGCAGCTCCATGGCGAAGTGCGGGCCCAGCATCAGGCCGGCGTGTTCCGCCTGCGCCGCGATCTTCAAGAAGGGGGTGATGCCGCCGACGCGCGGGCCGTCGGGCATCAGGTAGTCGGCCGCGCGGTGGCGGATCAGCTCAAAGTGCTCCTGGGTGCTGGTCAGCATCTCGCCCGTGGCGATGGGGGTGTCGAACTGCGCGGCCAGGGCGGCATGGCCCTCGAAGTCGTAGGCGTCCAGGGGCTCTTCGATCCAGACCAGATTGAACTGCTCAAAAATGCGGCACATGCGCTGGGCCGTGGGGCGGTCCCATTGCTGGTTGGCATCCACCATGATGGGCACCGCCTCCCCCAGCTGCTGGCGTACTGCGGTCAGGCGAGCGATGTCGGCCGCGCAGTCGGGCTGGCCCACCTTGAGCTTGATGCCCCCAATGCCGCGCGCCACCGAAGCCTGGGCATTGACCACCAGCTGATCCACAGGCGTGTGCAAAAATCCACCCGAGGTGTTGTAGCAGCGCACCGAGTCGCGTTGCGAGCCCAGGAACTTGGACAAGGACAGGCCCGCGCGGCGCGCCTTCAGGTCGTACAGCGCCACGTCAAAGGCGCCGATCGCCTGCACGCCCATGCCGCTGCGGCCCACCGAAGCGCCAGCCCAGCACAGCTTGGTCCAGAGCTTGGCGATGTCGCTGGGGTCTTCGCCCAGCAGGGCCGGGGCGATTTCCTGCGCGTGCGCAAACTGCCCGGGCCCCCCCGCGCGCTTGGCGTAGCTGAAGCCCAGGCCCCGGTGGCCGTCACGGGTTTCGATCTCGGCGAACAGCATGGCGATCTCGGTCATGGGCTTTTGCCGACCGGTCAGCACCTTGGCATCGCTGATGGGGTTGGCCAACGGCAAGTAGCACGAGGACACCCGCACCCAAACAATGCTGTCGGAGGAGGAGGTAGCGGTGACGGTAGCGGCGCTCATCAAAGGTCTTTCCTGAAGTGGCCCAGCCGGACAGCCCCACCGCCTGATCCAGGCTGGCGAGGGGTCCTCCCGCTGAGGCCCTGGGCAATGACAACGTTGTCATTGTCAAAAAATAAAAAGAAACCAAGGAAGACTCAAGGCCTTGAGGCCGGTGTTTTGTCTTTGAAATGGCTTCAGATGTCGAATGATATCGTTGTCATTCGTAAAATCAAGCCTCAGAACTAGGTAGTTCCCCCAGTTTCAAGCGAACCACTGTGCGGCACCGCTCCTGCAGAGCCAGCAGCCCTTCCGGATGCCGCAAAATGGCGGCCTGGTGTTGAGGCAAGCCCTCCAGCGCCACCCTGCCCTCCTTGCCTGCCCGCCCTTGACCATGAAACCCCAGCCCTCCTCCAAGGCCGCCACCCTGCACGATGTGGCGCGCATCGCCGGCGTGTCCCTGATCACCGCCTCGCGGGCCTTGAGCAAGCCCGAGCTGGTGTCGGACAAGACCATCGCCCGCGTGCAAGAGGCGGTCGCTCAGACCGGCTACCTGCCCAACCTGATGGCGGGTGGACTGAAGTCCAAGCGCAGCCAGATGGTGGCTGGCATCATCCCGGCCCTGTCGGTGGCGCAGTTCCTGCCCACCTTGCAAACGCTCACAGAGACCTTGGCCCAGGCGGGCTACCAACTGATCCTGGGCCAGACCGGCTACGACGTGGCGCGCGAAGAAGCGTTGATCAACACCATGATCAGCCGCCGCCCGGACGGCTTGTTCATGACCGGCCTGGTGCACGCGGCCGCCGCGCGGGCGCGCCTGCAGCAAGCCGGCATTCCGGTGGTGGAGAGCTGGGACTTCAGCGCGCAGCCGGTGGACATGCTGGTGGGCTTTTCGCACCATGACGTGGGCCGCGCCATCGCGGCCTTCTTTCGAGCCAAAGGCTGGCAGAAAGTAGGCATCGCCAGTGCCAACGACCCACGCGCGCGCCAGCGCTGCGAGGGCTTTGAAGCCACGTGGGGCCAGCCTGTGCCCACGGCCCTGGTGCCAGCCCCCAGCGGACTGGCGCGCGGTCGCGAAGCGCTGGGCACCCTGCTGGCGCAGTGCCCCGATCTGCAAGCGGTGTATTGCAGCTCGGACCAGATGGCCCAGGGCGTGCTGGTCGAGGCCCAGGCCCGGGGCCTGCGCGTGCCCGAGGACCTGGCCTTGTGCGGCTTTGGCAACGCGGAGTTTTCGGCCCACATGGTGCCTGCGCTGAGCACCGTGCATGTGGATGGCGCGGGCATTGGCGAGCGGGCCGCGCAGATGATTCTGCAGCGCTGCGCCGGCCAATCGGTGGAACAGCCGGTTCAGGACATTGGCTTTTCCATCATCGAACGGCGCTCCACCGAACGGGCACCGGGCTGAGGCAGCGCCACCGACTCACACAGGGTCGCGCCAGGTCAGAACAGGCGCAGCCCAGGACGCGGCGCCGGCCAGCTTAGAAGCTTTCCCAGTCGCTTTCGCTGCTCGCACTGGCTTTGGCCGGGGTCGGGCTGGGGGCGGCGGGCTTGGGGGCCGGCGCACTGCTGGACAGGGCTGCACGCGGGGCTGACGCTGGGCGCGATGCCGAGGCCAGGCTGCGTGGTGCGGGCGCAGCAGCCACAGCCTGTGGGCGCGACCGCGCCGGGGCCGCGTGGGCCGAGGGACCCGACACCGCTTGCCCCACATTGAACACGGACACCACCTCCGCCAGGCGCTGGGCCTGGTCGCGCAGCGACGAGGCGGCCGCTGCACTTTCTTCGACCAGGGCCGCGTTTTGCTGTGTCATCTGGTCCAGCTGGCTGACCGCCGAGTTGACCTGCGAAATGCCTTCGCGCTGCTCGCCCGATGAGGCCGAAATCTCGCCGATCAGGTCGGTGACACGGCGCACGCTGCTGACGATTTCTTCCATCGAAGCGCCTGCTTCAGCGACTTGCTGCGAGCCGGACTCGACCTTCTCCACCGACGCGTTGATCAGGCCCTTGATCTCCTTGGCCGCTTCAGCACTGCGCTGGGCCAGCGAGCGCACTTCACCAGCCACCACCGCGAAGCCTCGGCCTTGCTCACCCGCGCGCGCGGCTTCGACCGCGGCATTGAGGGCCAGGATGTTGGTCTGGAAAGCGATGCCATCGATGACACCGATGATGTCGCTGATCTTGCGCGAGCTGTCGGTGATGTGCTGCATGCTGGTCACCACCTGGCCCACCACCTGACCACCGCGTGTGGCAGCTTGGGCGGCGGTGCTGGCCAACTGGTTGGCCTGGCGGGCGGTGTCGGCGGATTGGTTCACCGTGCTGGTCAGCTGTTCCATGCTGGCCGCGGTTTGCTGCAGGTTGCTGGCGGTTTGCTCGGTGCGCGAGGACAGGTCTTGGTTGCCGTTGGCGATTTCCACCGAGGCGATCGACAGGGCATCGACCCCGGTACGCACCTCGCCCACCACAGAGCGCAGGCGGCGTGCCATGTCGGACATGGCATTGAGCAAGGCACCGAATTCGTCGCGGCGATCGGTCTGGGCGTCCTGCGTCAGGTTGCCCGCAGCGATGGCCTGGGCCATCTCCAGCGCTTGATTCAGCGGCTGGTTGATCGAGGCCACCAAACGGGCCACCACCACCAGCACCCCCACTGCCAACAACAGACCGACCACCGCACTGGTGATGGCATGGTCCCGACGCGTTTGATGCGCCTGCATCACCGAGGCGTCGCGGTTTTTCTCCAGCAATTGCACGAACTCACGTTGGTGCTGGATGTAAACGGTGGTCAGGGGAATCAGCTCTTTCTCCACCGTGTCGCGCGAGCCTGTCGCATCGCCCGCCTTTTTGGCGGCATTGGCCTTGCCCAGAGCGGCCAGCACGGGCTTGCGCTCCTCGGCCAGCCGGTCGATGGCCTGCTTTTCATCGCTGCGGACCGTGCTGTCCATCACCGCCTTGAGCATGACCGTGTTGCGCTCCACGAGCACCTTGCCGTCTCCGCCCAGGCGCTGCACCGAAGTGTCGTCCGTGGACAGGATGGCGGCGACCGTGGTGTTGAGCGCAGCCGAAGTGCCGTCGTTCCAACGGGTGGCCGCGAGCACGCGGGCATCTGTGGCCATCACTTCGTCCATGGCAGCAGACAGGGCGGTGTTGGAGCGGTATTGCGCCCAGCCCGCCATGGCCATCATGAGCACCACGAGGATGGAGACAGTAGCCCACAAACGGCGGGCAACGCTGATGTTGTTGAATTGCATGAGGAGAGCTCTTTCTTGAATCACTTCTTTTGCCTTGGCGAAACACCCACGTCAAGGTGCGCAAACCCTGAGGTCTTCGTGCGCCTTGGCCTGTGTTCACCCTGACGGGCTGCCTGCGCCATTTTCAGGCCTGGCGACGCCCCTCTACAGCTTCAATCCTAAAGTTTCGCGGCGACAGCGCCATGTCAGTCACAGCCGATCTCAAAACGATGGCAAGGCCAAGACGTCGCGCGTGTCCATGCCCGCCAACAGCTTGGGCGCGTCCAGCAAAATCACCATGCGCTGATCGACCGAGCCCATGCCGGTGAGGTAGTCGCTGTCAACGGCCGAGCTGAAGTCTGGCAGGGGCTTGATCTGAGCCGGGCTCAGTTCGATGACATCCGACACCGCATCGACCACCAAGCCCCAGACCTTGTCGCCCAAGGCCACCACCACCACCACGGTGAGGTCGTTGTAGGCCACGTGTTCGAGCGAAAAGCGCAGACGCATGTCGACGATGGGCACGATGATGCCGCGCAGGTTGACCACCCCCTTGATGAAGCTCGAGGCGTTGGGCAGCTTGGTGGGCGGCTCGTAGGAGCGGATTTCCTGCACATGCAGGATGTCCATGCCGTACTCCTCCGAGCCCAGCTTGAAAGCCAGAAACTCCTGGGGGGCTGCGGCTTGGCCGTGTTGAGAGGCGAGTGTGGAGGTGTTCATGGTGGGCTCAAAAAAGGGGTTGACGGGGGCCTTGGGCGGGGCTCAAAACGACTCCCAAGAGGCTTCGCCAGCCGCCTTGCTCGGGCCCGCGGTCCGGGCGGCGTGGCCGAGGGCGGGCTGAGCGGCGTTGCCAGACTGCGCACCCAGCGCGGCACGGGAGGCCGTCGGCTTGCGCACCGCGGGGGCGGCCGCAGGTGCAGCACGCGACCAGGCGGCAGACGCGTCTTCGTTGCCCAACTTGAACACCGAGACCAGATCGGCCAGGCGCTGCGATTGGGTCTTCAGGCTGTCGGCCGCCGCGGCGCTTTCTTCGACCAAGGCGGCGTTTTGCTGCGTGACCTGGTCCAGTTGATTGACTGCGTCGCCAATCTGGCTGATGCCGCTGCTTTGCTCTTGCGAGGCGTTGGAGATCTCGCTGATCAGCGAGCTCACCCGCTTCACCTGGTTCACGATGCCGTCCATGCTTTGGCCGGCCGCGTCCACCAGGGCGGTGCCGCTTTCCACGGTCTCCACGCTGGCACTGATCAGGCTCTTGATTTCCTTGGCGGCTTCAGCGCTGCGCCCTGCCAGGCTGCGCACTTCGCTGGCCACCACGGCAAAACCCCGACCTTGCTCGCCGGCACGGGCGGCTTCCACGGCGGCGTTCAGCGCCAAGATGTTGGTCTGGAAGGCAATGCCATCGATGACACCAATGATGTCGGCAATCTTTTTCGACGACGCCGAGATGTCCTGCATCGTGGCCACCACCTGGCCCACCACCGCCCCGCCCTGCTCGGCCGCGTCGGTGGCTTCGGCCGCCAGGCGAGTGGCTTGCACGGCGGTCTCGGCATTGGTCTTGACGGTGCTGTTGAGCTCTTCCATCGAGGCCGCCGTCTCTTCGAGGTTGCTGGCCTGTCGCTCGGTGCGTTGGCTCAGGTCGGCATTGCCCGTGGCGATTTCGGCCGAACCGGTGGCGATGCTGTCGCTGCTCAAGCGGACCTGGCCCACGATGTCGACCAGGCGTTCGTTCATGTGCTGCAAGGCGCGTTGGAGCTCTGCCGCTTCGTCGCGACCCACGATGTCGAACTGCGAGCGCAAATCACCCTGGGCCACCGCCTCGGCCACCACCACACTGGTGTGCAGGGGCACGGTGATGGAGCGGGTGACCACAACGGCCAGCAGCGCGCCCAGGGCCAGGGAGACGGCGATCACGCCCAGCGAAACCCACACGGCCTGCTGGTAGCTCACGGCGGAAGACGCGGTCGCGTTGTCCGCGCCGGTCACGTTGATATCGACCACTTTGCTTAGCGTGCCCAACACACTGGAAAAGGCCTTGGCCGCTTCACCGGTGGCCAGTTGGCGGCCCTCTTCACGTTCGCTCTCGCTGCCATTTCCCAGCGCGATCTGACGCTTCTCCAAACTCAAAAAGGCGTCCCACTCGCTGCGCATGGCCTCGTAGAGTTGGCGCTCTTCAGGCGAGGCGATCATGGGCTCGTACTGTGCGTAGAGCTTGGGCAGCTTGGCTAGGGCCGCGTCGTGTATCGCTTGCTGGGCTTGCCTGCCCTCGGGGCGGCTTTCGAGCAGGTGCCGCAGGCTGGCACGGCGAACTTCGTTCAAGGACGCACGGATATCGCCCAACACCTTCACGCTGGGCAGCCAATTGGTGCCCAAGTCTTTGGCGTAGAAGTTGGCCCGGCTCATCTGGTAGAGACCAAAGCCGCCCAGCAAGCTCAGCAAAAGCAAAATAGACGCAAAGGCCAAACCCAAGCGGGTGCCGATCTTGAACTGACGAAGTGCGTGCATGGAGCCTCCTGGTAAAAGCACGGGACAGATCCGAAATATGCGAAGCCGCCCGGATCAATTGACAAAATTATTCATCAATTTGATCACTTTTACAAGTATTTACGCCAGAAATTTGCTCACATTTCCCGAAATTTGACCTTCAAATATGATACTTTTTTGAATTCGTGCTTGGGTTTCAACAGATCCGCCATGGACGCCCCCGGCCAGCACCGGCTCAAACGCCGGGCCTGGTGAGCCCCCTCTCCCGGCTAGTCAAGCCGCAAAGCCGACACCAAACGGTCCGCCAACGCCTGGGCCTCGGCGTGCAAATGAGCGCCTTTGCGCACGATCAAGCCCAAAGTGCGGGAGATCCCGGGCTCCACCAGGTTCACCCCGCGCAGCCCGGTCTGTAAGGGGCCCTGCAAAGCCAGGGCCGGCAACACCGCCACGCCCAGCCCCGCAGCGACCAGGCTGAGCGCCCCGGTGACATGGTTGATCTCGTACTGGAGGTGGGGACGGATGCCGGTGCGCGCGATGGCGTTGTCGATCAGCAAGCGGTTGCCACTGGCGCTGGACACGGCGATCAAGGGCTCCTTGAGCAGGCTGCGCCAACTCACGGATTGACGCCGAGCCAGCGCATGCGCTTCGGGCACCACCGCCACATAGTGCTCGACCCGCACCGGCAGAAACTCCAGATCGGCTTCCTGGCTGCCCAGGAAGTTCAGGCCAAAGTCGGCGTGGCCATGCAGCACGCTGTCCAGCACGGTTTGCGCGCTTTCGTCGATCACCTTGACCCGAACCGCACTGTGCGTCAGCGCAAAGTCCTTCAACACCGCGGGCAGCACATGGTGGGCCACCGAGGGCACACAGGCCAGGGTCACCTTGCCAGTGCGTGCCACGGCCTTGGCCTCCAGGCCCAGGTAGGCCAGCTTCAGCTCCTCCATGACGGCGGTGGCATGGACCAGCAACTGGCGCCCCTCGTCGGTGAGCGCGACGCGGCGTGTGGTGCGCTGAAAGAGCTGGGTTTTGAGCTCGGCCTCGAGCTTCTCGATGCGCCGGCTCAGGGCCGGCTGGGAAATGAACAGGCTTTCTGCGGCCGCCTTGAAGCTGGACTTGTCCGCCACCGCCACAAAAGCCTGCAGTTCACCGAAATCTAGGTTGATGCGCATGGAGCATCAATCTATCAGATCAATGCAATTGATTTCATTCGCTACGACTTGCATCATCCCGCCCCGTAGACCCCAGCCCGGCTGCCCGTGGCCGGCGCTGAATGGACCTCACGCGCTTCACCCCAAAACAGAGATCCATGGATCTGAGGAGACTGACATGAAACCCATCACCAACGCCCTGCGTGGCGCCCCCCTGCTCGCCCTGGCCTGGGCAGCCGGCACCTGCCAGGCGCAAAGCAGCGTCACCATTTACGGCATCATGGACGCGGGCGTGCGCAGCACCACCGGCATGGACCCCAGCAACAACCGCTCTGCGGGCGACGCGAACATGGTCAACAGCGGCATCAACACCACCAGCCGACTGGGCTACCGGGGTGTGGAAGACCTGGGGGGCGGACTGCAAGCCCTGTTTCAGTTGGAGTCGGGCCTGAACATCAACACCGGGGCCACCTCCAACACCAGCAAATTCTTTGACCGGGGCGCCTACACCGGCCTGCGCGGCGACTTGGGCACCGTCACGCTGGGCCGGCAAAACACCTTGCTGGCCGATGCCGTGGGTTCCGCAGACCCCTTGGCCACGCGCTTTGCCAGCCTGAACTCGAACGTGGCGATTTCGGCGCTGAGCTCGCACCAACTGGGCACCGAGTACGGCGCTTCGGGCTCCAGCACCGGCACCTACCGCCTGGACAACTCGGTCAAGTACGCCTACAGCCTGGGCGGCACCACCGCCCGCGTGATGCATGCTTTTGGCAACCAAGCCAACAGCAACAGCAAGCTGTCCTCCGACGGCGCCAGCCTGGAGTACAAGGGCGATGCGCTGCAAGCCGTGTTGGCCTACTCGCAGTTCAAGACCGTGACCGGTCTGTCGCTCAAAGCGTATGTCAGCGGTGTGGCCGTGCCCGTGGGCGCAGGCAAGGTCAATTTGACCTACAGCGGCCACACCGCAGACACCTCGGCCACTGCCAAGACCCGCAACCAGGTGCTCAGCCTGGGCGGCACCTGGCCGCTGACGCCGCAGCTGGACCTGTTGGTGGGTCACTACCGGGTGAACCGGGCGCGCACCGCCAATGTGGACGACGGCTACAACCGGACCATTGCCTTCCTCGAGTACAAGCTGTCCAAGCGCTCCCTGGTGTACCTCGAGGCCGACAGCACGCAGTGGAAAAACAACTACCAGGGCACGGGGCTGAAGAGCAGCAGCACGGGCCTGTCGGCTGGCATCAAGCACTCGTTCTGACGGCGTGGGCCGGCGGCCATTCCAGCACCCGGACCATAGCCTCGCGCTCAGGCCCAGGGCTCGGTGGGCGCCAGCCCCGCTTCATGGCCGAATGCCTCAGTAGAGGTACCCCACGGTCAACAAGGCGGTGCGCGGCGTGCCAACAGCCACCGCTTGGGCAACGCCGCCCACGAAGTAACGCTGGTCCAGGACGTTCTTCACGTTGAAGGCCAGGCGCCAATGGGCCCGTTGATAGGCGACGCCCACATCGGCCACTGTGTAGCCCGGTACCTCATAGGTGTAGGCGCGGGCCGGGCCCTGTCCACGCGCGCCAGCACTCAGCGACCACCCCCGCCGATCCCCCTGGAATCGGTAACGAGACGACAACGTGAAGCTGTGCAGCGGAACGTTGTTGAGAGACTGCCCCACCGTCGCGGCATCGGCGGCGCCCGCTGCGGTGATGCGGGCATCGGTGTAGGCATAGCCGCCAAAAAGACTCCATCCGACCCCGAAGTCCGCCGTCACGCCCAGCTCACCGCCTTGGGTTCTTTGCTCGCCCACGGCAATGCTGTAGGCCGAGTTGTTGGGGTCGGTCTGCAACACATTGCGGCGCCGCAGGTCGTAGACCGCTGCGGTCAAGGACGCGCGCGGACTCAACTCCCACTTGAGCCCGGCCTCCAACTGGCGGCCCGATTCGGGGGCAAAGGTCTGGTTCTGAACGTCCAGGCCAGTGTTGGGGAAGAAAGAGGTGGCGTAGCTCAGGTAAGGTCGCACACCCGGCAGCACTTCCACCATGAGGGCTGCGGAGCCGGTGGTGGCCGTGGCCGGGTTGGACTGGGACACCCCGTTCAGGCGGTTGTCTGAGGTCACCGAGACCTGGTCGCGCCTCAGGCCCAAGACCAGGCGCACCTGAGGGGTGAGCAGCAGCTGGTCCCGCGCATAAAAGCCCAGAGACCGGGTCGTCACCTGGCTGTTGGTTCGGTAGGCCGACGGGCAAGTGATGGTGGCACCGTAGACGGGCTGATAGACGTTCAGGCTGGCGACGGCGCAGGTCTTGGAAAGGGTGCTTTCGGTGTCGCGAGCGTAGTCCGTCCCCAAGGTCAGCTCGTGGGTGCCCCATGGGCTGTGCAGGGTCTTCTGTAACTGGGTGTCCAGGGCATCGTTGCCTCCGTCGTACTGCTGGTCGGTCACCGAGCGGCGCAGGGTGAACCCGTCGGACGCCAGACTGGAGATGGCGGTCAGTTGCCCCGACAAGGACGACTTCTGGTGGCGTGCGTTTTGGCTCAAAGTCCAGCCCGAATCAAAGCGGTGGATGAGCGCATAACCCAGACGTGATTGGTAACCCTGGTAGGGGCGTTGTGTGGTTTCACCCGTGAAGCGACTCAGCGGCAACAGGCCTCGTGCGTTGGCCAACACCGAGCCCGACACAGGCAGGCCCTGCTGACGCACATAGTCCCGTTCCTGGTAGCTGGCCAGCAGGGTGAAGTCCGTCCGGGCCCCCAGGTCCAAGCTCAGCGCTGGGGCCAGGTAGCGGTTCTTGAAGAAGACATGGTCAGTGGCATCGTCCGAATTCATGACCAGTCCGGTCAGGCGCAATGCGGCCTTGCCCTGATCGGACAGCGGCTGGTTGAGATCGAAGGTCGTCTGACGCAGACCGAAACTTCCGACTGTGGCTTCGCTGCTGGCCATTGCCTCGCGCCCGGGCCGCTTGCTGCTCATGCTGACCAGGCCACCGGGCAGCACGCGGCCATACAGGAGCGAAGCTGGGCCTTTCAGAACCTCCACGCTCTCGACGCCAAAGAGCTCCTGCGCCACGCGGTTGTTGGCACTGGTTCGCAAGCCGTCGATGAACACCGCATCGGAGGCTGTTTGGCCCCGGATGATCATGTCATCCCAACCTCGGCGCCCGAAGTTCTGCGACACCACGCCGGGGACGTTCTGCAACGCATCGCCCAGCGCCATGGCCTGCTGGCTGTCCAACAGCGCACGCGGCACCACTGTGATGGACTGCGCTTGTTCACTGAGGGGGACGTTGGAGCGACTCACCCCCGGAGGCGCGGCCGCCTTGAAGGCTTCGGCGTCATCTGGGGACGCTTGAACACGAACTTCTCTGAGCAAGGTTCCCTCGGCCGCGGGCTGCACCTGCGCCTGCGCCGGAACCCAACCGGCCTGGGAGACGAGGCAGAACACGCCGCAAATGATCTTGTTTTCCATGCACTGACATCCAATCGAAATAGCTGAAACCCGGGGCACAAGACGCCTGGGCTAAGAAGAAAATGCAACTGCGCCACGCCCGGCCCAAGCTGTATGGAGATCAGCACCAGGACTCTTGCGGGAGAGGGCTGATGCTGCGCGGGCAGACGCTGGACCCAGCCTCAAGCCAGGGGGTCAAGCCGATCTGGGTCGGCCGTACGGACCTGGACGGGCCTGGCGGGTAACACAGGCTCAGGCTCGGCCGTCGACAAGGTGGCGGACCAGACACTGTCCCGTGGCCCCTGCTGAACCCGCCGCTGGGTGACTCGAGCCATCCAGGCCAGGACCAACGCCCCGCCCAAGGCCGTGGCATCCACCCCCATCGCGGCGACGGAATCATTGACGGCGGGTGCCCATTCCGGTGCCAGCCAGGCCAGAATTCGGGTCGCGGGCAGCGCCAAGGTCAGACAGGTCGCGGCCCAAAGCAAGTGCACCGAGGCACGCGCACCGCCCTGCCAGAAGGCCCAAGCCAGCGCGCCAAAGAAGGTCAGGTAGTAGGCGAGCCGGGTCCAATGACTGAGGTCTGGGACCTGTCCCTGCATCCATTTGTGAGCCACCATCATCAAAGAAATGCTGCACACGCAACCCAGGCACACGCCCACCGTAGCGGCCGCCATCAGGCGACAGTCCAGCCGCTGAACTGGGTGTCCCCCCACTTTGGGCTGGGTTCGACGCCGACGTGATTCCACCCACAGCAGATTGCCGCTGTAGAAAAGCCAGGCCCCCGCCAAGCCCAGCAGGAAATACATCCACTGCACGGCGTGCCCACCAAAAGAGGCCATGTGCAAGGCAAAGAAGCTGCCGATCACCTGGTAGGCGGCGCTTTGCTGGCCTGGCAGGTAATCCGTGCTGAGCACCTGACCCGTGTAGGGGTGAAGGGCCACAAAGCCGCCTCGAGCGCGGGGCGACACAGCCGCGGCGTCATGCCCCCAGACGCGGGCCACGGGCTTGAGGCCGGTGACGTTTTGGTACTGCACCCGGTCAGGCTCAAAGCCTGGGGACAAGGCCTTGGCACGCTCGACCAGGGCCAGCGGGGTCAGCAAGGCATCGGGCTGGCGCAGCGGGGCCTCCGCCTTGGCCGCACCACGGGGGCCACCGACACGCCATTGCCCCCCGTGCACGAGCTCATTTTGCAGCTCGTAAATGGGGTCGTGGAAGGCAAAGACCACGGCTGTCAAGGCCATCACCAAGTGGAATGGCAGGCTGATGATGCCCACCACGTTGTGGGCGTCCAGCCACATGCGCTTGAGGTTCTTGCCCACGCGCAGGGCAAAGAAGTCTTTCACCAACGAAGGCAGCAACACCATGACCCCGGACACCAAGGCCAGGGCATACAACGTGGCCACCAACCCCATCACCCATCGGTTGGGGTCGGTGTCGAAGGGCAGTCCCACCACCCGGTGCAGCACATCAATGAAGCTGGCAAGCGCAGAGGGATGGGTCTCGCTCACCTGCAGTTGGCCCCCGGCATCCAGGGAGGCGACGAAATGGCGCCGGCCAGATTCATCGTGCTCGTCGGCGTCCGGGGCGCCGCGCACCTGCCACTGAAGCCGTCCTGGAAGGTGCTCGCTTTGGCGCAAGTGAATCGTGAACTCCCGAGCGGCCGCAGGCTGTTCTGCCAGGGTCTTGCCGATCAAGGCCTGGGCGTCCTCCAGCGGCCGCCAAGGGCTGGCCACTGGCGGCGCGGCCCATTGCGTGATGGGTTCTTTGAAGACGGTCAGTGCACCCGCGTAAAAGGCAATGAACAAGGCCATGCCACTGAGAATGCCCGCCCAGGTGTGGACTGATTTGTAAATGCGGATCAGGTCAGCTCTCATGCTCAATGACTCACCATTTTCAAACATCGAATGGCCCAGAACGCGCTCCAGCTGAGCACATTCAAGCCCCCCAACCAAAGCCAGGCCCGCTGCCCGCTAGAAAACAGGAAGACGAAACCCAGGGCCCCAAGCCAAATGGGTGGCACGGCCCACATCACCAACTGCCCGCGCACGGGCAGCGGCAAAGCCCCCAAGGCCAGGGACAACAGGCCGCTCGATGAGATGGCCAGCGCGAAACCCAAAATCGCGCCGGCCGAGGTCTTGGCAAGCCAGTCGGGTTTGACTGGCTTTTTGGCCGTCTGCTTCATGTCAACGTCCCTGTGAAGGATTGATCAACGCCCCGAGGTAGGGCAAGGCAACGAACACCAGCATCAGCCAGGTGATCCACACATAGGTGGCCATGAGCGGCTGTGCTGCGTCGGCCAGACCACACCAGCCGAGCAGCAAGAGCAAGCCGCCGGCGCTGCGCCCGATCCAGCGTGGCCAGGGCACCGACCAGCAGCGCTGCTGAGGCGCCGCCAGGTAGATGCAAAGTGCCCCCAGCGCCGAGGCGCCAAGCCCGTACAAGTCATTCAACGACATCGCAACTCCCGGTGATCAAGGCTGAGACCGCCCAATGACGGGGGACGGTTGGAGGAAAAAGTCCATCCCGCGGACCAAGGCTGGCATCCAGGCAAATCCATGGTCCTCGCCCGCCAATTCAAGGTAGCGGACGCGCTCACGCCAATCTGCGCGACTGCGCAAGTCAGCCGCCAGTTGGCGCGCTGACAAGACCATGGGCCGGCTCGCCAGGAGGGCCAGCGTCTGCGCGGAGTGTTGGCCAGGGGGGATGCGGTCCTCCAGTTCGCCGACACTGATTTGCACCCGAGGGCGGCAGGCGTCGCAATTGGGCACCGAGGCTGGCACGCGCTTCAAAAGCGCGTTGTCATGCCACCAGATCGATGGACTGGAGGCCAAAAAGGCACTGAATTGCGTGGGACGGGTGAACAGCGCGTGGAGCACCAGCAAGCCCCCGAACGAGTGCCCGAACAGCGCTTGCCGGTGGCCATCCACGGGGAAGTGCTGCCGCAGCATCGGCTTGAGGTCGTGCTCAATGAAGTCCAGGAAAGCCTCAGCACCGCCTTCGGGCGCCCCAGCGGGCGGTCGGGTTGGATGGGGCGTGTAATCGCGCCGGCGAGCGGCGTCATCAAAGTCTTGATCGCCGGGGTAGCCGATGCCCACCACCATCGGCGGCGTCTGGCCCGTGCGCTCTTGACGCCGCTCCACGGTCCGCGCTACGAAAGCGGCCACTGGAAAGCCCGCATTGCCATCCAGCACATACAGCACCGGATGGCCGGAGGGCGGGGCTGGCGTACCAGGCACCGACACCAGGATGCGGTAGCGGTGGCCACTGGCCTGGGCCCGCAATTCGATGGCGCGGGCCTGCGGCAGTAGCACCGGCGACCCAAGGGCAGGGGTCACCACGGATGTGGCTCCCCCCCCAGGCTGGGCCGTGGCCAAAGCAGGCCCCAACCCCAGCCAGCAGACCAACAGAACAGCCAAGGGGCTGCCCGACATGGATGGGTGACGCATGCTGTGGCTCAGAAATCGCTGCTCAACGAGGTCATGAGCGTGCGCCCCTGCCCGAGGGTAGCGATTGGGGTGGTGTCGCTGAAAGCGCCGGAGTAGTAGCGGCGGTTCATCAGGTTGACGACGTTGAGGCGCCAGACGACCTTCTTGCCAGCCATTTGGGTGGTGTAGCGGGCACCTGCCTCCAGCTCGGCCCAACCACCCAACTGTTGGGTATTGCCCGCATCCAGGTACTGACTGGAACTGCTGACCACCTTGCCGCTCAGGGTCAGGCCGGGGGTGGTGGGGACGTCCCACTCCAGACCGAGGTTGCCCTGCCAACGGGGCGCACCCACAGCGGTCTTGCCGTTGAAGCTGTTGTTGGCCGTCTTGGTCTGCTGACCATCGGTGTAGACCACCCCGCCCAGCAGGCGGGTGCCACGGGCCAGTTCTCCGAAGGTGTACCACTCCAGCCCACGCACGCGTTTCTCGCCACCATCGGAGGGCACGTTGCCACTCAGGGTGATGAGCATTGGCTTGTGGATCTCAAACAGGCTGAAGGTATGGGTGAACGAACCCGTGTCCCACTTGATGCCCACTTCCCTTTGGTCCGTCTTGTACGGTGCAAAGGTGTAGTTGTAAGCATAGGTCGGGGTGCTGACACTGTCCCCCTTGCTCAAGCCCTGCACACGGTTCGCATACAGCGACACCCCAGGCCCCCAGGGCTTGAGCACCAATCCCACCATGGGGGTGACTGCGCTCTCGTCGTAAGCGCCGGTCACTGCGCCGGCGGTGCTCAGGTTGGTGGTCTTGACCCGCTGGTGACGCAGGCCCAGCGACAGCCGCACAGCGTCTTTCATGAATGAGAGCGTGTCCAACAAGCCGACACTGGACAGCACGGATTCACTGGTCTTGGGGGCAGATCCAGGCAGGCTCGGCATGGCCATCACGCTGGGGCTGTACAGGCTGGTGGTGTAGGCCGCCGAAGTGTTGGTGGCGGCACCGGCGGCCTGCACCAAGTTGGAGGTCTGTAAAGCCCATTCGTGACGCACCGAGCCCAGCTTGAACTGGCCCCGCAATCCCCCCTCGGCCGACACGTTGTCGTTGTAGCCCCTCGAACCGTAGGTGCGCGTGCTGCTGCTGATGCCCGCTGCATTCAGACTGCGCACGTGCGTGCCATTGATGAAGCCAGAAAAATCGTGGCTCATCACCCCAAAACCGGCATAGGCGCTGAGGTGCTCATGGATTTGGTACTCAGCGCGTGCCACCGCGCCCTGGCTGCGCAGATCACCATAGGCGGTCGGAAATGGGTTGGTACCCGAATCTGGGGCCGCAGGAATCGAGGTGGAGGTGAACCAGTACATGGCAGAGGTACCGCCTCGGAAGGACTCCTTGCTGTCATACAAGTCGAGTGTCGCCTTCCAGCCGCGGCCTCGGTAATCCAAGGCAATCGCCAACAATTCACGTTGCTTGGATTGCCCTGACAAAGCGGTCTCTCCCTCGCTGAAGACACCATTGATCCGAATACCCAACGCCTTGTCCGCGCCCAGGCGGCGTCCGATGTCGACATGGGAGCTCAACTGAGAGGTCGTCTGGTAACCCAGGGTCACGCGGCTCAGAGGTTCTTCGCCCGCACGCTTGAGGGCCAGGTTGACGACGCCGCCCACCGCCCCACTGGGGGCCATGCCGCCCAAGGCCGCGTTTGGTCCCTTGAGCACCTCCACCCGCTCAATGAACTCCACGGGAACATGGCCTATGGGCAAGAGGCCAAACATACCGTCGACCGCCACATCGTTCTGATTGACATCAAAGCCGCGGATGCGAAAGTTCTCGTAAGCATGGCCACTGGAGGTGGTGAAACGCACAGAGGGGTCGTTGCTCAGGACGTCAGCCAATGTGCGGGACTGCTGGTCTTCGATCACTTGCGAAGTGAAGGCGGTGATGTTGAAGGGGGCATCCATCTGATCGACCTGCCCCATCATCCCGAGCCGAGCCCCCGTGGCGACCTGGCCACCGCTGTACGGTTGCGTCAGATCCTCTGCTCCGTCTGGCATGGCTGTGACGGTCACCGTCGGCAAGGATCCGTCCGCCGTGGGCGTCTGGGCCTGGGCCTCGGCAGCCATCCACATGCACAACAGGGTTACAGCCACGGCGGTTCGCCGCTGTGGCCTGCGCCTCCCACGGTCGCAGTGCAGGCGCACGGCACCACCCCATTGACCCTCACCACCATCCCCCCAAGGCGTTTGACTCATTTCTCAACTCCTCTATTTATTTGAATGCGAATCATTCTTATTATCACACGCATCAGACGAGGAAATGTAAAGTGGTCTGGACAGAGCTCCACAGGCACCACTTGGTGCAAAGCCAAGGCCCGCCACACGGGGGCTTGCCGGCGCGCCATGAAGACGAGTTCCGGCTGGACCGGGGCGCTGCCAGCAGACCGTGCGCGATACCGACCCAGTCGCTCAGACGACAAGGCCTCGCCCCGGTCTTTGCGAACATCCGCACACACTCAAGCCAGAGCGCTGTGCGGGCCCCACCGGGGCCACCCGGTTCAGCGCTCCTGCCCCATAAGAAGGAGACAAAGACCATGGCACCACCCGGCCACATGATGGAACGCCCTCTGCTGGTGTCCGGCATCCTGGAACACGGCGCCGCTCAATACGGCCAACAGCAAATCGTCTCGCGCGAGACCGACGGCAGCCTGCACCGCTACCGATTTGCTGACCTGGCCCGCCGCGCCCGCCAACTGGCCCATGCGCTGCGCCAGCTGGGCCTGAAGCCCGGCAGCACCGTGGGCTCGATTGCCTGGAACAACCACCGCCACCTCGAGGCCTACTACGCGGTCTCCGGCAGCGGCATGGTGATGCACACCTGTAACCCGCGCCTGCACCCCGAGCAACTGGCCTACATCATCAAGCACGCGGACGATGAGGTGGTCTTGTTCGACACCAGCTTTGCCCCCCTGGTGCAAGCCGTGGCCGCGCATTGCCCACGCGTGCGCCACTGGGTCGCCTTGTGCGACACAGCAGCCCTGCCGGCGCTGGAGGGCCTGCCCGGCCTGCTGGCTTACGACCCCCTGATCGCCCCGCAAAGCGAAGACTTTGACTGGCCTGAGCTGGATGAACACAGCGGCGCTGCGCTCTGCTACACCTCGGGCACCACCGGTCACCCCAAGGGCGTTCTGTACTCACACCGGGCCCTGAGCTTGAGCGCCCTGTCGGCCTGCCTGCCCGGCGTGCTGAGCCTGTGGTCGCAAGAAACCGTGCTGCCCGTGGTGCCCATGTTCCACATCAACGCCTGGTGCCTGCCCTATGCAGCCTTGATCAGCGGCGCCAAGCTGGTCTTGCCCGGCCCCAAACTGGACCCGGCCAGCCTGTACGAGCTGATGGAATCCGAGCGCGTCACCGTCAGCGCGGGCGTGCCCACCATCTGGATGGGCCTGATCCAATACGTGGAACAGCACCAACTGCGCTTCAGCACCATGCGCCGCACCGGCGTGGGTGGCTCGGCCATGCCCAAGGCCTTGATCGCCAAGTTCCAGGACGACTACGACGTGGACGTGCGCCACGGCTGGGGCATGACCGAAACCACCGCCATCGCCACCATGAGCAACCTGGGCCCCGATGAGGTCACCCTGCCCGCTGCCGAGCGCTATGCCCTGGTGGGCAAGCAAGGTAAATCGGTGTTTGGCATTGAACTCAAGGTGGTCAATGAGCAAGGCCAAACCCTGCCGCGCGACGGTCAGTCGCAAGGCGAGTTGATGGTGCGCGGCCAATGGATTGTGGAGCGCTACCACAAGGCCGATCGCTCGGCCCTGGTGGACGGCTGGTTCCCCACCGGCGACATCGCCACCCTGGACGCCCAGGGCGTGATGCAAATCCGGGACCGCACCAAGGACGTGATCAAGTCCGGCGGCGAGTGGATCAGCTCCATCGACCTGGAAAACGCCGCCATCGCCCACCCCGCCGTGGCCATGGCCGCGGTGATTGGCATCAAGCACCCGCGCTGGGACGAACGCCCGCTGATGCTGGTGGTCTGCAAGCCCGGCCAAAGCGGCGACAAGGCCGCACTGCTGGACTTTCTGGCCACGCGCGTGGCCAAGTGGTGGCTGCCCGACGACATCGTCTTCGTCGACAGCCTGCCCCTGGGCGGCACCGGCAAGGTGCAAAAGAACGAACTGCGCCAACGCTACGGCAGCGTCTTTGGCGCGACCTGAACCCAGCCAGCCCCCAGGCCAGCCTGGAGGCTGGCGTGTTCCCATCCACCTCGACTGTCATCCCACCCAACGGGCGCCAGCGCCCCAGGAGAACGCCATGAACCCCGTCCGCGCCCCGCGCTTTCGCCTCAAAACCTGGCTGGCCACCGGCCTGTGGCTGGCTGCAGCCCACTGCAGTGCGGCCGAGACCGTGAAGATCGGCTTCATCGATTTGCTCTCAGGCCCATTCGCCCTGACCGGCCAGAACTCGCTCAAGCAGCTGCGCGAGGTGGTGCAGCAAGTCAATGCCAAGGCCGGGCCGAACGAGCCCAAATTCGAAGTGGTCGACTTTGACAACAAGGGCTCGCCACAGGAAAGCCTCAACGTGCTCAAGGCCGCCACCGACCGCGGCGTGCGCTTCATCACCCAGGGCGGCGGCTCGGGCGTGGCTTTGGCCTTGGTGGACGCACTCAACAAGCTGGCCGAGCGCGAGCCCGAACGCGCCACCGTCTACCTCAACTACGCCGCCATGGACCCGCTGCTGACCAACGACCGCTGCAGCTTCTGGCACTTCCGCTTTTACCCGTCGAGCGAGATGAAGATCGAGGCCCTGACCACCTACTTGCAGGGTCGCAAAGACGTCAAGAAGGTGTACCTGCTGAACCAGGACTACACCCACGGCCGCCAGGTGTCGAAAGCCGCCAAGGACTACCTGGCGCGCAAACGGCCCGACGTCCAGATCGTGGGCGACGACTTCATCCCCATCGCCCAAACGCGCGACTTCGCCTCGTATGTGGCCAAGATCGCCAGCAGCGGGGCTGACACCGTGATCACCTCCAACTGGGGCAGCGACCTGACCCTGCTGTTCAAGTCCTCGCGAGACTATGGCCTCAACATCAACTACTTCACCCTCAACGCCAACAACCCGGGCACGCCGGCGCAGCTGGGCAACTGGGGCGAGGGCAAGGTCGGTGTGATCTGGAACTGGATCCACAACGCCCCCACCCCTGAGCTGGAGAAGATCTACGTGGACTACAAGAAGAAGTACAACGACGACTTCATCTTCGCCGCCCACTGGAACACCATGAACATGCTGCGCGAGGCCATGCGCAAGGCACAGTCCACCGACGCCAAGAAGGTGGCTTTCGCGCTGGAGGGGATGACCTACAAGAGCCCCATGGGCGAGGTCAAGATGCGCAAGACCGACCACCAACTGGAAGCCCCGCTGTACCTGGGCATCTGGGCCAAGCAAGGCAGCAAGGGCGTCAAGTACGACGCGGAAAACACTGGCTACGGCTTCCGCTCTGAGGTGACCTGGGACTCTTACATCAGCGCCCAGCCGACCTCCTGCCAGATGAAGCGGCCAGCCTGAGCAGGCCACCCGGCCCAGGCAGAAGCGGCGCCCCGAAGGGCGCCGCGCGGTGACACCTGGCGAGCCGGTGCAAGGGCGTGCTAGGCCAGGTTGTAGCCCGCGTGCGAGAACGGGTTGCGGCGCAGGCGCTCGCCCGTGGCTTTGGCAATCGCATTGGCCACGGCCGCGGTCAGGGGCGCATACGGGGGCTCACCCATGCCGCCCCACACCTCGGCGCCCGTGGGCACCAGGATGGGAATGATCTGAGGTACCTGGCGCAACTGCATCAGCGGATAGTCGCCCAGGTTGGCTTGTTGCACCCGGCCGTCGCGCACATTGATCTCACTGAGGAACATGGTGCTCAAGGCATAGACCACATTGCCCTCGATCTGGGCTTTGGCCGAATCGATGTTGGCCACCTGCCCCGGGTCGACAGCCACCCAGACCTTGTGCACGGTGACCACCTTTTGCGCAGACACCGACAGCTCCACCACGGCCGCGGCGTAACTGCCATAGGCGTCTTGCACCGCCAGGCCACGGACTCGGCCTTTGGCAGGCGCACGGCCCCAGGCGGCCGCTTTGGCCACCGCTTGCAAGACCAGCCGGTCGCGGCTGTCGGCGGGCAGCAGGTCCAGCCGCCCTTGCAGGGGGTCTTTGCCCGCGCTGGCCAGCACCTCGTCCAGAAAGCATTCACGGGCAAACGGGTTTTGCGAGTGGAACACCGAACGCCAAAAGCCCACCGGCACATTGATGTCGCACATGCCGTGGCGCACGTCCAAGTGGGCCACTTGGTAAGGCATGTCGTGGAAGGACTCACCGGCCTGAAAGTCCTGGCCGTTTTTCAAGGACTCGGGGCGGATGGCGGCCAGGATGGACTGGGAGGCCAGTTTGGCCTCCCAAGCCACCAACTGCCCTTGCGCGTCAAGCACTGCGCGCTGGCGGTAAAGGGCCGCGGGCCGGTAAAAGTCGTGCTGCATGTCTTCTTCGCGCGTCCACAACAGCTTGACGGGCACACCCGGCAGGGCCTGGGCGATTTGCACCGACTGGCGCACAAAGTCCTGAAAGCCCCCCCGACGACCAAAGCCACCGCCCAGGTAAGGCCGGTTGACCTTGACGTTTTGCGGCGGCACGCCGGCCGTCTTGGCCGCCACGGCCAGCGTGGCCTCGGCGTTTTGCGTCGGCGCCCAGACCTCCACGCGGTCGCCCGTGACCTGGGCCGTGCAGTTTTGGGGCTCCAGGGTGAAGTGGCTCAGGTAAGGCACAAAGTACTCGGCCTCGACCACCTTGCCCGCGCCGACCTCCGCGAGGGCTTTGGCAAAGTCGCCATCCTGGCGCAGCGGGCGGGCGGCCTGGGTGCCCGCCTCCAGCAACTTGAACACCGCCAGGTCATCGAGCTTGTCCTGCCCCTTGTAGTCCCAGGCCACCTTGAGCGCCTTGACTGCCTGCTGGGCCCGCCACCAGTTGTCGGCCACCACAGCCACGAAGTCGGGGCCCGTCACCACTTTTTTGACCCCCCGGCGGTTCTTGACGGCCGTGTCGTCCACGGTGGCAGGCGAGCCGCCGAACACCGGGCATTGCATGATGGCGGCGTACAGCATGCCCGGCAAGCGCACATCAATGCCAAAGACGGCGCTGCCGTCGACCTTAGCCGGGATGTCCAGACGCGGGATGGGCTGCCCGATGAGGGTCCATTCAGACGGGGCCTTGAGACGCACCGACGTGGGCACCGGCTGCTGCGCCGCCTTGGCCGCCAGCGCGCCGTAGGTCAGGCTGCGTTGGCTGGCCCGGTGGCTGATGCGGCCGGCCTTGGCCACGCAATCGGCCACGGGCACACCCCATTCCTGGGCTGCTGCGGCTTTGAGCATTTCGCGCGCCACAGCGCCGGCTTTGCGCATCACCGCCTGGGAGTCGCGGGTGCCACGGCTGCCGCCGGTGGCAAAGGTGACATAGACCTTGTTGCGGGCCAGGTGCTCGCTGACCGAGGCGAATTCCATGCGCACATCGGCCCAGTTGCACTCCAATTCTTCGGCCAGCATCATCGGCAGGCTGGTGCTGGTGCCTTGGCCCATTTCAGCGCGGGCCACCTCGCAAACGACCAGGTTGTTGGGGGTGATGCGGATCCAGGCATTGATGTCGACGGCCTCCTGGCTGACCGATCCTGCGCCTTTTTGGGCCATGACGGGCAAATGAAAGCCCAGGGTCAGGCCGGCAGCGCTTGCCGCACCCAACTGGATGAAACTGCGGCGAGACTTCAGCAGCGCGGGAGAAGCGGCGTGGGGGGTGTTCATGCGGGTCTCCTCAGGCGCGGGCCTTGCCCAATTGGGCGGCCTCATGGATGGCGACCTTGATGCGGGGGTAGGTCCCGCAGCGGCACAGGTTGGTGATGGCGGCATCAATGTCGGCATCGGTGGGCTTGGGCTTGCGTGCCAGCAAGGCGGTGGCCGCCATCAACATGCCCGACTGACAGTACCCACATTGCGGCACTTGCTTGGCGATCCAGGCCTTTTGCAAGGCCGAGGTGCCCCGAAGGCCTTCGATGGTGGTGATTTTGCGCCCCACCGCCGCGCTGGCGGGCAGGCTGCACGACCGCACGGGCTCGCCATCAAGCAGCACGGTGCAGGCGCCGCACATGGCCACCCCACAGCCAAATTTGGTCCCGGTCAGGCCCGCTTCGTCCCGAATGGCCCAGAGCAAGGGCATGTCGGTTTCGATGTCCAGGGAGACGCTTTTGCCATTCAATTGAAGTTGCATGGGAAGACTTTCGACATTGAAGAGCCCTGCCAAGAGGATGCGAGAGCCAGGCCCGAGCCTGAGCTTACTGAGAATCGTCCAAGTGGGCGTGGGTAGATTCCCCTGTGATGCAGTGAGGTTCAGACCGCCCAGCCCCTCGATGGGCCCCAGACATCAGCGGCGGCGCCAGGGGGTGACGGTAAAGCCCAAAGCCGCTGCACTGAAAACTGACACGGTGCGCCGCGATGGCCGCCTTGAGCAGCAAGCCGCTGCCCATTCCATGTTCGGGGTGCACCGCGAGCCCCAAGGCGCAGTTCAGCCGAATGGCCCCCTTTCCCAACTGAAAAGGCAAGCTCAGTTCTTGATTCATGCGGCGTGCCAGCGCCAGCCCCGTCGAGGCATCGCCTGGCAGCAGCAGGTACCACTTGCCCCGGTCCACACAAGCCAGATCGGCGTCTGCTGGCAACAAATCACGGAGTCTTGCCACCACAGGCTGCATGAGCTCTGGCGGTAACTCGGACCTGGCGACCAGGGATGCAGCACCAGCGCCCCCCACCGTCAAACAAATCACGCAACAGCTGCGGCCCTCTTGGTCGGCCCGCCCAACGCGCTGCGCCAATCTGAGCTCCAGCCCGCCTCGATTCAACACATGGGCCTGCTTATCCAGGCTCGTCGCCAAAGGCCATGGCAGTGTCTCGGCATGCAGGGATTGAAGATCATTTCGAAAAATCCAACGCTCGCGCAGCAACAAACCCAAGACCGTCACCGCCGGTGCAGAAGCACAGACCAGCAACGTCCAATAAAACGACAAATCGGCCAAAAAGAAAGCACGCAACATCACCATACAAATAGCCGCCATTCAAGACCAGACCCCGATTTGCCGCCTGGCCAATATTTAAATATCAAAAGCCAGCACACAAAAACAAAAATAAAAACAACTGACATCCACAACAATGGAGCGTCTCATATTTTCAGTGCTTAACCATGCTGATAAATTCAGCACTTGTACATTGTTGCGCCGCAGACTGATTCATCTGAATCGGTTCACGGCTCTGTGCTCTGACAGCAAGCCCAGCGGAAGAACTCAAATGCCAGCTGGCCCAGGGATCAGGCCTCGCAAGCAAGGCAGAAGCTGTTGTCAGCAGGGATTCGCCTGAGCATTTGCCGGAATGAAGGCTCGATCAAAGAGGCTGCCACAAGGCGCCACGCAATGAATGAAATTGCGCATTTGTCTTTTATTGCCAAACAGGTCGGATTCATTTCATCGCGCTGACATCTGCCTCGCAATTGGTTTCCAGGCACAAACCAAGGAAATAGGTCAGACCGTCCAGCAATACTGCTTGGTTGATCTACATCAAGCCCCGCCACGCGGAGTCCCTAAAATCCGAGCATCCTTTCTCCACCTAGGTTTGTCGCGCACCTTGCAAATCGCGCCACTGACAAAAAGTTTCTCAAAATACCCCACCAGGACCGCACATGAAATTAGCACACAAGCTGCTTGGCTCTTTCTTTTTAGTCTGCCTGATGGGTGCCAGCGTGAGCGCCATCGGCATTCGCAGCCTGGCACAAATCAACGACCGCGACCAAGCCCTGTATGAAAAAGAATTGGTCGGGGTATCACTGCTCAAACAGTCCACCATCGATATGCTGTATGTCGGACGGGCCGTTCGGAACATTTTGCTGGCCACGTCTGAAGAACGGCGCGATCGCGCACTGAACCGAATTGACAAGAGCTTGGCTTCGCTCAAAGACAAACTCGAAAAAGTCAAACCCTTGATTCACACTGAAAAAGGAAAAGAAGGTTTAGCTCGCCTGAACGAACTGCTGCCAGATTATTTGAACGCGGTCGAGCAAATCGTGGCCCTCGCCAAAAAGGAAGGTCTCGGAAAAAATCAAGAGTCCGTCGAGTATTTGTTTGGGACCTTCGCCAGCAAGGTCAATGCGATCGATGACGCCATGCAGGCCCTGGTCCTGCTGAAGGAAGAGAACGCCCAAAAGGTGGTGAACGCCAACAACGCCACGTTCCAAGACGCCCGCGCCCTGCTGATCGCCTTGACGCTGGGCTCCTTGCTGCTGGGACTGGGTCTGGGGCTGTGGATCACCCGCAGCCTCATGAAGCAACTGGGCGGCGAGCCCGAGGACGCGGCAGCCGTGGCCCAAAGGGTGGCGGCCGGGGACCTGGGCACCCCGATTGAGCTGCAGGCCGGCGACACCGAAAGCATCCTTTCCGCCCTGAGCCAGATGCAGCGCAAGCTGTCCTCGGTGATCTCGAATGTGCGCATGAACGCCGAGGGCGTGTCGACCGCCTCCACGCAAATTGCCATGGGCAACACCGATCTCAGCCAGCGCACCGAAGAGCAGGCCAGCGCCTTGCAGCAAACAGCGGCCACCATGGAGCAGTTCAGCACCACCGTGAGCAACAACGCCGACAACGCGAAGATGGCCAATCAACTGGCCGTCAGCGCGGCGCAAGTGGCCAGCCAGGGCGGCGAGGTGGTTGGCCAAGTGGTGAACACCATGCGGGGCATTGACGCCAGCTCCAAGCGAATTGCCGAGATCATTGGCGTGATCGACGGCATTGCCTTCCAAACCAACATCCTGGCGCTGAACGCCGCCGTGGAAGCGGCGCGCGCGGGTGAGCAAGGTCGGGGCTTTGCCGTGGTGGCCAGCGAGGTGCGCAGCCTGGCCGGGCGATCGGCCGAGGCCGCCAAGGAAATCAAGTCGCTGATCGGCGCCAGCGTCGAGCAAGTGGAACAGGGCACTTTGCTGGTGGACCAAGCCGGTCAGACCATGCAGGAGGTTGTCATCGCCATCCAGCGGGTCAGCGATGTGGTGGGCGAAATCAGCTCAGCCAGCCTGGAGCAGAACTCGGGGGTGTCGCAAATTGGCCAGGCCGTCAACCAACTGGACCAGACCACCCAGCAAAACGCGGCCCTGGTCGAAGAAAGCGCGGCTGCGGCCCAAAGTCTGGACCAACAGGCACGCGATCTGGTGTCGGCCGTGTCGATTTTCAAACTGGCGCTCAACCAGCCAGCGACTTTCACCCCCACGCCCCCCACCGCAGTCCAAGCGCCCAAGCTGAGCCTGGCGGCCAGCAACAGCGGCCCGATCGCCAGGCCCGCCTTGAAGTCGAACCGGAGCGCTCAAGCCGCATTGCCCCCGTCGGCCCCCATGGGCAGCCGCACTGGAACTGACGACAGTTGGGAGAGTTTTTAAGCGATGCCCGCCCGAGCCTCGGGCTCGGGCAGCGCCTGCGGAGCCAGGCGGGCCTGCGCCGCCGGCGAGGGCCGGTACACGTGCTGACCGATGTACAGGGGGATCTGCAAAGTGGCCAGCAGCTTGAGGAAAAGCTCCACACTGATGTGGGCGGGATCAGCCTCGATGTGGGCAATGCGCGACTGGGTCACCCCCACCAAAGGCCCAAAACGGGCTTGGGTCAGGCCGGTGGCACGCCGGGCCTGAACCAGTTGATCGCGCAACGCCGCCAGGTCAGGAAAGGGCAGGACATCCGCCCCCAAGGCTTCCATGAGCAGGTAAAACTGATGGAGCTTGATGGCCAGCGGCCGATTTTCAATGCGTGAATAGCGCGATTGGCTGACCTGCATGTAGCCGGCCACCTCGGCAACCGACACCTGCTGAGCCTGGCGCAGCGCCTTGACCTGCGCGGCGACTTGGTTGGGGATGACGAGGAATTGCATGGTTTGATTTTGGCACAGGGCCCCTTTGAATGTCCGCGCTTTTTTGCTGCCAAGCTGGGGCCGCCAGGGCCCAGGCCATGGCGCCAGCTGCCCAGGCTGACCGCTCAGGGCACCGCCGGACTGGCTGACTTACTTTTCGCGCTGCCGGTACTGACTGGGGCTGCAGCCCACGTGCCGGGTGAAGGTCCGAGAGAAATTGGGCGCATCACCAAAACCGACGGCCATGCCCACATCAGCCACCGTCAAGTGGGTGGTGGTCAACATCAAGCGGGCCTTTTCAATGCGGCGGAACTGGATGTACTGGTAGGGCGTGCGGCCCATCGCCTCATTGAACAGACGGATGAAATGGAATTTGCTCACACCCACCACCGCAGCCAGCTCGGCAATGTTCAGCGCGGTGTCCAAACGGTCCTCGATCTGATCGAGCACGTTTTTCAGTTGCCGGTCACTGATGCGCTCGGGCGGCTTTTCGGGGCTTTGACAGCACTTGGCAGCAATGCTGTGCAGGATGCAGACGATGCTGCTCTGCACCAGCAAGGGGTTGCACTCCTCCTCGGTGCGAACCTGTGACCACAGTCGCAGGATCAAATCATGCACCAAGGGATCGCTGTAGCCCTGCTCCGCCAAAGGCAGGACTCGGTTCAGGTGATCGTGCGGGATGTCCAGTTCGTCCAGCAAGCCCAGCAACTCCTCCATGGCGATCGACAACATCACCACCATGAGGGCGCCATCAATCCGCCATTCATGAGGTGTGTTGGGCGGCGTCAAATAAATGGCTTTGGGGTCATTGCAAAATCGGTCTCGCCAGCCATTGCCAAAATTGAACAACGCCTGCCGCTTTTCGGCATAGGGCATGATGGCGACGCTCAAATAAGGCTGGCCAGGGCTGCTGGCCTCATGCGCAGGCCCGTGCCAGTACGACAAGAAATTGGCCCCCGCGCCACCAGGCAAGGGATAGGTCGTGATCCCTGCCGGCCCCGGTAAAATAATCGCCTCCAAATTGAAGTTCTCTTCCCGACTCAATCGAATCCCCTCAATGAACAGTCATTCTTATTTTTTGATTTCACCCTGGCAGCCCCGGAAAATATAGCATTCTTGACATAACTGCTTGTCGATTATTGCACCGCTTGTCATAAGTTGAGGCAACTTCAAGCAAACCTAGCAAATCATCAGCAATGATGCGGTTTGCCTCAGGTTTTGAGTTTTTGAGCGAAGGCCGGTGGCGCTGATGGTAGCGCTACGGCACAAACCTCAACCGCAAGGGTTCGCCCTGCGCCTCAGCCCATTTCGCACGATTCACCCGCCGACCCCTCATTTCAGCTTCAGTCGCCCTGTCCAATTAATCCGCTTGCCGCGCCATGGCTCACATTGCAAATGTGGCCATTCGCCATCCATATTCATTCATAACAAATCGCTGAAATCCCCATGAATCAGTTCAAAATCTCAACCCGGTTAACCTTCCTGATTGGAATGCTGCTCATTCTTCTGACCGGCATTGGCTGGATGGGGCGTCATGGACTGGTCAGTGCCAACCAGGCGCTGAAAACCATCTACGAAGACCGGGTGGTGTGCCTCAAGCAACTGGGCGACATTGACTACCTGATGCCCCGACTGCGCGTGCTGGCCATGGACATGCTGGTGAACCCCAGCCCGGACAACATCGACAAGAGAAGCCATGAAATCAAACAGGACATGGCCCAGGCGTTCCGAATTTGGGACGAATACAAGTCCACTTACCTGACACCCGAAGAAGCCAAGCTCGCCCAGGCCTACGAGCAAAGCCAGAAAAAGTACTGGGAAGAAGGCATTCGCCCCACGGTCGAGGCCGTGCAAGCGGGCAACCTGCCCTTGGCGCGCACCCTGTACCAAGACCGGATCAGCCCCACGGCGGCGGCGCTGCGCGAGGATGCGGCACGCTTGTTCCAGCTGCAACTCGACGTGGCGCAGTCGGAGTACGACGCCCAGGTCACCCGCTACCAGTGGATCCAATATGGCTCCACCGCCTTGATCGTGGTCGGTGTGAGCTTGGCCGTGGTGTTGAGCGCCCTCCTTCTCCACAGCATGGGACAGTCGCTGAAGCTGGCCATCGGTCATGCCCATGCCGTCGCCCAAGGGGACCTGCACACCGCGATCCCGGTGCAGGGAAAAGACGAGGCCAGCCAGGTGTTGGCCGCGCTGCAAGACATGCAAAGCAGCTTGCGCTCGGTGGTGAGCCGGGTGCGTCAGGGGTCCGAATCGGTGGCCAATGCCAGCGCCGAGATCTCCCAGGGCAATCACGACCTCAGTGCCCGCACCGAACAGCAGGCCAGCGCCCTTCAACAAACCGCAGCCTCGATGGCCAGCTTGAGCAGCACCGTGCAACAAAACGCCGACAGCGCCCACCAGGCCAGCCAACTGGCCCGCGAGGCCAGCGACGTGGCCTTGCAAGGCGGACACGTGGTGCGTCAGGTGGTGGACACCATGAAAGACATCAACGACGCCTCCCGCCAGATCCACGACATCATTGGCGTGATCGACAGCATCGCTTTTCAAACCAATATCCTGGCTTTGAACGCGGCGGTCGAAGCAGCCCGCGCAGGGGAGCAAGGTCGCGGCTTTGCCGTGGTGGCCAGTGAAGTGCGGGCCCTGGCGGGGCGCAGTGCCGCCGCGGCCAAGGCCATCACCACCTTGATCAGCGCCAGCGTTGCCCGGGTCGAACAGGGCTCCACCTTGGTGGATGTCGCCGGCAGCACCATGCAAAACGTGGTCCAGGCCATCCAACAGGTCAGCACCATGGTGGAGAAAATCAGCGCGGCCAGCACGGCCCAAAGCACGGGCGTGGCGCAAGTGGGGCAAGCGGTGCAGCAAATGGACCAGGCGACCCAGCAAAATGCCGCCCTGGTCGAAGAAATCGCCGCCGCCGCGGCCAGCCTGAAAGCCCAGGCTCAGCAGCTGGTCGACACCATGGCGGTCTTCAAAAGCGCTTGAGGTGCCTGGGCCCCATCGGGCCCAGGTCTTGGCTGGTCGGCCACCAGGCAGCGCCCACGGCACAGGCTTAAAGCCTTGACCTGAATCAACACCAAATCTTGACCACTTGGTTAACATTTCGGGTTACCAAAGGCAGGGGCGATGGACTGGCGACAAGGCAACCGAGGCGAAGCGAGCCTGGAGAACACCCTCCAGTTGAAAGACGCCATCCACGCCCATGCACCCGGTTCGGTCAACCGGGTGATGAGCAGCCTCACCGACCCGGTGCTGCTGTCACACCGTTACTCACCCGCCCATGAGTTGCTCAGTCCCGCCAGCGACCACCTGAGCATCACCCAGGCGCTGCACTACCAAGCCACACAGGTGATGGGGCAGTTGGGTGATGGGTGGCGCGACCATTTTTGCCCTGAACCCCAGGCGATTCACCTGCTGCCACCCAACACCGCTTCGGAGTGGCGCATCAACGGCCCCTCCCTGGTGCTCAGGCTCTCCATTCCGATGAGCCTGGTCAGGAGCACCTGGGAGGAACTGGACCTGGGCCCCAGCCCCCTCACGCGCATCGGATCCTTGGCCCAGGCAGGCTTCAGCGAGCCCTTCATCTACGACGCGCTCAAACGCCTGTGGTCCATGGTTCGCGCGCAGGCCGAGTGCCCCCCGCTGCTGCTGCAAAGTTACCTGGTCTGCATCCTGCATAAGCTCGCCATCCGAGGTCAGAACAGCCGCCCGATCAGCCCCGAGCGACTGCACCGGCCGCAGATCGCACGGGTGCTGGAAGCCATCGAAGACCAACTGCATGAGGCCTTGAGCATCACCGATCTGGCACGCCTGGCCGGTGTGACCTCGTTTCATTTCATCCGATTGTTTCGCCAGGCCCTGGGGCGCACACCCTACCAGTACATCCAACAACGCCGCCTCGACAAGGCCCGGCTGATGCTGGCCACCAGCACCCTGCCGGTGGCGGACATCGGCGCTGCCGTGGGCTTTGCCGACGCCGCTCAGTTCTCGCGGGCATTTGCCAAGCACATCGGCATGAGCCCGACGCAGTACCGGCAGCAGGAACGCTGACGGGCGCGCGGCCTAAACCCCCACCAGCCGTGGCCCCACATAGCGCCCCCGGGGCCGGATCGACTGCCTGACCTCTAGCTGCTCGAAGCAGTGCGCCAGCAGACCCACACTGCGGGCGATGGCGATCATGCCAAACGAAGCATCGGCCGGCAGGTTCAGGTGGGCCACCAAAGCGGCCAAAGCCATGTCCACATTGGGCGGCAAACCCGTCTGGGCGCTGGCTTGCTGGATGAAGCGCGCGACCCTCGGCGAGGGCTCGAACAGCGCCAGCAGCGCCTGGGCCCGGGGGTCACCGTCGGGATACAAGTGGTGCCCAAAGCCCGCCAAAGGCAAGCCCATGGCCAGGTGACGCTGCACCACAGCGTCGGCCCCCAGGCGCTCCACCTCCGCCAGATGCCCTTGGATCTGGCCCGAGGCGTCGCCATGCGATGGGCCGGACAGGGTGCACAGCCCAGCCAGCAAACAGGCGGGCAAGGATGCGCCGGTGGACGCCGCAATGCGGGTCGCAAAAGCCGAGCTGGTCAGCTCATGGTCGGCCAGCAGGACCAGCGCCACCCGCAAAAGATCGGCCACGGCGGCCGTTTGCTTCCAGCCCTTGGCCAGGCGCTCGTGCAGCGGACGCGCTGAGCGCTGGGCCCCCATCGCCAAGGCCAGTTGACCGACCAGGGCTTGGGCCTCATCGCACAGGACCCGGGGGCTGCGCCCCTGGGTGGACAAGCCTTGCGCGGCCAACACGCCCAAGACCGAGAACGCCGCGGCCCGACCGGGCTGCGGGGGCTTGGCCCCGTCGGTGCTGAAGGTGATCGGCCCCTCGCTGGCCCACAGCAGCTGAGCCAACTGCTCCAGGCTCCCGCTTTGGGCCAGTTGCACCGCGTCCTGGCCTCGGTAGAACAAGCTCCCTCGGTGAAACGTCGACAAGGCGGTGGGAATGCTGGGCTCCACCCCCGACAAGGCCTGACTGGCCAGGGTCTCGCGCTTGCGCCCAGCCTGCTTGCGCTGGGCCAGGCGGGCCACGTCCTCGGCACGGTACAGGCTGCGGCGCGAATCGGCCGGGTCGGCCATGGCCTCCAGCTTGCCGCGGCTGGTGTAGGCGTAAAGGGTTTGTTGCCGCACGCCCAACTGGCGGCAGGCCTCATTCATGGATATCCAGGTCGCCAAGGTCAGGGCCTTTTATGTTGATTTTCAAGTTCAAGATTGCCAATGCAATCAACTATATACAAACTGCCCTCCATCTTTGAACCGCGGGCACCGAGCCCGCTTGGATGGAGTCCCCATGAAGCCTCGCGTGCTGCAACTCAACCCGATCCTGGTGCCTGCCATCAACGATCAACTGGCCTCGCTGTACGAGGTCCACAAGTTCTTCGAACTGAAGGATCCCCAGGCCTGGCTGCAGGCATTCGGCCCCGGCACCCAAGCCGTGATCACCGGCGGCCACACCGGCATTTCGCGCGCCATGCTGGAGCAGCTGCCGCAACTCAAGGTGGTGGCCGTCAACGGCGTGGGCACCGATGCGGTTGACCTGACCTACTGCCGCGCCCGCGGCCTGCCCGTGACCGCCACCCTGGGCGCGCTGACCGAGGACGTGGCCGACCTGGCCATCGGCTTGCTGATCGCCGTGTGCCGCCAGCTGCTGCCGGGTGACCGCTTTGTGCGCGACGGCCTGTGGCCTCGCTTCCCGCAGCCCAGCGCCATTCCCTTGGCGCGGCGTTTCAGTGGCATGCACATCGGCATCGTGGGCCTGGGCCGGGTGGGCCGGGCCGTGGCCACACGGGCATCGGCCTTTGGTTGCCGCATCAGCTACACCGACCTGCGCGCCATGAGCGATGCGCCCTACCACTTCGTGCCCAGCCTGGTCGAGCTGGCCCGTGCCGCCGACGCTCTGGTGCTGTGCGCCGCGGCCGACTCGGCCCAAGGCATCGTCAACGCCGAGGTGCTGCAGGCCCTGGGCCCGGAGGGCTACCTGATCAATGTGGCCCGGGGCCGCCTGGTGGACGAAGACGCCCTGAGCGAGGCCATCGCCCATGAACGCATTGCCGGCGCTGGCCTGGACGTGTTTGTGGACGAGCCCCAAGTGCCCCTGGTGCTGCGCGGCTCGGACAAAGTGGCCCTGCAAGCCCACCGCGCCAGCGCGACCTGGGAGACCCGTGCCGCCATGGGCCAGATGGTGCTGGACAGCCTGGCCCAGGCGCTGGCCGGCCAGCGCCCGGCGATGAGCCTCACCACATGATTCGGGCGGCTCTCCCATGACACCCTACGTTTTCAACCCGCCGCCCAGCGTGTCGCTGGCCGTGGCGAACTCGGCGCAACGCTTTCCGGTCGGGCGCATCTTCTGCATCGGCCGCAACTACGCCTGGCAGCCTGACGAGCCCCCACCGCAAGCGCTGCCGTCCTGGTTCATGAAGCCCCCCAGCGCGCTGGCCGCCGCTGACCAAGACCTGGTCTACCCACCGGAGACCCGCGACTTTTGCCACGAGATCGAGTGGGTGGTGGCCATCGGTCGAGGGGGGCGCAGGCTCCTGCCTGCGGACGTCGAAGCGGGCCACATCTGGGGCTACGGCGTCGGCCTGGACCTGACCCGGCGCGACCTGCAACAGCAGGCCAAACGCATCGGCGCGTCCTGGGAGGCGGCCAAGGCCTTTGACCACGCCGCCACCTGCACGCCCCTGGTGCCGGCGTCGCTCAGCGGTCACCCACGCCGCGGCGCCATCTGGCTGGACGTGAACGGCCAACGCCGGCAATCGGCCGACCTGGCGTCGCTGCTGTGGCCGGTGCCCGAGCTGGTGGCCATGTTGTCGCGCTCCGTCGCCCTGGCCCCGGGGGACCTGATCTACACCGGCACACCCGCCGGCGTCGACGCCTTGCAGATCGGTGACACGGTCAGCGGCGGCATTGAAGGCTTCGGCCATTTTTCAACCACTGTCAGGGCCTCGGCCCCGAATGAACCCACATGAGCAACCCCACTCAAAAAATCGCGCTGGTGACCGGCGCAGGCAGCGGCATCGGCCGCGTCGTGGCCCTGGGCCTGCTGGAGGACGGCTACACCGTGGTCGCGGCTGGCCGGCGCCCGGAGCCCCTTCAAACCTTGGCAGACCAAGCCCGCGCCCAGGGGCAGGAGGTGCTGGCGGTCCCCACCGACGTGACGGATCCGGCCAGCGTGCAGGCCTTGATGGACACCGTGGAACAGCGCTACGGCCGGCTCGACCTGCTGTTCAACAACGCCGGCGTCAACGCACCCGCCGTGCCGCTGGACGAGCTGCCGCTGGAAAAGTGGTTCCAGGTGCTGAACACCAATGTCAGCGGCGTCTACCTGTGCGCCCGGGCCGCCTTTGGCCTGATGCGCCGGCAGTTGCCGCAGGGCGGCCGCATCATCAACAACGGCTCCATCTCGGCCCACACCCCACGCCCCTTCACCGCGCCCTACACCGCCAGCAAGCACGCGGTCACCGGCCTGACCAAGGCCTTGGCCCTGGATGGGCGCGCGTTCAACATCGTGGCCAGCCAGATCGACATCGGCAACGCCTTGACCGAGTTGTCTGAGCGCATGACCCGGGGCGTCCTGCAGGCCAATGGCAGCGTGGCACCCGAGCCCATGATGGACGCTGTCCACATTGCCAATGCGGTGCGCCACATCGCCGCCCTGCCCTTGAACACCAACGTCCTGCAGATGACGGTCATGGCCAGCGCCATGCCCTTTGTGGGCCGAGGCTGAGCCTGGTTGCCCCGTCCCGTTCGACTTCCCCCACCTTGATTTCAACAACGGGCCGCCCCACCCGGGTGACGGCCCCAAGGAGACAAACATGAACGTTTTCAAAGCCCTGAACCCCGTGCTGCAGCTCAGCGCGCTTGGCCTCGCCCTGGTCGGCCTGGCCAGCCCGGCCTGCGCGCAGACGCCCGCCCCCAACTACCCCACCCGCGCGCTCAAGATCATCGTGCCCGCCCCACCCGGCGGCGCCATCGACACCCTGGCCCGGGTGGTGGGCGACAAGCTGGCCGTGGCCCTGGGCCAGCCCGTGATCGTGGACAACCGCCCCGGGGCCTCCAACAACCTGGGCACGGACGCGCTGGCCAAGGCCGCGCCCGACGGCTACACCATCGGCATCGTGGGAGGCAGCCACAACATCAACAAGTTCCTCTACAAAGGCCTGGGCTGGGACCCCGAAAAAAGCTTCGAGCCCATCGTCTACACCCACGAAATTCCCTTGGTGTTTGCCGTCTACCCCAAGCTCCCGGTCAAGACCCTGCCCGACCTGGTGGCGTGGATGAAAGCCCACCCAGAGCAAGCCAAGGTGGCCACCTCCGGCCGGGGCAGCGCGCAGGAGATGGCCGCTGAAATGTTCCGCATGGCCAGCGGTGTGTCCATGCTGTTGGTGCCCTACAAGGGCTCCGCCGCCGCCCACCCCGACCTGCTGGCGGGGCGCACGGCGCTGTACATCGACACCCTCAGCGCCGTGCAGGCCCATGTGAAAGCGGGCACCCTGAACGCGGTGGCCGTGTCCACGCTCAAGCGCGCGTCGGCCCTGCCGGACGTGCCCACCGCCGACGAGCAAGGCCTCAAGGGCTATGAAGCCAACACCAACGGCGGCTTTTTGGCCCCCGCGGGCACGCCCAAGGCCATCGTGGCCCGGCTCAACAGCGAGATCAACACGGTGCTGAAGCTGCCCGAGGTGCGCGCCAAGCTCGAGTCCGTCGGCATCGAGGTCAAAGGCGGTACGCCCCAGGACTACGCCAACCTGATCCGCGCCGACCTGGTGAAGTGGGGCAAGGTGGTCAAGGAGGCGGGCATCCAGCCGGAGTGAACCCAAACGACCGCCCCAGCTCAGGCCAGGTCTTGGGTCAACTGCCGGCCCACCGCATCCAACACCGAGCGGGCCTGGGTGCGCAAAAAAAGGTGGGCGCCGTCGACCACGGTGAAGGTCGAGCCCGCCGAGCCCCAATCACACCAGGCCTGGACCGCGGCAGGGGTCAGCAAGCGGTCGTGGGCCCCATGCAAGGCGGTGATGGGCCAGGGCTGCACGGCGGCCGGTGACAGCGCAGCGCGCTGGGTCTGCAGGCGCAAGCCCGGCGTGACCCGGGTCAGCACCCGCTGCCAGGCCGCCTCGGACAGGTGGGCGGCCTCGCCCCCGGGGCCCCGCAACAGGGCCTCTGCCCAGGCCCGCCCTGCTGGCGTGTGCAAGGCCTCTGGCGCAGGGTGCGGGCAAGGCCCGTGGGGCGCGTGCTGGGCCGCGGCAAACAAGCGCACAGGGGGACGGCCCTGGTCCGCCAGGCGCCGCGCCGCCTCAAAGGCCACCCAGGCGCCCAAGCTGTGGCCATAGAACGCGTAGGGGCCCTGGCACAGGGGCTGCAGCCTGGGCATCAACTCGGCCATCAAGGCCTCCAGTTCGTCCAGGTGATCGGGCCATTGCAGGGCCAGGATCTCAAACGGCAGGTCACCGGCCGCGCGCCAGGCCTCGAACATGCTGGCGTCCTCGCCCGCGGCGGGGAAGCAAATCAGCCGCCCCCGGGACTGCGGGGGCTGGTGCAACACCCGTCCCCAGCCCGGCACCAACGCGGCTTTCAGGGGGGCCGCCGCGGGTGCGGGTGCGGGCTGTCCAAGCGGCACCGCACGCTGCAAACCCGCCAGGCGCTGCAGGCTGGCCTTGATCTGCACCGGGCCCAAGCCGAAGTCGAGCAGACAGGCAATTTCATCGACCCCCGCCGCATGGACCCGGTCGATCAGGCGCTGGCAATGGTCGGGCGGGCCGATCAGCGCACTGTGCTGCAGGTAGCGCTCGAAGGCAAAGGACAGCAGCTGCTCGCGCGCCGCCTCGCTGAGGCTGGCCAGGTCGGTGCTGCCCTGCTGCCACAGATCGACCGAACTGCGCAGGTAGTCCGTCAGCGGCTGGCGCACGTCCTCCCGGGCCTGCGCCAGGTCATCCGCCACATAGGTGTGCAGCATCAAAGTGACGCGACCCCGCTGAGGGGCATGGCCGTGCGCTTGCAGCGCCTCGCGGTAGACCCCGATCTTCTGCGCCAGCTCCTCCAGGGTTTGACTCAACAGCGCGGTCAGCACCCGCGCCCCCAGGGCGCCAGCCTGGGCAAAGCCCTCGACCCGGCGGTTGCAGGTCAGCCACAGGGGCAATTCGGGCTGCACCGGGCGCGGGTAAGTCTGGGTCTGCACAGGCTGGCCGTGGGCATCGACAAACGAAACCGACTCACCCGACCACAGGCGGCGCAGCAGGTCCACCTGCTCGGGCAGGGCCTCAAAGCGCGCGGCATGGGCCTGGGGCTGCAGCAGAAAATCCTTGGGGCTCCAGCCAGGGGTCACGGCGACGCCCGCGCGCCCCCCGGACAGGCGGTCCACCAGCGCCCATTCCTCGGCCACCCGGGCGGGGTGGTGCAAGGGCAGCACCACGCTGCCGGCACGCAGGTCGATGCGCCGGGTCTCCCGAGCCAGCGCCGCCCCCAGCACCGAGGGGTTGGGAAAGTGCCCGCCGAAGGCGTGGAAGTGGCGCTCCGGCGTCCAGATCGCCTCGAAACCCGCCTCGTCTGCAAGCCGGGCGCAATCGATGATGAGGGCGTAGGCCTGGTCGGCGTCCAGGCGCCCCTGCTCGCCACCAAAAAAGAACACACTCAGGCTGGGGCCTGCGGCCATGGGGCCCCAGCGCCCTGGCGTTGCAGGGGTCTCGGAGGCCTCGGCGCGAGCCAGCAGGCCGGCAGTGGCCAGGTCTGAGGAAGGGGGCGCGACCGGGGCGGACGTTGGGACCACGACCTCGGCCCCAGCCTCGGGCCCGGTCTTGGCCAGCGGGTCTTGGCACAGGCACTGCGCCAAGGCCGCCACCGACCCGGCCTCCCAGAACAGGTCCATCGACACCGGCCGGCCCAGGTGGGCCTCCAAGGCCAGCGCACATTCGGTGGCACTGAGCGAATCCAGGCCGCTGGCCATCAGCGACTGCTGCGGATCGACCCGTTCCAAGGGCACTTTGAGCTCGCGCGCCAGCCAGGCGCAGAGCCAGTCACACAGGGCCTGCGCCTGGGCGTCCCCGCCGGGCTCGGCGGCCGGGGGCGGCGCGGGCGAAGCGGCAGCCTCAGGCCCGAGACCCGGGGCCTGGGCCGCCCACAGGGTGGACGGCGCGGACGGCGCCACTGCGTCGCCCGGGAACAGCAGCGGATCGCGCCCATGGTCCTCGCCAGGCAAGCGGGGGTGGACGTCGCCGATGGCCTCGGCAAAGGCCTCGATCTGCGCCTCCAGCCCGGCCGCACCGGCCTCGCGGGTGTGGCGCAGTGCGTCGTCCAAGGCGCCGGTGAGCCGGTCTTCTTCACGGCGTGCCCAGGCCTGGGCCGAACGGGCTGGCGCCCCCGCGAGCTGGCCCCGTGGCCCCTCCAGCACCGCCCCCAGCGCCAGCCAGACCACGATGCGCCCCAGGTGCCAGGCCAGGCTGCGGGTGCTCACCGCCCGGCCGCCTGCCGCGGGCTCGGCAGCGTCCAGCCAGGCCTGGCCCCGGTCGCGCAAGCTGCGCAAGCGCTGGGCAGCCAGGGGGGCCTGGAGTGACTGCTCGAACAGTTTCAGCAAACCCTCGGCCTGGTGCATCAGCGACAAGCCCAGGTGCATCTGCAGGGTCTCGGTCGGGCCCTCGAAAATGCGCAGCAAGCGCGCGTCGCGCAGCAACTGGGGCACGCCATTGCTCTCGATGTAACCGCGCCCGCCCAGGCCCTGCATGAGCCAGTCCACCGCCTGGCCCAGGCACTCGGGCCCGGCGATTTTGGCCACGGCGTAGGCCTCATCGGGCCAGTCCTGGCCCTGGTCGCGCGCCTGGGCCAGCGCCTGAACCCAGGCCGACACGGCGGTGGCGGCCTGGGTGATCCAGTGCAGGCGCTCGCGGGTGACGGGGTTGTCGAGCAAGCGCCCGGTGTTGACCGTGCGCGCGCTGGCGTAGCGCAGCAGCAGTTGGGCACAGCGCTGCAGGGCGCCCACACTCATCGCAGCAATGCCCAGGCGCCCGGTGCACATGGCGGCCTGAGCGACCTCAAAACCCCGCCCGGCGATGCCCAGCAAGGCGTCGTCGGCCAGCGGCGCCTGGCGCAAGGACAAGGCGTTTTGCACCATGCCGCGCATGCCCATGGTCAGCGCCTCGGGGCCCATGTGCAGCCCGGGGTTGTCGGCGGACACCAGAAAGGCCGACATGCCCAACGGGGCCCCTGGCCCGGCCTCGGTCTGAGCGAAGACGGTGATCACCTGCGACCAGGCGGCGTTGCCGATCCAGCATTTCTCCCCCGTCAAGGACCAGCCGAGGGCGGTCGGGCGGGCCAGCGCCTGCAACTGACGCGGGTTGGAGCCGGCGCCCGGCTCCGTCAGGGCGAAGGCGGCCAGCTGGCGACCCGACGCCAGCGCGGGCAGCCACTGCGCCTTCTGCGCGGGGCTGCCGTGGCTCAGCAAGGGGCCAGCCCCCAGCGCGAGGTGAACGCCGACAAAAGCGGCCAGGCTGAGGTCGATGGCCCCGAGCTGCTGGATGACGCGCAGGCTGTCCTCGTCGCGCAGGCCCAAACCACCCCATTCGGTGGGGATGCTCATGCCCAGGATGCCCTGGTTGCCCAGCGCCAGCACCACATGGGGCGACAGGCTGCGGCGCTCGTCCATCAAGGCGCTGTTCAGGTGGCGGCTGGCAAAGCCGCGCAGCCAGTCGATCAGCGCCTGAGCGCGCTGGGCGGAGTCCGGTGCATGGCGCGGCACGGCACCGGGCTGCGGGGGGCCGGCGCCATCCAAGGCCGGCACCGCCGCCGCCGGCGCGGGGGCGGCGCCTGGGCTGGCCTCGGGCGGGTCTGGCCAACGCAGGCGGTGGCCGGGCGCGGCCGCTGCGGCAGGCCATTGGTGCACCGGCGCCAGCTGCTGGTCCAGCCAGGCCTGTCGGCAGGTGGACCGACGGACCTTGCCACTCGAGGTCAGCGGCAGGTGGCCCGGCTTGAGCAGCAGCACCTGCGCCAGGCTCAGGCCCAGGGCCTCGCCCAGCGCGGCCTGCATGCGGGCCACCACGGCATCGGCCAGCGCCACGCCGTTCTCGGACTGGCACTGGCGCAGGGCCTGGCGCGTCAGCTCGGCCACCACAACCAGCTTTTCCTCGCCATCGAGTTCAGCGGAAAAAGCCGCCACCCGCTGGGGCGTGAGCGCGTGGTCGCAGGCCTGCACGAGGTCTTCGATGTCATGGGGGTAGCAGTTGCGCCCGCGCAGGATGATCAAGTCCTTGAGCCGCCCCGTGACGCACAGCTCGCCGTGCGCCAGCAGCCCCAGGTCGCCGGTACGCAAAAAAGGCCCTTGCCCGTCGGCCGTGTGGGCCGCAAATGCGGCCTGGCTGGCCTCGGGCTGAGCCCAGTAGCCCGCCGCCACGCTGTCGCCGCGGACCCAGATCTCGCCCACCTGCCCCTCCGGCACGGGGCGCAGGGTGTCCGGGTCCACGGTGATCAGTTGGGTGCCCTGCACCGGTTGACCGCAGCTCACCCAGGCGCGCGCCGAAGCCGCCCCATCCGGGCGGACATCGGAGCCCACCTCGGCTGAGGCCAACTGGGCAGCCCCCAGAGGTGCGGAAGGCGCTGGCGCGTGCGTGTCCGACGCCACGGGCAAGGCCACCCCACCCCGCCGGGCGCTGATGAACAAGGTGGCTTCGGCCATGCCGTAGCAGGGACAAAAGGCCTGGGCCCGGAAGCCCACCGGCGAAAAGCGGTCGGCAAAGGCGGCCAGGGTGCGGGCCCGCACCGGCTCGGCACCGCTGAAAGCCAAGGTCCAGGCGCTCAAGTCCAGACCCGCGCAGTCGGCCTCGCTGAGCTTGCGCACGCACAGGGCGTAGGCGAAATCGGGCGCCCCACTCACGGTGGCCCGGGTGGCGGACAGCAAGTCCAGCCAGGTGGCCGGTCGCCGCATGAAGGCCATGGGCTCCATCAAGTGCACGGGGTAACCCGTGAACACCGGGTTGAGCAAGCCGCCCACCAAGCCCATGTCGTGGTACATGGGCAGCCAACTGACCCCGATGGACGCCCGGCTCAAGGCAAAACCTTCGGTGATCGAATGCTGGTTGTGCACCAGGCTGCGCTGGGTGACCACCACGCCCTTGGGCGCCCCGGTGGAGCCCGAGGTGTACTGGATGAACACCGGGTCTTCGGGACGCGCACGGTGCGGCAAGGCCCGGATGGCCCCGGGCGCCCCAGACGGCGATGGTGGTGCAGGGTCGACCTCGGCGATGTCCTCGTCCACCACCGTCAGGGCAAAGTCGTGTTGCGCCAGCGCCGTGTCCAGCCACACCTGGCACTTGGGGGCCAGCGCAGCCGTGGTCAGCACCCCGCTGGCCTGCGCGTCGCGCGCGATGGCCAACAAGCGCTCGGCGCGCTGCTGGCGGTTCGGCGGGTAGACCGGCATGGGCAGCAGCCCCGCGTAGAGACAGGCCCAAAAACCCAAGGCAAACGACAAACCGGGCGCGAACAGCATCAGCACCCGCTCGCCCGGCGCGTGCTCCCGGGCCAGGCGACCCGCCAGCGCCAGCGCGCGCTGGTGCAGTTCGCGGTAGCTCAGGTCCTGCCGCTGCGACAGGTCTTCGCTGTAGAAAGCGTAGGCCAGGTCGTCCGGGCAGGTCTGCGCACGCCAGGGGAGCACCTCGGTGAAGGTCTGCAAGGTCTTGATGTCGGTCACGGCGGGCAAAGGCGGAGGGAGCTCGGGCGGAGCGGGACCCCGACTGTAAGGCGAGGCTGACAGCCCACCGTTAGAGACCCAGCACACACCGGGCCGCACTGTGGCGCAGACGCCGCTGTGCAGCGCACCAGTCTGTTCTTGGGGCCCTTCAAAATGTTGTAGACGACCGGTCTAATTCAAGGCTATACTCGCCCCCATGCCCAGCCTAGCCCTCCCAGACACCTCCGACGTGCGCCGCAACATCCTGGCGGTGGGTCAACAAATCATGGCCCACAAGGGCTTCTCGGGGGTGGGCATCAATGAGATCCTGACCACGGCCGGTGTGCCCAAAGGCTCGTTCTACCATTACTTTGGTTCCAAAGAAGCCTTTGGCGAAGCCTTGCTGCTCGCGTACTTTGACGCCTATTGGGCCGAAATCGACTGCACCCTGGGCCGCACCGACCTGACTTGGGCCCAGCGCCTGCTGACCTATTTTGACGACTGGAAGAACACCCAGTCAGTGCTCGAGTGCCAAGGCAAGTGCCTGGCTGTGAAACTGGGCGCTGAAGTGGCCGACCTGTCGGAGGCCATGCGGGCCGCGATGAAGCAAGGCACCCAGGGCATCATCTCCCGCTTGGCTGGCGCGATTGCACAAGCCCAGGCGGAACAGTCCCTGAGCAGCCCAGCCCCCGCCGCTGAGCTGGCGGAGAGCCTTTACCAACTCTGGGTTGGCGCCAGCATCCTGGCCAAGGTCGAGCGCAGCCCCCAACCCTTTGACGCCGCCCTGAACAGCACCCACCGACTTTTGCAAATTCCTGGCTGAGACCAGGCCCTCACCGCACCTCACCCGAGGTGCTTTTTCAGACCGATTTACTAGTAGACCGGTCTATTTTTTTGATTCATGTTTGACACCCACTGGAGAATGCAATGAACGTTTTGATGGTCCTCACCTCCCACGACCAACTCGGCAACACCGGCCTGAAGACGGGCTTCTGGCTCGAAGAGCTGGCCGCCCCCTACTACGTCTTCAAAGACGCCGGCGCCCACATCGTGCTGGCCTCGCCCCTGGGCGGCCAACCGCCGCTGGACCCCAAGAGCAACGAACCCATGTTCCAGACCGAGCTGACGCGCCGCTTTGAAAAAGACGCCGACGCCATGGCCCAACTGGCCAGCACGGTCCGCCTGGACAGCGTCTCGCAAGCCGACTTCGACGCCGTCTTCTACCCTGGTGGCCATGGCCCGTTGTGGGACCTGGTGGCCGACCCGCACTCGGTGGCACTGATCGAGTCCTTTGTCGCTGCCGACAAACCCGTGGCCCTGGTCTGCCACGCCCCCGGCGTGCTGCGTGACGTCAAGGCCCCCAACGGCCGCCCCCTGGTGGAAGGCAAGCAGGTCACCGGCTTCACCAACACCGAAGAGGCCGCCGTCGAGCTCACCGACGTGGTGCCCTTCCTGGTCGAAGACATGCTGATCGCCAAGGGCGGCCGCTACTCCAAGGGCGCCGATTGGGGCTCTTATGTGGTGGCCGATGAGCTGCTGATCACGGGCCAGAACCCCGGCTCTTCGGAAGCCGCAGCCCAGCGCTTGCTGACCCAGTTGACGGGCGCCAACACCACCGCTTGACGCCCGCCGGGGCCAGCGCCCTCAGGCGCTGCCCTGGTCCAGGCCGTGCTTGCGGATCTTGTCGTGCAAGGTGGTTTTGGCCACGCCCAAGGCCTCGGCGCTGCGCGCGAGGCTGCCGCCATGGCGGCGCAGTGCATCGGCGATCAGGGCCCGCTCAAAGGCCTCGACCGTGCCCGCCAGCGGCTGCGCTGGGCTGGTCCCCCCGGGGCTGGAAAAAGGCGGCGAACCCGCCTCGATGCCCAGCACGCAGCGCTCGGCCACGTTGCGCAGTTCACGCACATTGCCGGGCCAGTGGTGGGCCATGAGCTGACGCATGCGTTCCGCGTTGGTCTCGGGCACCGGGCGCTGGTGCCGCGCTGCGCCCTGCAAGGCAAAGTGTTCGAACAGCAGGGCAATGTCCTCGCGCCGCTCGCGCAGCGGCGGCAAAGCCAGGGTGGCCACGCTCAGGCGGTAATACAGGTCGGAACGGAAGCCGCCTTGGTCAGACAAGGCCAGCAGGTCGGTTTTGGTGGCGGCAATCACCCGGCAGTCGATGGGGATCAAGGTGTTGGAGCCCAGGCGCTCCAATGTGCGCTCTTGCAGCACGCGCAGCAGCTTGATCTGCATGCCCAGCGGCATGCTTTCGATCTCGTCCAAGAACAGGGTGCCCCCATTGGCGTGTTCAATCTTGCCAATGCGCTTCTTGGCCGCGCCGGTGTACGCGCCCGCCTCATGGCCAAAGATTTCGCTGTCAAACAAGGTGTCGGGCAGGCCGCCGCAGTTGATGGCCACAAAGTGACCCTGGCGGCGCGGGCTGGCCGCGTGCAGGCAGCGCGCGACCAGCTCTTTGCCGGTGCCCGTCTCGCCCTGGATCAACACGTCCGCAGCGCTGCTGGCCAGGCCCGTCAGCAAGGCGCGCAGGCGCTGCATGCTGGCAGACTGGCCCAGCAACTGGCCGTCGATGGCGTCACGCTGCGCCAGCTGGCGGCGCAGTTCACGCACCTCCAGCACCAGGCGACGCTTGTCCAGCGCGCGGCGCACCGCCCCCACCAGGTACTCGGGCGCAAACGGCTTCTGGATGAAGTCATGGGCGCCGTCCTTCATGGCCTGCACCGCCATGGCAATGTCGCCATGGCCGGTGATCAGCACCACGGGCAGCTCCGGGTCCAGCGCCATCAATTCGCGCATGAAACTCAGGCCATCACAACGCGGCAAGCGGATGTCGCTGACCACAATGCCGGCAAAGTCGGGGCCCAGGCGACGGCGCGCGGCCTCGGCACTGCCCACGCTGTCGCAGGCAATGCCTTCCAGTTGCAGGGCCTGTTCGCAACCCAGCACGATGTCGGGGTCGTCTTCGATGATCAGGACTTTGAGCGGCTCGGTCATGGTGGGGAGCTTAAGCGCTATCGGAAGGGGGCCACTGCTCCGCGCCAGAGGCTGTGGCCAGGGGCAGCTCCAGCGTGAACACAGCACCGCCCTCGGGGTGGTTGGCCCCGCTCAGGCTGCCCTGGAACTCACGCACCATGCCCGCCGACAAGGCCAGGCCCAGGCCCAGGCCCACACCGGCTTCCTTGGTGGTGAAAAAGGGTTCAAACAAATGGGCCTGCACCGCCTCGGCCAAACCGGGGCCATGGTCGCGCACCTGCACGCACACCCGGTCGGCCAGCTGATGGCAGCGGATCTCGATGTGCGGGCGCTCGCTGCCGTGCACGGCGTCCAGCGCGTTGCCGATCAGGTTGATCAGCACCTGCTCCAGCCGGTTGCCGTCACACAAGGCCACGGGCGCGGGGCTGTCGACCTGGCGCAGCAACTCGGCCTGGCTCTGCGTGAGGCGGGCTTCCAGCACGGCCAGCGCATTGTCCAAGGCCTGGTCCAGCGGCACGGGGCGGCGCGCGGCGGGCGATTTGTGGGCAAAAGAGCGCAACTGCCCCGTGATGCGGCCCATGCGGTCGGCCAGCTGGGCCATGCGCTCGAGGTTGGTTCGGGTGGTGGCCAGGTCGCCGCGCTCCAAGAACCGCAGGCTGTTGCCCGACAAGGTGCGCAGCGCGGTCAGGGGCTGGTTCAGTTCATGGGCGATGCCGGTCGAGAGCTGGCCAATGGCGGCCAGTTTGCCAGCCTGCACCAACTCGTCCTGGGTGGCGCGCAGGTGGGCTTCGGTGCGGGTGCGCTCGGCCACCTCGGCTTGCAGGCGGTGGTTGCTGGCCCACAGGTCGGCCGTGCGCTGATCCACTTTGCGCTCCAACTCGTCGTGCGCGGCCTGCAAGGCCTCGCGCGCGGCCAGGCGGTCTTTCAGGTGGCGGCGACGCTCGTTGAGCATGACGCCCAGCACACACAGCAGGGCGGCGCCAATCAGGGCAATCAGGGCGTGGCTTTGGGCGATCTCGTCCACCTGCTCCAGGTGGGACAGCACGGTCAGCGTCCAGGGGGTGCCCGGCAAAGCTCGCGACTGCGCCAAAAACCGCCCGGCCACCGGGTAGACCGACACCATCTCGGGGCGCTCTTTGGCAATGCTGACCAGGCGCGCGCCATGGTCCAGCTCACGCAACTCCCGCAGGCCCAGGGGCTTCAAGGCGCGGCGGTTGTACTGCTGGGTTTGGTCGAAGGCCTTGCGCGTGGCCTCGTCCAACGGGCGCAAGGTGGTGAATTTCCAGTCGGGCACCGAGCCCAGGATGACGACGCCGTTCTCGTCGCTGACCAGCACCGGCGCTTCCACCGTGGTCCAGGACTGCTCCAGCTGGTCCAGGCTGACCTTGATGACGGCCACGCCCTGGGTACCACGCGCGTCCACCAGGGTGGAGGCCAGGTAGTAGCCGGGCTCGCCACGGGTGGTGCCAATGCCAAAGAAGCGGCCATTGGCGTTGGCCATGGCCTCGCGGAAATACGGCCGAAAGGACAGGTTCTCGCCCAGGTAGCTGTCGGCGCGGCGCCAGTTGCTGGTCGCCAGCACCTTCCCCTGGGGGTTGATGACGTAAATGGCCAGGGTGCCGGCCCGGTCGTTGAGCTGCTCCAGGTAGGCGTTGACCCGGTTGGGTGATTTGGCGCCGGCCGGGTGGGACAGCAGGTCCAGCACCTCGCTTTGCAGCTCCAGGGTGCCGGGCAGGAAGGCGTACTTGCCGATCTCGCGCTCCAGGCTGGCCGCGTACAGCTCCAAGCGGTGCAGGCCCGTGGCCTGCATGTCGGCCAGGCCCAGGCGCTGCGCGATCTGGTAGGCCCCCAGGCCGCTGGCCCCCATCAGGGCCAGCAGCAGGAGCAAAGCAGGCAGCAGGCGCAAAGCGCGCGAAAAAGGGCTTGGGGGCATGGGCGGCAACAGGGGATGGTAGCAGTGCCGCCAGCCCCCAGGCAGGGGCTGGATCGCCTCAGGCGCGCGCGGGCCGCACGGTGTCGTCGCCGTCCACCGGCAGCGCTTCTTCCGCGTCAGCCAGGGCCGGGTCGACGGGCGAAATGGCCCCTTCCCACTTGGCGACCACCGCGGTGGCAATGGCGTTACCCAACACGTTGGTCATGGTGCGACCCATGTCCAGGAAGTGGTCGATGCCCAAGATCAGCAGCACGCCGGCTTCAGGCAGCTTGAACATGGGCAACACGGCCGCCACCACCACCAGCGAGGCACGCGGCACGCCGGCAATGCCTTTGCTCGAGACCATCAGCACCAGCAACATGGTGATCTGCGCGCTCAGCGGCATGTCGATGCCATAGGCCTGGGCGATGAAGATGGCCGCGAAGGTGGTGTAGATCATCGAGCCATCGAGGTTGAACGAATAACCCAGCGGCAGCACAAAGCCGGTCACGCGCGGGCTGACGCCAAACTTCTCGAGCTGTTCCATGAGCTTGGGGTAGACCGATTCGCTGCTGGCGGTCGAGAAACCGATCAGCATCGGCGTGCGCACCAGCTTGACCAGGCGGAACACATCGCGGCCCAGCACCAGGTAGCCGGCCACGATCAGCACCAGCCACAGGGCGGCCAGGGCCAGGTAAAAGCTCAGCATGAAGCGGCCAAACACGCTCAGCATGCCGATGCCCTGGGTGGTGATGGCACCGGCCACGGCACCGAACACACCCACCGGGGCGAAGCGCATCACGTAGTCGGTGACCTTGAGCATGACATGCACCACTTCATCGAGCGTGGCCACCAGGGAGCGCGCCGCCTGGTTGTGCAAATGGCCCAGGGCCAGGCCGAAGAACAGCGAGAACACCAGGATCTGCAAGATCGAGTTGGTGGCCATCGACTCCACGATGCTCTTGGGGAAGACCTGGGTGATGAACTCCTTGAGGTTCAGCGAGCCCGTCTTCAACTGGGTGCTGGCCCCGGCATCGGGCAGCGGCACGCTGAGGGCGGCGCCCGGCTGCAGCAGGTTGGCAATCACCAAGCCCAGCACCAAAGACACCATCGAAGCGCCCAGGAACCAAGCCACGGCGCGGCTGCCGATGCGGCCCACGGTCTTGGAGTCCCCCATGTTGGACAAACCAGCGGCCAGGGTCGCGAAGACCAAGGGCGCGATGATCATCTTGATCATGCGCAGGAAGATGTCGGTCAGGATGCTGAAGTAGCCCGCGATGTCTTTCGCGGCTTCAGGGCTGGGGGCGAATTCGTGGCAGGCGTAGCCGACCAGCACGCCCAGAACCATGGCCAGGATGACCAGGGTGGTCAAGCGATTGAGTTTCATGTTGTTTTCAGTTGGATGCGATCTGTCGTCCGGGGGCGGAATGCCCTGGCCACTTGACCGCCCCTGCCCGTGCGCGCGCCCCCGCACCGGGGGGCTCTGCCTGAGTCAGGTCCGTTCTTGTCTCCAGGATATTCAGGGCCACGCGAAGCGCGGCCGCCTCTTGTTTTGCACGGAGCGTGCCAGTCCACACCCACTTCCAGAGGCTTGATTTCAAACAGGTTTTTCTGTTCAACCCAGCTCAGACACACGGAAAACCGAACCCAGCGCCGGGCTCGCGTTCGGAAACCCGAACACCCACCCAACCACGTCAAGAGACGCCCGTCATGCCCCCAGGATCAGACCGGCATGACACGGCCATGTCACTGAAACCTTGGAAGCTCGCCGTTTATTTTTCGCAATTCGAGCATCCATGGCATTCAAGTTTTTCCGGCCCAGCGCCCTCGCGCTGGCCCTGGCCCTGGCGGGCCTGTCAGCGCGCGCTGACCTCGTGATCACCGAAGCCATGTCCAACAGCGCGCCCACCGTCACCGCCGACTGGTTTGAGCTGAGCAACACCGGCAACACGGTCGTCAGCCTCAGTGGCCTGAAGATGGACGACAACAGCTATCTGTTCAGCGCCTCCGTGGCCATGGCCGGCCTGGATGCCATTGGGCCGGGTGAATCGGTGATCTTCATCGAGGGCAACGCCTCAGCCATCACGGCCTTCCGCAACAAATGGGGCGCAGCCTTCCCCCGGGTGCGGGTGGGCACTTACAGTGGCTCCTCCGTGGGCCTGTCCGCCACGAGCGATGGGGTGGTGGTGTTCGACAGCACTGGCACCGAGCTGACGCGGCAAGGCTTTGGCGCAGCGACCCCCGGGTCCTCGTTCGGGTGGACGAGCAACAACAGCGCCGCCACCGTGTCCACCGCCGCCGACAGCCATGGCAGCGTCGCCAGCAACGGGGATGTGGGTTCGCCCGGACGGCGCTCCAATGCGACGGTGCCCAGTGCACCGGTCACCCAGGCAGCCAGCGCGGTGACCGGCACAGGCTTCACGGCCAACTGGCAGGCGGGTGCCAATGCCAGCAGCCATGTGCTGGAGCTGTCCACCGACAACTTCAGCACCCTGCTGCGCGCCGACGGCAGCAGCGGCGGTGGGGGCATCGCGTTGACCGCCGCGTCGCTGAGCCAAGCCATCAGCGGCTTGTCGGGTGATGTGTGCGTCAGCTACCGTGTGCTGGCCCTCAATGAGGGGGGCGCCAGCGCCTACTCTGACACGCGACAGGTCCCGCTCAATGCAGGCTCGTGCGGCACCCCGCCGGTGTTCACGGGCTTGAGCAACAACACGCCCTTGTCGGGCGTGGTGGGCGACAGCCGCGACCACTACGCCAACACGGGGACGGTGTTCTCGGTGTCCGACGCCGTCAGCGCGGCCAACGCCTTGGTGGTGAGCGCCAGCAGCAGCAACGCCGCCGTGGTGGCCAACAGTGGCCTGAGCGTGAGCAACAGCAACGGCACGGTCACGCTCAAGGTCACGCCGGTCGGGGTGGGCTATGCCGACATCACCGTCACCGTGCGCAACGAGGGCAATGCCAGCGCCAGCCGGGTGATCAAGTACGCCGCCAGCAGTTCGGCCAGCGCCAATGCCAGCACGGTGTGGCCAAGCGGGCGGTCGGACTTGTCCACCGCCGTCAAGGTCGACGACAACCATGTGCTGCTGGCTGATGACGAACCGGCCAACCAGATCATGTTGTTTGACCGCCGACGCTCGGGCCCGGCGGTGGCCGTGTTCCCCCTGACCTCCATCGGCGGCACCATGGGGGTGGGTGCGGGGGCCAACTGCGAAAGCATCACCGGCGCCTCTTGCGACGGCGAGACCGACCTGGAAGCCGGCTTTGCCCTGGGCACCCGCGTGTACTGGACCGGCTCGCACAGCAACAACAAGAACGGGGGCATCCGCCCCGACCGTTGGCGCCTGTTCGCCACCGACCTGATCGGCTCGGGCGCCGGCACCACCTTGAGCTTTGTGGGCTACTACAAGCACCTGCGCACCGACCTGCTGGCCTGGGACAACGCCAACGGCCACCAACTGGGTGCAGCCTACCTGGGCTTGAGCACCAGCGCGGGGGCCGGCCTTGCGCCCGAGTCCGCCAACCTGGACGGCTTCAGCATTGAGGGCATGACCGTGTCGCCCAACAGCGCCGCTGCCTGGCTGGGCTTTCGGGCCCCGCTGGTGGCCGCCCCGGGCCAAGGCGCCGCGACGGCGGGCAGCAGCACCGGACGCACCCACGCCTTGCTGATCCCGGTGACCAACTTCAACACGCTGCTGCAGGCCAATGGCGGCACCGCTGGCAGCGCGACATTCGGCACGCCCATTCGCCTGAACCTGGGTGGGCGCGGCATCCGGGAGATCCGCCGCACCGTGGACAACCAGTACCTGATCATCGCCGGCCCGCCGGATGGCGCCACCGGCGTCGCTCCCAAGGACTTCCGGCTTTACACCTGGGACGGCAGCGTGGGCGCCAACGGGGAGGCCACCAACCTGGCCTTGCGCAGCACCGCCCTCACCAGCTTGTTGGGGGGCATGAGCGCGTCCCCCGAGGGCTTGATCGAGCCCAGCACCGCGCTGACCGACAACGTGAGCATCGGCATCCTGAGCGACGCCGGCGACGTGGTGTTTTACGGTGACGGCACCGCGGCAAAAGACCTGTCCGACCCCTACCGCAAGAGCCGCCTGGACACCGTCACCCTGGGCAGCACGGCGAGCTATGTGGACACCGATGGCGTCAGCGATTCGACCGAGAGCCAGGTCCCCAGCGCCAGCGGCGGCGGTACCGGGGATGGCAATGGCGACGGCACGCCAGACAACCAGCAAGCCCACGTGGCCTCGCTGCCCACCGCCATCGGCAGCGGCTTTGCCACCGTGGTGAGTGCGGCCGGCCGCCCGCTGAGCGCAGTGGCGGCCAACGCCCTGCCCCAGGACGCCCCAGCCACGGCCAGCACGGCACCCTATGGTGCCTTCTCTTTCACCGCCTCGGGCATACCGGTGGTATTGGGCGGCAGCACCGAGAACTTCGAACTGTTCCTGCCCTACCACCCCCAGATCAACGGCGCCTTGAAGAAGAACCGGCTGACCAACCAATGGGTGAATGTGGCGACCTCGGTGGTGCAGGTGGGCAACAAGACCAAGATCAGCTTCTCACTGACCGACGGCGGCGCGTTTGACACCGATGCCTCGATCAACGGCCAGATCCAGGACCCCATCATCCCGGTGATCCTGCCAGCCGTGGCCTCGGTGCCCACCTTGTCGACCTGGGGTTTGCTGAGCTTATCGACCGTGCTGGCCGCGACGGGCTGGGGCGCGCAGCGCCGCCGCCGTGGGACGCTGGCTGGCAAGTCCGGCAAGCGCACTGCGGCTTGAAACCGGGACACTGCCGCCGCAAGCGCTGACTGCGGCAGAGGCCCCCAAAGGCCTGGACCGCCCTGTGGTGCCAGGCCGTCCCCACGCTCGTGCTCCAGCCAGGCCCCGGCAGCGCCGTGGGCCGCAGGGTCTGGGTCGGCACAGCCCCTGAGGCGACCGTGACCGGGTGCCGGTGAACCCAGTCGCGGCCGCCCAAAATTAATGCATACCATGCGTTAGTTCATCAGATCTATGCAATATACAGATCACTAGAAGCCCCCTAGGATTCGCGTTTTTGATTGCTGCCAGGGCCCCTCCTGGGGCATTGGAGACACACCATGAACAAACGCCATCTTCTGCGGGCTGCGGCCTCGCTCACCCTGCTGCCCCTGGCCGCCAGTTTGGCCCAAGCCCAAACGGTTGATTTCCCCCCCAAGAAACCAGTGACCATCGTGGTCGGCTTTGCCGCTGGCGGCTCGGCCGATACGGCGGCACGCCTGATCGCCAAGAAGCTCGGAGAGAACATCGGCCAAAGCGTGGTCGTGGACAACAAGCCAGGGGCCGGCGGCAACGTGGCGCACCAGCAAGTGGCCAATGGCCCGGCCGATGGCAGCGTGCTGCTGTTTGGCTCGATTGGGCCCCTGGCCATCGCCCCCCACTTGATGAAGGTGAATTACGACCCGCTCAAAGACCTGGCACCCGTGGCCATGGGGGTGAACTTCCCCAATGTGCTGGTGGTTCACGCCGGCACCAAGATCAAGTCCTTGCCTGAATTCGTGGCGCAGGCCAAGAAAAAGCCCAACAGCCTCGACTACGCCTCCACCGGCTCGGGCTCGGCCGCACACCTGGCAGGTGAACTGCTCAACGACATGGCGGGCATTGACACCGTCCACATCCCCTACAAGGGCGGTGCTCCTGCCTTGCAAGACGTGTTGGGCGGGCGCGTGGCGGCTTTCTACGCGGCACCGCCCACGGCACTGCCACACATTGAAAGCGGCGCGCTGATCCCGCTGGCCACGACCGGCCTGAGCCGCCCGTCCTATTTGCCGAATGTGCCCACCGTGGCCGAGACCTACCCCGGCTTCAATGCCACCAACTGGTACGCCTTCGTGGCCTCGGCCAAGGTGCCCAAGCCCATGCTCGACCGCTGGAACGCCGAGATCGTCAAGGTGCTCAACAGCCCCGACGTGAAAGAAGGCCTGCTCAAGCATGGTCAAAGCCCGGCGCCAGGCACCCGCGACGAACTGGGTCGCTTCATCGCGGCGGAACACGCCAAGTGGGGCCGAGTGATCCGCGAACGCAAAATCACGGCCGATTGAACCGGCACACCTCGCTGCACTGAACAAAAACGAACCGGAGACCTGACATGACACTTCACCGCACCTTCACCGGCCTGAGCCGCCGCCTCGCGCTCGTCACCGCCCTGGGCCTGGCCCTGGGCGCCAGCCTCGCGGCCAGCGCCGCCGAGATCCGCGTGGTGACCTCGGGCGGCTTCTCGGCCGCCTATGACCAGCTGATACCGCTGTACGAGCAGGCCTCTGGCCACAAAGTGGTGACCGAACGCGGCGCCTCCATCGGCAACGCGCCCGACTCGATCCCCAGCCGCATGGCGCGCGGTGAGCAGTTCGACATCGTGATCTTGGCCGACTCGGGACTCGATGGCCTCATCCAACAGGGCAAGGTGCAGGCGGGCAGCCGTGTGGACCTGGCTCGCTCCATGATCGGCATGAGCGTGCGCAAAGGCACGCCCAAGCCCGACATCAGCACGGTGGATGGCCTCAAGCAGACCCTGCTGAATGCCAAGTCGATCGCCTATTCGGCCAGCGCCAGTGGCACGTATTTGTCCACTGAACTGTTCCAACGCCTGGGCGTGGCCGAACAGGTCAAGGACAAGGCCAAGAAGATCTACAGCGAGCGCGTGGGTGCCGTGGTGCAGCGTGGGGAGGCCGAAATCGGCTTCCAGCAGGTGAGCGAACTGCTGCCCTTCAAAGAGCTGGACTATGTGGGGGCCTTGCCTGACGAGGTGCAACAACGCGTGTTCTTCTCGGCCGGCTTGGCCACGGGGGCCAAGGAGCCCGAGGCCGCCCGCCACCTGATCCGCTACCTGGCGGCCCCAGCGGCGGCCGGCATTGTGCGCAGCACGGGCATGGAGCCCGCGGCCACCGCCAAGTGACGATGCGGCTGATCGACGCGCCATCGCGGTCCGCAACTTGGCGTGGTTGACCAATCCGGCACCGGCCATATTGGCTGTGGCCGAATTTGACAAACACCCCAAAGCGGCAACGTCCGCTCTGGCCGAGTTCAAGGCGGCGGTGCTGGCCGAGCAGGCAGAGCGCGTACCTGCCCGGTGCTGAGTCAGTCGCAGCACGATGAGGCGAGTCCTCCAGGAATTGACGTGCTGCGAGCGTTGCTCAACGCAGGGCCTCACGGGGTTCAGGGAGAGCCAAGTGCATTTCCTTGATTCTCCAATCAAATCTCAATTCATTCAGTTTTTTTAGGAACGATGATCCACTAAACCCAGCTTTTTCTTGAAGCTCTTCATGCGTACTGTTCAGCCTGTACTCGCTACCAAGGAGCTTTCCATGAAAAAATTCTTATCTCTATTGGCCGTGGTGTTTTCACTGGGCTTGGCGTCCTTGTCCATGGAGGCCGAAGCCGCCAAACGCATGGGCGCAGGCAAGTCCGTGGGCACGCAGCGCGAATCCGTGCAAAACAAGGCACCGGCCGCGCCCGCTGCCCAAGCCAGCCCCAGTGCGGCACCGGCAGCCGGCGCCGCCGCCGCCAGCAAGCCCTCTTGGGCTGGACCACTGGCAGGCCTGGCGGCCGGTTTGGGTATCGCAGCCCTGGCCTCTCATTTCGGCTTCGGCGACGAACTGGCCTCGATGATGATGATGGGCTTGCTGGCGTTTGCCGTCATGGCACTCATTGGCTTCGTCCTGCGTCGGCGCGCCCAGACCCAAAAGTCGGAGGGACAAATGCCCCCGGGACTGGTGCCCGCCAGCATCGGCTCGGGTGCCCCCCTCGCTGACAACGCACAGGCGCCACAGGCCCAGAACACCTACAAAGTTTCAATGCCATCCAGTGCCAGCGCTACGAGCGCAGGGTCCGGCTCCCTGATCGGCTCAGCCCTCCAACCCACGGGGTCGACCGTTTCTGTGCCAGCCGATTTTGACCAGGCAGGCTTTGAGCGCCATGCCAAGTCCAACTTCATCCGTCTCCAGGCGGCTTATGACTCGGGTGTCGTCGATGACCTGCGGGACTTCACCTCCCCGGAGATGCTGGCCCAATTGAAGCAGGAACTCAGCGAACGCGGTACCGCATCCCAGCGCGGTGAGGTCTTGCAACTGAACGCCAAAGTGCTGGAAGTGGTGCAAGAGCCACAAGGCTACTTGGTGAGCGTTCAGTTCACTGGCTTCATCCGATACGGTGCGGGCATCGACGATGAGGTCTTTGATGAGGTCTGGCACCTGAGCAAGCCCCTCACAGGCCAAGGCGGTTGGGTTGTGGCCGGGATTCAGCAGCTCGACTGAGCTGGAGGTTTGAATCTACTTCATGCACCTGGGCAGCGCCCAGGTGTTTTCGTTTCTGGCCCTTGGATCACGGAAAGTGGGCATTGATCTGCCGAGGGCCGGGGCCAACAAAAATGGGGTCGGCTTGACCGATCGGGCGAATCAAAGGTTTCAGCGACCGCGATGGTGCTTGGATCCGACGACTGTGCCACCACAGCCTGCGACGCCATGACACTCCTGTTTTTACGAAGTATTCAATCACATAACTTCTGATTTATTAACTATATTTTCAAACATCCTCTTCACCCTCCTTGAATGCCAAGGACTCCTATGCAAACCATCGCTCCACTCTGGTTATGGCTCACCTTCGGTGCCGTTGTCTTGGTATCGTTGTTCATCGACTTCGTCGTGTTGCGCAAGCAAGGCGCACATGACATGGGGGTCAAAGAAGCCCTCAACTGGTCGCTGGTGTGGATTGGGTTGAGCTTTGTGTTCAATGGTCTTTTGTGGTGGGCCGTCAAGGACACGACGGGGTCCACCGAGGTCGCCAACACACGCTCGCTGGAGTTCCTCACCGGCTACCTGATCGAGAAGTCACTGGCAGTCGACAACATCTTTGTCTTTCTTCTGATCTTTACCTACTTCGCTGTCCCCTCGCCCTTTCAAAAGCGCGTGCTGATGATCGGCATCATTGGCGCCATCGTGCTGCGCACGGTCATGATTCTCGTGGGCGGGTGGCTGCTCTCGGAGTTCCACTGGGTCCTTTACGTTTTTGGCGCTTTCCTGCTGCTCACGGGCGTCAAGATGTGGTGGGCGGCAGGCAAGGAGCCCTCGCTCGACGACAACCCTGCCCTCAAATTGCTGCGTCGTCTGCTTCCCGTCAGCAAGCACTACGACGGTGAAAATTTCTGGACTGTGGAGAACGGCAAGAAGATCGCCACACCGTTGTTCATGGTGATCTGCCTGATTGCCCTGACCGACGTGATCTTTGCGGTTGACTCCATCCCGGCCATCTTTGCCATCACCAGCGACCCGTTCATTGTCCTGACCAGCAACGTGTTCGCCATCCTGGGCTTGCGTGCCATGTATTTCTTGCTGGCAGCCGTGGCCAACAAGTTTCACCTGCTCAACTATGGGCTCGCGGTGATCCTGATGTTCATCGGCGCCAAGATGTGCCTGATTGATGTCTACAAAGTGCCCGTGTTCGTCTCGCTGGGCGTGGTGGTCGGCATTCTGGTGCTGACCATGGTGCTGAGCTTGCGCACGGCTGAGCGCCCGCCCAAAGCTTGAAAAGGCCAGCCGCCCTCCCCCCGGGGGGTGGGCCGTGAGGCCCTCAGTCGGCGGCCTGAAGCAGGCGCTGCACCATGGGGTGCTGCACCTTTCTCTCGGTGCCGATGGCATAGAAATGTTCGGTCACCCCCTCGCAGGCCCCGATGCGGCGCACCGCATAGTGGGCTTGCAACTCTTCGTGGGCCAGCTCCGAGACGGGAAACACCCCCATGCCACTGGCGCCAAAGGTTTTCAGCAGGGCGCTGTCCTCGAACTCACCAACCACCCGAGGGCGAACCCCCTGCTGCTCAAACCAATGGTCCAGACGCGCCCGCAGTGCCGTGTGCCCCGTGGGCAATAACACCGGGACATCGGCCAGACTGTGCGGAAAGTTCTTGCTGCAGGCTTTGGCCATGGCTGCAGTGCCATACCAGGCAATGGACGAGGTCCCCATGGCATGACTGTAGAGCTTGATGTTGGGGTTGACCGGTGCGGGTCGGTCTGACAACACAACATCCAGTCGATGCAGCGCCAACTCACCCAGCAGGTCGTCCAACTCACCCTCATGGCACAGCAGCCGCAGGTGTTTGACCTCCATGACGGGGTTCAGGAGGCTGCGCACGACCAGCTTGGACAGGCCATCACAGATCCCCACGGCCAGGCGAACCATCGGCGCGCTGACCGCGTCGCGCACCCGCGCTGGCAGACTCTCGCCCAGCTGGAAAATCTGGTCCGCCTGCTGCATGGCGGCGATGCCAGCATCGGTCAGTACCAACCCGCGCCCCGCCGGCTTGAGCAGCGCGTAACCCAGCGAACGCTCCAACTCCCTGACCTGGGCACTGATGGTTTGCACGGCCATGCCCAATCGTTCGGCGGCTTTGGAAATGCCGCCCTCTTTGGCGACCACCCAAAAGTAATACAGGTGCTTGTAGTTGAAGGATGCGCTCATCGCTGTATTTTCAGGAGTTTAGATCTGAAATTATCTGCTTTTCACGAAGCCAGTCCACCCCTATCTTTGAGTCTCCTCTCACTCACTGGAACCCGTCATGCAGGTCATTTTTGAATCACGCCACCCTGAAGGTAGTCAGCTGCGCGAGCCGTCCGTGGCGCGCGTGAGGTTTGCCATGCGGCGCCTGAGCGCCCTTGTGCCGAAGGTCAAAGTGCAACTCTCCGACATCAACGGCCCCCGGGGTGGTGTGGACAAGCGCTGCCAGCTTGAACTGCGAACGGTGGGCACGGGGGCGGTCGTCATCACCACCTTGGCCAACGACTGGCGTACAGCGCTGGACCTCTCTCTGGGGCGCGCCACACGCGCGGTGACACGATCGCTCCGGCGTCAGCAAAGGCCTGCGCGTGTGCGTGCCGTCAGGCTGGCCACCGAGCTTTGAACATTGATGGCTCGCCCAGAGCCTGGACGGTTTGGATCGGACAAGCGTCCTTTGGAGCCGGCCGAGGCGTTCCAATGGATGGCGGTTGCAAGCCCATGAAAAAAACGGCGCACTGCCTACACAGTGCGCCGTTCATTCAAGACTCAGCAAGGCAAGCCGCTCGGGGCTGCCGTGATGATTGATCAAGGCAATGGCATCACAACGCGCCGTCACCCAGCACAATGCCCTCGCGGCGTGGATCCACTCCACCTTCAAGCTTGAGCTGACCATTGCGGTAGACCCGCATGATGGTGGAGACGCCACTGGACTGCGCGGCATTGTTGACCGTGTGGCCCTTGGCCTTGAGATCGGCGATCAGCCCCGTCAGGTTGAGCGACGTGTTGGCGCCGTCCACGTTGGTGGTGGCGCTGTTGGTCGCGCCGATGTTCACCAGCGAGGTGGCCTGCTGCGCATCAAGTCCCCAGTCCAGGGCACCGATCACGGTCTTGAGTACGTACTGGATGATGGTGCCACCACCTGGCGAGCCGGTCGCCATCACGAAATCGCCGGGCGCTGTGCCCTTGAACACCACCGTGGGGGCCATGGTGCTGCGAGGGCGCTTGCCGGGGGCCACGCGGTTGGCCACCAGCACACCCGCGGTGTCTGTGGGCAGGACCGAGAAGTCCGTCAGCTGGTTGGTCAGCAAGAACCCCCCCACCATGTGGAACGAACCCATGCTGGACTCCACGGTCGAGGTCATGGACACGACATTGCCATACGCATCCACGATGGAGAAATGGGTGGTGCCCTGCTCCACAGTCTTGTCGATGCCCAGCGGCACGTCACCCAAATTGCCCGCTGCAGCGGTCCCCATGGACTTGCCATTGGCATTGATCAGCGAGGCACGTTGCTTGAGATAGGCCTTGTCGATCATCGACGAAACCCCATTGCCAGGCAACGGAACGAAGTCAGTGTCCGCCACATACTTGTCGCGGTCGGCGTAGGCCAGACGCTCGGCTTCGGACACCAAGTGCACGCCCATCACGTTCGGTATGCCCCCTTCGTTGGCGGGATTGGTCGGGCCGTAAACGGAGAGGTCGAAATTCTCCAAAATACCCAGCGACTGCGCGATGGCGATGCCGCCGGACGAGGGCGGTGCCATGGTGCAGATGTAATAGCTGCTGCGGTATGTGGTGCACACCGGCTCACGCTTCTTCGCTTTGTAGGCCTTGAGATCGGCCACGGTCATCAAGCTCGGAGTGATGGGTGTCTTGGCCGTGTCGTCACCCACAGCCTGTGCCGCCTTGGCCACAATGGCTTCAGCCATGGCGCCGGAGTACATCGCCGCAGCACCACCTGAAGCAATCGCACGCAACGACTGGGCGTACGGCAGGTTGGTGGTCACGGTCCCGCTGGTTTTGGGTGTGCCGTCGGCATTGAAAAACGCGGCCACCGCATTGGCATCCAGCCGCAGGCTGGCGGCGTTGGCGGCGATTGCGTCGCCCATGCGGGTGGGGATTTTGTAGCCGTTGGTGGCCAGTTTGACGCCTTCATCAAACAACGGACCCCAAGCCAGCTTGCCATGTTCCTTGTGGGCCAGGTCCAACATGCTCATCACGCCTGGCACGCCAATCGACCGGCCACTGCGGCGGGCGTTGGGCACCGGCGCGGGAGACGATGCGTCGGCCTGGTTCTGGCGCGCCAAGTAGTAGCCCGTGGCGGCGGCAGGCGCTGCCTCTCGACCGTCGTAGGCCACGACCTGTTTGGTGTCCGCGTCGTAGTACACCATGAAGGCACTGCCCGCAATCGTACTGGACTGGGGTTCGACCAGCCCCAGCACGGCCTGCACGGCCACAGCGGCATCCACTGCGGTGCCGCCAGCCTTCAGCACATCGCAACCCGCCTTGGTGGCCAAAGGCGTGTTGGCGACCACCATGTAATGGCTCGAAGTCTTGGCCTTGTAGCCCAGGCGGTAGCCCGAAGCCGCCTCGGGGGCCGCAGGATCACCCGCCAGCCCGGAACCCACCACCACGGGCGAGCCTGAGCTGGAGACCACAGAGCAACTCTGGGCATTGGAGTCCACGATCAAGCTGGAGCCGGAGCCCCCGCAGCCATACAGCGACAACGCCACCACCCCTGGCGTCAGCGCCCAAAGCCAAACTTTCTTATTCATTCCAAATTCCTGTGACAACAAAACGGCATGCAGTTTTACACCGCACCGACACATACTTGCAATAGTCATACCAACAGCGCTGTCGCTAGGTTGACCCCAGGAGCTTCGGTCCAGGCGCTGTCTTTGAGGGAAACCACGGACGGGCGCGCATGACGGAAGCGGCGCTCAAGCGCTCCACAGCCAGGAGAAAGACGGCCCCGCTGGCAGGCGACGGACTGCCACTGAAGCCCTCTGGAGCAGCCTCTCGGGGTCAGGCATGCCAGCATGGGCTCGGGACCACTGGCTTGAGTTCGGGATGCCGCGAGATGCCGCGTTTGTTGCCGGAGTATCTTGGTACATCCGACAGCCACCGGCCATCGCACGGGCCATCAATTTCGCGCTTGATCGGTTTGCCGCGCTGCTGCGGCAGGCGCCCCGTGGGGGCACCAACGAAAAACGGACCCGAAGGTCCGTTTTCTAAAACTGCTGGCGGAAACGGAGGGATTCGAACCCTCGATGAGGCTCTACACCCCATACTCCCTTAGCAGGGGAGCACCTTCGGCCACTCGGTCACGTTTCCAGCAATTCCGCTATTATGCCCTATTTTTAGAGCGTTTTAGGAAACTGGCTGATCCAGATCGAAGGCCTTGTGCAGAGCGCGCACGGCCAGTTCCATGTACTTCTCGTCGATCACGACCGAGGTCTTGATTTCCGAGGTCGAGATCATCTGGATGTTGATGCCCTCTTCCGACAGGCTGCGGAACATCTTGCTCGCCACACCCACATGGCTGCGCATGCCGATGCCGACAATGCTCACCTTACAGATCTTGGTGTCGCCCACCACTTCGGCGGCGCCCAGGCTGGGCAGCACCTTGGTGTTCAGCAGTTCAACGGTGCGGGCGTACTCGCCACGGTGCACGGTGAAGCTGAAGTCGGTCTTGCCGTCTTTGCTGATGTTCTGGATGATCACGTCGACTTCGATGTTGGCATCGGCCACAGCGCCCAGGATGTGGTACGCGATGCCTGGCTTGTCGGGCACGCCCAGGACAGAGACCTTGGCTTCGTCACGGTTGAACGCGATGCCGGATACGACGGCTTGTTCCATTTTTTCGTCTTCCTCAAAAGTGATCAACGTGCCGGACTTGGCTTCTTCGTTGATGTCAATGTCCCACGGGGTGAAGCTCGACAGCACGCGCAGCGGCACCTTGTATTTGCCAGCAAATTCGACCGAGCGGATCTGCAGCACCTTGGAGCCCAGCGAGGCCATTTCGAGCATTTCTTCAAAGCTCACGGTCTGCAGGCGACGCGCTTCGGGCACGACGCGAGGGTCGGTGGTGTAGACGCCGTCAACGTCGGTGTAGATCAGGCATTCGGACGCCTTCATGGCAGCAGCCACGGCCACGGCCGAGGTGTCGCTGCCGCCACGACCCAGGGTCGTGACGTTGGCTTCTTCGTCCACGCCCTGGAAGCCCGTGATGACCACCACCTTGCCGGCGGCCAGGTCGGCGCGCACGCGGTCGTCATCGATGGACTCAATGCGGGCCTTGGTGAAGGCGCTGTTGGTCTTGATGGGCACTTGCCAGCCAGCATAGCTGACGGACTCCATGCCTTCCGCTTGCAGGGCAATCGCCAGCAGGGCCGAGGAGGCTTGCTCGCCGGTGGCGGCCAGCATGTCCAGCTCGCGGTTGTAAGCGGCCGAAGATTTGGACGGAGCCAGCTCTTTGGCCAGACCCAGCAGGCGGTTGGTTTCGCCGCTCATGGCGCTCGGAACCACCACCATTTGGTGGCCGGCGCGGGCCCATTTGGCGACGCGCTTGGCCACGTTGCGGATGCGCTCGGGCGAGCCCATGGACGTGCCGCCGTATTTGTGAACGATCAATGCCATTGGTGTGTCGGGGTACGAAACTCGGAAATCAGCGGCGCAGGTTGCAATGTCGTTTTGGTGCGCCGCCCGTTTTCGTGCAAAAAGTGGGGACCAAAACCCACTAATTGTACCAACCGAGCACACCCCCTTCGCGCAGCACCTGGCCGCGCCCCACTTTGAGGTGAATGCGGTGGCCACGCGTGGTGCAAGCAGCCACCTGCCGCAGCAGCTCTTGCAGCTGCAATTCGCTGGGTTGGCAGCCGTGCGCCAGGCGCAGCCAATGGCGCAGCACATTGGCCTGACGCGCGGGGCTCAAACCTTGCAGCAGGGCAATGGCGGGCGGGCTGCCGACGCGTTTCAGGTCCTCGTCGGCCAGCTCGGTCAGCAGGGTTTGGGCCTGGGCGGCGTGGCGGGCACTGCGCGCCATCGTCGCCCGGTGCTGCGGAAACACGCTCTGCAAAGCGGGCAACAGTTGGTGCCGGATGCGGTTTCGGGTGTAGCGCAGGTCTTGGTTGCTGGGGTCTTCAATCCAGGTCTCACCCTGGGCGCGCAGCCAGTCGCGCAGCGCTTCACCGGGCAGCCCCAGCAGCGGGCGCTCAAATGCGACCCCCGCGCGCTGCCAGCGCGCCGGCATGGCCGCCAAACCCGGCAGACCGGCCCCGCGTGACAGGGCCAGCAAGATGGTCTCCACTTGGTCATCTGCGTGCTGAGCCAGGGCCACGGTGCGGATGCCCACCGCCGCCCACTCTTGCAGCAGCACTTGGTCAAACACGTGGTAGCGGGCCTGGCGCGCAGCCTCTTCGGGGCTGTCGCCGGGGGCATGGCGGGCATCGACGCGGCGCTGCACCAGGGGCACCTGCCAGCGCTCGCACATGGCCTCGCAATGCGCAGCAAAGTCGTCACCCGCTGCTTGCAAGCCATGGTGCACGTGCAAGGCATGCACCTGTCCCGGCCAGCGGCGCGCACAGGCCAACAGCAAGGCACTGGAGTCTGCACCGCCACTGAAGGCCACGCCCAAGGGCAAGGCAGGCGCAAAAGCGGCAAAGGCGGTGTCGAAGGGGTGGCTCATGGGCTGGCGTTTATAGCAGCCCTGCCGCCCCATGCCAGGCCGGCGCGCCCCCCCAGGACGGCGGTGGAGATGCCAGCGCTTGTCAGACTGAGGAGCCCAGTTGCAGGGAGCGCGAGCGACCGCCCCCGTCCTGGTGGGCCAGCTTGAACTCGCCCACCACGCTAGACAAGCGCACCGATTGATCTTTGAGGCTTGAGGCCGCCGCCGCGCTTTGCTCGACAAGGGCAGCGTTTTGCTGGGTCATCTGGTCCAAATGGTTCACCGCCTGGCTGATCTCGCCGATGCTGTTGCTTTGCTCGCTGGTGGCGCTTTGGATCTCGGCCATGATGCGTGCCACGCGCTGCACGGCCGTCACGATGTCGCTCATGGTGCTGCCGGCGTTTTGGACCAGGCGCGCGCCATCGTCCACCCGGTCCACCGAGGTGGAGATCAAGTCCTTGATCTCACGCGCCGCCTGGGCACTGCGCTGGGCGAGCAAACGCACCTCCCCCGCCACCACCGCAAAGCCGCGGCCCTGCTCACCCGCGCGGGCCGCTTCAACGGCAGCGTTCAGGGCCAGGATGTTGGTTTGGAAGGCAATGCCATCGATGACGCCGATGATGTCGGCGATCTTCTTGGAGGCGGCGTTGATCTGCTCCATGGTCTGCACCACCTGGCCCACCACCGCCCCACCCTGCTCCGCCACAGTCGAGGCCTGGGCCACCAACTGGTTGGCCTGCAAGGTGGCCTCGGCATTGCCGCGCACGGTGTCGGTGAGTTGCTGCATCGAGCTGGAGGTTTCTTCCAAACTCGAGGCCGTCAACTCGGTGCGGCTGCTCAAGTCCTGGTTGCCAGTGGCAATCTCTTCCGACGCCAGTCGAACCGAGCCGCTGGCGTCGCGGATTTGCGCCAGCACCACGGAGAGCTTGCTGGCAAAGCTGTTGAAGCTGCTGGCAATGTCCGCCAGTTCGTCATGCCCGGAGGTATCAATGCGGCGGGACAGGTCACCGTCACCCGAGCTCACTTCCCGCATGGCGTCACGCAACTGACTCAAGCGCGCCAAGCGGCTGGACAACCCCCAGCCCAGCAGCAACGTGGCCACGGCCAACACCACGATGCCCGCCACCACGGAAGATGCCAGCAGGCTGCGCATGGGCGCCAGGGCCTCGGACTCGTCCAGCGCCACCACCAAATGCCAGGTGGTGCCCGCGACCGGCACCACGGTGAGCAACCGGTCTCGCCCGCCGACCGCCACAGGCAGCAGGTCTTTGGCGCCAATCGCCTTTTGCAGCAGTTCGCTGCTCAGACCCGGGGCCAAATCCGACAGGGGCTTGAGGGTCAGGGCGGCATCGGGATGGGCAATCACCTTGCCGTCGGCACTGGCCAGAAAGGCAAAACTCGCTGGCGTGGGCTGAATCGACTTCACGTTGGCCACCACCGCCTGCATGGACACATCGCCCGCGGCCACAGCCTTCAGCTGGCCGCCGGCCATGACTGGCTCCGCAAAGGTGACCACCAGTTGCTGGTCGGAGGCCGACACATAGGGCGGCGTGACCACGCCTTTGCCCGCTGCCGCGGCCTGGCGGTACCAAGGTCGGGCGGTGGGGTCGTAGTCAGCCGGCAAGTTGCGCGGCTGAGCAAACACGAAGTGTTTGTCGGCATACCCAAAGTAGGCGGTGGAGAACTCCCCCGCGTTCTGAATCATCAGCAAGGCTTTGGCGGGTTCGGCATCGTCCACCGCAGCCGTGGAGGCCTTGACCAACAAGGCCCGGGCCTTGGCCCATTCCTCGATGGTCTGCGCATGGCTTTGCGCCGTCGCCTGGCTCTCTTCAATGAGACCCGCCATGACCCGACTGCGGGCCGTGAGGTAGTTGGACAAGGTCAGCGCCAGCAAGCCCACCACGAGGCTACCGACCGATGCCACCAAAATCTGTCCGCGCAGTGTTTTTAGGAGGGCCATGAACTTCCTCTGTGTTGTGTGGGGACGAACGCAGAGCAAAGCTTATGCCGAGATTGCGACAAAACGTCAATCAAAGCCCCTAGGTGCTGCCCAGGACCCCAAAGCAAAACGCCTGCCACGAAGGGCAGGCGTTCTGAGCTGGAGACCCAAATGGCCTCTGGCAACCGGGCGGGGCTCAGCGGCTGTCGGCCTTGGTGTCCGAGAAGCGGCCATAGCTTTGCAGGCGCTCGTACCGGCGGTCCACCAGCTCTTTGGGCTTCAGGTCAGCCAACTGGCGCCACGCGTCATTCAGGGCGCGCTTGAGGAAGGCGGCCATCTGCTTGGGATCACGGTGAGCGCCACCCACGGGTTCGCTGACGATCTTGTCGACCAGGCCCAAAGCCTTGAGGCGGTGCGCAGTGATGCCCAGGGCATCGGCTGCGTCCTGGGCTCGTTCGCTGGTCTTCCACAGAATCGAAGCACAGCCTTCCGGGCTGATCACCGAGTACACCGAGTACTGCAGCATCAAAACCTGGTCGGCCACGGAGATGGCCAATGCGCCGCCCGAGCCGCCTTCACCAATGATGGTGGTGATGATGGGCACTTCGAGCTGCGCCATCTCGAAAATATTGCGGCCAATGGCCTCGGACTGACAGCGCTCTTCAGCGTCGATGCCGGGGTAGGCGCCTGGGGTGTCAACAAAGGTGAACACCGGCAGCTTGAACTTTTCAGCCGTCTTCATGAGGCGCAGGGCCTTGCGGTAGCCCTCAGGCTTGCTCATGCCGAAGTTGCGCAGACCGCGCTCTTTGGTGTCACGGCCTTTTTGCTGACCAATCACCATGCAGGCGTGGCCATTGAAACGCGCCAAACCGCCCACGATGCTCAGATCGTCGGCAAAGTGGCGGTCACCGTGCATCTCGATGAAGTCGGTGAACAGCTCGCGCACATAGTCCAGCGTGTAGGGACGCTCGGGGTGGCGGGCAATTTTTGTGATCTGCCAAGGCGACAGATCGCTGTAGATGTCTTTGGTGAGCTGCTGGCTCTTTTTGCTCAGCTGATCGATTTCTTCAGAGATGTCGACCGCCGACTCGTTTTGCACGTAGCGCAGTTCTTCGATTTTGGTTTCGAGTTCGGCAATCGGCTGCTCGAAATCAAGAAAGGTTTTTTTCGCCAACGTCATTCTCCTGTGGTTTCCACCGCCAGCCCCTGTGGCTGGTGCGGTGCGGCGGCTCGCCCCGAGGGCAGGCCGCAAGGCCCCTGCGCCGCACTCAAGCGGCGACCGGCAGGGGGTCCAGCGAGCGCCAAATATACCAAGTTGCCACGCTGCAATACGGCGCCCAGGCCGCAGCGACCTCGCGCGCATCGCTGCGGCTGACAGGATCGCCTGAAAAATAATTGTCGCTGATGCCTTTGATCAAACCCACATCATCGAGCGGCAGCACGTTGGGCCGCATCAAGTGGAAGATCAAAAACATCTCGGCAGTCCAGCGGCCAATGCCTCGGATGGCGATCAATTCGGCAATGATGTCCTCGTCAGGCATCTCTTCCCACGCCTTGACGTGCACCGAGCCCGCGTCAAAGTTGAGCGCCAGGTCCACCAGGTACTCGACCTTGCGCGCACTCAGGCCAGCGGCACGCATGTCGTCGACCTTGAGCTTGAGCACATTGGCCGGCGTCATGCTGCTGGGCAGCGCGGTCAGACGCGTCCAAACCGACTGGGCCGACTTCACCGAGATCTGCTGGCCGACGATGCTGCGGGCCAGGGTGGTGAAGGCATCCCCACGGGTTTGCAGGCAGGCATTACCAAACTGCGGAATGAGCCGCTTCATGACCCGGTCCTTTTTGACCAGGTGCTTGCAGGCATCCTGCCAGTAGTCGGGCGTGAACACCTCTGCCGCCAAGGCGTTCGATGGCACCTGGGCCACCGCGGGCGGGGCCACTTTCTTAGGGGTGGACGGCATGAATCAGCCCATCCCCATCGCGGACAGCGCTAACCCAAGCCACAGGCCACGGGGCTTGAACAACAAAGCGCTCACGAAGCCATCTCCCAGCGGGTGCCGTCGGAGCCGTCCTTGAGCACAATGCCTTGGGCCAGCAACTCGTTGCGGATGCGGTCAGCCTCCGCAAAGTCCTTGCCTTTTTTGGCTTGAGCCCGTTGTTCGATCAGCTGCTGGATGGCATCGTCGTCCAGGCTGGCACCAGCCTGCAAAAAAGCTTTAGGGTCCCCCTGGAGCAAGCCGAGGCAGCCGCCCAGAGCGCGCAACTGCGCAGCCAGAACCGGTGAACGGGTTTTGTTGACCTCGGTGGCCAGATCAAACAGGACGGCCACGGCCTCGGGCGTACCAAAGTCTTCATCCATGGCCGCCTTGAAGCGCGCAGCGTAAGGGCCTGTCCAATCGATCACGGCCTCTGGCTCAGCCGACACCTGATCCAGCGCGGTGTAGAGGCGGCGCAAGGCGTTGCGGGCGTCTTGCAAATGGGCGTCGCTGTAATTCAAAGGGCTGCGGTAGTGCGAGCGCACCACAAAAAACCGCACGGTCTCGGCATCGAACGCCTTCAGCACATCGCGGATCGTGAAGAAATTGCCCAAGCTCTTGGACATCTTCTCGTTGTCGATGTTGATGAAGCCGTTGTGCATCCAGGTGTTGACGAAAGTCTTGCCACTGGCGCCTTCACTCTGGGCGATCTCGGTCTCATGGTGCGGGAACTGCAGGTCAGCGCCGCCGCCATGGATGTCAAAGGTCTCACCCAGCAGTTCGCAGGCCATGGCCGAGCACTCGATGTGCCAGCCCGGTCGGCCCGCGCCGAACTCGCTGTCCCACTTGGCGTCTGCGGGCTCGGTGGGCTTGGCGCTCTTCCAGAGCACCGGGTCCAGCGGGTCCAGCTTGCCGTCGTCCACCGCCACGCGCTCACCGGCGCGCAGTTCGTCCAGCGACTTGCCACTCAAGCGGCCATAACTGGGGAACTTGCGCACCGCGTAGTTCACGTCGCCATTGCCGGCGCGGTAAGCCAAGCCCTTGGCTTCGAGGCGGCCGATCATGCTGAGCATCTGCGGCACATACTCCGTGGCACGGGGCTCGTGGGTGGGGCGCTGCACGCCCAGGGCGTCGGCGTCCTGGTGCAGGGCGTCGATCATGCGGTCGGTCAGGGAGCGGATGGTCTCACCGTTTTCCACCGCCCGTCGGATGATCTTGTCGTCAATGTCCGTGATATTTCTCACGTAAGTGACCCGAAAACCGGACTCGCGCAGCCAGCGTTGGACCACGTCAAAAGCCACCATGGAGCGGGCATGCCCCAGGTGGCAAAGGTCGTACACGGTCATGCCACAAACGTACATGCGGACATGACCAGGCTCGATCGGGGAAAACGCTTGCAGATCACGCGTCAGCGTGTTGTAGATGCGCAGGCTCATGGGCTTTTTTGGCGGACGGCGATGCCTCGACCTCATGGGCCGGGCAAGCTCGAAAAAACAGGAAGAAAGGGGGTATTGCAGCGCCGCTGACCGCAATGCAAAACGGGCAGACCCCTCGGCTACAATCCGCCCCAGTATAAGCGCCCCTGTCAGCGCTTGCCATCGCGCAAACCCCACGAGGCTCCATGACTCAAGCTCGCTGCACCGTTCCCGCCCGCCTTCGAATGCTGGCCCTGGCCGCCCTGATGGGTGCTTCCTTCGGGGCGCACGCCGACGATTATGGCGACGTCACCCAGTTGCTGCGGGCCGGCAAAACGTCCGAAGCCCTGACCCGTGCCGACCAATACCTGGCCGGCAAGCCCAAGGACCCGCAAATGCGGTTCATCAAGGGGGTGATCCAATCCGAAGCGGGCAAACCCAATGACGCGATCAACACCTTCACGGCGCTGACGCAAGAGTTCCCGGAGCTGCCCGAACCGTACAACAACCTGGCCGTGCTTTACGCCAGCCAGAACCAGTACGACAAGGCCCGCACCGCGTTGGAAATGGCCATCCGAACCAACCCCAGCTACGCCACCGCCCACGAGAACCTGGGTGATGTCTATGCCAAGCTGGCCAGCCAGGCTTACAGCAAGGCCCTGCAACTCGACAGCGGCAACAACGCGGCCATCCAGCCCAAGCTGGCCCTGATCCGCGACTTGTTCACGCCAACGGCCAAGCCAGGCAGCAAGCCGGCCACCAGCCCGGCACCGGCGCCGGCGCCCGTGGCCGCAGCGCCCAAACCAGCGCCCGCGCCTGCAGCCCCAGCGCCCAGCCCAGCCCCCGCTCCGGCTCCGGCTCCAGCCCCCGCGGCAGCGGCTCCCGCAGCGGCTGCACCCGCTGCCACGCCAGCCCCAGCCCCAGCGCCCGCACCCGCGCCAGCCGCCGCCAGCGCCGCGACCGGCGCCGAGAAGGACGTGGAAGCCGCCGTGCGCCACTGGGCCACGGTGTGGTCGGCACGTGATGTGTCGGGCTACCTGGCCGCCTACGGCAAGGAGTTTGATCCGCCGGGCAAGATGAACCGCAAGGCCTGGGAAGACGAGCGCCGCGCCCGCATTCTGGGCAAGGCCCGCATCAATGTGAAGCTGCACGACCTGTCGGTCAGCGTCACGGGAGGCAAAGCCACGGCACGCTTCCGCCAGGAATACAGCGCCGATACCTTGAACGTGTCCAGCCGCAAGACGCTGGACCTGGCCAAGGCTGGCGACCGCTGGGTGATCGTGCGCGAGTCCACTGGCGGCTGATCGATTGACCGGGCCCGGTGCCGTCTGCGCCCGCCCCCCTGCCGCCAGGCTGGGGTTGCTGGCCTGGGGGGGCCGCGCCTGGCTTGCGACCATGAATCGACCTTTTTTTGCACGCTGCGCCCTGCTGGGTGCGACCGCCAGTTGGCTGATCGGCCTGAGCCTGTTCGGCGGTTCGGTGCTGGCCGCACAGCCTCGGGCCAAAGCGGTCAGCGGCAATGCCTTCAATTCGCCCGCCGCCCTGCGCGACGGCCAGGCTGAAGCACGACTGATCGAAATCTACCGCCTGATCGGGGCGGGTCGCAGCCGCGAAGCGCTGCGCCTGGCCGACGCCTTGGTGCAAGAACACCCTAATTTTCAGTTGGCTCAACTGGTGCACGGTGACTTGCTCACGGCCCAGACCCGGCCCCTGCGCACGGCGGGCGATGTTCCAGACACCACGGCACGTGCCGCCGAAGCCCAGCTCAAAGACCTGCGTGAAGAGGCCCGTCTGCGCCTGAAGGCCTTGAGCGAACGTCCGCCCGCACAAACAGTGCCCTCCCAGTTTGTGTCCTTGTCGGCTCGGCATCGCCACGCCATCGCGGTCGACACCTCGCGTGCACGCCTGTACCTGTTCGAGAACGGCCCGCAGGGTCCGAAACTGATTGCCGACTACTACATCTCGGTGGGCAAGCTGGGCATCGAAAAAGGCACTGAAGGCGACCAACGCACCCCGTTGGGCGTGTACTTCATCACGAGCAACCTGGACCCGCGCACGCTGAAAGACTTCTACGGCGCCGGCGCCCTGCCCATCAATTACCCCAACCCTTACGACAGCCGCCGGGGTAAAACTGGCAGCGGCATCTGGCTGCATGGCACACCGCCCTCGCAGTTTGCGCGTGCGCCACAGTCCACCGACGGCTGCGTGGTCATGGCCAACCCCGACCTGCAGCGCCTGCTGGCCACGGTCGAGGTGCGCGCCACACCGGTGGTGATCGCCCCCAGCCTGCAGTGGGTGCCCCCCGCCCAGGCGCGCGCTGCCAGCAAAGGTTTTGAAGAGGTGTTCAACGGCTGGCAAGCGGCCAAAGCGGCCGGTGACGTGCCTCGCTTGCTGGGCTACTACACCCCGGACTTCAACAGTTACGGCAAAAGCCTGGCCGAATGGACACCGACCCTGCAGCAAGAGATCAAGCAAGCCGCAGGTCGGGGCTTCGAGATCAAGGACCTGTCCCTTTTGCGCTGGTCTGACAGCGCAGAAACGATGGTGGTAACCTTTGGCGAACTGGTCACCGGCAGCAAGCGCGGGACCACCAAACGCCAGTACTGGCTGCGACAAGGCCAGCAGTGGCGAATCTTTTTTGAAGGAGTGATTGGATGATGCTGAGCTCTATTTGGCCTGCCCGCCGTGCCCTGATTGGCTCGGTTCTGGCAAGCGCTCTGGCCCTGAGCACGGGCCTGGCCCAAGCCCAGACCGCCCCCCAAGTCAAGCTGAGCACCAGCGCCGGCGACATCGTGCTGGAGCTGTACCCAGACAAGGCACCCAAGACGGTCGAGAACTTCCTGCAGTACGTCAAAGACAAGCACTACGAAGGCACCGTGTTCCACCGCGTCATGGGCAACTTCATGATCCAGGGCGGTGGCTTCACGGCCGACATGAACCAAAAGGCCACCCGCAGCCCCATTGCGCTGGAAACCTCCGGTGGCCTCAAGAATGACCGGGGCACCATTGCCATGGCCCGCACCGGCAACCCGAACTCGGCCACGGCCCAGTTCTTCATCAACGTGGTGGACAACGCCATGCTCAACGCCCCCAACCCGGATGGCTACGGCTACGCCGTGTTCGGCAAGGTGGTCAGCGGCATGGACGTGGTCGACAAGATCAAGGCCGTGCCCACAGGCAACAAGGGTCCGCACCAAAACGTGCCCCAAACGCCCGTCACCATCACGGCCGCCACCCAAATCAAATAAACCCCTCAAGGAACGCTCATGAGCAACCCCCAAGTCGAACTGCACATCCTGGACTACGGCGTGATCACGCTGGAACTCGACGCTGAAAAAGCGCCCAAGTCCGCCGAAAACTTCCTCAACTACGTGAAGAAGGGTCACTACGACAAGACCATCTTCCACCGTGTCATCCCCGGCTTCATGATCCAAGGCGGCGGCTTTGCCCCCGGCATGGAACAAAAGCCCACCGATGCGGCCATCGACAACGAAGCCAACAACGGCCTGAAGAACAACAACTACACCGTGGCCATGGCGCGCACCAATGCGCCGCACTCGGCCACCGCCCAGTTCTTCATCAACGTGGCCGACAACGGCTTCCTGAACCACACCGCCCCCACCTCCTCTGGCTGGGGCTATGCCGTGTTCGGCAAGGTGGTGGCAGGCACCGAAGTGGTCGACAAGATCAAGGCTGTCAAGACCGGCCGCAAGGGCTTCCATGACGACGTGCCCAAGGACGACGTGGTGATCGAGAAGGCCGTGGCGCTGTAAGCGTCGGCCTGACTTGTTCATGCCCTCGACCGTGCCTCAGCCCGTGGTGCTTGCTGCACCCACTGGCTGGCGCACGGTCGATTTCATTTCCGACCTGCACCTTCACCCCACCGAGCCCCAAACCTTCGAGGCCTGGCAGCAGTTCCTGCTTCACACCCCGGCCGATGCGCTGTTCTTGCTGGGTGATATTTTCGAGGTCTGGGTGGGCGACGACGCGGCCACCCCTGACAGCTTCGAAGCGCAATGCCAGCGCGTGTTGCAACAAGCTGCCTCACTGCGCCCGATGTTTTTCATGGCGGGCAACCGCGACTTCTTGCTGGGATCTCGGTTTCTGGCAGCCTCTGGCCTGCACCCGCTGAGTGACCCCACCTGCCTGCGCAGTGCCAACGGCCCTGCCTGGCTGCTGAGCCACGGTGACGCACTGTGTCTGGACGACCACGACTACCTGCGCTTTCGCGCTCAGGTGCGGCGCCACGACTGGCAGAAATCCTTCTTGGCCCGCCCCCTGGCCGAGCGCCAAGCCTTTGCGCGGCAGTTGCGCCAAGACAGCGAGGCACGCAAGCGCTCAGGCGCCACCTACGCCGACCTGGATACCGACGCCACGCGCGCCTGGCTGCAAGCGGCCCAAGCCCAAACGCTGATCCACGGCCACACCCACCGCCCGCGCCGGCATGACCTGGGTGATGGCCTGTACCGCGAAGTGCTCAGCGACTGGGACCTGGCGGCCAGCCCAGCGCGCGCTGAAGTGCTGCGCCTGGACCTGGCAACCGGTCAATGCCAGCGCCTGAGCCCCGCCCAGGCCTGCGCGTCGGGCCCGCTCAAGCCAACATGACGACTGGCTCACCAGCACCGCTGACCGCCCCGAGCCCCTGGGCCCGCCTGAGGCAGTTGCTGGGGCTGGCCCTTGCCCGGCCCTGGCTCGGGGCGGCACCGCCCCCCATTCCAGACACCTTGTGGCAAAGCGTCTGGAGCACCCAACGCTTCATGCATGGACTGAGCTCAGAGGAACAACAAGCTCTGCGCCAGCACAGCGCCACCTTCCTGGCACACAAAGAGTTCCATGGTGCCCACGGCCTCGCTGTGGACGATGTCATGGCCCTCACGGTCGCCCAACAGGCCTGCCTGCCTTTGCTGCACCTGAACGACCCCACGCCAGTTCAAACCTGGTACGGCGACTTTGTCGGCATCGTGCTGCATCCCGGCCTGGCCGTGGCACGGCGCGAGCAGGTGGACGAGGACGGCGTGGTGCACGAATGGCAGGAAGAACTGGCGGGCGAAGCCATGCATGGTGGCCCGGTGATGCTGTCCTGGCCCGAGGTGCAAGCTGCCGCCGATTCAGCCGAGCAAGGCTACAACGTGGTGATCCACGAGTTCCTGCACAAGATGGACCTGGCCGATGGTCAGGCCGATGGCTGCCCGCCCCTGCCGCCGGGCTTTCTGGGTCAATCGCTGGCTCGCGCGTCCCGCGAGGCCTGGCTGGCGGTGCTGACCCCGGCCTGGGAGGATTTTCGCGAGCAAGTCATCCGCGCCGAGCGCTTTGGCCAGGCCCAGCCCTGGCTGGACGCTTATGCCGCCGAGGCACTGGATGAGTTCTACGCCGTGACTGGCGAGGCCTATTTTGTGAACCGCCCGCGCTTCGCGCTGGAATTCCCGGCCCTGCTGACCCTGTACGACGCGTTTTTCCGACGCATCCCCTGAGGGTCTGCGCTCAGCGCACCGCCTCGCTCAGCTGGGTCAGCCACTGCGACACCGCGTCGAGCTCAGGGCGACTCAAGGTGTGTCCGCCCGGAAAGCCGGCACCCTGCAGATCCATGGGCAGGTCGCGCACATGCTCAACAATGGCTTGGGTGTGTGAAGGCGGCAGCACCTCGTCCTCCGTGCCATAGCTCAACCACAGGCTGCGCCCTGCCAAGGCCTCGGCAGGCGCCTGCAAGGCCACGGCCTCCGGCAACAGCCGGCTGTGCATCACCAGGGCCGCGCGCTGGTCCTGCGGGCGGGTCAGCAGCAGGCTCAGCCCCATGATCCCGCCCTGGCTGAAGCCCCCCACCACCACCCGCTCGACGGGCACCTGAAGCTGGGCCGCGGCCCGGGCGATGACCTCGCTGAGCAAGGCACGGCTTTGCGCCTCCTGGGCCGCGTTGATTTGGCGCTGGCCATTGGGCAAGACGCCAAACTGGAACCAAGCAAACGCATTGGGGCCCATCGGAAACGGCGCACGCAAGCTCAACAAGTGGAACTGCGGCGGCACCCAGGGGGCCAGGCTGAACAAGTCCGCCTCGTTGCTGCCCACGCCATGCAAAAGCACCAACAGCCAGGGCTGGGGTGCCGCTGCTGCGGCCGGTCGGTAAAGGGCTTTCAGGCCCAGGCTGTCGGCTTGGAAGGTGTCAGACATGGGCGCTTTCCTGAAGGGTCATGGCGTCCATCGCCAGGATGCCGTACATCACCTCGCGGCTGACATAGTCAGGGCGACCTTGAGGGCCGGCGGCGCCGAGGGCAAAAAACAGCGGTAAAAAATGGTCTTCACTGGGGTGGGCACGCTCAGCGCCCGGGGCGCGGCGGCGGTAGTCCAGCAGCGCAGGGACATCGCCCCGGCTCAGCGCGTCCTCGATCCAGCGCGAAAACGCCAGCACATAGGGCGCGGGTTCCCGGGCGCCGCCAAAGAACTCGCTGAGGTTGTGCGTCATGCTGCCCGACCCCAGTACCAGAATGCCTTCGTCACGCAGCGGCGCCAAGGCCTGCCCCAAGGCCAGCACCTCGGCCGGGCCGGCTTCGGCGGGCAAGGCCACCTGCACCACGGGCACATCGGCCTGCGGGAACAAATGCATCAGCGGCACCCAGGCACCGTGGTCAAAAGGCCGCTTGGCATCGCCTTGCGCGGCGACACCGGCGGTCTGGAACAAGTCCAGCACGCGTTGGGCCAAAGCCGGGTCACCCGCTGCGGGGTACTGCAGGGCATACAAGGGTCGCGGAAAACCGCCAAAGTCGTGCCAGGTGGCAGGCTGAACCGCGGTCATGACCTGCACCCCGTGCGCCATCCAATGCGGTGACATGACGACCACGCCCCGCACCGGGTGCTCTGCGCGCAGACGCTGGCCCAGTTGGGTCAGTGCCGGGCCGGTTTCACCAGGCTCCAGGGCAAACAAAGGCGCCCCGTGCGAGACAAACAAGGCCGGCAAGCGCGAGGACCCAGACGCTGTGCGCGTCACCGAGGACAAGGGATGGTGTTCAGACATGGTTTTCAACTCCTGGGAACTACTGTAGGCTGAAGCGAATCGGAAACCAATCGGCACATAAACAATTGATTGTTGTGCTGACAAAGACAATAACACCCAGCCGCCGACCCCACCATGGACCAACTCCGACAAATAGAAGCCTTCACCGCCGTGGTTCAGCACGGCAGCTTCGTCAAAGCCGCCGACCGACTGAACCTGTCCAAAGCGGTCATCTCCCGCTTGGTGCTGGAACTGGAAAGCCAACTGGGCACACGCTTGCTCAACCGCACCACCCGGCGCCTGTCGCTGACGGACTCCGGCACCGCATATTTCGAGCGCTGCAAGCAGATCCTCGACGACCTCGCAGAGGCCAACGCCGAGGCCAGCGCCACGTCTGCCAAGCCCACCGGGCGACTGCGCATCAATGCGCCGCTGAGCTTTGGCAACCTCCACCTCGCGCCTTTGTGGGGCGAGTTTTTGAAGCTCTACCCCGAGGTGGAACTGGAAATCACCCTGAACGACCGCATGGTGGATCTCGTCGACGAGGGCTTTGATCTGGCCGTGCGCATCGGTCGCCTGCAGGCCACCTCGATGGTGTCACGCCGCCTGGCCAGCGACCGCATGGTCTTGTGCGCCTCGCCTGGCTACCTGGCCCGCGCCGAGCCCATCACCTGCTTGCAGGACCTGGCGCGGCACAGCGTCATGGCCTATTCCTACGCCTCGTGGGGTGACACCTGGACTTTTGAGACGGCCGAGGGCCAGAGCGAGACCGTCACGGTCAAACCGCGCTTCTGGGCCAACAGCGGCGACACCTGCCGCGCCGCGGCATTGGCGGACCAAGGCATCGTCCTGCAGCCCGCCTTTTTGGTGGGCGAGGATGTGCGCCTGGGCCACTTGGTGCCCGTGTTGCCACAGTACCAACGCCCGCCGCTGGACATCCATGCGGTCTACCCCAGCCGCAAACACCTCTCCAGCAAGGTGCGCGCGATGGTGGACTTTCTGGCCCAGGCCTTTCAACAACCTGGATGGGCCTGAGCCGAGCGGGTCAGCCCAGGGCCGCCAACACGGCCGAGTGAAAGGCCTCCGGGCGCTCGAACTGCACCCAGTGGCCGGCCTCGGGAACCAAGGTCAAGCCCCGGAAATCGGGCGTGCTGGCCTCAAAAGCCGAGGCCAATTGGGTGATCCAGCTCTTGTACAAGGCGTCGTGTTCACCGTAGATGGCCCAGACAGGGCAAGACACCGAAGGCAATGAGCGGGCCAGGATGTCGGTGTGGGCCAGGCGGCGGCGTGGCAGACGATCGCGCCTCACATTGGCGGCGTGCACCTGAAGCGCCAGACCCTCGATCAAGGTGGTGTCATGCAACATCAGCGCGGCCAGGTTGTAGCGGTGGATGTCCGCCTGCGCCTCGGGCGTCAGCAGGTGCCGCCAGGCCTTGAGCTCAAACTGGCGCTGCGGCACCACCCCCATGGCCGGCGCCCCCACCAAGACCAGGCGCGAGGCCAGTTCGGGGTGGGCTGCCAGCAAGAGGCCCGCCGTCATACCGCCAAACGAGAAGCCCAGAAGATCACAAGGGCGCGGCCCCAGCAAGGACCGCAAGCCCTCGTACAAGGGCTCCACCATGGCGTCAGCGTCACCGCCCAGGGGCGACACCGCGGAATCGCCGAAACCGGGTAGGTCAGGCACCCACAGCTCACGCCCGGCGCCGACCAAGGCCTCGATGTTGCGCACAAAATGCGTCCAACTGCCACTGCCCCCGTGGAACAGCACCAGCGGCGGCACGCCCTCTCGAGGCTGACCCCACACGTGCCAGACCAGGTCACCATCGCCGCAAGAGGTGCTCACGCGCCGCGCTTGCTGGGCCAACTGCTGGACCCAGTCGGGCAGCGCTGGCGCGGCCAGAGTCGGGCCGGGGTAAAGCTCATTCATCATGGGAAACATCTCCAGCCCGCGCACAGGCGGGCCTGCCAACAAGGCGCCGGCACCACGCACCGGCGCAGCACGCTCAAATGCGCGCCAAAGCCTCAATCGCCAGGGGATAACCCGCCACACCCAGGCCACAGATCACGCCGCGCGCAGCGGGCGCCAGGTAAGAGTGGTGGCGGAAGGCCTCTCGCGCGTGCACATTGCTGATATGCAGCTCGATCAAGGTGATGCCGGTGCCCTTGGTGGCGTCGTGCAGGGCCACGCTGGTGTGGGTGTAAGCACCCGCATTGAAGACCACGCCCGCCAGTTCGCCCGCAGCATGCAGCCGACCCGCTTCGTGCAGCCAATCCACCAGTTCGCCTTCGTGGTTGCTTTGGCGGAACACCAGTTGGTAGTTCAGCCGGGCGCAGGCGTCACGGCACAGTTGTTCGACATCGGCCAGGGTTTGTGCGCCGTAGACGCTGGGTTCGCGGGTGCCCAACAAATTGAGGTTGGGGCCGTTCAGGACAAAAACAGTTTTCAAATCATTCACTCCGGCAGGTCTGGGCGTCGGACTCCGCGCCTTGCGGCGCGGTCTCGGTCCGCCCCAGGCTGGGCCACAGCCCCAAGCGGTCTCACGCCAAAAGCCGCTATTTTGCCGGTGAATGGTCAGCTCGATGGCGTGCAAACCGCAGGCAGGTGCCGGGCAGAGCGATCCTGGCGCTCACCCCGTGAGTGAGCTGCCCCGATGGGAGCTCGGGGCCCTGCTCAACGCCAGTGGTGGTGGTGACGGAAATGTCCCCAGTTGCCGCCCATGGGGGGACCGCCATAGACCGGCGCTGGTCGCACGTACACCAGCTGCGGGTTGTAGTAGACCGGTGCCGGGCCATAGGCCACGGGTGGCGGCGCATAGTGGATGGGGGCTGGCGCGTAGTTCACGGGCGGCGGGCCGTAGCGCACCGGTGCAGGCGCGTACACCGGGGCTGCCGCCAGGTAAACCGGGCCTCCAGAGACCAAGCCAGCGCTGACGCCCGGCAAGCCAACACCCACCGACCACGAAACGCCCCCACCGCCGTGGGCCTGTGCCGTGCCCCAGAAGCCCAAGGAAGCCAGCGCCACGGCGCCAGCGATGGCCAGAAATCGAACGGATTGGAATCGCATGAGCATCTCCTTCAAAATCGATGATCGGTAAAAACCGACCTATGTGAGGTTGGTAACGCCGCAGATCGGAGGGCGGTTGTCCTTTCAGCGGCTGGACTTGTTTCAACGCGTAACCAAACCCGGGAGCCCCCACGCTCTAAAATGGGTGGATGAGTTCGAACACCCCCACACCTGACAACAAAGACGCCGTCAAGCCGAGTAACTTCCTGCGCCAGATCATCGAAAGCGACCTGGCCCATCACGTTCACGCGAACCGTCACTGGGGAGGCACGCCGGGCGATGCCGCCCACCACGCCGCTGGCCCGTTGGACCCGGCCCCGGTGCGCCTGCGCTTCCCCCCCGAGCCCAATGGTTACCTGCACATTGGCCACGCCAAAAGCATTTGCCTGAACTTCGGCCTGGCGCGCGATTACGGTGGCGTTTGCCACATGCGTTTTGACGACACCAACCCCGAAAAGGAAGACCTGGAGTACGTGGAGTCCATCCTCGACGCGGTGCAATGGCTGGGCTTCCACTGGGACAGCGAATACCAAGGCCAAAAGACCGCCCACCTGTACCAGGCCAGCGACTACTTCGGCTTCATGTACCGTGCAGCCGAGTACCTGATCGAGGCTGGTCATGCCTATGTGGATGAGCAAAGTGCCGACGAGATGCGAGCCAACCGCGGCGACTTCAGCAAGCCCGGCGTGAACAGCCCCTTCCGCGACCGCAGCCCGGCGGAGAACCTGGCCCGGTTCCGTGCCATGCGAGACGGTCAACTGCCCGACGGCGCAGCCGTGCTGCGCGCCAAGATCGACATGGCCGCGCCCAACATCAACCTGCGCGACCCAGCCATTTACCGCATCAAGCACGCAGAGCACCACCACACGGGCAACACCTGGTGCATCTACCCGATGTACACCTTCGCGCACCCAATCGAGGACGCGCTGGAAAACATCACCCACAGCATCTGCACCCTCGAATTTGAAGACCAACGCCCGTTCTACGACTGGCTCATGGAGCGCTTGATCGAAGGTGGTCTGCTGGCCTCGCCGCCGCCCAAGCAGTATGAGTTCTCGCGCCTGAACCTGACCTATGTGATCACCAGCAAGCGCAAGCTGGCGCAACTGGTGAACGAAGGCCATGTGCAAGGCTGGGATGACCCGCGCATGCCCACCATCGTGGGCCTGCGCCGCCGCGGCTACAGCCCGGAAGCGCTTCAGTTGTTCTGCGAACGCATCGGCGTGACCAAGGATTACAGCTGGATCGACTACAGCACGCTGGAAGGTGCGCTGCGCGACGACCTGGACAGCAAGGCGGCCCGCGCCATGGCCGTGCTGGACCCGGTCAAGTTGGTCATCACCAACTGGGACGAACTCATGGGTGCCGGCACCCTGGACACCTGCGGCGCCCCGGTGCACCCGCACCACCCTGAATTGGGTCGACGCAGCTTCCAGTTCGGCAAGGAACTCTGGATCGAACGGGGCGATTACGAGGACGTGCCGCCCAAGGGCTACCACCGCCTCTACCCGGGCAACAAGGTGCGCCTCAAGTACGGCCATGTGATCGAATGCCAGGGCGCGGTACGCGACGCCAACGGCCAGATCACCGAGGTGCAGGCCCTGCTGGTGCCCGACACCAAGAGCGGCACCCCGGGTGCCGACGCGATCAAGGTCAAGGGCGTGATCACCTGGGTGGGCGCAGCCGACGGCGTGGCAGCGGAAGTCAGACTGTACGACCGCCTGTTCTCTGAAGCCCAGCCCGATGCGGGCGGCAAGGACTTCCTCGCCAGCCTGAACCCGAACAGCCTGAGCACCGTCACGGCCTACGTCGAACCCGCCCTCGCCAGCTGTGCTGCGGGCGCGCAGTTCCAATTCGAACGCCATGGCTACTTTGTGGCCGACCGACTGGACCACCAGCCGGGCCAGCCCGTTTTCAACCGGGCCGTCGGCTTGAAAGACAGCTGGGGCAAATAAGCCCAGCCCCAGCGCTCCAACAGCGGCCCGAGCGGCCGCTGTTTTTTGAGACTTGTTGCGTCGACGCTATGGACGAAGCGCCTCGCTTCCTCCATGATGCGGGCTTGTAAGTATTTGTTTCAAAACCCCCATGATCGCTTCGTTCAAAAACATCGCTCTGTCCAGTCTGCTGTTGGCCGCCACGGCCTTCTCCTCGACCGCCCAAGCCGGCGCAGCGGACTTCACCCTGGTCAACCGCACGGGTTACTCGATCTCCGAGGTCTACATTTCGGCCGCCAACCGTGACGCCTGGGGCAAGGACCGCCTCGGTGACGGCACGCTGGGCAACGCCAAGTCGCGTCTGTTCAAGTTCTCCGACGCCGCCAACTGCATGCAAGACATCAAGGTCGTGTTCGAAGACGACAGCTCGGAAGTGGTGTGGGAAGACTTCAACCTGTGCGAAGTGCACAAGATCACCCTGCGCTACAACCGCAAGACCCGCGAAGTCTCGGCTGAGTCCGAATAAGGACCGTCGGGGCCTTAAATAGGCCCTTTCATGCCTTAACATGGCGGCTCAGGTGTCATCCCGAGACCTGTTATGGAGGCATCATGGCCAAAGGCGAGCAACGCAGCAACAAAATGGCCAAGAAGCCTAAAAAGGATTCTTCGGCCGCCACCAGCAAACCTTCCGTGTCGGACCGGCCCATGCCCCCCGTCACTGCCGTGATCCCCCGCGGCAAGGTCAAGGATAAATAAGTCTCTTTGCATAGGCCACGATGCCCACTCAGCGTCGTGGCCTTTTTTAATGGGCCTGGTTGCGCCGCCCCCAATGGGCAGCAGCCCTCCCGACGCCTCTTACCAGCGGGCGTTGCGGGTCTTGCGACCTGGCGCTTTGCGCGCCTCTTCGAATGCGTCTTTGCGGGCCGTGCGCTCGGCATCGAGTTTTTTGCCTTCATTGAGCCAGCGAGCGTACTCAGCCGGGGTTTCCAGGCTGATGCGGCCCAGAGCGCCCGTGCGGAAGTCGGTGATGACGATCTCCGCTGCTTTTTGCTCGTTGATGCGCCCCCCGGCAATCAAGGCGCCGCGCTTGCGCCCGATCGCGTCCAGCAATTCTTCGTCTTGCAGATCGGCCACAGCGCCCGGCGCCAGGCCCAGCTTGTAGCGGGCTTCCAACTCAGGCACGTAGTGCTGCTTGAGGTAGCTCAGCAACTCCAGCGCCACCTCAGCATCGTCAAAAGCATTGCGGCCCACGGCACCGCTGGCGGCCAGGTTGTAGCCGCTTTGCGCCACGATGATGCGTGGCCATAGCACCCCGGGCGTGTCATAGAGGTAGAAGCCGTCCTCCAGCACATAGCGTTGCTCATTCTTGGTGACGCCTGCTTCGTCAGCCGCCTTGGCCGACTTCTTGCCCACCAAGGTGTTGATGAGCGTGGACTTGCCCACATTGGGAATGCCGCAAATCAGCACCCGCATCGGTTTGGCCAAGCTGATGCCGCGGGTCGGCGCCACCTCGCGGCAGGCCTGGACCAAAGCGTGGGCCGGCGCCTTGTTGTCCGTGCCCAGGGCGATCGCGCGGGTGCCCGCTTGGGCGTTGTAATGCGCCAGCCACGCCTCGGTGTGCACGGGGTCGGCCAGGTCCTGCTTGTTGAGCACCTTGAGCGCGGGCTTGACCGCCGTCAGATCCACCAGCATGGGGTTGGCGCTGGAGCCCGGCAGGCGCGCATCCAGCATTTCGATCACCACGTCAATCTCTTTGATGCGCTCGCCAATGGCCTTGCGCGTCAAATGCATGTGACCGGGGAACCATTGGATGGCCATGGGGATGTTCTCTTTCTGTCGGGGGCTGAGGCGGTCGGGGCCGATGGGCCCCTCACGAGGCCTGCACCTGGGTGGCCCAGCGCTCGGCCACGGGGGTGGCGCGGTCGGTGCGCGAGCGCCGGCGCGGGTGCCGGCGGCGTCAAACCTCGATTTTACCCAAGCCCCGGCGTGACTGGCAGCTGCAGGCCCAAGCGCTCGGCCGACACGTACTGTTCACGGTAGGCCTCGAACGACAAGGTGTCGGCCACCTCGATGGCACGCTGGTCCGCCACCGACTTCTGGCTCAAGGCCAAGTAGCGGGCCTGTTGCTCCAGGCACCAAGGCTGGGCCAGCAGAGCGCTGCGGGTCTGTTCGGACTGGGCACGCACAAAACGCACAAAGCTGTTGTCATGCTCAGCCGCCATGGCCGCCAGCACCCGGGCCGAAGGCGTGCGCTCCGGTTGCGCCAGCGCCAGGCGAGCATCGGCCACGGCCTGGCTGTAATCGCTGCTGCGGTGTGCCGCGTCCAAGGCCGCGGCAATTGGCGCGCATTGGTCGAGGATGTCGCGCCCCCAATCCACCAGCGCGACCTCCGCCCCCGCCCGGCGCAGTGTCAAACCCGGCTCGCGGCCACGCGCGGCAGTGTGGTGCTGGTTGTGCTTGAGTTCATCGATCTCGGCGGGCGAGTCCGGCGGGCTGTCGGCCAGCAGGCACTGCAGCAGGAAGACGTCCAGAAAGCGCATGGTCTGGGCCGTGATGCCGACCGGAACAAAGGGGTCCAGGTCCATCAGGCGCACCTCAACGTACTCCACGCCGCGCTCACGCAAGGCATGCAGCGGGCGCTCGCCCGGGAAGATGGTGCGCTTGGGCCGAATCGTGCCGTAGAACTCGTTTTCGATCTGCAGCAAAGTCGTGGCCAGCTGGTTGTAGTCCCCGCCGGGGTTGCGCACGCCCAGGGTCTCGTAGGCTGGGTAAGGTCGGGTCAAGGCCTCGTGCAAGGACGCGGCATAGCCCTCCAGGCTGTTGTAGCTGACCGCCAAGGTGGCCTGGGCATCGCTCTGGTAGCCCAGGCGCCCCATGCGCAGCGACGTGCCATGCGGCATGTACAACGCGCCATCACTGAGGGTTTGCAGCTCGTGCTCACGCCCGGCCACAAAGGTCGGGCACAAGGCTGGCGAGGCGCCAAACAGGTACAGCAGCAAAAAAGCCTGCCGGCGGAAGTTGCGGATCAGCGCAAAGTACTGCTCGCTGCTCACCCCTGGGAGCGACCAGTTGTAGTGGATGCCCGAGATGGTCTGCATGCGCCGGCCGTAGCGGTGCCCCAAGCCCATGCGGTAAACGCTCTTGGCCCGCCCCACATTGGAAGACCCATAACGGGCCAAGGGGATGGTTTCATCGGTGGGCAGGCCGCAAGGCATGCTCGACACCCACAGCATTTCATCGCCCTGCTGCTGCAGCACGCGGTAGACGAACTGGTGGATCTGGGTCAGCTCGTCCAGCGTGTCCTCAACATCCGCTTGGGCACCGGTGATGAGCTCAACCTGGGACTCGCTGTAGTCAGTCGTGATGCTGGGGTGGGTCAAGGCCGAGCCCAGGGCCAGCGGATGCGGGGTCAGCGCCAAACCACCGCCGGGCAAAGCGCGCAGGCTTTCCTTTTCAATCCCGCGTCGAATGCCACCCAGTCGGGCGGGGGTGAGGTCGTTGAGGCGGGACTGCAAAGGGGTCATGGTGTTTGGAGCCTTGTATTTTTGGTGCGCGGAAGTTAGCACGGACTGGCGGGGCTTGCAGTGGCCTGCATCAAGCAGCCTTGAGCTGCCAGGCCCATCCCATGCAGGCCGTGCAGCCATTGGCATTTTGGTTTGAATGTAAGGCCATTCCGTGCCACGGCCGTGACCCCATCAATGCAGCGCCGGGCAGGCCGACATGACATGCAATTTGGTTACGATGACGGCGCTGCGCCGGCGTCGCCGGCTCGGCCTTTTCAGGACGACAGCCTCAATGGAGAACTGGCCATGGCCATGGACGAAATCGACTACGAAATTCGCGGTGCAGAGATGCAATTTGTCGAGGTGGAACTCGACCCCGGCGAGGCCGCCATTGGCGAAGCCGGCAGCATGATGTTCATGGATGGGGGCATTGCCATGGACACGGTGTTTGGCGACGGCAGCGCCCAGCAAGGCGGTTTCTTCGGCAAGCTATTGGGGGCGGGCAAGCGCCTGGTCACCGGTGAATCGCTGTTCACCACGGTCTACACCAACAATGCGCCAAGCAAGCAGCGCGTGGCCTTTGCGGCCCCCTACCCCGGCAAGATCCTGCCGATGAACCTGCGCCAATTGGGCGGCACCTTGATTTGCCAGAAAGACGCCTTTCTGTGCGCGGCGCGCGGCGTGTCCCTGGGCATTGCCGTGCAACAGAAGCTGAGCACCGGCTTTTTTGGCGGCGAGGGCTTCATCATGCAGCGCCTGGATGGCGACGGGCTGGCCTTTGTGCATGCTGGCGGCACCGTGGTCAAACGCGAATTGCAAGCAGGCCAGACCCTCTTGGTCGACACCGGCTGTGTGGTGGCCTACACGCCCAGCGTGAGTTTCGAAATCCAATACGTGGGCAAGATCAAGACAGCGCTGTTCGGTGGCGAGGGCTTGTTCCTGGCCAAGCTCAGCGGTCCGGGCACGGTGTGGCTGCAAAGCCTGCCCTTCTCGCGCCTGGCCTCGCGCATTTTTGCCGCCGCACCGCAGCGCGGCGGGTCCAAGGAAGAAGGCTCCTTGCTGGGTGGTCTGGCCGGCGGCAGTGTGCTGGGCGGGCTGCTCAGCGGCGGCGATGACGACTGAGGGCCGCCAGCAGCAGGTCCAAGGCCCACGGGTTGCTGCGCCAGCGCGCAGACGAACGCCGAACGCTTGAGGGCCCGAGACGGGCCCCTCAGCGCTGGGCGGCCAGGGCCTTGCCGACCTCGTTGGTGCCCTGGGCGGCGCCGCTTTGCGGCACTTGCTCGCCCGAGCGATCAGTGACCTCGGCCAAGCGCTCGGCCAAGCGTTCCGGGGTGTCCTCGGTCAGACCCAGGTGCAGGCCCTCGGTCAAGGTGATGTGGGCAGCTTCGTAGGTACCAGCGCCAGCACACAGGATGGTGCGGGTGGGCGCGCTTTCAGCGGCCAGTACCAGCATCGCGGGAACCACGGCCTCAGGCTTGAGCGCGGCCAGCACCTCGGCCGACATCAGGCCCTCGGTCATGCGCGTGGCGGCGGTGGGCGCCAGGCAGTTGACGTGGATGTTGTTCTTCGCGCCCTCCAAGCTCAGGGTCTGCATCAGGCCGACCAGGGCCAGCTTGGCGGCGCCATAGTTGCTCTGGCCAAAATTGCCGTACAGGCCACTGGACGAGGTGGTCATCACGATGCGGCCATACTTTTGCGCGTTCATGTGCGGCCAAACGGCCTTGGTGCAGTTGACCGCGCCCATCAGGTGCACATCGACCACCAGTTTGAAATCGCTCAAGTCCATCTTGGCAAAGCTCTTGTCGCGCAAGATGCCAGCGTTGTTGACCAGGATGTCGATCCGGCCCCAAGCATCCAGCGCCTGCTGAACCATCGCTTCCACGGCCGCCGCATCGGTCACCGAGGCGCCATTGGCCAGGGCCTCGCCACCGGCGGCACGGATCTCATCCACCACCGCCTGAGCCGCACTCACCGAAGCGCCGGCACCATCGACCGCGCCGCCCAAGTCATTGACCAGCACTTTGGCACCACGCCGGGCCAGAGCCAGGGCGTGCTGCTTGCCCATGCCGCCGCCTGCGCCTGTGACGATGGCCACACGGCCGGTGAAATCAAGCTTGCTCATGAGATGGAATCCTTGTAATGGCTGTTGTGGAGGCCGCTCGGGGATGAACGAAGGGATGGCCCTCCTTGTGATCAGTTTAAAAGGCGGGGCCCAGGCGCGTCGCGTACGTTCGTGACAGCGCCTGGGATGCCGCACAATTCAGGTTCAATGTCCAAAAAATCAAAAACCCACAAGCCCGCTGAAACACCGATTGCCTCGCCTCATCGGAATAAAGCCGTTAACCAAGCCTTGCTGCACAAAGGCGTTCTGTGCGCGCTGATTGGGCTGGCGGTGCTGCTGTCGCCGAGCTTCATCAAGTCACCAGCTCTGCAACAAGCGGTGGGGGGCTCCAGCTTGGTCGGCTGGTTCAGCCTGGTGCTGGGCCTGGCCTTTGTCGGTCAGTACGCCTGGCAACGCCACCAAGCCAAGCGTTGAACAGACACGCTCGCCATGCACGCTGACACCCGCAGCCTGGCCCTGCACTTTGCCCAGACCACGCCGCTGCTGCAGGCCTTGAGTGAGGCGCCGCGCCAGCAAATTGTGATGCTGCTCAGCGAAGCACAGGGGCTCAACGTGGGCCAAATCGCTGCCCTCTTGCCGCTGAGCCGGCCCGCCATTTCCCACCACCTCAAAGTGCTGCGCGAAGCCGGCTTGGTGGTGTGCGAAAAGCGGGGCACTGAGAACCTGTATGGCCTGTCCTTGGGCGATGGGGTGAAAACCTTGGAGGCGTTGCTGCGGCAGCTGGCGCTGTGCGTTTGATTGCCGAGCCGCCTGCGCTGGCGGCATTTCGCGCGCGGCTCAGCCGACTTGTGGCTGCGCAAAGAGCGCACAGGCAGATTGCTATCATCGAAACAAAAAGTAACAACACCCAGCCCGTCGCCATGCCCATGGCATGACGCCCTCCCCCATGACGCCCCTCCCGCCCCGAGCCCGCACCCTGCGCGACACCATCGAAAGCCACGACAACAACTACACCTTGGTGCGTCTGGTTCTGTCGGCAAGCGTCATCTACCACCACTCGTTTGCCCTGTCGCCGGGCTACTCAGACCCCATCGACCGGGCGCTTGCCCCCTTGACCAGCGTCGGTGGTTTGGCGGTGCTGCTGTTCTTCTTTTTGAGCGGGCTCTTTGTGGCACAAAGCTTCCACAAGGACACCTACATCCCCAACTTTGTCTTCAAACGCTTTTTTCGCATCTGGCCGGGCTTGTTTGTCTGTCTGGCGCTGACCGCCACCCTCATGGCAGCCATGAGCGAGCTGCCTCTGCGCAACTACCTGACTTTTGACGGGTTCTACCGCTACATCCTGGGCAACAGTGTTTTTGATCTTCGCTGGGATATCGAAGGCGTGATGGGAAAAAACCCACTCCCCACCCTGAACGGCTCCATCCACACCCTGCCCATGGAGGCCAAGATGTACGTGGTGCTGGCGGCCCTCGGTGCCTTGGACTTGATCCGGACGCGCCGCCGAATCGCCATCGCCGGGGCCGTCGCCATTCTGATGGCACTCACCCCCGGGCTGGTCGAGCTGCTGCCAACCACCTTGTTCAACGCCGACTACAGCCGCAGCGCGGCGGTGATGTTCCTGGCGGGGGTGATGGTCTACGGGCTCTCGTCCCGTATCCGTTTGGCCCTTTGGCAAGGCGTCCTCTTGATTTCCGCCGCCCTGCTCACCCGGGGCGGCCTGCATGCCTTGTTTTTCTACACCTCGGCGGTCTGGATCGTGCTGATGGTGGGTCAATCTGCCGCCTTGGGCGCCCTCTGGCGCCCTCGCCATGACCTCAGCTATGGCATTTACATCTACGGCTGGCCCAGCCAGCAGTTGGTCATGGCGGCCAGTCCTGTGGTGCTCAGCCCCTATGGACTGAGCGCGGGCGCGGTGGCGCTGGCCACCGTGTTTGCCGCCTTCAGCTGGCGCTGTGTGGAGAAACCAGCCATCGCCATGGGAAAAGATGTCAGCAGCCTGGGCTGGGTCCAGGCCCTGAAGCGCCATCGCACCCTCACCGTTTTTCTGGTGTCACTGCTGGCGGTATGCCTCGGCGCGCGCTGGGCCTCCAACGCCTGGGACATGGCCCCCCTCCAGGCCATGCCCACCCAGTTGATCGACTTTGGCCCCAGAGAAAGCCGCGCCGGAGTGCCGTTCAACCAGCAACCCAATGGACGCTCAGCCCTGTGGATCAAGATTGAGGGCGCGCCCCCCCCGGAGGGCAGCGTGGTGGTGATGGATGGCAAGCGACTGAGCACCCAGATCAGCCCTGGGATGGTGACCGCAGAAGTCCCCAAATCTGTCCTGTGGAGCACAGGGGACAAGTCCATCTACATCGAACGTCGCCGAGTCAGTGGCATTGAGCGCACTGAAGCGGTTCAGATGCGAATCAAACCGTAAGGGGGTCTTGGGCATCGACGGGCCCCAAGACTGTCCAAATCCTGCACTGGTTTCCGTGCGGAATTCACGCCTGAGGACGTCCGGCGGGTGTTCAGTCGACCAACCAGACCGATGGTCACCATTCATATCATTTTTTGCATTTGATGACGATAATCAAAAAGATGTGACCCATCGAACGGTCGTCACGTCCCTGTATCTGCACCTGCAAGACGAGATCAGGGGGACGCTGGCGAACCGCCCCCCCTCCTGATGCCCCTATTTGACCGTCCTACCCTGTACTTGCTGGTGGTGATGCTTGCAGCCATGTCGGCCGTGCTGCTGGTGACCGTTTGGCGCATCAACCCCAAAATGCCTGGACTGGCCTGGTGGGCTGGCGCGGCCAGCCTGGGTGGGCTGGGACTGGGCTTGCTGACCCTGTCTCGCTACGAGCTCCCCAACCCAGGCCTGACGACCCTGTTGAGAGGCAGTCTTCTGTTCACGGCCTCGCTGATGCTGCTCGAAGGCGCCCTGTGCTTCATGCTGCGTTCCTCGCAACAACGTTGGCGCATTGGCTTGCTGGTGCTGCCTGTTTTCATGGCGCTGTCCTGGCTGACCTTGGACGAGCCCATCACTTTGCAGGTGTTTCAAGACAGCACCTATGCGCTGCTCTTGCTGGGCTGCGCCATCGCCATGCTGCGCCCCGGCAGGCCAGACGAACGGCTGGTCAATACCATTTCAGCCTTCTTCATGTTGGGCATGGCCGCCGTGCTGGCCATGCGCGCTGGCATCAGTGCGCAAATCAAGCTCCCGAGCACACTGGCCTTGCACCCCATCCACGATTTGGTTTGCCTGGCCCTGATGCTGTTCTTGATGGGTTGGACCTATTGCGTCCACATGGGGTGCTACCTGCGCTCCCAACGCGCTGCGCGTGACTTGCAGCGGGAAGAATCCATCACCACCCTGCCCGGCCCCCATTACCTCGAGGAGGTGTTGCGCCAAGAAATCGCGCGCAGCCAACGCACGGGGCTGCGCTTCAGTTATTTGCTGATTGACATCGATGAACTGCGCCGGGCCAACGGCTTGCGGGCTTCGTCAATGGACACCGACGTGCTGCGGGCTTTTGGCATGCGCCTGCGCCAGTTCGCTCGCGACGCCGACTTCGCCTGCCATCTGGGGGAGGACAAATTCGTGATCCTCTTGCACCACACCCCGAGCCAAGACCACCTGCGCGGCGCCATCTCACGTTTGCGCCAAAACCTGCTGACCCCACTGCAGCTCAAGCAAGCCTCTGCGCAGCTGGAGGTGAACATCGGCATGGCCATGTGGCCTGTGGATGGCCTCGATCAGTCCGCCCTGGCCAGCATCGCCATGCAGCGCATGCAGGCAGAAAAGTTCTCGATGTTCAAACCCTCACTCGAAAGCCGCAGCGAGCGCGAAAGCGTCGCCAGCGTTTGAGCCCGGTGGGCTGCGGCGGGTCTCAAAGCGGCTCAGGGCCCTCGGCATAGAGGCCCTCGGGCGCCTCGCCCGCCAGGGCTTTCAGCAGGTTGCGGGTGGCCATGGCGGCCATCGCTTCACGGGTTTCGTGGGTGGCCGACCCGATGTGCGGCAAGGCCGTCACCCTCGGGTGCTGACGCAAGGGGGAGTCCATGGGCAAAGGCTCGGTCGCAAACACATCCAGCCCCGCGGCGGCCAACGTACCGCTGTCCAGGGCTCGGAGCAAGGCAGCCTCGTCCACGATGGCTCCACGCGCACCATTGATGAAGATGGCCCCCGGCTTCATGCGTGCAAAAGTGGCTTCGTTCATCAGGCCCCGGGTGGCCGGGGTCAAGGGCAACACCGCGGCCACGATGTCGGCCTGGGACAGCACCTCGTCCAAGGGTCGGTGCTGCACCCGGCCCAACAGTTCAGGCGCTTGCTGCGCCACGTCCACCTCGCGTCGCGCGTGGTACAGCACCGGCATGTTGAAGCCCAGCGCCGCGCGACGAGCCAGGGCTTGGCCGATGCGGCCAAAGCCCAGAATGCCCAGGGTTTTGCCGTGCACATCGCGACCAAACAGGGACTCATCGATGTTGCGCTGCCAGTGCCCCTCGCGCACATGCAAGGCCAGCTCCACCAAGCGTCGGCTGCTGGCCATGATCAGCGCAAACACCGTGTCAGCCGTGGTCTCGGTCAGCACGCCCGGCGTGTGGCAAAGGGTGATGCCACGCGAACGCAGTGCCGCCAAAGGGTAGTTGTCCACGCCCACCGAGATGCTCGAGATCACTTTCAAATGCGGGGCTTGGTCCAGCATGGCCTCCGTGATGGGCACGCTGGAGCCGATCATCCCCTCGGCCAGCGGCAGGGCCGCCTCAAAAGCAGCTTGATGCGCCGGCAGGCGGGGATTGGCCACGGTCACTTCATACTGGGCCTGCAAAAGCGCCAATTGCTGTGCCGGCAACTCACGGAACACCAGCACCCGGCGGCGCTGCGGGGACGCGAAGGCGCTGACGCTCACAGCCTAGCCTCCAGCAGCATCGCCCGCGTGGGCAGGCCCTCGGTATCGCCCAGCACCTGCACCGCGCGCGCGCCAATCCAGGCGCCACGTCGAACGGCTTGGGCCACGTCCAGCCCTTCCAGCAAGGCGCTGACCACGCCGACGGCAAAGCCATCGCCCGCGCCCACGGTGTCGACCACCTCGGCCACGGGAAAGCCCTCGACGTGCCCCGACACAGACTGGCCTTGGTGGCTGCCCTGGTAGTAAGCGCCCTCGGCACCCAGCTTGACCACCACCAGGCGCGCGCCTTGGGCCAGGTAAAACTGAGCAATGTCTTGTGCACTGTCCAACCCTGTCAGCAAGCGACCTTCGTCAATGCCGGGCAAGACCCAGTCGGCCAGGCTGGCCAATTGGTTGATCTCCCGCCGCATCAGATCGGCGCTGCCCCACAGCGTGGGCCGCAGGTTGGTATCGAAAGAGACGCTGCGGCCCGCCGCGCGCATCAAGGCCATGCTGCGCCGCGCTGCGGGCAAGGTGCTTGCCGACACGGCCGCAAACACCCCGGTGGCATGCAAATGGCGGGCGCTGAGCAGCCAAGGCTCATCAATGTCAGCCAGCCCCATCTGGCTCGCTGCTGAGCCCTTGCGGTGGTATTCCACCGGGGGATCGCTGCCATCGGTGACCCGGCCTTTGAACTGGAAGCCGGTGCGCTGCGTGGCGTCGCAAATCACATGCGAGCAGTCAATGCCCTCGCCCTGCATCGAGGCCAGCAGGTAACGCCCCATGGAGTCGGTGCCCAGGCGGCTGGCCCAACCAACCCGCAGGCCCAGGCGCGCCAAACCAATGGCCACATTGGTCTCGGCGCCAGCGGTGCGCTTGTAAAAAGCCTGCGCCTCTTCCAAGGGGCCGGGTCGATCGGCCACGAGCAACATCATGGCCTCGCCGAAGGTGATCACATCCAAACTGGACGGGCTGGTGGAAGAACTCATGACAACACTTTCTTCAGTAGGAGGATGGGACCGATGGCCCATCGGGCCACAGCGCGACCTGAACCATGGCTGGCGGTCACAAGACTGCGCGGCATTCCAGCACCCGCTGGGCTTCGGCCCGCAGCAAGGCCAATTCAGTGCGGGTGACGGCCAACAAGTCCTCACCCTGCAAAGGGTACTCAATGGCCCAGGGCACCTGGGCCGGCAGGGCCCGCAAGACGGCGCGCCAAGGCGCTTGGGACTGCGCCAGGGGCACGGCCACCCAGCGTTGGGGCTGGCGCAGCACGCCCTTGCAATGCACATAGCTCACCTGAGGCGCCAAGGCCTGCGCGGCCTGCAAGGGGCATTCGCCGGTCCAATGCCAATTGCCCATGTCGAAGGTCAGGCCCAAGGGGTGGCCTGCCTGGGCACAGGCGGCCGAAAAAGACTGCATGGCGCCCAAAGTGCCCGCGCTCGGGGTCTGGTCGTTCTCGATCACCAACTCGACGGCAGAAACATCCGCCAGGCACGCACGCAAGCGCGCCAAGCTGGGGACCGAGGCCGGGCCAAAGCCCCCCATCGACATTTTCAGGCGCGGTGCATCCAAGGTCTGAGCGGCCTGCAAAGCAGCCGCCAAGGCGGCCTGGTCCAAGGTGCCGTCATCTTGCCAAAGGCCTTGCGGACTCGAATAAACCCGCTGCAGGCCCAGCGCGGAGGTGGCTTGCGCGAGGTCTTGCAGCTCCGAGGCTGCACCACGCAGCAGTTCACCCCGAACCTCAACCCCATCGGCGCCAGCCGCATGGGCCAGTTCGGTGAAATGCAATTGCCCCAGGCGCTGCACTTCGCTGGCCCCAAAGGCCGTGAGGGAAATCAGCGCCGAAAAGCCTTCTTGGGCGACACCGCTCATGCCGCCGCCTGATGGGACGACAGGATCTGGCCCAGGAACTGCCGAGTCTTGTCGTGCTGAGGCTGGCCAAAAAACTGCGCGGGCGGTGCCTGCTCGATGACTTGGCCGTCCGCCATGAAGATCACGCGGTCGGCCACGCTGCGCGCAAAACCCATTTCGTGGGTCACGCACAGCATGGTCATGCCGTCCTCGGCCAAACCGATCATGGTGTCCAGCACCTCTTTGACCATTTCCGGGTCCAGTGCCGAAGTGGGTTCGTCAAACAGCATCACCTTGGGGTTCATGCACAGCGCACGCGCAATCGCCACGCGCTGCTGCTGGCCGCCGGACAGTTGGCTGGGGTACTTGTGCGCCTGGTCCGGGATGCGAACCCGGCTCAGGTACTTCATGGCCACCTCTTCGGCCTGGGCCTGGCTCAGGCCACGCGATCGCATGGGCGCCAGCGTGCAGTTTTGCAAGATGGTCAGGTGCGGGAACAGGTTGAACTGCTGGAACACCATGCCCACCTCCTGGCGCACCGCGTCCACGTTGCGCCCACCGGCCGTGAGGTCGATGCCATCGACGACGATGCGCCCCTGCTGCACCGTCTCCAGCCGGTTGATGCAGCGGATGAGGGTCGATTTGCCCGAGCCCGAAGGCCCGCAAATCACGATGCGCTCACCCGGCTGCACGCTCAGGCTGATGTCGGTCAGCACCTGGAATTGGCCGTACCACTTGGACACCTTGTCGAGGCGGATGATGGGGTCGGCACTGGCGGACGCGGCAGGGGCAAGGTGGGTCATGGCGGCAAAGGGCTGATGAACGGCGGAAGGGGTAGCGGGGCTCAGGACAGCTTGGGCAGGTCGGTTTCCAGCCACTTGCGGTAGAGCTTGTTGAGCTCGCCATTGGCGGTGTTGCGCGCCACGAAGTCGTTGACCACCTTGAGCAGCTCGGCCTGGTTGGGTCGCATGGCCATGCCCATGGCTTGCTGCAGCAGGTTGAACTTGACGTCAAAGGCGCCTGCTGGTGCGCGCTTGTTGATTTGGGCGGCCACAGTGACCGAGCAACCAATCGCATCCACCTGGCCTGACAACAGGGCTTGCATGGCCGATGCGTCGTCGTCAAAGCGGCGGATTTCCGTGCCCTCGGGCGCGGCCTTGGTCACCGCCACGTCCTGGGTGCTGGCGCGGGCCACGCCCACACGCAGGCCCTTGAGATCCGCAGCGCTCTTGATCGCCGACTTGGCCGCGCCAAACAAGACGATGGTCGCCGCCGCGTAAGGCGTCGAGAACTGCACCTGCTTGGCGCGCTCGGGCGTGATGGCCAGCGAGGCCACCAACAGATCGAGCTTGTTGGTGAGCAGGAAAGGAATGCGGTTGGGGCCGGTCACCGGCACCAGGTTGACCTTCAGGCCCAAGTCCTTGCCCAGCAGCTTGGCCACGTCGGCGTCGTAGCCGTCGGGCTGGTTTTGCGCGTTGGTCGTGCCATAGGGCGGGAAATCGACCAGCAAGCCAATGGTGATCTCACCCTTCTTCTTCAGCTCCTCCAGGGTTTGGGCAGTGCCCAGGCTGGGCAAGAAGGCGCCCAGGGCCGAAGCGACCAAGGTCGCGCTCAGGGTGCGGCGGCTCAGGCCGTGCGAGAGGGGGGTCACAGAACGGGTCATGGCAGTCTCCTGGTGGAATGAAAGTCAAAGGAAGGGAAAGCAAAGAGAAAGAGGTTCAACAGCGGCCTCAACGCGCTTGGGCCGCCGCCTGGCGCCGCTCCATGCGCGCGGCCAGCAGGGACAGGGGCCAGCACAGGGCAAAGTAGATGGCGGCCACGGCGCTGAAGACCAACAAAGGCTGGAAGGTGGCGTTGTTGATGATCTGGCCGGCGCGCGTGATCTCGGTGAAGCCAATGATGGCGGCCAGCGAGGTGCCCTTGATGATCTGCACGCCATAGCCCACGGTGGGCGGCACGGCGATGCGCCAGGCCTGGGGCAACACCACATCGCGCATGCGGCTCAGGTACGACAGGCCCAGGGCATGCGCCGCCTCGCTTTGGCCGCGCGGCACCGCCTGGATGCAGCCGCGCCAAATTTCACCCAGGAAAGCACCGCTGTTCAAGATCAGCGCCAGGCCCGCGGCCACCCAAGGGTTGATGTCCAGGCCCAGAACCGGAGCGCCAAAGAAGATCAGGAACAGTTGCAGCAGCAAGGGCGTGCCCTGGAAGACCTGAATGAACAGGCCGGCCGCCCACTGCGCCCAACGCGACTCCGACGTGCGCGCCAAGGCCACGGCCAGGCCGACCAAGGCCCCGCCGACAAAGGCCAGCAGGGACAGGGCCAGCGTCCAGCGGGCCGCTTCCAGAATGAACAAGAACTCAGACAAACCAAAGCTGCGCATGGGACAAATCTCCAATGACCTGGGGGTCGGGGCGGGGCCGGGCTGGGTGAAGCGGCTCAGCGCCGGTCGGGGTAGTTCAGTCCCCACTGGTAAATCAGCTTGAACAAGGCCGAGAACAGCATCGACAGGCCCAGGTAGATCAAGGCCAGGACGATGTAGATCTCAAAGCTGCGGAAGGTCTGCGACTGCAGGTTGGCCGCGACCGAGGTCAGGTCGTCAGCCGAGATCACCGACACCACCGCCGAGCTCAGCATCAGCAAGATGAACTGGCTGGTCAGTGCCGGGTAAATGGCCTTGATCGCCGGCTTGAGGATGATGAAGCGGAAGATCTCCCAGCGCTTCAGGTTGAGCGCCAGCCCGGCTTCGATCTGCCCCTTGGGGATGGCCTCAATCCCCGCGCGGATGATCTCGGTGGCGTAAGCGCCCAGGTTGATCACCATGGCAGTCAGCGCCGCGGTGTAGGCGCTCCAACGCAAGCCAATGGCCGGCAAAGCAAAAAAGAAAAAGAACAGCTGCACCAGGAAGGGCGTGTTGCGGATCAGCTCGATGTAGACCTGGATCAGCCAGCGCAGCGGGCGTGGCCCAGCCGTCTTGCCCCAGGCGCCGAGGATGGCCACGGCCAGGCCCAGCACGGTGGCCAGCAGCGACAGCTGCACCGTGATCCAGGTGCCCTTGAGCAGCAGCGGCCAGGCGGCCAGCACATCTTCAAATTGAAAGCTGTAGTTCACGTTGATTTCCACTGAGGCCGGCCGACGCGCTTCAAGTGCGCGCGGCTGGCCCGGTTGAGCCCTGGTTTGGCCGGCTGGATGCAGCCGACTGAAACCGATTTCACAAGTTTAAGAAACCGGTTTCAGTTTGAAATCAGAAGAAACCCTGAGGCGCTGTCTGAACGCAGCGCTTGCGCACGCCAGGGTTCAGAGGCGCTCAGGGTTCAGCGCTTGGGACGAGCCACGGGCCAGCAAGGTGCCGGGCAGCAGGATCTGGCGCGGCGCCAAGGTCAGGCCGCGCAGACGCTCCAGCAGGCAGCTGGCGGCCAGGCGGCCCAGATCGTGGGTGGGTTGGGCGATGGTGCTGATGCCCGGCCCCACATGGGGCGCCCAGTCGGTGTCATCAAAACCAACCAAGCCCAGCTCGCGCCCCCACTGCCAGCCCAGGCGGGCCATGGCCGCGCTCAGGCGCAGGGTCACCACCGAGTTGCTGGACAGCACCGCGGCTGGCCGCGCACCGGCCCGTTCACGCAGGGCCTGCAGAGCGGACATCAGGGCCTGCATCGGGGCCTCGGGGGCCTCAGGCAGGGCTTCGTGGCTTTCAAAGGTCTGCCCTGCCAGTGCAGGCCCCACCCCGCCCTGTTGCGACTGGTGGCAGGCTTCGCGGAAGGCGGCTTCGCGCTCGGCGCGTGAACTGACGCCGCGCACCGGCTCGGTCACATAAAGCAGTTCTCGCCAACCTTGAGCCTGCAAATGGGCCAGGGCCATCTGCACCGACTGGGCGTTGTCCAGCGAGACAAAGTCAGCCTGCATGCCGCTGTGGCGCCGGTCCACCAACACCACGGGCCGGCCCTGGCGCGTGGCCTCGGTGGCCGCGTCGGGGTCACGCCCCAGGGTGTTGAGGATGAAGCCCTCCACCTGATACGAGGCCAGCGCCGCCATGGCTTCGCGCTCGCGTCCGCTGTCATTGCCCAGGTTGAACAGCATCACCAGGTAGCCGGCCTCCTGGCAGGCCTGCTCGGCACCGCGCAGCACCGCCACCGAATAGGGGTTGGTGACATCGGCCACCACCAGGCCGATCAAGCGGCTGCGCCCGCGCTTGAGCGCCTGCGCCATCGGGCTCGGCGAATAGCCCAGGGCACTGACGGCACGCTCCACCCGGGCCGCGATGTCGGGCGACAGCAAGGTGTCGCGGTGATTCAGGAATCGAGAGACCGTGGCCTTGGACACGCCGGCCTCACGCGCCACGTCGGCGATGGTGGCACGCCCCGGGCTGGGCACAGCGGGGGCTGCAGTGGTCGGTTTGGGAGCGGAGGAGGCTGGCACAGGAAGGGCTATTCGGGTCAAGTCAAAACCAGTCTCAACACGCCAAGCCGCTTGGCGCTGAAACCAGTTTCATAAAAACGGGATCGTAGCGCCTGACGCCCCCACTGCAGCCCGGGACAAACCCGGCCAAACCTTCATGGCGGCGCGCCGGTGCCCCCCGTTTGGGGCCACCGAACGAATCAAACGCCCGACGGGGACGCATGCCCCAGGCGCCACAGCGAGGTGACTTCCGCGGCCCGCGCGCGGTGCAGCGGGTCGTTGGCATCGCTGGCCTTGGGGTGCTGGGGACGTGCATCCAGGCGGCCCAGCACCTGCAACCCAGCCTCTTGAATCCAGCCCATGAGTTGCTCACGCGTGCGCAACCCCAAATGCTCGGCCAGGTCAGACAAGATCAGCCAGCCCTCACCCTGCGCCATCAGATGCGAGGCCAGGCCCGCCAGAAACCCGCGCAGCATGCGGCTGTCCGGGTCGTAGACGGCATGCTCAATGGGTGAACTGGGGCGGGCCGGCAGCCAAGGTGGGTTGCACAGCACCAAGGCGGCCTGGCCCCCGGGGAACAGATCCTGCTGCAACAAACGCACCGCGTTGGCCACACCCAGTTGGCGCAGATTGGCCTCGGCACAGGCCAGGGCACGGGGGTCCTGGTCGGTGGCCAACACCTGGCGGGCACCGCGCCGCGCCAGCAAGGCCGACAGCACGCCAGTCCCCACCCCAATGTCAAAAGCCACGGCGTCGCCCGCCATCGCGGCCGGCCAGGGCGCCTGGCGCACCAGATCGACGTACTCACCGCGCACCGGCGAAAACACACCGTAATGCGGGTGGATGCGGTTGTTCGGCCCCTTGCCCAGCGCAGGGATCTCCACCCCTTTTTTACGCCACTCGTGAGCGCCCACCAGGCCTTGCAGTTCACGCAGGGTCACCAGGGAAGGTTGGGCATCGGCCGGGCCCCAGACCTCGGCCAAGGCTTGACGCACATCGGGCGCGCGGCGCAAGGGCACGCTGCGGTCTGCCGCCACGGGCACCAGCAACATGCCCAGCAAGCGGGCCCGCTGGGCCTGGCCCTGGCGGTGCTGGTGAAACGCCTCGGCCAATTGGGTGGCCGGGGCCTTGAGCTTGCGCGGCTTGCGGTCCACCCGGCGCGCCAGCGCTTGCAACAGTTGGCGTGCGTTCTGGAAGTCACCCTGCCAGATCAGGGCTGTGCCCTCGCAAACCAGGCGGTAGGCCGTGTTGGCGTTCAGGGTGTCGTCGGCCAGAGTCCATTTGGTGGGGGCCGGCACGCCGGCCTCGGAACGCCAGCGCGCGAGCTGGGGCTGGCCGGAGGCGTCGGTCCAGGAAACGCTTGAAATGTCAGTCATACCCCGATTGTGGCCGCTGGCAACGACGCAGCAGCGACAAAGACTTCGCCACAGCCCCCAAATGGCCCGGCACGGGGCGGGAGGTGTCTCCGACGAGCGGTGCATAACGGCCGAGACCACCGCAGAATGGCCCAGGCACCACGCCAACCGCTGGCGTTGGAGTGCCTGACCCCAGCACAAGGAGACACCCATGGTTTTTGCTATTTCCGCATCCCCCAAACAGCATGCAGCGCCCTCGGCGCAACGCTCCCGCCTCCAGCACGGGCTCAGCGCGCTCGCCTTGCTGGCCTGCTTGAGCGCCCTGGCGCCCAGCACCCAGGCTGGCGAGGTGCTGGCCGACGAGGCCCCATCGACCGCTCTGGGTCGGCCGGTCAAATTCACGGTTTACCTGCCCGACGCCTACAAAACGGGCGACAGCCGTTACCCGGTGGTCTACCTGCTGCACGGCGCAGGTGGCGATGAAAACGAATGGCGCACCAAAGGCGGGGCCGTGGAGACCCTGGACGGCCTGATCAAGCGTGGCCTGATGCGCCCCTCGGTGGTGGTCATGCCCACCGCTGGGCCGGCGTCCTGGTGGGCGGACGGGGCAGCCGAAAAGGCGGGCACGGCCATCATGAACGACTTGCTGCCCTACATTGAAGCGCGCTACCGCGTGCAAAAAGAGCGCAGCGGGCGCGCCATTGGGGGCCTCTCCATGGGCGGCTATGGGGCGCTGAACCTGTCGCTGCGCTACCCCGACAAGTTCTGCAGCGCGGCTGTCATCAGCCCCGCCATCTACGACCCCCTGCCCCCCGAGACCTCAGCGGCGCGACGCACGCCTCAGTTCACCCGCAATGGTCAGTTCGATGCCGAGACCTGGAAGGCCCTCAACTACCCTGCGGCCCTGGACAGCTACCGCGCCAACCCCCACCGGGTGCCGATGTGGATCGTGTCGGGCGACCACGACTACCTGGGCATCGCCCCCATGTCCGCCAACCTGTACTGGCGCCTGTACCAGATCCAGCCCAAGCAGGTGGAATTGCGGGTGATCGATGGTGACCATGAATGGCTGGTCTTCCGCGACGCCCTGCCCGACGCCCTGCAATACGTCGACCGCCAGTGTCGGGCGGTCAAGTAAGCCAACGGCCCGTCACGCCACCCAACGCGAGGCGGCCTGCGCCCATGCTGGCGCAGGCCCACGCGGGTGAGGTCGCGTCGCCCCCCTGTCGGCACCCGACAAGGCTTTAGAGCCCTGGCCATGACTCAGACGAGCAGCCTAAAAAATATCATTTTTCACACCTAGGGTGTACACCCATGGTGGCACGGAAAAATTTCTTGCATGATTTTCATAAATATGATCAAAAAAATACGTTTTTTTGTTCAAATTACCTTAAGTGACTTGCAAATGATTCTGTGATATCATTTACACCAGAGAAAAGTATTTTTCAATCATTTCCATCGTCAAAGAGTCACCCCCATGCAATTCCTTCGAAACTTCAAGATTGGCGCCCGACTGGGCTTGGGCTTTGGCCTGATCCTGCTGCTGCTGAGCCTGATCGGAGGTGTGGGTCTCTATGAAATTCGGCGGGTGAATGCCAATGCCAACGAACTGGGCACCAACTGGTTGCCCAGCATCAAAGCCTTGGGTGAGGTTCGCACCGCCATCAATGAAGTGCGGCGAGTCACACTGCGACACATCCTCGAAGACACACCAGAGCTCAAAAAAACACAGCAAGAACGGCATGATCGGGTCCTGAGCACCCGCGTGCCCGACACTTTTGCTCGCTACGAAAAGCTGATCTCATCCCCTGAAGAGCAGCAGCTCTGGAATACCGCCAAAGAACGTTGGGCCGCCTACCTCGAGATCGATAAAAAAGTCTTGAGCCTGTCCGCCAGCGGTGACGCGGGTGAGCGTGAAGCGCGCAAGCTGTCGACCACTGACGCTGGCAAAGCATTTCTGGCCACGGATGAAGCTTTGCAAAAAAACATCGCCCTCAACGACCAAGGCGCAGCCCTGGCCAATGAACAGGCCAACCGCGACTACGTTCAAGCGGTGCAGCTGACCCTGGTCTTGATTGCCATTGCCCTCGTTCTGGGCGTGCTGTTGTCCATGGCCCTCACCCGCTCGATCACAGCGCCGCTGAACGAAGCCATGCAGGTGGCCGAGACCGTGGCGGCAGGCGACCTGACCTCCACCATCCACACCGAAGGCACTGACGAGCCGGCGGTGCTGCTGCAAGCCCTGCAGCACATGAACGACCGCCTGGTCGACGTGGTCAGCCAGGTTCGCCACAGCAGCGACAGCATCGCCACGGGCTCGGCTGAAATCGCCACCGGCAACGCCGACCTGAGCCAGCGCACCGAGTCCCAAGCCAGCAACCTCGAAGAGACGGCCGCCTCGATGGAGGAGTTGACCAGCACCGTCAAGACCAATGCCGACACCGCG
>NZ_JAQSIO010000002.1 GCF_028649455.1 Curvibacter microcysteis | reverse complement strand
TCGTGATGCCCTTGCTGGCCGCGATCTTCTTGAACACATCGGCCACGCCTTGACCGTAAGCGGTGCGGTCATCGACCACGGCAATGCGCTTGAGCTTCAAGGCATCGGCCGCGTAGAACGCCAAGCCAGCGCCCAGGGCGTTGTCGTTGGAGATGATGCGGTAGGTGGTCTTGTAGCCGGGCTTGGTCAGGTTGGGGTTGGTGGCCGCGCCGGTGATGTGGGGGATGCCGCAGTCGTTGTAGACCTTGGCAGCGGGGATGGTGGTGCCCGAGTTCAGGTGACCGACCACGCCAGCGACCTTGGCGTCGCACAGCTTTTGGGCAGCGGCGGTGCCTTGCTTGGGATCGGCGGCGTCGTCTTCAGCGGCCAGCTCGAACTTGATCTTCTTGCCACCGATCACGATGTTTTGCGTGTTCAGGTCTTCCACGGCCAGGCGGGCGCCGTTTTCGTTGTCCTTGCCGTAGTGGGCCTGGGCGCCCGACATCGGGGCGACGTGACCGATCTTCACGACTTGCACGTCTTGCGCAGAGGCAGCACCTGCCAAAACAGCCAAGGCGGCGACAGCGGTGAGTTTCAACTTGATTTGCATAGATTGACTCCGGAAAAGGTCTGAGAACGAGCGTGACTCAGTGGCGCGGACGATAGCTCAATTTACGCTGCGTCAACATCAGGGAACACGCTAGTCATCGAAAAACAACATGCAAACCCTGCGCAGGGTCAAAGTCACTCGCCACGGCGAGGGCCAGCCCCGGCAAGCTCCTGCGCCAAGACCTCGCTCAAGGCATGGCCCAACACCGTCTCCAGCTCCTCACGCAAGCGGGGCACCACGCTGCGCGTCTGCTCTTCCACCACCCGAGCCAAGGCCTGCTGCACCCGCTGCTCCAGCAGTGCATCCAGGCGTTGCATGACACGGTGCAACAACTGTTCTTCAAAAGCCACCAAGTCCAGCGGCGGTGCCGAGGCGATGGGCACCGCACTGGGCACGGGCACCTCGACCACTTCGGTCAAGGTGGGCACGAACTTGGGAGGCGTACGGGGCGGCAGCGACATGATCAAGCTCCTTTGACCGCGATATCGTGCCGCACGATGGCGTAACCCCGGTCGGCGTAATGCCGCCAGCGGGCCCTGCCCGCCTGGCGGTCGGCGTCTTCCAGGCTGACCATTTCGATCACCCGCTCGAAGCGCTCAAAGCCCTGAGGCACCTGAGGGCCGACATTGACCAGCACCTGCGGGCGACTTTGCACCGCCAAATCGGCCGTCAGGAGCACGGGCGAATGGGCCAGCACATGGGCATCCGCCTCGGCCGTGCAGTGCGGCACGAACTCATGCGGGGCCAACTCCCACAGTCGGCTGTCCACCACACGCAGCTGGGCGGGCTCCCCGGTCACGGTCACCCGGGCGCCAGCCTGCACCGCCTTGCGCAACAGCCGCAGCACATAGGGCAGCTTCTGCGGCATGTTGAAGTGAAAAGCGACTTCCGTCATGCCTTCTTGGCGGCGGCGGCCGTCTTGCGACGTGGCTTGGCAGCCACCGCAGGCGCCGCAGCGGTCTGTACCGCCTGAGCTTGGGCCAGCAGATACGTCAACAGCAGGCCCACGGGACGGCCCGTGGCGCCCTTGGCGCCGCCGCTCTTCCAGGCCGTGCCGGCGATGTCCAGGTGGGCCCAAGGAAAGCGCGTGGCAAAGCGTTGCAGGAACTTGGCCGCCGTGATGGCGCCGCCTGCCCGACCGCCCACGTTGGCGACATCGGCAAAGTTGGACTTCAGGCCTTCGGCATAGTCCTCATCCAGCGGCAGGCGCCAGGCCAGGTCTTGTGCTTGCTCACCCGCGTTTTGCAAAGCGATGGCCAAGGCGTCGTCGGTGGAGAACAAACCCGAGCGCACCGCGCCCAGGGCCACGACGCAAGCCCCGGTCAGGGTCGCAATGTCGACCACCGCGCGCGGCTTGAAACGCTCGGCATAGGTCAAGGCATCGCACAGGATCAGGCGGCCTTCGGCGTCGGTGTTGAGCACTTCGATGGTTTGACCGCTCATGCTGGTGACCACATCACCGGGCTTGAGGGCGCGGCCATCGGGCATGTTCTCGCAGGTCGGGATCAAGCCGATCACATTGATGGCCGGCTTGAGTTCGCTCAAAGCACGGAAGGTGCCCAGCACGCTGGCAGCCCCGCACATGTCGAACTTCATCTCGTCCATTTCACCCGCGGGCTTGATGGAGATGCCGCCGGTGTCAAAGGTGATGCCCTTGCCCACCAGCACCACGGGGGCTTCGGTGCGCGCAGCACCCTGGTAGCGCAGCACAATGAAACGCAGTTCTTCTTCAGAGCCACGCGCCACGGCCATGAAGGAGCCCATGCCCAGCTTGGCCACATCACGCGGCAACAGCACCTCGCATTGCAGGCCCGAACCCCGGCTGGCCAGCGCCTTGGCCGCCGCGGCCAAGTGGGTGGGTGTGGCGTGGTTGGCGGGGCGGTTGCCCCATTCCTTGGCGACTTCAACACCGTGCACCGTGGCCTCAGCCAGGGCCAGGGCGGCGCGCTGCTCAGCACTGACTTCGGTCAGGCCGATGGTGATTTTTTGCAATTGGCGCGCTTCCGGGCGCGACTTGGTCAAGGTGTAGCTGTAGCTGCCGTCGGCGACGGCCAACACCACAGCGCGCAAGGCCGCTTCGGACAACTGACCGTCGGCCGGCAGCACCAGCACGCGCTTGACCGAGTCGGCCCGCACCGCGCCCAGACCCGCCAGCACGCCTTGGCGCACCGGCTTGGGGCTGGCGTCACCGATGCCCGCATAGACCACCCGGGTCGTCTGCACAGCCGGCAGGCGGTAGGCACTGAGCAAGCGCCCGGCCTTGGGCACGAAATCTTCGGCCTTGAGGGCGTGGGCCAAAACGCTGGACAGCGCATCCTTGCCCGGCTTGACCGGGTCGCTCACCAGAACCAACAGCAGGTCGGCCTTCTCGTTGACGGCCGCCGCCAGGCTCAGGGGTTTCAGTTCAAAGTTCATAATCACCCTTTTATCTCCGCCTTATGTTATTCCATTCATCCATTCGCAAGGAACTGGCCCGCAGCTTTGGCGCCACCCTGGTGGTGCTGGCCACCGTGGTGATGACCATGATGCTGATCCGCACCCTGGGCCAGGCCTCGCGCGGGGCCGTCAACCCCTCTGATGTGATGATGGTCATGGGTTACACGGTGCTGGGCCACCTGCCCACCATCCTCGCGCTGAGCCTGTTTGTGGCCATCGTCGGCACCTTGTCGCGCATGTACCGCGACAGCGAAATGGTGATCTGGTTTGCCAGCGGACGTGGCCTCGCCAGCTTTGTCGCGCCGCTGTTTCGCTTCGCCTGGCCGGTGTTGCTGGTCATTGCCGTGTTGGCGCTGGTGGGATGGCCTTGGTCCAACCAACAGGTGCAGGGCATGCGTGACCACTACGAGAAACGCGGCGACGTCGAACGCATTGCCCCAGGGCAGTTCCAGGAGTCGGCCAATGGCACCCGGGTGTTCTTTGTCGACAAGCAAAGCAACGACGCCAACACCGGCAACAACGTCTTCATTGCGGCCCTGGAGCGCGGCCAAGAGGCAGTCACCTCGTCCCGCAGCGCACGCATTGAAACCATTGGGCAGGACCGTTTCGTGCTGCTCAGCCAAGGCCAACGCATGGAGCAGTTGCTGGCCGACGGCAGCGTCAAACTGAGCGACTTCAGCGAATACGGCACCCGGGTGGCCAGCAATGTGCTGACCGAATCCGACGGCGGTCCGACCAAGGCCTTGTCCACCCTCAAGCTGCTCAAAGAGCCCAGCCCGGTCAACCAGGGTGAGCTGAGTTGGCGTCTGGGTCTGGCCCTGGCCGGCTTCAATTTTGTGGTGCTGGCCCTGGCGGTGTCGGTGGTCAACCCGCGCGCCGGGCGCACCGGCAGCCTGGTGTTCGCCCTGTTTGCCTTCATCGTGTACTACAACTTCATCAACCTGGGCCAGAACTGGGTCAGCAACAGCTCCATCCCCATGCTCAAGTTCATGGCCTTGCTGCACGGCGGCGCGGCCTTGATGGGCGCCGCCTTGCTGATCCAGCGCCACTACAACTGGAGCTGGCGCCAATGGCTGCGGGTGCGGGCCAACCGCCGACTGAGCGATGAAGGGAGCGCCCGATGAAAACCATCCGCCGCTACCTGTATGGCGAGGTGCTCAGCTCAGTGACCTTTGTGACCTTGGGCTTTTTGGCGCTGTTCTTCTTTTTTGACCTGGTGGACGAACTGCGCTGGGTCAACCAAGGCGGCTACCACATCACCCAGGCACTGATCTATGTGGCACTCGCCATGCCCAGCCACCTGTACGAGCTGTTCCCGATCACGGTCTTGATCGGCACCATCTTCGTGATGGCCAGCCTGGCCCAGAGTTCTGAGTTCACCATCCTGCGCACCAGCGGATTGGGGCCCTGGAAGGCACTGCGCACCCTGCTCGTGTTGGGCCTGGCTTTTGTGGTCACCACCTTTGCCGTGGGCGACTACCTGGCCCCGGCCACCGAACGCGTGGCCCAGCTGATGAAAGCGCGCTACCAAGGCCGCCTGACCACCGGCCAGACCGGCGCCTGGATGAAGGAGAAGCAGGACTACAGCTCTTACGCGGTCAACATCGCCCGCATGACGCCCGAAGGCGACATGCAGAAAATCCGCATCTTTGAATTTGACAACCAGGGCCGCATGGTCTCCATGACCAATGCCGAAAATGGCCGCTTCAACCAAGATGACGCCTGGCTCCTGCTCAAGGTGCACCGGGTCGAATTCCGCAACACCGAGCAAGAACGCGCCCGTGTCGAGCCCTCGGACATGGCCGAGTACCGCTGGCCCACCCGCATCAGCGCCGAGATGGCCTCGGCCGCCTTGCTCAAGCCGGACCGGATGCGCACCATCGACCTGTTCCAGTACATCCAGCATTTGGATGCGAACGGCCAGAGCGCGCAAAGCTACGAGATCGAGTTCTGGCGCAAGGTCTTCTACCCCCTGAGCTGCCTGGTGATGGTGGTGCTGGCCCTGCCTTTTGCCTACCTGCACTTCCGATCCGGCGGCATTGCCGCCTATGTGTTCGGTGGGGTGATGGCCGGCATCAGCTTCTTCCTGCTCAACAACGTGTTTGGCTACATCGGCAACCTGCAGAACTGGACGCCCTGGCTGGTCGCGGCCTCGCCGGGGATGATTTACTCCCTGCTGTCGCTGGCCGCGTTTGGCTGGCTGGTGCTGCGCCGCTGAGGCCCGCGCCCCTTTTCCCCTGACCCTGAAAGCGCTGCCCCATGCATGCCGTGATTCTTTTTGCCCATGGCTCGCGCGACCCGGCCTGGGCCCGCCCGATTGAAGCGGTGGCCCAGCGCATGCGCGAGCGTTCCCCTGATGTCGAGGTGCGCTGCGCCTACCTCGAGCTGACCCGGCCCGACCTGCCCGAAACCGCCGCCGCCTTGGTGGCCGCTGGCGCCCAACGCCTGCGTGTGGTGCCCATGTTCCTGGGCGTGGGCCGGCACGCGCGTGAAGACCTGCCCCTGCTGATGCAGACCTTGCACGAGCAGCACCCTCAAGTCGAGTTCGAACTGTGTGCCGCAGTGGGCGAAAACCCCCAGATCGTCGACGCCCTGGCCCAGGTTGCCCTGGGCTGAACTGGTCAAATCAATAGACTTTTGCAGCATAATGAAAAGCCTCTTTAGGCGATATTCGTTATGAATTTGCACCAATTCCGCTTTGTCCAGGAGGCGGCCCGCCGCAACCTGAACCTCACCGAAGCCGCCAAGGCGCTGCACACCTCGCAGCCTGGCGTGTCCAAGGCCATCATCGAGCTGGAAGAAGAGTTGGGCGTGGAAATTTTCGCCCGCCATGGCAAGCGCCTCAAACGCATCACCGAGCCAGGCCAGCATGTGCTCAAAAGCATTGAGCTGATCATGCGTGAGGTCGGCAACCTGCGCCGCATCGGCGAGCAGTTCAGCGCCCAGGACAGCGGCACCCTGTCCATTGCGACCACCCACACCCAAGCCCGTTATGTGCTGCCGGTGCCGGTGGCGCGCCTGCGTGAGGCCTACCCCAAAGTCAATGTCAGCCTGCACCAGGGCGCGCCCGACCAAGTGGCCAAGATGCTGCTCGACGAGGTGGCTGAAATCGGCATCGCCACCGAGTCCCTGGCCGACTACGCCGACCTGGTCACCCTGCCTTGCTACGAATGGCAACACGTCTTGGTGCTGCCCCCGGACCACCCTCTGGTGCAAAAAGAGCGCATCAGCCTCGAAGACATCGCCGGCGAGCCCATCATCACGTACCACCCCTCCTTCACGGGACGGACCCGGGTGGACAACGCCTTTGCAGCCAAGAAGCTGCAGCCACGCATCGCGCTGGAAGCGATCGACTCCGACGTCATCAAAACCTATGTGCGACTGGGTTTGGGGGTAGGCATCGTGGCCGAGATGGCAGTGCGCGACGACCCCATTGGTGACCTGGCGGTGCGCCCCATGGGCCACCTGTTTGGTCAGAACGTGGCCCGTGTGGCCTTCAAGCGCAGCGCCTACCTGCGCAACTTCGTGTTCAAGTTTGCCGAACTGCTGAGCGACCGCCTCAGCCGTGACCTGATCTCCAAGGCCCTGAGCGGCCACATCAACGACTACGAACTCTGAGTTCAACCACCTCAACCTGCCCTGCACCGCTGCCATGACGACCCTTGACACCGCCTCCGTCCGCACCCCGCCGCTGCAAACCAAGCTGCCCGCCGTCGGCACCACCATCTTCACCGTGATGTCGGCCCTGGCCGCCGAGACCGGCGCGGTCAACCTCGGCCAAGGCTTTCCCGATTTCAACTGCGACCCCAAGCTGGTCAATGACGTGACAGCGGCCATGCAGCAGGGCCTGAACCAATACCCGCCCATGGCGGGCGTCCCGGCCTTGCGCGAAGCGATTTCCCGCAAGATCGAGGCCCTGCACGGCCACCACTACCGCGCGGCCGACGAGATCACGGTCACCGCCGGCGCGACGCAGGCCATCATCACGGCCATCCTGGCCATCGTGCGCCCCGGTGACGAGGTCATCGTGCTCGAGCCCTGCTATGACAGCTATGTGCCCAACATCGAGCTGGCGGGCGGCGTGGTGGTGCGCGTGCCCCTCACCCCGGGCACCTTCCGGCCGGACTTCGACCGCATCGCTGCGGCCATGAGCCCGCGCACCCGCGCCATCCTGATCAACTCGCCGCACAACCCCAGCGCCACCGTGTGGAGCCAGCAAGACATGCTGCGCCTGCAAGAGTTGCTGGCCCCGACCGACATCTTCCTGATCAGCGATGAAGTCTACGAACACATGGTGTTCGACGGCCAGACGCACCAGAGCGCGGCCCGCTTCCCTGGCTTGGCTGCGCGCGCCTTCATCGTGTCGAGCTTTGGCAAGACCTACCATGTCACCGGTTGGAAGGTCGGCTACGTAGCCGCCCCCGCAGCGCTCAGCGCCGAATTCCGCAAGGTGCACCAGTTCAATGTGTTCACCGTCAACACCCCGGTGCAGCACGCGCTGGCCCAGTACATGGCCGACCCCAAGCCCTACCTGGACCTGCCGGCCTTCTACCAGCACAAGCGCGACCTGTTCCGCGCCGGCCTGGCACGCACGCGCTTCAAGCTGCTGCCCAGCGAGGGCAGCTACTTCCAGTGCGTGGACATTTCAGAGGTCAGCGACCTGGGTGAAGCCGACTTTGCCCAGTGGCTGACGCGCGAGATCGGTGTCGCGGCCATCCCGCTGTCGGCCTTTTACGGCGACGGCTTTGACCAACGCGTGGTGCGTTTTTGCTTTGCCAAGAAGGACGAAACCCTCATCGCCGCGCTGGACCGACTGGCCAAGCTCTGAGGGCTGGGCCCCTGGCCTAGCATGTGCCCGCACCCCTTGCGGGGTGGGGGCCGGCCAGCCCATCCAGAGCGCCTCGGGGTGCCCCAGGGGCTCAGGTTTCGGACCAGATTTCGTCCAGGTACTTGAAGCCCCATTTTTCTTTGTCCTCCACCGCCACGATTTTTTCGCGGCAGCTGGGCGAGGACAGGTCCAGCACCACGCGGGGAATGGGTTCGTTGGATTTGGTCGAAAAGAACGCGGTCACCTTTGGGGTCAACAAGGAGGTCGCGTGCTGCTCGGTCACCACCCCCAGACGGCCTGACTCCAGCCGCACCAAAGCCCCCACGGGGTAGATGCCGATGCTGCGGATGAAGGCCTTCATGATCACCGGGTCAAAATGGCCGGCCCAGGAGTTCATGCGGCGAATCGAGCTGCCCGGATCCCAGCCGGCTTTGTAAGGTCGGTTCGAGGTGATGGCGTCGTACACATCGCACACCGCACCCATGCGTGACAGCAATTGGATGCCCTCGCCTTGCAGCTTGTGCGGGTAGCCCGAGCCGTCCACTTTCTCGTGGTGGTGCAGGGCAATGTCCAGGGTGGCCTCGCTGGCCCCACCGCCTTCGCGCAGCAGGCGCCAACCCTCTTCGGGGTGGCTCTTCATGATGGCGTACTCCGCTTCGGTCAAGCTGCCAGGCTTGTTGAGCACCTCCAGCGGCATCATGGCCTTGCCCAGGTCGTGCATCAGGCCGCCCATGGCTGCGTCACGGGTCTGCGCCTCGTCCAGCCCCAGCTGACGTGACAAGGCCACCATCAGCGCGCACACGGCCACCGAGTGCAGGTAGGTGTAATCGTCTCGGTTCTTCAAGCGCACGATGCTGACCAAGGCGCCCGGATTGCGGATCACCGAAGAGGTGACTTCTTCCACCAAGGGGGCGGCGCCATTGACGTCAATGGCCTTGCCCATGCGCACGTCGTTGAACAGGCTGGTCACCGCATCGCGGCTTTGCAAAAGGATCTTTTTGGCGTGCACCAACTCCTGCCCCATGCTGGTGGGTGCGGGCGGCACGCGCTTGGGCACCAACACGGCGGGTGCTTCTGGCACGGCCTCTGGGGCGGGTTGACCCGCCTGTGCGGCTTGTGCGACATCACAGCCTTTGGAGATGTCAATCCAAATCTCGTTGATGCCGCTGGCCACAATGGCGTTGAGGTCTTTGACGTCCTCCAGCAGAAAAGCCGAGCGCCAAAAGGGGTGCTTCAACCAGGACCCACCAAATTTATGCAGGTACATGCCCAGCTGCAGTTGCTCGGCGGTGATGAGTTTCAACATGGTGTGAGATCGGGAGTCCTGGCCGGCCCGGCAGCATGGCCGGTGTGCGATTCCGATGAACGGAATAGCGCCGAAACCATTAGCATGCCATGAGCCAAGGGGCTGTGTCTTGTCACAGCCCTGATTTGGTCAAAAATCTGTCCCAACTCATGGCCTACGCCGCCCAGGCTGGCCCTGCCAGCCCGACACAGCCCGCACTATTCATGAGCGCTCACGATCAACTCCAACTTTTTGAATCCCAACTCCAGCAGTGGGGCCAAGGCGCGATCAGCATCGCGACCCTCAGCCAAACCGCCCGAAGCCAGGGCCTGTTGCTGGCCGCTTTGCCGCCCCAGTTCGAGACGGTGCTGCACCAACTGCTGGACCGCTTGGAGTCCGCCGCTTTGATCACCGAAGAAAGCTGCTCGTTCAGCCAAAAAGACCTGGCAGATCACCTGCACGGCTGGGTGGCCAAAGCCCGGCAACGGCTGAGCTGAGCCGACCCACCGATCAAACGTGCCGGCCCACACCCCGGCCCAACCCGCTGATCTGCGGCTCGGTCGGCAATTGGCGGGCTTGCTGATGGAGGGCCTCGATCAGGCTGCAACGCGGCCCCTCGCCCGCGCAATGGGCCTCCAAATGCTGCAACTGGGCTTCCAGACCGCGCAGCTCGGCCAGGCGGGCCTGCACGTGCTGCAAATGAGCCTGCACCGCCTGCTGGGCACGCTGGCAGTCTTCGGCGCGCGTGAGGTCCAGGGCCAGCAAGGTGCGCACCTCATCCAGCGACATGTCGAAGGAGCGGCACAGGCGGATGAAGCGCAGGCGCTGCAATTCGCCCTCGCCGTACACGCGGTACTGGTTGTCACGGCGCGGTGCGGGGTCCAGCAAGCCCTCGCGTTCGTAGTAGCGCACATTGGCCACCGACACCCCGGAGCGCTGGGCAATCTCGCCAATGCGCCACACGGGTGCACTGGTGTGGGTTGGTGAAGACATGGGTTTTGCCTTGTCTCAAAAAGACGGCATCTTAGGCCTTGACCCTGAAGTCACTTCAGGGTTTCCAATGCCTTCATGACTTCCAAGCCCCACGCCCCCCATGCGAACCACCCACCAACACCACCGGACGCACCATGCCCCGGCCCCTGCCAGGCCGCGCCTGCGGACCACGACCACGACCACGACCATGACCATGACCATGGTCAGGGCCTACCCGGCCCCTGGCGCCTGGGCGCGGCGCTGATCGCGGCAACAGGCGCTGAATTGCTTCCCCTGCTGGCCCCCAGTCCAAGCTGGCTGGCCAGCCCTTGGGCGGCGCAAAGCCTGGCCGTGATGGCCATCGCCCTGGCGGGGCTGGGCACGTGGTGGAGCGGCGTGAAAGCGCTGCGCCACGGCCGCATCAGCATCGAAGCCCTGATGGCCGTGGCCGTGGCGGGCGCCCTGCTGATCGGCCAGTGGGCTGAGGCCGGCATGGTGATGGCCCTCTACGCCTTGGCGGAAACCCTGGAACACCGCGCGGCCGACCGTGCGCGGCACGCCATCTCGGCCCTGCTGCAACTGGTGCCCGCCACCGCCCAGGTCCAGCAAGCAGACGGTCGCTGGCTGGCGCAGCCCCTGGCCCAGGTATCGGTCGGGGCGGTCGTCCTGCTGCCCGCAGGTGAGCGGGTGCCCCTGGATGGCCAAGTGTTGCAAGGCCGCAGCGCCGTGGACGAGTCGCCCCTCACCGGCGAAAGCCTGCCCGTGGACAAAGGGCCTGGCGACCGCCTGCTGGCCGGCAGCCTGAACCAGCAAGCCGCCTTGCAGCTGCGCGTGACCCAGGCTTCGGGGCAAAGCACGCTGGACGGGGTGGTCCAGGCGGTGCAGGCCGCGCAAACCTCGCGCGCGCCCACGCAGCGTTGGGTGGACCGCTTTGCCCGCATCTACACGCCCAGCGTGCTGGCCTTGGCTGTGGCGGTGGCCTTGTTGGGGCCCCTGGTTGTGGGCTGGGCTTGGTCCGAGGCCTTTTACCGCGCCCTGGTGCTGCTGGTCATCGCCTGCCCCTGCGCCCTGGTGATCTCCACCCCCGTCACCCTGGTCAGCGGCCTCACGGCGGCGGCCCGGCGCGGCATCCTGATCAAGGGCGGCCAGCACCTGGAAGCCGCACGCCACCTGCGTGTGATGGGCCTGGACAAAACCGGCACCCTGACCCAGGGCAAGCCCGTGCTGGTGACCCAGGGGGACGTCTTGCCCCCGCCCGCGCAGCCGGGCACCGATTGGCGCCCCCAGGCCTTGGCATTGACCCGGGCCTCCACCCACCCGGTGGCGCAAGCCATCGCCGCAGGCTTGAGCGTCCAACTCGGCCCAACCCAGACCGGCCAAGCCCTGCCCAGCACCCTCAGCGGCCAAGGCCTGGAACTGTGGGACCAGGGCCGCTGCTGGCGGCTGGGCAGCCAGCGCTGGCTGCAAAGCCACTGCGACTGGTCGCCCACCTTGGACGGCGTGGCCGCCGAGCAAAGCGCTCAGGCGCGCAGCCTGTCCTGGGTCAGCTGCGATCGCCAAGTGTTGGGCTGGCTGGCCGTGGCGGACCCGCTGCGCCCCAACAGCCCCCAGGCCGTGGCCGAATTGCGCGCACTCGGTGTCCACCCGGTGCTGCTCAGCGGCGACAACGCCGCCACGGTGGCCGCCATCGCCCGCCAAGCGGGAGTGAGCGACTGGCGCGCCGAGCTGATGCCGCAGGACAAACAGGCCGCCCTGGCCGTGCTGCGCCAGACCCACGGCCCCGTCGGCATGGCGGGCGACGGCATCAACGACGCGCCGGCCCTGGCCAGCGCCGAGCTGGGCTTTGCCATGGGCGGCGTCGGCACCGGGGTGGCGGTCCAGGCCGCCGACATCGTGCTGATGAACGACGATCCGCGCCGCCTGGCCGAGACCATTCGCCTGTCGCAGCGCACGCACCGGGTGCTGCTGCAAAACCTCAGCATCGCCCTGGGCCTGAAGTTGGTGTTTGCCGCGCTGGCCATCGCGGGCCTGGGCACGCTGTGGATGGCGGTGTTTGCTGACCTGGGCGCCAGTTTGATCGTGATCATGAATGGCTTGCGTCTGCTGCGCAGACCGGCCTGAAGCCATGACAGGGCGGCGGGCTGAAGGCTTATCATCGAGCGATGCGCCGCCCCGCCCTCATCGCCTTGATCCTGCTGCTCGCCTGGCGAGCCTGGTTGGGCGACGCCATGGCACTGGGGCTGTCCAGTGAGGCCGCTGTGCCCATCAGGGCTGCGACGGCCCTGAGCCTGAACCTCCTGGACGCCGAGCCCAAGCCCATGTCGGCCCATGCCACTCACGGCGTGACGCCGCCCTGCCATGAGCTGGCCGACACCCCTGAGCCTGGGCTGACCGACGCCAGCCACAGCGCCCACCCCACCCACGGTGGTGCCTGTTCCGCCTGCCAGATCTGCCACCTGGCCCTGCTCAGCCCCCAGCTCAACGCCCAACAGCTGCCAGCACTGCGCTTTGCCACGCCCCCCAGCGCCGAAGGCCGCTTTCAAAGCGCTTGCCTGAACCCGCGCCTCAAGCCACCCATCGCCTGACTTCAGACGGCTTGGCCTGCGCCAAGCCTGAAGGGGCGTCGCTTGGCGCCCCCTCCTGCGCCGCCGCTGAAGCCCAAGGGCCTCGGTGGGTTGCGCCCATCGGCCTGACATCGGCCGCCCCTGATCTTTGGAGCTTTCCATGCACCTCCCCCGTCCCTGGGTGGATGACCTTGACCCCGCACGCCCTACCCTGGGCGTCCCTCCTCGCGCCAGGCACCGAGCCGGGATGGCTTGGCCAGCCCTGGCCCTGGTGCTGATCGGCACACTGACCGGCTGCGCCAGCGGACTGCCCCCCGGGGCCAGCCCCCAAGTCCCTGAGCTGGTCCAGCAGCACGGCGGCCCCGCCGCCACGCAGTGGCCCGCGCCAAGACTGAGCCCCCAGGCGCACTCCGAGGCCGTGGCCAGCCTGTTGGCCCAAGCGCTGGAGGCCGACACCGCGGTGCGCCTGGCCCTGCTCAACAGCCCCAGCCTGCAAGCCCAGTTGGCGGCGCTGGACGTGTCCGCGGCCCAACGCCAACAGATGGCCTTGTTGCCCAACCCCGGCCTGGGCCTGGGGCGGGTGCGTGAAGGCGGCCAGACCGAGATCGAGCGCCTGCTGCGCATCGACCTCTGGAGCCTGGTCACCCTGCCTTGGCGCCTGCAATGGCAAGACCGCCAACTGGCCCAGGCCCGCCTGCAAACCGCCCAAGAGGTGCTGCGCCTGAGCGCCGAGGTGCGCCGCGCCTGGGTGCGTGCCGTCGCGGCCCAGCACGCCACCCGCTACTGGCTGCAGGTGCAGGAGGCCGCCGAAGCCGGCGCCGAACTGGGTCGCCAGATGGTCAAGGCTGGCAACTGGAGCCGGTTGCAACAAGCGCGCGAGCAAAGCGCGCTCCAGGATGCCCGCGTGCAAGGTGCCCGCGCCCGCCTGCAGGCCCAAGCCAGCCGAGAGCAACTGATCCGTCTGCTGGGCCTGAACGACGGCCTCGCACTGCAACTGCCCGCGCAACTGCCCGCCCCCCCCAGCGAACTGCTGCCCGAGGCCGACTACGAGGCCCAAGCCTTGCGCGAGCGCCTGGATGTGCGGGCCGCCCAAGGCGAGTACCAGGCCATCGCCGACTCGCTGGGCTACACCCGCGTCACCGGCTATGTCAGCGCTTTTGAGCTGGGTCTGGGCTACAACACCATCACCCAGCCCGGCAGCCGCGACAGCAAACGCAGCGTGGAAATCGAAGTCCCCCTGCCCTTGTTCGACCAGGGCCAGGCCCGTGTGGCCCGCAGCGAGGCCCAACTCCGCCTCGCCCAGGCCCGCGTGCGCGAGGTGGCCGTGCTGGCGCGCAGCGAAGCGCGGGGCCGCTGGCAGGACTGGCAAAGTGCCTGGACCGTGTCGCGCCAACTGGAGTCCGAGGTCCTGCCCCTGCGGCGGCAAATCACCGACGAAACCCTGCTGCGCTACAACGGCATGCTCAGCAGCGTCTGGGAGCTGCTGGCCGAGGCGCGGCAAAACGCCCTCAGCGTGAACGCGGCCATCGAGGCGCGACGAGACTTCTGGCTGGCCGACACCGACCTGCGCCTGGCCCTGAGCGGCACTGCCAACACCTCACCAGCCAGCAGCGGCAACCTGTTGCGCAGCAACGCCCCGGCTGCCAGCGCTGCCCCCACACCAGGACATTGATCATGCAAAGACGCCAATTTTTCTCGGGTGCCGTGGCCGGCACCCTGGCCAGCGCGGCGGTCGCCCGCAGCGCCCTGGCCGCCCTGCCCGAACTGCACCAGCCCCCCGTCGGCGGCAGCACACCGTGGCGGCCCGAAGGCACACGCTACACCCCCGTGCTCACGCTCAATGGTTGGACCCTGCCTTGGCGCCTGAACCAGGGGGTGAAGGAATTCCACCTGGTGGCCGAGCCCGTGGTGCGCGAGATCGCTCCCGGCATGCAAATGCGCCTGTGGGGTTACAACGGCCAAAGCCCGGGCCCCACCATCGAGGTGGTCGAGGGCGACCGCGTGCGCCTGTTCGTCAGCAACCGCCTGCCCGAACCCACCACCGTCCACTGGCACGGCCAGCGCCTGCCCAACGGCATGGACGGCGTGGCCGGCCTGACCCAGCCCGCCATCGAGCCCGGCAAGACCTGGGTCTATGAGTTCGTGGCGCGCCGTCCCGGCACCTTCATGTACCACCCCCATGCCGACGAAATGACCCAGATGGCCATGGGCCTGATGGGCCTGTGGATCACCCACCCACGCCAGACCAGCCCGCTGATTGCCAAGGTGGACCGGGACTTCGCCTTCCTGATGGCGTCCTACAACGTCGAGCCCGGCAGCGCCACGCCCCAGGTCAACACCATGCTGGACTTCAACCTCTGGACCTGGAACAGCCGCACCTTCCCCGGCATCGACAGCCTCAACGTGCGGCTTGGTGACAAGGTGCGCATCCGCGTCGGCAACCTGACCATGACCAACCACCCCATCCACTTGCACGGCCACGAGTTCACCGTCACCGGCACCGACGGCGGACCGGTGCCGCCCACGGCGCGCTGGCCCGAGGTGACCACGGACGTGGGCGTGGGCCAGATGCGGCAGATCGAGTTCGTGGCCGACGAGGAAGGCGACTGGGCCCTGCACTGCCACAAAAGCCACCACACCATGGGCCCCATGGGCCACAACGTGCCCACCATGATCGGCGTCGACCAAAGCGCCGTGCTGGAGAAGATCCAGAACCTGGTGCCGGGCTACATGGCCATGGGGGAGCGCGGTATGGCCGAAATGGGCAGCATGCGCATGCCCCTGCCCGAGAACACCCTGCCCATGATGGGCGGGCGCGGCCCCCACGGCTCGCTGGACATGGGGGGCATGTTCACCCTGCTCAAGGTGCGGCGCGGCCAAAAGCCGGGCGACCACAGCGACCCCGGCTGGTACCAGCCGCCCGCCGGCACCCTGGCCCGCGAATGGACCGGCCCGGTGCCCGAGGCCCCCCAGGCCCCGGCCCAGCCCACCAGCCCGGCCGCACCTGCCGCAAGCCATGACGCTGCCGCCATGCACAGCCACCAGCACCCCAGCAGCAGCCCTGAAGCCACGCCCGCGGGCGCCTTGCCCGACAGCACCCTGCCCTCGGTGCGCAAACCAGGCGCCGGGGCGCACCAGCACTGAAACGCCTGCGGGCGCTGCACCCATAATCAGCGTCGGCAGGATCCGGGTCATGCCCCAGCCCAAGGCTGGGCATGCCCCACCCACCCTGGCCCGTCACGACCTGTTCACCCCGCCGACCATGCCCCAAGCCACCCCACGCGCCCAGCCCGCCACATCTCAACGCAAGGCCCCCCAGCCCGCCGCAGCCAAGTCGGCCACGGCCGCCGGGCCAGCCCAGCCCCAGCGCACGCCACGCCGCCGAGGCCCGGGCAGCATCACCGACGTGCCGGGCATCGAGGTCGGCCACTTCACCGATGAGCGCCGGCCCACCGGTTGCACGGTGGTGATGGCGCGCGAGGGCGCGGTGGCCGGGGTCGACGTGCGCGGCGCCGCCCCTGGCACCCGCGAAACCGACCTGCTGGACCCGTCCAACCTCGTGCAGCAGGTGCACGCCATTGTTTTGGCCGGTGGCAGCGCCTGGGGCCTGGACGCCGCCAGCGGCGCGGTGCGCTGGCTGGAGGAGCAAGGCGTGGGCTTCAACGTGGGCGTCGGCCGCCTGCCCATCGTGCCCGCTGCCGTGCTGTTTGACCTGCTGGTGGGCGACATGCGCATCCGCCCCGACGCCGCCGCTGGCTACGCGGCCTGCGCAGCTGCCAGCACGCGCCGCCCGGCCGAAGGCAATGTGGGCGCGGGCACGGGGGCGGCCGTGGGCAAGATTTTTGGCATCCACCGCGCCATGAAGGGCGGCATCGGCACCGCCTCGGTCACGGTGGACGGCGTCACCGTGGGCGCGCTGGTGGCCTGCAACGCCCTGGGTGACGTGCTGGACCCCGACACCGGCCGTGTGTTGGCCGGCGCCCGCACCGCCAATGGGCGCCGCCTGCTGGACACGCGCCGCGCCCTGTTGCGCGGCGAGCCGCCCAGGCCCCTGCTGCCCGGCACCAACACCACCCTGGGCGTGATCGCCACCGATGCCCCGCTGACCAAGGCCCAGGCCCAGCGCCTGGCCGTGGCCGGGCAAGACGGCCTGGCCCGCAGCATCAACCCGGTCCACACCTTGTCCGACGGCGACACCGTGTTCGCACTGGCCACGGGGCGGGCCGACCACTCTCCCGGCATGATGGTGCTGGCCACCATGGCCGCCGAAGCCATGGCCCGCGCCACCGTGCGCGCCGTGCTGGCCGCGCGCGGCCTGCGCACCGCCGAGGGCCTGCACCTGCCAGCCGCACTGGACCTGGCGCCACCCCCCGACACCGGCATGGCGCCCGACTTGACCCGCCAGAAGGCCCAGCAGGCCCAGCAGGCCAAGGACTGAGCCCATGTCCAGCCTCTCACGCACCCTGCGCTACTACCTGCTGAACCTGCGCGACCTTCTGCTGTCGGCCGGGCCCATCGCCTTGCTGCCCGTGCTCTTGTTGTGGGGTGCCTACACCTGGCTCAACCCGACGCCGCCGCGCCAGGTGACCCTGGCCACCGGCCCCGCACAAAGCGCCTACGAACGCTTTGGCAAGGCCTACGCCGAGGCGCTGGCGCGCGAGGGCATCGAAGTCAAACTGCTGCCCTCCGACGGTTCGGCCGCCAACCTGCAACTGCTGGCCGAGGGCCAAGCCGACCTGGGCTTTGTGCAAGGCGGCACGGCCACGGCCAACCCCACCGAAGCCGACGAGGAGCTGCAATCCCTGGGCAGCCTATTCATGGAGCCGCTGTGGGTGTTCTACCGCCCCGCGTCCTACGGCCATGTGGGCCCGAACCGGCCTCTGACCTCGCTGGCCCAGCTGCGTGGCCTGCGGGTCAATGTGGGCGCCCAGGGCAGTGGCGCCCCAGCGCTCATGACGCAGTTGCTCAAAGCCAATGGCGTCGAGCCCAGCGCCTTGAAGCTGTCTCAACTGGCCCAAACCCCCGCCACCGTGGCCTTTTTGGGGGGCGAGCTGGACGCGGTGGTGTTTGCGTCCGCCCCTGAATCGCCTCTGGTGCAGATGCTGCTCCAAACGCCCGGCGTGTTTCTGATGGCTTTTGGGCAGAGCGAAGCCTATGCGCGCCGCTTTCCCTTCCTGACGCCGGTGACCCTGCCTCGCGGGGTGGTCGACCTGGCGCGTGACATCCCCTCGCGCGATGCGCGCCTGGTGGCATCCACCACCTCGCTGCTGGTTCGCGCTGATACCCACCCCGCGCTGCAGCAGCTGTTTGCCCAGACCGCGCGCAGCCTGCATGGCAACGCCGGCTGGTTCAACCGCGCGGGTGAGTTCCCCAACCTCAACCACAACGAACTGCCCCTGAGCCGCGAAGCCGAGCGCGCCTACACCGAGGGCCCGTCCTGGCTGCAGCGCCACCTGCCCTTCTGGCTGGCCAATCTGGTGCAGCGCATGGGCCTGGCGCTGGGGGTGGTGCTGGCCATCGTGCTGCCGCTGAGCCGGGTGATCCCGCCGCTCTACACCTTCCGGGTCCGGTCGCGGGTGTTCCGCTGGTACGGCCGGCTGCGCGACATCGAGGCCCGCCTGGACCAAGGCGAGGCCACGCCCGCAGCCTTGTTGCAAGAGCTCGCCGAGGTGGAGCAGCAGGTCACGCAAATCCACCTGCCCCTGTCCTACACCGACGAGCTGTACGCCCTGCGCAGCCACCTGCAGTGGGTGCGCAGGCGCCTGGCGGGTGGCCCGGCCAGCCAGCCGCCCCTTCAGCCGCCAGCCCCTGCCGCGGGCACAGAAGCCAGCCCTCCGGCGCCACCTGGGGCCTGAGGCGGGCGGAGTCTCAGACCACCGGGCCGGGGCCGCGCTCCAAGGGCGAGTCACGCTCCTCGGCCACGGTGTTGCGCAAAGCGGTGCGCGCCACCTCGTCCAAGGCACCGGCCACCACAGGCTGGTCGGCCAGCACCCGCAACAGCCCATCGCTGACCAGCCGGTCCCGCATGCGCCGCGTCATCGACTGGCTGCTGCCATCGGGGCGCGTGAACAGGAAAAGGGTGCCATGGGGGCTGGCCCAGCTGAGCTGGCTGCGGCGCCAGACCCCGTCGCTGAGCAATTCCACCCAGGCGCCGACCTCCCAGGCCATAGGCGCCAACGCCGCCGGGCCCTGGGCCTTGGGCTCGGCCTCCGGCAGGGTCATGAAACCTGACACCCGCGCCTCGCTCGGGGCCAGCCAATCGGAATCATGTTCATCGAACATGGGGTCCTGGCCTGGGGTCGGGGCTGCGGCAGGCGCCTCGGTCGGTTCAGGCACACGGGGAGCCAATACCACCTGCTCAGGGATCGGCGCCGGCGCCGGCGCTGCAGCCACCGGCCGCCGGTAGGCCGCCTGGTGCAAGACCATCAGTTTTTCCAGGAAGGCGCTGCTCATCAGCGGGGGGTAGTCGATGGTCTTGAGCCCTTCGCGCACCCGTCCCAACAGCGAGGGAATCAAGCGCGTCAGATGGGCCGGGTTTTGCCGGGCCAGTGCGGGATTGGCGCTCCACAGCAGGTCGCCGACCAGGGCCCGGTACTGGCCCGGGTCGGTCTCGGAGGCCCGCTCCCCCAGGCGCGACTGGGCCATCACCTGGGTCCAAGGCCCGAGCAAAAAGTCGCGCACCTCGGGCGCCGCCTGGGCCAGCTCCGGCAGAACCCGGAGTTCCTGGCGCAACCGACCCGCCAGCAGGTTGCGCTGCTCGGCATGCATCAAGGCCTTGACCGCCTGCTCCCGCTGGCGCTGCTCGTTTTCTCGGTGTTCATTCCAGGCCCGCTCCAGCTCCTTCAAGGCCACATCGAAGGGCGCCGCCCCCTGAATGGGCGCGGCACTCAACACCTTCACGACCCGACGCACCGGCTGCATGAAGGCGTCAAAACCCGGCGCAGCCTCCGATTCAAACGCCAGGCTGCGCTGGGTCAGCGCGTCCAGAAGGCGCCGGGCGGGATGGGCTTTGTCGCTGAAGAAACGCACATCACTGACCACCAGTTGGGCCAGGGCCGGCTCCAGCTCGCGCACCGCCTGGCGCAAGGCGCCCAACAGGCGGGGGTCGCGCACGATGTTTTCAATCATCAGCGTGACCACCTCCAGCGCCACCACCTGGCCCACATCCTGGCCCTGCTGCTGCAATTGCTGGCGCAGGGCCTGCACGGTGATGGGGGCGTTGCCGCCACGCGCGCCGGGCTGGCGCTGCGCCACGCGTTGCAGCACCTGAGCAACCTCTTGCGGGCTGTCCAAGGCGTCGAAGGCGGCGGGCAAGGTGCTTTGGAAGTCGCTGTGCTGGGCCTCCTCTTGCTCCTGGCGCACTTCAAACTGGCGTTCGAACTGCTGGGCAAAGGCCTCCAGCCGTGTCGACGCGGCCAGTGCGGGCGGCGCAGCGCCTGCTGCGGCCTGATCGCGGCGGCGCCCCGCCCCCCCTTCGTTGCCCAACAACCGGCGCAGGCGGTCCACCGTGAGCACCGTGCCCTCGGGCAAGGCGGGCGCGGCCAAGCCCTCGTCAAGGTAGAGCGCGGGCAACGAGGCCGGGGCCTGGGCGGGCACCGGAGCCAGCCCGCCAGTCAGCGGGGGCGCCGACGGCAGAGGGGCGGCAGGCGCAGGGCGCTTGCGCTCCCAGGTCGATGCGGCGGCCTCTTCTTGCGCGCGCAGGGCCTGGGCCGGGGGGATCACCTCAGGCACGTACAAGGGACGGTTGGTCTGCCCCCCAGCGGGCACCACGGTGTAGTCGGCTGGCCGCACGCCTTGGTCGCGCAGCTTGTGGTTCAAAAAGCCATAAAAGCTGTTGAGTTCCTTGCCCAGCACGGTGCACATCTGTTGGGTCCAGGCCATGCGCACCAAGGGGGTCACCCCGGCAGACTCCATGGCCCCTTGCAGCGCGCGCAGGTAGACCTCGGGCCGGAAGGGATTGCGGTCCGGCATCACATTGGGCAGGCCCTGCATGGCGCAGGTCAGGGCATTGAGCTCGGGCAAGGTGCCCTCCACCGCGTGCAAGGTCATCTGCTGGGTGCGGGCCAGCTCGACCCGGCTTTGCACCTGGTGTTCGTCCATGAGTTCGAGCTGATCAAAGCGCAACTCCATCAAGGACTGCCGCTTGCCCCCCTCCAGCAAAGACACCGGTGGGCTGTCAAAGCCCTGGATGAGCTGGCTCACGAACTGCTCGATCAGCTGCGCCTGGCAACGGTTGAGCTGGTCAATGGCCGCGCTCACGCTGTTGCGCTCGCCGGGGTGGCGCAGCGAGGCTTCGCGCTCGCGCAATTGGTAGCGCGTGTAGTCCACCAGCTTCTCGATCAGCATGCGGGCCTCGCGGCGCGCGTCCTCCACACAGGCTTGGTAAAGGGCTGACGGAACAGGACTGGACGCGTGGGAACTCATGACAACACCTCTGGCAGGAGGACGGCGGCTGGACAACCCAGCAAGACAAACGGGGCCCGCAGGCCCCGTTTTGTAACAAGGCATTGCAGCCTTGTCATTGTTCCAGCTTTTTCAAGCTTATTTGAGTGCCTTGAAGCGCACGCGCTTGGGCTTGGCGCCTTCTTCACCGAGGCGCTTCTTCTTGTCGGCTTCGTACTCTTGGTAGTTGCCGTCGAAGAAGGTCCACTGGCTGTCGCCTTCGGCGGCCAGGATGTGGGTGGCGATGCGGTCCAGGAACCAGCGATCGTGGCTGATCACGAGGATGGTGCCGGCGAACTCGAGCAGCGCGTCTTCCAGCGCGCGCAGGGTTTCCACGTCCAAGTCGTTGGAGGGTTCGTCCAGCAGCAGCACGTTGCCGCCCGCGATCAGGGTCTTGGCCAGGTGCAAGCGACCGCGCTCACCGCCCGACAGCAGACCGACCTTCTTTTGCTGGTCGCCACCGTTGAAGTTGAAGCGACCGCAATATGCGCGGCTGGCCATCTGGAACTTGCCCACGGTCAGGATGTCGAGGCCGCCCGACACGTCTTCCCAGACGGTCTTGTCGTTGCCCAGTTCGTCACGGTTCTGGTCCACATAGGCCATCTTGACCGTGGAGCCCACCACCACTTCGCCCGAATCAGGTTGCTCGCGGCCGGCGATCATCTTGAACAGGGTCGACTTACCGGCGCCGTTGGGGCCGATGATGCCGACGATGGCACCCGCCGGGATGTTGAAGCTGAGGTCATCGATCAGCACGCGGTCACCGAAGGACTTGCTCACGCCCCGGAATTCGATCACCTGGCTGCCCAGGCGGTCAGCCACAGGAATGAAGATTTCCTGGGTTTCGTTGCGCTTTTGGTATTCGTAATCGCTCAATTCCTCGAAGCGGGCAATGCGGGCCTTGCTCTTGGCCTGGCGGCCCTTGGCGTTTTGGCGCACCCATTCCAATTCCTTCTTCAAGGCCTTGGCACGGGCTTCTTCGCCCTTTTGTTCGGACTCCAGGCGGGCACCCTTCTGGTCCAGCCAGGTGCTGTAGTTGCCCTTGTACGGAATGCCATGGCCCCGGTCGAGTTCCAGAATCCACTCGGCCGCGTTGTCCAGGAAGTAGCGATCGTGGGTGATGGCCACCACGGTGCCCGAGAAGCGGGCCAGGAATTGCTCCAGCCAGTCCACCGATTCGGCGTCCAAGTGGTTGGTGGGTTCGTCGAGCAGCAGCATGTCGGGCTTGGACAACAGCAGGCGGCACAGGGCCACACGGCGCTTTTCACCGCCCGACAGCTTGCCGATGATGGCGTCCCAGGCCGGCAGGCGCAGGGCGTCGGCGGCGATCTCGAGTTGGTGGTCAGACGCGTCGCCCGCGGTGGCGATGATGGCTTCGAGCTTGGCCTGCTCAGCGGCCAGGGCGTCGAAGTCAGCGTCTTCTTCGGCATACGCGGCGTACACCTCTTCGAGGCGCGCTTGGGCGGCCTTGATTTCGCCCATGCCGCTTTCGACCGACTCGCGCACGGTTTGCTCAGGGTCGAGCTGCGGCTCTTGCGGCAGGTACCCGATCTTCAGGCCAGCCATGGGAATGGCTTCGCCTTCGATTTCCTTGTCGATGCCAGCCATGATCTTGAGCAAGGTGGACTTGCCCGAGCCGTTCAAGCCCAGCACGCCGATCTTGGCGCCCGGGAAGAAGCTCAGCGAGATGTCCTTCAGGATCTGTCGCTTCGGCGGCACGATCTTGCCGACGCGGTTCATGGAAAAAACGTATTGGGCCATGTTCTACTTTGAATGAAAAAAAAGGCGATGCAGACCGTGATTATCGACTCATGCGACAATGATTGCCGTTGCGGTCTCCAGTAACTCGCAACATCAGCAATCTGCTGCGGGCCGGAAGGGCTTTTTTTCAAGCCTTTGTCCGACCTACCCTGAAGCTCATCTGCCTTGACTGGCCTGGTGCTCCAAGCACCCGGGACAGGCCGATACCCCAGTGCCCGGCAAGGGCACCACACCATGACTTTTGATGATCTGAACCTCGCTCCGGCGATTCTCAAAGCCGTTCGCGAACAAGGCTACGAAAACCCCACCCCGATTCAAGCGCAGGCCATTCCCGCCGTGCTCGAAGGCCACGACCTGTTGGCTGGCGCCCAAACCGGCACCGGCAAGACCGCCGCCTTCACCCTGCCCGTGCTGCACAAGCTCAGCATGAGCCGCAGCGCCACCAACCGCACCGGCGGCGTGGGCGTTCGCGCCCTGGTGCTGACCCCGACCCGTGAATTGGCCGCCCAGGTCGAAGAGTCGGTCCGTGACTACGGCAAGTACCTGCAACTGAGCTCGGCCGTCATCTTTGGCGGCGTGGGCATGAACCCGCAAATCGCCACCCTCAAGCGTGGCGTGGACATCCTGGTGGCCACACCGGGCCGCCTGCTGGACCTGCAACAGCAAGGCCACCTGGACCTGTCCAGCGTGCAGATCCTGATCCTGGACGAAGCCGACCGCATGCTGGACATGGGCTTCATCCACGACGTCAAGAAGGTGTTGGCCCTGGTGCCGCGCGAGAAGCAAAGCCTGCTGTTCTCGGCCACCTTCAGCGACGAAATCCGCGACCTGGCCAACACCCTGCTGAAGAACCCGCAGAGCATCCAGGTCACGCCGCGCAACACCACCGTGCAGCGCATCACCCAGGTGATCCACCCCGTGGGCCGTGGCAAGAAGAAGGCTTTGCTGACCCACATCATCCAGGAGCACAACTGGAGCCAGGTGCTGGTGTTCACGCGCACCAAGTTCGGTGCCAACAACGTCGCCGAGTACCTGACCAAGAATGGCATCAAGGCCATGGCCTTGCACGGCAACAAGAGCCAAAGCGCCCGCACCCAGGCCCTGCAGGGCTTCAAGACCGGTGACATCCGCGCCCTGGTGGCCACGGACATCGCCGCGCGCGGCATCGACATCGACGAGTTGCCCCACGTCGTCAACTACGAAATCCCCAACGTCAGCGAAGACTATGTGCACCGCATCGGCCGCACCGGCCGTGCCGGCGCCAGCGGTGAAGCGGTGAGCCTGGTCTGCCTGGACGAAGAAGGCTTCATGCAAGACATCGAGCGCTTCACCAAACAAACCATCGAAGTGCGCGTGATCGACGGTTTCGGCCCCGAAGCTGGTGAGCGCGCCGAACCCATCGCCATGGGTCGCCAGACCATCTGGGGGGGCGCTGGCAAGCCGCCCAGCCGCGAAGTCATGGCCGCAGCGGCCAAGGCAGCCCGCGCTGAAATGATGCAACGCATCCGCGACAACAAGGCCGGCAACGGTGGCCCGGCCGGCAACGGCGGTGGCAACGGTGGCGGTGGCGGCGGTCGTGGCGCCTCGCAAGGCAATGGTGGTGGTGGCGGCAATGGTGGCCGTGGTGGCCCAGCTCCGCGCAACAAGCCGGCCCGTGACGGCCAAGGCTTTGAGGGCGCCCACCGGGGTCAAGGTCCGCGTCCTGCACGCGGTCCGGGCCAAGGTGCTGGCAATGGCGGTGGATACGGTGGCGGCAATGGCGGTGGCAACCGCGGCCCGCGTTCGGGTGGTTTTGACCGCCAAGACAGCCAGGCCGGTGTGCGCCATGACGCCTCGGCCGCGCTGGCCACGCTGACCGGTCGTGCCGCGCCTGTGCGCAGCACCCCGGTGGGCCAACCAGACCCCATGCGCACCAGCGTGGACATGATGGCCGAACGCGGTCGCGGTGGCCGCGGCCGCAGCGGTGGCGGCGGCGGTGGTTATGGCGGCGGTGGCGGTGGTGGTGGCCGCTCCGGTGGTGGCGGCGGTGGCGGCTTTGGCGGCGGTGGCCGCTCGGGCGGCGGCGGTCGTTCCTTCGGGCGTTGAGCCCCCTGCCCTGACCCCTTGGCCGCCCTGCACGGGAGGCCAGCGCGGGTCAGGCGCTGTGCCTGCGCCTCAGTCGCGCAGGAACAGGGTCACCAGCGGTTCATCACCGACCTGGCGGCTCCAATGGCCATGCACGGCCGCATCGAAGGTGGCGCCCGCCGGCAAGGTGTCGGCCGAGTAGAAATGCTCGCCCGGGCCAAACACGCGCGAGACGCCGCCCTGCAAGCCAATCTCCATCTGCCCCTGCAAGATGAACACCCACTGCGGCTCGCCCGTGCAGTGGAATTCGCTGCGAAAGCCCACCGGGCTGTGGCGCAACTGGTAGCCCTGAGCCGCGGCAAACGGACTCAGCCGAGCCGCCGGTTTGCCCTCGGTCAGCGGCATGAGCTCCTCCCGAAAGCCAGCTCGGCCATCGGCGCCGGTGTAAAGCACCACGCGGGTGAAATGAGGGAATTCAGAAGTCATGCAAAGCACCCGTTAAAAAAACAAAAAAGCCGAAGAAGGCCCATCAAGTCAGGCGATTGTAGGAGGGCCGTGCACGGCCTGAGCCCCACTGGTGGGCACGGGCAGCTCAGGCCAACAGGCCGCCTCAGGTCTCGGCGCAGGCGCCGGCAAAGCTCAATTGCACCTTCATGGACTGGCCTTTGTCGGCCGCCAAAGCAAAGGCCTGGCTGGCCTGATCGGCTTGCAGCACATGCGAAATGACGGGGCGCCCGTCGATCAAGCCCTGACTCAGGAAGGCCACCGCCGTGGCGAACTCGGCATGGAAGCGGAAGGTGCCACGCAGCTCCAACTCCTTGGCGACCAGGGTGTTCAGCGGCAAGGCGGCGTCGCCGCCCAGGCCCACGCTGACGATCACGCCGCGCGGCGCCACCACCGCCAGCCCCGCCTGCAAGGCCCGCGCATTGCCCGAGGCCTCGAACATCACCCCAAACTGGCCCTTGTCGACCGCATAAGGCGCCAAGCCCTCGGTGTCGCTGGCCAGGTTGACCGTGGCGTCGGCCCCCATGGCGCGTGCGCAGGCCAAGGGGCCCTCCGCGATGTCCGCCGCCACAATGCGGGCCGCGCCCGCGCGGCGCAGACCGCCTATCAGCAAGCAGCCAATGGGGCCACAACCCGTGACCAGCACCTGCTGGCCCAGCACCGAGCCCGCGCGCGAGATCGCGTGCAAACCCACTGACAAGGGCTCGGCCAGCGCCGCCTCAGACAGCGACAGGCCCGCCCCCACCGGGTGGGCCTGCGCCGCCGAGATCACCAGCCAGTCCTGGAAGGCGCCCTGGATGTGGGGGAAGCGCATGGCGCTGCCGTAAAAACGCATGTCCAGGCAGTGGTTGTGCTGGCCCAGCTGACAGAAGCGGCACTGGCCACAAGGGCGCGAAGGTGAAATCGCCACCCGCTGGCCCAAGGTCAGGCCTTGTACGCCAGGGCCCAAGGCCGCGACCACGCCCGACACCTCATGGCCCAGCACCATGGGCTCTTGCAGGCGCACCGTGCCAAAGCCACCATGCTGGAAGTAGTGCAGGTCCGAGCCGCAAATGCCGCCATAGGCGACCTGCACCGCGACCTCACCGGGGCCGGGGGCGTCGGCGCTGCGCGCCTCGAGTCGCAAGTCATGGGGAGCATGGCAAACCAAAGCGCGCATGGTGGGGTCCTTGAAGCTTGAAAAAGGGGCTGACTCAGCCCAGGCGCAGGCCGGTATTGCCATCAAAGACATGGGCCTTGGGCGCTGAGATCGCCAGGTGCACCAGGTCGTCAGGCCGCACCTCGGTGCGGCCGTGCATGACCAGCACCACACGGGCGTCGCCCACCTGCAGCAGCAGCTCGGTCTCGGCCCCTGTGGGCTCGACCACCACCACGCGGGCCTGCACGCCCTGCTCGGCCAGGTGCATGTCGCCGGGGCGCACGCCGTAGTGCACGCGCTGGCCGGACTGGGCGCCCGCCACCGGGGCCACGGGCCAGCGCTGGCCCTCGGCCTCCACCCAGGCCTGGTCACCTTCTTGCTGCAAGGTACCGGCCAACACGTTCATGGCGGGCGAGCCAATGAACTGGGCAACGAACAGGTTGCGCGGCCGGTCAAACAAGTCCAGGGGCGTGCCGATCTGTTCGACCAGGCCATCGTGCATGACCACGATGCGGTCGGCCATGGTCATGGCCTCGATCTGGTCGTGGGTCACGTAGATGGTGGTGGTCTTGAGGCGCTGGTGCAGGGCCTTGATCTCGGCGCGCATGGCCACGCGCAGCTTGGCGTCAAGGTTGGACAGGGGCTCGTCGAACAAGAACACCTTGGGGTCGCGCACGATGGCGCGGCCCATGGCCACGCGCTGGCGCTGGCCGCCCGACAACTCGCGCGGGTAGCGGTGCAGCAAGCTGTCGAGGTTGAGGATGCGCGCCGCGTCCTGCACGCGCTGCGCGGTCAGGGCCGCGTCGGCCTTGCGCAGTTTGAGGCTGAAGGCCATGTTCTCGCCCACCGTCATGTGGGGGTACAGCGCGTAGCTTTGGAAGACCATGGCGATGTCGCGGTCCTTGGAGTCCAGCTCATTGACCACGCGACCGTCAATCAGCAGCTCGCCCGCGCTGATGGGCTCCAGGCCCGCCACCATGCGCAGCAAGGTGGACTTGCCACAGCCCGAAGGGCCCACCATGACCACAAACTCCCCATCGGCGATGTCAAAGGACACGCCCTGGATGATCTGAACCTTGCCGAAATACTTCTCGATGTTCTGGAGGGAAACTGCCGCCATGAATGCGTCCTCGTGCTTGCAAGTGGGGTGAAAGCTCAGCTCTTGACGGCGCCAGCCGTCAGGCCCGACACCATGTAGCGCTTGAAGGTGTAGTACACGGCCGCCGGGGGCAGCGCGTAGATCAGCCCCGTGGCCATCAGCAGCTCCCAGGGCGAGTCATCGGCCGACAGGAAGTTGCCCAGGGCCACGGCCAGGGTCAGGTCGCTGTCCTTGGACAGCAACAAGAAGGCGTAGAGGTACTCGTTCCAGGCCAGCAACAAGGCATAGGTGCCCACGGCCACCAGGGAGGGCACCATCAGCGGCAGGTACACCAGGCGGAACAGCTGCAAGGCGGTGGCGCCGTCCATTTTGGCGGCCTCGTCCAGCTCGTAGGGCAGCTTGTCCGAAGCCTGCTTGAGCACCCAGATGCAGTACGGCGAGGCAATCGTCACCATGGCCAGGATCAGCGACCACTGGTTGTTCAACAGCCCATAGTTGCCCATGGTCTTGTACATGGGCACGGCCAAGAAAGCCGCCGGGATGAAGTAGGTGAACAAGGCCAGGTTCATCACCAGGCGCCCACCACGCACGCGCAGCCGGCTGATGGCAAAGGCCGCGCAGGTGGACACCGCCAGCGTCAAAAAGCCCACGCTCAGCGCGATCACCACCGAGTTGCCGAGCTGCGCCCAAAAGTGGTCCAGGTAAAAGTGCTTTTGCTGGAACACGATGGCGAAGTTCTCCAGCGTGGGTTCCTTTGGCCAGAGCCGGCCCGAGGTGGCGGTGTCGCGCGGGGAAATGGCGAACAGCACCAGGTGGTAGACCGGGATCAAGGTCCACAGCAGCACGGGGATGCCGATCAGCAGCAGTTTGGCCTCGGTGGCCACGGCACGCATGGAGGGGCGCTTCATTTGGACAACCTCTTCATCATGAACCAGACCAGGGGCAGCACCAGGGGCAAGGCCACCACGATGGAGGCCATGGACAGGTCCACCTGGTCCAGGCGCAGGTAGCGGATGCCCAGCGTGGCCAGCACATGGGTCAGGTCGGCCGGGCCGCCGCCGGTGAGCAGGTAGACGCTGTTGAAGTCGCCCAGGGTCCAGATCATGGACAGGATGGTCGAGGTCAGGAACAGCGAGCGCATCGAGGGCCAGGTGATGTAGACGAACTTCTGCCAGCGGCTGGCCCCGTCCACCGCCGCAGCCTCGTACTGCTCCGCCGGAATGGCCAGGCGACCGGCCACCAGGATCAGGGTCCAGAAAGGCAGCGACTTCCAGATGTGCATCAGCATGGAAAAGCTCAGCGCCAGCGTGGGGTCGTTGAGCCAGTTGGGCCCGTCCAGGCCGGTGAGGCGGAAAATCAGGCTGTTGATCACCCCCCACTCGGGGTTGAGCATGAAGCGCACCGACAAAATGGTGGGAATGGAAGGCAAGGCCCAGGGCAGGATGAACAAGGCCGACAAGGCCTTGATCCACCAGCGCGACTGGATGAAAAAGCCCGACAGCACCAGGGCCACCACCATCTTGAGGTTGATGGCCACAATCAAAAAGATGACCGTGTTGACGGTGCTGCGGAAAAAAATCGGGTCTTCGAAGAGCTTGACGTAGCTCTGCGGGTGCCGCGCCAGCCACAGGCCATAGCCCACGGGGTAGAGCACGAACACGGCAAACACCAGCAGGTAGGGCAGGACCATGATCAGGCCCCAGCGGTCCCAGGAGGACTCGATGCGCCGCCCCACAGGGGGCGCGGCGCCACTGGTAGCGCTGTCAGTCAAGGTGGCAGGGGCGGAAGCAAGGTGGGTAGACATGAACTCAGACGCTGTCAGGCCGGCCCAGCCCCTGAGCGGGGCTGGGCAGCGGGTTGATGTCAATGGTCAGCACAGACCGAGGGCCGCAGCCGCTCAGCGCGCCACCGTCTTGATGCGCTCGATCATCTCGTCGACCGCCTTGTCCACGGGCACCTTCTCGCTCACGATGCGGTTCATGGCCTTGGCCCAGACGTTCTCGTTGTTGAGGATGGTGAATTTGTAGTTCTTGGTGAACTCAAACGTCACCGTGCCGGCCGCGTACTGGTTGAACACCGAGCGGCGGTGCTCGTCGGCCTGCCAGAAGGGGCGTGCCTGGGCGGCCTTGGTGACCGGGAACCAGCGGCCCAAGGAGCCTTCCACGTAAGGGGTGAGGTTTTCCTCTTGCATGAGGAAGTTCACAAAGTCCTTGGCGCGGGCCTTGTTCTTGGCCTGGCTGAAGATCACCCCGGTCTTGACCGCCGTGCGGTAAACCATCTTGCTGCCATCGGGCTTGGCTGGGAAGCCCGCGGTGCGGATCAGCTCGGTGTAGTTCTTCTTGGCCGTGGCGCGCTGCTCTTCCTTGAGCGTGGGGTTGTTCATGTCGTCCAGCCACTTCGCGGGCAGCGAAATGGTGGCGTTGTGCGTCATGACAATGGTCTTGTTGTGGAAGGCCACGTTGTTGTCCGGGTCCTTCCAGCTGGTTGAGGACGGCGGTGTGCAGCCCTTGAGGTAGGGCGTGGTGTAGTCCGTCATGGCGTTGATCAGGCCGGTGCGCACCGCCGGGTCGTCCACCAGCAACTTGCCGCTGTCATTGACCAGCTGCACGTTGTAGGCGTCCATGAAGGTCAGGAAGGAATAGAAGGCGTCGCTGGAGTCCACGCCCATGGGCATGCCGATGCCAAAGCTGCGGTTGCCACTGGCCTTGCGGTAGGCCGGCTGGACCTTCTCGCACCAGAAGCTCCAGTACTCCTTCCAGGTCTTGGGGATGTCCGCCTCTTTGAAACCCGCCTCGCCCAGCATGTCGACCCAGTACTCGATGTGCATGGTCTGCTGCTTGATCGGGAAGGCGTAGTAGGCCCGGGTCTTGGTGACGTCGTTGTACAGGAACGCGGTCTCGACCGTGTTGGGCGCAAAGCGCGAGCGGATCGGGTTGATCACGCTGCTGATGTCTTCCAGCTTGCCCTCATGCGCCCATTTGCCTGTGACCTGGAAGTCATACACATCCGAGTACGCCACATCAGGCGGGTTGCCCGAGTCCAGCGCCGACACGGTCTTGGGGATCATGTCCTGGATGGGGTACTGGGACAGGTCGACCTTGACGCCCTTGTACTTCTCTTCGAACTTCTTGATGGCGGCAAACAGCGCGTCATCTTCCGACTTGTAGAAACCCTTGACCCACCAGACGGTGAGCTTTTCCTGCGCGAAAGCCTGGCTGGACGCCAGCAGGCCCGCGGCCACCATGGCCGCCGTGAGCACCTTGTTGAACTTCATGGGCTTGTCTCCTGTTGTGAGGGGTGTGGAAGCTTGGAAAGATCAGGCGTCTCAGGCGCCCTTGAGTTGTGAGGCTGGCAAATTGAGTTGGGGCAGGCGTTGGCGCGAGCCCAGCACGTGCTCGATGTCGTCGCTGGCGCCGTGGATCAGGGTCAGGATGGCGCGTTCGGCCTCGTCGGGCTGGTGCGCGACCACCGCGTCCAGCACCGCGCGGTGCAAGGGCAAGGACAGCTTGGAGCCGTCCGGGCGCGAGGATGAAATTTCAAAACTGGTGCGCAGCAAGGCGTTCAAGGCCTTGCTCATCTGGGCCAGCATGCGGTTGTGGGCGGCGCGCAGCAGGCCTCGGTGAAAGGCCAGGTCGTGGGTGATGTAGTCACCGCCCAGGTCGACCGCGCGCTTCATCCCGGCATAGGCGGTTTCCAGCTCGGCCAGGTCTTCGGGGGTGGCACGCTCGGCGGCCAGGCGCACAGCGGCGGGCTCGACCACGCGGCGCAGGTCCTGCAGGTCGCGCAAAAAGTCAGGGGTCAGACCGGCACGCGACTGCCAGCCAATGACGTCGGGGTCAAACCAGTTCCACTCTTCGGCAGGCTGCACCCGGGTGCCCACCTTGGGGCCGGTGGTGATCAAGCCCTTGGCCACCAGGGACTTGATGGCCTCGCGCACGACCGTCCGGCTCACGCCCAGCGATTCGCACAGCACAGGCTCGGCCGGCAAGGACGCCCCCACGGCGTAGTGACCCGAAAGAATCGCTTCTCCCAGGTGGTCTACCGTGTTGCCATGGACGTTTTTGATCATGCTGGACGAGGTGCTCATTGTTATCATATGACGATTGAAAAGCCCAGAGCCTAGCGTAAACCCGGCTCGAAAAGCCCTTCAAACTCAGTGCAGCGCCGGGGTCCCTGCCCTGTCAGCGGCACTCCGGCACCGGGGTCGGCAAAGGCTGGCCGGCGGCATGGGCGCGCAAATTGGCCAAGGCCAAATCCGCCATGGCTTGGCGGGTCTGGCCCGTGGCACTGCCAATGTGCGGCGTCAGCACCACCTGGGGCAGGCTCCATAAGGCCTGGGGCACGTCAGGCTCGTTGGCAAACACATCCAAACCCGCGCCCGCGATCACCCCTTCTTGCAAGGCCTCCAGCAAGGCGTCCTGGTCGACCACCGAGCCGCGTGCCACATTGATCAGGTAGCCCTGTGGGCCCAGCGCTTGCAGCACTTCGGCGTTGATCAGGTGCCGGGTGGCCGCGCCCCCTGGGATGATCACGACCAGAAAATCCACCTCGGCCGCCAGCGCCGCTGGCGTGGGCAGGTAGCGGTACGGCAGGCCAGCGCGCGCGCTGCGTGCCGTGTAGGCCACCGACAAACCAAAGGCTTGGGCACGTTGGGCAATGGCCTGACCGATGCGGCCAATGCCCACCAGGCCCAGGCGCGAGCCCGAGAACTTGCGCGCCAAGGGCAAAGGCCCCTGCGCCCACTGGCCACTGCGCACAAACTGGTCGGCCTGCACCAAACGGCGCGACACGGACAGCATCAGCGCCAGGGCCAGGTCAGCCACGTCGTCGTTGAGCACATCGGGCGTGTGGCTGACGCGGATGCCCCGCTCCAGTGCCGCCGCCACGTCCACACCGTCGTAGCCCACGCCCATGATGGAGATCATCTCCAACGCCGGCAGGCTGGCGATCAGTTCACGGCTGACACGCGACTCGCCGCCGCCCACGATGGCGCGGATGCGCGGCGCGACCTCGGCCAGGCGGGCCGGATCGGTCTCATGCAGGCGCTCATGCACCACGAACTCACGCGACAAGGGTTGGGCCAACAGGGGCGACAGCTTGGCCACCGCCAGGACTTCATAAGCGCTCAATGGGATCTCTCCGTGCTCAAAGGCAATGACAAAGGGGCGGACTCAAGCCTTGATGCCCAGTTTGGCAATCAGCACCTTGAAGCCCTCGTGGTCGCGCTGCATGACGGCCCGGAAGGCGTCCGCGTCCGCGTAGGCAAAACCCAGGTTGAGCTTGTCCAGGGACTGGCGGAAGGCGGGCTCCTCGGCCGCTTTGGCCGTGGCGGTCTTGAGCACGGCCACCACCCCGGCCGGCGTGCCCTTGGCCACGGCCAGGCCGCGCCAGGCGCCAATGGCCAGATCGATCTGGCGCTCGCGCAGCGTGGGGACTTTGTCAAAGCCCTTGACGCGCTGCTCGGACATGGTGACCAGGGTCTTGAGCTTGCCGGCCGCGACATGGGCCGACACCTCGCCGGGGCTGACCGCCACCGCGTCGATGTGACCACCCAGCAGTGCCACCACGCCCGGGGCTGCGCCCTGGTAGGGCACATGGGTGAACTGGGTGCCGGTTTTGTCCTCCAGCGCGGCCGCGGCCAGGTGCCAGATCGAGCCATTGCCCGAGTTGCCAACCTTCATCTCACCGGGCTTTTGCTTGGCAGCGGCGAGGAATTCTTCGATGGTGTTCCAGGGCGCTTCGGCACGCACGGTGATGGCTGCCGGGTCAAAGTTCAGGCGGGCGATGGGCACAAAGTCCTCGAAGGTGAACTTGGCCAGGCCCAGGTGCGGCACGGTGGTCAACTCGACAATGACCATGCCCACTTTGTAGCCGTCGGGCTTGGCGGCCAGCACATCGCCCATGCCAATGGCGCCGCTGGCGCCCGGCTTGTTGTTCACCGTCATGGGCTGGGGCAGGTGCTTCTTCACCGCCTCCGAAAACGCCCGCGCCAGCACATCGGTGCCGCCACCGGCCGAGGCCGGCACCACGATCTCGATCGGGCGGTTGGGGTAGCCCGGCTCGGCCTGGGCCCAGTCGGTCAACAACAAGGCGGCGGTGCCGCTCAAGGCCAGGCGGCGGTTCAGGCCGGTCGGTGCAACAGGGCTCATTCGGGGTCTCCATCCCATGCCCGCTTCAGATCGAAGCGAGCGAGTTGTGATTGCTTTTCTACGCCAGAGACGGGGTGTTCTCGGTGGCGGCTCCAAAGGTATTACGATAATATGAATAAGAAAAAATGACAGCCCTATCGTTTTCCCTAGCCACCTCACCACGGAGACACCAGAATGACACTGCCCCGCAAGAAGCCCGAAGAACTTCGCAGCCAGCAATGGTTTGGACGCCAGGACCGGGACGGCTTTGCCTACCGCAGCTGGGTCAAGGGCAAGGGCGTGCCGCATGATCAATTCGATGGCCGCCCGGTGATTGGCATCTGCAACACCTTCAGCGAACTGACCCCCTGCAACAGCCACTTCCGCACCCTGGCCGAGCAGGTGAAGATCGGGGTGTACGAAGCGGGCGGCTTTCCACTGGAATTCCCGGTCATGTCCTTGGGCGAGACCCTGTTGCGCCCCACCGCCATGCTGTACCGCAATCTGGCCTCCATGGATGTGGAGGAAAGCATCCGCGGCAACCCCATCGACGGCGTGGTGCTGCTCATGGGCTGCGACAAGACCACGCCCTCGCTGCTGATGGGCGCCTCCAGCGTGGACCTGCCCACCATCGGTGTCAGTGGTGGCCCCATGCTGAACGGCAAATGGCGCGGCCAGGAACTGGGCTCTGGCACCGGCGTGTGGAGCATGAGCGAGCAAGTGCGCGCTGGCACCCTCAAGCTGGCTGACTTCTTTGAGGCCGAGAGCTGCATGCACCGCAGCCACGGCCACTGCATGACCATGGGCACGGCCAGCACCATGGCCAGCATGGTCGAGGCCCTGGGCATTGGCTTGCCCGGCAACGCGGCCTACCCGGCCGTGGACGGCCGGCGCAATGTGCTGGCCCGCAACGCAGGGCGGCGCATTGTCGAGATGGTGCACAGCGACCAGACCATTTCGCAGGTGCTGACCATGGAGGCGTTTGAGAACGCCATCCGCACCCTGGCTGCGATCGGCGGCTCGACCAATGCCGTGATCCACCTGATCGCCATCGCGGGACGCCTGGGCCTGAAACTCACCGTGGACGACTTTGAGCGCCTGGGCAGCGACCTGCCCTGCATCCTGAACCTGCAGCCCTCGGGCGAGCACCTGATGGAAGACTTCTGCTACGCCGGCGGTCTGCCCGTGGTGATGAAGGAAATCCAGCACCTGCTGCACCGCGACATCATCACCGTGAGCGGGCGCAGCGTGGGCGACAACATCGCTGACGCCCAAAACCACGACCCGCGCGTGATCAAGACCGTGGCTGAGCCCTTCAAAGAGAAGGCCGGCATCGCCATCCTGCGCGGCAACCTGGCCCCGCGCGGCGCCGTCATCAAGCCCAGCGCCGCCACCCCCGCGCTGATGGTGCACACCGGCCGCGCTGTGGTGTTTGAGAACAGCGACGACTTCCACGCCCGCATTGACGACGAGAACCTCGACGTCGACGAACACTGCATCCTGGTGCTGAAGAACTGCGGCCCCAAGGGCTACCCCGGCATGGCTGAAGTGGGCAACATGCCGCTGCCGCCCAAGGTGCTGCGCAAAGGCATCACCGACATGGTGCGCATCAGCGACGCGCGCATGAGCGGCACGGCCTATGGCACGGTGGTGCTGCACACCACGCCCGAGGCTGCGGCGGGCGGCCCGCTGGCCATCGTGCAAAACGGGGACCTGATCGAGCTCAACGTGCCCGAGCGGCGCCTGCAACTGCGGATCAGTGACGAGGAACTGCAGCGCCGTTTGAGCGGCTGGACCGCGCCGCCCCCGCCCCTGAACTCGGGCTACTGGAAGCTCTACGTCGACCATGTGCTGCAAGCCGACGAAGGGGTGGACCTGGATTTCCTGGTGGGCAAGCGCGGCTCCTTCGTGCCCAAGGACAACCACTGAGCGCCACCGACCCACCGGGCCGGGCAGCCCCCTCCCATGAGGCCCTGTGGCCAGGACCCGCGACCATGACCGATACCGCCACCGCCACGCCCCCCTTGATCGCGATCGACTGGGGCACCACGTCCCTGCGCGGGGCCTTGCTCGGCCCTGAAGGACAGGTGCTGGAAGAACGCCAAGCTGCCCAAGGCATTCTGCAAGTGCCCGCAGGCGGCTTTGCCACGGTGTTTGAACAGCACTTCGGCGACTGGGCACGCCGCCCTGGCAGCCTGACCCTGATCAGTGGCATGGCCGGCAGCCGCCAGGGCTGGCTGGAAGCCCCTTACTGCGCCTGCCCGGCGGGTTTTGCCCAACTGGCCCAAGGCCTGGCCTGGCTGCCTGGTTTGCCTTGGCGGGTGGGCATCGTGCCGGGGGTGAGCACCGAAGCCCAACAGGTGCCCGACGTGATGCGCGGGGAAGAGGTGCAGATCTTCGGCGCCTTGCAGCTGGCCAAGCTGCACAGCGCGACCTTGGTGCTGCCCGGCACGCACAGCAAATGGGCCACGGTGCAGGACGGCCAGATCACGGGCTTCAGCACCTGGATGACGGGTGAGGTCTACGCCCTGCTGAGCCAGCACTCCATCCTGGCGCGCAGCCTGCCCCCCGACGCGGTGTTTGACGAGTTGGCCTTCGAGCGCGGCGTGCAGCAGGCCCAACAAGGTCCCAGCCTGCTGCACACCGCCTTTGGCACCCGCACGCTGCAGCTGATGGGCCGCATGCCAGATGACGCGCTGGCCAGCTACCTGTCCGGCCTGGTGATTGGCGAAGAACTGCGTGGCCAAGCCTTCAGCACGTCCGCCTCGGACACGCCCCTGTTGCTGATCGGATCCCCCAGCCTGACCCAGCGCTACGCGCAGGCCCTGGCCCTGTTGGGTCGGAGCAGCCGGCGCTGGGGCTCGGAAGCCACCTGGGCCGGCCTGTGGGCGCTGTCGCGCCAATGGCCAAGCCCCTGAAGCCCTCTCCCTCGAACCCCTTGCCCCGACACCCCAAGACCATGAGCACCGCCCTCACCCAGCCCGCCACCCCACTCCAAGCCCAGCTCCAACGCCTGCCCCTGGTCGCCATCCTGCGCGGGCTGACACCGGCCGAAGCCCCGGCCATTGGCCAGGCCTTGACCAAGCACGGCTTTGGCCTGATCGAGGTGCCGCTCAACTCACCCCAGCCGCTGGACAGCATTGCCTTGCTGCGCGCGCAATGCCCCCAGGCCCTGGTGGGCGCCGGCACGGTGCTGAGCGTGCAGCAGGTGCGCGATCTTCACGCAGCCGGAGGCCAACTGGTGGTGTCGCCCAACTTCGACCCTGCCGTGGTCGCGGAAGCGCTGCGCCTGGGCCTGGCCTGCCTGCCCGGCGTGGCGACGCCCAGCGAGGCCTTTGCCGCCTTGGCAGCGGGCGCCCATGGCTTGAAACTGTTCCCTGCCGAGATGCTGCCGCCCACCGTGGTCAAGGCCCTGCGTGCGGTGCTGCCCAAGGAGATCCCGGTGCTGCCCGTGGGGGGTATCACGCCGGCCAACATGGCCGCCTACCGTGCGGCCGGGGCCAGCGGCTTTGGCATTGGTTCGGCCCTGTACGCGCCCGGCAAATCAGCCCAGGCGGTGGGCGATGCCGCCCAGGCCTTTGCCAGTGCCTGGGCTGGTAGCATGACCGCATGACATCTGCCCCCTCCCCCATTTCGTTCGGCCTGCAAGGCCGCGTGGCCATCGTCACCGGTGGCTCCCAAGGCATTGGCGAAGCCTGTGTGCGCCGCTTTGTGCGCGAAAACGCCCAGGTCGTGATCGCCGACGTGGCCGACGCCCGAGGCCAAGCCCTGGCGGCCGAAACCGGTGCCCTGTACGTGCACTGCGACGTGGGCGACAAGGCCCAGGTTGACGCTCTGGTGGCCCAGACCGTGCAGGCCTTTGGCCGCATCGACATCCTGGTCAACAACGCGGGCATCTTCAAGGCCGCGGATTTTCTGGAAGTCAGCGAAGCGGACTTCGATGCCGTGCTGCGCGTCAACCTCAAGGGCGCCTTCCTGGTCGGCCAGGCCGTGGCCCGTGAGATGGTGCGCGCCGCGGCCGATCAGCCAGAGGACAGCGGCCGCAGCCGGGGTACCATCGTCAACATGAGTTCGGTCAACGGCGTGCTGACCATTCCCACCATTGCCAGCTACAACGTCAGCAAGGGCGGCATCAACCAGCTGACCCGGGTGATGGCCCTGGCCCTGGCCGACCATGGCATCCGCGTCAACGCGGTGGCCCCAGGCACGATCGCCACCGAACTCGCCGCCCAGGCGGTGTTGACCAGCGAAGAGTCGCGCCAGCGCATCATGAGCCGCACGCCCATGAAGCGCCTGGGCACGCCCGAAGAAATGGCCGATGTGGTGGCCTGGCTGGCCAGCGACGCGTCCAGCTACGTGACGGGTGAGATCGTGGTGGCCGACGGCGGTCGCATGACGCTCAATTACACCGTGTCCACCTGAGCGAAGGCCGCCAAGTCAGGCGGTCTTGGCGCCCCCGCCAGGCTCAGGCAGGCGCCACATCCTGGCTCGCCACGCCCTCGTCCGAACCGCTGGCTTCGGCCTCGAACTTGAGCATGCTGTCGTCAATCAAGGCATGCAAGGCCAGCACCGTGGATTCGCCCAGCAAGGCATTCAAGCCCAGTTGGGCTTTGCGCCAGCGCCGCTGCGCCTCCTGGCGCTTGGCATGGCCCGCCTCGGTGATGTGCACCAGGCGGCTGCGCCCGTTTTGACCAGGCCCCAGCAAGACCCAGCCGGCATCCACCAAGGGCCGCAGGTTGCGCGTCAACGTGGACGCGTCCATGGCCATGGTGCGCGCCAGGTCCGAGGGCTGGATGGGACCGAGCCGGTCCACACAACTCAGCAGCGAGTACTGCGTGGTTTTCAAACCCGCCTGGCTCAGCTCCGCGTCGTAATGCTGGGCCACCTGGCGCATCAAGCGACGCAGCTTGAAGTTGGTGCAGCCTTGCGGCTTGGCTGTCGCCGGTTGGACATCAGAACGGGGGACTGTGCTGGTCATCGCTCAATTGTAGCTGCAATAATTGCCCACACATTCATCAAGCAACGCCCATGACCCAGACCACTGCAACCCTCTCCCCCAGCGCGGCCCCCCGTGCCTCTGACCTGGAGCGCTGGCTGGCCGAAGAAGCCGCCGTCCATGAACGCTTGGGCCAAGGCGTCGGTCCCGGTGTGGCCACCCGCGCGCAAATTGGCCAGAAAAACGGCCTGGAGATGATGCAGGCCATGCTGCGCGGCGAACTGCCCTACGCGCCCATCGCCCAAACGCTGGACTTTTCGCTGATCGACATCGGTGAGGGCCTGGCCGTGTTCCAGGGTCGGCCCGGCCCGCAGCACTTCAACCCCATGGGCACGGTGCATGGCGGCTGGTTCGCCACCTTGCTGGACTCGGCCCTGGGCTGCGCCATCCACACCCGCATGTTGCCGGGCCGGGGCTACACCACGGCCGAGCTGGGCATCAACCTGGTCAAGGCCATCACACCCAAGGTGCAGCGGGTGCGCGCCATCGGCCAGGTCATCCACTGTGGGCGCCAACTGGCCACGGCCGAGGCGCGCCTGGTGGGCCCCGACGGCACGCTCTACGCCCATGCCACCACGACTTGCCTGGTGTTTGACCTGCCCGCCGGTTGACCTGCGCCCCAAGCCGCAAAATAGCGTTTTCGATTTTTGACACCCCACGGACACGACATGCGCCTTTTGCACACCATGCTTCGCGTTGGCAACCTCCAACGCTCCATCGACTTCTACACCCAGGTGCTGGGCATGCAACTGCTGCGCACCTCGGAGAACACCGAGTACAAGTACTCGCTGGCCTTTTTGGGCTACGGCAAGAACCCCGAGCACGCCGAGTTGGAGCTGACCTACAACTGGGGGGTGGAGAGTTACGAACTGGGTACCGCCTACGGCCACATCGCCTTGGGCGTGCCCGACGCCGCTGCGGCCTGCGCCAAGATCAAGGCCGCCGGTGGCAACGTGACCCGCGAAGCCGGCCCGGTCAAGGGCGGCAGCACGGTGATCGCTTTCGTCACGGACCCTGATGGCTACAAGATTGAGCTGATCCAGCGCGCTGAACACGAAGAAGGCAAAGGCCTGCGCTGATTCAGCGCCAGCGGCCCACCCAGCCCGCCATGAAAAACCCGCCCCAGGCCAAGCCCGGGGCGGGTTTTTTGTGCGGGTCGCCACCGCCCCCGGCGGGGCCGAAGTCCGGATTCAGGCGCGCTTCAACTGGCTGGCTTCACGCGCCAGCGCTTCGATGCGGGCCCAGTCACCTGCGGCCACGGCATCGGCGGGGGTCAGCCAGGAGCCGCCCACGCAAGCCACATTGGGCAAGGCCAGGAAGTCCGCCGCATTGCCTGGGCTGACGCCGCCCGTGGGGCAGAAGCGGATGTCACCAAACGGGCCATGCCAGGCCTTGAGCATGGCGGTGCCGCCCGCTTGCAGGGCCGGGAAAAACTTCAACTCGCTCAGGCCGTCTTCCATCGCGGCCATGATTTCGCTGCCAGTGGCCACGCCGGGCAGCAAAGGCAACTTCAAGTCACGGCAGGCCTGGCCCAAGGCGGCGGTGTAGCCCGGGCTGACACCAAAGCGGGCACCGGCGTTCAGGGCCGCCTGGGCGTCGGCGGCACTGCGCAGCGTGCCGGCGCCGGCCACGGCATCGGGCACCTCGCGGGCGATCGCCTCGATGCAGGCCAGGGCCTGGGGCGTGCGCAGCGTCACTTCCAGCATGCGGATGCCACCCGCCACCAGGGCGCGGGCCAAGGGCACGGCATGGGCCACATCGTGCAGCACGATGACGGGAATCACAGGCGCGTCCAGCATCACATCGATGGCACGCAAAACGGTGGGCAGGGGTTTCACAGCCATGTGCAGGCTCCTTCTTCAGCGGTCAGGGCATGGCGACGCATGCCGGTAAACAGTTCGCGGCCGCAGCCTGCCGCGTTGGCGGCCTGCAGCTCGGGGGACATCTGGGCCAGCGGGCGCGCGGCCCACTCGGCGGCGTCGACCAGCACCTCCAGGGTGCCAGCCACGGCGTCGATGCGCACGATATCACCGTCTTGTACCTTGGCCAGCGGGCCACCCGCCAGGGCTTCGGGCGAGACGTGGATGGCCGCGGGCACCTTGCCCGAAGCACCGCTCATGCGGCCATCGGTCACCAAGGCCACCTTGTAGCCCTTGCCCTGCAGCACCGCCAGGGGCGGGGTGAGCTTGTGCAGCTCGGGCATGCCATTGGCGCGCGGACCTTGCCAGCGCACGATGCACACCACGTCGCGGTCCAGCTCGCCGGCCTTGAAGGCGGCTTGCAAGCCTTCCTGCGAGTCAAACACCCGGGCCGGCGCCTGCACCACATGGCGGTCTTCAGGCACGGCCGAGACCTTGATGACGCTGCGGCCCAGCGGGCCCTTGAGCAGCTTGAGGCCCCCCGTGGCACTGAAGGGCTGGCTGGCCGGACGCACCACGTTGAGGTCGCCGCTCTCGCCACTGTCTTGCCAGCTCAGCGTGGTGCCGTCGGCGGCCGCCACCGGGATGCGGGTGTACTCGCGCAGACCGGCGCTGCGCACGGTCAGCACGTCTTCATGCATCAGCCCGGCATCCAGCAGTTCGCGGATCACAAAGCCGGGGCCGCCTGCGGCCTGGAACTGGTTCACGTCGGCGCTGCCGTTGGGGTAGACACGGGTCAGCAAGGGCACCACATCGGACAGGGCCGAAAAATCATCCCAGTCGATCACAATGCCCGCGGCACGGGCCACGGCCACCCAATGGATCAGGTGGTTGGTGGACCCCCCGGTGGCCAGCAAGGCCACCATGGCGTTGACGATGCAGCGCTCATCCACCACCTGGCCAATGGGGGCATAGCGGCGCGCGCGGGTGATGTCCAGCACGGTTCGCGTGGCTTCGCGGGTGAGTTCCGCGCGCAGGGTCTGGCCCGGGTTGACGAAGGCCGTGCCGGGCACATGCAGGCCCATGGCTTCGAGCAGCATCTGGTTGCTGTTGGCCGTGCCGTAAAAAGTGCAGGTGCCTTCGCCGTGGTAGGCCTTGATCTCGGCCTCCAGCAAGGCATCACGCCCGACCAGGCCCTGGGCCGCCTGTTCGCGCACCTTGGCCTTGTCGCCATTGGACAGGCCCGAAGTCATGGGGCCGGCCGGCACAAACACCGTGGGCAGGTGGCCGAACTGCAGCGCGCCAATCAGCAGGCCCGGCACGATCTTGTCGCACACGCCCAGCATCAAGGTGGCGTCGAACATGTCATGGCTCAGGGCCACGGCCGTGGCCATGGCGATCACATCGCGGCTGAACAGGCTCAGCTCCATGCCCTCGGTGCCCTGGGTCACGCCGTCGCACATGGCGGGCACGCCCCCCGCCACCTGGGCCGTGGCGCCCAGGCGGCGCGCTTCGGTCTTGATCAGGTCGGGGTAGTGCTGGAACGGCGCATGGGCCGACAGCATGTCGTTGTAGGCGGTGACGATGCCGATGTTGGGCGCCTTCTCGGCCACGATGCGAAAGCGGTCGTCGCTGGGCACGCCCGCAAAAGCATGGGCCACGTTGGCGCAGCCCATGCGGTCCGGGCCCCGGGTGCGGCGGGCCGCTTGATCGATTTGCTGAAGGTAAGCGCTGCGGGTGGGGCCGCTGCGTTCGCGAATGCGGCGGGTCACCGCGTCAACCGTGGGGTGGAGTGTCATGTGGTATGTAACAAAATTACAGATCTATGGTAACCGCGAACCGCTGCAGGCAGCCCACCCGCAGGTTACAGAACGGGTACGAACTTGTCTGTGGGCCCGGCCCCGAGGAGGCCACCCGGCTGCTGGGTGCGGCCAGACAGCCCCGAAGCCCCTCCACCAACCCAGAGACAAGGCCCTGATTCCCTCTGGGAAATAGGGACGTTGTGGCATGCATCTTGCGCGTTGACCCTGAACCACCCAACAGCACAGGCATCTCCTGATGCTGAAGCAGCCCACCCGCGATGCCCACCCAGTCTGCCCCCCTGCCGCCCGCTGGCTCGCTCGATCTGAGCCACCTCTACCAGCACTGCCTGTTCCGCTCGGATGCGCCAGTGGATTCGCACGACCAAGTGGCCCGAGAGCTGTCGGACCACGACCTGCGCTGGCGCCACGGGGCGGTGGACACCGCCATGTACAAGGCCGGCATGCGGCGCATGGAGATGTTCGTGCTGCGCTACGGGGCTGAAGTCGAAGTCCGGCCCCGGCCGTTCCAGGACTTTGCTTTGGTGCATCTCTCGCTGCGAGGCAGCGCCGACATCGAGGCCGACGGCGTGCGGGTGTCCATTCCACCAGGCCGCACGGCCCTGATCGCGCCACGCCGAAGCCTGCGCATGGCTTGGGAGCGCGGCTGCGAACAGTTCATTCTGAAAGTGCCCCACAGCCTGTTGCGGGAGTGCGATGGGGCCAGTCCTGACGAGCTGGACCTGCCCGCGGCCGCCCTCATGTCCGCGCCACACGAGGGCCCCTGGCGCTCACTGGTTCAGTCCCTGGTCCACACCACGGCCTTGCCCCATGGCAGTCAGGCCCATTCGGCCTGGGTGGACCATTTCGAGCGCAATGTGGCGCTGTTCCTGCGCTCGCATTCGGGACTGGGCACGGCCCCGGCCACGGACACCAGCCCCAGCGGGGCCCGGCCCGCGATCACGCTCAGCGAGTCATCGGCCTACGCCCGGCTGGACGCCATGGAGGCCTACATGCGACGGCGTTTGGCCGCCCCCATCGCGCTCATCGACCTGGCTCAAGCCGCGGGGGTGAGCATCCGCACGCTGACCATGCTGTGCCAGCGACACCGGGGCGCTTCGCCCATGGACCTGCTGCGCGCCATGCGCCTCGATGCCGTGCGTGCGCACTTGCAAAGCCATGCCAACGCCAGCGTCACAGCGTGTGCGCTCGAGTATGGATTTGGCCACCTGGGCCGCTTTTCCGCCTATTACCGTGAGCGCTTCGGCGAGCTGCCGAGCGAAACCGGCCCGCGTCGGCCCTGAGGTGAGGCCTGTGCCAGGCCTCGGGGTGCTCGCTGGCTGCCTGTCCGTTTTCGGCAACCGACCACCTCCTTGGGTGGGTGCAGCATCCGTTTCAGGCAAGGCCTTCCGGAAGCGGACAAGCTGACGCGGCGCTTTGCCTTTAGTGGATAGCGGCTGGCAAGAGCGCTTCCTAGACTGGGTTCCAGCGATTTTCTACAGGAGCCCCCATGTCCGAACAAGTCATCAGTGCCCCGCCGCCCCTGGGCCGCCCGGTGTTCTTTCCCCAGCAGGACGGCTCACGCGTGCCTTACCGCGTGTTCAGTTCGCAAGAGGTCTACGAGCGTGAACAGGAGCGCATCTACCGCGGTCCGGTCTGGAGCTTTCTGGGCCTGGAAGCCGAGATTCCGAACGTCAACGACTTCAAGAGCACCTTCGTGGGTGACACCCCGGTGGTGGTCACGCGCACGGCCACCGGCCTGGCCTGCTGGGTCAACCGCTGCGCGCACCGGGGCGCCGTGGTGTGCCGCGAAAAGCGTGGCAACGCGGCCTCGCACACCTGCGTCTACCACCAATGGAGCTACTCCTGCGAAGGCGAGCTGCAAGGCGTGCCCTTCCGCCGAGGGCAAAAAGGCCAGGCTGGCATGCCCAAGGACTTCAGCCCCGAGGGCCATGGTCTGCACAAGCTGCGCGTGGACAGCTACAAGGGCTTGATGTTCGCCACCTTCAGTGACGACACCCCGCCGCTGCCCGACTACCTGGGCGCCGAGATGCGGCCCTGGATCGATCGCCTGTTCCACAAGCCCATCGAGTACCTGGGCTGCACGCGCCAGTACTCCAAGAGCAACTGGAAGCTTTACCTCGAGAACGTCAAAGACCCCTACCACGCCAGCCTGCTGCACCTGTTCCACACCACCTTCAACATCTTTCGGGTGGGCATGAAGGCGCGCTCCATCCCGGACGCCACGCACGGCCTGCACAGCATCATCACGGCGACCAAGATCGAAGAAGCTGGCGACACGGCGGCCGCCTACAACGCGCAGAACATCCGCTCGATGAACGACGGCTTTGCGCTGGAAGACCCCGAGCTGCTGGGCCAGATCAAGGAGTTCGACGAGCTCACCACCAACCACATCCAGCCGATCTTCCCTCAGCTGGTGGTGCAACAGATCCACAACACCCTGGTGGCACGCCAGTTGCTGCCCAAAGGGCCCAACAACTTCGAGCTGGTGTTCCATTTCTTTGGCTACGCCGACGACACCCCCGAGCTGCGCGAAATGCGCCTGCTGCAGGCCAACCTGGTGGGGCCTGCCGGCTACATCTCGATGGAAGACACCGAAGCCACCGAACTGGTGCAGCGCGGCACGGTGCGCGACGCCGATGCGCTCTCCGTGCTGGACATGGCGCGTGACGCACCGGAGCAACAAGACACCTTGATCACCGAAAACCTCATCCGCCGCTTCTGGATGGGCTACCAGAAATTGATGGGGTATTGAACACATGAACACCAAACTGCAACTCTGGCTGGAACTGAGCGAACTGCAAGCCCGCTACGTCAGCGCCCTGGACAGCCTTCAACTCGAGGCCTGGACCGAGTTCTTCACCGAAGACTGCCGCTACGAAATCATCCCGAAGGAAAACGTGGACGCGGGCCTGCCCGCACCAGTGGTCTATTGCCGCAACCGCAAGATGCTGCGCGACCGCGTGCTGTCGCTGCGCCACGCCAACATCTACGAAGGCCACACCTACCGCCACATGACCTCGGGCCTGGTCATCACCGGGCAGGACGGTGAGGTGGTCACCACCACCTCGAGCTATGTCGTGGTCATCACCGGTCAGGCCGGTGAATCGAACGTCTACCAAGCCGGCACCTACCTCGACGAGCTGGTGCGCGTGGACGGCGAATGGCGCTACCGCCAAAAGCGCGTGGTGTTCGACACCCTGCGCGTGCAAACCCTGCTGGCCACACCCATCTGAGGAGCCCCACATGAGCACCGAAAACACCGCCCCAACCGCCTGGCACGACGTCGGCGAACCCGATGACTTCCCCGATGGCGCAGCCTGGCCCGTGGTGGCCGACGGCCTGCCCATCGCGGTGTTCCGCCAGGGCGAAGAGCTGTTCGCCCTGTACGACCTCTGCACCCATGGCGCGGCCAAGCTGTCCGACGGCTGGGTCGAGGATGGCTGCGTCGAATGCCCGCTGCACCAGGGCACTTTTGACCTGCGCACCGGTGCGCCCTGCAAGGCCCCGGTGACCGAAGCGGTGCGCGCCTTCCCGGTGCGCGTCGTGGCCGGCCGGGTCGAAGTGGCCGTGGCGCCCGCGACCCAGGCTTGCCACTGAACCCGTCCGCCGATCTTTGTTCTTTCTGCCTTCATTTCCACCCAAGGAGCGTTCGCATGCCCTCTCCCTTTCTTTCCCCAGTTTCAGCGTTGGGACGTCTGGCCATCCTCGTGGCCTGTGCCTGCAGTGGCGGGACGGCCGTGCACGCGGCAGAAACCATCAAAGTCGGCCTGGCGCTCGACCTGTCCGGCCCGTTTGCCACCGGCGGTGCAGAAGCCCGCGATGCGGTGAACCTGGCCACCAAGCTGCTGGGCAACCAACTGGGTGGCTACCCCGCTGAGTTCATCCAGGTGGACACCGCTGGCAGCCCCGACCAAGCCAAGCAGGCCGTGGACCGCTTGATCCAGCAAAGCAAGATCAGCTTCTTCACCGGGCCGACCCCCTCCAACGTGGCCTTGGCCGTGGGCCCGGCCTTGTTCGCGGCCAAGGTGCCCTTCATCACCAGCAACCCCGGCCCCAGCCAATATGCCGGCGCGCAGTGCAACCCCTATTTCTTTGGTCTGAGCTACCAAAACGACACCTGGGACGAAGCTGCCGGCCAGCACGCCACCGACAAAGGCTACAAGAACGCCTTCATCATTGCCCCCAACTACCCCGCCGGGCGCGACCACCTGACGGGCTTCAAGCGCCGCTACAAGGGTGAGGTCGTGGCAGAGGTCTACAGCAAGGTTGGCCAGCTGGACTACGCGGCCGAGCTCGCCGAGGTGCGTGCCAGCAAGCCGGCCGCGGTGTATTTCTTCCTGCCCGGGGCCATGGGCATCAACTTCATCAAGCAGTTTGTGGCCTCAGGCCTGTCCAAGGACACGGTCTTGGTGACCAGCCCCGCCTCGGCCGACGAAGACACCATCGCCGCCGTGGGTGAGCCGATGCTGGGCTTGTTCAGCACCTCGCAGTGGTCGCACGACCTGCCAGCGGCGGCCAACCAGAAGTTTGTGAGCGAGTTCCGCAAGGCCTACAACCGCTACCCCACCTTCTACGCCGCACAAGCGTACGACGCCATCCTGGCCATGGACGCCGCCGTGCGCGACGTCAAGGGCCAGGTGAACGACAAGCCCGCCGTGCTCAAAGCCTTGAAGGCCGCCAACTTTGAATCGGTGCGAGGCCCGTTCAAGTACGACAACAACAACTTCCCGGTGCAGGACTACTACCTGCGGGTGATCGGCAAAAACGCCCAAGGACAGATCACCAACAAGACCTTGGCCACGGCGCTCAAGGGGCACCGCGACGCTTACCACGACCTGTGCAAGATGAAGTGAGTGTCCTGAGACCAAGGCGCACAACATGACCACGATTCTTTTCATCGAGCAAATGCTCAATGGCCTGGGCTACGGCTTCATGCTGTTTCTTTTGGCGGCCGGCTTGACCCTGGTGTTCGGCATCATGGACGTCATGAACCTGGCCCATGGCTCGCTGTTCATGGCTGGCGCCTACGTCGCAGCCCAGGTGCACACCCGCACAGGCTCCTTCCTCATCGCCGTGCTCAGCGCACTGGCCGTGGTGCTGCTGCTGGCCCTGGTGCTGGAGGTCTTTTTGGTGCGTCGCCTGTACGGACGTGACCACCTGGCCCAGGTGCTGGCCACTTTCGGCATCATTTTGGTGGCCGACGACCTGGTCAAGCTGATCTGGGGGGCGGCCCCCATCATGGCGTCCGCGCCGGCCCTGCTGTCAGGGCCCGTCGAGCTGCTGCCCGGGCTGATGTACCCCAGCTACCGACTGCTCATCCTGGGCGCTGGGGTGCTGGTGGCCCTGGGCCTGTACCTGCTGGTCAACCACACCCGGGTGGGCATGCTGGTGCGCGCAGGCGCCTCCAACCGGCGCATGGCGGAGTTCATGGGGGTCCGGGTCGGCCAGGTGTTCTCGATGGTGTTTCTGCTGGGCGCGGCCCTGGCCGCCCTGGCTGGAGCGCTCATGGGGCCCCTGACCGCGGTGCAGATCGGCATGGGCGAAGAGATCCTCATCCCCTCATTGGTCGTGCTGGTGATTGGCGGCATCGGGTCGGTGCGCGGTGCCTTTGTCGCCGCCCTGGTGGTCGGCATGGTCGACACCCTGGGCCGCGCATTTTTGCCCCTGCTGTTGCGCAGTTTCATGTCGCCCGCGCTGGTCTCCGACCTGGCGCCGGCCATGGCCGGCCTGGCGACCTATGCCCTGATGGCTGGCGTCCTGGCGTTCAAGCCAGCCGGCTTGTTCCCTGCCCGAGGCTGAAAAGGAAATGTCCATGAAATCAGAACGTTGGCTCGCCTGCCTGCTCTGTGCCTTGCTGGCACTGTTTCCCCTCTTGGCCCCGGCACTGGGCTTGGACTTCTATGTCAGCTTCGTGCGCCGCGCCATGATCGTGGCGCTGGCGGCCGCCAGCCTGAACTTCATCCTCGGCTTTGGCGGCATGGCGGCGCTGGGCCACGCAGGCTTTGTGGGCGTGGGGGCCTACGCGCTGGTCGCCTTGTACGACGCGGGCTTTGAATCGGCCTGGCTGCTCTGGCCCGCCGCCATGCTGGTGGCCGGGGCGGTGGCCGCCTTGATCGGCCTGATTGCCCTGCGCACGCGGGGGGTGTACCTGATCATGAGCACGCTGGCCTTCGCGCAGATGCTTTACTACGTGGCCGTGTCACTGCGGGCCTATGGCGGAGACGATGGCTACAACCTGGCCGCCCGCCCCCAATTGGGCCTGGGCCTGGACAGCACCGATGAAGCCACGTTCTATTGGGTCGTGCTCGCCTTGCTGGCTCTGGTGATGCTCGGGCTGAACCGCGCCACCCACTCACGCTTTGGCCACGCCTTGATGGGCTTGCGTGACAACGAAACCCGCATGCGGGCCATGGGCTACCCGGTGTTCAAGCTGATGCTGGCAGCGTTTGCGTTGTCGGGCGCGATCGCCGGCCTGTCCGGGGCGCTGCTGGTGTCGCACAACGCGTTTGTCAGCCCCTCGGTGATGCATTGGACCCAGTCCGCCACGCTCATCGTCATGGTGGTGATTGGTGGTGTCGGCCTGCGCTGGGGGGGGCCGGTCGGGGCCATGGTGTGGATCGGGCTGGAGGAAGGCGCCAAGCAGCTGACCGAGTTCTGGCACCTGCCCCTGGGCCTGCTGCTGATCCTGATCGTTTTCGTGGCGCCTCGAGGCCTGGCCAGTGTGGTCGCGCATTGGCGTGCCCCTACCCCCTCGAAAGCGGCCCAAGCCAGCCCCGGAGAAATCGCATGAGCCTGTTTGTTGTCAACGGATTGGTGAAACGCTTCGGCGCGCTGGTCGCCACCGACCACGTAGCGCTGGAAGTGCACCCGAACGAAATTCACGCCCTGATCGGGCCCAACGGGGCCGGCAAATCCACCCTGGTGAACCTGATCTCAGGCCTGCTGCTGCCCGACGAAGGCCAGATCGAACTCGACGGCGCCAAGCTCACGACCCTGCCCATGGAGGCACGCATCCGGGCTGGCCTGTCCCGCTGCTTCCAGATCACCAGCATCTTCCCCAAGGCCACGGTGCTCGACAACCTGCTGCTGGCCGTGCAAGCGCAATCCGGGAGCAGTTTTCGCTTCTGGGCCGATCGAGGTCGCGACCCTGGCCTGGTCGAGGCAGCCCAGGCGCTGGCCGCGCGCGTGGGCTTGACGTACGCCTTGCAACGCTGCGCTGGCACCCTGCCCCACGGCGCACAAAGGCAACTGGACGTGGCCCTGGCGCTGGCGGCGCAGCCCAAGCTGCTGTTGCTCGATGAACCCATGGCCGGCATGGGCCCCGAGGACAGCGAGCGCATGACCGAGCTGATCCATTCACTGCGCCAGGACATGGCCATCTTGCTGATCGAACACGACATGAAAGCGGTGTTCGCCTTGGCGGATCGCATCACCGTGCTGGTGTACGGCAAGGTCCTGCTCTCTGGCGATGTCGAGACCATCCGCAACCACGCCCAGGTGCAAGCCGTCTACCTGGGCACGGAAACCACGGAGACCGCCGCATGACTGCCCCCATCCCCCTTCTCCAAGCGCGTGGCCTGGAGGCTGGCTACGGTGCCAGCGAGGTGCTGCTGGGCATCGACCTGAGCATCGAGGCTGGGCAGGTGGTCACGCTGCTGGGCCGCAATGGCATGGGCAAGAGCACCACCCTCAAGACCCTCATCGGCGACCTGACGCCCCGCCAGGGGAGCATCCACTTCGGCGGCACCCCCATCCACGGGCTGCGCCCCGATGCCATCGCCCGCCTGGGCATGGCCGTGGTCCCCGAGGGACGCCAGTGCTTCCCCAATCTGACAGTCCATGAGCACCTGGTGGCATTTGCCGACCAGCGCAACGGCCAACGCGACAGTTGGACGGCAAGCCGCATCTACCAGCTGTTTCCGCGCCTCAAAGAACGTGCGCAGAACCTGGGCAACCAGCTCTCAGGCGGCGAGCAACAGATGTTGGCCATTGGCCGCGCCCTGTCCACCAACCCTCGGCTGCTGATCCTGGACGAAGCGACAGAGGGCCTGGCGCCCGTGATCCGTGAGGAAATCTGGCAATGCCTGGCCCAGTTGCGCGCAGCTGGCCAAACCATTCTGGTGGTCGACAAGTACGTCGACCGTCTGCTGCGGCTGGCGGACAGGCACTTCATCCTCGAACGCGGTCGGGTCGTTTGGCAGGGCAGCTCGGCCGCACTGGATGGTGACCGCAGCCTGTGGAAGACCTACCTCGGCGTGTGAAGCCCGTCCCAGGCACGCCGCCCGATGCGGCCCCAAAAACAACGTCTCCAACGACAAAGCCCCGCATCGGCGGGGCTTGAGGTCGTCGTCATCAGGGCCTGGCCCTGAGGCGATTTACTTCTTGGCAGCGGTCTTGGCGGCCTTGACAGCGGCGTCGGTGGCGGTGGCCACGTTGGCTTCAGCTTGGGCCAGCGCTTGCTTGGCCGAAGCTTGAGCCGATTCCAGCACTTGCTGGCCGGTGCTCACAGCGCTCTTGAAAGCGGCCACAAAGGCTTCGCTGCCAGCCGGGGCGTTCTTCAGCAGGCCGTCGAAGGCGCTGGAGACGGTCTTTTGGGCTTCGGCCAGCTTGGCTTCGGTGGACTTGCTCAGTTCAGCACCGGTTTCGCTGCTGATTTGGTAGACAGTGCGGCTGTAGGCAGCCAGCTTTTCAGCTGCGGGCTGGACCAGGGCGGCTTGCACAGCCAGCAGGTCTTGCGGGGTCTTGGCCGCGGTGACGGCTTGCAGGGACTCCAGCGAGTCGCTCAGGGCGTTCTTGGCGGTGGCCAGGTTGAACTCAGCCAGCTTTTCGAAACCAGCGAAGGCGGTAACGGCCAGCGCGCTGAAGTCAGCCACAGCAGCCTTGTTGGCGGCAACGAATTGGTCGGCGTTGAATTGGGTCATGAAAAGCTCCTGAGTTAAAAAAGGGGCCGTTGCGCCAACCCTCTTGCCGAGAGATGTTGCAGTGCAGCATAGAGCCTATCTTAGGGCCACCCAAAAGCTTTGCAAGTGTTTTTTGTTGCGCTGCAACAAATATTTTTTGAGGCAGGTCATCTGGAGGTCATGAACCGGCCCCAATCAGGGGTTCAGGCCGGGCTCCGGTGACAGGACCACAGGCCCAGCGGATCTTTACCAAGCCGAGACGGGGACTTGACATCAGAAAATATATGAGATTAATTCTCATTTAAAATTTATAACACTCTCCACCTCTGCGCCCTTGAGGGCCCCAGCACTGAAGGCGCTCGCCCGCTTTTCATGGCCTGTTGCCCCCGCTGCGAACTGCCCACACCATGAACACCGCCATCCGATCGGCCACCACCACGGGCTTGCCCCACTCGCCCGCCTCGGCCCCAGTCACGGCGTCCGCCCCTCAGACCCCAGTGCGGACCTCGGCCACTTCAACACGTTCTCGCTATGCCAGCTTTGTGCAGTGGACGCGCAAAACGCACGGGTGGATCGGTCTCTGGGGCGCGGTGCTGGGCTTGGTGTTCGGGCTCAGTGGCATTTGGCTGAACCACCGCGCGGTGCTCAAGCTGCCGCCGGTGGCCCAGGTGCGCGAACAATCCCAGCTCACCCTGCCTGAGCCTGCTCCGACCACCCAGGACGAGATGGCGCAATGGCTCCAAACCGCGCTGGGGCTCGACAAGGGACCGAACACGGTGCGGGTGGACCCCAGTCGTCCCGTGCCCTGGACCGACAAAAGCGCCCCTGGCTCTGCCCCGGTGCTGCGTCAACCCGAGCGTTGGCAGTTCAACTTCGGCGGCCCCCATGCCCTGGTGCAGGTCGAATACTGGCAAGGCAACCGATCGGTCGGCGTGACCACGACCCACAACGGTGTGCTGGCCACGCTGAACAACCTGCACAAGGGCACAGGGATGAGCGTGCCCTGGATCCTTCTGGTGGATGCCCTGGCCGGCAGCATGATCTTTCTGTCGCTGTCTGGCCTGGTCTTGTGGGTCCAGATGAATCGGCGCCGAGCGCTGGGCGTCGGCATCTTCAGCGCCTCGCTGGGCCTGACCCTGGCCTGCGTGCTGCCGCGCTTGTGAGCTAGGCGGCTTTGACAAAGCGCCCCAGCCAAGCCCTCAGGCGCTCATCCAGCTGCGCAGCTTGCCTGGGTTGAGCAAGCCCTGGGGGTCAAAACGCCGCTTCATGGCCAATACGCCCGGCGCCAGTTGCCCAGCTTGTTTGCCGTCCTCCACCACGTAGACGTGGGGGTTGTTGATGAAGACGCCTTGGTCGCGGTAGGTCTGCATGATCTCGTTGAGCCGCGCCTCGCTGCTGTAGCGGATGATCTGCAAACCGCTGCAGGTGAAAGCCCCCTCTTTGGTGCGCAGGAACTCCAGGTGCATCAACACCTCGCCGGCCAGCGCCTGTTCGAGCGCCAGCACCTGAGCCTGGTAGCGCTGAGGGTCAAAACCGCTTTGGATGTAGGTCAGGCCCTTGTCCACCTTGAGCGCATGCAGCGTGGTGTGGTTCCAGGTGTATTCCAGCAGGGTGCGGTGACTGGCGGCCACTTCGTCGGCACTTTTTCGGTAGCACAGGCGGCCGCCATGGCGTGCCACCATCTCCTGCAAGGTGGACTCGGCTTCGGGGGCCAGCACCAACAGCAACACATGGGCGCCTGGCGTCAGGTGCTCGGCCAAGGCGGTGAAGTAGTCCGCGATCGGCGCGCCCAAAAAGCACACCTCCTTTTTCAGCAGACCGGGGGCGGCACCGAACTCACTGGCCAGCTGCAGAGCGGCCTCGAAGTCATCCAACTCGACCAGGCACTCCAGCCAGGGTGTGGCAGGGGCCAAGGCCACTTCCAACTCCAGCACGATGCCATTGGCGCCATAGGTGTGGTGCAGCAACATGGCCTCGGCGCCGCGCAGCTCCAGCACCTGGGGCTCCGGCTCGACGGACATCACCTTCACGCCCAGCACATTGCCAGGCGCCGCCAGTGGGCCGTAGGTGATGGAGCCCGCGCCGCCAAAGCCGCCGCCAAACAGCCCCCCCAGGGTGGCGCTGCGGAAGGTGGACGGCAGCCAGCGCAACTCCTGCCCCTGGGGGCGACAACGCTCGTCAAAGTCAGCCAAGCGGATCCCGGCCTGGGCCCGGCCGACCTGGCCCCGGCACCAGAGAAAGCTGTTGTACGCACTCAAATCAAGGACCACGCCGCCTTCCAGTGGCGTGCACTGGCCGTAGTTGCCGGTCCCACTGCCGCGCACGGTGATGGGCACGCCCTCCCGGGCGCACAGGCCCACCACCTGGCGAATCTCCTCCTCGGTGCGCGGGCGCGCCACCACCTCGCCCACCTTGCCCTGCAAATCGCGCTTGAGCACCGGGCTGAACCAGGCAAAGTCCTGCGACAGGCGGGCCACGCGGGAGGGGTCGGTGATCCAGTCGATCATCGGCAGGTGTTGGGGCAGCTCGGTGGCGGCCACGGTGCAAGCGGTCATGGTCTCTCTCCAGCCATCAAAAAGGGGCAACTCATAAGGATCCGAAGGGGGCTCAGCCGCCCTCACGCGAGGTCTCGCTGGCGTGCCAACCGCCCAGGGCCCAGCGGCTGAGCCAGGACATCAGGGCGAACAAGGCCACACCTGTGAACGAAATCAGCAGCAGCGCCGCAAACATGCGCGGGATGTTGAGCTGAAAGCCGGCCTGCAGAATTTGGTAGGCCAGACCCGCCCCTGCGCCGCCCGTGCCCGCCACGAACTCGGCCACCACCGCGCCAATCAAGGCCAGGCCGCTGGAGATGCGCAGGCCACCGAAAAAGTAAGGCAAGGCGCTGGGGATGCGCAGGCGCACCAGCGACTGCCAGCGCGTCGCGCGGTTCAGCTGGAAGTAGGCTTGCAGGTCGGGCTCCACGCTGCGCAGGCCCAGGGTGGTGTTGCTGATGATCGGAAACAAGGCCACCAGGGCCGCGCAGATCACCATGGACAGCGTGGCGTCGCGCACCCAGATGATGATCAAGGGCGCCACCGCCACAATCGGCGTGACCTGCAACAGCACCGCGTAAGGGAACAGCGCCGTCTCGATGCGCTGGCTCTGCACAAACACAAAGGAGATCAACACCCCCACCACCGTGGCCAGCACAAAGGCCAGCAAGGTGACCTTGACCGTGACCCACAGGGCCAGGCCCAGGGTGGGAGCGTCGTTGACCAGGGTCTTGAACATCAGCACCGGGCTGGGCACCAGGTAAGGGGGCAACTCCAGCCCCGTCACCAAGCCCTGCCAGAGAGCGAGCAAAAACACCCCCACCAAGACGGGGTAAACCACGCGCTGCACCTGGGGCCGGTGCAACCACGCGGGAGCGGCTGGGCGGCTCATGGGTGGTCCTCCTCGTGACTGGCGCGCAGCAGGCTGTCTTGCAACTGGCGCGCGTGGACGGCGAACTGCGGGCTCACCAAAAAGTCGGCGGTGCGGGGGTGGGGTTCGTCGATCTGGAACTGCTCCACCACCCGGCCCGGGCGGGCCGCCATCATCACCACCCGGCTGGACAGGAACACCGCCTCGTGGATGGAGTGGGTGACGAAGATCACCGTGAGCTTTTTCTTGCGCCACAACTCCAGCAGCTCAGCGTCCAGCTTGTGGCGCGTGATTTCGTCGAGGGCGCCAAAGGGCTCGTCCATCAGCAGCAGGTCGGGCTCGGTGACCAGGCCGCGGGCGATCGACACCCGCATCTGCATGCCGCCCGACAGCGCGCGCGGCAGGGCCTGGTCAAACTTGGCCAAGCCCACCAGGGCCAACACCTCGCTGACCCGGGCCTCGGCCTCGGCGCGCGGCACACCCGCCAGGTCCAGGGGCAGGCGCACATTGCTGCGCACCGTGGCCCAGGGCATGAGCGTGGGCGACTGGAACACGAAGGCCATCTTGCGCCCGGTCTGGGCCAGTTCAGCCACGGGCTTGCGCCACAGCAACAGGCGGCCGTCGCTGGGCTCGAGCAGGCCGGCAATCATCTTCAGCAATGTGCTCTTGCCGCAGCCCGAGGGACCGAGCAAGGTGACGAACTCGCCCTCGCGCAGGCTCAGGTCCACGGGCAGCAGGGCCCGCGTGCCATTGGGATAGGTCTTCTCGGCCGACAGGATGTCGACCGCAGGCACCTCATCACCCGCCGAAGGCGAGCGGGTGGCGGCGGCAGCGGGCTGCAAGGTGTCAGGACTCATGCCAGGGCTTTCAGGGACAAGGAGGTCATGGAGCAGCGCCCTGCCCTCGCCCACCGGGGCGCAGGGCGCGGCGCAGGCCAGGCGTCAGGGCAGGACCTTGAGGTCTTTCACGAACTCAGTGCTGTAGGCCTCGGTGGGCTTGACCTTGGCCGGGTCGATCAGCTTGGTGCTGACCAGGAAGTCGTAACTGGCCTTGATGCGCGCGTCGGTCATGACACCGATGCCCTGGCTGGCCGCGTCGCCGCCGCCGATCATGCCGGTCTCCTTGAGCTTGGCCACGCTGTAGGCCAGTTGCTCGTCGCTCATCTGCGGGTTGTCCTTCTTGATCAAGGCATTGCCCGGGGCGGGGTCGGCCAGGTAGCTCTTCCAGCCCTCGGCCGAGGCTTTGACGAAGGCGGCCACGGCCTTCTTGCGGTCCTTGACCGTCTTGTCCATGCAGGACACGGTGGTGGCGTAGGCCGGGAAGCCGTGGTCGCTGAACATCAAGGTCGTCGCTTTGACGCCCGCCTTCTGGATGGCAAAGGGTTCCGAGGTCAGGTAGCCCTGCTGGGCCGAGTTCTTGTCGGCCACAAAGGGCTGGATGTTGAAGGTGTAGGGCCGGGTCTGGGCGTCGGTGAAGCCGTACTTGGCCTTGAGCCAGGGCCAAAAGCCCTTTTGCGCCGAACCCGCAATCAGGATGGTCTTGCCCTTGAGGTCTTCAAACTTCTTCACGTCCTCGTGGCCGATCAGCACCTGGGGGTCTTTCTGGAACATGGCCGCCACCGTGGTCACGGGCACGCCGCCTTCGCGAATCTGCACCATTTGCAAATCGCTGGAGCCCATCACGCAGTCGGCCTGGCCGGCGGCCATGATCTGCACCACATTGACCTGCGGGCCGCCCATCTTGAGGCTGACGTCCAGACCCGCCTTCTTGTACAAGCCCGTGGCCAGGGCTTGGTAGAAGCCACCGTGCTCGGCCTGGGCGTACCAGTTGGTCATGTAGACAAAAGGCTCGTCGGCGCGGGCCGTCGTGCTGCCCGCCAGGGCCGCCAGGGCGCAAGCGGCCAGGGCCACGGGCCGCCAGGCGGCCGTCAGGCGAGTCAGGGCGCGGGGGGAAACAGCAGAGTGGGTCATGGCAGAACTCCGGGGGTGGGTGGATGGATTCGTCTCAAGGCAAAGGGCGTGCCAAAGTCAGCTTCGTTTTCGGCAGTCGGTCCGCAGGACTCAGGCCAGGCTCAGCCCGGGGCCCTGCCTTCGACATGGCCGCTGAATTGGCCCCGGCCCCAGGTGGCTTCGGCACGCGGAGCCCAGTGCAGCTCGTGCAGCTCGGTGATGGCCTGGGCCCAGCTCTGGGCCAGCGATTCGAGGATGGCCTGGCCCTGCTCGGCCGTGGCCGGCAAGGGGTCGCCGATGATGCCGCTGGGTCCGAAGTCGCGCGCACTCCAGGCGCAGGCGGGGCGCCCATCGGGCGACAACAGGCGGGAGGGGAACTCGGGCGGGTAGTTGGTCACGGCGTGCGCCATGTGCACCGTGTCGGGCGCCAAGGCCAGCATCAGCGCCGTCTCGGCGTGGCCGGCGTGCATGGCGAGCTTTTTCTCGCGCTCGGACAGGTACTGCCCCGCCACATGGGGCACGCGCCAGGTGAAGCTGGGCACGACGATGAAGTCGCCGTGACGCAAGCGAAGCTCGCGCGCCGCCATCTCCATGACCTGGGGCTGGCCGCCATGGCCGTTGACGATCAGCAGCTTGCGAAAGCCCGCGCGGTAGACCGACTCGCCGATCTCGTTCATGGTGGCGAGCAGGGTCTCGCCGCTGAGCGTCATGGTGCCTGGAAAGTTCAGGTGTTCCTCGCTCTTGCCGTAGGTGATGGGCGCCATCGCATACGCCGGCACCGAGGCGGGCAAGGCCGCCAGGGCGTGGCCAACCACACCGGCGGCGATCACCGTGTCCACCGCACACGGCAGGTGCGGGCCGTGTTGCTCGGTCGCCCCCGTCGGCAGCACGATGACGGTGTTGGCGCGGTCGGGCAGTTCGACGATCTCGCGCCAGCTCAGGTAAGGCAAAAAGCGTTGGGGCGGGTTGTAGCCGTGCAGCATAGGTTGGGCTTTCGCGGGGTGGATCGGAGGGCCAAGGTCGCTGTTCAGCGCAGCGGCAGGTAGGCCGTGGCTTCGACCTCGATCAGGATGTCGGCGCTGGGCAGCATGGCGCTGACCTCGACCACCGTGGACGCCGGCGGCTCGCCCGGGAAGAACAGCTTGCGCACCCGGCTGTAGTGCGGGAAGTGGTCCAGGTTCTTGAAGTACTGCACCAGCTTGAAGACGTCGCTCATCTGGCCGCCGGCGGCCTCAATGGTCAGTCGCACACGGTCCAGCACATACCAGCTCTGGGCCAAGATGGGACCGTCCTTGAAATCACTGGAGAACTCACCCGTGCGCCCAATCAGGTCCGCCGCAGCGTCGGGGATGTCGCCATAGCCTTGCACGATGCGCTGGGCGGCGGGGTCAACCGCGATCACGCCTGACAGGAACACCAAATCCCCGGCGCGGCGCCAGGCCGCGTAGCGCGCCAGGGGCTGGGCGATGGTGGGGAGCGAAGCGGCCGGGGAATTCATGCGGACTCCGATGCAAATGAAGGCTGGGGGATTGGGGCCAGCGGCTGCCCCTGGCGCAGCACCACGCGAGGCTGGGTGCGCGACGGGAAGCCCCAGGCATTGGCCTGCGGGAAGATCAGCACATCCGCCGGGCTGCCCGCGCTGAATGGGGCGGGCGGCGCGCTGCCGGGTCGGGCCAGCGCGTCGCGCCGGCACAGGCTGTCGCTCCACTGATCAAAAGCCTGGCCCAACTGGCCCATGGCCACGCCCACGCCAAAGGCCTCCAGCGGGTCAAAGCTGCCACTGGGGCAAAACGGGTCTTGCACGTTGTCGCTGGCCAGCAGCACCGGGATGCCACGGTCCCGCGCCTCCTTGACCAGGGTGAGCCCGCGCGAGCGCGGGGTGCGCCCGGTGACCGCGTCCTGCAGCAGCAAATTGGTGATGGGCAGGCTGACCAAGGTCAGGCCGGCCTCGGCCACCGCGTCCAGGGTGGCCAGGGCCTCGGCCTCAGGCTGGGCCGCCAACGCACAGGTGTGGCCGCAAACCACACGGGTGCGCAGGCCCAGCGCCTTGACCAGGCGCGCCACATGCCACAGGCCCTGGGCGCGCGGGTTGAGCTCTTCGTCCACATGCAGGTCCACGTCCAGGTCGTGGTGGCGCGCGGCCTCCAGCAGGTGGCGCAAGGCCTGCGGGTCCCAGTTGCTGCTGTGCACGAAGCCGCCCAGGCAAGCACCCGGGCCACTGGCCGCCACTTGGGCCGCCAGCGCCATCGCAGTGTCACGCTGGGCGTAAAGGTGCAAAGGGATCAGGCTGACGCGCTCCAGCTGCAGGCGGCCCTGCCACTCCTGGGCCAGTTCGCGCAACACCGGCCAGGCCACGGGCGTGGTCTGGGGTTCCCACCAGTCGCAATGGCTGCGCAGCTGCACCACGCCGGCCTCGTGGGCCCAGCGCAGGCCTTGGCTGGCGCGTTCGCGCACGTCCTCCGAGGTCCAATGGCGGCGGTCCTGCATCATGGCGTCGATGGCGCCCAGCAAGCCGGGCTGCACCTCGCCCATGCGCGGCAGGGTGAAGGCCTTGTCCAGGTGGGTGTGGGCGTCGACCAGGCCGGGCAGCACCGGGGCGCCCGCCAGGTCCCACACCGGGCCCGCCAGCGGGGCCAAGCCCGCGGGGCTGACGCGGTGGACGCGGCCCTGGGCCAGCTGCACATCGGCCAGCGCGGGCACCAGGCCCTCACGCGGCCAGTCGGCCGGCAGGGCCCAGGCGGGCAAACGGGCGCGGGCCAGGCCCTCGGGGATAGGACTCCAAGGGGGGGCGAGCGCGCTCATGCCAGCCGCCCCATGGCCAAGCCAACCCGGGACTTGAAGGCGTCCAGGCTTTGCGGGGTGGCCACGTTCATGTGGTAGTGCGCGTGGTAGCTGACGCGGGCACTGCCGCCGGTCAACAGGCGCAGGTAGCGTGTGATGACCTTGCGCGGCGGGTCGCCCATGAACCAGGCGGTCCAGCGCGGGCGGCCATAGGTGACCACGGCCGAGATGCGCTTGATGTGGGTCAGCGAGGGTTTGACGTTTTGCGGATCGCTGATGTCAAAGGCCACGCCGGGCATCAGCACCCGGTCAAAAAAGCCCTTCAACATGGCGGGCAGGCCAAAACACCAGGTGGGGAAGCAGAACACCAGGCCCTCGGCCCACAACAGGCGGTCCACATAGCCTTGCACGGGCAGGCGGTTGCCGGGCACCTCGTGGTAGCCCAGGCGCTCTTCACGGGACAAGACCGGGTTGAAGCCTTCAGCGTACAGGTCGCAGTCGTCCACCTCGTGGCCAGCCTGACGCAGGCTTTGCAGCACCTGCTGGTGCAAAGCCGCGTTGTAGCTGGTTTCCACAGGGTGGCAGTAAATCACCAAGATCCGCATCACTCGGGCCCTTTCGCTGGGTCGGAAGGGTCAAGCGCAGCACTGCGCCGCTTTCTTGACCAATTGATTTGATCGATCGGTCAAACTGCTTGCAAACGCTGTGCCAGGGCCCCAGGCCCTGGATCACCTTCCAACCGGGCCCGGCGCTGGCGGCATGTCCTGAAGTGGTGCCAGGCCACAGCCCAGCAGCACGAAGTTGGTGATTTGCAGCGCAATCGGTGCACGGTCCAGTGGCGCATCCGGGGGCAGACCCAGCATCACGCGCACTTGCACGCCATAGTCGGCATAGTGCTGGGTCATGCCCCAGATCTGCATCAGCAGCACGCGCGCGTCCAGGGGACGCACCAGGCCCTGGGCGATCCAGCCTTCAATGACCTCCACCTTGCGCTGGGTGGAGCGCCGCGCCTCGGGCCAATAGCGGCCGAGCTTGGGGCCGCCGCTGAGCACCTCGCCCGTGAAGATGCGCGACAGGCCCGGGTGGTCCAGCGCGTAATCCAGCTTGCGCCGCACGTACTCGGCCAGCACCTGGCGCGGCTCGGCGGGCAAACCTTCACGCGGCGCGTCAAACACAAAGGCGCTGCTCCAGCCTTGCAGCACGGCGCCCAGCAGCTCTTCGTAGAGCTCGTCCTTGCCGCGGATGTAGTAATGCAATTGGGGCTTGGTCAGGCCTGCGCGCTCGGCAATCGCCTGGGTGGAGGCGCCCTTGAAGCCGTGCTGACTGAATTCCACAATGGCAGCGGCTCGGATGGCTGCCAGGGTGCGCTCCCGGCCCGCGCGCAGGCGGTTGACGGGCGCCCCGCCCTCGGCAGCCCCCTCAGCTTGAACAGCCGCCGGCAGAGACGGGTCCACCGCGCCCATCACAGCTTCCAGGCGCCCCGGTGGGACTGGCTGGCCTCTTCGACCAGGGCCGGGCCGATGCACTCAATCGGGTAAGGCGAGGCGGCGAACACATCGCGGCAAGAGAGCTCGGCATCGCGCTGGTCCAGGCGCTCGCCGCGGAAGGCGCGCAGGCGTTGGGCGTCGATGCCATAGACCACCCGCCGCACGTTGGACCAGAAGATGGCGCCCGCGCACATCACGCAGGGCTCGCCCGAGCTGTACAGCGTGGCCTGGGCCAGTTGCTCGCGCGAATAGCGCGGACTGACTTCGCGCACCAGGCCGGTTTCGGCGTGGCCCGTGCAGTCGCCGGTTTCGCTGGTGTTGCACCAGGCCTCGCCCAGCACCTCGTCCTCGGGCGACACCAGCACAGCGCCAAAAGGCCGGTTGCCCCGGGAGCGCCCCCGGTCCGCCAAGGCGATGGCCGCACGCAGGTAGCGGCCATCGCGCTCGTCCAGAGGCACTTCGGTGGGCAGCCCCAGGTCCGAAGAGGCCAGCGCGTCAGGCGCAGAAAGCGGGGTCACAGGGGCCAAGGTCGACATGCAAACTTTCTGGGCCGCGCGCCGCCAAGGCACACGGCAAATGGACAAAGAAAGCTGGGCCGCCGCCCGGGGTGGCGGGCGCTCCAGCAGGGCTGGACCATCGAAGCATTTCCTGTGCCACGGTGCACCGTGACGGGGCATGGCACGGCGCCCCCTTCGTGCATCAGGCCGGCGGCTGGCTCAGCGCGGCGTGGGTTGATCGCAAGGCCGCGCGGGCATCGCGCAGGGCCCAACTGCCCTGCCCCTCGTGCAGCTCGGCCAGCAGTTCCGGCAAGGGCGGGCGGGGCGTGCCGTGCGCGTCCGCCAGGCGCCACAAGCTGGTGGCAATGCGCAAGGCCCAGGGTTTGTAGTCCAGTTGCTGGGCCATGGCCAGGGCCTCTTGCAGGCGCGCGTGTGCCAGGTCGGGTTGATCGGGGTGGCGCCGCCAGGCGATTTCACCGCGCACGCGCAAGATGTCGCTGCGGCCAAACAGGTCTTCATGGGCCAGGCTGGTCGCCAGGGCGGAGTCGATTTCAAGCTCGGCCTGTTCCAGTTGGCCGTCCAGCATCAAGGCCTCGGCCAGCTTGCACCGCCACTGGGGCTGGATCACGCCCGCCCCAATCGAGGCCTGAAAGGCCAGCGCAGCCCGCAGTCCCTCGATGCCCTCTTGGCGGCGGCCGGTCATGGCCCAGGCCCAGGCCCGGGTGGCCAAGGTGGTGGCCAACCAAAAGACATGGCCGACCTCGCGGCAGTGGGCGATGTGGCGGTCCACCTCGGCCAGCACCCGGTGCGGCTCGTGCCGCATGACATCGAAGCCACTGCGAAACACCACGCCCCAGGTCCGGCTGAAGGGGTGGTCCAGGCGCTGGGCCCAGTCGGCAGCGCGCTCGATCGCCGCTTCGGCCTGATCGGCCAGGCCCATGGCAAACAAGGCATAGGACCGGTAACACTCGGCGGCCACCCGGGGGTCGGAGCCGTAGACCTGGGCGGTGTGGGCGTCGCGCACCGGGTCATAGACCTGCACGGCGCGCCACAAGCTGTCATTGGCTTGTCGGAACTGGCCCGACCAGAGTTGCGACACCCCGACCGAAAACACCGCCTGCGCCAGCATGGTGGGCGTGCCGGCCCGCTCCACAAAGGCCAGGTTCTGCTGCGCCAGCGCGATCAAGCCCTGCTGCTGGCCCTTGACCTGGCGGTAGCCCCACAGGCCATTGAGGGCCACGAACATCTCGGGCCGGTCGGGCAGCACCTGGCACAAGGCCTCAACCCGCGCGTACAGCGCTTCCAGCTCGGGCGCCGTGAAGCCGCGCGTCACCTTGAGGGCCGGCGCCATCAAGCCCAGCAGGCTGAGTTCCAGCCGAGCGCCCTCGTCAGGCGGCAGGTGGCGGATCAAGGCCAGGCCGGCGCGCAGGTGCGACAGCGCCTCCAGGTTGGCCGAGCGCGACAGCGCGTGCTGCCCGGCCCGCAACCACAGCTGCACGGCGGGCGCCCACTGCTGGGCTTCGGTGTGGTGGTGGGCCAGCAGCTCGGGTTGGCGCTGCAGCAGCTCCGGCTGCTGGCGGGCCAGTTCGTTGGCCAGCAAGCCGTGCAGCAGGTGATGGTCGCGGCGCAGCAAGGTGTCGTAGGCCGCGGCCTGCACCAGGGCGTGCTTGAACTCATAGCGCTGGCCCGATTCATCCAGGGGCCGCACCAGGCCTGCCGCCAGCAGTTCGTTCAAGCCTTGCTGGACCAGCGCCGGGTCATTGCCGCACAAGGCCTGGAGCAAGGCCCGTTCGAAACGCCGCCCGATGACGGAGGCCCGGCGCGCCACGGCCCGCCCAGCCTCCAGCCGGTCCAAACGGGTCGACAGCGAATCCCGCAGGTTGTCCGGGATCAGGGCCGTCGGTAAGGGGCCGCGCAATTCATAACCCTGGGCGGTTTCCTTGAGCAGATCGGACTCCAGCACGGTGCGGGTGAATTCCTCGATGAACAAGGGAACGCCGTCGGTGTTCTCCAGGATGCGGCGCTGCACCTCGGGCGGCAAAGGCTTGCCTTCGGTGCACTGCAGCAGCAAAGCCTCGGCCTCTTCGGGCTTCAGGCGGTCCAAGACCACGGACTGGGTGCTGGCCGGTAGCGCCGGCGGCGGCTCGGTGGGCGGGCGCTGGGTCAACACCAGCAAGCAGGCCGGACCGGGGTCCTCTTGCAGGGCCCGCGCCAGGGCCAGGGTCGAGGGGTCCGCCCAGTGCAAGTCCTCCAACGCCAGCAGCAAGGGCTGCTGAGCCGACCAGGCGCGCAGGCCACGCAGCAAAGCGGCTTCGCTGCGCTGCTTGAGCACGGCGGCGGGCCAGGTCCATTGCCCGGACTGGGCCGGGTCTTCAGCGCGCAGCAAGCGGGCCAGCAGGCGGGCATCCTCGCCATCCGGGGCCCAGCCTGCAGGGCGTTGCGCGCACCAAACAGCATGGCGCTGCTCGGCACCCGTGGCCTGGCTCAGGCCCAGGTCGGCCTCCAACCCCTCCAGCACCGCATGCCATTCGCTGGCCTGGTGGTGCGGTGAACAGCGCCACACCCAGGCGCGCGCGCCCTGGGCCTGCACCCGCCGGCACAGCCCCATCAGCAAATGGGATTTGCCCAGGCCAGGCTCACCGGTGATGAGCACCGAGCGGCAAGCGTCAGGGCATGGCGGGGCCAAGAGGCCGGCCTGTACCTGGCGCCAGGCCTGCTCCAACAAGGCCCGGTCAGCAGGTCGCCCCGTGAGCGTCGGGTGCCAACCCGGCACTGAGCGGCTGGCGGCCCAAGGCTCGGGCGACAAGCGATGGGCCACCACGGGGTGGGTCACGCCGCGCAGATTCAAAGGCCCCAGCGCCTGCCAGTTCTGGTCTTCTCGAATGGCCCGCCGGGTCGCCTCGGACACCACCACTTCATTGGCCTGGGCACAGGCCTGCAAGCGGGCCGCAATGTGCGGCACCTCGCCAATGGCCAGGCGCTCGCGCCGCTCACCGCTGCCCACATCCCCCACCACCACCATGCCGGTGTGGATGCCAATGCGAACCTGCAGGGCCAGGGTGGTGAGGTGACGCAGGCGCGCGCTGAGCCGCGGCAGCATCGCGACAATGCCGCGCGCGGTGTGGAGGGCGCGGGCCGCAGCCGCTTCTTGCGCCCGTGGGTAGCCGAAATAAACCAGGAGCCCGTCGCCCAGCACCTGGGCCACATGGCCGTCAAACTGCGCCACGATGTCCAGACAACTGGCTTGGTAGGCCTGAAAGATCTCCCGCAAGTCTTCGGCATCCACGGCACCGGCCAGCGCGGTGGAGTCCACCAGGTCGCAAAACAGCACGGTGATGTAGCGTTTCTCCACCGCCTGATCCGCCTCGACAGCCCCGAGTCGCGCACCGCAGGCCGAGCAAAATCGGTGGGTCGCGGCCACGCCCTCAGCGCAGATGGGGCAGCGCATGGCAGAGGCAGCGTCTGGGTGGTAGCGGTTCATGCAAGGGGTGGCGAGTCTTAACTGCTGAAAATATCACAATTGATAAAGCAATAGCGAATCAGGCCTGAAGATTGCTTGGTTTTTCTGGACACCGAGATTTTCAGCCCCCAGGAAAGGGTAAATTCATCACCATGAGCGAGTTGACGAACCCGGCCCTGCGCCCCTTGCGTGACCCCGCCCCCTTGCTGGAGCGCACACGCCAAGAGTGGGGTGGCCGCAGCGATCTGTGGGTGTTTGCCTACGGCTCGCTCATCTGGCGCCCCGAGTTCGGCTTTGCCGAACAACGCCCCGCCCGGGTGCATGGCTGGCACCGGGCCCTCAAAATGTGGAGCCGCATCAACCGCGGCACACCCGAATGCCCCGGTTTGGTGTTTGGCATGTTGTCCGGTGGCAGCTGCCAAGGCGTCGCGTTCCGCATTCCCCAACAAGAAGCCGACACGGCGCTGGAGCGCCTGTGGCGGCGCGAGATGATGACGGCGGTGTACGAGCCGAGGTGGCTGCCCTGCCGCACCGGTGAGGGCGTGGTCTCCGCCCTGGCTTTCACCCTGTCGCGCCGCAGCCCCAGCCACACGGGCGTTCTCAGCGAGCAGGACTACCGACGCATCTTCGCCCAGGCCTGCGGCCAGTTCGGCACCACCCTGGACTACGTGCAGCAAACCCATGACCAATTGCTGAAGCTGGGCATCCACGACCGCAGCCTGTCCCGCCTGCTGAGCCTGGCGCCGCGCGCCGCTGCCGACTGACCTGACGGACCCGACTGGAGTGACCATGCCTGCAACCGCCTGGCGCGCCAACCCAGGTGCGCGGCCCCGTCAAGCGCTGTCGCCCCCCCAATAGCCCAGGCGCTGTCCCAAGACTTCGGCCCGCGCCAGGTCTTCCAGGGTGTCGATGTCAGTCACCACGCCGGGGTCGTCCAGGGTCAATGACCAGCGCTGCGCCGCCGCCTGCTGGCGCAGCACCGAGGCGGCACCGCCCTCCCCGCTCAGGGCCAACAAATCGTCTCGACACCCAGCCGCAAAGCCCACTGGGTGGCCGCGCTCGCCCTGGTGAAGCGGCATGACCACCGTGCCACGCCCCTGTGCCAGGGCCTGGGCCACCTGGACCAGGCTGTCCGGCCGCACCAGGGGCAAATCGGCCGGCAGCACCAACCAGCCTGGGGCCTGGGCGGTGGCGCGCACCGCCGCCGCGATCGAGTCACCCATGCCAGGGTGGCCCGCGTCCTCCACGTGCCAGGGCAAGCCACTGGCCCGAACCGCGTCCAAGGTGCGCTCCAGAACCGGGCGACCGCCCAGCAAGGCTTGGAGCTTGTGCACTTGGGCGCCGGAGGCCTTGAAGCGCTCCCCTCGGCCCGAGGCCAGCACCAACACCACGGGCGCTGTCCACGCGCCGGTGGGGGTTCTGTCCTGAGAAATTGACTCTGCGCTCATGCGGGGCTCCTGAAAGACCGTTTGACCTGGCACCGAGGCCCGCGTTCCTGATGCGATCCTGATGCCGCCCGTAGTATCGTCGCCCCATGTTCACTTTGGCCTCATGTCCCCAAGCGGTCCGCAGCAAGTTGGCGGTCATGGCAGTCTGGGCCTTGGCCTGGGCCCTGATGACGGCGCTGGACCCGCAGGCCGAACTGGCCAATCTGGCCTTGTTGCTGGTGTTGGCCTCGGCCCTGTGCGGGCTGTGGCTCAGCGCGCTGGAGTCGCTGGCCTGCTGCGCCTTGGCTGTGCTGGCCTTCAACTGGCAGTTTGTGCCGCCCCGGGGCACGTTTTCGGTGGACTTGCGCCAGCACCTGTGGCTGTTGCTGACGATGCTGGCCGTGGGCAGCATGGTGGCTTGGCTCACAGGCCGGCAGCGCCAAGTCGCCGAACAAGCCCGGGCGGCGGCCCAAAGTGCCCAACTGCTGCACCAAGTGAACGAGCAGCTGCGCCAGGCGACACCGGCCGAAGGCGCGGCCTTCCTGGCCAGCGCCTTGCGCAGCCTCAGCCAAGGCGAGCTGGCCTGGTCCCTGGCCCACCAGGCCGAGGCCCCGCCGCAGGCCCCCCTGCTGCACTGCGACTGGGGCGAGCCCAGCGCGGAAGACCGGGCCCTGCTGCAGGAGTGCCAGCGCAGCGCCAGCCCCCTTGAACAGGGCCTGCAGCAAGGCCAGTCGCAAGTCCAGCTGGCCCTGCCGCTGCGCGGTGCCACGCAATGCCATGGCGCCGCCTTGCTGCGCCTGCCCCCTGGCCTGAGCTTGAGCCCCCTGCAACGCAGCACCGCCCAGGCCCTGTGCGACCAAGCAGGGCTTCAACTGGAGCGGCGCCAAACCGAGCAGCGCGCCCAACGCAGCAGCGAAGCCGCGCAGGCCCAGCAACTGCGCAACACCTTGCTGGCAGCCATCTCGCACGACTACCGCACCCCTCTGGCCACCATCCTGGGGGCGGCCAGCACCCTGCGCCACCAATGGGGCAAGTTGTCGCCAACCCAGGCCAACGCCTTGGCAGGCACCATCGTCGACGAGGTGGAACAGCTCAGCACCTTGACCGACAACACCTTGCAACTGGCGCGACTGGATGCCCCCCACGCCCGCTTGCAGCGCGACTGGGAGTCGCTGGAGGAGCTGGTGGGCTCGGCCGTGGCGCGCGCACGCAGCCGCTACCCCGGGGTTCGCATGGGCCTGCGCATTGAAGCCGGTCTGCCCCTGCTGCGCTGCAACGCCACCCTGCTGGTGCAGCTGCTCAACAACCTGGTGGACAACGCGGTGCGCTACGCTGGTTCGGGGCCTGCGATCGAAATCGTGGCCCGTCGCCTGGAGTCAGAATTGTTGCTGGCGGTGGCGGACCGGGGGCCCGGCATCCCCAGCGCCCAACGCGAACGCCTGTTCCAGGCCTTCGAACGCGGTCCTGCCTCACCCCAAGACCCGCAACGCCCCAGCCAACGCGGCGCCGGCCTGGGCCTGGCCCTGTGCCGGGCCATCGTGCTGGCCCACGGCGGGCAGATCACGGTGCGCCAGCGCCAACGCGGCGGCGCCAGCATCGAGTGCCGCTTTCCACTGGAAACCCAACCCAGCGCCCAGCCCGAAGCCCTGGAAGGCGACTTGCCACCCGTGCCCGCGCCGGCACGCCCACAGGAGGACACCGCATGAGCCTGGGCGTGTTGCTGGTCGAAGACGACAAAGAACTGCGCGCCACGCTGCGCCAGGCCTTGCTGCTGGAAGGCTACCGAGTCGCGGCCGCCCTGAGCCTGGCCGATGCCCGCGCCCTGTGGCAACACAGCCCCGCCGACGCCGGCCTGGACCTGGTGCTGCTCGACCTGGGCCTGCCCGATGGCGACGGCTCGGCCTTCCTGGCCGAACTGCGCGCCCACAGCCAGGTGCCGGTGCTGCTGATTTCGGCGCGCCAGATCGAGGGAGAGAAAGTCCGTCTGCTGGACCAAGGCGCTGACGACTACCTGGTCAAACCCTTCAGCATCGAAGAGCTGCTGGCCCGCATGCGCGTGGCCTGGCGCCACCGGGGGCGCAGCGTCAGCGCCGCCGTCACGCGCTACAGCCTGGCCAGCCTGGACGTCGACCTGGCCCGCCACAGCGTGCTGCGCGAGGGCAGCGAAGTTCACCTCACCCCGACCGAATTCAAGTTGTTGGCGCGCCTGGTGCGCAGTGCAGGCCAGGTGGTCACGCACCGGCAACTGCTGACCGATGTCTGGGGGCCCGAATACAGCGAGCACACCCACTACCTGCGCCTGTACATGGGCCAGTTGCGCGCCAAGCTCGAGGCCGACCCCGCCCAGCCCCAGTGCCTGCTGACCGAGCCGGGCGTGGGCTACCGGCTCAGCGAGCCCGGGCCCGCCTGAAGACCAGGGCAGGACCCACCGCATCCTTATGCGATCCTGATGCCCGGGGCGGCACCATGGGCCCGTGTTCAATAACGCAGGCCTCCCATGGCACATGCTGCTCATCGCTCTTCCCTCGCCGCCCTGACCTTGGGCGCCATCGGTGTCGTCTACGGCGACATCGGCACCTCGCCGCTTTACGCCTTCAAAGAGGTCTTTGCCAGCGGCCACGTCGAGCTCACCACCGACAACGTGGTGGGCATTCTGTCGCTGTTCTTCTGGACGCTGAGCGTGATCGTGTCCCTGAAGTACGTGGCCTTGATCATGCGCGCCGACAACCACGGCGAAGGCGGGCTGATGGCCTTGCTGGCCCTGGCCTCGCAATCGGTGCAAGACCGCCCTCGCCTGCGCGCCGCCCTGATGAGCGTGGGCGTGTTCGGTGTGGCCCTGTTTTTTGGCGATGGCGTGATCACGCCCGCGGTGTCGGTGCTGTCGGCGGTGGAGGGGCTGGAGGTCATCACCCCACGCGCCAGCCCGTATGTCATGCCGATTTCGCTGGCGGTGTTGCTGAGCCTGTTTTTGGCACAGCGCTTTGGCACCGCCCGCCTGGGACGCTTCTTTGGCGTGGCCATGGTGGGCTGGTTTGTCTGCATTGGCCTGGCCGGCGTGCCCCACATCGCCCAACACCCCGAGGTGCTGGCCGCCCTGTCGCCCCACCATGCCTTGCACTTTGCCTGGGCCCACCAGCAAATCGCCTTCATCACCCTGGGGGCCGTGTTTCTGTGCGTGACCGGGGCCGAGGCCCTGTATGCCGACATGGGCCATTTTGGCGCCCGCCCCATCCGGCTGGCCTGGTTCATCCTGGTGCTGCCCAGCCTGACGCTGAACTACTTCGGCCAGGGTGCGCTGGTGCTGAGCAACCCGGCAGCAGCCGAAAACCCCTTCTTCCGCATGATGCCGGACTGGGCCATGGTGCCCATGGTGGGGCTGGCCACGCTGGCCACGGTGATTGCGTCACAGGCGCTGATCTCGGGTGCGTTCTCGGCCGCCAAGCAGACCATCCAGTTGGGCTACCTGCCGCGCCTGGCCATTCGCCACACCTCGGAGCGTGAATCCGGCCAGATCTACGTGCCCGCCGTCAACTGGGCCCTGCTGGCCGGGGTGGTGCTGGCGGTGGTGGCGTTTCGCAGCTCAGGCGCACTGGCTGCGGCCTATGGCATCTCGGTCAGCCTGGTGATGGTGATCACCACCGTGCTGACCTTCTTCGTCATCCGCTATGGCTGGAAGCTGCCGCTGCCGCTGTGCCTGGCGGCCACCTCGCTGTTCCTGATGGTGGACATCGCCTTCTTCTCGTCCAACCTGCTCAAGATTGCCGAAGGCGGCTGGTTCCCGCTGCTGATGGCCTTGGCCCTCTACCTGATCCTGTCGAGCTGGAAGCAAGGGCGCCACCTGCTGCTGGAGCGGGTGCGATCGGATGCGCTGGACCTGCCCTCCTTTTTGGAGTCGGTCCGAGCCAACCCGCCGCTGCGTGTCGAAGGCACGGCGGTGTTCCTGAGTGCAGCGCCCGGCACCGTGCCCAGCGCCTTGTTGCACAACCTCAAGCACAACAAGGTCTTGCACCGGCACAACCTGTTCCTGAATGTGCAAAACCAGGACCAGCCGCGCATCCCTCTGAGCGAACAGGCCCTGGTCACCGAGCTGGGCCACGACAGCTGGAGCGTGAGCGTGCGCTTCGGCTTCATGGACGAGCCTGATGTGCCGCGTGCCCTGGCCCAGTCGAGCGCCTTGCAAGACCTGCTCGACCCCATGAGCACCAGCTACTTCCTGTCCCGCGACACCGTGGTTCCCAGCTTCGAGCGCGGCATGAGCCTGTGGCGACAAAAGCTGTTCTCGCAGATGCACCACAGCGCCAGCGGCGCAGCCGACTTCCTGAAGTTGCCCAACAACCTGGTGGTCGAGATGGGGTCCAAGATCGAGTTGTGAGCCCCAGAGGCCGCGGATCGGTGCGGCCGGCGCCCAGTTGACTGGCGTTCAGGCCGCGGCGCGACGGGCCCGCAGCTCCCAGCCCCCCAAGCCGGCCGTAACGAGCGCCATCAAGAGCAACACCAACGGGCTGGTCCATGGCACGGCCAGCGCAGGCGGGCGTGACACGGTCACCACCAAGGTGCTGCTGTAGTTGACCGCTGCGGAGAAATTCTGGGCCGCGATGTCCACATTGAAGGTGTACCCCCCGGGTGCGGTGGCCACGCCCGAGAGCACCATGTCATGGTTGCCAGCGTTCGGCGGTGGCGCAGTCACCGTCGTGAGTGACAAGCCCGGCGGTAGCGTGCCGTTCAGGGTGTAGGCATTGTCAATGGTGCCGGTGCCTCGGAAGGTCTGGCTGAAGGACTGCCCCGTCTGCACCGCAATCGGCAGCGTGGCCCCCGAATTCAAGACCGTCTGCGCCTGGGCCAGCAGCGGTGCCGCTAAGCAGCCCCAGAGAGCGCACTTTAGAAAACGTTCCCACCCCCAGGTGAATTCCCCCATCCATCGACTGTGCATAGAGCGCAACCCGTTTCATTCTGAATGGATCGCGCGGCGGTGGTCAAAATGGACTCGCCGGCAACCATGACACGGCATTCTCAAGACATCGTAGATGCGGGTCAAGGTTCATTGGCCATCCCCTGTCCCCCAAAAAAATGGCGGGACCAGCCCGCCATCTGAAAAGGCCGCCTGCCCCACAAAGGGGTGGGCGGCTTGCTGTGTCAACTCAATCAGCCTGCGTCGGCCTCAGATCAGCGTCACGCCGGTCTTGGACTGCAGGAATTCGCGCGTCACGCCCGGGGCCAGTTCGACCACCTTGAGGCCTTCGGGCGTCACGTCCATGACGGCCAGGTCGGTGATGATGCGGTCCACCACGCCCACGCCCGTCAGGGGCAGCGTGCACTGGGGCAGGATCTTCAGGTCTTCGGTGCCGTCTTTCTTCTTGGCCACGTGTTCCATCAGCACGATCACACGCTTGACGCCGGCCACCAAATCCATGGCGCCGCCCATGCCCTTGACCATCTTGCCCGGGATCATCCAGTTGGCCAGGTCACCCTTTTCGCTGACCTGCATGGCGCCCAGGATGGACAGGTTGATCTTGCCGCCACGGATCATGGCAAAGCTGTCATGGCTGCCAAAGATGGACGAGCCCTTGATGGTGGTCACGGTTTGCTTGCCGGCGTTGATCAGGTCGGCATCGACCTCGTCCTCGGTCGGGAAGGGGCCGATGCCCATCATGCCGTTTTCAGATTGCAGCCACACCTCGATGTTCGAGGGCACATGGTTGGCCACCAGGGTCGGAATGCCGATGCCCAGGTTGACGTAGAAACCGTCTTGCAGTTCGTGCGCGGCACGGGCCGCCATTTGGTCTTGATTCCAGGACATGATCAGACTCCTGCCTTTTCGGTGATGGTGCGTTTTTCGATGCGTTTCTCAGGCGTGGCGTTGAGCACCAGGCGGTGCACATAAATGCCCGGCAGGTGCACATCGTCCGGGGCGATTTCACCCACTTCGACGATTTTTTCGACTTCCACGATGCACAGCTTGCCCGCCATGGCCACCGCCGGGTTGAAGTTGCGCGCGGTGTAGCGGAAGCGCAGGTTGCCGGCCTTGTCGGCCACATCGGCCTTGACCAGGGCCACGTCGGGCACCAGTGAGCGTTCCATGACGTAGGTTTCGCCGTCGAATTCACGCAGTTCCTTGCCGTCTGCCACCACGGTGCCCACACCGGTCTTGGTGAAGAAGGCTGGGATGCCCGCGCCGCCCGCGCGCAGCTTTTCAGCCAGCGTGCCCTGGGGGGTGAACTCCAGAGCCAGTTCGCCGGCCAGGTATTGGCGCTCGAACTCTTTGTTTTCGCCCACGTAGCTGGAGATCATTTTCTTGATCTGGCGGGTTTCCAGCAGCTTGCCCAGGCCAAAGCCGTCCACGCCGGCGTTGTTGGAAATGACGGTCAGGTCCTTGACGCCCGTGTCGCGCAGGGCGTCAATCAGGGCTTCAGGGATGCCGCAGAGGCCAAAACCACCGACAGCCAACAACTGGCCGTCGCTGACCACACCCTGCAGTGCAGCGGCGGCAGAAGGAAAAAGTTTGTTCACAAAGGTCTCCTCAGGAAGCGAGCGGTGCCCACACAGAATTCGCTACGATACTACCTATTGAAGTACGTAGAAGCTCGTAAGTACAAGCATGACCCCGCTCCCGATTGAACTCGACTACCAACTGGCTTTCGAGTTGGCCCCCATTGGCCTGGTGCTGTCCCGGCACCGCAGCATCGTGGACTGCAACCAGCGCGTCTGCGAGATGTTTGGCACCACCCGGGAGCGCCTGGTGGGCCAATCCTTTCAAGTGCTTTACCCCAGCGCCGACGAGTACGAACGCACCGGCGCCCGCATTGCGCCCATCCTCAACAAAAGCGGCCATTACGCCGACGATCGGATCATGAAGCGGGTGGATGGGCGACTCAAGGGCGAAACCTTCTGGTGTCACGTCACCGGCCGCGCCCTCAACCGCGACGACCCGCACGAAGCCGGCATCTGGACATTTGAAGACCTGAGCTCCCGCCGCCCCGTCAAGGCAGAACTGACGGCGCGCGAGCGCGAAGTGGCCTCGCACTTGATGGACGGCCTGACCTCCAAGGAAATTGGTCGCGTCCTCGAGATCAGCCACCGCACGGTCGAGATCTACCGCGCCCGCCTGATGCGCAAATACAAGGCCAGCACCACCGCCGACTTGGTGCACAAGCTGATGGCAGGTTGACCCAGGGCGCGCAGCACGAAAACGCGCTTTGAGCGATCATCGCCGCTCCCCCCGTTCTTCAGAAAAGAGACCCCCATGAGCCTTTCGATGTACCAAGCCAGCGTGCCGACCTTTCTGCGCCAACTGCAAGCCCTGTCCGTGATCCTGGACAAAGCCATGGCCCACGCGGAGGCCACCGGTCTGGACCCGGCCCAACTGACCAGCGCCCGCCTGGCGCCGGACATGCTGCCCTTCACCAACCAGATCTTCATCGCCACCGACACCGCCAAGGGCTGTGCCGCCCGCCTGGCCGGTGTGGAAGCCCCGGTGTACGCCGACAGCGAAACCACCCTGCCCGAGCTGCAAGCCCGCATCGCCAAGACCCTGGCGTATTTGAAGGATTTCAGCCCTGAGCAGATCGATGGCTCTGAAGAGCGCACCGTCACGCTCAAGCTGCGCAGCGGCGAAGTGAGCTTCACCGGCCAAAACTACCTGCAAAGCTTTGCCATGCCCAACTTCTTCTTCCATGTGACCACGGCCTACGGCCTGCTGCGTCAACAAGGCGTGCCCCTGGGCAAGCTGGACTTTCTGGGTCCGCGCTGAGCCCAGCCCGTCCCCTCGGGTCTCTTCAGCCCGCCGTGCCGCGCGCCAGCGCCTCGGCCCAGTTCAGCATCGCGGGCTGGAACACCTCGCGCCACCAGGGCGCTGCGCGTTGTGCCGCGCTCATGCGCCCACCCCGGTCGGCACCAAGCCTTGCCAAATCAACACCAGGCCCAGGGCATTCAGGGCCAGCCCCAAGCCCAGCTTCACCCAGCGCGGCTTCTGGCTGGCTCGGCCCATGCGGGCCCAAGGGCGGGACTCCGCCGGGCTCGGGCTGAACAGAACCTCTTTCAGACTGGGAACAAAGGGGGTGCACAAAGCGCTCATGGCTCTCTCCTGGAAATGTCTTGACTGGGTTTGATGGTAGAAATTAAGTACCCATCAATCCAGTTGATTGAGGCAACGCTGGCATTAGTTTTTTTCAATTTAGACCACGCAAACGCCTCGCCAGTCAGCGACCCGGGCGGTCCTATGATGAAGTCACGAACAACCGATCGGAGACTTGGCCCGTGAACCCCAACCGCTTTCCCAGCCCCCACCTGGACGATGTGCCCGCCGACATCCGCGAGAAGATCCTCGCCGTGCAAGAAAAAGCCGGCTTTGTGCCTCAGGTGTTTCTGAGCCTGGCACGCCGCCCGGCCGAGTGGCGCGCCTTTTTTGCTTACCACGACGCCTTGATGCTCAAGGAAGACGGCTCGCTGAGCAAAGGCGACCGCGAGATGATCGTCACCGCCACCAGCGCGGCCAACCAGTGCCTGTACTGCGTGGTGGCGCACGGCGCGCTGCTGCGCATCTACGAGAAGAAACCGCTGGTGGCCGACCAGGTGGCCATCAACTACCGCAAAGCCGACATCAGCCCGCGCCAGCGCGCCATGCTCGACTTTGCGATGAAGGTCTGCGAGCGCTCGCACGAGATCGACGAAGCCGACTACCCACCGCTGTACGCCCATGGCTTCTCGGACGAAGACATTTGGGACATCGCCGCGATCACCGCTTTTTTTGGCCTGTCCAACCGCCTGGCCAGCTTCTCGGGCATGCAGCCCAACCCCGAGTTTTACCTGATGGGCCGGGTGCCCAAAGCCAAGGCCTGAACCCCGGCGGGGCCCCTGTCGCCGGCACTCAGCCCGCAGCGCGGCCGGGCGCTGGTGCCGGGTCCAGGCGCAGCAGGCCCCAGACCATGCGCACCAGCTCAGCCTCGAAGGCCGGCGTGCCCAGCAGGGGCGAGTCCTCCAGCGAGGCGCTGCGGATCACCCCCATCACCGCCCGCGTGGCGACAAACATCAGCGCCGGGTCGGGCGCGCGCAGGCTGGGGTCTTGCAGGGCGATCAAGGCCAGGGTGTTGCGCTCTGAAGCCTCGCGCAAGGCCTGGGTGATGTCCTCGTGGTGGTCCAGACGCCAGGCCAGGCGGATCATGGCGCGGCGCGAGCGCGGCCCGCTGCCGAAGGACTCGACCAGCAAATGAACCAGCTCGGCCAGCACCTCTTGCACCGGTCGGCGCTGGGCCACCGAGGCCTGCATCATGGCTTGCAGGCGGTCCATCACCCGCCGCCGCTCACGCTGGATCATGGCCAGCAGGATGGCCTCCTTGGACGGGAAGTACTGGTACAGCGTGCCAATCGAAAAGCCGGCCCGCTGGGCCACCTTGTTGGTGGTCAGCGCGGCGTCCCCATCGGCTTCCACAATCTGAGCCGTGGCCTCAAAAATGGCCTCGATGGTGCGCTGGGCACGCTCTTGCGTGGGCTGGCGACGCCGTGTGGGCGGGGCTGCAGTTCGGCGGGGGGCGGGCATGCGGGGGGACTCCAAAACCTGAGCTTTATGCGAGTAGCCAGCGCAGACTGGAACCTGAATAATGCTCACAAACGCGCTATTTTCTGTCAGTTTCTGAACACGCCCTGAACCCAACAAGCCATGTTGCCCACTTCCAGCCCCGCCTCCGCCCCGCCTGAACTTCGCGTGCGCAAGCTCGAAGTAGACCTCGGTGAGGGGTTCCCCACCCGCTGGCATGGCGGCGATGCGTTTCGCAGCATGTTCTTCAACGCCCTGTCGATGAGCTTCCCGGTGGGTGAGCAGTTCTTCATCGACTCGGTGCGCGAGGCGCTCAAAAAGCTCCCCGAGGCCCCCGAGCATGAGGCCCTGCGGCGCCAGATCCAGGGCTTCATCGGTCAGGAAGCAACGCACCGCCGCGTGCACGGCCTGTACAACGAACAACTGGCCCAACAAGGCCTGGTCAACCGTTGGCAGCACTGGGCCCAAAAACGCATTGACCGCACGCGCCACTTCAACCCCATGCACCACTTGGCGGTGACCTGCGCTTACGAGCACTTCACCGCCGTGCTGGCCGACATCACGCTGCGCCACGCCGATGTGCTGGACGGCGCTGACGATCGCCTGCAAACCGTCTGGCGCTGGCACGCCGCAGAAGAAACCGAGCACAGCGCCGTGGCCTTTGCGCTGTACCAGGCCCTGGGCGGCAACCACGCCTGGCGCGTGCGCTGGTTCACCTATGTGCTGATCACCTTCATCTGGGAAGCGCTGGCGCAGACCGTGCTCAACCTCTGGCACGACGGCAGCCTGGCCCGCCCCAGCAGTTGGTGGAGCGCACTGTGCTTTGGCTTTGGACGCCAGGGCCTGGTGTGGCGCAGCGTCGGGCCGCTGCTGCGCTACTACCGGCGCGATTTCCACCCGGACCAGCCCCTGCACCCAGCCGATCAGGCCTCGGCCCGGGCCTTGGCCGAGCGCTGGCTGAACGAACACGCCAGCCAATACCGGGTGGTGGGCGCCGCGCGCTGAACGCAGTGCCCCCGGCGGCTTGGCCCGCCGCCAGCGGCCGACGCCTCAGCCCGCCAGGTGGGCCCGCATCCAGTCGGGCAGCGGGGCGGCCTTTTGCTTGGGGAAGTCCACCCAAATCACCGTGGCACCGCCCGCCGCACAGATGACGCCCGGCTGGTCGCTGCGCTCGAGCGTGGCCCAGCTCTCGAAGGTGGTGCGGGCTGGGTCGCTGACAAACAGCTTGGCCAGCACATCGCCTGGATATTCCAGCTGCCGGTAGAAGTTGCAAAACGCGTTGACGATCACAGGCCCCTCGCCCTGCGGCGCGGGCGCACAGCCGATCGAGCACATCCACTCGATGCGCAGGGTCTCCAGGTAGCGAAAGTAGTTGGCGTTGTTGACATGGCCCATGGCGTCCATGTCGCCCCAGCGGATGGGGATCACCATCTCAAACACCTGGCGCTTTTGCTCGGGAATCTCGATGCGCATGCAGGCTCCCGTTCAGAGCGCAAAGCCGTCGTCGGCCGCGATGATGGCGCCGTTGACAAAGTGGCTCTGGTCGCTGGCCAGCATGACCAGCAAGGCGTCCAGGTCCTCGGGCTGGCCCACGCGCTTGCGCGGCAGCATGTTGACCAGCTTTTGGCCCTGCTCGGTTTGCCAGTGGTGGTGGTTGATTTCGGTGTCGATGTAGCCAGGGCAGATGGCATTCACATTGATGCCAAAGCGGCCCCACTCCAGCGCCATGGCCTTGGTCATCTGCACCACGGCGGCCTTGCTCATGCAGTAGGCGCCGATTTGCGGCAGCACCTTCAGGCCCGCCATCGAGGCGATGTTGATGATGCGCCCGCCGGTGTAGGTGCCCGGCGCCGCGCCCCGGGCGCGCGCCAGCATGCGCTTGCCCACCTCCTGGGCGACAAAAAAGGAGCCGCGCACATTGGTGTCGAAGATGAAATCGAAGTCGTCTTCGGTCACATCCTGGATGCGCTGGGTGGTGCTGACGCCCGAGTTGTTGACCAGGATGTCGATCGAGCCCACTTCCGTCTCGGCGTGCGCCACGGCGGCGCGGATGCTGTTCAAGTCGGTCACATCCAGGGCCTGCACATGGGCACTGCCCCCTTCGCCCTCGATGTGGGCGCGCAGCTCTTTGAGCTTTTCCACGCGGCGGCTGGCCAGCACCACCGCCGCCCCGGCCCGCGCCAAGGTGCGCGCGAACTGGGCGCCCAAACCGCTGGAGGCGCCTGTCACAAAGGCCACACGTCCCGATAAGTCGATGCTAAAAGCCATTAGAGTATCTCCAGACTTGGATAAAAAAACGAACGACCGTTCTAATATTGCAGCGCAACGAATAAAATCCCGCGCAGCCGGTTGTCACCGAGTGCCCATTTCCCATTCATTATTGAGCGAGACGCCCCATGACCCACGAAGAAATCCTGTCCCAATACGGCCCCCGAGAGGCCATGGAATACGACGTCGTCGTCGTCGGGGGCGGCCCGGGCGGCTTGGCCACCGCCATCCGCCTGAAGCAGCTGGCCGCAGAAAAAGGCACCGATGTGTCGGTCGTGGTGCTGGAAAAGGGCTCTGAGCCCGGCGCGCACATCCTGTCGGGCGCCATCATGGACCCCAAGGCCCTGACCGAACTGCTGCCCAACTGGAAGGCCGACGGCGCCCCGCTCAAGCAGCCGGTCACCGACGACGCCTATGTCTTCCTGAGCGAAAAATCGGGCTTTCGCGTGCCCAACATGTTCCTGCCCCCGTTCGCGCACAACCACGGCAACTACATCATCAGCCTCGGTGCGGTGACCAAGTGGATGGGTGAACAGGCCGAAGCCCTGGGCGTGGAAATCTTCCCCGGCTTCTCGGCGGCCGAAGTGCTCTACAACGACGACGGTTCGGTCAAGGGCGTGGCCACCGGCAACATGGGCATCAACAAGGAAGGCGAGCCCACCGACGACTTCCAGCTGGGCATGGAACTGCACGCCAAGTACACCGTGTTCGCCGAAGGCGCGCGCGGCCACCTGGGCAAGCAGCTGATCGCCAAGTACAAACTCGACGAAGGCCGTGACCCGCAAAGCTTTGGCATCGGCATCAAGGAACTCTGGGAAATCGACCCCGCCCGCCACAAGCCCGGCTTTGTGATGCACACCGCCGGCTGGCCCATGGAATCCGACACCTACGGCGGCGCTTTCCTGTACCACCTGGACGGCAACAAGGTCGCCCTGGGCTTTGTCACCGGCCTGGGCTACAGCAACCCCTACCTGAGCCCGTTTGAAGAATTCCAACGCTGGAAGACCCACCCCAACGTCCGCTACTACTTCGAGAACGAGAAGGGTGAAGTCACCGCCAAGCGCCTCTCGTATGGTGCGCGCGCCATCAATGCCAGCGGCATCAACGCCCTGCCCAAAACCGTGTTCCCGGGCGGCGCCCTGGTCGGTTGCAACGCCGGTTACCTGAATGTGGGCCGCATCAAGGGCAGCCATGCCGCCATCAAGACCGGCATGCTGGCCGCTGAAGCCGCCTACGATGCCGTGGTGGCGGGCCGCCAGCACGACGAGCTGAGCGCCTACCCCGAGGCCTTCGACAAGAGTTGGCTGCACACCGAGCTGAACAAGGACCGCAACTTCAAGAACTGGTTCAAGTACGGCCTGACCACCGCCACGCTGATGAACGGCTTCGAGCAGTTCGTGCTGCGCGGTCACATCCCCTGGACCCTGCGCCGCGACAAGCCTGACCACGCCTACCTGAAGCCGGCGGCCGAGTGCAAGCCCATCCACTACCCCAAGCCCGATGGCAAGCTGACCTTTGACCGCCTCTCCAGCGTCTTCATCAGCAACACCAACCACGCTGAAAACCAACCCGCTCACCTGACGCTGAAAGACGCCTCGGTGCCGGTCGCGGTGAACCTGGCCAAGTACGCCGGCCCCGAAGCCCGCTACTGCCCGGCGGGGGTGTACGAGTTCGTGAAGAACGCGGACAACAGCGATCGTCTGCAGATCAATGCGCAGAACTGCGTGCACTGCAAGACCTGCGACATCAAAGACCCGACGCAAAACATCGTCTGGGTCACGCCAGAAGGCGGCGGCGGCCCGAACTACTCGGGCATGTAAAAGCCGCAGCGCCAGCCCCCCCACAGGCTGGCCTGGCAGCCGCAACGCCGCTGTGAAGCGGTCCAGCACGCGCCCCTCGGGGCGCGTGTTGCTTTGGGGACGGGCCCCAGGCGCGTCAAATGCCCTCAAAACCAAGCGTAAACCCGTATGCCGACAGCGCTCGGGGGCTCCGATAATCAAAAAGTTGTATGACAAATTTACACACTCGGGCCTGCCGCCCGGTTTGTCATGCCGTTGACGAAGGGAACCCGACTCCATGAACATCGTGATCACCGGCGGCGCCGGCTTTTTGGGCGTCCGCCTGGCCCGCGCCCTGCTGGCCCAAGGCCACTTGGCCCTGATTGGCGCCCCGGCCCAAGCCATCACCCGCTTGACCCTGCTGGACCGCGCCGCGCCGCCCGCCGACCTGCTGGCCGACCCACGCGTCCACGCCCTGACGGGTGACCTCAACACCCAGCTGGAAAAAGGCCAGGCCCTGCCCGCCGGCACCCAGCTGGTGTTCCACCTGGCGGCCGCCGTCAGCGGCGAATGCGAAGCCGACTTCGACCTGGGCATGCGCAGCAATTTGGCTGCGACACACGGCCTGCTTGAAGCCTGCCGCCTAGGTGGCGAGCGCCCGGTGTTTGTGTTCGCCAGCTCGCTGGCGGTGTTTGGCAACTCGCCGGAGCAACCCTTGCCCGCCGTCATCACCGACACCACCTTGCCCACGCCGCAAAGCAGCTACGGCATCCAGAAGTTCATTGGCGAGCAGCTGGTGGCCGACTACGGCCGCAAGGGCTTTGTCACCGCGCGCAACGTGCGCCTGATGACGGTCAGCGTGCGCCCTGGTCGCCCCAATGGCGCCGCCTCCAGCTTCTTGAGCGGCATGATCCGCGAGCCCCTGGCCGGTGTGAAAGCGCCCTGCCCGGTGCCGCCCGACACCCCGGTGGCCCTGTCCTCCCCGGCCCGCACCGTCGAAGGCCTGGTGCGCGCCGCCAACGCCAGCCCGGCTGAGTGGGGTGCTCGCACCGCCATCAACCTGCCCGCCATCAAGACCACCGCAGGCGAGATGGCCGCCGCCCTGGGCAAAGTGGCTGGCAGCGCAGCGACGGATTTGCTGGACTGGACGCCCGACCCCGCCATCGTGCGCATCGTCAGCACCTGGCCGGCCGACATCGACGCTGCGCGCGCCAAGGGCCTGGGCTTGCTGCCCGACACCAGCTTTGAAGCCATCGTGCGTGACTATGCTAGAGAAAACCCGGATGCCGTGCGCTTGCCCCTCCAGCCATAATCAAAAAGTTGTATGACAAATTGAGTTTGGACTGACAACGAAACCCCCTCCAGGAGACAAAATGACCTTTTCCCGTACCGCCCTGTCCGTTTTGCTCGCCGCCGGTCTTTCTGGCACGGCGTTCGCGCAAACCACCACGCTGAAGATTGGTTACGCCACCACCAAGGAATCGCATTACGGCGTGGGCTCCACCGCCTTCTGCGACGAAGTGGAAAAAGGCACCCAAGGTCGCTACAAGTGCCAACAATTCCCCAGCTCGGCCCTGGGTGGCGAGCGCGAAATGATCGAGTCGGTGCAACTGGGGACCCAAGACCTGGTGAACACCTCGACGGGCCCGGTCGGTAACTTCGTGCCCGAAGTGAAGATCGTGGACATCCCCTTCCTGTTCCGCGACTACGACCACGCCCGCAAGGTCATGGACGGTCCCATCGGCCAGGACCTGCTGACCAAGTTCCCCGCCAAGGGCCTGATCGCCCTGTCCTGGACGGAAAACGGTTTCCGCCACATGACCAACAACAAGCGTGACATCGTGAAGCCCGCCGATGCCGCTGGCCTGAAGATGCGCACCATGGAAAACAAGGTGCACATGGACGGCTACAAGACCTTCGGCATCCTGCCCACGCCCATGGCTTTCCCGGAACTGTTCGGCGCCCTGCAACAAGGCACGGTTGACGGCCAGGAAAACCCGATCCCGGTGATCTTGTCGTCCAAGTTCTCGCAAGTGCAAAAGCACCTGTCGCTGACCGGCCACGTTTACTCGCCCGCCCTGTTGCTGATCTCTCCGCGCGTCTGGAACAAGCTCAACGACGCCGACAAGAAGGTCTTCCAGGAAGCCGCCAAGAAGGCTTCTGTGGCCCAACGCAAGAAGGTCAACGAAGACGAAAACAACGGCATCGCCCAGCTCGAAAAAGACGGCATGACCGTGACCCGCAAGGTCGACAGCAACGCCTTCCGCGAAGCCCTCAAGCCCGCCTACGCTGGCTACGCCAAGGAATTTGGCGCTGACAACATCAAGAAGATCCAAGACATCCACTGATCCCCTGACAGGGCTGGCCCCGGCCGGCCCTGTTTTCTTCCAGAGCCTTGCTCAGACGCCACCCCACCCGGTGGCGTCTGAGCAGCGCCCCGGCGCCGCCGCCTTCCTCTTTGCGCCCCGCACTCCCGAGACACCATGAACACCTTTGAACGCTACTTTGTGGCCACCAACCGCTGGGCCCTGATCCTGCTGCTGGCCGCCATGTCGGTCATCATCTTTGCCAACGTGGCCCTGCGCTACCTGACCAACGCGTCCATCGAATGGGCCGAAGAAGTGGCCCGCCACATGATGATCTGGCTCACCTTCATCGGCTCCGGCATGGTGATGCGCTACGGCGGTCACATCGCCGTGGAGAACCTGCAGGACGCGTTTCCGCGCCCCATCAGCCAAGCCATCCGCGTCGTGGTGGCGATTCTGCTGATGAGCTTCTTCGTCATGATGACCTGGACCGGCTACCAGTACACCCAGCGCGCCATGTTCCAGCTGACCGCTGCCACCCAAATCCCGTTTGGCTACATCTACGCGGCCATCCCCACCGGCGGCCTGCTGCTGTGCATCCACTTCGCCTTGGTACTGCGAAGCTACATCAGCGAACGCAAGTTTTCAACGGACACCAATTTCGACGCGACCGCCAGCGCCTCCATCTGACCCAGCAGGCTTTTTGACATGAACCCCAGTCTCGTCCTCATCATTGCCGCCTGCGTCTATCTGGCGATTGGCGTGCCCGTGGCCTTTGCCCTCGGCCTGGCCACCGCCACCGCCTTGCTGCTCACCGACGCCTACCCCATGCTGGTGCTGCTCAAGGAAACCTTCACCGGCGTAGACAGCTTCCCGCTGATGGCCGTTCCCTTCTTCATCCTGGCCGCTGAACTCATGAGCGGTGGCTCGCTGACCGAGGTGCTGCTCAAGTTCGCCGGCCAGTTTGTCGGCCACAAGCGCGGTGGCCTGGGCTACACCAACGTGGTGTCGCTGACCTTCTTCTCGGGCATTTCAGGCTCGGCACTGGCCGACGCTGCGGGCCCCGGCTCCATGCTGATCCGCATGATGGACAAGGCAGGCTACGACCGCTCTTACGCGGCCGCCCTGACCGCCTCGACCGCCATCGTGGGCCCGATCATTCCGCCCTCGATCACCATGATCGTGTACGCCCTGCAGGACGAAAGCGTCTCGGTGGGCGCGCTGTTTGTGGCCGGCATCATCCCGGGCCTGCTGATCGCCGCCGCCATGTGCGTGGTCAACTGGCACATCTCCAAGAAGCGCAATTACAAAGGCGAAGGCAAGCTGCCCCCGCTCAAGGACATCTTGAGCAACACCTGGAAGGCCCTGCCCGCGCTGATGCTGCCCATCCTGATCCTGGGCGGCATGCGCGCCGGCTGGTTCACCCCGACCGAAGCCTCGGTGGTGGCCGTGTTCTACGCGCTGGTCTGCGGCAAGTACGTCTACCGCACCCTCAAGTGGTCGGCCGTGCCCAACATCCTGGCCTATTCCTCGCTGCTGACCGCCTCGGTGCTGATCATCATTGGCCTGTCGGGCTCCTTCGCCTGGCTGCTGACCATCGAGGGCCTGCCCCAGCTGATGGCAGACTGGCTGATCGGCATGAACCTGTCGCCCTGGATGTTCCTGATCATGGTCAACGTGTTCCTGTTGATCTTCGGCATCTTCATCGAGCCCCTGCCGGGTGTGATGGTGCTGGTGCCCATCCTGGCCCCGGTGGCCCTGAAGCTGGGCGTGGACCCGATCCAGTTCGCCATGATCGTGATCTACAACCTGACCCTGGGCATGATCACGCCGCCGGTGGGTGGCCTGCTGTTCGTGACCTCCAACGTGTCCAAGGTGCCGCTGTCCGACCTGACCCGCGAGTTGATGCCCTTCCTGTGGGCGCACGCCGTGGTGCTGGTCATCCTGACCTTTGTGCCCGCCGTCAGCAGCTGGATGCCCCACGCACTGGGCTTCAAATAAGCCCAAACCTTGGCGCGTGAGCGCCCCGCGCAGCGGTATACTGCGCGCCGTCAGGAGAGAGCGTGCCTTGCCCCCAAAGCAAGCTGCACGCCGCCGAAGGCGAAAGCGGTGGGCAGCCCCCACCGCCCGAACGCTCAGGCAAAAGGACTGACAAGCGTCTGGCAACAGACGTCTCCCAGCTGGAGAGAGGCCGTGCATCACGCCACGGTCCACCGAAGGAGCAAGCCTGCATCGCCAGGTGAATCTCTCAGGTAAAGCGGACAGCCGGGGCCCCGTGTGGGAGCGTGACTTTGCGTCGCGCCCCTTGTGTGCCCCCCCCCGTGCCAAAGGCCTGTCCGTGACCGCTGCTTCCGCCCCCTCCGCTGTCCTGCTCCACACCCCCCTGAACGCCCTGCACCTCGAACTCGGTGCCCGCATGGTGCCTTTCGCGGGCTACAGCATGCCTGTGCAGTACCCCGCCGGCCTGATGGCCGAGCACCTGCACACCCGTGCGAGCGCCGGCCTGTTTGACGTCTCGCACATGGGCCAGTTGCGCCTGGTTGGCGCCGACGCCGCGGCCGCTTTTGAGAGCCTGATGCCCGTCGACGTGATCGGCCTGGGCCTGCACAAGCAGCGCTACGGCCTGCTGCTCAATGACGAGGGCGGCATCCTCGACGACCTGATGTTCGTGAACCGGGGCGAGGACCTGTTCGTCATCGTCAACGGCGCCTGCAAGGCGGCCGACATCGCCCATCTCCAGGCCCGCATCGGCCAGCGCTGCGAAGTCATCCCGATGCCCGAGCAAGCCCTGCTCGCCCTGCAAGGCCCGCAGGCCGTGACCGCCCTGGCCCGACTGGCCCCAGGTGTGGCCCAGCTCGTGTTCATGACCGGGGGCCACTTCGAGCTCGCGGGTGCGCGCTGCTACGTCACCCGCAGCGGCTACACCGGTGAAGACGGCTTTGAAATTTCAGTGCCGGCGACGCAGGCTGAAGCGCTGGCGCGGGCCCTGCTGGCCCAGCCCGAAGTGCAGCCCATCGGCCTGGGCGCGCGCAACTCGCTGCGCCTCGAAGCCGGCCTGTGCCTGTACGGCAACGACCTCGACACCGGCACCACCCCGGTCGAAGCCGGCCTGACCTGGGCGATCCAGAAAGCGCGCCGCGCCGGTGGCGAACGTGAAGGCGGCTTCCCGGGCGCGGCGCGCGTGCTGGCCCAGTTGGCCGACCTGAGCGGCGCAGCCGGTGTGCTGACCCGCCGACGCGTCGGCCTGGTGGCCCTGGAGCGCGTGCCCGTGCGCGAACACACCGAGCTGCAAACCGAAGCCGGCGAGCGCATTGGCGAAGTCTGCAGCGGCCTGCTCGGCCCCAGCGTCAACCAGCCCGTGGCCATGGCCTATGTGCGCGCCGACCAGGCCGCCCTGGGCACCCGGCTCCAGGCCATCGTGCGCGGCAAGGCCGTGCCCATGCAAGTTGCCGCCATGCCCTTCATTCCCAACCGATACTACCGGGGCTGATTTGCATCCAGCCCTTCAACCCAACAACCCTGATCAGGAGAAATCATGAGCGTCAAATATTCCAAGGAACACGAGTGGGTCAACGCCGCTGACACGGCCGCTGCCGTGGTCGGCATCACCGTGCACGCGCAAGACGCGCTGGGCGATGTGGTCTTTGTGGACCTGCCCGAAGTCGGCAAGACCTTTGCTGCCGGTGACGTGGCCGGTGTGGTCGAGTCCGTCAAGGCCGCCGCCGACGTGTACATGCCCGTGGACGGCGAGATCGTCGAAGTCAACGAAGCCCTGCGCGCCGATCCGTCCCTGGCCAACAGCGCCCCTCTGGCCGAAGGCTGGTTCTTCAAGGTCAAGCTGGCCAACCCAGCCCAGCTCGACGCCTTGATGGACGAAACCACCTACTCCGACTTCACCAAGAACGCCTGAGCCGGCGTTCCTCCCTGACGAGCCTTCACATGCTGATGCAATCCGCCCTTCCCCTCGCCGATCTTGAAAACCCCGCCGAATTCCGGGCCCGCCACATCGGCATCGGCCCAGAAGACGAAGCCCCCATGCTCAGCGTGGTGGGTGCGGCCTCGCGCCGGGCCCTGATCGATGGCATCGTGCCCCGCAGCATCGCGCGTGAACACGCCATGGTGCTGCCAGCGCCGGTGACCGAGGCCGCCGCCCTGGCGGAGCTGAAGGCGATTGCATCGCAAAACAAGATCCTGCGCAGCCACCTGGGCCAGGGCTATCACGGCACGCACACACCCGGCGTGATCCTGCGCAACATCTTGGAAAACCCCGCCTGGTACACGGCCTACACGCCTTACCAGGCCGAAATTTCACAGGGCCGCATGGAGGCCCTGGTCAACTTCCAGACCCTGGTCTGTGACCTGACCGGCATGCCCATGGCCAATGCGTCCATGCTCGACGAAGCCACCGCCGCCGCCGAAGCCATGACGCTGGCCAAGCGCTCGGTCAAGAGCAAAGCCAACACCCTGCTGGTGGCGGGCGACTGTCACCCGCAAACCATTGAAGTCATCCAGACCCGCGCCGCACCGCTGGGCCTGGAGGTCGTCATCACCGCCAGCGACGCTGACTGGACCGCCGCCCTGGCTGAACGCGACTACTTTGCCGCCATCGCCCAGTACCCCGGCACCCACGGCCAACTGCGTGACCTGCGTGCCGACGTGCAGCAAGCCCACGCCAAACAGGCCGCCTTCATCGTGGCCGCCGACCTGCTGGCCCTGACCCTGCTGACCCCGCCCGGCGAGTGGGACGCGGACATCGTCATCGGCTCCACCCAGCGCTTTGGCATGCCCATGGGCGCGGGCGGTCCGCACGCGGCCTTCATGGCCTGCCGCGATGAGTTCAAGCGCTCCATGCCGGGCCGCCTGGTCGGCGTCAGCGTGGACAGCCACGGCCAGCCGGCCTACCGCCTGGCCTTGCAAACGCGCGAACAGCACATCCGCCGCGAAAAAGCCACCTCCAACATCTGCACCGCCCAGGTCCTGCCCGCCGTGGTGGCCAGCATGTACGCGGTCTACCACGGCCCGCAAGGCCTGCGCCGCATCGCCCAGCGCGTGGCCAGCTACACCGCCGTGCTGGCCACCGGCCTGCGCCGCCTGGGCTTCAGCCCGGTGAACGACAGCGCCTTTGACACCCTGAGCCTGGACGCCGGCGCCCAAGCCCCGGCCATCGTGGCACGCGCCCTGGCGGCGGGTGTCAACCTGCGCCTGAGCGCGGGCGGCCGCATCGGTATCTCGCTGGACGAAACCACCACCCGCGAGCACCTCGAAGCGCTGTGGGGCTTTTTTGCCGCCCCGGGCCAAAGCCTGCCGCAGGTGGCCGAATTTGAAGCCGGCCTGGCCGCGCTGATCCCCAGCGAACTGCGCCGCCGCAGCGCCTACCTGACGCACCCGGTGTTCAATACCCACCACAGCGAAACCAGCATGCTGCGCTACATCCGGGCCCTGAGCGACAAGGACCTGGCCCTGGACCGCAGCATGATCCCGCTGGGCAGCTGCACCATGAAGCTCAACGCGACCAGCGAGATGATGCCCATCACCTGGCCCGAGTTCGCCCAGATCCACCCCTTCGCCCCGGCCGACCAGTTGCAGGGCTACCGCCTGCTGGACGAGCAGCTGCGCGCCTGGCTGTGCCAGGCCACGGGCTACGCTGGCATCAGCCTGCAGCCCAACGCCGGCAGCCAGGGTGAATACGCCGGCCTGCTGGTCATCAAGGCCTGGCACGCCTCGCGCGGTGAAGCGCACCGCAACATCTGCCTGATCCCCGCCTCGGCCCACGGCACCAACCCGGCCAGCGCCCAGATGGTGGGCCTGCAGGTGGTGGTGACCGCCTGCGACGCACAAGGCAATGTGGACCTGGCCGACCTGCGCGCCAAGTGCGAGCAGCACAGCGCCCACCTGGCGGCAGTGATGATCACCTACCCCAGCACGCACGGCGTGTTCGAGACCAGCGTCAAGGAGCTCTGCGCCCTGGTGCACCAGCACGGTGGCCGCGTCTATGTGGACGGCGCCAACATGAACGCCCTGGTCGGCGTGGCCGCGCCGGGTGAGTTTGGCGGCGACGTCAGCCACCTGAACCTGCACAAAACCTTCTGCATCCCGCACGGCGGTGGCGGCCCTGGCGTCGGCCCGGTCTGCGTGGTCGAAGACCTGGTGCCTTTCCTGCCGGGCCATGCCACCGGCGGCCTGCCGGTCAACGGCGTGGGTGCCATCAGCGCCGCGCCCCTGGGCAATGCCGCCGTGCTGCCGATCAGCTGGATGTACTGCCGCATGATGGGCGCTGACGGCCTGCAAGCCGCCACCGAGACCGCCATCCTGTCGGCCAACTACATCAGCGCGCGCCTGCAAGACCACTACCCCACGCTGTACGCCAGCGCCAACGGCCATGTGGCGCACGAGTGCATCCTGGACCTGCGCCCCCTCAAGGAGCGCAGCGGTGTCAGCGCCGAAGATGTGGCCAAGCGCCTGATCGACTACGGCTTCCACGCCCCGACGCTGAGCTTCCCGGTGCCCGGCACCCTGATGGTCGAGCCCACCGAGAGCGAAACCCGCGACGAGCTCGACCGCTTCATCGACGCCATGATCGCCATCCGCGACGAGATCCGCCAGATCGAAGCCGGCACCTGGCCGCAAGACGACAACCCGCTCAAAAACGCCCCCCACACCGCCGCCAGCCTGATGGGTGCGGACTGGGCCCACCCCTACAGCCGCGAAGTGGCGGCCTACCCGGTGGCCAGCCTGCGCCAAAGCAAGTACTGGTCGCCCGTGGGCCGGGTCGACAACGTCTGGGGCGACCGCAACCTGTTCTGCAGCTGCGTGCCGGTCAGCGAGTACGCGGCCTGAGGCTGGCCCGCTGAGGCGCCGCCAAAAGCCCTCCGCTCGCCCCAGGCGCCCCGTCAGCGGGGCAGCAAAAAGCGCGAGGCTTGCTGCCGCTGCAAATCCGGCGCCTGCTCCGCCACCACCGCCAATTGCAGGGGCAGCACGCGGGCCGGATCGGCCCCAGCGGTCTGCACCGCCTGGGCCGGCAGGCGCACCGTGACGGCCACGCTGCGCTCGCCACTGGCGGGCACCACGATGGGCTCGGTCGGCAGCAGCTGCAGGCCGCCCGCCTCGCGCAGTTGCACCTGGTAGGCGTGCTCACGCACGTCGTAGTTCTGCACATGCAGGCGGTAGATGTTGTCCACCGAGCCATCGCGGTTGGGCCGCGCCAGCACGGCGCGGTCACGCAAGACCTCCAGCTGCAAGGGCACGCGCTGCGCCACCGTCCAGCCCACCCCCAGCAAAGCCAGCGCCAAGGCCAGCGCATAGCCGCGCACGCGCGGCTGGGCCAGGGTGTCGCGCCAGCCCGTGCCCAGGCTGTTGGCAAATCGGATCAGGCCGGTGGGCTGGCGGGCGCTGAGCATCACCCGGTCACAGGCGTCAATGCACAGGCCGCAGCTGATGCACTCATACTGCGCGCCTTGGCGAATGTCGATGCCCGCCGGGCACACCTGCACGCACAGGCCGCAATCCACACAGGCCCCCGCCGCCGGCAGGACCTGGGCTGCCGGGGCCGCCTGGCCAGCGGGGCCGGCTCCCCGCGACAGGGGCGCGCGCAGCACGTTGGCACGCGGCTCGCCACGGCGCTGGTCGTAGCTGACCACCTGGGTGTGTTCATTGCCCATCACGCCCTGGAAGCGCGCGTACGGGCACATGTGCTGGCAAACCTTCTCACGCAGCAGCCCCGCCTGCAAAAAGGCAAACAGCGCATAGCCCAGGCAGGCGCCCAGCTCCACCGGGCCCATGGCGCCGGCCAGGGTGCGGCGGGCCAGGTCGGGCCCGCTCGAAAAATAGGCCGTGAAGGTCCAGCCCAGGGCCAGCGACATCCCGCCCCACAGGCCCCAGGTCAGTGCCTGGCGTGCCGCCGACTGCAGGCGCTGGCCTGAGCGCGCACGCTGGCGGCGTTGGCCTGGCGTGCCCATCACCCAATGCTCCACACCCAAAAACACGCCGGTGTACACCGACTGCGGGCAGACAAAGCCACAGAACACCCGCCCACTCAAGGCCGAAGCCAGAAACAACGCCAGGGCGCCCGCCATCAGCAAGCCGGCCAGCAGCAGCAAGTCTTGCGGTCCGTAAATAGCGCCCAACAGGTGCACGCGCTGGTGGGCAAAGTCAAAGCTCAGCAAGGGTCGCCCGTTCCAGGACAGCCAGCACAGGCCAAAGAACAAGGCCTGGGTCAGGCCCACGCTGGCCCAGCGCGCACGGTTGAAGCGGCCCCCGATGGCGCGCACGCCCCAGCGCAGGGACGAGACCGGAGGGTGGAATTGGATCGGCTGCGCAGGCAGGCCGGACAAAGAGGTCATGACACAGGCTCCAGCGCTGGGCGCCGGCGGTCGATCGACCGTTGGCCGGACGCGCCAGCAAACGCCTGTCAGTGGGCCTGAAGCCCCCCTGAAAAAACAGGTTCAGAGCGCGTGAAAGAAGACCGGATCAGCCCGCCCAAGCCGGTCCCTGACGGCGCCCCCCGTTCAAGCCCCGGGCGGCGTACCCAGCTGCTGGCAGGCCAGCCGGCCCAGCCGCGCCAGCGCCTCGCGCAGCAGCTCAGCGCCCACCGCGCCGTAGTTCAGGCGCAGGCAATGGGCGAAGCCCTGGTCGGCTGAAAACAGCGCCCCGGGCATGAAACTCAGCCCCTCGGCCAAGGCCAGCGGCAGCAGCGCCCGGGTGTCGATGGCGCCTGGCAAGGCCACCCACAGCAGGTAGCCGCCCTCGGGCCGCGTGACCCGCGTGCCGGGCGGGAAATGCTGGGCGATCGCCGCCAGCGCCACATCGCGCTGCTGCCGCAAGGTTTGGCGCAAGCGACGCAGGTGCAGGTCATGCCCGCCCTGGGCCAGGTAGTCAGAAATCGCCACCTGCGAGGGCACGGCCGCCGACAAGCTGCTCATCACCTTGGCCCGCTCCACCGCGCGGCTCCAGCGCCCGGCGGCGGCCCAGCCCACGCGGTAACCCGGCGCCAGGCTCTTGGAGAAAGAGCCGCAGTGCAGCACCCAGCCCGCCGAGTCAAAGGCCTTGATCGGGCGCGGCTTGCGCGCACCGAAATAAAGCTCGCCATAAACATCGTCCTCCACCAGCGGCACCTCATGGCGCGCCAGCAGCTCGGCAATGGCCTGCTTCTTGGCCTCGGGCATCAGCGCGCCCAGCGGGTTCTGGAAGGAAGACATCAGCCAGCAGGCCTTGACCGGCTGGGTGGCCAGGGCCTGCTCCAGCGCGGCCAGGTCGATGCCTTCTTCGGGGTGGGTGGGCAGCTCCAACGCGCGCAACTGCAGCCGCTCCAGCGCCTGCAGCGAGGCGTAAAACGTGGGCGACTCCACCACCACCAAGTCACCCGGCTGCGTCACGGCCTGCAGGCACAGGTTGAGGGCCTCCATCGCGCCATTGGTCACCACCAGCTCGTCGGCCGACACGGCCAGGCCATCGGCGGCGGCGCGCTGGGCAATCTGCTGGCGCAGCCGGGCGTGGCCCGTGGCCAGGTCCTCGACCAGCTTGTGGGGCGCCAGGCGCCGCATCGCGCTGCCCAGGCTGCGCCCCAGCTTGGCCAGCGGGAACAGCGCCGGGTCCGGGAAGGCCGAGCCCAGGGGCTGCACATCGGGGCGGCGCGAGAGCTTGAGCACCTCCACCACCAAGTCGTTGACGGCCACCGACTGGGATTGCTCCTGCGGTTGAGACGTGTCGGGCAAGCGCAAGCCCTCGCCCAGTTGCGCCGCCACAAAGTAACCCGAGCGCGGCCGTGCCTGGACCAGGCCGCGCGATTCCAGCAGGTAATAGGCCTGAAACACCGTGGACGGGCTGATCTCGCGCCGCGCGCAGGTCAGCCGCACGGAGGGCAGGCGGTCGCCCACGCGCAGCGTACCGTTGCGGATCAGGGTCTGGAACTCGTCAGCGAGGCGTTCGTATTGGGTCATGGGCAAGGGAAAAACGAGCCGGGGAGCAGGTCAAACAGGCGGTCATCAGCATGGGCGCCCGCGGCGCTGGGCTCCACTTTGCCAGAGCGCGCGCCGCGCCCATTGTGAAGGCTCATTCGAGCCGGCGGGACTGGACACGCGGCCGGGACCCGGCCTGCGCCCCCGGCTCATTGCCCACTCGGGCCAGCCAGATCGTTTGAAGACGTCGAACGATCCATCCCAAATAAATCATTAGATCAAGCTGCCGCTTGCCACTAGCCTCGGACCCTGTTTTCAACCTCCAAGCAAAGACCCGCGGCATGACGGGACGTTTCCCCAGCGAGCGCACCAAGGCTCGCATCCTGGACATTCCGAGCCTCCAGCCGCACCAGCGGCCCTGGGGTGCGATCCGACCGCAGAGTCCCATGCCTGCCTGGCCGCAGCCCGCGCCCCGCCCCCTACTTCATCACTTCAAGGAAAGCCACTCATGTTGTTCCTGGTTCGCATGGATGTGAACATCCCCCATGACCTGCCCGATGCACAGGCCGCCGACATCAAGGCACGCGAAAAAGCCTACGCCCAAGCGCTGCAAAACGACGGCCGCTGGCGCCACCTGTGGCGCGTGGTGGGCGAGTACGCCAACTACAGCGTGTTTGATGTCGGCTCCAACGACGAGCTGCACACCCTGCTGTCAGGCCTGCCCTTGTTCCCGTACATGAAGATCCACGTCACGCCGCTGGCACAGCACCCCTCGGCCATCGCCTGACGTCCCCAGCCCTAGAAAAAAACGGAGACGAACCATGACAACCACCTCCTGGCTGCCCCGACTGCTGGGTCTGAGCCTGGTGCTCGGTGCGATCAGCGCCCAGGGCCAGACCCCGAGCAGCGCCAGCACCGACTGGCCCAACAAGCCCATCCGCTGGGTGGTGCCCTTCCCGCCCGGTGGCGCCATGGACGCCATTGCGCGCACCCTGGGCGAGCGCGCTGGCAAGACCTTGGGCCAGCCTTTTGTGATCGAGAACCGGCCCGGCGCGGGCGGCAACATCGGCGCCGACCTGGTCGCCAAGTCGCCTGCCGATGGCTACACCTTGATGATCACCTCCATCGGCATGGCCACCAACAAGCCGCTGTATGGCAAGCTGAGCTACGACCCGATCAAGGACTTTGCCCCGGTCAGCTTGCTGGCCGTGGTGCCCAATGTGCTGGTGGTCAACGCCAGCCAGAGCAAGCTGCGCTCGGTCGACGAGTTGATCACCGCGGCTCGCCAGTCGCCGGGCAAGATCACCTACGGGTCGGCCGGCAACGGCACCTCCATCCACCTGGCGGGCGAGGTGTTCAGCTCGATGGCGCAACTCGACCTGGTGCACGTGCCCTACAAAGGCAGCAGCCCCGCGCTGACCGACCTGCTCGGGGGGCAGATCGACCTGATATTTGACAGCATCACCTCGGCGCGGCCGCACCTGCAATCCGGCAAACTGCGTGCGCTGGCCGTGACCACCGCGAAACGCTCAGCCGCCCTGCCCCAGGTGCCCACCCTGGCCGAGGCAGGCGTGCCCGACTACGAGGTCTCGCCGTGGTTCGCCGCCTTCGTGCCGGCCGGCACGCCCAAGCCCGTGCTGAACAAGCTGCAGGCCGCGCTGGTCAACGCCCTGAAGCAGCCCGAGGTTCAGGCCCGCTTCGAGGCCATTGGCGCCGAAGCCGTGGGCTCCAGCCCCGACGAACTGGCCGTCCACCTCGCGCGTGAGTCCACGCGCTGGACCCAGCTGATCACCCAACGCGGCATCCGCCCCGACTGATTCCCTCACGCCCCCGAGGCGCTTTTGCACCATGAAAAAACGCACTTTCCTCCCACTCGCCGCCTCGGCGCTGGCCCTGCTGCTGTCGCCCCCCCTGCAGGCCCAGACCTTCCCGGCCAAGCCGGTCACCATCGTCGTGCCCTACGCCCCCGGCGGTCCGGTGGACAACCTGATGCGTGCCCTGGGCACGCGACTCGACAAGGAATGGGGCCAGCCCGTGCTGGTGCTCAACAAGTCAGGGGCCAACGAGATCATTGGGGCCGAGTTCGTGGCCAAGAGCGCGCCCGACGGCTACACCCTGCTGGCCGCCACCGAGGCCGCGCTCACCATGAACCCGCACCTCTACAAGAAGCTGCCCTACAACGCTGAAAAGGACTTCACGCCCGTGACCCGCCTGATCAGCGTGCCCATGGTGTTTTTTGTGCCCGCCAACGCCAAGGCCAACACGCTCAAGGCGTTCATCCAGCAAGCCAAAGCCGCCAAGGACAAGCCGATGAGCTATGGCTCCTCGGGCGCGGGCGGCATCGTGCACCTGCCGCTGGCGATGTTTGCCAAGCAAGAAGGGCTGGACATGGTGCACATCCCCTACAAGGGCGCGGCGCCGCTGATCCCCGAGGTGATTTCGGGCCAGGTGGACTCGGCGGTGTTGGGCGTATCGGTGATCGAGCAGCACGTCAAGGCGGGCAAGCTCAAGGCGCTGGCCATCTCGTCTGAGGCCCGCAGCGTGGCCCTGCCCGAGGTGCCCACCTTCAAGGAGGCCGGCGTCCAGGACATCGACGCCGTCTTCAACATCGGCCTCGTGGCCCCGGCCGGCACCCCGGCCGCAGTGGTCGACAAGATCGCCGCCGACCTGCGCCGTGTGCTGATGGCGCCGGACTTCCGCAAAGCCCAGATCGACGCCTACTCCTATGTGGCCGTGGGCTCCAGCCCGGCCGAGTACAAGGCGTTTTTGGCACGCGACCTCAAGGTGCAAGGCGAGCGCGTGAAAACCTCCGGGGCGACGCTGGACTGAGGGTCAGCGCTGGGGCACAGGATGGCCCCGACAGCCTGACCGTCCTCCAGACCAAGGCCTGGAACAGCGACCCCTCAGTAGGTCAGCGTCTCCACGCCGCGCGGTGTGCCCAGCAGGCACACGGCGGCCTTCTGGTGCGCGAACACGCCCACCGTGACCACGCCCGGCCACTGGTTGACTTGGGACTCAAAGGCGAGCGGGTCGGTGATCTGCAGGCCCAGCACGTCGACGATGTACTGGCCGTTGTCGGTCACCAGGGGCTGACCGTCTTTTTGGCGGATGCTGCCCTGGCCACCCAGGGCGGCAAACTGGCGGATGATTTGCTGCGCCGCCATCGGGATCACCTCGACCGGCAACGGGAACTTGCCCAGCACCGCGACCTTTTTGGACTCGTCGGCAATGCAGACAAAGCGCTTGGACAGCGCAGCGACGATCTTCTCGCGCGTCAGTGCGGCGCCGCCGCCCTTGACCATGTGGCCCTGGCCATCGATCTCGTCGGCGCCGTCGATGTAGACCGACAGGCTGCTGACCTCGTTCGCATCGAGCACCGGGATGCCCAGGGCCTTCAGGCGCACGGTGGACGCCTCCGAGCTGGACACCGCACCCGGGATTTGGTCCCGCATCGTGGCCAGTGCGTCGATGAACTTGTTGACCGTCGAGCCCGTGCCCACGCCCACAATTTCGCCAGGCACCACGTACTGAAGTGCGGCTTGGCCAACGAGGGCCTTGAGTTCGTCCTGGGTGTAAGAGGTGCTGCTCATGGGGAGGGGGTGGGTAGTTGGGGGAAAATCGAGGGAAATCACGAAACGCACCGAATTATCCAATGTCGCTTCTGCCCTACGCCCTCGCCCGCCCTTTTTTGTTCGGCATGGATGCTGAAAAAGCCCATGAACTCACCCTGCACGCCCTGGCCCGCACCCAAGGCACGCTGCTGCAACATGCCTGGGCCAGCCGCCGCGTCAGCGACCCGGTGCAGATCGCGGGCCTGAGCTTCCCCAACCGCATCGGCCTGGCCGCCGGCCTGGACAAGAACGCCCGCTGCATCGACGCTCTGGGCGCCCTGGGCTTTGGCTTTGTCGAAGTAGGCACCGTCACGCCCAAGGGCCAGCCGGGCAACCCCAAGCCGCGCATGTTCCGCCTGCCGCAGTCCAACGCGCTGATCAACCGCCTGGGCTTCAACAACGATGGGCTGGAAGCCTTCATTGCCAACGTCAAGCGCGCGCGCTTTCGCCAAGCCGGCGGCCAGCCCCTGCTGCTGGGCCTGAACATCGGCAAGAACGCCGCTACGCCCATCGAGCAAGCCACCAGCGACTACCTGACCTGCCTGGACGGCGTCTACCCCCACGCCGACTATGTGACGGTCAACATCTCCAGCCCCAACACCAAGAACCTGCGCGCGCTGCAAAGCGACGAGGCGCTGGACCAGTTGCTGTCCGCCCTGGCCGCGCGCCGCGCCGAGCTGCAAGTCCAGCAAAAGCGCCGCGTGCCCTTGTTTGTGAAGATCGCGCCGGACCTGGACGAAGCCCAGATCGAAGTCATTGCCGCCACCCTGCTGCGCCATGGCATGGACGGCGTGGTTGCCACCAACACCACCCTGAGCCGCGACGCCGTCAAAGGTCAGCAGCATGCCGAGGAAGCCGGTGGCCTGAGCGGCGCCCCCGTGCTCGAAGCCAGCAACCGCGTGATCCGCCGCCTGCGCGCCACGCTGGGCCGGGACTACCCCATCATCGGCGTGGGCGGCGTCATGAGCGGCGCCGATGCCGTGAGCAAGCTCGAAGCCGGCGCCAGCTTGGTGCAGATCTACACCGGCCTGATCTACCGCGGCCCCGAACTCGTGGGCGAAGCCGCCCGGGCGCTGAAGGCGCACGCGGCCAAGCGCTGAGCTGTCAACGGGCGCGAGCGACTGGGCCACGCGGGCCCAGTCGTCCCTCAGTGCCCGCCCAGGTAGAGCTGGGTCATGCGCGGGTTGGCCAGCAGCTCGCCCGCCGCGCCATCCAGCACACAGCGGCCCTGGTCCAGGATGTAGCCCCGGTCGCTGATTTGCAGCGCCTGGCGGGCCCGCTGCTCCACCATCAGAACGGCCACCCCAGCGGCCGGCAGGGCCTGCACCATCTCAAACACGCGCGCCACCAAAGACGGCGCCAGTGCCGCCGTGGGCTCGTCCAGCACCATGACCTTGGGGCTGGGCATCAGGGCGCGGGCAAAGGCCAGTTGCTGGCGTTCGCCGCCGGACAGCTGCCCAGCCGGCTGGCCCAGGCGCTCCACCAGCGCGGGGAAGTCGGCCAGCACCGCGTCCATGCGCTGGCGCAGCGCCTTCACGCCGCGCACCACCAGCAGGTTCTCGCGCACGGTCAGCGACGGGAACACATTCGCCACCTGAGGCACATAGGCCAGGCCCGCCTCAAAGCGGCGCTCAGCGGACCAGGCCGTGATGGGCTGGCCACTCAGTTCAATCGCCCCCTCCACCCGGGGCAGCAAGCCCAGCAGCGACTTGACCAGGGTGGACTTGCCGGCGCCGTTGGTGCCGGCGATGGTGACGATCTCCCCCTCCTCCAAGCGCAGGTCGATGCCGTGCAGGATGTCGACCTCGCTGTAGCCACCGCGCACGCCTTGCATTGACAGGCAACTCATACCACGCCCCCCATGTACGCTTCTTGGACCCGGGCGTCGTTCAACACGGCCTCGGGCTCGCCTTCGGCCAGGATGCGGCCCCGGTCCATCACGATCAGGCGCCCGGCCAAAGCCTTCAGGGCCTGCAGGTGGTGCTCGATGATGATGAAGGCCAGGCCGCGCGCGTGCAGTTGGCGGATGCGCTCAGAAATTTCATCGATCAGCACCGGGTTGACGCCGGCAAAAGGCTCGTCCAGCAAGATGCAGCGGGGCTCCAGCATCAGCACCCGGCCCAGCTCGACCAGCTTTTTCTGGCCGCCGGACAAGCCCCCGGCCAGGGTGTCACGCACCCGGCTCAGGTTCAGAAACTCCAGCACCTGCTCGGCTTTTTCGACCAAGGCGCGCTCTTGTTGCCGCGCCGCCGAGCTGGTCCAAAACGTGCCCAGCAAGGTCTCGGCCCGGACCTGGGGCGCGGCCACCAGCAGGTTGTCCAGAACGCTCAGCGACTTGAACTCGCGCGGCACCTGGAAGGTCCGCACCAGGCCCGCACGGGCCCGCTGGTGGGGGGGCGCCTGGCTGATGTCCTGGCCCAGCCAGCGGATCTGCCCGCTGTCGGGCAGCTGCTGGCCCGCCAGGGATGCAAACAAGGTACTTTTGCCAGCGCCATTGGTGCCGGCGATGCCCAGCACCTCGGCCGGCGCCAGGCTCAGGGACACGCCGTCCACGGCGGTGAAGCCGCCAAAGCGGCGGGTGATGTCTTGCGCTTGCAACAGGCTCATGGCTTGCCCCCAAACAGGCCGTTGGGGCGGTACAGGGTGATCAAAATCAGCGCCAGGCCGACGGCCGCCAGGCGCAGGCTGGCCAGCTCGACCTCGGACACGCCCGGAATCCAGTCTTTGACAAAGCGCGAGCCCTCCAGCAGCACCATCAAAGCCAAGGCCCCGAACAGCGCGCCCTTGACGCGCCCCACCCCACCCAACACCAGCCCCATCCACACATAAAAAGTGATCAGCGGGATGAACTGCTCGGGCGTGATGAAGGTGATGAAGTGCGCGTAAAACGCCCCCGCCAGGCCCGACAGTGCCGCGCCCAGCATGAACACCTGGATCTTGAAGCGCGCCGGGTCCTTGCCCAGCGCCGCCAGGGCGGTTTCGTCGTCGCCAATGGCGCGCAGCAAACGACCAAAAGGGCTGCGCGTCAGGCGCAGGGTGCCCCAGCAGACCAACAGCACCAGGCTCAGCAGGCAGGCAAACAAGGCCATGTCGGAGTGGCCCGAGCCCAAGCTGCCGAAAGCCTTGGGAATGCCAGGCAAGCCCTGAATGCCCTGGGTCAGCCAGCCCTCTTGCTGGATCACGATGCGCACCGTTTCCGAGAACCCCAGCGTCACGATGGCCAGGTAGTCGTCGCGCAGGCGCAGCGACAGCAGGCCAATCGGCAAGGCGCTCAAGCCCGCCAGCAGCGCAGCGGCGGCAAAGCTCAGCGGCAGCGGCACGCCCTTGAGCGACAGCAAAGCCGAGGTGTAAGCGCCAATGGCCAAAAAGGCCACCACGCCAAAGTTGACCAAGCGGGTCAGGCCGAACTGCAGGTTCAGCCCCAGCGCCAGCAAGGCATAGATCAGGGCCATGATGCCAATGGCCAATACATAGGCGGTCATGGGTTCACCTCACCAACTCAACCCGGCCCATCAGGCCGGCCGGCCGCACCACCAACACCCCTGCCAGCACCACGAAAGACAGCGCCAGCTTGTACGACGCCCCCAACCAGGGCGACAGCAGCTCCTGCATCACGCTCAGCAACAAGGCGCCGAGCACCGCGCCGACCGGGCTGCCAATGCCGCCCAGCACCATGGCGGCAAAAGCGGGGATCAGGCTTTCCCAACCAAAGTCGGGCGTCACCACGGCCTTGCTGCCCAGCAGCACGCCCCCCAAGGCCGACAAGGCGCCCACCAGCAGCCACAGGCGCAGCAGCAGGCTGCGCGCCCGGATGCCGCTGGCACGCGCCAAATCGGGCGAATCGGCCACGGCGCGCAACTGGCGGCCAAAGCTGGTCTTGAACAGCAACACAAACACCACGGCCAGGCTGGCCAGTGCAACGCCGGCAATCGCCAGGTCGCTGGGCAGCACGCGCACACCGCTGAAGTTCCAGGCCCGCACCAGCGGGATCTGGAAGGTGCGCTGGTCATGCCCCGCCACGTAGCCAATCAGGCTGCGCAGCAAAAAGCCCAGGCCAATGGCCGACAGCAGCGAGGCCACCATGGTCTGGCGCGCCAGGCGGCGGAAGATCAGCTCATGGCTCAGCCCTGCCACCCCAGCGGTGACCAAAGCGGCCACCACCGTGGCCGCCCACAGCGGCCAACCCGCCAGCAGCTGCATGGCCAGCGCAGCAAAAGCGCCCGCGGTCATGAAGTCGCCCGTGGCCGCATTGGGAAAGCGGTTCACCCCCATCACCAGCGTCATGGCCAGGGCAGGCAAGGCCACCACCAGGCCCTCCACCACGCCATTGATCAGCAGGTTCACAAAATCGATCCAGACCATAGGCCTCCTTCAAAAACCACGCGCACGCGCCGCGCCCTGCCCGGCCCCTTCACGGTGCCAGGGCAGCGCAGCCGTCGACCTGGGCGATGTCGCCCGCTCAGAGGCTGGCCGGGATGGACACCACGTCGCGGCGCACCAACTGGCCTTTTTCGATGATGAAGACGCCAAAGTCCGGCGTCGCGTCGCCTGCGGCATCAAAGTCCAGCTTGCTGGAGGCGCCTTCGTAGTTGACCTTTTGCTTCTTGCCCAGCAGCTCTTTGCCCTTGGCAAAGGTGAACACCGCTGTGCCCGGCGCGTTGGACACATCGCGGATCTTGCTGTTGATCTGCGCCACGGTGGCGCCCTTGCCGGCGGCCTCCATGGCCAGGGCCAGCGAGATCACCATGTCATAAGCCATGGCGGCGTAGACATTGCTGGCGGCGGGCTTGCCCGTGGCCTTGGTGAAGGCCGCGTCAAAGTGGGCATAGGACTCGCTCTTTTCGTTGGACACGGTGTCCACCGAAATGATGCCCTCGCACACCTCGTTGCCCAGGGCCTTGACCAGGTCGGGGTTCGCGGCCCAGCCCGGGATCACCCACTTCACATCCACCCCGGCCTGCCACCATTCGCGCAGGATGATGGTGGTGTCGGGCAGGTAGGAGCCGGTGACGATGACGTCGGGCTTGGCATTCAGGATGGACTGCAGCTCGCTGCGGTAGCTGGGGCGGTTGGGCTCGTAGACCACCTCGGCCACCACCTCGCCGCCGCGCTTCTTCCAGGCCTTGGCAAAGCCCTGCACATTGCCCAGGCCCGAGGCGTTGTTGAAGGCCATGGTCGCCGGGCGCTTGAAGCCGCGTTTGGCGCAAATCTCCGAAAACGCCGCGCCAAAGCGGTCGTTGGTGGCCTGGAAGCGCCACACCAGGTCTTTTTTGTCCAGGGTGGAGATGGCCGGCGCGCCCGACACATTCATCTCGATCAAATCGGCCGCATCGGTCAGCGGCATCACCGCCAGCGTCACGCCCGACGACCAGGTGCCCAGCACGGCCTGCACCTTGTTCACCTCGATCAGCTTCTTGGCGGCCAGCACGGCGGCATCGGGCTTGGTCTGGGTGTCCTCAGAGAACAGCTCAAGCTTGTAGCCCCCAGCGCCGCCGGCGGCATTGACCTCTTCCACCGCCAGGCGGATGGCCTGCTGCATGCCTGGGCCGTAAGGGCTGCCCGCGCCCGTGATCGGGTTCAGCGCGCCAATGCGAAACACCGAGCCCTGCTGGGCCAAAGCCAGCGTGGGCAAGAACTGAGCAGCCGTGGCGGCGCCACCGAGCTTGACGAAATTTCTGCGGTCCATGATCAGGTCCTTAGGGGTGAGGGAAATCAAAAACAAAAAACAGGTTTGGATTGCAGCGCGCTGCGGGCCGGCCCCACAGGGCCCGGCCGGGCGCCTCAGTCGCGCTTGACCAAGCGACCATCCTGGATGATCTGGACGATGTGCTCGCCCTGGCCCAGCAGGCAGCTGATGTCTTGCAACGGGTTGCCGCGCACCAGCAGCACGTCAGCCACCGCGCCGGGCGCCAGGTGGCCCAGCTGACCGCTTTGACCCAGGATCTCGGCGCCAATCACCGTGGCCTGCTGCAAGGCCGCGCCGTTGCCCAGCACGTCGGCACGCAGCTTCAGCTCATCGGACTGCATGCGCTGGCTTTCGCCCAGCAGGTCCGAGCCCAAGCCGATGCGCACGCCGGCACGGGCCAGAATCTCCAGCCCGCGCTTGCCCGCGCTGCGCACGCCGTCCACCTTGGCCATGGACTCGGGCGGCAGGCCAAACGAGGCGCCTTCGAGCGCCAGCGCCTCATACGTCACCAGCGTGGGCACCATGAAAGCGCCCAGTTCGGCCATCAGCTTGGCGCTGTCTTCATCCACCAAGTTGCCGTGCTCGATGGTGCGCACGCCGCAACGCACGGCCCGCGCAATGGCGCGCGGCGTGTAAGCGTGGGCCATCACATAGGTGCCGGCGTTGCTGGCTTCTTCGACCATGGCGCGCAGTTCAGCCTCGGAGTAGCCCAGGCTGGTGATCGGGTCGTTGGGCGAGGCCACCCCGCCCGAGGCCATGACCTTGATTTGTGTGGCGCCCTTCAAAATCTCTTCGCGCACGGCCAGGCGGCAGTTGTCCACCCCGTCCACCACCAAGCCGATGTTGCCCAGCTTGTAGGCGCACGAGCACGGGTCGAGCGCATCGCTGCGCACCCGGAAGTCGCCATGCCCACCGGTTTGCGACAGCGCCTTGCCCGAGGGAAAGATGCGCGGCCCCGGCACCAAGCCGGTGCGCGTGGCCTCGGCCAGCGACCAATCCGCCCCACCCGCATCGCGCACCGTGGTGAAGCCGCGCTGCAACATGCCCTTCAAGATGGGCAGCGAGCGCAGCATGACAAACACATTGGGCATGCGCGCCATCTGGCCCAGGTTGAAAGACGACGCCACCGTGTGCACATGGCAGTCGATCAGGCCAGGCATCACGGTCAGGCCGGCCGCATCGATCACTTGCGCCTCGGGCGGCGCCACCAGGGCCTCGCCCATCTCGGCAATGCGGCCGTCGCGGATCAGCACATCCGAGGGCGCCGACAAGGTGAGGCTGAGCGTGTCCAGCACGCGGCCCTGGCGAATGAAAAGCGTGGCTGATGCCATGGAGCGAGACCTTCCTAGGGTTCATGTAACAGAGTCCTACCCTGCCATGACCGGCCATCGGGTCCAGTCTCGGAGGGGACAGAATCAATCCCCCATGGTTAAGGACTTCCCCCCTGAGCGCAAACCACTAATCGTGATGCCCGCATTACCCTGGCTGATCCGCCAACCAGGCTGCGCCCGATTTTGGGCGGCGGGATGGGGCGCCTGGAGGCCAAGGCGCCCACGCACGCCGCATCAGCCCATGCTCAGCGGCGACGGCGCGGTTTGGGCCGGCGGCGGGCGGCGGCTCTTGAGCTTGATGTTCAGGCGCAGTTCGTTTTCGCTGTCGGCGTGGCGCAGCGCCTCGTCATAGCCAATGGCGCCCTGCTCGTACAGGTCGAAAATGGCGTCGTCAAAGGTCTGCATGCCCAGGCCCCGGCCCTTGGTCATCACGGCCTTGATGTCGTGAAACTCGGCCCGGTGGATCTTCTCCGCCATGGTGGGCGTGTTGAGCAAAATCTCCACCGCCGCCTTGCGGCTGTCGCCCTGCACGCCGCGCAGCAGGCGCTGCGACACGATGGCGTTCAGGTTCATCGACAAGTCCATCAGCACCTGCTGGCGACGCTCTTCGGGGAAGAAGTTCAGCACCCGGTCAAAGGTGCGGTTGGCGCTGGTCGCGTGCAGCGTGGCCAGGCACAGGTGGCCGGTCTCGGCAAAGGACAGGGCCTGCTCCATGGTCTCGGTGTCGCGGATCTCGCCAATCAAAATCACATCGGGCGCCTGGCGCAGTGCGTTCTTCAGCGCGTGGTGCCAGGACTGGGTGTCCACGCCAATCTCGCGGTGCGTGACCAGCGAGGCCTGCGAGGGGTGGACAAACTCCACCGGGTCTTCCACCGTCACGATGTGGCCCTTGGCGTGGCGGTTGCGGTGGTTGAGCATGGCCGCCAGCGAGGTGGACTTGCCCGAGCCCGCCGCCCCCACCACCAGCACCAAGCCACGCTTGGCCATCACGATGTTCTTGAAGGCCGCCGGCAGGCCCCAGCTGTCCAGGTCAGGGATCAGGTTGGGAATGGTGCGCACCACCAAGCCCACCTGGCCCAGTTGCCGGAACACATTGACGCGAAAGCGCGACAGCTCTGGCACGCTGAAGGCAAAGTTGCACTCCATCTCCTGCTCAAACTCTTGCTTGTGCCGGGCGTCCATCAGCGCATCGGCCAGCTGGCGGGTGTGCTCGCCCTGCAAGCGCTGGCTGTTGAGCGGGTGCATCTCGCCGTGCAGCTTGATGGCGGGCGGAAAATCCGCCGACAAAAACAAGTCCGTGCCACCGGCCTTGACCATGGTGCGCAAGAGCGTGTGGATGTACTGCAATGACGCGTCTTGGCCTGCCGCTTGTGACATGGAAACCCCCTGATCTTTATTTGACGCCGTTCAGCCGCCTGTGGCTTGACGCAGCGAGCTGTATTCCAACAGCTTTCAGGGTCAACCATGCCCCAGCGCCCGCAATAACCGGGCCAGAGCGTTGAATAGTCGAGGTTTTGGGCTTGGGCGCAGGCTCGGCGCTTCAAGCGGCCCGGAGCTCTTTCCAGGTCAGCATGCGCTGCAAGTCTTCATCCCACAGCGCCAGCTTGTAGCAACCCATCAGGGCGCGGGGCGTGGGCACCAGGCGGGGGGTTTGCTGGAACTCGGGGAAGTCTCGCCACACCTCGGGCAGGCGGTAGAACGGAATCGCCTCGTGGTGGTGGTGGATGGCGTGGTAGCCAATGTTGCCCAGGCACACATGGGCCCAAGTGGGCCAGTCCAGCTGGGACGAGCAGGTCACCGGTGCGGGCGTGCCCCGGCCCAGGCGCTGCTTTTGGTAGAGCACCGTCGGGAAGTTGTGCTGCACAAAAAACAGCACCGACCCAATGAAGGCCGCAATCGCCAGCGGCAACAACAGCCCGCGGCACCAAGGCCCCAGCGCGTCAACAGACAAGGCCAGCGCCAGCACGGCCGCGTGAAACACCACCGCCACCGCCGCGTCCCAGTGCGCGCGCGGATGGCGCAGCAGCGGCGCCATCACCATGCCAATGCCAAACACGGTGAACAAGCCAACCAACGCATTCAGCGGGTGCCGAATCCAGCGGTAGGTCGCCTTTTGCAGCAGCGTGCTGCGGCGCCAGCGCGGCACCGTCCACACCGGGAAGGAGCCAATCTGCGCGCTGCGGTGCAGGCCCGTGCGGCGGTGGTGGTAAGTGTGGCTTTGGCGCCAGACGCTGACCGGCGTCAGCATCAGCACCCCCAGGCACCAAAACAAGCGCTTGGCCCAGCGCGCCTTGCGGAAGAAAGCGCCATGCACATGGTCATGAAACAGCACAAACAAGCGCGTGGTGGCCAACCCGGCCAGCAGCGTCATCAGGTAAGCGACTGGGCCGTCCAAGCTGGCGGCCAGCACCATGGTGGAGACCGTCAAGGCCAAGGTCACACTGAGTTCGATCATCGAGCGACGCACATCCTCCTGCGCATAGGGCTTGAGGTCTTTTCTGGAGGGCAATTGCATCTGTTGGGGGCGTTGAAAAAGAGAGGTCGCTTGCAAAGCGAGCCTGAGATCAGGCTGTCGAGCGGGCCCGCGAGGATACCCGATGACGAAGCGCTTACCCCGGTGGCGGCAAGTCGCCGACCAGGTAATCGCGGCTGAAGCGGTGCACCTGCTCGTGCTGCGCAGCTTCGGCCAAGGGCCACCAGCGCCAGTCTTGGTGCTGGGCATCGCGGCTGGGCGGCTCGAATCCAGCGGGCACATGCAGCACATGGGCCAGCACCACGTAATGGGTCGACACCCCGGGCTGGCCGCTGAAACTGTCGTCGTAAAAATGCTCGTAACTGCCCAACCATTGCGGGCACACCTGCCATTGCGCCAGGGCCTCCCCCAAGCCCAGCTCGGTTTGGGCAATGCGCTGCAGAGCCGCCTGCATGCGCTCGTTCTTGTAGATGCGGCCCCCCGGCACGAACCAAAAACCCTGGGCAGGCCGGTTGCTGCGCAAGCCCAGCAGCACCTCGCGCTGGTCGCGAATCAGCACCAGGTCCATGGACACCAAGGGGCTGGCCGCCACCACGGTGGTGAAGGTGGGTAAATCAAGGTGGCCGATCACGGGGGCGGTTGAGGTCATGGTGGTGCCCATCAAAAAGAGCGAAATGAGAAGAATTGAAAGCCAAGAAAACGCCCCATCGTGGCCAGCCAGGCTGGCCCATCGAGGCGCAGCTTCACAGGCCAGGGCTGTCGGGCCGCTGCTGCCAGCGCCAGGCGCTGGTGCACATCTCAGCCAAGCCCAGTTCGGCGCGCCAGCCCAGTGACTGCTGCACCTGGGTGGCGTCTGCGACCCAGCTGGCGGCGTCCCCCGGGCGGCGTGGCACCACCTGGTAAGGCACGCGCTGGCCGGTGTGCTGCTCAAAGGCTTGCAGCAGCTGCAACACCGACACGCCCTGCCCTCGCCCCAGGTTCAGCACCTGGTGCCGGGGCTGGCCGGGGGGGGGATCGGCCCGCAGCACCTGTCGCACAGCGGCCAAGTGCCCCTGGGCCAGGTCCATGACGTGGATGTAGTCGCGCACCCCGGTGCCGTCGGGCGTGGGGTAGTCATCACCAAAAATGCTCAAGGCCGGGCGCTGGCCCGCCGCGACCTGGCCAATGACGGTCAGCAAGTTCAGGGTTTGGCCGCGTGGCGCCTCGCCCAGCAAGCCGCTGGGGTGGGCGCCCACGGGGTTGAAGCAGCGCAGGCTGGTGATGCGCCAGTCGGGGTGGCTGGCGGCCACATCGGTGAGGATTTGCTCCACCATGACCTTGGTGCGCGCCTCCGGGCTCAGTGGGGCCAAGGGGGCCGATTCGGCCAGGCAAGCTTGGCTGGGGTTGCCGTACACCGTGGACGACGAGGAGAACACCAGCCGCCGCAACCCCGCGCGCTCCATGGCACGCACCAGGGTCACGGTGCCGGCCACGTTGTTGTCGTAGTACAGCGCCGGGTCCGCCACGCCCTCGCCCGTGGCCTTCAGGCTGGCCGCGTGCACCACGGCCTGGATGGGGTAGCGGGCGAAGATGGCGTCCAGGGTGGCGGGGTCGCGCACGTCGCCTGGCTCAAACACCAGGGCATCGCCGCACAGCTGGGCCAGGCCCTGCCAGGTCGAAGCCGGGCTGTTGGCCAGGTTGTCCAGCAGCACGCAGGGGTGGCCCGCCTGGGCCAAGGCCTCAGCGGTGTGGCTGGCGATGTAGCCCGTGCCTCCAGTCAGCAGGATCATGGGCGCAAATCAGTGGGCCGGGTCGGCGTAGCCGTTGGGGTTGCGGTGCTGCCAGTTCCAGGTGTCTTGGCACATTTCTTTTAGGCCACGAACGGCCTTCCAGCCCAGCAGCTGATGGGCTACCGATGGGTCGGCATAGCAACTGGCCGAGTCGCCAGGACGGCGCGGCGCAATCACATAAGGCACCCGCTGACCGCTGTACTGCTCGAAGGCCTGCACCATTTGCAGCACTGAAATCCCCTGCCCTGTGCCCAGGTTGGCCACCAGGTAATTGCTGTCTTGGCGGTCGCCTTGCAGGTAACGCAAGGCGGCCAAGTGGCCGTCGGCCAAGTCCATGACGTGGATGTAGTCGCGCACGCCAGTGCCGTCCACCGTGGGGTAGTCGTTGCCAAAAATACTGAGTTGCGGACGCCGGCCCACGGCCACCTGGCCAATGAAGGGCATCAGGTTGCCGGGCACGCCGCGCGGGTCCTCGCCCATGAGCCCGCTGGGGTGTGCCCCCACGGGGTTGAAGTAACGCAGACAGGCCACACGCCAGTCGGGGTGGGCCGTCGCGACGTCACGCAGGATGTGCTCAACCATCAGCTTGCTTTGGCCGTAGGGGTTGATGGGGCCCAGGCGTGAAGTCTCGGTCAGCGGCAGTGACTCGGGGTCGCCGTACACCGTGGCCGACGAGGAGAACACCATTTGCTTGACCCCAGCGCGCTCCATGGCACGGATCAAAGTCACCGTGCCCGACACGTTGTTGTCGTAGTAAAGCGAAGGCTCGGCCACCGACTCGCCCACGGCCTTGAGCCCAGCAAAGTGAATCACCCCCTCAATGGGGTAGCGCGCAAACAAAGCGTCCAGCGTTGCCGCGTCGCGCACGTCGCCCTGCACAAAAACAGGGCTGGCCCCACCCAACACGCCCATGCGTGACAACACCCCTGGCTGGCTGTTGCAAAAGTTGTCCAGCACCACATAAGGGATGCCGGCCTGCGCCAAAGCCACACCCGTGTGGCTGGCAATGTAGCCAGCGCCACCTGTCAACAAAATCATGAATTACTCCCTGTACTGACTCGTTATCTCTAATGTTCGAATTTACAGCGCCTCTGGCTTGCCAAAGAAATAGCCCTGCCCTGCGTCGTAAATGCCCACCAGGCGGCGGGCCTTGTCTTCGGTGTCCACACCTTGGGCGATGACCTGCACGTCCATGGAGCGGGCCAGCGAGGCAATTGACGTGACCCAATCTGCAGCGCTTTGCTCGGCGTCCACCTCGTGCGACAGCACGCTGTCGAGCTTGACGTAGTCGGGCGGCAACTGGCGCAGCACATGGGTGGACAAGCGGTCCAGCCCCAGGCGGTCAATGCCAAAGCGCGCGCCCTGGCTGCGCACCACGCTGGCAAAAGCCCGGGCGGCATCCACGTCTTGCGACACGCCAAAGCAGCTCATCTCAAACGACAGCAGCTTGGCCTTGTCACCGTGGTCACGCAGCACGCCGCGCAGCCATTCGACAAAAGACCGCTGGGTGGCGCTTTGCAGCGACACATTGATGGCCATGGGGCTGGCGTCGCTGGCCTGCAGGCGGGCGCAAGCCAGCAGGACCACGGCGCGGTCCACCTCGGGCATGAGCTTGTGGCGAGTGGCCATGGGCACAAAGCTGGCGGCGGGCACCAGGGCGTTGTCTTCGTCCAGCAGGCGGGCCATCAGCTCGATGTGCACCAGGGACTGGTCGGCCAGGTTGACCACGGGCTGGGCCAGCAAGCGCCAGCGGTTGTCGTTCAGCGCGTGCTGGATCAGCGCACGCCAGCGCTCAGAGCCCAGGGCGTCTTGCTCAGACACCAAATGGTTGCTGGCCAACATGGTGTTGCGGCCTGACTGGCGCGCGGCCTCAATGGCCAAGTCCAGCCGGGCCATCAAATGGCCTTTGGTCTCGCCCACCTTGAAGGGCACGGCCCCCACGCTGCAAGACACGCCCTCGTCCTGCACGCCGGCAAACACCTCTTCAAGGCCGGTCAGCAGCTCTTGGCACCAGGACTTGCCCTCGTCAAAGTTGACATCCATCAGCACAAAACCAAAGGCCGACCCGCCCAGCCGCGCCCGGATGCTGGCCGAGCTGGTCAGCACCTCGCCGCTGATACGTGCCACCGCTTGCAGCAAGGCATTGCCGCGCTGGTAGCTGACACCGGTGTTCAACTCTTTGAGGCCATTGATTTCCAGGCCAATCACCATGCCGTGGGCCACCGGGTCGGGGCCGGACAAGAGCTCGCCCAGGTGCAGGTCAAAACTGCGGCGGTTGTCCAGGCCGGTCAGCTCGTCGTGCAGCACCTGCTTGCGAAAGCCTTCGGCCTTGGCCGTTTCAGCGTCCAAAATTTCTGAAATGCGGCGCGACATATCGTTCATGGCGCGCACCACGCGGGCCAGCTCACGCGCGGCGGGCTTGGTCAGAATTTGCTCAAAACGGCGCTCTTGCACGGCGCGGGCCGAGCGCTCTATGGCGTACAGGGGGTTCAAAATCACCTGCAGCAGCAGGTGCGACAGCACCAAGGCCACGCCATAGGCCAGGGTGAGCCAAATGGCCACCTCACGCGCGGACGTCCACAGGTATTGGTAAGCATGCTCGGGCTGGCTTTGCACCACCACCCGGCCCAGTTGGCGCCAACCGGCGCTGACAAAAGCCTCGCCCCCCGGCGGGGCCAGCGGGAAGGCGTTGGTGAACCACTCCGGCACATTGGCCACCTTGGCAGGCAGCTCGCGCTCGACCAAGACCTTGCCTTTGGTGTCGGTCAGCACAATGCGTTTGAAGAAGCCACGGTCAAAGAAACTGGCGACATTCAACTCCGCCAGCACCACGTCATCACGCGCCAATGACTGGGCCAGGGGCACAGACAAAGCCGTGGCCGCGTCTTGCGCGTGGGACGACAGTTGCTGCTCCAGGTAGTCACGCGTGCCGCGCACGCTGAACACCAGCAAGCCCACCAAAATGCAAATGAACACCGCCGAAATGGCCAACAAAATTTGACGACGCAAGGTCATGTCATTGCTCCCCCGTGTGTCGACCCGAAGGCAAGTTGTAAGCCACCCAGCCCATGGCCATGATGACCATCAGCGTCAGCACGTTGGCGGGCAGCTGCAGGTTGAAGTCCACCCAGCTGTGGATGGCAATGGACACAATGGCCATCATCACGCCAAAGGCAATGCCGCGCGGCAATGAACTGCGGCGCTTGGCCAGGGTGCGCGCCGCTGCATAAAACGTGGCCAACACAAAAGCGCCCAGCAGGCCCAAACCCACCAAACCATAATCGGCCGCCAGCTCCACATAATCATTGTGGGCGTGGTCAAAATACAGTTTGTCCGTGGCGCGGTAGCGCATGTAGCTGTTGTAAAAGCTGCCGCCCCCCGTGCCAAAGGCTGGAAAGTCGCGCACCAAACCCAGCGCAGCCATGGCGGCTTGCTGGCGTTGTTCAATGGATTCTTCCGAGCCGCCACCGCTGACAGTGGTCTCTTGCACGCGGTTGACCACCTTCTCCAGCCCCACCCAAGAGCCCACCACCACCACGTCCACCACAATCAGGCTGATCACCAGGGTGACCATGGCCGGCGCCGAGCGGCGCGTGAGTGCCAGGCTGATCAGGCCGACGATCACCAGTGAAGCAAAGAACCCTGCGTTGCCCATGCGCGAGCGGGTGAGCACCAGCGCAATCACCATCACCACCAGCAGCATGCGCAGGCGCATTTTGGGGCTGAGCACAAAGGCCAAGATGCGGCCCACGACGTGCTTCCAGCCCGAGCCCTGGGACACGTCCTTGCCCAGGCGGGCCAGCATCAAGCCCACGCCAATGGATAAGCACAGCTCCATGTAACCCGCAAAGTGGTTGTGGTAGCCAAAACTGCCCTTGGTGCGGTCGTGCAGCACCTCAAAAAAGTAGATTTGGTAATGCGCAGTGGCCGAGAACAGCACCACCGCCAACACGGCTTGTAACACGCCCGCCACCACCAGGCCCATGGCCAGCTGGTCCAGCCGGGCACGGTCACGCACGGTCAACAGCACCAGCAAGAAGGCGCAAAAGTAGCCCGTGGACAAAGCCGCATAAAGCCGGGTTTGGAACACATCCAGCGACAGCCTAAACGGCGCCACGCCGTCTTGCACCCGCCAGGCCTCAGGCGACAGGGCCTGCACCCAGGCGCTGGGCAATGGCAGGGTTTGGAACCACACCAACAGCACAAAGGCCCCCAGCGCCATCAACGGCCACTTGAACAGCGCCAGGCGCTGCCAAGCCGCATCGGCCTGCCCACGCCAAGCCCACAAAGCCCCCGCCAACAAGGCAAACACCCACGGCACCAAAATGCCGATGGCAAAAGTGCGGTTGCTGCCCAGGGGCAGCGGCGCCCACACCAACAGGGCCAACAGGCCCCAAAACACCCAGGCGTCGCGCACCGGTGGTGCGCCGCCCTCATCCGAGTAGGCAGCCCTACCCCTCTTGCTCTTTGTGATTGCCATCCCTGACCTGTTGAACAATGGTTTGCTGACTTTGTTGATTTATCGTTTGGCACCACTGGCGACGAACCCAGCGATGGGCGCCTGCGCGGCCTTCGCCTGCCCAGGCATGCAGCCTGAGTCTAGCGGCGCGCGCAGCCCCATCAGCCAAAAAAAAAGGCAGCGCGAAGCTACCTTTTTTGGATAAGGCCCAGGGGCCTGATCAGGTGCGGCTGGCGCCGCCACCGCCACCACCCGAGGAGGTGCCAGCTGGGGCAGACGAGAAGCTGCTGGAGCCAGAACCCGTACCACCTTGGTTACCCGTGCCCGTACCGCCGGCGGCGGTGGATGCCGTCACCGTGGCGGTGTTGGCACCTGCGCCGATGGCGGCGTTGGAGATGACCGTTGCCGACACGTTAGCAGCTTGGGCCGCGGCCACCACTGCAGCCACCACAGCGTCAGAAGCCTTACCGGCAGTCACGACGGCCGACACAACTGCAGCGGCATCTTGACCAGAAGCCAGCATGGCGGTGGTGATGGTGCCCGGCGTCACGCCAGCAGCCAAAGCGGCAGCGGCAATGCTGTCAGCCGTGGCGCCAGCTGCTGCTTGCGCCTTGACTTCTGCCTCGACGGCCGTGGCGGACATGCCGCTGGTGAACGCGGCGAATGCCGAGGCCCCCAGAGCAGCGATGCTCATGGCGATCAGGGACTTCTTGATGAGATTGCTCATAGTGACCTCTCTGTAAAAAATGTGTGTCGCGCGAGTCTAACAAAGTAGTTAGCGGCCACCAAGCACTTTGTTGCGGCGCAACATTTGGTGCACTCATTCGAGAATTGATGGAAATGAAGGGCACCCGCACACCATTTTGGTGAATATTCAATTTAATGTCGCCAAAGCAATAAACCACCGACAAAAGGCATCAAAAAAATCAGCTAGGCAAGGCCATCGTCCACACGCCTCCCCTGCCCCAGAGGCCTTGGAACCGTTAGAGCCCCGCGTGCGTCAGAGCAAGAACACAACGCCAAGCACCGGTACCGTTAGACAGCGCGCAAATATTAGGGTTTGTATGTAAAACCGCACACACCTTGGCGATAATAGAAGCTTTGTAAAACAACCAAGTCAGGGACCCTAGGGATGAGTTCTACAGAACAAGCAAAAGCACAGCGTGTTTACGTGGCAGGCCACCGGGGCTTGGTGGGGTCTGCCCTGGTGCGACGGCTGCAGGCCCAGGGCCAAACCGTGCTGGCCCGCACCCACGCCGAGCTGGACCTGACCCAGCCCGACCAAGTCGAAGCCTTTTTTGCCACTGAAAAGCCCACTCAAGTCTACCTGGCCGCCGCCAAAGTGGGCGGCATTGTGGCCAACAACACCTACCCAGCAGAGTTCATCCGCGACAACCTGGCCATCCAAACCAACGTCATCCACTCGGCCTGGCGCCATGGCGTGGAACGCTTGCTGTTCTTGGGCTCCAGCTGCATCTACCCGCGTGAATGCCCCCAACCCATGCGTGAAGAGCACCTGTTGACCGGCCCGCTGGAGCCCACCAACCGCCCCTACGCGCTGGCCAAGATTGCGGGCATTGAAATGTGCTCGGCCTACAACCGCCAGTACGGCACCCGCTTTTTGGCGGCCATGCCCACAAACTTGTACGGCCCCGGTGACAACTACAACCTGCAAAACAGCCATGTATTGCCCGCGCTGATCCGCAAGTTCCATGAAGCCAAGCTGCGCGGCGACGCCCAAGTACCGGCCTGGGGCACCGGCACCCCTTTGCGCGAATTCTTATACAGCGACGACATGGCCGACGCCTGCGTCTACCTCATGGACTTGCCCAATGACCGCTTTGACAGTCTGCTGTCGGTGTACCCGCCGCTTGTGAACGTGGGCTGCGGGCATGACCTGAGCATCAAAGACCTGACCCAACTGGTGGGTGAGGTGGTGGGCTACACCGGTGAGGTGGTGTGGGACACCACCAAACCCGACGGAACACCGCGCAAGCTGATGGACGTGGGCCGCCTGACTGGCATGGGCTGGGCCCCCAAGGTGGACCTGCGCGCCGGCATTGGCCTGGCTTATGCAGACTTTTTGAAGCGCCAGGCCGAAGGCGCGTTTCGCGACTGATCAACGGCCGCAACAGGCAATCACAGCAGCATCACACATCGAATACTTTTAAATTCAATCAGAGAGAAAACCAAAATGAGCAATCAGGGTCAACCTACCACCGTCGCCAACGCCCGCAAAGTGGCACTGATCACCGGCGTGACCGGGCAAGACGGGTCTTACCTGGCCGAGCTGCTGCTGGAAAAGGGCTACGAGGTGCACGGTATCAAGCGCCGCAGCAGCTTGTTCAACACCGACCGCATTGACCACCTGTACCAAGACCCGCATGAAACGGGCCGCAAGTTCATCTTGCACCACGGTGACCTGACCGATTCGACCAGCCTGATCCGCATCATCCAACAAGTGCAGCCGGACGAAATCTACAACCTGGCCGCACAAAGCCACGTCGCTGTGAGCTTTGAAGAACCCGAATACACAGCCAATGCCGACGGCATTGGTGCGCTGCGCATTTTGGAAGCCATCCGCATCCTGAAGCTGGAGAAGAAGACCCGCTTTTACCAGGCCAGCACCAGCGAGCTGTATGGCTTGGTGCAAGAGATCCCGCAAAAGGAAACCACCCCCTTCTACCCGCGCAGCCCTTATGCCGTCGCCAAGCTGTATGCCTACTGGATCACGGTGAACTACCGTGAAGCCTATGGCATTTATGCCTGCAACGGCATTTTGTTCAACCACGAAAGCCCTGTGCGTGGCGAAACCTTTGTCACCCGCAAAATCACCCGTGCCATTGCCCGCATTGCGCTGGGCCTGCAAGACTGCCTGTACCTGGGCAATATGAGCGCCCTGCGCGACTGGGGCCACGCCAAAGACTATGTGGAAATGCAATGGCTGATGCTGCAACAACAGCAAGCCGAGGACTTTGTGATTGCCACCGGCGTGCAGTACAGCGTGCGCCAGTTTGTGGAGTTTGCGGCAGCAGAGCTGGGCGTGACATTGCGCTTTGAAGGCGATGGCGAAGCGGAAGTTGGCATTGTGGCTTCCGTCACTGGTGACAAAGCCAAATGCAAAGTGGGTGATACCATTGTGCGCGTTGATCCACGATATTATCGCCCAACAGAAGTCGAAACCCTGCTAGGTGACCCCTCAAATGCCCACGCCAAGCTGGGATGGAAGCCCAAAATCACCTTGGCTGAGTTGGTCAAAGAAATGGTCCTAGCAGACTATGATTCCGCACGCAAAGATGCCTTGATCAAGATGGCTGGCTTTAAGGCGTTTGACCACCACGAATAATTAGCCGAACATAACTAAGCCGCCAGGATCTTCTGAGACTGGCGGCTTTTTTATTTATTCAATTTACAGATCTATTCCAGTCTTGAACCAATCCCTGCTGAAGGCTTGTATTGACCCAGCACTTCCTGCACAGGTCAGGCCGCTAACGCATAAGCCTCAGCGGGGGTCTTCATTTTCAATGCCTGGTGAGGGCGCCGATGGTTGTACCAGCCGATCCAATCTGCAATCACCCGGCTGGCATGTTGCAGGGTTTCGAACCGGTGGCGATGCACGCATTGGTCCTTGAGCGTGCGAATCACGCGCTCGACCATTCCGTTCTGCTCGGGGCTGTAGGCCGTGATGAACTCTTGCTGCAGGCCATAGCTTTTGACCAGGGCCGTGTAGCTCCGGCTGGTAAACACCAGGCCGTTATCAGATCTCAGCAAGAACGGGTGTTTCACCTTGCCTAGGCAGCCATACCGCGCGATCAGTGCTTGCTCCAGGGCCGATTCGGCCGTCTTGGAGCGGCCACTGCGGCTCAGGTGCCAGCCCAGCAATTCACGGCTGTAGCAGTCGATCACCAGGGCCAGTGAAGCCCATCCATCGCGTCCTGCCCAAACCCGGCACAAATCCGTCGCCCAGCGCTGATCTGGGGCCTTGGCCACCGACGGCAGAGCCTGGATTCTGGGCCTGAAGCCCACCGGGCGCTTGCGCACCTGCCCGCCTGGTGCAGCGCACGGCCTTGGCCGAAGGGATTGCAGCCAGAGACAGCAAACCTGTGCTTCACGGCGATAACGGCGCCACGCTGAAAGCCACGACGGTGCTGGCGATGCTGCACTGGCTGGGGGTCAAACCGTCTTACTCGCGGCCCCGGGTGAGCGACGACAACGCGTTTGTCGAGGCGCTGTTCCGAACGGCCAAATACCGACCGGAATACCCCAAGAGCGGATTTACGGACCTGAATGACGCGCGGGCCTGGGCGGCGAGGTTCGTGCATTGGTACAACCTGGAGCATCGCCACAGCGGGATTCGATACGTGACACCAGCGCAGCGCCACAGTGGGCAGGACGTTGAGATATTGAAGCGCCGCGATGAGCTGTACCAGCAGGCCCGCCAATGCCATCCGGCCAGGTGGGCAAGGCACACCCGAAACTGGGATCACATCGCGGTGGTCAAGCTCAATCCGGAGCGGGATTCGGAGCCCATCGAAACGCCGGCATCAGCACTGGATAAAGCGCCTCGGCGCGCATGAATCAGGCGACAACTGTCTTGACACGCACCCCCCCTGAGCAGGAAATCTCTGGGTCAATACAGCGCGTCTCACGCGCTCCATGTCCCGTAAAGCTTGCTCACCCGACAATGCAGTCTGCGAGGGATTCTTCGGCCGACTGAAGAACGAACTGTTCTATGCAAAAAGCTGGATGAATACGAGTATCGAGGAGTTCACTGTAGAACTTGATTCCTACATCCGCTGGTACAACGAAGCACGGATCAAAATCTCACTGGGATCAATGAGCCCCAGGGAGCACCGCAAGTCTCTCGGAATCGCAATATAACAAGTCCAAGAAATCGTCCGCCCCCTGAGTAGGAAATCACTGGGTCAATATAAGGTTTGGTTCTGGGCGACGCTGTGCGTTGAAAAGCAGATCCGCCCCTGGCGACGGACTTGAAGAAATGGCCGTTTGCAGGCCCACAACTGGCAGACTAAAGAGCACCGTCAATCATGATAACCTGATCCAAAGCGGAAACCTCAACGGATTCAACCCGCACTAGTACCTGCACGACCGAATACACCAAGGCTCAGCAGGGACTTTAACTTAGTTAGTGAAATCACACTATCAATTCTGCACCCACACATACCTCCAGTGTTGCTTCAACAGAGACCCACCCCAAATCCGTGCGCAACCATACGCATTACTAATTGGTCATAAGAGCTTTCCGTGCAGTGCATTTTAATAGTGCACTATCATTAATCACCATGCCCTACAATCAATAAAGTTATTTTCATAAAACCGGATAGCATCGACGATTCTGGTCTTGCCTTGGATGATTTTCAGGATCAGCGTCGCCTTCTATTTATCCACCCAAGCATGACGACATCGACCAGCAATAAAAAAGTCCGCCCTGCAACGCACCACCCAACCAGATAATAAATAAAAAATAAATCAATATCTCAATGAGATGAATCACGACGAAAGAGCTGTCCAGCCGCCTTAAAAACAAAAACTGTATTAGTGACCAAATATCTAAAAAACAGCCGCTTAGGCTCACTCACCAATCGATAAATCCACTCCATACCAATACGTCCCATCCATTCAGGAGCACGTCGTAATGTACCCGCATGAAAATCAAAACCGGCACCAACACCCAACAATACAGAATTTAATTTATTTGCATTATTAAACATCCAGTATTCCTGCTTAGGACACCCCAAGCCAACAAAAATAATACCAGGCCCAAGAGAATTAATATGATCAATAATTTTTTTATTCTCTAAAGAAGAGATGGCACTAAATGGCGGAGAGTAAACACCTGATATGTTCAAGCCAGGAAATGACCGACATAAATTCAACTTCAACTTATCAAGAGTAGAGTTATGCGAGCCATAAAAGAATACACTTATACCCAACTGCTCCGCCCTGCGAAAGAGCAGATTCATAAAATCGGGCCCAGGCACTCGACTCTGATTCGGACTTCCCAATCGCCTTAACATCCAAGCGACTGGAAACCCATCGGGTGCCACGATATCAGCAGCTTCTAGTACCTTGCTAAAATCTGGAGCTTGGTTACCAGTAACAAGTACATGTGCATTGGCAAAAACAACATAGCGCCCAAAATTAGCAGATTTCACCCAATTACAAACAAGTTCTGCAAGAGACTCAGCCGTGACAGGGCTTACCCCCATACCTATAACAGAAATTTTCTTCATCGCCTCACCTCAAATAGACCCATAAATTAGTTCCAATCGATCAAGATACAAATCAAATCTATAGTCGTTGGCAGTAACAAAGGCATGATCGGAAATATCAGGATACGAAGTCATGGATTCGTACGCGCGAAGCATACATGCAAAAAAATCATCCACATCGCCTGGACGTGCAATAAAACCATTTACAGCATCATTGACAACGCTGGATATTGCACCCAAGTCAGTAACCACTGGAATAAGGCGTGATGCCATTGCCTCCAGCATTGCAATCGGCATACCCTCCCCAGATCGTGATGGCAATATAAATATATCGGCATTTCGCAAAAGTGCTATCTTCTCTTGACCTTGCACAACACCACAGTAAGTCCATCCCCCTGTAGATAATTCTTCCAAATGCGACAGCACACTTAATCGCAATGGACCATCACCACATAAAAATAAATGACTACCCGGATATCGGGAAATTATTTTACTCCAAAGATCCGGGATTATATCAACTGATTTACTTTCAACAAATCTACCGAGAAATATAATATTAACCCCACCTATTTCCAGATTAACAGCCTTGGTGGATTGAAAGTAATCCTCACCAACAAAATTAGGCAACTCAATTAACGGCCTTCTGGAGAATGTTTTCTTAATATGCTGCGACTCCTGCGGACCGAGAACGATACAACGCGCAGAATAATTTATCATGAAATAAATCATTTTCCTTATAAAAAAAGGAACAGGCGTAGTAGTTAACCATTTTCCACCGTGATAATGAACAACCACTTTTAAAAAAAGTAACTTGGCAATTAAAAACAGCAAAAAATCCCTAACTACTGCAGGCGTGTCAGCTGAAGTATTAAGATGAAATATTTTTCTGCCCGAAGAAAAACGAAAACGCAGAAGCTTCGACATAGATACAGTCGCATAGAAAATCCTTGAGCCTATCGACTTAGCACTATCAGGCGTGCCAACATTCAAATGGAAAAAAGTTGTTGGACGCGTAGAAACCAAAGGACGAACAAGCGCAGCTATACCACTAACGTTCTTATTAACCTCAAGGGATGGAGATGTAATTAGAATTTTAGTCATGACTTAATTCCTACAACTTTAGCCGGAATACCAACCGCTACTGAATAAGGCGGCAAACTACTTAGAACAACAGCATTGGCTCCGATTGTTACACCACAGCCAATAACAATATCTCCAAGTATGGAGCAGCCGCATCCGAAATCGACATGGTCGTGAATTGAGGGGACATTGTTGCCATCCGTAGCGCGTTCGCCAATTGTAACTCCATGACGCAGAATACAATTGGAGCCGATTACAACTGAAGGATGTACAACTAACCCAAATCCGTGATAAATCCTTAGACCTGGCCCGGCCTTCACCGCCAGTGGTAAATCAATACCCATAACATAGCTCGTGAGAATTTTATAAAATACTCTACAAGGCAATAAAAACAAGGACACAATTCGCGGAAGGGCTAAAGTTCCACGACAGATACGATACAAAGCAACTACAAGAAGTCCCTTGGTGTTACCGCGGTTCGCAACTAGATCAGCTCGTAATTCAGAAAACATCTAACCTCCAATTTCACGCCGATAGCAAGAATCCGATCTCGGATACTTAACAGAGGCAAATATTATCCCAAACAAAATATTAAACCAGAAAAACACCCCACCTTGAAACAACTGAAGTATCAGAAAAAAGAAAAACATAGATATTGCCAAAATTCTCGTGGAGTCTCGAGATGGACTGGCACGCACAAATAAATACAACGCAAAACAATAAAATAGATAAAAAATTAAACCGATTAATCCGCTTGTTTGATATGCATCAAGAAATCCGTTGTGCGAAAAAATATGCAGCCCAACTGCCTGCTCCATTAAGTCCTTAGCATACCCCAGCCCAATTCCAAACAAAAATCCGGGAATACCTTCAGAGAAAGGCCCCTCCAGCGCATGCCGCCAAAAATCAAATCGACCTGACCCGAGCTGGTTAAATGATTGTTCTTGCTCATACAAATTTGTCCCGGTGATTCGCATTCTAAATAAATCCGAAGTCTCAAACGCGACAAGAAAGCCCAATAGACCTACTAAACCTAAGCCCATAAAATATTTAAGAAACTTTTGAAAAGGAAAAAATAGAAAAAGATAGACATTTAACCCAACTACAAAACAGATCCAACCAGTACGTGCATAAGTTTTATACAAAACTGTCATTCCGATAAAAGCAAGCAAGCATCCGATCGAAAGTCGAATCTTTTCATTCAAAACAAAATGAACCACAAAAACCAATGCAACAGCAACCGATACGGCCGCATTGTGGGGGTTACTAAAAATACCAGAAAAACTAAAAAGCTCATCATAACCATAGATATCTAAGGACTGGAATTCCTTAACCTCATACGGCGACAACCCAAGCAAAAATGGAATACAAGAAAGCAATATCCATATCGGAACGAAAGTTCGAAAAGCATCAAACATCTTTGGCGAGAACGTTTTCGAACGGAAAAATTCAATTGCTAGAGGTAAGCTTAAAAATTTAAAAACCTCAACAAAATCATATAAAAAATATGCAAAGCTATGATAAAAATATATGAGTGACTTGACCCCAAATGCAATGCCAAGAACAAACTGAAACGACCAAATATAGGATTTCCTAAGAATAATATCCGTCAAAAAAAATAGCACCAGAAAGGACTTCCATAGAACTCCAAATTTTTGCCCAAATAATTCCAAATCATCAAAATATGAAATCATAAACAAAAAAAGCCCTAGGCAAGAATAGAATAATGCAATACGCTTATTCTCATAGTTTATATAAATCATACTTTCGTCCACAAAGGTGGCAAGCCACGCAATTTGCGCCCAAAATCATACGCGATATTACAAAACTTTTGGCTAAATAGCAGGCCCAAAAAATACCGAAGATATATTCTTATTTTAAAAAGGAAAAGCGGAAGGCTAAAGTCCTTCAGTCCATTCTTGTATCTCGCCATATAAATTTCCGAAAGGCCTTTTAATGCATTTCGAGGGCTACTACTCATTCCACCGTGCCGCATACCTACAATAGGCTCACCGCCAATATACAGCGCATCCTTAGAACCCAATGCTCTTAATAAAAAATCATAATCACCTGCTATCTTAAAACTCGAATCAAACAAACCAACATCTTTAAATAACGTACTTCGGTGAAATGTTGCGGGATGTGGGAGGCACATCATTTTGTAGAATGTCTGCTTTAAAATTGACCAGGGCGCACCAATGCTATACAAATAATCTTTGCGTGAATTAACGACGCACACCGAGCCATAGATAATAGGAATTTCTTTTGAAGAGGAATAAAGTAACGGTTGTACTTCAGCAAGCACATTGGAACGCCAGAAGTAATCATCACAACCAAGAAAAATCACCCATTCAGAATCAATGACCTTTAAGCCTTTATTCCAAGCGTCGTATATTCCTGAATCCTTTTCACTCACAAAGTGACTTATATCATTAGAAAACTCAGAAAGCACCTCAATGGTTCCATCGGTCGAAGCACCATCAATAACAATCAACTGCACTGAGACATTTTCCTGCGAAACTATACTAGCCAGACACTCACGCACTGTCGAAACACCATTATAAATCGCAACAATAACAGAGAAATCATAAGTTTTAGAACTCATCGATCACCTCGAAAAATATTTATTAAAAACAATTTAAATCGCTGGTCCGCCAAAAATGCGATTCCAACAAAAGAATATACCAGCGCAATAAAAATCCATATAAATTTATTGGGCAAATGAAAATACTCATGCAGAGAAAGCAACCCAACAAAAACTACTAAGAACCCCAAAAAACCAAATAGTATCTGGTTAAAAAATAGCGGCTTCCAATATATTGAATAATCAACGTGCAATGCCCAAATAGGTATCCAACTTCCCATCAATAGGGAGACCGTCACGGCGCAAATAACGCCGTAGCCACCAAAAAAATGCCCTAGAACCATGCAAAAAACAACACATGATATCGAATTAATCAACTGGGATAATATATTCCATCGCATGCGCCCTACCCCCAAGTAGAAAAAATATGCGGGTATATTAAACCCATTAACAAACCAACCAAAGGAGAGGATCATTCCAAAAATAATGAACCGCTCGCTGTAGGCACCCGTGAGTAAATATGAAAATATATAAAAACTCGCAACCAATACCGTAAATATTGGAAGATAGAAATAGCAATGAATGCTAAATACTTGCTGATAGAAAGCCCCAAGACCCGTCTTATCATCGACCGAAATTGCGGCAACCTTGGGTGTTAAAACTTGATTGGCCGACACAATAAGGGAGCGCACTTTTGAAATTAATTGGCCACACATTTCATAATATGCAACCGAAGACAAATCCCCAAACCTGCTAAGTGCTAACTTTATAAATGGATCAAAAAACAAACCCAACAAGGAATTAAACTGAAAGGCAAAGGAAAATAAAAACATTTCCTTAAACTTAGAGAAACTCCAAACAAATGGAAACCATGGCAACGATAGAATCCGTCTCAAAATAATCCAACTAACCAATAGAAGATATAAGGTCTGGATTAGCTGAGCGATTGCTGCTCCATGTATCCCGTCAGTTGGAATAAAAAATAAAGAAGCCCCGAGGAGCACAAGGTTTGAAGATATGGCTACGATATTTCGCTTAATTATTTCATTGCAAGCATCTAATCCAGATTGAACGCAAGACACTGCGGAACCGAGCCACAAGTTCGTCAGTGCAACTGGAAGAATCTTTTTTGCAATCTCGACATCACTTTCTTTAACTATGAAAAAGGGGAGTGCATAGTTAAATAAAGGATAAGCGCAGACCAACAAAAGGCCTGTCAGAAAAATTGTCGTGAGCAGAGCAGTTTGGATGACCACAGCGGCATCATGTCGTTGGCCTTTAAAAAAATACCTCGAAACAAAATTAACCACGCCGCCAGAAAATCCTAGGTCACCAAGCTTAGCGACTGCTGTACTCGCAACAACAATAGACCATATTCCTACCTGTGCCGCACCGACGTTATCAATTAAAAATCGATATAGTATAAATACAGTAATAGCCGCAACTAAATTCTGAAGAACAGAGAGTATACTTGCAAAGCCAATCATTCAAAATCCACTATTGATTATTAGGTTAATATGCATTGCGATTAAAAAAGCCTTTAAAAACAGTCAGGAAAATTATTTTTGCATCAAACCAAACCGACCAATTCTCTATATAATAAAGATCAGCTTGAATTCTAGCCTCCATTTTATCAACGGTGTCAGTTTCCCCTCTCAACCCATTGATCTGCGCCCATCCAGTAATACCTGGCTTCACCTTATGCCGCAGCATATAGCGAGGAATCAATTCTCGGTACTGCAAGTTATGGGCCACTGCATGCGGACGGGGGCCCACAATGCTCATTCGCCCTTGCAGCACATTCACAAACTGGGGCAGTTCGTCCAAACTGCTGCTGCGCAAAAAGGCACCTAAAGGGGTAATACGGGAATCACCTTTTTTAGCCTGGGTCACCTGCCCTGTATGTTCATCATGCACATACATGCTTCTGAATTTATAAACCTCAATGGTCTCGCCATTCCAGCCATGGCGCTCCTGCTTGAAGATAACTGGTCCCTTGCTGGTCAACTTGACCGCCAAGGCCACAGCCAGCAAAACAGGTGAGATCAAGACCAAAATCAAAAAACCAACAATCCGGTCTTCCAACCATTTCAAAACAAGGTTAATACCAGACATGGGTGAGCTGGATATATCCAGCATAGGCATGCCCAACACAACTGTAAGACCGTTGTTCACCAGTTGAAATGCACCCATATCGGGTACCAAACGGATGTTGGCAGTGCTGTGCCTCAGCTCATTCAGCACAGGCTGAATAGCATTCATGTCATTGGCAGAAGGGCAAATCCAAACTTCATCAGGGTCCAACTGCCCCAGTGAATATTGAAGACCCTTGATGTCATCCACCCCGACCACACCCACCAGGTCATAGCCCGTCCAATTGGATGTTTTGACACGGCGCCGAATGGCCGCCACTGGCCCGCCCCGCCCTACCAGCAGAACACGCATGTGGTTGACTTGCTGGCCACGCAGCCAAGCCATGGTCAAAAACAAGGCTAGGCGGGCAACCCAAGAAATTCCAAGAGAAAGCGCTGCCCAAGACAGCAGCCAAATGCGAGAAAAGTCGGCGCTGCTCTTGGTCAACACCAACCAGGTCATCAACAGGGCCCAGGTGATGGCCCAGGCCAGGCCCACCCGGCCCAACATGGCCTTGAACTTGCCACCACGCCAATTGCGGTAGATGGCAGATGACACCAGCAGCATGAGGGTGGCCATCTGCACAATCAGCAAGGCATAGATTTGCGGGGGTGGCAGGTCCGCCGCTTCAAAGCGCCAAACATAGGCGGCCAAACCTGCCCCAGCAAAAGCAAACCAGTCCACCACATGCACACCAAAGCGCATGAGCGAGCTAGAGCTGCGCATTGAAAAAGTAGCCAAAAATCCCTCCCTATCCAAATTATTCTTAAAACCTGATTCACGCTACAGAGTGATGCGACTGCGGTCTTGGCTACCTGCCATAAACATCCTCAAATCGCACGATGTCGTCTTCACCCAAATAAGTACCGGACTGCACCTCAATCATCTCCAGGGGCAGCTTGCCGGGGTTGTCCAGTCGGTGCTTTTCACCCAGGGGGATGTAGGTGGACTGGTTCTCCGCCACCAAATACACCTCACTCCCACGGGTGACGCGGGCCGTACCCTGCACCACAATCCAGTGTTCAGCACGGTGGTGGTGCATTTGCAAAGACAAGCTCGCGCCCGGCTTGACCACAATGCGCTTGACCTGAAAGCGCTCTCCCATGTCCACGCTGTCGTACCAACCCCAGGGGCGGTGCACCTTGCGGCTGCTGCTGGCTTCAGCCCGGCCCTTGGCCTTCAACTGGGTCACCACGTCTTTCACCTTTTGGATGTGGGCTTTGCTGGCCACCAGCACAGCGTCTGCCGTTTCAACCACCACGACATCGTCCAAGCCCACGCAAGCCACCAAGCGTGAATGGGCCATGACCAAGCTGTTCTTGGTGTCGATGGCCAGGGCGTCACCCACCAGGGCGTTACCTTGTTCGTTTTTGGGGCTGATGTCCCACACCGCACTCCACGCGCCCACGTCCGACCAGTTGGCCGCCAGGGGCACCACTGCAACTTCACCCGTGTTGTGCGCGGCGCTGGCCAAGCGTTCCATCACGGCATAGTCAATCGAGTCGGACGGTGACGTGGCAAAGGCAGCCTTATCAGGGCGCACAAAGTCGGCATCGGCCTGGCGGGCATCAAACGCGGCTTGACAGGCGCTGTGCATGGCCGCTTGCAGTTGCTGCATCTTTGCCAGCCACACAGAAGCCTTGATGACAAAAATGCCGCCGTTCCAAAAGAATTCACCACTGTCCAGGTAAGCCTGGGCAGTTTCAGCATTGGGCTTCTCGACAAATTCGGCCACGGCAAAGCCGGTGCTACCCGCAAGGGCCGCACCACGGCGGATGTAGCCGTAACCGGTTTCAGGCGCCGTCGCCTGGATGCCAAAAGTCACCAGCTTGCCAGCCTCGGCCAGCGGCACAGCCGCAGCCACTGCAGCTTGAAAGGCTGCAGCGTCTTGAATCACATGATCTGCCGGCATGACCACCATGACGGGGTCAGCGCCATCCGCCCGTGCGGCCAATGCGCCTAAGGTCAAAGCCGGGGCCGTGTTGCGGCCCATGGGCTCCAGCACCAGGGCGGCTGGCTTCACGCCCACGGTGCGTAATTGCTCAGCCAGCAAAAAGCGGTACTCATCATTACCCACCAGTATGGGGGCCACCAAGGTGGCGCCGTCGCCCTGCCCCACTCCAGCCAGCCGCAACGCCGTATCTTGTAAGAGCGTGTGTTGGCCCACCAGCTTCAGCAGCTGCTTGGGGTAATGCTCACGCGACAAAGGCCACAAGCGGCTGCCAGAGCCACCACACAAAATGACGGGTTGCACCAAAACGGTCATTACTTTCTTTCCAATAGCGCTTGAATCAATACAAAGATTTAGCAGCAGCAGCAAAGCCTCTTTGGCCATGCACACTCCAACTAACCAGCAGGCCATAGGCCTTAAACAAAAAAGCAGGTGGGCCTGTTAAGAACAAGCTCCGTCTGGCAATGCACGCAGCCTGTCAGGCAGTTTCACCGAGGGAGATGTGTACTTGCGGGCACGGCAACTCAAATCACGAGTCTGCTTTGTTTGGGTGACTTGACCACGGCCCTCGGCAGCGACGGCAGCATTCAAAGCCAACTCGGCAGACATGGGTCGCAAGATCAGGGCCCGGTCAAAGCGCTGATAAGCCTGACTGTAAAAGTCGCGTGACACATCGGGCACCGCCCGGGCTTGAACGGCGTAATGGCCAAACAGCAAGCCCAATTGGCTGTGCAGCAAAGCGTCATCAGGGGTGTGGGCCAGGCCCTCAGACAAGCTGTCGCGCCACTTCACCATGTCGGCCAGAGGCAAGCGGGTGCCCCTGGTCGTCCATTGAGTAATTTCGGCACGGGCTTTGGCGGTGGCCAGGTCGGCCAGGGTGGCGGGCACCAAGGTGTTCAGCGACGCCAGCACCAGCACACCCAGTGCCAGCAGCAGACCCATCCGCAACCAAGACTGGGGGCGCAGGTGTTTCATGTCAGCCCAATCCCAAAATGCTGGCGGGGGTGGTGGTAAACAGCCGGTCCGCGCGCTTGGCGCCATATTCGCTGGCAACCAGCTGACGCGCTTGGGCCAGGTGTGGCGGGCGTGAATCCAAATTGTGCGCATCGCTGGCCACCACGGCCACGGCGTCTTGCTCCATCAAGGCCCAGGCCGCTTTTTGCGACGCCTTGCCAAACTGGCCCAACAGCGACCCACCCGTCACCTGCAGCCAACAACCCGCTGCCAAATACGGTTGGATGCGATCCACATCGGCCATGACGTGCTTGTTGCGCTCGGGGTGGGCAATCAAGGGGCGAATGCCCATCTCCAGCAGGCGGTACACAAAGCCCACACCCCAGCCTGGCAGGCCCTGGTGCGGAAACTCCAGCAGCAAAATCTTCAGGCCTTTGACCTCGCCCAAAAACGGCACCTCGTGGTCCATCAACTGGGCCAAAGACTCGTCTGAGGCGCGCATTTCACCTCCCAGGTGCACCTTCAGTGCAATGCCATGCTCGTCCAACGCTTGCTGAAACGCGGCCACATGCAAGGCTATGACGGACTTTTGGTTGGGGTAGCGCCCCGGGTGAAAATGCGGCGTCATGGCACTGGCCGTGATGCCGTCGGCCACCGCCGCACGGGCCAGGCCCAGCGCCTCTTGCAAGTTGCGGGCACCGTCGTCCACGCCATGCAAAAAGTGGCAATGCAGGTCAATCAGGCCGTGGGCGGGGGCGGTGCTCATGCGGGCTTAAGCCTTCTTCTTTTGGGGCTTGGTTTGGCCTTCGGGCTCGCTGCCATACACCTCGCCGTAGCCGCCCGCGTAGGCGCCCTTGCCATAGCCGTACTTGCCATAACCCGAGTATTCACCGTGGTAGCGCTCGGCCTTGGCAAAGTCAAAGCGGTTCAGCACCACACCCATGATGTCGCCGTCGGCCCGACGAATGCGCTGCAGGCCCTTGCGTGCCAACGGGTAAGGGGTGTCACCCGCCTTGACCACATAGATCACGCCCGTGGCGTGCGCGCTGATGACCAGGGCATCGCTCACCAACTCCACCGGGGGCGAGTCGATGACGATCACATCAAAAATGGTAGCCAAGTGGTCCAGTGTGGACTTGAACTTTTGCGACAGCATCAGTTCCAGCGGGTTGGGCGGGATGGGGCCAGAGCCCAGCACGCTCAGGCTGGAGCCTTCCACCGCTTGCAAGCAGTCGTCCAGCTCGGCGGTGCCTGCCACCAGGTTCGACAAGCCCTTGGCGCTGGGCGCCAGGTCCAGACCCTTGGTGATGGCTGGGCGGCGCATGTCCGCATCAATCAACAAAGTGCGCTTGGTTTGGGCATGCGCCAAGGCCAGGTTGATCGAGAAGGTGGTTTTGCCCTCGCCCGGCAGGCTGGACGTCACCAGCAAAATGCGGTTGGGCACGTCAATGGCCGACAGCAGCACGCCGGTGCGCGCGGTGCGCACGGCTTCAGAGTAGATGGACCTGGGGTTGTCGATGAACAGGCGCGCACTCGACACGCGGTCCGTGTCGCCCTTATCCAGCAGGGGCAAAGTGGTCAGCAACGGGGCCTTGAGCTTGGCTTCCACGTCGTCCGTGGTCTTGATGCTGTTGTCCAGACGGTCCAGCAGCAAAGACACCAGCACGCCAATGAACAAACCCAACACAAAGGCAATGCCAATCATTTGTGCCTTTTGGGGTTTCACGGGCTTGGTGGGCACCACAGCGGTGTCCACCACACGGGCCACAGCGCTTTGCAAGTCGCCAGACACATTGGTCTCTTTGGCCCGCTTCATGAACATGTCGTAGATCTGCCGGTTCGAATCGGCCTCGCGCTCCAACACACCCAACTCAAACTCTTTGCGGTTCAGGTTTTGGATGGAGCCACGGGCAGAATTCAGTGTGCCTTCCAGCGCACGCTCAGTGCCTACTGCCACCTCGTATTCACGGGTGACACTGCCCACCACCGTGTCCACCTGGCGCTTGACATTTTCACGCGCGCTCTTCAGTTGCGCTTCTGCGGCCACGTACTTGGGGTGCTCAAAGCCATAGCGTTGCGACACCTCAGACATATTGCGTTCAGCGTCGGCTTGTGACTTAAGCGCGTCAGACACATTGCTGTTGCGCACCACAGCCGGCAGGCTGCTGAAGTCGCCATTCTTGCCCACCGACTTGATTTGGTTGTACGCGTTCTCCGCCTCAGCCCGGCGCAGGCGGGTTTCCACCAGGCGTTGGGTCACTTCTTCAATTTGCTTGCCCGCACCGCTTTGGCTAGTGCCCTTGACGTCCACAATGCCCGCCTTCTCGCGGTAGTTTTGCAGGCCACGCTCAGATTCGTCCAGCTTGCTCTTCAAGGACGACAAACGCTCTTGCAGCCAACCGCTGGCCTGCTTGGTCATTTTGTAGCGGGCGTCCAGGTCATTTTCGATGTAGGTGTTGGCCACCGTGTTGGCCACCAGGGCCGACAAGGCCGGACTGGTGGACTCAAAACTGACCTTAGCCAACTGGCTCAAGCGCACGGGTTCGATACTCAGTTGCCTAGAGAACTTACCGTACACCGCATCCGCCAAGGCCGCATCGGTCCATTCTTTGGGCTCAGCCGTCTCGCTGATGCCCAGCTTTTCTTGCAGCTCTTGCAGCTTGCCCTTTTCTTTCAGGCGCGGGTCAAACTCGGGGTAGTCCCACAGCTTGGCGGCCTGGATGGCGCGCATGGACACCTCGCGCGACTTGATGATCTCGACCTGGGTCTGAAAGTACTCTCGGTTTTGCGACATGCCCGAGTACACGTCTTCAATCGACACCACTTTGTTCTTGTTGGACTCGATCAGCACCGTGGTGGTGGCCTTGTACACAGGGGTCAAGGCGAAAACAACCACGCCCGCCAGCAGGGCGACCAACAAGCCAAAGCCCAGAATGGCCCATTTTCTTTTGGTGATGCTGCGCCAGTACTCCAGCAGGTCCAGCTGGTTGGCCTGGTCTTCCGGGTCATGCAGCGAGATGTTTTTGTGCTTGTGCGCTGGCTCGGCGGGGTTGGTGGCGGCGGTCAAGGGCATGTGTGACAGACTTCAATTCAATCAACAAGCACCCCGAAGGGTGCTTGCTTGTATTAACAAAACAGGGGGACTCAGGCTTCAGTCAAACGGGCTGGCGGTGGGGCTTATTTAGAAAAAGCTTTCTTCCACCGTCAAAATATCACCGGGGCCAATCACCGAGTTCAAATCCACTTTTTGCGGCTTTTGGCTGACATCGTCTTCGCGGATGACATGGATTTTGTTCAACGCGGCCCGCTCTTTGAAGCCACCCGCCAACGATGCCGCCTTGCGCACCGTCAAGCCGGGCTGGTAGGGGTAGCCACCAGGCTTTTCCACCATGCCGTTCACGTAAAACGGGCGGTACTCGTCAATTTGAACTGACACCTTGGGGTTGACCAAGATGCGACCCTTCAGGCCCGCCACGATGATGGCCTCCAGGTCGCCCACGGTGCGGCCAAACACCTTGATCTCACCAATGGCCGGAAAGCTGACCGTGCCCGCATCCGTCAAGCGGATTTTTTCGCGGGTGAACTCGTCCTCACCCAGCACGCGGATGCTGATCACATCACCCGCGGCCAGCTTGTAAGACGACAAGGCCGACACACGGGCTTGCTGCGGCGTGAGCTGGTAAGCAGTGGCATCGCCCCCCGCAGGGGCTGGGGCCGAGCCCGATTGGGCCTGAGCGCCCAGCGCCAGCAAGCCGCAAACCAGCCCCACTCCGATTTTGACCACCGGCGCGCGGCCAGCTTTTGTTTGTCTCAACATCACGCAGCAAACCCCTGTTTAAATTACAAAGTACCTTGGATCGAAACGTAGGTCACGTTGCGATTGAAGTTAAAGGTATTTTGGTTGGACGAGCGATCGGTGTAGGTGTACTCCGCACCAGCGCGCCAGTTGCGGCCCAGTTCGTAGAAGGCACCAATGCCGACGTTGTTGGTGGTGTCGGTGCGGCCAGCGCCCGAGAAGTCGGTCTTGACCGTGCCCACAGAAGCGCGGCTGCTCAGGTTGCTGGCCCAGCGGTGGTTCCACTGCAGGCTGGTGGCCGTGTTCATCAGGTAGTTACCCACACCGGTCGAGTCCGCCGGGGCCTTGCTGGTGATCAGGTCAAAGGTCGAATAGGTGAGCGGCGACCAGCGCAGGCCACCTTCCCACGACACGCCCGTGGCCTTGATCGGTGCGTTAGAGAACTTCTTCTCTGCGTAACCAATTTTGAAAGTGCCCGAGGTCTTGGCCGTGGCTTCCCAGGTGGCGCCCACGTAGTAGCGTCGATCGGTGTTGGTGCTGATCGTGGCGGTCTTGTAGTCCGCATTGGTTTGGCGCAGCTCAAAAATCATCGAGGTACGCGGCATCACACGGTAGAAGAAGCGGCCCGACACGGTGGTCAAGTCGGTGTCAAAGCTGGCGGTGACGTCACGATTGTTTTGGTAACGCTTTTGAACGTAGTTACCTTCCAATTCCACCCGGCCTTGCGCCTGGGGCGCGCCATAGGCCAACAGCGCACGGGCCGTGGGGGCCGTCCAACGGTTGGGGGTGTTGACGGTCACGCTGGTCGAGCCGCGGGCGTCGGTTTGGTCCACATAACCCAAGTCCCAACCCAGGCGGGTACGGCTGTCAAAGTAGTTGTCGCCAGCCAGGTCGAAAAAGTGGTGGTTGAAGTTGTCAGCGCTGCTGCCGGTGTACTTGGTGTAGTTGCCAGCGTAACGCAGGGTGTAGCGGTCGCCGGCCTTCTTCAGCTCGCCCACCACTTCGGGTTGCACCGAGTAGAAGTTGCTGGAGATGGCGCCGGTGTTGACACCCGACACGTTGCTGTTGTGACCCAGGCCACCAGTGGCCGAGGTGTAAACGTAAATGCCGTTGTCAAAACGAATCGGCAGGCCATTGGTGGCCGAGGTCAAGATGCGCTCTTGCGTGGCGTCACGGCGGCCAATGCCAGCCAGCTCATACGAGGGCGTGGCCGACAGTTGGCTGGAGCTGCCCGTTGTGCCCGGGGCGTTGAACAAACCACCCAGGGTGCCGCCATTGGAGGCTGGGGCCGTGTTGGTGGCCGCAGGGGTGGTGGTGCTGGCTGCAGCGTCGTTGCTTGCAGCTTGCTGAGCCTGGGCCAACGAAGCGATGGACAGGGAGGCGGCCGCCAGGGCCAAGGGGTGCAGGAAGAATTTTTTCATGTTGGGGACGTCCAAGGTTGGTTGATGTTTCCGGGGCCGTGGGCTGGCCTCGCCTCGCCTGAAACCATCTGGTACGCACAGATGTATCTGGATGTTATCACGCACCGTCAAAATTTTCGCGTTTACCCTAATAATCCGGCTCTAACGCAATGTGACAAACTTGTAATTAATCGGCCTGAGATTCTAAGTTAGGCCTTCCGGGGCCGGCTGTCATCAGCAGCACATCACCCAATCGGGGTATCCTGACCAAACAGGGCGCGGTTAAATCAACTTAAACTGATGCACAAAACATCAGTTCAATCAGTTTTAAAGAGAACTCTGCACCGTGGCGGCTGCGCAGTTGCATTTTTGGCAAAGTCACCAAGTTGGTGCGTTGGCGGGCAGGTCTTAGCGCGGCGGGGGGTCAGCGGCACGGTTTGGCAAGCCAGTGGTTCAAACGGCGCCGAAATTGTCGCCAAGCTACAACAGTGGGTGAAGCCCCAGCAAGCTTGCTGACGACCATCAAGCCTGCACCCGGCCCGCTCTGGACAAAGCAGGCACTACGCGATCAAGCGCAGCCCCCCTGCGCAGCACTTTCAGCAGTGCGAAGACCAGCGGTCAAACCGCCGCCGCCAGCGACCTGACGTGTACGCGCATTGCGATACTTCCAAGCGACATTGGACGCACATTCAAAGCTCAGCATCGATTAACTTGCATCAGTTTACAGAAAACCTATTGATGCGCGGGCATTTGACAGGCTTATTCAGCCCTGATTTTAAACAAATGATATTCACCCAACAATGAATAAATCAGCCCCAAAAATAAAAACCATTGAAAATCAGAAACGAGCCATTCATTTGAATGGCCTTCAAATACCCCAAGCCCAAGCGGGCAGCCCCACCCACCAGGGCGACTTGATGCCCCCGCACCACAGCCGGGGTGCCAAAGCTGGGGTGGCACGGTTCGCGCTTAACCGGCGTGTGCAATTGGCGCTATCCTTGGCGCGGCAGCTTTTACCCAGTGCAAGCGCCACCGGCCCTGGCGCGCCTGCGCTGGCCAGCCGCTTTCTGACGACTTTTTAGCCCTTTCTCTTTCCCTTCCCATACGCGGCATGCCCGGCCTCAACGCCCCCGTCCGTCACAGCGACTGCCCCACCCTGCCCTGGTCGGCGGGCCAGCGCTTGGCCAGCCCTGCGCTGCGCCGCTGGGTGGCAGCCGGCCTGGCCAGCGCCTTGGTGCTGGTGTTGGCCTTGGGGGCCTGGACCTGGGCGCAGGCCGGGGTGGTGGATTTTTCGCGCAACCTGCTGAGTTGGGCCGACCGCCAATGGGGCCCTGATGCGCCCGCCCGCTTGCTGACCTGGCAGCGCATCGTGCGCGATTCGCTGCAGGCCAAAGAGGCGGGCCGGATGGAGCTCACCAGCCAACTGGCCCGGTCCAATGATTTTTTCAACCAGGTGCCGTATTACTCTGACCGGCAACACTGGGGCATGGACGATTACTGGGCCACCCCTGTCGAGCTGCTGGGCAGCCTGGGTGGCGACTGCGAGGATTACGCCGTGGCCAAGTACCTGATGCTCAAAGAGCTGGGCGTGCCCATTGAGCGCCTGCGCATCACCTACGTGCGCGCCCTGCGCCTGAACGAGGCGCACATGGTGCTGGCCTATTACCCCACGCCCGACGCTGACCCGCTGATCCTGGACAACCTGAACCCCGTCATCCGCCCCGCCTCACAGCGCACCGACCTGGAGCCGGTCTACAGCTTCAACGACGACGACCTGTGGCTGGCCAATGGGCTGACGCGCAAGGGCGGCTCCAGCCAAGTGCGTTTGTGGAAAGACATGCTGGCCAAAATGGCGCGCGAACAGCAGATGTAAAAAACACGGCCCAGCCGCAGCGGCTGGGCGCCCAAAGGCACGAGCACCTGGCCTTTGCCGGGCGCCAGCCTTCAGCCCAGGCGGCGCATCAACATGGGCAGGACCCAACTGGCCAGGCCCACCACGCGGCGCGGGCCCATCAGCAAAAACATGCCGGCAGCGGCAGCCACCAACAGCGGCTGGCGGGTCAAAGTCCGCATCAACTGGCTGCGCGGAAACCCGTCGCCCGCCCTGTCGCCGCTCGCGCTGGCGGGGCCTTCGGCTTGCAAGGTGGCAATGGCGGCTTGGATGCGCCGGGTTTGGCGCAGCAGGCGTTGGCGCTCGATGCGCTCCAGCAACTGGCCTTTGCGCTCTTCAGGGCTTGGCGGCCTGGGGGCTTCGCGGCCAGGCAGGCCGGTCGAGCTGGATTGGGTAGAAGGGGTCGAGGAGGTGGAGGCGTCGCGGCTCATAAACCGTCCTTCAGTTCGTGCCAGTCACGCAGCAACTCGCGCCGGGTCAAGGCAAACGCCCGGTGCCCCGCGCGCAGCGCCTGCACCAGGGCCAGCGCCAGGCCCAGCCACAGCAGCAGCCAGACCCCAGCCACCGACCAGGCCACGGTGACACGCCAAGGCGTGTCCCAAAACTGCACCATGACCGCGGCCGACAAGACGATCAACACCACCGAGGTCAGCACCGCGCCCAGCACGGCCAGCAGCACGATGCGCTGCAGGCGCTGCTTTTCTTCGGCCCACTCGATGGTCAGCAGCTCGACCCGGTCTTCCGCCGCCTGGGCCAGGTCGGCCGCACCTTGGCGCACGCGTTGCACGCGCTGGTCCAGCCCCAAAAAGGACAGCCACTTCATGCGCCTGCCCCGGCAGGCCCACGGCGTGGCAGGCGGGGGCCTGCGTCACGCATCAGCGGCGGCCCAGCAAGAAGCCGATCAGGGCGCCCACCGCCAGTGCGGCACCGGCCACGCGCCAGGGTTCGTCGTGGGCATAGTCGTCGGCGGCGCGGGCGGCGTCTCGGGCTTGGCGGGCAGCGTCGTGCGCGGCTTGCACGGCGCTGGCGCGCACCGACTCCAGGCCGGCGTCCATGCGCTCGCGCAGGGCCTTGATTTCAGGCACGGCGTCGAGTTCTTTGCGGGTGATCAGGTTGCGCAGGTCGGCGACCAGGTTGTCGAGCTCCGAGTGGGTCACGGGACGGCTGCTGTCGCTGTTGCTAGAGGCCATGGTTCTCTCCTGATTTCAGGCCCCGGCCAAGCCATATGTCAGCCGATGGGCACAGAGCCATCTTAAACACCCCCACAGACCCGGGATTGACTGCGATCAAAGTAGGGTTGTAAGCAGGTGCAAACCAAATGCCCCAGCAACGCGCTTCGACGACGGGGTGCAGGGCCGGCGCGCACCCCACGGGTGGAGCCAACACCCCGCGCCCCGACGGCCTCAGAGATTGAGCCGGGACCACCAGCGGCCGTCGACTTTCTCCACGATGAGGACCTGAGAGTCCGTCTTGCCGCTCGCGAACGTCACGTCCAAGCGCACCCGCACTTTGTCGCCAGCGCCCCCCACGCGGGTGGACTTGAGCGAGGCGATCTTGTCGCCCTTGTCAGCACTGCGCGCCTGGATCGCGCAGTACATGGTCATTTGGGTTTGCATGACCTCTTGGGTGATCGAAGGCTCCCGAAAGTACTCACTGAAGCGCTTGGGGTCACAGTCCTGCTGGGCCCGGAAGGCGGCCTCGGCGACGCTCTCCGGGGTGCTGCCCGTCAAACCCGAAAACAGACCGCTCAGGCGCCCCCAAAGGGACACCCCATCGGCGTCGGTCTGGTGGCCCTGATCGCCGCCTCGGGGCAGCTTGGCTTGCGCAGCCTCTTGCTCGGCTTGGGTCAGCGCCCGCCAGCCCTGGTCTTGTGCAATCCAGCGAACGGCGCGTTCTTCCGTCGAGAACTGCCCATCGAATTCGGACTTGAAGGGCGCCACCAGGCTCCAGTCCGCACGGTCAGCCCAGAGGATGCGCGCCGTGCCCGGCTGGATGCGCTGGCCCTCCTGCTTGAGCACCGCCTTGGGGTCAAATTTCAGGCTTTCCAAGCCCAAGGTGCTGGCAGCGCAGAGCTGCCGACCCGAGACAAATTGCGCTGCCTTGGGCGTCTTCTCGTAGCGCAACAAACGCGCGCCAAAGAGGCCCTGCTGGACCACAGGATCAGGCCCTGTGTACAGCTCAGCCTGGGTCAAGGCGGTCAACCAATCCACCGCCTGCTGGTTGCCCGCGTCGATGTAAACCGGGCTTTTGGCGTAGTCAAAGTTGCTCAGGCAGGGGCGGTTGAGTTGCTTTTTGGCGTCGGTGGCCAACCAGTCCTTCAGGCCCTCGCGCAGTTCGGCCTCGGTGGCGTCGCGGGAGGCCAGCGCCCACCAGGCCGCGCCACCGCCGCCCAGCACCAACACGGCGGCAGCAGCAACCAGCGCCAAGGTCTTGGGGGTCCATGGGCGCCTTTGGCGCCCCGGGCGGGCACTGGGGGCGCCAGCGCTTGGGGCTGGGGCTGGGGCTGAGGCAATCTGCGCAGCGGCCCCAGCCGCCGAGCGCGGGGGCCGCAAGGTTTCACCGCACTCTTCGCAAAACGTGGCGTCCAGGGCTTGTTCGGTGCCACAGGCATGGCAAAAGCGTTTCATCGGCGACCTCACTCAGACCAAAGATTGGCCGCAGTTCTCGCAGAAACGGTCGCCCGCTTCGACGGGCGCCTGGCAATGGCGGCAGCTCAAGGCGGCCGGTGCCGGGGAAGTGGCCACCACTTGCGGCGCCGCAGTGGGCGCCCCTGGGCTGGTGGGGCCCGGGTTCAGGCGGCCTTGCTCGGCGCGCTCGCGGGCTTCGGCAGCGCGGCGGCGGGCGTCTTCTTGCAATTGGCGGGCGCGCTCCTTGGCGCGTTGAATCTGCTCGCTCAGGCCCGCGTCGGCGCTGGAGACGTCCAGCTCGGCCGTCAAGTGCAAAAACAAGCGGTTCAGCCCCAGGATGAACATGGACAGCAGGCTGGCCGCCACCAAAGCCCCCAAGATGCCCAAGCCAAAACCGGCCCCCAGGAGCAGGCCGTTGTCACCGCCCATGCCGCTCATCGCCCGCATGAGCATGTGCATGCCAAAGCCCTGCAGGTTATTGCTGGCCAGAATGCCCGCGCTCATCCCGCCCACGGTCAGCACGCCAAAGCTGATGAAGCCCACCAGCATCGACGAAATCAAGGTCATCAAGACGGTGTGCAGCACCACGCCCAAAGCGGTTTGCACCAGGCGCTGGGTGGCCAACACGTACAAGGTGGACACCGCATGGCGAATCGACGAGCCCGACCACACGGCGGGCCCCACCATGGCCATCGAGAAGTACAAGGCGGCGTACACAAACGCCACCGTCAGCACCCCGGCGGGCAGGAGCACCGTGATGAGCAAGCTGCCCAGCACCGGGATCTTGCACAGCAACAACGCCACGGCCAACACCAGCAGGCCCACAGCGAGTCCCAGGCCCGCCAGCAAGGCCAGGCACAGCAGCTTGCCTGCCGCGAACAAACCATCCAACAAGGCCGCCGCCATGGGACGGGGCTGGCCCCCCAGAGCCTGGTCCATCAACTGGATGCCCGCCGCCGACAAACCAGAGTGCACCAGCACCAGGGCCAACAGCCCCCCAAGCGCGATGACCACCCCTTGGCCCGTGCTGGCCGAGGCCATGATCAGCAACACCGCTCCCACGGCGGTGACGATCAAAGTGCTCAGCGCCTGCCGGTTCTGCAAGGCCTCGCCGGAGCGCAGCAGCAGCTCCATCAGGCTGGATGCCGCAGGCGTGGCGCGTGTTTCGTTGTGTGACATGGTGTTCCCTCTTTTTTATTCAGTGATTGGCAAAAAATCAGATCAAGCACGGGCCGCCGGCCCCGCGATCAAGGCGTGCGCTGGGTGCGGCTTTCACGGCATTCAGGCACTTGCCCCCAGTGGCCCGGGCAGTGCTTCCAGTTGGCTTGTTCGGTACAGACCACTTTTTGCAAGAAGGGTTGACGCGAGCAGGCCTCCAGATCGCTGCGCAAAGCCCCCAACCATGCGGGTAGCTGCGATGGGTTGGCCGTGGCGGCAGCCCGCGCATTGGCTTCGGCCTGCTGGCGAGCGGCCTCCTGGGCGTGCGCGGCACGCTCTTGCTCGGCCTGACGCGCAGCCGCCTGCTCTTGGGCACGGCGTGCGTCGGCCGCCCGCTTGGCCTCTTCGGCCTGGCGTGCCTCGGCCAGCTTCTTGGCCTTGGCTTGCTCTTGCAGCTTTTTGTCGGCAGCGAGCTTGGCGGCGGCTTTGTCGGCGTCGCTGCTGGGGGCAGCCCCCGCCGCGGCTGTGGTGGCGGTGGCAGTGGGGGTGGCCGAGGCGGTGGTTGGGGCAGGCGCCGCCTCAGTGGGGGCCGGGCTGGCGGGCGGCACGGCGGCGGCAGATTCGGTCGGCGAGGCGGTGGTCTCTGTCGTTGCCGGGGTCACCGCCGGGCTGGCACTGACCGCTGACGCCGGTGCCGAAACAGGTGCTGCCGACGGCGCTGCCCGCTGCCAAGCCCACCAGCCGCCCCCCGCCGCCAGCACCGCAGCCAATGCGATGGCGCCCAACACCAAGCCACGTCGCGTGTCACCGCCCTGCTCCGTGGCCGTCGAGCTGGGGTTCGGCCCCTCGGCAATCAAGATCTCGGCGGAGCCCGGCTCGGTCTCCGGCGAGGCCTCGGCCGGCGCTGTGGGCGCGCTGGTCACGCTGGCCATGGGCGGCTCGGCAGCTGGCGGAGTGGGCTCAAGAGGCAGGTCGACCGGCTGGGGCATGGGCGCCGCTTCAGGCTCGGCCACTGGAACAGGCGCTGGAGCTGGAACAGGCGCTGGAGCTGGAGCTGGAGCTGGAGCTGGAGCTGGAGCTGGTGCAGGTTCAGGCTCGGGCTCGGGCTCGGGCTCGGGCTCGGGTGGCGGAGCCACGGAGACCACCGGTTCAGGTGCCACCGGCTCGGCCACAGGCCAAGCGGGCGCAGCGGCGGCAACGGCTTTTTCCAGCGCAGGCGCTTGAACCTCGGGGGGCTGGACGGGCGCCAGCGCCTGTTCAATGCCCTGCCCGCAGCCCTTGCAGAAGCGGGCCAACCAACCCACCGGCTGGTTGCAATGGGGGCATGGCTTGGTCTCAGGCGCGGCAGGGGCCGGCGGCACCTTGGCCTCTGCCGGGGCCGGGGCAGCCACAGCGCCCATGGCGGCTGGAACGCGCAAATCCGCGCGGCAGTGCCGACAGAACTTGGCGGTGTCCGCTACTTCTTGGTGGCAGGAAGGGCAATGCACAAAACCTCCGGTATTCGTCTGGGGTCAGAGGTGGACGCCCACCCCTGCGGCGCTGGGGCCACAATGAAAAAACAAGACGAATCGGAATGCAAAACACCACATCCGCCTTGACTCGCGCGGATGTTAAGCAAGGCCCACGGGGTGTTCCATAGAACAGTGTTCTATGTGGCAGAGATACCGCACGGCTGCGCCTACTTCCGTCCGAGGCGCCCCCTAAAATCACCCGCTTGGCATTTTTAATCCACCGTCTGTGTTCAGACGGACCTGGATTCAGCCCCTCGGCCCCGTCTGTTGCCCCATGTCCATCCCTTTGTTTCTTGATCATTTGCGCCGCGCCAGCGCCGCCCGTGATTCATTTGTGGACGGATTGCGGCGCCACGCCCTGAGCCGATTTCACTTTGAATACCCCAGCGTGACAGGCGACGACGCCGAAGACGCCATCAGCCAGACCTTGGCCGATTTGGTAGACGGCAAAATCAAAGGGTTTGAATGTGATGCCCTGCCCCACAGCACCGCTTATGCACAAGCGCTGACGACGTATTTGGCACGGCAAATAGCCCCCCGCAAACTGATCGATTCATGGCGCAAGCAAGCCAAAGACCTGGCCAAGGTATCGATTGATGAATTGATGGACACGCCCCAGGGAGAAGCCTGGCTGCAACGCGAGCTGTATAAATCGCATCAAAATCGCCCACCCGAGGCCTGGGAGTTGGAACACCAATTGCAGCTGTTGAGCCACTGCCTGAACCAATTGAGCGCCCCGCTGCGTTCCGTGGTGCAAGGGCGCTTGGCTGACGAGTCGCAAGCCGAGACCGCCCAGCGCCTGGGCCTGGGCAAGGTGGAGACCGTCAAAAGCCGCATGTTCTCGGCCATCAAGAAGCTGCAGCTGTGCATGAAGAGCCAAGCACCCACCCAAAGCGTGTCGCCATGAGCCTGCCGGACCACGAGCCCCCGCTGCGCCCCGAGGACGACTTGCTGGTCGAGGCGCTTTACCGCCCCCTGAGCGCCACAGAACAAGCCCAGTTGCAAGACGCCGCAGCGGGCCAGCCCTCGCCCAGCCGCCTGGCGGTGCTGGGCGGCTTGGCGCAACTCAAGGCCGAGCAGCAATTTGAAGCCGGCCAAGACGCCGCGCGTCAAGCCTTTGCGCAGCGCCTGGGCGCCCCCGGCGCCGTGAGCCTGCCAAGGCGGCGCCGCTGGCGCGAAGCCCTGGCCCAATTCATGCACCGGCACAGCCTGGCCACGGGCTCCGTGCTGGCGCTGCAGTCCTTGGCCTTGCTGGTGCTGTTGTGGCCCGCCAGCCCGCTCCCGCCGACCGGGGCTGAACAAGGTCTGGAACGCGGCTCGGCCGCCCACTGCGCCCCCTGGTTGGTGCGCTGGCGCGGTGACCTCACGCAGGCAGAGCTGAATCGGGCGCTGCTGCAAAACGGCTGGCAAGTCCTCAGCGGACCGGACAGCCTTGGCCGCTATGGCTTGCAAGCCGGTGGCGATCTGCCGACCCTGCAACACAGCCTGGGGGACCTGGCCCAACAGCTGGAAGCCAACCCCTCATGCCCCGGTGCCCCGGCGCACCCCGACAAGGAAAAACAATGAAGCAATGGTTGGAGAAAGCCGCCGCTTGGTGCGGCCAGCGGGTCAGTGTGGTCTTGATGCTGCTGATGGTGCAGATGGGGGTGGCCTTGGGGCTGATGGCCGCCTGGCAGAGCCCGCCCGCGCGCAGTGCGGACGGTGGCACCCGAGGCGGCGGCGACAGCGCCTGTGGCGCGTTGGAGGTGGCCTTTGCACCGGGGGCCACGGTGCGCGACCTGCGCCGCTGGATGCTGAACTTCAACGCCAACATCGTGCAAGGCCCCAATGAGCGCGGCGCCTTTGAGTTGAACGTCCCCGGTCAGGGGCCGGATGCGGTGCGCGCCAGCCTGGGCGAGCTGGCGGACGCCGTGCAGAGCAACCCGCTGTGCACGGTTCAGCCATGAAGGGGCTGGCAAGCACCCGGCCACGCCTGCCCACGGCCACTTTGGGGCCGGACGTGCTGATGGGCGCCATCAGCGCCGTGGTGTTTTTCAATGAATACCTGTCGATGGCCAGTTCGGCCACCCCCGCCAAGCTGGCAGCCGGGGTGCCCAACTGGGTCAGCCTGACCAGCTTGCGCTGCGTCGCGGCGGTGATGGTGGCGGTGTTCATCGCGCAGCTGCTGTCCCAGGTGCCCAAGCATTTGGCGGGCCCACGGGCCACCCCCATGCTGGTGTATGGCTGGCTGCTCAGCGTGGGCTGGAACTACACCAGTGTCCACACCCTGGGCTTGCAAGGTGTGGTGCTGCTGGGGGCCTGCCTGGTGCTGATGGCCGGCCTGGTCCAGCTGCTGGTGGCCGCCTTGCGCTGGGGCAGCCGGGTCAGCAGCCTGCTGGCCCAATTGGTGGTGGGCGGGACCTTGTTCGCCGGCGGCGTGAGCATGATCAGCAGCGAGATCCAGAAGCTGGCCAGCTGCGCCACCGAGGGCAACTGGCGTGGCCTCGGGGTGGCGGCTTTGGTGGTGGGCTGCAGCCTGGGCTTCAAATACTGGACGGAGAAGGGCCCTCCACAGCGCAAGCGCTGGTCACCCGCCAGCATGCTGGTGGGCCTGGCGGTCGGTTGGTTGGCCTACGCGCTGTGCCTGCGTTTCATGCCCCATCCGGGGCTGTGCCGAACCCTGGGCAGCGTGACGCTGGAGCAAGCCGGGCTGGTCCAGTGGCCCCCGGCAGGCCATCTGCTGGGGCTGCTGCAAGAGCCGGCCTGGCTGCTGACCGTGGTGCTGGGCGGTGCGGGCCTGGGCATCGTGTGCATGGCCGACACCCTGGGCGCCCTGAACAGTTTCAAAGCCCAGGAAACCCCCATCAACATGGACCGAGAGCTGGGCGTGAGCGGTCTGGCCACCCTGCTGTGTGGTGCGCTGTGCCTGCCGCCGGTGGCCATCTCGTTCAGCCGCAGCCAAATGCTGCAGGTCCAGAACAAGCTGGGCCGCCGAGCCCCCTTGTTCCATGGCCTGACCTTGGCCGTCATCCTGGCTTTTGCCCTGCCCGGGGTGGCCGAGCTGCCGCGGGCCGTGCTGGCCGGCTGCGTGGTGCTGGTGGCGCTGGACATGCTGACCGGGGTGCTCACCGATTTGCTGCGCTGGACCCTGCAGACCCAGCGTCCCCAGCCCGTGCTGGGTCGCGCCCTGTTGTTGTTGCTGCTGGTGGTCTGCGTGGGCTTGCTGCTGCACAACTCGGTCTATGGCCTGCTGGCGGGCGCGGTCCTGAGCTGGATCGGGCTGGGCCTGCACCGTCAGCCCCGCCACTGGCGGCTGAGCTGGCGCGAGGGCGAACTGCACCTGCGCTTGACAGGGGCCTGGGGGTTTCAAGCCACGCCCGCGCTGTTGGCGGGCATCTCTCAGGCCGTTCAGTCGGTGCGCGCCGACCTGCCCGTGCGAGGCTGGCGAGTGCACCTGGATCAGGTCAGCCACCTGGACTTTCAGGCCGCCCACCAACTGCACGCAGCCCTGAAGCGCTGGAACCCCCAGCAGCACCCGGTGACCGTGAGCAGCACGGCCACGCCCGAGTCCGTCACGGCGCTGCTGGGCGAGCGCCTGCAGGCTTGATGGCGGCCGGGCGCCGGCCTGACCTGCAAAAAAAGTTCTGCCCAGCAACCAACCTTTTGCGCCGGATGGCGAATAGGGAGTCAGCAGCCCGCCACATCGGTGCGCGCTGCTGACCCCACCCATCCGCATACAAGGAGGTTCCCATGCGCCCCAATACCCTGGCAGAACGCTACCAAACGCTGATCCAAGAAGAACTGGGCCTGATGGCCCACATCGACGAGGACCAAGACGTCATTTTTCGCCACCCCGACCTCGGCAGCCTGTATGTCCGCCTGGACGCGGACAAAGACCCCGAGTACCTGATGCTGGTCTACCCCAGCTTTGCCAACCAGCAAAGCACGGGCCTGGACCTGGTCAGCGCGCTGAATGTGGTCAACGAAGCCAACCGCACTTGCAAGGCCGCCAAGGCTTACCTGATCCCCCGCAGCGAGGACGAAGAAGGCTACCGCCTGAGTGCCACCATCGAGTGCTTTCTGGCGGGCAGCGACCAAGCGCCAGACCCGGCCCTGCTGAAGGCGGTCATGGCGCGCAACTTGAAGGCCCTCCAGCACCTCGTGCAGTGCATTGCCCGAGCCTGCAAAGAACAGCAACAACCACGCGCGTCCTGCCACTGAACACGGCCCCGTCAGCGCTTTGCAGCCAGAACGCCACACCGGGCCTGTTGGCCGGGTGTCGGAGTACTTCTTTGCACATGCAGGTGCTTGATCAATCCGTGCGCTGGCTAAACTCGCATTTATTTACTATTTGTTTCTATTTTTTCATATGAAGCAGTGGCATCGACGGTTTGGGTGGGGGGCGTGGGCTGGCTTGGCCCTGGTGCTGGTGCTCCACCTCTGGGCCCTGTCCGGGGTGCACGCGGCAGAGACCACCGGGCGAAAAGTGGCACTGGTCATCGGCAATGCGGCCTACGCGCCGGTGGTGGCCCTGAAAAACCCGGTGCGTGACGCCGAGCTGATCGCCACCAGCCTGGATCGGCTGGGCTTTGCGGTCACGCTGGTGAAGGACCGCAACCTGCAACAAATGAACCAGGACGTGGAGGACTTCGCGCGCCGCGCCCAAAAAGCCGATCTGGCCCTGGTCTATTACGCCGGGCATGGCCTGGAAGTGGACGGCAACAACTACCTGATCCCGGTGGACCAGTTCCCCAAAGAGGTGAGCGCGGTTCAGTTGAAGACCCGGGGCTTGTCCATCAACTACCTGCAGTCGGTTTTGCAAGGGGCCAACGCCCGGGTGTCCGTGATGGTCATGGACGCCTGCCGAAGCCTGCCCTCGCGCGGCCAAGGAAGCCAAGGGTTTGCCGAGCCGCCCTACGTGCGCGGCAGCTTGCAGCTGTATTCCACCAGCCCAGGCCAAACCGCCCGCGATGGCGAGGGTGAGCACAGTCCCTTCGCCCTGGCCTTCAACCGCAACCTGCTGAACACCCGGCTCTCGCTCAAGGAGTTGGCAGAACAAACCCAGGGCGAGGTCGACGCCAACACCCAGGGCAAACAGCGGCCCTGGCTGGTCAGCGGCTTGGTCGGCGACCTGCGGCTGGATGCGGGCTCGGCCCAGCCCGGCGCCCGCCCGAACCCCAGCGCCAACCCGGTGCTGGCCTCGGCCCGCCCGACGGCGGGCGCGGCGCCTTCGGCCACCAGCCTGCGACGGGGTGAAGGCCCGCCGGACCAACCTTTTCTGCGCCTGGACAGCGGCGGGCACCAAGGGGCGATTTGGGCCCTGGACACCGAGCCCAGCGGACGCTGGGCCGTGACGGCGGGCGACGACAAGACCGTGCGCGTGTGGCAATTGCCCGAAGGCCGGCTGCTCCGGGTGATTCGCCCCCCGCTGGATGAGGGGCTGGAGGGCCGCTTGTTGGCCGTGGCCCTGTCCTCGGACGGCGAGCTGATTGCCACGGGCGGCGCCACCGGCCTCAGTTGGGACGGCGGCGCGTCGGTGTATCTGTTTGACCGGCGCAGCGGCGTGATGCGCCAGCGCCTGGCGGGCCTGCCCGGCGTGGTGTCGGATCTGGCCTTCAGCCCGGATGGCCGCTGGTTGGCGGTGGGCACCACCAGCGACCGGGCTCAGGTGCTGGTGTACAGCCTGGTCACGGAGACCCCGCCGCTGCAATTGACGGCGCCGCTGGACCCGCAAACGCCGACGGTCACCACCAAAGTCACCTGGGCCCAGGATGGCCGACTGGCACTGGCCAGCTCGATCGGGCAGCTGAACACTTACCTGCTGGAGCTGCGCGGTCGCCAGATCGTGGGCGTGCCCCTGCGGGTGCAGGCCGTGTCCAAGATGCCCAGCTACCCCAACACACTGGCGTTTTCGCCCGATGGGCGCTCCTTGGCGGTGGGCTACACCCGGCACCCCGCCAGCGCGGGGGGACCTGCGCCCACACCGGGCAGCGCCGTCGTGGAAGTGCGTGACAGCTACACCCTGCAGCACCAGCTGGTGCTGGACACCGTCGGGCTGGTCAACCAGTTCCCGGCCAAGCTGGCCCAGCTGAACCTGGGGGCCCTGGCCCCCTGGGCCTCGCTGGACCGGGTGGCCTGGAGTGCCGACGGTCGCCAGCTGCTGGGCGTGGGGCAATGGAGTGTGGACGGCCGCACGCTGGCCCGGGTGTGGTCGCGCGACACCGGCCAGGTGCTGAGCAACCGCCCCACTGGCGCCAGCACCGCCTTGGCCGTTCGCCCCCTGGCTGGGGGCCGCTGGCTGCTGGGCTTTGGCGATGGCCAATGGGGTCGGCTCCAGGAAACCGGCAGTTGGACGGCCCTGAGCCCAGCGCCCGGGGCCGACTTGCGGGGCAGTTGCTGCCTGGACAGCTTGCGACTGGACCCCAGCGCCCAGGCCGTGCAGTTCGGCTACGAACTGGCAGGCGGCCAGCCGCTGGTGTTTGACCTCGCTCGACGGCAACTACGGGCAGGCACCTTGCCCCAAGGCCTGGCCCCCTCACAAAACCAGTTGGGCGTGACCCGCTGGCTCAACGACACCCAGCCCACCTTGAACGGACAGCTGCTGAACCTGCGCCCCGAATTGCCGGGCGGGCCCCGCAATGAGCCCAGCAACGCCCTGGCCGAATTGCCCGACCGCAGCGGCTTTGTGCTGGGAACGCAGCTGGGGCTGTACCGGCTGGACACAAACGGCCGAAGGCTGTGGATGCGCGCGCTGCACACCCCGGCCTGGGGCGTGAACATCGACCGCAGCGGCCGCCTCTTGGTGGCCGCCCTGGGGGACGGCACCGTGCGCTGGTACCGCCTGTCAGACGGACAAGAACTGCTGGCCTTGTACGTGCCCCCCGACCGGCAGCGTTGGCTGCTGTGGACGCCCTCCGGTTATTTTGACGCCGCAGCAGGCGCCGACACGCTGGCCGGCTGGCACCTGAACCGCGCGAAAGACCAGGAGAGCGACTTCTTTCCGCTGCAGCAATTCCGCGAGCGCTACCACCGCCCCGACGTGATCAACCAGGTGCTGCGCACCCTGGATGAAGACCAAGCGCTGGAAGTGGCCAACCAGTCCGCGCAGCGGCAAGAGCCCCGTGCGCCGGTGACGCAAGCCCTGCCCCCGGTGCTGGAGCTGGTGACGGGCCCACAGCGCCTGGGCGGCCGCGAGGTGCAGGTGACGCTGCGGGTGCGCAGCCATGCCGACGCCCCCATGCGCCGCCTGCGCGTCTGGGTCAACGGCCAGGCCCTGGCCGCCACGCGCTGGAGCAGCAGCGACGACAGCCAGGGCCAGCGTCAACTGCGCCTGGACCTGGGCCCCAACGACACCAGCTTGCGCCTGCAGGCGGACAACCGCCATGGCAGCAGCTTGCCGTTGAGCCTGACCTTGCCAGGCGCTGCGGAGGGCCAGGAAGCCCGCAGCCGGTCCGCGGCAGAGGCCACACCGGCTGGAGAAGCGGCGCAGCGGCCCAAGCTGTGGCTGCTGGCCGTGGGGGTGTCCACTTTCCAGGACGCTGAGGTGCCGGCCTTGAGCTACGCGCACGCCGATGCACGCTCCTTTGCCGACACCCTGCTGCGCCAGCGCGGCCTGGGCTACCGCGACGTGGAAGCCCGGGTGCTGACCAACGAGGGGGCGGGACGCGACGCCATCCTCAATGGCCTGCAGTGGTTGCAGTCCCAAGTGGCCGAGGGCGATGTGGGGATGCTGTTTTTGGCCGGCCACGGCTTCACCCTGGGCGAGGACCACCGCTACTACTTTGGCTCGCACGATGTGCGGCTCAAGCAACTGCCCGACACCGGCGTGCCCTACAAGGCCATTCAGGACACCTTGCTGTCGCTCAACCTGCGCGGCGGCGGCAGCCGGGCGGTGTTCTTCATTGACACCTGCCATGCGGGGCAGCCGGCCTTGTCGGGCGGGCTGGGCGGCGTGCGGCTGAGCAATGGGGACGCCCTCAACAGCGAACTGGCCCGACCGGACAGCCAGGTGCTGGTCTTCGCCAGCAGCCGCAGCGACCAGTTGAGCTGGGAATACGCCCCCGGTCGCCATGGGGCCTTCACGCATGCCTTGCTGGAAGGGCTGGGCGATGCCTGGAAAGCCGACCCCTACAGCGTGGGCCAGGTCACCTACAAAGGGCTGGATGCCTGGGTCTCGACCCGGGTACCGGCGCTGACCCAAGGTCGCCAAACGCCCAGGCTGATCGCGCCCCCTGGCGGCTTGGACGACTTTGCGCTCGCGCGGCGGCCCAAAGCACGCTGAGCCCTTGCCCAGTGAGCGGTTCTTAGAACGCCTGCGCCCATCGGATGCCATCCAGAACCTGGAACTGCATGAAACTCACGCCTTTTCTACTCGACCTGTACCACGATGCCAGCGTGGCCCGCGCCGATGCCCTGGGCCAACAGGCCTTGCGCCAGCTGCGCACGCACATGCACTTTGACTCGGCCGCCATCTACTCGATGAGCCTCTTTGAATCCCAGGACATGCGGTTCAATGCCTGCCTCTCCTACGGCAACGGGATCGAGAAAATCCGCTACCGGCTCGCCCAGGTGACCAGTGAGCGACTGACCCCTGAAGGCCGGGTGAGCAGCCAGGACCGCCTGATCCAACGGGCCATGGACCGCCCCGGGCAGACCTTCGCGCAGGATGTGACGGGCATCGCCAACCAACGCCTGCGCGACTACGCGGCCTTGTTTGAGACCCGCCACGCCATGCTGCACACGCAGCGCACCGGGCACCACTTTGCCCTGGTGTCGCTGTGGCGCGCGCAGGCCAAGCGCGCCTACCTGCAAAGCGAGGTGGCTTTGGCCGACCAGACCTTGCCTCACATCCTGAACGCCATGACCCTGGCCGACAAATGGGCCACCCACCAGGACACGGGAGCCAGCAGCCCGTCTTGCGAGTTGATCACCGACCTCAGCGGCCACATCATCGTGGCCACGCCGCAGGCGCGCGACTGGTTGGCACTGGAGTGGCCTGAATTCCCTGGGGTCAGCCTGCCGCCCCCCTTGTTGAACCCCTTGCTGAACAGCCCGCAGGACCGTTACAAGGGACGCCGGATCACGGCCCGCCTGGAGCGCTGTGGCGACGTGCTTCGCTTTCGGTTGGAACGCCTGCAAGGCCATGCCGAATTGACCGCCAGCGAGCAACGGGTGGCGGCCCTGGCGGCGCAGGGTCTGAGCTACAAAGAAATCGCGAGGGAGCAAGGCAACTCACCCGCCACGGTGCGCAACCAACTGCACAGCGTCTATGGCAAGCTGAACATCCAGGGCAAGGCGGCGCTGGCCTACTGGGGCCAAAACCACCTGAAAGCCCCGGCCCGAGGTGGGCACCACCCCATGCCCTGATGGGTCAGGCGCCGGGCGCGGCGCTGGCCCGGGCCAGACCCGGGTCCAGCGGCGCCAACTGCGCCTGCAAAAATTCCACACACACCCGCACCTTGGCCGAGTTGCTCAGGCGCGAGGGGTAGACGGCCCAGATGTTGGCCTCCTGGCGCCATTCGGGCAGCACCTGCACCAGTTCGCCGCTTTGCAGCCAGGGCGCCACGTCCCAAATGGAGCGCAGCAGCACGCCACGCCCGTCCAGCGCCCAGCGCACCACGATCTCGCCGTGGTTGGACGACAGTGGACCCGTGACCTTGACCGTGTCCTCCTGCGCACCCGCGTGCAGGCGCCAGACCCCAAAAGGGTGGTCGCGCTCTTTGATGACCAGGCAGTCGTGCTGGCTCAGGTCCTGCAGGTGGCGCGGCGTGCCCCGGCGCTGCAGGTAAGCGGGTGCGGCGCACAGGATGCGGTGGTTGTCGGCCAGTCGGCGGGCGATGAGGTGCGGGGCGATGTCGTCGCCCACGCGCACGTCCAGGTCAAAGCCTTCGCTGGCCACATCGACCAGGCGGTCAAACACCTCAAAGCGCACCTGCAGGCCGGGGTAGCGCTCCACCAACTGCGACACCAGGGGCGCCACCACCTGGCGGCCAAAACCAAAGCTGCTGCTGATGCGCAGCGAGCCGCGCGGCGTTTGGCGGGTGACCGCCACCTCTTGCATCAGGTGGTCCACATCGTCCAGCACGCGCTGGGCCCAGTGGAACACGCGCTCGCCGTCCTCGGTCACCGCCACGCGGCGCGTGGTGCGGTGCAGCAGGCGCACACCCAGCACCTGCTCGAGCAGGCGGATGCGCTTGCTGACATAGGCGGGCGAGCTGCCCAGCTCCTCCGCCGCAGCGGCAAAGCTGGACTTGCGAACCACCACGGTGAAGACACGCAGGTCTTCGTTGTCCGGGAGACTGTTCACGTTTCGTTTTCAATGAATTCACAGAGCGGCAATTGTAACTTTTTCATGTTTAAACCAGAATCGGCACCCGCTTGATTCACCCGCTGGGCGGCTGGCTTGCGGGCCCCTGCCCAAAGGCCATGCTGCCCTGCCCTTCACCCTGATTTCGCCCCCGATCTGCCATGACCGCAAACACCGCCTCCCCCCTGTCCAACGAGGCCATCGTCGCCGCCCTGAGCGCCATCGTCGGCCCCCAGGCCTGCCTGAGCCAGGCGCCCGACCTGCAGCCTTTTGTGACCGACTACCGAGGCCTGTACGTGGGCCAGGCCGCCGCCGTGGTGCTGCCCAACAGCACCGAACAGGTCAGCCAGGTGATGGCCTGGTGCCACGCCCACGGCGTGGTGGTGGTGCCGCAAGGGGGCAACACCTCGCTGATGGGCGGGGCCGTGCCCGAGCCCCAGGGCCAGGCCGTGGTGCTGAACCTGCGCCGCATGAACCAGGTGCTGGCGGTGGACACCGTCAACGACACCCTGACCTTGCAAGCCGGCGTCACCCTGAATGCGGCACGTAAGGCGGCTGAGGACGCGGGGCGGCTGTTTCCGCTGCGCATCGGCTCGGAAGGCTCGTGCCAGATCGGCGGCAACATCTCCACCAACGCGGGCGGCACCGCTGTGCTGCGCTACGGCAACATGCGCGACCTGGTGCTGGGCGTGGAGGCCGTCCTGCCCGACGGGCGCATCTACTCGGGCCTGCGCGGCCTGCGCAAGGACAACACGGGTTACGACCTCAAGCAGCTCTTCATTGGCTCGGAGGGCACGCTGGGCATCGTCACCGCGGCCGTGCTGAAGCTGATGCCGCAACCCACCGCCTCGTCGGTGGCCTTGGCTGCGGTGGCCAGCCCGGCCGCGGCCGTGGCCCTGTTGGGCGAGGCCAAAAAGACGGCGGGCCAGGCCGTGACGGCGTTCGAGCTGATCTCAGGCCCGGCGCTGGACCTGGTGCTGGGCTACCTGGGCAAGGTCAAGTCGCCTTTTGAAGCGCGCCACGACTGGATGGTGCTGATCGAGCTGACTTCCGGCGCCTCGGCCGAGGGCCTGGACCAGACCCTGATGCAGGTGCTGGAGTCCGGCCTTGAAAGCGGCTTGGTGCTGGACGCCACGCTGGCCCAAAGCGGCGCCGACGCCCAAACCTTTTGGCGCATCCGCGAGGAGATCTCCGACGCGCAAACCCGCACTGGCGGCAGCATCAAGTGCGATGTGTCGGTGCCGCTGTCGCGCATCGCGGCCTTCATTGAGGAGGCCACCGCCGCCGTGCTGGCCCTGGAGCCGCAGACCCGCATGATCGTCTACGGCCACATGGGCGACGGCAATGTGCACTTCAACCCGCTGCGCCCCGCCGACCGCCCGGCCAAGGACTACTTGGGCGCGTTTTACGAGCCGATCTCGCGCCAGGTGGATTCGCTGGCCCATGCGGCCGGGGGCTCGATCTCGGCCGAGCACGGCGTGGGCGTGGCCAAGCGCGACGACCTGAGCCATTACAAGTCCGAGGTCGAACTGGCCCTGATGTGGCAGATCAAGAAAGCGCTGGACCCGCAAGGCCTGTTGAACCCGGGCAAGGTGCTGCCCGCGCCGGTGGCCGCGCAGGCCTGAGCGGTGTACCGGTGGGTGCGGCGACCGCCCCACCGCGGGGGGGGGGGCCAGCCGCCGCGCGAGGGGCCCGGTGTCAGTGCAGCAAATCGGCGGGCACATTGCCGCCATTGGCAGCCAGCTTTTGCAGCACCGTCTTGTGCAGCCAGATGTTCATGGCCGCGGAGTCGCCCATGCGGTCGGCGGGGCAGCCCAGCTCGGTGGCCAGGGCCTTGCGGGCGCTCAGGCTGCTGTCCAGCCCCAACAGCTTCATCAGGTCCACGATGGAGACCTTCCAGTTGAGCTTTTCGGGGTGGCTGGCCGCCAGGGCTTCGAGCTGACCCAGCACATCCACCGGACTGATGGCGGTGGGGGCAGAGGCCGGTGCAGGCGCCGTGGTGGCACTGGGCGCTTGCTCGGCGGCGGCCACAGCGTGTTCACCGAAGCCCAGTTTGGAAAGAATGCTGCTGAAAAAACCCATGATGATCTCCCGGTGTTGAAGGAAGCTTTGTTTTAACCGCTTCGTGTGACCCCACGCACCGTGTCAGTCGCCCAAAGCGTGACAAATGCCTGCCACGGGCAGCGGACACCCATTCATTGAAGCCACTGCGGCCAGGCGCTCGCGAGGCCCACCGCTGCGAAAACGGCCCAACGCCCCGGTCGACCTGGCGGCCCCACAGGGGCTGGTGTCGGGCGAGCACTTCAGCGTCGGCGGCACACCGATCGCGGCTTGGGCCAGCCACCAGAGTGGGCGACGCCAATGAGGCCGGCCAGCGGTCAAAATGAATACCGAGAATATCCCTTCGGATACACCATCAACCTGCCCGAACATTACACTGTATTACAACCCTTGAAAATGGATGGGCATTTTTCACCCAATTCCGCTTTGGAATTAGAATCCCACCCGGAAACCATACTCAAGAGCATACAGCCATCAGCGAGCGCCAACAGCGTGCCCTGACAAAGAGCAGCGGGTTATTAAAACAAAGCACTGATTGATCATGAGGTGCCTTGAAACTCTTGGGTCAAAATCACAAAGGCAGCCCCAATGCCTGCCATCAGGGTTTGTTTAAAAACAATCAGCAATTAATCGCAAGTGCACTGCACAGTGAGCGCAGCGCTCACTGATTCAGCACCACATTAAAACAAGCAGTAACTTCAATTGATTATCATGAAAAGCTTTTTCCAAAAACTGATCCTCGCCATTTCTTTGACCGTCTCGTCGGCTGCCTTTGCTGCTGATTTGGGTAATATCGCGGTCGATTGCAACACGGCTGCTTCGACCAACCGCACGCTGACAGGTCAGGTCGGTGACACGTTTTCAATCACCGTCCTACCCGCTGGGGCCATTTGCTTCATTACCTCCAGCAACCCCGCCGTGGTGGCCGCCACCCCGGGCGTCCTGGGTCAGGGCGTGACGCAGAGCTACACGATCATCGGCAACGGCAGCACCACGTTCTCTGTCAAGCAAAACGGCAATGGGGTGGCGGTGGCCATCACCTCCGCTGTGCCGTCGATCCCCACGCTGTCTGAAGTGGGCATGATGCTGCTGGCCCTGCTGCTGGCAGGCATCACCTTCTACCGCATGCGCCGATCGGGCTTTTGACGGGGACGCGCCTGCCCTGCGGCAGGCAGCGCACAGCCCAGCGAGGGGAATGGCCCTCCTCGATGTGCGCCAGCGTTCCTTGGCTGACAATCGCCCGGTGGCTGACAGCCGCTGACGAAATGGGCGGTGCAGCCCCCGATCAAGGAACGAGAACACAACCATGAAAACTGCTGTGCGCCGGTCTTGGGTCACCGGCCTGACGTTGACGCTGGCGGCGCTTTCTGCGCTGGCCAACGACCGAGTGCGCCTCGACCGCTTTGCCATCGACCGGCACGAGGTCAGCATCGCCCGCTTCGCAGCGTTCACCCAAGCCACCGGGCGCACCACGGCCGCAGAGGCGAACGGCGGCGGCCACGAATGGGACGGCGGCTGGCAGCGCCGCAAAGGCTGGCATTTTCGCCAACCCCTGGGGGCCTCAGATGCCCGGCAAGACCTCCCGGCGGTGCACGTCAGTTGGTACGAGGCCCGTGACTTTTGCCAGTGGGCTGGGGGGCGTCTGCCCACCCGGGCCGAATGGACCCGCGCCGCCTACACGGAATGGGTGGGGCAAGCGGGTTTTGTGGTCGGCCAAACCTACCCCTACCCCACCGGCGACTCGCCCCGAGGCGCCAACACCAACGGCGACGACCCCTGGCCCAACCTGGCACCCGTGGGCGCCACACGCCCCGGCGTGAACGGCCTGTACGACATGGGCGCCAACGCCTGGGAATGGCTGGCCGACCGGGAGGGCGACAAGGCCCTGACCGCCGGCGGATCCTGGTGGTACGGCCCCGCCCAAATGCAGGCCAGCGCGGTGCAATGGAAGCCGGCGGACTTTGAAGTGGTCTACATCGGCTTTCGGTGTGCCTACGGTCTTTGAGCGCTCGGGCGACGGCCTGCGCGGCGCCCGGCACCGGCACCGGCACCAGCACGTTGGCGCCAGGTCAGCAGCAGCAACAGCGAGCCCAGGGCCGCCAAAGCCCAGGGTGACAAGGTGGGCACCGCCGTGGTGGCGCTGCTCGGTGCGCCGGGGCCACCTGGGTCGGTGATCACGCCGTTGACCGTGCCGTCGTCGTCGCCCAGCGCCCCGTCGCTGAGGGTCAGGGTGATGGACAGGCGGTCTTGGCTGATGACCGCGCCAGGGAAGATGTACCAACGCGCCGCACCGGTGGGGCTGGTCTTGCCGTACTTCCAGTACACCGTGTCGGCGGGCAGCGGCGTGGGGTAGTTGATGACCACGGTGGCCGGGCCGGTGCCCCCGGTCAAGGTGAAGTCATACAGGCCGTGCGGGAACACATAGCCGGCAGGCGCTGCGTCCGGCGGGGATTTGGCGTCCCCCGTCACGCGGATGGCCCCGGCGGTGTTGGGCTGGCCATTGGTGGTGCCCACCTGGTCCACCACCCAACTGCTGCCCCCGACGCTGACCCGCGACGCACCCGTGCCAGAGACCGTTTGCCCCACCGGCGCCGAGCACATGGCGGTGCTGCCGCCGTTGCTGCCGACGCAGTTCCAGCGCCAGGGCGAGCTGTTGCTCACGGCGCTGGCACTGCCGGCCGAGCACAGGTTGGTGCTGGGCATGAACAGGCTGCTGACATTGCTCGCTGCGCTGCACACGCCGTTGACCAGCGAGATGGGCACCACGCTGTTCGACGGTGACGAAGCTGGCCCAGGCCCGGCCAGGTTGCTGGCCACCACCGTGAAGGTGTAGCTCACCCCGCTGGTGAGGCCGGTGACCACGTGGCTCAGGGCCGTGGAGCCGGCGTTGCTGTCGGTGCCACCCGCCGGGCTGGACACCACGGTGTAGCCGGTGATGGCCGAGCTGCCGTTGGCCGCAGGCGCGGCAAACGACACCGTGGCGCTGGCGTTGCCCGCCGTGGCGGTGACCGCGGTCGGTGCGCCGGGTGGGTCGGCAAAGGCCAGCAGGCGCACTCGCCGGTTGCCGCTGTCCGCGATCAACAGGCCCATCGAACCGAAGAGGCTCAGCCCCCACGGCGAACTGAACTGGGCGCTGGTGGGTACGTCACCGTCGCCACTGAATCCGGAGGTGCCGGCCCCCGCCACGGTGGTGATCACGCCGCTGCTGTCAACTTGGCGAACCCGGTGGTTGCCGGTATCTGCAATGTAGAGCTTGTTCGCAGCATCCACGACCACGGCGCGCGGTGCGTTCAACGTGGCGCTGGTGGCGGCTGCACCGTCGCCGGTAAATCCACCTGCGCCCGTGCCCACCACGGTGCTGACCATGCCGCCGGCAATTTTGCGAATCGCGTTGTTACCGAAGTCGACCACGTACAGGCTGTCCGCACTGTCGATGGCCAATCCCAGAGGTGCATTGAACTTGGCACTGGCCGCAGCACCATTGGTGAAGCCCGTCCCGCCGGTGCCCGCCCAGGTCGTGATGATGCCGGCGGTGTCCACTTTGCGAATCCGATCGTTGCCCGTGTCGGCGATGAAGAGGTTGCCCTGGCTGTCCACCACAAGACCATAGGGCGCAAAGACCCGGGCGCTGGTTGCAGCCCCCCCATCACCAGCAAACCCGCCCACGCCGCTGCCAGCCACAGTGGTGATGTTGCCCGATGTGTCAATTTTGCGGATGCGGTTGTTGTTAAGGTCCGAGAAGTACACATTGCCGGATGAATCCAGGGCGATGGACATCGGGTTGTACAACTGGGCACTGCTGGCCGGACCGTTGTCACCGCTGTAACCCTGCGCGCCAGTGCCCGCCAAGGTGGTCACGGTCCCGGCGGGACTGATCTTGCGGATCCGGTGAGCGATGCCGTCCGCAACATAGACATTGCCCACGCTGTCGCGGACCACGCCACGAGGGTCGGTGAACTGCGCATTCAGGGCATCGCCACCGTCACCGCCAAAGGTGCTGCTTCCGGTGCCAGCCAGTGTGGAGATCAGACCCCCGCTGATTTTTCGCACCCGGACATTGTTGCTGTCCGCCACGTACACCGTCCCCATGCTGTCCACGGCCAACCCCTGCGGAGAATTGATCTGGGCACTGGCGGGCGCCCCGCCATCGCCACTGAAGCCCGAGGTCCCCGTGCCTGCCAGGGTTGTGATCACACCGGCGCTGACCTTGCGGATGCGGTTGCTGGTGTCGGAAATATAGAGATTGCCACTGCCATCCAGGGCCAAACCCGTTGGCGCGCGAACACCGGCGCTGGTAGCCACACCGCCGTCGCCGGAAGCGGTGGCAGACCCCGTGCCCGCCACCGTGGTGATGATCCCGTCGGCGCTGACTTTGCGAATGCGGTGGTTGCCGGTGTCGAGGATGTAGAAGGCACCCGTCCCATCGGGCACCACGCCACGGGGACTGTTGATGCGGGTGCTGGTAGCCGCCACGTTGTCGCTCTGGTAGCCGGCGAAGCCAGTGCCGGCCACCGTGGTGACCGTGCCGCCCACACTGACTTGGCGAATGCGGGCATTGCCGGTGTCGGCGATGAACACGTTGCCTGCACCGTCGACCGCCACACTCTGGGGGTTGTTGAAGTTGGCCGCCGTGGCGGCATTGCCATCGCCCGCGAAAGTGGACGTGCCCGTGCCTGCGAAGGTAGAGATCACCCCACTGGTGTTGATCTTGCGGATGCGGTGGTTGCTGGTGTCCGCAATGTAGACATTGCCGGCGCTGTCGACCGCCACCCCTCTGGGCGCATTGAGCATGGCACTGGTGGCCGCCCCGCCATCCCCCGAGAAACCACTGCGCCCGATACCGGCGATCACGGTGCTTTGCCCCGTTGCTGGGTCGATCCTTCGAACGGTGTGGTTGCTGATATCGGTCACGTAGAGCAAGCCCGCCGAGTCCACGACCACGCCGTTGGCGCTGGCCCCGATGTTGGTGGCCAGGCCATTGGGAACTGGGTTGCCGGCATAGGTGCTGATGGTGTCGGCCCGGGCGGCCGAGGCCATGAGCGACATCAAGGACAAGCACCAACACACCAGCAGCCAGGCTCCCCATTGGGGCCCGCGCCGCTGTTTGTAACCGGTACTGGGAGCGACAGCGCTGGTGCGCCGGGTGGACTGGATGTGCATGAGCAAGGCAAAAAGAAGTCATGGAGGCCGGTGACTGTCCCCGGGCCAGCGCCTGAAAGCCACCGGCCCCCCCTCCAACGAAATGAACTTCAAATAATACTTGGCTGGCGCCAGCCATTCCGAGTTCGGCACGCAGAACCCGCTGCCGCCCACGTCTTTTTGGCCGGCGCGGGCGCGCGCCCCATGGGCTTCAAGGTTCTGTCTTCAGCACCGCATTCACCTGCCTCAGGCAAGCCATGAACTGCTCGGCCGCCGGGGTGCGCAAACGCCCGCGCACGGTGATCAGGCCCACCGGCGGCAGGTCGATGGGCACCTCGATGGGCAGCACGCGCACCAGCCCCTGATCGCGGTAGTGCTCGGCCACCGACTGGGCCCAGAAGCCCATCGCGCCATGCTCGCGCAAACAAGTCAGCGTGACCAGAAAAGAAGCGCTCTCGATCACATCCACCGGTGGGTTGAGCCGGTGTTTGTAGAACATCTGGTTGAGCTTGATGCGGGACGACGCCCAGGGCGGCGGCATGACCCAGGGCTGTGCGGCCAGTTCGGCCCAGTCCACGCGCCGCCGCCGCGCCAGCGGGTGACGCGGGCCGCACACGATGCACATGGGCTCGGTGTAAAGCGCCTCAGTCTCCAGGTCGGGCGCGGCATAGCCGGGCTCGAGCCGGCCCACAAACACATCCAGCTCCCCCTGGCGCAAGGGCGGCAACAAGCGCGTCAGGTCGCCCTCTTCCACCAGCACCGAGGTCTGCGGCGACTGCTGCTTGAGCTGCGCGATGGCGCGCGACACCAGCACCGGCGTGGCCACCACCATGGCGCCCACGCGCACCCGGCCCGCCGCACCACTGGCCACAGCGGCGATCTCGTCGCGCGTGCGGTCAAAGTCGGCCAGCACCGAACGCGCAAACCGCACCACGGTCTGGCCATAAGCGGTGGGCTCGGTGCCCCGGGTCGAACGGACGAACAGCGCCACGCCAAACAGGCGCTCCACCTCGGCCAGGGTCTTGGACACCGCAGGCTGGGTCAGCGACAAGAACTCCGACGCCCGTCCCAGGTGACGAAACTGGTCCAGCGCCACCAGCAGCTGCAGGTGCTTGAGCTTGAGGTTGGAGCGCAAGACACGGTCAATGGACGGTGTGGCAAAGGTCATGGCGGCATCTTCATGTCATCTAGGCTATGGAGTCAGTCTATAACTTCATTAGACGGCTATGTTGAGCCTGCGCAGAATCGGCCGCTGACAGAGAGCACGCGCCCTGCCCCCCACGACAAATCGCCCCGAGCGGAGACAAACATGAGCCACCTGAAGCCGTCGCATGCCGACAACCGTCGCCAATTCATCGCCAAAAGCCTGGGCACCCTCGCCCTGGGACTGCCCCTGGCCAGCCAGGCGCAGTCCAGCTACCCGGACCGCCCCATCACCTTCATCTGCCCCTGGCCCGCGGGCGGCACGGCCGACGTGACCATGCGCGCCCTGTGCTCGGCCGCGGCCAAGCAACTGGGCCAGAGTGTGGTGGTGGAAAACAAGGCCGGTGCCGCTGGCATGCTGGGCGCCAAGGCCCTGGCCAGCGCCAAGCCGGACGGCTACACCGTTGGGCAGATCCCGATCTCGGTGACGCGCTTCTCACAACTGGGTACCGTGGCGCTCGACCCGCTGAAAGACCTCAGCTACCTGGCCCGCACCTCGGGCCAGACCTTTGGCATCGTGGTGCACAGCGACGCGCCCTGGAAATCGCTCAAAGAGTTGGTCGCCGCCGCCAAGGCCAAGCCCGGCGAGCTGACCTATGGCAGCGCGGGCGTGGCTGGCGCCACCCATGTGGGCATGGAGGAATTGGCCCTGGCCGCCGGCGTGCAGCTCAACCACATCCCTTACAAGGGCGGCGCGCCGGCCTTGCAAGACCTGCTGGGGGGCCAACTCAATGCGCTGGCTGACTCGACCTCATGGGCGCCCTATGTGAAGGCCGGCAAGCTGCGCCTGCTGGCCACCTGGGGCGAGAAGCGAACCCAAGACTTCCCCGACGCGCCCACGCTCAAAGAGCTGGGCTACAACGTGGTGGTGGACGCGCCCAATGGCGTGGGCGCCCCCAAGGGCCTGGAGCCCGCCATTGAAAAGCGCCTGCGCGAGGCCTTCCGCCAGGCCGCCGCCAGCGCTGAGTTTGCCACCGCCTGCGACCGCATCGACGCCCCCCTGATGTACCTGGACGGCCCCGACTACGCGCGCTACGTGAGCGAGGTCTACCGCCGTGAAACCCAGCTGATCGAACGCCTGAAGCTCAAGGAATTGCTGGCCAAGGGCTGAGCCCCGGCACACCCGGCCCCGCCCGCCCCATTCACCCGACCCCACGATGACCACAAGCCCAACGCTCTCGCCGCTGATCCGGCTGCACCCCAACGACAACGTGCTGGTGGCGCGCGCGCCCATCGCGCTGGGCCAGACCCTGGCCGAATTCGGGCTGCGCACCCGCGCCCAAGTGCCCGCCGGGCACAAGATCGCAGCGCGCGCCATCGCCGCGGGCGAGCGCGTGCGCAAGTACGACACCGTGATCGGCGCGGCCAGCCGCGACATTGAAGCGGGCGAGCATGTGCACGGCCACAACCTGACCCTGGTCGACGAGTACCGCGACCCGGCCTTCTGCCAAGATGTGCGCCCGGTAGACCTGCTGCCACCCGAGCAGCGCGCCACCTTCATGGGCATCGTGCGGCCCGACGGGCGCGTGGCCACGCGCAACTTCATCGGGCTGATCAGCTCGGTCAACTGCTCGGCCACCACCATCAACCGCATCGCGGCGCACTTCACCGAAGAGCGCTTGCGCGACTTCCCCAACGTGGACGGCGTGGTGGCTTTTGCCCAGACCAGTGGCTGCGGCATGTCCTCGCCCAGTGAGCACTTTGACCTGCTGCGCCGCACCATCGCCGGCTACGCGCGCCACCCCAATCTGGGTGGCGTGCTGATCGTCGGCCTGGGCTGCGAACGCAACCAGGTGGCCGACCTGTTCAGCTCGCAAGGGCTGCAAAACAGCGCCCTGGTGCAGTCGCTGGTCATGCAGGACAGCGGCGGCACGCGCGCCACCATCGCGGCCGGCATTGCCGCGGTCGAGGTCATGCTGCCCCAGGTCAATCAGGTGACGCGCCAGCCGGTGAGTGCGGAGCACATCAAGATCGGCCTGGAGTGCGGCGGCTCCGATGGGTTTTCGGGCATCACCGCCAACCCGGCGCTGGGCGCGGCCATGGACATCCTGGTGCGCCATGGCGGCACGGCCATCCTGTCCGAGACGCCCGAGATCCACGGCGTCGAGTACATGCTGACGCGCCGCGCGGTCAGCCCCGAAGTGGGCCAAAAGCTGCTGGACCGGCTGGACTGGTGGGCCGAGTACACGCGCGGCCACAACGCGCAGTTCAATGGCGTGGTGGGCCACGGCAACCAGGCCGGCGGCCTGGCCAACATCTTCGAGAAAAGCCTGGGCTCGGCCATGAAGGGCGGCACCACCCCCCTGGTCGAGGTCTACCGCTACGCCGAACCGATCGACAAAGCGGGCTTTGTGTTCATGGATTCGCCCGGCTACGACCCGGTGGCCGTGACCGGGCAGATTGCCAGCGGCGCCAACCTGATCTGCTTCACCACCGGGCGGGGTTCGATGTTCGGCTCCAAACCCGCGCCCACCATCAAGCTGGCCAGCAACACGCCGATGTTCGAGCGCCTTGAAGAGGACATGGACATCAACTGCGGCGCGGTGCTCGACGGCGACTGCGATGTGCAGCAAATGGGGCAGCGCATCTTTGAGCACATCCTGCACGCCGCCTCGGGCCACAAAACCAAGAGCGAGTTGCTGGGCCTGGGCGACCACGAGTTCGTGCCCTGGCACCTGGGCATCGTGAGCTGAGGCGGGTTCGCCCCGCCCTTCCGCCCCCGCCACCCCTGAGAGTCTTGTCACTGCCGCGCGGGCGCGCGGTGCGGGCTTCATGTCGCCTGCCGCCCCGGTGCGGCCCCCATTTCACCCCCTGACACCATGCATTCCCTGACCCTCTCCGACCCCAGCCTGCTGCGCGCCCACCACTTCATCAACGGCCAATGGGTGGCCGGCCAGGCCGGTCAGGCCCTGCCCGTGCACAACCCGGCACTGGACCCGGCCCGGCCCGAAGCCTTGATCGCCCAGGTGCCCGATGGCGACGCCGCCGATGCCCAAGCCGCACTGGACGCGGCCTGTGCCGCCTTCAAGCTGTGGCGCGTGCGTCCGGCCAAGGAGCGCGCCCAGGCCCTGAAGCGCTGGCACGCGCTGCTGCTGCAGCACCAGGACGACCTGGCCCGGCTGATCTCGCTGGAGCAGGGCAAGCCCTTGGCCGAAGCGCGGGGCGAGGTGCTGTATGGCGCCTCCTACATCGAATGGTTTGCCGAAGAAGCCACCCGCGTCTACGGCGACATGGTGCCCGCCGCCGTCAATGGCCGGCGCATGATGGTGCTCAAAGAGCCCGTCGGCGTGGTGGCCGCCATCACACCGTGGAACTTCCCGCTGGCCATGATCGCGCGCAAGATCGCGCCGGCCCTGGCCGCCGGCTGCTGCGTGGTGGCCAAGCCCGCCGAAGACACCCCGCTGACTGCCCTGGCCCTGGCCCGACTGGGCGAGTTGGCGGGCTTTCCGCCCGGCGTGTTGAACGTGGTCACGGCCTCGCGCCAGCAGACCCCGGCCGTGGTCGATGTCTGGCTCGCCAGCCCTGAGGTGCGCAAGATCACCTTCACCGGCTCCACCCCGGTGGGCCAGCACCTGGCACGCGCCTCGGCCGACACCTTGAAGAAGCTGTCGCTCGAGCTGGGTGGCAACGCGCCCTTCATCGTGTTTGAAGATGCCGACCTGGACGCGGCGGTGGACGGCGTGATGGCCGCCAAGTTCCGCAACGGGGGCCAGACCTGCGTCTGCCCCAACCGCATCTATGTGCAGCGCAGCGTGCAGGCGGCCTTCAGCCAGAAGCTGGCCGCCCGCGTTGCCGCCCTGCCCGTGGGCCCGGCCCAGCAGCCCGCCAGCCTGATCGGCCCGATGATCAATGCCCGCGCGGTGGAGAAGATCGAGCGCCATGTGCAAGACGCCCTGGCCAAGGGCGCGCGCCTGGAAACTGGTGGCCAGCGCCTGCAAGGGTCCGGGCTGGACGGCCCGCATTACTACGCGCCCACGGTGCTCAGCGGCGTGACGCCCGACATGGTACTCACGCAAGAAGAGACCTTTGGCCCGGTCGCGCCGCTGTTCACCTTTGACACCGAAGACGAGGTCATCGCCCTGGCCAACGACACGCCGTTCGGCCTGGCGGCCTACTTCTACTCGCAGAACGTGCGCCGCATCTGGCGGGTGGCCAGCGCGCTGGAGAGCGGCATCGTGGGCATCAACGAAGGGGCCGTGGCCTCCGAGGCCGCCCCCTTTGGCGGCGTCAAGGCGTCGGGCTATGGCCGAGAGGGCTCGCGCTATGGCCTGGACGACTACCTGCACACCAAGTACCTGTGCCAGGGCCAGCTCGACTGAGTTGGGCCAGCCGCATGGAGCCTGCCACCCCCATTGACCCCCTCATCAGGAGACCCGCATGAGCCACCCCAACCCCTTCAAGCTCGCCCTGCAACACCAACAGGCCCAGATCGGCCTGTGGCTGTCCATGGCCTCGCCCTACCTCAGCGAGGTCAGCGCCACCGCTGGTTTCGACTGGCTGCTGATCGACGGCGAGCACGCCCCCAACCACCTTCAGAGCACCTTGCAGCAACTGCAGGCCGTGGCGCCCTACCGCGCCCAGCCCGTGGTGCGCGCCGTGGAAGGCCATGTGGCGCTGATCAAGCAACTGCTGGACATCGGCGTGCGCAACCTGTTGATCCCGATGGTGGACACGCCCGAGCAGGCGCGCCTGATGGTCTCGGCCGTGCAGTACCCGCCGCGCGGCATCCGGGGCGTGGGCAGCGCAGTGGGTCGGGCTTCACAGTGGAGCCTGCAAAGCGACTACCTGGACGCCGCCGACGACGGCATCTGCCTGCTGGTGCAGGCCGAAAGCGTGACCGCGCTGGAACACCTGAGCGAGATCTGTGCCGTCGACGGCGTGGACGGGGTCTTCATCGGCCCAGCCGACCTGGCCGCCTCAATGGGCCACCGGGGCCGACCCGGCCACCCCGACGTGCAGACCGCGATTGAAAACGCCATCCGCACCATCGTCGCCTCAGGCAAGGCCGCCGGCACGTTGACCTCGGACGCCGCGCTGGCCCAGCGCTACCTGGACATCGGGGCCACCTTTGTGGCCGTCGGCGTGGACGTGCTGATGTTCGCCAACGCCGCCCGTGGCCTGGCCCGCCAATGGCTGGGCGCGCGGGCCACACCGGTGCCGGCACAGCGTGCGGGGAGTCAGGGGGCGTATTGAGCCTCATCCCTGCTGGCGGGGCGGCCTCCGCAACGACCCGTCGGGGTTGTCACCGAAGGAAACAACCCCTCGGGCCGTCACCGAGGCGCGGGCATGTTGCTCGGTCGGCAGGCCAAAGTGCTGCTCGACGATGAGGACGAAGACGATGAAGACGAGCTGCTGCTGCCCGGTGGGCCCGAGGGCGCCGTCGCGCATTGGCCGCTCAGGGTGTCGTTTTGCCGGCCTGTGAAGCTGCAGGCCGCGCCCACGGTCTTGCCGGTGCAGGCGGCCACAGCCTCCGGCGGGGGGCCCGGCGGCTGACCCGAAGGCGGGCCGTTTTGCGCCTGGGCAGCCAGGCTGCACAAGCCCAGAGCCGCCCACAGCAGGCCAGCGCCCGTGCGCCGGGCCCAGCGCGGTGCGGGCGATGGGTTGGAAACAGAAGAGAGGCCAGCGGGTGCGGCCTGGGCGGTGTGCTTCACAGCAGTTCCTTGGGTGGTGGTCAATCAAGGCGCTCATGCTGACCCCGCCCGATGCGCTGCCGATGAAGCGCCGGTCGCGGCCTGGTAAAGGCCCCAGCCAGTCCATACACCTGCGCCCAGCAGGGCTTTGATGCATGAATAAATATTCGACTATCATGCGCCCATGAAACCCAAGGACGAGGTCAAGCTGCGCGCCATCGCGCAAGCCACTTTCAGGCTGGTCGAGCAGACCGGCCTGAGCGGCCTGACCATGGCCGCAATTGCCCGCGAGGCGGGCTTGGCCACGGGCACGCTGTACGTCTACTTCAAGTCCAAAGAAGAGCTGCTGACCGCGCTCTACGAGCAGGCCAAGACCGAAACCGCGGCCACGCTGATGCAGGGTGACACCCCGCAAGACCCTTTCAAGCGCCGCTTTCAGCGCATGTGGACCAACTGGCTCAACCACCGCCTGACGCAGTACGCGCAGATGGTGTTTCTGGAGCAGTACTACAACTCGCCCTGGTTCAGCGAAGAAAGCCGCAACCTGTCGACCCGGCTGATCCAAGCCTGGCTGGACCTGATCAACAACGCCAAGCAGCAGCAAATCCTGAAGGACGTGCCCACGCTGCTGCTGCTCAACAGCTTTGCCGGCTCGGTGCGCGAAACCGCCAACCTGTTGCGCGCCGGCACCCTGCCCCACGACGAGGCCCACCTGGCGATGGCTTTTGGCCTGTGCTGGGACGGCATCAAGGCCTGATCCGACCTGGTGACACCCAGCCTCAAACCCTCTCATAACCGAATAAATATTCACCCACAGGAGTCCCACCCCATGAGCACGCTGAACATCAACGGCCAGGACCGCCAGGTCGATGCCGACCCCTCCACCCCCATCCTCTGGGCCTTGCGCGACACGCTGGGCATGACTGGCACCAAATTCGGCTGCGGTGCGGCCCTGTGCGGCGCCTGCACCGTGCACCTGAACGGCCAGGCCATACGCTCCTGCGTCACGCCGATCTCGGCCGCCGCCGGGCAAAAAATCACCACCATCGAAGCCGTCACCGGTGGCCAGGACAAGGTGGGCCAAGCCGTGCACGCGGCCTGGGTGAAGCATGACGTGGCTCAGTGCGGCTACTGCCAAAGCGGCCAGATCATGTCGGCCACCGCGTTTTTGAAGACCTTGCCGCGCGGCAAGAAGCCCACCGAAGCCCAGATTGACGCCGCGATGGCCGGCAACGTCTGCCGCTGCGGCACCTATGCCCGCATCCGCGCCGCCGTGGCCGATGCCGCCCAAACCCTGGCTTGAAGGAGAGCACCATGCATTTCGACGCCACCACTTTTGAGCTGCCCCGGGGCCTGCAAGGCCTGATCGAAAAAACCCAGCCCCGTACTGAACCCGCTGGCCTGCCGCGCCGCAGCTTCCTGAAGCTGGGCGCCTTGAGCGGCTTCGCGCTGGGCGCCTTCCCCCTGGGCACGCTGGCGCAGGACGCAGCCGCGCCCGCCGCACTCAAGCCCACGCAACAGCCCTCGGCCTTTGTGCACATCGCGGCTGACGGCACGACCACCGTCACCATCAACCGCCTGGACTTTGGCCAAGGCGTGCAAACCGCCCTGCCCATGATCCTGGCCGAAGAGCTGGACGCCGAATGGTCGCGCGTGAAGAGCGTGCACGGCAGCAACGACCCTGCCTACATCGACCCGATGTTTGGCATGCACATCACCGGCGGTTCGGGCTCGATCGCCCACTCCTTCACCCAGTACCGTGAACTGGGTGCGCGCACCCGCGCCATGCTGGTGCAGGCTGCGGCCGCCCGCTGGCAGCTGGACGCCGCCTCGCTGCAAACCCGCGACGGCTTTGTCGTGGCGCCCAACGGCCAACGCCTGGGCTATGGCGAACTGGCCGAAGCCGCCATGGCCTTGCCCGTGCCCGCGACCGTGACGCTGAAAGACCCGAAAAACTTCCGCCTGATCGGCCAAGCCACCGGGCGCCTGGACGCCAAGCCCAAGTCCAGCGGCCAGCAGGACTACGGCATCGACGTGCGCCGCCCCGGCATGCTGACCGCCGTGGTGGCCCGCCCGCCGGTGTTTGGCGCGCGCCTGAAGTCGCTGGACGACAGCGCGGCCAAGGGCATGGCCGGCGTCAAGGCCGTGCTGCGGGTGCCGCTGGACCGCGGCGCTGAAGGCGTGGCCGTGATCGCCGACGGCTACTGGAACGCCCGCCAGGCCCGCGCGGCGCTCAAGCTGGAATGGGACAGCAGCCAGGTCGAGAAGGTGGACAGCGTCCGCCAACTGGCCCAGTACCGTGCCCTGGCCCAGAAGGAAGGCCCACGCAAGTTCAACGACGATGTGTCGGCCATCAAGGGCGCCAAGCACCAGATCAAGGCCGAGTACGTCTTCCCCTACCTGGCGCACGCGCCCATGGAGCCACTGAACTGCACCATCGAGGTCAGCGGCGACAAGGCCCAAATGTGGGTGGGCACCCAAATGCCAGGCTTGGACGGCATGGCCGCCGCCACCGTGCTGGGCCTGCCGCCGCAGAACCTGCAGGTGCATGTGCAGATGGCCGGGGGCGGCTTTGGCCGCCGTGCCATCCCCAGCAGCGACTACGTGGTCGAGGCCGCCCAGGTGACCAAGGCGGCGCGCACGGCCGGGCTGAATGCGCCCATCCGCACGCTGTGGAGCCGTGAAGACGACATCCACGGCGGCTACTACCGCCCCATGCATGTGCACACCGCGCAGATCGGCTTTGACGCACAAGGCCGCATCCTCGGTTGGGACCATGTGATCGTGGGCCAGTCCATCGTCAAGGACACTCCTTTTGAAGCCTTCCTGTTCAAGGACGGCATCGACGGCACGGCCACCGAAGGCATGAAGGAGCCCTACGAGCTGCCCATGCGCCTGACCGTGCACCACCCCAAGGTCAATGTGCCGGTGCTGTGGTGGCGCAGCGTGGGCTCGACCCACACCGCCTTTGTGATGGAAACCCTGATCGACGAGATCGCCCGCACCACGCGCCAAGACCCGGTGGCCTACCGCCTGGCCTTGATGGGTGATAAGCATCCGCGCCACAAGGCCGCGCTGCAGTTGGCGGTCGACCAGTCGGGCTACGGCAAGAAGAAGCTGGCTGCCGGCCGCGCCTGGGGCGTGGCCGTGCACGAGTCCTTCAACTCGGTCGTGGCCTATGTGGTGGAAGCCTCGGTGAAGAACGGCACCCCCGTGCTGCACCAGGTGACCGCTGGGGTGCACTGCAACCTGGTGATCAACCCACGCACCCTGGAAGCCCAAGTGCAGGGCGGCGCGCTGATGGGCCTGGGCATGTGCCTGCCCGGTGCGGCCATCACCCTGAAGGACGGCGTGGTGGAGCAGAGCAACTTTGGCGACTACCCGGTGCCCCGCATCACCGACATGCCCAAGATCGCCGTGCACACTGTGCCCAGCGCCGAGGCACCCACCGGCATGGGCGAACCGGGCCTGCCGCCCCTGGCACCGGCCTTTGCCAACGCCGTGGCGCGCCTGACCGGCAAACCACTGCGCGCCCTGCCCTTCAAGCTGGCTTGATGGGGCTCAGGCTGGCCTGCTGGGGTCCGCGCCACACCGTGGCCGGCCCCGGCGGGCCGCCTCAAGACACCGAGGTCAAGGCCTGCGCTGACTGCGCGCGGGCCTCGGCCTCGGCCAGCGCTTCGTAAAAGCCCTCCAGTTCGCGGTCGAAAGCCTCCACGGCCATGGGCCGCCCCAGCCAATAGCCCTGGTAGGCATAGCAGCCCGATTGACGCAGAAAGTCGAATTGGGCTTGCGTTTCCACGCCTTCGGCGATCACCTCCAGCCCCAGGTTCTGGCCCATGGCCACGATCGTCTTGATCAAGATCGCATCGTCGGCATTGCCCGGCAGGTCAGACACAAAGCCCCGGTCGATCTTCAGCTCATCCAGCGGGAAGTGCTTGAGCACCGCCAACGACGAGTACCCGGTGCCAAAGTCATCGATGGACAAGGACAGGCCCATGGCCTTGAGCCGGACCAGCTTCTCGATCACCTCAGGGCTTTTCTTGAGCATCAGGCCTTCGGTGAGCTCCAGGCGCAGCAAGCGCGGTTGGCAGGCGTGCAGGGACAGCAAGCGGGCCACTTGGTCGACAAAATCATCGTGCTCAAACTGGCGCGCGCTGATGTTGACCGACAGCCGCAGCGCCCTCGCCCCCGCACTGTCTTGCCAGGCTCGGATCTGGGCGCAAGCCGCATTCAGCACCCAGTCGCCGAGTTCACAAATCAGGTTGGACTCTTCCGCGATGGGAATGAATTCTCCCGGCGACACCCAGCCCCGCACCGGGTGCAGCCAGCGCAACAGCAACTCCGCGCCCAGCGGGCGGCGTTGCGCATCGACCTGGATCTGGTAGTACGGCTGCAACTGGTCGGCGCTCAGGGCATGGCGCAGGTCCGCCTCCAGACTGGCCCGGGCTTCCAACATGGGCTGCAGGGTTTCATTGAAGTAGAACAAGGTGTTGCGCCCGGCCTGCTTGGCCTGGTACATGGCCATGTCCGCCCGCTTGAGCACCTCGGTCACACTCAGCTCATCGGCATAGAACAGACAGATCCCCAGGCTCGGGGAGGTCTGGTACAGATAGCCGTCCACATCAAAGGGCTGGTTGATCTCCTTGATGATCTTTTGCGCCACCACGCGGCTGGCACTCAGCGCGTCCTCCAGCGTGGCGCCCAGCTCTTCGAGCACCACGACGAACTCATCGCCGCCAAAACGGGACACGGTGTCATGCCCACGCACCGTGTCCTTCAGGCGTTGAGCGACCTGCTTGAGCAACAGGTCACCGGCCGCGTGGCCCTTCATGTCGTTGAGGTTCTTGAAGCGGTCCAAGTCGAGGAACACGATGGCCCCATGCGAGCGCTTGCGTGCACTCAAGGTGAAGGACTGGCCAATGCGGTCCAGCAGCAGCCGGCGATTGGGCAGCTGGGTCAACACGTCGTAGTAGGCCAGTTGGTGCACCGCCTCCAGGCTCTTTTGCGACTCGGTGATGTCCACCACCAGGGTGGCGGCCGCGGTGACCTTGCCGTTGATGTCCTTCAAGGGCGTGGCAAACCAGTGGCAGACGATGGTGCTGCCGTCTTTGTGCAGGTTGTCGGTGCGGTTGTTCTCTGGCGTCCCCCCGCTGAACAGGCGGCGGATCGAGGCGCCCGCGCGCTCGGCCTCCCAAGGCGCGACCAGGCACTGCAGCGAGCGCCCCATGATTTCATCGGCCCGGTAGCCGAAGATCTTCTCGGCGGCGGCATTCCAGGCGATCACCTCGAACTGATCGTTGCACTCAATCACGCCCATGGGGGTTTGCTCGATGTGCAGCGCGTGGCGTTGGGCCAGGTCATGGGCCACGCGGGCGCGCTCGTTGGCCACAATGCGCAGCACGATGTTTTCGCGCAGATTGCGGGTGAACGTGGCCCCGGCCATGTTGATGTAGACCAGAAAAAACGCCAGCAGCAAGGCCAGAGAGATGGAAAACGAACTGCCGTGGTTGAAAAAACCCGGCAGCGCCAGCGCGTACAGGCCTGCACAAAAAAACCGCCCGCTCCAGTTGTCCACCAGGTAGACCATGGTGGCCCCGCTCGATACACCGACCAGGGCCACCACCAGGAAGGCCTGCCCGGCCGCGTCGGCGGCGGGGTAGAAGTAAAACCCCACCAAGCCCCAGACCAGGCCGCTGCAGCCGCTGGTGATGCGAAACAAGTTCAGCCAACGGGCGCCGTCAGCCTGATCAGCAGGCTGGTGGCGAAACCCCCAAGCCAGCCATTCGCGAGCGCCGTAAACCAGAAAAAACACCAATCCCCAAGCCAGCAAGACCGAGGGGGTCACAAACCGGTATTGGGTCGCGACCAGGGGCGCCGCCACCAACAGGGCCACCAGGGTGGTGCGCCGGGTGGAAGCGTAGAGCAGACTCAGAACTTCAGCACGCAACAAGCGCTTTTCGTCAGGCCTGAGCGGGGTCAGATCCTGAGGCAGTTCGGCAGAGGACATGGGTCGGCCTTAGGGGAACAGGGGCAGGCAGCAGCCCCGAACACGTGTTTGTTGACGTAATGTACCTAAACAAGATGACGGTTCGACCCCGATTTTGCCCTGTGAAAACCCTGCTTTGGCACGCCCTGGGCCCGTGCAAAGGCCCGGCGAGGCCCTGCCTGCGCGGCCTGGCATTCAGAACCGCTGACACAACCCTGGAGACGTCCTTGCTTCGCCTTGTCGTACCGGTGGCACTGCCTGCGTCTTCGCGCCTCGCCTCAACCGCCAATCTTCGATTGGCGGGGTCGTGCTGGCGGGTCTCCATGGATGCGGGCTTGCCAGCCCCTGGGGCCTCAGCGCACCGGGCCGAAGTCGGACTCGATCCAGGCGGCGGCGCTGCGCGGGTTGAGCTTGAAGTCGGGCCGTACGCGGCGCTCGGCCACCGGGCCATCAGTGCTGGCGTGGCCGCCTTGCTGGGGGTGGGCCGCCAGCAGGGCATAGGGCTCGAATTCGTCGGGCACGATGTCCAGGGTGACCTCCCAGCGGTCCTCCCCCAGGGTCAGCATGACGCTTTTGTGCAACTGGGCGCGCAGCTGTTGCTCGTGGCGGCGCAGCACTTCGCTGGCGGTCTTGACCAGGGTGTTGAAGGCCCCCACATCGAGCGGCTTGGGGTTCTTCTTGTCGCGCCCCATGGTCCAGGGGCCGACCAAAGCGGGCTCCGGCTCGCGGCCCTTGAACATGGCCACGGCCCAGCCGTCGTCGTCTTCGTTCTTGATCACGCGCGCGGTCCAGCCGTTGTCGCTCCACAGCCGGGGCTCTTTGATCGCCACCGCCTCCTCGTCGGCCGAGGCCGGGTCGTCTTGGGAGAAATCAGAAGCGCTGGAGTGTGACAAAGCAAAGGCCCGGGTGAAAACGCGAAAGGGCGCGATCTTACGCGAAGCCGCCCAGGGGCGGTGCTCAGGCGGCCAGCAGCGCCGCCACATGGGCGCCCAAGGCCAACGAACTGGTCAGGCCGGGCGACTCGATGCCAAACAAGTTGACCAAGCCGGGCACACCGTGGTCGGCCGGGCCCTGCACCATGAAGTCCAGCGCGGCCTGGTCAGGGGCCTGGATCTTGGGCCGGATGCCGGCGTAGCCCGGCAACAGCGCGCCATCGGGCAATTCGGGCCAGTACTGGCGCACCTCGGCGTAAAAAGCGTCGCCGCGCGCCGGGTCCACCACCAGGTCGTCGGGTGAATCGACCCACTGCACGTCCGGGCCAAACTTGGCTTGGCCGCCGAGGTCCAGCGTCAGGTGCACGCCCAGGCCTGCGGCTTGGGGCACGGGGTAGATCAGTCGGCTGAACGGGGAACGGCCGACCAGGGTGAAGTAATTGCCCTTGGCATAGTAGGCCGGGGGCACCCGGGCCGGGTCCAGCCCGTCAAAACGGCGCGCCAGGTCTTGCGCGTGCAGGCCAGCCGCGTTGACCACGGTGCGCGCGCGCAGCTGGGTGCCGTCCACCGCCTTGAGCACGATGCCGCCCGCCTCCACCCGGGCACTGGCCAGGGGCGAGTTGAGTGCCAGCAGGCCACCGGCGTTCTCCAGGTCGCCCAGCAGGGCCAGCATCAGGCCGTGGCTGTCCACGATGCCGGTGCTGGGTGAATGCAGGGCGCCGACGCAGGCCAGGGCCGGCTCCAGGGCCTGGGCCTGCTCGCGCGACAACCAGACCAGGTCGTCCACGCCATTGGCAGCGGCCCTGTCGATGATGCCTTGCAGCTGGCCCAGCTGGGCCTCCTGGGTGGCGACCAGCAGCTTGCCGCAGCGCTGGTGGGCAATGCCCCGCTCGGCGCAATAGGCATAGAGCATCTGCCGGCCTTGCACGCAGAGCCGGGCCTTGAGCGAGCCCTGGGGGTAGTAGATGCCGGCGTGGATGACTTCGCTGTTGCGCGAGCTGGTGCCGGTGCCAATGGCGTCGGCCGCCTCCAGCACCAGGACCTCACGCCCGGCCAGGGCCAGGGCGCGCGCCACGGCCAGGCCCACCACGCCAGCCCCGATGACGACGCAATCGACGGCGTCCATCACAGCCCCCGGGGGTCCACGGTGAGCAGACGCTGCACCAGGGTTTGCAAGTGGGCGCGCAGGCCATCAAAACCGGCATTCGGCTCCAGCGTGCTTTCGTCCATGTAGAGCTTGCGGTTGATCTCCAGCTGGATGCTGTGGCGGTGGCTGGCCGGGTGGCTGTAGCGGCGCACCAGCTCCACGCCCTTGTAGGGGTGGTTCAGGGCCACGCTGTAGCCCAGGCCGCGCAGGTGCTCGCAGATCAGTTCGGCCAGGGCCGGGCTGCTGGTGCTGTGGTCGCGGTTGCCCACCACGAAGTCGGCATGGGCCTCACCAGGGAAGTCGGTGGCATGGCTGGAGGCCACGGCGGGCATGGAGTGGCAGTTGATGTGCAGGCTGTAGCCGTGGCGCGCATGGGCCGCGTCAATGGCCTGGGCCACCGCGGCGTGGTAGGGCACCCAGCAGCGTTCGATGCGCTCTTGCACCTCGGCCACGCCCAGCCGGCGTTGGTAGATCGGCAGGCCGCCATCGGTGCTGCGCCAGATCAGGCCTTTGCCCAGGCGCACTTTGCTCAGCACCGCGGGGTCGGTGGCCACGGGGCCCGGCCAGGCGCCATCGAGCAAGCTGGTGTCGATTTCGGTGGTGTTGCGGTTGGCGTCGAGGTAGCTGCGCGGAAACAGCGCTTCGACCCAGGCCACGCCCAGGGCGGGCGCGAAGTCATAGAGCTTGTCGACGTGGGTGTCTTCGGCCTGGCGCAGCACGGCCAGGTCACACGCGTGTTGAAAGTCGTCGGGGTAGAAAGTGCCGCTGTGCGGCGAGTCAAGCACCAGGGGCGTGGTGCCCGCCCAAGTTCGGATCAAATCGGTCATGCAGTCATTCTCCCGCACCGAAGCGGTGCGTTTTCTTGTCTCTTGTCATTTTGCCGGCCCTGCCCATGAAAGCCTGGGCCGGCCCGCAGGCTTCGGCCTCAATCCAGCGTGATTTTGGCGTAGGCGCTGACGCGTTGCATCTTCTCGATTTCGGCCTTCACCTCGGCGCCAAACTCTTCGGGCGTGGTGCCGGTGGCAAACAGGCCCTGGGCCGCCAGGCGTTCGCGCACGGCGGGCTCTTTGAGGGCTTTGACCAGGGCTTCATGCACGCGGGCGATGGCAGGTTTGGGCGTGCCCACCGGGGCCACCAGGCCAAACCAGGACGGCTCGTTGCAGGCGGCCAGGCCCAGCTCGGCGTAGGTGGGCACCTGGGGCAGGACCTCCAGCCGCTTGGGCCAGGACACAGCCAGAGCCCGCAGCTTGCCGGATTGGATGTGGGGCAGCGAGGCCGCCACCTGGTCGAAGTACACCATCACCTGCCCGCCCACCACGTCGTTGAGGGCCGGGCCCGCGCCCCGGTAAGGGATGTGCAGCATGAAGGTGCCGGTCGCGCTCTTGAACAACTCGCCCCACATGTGGCCAATGGTGCCGGTGCCCGGCGTGGCATAGGACAGCTTGCCCGGGTTGGCTTTCAGGTAGCGCAGGAACTCGGCATAGTCCTTGACTGGCAGCGCCGCATTCACCACCAGCACACCGGGCGCCTTGACCAGCTCGGCCACGGGAGCGAAGTCCCGGATCGGGTCGTAAGGCAGTTTTTTGTACACGGCCGGGTTCACGCCGTGGGTGGACACGGTGGCCACGCCAAAGGTCAGGCCATCCGGGGCCGCGCGGGCCACTTCGGTCATGCCGATGGAGCCCCCCGCGCCGCCCCGGTTGTCCACCACCACGGGCTGGCCCAGCAGGCGGGCCAGGGGCTCGGTCAGGGCTCGGCCGGTGATGTCGGTCGCCCCACCAGGGGGAAAAGGCACCACGAGGCGGATCGGTTTGCCCTCGGCAAATGCCGAGGAATGAGCGGCCGCCGCAGCAGCGGCCAGGGTCAGGAGGTGTCGTCTTTGCATGGAGCCAAGCTAAGCAAGAGAAGTGCCCATTCTGGGCCTGGCACCCACGCCGGCGCAAACGAAATCCAAGCCATAAACCATTCCAGATTGGAATATATTCACGCGACGCGTTGGGCCGCCCCACCGCCCCCCCCAATCCCACGCCAAGGCACCTGACATGCGCCGCCTCACCCCACCCACCCATTTGTTGCGCGCCTTCTCCAGCACGGCGCGCTACGGCAGCATCTCGCGCGCCGCCGAGGCGTTGATGCTGACCCAGAGCGCGGTCAGCAAGCAGATTCAAGAGCTGGAACGCTGGGTGGACGTGCCTTTGTTCCAACGCGAGCGGCGCCGGCTGAGCCTGACCCCAGCCGGTCAGCGCTACGAGGCCCAGGTGCGGCCGCTGCTCGCACAGCTGGAAGCCGCCACGCTGGAGCTGATCACCCACCGCGACGGCGGCGGCGCGCTCAAGCTGTCCACCTTGCCCACTTTTGGCGCCAAATGGTTGATACCGAGGCTGCCGCGTTTTCAGCAAGCACACCCCCAGATCACGCTCAATTTCGTGCCCTATGTCGAGGGTTACGACTTCCATCGGGCCGACCTGGACGCCTCCATCCTGTTCGGTGACGGCCACTGGCCGGGCGCCGTGGCCCAGTACCTGACCGGGCGTGAGCTGGTGCTGATTGCCCCGCCCGCGCCCCGCGACCAAGCCCTGCTGCGCACGCCGCAAGACATCCGCTCATTCACCCTGCTGCAACACAGCAGCGTGCCCCAGGCCTGGCTGCACTGGTGCCAGGCGCATGGGGTGACCGGCGTGAACCCGCTGCACGGGCCGCAACTGGACCAGTTCCACAGCCTGATCCGCGCGGTCATGGCGGGCATGGGCCTGGCCCTGGTGCCCGATTGCCTGGTGGCGGATGACCTGGCGGCGGGCCTGGTGTCGGCCCCCCTGCGCGACGGCTACACCGACACCCAGGGCTATTGGCTGGTCTACCCGGAAGACCGGGCCCAACTGGGCGCACTGACCCAGCTGCGCCAGTGGCTGCACGACGAATTGAGCGCCGCGCCCGGCCTCCAGCCAGCCTGAGCCCATGGCCGGGGGGCCTGGGCACTCAAGTCCCCAGCGCCGCCGCGTCCAGGCGCGCCAAGCCATGCAAGCCCGGGCTGGCGTGGGTTTCGGTGCCCATGGGCGAGGCCAGGGCCACGGTTTCGTGGCCGTCGGGGTGCTCCACCGTTTCCAGGGTCAGGCCCACGGGCAGGCCCAGCGCCTCGGGGTAGACCACGCGCACCTGGGCGCCGTCGTGCAAGGCATCGACCAGTTCACTCAGCGGGACCACGGTGGCGGGGCCGGCGTCGAGGTTGGAGGCCGCAACGACCTCGACCCAGCGCACATGGGTCAGTTGGTCCTGCGCGTCCCAGTGGGCGGCCGTGACGGCAAACACCCGGCGCTGTTCGGTGACGGAGGGACGGGCGCGGGCGCCTTGGTAAGTCATGCAGGGGCCTTGGCAAAGTTGAAAAAGCAGTATCGGCGGGGCGGCGCAGGCGCTCTGTGCCCTGGCGCACACCCAGCGCGCCCCCCCTCCTCAATCGAGGGGCGCGCCCAGGCTTTGCGCCATTTTCTCGGCCACGGCGGCCAGGATCAGGTCCCAGTCCCGCAGCGCGCGGGCCTGGACCTCGTGCTGAAAGCGCTCGGCCGCGGCACCGTCGTCCAAGCCCTCGCGCCGAAACGCCTCCAGCACCGCATCGGCGTAGCCCCCCTCGGGGGACAGCACCTGCCGCACTTCACCCAGCGGCTCGCCCAATGCACCGCCCTGCAGCATCTGGCCCTGCGCCAGCCAGGTGTCCAAGACCTCCCCGCTGAGCGCATGCAAGCTGCCTTGGGCGACCAGGGCGGGCAGGTAGTCCACCGACTCGCGCCAGCCCTCGCCCCCGGACTGCCACAGCAGCGGCGCCGCGCGCGCGCCGTCGTGCGCCAGCGATTGCCAGCGCGCCGAGGCATGCGCGACACACCAGGCGTGGTAGACCTGCTGGGCCACGGCCAGCCCCAAACGGCGCGGGCTGCCCGGTGGCTCGCACAGCGCCTCCCAGTCGCGCACCGGCACGGCCACCACCACCGCCACGGCCAGGGGCAGACCGGCGTGCTGGCGCTGCTCCAAGCCCCGCCAATGGGCCGCGCAGGCCTGCTGCCACTGCGCCGCGCTGAACTGGTGGTTCATCTGCACCGCCAGGGCGGCCTGGGCGGCGGCCTCCAGCGCCACCAGTCCAGCGGGGGTGCCCGGCAGCTGGATCAGCACATTCGGGCGCCCGGCCGCTTGATGCCACCAAGCCATCTCCTGCACCAGGGCGCGGGCATCGTCGGCCAGGGTGGGCGGCAAGGGAAAAGAGACCCAACCGGTGGCGCCCGAGCTGCGGTCAAACTCGGCGCGCAGCAGGTCAGCGGCCTCACCCACATCGGCCAAGACCAGGGCCATGAACAGCGCTTGGGCGGAGCCATGGCGGCGCGACAGGTCGGCAATCGCCTCGTCGTAGAAGCTGCCTTCGGTCAAGGCAAGCCGCCACGCGGCCCACTGGCTGCCAACCCCGCCCAAGGCCTGGGCGCCGACCCAGGACGCCAAGCGCCCCAGGCGCAGGGTGTCGCGCGACAGGCCGTCCAGCCACAAGGTCTGGCCCAGGGCCCGCAATTCACAGAGGTGGGGGTTCATGGTTCAGGGTGCCTCCACTCAACGGCGGTTCGGGCCGCCGGGGCCGGGGTGATGGGGGGCTGGACCGGGGCCACCGGGACCGTGTCCCCGGGCCCGCGCAGGTCCCACGCGGCGCGGCGGTGGTGGTGGCCAACGGCCCTGCTCCAGCCGGTCGCCATCCCGCCCCCATTCGCCGTCGCCCAGGTAGATCACCGGGGGCGGGTAATAGGCAGTGCCCGGCCCCGGCGGGTAGACGGCGACCGGCCCGGGGTAAGGCACGTAGCCATAAGGCGTCAGGCCCAAGCTGATGCTGATGTCCGCCTGGGCACTCCAGGCCGCGCACAGCAAACCCGCCCCCAGCAGGCAAATGCGCCAGGTGCCCCTGCGAGGCTCGGCTCGGGCAGGCTCGGCGCCGGCGCGGCTTGGGGAGGCGTTCATCGACGGGCTCCCGCCATGGGGTGGGCGAACACCCGATCCGCGCGCTGCTGCTGCTCGGGCGACATCAGGGCGTACAGCGGGCCAAAGCGGTTGGCCAGGTGCTGGGCCGTGTCGGCATGCACCTGGGCTAGGCTGGCGTAGCCCTCCAGCGCGGTGGGGGCCGAGACCGGGCCCGCCTGCTGCAACGCCCCTCGGCGTGCCATGGCGGTGTCCATCTCAGAGGCTGCCTCGCGCATGGCCTGGGCCACGTCGCTCCAGGCGGGTTCTTGGGCGGGGGTGATGCTCAGCCGCTCATGCAGGCGCAGGATGTGCTGCTCCACGGGCACCCGCTGGCGCGGGCCCTCGCCAGGGGCCGCGGGGTGCATCGCCCCGTGGGACAGGCCGTGGGGCCGGTCCTGGGCGCGCAGGGGCGCCGGGTTGGCCGATGAGGGCGCAGCGGGCAGGCTGCTCTGGGCCTGTGCGGCGCCGAGGGCGCACCCACAAACCAAAGCCAGAAGGGCTGGACGCCAGGCAGCCCGGGGGCTTGCAGTGGGCTCAAAGGGCATGGCTGTTCTTTCGGCCGCCAAAGCGGCATAGAGGCTGAGAAGCAATGGGACCCGATCCAAGCGGGCCCCCAACCGATTGAGCCCAGCGCCACAGCGCAGGTCTGTGCGCTGAAGGACGCAAGCGCCCTGCGCCGCCCCCGAACCCGCCACTGGGTGAGGCAGCGCACAGACCGGGCCGCAAGCGCCTCGCAGCATCGGATCGCGGTGGCGGGCCTGAGGTGGGCTTTGCCGTCCCGTCCCAGCGCCCTCGCCTGAAAGCCCCGACATGACCCCAAGTCCCCTGCTGCGCCACCCTGCCCCGAGCCGACCCTGCCCGGGACTGAGCCCCGCGATCGAGACCCTGCTCCCGCCCGGCTCAGCCCGGCCCGTGGCCTTGCGCTCGGTCCGCCGGGGGGAGGTTTTATACCGCTGGGGCGACCCCTTCAGCCACCTGTTTCGGGTCCAGGTCGGCAGCTTCAAAAGTGTCTGGCTCGGGCCCGAGGGGCGCCAGCAAGTGATGGGCTTTCACCTGCCTGGCGAGCTGCTGGGCTTGGACGGCCTGGGCCGCCCCAGCCATGCCTGCGAAGCCCTGGCCCTGGAGGACAGCGTGGTCTGGTTGCTGCCCAACGCCCCCTGGCGTGACCCCAGCCAGCAAGCGCAGTGGCAACAGACCTTGTGCGATGCCCTGGCCCAGACGCAGCAGCTGGTCTTCATGCTGGGCAGCACCCCAGCCTCGGGGCGGCTGGCGAGCTTTTTGCTGGACCTGGGGCTGCGCCTGCGCCGACAGGGCTTTTCGGCCTCGCGAATCAGCCTGCGCATGTCGCGGGAGGACATTGGCAGCTACCTGGGCCTGACCGTGGAGACCATCAGCCGCCTGTTTTCGCGCCTGGACCAAAGCGGCGTGCTGCGCGTGCAGCGGCGCGACATCCAGGTGCTGAACCTGGCTGTGCTGCAGCAGCTCAGCCAGGGCCCGCGCCGCCAGCCGACAGAGGCGACCACGCCCAGTCCAGCCCATGCGGCCGAGCCAGGCCCCAGCTCGGCGAGCCAAGCCTCGGCTTGGTGAGGCAACAGACAGACCCCGGCGCCGGCCACCGGCACGCTGAGGGCTGCGGTTGATCCGACCGCGCCCTCTGCCCCCTGTCCCTCCTTAGGAGCCCAAGATGATCCTCAAACTCCCGCGCCTGAGCGAAGAAGCTGGCGAAATCGCCCTGGAACGCATGCAACGCAAAGCCGCCGATTTGCATGACAAAGCCACCAAACACCACCGCGCAGCGGCCCTGTTGTACGAGTCGGGCGACCGCTACCAGGCCGACGCCCACGCCAGCATCGCGCGGCGCCATTCGATGGCGGCGCTGGAGGCCGCAGCCGTGCCCAAGACCTGAAGGCGCTGTCGTGCAGTCCGATGTGGTTTGGGTTAGCCTCGGGTGCTTCGTCACGTTACCAGCGCCCTGGCGCCCTCCCACCATGGACAACACCCACCCGCGCTTCCACGACCTGTTTGAGCAACTGGGCCTGCCAGCCTCGGCCGAGCAGATCCAGCACTTCATCCACCAGCACAACCCGCTGGCAGCCGAGCTGAGCCTGCCTGAGGCGCCCTTCTGGACCCCGGCCCAGGCCGGCTTTTTGCGCCAGCAGTGGCAGCAGGACGCCGACTGGTCCGAGCTGGTCGACCAGCTCGACAACGCCTTGCGCGCGCCCAAGCCCTGAGGCGGGATCAAAGGGCTCAGCCCGGCCCGGCCCAGCTCAGCTGGCGGCCGGTCGGGCGGCGGCCCCCAGGCCCCCGCTGCGCACCACTTTTTTCTCGACCGCGCGCCACAGCGCGGGCGTGGCCGGCACCACCAGGGTGAGCCGGCTTTTGGCGCGCGTGATGCCGGTGTAGAGCAGCTCGCGCGTGAGCACCGCCACCGGCAGCTCGGGCAGCACCAGGGCCACATGCTCGAACTCCGAGCCCTGCGATTTGTGCACCGTCATGGCGAACACGCTCTCCACCGCGTCCAGCCGCGAGGGCTGCACCCAGCGCACCCCGCCATGGCCGTCGGCAAAAGCCACGCGCAAGCCCTTGGCATGCCGCAGGCACAGGCCCACGTCACCGTTCATGAGCTGCAGCGAGTAGTCGTTGCGCGTGACCATCACCGGGCGGCCCGCGTACCAGCCCTCGGTGGGCAGGCCCAGGGCCTGGGCGATGCGGCGGTTCAGGCCGTCCACGCCCCAAGCCCCCTCGCGCACCGCGCACAGCACCTGAAACCGGTTGAAGGCCACCAGGGCCTGCAAGGCCTGGGCGTCGTCCACGGCCGCAGTCGACGCAGTGACCGCGCTCAGCCAGGCGCGCCAGGTCGACCAGCCGCGCTGCCAGATCGAGGCCAGGGCCGGGTCGTGGGCCTGGGTGGGCTCCAGGCGGTCCACCGAAGCACTGGCCGCCGCCGTGGCGCGCGGGCTGCGCCGCCACAAGGCCTGCACCTGGGCCATCTGGCCCTGGTTGACGGCGCTGGCCCATTGGCCGATCTCGCTGTCACCGGCAAAGCGCCGGCTGAAGCGCAGCATCACGGTTTGCTGGGCCAGCGCGCCGCCCGCACCCTGGTAGGGTGACACGTCGACCGCGGCCACCGACTGCAGCCAGGCCACGGTGTCGGCGCTGTAGCCGCCCGCGTCCGCCCCTTCGCAGAGCTGGCCCATGACCGCCCCGGCCTCGACCGAGGCCAGTTGGTCCTTGTCGCCCAGCAGGATGACGCTGGCATTGGGCGGCACCGCGGCCAGGAGGCGGGCCATCATGTCGAGGTCGATCATCGAGGCCTCGTCCACCACGATCAAGTCCAGCGCCAGCTCGGGCGGCGGCTGGTGCCCGGCCCCCGGGCGCACCTGCAGCAGCTTGTGCAGGGTCTGGGCCTGCTCGGGGATGTCGGCCTGCAAAGGCGCCGGCAGGCGCTGCACCGCCGAGGCAATGGACTCGGCCAGCCGCGCCGCCGCCTTGCCCGTGGGGGCGGCCAGCGCAATGCGCAAGGGCTGGCCACGCCGCTGAGGGCTGTGCCGCGCGTTGTCCTGCAGCAGCGCCAACAGGCGCACCACGGTGGTGGTCTTGCCAGTGCCGGGGCCACCGGTGATCAGGGTGAAGCGCTGGCGCGCCGCCAGCGCGCAAGCCACTTTTTGCCAGTCCGGCCCGGGCACCAGCGGGTCCGGGGCGAACAGCTGGTTGAGGGCCGAGGCCAGGCCCGCCGGCGCCAGCGGCGGCAAGGCCAGGCGGGCGGCGATGGAGTCCCGGATCTGCTGCTCGGCCTGCCAGTTGCGGCGCAGGTACAGGCGCTGGCCTTCGCGCACCAGGGGGCTGCCCAGGGTGCCACACCAAGGCAGGTCGTCGGCGGCCCGGCCCAGCGCGGAGGGCAGGCCTTGCAGGGCGGCGGGCTCCCAGCCCAGGGTGGCGGCCGGTTGGCTGGCCAGCGCGTCCAGGTCCAGGCAGGCGTGGCCACGGCCAAACTGGTGGCTGACCAGGGCGGCCAGCCAGGCGTGGCGCGGCTCGGTGCTGGGTTGGGCGTCCTGCAGAAAGCGCGCCAGGGCGCGGTCCAGGGTGCTCAAGGGGGAGTCGGCCTCGGGGATTTGCCAGGGCCAGGGCACGGCGGCGGGCGCCGTGGCCTCGGGGGCCCCGGCGTCGTCGGGCGGCAGGCTGAGCCAGTCGAGCTGGGTCGGTGGTGTGGGACTGCGGCTCATGCCAAGGCCTCCTGCGTGCGGTGGCCGCTGAAGGCCTGGTCCAGGGCTTCGATCAAGGCCACGGGCGGGCGCTCGTAGAACACGCCTTGCCCCAGCTGGTCGGTGCCGCGCGCGAACAGGTAGATGGCGCCGCCCAGGTGCTGCTCGGGTTGGTAGTCGGGCAGCCGCGACTTGAGCAGGCGGTGCAAGGCCAGCAGGTACAGGCTGTACTGCACGTCGTAGCGGTGCGCCAGCACGGCCTGGGCCAGGGTCTCGGCGCGGTAGTCGGGCAGGCGGTTGGATTTGTAGTCCAGCACGTGGTAGCGGCCCTCGTGCAGCAGCACCAAGTCCATGAAGCCCGTCAGCATGCCTTCGAGCTGGCGGGGCAGCAAGCTCGGGCGCGGCAGGCCGGGCAGGACCCGGGCGCTGATCAGCGCGTCCAGCGCCGCTGTGGGCAGGCCGCGCACGGGCAGGCTGAAGTTCATTTCAGCCCAGAAATCGGTCGGGGCCAGTTGGCCCAGCACCAGGGGCTGTTCGGCCCCGGGCCAGTGCAGCGGGCTGCGCAGGATCTGCCCCGCCCAGTCACCCAACTGGGCGGTCTGGGCCTCGTCGAGTTGCAGCGCGGCGGCCTGGCGTTGCAGCAGGGCCAACCAGTCGGCCTGGCGCGGGTCCAGCAGCCCGGCAGCGCCGGGCTCGGCGGGCGCGGGCAGCGGCTGCGCGGCGGGCCAGCCCTGGCCGGCCTGCCACTCCAGCAGGTCGTGCAGCAGGGTGCCGTAGCGGCTGCCGGCCGGGAAGCTGTTCCAGCCCGGGGCCACGGCCTCGTCCTCGGGCGTGGCTTCGGGCGTGTCGCGGTTGTCGGTCAGGGCGTCGTCCAGGCGCTCGTCGCGCTCGGACAAGGGGCTTTGCCCGCTGCCAGGCGCCTCGGGCCGCTCGCCCAATTCGCGGGTCAGCGCACTGAAGCTGGCCGTCCACCAGGGGCGGCTGGCGCGGCGCTGGGGCTGCAGGGCGGCCTGCGGCTGGCTGGCCTGGGCGGGTGGCTGGTAGCGCTGGTCATCGGGCGGCGGCGCGGGCAAGACCGCGATGTCGGGACAGGCGGCCCAGGCCTGCAAGCAGGGGTCCAGGTCGTCCGGGCCCTGGCGGCCCAGCAGGCGCGAGAAGGCGCTCATCACCTGGGGCGTCTTGCCGTCCAGGTCGCCCGCCAGCGGGGCCACGCCCAGCCACAGGGCTTGTTCGGCGCGCGTCAGGGCCACGTAGAGCAGGCGCACGTCTTCGGCCAGGCGCTGGGCGTCATCGCGGCCATTCGCCGTGTCTTCGGCGCGGTAGCCACAGACAAAGGGCAGGAACACCAGCGGGTACTGCAAGCCCTTGGACTTGTGCATGGTGATGACCTGCACCAGCGCGGCGTCGCTCTCCAGCCGGGTCTGGGCCGCCTCGCCGCTGGCGCTGGGCTTTTGCAGTTGCTGCTCCAGGTAGCGCAGCAAGGCGCCCTCCCCTTGCAGGCCCTGGCTGGCGGCTTGCAACAGGTCGCCCAGGTGCAGCAGGTTGCTCAGGCGGCGCTCGCCTTGCTCGGCCCCGGGCGCCAGCAGGCGGCGCGGCACGCCCAGCGCGTGCAGCCAGTGGTGCAGCATGGGCAGCAGGCCTTGCTGCTGCCAGATTTTTTGCCAGCCATGGAACTGGTCGACCAGGGCGTCCCAGGCGTCTTCGTCGTGCAGCAGGCGCTCCAATTCGGGCCAGCTCAGGCCCCACAAGCGGGTCAGCAACGCGGCCTTGAGCGCGCTGGCCGAGCGCGGCTGGGCCACGGCACAGAGCAGGCGCCACAGGTCTTGCGCTTCGGCCGTGGCGTACACGCTGTCGCGGTCGGACAGGTACACGCTGCGCACGCCGCGCGCGGCCAGTTCGCTGCGGATGGCCTGGGCCTCCAAGCCATTGCGCACCAGCACCGCCATCTGGCCGGGCTGGGCCGCGCCCTGGTTGAGCAAGGCCACCATTTGCGAGGCAAACAGCGCGGCCATGTCGCGGAGGTAGGCCGATTTGGAGGCCGGTTTGTCACGCCCCTGCCGCCACACGGTGAGCGCGGGCTGGGGCTGGCCGCCCACCTGCAGCGCCTGCACATCGGGGTTGCAGGCCTGCACCGGCTCGAAGGGCAAGGGGCCAAAGGGCTGCACGGCCTGGGCGAACACGTGGTTGACGGCGGCCACCGCGCCCGCGCTGGAGCGGAAATTGCCCGACAAGGTGTGCACGGCCTGGGCCTGGCTGCGCGCGCTGAGGTAGGTGGCCAGGTCGGCGCCGCGGAAGCTGTAAATGGCCTGCTTGGGGTCGCCAATCATGATCAGGCCCGTGCCCAGCCCGTCGGGCCCACCGTAGATGCGCCAGAGCGCGCCGTACTGCCAGGGGTCGGTGTCCTGGAACTCGTCCACCAGCGCCACCGGGAACTGGGCCCGGATGGCGGCGGCGAGGCGCCCGTCGGGCGCTTGCAGGGCCTGGTACAGGCGCTGCAGCAGGTCGGAGAAATCAAACTGTGCCAAGCGCGCCTTGGCGGCCTGGTAGGCCGCGCCAATGTGCTGGGCGGCATGGGCCAGCCAGGCCGGGCCGATGTCGGGCGCCACGCGCAGGTGGTCGCACAAGTCGTCCAGCAGCGCGCTGACCGGGTGCGCGTCGGCGTCGCGCCAGCCGCGCTCGCGCAGGCGGCTGAGGCTGAAGCGCTCCAGCAGCTCCAGCTTGGCGGCTTCGCCCTCGGCCCAGCGGCCCATGGCCGTGAGCCAGCCAGCCAGCCAGTCGGGGCGGTAGTTCTTGAGGGTTTTGCGCGCGGCGGCGTCGCCCAGGGCCTGCAGCCAGTCGGGCGTCCAGGCGGCGCGCGCCTGGGCCAGCAAGGCCTCGTGGCGCTGCTGCCATTGGCGCCATTGGGCCACCAACTGGTCGGGGTTCTCCAAGGGCTCCTGGGCGGCCAAAGCGGCTTGCGGGCTGCGCTCGGCCTGGGCCCACAGGGGCACCAGGCGCTGCAAGAGCTCGGCCGGGTCGCGGCCCAGTGGGCTCAGCGCGTCCAGGTCGCCCACCGCCAGCGGGTAGCACCAGCGGCGCCAGTAGTCTTGCGCGGCCGCCAGCTGCAGCTGGGCCCCGTCTTCGACCCGGGCCTGCTCAAACAGGCTGGCGCTGTCGAAGGCGTGCTGGCTCAGCATGCGGTGGCTCCAGCCGTGGATGGTGAAGATGGCGGCGTCGTCCATCCACTGCGCGGCCAGGTCCAGGCGGCGCGCGCACTCGGGCCAGCGCGCGGGCTCGATCTGGGCGCGCAGCTTGTGCAAAAAGGGGTCGGCCTCGGCCTCGCCTTCGGGCCGCTCGGCGAAGTAGCGCGCGGCCTGGGCCAGGCGGGCGCGCACGCGGCCGCGCAGCTCGGCGGTGGCCGCGTCGGTGAAGGTCATGACCAGGATTTGCGGCGGGAACAAGCCGCGCTCGGTGTGCAGGCCCTCGGCCTGGTGGCCCAGCACCAGGCGCACATAGAGCGCCGCCAGGGTCCAGGTCTTGCCCGTGCCGGCCGAAGCCTCGATGACCTGCAGGCCCTGCCAGGGCAGGGTCAGCGGGTCCAGCGCCTGCAGCGGGGGCTGGGCCTCGGCGGCGGGGGTGGGCAAGTCAAGGTCGGTGGGGCTCATGCAGGGGTCCGTCAGATCGGTCGGCTCGGGGGCTGGGGGCTTTGGCGAGGGCACAGGTTCAAGGCCGGTGCTGCGCTGCACGGGTGCCCAGCGGCTCAGCGCGGGGGTGGCTCGCCGCGCCCTCGTCACCCTCTTCTTGCGGCAGCGGCCCGATGCGCAGGTGCCGCGCCAGGTCGCCGTAGAGCTGCTCGGCCCAGTCGGGCAGCTCGGCCTGCAGATCTTCATAGGCCTGGGTGCAGCGTTGCAGGTAGGGCGACTGCAGCCGCTCCCCGGCCAGCTGGAAGCTGCCCTCAAAGGCGGCGCGTGCGGCCTCATGGGGGTCGCGTGGCTCGCGCTTGGCGGGGCCGAGCAGCTCGGCCGCCTCGGCGCGGCGCGCCGCCTGCCAATAGGCCCAGCCGGTTTGGCAGGCCACGGGCAAGGGGCGCTGCCAGGCCGCGCGGTAAGCCACGACCAGGCGCTGCAAACAGGCCAGGGCCTGGGGGCGGGACAGGGGCCGCAAGCCAATCTGCCCGTCCAGCCCCAGCACCGTGCTGTTCAGGCGCAGGCCCGCCGCGCAGCCCGCCAGGTGCGACACCCACAGGCCGGTGAGCACCTGCACCCGGGCCATGGCCTCGGACTCCTTGCCTTGCAGCACCGCGCCCAGGCGCTGGCTGCGCTGCAGGCCAGGCGCGCAGTCGGCCGGGGCGGTGTCGGCACGCTCTTCGCGCTCGCAGAACAGCCCACTCAGGGTGCCCAGCAGTTGCACGGCTTCAGGCGGCTGCCCCGGCTCGGCCGGCAACTCGATGGACAAGTCCACCGACTGGGCCGGCAAGGGGAAGGGAAACCGCGCCTCCAAGGGGGCCAGGCGCTGCTGCACCACGCTCAGCCGGGTCTGCAGGCCCTGCACCTCGCGCTGGCCAAAGGCGGCCATGGGCAGGCGGCCCGAGTGCAGCAGCTCGGTCAGCACCTGGGGGGCGGTGTCGGCGGCCAGCACCTCTTGGCCCAGCTGGTACTTCTCCAGCCCGTCCAGGCCAAAGGGCTCGCTGTCCAGTGTGTGCTCCTCGAGCTCGTCGAGGTAGACGCCCAGACGCCCTTTGAAGAACACCTCCACCGGCTGGCGCAGCAGTTGGCGCAAGTCGTTCAAGGTGAGCACGCTGGGGACCGTGGCCTCCAGCGCGGCCGGCGCGGCCACCCCGGCGCCGGCGGCGGGCTCGGCCGGCTGGGCCCGGGCCCAGTCCTCGTCGTAGGTGGCAAAGCCGCTGCCCTGGCTGAAATAGGCCACCGAAAACGGCTGCAGCGGCTGCACCTGGCGCGCGCGCGCGGGCGTCCAATGCCGGTGCAGGAATTCAATCAATTGGGCCACCAGCACCGAGGGCGGGCGCTCGGCGTTGTCGGTGGCGCGGTGGCCTTGCCAGCTGATGTAGAGGCGCTCGCGCGCCGACAGCAGGGCCTCCAAAAACAGGTAGCGGTCGTCCTCGCGGCGGGAGCGGTCGCCCGCGCGCCAGCTGCTGGCCATCAGGTCAAAGTCACGCGGGGCGCTTTGGCGCGGGTAGTCGCCGTCGTTCAAGCCCAGCAAGCAGACCACCCGGAAAGGGATGGAGCGCATGGGCATCAGCGTGCCGAACTGCACGCCGCCGCCCAGGAAGCGCTGCTGCAAGCCGCCGTCCTGCAACTGGCCCAGCCAGTGGTCGCTGACCACCTCCAGCGGCAGCGGGCTGTCCAGGTTCGCGGCCTGGCAGTGCTGCAACCAGGTTTGCAGGGGCTCGAGCAGGGCCTGCACCTGGCGGGCCTCGGCCTCGTCAGCACCTTCAAAAAAACGCGCCACCAGCTCGCTCAGCACCCGCACCCATTCACTGGGCGTGTGGGGCTGGGCCAGGGCGTCCAGGCTCTCACGCGTGGCCTCGACCCAGCCCCACAGGGCCTGGGCCAGGGGCGCGTCCAGACCGCTGAGGGCGGGCTGCGGCAAGGTGCCGGCCCAGACCGGGCCGCTGCCCACGGCATAGCCCAGCAGCAGGCGGCGCAGGCCGAAGTCCCAGGTGTTTTGCGCCAGGCCGGGCACGCCGGGCGGCAGGCCCCAGCGCAGGCGGTGGTCGGTGTCCAGCCCCCAGCGCACGCCCGCGGCCTGCAGCCAGGTCTGCACCTCGTCGACCTCGACCTCGCTCAGGCCAAAGCGGTGGCGCACCGCGCTGACCTCGAACAGGCTGAGCCAGTCGGCCAGCGAAATGCGCGCCTGCGGCAGCGACAGCAGCTGTTGCAAAGCCATCACCAGCGGCGACTGGCGCGGCGAGGTGTCGGCCACCGAGTAGGGGATGTGGCGCGGCTCGCCGCGCGCGAAGCGGCCGAACACGGCCTGGATGTGGGGCGCAAACGTGGCGATGTCGGGCACCATGACCATGACCTCGCGCGGCTGCAGGCTGGGGTCGGCGTCCAGCCAGGCCAGCAGGCGGTCGTGCAGCACCTCGACCTCGCGCTGGGCCGAGTGGCAGCTGACCAGGCGGATCGAATCATCGTCCTCGGCCAGGGGCAGCGGCGCGCTGGGCAGCTCCAGGTTCAGCAAGCCGGACTGCAATTGCGCCAACTGGGTCGGCGTGCTGCCGATGCCCAAGGGGTCGACAAAAGCGTCGACCCGCACAAAGCGGTTGCGGTAGTCCTCGACCCGGTCGAACTCGTCGAGCATGTGCAGGTAGTCCCGCCCCTGCTTGCCCCAGGAGGCCAGCAGCGGGTGGTGGGCCGCACCCGGCGTGGCCTGGGCCAGCGCTGCGGCTTTGACGGGCTGGCGCCGGCGCAGCAACTGGCGCAGCTGCTCATGGCCTTCGACCAGATCGCCCCAAAAGAACTGGCAGGGGTTGTGCACCAGCAGCATGACCTGGGTCAGTTGGCCCAGCGCGGCCAAGGCCTCGACCGCCTGGTGCGGCAAGGACGAAATGCCAAACACCACGATGCGCGCCGGCAGGCCTGGCGGGCGTTCACCGGTGGCCACGAAGGTGTCGGTCAGCTCGGCCAGGCGGGCCATGAAACGCGCGTGGACGGCGGCACGCGAGGCGTCTGCCAGGGCCTCGCCCACGTCGGCACGCAGGTCGCGCCAGAGCTGGGCCTGCCAGGCCTGGGACGCGTCCAGCGCCGGGGCCTGGGCGGGCAAGGTGTTGGGGCGGCCCAGCACGTCCCGGCCCTGGGCCCAGTCGCTGAGCCAATCCGCACGGTAGCTTTGGTAGCCGTCCAGCACGTCCGCCAGTTGCAGCGCCAGTTGGTAGAGCTTGCGCGCGTCCGGTGCCTGGTCCAGGTAACGCTGCAGCGGCTGGTACAAGGGGCGCGAGGCGACCAGGTCGGGCAACAAGCGCACCAGGCGCCACAGCAGGCTGGCCTTGTCAAACGGCATTTGGGCCGGCACGGCCGCCGGACCCAGCACCTGGCGGTAGACCTGCCACAGGTAGGCGCTGGGCAGCTCCATGCGGGTGGCCGCGCAAATGCCCAAGGCGGATTCGTCGGCCAGGGACAGCTCCAGCCAGTGCTTCATGCCGGCGCTTTGCACCAGGAAGATCTCGGGCCACAGCGGCGGCAGCGGATGCTGGCGCAGAAAGTCCGTCAACAAATCGCGCAAGTCCTCCAGGCGGTTGCCATGCAGGACCATGAAACCCGGGGTCAGTGAAGGCGTGGCGGAAGTCGGCATGGGATGGGCAATCAGCAGCAGGATCAGACACGGCCTCGGAGGGCATACCGGGGACGGGTGCCACCTCGGTTCGGTCATCGAGCCTTTGAGTCTACACAGGCACGGGGGGGCTGGCACCGGCGCCAACCAGGGGCAGAGCCCCTGAGCGGAGGTGCCGGAGCCACGTTGTGTCGAGACGGCAATGGGTCTCTTCTGTCAACGGTCCGCTGAACATGACCGATAGTCAATAATCTCCACACCAAATAAAAGCGCGTGCTTCAGCGCGCCGGGCCGAATTGGCCCAGTCACATCAGGGGGATCCGGTGCTCATTCCATTGCTGTCCTGCCCTTGGCACGCCGCACTGAACTACAAGTCCGCCATCAAACCACCGAGGCTCAGACTCAAGGCCTGGGCTTGGCTGGCCTTCGGATTGCTCAGCACCCACAGTTGGGCCTGGCACCCGGGGACCCCCGCCGCCTCATTCGAGGCCGTCGCCAAGCGCATGCAATCGATGCAGCGTTGCCGCCAAGTGGACCGCATCCTGGCGGTGCGCTTGGTGGACGAGGACGCACAGCCCCTGTCACCTACCCTGGCGGCTGCAGTTCTGAGCCAACAGGGCGTGATTTTGATCGCCGTCGACACCGAGCGGGTCTCGGACGAAACCTTTCTGCACGGCCCGCTGAAACAAGTCCCCTCTGAATCCCAGATGGACAGCCTGCCAGGTCGCAAAACCTGCGTGGGCTAGCGAGTACGCCAGACCTGCCCCGCCCCGCGCTGCGCCCCGTCCCTCGGAACAGCCCTGGGATTGATGGGAATGGTGTCCGCGCGCCAAGGCGTGGGCCACGTCATGACAAGCCAAAGGCACGCACGCAGGCTGTCACGCAGTGTGCCCTGGGCAGGGAGTCCGCCAGCAGAGCAACAGACGACCTGAGCCCCTTTTTATCCACAACCAAAGAGACCAGCCTTCGATGACCGAGCCCCTTAACACCCCGCGCTGGACCCGATGGGTCGCTTTGCTGACAGACAAGACCCGCTTCACCCGGCAAGACTTGCGACTGATTCGGGACCAGCGCCAGGATTGCTCGGTGGTGATTCACCAAACGCAAGAAATCCAGGCGCAACGAGGCCGCCGCACCGGCACCGGGCGATCGGGGGCCGTGCTGGTATCGGACGAGGCCGAATTGGCACAGCGTGCGGAACAAGAACGCTTGCGCCTGCAACAAGCGCTCCCCGAGCGGGCCGAGCAATGGCTGCGCCGAGCACCGGGCGACGTCCAGACCATGCCGGCAGCGGGCGCGCTGGATGCCGATGCACAGCGTTTTGGCCTGGATGCTGCCTGCCCCCATTGCCAGACCTCAGGCCAAACCCCTTGCAAGGACTGCAGTGCCAGCGGTCAGACCACGTGCGGGACGTGCCATGGCGACTGCCAGACCCAATGCTCGGTGTGCCGAGGCCAAAAAAAAACCCTGTGCCCCAGTTGCAAAGGCCAGCAAATGCAGACCTGTTCGGCCTGTGGCGGCGCTGGAACCCAAACCTGCTACGCGGGTTGCAGCGACGGCAAAATCCCTTGTGATGCCTGTTTTGGCCGGGGCCGACACCAGGTCACGGTGGTGGTCGACCACGGCAAAGGGCCTGCCACCGTCAACCGCGATGTGGATTGCAACCGCTGTGGCGGCTCGGGTCAGCAAGCCTGCCGGAGTTGCCACGGCCGCAAGCCCACGTGCCCCATCTGTGACGGGCGCACCAGGGTGGGCTGCCAGACCTGCGCCGCCAGCGGCAAGGTCTACTGTTCGAATTGCAACGCTCAGGGCCTGGAGGACTGCCCCAGCTGCCGCGCCCAAGGCAGGATTGAGTGCACAAGTTGCCGCGGGCGCAAGCAACTGGACTGCCGCACTTGCGGAGCCCAGGGATGGACCCATGTCCAGGAACGTATCTTTACCCAATTGCTGAGCCAGCAAAGGGTGGAGCACGCTGCCGGTACGCCGGCGGCTTGGCGACCGGTGATCGAAGCTGCCATCGGCAGCTCACAAGCCGCTGCTGTCGGCAGCTTTCAGCTGGCCACCCAGTCCATCCAGGCCGAACCTCGGCTGCGCCTGACGCGCAGCTGGCACGGTACGGTGCCAGGCTGGGACATGGCGCTGAGCGTCAACGACACCGAGGCCACCCTCTGGGCCCTGGGACGCCAGGAGCAATTGGTGGGTGGCGAAGCCGCTGTGGATGCACTGCTCGCGGCCGACCGCGAGGCGGTCATCCAAGCGGTTCAAACCGGAGGCCACGGAGCCCGCAACGCCCTGCGCAATTACCTGAGTGCCGATCACCATGCCCAAGCCGTGCTTCGGCAACAGGCCGCGCCCGGGACAGAAGCCAGTCTCGAGGTGCGCAGCGCCTGCCAGCTGATGCAGCAGCGCAGCCAAAGCCTCTCGCGCTTCCACCAAGCCTGGGCCTGGGGGCTCTACGCCTTGACAGTTCTGCCCTTGGCGGTTTTTTGGGGCAGCGGGGTGCGTTTTCGCGGCGACTGGTTGCTCACGCTCGGCTGGCCGCTGGCCGTGGCCCTGGCGCACGGGCTCACGCGGCGGGCGCTGATCCCCGCCCAGCTGGCGCAGTTCACCCAGAACAAGGCCTTTGCCCAAGCTTGGTGGGGCCAGGTGCAGACCGAGGCAGCGGCCCGGTCGCGGCGCGGCGGGGTCAAGTACCTGGCTTTGGCCTGCGCAGGCGCGCTTCTGGCGCTCAGCCCGGGGCAACCGAAATGGCTGGTCGGCCCCCTCAGCGAGCTGCGCCTGCAGCGGGCGCAGTGGGACAGCGCAGACGCCCGCCGAGAAACCTATCAACAAGAACTGAACGCCTGGCTGCGCTGCGACGCTCGGCACGAGGACCGCTTGCTGGCCACCCTCAAAGGCCTGACCCAGGAAGGCTGGGCCACGACGCCCGGGGCACCGACGGGGCCTTTTGGCTTCATGGAGCAGGTGTGGATTCCCCAACAGTTGACCTTGCTGGACATGCCGGTTCGCAAAATCAGCTACAGCGGCAAAGGAAGTGCGCTGGGGCGAACTCAGGTGCATGTGGAGATGCACCTGGCCGCACAAGCCGGTGATTTGCGTGCGCTCAGCGCGCGCCTGCAGCCGCAAGCCGAGCCGATGAAAACGACCTATGGCGTGAACAAAGACCTGTGGGTTTTGAATGGAGAGGGCTACCGCTGGTCCGCCCACTTCAAGATGGAATCGATGCTGCGCCAGAGCGGCACGCCTGGTGCGGCCACGCGCAAGCGGCCGCCCCAGGCATCAGATTTGGTCACCTTGCCTAGCGTGGTGGTGGGCTGCACCGTGGACTACGCGGATTGGCTTCGTTTGAAGTCGTGAGCACCGCGCCAAGGGAGGCGCCGCGCCAGCGCCCCCTGCCCCGCCGCTGGCGTCAGAAGCCGGCCAACACCGAGCCCTTGAACTCGGTCTGGATGAACTTGCGCACTTCTTCCGATTGGTAGGCCTTGACCAGCTTGGCGACCCAGGGCTTGTCCTTGTCCTGTTCACGCACGGCGATCAGGTTGACGTAGGGGCTCTTGGCGTTTTCTTGCGCGATCGAGTCCTTGCCCGGCGTCAGGCCGGCCGACAGGGCGAAGTTGGTGTTGATGGCGGCGGCGTCCAGGTCGTCCAGGGCGCGGGCCAACTGGGCGGCTTCGAGTTCGACGAACTTGAGCTTCTTGAGGTTGTCGATCACGTCCAGCGGCGTGGCCTTGAGGCCGGCTTCAGGGCGCAGCTTGATCAAGCCCTGGTCTTGCAGCACCAGCAAGCTGCGGCCCCCGTTGGTGGGGTCGTTGGGCAAGCCAAAACGGGCGCCCGGCTTCAGGTCGGCCAGGGACTTGACCTTCTTCGAGTAGATGCCCATCGGGTAGTTGACAGTGTAGCCCACCGACACGATCTTGTAGCCCCGGTCTTTGACCTGTTGGTCTAGGAAGGGCTTGTGCTGGTAGCTGTTGGCGTCCAGGTCACCGGCGGCCAAGGCGGCGTTGGGCTGGATGTAGTCGCTGAACTCGATGATCTGGACCTTGAGGCCGTCTTTTTCAGCGACCTTCTTGACCTGCTCAAAAATCTGCGCGTGCGGGCCGGCGGTGACGCCGATCTTCAGTGGCTTGTCCTGGGCCAGGCTCAGGCCAGAGGCCAGCACCGCGGTGGCCAACACCAGGGACTTGAGGGCGAAACGTTTGGAGTTCATGGGGGTTTCCTTCTTCAGGGTTCAAACAAGGCGCGGCGGGCTTGTGGCCCGGGCCGCGCGAACGGTCAAATCAAAACTTCAGCCTCGGTGGGCCAGGCGGCGCACCAGCCAGTCGCCAGCGCTTTGCAGCGCCTGCACAAACAGGATCAGCACCACGACCACGACGGCCATCACCTCGGGCAAGAAGCGCTGGTAGCCGTAGCGGATGCCCAGGTCGCCCAGGCCGCCACCGCCAATGGCGCCGGCCATGGCCGAGTAGCCGGTCAGGCTGACCAGGGTGATGGTGACGCCGGCCACGATGCCCGGCAGGGCTTCAGGCAGCAGCACCTTGAGCACGATCTGCCAGGTCGTCGCGCCCATGGACTGGGCGGCTTCGACCAAGCCTTCGTCGACCTCGCGCAGCGAGGCCTCGATCAGGCGCGCGGCAAAGGGGCCGGCCGCCAGGGTCAGCGGCACCACGGCGGCGGCCGTGCCGATGGAGGAGCCGGTCAGCAAACGGGTCAACGGGATCACAGCCACCAGCAAGATGATGAAGGGCGTGGAGCGCACGGCGTTGACCAGGGTGCCCACCAGGCGGTTGGCCCAGCGGTTTTCCAGCACGCCGCCCCGATCGGTCAGGCGCAGGTAGACGCCCAGGGGCAGGCCGATGACCGTGCCCAGCAGGCCGGCGATGCCCACCATCAGCACGGTTTCCCAGAAGGAATCCAGCATCAGGGCCAGCAATTCGGCGGTGAATCGTTCAAACATGGCTCAGCTCCTCCACACCCACGCCGGCCTGGCGCCACTGCGCCACGGCCTGGGCCACCGCGCCCGCATCACCGCGGGCCAAGACCGACAGGGAGCCAAAAGGCTGGCCCTGCACCTCGTCGACCTGGCCATGCAGGATGTTCAGGTCGAGGTTGAAACGCCGGATCACGTCCGACAGCAAGGCCTGCTCGCCCTGCGCGCCGGCAAACACCAGGCGCAGCAAACGGGCCGAGGCGTCGGGCGACTGCTGCAACTGGGCCTGCACCCGGGCCAGCACGGCTTCGGGCAAGGACTGCGGCACCACGTCTTCGATCAGGCTGCGTGTGGTGGCGTGCTGCGGGCGGCTGAAGACCTCGAGCACCGGGCCGCACTCGACGATGCGGCCGCCGTCGATGACGGCCACGCGGTCGGCCACCTGCTTGATGACCTGCATCTGGTGGGTGATGAGCACGATGGTCAGGCCCAGTTCGCGGTTGATGTCGCGCAGCAGGGCCAGGATGGAGCGGGTGGTTTCCGGGTCCAGGGCCGAGGTGGCCTCGTCCGACAGCAGCACCTTGGGCTGGCTGGCCAGGGCGCGGGCAATGCCCACGCGCTGCTTTTGCCCGCCACTGAGCTGGGCCGGGTAGCGGTCACGGAAGGCGCTCAGGCCGACCAGCTCCAAAAGCGGCTCTACGCGGGCGCGGATGCGGTCGGCCGACCAGTGCGCCAGCTCGAGCGGCAGCGCGACGTTGTCGTAGACGGTGCGCGAGGCCAGCAGGTTGAAGTGCTGGAAGATCATGCCGATGTCGCGCCGGGCTTCGCGCAGCTGGGCGTCACTCAAATCGCCCAGCGAGCGCCCGGCCACCGTGACCGTGCCCTGCGAGGGGCGGTTGAGCCAGTTGATGGTGCGCACCAGCGAGCTTTTGCCCGCGCCGCTGCGCCCGATGATGCCGAACACCTCGCCGGCCGCGATGCGCAGGTCGATGCCGCGCAAGGCCTCCACAGGGCCTTGTGGGCCTGGGTAGGTCTGGTAGATGCCTTCTAAATCAATCATGAAACCCTGTACGGATGGAATGCCGTGTTCGGTCGGTGAACGGGCGGTCCACCCCGAGCGAGCGACGAATGTAAGGGTTTACCCAAAGATTTTTAAATACTGATTAATTAGGTCTACAGAACGCTTGGTTATAAAAAAGCGATTCAGACGGCCCAGCGCAGCCCATGCGCGGGCACGCCCGCCCAGCGCGGGTCGGCCTCGGGCAGCTCGGGGTCTTCGTGTTGCAGCACACGGTCGAGGATGCGTTTTTCGAGCGCGGCAAAGGCCGCGTCACCGCGCGAGCGTGGGCGGGCCAGCGGGATCTTTTCGTCCAGCGCGATGACGCCGTCTTCGATCAGGATCACCCGGTCGGCCAGGGCCACCGCCTCCTGCACGTCGTGGGTCACCAACAAGGCCGTGAAGCCATGGCGGCGCCACAGGCCTTCGATCAAGGCATGCATCTCGATGCGGGTCAGCGCGTCCAGCGCACCCAAGGGCTCGTCCAGCAAGAGCAGGCGCGGGTGGTGCACCAGGGCGCGGGCCAGGGCCACGCGCTGGCGTTGGCCGCCGGACAGGCGGGCCGGCCATTCACCTTCGCGCTCGCCCAGGCCGACCTGCGACAGCACCGCCTGGGCCGAGGGGCGCTGGGCCGGGGTCAGGCCCAGCGCCACGTTGTCCAGCACGCGCTTCCAGGGCAGCAGGCGCGAGTCCTGAAACATGATGCGGGTGTCCGGGTTCAGGCCTTTGACCGGTGCGCCGTCGATGCTCAGGCTGCCCCGGGTGGGGGCTTCGAGGCCGGCCACCATGCGCAGCAAGGTGCTCTTGCCGCAGCCGCTGCGGCCGACGATGGCGACAAATTCGCCGGCTTCGATGGTCAGCTCAGTGCTGCGCAGCACGTCGCGCTGGCCGTAGCGCTTGCTCAGGCCTTGAATGTGCAAGCGCACGCCACCGGACGGGTTGGCGGTTGAGGCCGCCGTGGAAGAGGTGTGGGTGCTCATGGCAAAGGGATCCGAAAAGGGTTGGTGGGGAACGACAGGGCCTTCAGGCGGCCGACTGGTAGCCGGGGTGCCAACGCAGCCAGTAGCGCTCCAGCGTCTTGGCAAAAACGTCGGCCAACTTGCCCAGCAAGGCGTACAGCAGGATGCCCACCAGCACGATGTCGGTCTGCAGGAACTCACGCGCATTCATGGTCAGGTAGCCAATGCCGGCCTGGGCCGAGATGGTCTCGGCCACGATCAGGATCACCCACATCAGGCCCAGCGAAAACCGCAGGCCCACCAGGATGGAGGACATGGCCCCCGGCAGCACCACCTGTTGGTACAGCTGCCAGCGCGACAGGCCATAGGTGCGGCCCATCTCGATCAGGCCCGGGTCCACGTTGCGGATGCCGTGGAAGGTGTTGAGGTAGATCGGGAAGAACACCGACACCGAGATCAGGAACAGCTTGGCCGACTCGTCGATGCCGAACCACAGGATGACCAGCGGGATCAGCGCCAGCGCCGGGATGTTGCGCACCATCTGGATGCTGGAGTCGAGCAGGGTCTCGAAAAAGCGCACCGAGCCGGTCAACAAGCCCAGCAGCAGGCCCAGGCCGCCGCCAATGCCCAGGCCCAGCAAGGCGCGGCCGGCGCTGACCTTGACGTGGGTCCACAGCTCGCCCGAAGCGCTCAAGGTCCAGGCGGCCTTGACCACGTCCAAGGGCGCGGGCAGCACGCGGGTGGAGATCCAGCCCTGGGCGGAAGCGATTTGCCAGCCGACGATCAGGCCCACCGGCACCAGCCAGGGGATGATGCGTTGCCACAGCGGCTTCAGCCAACGCAGGGCCCAGGTCCAGGCGGGGGCATCGGCCTCACCGGCAGCTAACAGGCCCAGGCCGGGCGCCTCGAGGGGGTTGGGTAAATCACGCGCAGGTTGGGTCATGGGGATCTCGTTGGGTGGTGCGACCCGGCACGGGCGCCGGGTGGGGTCAGGTCAAGGGCGAATGCCGGGAGCGGGCTCAGCTGGCCGAAGCGCGGGGCACGTATTGGTTGCCCACCACCTCGCCCAAGGGGCCGTTCAGGCCGGGCTTGGTGAAGCCCTCCTGCAGACGTTCAGGCAGCAGCGGGAAGACCAACTCGGCAAAGCGGTAAGCCTCTTCCAGGTGCGGGTAGCCGGAGAGCACGAAGTTCTCCAAGCCCAGCTCGGCGTACTCCTGGATGCGGGCCGCCACCTGCTGGGGATTGCCCACCAGAGCGGTGCCGGCACCGCCACGCACCAGGCCCACGCCCGCCCACAGGTTGGGGCTGATTTCCAGGTCGCCCCGGCTGCGCTTGCCGCCGGTGGCGTGCAGCGCGGCCATGCGGCGCTGGCCTTCGGAGTCCATGCGGGCGAACACCGCCTGGGCACGGGCCACGGTCTCGTCATCGACGCGGCTGATCAGCGCGTCGGCGGCGGCCCAGGCCTGCTCTTCGGTCTCACGCAGGATGACGTGCAGGCGAATGCCGAACTTCACTTCACGGCCATGGGCGGCGGCGCGCTGGCGCACGTCGGCCACTTTCTTGGCCACTTCGGCCGGCGGCTCGCCCCAGGTGAGGTAGGTGTCCACCTGCTCGGCGGCCAGCGCATGGCCCGCCTCGGAGGAGCCACCGAAATACACCGCCGGATAAGGTTTTTGCTGGGGCGGGTACAGCAGGCGGGCCCCGGTCACGCTGAGGTGCTTGCCCTGGTAGTCGAAGGGCTCACCGGTGTGGCTGCGCGTCAGGATTTCGCGCCAGATGCGGATGAATTCGGCAGACTGCTCGTAGCGTTCGGTGTGGTTGAGGTAGACGCCGTCGCCTTCCAACTCGATCTGGTCACCGCCGGTGACGAGGTTGACCAGGAGACGGCCTCCCGAGAGGCGGTCAAAAGTGGCGGCCATGCGCGCGGCCAGGGCCGGCTGATGCAGGCCCGGGCGCACCGCGACCAGGAACTTCAGGCGCTGGGTGACGGGCAGCAGGGCCGAGGCCACCACCCAGGGGTCTTCACACGAGCGCCCGGTGGGGATCAGCACGCCCTCGTAGCCCAGGTGGTCCGCCGCGGACGCCACTTGCTTGAGGTAGTCCAGGCTGACTTCGCGCGCGCCTTCGCTGGTGCCGAGGTAGCGGCTGTCACCGTGGGTGGGGATGAACCAAAAAATTTTCATGGGAATTTCTCGCAAATCAGAACTCGCTCAGGCCGCTGGCCTCACCAGGCCAGCCCCTTCAAGGACCAGGCCGACACGGGCTGGTATGCCAAGGCCTGGGCCATGGCGCGCCGAGCACGGTTCATGCGCCGGCGCACCCGCACGCTACCCCCGCCCTGAAGCGCCCCCTGGGCCTGCACCGAAGGCCGCGGACACAGCGGTCGGCTCGGCGCCGACAGCGGCCAGGCCAAGCCCCATTGGGCGGCGGTGGTGCCCAACACCTGATCGATGCGGGCGGACACCCGGTCCGCCTTGTCGAGGGCTTCGGGCCGGGAGGGAAAGGACAAGGGAGGGAAGGTGCTCATGGGTGGCTCCTGCGCTCAGGTCAGTGGCGGGTCAGCCGGTCACAGGTCCACGGGCGCGGCGTGCAACAGGTTGAGCTTCTTGGGGATCAGCTTCAGGTCGAAGAAGGTGTCGGCAATGGATTGCTGCTCGCCCAGGATGTCGCGCGTCACCGGCGCTGCCCCGTAAGAGGCGCGGTTGATGAACAGCTCGGTGATGCTCTTGTCCAGGCCCAGCACGGTGGACAGCTCCGCCGCTGCGGCCGGCTTGTTCTTGGCGATCCACTGTTCGATGGTGTTGATTTCCTGGATCGCGATGCGCAGCACATCGCTGTTCTTGGTGGCGAAATCGCGCGAGCTGAAGTAGTAGGCCCGGTTGTTGACCACGCCCGTGGCGTCGGCCAGCAGGCGGGCGTCCAGGGTCTTTTGGGCGGCGGCCAGGAAGGGGTCCCAGATCACCCAGGCGTCGGCGGCACCGCGCTCGAAAGCGGCGCGGGCGTCCGGCGGCGCCAGGAAGACGGACTGCACATCGCTGTACTTGAGGCCGTTCTTCTCCAGCAGCTTGACCAGGAAGTACTGCACGTTGGAGCCCTTGTTGTAGGCCACGCGCTTGCCCTTGAGGTCGGCGATCGAACGGATCGACGAGTCCTTGGGGACGATCACCGCCTCCAGCGCCGGGCGGGGCACGGTGGCGCCGGCATACACCAGCGGGGCACCGGCGGCCTGGGCAAAGATGGGGGGCGCTTCGCCCACGTCACCAAAGTCGATCGATCCGACGTTCAGCGCTTCCAGCTGCACCGGGCCGGCGTTGAACTCGGTCCAGGTCACGCTCACACCCAGGGGGGAGAGGCGCTTTTCCAGCGTACCCCGGGCCTTGAGCAAGGACAGCCAACCCTTTTGGTGGCCGATGCGGAACACGCGGTCGGTCTTTTGCGCCCAGGCCGGGCCCGCAGTGAGGGCGGCACCCGCCAGTCCCAAGGCCGTGATCAGGGCCTGACGGCGCTGCCAATGAAGGGAAGAAGTCATGGTCAGTTCTTTCAATCTAAGAAGAGGGTTCAGCGCAGCGGGCCGTCAGGCCGGCACCACAGGCAAGAGCAGGAAGCCCACGATCAACACCAGCGAACTCACCAGCAGCACGGCAATGCCCAAGGCCTGCACCAGGTCCAGCCACCAGGAGCGCCAGCTCAAGGACAGCTCGTCCTGGGCGGCCGACAGGGGCGTGGGACTGGGGGTCGACAAGGGCAAGGGACTCATGGCGGTGGACTCAGGTGAGGGGAACAGAGAAATTCGAGGCAAACGCTTCCCCCGGGTGGCACACACGCCACCGCTGTCCAGCACAAAGAAGGGGGGGGAAACAGAAGAGGCAGCGGCGCGGGCCGCTGCCCCGCGATCAAACGCTACATCGCACCTGGTCGAAGGGGATGGGGGCAAAGCCAGCCAAAGGTTGGCGTTGGCCGTAAGCCTCGAGTTGCAGCACGCCGACGGCTTCGTCGAGGCGGGTGCCGATGTCCGGGCCGATTTGGTAGGCGCCTTCGGGGGTCACCGCGATCTGTGCATCGGTGGCATAGACACCGGGCAGGATGTGGCGCGCCGCCAGCGACTGCAGCACCGGGCGCAGGGTGTAGTCCAGCGCCAGCATGTGGTGCGGACTGCCGCCCGTGGCCAGGGGCAGCACGGTCTTGCCCTTGAGGGCCGTCTGGGGCAGCAGGTCCAGGAAGACCTTGAGCACACCGCTGTAGGCGGCCTTGTACACCGGGGTCGAGACCACGATGGCCGAGGCGCGCTCCACCTGGGCAATGGCCTGCAGGATGCTGGGGTGGCCGAAGTCGGCCAACACCAGCGCTTCGGGCGCCAAGTCGCGGATCTGGATGCGATCCACTTCGACGCCGCGCTGCTGCAGGCGTTGACCCACGCTGTCGAGCAAGCCCGAGGAGCGGGATCGGGCCGAGGGGCTGCCGGCGATCAGGAGTACGGTCATGTTGTTTCTTTCTGAACCTGGAAGGCCGTCAGGCGTGATGTCAGCCCGGGCTCAACGCGGCGAGTAGATCTGGTCGAAGGAAGCACCGTCGGCAAAGTGGTCCTTGTCGGCCTTGCCCCAGCCACCAAAGGCCTCGTCGATCGTGACCAAGGTCAGCTTGGGGAATTGGTTGGCGAACTTGGCCTTGGCCTTCTCGGCCGTCGGGCGGTAGTAGTTGCGACCCGCGATGTCCTGGCCTTCGTCGGAGTACAGGTACTTCAGGTATTCCTCGGCCACGGCGCGCGTGCCCTTCTTGTCCACGTTCTTGTCGACCACCGCCACCGAGGGCTCGGCCAAGATGCTGACCGAGGGCACGACGATCTGGAACTTGTCCGGGCCGAATTCCTTCAGGGCCAGGAAGGCTTCGTTTTCCCAGGCCAGCAGCACGTCGCCCACGCCGCGTTGCACAAAAGTGATGGTGGAGCCACGCGCACCGGTGTCGAGCACCGGGACGTTCTTGTAGAGCTTGCCCACGAACTCCTTGGCCTTGGCATCGCCGCCGTACTTGCGCTTGGCGAATTCCCAGGCCGCCAGGTAGTTCCAACGGGCACCGCCCGAGGTCTTGGGGTTGGGCGTGATGACCGACACACCGGGCTTGGCCAGGTCATCCCAGTCCTTCAAACCCTTGGGGTTGCCCTTGCGCACCAGGAACACAATGGTCGAGGTGTAGGGCGAAGAGTTGTGCGGCAGGCGCTTGACCCAGTCTTTGGCCAGCAGGTTGCCGTTCTTGGCCACGGCGTCCACGTCGCCGCCCAGGGCCAGGGTCACCACATCGGCGTCAATGCCATCGATGACCGAACGGGCCTGCTTGCCGGAGCCGCCATGCGACTGTTTGATCGACACGTCTTGACCCGACTTGGCCTTCCAGTGCTTGGCGAAGGCGGCGTTGTACTCGACGTACAGCTCGCGCGTCGGGTCGTAAGACACGTTGAGCAGGGTGACGGTCTGGGCCGAAGCCGGCAGGGCGGACAAGGCACCCGCCAGGGCCAGAGAAGCCAGGGCAGCACGTTGGATCAGGGCGCGTCGGAAGTTCATCGGTTGCTTTCGTTCGGGGTCGGTCAAGGGGGGGTGAATCAAGTGATGGGATGGATTCTGGAAAACCTCGGTTAAAACTCAAACGCATAAGAAATCATTTGTTTATCTGTTTTCTATCTTTCAAAACGTGGAAACGGGGGCGGCGCGTGCTCAGCGCAAGCCCCCAGCCCCTGTGGGGACCGGCAGCAATGGGATAATTCGGCGCTTTGGTCAGGCCGCTCGCCGGCCCCGCCCTCCCCCACTGGACAAGGAAGAACGACATGGCACGCATGGTCAACTGCATCAAACTCGGCAAGGAAGCCGAAGGTCTCGATTTCCCGCCCTACCCCGGCGAGCTGGGCAAGCGCCTCTGGGAAGGCGTGAGCAAGGAAGCCTGGGCTGCGTGGATGAAGCAGCAAACCATGCTGGTCAATGAAAACCGCCTGAACCTGGCCGACGCCCGCGCCCGCCAGTACCTGGCGCGCCAGATGGAAAACCACTTTTTCGGTGGCGGCGCCGACGTGGTGCAAGGCTACGTGCCGCCGCAGGCCTGATCGACACGGCACCCGACCCAGGCGGCCATCCCGCCTGGGCCCCACCTCCCAGCCAGCCCGGTCCGCCGGGCTTTTTGCCATGAGCCTGCCCCGCACCACCGACCACCCTGCCCCACCGGAGTCCCTGCCGCCCAGCCCGGGCCGGGACCACTGGGTGCTGCTGGCGGTGGGCGAAGGCGCTGACGCTGCATGCCTGCAAGCCTGGCAGGACTGGCGCCAGGCGGCGCCCCCGGGCTCCCCCAGCCGCCTGTCGATGGTGTGGATGGCCGAGACCCCACCCCAGGCCGAGGCCCTGCGGGCCAAGTGGGGGCCGCACCCCGATCTGGGCCCGCTGGCCGAAGCATGGGCCCGGCAGTGCTGGGGCCTGACACCCGGCTTCCATCGACTGAGCTTCGACCAAGGCCGGCTGCAACTCATGCTGTGCCTGGGACCGCTGCTGGAGAACCTGCGCGAACTGCAATTGCAGGCCGACCAGGTTCACTGGGGCGCCGGTGGGGACGCGAGCCAGCGGGACACCACCCTCAAGACCATCGCCCGCCTGTGCCGACGCGGCGCCACCTTGCAGAGCCCGGACGCCGACCTGGCAGAGTCCCTGCGCCCCCTGGGTTTTGGGCCAGAGGGCGACGGTCACTGGCGTTACCAACCCCGCTGGGAGCCGCGCCGCGCCGCCCCCCTGAGCCCCCCCTGGCCCGAAAGCGCCCCCCGCCGCTGCGTGGTGGTGGGCGGTGGTTTGGCGGGCCTGGGCACGGCCCATGCCCTGGCGCGCCGGGGCTGGCAGGTCACGGTGCTGGACGCGGCCGAACAGCCCGCGCAGGGCGCCTCGGGCCTGCCGGCGGGGCTGTTCTCGCCCCATGTCTCACCCGACAACAACCGCATCTCCCGCCTGACCCGCACCGGCCTGCGCCTGAGCCGTGACACGGCGCAACGCCTGCTGCGCGAGGGTGAGGACTGGGCCCCCAGCGGCGTCATGGAGCACCGCGTGCACGGCAAAGCCGGCCCGCGCGGCGCCCTGATCGATGAAGCCTTGTGGAGCCACGAGGCCAGCCCCGAGCAAAAAACGGCGGCAGGCCTCGGCGCAGACGCCTCGGCCACCTGGCACCCCACGGCCGGCTGGGTGCGGCCGGCCCGCCTGGTGCAAGCCCTGCTGGCCGAAGCCCGCAGCGCCCTGCCCGGCCGCGTGGACTGGCGCGGGGGCTGCCGTGTCGCGCAACTGCAGCGCGGCGACTCGGGTGAAGCAGGCCCTGAATGGCAGTTGCTCGATGCGCAAGGCCAGGTGTTGGCCAGCGCCGCTTTGGTGGTGATTGCCGCTGGCCCGGGCAGCCGCGCGCTGGGCGAGCCCCTGGTGCCGCTGCAAGCGCTGCGCGGCCAACTGAGCTGGGCCGTGGCCCAGGCGGGCGAGCAGTTGCCGCCCCACCCGGTCAACGGCCAAGGCAGCCTGATCCCCCACCTGCCCGTGCCCGGCGGCACGGCCTGGTACACCGGCTCGACTTTTGACCGCGGTCACCCCCTCCAGGCCGCGGGCGAGGCGACGCCCTTGAAACCAGACGACCATGAGACCAACCTGAACAAGCTGGCCAGCCTGCTGCCCGCCACGGCCGCCAGCCTGCAAAGCCCGGCAGGCAGCCGCACGCTGCAGGCCTGGGCGGGCATTCGCTGCACCTCCCCCGACCGCGTCCCCTTGGTGGGCCCGGTGAACCCCGAGCACCGGCCCGGGGTCTGGCTGTGCACGGCCCTGGGCACGCGCGGCTTGACCTGGGGCCTGCTGTGCGCCGAACTGTTGGCCGCGCAGTTGACAGGCGAGCCCCTGCCGATCGAGTTGAGCCTCGCCCGGGCCTTGCAAGCCAGCCGCCCGGCCCCCGGCAAAGCACAGCCCCTGGGCGAAGACTGAAGCCCCCGGCTTTATCCGAAAACGCCTCCCAATCGCCCGCCAAGCCGCGCCAAATAAGGCGCATAAGCTTATCCGCATAAAGCGCGAACAAAAAAATCGTTGGGGGTCATAAGACCACTCACCACAATACGCCCCCATGCAAGAATTCGCGTTTGTGTTGGCTGGTCTGTTCGTGGGCATCGTGGTTGGTCTGACCGGGGTGGGTGGCGGCTCGCTGATGACGCCTATCCTGATCTTCTTTTTCGGCATGAAGCCCCACCTGGCCATCGGCACCGACTTGCTGTTCGCCGCGGGCACCAAGTTCAGCGGCTCGGTCAAGCTGGCGCGCTCGCGCACCATCGACTGGCCCGTGGTGCTGCTGATGGCCCTGGGCAGCGTGCCCGCCTCCGTGCTCACCCTGGTGGCCCTGGACCACTTCGGCGCCACCTCGCCCGCCGTGCAAAAAGCCATGACCACCACGCTGGGTGTGGCCTTGCTGCTGACCGCCGTCGCCACTTTGTACAAGGCCTTGTTCGGTCAAAAGCAAGGCACCATCGCCGTCGGCCAAGACCCCGCCCTGGCGGCACTCCCCATTCACAAAGCCCTGCCGGTGCTGTTCGGCGCCGTAATCGGTGTCTTGGTAACATTAACCTCGGTGGGTGCCGGCGCGATTGGCGTGCTGGTGCTGATGTTGGTCTACCCCGCGCTGCCGCTGCAGCGCATCGTGGCCGCCGACATCGCGCACGCGGTGCCGCTGACCCTGGTGGCTGGCCTGGGCCATGCGGGCCTGGGCACGGTGGACTGGTGGCTGCTGGCCAAGCTGCTGGCGGGCTCCATCCCCGGCATCTGGCTGGGTTCGCACCTCAACACCAAACTGCCTGAGCGCTTCATCCGCTCCGTCCTTTCGCTGCTGCTGGCCTACGCCGGCACCAAATTGATCGCTATTTGATCGCCATTTCATAAAAACCCACGTCCACGATGTACCAATACACCGCCTTCGACAAGCAGTTCGTCAAGCTGCGCGCCGCCCAACACCGTGACCAGCTCGAGCGCTGGCAGGCTGGCAAGCTGGCCGACGAGGAGTTCCGTCCGCTGCGCCTGCAAAACGGCTGGTACGTGCAACGCTACGCGCCCATGCTGCGCGTGGCCGTGCCCTATGGCGAGCTGTCCAGCGCCCAGTTCCGCGTGCTGGCCAAGATCGCCCGCGAGTACGACGAACCCGAAGCCGGTGTCTACGCCGAAGCGCTGAAGATCCAAGGCGCCATGGGCTCGACCCAGTTGCCCACGCACTACGCGCACTTCACCACGCGCCAGAACGTGCAGTTCAACTGGATCCCGCTGAGCAAGTCGGCCGACGTGATGGACCTGCTGGCCAGCGTCAACATGCACGGCATCCAGACCAGCGGCAACTGCATCCGCAACATCACCAGCGACGAACGTGCCGGCATCGCCGTCGACGAGCTGGCCGACCCGCGCGCCTTTGCTGAAATCCTGCGCCAGTGGAGCACGCTGCACCCCGAGTTCGCCTTCCTGCCGCGCAAGTTCAAGATCGCCATCATTGGCGCCACCGAAGACCGCGCCGCCACGGCCTGGCACGACGTGGGCCTGCACCTGATCAAGAACGAAGCCGGCGAGCTGGGCTTCCGCGTGCTGGTGGGTGGCGGCATGGGCCGCACGCCGATCCCGGGCACGGTGATCCGCGAGTTCCTGCCCTGGAACCAGATCATGAACTACCTCGAAGCCGTGGTGCGCGTCTACAACCGCTACGGCCGCCGCGACAACATGTACAAGGCGCGCATCAAGATCCTGGTCAAGGCCGAAGGCCAGCGCTACTTTGACGATGTGGAAGCCGAGTTCAAGCAGATCGTCGAGCACGACGGTGGCCAGCACACCATCCCGCAAAGCGAACTCGACCGCGTCAGCGCCTCGTTCGTGCCGCCCTCGCTGGCCGGCCGCCCGGTGGTCAGCGCCGAAGCCGTGGACACCCAGCTGCGCCAGGCCGCCGATGCCGACCCGCTGTTTGCCCGCTGGCTGGCCCGCAACGTGGCCCCGCACAAGAACCCGGCCCTGCGCGCCGTGACCCTGTCCTTCAAGCGCCTGGGCCAAGCCCCGGGCGACGCCAGCGCCGACCAGCTCGACACCATTGCCGATCTGGTGGACCGCTTCAGCGCCGGTGAAGCCCGCGTCACGCACGATCAGAACGTGCTGCTGCCCTGGGTCTCGGCCAGCGAGCTGCACGCGCTCTACACCGCCGCGCGCGCCGCCGGCTTCGCCAGCCCCAATGTGCACCTGCTGACCGACATGATCGCCTGCCCCGGCGGCGACTTTTGCGCGCTGGCCAATGCGCGCTCGATCCCGATCGCCGAAGCCATCACCGAGCGCTACCAGGACCTCGACGAGCTCGACGACCTGGGCGAGATCGACCTGCACATCAGCGGCTGCATCAACTCCTGCGGTCACCACCACAGCGGCCACATCGGCATCCTGGGCGTCGACAAGGACGGCAAGGAGTGGTACCAGGTGACCCTGGGCGGCGCCGATGGCTCCGACCTCAGCGGTGCCGCCGTGGCCGGCAAGGTGGTGGGCCCGTCCTTCTCGGCCGCCGAAGTGCCGGACGTGATCGAAGCCGTGCTCAACACCTACCGCGACCTGCGCGAAGGGGGTGAGACCTTCATCACCACCCTGCGCCGCGTGGGCCTGGACCCCTTCAAGACCGCCGCCAACGCCGCCCGTGCCGAGCCCGCCCACGCCCCGGTGGCCGCCTGAGCCGGCCGCCCCCAGAACGTCAAGAGAACAAGCGCCATGAAGATCATTGAAGCCAAGGACCACCAAGCTGCGTCCCAAGACAACCCTGCCGTGCTGGCCCCGGCCAACGATGTGGACCCGAGTGAACTGTCGCTGGCCGGTGTGACCCGCATCGACCTGACCTTCCCGAAGTTCACCGATGGCCGCGCCTACAGCCAGGCCTACCTGCTGCGCCGCCGCCTGGGCTTCCAGGGCGAAATCCGCGCCGTCGGCGACGTGCTGATCGACCAACTGGTGCAAATGAGCCGCACCGGCTTTGACGTGGCCGTGCTGCGCGCCGGCGTGGACATCGCTGACGCCCAACGCCAGTTCGACCGCTTCTCGGGCTTCTACCAAGCCGATGCGGTCAACGCCAAGCCGGTGTTCGCCCGCCAAGGCGCCTGAGGCCCTGCCGCCAGCGCCCCGCCCCTGTCACTCACTTTAAAAAACACCCCGCGACATGAGTGCCATTTCTCTTTATGCCCACACCGCCTCAGCCGACCTGTCGGCCAAGGTGGCGGCCAGCCAGGCCCTGCTGCAGCAAGCTGTGGCCGAGTTCCAGCCCCTCACCCAGGCCTCCAGCCTGGGGGTGGAGGACATGGTCATCACCGAACTGCTGCACCAGGCCGGCGTGCTCCAGGCCCCCAGCCTGAGCGTGTTCGTGCTCGACACCGGCAAGCTGCACGCCGAGACCCTGGCCCTGATCGGCCAGATCGAAGCGCGCTATGGCAAGACCCTGGACCTCTACCGCCCGGACGCGGCAGCGGCCCAGGCCTTTGTGGCAGCCAACGGCGAAGACGCGATGTACAAAAGCATCGAACTGCGCAAGGCCTGCTGCGACATCCGCAAGATGGTGCCGCTGGCCCAGGCCCTGGAGGGTAAAAAGGCCTGGATCACCGGCCTGCGCCGCGAGCAATCCAACGCCCGCGCTGAAGTGCCCGATGTGGACCGCAGCGGCGAACGCGCCAAGGTCAATCCCCTGGCCAACTGGACGCTGGGCGATGTCTGGCGCTTCATCGAGCTGCACGGCGTGCCCTACAACCCCCTGCACGACCAATTCTTCCCCAGCATTGGTTGCGCGCCCTGCACCCGCGCTGTGACCCTGGGTGAGGACTTCCGGTCCGGCCGCTGGTGGTGGGAGCAGGAATCGGCCAAGGAATGCGGCCTGCATGTCGACCACGGTGAAGAGGCCGCCCCCGCCTCCAGCATCATCCCCATCCGCCCGGTGAACGCATGAACACCCGAACCGATCCCCAATTGCTTGAGCCTCAGACCATGACCGCCACCGGCACCTCCCCCACCAGCCACCTGAGCAACGCCCACCTGGACGCCCTGGAAGAAGAAACCATCTTCATCCTGCGCGAAGTGGCCGCTGCCTTCGAACGCCCCGCCCTGCTGTTTTCGGGCGGCAAGGATTCGCTGGTGATGCTCAAGTGCGCCGAAAAAGCCTTCGGCGTCGGCCGCATCCCCTACCCGCTGCTGATGATCGACACCGGCCACAACTTCCATGAAGTGACCGATTTCCGCGACTTCCGCGCCAAGGAACTGCAAGCCGAGCTGATCGTGCGCAACGTCGAAGACTCGATGAAGCGCGGCACCGTGCGCCTGGCCCACCCGGGCGAGTCGCGCAATGTGCACCAGTCCGTGACCCTGCTCGAAGCCATCGAAGAATTCCGCTTTGACGCGCTGATCGGCGGCGCGCGCCGCGACGAAGAAAAGGCCCGCGCCAAGGAGCGCATCTTCTCGCACCGCGACAGCTTCGGCCAATGGCAACCCAAGGCCCAGCGCCCCGAGCTGTGGACCCTGTTCAACACCCGCCTGGCCCCGGGCGAGCACTTCCGCGTGTTCCCCATCAGCAACTGGACCGAACTCGACGTCTGGCAGTACATCGAGCGCGAACAAATTGCCCTGCCTTCGCTGTACTACACCCACCAGCGCGAGGTGGTGGACCGCCGTGGCCTGCTGGTGCCGGTGACCGAACTCACCCCCGCCAAGGACGGCGAGACCGTGCAGTTGCGCGACGTGCGCTTCCGCACCGTGGGCGACATCACCTGCACCTGCCCGGTGGAAAGCCTGGCGGCCACGCCGGCGGACATCGTGATTGAAACCCTGGCCGCTGACGTGAGCGAACGCGGCGCCACCCGCATGGACGACAAAACGTCCGACGCCTCGATGGAAAAACGCAAGAAGGACGGTTACTTCTGATGAGCACGACTGAATTGAACACCCCCGCCAGCACCGACACCGAACTGCGTCCGGCCCTGCGTTTCATCACCTGCGGCTCGGTCGACGACGGCAAGAGCACCTTGATTGGCCGCCTGCTGGTGGACAGCAAGGCCGTGCTGCAAGACCACCTGGCCGGCGTGCAACGCCAAGGTGAAACCGACCTGGCCCTGCTGACCGACGGCCTGTCGGCCGAGCGCGAACAAGGCATCACCATCGACGTGGCCTACCGCTACTTCGCCACCGAGAGCCGCAAGTTCATCATTGGCGATGCCCCGGGCCACGAGCAGTACACCCGCAACATGGTGACGGCCGCCTCCAGCGCCGACGCCGCCGTGGTGCTGGTCGACGCCACCAAGCTCGACTGGAAGAACCCGGCCCTGGAACTGCTGGTGCAAACCCGCCGCCACTCGCTGCTGGTCAAGCTGCTGCGCGTGAGCTCGCTGGTGTTTGCCATCAACAAGCTCGACGCGGTCGAAGACCCGACGCTGGCCTTCCAGCACATCAGCGCGGCGCTCAAGGCCTTTGCCGACGCCGCCGGCATCCAGGTGCGCGCCACCATCCCCGTGTCGGCCCTGAAGGGCTGGAACGTAGTCGACGCCAAGGCCGGCTGGTGCGGCTACGAAGGCGACAGCCTGCTGCAACTGCTGGAACAACTGCCGGTGACCCATGCCGACGTTGAGCAGCCCTTTGCCTTCCCGGTGCAGTGGGTGGAGAAGTTCTCCTCCTCGTCGGACACCAGCCAGGGCCGCCGCGTGTTCTGGGGCCGTGTGGCCGCAGGCAGCGTCAAGCCCGGCCAGGCCGTGACGGTGCTGCCCGGCGGCCAGAGCGCCACCGTGGCCCAGGTGCTGGACCACGCACGCCGCCCCTCGGACATCGACGCCGGCCACAGCGCGGGCATCGTGCTGGACCGCGAAGTCGACGTGTCGCGCGGCGACTGGCTGCTGGCCCCGGGTCAGATCGAAGCCCAGCGCACCCTGCAAGCCACTGTCGCCTGGCTCGACGACGAAGCCCTGGTGCCCGGCCGCGTCTACTGGGCCTTGCATGGCCACCGCTGGATCAAGGCCAAGGTCAGCCGCATCGTGCACAAGCTCGACGTCAACACCCTGGCCGAAGAAGCCGCCACCGAGTTGCCGGCCAACACCATTGGCCTGATCGAACTGGCCCTGCAAGAGCCCGTGGCCACCCTGCCGTTCGAGCAAGCACGCGCCCTGGGCTCGCTGATCCTGGTCGACACCGCCAGCCACAAAACGGCCGCCGCCGTGCTGGTCAAGGCCTGATCCGACGCAGCCCCCAGGCCAGAGGCCGCAGACTTGTCGAGGACAAATCTGCGCTCTGGCCGGATTCCCCCTAAAATCAAGGGTTTTCCCGAAAATCGTTCGGGAAACCTTCCCCCCACCAGACAAAACCTCTTCCCATGACTCACGTCGTTACCGAAAACTGCATCAAGTGCAAATTCACCGATTGCGTGGATGTGTGCCCCGTGGACTGCTTCCGCGAAGGCCCCAACATGCTCGTGATCGATCCCGACGAGTGCATCGACTGCGCCGTGTGCATCCCGGAATGCCCGGCCAACGCCATCTTTGCTGAAGAGGACACCCCTTCGGACCAGCTGCACTTCATCAAGCTCAACGCCGAGCTGGCCCTGGCCGACGGCTGGAAGAGCATCACCAAGCGCAAGCCGGCCCTGCCCGACGCTGACGCCTGGAACAACAAGCCGGGCAAGCTGGCTGAACTGATCCGCTGATTCCCTGCCCCCCTTCGGACCGGGCACCCTGGGGTGCCCGGTCCCCACGGCTGACCCCTTGACCACCGCCCCCATGCTGCCGCCCATTGAAACCGATGCCCTTGTCATCGGCGCGGGGCCCGTGGGCCTGTTCCAGGTCTTTCAGCTTGGCCTGCAAGGCTTCCATGCCCATGTGGTGGACACCTTGCCCGCCGTCGGTGGCCAGTGCCTGGCGCTGTACCCCGACAAACCCATCTACGACATCCCCGGGCTGCCGGTGTGCACCGGGCGTGAGCTGGCCGACCGCCTGCTGCTGCAAACCAAGCCGTTTGCGCCCACCTTCCACCTCTCGCAAGAAGTGGCCGAAGTGGCCCAGCAGCCCGATGGCCGCTGGCTGTTGCAAACCACGGTCGGCACCCGTTTTCTGACCCGCACCGTGTTCATTGCCGCTGGCGTGGGCGCGTTTGTGGCGCGCAGCCTGCGCCTGGAAGGCATCCAGGCCTTTGAAGACCAGCAAGTGCACTACCAAGCGCCGGAGCCAGAGACGCTGGCGGGCCAACGCGTGGTGATCAACGGCGCCGACGAAACCGCCGTACAAGCGGCGGTGGACGCAGCGAATCAAAAACGGAGCGGACTGAACGCGCCCCGCAGTGTGACCCTGTTGCACCGCAAAGACGTTTTTGAAGCCCCGGCCCCGCTGTTGGCTGAACTGGCCGCCTTGCGCGCCGCAGACGCCCTGCGGGTGACCGTGGGCCAAGCGGTGGGCCTGCAAACCCATGACAGCACCCCAGGCCCACGTCTGACCGGTTTGCAAATTGCCACCGCCGACGACGAGGAGCTGACCCTGCCGGTGGACCAGCTTCTGGTCTTCTTGGGCTTGGCGCCCCGCCTGGGACCGCTGGTGAACTGGGGCCTGGCCATGGAGCGCAAATTGCTGCCCGTGGACCCGGTCAGTTGCGGCACCGAGCTGCCCGGCATCTTTGCCGTGGGTGACATCAACCACTACCCCGGCAAGCGCAAGCTGATCCTCTGCGGCTTCCATGAAGCCACCATGGCCGCCTTCGCCGCCGCCCAATGGCTGTCGCCGGGCCAAGCGCCGGTGCGCCTGCAATACACCACCACCAGCACCCAATTGCAGCAACGCCTGGGCGTTGCGCCCGGCCCGCGTCACTGAAACGGGTGTCGCTGGCCCCCCTGGGTTCACGACGGGGCCAGCCCCACCGTGCCGGGGCCAGGCCGCCTTCGCGGCAGCCCAGCGCATGGTGGTTTGGCCCCTGGGATGACTGACCACGGCACCCAGCAGGGTCAACGGCTGGCCCCAGCCCGAAGCACCCTCTCTCAAGATGCTCATTCCTGCATCACAAACCCGATCCAATCAGGATAAAAATCACATTTGTCGCAATTTAAATATTGCCTAAATGATTCATTTGATATCATTCAAGTGATTGATTCTCCAGAGATCCCCTTCTACTGCGGCTGTTGCGCGCCGGAACAGCCGCCAACACGACATGCGGTTCCACCTTCCCGGACGTTTTCGCCTGCTGCTCTTGAACATCGCCGTGGCCTTGTTGCTGGGTGGCGTCGCCTGGACCAGCTTCAGGGTGCTGGATGCCATGCGGCTGGGCCAGCCATGGCCGCCCCCGAGCCGCTCCAGCAAAGACCTGGCGTCCGAGCTTCTGTTGCCCTCCCTGTACGTGACCGAGTCCTACCTGCTGTGTTTTGAGCTGGGCTCCAGCCCGGACCGAGACCCGCAAAAGCGCCTCATCACGCGGCTGGAGAAGCTCCAGGCCAACTACCAACAAAGCTACCAGCACTGGAGCAAGGCCATGGGCCTCGGCTCAGCCCAACTTCAGCAGCTCTACCGAAACGCCAACCAGAGTGCGCAGCAATTGCTCCGATTGGCGGTGGGGCCCTTCAGCCAAGCCGTCTTGCAGGGCCGCCGCGAAGAACAGCAGCAGCTCCTGGCGGAGCTGACGGTCTTGTTTGAAAAACACCGACGTGAACTCAACGAAACGGCCCAGGAAGCCAGGAAATCCGAACAAGGCCAGGAAAACTGGCTGGCCACCTACGTCGAACAGCAGCGTTTCTGGCTGGGACTGGAGTTGGGCACTGCCCTGGTGCTGAGCCTGCTGCTGGGGGCCGTGATGCAGCACAGCGTGCTGCCACGCTGGCGCCAACGCCTGTTGAATCCGCCCCGCGATCTGGCCGCGGGCACGCCGCCGACGGAGCCCCCCAGGGCCGAGCTCGCACGGGGGCCCACCAACCCCTGGCTGGCCGCGCTGGTCGACCCGCTGCCGCTGATCGTGGTGGGCGTGGACAAGCGCGGTGACATCGTGCTGTTCAACCAAGCGGCGGAGAACTTCACTGGCTTGGGACGCGAACAGGCCCTGGGGCAGAACTGGATGGCCTTGAGCGCGACACTGGAGCCGACCCGCGCCCAGCCACCCCAGCCAGACCCGGCCTTCGGTGAAGCCGCCCTCCATGAGCTGACCGATCGAAGTGACGCGCGCCGGCGAATTGTCTGGCGCTGCAGCCCGCCCTGCCAGATCCCCAGCCCGTGGGGCGCCAGCTCGGTGGTGCAAATCAATGTCGGCATTGATCTGACCGAGCCGCAGTGGCGCGAAGAGCAAGGCCTGCAGGCCGCCGCAGCGCCCCCAGTCGAAGCGCTGACGCCAGCGCCCGACCTGGCTTGGACCGCGCACTTGCAGGCCCTCAAGAACCCCTTGAATACCGTTTTGGGCCTGGGCAGCCTGGCACTGCGTCAGGCCTCAGATGACGCCCAGCGTCACACGCTCAAGCGCCTGAACCTGGCCGCCCAGGCGCTGCACCAATGGTTGGACAGCGCCAAGGTGCTGGCCGATATCCAGGGCGCCGAGGTGCTGGGCATGCCGCAGCCCTTCTGCTTGCTGGACACCCTGGACGACTTGCTGACCTCCACCGTGCTGCAGGCCGATGAGCAAGGCCTGCATCTGGAACAAGAGGTGCCCGATCAGGTCACCACGGCCTTGGTGGGAGATGCCGCCTACCTGCTGAGCATCTTGCGCCGAGTGGTGGACCACGCCATGGCCTGCAGTGGCCCCGGCGCCATCCAGGTCAGCGTGGCGCAACTGAGCATGCAGGCGGACACGGTGGCGCTGCGTTTTGCCGTCCGTGTCCCCCAAGCCCGGGACGCCACGGAGCCCCAGTCACCGTGGTTCGCCGCCCCGACGCGGCTGGCCGCGCCCCCCCTGCCAGGGGGTGGGCCGCTTGACCTGCCTCAACACATGGTCGGGACGTTGGGGGGCCGACTGTGGGTGGAGCCCTGCGGTGACACGGGGCTCCAAGTGCTTTTCACGGCGGTCTTTGCCAAAGCTTCGGCAGCGCAAATCCAGCAGCTGACCACCTCGGTGACCTTGACGCCCCGTCGCCTGCTGGTGCTGGAGCCCGACCCCGACGCGCGTGAGATCCTCCAGCAGGTCTTGGGGGCCTGGCAGATCCCCGTGCAAGGGGTTGCGACGCCCCAAGCCGCCTCCGACGCGCTCGCACAGGCCGAACAAGAGGGCCATCCCTTCCAGACGCTGTTGCTGGCCCTGGAGCCTGGGGCGGTCGAGCCTTGGACGTGGCTGCAGTCGCTGCGCGGTGCCAGCCCCCAGACGACCTTGCTGGAACGGGTGGCCCTGACCACCGCCCCACCCAGCCAAGTCCTGCAGACCGCCCAGCGCATGGGGCTTCGCCTGGATCAGGTGCTGGAAAAACCCATACGCCCCCATGCGCTGCTGACCGCTCTGCGGCATCTGCAAGCCAATCGCAGCCAAGCCGCCTCCACACCATGAGCCGGCCCTCACCAGTGCGCTGGCAGCGCGCCTGGAACGGCCTCAACTCAAGCGCTGGGCAGCAAGCGCAGGCCATGGTTCAAGGGGCCATGCCCTTGGCCCACCTGCACCCCGGCACCTCCGCGGATGGCTTGCACGATGAAGGCGCGCGCCTCGCTGACCGCCTGGGCCAGGGGCAAGCCGCCCGCCAGACCGCAAGCGACGGCAGCGGACAAGGTGCACCCGGTGCCATGGGTGTTGCGACTGGCAAGGCGGGGGCTGGACAAGCGCAGCTGGGTGCCGTCACGCGCCAGTAGCAAATCCACCACCTCCTCACCGGGCAGGTGACCGCCTTTGAGCAGCACCGCCCGGGCGCCCAGGGCCAGCAGCTCATGGGCTGCTGGTTCCAGTTCACTGGCATCGCAGATGCGGTGGCCCAACAGGGCTTCAGCCTCATCCAGGTTGGGCGTGATCAGGGAGGCGCGCGGAAACAACTCGCGCACCAGCACCGTCGCGGTGCTGTCGTCCATCAAGCGGTGGCCGCTGGTGGAGACCATCACCGGGTCGAGCACCAGGTGGGGCCACTGGTAGCGGTCCAGGGCCTGGGCCACGGCGAGCACGGCTTCGGCACTGGGCAACATGCCGGTTTTGACGGCATCCACGCCGATGTCCTGGGCAACAGCATCCATCTCCTCGATCAGGTGCGCCACCGGGACCGGGTGCACCGCCCGCACGCCGAGGGTGTTTTGAGCGGTCAAGGCGGTGATGGCCGTCATGCCGTGGCAGCCCAGGGCCAGCATGGTTTTCAGGTCAGCCTGGATGCCGGCGCCCCCGCCGCTGTCGGAGCCCGCGATGCTCAACACCCGCAGGTAGCGGGCGGCGGGCGACACGGCGGAAGAGGACGAAGAAGCTGCGGAATCGGTCATGGCGGGGCTCGGTGGTGGGGCTCAGGTCGGCGCGATTATGGCGTCCATGCCGCCAGCGCACCGCCCGCTTTGTGCTGTAATCGCGGCTTGCGGATGAAACAGGGGTGCCTGTCGGACGATCGTGAAACGATCCAACGGCTGGGCTGAGAAAGACCCTCATGACCCGATCCAGATCATGCTGGCGTGGGAAGTTTCAATCAACGACGCGCGGCCTCGTTTCGTCCTGCTCAGGCATTCCCTGGAAAGGACTTTTGACGTGCTGGCCCCTGTCGCCCCTTCTGCTGCGCCCCCGCCCTCCGCCCCCGAGCGGCGAAGCCACCACCCCACCCGTCCCCTGATCGGTCCGCACACCCGCCGTGTCGCGGTGCTGGGCGCTGGTTTGATGGGCCGTCTGATGGCCTGGCGCCTGGCCCGGGCCGGCCAGACCGTGGCGCTGTACGAGGCCGGCAGCCCCCAGGCCGAGGGGGCGGCCGCCCGGGTCGCCGCCGCCATGCTGGCGCCCTTGGCCGAATCCGCGGTGACCGAGCTGCCCGTGGTGCGCATGGGCCAGTACGCGCTGGGCCGTTGGCCGGCGCTGCTGGCCGAGCTGCGTGAGCCGGTGTTCTTCCAACGCGAAGGCACCCTGATCGTCTGGCACCGCCAGGACCGCCCCGAAGCGCAGCGCTTTGAACACCTGCTGCGCAACACCACCCGGCACCTCCCCGAACTGCCCGTGCCCCAAGCCCTGGATGCGGCCGGCCTGGCCGGCTTGGAGCCTGAACTGGCCGACCGCTTCAGCCAAGGCCTGTACCTGCCGGACGAGGGCCAACTGGATAACCGCGCGCTGCTGGCGGCCTTGCTGAGCGAGCTGCAAAGCTGCGGCGTGGCCCTGCACTGGAACAGCCCGCAAGAGCCTGCCACGCTGGCCGCCGACGCCAGTTGCTGCGTGCTGGACTGCCGAGGCATCGGAGCCAACCCCCAATGGACCGGGCTGCGCGCCGTGCGTGGCGAGGTGGCACGCCTGCATGCGCCTGGCGTGCAACTGAGCCGCCCCACCCGGCTGATCCACCCGCGCTACCCGATCTACATCGCGCCCAAGCCCGACCAGGTGTTTGTGATCGGCGCCACCGAGATCGAGTCCGAGGACTTCAGCCCCGTCAGCGTGCGCTCCACGCTGGAACTGCTCAGCGCGGCCTACACCGTGCACCCCGGCTTTGGCGAGGCCCGCATCCTGGAGCTGAGCAGCCAGTGCCGCCCCACCCTGCCCGACAACCTGCCGGCGCTGCGCCAGCTGGCGCCCAATCTCCTGCAAATCAACGGCCTGTACCGGCACGGTTTCTTGATCGCGCCCGCCATCGCTGACGTGGCCTGCGCCTGGCTGACCCAGGGCGACGACACGCTGGCCCAGCGCCTGGGCGTGCCTTTGAGCACCGTGCTCCCCGCCTGAATTCCGCCCCTCTTTTTGAGCCCGCATCCCCATGACGATCCAAGTCCTGATCAACCAGAAGGCCGTTTCCTTGGCCGCTGACACCCCCCTGGCCGAAGCCCTGGCCCAACAGGCCTTCAGCCCCCCCTACGCGGTGGCCATCAACACCCAGTTTGTGCCCCGCTCGGCCTACGCCCAGACCCTGCTGAAGAGCGGCGATCAAGTCGAAGTCATCACCCCAGTCACCGGAGGTTGAAGCCCATGCCCCCCCTGCCCCTCCACCCCGAGCAGCCCGCTGTGGCCGATCCGCTCTTCCTGTACGGCCAACGTTTTGACAGCCGCCTGATGCTGGGCACGGCCCGCTACCCTTCGCCCGCCACCCTGCGTGAAGCGGTGCTGAGCGCCCGGCCGGCCATGCTGACCGCCTCGCTGCGCCGCCAAAGCGCCAGCGCGGAGGCCGCCAACGGCAGCCAAGACAACACCTTCTGGGCCCTGCTGCAAGAGCTGGGCGTGCCCGTGCTGCCCAACACGGCCGGCTGCCACAGCGCACAAGAGGCCCTGGCCACCTCGCACATGGCGCGCGAGGTGTTCAACACCGACTGGATCAAGCTGGAGCTGATCGGCGACGACTACACCCTGCAGCCCGACACCCTGAACCTGGTCGGCGTGGCCGACCGGCTGATCCGCGACGGCTTCAAGGTCCTGCCCTATTGCACCGATGACCTGGTGCTGTGCCAGCGCCTGGTGGACGTGGGCTGCCAAGCCGTCATGCCCTGGGCTGCGCCCATTGGCACGGGCAAGGGCCCCATCAACCCCCACGCCTTGCAGACCTTGCGCGAGCGCCTGGATGTGCCCCTGATCGTGGACGCGGGGCTGGGTCGCCCCTCGCATGCCTGCACCGTGCTGGAGTGGGGCTTTGACGCCGTGCTGCTGAACACCGCCGTGGCCTTGTCGCCCCAGCCAGTGCAAATGGCCCAGGCCTTTGCCCACGCCGTGCAGGCCGGTCGCCAGGCCTACCTGGCCGGGGTCATGCAAGAACAGGCCAGCGCCCAACCCAGCACGCCGGTGCTGGGCACTCCCTTCTGGCACCACGCCTGAACCCACCGCCCCCCCGTTCGAGTCCATTCGCATGCCCCACCCCGACCCCCAGACCGCCCTGGCCCAGACCCTGCTCAACACCCACCAGTCCCGCTTCGGCCTGGCCAGCGACCTGCCCAGCGATGCGCCATCAGGCCCCGAGACCTACCAAGCGGCCTGGCGGGCCTGCCGCGCCTTGGGCTTCATTGAACGCGACGCCCACTGCCTGGCCCAGGCCTGGCAACACCGAGCGCAACGCACCGGCCGCGCCGATGATCTGAGCTGGCCCGAGCAGCCCGAAGACTTCGGACTGGGCCAAGGCCTGGACCCCGCCCTCGCCTTTGCGCCTTGTCCCCAAGCCTTGGGGCTGTATGTGGTGGCCCCCAGCGCCGAGTGGATTGCGCGCCTGGCCCGCATGGGCGTGCCCACGCTGCAGCTGCGCTTCAAGTCGGACCAGCCCCAGGCCATTCGCCAGGAGGTGCGAGCCGCCTTGCAAGCGGTGCGCGGCACCGAGGCGCGTCTGTTCATCAACGACCACTGGCAAATTGCCATCGAGGAAGGCGCCTGGGGCGTGCACCTGGGGCAGGAAGACCTCGAAGGCCTGGACCTCACGCCCTTGCGCGCGGCCGGTCTGCGCCTGGGCGTCAGCACCCATGGCTACGCCGAGATGCTGCTGGCCGACCGGGTGCAGCCCAGCTACATCGCCATGGGCGCGGTCTTCCCCACCACCCTCAAGGCCATGGCCACGGCCCCACAGGGCGTCGCTCGCTTGCAGGCCTATGCCCAACTGATGCGCCGCATGGCCCAGCCTTACCCGCTGGTGGCCATCGGCGGCATCGAACGCAGCCGCCTGCCTGAGGTGCTGGCCAGCGGCGTGGGCAGCGTCGCCGTGGTGCGCGCGGTGCTGGCAGCCGCTGACCCGCAGGCCGAGGTGGACGCCTTTCAGGACGCCCTCCAAAACGCGCTCCAAGACGCGTCCTGCCGCAGCCCCCGCGTCTGACGGGCCGGGCGGGTCATTCCTCCCGCCCGCTCAGCCGCTTCACCAGCCGATTACAATTCGGTCATCTCGCGGTCACACGAACCGCGAGGCCGCTAGGGGTGTCTGGACTGCCAAGTCCGGGCTGAGAAAGTCCCTTTGAACCTGATTGAGATCATCCTCGCGCAGGGAAGCATGGTGAAACGTTGCCGGGCTGAGCTTTAGCCATCGCCCCGGCCCGTGCGCTGCTCTTTCCTGCCCCCATTGGAAAGTACCTGAAGCATGCGCCATTTGATGCCCCACCACCTGAACTTGCGCCCAGCCACGGCCACCGGCCTGGCCGTGTCCCTGCTGCTGGCCAATCTGGCCTGGGCCCAGCAAGCCCCCGCAGAAAAGTCCTTGCCCGCCGTGCAGGTGAGCGAACGCAACGCAGCCCCGGTGGCCGACGTGACCGGCTTTGGCGACGTGCCGGCGCGCGAAGTGCCCATTTCAACCACCGTGATCGACCGCGCCGAGCTCGATCGCGTGGGTGCCCGCCGCCTGGCCGACCTGACCCAATTGGATGCGTCGGTCACCGACGGCTACAACGCCCCCGGCTACTGGGACACGCTGAACATCCGCGGCTACACGCTGAATCAGAACTACAACTACCGCCGCGAAGGCCTGCCCATCAGTGCCGAGACGGTGATCCCACTGGACAACAAAGAGCGCATCGAAATCCTCAAGGGCACCAGTGGCCTGCAGTCCGGCACCAGCTCGCCGGGCGGCCTGGTCAACTACGTCGTCAAGCGCCCCACCGAAACCCCGCTGCGCGAAGTGACCCTGAGCACCGGCGAGCGCGGCAGCCGCCTGCTGGCCCTGGACCTGGGCGGGCGCAGCGAGAACAAAGTGCTGGGCTACCGCCTGAACATCGCGCATGAAGACATGCGCCCCTTGATCAACAACACCAACGGCCGCCGCGACCTGCTGGCTTTTGCCGGTGACGCGCGCCTGAGCCGCGACACGGTGTTGTCGGCTGAGTTGGAATGGAGCCAACAAACCCAAGCCAGCGTGCCAGGCCAGAGCCTGCTCGGCAGCCAACTGCCCAGCGTACGCGACCCCAACATCAACCTGAACAACCAGCCGTGGTCCAAGCCCAATGAATTCCGGGGACTGACCGGCACGGTCAAGCTCGACCAAGCCATCAACAACCAGTGGAGCTGGCAAGCCGTTTATGGCTCGCAGCGCCTGAAGAGCAACGACCGCCTGGCCTACCCCTTCGGTTGCTACGACGCGAGCAGCGGCGCCTACTACGCCGACCGCTACTGCCCCTCCAGCAGCACCGGCAAGGCCGGTGTGGGCCTGGCCGACATCTACCAGTTCGAAAGCAACAACGAACGTCGCCAGCAGCAGGCCCTGCAATGGCGCTTGCAAGGCAATACCGTGTTGGCTGGCGTGCCCCACCAGGTCAGCACCGGCTTGTTGCGCAGCGTGCTGAACAACCGTTTTGACTACCAGGCCGATGGCTCGGCCGCCGTGGGCCAGGCGACGACCGATGGCCTGACCGTCATCCCAGCGCCCAACCCGCCCCTGGCCTTCAACAGCCCCAACACCAACCGTGACGAATACAACACCGAGTTGTTTGTGCAGGACATGGCACGCTGGACGCCCCGCCTGAGCAGCTGGGCCGGCCTGCGCCACACCGCGCTGGACCGTCACAGTGTGCAAAACAGCGGTGGCCGCGAAACCCGCTACCGCCAAAGCTTCACCAGCCCCTGGCTGGGCCTGAGCTATGACCTGGGTCAGCAACTGTCGGTCTACGGCAGCTGGGGCCGCGGCGTCGAGTCCAGCGTGGTGCCCAACCGCGCCTATTACGCCAACGCCGGCACCGGGATCCCCGCCGCACAAAGCACGCAAAAAGAAGTCGGTCTGAAGCACGCCAGCACCGACCTCAACTGGCAACTCAGCTACTTCGACATCCGTCGACCCGCGCTGTATGAGAGCCAAATCAGCGACGCCGCCCTGGCCGCCCAGCTGTGCCCCAGCAGCAGCAGCGACTGCCGCACCCAAAGCTACAACGGCGATGCACACCACCGCGGCCTCGAAGCCTCCGCCAGCACCCGCCTGGGCGACTGGCGCCTCAACGGCAGTGCCCTGCTGCTGCGTGCTGTGCGCCACAGCGCCGACGCCACCCTCAACGGTCTGGCCCCCACCAACGTGCCCAAGCAAGTGCTGCGCGCCCACGCGGAGTACCGCATTGCCCAAGTGCCGGGCCTCAGCGTGGGCGGCGGCCTGACCCACGAGGGCAGCCGCAAGGTGGTCAGCACCAGCACCGAGCAGGTGGACCTGCCCGCCTGGACCCGTTTTGACGCCCAGGTGCGTTTGGCGCAAAAGCACAGCGATAGAAGCAGCACCGTCTGGTTGTTCAGCGTCGACAACCTGTTCAACCGCAGCTACTGGCGCGAGTCGCCGACCAGCTTCGGCCACGTCTACCTGTACCCTGGCGCGGCAAGAACTTTGCGTTTGACGATGAAAACCAGCTTCTGACTTTTCAGGACCCAATTTTTGTGTATATAATCTAAGTCTTGTTCCTCGATAGCTCAGTCGGTAGAGCGCCGGACTGTTAATCCGTAGGTCCCTGGTTCGAGCCCAGGTCGAGGAGCCAAGTTTTTACAATTTAATTTCCAGAAGTTTCTGACCCCTGCAATGCAGCAGGTCAGGTCTTCAGGTACCGACATTCCTCGATAGCTCAGTCGGTAGAGCGCCGGACTGTTAATCCGTAGGTCCCTGGTTCGAGCCCAGGTCGAGGAGCCACTTAAAGCCCTGCAAACACCTTGTTTGCAGGGCTTTTTCTTTTTGCCCAAGCAAGGCGCGATGAAACCCCACTGCAACCGCCATCAGACATGGCGCGAATGGTGACTTCACCGGATCGATCAGTGACAAAGCAATAATGCGCTTCAGCGCTACACGGCTTGTTGGCCTGTCACGTCTGTTTTGGCTTCACTGCTTTCATGACCCATTCACCCCTCCTCCGCCACCCAGTAACGCGCACCGCCCTTTTGCTGGGCCTGGCTTTGAACTTGACCGCTTGCGGCCTGTGGCCCAAATCGCCTGCGGCCCACGGCCCCTCGGCCTACCAAAACGAGCAGTTTCAAGCCAATGAAAACTTCTCTCGCCTGTTTGATGGCGCGTCAGACACCACCTGCGAAGCGGCCCGCCGTGCGCTGCTGAGCCAAGGCTATGTGATCACGGGCAATCAGCCTTCGGGCATCAAGGGGCAAAAAAGCTTCCAACCCGATGGCGACACACACCTGGAGATCAATTTCACCATCGTCTGCGTGCCCGACGGGCGCGACAGCCGCGTCGCCACCGCGTACGTCACGGCCCAGCAAGACCGATACGCCGTGAAAAAAAGCAGCAACTCCACCAGCGTGGGGGTGAGTGCCATCGGCTCCATTTCACTGCCGCTGTCGTCCAGCCAGGACTCGATGGTCAAAGTGGCGTCGGAGACCATCTTGTCGGCCTCCTTTTACGACCGATTCTTTGCGCTGGTGTCGCAGCAATTGAAAGATTTGCGCGAGTCCGAAGCGGCGACGTCAGCCGGACGCTGACGGCCCAGCGGGCCCACCGCGCCGAACACCCTTCACTCAAGCAGCACCGCCAGGCAACTCCACCCCTGCCCCGCTGCTGACGACGGGCGCCAGCACCGGCAGACTCATGACAAAACAAGTGCCCTCGCCCAGGACGCTCTGGACCTGCAATTCACCTCCCAGCACCCGGGTCACCAGGGTTTGGCAAATGGCCAACCCCAAGCCCGTGCCGCCGCGGCCTAATTTGGTGGTGTAGAAGGGGTCGAAAATGCGGCGCAAGGCCTCGGGCTCGATGCCTTGGCCGTGGTCACGCACCTCAATGTCCACCCAACCCGGGCGACGGCTCAGCGCCTGGATGTCCACCACCCCACCTTTGACGCCTTCGTAGGCGTGCAGCATGGCATTGGTCATGAGGTTGACCAGCACCTGCCCCAAGGGCCCCGGGTAGCTGTCCATCGCCACGGGCTGCGGCACGTGAGCCTGCACCTGGACCTCATGGGTGCGCATCAAGGGCCGGTGCATTTGCAGGATTTCTTGCACCATCTCACCCAACTCAAATGGGCGGCGTTGCAGGCTGGTCTGATCGGCGGCCACCTGCTTGAAGGTGGAGATCAGATCGGCCGCCCGGCTGAGGTTTTTGACCAGCATGTCCACCGCATCGCGGGTCTGCTGCACATGCGAACTCAAGGCACTGCGGGTCAGCCCCTGCTGAGCCTGGCGGGCAAAGGCATCGACTTCGGCCCCCAGGGTCGTGGCCACCAGGACGCTGTTGCCGATCGGGGTGTTGAGCTCATGCGCCACCCCGGCCACCATGCGCCCCAAAGCCGCATGCTTTTCCGAGCGCAGCAGCTCCTCTTGCGCGGTGTGCAAGGACTCCAAAGCTTGCTTCAACTCCCCATTGGCCTCAGTCAGGGCCTGGGTGCGCTGGGCCACGGACTGTTCAAGCAGCTGGTTCATTTGCTCCATTTGGCGCTGGGCACGTCGCTGGTCACTGACATCCACGATCCCATACAGATGCATCCGCTCGCCATTGATCAACAAGGTGCGCCCCGAGGCCACACAGCGCAGCACCTGCCCATCGGCCCGGCGCAAATCCAACTCAAGCTGGTCCACACGCTGCTGGCCCCGCATTTGCTGATAAAGCGCCACACGGTCCGCCGCATCCACAAACAAGCCGAACTCGGGCGAACTGCGCCCCAGCACCTGCGCTTCCGGGTAGGCAAAAAGGCGCAGCCAAGCCTCGTTCACCGACCGGTAAATGCCCTTGGCGTCGATCATGGCCAGGGCGGCAGGCGAATGCTGGAACATCACGGCCAATCGCTGCTCGCTGGCCTCCAAAACGGCTCGTGCGCGCTTCTCTTCAGCGATGTTGCGGTTGATGCCCAGCAGGCCTTGCAGCTCTCCACGCTCGTCAAACAGGGGTACCTTCACGCTGTGAAAGGGCGCGGGCTCCCCACGGGGGCCACGCAACTCGACATCAGGCTGGATCAAGGCCTTGCGGTGTGAGAAAACCCAGGCGTCATCCGCCAGCGAGCGGCTCTTGTCGACTGCCGCGACATCGGCCGTGTGACGGTAGGTCAGCGCCTCCTTGGTGCTGCACATGAAGTCAGCCATCGCCTGGTTGACCATCACATAGCGGGACTGGGTGTCCTTGGCAAAGATGCACATGGGCAAAGCGTCGATCACCCACTCCAGCAAACGGCGGTTGGCACGCAGGTCTTCCTCGGCGCGCTTGCGTTCGGTGATGTCCACCAGTTGGCTCATCCAGGCAGGCTGCCCATGCCAGGTGACGGGCAGCATGGAAGTCAGCACGGTGCGCTGCTCACCCCGTTCGGTGCGGATCACCAACTCTTCGTTCTGCACCCGCCCCTCACGCAGCAAGGTGGCCAGCACGGCGTCGCGCGCCTCGGGATCGAAATGAAGATTCAACTCGCGCATGCTGCGCGACATGAGCACCTCCCGACCCAGCCCAAACAGTTCGCAGAACGCATCGTTGCAGGCCAAGGTTTGGTTGTGGCCATCGGCCGCAAAGATGCGGGCCGGTGTCGGACTCTCCAGGAACACGGACTCGAAACTCTGCTGCACCTGACGCAACGCATCGGCCGCGCGACGGCGCTCGGTCAGGTCCACCGTCATGGCGACCAGTCGCTGCTCACCGCTGCGTTCCAGCAAGGCGAACAGCGAACACAAGACGGAACGCTCATCGCCGTCGGAGCGCCGGAAATTCAACTCAAAGGGGGCGACGGCGTCCCCGGCCAAAACTTGGCGCCACCCCTCCACCCAGCGTGGGTCCACCCCCTGGGGCCACAGCAAGGCCGACAGCGACTGCCCCACACACACCTCGGCCGACAAGCCCGTGAGCTGCTCGCTGGCGCGGTTCCAGTAGAGCACCCGCCCGTCCCGGTCGAATTGCTGCACAGCCACAGCGGGCGTGTTGTCCAGCATGGACTGCAAGCGAGCCTCGCTGGCGGCCAAAGCCCGCTGCGCCAACTCGGCCTCGGTGATGTTTTGCCAGACCCCAATCATGCGCAGCCCGCCGGCATCGCCCGGCCGAACCTGGGCCTTGACCATGGCCCACTGCGTGGCACCGTCGGCGTCAAGATAGCGGTAGTGCGCGCTGAGCTGCCCTTCCCGCCAGGCCGCACTCATGTCCGAGGCGACACGGTCTCGGTCCTCAGGGTGCAACACCCCCAGGTAACGCGACCAAGTCCAGTGCGCGGCACCTTCGCGGCGATCGACATCCATGCCCCAACGCAGGACTTCGGAGTCGCGCTCCAGCTCCCAATAGACCAAGCCCGCCAGGTCCACCGCCAAACCCAGTCGCTGACGGCTTTCGTGCATCGCCTGTGCGGCCTGGTGCTGGGAGGTGACATCCCGGAGCAGGCCAAACCAGCCATCAACTTCGCCGCTGGGCAGGCGATCAGGCACCAGTTGAACCAACCAAACCCGAGCTTGGCCGTTGTCCATGCGCTGCACGGTCTCGTAGCGAACCTCTTGTCCGGCCAACACTTGCGCGATGTAGGGCTTGGCTTCCTCACACACGCTGGGGCTCCACAACTCATCCATGGAACGCCCAATGCAATCGGCGGCCGAACGCCGCATGACGGACAGGTACCTGGCGTTGAGCCAGCGGCAACGCATGTCACGGCCCCAGTGCGACATCAGGCCCGGGACGTTGTTGGCAATCAACTCGAAATGCTGGTTGGTGGTGAGCTGCGCCTGCCGCGCCTGGCGCAAGCCCTCCAGTTGAAGGTCGCTTTCACGGAACACCAGGTAGAGCAAGCTACCGCACAGGCCAAACACCACCACCAAGCCCACCAACACCCGCTGCGGGTTGTCGGCCACCCTTTGCAGCTGGACCCAGTCGCTGAAAAAAAGCTCCATCCCCAACAACAAGGTGAGCGAAGAGAGCATCAAAGCGAGCATCCATCGCCGCCCCAGCATCCAGCCCGCCAAGGCGCCAATGGTGATGTAGGCCCCAACCACAACAGAACGGGCCCCACCCGTGAGCACGGTGATCCAGCCAATCCACACCAAAGCCCCGACCAACAGCACCAAAGCCGCAGCGTGAGGCTGCCGCCAGCGGTGCAAGTACAGACTGAGCGCCCCGGCCACCAGCGCGCAACCTGATCCGAGCAGGGCTTGCCAGGGACTCATGCCGGAATAGAGGTGACTGACCATCACCAAGGAGGCGGCGCCCATGGTCAAACCCGCCAGAACCTTCAAGTAGGCCTGTTTGCGGGCGAGCATGGCCGAGGAGATGTCGGCGCGAACATCTGTGAAGTTGGAGGCGTCTGTAGCGGCCATGTCGATATCCCAAGCAATTCAATCCATCGTCCTGACACCCAAAGGAGCAGCCTCTGCCCTCATGAGCCCGGCACGCAGGCCTTCAGCGCATGATAGCGACCGATGCCAGCACCGAGTCGCCTCAATGCCCTACAGTGTCGGCTCCGAGCTGCCCCACAACGACCTCCGATGCGTGCGGGCCGGCAATCTCCCGAAGCTTCTGAATGGCCGCATGCTCCAAGCCCCCTCTCCACGACTCCATGTCAAGCCGTACGTGGCCAGCAGCGCCCGAACGAAATCACTGCATTTCTCCAGCCTGGCGGTGCAGAGCACCATGAGCCGCGCCGATCCTCAGGCCCTGGTGCTGAGCTACACCCGCACGATGATGGGCTTTGTGCTGTTCAAGCCGGCGCCCACCTGCATCGTCAGCGTGGGGCTGGGAGGTGGATCGCTGCCGAAGTTCTGCCACCGCTATCTGCCCCACACCCGGCAGCTGGTGCTGGAGATCAATCCGCATGTGATCGCCTTGCGGGATGAGTTTCAGGTCCCGCCCGACGGAGAACGATTCGAAGTGCGTGAGGGTGATGGGGCGTTTTATGTGCGCCACGCCAGCGCCAGTGCTGATGTCTTGCTGCTGGATGGCTACCAGTCGCTGGAAATGCCAGCCCAGTTGTGCTCAGAGCGCTTCTATCAAGGCTGCCGAGACACTCTGAACCACGATGGCATCCTGGTGGCGAATCTGCATGTCCACCACCCAGACTACCCGCTGTACATCGAGCGCATGGCCCATGTGTTTGACCAATCTGTTTTGCTGGTCAGAGAGCCTGGCGGCACCAACTGCACGGTGTTCGCGTTCAAAGGGGTCATGCCCACCCTCCCCCTGACGATCCAAGCCGCCCGACCCCCTGATTTGGAGCCCAAGGCCTGGAAACAATTGGCGCTGGCTTGCGAGCGCATCCACCGGGCCCGCCGGCAATTGAAGACCTGAAAACGGGTGCCGCACACCTGGAGGGCTCCAGGTCAGCCCCCCCCCCCCCCAAAGCACCGCCATGGCGAATCCCGAACAGACAAAATTGGGATCCCCAAACGAGAAAACCCGTGAACCAAGGTTCACGGGTTTCAAGATTGGTGGGCGATACATGGATCGAACATGTGACCCCTGCAGTGTGAATGCAGTGCTCTACCGCTGAGCTAATCGCCCTGATGCTGTGATTTTTTAGCTCTGATTCGCTGCAGCATTTCTGCTTTGCGTTTTGTTCAGTGCTTCACTGCGTCAAGAACTCTATTATGGCACAGTTTTTTAGCTGTTTGCAAGACTTCGCCAAATTGTTTTGCCTGAACTCGATTTATCGAGTTGCTTGAGCACCTCTTCGTGGGCCGAGCTCTCTTGCTCGCTCGCACGCAACACGGGCAGCTCAATGCCACGCAGATCGACGGACTCCACCTGGGATGACTGCTCTTCGTCTGCGCTGGGTTCAATCAACAAGGCATCCTGGCCCCGCGTCATGTAGATGTAGACGTCCGCCAGCAACTCCGCATCGAGCAAAGCGCCGTGCAGGGTGCGGCCCGAATTGTCCACGCCCAGGCGGTCACACAAGGCATCCAGCGAGTTGCGTTTGCCCGGGAACATTTCCTTGGCCATGACCAAGGTGTCGGTCACGCTGGCCACCACGGTGGTCAGCGGCGGTCGACCCAGCAACGCCAGCTCCTTGTTCAGGAAGCCCATGTCGAAGGCCGCGTTGTGGATGATCAGCTCGGCGCCGGCCACGTAGTCCAAAAACTCGTCGACCACGGCGGCGAACTTGGGCTTGTCGCGCAAGAACTCGTTGCTGATGCCGTGCACCTTGAGCGCATCCTCGTGGCTGTCGCGCTCCGGATTCAGGTAGTGGTGCAGGTTGTTGCCAGTCAACTTGCGGTGCAGCATCTCCACACAGCCGATTTCAATGATGCGGTCACCGTTCTCGGCCGACAGGCCGGTGGTTTCCGTGTCGAGAATGATCTGGCGCGACATCAGTGGTTCTCTTTGGCGTGGTTGACCGTGTATTTGGGAATCTCGATCGTGAGGTTATCCCGGGCCACGATGGCCTGGCAGCTCAAACGCGATTGGGGCTCCAGGCCCCAGGCGCGGTCCAGCAGGTCTTCCTCGACTTCTTCCAACTCGTTGAGCGAGTTGAAGCCTTCACGCACCACCACGTGGCAGGTGGTGCAAGCGCAACTCATATCGCAAGCGTGCTCGATGTTGATGCCGTTGTCGAGCAAGGCTTCACAGATGTTGGTGCCGGTGGCCACCTTCAGTTCGGTGCCGTGGGGGCAGTACTCGGGGTGGGGCAAAATTTTGATGACAGGCATGGCGTGGGGTGATCTGGTTCAGGTTCGAAGAATCAAAGGCTGTCGAGCTGACGCCCGGCCAACGCTTGCTGGATGCCACGGTTCATGCGGCTGGCGGCGAAGGCCTCGGTGCCCTTGGCCAGGGCCTCGGTGGCCGCTTCAATGGTCTTGGCGTCGGTCAAGGCCTTGGCGCTGAGCGCGGCCTCCAGCAAGGCATCGATCGCCGCGCGTTCGCTGGCTTCCAGCAAGTCGCCATCGGCCTGCAAGGCACTGCGCGTCGCCAGCACCATGCGGTCCACTTCCAACCGGGCTTCAGCCAAAGCGCGCGCCTGCATGTCCTGCTGTGCAGTGCTGAAGCTGTCTTGCAGCATGCGCGCGATTTGATCGTCAGACAAGCCGTACGAGGGCTTGACCTCGATGGCCGCCTCAACGCCACTGATCATTTCCTTGGCCGCCACTTGGAGCAGGCCGTCGGCATCGACCGTGAAGGTCACGCGGATGCGCGCTGCGCCCGCCGCCATGGGCGGAATGCCGCGCAGCTCGAACCGGGCCAAACTGCGGCAGTCGACCACCAGGTCGCGTTCGCCCTGCACGACATGCAAGGCCAAGGCAGTCTGTCCGTCTTGGTAAGTGGTGAAATCTTGCGCCATGGCGGTCGGAATGGTCTGGTTGCGCGGCACGATGCGCTCCACCAAGCCGCCCATGGTCTCGATGCCCAGCGACAGCGGAACCACATCCAACAGCAGCAAATCACCCGCGCTGTCGTTGCCCGCCAGTTGATTGGCCTGGATGGCAGCGCCCAAGGCCACGACCTCGTCGGGGTTCAGGTTGTTCAGCGGGGGCTTGTCAAAAAACTGGGCCACGGCCGCCTGCACCTGCGGCATGCGGGTGGAGCCACCGACCATGACCACGCCTTGGATCTCGTCTCGTTCCAGGCGGGCATCGCGCAAGGCTTTGCGCACTGCGGCCAGGGTGCGGGCGGTCAAGTCGGCCGTGGCGGCATCGAAGTCAGCACGGTGAACAGACAGGCGCAGAGGCCCGCCGCTGAGTTCGGCCACAAAATCAACCGCGTCCTGGGCGGTCAAGGCCTCCTTGCAAGCACGGGCAGCGACGCGCAAACGCGCCAGGTCAGTGGCCTCCGTGGCCTGCCCCCCCACCTGCTGCTGCACCCAGGCCACCAGGGCCTGGTCGTAATCGTCGCCCCCCAAGGCCGAGTCACCGCCCGTGGCGATGACCTCGAACACCCCGCGCGTGAGGCGCAGGATGGAGATGTCAAACGTACCGCCTCCCAGGTCATAGACGGCGTAAATGCCTTCGCTGGCGTTGTCCAGACCATAGGCGATGGCCGCCGCCGTGGGCTCGTTGATCAGACGCAGCAGCTTGATGCCGGCCAGTTGCGCAGCATCCTTGGTCGCCTGGCGCTGAGCGTCGTCAAAGTAGGCGGGCACGGTGATGACCGCGCCGTACAGGTCGTCGTTGAACGTGTCTTCGGCGCGGTAGCGCAGGGTGGCCAGGATCTCAGCGCTGATCTCCACGGGCGACTTGATGCCCGCCACCGTGTGCAGGCTCACCATGCCAGGGCCCTCGGCGGCCTCAAATCGGTAGGGCAGACGCGCGACGTCCTTCAGGTCATTCAGGCCTCGGCCCATGAAGCGCTTGACCGAGACAATGGTGTTTTGGGGGTCCGAGCCCTGGGCGGGCAAGGCATCAAAGCCAATCTGGCGCCCGCCGCCAGCCAGGTAACGCACGGCAGAGGGCAGGATCACGCGCCCCTGGTCATCCGGCAGGCATTCGGCCACGCCGCTGCGCACCGAGGCCACCAGCGAATGCGTGGTGCCAAGGTCAATGCCCACGGCGATGCGCCGCTGATGGGGGTCGGGCGACTGGCCGGGTTCGGAAATCTGAAGAAGCGCCATGTTGTTCTTTTCGGGTTCGGGAAAAAGGCAAGCCCTTATTGTCCCAGTTGATCCTGACGGGATTCGATGTCACGCACAAAACGCTCAATGAACATGAGGGCTCTGACCTCGCGTGCTGCCGCCGCCGCGTCGCCGGCGCCATCCAAAGCCTGTTGGCATCGCGCCAGCAATTGGCGCCGCTCGGCGCTGACCTCCGTGTCCAAGGCGTCCAAAGCGGCGGCGTCTTGGGCCTCGTCCAAGGCCTCGCGCCAGGCCATTTGCTGCATCAGAAAGGACGCAGGCATGGCCGTGTTGTTCTCGGCTTGAATGGGCGCACCGCGCAATTCGCACAGGTAGGCGGCACGGCGCAGCGGGTCTTTGAGCCGCTGGTAGGCCTCGTTGATGCGCACCGACCACTGCATGGCCACGCGCTGAGCGGCGGCCCCTTGGGCGGCAAAGCGGTCCGGGTGGGCCTCGCGCTGGAGTTCCTTCCAGCGCTGATCCAGCGCGGCGCGGTCTTGCTCAAAGCGCTCAGGCACGCCAAACAACACGAAATCGTTGGATTGAAGGTTCATGGCAATCAGTAAAAAACCGCCAGCACATCCGTGAAGGCGGTTTTTGCAACAAGCGAGGCAGCGGATCTTGAGCCGCCACGGACGGGGCATCAGACCCGGAAGCTCTCTCCACAGCCACAGCGGTCGCGTTCGTTGGGGTTGTTGAAGCGGAAGCCCTCATTCAGGCCTTCACGCACAAAATCCAACTCGGTGCCGTCGATGTAGGCCAGGCTCTTGGGGTCGATCAAGACCTTCACGCCATGCCCTTCAAAGACGATGTCTTCGGGGGCGATGTCATCCACGTATTCGAGCTTGTAAGCCAAGCCCGAGCAACCGGTGGTCTTGACCCCCAAACGCACACCAACGCCCTTGCCACGCTTGCTCAGGTAACGGGTCACATGCCGGGCTGCGGCTTCTGTCAGGGACACAGCCATGGTCAGTGCGCGTGCTTTTGTCGGTAGTCGTCCACCGCAGCCTTGATGGCGTCTTCGGCCAGGATGGAGCAGTGGATCTTCACGGGCGGCAGGGCCAGTTCTTCAGCGATCTGGCTGTTCTTGAGCGCCGCTGCTTCGTCCAGGGTCTTGCCCTTGACCCATTCGGTCACCAGGGAGCTCGACGCGATGGCCGAACCACAACCATAGGTCTTGAAGCGCGCATCTTCGATCACGCCCGTTTGCGGGTTGACCTTGATCTGCAGCTTCATCACGTCGCCGCAAGCCGGTGCGCCCACCATGCCGGTGCCCACCGAGTCGTCACCCTTGTCAAAAGAGCCCACGTTGCGCGGGTTTTCGTAGTGGTCCACCACTTTTTCAGAATAAGCCATTGCAAGTCCTTCAATCGGTTGAAGCAGGCGCGCTCAGTGCGCGGCCCACTGGATGGTGCTCATGTCGACGCCATCCTTGAACATCTCCCACAGCGGGCTCAGTTCGCGCAAACGGGCCACATTTTCGCGGATGGTGGAGATGGCGTAGTCAATTTCTTCTTCGGTCGTGAAACGACCGATGGTCATGCGCAAGCTGCTGTGGGCCAGCTCGTCGCTGCGGCCCAAGGCGCGCAGCACGTAGCTGGGCTCGAGGCTGGCCGAGGTGCAAGCCGAGCCCGACGACACAGCCAAGCCCTTGATGCCCATGATCAAGGACTCGCCTTCCACAAAGTTGAAGCTCATGTTCAGGTTCTGCGGCACGCGGCGCTCCAGGCTGCCGTTGATGAACACCTGCTCGATGTCCTTCAGGCCGTTGAGCAAACGCTGCTGCAGCGCATGGGCCTTGGCATTGCCTTCGGCCATTTCGACCTTGGCGATGCGGAAGGCTTCGCCCATGCCCACGATCTGGTGGGTGGGCAAGGTGCCCGAGCGCATGCCACGCTCGTGGCCGCCGCCGTGGATTTGGGCTTCCAGGCGCACACGCGGCTTGCGACGCACGTACAGGGCGCCCACGCCCTTGGGGCCATAGGTCTTGTGCGCGGTCATGCTCATCAGGTCGATGGGCAGGGTGTTCATGTCGATCTCAACCCGACCGGTGGCCTGGGCGGCATCGACGTGCAGCAAGATGCCCTTTTCACGGCACAGCGCGCCGATGGCCGGGATGTCTTGGATGACCCCGATCTCGTTGTTCACGAACAAGATGCTGACCAGGATGGTGTCGGGGCGCAGCGCAGCCTTGAGGGCGTCAAGGTTGACCAGGCCGTCTTCCTGAACGTCGAGGTAGGTGACGTCAAAGCCTTGGCGCTCCAGCTCACGCATGGTGTCCAGCACGGCCTTGTGCTCGGTCTTGAGCGTGATCAGGTGCTTGCCCTTGCCCTTGTAGAACTGGGCCGCGCCCTTGAGCGCCAGGTTGATGGATTCGGTCGCGCCGCTGGTCCAGACGATTTCACGCGGGTCTGCACCGATGAGGTCAGCCACCTGCACGCGGGCTTTTTCAATGGCCTCTTCGGCCTCCCAGCCCCAGGCGTGGCTGCGCGAGGCGGCATTGCCAAAGTGCTCACGCAACCAGGGAATCATCGCGTCCACCACGCGAGGATCCACCGGCGTGGTGGCACCGTAATCAAGGTAAATCGGGAAATGAGGGGTCATGTCCATGGCTGGCTCAATCAAAACTGGCTTGGCGAAATAGCATTGGCGCGGCCGTTGCACTCAGAACAACACGGCCCGCCGGATCGGAATCAGGATTTGGCAAACACATTGCCCAGTGCGAACACCGAGTTGGGCGCATTGACCCGGATCGGCTTGACCACCGGCGTGCTGGAAATCGCACGGCGCAGCACCGGCTTGTCTTCCACCTGCACGCCCTTGGCGATCTGTTCGTCCACCAGCTTTTGCAAGGTGACCGAGTCCAAGAACTCGACCATGCGCTGGTTCAGCGCCGACCACAGTTCGTGGGTCATGCAACGGCCAGCGTCACCGAGGCAGTTTTCTTTGCCACCGCATTGGGTGGCATCGATGGGTTCGTCCACCGACACGATGATATCGGCCACGGTGATGTCGGTGGCCTTGCGACCGAGGGTGTAGCCACCGCCCGGACCTCGGGTGGACTCGACCAGTTCGTGGCGACGCAGCTTGCCGAACAGTTGCTCCAGGTAAGACAGCGAAATTTGCTGACGTTGGCTGATGGCAGCCAGGGTGACCGGTCCGTTGTTTTGGCGCAGGGCCAGGTCGATCATCGCGGTGACCGCAAAGCGGCCTTTGGTAGTGAGACGCATATCAAGCTCCTTCATCAGGCTTGGTTTGTTTACATGACCTGCCGCCTTGTGGCCGACAGGCACCGTCCCCACCCTTTCCAGCTGTTGAAGCTGGCCCTTCATCGTTCTGGGTTGTTGACTATTTGCGTCAAGTATAACACGCAAAGCCAATGTATTCACTCAGGTAAGTGAACGAGGCAGTCACAATTTAGCCGTTTTCGTAAAAAACACAAGCCCAGCACCCCACTATTTTTTCAAAGGCAGCAGCACGATGTTGTCTGAGCCCGCGGCACCGAAGGCCCGTTCGCGCAACAACGCCAACTGATCCCGGCTGCGCGCCGCCTTCTCGAACTCCAGGTTGCGTGCGTGCTCGAGCATTTCTTTCTCGAGTCGCTTGATCTCGCGGCCCACGTCCTTTTCGCTGAGCTCTTCCACCCGCGCGCGCTGCATGGCCGACTGCTCCAACTTCTCGGCTTCGCGCCCGCTTTTCTCGCTGTAAACGCCGTCAATCAGGTCTCTCACCTGCTTGACAATGCTGCGCGGCGTGATCCCGTGCGCTTCGTTGTGGGCAATCTGCTTGAGGCGGCGGCGCTCGGTTTCGCCCATGGCCTTCTTCATGGACTCGGTGATGCGGTCTGCGTAAAGAATGGCCCGACCGTTGAGGTTGCGCGCAGCGCGGCCAATGGTCTGTATGAGGGAGCGCTCAGCCCGCAAAAAACCTTCCTTGTCGGCATCCAGAATGGCCACCAGTGACACTTCGGGAATGTCCAGGCCTTCCCGCAGCAGGTTGATGCCCACCAGCACGTCGAACGTACCCAAGCGCAGGTCACGCAAAATTTCCACCCGCTCCACCGTGTCCACATCACTGTGCAGGTAGCGCACCTTGACGCCGTTATCACTCAGGTAGTCGGTCAATTGTTCGGCCATGCGTTTGGTCAGCGTGGTGATCAGCACCCGCTCGTTTTTCTCGACCCGGATGCGGATCTCCTGCAGCACGTCGTCGACTTGGTGGGTAGCGGGGCGCACCTCCACCACCGGGTCGACCAGGCCGGTGGGGCGCACCACCTGCTCCACCACCTGCCCTGCATGGTCAATTTCGTACTGGGCGGGTGTGGCCGAGACGAAGATGATTTGCCGCATGCGCTTCTCGAATTCTTCGAACTTCAGAGGCCGGTTGTCCAGCGCTGAAGGGAGGCGAAAGCCGTATTCCACCAAGGTGGTCTTGCGTGCCCGGTCGCCGTTGTACATGCCGCCCAATTGGCCGATCAGCACATGGCTTTCATCGAGGAACATGACGGCGTCGGCCGGCATGTAGTCGGTCAAGGTGGACGGCGGCTCGCCCGGGGCGGCCCCCGAGAGATGGCGCGTGTAGTTCTCAATGCCTTTGCAGTGGCCTACTTCGCTGAGCATCTCCAGGTCAAACCGGGTGCGCTGCTCCAGGCGCTGGGCCTCAACCAACTTGCCCATCCCGACCAGTTCTTTGAGGCGTTCAGACAGTTCAACCTTGATGGTCTCGACCGCCGCCAGGACGCGGTCGCGCGGCGTGACGTAGTGGCTGGAGGGGTAGACCGTGAAGCGGGGAATTTTCTGCCGCACCCGGCCGGTCAACGGGTCGAACAGTTGCAGGCTTTCGATTTCTTCGTCGAACAGCTCGATGCGCAAGGCCAGCTCACTGTGCTCGGCGGGGAACACATCGATGGTGTCGCCGCGCACGCGGAACTTGCCCCGGCCGAATTCCATGTCATTGCGCTGGTACTGCATGCGGATCAACTGAGCGATGACGTCGCGCTGGCCCAAGGTGTCGCCACTGCGCAGCGTCATCACCATGCGGTGGTAGCTCTCGGGCTCGCCGATGCCGTAAATGGCGGACACCGTGGCCACGATCACCACGTCGCGCCGCTCGATGATGCTCTTGGTACAGCTCAGGCGCATCTGCTCGATGTGCTCGTTGATAGCCGAGTCCTTTTCAATGAAAAGGTCACGCTGCGGCACGTAGGCCTCGGGCTGGTAGTAGTCGTAATAGCTGACGAAATACTCGACGGCGTTCTTGGGAAAGAACTCGCGGAACTCGCTGTAGAGCTGGGCGGCCAGGGTCTTGTTCGGGGCAAACACAATGGCCGGGCGTCCCAAGCGCGCAATCACGTTGGCCATGGTGAAGGTTTTGCCCGAGCCCGTGACGCCCAGCAAGGTCTGAAACACCTCGCCGTCGCGCACGCCCTCGACCAACTGATTGATGGCCGTGGGCTGGTCACCCGCTGGCGGATAAGGCTGGAAGAGCTCAAAGGGCGAGTCGGGAAAACGGACGAACTCGCCCTTGGGCGGCTCGACCAGCACTTCGGAGATGTCGGGCATGGTGCGCAATGTGAGAGGTTGTGGAGCCAGGTGCTGGCCCTGCGGCTAAAATTCAAGCCAATCCGCCAGCGTACCCCAGCCGGCCGATTGCCGCTACTGACAACCTCTCAAGGACTTTTTCCATGTCTCTCTTCACGGCCGTCGAAATGGCCCCCCGCGACCCGATCCTGGGCCTCAACGAGCAATTTGCAGCCGACAGCAACCCCAACAAGGTCAACCTCGGCGTGGGCGTTTATTTCGACGACAACGGCAAGCTGCCTTTGCTGGAATGCGTGCAAGCCGCTGAAAAGGCCATGATGGAAAAGCCTTCGGCCCGTGGCTACCTGCCCATCGATGGCATTGCCGCCTACGACGCTGCCGTCAAGAGCCTGGTGTTCGGCGCCGAATCCGAGCCCGTCACCTCGGGCCGTGTCGCCACCGTGCAAGGCATTGGTGGCACTGGCGGCCTGAAGATCGGCGCCGACTTCCTCAAGCGCGTCAGCCCCAACGCCAAGGTCCTGATCTCTGACCCGAGCTGGGAAAACCACCGCGCCCTGTTCACCAACGCCGGCTTCACGGTCGACACCTACGCCTACTACGACGCTGAAAAGCGCGGCGTGAACTTCGACGGCATGCTGGCCTCGCTGAACGCTGCTGCCGCCGGCACCATCGTGGTCCTGCACGCCTGCTGCCACAACCCGACCGGCTACGACATCACCGCCGCCCAGTGGGATGAAGTGATTGCCGTCGTCAAGGCCAAGAACCTGACCGCCTTCCTGGACATGGCCTACCAAGGCTTTGGCCACGGCATCGCCGAAGACGGCGCGGTGATCGGCAAGTTCGTGGCCGCCGGCCTGAGCTTCTTTGTCTCGACCTCGTTCTCCAAGAGCTTCAGCCTGTACGGCGAGCGCGTTGGCGCCCTGTCGGTGCTGTGCGCTGACAAGGAAGAAGCTTCGCGCGTGCTGTCGCAGCTGAAGATTGTCATCCGCACCAACTACTCCAACCCCCCCATTCACGGCGGCGCCGTGGTGGCCGCCGTGCTGGGCAACCCCGAGCTGCGCGCTCTGTGGGAAAAGGAACTCGGCGAGATGCGCGTGCGCATCAAGGCCATGCGCCAAAAACTGGTCGACGGCCTGAAGGCTGCCGGTGTGAAGCAAGACATGAGCTTCATCACCACCCAGATCGGCATGTTCAGCTACTCCGGTCTGAACAAGGACCAAATGGTTCGCCTGCGCAGCGAATTCGGTGTCTATGGCACCGACACCGGCCGCATGTGCGTGGCCGCGCTGAACAGCAAGAACATCGACTACGTCTGCCAAGCCATCGCCAAGGTGGTCTGAGCACGCGCCAGCCGCTGAGCAAAAAGCCGCCTTCGGGCGGCTTTTTTCATGGAGCGCCTGAAGGCGCCCGGATGCCCTGCCCGTTCGCGCTGATTCAGCCCCAGAGCACCGAACGCATCGAAATCGAAGCGAACTGAAAACTGTTGTTGAAGAAGCGCGGCATCTCTTTCGGATCCGCGGCGCCAGCGGCCACCAACAGGGGCCAGAAATGCTCTGCCGTGGGGTGGGCCATGCGTGCCACGCTACCCAGGGACTCAAAGCCCGACAAGGCCGCCAATTCGCCACGCTTCAATTGCCCTTGCACATGCGCGTCAAACTCCTGCGCCCAGTCATAGACCTGGGTGGGCGCAGCATCACGGCGCACCGCGCGCAGGTTGTGCACGATGTTGCCACTGCCCACAATCAAGACGCCGCGCTCGCGCAAGCCTTTGAGTTGCTGACCCAGCGCGAAGAGTTCACTCGGGCTGCGCCCCGCATCCAGGCTCATTTGGATCACTGGGATGCTGGCCGACGGGAACATGGGCTTGAGCACAGACCAGGTGCCATGGTCCAGACCCCACTGATCCACATCCAATTGGACCGCCGTCGGCTTCAGGGTGGCTTGGATGTCCCGCGCCGCACCAGGCCAGCCAGGCACAGGGTACTGTTGATCAAACAAGGCCTGCGGAAAGCCGCCGAAGTCATGGATGGTTTTGGGGTGTTCCATGGCCGTGAGCCATGTGCCGCGACTGACCCAGTGGGCTGAGATGCACAAGATCAATTTCGGCACCGGGTGCTGACGACCGAATTCGGTCCCCAGAGTGCTCCAGGTGCGACGGTAGGTGTTGTCGTCAATGGCATTCATGGGGCTGCCGTGCCCCACAAACATCACCGGCATGCGGGCCGTCTTGGGCAAGGCCCGAAATGCGTCAGCCGCAGCGGCCAGTCTCATGGGGGACACTCCAATCGCAGCGCTCAGCGCCAAACCTGAGCAAGTAAACAGTCTTCTGTGCATAGCTTCGTCTATTTTTATACCTATTTGGCAGATAAGCGGCCAGACAACAAGTTCCCGAGGCTCGAATCCGACACGGCATTGGTGTTTGTCCTCCAGACAGAACCGCCCTTCTGCTGGTATATTGCTGCACTGCAACATAACGAATTCGGGTCGCCCCATGCTTTACCAAGTCTATGAAACCCAACGCTCCTTGATGGAGCCGTTTTCCGATTTCGCCCAGGCTGCGGCCAAGATGCTGAACAACCCAGCCTTCCCGCTGAGCCAGGTTCCCTTTGCCCAGCGGATGTCCGCCGGTTACGACCTGATGTACCGCCTGGGTAAGGACTACGAAAAGCCCGTGTTCGGTATCAACACGGTGGATGTGGACGGTGTGGGCGTGGCGATCCATGAGCGCATCGAAGTCGATAAACCTTTTTGTGAACTGCGCCGCTTCAAGCGCTTTTCGGACGACACGGCCACCCTGACCAAGCTCAAGGGCCAGCCCGTGGTGTTGATCGTGGCGCCGCTGTCGGGCCACTACGCCACCTTGCTGCGCGACACGGTCCGCACCATGCTCAAGGACCACAAGGTCTACATCACCGACTGGAAAAACGCCCGCCTGGTGCCCCTGGCCGACGGTGAATTCCACCTCGACGACTACGTCAACTACGTGCAGGACTTCATCCGCCACCTGCAGGGTGCTTATGGCAACTGCCACGTGATCAGCGTGTGCCAGCCCACCGTGCCGGTGCTGGCCGCCGTGTCGCTGATGGCCTCGCGTGGCGAGACCACCCCGCTGTCCATGACCATGATGGGCGGCCCCATCGACGCCAGCAAGTCGCCCACGGCGGTGAACAACCTGGCCACCACCAAGAGCTATGAGTGGTTTGAAAACAATGTGATCTACCGCGTGCCGCACACCTTCCCAGGGGCTGGCCGCCGCGTCTATCCGGGCTTCTTGCAGCACACCGGTTTCGTGGCCATGAACCCGGACCGCCACGCCACCAGCCACTACGACTACTTCAAAGACCTGATCAAGGGCGACGATGCCAGCGTCGAAGCCCACCGCAAGTTCTATGACGAGTACAACGCCGTGCTCGACATGGACGCGGACTATTACCTCGAAACCATCCAAACCGTCTTCCAAGACTTCAAGCTGGTCAAGGGCACCTGGGACGTGCGCAACCCGCAGGGCCAAGTCGAACGCGTGCGCCCGCAGGACATCAAAACCACGGCCCTGCTGACCGTTGAAGGTGAACTGGACGACATCTCCGGCTCGGGCCAAACCGAAGCCGCCCACGACCTGTGCGCCAGCATCCCGGCCGACCAGCAAAAGCACCTGGAAGCCAAAGGTGCCGGCCATTACGGGATCTTCAGTGGCCGCCGTTGGCGCGAGGTGGTGTACCCCGTGGTGAAGCGCTTCATCCTGGACCACCAGCCTCAAGCCAAGGCGGTGGCCCCTGCCAGCGTGCCCGCCCCGGCAGTTGAAAGCACCCCTGCGCCCAAAGTGGCGGCCACCACCGCCGCAGCGGTGACTACGCCCAAAGAAGCGCCCGTGACCGCTGTCAAGGCTGTGGCTGGTCCCAGCTCGGCCGCCAGCCGCAAGCCATCGACCAGCGCGCGCAGCACAGCCAAGCCGGTGTCCGCGGCACGTCGCAGCGGCGCGAAGAAGGCCTGACGGACCGGTGCTTTCGCTGATTGAACAACTGCATGCGGCCCTGCCGCAGACGCAGTGCACACGCTGCGGCTACCCCGACTGCCGCGCTTATGCCCAAGCCCTGGCCGCAGGCCAGGCTGAGATCAACCAGTGCCCCCCCGGCGGGGCCGAGGGTGTGGCGCGCCTGGCAGCGCTGACCGGGCGCCCTGTGCAAGCGCTGTCGCCCGAGCACGGCCAGGAGGGTCCTCGCTTGGTCGCCTTCATTGACGAGGCCTGGTGCATTGGGTGCACCCTCTGCCTCAAGGCCTGCCCGACCGACGCCATTGTGGGCAGCAACAAGCAAATGCACACGGTGATTGAAAACGAGTGCACTGGCTGCGAGCTCTGCGTACCGGCCTGCCCCGTGGACTGCATTGAACTGGAAGACGTCAGCGGCCCCTTGACAGGCTGGGCGGCCTGGTCCGGTGCACAGGCCGAACGGGCTTTGGCGCGCTACCAGCAGCACCAAGCCCGCACGGCCCGCGAGCAAGCTGAGAATGATGCCCGCTTGCGCAGCGAGGCCGAGGCCAAGCTGCACGACATCGCGGCCCATTCACGCCTGAGCGACCCCACCGTGTTGGAGCGCAAGCGGGCCTTGATTGAGGCCGCGCTGGCCAAATCCCGCGCCCGCCGCGCCAGCGTGTCGGACGAGGACGGCCCCTCCGATTGAGCGGGCTTTGGCGCTCATTGGCCGACACATTGGCAGGAGGCTAGGACATGGACGGTATGAGGTCCATGGCCCATCGCCAGTGGCGGCGCGGTGCAGAGCTCAGCCCCCGGCTAGGGTCTTGTAAACCCCGCACCCCACGTACAGGCCCTTGAACTCCTGCACATAAGACATCTTGGTCTGCATCTGACCGGTCGCCGGGTTGGTGATGTCGTACTCCACCCAACCCGCGCCTTGCTGAGCCCGCTCCATGATGCGATTGAGCAGTGCCTGGCCGTCGATACCCGGCAAATCCTGCACCCGGGTGCCGACCCGGGCTGGCTGGCCGCCAAACGCGCGGTAATGCCCCCCTTCATCGAGCGCAAAGACGTACATGTCTCGATCAAAGAAGGGCTGTGACGGATCACTGACCTGCCGCAGGAAGGACTCCAGCGAGCTGCTCTGCGCCAAGGCCATGGCCTGGTGTACCAAGGCCTCCGCTTCGTCGGCCGTGCCTTGTTGGAGCACAAAAGACGACACAGACTGCGCGAGGGTGGTCGCCCGGCTTTCGAGCAGGACCGTTTCCTGGACCGAGGACTCCACCATCTGGGCATTGCGCTGGGTGATTTGGTCGAGTTGCTGCACAGCCAGGGTGATCTCACTCAAGCCCGCGCTTTGCTCAGAACTGAGGGCTGATATCTCGGCCATGCTGCCGGCCACCGAGCGAATGCCCTCGGTGATGTTCTTCATGCTGTCACCAGCGGCACGGATCAGGTCCACACTGGTTTCGACTTGCTCAGAAGAAGAGCTGATGAGCTGGCGGATTTCACGCGCAGAAGCCGCTGAGCGCTGCGCCAGAGAGCGCACCTCGGCAGCCACCACGGCAAAACCCCGACCCTGCTCCCCTGCCCTGGCCGCTTCAACGGCAGCATTGAGGGCCAAGATGTTGGTTTGGAAGGCCAGGCTGTCGATCACGCTGATGATTTCACCCATCTTGCTGGCACTGCTTTGGACGCCCTCCACCGAGGCCACAGCCCGCCCCATGGCGGAGGCCCCTGCCTCGGCTGCATCACGCACCTGGGCAGCCCGCTGATTGGCCTGCTGGGCAATGCCCGCGTTGTGCTCCACGGTGCCAGCCAATTGCTCGACGCTGGCCGCGGTCTGCTCCAAGTTGGCCGCTTGCTGCTCGGTGCGGTCCGACAAGGCCTTGCTGCCCACGGCCAGGCTGCTGCCCGCATGGGACACCAGGGCGGCATTGCTGCGCACATCGGCGACCATGCCCGACAAGGTCTGGGTCATCTTGTGCAGCAAGCCGGCCAATTCAGCCAGTTCATCACGCCCAGCCACCGTGACCTTGACCCGCAGGGCGCCCTGCGCCACCGAATGCATCGCATCGACCACCTGACGGAAGTTCAAGACGAAGCTGCGGTAGAACGCCCCCAGCAAATAAAGCAAAAAGCCAATACCCAACAAGGTGACGCAGATGTAGATCAAGCGCTGCTGACGCTGGGCCTCGGCCCTGTCCAGCAAACGGCTGTCGATTTGGGACAGCACCTGCACCCCATAGCGCCCAGCCTCTTCAATGGCCTGTGTCCCTTGGCTGAAAAAGTCCGCCGAGGCCAGGCGAGGTTCCGCCACCCCACCTGCTGCCGGAAAAGCCTTCGCGGCGAGGGCCTGGAAGGATTGGCTGCTGGCCAGCGCCGCCTCATCTTTGCCCTGGCCCTCTTGGCGAGCGTTGAGCAACTGCATCGCAAATCGAACATCCCCCACCTCGCGAGCCAAGGCCTCGATCTGGGCGTGCAAGCGTCCCAAGCCCTGAGGGTCGGGGTTGCTCTGACTCAAAACGCCTGAACCCAGGCCACGCAACTGACCCAAACGCTCAGTCCAGGGAATGACGCGAGACACCGCCATGTCGATCAGCAGGTAGGTCACCGGGTCAGGGTCAAACAGCAAACCGGAGCGCTCGCCCACGGTGTAGGCGAGGCGGCGCAGTTCATCGATGACGGCCGTGTGTTCGGAGAAAGCGGCCTGACGCTCTCCTTGACGCAAGCTGGGCAGAGCCTCGATGCGAGAGACCAGGCGACTCCAGTCACTCTCCAACCCCAAGCCCGCCGAACCCAGCGCGCCCTTCGAGTCGTTCAAGGCTTGCCGCAAACGGCTGCCGGTCTGGTCCAGCGCCGCCGCCGCTGCGGTATTGCCAGACAACAGCATATTGGTTTGACCGCGGTGCTTTTGCGCCTCCTGGGTCAGCTTGAAAAGCGGCTCCAGCACCTTCACGCCAGCCTGCTCCTGGGCCATGAAGTTCAGGTCATCCTGAATCCGCTGCATGAGTTGCAGGCAGACCAGCACGAGTGGAATCAACAACATGGCTGACAACCACAGCAGCTTGGCTGGCAAACGCATGCGCAGCATCAAGTCCGTACCCGGGCGCCAAAAAGCGGCAGAACTCATATCATTTCCAAAATTAATTTTGCGGTTTTATGTGTAGATTTTGGCTTGAATAGAGCGGAGAGTCAGGACCCAACCGACGAATTGCATCCTGATAAACCCTAGGATTTTTAGCACTTCATCGCATGTAGAACACCACCGGTCATCTCAAGAACTTATTCGGCATTTTTGATAAGTTCTTGAATGTTGATGTGAGAGTGTTCAGAACACACGCCGCTGGCGCCTCAAGAGGCCGAAGCGGCCAGCGCTTGGAAGGCTTTCACCACCTCCGGCGGTGCCTGCACCAGCTCGATCAACACGCCCTCACCCGAAATCGGAAACTCCTCGTTGCCCTTGGGGTGGAGAAAACAGATGTCAAATCCCGCTGCGCCGCGGCGGATGCCGCCAGGCGCAAAGCGCACGCCCTGGGCCGTGAGCCATTCGACAGCCTGCGGCAAGTCGTCGATCCACAAGCCGATGTGGTTCAGTGGCGTGGCGTGCACTGCGGGCTTTTTTTCTGCGTCCAGCGGCTGCATCAGGTCAACTTCGACCTTGAAGGGGCCGCTGCCCATGGCGCAGATGTCTTCGTCGACGTTCTCACGTTCACTGCGGAAGGTGCCAGTCACGCTGAGGCCCAACATCTCCACCCACAGCTTGTGCAGCTTCAGTTTGTCGAGGCCGCCGATGGCGATTTGCTGGACGCCCAGCACTTGAAACGGACGGGTCATGGTGAGCTTCTCTTTCGTTCAAGGAACTGCAGACGCAAGGCCTGCAGCGATCAAAAAAGGCTGCTGCGTCCACCCCATGGCGAACACCAACAGCCTGTCTGCCAGGTCGCGACAGGGCCACCTGGGGGGACGGATGCGCAGGCGCCGCGGCGAGCGGCGCCAGACTCAAGTTCAGACGAACTCGAGGATCACCTGGTCCACCGCCAGGGATTCGCCCTTGCCGGCCAACACCTGACCGACCACGCCGTCTTGGGTGGCGAACAAGATGTTCTCCATCTTCATGGCCTCGATCACCGCCAGCTTTTCGCCAGCCTGCACGGTTTGCCCCGGCTGCACCGCCACGTCGACCAGCAGGCCCGGCATCGGCGAGAGCAGGAACTTGCTGAGGTCCGGCGGCGCCTTGTAAGGCATGAGCTTGTGCAGCTCGGCACCACGTGGCGACAGCACCAGGGCTTCGATCTGGGTGCCGTTGTGCGACACACGCAGGGCCAGCGGGTTCTTGCCCGAACCACGCTCGACCTGGGCCGTGAACGGCGCGCCATTGACCTGGCCTTCGATGCGGATGGCGCCCAGCCGCGAAGCGCTGCTGAGCTGGTAGCTGCGGTCACCCACGGTCACCAAGGCACTGTGGCCTTGCTCGTCGAGGTCGGTCACGCTGACGGCTTGCTGCTGGTGCTGACCCAGTTTGTCCAGCACCACCACCACAAAGGCCTCGCCCACCTTGACACCGTGGCCTTCCAACTGGCCGGTGATGCCCGTGGCGCGGCTGCGGTAGCGGCGGTTCTGGAAGGCGGCCAGCGCCACCAGGAAGGCCGGATCGCTGTGCGGCACGTCTTCGGCAAAAAAGCCCTTGCCGTAGTTCTCGGCAATGAAGCCGGTGTTGAAATCGCCCGTGACGAACTTGGGGTGCGCCAGCAAGGCGGCCTGGAATGGGATGTTGCTGCTGATGCCGCGGATCACAAAGCCGTTCAGGGCTTCGCGCATCTTGGCTATCGCGTCGTTGCGATCCCGGCCATGCACGATGAGCTTGGCGATCATCGAGTCATAGAACATCGGGATCTCGCCGCCGTCGGTGACACCCGTGTCCACCCGCACGCCATACAGCGCCTCGGTGTTGCTCTGGAACATGGTCTCGGGCGGGGTCTGGAAGCGCACCAGGCGACCGGTCGAGGGCAAGAAGTTGCGGAACGGGTCTTCGGCGTTGATGCGGCACTCAATGGCCCAGCCTTCACGCTTCACCTCGGCTTGGGTCAGTGGCAGCTTTTCGCCGGCGGCCACGCGGATCATCAGTTCCACCAGGTCGAGGCCGGTGATGCACTCGGTCACCGGGTGCTCCACCTGCAGGCGGGTGTTCATCTCGAGGAAGTAGAAGTCCTGGTCCTTGCCGACCACGAACTCAACCGTGCCCGCCGACTGGTACTTGACCGCCTTCGCCAAGGCCACGGCTTGTTCACCCATGGCTTGGCGGGTCGCCTCGCTGATGAAAGGGCTCGGCGCCTCTTCGATCACCTTCTGGTGGCGGCGCTGAATCGAGCATTCGCGCTCATTCAGATAGATCACGTTGCCGTGGCTGTCGCCCAGGACTTGGATCTCGATGTGGCGCGGCTCCTGCACAAACTTCTCGATGAAGATGCGGTCGTCGCCAAAGCTGTTGCGGGCCTCGTTCTGGCAGCTGGCAAAACCCTCAAAGGCTTCCTTGTCGTTGAAGGCCACGCGCAGGCCCTTGCCCCCGCCGCCGGCCGAGGCCTTGATCATCACGGGGTAGCCAATGCCCTTGGCGATCTCCACCGCCTGCTCAGGCCCTGCGATGGCATCGTTGTAGCCGGGGATGGTGTTGACCTTGGCCTCGTTGGCCAGCTTTTTGGAGGCGATCTTGTCGCCCATGGCGGCGATCGAGAAATGGCGTGGGCCGATGAAGGCCATGCCTTCGTCCTCGACGCGCTTGGCGAAGGCTTCGTTTTCGCTCAAAAAGCCATAACCGGGGTGGATCGCTTCGGCGCCGGTGGCCTTGGCGGCGGCAATGATCTTGTCGGCCACCAGGTAACTTTCGCGGCTGGGTGCCGGCCCCAAGAGCACGGCCTCGTCGGCCAGCGCCACATGGCGGGCTTCCTTGTCGGCTTCAGAGTAGACGGCAACCGTCTTGATGCCCATTTTCTTGGCGGTGGCAATGACGCGGCAGGCGATCTCGCCGCGATTGGCAATCAGAATCTTCTTAAACATGGTGTGTTTTCCGGTTCTTGTTCTGGCGGTCGATCAGAGCGGGATGTTGCCGTGCTTACGCCACGGGTTCTCAAGCTTCTTGTCCTTCAGCATGGCCAGCGAGCGGCAGATGCGCTTGCGCGTCTCGGAGGGCAGGATCACGTCATCGATGAAGCCACGCGCGCCAGCCACAAACGGGTTGGCAAAGCGGGCCTTGTACTCGGCCTCCTTGGCGGCCAGTTTGGCCGGGTCACCCTTGTCCTCACGGAAGATGATTTCAACCGCGCCCTTGGCGCCCATCACCGCGATTTCGGCGTTGGGCCAGGCAAAGTTGACGTCGCCGCGCAGGTGCTTGGAGGCCATCACGTCATAGGCGCCGCCGTAGGCCTTGCGGGTGATGACGGTGATCTTCGGCACGGTGCACTCCGCGTAGGCGTACAGCAGCTTGGCACCATGCTTGATGATGCCGCCGTACTCTTGGGCTGTGCCAGGCATGAAGCCGGGCACGTCGACAAAGGTCACCACAGGAATGTTGAACGCATCGCAGAAACGCACAAAACGCGCGGCCTTGATGGAGGACTTGATGTCCAGGCAGCCGGCCAGCACCAGCGGCTGATTGGCCACGATGCCCACGGTCTGGCCGTCCATGCGCGCAAAGCCGATCAGGATGTTCTTGGCGTACTCAGGCTGCAGCTCGAAGAAGTCGCCGTCGTCCACGGTTTTGACGATCAGCTCCTTCATGTCGTAGGGCTTGTTCGGGTTCTCGGGCACCAGGGTGTCCAAGCTGAGTTCGCGGCGGTCCACCGGGTCACCGCTCTTGCGCACGGGGGCCTTCTCGCGGTTGTTCAGCGGCAGGTAGTTGTAGAGGCGGCGCAGCATCATCAGCGCCTCCACGTCGTTTTCAAACGCCATGTCGGCCACACCGCTCTTGGTGGTATGGGTGATGGCGCCACCCAGCTCTTCGGCCGTGACTTCTTCGTGGGTCACGGTCTTCACCACCTCAGGGCCGGTGACAAACATGTAGGAGCTGTCCTTGACCATGAAGATAAAGTCGGTCATGGCGGGCGAGTACACCGCGCCGCCGGCCGACGGGCCCATGATCATGCTGATCTGCGGGATCACGCCACTGGCCAGCACGTTTTTCTGGAACACGTCAGCGTAGCCACCGAGCGAGGCCACGCCCTCCTGGATGCGGGCACCGCCCGAATCGTTGAGGCCGATCACCGGGGCGCCGACCTTCATGGCCTGGTCCATGATCTTGCAGATTTTCTCGGCGTGGGCTTCAGACAGCGCGCCGCCAAAGACCGTGAAGTCCTGGCTGAAGACGAAGACTAGGCGGCCGTTGATCATGCCGTAACCCGTGACCACACCGTCGCCCGGGATCTTGTTGTCGGCCATGCCAAAGTCGGCACAGCGGTGCTCGACGAACATGTCCCACTCTTCAAAAGTGCCTTCGTCGAGCAGCAGCTCGAGGCGCTCGCGCGCAGTCAGCTTGCCCTTGCTGTGCTGGGCGTCAATGCGCTTTTGGCCACCACCGAGGCGGGCTGCAGCGCGCTTTTTTTCGAGTTGATCGAGGATGTCTTGCATGGTCGTGCTCTCTCTTTGCTCCAGGATGATTCGGGGGTGAGGCTCAGCTGCCCAGGCGGCTGGCGCTCAACAGTTGGCGGGCCGCCGTTGAGGCGGGCAGGCGGCCCAGGGCCACGTCCTGCGTGAATTGGGGTAGCAGGTGCTGCACCTGGGGATGCGCGCGGAAAGCCTGCTTGAGGCCCGCGTCGATGCGCTCCCACATCCAGGCCTGGGCCTGGTTTTGACGCCGTGAATTCAAACGCCCATTGGCAGTTTGCAAGCGGCGGAATTCGCTGACTGAGCCCCAGAAGCGGTCCACGCCCTGGCCCAACAAGGCACTGAGTTGGATCACCTGGGGGTGCCACAAGGCCTCATCGTGGTGGGCATGCTCGGGGTTGCCGTGCAAGCCCAGCAGGCGCAGCGAGGACATGATCTGAGCCTGGGCGCGGGTGGCGGCGTTGACGTCGATGTCGGCCTTGTTGATGACCACCAGGTCGGCCAGCTCCATCACGCCTTTTTTGATGGCCTGAAGGTCGTCGCCGGCATTGGGCAGCTGCATCAGCACGAACATGTCGGTCATGCCCGACACCGAGGTCTCGGACTGGCCCACGCCCACGGTCTCGACGATCACCACGTCGTAGCCGGCGGCTTCGCACACCAGCATGGCCTCACGCGTTTTCTCGGCCACACCGCCCAACGTGCCACTGCTGGGGCTGGGGCGGATGTAGGCGCTGGGGTGCACCGACAGGTGCTCCATGCGGGTCTTGTCGCCCAGGATGGAGCCCCCCGACACGGTGGACGACGGATCCACCGCCAGCACGGCCACGCGCAAGCCCTGGCCGATGAGGAACAGGCCCAGCGCCTCGATGAAGGTGCTCTTGCCCACCCCGGGCACCCCGCTGATGCCCAGGCGGAAAGCCCGCCCGGTGTGCGGCAGCAGCGCCGTCAAGAGTTCATCGGCCTGAGCGCGGTGGTCAGCACGGGTGGATTCGAGCAGCGTGATGGCCTTGGCCATGGCACGCCGCTGCACCGTCGCGCTGCCATGGAGCAGGCCGTCCAGCAAAGGCAAGGAGCTCACCCCTGGGCCTTGCGGATTTGTTCCAGCACGTCTTTGGCGCTGGCCGGAATCGGCGTACCAGGGCCGTACACGCCCTTGACACCCGCGTCATACAGAAAACCGTAGTCCTGCTTGGGAATCACGCCGCCCACAAAGACGATGATGTCGTCCGCGCCCTGCTCTTTGAGCGAGGCGATGATGGCGGGCACCAGGGTTTTGTGGCCGGCGGCCAGCGTGCTGACACCAACGGCGTGCACGTCGTTTTCAATGGCCTGGCGGGCGCACTCTTCGGGGGTTTGGAACAGCGGGCCCATGTCCACGTCAAAGCCCAAATCGGCAAAAGCCGTGGCCACCACCTTGGCGCCACGGTCGTGGCCGTCTTGGCCGAGCTTGGCGATCATCACGCGCGGGCGGCGGCCCTGCTCCTCGGCAAAGGCGTTGATTTCGCCCTTGAGCTTGTCCCAGCCCTCGGCCGAGTCGTAGGCGGCGGCATAGACGCCGGTCACTTTTTGCGTGTCGGCGCGGTGGCGGCCATAGACCTTCTCCAGCGCGTCAGACACCTCACCCACCGTGGCGCGCAGGCGAATGGCCTTGATGGCCAAATCCAGCAAATTGCCCGCGCTGCCATCTGCAGCGTCGGCGTGTACACCCGCTTCGGCAGCGGCGGTCAGCGCGTCGAGCGCGGCCTGCACGGCGGCGCTGTCGCGGGTTGCGCGGATGGTCTTCAGGCGCTCGATTTGGCCGTCGCGCACTTTGACGTTGTCCACCTCCAGAATGTCGATGGTGTCTTCGGTCTTGAGCTTGTACTTGTTGACGCCGACGATGACATCCTTGCCCGAGTCAATGCGGGCCTGCTTTTCAGCGGCGGCGGCTTCGATCTTGAGCTTGGCCCAGCCGCTGTCCACGGCCTTGGTCATGCCGCCCATGGCCTCGACCTCTTCGATGATTTTCCAGGCGGCGTCGGCCATGTCCTGGGTCAGCTTTTCCATCATGTAGCTGCCGGCCCAGGGGTCGATCACACTGGTGATGTGGGTCTCTTCCTGGATGATGAGCTGGGTGTTGCGCGCGATGCGGGCGCTGAACTCGGTGGGCAGCGCGATGGCTTCGTCAAAGCTGTTGGTGTGCAGGCTTTGCGTGCCACCAAACACCGCAGCCATGGCCTCGATGGTGGTGCGCACGACATTGTTGTAGGGGTCTTGCTCGGTCAGCGACCAGCCCGAGGTCTGGCAGTGGGTGCGCAGCATCAGGCTCTTGGGGTTCTTGGCGTCAAAGCCCTTCATGATGCGGCACCACAGCAGGCGGGCAGCGCGCATCTTGGCCACTTCCAGATAGAAGTTCATGCCGATGGCCCAGAAGAACGAGAGGCGCCCAGCGAACTCATCCACGTCCATGCCCTTGGCGATGGCGGTCTTGACGTACTCCTTGCCGTCGGCCAAGGTGAAGGCCAGCTCCAGCGCCTGGTTGGCGCCGGCTTCTTGCATGTGGTAGCCGCTGATGGAAATCGAGTTGAACTTCGGCATGTTCTTGGCCGTGTACTCGATGATGTCGCCGATGATCTTCATCGACGGCTGCGGCGGGTAGATGTAGGTGTTGCGCACCATGAACTCTTTCAGAATGTCGTTCTGAATGGTCCCAGACAGCTTGTCCTGGCTCACGCCCTGCTCTTCGGCGGCCACCACATAGCCGGCCAGCACCGGTAGCACGGCGCCGTTCATGGTCATGGAGACCGACACCTTGTCGAGCGGAATTTGGTCGAACAAGATCTTCATGTCCTCGACCGAATCAATCGCGACACCGGCCTTGCCGACGTCGCCCGTCACGCGCGGGTGGTCGCTGTCGTAACCTCGGTGCGTGGCCAAGTCAAACGCCACCGACACGCCCTGCCCGCCGGCGGCCAAGGCCTTGCGGTAAAACGCATTCGACTCTTCGGCCGTCGAAAAGCCGGCGTACTGGCGGATGGTCCAAGGCCGCACGGCGTACATGGTGGCCTGCGGGCCGCGCAAAAAGGGCTCGAAGCCTGGCAGGGTGTTGGCGTAAGGGAGGTTGGCGGTGTCGGCCGCGGTGTACAGGGGTTTGACACTGATGCCATCGGGGGTGACCCAGTTCAACGCATTCACATCGCCACCGGGGGCCGACTTGGCGGCGGCCTTGGCCCAGGCTTCCAGGTTGCTGGAGGCGAATTCAGGGTGGCTGGGCGGGTTGGACTGGGAATCACTCATGACGAAGGCGTCTCCGAAGAATCTGGTGAGAAGGATCAGCGGCCTGCTGACTGCAGCCGGGATTTTACATCATTCATAATTATTGATTCAAAATATTCCAGGGGCCTTACAATCGTGCCCATGTCTGCCCTCACCCTCACGCCCAAGGCCCTGTACGAAGAAGTGGCCGAGCTCCTGCGCCAGCGCATCTTTCAGCGCGAGCTGGAGCCAGGCAGTTGGATTGACGAATTGAAAATTGCCCAGGAGTTCGGCATCAGCCGCACTCCCCTGCGCGAGGCCATCAAGGTGCTGGCTGCCGAGGGCCTGGTCACCATGAAGGTGCGGCGTGGCGCCTATGTGACCGAGGTGAATGAAAAAGACCTGCGCGACGTTTACCACCTGCTCAGCCTGCTGGAGAGCGATGCCGCAGGCGAAGTGGCCAGCCGGGCCAGCGATGCCCAGTTGGACGAAATCAGCGCCTTGCACGCGGACCTGGAAGCGGCCGTGGACGACCGCGAACGCTTTTTTGAACTCAATGAGCGCTTTCACCTGCGCGTACTGGAGATCGCCGACAACCGCTGGCGCCTGCAGATGGTGACTGACCTGCGCAAGGTCATGAAGCTCAACCGCCACAACTCGCTGCTCAAGCGGGGCCGCCTGAGCGAATCCTTGCAGGAGCACCGCGACCTGGTGCAGGCCCTCACCCAGCGCGACAGCCGGGGCGCGCGCGAACGCATGCAGTTGCACTTCACCAACGGGCTCGAAGCGGCGGCCTGACAGCCCCGCCCAAGCAACCGCCCCCCCCCCCTGCGGCGTCTACACCGGCAAGGGTTCGGAGCGCTCTTGGTGCGCCAGCACCATGACTTCTTGGGGCGACAAGTGCCGCAAACGGTGGTCACTCCAGACCTGGCGCCAACGCCGCGCACCGGGCAGACCATTGCGCAAACCCAACATGTGGCGCGCCATGGTGTGCCAAGGCGTGCCGTGCTCGGCCATTTGGCGCGCCATGTAGTCGCACATGCGGGCTTCAACGTCTTCACGACTCAAAGACTGGGCGGCGGAGTCATAGAACAACTCATCCCAATCCGCCATCACCCAGGGGTTGTGATAGGCCTCGCGCCCCACCATCACGCCGTCAACATGGTCCAGTTGTGCCTGCATTTGCGCACTGGTGGTGATGCCGCCGTTGATGGCGATGGTCAGCTGAGGAAACTCCTGCTTCAGGCGGTGCACCAGCTCGTAGCGCAGCGGTGGAATCTCGCGGTTCTCTTTGGGGCTCAGGCCCTTCAGCCAGGCGTTGCGGGCGTGCACGATGAAGACGCGGCAACCGGCCTCGCTGACCGTGCCAATGAAGTCGCGCACAAACTCGTAGCTCTCGATGCGGTCAATGCCAATGCGGTGCTTGACCGTCACCGGCACCCGTTGCACGGCATCGAGCATGGCCTTGACACCGTCAGCCACCAGCCCCGCCTCGGCCATCAGGCAGGCACCGAAGGCCCCACGCTGAACCCGCTCACTGGGGCAGCCGCAGTTGAGGTTGATTTCGTCGTAGCCCCACTGCTCACCCAAGCGGGCACAGTGCGCCAAGTCGGCCGCCTCGCTGCCGCCCAGCTGCAAGGCCACCGGGTGCTCTTCAGCGTTGTAGCGCAGGTGACGTTCCACATCGCCGTGGATCAACGCGCCCGTGGTCACCATTTCGGTGTAGAGCAAGGTGTGGCGGCTGATCAAGCGGTGCAGGTAGCGACAGTGGCGATCAGTCCAGTCCATCATCGGCGCCACGGAGGTGCGCCAGGGGCTGGTCAGGCGGGGGGAATCATGCATAAAAAGGGGCTATCAGGGCGGGCACCAGGGGTCACAAAAGACCATGCGGCGAAGCTGGCAGCGCCCGGCTCAGGCGGGTCAAACAGCGTGGCGCCACCACACCAGGGGCCCAGCCAGGCGGCGCTTAAGTGGCCTATTTTCGCCGAAATCCCATTCAACGAAGGCCGGCGGCTCACTCCATCACCATGGGCACAGTCTCAGGCCCCGAGCGGGCCGGGAAGGCGATCACAAACAGAGCCCCTTGGTCGGGCATGTTGCGCGCGTGGATGTGACCGCCATGGGCCTCGACAATCTTGCGGCAGATGGCCAGGCCCAGGCCCGTTCCACCCGAACCGTTTTTGGTCTTGCTCGACTGCACAAAGGCTTCAAAGATTTTCTCCAACTCTGACTCCGGAATGCCTGGACCATGGTCGCGCACCGAGATCAAAATCTCGCCCTGCACGCTCATCTCGGCCGTCAGTTCGACCACCTGCTCATCAGGCGAGAACTTCACCGCGTTGGCCAGCACGTTGCGAATCACCTGTTGGAAACGCATGGGGTCGGCCCGGGCCACCAGGGGGGCCTCGGACAAGTTGAGGGCCAGGTTCAGGTGCTTGCGCGCCAGCAAAGGCCCCAGCTCACGGGCCACGGGACGTATCAGCGAGCGCAGGTCCACGCTTTCCAGGTGGAAGGTGCCGACCGTGCTTTCGATCTTGGACACATCCAACAAATCATTGACCAGGGCGAGCATGCGCTGACCTGAAGCGTTGATGTCTTGGAACATGCCCGCGACACGCTCATTGCCGCGCCCACGCATCAGGCCCAACTCCGAAAAACCAATGATGGACTGCAAGGGCGTGCGCAACTCATGGCTGATGTTGGCCACAAACTCAGACTTGGACCGCGAGGCTTCTTCAGCCACGTCACGCGCTTCGCGGATCGCGCGCTCTGCTTCACGGAATTCGGTGACATCGGTCAGCACCGTCAGCACACCAATCAGAGCGCCGGACTCACTGGGCACTTTGACTTTGCTGATCAAGGCGTCGCGCAGACCTTGGTCAAAGCGCAGGATGCGCGCCTCAAAGCGCATTTCTCCGCCCAGGCTGTCGAGATCGCGCTCAGCGCGCTCGTGCAACTGCGCCTCGGCAGCGGGTAAAAATTCGATCAAGCGCTTGCCAATGACCTCGGAGCGCTCGAATCCCTTGAACTGCTCCCAGGCCTTGTTGACCATCACCAGTCGCCCCGCGTCATCGGCCATCGAGGTGGGCTGAGGGCTGATCTCAAGCATCAGTCCAATCAAGGACAGCTGCATCTGAAGCTGGCGCTGTGTCTCCAACAACTCCGTGATGTCGACCGCGCTGCCGGCAAACGCGGTGATTTGCCCGCCGACCAACAACGGGACAACCGCCAATTCGAAATACCGGGTTCGGCCATCGGCCCCCACGGTGCTGGCTCGGCAATGCCGGACACCATCCAGGTGGTCCAAAGCAAACAGGGCATTTCGGTCATTGGTCCGTTCGGGCACCAGCACATCAAGCACGCTCTGACCCAAGGCTTGGTGGGCCTTGGCGCCCAGCAGCGCCGCCCAACGTGCATTGACGTAAGTCACCACACCAGAGGCATCGGTGCGGAAGATCAGCTCCTGCAAGCTGCGCAACAGCACACTGAGCTCGCGCTCGCTGCGCACAACTTGGTCGCGCGCCCGGTCAAACAGCACCCGGGACCGCTCGCGTGCGCGCAAGCTGCGGTACAGGATGACGGACATGCCCAGCAGCAAAAACACCACCACCAGCCCGGCGATCAACACGGGACGGGCACGAGTCAACCAACGCTGTGTGGACGAGGCCACGGCCTGCTCCACCAAGACCACCAAAGGCCACGCGCGAGAGGCCCGGAAAGCGACCAAAACACCTTCAGTGCCAGACTCTCGGTAAGTGCCATGTTCGCGCGAGGCCAAACGCTCGCGGAACAAACTGTGCCCCGCCAGGCTGGCCCCAGGGGCCTCGGACATGTCACCCGTGCTCGTCAACAGGAGCCCGGTGTAGGTGGCCGTCACCACGGACAAGGGCGCATCCCCGATGGCCTGGCGTTGGAAATTGATCAAGGCATCCGGGTTGATCAAGGCCACCGCGAGCAGAGTCTGGCCGTTTCTGAGGGTGAAGCCGTAAAGCATGGGGATGCAATTCACCCCTGGGCGCAGCGCAGAACGGTTCAGCCCAGCCTCGAAGTCAGCCAGGCTGCGCCCTCGCAGCAAGCGGCCCAGCAGTGTCTGGCCCGACGCGGGCCTGGGCCCCAGCTGGCGCAAATCAAGCTGGCGGCCAATTTCTGTGCCGTTGGAACTCGCCAGCACCAGGCCCTGCGCATCGATGATCGCCACAGAGCGCACCGAGGGCACGCCCGCCAAGGCCTGCGCCCATTGGCGCCCCACCACGCCCATGTCGGAGGGCGATTCCTGTAACACCACGGTCTCCGACAAGGCGCTCAGGACCACCGACACGGCATCGAAGGAGCGGGTCGCCTGGTCCTCGATCACCCGCGCGTACAAGGCCTCTTGTTGCAGGTCCTGCTCGACCACCTGCTCGTGTCCGCGCAAAGACATCCAAACAATGGCCACCAACAGGAGAACCGCAAACAAGACCCCGGTGAACAAAGCCACCTGGCTGGACAACCACAAAGGGGCTGAGGAGCGGCTGGAAAGGTCTTGTCGGGCCACGGGCTTACCAGGTGTCGTCAAAAATCAGTTGCGCACCACAATGCGCGACAAACCATGGCGCTTCGCCATTTGCTCCAAGCGACCGTCACGCTGCACCCGCGCGACAAATTCATCGACCACAGCAAACCAGGCATCGTCGCCCGGCCGGACGACGTGGCCGTAAGGCAAGACATGGAAGGGGGTCGGTGGCGAAATCAACGTGGCCCAGTCTGCGTTGTCGAGCAAGCGCCGGCTGTAAGGGTAATCGGTCATGAACACGTCAATTCGCCCGGCTTCAAGCTCCCGCTCCCGAGTCTGCGGTGGCTTGATGCTGACCAGCTTGGCCTGCTTGAGTTGAGCGGCCATGACTGGCTCCATGAACGTCCCAGCTTGCACCCCCACCACCACCCCAGGTCGATCAATGTCCGCCCACTGGCGCACCACCGAACTGCTGCGCGTGGCAATGGCGTAGATGTCGCTGCTGAGGTAGGCGCGGGTGAACCTGAGTTGCTGCATGCGTTGCGGCAGCATGCCAATGGCGAACATGGCCACATCACAACGGTCACCCAAAACGTCGGCCACGAGATTCGGAAAACTGGACTCCACGTAGTCCACCCGCCATCCCTGGTCAGAGCCCAGGGCCTGAGACAAGTCAATGTCCAGCCCCACCAGTTGCTGGTTTCGCGGATTGCGGTAGGTGATGCCGTAGTAGTCCGGCCAGATGCAGACCCGCACCGCCTTGGTCGCTTGCACTCGGTCCAGCACCGGCCCAGCGCCAGCAAGACCTGCCGCACTAACGCCCCACGCCAGCAAGCAAGCCAAACCCCAATCACGCAAAGATCTCATTGACGTCATCTCCACCGTGGCCTCTTAGAAACAGCAACCAGGGCACCACCATGCCCTGCGCTGCACCGTCCAACCAGCATGCCCTTCGCACCCCTCACCTTGCAGGGGATACCTGCGAATGACTTGCGCCCTCAGGGTGTACCTTCTTCGAGCTTGTGAATGGTCTCAATCAGTTGCAGCAAACTGAAAGGCTTGACCAGGTACTCATCTGCACCGGCCGCAAAACCCGCTGCACGGTCTTCACTTTGACCGCGTGCCGTGAGCAAAATCACCTTGGCATGGGCCAGATTGGGATTGGCCTTCACGCGGCGGCACACTTCGAGGCCATCAACCCCGCCCGGCATCATCACATCCAGCAGCAACAAGTCGGGTTGCAGCTCCTCAGCCATGGCCAGACCTGTTTTTCCGTCCGCTGCCTCAAAGATTTCGTAAGCCACGAACTCCATCGTCATACGCAAAAGCTTGCGAATATCCGCGTGGTCGTCGACGATCAGTATTTTTTTCATGGCAAAGCCTCGCAATAATTCAATAAATTACCCAACGGGGTGATTTTTGACTGGTTTTGCATATCATATAAATTATTTTTATCATTTGTCAAGTCTTTTTCAACAGCAGTCGTGCCAAAATACCGAAGCCATGAATCAAGAAGACAATCCAACGCGCGATCACTACACGACACTCGAAGTCGCAGGCCTGCTCGGCATGGCCGTGCGCTCCGTGCAGTTGATGGTTGACCGCGAAGAACTAGAAGCTTGGAAGACCCCGGGGGGCCATCGCCGTATCTCGCGAACTTCGGTGGAGCGGTGGATCGCATCTCGCCGGCCGGGCAATACCCAAGGTGACCGTGCATACACCGACCAAAGCCGCCCGCACGGGCTGCAAGGCGGAACACGGCTGTTGCTGATTGAAGACAGTACGCACTTTCAGAACCTGGTGTCCATGCTGGTCCGCCAGCATTTTCCCAGTGTGGAGTTGCGGGTGGCTGACGACGGCATTGCTGGCTTGGCCACCTATGGTCAATTCCAGCCGGACATCTTGATCGTCGACATCTTGCTGCCAGGCATTGATGGCCCAACACTGATCACCAGCCTGCGTTCCCACCCTCAGTTCGCTCGCAGCCAGTTGATTGTGATCACCTCATTGGACGAATCCCAGCGGGCACCTTACGCCTTCGCCCTCAAAGGGGTTCGGGTCATCCACAAACCTCGCTTGGTGGCAGAGCTGCCTTCGCTGCTTGCCCAACTCTTGCCTGAATCCGGCCACGCACTCAAATCGGTGATCTGAAACCCATGGCACGAGTCCTGCTGATTGAAGACGATGCCTCGATACAGCGCTTTGTGACCTTTGCGCTGGAGGAAATGCCGCTGGAATTGCTGATCACGGGATCCGTACAGGAAGCATTGAGCCAGTTGCGTCAAGGCGCTGTGGATCTGATCCTCACAGACTTGATGCTCCCAGGCGAGTCGGGCATCGATCTGCTAGAGCACCTCAAAAGCCATCCCGAGTTGGCTGGACAAGCGCGTGCGGTGGTCTTCAGCGCCGGACTGACACCCACCGTCAAAACCCAGCTGCAAGCCCTGGGCGTGTGGCGCATGCTGTCCAAACCCATCTCCGTCATGGACTTGATCGGCTGCGTGGAAGAAGGCATCGGCATCAACGCATCTGCCGATGGACAAAACACACCACAGGACCTTGGCCAAGCCCACGAGCCCGGACTCAACCCAGCCGAGCGCCAAGCGGTGCAGGAGCACTTCAATGGCGACACTGCTTTTTTCTTGATGTACCGAGACACCTGCTGGCTCCAATTCGTGAAGGACATTGCCACAGGCGATCAAGCCGCGTCGGCCATGGACTGGATGGCGCTGCGGCGGCTGGGACACAGCCTGAAAACCGTGCTGCAAACGCTGGGCGAAGCCACGGCATCACAGCAAGGCAAAGCGCTGGAACAGGCCGCAGAACAGGCCGACAGCCACAGCGCCCTGCTGCATTGGACCGAGTTGAAGGCATCCTTGCAGAGCATCTCAGGCCCGCGCGGGCCCCGCTGAAGTCAGTGGCGTTGACGCACCTGTTCCCCCAGAAACCCAGCCCGCCATGACCGATCGTCAAGGTCAACTCATCTGGCTCGAACCTGGCGACCCGTTCCCAGCCGTGCAATGGGCCTGGGGGGCAGACAGCTCAGCGCCTGGCCTGCTGGCGGCTGGCGCCGACCTGAGCCCTGACACCCTCATCCAAGCCTATCGCCAAGGCATATATCCCTGGTACAGCCCGGGACAACCCGCCCTGTGGTGGTCCCCTCCCGCCCGGATGGTGTTGCCGGTGACAGCTTTCAGGCTGAGGCGCAGCCTGCGCCAGACCATGACGCGCTTTCTTCAGAATCCAGCCTGTGAAATGCGTTTCGACCATGACTTCGAAGCCGTGATCCGCGCCTGCAGCCAGGCCCCACGCGCAGGTCAATCGGGTACGTGGATCACCGAGGAGATGATCCAGGCCTATCTGCGACTTCACCAACTGGGCCTGGCACACAGCGTGGAGACCTGGATCGATGGCCAGTTGCAAGCAGGCCTGTACGCCATCCAGATCGGCCAGGCGGTGTTTGGAGAATCCATGTTCACACGCGTGCCTGATGGCTCGAAACTGGCTTTGGCCACCCTCGTGGACTGGTGCCTGCAGGGGGATGTGGAGTTCATCGACTGCCAGCAAAACACCCGCCACCTGGCGTCACTGGGGGCCAGAGAGATTGCGCGCCAAGATTTCAACACCTGGCTCAACCGGGTCACTGACCAGCCTGCGCCGGCCTGGAAGCTGAACTCCGTATACTGGAAACACGTCAGCCGATTGAGGTAGCAGTCCTGTGACCCAACTCAACGATCTGCCCCTGCAGACCCTTCAGTACTACGCCACGGCCCCCTACCCGTGCAGTTACCTGCCAGACCGCCAAGCGCGCTCGCAAGTCGCGACGCCAGGCCACCTGATTCAGAACAGCACTTACTCTGAACTGGTCTCGGCGGGCTTTCGGCGCAGTGGCATGTTCACCTACCGCCCTTACTGCGATGGCTGCCAAGCCTGCAAGCCCTTGCGCCTGGTGGTGGGAGCCTTTGAATCGACCCGCAGCCAACGGCGGGCTTGGCATCAACACCAGGGCCTAGAGGCCAGGGTATTGAAGCTGCATTTCTCCCCTGAGCACTACCGTTTGTACCTGCGCTACCAAGCCGGACGCCACGCCGGCGGCGGCATGGACCAAGACAGCATCGACCAGTACACCCAGTTCCTCCTGCAAAGCCGGGTCAATTCCCGATTGGTCGAATTCCGCGATCCCACGCAGGACGGCCAGACGCCAGGCACCTTGCGCATGGTCAGCATCCTCGATGTGCTCGATGATGGCTTGTCTGCGGTCTACACCTTTTACGACCCCGACCTGGTCGGCAGTTTTGGCACCTACGGCGTGCTGTGGCAAATCGAGCAGGCCCGCCAACTGGGCCTGCCCTACGTGTACCTGGGTTACTGGATTCAAGGCAGTGGAAAGATGGACTACAAAGCCCGCTTCCACCCGCACGAGGTGCTCAGCGACCAAGTCTGGCAACGCGCAAAAGACAAATAAAGGCCAGCTCGCATTTCACAGGGTAAAATTCAAGCATTCCCCTATTGTTTGCAATGCGAAAAAGAGACACCCCCCAGCCCACCACGCCAAGCATCCAGGTCATCGAACGCATGTTCGCTCTGATCGACGTGCTGGCCTCGCGCGAAGAGGCCATTTCGCTGAAGGAAATCAGCGAAAAAACGGGCTTGCATCCGTCCACAACCCACCGCATCCTGAATGATCTGGCCACTGGTCGCTTTGTCGACCGACCTGAGGCGGGCAACTACCGGCTCGGCATGCGTTTGCTGGAGTTAGGTAACCTGGTCAAAGCCCGCTTGAGCGTGCGTGACGCAGCGCTCCACCCCATGCGTGAGCTGCACAAGCTGATCCAGCAACCCGTGAACTTGAGCATGCGCCAGGGCGACGAAATCGTGTACGTGGAGCGCGCCTACAGCGAGCGCTCGGGCATGCAAGTGGTGCGCGCCATCGGGGGCCGTGCGCCTCTGCACTTGACCTCGGTGGGCAAACTCTTTCTGTCGGTGGATGACCCCCAAAAAGTCCGCGCCTACGCCACCCGCACCGGCCTGGCTGGCCACACGCGCAACAGCATCACCCAATTGCCGGTTCTGGAACGGGAACTGTCCAAAGCCCGCCAGTACGGTATTGCGCGGGACAACGAAGAACTGGAACTGGGCGTGCGCTGCATGGCCGCAGGGATCCATGACGACCAAGGCAAGTTGGTGGCCGGATTGTCGATCTCCGCTCCAGCCGATCGTCTGGATGAAGGCTGGTTACCCAAGCTTGAAGCCACGGCCAGCGAGATTTCGGAGGCGCTGGGCTACAAAGCCCCACTGCGCCCCAGCAGCGCGATCTGAGTGCGGGGCTCACACGTCCCCAGCCTGCGTGTCAACACCATGAGAAAAGGCCTGCCGCTCACGCGCTAGGCCTTTTGAATGACAGGCGAAGGTCAAACACAATCTGGCGCTCAGAAAACTCGAGGCCAGAACGTGCTTAACCGTTGCTGTGGGCCGTCAACAAGGGGTGATTGGATTCAACCCAGCGACGCACACGCTCCGCGTCGCCAATGCGGCTCAGCTTGCCAGCCGAATCCAGGAAAACCATGATCAGCTTGCGACCTGCCACCTTGGCCTGCATGACCAGGCACTGGCCCGCTTCGGAGATGTAACCCGTTTTCTGCAGACCGATGTCCCAAGCAGGGTTCTTCACCAAACGGTTGGTGTTGTTGTACTGCAGCGTGCGACGACCCACTTCGACCTGGTAACCGGGCGAGGTGGTCAGCTCGCGCAACATCGGGTCCGTGTGGGCGGCACCCACCAAGATGGCCAGATCGCGCGCGCTGGATTGGTTCTTGCTCGACAGGCCAGTGGGCTCCACATAGCTGGTATCTGCCATGCCCAGCATCTTGGCTTTGGCATTCATCAAGGCCACAAAAGCAGACAAGCCACCAGGGAAGGTGCGGCCCAGCGCATGTGCAGCGCGGTTTTCGCTCGACATCAAGGCCAGGTGCAGCATCTCACCCCGACTCAGGGTTGAGCCCACAGCCAGGCGGGAGCTGCTGCCCTTTTCGGTGTCCACATCGTCTTGGGTGATGGTGATGTTCTCGTCCAACGGCAATTTGGCCTCACTGACCACCACGCCCGTCATCAACTTGGTCAAGGATGCAATGGGCAGCACCGCCTGAACATTCTTGCTCAACAACACTTCATGGGTGTCTTGATCTACCACCAAGGCCACGCTGGACTTGAGCGCCAGCGGGTCGGCCGCACCATGCAAGCCAGCCATCTGACCAAAAGACGGCTTCGCAGGAATGACTGCTGTCACACGCGCTGCCTTGGCGGTACGAGGGTGATGCGCGACTTTCTGCACGGCGGCCTGGCTGCGAGCAGCCGGTGCCTTCTTGCGTTCTGCGGCATGAGCCCCGGTCACCGAAAAGGCCAGAACAAGGGCTGAAAGTGTCAGAAAACGGTTCGTGCGGCTCATGCGGGCAATCGAAGAAGGGGTCATTCGGGCTCTCCGTGAGAACTACAACTGTTACTCACGTTAACGATAAAGAAAAACCCACGCAAGATCAATCACTTGCGCGAGTTTTTTCATGCTGACTGCCAATTATAAAGACGCCAGTCAGCCTTGGGCCGCGACCCGATCCGCTTTACTTTGCAATTTGTTGAGAGCACTCAGGTAGGCCTTGGCAGAGGCCACCACGATGTCCGGATCCGATCCAACACCGTTGACCACCCGACCGCTGTTCTGCAAGCGCACCGTCACCTCACCCTGGCTCTCCGTGGAGCCGCTGATGGCGTTGACCGAGTACAGCACCATTTCGGCACCGCTCTTGACCAGGGACTCGATGGCCTTCAAAGAAGCATCCACCGGGCCGTTGCCGTCGGACTCGCCGCGCACTTCCTTGCCATCCACCGTGAACACGATGGAAGCCCGGGGACGCTCACCCGTCTCGCTGTGCTGCGACAGGGACACCAAGCCGTACTGTTCCTTGTCAGCCGTGACGCTTTCATCACTGACCAAGGCCAGGATGTCCTCGTCGAAGATCTCGCTCTTGCGGTCGGCCAGCTCCTTGAAGCGGGCAAACGCCACGTTCACTTCCTGTTCACTTTCCAGGCTAACACCCAGCTCTTGCAGGCGCTGCTTGAAAGCGTTGCGGCCGCTGAGCTTGCCCAGCACGATTTTGTTGGCCGACCAGCCCACGTCTTCGGCGCGCATGATTTCGTAGGTGTCACGGGCCTTGAGCACACCATCCTGATGGATGCCCGAGGCGTGGGCGAAGGCGTTGGCGCCCACCACCGCTTTGTTGGGCTGCACGACAAAGCCCGTGGTCTGGCTGACCATGCGGCTGGCGGCCACGATGTGCTGGGTGTCGATGTTGAGCGCCAGGTTGAAGTAGTCGCGGCGGGTCTTGACGGCCATCACGACTTCTTCGAGCGAGCAGTTGCCTGCGCGCTCACCCAGCCCGTTGATGGTGCACTCGACCTGGCGGGCGCCACCGATCTTGACGCCGGCCAGGGAGTTGGCCACAGCCATGCCCAAGTCGTTGTGGCAATGCACCGACCAGATGGCCTTGTCCGAGTTCGGCACGCGCTCGCGCAGCGTCTTGATGAAGTTGCCATACAGCTCGGGCACGGCGTAGCCCACGGTGTCCGGGATGTTGAGGGTGGTCGCACCTTCGTTGATCACGGCTTCGAGCACGCGGCACAGGAAATCCATGTCACTGCGATAACCATCTTCAGGGCTGAATTCAACGTCCGACACCAGATTGCGGGCAAAGCGCACGGCTTGCTTGGCTTGCTCCAACACCTGATCGGGCGTCATGCGCAGCTTCTTCTCCATGTGCAGCGGGGACGTGGCAATGAAGGTGTGGATGCGCGAGCTGTTGGCACCCCGCAAGGCCTCTGCAGCGCGCGAGATGTCGCGGTCATTGGCGCGCGACAGCGAGCAAATGGTGGAGTCCTTGATGGCGTTGGCAATGCTCTGCACAGCTTCAAAGTCGCCATTGGAACTCGCCGCAAAACCGGCTTCGATCACGTCCACACGCAGACGCTCGAGTTGACGGGCAATTCGCAGCTTTTCATCCTTGGTCATGGACGCACCCGGGGATTGCTCACCGTCACGCAAGGTGGTGTCGAAAATGATCAGCTTATCGGTCATGGGGGATCTCCGGAAATATTTGATAGGACCCGAAAACAAAAAGGCCCGCAACAGCTAACTGGCGGGCCTCGCAGGGTAACTCTGGTGTCAGGTGTACGCGCTCAGCCCGCCTTGCTTAGCAGAAAGGCCACTAGCGACAAAACGGCAAACGACATCAACTCCAGCTTGAGAAGTGCCGAAACGCCGGTTCGCAAAGAGTGTGAGACACGCATCTTTTGACTTTAGCACAGCTGACTTTACTTGTGCAGGCCGCGCTCGTCCGGTTCATCGGTGGAAGTACTGATGACGCTGGTTTGCATGCCCTTGGTGCGGCGCCAGATGTAAACACCGTAGCCGCTGAGGCCGTAGATCACAAACAAAGCGAACAACACCACCGGGGGGTGAATGTTGATCACGGCAATGCCCAAAGCGATCAAAACGATCACCGCGAAGGGGACGCTGCGCTTGAGATGCACTTCCTTGAAGCTGTAGAAAGGCACATTGGTGACCATGGTCAACCCAGCGTAAAGAGTGAATGCAAAAGTTATCCAAGTCACTTGCGTCCAACTCAGCCAGGAGGAGTCGCCACTGCGAATACCGGCATCGGTCACCAGCCAAATCAGGCCCGCCACCAATGCGGCCGCCGCGGGTGAGGGCAAGCCCTGAAAATAGCGCTTATCGACCACCGCCGTGTTGACATTGAACCGCGCCAAACGCAAGGCCGCGCAAGCGCAGTAAACAAAGGCGGCGATCCAACCCCAGCGCCCCAAACCCTTGAGTGCCCATTCGTAAGCGATCAAGGCCGGTGCGGCACCAAATGACACCATGTCAGCCAGAGAGTCCATTTGCTCGCCAAACGCGCTCTGGGTGTTGGTCATGCGAGCCACTCGGCCATCCAGGCTGTCGAGCACCATGGCACAAAAAACCCCCACGGCGGCCAGATCAAAGCGGCCATTCATGGCCATCACGATCGAGTAGAACCCACCAAAAAGCGCCGCCAAGGTGAACAGATTGGGCAGGACGTAGATACCTTTTCTGCGCTTTGGCAGCACCACCTCGTCAACGGTGTCGGGTGATGACGGCTTGCCATCGTGCATGAAACATCCTCCAAAAAAAACCAAGCGCAACGCAGTGAGACAGCGTGCGGTACAACAGACGGAGTTTAAGCCACGCCAAGCCCCGGCCCCACAAAGAAAAGGGCCACACGAAGGTGGCCCTGGTCATGCAAGGAGCGGCACAGGCCGCTCATGGCATCAGTTGCGGGTTTGGTCAACCAGCTTGTTCTTGGCGATCCAAGGCATCATGGCGCGCAGTTGGCCACCGACTTGCTCGATCGAGTGGTCAGCGGTGTTGCGGCGGCGAGCGGTCATGCTCGGGTAGTTCAGACGGCCTTCTTGGATGAACATCTTGGCGTAGTCACCGTTCTGGATGCGCTTCAGGGCGTTGCGCATGGCAGCGCGCGACTGCTCGTTGATGACTTCCGGACCGGTCACGTACTCACCGAACTCGGCGTTGTTCGAGATCGAGTAGTTCATGTTGGCGATACCGCCTTCATAGATCAGGTCAACGATCAGCTTGAGTTCGTGCAGGCACTCGAAGTAAGCCATTTCAGGGGCGTAGCCAGCTTCGACCAGGGTTTCGTAACCCATCTTGATCAGCTCAACAGCGCCACCGCACAGCACGGCTTGCTCGCCGAACAGGTCGGTTTCGGTTTCTTCCTTGAAGTTGGTCTCAATGATGCCGGCCTTGCCGCCACCGTTGGCCATGGCGTAGGACAGGGCCAGGTCACGGGCCTTGCCGCTCTTGTCTTGATGCACAGCCACCAGGTGGGGGACGCCGCCGCCTTGGGCGTAGGTCGAGCGCACGGTGTGGCCCGGGGCCTTGGGGGCCACCATCCAGACGTCCAGGTCAGCGCGGGGCACGACTTGGTTGTAGTGCACGTTGAAGCCGTGCGCGAAAGCCAGCGAAGCGCCTTGCTTGATGTTCGGGGCCACGTTGTTGGTGTAGACCTCGGCGATTTGCTCGTCGGGCAACAGAATCATGACCACGTCAGCGGCCTTGACGGCGTCGTTGACTTCCAGGACGTTCAGACCGGCCTTGCCGACCTTGTCCCACGATGCGCCACCCTTGCGCAGACCGACCACGACCTTCACGCCGCTGTCGTTCAGGTTTTGGGCGTGGGCGTGACCTTGCGAGCCGTAACCGATGATGGCCACAGTCTTGCCCTTGATCAGGCTCAGATCACAATCCTTGTCGTAAAAAACTTTCATTCTGCTCTCCAGTGAAATTAGGTTTGGCGATAACGCCCAATGACAGGCTCGGGGCGAACGCTTGAAACAATCGCCTTGGCAAAATCGGCACGCGTTGAGCCCGTCCAAACGCGTCCGAACGGAAACTCAAACGCGCAGTATTCTCTCACCCCGGCCGATACCACTGGCGCCGGTGCGAACCGTCTCCAAAATGGCGCTGCGGTCGATGGCCTGCAAGAAGGCGTCGTTCTTGGACTGGTCGCCCGTCAATTCGATGGTGTAGCTCTTCTCGGTGACGTCGATGATGCGACCACGGAAGATGTCGGCCATGCGCTTCATTTCTTCGCGCTCCTTGCCGACCGCACGCACCTTGACCATCATCAGTTCGCGCTCGGTGTAAGCGCCTTCGGTGAGGTCGACCACCTTGACCACTTCAATCAGGCGGTTGAGGTGCTTGGTGATCTGTTCAATGACGTCATCGGACCCGGTGGTCTGGATGGTCATCCGCGACAGGCTGGGGTCCTCAGTGGGCGCTACCGTGAGGGATTCAATGTTGTAGCCGCGGGCCGAAAACAGACCAACCACGCGGGACAAGGCCCCTGCTTCGTTCTCGAGCAGGACAGCGATGATGTGCTTCATAGGGGATTCCTCTTCTCGCCGCCCTCCCCCAACCACGGTAATGGCCAGGCTTGGCGGGCAATAGATTCGTCAAAAAAGAAAGAAGGCGCGCCACTCCGATGGAGCAGCGGCTTCGCGTGTCAGAGGTCTTCCGACCCCAGCAGCATTTCGGTGATGCCCTTGCCGGCCTGCACCATCGGGAACACGTTCTCGGTGGGATCCGTGCGGAAGTCCATGAACACCGTGCGGTCCTTGAGCTTGCGAGCCTCACGCAGCGCGGGCTCCACATCTTCAGGACGTTCGATCAACATGCCAACGTGGCCATAGGCTTCCGCCAGCTTGACGAAGTTGGGCAAGGCGTCCATGTAGCTGTGGCTGTAGCGGCCCGAGTACTCAATCTCTTGCCACTGACGCACCATGCCCAAGTAACGGTTGTTCAAAGCGCAGATCTTGATCGGCGTGTTGTACTGCAAGCAAGTGGACAGCTCTTGGATGTTCATCTGAACCGAGCCTTCGCCCGTGATGCAGAACACTTCGCTGTCGGGCTTGGCCAGCTTTATGCCCATGGCGTAGGGAATGCCCACACCCATGGTGCCCAGACCACCGGAATTGATCCAGCGGCGTGGCTCGTCAAAGCGGTAGTACTGCGCAGCCCACATCTGATGCTGGCCCACATCCGAGGTGATGTAGGTGTCGGCGTCGCGGGTCATGTTCCAAAGCGTCTCGACCACGTACTGAGGCTTGATGACTTCGCCATTGCCATGGTCGTACTTCAGGCAGTCGCGCTTGCGCCAACCTTCAATCGTGTCCCACCAGGCGCCGAGGGCCGAGGCGTCCGGACGCTGGCTGCCTTCACGGATCATGCTGATCAACTCCCCCAGGACATCCTTGACATCACCAACGATCGGGATATCAACTTTGACGCGCTTGGAGATGCTCGACGGATCGATGTCGATGTGGATGATCTTGCGTTCGTTTTGCGCGAAGTGCTTGGGATTGCCAATCACGCGGTCATCGAAACGGGCCCCCACCGCCAGCAGCACATCACAGTTCTGCATGGCATTGTTGGCCTCAACCGTGCCGTGCATGCCCAGCATGCCCAGGAACTTGCGGTCAGATGCGGGGAAGGCACCCAGACCCATCAAGGTGTTGGTGACTGGGTAGCCAAGCAGTTCGACCAGCGTGCGCAGTTCTTGGGTGGCATTGCCCAGCAAGACACCACCGCCGGTGTAGATGTAGGGACGCTTGGCAGTCAACAACAGTTGCAGAGCCTTGCGGATCTGACCGCCATGGCCCTTGCGCACCGGGTTGTAGGAACGCATTTCCACCGACTCGGGGTAGCCGGTGTAAGGAATCTTCTTAAAGGAAACGTCTTTGGGCACATCCACCACCACCGGGCCCGGGCGGCCACTGCGGGCGATGTGGAACGCTTTCTTGAGCGTCATGGCCAGATCGCGCGGATCTTTGACCAGGAAGTTGTGCTTGACAATCGGACGGGTGATACCGACGGTGTCACACTCCTGAAACGCATCCAGCCCGATGGCTGCAGTCGGCACCTGGCCGCTGATGATCACCATCGGGATGCTGTCCATGTACGCCGTGGCAATACCGGTCACAGCATTGGTCAGGCCAGGACCCGAAGTCACAAGCGCCACACCCACATCACCCGTTGCTCGGGCATAGCCATCGGCCGCATGCACAGCCGCCTGCTCGTGGCGCACCAGCACGTGCTGAATGGTGTCTTGTTTGTAGAGTGCGTCGTAGATGTAGAGCACCGCACCACCAGGGTAGCCCCAGATGTACTTGACACCTTCGGCTTGCAAGCCCTTGATGAGAATTTCAGAGCCCATCAACTCTTGAGTGGGCGAAGCCGCTGCTGCGGCGGAGGCCAGTTCGGCCTTAGACACTTCCATGATCAACCTTTGTGAATTTCTCTGACGAAAAACCTTGGGTGCCCCTTCCCGAACTCTTGTGGAGCCGCGTTGGAACTTAGGACCACAGCCATGGGCGCACTGATTCTTGCGCCGGACGGTGACCCGTTTGCCGTTAATTTGCTTCTCTATTATCGCATCCGCAACACGGAAATAACGCAGTGCAGCAAAAATTTAGAGCTCAGGGTGCCATAATCCGCGCCGAACGACCTGTTTCGGCAGCAGTCACCCCTACGACACAACGCATGGTCCTCATGCCCGAGCCCACTTGGCCACCGAACAAGAACTATCGGATTTCCTGAAGAATGTGGAAAAGCGCGCCTTCAAACGCTCGCTGTACCACGTTCGCAATGAGGAAGCGGCGCTCGACATCGTCCAAGACAGCATGATGAAGCTCGCCGAGCATTACGGCGACAAACCGGCGGGCGAGTTGCCCATGCTGTTTCAACGCATCCTGTCGAACTGCACTCTCGATTGGTTTCGCCGGCAAAAAACGCGCAACGCGCTGTTCAGCAGCCTGAGTGACTTCGAAGGAGCCGGTGACGAAGGTGATTTCGATTTGCTGGAAACTTTTCGCGGCTCTGACCCCTCAGAGCAGACGGAGAGCGCCGAAGACACCACCCGACGGGCACAAATCTTGCGCGCCATCGAAAATGAAATACAAGAGTTGCCAGCACGTCAACGAGAAGCCTTCCTCATGCGTTACTGGGAGGAAATGGACGTTGCAGAAACTGCTGCGGCCATGGGCTGCTCAGAAGGCAGCGTGAAAACACACTGCTCCAGAGCTGTTCAAGCGCTGGGGCGAGCACTGAAGGCAAAGGGATTACAACCATGAAAACATTGCTGCAACACCCCCCTTCGCTGATGGCCGCTGAAGACATACTGGGCCGTCGCATCGCAGCTCGGCTGGACGCCAGCACCCAAGAACTGCCCTATGACGTTTCTGAGCGCCTGCGAGCTGCCCGCATGCAAGCCCTGGCCAAACGCAAGGCCGTCGCGGTTCACGCCGCACCTGCGGTGGTCCAAACCGGCGGCGGTGTCGCAGCGCTGAATTTCGGCGGTGGCGACGGATTTGGGCTCTGGGGTCGACTGGCTTCAGCCATCCCCCTGCTGGCACTGGTGGCTGGGCTGTTTGTGATTCAGAATGTCTTAGATGACGACCGCGTCAACGAAATTGCAGAAGTCGACGCCGCCTTGCTCACCGATGATCTGCCGCCCCAAGCCTATGCAGATCCGGGCTTTCTTCAATTCCTGAAAACCCAAGCCTCCGAAGTCCGTTGAACTTTCGCCACATGCCCCTGGAAATCCGGCTGTCATCCGTCTCTCGGCGTCCATGCTTCGCAAGCTGTTTGGGTTCGGCGTTGCTATGGGCGGCCGCGACGACGGCGGCTTGGGCACAGGCTGGCACGACCGGCACGCCAACTGAAGAGAGCCAAGCGGCAGAGCACAGCCAACCACCACTTGGAGCCACCTCTGGGGGGCAAGCGCCCTCTGCCCAAGTCGAGCCCAACAAAGCGCCCAAGACGGTTGCCAAACCGGTCGTGACGATCAGTCGCCCCCACTGGAATGAACTGACCCGGCGTCAGCAGGAGGCGCTGGAACCCCTGTCATCGCGCTGGGATCAACTCAGCGAGGCACACAAGCGCAAGTGGATTGCCCTGTCTCACAACTATCGCAGCCTCTCTGACGATGAGAAGGAGAAGCTGCACAGCCGCATGACGGAATGGGTCACGCTGACGGTGCAAGAGCGCGTCCAAGCTCGCCTGAATTACGCCCAAACCAACCAGCTGGCACCAGACAACAAAAAGGCCCAGTGGGAGGCCTACCAAGCCTTGAGCGATGAAGAGCGGCAAAAACTGGTCAGCCAAGCACCGGCGCATCCGGTCGGCGCAGCTACACCGGTCAAGCCCGTGCCGCCGCAAAAGCTGACCCAATTGCCGCCCCCTAAGACCGATACCCGCCAGTCGGGCAAGATTCAAACCGGCCCTCATCACGTCGACATGCACACCTTGCTGCCACAAGCCACAGTGGCTGCCAGGAGCACGGCTACCGCGGCCACCCCGTCCAGCAAGCCTTGAGCCCAGGCTCCAATGAAACGATGGCCCCGCCCGGCGTGACCTCCCCATCCATTCCAAAGTCCCCTGCAGTGACTGACCTGACCGCCCCCGCCATCAAACGGCGCATGGCCTGTTGGCTGTACGAGGGCATGCTGATGTTCGGCGTGGTGTTCATCTCGGGCTATTTATTCAGCACGCTGAGCCAGACCCGGCATGCACTGGACAACCGACATGCCTTGCAGGCCTTCTTGTTTGTGGTGTTCGGTATCTACTTCACCTGGTTCTGGGCCAAAGGCCAAACACTGGCCATGAAAACCTGGAACATCCGAGTGGTCGACCGCCAAGGCCTTGCCATCAGTCAAACCCGCGCCCTGGGTCGTTATGCGCTGAGCTGGGTCTGGCTGATCCCCCCCTTGGGTGCGGTTGCACCGTTCAACCTCAGCGTGGGTGAAATTGCCGTCATCGTGCTGGGCTGGGTGGCGGTCTGGGCACTGCTGAGCCGCTTTCACCCCCAAGGTCAGTTTTGGCACGATGCCTGGGCCGGAACGCGGCTGGTGCACTCCGAGCCCCTGAGCCGCTGAGGCCAGATCCCAGCGAGCACATGGACTCGACTCCATCGACCCGACCCAACACGGGCTCAGACGCTCCCAAGCCTCTCAAGCGCCGTGGACTGAAGCGACTTTGGCACGCTGCGGGCTACTCCCTGGCAGGGCTCAAAGCCGGCTGGTACGAGCCCGCATTCAGACAGGAAGCGATAGCTTCTGCGCTCTTGTTGCCACTGGCCTGTTGGCTGGGCCAGAACTGGGTGGAGCGCAGCCTGCTGGTTGGGGTGGTCTTGCTGGTCATGCTGGTCGAGTTGCTCAACACGGGCATAGAAACCGCCATTGACCGCATTGGTCCCGAGTGGCACAGCCTGTCCAAGCGCGCCAAGGACATGGGCAGTGCCGCCGTGCTGCTCAGCCTTCTGCTGGCGTTCTTCACCTGGGCTGGTGCCCTTTGGAATCGATTTTTGACATGACTCAACCTGCCTTTTCATTGGCCGTTTACTGCGGCTCCCGTCCTGGAGTGGACCCAGACTTCGCTGCTTGCGCCACGGCCGTGGGCCACTGGATCGGCCGGCATGGCGGCCAACTCGTCTATGGGGGGGGCAACAACGGGCTCATGGGCTTGGTGGCGCAGGCCACACAAGAAGCGGGAGGGCGGGTGCTTGGCGTGATTCCGACCGCGCTGGTGGAGCGCGAATTCGCCAACAAGGATTGCGACGAATTGCACATCGTTGACAACATGCACCAACGCAAAGCCATGATGGCCGAACGAGCCGACGCTTTCTTGGCCATCCCCGGCGGCATCGGCACCCTCGAAGAGCTGTTCGAGGTTTGGACGTGGCGTCAGCTGGGTTACCACGACAAGCCGATTGGCCTGCTCAACCTGAACGGCTACTACACCCAACTGCTGGATTTTCTGAACACCAGCGTGGCCAGCGGCTTCATGAGCGAGTGGCAAATGTCGCTGATCCAGAGCGGCCCTGACGCCGGTGCATTACTCCCTCAACTGATTCAAAGAGCCGGCCTGAGCCATCAAAGCCCCTTGCTGGCCAGCCAGCTCTGACACTTTGAGCGGATGGGATGACTGCACCGCCCCATTCCGGCAAGCCAAATAAAAAAGCGCGACAGCCCTGCATGGGCCACCGCGCCATTGAACCTGGCAGGTGAAGCTCAGACTGCCGATTCGTCTTGTTCACCGGTGCGAATGCGCACCACGCGCTCCACGGCGGTGATGAAAATCTTGCCATCACCGATTTTGCCGGTGCGGGCCACACGCACGATGGCGTCCACGCAGCGGTCCACGTCATCGCCCTTGACCACGACCTCGATCTTCACCTTGGGCAAAAAGTCCACCACGTACTCGGCACCGCGGTACAGCTCAGTGTGGCCTTTTTGACGGCCAAAACCCTTGACCTCGGTGACGGTCAGGCCGGTCACGCCGCATTCGGCCAAGGCTTCGCGAACCTCTTCCAGCTTGAACGGCTTGATGATGGCGGTGATCTGTTTCATGGGTTGAATGCTCCTTTTCGTGAATCTGGACTCGGTTGAGGCAAAACCCTCAAGCTCGGAATCGGCTGGTGATAGGGTAACGCCAATCTTTGCCGAAACTGCGGTGGGTCACACGAATCCCCACCGGGGATTGGCGCCGTTTGTACTCGTTGATCTTGATCAGCCGGGTCACACGCTCCACATCGGCACGTTCGAAGCCATCGGCCACCAAAGTTTCGATGGACTCATCGTTCTCCATGTAACGCTCGATGATGGCGTCCAGCACCTCGTAGGGCGGCAGACTGTCTTGGTCTTTTTGGTCGGGACGCAACTCGGCACTGGGCGGTCGCGTGATGATGCGCTCTGGAATGGGCTGCTCACCCGTCCCATAAGGGTCGTGGGCATTGCGCCAACGGGCTAAGTCGAACACCACGGTCTTGGCCACGTCCTTGATGACGGCAAACCCGCCGGCCATGTCGCCGTACAAGGTGCAATAGCCCGTGGCCATCTCGCTTTTGTTACCGGTGGTGAGCACGATGGAACCGAACTTGTTCGACAAGGCCATCAGCAACGTGCCCCGGATGCGGGCCTGGATGTTTTCCTCGGTCGTGTCCTCGGCCAGGCCGACAAAGTCGCCCGCCAGCGAGGCCTTGAAAGCCTCGAACTCCGGCACGATGGAGATCTCGTCATAGCGCACCCCCAGGCGTTGCGCCATGTCGCGCGCATCAATCCAAGAGATGTCGGCCGTGTAGGGCGATGGCATCATCACCGTGCGCACCTTGGCGGCGCCCAGGGCGTCCACGGCGATCGCCAGCACCAAGGCGGAATCAATGCCCCCCGACAAACCCAGCAGCACGCCCGGGAAACCATTCTTGCCCACATAGTCGCGCACCCCGGTGACCAGCGCGTCCCACAGTTCTGCCTGGGGGGACGGCGCCTCAAGGCTGGCGCCCGTCTGGGCATCAAACACCAGCCCCTGTGGCTGGCGCTGAAGCTGCAAGGTCGACAAGGCTTCACGGAAGCTGGGCGCCTGCGCGGCCAGCACGCCATTGGCCTGCAACGCAAAGGAGGCGCCATCAAACACCACCTCATCCTGCCCACCCACCAAATGGGCGTAGATCAGGGGCAAATCGACGTTGCGAGCGCATGTGGCCATGCGCTGCAAACGCTCCGCCGACTTGCCAATGTGGAACGGCGACGCATTGATCACCGCCAGCAACTCTGCTCCTGCCTCACGACTAGTGCGGGCGGGCGCATCAAACCAGGCGTCTTCGCAAATCAGCAGCCCCACGCGCACACCCTCCACCTCGAACACGCAAGGCTGATCGCCCGGCGTGAAGTAGCGGCGTTCATCGAACACTTGGTAGTTGGGCAGCTCGCGCTTGCGGTAGGTGGCCAGCACTTCGCCCTCGCGGAGCACGCTGGCCGCATTGAAGCGGCGCGAGATCGACACCGAGCGCGCACGCTCATGGTCCCCCAAGGGATGCCCCACCACGACGCACAGCCCCTTTAACCCCGCCAGCGCCTGCGCCACCTGTTTCACGGCATCATCGCAAGCGGCCATGAATGCCGGGCGCAAATACAGATCTTCCGCGGCGTAGCCGCAAATGGACAACTCGGGCGTCAACACCAGCCGCGCGCCTTGGGCGTAGGCGGTTTGCGCTGCATCGATGATCTTGCGGGCATTGCCGGGCATGTCGCCCACGACAAAATTGAGCTGAACGACGCAGATTTGGAGAGTCATGAGAACAGAAATTGCGGTGAAGGCAGGGTCAATACACCAGGGCTGTACCCCAAGCCTGAGCCCTTGGGGCAGCAGGACGAACAGGCCCGGCCCATGAGTTCGAACGATTATCTCATCCGGGTGCAGGACTCGCTGGCAGCGCTGCCGGAGTCCCTTTGGGATGGTTTGTTGGCCCAGCAAGCCCAGCCCACACCTTTTCTGCGCCATGCCTACCTGATGGCCTTGGAGGACAGTGGCAGCGCCGTCCCCGCCACCGGTTGGCTGCCGCAGTTGATCAGCCTGTGGCACGGCGACGCCCTGCAGGCCGCCTGCGTGCTTTATGTCAAAAACCACTCCTATGGCGAGTACGTTTTCGACTGGGCCTGGGCCCAGGCTTACCAGCAACATGGTCTGAACTACTACCCCAAAGCGGTGCTGGCGGTGCCTTTCACCCCTGTGCCGGGCGCACGCTTGCTGGCGGTGGACGCCGCAGCGCGCGAGGCCCTGCTGGGCGCGGTGCTGACCCATTGCGAGAAACTGCAGCTGTCCTCCCTGCACCTGCTGTTCGGCAGCCAGGACGATTTGCAGGCCTGCGCTGCCTTGGGCCTGATGCAGCGCCACACTGTGCAGTTCCACTGGGATAACCGTGCCTACCGCGACTTCGACGATTTTCTATCGCAACTCAACCAGGAAAAGCGCAAGAAAATCCGCCAAGAGCGGCGCAAGGTCGAGCAAGCCGGCGTGCGCTTTCGCTGGGCGCAAGGGTCGGACATCTCAGAGGCCGACTGGGACTTTTTCTACCGCTGCTACGAGCGCACCTACTTGGAACATGGCAACCCGCCCTACCTGAGCCGCGCCTTCTTTGCCGCCCAGGCGCTGCACCAAAGCGAGTCCTGGCTTTTGTTCATCGCCGAGCGCGATGGCCAGGCCATGGCCAGCAGTCTGATTGCCCTGCAAACTGCCTCCGACGCCCAAGGCCGCCTCGTGCGCACCGCCTATGGCCGCTACTGGGGGGCCCTGGAGCGCGTGGATTGCCTGCACTTCGAAGCCTGTTATTACCAGCCGCTGGCCTGGTGCATTGACCAGGGCTATGACCGCTTTGAAGGTGGCGCCCAAGGCGAACACAAAATGGCCCGGGCCCTGATGCCGGTCAACACCCACAGCGCCCACTGGCTGGCGCACCCGGCCTTCGCGGACGCCGTTCAACGCTTTCTGGAGCGCGAAGGCGAAGGCATCCAGAATTACCTGGAGGACTTGCGCGCGCACAGCCCCTTCAAGGCGGGCTGAGCCCAGCAGCCGCCCCCCGCAAAAACGTCACCGGGTTGGAGGAGACCGCCCTGCGAGCGCCCAGGGACGCCAAGCCAGGTCGTCTCACAGGCGCTATCGCTTAAAAACTTTCCCAATCCCCCTCACTGCCGCCCGAGGCTTTGCTGGCCACCGATGCAGAAGGTGCAGGGGCGTGAGCCTTGGGTGCGCTCAGACTGGGCGCTGGGCTTTGGCTGGACGCGGGCTTGGCATGGGACACGGCCGGGGTGGGTCGAGCCGAAGGCGCCCCCACGGCAGGCGCGCTGCGGTGCACAGGAGCTGCCACAGGGCGCGACGGAGATGCCGTGGCCATGGCATCACCCGCCAAGCGGAACACCGCCACCGCGCGCACCAAGTCCTGGGCTTGGGTGGTCAACGCGCCAGCCGCGGCCGCCGACTGCTCCACCAAGGCCGCGTTTTGCTGCGTGGCCTGGTCCATCTGCGTCACCGCTTCGCCCACTTGTGACACACCCGCGCTTTGCTCGGAACTGGCCGCGCTGATCTCGCCCATGATGTCGGTCACGCGGCGGATGGCGCTCACCACCTCGGTCATGGTGGTCCCCGCCCGGTCCACCAAGGCGGTGCCCTGTTCAACCCGCTCCACGCTGGCGCCGATCAAAGTCTTGATCTCCCGCGCTGCTTCGGCGCTGCGCCCAGCCAGGCTGCGCACCTCGCTGGCCACCACCGCGAAACCCCGGCCTTGTTCACCAGCGCGGGCCGCTTCCACGGCCGCATTCAGGGCCAGGATGTTGGTCTGGAAGGCGATGCCATCGATCACGCCGATGATGTCGGCGATCTTGCGCGAGCTGTCGTTGATGCCCTTCATGGTGCTGACCACCTCGGCCACCACCTCGCCCCCCTGGGTGGCGACGTTGGAGGCGTTCAGCGCCAGTTGGTTGGCCGAGCGCGCGTTGTCCGCGTTTTGCTTGACCGTGGAGCCCAGCTCTTCCATCGATGCGGCGGTCTCTTCGAGTGCAGAAGCCTGCTGCTCGGTGCGGGCGGACAGGTCGTTGTTGCCTTGGGCGATCTCATGGCTGGCCGTGGCCACGCCGTCAGCGCTGCGCCGCACGCCCGAGACCACCTCGGCCAAACTGCTGCGCATGTCCTCCAGGGCTTGCAACAGCTCGCCCACCTCATCGCGCCCTTGCACAGGCACGGGTTGAGAGAGGTTGCCGGCCGCGATGTCGCGCGCCACCCGCACCGCTTCGGCCAGCGGTGCTTTGATCATGTTGGTGATGATCCAGCCCAGCAAAGAGGCCGTGATCACCACAAACACCAGCACAGCAATCAACAAGGTCCGTGAACTGGTGAATGACGCTTCGGCACTGATGCTGGCCTCTTTGGCCCCCTCTTCATTGAGCTGGGCCAGCTTCTCGATGGCGTCCACCAAACTCAGGAATGACGCTTCGGACTCGCCTTCGTAGTACTGCAGGGTCGCCGCCATGTTGCCGGAATTGGCAAAGTTCAAAAGCCGCGTCTGGCTCGCGAAAAACGCATCGCGCTGTGACTTGTATTGGTTGAACAACTCAGTTTCACGGCCAGCAGTGACCATGGGTGCATAGACGCCCTCTTGCTTCAGAAACAGGACTTTGGTGTCCGCCGCCGCCTTGGTCTGAGTTTCCAGGTCAAGGGGCGATGCGGCCGACGCCATGCGCCCTTCGGAGCGCCGCAAACGGTTCAAGGAGATGCGCATATCCCCCAGCACTTTGACGCTGGGGAGCCAATTGGTCGCAATGTCCTGGGTATTGGCGTTGATGCGGGACAGTTGGACCAAGGCCACCCCCCCGATCAGCACGGTGGCCAGCACCAGCAAAAGAAAGGAAAAGCCCAGCTTGTAGCCGATGCGCAAATCACGGAAAGACATAAAACCCCCACAGGTCATGCATTTTGAAATCGACCAGCGTCAAGTCAGCCTCCCCAGGGTGTCTTCGCACCTCTGTCAAACCTGCCGCCCCCTCGGGCCTCTAAGTTGATTGAATTGTCACTGAAACAAACCTTAACAATTCAAATGACGAGTTTAAAAGCAAAAAACTGCTTCAAAAGAATTGGTTCGCTAACCAACCAGCGCAGCAGTTTGCGCCCGTCCATTGACGCCAGCCTGACCAGCGCTGACGCCAAACCGGCCATGCAGGGGCAGACGAAAAAAAGGCCCCAAACGCCGTTCGCGTGGAGCCTTTTGTGCGGGGCGCCCGGGCCTGAGCGGCCCGCAGCGCCTCAGCCAGCCATTCAAGCCGCCTTGTTGTAGTTGGCAATGCCGTCCAGGATTTCTTGCTTGGCGGCGTCGACGCCGTCCCAGCCCAAGACCTTGACCCACTTGCCCGGTTCCAGGTCCTTGTAGTGCTCAAAGAAGTGAGCGATCTGCTTCAGGCGCAGGGGGTTGATGTCTTCCGGCTTTTGCCAGTGGGTGTAGATCGGCAGGATCTTGTCGGTGGGCACTGCCAGCACCTTGCCGTCCACGCCGCCTTCGTCTTCCATCTTCAGAATGCCGATGGGGCGGCAAGTCACCACCACGCCAGGGATCAGCGGGAAGGGGGTGATCACCAGCACGTCCACCGGGTCGCCATCACCGCTGATGGTTTGCGGCACATAGCCGTAGTTGGTGGGGTAGTGCATGGCCGTGCCCATGAAACGGTCCACAAAAATGGCGCCGGATTCCTTGTCCACCTCGTACTTGATCGGGTCGGCGTTCATCGGAATTTCGATGACCACGTTGAAGGCGTCGGGGGCATTCTTGCCAGCAGTGACTTTGTCGAGAGCCATGTTGAATCTGATTTTGGTTAAGGTTTATCGAAAGGATCAGGCCAGTAGCCAGCCGGATTAAGACAGATTTTACTTTCGTGAGCCTTGCTCACTGCGGTGCAGCGCAGGTATTTGGCCAGCAGCCGCACAGATCCACCGGCCATACACGGCAGCGCAGTGAATCCCAGCCACCGAGACACAGCTTGCGCACCGGGGTTTGAATGTAAAAAGACGTTACATTCAGCCCCATCCCGTTGCCGACCCAAACGTGCTGCCCATGAAACCTCTTCTTTTGCTGCTGGCTGGATGCGCGGCCTGCAGCCCTCTTGCGGCCCAAGCGGAGTCCCTGAGCTACGAGCAGGCCTGGCAGCAACTGCAAAGCCGATCGGACAGCCTGGCTGCGGCGCGCGCCGGCCTCGAAAGCAAGCGCCTGCAGCGCGAAGGCCTGAAGGGCCTGGGCGGACCGGTGGTGAGCTTCAACAGCAGCGCCTACGCTTACAACGCCAACCTCAACCTCGACCTGGGCCACATCAACCAGCAACTGGGTCAGCTCGCCCAGGGCCTGTCGGGGGCTCTGTCGGCCTTGCGCATTCCCAGCACCGCGCTTCAGTTGCCGTCCAGCTATGCATTTCAGCGCCACGCTACGGGCACCACGGCATCGGTGTCGGCCCTGTGGCCGCTCTACATGGGCGGCTTGGGTGACGCCACACGCGGCCTGATCGGGGCCCAGGCCCAGGAGGCCCAGGCCGATGCCGACAAGACCCAGCAGGACGTCGCCACCCAGCTGGTGCAGCGCTACTTCGGCGCCCAGCTCGCGCTGCGTGCGGCTTGGCTGCGCCAGCAAGCCCAGCGCACCCTGGAGCAGCACGACCAGGCCGCCGGGCGCATGATGGCCGCCGGCGTGATCTCCCGTGTCGAGCGTCTGCAAGCCAGCGTGGCCCTGGAAGACGCACGGCGCCAAGCCCTCAAGGCCCAGGACGACGCCGAACTGGCCGCCACCGCCCTGGCCCGAACCGTGCGCGCAGAGGGCCAGGTGAGCCCGAGCACGGCCTTGTTTGTGTTGACTCAGCCCTTGGAGCCACTGAGCCACTTCCAAGAGGCCGCCCTGCGCCTGCACCCGGGCTTGAACAAAGTCGCGGCCAAGAAGGCCCAGGCCGAGCAACTGCACCAAGGCGAAGAGGCCTTGCGCAAGCCCCAGGTCTTCGCCTTTGGCTCGCGGGAACTGCGCAGTGGCAATGCCGATTGGGTCGCGGGCGTGGGCCTGCGCTGGACCCTGTACGACGCGGTGGACCGCAACACCCTGGCCGCCGCCTCGCTCAAGCAAATCGAGCAGGCCGAGCACAGCGACGCCCAGGCGCGCAGCGACATTGCCTTGCTGGTCGAGCAAAACTGGCGTGCGGTCGAACAAGCGCGCCGCCACTTCGTGGCCAGCCAGCCCAGCTTGGAACTCGGGCGCGAGGTGTTGCGCCTGCGCCAGGCCGGACTGCAGCAAGGCACCAGCACGACGCTGGACCTGATGGACGCCCAAACCCGCCTGACCCAGGCAGAAACCGAACAGGCCCAAGCGGCCAACGACTACGTGCAAGCCCTGGCCCGGCTGCTGCAAAGCTGCGGCCTGGGCCAGGATTTCAGCCGCTACCTGGCGCGCGCCGATGTGAAAGTGCCCACCCCATGAACAAAGCCACTGTCCTCACCGTCCCCTTGGTGGCCCTGCTGCTGGCTGGCTTGGGCTACGGCTACTGGAAAGCCGCCCAGCCCCAGCCGGACGTCTTCCAGGGTCAGCTCGAAGCCCGCGAAACCGATGTCGCTGCCAAGGTGCCCGGCCGCATCGCCGAGATGGCCGTCAAAGAAGGCGACACCGTGAAGCCGGGCAGCCTGCTCATGCGCATGGACAGCCCTGAGGTCAACGCCAAACTGAGCCAGGCGCAGGCCGCGTCCGACGCCGCCCAGGCCGTGGCCAGCAAGGCCGAACAAGGTGCGCGGCCGCAAGAGATCGAGATGGCACGCCTGAACTGGCAACGCGCCCAGACGGCGGCTGACCTCGCCGCCATCTCCTTCCAGCGGGTCGACCACCTGGCCAGTGACGGCCTGGTGGCGGCGCAAAAGCGCGATGAGGCCGAGGCCAACTTCAAGGCCTCGCGCGACGCGGCCCTGGCCGCCCGCGCCCAATACGACCTGGCCCGTGCCGGTGCACGCAGCGAAGACCGCTCCGCCGCCCAGGCCCAGGCGCGCCAAGTGGCAGGCGTGGTGGCCGAAGTGCAGGCCGCCAAGGCCGAAACCGAACTGCGCAGCCCCGTGGCCGGCGAAGTGGGCAAAGTGCTGGGCAAGGTCGGTGAGCTGTCGCCCCAGGGCGTGGCCGTGGTCACCGTGGTCGACTTGAATGACCTCTGGGTGGTGCTCAATGTGCGCGAGGACAAACTGCAGCGATTTGCCATCGGCAGCGAATTCGACGCCCGCCTGCCCGCGCTGCGCGGGGACGACGGCCAAACACGGCGCGCCCGCTTCAAAGTGCACTACAGCGCCGCCCTGCCCGACTTCGCCACCTGGCGGGCCACCCGATCGGGCGCTGGCTTTGACGCCCGCACCTTCGAAGTGCGGGCCCGTCCCCTGCAGCCCTTGCCCGGCGCCCGCCCCGGCATGAGCGTCTTGCTGGACTGAGGGCCCAGCCCTTGCCCGCCTCGATGGCAGCCACCGTGTCCGCGCCTGCGCCCCTGGGCTTCGGCGCCCGCTTCGCCCAGGTCTGGTGGCGCGAGGCCGCCCTGCTGCGCCAGCGACCGCTGGACCTGGCCTGGCTGAGCTGGGTGCCCCTGTTGGGCGTGGGCCTGCTGTGGTGGATTTTTTCGGCCGGCCTGCCCACCGCCTTGCCCATTGGCGTGCTGGACCAGGACCACTCGGCCCTGTCGCGTCAAGTGAGCCGGTTTCTGGATGCCGCTCCCGGCCTGCAGCTGGCCGCCCAGTACGAGAACGAAGCCGAGGTCGAGCGCGCCTTGCGGCGCGGCGAGGTGCATGCGGTGCTGCTGATCCCGCCCACGCTGAGCCGCGACATCAAACGGGGGCAGCGCGCCCAGCTCACCCTGCTGCACAACGCCCAGTTGGGCACCCACTCGGGGCTGATCCAAAAAGAAGTCCGCACCGTGGTCGGCACGCTGGGCGCGGGCATCGAACTCAGCAGCCGCACCAAGCGCGGCGAGACCAGCCCAGCCGCGCGCGCCCACCTGGAGCCCCTGCGGGTGGGCGGCCTGACCTTGTTCAACACCTCACTCGATTACGAGCGCTACTTGGCGGCGGCCTTGATCCCCGCCCTGCTGCACATCCTGGCCATGACGGCGGGGGCCTGGGGGGTGGGGCGCGAACTGCGCGACCGCAGTGTGGGCGACTGGCTGCCGGCGGGCAGCTCCTGGGCACAAGCGCTGGCCGCGCTGCTGGGCAAGCTGGCCTGGCCCGCGCTGAGCCTGGGCCTGTTGGCCGCCGTCACCTGGCTGGGTCTGACCGCGGGCCGGGGCTGGTCCGTGCCAGGATCGCTGCTGGGCAGCTTGTTCGCCTTGGAAGTGTTCTTGGGCCTGTCCGTGCTGATGGGCGCGCTGGCCGCGCTGGCCACGCGCTCCTTGCGCACCGCCCTGTCCGCCACCGGCTTCATCACGGCCCCGGCCTTTGCCTTCAGCGGGGTGGGCTTTCCCTTGCTGGCCATGCCACCGCTGGCCCAAGTCTGGGCTCAGTGCCTGCCCTACACGCACTACATCCGCACCCAGACCGAGCAGCTGCACCTGGGCGCCCCCTGGGCCCTGAGTGCGCCCGCGCCGCTGTGGATGTTGCTGATCAGCCTGCTGATGGCGGCAGGGGCGGCTGCGCTCCTGCGCCGAGTCGCCGCTCGACCCGAGCGTTGGGGGGCCCGATGAGCGATCACGCCACCGCCCCCTTGCCACAGGCCCCCTCGGAACAAGCTGATTTCCTCGGCGCGCTGCGCGCCACCTGGCGCGCCGTGCTGGGCGACCCGGGGGTCTGGCTGCTGCTTCTGGCCGCTCCCCTGATTTATGCGTTCTTCTACCCCTGGCCCTACAGCGAACAAGCCGTGACCCGGGTGCCCGTGGCGGTGGTCGACCTGGACCACAGCAGCCTGAGCCGCCAAATCATCCGCTACGCCCAGGCCAGCCCACGCCTGGATGTGCAACTGGTCACTGGCGACGCCGAGGCGGCCCAACAGGCCTTGTGGCGCGGCGAGGTCCAGGGCATCGCCACCTTGCCCGCTGATCTCAAACGCGATGTGGTGCGCGGCGCGGCCGTGGTGATCCCGGTCGAGGGCAACGGCGCCTACGCCTTGCTCAACAAAGCGGTGCTCTACGGCTTCTCCGAGGCCATCGGCACGGTGTCGGCCGGCATCGAAATCCGCCGCTTGCAAGCTGGCGGCCAAAGTGCGGCCCTGGCCCAACAAAGTCGCAGCCCGCTGGGCTTGCAGTCGGTGGCCTTGTTCAACCCCACCGAGGGCTATGGCAGCTATGTGGTGCCCGCGGTGGCCTTGTTGATCTTGCAACAGACCTTGCTCATGGGCGTGGCCCTGCTGGCGGGCACCTGGGCCGAAGCCGGTCGGCTGCGCGCCAGTGTCAGTGCCTGGGCCGGGCGTTTGCTGGGCGTGTCGGGCTTGGGCTGGATGACGGGCCTGTTCTACCTCGGTTGGATGTGGTGGCTGCAGGACTATCCGCGCGGGCAAAACCCCTGGGGCGGTTTGCTGCTGCTGGGCCTCTACGTTCCTTGTGTTTGTGCCTGCGGCCTGCTGCTGGGCGGCTTGTTGCGGGACCGGGAACGGGCCCTGCAGGTGCTGCTGTTCACGGCCTTGCCCATGGCTTTTCTGTCAGGCTTTTCGTGGCCGGTCGAGGCCTTGCCCGCCCCGCTGCAAGCGCTGCGCTGGCTGCTGCCCAGCACGGCGGGTATCCAGGCCTCGCTGCACCTCAACCAGATGGGCGCCTCATGGCAGGACGTGGCACCCGCCTTGGGCGCCCTGCTGGGCCTGGGCCTGGCGGCTGCGGCCGCCCTGCCCGGCTTGGGTCGGCACACCCGCCCGCCAGCGCCAGAGGCAGCCCCAGCCAGCCGCTCAAAATAATTCACTGCCCCTGTCATCCAAGTGCCTGCGCGCTTCGTTGTGGGTGCATTCCTGGAGAATTTTCATGACTCAGCTTCTCAAACCCGCTCCCCTGACCGCCTGGCCCCATGACGAGCGCGACCGCAAGCGCCACCCCAGCCGAGGCTGATCCTCCCGGCCCTGCAGGCCTCCCAGCCCCCCAATTCCCCAAGCCCGCCCCCTGGCGGGCTTTTTCATGCCCCGGCCACGCGCAGTCCCGGGGCAGCCCGTTCGGCGCGCAGGAATGTGATTTTTCGCAGCCCTCTCTGACGGACGGCAATTTGCCAGAAAATGCGGGTCAGCCCTTTTTCGACCGCCCCGCCCACTTCTTGGATTGCCCACCCATGGCCGCACCCACTGCGCTTGCCCCGGCCCCCCGTGCCCCCTTCCGACCTGGCCGGGGTCCATCGCCCTGGTCCCGCTGGGCCATGGCCTGCTGCCTGGCGGCCAGCCTGAGCACGCCCCAGGCCCGAGCTCAGTTCATTGACGGGCATGAGCTCCATCGCTGGGGCGAGGCCTTCGAGCGCCGTCGCCAAGGCTTGCAAAGCAGCAAAGACAGCCGCGACGTGCAGATGTTCATGGGTTATGTGATGGGCGTCTGGGACGCCACCCTGGCCGCGCGCGACATCTTGTGCCTGCCGCCCCAATTTGAATCGGCCCAGATCTACGACCTCGTGGTGGACCACGTCCGCGCCAACCCGGACAAATGGGCCTTGCCTGGCGACTACCTGGTGCGTGAGGCCGCCTTGCGCCAACTGCGCTGCCGCCAATAAAACCTCGAGAGCGCCCCCGCCCGGCCAGGGCCGGCAGGGCGGTCAGTCCTGATCGCCGATCAGGCACTCGATCACATCGACCAAATCCGACGGGCTGAAGGGCTTGCCCAGGTAGGCGCGGGCCCCCGCGGCGTAGCCGGCACTGACGTCGGTGTTCTGCTCCAGCGCCGACAACATGACCACCGGGATGCTGCTCAACTCGGGGTCTTCCGCCATGGCCCGGCTCACTTCCAGGCCGCTCATGCCGGGCATGAGCACGTCGAGCAAGACCAGGTCCGGTCGGCGCATCCGGGCCAGAGCCAGGCCCTCCTCGCCATTGCAGGCCTCGATGACGTCGTAGTCCTGAAACTCCAGCGTGAGGCGGATGAGCTTGCGAATGTCTTCGTGGTCATCGACGGTCAAAACAAGTTTGGACACAGAGGGCTTTCTGCTGGTGGTGAGCCCCGAAGGCCGGTGGCGCTGGCCCCATTTTGCCGCAGGGACAGGGGCCTGACGGTCGATTAAATCAAACCAACGGTGGTGGAAAACCCGATCTTGCCACCCCCTTGGCGCCCCCCTGTGTGCGCCAACACACACAACGCCAAGACAAACAAGCGCATCATGGGGGCGCTCAAGCCCCGCCAAAAAAACACCTCAGAGACAAAAGAGCGCCCCACCGGCCGGTCACCCCGCCGCTGGGGTCCCGACCTCCGCCGCCGCCCTGGGCCGGCGCCTTTTGTTGTCCTCTGCCGAAATGGTGAACCATGAGCACTCTGAGCTCCCGCAACCCCAGCAGCACCGCCCTGCGCTGCCCCCACTGCCAACACCCGGTGGAACGCATCCGCCGCCGCAGCTGGATGCGCTGGCTGCCCCTGAGCCGCCACCTCGACTGCCCCCATTGCGAAACCCGCTACCTGCGCTACCTGGGTTGCTGGCTCGGCCCCCTCTGAGGCCCGCTGAACCAGCTGGCGCTGGAGAGGCCCGCCAGTCGCTCAGGCCATGGGGACGACCGGCACCGGTGGCGCCCACTCCAGCACCAGCTCATGGACTTGCCCATCCTCGGGCAGGTCAACGCTCAGGCCGCTCAACCAGACGCCGTCCAGACCCAGGCGGCTGGCGGCTCCAGCGGGGGCGCGGCGCACGGTCACCTGCAACGCCACCTGGCCATGGCGGTAGCTCAGGCTGAAGCCCTCCCAGTCCGGCCGCAGGCAAGGGGCCAGGCTCAGGGTGCCTGCGCGCAGGCGCCAGCCCAGCAAGGACTCCAGAATCAAGCGCAGCATCCAGCCCGCTGAGCCGGTGTACCAAGTCCAGCCACCCCGCCCCTGATGCGGTGCCACGCCATACACATCGGCCGCCATCACATAGGGCTCGACCTGGTAGCGGGCCACCGCCTCGGGGCTGTCGGCATGGCGCACCGGGTTGATCAGGTCAAACACCTGCCACGCCTGGGTGGCCTCGCCCAACTGGGCAAAAGCCATGGCCGCCCAGATCGCGGCGTGGGTGTACTGCCCCCCGTTTTCACGCACACCGGGCAGGTAGCCCTGGATGTAGCCCGGCTTGAGCACCGAGTGGTCAAACGGCGGGTCCAGCAAGGCCACGTAGGCGTACTCGTGGTTGATCAGCCGCGCCGCCATGGACTGCATGGCCTGGCGCGCCCGCTGCGGGTCGCCCGCACCGGAGAGCACCGACCAGCTTTGCGAAATGCTGTCGATCTGGCACTCGGTGTTGCTGGCCGAGCCCAAGGGGCTGCCATCGTCAAAGAATGCCCGGCGGTACCAGGCGCCGTCCCAGCCGCTTTGCTCCGCGTGGCGCGCCAGGGCGTGCGCCTGGGTCAGGCACTGCACGCGCCAGGCCTCGTCACCCCGGTCGGCGGCCAGCAGGGCAAAGCGGTTCAAGGTGTCGATCATGAAGAAGGCCAGCCAGACGCTCTCGCCGCGCCCGCCCAGGCCCACCAGGTTCATGCCGTCGTTCCAGTCGCCCGAGCCCATCAGGGGCAGTCCATGTGTGCCCAGGCGCCAGCCGCGCTGCAGGGCCCGGCAGCAGTGCTCGTACAGGGTGCCCGACTCGCCCGAGAGCTGGGGCAGGTCGTAATAGGAGTCGTCCTCCGGGTTGACCGGGCGCGCCGTCAAAAAAGGCAGGACCTCGTCCAACACCGCGCGGTCCCCGGTCACCGACACATAGTGGCTGACCGCCTGGGGCAACCACAAAAAGTCGTCCGAGCACTGGGTGCGCACGCCACGCCCACTGGGCGGGTGCCACCAGTGCTGCACATCGCCCTCCTGGAACTGGCGGCCCGCCGCCAACAGCAACTGCGCCCGCGCCAAGCCGGGCTCGGCATAGACGAAGGCCATGCTGTCCTGCAATTGGTCGCGAAAGCCAAACGCCCCACCCGACTGGTAGAAGCCACTGCGCGCCCACAAGCGGCACGACAGGGTTTGGTACAGCAGCCAGCCGTTGAGCAGCAGGTTCAAGGCCAGGTCCGGCGTTTGCACCTGCACGCTGCCCAAGGCCCGGGCCCAATAGGCCTGCACCGATTGCACGGAAGCCGCTACCTCGGCGCGGCTGCGCGGCAGTGGGGGCACACGGGCTTCGCCACTGTCCAGCGCGGCCTGGTGGTCGACCGCGCCGAGGCGGAACACGAATTGCCGCTGCTCGTCCGGTCCCAACTCAAAAGGCACGCGCAGCGCAGCGCAGGGGTCCAGGCCGGCGCCCACCCGCATCGACAGGCGCAGCCGGCTCATCGCGGCCGGGCGCCGCCACGAGCCCTGGCGACCCAAAAACTCCGTGCGGTCGCCCGTGAAGCTCACGCCGTCCAGGGTGCTGGCCTCCCCCGCATCAAAAAAGGCCGCCACATGTTGAAAGTCGGCACTGTAGGCGTTGTGGGCCCACAGGGCACCGGTGGGCGCGTCGTGCACGGTGACCACATGCAAGCCGGTCTTGGCGGGCAGGTCGCCCAGCACCCATTCCACATAGCCGGTGGCCGACAGGCGCCGGCGTTGGGGGCTGCGGTTGTGCACGGTGAGCACCGAGCACTTGAGCGCGTGCTGAGGGTCGATGTGCACGCTCAGCAGGCTGTGCACGCCCTGCTCCTCGTGCTCGAAGGTGGTCGTGCCAAAGCCGTGGCGCACCACGCTGAGGCCCGGCCCACCGCAGGGCAACGGTGTGGGGGACCAGTAGCAGCCGCTGTCTTCGTCGCGCAGGTACAGGGCCTCGCCGCCGCCATCGCTGACGGGGTCGTTGCCCCAGGGGCTCAGGCGGAACTCATGCGCGTTCTGGAACCAGGTGTAGGCACTGCCGCTTTCCGACAGCACGGTGCCAAACTGGGCATTGGCCAGCACATTGACCCAGGGCGCTGGCGTGACCTGCGCGCCGCTGACTTGAATCACGTACGCCCGCCCATCCGGGGCGAAGCCGCCCAGGCCATTGCCAAACAAGAGCCCCTTCACCGGCGCCACGCTGGACGCCGGATAGCGCCCTGGCGCCGGGCTGTGGGCCAGCAAGCGCGAGCCCGTGGCCCGGCGCTGGTCTTGAAAACTGGGGGGCTGGACCTGCTGGCTCAGCGAGCCCTGGGCGTCGGACAGGACCACCCGCGCCACGCTCAGGAACAGGTGGCGGTCCTCGACCGGAATCTGCTCGGCCAAGCGCACAAAAATGCCGCCTGGCTTCTCGGCCAGGTTGGCTTCCACGCCCGAGGCGATCAGGCCCAGGATTTGTTCCTGCAGTTGTTGGCGGTAGCCGGCGTGGTCCTCGTTCCAGATCACCAGGTCCACCGACAAGCCCTTGAGCCGCCAGTACGCATGGGCCTGCACCATCTGGCGCACCAGCTCGATGTGGGCCACGTCGCCAATTTGCACCAGCACGATGGGCAGGTCGCCCGAGATGGCATAGCTCCAAAGCCCCGACTGGCCCCGCCGGTTGCGCTGCAGCACCGCGGCCGGTGCGCGCAAAGCGGGCTGGGCGTACAGCACCGGGCCCGCCAGGCGGCCGTACAACTGGGCGTCGGTCTCGCTGGCATTGATCTGCTGCAAGGTCACCCAGTTGTGCGTCCAGGCCAGGTCGAAGACCCGGTCGGCCAGGTGTTTGTCGCGGTATTTGTCGATCAGGGCCAGGGCCTGTTCGCGGCGCTCGGCCACGCCGGTGACCATGTCCAGGGTGACGCTTTGCTGCGGCTCCAGGGTGATGCGGTGTCGAATCGCCACGATGGGGTCCAGCACCGCACCCTGGGTACCCGACAGCTGCACGGTGTCGGTCATTGCCAGCGGCGCGGCCAGGTCCCGGGTGCGGCCAATGAAGCGGCTGCGGTCGGTCTCAAAAGACACCTCGCTGCCCGAGCCCCCGTGCACGGCCATGAGGTGCAGCAAGAACACCACCGGCTCGCTGTCCGTGCGCGGGCGGCGCTGGCACAGCAAGGCCTGCTTGTCGGCCACGATCTCGGTCTGCACAAACAGCTTGCTGAAGGCCGGGTGCAGGTTGTCCGCCCCGGCCGGGGCCAGCACCACCTCGGCGTAGCTGGTCACCTCCAGCACGCGGCGCACGCGCGCGGTGTTGGTGATGTGCAGGCGGCGCAGCTCGATGTCGTCCTCGGGTGAGACCGCGATTTCGGCATGGGTGTCGTAGCCCTCGTCGCGGCGCCGGAACTCGGCCCGCCCCGCCGAAAAAATGGCCTGGTAATTGGCCGTGTCACGCCGCGTGGGCAGGTGCCCCACGGACCAGAACTGCTGCGAGGCCACGTCGCGCAGGTAACAGAACTGCCCCCAGGGGTCGCGCGTCGGGTCTTCGCGCCAGCGCGTGACGGCCAGGTCCTTCCAGCGGCTGTAGCCTGCGCCGGAATGGGTGAGCATGACGTGGTAGCGGCCATTGGACAGCAGCTGCACCTGGGGCGCCTGCGTGTCGGGCTGGGTGATGATGCGCAGCGGCATCTCCGGCCCCACCGACAGGGCGCGCAACTCCAGGGGCCCGGCCTTTTCGTGCTGAAGCCGCGTGGGGTTGGGGATGCGCTCGTGCAGCAGCAGCACGGCGGCGCGCAGCACCGGGTCGGCCAAAAAGCGCTGCTGCATGGGCTGGTTCAGCAAGGCATGGTCCAGCGCCAGCAGGCTCATGCCCTGGTGGTGGGCCATGAAGGATTGCACCGTGACACTCTTTTTGCCGCGCGGCAGGCGGCTGGCGGTGTAGTCCACGGCTTCGTACAGGCCGTAGCGCGTGCCCAGGCCGTCGGCCTCCAGGCGCTGCAGGTTTTGGCAGGCGGCGACTGGCATCACCATCAAGGCCAGCGCGCTGGCGTAGGGCGCGATGACCAAGTCCTCGCCCAGGCCACGCTTCAGGCCGGTGCCGGGCACGCCGAAGGCGCGGTATTGGTAGTTGAGGGCCACGTCCACCGCGTTGTAGCCCGACTCTGAAATGCCCCAGGGCACGCCGCGCCGCTGGCCGTAATCGATCTGGCGCTGCACGGCCGAGTGGCAGGTTTGGTCCAACAGCGAGCTGGCGTACTGCGGCATGACCAGTTGGGGCATCAGGTACTCGAACATCGAGCCGCTCCAGGACAGCAGGATGGGCGGGCCGCCCGCCGAAGTCAGCAGTCGGCCCAGGGCAAACCAGTTCTCCTGCGGCAAGCGGCCCTGGGCCACGGCGATGAAGGTGGCCAGGCGTGCTTCGGAGGCCAGCAGGTCGTAGCTGCTCTCATCGAGCCGGCGCTGGTCGACGTTGTAGCCAATGGCCAGCAGGTGGCGCGCCGGGTGGTCCAGAAAGGCCCAATGCATGTCGGCCAGCGCCTGCACGCGGGCGGCCAGGGCCAGGCACTCGGCTTGGCGCGTGCGGGCGCGCTGACTGGCCAGGGCGACCAGGGCGGACAGCCCACTGAAGGGCGTTGTCGCGGCAGGGGGTGGGGGCGCCAGCAGGTCACGGGGGCGCTCCGGCGGGAACAGCGCGTCCCAGCCCGCCAACTGCAGGCCCGTGGGCATGGGCAGCAGGCGCTGCGGTACGCTGGCCTCGGGCCAGGCGACCCAGGGCAGGCAGTGCAGCAGCTCGGCTTGCAGGGCGCCGGCCTGCTCGGCCAGCACGGCGGCCCAATGGCCGAACTCGGTGGCTGCCAGCGGGGCGCCCTCCGCCACCGGGCGGGGGGTCTCTGCCTCGGCCAACTGCGCCAGTTGGCGGGCCCCCTGCTCCAGCCGGCCCAGGCACAGCCACAGTTCCGAGGGCAGCGCCGGGGCGGCGTCCGTGGCGGCCTGCATTTGCGCTTGCAAGGCTTGCCAGGCCTGGTGCAAGGGCAGCGAGCTCAAGGCCAGCCCCTGCGCTTGCAGCAAGCCCACGGTGTCGGCCAGGCCGGCCAGGGTGCGCGCGCTGAGCACCGGGTCGGCCGCCAGGCCCAACAGGCCCGCGCGCAGGGTCAGCAGGTGCCCGGCCAGGTTGCCGCTGTCCACCGCCGACACATACAGCGGCGCCAAAGGGGCCAGGCTCAGGGTGTCGTACCAGTTGTAGAAATGGCCCTGGTAGCGCGGCAGGGTCTCCAGCGTGTCCAGCGTCCGCCGGGTGCGTTCGATCAAGCCACCCTGGCCCAGGTAGCCAAAGTCGTAGGCCGCGAGGCTGGCCAGCAGGGACAGGCCGATGTTGGTGGGCGAAGTGCGGTGCGCCAGCACGGCCTGGGGCTGCTCCTGGTAGTTGTCGGGCGGCAGGTGGTGGTGCTCGCGGGTGACAAAGGTCTCGAAGAAATGCCAGGTGCGGCGCGCCAAGCGCCCCAGGTACTGACGCTGCTCGGCCGACAAAGCTGGTGTGAAATCAGACGGCGCACGGCTCAGCCAGCGCTCCAGCACGGGCGCCAAGGCCCACAAGGCCAACAGCGGCGCGGCCGTCCACAGCGCGGGGCGCTGCAGGGCCGCCAGCAGCACCAGCCACAGCAGGGCCCAGGCCGGCGCGGGCCACCAGGCCAGGCGCTCGCGCCAAACAGCCCAGGCCGGGTGCGCCGGATTCGCCGGATTCGCCGGGCTCGCCACCTCGCCCGAGGCTTGCCAGACCAGCAAATGGCGGTGACTCCAGCGCAGGCGCCACAGCGTGCGCAGCACCGCGTCCAGGCTGTACGCGGCCTCGATGGGCAGGCAGGCCAGGGTGAACAGGCCCTGCCAAAGCTTGCGGCCCAGGGTCTCGGCCATCAGGCGCGCGTGCTGGCCCGGCAAGGATTCGCCCGGCTTGCGTGCCGCCTGCACCGCCGCGGCGGCCAGGGCCGGGAAGAACAGAATCCCCAGCACGCCCAGGGTCCAGCCCCAGGCCTGCGGCAGGGCCAACCAGCCCAGGGCCAGCAAGCCCAGCAGCGCGGGCGCCACCAGGCTGCGCCGCAGGTTGTCCAGCAGCTTCCACTGGGACAGGCGCGACAGCGGGTTGCGGCCGCGACGCCCCCCCTCCATCGGCACGCGGGGCAGCAGCCAGGCGGCGATCTGCCAGTCGCCTCGGATCCAGCGCTGACGCCGCTGCACGTCGCTGGCGTACAGCGCGGGGGTGTCCTCGTACAGGATCACATCACTGACCAGGCCGGCACGCGCGTAACAGCCCTCCAACAGGTCGTGGCTCAGGATGCGGTCGTCCGGAAAGCGCCCGGCCAAGGCCTGCTCGAACACCGCCAGGTCGTAAATGCCTTTGCCGATGTACGACCCCTCCTTGAACACGTCCTGGTACACGTCCGACGCTGCGCCGGTGTAAGGGTCCACGCCCTGGTCACCGCCGAACAGGCGCGCGTAGCGGCTGCGGTTGGTGCTGGGCAAGGTGGCGGCCATGCGCGGCTGCAAGATGGCGTAGCCCTGGGTGACACGCTGGGCCTGGGGGTCGTACACGGCCTGGTTCAGAGGGTGGGCCAGGGTGCAGACCAGGCGGCGGGCCGAGTCACGGGGCAACAAGGTGTCGGTGTCCAAGGTGATCACATAGCGCACCTGGCGAAGCGCCTGGAGGTCACCCAGCCGCCAGGCAAAGGGCTCGCTCGCCCCGGTGAGCAGCAGCTGGTTGAGGGCGGCCAGCTTGCCCCGCTTGCGCTCCAGGCCCATCCAGCAGCCTTCTCTTGGGTTCCACAGCCGGGGCCGGTGAAAGCCGTAAAAAGGTTGTTGCGTGGCCGTGCCGTAGCGCTGGTTCAGGGCCTCCAGGCTCCGCCGCAGGCGCGCCAGGGTGGCCGCATCGCCGGGCTGCTCAGCCTCGGGGGCGTCGACAAAGTCGGTCAGCAGGCCATAAAACAACTGCGGGTCCTGGTTGCCCAGAAAGCGCAGCTCCAGGGCGTCCACCAGTCGGTCGGCCGATTCTGGCGTGCTGAGCAGCGCGGGCACCACGACCAGGGTGCGGGCGCTCTCGGGCAAGCCTTGGGCGCCGTCCATGCGTGGCAGGCGCTGTGGGGTGGCCCACAGGGTCAGCATCCAGTTGACGATGCTCAGCGCCAATTGGCTGCAGCCCAGGCTCAGCAGCAGCAAGCTCAGCAAAGCCCACCACCAGGCCCCTTGCGCCAGCGCGGTGCCCACCAGCATGTGGGCCACCATGGCCGCTGTCAGCAGCGTCACGGCCCCCAGGTACAGGCCCAGCGGACGCCGCTTGAAGGGTTGAAGGGCGCGTGCCAAACCTCGGGGCACGGGCTGCAAGGCCGGTCGTCCCAGGCCGATCAGGTAGTGCCCCACATGGGCCAGGCGCGGGTCGGGCGCGGCGTGCCCCGGACCCGGGGGCCCCAGCAGCAGGGCTTGCTGGTGGGCCTGGCAGGCCAGTTGCACGGCCTGGCGTGCCAGCTCGATTTCAGGCCGCCCCGCCTCGCGCGCCAGGCGTTCGACGGCGTGGCGGTAGCGGTCGCGGGTGGCAAAGTCCATGCGGCCATAAACACCGCCCGGGTCTTCGCGCAGCTTGTGTTCCACCGCGCTCATGGCCTCGACAAACTCGCGCCAGTCGGTGGCGTCCAGCACACGCAGGCTGGCAATGCTGTTGCTGATGGACAGCTGGCTGGCCGCCTGGTGCTGGGTTTCGGCCTGCACCACCTCTTCGGTGCTGAGACCGGCTTCGGCCAGGCGCTGCTCGATCCAGCTCAGCGGCATGGTCAGGGGCGCGCCCTGCCCGCGCAGGCGGCGCACCAACTCGGCCACAAAGGCATTGGCCAAGGGCGGGTCAGAGCGCGCCATGTCGGCCACCACCAGGATCAGGCCCTTGGGATCGCTCTGGGCCACCGCACTCATCTGGTCGGCCCACAACGCAGCCCGGGTGCGCTCGGCCATGCCTTGGGCGATGCGCGCGCCGACCCGGCGCAGGTTCTCGATCATGGCCAGGCGCAGCATGATGGGGATGGCCCACAACTCCCCCAGGCGCAGCAGGTCCACGCTTTGGTAGGCCTGCATCAGCCGGTGCAGGCTGTCCAGGTCCAGGCGGCCGTCGCCATGCGAGATGGCCTCCAAGGCGATGTCGTAGACGCGCGGGTAGCCCTTGGACGGCCCATCCGCCAGCAGCGGCAAGGCGCGGCTGTAGCCCTTGGAAAAGTGCAGGCGCGCGGTGCGGATCTGGTCTTCGATCAGGTAGAAGTTGTCCAGCAGCCACTCGCCCGCGGGCACCACCGGGCGGCGCGCGGTGACGCTGTGGCGCAGCGCGGCATAGGTGTCGCGCAGCACCTGTTCGTTGTCGCTCAAGCGGGCCAGCAGGCGGTCCGGACCGGCCTGCAAGATGGCCTGGTGGCGCAGGGCCAGGGTGTGGCCGTGGCGCTCCATCTGCTCGCCGTTGAACAGCTCGGCCTGCAACGGGGGCTCAAACGCCGCCTGGGCCTGGGCGGCGGCAAAAGCGCTGCGCCGGGCCGCCCAACGCCCCCACAAGCGGGTGCGCAGGCTGAGGAACAAAGAGGGTTCTGGGATCATGAAAGCGGCACCGGGCAACAGCCCGGTCAGGGCGGTGGCCCCGCAGGCCCACCGCGCCCACCCGGACCTGGGCAACAGGTCTGGGCGTGCACCGCAGGCGGCGCGCGCATCAGAAAGAGCAACGGGGCGCCGCAGCGTCCGTCCAGGCCTCAGCCTGAGGCTGGGCACCGCCAGGGTCTGTACGGTGGCGCACGGCCCGGCAGCCTCAGCGCCCTACTTCCGCTTGGTCGGTGCCGGCGCCACCACCACGGGCGGCGGACTGGGCTTCTTCTCTTGCTTGGGTTTTTTCACTTCTTTGTTGCCGTTTTGTTTGTGGGACATGGAGGGGCCTTTCAAGGCATCAGCCAGGGGGTTGAGGTGGGAGCAGTTCATGACAACGGTCTCCAGGAAGAAAACTCATCGGCCACGGGCCGGGACGGGAAAGTCGGCCTCGCGCAGCATCACCGGCGCGTGGGCGCCCTGGCGCAGGCGGTGGACGACCGCGGCCTGGATGACGGCCTGGTGCGCGTGGTAGGTGGGCACCAGGTCGGTCGGGTGCTCGCCCGCCCCAAAGCGGTGGCGCAGCGCCTGGCGGCTGATGCTGGCGTCGACCAGGCCCTCGGGCAGGTGGAGCACAAAACGCACGGTGTCCGAGCCCTCATGCAGGTAGGCTTCTTCGGCGGGTGGCGCGGCGGCGGGGGCCGGCTCCGGGCTGCTGGGGCCGCCCGCAGGGGGCCGGGTCAGGGCGCTCATGGCTCAGGCCGCCTGCACTTGGGGCGCCTGCTGCAGCAACTCACGCGCCTGGGCCTGCACCTGGGCGCTGCCGTGCACCAGCAGCAGGTACTTGTCGACCTTGAGCGCGGTCTCGTACTTGAGCACCTGGTCCTTGGGCACGCCCAATTGGCTCAGGGCCGCCCCCAGGGCCGACAAGCCCCCGACGACGACGGCGCCCTCGAGCACGCCCACCAGGGTCATCACCACGGGGCCGGCCAAAGCCACCACGCCGACACCGGGCAGGAAGAACACCGCGGGCGCCAGCAGCAGGCCCCAGATGCCGCCCCAGAACGCGCCCTGCGCGCCCCAGGCCTTGACCTTGTCGCCCAGGGTGTAGAAGCCGGTCGGCTGCTCTTCGCTGTGGTAGCCCTTGCCGATCAGGGACAGGGCCGACATGGCCACGCCGCCCCGGTTCAGGGTCTGGATGGCCCGCTCGGCCTCGGCGTGGGTGTCGTAAACAAAACAGGGGGGAAGGGTGTGGTCGTTCATGAAAATCCTTGAGGGGACAGGGAATGACGCCCGCTCCCGCCGGTGCGCGCCGGCGGGGCGGACGGGATGGTGATGGGGGTGGCCGCGGGGCCGTGTCAGGCGAAAGTGAGTTGGTCCACCACTTGGTGCACGCCCGGCGTGCCCCAGGCCGTGTGCGTGGCCAGGTTGCGCTCGGACCAGCTGTGCACCGTGCCGCTGAGGGTGACCTCCGCGCCATCGACGCGCACCTGGATGTCTTGCGCGTCCTGCTCGGCACGGCGTTGCAGGGCCAGCTCGATGTCGGCCTTGACCGCGCTGAGCTTGACCTTGGGCTTGAGCACGATCTGGTTGTGCAGGCCGCGCACGCCCAGCAGGTGGCGCACGGCAGAACTGGCCAGCTCGCGCTGGTACTCCCAGTCCAGGCTGCCGTTGAGCGTGACCTGGCCTTTTTCGACCACCACCTGCACCGCATGGGCGGGCAACTGGTTCATCCACTCCAGAGTGGAGATCACGGAGCGGGCGATGTCCGAGTCGGCCCGTTCGGCCGTGCTGGGCAGGTCCACGGTCAGCTCGACCGCCAGCGCCCGCACGCCGTACACCCGCTGGGCTGCGCTTTCGGCGGCCCACTTCTCGGCAAAACTCTCGACCTGGCCGCTGAGCGTGACCACGCCATCGCCCACCGCCACGCCAATGTGGGTGGCGTTGAGCGAGGGCTCCCAGCCCAGTTCGTCCTGCACCGCTTGTTGCAAAGCCTTGTCGCTTGTCATGGTTGACTTTCTTGGGGTTGAAAGCGCCAGTCTGGGCAGGCCCTTCAGACCCGTCTGTGCGACGCAACGCATTGCCAACCGGCTCGGCACCGGCGGCCAACAGCGCCCGATACAGCGCCCGACACTGGGCCTGGGCTTCAACGCCCGCCGCTGCCAAACAAGCGGTCCCAGCCGCGCGTGGTGACCCCGAAACAGACCGGGCGGGCGCTGTGGTGGTGGCGCAAATGCCAGTGCTGTAAACGCCGCAACCAGGGCGACTGCCCGCTCCAATGGTGGATGGCGTGGTGCGTCAGCGAATAGACAAAAGCCCCGGCCAGCACCCCCAGCGACAGGGCCAGCCCAAGTGGCGCGGGCAGCCACCACAGGCTGGGCAAGAGCACCAAGCCGCCAAAGGCCAAGGCGCTGACCAACGTGGGGGTGCAGATCAGGGCCTGTGGTCGGCGGTGGTGCGAGCCGTGCCACTGGCGAAACGGGTCCAGGCCGTGCAGCACAAAGCGGTGGATCAGGTACTCCAACAAGGTCCAGAGCACGGCGCCCAGCAACAGCATCACGCTCACGGACAGCAGATCCTGGGCCGGACTGAAGCGCCACAAAGCGATGGCCAGCCCCAGCACCCCCAGCCCATAGGCCGCCAGGTCGGCGTAGTAAGCGGTCAGGCTGTGTTCGAAGCTGAGGAGGCGCATGCAGGGTCCTTGAAGCACAAAGCGTGCCGAGCCCCACTCTGGCGTGCCCGCCCCAGGTCGTCGGTACGTTGCCCCACACGGCTGGCGCCCGGCGCGGGCGGCACCTGGGTGACCCAGCGCACAGACCCCACCGGGGCGCAGGCGCACCCTGGCCCAGGGGCAGCGCACGGTGGCCCACGTCACCGGTGCAGCCCCAAGGCCTTTTTTCCTCCATTTTCAAGGTGACTCTCATGACCTCTGTTTCTACCCACCGAGCCGCCTGGCTGGCGGCCAGCGTCCTGTTTCTGGGCCTCAGCGCCTGCAGCGGCATGTCCGGCCGCCAACAAGACACCGCCGTCGGTGCCGGGGTGGGCGCCCTGGGCGGCGCCATCCTCACCGGGGGCAGCGGCGTGGGCACCGTGGGCGGTGCCGCAGTCGGCGCGGTGATTGGCAATGAGGTGGGCAAGGACAAGAAGTAAAGCCGGGTGGGCGGGCCCCGACCCCGTCCAGCCTGTCAGGGCCCCAACCAGAACGCACAACGCCCCCAGGCTTGGGGGCGTTGTCGCTTCCGTCAGGGCCTCGCGGCCCACAGCCCAGGGGGGGCGTGGGACTCAGTGTTCAGAGGACCGGGCACTGGCCTGGCGGGCTGCTGGGCCGGAGCGGCGCCACCACAGGGGCAGGGCCACCAGCACCGCGCCCACGGCGGCAGCCCAGGCCAGGGCCGTGAAGGGCTGGGCACGCACATAGCGCTCGGCCGAGTGGCGCGCTTGCAGGCCTTGGTCACGCAGCTGGCGCGAGCGGAGCTTGAAGGCCTCCAGCTGCTCGTGGCCCCAGTCCTCACCGGGGGTCAACCACTGTTTGTGGACGTCCTGAACCAGGCTGTCCAGGGAGGCCAACCCTTGGTGCAAGGCCGCTGTGGGCAAGGCATCGGTTCCAGCGTGGTCCAGGCCTGCATGGTCCATGCCGGCATGGGCGCGGTGGGCATGGGGACTGTCAGGTCCGTCCAGGGGGCCGTTGGCGGGGTCACGGGGAGCGTTCTTGGGAGGGGACATGGGAAGCACCGTCTTTCGAGTGAAGGGAGTCATGGGGGCGCGTGCGCGAAGAAGGCCCGCGCGGTGGTCGCGCGGGGCGACGGTCATCGGTTCATCTGGGCCGTCTTGAGGCAGGTGGTCTTGGCGTCGCCCGACAGGGCGTCGCACTTTTCCTTGGCCACGGCGTAGGCGGCGTCGCGCTTGTCCATGTCCGAGGACTGGCGCACTTCGCTCATCTTCTCGCGCGCATCGCTTTTGGCTTCAGCGCTCTTCTCAACCACTTTGGCGTCGCCCTTGGCGGCAACATGGCGGCTGGTGGCCTCCTTGCGGCAGACGTCCTTGGGGTTGCCAGCGAGGTCGTCGCACTTTTCCTTGGCCACGGCAAAGTCCGCATCGGCCTTGGCCAATCGCACTTCATAGGCGTGCTTGTCGCTGGGCTCGTGGCTTTGTTCCAGCTCGGCCTGGCCGATTTTTTCGCGGCCCTTGGCCTCCTGGTGGCACACATCCTTGGCGTTGCCGGCCAACTTGCCGCAGGCCGCCTGGTCGGTCTTGTACTGCTGTGTGATCACGTCGTGCGCAGCTTGGTAATCGGCTTTGCTCATGGGTGCGGCCCAGGCGGGCGCCCAGGCGGCGCTGCACAACGCGGCGCTCAGCAGGGTCAACAAAAGGGGTTTCATCACGGGGTCCTTGGTCATGAATAGAGGGGAAAGGCGGCGAGCGGCTTATTTCAGGCGCATGTCGTTGCTGACACTGGTCACGCCCTTGACGTCACGCGCCAAAGCCAGGGCCCGGTTGATGTCGGCCTGGCTGCGCACAAAGCCACTGAGCTGCACCCGGCCCTTGAAGGTCTCGACATTGATCTCGGACGACTTCAGGCCCGGGTCGTCCAGCACGGCGGCCTTGACTTTGGTCGTGATCACGGTGTCGTCCACGTATTCGCCTGTGCCTTCGCTGCGGCTGGTGGCCGCGCAAGCGGTGAGCAAGGTCAAGCCAGCCAGCAAGGCCAAAAGCGTGCTGCGGCGAAAGAAAGAGGGGGTCATCAATAGCTCCTTGAAGATCAGGTTCACTGGAAGTGGCCCCGGCTTGGCTGCGGCCTCAAGGACCAGGCCCACACCGGGAGCGCTGGCTGAGCATGGGGGCCAAAGCGCTGGCTGTCGGTACGCTGCACCACGCTGCGCCAGGGCCTGCGCCGCCCCTTGCCCCCAGCGCGGCTGTGTGCCCAAGCGAACAGTCAGCCCGGCAAAGGCCCCCCACACTGGCCCAGGCCTGCCCCCGCCTGTGTCGCCCGGGCGGCTTGCCGAAAGACCGCCATGCTCTACACCCTCGCCCTCGTACTGATCCTTTGCTGGGCGCTTGGCCTGGTCACCTCCTACACGCTGGGCGGCTTGATCCACCTGCTGCTGCTCGTGGCCTTGGTCATGGTGCTGGTGGGGCTGCTGAGTGGCCGCCGGGCTCTTTGAACGCCCCGCGCTCTGAGCGGCTGCGCGGGCGTCAGTTGCTGCTGGCCACCCTGGACGCCTGGTTGGCAGACCGCGCGGCCAGCATGGGCGCTGCCTTGGCCTACTACACACTGTTTTCCATGGCGCCCCTGCTGCTGATCGCACTCGGGGTGGCGGGGGCCGTGTTCGGTGACGCCGCCGCCCGCCACGAGCTGCTGCTGCGGCTGGAGGACACCTGGGGGGCCGAAGGGGCGCTGACCGTGGCGGCCTGGCTGCGCGGTCCGGCCCTGTCGGCACCGGTCCACGGCACGGTGCTGGGGGTGTTGCTGCTGCTGATCGGGGCCAGCAGCGTGTTCACCGAGTTGCAGGACAACTTCGACCGCATCTGGAAGCTGCCGCCCGCCCCCGCGCCGGCCGGGCTGCAGCGCCTGCCGGCCTGGCGCAGCGCCCTGCGCAGGCGCCTGCTGTCCCTGGCCATGACCTTGGGCGTGGGCGCCTGGCTGCTGCTGTCCCTGGGGGTGAGCGCGGCCCTGAGCTGGTGGGAGCCCCGAGGGACCGAACCCTGGCCCACCCTGCTGTACCTGGCCCAGCACAGCCTGAACTGGGTCTTGCTGACCGGTGTGTTCGCGGCGATCTACAAATTCATGCCCCACGAGCCGGTGCGCTGGGCCGACGCTTGCCTGGGCGCGGTGGTGACCTCGGTGCTTTTCACGGCGGGCAAATGGGCCATTGCCAGCTACCTGAGCCACAGCGGCGTGGCCAGCGGCTTTGGCGCCGCCAGCGCCTTGGTGGCCTGGCTGGTGTGGGTCTATGGCTCGGCCCTGACGGTGCTGCTGGGGGCGGAGTTCACCTGGGTGCTGGCGCACCGGGCCCCCATCGATGCGGCCCCGCCGGGTGTGGCCCAACGCACCGACGCAGCCAGCACGCAGGCCTAAGTTCGGGTCCTTGGCATGGGCCCCCTGCCCCGCCGGCTTCGTCACAAGGAACGCCCTCTCATGAACCCTCCCAACCAGGCCTTTTTGATTGGTGGCGGCATCGCCTCGCTGGCGGCAGCCGCCTTTCTGATCCGCGACGGCGGCTGGAGCGGCGAACGCATCACCGTGCTGGAGGCGGGCCCCGTGCTCGGTGGCAGCCTGGACGGCGCCGGTGACCCCGAGCAAGGCTATGTGATGCGCGGCGGGCGCATGCTGACCAGTGACAACTACGAATGCACCTGGGACCTGTTTGGCAGCATCCCCTCCATCACCCAGGCCGGGCAAAGCGTGCACCAGGAGACCCTGCAGTTCAACCAAAAGCACCACTCGCATGCCTTGGCGCGGCTGGTCAACCGACACCGCGCGCGCATGCCGGTGACGAGCATGGGCTTTTCCATGCAGGACCGGCTGGAGCTGCTGCGCCTGCACCAGGCCGACGAGGACACCCTGGGCAACACCTGCATCACCGACCACCTCTCACCCTCGTTTTTCGAGACCCCGTTCTGGTTCATGTGGTGCACCACCTTTGCCTTCCAGCCCTGGCACAGCGCGGTGGAGTTTCGCCGCTACCTGCACCGCTTCATGCTCGAATTTGCCCGCATCGAAACCCTGGCGGGCGTCAAGCGCACGGTCTACAACCAGTACGACTCGCTGGTGCGGCCGCTGCAGCAGTGGTTGCTGGCCCAAGGGGTGCATGTGGTGCCGCGCTGCACCGTGACCCGGTTGGAGCACCAAGACAGCGACAGCGGCTGGCGCGTCACCGCCTTGCACAGCCTGCGCGAAGGCCAGCCCCACCACCAGGCCGTGGCGCAAGGGGACCTGGTCTTCTTGCAGAACGGCTCCATGACCGACGCCAGCAGCCTGGGCAGCATGGCGCAACCCGCCCCCGCCCAGGCCAGCGACCCTCACGGGGCCTGGGCCCTGTGGACCCAGCTGGCCGCGCAACGGCCCGGCCTGGGCCGGCCCGAGGTGTTCAACCGCCAGCCCGCGCTGTCCAACTGGACCTCGTTCACCGTGACCCTGAAAACCCCCGACTTCTTTGACACCATGGCGCGCTTCAGTGGCAACGAGGCCGGCACCGGCGGCTTGGTCACGCTGCGCGACTCCCACTGGCTGATGTCCATCGTGCTGGCCCACCAGCCGCATTTCCCGCACCAACCGGCCAGCGTGCAGGTGTGCTGGGGCTACGGCCTGTTTCCAGACCGAGTCGGCAACTTCGTCAACAAGGCCATGAACGACTGCACCGGCGCCGAGCTGCTGCAAGAGCTGGCAGGCCACCTGCGGCTGGAGCCGGGCAGCTTGGCGGGTGCCATCTGCATCCCCTGCCGCATGCCCTTCATCACCAGCATGTTCCTGCCGCGGGCCCCTGGGGACCGCCCCCTGCCCCTGCCACCGGGCAGCCGGGATTTCGCCTTGCTCGGCCAGTTTGTCGAGCTGCCGCTGGACACGGTGTTCACCGTCGAGTACTCGGTGCGCTCGGCCCAGACCGCGGTGTACCAACTGCTGCAACTGGAGCGCGACGTGCCCCCGGTGACGCCGCACGACCACCACCTGCACGCCCAGTTCGAGGCCTTGCTCAAGGCCTTGCGCTGAGCGCGCCCCGCGACCGACCAGGACCCGCTCTTCCTCCCAGCCAGGACCACCGCCATGACCCAATGCCCTGCTTGCGCCCAACTGCCCCAACACCCGCCCAGCACGCCCGCGCATGCGCGGCTGCAACTCAAGGGCGCCACCGAATGGAGCCCGGGCCCCCCCCTGGCCGACGACCAGCCCAGCCGGCACCCACGCCAAGTGCTGCACTACGCCTGCCAGGACTGCGGCACACGGCTGCGCTGGGACTGCCGCCAGCTGGGCGACGCGCCGGGTTGGTCGGTGGCGCAATGCAGCTGAGCCCCATGAAGCCCCGCACCGCGCTCGCCTCACACCTCGGGCTGGCCTGCCAGCAAGGAGCGCGCGCGTTGGTAAAAGCCCAGCTCGTTGATGGTGACCAGCGCCCGGTTGGTGCTGAAGAGCTGCTCGATGTGGGCCAGTTGGGTGCGCGCCTGCGTGGTCTGCCCGCGCAGTGCCGCGACCTGGCCCAGGATGGCCCAGGGATAGGGGTCGTAGCGCCCCGTTTCCCAGCCCGGCGACTGCTGGTTGAGGTAGGCCCAGCCGTAGTCAAACAAGGGCGCCAGCTCCACCAAACCAAAGGCCTGGGCATAGATCTGGCAACTGGTGCCGGGGTAGAACACCGACTGCGGCAGCGGCGAGGCATCGCTCGCGGTGAAGGCCTTGGCCGCCGACTTGAAGGTCTGCTGCACGATGCCCTGGGCCGCATTGGAGGCCAGGTTGTCGTAGTAGTTGGCGTCGACCAACTCGCTGCGCGAGCGCAGCAAGGCGGCCAGGTCGCGCAGGCCTCGGTAGCCCTCACAGTTGTCCATCAGGTAGCCGATCGAGTTGCTCTGGCTGCGCGGGCTCTGGAACACCGAGGTCAGACCGCTGGGCTTGGCTGTCAGGGCCAGGTTGCGGTAGGCCACCTGCTTGATCAGCGCCTTGTTGGCCTCCCACCAGGTCCAGTTGCCGCTGGCCCGCACATAGCGCGTGGCCAGGGACAAGAAGGTGGCGGCGTAGGCGTCGTCCGAATCCGAGGCCACGGTGGTGATCACGCTGGGGTTGGCGCGTCCATACGGCAGGTTGACGTCGTCGATGCTCTGGTTGGGCAGCAGGCGAGACAGGTAGAGCTTGAGGTAAGGCAGGATCAAGGTCTCCAGCTCGGCCACGCTCAGCAAACGCACGATGGACAGCAGCCCCAGGTTGGCAAAGTACCAGTTCAGCCGCCCGTTGGGCGCGATCTCAAAGCCCCCGGCCACGGGCCCGCTGTTGATGCGCAAGGCCTTGATTTCCGCCAGCACATTGATGCCCGCCAATGGGGTGACCACGGGCGGCGTGACGGGGGGACAGCTGAGCGCGGTCTGCGCCGAGGCGGCCCCCACCCAGGCGCCGCTGGCCAATGCGGCTGGAGCCAAAAAGAAATGTCGACGTTGCATCGCGGGACCTTTGGTGGACGGAACAGCACCCGCCACGCATCAAGATGATTCGCGCAGCGGCACCCGCCAGTCGTGCTGAGCACGCCCCGACGCCGCCACGGCCTGCGACTCAGCGCTGACCGTGCCCGAATTGTCGGCAGCCCCCCTCCGGATGCCTTGTTTGGGTACGTTGGCCCACAGACAAATGGGTGAAAACAGCCTGAACCCGGCGTCCCGTCCCCGCCCCGCCCCCTGCCGTGGGCTCAAAGCGTGGCCGTGCTGGGCGCCGTGCTGGCGGCCCAGGCGTACAACGCGACGAACACCATCATGTCGAACAAAGCCCCGAAGCAGATGTAGAGCACGGGCATGAACACCGGCGAGCCGTGGTGCAGCAGCAGCAAATGCACCAGGGCTTGCTGCGGCACCATGAGCACCACAAAGGCCAGCATCAACAGGCTGTGCAGCAGCTTGCGCCACACGCTGAGGTGCAAGGCGTAATAGCCCAGGCCCAGCAAGATCGGCATGGCCAGCAACAAGGCGTAGCCGGCGTTGAGCATGTCGCTCACATGGTTGAGCAGGCTGTGCGGATAGGGCTGCGGCGCCCACCAAAAGTACAGCAAGGCCATCAGCTGCACCGCGCACACGATGCGCACCAGGTACTGCAAAGGCAAGCGCGGGCCACGCAAAAAGTGCGAGCCCACAAGCGCCAGCAGCACCAAGGCCGCCCCCAGGGCGCTGCCCTGGGCCGAGCTCAGCCCACCATCCTGCGGCCCGGGCTGCCAGACCAGGCCCAGGGCCTCGGACGGCTCCAGGGCCGTGGCCGCCCGCAAGGGCAGCTGCAGCCAGCCGGCCCAGGCCAACAGGTCGGCGCGCCAAAAGGCGTAGAGCAGGTCCTGGCCCAGGTACAGGGCTGAAAACAAGAGCAGCGGCAAGGCCGGCATCTGCGCGCCCAAGCCCCAGCTCGGCGTGACGTGGTTGATGGACCGGTGCGGCCGCGTCTGCCGGTGGGTGTGCTGCGCCTGGGCCAGGCGGCGGCGCGCGGCCTGGAAGGCCAGCTCGCGGTCGGCGGTGGTGACGAGGGTGTTTTTCATTTCAGGCCTTCACTGGAATTGATGGAACACGCCCAGGTTCAGGCCCTTGCGCTCGTAAAACGGGTTGCTGTAATGCTCCAGCCCCAGCACCCAGCCGCTGCGCGCATCGGTCCAGTGCCGCCAGGCCAGCGTGGCCTGGTGGCTTTGGAAGTTGATCAAGGTGGTGTTCAAGGCAATCGCCTGGTAGCCCTCGCCCCCCGCGCCATAGCGCACCGTGACGATGTCTTGCTTGACCCGGCCCCAGCTCAGCGCCACGAACTGCTGGTGGGTGGCGATGTCCCCAGGGTTGCTGCGGTTGAAACGCACGCCAGCCTCGGCAATCCAGGGGGCCTCGAAGTAATAGGCCCCCCCCAAGCTCAGCGCCCGGTCGATGTGGCCGTCGGGGGCCTGGTAGTAGCTCAGCCCGACGGAGGTCAGCAGGCTTTGCGTCGGCAGCCACTTCTTGTAGAGAAAACCATCGGCGCGCACCCGGGGCAGGTAGAAAGCACCGTCGCCCGCACCCAGCGAGACGATGGCAAACCAGTCCGGCGCCAAGGTCACGGTGTCGCTGACGCCGTAGAACTGCCCTGACTGGCCAAACTGGCGCTTGGCATGCACCTCGCCTTGCAGCAGGTGGGCCCCCATTTCATAGCTGCCCTTGATGCGCAATTCGCGCCAGTTGCCAAAGCCGTTGCTGAGGTTCTGCGCGCCCAGGCCGATCTCCAGGCTGCGCTGGGGCAGCACGGCCCCGGGCTCGCCCAGGGGCAGGCCCGGGGCGGTCTTTTGGGCCGGGGCGTCGACCGGCTGGTCTTGCGCCCAGGCGGGCAGGCTGAGGCAGGCCACCAGGGCGGCAGCCGGGACGCTCCAACCGTGCGAACGCGGCCAGCGCAAGCCCGCCGCGGCGGGCCAGGTCGGGGCCAGGGAGTCGGTGGCGGCGCTCATGCGAACACCGCCAGGGACGGGGCCGAACGCAGCACGGGCAAGGGCCAGTCCAGCACGGGCAGCGGCTCCTCCAGCTCGGCCGCCTCACTGAGGATGGCGGCAATGCGGGCGGCGGCGCGGCCGTCGCCGAACGGGCTTTGGCGCAGCTGCATGGACTGCAGCAAGGCCGGCTGGGTCAGCAAGGCGTGGCCGTGCTCGACGATCGCGTTCACGTCGGTGCCCACCAGCACCGCACCGCCGGCCTGCACCAGCTCCTGGCGCTCGGTGCTCTTGCGCGCCACCAGCACGGGCTTGCCAAAGGCCGAGGCCTCTTCCTGGATGCCCCCCGAGTCGGTCAGCGTGAAATGGCAGCGCAACAGCATGGCGATCATGGCCTGGTAGCCCAGGGGCTCGGTCAGGCAGATGCGCTGGCGCACCGACAGCGGCAGGCGCGCCACGATGGCTTCCACGTCCTGGCGCACGGCGGGGTTGGGGTGCACGGGCCAGACCGCGACCACGTTCTCCTGCAAGGCCAGCAAGCGGGCCAAGGCCTGGGCCACGTCGCGGATGGGTTGGCCCCAGTTCTCGCGCCGGTGGGCCGTGACCAGCACCATGCGCTGCTGGGGGTAGGTGTCCAGGAACTGGCGCAGCGGCGGCGGCAGCTCGGCGGCCAGGTCAAAGCCTGGGGTGCTGAGGCGCTCGCGCGTCCACAGGGCGGCGTCGATCACCGTGTTGCCGACCTCAAAAATGTGCGCCAGCGGCACGCCCTCGCCCAGCAGGTTGTACTTGCACTGGCGCGTGGGCGCAAAGTGCCAGCGCGACAGGCGACCGATCAGCTCGCGGTTTTTCTCCTCGGGAAAGGGCTCCCGCTCCCCCGTGCGCAGGCCCGCCTCGATGTGGGCCACGGGCAGGTTGTGGTAGTAGCCAATCAGCGCCCCGGCCAGGGCCGAGGTGGTGTCGCCCTGCACCAGTAGCACGTCCGGGCGCAGCGTGGCCAGGGCGCCATCGATGCCGCTGAGCAAGGCTGCGCTCAGGTGCGCCAGGGAGCCGGACTGGCGCTGCAGGTCGATGTTGATGTCGGGTGGCATGTCAAAGAACTGGTACAGGGCCTGGGCCACCGCCTCGTGCTGCCCCGTGTGCAGCACCAGCACGCTGTGGCCCAGGGCTTTGAGTTCGCGGTAAACCGGGGCCATCTTGATGATTTCCGGGCGGGTGCCTAAGCAGGCAAGGTAGGTTTGGGGGCGCATGGATCAACCTGTCAAATGAGGTGGAGAAAAGAGCTGGCCGGCCCCGCCGGAGCAGCGCCAAGACGCAATCGGGAAACAGGCCGCGAGGGGCTGGCAAACCTCCTGTGAAAAACAAGTCCAAAGGCGTCACACAGGCCAGCGGCCTCAGCCACACCAGGCCTGCGCCGGGGCGGGCGCCACGGCCCGGCTTTGCAGGATTTGCTGCACCACTTCGTCGGTGACGATCCAGTGCGCGCCGCCTCGGGCATGGGCGCTGTCGCGCAGCCAGCAGGCCGCGCTGGCCCGGTCGTCAAACTTCAAGGCCACCAAGGCCACCAAACCCCAGGCAAAGTCGTGCTGCGACTGCGCCAGCCAACTGGCCCGGTGCTCGCGCATCCAGTCGCGGTAATGGGTGTGCGGGTGCAGGCCCAGCAGCTGAAAGTCAAACAGCAAGGGGTAGAGCTGGCCCACATGCTCGGGGTAGAAGGTGGCCGCCACGGTCTTTTGTTCGGGCTGGGTCGAGACCAAAAAGCGACGCGCCGCCCGATCCCAAAACGTGGTGTGGATGGCCTCGGCCAGGCGCTTGCTGCGCGCCTTGACGGCGGGGCAGTCGTGGCGGCAGGCGGCCTGGTAGGACAGCACTTCCAGGTTGTCCATCAGCAGGCCGTGGGGGTAGACCGGTGAGACCAGGTAGATGCCGCGCTCGCGGTCCATCAGCCGGGCCAGGGCCTCGCTGCTGAGTCGGTGGCTGGCCCGCCAGGGGGCCTGCGTGCTCAGGGCCGGGGGCAGGCTGTCGACCAGGCGCAGCCACAAGGCCAGCAAGGTGTCGTCCGCGTCCGCCGTCTTGCAAGGGGCCCAGACCGGGCCGCGGCGGCAAAAGCGGTCGAAGGTGGCGTCCGGCTTTTGCCGTGCCAACAGCCACTGCGCCCAGGGCTGGGCGTAGGCGCTGATGTCCAGACCGAATTCACGCGCCAAGAGCAAGGCCTGCAAGGCAAAGTACGGGTCCACCGTGTCGCCGCTGTGCTGCACGCTGATGGCGCCTTCGGGCCCGGCATAGCCGTTCAACTGCAGCCGCACCGGGGTGGCGGCCGTGGCGCTGCCACCCAGCCCCCCCACCAACGCCCCCAGCAGCCAGCAGGCGGCGCGCCATGCTTTCAAGCGGCCCATACCACCCCCAGCTGGCGCGCCCACACCGTGCCGTGGGCGCTGGCGCCGGCCTCGGCGAGGATGTGCTCGGCACTCACCGTGGTCGGGGCATCGGGCTCACCCAGCACCACCTGGGTGCCGATCAGGATGGCCGACTCCGACACCACCGGCCCGCGCACCTGGGCGTGGTCCAGCAGCTGGATTTGCTGCTCGCTGCACAGCGAACCCAGGACACGGGCGCCCGCGCCCACCACCACACCACCGCGCGCCTTGATGTTGCCGCGCACCTCGGTGCCCGCGCCAATCAGCAAGCGGCCGGTGACCACCAGCGAGCCGACGTAGAGGCGGTCGCGCGGCAACTTGCAGTGGCCACGGATCAGGGTCAGCTGCTCGGTCTGGCGGATGGCGCCGTCGAGCAAGTGAAACGAGGCCACGATCAAGCGCCGGGGCGCCCGGCCGCGCTCATGCAAGGGCGGCAGCAGGCCAAAGCGGATCAGCGGCGCCTGGATGCGCTCAAAGCAGCAGTCCGTGCCCAGCTCCACCGCCGTGTCGCTGGACAGGCGCCGCAGCGCGGTGCTGCCCCGGCCCAGTTGCAGGGTCTGGTCGGCATGCGCCCAGGCCTGGATCTCGCAGCCCTCGCCCAGCTGCAAGCGCCCCTGAGACAACACGCCGACAAAGCGGCTGTGGGCACTGGCGTGCAGGTCGCCGTTGACAAACAGCAAGGTGTTGCAGCGGATGGCCCGCAGGGAGCGGATGGACGCAAACGAGATCATTGGCCTGCGCAGCGCCGGCCAGTCCAGGTCGTCCTGCACGACGGGCAGGATGTCGAACGTGTCGGTCGCTGCGGCGCTGGTCTCGGGCTGGCCGATGCGCGCCAGCACCACGCGGCGAAATTGGTCGCTGAAGTGGTCGATCTCGCTGCTGTAGTCGGGTGAGACCCACAGCGGCGCCACATCGGTGGGCCACAGCCATTCGCGCCAGGCGGGCAAGAAGGCGATCAGCAGCATCGCGCTGCACACCAAGGCAAAGACCAGGTAGGCCAGTGGCAGGGAGGGCGACCAGGACAGCGGCAGTGACAAGGTGTTCATTCGAGGCTCGGCTTTCTGTAGCGAACGGTTTTTTCCCAGACCAGGCTGCGGCGCAGCAGGCGGTCGGCCAGCAGGCTGCCGACCGACGCGGTGATGGCGAACAGGCTGATCACAAAGCCCAGCAGGCTGAAGGGCAGCAGGCGCAGCCGCCGCCGGTTGCCATCCAGGAGCACCGCGATGGCGATCTCGTAGAAGGCGGCAAAGTTGCCCAAGGTGCCGTAGGCCATCAGGGCGAAGACCGAGATCAGCTGCGTGAGCAAGGTGCCGGCGTTGAAGAAGTACAGGCCGATGGCCAGCAGCCAGCCCAGCAGCAGCAAGGGGGGCAAGGCGAAGACGCACAGCAGCAACAGGCCGTCGAGCCGCTCGCGCCAGCTCAGGAAGGGGCTGACCGCAAAGGCGTAGCCATAGCGCAGCAACACCTGGTTGTGGCCCTTGGCCCAGCGCCGCACCTGGCGGATGCGCACCGGCCAGTCCTCGGGCACTTCCTCATAGCATTCAGAGCGGTTGGTGTAGATGGTTTTCCAGCCGTTGAGCAGCAGGCGGTAGGTGATGTCGGTGTCTTCGGCCAGGGTGTCGTCGTGCCAGCCGCCCACCGCCGTCACCGCCGACAGGCGCACCCCGCCCACCGTGCCGCCGTACTGGGGCACCAGGCGCAGGTTCATGCGCGCCTGCTGGTCGACCTGGTAGCCGCCGGCGCGCTCCAGGTCCAGCATGCGGGTGAGCAGGTTGGCGCCGGTGTTGACCGGCACCACCCGGCCCATCACCGCGCCCACCTCGGGGTCAAAAAACGGTGCCACCAGCTGCTTGAGCAGGCCCCGGCCGGGCACGTAATCGGCGTCGAAGATGATCACGATGTCGCCTTCGGCGTGGACCAGCGCGTCCTTCAGGGCCGCGGCCTTGCCGGCCTTGCCGCCGCTGCGGTGGAATGGCTTGATGCGCCCCGGGTGGCGGGCCGCCCAGTCGTCGATGATGGCCTGGGTGCGGTCCCGCGAGCGGTCATTGACCGGCACGATCTTCAGACGCTCGGGGGGGTAGTTGGAGTTGAGCAAGGCGCCCAGGCAGCCGGCGATGACCAGCTCTTCGTTGTGCGCTGCAATGAACACCGTGATCTGCGGCCAGGGGGCCTGGTCAATGTCCAGGTAGGGGTGGCGCTGCGGCGCCAGCAAGCGGTTGAGGGTCAGCAGGCCGTGGCGCAGTGCGTACACGCACATGACCAAAATGATGCCGAACAGCACGCTGGCCATCAGCATCAGCACGCTGTGGGCCAGGGGCCCTGGTTGCCAGATCGAGGTGGGCGCCGCGCTGGCCGGTATCAAGGTCCATTCGCTGTGCTCCGCCAGGTGGTCCAGACCGAGGCTGACTTGGTGCCAGGTCTCCGTGAGTCGATCCATGCTTGCGCTCCCTTGTCCTGAGGTGACCTGCGGCTGAGGCGAGCCCCTCACTTGGCGTGAAAGACCCCGCGCTGCCGGGTTGTTAGAAAATGTATCGACGGGCTCAGGAGGGGTCTGTGCGTTGGGCCACGGTCTGTGTACGCTCCCGCACCGAAGCGCCCAGCGCCTGCGATCCGCCAGCCTTCACGCCAGGTCTTTGTAGGCCACCAAGCGCCCGCCCCCCAGGGCTTTGGCGCGGTACATGGCCTGGTCCGCGCAGGCGATCAAGGCCGCTGCGTCTTGCGCGTCACGCGGGAACAAGGCGATGCCCAGGCTCACCGACAGGCGCAAGGACAAGGGCCCGACCGGGCAGGCTGGGGCCAAGGCGGCGAGCATCTTGCGCGCCATCAGCTGAGCGTGCTCGGGCCGGGCCAGCTCGGACAGCAGGATCAGGAACTCATCACCGCCGTGGCGGCTCACGGTGTCAGACTGGCGCACGCAGGCGCCCAGGCGGCGCGCCACGGTTTGCAACACCAGGTCGCCCGCCGCGTGGCCCAGGCGGTCGTTGATCAGCTTGAACTTGTCCAGGTCCAGGAACAGCACGGCCAGCCACTGGCCGCGCCGCCCCGCCAGGGTGATGGCGCCGCTCAGGCGGTCCAGCATCAAGGCCCGGTTGGGGGTGTCGGTGAGCGGGTCGCGCTGGCTGGCCTGTTGCGCCGCCTGCAGCGCCTGGGCTGCGCGTTCAGCTTCGCTTTGGGATTGCAGTGCTGCCAACAGCAGGTGCTCATTGGCGGCGCGCAAGCGCGCCTCGTGGCGGCCCTGCGCGTCTTGCGCCTGACTCAGCGCTTGGCGGCTCTGCAACAGGTCTTGCTGCAGTTGCTGGCGCTCGGCCTGCAAGCCTTGCACCTGCGAGCGCAGGCGCTGGGCATGGGCCGCCAGGAGCACCAGGGAGCGGGCCTGCGAGGGGGCCGACGGCAGCGGGGCCGGGGACGACAACTGGGGCATGGGCCTAGGGGTCCGCGGTGGTGAAGGGGGCCGTCCAGCGCACGCTCAATGGGTGAGGCCGGCCGCAGCCACCCACTGGCTCAGTGGCTCCTGCAACACCACGCTGAGCCAGGCTTCAGGCTGTTGGAGCGCGTGGGAAGCGGCCTCCTGTTCCAGGGTCTGGCTCAAGTCCGGGCCCAGCAGTTGCTGCAACAGCCCGCGCAAGGCCCACAACACCCCCGGCTGCGCGCCCAGCGGGGCGCTGCCGCCGGGCGACTCGCGCAGCAAGGCCTGCAGGGCGGACAGCTCCGGCTGCGGCCCCAAGGCCGTCACCTGGGCTCGCCAGCTGCGGGCTTGGGCCCCACGTTGCGCCTCCAGGAACAGGTGGAGGCTGCGCAGCAACAAGGCGGCCACGCCCGCGCGCCCCAGCACAGCGCTCAGGCTCTGCAGCAAGGGCGACCAGTCCGGCACCGGGCTCACACCGGTGGGGGCGATGGGGGTGGGGGAAGCAGGAAATCGAGGCATGGCAAATCCCAAAGGGGTTGAACACAGGGCGCTCGGGTGGCGGTGCCCTACTTTTGCGAGACGTTGCCGGGCTGGGGCGCGATGACGATCTCCACACGGCGGTTCATTTGCCGGCCGGATGGACTGTCGTTGCTGGCCACGGGCTGCTCTTCGCCGTACGCGCGGGTGCTGAGTTGGCCGGCCGGCACGCCCAGGGTCAGCAGCACCCGGGTCACGGCCTCGGCGCGGCGTTCGGACAAAGCCTGGTTGGCCTGGCTGCCCCCCACGCTGTCGGTGTAGCCCTCGACGCTGGCCGTGCGCAGCGGGTTGGCTTTGAGGAAATCGGCAATGCGCTCGATCTTGGGCGTGGCAGGCGACAGCAGGCGGGACTGGCCGGTGTCAAACAACACGTCATCCAGGGTGAGCACCAGGCCGCGCTCCGTCTGGCGGGCGTTGAGGTCACGCAGCTGCGATTCCAAATCGGCCACGCGGCGCTCGCCTTGCTGCATCTGGGACTGTTGCAACTGCACCGCCGTGCCCGCAGCGACCAGGGCTTGCTGTTGCTGGGCGCTTTGCTGCTGGACCGCGCCCAGCTGCAGGCGGGCCTGGTCGGCTTCTTGGGTGCGGCTGGCCAGGCGCTGGCGGTCGCGCTGGGCTGCCGCGCCCGCCACCTCCTCTTGCGCGGCGCGGGCACTGGCGGCTTCTTTGGCCAGGGTCAGGCGCTGGGCGCCCAGGTAGGCCGCGTGGTTGACGGTGGACAAGGGGGCGCCACTTTGCGCGCTTTGGTCGGCGGCTCGCAGGGCGGCTTCGGCAGCCTGCCATTCGGCGGGCGCCAGGCGCAGCAGCTGGGGATCGGCCTGGGCCGCGGTGCTGCGCTGGTGCAGCTCTTCCAGGGCCAGGTTGCGTTCCGGCACACCGGCGCAGGCGGCCAGGGTGCTGATCAGGGCCAAAGCGGCCGTGCGGCGAAGGGTGAAGTGGGCGGTCATGGGGTGTCCTGAAGCGTTCAAAACAAGGGCTTGCGGTTGATTTCTTCCTGCAAGGCCCGGGCAGCGGCGCGTGCCTCTTGCGCCGCCTGGCGGGAGCGCACCGACTCGGCGTGCAGTTCAGCCACCTGCGAGTCCAGCACGGCCTGTTCAGCCAAGCGGCGCGCCAAGGCGTTGTCGCGTGCCGCCAAGGCTTGTCGGGCGCTGACCAGCTTGTCGCGCGCCAACTGCAGCTCGGCCGGGGCGAACTCCGGTGTGGGGCTGGCACTGGCGCTGCGCACGGCGGCTTCGGCGGCGGCCATCTGCGCCTCGGGCACGGGCACACCGGCACAGGCCGTGAGGCACAAGGCCGTCAAGACCAGACCGGCCTGCCAAGCGAGGGCGGGCTGATCACCCATGCGAGGGTCGCGCGCCCAGAAAGTGAAAGAGCGGGGACGTTGGAACATGGTGTTCTCCTGACTCGGTTGGGGGCCTTGGACTGCGGTGGCAGCCCTGCCAGACCCAGGACTGCAGTGTGCGGAGAGCGAACCCCGGGGTCTGTCTGGCAGCGCACTTCCACCGCATCCAGGAGGAGCGCGAGGCCGATCGGCGGGCACGCGGCCGGCCGGCCCCCAGCGGGCACGCGCCATGTCGCAGACCCTCTGCATGGCGCAGCCCCGCAGCATGGCGCAGCCCCTCAGCGCGGCCGCGCCCAGGCCTGGGCCGGCACGGCCCCGGTGGGCGACAGCAGGGGTTCGGCCCACAGCAGCGCGTGCTGCAGGGGCTGCACCACCAGGCTGTGACGCAGCGCCTGCACCCCTCGCACCCGGGCTGCGGCGCGCAGGGCGCACTGCAGGCTGGCGAGGTCAGGCACCCGGCCCAGCAAGCTCACCTGCCCCTGGCAGACCTGCACCACGAGGCGGCGGGCATCCACACCAGGCTCCCAAGCCAGGGCTTCCAGCACGTCGGCGCGCAGCTGCGCTTCACTGATCAAAGCCGGCGCCAGAACGCGGGGTGCGGGGGGGTGAACAGAGTTCATGAAGGGCCTTGGCGATCCAGGCGCAGGCCCGGACGGGGTGGAAAGGCCTCAGTGTCCGAGCGCCCTGCCCGGCCGGTCTGTGCGGCGGATCACGGTCCTGCGCGGCCGCCGGGCCTGCGTGCAGCGCACGCGCAGCGCCAGCGCACAGGCGCTGCCGCGATGCCCTCAGCGGCGGGTGCGCGGCGGCTTGACCCAGTCGACGTCCTGCATCACCTGCTCGTAGGTCGACAGGTCCTGCCCGTAGCAGGCACACACCGTGCTGAGCAGGCCAGCGCGGTTGAGCACCAGCATGTGACCTCGGCTGTACTGGATCCAGCCGCGCTGCTGAAACTCACCGGCCGCCAGGGTGACACTGGCCCGGCGCACCCCCAGGATCAGGGACAGGGCTTCGTGGGTCATCCTCAGGTCAGGCACGCGCAGGCGGTCCAGGCTCATCAAGAGGAAGCGGGCGAGTCGCTGCTCCAGGCTGTGAAAGTGAGCGCAGGCCGCCAGAGCCCCCATCTGCGACAGCTCGAAGTACAGGAATCGCGTCATCAACAGGCTCAGCGTCCGGCTGGCCTGGCACAGGGCGCGCAGACGCTGCAGATCGATCTGCCAGGCCCGCCCCGCGCCGATGACCACGGCATCAAACGCGCAGGCCGACACCCCCAGCGCCGAGCCCGCCCCCAAGACCCCTTCATAACCCAACTGCCCGACCTCAAAGCAGCGCGGTTGGACCCGGTGGGTGAGCAGGGAAATCAAGCAATCGGTGGGAAAGTAAGCGTGGGTCAGCGCTTGGCCGGCGCGGGCGAGTGGGGCCGCCTCGTCGAGTTCGACCAGCTTGGCCTGACTCAACACACGGCGGCGCTCATCGGGGCCCAGCTGAGCCAGCAGGCGATTGGCAAGTGAGTGGTCGATGCGAGGGTCCTGAGGGAATGTGAGCGGGAGTGGCTGCGGGCAGTCTGAGCGAAGCCCAGGGCCATTTCTGTCTGGCAGCACACCCTGACCCAGGGGGCCCAGTGCTGAATCGACACGCAGCGGCGCGCCCCAAGTCGTGGGTCAGCGCTGCAAGATTTTCAGCAGGAAATCAGGTCTCACCCGATTACGTACGGCAGCGCACAATGACCTATGTTCGTCAGCGTACATATTGAAACCTCTTTGCCCGCCAGACTTCACCACGGGGTGGGCCACACAGGGAGGGAATCCTGGAAGGCTTGCCTCGGTCTTCAACGCTGTCACACCACAGGACTTCCATGTACCCTAAAGAAGCGCTACCCCAAGGCACGCACCTGAACCATTTGCTCAAAGCGATGGACTCACCGGCCTTCGCGCCGGTCATGGCCCAGCTGGAATTGGTGGAACTGCCGCTGGGCAAGGTCCTGTATGAATCCGGCGCCACCATGAGTTACGCCTACTTCCCCACCACGGCCATCATCTCTTTGCTGTACGTGATGGCCACCGGCGCCTCGGCTGAAATTGCCGTGGTGGGCAACGAAGGCGTGGTGGGGGTGGCCTTGTTCATGGGCGGCAACTCCACCCCCAGCCGCGCCGTGGTGCAAAGCGCGGGCATGGGCTACCGGCTGCGGGCCCAGACCTTGAAGAGTGAATTCGACCATGCCGGCCCGTTTTTGCACCTGTTGCTGCGCTACACCCAGGCCTTGTTGACCCAGATGTCACAGACCGCCGTGTGCAACCGCCACCACTCCCTGGACCAGCAGCTGTGCCGCTGGCTGCTGCTGAGCCTGGACAGGCTCCGAGGTCCCGACCTGGTCATGACCCAGGAACTGATCGCCAACATGCTGGGCGTGCGCCGAGAGGGGGTCACTGGCGCGGCGCTGCAGCTGCAGGCCGCCGGGCTGATCCGCTACGCGCGCGGCCACATCACGGTGCTGAACCGCCCGGGCTTGGAGCAGCGCACTTGCGAGTGCTACGCCGTGGTGAAAAAAGAATACGACCGCCTGTTGCCAGACCGGCCGGCCACCTGAGCCTCAGGCCATTGGCCCCAGCCGCGATGGCCTGGCTGCCCGCGCCGTGCCGAACCGACGCCCCCCAGCAGAACTTGGCCCAGTGCTCAGTCCAGGTTCAACAACAGCCAAGCCCAGGCCAGAAGCCCCAACAGCAGCAGCCAGCCCGAGCGTCGCCAAGGCCCCTGTGCATGCACCTCAGGCGACGAGGCGTGGCCCACACCATCGGCCCCGGCAGGGGTCATTTCAAAGTCGTCGAGAGGGGCTTGGACGGGGAGCTTCATGGCAGGTTCAGGTCACTTGCCTGGCACGATAACGGGCCCAGCCTGACCTGAACCTGACCAGCCGCCTCGACACCGACCGGCCCGTCCCCATCAGCCCTCAACAAGCGCCGCCATCGCCCCTCAGGTCGCAGGCTGCAGCCAGCGCTTGTTGAGCTGAAACACCACCAGGGACGCCAGGGCACTGAACATCACCCCGGCCCCCAGGGCCCACGGCAGGGGCGCGAAGCCAAAGGCCCGGGCCAGCCCCGGCACCGTGGTGACCAGCCCCAGGGCCAGCAAGGTGCCCAACAGCACCCCCGCACTGAGCCGGGGCAGGCCCTGAAACAGATCGCGCCAGCGGCCCGTCGGTGAGCGGCACGGCAAGATCAGGGCCGCATTGCCCGCCACCAAGGCCATGAAGCCGGCGGTGCTGGCCGTAGCCGCGCCCCAACCCAGCCAGGTCAAGCCGCCGTACCAGGCCAGGACCAGCCCCGTCATCCAGCAGCCCTGCAGCAGGCTCAAGCGGACGGCGTGCGCGGACAGCAAGGCCTCGGTGCGGCGCCGAGGTGGCTGGGCCATCAGCCCAGTCCGGCCGGACTCTGCCTCGAACACCAGGGAGCAGGCCGGGTCGATGACCAACTCCAGAAACGCGATGTGCAAGGGCGTCAGCACCAGGGGCCAGCCCAGCAGCGCGGGCAACAAGGCCAGCCCGATGATGGGCAGGTGCACCGCCAAGGTGTAGACCATGGCCTGGCGCAGGTTGGCAAAGGTGCGGCGCCCCCGCTCGATGGCGGTGACGATGGCCTGAAAGTCATCCTGCAACAGCACCAGCGAAGCCGCCTCACGGGCCACGTCGGTGCCCCGCTGGCCCATGGCGATGCCGATGTGCGCGGCCTTCAGGGCCGGCGCGTCATTCACCCCGTCGCCGGTCATGGCCACCACCTCGCCCTGCGCCTGCAAGGCCTGCACCAGGGCCAGCTTTTGCTGCGGCTTGACGCGGGCAAACACCTGAACCGAGGCCAGGTGGGTGGCCCACTCCCCCGGCGGCAGGGCGGCCAGGTCGTCGCCGGTCAAGGCCTGCCCCCCCGGAATGCCCGCCTGCGCGGCCACGGCCAGCGCCGTGCGCGGGTGGTCGCCGGTGATCATCACCACCCGGATGCCCGCGCGCTGGCACTGGGCCATGGCGGCCGGCACCTCGGGGCGCAAGGGGTCGGCCAGCCCCACCAGGCCCAGCCACTCAAAGTCAAAGTCATGCTGCTGCGCGGGCCAATCTTGGTGCCGGGGGTGGCGCGCCTGGGCCACGCCCAGCACGCGCAAGCCCCGGTCGGCCAGGGCTGCGGCCTGCTGCAACACCTGCTGGGCCTGGTCTGGCGGCAGGTGGCACAGGTCGACCACCGCCTCGGGAGCGCCCTTGGTGGAGACCACGTCCTGTTGGGGCGACGCCCCGCGCCACAGGTGGCTCATGGCCATCAGCTCGGGCGACAGTTCGTATTCGCGCGCCAGCTGCCACTCGGGGTGCAGGTGTTCGGAGCCCGCCAGCTGCTGGGCCGCCAGCCTTTGCAAGGCCTGCTCCATCGGGTCGTGTGGCGCTATTTCGCTGGCCAGCACCGCGTACTCCAACAGGCGGTGAAAGGCCTCGGGCAAGGCGCCCGGGGCCAGATCACCCACCGCCTGCTCGGCACCCGCCGCCACCAGGGTGTGCACCGCCATGCGGTTGCGCGTCAGGGTGCCGGTTTTGTCCACGCACAGCACCGTGGTCTGGCCCAGGGTTTCGATCGCGCTCAGGCGCCGGGTCAGCACCTGCTGGCGTCCCAGGCGCCGTGCGGCCAAGGCCAGGAAGACGATCAAAATGACCGGCAGTTCCTGCGGCAACAGGCCCATGGCCAAGGTGATGCCCGCCAACACGGCGGCCAAGGCGTCGCCCCGCAAAGCCCACAGCAAACCCACCAACAGCGCGCAGACCGCCAAGGCGAAGAACACCAGGCGTTGGGTCAGGCGGGCCATCTCCTGGCGCAGCGGCGAGGGCTGCAGACTGACCTCGTCCAGGGACTGACCGATGCGGCCCATCTCCGTGTGCGCACCCACCGCCGTGACCCGCACCAGGCCCTGGCCACTGAGCACCAGGGTGCCGGCCAGCACCAGCCCCAGCGGCGCTTGCTTGGGCACCGGCTCGGACTCACCCGTGAGCAGGGACTCGTCGGTGCTCAACTCATGGGCCTGCAGCAGCTGCCCATCGGCGGGCACCCGGTCGCCCTCGGCCAGCAGCAGCACGTCATCGCGCACCACCTCGCGCCCCGGGATGCGCTGGCTCACGCCCCCGCGCAAGACCAAAGCGCGCGGACTGGAGAGCTCACGCAACTCCGCCAGGGCCCCGTCGGTGCGGCGCTCCTGCAACACCGTCACGGCCATGATGATGAGCACAAAGCCCAGCAGGATCAGGGCCTGGCGAGCGTCCCCCATGGCCAGGTAAATGCCTCCCGAACCCAACATGAGCAGGAACATGGGCTCGCGCACCACCTCCCCCACCAAGGCGCGCAGCGGGCGTCGCTGGCTGGTGGCCAGTTCGTTGGGGCCGTCCTCGCGCAGTCGGCGGGCAGCGGTGGCGGCGTCAAGCCCGGAGGGCGGGGTGTCGGGCATGGGGGGCGTCCAGATTCAGGTTGATCTGAACTTGTAGCGGTAAAGCCGCCCCCCCGCCATCACCCAGCGCACACAAGTCGCATTCAGTGCCCAGGCCCCAAGGGGGCCGGCCAACTCAAATGCCGCGCTTGATGCGCGACAAGGCCGTGGTCACCGAAGTGGAGGCCTTGGCAAACTCCGACCCCGCGCCCAGCATGCGCTGGGCGTCGGCCATGGCCCCCGCATTGATGCGGCGCGCCACGTTGCCCGCGGCCAGGTGGAAGCCCTTGTGTTCTTCGAGCAAGGCCACAAAACTGGGCTTGCCGCCAAAGCGCTGGCCGCCGCGACCGTGCAGCCACTGGCCCAGGGGGCAGCGGTCGTCGCAGGAGATGGTGTCAGCGTCCAGCTGGCTGCGGTTCTCGATGGCCGCGCGCAGCTTGACCTTCCACTGCCGGTGCGCCTCGATGGCCGAGTCCACGTTCAGGTCGGCCACCTCCAGCTGGGGGCGAGCCTCCACCGACATGCCTTCAGGCACCTGGAAGCGAGCCACTTCGTGCGCCAGGGATTGGGCCTGCTCGCGCAGGGCAGAAGCCCCCGCAGCGGTCTCCTCGACCAGGGCGGCGTTTTGCTGGGTGGCGCGGTCCAGGTCCTGCACCGCTTCACTGACCTGGCCAATGCCCTGGGTCTGTTCCACCGAGCCGGTGGCGATGTAGCTGAGCAGCTCGTTGACGCGCTGGGCGCTGGCCACGATCTCCTGCATGGTGGCGCCGGCCTCGCGCACCACGCCAGTGCCGCCTTCGACCTTTTCGACGCTGGTGGCAATCAGTTGCTTGATTTCGCGCGCGGCCTCCGCACTGCGCCCGGCCAGCAGGCGCACCTCGCTGGCCACCACGGCAAAGCCCCGACCCTGCTCACCGGCACGCGCCGCCTCCACGGCAGCGTTGAGCGCCAGGATGTTGGTCTGGAAGGCAATGCCGTCGATGACCCCGATGATGGCCTCGATCTTCTTGGACGACGCCTGGATGTCTTCCATGGTGCTGACCATGTTGCCGATCACCTCACCGCCGCGCCCGGCGATGGTCGCGTTTTGCGCGGCGATGCGGGTGGCCTCCTGGGTGTGGTCCGAGGTCTGGCGCACCGTGGTGCCGATTTGCTCCATGGCGGCCGCGGACTGCTCCAGGTTGGCCGCGGTTTGCTCGGTGCGCGCGGACAGGTCCATCGAGCCCTCAGCGATCTCGGTGCTGGAATGCACGATCTCGTCCGAGGCCTGACGCACCTGCAGCACCATCTGGCGCAGGCTGTCTTGCATGCGCGACAACATCAGCATCAGGTGCGCCGCCTCGTCACGGCCCCAAGGGCGGGGCGAGGTGGTCAAATCACCTTCGGTCATGGCTTCCAGGTGACGCGTCACCTCTTGCAAGCCGCCGCGCATGACCAAAAAGAAGGCATAGAACAGGTACACGGCCACCAGCAAAAAGACCACCGACACGCCCAGCAAGAGCTGGCGCTCGGCCACGGTGCGGTCAATGCGCTTTTGCAGCAATTCGGCCAACAGCTTCAGGCTCTCGGCACTGACGGCTCGCAACTGGTCGACCGCCTTTTGCCCGGGGGCCTCCAGGCCCTGGAGGTCGGCTCGGTAAGTGCCTTCAAACCAGGACTTGGCCGCGGTGTCCAAAAAAGCGCGCGAAGCATTCACCGCGCCCTCCACCTGCAGGCGCTGACGCACCTCGGGGTTGGCCTCGGCGGCACGGGCAGCGGCCTTGCCGATGGCACCGACCCGGTCATGGCCCAGGTACCAGATGCCATACAGGCGTCGCAGCGCTTCGGGGTCGGCACGCCCACGCCGCTCCAGCACGCCCGACATGGCGCGGGTGCGCGAAATGGATTCGATCACTTCAGCCACCACGTCGGTGGACAGGGTCATCAGGTAGTAGGTGTCCTGGTCGGGGTCCAGGGTCAGCTCGGTGCGGTCCAGCACGGTGACGCGCAACTCGCGCACGGCGTCCACATAGCGCTGAAAGCTTTGCTCCAACTCGTCCAAGCCCGCCTTGCCCACCTGACCCTTCAGGGTCTGGTGCAATTGCTCCACGGCCGCGAACTCGCTGCGCACGTCGACCTCGCTTTGCAAGCCCGCCAAATGGCTTTTGACCGCTTCCAACTGCTGGGTCACGCCATTCAGGTCGGTGGTCGCGGCCAAGCCAGACAAGACCAGGCGGCGCTGGCGCTGCACCTCGACCAACCAGGGCTCGATCTTGCGGATCACCGACACCCCGGCCAATTCGTGCTGGGCGAAGTTGATGGTGGCCTGGCTGGTGCGCACATAGGCCAGTGCCAGCAGGACCAGGGGGATCAAAAACGCCAAGGAGATCCAGCCGGCTTTGGCACCAAATTGCAGCTTGCGAAACAGTCGCACGCCCGGCGCCCACATGCCGTGGTGCTGGAAAAAGTGGCTGGGCGAAGTGGCTTGGGAGGGGGACGCCTGGGACGAAGGCTCAACAGAAAGGGAGCGGGTCATGGGGGTGATCGGGGTCCTGTGAAGAAATCGCTGGCGTTCAGCGCAGAGCCGCTCATGAAACGCCCCGGCCACCATGCGCCAGGACAACAACAGCCTGTTTTGTTCGCCAACGTACCTATTGGAACTAATTTTGCTAACGCCAAGATGACTCGGGTCAAATATTTCATCAGGATTACCCTGACTGTCTCATAAAGCAACACTCGCCAGAGCGATGCCGCGTCAGCGCATTCAAGCCGAATTCAGGGCCTGGGCGCCTGGTCCTGGCGCACGCTCAGCGGCGTGCTCATCGGGCTGAAGCGGTAGATGCTGTCATTGAGGTAGCGCGTCACCTCCAGCACTTCGGCTTCGCGCCAAGCCAGCCCACTGTTGGCCTGCCAGCGCAGCACCTGGGCCTGCAGGGAGGACCAGTCGGTGGCCACGCGCCGGGCGCGCCAATGCACCTGGGTGGTGTGGCAGCTGATGCAATGGGTTTCATACAGCAACTGCCCTTGCGAGGGCACCGCTGGCCCCGGGTCCTGCGCCGCCGCCATGGCGCCCAGCGTGATCGCGCCCAGGGCCATCAGCCCCTTGTGAATCCAGCCCATGCTCAGTCCTTCGCCAAGATCAGCACCCATGAGCGGGCACCGAGCCCACCGCAGGGCGGACCGGCCCAGTGTGGGGAGCGGATACCGCGAGGTCGGTGCGCCGGCGCACACGGCCTCACGCGGGTGCCTGAGCGTGGTCCAGCGCACAGCCAAAGCGCGTGGCCCGCCTCACATTGGGCCTTTTCCCACTGCCCTCCAAAGGCCCCACCATGACCCACGCCGACAACGCCGCGCAGCCCCCTCTGGACCTGAACACCCTGCGCCAACAGGCCCGGCAGCACCTGGACCAGGGCGCCGTGACCGCCGACTACCCCGCCCACCGGTTGGAGGTGATTGCCCAACTCAACACGGCGCTGGCCACCGAGTTGGTGTGCAGTCTGCGCTACCGTTACCACCACTTCATGGCGCGCGGCATCCACTCCCAGACCGTCGGCCAGGAGTTCTTGGTGCACGCCAACGAAGAGCTGGAGCATGCCGACTGGCTGGCCGAGCGCATCGTGCAGCTGGGTGGCCAACCGGATTTTTCGCCCGACACCCTGCTGGGCCGCAGCCATGCCGAGTACGTGCGCGGTGAGACCCTGGGCGACATGATCCGCGAGAACCTGGTGGCCGAGCGCATTGGAATCGACAGTTACCGCCACCTGATCCGCTCACTGCAAGACCAAGACCCCACGACGCGCCGCTTGCTGGAACGCATCTTGGCGGTGGAAGAGGGCCACGCCGACGAACTGGCGGACTTGCTGCAACAAGTGCCCCCCAACCTGCTGCCCACGCCCCGCCCTGCCCTGTTGGCGCAGTGACATCCCACCCCTTAAGGAAGCTGCCATGAGCCTCGGAACCCTGTTGTTGATCGTCCTGATCCTGATCCTCATGGGCGTCATGCCCACTTGGCCGCACAGCCGCAACTGGGGCTATGCGCCCAGTGGCGGTGTCGGGCTGGTGTTGATCATTGTGCTGGTGCTGCTCTTGTTGGGCCGCCTGTGAAGCCCTGAAGAAAGCGCCGCATGGAAATGAACCCCCACGATTTGACCCACCTCTTCCTGCAGCTGGGCCTGCCCGCCGAGCGGGCGGAACGCGAGGCCTTTGTGCGCGAGCACCCCCTGCCCCCAGGCACGCGCTTGTCCGAGGCGGCTTTCTGGAGCCCCTCGCAAGCGGAGTTCTTGAAGCGCTCGATCGCCGATAACGCCAGTTGGGCGGCGGCAGCCGATCAGTTGGCGGCCTTGCTCAGTCCGGCCATGCCGGCCTCGGAAGCCGATTGAACCCGGCGCCCCGGCGCCTCAGCGCAAGCTGAACAGCGCCAACAGGGCATTGAAGTACGCGTGCAAGAGCACGCAGTCGCTCAGGCGCCGGCGCCAGCACCAGGCCAGCGCCAAGACCCCGCCCGGCAGCAGCCAAGGGGTGCAGCGCAGCAGGGCCCCGACGCTGAACCCATCCAAATGGATCAAGGCAAAAGCCACAGCCGCCCCTGCGCCGGCCGCCAGGTCCGCCCGGCGCGCTGAGCAGCCCCGGCGCAGCGCCGCCTGCAACAGGCCGGGCTGCCAGGCGCAGCGCATGACGGCTTCTTCCAGGCAAGGGGCCAACACCAAGCTCATCAAGGCGCTGTGCAGGTCGGGCCACACCAGCGCGTGAGCGCCCCGGTGAACCGCCCACCACGCCACGCCCGGGGCCAGCAGAACGGCGGCCAGCAGCGCGCGCCCCAGACCAGGCCAGGGCGCGGGCTTTGGGCCCAGGTCAGCGAGAATCAAGCCGGCGCGCCTGGGAACGGCGGCGCAGCCACAGGCCCGTCAAGCCGCTGAGCAAGAGCAAGACCAGGCCCGCATCGCGCTGGCCCGCCACGCTGGTGCAGCCACCGCTGCCGCCACTGCCCGTGCTGCCCGAGCCGCTGTCACCCGATGCCGCGGCCAACACGCCCGTGGCGCCCGCGTCCAGGGTCAGGTCAGCCTCTTCCACCCGCACCAGGCCAGCGCCCACGGGGCGCACCGGCACATCGGACCCGATGGCAAAAATTTGGTTGGGCTGGAACACCGAGTCGGCCGTGGTTTGAGCGTAGACCTCCACGGTGTAGTCGCCCGCGGGCAGCAAGCCCTTGAGGCTGATCGCGTAGCGGCCGTCATCGGCCCGCGCGTCCACGCCCTGGCCGTCGTCGGCCAGCACCAGGTCGCTGAGCACCGCCACGCCGTCGCTGACGCGGTACACCGTGGCCAGCAAGCGCGCCTTGGCGACCGGGGCCTGACCCGTGAACTGGGCACGCAACACGGGCTCGCGGTTGTCGGCCAAGGTGCCGCCCTCGACGTCGGCGCTCAACTGCACCACCGACTCGGTTTGCACATCCAAGCCCACGGAATTGCTGACGGCCGTGCTGCTGAGGGTGAGGGCACGGGCGCTGCCGTTGTGGCGGCCACTGCTGTTGTCCAGCTCGATCAGGGCATAGCCTTCACTGAGGTTGGACGCGGGCGACAAGGTGCTGAAGGTGCCCGCCGGCGTGACCAGGCGGAAGCTGAGCCGGTCTTTGTCCACCGGGTCGAAGTTCCAGTGCGCGCTGATCACCTGGTCGTGGGGGGTCAGGGTCAGCGGGGTGCTCTGGGTGGACGCGGCGCTGAGGCTGTCCCAGCCGGTGGTGGCCAGGAGGCTGAACACCTCGCCGGCCGCCTTGCGCTGGGCGCGCAAGATTTTCTTCACCGCTTGCTCCGCATCGCGCGCGCTGTAGGCGCTGCCACCCGTGGCCAAGGCCAGGGCGTCCAGGGCCACACCACCACTGGTGGTGGTGGCCGCGCTGCCAGCGGGCAGGCGCAGGCCGATGGCGTTGACCGAGGTGCGCAGCGCACGGGCCTGGCTGCCCAGTGCTTTGGGCAGGGTGCTGCCCTGCCCGGTGAACAGCTCAATGGTGGCCGAGTCGGCATCGGCGCGGTTCTTGGACAGCTCCGCTTGGGCCAGGGCAAAGGCGGCGCTGGCATCGAAGCGGCCATCGACCCGGGTCAAGCCCTGCACACTGGCCACCAAGGCGGCGCGCCCGGTGTCGATGGACTGAAGACTTTGCAGCGGCGTGTTGCCGGTGCTGGGCGAGGTGATCACGGCCCATTGCGTGCCCGTCTCGGCCAATTGCAACACGGCCTCCGCCGCTTGAATGGCCTGTTCAAAGGTCGCGGCTGGCAGGCTACGGTCGATCACGATGGCGTGGCGGGCCACGGCGGCCGAGGTGGCCGCAGCGCGCGCCGTGACGGCCAGTCGGGTACTGACCGTGCTTTGGCGCAAGGCCAGGGCCTTGGCGTCCGCCGGCGAGTCGACGAACACCACCTTGAAACTTTCAAACGCGCTGCCCGGCGTGCCGTCCACGGCATCGGCCGTGGCGCTGCCGCCCGACTTGGCAAACAGCTGGGCGTTGTAATCACTCAGGCTGGCGATGCGGTCCGACGCGGGCACCACCTGGTCCTTGCTGGCGTCGCCAGTGCCGCAAGCGGCCTGCACCAGCAGGGGATCGCAGAACACGCCGAAGTAGCGGGTCAGCTCCGACACCTTGGTCGGGGCGGTGAAGCCCTTGAAGGCATCGAACCACACCCGGGCGCCACCGTGGAATTCCTTGGCCTCGGCCGGGTCGCTGGCGGGGTCGCGGGTCAGCATTTCCCAATGGCTGCCGCCGCGCAGGTTGCTGCGGTCGGTGGCATAGACGCGGGCCTGGGCCGTGTTGTTGACGTCCGCACCGCCGGTGTAGTCCGCCGCCAGCGAGAGGCGGGTGAAGTTCTCATGGTTGTTCATGATCGAGTTGCGCGTGAAGTCCACGCCCGAGGGGCCGCCCGGGTCGGAGGCATTCAGGGCCTTGCCCTCTTCGCGGTACTCGTCGGCAAAGCCGTACACATAGTGGCCCAGCTCGTGCGCGATCACGCGCGAATAGCTGCGCAGGTTCTCTGGCTTGTTGTCCATGGCCAGGAAGTTGTAACTGCTGCCCTCGCTTTGCTGCCAGCGGGCGGCACTGGCGTAAGACCGGTCGCTCTTGTTGATGATCTGCACATCCACGTTTTTGCCAAAACGGCCGTTCTTGTAGAGGTAGACCGTGCCGATGCGGTGGCGGCCTTCGGTCATCAGGAACACGCTGCGCGCCACTTCCCGCAGGATCTGGTCGCGCAACACCTCTTTGGTCAGCACCGTGGTGCCATTGGATTGGGTGGGCGGGGCCGCGTCGTAGTCCCAATCCACGTTGGCTGTGATGTCGAGCACATGGGTGCTGGCCACACGCGAGTTGGGGTGGTTGGCCGCCCACAGGGGCGTGGCCGAGGGCAGGATCAGGGACAAAGCGGTGGCCGCAGCCACCAGGGCGTGCCGACCCCGAGGGCGGTGATTGAGGGGCATGAAGTCTCCAGGTTGATGCGCGTCCCCGCGACGGCCAATACCGGCAGGGTTGGAATCCGGTGGCCAGTCTATGAAGTTCCTTCACGCATTCATTACATATTGTTTCAATTACCCTCCCGGGAGGGCCTAGGGTCAACCCTGGGATCGCCCCGCGCCTGAGCTCAAAAACAGGCCCAAGGCGCGCATGCCTTGCTCAATCTGTGCCACCGACAGGCTGGCGTAGCCCAGGATGAAGCCGGCAGCACGCTGGGGGACACCCGCCGGCATCGGCCTGTCGGGCCGCGAATACAAAGGCGACACGGGGTAGATCCCCACCCCGATCTGGCGCGCCGCCAAGGCCACATGGTCCTCGTCCTGCGGCCCCCAGTCCGGCAGCCACAGCACCAGGTGCAGGCCCGCGGCCAGACCTGCGAGCTGGGCGTTGGCGGGCAGGTAGCGCTCAGCGGCCGCCAACAAGGCGCTGCGGCGGCGCTCGTTGTCGCGCCGCACGCGCCGCACATGGCGCTCGTAGGCCCCGCTGTCGATCAGGCTGGCCACGGCGCGCTGCTCCAGCACCGGCGCGTGCCGGTCGCTCAGGCGCTTGGCCTCCCGAAACACCGGCACCAGGGCGGGCGGCAGCACCAGGTAACCCAGGCGCAGTTGCGGCGACAAGGCCTTGGAGAAGGTGCCCACATAAATCACCCGGCCCTCGTGGTCGATGGACTGCAGCGCGTCGATGGGCCGCTGGCCGTAGCGGAATTCACCGTCGTAATCGTCCTCCACCACCCAGGCCTGCTGTGCCTGGGCCCAGCTCAGCAGCGCCTGGCGGCGGGTGATGGGCAGCACGCCCCCCAGGGGAAACTGGTGCGACGGCGTGACATAGGCCAGGCGCACGGACGGCCCCAGGGGCAGCTGTTCGGTGTCCAGCCCGTGGGCATCCACCGGCACGGGGGCACAGTGCGCCCCGGTGGCCTCAAAACAGCGACGCGCCATCAGGTAACCGGGGTCTTCGAAGGCAAAGCGGTCCCCCGCCTGCAGCAGCAAGCGGGCACACAGGTCGATGCCTTGCTGCGAGCCTTGCACCACCACGATTTGATCGGCATGGCAGCGCAGCCCCCGCGCCCGTTGCAAGTAGCCCTGCAAGGCCTGGCGCAGTGGCGCCTCCCCCTCCGGCGCGCCGTAAGAAAGGCGGGGTGAGGGACGCAGCCCGGCCTCCTTCACGGCCCGGCGCCAGGTCAAGACCGGAAAGTCCGACGAGGCCAGCGCGCCATAGCGAAAATCAAACGGGACTGGCTCCAAGGACGGAGGAGCCTGCACGGCCATGGCCTGCACGCGCTGGCCCAGGGCGGACAGCCTGGGCGCGGCGGCGACGACATCACCCACAGGGCGCGGACTGGGCGTCCCAGTGCCCCCCTGCGGCCACGCCACCCGCGCCACCCGCCCGCCCGAGGTCATCAAATAGCCCTCGGCCGCCAACTGCTCGTACACCGCTGTGACCGTGGTGCGCGACACCCCCCATTCCGCCGCCAAGGCCCGGGTGGAGGGCGCACGCGCCCCTGCGGGCAAGACACCGTCCGTGATTTGAGCGCGCAGCAGCGCATACAGACGGCGCCCAGCACCGGGCGGTGGGCTCGCGACCTGGGGTGGTGGCGGGGACAAGCCCTGCGATGGGGGCTGAGGTGGGGTCTTGGGGCTCAACTGGTCCACTCAATAGAATAAAAACTGGCTCTTCTGATTGTGCCGGTTGTGCGCCACAGTGCTGCTCAGTCACTTTTTCTGGACCGATCCACGATGTACATCCCTCCCCACTTCGCCGAGCAAAGCCCCGAAGAACTGCAGCGCGTGATGCGAGACCACCCCCTGGGCATGCTCGTCACCCACGGCGAAACCGGGCTGGATGCCGACCACATTCCCTTTGCCTTCGATGCCCAAGCCGGCCCGCACGGTACGCTGAGCGCCCATGTGGCGCGCGCGAATCCCTTGTGGCAGCGCTGCCCCAGCGGCAGCCCGGTGATGGTGGTGTTTCGCGGCGCACAGGCTTACATCTCGCCCAACTGGTACCCCAGCAAGCACGAGGCGCACCGCCAGGTGCCAACCTGGAACTACGAGGTCGTGCACGCGCACGGCGTCCTCACCGTACACGACGACGAGCGCTTTGTGCGGCGCCTGTTGGCCGGACTGACCAAGCGGCACGAAGCGGCCGAACCCCGCCCCTGGAAGATGGGGGACTCCGCGCCTGAGTTCATCGACGGCCTGCTGCAGCACATTGTGGGCATCGAGATTGCCATCACCTCGCTGGTCGGCAAGTTCAAGCTGAGCCAGAACAAGGAGGTGCGCGATCGCCAGGGGGCCGCCGACACCCTGGAGGAGCGCCAACAGCCCGGCTTGGCCCAGGCCATGCGGCAGACCTTGCCTGGGTCACAGTCTCAGTCTGGGCGCAGCTCAGCTGGCTGAGCGGGGTCATCGGGGCGGTCAAGCAAGAACCGGAACAACGCTCAACCCGTACTTAGTCCATTTCCAAAAACGAAACACGCTCCAAATAAAAGACCTTATTTATTGCTGTTTTAGATTCAATAGTCACGGCTTCGTCAAATCCACTTCCGAGAATCCGGTCGGTTGGCCCCACGGGGTCTGACCCGGAAGAATCACTGCCCCACCGCTGCAGGCGGACACACGGCGGCAGCGATGGCTTCTGATTTTCTGGAGGCTGGCGGTGCCACAGGCCCAACCGGGTCTTTGGCATCAACCACCTCACTTGATGACCTCTTCTTGCCGTCGGCCACAAGCTGACGGCGCTAGGAAATTTGATGAAAAAGAACCTGATCGCACTGGCCAGCCTGAGCGCGCTGTGCACCCTGGCCCAAGCCCAATCCAGCGTCGTCTTGTACGGCCTGGTTGACAGCGGCATCCGCCACGACAGTGCGGTGGCCAAAACCACCGCCGGCACCGGCTCGCAAACCCAATTCAGCTCAGGCGTGCTCAACACGTCGCGCTTTGGCTTTCGCGGTACAGAAGACCTGGGGGGCGGCCTGAAAGCCAACTTCACGCTGGAGTCCGGGATCAACTTGGGCAGCGGCGCGACCTCCAGCACCACCAACATCTTTGACCGCCGTGCGGTGCTGGGCTTGGAGGACCATTGGGGTCGCGTCGACATCGGCCGCAACACCACCTTCTTGTATGACCTGCAAGCCGGCTTTGTGAACGACCCGCTGGGCCAAGAGCTGACCACCAACCGCCAATACGCCGCCAATGCCGCCACCGCGGTGAACCCGCTGGGCACGCTGGTGGGTTCGGGTCTGGACACCTCGCGCCGCGACAACATGGTCAAGTACCAAAGCCCCAACCTGTCGGGCGCCACCCTGGGTCTGGCCTACTCCTTCGGCAACGTGGCCGGTGCAACGAGCGCCAATTCATCGGTTCAGTTGATGGCCAAGTACGACGCCAAACCCCTGCAGCTGGGCCTGGCATACGACCGCCTGCGCGACACTGGCGCCCGCACCCAGACCACGCTGACCACCGGTGGCAACTACAGCATCGACGGTTACAAGCTCACGGGGGGCTACACCCAGATGCAGGCAGATCCAGGCTTCGTGAACAGCAATACCTCGATCTTGACCAACTCCAGTGCCAGCACCTCGCTGTACAAATTCCTGGCCGGTGCAACTGCCGCCACCACAGGCCTGAAAGCCGCCGTGGTCGACGTCGGCCTGACCTTCTACGCCACCCCGGTGACTGAAGTTGTGGTGGCTTACTACAACACCAAGTACAGCGCCAACGGTGTGTCGGCCAATCGCTACGACACGGTGGCCACGCGCGCCCGCTACAAGCTGAGCAAGCGCACCGACCTGTATGCCGCCATCGACCACACCAAGGCCAAGGGCATCACGGCCGCCCAAACCGCCAGCGTCACGACCAGCAACACGGGCTTCGCCTTCGGTATCCAGCACCGCTTCTGAAGTCAGCACACCCGCTCTTGCGCTGCCACGCGGGGGCGGGCTCAGGGACTGAAACTTCATTGCTTGCCCCATCTGGCCTTCGGCACGGTGGGGCTTTTTTTCACCACACGGACGGTGGAGCGCAATCGCTCGAGCAAGAAAAAACGGGTTCCACTGAAACCAGTGGAACCCGTTTTAAATGGTGGTCGGAGCGGCGGGATTCGAACTCGCGACCCTCTGCTCCCAAAGCAGATGCGCTACCAGGCTGCGCTACGCTCCGACAGCCTGTATTCTAACCCGAGTTTTGGGGTCATTCTGGCTGAACAGGTTAAGAATCAGCACTCAGACTGTCTTGATTGCGTACTCCAACGGAGAAAATCAGGTCAATCCAGCCCTTTCAGCGCCCATTTCAGCCGGGCCACAGCCGCCAGCGCACGCCCGCGCTCGTTCAAAAGAGGCATGGCCCCCACCTCAGCGACTCAGGGTTAGCAGGGGGTCTCCAGGCTTGCAACAGGGCTTCCCAAGCCAGGAGTTTGCAATATACTGCCTGCACACAAGATGTGAAGCACTTTATTGCATTCCACTTCGGAGACAAGGCATGAAGCTCAAAATCCTGGTCGGCACCATGACCAGCACGGCCGACGATGTGGCCCAAGCCATCGAGATGGACTGCGCCGACTTGGTCGATCAGATTGAAGTCACGCCGATGGAGGGTCTGAGCCACCGGGTGTTCGCAGAGGATGCGCTCTATTTGATCTGCACCTCCACCTACGGCACGGGCGATGTGCCGGACAACGCCCAGGACCTTTATGAGTCGCTGGACGCCCCAGGCCTGAGCTTGCCCGGCGTGCGCTACGGCGTGATCGCCCTGGGCGACAGCATCTACCCCCAAACCTTTTGCCATGGCGGCCTGCGTTTTGACGAACGCCTGAGCGCCTGCGGCGCGCAACGCCTTGGCGACATCTGGCGCCACGACGCCAGCAGCGGCACCGATCCCGAAGGGCCTGCCGCGGCTTGGTGCCGCGACTGGCTGGCCCAGGCGATGGCCAGCAGCTGAGTCCCCTGGTACGGGTAACTCAGAGGACGGCACGCCGACCGCGTCAGTTAAATTGCTTTAGGCCTAAACCAATAGACAAAGGAGACACCTTCATGACCTCACGCCGACAGATCCTCAGCCACAGTGCCGCCCTCGTGGGGGCGGCCTCGACCGGGCTCTGGTTGCCCAGCCAGGCCCTGGCCCAATCGGGCAAGGTGCGCGTGGGTTTCATGCTGCCTTACACCGGCACATTTGCACAGCTGGGCGTGGCGATCGAAAACGGCTTCCGCCTGGCCATCGATCAGCAAGGCGGCAAGCTCGGCGGGCGTGAGATCGAGTATTTCAAGGTGGACGACGAATCCGATCCGGCCAAGGGCATCGAAAACGCCAACAAGCTGGTGCAGCGCGACAAGGTCGACGTGCTGATCGGCACCGTGCACTCGGGCGTGCAGATGGGCATTCAAAAAGTAGCGCGCGACAGCGGCGTGCTGAGCCTGATCCCGAACGCCGGCGTGCACGCGGCCACCCGGGCCCTGTGCGCGCCCAATGTGTTCCGCACCAGCTTCAGCAATTCCCAACCCACCCTGGCCTTGGGCCAGGCGATGGTGGCGGCGGGCCACAAAAAGACGGTCTGGATCACCTGGAAGTACGCGGCTGGCGACGAGGCCTTTGAAGGCTTCAAGGAAAGCTACACCAAGGCCGGCGGCACCATCATCAAAGAGCTGGGCCTGCCCTTCCCGAACGTGGAGTTCCAGGCCTTGCTGACCGAGATTGCCTCGCTCAAGCCCGACGCCGTGGCCTGCTTCTTTGCCGGCGGCGGCGCGGCCAAGTTCATCCGTGACTACGCGGCGGCCGGCCTCAAAGGCAAGATCCCCTTGTACGGCTCGGGCTTCCTGACCGAGGGCGTGCTGGAAGCGGCCGGCCCTGCCGCCGAGGGCATCACCACCACCATGCATTACAGCGACTCGCTGGACACGCCGCGCAACAAGCAATTCCGCCTGGACTACGCCAAGACCTTCAAGATGCAACCCGATGTCTACGCCGTGCAAGGCTATGACACCGGGCTGCTGCTGGTGCAGGGCGCCAACGCCGTCAAGGGTGACCTGAGCGGCAGCAAGCCCGCGCTCTACAAGGCCCTGGAGTCGGCCGTGATCGACAGCCCACGCGGCAAGTGGACCATGAGCAAGGCGCACAACCCGGTGCAGGACATCTACCTGCGTGTGGTTGAAAAGGGCGAAAACAAGGTGGTCGGTGTGGCCGCCAAGGCCTTATCTGACAGCGGCGCCGGTTGCCGCCTGACCTGACCCCACCCCGCCTCGGCGCTGCCAGCGCGCCACCGGCCCCGAACTGAGCCCCTGGGCTCGGCGGGACCTGCCCCCGACCTGCCACCAGGCCCGCCGGGGGCGGTGCGGTGGCCGCCTCTTCGCCTGCGCCTGCCCTCTCCTCACCTGCCAGACCAACGCCCCGCCTCACCATGGACCTTGCCAACTTTTTGATCCAGTTGCTCAACAGCCTGCAGTACGGCCTGCTGTTGTTCATGCTGGCCGCCGGCCTGACGCTGATCTTCGGCATCATGGGCGTGGTCAACCTCGCCCACGGCAGCTTCTACATGCTGGGCGCCTACCTGGCCTGGTCGCTCAGCACCCAGTTCAACAGCCTGGCCCTGGCCATCGTGGTGGGCGCGCTGCTGTCGGTGGCCCTGGGCCTGGCGCTGGAGTGGCTGCTGTTTCGGCACTTCTACCACCGCGACCACCTGGACCAGGTGCTGCTGACCTTTGGCCTGATCTATGTGTTTGAAGAGTTGCGCTCCCTCGTGTGGGGCGACGACGTGCATGGCGTGAATGTGCCACCCAGCCTGGAGTGGTCCATCCCGCTGACCGACACCCTGTCCTACCCGGGCTACCGCCTCTTCATGTCGGGCCTGTGCCTGCTGTTGGCGTTGGGCCTGTACCTGCTGATCTCACGCACCCGTCTGGGCATGAAGATCCGCGCCGGCGCCTTCAACCGCGACATGGCCGAATCCCTGGGCATCAACATCAAACTGATCCACGCCACGGTGTTTGCGCTGGGCGTGGGCCTGGCAGCGGTGGCCGGCATGATCGCCGCGCCGATCGCCAGCGTCTACCCCAACATGGGCTCTCAGGTGCTGATCATGTGCTTTGTGGTGGTGGTGATTGGCGGCATCGGCTCGGTGCGCGGTGCCCTCATCTCGGCCCTGCTGGTGGGCCTGGTCGACACCTTTGGCAAGGTGCTGCTGCCGCAAGCCTCGGGCATGTTGGTCTACCTGCTGATGGCGGCCGTGCTGCTGTGGAAGCCCGAAGGGCTGTTCAAGCAATGAGCCCCATGGACGCCACCCCCTGCCCCTCTTTTTTTGCTTTGCCCTTTTCACCGGCCCGGAGTTCTGCCCATGTCTGCCCCCCGAGCGAATCTTGAAACCCTGCCACGCGGCCTGCAGGTCGCGCTGGCCTTGGCCGTCGTCGCCCTGGCGGCCTTCCCCAGCGTGGGCAGCGACTTCTATGTGCAGATGGTCGCGCGCATGATGATTCTGGCCATCTTCGCCATGAGCCTGGACCTGCTCCAAGGCGTGACGGGCCTGGTCAGCCTGGGGCATGCGGCCTACTTTGGCCTGGCCGGCTACGCACTGGCCTTTCTGACACCGGCCGGCGAGCCGGCCAGCCTGTGGTGGACGCTGCCGCTGGCGGTGGGCGCCTCAGCCCTGGCCGCGCTGGTGATCGGCTTCCTGGTGGTGCGCACCCACGGCATCTACTTCATCATGGTCACCATGGCCTTTGCGCAGATGGTGTTCTATGTGTTCTTCGACAACAAGGCCCTGGGCGGCTCCGATGGCCTGTACATCAACTTCCGCCCCGATGCCTCGCTGGGCAGTTGGCTGCCCTTTGACCTGGAGAACAAGCAGACTTTCTACTACTTCACCCTGGTGCTGCTGCTGGCCGTCTACGCCTTCTTGCGCCGGCTGTTGTGGAGTCCCTTTGGCCGGGCGCTGTCGGGCATCCGCATCAATGAGCACCGCATGCGCGCCATGGGCTTCGGCACCTTCGGCTACAAGCTGGCGGCCTTCACTTTGGCAGGCGCCCTGGCCGGTCTGGCCGGCTACCTGTGGGGCGCACAAAGCGGCTATGTGAACCCGGAGCTGATGGGTTTTCACCTCAGCGCGCACGCCATCATGATGGTCATCCTGGGCGGCATGGGTAACTTTGCGGGCGCCGTGGTCGGGGCTTTTGCGTTTGAGACCTTGCTCGACCTGTTCAAAGACCTGCCCACCGTGGGCGGCTTCCAGGCTGGCAAACACTGGCAACTGTGGATGGGCCTGTTCATCGTGGCCCTGGTGGTGTTTGCCCCACGCGGCCTGCTGGGCCTGGTGCAAAGCCTGAGCCAACGCCTGCGCCCCACCCCTTCGGAGAAGCCCCATGACTGATGTGCACGACGCCGAAGTGCTGATGAGCGCGCGCGGCCTGACGCGCCGCTTTGGCGGCCTGGCCGCTGTCAACAACATTGAACTCGACCTGTGGCGCAACCGCATCCATGCGGTGATCGGCCCCAACGGGGCGGGCAAATCCACACTGACCAACCTGCTCTCGGGCGACCTGCCGCCCAGCGAAGGCCGCATCACCCTGGGCGGGCAGGACATCACCGGCTGGTCGCCCGAGCGCAGTTCGCGCCAGGGCCTGGGCCGCAGCTACCAAAAGACCAACATCTTTGGCCCCTTGACTGTGTGGGACAACGTGCGCCTGGCCGCCCAGTCGCGCACACCCCAGGCCTGGCGCTGGCTGCGCCGGGCCGACTCGGTGGCCGTGGTCAACGAGCGCGCCGAGCGCGCCCTGGAGCTGGCCGGCCTGCAAAAGCGCCGCCACACCGTGGCCGGTGCGGCCAGCCACGGTGAGCAACGCCAGTTGGAAATCGCCATGACCCTGGCCACCGAACCGCAGGTCCTGCTGCTCGACGAGCCCCTGGCTGGCATGGGGGTGGCCGAGGCCGAGCGCATTGTCGAGCTGCTGCTGCGCCTCAAACCCGGTCACGCCATGATGCTGGTCGAGCACGACATGGACGCCGTCTTCACCCTGGCCGACCGGCTGACCGTGATGGTCAACGGCACGCGCATCGCCAGCGGCACGCCCGCTGAAGTGCGCGCCGATCCCCAGGTGCAATCGGCCTACCTTGGAGCGGACGAAGAATGAGCGAACTGCTGATCCAGGCCCAAGGCCTGAACACCTATTACGGCGCCAGCCACATCCTGCGCGACCTGAGCTTCCAAGTGGCGCGGGGCGAAACCATCGGCCTCATGGGGCGCAACGGCATGGGCAAAAGCACCTTGCTCAAAAGCATCATGGGCCTGGTGCCGCCGCGCAGCGGCCAGGTGCACATCTGCGGCCGCCCCATGAACGGGCGCGCCACCTACGAAGTGGCGCGACTGGGCATCGCCTATGTGCCTGAAGGACGTGGGATTTTTGGCAACCTCAGCGTGCGCGAAAACCTGCAGATGGCGGCCCGTGCGGGTACGCGCGGTCAGCGCGACTGGACCTACCAGCGCGTGCTCGACACCTTCCCGCGCCTGCAAGAACGGCTGGACCACGGCGGCCAGCAACTGTCGGGCGGCGAGCAGCAGATGCTGACCATTGGCCGCGCCTTGATGACCAACCCCGATGTGCTGATCCTCGACGAAGCCACTGAAGGCCTGGCGCCCTTGATTGCACGCGAGATCTGGCGCATCTGCGGCCTGATCCGCGAAAGCGGCATCAGCAGCGTGATCGTCGACAAGAACTGGAAGCACGTCACCCAAATCAGCAACCGCAACGTCATCCTGGTCAAGGGCCAGGTGGCGTTTGAGGGCAGCTCGGAGCGCCTGCGCAGCGAGCCTGGGCTGCTCGACCAGTACCTGGGGGTCTGAGCCCCCAGCATCCCCACAGGACGCCACGAAAAAACGGCCCCGAGGGGCCGTTTTGCTTGGGAGAGCGCTGACACGATCTCACCGGGGTGGTCGCCTCCCACACGGTCAAACAGACAGCGTGGGGCTCATTGGGCTCATTTGGCCGTGACCGTGACCGGCACCTTCACCGTGGCCGTCAGGCCCAGGTTGTCCACCACGGTCACCGTCAGCGTGTAGCTGCCCGTCACCGGGCTGGGCCATTTGGCGGTGATGGTCAGGCCGCTCATGGCGAAGCCCATGCCCAGCGGCACCCCCGAGATCGAGACCGAAACCCAGCTGGCGCCCGGGTCGGCGATGCTGATGGTGCCCGTCATGGCCTTGCCAGCCACCCCCGTCATCGCCGGGGCGGTGATCACGGGACCTGCATTGGCGATCTTGACCGCATAGACACCTTGGGCGCTGAGCCCGGTCTTGCTGTCCTTGACCGTGGCCGTGACGTTGTAGTTGCCCAGCACGGGATTGGTCCAGCTGACCACGCCGGTGCTGCTGACCACCATACCGGCCGGTGCGCCAGCGAGGCTGAAGGTGACCGGGTTGGCCGAGCTGTAGCTGATGTTGAAGGACAGCGCCACACCCGGCTTGCCCGACACCGTCACACCACCGACCGTGGGCGGCGCTGGCGGAGTGATGGTCACGGTGTAGACGCCCTGGCCGCTCAAGCCATTGACATTGTCCTTGGCCGTGACGGTCACCTTGTAGCTGCCAGCCACGGGGCTGGCCCAGCTGACCACGCCACTGCTGCTGATGGCCATGCCCGCCGGTGCGCCACTCAAGCTGAAGCTGACGGCGTTGGCGGCGCTCACCGAGGCGGTAAAGCTCAGCGCTGTACCCGTCACACCCGTGATGCTAGCCGGCGTCACCACCGGGGCCACTGCAGGCGCCGAGGCCCCCGACAGTTGGGCCAGCAGGCTGCTGGCGTTGGGGGTGCCCAAACCGGTCATGGGGTCAAAACCCACCCGCGCTGCACAGGTGATGCAAGTGCCGTTGTTGCCCCTGGTGATGTCGGCAAATGCGCTGGCGTAGTTGCCCGGCACGGTCGAAATCTGGCCGTACAGCACCGCGTGCGGCGCCCCCAGCACCGGCTTGGCGCTTTGAGCACGGATCGCGTTGGCCACCGCCAGCAAACCGGCCCATTGCGGGGTCGACATGCTGGTGCCGCCCGCGCTGACCCAGTTCACAGCCGAGCTGCCGGGGTTCATCACCGCCACGTACTGGCCGGTGCTCGGGTCCGCGTTCATGGCCACATCGGGGCCGGTGCGGCGCACCACATTGCCCAGACCCGGCACAGCGGTGGTTTGGTACGCCGGCTTGGCCGTGTAGGCGCTGGTGCCGCCCCCGGTGCCCGACCAGGTGACTTCAGAGCGGGCGCCCGTGCCGCTGTAGGTCAGGCTGGTGCCGCCCACAGCCAACACATTGGACGACACCGCGGGCCACAGCACCGCCGTGCCCGAGTCACCCGCGGCCGCCAGGTAGCTCATTTTGGAATTGGTGAAGACCGAATCCACCGAGGCGGTCCAGTTGCCTTCGGTGGCGCCAAAACTCATCGACACGATGCCAGGGCCCATGGCGTTGGCCAGCTTCACACCGCCCAACAAGCTGTTCAGGCTGGGGTCAGCGGCCTCGATCAACACGATGCGGGCCAAAGGCGCGATCGCATGCGCCCACTGCACATCCAACGAAATCTCGGTGGCCCAGCCCGAGTCATAGGCGGGGGCCGTCGCGGTCATGCCGCCCGCTGGCGTGCTGTGCACCACCGACAACTCACAGGCGCTGGCGGAGGCCGCAGGCAGGGGCAAGGCCGCCGTCGTGGCAATCGCCTTGGTCGCGCAAGTGGGCAGGCCAAATTTCTGGTTGAACACGCTCAGTTCAGCCGCTGTGTTCGGGTTGTGCATGGCGTCCACCACATAGATGGTTTGGCCGGCACCGTATTGCGCGGCCTGGGCCGCTGTCAGCGTGGCCCCCGCGGCAGGCAGGGCCGGCAGCCCGTAGGCTGCGCGAATCTGTGCCGGCGAGTAGGTGCTGACGGCGGACCCGGCGCGGCTGACCACATCGCTCACCGCCAGGCGCTTGGCCACATCCAGCCCCTGCAGGGTCAGCTGGCGGGTCGGCACCGAAGCCAGTTCGGCGGGCACCATTTGCTGGCGCGGTGCAAAGGAGGCCGACAGGCCCTGGCCATTGGCATCGCTGTCATCCGGGGCATCAAGCAGCACCGGGGCCAGGTGGAAGGTCGGTTGGGCCACTTGGGCCCCGACCTCAGCAGACAAGGCCTCGGGCTCCAAATTCAGAATCGTGGTGCCGCTGGCCACCAGCACCTGTGCGCTGCCTGTCTCCGCCACGCCTGGATCGCCGCCGCCACAACCCAACAAGGCCAGGGACAAAGCACTCAATGAGAACCAAAGAGTGGCAGACCCGAAGGCTTTATGGGGGGCAATGGGGGCGTGTGACATGGTCTATCTCCGAGTGAATCAAATCGATAAATTTGACACCCGGAACAGATCGCATTGACCAAAACGGTCAGTCACCAAAGAGGGGTTACCGACAGCCAAACGGCTGGGTTTTGTTAAAAAAACCCTTAAAAAGGTCGTTTTTAACCGGCAACCCCGCTATCAAGCCCTTTTGGAGGGCGTAGACCGGTGGCTTTGCGACCCTGACTTTCGTACAGGTGTGCCTTTATCGTTACGCAACTTTACATCGGAAATATGTTTTTTGCCATTTTCAGCCAAGTGATTTCCTCAAATTCCGACAAACGGTTACACCACATCGAACACCTTGGGTGCCGAAAGAAGAGGGATTTAAGACCCGCAATTCCTGCCTTCCGCAGGCCAGGCGGGCCCGTCACCAGGTGGCGGTTTGGAAGTGCTGGACGAGGAAGTCGAGCAGCGCCCGAACGGCGGGCGACAGGTGACGGCGCGACGGGTACAGCGCCTGGATGTTGAGCACCGGTGGCTGCCAATCCGGCAGCACGGCCTGCAAATGCCCCGCGCGCAACGCAGGGGCGGCCAGGTAGGTGGGCAGCATGGCAATGCCCTGCCCCGCCACGGCGGCTCGCATCAACACCATGGCGTCGTTGGCGCTGAAGCGGGTGGCCACCGCCTGGGCCACCGCCTGCTCGCCCTGGCGCAAAGTCCACAGGGTTTTGCCCACATGGGCATGGCTCAGGCAGGCGTGCCGGGCCAGGTCCGCCGGGACGGTGGGCACCCCCTGCCGCGCCAGGTAGTCCGGCGATGCCGCCAGAACCGACTCGCACAGCGCCAGCGGGCGCGCAATCAGCAGTGGGTCAGGCTCGGCACTGATGCGGATGGCCAAGTCCACTCGCGCCTCGACCAGGTTCAAGGCGCTGTCGCCCACGTTCAAATCCAGCCGCAGGTGGGGATGCAGGGCCAAAAAGGCGCCCAGGGCCTCCACCAGCTGCGCATAGCCAAAGGACAGGCTGCAGGTCAGGCGCAGCTGGCCACGCAACTCGCCCCCACTGCTGCGCGCGGTTTCTTCCTGCAGGTCTTCACTCAAGGCCAGCATCTGTTGGGCCCGGCGCAGGCAGCTCTCGCCTGCGTCGGTCAGCGAGACGCGCCGGGTGGTGCGCTGCAGCAAACGGGCGCCCAGCCATTGTTCGAGCTCGGCGACGTAGCGCGTGACCATGGCGCGCGACATGTCGAGGCGATCGGCCGTGACCGTGAAGCTGCCGCTGGCAGCGACTTCGGCAAACACGCGCATGGCGGTCAGTCGGTCCATGGTGGGCTCGATTCAAGAAACAATGATGGGGAGATTATCCGAGCCACTTGGCCGGCTTTTGCCATCGAAGGCCCTCCTGCCCCACCCGGGCAGGCTCACCTTACAACAGGGCCCGAACCTCGCGCGCGGCCTCCAGCAACCAAGGCAGGAGACTCTGCTGCAGCGCGGCGGCTTCACGCTGCTGGGTGGAGGCCACCACATTCAGCGCCGCCACCGTGCGCCCTTGCATGTTGCGCAGCGGCACCGCCAGGGCCAGCACGCCCAATTCATGCTCCTCGGTGGCCAGGCAAAAATCGTCCTGCCGCACCTGCTTGAGCAAGCGGCGCAGCCCGGTGGCCTGCACGGTGGTCTGCGGCGTCAAACGGGTCAGGGTGCGGGCCTGCAGCCAGGCCGTGAGTTCGGCCGAACTCAGCGCCGCCAGCAAGACCCGGCCGGTGGACGTGGCGTGGGCCGGCAGCCGCGCCCCCAAGTGCAAGCCATAGGCCAGCAGGCGCGTGGGCGCGCCATACACCCCGCTGCGCGCCACGATCACCACCTCATCGCCGTCCAGCACCACAGCAGAGAACGACTCCTGCGTCTGCGCGGCCAGGCGGTTCAGGGTGGGCTGGATCACACGCGGCAGCCGTGCCGAGGCCAGGTAGCTGCCCGAAAAACGCAAGACCTTGGGCGTGAGCCAGAAATAGCTGCCATCGCTTTCCAGGTAGCCCAGGTGGGTCAGGGTCAGCAGGTGGCGGCGCGCTGCCGCACGGGTGATGCCCGCACGCTGTGCGGCCAGCGTGGCATTGAGCCGCTGGCGCTCGGTGTCAAAACTCTCCAGCACGGCCAGGCCTTTGGCCATGCCTTCAATGAAATCGGCTTTTGCAATCATGCGGCGCTCGGGGCTGCGGTGGGTGGGGGTCAGCCTGGCGCCGCAGGGCGGCCAGGATGCGATTGATCCACATCAATGTTGCGCGATCATCGCACAAGCGATTGATGAATCGCACAAATGCCGGTGGCATGGCTTGGGAATTCCCGGCTTGGCTTTTACGCTTGCGGCACTGATTTCAACACCCACGGAGACCCCATCATGCGTACCCAAGTCGCCATCATCGGCGCCGGCCCCTCGGGCCTGCTGCTCGGTCAACTGCTGCACAAAGCCGGTATCGACAACATCGTCATCGAGCGCCAAAGCGGCGACTACGTGCTGGGCCGCATCCGCGCGGGCGTGCTGGAACAAATCACCATGGACCTGCTGGAACAGGCCGGCGTGGCGCAACGGGCCCATGCCGAGGGCCTGCCGCACGATGGGTTTGAGCTGTTGTTCAAGGGCGAGCGTCACCGCATCGACATGCACAAGCTCACGGGTGGCAAGCGCGTCATGGTCTACGGCCAGACCGAAGTCACCCGCGACCTGATGGCCGCACGCGCCGCCGCTGGCCTGAACACGGTTTACGAAGCCAGCAACGTCAGCCTGCATGACTTTGACAGCCAACAACCCCGCGTTCGTTACGAAAAAGACGGCGTGCAGCACGAGATCACCTGTGACTTCATCGCCGGCTGCGACGGCTTCCACGGCGTGGCCCGGGCCAGCGTGCCGGCCTCGGCCGTCCAGCTGTACGAGAAGGTCTACCCCTTTGGCTGGCTGGGCGTGCTGGCCGACGTGCCGCCGGTGGGCGAGGAGCTGATCTACGCCAACACCCCGCGCGGTTTTGCGCTTTGCAGCATGCGCAGCCACACGCGCAGCCGCTACTACCTGCAGGTGCCGTCCGACGACAAGGTCGAGAACTGGACCGACACCCTGTTCTGGGAAGAGCTGGCGCGCCGCCTGGACCCCGCCGCACGCGAGCGCCTGGTGACCGGCCCCTCGCTGGAGATGAGCATCGCCCCGCTGCGCAGCTTTGTGGCCGAGCCGATGCGCTTTGGCCAGCTGTTCCTGGCCGGCGACGCGGCCCACATCGTGCCGCCGACCGGCGCCAAGGGTCTGAACCTGGCCGCCTCTGACGTGGGCTACCTGTCCAGCGCCTTCATCGAGCACTACCGCGAACGCAGCCAAGCCGGTATCGACCACTACTCGGCACGCTGCCTGAGCCGCATCTGGAAGGCCGAGCGCTTCTCCTGGTGGTTCACCTCGCTGATGCACCGTTTCCCGGAAACCGGCGAGTTCGGCCAAAAGATCCAAGAGGCCGAGCTGGACTACCTGGTGAACTCCGAGGCCGCCTCCACCTCGCTGGCCGAGAACTACGTCGGCCTGCCGATGAAGCTCTGATTCCAGGGCCTCCGCTCCCGAGGGCCCGCATCGCAGTGGGCCCCGGTCTGCCGCTATAGTTCGCTCCAAGAATTAAAAAATGGAGAGACACGATGCGTTTGTGCCCGGCCCTCAGCGGCCTGTTTGCACGCAGCGGCCCCCTGCGCCATGCCGCGACCAGCTGCCCCCAGCGGCGCGGGCTCCTGGCCTTGGTGCTGGGGGCGTGCCTGACCAGTGTTCTGCCCTGCCCCGCCCTGGCGGCTGAGGATTGGGTGGTCAGCCAGATTGGTCCCTTCACCGGCCTGCCCTCCCCCGACGCCCCCGACATCCAAGCTGGGGCCAAGGCCTATTTCGACCAAGTCAACAAAGCCGGCGGCGTCCAAGGTCGCCGGTTCAGCCTGTTCACGCTGGACGACCAGTTCAACGCCGACGGCTTCAAAGCCGCCCTGCCCAAGGCCCTGGAAAACCGCCCCATCGCGCTGATCAGCCCGGTCGGCTCGGCCGCGCTCAGCACCTTGATCAAGGAGCGCTTGCTGGACAACGCCAACCTGGTGGTCATCAACGCCGTGCCCGGGGCGGACTCCCTGCGCAACCCCGGTCACCCCAAGCTGTTCCACATCCGCGCCAGCGACCGCGACCAGTACGCGCGCATGCTGGAGCACGGCCGCACCCTGGGCGTCACCACCTTGCACGTGCTGTACCAGGAGCTGCCCATCGGCCAGCAAGGCCTGGCCGCCATCAAGGAAATGGCACCCGGCTACGGCTACACCCGCGCCGAAGGCAGCCAGTCCAAGCACGACGAGGCCAGCCTCGGCGCCGCCGCCAAGGAAGTGCGCGGGGCCGATGCGCAGTCGGTGATCGTGGTGGGCTCGCCCAAGTTCATGGCCGACGCCATCAAGCAGCTGCGCGACGCGGGCTACAACCGCTCCATCCTCGCCTTGTCCTACCTGTCGGCGCCGCTGCTGGTCAAAGTGGCTGGCGAGGCAGGGGCTCGCGGCGTGGGCATTGCCCAGACCTTTCCCAACCCCAATGGCCGGGGCCTGCCGCTGCAAGCCGAGTTCCAGGCCACCATGGCGCGCCACGCCCCCGAGGTGAAAACCTACACTGCCTTCCACCTTGAGGGCTACCTGAGCGCCCGCGTGCTGGTCGAAGCCTTGCGCCGCAGCCGGGGCAACCCCAGCCCCGAAGCCCTGAGCGAGGCCTTGCGCAGTGCTGGCGAGCAGGACTTTGGCGGCTTTCGCGTCAATTTCAGCCGGGGCAACACCGGCAGCAAATGGACCGAGATGAGCGTCATCGACGCCACCGGCAAGCTGCGCTACTGAGCATCGCGGGCGCGCCCGACCCGCCCCCCTCGGGCCTGGGGCGCCGCGCAAGGCCCGCGACCCTTTTCAAAAACGGCCCACGCCGGCTTGACGCGGCGCCAAGGGCTTCCAGGAGACATCGCCATGACGCAACCGCCAGCCCCCTTGCAAGGCACCCGCGTGCTCAGCCTCGCACTGAACCTGCCCGGCCCCGCCGCCTTGATGCGCTGCCAGCAGATGGGTGCCCGCTGCACCAAGCTCGAGCCGCCTCCGCGCCACGGCGTGTCGGCCGACCCCATGGGCGCCTACAACCCCCAGGCGTATGCGGTGATGCATGAAGGGGTGCGCGTGATCCATGCCGACCTCAAGACCGCCGAAGGCCAGGCCGTGCTGCACACCGAACTGGCCCAGACCGATGTGCTGATCACCTCGTTTCGTCCCTCGGCCCTGCACAAGCTGGGCCTGGCCTGGGACAGCCTGTCGGCACGTCATCCGCGTCTGTCCTTGGTTGAAATCGTGGGGGCGCCTGGTGAACGGGCCGAAGAGCCTGGCCACGACCTGACCTACCTGGCCGAGGCCGGCCTGGTGCCGGGGCTGGCGCTGCCAGCCACTTTGTTTGCCGACATGGCCGGCGCCCTGCAGGCCAGCGAGGCGGTGCTGCAATGTCTGCTGGAGCGGGCGCGCAGCGGTGCAAGCACGCGCCGAGAAGTTGCCTTGAGTGAAGCGGCGCGTTGGCTGGCCCTGCCGCGCCATTGGGGCCTGACCCGGCCCGAGGGCGCGGTGGGCGGGGCCCATGCGGGCTACCGCGTGTACCGCTGCGCCGATGGGCGCGTGGCCCTGGCGGCCCTGGAGCCCCACTTTGCGGCCGCGCTGTGCCAGCAGGCCGGCATTGCCATCACGGGTGCGGACACCTTGTTCTCGGCGGCCACCCACAGCGCCGTGGCCCAGTTCCTGGCCGGCCAGACCCGGGCGGCCCTGGAGCAGATGGCCCAGCAGCACGACGTGCCGCTGTTCACCCTGGCCGACTGAGGTCGAGACAGCCGGCCGGGCACCAGATCAGCGCAGGCGCTCGACGCGGAAGCCGCGCTTTTCCAGCAAGGACGGCAGGCCGTTGGGTCCCACCATGTGCAGCGAACCCACGGCACCAAAGACGCGCAGGCCCTCGGCGTGCAAGGCCTCAAAGCGGTCGGCCAGGCCTGGGTTGCGGTCGTCCATCAGCTTCTTGAGCTGGCTGCGGTCCAGCGGGGTCTTGAGGCAGTCGCACCAGTCGGCGTAGCGCTCCAGGGTTTGGAAGTCGCCCTGCTCCCACAGCTGGGCCAAGCGCGCCAGCATGCGGCGCGATTGGCCTTGCTCCAGCTCATCCAAGGTGCGGCTGACCAGGGTGCTGGCTTCGGCGTCATTGGCGCCCAGCAAGGCGCTCATCTGGCCCGAGGCCGACTCCAGGGACACCAGCGAACGCTCGCCGCGGCGCGCCAGCACGGCCAGCATGATTTCGGTGCCAAAGCTGGGCTGCAGGCCGTCACGGCGACCTGCCAGGAAGGTCAGGGTCAGCACCTGCACCTCGGGCGGCGCCGCCCCCAGCGCGGCGGCGGGCAGGCACTCGGCCTGCCAGCGCTGCTGCAGGCGGGTCTGCAGGGCCGGCGACAGCTTGCGCTGCACGCCCTGGGTGATGGAGGCCATTTCACGCTGCAAGTCGGGGTCGAAGGGGTTGAGCTCCAAAGCCGTCACATCGGTGTTGGCCAGGGCCTCGCCCACCTGGGGGCCCGGGGCCATCCACTCGGCCTTGCCGGCATGGAAGGTGCCGTAGAGGTATGACGTGCGCTCATCGCGCGTGACCTTCCACAAGAAACCCCGGTCCGCGGCCTGGGCAGCCGCTTGTTGGAACAACTCGGCCGACAGCGGCGGCGACGCGGGCGGGCAGTTGGCCGGGCTGGATTGGCTGCTCGGCGCCGTGGTGGCGGCCGCAGCGGCATGGGATTCCTTGGCCGGCTTGTGCGCGGCTTTGGCGGCCCAACCGGTGCCCGCCAGCAGGCACAAACTGCTCAGTGCCAAGGGACGGGCCCAACGGCCCCAGGCCGCGATGGGAGCGCGAGCGCTCCAAAAAGACAGGTATTTGCTCATGGCCGGCATGTTGCCACGGCCACAAGCCAGTTGGAGCCCGCCAGCGCGATTTACCAAGGCGACACACGCCACCGGCCACCACCACGTGACCCATGGCACGGCGCAGCGAGGCTCAGCGCGCGACCGAGAAAGCCAGCATGGCTTCGATCAGCTGCTGCAAGGTGGGCTGGATGCGTGCGGCCAGATCGGGGCGGTACGCAAATGGCAGGGTCTCTTCCATGTAGCTGCTCTGGGTCATCTCCAGCTGCACCGCATGAAAGCCCTGCTCCGGGCGGCCATAGTGGCGCGTGATGTGGCCGCCCTTGAAGCGGCCATTGAGCACGGCCGTGTGGCCTGGCGCGCCTTGCGCGATGGCCAGCAAGCGCTGCGCCAACACCGGGTCACAGCTGGCGCCGTTGGCCGTGCCCAGGTTCAGGTCGTTCAGCTTGCCTTCAAAAAAGCGCGGCAGCACCGACCGGATGGAGTGCGCGTCCCACAGCAGGGCCACGCCGTGCTCGGCGTGCAGGCGCTGCAGCTCGGCCTCCAGCTGCGCATGGTAGGGCTGCCAGACCTGCTCACGGCGCTGGGCGATCTCGGCGTCATCGGGCACCTCGCCCCGGGTGTAGATCAAGGTGTCGTCAAAGGTGTCGACCGGGCACAGGCCGGTGACGCTCTGGCCCGGGTACAGACTGGCGCCATCGGGCGGGCGGTTCAGGTCGATCACATAGCGCGAATGGGTGGCCACCAGCATGGAGGCGCCCAATGCATCGGCAAAAGCGTAGAGCTGCTCCAGGTGCCAGTCGGTGTCCGGCACTTGGCGTGCCTCGTCGCTCAGGCGGCTGGCCACGCACTCGGGCACATGGGTGCCGACGTGGGGGAAAGAGATCAACAGCGGGGTGCTGCCCCGGCGAAAACGGAACGGGGCTTCAGTGGTGTGGAAGTGGGCCATGGGTCATCAGGGTTGGAACTCAGGAAACTGCGTCAGCGTACCGGCTGGCGCCTCACACGGCGGCCAGCAAGGCACTGCGCGCCTGGACAAAGGCTTGGGCGGCGGACTCGTGCAAGGCATGCCGGCCTTGCTGAACGCGCGTCACCCCACCGGACACGACCTCGCGGACGGCCGAGCTGCGGTGGCTGCCGAACACATGGGCCGACAGCATGTCCTGCGGGCTCAAACCAGCCAGGGCCAGGTGCTGCGGATCCAGCACCACCCAGTCGGCGCGCTGGCCCGCGGCCAGGCCCGCCACCGGGCGCGCGCTGGCCTGGGCGCCGCCCGCCACGGCCTGCAAGGTCATGGCGGTGGCGACATGGGGTTGATCCGCCTGGGCCAGCACATTGCGCTGGCGGCGCTGCAAGCGCTGGCCGTACTCCAGCAGCATCAGCTCTTCAGCGGCATTGACGCAGGTGTGGCTGTCCGAGCCCAGGCCCCAGGCGCCGCCGGCCTGCGCCCACAGCGGCAGGTCGAACAGGCCATCGCCCAGGTTGGCTTCGGTGCTGGGGCACAGGCCGGCCACCGCGCCGCAGGCGGCGGCCCGGCGGTACTCGTCCTCGTTCATGTGGGTGGCGTGCACCAGGCACCAGCGGCGGTCCACCGGAGCGTGGTCGAGCAGCCACTGCACGGGGCGCTGGCCGGTCCAGAGCAGGCAGTCGTCCACCTCCTGGGTCTGCTCGGCAATGTGGATGTGGATGGGTGAAAGCGGGTCCAGCGCCGTCAAGCCGGCCACCGCCTCGCGCAGGCTGTCGGGCGGCACGGCGCGCAGCGAGTGTGGCGCCAGCCCCAGGCGTGCGCCCTGGACGGCGGCCTCGGGGCCCAGGTCCTGCAGCAGGCGCAGCAAGGCCTCGGTGGGGTTCAAAAAGCGGCGTTGGCCAGCGTGCGGCGCCTGGCCGCCAAAGCCCCCGGTCTGGTACAGCACGGGCAGCAGGGTCAGGCCCAGGCCGACGCGCTGCGCCGCGCGCAGCAGGCAGCGCGACAGCGTGGCGGCGTCGGCATAGGGCTGGCCGTCGCTTTGGTGGTGCACGTAATGGAATTCACACACCGAGGTGTAGCCGGCCTCCAGCATTTCGAGGTACAGCCAGGTGGCAATCGCCTCGAGCTGCTCGGGGGTCAAGCAGCCTGCGAAGCGGTACATCAGGGTGCGCCAGCTCCAGAAGCTGTCGTTTTGCCCGCCCTGCACACTGCGGTACTCGGTCAGGCCGGCAAAGGCGCGCTGGAAAGCGTGTGAATGCAAATTCGGCAGGCCCGGCAGCACCGGGCCACCGGCGCGCGCCACGCCGGCCGGGGGCGCGGCGCCGGTCTGCACCTGGGTCAGCTGCCCCTGGGCATCCCAGGCCAGCAGCACATCCTGCGCCCAGCCGCTGGGCAGCAGCGCGTGTTCAGCAAACAAAAGTCCAGGGCTCATGCGGTGTTCGATCGTGGTTGAAGTTCACAGGGAGAGGACAGCAGCGCCGCCTCAAGCACGCTGGGTGATGCGGCCCTGCCGCACCACCGTGGGCTGGGCGCGCTGGCCCACCCAGTAGGCCAGTTCCGCCAGGTCCTGCACCGGCCAGAACACCAAGTTGGCGGGCCGCCCCGGGCCGATCAGGCCATGGGTGTCTTGCAGCCCCAAAGCACGGGCGGCGTGCTGGGTGATGCCGGCCAGGGCCTCGGGCACGGTCAGGCGGAACAAGGTGCAGGCCATGTTGAGCATCAACAGCAGGCTGAGCGCGGGCGAGGTGCCGGGGTTGTGGTCGGTCGACACGGCCATGGGCACGCCAGCAGCGCGCAGCGCCTCAATGGGTGGCAGGTGGGTGTCGCGCAGGCTGTAGTAAGCCCCGGGCAACAGCACCGCCACCGTGCCGGCCGCGCGCATGGCGGCAATGCCGTCGGCGGACAGGTGTTCGATGTGGTCGCAGGACAAAGCGCCATAGCGCGCCGCCAGCGCCGCCCCCCCCATGTCTGACAGCTGCTCGGCATGCAGTTTGACCGGCAGGCCCAGGGCCTGGGCGGCCTGGAAGACCTGTTCGGTCTCGGCCAGCGAAAACGCAATGCGCTCGCAAAACACATCGACCGCGTCGACCAGGCCCTCGGCGGCCAGGGCGGGCAGCATCTCCTGGCACACCAGATCGATGTAGTCGCCGCTGCGACCGGCGTACTCAGGCGGCAAGGCGTGGGCGCCCAGGAAGGTGCTGCGCACGGTCAGGCCGTGCCTGTCGCCCAGGCGGCGCGCCACGCGCAGTTGCTTGCGTTCATGCTCGAGGCTCAGACCATAGCCCGATTTGATCTCGATCGCGCACAGGCCTTCGGCCAGCAGGCTTTGCAAGCGCGTACTGGCGCTGGCCAGCAGCTCGTCCTCACTGGCTGCGCGGGTGGCGCGCACGCTGGCCACAATGCCGCCGCCGGCGCGCGCCACGTCTTCGTAGCTGGCCCCGGCCAGGCGCAAGGCAAACTCGTTGGCCCGCAAGCCGCCGTAAACCAAGTGGGTGTGGCAATCGACCAGGCCCGGCGTCAGCCAGGCGCCCTGGGCGTCATGGCGGGCCAGGCCCGGGGGCGCCACCAGATCGGCCTGGCGGCCCACCCAGCGCAGCTGGCCGGACTCCACCCACAGCGCGTCGCTGTCGGCCGGCACGCCGTCGGCCCAAACGCCAGGCGCTGCCCGCCAGTTGAACCACAGGCCATCGGCCTCCTCAGCGACCGGCTTGGCTCGATCTGCTTGTGCGCTTTCCATGCTCATTCCTTGGCCGTCAAAACAGGGTGAATGGTGACCCACAACAAGGCCGCGTCCGCGTCGGCACAGTGCCCCTGCTGGGGGCCTGGGCCACCGGACCACCACAGGCCCTGACCCGGGCTCAGCGGGGTGCCAGTCACGTCAGCAGACGACGGCCCCAGCTGCCAGTGCCCTCGCAAGACCAGGCCCAGTCCGGCGGAGGACGCCAGGTCGGCCTCGACACCGAAGCCCCCGGCGCGCAGCACGCGCACCGTGGCGCGGCAGGCCGCGCGCCTTGTCATCACATTGAAGTCCTCGCAAGGCCCACCCAACAAGCGGCTGTCAATGCGGGCCTCGCCGGCAAAGGCAAAGGACTGCCAGGGGGTGCCCAGGCAGTGCGCCACCGAACCATCGCTTGAATCCAGCTGCACGCCCCCCCCTTCGAGCAGGGTGATCACCCGGTCCACCCCCGGGAAGGCCGAAAACGGCCCGTCGCTGGCGATGTGGGCGATGCTCACCCGCCAGTCAAAGCGGGCCAGGTCCGCCCCAGGCGGTTGACAGACGATCTCACGGGTCAGTCCGCCCCCGTTCTTCCAGGGGGTGGCGACCAGGCTGGCGCGGTCGAACCGTTGCCAATGCGGCGGCAGGGCGGTTGCTTCACTCATGTGCGGCTCAACACGGCTTGCAGGAAGTGACGGGTGCGCTCCTGGCGCGGCGCGGTGAAGATGGTGGCCGGGTCGCCGGACTCGACGATGCCGCCGCCATCCATGACCACCACCAGGTCGGCCACCTCACGGGCAAAGCCCATTTCGTGGGTCACCACCATCATGGTCATGCCCTCACTGGCCAGCAGCTTCATGACCTGCAGCACCTCGCCCACCAGCTCGGGGTCGAGGGCCGAGGTGGGCTCGTCAAACAGCATCACCTTGGGGTTCATGGCCAGGGCGCGCGCAATCGCCACCCGCTGCTTTTGCCCACCCGACAGGCTGGCCGGCATGGCGTCGGCCTTGGCCGACAATCCGACTTTTTGCAGCAGCTCGCGCGCCTGGGCCTCCGCCTGGGCCGCGCTCAGGCCCCGCAGCAGGCGTGGCCCCAGCGTGACGTTGCCCAGCACGGACAGGTGCGGGAACAGGTTGAAGGACTGGAACACCATGCCCACCTCGGTGCGCAAAGCGTTGAGTCCGCGCTCAGGCAGCATGGCGCCGTTGTGCACCAGGGTGTGGCCAACGATTTCAACCGTGCCTTCTTCGGGCTGTTCCAGCCCGTTGCAGCAGCGCAAGAAGGTGCTTTTGCCCGAGCCGCTGGGCCCGATCACCACCACCACCTGCGAGGGCTGGACCTCGAAGTCAATGCCTTTGAGCACCACATGGTCGCCATAGCGCTTGCCCAGGCCGCGGATGCGAACGATGGGCTGGCCGGGCTGAAGGGTCTGAGTCGTTGTCATTGCACCATGCCTCCGGCACGCAGCCGCTGTTCGATGTGCCGCAGGGCCAGGGTGGTCAGGCCCGTCAACACGAAATACACGGCGGCAATCGCCAGGTAGACCTCCAGCGAGCGGTAAGACACGCTGATGATCTTCTGCCCCTCGTGCATCACGTCGTGGATGGTCAGCAGGGAGACCAGGGCCGAGTTCTTGATCAAGGCAATGAACTCATTGCCCAGGGGCGGGATCATGCGCACCACCGCCTGCGGCAGGATGACGGTGCGCATGGCTTGCGCGTACGACATGCCAATGGAGCGTGCGGCTTCCATCTGGCCGCGCTCGATCGACTCAATGGCGCCCCGCACGATCTCTGACACGTAGGCGCCCGAGTAAATGCCCATGCCCAGCACGCCGCACACAAACGCGGGCAAGAGCAAGCCAAAGTGCGGCAAACCAAAGAACAGAATGAACAACTGCACCAGCAGCGGCGTGCCGCGGATCAGCGCCACATAGGCGGTGCACAGGCCGTAGACCAGGGGGTGGCTGCGGCGCAAGCGCCCCAACCCCACCAGCAGACCCAGCACACAGCCCAGCAACAGGGCGCAGGCGGTGATCTGCACGGTGACCAGGGCCCCGTTGAGCAGATCAGGCCAGCCGGCCCAGACGGGAGAAAAATCAAAGTCCATGGGAAGGAGCGCTTGTCGATTTCAACGTGGAGTGGTCATCACTTGCTGCTGGGGAACCACTTGGCCACCAGGCGCGCGTGCGTGCCGTCGGCCTTGAGCTTGGCCAGGGAGGCGTTGACGGCGCGGGTCAGCTCCGGCGTGTCCTTGCGCAAGGCCATGCCGTACTCTTCGGTAGTCAGCTGAGGCTCCAGCACCTGCAGGCCCGGGCGGGTGCGCATGTACTGGAAGGCAGCAGGCTTGCCCGTGACCAGGGCATCGGCGCGGCCGATGTCGACCAGGTTGAACATCTCCTGGTTCTTCTCGACCTCCACCAGCTGCACCTGCGGGAAGGTCTGCTTCACATAGGTCACCGATTTGGTGCCCACCTGCACCGACACCTTCTTGCCGTTGAGGTCGATGGGGGCCTTCATGCCGCTGCCCGACTTGACCATGGTGACCAGGCCACCGGCGAAATAGGGCTCGGTGAAATCAACCACTTTCTTGCGCTCATCGGTGATGTAGATGGCCGACACGGCCATGTCAAAGCGCTTGGACATCAGCCCCGGGATCAGGCCCTTGAAGTCGATGTCCACCCACTCGACCTTCTTGCCCATGGCGGCGGCCACGGCCTCGACCAGTTCCACGTCAAAGCCGGTGCGCTTGCCGTTGTCCACGTACTCCATGGGCGGGAAGGTGGCGTCGGTGCCCACTTGCAGCACCTCGTTTTGCGCGCTGGCCGTGCCGTGCAGACCCGCCAGGGCGGTGGCGGCGAAGGAAGCCAGAAGAAGTTGACGGCGGAAGTTCATGGTGAGGTCCTGTCTAGAGGGGTTGAAACAAGGCGGGGGGAGAAATCTGACAACAGCCTCGGCGGGCTAAAAGCTCTGCAGCGCGCGCGCAATGCGCGCCGCACTGACCAGGGTCATGTGCACAAAGGCGGCTTCGCGCCCGGTGCTACGCAAGGTCGGTGCCATCAGGGTGATGGCGCCCAGCAACTGGCGCTGCGCGTCCAGCAGCGGCACGCTCACGCCCCACACGCCGGCATCGACTTCGCCGCTGCTGAGGGCATGGCCGCGCTCGCGGATGGCGCTCAGCTCGGCCTCGCGCGCCATGCGCTCGGCGGCGGACAGGCCCAGGCGGTCCAGTGCCGACGACCTGGCCGCCTCCGGCAGGTGCGCCAACAAGCACTTGGCGCTGGCGCCGTCGCGCAGGGGCACGCTGCGGCCCTTGTCGAAGGAGCAGCGCAGCGATTGCACGCTGTCGACCATCTCCAGGCACACGGCACGCTCGTTGAGCACGGCCACCAGGGCCACGCTCTCGCTGCTCAACCGCGACAGGGACTGCATATCGGCCCGCGCGCACTGCACCAGGCGCGAATTGGCATCAAAGCCACTGGCCAGCTCAACGCTGGCCGGGCCTGGCCCATAGCGGCCATCGACCTCCATGACAAAGCCCCAGCGCCGCAGCGTGGCGATTTGCCGGTACAGCGTGCTCTTGGCCAGCCCGGTGGCGGCGCTCAACTCCAGCGCGCTCAGGGGCTCGCGGTGCTGGGCCAGCACCGACAAGACCTGAAGGGCGCGGTCGGTCGCAGGTGCAGCCTCAAGTCCAACAGGCATGGGAATGGCGGGTTGATGAGCGGTCATTGCGCTTGCAGTATCTGGCGCAGCAGCGGGTGGGCCAAGACCTCATTCCCAACCCGTGGGAACGGCGGGTGCTTTTTGCCCGCCCTCCCCGGCCCGCTGTCGCGCCATTGGCGCGTGCTGCGCTGGATTCCAGCCCGCGCTCAGTCCTTGAGCATGGGCAGGTTCAGACCATGCTGCTTGGCGCAGGCCTGGGCGCTTTCATAGCCGGCGTCGGCGTGGCGCATGACGCCCGTGGCCGGGTCGTTCCACAGCACGCGCGACAGGCGCTGGGCCGCCGCGTCGGTGCCGTCGGCCACGATGACCACGCCCGAATGCTGCGAATAGCCCATGCCCACCCCACCACCGTGGTGCAGGCTGACCCAGGTGGCGCCGCCGGCGGTGTTGAGCAAGGCATTGAGCAGCGGCCAGTCGCTGACGGCGTCGGTGCCGTCCTTCATGGACTCGGTTTCACGGTTCGGGCTGGCCACCGAGCCGGTGTCCAGGTGGTCGCGGCCGATGACGATGGGGGCCTTGAGTTCGCCGTTCTTGACCATCTCGTTGAAGGCCAGCGCGGCCTGGTGGCGCTCGCCCAGGCCCAGCCAGCAAATGCGGGCGGGCAGGCCCTGGAAGGCGATGCGCTCGCGCGCCATGTCCAGCCAGCGGTGCACATGGGTGTTCTCGGGGAACAGTTCCTTGATCTTGGCGTCGGTCTTGTAGATGTCCTCGGGATCGCCCGACAGGGCCACCCAGCGGAACGGGCCCTTGCCCTCACAGAACAAGGGGCGGATGTAGGCCGGCACAAAACCGGGGAAGTCAAAGGCGTTCTTCACGCCTTCGTCAAAGGCCACCTGGCGGATGTTGTTGCCGTAGTCGACCACCGGCACGCCCAGGGTCTGGAAGTCCAGCATGGCTTGCACATGGTGGGCGCAGGACTGGGCGGCGGCCTTCTTGAGCACCGCGTGCTGGGCTTCGTCCTGCTGGGCGGCGCGCCATTGGGCCACGCTCCAGCCCGCGGGCAGGTAGCCGTTGACCAAATCGTGGGCCGAGGTCTGGTCGGTCACCAGGTCGGGCTTGGGGCCGCCGGCGCGGGCGCGGCGCACCAGCTCGGGCAGGAGTTCGGCCGCGTTGCCCAGCAGGCCAATCGACACCGCCTTGCCGGCCGCCGTGTACTCGGCCACCAGGGCCAGGGCGTGGTCCAGGTCGCGGGCTTGTTCATCGATGTAGCGGGTGCGCAGGCGGAAGTCCAGGCTGCTTTGCTGGCATTCGATGTTCAGCGACACCGCGCCCGCAAACGTGGCGGCCAGGGGCTGGGCGCCCCCCATGCCGCCCAGGCCCGCGGTCAGGATCCACTTGCCCTGCAGGCTGCCGCCGTGGTGCTGGCGGGCGGCCTCCATGAAGGTCTCGTAAGTGCCTTGCACGATGCCCTGGGTGCCGATGTAGATCCAGCTGCCGGCCGTCATTTGGCCGTACATGAACAGGCCCTTGCGGTCGAGCTCACTGAAGTGCTCCCAGGTGGCCCACTTGGGCACCAGGTTGGAGTTGGCGATCAGCACGCGCGGCGCGTTCTCGTGGGTCTTGAACACGCCCACGGGCTTGCCCGACTGGATCAGCAGGGACTCGTCGTCCTCCAGCTGGCGCAGGGACTCCAGGATGGCGTCGTAGCAGGCCCAGTTGCGGGCCGCGCGGCCAATGCCGCCGTAGACCACCAGGTCCTGCGGGCGCTCGGCCACCTCGGCGTCGAGGTTGTTTTGCAGCATGCGGTATGCGGCTTCGGTGAGCCAGCTCTTGCAGCTTTTCTCGCTGCCACGCGGCGCGCGGATCACCCGGCTGGCGTCATGGCGCGGGTCGGCCGGGGTGGCGGTGATGAAAGAATCGTTGGCGTTCATGGTCAACACTCCTGAGGTAAGGGGATGAAGGCAGCAGAAAGGGACAAAAAACGGGGCCGGCTCAGGCGACCGAGACAAAACTGGGCAGGGCCGCCGTCAGGCAGCGGGGCCAGTCGCTTTGGCGAGCCCACAGGCGCATGGCCTCGATGTCGGGCGCCAGGTAGCGGTCCTGCGCCAGGAAGGCCACGCGCTGGCGGATGCCGGCGAGCAGGCCTTCGACCGCGGTCGAGCTCTTGAGCGGGCGCTGGAACTCCAGGCCCTGGGCGGCGGCCATGGCCTCGATGCCCACCACCACGGCGGTGTTGTTCACCATCTCGCCCAGGCGGCGCGCGCCAAAGGTGGCCATGGAGACATGGTCTTCCTGGTTGGCCGAGGTGGGCAGGCTGTCCACACTGGCCGGGTGGGCCAGGGATTTGTTCTCGGAGGCCAGGGCCGCGGCCGTGACCTGGGCGATCATGAAGCCCGAGTTGACCCCGCTGTCCTGGATCAAAAAGGCCGGCAGGCCCGACAGGCCCGTGTCCAGCAGCAAGGCCATGCGGCGCTCCGAGATGGCGCCCACCTCGGACACGGCCAGCGCAATGATGTCGGCCGCAAAGGCCACCGGCTCGGCGTGGAAGTTGCCGCCCGAGATCACGTCACCGTTGTCGAACACCAGCGGGTTGTCCGAGGCGGCATTGGCCTCGATCACCAGCACGCGCGCAGCGTGCTGCAGGTTGTCCAGGCAGGCACCCATGACCTGGGGCACGCAGCGGATCGAGTACGGGTCTTGCACACGGCCGCAGTGCTCGTGCGAGTGCACGATGTCACTGCCGGCCAGCAGCTCGCGCAGCGCGGCGGCCACGGCGATCTGGCCGGGCTGGCCGCGCGCGGCGTGGATGCGTTCGTCCAGCGGCTTGACCGAGCCCTTGATGGCCTCCAGCGAGAGCGCCCCCGCCGCCAAGCCGGCGGCAAACACCTCCTCCGCCCCGAACAGGCCGGCCAACGCCAGCGCGGTCGACACCTGGGTGCCATTGAGCAAGGCCAGGCCCTCTTTGGGACCCAGCACAAACGGGGACAGGCCGATGCGCGCCAGCGCCTCGGTGCCGCCCAGTCGGCCGCCTTCGGGGGTCATCACCTCGCCCTCGCCGATCAGCACGCAGGCCAGGTGGGCCAGCGGGGCCAGGTCGCCCGAAGCGCCGACCGACCCCTTGGCCGGGATCACCGGCAGCAGGTCGGCATTGGCCAGCGCCAGCAGCGCATCGATCAGCTCAGGCCGCACGCCCGAGTGACCGCGCGCCAGGCTCACCGCCTTGGACGCCAGCACCAGGCGCACCACCGGCGCGGGCAAAGCCTCGCCCGTGCCCACGCTATGCGACAGCACCAGGTTGCGCTGCAGCTCGGCCAGGCGCTCGTGCGCAATGCGGGTGCTGGCCAGCTTGCCGAAGCCGGTGTTGATGCCGTAGACCACGCGGTCTTCATCGACGATGCGCTGGATGCTGGCCTGGGCCGCAAGGATGGCGGCGCGCGCCGAACCATGCAAAGCCAGGGTCACACCACCGGCCTGGATCTGGCGCCACTGGGCCAGGCTGACCTGACCGGGTTGCAGAACCAGGGTGGCGCTGGCGGCCGTTGAGGAAGAGGTGTTTGATGTCATGTTGACCATCCTGTCTATACAAGTTAACGCGAAAAAATTCAGGGGCTGAGCGTGGGGGCTTTCAGCCAAAAACGGGGTTGCCGTCGGCGCGGAAGCGGCTGCCCAGGCGGTAGCGCGAGGCCGGGTGCAGGCAGCGCACCACGGTCACCGGCACGCCGCGCGTCCAGGTGCGCCGCGTCAGCAGCAAACAGGGTTGCTGGGGCTGCATGTCGAGTTGCTCGGCTTGCTCCGTCGTGGGCAACACGGCGTCGACCACATGCTCGACCTGATCGAAGGGGACATGGCGCACCAGGTACTCGGAGGGTTGCATCTGCGTGAAATCCTGGGCGCCAAAGTCGGGCGCCACGCGCGGGTTGACGTAGCGGTCTTCCAGCTGCACCGGCACCCCGTCTTCGAGGTGCACGCAGACCGAATGAAAGACCGAGTCACCCAGGCGCAGGTCCAGCGCGGCCGCGACCTCCATGGAGGCCGAGATGCGCTCCACGGTCAGCATCTGGCAGCGGTAGTCGTGGCCACGCTGGCGGATTTCGCTGGCCAGGTTGGCGATTTGCAGCAGGGTGGACTGGGGCTTTTCTTCGGCCACAAAACTGCCCACACCCGCCACCCGCACGATGCGGCCCTGCTCGCTGAGCTCGCGCAGGGCGCGGTTCACCGTCATGCGCGAGATGCCGAACTGCGCCACCAGCTCGTGCTCGGACGGCAGGCGGTGGCCAGCGGGCCAGGAGCCGTCCTGGATCTTGCGCGAGATGTGGTCCTTGATCTGCTGGTACAGGGCCAGCGCGGGGGCACTGGCCCCAGCCGAGGCCGAGGTCGGGCCCACGGCGGGCACATGGGAGGCGGCTTTGCGGCGGCTGGCAGGGGTAGGCGACATGGGGCGCAATGGTAACGAGATGGGCCGATCAGTGCGTGGCGGCGGCCATGGACTCGGCGCGGATCTCTTCGGTCAAGCGCGCCTTCAGGTCCATGAACTCAGGGCTGGTCTTGATCGTGTAGTGGCGCGGGTGGGGCAAGTCCACTGCCAGCTCGGTCTTGATGCGGCCAGGCCGGGCACTGAAGACCGCGACGCGGTTGGCCATGAAGATGGCCTCGTCGATGTCGTGGGTGACGAACAGCACGGTTTTGCGCGAGGCCTCCCAGATGCCCAGCAACAGCTCCTGCATCAGCACCCGGGTCTGGTTGTCCAGCGCGCCGAAGGGCTCGTCGAGCAGCAAGATCTTGGGGTCATTGGCCAGCGCACGCGCAATCGCCGTGCGCTGCTGCATGCCACCCGAAAGCTGCTTGGGGAAATGCTGCTCAAAGCCACGCAGGCCGACGCGGGCGATGAAGAAGTCGCTGCGCTCTTTTTGCTGCGCCTCGCTCATGCCGCGCTCGCGCAGGCCGAAGCGCACGTTTTGCTCGATGCTGAGCCAGGGAAACAAGGTGTAGCTCTGGAACACCATGCCGCGGTCGGCACCCGGGCCTTGCACGGGCTGGCCGTCCAGCAGCACGCGGCCGCTGGTGGGCTGGTCCAGGCCGGCCACGATGCGCAGCAAGGTGCTCTTGCCACAGCCCGAGGGGCCGAGGATGGTGACAAAGTCGTTGTCCCGCACCTCGAAGTCCACCGGCAGCAAGGCCTGGGTCTTTTGACCCCGGTTGGATTCGAAGGTGCGCGACACGCCCTGGATGGACAGCTGGCTCATTTGAAAAAGCTCCACACAAACAGGCGCCGGTTCAGGGCCTTGAACGCAAAGTCAGACACCAGGCCAATCAGGCCGATGACGATGATGCCGAAGATGATCTGGCCGGTGTTCAGCAGCGCCTGGCTGTCGGTGATCATGTGGCCGATGCCGGAGGACGAGCCAATCAGCTCGGCCACGATGACGTAAGTCCAGGCCCAGCCCAGCACCAGGCGCAGGGTCTCGGCGATCTCGGGCGCAGCGCCCGGGATCAGCACGCGGCGCACCACGCCCTGGCCGTTGGCGCCCAGGGTGTAGGCGGCTTCGACCAGGTCCTTGCGCGCACCGCCCACGATCACGGCCACCATCAGCACGATCTGGAAGAAAGAGCCGATGAAGATCACCAGCACTTTTTGCAGTTCGCCAATGCCGGCCCAGAGGATCAGCAAGGGGATGAAGGCCGAGGCCGGCAGGTAGCGGCAAAACGAGACAAAGGGCTCAAAAAAAGCCTCCACCCCTTTGTAGGCGCCCATCGCGATGCCCAGCGGCACGGCCAGCACCGAGGCCAGCACAAAGCCGCCCAGCACGCGCCACACCGTCATGCCGATGTCCTTGTGAAAGCCGTACTCGGTGAACAGCAGCCAGGCTTCCTGCGCCATCGTGACTGGGCTGGCCAAGAAGGTGGGCGACACGAAGCCGCCCAGCGTGAAGCCGGACCACACCGCGACAAACAAGACAAAAAAGCCCAGGCCCAGGGCCCAGCGCGCGCGCGGGCTGACGGGCTCCAGCGGGCGCCAGCCCGAGCGGGCGGCCGGGGCGGGGTTTTGCAGGCTGGGCGGGTGCGCCGTGGGCATGGCCGCACCAGCGGAGGAGGCAGACGGAGTGGCCATGGCTTATTTGATGAAGCTCGCGTCGAAGGTGACAGCCAGGTTCTCCGGCGCTTTGCGGATGATGCCGGCCTCCAGCAAGATGGTGGTGGCGTCCTTCATGAAGGCGGTCAGCTCGCCCGCGAAGAACTTCTGGTTGGCCGCCTTGTCTTGCCAACGCAGGTAGGCCGAGGACTTGGCGAACTGCTCACCGGTTTGCTTGACCGCCGAGCCCATCAGTTCGTTGGACTTGGCGGGCTCGGCCTTGATCATCTCCAGCGCGGCAAAGTACGAATCGGTCAGCGCCTGGGCGGCCTTGGGGTTGGCCTTGAGCCAGGTCGGGTCGCAGCCCACGGTGTCCATCACCATCGGGTAGTCCAGCGTGGTGGCCAAGATCTTGCCGGCGGCGGCGTTGTCGCGCACGGTGGACAGGTAGGGCTCGTAGGTCATGGCGGCGTCGTTCTGACCGGCCACAAAGGCCTGAGCCGCGGCTTGTGGCGCGAGGGTGGTGACCTTCACATCTTTCAGGCTCATGCCGTTCTTGCTGAGCATCCAGGCCAGGCCGAAATACGGCGCGGTGCCCGGGGCGTCGACGCCGATGGTCTTGCCCTTGAGGTCGGCAAAGCCCTTGATGTCGTTGCGCACGGCCAGGCCGTCGGCACCATAGGACTTGTCCATCTGGAAGATCTGCACGATGGGCACGCCGTTGGCGTTCCAGGCCACATGGGTCTCCACCGTGGTGGCGGCGCACTGGATGGCCTTGGAGGCCAGGGCCAGGTGGCGGTCTTTTTGCGGAATCATCTTCAGCTCGACGTCCAGGCCGTTCTTCTTGAAGATGCCGGCCTTGTCGGCCAGGGTCAGCGGGGCGAAGCCCGTCCAGCCCGACATGCCGAGCACGATCTTGGTTTCCTGTGCCTGCACCGGGGCTGCCAAGCCCACCACCAGACCCACAGCCGCCATCAGCGACGCCACTTTGAAGGTAGAACGACCCATTTCTCTGCTCCTAGATTGCTGAAGAAAACCAGTTCTCACACAGCGCTTGCGGCACGGTGCGCTTGCTTGCCGACCCTGCCACGCAGGCCCGGAAAATTCCTGTCTATACAAGTCCTGCGACAAATCCACACCGCCGACGCCTGCGCAGCTCGACAAGGGCTGGAGTGTGAATCACCAAGCTGGTGCAGCTCATCGGTGTTTGCACCAATATGCTGTCTATACAGGACTTGTTAGCCCGGATGGGCAGAGCCATGCAAAGGCTGTGCCAGGGCTGGCCTGCACCGCTTCAGGCTTTGGGCAAGAATGCCCACTGGCGCGGGCGCGCCCCGCCCGTCCTGCGAGCCCCAGACCCCAGACCCACCCCACGAGACAAACACCCGCCATGCCAAACCATGCCCAGTTCCCCGCGATCACCCGCCGCCCCGCCCTGTTGGGGCTTGGCGCCCTGCTGTTGAGCGGCAGCGCCCGGGCCCAAAGCCCTGCCACCGCCCCGGCGGCCCCTGACGCCCCCACCTACGCGGGTGCCGAGCCCCTGGGCGTGGCCATGGAAGGCTGGCACTACCCCTACCCGGTACAGACCCTGGCCTGGGAGCACGAGGGCCGCCAGCTGCGCATGAGCTACATGGATGTGCGCCCCACCCGCCCCAACGGCCAGACCGTGCTGCTCATGCATGGCAAGAACTTTGGCTCGGACTACTGGGCCGGCACGATGAAGGCGCTGTCGGACCACGGCTACCGGGTGATCGCCCCCGACCAGATCGGTTTTGGCAAATCCGCCAAGCCCGAGCAGCGCTACAGCTTCGCCCTGCTGGCGGACCAGACCGTGCGCCTGCTGGACCACCTGCAGCTGCCGCGTGTGGCGGTGGTGGCCAACAGCATGGGCGGCATGGCGGCGGTGCACCTGGCGCGCCGCCATGCCGCGCGGGTGTCCGCCCTGGTGCTGGAAAACCCCCTGGGCCTGGAAAACTATGTGCTCAGCATCCCACCCCAGGAGACCGACCGCCTGGTGCAGCTGGAGATGGCCCAGACCCCGGCCAGCTACCGCAACTTCCTGAAGAGCTACTTTCCGAACTGGCAGCCGGCGTTCGAGCGCCTGGTCGAGCAGTTCGCCCGGGTCCAGCAAAGTGCCGAGTACCCGCGCTTTGCCCGCATCTCGGCCCTCACCTACCAAATGATTTACGACGGCCCCATCACCGACGAACTGCCCCGCCTGACCCAACCCACTCTGCTGGCCATCGGGCAAAAAGACCGCACGGTGTTCGGTCGCCGCTTTGCCCCGCCGGAAGCGGTCAAGCCGCTGGGCAACTTCCCGCTGCTGGGTCGGGCTGCACAAAAAGCCATCCCGGGCAGCGAGTTGGTGGAGTTCGACAACGCCGGCCACATCCCGCACCTGGAGGTGCCTGAGGCGTTCCACGCCGCCGTGCTGAAGTTCCTGGACAGCCAGAAGTAAAGCCCCAGCCAGCGCGGCCCTGCTGCAGCCCCGCAGCAGGCGCGCCTCAGACCAGCCAGGGGTCGCGCTGCGGGTCGCCCAGCTCGGCGCGCAAAAACTCCAGGAACGCATGCACCTTGCGTGGCACATGCTTGCGCCCCGAGTAAGCGGCCCAGACCTCCCAACGGTCACCAATCCAATCGGGCAACAAGCGCACCAAGGCCCCGCTGCGCAGGTAGGGCTCGGCATGGGCTGACAACATCCCCACCAGACCCAGACCATGCAGCGCCGCATGGCACAGGGCCTCCGGGCTGTTGGAGTGGAACTTGGGCGCCCCCGGTCGGAACTCGAACGGCGCCACCTCCCCGGGCCCGACCCAGGCCAGCATGAAGGTGGACGGCAAGTCCTTGCTGCTGGGGATCAGGCAATCGTGCTGGGCCAGGTCCTGGGGGTGCAAGGGCAAGCCATGGCGCTTCAGGTACTGGGGCGAAGCGCACAGCACGCCCGAAGTGCTGGCCAGGCGGCGCGCCACAAAGTCGCCACTGGGCAGGGGCTGGCGCGAGAACAGGATGGTCACGTCGGCCTCCAGGTCGGGCGCCAACTGCATGCGATCGGCCACCTGAATGTCCACCTCCAGTTGGGGGTAGAGCTGGCCGAGGCGGGGGACGCGGGGAATCAGCTGCGCGGCCGCAAAGTCCAGCGAAGAATGCACCTTGAGCACCCCTGAGGGCAGGCTGTTGTAGGTGGTGACTTCGTCGTTGGCCGCGCGCAGCGCGTCCACGGCGGGGCGGATGCGGCCCGCGTACAGCTCGCCGGCCTCGGTCAGCGACAACGTGCGCGTGGTGCGGTTCAGCAGGCGCGCGTTGAGGTTTTGCTCCAACTCCTGGATCAGGCGTGTGACCTTGGCGGGCGAAGTGTTCAAGGCCCGAGCCGCTGCGGCAAAGCCACCGTGGTCAATCACGGCCAATAGGGCATGCAAAGAATCGAGTTGGTCCATCGCAGAAGGCGTTGATCCCGGGGGCCCATGGGCGCCGGGCAAGGAAGTGGGTCGGGACGCAGGTCCAGGGGGCGGGGAGGCGTCAATGGTAAAGGAGCTGTCAATTCCCCGCCCCGGCACGGTCATGGCGCTTCTTGACGCCGCTCATTGCAAGCACAATCAGCGCACAGTGATGGCCTGAGCCCCCCCCTGCACGCTGCCGTCGCTCCTCTTCCTCTCTTCTTTTGTGACCCTTCGCCATGATCACCGTCCACCACCTCGAAACTTCGCGCTCGCAGCGCGTGCTCTGGCTGCTTGAAGAGCTGGGCCTGCCCTACCAGATCAAGGTCTACCAGCGCGACAAGAAGACCCGTCTGGCCCCGCCCGAACTCAAGGCCATCCACCCCCTGGGCAAGTCACCGGTGATCACGGACGGGGACGTCACCGTGGCCGAATCGGGCGCCATCCTCGAGTACCTGGCCGAGCGCTACGGCCAGAACCTGGAGGGCGAACTGGCCCAGCTGGAACCCGCGCGGGGCAGCGAAGCCCACCGCCAGTGCCGCTTCTGGATGCATTACGCCGAAGGCTCGCTGATGAACTGGCTGGTGATGAAGCTGGTCTTCATGACCATTCCGACCCAGCCCATGCCCTTTTTTGTGCGCCCGATCGCGCGCGCCCTGTGCGGCACGGTGCAGGCCAAGCTGATCAACCCCAACGTGGACACCGCCCTCGCCTTCATGGACGCCCACCTGGCCAGCCACCCCTGGTTTGTGGGCCCGACGCTGAGCCTGGCCGACTTTCAGATGAGCTTTGCCGTCGAAGCGGCGCTGTCCCGCGCTGACAACGCGCAACGCTACCCCCAGTTGCAGGCCTACCGCCAACGCATGAACCAGCGCCCGGCCTACCAACGGGCCATTGCCAAGGGCGGGCCGGTGGTGATGTGAGGCGAACGTCGGGACAGTGGAGTGCCCCGAGCGGCATGGAGCACGCGCAGACAAAATGCGGTGATATGGCCGACTCAACATGGGTCAAAGCGCAGCGCACCGTGAGCTGCCGCACCGACGCCCTCGGCAGCCAAGCCTAGGGTGGTCCCATCCCGTGCCCGGCGCGCCAGTCGCTGGGCACACCGCCGCAGCCCTGCCAGGACCCCACCATGCCCAGCTCAGATCCCCCAACCAGTGCCCACGGCCCCACCGACGCCGCCCCCCCAGACCAGGACATGGCCGAACAAGCCCAGCCGGGTCACGGCATCCCGTCACAGGACCCCGACCCAGCGGCCCAACACGCACTGAGCGCTCAGGACGCTGAACGCGAGGCAGATTCAGTGCTGGTCGGTGGCGTCTTGGTGGCAGGGGCCGCCGTCGGTGCCGCGGTGGGCATGGCGCTCGCCGGGCCGGTGGGGCTGCTGCTGGGCACCCCCTTGGGGGCCCTCACAGGGGCCTTGGGGGGAGAGGCCTTGGGCAGGGTGAACCCGCCAGACAGCCCGCCGCCCGCGAACCCCAAAACGTAGACGTTCAGCCCATCACCACCCGATTGCGCCCGGCGGCCTTGGCTTGGTAGAGCGCGGAATCGGCCCGTGCCACCACGCGGTCGCTGCGGGCATCGGAGGCCTGCACCACCGCGCCCCCCACGCTGACCGTGCAGCCCAGGCTGCCGGCTTCGGCTGCCTGCGAGGCCAAGGTTTGGCGCAGTTGGTCGGCGCGCTGCTGGGCCATCGCGAGGTCGGCGCCTGGCATCAAGACCAGGAACTCCTCCCCCCCGTAGCGTCCCAGGCTGTCTTCACTGCGCAAACCTTGCTGCAAGGCCGCTACCACCCGCACCAGGGCGCGGTCGCCCGCCTGGTGACCATGGGCATCGTTGATGCGTTTGAAGTGATCGAGGTCCAGCAAAAGCAAGGCATAGCCCTGCCCCTGCTGCAGCCACTGGGCCTGGGCCTGTTCAACCCGCTGACCGATGGCTCGCCGGTTCAAGGCACCGGTCAGGTCGTCGTGGTTGGCCAGGTCCTCAAAACGCTGGCGAAGGTGATCGCTGAACATCAACAGACCGCCGACCAGGACCAGCAAGACTGAAAAGGCATAGGAGCCCATGTAGACGGTGTGGATCAGGGACACCGGGTCAAAACGGTGGGTGTCGGGCCGGTCGATCCACCAGGTGGCCACCGCCCGCACCCACAGCACCAGCGTTTGCCAAACCATGGCGGCGCCCATCAAACGCGCCGGCAAACCCTCGCCATGTGCCCACAGCAAACGGGCATGGGTCGCACACACCACGGACATGGTGAGGGCAAACAACATGATCCGCACCCGGTAATCAGGCCAGATCCAGAGGAACACCTGCAAGCCCAACAGACACAGCACCACGGCGGTCAGCCAAGGCCACCAAGTCCAGGGCCGCCCCAAGAACTGGCTGCTGCCCGCCAGCATCGCCACATTGCAGACCAGCAAGAGTCCATTGCCTGCCAGGGACACCAAGACCGTCGGGTGGCGCCCCTCCAGCGCAAACAAGAGGGCCGAGGCCACGGCCAGCAAAGGCGCCAACCCCCAACTGCCCAAACCCCGGGTGGGGGCCCGGAAGTGCAGGCGCATGGCCAAAAACACCACGCCCATGGTGGTGCACATCAGGCCACCAAACAGATTGAAGCTGCGCAAATCCAGGGGCGTCATGGGGGGGCGGTTGTGAAGGCGGGGGGGTAGGCGAAGGCCATGTCTGGGGAAGTCCGTGGATGGCCGACAGGCGGTCGTCCAGCCAGACTTGAAAATACCACGCCTTGGCGACGGATCCGGCCATCGGATCCCGCAACGGGTGTGAACAAAACCCGTTCCCGGCGGGCCCAGTTGGGTCCGCGCTATAAATCAAGGACGGCACGAGCCGCCGCCGCGCCGTGCAAACCCCGCCCAGCCCCCGGTGCTGGAACATGACCCCACCCGCCCAAGCCCATGACGCCGCTACCCACCGCCCAGCGCTTCCCCTTACGTTCCCTGGTGCTGCTGCTGGCCGCAAGCACCCTGGCCTGGCTCGCCGGCTGCAGCGCTTTACCCACCCAGGCGCCCGCCGCAACGATCAGCCTGCCCCTGCGCATCGGTTGGGTGGATGGACTGGAGGCGCGGTATGTCACCACCGATGTGTCCGACGCGGATTTGGCGGTGGAGCAAAACGCCAACTTCGCCCCCCGGCTGGCCCGATCGGCGCAAGCCCCTGCCGGCCTGAACCTGCTGGAGCGGGTCTACAAAGTGGCCAATTTTCAGCAGCGCCCCGTGTTCCAGTCGGCCCCGCAACCCGTGGGCCCGGGCAGCCTGGACAAGTCCTACAGCCCGCTGTGGCGCCTGACCTGGGTGACCTGGAAGCAGGCCGGCCAGGCCAAGGAGCTGCGCTCGGAACAGGACATCCTGGACGCCGAAGACCAAGGCCTGCTGACGGTGCAAGCCACCGACCTGGTGCTGAATTGCCCCATCCTCTCTGTGGAGGGTCGGGGGCGATTGCAGGGGGTCCGTTGGTGATTTCACGCTGAGGGCAGGCCCTTCAATCAAGCGGTTGAGCGAACTGATTCCCTTGCCGTACAAACAGTGCACTCAATGAGCCAAGTGCGGGCATTGGCCAGTCGTTTCACCTTCTTTGAGGTGCTAAAACGTCAACTTGACGATGCGCCCGTGGGGGATCCTCTTGCTCGACTCAAGAGCTCGGCACGAGGTGATGCACAACCTGGGAGTTGTGGGTTACTGTCCCGAGCTGATTCACCAGCGCTGGACAACGTGATGGAGAAACACCGATGTCCAATGCATTTTGTGCGCCAGAGCGTGAAACCAGCTACGCCAAGTGGAGCACGTGGGATTGGTTGGCATGGAAAGCACTCGATCAACAACTTGGCGGAGGATGGCCGAGACTATGGGCATACAAGGACGGCTGGATCGCTTACAACAAATTCCGAATTTTCCAAGCTGCACGTCATGCTCAGATCTCAGCAGTCATGCTTGCATGTGTGGCGCATATCGAAGTCGGGGGCAAACCTGACGAATCTAAATTCCCGGCCTATTTGTTACGCAGCTTTGATTGGATGGGTCCTGATTGGACCGATCGTCTGGCAGTCCTCAAACACCCCAATCAAACCTCCTTTGGCGCCATCAGCATTCAGCTAAGGGCTGCGGCCCGAGAGCTAGGATGGGATGCTGACAAGATGCCCTTCAAGGTACAAGTCGATTTGATTCAGTGCTTGGAAACCGACAACTTCAATTTGGAAGTGGTTGCCAAACATCTTCGATCACTGATTGAGCACGACTTTCCAAACATGGCCAACAGTCAAATACTCACCGATGAAGAATTCATCGTCGTTGGCGCCCGTTACAACAGGGGTGTTGAACGTTCGCTGCAAGACATCCGTGATTCCATCAAAAGCCCAAAAGATCGCCCCGAGCGCCAATACTCAGAGTATGGGCGCGCCATGCTCCGACATCGCGATCATGTTCTGCGGCTGCTGACCCCTTGAGCATGAACAAACCTCGGCCATGGCAGCACGTCGTCCTGACGCTGCTCAGCGCGATCACGTTCTTGGGCCTTTGCAGTACGCCCTACAACCGTTATGAGTGGATGCTTGAAGACCCTCAAGCCAAGGCAGAGGGACTGAACTACTGCGCTCTACCGACAGACCCTGGCGAGCCCACTTGGGAGGCGCTGGCTTACTTGCTTCCCTGGGCTCTGCTGGCCACAACGATCAGCCTGAAACAACGGCGTCTGCATTCCAGTGTCTGGTACTTCTTGGGCTTGCTGGCCTGTTGGGGGGTTCGCTTTGGTTGGCTGACGCCCGCATGTTGAACATGGCTCACGAAAAGCCCCACATGAGCCAAACCTTGGGCTGCTGACTTCAAACGCCTGCGGTCAAGTTTTAGGACGCCCAACGCAAAACGCCCACTGGCGGTGGGCGTTTTGGAGGGCTGTCAGTCTGAAAAGACCGCCGCCCTGGTGTTGGTTGCGCGAGTAGGATTTGAACCTACGACCTTTGGGTTATGAGACTACAAAGCATGCACTGTCTTTTTAGTTTTTTAGCTACTTTAATCGATGTAAATCGTTGTTTTTAAACGTATTTTTATGTGCATCATCAAGAACGATTGTCACCTATTTTGATCCAGTGATCACAATTTAGCCGACGGTTGACCACTTGCATGGGGCTAGAATCTTCGGGATTTGAGACCATTGGGCAGCCATGGACACCACTGTCGATCACTATCCAAACAAGGGCTCGGAGGCGCACAGCAGGTCACTTTCAACAATCAAACGTTGCCTGCAGGTTGCAGGACTCCTTGGTGATAGAGAAGGCGCCAGACTCGCCCTCTCGGTACTTGCTGGACTTGCAACCCGCCTTGAGGCGCTGCTGACCTGCCCCCTCCAGCCGTACCTGTCTGAAGTTAGTGAAGTCCGAAGCGTCGGAACCCCATGCGGCCGAACATGATCAGTGCCGCCTTCACCTGAAAGGGTATGTTGACCGTCGACAAATCCGCACACGGGGTGTCGCCGCAGCCAGGCACCTCAAACGCTAGAAAGTGATGGCCTACGAACTCGACCTTTCGCACGATGTCAGCATAGTCTTCCCTCGTGGTGCCAAAGCCATGCAGGAAGACAATAGGTACTTTTCACCGCCGTGGTGAATTGCGGTAACGTCCAACACGACGTCACCAATTGACAGCGGAAAGCGCATATGCGCGATTTCTGAAGCTATAAAAGCTTTTCCTAGAAATACAAAACGAGCGGGCACCGTCTGGCCGCAAGCCATTCGTGCCCGCCTGACACAAGGAACTCAGCCGGCCAGGGCCTGGCCGAATCCCTGGATCGCTTTGCAGGCCTGCCGCAGTGAGGCGTCGTCCAGCGCATAAGCGATGCGGATGTAAGGTCCCAGCCCGAAGGCGCTGCCATGCACGGTGGCGACGTTCGCCTCGTCCAGCAGCGCGTTGACCACGTCTTCATCGCTGTTCAGCGTCGTGCCAGCCCGCGTTACCTTGCCCAGCCAGGCTTCGCACGATGCAAACGCGTAAAACGCGCCTTGCGGTACTTCGCAGTGAAGGCCCGGCGCTTGATTCAGCCACTCGACCACCAGATCACGCCGCCGCTGGAACACCGCACGGGACTCATGGATGAAGTCCTGTGGCCCGGTCAGCGCGGCCAACGCCGCATGCTGCGAGATGGTGCAGGCACCCGATGTCTGCTGGCCCTGCAACTTCTCCATGGCCTCGATCAGCCAGCGCGGTCCGGTGCCAAAGCCAATGCGCCAGCCAGTCATGGCATAGGCCTTGGAAACGCCGTTCATGGTCAGCACCCGCTCGCGCAAGCGAGGCTCCACCTGGGCGAGGGTGAAGAACTCAAGGTCATCGAAGATCAGGTGCTCGTAGATGTCATCGCTGAGCACCAGCACCTGCGGGTGCTTCAGCAGCACGTCAGCCAGCGCCTGAAGTTCGACGCGGCTGTAAACCGCACCCGTCGGGTTGGATGGCGAGTTCAGGATCAGCCAGCGGGTGCGCGGCGTGATGGCCGCGGCCAAGGCCTCGGGCGTGAGTTTGAAGCCCGTATCAGCTCCGCAGGCCACGGTGACAGGCTTACCACCACACAGCTGCACGATTTCCGGATAGCTCACCCAGTAGGGCGCAGGCACGACGACCTCGTCAAACTCGTTTAGCGTGGCAGCCAAAGCATTGAATATCACCTGTTTGCCGCCGCTGCACACCAGCGTGTCACGCCAGTCGACCGCCAACCCGTTCTCTCTCAGGAACTTGGCGGCGATGGCTTCACGCAAGGGTCGCAGACCCGCCACCTGGGTGTAGCGGGTCTGGCCGGCACGGATGGCTGCGATGCCAGCCTCAGCCACATGTGCAGGCGTATCGAAGTCTGGCTCACCCGCACTGAGGGAGATGATGCTGGCCCCTCCTGCTCGGCGTGCCGCCACACGATCCATGACCTTGTAGGTGGCCGATGGTTTGGCATCGGCCAGAAAGCGGTTCAACGCATGGACTGGCGGATTCATCTGGCCTGTCTCCAGTTCGTGAGGTTCATCAACTCCAGTGTGGATTTGCCTTGGGTCAAAGACGCCATGAACTTGGCTTCTTTGTCTGCCCGGGCCTGGCCCTGGGTCAAGGTGTATTCCGCATGGGCGGCCGGGATGATGAGCACACCGTCATCGTCTGCCACCACCAGATCACCCGCGGCCACTGGCGTGCCGGTGAAGCTGATGGACTGGCCCACCGATGGCGCGCTGGCCTTGATGGTTCCCCGCATGGAAATGCCCCGGGAAAAGACCGGAAAGCGCCGCGCAGTGAGGGCTGCAATGTCGCGCACGCCGCCGTCAATCACCAGCCCTGCGATGCCCGCGGCTTCAGCGGCCACCGTGAGCAGCTCACCCCAGTAGCCTGCCACGAAGCTGCTTGTTGAAACGACAAGAACGCTGCCACGCGGTGCCTTCTCCATGGCGATGTGTATGGCCAGGTTGTCGCCGGGGGAGCATTCAAGCGGAAAGGCCGGTCCCGCCACCGAGGCGCCCGCCCACACGGGGCGGATGGCCACATCGGCTGCGCTGGTTGCCAGGCCCGACGCCTCAAACAAGGTGGAAGTACCAAGTTGGCGGGCCAAAGTCAGTTGTTCTGTGCTGTAGGTCATGGCATTACTCCTTGGTTTGCAGCTTGTGGTACCCCAGCGCGGCACGCGCTTCGCCGAGCGTCTTACCTTGAGAAATCTGGTCACGGATGCGCGATTCGACCTCTTCAATCTTTCGGGCCGTCTCGGCCACTTCTCGGGCTCGGCCACGTGGCACGACGACCACACCGTTAGCATCGGCCACCACGATGTCGCGGGACGCGACGCGCACGGTACCGATGGCCACCGTGGTGTTCACCGACTCCACCTGCACACGGTCTTTGCCGGTGCGCATGAAGCGGCCAGCTGAGAACATCGGGTAGTTGTCGCCCAGGGCCTTGCCCACGTCTCGGCAAACCCCATCGATCACGGTGCCCGCGATGCCACGCAGACCCGCGTACTGGGTCATGATGTCGCCCCAAACGGTGCAATCGGTGCGTCCATCGTTGTCGATGACCACCACGTCCCCGGGCGCCACGTCATCGATGAAGTCGCCGACTGTGCCGGGCGGGTTGCTGGCTGGCACGTACTTGACGGTGAAAGCTGGTCCGACCACGGCCTTGGCATAGTTGGCCAGCGGCATGATGCCCAGTGCTTGGCCGTGCAGACCCAGTTTGTCCATGGCGTCAGAGACGCCGGGGGTGTCCAGCCCTTCAAAAAGGGCCATCAGTTCTTTGTCTTCTGCACTCATGTCATGACTCCTAGATCAAAATTGAGTTGAATTCGGGGAAGCTCTGGCCTCAGTCCGCCATGGCTCCCATTGGTTTGGCAATCGATTCCAGGGGTGGGGCTTTCGCTTTTCAAGCGCCGCTGGAGTTGCGTCGTGTCGGTCGTGTTTAGGGCTTTGCGAACACGGGCATGGCGCCGGTTGATCAGGTCTGCGGGCGGGCCCTGGCACGCCAAGACGCCCTCCCCCCTGTTCACCACAAACTGGCGAAAGCCCCGCGCCTTCACGGAGGGCACCTCAGGCAGCACCGCGTTTCGTTTCTCACTCGCAGCGGCCAAGGCACGCCCCTCCTTGCAGCCCGACAGCGCAAAAAGTTCGCTCAGAGGGGCACGCAGGCCGTCGATCAACTGCCCCATCACCCAAGCCAACCTGTCGCGGCTTCCGGCTGGGTCTGGCGCGACGAACTTGACAACCTGGCCAGGGCCAGCGACGAGCGCTTGGGCAAAAGCCACGCTGTTCGCGGCCAGCATCAGCAAAGCGCAGCCAAGCGAACGCAATTGAAGGCTCATCGTCAGGCCTACTGGGGTGGAGTGATTTGAGCTCGCAAGACGGGTAGGCGAGGCCGCACTGCGATCAGCCTTTGACCACGATGGCCTCAAATTCCTTGTCGTGCATGACCTCCGCCACCGAACGGCCAGCACGCACCGCTGCCACCATGCCATCCTGGCGCTTGGCAATGCGCTCGCCGAGGTCCAGTACCTCTTCGATGCGGGCCGCAGGCACAAAGACGGTACCGCAGCGGTCGGCGATCACATAGTCATCCTCATGCACCGTGACGCCCGCCATCTGCACCGGCTGGCACGAGTGGATCTGGATCACCCGATTACGGGCGCTGATCATGGTCACGCCGCGGCCATAGACCGGGTAGCTCACAGACTCGCTGCCCTCGATGTCGCGGCTCAAGCCGTCGATGACCGTGCCACGCACCTGCTTGGACACGGCAGCATTGGCCAAAATATCGCCCCAGCAAGAGATGCCCTCCGCGCCCCCTGCAACGACCAAGACGCGGTCGTCAGAGGCAATGGCGTCAATGACAGGAGAAATCAGGTGAACCGTCGGCTTGGCGTCGCCTTTCGGGCCCAGCTGGATGGTGCTCGCACGGCCGACGACCTTGGGGCAGTCCCACAAGGGACGCAGACCGTAGGTCGCGCCAGGCAGATTCAGAAAGTCGAGGGCGTCGGACACGGTGTTGGTGTCCAGCGATGCGAGTCGGTCGAGGAATGAACGTTGGGTCATTGCACTGGGTTCCATGAAGGTACCCGGGCATGATCAAACCCGCCGCTTAATATGTAAATTCCGAATTCAGTATCGTTGTGATCTGAAAATAAGATCAGAAAAAGATGACGTTCGCCGAGGACAAAAGGAGAATGGTTCGCTCAGACTCATCACACCAGCCAGCCACATGGAGCACCAGGATGAACAACAGGATTGACTTCCGCCTCATACGACAGCTGTGGATGTTCCTCGCTGTAGCCGAGGAGCAGCACTTCGGCCGCGCGGCACAAAGGCTCGGCATGTCCCAGCCTCCGCTGACGGAGCAGATCAAAGTTCTGGAGCAGTCCCTGAAAATGCAGTTGTTCGCACGCTCCAGACGTGGGACCCAACTGAGCCCTGCCGGGGCGGCGATCTTGCCAGCGGTGCGCCAGTTCGCTGGCCAGGTCGAGCAACTGGAGCGTGTGGTGCGCGAAGTTACCTCGGGTCAATCCGGTGTGCTGCACGTTGGAGCCATCACGTCAGCCATGCTGGAAACGGTGCCCCCATTGCTCGAGGCCTTAAAGATCGCACACCCTCATCTGACAGTGTTTGTCAGAGAAATTGATAGCGTTGAAGCCGTCCCGGCACTGGAGGCGGGTGAGTTGGATCTGGTATTTGCCAGGCTGGATGGAGATGTCGGCAGTGACATTGAGACGATTCCTATGCAAGAGGATCGCTTGGCAGTGGCGCTGACGAAGAGCCACCCTCTGGCGACTCAATCCAAGATCCGCCTGAAGTCCCTGAGTGCAGAGCAACTCGTGATGTCTTCTCGACAGGTCAGCCCGGTGTATTTCGATATGCTGACCAGCGTCTGCCGCACCCATGGATTCTCCCCGCGTGTACTTCATGAGGTGCGATCGGTAACGTCGCAAATCGCCTACGTCAGTTGCGGGCAAGGTGTGGCTCTGGTGCCATCCTCTTTGCGAAGACTGGCGCCAGAGAATGTGGTGGTCAGGCCACTGAAGGAAAAAATCATGGTCGTAACGGCTGCAACCGCTTGGAATGCGAGCCGTCACCACCCGATGGTGGACGAAGCTGTGGCATGGTTACGATCACAAGTCAAGTCTCCAAAGCTGTCGCTTGTTTCTAAGCGAGCTGCTTTAGCAGCGCTTCGCCGTGGGCCTGCTGCAAATCACTGAGCTTGATTTCCAGTGGCTTGCTGCGCAGCGCGTTCTCCATGCCTCGCTTGCCTTCGTCGACCAACTGTTCAACCTCAGAAGGGTTGAGTTCGTCGGCTCGGTGAGCCTCAGCGACTGTGGTCCGGTCTCGGAGGATGTCCAGGACCAGGACCGACTTTCTCTTGGCCGACTAACGCTTGATGCCGTCTTCCATCAAGGGAGCTCATCTGTGTTTCCTTTCAGCGATAACACCTGAGCAGGAAAACATTTGGGAAATACACAACCTGGCACGCCAGGGGCTGCAACTCAAGCCCGGTTGCTAGTGGGCCCCCGCACGAGGGGCTGCGCACCAAAGTTGCGAGAATCGATCTGGCCGCTACCACGGTGTCCGGACACCACCGAGCAGCGCTGGTAGAAACACACCAGATCCCTGATGTTCGCGGGCCTCGTGTGCTAGCCCGGGCTTGCTATTCCACCTTGACCTTCAAAACCTTCAATAGCTCGGCCCAGCGTGTGAAGTCCTGTTTCACGGTGTATGCGAACTCCTCCTGGCTGATCGGCGCCGTGTCGATGCTCTGCAGCGCCAACTTGGCCTTCAGTTCGGGTTGTATCAGCGTCTCGTTGATGGCCTGGTGAATTTTTGCCACCACAGGAGCGGGTGTATTTGCTGGCGCAAAGATGACCGACAGCACCCAGCCTTAAAGAGTCCGTCGTTGCGGTGAAATTAGCCAGATTGACCCAATGGTCACAATCGTGACAGACCAAATCCGAGTGGACACAAGACGGGCACAAAGTGGGCACAAACAAAAACGCCCACTGATGAGTGGGCGTCTGCTGTCAGCGGGAACCGCTGTTTGATTGGTTGCGCGAGTAGGATTTGAACCTACGACCTTTGGGTTATGAGCCCAACGAGCTACCAGGCTGCTCCATCGCGCACCGCAATCATAACACTAATTGTCATGTTGATATGACTTCATTCAATTATTTGTAATGAAAGATGGTGCGCGCCCCAAGCCAGTGCGGCGTCAGGGCGCTTTTCAAGCGCTGGGTGCGGGCAGGCTTTGGGCACGCAAGCTGCGGAACTGCTGAGCTTCCTGGTGCAACCAGGCCTCGATCAGGCGCATGGCCTCCGAGGGGTAGCGCTGCGACACAAAGTGGTAGCTGGCGTGCGATTGCACGCTGCGGCCAAACAAGGGCACCAGGCGCTTGGTGACGATGTCGTCCAGCACCAGCGCCGCGCGACCCATGGCCACACCCTGGCCGGCCAAGGCCGCGCTCAGGGCCAGTTGCGACAGGTTGAAGCGCTGGCCCTGGCTGAGGTCGGGCCGCTCGGCCCCCATGGCGCGGAACCAATGCGTCCACTCCGCGACTTCATCGCCGCCATCCCAGGGACTGGCGTCGTGCAGCAGGCAGGCGGGGTTCAGGTCGCTCGGCTGCTGCAGTTCGGGGTGTTGCGCCAAAAAGGCCGGGCTGGCCACAGGCACCAGCCACTCGTCCAAAAACTGAGTGGCTTGCACGTCCTCGTACTGGCCCGGGTCAAAGCGCACCGCCACCTCGATGCCGTCGTGCACCATGCGGGTGCGGTCCAGGGCGTGAAACTCGCCGTACACCCGCAGGCCCACCTCGGGGTATTGGCTCAAGAAGGAGCCCAGACGCGGCGTCAACCAGCGCATGGCAAACGAAGGCGAGCAGCTCAGCGTGGTGGGGCCGTCGGAGCGCGGTGCCCGACGCAGCTGGGACAGCGTGCCCTCAATCGCCTCGAAACCCTCACGCAAGACCACGCCCAGCCACTTGCCCTCGGGCGTCAGCACCAAGCTGCGCGGGGTGCGGATCAACAGCGGCCGCGCCAGCCATTGCTCCAACTGCTTGACCTGTTGGCTCACCGCACCCTGGGTGATGCACAGCTCACCGGCAGCGCGCGTGAAACTGCCGTGGCGTGCCGTGGCTTCGAAGCAGCGCAGCCAGGCCAGCAAGGAAGGAGAAAGCCTTGTTTCCATTATTCTCACTAATGTTTAACCCACTATAAATGCATTGTCGTCAGGCGCTGGGCCATGAAGAATGAGCCCATGGCTTGTTCAGTCAACCGCGTTTCCCAGCGGCGCTGACGGCCTTGTTCAACGGCGTCCAACGCATTTTCTGACCATGACCCTGCCTGCAAGTTTCGCGCCCACCGAGGCCCTGCTCCGCGCTGCCAGCCCCACGCTGTGGCTCAACCCGGCCCGCCAGGCTCAGCCCGAGGCCGTGATGCCCACCAGCGAAGGCGGCCACATTAGTCTGGCCGATACCCGTGAAGCTGCAGCCCGTTTTGCCCGCTTCGCGCCGCTGCTGGCCGAACTGTCGCCCGAGTTGCGCGCCCGCCAGGGCGTGATCGAGTCCGAGCTGCTGTCCGCCCCGGCCCTGCAACAGGCCCTGGGCCTGCCGCCCGAGCACGGCGCCTTGTGGATCAAAGGTGATCACAGCCTGCCCGTGGTGGGCTCGATCAAGGCGCGCGGCGGCTTCCACGAGGTGCTGCAATGGGCCGAGGCCCTGGCCCTGGAGCACGGCCTGATCACCCTGGACAGCGACTACCGCGTGCTGGGCCAGGGCCCGGCCCGCGCCCTGTTTGCGCGCCACCAGGTGGCCGTGGGCAGCACCGGCAACCTGGGCTTGAGCATTGGCGTGCTGTCGGCCGCCCTGGGCTTCCAAGCCGTGGTGCACATGTCTTCCGACGCCAAGGCCTGGAAAAAGGATCGCCTGCGCCAGCGCGGCGTGGAGGTGGTCGAACACGGTGGCGACTACGAAAAAGCCGTCGCCGCAGGCCGCCAGCAAGCCGCCGCCAACCCGCTGTGCCATTTTGTCGACGACGAGCGCTCGCTCTCGCTGCTGCTGGGCTACAGCGCTGCCGCCCTGCACCTGGGTCAGCAACTCCAGGCCCAGGGCGTGGTGGTTGACGCCGAACACCCCTTGTTCGTCTACCTGCCTTGCGGCGTGGGCGGCGCGCCGGGGGGCATCACCTTCGGGCTGCGTCAGCTGCTCGGCCCGCATGTGCATTGCTTCTTCGCCGAGCCCGTGCAGTCGCCCTGCTTCATGCTGCAAATGATGAGCCCCGAGGGCGCCCACCCCTCGGTCTACGACATCGGTCTGACGAACCACACCGAGGCCGATGGCCTGGCCGTGCCACGCGCCTCGCTGCTGGCCGCCGAACTGATGCGCCCCCTGTTGTCGGGGGTGTTCACGGTGCGCGACGACACCTTGTTCGAGCACCTCGTGCAGGTACTGGACCACGCCGACCAACGCATCGAGCCCTCGGCCGCCGCTGGCTTCAGCGGCCCGCAGCAGCTGTGTGGCAGCGCCCAGGGCCAGGCCTGGTTGGCCGAACAAGGCCTGCTGCCCCACCTGCCGCGCGCCACCCACTTGGTCTGGACCACGGGTGGCCTGCTGGTGCCCGAACTGGAATTCAGCCGCTTTGTGCAGCGTGGCCGCCAAGGGCTGAACGCGACCTCGGCCTGACGCAGCGTCTCCCGCCCGCTGACCTCCCCCCTTCCCCACCCCGCCCCCCCCGAAAGCCGCTCATGAAAAACCGCACCCGCCCCCTGTTGCCCCTGCTGGCCCTGGCCAGCGCCTTGAGCGCCGCCACCTGGCCCGCCCTGACCCATGCCACGGAAGGCGCCTGGCCCGCCAAGCCGATCACCCTGGTGATCCCCTTTCCGCCCGGGGGCTCGACCGACATCCTCGGCCGCCTGATCGGTAAAAAGCTGTCCGACAAGCTGGGCCAGAGCGTCGTCATCGACAACCGCGCCGGGGCTGGCACGGTGATCGGGGCCAGCTATGTGGCCAAGGCGCCCGCCGACGGCTACACGCTGCTGGTCAGCTCGGGCACCACCTTCACGGTCAACCCCGCCATCCAGAGCAAGCTGCCCTACGACCCGGTGAAGAGCTTCGAGCCCATCGGCATCGCGGGCCGCACCGGTTTGATCCTGCTGGCCAACAAGGCCGTGCCGGTGAACAACGTGAAGGAATTCGTGGCCGCCGCCAAGGCCGCCCCAGGCACTTTCTCGTACGGCTCTTACGGCAGTGGCACGACCTCGCACTTCGCCGCTGAAATGATCCTCTACGCCACCGGCACCAAGCTGCTGCATGTGCCTTACAAGGGCAGCGCCCCGGCCATGGTGGACCTGATGGGTGGCCAGATCCCGTTCACGGTCGACACCGTGTCGGCGGCCCTGCCTCAGCTCAAGGGCGGCAAGATCAAGGCGATTGCGGTGACCACCGCCAAGCGCTCTTCGCTGCTGCCCCAGGTGCCGACGCTGGCCGAGAGCGGCTACCCCGACCTCGACATGGACACCTGGCTGGCCATCGTGGCGCCGCGCGGCCTGCCGCCGGCCGTCAAGACCCAACTCGAAAAGGCCCTGGCCGATGTCGTGGCCGACCCCGAAACCCGCGCCAAATTGGTCGAAGTCGGTTTTGAGCCGCAGCACGTCTCGGCCGCCGGCACCGCCGCCCTGATCGAGTCCGAACTGCCGCGCATGCGCGCCATCGCGCAGCGCGCCCAGATCAAACTAGACTGATTGCCGACGGGCGGCGCCCCCCTGGCGGGTCGTCGCCCAGCGGCTTGCCACCGGTGCGCCCCCCACCGTCCCATTCCCTGCCTCCTGGAGACCCATCCATGGCCCACGACACCACCCTGGTCGAACTGACCGCCCCCGAACTGCGCCGCTTGATCGGCGCGCGCCAGTTGTCGCCCGTCGAACTGCTGGACGCCTGCATCGCACGCATCGACGCCGTCAACCCGCTGGTCAACGCCGTCACCGCGACCTGCTTTGACCGCGCGCGCAGCGAAGCCCGCGCGGCCGAACAAGCCGTCATGCAAGGCCAGCACCTGGGCCTGCTGCACGGCCTGCCCACCGGCGTCAAAGACCTGGAGGCCACCGAGGGCCTGCTGACCACCTATGGCTCGCCCATCTACCGCGAGAACATCCCCAGCGCCGACAACGTGCTGGTGGCGCGCTTGCGCGCGGCCGGCGCCATCGTCGCGGGCAAAACCAACATCCCCGAAATGGGGGCGGGCGCCAACTCGCGCAACGTGGTTTGGGGCGCCACGGGCAACCCCTTCAACTCCAACCTGAACGCGGGGGGCTCCTCGGGCGGCTCCGCTGCCGCCCTGGCCTGCGACATGCTGCCGGTGTGCACCGGCTCGGACACCGGCGGCTCGCTGCGCATTCCGGCGGCCAAGTGTGGCGTGGTGGGTTTTCGCCCCTCGCCCGGCGTGGTGCCCAGCTCGCGCAAGCTGTTGGGCTGGACCCCGATCTCGGTGGTCGGCCCCATGGGCCGCACGGTGGCCGAGGCCTGCCTGCAACTGGCCGCCAGCGCCGGCGTGTCGGTGGGCGACCCGCTGACCTACCCGCTGGACCCGATGAGCTTCCTGGTCCCGCCCGACGTCGACCTGAGCCGCCTGCGCGTGGGCTGGACGGAAGACTTTGGCACCTGCGCCGTGGACGACAACATCCGCCGTGTGTTCCGCGAAAAAGTCGCCGCCATGAAGCACCTGTTCGCCAGCTGCGACGAGGTGAAATTCGAGCTGGGTGAAGCCCACAAGTGCTTTGACGTGCTGCGCGCCGAGGCCTTTGTGGCCAGCCTGAGCGACGCCTACCAACGCGCCCCCGCCAGCCTGGGCCCCAACACCCGCGCCAACTACGAGATGGGCGCGGCCATGAGCCTGCTCGACAGCGCCTGGGCGCAGGCCGAGCAGACCCGTTTGCTGGGCCGCTTCCAGCAGGCCTTTGCCGACTTCGACATCATCCTGGCGCCCACCACCCCGGTCTCGCCCTTCCCCTGGACCGAGCTGTACGCCAGCCACATCAATGGTGAAGCGCAGTCCAACTACTACCGCTGGCTGGCCCTGACCTATGTCAGCACCCTGAGCACCCACCCCGCGCTCAGCCTGCCCTGTGGCCTGGACCACGCCCAGATGCCTTTTGGCCTGCAGGTGATTGGCCGCTTCCGCGCCGACCACCACACGCTGGGCACGGGCCAGGCCTTGGAAAGCGCCTTCGCCCGCATCGAGGGCCTGCAACGCCCGCGCCCCGATCTGTCGCGCCTGAAACCGGCCGAACCCGCCCTGACCTCCATCGTCACCGCCGCCCCCGACGCGCGCGACGCCGTGGGCCTGCCCCGCCTGGACGGCCGGGCGGCCAGCGCCGGCACCGTGTCGGCCGTCTGATGCCCATGACCCCGAGAGACACCATGTCGACTTATGACTATGTGATCGTCGGCGCCGGCATTGCCGGCGCCTCCGTGGCCTGGCAGCTCGCCGAGCGCGGCCGCGTGCTGCTGCTGGAGCGCGAATCCCAGCCCGGCTACCACAGCACCGGGCGCTCGGCGGCCATGTTCATGGAGACCTACGGCACGCCCAACATCCAGGCCCTGACCCGGGCCAGCCGGGCCTTTTACGAAGCGCCGCCCGAGGTGTTTGGCCCGCACCCCATCCTGTCGCCGCGCGGCGTGGTCTACATCGCCAGCGCCGAGCAACGCCCCTTGCTGGACCAGGCCCTGGCCAGCGCACGGGCTCAGTCGCCCAATGTGCGCGAACTGAGCCAGGCCGAGCTGCTGGCCGCTGTGCCCGTCCTGCGCCCCGAGGCTGCGGTGGCGGGCATGGCCGAGCCCCTGGCGGCCGACCTGGACGTGAACGCGCTGCACCAAGGCTATTTGCGCGGTGCACGCCAGCGCGGCGTGACGCTGCGCTGCGACGCCGAAGTCGTGGCCTTGCGCCGCGAGGCCGGGGTCTGGCAGGTCGACCTGGCCCAGGGTGAGCCCGTGCAAGGACACCAGCTGATCAATGCCGCCGGTGCCTGGGCCGATGCGCTGGCCGAACTGGCCGGCGTGGCCCCGATCGGCCTGCAGCCCTGCCGGCGCAGCGCCTTCACCTTCCCAGCGCCGGCCGGCCTGGACTGCAGCGCCTGGCCAGCGGTGGTGGGGATTGACGAGACCTTTTACTTCAAGCCCGACGCCGGCCAACTGCTGGGCTCGCCCGCCAACGCCGACCCGACGCATCCCCACGACGTGGTGCCCGAAGAGTTGGACATCGCCACCGGCATCTTTCACATCGAAGAGGCCACCACCCTGCAAATCCGCCGCCCAGCCCACACCTGGGCCGGCCTGCGCTCCTTTGTGTCCGACGGGGACTTGGTGATTGGCTGGGACCCGGCCCAGGAGGGCTTCTTCTGGTTGGCTGCCCAAGGCGGCTATGGCATCCAGAGCGCGGCCGGCGCCTCGCTGCTGGCGCGCCAGCTGATCCTGCGCGAACCGGTGGACGAGCTGGTTGCCGCTGGCGTTGATGTCGAAGGCCTCAGCCCCCGGCGCCTGCGCGCCTGAGGGCCGGCCTGGCTGTCAGGCCGGGGCAGGGCTTGGCTCGCCCTCATCAGCCCGCCAGTCCCCGGCGGGGCTGGCGCAGACCAAGGCCGCCGCCTGGGCCAGCGGGGCCTGCAGCCAGGTGCTGAAGTCGGCCTCGCGCAGGGCCACCACCATGCGCTTTTCTTCGTTGGGCTGGTGAAACTGGTTCATGAAGGGGTGCTGGTCGGCGTTCACCGTCAACAAGGTGAAGCTGCGCTGCACCGCGCCGCTGGCGTCGCGCCAGCCGGTCCACAAACCCGCCAAGGCCCAAGGCTCGCCGTCGGCGCGCACGATGCGCGTCGGCACGGCCTTGCCCGAGCGCCAGTCGGGCTCGTAAATCGCCTCGGCAGGCACGATGCAGCGCCGGCCCAGGCGCCAGGCATCCCGAAAACTGGGCTTGCTGGCCACCGTCTCGCTGCGCGCGTTGTAGGTGTGGCGCGCCACGCCGGCGTCCTTGGCCCAGTGGGGGATCAGGCCGAAGCGGCCCAGCAAGGCCTCGCGCCCGCCCCCGACCTCCTCCGCTGGCGCCGCCGCAGCGGGCGCAGTCAAGGGGCGCGGGTAGCGGATGAAGGCCGCGGGGTAGGACGGCCAGACGTCCCGGCGACCGCCCTCCGGCAAGGTCAGCTTGAAGGTTTTGCGCAGGCGCTCGGGGTCGTAGACCGCTTCAAAATGGGCACACATGGGCGGCGATGTTAGCGGCCCCGAGGCCGGCCCCTGGGCGGGTCGAAAAATGGTCGTCCCCGCCCCCATGCAGGCGCTTGGGGCGGCGGATACTTGGCGGATGACCTTGCCCTCGTCTGCCCCCCGCCCCGCCCCCCGCATCTACCTGGCCGGCCCCGATGTGTTCTACCCCGAGGCGCGCGAGCGCGGACGCCAGATGCAGGCCCTGTGCGCGAGCCTGGGCCTGGTCGGCCTGTACCCGCTCGATGGCGACCTGAGCGACACAGAGGCCACACCGCTGTCGCTGCGCATCTACCAGGCCAACCGCCAGCTGATCCAAAGCGCCGACGCGGTGGTGGCCAACCTGCGCGACTTTCGCGGTTTTGAGCCCGACAGCGGCACGGTGTGGGAGGCCTCGTTCGCGCTGGCCCTGGGCAAGCCCGTGGTGGGCTACCTGCCGCAAGCCAACAGCCTGATCGAGCGCATGGCTGGCCAGCACCAGGCAGGGGTGGATGCCGATGGCTGCACGGTGGAGGACTTTGGCCTGCCGCTCAACCTCATGCTGGCGCACAGCCTGAGCGCTGTGGCCTATGGGGCCGAAGACGGTTTGCAGGGCCTGCGCGCGGCCTTGCTGGTGGTGCGCCGCCTGCTCGACGCAGGAGGCAGCCCGGGCTGAGTCACCCGCGCTGGCTTCAGTTCAGGCCAGCTCGGCCAGGGCGCCCCGGCGCTTCCCTGCGGGATCACTTGCCTGCTGCAAATGGCAAGGAAGAGTGGTGCACCACAATGCGCAGGCGCCCAGCATCGTCCTTCTTGAATTCCCAGGTTTTGTCCACCACAGTCACTTTTCCGTCTTTGTCAGTGAAGCTGACATTGCCCATGGTGGTGGCGGTATTGCCTGCCAACAGAATGGCGGCATTGCTGATTTCCACCTTCTTCCAGCCCTTCAGGGCGAACCCGGTGTCCGTGGGGTAGTTGGCGTCGCCGCCCACAAAGTAGGCCAGGGCTCCGGCGCGTGTGGTCCGGAAAGTTTGTGGTGCTTGCGTCAGGGTGGGCTTGAACAGCACGGGGCCCAGGTTGTAGCCATAGGCGCCATCCAGTACTTTTTCGGCCAGTGCCTTGGCGGCAGTTGGGCCGCCTTGGACGTTTGCCTCGCTGATCGCCACCAGCGCGTCTCCCCAAGCCTTCTGGGCCGCCAGAACTTCGGTTTCGTTGATGGCGGCGTTGGTGACAGGTGTCTGTGCGAAAGCCGAGCCGGCGAAAGCCAGGGCGGTGACGAGAAGGGCTTGCTTAGCGAATTTCATGTACGAAGGCTCCAAATGATGTCTGGTCGGAGCGACATTGCGCCGACCGGGCCATTGAAGCGTGCGCACTTGAACGGGTACTGAACGCTCCATGAGCGCACCATGAAATCCACATGAACCTGAGATGACAGCCCCGCAAAGTGGTTCATCTGAAGTTAATCTTCCGCCGGCCTGCGAGGCTGTCCAGATGCGCCATCATGGAGGGATGTTCGCTCGCAAGCTGTCTTTTGCCCTGGCCGCCTTGGCCGGTGCCGCCATCCTGGAAGGGCTGGTGGCCGTATGGGCTTTGAATGTGGCCAATGAGCATGTCCTGCGCGGGCGCGTGGCCTCAGACCTGCGCCAAGGATTTGAAGAGCTCACCATCAACAAGCTGCGTTTGCGGGCCTGGTTCACCGAGGCCAAGTTGAGCACCGGTGCCGATCACGTGCTACGGGACAAATACTTGGCGGACATGCGTCAAAACCTGCGTCAGTTGCATCTGTTGTCGGCCCAGGCGACTGCCCTGAGCCAGGGCGAGGCGTTGACGCTTTCAGAGCACCTGCAGCGGGAGGAAGCGCTTGCCGTGCTGGAGGAAAGCGTCACGACGCTGGAGGCCGCTGCATCCAACGTCACGCCCATGTCGGCCGGTACGGACGCCAGCATGGCCTGGCGGGTCGCCTCTGATTTGTTTGACAGTTCACGAGGCCGTGATTTGCGACGGCTGCTGGCAGACAGCATGGAGCGGGAATTGGCGGCGGTCGCACGGGAACGCAAGGGGGCTGATCAGGCGCTGCTTTGGATGCGCCGGCTTTGGCTGGCGGTGGCGGTGAGCATCGCCTTGCTGACCCTGTTGCTGGCCATTCAGTTCGCCAGGGCCTTGCGCCGGCCCATGAACGCGCTCACGCAGGGGGCACTGGAACTCCAGCAAGGCAACCTGGCGCACCGCATACGCTGGACTGGCGCGGATGAGTTTGCGGCCGTTGCCAACAGCATGAACGCCATGGCCATGGAGTTGCAAGAGCACCGGCAGCGCGAAGTTCAAGCCCGGCAACAATTGGAAAGTCTGGTGAAAGCCCGAACCGAGGACCTGCAGAACGCCTTGGAGGCGCTGCAAAAAGTCGACACGCGCAGGCGGCAGTTGTTTGCGGACATCGGTCATGAGTTGCGCACGCCGACCACCGTCATCCTGGGGGAGGCGGAGATCACTTTGCGGGGCCAGCAGCGTGATGAAGCGGAGTACCGTGACGCACTGCGTCGCATTGTGAGCACCGCGCGCCAGCTCGGTGCCGTCATTGACGATTTGTTGACCGTGGCCCGCTCCGACATGGATGTGCTCGCCCTCAATCGCACGCCCCTGAGCCTGACAGAGTCCATGCGCGAGGTGGTGATGCAGGCCGCGGCCCTGGCCTATGAACGTGGCGTGGAAGTCATCGCCCAGGCGTCCACCCAAGCCGACATGCGCATGTTGGCCGACCCGCTTCGATTGCGCCAGTTGCTGCTATTGCTGCTCGACAACGCGATACGGTATTCCCACCAGGGTGGCCGTGTCACGGTCAGCGTGGAGTGCGTATCGGCTGAACCCGCCTACTGCATCATCCGCATTGCAGATGCCGGCATCGGGATCGCCGCAGATGACCTGCCACGGGTGTTTGAGCGAAGCTTCCGCAGCCCGTCGGCGCGCCAGCATCGTGCGGAAGGGAGTGGGCTGGGCTTGTCCATCGGGCGGGTGCTGGCGCGTGCACACGGCGGCGATATCGTGTTGGAGAGTACCCAAGGACAAGGCACCACGGCCCGACTGACTTTGCCATTGCTCCCCGCTGACCAGGCGGGGCATGAGACATGAATATTTTGCTGGTGGAAGATGATGCGCGCATCGCGGACTTTCTGGATCGCGGTTTGCGCGCAGAGGGCTATCGGGTGCAAGTCGCTCGAAATGGTCCGGATGGGCTGATGATGGCCCGGGAGGCTGTCCGCAACACGCCCACCGACGGCGTGGGGACGGTGATGTTGCTGGATGTCATGCTGCCCGGCATGAGCGGTCTGGAGGTTTGCCAAACACTGCGCGCGGCATTGGTTCCGATCCCCATTTTGATGTTGACCGCCCTGGGCAGCCTGGAAGACCGGGTTGCCGGCTTGCGACTTGGGGCGGATGACTATCTGGTGAAGCCCTTTGAGTTCGAAGAACTGCTGGCACGCATCGAGGCGCTGGCGCGCAGGGGGCCCCGCCAACAGCCCTTGCCACGAGAAGAGTTGGTCGTTGCCGACCTGGTGCTGGACACACGCACCATGAAGGCCAAGCGCGCGGGGCAAGTCCTGAAACTGACCGCCCGCGAACTGGCTCTCTTGGAGCTGCTCCTTTCAGCGCCCGGGCGCTTGTTCAGCCGCGAGCGGATTCTGGCCAATGTATGGGGCACCAACGAGGACCCCATGACGAACATTGTGGATGTCTACATCCGTCGCCTGCGAAGCAAGGTGGACGAGGGCAGCCCACGTCCCCTGATACACACCCAGCGCGGGCTGGGCTACCGCCTCGAAGACATCGGCGAGGTGCGTCTGGAGGAGTAGTCGGAAGCCAGGGCGGGTCAACACAAACGGCGAAGACCCTCAGCAACCCATGCGAAGCCGAGAAATCCCAGGAACCTTGAACCGAGCTTCTCGAAGCGAGAGAAGGTGCGTCTGTCGCCCTTCAGTCGCCTGAGCCATCTTCAGCCGTGCTCGGCACCTTAGCGCATGGCGTTGACCACCTGCAGGTGGGTCAAACTGACCTTGCCACCTTGCTTTGAAAGACCGTGCTCGGCGCGATGGCGGTGTTCAGGTGTGATTTCCGTCCCCGGAGCTTCGCATCGAACAAGCCCTCGCAGTCACCCACGTTGGCAGGCGCTGGTTTCAGTTCAAGCCAACTCGGCCCGGTAGGGCAGATCTGCGCCCCGGCGCGAGCAGGTGATGGCGGCCGCCCGCGCGGCAAAGTCCAGCACCGCTTCCAGCACGGGCGCCGACAGCGCTGCCAGGCCGCCGGGGCTCAACAGGCTGCGTTCGGCCAGGGTGGTCAACAACGCCGCCTGAAAGGTGTCGCCCGCGCCGACGGTGTCGACCACTGGCACGGCTTGGGCTGGGCGCGCGGCATGCCGGCCCTGTGCCGTCCAGGCCCAAACGCCCTCGCCGCCGCGCGTCACCACGACCAGGCGAACGCCTTGGGTCAGCCACTGGGCAGCCAGTTCGGCGGGGTCAGCCCCGGGGTAGAGCAGGCCCAGGTCCTCGTCGCTGACCTTGAGCAAATGGGTGCGCGGCAGCATCCAGGCCAGGGTGTCGCGCCAGCGCGCGAGGTGAGGCTCGACATTGAGGCGGATGTTGGGGTCGTAGGCGATCAGGCTGCGGGTGTGCTCACGCTCGACCAGGGCGCGCTGGGTGCTGGCCACGGGCTCGACCACCATGGCGTAGGAGCCAAAGTGGTAGGCCTGGGCCGCGGGCACACCGTCCACCGCAGCCAGGGGCAGCAGGCGGTCGGCGGCGCCCTCGCCGTAAAACGCATACGAAGGCACACCCTGTGCGTCCAGTCCCACCAGGCCCAGTGTGGTGGGGGCGTCCAGGCGCTGCACGCAGCCGGTGTCCACGCCCTCTTGCTGCAAAGCCTGCAGCAGCCGGTCGCCCAGGAAACCCTGGCTCAGGCCGCCAAAAAAGGCCACACGCTGGCCCAGCCGTGCCAAGCCCTGCGCCACATTGAGCGGCGAGCCGCCAATGCGGGCATCCATCATCAGGCCGGTGGGCGTGTCACCGGCTGCAAAAACATCCATCAGGGCTTCACCGCTGACCACCATCATCTTGTGCATCCTTCGCGGCCACAGCCGCCAAACAGGCCCCGAGCATCGCAGCCCAGCCGCGCCTCGAACATGGGGAAAACCATTAATCAATCCACTTGATTTATTAAACACCGCTGGCCAGAATCTGCTCCGTGCCGCCCTGTGCGGTCTGCGCTGACCCGTTCACACAACAAGGAGACCCTCATGCGCCCTGCCCTGACCCTGATCGCCGCCGCTGCCGCCACTGCTGTTTTGCTCGCCACCGGTGGGGCCCAGGCCCAAAGCCAGCCGGTGATCGGCCTGATCACCAAGACCGAAACCAACCCCTTCTTCGTGAAGATGAAGGAAGGTGCTGCCGAAGCGGCCAAGGCCGCCGGTGCCAAGCTGCTGACCGGTGCGGGCAAGACCGATGGCGACAACGCTGGCCAGGTCACGGCCATGGAAAACATGATCGCCGCGGGTGCCAAGACCATCCTGATCACGCCCAGCGACAGCAAAGCCATCGTGCCCAGCATCAAGAAGGCGCGCGACAAGGGCGTGCTGGTGATCGCCCTGGACAGCCCGACCGACCCGCTGGACGGCACCGACGCGCTGTTCGCCACCGACAACTACAAGGCCGGTGTGCTGATCGGCCAGTACGCCCGTGCGGCCCTGGCTGGCAAGCCGGCGCGCATCGTGACCCTGGACCTGTTCCCTGGCCACCCCGTGGGCGCCCAGCGGCACAACGGCTTTCTCAAGGGCTTTGGCCTGAACGCGCCGGACGCCAAAAGCAATGAACTCGGCAAGGACGCCGCCGTGGTCTGCATGGCCGACAGCTACGGTGACCAGGCCAAGGGCCAGACCGCGATGGAAAACTGCCTGCAAAAAGTGCAGGACGTGAACGTGGTCTACACCATCAACGAGCCTGCCGCGGCCGGCGCCTTCAATGCGCTGAAGAAAGCGGGCAAGGACAAGGGCGTGGTCATCGTCTCCGTGGACGGGGGTTGCCAGGGCATCAAGGACGTGGGCGCCGGCGTGATTGCCGCCACCAGCCAGCAGTACCCGCTGAAGATGGCCGCCCTGGGGGTGGAAGCGGGTGTCACCTACGCCAAGACCGGCCAGAAGCCCAGCGGCTACACCGACACCGGCGTCACCCTGATCTCGGCCAACGCCCAGCCCGGCGTGGACAGCCAAAGCGTGAAGACCGGCACCGATCTGTGCTGGGGCAAGAAGTAAAACCCGGCCCCGTGCCAGGCGCTCACCCGCAGCGCCCCTTGTCGCCGCCAGCCCAAGCCCGTGCTGTGGCGGCGTCACCCCTCAGGAAGGAATCCCCGTGAAAGACAAGTTGCTGCCCCTGGCCACGCTGGGGCCACTCGTGGCCCTGCTGGCCGCCTGCCTCTTTTTTGCCACCCAGAGCGACCGCTTTCTGAGCGCGGGCAACTTCAGCCTGATCCTGCAGCAGGTGATGGTGGTGGGCGTGATCGCCATCGGCCAGACCCTGATCATCCTGACCGCAGGCATCGACCTGAGCTGCGGCATGGTGATGGCCCTGGGCAGCATCGTGATGAGCAAGTTCGCCACCGAACTGGGCCTGCCCGCGCCCTTGGCGATTGTGTGCGGCGTGGCCGCGACCACGGCCTTTGGGCTGCTCAATGGCCTGCTGGTCACACGCATCAAGCTGCCGTCCTTCATCGTCACGCTGGGCACCATGAACATCGCCTTTGCCATCACCCAGCTGTATTCCAACTCGCAGACGGTGACCGACCTGCCGCCGATGCTGACCGCCTTGGGCAACACCTTCAGCCTGGGCCAGACCGAGTTCGCCTGGGGCGCGCTGCTGATGATCGGCCTGTACCTGCTGGCCTGGTTTGTCCTGCGCGACACCGCGGCCGGCCGCCACGTCTATGCCGTGGGCAACAACGCCGAGGCGACCCGCCTGGTCGGCATCCCGACCCAGCGCGTGCTGCTGGGCGTGTACGTGATGGCCGGCCTGTGCTATGGCCTGGCCGCGCTGCTGAGCGTGGCGCGCACCGGGGTGGGCGACCCCAACGCGGGCCAGACCGAGAACCTGGACGCCATCACCGCCGTGGTGCTGGGCGGCACCAGCCTGTTTGGCGGGCGCGGCCTGGTGCTGGGCAGCCTGGTGGGCGCGCTGATCGTGGGCGTGTTCCGCAACGGGCTGACGCTCATGGGCGTGTCTTCCATCTACCAGGTGCTGATCACCGGCATGCTGGTCATCCTGGCCGTGGCCACCGATCAACTCTCGCGCAAGGGGGCCCGCTGATGAGCCACACACCAAGCACCACACCCACGTCGTCGGCCAGCGCCGCGCCCCTGGTCATGCAGGCCCGCGGCCTGGTCAAACGCTACGGCCAGGTCACCGCCCTGGACGGCGCCGACTTCGACCTTCGCGCCGGCGAAATCCTGGCCGTGATCGGTGACAACGGCGCGGGCAAGTCCTCGCTGATCAAGGCACTGTCGGGCGCCACCGTGCCCGATGCAGGCGAGATCCTGCTCGACGGCCGCCCGGTGCAGTTCAAGAGCCCCATGGACGCGCGCCGCGCCGGCATCGAGACCGTCTACCAAGACCTGGCCGTGGCCCCCGCCATGACCATCGCCGAAAACCTGTTCCTGGGCCGCGAACTGCGCCGCACCGGCTGGCAGGGCGCGCTGCTGCGTCGCCTGGACAAGAAAGAGATGTTGGCCCAGAGCATCGCGCGCATGCAGGACCTGAAAGTAGGCATCCGATCCATGACCCAGGCGGTGGAGACCCTGTCGGGCGGCCAGCGCCAGTGCGTGGCCGTGGCGCGTGCGGCGGCCTTTGCCCAGCATGTGGTGATCATGGACGAGCCCACCGCGGCCCTGGGCGTCAAAGAAGGCAACATGGTGCTGGAGCTGATCCGCCGCGTGCGCGACCAGGGCCTGCCCGTGGTGCTGATTTCGCACAACATGCCGCATGTGTTCGAGGTGGCCGACCGCATCCATGTGGCGCGACTGGGCAAGCGGGCCGCCGTGCTCAACCCCAAGCACATCAGCATGAGCGACACCGTGGCCGTCATGACCGGCGCCCTGGCCCCCGAGGCCCTGCCGGCCGAATGCCTGGCCGGCTGAGCCGGCCCCCCTCAAAACACACCAAGGCCCCACCATGCTCAAAGGCATAGACCCCCTGCTCAGCCCCGACCTGCTCAAGGTGCTGGCCGAGATGGGCCACGGCGACGCCATCGTCATCGCCGACGCCAACTTCACCGCCCAGTCCCTGTCGCGCCACGCCCTGGGCCCGCTGCCCGTGCTGCACCTGCCTGGCGTGACGGTGGAGCGCTGCGCGCGCGCCGTCTTGTCCCTGCTGCCGCTGGACGCGGCGGTGGACCAGCCCGTGACCTACATGCAGGTCTGCGGCACGCCCGAGGGCTACCGCAGCGCGCAGCAGCGTGGCGTGGTCGCCATGCTGGAGGCCGAGGGCCACGCCCAATCGGCCCAATGCGAGGCCGTGGAGCGATTTGCGTTTTACGATCGGGTGCGCGCGGCCCAGGCCATTGTCCTGACCGGCGAACTGCAACCCTATGGCAATTTCATCTTCAAAAAAGGCGTTCTCGGAGAAGCCCTTGTCCCCTGACACCGCCTCGCACAGTCCGCGCCTGCGCCCCCGTGGCTCCAGCCAAGGCGGCCTGCGCCAGTACAACGAGCGTGTGCTGTTGCAGGCCGTGCGCCTGCATGGCGCCCTGCCCGGCGCCGAGCTGGCCCGGCTGACCCACCTGACCGCGCAAACCGTCTCGCTGATCACCAAGCGCTTGATCGAGGACGGCCTGCTGCTCAAGCAGGCCCCGCTGCGCGGCAAGGTGGGCCAGCCCTCGGTGCCCCTGGGCCTGAACCCCGAAGGCGCCTGGTCGATCGGTGTGAAGGTCGGCCGGCGCCGCCTGGACGTGCTGCTGATCGACTTTGAAGGCCAGGTGCGTGAACGCGCCAGCACCGACCACGCCTACCCGGAGCCCGAGCAGGTGCTCCATCAGGTCTGCCAGCAGGTGCAGGCCTTCAAACAGCGCCTGGGCCCGGTGGCGGCGGAGCGACTGCAAGGCATGGGCGTGGCCGCGCCCTTGTCGCTGGGCGGCTGGCAGCCACTTTTGGGCTACCCCGAGGACCTGGCCCAGCGCTGGGAGCGCACCGACCTGCGCCAGGCGCTGGAACAGCGCTGTGGCCTGCCCACGACCACCCTCAAAGACACCGCCGCCGCCTGTGTGGCCGAACTGGTGGCCGGCCGCGGGCGCAACCTAAAGTCCTTTTTGTACGTGTTTGTCGACACCTTCATTGGCGGCGGCCTGGTCATCGACAGCCATTTGCGCGCCGGCCTGCACGGCAACGCCGGGGCCATCGGCTCGCTGCCGCTGGGCCTGGCCCAGGGCGCGCCTGATGCCAGCCAGGCCCCGGCCCAGTTGCTGAGCACGGCGTCACTGATGCAGCTGGAACAGCGCCTGCAAGCGGCGGGGCTGGACGTGCGGGCCGCCGGCGACGCGCGCGCCTTGCAAGCCCCCTGGCGCGAACACACCGAGGCCTGGCTGGAACAGGCCGCCAACGCCATCGCCCTGGCCAGCAACAGCGCCTCCTGCCTGCTGGACCTGGACGGCGTGATCCTGGACGGTGCCTTCGACCGCACGCTGCTGGAGGCTTTGCTGGCCCACACCGAGCGCGCCCTGGACCGCTACAGCTGGGAAGGTGTGGCGCGCCCGCAACTGCTGGCCGGCACCATCGGCTCGGACGCCGGCGCCTTGGGTGGGGCCTTGCTGCCGCTGTACGCCAACTTTGCGCCTGCGCCCGACCTGTTCCTCAAAGTCGCCGACTGACACCGAAGACCCCGCTCACCCCGGGTCTTGCTCAGAAATGTAAGTAAATGTTTGACCCGCAGAGGTCTTTCGGCAATTCTCGGGGTTCATGCGCGACCACCGCCCTTCTCTGCTGCCGCCCTGGTTGACCTGGGCCCTGGCGCTCGCCCTGCTGGGCAGCGGCGCCAGCAGCCAGGCCGAGCCGAGTTATTACCTGGTCACGGTGTATGACGGGGCGGGCGAGATGAATGTGGACTTCCGCTACTGGACGGTCGATCCCCAGCGAGGCCGGACCCGCGTCTGGCCTGAAATCGGCCTGGGCTACGGGGTCACCCGCCGCTGGTACACCGAGCTGTTCGTCAGCTACGTGGGCGAGCGCCCTGAAAACGTCAGGACCGAGTCGGTCAACTGGCAAAACGACCTGCTGTTGACCGAGGGCCAGTACCCGTTTGACCTGGCGCTGCACAGCAACCTCGCCTTGAACAAAGGTCCCGGAAGCGGGCGCCTGCTGGAGTTCGGCCCAGCCCTGCAAACCGAATTCGGCCGCACCCAGGTCAACACCAACCTGTTCTGGGAGCGCAGCCTGCAGACCGAACGCGCCAGCCGCACCCAACTCAAATACCAGTGGCAAGTGGCCCAGCACTGGCGGCCTGGCCTGCACCCAGGCTGGATGGGCTTTGGTGAGTTGGGCCCCTGGGACGACCTGTCGCCCCGGCGCCAGCAGTCGCACCGTCAAGGCCCCATGGTCAAGGGCAGCCTGGTGCTGGGCCCGGGCCAGGAACTGCGCTACCACCTGGGCTACCTGATCGGCAAAGCCTACGGCAGCCAGGCCAACATGCTCACCTTGCGGCTGCAATACGTTTTTTGAGGGGCAAGCCCGCCTCAGAACGAGGCGGGCGGGGTCCGCCAGCGGGGGCGGACCGGGAACGGCGGGGGGTGCCGCTCTGTCCAGCCGATCAGCGGCCGCCGAAGGTCTCGGTCTTCTGGTCCAGCAAGATTTCTGGCGCGTCGGCCTCTTGCCAGGTTTCGTTGTTCAGGCCGGCTTGGAGACGCTGCATGTCCAGGTCGCCGGTCCAGCGCGCCACCACCAGGGTCGCCACGCCATTGCCGACCAGGTTGGTCAGGGCACGGGCTTCGGACATGAAACGGTCAATGCCCAAGATCAGCGCCAAGCCAGCCACCGGCACATGGCCCACCGCCGACAGCGTGGCGGCCAGCACAATGAAGCCGCTGCCCGTGACGCCCGCAGCCCCCTTGGAGGTGAGCAAGAGCACGGCCAGCAAGGTGATCTGCTGGGTCACGGTCATTGGGGTGTCCGTCGCCTGGGCAATGAACACGGCGGCCATGGTCAGGTAAATCGAGGTGCCATCCAGGTTGAAGGAGTAGCCCGTCGGGATGACCAGGCCCACCACCGACTTGCGGGCGCCCAGGTTTTCCATCTTTTCCATCATGCGCGGCAGCACCGATTCAGACGACGAGGTGCCCAGCACGATCAGCAGTTCTTCCTTGATGTACTTGACGAACTTCCAGACGCTGAAACCATGCAGGCGGGCGATCAGGCCCAGCACCACAAAAACGAAGATCAGGCAGGTCAGGTAGAAGGTGCCCATCAGCTTGCCCAGGCTGAACAAGGAACCAATGCCGTACTTGCCGATGGTGAAAGCCATGGCGCCAAAGGCGCCAATCGGAGCCACCTTCATGATGATGCCGACGATGTCGAACAGCACGTGCGAGGTCTTCTCGATGAAGTCAAACACCAAGGTGCCGCGACCGCCGAACTTGTGCAGCGCAAAGCCGAACAGCACGGCAAACAGCAGCACCTGCAGGATCTCGCCCTTGGCAAAGGCATCCACCACCGAACTGGGGATCACGTTGAGCAGGAAGTCCACCGTGCCTTGCATCTTCCCCGGGCCGGTGTAGGCCGCGATGCTCTTGCTGTCCAGGGTGTTGGGGTCCACATGCATGCCGCTGCCCGGCTGCACCAAGTTGACGATGAGCAGGCCCACGATCAGGGCCAGGGTGCTGACGATCTCAAAGTACAGCAGGGCCAGGCCGCCGGTCTTGCCGACCTTCTTCATGTCTTCCATGCCGGCAATGCCCACCACCACGGTGCAGAAAATGATGGGCGCGATGATCATCTTGATCAGCTTGATGAAGCCGTCGCCCAGGGGCTTGAGGTCCGCCCCCAGCGAAGGCTGGAAGTGGCCCAGCAAGACGCCCAGCGTCACGGCGACCAGCACCTGGACGTACAGCGATTTGTAAAGCGGGCGCTTGGTGGGCGCCTCAGCAGCCGCGTGCACGGCTTGCGGTTGGGTAGTTGTTGTCATGTGTGAAGGTCCGAACCGAGGGCCCACCGGGCCCAAGCAAAAGGTCCGGCATTCTAAAGGGGCCTAGGGTTTTCCAGCATTGTGGAAACCCACACACACGATCTAGATGATATTTTGAATTCTTGACAGGCAACACAATGCGATCTGAGCGCCCACAGCCTCGTCCGGCGCCGGTGCTTCAGGGCGCGACCGAAGCCCCCTTGATGCCATGCCGCTTCAGGGCGGCCGCCACCAAGCCGCTGCGCTTCATGCGCTCCACGTAGTCGCGCAACAAGGCCTCTGCAGCCTCGCCCCGCCCCTTGGGCAATCCCATGGCCTGGCGAATGACCATGAAATGCCCTGGCAAGAGGCGCAGGCCCGGCAGGCGTGCAGCGTCCGCCTCCAGCTGCTGACGCACACCCGCAGCCACCTCGGCCTGTTGCGCCACAAAGGTGTCCACCACCGTCGGCGAGGTCGGTGCACGCACCAGGGTGGCCTGCTTCAACTCGCGCGTGAGGAACAGGTCATAGGCGCTGCCCCGCCCCACCACCACGCGGTGGGCCGGCACGTCAACCTCGGCCACGCTGCGCAGCGGGGAATCCTGGCGCACCAGATAAGCCCCCTCGATCAGGACATAGGCCTCGGTGAAGCGAATCCCCGCGCCACGAACCGGGTCGATGGCAAAGAACCCAATGTCGGCGCGCTCTTGCGTGACCTCGTCCACCGACTTGCCTGCGGCGTCCACCACCACCAGATCCAGGGGCAGGCCCAACTGCTGGGCCAGGCCCCGAGCCAGATCCACGGACACCCCCACAGGCTGCCCCAGGGCGTCGCGCTGGGCCAGAATGGGATTGCCCAGGTTGATCACGGCGCGCAAACGACCTGTCGGGGCGAGCACTTGGGCGACCGCGTCCCCGCCCTGCCGGTCAAGCGAAGCGGTCGAGCTGCGATCCAGGGCGGGCGCGGGCCCAGATTCGCCGGCGGCCAGCGCCCAGCCGCTGGCTGTCATGGCCCAGGCGGCCAAGAGCCCCAGAGCACAACGGCGCCACCTGAAAGAGCCGTTGGCCCAAACGGTGGGGCTGGGCCGGGGCAGACGTGAGCAAGGCATGGTGAAAATCCTCCAACAAGCGACATGACCGGCGCCTGAGGCCAGCCTGGCCCCCCCCCCCGCAGGGACGACCCGGGCCGCGCCCCCAAGGCTCAAAAAGGAATGTCGTCCTCGTCGACCGCAGGCGGAGGCAGGCTGGACGGGACAGGTGCGGCGGGCGCCTGGGCCGCCGCTTTGGCGGCCCGGCGCGGGGCGGGCGCGGGGGCCTCGCTGGCCACCACCGGCTGGGGCTCACCCAACTCCTTCTCCAGCGCTTTCTCGACCGCATCGATGCGGGCCTGGCAGATCTTGAAAGCGCTCACCGATTCCTCAACGATCTGCAACAGATCATCGATGTTGGGTTCGCGCTGCTCGCGCAGGGTCTGGGCGTGGCGCTGCAAGACGCCGTAGGATTCCTTGAACGTGTGCTTCATGGCTTGAGAAGGGTTGCGGCGCGCTGGCCGTCGTGAAATTGAAGGGTGATGTCGACCGCCGCGCTGGCGGCACTGGTGATGGGCTCGCCATCGGCTGAGCGGACCACGGCAAAACCCCGGCTGAGGGTCTTGCTGGGGCCTTGGCCGGTGATCTCGCGCAGCAGGCTGGTGCTGCCTTCGCGGGCGTCGGCAATCGATTGGCGCGCTTGCTGGGCCAGCTCGGTCCAGCTGCGCTGCAGGTTTTCTTTTTGCTGGCGCAGCACCGCGGCAGACAGGCCGGTCACGGTGTCGCGCTCGGCGCGGGTTTGCAGGCGTGCGCTGCGCAAGGCCTGGCGGGCCTCGGCGCGCACCTCGCTGATCAGGGCTGGCACCTCGCGCTGGGCGCTGAACAGCTGCGCCCGGGCTTCGGTCTTGACCTCGGACAGGCGGGCCTGGGCCAGTTCTGCCCCCAGACGCAGGTGGTGCGCCGACTGCACACGCAGCTCACTCAAGTGGCTGGCCACCTGGCTGCGGGCCTGGGTGATCTGGCCCCGGGCACCGGTCTGCACCTGGTGGTGCCACTGGGTCGCGTTGAGGCGGGCCAGCTCCAGCGTGCGCTGCGCCTGCTGGGTGATGGACTCGAACAAGGCGCGGGCCTGGAGGGCGCGCTCACGGATCAGGTGTTCAATGCCGGCAATCACCTTGGACGGGGTGTCAAAGCGCTGCTGCGCGACCTCGTCCAGCACGGTGTTGTCGCGCTCGTGGCCGATGCCGGTGAAGACGGGCATGGGCAGCTCACACAGGCAGCGCGCCAGGGCGTAGTCATTGAGCCAGGCCAGGTCGTTGACGGCGCCGCCGCCCCGGATCAGCACCACCGCGTCTGGCTGCCAAGGGTGGTTGGCGCCGATCTGCGCCAGTGCGGACAGCAGCTGCTGGCGAATTTCCTGCGCTGCGCCCTCCCCCTGGAATCGGCTGTACACATAGGTGAACTGGCACAGGCCGTGGCGCTCCAGGCGCGAGGCCTCGGCCTGGAAGTCGCCCAGGCCTGCCCCACCTTCGGGGGCCACGACCAGGAGGTGATTGAAGTCCCAGGGGGGGGGCAGTTCGCGGTTGCGCTGGAACAGGCCCTCGCGGCTCAGGCGCTCGCGGATGTCACGCTTGTTGGCCTCCAGATCACCCAGGGTGAAATGGGGGTCGATGGCATCGATCTCCAACGAGAACCCGTACTGCGCCTTGAACACCGGCCGCGCCCGCACCAGCAGCTTGAGCCCGGCGGCCAACTCCACCCCCGTGGCTTGCTGGAACTGCGGCAGGATGCGCTGGGCCTGTTGGGCCCAGATCATGGCGGGGGCCTTGGCCAGGGTGTTGCCGTTCAAGTCGCGCTCGGCCAGCTCCAGGTAGACGTGCTGGCGAATGCGCACATCGACAATTTCCACGATGGTCCAGACCCCGTCCCGAAAAGCCTCCGACACGGCCAGGGCCACCCCATTGAGCAGGCGTGACAGCGGGATGCCCTGCGCCCCGTTGGGGGCCAAGGCGAACTGGGGGGGACTCTGGGGTGCCAGTGCCAGGCTCGGGCTGATCGGTGCGTCGGCGGTGGAAGCCGCCCCGGTCAGGGTCAGGCTTTGGGGCAACCATTTGGCAAACGGGGCCAGGTCCATGCCGGCCGGCACACGCCACTGCCGACGCGCAGGGTCCCAACGGGCGCCCAAGGCCTTGACCTGGTCTTTGTCGGCGTAGGCGGTGACGAGGTAGGTGTCGCTCATTCACTGGATGTTACGGCCTTCTGCATGGCCCTGAAGCCCCCAGGCGGAACTGCGGGTCGATGAAAGCCCGCTGCCAGGCAGCCGGCGCCTGGCCCCGCAAGGCCTGGGCGAACCCAGACCGCTGAATCAGCGTTCGAGCAGGCCCGCTGCGGGCGCTGTGGCGGGCAGCCCAGGGGCGCTGCTGTCGAGCTGGGCCAGCGTGGGGGGCTGAGTCAGTTGAGCGATCACGTTGTGAACCAGTTGCGCGACCGAGCCGTCGTGCCTGAACCCCGCTGCGTCGGCCTTGGCGGTGTGCAGCTTGGGCAATCTGCCAAACAATGCCTCGATGCGTGGGTTGGCCTGGTAGGCCACCGGCAGCTCATCCACCAGCCCGCGCGCCGCCCCCATCGCCTGAACCACAGCCTCGACCGAGGTCTGGAGCACGGGGACCTGCCAGCACCGGGATGCAGGCATGTCCGCGCTGGGCAAACCAGCCGCATGCAGGAGGTTGTCCAGACAGCAAGACAGGGACATCCACCAGGCCGTGGCCTGGGCGGAGGTCGGGCAGGTGTAGGGGCGGTTTTCCATGCAGGCATGGAAGACCTGGCTCATGAAAGCCGACCCATGCCCCGACTCGCTGCGGGGCCGGGCCACGATGCCAGGCAAGCGCAGGCTGCAGCCATCCAACTCCCCCCGGCGGCTGTAATCGGCCAGCAACAGCTCCGTCATCCATTTGTGGGTTCCGTAGCTCAATGCAGGACTGGGCAGCGTGTCCTCGCTGAGGGCGTCAGGGCCCACCGAGCCATACACCGCCACCGAGCTGGCGAACACCACGCGGGGCGCTGAGGCGCCAGGCTGGCGGCGCACGGCTTGGGCCAGGGCATTCAGCAAGGTCACCGAGGCTTGCAGATTGGCCTCCAGCCCCAGCTCGGGATCCGACTCCGCCAGGGCGCCCGGCACGCTGGCCAAATGGAACACCAGATCCACCGGCTCGGCCAGCACGCTCTGCAGCAACTTGACATCCCCAAAGCTACCTCGGTACTGGTGGACCTGGGGCGACGAGGGGCCAAACCTGAAGTCGCGATCCAGCAGACTCAGCCGCAGCGCGCCGGGACGGCACCCAGGCGGAGGCGCCGTCAGCCACCGCTGGACCAGGGCGGCACCGACAAAACCATCGGCGCCAGTGATCAGGACGTGCATGTTCAGGCTCCTCGGGACTTGGCGATCACGCGCTGGTCGATCACACCAAACGGCCCCGAGCCGCCTTCGGGCGCGCAGGCTTCCATGCGGACCCGATCGCCAAAACGCATGAAACCGGTGCGGATCTCGCCGTGGTCCAGCAGCTCGATCACCCGGCGCTCAGCGATGCAACTGGAACCCACATCACGCTGGACGTTGGACACCGTGCCCGACCCGATGATGGTGCCCGCGCTCAGGCGCCGGGTGCGGGCCGCATGGGCAATGAGCTCGTGAAACCCAAAGTTCATTTCCCGGCCATGGGGGTGGCCAAACCATTGCTGGTTCCAGTGCACTTGCAAAGACAGGTGGACGCGCCCGTTGTGCCAATGGGGGCCCAGCTCATCCGGGGTGATGGCCACGGGCGCAAAGCTGCTGGAGGGCTTGGCTTGCAAAAAGCCAAAGCCGCTCTTCATCTCACGCGGGCCCAGGGCCCGCAGGCTCCAGTCATTGATCTGCACCAGCAGGCGCACCCGGTCCAGGGCTTGTTCGGCGGGGGTGCCCAGGGACACCTCGTCCAGCACCACGCCGAATTCGCCCTCGAAGTCGATGCCATCCGCTTCGCTCGGCAAAGGCACATCGGCACAAGGCCCCAGAAAGTCGTCACTGGCGCCCTGGTACATGACGGGCACGGTATCGAACTCGGGGATCGGCGGCGTGTTGAAGGCCCGCTCCATGAGCCGGCCGTGGTTCAGAAACGCGGAGCCGTCGCACCATTGCGGGCTGCGCGGCAACGGTGCCAGAAGTTGCTCGGGCGCCAAGGCAAAAGCCCCCTTCACCCGAGCTGCATTCAGGTCGTCGTAGCGTTGCTGCAGCGCGGGGGCTACGGCGGTCCAGTGTTGCACCGCATGCAGCAGGTGGGGCGCGAGGTCGCTGGCGTCACAGGCCTGTTGCAGGTCGCGCGAGACCAGCAGCAGGCGCCCGTCCAGGCTCGAATCGGCCAAGGTGGCAAATTTCATGGGAATTCCAAAAAGAAGTCAGTTGGAGGGGGTGTCAACTGCCGTCGGACACCGTGGTGCCGCCATCGACGACAAGGTTCTGCCCGGTGATGAAGCCGCCCGCAGCCCCCACCAGCAGCACGGCCAGGCCTGCCACTTCGTGGGGCTCGCCAACGCGCCGCAAGGGCGTCTGGGCCAGGCGCCGGTGCATGAAGTCCGTGTTGTTGAGCAAGTCGGTGGCCAGGGGCGTGCGGATCAGACCGGGCGAAATGGCGTTCACGCACACGCCGCGGGGCCCCCACTCCACCGCCAGATTGCGGGCCAGCTGGGCCAGGGCCGCTTTGGACAGGCCATAGAGACCAATGCGCCCATTGCCCCGCAGGCCCGCGATGCTGGACATCAGCACCACCCGGGCACTGCCTTGGGCGGCCATGCGGGGGATCAAGCCCGCACAGAGTTGGTGAACGCTGCGCAGGTTGATGTCCATCACCTGATGCCAGGCTTCGTCGCTCACCTCGTGCAAGGGGCTGGCAGGCCCTTGCACACCGGCGTTGCAGATCAGCGCATGGGGCACGCCAAAAGGGGTGGCCGCTTGCTCGACAAGCGCCTGGATCTGCACCGGATCAGACAGGTCACAGACCAGCGCGTGGGCCGGGTGGCCCGCGTCCCTCAAGGCCAGGGCCAAGACCTCACAAGGGCCCGGGTCCCGGTCACACACCAGCACCTGGGCCCCTTGTTCGGCCAGGGCCCAGCACAGGGCCTGGCCCAGGCCCCCAGTGGCCCCGGTGACCAGGACCGTGCGCTGGCGCAGATCAAACAAGGCGTTGGATGCGGCACGCATGGACGGGCTCAATCCAGGGTCACGCCAACGGCCTTGATGACCTGCCCCCAGCGATCGGTCTCGGACTGGATGAATTGGCTGAACTCCGCTGGGCTCTGGGGCGCGGGCGTGACCGCAAAGTCACCAAAGCGCTCCATCACCTCGGGCGACTGGATGGCCTTGACCACGGCGGCATGCAGCTGCTCGACCACCGCCGCAGGCGTGCCTTGGCGCAGCACCACGCCCGTCCACCCGGGGGTGTTGAGTTTGGCGTAGCCCAGTTCGCCCATGGTGGGCACTTGCGGCAGCTGGCTCAGTCGCTTGTCCGTGCCCACCACGGCCAAGGCCCGCAGCTTGCCTTCGCGCACATGCGGCAGGCTGTTGGCGGCCACGTCCAACATCGCATCGATGTGGCCCCCCATCAGGTCTTGCAGCGCTGGTGCAGCGCCTTTGTAGGCCACGTGCTGGAGGTTGCCGCCCAGCTCGCGCTTGAGCATCTCCATCCAGATGTGGGGCTGGCTGCCCACGCCGAAGGAGCCGTAGTGCAGGCCCTTGTCCGATTTGGCTGCTTTTTGCAGGTCGGCCAGGGACTTGATGGGGCTGTTCGGCGGCACCACCAACACCAGGGCCGAAGTGAGCAAGCGGGTCAGCGGGATGAAGTCCTTTTGCACGTCATAGCTCAAGCGCGGGTACAGCGAGGTGTTCATGGCGAAGGGGCCGATGTCGCCATAAAACAAGGTGTGGCCATCGGCTGGCAACTGCTTGACATAGGCCGCGGCGATCTGCCCGCCCGCGCCCGGCTTGTTCTCGACGATCACCGGTTGCTTGAGGCTGAGCGTCAGCTGCTGCGCCAACACACGCGACAGCGCGTCACCAAAGCCCCCGGCCGGGTAGGGAACCACCCAGGTGATGGCACGGCTTGGAAATTTGGCCTGGGTTTGCGACCAGGCGCAGGGTGCCAGGGCGGCGCTCAGGGCGGAAAGTAAAAAGCGGCGTTTGCTGTTCACGCGGGTCTCCTTGTTCTGTGGACGGTTGAACTCGCTGATCAGACATCCCTGCGGGAGATGTCCAGTCCGTTCGTCGCGCAGTGTGCTTGGGGTGACTGACGTGAAATTGCGCTGGCTGTCACTTTCTTGCGCAGTTCAAAGGCCTCGGCGCAGGGCGCTGGGGGTCTCACCCCAATGCCGGTGGAAGGTGCGGCTGAAGTGGGATGGGGTGGCAAAGCCCAGTGCCGCCGCGATCTCGGCGATGGACTTGCGGCTGTGCCGAAGTTGCTCCAGGGCTTTGTCCATCTTGCATTTCAGGACGTACTGGTGGGGCGTGAGACCACAACTGAACTTGAAGTTCCGGCTGAAGTGGTAGGGGCTGAGGTGGCAGGCGTCGGCCATTTCCTGCAGGTTGACCGCGCGGTGCAGGTGGCCCTCCACCAGCTCAAACACGGTCAGCAGCTGTCGCTGGGTCAATCCCGAGCGTTTGACCGTCTGCTCGCTGGGGGCGCGGTAGTGCTCGAGCAGGTGGACCGCCACGCTGAGGGCCATGCCTTCTGCAAAGCTGGCGTGCAGCGAGGTGTTGTCAGCCAGCGAGGTCATCAAGGTGCGGGTGATGTCGACCAGCAAGCGGTCCTGGCCGCCAAAGCAACTGCGCAGAGGCTGGGGCCCCAAGGGGCCGCCATGCACCCGCTCCAACCACTGCGGCGACAGGTCCAGGTGCAGGTTGTCGCGCGGCAGTTCGGTGCGCCAGAAACTGGGCGTGTGGGCAGGCAGCACCAGCACCTCACCGGTGCGCCACTGGGTGTCGGAGTTCAGGCGGCCATGCTGTTGCTGCAGCCGGGTGGGCGGGCCGTTGCGGACGATGATGCAGTGTTTGCCAGCGGGCGGGATGTACAGGTCGGAGGCATCGGCAATCTGGTGCCAGACTGACAAGCCATGCCAAGGTCGTCCCCGGCTGGACAAGCGGATTTGCTCGTCCGGCACGGCGGACAGGGGCTCGTCTAAAAACGACTGCTGGGCCTGCCTCCAGCGCGCTTCGTTGAATGTCGGCATCGGGTCGTCCCTGAAAAATTCAAGCACATCAATGAAGAGACCTGGAAGTCTATCGATGCAGCGAGGGTTCCACAGGGCAGCCCAGGCGGCTTCATGGAATGGCGGCCCTGGCCTCAATCGACCCCTGACCTCAGGGCCGCCACCAAAAATGAAAAAGAGGCCCGCAAGGGCCTCTTCAGAGCGCAGCGCACGAGGCCAGAGGCCGACACCCGTCGGCTCAGGCCAGGCAAGGCCCCAGGCTGGCGTTCACTGAACGCGCACGTTCACCATGGTCTGGTTGAGCAGTTGGTAGGCGATCTCACCGAAGGTGATCGGGCCAGCCATGCCGCCAATGGCCTTGCCTTCGAGGTCGCCAAAGACAAAGTTCAGGATGCAGTTGCAAGACAAGGCCAGCCCGTCGGCATTTTGACCCGCCAGGCGAGCACGGAAGGCCGCCGCGTAGTCGCCCACCGGCTTGGCAAAACGGTAGTCCACGCCTGGAAACACCGGGGCGTACAACACCACCGTGCCGCCAGCTTCGCCCACGGTTTGCAGCGAAGCGTTCAGGTGCGCGCCGGCAAAGTCACCCACCAGCGGCAGTTGACCGGCTTCCAGACCCCGACCGCGCACATAGCTGGCAAAGTTGGTCGGCTGACCGTTGACCAGGCACTGGCCCACGTTGAAGGTGGTTTCTTCAAACTGAAGCAGGTCGCCTTCGTCGGGCTCGAACAAGTTGACGATTTCGATCGAGGCCAGCTTGTCGTCGGGCAGCTTGACGTAGGCCACCACTGCACGGTCTTCGTACTTGGTCGCCGTGCGGCCGTCATACACCTTGGGGGTCTGCTGGCCCAGGTCGGACAGGTGCACACCCGCGATCCAGCCCACCGTGGGCTTGAGGAAGGCGTCTTCAAAGTTGGCCGCGTCGGACGCGAACTTTTGGTGAGCGCTGCTGCCAGCGGGCAGGATGGTCACGGCAAAGCCGTTGTCGGGACCGTTGCGGCTGATGTCACCCAAGGCCTCCGGGCCGTAGCTGGCAAAGCTCACCTCACCGGCAGGCGACAAGTCGGTCGCGAAGACCTGGCCCTCTTTCACCACCACACCGCCGCTGGCGACCATGAAGTAAGGAATGGTGCCGCCAATCCAGTTGCCGGCGGGCAGTTGGTCCAGCGCGGACTCGGGACCGGCCAAGCTCAGCGGCTTGCCTTGGCGAATCAGGTCGGCTGCCGCCTGCACGGAAATCAGTTCATTCATGTTTCGGTCCTCAAACAGTGGTAAGTTGGGCAACTTCGGTCGGAAGAATGCGTTCCCATTTGGTGAAGAAGGCGTGCACTTCGGCCGCCCGGGCGGGCAGTGGGTCGGTGCTGCGCTCAATGCGCTTGGCGAGCAATTGTGTGCCCAAGTGCTGAGTGCGAATTTTGGAAAGACCACCCGCAGCCAATTTTTGCCAACAAGGGTGCGTGAGCGCAGGAACTGCCATTTTTAGTCCACCTTTACTACTTTTGTTTGCCAACAATTGCAATTTAGCAAAAATAGACAAAGATGTGCAAATATTTTTATCAAAATACTTAATCTAGATCAAGTAATTCGAACCCTCTGGTGTCCTCAAAAAGCTCGCACAAGCGCAACACACCCCCTGTTTGCAGGGCCTTGGCATTTAAAGTGCCAAATTGGCTGGGGTTCGCCGCAAAATGGCTGGCCCCACGCGACCGGCCCCCCCTCCCCCCCACTTCAACGGCTGCATGCCACTCTCCCGCCTCCTTCCCTACCGTGCCTGGATGCGATCGTCCCGAACCCGGCTGACCCTGCTGTTCGGCGGGGCCTCCTTGTTGGTCGCCTTGGTACTGGCCTTGTACGTCGACCGTCTGGCCACGCAACGCATCGTGCAGGCGCGAGGCGAAGCCCTGCTGACCGTGTCCCGTCCCATCGCCGACGCGCTGGCCGAAGGACTGAGGGAGCGTGAACGCGACGTCTCCTTGCTGGCCCGGTACCCTTTGTTGACCGCAGGCCCGCTCGACTCGCTGCCCGTGCGGGCTTATCTGGACGATCTCAAGCAAAGCTTTCCGGACTACTCGTGGATTGGGGTCACGGATGTGTCGGGGCAGGTGCGCAGCGCAACCGGCGGCCTGTTGCAAGGCGAGTCGGTGCGCCAACGCCCTTGGTTCAGCGCGGGCCTGCAGGGACTGCATGTGGGCGACGCCCATGAAGCCCAGTTGCTGGCCCAGTTGATTGGCTCGCCCAAGAGCACCGAGCCCTTGCGCTTTCTGGACTTCGCCGCCCCCATTCGCTCCAACGATGGCCGCTTGCTGGGCGTGGCCGCCGCCCACCTGAACTGGCATTGGGTGAGCCAGTTGGTGCAGCGGGCCACATCTGGCCCATGGGCCCCTGAGGGCCTGGAGTTGCTGATCGTCAGTGAGAACGGCACGGTGCTGCACCCCTATGGGCAGTCGGAGCTGATGCGCTCCGCCGCGACCCCGCCGGCGCTGGGGAGCTTCCGCGTGTTGAGGTGGGGCGCCCAGGGCGACTACCTGACCGCCGCGGTGCAGGTGCCTTCCTTGACCGCCCAGAGCCTGCATTGGACGCTGATCGTGCGCCAACCCCTGGCGCTGGCGCTGGCGCCGGTGAGCGAGCTGCACCGACTGATTGCCACCCTCGCTCTGGTGCTGACGGGGGTGCTGATGGGCATGATCTACTGGATTGCCCAGCGCTTCAGCCAGCCACTGGAGCGCCTGGCCCGCATGGCCCAGCACCTGGACCAAACCGGTGAAGGCGCCCAATTTGACATCCCCGCCAACACCCTGGAATTTGCCCACCTGCGCGACAGCCTGCGCAAGCTGACCCAGCACTTGCTGGAGAGCCAAAAAGAACTGCGCCTGAGTAACCAGGGGCTGGAGCACAAGGTCGAGCAACGCACCCAGGAAATCCAGCTGCGCGAGCAGCAGTACCGTTCCATCCTCGAAGAGCAATCCGAGGTGATCTGCCGTTTTCGCGCCGACCTGACCCTCACCTATGTCAACGAGGCCTACTGCCGCTTGTTTGCGTTGCGCCGGGAGGAGGTGCTGGGCAGCACCTGGTCACCGGTGGTGTACCCGGAGGACATCGAACGGGTGCGTCTGTCCCTCAGCACCAACAGCCCGGCGCAGCCCGTCAGCTCGGTCGAGAACCGGGTGCTGGCGGGCAACGGCCAGGTGCGTTGGTTCCACTTCATCAACCATGCTTTTTTTGATGAGCAGGGGCACTTGATCGAATGGCAATCGGTGGGGCGTGACATCACCGAGCGCCAGGCGCTGGAGCAGACCCTGCAGCGGGTGTCCAGCGAGCAAGAGGCCATGCTGGACAACGACTTGCTGGGCATCGCCCGCATCAAAGACCGGCGCGTGGTGTGGCGCAACCGGGCACTGGAGCGCATCTTTGGGTACGAGCCCGGCGCCCTGCTCGACCAGCCGACCGAGAGGCTGTATGCCTCTCCCGAGGACCACGAGGCCTTCGGACGCGAGGCCTACGCCACCCTGGCCAGCGGCCAGCACTTCCGCCGCCAAATGCCCATGCGGCGTGCCAACGGTGACACGGTGTGGATGGACCTTAACGGGGTGCGCCTGTCCGAAGACAGTGGCGAATCGCTTTGGCTGCTGCAGGACATCACTGAAATGAAGCAGTACCAGGCCCAGGTGGAGCACATTGCCTTCCATGATCCGCTGACTCTGCTGCCCAATCGCCTGCTGCTGTCGGACCGCATGCGCCAGGCCTTTGCGCTGCATGAGCGCGCCAAGACCGTGACGGCCGTTTGCTATCTGGACTTGAATGGCTTCAAGGCCGTCAATGACCAGCATGGGCACGAGGCCGGGGACCACCTGCTCAAGGAGATGGCCAAGCGCTTGCTGGAGGCGGTGCGCGCCCACGACACCGTGGCCCGGCTTGGGGGGGACGAATTTGTATTGCTGCTCAGCTCGCTGCACCAAAGTGAAGAAGCACGACTCATCATCCAGCGCGTCGAAAAAGCCATCCGCCAGCCCGTGCGGCTGGCGAATGGGGCCGAGGTGCAGGTCTCGACCAGCGTGGGCGTGGCCTTCCACCCCCAAGACGGCACCCAGCCAGGTCAGTTGCTGGCCCTGGCGGACTCGGCCATGTACGAGGCCAAGCGCCGGCTCAAGGTCCCGCCCCTGAATGAGGCCACGCCAGGCGGCAGGCTGGAAGCGATTTGAGCCCCATGCCACAGGGCCAAGTGGCCGTGGCGCCTCACGGATGCCAGGCGCTGGACCTGGCCGGTGCCGCACCCACCGTGGGCTTGCGACGCCCCCCCAGGGCATAGGACAGTTGATTCGCGGCCTGCATGACGGTCTGCGACAGCGCCAGCAACACCGGCTCGCTCAAGCGAGAGGTCGGCCCGGATATGCACACCGATCCCAGCAGCTTCCAATGCAGACCAAACACCGGCGCCGACACGCTCGAGACCTCGGGTTCGCGCTCCCCCAAGGACAGGTGGTAGCCCCGTTGCCGGATCGATTCGTAGGGCTCCCCTGGCTCGCCTGAAAACGCCAGGATGACACGCCCCGGCGCGCCCAGGTTCAGTGGCAGGCCCAGCCCCACCCGGACATGGTGACGGATGGTGCGCGGGCCATCGACGCGAGCCAGGCAGGTGCGCATCTCGCCTTCGCGCACATAGAACGAAGCGCTCTCTCCCGTCTGAATCGTCAATTCGCGCAGCACGGGCTCGACCAGATCATGCACATCGAAAGTGGCCTGGTAACAAGCACCCAACCACCCCGCAGCGCGCCCCAGTCGCCAGGCGCCGTCTTCACGTTGCACCAGGTAGTGGTCAGCCGCCAAGGTCCGGGCCAGGCGCAGGGTCGTGGTCTTGTGCATGCCGGTGCGGCGGCTCAGTTCGGCCAGGCTGAGAAAAGCGTCGTCCATGCCAAAAGCCTCCAACAAACGCAAGGCCCGGGTCACTGCGACCACGCCGCCAGCGGCGGATGGCTCCGAGCCCGTATCGCCCGCCTGTGCTTGCATTTCAGGGGATGAGGTGTCTTGACGGCTGTTTCGCATGATGGCCTTAGGTCCACAGTATGAAACTGCATTGTACTTGTCGAAACGAATCTCTAAAGTTCCACACCAAGACAGGGGGATCCAGATCCACCCCGCGTGATTTGAACCACAGGAGACACCGTGAACTTCACTCAATTCAGCCGACGTGCCGCACTCCGTCAAGTCGGGCCTTTGCTGGGCTTGTGCCTGGCGCTCGGAACAGCCCACGCAGCCACCTTCCCCGACAAGCCTGTGCGCCTGGTGGTGCCTTTCCCGGCCGGTGGCGGCACCGACATCATTGCGCGCGCCGTGGGCCAGCACCTGTCGGAGACCCAGAAATGGACCGTGGTGGTGGACAACAAACCCGGCGCCGGAGGCAACCTGGGCGTGGACGCCGTAGCCAAGGCCCCAGCCGATGGCTACACCCTGGTGCTGGGCCAAACCAGCAACCTGGCCATCAACCCCACGCTGTACGCCAAGCTGCCATATGACCCGCTGAAGGACCTCAAGCCCGTGGTGCTGGCCGCCACCGCGCCCTTGGTGATCGTCGTGCCCATGGACTCCAAGTTCACCAGCCTGGACGCGCTGCTCACCGCCGCCCGCAAGGCGCCCGATCGCCTGGTGTTTGGCACCCCCGGCAATGGCACCGTGGCCCACCTGGCCGCGGAGCAGATGCAGAAAGCCGCCGGCGTTCGCATGCAGCATGTGCCCTACAAAGGGTCGGCCCAGGCCCTGACCGACTTGATGGGCGGGCAGATCGATGCCTATGTGTCCTCGGTGCCGACCGCCCTCAGCCACCTCAAGGGCGGTCGGATGCGGGCCTTGGCGGTGACCTCCCTCAAGCGATCGACGCAACTGCCCCAGGTCCCGACCGTGGCGGAGTCGGGACTCAAAGGCTTTGAGGCCAACACCTGGTTCGGCTTCCTGGCCCCGGCAGGCACCCCTGCACCCGTGCTCGACAGCCTGAACAAGGCCATCAACGGGGCCCTCAAGGCCCCCAGTGTGCGCGAGCGCCTGATGGGCGAAGGTGGCGAAGTGCTCGGGGGTAGCCAGGCCGAGTTCACGGCCCTGTTGAAGACCGACTTGCAGCGCTGGGGCCAGATCGTGCGCGACGCCGGCGCTCGCATTGATTGATCTCTTCCGCCCATTTTTCTCTTTTGACCCCAACCACTTCATTCCCAGGTCCCCTATGAGCAGCCCCGACATCATCAAAGACTTCCCCCGCGTCAGCCCTGAAGACGTGGCCCAGGCCCGTCAGTACCAACCGGCCATCTTCTCGGACATCGCCGGCCGACGCGGCGCCCTGCACGGCCGCATCCAGGCCCTGCGCCCGCGCATGAAGGTCGCTGGCCCCGCCTTCACCGTGGAAGTGCGCCCGGGCGACAACCTCATGATCCATGCCGCGCTGTCCCTGGCCAAGCCGGGTGATGTGCTGGTGATCGACGGCAAGGGTGACCAAACCTCGGCGTTGATGGGCACCATCATGATGACGGCCGCGCGCCAGCTGGGCCTGGCTGGCGTGATTCTGGATGGCGCGGTGCGCGACAGCCTGGAGATCGATGAGATGGACTTCCCGGTCTTCTCGGTCGGAACCAACCCGAACGGCCCCACGAAGAACAATGGGGGACGCATCGGCCACCCCATCTCCTGCGGCGGTGTGACCGTGCGCGCCGGCGACCTGGTGATTGGCGACGGCGACGGCGTGGTGGTGGTGGAGCGCGAGCAACTGCCCGCGCTGCTGCCCCTGGCAGCCCACAAAGTGCAGGCCGAAGCCAAGCGCATCGCGGCCATCAAGAATGGCGACACCGCCGCCAAATGGCTGACCGCCTCGCTGGTGGCGGCCGGTGTGCTGCGTGAAGGCGAGGTGCTGTGATGCCCCGCCCCACCCTGCTGGTCACCGCCGCTGATTTGGCACCTGCCGCCCTGGCACTGCTCAGCGACTTCGACATCGTCTACGCCGGCAAGACGCCGCAGTTGGCCGACATCGTGGCCCTGGCGCGCCAGTGCAACCCGGTGGCCATCATCGTGCGCTACAGCGGCGTGAACGCCGAGGCCATGGACGCAGCACCCGCCCTGCGCGTGATCTCCAAGCACGGCAGCGGCACCGACACCATTGACAAGGTCGCGGCCGCCGAGCGAGGCATCGCCGTGACCGCGGCGGTCGGCGCCAACGCTGCGGCTGTTGCCGAACAGGCCCTGGCCCTGATGCTGGCCTGTGCCAAGTCGGTGGTGACGCTGAACGAGCGGATGCACCAGGGACTGTGGGACAAAGCGACCCACAAAAGCCTGGAGCTGGGAGGCCGCACGGTGGGACTGGTGGGTCTGGGAGCCATCGGCCAGCGCTTTGCACGCATGTGCCAGGCCATGGACCTGCGCGTGATCGGCTTCGACCCCTTTGCCCGGGACCTGCCTGATTTCATCACCCAAGTGGACCTGGACACCCTGTGGCAACAAGCCGATGTGATCTCACTGCACTGCCCGCTCACCCCGGACAACCGCCAACTGCTCAATGCCCAGACCCTGGCGCGCTGCAAGCCGGGTGTGATGGTGGTGAACACCGCCCGCGGTGGCTTGATCGACGAGGCCGCCTTGCTCCAGGCTGTGCAGTCCGGCCAGGTCCAATGCGCCGGCCTCGACAGCTTTGCCGTCGAGCCCATGGTGGCGCCACACCCCTTCCACGGCCAGCCAGGCTTCATCCTGAGCCCGCACATTGGCGGCGTCACCAGCGACGCCTACATCAACATGGGCGTGGCTGCAGCACGCAACACGCTGGCGGCATTGCAGGCCAGCCGCCAAGCGGCCTGAGCCGGGCGCATCCCCGCCATGAGCAGCGCCCGATGGAAACAGTCGCCCCCTGGCAGCAGCTGGGGTGAATTCGGCCCCGATGACCAGCGTGGCCGCATGAACCTGGTCGACACGCACAAGGTCTTGCAAGGCATCGCCGAGGTGAAGGTCGGCAAGACTTTCTGCCTGTCCCTGCCCCTGGACGTGCCTGGCGGCCAAAGCCTGAACCCGCGCCGCATGCCACCTCGCCGCTACAGCGTGTTGCGCGACGGCAAGAGCCAAGGGCAGCAAGGTTTTTGCTGGTCCTACCAAACCGAAGACCCCGATCTGAGCGATGTGGTCAACGACGATGTGGTGCTGATGAGCCTGCAATACAGCACCCAATGGGACAGCCTGGCCCACGTCGGCAGCCACTTCGACGCCGATGGCGACGGCGTGGCCGAAGCGGTGTTCTACAACGGCTACCGCGCCGGCCACGACATCCGCCCAGGCAGCGAAGACCCCGAGGCCAGCGCCGACTGGGCCCGCTACCCAGGCCCGGAAGCGGCTTCACTCGGCATCGAGCGCCTGGCCGAACACGGGGCACAGGGCCGGGGCGTGATGATCGACCTGGCCCACCACCTGGGCCGCGAGCGCCAGGCCGTGGGCTACGACACCTTGATGCGCTTGCTGGAGGCCGACCGCCTCGAGATTGAAGCCGGCGACATGGTCTGCCTGCACACCGGCTACGCCGACACCCTGCTGGCCATGAACCGGCAGCCTGACCTGGCCCTGCTGCACGCCAGTGGCAGCGGTTTGGACGGGCACGACGCCCGGCTGCTGAACTGGATCAGCGACAGCCGCCTGGCCTGCCTGCTGGCGGACAACCCGGCGGTCGAACTCGTGGTGCCCAAGCTCCTGCACCCCCAGCCGCTGCGCCAGCCGCGCCTGCCCCTACATGAGCACTGCCTGTTCAAGCATGGCATCCACCTGGGTGAACTGTGGTATCTCACCGAACTGGCCCGCTGGTTGCGCCAGCAGGGGCGTTACCGCTTCTTGCTGACCGCACCACCACTGCGCCTGCCGGGCGCCGTGGGTTCACCGGCCACGCCCATCGCCACGGTGTGAACCCCGTCTGGCCTGACCAGGCACTGATTTTCAAAACAATGAGACATGCGATGACCCCGAAGCACCCCAGAACAAACCTCCATTGGATCCAGCTGACCACCCTGGCGCTGTTCATCGCGGCCAGCGGCAGCAGCGGAGCCCAGACCGACACGGCCTGGCCCAGCAAGCCCGTGAAAATCGTCGTGCCCTACGGCCCCGGCGGCGCGGTCGATGTGGTGACCCGCAAGCTGGCCCAGAAGCTGACCGAGCAAACCGGGCAGAGCTTCTACATCGAAAACAAGGCGGGGGGCACCGGCACCATCGGCGCCAACCAAGTAGCCCGCGCCGAAGCCGACGGCTACACACTGATGGCCAACGACACCACGTTCTCCTTGCTGCCCCATATCTTCAAGAAGCTGCCCTTCGATGTGAACCAGGACCTGGTGCCGGTGAGTGCTTTTGTCTTCGCCCCGATGGCCCTGGCGGTCAACGCTAGCGCCCCCTATACCCAGCTGCAGGACCTGCTGGCGGCGGCCAAGCGCGAGCCCAACCGGGTGAGCTACGGCACCGGCGGACCGGGCACCACGCCCCATTTCGCGACCGAGGCCCTGGGCATCGCCGCCGGTGTGAACTTCATGCATGTGCCCTTCAAGGGCGCGGGCGAGGCGACGCAGGCCGTGCTGTCGAACACTGTGGACTTCCAGATCGCCTCCCCCGCAGGGGTGATGGGCAACGTCAAAGGCGGCAAGATGCGGGTGCTGGCGGTCAGCGGCGACAAGCGCGTCAACGCCTTGCCGGACGCACCGACCTTCGCCGAGGCTGGCGTGCGCTGGAACGGGGTGGTCAACTGGACCGGTCTGTGGGCCCCCAAGAACACCCCCGCGCCTGTGCTGCAAAAGCTGCAAGCGGAGATCGCCAAGGCCATGGCCTCGGCCGACCTCAAGGCCTTTGCCGACAACATGGGCGCCGAAGCCCGCCAGATCGGCGCCAGTGACATGGCCAAGATGCTCAAGGACAGCACCGAAGCCTGGGGCAAGGTGGTGACCCACACCGCCTTCGAAAAGCAATGAGGCTCACCATGAAACTGACCACGAGCCTTCCGCGAACCTGGCCACACGGACTCGGTATGGCGCTGGGTCTGCTGCTGAGCGCGGCCGCCCAGGCCCAGACCACGGCAATTTGGCCGACCCAACCCGTGCGTCTGCTGGTCGGCTTCAGTGCCGGCGGACCCACCGACATCGTGGCCCGCAGCCTGGCCGAGTTCCTGGGCAAGTCCTTGGGACAGTCTGTCATCGTCGACAACCGCCCCGGCGCCAACACCATCATCGCGGCCCAGGCCGTGGCCCAGTCCAAAGACCAGCACACCCTGCTGATGGCGGCCACCAACCACACCATGATCTCGGCCCTGTACAGCCGTCAGATCCAGTTCGATCCAGTCAAGTCCTTCAAAGGGGTGTGCCGCATCGCCACCACCCCCACGGTGTTGGTGGTCAGTCCGAGCACGGGTTAGCGCAACCTGGGCGACTTTGTGCAACAGGCCAAGCAACAACCACGCGCCATCACCTATGCCTCCCCGGGGCTGGGCAGTTCGGTGCATTTCGCAGGCGAAGACTTTGCCCAGCGGGCAGGAGTGCAACTGACCCATGTGCCCTACAAGGGCGCCGCCCCCGCGCTGGCCGATGTGATGGCTGGCCAGGTCAATGCGTCCTTCGCCTCCCTGGGCTCGGTGCTTACGTCCGTCAAGGCCGGCAAGCTGGTGGCCCTGGCCATCGCCAGTCCGAAGCGGTCGGACGCCTTGCCTGGGGTGCCCACCTTTGAGGAGTCCGGCATCAAGTCCTACCGGGCAGACGCCTGGTACGGTGTGCTGGCACCCAGCCTGCTGGCAGATCCAGCCCTGAAGAAGCTGCAAACCGAGCTGAGCCGCTACGCCAGCGCCAGCGCTGGCCTCGAGAAACTGCAGCAGCTGGGCATGGAACCCATGCTGGTGTGCGGCGATGAATTCGACCGCCAACTGGCGGCAGAAAGCGCGCACTGGAGCCGCTTGGCCGAACAACTGAAGATCAAAGATGAATAAGCCGCCTATGGTGCCCTCGCGTCGCCATCTCCTGGGTTGGGGCGCCAGCGCCCTGCTCAGTGCCTGCGCCTCGCACTCGCCAAAGACCACAGCCCCTCAGCCCGAAGCCTTGGCGGTGCCGCACTCGGCCGGCCAGGCTCCCCCCAACTTTGCCCTGCCAACCGGCGCCTGTGACTGCCACCACCATGTGTACGACCACCGCTACCCTGCCCACCCCAGTGCCACCTTGCTGCCCGCCGACGCCAGCCTGGCCGACTACCGCCTGCTGCAACGCCGCCTGGGGCTGCAACGACACGTCATCGTGCAACCCTCCACCTACGGCACAGACAACCGCCTGCTGGTGGACACCCTGAGGTCTGCAGGTCCTCAGGCACGCGGCGTGGCGGTGGTGGGCAGCGACGTCAGCGAGGTCGCACTGCAAGAGTTGCACGAGGCCGGCGTGCGCGGTGTGCGCTTCAACCTGAGCTTTCTGGTGGGTGTGAGCGTCGACATGATGGGGCCCTTGTCACGTCGACTGGCCGAACGCGGGTGGCACTTGCAAGTCAATGGCACGGCCGACCTGCTGCTGGCCCACCAGGCCCTGCTGAGCCAATTGGCCTGCCCGCTGGTGATCGATCACATGGGTCAATTGCCCCAGCCCGCCGGGCTCAAGCACCCGGCCTACCCCGTCTACCAGCGCTGGCTGGAGGGGGGCCGCACCTGGTTCAAGCTGTCGGGCGCCTACCTGGGCAGCCAGCGCATGGACTACGCCGACGTGGGCCTGGTGGCCCAGGCCTTGGTGAGGCAAGCGCCCGAGCGCCTGGTTTGGGGCAGCGACTGGCCCCACCCGACCAAAAAAACCGATGCCAAGCCGGACGACAGCGCCTTGCTGAATCTGTTGCCACAATGGGCCCCCACGGCCAAGCTGCAACAGGCCATCTTGGTGGACAACCCGGCCGTGCTGTACGGCTACCCCAGCCTCTGAGGAGAGATGCATGTTTTTGCTGCAAGCGCCCGTGGTCAGGTCCTTGGAGACCTTCACTGCCATGCCGGGCCAGTACCGCCAAGCCCGTCGCAGCACCTGGGGTGATGCCAACCAGGGCGGTCGCGCCAGCGACTCCTTCCTGGAAGGCCCGGTGTTCGACGACCAGGGCAACCTGTACGTGACAGACATTCCCTTCGGCCGCGTCTTCCGCATCGACCCTCGGGGTGAGTGGGACTTGGTGGCGCAATGGGACGGTGAGCCCAATGGCATGAAGTTCATCAGCCCGACGGAACTGCTGATCACCGACTACCTCAACGGCCTGATGGTGCTGGATGTGACACGGGGCAGCGTGCGCCCCTTCCTGGCGCGGCGCAACACGGAGAGCTTCAAGGGCCTGAACGACCTTTGCTTTGACCGCAGCGGCCATCTGTACTTCACGGATCAGGGGCAGACCGGACTGCACGATCCCAGTGGGCGGGTGTACCGCCTGAGCCCCTCGGGCCGTCTGGACCAGTTGCTGTCCAACGTCCCAAGCCCGAACGGCATCGTGCTGTCGCCCGATGAGAAATTCCTGTTCGTGGCCGCGACACGCGGAAACTGCGTCTGGCGCATGCCCTTGCTGGCCGATGGCGGCGTGGCCAAGGCGGGCCAGTTCTTCACCTCCTACGGTCCGAGCGGACCCGATGGCCTGGCCATGGACGAGGCTGGCCACCTGATCGTGGCCAACCCAGGCCTGGCCTATGTCTGGGTCTTGAACGCCCGGGCTGAACCCGTCGAGGTGTTGCGCGGACCTGCCGGTCACTCCTTGACCAACGTGGCTTACGGGGGCGAGGGACGGCGCCAGCTCTACGTCACCGACTCCAGCGCGGGCGAAATCCTGTTCGCCCCCATGGCGCATACTGGCATGCCGGTTGACCGCCCTACCAGCTGAAACCGGCCACCAGGCCACCAGGGCCAAGTTGAGCGCGTCAAGCTGCGGGGGGCACGTCCCCCGCCCGCTCCAGGCGCCGCGCCCAGGCCGAGCGCTGGCACAACCAGCGCTGCAAGGGCCCCATGGAATGGAACATCAAGGGGTTGAGCGCGATCGAGATCAAGGCACCAGCCACGATCAGGCTCTGCCCTTCGGGCGGCAGCAGGCCCAGGCTGCGCCCCAGGGCGACCAGGATGAAAGAGAACTCCCCAATCTGTGCCAGGCTGGCCGCCACCTTCAGCGCCACGCTCAAGGGGTGGCGGAACAGCAGCACCAACAGGGCCGCCGCCACCGTCTTGCCCAGCATGATGACCAGCACCACGGCCAGCACCTGCAGCGGGCGGTCCAACAGCACCTGTGGATCGAACAACATGCCGACCGAGACAAAGAACAGCACGGCAAACGCGTCGCGCAGTGGCAGTGACTCCTCCGCCGCACGGTGGCTGAACTCGGACTCACGCATCACCATGCCGGCAAAGAAGGCTCCGAGAGCGAAGGACACGCCAAACAAGGCCGCCGAGGCGTAAGCAATGCTCACCGCGCCCACCACCACGCACAGGGTGAACAGTTCGCGCGAGCCCGTTTTGTGCACTTGCAGCAGCAACCAGGGGAAAAGGCGCCGGCCCAAGACCAGCATCAGGGCCACAAACGCCCCGACGCGCAGCAAGGTCAGGGCCATGGTCATGCCCAGCGAGTGGCTGCTGGCCTCGGACTCGGCCACCGTCCCACCCAAGACGCCGGCCAGCGGCGGCAGCAACACCAGCACCAGAACCATGGCCAGGTCTTCGACCACCAGCCAACCGATGGAAGCCCGCCCGACAAAAGAGTCGGTCAGCTTGGCGGACTCCAGCGCCCGCAACAACACCACGGTACTGGCCACCGACAGCGCCAGCCCCAGCATCAAGGCCGGCCCCCAGCCCCAACCCCAGCTCCAGGCCAGGCCCATGCCCAGCAACGTGGCCACCGTCATCTGCACCAGGGCGCCGGGCAAGGCCAGGCGGCGCACGGCCAGCAGGTCGGCAAACGAAAAATGCAGGCCCACGCCAAACATCAGCAGCATGATGCCGATCTCAGCCAGTTGCGAAGCGATCTCGGCATCCGCCACAAAGCCTGGCGTGAAGGGGCCCACGATCATGCCCGTCAGCAAATAACCCACCAGCGCCGGCAAACGCAGGCGCACGGCCAGGAAGCCGAACACCAGGGACAAGCCCAGGCCGACCGCCATGGTGCTGATCAGGGAAACGCTGTGGGGCATGAGAAAGATCCTTGTAGTGATGTTGAACGCTGGGCCGAAACCCCCAATGGCACGCGAGCCTCCCTGTGCCATCCGTCGACGAGCAAGTCTCTTCCGATGGTCAGAAGGAGCTTACCCATTTCAGTCCGAATCACCCAGCGCCCCCAGGTTCCCCGGATGTTCGGTCCAGGCGAAAAAAAACCCGCCGAAGCGGGTTTTTGGAGAGCGACAAGCGCTCGTCAGCCCATGTGCAGGCCGCCGTTGACCGAGAAGTCGGCGCCGGTGGAGTAGCCACCTTCGTCCGACGCCAGCCAGGCGATGATGGACGCGATTTCGCTGGGCTCGCCCAGGCGCTTGACGGGGATGGTGCCCACGATCTTGTCGAGCACGTCAGGGCGGATGGCCTTGACCATGTCGGTGCCGATGTAGCCCGGGCTCACGGTGTTGACCGTCACGCCCTTGGTGGCCAGTTCTTGGGCCAAAGCCATGGTGAAACCGTGCATGCCGGCCTTGGCGGCCGAGTAGTTGGTTTGACCGGCTTGGCCCTTCTCACCGTTGACCGACGAGATGTTGACGATGCGGCCCCAGCCCTTTTCCACCATGTCGCCCACCACTTGCTTGGTGACGTTGAACATGCTGTTCAGGTTGGTTTCGATCACGGCGTCCCAGTCCTCGCGGGTCATCTTGAGGAACATGCGGTCACGGGTGATCCCCGCGTTGTTGACCAGCACGTCGATGGAGCCGTGCTCCGCCTTGGACTTGCTGAAGGCCTCGACCGTCGAGTCCCAGTCACCGACGTTGCCTGCAGAGGCGTAGAAGGTGTAGCCCAGGGCCTTTTGCTCGGCCAGCCATTTGGCGTAGTCACGCGTCGGGCCGCAGCCGGCGATGACCTTGAAACCTTCTTTGTGCAGGCGCTGGCAGATGGCGGTTCCGATGCCGCCCATGCCACCGGTGACGTACGCTACTTTTTGACTCATGAAAACGCTCCTGATTATGTTTTTGCTATGCGATTTATAGCTGTTGCGCCTGATTTGGAGGCCCGCTCCAGCGGGTGCTCCGCAAACCGAGCCTGACGGCTCGGCCTTCTTGCCATTTTGAAGGGCAAATCAACGCTCGATGGTTAGGGCAACTCCCATGCCACCCCCGATGCACAGCGAAGCGATGCCCTTCTTGGCGTCGCGGCGTTGCATTTCATGCAGCAGCGTCACCAAAATGCGGCAGCCCGAAGCACCAATGGGGTGCCCCAGGGCAATCGCGCCACCGTTGACGTTCACCTTGCTCGTGTCCCAACCCATTTCTTGGTTGACGGCACAGGCTTGGGCGGCGAAAGCTTCGTTGATTTCGAGAAGGTCCAGGTCTGCAGCCTTCCAGCCGGCGCGTTGCAGCGCCTTGGTGGATGCGGGCACCGGGCCCATGCCCATGTAGGCGGGATCCAGGCCCGAGGTGGCGTAGCTGGCGATGCGACCCAGGGGCTTGAGGCCCAGGCTGGCCGCGCGCGAAGCCGTCATCACCATCACGGCGGCCGCGCCGTCGTTGATGCCCGAAGCGTTGCCCGCGGTCACGCTGCCGGCCTTGTCAAAGGCGGGGCGCAGACCCGACAAGGCGTCGGCGTTGGTCTTGCGGTTGATGAATTCGTCGGCGTCAAAAATCAGCGGGTCGCCCTTCTTTTGGGGGATGCTGACCGGCACGATTTCGTCCTTGAAGCGGCCCGCGTCTTGGGCGGCAGCGGCCTTGGTCTGCGAGGCCAGGGCCAGGGCATCCTGCTGTTCACGGGTGATGCCGTATTGCTTGGCCACGTTCTCGGCGGTGATGCCCATGTGGTACTGGTTGTAGACGTCCCACAGGCCGTCCACGATCATGGTGTCGACCATCTTCCAGTCGCCCATGCGTTGACCGTCGCGCGAGCCCGGCAGGACGTGGGGCGAGAGGCTCATGTTTTCCTGGCCGCCAGCGATCACGATGTCGCTGTCGCCCGTGGCCACGGCTTGAGCCGCCAGCATCACAGCCTTCAGGCCCGAACCGCACACGGCGTTGATGGTCAAGCCCGGCGTGCCCTTGTCAAAACCGCTCTTGATCACGGCTTGACGCGCCGGGTTCTGACCGGCACCGGCGGCCAGCACCTGGCCCAGGATGACTTCACCGACTTGGTCGGCCTGCAGGCCGCTGCGGCGCAGCACCTCGCGCAGGACTTGGGCGCCCAGCTCAGTGGCCGGGATCTTGGACAGCGAACCGCCAAACTTGCCAATGGCCGTGCGCGCGGCCGAAACGATGACGATGTCTTCCATGGAATGCTCCTGAGGTTGTCGTGTTGTGTTTTTAGCGCGGCTCTGCAACGCGTCGCAGAGCCGAGCAATAAGCTTGCCTGAAAAAAGAGGTCAGAAAATTGACCTCGGCGTGAAAAGTCAGGCTTTTTGTTTCACATAGCGTCCGGGCGCCGGCTCGATGGCCTTGTAACGTCCTTTGCCATAGGTCTTGGGGGCCGGCACCAGCTTGCCTGCATGGCCCTTGAGCCACTGCGACCAGTCGGTCCACCAGCTGCCCGGGTGCTCCTGTGCCCCGGCCAGCCACTCGGCCTGGGTCGGCGGCAACTTGCCGTCGGCCCGAATCCAGTGGCTGCGCTTGTTCTTGGCCGGCGGGTTGATGACGCCGGCGATGTGGCCCGAAGCCCCCATCACAAAGCGCTTTTTGCCGGGCAAGTGACGCGTCGACGCGTAAGCGCCCCCGATGGGCACGATGTGGTCTTCACGCGAGCCGTACAGATAGACCGGGATGTCCACCTGGCCCAGGTCCACCGCCTCACCGCAGACCACCGCCTTGCCGGGCTTGACCAGGTTGTTCTCGAAATAGGTGTTGCGCAGGTACCAGGCGTAGAACGGGCCGGGCAGGTTGGTCGAGTCGGCGTTCCAGTACAGCAGGTCGAACGGTGGCGGGGTTTCGCCCTTGAGGTAGTTGCCCACCACGTAGTTCCAGACCAGGTCGTTGGGACGCAGGAAGCTGAAGGTCGAGGCCAGCTCCTGGCCCTTGAGCAGGCCGCCCTGCCCCATTTGCATCTCACGGAACTTGACGAAGGCCTCGTCAATGAACAGGTCGAGCACCCCGGTGTCCGAGAAATCCAGGAAGGTGGTGAGGAAGGTGGCGGACTCCACCGGCTTCTCGCCCCGGGCCGCCAGCACCGCCAGCGCCGTGCCCAGGATGGTGCCGCCCACGCAAAAGCCCAGTGCGTTGATGGTGGGCGCACCCGTGATCGCCTGCACAGTGTGGATGGCCAGGATGGCCGCGTCTTCGATGTAGTCGTCCCAGGTCTTGTGCGACAGGGATTCGTCGGGGTTGCGCCAGCTGACCACAAAGGTGCGGTGGCCCTGTTCAACGGCGTAACGGATCAGCGAGTTCTCGGGCTGCAAGTCGAGGATGTAGAACTTGTTGATGCAAGGCGGGATGAGCAGGAAAGGCCGCTCATGCACCTTGGCCGTCAAGGGCTTGTATTCGATGAGCTGGAACAGCTCGTTCTCGAACACGATCGCGCCTTCGGTGGTGGCCACGTTGCGGCCCACTTCAAACAGGCTCTCGTCGGTCTGGCTCATGTGGCCTTGCTGCAGGTCATGAACCAGGTTTTGCAAGCCTTTGGCAATGCTCTCGCCCTTGGATTCCAGGGCCTTCTTCTGGGCCTCGGCGTTGAAGGCCAGGTAGTTGCTGGGCGCTGTGGCAGCCGCCCATTGCTCGACCGCAAAGCGCAGGCGGGCTCGGGTCTTGTCGTCGCTTTGCACCGCATCGGCCAGACCGTTCAAGGTGCGGCTGTTGAGCAGGTAAATCGCGGCGGTGAAGCTGGCCAGAGGGTTGTGCGCCCAGGCATCGCCTGAAAAGCGGCGGTCGGCTGCGGGCGGGGTGCCGCGCAAGCTGGCGTTCCAGAGCTCGGTGGCGTCGTTCAGGTACTGCTGCTGCAGCTGCTGGAGCTTGTCGGCATCAAAGCTCAGCTGGGGCAGGGAAGGTGCAGCGGGCAAGCTGCCAATCGGTGGCGCAAACTGCTGGAAGGCTTGCATGGCCTTGGCCCAGCCGTCACCCAGCATTTGTTGGAAGGGTTGAGCCCCTGGGCCCCAAGGTGCTTCAGAATTCATGTTGTCTCCTCACGAATGGTCTGGTTTATAGATTTAGGGTTAACCCTGATTTTTAACAGAATCGTCTCCCCACGGCTACGCTCTTAAAACAACATGTACCTCGTCCTTATCGCATGGCTTTATGTCGCTCTGATGATGGCGGTGGCCGAGGCCACCAACACCACCGGGTCCCTTTTGGGGGCACTCATCACCTTTGTACTCTATGGCCTGCTGCCTATGTCAGTAGTGCTTTACCTGATGGGCTCGCCCGCCAGGCGCCGGGCACTGAAGGCCAAAGAGGCCGCAGAACGCGCGGAAGTCCTGGCCGCGGCAGCAGCCAAGCAAGCTTCGGACCCGGCAGAGGCGACCCCACGGCCCACTGAAGCAGCCCCCTCAAACCCGCCAGATGCAAGCCGCCAGGCGACCGGTATGACCGAAGCGGCGACTGTCGCGTCGGTGCGAGAAGAAAAGCGTTGAGTCGGAACAGGTACACCAGGGCTTTGTGCCATCGTTGCCATACACGGCACTGACACCTGAAGCCGCCAGGCGCTGACGGGCCAGGGCAGGCAGATCGGCGAGCCAACGCCCGTCCGGCTGCGCCGCAAACGCCGAAGCTGCCGCCGGATCAGCCTGCACAAAGGCCTCGCGCACCTCGGGCCCGACCTCGAAAGCGCTCGGGCCAATGCAAGGCCCCAGCCAGGCCATGACCGACGTGGCCGGGACACCCGGGCCGTCCTCGGCGGGCGCCGCCAGAGAAGCCACGGCCGCCTCCAGGATGCCGCCCGCCAAACCACGCCAACCCGCGTGCACGGCGGCCACGCGGCGGCCCTCGGTGTCGGTGAACAGCACCGGCAGGCAATCGGCCACCATCATCACCAGCGCCACGCCCGGCTGGGCAGCCAGCACACCATCGGCGTCCTGGCCCTGGGGCAGTGCGGCCCCAGGCGCCAGGCGCAGCACGCGCTGACCATGCACCTGGTTCAGGAACAGCAACTCGCCCCCGCCACGGCGCGACACCTCGGCCTGCAAAATGGCACGGTTGGCGGCCACATGGGCTGGGTCGTCCTGGACATGGGCTCCGAGGTTGAGCGAATCCCAGGGCGCGGCGCTGACCCCGCCTGCGCGCGTGGTGCACAGCGCACGCACGCCCGGCGGGGCGGGCCAGTCGGGCGCCAGATAAGCCCCGGGTGCCAAGGGCAGCGGCTCGCTCATCAGGCCTCCGCGTCGGGGCATTGGCTGGGCTGGGCGCGCTGGAAGGCCTCCAGGGCCATGCAGGCCTCAAACACCGCCATCGTGCGGTCCAGCCCCTCGAAGTTCACCTTGAAGCGCTGGCCGTTGAAGATCTGCGGCACCAGGCAACAGTCGGCCAGCGTGGGCGTGTCGCCATGGCAGAAGCGGCCGGTGGCGGGCTGCTGCAACTGGCGCTCAAAGGCCTCCAGTCCCAGGCGCACCCAGTGGCGGTACCAGGTGTTCTTGGCGTCCTCGTCCACCCCCAGGTCACGGCTCAGGTACTTGAGCACGCGCAGGTTGTTGATGGGGTGGATCTCGCAGGCCACGGTCTGCGCCAGGGCCCGCACCCGGGCCCGGCCCAGCGCGTCGGCGGGCATCAACGCCGGTTGCGGGTGGGTTTCATCGAGGTATTCGATGATGGCCATGGACTGGGTCAGGTGCGCGCCATCGACGTCAAGCATGGGCACGAGCGCGTCACCGACCAGGCTGGTGTAGGCCGGAGCGCACTGCTCGCCCTTGACCAAATGCACCGGCACGTACTCGTAAGGCAGGCCCTTGAGCTGCAAAGCGATGCGCACCCGAAAGGACGCGGAGGAACGGAAATAGTTGAAGAGCTTCATGCTGCCGAGGATAAAGGCTGACGGTAGACTGTGACCCGTCCTTGTTCGACACCACAGAAAGAGACGACATGATTCTTGAGCTCGCGGACATCCGCATCCAGCCTGGCCAGCAGAAGGCCTTTGAAGAAGCTATCGAGCGCGGCCTGCGCAGCGTCATCAGCCGGGCGGTGGGCGCACGCGGTTTCAGCGTGCACCACGGCATCGAATCGCCGGAGCGCTATGTGCTGCAAATTCAATGGGACACCCTGGAAGCCCACACGGTCGGCTTCCGTGAGTCACCGCTGTTCGCCGAGTGGCGTGCCATCGTCGGCCCGTTCTTCGCGGCCCCGCCGGTGGTCGAGCACTTTGAGCTGGTCACCCAGTCCAGCGCCGCCTGAGCGCGGCCTGCCGATCTCCCTCCATTGAACGAAAGTCAGCCATGAGTTTTGTCATTCCGGCCAGCCCGGTGGCCAGCGTGCCAGTGCTGGGCACCAGCGACCGCTTTCCGGTGCGCCGCGTCTACTGCGTGGGCCGCAACTACGAAGAACACGCCAAGGAAATGGGTTTCACCGGCCGTGAACCGCCCTTCTTCTTCCTCAAGCCCGCCGACGCGCTGGTGGTGGTCGATGCCGGCACCACCGGCAGCCTGCCCTACCCCAGCCTGACGCAGAACTTCCACCACGAGATCGAACTGGTAGTGGCCATTGGCGTGGGCGGCCGCAACATCGCTGCGGCCGACGCGTTCAAGCACATCTACGGCTACGCCGTGGGCCTGGACATGACGCGCCGCGACCTGCAAAACGAGATGAAGAAGCAGGGCCGCCCCTGGTGCATTGGCAAGGCCTTTGACCACGGTGCGCCCATTGGCCCCATCACCCCGGCGGCCCAAGCAGGCGATGTCAGCCAGGCCGACATCTGGCTCCAGGTCAATGGCGAAACGCGCCAGTCCAGCACCGTGGCCAAGCTGATCTGGAACATCGCCGAAACCATCGAGCACCTGTCCGCTGCCTGGGAATTGGCACCGGGCGACCTGATCTACACCGGCACGCCCGAAGGCGTGAGCGCTGTGGTGCGAGGCGATCTGCTCGAAGGCGGCGTCAGCGGCCTGGGTGAACTCAAGCTGCGCGTGGCCTGAAGCGGCAACGCCCTCCCCCAGCCACCGCCCAGCGGGCCGTGGCAGACCAAGGCCCTTCGGGGCCTTTTTTCATGGCTGATTGTTGTTTAATTGATTGCATATACAATTATTTATCCATCACCTTGAAGCCACCATGTCCCCCACACCCTCCACACCCCTGCGCCTTCCCCCCGTCTGGCTGGTCCTGCTCGCCGCGGCGGGTGCGTTTGCCCTCACCATGGGTGTGCGCCAGTCCATGGGCCTGTTCCTGTCGCCGCTCAACACGGCCACGGGGCTGGGCCTGGGCAGCATCAGCCTGGCTTTTGCCTGTGGCCAGCTGTGCTGGGGCCTGACCCAGCCCTTTGCCGGCGCCATGGCCGACAAGGTGGGGGCTGGCCGGGTGCTGTTGCTGGGGGTGGTCTTGGTGACGGTGGGCACCGTGATCACGCCACTGATGAGCAGCACCCTGGGCTTGATCCTGGCCATCGGGGTGCTATCGGCGGGCGGCGCGGGCATGGCCGGCCCGGCGGTGCTGATGGCGGCCACCACGCGCCTGATCCCGCCTGAGCGGCGTGGCCTGGCCACGGGCGTCGTCAATGCCGGGGGCTCATTCGGTCAGTTTGTGATGGCCCCCGTTGCCGGCGCCCTGAGCGCCGGCATGGGTTGGGCTGGCGCCATGCAGGTCATGGGCCTGATGGTCTTGCTGGCCTTGCCGGCAGCCTATGTGCTCAAGGGCTCATCACTGGCCCCCAGCGCCCCCGCCCCGACATCCTCGTCCCAGGCCAGCGCAGCCCCCATCAACACCCGACAAGCCTTGGGGAACGCCCTGGCCCACCCCGGCTTTCGTTGGTTGTCGCTGGGCTTTTTTGTCTGCGGTTTCCATGTGGCCCTGCTGGCCACGCACTTGCCGGGGGTGATCGCCGCCTGCGGACTGCCTGCGGAATACGGCGGCTGGTCGCTGGCCATGCTGGGCTTGTTCAACATCGTGGGCAGCGTGCTGATGGGCTGGGCGGTCGGGCGCTGGCGCATGAAGTCGCTGCTGAGCGCGGTCTACGCCGCGCGGGCCGTGGCCATCGTCTTGTTCCTGCTGGCACCCAAAACCGGCGCGACGGCTTTGATCTTCGCCGCCGTCATGGGCCTGACCTTTTTGTCCACCGTGCCCCCCACCGCGGGCTTGGTGGCCAAGTTCTTTGGCATCAGCCACATGGCGACCTTGTTTGGCGTGGTCATGCTGGCCCACCAACTGGGCGGCTTTCTGGGGGCCTGGCTGGGTGGCAAGGTGTTTGAAGTCACCGGTGCCTACGACTGGATCTGGTACCTGGACATCGTGCTGGCCGTGGGGGCGGCCCTGGCCCACCGGCCGATTCAAGAGGCCCCGCTGCCTGCGCGGACCGTGCCCGGGGCCGCGCGCGCCTGAAGCCAGCCTCCGTGCGGCTGTTGCACCGCCCGGCGACCAAGGGCGAGCCTGTCGGTTGCCAGATCGCCCCCCTGACGACGAGGCGAACACCGGGATTCGTTGCCCGCGCCAGCGCACTGGCTGCCAGCCACGTGCCTGCCACCTACCCGCTGTGTCCCACGGGCTGCCGGCTGCGTGGCGAGCACCAGTGGTCCGAGCACCACCGGCAGGACGCGGGGCGCCCGGCCGCGGCGATCAAAGCGTCAACGCAGCGCCACGGTTGTGCAGAAAGCGCAGCCCCGAAAGCACGGTCAAGGCGGAGGTCTTGGGGTTGTCGGCCAGGGGCTTGCCGCGCAGCGTCAGTTCCATCTCGCCAAACTCGCCACGCGCCACGAAGTGGTGGATGTTCTCACTCACCGCGGGGTCAGCGATCAAGCGCACCCGGGTGGCGTCCAAGCCCAGGCCGGCCAAGGACAGGGTGGCGGCCACGTTGGCGTTCTTGGGGTAGCGCTGGGCGGCCTCGCGGGCGGTGTCGTCCAGGAGGACTGTGGCTTCGGTGATCGTGTCCAGGTCACACACCTGCTCGGCAGGGGTGTCGCGCCAGCCCGAGGGCGGCTTGCGGCCGGTGTAGCAGACCTCGCTCAGACCCGCGAGGCGGGCGGCGGCCAAGGCATCCACGCCCGCCATGGCGCCGGCCAGCAAATGCACCTGGGTGCCACCTTGTTCGGCGGCGTCACTGAGCTGCGCGGCCAGACCTGGGCCCGCCAAGGCGCCAATCGATAGGACGGCGCACTCGACGCCACGTTGCAGGGCCGGCAGCACGTGCTGCAGCAAGGCGCTGTGTCCTGCACATTCAAGCACCAGGGTGGCGTCCTCAGGCACCGCTGTGCAGGCCGTGGCGGCAGCGCCCAGCCGCGCCTGAGCCTTGGCCAGACCTGTTGCGGGCACCACGACGTGGCTGATCTGCACGCCCGGGGCTTGGGCGGCGCGCTGAAAAATGGACTGCCCAATGGCGCCGAAGCCGATCAGGGTCACACGTTGGAGGGGGCGCTGGCGAGCCATGGGTGCATTCATGCAGTCTCCTTGTTCTGGATGGGCCGTTTGCTCGGAAGCAAGACGGACTGACGTTGGCGTCATCAGCTCAAGGCTAACGGCTTTTGATGCCCACCCAGGCATGCGCTTGCACACTTTTGCTTCAGCCCCTGCGCTGACATCCGCCGCTACAGCGTCTGCTCCTTCAGCGAGGCCATGTCGATCACGAAGCGGTACTTCACGTCGGAGCGCAGCATGCGCTCATAGGACTCATTGATGTCCTGGATGCGGATCACCTCGATGTCGGACTGAATGCCATGCTGGCCACAAAAGTCCAGCATGTCCTGGGTCTCGGCGATGCCCCCGATCAGCGAACCAGCCAGGTCGCGGCGGCCAAAGACCAGCGGGCCGGTGTTGAACGCCTCCAGCGGTCCCATGTAGCCCAGCACCACCAGGGTGCCCCCCGTGGCCAAGGTGGGCACATAGGGATTCAGGTCGTGCTGCGACGGCACGGTGTCGAGGATCAGGTCAAACTGCCCCGCCACCGCGGTCATCTGAGCCGGGTCGGTGGACAGGATGATGCGGTCCGCCCCCAGGCGCCGGGCATCGGCCTCTTTGCCGGGCGAGCGACTGAACAGCGCGACCTCCGCACCCAAGGCCTTCGCCAATTTCAGCCCCATGTGGCCCAAGCCCCCCAGACCGACGATGGCCACCTGGCTGCCCGGCCCCACTTTCCACCGGCGCAGCGGCGAGTAGGTGGTGATGCCCGCACACAGCAAGGGCGCGGCCCCGGCCAAGTCCAGGGCGTCGGGCAGCTTCAGCACAAAGTGCTCGGCCACCACCACCTTTTCGCTGTAGCCGCCATAGGTGCGGCTGCCATCAATGCGGTCTTGCTGGTTGTAGGTGTCCGTGACGCCGCTTTCGCAGTACTGCTCCCAGCCTTGCCCACAGGCATGGCAGTGGCGGCAAGAATCCACCATGCAGCCCACGCCGACCGCGTCACCCACCTTGAAGCGAGTGACCTCGGCACCCACCGCCAACACACGGCCGACGATCTCGTGCCCCGGCACCATGGGGTAATGGGCGCTGCCCCAGTCGTTGCGCACGCTGTGCAGGTCCGAGTGGCAGACACCGCAGAACAAGATGTCGATGACCACATCGTCGGCACGCGGGCTGCGGCGGTCGAACTGAAACAGGCCCAGGCGCCCGGTGGCGGCATGGGCGGCATAGCTTTTGACGGGATAGGGCATGGCAGGGCTTTCATTCGAGGGGGGGCTTCTGGAGGCGCCAGCGCCCAGGCTGAGCGCAGGTCACACGGGGTGTCACACCGGGCAGGTTGACGCGCCTCGCCGCGCCGCGCTGTTCGAAGGCGCACCCAGCAGGCCTTCATCCCAACCCCGCCGGCATCAGCCATGCCGCGGTGGCGTCCAGGCGGCGGGTACACCGGGTCCAGCCCCATGAGTGGATGGGGATCGCGCTACTGCCATCCCCCCCGCCATCGTGAATCCAGGCCGAGCGACAGCGGAGACCAGCGCGTTGAGTGGGAGGAGTGCGCCAAGCACCGTCACGCGCACGTGATAACCTCGTTCGGTGTCACTTGGACGAGAGGCCAAGTTCATCAAAATCCTGCGCGGGCGGCTTGACGCCACCACCGCCCTGTTCAGCAACCTCAAGAATTCGATTGCTTTTTCTGTTTTGGCCTACCTCGGTTTTGACTCCTACATCCTGACCCTGGACCCCAACGCCCAATGGGCGCTTGTCTGCCTCTTGTTCGCCGCCCTGCTCGGCTTTTCCGTGGTTTATTTTCATGGGGTCGAGAAACCGGTGTACCGAGGGTTGTTGGCCTGGGTTGAGCAGTCCAAGCCCATGCCATCGCTCCTGCTTTGGGGCGGCAAGAGATAAAGCCAGCGATGGCATCACACGCCCGTTGACCGAAGGCCCTGCCCAAACCCGTTCCTCAGGGACATCCCCAGTCCCTCAAGCACAGTCGGCCAATCCCCGTACACTCGCCGAATGACGTTTCGCAGCCCCATCAAGCACTGCCGCGAGTGCGGTACCGCCGTGGTCTACCGCACCCCGGACGACGGTGACACCAAACAGCGTGCGGTGTGCCCCGCCTGCCACACCATCCACTACGAAAACCCGCTCAATGTGGTGGGCACCCTGCCCTACTTGGGCGACAAGGTGCTGCTGTGCAAGCGCAACATCGAACCGCGCTGGGGCAAGTGGACACTGCCGGCGGGCTTCATGGAGCTCAATGAATCCGTGTCCCAAGGCGCGCTGCGTGAGACCGATGAAGAAGCCGGCGCGCTGATCGAGTTGGAAGGCCTGTTCAGCATCCTGAGCGTGGTGCGCGTGGGCCAAGTGCACTTCTTCTACCGGGCGCGCCTGCTCAGCGACACCTTCAACCCCGGCCATGAGACGCTGGAAGCACGCCTGTTCAGCGAAGACGAAATCCCCTGGGATGAGATCGCCTTCCGCACGGTGAAAGAAACCCTGGAGTGTTTTTTTGCCGACCGCCGACGCGGCCAGTTCAGCATTCACCAGATCGACATTCCCTGACCCCCAAGCCCAAGGGGCCCCGCTGGGGCCCCTTGGGCACGACGATCCTGGGCCTGCAGCGGCGGCAGGCCGTTTCGCTCAGTGGTCGCCGCGCCCCCGGCCTTCGCCTCGACCTTCACCGCGGCCGTGTTCACCCCGGTCGTCGCCCCGGTGGCCCGGGCCCCGTCCGTGCTCATCGCGGTCCCAGCCCCGGCGTTCACCCGGGCGATCAAAACGGTCACCGCCATGCCCGTCATGGTGGCCATCCCACCAGCGGTTGCGCTCGTCCACCCGCACAAAGTAGACCGGGCGGCCGCAAGCCTGGTAGCGGCGGCAGTATCGGCCCCAGTTGCGGTACTCCATGTCAGACACATACAGATACATTGGCGGCGCCCCGTACACCGGCTGACCGACCACCCTGGGCGCCGTGTTGATGATGGGCGGCATGGGGTTGTTGCCCACCGAGATCTGACCGTAGACCCCGGGCGCCACCGGCACGCCCACGGTGATGTTCATGTAGCTCTGGGCCTGGGCCGCGCTGGGGTTCAGCAAGGCCGTCAAGCTGGCCACTCCGACGAAACTCAAGGACACAAGGCCTGTTCTGATGTGCTGCTGGAATTGACTCAAAGACGAAGAAAACTTGTTTTTCACGATGCACCTCAGGTTATGGGTCTGACCTTAACGCGCCAGCCATCACCTTCGGTCTGTCTTGTCTGTATTTCTTGGTAAGTGATTGTTAGCTGGACAAGGCTTCACACCGGTGGGACAGGGGTCACACGCGAGGAACCAGCGCCCTGCCCCAAGCCCAGCAAGTCGCCATAGCGCAGGCCGATGTGAGCGTGCTCGCGCATCAGCATCTCGACGCGGGCCGACTCGCCACGCACCAGCGCATCAAACACCAGGCGGTGCTGCAACTGGGCAATGCGCAACTTGTCGTATTCCTTGTCCAGTGCCTGCGGATCGATGCGGATGGAGGCGGCCGAGGCAAACGGCAAGTGGTTGTTGCGCGTGATGGCGTCGCCAATCACCGGGCTGCCGGCCGCGCCCACGATGGCATGGTGAAAAGCGTCGTTGAGCTGGCTCCAGGCGCCAATGTCCTCGGCCTGCAAGCGGCCCGAGGCCAGCACACGCTCGCCCTGGTCCAGGCAGTCCTGCAGGCGCTGGCGCAGCTCGGGCGTCAGGCCACGCTCGGCCAGGCGGCGCGCCGCCAAGCCCTCCAACACGCCGCGCACCTCCAGCGCGCACAACACATCGGCCTCTGAAAAATCACGCACCACCAGGCCACGCTTGCCGGTTTTCTCCAGCAGGCCTTCTTGCTCCAAGGTGCGAAACGCCAGCCGGATGGGCGTGCGCGACACCCCCAGGGCCTCGGCCACGGCCACCTCGGCCAGGCGCGCGCCGGGCGGGAAGTGGCCGTCCATGATGCGCTGGCGCAGGTGGGCCAGAACGCTGATCGAATCCGGGTTGGGCAATTTTTCTGGATCCATTTTCAAGACTTTCTTTGTTTTATTCAGATATTTTCCATAGAATTGGATCCAATAAAACCCAAACCCATGGAAAAAGAGACAATGACCTTCCCCCTCAACACCTGGTACGTGGCCTGCACGCCCGACGAAATCAGTCAAGGTCCGCTGGGCCGCCAAGTGTGCGGTGAACGCATGGTGTTTTACCGCGGCCCCGAGCAGCAAGTGGTGGCGCTAGAAGATTTTTGCCCCCACCGGGGCGCTCCGCTGTCGCTGGGCCGGGTCTGCGAGGGCAAGCTGGTCTGCGGCTACCACGGCCTGGAGATGGGCTGCGAGGGCAAGACGGTGGCCATGCCGGGCCAACGCGTGCGCGGCTTCCCGGCCGTGCGGGCCTTCCCGGCGGTGGAGCGCCATGGCTTCATCTGGGTCTGGCCCGGCGACGCCGCCCAGGCCAATGCCGACCTGATTCCGGCCCTGCATTGGGCGCAGAGCGAAGACTGGGCCTATGGCGGCGGGCTGTACCACATTGCCTGCGACTACCGCCTGATGATCGACAACCTGATGGACCTGACGCACGAGACCTATGTGCACGCCACCAGCATCGGCCAGCCTGAGATCGACGAAACCCCCTGCCAAACCCGGGTCGAAGGCGACGAGGTGATCACCAGCCGCTTCATGTCCAACATCAAAGCCCCGCCCTTCTGGCAAATGGCCTTGCGCATGAACGGACTGCCTGATGACCAGTTGGTGGACCGCTGGCAGATCTGCCACTTCACCCCGCCCAGTCATGTGCTGATCGAGGTGGGCGTGGCCCTGGCCGGGCACGGGGGCTACGACGCGCCCGATGCGGTCAAGGCCTCCAGCATCGTGGTGGACTTCATCACGCCAGAGACGGCCACCTCCATCCACTACTTCTGGGGCATGGCGCGCCACTTCAAGCCGCAGGACGAGGCGCTGACTGCGCAAATCCGCCAAGGCCAGGGCAACATCTTTGCCGAAGACCAAGAGATGCTGGAGCGCCAGCAGCAAAACCTGCTGCGCTGGCCCGAACGCCAATTGCTGATGCTCAACATCGACGCCGGTGGCGTGCAATCCCGCAAGGTGCTCGAGCGCGTGATCGCCGCCGAGCGCACATCCCAAACCCCAGCCACCGCCACTGCCTGAGACCCCGCCCCATGACCGCGACAACCCTGACCGTGCGCCTGGCCCGCAAGAGCGCCGAAACCGAGCACATCTGCCGACTGGAGCTGGAGCCCCTGCCCGGCCAAAGCCTGCCCACCTTCACGCCAGGCGCCCACCTGGACCTGCACCTGGCACCCGGCCTGGTGCGCCCCTATTCGCTGGTCAACGCGCCTGAAGAAGGCGGTGTGTACCGCCTGGGCGTGCTGCTGGACCCGGCCTCGCGCGGGGGCTCGCGCGCGGTGCATGCGCTGCAAGCAGGCCAGACGCTGAGCATCAGCGCCCCGGTCAACCACTTTGAGCTGGCTCCCCAGGCCGGTCACCACCTGCTGTTGGGCGGCGGCATCGGCATCACGCCCTTGCTGAGCATGGCCCAGCATCTGGCTCAGCAAGGCCAATCCTTCAGCCTGCATTACAGCGCGCGCAGCCCCGAGCAAGCGGCGTTTATGCCACGCCTGGCCGAGCCCGACCTGCAGCCGCATGTGCACACGCACTTCGACAGCGGCGCACCGGACCAGCAGCTGGACCTGGCGGCCCTGCTGGCCGCACCGCAGCCCAGCACGCACCTGTACGTGTGCGGCCCCAAGGGCTACATGGACGCGGTATTGGGCGCAGCGCGCCGCGCCGGCTGGCCCGAGGCGCAGTTGCACAGCGAGGTGTTCCAGGCCACGGTGGAACGGCTGGCCGACGATGCCGAATTTGACGTGGAAATCGCCAGCACCGGCCTGGTGGTCACCGTGCCGCCCGAGCTGAGCATTGCCCAGGCCCTGGAGCAAGCCGGCGTGCGCCTGATGACCTCGTGCGAGCAAGGCGTTTGCGGCACCTGCCTGACCCGGGTGCTGGCCGGCCAGCCAGACCACCGCGACAGCTACCTCAGCGAGGAGGAACAGGCTGCCAACGATCAGTTCCTGCCCTGCTGCTCGCGCTCACGCTCGGCGCGCCTGGTGCTGGATCTTTGAGGGGCCGCAGGCCCCCGCCCATGCCGGTCTCCGCCGTGCGGCCCCAGCCCCAGACTGGCTGCTGAATCAGCCCGCGGCGGCCAAGGGCGGCGTGGGCTGATCGAGCACCGAGGACAGCAAACGCAAGCCATTTTGCAGGTCCTCGCGCCCGATCGATCCCCCCAGGCACAGCCGCAGTGCGGGGGGTGGGTCGGCATCGGTGGTGAAGGCGGCGCTGGCGACGCAGGCCAGGCCCTGGGCGCGCAAGGTGGTCGCCACCTCGATGGGGTTCCAGTCTTCGCGCAAAGGGACCCAGGCATGAAAGCCTTCGGGGTCGGCCTGCGCCCCGTGCTCGGCCAGGTAGCGGCGCGCCAGCTGTTGGCGCAGCCCCGACTCCTCCCGGATGGCATTGAGCATGGCCTGGGCCGAGCCGGTTTGGATCCAGCGCGTGACCATCGCCGCATTGAAGGGCGACCCCATCACTGTGGTGGCGCGCAAGGCACCGGCCGTGCGTTGCAGCAAGCGCGGGTTGGGCGTACAGACATAGGACATGCGCAGCCCGGCCCCCAGGCTCTTGGACAGTCCCGCGATGTAGTAGGTCAAGTCGGGCGCCAGGCTGAGCAAGGTGGGCAGGGGCTTGGACTGCAGCTTGCCGTAGGCATCGTCCTCGATCAGGGGCACGCTGTAGCGGGTGGCGATGTCGGCAATCTCCCGCCGCCGCTGCAGGCTCATGCTGACCGTGGTGGGGTTGTGGATGTTGGGGTTGCACACCAGGGCGCGGACCTGCAGGGTTTTACAGGCGTGCTCGAATTCGTCCGCACTCACGCCCTCGTCGTCCAGTGGCAGCGGCTGGATTTTCACCCCGAGCTGGGCCGCGATCACCTTCATGCCCGGGTAGGCCAAGGCTTCGGCGCAAATCACCTCGCCGGGCCGGCACAGCATGGAGATCAAGGCCAGCAAGACGCCATGGATGCCCGGGCCCACCAGCACCTGAGCGGCATGGCATTGGGGCACATGGCTGCGCAACCACAGGGCGCCTGCATCGCGGGCCTCGTTGCTGCCGCCAAAGTCTTGGTAGCGCATCAGCTCGTAATAACCATGCGTGCCCCCGTTGGCCAGGGCCTCGCCGGCCTGTTGCTGCATTTGCTGAACCAGCGTGTTGACCAAGGGCTCGGGCGGGAGGTTCATGGTCATCTCGGCGCTGCTGCCTGAGCGCAGCGGCAGGCCCGGGATGCGCCCCCGCACAACGGTGCCGATGCCAACGTGCGAATCGATCAAGCCCCGCCGCTTGGCCTCGGCGTAGCCGCGGGCCACCGTGGTGTAGTTCAACTTCAGCAGCTGCGCCAAGTCGCGCAAGGTGGGCAGGCGCTCGCGGGTGCTGAGCTCGCCGCGCTGAATGTCTTCGGCGATCAGCTCGGCCATCATCAGGTACGCCGGGCGGCTGTCTTGTTGGAGGCGCTTGCGCCAGCGTATGGCATTGATGGGCATGGCGTGGTTCTTGATTGATGGGGCGGGGCTGAAAATTGATCGCATAAAGCATGCCGATCAATGTGCCGCCCCCCCTCCCTGAAGCGCACCAAGCGCTGCCATTCCAGGTGTCAAAAGGTCGATCTTGGTGCTGTGCCCATCAATGATCGAGTGCATTGATCGCATGGAAATACAAGGGCTCTCGCGGGCCTGCCTGGCTGGTTTTCGGCAGTTCGGCGGCCGCTCTCTTTTTTTCATGAGGGCCAAGGCAGTCCCCATGGGCTTGATTGGAGATTGATCGCATTTTGGCCCTGTGCAGTGGCACATCCCCTGCAATGAAGAAGGCAGGCACCCAGCCAACGCGCCGGGTGTCTGCCCACCAACCCTTCATGGAGCAGCCACATGCCAAAAGTCACCCAACCCGCCCATCAAAAAGGCGATTTCCTTGTCGACTACGAAGAAAAAGTCTTTGAAGACGTCAAGGCCGCACCGGGCGAAAAAGCCCTGGTGACCTTTCACACCGTCGCCTTCGAAGGCTCGATCGGCTTCGTCAACCTGCTGCAAGCCACCCGCCTGCTGCGCAAGGGCTTTGAGACCTCGGTGCTGCTGTATGGCCCCGGCGTCACGCTGGGCCTGCAGCGCGGCTTCCCGACCCTGGGCGATGAGGCCTTCCCGGGTCACCAGAACCACAACAACCAACTGATCAAGTTCATGGCCGAAGGGGGCAAGGTCTATGCCTGCCGCTTCGCGCTGCAAGCCTTGTATGGCCATGGTGAAGGTTCGCTGATCCCAGGCATTCGCCCCATCAGCCCGCTTGACGTGCTCGACATCAAGCTGCTGCACCGCAAGGAAGGTGCCTTGATCATCGACACCTGGACGGTCTAAGGCGAGTGGGGAACATCACCATGACCCAAGCTCGAACCGTCCGTGCCGCCGCCGTCCAGATCGCGCCCGATCTGGAGACCCCCACCGGAACGCTGGACCGGGTCTGCAATGCCATTGATGAGGCCGCCCGCCAGGGGGCCGAGCTGGTGGTGTTCCCCGAAACCTTTGTCCCGTACTACCCCTACTTCTCCTTCGTCCTGCCCCCTTGCCAGCAGGGTGCCCCGCACCTGCAACTGCATGAGCGCGCCGTGGTGGTGCCAGGCCCGGTGACCCAGGCCGTGGCCGAGCGCGCCCGCGCCCGGGGCGTGGTCGTGGTGCTGGGGGTGAATGAGCGCGACCACGGCAGCCTCTACAACACGCAACTGATTTTCGACGCCGACGGCGCCTTGAAGCTCAAGCGCCGCAAGATCACCCCCACCTACCACGAGCGCATGGTCTGGGGCCAAGGCGATGCGCAGGGTCTGCGGGTGGTGGACACCGCCGTGGGCCGTGTCGGCGCCCTGGCCTGCTGGGAGCACTACAACCCGCTGGCCCGCTATGCGCTGATGACCGAGCACGAAGAGATCCACTGTGCGCAGTTCCCGGGCTCGCTGGTGGGCCCCATCTTTGCCGACCAGATGGGCGTGACCATCCGCCACCACGCGCTGGAGTCGGGCTGCTTTGTGGTCAATGCCACGGGCTGGCTGACCGATGCGCAGATCGAGTCCGTCACCCCGGATGTGAGCCTGCAACGCGCCCTGCGCGGCGGCTGCCACACCGCCATCGTGTCGCCCGAAGGCAAGTACCTGGCCGAACCCCTGACCGAGGGCGAGGGCATGGTGATCGCCGACCTGGACCTGGCCCTGGTCACCAAGCGCAAGCGAATGATGGATTCGGTGGGCCACTACGCGCGCCCCGAGCTGCTGAGCCTGGCCATCAACCGGCGCCCCGCGCAGACCCATTTCGAGATGCCGGGTGCCGACCCGGCACCTGCCGCCACAGCCGCTGCGACGGCACCCGACACCCCCTTTTCTCAGGAGTGAACGCCATGAGCCCCCAAGCCGCTTTGATGCCTGCGCCGGACACCCGGCACCTGATGAGTGAACTGCAATCGCTGGGTCTGCGCCTGGTCGACACCACGGCTGGCGTGGCCAGCCGACGCGGCGGTGCCGGCCCGTCGGACCACAAAGCGGTGACGGTGGATGGCCACACCATCATGGTGCCGGTCCACACCTCCACCGCCTGGTCCTCGCCCTTTGTGGCCCAGGCCCCCGATGCCCAGGGCCGCAGCGTGATCACCCGCGATGCGATTCCGATCGCCAGCATCAGCTTCCCCAAGCAGCCGCGTTTTTATGCGCTGCAAACCCTGGACGGCGTGCCGTACTCGCACATCGCCACCCTGCATGGGTCCGATGTGTTGGCGACCACCGTGCTGCAGACCTGCATCCGCTACGAAAGCCGCAAGAAAACCTGCCAGTTCTGCGCCATCGGACAATCCCTGGCGGCGGGCCGCACCATCGAGCGCAAGACGCCCCAGCAACTTGCTGAGGTGGCCCGCATGGCGGTGCTGCTCGACGGCGTGAAGCACATGGTGCTGACCACAGGCACCCCCAATGCCACCGACCGAGGGGCTGCGATCCTGTGTGAAAGCGCCCAGGCCATCCAGGCCGCCGTGAACCTGCCCATCCAAGGCCAGTGCGAACCGCCCGATGACGACGCCTGGTTCGCCCGCATGAAGGCCGCCGGCATCGACACCCTGGGCATGCACCTGGAGGCGGTCACCCCCAGCGTGCGCGAACGCATCATGCCGGGCAAGGCTTCGGTGCCGATCTCGCGCTACCTCAGCGCGTTTGAGGCCGCCGTGCAGGTCTTTGGCCGGGGCCAGGTCAGCAGCTACATCCTGGCGGGCCTGGGCGACAGCCGCGAGGCCATCCTCGACATGAGCGCCCGCCTGGTCGAACTGGGGGTCTACCCCTTCGTCGTGCCTTTTGTGCCCATCAGCGGCACGCCGCTGGAGAGCCACCCCGCGCCCAGCCCCGAATTCATGCGCTCGGTGCTGGAGCCCTTGGGCCGCCTCGTCAGCGGGGCCGGCCTGCGCTCGACCGACATCAAGGCCGGTTGCGGCAAATGCGGCGCCTGCTCGTCGATGTCGGTGTACGAGTCCTGAGCCCCCCCCACCTCACCACCGCTTCCGGAGTCCCCCATGAACCGCGAGACCCTCTCTTCCCCTGCGGCACGCCCAATCCAGGGCTGGCCCGCCTTTTACGTGCGTGAGGCCGTGCTCGATGAAGAAATCGAACAGGCCCTGGCCCTGCGCCGAGCGGTGTTCTGCGAGGAGCAGGGCATTTTTGAAGGCAGCGACCGGGACGCGATCGACCTGCACGCCCGCCTGCTCATCGCCGCCGGAAGCCAACTGGGATCCTCCCCATCCAGCGTGCTGGGCACGGTCCGCATCCACGAGGCCTCGCCGGGCCTGTGGTGGGGCTCCCGGCTGGCCGTGCAGCGCACCATGCGCCGCCAAGCCAAGCTGGGCGCACAGCTCATCCGGCTGGCCGTCTGCACCGCCCATGGCCTGGGTTGCGAGACCTTCCTGGCCCATGTGCAGGTGCAAAACGTGCCCCTGTTCGAGAAGCTGCACTGGCGCTCACTGGACACCTCCTTGGCACATGGCCGCGAGCACCACCTGATGCAGGCAGACCTGGCCCACTACCCGCCTTGCCATGACCCCTTGATGGGCTTTTTTGTCGACGCAGGCGTTCAACCATGAGCGAATTGATGGCCTTGGTGACCGCGCTGCGAGACAGCCGCGGCTTTGCCCACAAACGCGACATCAGCGATGTGGTGAACTGCTTTGACGACCTCTTCCCACAAGGCGTGACCCAGATGGACCAGGCCGTGCCCTTGGGCGACGATGCTGCGGCGCTGCCGGATGGCCATGGCGCTTACCAACTGCTGGCCATCGAAGGCCTGGTGGAAGACTTCATCACCCGCATGCCCTGGTTTGCCGGCTACAGCAGCGTGATGGTCAACATCAGCGACATCTACGCCATGGGCGGGCGCCCCACGGCGGTGGTCAATGCGCTGTGGGGCCAGGGGGCTGGCGCCGAGACCCAGAAGATGCTGGCCGGCATGGCGGCCGCCTCGCAGCGCTACGGCGTGCCCATGGTGGGCGGGCACAGCAACCTGCGGTCGGAACACCCTCAACTGGCGGTCTCCATCCTGGGCCAGGCCAAGCGCTTGCTCAGCAGTTTCAAGGCCCGCGCGGGCGACCGTTTGCTGATGGCCGTGGACCTGCGCGGCCAGTGGCAAGAACCCTTTCCCTACTGGAACGCGTCGACAGAAGCCCCCGCCGAGCGTTTGCGGGCAGACCTGGAATTGCTGCCCGAGATCGCCGAGGCCGGCCTGTGCGAGGCCGCCAAGGACATCAGCATGGCAGGGACCCTGGGCACCACGCTGATGCTGCTGGAGTGCTCTGGGGTGGGCGCTGTGGTGGACCTGGACGCGGTTCCCAAGCCCGAGGGCGTGCCGCTGTTGCGGTGGCTGACGGCCTTCCCCAGCTACGGCTTCATCCTCAGCGTGCGGCCCGAGCATGTGAACGCCGTGCAGCGACGCTTTGAGGCCCGGGGGCTGGCCTGCGCGGACGTGGGGGAAGTCAAAGCCGTGCGTCAGCTGATCGTGCAACAAGGCCATGAGTGGGCCCTGCTGTGGAATTTGGCCACCCAGGCTTTCATCCAGGGCAGCCGGGGACGTGGCCTCGAAGTCGGGAGCCCGGCGTGAGCCGCGATGCGTTGCGCATTGCCTTGCTGACGCACTCCACCAACCCGCGTGGCGGGGTGGTGCATTGCCTCGAGCTGGCGGACGCACTCATGGCCCAGGGCCATGCGGTCACGGTGCATGCGCCCGGCGTGCCGGGCCAACCCCTGTTCCGCGCCTGCCGCGCAGCCGTGCGGATCTTGCCCGTGCCGGGTTCGGGTCGCAGCCTGCGCGAGGTGGTGCAGGCGCGCATCCACAGCTTTGTGCAGGGCTTGTCAGAGGCCGGGCGGGCTGAGTTCGATGTGTTCCATGCGCATGACGGCATCGGGGCCAATGCCTTGCTGGCCTTGCGGCGGCAGGGACTGGTGGGCGCTTATGTGCGCACCGTGCACCATGTGGACGCGGGCTTCGGTGACCCGGTGGTAGACGCCTGGGAAACCCAAAGCATCTGCCAGGCCAACCGCCTGGTCTGCGTCAGTGAGTCGTGGGCGCCCAAGCTGCGCGAGCGTTTTCAGCGCGACGCCCAGGTCATCCACAACGGTGTGGACCTGCGCCGCTTCAGCGCCGTGCCGACGCCCCGCGATGCCGATCTGGCCCGGCGCCTGGGCTTGGGCCCCGGCCCGGTCTACCTGATGGTTGGGGGCATTGAGGCCCGCAAGAACACCGTGGGCGCGCTGCAGGCCTTCATCCAACTGCGGGCCCGCGTGCCGACGGCGCAGTTGCTGATCGCAGGCGGCGCCAGCCTGCTGGACCACAGCCCCTACCGGCAGCGCTTTGAACAGCTGCTGGCCCAGTCCAATCTGCCCACAGGGCCTGGCCAGCCGGTGGTGCTGACGGGCGTGCTGGCCGATGCCGACATGCCCGCCTTGTACCGCCTGGCCACGGCCTTGTTGTTCCCGTCCCTCCTGGAGGGCTTTGGCCTGGCCATCGTCGAGGCCATGGCCAGCGGGCGGCCCGTCATCGTCTCCAGGCAAGCGCCTTTCACCGATTTTCTGGGGCCGGACGATGCCTTGTGGGTGGACCCGCACTCGGCGCCGTCCATGGCGGAAGCCTTGCTGCAGGTGCTGTTCCAGGGCACAGCCCGTGCGCTCAGTGAGCGCGGTTGGCAGCTCGCCCACCGCTTTGATTGGGCGGCGGCGGCGCGGGCCCACGCCGAGCTGTATGCCGGGCTGGCGCAGGACGCCCCCAGGCCCCCTTTCCAACCCACTTTTTGCTGAGGAGATTCCCATGCCTGAGATGTTTTTCACCGTGCGGTGGCCCGATGGCGCCCAGGAGCGCTGCTACTCCCCCTCGCTGGTCATCACCGACCACCTGGCCGTGGGCGCGGACTACGCGCTGGGCGATTTCGTGGCCCGCTGCGATGCGGCCTTGAGTGAGGCCTCGGAGCGCGTGCAGCAAAAGTACGGCTACTTCTGCTCCAGCGCGATCGACCAACTGGGCCAGATCAAACACCGCGCCCAGGCCTTTGAGGCAGACGCTTCGCCCCGTGTGCAGGTGCTGGCCTTCACCCCCGGATCCCGTTGATTTTTTCCAAGGAGTTCAACCCCATGTCCACGCTTTTCAACAACCAAGAACACCTGCTTGAGGAAAAAGACTACCCCGTGGTGGTGGTCGGTGGCGGCCAGGCAGGTTTGTCGGTCAGCTACTACCTCAAGCAACACGGCATCGAGCACATCGTGCTGGAAAAGAAGTTCGTCGCCCATTCCTGGGCCAAAGACCGCTGGGACACCTTCTGCCTGGTGACCCCGAACTGGCAGTGCCGCTTGCCTGACTTCCCGTACGCCGGCGATGACCCCGAGGGCTTCATGCTCAAGGACCAGATCGTCGAGTACGTGCAGGCCTTCGCGCTGAAGACCCGCCCACCGGTGGTGGAAGGGGTCAGCGTGAACCAGGTCACCCGACAAAAGAATGGCGACTTGCTGGTGGCCACCAGCGCGGGTGATTTCAGCACCCGCCATGTCATTGTGGCCACGGGGGGTTACGACATGCCCATCATTCCGCCTTACGCCGAGCGCCTGCCCAAGCGCATCAAGCAAATCCATTCGGTGGACTACCGCAACCCCGAGTCCCTGCCCGACGGCGAGGTGCTGGTGGTGGGCACCGGGCAATCCGGCGTGCAACTGATGGAAGACCTGCACCTGGCGGGCCGCAAGGTGCACCTGTGCGTGGGCCCGGCCCCCCGCTCCCCGCGCGTGTACCGAGGGCGCGAGTCCACGGCCTGGCTGATGGACATGGGGGTGTATGGGCTCACCATCGACCGCCACCCCCTGGGCGACCGGGCCCGGGAACGCACCAACCACTACATGACGGGGCGCGACGGCGGCCATGAAATCGACCTGCGCCAGTTCGCCCGACAAGGGGTGAAGCTGTACGGCAGCGTGGCCGACATCGAGGGCAGCACCTTGCGGTTTCTGCCGGACCTGGAGAAGAACCTCGATGACGCCGATGAGGTCTACGTCGGGATTCGCAAAGACATTGACCGTCACATCGCGGCCCAGGGAATCGACGCCCCCATCGAGCCAGAGTTCGTCAAGGTCTGGCGCCCGGAACAGGAGGTGCTGAGCCTGGATGCCGAGGCGGCAGGCATCACCACCATCATCTGGGCCATTGGCTTCCGACCCGACTACCGTTGGATCGAGCTGCCCGCCTTCGACGGCCGCGGGCACCCGAAATACGACCGAGGGGTGTCCAACGTGCTGGGCCTGTACTTCTTGGGCCTGCCCTGGCTCAACACCTGGGGATCGGGCCGCTTCCTCGGCATTGCGGAGGACGCGGCGCATTTGGCGGATGTCATCGCCAAAAGGGAGCAGGCGGCCGCGGCCACTTCGCCGCAGCCAGCCTTGGAAGAGGCGCTCAGCTGAAGCCCCCCTGGCCCGCGCGCCTGGGGTCGAGTCCCCTCCGGAAGGGGGCAGCCCCTGGCGGCGCTGGGTGCGTCAAGGCAGGTAGGTGTAGCTGAGTTGCAGCACGGTCAGGCCGGGGTTGGGCGACTTGATGCCCGCATTCGAGTAATGCGACAGCCGAAGGCTGATGCGGTGCTGCGCAGTGACCTGATAGCCCACCCCCAGGTGGTCCCCAAACTGGAAGGCGGTGCTGATGGCATCGTCTGCAAAATGGGTGTGGCGAAACACACTGGCACCGATGCCGGCCTCCAAGAAAAGTCCCGGCAGGCTGGCGGGCCCGTAGCGCACAAGCGGCGTCACGCTGACTTGCCAAACCGACGCCGGCGCCCTGTCGCCGTGGGCAGCCCAGCGAGCCGCGCCCAGCTCGGTGACCGCCGACCAGCGCCCTTCTCGGGCCTCGCCCGCCGAGCCCCACCAGGGTGCTGTTTCCCAACTGAGGCCCGCGCGCGAGGCGTTGCGTCCGTTGCCCAGTTGCACGCTGTAGCCCCCAGGGGACGCGGCGGCACCCTCTTGCGCGATGGCCGTGGCGCCCGCGAACAAGCCCCCCGTCACGGTCAACACACCTTGTGCAACGAAGAGCAGCCCTCGGGCTCCAGGCCAGGGCCTGCACAGTGGGTGGGATGGGGGAGCAGGCATGCGCCAGCCTAAGCCCCGGCTTCGCGCGGGTCGGTACGCTGCCGTACCAAGACCATCATCGCCCCGAGGGAGGACGCTGAACGCTGTGGGCGATGGTGCGGTGGCAGACGGTCTGAAGCAGCCACGGGTCGCCACAATGCGCTGCAGCCTGACCGAATCAGCGCGCAGTCCAGGCACCTCAGGAGCCCATCATGAAGTCCGCCTCCATGGCCTTGTTGGCCGCCACCAGCTGGGTGCTGAGCGCCTGTGGCGACACCGCGCGACTCACCGTGGCGGACGGCACAGGCCCTCATCCCCGATGGGTCGCTCCCCACCCCACGCTGATCCCCACCGTGAACATCGCCCCCGTCAGGGCTTGGCCTCCAGACAGGAGGCCACAGGCCGCAGAGGGCACACGCGTGGTGGCTTTTGCCCAAGGCCTGGACCACCCACGCTGGCTGCTGGTGCTGCCCAACGGCGACGTCTTGGTGGCCGAGACCAATGCCCCAGAACGCCCCGACGACAGCCCTGGTCTGAAGGGCGCCGTCGCCCGCCTGGTGATGAAGCTTGCCGGGGCCGCGACCCCCTCGGCCAACCGCATCACCTTGCTGCGAGACCGCCGTGGCGACGGGGTGGCAGATGAGCGGCACGTGCTCCTGAGCGGTCTTACCTCGCCCTTTGGGATGGTGCTGGTAGGCCAGGACCTCTATGTGGCCAACACGGATGCGATCCTGCGATTTCCCTACAAGCCTGGTCAAACGCGGATCAGCGAACCCGGAATCGTCGTGACCCCACTGCCCGCCGGCCGCATCAACCACCACTGGACCAAGAACCTGCTGGCCAGCGCAGATGGCCGCAAGCTGTATGTGACGGTGGGGTCCAACAGCAATGTGGCCGAGAACGGCCTGGCCGTCGAAGCCGAGCGCGCGGCCATCTGGGAGGTGGACACCGTCAGCGGCGCACACCGCGTCTTCGCCAGTGGCCTGCGCAATCCCGTGGGTCTGGCCTGGGCCAGCGATGGCGTGCTGTGGACGGTGGTCAATGAACGCGATGAGCTCGGCAGCGATTTGGTGCCCGACTATTTGAGCTCCGTGCAGGACGGCGGCTATTACGGCTGGCCTTACAGCTACTTTGGATCGCACGTGGACGAGCGGGTGCAGCCCCCCAACCCAGAACGGGTGGCCAGCGCCCTGGTGCCTGACTACGCCTTGGGGCCGCACACCGCCTCCCTGGGGCTGGCGGCGTCGCAGGGCAACCGTTTGCCCAGCCGTTTTGCACAGGGCATGTTCATCGGCCAGCACGGGTCATGGAACCGACGGCCCCACAGTGGCTATCAGGTGATTTTTGTGCCTTTCGATGGCGCCCACCCCTCAGGCGCCCCGCCACTGGCCGTGCTGACTGGCTTTCTGGATGGCGAAGGTGGGGCGCACGGGCGACCCGTGGGGGTGGCGATTGACCGTCAAGGCGATCTGCTGGTCGCAGACGATGTGGGCAACGTGGTTTGGCGGGTCAGTTCTGCAGACCCACTTGCACGGCCCTCTGACCGCGCCAGAGAACCGCTTGGTGCGGTGGTGCAGGAGTGGATGGGCAAGCCCAGCGCAGTGCGACCCGCCCCAGGCCGAGCCCGTGACCAGGCCAGCCGGGGTCCCGAATGAAAGCCAAGCTGGCCGTGAGCGCCTTCATCGCCCCCCCAGGCAAGACCATCGACTTGAAGAAATGGCCGACCCGGGTGCCCGACATCTGCCGCAGCAAAACGGCCTACGAGGACCTGATGGAGTCGCAGGTGGCGGGACTGAGCCGATTGCAGGACCTGTTGTACGCGTCCAACCAATTCGCGGTGCTGCTGATCTTTCAGGCCCTGGACGCAGCCGGCAAGGACAGTGCCATCCGACATGTGATGTCGGGCGTCAACCCTCAGGGCTGTCAAGTCTTCAGCTTCAAACACCCCAGCGAGGCTGAATTGCAGCATGACTTCCTGTGGCGGACCACCCGCGATTTGCCGGAGCGCGGCCGCATCGGGATCTTCAACCGCTCCTACTATGAAGAGGTGCTGATCGCGCGCGTTCACCCGGAGATCTTGCGCAGCGAAGGCGTGCCGAGCCTGGCTGCGCCTGAGGACAAGACCTGGCGCCACCGCTACCAATCGATCACCAACCTGGAACGTCATCTGGACCGCAATGGCCTGAAGATCCTGAAATTCTTCCTGCATATTTCGCCTGAGGAGCAGCGACGGCGGCTCTTGGAGCGCATCGATCAGCCCGAGAAAAACTGGAAATTCAGCGCTGCCGATGTGCAAGAGCGGGCCTATTGGAAGCCCTACATGAAGGCTTACGGTCAGTGCATCACCGCCACCAGCAGCCACCAGGCCCCTTGGCACATCGTGCCGGCTGACGAAAAGAAAACGACCCACTTGATCGTCTCGCGCATCGTGCTGAACCTGCTGGAGTCACTGCCGATGCAGTACCCCAAAGTGAGCGCCCAAAGGTCACAGGAATTGCAGGCCCTGAGGGCACTGCTTGAGCGAGACGGCCGATCGGGGGCGGCTTTGACAGGCCATGGTCAGCCCAAGAAACCGTAGGAACCGAGGAGGCCCCAAGCCAGCCAAGCTGCTGGATGGACGAGCTGCCGATTGGCAGCCGAAAGGGCACATCAGCCCGGCGTAGAACGCAAAAAACAAAAAACCCGCTGCCTTTCGACAGCGGGTTTTTGATTTATCAGTTGGGGTGGCTGATGGGGCTCGAACCCACTCGGCCATGATTTTAAAGAAACGCACAGAAGCTAAGTGCTTGATTTCATTGGAAATTGGTTCTGCTAGATTCTGTCGGATGTTGGCATTCTTCCCTTGGTTTAACCCAGGAAACCCGATGGGCTGATTTCAATGCTGTATAAATCCACAGCATGAACGACAGCGAATGGATCAGCATTCAGCAACTCGGCAGGTGCCCCGTGAGAACCTGCGATGACTGCGCATGGCTCATCGGGATCAAAGAACCCGCAGCCCACTGGAGGTACAGCGCTTGCGTCCCTCGTGGGTTTATGCGGGTAGGCCCGGCTGATGGGTGCTCGGCTTGGATGCCACGGGTGGCAAGCGATGAGGTCAGCCGGGAGGGGTGAGGGCCATGCAAGCAGAAAGTTTAAAAATCATGCTTGCTTGGTTGTAGCGATCAAAATAAAATGCAAGCACAACAGTTTTAAGGATGCATGCATGAAAGATGATCAAAGCAAACCTTCCGGACGCGCCAAAGGTGGCTTGGCAAGGAAAGAGAGCCTGTCGCCAGAACGGCGATCAGAAATTGCTCGCAAGGCTGCTCTTGCTCGTCACACTGCAGCGCGCCCGCTTGAGGCCATCCGCAAAGGAAACTTCAAGGAGCAGTTTGGCTTCGATTCTGAGTGCTACGTGCTGAATGATGCAAAAAAGACAGCCGTCATGAGTCAGCGCGGAATAGCCGCAGCGCTCGGGTTGTCCTCATCAAGTGGAACGGCGCTGAAAAGCTTTGTTCAATCAAGATCTATATCGTCAACATCGGTGGGTGCCGATATCCTTGAAAAGCTAGCTAACCCATTGATTTTTAAGGATTCGACGGTGGGCGGCGGCATCGGGCAACCAAGGCCCGTTCACGGACTTGATGTCACTCTTTTGATGGACATCTGCAACGCAATCATTGAGGCAAAGATTGCTGGAACGCTAGCGCCATCCCAATTAAGGTTGGCTCAAAATGCCGCCATCCTGCTATCGGCATCGTCGAAAGCCGGCATTCAAGGGTTGGTTTATGCCTTGGCCGGCTATCGACCTGAAGTTGAAGAGGTCATTGAGGCATTCAAGGCCTTCGTCCAGGAAGAGGCGCGGAAGTACGAAAAGGAATTTCCGACAGAGCTTTACCTAGAGTGGGCTAGGCTCTATTCGATCACCGCACCGATTCGTGGGCGCTCATGGAAGCACCGACATCTCACCATTGACCATGTGTACTACCCACTTGCAAAAAGCAATGGAAGCTTGTTGGCCATGCTCAAAGAGTCAAGGGAAAGTGACGGCGGCGGCAAAAAGCTGTTCCAGTTCTTGAACGAGGTTGGAACCAGGGCGCTGCGCATGCATTTGGGGCGCGTTCTTGAAATGGCCGAGTCATCACAGACTCTGCACGAGTACGAAGCCAAGATTTCCGAACGCTTTGGTGGACAAAAACGATTAGATCTTGATTGATGCACCCGGGGCGGCGCTCATTTCCCCTTCTTCGCAGCCTCCTGCATCTCTTCCATCTTCTTCACTGACTCCACCGTTTGGGCAATCAGGCGCTCGCGGGCTTCGTCAATTCGCTTGAGCTTTTCGCGGTCACAATGGACGCAACATGATTTCAGAAGCCTTTGTTTGCCTCGTTGTGGCCATCTCTGACGGGGATACGATAAAAGCCCGTTGCGGTGAGCCAGGGGCCTATCAAGAGGTCAAAGTCCGCCTGGCGGAGATAGACGCACCAGAGAAGAGGCAGGCTTACGGCGAGGCAAGCAAGCGCACCTTGGCCGCACTGTGCGCCGGGGTCCAGGCCAAGATCACCCCCGAAACCACCGACCGCTACGGCAGGACTGTCGCTCATGTTGAGTGCCGTGGCCAGGATGCGAACACTGAGCAAGTTCGAGCTGGCATGGCCTGGGTCTACGACCGGTATGCCAAGAATCAATGGCTGTACACCGTGCAGGATGCAGCCAGGTTAGCAGGTCGGGGATTGTGGTCTGAGAAGGCGCCCATAGCACCGTGGGAGTTCAGGCACCCTAAACGCTAGCCAAGCGGCTTCCAGATAGGTGCGTCTGGAAGGGGGATCAGATGCCCCTGCCGATCTTGTCGCGCCTCGTATTGCTTTTGACGTTTGACCTGCCTGGGCTTGCGCTTGTCTTGGCGGTCATGTGCTGGGGTCGCTTGCTTCATTCCACATTCCTTGGTCTGATTGTTCGCCCCTCCAGAGCTGCGGGCTAGCGCTCGGTGATGCTGCACTTTGCAGCAAACGAGCTGACAGTTGGCATCCCACTGTTGTTTATCAGCTGCCTTGTGATGAACACCACCTCATCCTGTATGTGCAGTCCGTGCGTCCACATGGCGCCTGGAAGAATCACCGCCATGCTTACAAATCCCGGATGGTTTACCGCCACGGCGTCGTAATCGCTTTTCATTGACCCAGCCTTGGGGCCGCTGATGGCATAGATCCGCGCACTGTTCTCACCACGCCTCCAAACGTAGGTGAACCGGCCACACTTAAAGCCGGTCGGCTCTCGGCCTTCGGCAATTTCTTCCGCATTGAAGGTGCACCAGCAGTCATCACCGGGTTTGTGACGGCCGCAGTAATGCCCACTGGTGACAAGAACGCTCGGCGTGAACGTCGGGCGCTCGGGGTTACCGTTGTAGCCCCAGCGAGGACCAGGGCCCTCACCGATAGCGATTTGGTGGGCTTCATTGCAGCCGGGACACCAGAAGGCCAGGCGGCCACCCTCAAGGCTGCGAAGTTGCGGGGATATTTGGCTCATGGATTCTCCTAGTCATTGGTTGCGCGGCCATGCGTCAATCAGCGTTCGGACATCGCTGGCATGCCCGTCAGCCGCTGCCGCCAACCCTTGATAGCTGCGGCTGCACTCAGCGAGTAGCTCGCCAGTGGCAGTGGCGTACTCAAGGACGGCGGCGGGGGGAGCTGCGGCGAGGCGGCGGCCAGCGTCGGCGGTTTGCTCGCGCAGGCGCTCAGACTCAGCGCGAGCGCTGTCAGCGTCAGCACGCAGAGTCGCTTGGCGGGTTTGGGCTGCATTCAGGGCCTCCGTGTATTTGCGGGTGATCGACTGCTCTGCCGCGCGGGCAGTGGCCTGGGCCTGCAGTGCGGCGGTGGATTGATCCAGACGCAGCTCGGCCAGGGCTGCGCGGTGGCGGGCGTCCTCGAATGCCCAGGCGCCGGCAGCGGCCAGGGTGGCGGCGGCGAGGGATGTGATGAGGGTGAGGTTCATGGCGCCACCCCCTGCAGACACAGATCCCGCTCAACCGCCCGGCGCTTTGTCAGCCCCGGCAGCGCGACCAGCACGCCAGCCACGCGGGCGCGGTCCCAGCGCAGAAGTTGCTCACAAGCCTCGCGCAGGCGCCCGGCGGCCAGCAGACGCGCGGCGGTGGACCGGGTGCGATCGCACACGATGGTGGGCCCCAGGTTGTACGCGGCGTCAGCAAATGCCGCCGCAACTTGCACGGGCAGGCCGGGCACGCAGCGGTCCACCTGATCGACGGCCTCCAACATCTCGGCTGTGAGCAACTGGCGGCATTGCTCGGGCGTCGCGGTGTCGCCCAGGCGGACGCCCTTGGTGCTGCCGAAACAGATGGTGGGCACGCCCTGGGCGGGGTCGCGGTAGGCCAGCGTGCGCAGGCCTTCAGCGGGCGCTGCAATGGCCGTGGCCATGGCGACGATGATCAGCTTGCGCTTGTCGATCATCGGTGGCCCCCACCAGTCTTGAACACGATGATCGCGCCCCAGATCGCGGACGCGCACATGATGATGTAGCCGAGGGGCTTGGCCAGGCTGCCAATCATGTCGAACACGCGGAACGCACCTTTGAACGCCTGGAACATCTCCACCAATTCTGCGGTGTTCGTCTCTGTGCGCTTCGTCGACTCAGTGTTTTCAGCCAGGCCATCGGCCAGGCGTTGCATCGTCTCCGAGCCGTCAGCAAATCGGCGCTCGACGGACTCTTGCCAGTCGCGCACCGAGCGGCGACGCTCGGGGCCAACGTACTCAGGGGTTTGGATTTCAGGTGTGTCGGTCATAGCACCAGGCCGCACTGGGCGGGTTTGGGTTTCATGTGCGGGAGGGGTTAGGGCACTGCATTCACTCGCGTGAACAATTGCAGCGCTCGTTGTGCGTAGTAGCTGTACCCAGCATTTGTGCAGTGGTCGAGAGTCGAATCTCGGTACACATCACGATTTCCATCGCCAGCAGTCGCAGACGCATTACCGGTCCCAGTCAGCCAGCCCTGCGTTGATATTCTTTGCACGAACGGGTATGCAGATGTCGCCGCAGCAAACTCGGCCTCCAGTGCCGCATATGTTGCAGTTAAATCGGGCCGCACGTATTGCACGCCGAACGCATAGACACGAGCACGAGGAGCGGACGCGGCGATCTGAGAATAAAAACTCGTGATTGCCGCAGTGACCAGAGACCTGTTGACACCAGGCAACGCAGACGGCAAATCGTTTATTGATCCGCCCACAAAAATATCGTCCGGCGCAGCCACTAAAACCTCATCGTGCAGCCGCGCCGAAAAACTCCGCCTCCCCTGCCCGGCAGTGCCAGAAGCGTAATACCCAGTGCCCCCCTGTCCGCTGGGGATGATGTCGCAATACCCAGCCGCCAGGGCCAGCTTGTACGCCCAACCGTCAAGAGCATCACCCTGGTCCATGCTGCCCCATGAGTCAGTGACAAACGCGGCCCGGCGGCCCTTAGGTCGAGTGACTTTCCAGACTGTGTTTGTAGCAGAGCCGGGGGTAATTACATGCGGCCCCCAGGTGCTGAGGAACGTAATCACGCGGGGTTTTGCCGCCCCGAACGTCAGCACAATGTCGGTGGTGCCAGCCGTTGCTGAGTAAGCAGCGGTGCTAGTCGCGGCGAGCCTGCCATCAACCCAGACAAAGAATTTTTGTTTGCCCGAATCGACTCCGGCCCGAATCGTCAGCGATGAACCATCAAAACCGTATTCGTGGAAAAACGGCAGAGCACCCACGTACTGTGAAGTGCTAAGGCTTTTCATCTGTCCGAACCCGTTTGTGTTATCCGGTGCAACGCCCTGAGCAGACCCCCAGTAGGTAATGCGCGCGTCGGTCGCATAGATGCCAAGCGCCCCCCATCCCGACGATGCCGCATACGAAATCGTAGGGACATCCGTGCTCGGAGCAAGCAAATTCATTGACAACGGCGGGACATAACCCACCCCCAGCCCCGCCAACTGGGCCGAGAGCCCACCACCCCGACCCCACTGATTTGCCAATTTCGCAAATGTAGAAAGCAGCATCTCGCCTCCTCAAGAGTAGGACAGAGCCGTATAGGTCGCGGGGACCCAGGCCACATTGAATTCAGTCGACCCGTTCGCCCACAGCTGCTCACCCGAGCTGCTGACGCGGCAGATGCGCCAGACGGAGTCGCCGACCAGCGAGCCCGGCTTGGCATCGCCGTAGTACGCGTAGCCGGGGGTCGACGTGGCGTCCACGCGGCTGGATACCAGGGGGTCGGCGACCACTTCGGCATAGGTGCCATCGGCCTGGGCCTGCAGGTTTTTGCGCGTGAACGGATCAAGCACGCTGATTGTTTTGTCGGCCATTTATTGCTCCTCAGAGTTGCGACGCGCTCGCAAACAGCGCATCAATTTGTTCGTCGGTCAGGCTCAGCGCCTGGGCAATCGCGGCCACCAGGGGCCAGTCGCGGCGCACCTCGGTCGAGGTAGTCCAGTCGATCTGTGCCGCGCGGCGGGCTGTGTCGTCGGGGATGCTGGCAATGGCCAGGTCGGCGGCGTCCAGCAGGCCGGCGGCGAGCAAGGCCCGTTTGGCCTGGCGCATCGAGACGGACTGGGGGGCGGTGGGCGGAGTGGGCTCCACGGCCGTGAAAACTGGCTCCGGCCCGCTGAGGTCGCAGTGCTGGCCCAGCAGTTCAGGGCGCAGGGTGTCGAGGGGCACCATGTGCGCGGCATCGACCTCGCCAGCCAGCTGGGACACGGCGATCACGATGTCGGCGTCATTGAGTTGAGCGTAGATGGGCATCAGTAGTACTCCGTGATCTGGATGCCAACGGAGGACACCACCGTGCTGTTGGTAGCGTCGCGGGTGACCGTGAGCGTGGTGGAGTTGGTCAGCACCGGCATGCAGGTCTCGAACGACCCACCGCCGGGGGCGATCTTGGCGCCGATGTTTTCAAGGTGGCATTTGGCGGTGTTGACCGCTGAAATCGTGGCCGTGCCGGTGGTGCCCTGAAAAGACACGTAGGCGATCTGGCGGCTCTTGACCGGCCGCGCCCCTTCGGGCTGCCAATTCGTGCTATCGCTCGCCGGGTCGGTGGTGCCTGCGCCGTTGGTGCGGCGCAGGTAGAGCTGCTGGTCTGCCGGGCTGCGCACGACGAAATACTGCGGGTACGTGGTGCCGCTGATCCACAGGGGGACCTGGGCACCAGCCAAGGTTGAGAGGGCGGTGGGCATTACAGGGTGCTCCAGCGGTTGAGGGGGGCGAGGTAGATCAGGCGCGTGACGGACACGGTCTGGTCCAGGACGATGGCGTCGGTGATGCCGTCGATGGGAATGGGGTTCGCGGCGTTGACGGCGATCTGGTTGTCCCGGCGGCCGTTGGCGACCTTGACTTCCACCAAGTCGCCATCGTTCGGGTTTTGCGGCAATTGCTTGATGCACTGGCCTGAGTACGTGATGACGTTGAGCATTCCCAGCCCACCATTCGCTGCGCCGTACATGGTGCCGCCCGTGTCGGTGATGTAGCCCAGGGGCAGGCCTGTGCGCTGCGTCGGGAACCACACGGCGGGGTCGTCACGGGGGTCGGTGGTGGACACGCCCGAGCCCGCCTTGCGCCGGTAGTTGAGGCCGTTGGAGGGGGACCATACGACATTGCCAGCGCTGTAGCTGGCGCCACTGACCCACTGGGTGGCGTCCGACACCGCCTGGGCAGCAGCTTGCGCGGTCTGCGCAGCCTGGGCCGACAGCGCAGCAGCCTGGGCCTGGGCAGTGGCCAGGGAGACCTGGCTGTAGGCCTCGACCGCGTTGGCGTACACGTTGGCCATCATGGCTCGCCACTCGGCCACGCTGGTGTTTTTGAGCGTGTCGAATAGCGCCACGACACGGGCGTTGAATGTGCCCTGCACGTTCCGGTCCGGCGTGGCCGGCAGGTCGGTCAGGGTGGGTGGGGTTTGAACTGCCATCAGGCCATTCCTTTCACAGAACCAGAAAAAGTCGCCATCCCGAAAGAGTCGTAAGACATCGAGCCGGAGCCCAGGCCAAACACATTCAGGCCTTGGTAGCCAGTGGCGTCGGTGGCGATCCATGCGGCGGGCACATCGAGCACGCGCTGCACCAGGGCCAGGGCGTAGTCGGCCCGCTCCCTGGGCATGGCCACCTTGAATTGCATGTCGGTGGCGGCGCGGCGCTTGACGATCGACGTGTTGCCAAATTCATCGACTTTGATGTAGCTGAATGTCTGCGGGCTGGCCGAGGCGCCCTGTTGCGTGCCGCCCCAGGTGCTGCTGTCGACCATGGGCGTGAGCGAGCCCACGACGATCATCCCGATGCCTACGGGCTCGCCCGTGCCGCTGCTGACGGTGATGGTCAGCTCTGGGTCGGCGTAGGGGGTCAGGCCCTTTAGGAAAAACTTGGTCAGCGCGCGGCGGGGGCCAAAAGCCCAGTCCCACCAGTCGAGCGGGTCCTCTTCCAGCAGCACGGTGGCGCTTTTGACCACGGTGCCGCCGGGGGCGTCTTTGAGCGTGATCTGCAGCGTGGTGCCGGTCAGGCCATACAGCGCCACCGCGTCAAAGAAGCCAGGCCGCAACACAAACGACACGCTGGTGGTGGCCGTGGTTTGCGTGCTGATGTACGTGTCCATGGCCGCCCAGCGCGCCGTGGGACCTGCGTCCAGCCAGTGCGTGGGGTCGTTTTCAGGCGGGGTGCTGCCCGACACTGCTGCCACGCATTCGTAAATGCGGTGGGTGCTGGTGCGGATGCGGCGGTCGCCGATGGCGAAGGTGCCCGCAGCCCATGCCGTTTCGCCGGCGGCGGGCTCGGCTACTGTGCAGCTGGCCAGCATGCTGTCGGTGATCTGGAGGGGGATCAGGATGTTCATACGGTCCCCTTCACGCTCACGGTATTGACGACTTCAACAATCAGCGGCGTGCTTTGATTGCCCTCAACAGCATTGGCAGTGCGGCTGGAGCTGGCCCGCAGCTCCTGCACCTCAGCGATCAGCGCGGTCAGCAGCTGCGCCACTTGGCCATCGGACTGCAGCACACCATTGGCCGCTGGGTTGTACGCCTTGGGCACGATGGCTTCACCCTGGTGGATCATGGCCAGCATGTCCGACGGCACGTAGTTCGTGCCCACGGCAAATGCGGGGATGCCGGCGCTGGCGAACAGGCGTTGCATCTCGTCCTCATTCCAGCCGACAGCTTTGGCCAGGCGGGCCTGGGTGACGTTGTATTCCTTGGCGGTCTGGGCGATCTTGGCCAGACTGCCGGCCCGGTTGCTCAGGTCGTAGGTGGACAAGAAATAACCGCGGATTGACGCCAGGTTGGCTTCTTCGCCCGTGAGCGCCGTGGGCGCGCTACCTGAGCCCGGGCCAGCGCTGAAACCGCTACTGGAGCCGCCGCTGGTGGAGCCTGCACCACCGCCGCTGGCCGAGGCCGTGCCCGTGCCCGTGGCGGCGTTGACTTTGAGGATCGCGGCGCTCAGGTCTTTGATCGCATCAGCAACCGACAGGGTTGCCTTGTACGTGCCGTTGGAGATATCGAGCTGCTGTTTCCAATACGCCAGCGTGTCATCCAACTTGGAAAGCTGGTCGTTGGCCGCATCCAGCTGCTGCTGAGCGACCGACTTTTGCACACCGGCGATCGTCTGCAGATCAGCCAACTTGCCGGCCAGGATGAGTTGGGCGCGCTGCTGCTCAAACGCGCTGGCAAATGTGTTGCTGTCGCTGAGGCCATTGCGAGCCGCGGCGATGGCATCGGTCAGGGCTTGGCCCTCTGGCAGCGAGCCCGTGGCGCGGGCACCGGCCAGCGCCTGGTCGATGAACGCCAGCGCCTGGGCCTTGCCCTGCCCTTGCGTCGACGCCACGCTGTTGTACAGGTCGGCGACGTTGCTTTTCAGCGTTTCGTAGATGCTGCCAATCGTACTGACCGCCTCTTGGGCGATGGATGCGGTCTGCTGCAATGCCGTGCGCTGCTTGTTGATCGAGGCCTCCAGCGCGGAGTACGCGGCATCAGCAGCGGCGCGGGCGTCGGCAATGGCCCAAATGCGCTCTTGCAGGGCGCGGTTGCTTTCGTCCAGCTTGGCGAGCTCAGCAGCCCGCAGCGCGGCGGTGTTGCCCAGGGCCTGGTCCAGCTGGGTTTGCAGGCTGGCCCGCTCGGAGGCGACGGCAGTCGCCTTCTTTTGGGCTTGCACCTGGTCGAACAGCGCGCGGTTCGATTCGTCCAGAGCATTGCGCTGCTTGTCGAGCAACTGGGCGCTCGTCATCGTGAGCTGGTCGTATTCGTCCTGCAGCGTGGCGCGCTGAGACTTGACCTCAGCCGCTTTTTTCTCGGCTTGGATCTGGTCGAAGATCGCGCGGTTGCTCTCGTCCAAGGCAGCCCGCTGTTTGGCCAGCAGCTCGGCATTCGTCAGGGTCAGTTGGTCGAGTTGGTCTTGCAGGCCGGTGCGCTCGGCCTTGATGCTGGCGGCTTTCTTTTCGGCCTGGATCTGATCGAAGATCGCGCGATTCGACTCATCGAGCGCAGCGCGTTGCTTCTCCAGGAGTTGCGCATTTGTGAGCGTGAGCTGGTCCAGTTGGTCCTGCAAACCGGTGCGCTCCGCTTTGACGGACTGCGCTTTTTTCTCGGCCTGAATTTGGTCAAAAATCGCGCGGTTGGACTCATCCAGGGCCTCGCGCTGCTTCTTCAGCAGATCGGTGTTGGACATGGTCAGCTGGTCCAGCTGGTCCTGCAGATTGGTGCGCTCGCTCGAAATGTCGGAGGCGGTGCGCTTGGCTGCGCCCTCGGCTGCAGGCGTGACGCTGGCAAATGCTGCGCTGACGGCCATGAGGGCCGCGTACGCTTTGCGGCCGCTTTCGGTGTTCAGGTCCTGAGCCTCGACCAGGGCGCGGAATCCATCGCGGGTGGTGGGCAACTCCAGGCCGACCGACTTCAAAGAAGTCTTGATGTTGCCCAGGGTGTTGTCGGTTTGCTCGCTGGCCGAGTAGAAATTTTGGTAGTAGCTCTGGGCTTGGCTCGTGAGAGTGTCCAGTCCACCGGCCAGCTTGATCAACTCGGACGAGGCATCGAAACTCAATTTCTTGAGGTTCTGCAGCGGCAGCATGTCGGCCACTTGCTGCAGGGTCTGCACAGCCAAAATCTGGTTGTCGATGGACTTGAGCAGCGCGTCCACCTGCTCGGCGGTCATGCTTTCGACTTCCAGCAGCTTGCCGGCATCGTCCGTCAGCATGGTCTTGATGGTCGTCGGAATGTCCGTGGCAGCTTGCAGGGCCTGCACCACGCTTTGCTTCAGATCCAGCGTGAAATTGGCCATGGCGGTGGCCGCGTCGGGGCTTTGGGTGCTCCACTTTTCGTACAGCGTGCCGGCGGTGTTGTCGCCCTTGCCGGACTCGCCAAAGCCCACGCCACCGGTGAGCGAACCGCCAGCAAACACACCGCCGCGCCCCTTGCCAGAGGTCTCCAGCCCGGCCCAGTAGCCCGTGGTCTGGAACTTGGAGCCCAGGGCCGCCAGCGTTTTGTCGATGGTTTCAGCCGCGCCGGCCACCGCCTTGTTGATCACCGCGTCAGCCGTGGCACCCAGGCCATCGGCCTCCATGAGGTACGACTGGCCGTTGGTGACGCGCTGGCCGGTGCTGTTGTCCCGATTGAACTGCTGGCCGACGTACTGGTACGTTTCACCCCGGCGGTTGTTGGTGACCTGGCCACCGTAGGCCACGCCGTACTGGCCGCCGCTGCGCGACTCGCCGGCAAAGGCGCTGTCGATCAGCCCGCCCAAGAAATTGCCCAGGGTGGCGCCGATGGGCCCGCCCAGGTACGTGCCGATGGCCGCGCCCGCCGCCGCACCCCAGTTGCCCTTGAATGCCGAGATGGCTGCGCTGGCGTAGCCCAGGCCGTTGCCGAAGGTCTGCAGCGCGCTGGCGTTGCTGGCGGCCCAGTTGCCCAGGGACATCATGCCGTTGCCCAGGGACTCCAGGCCCATGCTGTAGACCTGGGCGCCCGTGCTGTACAGACCGGCCGCGCCGCTGGTGTACATGCCTGCGCCGCCACCACTGAGCAGGTTGGCGCCAGAGCTGACAGCGCCTGCGGCGTTCGCGGCGCTGCTGAAACCCATCGCGCCCGTGATCGTGGCCGCCACCGGATTGACGACAGCCGAGATGATCGGGCGCAAGACCAACGTCTTGAACATGTTGACGATGGTGTCGCGCAGGTTGGCGGCGAAGCCTTTCCCCGACTCAAAGCCTCGCATCAAGCTGTCGGTGATCGTGCGCTCAATGGATTCGGCGGTGCGCTTCCATTCATCAGCCGTGGCTTTGGCGGTGTCGAGCATGTCTTGCTTGACGGCCCCGTCGCGTTTCAGCTTGGCCAGCTCGCGGTATGCCTCGGCTTGCTGCTTTAGGGCGGTGTACGCCTGCTCATCCAGGTTCTTGTCCATGGCCTTGATAGCTTGCAGCTCGACGTCGGTGGCCAACATTTCCAGCTTGGCGGCATCCAGGCTTGCAATCGCCAGCTTGCTCAGGCCAAGGCGGTCGTTTTGCTCTTGCTGGGCCAGGGTGTCGGCTTTGAGCTTGTCCAGTCCTGCCGACAGTGAAGCCAGGTATTTCTCGCGGGCCTGGGCCGCCTCGAGGTTGCCCTTTGTCAAAGTCTTGGACGCGGTGACAGAAGCCTCGGATACGGCCAATTCATCAAGCGCCAGGCGCACCGCCTTCTCATGCGTCGCATTCAGCTTCAGGCGACCGGTCGCCAGATCCTCATCCAGCTTGATGCGCATGCGCTGGCTCTCAGTCAGGGCGACGCCGCCCTTAAGCTCAAGCTGATCCTCGGCGATCTTGGCGCGGATGCTGGCCATGAGGCCCTCATAGGCCCCCTGCTCCTGCTTCAATCCAGCGTTGGCGGCCTTGGTGACGCCAGTCTTTTTCAGCAGCTCTTCTTGCTGGTGCTTCAGGGCTTCGGTGTACTCATTGCCGACCAGCACGCCCGCCTGGTTCAGGCGGATCAGTTCAGCCATGTCCTTCAGGTAGCCATCAGGGACGCCCGATTGCTTCAGCCGGAAGGCGTTGGCGGCCTCCAGGTCCTTGGCACGCTGGGTGTTGTACTGCTCACGAGCTCGACCGCTGGCAGTGACGCCATCGTTCATGTTCGGGTCGACAGCGCTGGCGCCCATCAACTTGTCTTGCTCTGCTTTCGCGGCTTTCAGGGCCTTGACATACTCCTGAACCTGGAAGTACGAGCTTTGGATGTAGATGTTCTTGCTGGTGTCATCGCCGCGCGCCTGCAGCCGTGCCAGCTCTGCCTCTGCCTTTTTTGTCGCTGCGGCGTTGTCGTACATGTTGACGGTCGCGCGATCAGTCGCATCCATCAGTTTGCGCATGGTCGACGCGCCAGCAAACATCTGCCCAAAAAAGCCATCGCCATTTATCCTGGCGCGCTCCATTGCGACAGCAATTGCCTCAAGCGACCCAGCGCCACTGTTCAAACCATCGGAAAAGGCTTTGGATATCCCGCTATCGCCACCAGCCTGCTTCAGTCGTGTCCATGAGGTTTCAAAACGGTTGACTGCAGCGTCCAAGCGATCTGCCGCCTTCTCTGCGGCGCCGCCAAGATTTTTCTCTAGAGCCTTGCCGAACTTTGGCAAAAAGTCATCAGCAACGACCTGACCTTGCTCCAGCATCTTGCCCAGCTCTGCCGTGGTGACGCCCATGGCGCTGGCGGCCACTTGGAAGGCCCCAGGCAAACGCTCGCCGAGCTGGCCTCGCAGCTCTTCGGCCTGCACCGTACCCTTGCTGATCATCTGCTGCAGCGCCAACAGGACGCCGCTGGTGTCTTCAGCGCTCAGGCCCATGACGGCGCTGGCTTTTGCCACGCTCTCAAACACGGCCCGAGCCTTGTCGCCCTCGAGCGCCGTCCCCTTGGCAGCGGCCTGAAACTGACCGTAGGCCTTGGCGGTGCTGGAGAACTCCAGGCCAAGGCGGTAGGTTACGCCGCGCAGGTATTCGATTTCCTTGGCGCTCTTCCCGCCGGTCGAGAAGTCCAGCATGGTGCGCAAACGTTCCGCATTTGCGCTGGCGTCAAACATGGCCTTACCGGCCAATCCAGCGGCCACCGCTACAGCGGTAACGCCAGCGACGCCGCTGCCAATTTGCGTCAAGCTTGAAGTCCATGTCGCCGTCGCCTCGGTCGCGGCAACAGTTTTGGCTTTGTACGAGTCCAGCTGATCGAGAAGAGGCCGGAGGGCGTTTTTGTCCACGCCCTTGAAGTCCGCCATGGTCTCCCAATACTTGCGGCTGTCCTTGCTGCCAGCCTCAAGGGTGGAGATGTACCGCTGCAGGCTGCCCTGCATCGAGGCGGTGTCGCGCTGGATCTTGCGAGATGCCACCTCGCCGCCGTCACCCATGCTGGCCAGGCTCTTGCCGGCCTTGTCGCCAGAAGCCGCAACCGAGTCGCCAGCCGCCTTGGCGGATTCGCCCAGCTCACGCAAGGACCGCTTTGCTTTGCCGACGCCGGCCTCAACACCGGACGCATCTGCGCCGATCTTGATTTCGGTATTCAGGTCACTTGCCATGGGGCCCCACAAACAAAAAGGCCCACGGGATTAGCCGCGGGCCTCAGAAAAAAGAAAACCCGCCGAAGCGGGTTGTTTGCCATCCCTTAAAGGGGTTGCTGATCGGCTCTTTGAACCTCAATCAGCTCTTCCATGCGCTTTTGCATCAGCGCGTAAAAGTCACGGCGCGTCTTGTGCGCATCACGCAGTTCGGCCGTACGGAAAACGACGTACGGAATTACGCAAAACGCGCAAGCCATTGCCGCCAGCGCCGCCTGCTGGGCCGCGCCGCTCACAAAGAACGAACTCAGCAGCAGAAACGAAGCAATGATGGAACCAACCAAAACAACTGTGCGCATGAAAGCCTCCCTGTAAAAGGCTTCATGCTACCCAACTATTTGGCCGGTTTTGGAGCGAACTCTTGCATCGTTTCGATGGCCGTTTGCTCCATGACCATCAGGGCTTCATGAAGGTCATTCCAGGCCTCATCCGCCAGCCCCAAGCGGTCCATCAGTGGGTAGATAGCCGCCCACTCCAGCCCTATTGGCGTGCCCCCCATCGGAGGGATTCGCCACCGCGTGCCCACCTGGCGGAACAGCTGCAGCGGCGTTTCGTTGTCTGGCCAGACCTCAATCACCTCAGTGACATAGTCCTCAAGCTCAAAGCCCTCTGCGCGGGCCTCTGCCTCGGTGACGTCTGGCTCGAACAGGGCGCGCGCCAGGGCCTTTAGTTTCCCACGCGGCCCAGAAAAATGGCGGAGTCGTAGGACTGCAGGAAAGAGCCCAGCGTGCCGCCGAACATGTCCTCGAGCTCGATCAAGGATTCCTGGTTGAACTCCTCGGTGACGCTCCAGCCGACGGCGCATTTGGTGATCAGGTCGGCGACCTTGCTCATGTCCTTCTTCACCATGTCCGACCAGCTGAAGGGCTCGGGGGCTTTGATTTCAGCCGGTTCAGCGCTCGCCTCCACGGCCACTGCCGACTCTGCAGCCGGGGCGGTCTGGGCGTCGCGCAAAGCCGCCCACTCCGTCTTGCGCATGGCCTTGGCGGTGAACACGAGTTCCACCTCGGAGCCGTCCAGGCGCTTGATGATCAGAGGGAGCGGAAAGCTGGCGGCCGCGCCCTTCAGGCTCTTGATGCTGGAGACGGGAACTGCTTTTTGCTTGGTCATGATTTGGTTCTTTCGCTGGGTGGTTTAAGTGCCCGTGCCCACTCACGCCTCCCCCAGCGAAAGGGAAGAACGTGAGCGGGTCGGTGCTGGTTTTGGGCTGGTGCCCTGAATTACGCGGCGTAGCGGGTGCTGATGTTTTGGGCGTTGAACGAGCCCTTGACGGTCACGGCCTGGCCGTCGCTCAGCGTCTCTTCTTCGTTGAAGGACACCTTGGCCGGCAGCAGGGAGAGCGCACCGGACTTGGCGCGGCGACGGACAACGGTGTCAGCGTCGGTGTCCGACAGGGTCTTGAGCGCGGCGTAGGCCGGCGTGCCGATCATGTCGGCGTCCATGTCGAACGTGCGCTGCACGGCGTTGAAACCGTCGTTCAGCACGATTTCGACGTCACTTTCGAGGAACTTCACGTTCACGACCTTCGAGTCACCGCCCGAGCTGGAATGGTTCATCGTGCGGTCCAGATCCACCCAGGTGGTAACTTTGCGCACAGAGCCAGAGCCAGCGCCGGCCGAGTACAGGTCGGTGTTGCTGGTGTTGGCGCCCTCGAGCACGAACGAGTCGGTCAGCACGCTCTTGATGCGGAACGCGCGGAAGTTCAGCCGGCCCCAGCCGCTGTAGACGATGACGATGTCGCCGTTGCTGTAACCGTGGGCGGTCGAGGAAACGACTGCTTCGGCGGCATTGGAAATGCCAGAAATGGTCTTGGCGGCGGCCAGTGCGGTGGCGACGGAGTGAATCGTGCCGGTAGGTGTGCGTGCCATGGTGGGCCTTTCTTTGGACGAAAAAAAACCGCCTTTCAGCGGTTGGTAGCGCCCTCATCGGGCAGGTGGCCCTTTCGGGCTGGAAACAAAAAAGCCCGCCGAAGCGGGCAACCATCTCTGCAACGAGAAGGAAATCAGTTCAGGAACAGGCCGGGCTGAGCCTTGGCCATGAGGGAGGCGCGCTCTTCTGCGTAGTCGCGCTTCTCCACCTTGCGTTCATTCATCAACTTGGAGCCGATCTGCCCTTTGACGACAGATGGAACTTCGCGCTGCTCCAAGTCCATAAGCATGGCGGTGATGCTGCGCTCGGCTTGCGCCAGCCGCTCAGCAACAGCTTCAAAGGCATTCAGGAAACGGATTCGGACGACGCGGGCCTCATCGCCGGAAAAGCTCATTGCCAACTCAGACAAGCCTTTTGCCGTCATCCGGTACATGGGTCTGCGCTCGCCTTTGGCGTCCTGGAATTCAACGGGCTCAAAATTGAGCCGGTAGTGTTCTGCGATCTCTTGGTGATTGCTGGCGCGCATGCGGTCGATGGTGCGCAGCACGTTCTTGTGTCGCTTCTTGAACGCCAGCGCCACGGCGCGTGAATCGGTCACCAGTTCTTTGCCCTGTCGGTCGATGAACGCAGTCAGGTCAGAAAAGTTTTGCATGATTGCCTTTCAGTTGCAGAAACGAAAAAACCGCCTCAGGGGCGGTTTGCTTGGACCGGTCTTTGCCGGTTTTGTCGAGGGCTATCTGGCAGACCAGATGCTGAAATCCTGGCGGCTGGCGTACAGCCCCGTGTCTGGCTCAAAGTCAGACTGTCGAGCGCCCATGACCTCGACCTGAATCACAGGCGCAGCCAGCAGCGCAGCCTCCGCTTGCTTCATCAGCTCGATGGCAGCCAAGCGGGTGGTGGCCCAGCAAGCGATCTGCATGCGGGCGTTTTCCTGGTCGGACAGCGTGCCTTCGGTGTAGTTGATGGCCTGGCCACCCACTTGCTGGTAAACGATGCGCGGCAGCGCGGCGTCGGCGGGGGCCACATCCGGATAGGCCCGGCCGGCGACCAGCGCCGACAACAGCGGAAAAATCACAGCCTCAGCACTCACTTGATGGCCTTTCTCAGACCGTCCTGCATGCGCCCCACCACGGCCTGGCGGGCTCGGTCAGCCACCGCGTCGTAGGCGGGGCGCAGGAAAGGATGCGCGGGCGCGCGGCTGGTGCCGTACTCGACCATCGCGCCATACGGCGCTTCGCGGTGGTTCCAGGAAATCGAATACACCGCCTTGTCCGGGCTGGATTGGCGCTTGTTGTAGTACTGGTAAATCGAGCGCTGCAGGTTGCCCGGCTTGAACAGATAGCGAACGCCTGTCTTCTTGGAACGCTTGCCGTAGAAATAGTGATCGGCCTCGGATTTTGGGGCACGCTGGCGAGCCTCCACATAGAACACCTCGGCGCCGGCTTGAGCGGCAGGCCGCAAGGACTCTTTCGAGGCCTTGGTAATGCCATCCAGCTTGCTGGAGATCTTGCCGAAGTCGAAGTCGATGGAGATCACGCAACCACCTCGCAAACCAGGTCCATGAACTCGCCGCGCACCTCGTCAGGCAGCACAGCCTTGATTTCATAGACCACCGACCCGTGCACAACACGCATGCTGGCGGTCACATCGCGGCGGCGGCGCACCCGGATAGAGGCTCGCACCACGGACACCAGGGCATCAGCGCGCACGGCCTCAGCGCCGCTTTGGTGGCGGATGTTGGCCCACATGGAGGCCAGCTCAGCCCAGGTGTTCGCCGGCTGGCCAAGGGCGTCCCGGCCCGGGGCTCGCGCCTGGATCGACACCCGGCTGTTGAGCATGCCGGCGGCCATCAGAGCACCCACACCCGGAAAGGGTCGAGCAGACCATCGGCGAAGTCCTGGCCCACGGCGGGGCGGTCGCTGGAGCGCTCGCGGTTGGCGAACATGTCGCCGATGGCGAGCAGGATCCACTGGCGGATGGGGCCCGGCACATCGGTGGCCGCCGCACCGTACCCGGCCTGGTAGGCCACGGTCACGGAATTCAGGCGGTCCTGGGCAAAAGGCCACTGACCAGCGACAGGCTCCAGACGCCCAGGCTGGTCGCCAGCGGCGTCCACGCGGTAAGCGCTTGGGTCCAGGGTCTGCTGAGTGCCAGCAGCATCAACGTATTTGAGGCTGGTCACAGAGACCAGCGGGGGGCGGGGAACGTAGCCCAGATCGCGGAATGCGTCCAGGGTCCACTCCCAGCCGGAGGTGATCAGGGAGCGCTGCAGCCGTTCCTCGCAATCCATGCGCGCGGCCGTGATCAGCGCACCGATCAGCGTGTCCTCGTCGTCATGGTCCACGCGCAGGTGCAGCTTGGCCTCAGCCAGGCTGACCGGCTCAATCGCAGGCATGGAGGTTCGGCGCAGGCCCATGGTCAGGCGGCTTTCTTGGCCTTGGCTTTGGCGGCACGCTCGATGGGCTTGCCGTCCTCGCCGATTTCGTCGGCCCAGCCCTCGGCGGTGGCCACGTCAACCAGGTCCTGGTCGTCGGTTTCGATTTCTTCGCCTTCCTTGAACTCCACGACATCGCAGCCGCGGAAGGCCCAGGAAAAGGCAGCTTTCGCCTTGAGGCGGGTCTTGTTGCTTGCTTCGGACATAAGCATCTCCAATGAAAAAGGCCCCGGTGAGGGGGCCTTTCAGGGTTGACGGTCACTGCATGTGACCGTATTGACTGATGATTTCTCGCGCCCAAGCAACTAGATCTTGGGCTCTCTGTCCTGCTGGCCGAGACTTTACCCATAGCTCTAGGTTTTCAGGTCTGTTGTCAGATCTGTCGCCGTTCTTATGGTGGACTGACTCGTACGATTTCAGAGGTCTTCCGATGACATTCGCCATCACCTCTCTGTGCTGATAGACAAAACCGTTTGGTGCTGCGTTCGGATCGTCATACCCGCTGTAACGCCAGATGTACCCATGGCTTGTCTTGTGCCACTGGTCCCTGCCGTTCTTCCCCCACTTGTACTTCGCCTTTGTATGGTCGCCGTACTTCCTGAAAAGCGAGTAGTGCCCGCTGCAAAAGCATTTGGCGACTACTGGCTTTTCGCAGTCTTGCGCGGAGCACTTCTCTGGTCTTGGAACATGAGCAGTTCCACCTGCAAGAGGGTCGCCGTACCTTCTAAATCTCTCGTAGTGCGCATGGCACCAGCCGCCAGATTTGTACTTGTTCTTGCAGCCTTCAATCCTGCATTTCTTTTCGGTAGTCATGGCCGGGCCTATTGATAAGACCCGTCCATTTTAGCGTTAAGTTGCAGAAATTTTAAGCAGTTTAATCGCCTGCGTGTTGCGCGGCTTGCCGCCCACGCGCTTGCGCACGTAGAACTTGACGAAGCCCGGGGTGGTGATTTCGTCACGGGTGATGCGCATGCCGACCTTGTCGGCGATCAGGTAGCCCTCGCGGAAGTCGCCGAAGGCGAGCGGGAAGGAGTTGGCAGCGACGGCGGGCATGTCTTCGGCCTCGGTGATGCCGTAGCCCAAGAAGGTCGCGGGCTGGCCCGGGGTCAGGGCTGGCTGCCACAGGTACTGACCGGTGCTGTCCTTGTACTTGCGCAGGCCCGCCAGCACAGCCTTGGCAGTCAACCACTGGGCATTGTTGCGGTAGCGAGCGCGCACGCCGTAAATCATGTCCAGGAACACGTCGGCACTCGACGGCAGAGCCGCAGCTTGGCCAGAGGCAAAGTACTGCAGCGTGCCAAAAGCGCGCGAGGTGTCGCCGGTAGAGACTGGGGTGGGGCCAGCCAGAATGCCGGTGGGCTTCTTGGTGCCGTTGCCAGAGATGAATGCAGCACCTTCGCCCTGGGCAATGGCTTCTGCCACCGAGGTGTTCAACCAACCCTCCACGTCGAAGAACAGGTCTTCGAGCGATTCTTCAGAGGCTTGCGGCTTGGCGCTGGCCATGCCGAAGGTGGGCACGATTTCAGCCAGGTCCGGGGTGTTGGTCTGGTTGCGGGTGTCGCCTTCACCCAGCCACTCGAAGCCAGCACCGTTGAGGTCAAACAGCTCGTGGTAGTCCGTGGTGCCCACGGTGCGCACGGTGGCCAACTGGCGGATGGGGGAAATGTCCACCGACAGGCGGGCAATCGTGCTTTCGATCACCTTGGGCAGTGCGAAGCCGCCAGCAGCATTCGTGCCCACCACGGTTTGGGTTGCGCGACGCTCGCGGTCGCCGGCAGCGGCCGCTTTGGCCTCCAAGGCGCGGCCGGCCTGGGTTGCCTTTTGCTGACGCTCGTGGTCGCCGGGTGCGCGCATCCAGTCCAGGAAGGCGTGGCGGTATTCCGCTTCTTCCTTTTCTTCGCCATCCACCCGGCCGCCCGTGAAGACACCGGGGCGGGCCATCTTGGCTTCGACCTTTTCGAGCTTGGTCTTGACCTCGTTCCAGCCATCCATGCGGGCATCGATGGCGGCCAGCTTGGCATCAAAGTCGCTGGTGGACTTGCCGGCCAGGGCAGCCTCAATGCGGGCATCGTTGGTCTTTTTGTACTCATCGAACGCGGTGGCGATCTTGTCCAGGGCGTCGGCCACAGACTTGATCGAGGGATCATCGCGGCGCTCGTACACCGGGAAGGCTTGGGCCTTGGCAGCAAATGCGGCCATGTGGAGGGCCATGACGGCCAGCAGAGACTTTTTCATTTCGATTCCTTAGAGGATGTGAGGGAACGGAGCAGCCGATCGGCCGCTTTCATTGCCACGGCGGTCGAATCAACGGAATCTCTCCGCACTTCTCCCATCCGCATGACGCGCGACACAAAGGCTGTCGCGTCGGACTTGCTGAACCCGGCATCACGCAGGATTCGTTCAGCATCTTTGGGGGCCTGCAGCTCATCAGCCGAGGCCTTGACGTTGGTAATCCGGGCCATTTCATTGGCCGGGAACGTGACCAGGGACACTTCCCACAGGTCGATTTGGGTGAGGATGCGCATACCCTCGTCGTTGTATTTGGAGGTGCCGGGCACGCTCATGAAGCCGATGGACAGGCCATTGATGGCGCCCATCTTCAGCAGCGCATGGGCTTCCTTGCCCTGCGAGGTCTCCAGGCACAGCTGGCCCTTCACGCGCAGGCCTTTGGAGTCCTCAACCATCTCGGTCCAGACCCCGATGGGGTCGTCCGCCTCGTGCTGCCACAGCATCGCAGGCATGGTCCCGCTGGCCTTGTGCTCGGCCAGGCTGGCAGCAAATGCGCCTGCCGTGATCACGTCGTCATAGTTGTCGCGCACGCCGAACATGGAGCCGTAGCCCTCGATGGTGCCGTCAGCGTTGGCTTTGACTTCCAGCGCAAACGAGCGTGTTTCGCGGCCGCCCGGCGCGGCGCGGCGCTCAGGCGCCTTGGTTTTGGTTCGCATTGCTGCCCCCTTGGTTGCTGCCGCTGCTCATGTTCATCGGCTTGAGGTATTCATCACCACCAGGACGCGGGTCCCAGCCCTCTTCGTCGCGGTATTCATTGGGGCTCATCAGGCCCATTTCGATCATGGTTCGGGCATAAACAGCCCGGTCTTTGATGGAGCCGGCACGCATGTATCGGGTGTCAAACTCGGTGAACAGCGGGCCCGCCCCATCGAGCAAGGTTTCGTCCATGCGCTGGTTCCAGGCAACGTGCCAGGGCGCGAGCGTGTGGATCAGGTGGGCAGCAAAGAAGGCCTCCGAGCTGGCGAACGTGCTGGTCTTGTCAGAGTGGCCCACCATGATGGGAAACACGCCGTAGCAACGGCAGATCTCTTCCACCTGGGTGCGACGGGTCTCGATGTGCTGCGCATCCACCCCCGTCATGGCGGTCGGGAACCACTTGGCGGCCCGGTCCAGCACCAGCGGGATGCCAGCCTTGTCGGGGCCGGTCTTGCGCGCCAGCCAAGCGCTCATGCGCTCTTGCTGCTGAGGCGTCAGCGTGCCCTCGACGCTGTAGGTCCCGCTAGATCGCAAGCCGTTCGCGTGCATCGAGGCCTGGCTGCGCTCGGTGGCCAGCGCCAGGCCCACGGCCGAGCGCGCCAGCTTCACCGCGTCCAAGTGCTTGGTCCACTCCCATTGCAGCCCGTTGATCAGGAAAACGTCATCAGGTTTGAACTCGCCGATCAGGCCGAATTCATCCCAGCAGCGGTACAGCAGCTCATAGCGCGACACATGCCGCACGTCCCAGCGGCCAGGCTCCACAGGGATCAACTCCTGCACCCGGTTATTGGCGCCACGGACCTTGATGGACAGGCCTGCACCGGTCAGCACCGCATGGGCGGTCATCATCCGGCGCCACTCGAAGCTGGTCTGCCACTCGTTCGGGCGGCGGCTGAGCAGGCGGAACTCGGGAATGTTGGTGGCCTTCTCGCGGGTGCCGTCTGTCTTTTCCCGGAAGACGTTCAGCCGCGGCGTGGCGCAGCCATCAGCGATGACCTTCACGCAGGACAGCACCGTGGACACCTGCAGCGCGGTCTTTTCCGTGACCGTGACCCCGGCGACCACGCCGCCACCCACGCCATCGATCAGGTCGGCCACCTGGTCGTAGGTGAGCTGGGCGGCCTTGCGCCCAAGAAGTCGGTCGAAGAATTTCACTCGGTGTCCCAGAAGGATTTGCCTTTGCTGGCGGGATTCAGCGCCATCAGGTAGACGGCATCGAACAGGGCCATGAGCGGGTCGATCTTTGCGAACCCGCTCGCTTGTTTCGTGATGGAGATGGCATTACCAACCGCCACCACCTTTGCATTGCCAACGCACCAGGCCATCAGGGCGCTGCCGCCGTGCTGCAGGCGCTTCTCAGCCAGTCGGCGCTCTGCGGTCTTGATCGCGCCATTGAGCTGCCAACCCTGGGGGATGCCCACCACGTCCTCAGCCGTCACCGGCCCCGGCTCGTCTTCGGTGCCCACCAGGGCGTCGTAGATCCCACCCAGGCCAGCGCGGTCAACGCCAATTTTGTCCAGCAGGCCAGATTCAGCGACCTGGGTGACGATGGCCACCACCTGCAGCAGGTCCTGGCCCATCTGGTCAACCAGCACCAGGTCACCGGCCTTGATGAAGTCGTGATACCGAGGGGCCTCGGACTTACGGCGCTCCATGGCAATCGGATGGATCCAGGCCCGGCACCACGCAAGCCATCGGCCGGTCCCAGTCTCGCGCCCGATCACGGCCAGGCCCAGCATGTCGTCCAGGCCGCCGCCATCGACGCCAATGGTGGCCACCTCGCAGCGCGCCAGCAGTTCTTCCAGGCTGAAAACCTGGGTCGCAGCGCCCGCCCAGAAATCAGCCCCGGCCCAGCGGTCGCTGCGCAGGTTCAGGCCAATTTCGACGTTCAGGTGTTTGGCCAGGAACTGCTGAAACGTGCCATCTGTCTTGGCTCGGTTCTTCCGAAGCTGGTCTTCCAGCCATTCGGCGCTGACAGACCGGCCGATGTTCGGGTTCGTGATGTAGAAGTTCTGCGGCAGCTCGTAGGCCTTGGCCTTGAGCATGTCGTCCGGGAACTCGTACAAGACGCCCAGCGTTTTGAGGTCCTGGATCTTGCCGTCGCGCACATCACGCCAGTAGCCCAAGCGTTCCTTGAACACCCCGGCCGGCGGGTCGTCGCTCTGCGTGGTGAGGTAAATCACCCAGCCTTCGTCGCGGGACACCTGGCCGCCCAGGGCCTCCATGAACATGGATTCAGCGTTGGCCCGCTTGCCGAACAGCCAAAGCTCATCGACCAGCACCTTGCCCGACTTCTTACCCGACACAGTGTCGGTATCGGCGGCCACCACCTTCAGACTGTTGCGGTTCACCTTGTGGGTGATGGTCCGCACATGGTCCTGGATGTGGAACAGGGCCGAGAGTTCATCATCGGCGCGAATCATCGAGGCCGCCGGCTTGTAGCTGTTGTCAGCCACTTCCTTGGTCGGCGCCAGGATCAGATGCTCCTCTTCTTCGCGCCAGCACAGGATCAAAGCGGTCAGCATGATGCCGGCCGCAATGGTCGATTTCGTGTTTTTCTTCGAGATCAGCAGGCCGTATTCACGGATGAGCTGCTTACCAGCCTCACCGTCATAGCCCCCAAAGATGGCGGCTACAAAGTCGAAAACCCACTGCTCACTGCACTCACCAAAGGTCGGCTTCCCAGGCAGGTCCACCACCTTCAGCTCTTTGAAGATGGCCAGGGCCTGCTGGGCCTGGTCGGCAAAGATCGGCGGCGGGATGATGGACTTCCCTGCAACCAGACGGGCCGCCCAATCCGGGCAGGCTGTCGACCAACTCACCGTCAGACCTTCTTACCGCCAGCGGCCACCAGCTTCGGCGGCGCGGCTGGTGCGAACTTGCTCGCCACCCGTTTGGCAGCTTCCTGGCCCTGCTCCTTCTTGCCGCCCTCGCCCTTCTTTGTGTGCATGAAGGGCATCAGGGCCTTGGCTGCGTCAGCCCGCAGCTTCACGTCGGCCTGCAGGTCATTCATCAGCGCCAGCAAAAATACCTTCGGGTCAGTGTGGGCCAGCGTCTCGATAGACGGTGGAACCTCGACCTTGATGGTGACCGGCGCATTGGGCTTGCGGCCCGCCCCCGGCCGCGCGCCACCGCTTCGACCTGGTTTGCCTGCCATTTGATTACCTTTTGAATGGGGATTTAATCTGCGCGTGCGGAACCATGCGGTTTCCAGCCAATTTCGACCCAGAGATCTGACCGCCCCCTCCCCTGCCGTCCTCCAGCCGACGCCTCACGCCCGGACCAGGAAGGCCTACGCCCAGCGATCCCCGATCACGCCAGCCTTTGCCCTGTCCTTGGCCTCAAGCGCCGTCTTGCCCTTGTGGTGCTCTTTGCACAGGCCTTGGTAGTTCGCTTCAGAGTCAACACCACCAGCCCACAGCGGTTTGATGTGATCGACCTCATCAGCTCGGACCGTCTTGCCTTCAGCCTCGCAGTGAACGCACAGCGGGTGGGCACGCAGCCAGATGGCGCGGCGCTTCATCCAGGCGCTGCCACGCAGGCGTGGTGTTGCGGAGATGCGGGGGGCTTGTGTGATCTGCCGCCCTTGGGCCATGCCGATGCGAACCGGTGCGGCGGCAATGCGTGGCTTCATGTTCGTCACCCTTCGGATTTACTGGCCTCAGCCAGCAGGGAGAACCGTTCGCGCCGCCCCTGATGACCATTGGCGCGCATGGCGGATATTCCCCGGCCGTTTACCCCCGGCCGGCCCGTTCAGGTTCCGGGCATGAGTGGGGACCAAAAGCAAAAAGCCCGCAGGGCGAACCGAGCGGGCTTTGGTGGAGAACCTGTTTTAGATACAAGTTTTCCAAGACTGGCATAAATCTACCATGCTTTTCGGTAGCAGCGCAAGTTTTGTAAGTTTCGCGTCAGCAAGAAGGAACCAGCCCACCCTCAGTAAAGCGAGTCCACAAAGAGTCGCATGCCCGCTTGTGGTACGCCTGGCCATTCTTTCGCAGCAGCGAGGCTGCGTAGGTCAGGGCCTGGGTGCTGCGGCAAAACTTGTCCGCAATAGCCCCCACGCTGATTCCCTTGCGCTGCTCCTGAGTGCCAAACACATGCCAACCCAGGTACAGGCAGCAGTCCTCACTCAGGTCGCCCAGCATGGGCCGGCAGTAGTCGGCCATGCCACGAACGCCTTTGGACTTCTCCAACTGCCAGCCGTAGATCGCCCGCACTGCAGCCAGCTCAGCCGGGTGCAGCAGGCGCTCAGCCATGCCCACCACTTGCGCACACTGGCCGCGCACCTCCAAGGGGTCCAGGCCTCGGAAATTGCAGCGGCTTGCGCGTGGCGCCGGGATGCCATCCCACACATGGTTCTCCTTCACCAATCGGTCAATGAGCGTACCGGTTGGGCTGGGGCGAGTTGCGGGTTGACCCACGAGCAAATAAGAGACATGCAGCGCATGGCCAACGTCTTGGAAGATTGGCTCTTCGTGCATCAGCCCTCCAATCCCAGGTCAGCCATCCCAACCGGCTTGTCTTTGCCATGTTGGCGGTCGGACATAGTTCCCCTGAGCGCTCGTCCAATCTCGTGGCACTTCTCATCCGTACCAAAGAAAATTGGCACGTAGTCCATGGTTCGGTTTTCGGCGTAAGCCCTCCTGTTGGATGACAACATCTCGCTAACTGGCTCGATGTGCAACGCGCACTGGCTCTGGCTCCAGAGCAGTACGTGAGCCCGGAATCCAGCAGATGGCTGATCAAGCATAGGCTCGTTGGCCTTCAAAGTTGTAGGTTCGTTCATCGCGTTCTCCTTGGACTAAAAGTTGGCATCTCGACGTCTGTTCTCGGTCGGCACGGCTTTGTGGGTTGGGATTGGGCGATTCCAGTCCTGCATCTGCTGGAAATTGGCATTGAAGTGGAGAGGGACCACGCCCTGGGGCCCGTTTCGATGCGCGACCAAATCAAGCTGCGAGTACCCCTTGAACTCGTCAGTCCGCTTGCTCATGGGATGGTTCCAATCGGTAAATAGCAAAGCGACCTGGTCCGCCGCAGCCTCAATGGCTCCAGAGTCCCGAAGGTGAGTCATCAAGGGGGGGCCGTAATGCTCGTCAGCTTTACGACTCATCTGGCTCAGGACCACGGTCGCTATCTGCAGATCCATCGACATCGCCTTGATTCCATTGACGATGATGTCGAGCTCGCGATTTCGGTTTTCGTCCCCAGCGCCTGCCATCAACTGGAGAAAGTCCACAAACAAAACATCCAGCCCTCGCTCGCGGCGGACCTTCATGACCTTGCGCCGAATCTCCATGAGGGTCAGAGCACCCTGCTCGTCGTGGTGAATGTTCAATTGCCCCAAGCGATGTGCCGCATCAGATACGGCCGTCCACATTTCTTTGTCCTCGGGACGAGCGGCTAAAATTCGACCGAGGTCAAAAGGGCCCATTGCGGCGGTATGACGGTGCATCAGTTGGCTGATTGCCATTTCCTGGCTGAGGAACAGAACGCTGTAGTTGCGGGCCATGTTCCTAGCCAAGGCGAGTGCGAGTGCAGTCTTTCCGTGCTTAGGGCGGGCCCCTAGAACGAGAACCTCGCCGCGTCGCAAACCGCCGTTCAACAGACCATCAAGGCCAGAGATGCCGGTAGGAATCGCCGGGTTTCGACCTTCGCTGAGATCCTGCAAAAGAGCCAGGTACTCAGCAATGCTCGCGTCGATGTGCTGCGGGTCCCTCCGTGATTTCACGGTGGCCATCTTTGCCAAAAGCATCTGCGCTCGGTCGATTTGCTCAGCGGATGTCGCTGTGCTCGTTGCAAGGTCAGCGATCTCGCCTGCGACTTGCATCAATTGACGCGAACGGTACCGGTCTTGCACCACCTCGGCATAACGGCGGATGGAGGTCGAGCTCGGCACGTATTGAGCGAGCTCATTCAGTGCCACCAGGTCAGCGGCCCCCCCCTTCTCCGACATCCGCGTATAGACCGAAACGGTGTCGTAGGGATGCCCTTCCACGACCAAAGATTGGATCGTCGAGTAGACCTCACGATGGAAGCTGCTGTAGAACGCAGCCGGGTCGAGATCCGGAATACGCTGTATTGCCTCGTTGTCCAGCAACAAGCCACCCAGCAAACCAGCCTCAGACTCAAGACTTGCGGGGATCTGACGGGGTGCTCGGCTCATGCAGCCTCCCGAACCTGGTCGTGGAACTTACCGCTGAGCACGTCTTCGAATTTGCTAGCCGTCATCAGCCACTGCAGCGTGCAGCCGTTGAACTTGCCACTTTTCCCGGTCAAAAAGTCACTCGCAGCAACGTAGTCAAAGAACTTGCCGAACCACACAACGCCCTCCTCTGCCGTCGTTGCCAACCTCTGTCCGACACGATCACCGCGCTCATGAAGGGCTGTCAGGACCCACTTCCAGCGAGCTTTCATCGCCGTTCCACCTTTGCCGGTCTTGAACAAGCTTCGCCGAATGGTCGGAAGTACAGGCAGCTTTTCCTCGTACAGGTCGATCAGATTGTCAAAAGGGCAGTTCGGGACCGCGTTCGGACCTTCGTCCGGACAAGAACCGTCAGGTTCTCTCTTATCCTCCTGTTCCTGTTCCTGTTCCTGTTCCTGATTAGGGGAAGTCTTCTCTGAAGGCTTCGGCGAAGCCTTTGCCAAAGCCTTTTGCTTGCCAGAAATGATCTCGTCAAAGGCCTCTACATAGGAGGGACCGACGTTTTCAAGCGAGTGACGAATGCCTTCGATGGCTTCTCGCTTCAAGTCGCATTCAGGCAGAAGGTCAAGCTCAACCCTCCAGCCGCGCACCACATTTGGAGACTCTGGCTTGTTGTGCTCGATAGCCTTCGGAAGCCATACAAGCCTGGCTTTGAAATCGGCTTTCGCCATGCCTTGCGTTGAGACTTCAAGAAAGGCTTTGTCAAAGGCTTCCTGATCCCAATTCAACTCTTCGGCCATGCCTGCGCGACCAGCACGAAACAGGCCGGGAATAGCGGTTGTATGGCGTCCGGTGAGGAGAAAGAACCAAAGGCCCTGGCCAGATGGCGGCATTGCCGACAAGGTGCGAAACTTTTCATCCGACCAAGTACGAACTTCGATTTTGCGATACCTGCTCATGGCAACCTCGCCAAATAAGCGACAGTCGCCGTTCTGCCCTCTCGCAACTTCTTCTTGTTGCAAGTTACACAGACGGTTTGAAAGTTTTCTACAACATTCAAGCCCCCTGCCTTAAGGGTAAGAATGTGATCAACAACAAGCTTGATGTTTCGCGAGCGGGCCATGTCAGTCCCTTCGGATAGAAGCAAGCTGAGAAATGAGAGACCTCATCTCCTCACAAGCGGCCCTGTAGCGGCCGATCGCGTCTTTTGAACCCTGAGCTAGCAACTCATTGCACTCGGCTCTCAAAAGGCCGAGTTGAGCCACCAATGACGCTTCATCGTGAGGCGGGCCTTCCTGTGGGCCGCCGCCCAAGTTGATCAACTGGCTCATCGAGTGGCCCTCCCCTGCAAAATCGATTCGGCATAAGCCAACTTCTCACGCAACCGCGACGACTCCTCGCGCTCAATGCGCAGGGCCCGTTCGGTTTCCGTTTCGAGCTTCCGCAGGGACGTCATGTCATAGCCACGGCTGTGCACAAGCCACAACAAGGGAGCCTCATTGCCGGCTTGGTCCATGAAGCGATTGAGCTGCTCCTGGGGAAAGTTGTGCTGCCCGGAGCCCATGATTCGACTCCACTGGGCGGCGTCCTTAACAACACCGCCCGGCCCAACAAAAGCCTTGTCATCCATTCCGCTAAGGGTCTGGCACAACTGAAGCGCCTTGGTCATCGTGGGCTGGCGAGCGATCAACACCGGGTCGACCGCATCCATGGGCGGGCGAGATGAAAACTCGAATTGAGCCGACATCACAAGACCTCACAAACTTCTTGAACCGTCATGTCTCGTTCAAAACGGCAAAAAAAAGCAAAGTTCAGGCAACCAAACTTCAATTTTTGAACTGCCATGAACGCCATCACGCCAGATATCACCCCGATCCACAGCAGCACGCGCACTGCACTGAGTACCAACTTCGACCCAGACACCCTGCGCTCAACGCAGGTGCTATCGACCAGCAGAGTCGTAATCGATTGGGTAGCCGGAGCGGTGCGAGTTCGGGGTGTGACCAGCAGAGTCGAGATGGACCCCAACAAGTCACGTAGGACTGGAGGACGCCATGACACTTGAGGAGGAGAGGCTCTCATGTCATTTGGCCTTCTTACGAGACGGCGCTGCCTTTGCTGCTACCGACTGCCGGTAGAGCACCGCGTGGACACGGTCACGAATGCGGTTAGACAAGACGTCAGGCCATTTCTGGACCGACTGATGTGAGATGCCGATTGCCCTTGCGGCATCCGCCATCGTTCCACCCAACAGTTCAATCGCTTCAATTTTTTTCATGTGGATATTGAACCACAAAAGCAACTATAGGTCCATTAAATTATGTTCCCATCTGGCAAAATCACAACCATGGTTACCTACAAAGACAGACTCGCTGAGGCCATGCGAGACGCAGGCGTGAAGACGCAAGCGCTAGCCGATGCCCTAGGCATCTCCTACCAGGCATGCCGCAAGGTGCTGATTGGCGACACCAACAGCTTCACGGCAGCAAACAACAGCCGCGCGGCTGATTTCCTCGGGGTGTCGGCTTCATGGCTTGCCGATGGCATGGGGGAAAAGAATGCGGGCCAACCGCGCTCGCTAGCGCTGGTTCGGTCTGATGCCAGTGAAGTGCCAGTACAGCAGGGCGCTGCGCAGACTGCTCAGTTCTTGCGACAGGCCTTCAAGGCGGCGTCACCAGACCTACGCACCCTGCTCTTGAGTACGCTGAACGTGGCCGGCAATTCACCGTCTAACGAGCGCGCTTGGAGGGCCGTAGAAGACTTGCTGACCGAGGTGGTCGGAGACTTCGAGTTTCCACATCATTGACGAAGCCCCTGAACAACTTGGGATCTTGATGATCTACAGGATTCACGTCTCACCTGAAGAGGCCAGTGACATGAATTTTGAGTTGGCTAGCACCCTTGTCGACCGCGATCTCGACAAGCCTGGTCTTTCCGTCACCTTCCAAGGGATGAAGGCTCACTGACCATGGCAATTCAAGTCGAAGAGTTGCTCTCGCTCGCAGAGAAATTGGCGACCCAAGAAGGCGAGGCTGCTCATCGCTCAGCCGTGAGCAGAGCCTACTATTACGCATACCATGTCAGCAAAACATGGCATGCCCACTTGCCAGCACCTGGTTCAAATGCCGGCCCCGCTGGTGGCGTGCATCAGCAAGTGATCAATCAACTCCGTAACCCAGCACCAGAGTTGAGTCAGGAACAGAAGAAAGCATCCCGCGTCGCTGCCGGCGTGCTCGAAGTGATGCGAGGCCAGCGCCATCTTGCGGACTACAACCTTGCTGGCCCTATGAGCGCCAACGATGCGGCACAAGCATGTGCGAATGCCAAAAGGCTTTCGCAACTGCAGTAGATCCACGCAATTTTGCCCGGCCCTGCCCGCCCAGCGCGGGCTTTTTTACGCCTGCCGCTTGCCCATGGCCCAGATGCAAGCCCCGACCCTCAGCAAGGCGTACACATCCGATTCGTAGCTGTCTCTGACAGGGTCCAGGCGGTTGATCAGCTCCGCCACGAACGAGATGGCGTCCTCAGGCGACGCCGCACCACCCACGGCCTCCATGTCCACGATCCTGAGCATTACGTCAGTCTGGTTCATGGGCCCAGTGTGGTGCCTGGGCGCGAGATGTTCAAGCCAGGTATGGCGAGGTAGATCACGAAACCACGAGCGCGCCTTCAAGTTCAGTTCGCTGCTCAGGGCTGAGCAGGATCCCGCAGCTCTCAAAGAACGACAGCGCCGAACGTAACGCTTGAGCGATAGATTCAGCACTGCTTTCGGTGTTCGGCATCCCAATTTCCTCGCTGAATGGCCTTCCTTTCAAACGGATTCGAACATCCGCCATCCAGTTGAAGTCATGAGGTGTGATCTTCCGTACAACAAGCCGGATGACACTAGATCCAACTGAGATCTCCACGCCGCCAGCAAAGCGACCGCCTGGCCTAGTCATTGGCGATAGGCATGGGCAATCGCTCGGGCCGCAGCCGATCGAAGCGCAAGCGCTTGCGTTTTTGACTGCAAGATTTTCAACAATGCTTCCCTTGCCACTTCGCCGCCAATCGTGCCAAGCCCATCGGCCGCGGCCACGCGTAAATCCAACGGCGTGGTGGGCGAATCCAAAAGTGAAAGCAGTTCTTTAAACGCGTCCTGCGGTGTAGCCACGAAATCCCCCTGAAGATGTTTGACACATCATAGCCAGGGGAGACTGGAAGTGTCACCCCTTCGGCTTCCCTGCGTTCGGGGGGCGGGATGGGCCCTTCCGCTCATGCTTTCGGGTGGCGTTAGTTGGAAGGGGTAGCTGATGAAGCGGTGATTCAGCCGCGGGCAGGGGAGGTTCCAAGGTGAGAACTCGAAGGAGCCGAGCCGTCTCTTGCTCTTGGCTCGAAACACCCTCTTGCTCCAATTTCGACGCCAAATGCTCCGCCGCTTGCCGCAAGCCAATCTTCGCAGCCATCTCGATAGTCACGCCGTGATGCTTTGCAATGACCGCAAGTGCGCGATACAGCTCATCATCTTCTGATAGCTCAAACGTGTGCACAAGAGTTTGCGAGCCGGGGTAGGCTGGCACCTCAGCGTCCACATCAATGTCGCCCCGCGCATTGGCAAGCCAGTCAAAACTCACTGCCATAGCCTTCGCCAGTCGCGCAATGACTTCTGACCTTGGCCTGCTGCGGCCAAGCTCGTACCGCGATATCTGGGCTGCCGCAACTCCACTTACCTCAGCTAAATCTGCCTGTGACCAGCCATGACCAGCCCTGGCCTTGATCAGCCGCTGCGGGAAATCTCCATCCATTCATCACTCCAAATAGTCATGAACAGTATTGACAAGTAGAAATTGATAGTTAAACTACAAAAAATCTACTGTTCAATACTGTTCGATACCAAGGATGATTGTATGAGCAAGCCGACCCAGAGGTCACCTATTCAGATTCGTCCCTCCATTGATCTGGAGGCTTACCTCCGCGTGAAGGCAAAGGAATCATTTCGATCCGTCAACAGCGAGGTTCTATTCCGGCTCGAGACAAGCCGCCAATTGGATGCTGGGAACGTTTGCCAGGGCAGTCCTACCACCGATGCAAAGGAGGTCGTCAAATGAACCAGGTAACCCTACTCTATCGCCTGGCCAAGATGCGCCGCAGCACTGGTGCTGGCCCTGTTCAATCCGTGCGCTGGGCTGCGGGCCTGGTTTGGCGTAGCCGGAGAGCGGTGCTGTGAACCATGACATTCTGCTACGCGACCTGGCGCGCCTGAAGCTGTCTGCGAGGCTGCTGATCACGGTACGCCAGCAATACCGCTCCAAGGTCGCTGATCTGACTAGGCGAAAAGACGTGTTCCGAGCCCTGGGCCAGCTTGGGAAAGTCGAGCTGGTTGACGCCGCGATCGCCAAGATCAAGATCGAGATCGTCGACGTGGAATTTGCCCTTATTGAGGATGGTCAGCGCCTCATGTCGCTGTGCGCGGCGATCGATGAAGCAGGCGTTCCCCGCGAGCTGATCCTGAATGTCCTGGGCGCCAACACGGCCGAGTGGGACACGCCGGAAATCACCAAGTACGGCGACAAAGCCATTCACCTCATAGCAGTCCTCGACCTCGAGAACTCAGCCACCAAACACGACGGTATCGAGATCAAGCCCTTGAAGTGGTGTCACACCATGGCGTTCATGAACGCACTGAAGACCAGCTCCAAACTGGATCGCGCGGTCCACGAGGGCGCCAATGAGTTCTTCGGTGGAGCCTTTGGGGACTACCGGGAACGGCCTGTTATCGAGCGACTGGCGGGGGTGCAGTCATGAGCACCAACACATTTCAAGTAACTGAAAAGTGCCTTTTCAGTGCGTCGCAATTTTTTCGGAGAAGCCGGAAACTTCGCTGCATGAACCGAAAGAAACCGACATTAAAAGGGGGTCTCGTCCATGTCATCGAAGCCGGACGATGGACGAGCAGCCTTCCTGGTAGCAGGACTTGGCGGGTAGCCCGGATAGATGTTGCCATTAAGCACCGCGAGTCTAGTGGATGCTACCCACTCACGAGACCGTTCTGGGCCGGCTGCATGTGCGGCCAACAAGTCAGGCCAAATGCGACGAATGGTCGGATACACCGCGTCGTCCAAGCGGCCGAAATTCCACGCCACCAGACCGTTTGGGTTTCGCAGTCTGGCAGGTGCCAGCAAATCAGCGTCAGACAGCATCTTCCAACGCTCCTGCTCCTCCAAAGTCAAAAGCTCTGGATGTCGAATCGCGAGTTTGATGAAACGCTCAGATTCATCAACATCCCACAAATCATTGGCACGCTCAGCAACGGAGATGGAGTGATCACCGTTGTAGCCACTACCCGCGTAAATAACTACCTCTCTGAGGCTGATCTCAACGGCCCACTCAATGTGGCTAGCGAGGGTTCGTCGATTCTTTCGAGCGGCAATCTCAGCCAAGTACCGCAGCTTCGGGTCGAGATGCACAGAAACAGCATCTGGCCCAGGATTCAGGGCCTTCTCAATGCAGTGCACTAACTCTGCGTTGTACGTTCGGCCTGAATTTTGAGCTGCTGCATGCACCTGCTCATGAAGTTCAGGAGGCAGCCGCAAAGCTGTCTTAACAAAGTCCGTTTGTTTGGTGCTGGTAGCCATGCCTCCATGATAGTCCACACAAACGCATCAAGTATTGCCTCCAACATGGAAGCAATGTACATTTGAATCAAATCTCCATGATGGAGGCAAATTGAAAACACAAGCAGATTTCGTCAAAACCGCGCTTCGCATACCTCCCGACTTGCATCGTCAAGTTCACGAGGCGGCAGACGGGGCAGACCGCACCTTCAACGCAGAAATTCTCCACCGTTTGCGCGAGTCCTTCAAGAGCAAGCGCTCCCAACAGCTTTCCAACCCTCAGAAAGGAAATCAGCAATGAACATCGTCAGCCTCAAGGGGCCCGCAGAGGCGGTCACGATGACCAGCCTGGAACTGGTGGACTTCATCAACAGCCAGCGCAAGCCTGGCGAGTCCGAGCTGCGCCATGACAACTTCATGGCAAAAGTGCCAAAAGTGCTGGGCGAAGAACATGCCCTGAACTTTAAGGACATGCTCACAGTGACCATTGGCAATGGTGCAACCCGCCAATCGCCCATCTACCGCTTCCCCAAGCGCGAGGCCTGCCTGATGGCCATGTCCTACAGCTACGAAATCCAGGCCAAGGTCTTCGACCACATGACGGCCCTGGAACAGCAGCTGCAGAACGTCGCCCTGCCGCAAGCAGTCGCGTCCCAGGTGGGCGGCATCGTCAAGGCCGTGGTTCACAAAGAGCTGGCGGCAATGATCCCCGAGCTGATCCAGGCCGAGCTGTCCAAGAACCAGACCAGCCTGCGCCACGGCGAGACTGCTGGCCAGATCTGGAAGCGCCACGGCTTACCTCCGCTGAAGAATGCATCCCGGATGCTGAGCGGCTGGCTGGTGAAGCGCGGTGCCTACACCGACGGTCATGCCGAAGTCGGTGGCGTGAAGTCCAAGATGTTCGACCCCGACATGGCCGACAAGGCCATGCGCGAAGGGGTGGCGGAGTTGTGCTGGCGGTATGTGGCCGAACGCCAGGGCCAGATGCTGATTGAGTTCAGCCAGCCATCACTCAAGCCCGTGCCCGGCGAAGCCATCCCCCTCGACATGGGTCGCCGTCTCCGTAAACAACGTGCATCGAATCGAGGCAAAGATGCCGCGTAAAAAAGGCGAAACCCCTGAGCGCTCTGACCTGCTCAAGGGTTTCTGTGATCCCAAAACTATCTACTGAAAAGGAATCGTGCCATGGAACATAGCACAGCCGCGCCTGAAAAGGCAAAGAAGGCCACACCCACCAAGGTGAAAACCCAGGTTGGACGCCGTACCCAGGCGGCTAACGAGGCCCTGCCACCGCCCGCGTGGGTGCTGATAATGCGAAGTATCTTGCGCAAGCTGGCAGACCTCGCAATGGCCGGCATGGAAGTCGAAGATGTTGTCGATGGGAGGGACATTTACTCATCTCGACTGGATCGCCTGATCTCGGTCCACTTCGAACAGGTAGGTCGCGAAATTGAGCAGGGTCTTCGAGACAGCAGCTTGGTCCTCGAGCAAATTTACGACGCTGACAGCATGATTCGCGGCGCCCAGGCGGTTGACTTGGATAGCCCAAATCGCCAATCGATTCACACGTTGATGCTCAACGCGATCGAAGCAGTAACACTGACTGAAAATCGTGAAGGCTTCGACGATGCCGAACTGGCCCAAATTGCTGCCAACCTGCCAGGGCCGCATGAAGTTCCATTGATGAAGCTGACAGCACCAGTAGAGGACTCTCAACTTCAAAAATTCGTGACCAAGGCAACGCCGATGACAGCAGAAAGCAAATTTGGCCGGGTCTTGCTTTTGGACGCGACGTTCGACATTGAAGGGGCTGCACTTCAACTGATTCGCCGTAGCCGTGAACTTGATTTGCCTCCCGAGGATGGCGCAGAACTGCGCTCGATCGGCGTACGGATCAAGGATCTGAATTCCGTGCTGATGGGGAACATGTCGGGCAATGAGCCTTTGACCGTTGGAGACGTGCACCAGGCGCTGTACCGCGGTGCTGTTCCATTCCCGGAAGGAGTCGCAGCATGAGCGCAACAACGAAATCCAAGCCAGTCACGGCTAGCGTGGTCGGTCCAACTGTCGCACCAGCGAACGAAGCTGCCTTTGGCGGAGGCGGGAACAAGCCGCCAACCGAGTGCTTCATGACCATGGATGAGTACGACAAGATTCATGCCGCCTTGTACCGAGCCGAGGCAGTTGTTCGATGCCTTGTTCATGTCTTTGGCGGCGACGCGAACATCAAAGATCCGACCCATGTGAATGGGCTGTTCGGCAGTCTGCAGGCAGCAGTGAAGCTGATGGCGGGCGTGAATACGATGGTCCAGTATCACAGTGAGACGCCCGATCAGTTGCGCCTCAACGTCGAACAAGCTCTCTCGCTGCTACAGCTGATTGAGCACCTCCAGATCGCCGATGACTATGAATGGCGGTGGAGTCAAGACTGGTACTGCGCGTACTTCGATGCCGCCTGCAGCAACATTGAGAGCGCCATGACGGCCATGACGAATCAAGTGAATATTCGAAAGGCGGCGGCATGACCTCGGCACCTGATCAACCCTGGGGCGAATGGGAGCATGACCGCCTCAATCCGGACAACTACTTTCGAATTCCAGAGTTCGGAGTGAAGCCCGCTGATGTCAACTTTCGCGGATTTTCGGGGCCCATCATCACTACCCGCTTGGAGCAGGTGGAGACGTTCCTTGAAATACGCCGAATGGTGGGATTTGCCCGCAGCTTCCTGCAACAGGTATTTGCAAGCTACCGCGATGCGCAGGATGCACACATTGCCTTTCTTGATGCCACAAGTGACCCGAGTTACCGCCCCACCACACTTGACGTAGCTGCTTGGTGCTACTTCGACTTTATTTGGACGCTGGAACGGAAATTTGAAGGTGACAAGGATGAAGCAGGGCAGCTGCTCGCCATGGCATCTGCGGGTGCGACGCTAGGGGGGCTCGGCCAGGTAGTGACATCGATCCGGGATAGCCGTCACTTGGACGTCGTTGAGGCGTCACTCAAGACCGAAGAAATTTTGTCCAAATTCGCCAAGAAAGGCGGTTCAGCATGACCGGTGAATCCAACTCGGGCGATCAGTTTTCACCAACAGCAGCCGTGTCCCAGATCGCTAACGATCGCCGCTACAAGTGGCTTTCGTCTCGTTTTCTGGCGGCAGACTTCGATTGGCAAGGCGAAACCGTACTGGTGTTTCGCTGGCCAAGCAACGTGCCGGTTGGAGGCACTTGTGACCAGAACATCGACGCAGCAATGGCCGCTGATCGATCGGAGCCAATTGCCAAATACGATCCTCAAACAATCAGGTTGTTGCACCACGCTGCAGCGATGATCGAAAGCGAAGATCTATCGAAATGGTCCTCAGGGCACGATCGAGTCTTGCTTGACCTTATTGCCCAGGCGATACGAGATAACGATCAAGCCTCACAGGCCTTACAGGCGACACAGTCATCAACAGGACCATCGCCCGAACACCTTCTGGCAGCAATCTACAGCGTGGCACGTAGCATTGGCCCCAAGTGCCTGGCCGACATGGAGCTAGCGCTCTATAAGTCCATGGCACAGACTGCGGGAGGTAGCCAATGAAGCGCCAGCGTACTAGCCATCCAGTTGATGCATTCGACATCGCCCTGCTGCCAAGCCAGCCCATTCGTAACGTTGGATCTGGTCATGCAAGTCATGCGCCGGCCAACGACGAACAGATGGTGGTCCAAGTGCGTACCGCTGAATACGTCACGATCGACCTGTTCGCGGCAATCTCGGGCCTCACGGCTTCTGCAGTCCGAAACATGATTCATGAAGGAAAGTGGACCGAGGGTCGTCAATACCAACGCCGTGCTGGGCGTGTCTATGTCTCGCTCAAAGGGTATGAAAAATGGGTCGCAACGGGCTTGGTGTAGAGATCCGGGAGAGCAGCATTCGCCTGTCGTTCATGTTGGACGGCAAGCAACAGCGCAAGACTCTCAAGATCAACGGGGAAGCCATCCCCCCTACTCCGGCGAACATCAAGTACGCCGAACGCATGGCGGTCGACATCCGCTCACGAATTCGGTTCGGAACCTTCAGCATGAAGGAGTTCTTCCCCGAGGATGAGAGTGGACCTACTGCAATGACTGTTACAGCACAGTTGGATCACTGGTTGTCAGCCCAACGCATTGAGGACTCAACCCGGGCAGGGTATGAGAGCGCCATCAAGTTCTGGAAAGCAGCCCCCTGCGATAAGCAGGGGCACAAGCTGGGGGATTTGGCCGTACGCGCCATGGTCACAAGCCACTGCTTGATCGCTCTGGCCAGTCGACCCGCGTTGTCCGGCAAAACGGTGAACAACTACGTTTCCGTCTTGCGCGAGGCAATCGAAATGGCCGTCACCGACAGGCTGCTGGAGACAAACCCGGTTGAGAAGGTGCCACGGGCAAAGCACCAGAAGGAGCCCCCCGACCCGTTCACGCGAGATGAGGCTGAGAGGATCATTGGCGCCCTGCTACTGAATCACCCTGGTCAGGTACACAACTTGGTTGAGTTCTGGTTTTGGAGCGGGATGCGAACCTCGGAGATCTTCGGCTTGACCTGGTCAAACGTGGATCGAGCCAGTGACACGGTCCTAGTCACCGAAGCCTTGGTGCGAGGAAAGTACAAAAACAGGACAAAGACCAACGTGGCCCGAACCCTGATCTTGAACAGCCGCGCAAAGGCCGCTCTAGCCAGGCAGCGCCAACACACATTGGCTGCCGGTGCGACGGTCTTCCAAGACCCTCGATACGGCAAAGCCTGGGACGATGAGCGCGCCTTCAGGCGTAGCTACTGGACGCCGACACTGAAGCGCCTGGGGATTCGCTACCGGCGACCGTACAACATGCGGCACACCTACGCGACCGCAATGCTGATGGCCGGGATGAATCCAGCCTTCTGCGCCAAACAGCTTGGGCACAGCGTGGACATCTTCCTGAGCACCTACGCCAAGTGGATAGACGGGGATCGAAACGCGATGGAAATGGGCCGCCTAGAAAGCGCTTTGGGCAGCGATGCACCACAGAAAGTGGCGCAAGGATAGAGCGGCACAAACAAAAGCGGCGATCACCTTGGAGGATGATCGCCGCTATGTTCTTCCGATTTCTTCCCCGGAACTTCCCCGGGGAGTTATCGACAGTATCTAAGTTATTGTTTTTCTTAGGTATTCGATGGGGTGGCTGATGGGGCTCGAACCCACGACAACAGGAATCACAATCCTGGACTCTACCAACTGAGCTACAGCCACCGCAAGCTCTAGATTATATACCGTTTTTTCGGCTCAACCACCAATTTGCGAATTTTCTTCAGAAGAATTTGCAGCGGGCTTGGGCGTCTTGATTTGGGCCTTGAACTTGTCGGCCAAGAACTCATAGTAGGCGCGTGTTTCAGCCGCGGCCCACCACTGAGCGTACTGACCCCGCTCTTGCAGAGCTCGGGCTTCGTCCACACCGGCGCGGGGCACCACCTTGGTCACACGGACCACGGCATAGCCTTGCGAACCGAGGTCCACCCCCACGAAAGCCGGCAAGGCACTGGCACGGATGCGCAGCGCAGCGTCCACCACCGGCGCCGCTTGCTTTTGGGTTTCGTCACGCGAGATCACCACCGCAGCAGCCAGATTGGCCGATGCCGGCGTGGCCTTCCACAGAGCGAGCTTGTCGGCGCCTTCCTTGCGCGCCAAGGCAGCGGCCTGGTCGGCCACCAACAACTCACGCACCTTGGCCTTGACTTCGTCCAGGGGCTGGATGCGGGCCGGGGTGTAGTCAGTGATGCGAGCGGCCACCAACTGGCTGGGGCCCACTTCGACGGCTTCGGTGTTGCGCTTCTTGCTCACCGAATCGGCCGAGAAGATGGCTTCCAAAATCTTGGGGTTGGCCAGTGCGCCAGGCAGGTTGTTGGCGCCAGCACGGGTCAGGTCTTTGAAGGTGCGAACAGACAACTTCAGGCGCTCGGCGGCGGGCTTGAGGCTGTCGGCCTGCTCGTACACGAGGTTGGTGAAGCTGTCAGCCACTTCGGCAAACTTGCGTTGCGCTTGTTGTTGCTTGAGGTCGGCTTCCAGCTCAGGACGCAGCTCTTCAAAGCTCTTTTGGCGCGGCGTCTTGATGTCGGCCAGCTTGATGATGTGGTAGCCAAAGTCAGACTCCACCACGTCGCTGATGTCACCCTTGTTCAAGGCAAATGCAGCATCTTCGAAGGGCTTGACCATGGCGCCTCGAGCGAAGAAGTCCAAGTCACCGCCTTTGGGGGCCGAGCCGGGGTCTTGCGAGTTCTTGCGCGCCACATCGGCAAAGGTGTTGGGCGCTTTGCGCACTTCGGCCAGCAAGGCTTGGGCCTTGGCCTTGGCTTTTTCACGTTCCGCCGCCGGGGCATCCTTGGCTGCGGTGATCAGGATGTGGCTGGCACGGCGTTCCTCTTTGGCCGCCAGTCGAGCGGTGTTTTGCTCGTAGTAAGTTTTGAGGTCGCCTTCGTTGACGCTGATGCCGCTTTTGACGGCTTCCATGTCGAGCACCACGTACTCGACCGTGGCACGCTCGGGCAATTGGAAGCGGTTGGTGTTGGCCTTGTAGTAAGCGTCCAGCTCCGCCTCGCTGGGGTTCACGCGCGAGGCAAAGTCGGACGGACGAAACTGCGCCACCTGGATCTCGCGGCGCTCAAAGAAAGCGCCCAGCGCCACATTGGCCTGGGCCGCAGGGGCGATCACGCTGCCATTGATGCCGGACAGCACCTGGCGTGTCGAGAGGTCGGCGCGCATGCCGGCCTCATACATCTCGGGGGTCATGCCTTGGGCGCCCAGCAATTGGCGATAACGGTCCACGTCCAACGAGCCATCGGGGCGACGCAAGGACGCGATGGTGGGGTTTTCTTGCAGCGCGCGGGCCAGCTTTTGATCGCTGGTGACGAGGTGCATGGAGGCGGACGCGGCGGCCAACACTTTTTCACGCACCAGACGCTCCAGCGTCACATAGCGGGCCTCGGACGACTCGAAGCGCTTGGCGTCGATATTGGGCATTTGGGCGCGCAGGCGCTCAACTTCGTTCTTATGGGCCAGGTCCCAATCGCCTTGGCTGATGTCGTGCCCATCGACCTTGGCCACGGCAGTGCCTTTTTCCATGGCACGGTTGTAGCCATCGATACCGAACAGAACAAACGAAGGGATGATCAGCAAGAACAGCACGATCATGACGATCTTCGAGTGCTTGCGGATGGACTCAAACATGGCGATCTTTCAAGGACAAAAAGAAAAGGCGAACAATGTGTTCGCCTTTGCATCGGTGGTGGTGGGTGCTGACGGGCTCGAACCGCCGACCCGCGCCTTGTAAGGGCGCTGCTCTACCAACTGAGCTAAGCACCCCACCTGAACTGGATCTCAGTTCAAAGCATCTTTCAATGCCTTGCCTGGACGAAACTTCGGGACTTTAGCAGCCTTGATCTTGATTGTATCGCCGGTGCGCGGGTTGCGACCCGTGCGAGCAGCACGCTTGCCCACCGCAAAGGTACCAAAGCCAACCAGCGAAACCGTGCCGCCCTTCTTCAGGGTCTTCTTGACAGCCTCGATCGTCGACTCCAGGGCGCGTGCAGCAGCAGCCTTGGAGATGTCGGCGTTGTTGGCAATGTGCTCAATCAATTCGGTCTTATTCACAAGGAGCCCCTCGTTCAGAAATAGTGTTGATCTGTGCGTCTCATCAAAAATCTTGCCTCCCCTCAACGGAGCCATCCTGGGATGGTGTTTTTCCGCTGGGCGGGAGGCCTTGGTCGCAGTTGCAACTGCTGAACCGATTAAAACGATGGACCTGCACGGTGTCAATATGACGGGCTGTTTTGCAACAGCGCGGACGCGGATTCTAGACCTTTTTCAGGCCCACTTTGGCGCTGGTGCTGGAGTTTTTGCAGGGCCAGCCTGGCACCCAGGTGACAGCTGGGCACAGACCAAGCCGACAGGCCTGCGCTTTACAACACTTCGGCGATGGCGCGTCCCAGGTCACTGGTGCTGGCCGTGCCGCCGATGTCGCGGGTGCGTGGAGCCCCGCTCTGGGGGTCCAAGACCTTTTCAATCGCAGCCAGCACTGCGTCGTGGGCGTCCTTGTGTCCCAGGAATTCCAGCATCATGGCGCCACACCAAATCTGGCCAATGGGGTTGGCAATGTTCTGACCCGCGATGTCCGGCGCCGAGCCATGGACGGGCTCGAACAGCGACGGGAACTTGCGATCGGGGTTGAGGTTGGCACTGGGCGCGATGCCAATGGTGCCGGTGCAAGCCGGGCCCAGATCGCTCAAGATGTCGCCAAACAAATTGCTGGCCACCACCACGTCAAAGAAGTCGGGGCGCTGCACAAAGTGGGCGGTCAGGATGTCGATGTGGAACTTGTCGACGTTGACACCCGGGTAGGCCTTGGCCATCTCCGCCACACGCTCGTCCCAGTAGGGCATGGTGATGGCAATGCCATTGGACTTGGTGGCGCTGGTCAGGTGCTTCTTGGGGCGCGACTGGGCCAGTTCAAACGCAAACTTCAGCACGCGGTCCACACCAATGCGCGACATCACCGTCTCTTGCATGACGATCTCACGCTCGGTGCCTGGGAACATGCGCCCGCCGATGCTGGAGTACTCGCCTTCGGTGTTTTCGCGCACGATGTACATGTCGATTTCGCCGGGCAATCGGGGCGAGCCATCGCGTCGCACCACGGGGGCGATGATGCCGGGCATCAGGCGAGCCGGACGCAGGTTGATGTACTGGTCGAACTCGCGACGGAACAACAACAGCGAGCCCCACAGCGAGACGTGGTCGGCAATTTTCTCGGGCCAGCCCACGGCACCAAAGTAGATGGCGTCATGGCCACCAATCTGGTCCTTCCAGTTGTCGGGCAGCATCTTGCCGTGCTTTTCGCAGTAGTCCCAGCTCGAAAAATCGAAGTGGTCAAAGTGCAGGTCAATGCCGAACTTGCGCGCGGCGGCGTCCATCACGCGCAGACCTTCGGGCATCACTTCCTTGCCGATGCCGTCCCCGGCGATGACGGCGATTCGTTTCTGGCTCATGTCATTCACTCCTGAAAAATTCAAACGCTTCTTGCAACAACAGGGCAGGCGCTTCTTCGGCGATGTAGTGACCGCAGGGCAAGGCCCGCCCGCTCACTGTCAACGCACGTTCGCGCCACAAACCCAACACATCAAAATTGGCACCCACCGCCCCCTTGTCGCCCCACAACACGCGCAAGGGCTGCTCCAAGCGGCGCTTGGCCTGGACATCGCTGCGGTCGTGCTCAAGATCGACACCGGCGCTGGCCCGGTAGTCTTCGCAAATGGATTGCGCACTGCCTGGCCGTCGAATGCAGCGCTCGTACTCGGCCAGCGCTGGTGGCGCAAACGCGGCCAAACCGGCGTGTCGCTTGCCCATCACGTTGTGCAGGTAGCGCACGGGGTCGCTGTCGATCAAGGCCTCGGGCAGCGGCGGTGGCTGGATCAGGAAGAACCAGTGCCAGTAGGCGCGTGCAAAGGCCTCGCTTGTCTGTTCGTACATGGCCAGGGTGGGCGCGATGTCCAGCAACATGAGGCGCTCAACGCGGGCCTCGTGATCTGCCGCCAGACGATGCGCCACCCGGGCTCCCCGGTCATGGGCCAGCACCTGAAAGCGCTCAAAGCCATGGTGCTGCATGACCGCCACCGCATCCAAGGCCATCGCACGGCGAGAGTGGTTGAGGTGCAAGGCATCGGGCTCAGGCCGACCTGAATCGCCGTAGCCGCGCAAATCCATCATCACCACGGTGAAGCGCTGGGCCAGGTCTTCGGCCACGCGGTGCCACATGGCATGGGTCTGCGGGTGACCATGCAAGAGCAGCAAGGCCGGCCCCTGGCCGGCGCGGCGGGTGTGCAGCGCCAGGCCCTGGCGCTGCACGGTCTCGGTGGCAAAAGAACTCAGCATGGGCAGTGTTGAAGCCAGAGGGCGCTGGGCAAAGCAGGAAAGGCATCCGGTGCGCCGCGACGCCCCACCCACCCCAACCCGCAACAAGGGTCCCTCGGCATGTCTCCAAATGATGTTGTGAGCCGAGCTTATCTCGGAAGCCAGCAATAATCAGGCAATCGATTATTTCCACCAAGGAAACAAATGGAGAGAGCCGACCTGGAGCTGGTGCTGGCCATTCGCCAACACGGCAGCCTGACCGCCGCCGCCAAGACCTTGCATGTGGCGCCCCCCGCCGTGACCAAACGCCTGGCTGCGCTGGAGAGCGAGCTGAAGCTGAGGCTGTTCCAGCGCACCACCCGCAAAGTCAGCCCCACGGCCGATGGTGAGGCCTTGTGCGAACACGCCAGCCAGCTGCTGCAGGGCTTTCAGCGCGCAGAGGCGGAGCTGCGCGAACGCCAATCTGAGCCCACCGGCCTGATCCGACTGGCGGGCACCTTTGGCTTTGGTCGCCTGTGGCTGGGCCCCGCTGTGGCCGAGTTCCAGGCGCGCCACCCTCGGGTGCAGGTTCAGCTTCAGTTGATGGAGCAGTTGCCCGACCTGGCAGTGGAGGGCTATGACGGCGCCGTCTGGTTGTGGAATTTGCCAGGCCACCGGGCCTCCGAGTGGGTGGCCAAGCGCCTGGCACGCAACCAGCGCGTGCTGGTGGCGGCCCCCGCCTACCTGCAGCGCCATGGGCGCCCCACCCTGCCCGCCGAGCTGAGCCAGCACCAGTGCTTGGTGGTGCGCGAAAACGGCGGCGATCCCAGCCAACGCTTTGACCACTGGACCCTGCACAGCAACCCGAGCGGCCGGACCAAAGCGGTGCAACGCATCACGGTCAGCGGTGCACTGAGCAGCAACTCCGGTGAGCTGGTGCGCGACTGGTGTCTGGCAGGCCAGGGCATCATGCTGCGCAGCCGCTGGGACATTGCGGGCGCTTTGCAGGACGGGCGTTTGGAACAGGTCTTGCCCGCCTGGAGCATGGCCGACGCCGACATCCACTGGCTGATGCCTTGGCAGGCGCGCACGCCGCGCCGTGTTCGATTGCTGATTGATTTTTTGCGCGATCGCTTTCAGGGCGAGCCCTGGTTGCCTCGGGCTTGAAGCGCCCGCCCCAGCCGGCCGCTCACTTCACGCGGGCGCGGATCTCTGGCAGGGCTTTTTGCAGGTAGTACACCATGGACCAGACCGTGAGCACGGCTGCGCCCCAGATCAGCCAAGTGCCCCAGAGGCTCGTGTCGATCACACCGAACAAGGGGCCGTCAAACAGCAAGAAGGGGATGGCCACCATCTGCACCGTGGTCTTGAGTTTGCCCAGCATGTGCACGGCCACGCTCTTGGAAGCGCCAATCTGCGCCATCCACTCGCGCAAGGCCGAGATGGCGATCTCACGACCGATGATGATCAGCGCCACAAACACATCGGCGCGCTGCAAGTGGACCAGCACCAGCAGCGACGCACAGACCAAAAACTTGTCGGCCACCGGGTCGAGGAAGGCCCCAAAGGACGAGGTTTGGTTGAGCTTGCGCGCCAGGTAGCCGTCCAGCCAGTCGGTGGCGGCAAAGACCACGAACATGACCGTGGCGATCAGGTTGCGCATCGCCGGGTCCAGCGGCGAATAGAACACCCCCACGATCAAAGGGATCGCGACGATGCGCGTCCAGGTCATGATGGTGGGGATGGTAAAGAACATGCACCAATTGTGTCATGCCTTGGCCTGCTTTTGCCTGACAGCGCTGGCATTTGCAGCACCGCCCTGGTGCCCTGCGACCAGGACTCAGCGCAGGGCCCGGTAGATCTCTTCCGCCAGGTCGGGCGAGATGCCTTCCACCGTGCTGAGGTCGACCACGCTGGCCGCCGCCACCCCGCGCACGCCGCCAAAACGCTGCAGCAGGCGGGCCCGCTTTTTGGGGCCGACCCCGGGGATGTCCTCCAGGCGGCTGCCGCCCACCCGCACCTTGGCGCGCTGGGCCCGCATGCCGGTGATGGCAAAGCGGTGGGCCTCATCGCGGATCTGCGCCACCAGCATCAGCGCGGCGGAATCCTTGCCCAGGTAGACCTTGTCTCGGCCATCGGCGAACACCAGCTCCTCGAGCCCGACCTTGCGGCCCTCGCCTTTTTCGACCCCGACAATGACCGACAGATCCAGGCCCAGGGTCTCGAACACCTCGCGCGCCATCGACACCTGGCCCTTGCCGCCGTCGACCAACACCAGGTCGGGCAGGCGGGCCTGGCCCGGCGCGGGGGCTGCGCCACCGGACTCGCGCAAGGCCTCAGCCACCTTGCTGTAGCGACGGGTCAACACCTGGCGCATGGCGGCATAGTCGTCGCCGCCCGTGATGCCTTCGATGTTGAAGCGCCGGTACTCGCTGTTTTGCATCTTGTGCTGCTGGAACACCACACACGAGGCCTGCGTGGCCTCGCCCGCGGTGTGCGAGATGTCAAAGCACTCGACGCGAAACTGGTCCAGGTCATCCGGGCTCAGGTCCAGGGCCTCAATCAAGGCACGGGTGCGGGCTTGTTGCGAGCCTTCTTCCGACAGCAGGCGCGCCAACTGCAGATCGGCATTCTTTTGCGCCATCTCCAGCCAGATGCGGCGTTGCTCGCGCGGGTTGTGCACCGCGGTGATCTTGACACCGCACTGCTCGGACAGCACCGACAGCAAGCGCTTGTCCACCGCCACACTGGTCACCAAGATGGCCGGCACGGGCACCCCTGGGTAATGCTGGGCAATGAAAGCCTCGAGCACACGCACCTCGACCGGCACCGCGACCGGGGCCTCTTGTGCGGTGTCGCTCGGGTGCTCGTCCAGCTCGGACAACGCCACTGCGTCTTCCACATGAACCGGGAAGTAGGGTCGGTCACCCAGGTGGCGCCCACCCCGCACCATGGCGAGGTTGACGCAGGCGCGCCCGCCCTGCACCTTGACGGCCAGGATGTCCACGTCCTGGTCGGAGGCCGTGTCCATGGACTGCTGGTGCAGCACGCGCGACAGGGCCGTCATCTGGTTGCGAATCTCCGCCGCCTGTTCAAACTCCAGGCGCTCAGCGTGCGCCATCATGCGCGCCTCCAACTCGCTGAGCACGCCCTGAGCCTCACCACGCAAAAAGCGCTCGGCGTCGGCCACGTCACGCGCGTAGCCCTCGGGGGAGATCAGGTCCACGCACGGGCCCGAGCAACGCTTGATCTGGTAGAGCAGGCAAGGCCGGGTCCGGTTGTTGAACACCGTGTCTTCGCAGGTGCGCAGGCGAAACACCTTTTGCAGCAGTTGGATGGTTTCCTTGACCGCCCAGGCACTGGGGTACGGACCAAAGTAACGGTGCTTCTTCTCCACTGCGCCACGGTAGTAGGCCATGCGCGGGAAGTCGTGGCTGGCCAGCTTGAGGTAGGGGTAGCTCTTGTCGTCCCGAAACAGGATGTTGTATTTGGGGTTGAGCGTCTTGATGAGGTTGTTTTCCAGCAGCAAGGCCTCGGCCTCGGAGCGCACCACGGTGGTCTCCATGCGCACGATCTTGCTGACCATGTGGCCAATGCGCGTGCCGCCATGGTTCTTCTGGAAGTAGCTCGACACCCGGCGCTTGAGGTTGAGCGCCTTGCCCACGTAGAGCAACAGCCCATCCGCATCAAAGTAACGGTAAACACCGGGCAAGGCGGGCAAAGCCGCCACCTCGGACAGCAGCTGTTCGGAATGCACATCAGACATGGGGCCGTATTGTGGGCCCAGCCCGGCGGACCTGCCACGGCGCGCAAAACAAGCCCGCAGGCCCAGGTCCCGCCCGCCCAGGCGGTGACAATGGCGGCCTTCACCACACACACCGCCATGCTCTGGGACCTTTTTTGCACCGTCATAGACAACCACGGCGACCTGGGCGTCGCTTGGCGCCTGGCCGCTGAACTGGGCCGGCGCGGCGAGCAGGTGCGCCTTTGGGTGGACGACGCCACGGCCTTGGCCTGGATGGCGCCGCAGGGCGCCCCCGGGGTCAGCGTCCACGCCTGGACCCGCCCCTTGACCGCCGCCGCCCTGGCCGGCCTGCCGCCCGCCGACGGCTTGATAGAAGCCTTTGGCTGCGAGATCGATGCGGGCCTCTTGGCCCAGCGCGTGGCCGCCCCAGGTCCTGCGCCGTTCTGGCTCAACCTGGAGTATTTGTCGGCCGAGGCCTGGGTAGAGCGCTGCCACGCCCTGCCCTCGCCCGTCATGAGCGGACCGGCGGCCGGACTGAGCAAATGGTTCTTCTACCCTGGCTTCACGCCGCGCACCGGCGGCCTGCTGCGCGAGCCCGGCGTGACGGACGTCCCGACCGACGCCGAGCGCGAACACCAACGCCGCACCCTGGGCGCTCAGACCGATGAGTGCCTGGTCTCCCTGTTTTGCTACGAACCCGCCGGCCTGGCCCCGTGGCTGACCCAATTGCACGCGCAAGGCCTGGGCGGTCGCCCGGTCAGGCTGCATGTGATGCCTGGCCGCCCTACCGCAGCCGTGCGTGCCTGCGAGGCCATGCACCGCCCAACCGATGCGCCCGACTGGCTGCGCCTGGATTTCGCTGAGCCCGTGCCCCAGCCCGCCTTTGACGCCAAGCTGCGCGCCTGCGACCTCAACTTGGTGCGGGGTGAAGACTCGCTGGTGCGCGCCCTGTGGGCCGGCCAGCCCCTGGTCTGGCACATCTACCCACAAGACGACGGCGCCCACGAAGAGAAGCTCGAGGCCTTCCTGGACTGGCTGCAAGCCCCACCCAGCCTGCGGCGGTTTCACCGGGTCTGGAACGGCCTGGACAGCGGCCCGCTGCCCCCCGTGGAACTGGCCACTTGGCGCGAATGCGTGCAGGCGGCCCGCCAAGTCCTGTGCCGCCAAGATGACTTGGTGACGCAGCTACTTCGTTTCTGCACAGAAAAACGATAAAATCCGAGGTTTTGCGCAACACAGGCGGGCCCCAGAGGGCCTGCAAGCCTGGTGGTGCGCAGTGCAGCGGGCCACCCGCCCGGCAACCAGATTCAAGCCCAACAGGCCCGCAGGGCCCTATTCCTATGAAAATCGCTCAAGAAATCCGCGCTGGCAACGTGATCATGCACGGCAAGGACCCGATGGTCGTGCTGAAGACTGAATACAGCCGTGGCGGCCGCAACTCGGCCACCGTGCGCATGAAGCTCAAGAGCCTGATCGCCAACTTCGGTACCGAAGTCGTGTTCAAGGCCGACGACAAGATGGACCAAATCATCTTGGACAAGAAAGAGTGCACCTACTCCTACTTCGCTGATCCGATGTACGTCTGCATGGACGGCGAGTACAACCAGTACGAAGTCGAAGCCGAAAACATGGGCGACGCGCTGAACTACCTCGAAGACGGCATGGCCGTTGAAGTGGTGTTCTACGACGGCAAGGCCATCTCGGTCGAACTGCCGACCAGCGTCGAGCGCGAAATCACCTGGACCGAACCCGCCGTCAAGGGCGACACCTCGGGCAAGGTGCTCAAGCCTGCCAAGATCGCCACCGGCTTTGAAGTGCCCGTGCCGCTGTTCGTGTCGCAAGGCGACCGCATCGAAATCGACACCCGCACCGGCGAATACCGCAAGCGCGTCTAAACCGCTGCAGTGATCCCCCGCGAAAGCCGCCCCACCCGGGCGGCTTTTTTCATGGGGCTTTCACCAGGGTGGGCCAGGTTTGCACCGTCCGCGACACGGACTGGCCACACCGAGCCGCCACAATCGACCTCATGGCGATTGAAATCAACTCCGAAGTCGTGGCTGGGGCCCCCACTCCCTCAGCGTCTGTGATCGTGCTGCGCGATGGCCGCGCCGGGCTGGAACTGCTGATGATGCGGCGCCATGGCCGATCGGCCGTGCTGGGCGGGGTGCACGTCTTTCCGGGCGGCAAACTCGAAGCCAGCGACCACCTGGCCCCCGCCCTGGCGGATCCACTGGCCGGCCCACGCCTGGCCCAGGCCTTGAACGAGCCGGGGCTGGACCCCGCCATCGCCCTGGGGCTGTACGTGGCGGCGCTGCGCGAGACGCTGGAGGAATGTGGCCTGCTGCTGGGCCACGAGGACCCGACAACCGTGGCCGAAGTGCTGCGGCGCTGGCAAGGCGGCGAAGGCTTTGTGGCCTTGCACCAGGCGCTGGGCCTGCCCCTGGCGACCGCCAGCTTGGCACCTTGGTCACGCTGGATCACACCGCGCGTGCCCTCGGTCACCAACAAGCGCTTCGACACCCGTTTCTTTGTCTGCGCCGCCCCGCGAGGGCAAACCGCCGCACACGACAACCACGAAGCCACAGAAGCTTTGTGGACCACGCCCCGTGCCGCATTGCAAAGCTACTGGCGCAGCGAGATCGAGCTGGCCCCGCCCCAAATCATGACCCTGAGCCAGCTGGCCCGCTGCGAGTCCGTGGACCAAGTCTGGACACAGGCCCACCAAGGCCCGCCGGCCCTGATCGAGCCCGAGCCCTTTGACCAAGATGGCTTGCGGGTCATTTGCTACCCCGGCGATCCGCGCCACAGCCGGCCAGAGCCCGCTTGGGATGGCCCAACCCGGCTGACCTTTCGCAACCAGCGCTTTGAGCCCGAAGGCGGATTGGCGGCCTTGCTGCCCTGAAGCCAGCAGGGGTCATCGCCCCCACCGCGACAAGAGAGCAAGCGACCTGAAGGGGTTCACCCTCAGTCAGGAATGAGCCGCTTGCCCAAGCTGACCGAGGCATCTTGGGCGTAGCCCAAGCGCTGGTAAAAGTCCATGACCTGCTGGTTGTCACTGCGCACCATCAGGTTGATCTTTGGGCAACCCAGCGCCAGCAGCCGTGCTTCCACAGCCTGCATCAACTGTCGCCCCATCGCCAGGCGGCGCTGGTCAGGCGCCACCGCGAGGTAGTACACCCAGCCACGGTGGCCATCGTAACCAGCCATGGCCGTACCCACCACCGGTCGCCCTGGCAAATCAGCCACCAGGAACAGCTCGGGCTGCTCTGTGAGCTTGCGCGCAATGTCTTTGTGCGGATCGTTCCAAGGCCGCAGCAGACCGCAGTCACGCCACAGGGCGACGACGGCGGCTTCGTCGGCCACATCGTAGGAGCGAATACGCAAGCCAACCCCCAGTGGGGCTGGGCTTGCACCATCAGCCGAGGAGCTCATCAGCGCCTCTGCTGGCTCAACGCAACAAGGCCTTGAGGGCGTTTTGTAGGCGGCGCGCCGTGGCGGGGTCGCTGGCCGTGGCGAGCACGGTGGCAGCGTCCTGACCCCAAGTCTGAACCGGGGCCGGGTCGTTGCGGCGCGTCAGCAACTGCAGTTGCAGCATGCGGCGGGCGCTGATGTGCTCGGCCGGGGTCGGCACCTCAGCGGCCATTTCCAAGCGCAGCAAAGCTGTGCTGGCATCGCCCTGCGGCGCCTTGCCCAGGGCTTGGTTCCAAGCACCCCGCACGGCGGGGCTGACACGGCCACCCAATTCCTGGGTGCCAGGCAGCTGGGCCGGGTCGCGCTTTTCCCAGGCGGTGAGCAACTGGGTCAGGGCTTCGCCATGGGCCTGGGCGGCCAGCTTGCGCAGCGCCAGCTGGGCGTGTTCCAAAGCGTCTCGCTGGGCGCGGAAGGCGGTGTCACCCAGGCGCGGGCCACGGTCTTCACGCGGGGCACGGTCGGTGCGCTCGCCCCGGTCAAAGCGACCCGGGCGGCTGTCATCGCGCGGGCCACGGGCACCGTCACGGCCGCCATCACGGCGCTCGCCTGGGCGTCCCGGGCGGGCGGCTGGGGCCGGCTCGGCCTTCTTCATGCCAGGGCGGTCATCGCCGCGCACGGCCACCACCTTGCGCGGCGCCACGGGCTTGGCCACAGGGGCCGCTTCGGCCGCGGGGGCCGCCTCGGCATCACCCGCTTCGGCAGCGGCTTCGGCCGGGGCTTCATTCGGCGACTCGGCTTGGGCGGCCGCACTGGCTGCGTCGGCGCTGGCAGCCGCCGATTCGGTGGCCGCAACCACCGCTTGCTGGGCCTGGGCCTGGCCACGCAGGGCGGCATCCAGGTCGGCCATGGCGGTGCGGATCTTTTGCGCATCGCCGCTGGCGTTGGCGGCTTCCAGGGCCTTGGCCGCGTCCAGCACCACCTTGTCGCGCTCGCTCAGAGCGGCCGAGGCCTTGTCGCGCTCGGCGCTCTTGCGGTTGAAGGCTTCATCGATGGGTTTGCGGAAAGTGTCCCAAAGCTTTTGCTCGTGCTTGCGGTCCAGCGGCACGGACTGGGCTTCAGCTTGCCAACGTTGCTGCAGGGCCTTGACGGCATCCACGCGCAGCATGGCGGCAGCACCCAGGGCCTTGGCCTCGTCGATCATCGCGTGACGCACAGCCAGGCTGGCCTTTTGGGCGGCTTCCAGCGGTGCGGCAGCGGCGGCAATGGCCTCCTTCCACAGCGGCTGGATTTCAGCAAACGCTTTTTCGCCCAGGTGGCCCGCATCGCGCCAGCGATCGCTGAACTGGTACAGACCCCGGTTGATGGCCTTCCAGTCATGGCTGCCCGCTTGGGCTTGGGCCCAGGCCTTGAGTTCTTCGATCAGCGCCAGGCGCTGGGCCTTGTGCTCAGCGGCATCGGCCTTGATTTTTTCGAGCCAGGCTTCAACCACTTTGTGGGCTTCGTTGCAGGCTTCGTCAAAACGCTTCCACAGCGCATGGTTGGGCGCACCGCCTTGGTCGGTTTGCTTCCACTGGTCGCGCAGCGCCCGCAGGGTTTCCTGCATCTTGCGGCCACCCAGGGCCTGACCTTCGGGGCGGTTGAGCAGAGCTTCAGCGCGGCCCACCAGGGCTTCACGCACCTGGTCGGCGCTCCAGCGCTGCCAGCCTTCCAGCTCACCAGCAGCCACCAAGGCGGTGTGCACTTGGTGCTCCAGCGCGGCGTCGATCAAGCGACCATGGTCCTTGAGCACGGCGCGCAGCGCGGCGGCGGCGCCCGCACTGGCCTTGCCATGACCTTCGGCGGTTTCTTTTTCCAGACGGTCGAGGGCCTGGCGCACGATGTTCGAAGCCTTGTTGCGCAGCTCGGGCGGCACGGCCGGGCGGCTGGTGCGGGCGGGCTTGGGGGCGGTAGCGGCTGCGGCCTCGGCAGCTTCGCTGGGCAGGCCTCGGGCCACGCGCAGCTCATCGGCCCAGACCGGCACGGTGGGCAAGGCAGCATTCACATCTTCAGACGCGGCCACCGCTTGGGTGATGGCGACCTGGAAGGCCTCCCACACCACCAGCAACTGGGCCTTGGAGCCGTCCAGCATGGGCGGGAAACGCGATTCGACGCTGGCCCAGGCGGTGTCACCCGTCAAACCTTGGGCTTGGTCTTGCCAAGCTTGCACGTCACCGCGCAGACCTTCCAGCACGGCATGGGCATCGCGCCAGGGCTTGGTGGACAGCACTTCAATGCGTTGGGCCAACAACACGGCCGCTTCGCGCTGCACTTGCACGCGGTGCTGCAGGTCTTCAATGACCTTGACGCGGTCGGCCAGTTGCACCTTCAGCACCGACAGGGGCTCGCGGCTCAGCGGGGCGCCGGCCTTGGCGGCGTCGCGTTGCCAGGCCATGGCGTCGGCGATGTTCAAACGCGGTGCATCCAGCAGGGCCTGGGCCTTTTCGGCCCATTCGGCGGCAATCACTTCTTGGCCCTTGGCGCGCTTGAGTTCATCCAGGCGTTCGCGCACGGCACGGGCCGCACCCTTGTCGCGCACGCTGAGTTCCTTGAACACCTCCTGCAACAGGCTCTCGGCAGGTTGGCTGGCCAGCCATTCGCGGATGCGCGAAGAACGCTCGCCCGAAGTGGGCGCAGAGAAGGCACCACCCGTGAGGGCATCCAGGGGATGGGCGTCTTGGGCTTTGGCCGGAGCCGGGTTCACTTCAGGGGCGTCGGTCATTTTGTTGCGGGAAGAAAAACTGAACATTTTGTAGGTCGTAAAAGACGGCGCAAGGCCACCAGGGCCCTGGAACCGCCGTGGCTCAGACGACTGCGCCACAGGATCAAACCGCTATTTTCGCCCGAATTGGGGCGGCCCCACCAAGCGCGGCATGCGAAAGGCCTTCTGGGCCCTGATAAATCGGCACCAAAACGCATGGGGCACAGAGGAAGAACACGCCGCCAGCCCCCGCGCAGATGCCTTCAGCGGCAGCTCGGGCTGGACCAGCGCGCGCTCAGCGCACGCTCAGCGCACGCTGAGCCGCAGTTGGGCCGCAGCCTTCAAAACACCGCCTTGGTCTTCTGTTTTGACAGCACCCAAAAACAATTGATCGCTGGGCACCTGCTGGGCCAACAGGTAATCGCGCACCACCACGCCGCGCTGGGCCGCCAGCTCCTGCGGCAGATCATCGTCCACGGGGATGCTGGCCAACAGCAAGGCCTTCATCTCGTCTGGCGTCAACTCCTTGGGCAAGCCCAGCAGGTTGCGCGGCTTGGTGATCTTGGCTTGAAGGTAAGCGGCCTGGAGCCAACGAGGCACTTCGGCCTCCTCAAGGCTCAGCGGCTCTAGCACCGCCTGACCCACTTGCATCAAGGCGCGTCGCTTTTCGGCCAACAGGAGCTGGCGCAATTGCAGTTGGCGGTAGCCTTCTCGCTCGCCCAAGCGCTGGGCATGGCCAACCACCGTCAGGTTGAGGCTGGGTCGCTGGATCAGCGCCTGACTGAGCTTGTCCAGCGCGGCGCGGTTGTCGGCGGTCAGGGCGCTGCTGCCAGCCTCAAAAACGACTTCGCTCGTTTCGCTGGAAGAGGAACTCAAGACCCCCGCCAAGAGGCTGAAGGGCGAGGTCAAGGCCTTGCCGACCAGGTTGAGCACCAAGCGTCCCACGATGGGGCCGACCTTGAAATCAGGGTCGTTGAGCGAGCCGCTCACCGGCAAGTCCAGGTCAATGACCCCCTGACTGTCCGCCAGCAAAGCCACCGCCAATTTCACGGGCAAGGAATTGGGCGCCCCGGCCACCGGATCACCAAAGGTGAGCTGGTTGAGCACCAACTTGTTGCTCGCCGTGAGTTGCCCGTTGGGCTGCACATGGTAGGCCACGGTGGCGCTGAGTTTGCCGCGCTCGATGCCATAGCCCGCGTACTTGACCGCGTAGGGCGACAGCGGCGGCAGATCCAGGTCGCGCATCTTGCCCTGAATGTCCAGCACCAAGGGCTTGGCCAAGGGATTCAAACGCCCGGTGACCTCCAGCGCAGCAGATCCTTCGGCACGGCCGCGCAGCTCCAGATCCGCCAATGGCAAGCCTTCTGCCCCCGGCACGGAGGAGAAGCCGCCCATGCGTCCCGTCAGCTCGGTCAAGTTGGCCGAGTAGTTGGGCTGGATGAAGTGGTCCGAGAACAGCACCCTGGCGTTGACCACGGCCAGCGGCCCAAGGCGGATCACCGGGGCCGTCGGCGGTGCCTGACGTGGCGCCACAGCGGAAGCGGTCGCGGGCGCTGGATCGGCGGCTCGCTGGGGCGGGGGCGCTTGGCTGCCCGCCGGCGTAGCGGAGCGCAGCAAGTGCTGGAGGTTGAGCCGGCCATCCGGATTCACCACCACCCTGGCGTACAAGTCGGTCAACGAGGTTTCGGCCACGACCAGCGCCAAGGGTGCGGCCGGCACCATGGCCAAGGACAAGCCCCGGATGTTCAACGCCTTCCAGCTCAGCAACTCCTCGCTCGTCGGCGGCCCCTGCTCGGCCGTGTTGTGCGCCAGGACGCTGTTGGCGCGCACATCCTCGAGAGCCACATCGCCCTTGAGCTGCAGCGTGGGTCCGGCGTTCGCGGTGGTGTAGCTCAAACCACCCCGGAAGCTGGCATCGGCCCGCAACAACTCGATGTTCAGGGCCTCCGCAAAGTAAGGCTCCAAGGCTTGGATGGGCAATCGACTGGCCTCCAGGTTGCCCTGGGTGGACAGGGTCGTCAGGTCCAGCGTCCCTCGGTAATCTAAGCGCCCTGGCCCGGAGGCCTCCGCCTCGGGGGCGCGCCGTCCACTGACAACGGTGTTGAGCTGCAGCGCGACCGGGCTGGCACCCCAAGTGCCTTGACCATGGCTCCACGGGCCGGCCTGCAGGGTCAACGCACTCAAGTCCAGCTGCACCGGCCGCCCCGGGGTGGGCAGGTCACGCCAACCCACACTGCCGCCGGACACCGCCAGCTTGTCCAGCTTGAATTGCCAGCTTGAACGCGGGGGCGAAGCCTGCGCGACACTCGGGCGCGGCGCAGGGTCCGACGCCGCCACGGTCGGCGTGGCCATGGGGACCGACGGCCGTAACCAGGCCTCCGCCATCCACCGACCTTGGCCATCGCGTGACACCGTGGTGCGGGGCTTGCTGAGGTTCAGTGCGCCCACCTCCAGGGTCTGGCGGCTCAGGTCCAGCCGCAGGGACTGCAGGGCCAGGCGCTCCCAGGACAGCAAGCTTTGCTCGTCTTGCTGAAGGCGCAGATCGTCCACCGCCAACTCACTCAGGTTCAGCGCCAGGTCAGGGGCGCGCCAGCCCAGTCCCCCGACCAATTGAATCTTGCCGGCCAGCGTGGGGCGCAACCAGGCCGCTGCGTACGGTTGTCCCAAAGACAAAGGCAGGTCATTGACCAGCAGGCTGACGGACGCGGCCTGGTCAGTGCCCGATCCAAAGAAACGCAAGCGCGCCGGTGCCATCGCTGTCGCACGGGCCGCTGGCGCCTCAGGCGCCAGCAAAAACTGCCCCTTGAATTGGGCGGCCCGGCGCATTGGCCATTGCAGGTCTTGGACCGACAAGTTCAGGTCACTGAGCTGGGCCCGCGCCACGGGCTGGGTGCTGTCGTCCTGCCAAGCCACGCGGGCCTGCGCCAACTGAAAGTCATCCACCACCACCGCCCAGGGCTGCGCTGCTGGGGCAGCGGCGGGCTTGGAAGGCCCTGTGGGCGCTGGAGTCCCATTGGCGCCCAGCGCCTGCAAACGCCCCTGTGCATCACGCGACAGCGCCAGCTCAACGCCCTGCCAGACCACGGCACCCAGATGGACCCGGCGCTGCAGGGGCTGCAGGTCCTTCAGCGCCACCTTCAGGGACGGAAAACTCAACCAGGGCTGCCCTTGGGCTTGAGCCACCCGAACGCCTTTCGCGTCCAACTGACCCGACAAAGACAGGGACAGTTCGGGCTGCTGACGGAAGCTCAGCTTCAAATCGGCGTCCAACTGGCCAGCCTGCAAACGCACGGGCAAGCTGGATGGCAGGTAACGCACATAAGGCTGGATATCCAGCGCCTCCAGTCGAAGATTCAACTGGGTTTGACGACTGTCCGAAAAGGGCGCGGTTTGACCGTCCGCCTCGAACCGGCTCCCATTGAACTTGAAGGCCAAGCGCGGTGACACCGAAACCTCGCGCCCCGAGGCGAAATTGCTGAGAAACGGCAAGTCCAGCCGCAAATCACTCACATGGTGGTCATGGCCAGCGACGGTGTCATGGAAGGACAGTGCCCCGCCCTGCAAGCTCAGGTTGTGCAGCGCAAAGGCCAACGGCTTGGACGGCTTGTCGTCTGGCGTGCTGAACCGCTCAATCAAGTCGTCCACATCGTAGTGACCCGGCTTGGTGTGGGTCAGCTGCAGTACCGGTTGTTCAAGGCTCACAGCGTCCACCACTGGGGCCAGTCGCCACAGGGACTGCCAAGCCATATCTATATAGAGACGCTCCAAGGAGAACTGGGCGCCATCGCCGTCCTGGGTGGCCACCGCCAGGTCGCGCAGCGTCAACTCCAAACTCCAGGGCTTGAAGTCAATCTCGCCCACGCTGACCTGGCGCCCCATGGCGGCGCTGCCTTGGGTTTCGATCTCATGGCGCAGGACACGGGGGACCAGGACCCAAGACAGAGCCAAGAACAACAAACAGGCCCCACCCACCCAGACCAGACCACGCACCAGGGCTTTGCGTTTCGACGACAACAGATTCATGCCGCCATTGTGCTGTCGCCGGCCAATCGTCCGCGGTCAAAAATCACAAAAGTCCGAGGGTTGCGAGAGGCCATCGATGGACGCCTCTCGGGAGCGGGAGGAGGCCCCATCCAATAGAAAGCCCGACAGATCCAGTCGCTGGGTCTGCCGGGCTTGACGGCTGGCAACACGCCCGTGCCGTCGAACATGCAAGCGGGAGAGGACTGTCCCGGCTTGCAGGGAAGCAAGAGATTGCCTCCAGGGGTTGTCGGGTTCGCTTCGTCATCGCCAGCGGGTCATAAGCCTGCTGTGGACTGTCACTTGCCGACGGTCGCCTGAAACGCTCAGGCCTGTTCAGAATAGTCCGCAGCCCAGGCCTTTCAAGAAGGAATTTTCAATCGACAGCCCACTTTCCATTGAGAAAAGAGGTGACTGTATGGACATCCAGATCCAGGCCCCTATAACCCATTTTTTATACCGTTATAGATATAATGAATGGTTTTAATAGTCTTGACTTGTTATTTTGAATGCTCCTAGAATCCGCCCGTCCCTTCCAAACCAGGGACAACCCGAACCCGCTGCCGACCCCGGCTAAGTCAGTTCACTGCACCAGACCCCCTTGGGCACCGCAGGAACTTGATGGCGTACCAATCCAAACGAGGGATGGTTCCAGGCTGGTGCACCCGCTCACGCGGACGCACAAACCCCGAACCGCCCCCGCGTAGAAAGGAAGAGCTATGACAGCGTTAGGTCAAATCACCCGAGGCTTGCGAACCTTCGCATCCGACATCGCCGACGGTTTTTTTGAAATCACGCACAACGGTTTTGCCCTCCTGGGCCTGGCTGTTGCGTTTGCCGTGATCACCCTGACTGCCCGACCTGACCTGCGTCAGACGGGCGAAGAAAAATTGATGGGCTGGCTACAGTCCCGACAAGAGGCCGTGACAGGCCTGCAAAGCGAGCGTGAAGCCCGCGACCGTGCGACCGCCGCCGACCCCAAAGGTCTGCCCAAGTCCCAAGCGGCTGTGGCCTATTGGCTCAGCCGCAAGTACCGCGTGGCCCCCGAGCCACTGAGCGCCCTGGTGGCTGAAGCCTGGGACGTGGGCCAGCGCAGCCGCCTGGACCCGACCTTGATCCTGGCCATCATGGCCATTGAGTCGAGCTTCAACCCCTTTGCGCAAAGCGCCGTGGGAGCACAGGGCCTGATGCAAGTCATGACCCAGGTGCACAGCGACAAGTACCAAGGCTTTGGTGGTCATCTGGCCGCCTTTGACCCGGTGGCCAATCTGCGCGTTGGCGCCAAGGTGCTGCAGGACTGCATCGCCAAGGCGGGCTCGATCGAAGGTGGTCTGCGCTTCTACGTGGGCGCCGCCAACATCGAAGACGATGGCGGCTACACCGCCAAAGTGCTGGCCGAGCACACCCGGCTGCAGCAAGTGGCAGCGGGCCGAAACGTGCCGATCCTGACGCCGCCGAGCACGCCTCAGACCGTGCCAGTGCAAGCTCCGGCGCGCGCCGCCGCGCCCAGCACGAACAGCGAAAAGGTGGCCTTGCTCAGCCAATCCTGAGCGGCCACGGCCAAAAGGCTGGCTTGACGCTCTGCGTTTTGCCACGCAAAAGCACACCCGCAGCGCATGCGCTACACTACGCGGGTACGCGACTGGCGATAGGCGCTGGGGCGGTTCAGACGAACCACCCTCTGCCGCTGACGTGGGGTTACCACTGGGAAGCGTACCGCCCCAGGTCCAATTGGCCGGGGTGTTCAGCCGTTCGCCTGGGCAGCCCTTGTTTTGCTTTGCCTTCTGTTGAGCAACAGGGACCACGTCTTTAAGGACTGCCATGTACCACCGCAACATCCTCGTCGAGCAAACCGATCCCGAAGTCTTTGCAGCCATCCAGGCCGAAAATGCCCGCCAAGAGCATCACATCGAACTGATCGCCAGCGAGAACTACGCCTCCCCCGCCGTGATGTGGGCCCAAGGCTCGCAACTGACCAACAAGTACGCTGAAGGTTACCCTGGCCGTCGCTACTACGGTGGCTGCGAACACGTGGACGTGGCCGAGCAGCTGGCCATCGACCGCATCAAACAAATTTTCGGTGCTGATGCCGCCAACGTGCAGCCGCATTGCGGCGCCTCCGCCAACGAAGCCGTCTTCCTGGCCTTCCTGAAGCCTGGCGACACCATCATGGGCATGAGCCTGGCCGAAGGTGGTCACCTGACCCACGGCATGCCGCTGAACATGTCGGGCAAGTGGTTCAACGTGGTCTCGTACGGCCTGGACGCCAATGAAGCCATCGACTACGACGCCATGGAGCGCAAGGCCCACGAGCACAAGCCCAAGCTGATCGTCGCAGGTGCCTCGGCCTACAGCCTGCACATCGATTTCGCCCGCTTCGCCAAGGTGGCCAAGGACGTGGGTGCGATCTTCATGGTCGACATGGCCCACTACGCCGGCCTGATCGCCGCCGGTGTGTACCCCAACCCGGTGCCGCACGCCGACGTGGTGACCAGCACCACCCACAAGAGCCTGCGCGGCCCGCGTGGCGGCATCATCCTGATGAAGGCCGAGCACGAGAAGGCCATCAACAGCGCCATCTTCCCCGGCCTGCAAGGTGGCCCGCTGATGCACGTCATCGCCGCCAAGGCTGTGGCCTTCAAGGAAGCGCTGCAGCCCGAGTTCAAGGCCTACCAGCAGCAAGTCATCACCAACGCCCGCATCGTGGCTGAAACCCTGACCCAGCGCGGCCTGCGCATCGTCAGCGGCGGCACCCAAAGCCACGTCATGCTGGTCGACCTGCGTGCCAAGGGCATCACCGGCAAGGAAGCAGAAGCCGTGCTGGGCGCCGCCCACATGACCATCAACAAGAACGCGATCCCGAACGACCCGGAAAAGCCGATGGTCACCAGCGGCATCCGCGTGGGCACCCCGGCCATGACCACCCGTGGTTTCAAGGACGAGGAAGCCCGCATCACCGCCAATCTGGTGGCCGATGTGCTGGACAACCCGCGCGACGAAGCCAACATCGCCGCTGTGCGTGCCAAGGTCAACGCCTTGACCGCCCGCTTCCCGGTTTACCGTTAAGCCGCGCGCGAGCCCGCCCCGATGAAATGCCCCTTCTGCGGACACCAAGAAACCCAGGTGGTTGAAACCCGGGTGTCCGAGGACGGGGATTTCATCCGCAGGCGCCGCCAGTGCGGCGCCTGTGAAAAGCGCTTCACCACTTACGAACGCCCGGAAGTCAGCTTCCCGGCCATCGTCAAGAAAGACGGCCGCCGCATTGAGTACGAGCGCGGCAAGCTGCAAGCCTCCTTCAACCTGGCCCTGCGCAAGCGCCCGGTCAGCACGGTGCAAATCGACAGCGCCATCGAACGCATCGAAGAACAATTGCTCAACCTGGGGCAGCGCGAAGTCGCCTCCAGCCGTTTGGGCGAGTTGGTCATGCGTGAGTTGAAGAAACTGGACAAAGTGGCCTACATCCGCTTCGCCAGCGTCTACCGCAGTTTCGAAGACATCGACGAATTCAAAACCCTGGTGGACGAGGTGCGCTGAGGCGCCCTCCTCGGCCAGCAGTCAAGGCGCAGCCCTGCCAGCGCCGCCATTCACGGCATCTCAGGCCCAGGCGATCAAGTCAGACCAGCACGTGGCCGCGCCAGGTGCCACAGACTCAGCGCGCAAGCGGTGGCCAACAGCGCCGCCCCACCCGCGGCCCAGTAGACACTGACCAATCCCCAACCTTTGGCCAGGTAGCCGCCCCCCAAACCGCCTAGCACACCCGACACGCCGTAGCCGATGACGGTGAACAAGGCCTGGCCGCGTCCGCGCAAGCGGGCTGGGAAGTAGTGCGAGATCAAGGCGATGCACACCGTGTGGTGGGCCGCAAAGGTCAGGGCATGCAGGCACTGCAGCGCCAGCAGGAGCAGCAAAGAGCCTGCTCCCCAGGCCGTCAAACCCATGCGCAAGGCCATGGCCGCGCCACACAAAGCCAACCAGCCAGTCAATGGCAAGGCGGGCAGCCAGCGGCTTTGGGTGAAGAACCAGACCACCTCCACGATCACCGAGACGGCCCACAACAGGCCAATGACGGCCTTGCTGTAACCCAGGCTGTCGAGGTAGAGCGAAAAGAACACGTACAGGCTGACATGGGCCAACACATGGAAGAACAGCGACAAAAAGAACCAGCGCACCTCAGGCTGGCGCAACACCGGGCCCACGGAAAGATGCTCGTGGCGGGTCGTCGGCTTGGCCTCGCGCTGGTCGGGCAAGCACCAAGTGCTCCCCACCACGGCCAGCAAGGTCAGCACGGTCCAGGCCGGAAAGTCGTGCATGCCCCGCTGCTCGAACCACGAGCCCGCCAAAAACACCGTCAGCAGGAAGCCCAGCGAGCCGCACAGCCGCACCCGGCCATAGCGGCGGGCATCGAACTGCCCGCCCTGGCTCACCAAGTGGGCCATGGCAGCCTCGCTCATGGGCATCATGGCACTGGTGTGGCTGAACATCAGCAGCAGCACCCCAGCCAGCCACAGCACGCTGGGTGAATCGCGCCACAGGCCCAGCGACAACACCAAAGCCACCGAGGCGCTGTAGCGCATCAGGCGCACACGTTCGCCCAGTCGGTCGGACAAGGCGCCCCAGGCATAGGGTGCGAACAAGCGCGTGGCCGACTGGGCCGAGGTCAGCAAGCTGATGGCGACCAGGGGCAGGCCCAACTCTTTGAGCCACAGCGGCAGGTAGGGGTTGAAAAACCCGATGTGGGCAAAGTAGCTGGCCGACAGCGCACCAAAGGGCAGCAACTGCCGCAGCGAGGGGCCGGCGCTGCGGCGGGCGTCGGACAAAACCGGGTTCCGGTCAGCCGATGGACGCGGGGATGGGCGGCACGGCCAAGCGCACATCGCCGCACTGGGCTCGGTGGCGCAGCGCGTGATCCATCAGCACCAAAGCCAGCAAAGCCTCAGCGATCGGCGTGGCGCGGATGCCCACGCAGGGGTCATGGCGGCCCTTGGTGACCACCTCAACCGGCTGACCGTTGACGTCAATGGAGTCGCGCGGGCTGATGATGGAGCTGGTCGGCTTGATGGCCAGCGAGACCTCGATGTCTTGCCCGGTACTGATGCCCCCCAAGATCCCGCCCGCATTGTTGCTGCGAAAGCCTTCCGGGGTCAGCGAGTCGCCGTGCGTGGTGCCGCGCTGAGCCACGCTGTCAAAACCGGCACCAATCTCCACACCTTTGACGGCGTTCAAGCCCATCATGGCGTGGGCGATGTCGGCGTCCAGGCGGTCGTACAGCGGCTCGCCCAGGCCCACAGGCACGTTGGAGGCGGTGACCCGGATGCGCGCACCGCAGGAATCGCCGGCCTTGCGCAGCGCATCCATGTAGTCCTCCAGGGCCTGCACGTCGGCCACCGGGGCAAAGAAGGGGTTGTGGGGGACATGGTCCCAGCTCTCGAACGGGATCTCGACACTGCCCACAGCCGTCATGCAGCCGCGGAAGACGGTGCCGTACTGCTCGAACAGCCACTTGCGGGCCACCGCGCCTGCGGCCACGGTGGGCGCTGTCAGGCGCGCCGAAGACCGGCCACCACCGCGCGGGTCGCGGATGCCGTATTTGTGCCAATAGCTGTAGTCGGCATGGCCGGGACGGAAACTCTGCGCGATGTTGCCGTAGTCCTTGCTGCGTTGGTCGGTGTTGCGAATCAGCAGGGCAATCGGCGTGCCAGTGGTCTTGCCTTCGTAGACGCCGGAGAGGATCTCGACCGCATCGGGCTCTTGGCGTTGCGTCACATGGCGGCTGGTGCCGGGCCGCCGGCGGTCCAGCTCCAGCTGGATGTCCGCTTCGCAGAGGCTCATGCCCGGCGGGCAGCCGTCGATCACGCAGCCGATGGCTGGGCCGTGGGATTCACCAAAGTTGGTGACGGAGAAAAGGTGTCCAAGGGTGTTGCCGCTCATAGCCGCCGATTATCCCCGACCTGCCTGCAGCACCGCAGCAAGCGCCGCGATTCAAGGCCCAGAGGCCCCACCTATTCAAACATCCCCTGGGTTTTGGGGCTTGCGCGCCCGGCCCAGACTGCTAGCATCCGAACAAACGGTTACAGATCGTGACTGGGAGGGCTATGACTTCCATTGACTCGCCTCAACTAGACCCTTTGGGTCGCTACCACAGCCTGGCGGGATCAGTCGATGCGCTCACCTTGCGCAACCTGCTGCGGGCGCTGGACGCCAGCGACAGCGCCGTCATGATCACCGACGCGCAACGGCGCATTGTCTATGTGAACGCCGGCTTCACCCGGCTGCTGGACTACAGCAGCCTCGAAGCCCTGGGGCGCATTCCTGCTGAAATGCTGATGGGCCGCCACTCCGACCCCAGCCTGGCCCCGGCCATTGCGGAAGCCCTGCTGCTGCGCGGTCAGGCCCATGGCGAGGCCCTGGTGTACAGCCGCAGCGGCCAACCCCGCTGGGTGTCCATGGTGATCAACAGCTGCGACCTGCCCGACCGAGGCGCCAGCTCGATCACCGTGTTCAGCGACATCACGCTGACCAAAATGCACGAGGTGCTGCAAAAACGGGTGCTCGAAAGCATGGTGCGCGAAACCCCCTTGCACGAACTGATGAACCTGGTTTGCCATGAAGTGGAGCGCATCGCCCCCGAAGTGACCGCCACCATCTTGGCCGTGGACGAACACGGCAAGGTGCACCCGCTGGCCGCCCCCAGCATGCCCAGCTACGTGGGCCAGGCCATTGAAGGCCAGTCGATTGGCCCCCAGGCGGGCTCCTGTGGCACGGCGGCCTGGCGTGGTGAGCCCGTGCTGGTCACCAACATCCAGACCGACCCGCTGTGGGTGAACTACCGCGACCTGTTCGCCCCCACCGGCTTGCAGGCCTGCTGGTCCAGCCCGATCAAGAACCACCAGGGCCAGGTGGTGGGTACGTTTGCCTTTTACTTCCAGGACCAGCGCGTGCCCGACGCACTGCACCACCGCCTGGTCGAGGTGTGTGTGCACCTGTGCGCCATTGCCTTGGAGCGTGAAGCCTCGCGCCAGCGCATCCACCAACTGGCTTACTTCGATGTGCTGACCGGCCTGCCCAACCGCACGATGTTCCGGCAAAAAGCAGAATCGGCCCTGCAGCAACTGGCCAGCGCACAGCAAGGCGGCGCCCTGCTCTACATCGATCTGGACCGCTTCAAGCACGTCAATGACAGCCAGGGCCACGCGGCGGGTGACACCTTGCTGCGCACGGTGGCAGACCGCCTGCTGCGCCACATCGGCGATGAAGCCCTGCCCGGTCGCCTGGCGGGCGACGAGTTCGTGCTGCTGCTGAGCGACTGCGGTCCGGACCAAGCCGTGCAAACCGCCCAAGGTCTGCTGCAGGCACTGGGCGAGCCCGTGCAACTGGAGGGCCAAACCCACACGCCGCAGGCCAGCATTGGCATCGCCCTCTACCCCAGCGATGGGGAACACATTGACGCCTTGTTGCGCCACGCCGACCAGGCCATGTACCAGGCCAAGAGCGAAACCCGGCACAGCCTGCTGCTGTTCAGCGCCGACATGAACCAGCGCACCGAAGCCCGCGCCGCGCTGGAGCGCGCCCTCCGACAGGCACTGCCCCTGGGTCAATTGAGCCTGCATTACCAGCCCCAGTTGGACTGCGCAGAAGCCCTCAGCCTGCATGGCGTGGAGGCCTTGATGCGCTGGCAACACCCCCAATGGGGTTGGGTGCCGCCCGACCAGTTCATCCCGGTGGCTGAAGAAAGCGGGCTGATCCACGCCATGACGCGCTGGCTGCTGGACGAATGCTGTCAACAAATGGCGCAGTGGCGACGCGACGGTCTGCGGGTGCCGCGACTGGCGCTGAACCTGTCCGCACGCAGCTTTCACCAGAACGACTTGGCCCAGCACATCGAAGCCGCTCTGCAGCGCCATGGTTTGGCGCCCCAGGACCTGGTGCTGGAGATCACCGAAAGCGTGATGATGGACCCCCGCTCGGTGACGGCCGCCAACATCAAACGCCTGCACCAACAGGGCTTGGTGTTCTCCCTGGACGACTTTGGCACGGGCTACTCCAGCCTGAGCTACCTGCACCGGCTGCCGATTGGCGAGCTGAAGCTGGACAAAAGCTTTGTGCAGGACCTCTCCGCCAGCCCCACCGCGCGCGCCCTGACCTTGTCGGTCATGAGCCTGGCGCAAAGCCTGGGCAAAACCCTGGTCGCCGAAGGCTTGGAAACCCGCGAACAACAAGACTGGCTGCAAAGCCAAGGCAGCCTCGTGCTGCAAGGCTATTTGTTCAGCCGCCCCTTGCCCGCCGCCGCCCTGCCCGCCTGGTTGCAGGCCAACGGCCTGACCTGATCGCGCAGATGGGCTGAAAGCCGATCAGGCTTGCAGGCGCGGCAGCTCGGGCGGCGCCGCCAGCGCACCCTGCCCCTGGCCCCGGCCAGCACCCCGCGCCAACTGGAACACCGACACCGTGCGTGTCATCTGGGTGGTCTGCTCCCGCAAGGCACTGGCCGCCGCTGCGGCCTGCTCCACCAAAGCGGCGTTTTGCTGGGTCATTTGATCCAGGTGGTTGACCGCCTGGTTGACCTCGGAAATGCCTGTCGCCTGCTCGCGCGTGGCGGCCAGGATCTCCTGCATGATCAAGGTCACACGCTGCACGGAGCTGACGATTTCATCCATGCTGCTGCCGGCGGCCTGCACTTGCGAAGCCCCCATTTCCACCTTCTCGGTGGAGCTGCCGATCAAGCCCTTGATCTCACGCGCGGCCGACGCACTGCGCTGGGCCAAGCTGCGCACCTCGGCCGCCACCACGGCAAAACCACGGCCTTGTTCGCCGGCGCGAGCTGCCTCCACCGCGGCGTTGAGCGCCAGGATGTTGGTCTGGAAGGCGATGCCATCGATGACGCCGATGATGTCGGTGATCTTGCGCGAGGACTGGGTGATCGCCTCCATGGTGTTCACCACCTCCGCCACCACGGCACCACCGCGCTGGGCCGCGGCGGAGGCGCTGTTGGCCAGCTCATTGGCCTGCTGGGCGGCATGGCTGTTTTGCGCCACGGTGTCAGTCAGGTGCTGCATCGAGGCGGAGGTCTGCTCCAGGTTGCTGGCCGCCTGCTCGGTGCGTTGGCTCAGGTCCTGGTTGCCATTGGCGATCTCGCTGGAGGCCACTGCGATGCCGTCGGAGGCTTCCCGCACCTGGCCCACCACCTGACCCAAGAACTGGTTCATGCCCGACAGCGCCTGGCTCAAGTCACCAAACTCGTCGCCACGGCGGGTGTGCACCTGCTGGCTCAGGTCACCCTGAGCAATCGCCTGGGCCAGGGCCACCGATTCCTTGAGCGGCTGGCTGATGCTTCGGCTCAGCCACAGGGCGGCCGCGCTGCCCAGGGCGATCACCAACAAGGCACTGCCGGCGCCGGTCAGGGCAATCAGGCGTTTGCTGGCCTCGGCGGCCCCCTGTTCACGCTCCAGAATCTGCCGCTGCAGCGCCTCGTAAGACTCAATGGCCGCCACATAGGCTTTGGCGGCAGGCAGCAAGTCGTTTTGGACTTTGGCCGCCGCGATGGTCCCGTCGCCGTCCTCCTTGGCCACATCCACGATCTTGATCTTGGCCAACAGCACCTGGCCCAACTGGGCGATCCGGTCCAGCAACTGCTTTTCTTCCTCGCTGTCTGCGCTGTCGCGCAGGCTTTGACGCAGCTTCTGGATTTCGGCAATGGTGCTGGCCTGCTCGGCCTTGAAGAAGTCATCCACCGAGGGATCGGCACTCATGCCCCCCGCCACGGTTCGGGTCAGGCTGACCTGGGTCATGGAACGCCACTGCAAGGCTTTTTCGATGATGCCGTACTGCTTGGCCTGCTGGCTCAGCAGCCGCTGTTGGGTGCTGTCGGCCTGCCACAGCGTGAAGCCGGCCACCGACAACATGGCCAGCAAGAGGAGCAGGATGGCACCCCAGATTTTTCCAGAGACCCGCACTCGATTGAATTCCATACCACGCTCCTGTGAATGGGCGAATGGTAGAGATTTCAGGTCAGAAGTGCATGTGAATCCGGCATCAGCCCTGGGGCTGGAGGGCATAAGCCGGGAAAACACCAAGCCAGCCCCCCATGCAAAACGGGCCCTCTCGGGCCCGTTGGGGGAGCCAACACGCCGCCTTTCTTGGCGGCGCGGCGGGCTCAGGACTTGGCTTCGTCTTCTTCGGGCCAGTCGCGAATGTAGGCCTTGAGCATCTTGTTCTCGAAGTTCTGGCTGTCCACCACGGCCTTGGCCACGTCATAGAAGCTGATCACGCCCATCAGCATGCGCTGGTTCATGACCGGCATGTAGCGGGTGTGGCGGTCCAGCATCATGCGGCGCACTTCGTCGAGGTCGGTTTCAGAGGTGCAGGTCATGGGGTGGTCGTCCATGGACGAACGCACCAGCATGGAGCCCACGGCGCCCCCGTTCTTGACCACGGTCTGGATGACTTCACGGAAGGTCAGCATGCCGACCAGGTCGCCATGCTCCATCACGACCAGAGAACCAATGTCCTTGTCGGCCATGATCTGGATGGCCTTGGCCAGGGGTTCATCGGGGGTGGCGGTGTAGAGCGTGTTGCCCTTGACGCGGAGGATGTCGCTGACTTTCATGTTTCGTCTCCTGGAGCGGATGGTCTTCACATGAATATAGCGAAGAATCAGGCCGCTGACGGAAGAAAGTGCGCTCTGTGCGTCCCCCAGATGCCAGGCTGGCGGCTGGTCAGACGTCCGGACGGGCTCGGCCCTTCTATGATTTGCGATTCAGAACATGGCACACGCCACAGAACCCAAAGAGGAGACACCGCATGGCTGGTTATTCGGACCCAGGCTTTGACACCCTGGCCTTGCACGCGGGCGCAGCGCCCGACCCCAGCACCGGCGCGCGCGCCGTGCCCATTCACCTGACGACCTCCTTCGTCTTCGAGTCCAGCGACCACGCCGCCGCCCTGTTCAACCTGGAGCGCGCCGGCCACGTGTACTCGCGCATCTCCAACCCCACCAACGCGGTGCTGGAACAGCGCGTCGCGGCCCTGGAAGAAGGCATTGGCGCCATCAGCACGGCCAGCGGCCAGGCCGCGCTGCACCTGGCCATCGCCACCCTGATGGGCGCGGGCTCGCACATCGTGGCGTCGACGGCGCTGTACGGCGGTTCGCAAAACCTGCTGCACTACACCCTGCGCCGCTTTGGCATCGAGACCACGTTTGTGAAGCCCGGCGACATTGATGGCTGGCGCGCCGCTGTGCGCCCCAACACCAAGCTGTTTTTTGGCGAAACCGTTGGCAACCCCGGTCTGGACGTCTTGGACACGCCCACCATCAGCGCCATCGCGCATGAGGCCGGCGTGCCCCTGCTGGTGGACTCGACCCTGACCTCGCCCTACCTGGTCAAGCCCCTGACCCAGGGCGCCGACCTGGTCTACCACTCGGCCACCAAATTCCTGTCGGGCCACGGCACGGTGATTGGCGGCATCGTGGTCGACGGCGGCAGCTTCGACTGGGACGGACCCGCCACCCAAGGCCGTTTTGCCGAGTTGACCCAGGCCTACGACGGCTTTCACAACATGGTGTTCAACGAAGAGTCGACCGTGGGCGCGTTTTTGCTGCGCGCGCGCCGCGAAGGTCTGCGCGACTTTGGCGCCTGCATGAGCCCGCATTCAGCCTGGCTGATCCTGCAAGGCATCGAGACCCTGCCACTGCGCATGGAACGGCACATGAGCAACACGGCCCGGGTGGTCGAGTTCTTGGCCAGCCAGCCCAGCGTGTCGCGCGTAGGCCACCCGCTGCTGGACACCCACCCCAGCCACCAACTGGCCGAGAAGGTGCTGCGCTTTGGCGCGCGCGGGGCTGGTTCGGTGTTCAGCTTCGACATCAAAGGCACCCGGGAACAAGGCAAAAAGTTCATCGAAGCCCTGAAGATCTTCAGCCACCTGGCCAATGTGGGCGACTGCCGCTCGCTGGTGATCCACCCGGCCAGCACGACCCACTTCCGCATGAGCGACGAGGCCCTGGCCCAAGCAGGCATCGGCCAAGGCACGATCCGCCTCTCAATCGGCCTGGAAGACCCGGACGACCTGATCGACGACCTCAAACGGGCGCTCAAAGCGGCCGAGAAAGCGGGGGCCTGAGCCATGTACCTCCCCGTCCAAGGTCATTCCACCTACTGCTACACCGGGGGCAAGGCCTTCAACCCGGCGCAACCGACCGTGGTCTTCATCCACGGCGTGCTCAACGACCACAGCGTCTGGATTCTGCAAAGCCGTTACCTGGCCCACCACGGCTGGAACGTGCTGGCCGTCGACCTGCCCGGCCACTGCCGCAGCGCCGGCGAGGCCCCCGAGACGGTGGAGGCTGCGGCTGACTTCATCGCTGCCCTGCTGGATGCCGCGGGCGTTCAAACCGCCGCCCTGGTGGGCCACAGCTGGGGCTCGCTGATCGCGCTGGAGGCCGCCGCCCGGCTGCAGGACCGCATCAGCCACCTGGCCCTGGTGGGCTGCGCCTACCCGATGAAGGTGTCGCCCGCCTTGCTGGAAAGCGCGCAAAACGAACCTGAAAAAGCCCTGCGCATGATCAATGTGTTCTCCCGCAGCACCCTGTCCGCACCGCCCTCGGCCTTGGGGCCGGGCACCTGGGTCTACGGCAGCAGCCTGGCGCTGGGCAGGCGTGTGCTGCGCAGCAACCCCCAGGTCAATGTGTTCCACCGGGGCTTTCTGGCCTGTGACCGCTATGCCAACGGGCTGGAGGCCATGGCCCAGGTGCGCTGCCCCGTGCTCCTGCTGCTGGGCCACCAGGACCAGATGACGCCGCCCAAGGCCGCCCAAGGCTTGGCCCAGGCTGCGAAAGCGGCGGGTGTGGCGGTGCAGACCGTGCTGCTGCCGGTGGGGCACCACCAGATGACCGAAGCCCCCGAGGCCACGCTGTTCGCCTTGCGCGACTTCCTGCGCGGCTGAGCACCGCGGGGCGCGAAGCGCTGCAGCGCTTCAGTGCCCCCGCTCAGGGCCGGGGCAAGGCATCGACCAGATGCAACTGGTCCAGGCCCGCGCGCGACCAGAAGGGGGACACGCCGCTGTGCAACTCCAGCAGCAGGCGCTCCAGCAAGGGCGCCAGCAGGGTCTGGGCGGGGTCGGCCAGCAGCACATAGCGTGGCTCCTCCCCGCGTTCAGCCTCTTGCAGCAGGCCGATCCAATCCAGCGACTGCAGAGTCTCGACCACCGGCTCCAGCTGCAAGGGGTCCACGCGCAAGCTGGTGGCCAGGGCATTGATGCCCAGGCCCCGCTCGGCCCCGTTCTGGGCCTGGCGCAAGCGCTCCACGGCCTCGAGCGCCAACTGGAAGGCCCAGCCCGGCCCGGTGCCGTAGCGGGCCACGCCCGACACCAGACTGGGCAGGTAGGCCGTGGTCACCGCCCCCAGCAGCACGATCACCCAGGCCACGTAAATCCAGATCAGCAAGATCGGAAACGTCGCAAAGGCGCCGTACACCGCCGAATACGTGGGCACCTGGGTCATGTACAGCCCCAGCACCTTTTTGGCCAGCTCGATGCCCACCGACACAAACAAGCCACCAGCCCAGGCGTGGCTCCACTTGACCGCCGTGTTGGGCACGTAGTGGTAAAGCCCGGCCATGCCCGCCGCCAACACGACAAATTCCACCGAATCCAGCAGCAGTCGCAATGGCGCAGGCAGCGCCGACACCACACCTCGCGAGGCGCTCATCACATACGAGGTCAAGGCCAGGCTCATGCCCAACGCCAGCGGGCCCAGGGTCAAGGCGGCCCAGTAAATCAGCACCCGCTGCGGCAGGCGGCGCGGCCGGCGCACCCGCCAGATGTTGTTCAGCGTGCGGTCAATGGTCAGGATCAGGGTCAGCGCCGTGATCAGCAGGGCAGACAGGCCCGCCACGCCCAGGCGGCTGGCCTTGCTGGAGAACTGGGTCAGGTAACCCAGCACCTGGCGGGAGATCGCCTCGGGCACCAAGCTGTCGATCAGCCAGCGCTGCAGCACGTCCTGCACCTGGCCGAACATCGGAAAGGCGGTGAACACGGCCAGCGCCACCGTCACCAAAGGCACCAGCGCCAAGGTGGTGGTGAAGGTCAGGCTGCTGGCGGTCAGGCCCAGGCGGTCTTCGCGAAAGCGCTCGCGCAGGATCAGGGCCGTGACCCGCCAGGGAAAGCGCGACAGCTCGCGCCAGAACTGCCGGGCCTGCACCATCAGGCGTTGAGAAAACGATCGGGACACAGCGGCGGAACGGGCAGACTCAAACATGGCCGCTATGATGCCACCGCCATGACACTGCCCCACCCGCCCGCCGCCTCACCCGCCATCGCCCCGGTTTTGCCGGCCACCCACCCTGCCGTGCAACGCAGCCGCTGGCTGGCCGTAGGCAGCTTGCTGGGCCTGATCGTGCTGGGCCTGGCCTGGGAGCTGGTGCTGGCACCGGTGCGCCCGGGTGGGTCGCTGCTGGCCCTCAAGGTGCTGCCCTTGTGCATCCCGCTGGCCGGCTTGCTGAAGAACCGCATGTACACCTACCGCTGGGTCAGTCTGCTGGTGTGGCTCTATTTCACCGAAGGGGTGGTCCGCGCCTATGGCGACCGCTTCCCCAGCAACGCCCTGGCCTTGTTGGAGGTGCTGTTGTGCCTGAGCCTGTTCGCCGCCTGCGCCCTGCATGTGCGACTGCGCCTGCGCCATGCCCGCGAACTGGCCGCCAGCCAGGCCGCTGCAGCCTCCAGCCCGACGGCGCCGCCGGCGGCCTGATCAGCGCTCGACCGCCTCGATGCCCGGCTGGCCCCACAAGGCCTGGGCCTGTTGCACGATGGCGGCCTTGAACACTTGCGCGGCGGGGGACAAGGAGCGCCTGGGGCGCTGGAACACCATCACCTGGCGCTCGATCGAGGGCGTGGCCAGCGGTTTGAAGCCCAGGTTCTGCAAAAGCGGATGGCGGGCGATCAGGGCCGGCACCAGCGCGCCGCCCAATCCCAAGGCGATGGCCTGCTGCAAGAGCACGGTGTTCGACACCCGCAAAGCCGGCGCCAGCACCGACTCCGGCAAACCGGGCTGGGCACTGAGCAAGGCATGGATGGCGGTGTCCGTGGTGTAGCCCACCAGTGCCTGGCCGGCCAGGTCGGGCAGGCCCAGCTCAGACTGTGTCAGCAGCGGGTGATCGGGCCGTGCCAGCCAACCCATGCGGTCGCGCAACAGGGGCTGCGCCTCCAGGTTCATGGCACTGGCGTGCCAGCCGCCGACACCAAAGTCGGCCTGGCCCTCGCGCACCGCGCGCAGCACCGCCTCGCCCCCCTCCTCGTGCAACACCACCTGCAGCCCCGGGTAGCGGGCGCGCAGGTCAGGCAAACAGGGCATGACCAAGGCCGCCAACACCGAGGGCGCGGCCACCACGCGCACTTCGCCGCCTTGCAGGGAGGCCAGGTCACCCATGCGGCGCATGCCCTGGGCCAGGGTGGCCAAGGCTTGCTGCACTTCTTGCAGGAACACCGTCCCGGCCGCGGTCAGGGCCACGGAGCGCGTCGTGCGGTCCAGCAAGCGCAGGCCGACCGCCTCTTCAAGCAGGCGGATCGACTCGGACAGCGCGGACTGGGTGATGTAGAGCCGCCGCGCCGCCGCCGCGAACGACGCGCACTCGGCCACCTCGGCGAAGGCGCGCAGTTGCCGCAGGCTCACATTATTCGGAAAATCCCGCATAAACCTCAAAATTATTCGATTTGTCTTCAGTTTAAACGGCCGCTAAGCTAAGCAGCCTTTTGGCCACATTGGCCGGCCCTGCCCAGACAAGAACCATGACAACTGCCCTGATTGCCCAACTCCAAGCCATCGTCGGCACCGCCCAGGTGCTGACCCATGACGATCCCGCCACCGACCTGACCGCCTGGGAACAAGACTGGCGCCGCCGCTCGCGCGGCCGCGCACTCGCCGTGGTGCGTCCCGCCAACACCGCCGAGGTGGCGGCGGTGGTCAAGGCCTGTGTGGCAGCCGGCAGCCCCATCGTGCCGCAGGGCGGCAACACCGGCCTGGCCGTGGGTTCCATCCCGGACGACTCGGGCCGCCAAGTGGTGCTGAGCCTGACCCGCATGAACGCAGTGCGCCAACTCGACCCGGACAACCTCACCATCACGGTGGAGGCCGGCTGCATTCTGCAAAACCTGCAGACCGCCGCCGAGCAAGCCGGCTACCTGTTCCCGCTGAGCCTGGCCGCCGAAGGCAGCTGCACCATCGGTGGCAACCTGGGCACCAATGCGGGTGGCACCCAGGTGCTGCGCTATGGCAACACACGTGAGCTGTGCCTGGGCCTGGAAGTGGTCACCGCCCAGGGCGAGGTGTGGGACGGCCTCTCGGGTCTGCGCAAAGACAACACAGGCTATGACCTGCGCGACCTGTTCATCGGCAGCGAAGGCACGCTGGGCATCATCACCGCGGCCACGCTGAAGCTCTACCCGCAACCCGCCGCCACCCTCACCGCCTGGGCCGCTGTGGCCTCGCTGGACGACGCCGTCACCCTGCTGGGCCTGGCGCACCAGCACCTGGGGGCCGGCCTGACCGGCTTCGAGGTGATGGGCCAGTTCGCCCTGAGCCTGGTGGGCAAACACATGCCGCAGCTGCGCGTGCCCTTCTTGGGCCAGGACAACGCGCCCTATGGCGTGCTGCTGGAGAACTCCGACAGCGAATCCGAAACCCATGCGCGCGAGCGCTTCGAGAAGTTGCTTGAAACGGCCTTCGAGCAAGGCTGCGTGCAAGACGCCGTGGTGGCCGAAAACCTGAGCCAGGCCCACCAGCTGTGGCATGTGCGCGAGAGCATTCCGCTGGCCCAGGCCGAGGAAGGGCTGAACGTCAAGCACGACATCAGCATCCCGGTGTCGCGCATCCCAGCCTTCTGTGCCGAGACCGATGCCTTGCTGCAGCGCGAAATCCCCGGCGTGCGCCTGGTCAACTTTGGCCACCTGGGCGACGGCAACCTGCACTACAACGTCCAGGCGCCCGCCGATGGCGACGCCAAGGCCTTCCTGCGCGAGCAGGAGGACCGGGTCAACACCCTCGTTTACGACCAGGTCAAGCGCTATGCGGGCTCGATCTCGGCCGAGCATGGCGTGGGCTCACTCAAGCGGGACAAGCTGCCGCACTACAAGTCACCGGTGGCGCTGGACCTGATGCGCGCCATCAAGCGCGCGCTGGACCCCCAGAATCTGATGAACCCCGGCCGGGTGGTCGAGGTCTGAACCCAGCCCGTTTTCAATTCACTCACCCCACCGATCCAAGGAAGTCCCATGCCCGTGAACCCAGAACTGTTTGATGCCGGCCTGAAGACCCGCCGTGAGGTGCTGGGCGCCGACTACGTCGACGCCGCCATCGCCAATGCCGACGCCTTCAACATGCCCATGCAAGAACTCGTCACCCAGTACGCCTGGGGCGAGATCTGGAATCGCCCCGGTCTGGACCGCCGCACCCGCAGCCTGCTCAACCTGGCCATGCTGACCGCGCTGAACCGCCCGCATGAGTTGAAGCTGCACCTGCGCGGCGCGCTCAACAACGGCGTGACGCGCGAGGAAATCCAGGAGGTGTTCCTGCAAACCGCCGTCTACTGTGGCGCACCGGCCGCGATCGACAGCTTCCGCACCGCGAAGGAGGTGTTCAAAGAAGTGGACGCCGCCAAAGACTGAGCCAGCGTCGGGCCGGGGCCATCGCCTTCTCAGCGGCCACTCAGGACAATCAGCCCACGCGCCTTGCCACTCACGCTGTCGTGGTCCTGCGCGCTGCGCAGCAGGTCGGCCAGTGGCATCCACATCGGCGGGTACTTGTAGCGTGCCACGTCCATCACCAGGGCCGAGTCACTGGCCTCGTGGTAGGCCGCCAATGGCGACCAGTGACCCCCACCCTCTTCGCCAATGATGCGGCGGTTGAAGTTGAACAGCACAAAACGGTCCTGCTCGCGCAGGTGCTTCATGAGCAACTGACGCAGTTGGCTGACGTTCAGGGTGTCGGCAAACACCAGCTCGGCCCGCACCGGCTGGAAAGCCAGCACGCTGCCCAACTGCTCAAGCGTCATGCCCTCGCGCGCCACCACCTCGGGCCGCGCAATGCGCGGGTCCACCCCGGCAAAGAAGTCCTGTTGGGTGAAGAAGCGGTAGTCCGGGTACAGCGCCGTGACCGGGCGGGTGACCCCCAGGGCATTCAGGGCCATCACCGAGGTCGCCACCGAGCAATAGGCCTGGTTGCGCTGGGTTTCAAAATAAGTCGCGAGCGGAAAGTAGGCCTGGCGGTAGCTGCTCTCGATCAGCCGCTGCTGCCCAATGGGGTGGGACAGCGGGAACAGCGGGTTGGGGATCGGCAGCGACGTGCCTTGCAGCGCCACGGACGGGATGGCCGGCGCCGGGTCCAGCGCCTGGGCGGGCGCGGCCATCAGCGCCAACGGCAGCACCAGGCTGGCCACCCAGGCAGCTCGGCGCAGCAGGCGGGACCCGTTAGGCCAATGGATGGAGTGCGTGAACAGGGTCAAGGGAACCTCGTGAAAGACGCGCTCCATTATGGCGCGCCAGGGTGTAGTGCGGCGCCGAGTGGCCTTTCTCGGCCAAGTCAGCCTGGCGCGCCGCGCAGTCCGACGCCCTGGCCTTAAAATCGCGCGTTTGCGAACCCCAGCCGAGTTGCCATGACCACCTTGCCCCCCCGCCCCGTCCGCGCCCAGTACGAGGACTTCATGCGCCACGTCTACACCACGGGCGTGAGCAAGGGCGACCGCACCGGCACAGGCACGCGCAGCGTGTTTGGTTACCAGATGCGCTTTGACCTCAACGAGGGCTTCCCGCTGGTCACCACCAAGAAGGTGCACCTGCGCTCCATCATCCAGGAACTGCTGTGGTTCCTGACCGGCTCCAGCAGCAACCTGTGGCTGCAAGAGCGTGGTGTCACCATTTGGGACGAGTGGGCGCGCGAGGACGGCGAACTGGGCCCGGTCTATGGCGTGCAATGGCGCAGCTGGCCCAAGCCCGATGGCGGCCACATTGACCAGATCGCCGAGGTCATCAAAACCCTCAAGAGCAACCCCGACTCGCGCCGCATCATCGTCAGCGCCTGGAACGTGGCCGACCTCGACAAGATGGCCCTGATGCCCTGCCACGCCTTCTTCCAGTTCTACGTCGCACCAGGCCAGGCCCCGGGCGAGCGCGGCAAGCTGTCCTGCCAGCTCTACCAGCGCAGCGCCGACATTTTTTTGGGCGTGCCCTTCAACATCGCCAGCTACGCGCTGCTGACCCACATGGTGGCCCAGCAATGCGACCTGGACGTGGGCGACTTCATCTGGACCGGCGGCGACTGCCACATCTACAGCAACCACCACGAACAGGTCGAAACCCAGCTGGCACGCACACCGTTTGCCTACCCCACGCTGCACATCAAGCGTCGACCGGCATCGATCTTCGACTACCAGTACGAAGACTTCGAGGTGGTGGACTACCAATGCCACCCCGCCATCAAGGCCCCGGTCGCCGTCTGAAAGCCGCCATGCCTTTGAAACTGATTTTTGCCCGCGCCGCCAACGGCGTGATCGGCCGCGACAACGCCCTGCCCTGGCATCTGCCCGAGGACCTGGCGCACTTCAAACGCACCACCCTGGGCTGCCCGGTCATCATGGGCAGACGCACCTGGGATTCGCTGCCACCGCGCTTCCGCCCGCTGCCTGGTCGTCAGAACATCGTGCTCAGCCGCAACCCTGCCTGGGTGGCCGAGGGCGCCCAGCGCGTGGGCTCTTTGAACGAAGCCTTGGCCTTGCTTCCCCCCGAGCAGGACGTCTGGGTCATTGGTGGCGCCGAGCTTTATGCCCAGGCCCTGCCCCTGGCTCAACAGGCGGTGGTGACCGAGATCGAGCAAGATTTCGAAGGCGACGCCTTGGCCCCACAATTCGGTCCGGGCTGGACCGAACTGAGCCGCAGCGACCTGCAGCAGTCATCGACTGGCCTCACATTCCGTTTTGTCACCTACACCCAAGAACAAGGAGCCTGATATGTCCGGACACGGATTCCATGTGCACGGTCCGCACGACCACGAGCTGGAGCACGCCGCTCAACACGGTGGCGACCGCATGACCAACCAGATTGCCATGTTCACGGCCATCATCGCCACGGTCGGCGCCATGTTCTCCTACATGGGCGGCGCCACCCAGGCCAATGCGGGCCTGTACAAGAACAACGCGGCCATCAAGAAGACCGAAGCCTCGAACCAATGGAATTACTTCCAGTCCAAGAGCACCAAGCAGTCCCTGGCCGAACTGGCCCGTGACCTGGCGCCCGAGGACAAAAAGCCCACCTACCAAGCCAAGGTGGAACGCTACGAAAAAGAAAAGAACGAGATCAAGGTCGTGGCCGACAAGCTCGAAGCCGATGCCAAGCAGTGGGACGAACAGTCCGACCAGCAAATGCACCAGCACCACCGCTGGGCCCAGTCGACGACCGCCCTGCAAGTGGCCATCGCGCTGGCCGCCATCGCTTTGCTGACCAAAAAGAAGTGGCTGGAATACGCCATGTTCGGCGTGGCCGGCGTGGGCCTGGTGATTGGTGGCGCGGCCATGCTGCACATCTGAGTCCGAGCCAAGCGCTCGCCCATGAAGAACAGGCCCCGAGGGGCCTGTTTTGCGTTGGGGCGCTGAATCCGCTCAGGGCTTGGCCGACGCCGGCAGCTTGAACAGCTGACGCACAAACCCGTGCACTGAAGCCCGGGCCTGGGCGGTGGCAACCGGGTCATGGCCCACATGGGGATCCCGTTGCACGCAGGCATCCTCGTAGCTGAAGGCCTGGCCCGTGGCCTCGTTGACCAGCAAGCCGGGCGTGGTTTCGCGGATCACACAGGCGCGCACGGTTTGCGCGCCCTTGGAGGGCTGGGCCGGGTTGGGCGCGGTCGGCGCATCAAAGCCATGGTGGGCGCCCGGGTAGGGCAGCAGCTCCACGTCCTGACCAGCCTTTTGCAGCCGGGCCACATAGGGCTGGCAGGCCGCAGCGGGGTTGTAGTCGTCTGCCAGACCATGGTGGATGCGCACCGGGCCGCCTGCGAGCTCGGTATCACCCTGGTACTGGGTCATGCAGTCCGGGTAGAAAGGGATGTAGGCCGCATAGCGGATACCGCTGCGGTTCCATTGCTCGTTGAAGCGCTTGAGGCTGGCAAACAGCGTCGCTTGGCCCCCGCGAGAAAAGCCCATCAGCACCACGCGCTGCGGATCGATGCGGGGGTGCTTGGCCAACAGGTCCAGCGCCTTGTAGGCGTCCAGACTCAGGTTGAGCCGGCCCAGCGCCGCCTGTTGGGTGCTGGTGCTGACCAGACCCCGCCCCGTGAAGCCATCGATGGCCAGGGTGGCCACGCCCATGGCATTGAAGTCGCGTGCCCACAGGTCGACGTTGGAGCCGATCCCCCCCGATCCATGGATCAACACCACCACAGGCTGGCGGCCTGGCACGGCCGCCAGGCGCAACTCCGCCCCCACGGTCACAGGCTGCGCGCCCTGGGTTTCGCCGCGCAGAAACTGCGCATCGCTCAGGGTCAGCGAAGGCAAGCCATGCAACTCGACCCGCCCCGCAAGCGAGGCGCGCTCTGCCGCGCTGAGCACGGGAACCGCTTCGGCGCTGGGGGCGCTTTGGGCCACGGCCCAGCCCGAGGCCAGGCTGGCCGCCATGGCCAGGGCCGTCAATGAGGATCGAACAGCAGCCATCACAGGCAAACGGGTCATGGGGAGTCCAGTGGAGAAGGTGATCAAAAAGGGGCCAAGTCGGCCATGCCCTCCCAGGGCAATGGCCTCAGAAGCAAGGGTCGCCAGCTCAGACGAACAAGGTCTTGTGCTGGTCGCGCAGCAGGTTCTTCTGCACCTTGCCCATGGTGTTGCGCGGCAGCTCGGCCACGACAAAGCACTTCTTGGGAATCTTGAAGTTGGCCAGCTGCGTCTTCAGCGCGCTGATCACGGCGTCGGCCTCGACCTGGGCCCCGGGCTTGGCAATCACCACCGCCACGCCCACCTCACCAAAGTCCGGGTGCGGCACGCCAACCAAAGCGCTCTCGGCCACGCCCGGCATGTCGTTGATGTAGCTCTCAATCTCGGCCGGGTAGACGTTGTAGCCCCCGCTGATGATCAGGTCCTTGGCACGGCCCACGATGTGCACATAACCGCGCTCGTCGATCTTGCCCACGTCGCCCGTCTTGAAGTAGCCGTCGGCAGTGAACTCCTCGCGGGTCTTCTCGGGCATGCGCCAGTAACCCTTGAACACATTAGCGCCTTGCACCTGAATGCCCCCGATTTCGCCCACCGGCAAGGCCTGGCCGTCATCGGACTGCACACGCAGCGACACCCCGGGCAGCGGGAAGCCCACCGTGCCGCCCCGGCGCTCCGTGGCGCCCCCGTGGCGCGCATCCGCCTGGTAGGGGTTGGAGGTGAGCATGATGGTTTCGCTCATGCCGTAGCGCTCCAGGATGGTGTGGCCGGTGCGGTCCTGCCACTCCTTGAAGGTTTCGATCAGCAGCGGGGCCGAACCGGCGATGAACAAGCGCATGTTGGCCGTGGCCTCGCGAGTCAAACCGGCCTCGGCGAGCAAGCGCACGTACAGCGTGGGCACGCCCATGAAGACCGTCGCCTCGGGCATTTTCTGCAACACCAGCTTAGGGTCGAACTTGGCCAGCCAGATCATCTTGCTGCCGTTGATGAGCGCGCCGTGGATGGCCACGAACAGGCCGTGCACATGGAAGATGGGCAACGCGTGGATCAGCACGTCGCCGGGCTGCCAGCCCCAGTAGTCTTTGAGCATGACGGCATTGCTCAGCATGTTGCCGTGGCTCAGCATGGCGCCCTTGCTGCGCCCCGTGGTGCCGCTGGTGTAGAGGATGGCAGCCAGGTCATCGGCCGCGCTCTGGACCGGCGTGTGCTGGTCGCTGAAGTGGGCTGCGCGCTCCAACAGCGAGCCGCTGCGGTCGTCGTCCAGCGTGAACACATGGGCGGTGCCGGCGCTGAAGGCAATCTTGCTGACCCAGCCAAAGTTCTTGCTGCTGCACACCACCACCGAGGGCTCGGCGTTGCCGATGAAGTACTCGATCTCAGCGCTCTGGTACGCCGTGTTCAGGGGCAGGAAGACATAGCCGGCACGCAGCGTGGCCAGGTACAGCACCATGGCTTCGACCGATTTCTCGACCTGCACCGCGACACGGGCGCCGGCGGGCAAATCCAGCGAGGCCAGCAGGTTGGCCATGCGTGCGGTGGCGTGGTCCAAGTCGCGCCAGGTGTAGAACAGGCCGTTGTCCGTCTCCACGGCAGTGGCGTCGAGGTCGGCAGGGAACTGGGCCCGCAGGGCCACAAAAAGGTTCTGGTTCTTCATGGGAGAGGCAGAGGTTGGGATGAGGAGAAATGGGCGAAAGCCGACACGGGGATCAGCTCAGAATTGGGCTCGGCGCTTGGCCAGGAAGGCGCTGATGCCCTCGCGGTGTTCGGCGCTGTCGGCATAGGCATAGGCGGAGTCCAGCAGGCCCTCGGGAAAAGGCGAAGCCAGGGCACGCAGGGTCTGCTTGTTGAGTCGGGCCGCTTGGGGCGCCAGGCCAGCGATGCGGCGCGCGGTGTCGCGCGCGTCGGCCTGGACTTGGTCGTCGGGCAACAGTCGGCTCAGGAAGCCGCGCGCCAGCAAGGTGGGGGCGTCCAGCGTGGCCGCTTCAAGCAGCATCTGGCGCGTGCTCAGTTCGCCGGCCGCTGCGCGCACCAAGGCCAGTTCGCGCGGCGCCATCGGAAAGCCCAGCTTGGCAATCGGGGCGCCAAAGCTCGCCGAGGCGGAGGAGAGGCGCAGGTCACAGGTGCTGGCGATTTCCACGCCCGCGCCCATGCAAGCGCCTTCAATGCAGGCCACCAAGGGCACATCACAGGCCAGCATGGCCGACAGGCCACCCCAAACCTCTTCCTCATGGAAGTGGCGCAAGGCGGCCTCCTCGTAGCGGAAGTCGGGGTACTCGGCGATGTCGCCGCCGGCACAGAAGTGGCCGCCCTCCCCGCTGATCACCACGCAACGGGCCTCGGGCCGCTGCTGCAGCGCCAGAAACACCTCGCGCAGTTGGCGCCACATGGCACGCGACATGGCGTTGAGCTTGCCCGGATGTGACAACTGCACCTGCACCACGCCCGCGTCCTCGCCGCCATGCCACTGCACCCTGAGCTGTCCTGTCATGCTGATTCCTTGTGTCCTCAAATGCCCGTCAATCGAGCTTGGCGCCCGAGGCCTTGACCACCGCGGCCCAACGCTTGACCTCGCCGCTGACAAAAGCGCCAAACTGCTGCTTCTCCGGGCCACCGAACTCGGCGCCGTTTTGCGCCCAGGCGGTCTTGATTTCATCGGCTGCGCCCACCTGGCGCAGTTGCTCGATGATTTGGTTCTGCAATTCTGGCGAAGTCCCTTTGGGCGCCCACAGCCCGTACCAGGTGGTGACGGTGTAATCCGGCAAGCCCAACTCGGCCGCGCAAGGCACATCCGGGAAAGCCGGGTTGCGCTTGGCACCCGACACCATCAGCGCCTTGATGCGCCCACCTTTGATGTGGTTGGCCGACGAGCCCAGGCCGTCGAACATCATGTCCACATTGCCCGCCATCAGGTCTTGCAAGGCCGGGCCCGCCCCCCGGTAGGGGATGTGGGTGATGAAGGTGCCGGTTTGGATCTTGAACAACTCGCCGGCCAGGTGGTGCGAGGTACCGCCGCCGGCCGAGCCGAAATTGAAACGGCCAGGCGCGGCCTTCACCGCCGCCAGAAAAGCCTTGTAGTCACCCGGCACCTTCTTGGGGTTGACCACCAGCACCTGGGGCACGTTGGCCAGCAGCATCAGGGGCACGAAGTCTTTTTCGATGTCGTAGTCGAGCTTGGGGTACATCGAGGGAGCGATCGCGTGGTGCACCGCACCCATGAACAGGTTGTAGCCATCAGGCGCCGTCTTGGCCGCAATGCTCGCGCCCAAGGTGCCGCCGGCTCCACCGCGGTTGTCCACGATGAGTTGCTTGCCGGTGGCTTTGGCGAACTGGGCCGACATCGGGCGCGCAAAGGCATCCGTGCCGCCGCCGGCCGGAAAGGGCACGACCATGTTGACGGGCTTGGTCGGCCAGCCACTTTGGGCCCAGGCGGGCAGGCTGCCGCCCAGGGCGGCCAGCGCGCCCATGGCAGGGGCACTGCCCAGCAAACGGCGGCGCGTGAGGTTGAAGGGGGTCATGTTTTGTCTCCTGTCTTGGTAGGCACTGAGGCGGCTGCCCCGTGGGCCCTTTTGGGCACTTCTTTCACACTCCGGTGCGCGGGCATCGGGCTGGATGGGCTAGTTCTTGAGCAGGCTCTCGACCTCGCCCGCGATGGGGATCCGACCTTGGGCCAGCAAGGCGCGGTGCTTGTCCAGGCGCTTGAGGTCGTACAGGTAGTTGACCATCAGCCCGTAGGACTGCTTGAGCCCCTTGGCCGATGGGTCACCAGCCCAGTTCAAGCGCTCCACCCGGGCGCCATTGCCCAGGTGGAATCGGGCGACCGGGTCCAGCGGCTTGCCCTCTTGCAGTTCGCGCCCCAGGTACTGGGCAGCGCATTGCAGCAGGAACTGACGGGCCGGTGATTTGGCATCCAGCGCCAGAGGCTTGTCCCAGGCGGCCAGCACATGCTCGGCCGAGGGCGGTTCGAAACCCACGGCACGACCCAGGTCGCGCAGCGAACGTTCGTCCAAGCGCTCCAGCTGGGCGGTGACTTGGCGCCCCAACCAGGCCCGCAGACCAGGAATGGGCGACAGCGTGGCAAAGGTCCGCAGCTTGGGAAATTCGTCCTTGAGGGTTTCGACCACCCGCTTGATCAAGGAGTCGCCAAAGCTCACCCCACGCAGGCCCACCTGGGTGTTGCTGATGGAGTAGAAGATGGCCGTGGTGGCTTTTTGCAGGTCGGCCGCGGCGGCCGACTCGTCGAGCAGTGGCACGATGTCGCTGGCGATCTCATCGACCAAGGCCACCTCGACAAAGATCAGTGGCACCTCGGGCAGGCGCGGGTGGAAGAAGCCGTAGCAGCGCCGGTCGCTGTCCAGGCGGTTCTTCACATCGGCCCAGCTCTTGATGTCGTGCACGGCCTCGTACTGAATGAGCTTCTCGATCAGCGAGGCTGGCGAGTCCCAGCTGATGCGGCGCAGGTCCAGAAAGCCCACGTCGAACCAAGTGGAGAACATGTACTCCATCTCCACGTCCAGGGCTTGCAGGCGTTTGTCGCTGCGCAACGAGGCCTGCATGTCGGCCCGCATGTCGACCAAGAACTGCACCCCACCCGGGTAGACGCTGAAGCGCTGCAGCAGGCGGCGGCGCGGCGACACCGTGGCGCGGCGGTAGTGCACCTCGGCCACCGCCTCATCGGGCGTGCCCACAGCCGCGGCAAAACGGGCCTGGGCTTCTTTGGCCTTGACCGGGTCGGCCACGAACATTTCGCTCATCAGCAGCCACAGGTCACGTCGGCGCGCCGGGGTGGCGCCCGCGTACCAGGCGGCCACAGCCATGGCACGGCGGCCGCCTTCGACCTCGCTGACGCGGGCGTCGATGATGCCGCGCAGCTCTTCCAACGTGCGACGCAACATGCGCGGCGACAGGGCTTCGTCGCCTTGGCGCAAGGTGGCCTCCAGGCGCTCGCGGGTGCTGCGCACGGTGGCTTTACCACGTTGGACGGGGGTGGGCGCCGGTACGGCTGCTGCGCCCGTGGGTTCGGCGGTCTTGGCCGCCTTGGGGGCGGGCATGAGCTTGGAAACGCCGCGGCTGATCCAGGTCGGTGTGTTCATGCAAGGAGACTGCTTTTGTGTTGACGAGCCAGGTCGCGCAGCGCATCGCGCTGGCGCATGAGGTGGGTGCGCATGGCCGCTTCGGCGCCTTCAGGGTCACGCGCCTTCAAGGCGGCGAAGACGGCCAGGTGCTCGGTCAGGCTTTGTTCGATGCGGCCTGTGGCCTGCAGGGACTGAAGCCGCGCCAGCTTGAGGATCTTGCGCAAGTCGCTGATGACCTGGGCCAACCAGCGGTTGTTGGCCAACTGGATCAAAGCCTCGTGGATGGCGTAGTTGGCCACGTAGTACTCGGGAATCTGGCGCGCCTGGGCGTGTTGCTGCAGTCGCTCATGCAGCACGGCCAAAGCCTGCAGATCGGCGTCGCTGACATGGCGCGCGGCTTCGTAGGCGCAGCGGCCTTCCAGCAAGGCAATGACGGGGAAGATCTCATCGAGGTCTTGCTCCGTGACCTCGTTGACAAAACAGCCCCGGCGCGGCTCGTGGCGCAGCAAGCCCTCGGCGGTCAGGACCTTGAGCGCTTCGCGCAAGGGGGTGCGCGAGATTTGCAGGCGCTCGCACAGCGCCACTTCGTCCAAGAAGGTGCCAGGAGGCAGTTCGCCCGCGAAGATGTGCTCCCGCAGGCGGTCCGCCACCTCGTTGTGCAGGGAGTGGGTGGTCGGCCTCATGCGCTTGGCCCCACCTTGTGACACGGCCCCGTCGGGCACCCCTGCCCAGTCATCCCTGTTGCCCCATTGGGCTTGGATGTGACATTTGGAGGACGGGTCGGCTTGTTCATAATTACAGATAATTATGACTAATTACAAAAAACCGGCAAGCCAGCAGAGACCGGGATTTACCCTTAATTGGGCTGAAGAATGGGCCCGCCGCGCCCTGCCGCAGCAGGCCCGAACCGCCTTCAGGCCCGACCAGCCCCTGCGCCGCGTTGGGCCATGACCAAGATCAGCGCTCCCGCCAGCACCATGGGCACGCACAACCACTGGCCCATGCTCATGCCCAGGGACAGCAGGCCCAGGAAAGCATCAGGCTCGCGGAAGTACTCCGCCGTGAAGCGCAGCACGCCATAGCCCACCAGGAAGGCCCCAGACACCTCGCCAAGGCGACGGGGTTGGCGCGCGTACAGCCACAACAGCACAAACAGCAGCAGCCCCTCCAGCAAGAACTGGTAGACCTGCGAGGGGTGACGCGGCAGCAAGGAGCCGCTTTGCGGAAACACCATGCCCCAAGGCAGGTCAGCCGGGCTGAAGCGGCCCCACAACTCACCATTGATGAAGTTGCCCACGCGGCCAGCCGCCAGGCCAGTGGGCACACAGGGGGCCACCAGGTCGGTCACTTCGAGCCAGGGCCGATGGTGCGAACGCGCATACCAGATCAAGGCCACGATCACACCCAGCAAGCCACCATGAAAGCTCATGCCCCCAGTCCAGATCTGCAGGATTTCCAGAGGGTGGCTGAGGTAGTGCAAAGGCTTGTAGAACAGGCAGTAGCCCAGGCGCCCCCCCAACACCACGCCCAGCACGCCGTAAAACAAGATGTCCTCGATGTCGCGCCGCGCCCAGGCACGCTCGCCGGTCATGGCGGCATACGGCAGGTGGTGCAGGCGACGCAGCCCCAAAAGCATGAACAAGCCAAAGGCGGCCAGGTAGGTCAGTCCGTACCAGTGCACGGACAGCGGCCCGATTTGCAGGGCCACGGGATCAATTTGCGGGTAGGTCAGCATGCGCGAGATTGTGCCCGCAGAAGACGGCGGCCTCGTGACGGCCCAACAGGCCCGGCCGCGGCTCAGTCGGGCTCGACCCGGGACAGCCCTGGCGGCGCGCAGACGGCAAAACAAGCCACCACGGGCGACTGCACCGCGCTGGGCCACAGCAGGCTGGTTTCACAAGTGGGCACCAGCGGACGACGGCTCGCGGGCAAGGCCTGGTAGACCACGCCCTCGCGCCGGAACTGGGTCACGCTGCGCGGCACCCAGGCCAGGCCCAAACCAGCGGAGACCAAGTTGATGATGGTCTGCATCTGAATCGCCTCCTGCACCACCTGGGGGCTGCGCCCTTGCGCGTGGTAAAGGCCAAAAATGGCGTCATGCAAGGAGGGCACGATGCGGCGCGGAAAAATCACCAAGGGCTCCGCCAAGGCTTGCGCCAAGAAGGCGCTGCTCGACAAAGTGCTGGCCTGCGCCACCAGCGGGTGCTGGGCAGGCAAGGCCAGCACCAAGGGCTCGGCGCTGATGCGGCGGCAAGCGAAGTCGGGGGGTGCAAAGCCTGGGGAGTGCAGCATGAAGCCGGCGTCCAGCTCGCCTCGCTCAAAGGCCTGCAACTGCACATCGCCCGTGGCTTCGATCAGCTCCAGCTGCACCTGTGGGTACTGGGTTCGAAAGGCCTGCACCCAGGCCGGCAGCACATCAAAGCCAATCGTGGAGACGAAGCCCAGGCGCAACAGCCCCGTCTGGCCCTGAGCGGCAGCCCGCGCCCGCCAGGGCAGCTGTTGGGCGCGCGCCAGCAAACCCAACACATCGTCCAGGATGGCGCGCCCGGCTTCGGTGAGCTTGACACTGCGCCGGGTGCGGTCGAACAAGCGCACTTGCAGTGTGGCCTCCAGCTGGGCGATCGCCTGCGTCAAGGGGGGTTGGGTCATGTGCAAGCGCTGCGCGGCGCGGCCGAAGTGCAGCTCTTCGGCCAGCACCGCGAACTGGCGCCAGACCCGCAGTTCAATGGTGGCGTCTTTCATATGCCAGGCATATTAATTGATCGAAAATCAAGATTAGAAAGAATCAATCACCCCAGGCATACTTCAGGCCACGCTGGCCCAAGCATCCGAGGCCGGCACAGCCGAAAGAGACGCCCCCCATGGAAACCAAACCCATCCAGATCAACCGCCGCTCGGCCAACATCACCGAAGGCAAGTCGCGCGCCCCCAACCGCTCCATGTACTACGCCATGGGCTACGAAGAAGGCGACTTCAAGAAGCCCATGGTCGGCGTGGCCAACGGCCACAGCACCATCACCCCGTGCAACTCGGGCCTGCAAAAGCTGGCGGACGCCGCCATCGCCGGCATCGAGGAAGCCGGTGGCAATGCCCAGGTCTTTGGCACGCCGACCATCAGCGACGGCATGGCCATGGGCACCGAAGGCATGAAGTACAGCCTGGTCAGCCGCGAAGTGATCTCGGACTGCATCGAAACCTGCGTGCAAGGCCAGTGGATGGACGGCGTGCTGGTGGTCGGTGGCTGCGACAAGAACATGCCGGGCGGCCTGATGGGCATGCTGCGCGCCAACGTGCCCGCCATCTACGTGTACGGCGGCACCATCCTGCCGGGCCGCTACCAGGGCAAAGACCTGAACATCGTGAGCGTGTTCGAAGCCGTGGGCGAGAACGCCGCTGGCAAGCTGAGCGACTTTGACCTGAAAGAGATCGAAAAGCGCGCCATCCCCGGTACCGGCTCTTGCGGCGGCATGTACACCGCCAACACCATGAGCTCGGCCTTCGAGGCCCTGGGCATCTCCCTGCCCTACTCCTCCACCATGGCCAATCCGCACGATGAAAAGCTGAACTCCGCCAAGGAGTCGGCCAAGGTGCTGATCGAAGCCATCAAGAGGGACATCCGCCCACGCGACATCGTGACGCGCAAGTCCATCGAGAACGCCGTGGCGGTGATCATGGCCACCGGCGGCTCGACCAACGCCGTGTTGCACTTCTTGGCCATCGCCCACGCCGCTGGCGTGGAATGGACCATTGACGACTTCGAGCGCGTGCGCCAAAAGACCCCCGTGCTGTGCGACTTGAAGCCCAGCGGCAAGTACCTGGCGGTGGACCTGCACAATGCCGGCGGCATTCCGCAAGTGATGAAGGTGCTGCTGAACGCCGGCCTGCTGCACGGCGACTGCCTGACCATCTCGGGCCAAACCATCGCCGAAGTGCTGGCCGACGTGCCCGATCAGCCGCGCGCCGACCAGGATGTGATCCGTGCGATCAGCAACCCGATGTACGAACAAGGCCACCTGGCCATCCTGAAGGGCAACCTGAGCCCTGAAGGTGCTGTCGCCAAGATCACCGGCTTGAAGAACCCCGTCATCACCGGCCCGGCCCGCGTCTTCGACGACGAGCAATCCGCGCTGAAGGCCATTTTGGACGGCAAGATCCAGGCTGGCGACGTGATGGTGCTGCGCTACCTCGGCCCCAAGGGCGGCCCGGGCATGCCCGAAATGCTGGCCCCCACGGGCGCGCTGATTGGCGCCGGCCTGGGTGAGAGCGTGGGCCTGATCACCGACGGCCGCTTCTCGGGCGGCACCTGGGGCATGGTGGTGGGCCACGTCGCGCCTGAAGCGGCAGCGGGCGGCACCATTGCCTTCGTGAACGAAGGCGACAGCATCACCATCGACGCGCACAAGCTGATCTTGGAGCTGAACGTGCCGGAAGCCGAATTGGCCAAGCGCCGCGAAGGCTGGACCGCCCCCGCCCCGCGCTACACCCGGGGTGTGCAAGCCAAGTTCGCCTTCAACGCCGCCAGCGCCAGCAAGGGCGCAGTGCTCGACAACTTCTGAGCCCCAGGCTGAGGCCGGCAGTGCACTCAGCGCTGCCATCTCACCAGAGTTCGCCCACTCACCCGGGTGCGGCGTGGGCTCAAGCACCAGCCCGTCCGGCCTCGCCGTGACGGGCTTCTTCATGCCCAATCACCAGGAAGGCCCTGGAATCAAGCCCCGTGGCGCGCCGCCAGCAAGTCCAAAAGCAGGGCGACACGGGCCTTGACACCGTTGAGGCCCTGAGCGATCGGCCAGGTCGAGGCCCCGCCACTCAACACCGGCCCGCCCACACAACGCGTACTGCGCCACACCGGCACCCCCGCCTCAGCCGCGCGCTGCAAAGCGGGCTCCAAGGCTTGATTCAGCGTGCCATTACCTGTGCCTGCCAGCACCAGGCCGTCCACGCCTTGGGCCAGCCAGGCGTCCACTGCGCGCTCGGTCGCCCCCGCATGGCTGCTGAGCAGGGCCACCCAAGGCCAGTCCGCCACAGCGCAGCTCAATGCGGCCTGCAAAGCCTTGGGAGGTGCGGCCCGGTGGACGCGGGTCTCACGCCGGTGCCACACGGGTTGGCCTTCCAACACTTGGCCCATCGGCCCCTCATCGCCCGAATCAAATGCATCGGGCCGGTAGGTGTGCACCTTCTGCACGCCCACCGGGTCATGGATCTGGCCGGCACACACCACCACCACACCCCGAGCCGAGGGGTCGGCGGCCACCGCCAACGCGTCGACCAGGTTCTGCGGACCATCGGACATCAAAGCCGTGGCGGGCCGCATGGAGCAAGTCAGCACGATGGGCTTGCATGCGCCCAGCAAGGTGTGCAGGAAAAAAGCCGTTTCTTCGAGGGTGTCTGTGCCGTGGGTGATGACGATGCCGCGCACGCTGTCATCGGCCAGGTGGGCCTGCACCCGGGCCAGCAAGGCCTGCCAGGTGGCATGGTCCATGTCCTTGCTGTCGAGCTGAGCCACCTGCTCGCCCAGCACGCTCAAACCCGCAGGCACCGGCAGGCCCCCCATCAGGTCCATGACGCTGCGCTGGGCGGCGCGGTAGCCCACGTTGTCGTGCTGGCTGCCGGCTTCGCCAGCGATGGTGCCGCCGGTGCCCAAAACAACCAAGCGCTTGGCATTCGAAGAGGTGACTTGCATTTCGTAAAAAACTGGTCAAAAATACAGTTACTGGATATTCAAACAGCCCTCAGGAGCCGCGATGATGGACATGCCTCAGCTCACAGTGAAGCTCACCGCAAGACAGCAACAAATTTTGGAACTCATTCAGAGTGCCATCGCCCGCACCGGCGCGCCGCCCACTCGGGCTGAGATCGCGTCTGAGCTGGGCTTCAAATCCGCCAACGCTGCCGAGGAGCATTTGCAAGCCCTGGCCCGCAAGGGCGTGATCGAACTGGTCAGCGGTACCTCTCGGGGCATCCGCCTGCGCGGCAACAGCCTGCGCCAGCTCAACCAGTCCCGCGATCCACAGTTCTCTCTGCCCCTGCCGGGCCTGAGCCAGCTGGCCCTGCCCCTGATCGGCCGGGTGGCCGCAGGCTCGCCCATTCTCGCGCAGGAACATGTGGACCAGACCTATTACGTGGAAAACAGCCTTTTCCAGCAAAAGCCAGACTACCTGCTCAAGGTGCGCGGCATGTCCATGCGCGACGTGGGCATCATGGACGGCGACTTGTTGGCAGTGCAGTCCACCCGCGAGGCCAAAAACGGTCAAATCATCGTGGCCCGGCTCGGTGAAGAAGTGACGGTGAAGCGCTTGCACCGCACAGCCGAGCACATCGAACTGCTGGCTGAAAACCCCGACTTCGCCCCCATCATCGTGCAGCCCGACGAGCCCTTCGAGATTGAAGGCCTGGCGGTGGGCCTGATCCGCAATTCCATGCTGATGTAAAGCAACGGGCCGGACCAGGTGGCGGGCGTTTGAGGCAAATCCGGATTTGCCAAACAACCCTGGTCTGACTCAACCCATTGAATCCTGCCTGTGTTCAACCCCTGAATCGAACTGGAGTTTCACATGGGAAAGGCATTCTCTGCCGCGTCGCGCCTGCTCGCCCCGCTGAGTCATTTTTGGGGCCAATGGCGTCAAGCTGAGCCTCGTCACATGGGCCCAATGACTCCGCCATCCACAGGCGGAGCGCTGAACGCCATCCAGGCCACTACTGGCTCAAAAGAGCCGGGGACGGCCATCGATGCTAAAAAGAGCACACTGGTTGAGGCGGCCTCGCCCGACTTGCCCGGCGCCTCCACGTATTCTTCCGAGGCCTCGACCACATCGGTTCCCGAGCCCTGGTCAGCACCGGCCAAAGCGGTCCAGCGCTCGACCCACGCCAGCCGTCCACTCAAGGTGTTGCGCATCCGGGAACAGCGCCAGTCCAAGCACCACGCAGGGCGTTTGGTGATCTCTGGTCGCATGGCAGATGTGTGCGCGGAGTTGGAGCGACTGGCCAATGCCCACCCCGGACTCCTGCACTGAGCATGGGCATGCCCTGTTCGACAAATGGACTCTGTGAGGCTGGCGCCGCCGCAGCACCGAGCCCCAGCAAGCACCCCGTTGGCTTCTGAGCGCCCGAAACTGGCCGGCCAAAGCCCCACAGGTGACCATCAATCGCCAACTAGGACCGATTGGTACGGTTGAGAACACCGAGCAGCCGGCGCAGGCAAGGCACAATCAGGGGATGAACATTGTGATACTGGACGACTACCAGGACGCAGTGCGCAAACTCAATTGCGCTGCCCGTCTCGACCCCTACTCCGCCAAGGTGTACACCAACACCGTCAAGGGCCTTGGTCAGTTGTCGGTTCGCCTCAAAGACGCTGAGGTGATCGTGCTGATCCGTGAGCGGACCCAATTGCCACGCCAGCTGATTGAAAAGCTGCCCAAGCTGCGTTTGATTTCCCAAACGGGCAAAGTCGGCAGCCACATCGATGTCGGCGCCTGCACGGAACGCGGCGTTGCTGTGGCCGAAGGCGTGGGCTCCCCGGTGGCCCCGGCGGAACTGACCTGGGCGCTGATCATGGCCAGCATGCGGCGCCTGCCGCAGTACATCTCCAACCTCAAGCATGGCGCCTGGCAGCAGTCGGGCCTGCGCTCCGCGTCCATGCCGGCCAACTTCGGGCTGGGCGCTGTGCTGCGGGGCAAGACCCTGGGCATCTGGGGCTACGGCAAGATTGGGCAGTTGGTCGCCAGCTATGGCGCCGCCTTTGGCATGAGTGTGCGGGTCTGGGGTCGTGAAGCCTCGCGTGCACAAGCGCTGGCAGATGGCTACCAGGCCGCCACCAGCCGGGAGGAGTTTTTCGAGCAATGTGATGTGCTGTCCCTGCACCTGCGCCTGAACGACGAAACGCGCGGCCTGATCACGCTGGAAGACCTGTCACGCATGAAGCCGAGCTCCTTGATCGTGAACACCTCGCGCGCTGAGCTGCTGGAACCCGATGCGCTGATTGCAGCCTTGAACCGGGGCCGCCCCGGCATGGCGGCTGTGGACGTGTTTGAGAGCGAGCCCATTTTGCAAGGCCATGCCCTGCTCAGGCTGGAGAACTGCATCTGCACGCCGCACATTGGTTATGTCGAGCAAGACAGTTATGAGCTTTACTTTGGTGCTGCGTTTGACAACGTCGTCAATTACATCCGGGGCACGCCGACGAATATCGTGAACCCTGGTGCGCTTCAGGTTCGCCGCTGACTCTCCCGGCCAAGGCGCTTGAACAGCCCCTGACCGGAAGGGGCTGATCCTGGCTTCCAAGAAGGCCTTGAGCGCCACCACCGCCGTGGCTGACCGCGCCAAAGCAGAGGCTTGGCTAGCCCTTCGAGCCCTTGCTCTGCTTGCTGGCCTTGAGGAGGTCGGCTTCAAACATGTCGAAATCAATCATGTGGCTGTCGTCCAACCCTGAGTTGGGCTCTTGCGGCAGGCTGAGTTCGACATCCAAGGGCGAAGGCATGGAGGTCGAATCCAGCACAAAGTCCAAGGGTGAATCCAGGGGAGACACCATGCTGGGCAAAGCGGGAACGGCCTCGGCCCTGGGCGGGGGCAAGCTGTCCAAATCCAGATCCATCAGTGCCGGCATGACACTGTTCGGGACACTGGGTGCCGGAGCCGCAGGGGGAGCTTTGGCGTCACTGCTTAAATCGCTCAAATCCAAGTCCAACAAGCTGTCGGGGTTTGGCATTTGGGTCGAAGGACCAAAACCCGAGATGGGCTCCACTGGCATGAAGGCGACCGGCAACTGGGCCGGGGTCGTGCTGGCGTGCACGTCCCGGGCCGACTGGAAGGCCATGGACAGGTCCCCAGCCTGGACACGAGACTCCACGGTGGGGGTTCCCTGCAGGGAGGCATCCTGGGCCAATTGCCGAGCAACCGCTTGCAACACCAGAAGGTCTTTGAAGGCCTCCAGGTCGAAGAATTCGCCAATCGACACGGCGTGGGCACGAAACAGACTGTCTTCGACCGCCACCAGGGCCCGAGCCGAACCCCAGACCTTCTCGAGGTACGACAAGGTGCGCGGATAAGACTCCAAAGACTTGCCGCCCTTGGCAAACGCACTGAAAGGGGGGACTTCCGCGCTGAACACCGCGTTGAAGCGCTCGCGCCAATGGGCATATTCACCGGTGCGGCTGAGCATGTGGTGAATCTTCAGCAAGTCCAAGTAGGCCAGGGGCGTCGCCTCAGGGAAGGTCTCAATGTGCTTTTGAAGCACTTCAATGGCTTCGTCGTACTGCCCCAGAGAGACAAAAAACTCAGCGTGCTGCTGAACGTCGAACAGGTCCAATGGCGCCTTGCTGCCGCCCTCCGTTTGGGACGGCAGGGCGGTGGCGTTCGCCGCCACCGAGTTCAGCAGTGAATCGATCGCGGGCGCGACGGCCGCGGCGGGGGCAGCACCCAGGTCTTCGAGTCGGCGGAAGGCCGACTCGCTCAAATCCAGATCCACATGCAGGCCGCTGACCGAAGGCTCAAAAGCAGGACGGTCAGACGGGTTTTTGGGTAACTCACTGGCGGCAGCCTCCAACGTCGAGCCGGGGTTTTCCTCGCGGGAGGCCCCAACAGCCCCACCCGAGCCCTTCAAACCGGCCTGCCACCAGGGCGTCTTACCCTTGCGTTTGACCTTGCCAACCGGCGTGCCGGGAGGGGTGACCAATGGCTTGTCTTTGACAGGCTGCTGGCCCTGGCGTCGCCACACATAGGCACCCGCGCCCAGCAACAAAAGCAAGCCCGCCACCAACCCATAGACCACAGGGTTGGCATAGCGTTCTTCTTCTGCTTGCGTCAGACGTGCCTGCAAATCATGGACCTGTTCTTGCGCAGTTTGGCCTGCAGCCTTCAAGCGCTTGTTCTCGGCTTCGAGCCCATTGCGCTTGTCTGCGTCGGCCAACACCTGCTCCAAGGACCGGTTGAGGGCGCTCCATGCCGCCAGCGCCTCGACGCGTTGGGGTGAGCTTGCATCCTGCGGAACCACGGCGAGCGATGGCGAAAAGCGCAAACCGGCCGTGTAGTCCACAGCAGTCCCGGTCGGAGCGTCCAACTTCAGCCGCGCTTTGGTAGCGCTTGCCGCGGGTTCTTTGGGCTTGCGTGGGCTGTTGGATACCGACTCCGTGCGTTGGGCCACAGGTGCAGCATCAGAAGTCTTGGAGCGCGCTCTGGAAGGCTCGCGGGGCTGCGCCGCTTTGCCCGCCAGCGGCGGCAAGGGTGAGCTGGACAAATTGGTGGAGAGCGTCGAACCCGCGCCAGTGGCCACAGGAGCCCGTACCAGAGGAGCATCTGCCGATTGAACTGCGCCCGCACCGTCTTGCGGCAGCTCGGTCAACAACACATAACGACGCGAAGTCTTGACGTCACAGCCCGCACGCAGGGTCACGCTGACCGCAGGCTCGTCCACAGGCACCGACGTTTTGAGACGCAGCACCCGATCGACACCCGTGCCGCTGGCACTGAGGGTCATGCGAGAGCCTTCTATCCTCGAGTCGCCCTGAAACACCACGACATCCAGACAGGCGGGGTCAAAATCTTCACCCGCTTCGGCCTTGAGCTCAAACGAAAGCGTCAACGGCTGCCCCAAGACGGCAGTTCCGCGAACCCTCCCCAGGCTCAGCGAAAAACTGCTACCAGTCATCGCCACCAAGGCCACCCCGACGAAAATATTACGTATTTTCACAATTTATCGTTTGCTTTATCGCCGATTTTGGCACAACACCCCAATTCACCAACCAAGAGATAATTCAAAGATGAAAATAATTTATCAGAATGTCGCTATTGTGGGCACCGGCGCCATGGGACGAGGCATCGCTCAACTCGCAGCCCAAGCCGGTAGTCAGGTTCTCTTGCATGACAGCAAGCCGGGCGCTGCGGCCCTGGCCCAGGCTGAGATCATCGCCCAATGGGGACGATTGGCCGAAAAAGGACGGCTGAGCGGTGAGGATGTTCACACTTATGCCCAGCGCCTTGTGGTGGCTGAGCAACTTTCAGACTTGGCTGATGCCCACTTGGTGGTCGAAGCCATTGTGGAGAACCTGGACATCAAGAAGTCCTTGTTCAAACAACTTGAAACCGTGGTCGCGCCGGAAGCCGTGCTGGCCAGTAACACATCGTCGCTGTCCGTGACGGCCATCGCCTCGGCTTGCGAGCGCCCCGGTCGGGTCGCTGGCTACCACTTCTTCAATCCCGTGCCGCTGATGAAGGTGGTGGAGGTGATTGCCGGTTTGGCCACCGACGCTTCGGTGTGCGACGACCTGAGCGCGTACGCGCGCCAGATTGGCCACACGCCGGTGCGTGCTCAGGACACCCCGGGCTTCATCGTCAACCACGCCGGCCGCGGCTACGGCACCGAGGCCTTGCGCATCGTGTCCGAAGGCGTGACCGACTTCGCCACCATCGATCGCATCCTGAGGGACCAAATTGGCTTCAAGCTCGGCCCCTTCGAGTTGCTGGACCTGACGGGCCTGGATGTCTCGCACCCGGTGATGGAGTCGATCTACCACCAGTACCACGAAGAGGCGCGCTACCGCCCCAGCGTGATCACCGCTCAGCGCCTCAGTGGCGGCCTGCTGGGCCGCAAGACCGGCCAGGGCTTTTACCGCTATGTCGACGGCCAGGCGCAAATGCCTCCCGAGCAACCCGTGCCTCAGGTGCAGGAAATGCCGCCCGTGTGGGTGTCCAGCCGAGCAGCCCGCCGCGCTGAGCTGTACCAACTGCTGAAGGACTTGGGCGCCACCATCGAGACCGGCGCCTCCCCCTCCCCTCATGCGCTCACCCTGGTCGCTCCGCTGGGCTTCGACGTGACCACCGTCGCGGTGGTCGAGCGACTCGACCCCAGCCGCACCGTGGGCATTGACATGCTGGTCGACGACGCCAGCACCCGCCGCCGTGTGCTGGCCACCAACCCGGCCACGCGCGAAGACATGCGCGACGCGGCACACGCCCTGTTTGCGCGCGACGGCAAGGCGGTCAGCGTCATCCGTGACAGCGGAGGCTTTGTCACCCAGCGCGTGGTGGGCACCATCATCAACATCGCCACCGACATCTGCCAGCAGGGCATTTGCAGCCCTGGCGATCTGGAGCTGGCCGTGACCCTGGGCCTGGGCTACCCGATGGGCCCCCTGAGCATGGGCGACCGCTATGGCCCCACCAATGTGCTGGAGGTGCTGTTCAACATGCAAACCGTGTATGGCGATCAGCGCTACCGCCCCAGCCCCTGGCTGCGCCGCCGTGGCGCCATTGGCCTGAGCCTGAAGCACGAAGAAAGCTGAACCCATGAGCGCCGAACTCAAGAGCCACAGCCAGGGCCAGACCCTGGTGCTGACCCTGAGCAACCCCGAGTTCCGCAATGCGCTGGGCCCGGAGATGTACGCCGCGGGCATCGAGGCCCTGAACGTGGCCGAGAGCAACGCCGATGTGCGTTCGGTGGTCATCACCGGTGAGGGCCCCTGGTTCTGCGCCGGCGGCAACCTGCGACGCCTGCAAGGCAACCGTGAGTTACCCCCACAGGTCCAGGCAGACAGCATTGAAGGGCTGCACAGCTGGATCGAATCGATCCGCGTGTTTCCCAAGCCGGTGATTGCCGCAGTCGAGGGTGCAGCGGCGGGCGCGGGCTTCTCGCTGGCCCTGGCGTGTGACTTTCTGACTGCCGCACGCGACGCTCAGTTCGTCATGGCCTACAGCAACATCGCCCTGTCGCCCGACGGCGGCGGCAGCTGGAGCCTGGCGCGCGCCCTGCCGCGCGCACTGGTCAATGAGCTGTTGATGTGCGGCAGCCGCATCGGTGCCGACGCCCTGCAGCAGCACGGACTGGTGAACCGGGTGTGCGAACCGGGCCAGGCCCTGGCCGAGGCCTTGAAGTTGGCCGAACAACTCAATGCCCGTGCGCCCAACGCGCTGGCCAGCATCAAAGAGCTGGTCAACGATGCGGGCACCCAGTCGCTGACCCAGCACCTGGCGGCGGAGCGCGATCACTTTGTGCGCAACCTGCACCATGCCAACGCGGGCATCGGTATCGCAGCTTTCCTCGACAAGACCACGCCGCGCTACTGATTGCCCGCCGGACGCGCCTCCCTCGGGGGCCGTCCCGGTGGCCCCTGCGGGTGAAGCCTGCCCCCCGCACGCCAACTCGCCCGCAGGCCCCGTCCCGCCCCCTCTGAAGCCCCGCACCACGCGGGGCCTCCCGCCCCACGCCAACAGCCCAGACACGCAGGCGACAACACGCCAGGGAGAGCCTCGTCCCAGACGCGACAATGGGGCTGTTTTCAGTCACGCAAAAGACAGGCCATGGACGACCCGATTCTTAATATCGAAGAACGTGAAGCGATCAATTCAGGTCGCTGGTTTTCATCCCTTTCACCCTCACTCAGGCACGACATACTCCGATGCGCCTACGTCAAGCGTTACCGCGATGGCGAGCTGATCGCGGCCCGCGGCGACCCACCCGAAGAGTGGATCGCCTGCGCCAAGGGCGCGGTGCGGGTGAGCTCCACCTCCATCTCGGGCAAGCAGATCACGCTGACGTATGTGGAGCCGGGCATCTGGTTCGGCGACGTGGCCATCTTCGACGGCGACCGGCGAACCCACGATGCCTACGCCCATGGCGAGACCACCATCCTGTGTGTCGCCAAAGCCGACTTCAAGAAGATTCTGGCCACCCACGTCGAACTGTACGAAGCCATGCTGCGACTGCACGCGCGGCGCATCCGGCAACTGTTTGGCTTGGTGGAAGACCTCAACACCCTGCCCCTTCGCGCCCGGCTGGCCAAGCAGTTGGTGCATTTGGTGCGCAGCTACGGCGTGCCCAGTCTGTCGGATGGACGCGAGATGCGCATCAGCCTGCACCTGGCCCAAGAAGAGCTGGCGCAGTTGCTGGGAGCATCCCGGCAACGCGTGAACCAGGAACTCAAAGCCATGGAGCGCGAAGAAGCCATCCGCATCGAACCCGGTGGCCTGATCGTGCGCGACCGCGATGCCCTGATGCGCATCGCTGAAAGCGACGTCTAGCCAGTGCCCTGACTGCCCCCATAAGAACCCCGAGACAAGACCAAGCCCCATGAGCCAATTCGATCACTTTGTCGGCACCCGCGCGGTGTCCGAGCAACACGCCATCGACATCGCCGCCCTGTCCCAGTGGCTGGGCGTCCACCTGCCAGGCTTTGAGGGCCCCTTGAGCATCGAGATGTTCAAAGGGGGGCAGTCCAACCCGACCTACAAACTCATCACGCCGCACAAGTCCTATGTGATGCGCGCCAAGCCGGGTCCGGTGGCCAAGTTGCTGCCCTCGGCCCACGCCATCGAGCGCGAGTTCGCGGTCATGACGGGCCTGGCGGGCACCGAAGTGCCAGTGGCGCAAATGCACTGCCTGTGCGAAGACGAGTACGTCATCGGTCGCGCCTTCTATGTGATGGAATTTGTCGACGGCCGCGTCATGTGGGACCAGTCCCTGCCCGGCATGTCGCCCGCCCAACGGCGCGAGATCTACCTGGAGATGAACCGGGTCATCGCCGCCTTGCACACCGTCAAGTTCGCCGAGCGCGGCCTGGCCAGCTACGGCAAGCCGGGCAATTACTTCGAGCGCCAGATTGGCCGCTGGAGCAAGCAGTACGTGGCCTCCATCACCCAGCCCATCCCCGAGATGGACCAGCTGATGGCCTGGCTGCCCGCCAACATCCCTGCGGCTGCTCGTGACGAACGCATGGTGTCCATCGTGCACGGCGACTACCGGCTCGACAACCTGATGTTCCACCCCAGCGAGCCCCGCGTTCAAGCCGTGCTGGACTGGGAGCTGTCCACCCTGGGTCACCCGCTGGCCGACTTCAGCTACCACTGCATGGCCTGGCACATCCCGCAGGGCTCCTTCCGGGGCATTGGTGGTCTGGACCTGGTCAGCCTGGGCATCCCCAGCGAAGACGAGTACATCCGCCTCTACTGCGAGCGCACCGGCCTGAGCACACCCGAGGCCTTGCGTGCCGACTGGAACTTCTACCTGGCCTACAACCTGTTCCGCCTCGCGGCCATCCTGCAAGGCATTGCCAAACGCGTGGAAGCTGGCACAGCCTCCAGCGCCCAGGCCGTCAGCTCAGCCGCGGGCGCTCGCCCTCTGGCCGAGATGGCTTGGCAGTTTGCCCAGCGCTCTGGCCGTTGAGCCCTGCGCGCCCTCGCCCCGTTTTCCAACCAGAAGCAACCGCCTCAGCGCCTTTCATTCCAACAGGAGAAGCACATGGACTTTGATTACTCCCCGAAAACAAAAGAACTCCAGGCTCGACTGAAGCAGTTCATGGCCGATCACATCTACCCTTCGGAGGATGCGTACAAGGCCGAGTTGGCTGCCAACACCGTGGCAGGCAAGCGCTGGAGCGCGCTGCAAACCATTGAAAACCTCAAGCCCAAGGCGCAAGCCGCCGGTCTGTGGAACCTGTTCCTGCCGGTGGACAGCGCGGCCGCTTCGGGCTACGAAGGCGCCGGTTTGACCAACCAAGAGTACGCTCCCTTGGCCGAAATCATGGGCGCCGTTCCCTGGTCGAGCGAGGTGTTCAACTGCTCCGCCCCCGACACCGGCAACATGGAAACCATCGCGCGTTACGGCTCGCCCGAAAACCGCGAACGCTGGCTCAAGCCCTTGCTCGAAGGCAAGATCCGCTCGGCTTTTGCCATGACCGAACCCGACGTGGCCTCGAGCGACGCCACCAACATCGAAACCCGCATCGAACGCCAGGGTGACGAGTACGTCATCAACGGCCGCAAGTGGTGGATCTCGGGCGCCGCAGATCCGCGCTGCGCCGTCTACATCACCATGGGCAAGACCGACCCGGACGCCCCGCGCCACTCGCAGCAAAGCATGGTGCTGGTGCCAGCGGACACCAAGGGCATCAACATCCTTCGCCCGCTCAATGTGATGGGCTACGACGACGCACCCCATGGTCACGTTGAAATGACCTTCACCAACGTGCGCGTTCCTGTCTCCAACATCCTGCTTGGCGAGGGCCGGGGCTTTGAAATCGCCCAAGGTCGCCTGGGCCCGGGACGCATTCACCACTGCATGCGCCTGATCGGCCTGGCCGAACGCGCGCTCGAACTCATGTGCCGCCGCGCCAGCGCACGCACGGCCTTCGGCAAGACCGTGGCCCAACAAACCGTGACGCAAGAGCGCATCGCCGAAGCCCGCTGCAAGATCGACATGGCCCGCCTGCTGACCCTGAAGGCCGCCTGGATGATGGACGTGGCCGGCAACAAGGTCGCCAAGACCGAGATCGCCATGATCAAGGTCGTGGCCCCGAGCATGGCCTGCCAAGTGATTGACTGGGCCATGCAAGTGCATGGCGGCGGTGGCATGTGCGACGACTTCCCGCTGGCATCGGCCTACGCCCACGCCCGCACGCTGCGCTTTGCCGACGGCCCGGACGAAGTGCACCGCAATGCCATCGCCAAGCTGGAGCTGGGCAAGTACTCGGCGCGCGCCACTGAAGTCGAAATGCCAATCACGCGCGGCTGCTGAGCCGGCGTCCGAGTCCGACTGCCCCCACTAGGGAGCGGTTGGACCGCCTGGTGTCCACTCACCTGCCTCAGGGCTGGGGCGGAGGCAGTAGATTGCGTTCCGGGGGCAAGGCCTGGGCACTTTGAGCAGCGCTGCGGGCCAAGGCCAGGAACAGATCCAGCTTCAAGGTGTCCTCCCTCTGATGCTGGGTACGCAGGTACAGACGACCTCGCGTCAGCATCATGACCAAGGGCATTTGGTGCCCGTCGGGCGCTGCAGGCAAGCTCATCAAAGCCTGTACCAAAGGGGCGCTCAACCAGGCTTGCGCGTCCTCCCGGTGCTCGGTCAGGACCACGAAACGGGCCCAAAAGTCGGAGTTCATGCGACTCCACCCGACCTCGGTGTACATGGCCAGCCAACGCATTTCCTCCGTCAATTTGAGCCGGGCGGTGGTCTGCACCGCATCGGTGTAGCCACTGTAGGCAGCTTGCTCCAGGTGCTGATTGAGTTCGCGGTTCATCACCATGATGGACCAGTCGTCTGACAGGGCCAGGTCCAAGCGCAGGCGCAACTCGTGACCCCGCAGGTAGTCGCGTTGCGGCGGCGCGCTCTCCATGCGAAATGGGTGGCCCTCCAACTGCCCTGTCCAAACCAATCGGTCCCCGCTGGGGACCTGCTCAAACAACAGTGCTTCACGTCGCGCCCAGACAGCCAAAGCGGCAGAGTGGTCCGGCTGGAACAGCTTTTTGAGGCGCTCAAACATGGCCAATGAATTTCACCTAAAGTTGATCAATTTGCCGGAGGCAAGCGGATGATCAAAGTCTATTCTTGGCCCACACCCAATGGGCACAAAATCCACATCATGCTGGAAGAGTGTGGCCTGCCCTACGAAGCCATCCCCATCAACATCGGCCAGGGTGATCAGTTCCAGCCCGACTTCCTGGCCATCAGCCCCAACAACAAAATTCCAGCACTGGTTGACCCGGATGGGCCTGGGGGCGAGCCGATCGCCATCTTTGAGTCTGGCGCCATCTTGCTTTACTTGGCGCAAAAGACCGGCCTTTTCCTGCCCAGCGATGAGCGTGAACGACTGCAGGTGCTCCAGTGGCTGATGTTTCAGATGGGTGGTGTCGGCCCGATGCTGGGTCAAGCCCACCACTTCCGCATGTACGCCCCTGAAAAGATCGACTACGCCATCCAACGCTACACCAACGAAGCCAAGCGCCTCTACGGCGTGATGGACCGCCAACTGGCCCGACACCCCTTCATCGCTGGAGCGCACTACAGCATTGCCGACATCGCCATCTACCCCTGGCTGCGCAGCTGGCAAAACCAAGGCATTGACTGGGCCGACCACCCCCATCTGAAAGCCTGGTTTGAACGCCTGGGGGAGCGTCCAGCGGTACAAAAAGGGGTCACCGTGCTGGCCGACCTGCGCCGCCCAATCACCGACGACAAGGCGCGGGAGGTGCTGTTTGGCGCCACCCAGTACCAGTCGCGCTGAGCCCTGATCTCCATTCAAGGCTTCCAGCTGCGCCCAGGGGGGCAGAGCGCTTCAGACGAAGACGGCAAGGCCGTGCCCCTAGGGCATAATCCGGGCTCCAAACGCAGCATCCATGCGACTGCCCGTAGCTCAGTTGGATAGAGCAACAGCCTTCTAAGCTGTGGGTCACAGGTTCGATTCCTGTCGGGCAGGCCAGTCGCACAAACCCGCGCAGGAAACAGCTCGGCTCGTCCGGGCTTCGCGTCAAGCGCCTGACGACCCTGCATTCCCTTCGGTGTTGAATCAATTGCCAACACTTGCCGGGAATTGCACACAATTGGGGCCTTGGATGACACGCACATCCCAAGTCACAATGGGCCATGGACCCCTCAGACGACCCCAAAATCCGACAACTCCGGCTGGCTGTGCACGACACTTTGGCCGCGTTGGACGAGTTGATGATGGCCTTACGGCTCGCCTACCGAACACCGGACGCGCTCGCGGCCGAAGATCTGACCCAGCGCTTGCTGCACTCGGAGCGCATCCAGCATGGGACGCCCAAGTCAGTGACTGATACGCCACAAACCGGTTCGACTGAAAAATAATATTTCCCAACCCAATTGCCTGCGGTTCTAACGAATTTTCTCAACACAGCTGAAAATTTTTGAAAAAAACTGTCAACCGGAATCAACTGGCGCTCGTTGAAGCTCCATCCACGGAGATTCCTGATGACTTCCAGCTTGAAAAACATCCCTGCCAACGCTTGGCCCCACGACGACCGCGATCGCAAGCGCAGCCCACGCTGAAGCACTCAAGGTCAGCAGTCCGATCCTGAAAGGGCTGCATCCACGGCAGACCCCAGCCTCAGAAGCCATCACAACTCACAGGCTTCACCCTCTTCAAAGCGCCTTTTTCAGGCGCTTTTTGCTGCGCGTCCACTTCTCGGTCGGCCGATCCAGCCATGCCGCGCCGTTCGGCGATGACAGCCCCAGCCAAGCGCGAGGACTGAGGTGTCGACAGCCAACACTCCGCCGGGTGCCAAGCGTCGACCATTGGCGCAAAATGAACGGCATGCAACTCAATTTCATCGCCAACGCCTCGGTGCCCTCTTCGTCGGGCAAGACACTGCCTGTGATCGATCCGTCGGACGGTCAGGTTTTTGATCACCTCCAGCGCAGCAACGCGCAAGACATTGACGACGCGGTACGGGCCGCACGCCAGTGTTACGACACCGTCTGGGGTCGCTTGAGTGCGGCGGAGCGCGGTCGTCTCATGATGCGCCTGTCGGTCAAGGTCGGTGAGCACGCCGAAGAACTGGCGGCGCTGGAGCAACGCGATTGCGGCAAGCCCACCAAACAGGCCAAGGCCGACGCGCTGGCCCTGGTGCGCTACTTCGAGTTCTATGCCGGCGCTGCCGACAAATTCCATGGCGACACCATCCCCTACCAAGAGGGCTACAGCGTGCTGACTTGGCGCGAGCCCCATGGCGTGACGGGCCATGTGATCCCCTGGAACTACCCCATGCAGATTTTTGGCCGCAGCGTGGGCGGGGCTCTGGCCGCCGGCAATGTTTGCGTCGTCAAGCCTGCAGAAGACGCCTGCCTGTCGCTGATCCGCGTCGCGCAGTTGGCCGCCGAGGTGGGCTTCCCGGCGGGTGCCATCAACATCGTCACCGGTTATGGTCATGAAGTGGGCGATGCGCTCGCCCGTCACCCCGGCATCGACCACATCAGCTTCACCGGCAGCCCCAAGGTGGGGACGCTGATCCAGCAAGTGGCAGCAGAACGCCACTGCCCGGTCACGCTGGAGCTGGGCGGAAAAAGCCCACAAATCATTTTTGAAGACGCCGACCTCGACGCGGCAGTGCCCGTGATCATCAACGCCATCGTGCAAAACGCTGGGCAAACCTGCTCGGCGGGCTCGCGCGTGCTGATCCAGGAAAGCATCTACGAGGCCTTGTTGGCCCGCCTGGGCCAGGCGTTTGAAGCCCTGCGGGTGGGCCCGGCGAACATGGACCTCGACGTGGGTCCGCTGATCCGCCAAACCCAGCAACAGCGGGTTTGGGACTTTCTGTCCGACGCCCAAGTGGCCGGCATTCAGATGGTGGCCCAAGGCCGCATCGTCGACCAGGCGCCAGAAACCGGCTACTACCAAGCACCGACGCTGCTGCGCGATGTGCCAGTGGACCACCGCTTGGCCCAGGAAGAGGTCTTTGGCCCCGTGCTGGCCGCCATGAGTTTCCGTGACGAAGACCATGCCGTCGAGTTGGCCAACGCCACCGACTTTGGCTTGGTGGCGGGCGTCTGGACCCGGGACGGTGGACGCCAGTTCCGCATGGCCAAGCGCCTGCGCAGTGGGCAAGTGTTCATCAACAACTACGGCGCCGGCGGCGGCGTGGAGTTGCCTTTCGGCGGCGTCAAGTCATCCGGTTACGGGCGCGAAAAGGGCTTTGAAGCCCTGTACGGCTTCACCACCCTCAAAACCGTCGCCATCCGCCACGGTTGACACGCCCCAGCGTCAGCGCCCGCGCAAGACTGCGCCGGCGCTGACTCTTTTTATAGCTAGAAAACATCAGGAGATTTCCCATGCGTGCACAAGACAAATCCGTCATCGTCACCGGCGCTGGCAACGGCATTGGCGAAGGCATTGCCAAGCGACTGGCCGCTGAAGGCGCCAAAGTGCTGGTCAACGACATCAACGAAGCAGGGGGTCAACGCGTGGTCGCCGAGATCATCGCGGCCGGCGGCCAAGCCGCCTTCTTCAAGGCTGACGTGACCCAATCGGCCCAGGTCAAGGCCTTGGTTGATGAGGCGGTGCGCCTGTTTGGCAAGCTCGATGCCATGGTCAACAACGCCGGCTGGACGCACCGCAACCGCCCTGCGTTGGAAGTGCCGGAAGAAGAATTCGACCGCTGCTACGCCATCAACGTGAAGAGCATCTACTTGGCCACCTTGCACGCCACGCCAGTGTTCCGCGCCCACGGCGGCGGCAGCTTCGTCAACATCGCCTCCACGGCAGGTGTGCGCCCCCGCCCAGGCCTGACCTGGTACAACGGCTCCAAAGGTGCCGTCATCACCACCAGCAAGTCGCTGGCGGCTGAACTGGGCCCGGACAACATCCGCGTCAACTGCATCAACCCGGTGTTCAACCCGGACACAGGCCTGGCCGCCGAGTTTGCCGGTGGACCGGTGGACGAAGAACGCCGCGCCAAGTTCCGCGCCACCATCCCCCTGGGCCGCTTCTCCACCGCCTTGGACGTGGCCAACGCGGCGCTGTACTTGGTGTCGGACGAAGCCTCCTTCATCTCGGGTGTGTGCATCGAAGTCGACGGCGCGCGCTGCGTTTAAGCCCAGCCTCACCGGGCCTAGGGACACCCCTGGGCCCGCGTCCACAGCCGGGGCTTCTGGTGTAAGGTGCGTAGCGTTTCCTCACCCCTGTTTATCTTCGAGCCTCCGGCATGTCCGACCGCCCTTCCTCAGTCAGCGCTGCGCCGCGCACCATCCCCGTGCTGGATTGGCGTCAGTCACAGCCCTCGCGGCCCGTGACCCTGCCCCTGCTGCAGGCCCAAGGCCAGCTTCAGGACCGGCTGGAACGCCCCCTGCGCGACCTGCGCATCAGCGTCACCGACCGCTGCAACTTCCGCTGTAGCTATTGCATGCCCAAAGAGGTGTTCGACAAGGACTACCCCTACCTGCCGCATGCCTCGCTGTTGAGCTTTGAAGAAATCACGGTGCTGGCGCGCCAGTTCCTGGCCCATGGCGTGCGCAAGATCCGGCTCACCGGCGGTGAGCCCCTGCTGCGAAAAAACCTGGAACGCTTGATCGAACAACTGGCGGCACTGCGCACCATCGACGGCGTCGCCCCCGACCTGACCCTGACCACCAACGGCTCGCTGCTGGCACGCAAAGCGGCCAGCCTCAAAGCGGCCGGCCTGCAGCGCGTCACCGTCAGCCTGGATGGATTGGATGACGCCACCTTTCGACGCATGAACGATGTGGACTTCCCAGTCAGCGATGTGTTGGCCGGGATCGAAGCCGCCCAGCGGGCGGGCCTGGGGGCTGACGGCGGCCTGAAAGTCAATATGGTGGTCAAGCGCGGCACCAACGAGCAAGAAATTTTGCCGATGGCGCGCTATTTTCGAAGCCGGGGGGTGACCCTGCGCTTCATCGAGTACATGGATGTCGGGGCTACCAATGGCTGGCGCATGGACGAGGTGCTGCCCTCGGCTGAAGTGATCGCGCTGCTGCGCCAAGAATTTGCCCTGCTGCCGCTGGAGGCCGCCGCCCCAGGCGAAACCGCCCAGCGTTGGGGCTACGCCAATGCCCAAGGGCAATGGGACCCCGCCTTGGGCGAGGTGGGCGTGATCAGCAGCGTGACCCAGGCCTTCTGCCACGATTGCAACCGGGCCCGCTTGTCCACCGAAGGTCAGTTGTACCTGTGCCTGTTCGGTCACCAAGGTCACGACCTGCGCAGCCTCGTGCGGGGCGGGGCCAGCGAGGCTGAAATCGCCTCGGCCATCGCGCACATTTGGCAGGGCCGCAGTGACCGCTATTCCGAACTGCGTGCCAGCCTGCCGGCCGAGGCAGCACCCGCCCCAGGCGAGGGGCGCCGGCGGGTCGAAATGAGCTACATCGGTGGCTGAACCCACACTGCCCGTGGCACCGAGAGGTGCACAAGACATCACAGGCCTGGTGTTGGCAGGCGGCCTGGGATCACGCATGGGCTGCGAAAAAGGATTGCAACGCTTTGACGGACAAGCGCTGGCAGCGCGTGCCTTGCAGCGCCTGCGCGGCCAAACCGGCCTGCAGGCATTGAACGCCAACCGCTCGCCAGCGGACTATGCCGCGCTGGGTGCGCCTGTCTGGCCTGATGCGCAGCCCGACCAGGCTTGGGGCCCGCTGGCTGGGGTGCTCAGCGGCCTGGAGCACATGGCCACGCCCTGGCTCATGACCGTGCCTTGTGACGTGCCGTTTTTCCCACTGGATCTGGGCTCACGGCTGAGCCAGGCCCTGCAGCAGTCCGATGCCTTGGTCGCCACCGTGCGCGCCTGGGCACCCGAAGACGAGGACTTGCTTGCTCTGGCGCGCGGCGCGGCGCCCTCAGCCAACCCCCTGCACCGGCAACCCGTGTTCGCCCTGCTGCACCGCAGCCTGGCGCCCTCCTTGGGCCACTTTTTAGCCCAAGGGGAGCGCAAGGTCGGCGCCTGGCTGGCCGGCCACCCGACGGTCGAGGTCACCTACGACCCGATTCAAACGCCCTGGCAGGCCTTTGCCAACGTCAACACCTTGTCGGCCTTGCACACCCTGGCTGGTTCAGCGCGGCCTGCAGGGGAATCCTGAACCGGCTGCGAAGCCTCGCGCCAAGAGGTCGCAGCACGCCACAAATCAGCGTCGACCCAGGGCTTTTTCCACGCCCATGTTGGCCAGGGCATCAGCGCGCTCGTTGCCTGGGTCGCCCGCATGGCCCTTGACCCAGCGCCACTCGATCTGGTGCCCGCCCGTGGCCACGAGCGCGTCCAAGCGCTGCCACAGCTCGGCGTTTTTGACCGGCTGCTTGGCCGCCGTCTTCCACCCCTTGGCCTTCCAGCCGTGGATCCACTCAGTGATGCCTTTGCGCACGTATTCACTGTCCAAAAACAGGGTGACCTGACAGGGCCGCTTGAGCGCACTGAGCGCCTCGATCACCGCCATCATCTCCATGCGGTTGTTGGTGGTGCCCAACTCGCCGCCGAAGAGCTCTTTCTCAAACGTACCGGACTTCAGCAGCACGCCCCATCCCCCTGGGCCTGGATTGCCCTTGCAGGCGCCATCGGTGTAGATCACAACAGAATTCAAAACTCAATTTCCTTCAGATTCAAACGGGGTGGCGCCCCGGCCCGGATGGGTCCGGTGCTGGCGGTTGACGGCGGGCACCGGCACCCCAACGGGGCGACGGGCCTGCTTCCACGCCGGCCCCAGCAGGTGCATGCCACGCACCCGCTTGACCGCCACCAAAAAATAAGCTGCGCCAAAAATAGGCCACCAGCGCTCGCCAGCCGCATCCATCCATTCAAAGCGGCGCAACCAGGTCTCGCTGTCCACCGCCGGACGGTAACAGCCAAAGTGGGCCGTCTCAACCTCGAAGCTCAGCAAACGCAGCCAATCGCGCAAGCGCAGGTAGCCCAGAAAGTCCCCTGCGCCCGGCAGATACAGCGAGCCGCCCCCCAGACGCTGGTACAAGCGGGCCCGTCGCTGGCGCGCACCCCACAGGCTGGTGGGGTTGAAGCAGCTGATCACCACCCGACCATCGGGCACCAAGACCCGCTCCACCTCGCGCAAGGTGGTGTGCGGGTCGTGCGATGTCTCCAGCGTGTGCGGCAGCACCACCAGGTCCAAACTGGCTTCCGGAAACGGCAAGGCCGCGTAATCCGTCAGCAGGGCGGCACGGGGCAGCCGCCCTTCCGCAGGCTCGGGGCCGACCCGCTTCAGCTCATCCAGTGAATCCACCGCCAGCCAGGGGTGGGGCATGCGGTTGCGGCGCAGGGCCTGCAACTCCGGCAGACCCAACTGCAGGCTGTAGTAACCAAACAGGTCGGCCACGGCTTCGTCCATGCGGGCCTGCTCCCAGGCGAGCAGGTAGCGTCCCGGGGGGGTTTGGAACCATTCAGGCAGCGACAGCATGGGCAGGCAGTGGGATGGCAGGCGAAAGGAAGGGATGGACCACAACAAGGATGCCAATCAGTGCGAAACTGGAGGGCTGGCCCCTCTGGCGTGTTTCTCGCCAGAAAAGAGCCCGGGGCCCCGGCAGCTCCAGCCCCGAGCATAGCGCCTGGCAAGGCCCTTGCGACCCGCCATGTTCCTATAATCCGCCCCGCCCATGACCATCGAACTCATTCCCCTGCCGGCCTTCTCAGACAACTACATCTGGCTGTTGCACGATGGCCAACGCGCCTTGGTGGTGGACCCCGGCCAGGCTCAGCCGGTGCTGGACGCCCTGGCGGCACGACCCGCCCTGCGCTTGGAGGGCATCTTGATCACCCACCACCACGCCGACCACACCGGCGGCGTGGCGCAGCTGCGTGAAGCCACCCAGGCCCAGGTCTGGGGCCCGGCCCTGGAACGCGTGCCCGAGCCCCTGCTGCGGGTGCAGCAAGGCCAACGCCTCCAGGCGGCAGGTTTTGACTTCGAGGTGCTGGATGTGCCGGGCCACACCGCAGGCCACATTGCTTTTTACAGTGCCGATGTGCTGGGCCAGCCCCTGCTGTTTTGCGGCGACACGCTGTTTTCCGGCGGCTGCGGTCGCCTGTTTGAGGGCACGCCAGCCCAGATGCTGCACTCGCTGGACCAACTCGCCGCGCTGCCAGACACCACCCGCGTCTGCTGCACCCACGAATACACCCTGTCCAACCTGCGCTTTGCCCGCGCGGTCGAGCCTGGCAACGCTGCGCTCTTGGACTACCAGGCCCGCTGCGAAGCCCTGCGCGCACAAAGCCTGCCCACCCTGCCCTCCAGCATGGCTCTGGAGCGGGCCATCAACCCCTTTCTGCGCTCACGCGAAGCCTCGGTCATCCAAGGACTTCAAGCGCACGATGCCGACACCCACGCGGGGGACGCGATCGATGTGTTCGCTCGCCTGCGTGAATGGAAAAACAAGTTCCAATGAAACTCCTCACTGCGGCCTGCCTGGCCGCCCTGCTGTGGCTCACTGGCTGCGCCAGCACGCCCACTCCCTCGTCCAGCCCCGCCAGCGAGCCCCCCACAGGCACCGCCCCCGTGGGAACCAGCCGGCCGGCCCTGTCGCTGAGCCTGAGTCCGCCTTCTGGCCTGCAGCCGATCGCGGCCAGCAGCTGGAACTCGCGCCCGGTGGCCCAAATGGCCGCTCCGGCCGATCTGTGGCAACGCATCCGCGTGGGCTTTGCTATGCCCGATCTGAACAGCGACTTGGTGCGTGACCGGGAGCAGTGGTACACGACGCGGCCCGACTACATCTTTCGCATGACCGAGCGCTCGCGCAAGTACCTGTTCCACATCGTCGAAGAGTTGGAACGCCGTGGCATGCCCACCGAACTGGCCTTGCTGCCCTACATTGAAAGCGCCTTCAACCCGCAGGCTGTGTCCTCGGCCAAGGCCGCAGGCATGTGGCAATTCATGCCCGCCACCGGCACCTCGTACGACCTCAAGCAAAACGTCTTCCGCGACGACCGCCGCGACGTGTTGGCCTCAACCCGGGCCGCACTGGACTACCTGCAAAGGCTGTATGGCATGTTCGGCGACTGGCACCTGGCGCTGGCCGCCTACAACTGGGGGGAAGGCAACGTCGGCAAGGCCATTGCGCGCAACCAGAAGCAGGGCCTGGGCACGGGCTACCTGGACCTCAACATGCCCAACGAGACCCGCTACTACGTGCCCAAGCTGCAAGCGGTGAAGAACATCGTGGCCAACCCGGAGCTGTTCCGTGCCGAGCTGCCCGACATCCCCAACCACCCCTACTTCGAGACGGTCGACATCCCCGGCGACATCGACGTCGCGCTGGCCGCCAAGCTGGCCGATGTGCCCCTGGCTGACTTCAAGGCGCTGAACCCTTCCGTGCACCGCCCGGTGATCCTGGCCGCTGGCACGCCCCAAATCCTGCTGCCCTGGGACAACGCCTCGATCTTCAAACGCAACCTGGAGGCCTACCACGAGCGCCTGGCCAGTTGGACCGCCTGGACGGCCCCCAGCACCATGTCGGTGGCATCGGCCGCCCAGCGCGTGGGCATGAGCGAGTACGACCTGCGCAACATCAACAACATCCCGCCGCGCATGCTGATCAAAGCGGGCTCGGCCTTGATCGTGACGCGCCTGGGCGCCCTGGACAACGACGTCACCGGTCGCGTGGCTGAAACCGGCCAGCTCAGCCTGGCCCCTGAGATCGTGACCCGCCGCACCACCATCAAGTCCGGGCGCAAAGACACCGTGGTCAGCATCGCCCAGCGCTACAAGGTATCGATCAGCCAGGTCGCCGACTGGAACGACGTGAAATCAGGCGCGGCCTTCAAGCCAGGCCAATCGGTGGTGCTGTACCTGCCCATGACCGCCCGTGCCAGTGCCCCCAGCAGCCCTCAGCCCAGTGCGGCCAAGCCGGTACGCAGCCTTGCCGCAGCAGCGCCCGCAGGCCGAAGCGCCCACGCCAGCGCCAAACAGCCCCCCATCCGTGCAGCAGCGCCAGCGCCAGCAGCACGCAAAAAACACTGAGGTCTGACGCCTGGGTCCCGGACTCAGGCCTTGAAGCGGTCCTTAGCGCGGCGCGCGAATTCATTGGTGTAGACCTTGCTCACGTCCATGCGCTGGCCTTGCAGCGCAGGGTCAAAGCTGGCCAGGGCGCGCCAGGCCGTGCGCGGCCCTTCTTCAGGAATCAGGCCATCGAGCGAGATGGCCTCACGCACCTTGCCAAAAGCGGCCAAGTAAAGGGCCCGGTCACCCAAAAGATAGCTCTCCGGCACGGTCTGCAACAGGTCCGAAGGCCCTGCCGTCTGCAGCCACTTGAGCGCATGCACGATCGCATTCGTCAGGGCCTGTACGGTGCGGGGATGGCGCTTGACGAAGTCGCTGGGGGCATACAGGCTGGCCGCGGGCATCAGCCCGTCAAAAACATCGTCTGCGCCTTTGAGGGTACGGGTGTCGGCAATCACGCGGATTTCGCCCTTTTGCTCCAGCTGGGTGATCACTGGGTCCACGTTGCTGATCACATCCACACTGCCAGAGCGCAGCGCGGCCAAAGCCCCGGCCTGCACCCCGACGCCTTGAAACGACACCTCCGCAGGCCGCAACCCCGCGCGCGCCAACAAGACATTGACCACGGTGTTGGTGGAAGAGCCTGGTGCAGACACACCAATTTTTCGCCCGCGCAAGTCGGCCATGCTCTTGTAATGCGGCATGGTCTTGTGGGACACGCCCACCACCACCTGCGGCGCGCGCCCCATCAGCACAAAGGCCTTGAGCGCTTGCTGACGCGCCTGCCAGGTGATGGTGTGCTCAAAAGCACCTGCACAGACATCGCAAGGCCCGTTGAGCACCGCCTGCAGGGCGCGGGCCCCGCCCGCAAAGTCGCGAATCTCCACGTCCAGCCCTTCAGCCCTGAAGAAGCCCAGTGCCTCGGCAATGGTCAGCGGCAGGTAGTAAAACGCAGCTTTACCCCCCACCGCGATCGAGACCGCACTTGGCTCCAGCCGGGGCTGGGCGCGCACCAAAGGCGCCGCCACAGTGGCGGCAGCCAAGGTGGCACCGAGCCAGGTGCGCCGGTTCAGCACAAAGGGGTTCATCCGACAAAAATCCTGTCTGCGTGGGAAACGCAAGGGCTCATGAAATTCATACAACGGCCGGCGCTGACTGCGATCAGCGCACAGGCCCAAGAGGCCATGCCCAGAAGGCCCAAGCTTGGTGCGGGTGGTGAGCCCGTCAGCGGTAGCCCGCCAGCAAGATGGCGATGTTCACCAACAAGCCGGCCACCCAAACGGCGCTGCGCGCGGTCGGCAAGCCACCGACGTACATCAGGATGTAGAGCAGGCGCAGCAACACATAAACAAAGGCCAGGATGTCCAGCAAGGTTTGTGCCGCGCCCAACTGGTGCGCGATCACCACCGCCCCGATGAAGAAGGGCAAGCCTTCAAAACCATTGGCCTGGGCCGCGTTGGCCCGTGCACGCCAATCGGTCTGGCGGGCCAACCATTGGCGGGGGTGGTGGTTGTCATAACCCCCATCTCGGCGCGACTTGTTGAACATGCCGTACTTGGCGATGCCGGCACACACAATGGGCAACAAGGCGGCCACCAGCACGCACCAATAGGCGACGGTGAAACGAGCGAAATGCAGGGTGTTCATGGGGGTGAACCGTTCCCGGCGGGAACACGGCGATTGGACAAGAGACGAAACAGGCAGCTCGGGTCACGCCATGCAGTGGCGGCCCCTGAAGCCGGGGTCGCTATTACATCATGAGTGCAGCAGCCCCACGGCCGCTGTTGCCTCAGCGCCGGTCGGCCAGGGCATGGGCAATGGTGCCCAGGTCCACGTACTCCAACTCACTGCCCACGGGCACGCCACGGGCCAGGCGCGTGACCTTGAGCCCGCGCGACTTCAGGCCTTCGCTGACCACATGGGCCGTGGCCTCGCCTTCGGCTGTGAAGTTGGTGGCCAGGATGACCTCCTGGACCACGCCATCACAGGCCCGTTTGAACAGCAAATCAATGCCGATGTCCTGGGGGCCAATGCCGTCCAGCGGGCTGATGCGGCCCAACAGCACGAAGTACAGGCCTTTGTAGGCCGCGGTGCGCTCCAGCGCTGCCTGGTCGGCAGGCGTCTCGACCACGCACAGGCGGCTCAGGTCGCGGCTGGGGTCCAGGCAGGTGGCACACACCGCCTGCTGCGTGAAGGTGTGGCAGCGCTCGCAGTGGCGCATGCTGGCGCTGGCCTCATGCAAGGCGCGCGACAGCAACTGAGCGCCTTCGCGGTCGTTTTGCAGCAGGTGATAAGCCATGCGCGACGCCGATTTCTGCCCCACGCCAGGCAAACGGCGCAAGGCCGCAATCAGCGCGTCCAGCGAGTGGGTGTCAGACATTGGCGGCGCCTCCCTGGCGCCCGGCCCGAAGGCTCAAGGGCTTCAGAAGGGGAACTTCATGCCGCCCGGCAGACCTGGCATGCCCGCGGTGAGCTTGCCCATCTTCTGTTCGGACGTTTCTTCGGCCTTGCGCACCGCGGCGTTGAACGCGGCAGCGACCAAGTCTTCGAGCATGTCCTTGTCGTCGGCCAGCAGACTGGGGTCGATGGTGACGCGCTTGACATCGTGCTTGCAAGTCATCAGCACCTTGACCAGGCCGGCACCCGATTCACCTTCGACCTCGATGTGCGCCAGCTCTTCTTGCGCCTTCTTGAGGTTGTCTTGCATGGCCTGGGCTTGCTTCATGAGGCCGGCGAGTTGTCCCTTGTTGAACATGTTGGGGGTCTTTCTTGGAATGGATGAGAAAAAGGTTGAATGGATTTGAAGCCGCTGGCCGAGCAGAAGATGCTCAGGCCGGCTTGAGGCTGCCAGGCACGATTTTCGCGCCAAAGTCCCGCATGACGGACTGCACAAAGGGGTCAGACAAGATCACGTCCTCAGCCAGCTTCTGCCGCGCTGCGGCCGCCGCCGCGTTGCGCCGCGCCGGGCTGTCAGTGACCGAGCCGATCTCCACCGTGATCTGTTGGGCCAGCCCCGCTTGCTGCAAGGCCTGACGCAAGCGTTCACGGCTGTTGGGTTGGTTCAAGGAATCGCGCTCCACGCGCAGCGTCCACACGTCGCCGCCCCGGTTCACCAGTTGCGACTGAAGCGCCAGCTCACGCACCAGGGCGGTGATGGCCTCGGCCGCCGCCAGGCGCTGCACCACCTCGTGCCAAAAGCGGCCGTCCTCGGTGTCAGTGAAGTTGGGGTCGATGCGCGAGGCGGCATGGACGTCGTAACGCTGGGCCGTGCGCTCACCTGGCTCGGGCTGCACCCGCACGGGCACGGCCAGCAATTGGGGGGCTTCAGCCCCGGCGCGTTCAGCGCCCGCCAGGGGCGCGGGGGACTGGGGATCGCGCACCGGCAAGGCCCGACCTGGCACAGCCACCGGCGCGGACACCACCGAGCCGTCGTCGGGCCATTCTTGGGCCCAGTCCGGAGGGCCATCGTCTTCGTCCACCTCCGGCGCGGCCTCGGGCAGCACATCGCCCCAGCGGTCATCGTCCGCCTCGGGGGCAAGCGCCGCAGCGGGAACAGGCACGGGATTGGGCGCAGGACCAGGGCCTGAGGGGGCCGCAGGCCGGGGCGCTGAGCCAGGCTGGGGGGTGAGCGCTGCGGGCGTCGGCTCTGGTGCAGGCACCGGCACCGGAGCGGCGGCTACCGGGGCGGCGGCTACCGGGGCGGGTGCCACCGCCTGATGAGGCGCAGGCTCGGGAGCCGACGCGACCTGAGTCGGCAGCGTGGGCTCCACGCGCGGCACCACGGGGGCCGCTGCGGGGACAGCCGACGGGCGTTGAACCGGCGCCGGCTCAGGATTCAGAGTTTTTTTTTCAGCCAAGCCCGCAGGCGCCGTCAACACAGAGGCGCCTTTGGGGCCTCCGTGCGCGGTCTTGAACGCCAGCAAGCGCAGCAACACCATGGTCAAAGCGGCGTATTCGTCCGGCGCCAAGCCCAGCTCGGCACGGCCATGCAGGCACATGCTGTAGAGCAACTGGGTTTCGTCGGGCGGCATCAAGCCGGCCAAGCGGGCCATTTCGACCACTTCGGCGTCACTGGGATCCACTGCAGCGGCCATCTGGGGCACCGCTTGGAACACGGCCATGCGCTGCAACACGGCAGTCATCTCCTCCAGCGTGGACGCGGCGGACAAGCCATTCAGACGCAAGGTGTCGGCGGTCTCCACCACCACCCGGCCGTCGCTGGCGGCCAAGGCAGCAATCAGGCGGAACACATGGCTGCGGTCCACGCTGCCCAGCATCTGGCGCACGCCGGCTTCCTGCAACTGGCCGCTGCCAAAGGCGATGGCCTGGTCGGTCAAGGACAAGGCGTCGCGCATCGAGCCGCGCGCCGCGCGCGAGAGCAGGCGCAAGGCGCCCTCTTCGGCCGGCACAGACTCTTTGGCCAACACCTGGGTCAGGTGCTCCAGCACGGTCTCGGGGGCCATGGGACGCAGGTTGAACTGCAAGCAGCGTGACAGCACGGTGACCGGCACCTTCTGCGGGTCGGTCGTGGCCAGCACGAACTTGAGGTACTCGGGCGGCTCTTCCAAGGTCTTCAACATCGCGTTGAAAGCCGTGTTGGTGAGCATGTGCACCTCATCGATCATGAAGACCTTGAAGCGCCCTTGCACAGGTTTGTAAACCGCTTGCTCCAGCAGGGACTGGACCTCATCCACGCCCCGGTTGGAGGCGGCATCCAACTCGGTGTAGTCGACAAAACGACCGCTGTCGATGTCCTTGCAGGCCTGGCACACGCCACAGGGGCTGCTGGTGATGCCGCCCTGGCCATCCACGCCCACGCAGTTGAGCGACTTGGCCAGGATGCGGGAAACCGTGGTCTTGCCCACCCCTCGCGTCCCGGTGAACAGGTAGGCATGGTGCAGGCGCTGGGTCTGCAAGGCGTTGCCCAGGGCTTGCACGACGTGCTCCTGCCCCACCATTTCAGTGAAATTGCGGGGGCGGTACTTTCGGGCGAGCACGAGATAAGACATCCCGCGATTCTATGTGCCCGGCTGGGGTACCACCGTCAGTCGCTGGCCGCGCTTCAGAATTGATTCATCCAGCAGGCGCAGGATGTCCCTTTTCACTGCCCTGGAATCGATGCCATGACCACCCCCCACTTGAGGCGCTTTGCGCCACCCACCCTTTGGCTGCACTGGCTGATGGCCTTGCTGTTGATCGCCGTGGTGCTGTGCATCGAACTGCATGAACTCTGGCCCAAAGGCGATCCAACCCGTGCGCTGCTCAAAAATTGGCACTTCACGCTGGGCCTGGCGGTCTTCGCCTTGGTCTGGTTGCGCCTGCTGTTGCGCTGGGCGGGCCCCAAGAGCCCCGCCGTCGCGCCGCCGTTGAAGCGCTGGCAAGCCAACCTGTCCCACACCGTACAAGCCGGCTTGTACCTGCTGATGATCGCCTTGCCCCTGCTGGGCTGGATGGCGCTGAGCGCCTCGGGCAAGGCGCCAACGCTGTGGGGCGGCTGGACGCCGCCACTGCTGCTCGCCCCTGACAAGGCCCTGGCCGACACCCTGATGGACTGGCACGAAGCGGGCGCCACCCTGGGCTTTTGGCTGGTCGGCCTGCATACCGCAGCCGCCCTGGTGCACCACTTTGTGCAACGCGACAACACCCTGCGCCGCATGTTGCCGGGCATCCATTGACACGGTGCGTGGCAGTGAGAGCGCAGCCAGCCAAGCCCGCCGGCGCAACCCACGCCGCGCCACCAATTGCACCGCACTGCCCAAACAGGCCCCTGGCATCGCATATACTCCGAGCTGACGGGCCTCCCCGCATGGTGAAGCGGCCAACCGGGTCAGGTGGGGAACCAAGCAGCCCTAACTGTGGAGCCAGTGCCGGGGGTAAGGCTCGTCAACTTCTTCTTTCAAATCGTTGGGTGATCCGCACTTGAGTCGGCTTACCGGCTCGTGACGACGGTTTGCAGCACTCACACGCAACGCTCTGCTCCAGAGCGCCAGCCCCCTCCTCCCCATTGCTCAGGCAGCCAGAGCGCTCAAACGCGACTCCACCGCCGCCCGACCATGGGGGCTGACCATCAGCACCAGGGTCACCCCGGACACCACGGTGTGCGATTCGTCCGGGTTGAACACCCAACGGCCTCCCTCGTGCACCGCCAACAGCACATGGTCTCGCGAGCGCGGCAACAACTGCCCGAGGCTGGTGGGAGCCATGCCAGCGGGTAAGGTGACCTCCTCCACGCGCATGGCTTCTTCGCTGTGCATCATCTGCTCCATGAAGTTCACCACCTGCGGACGCAGCATCGCCGACGCGATGTGCACGCCCCCGGTGAAGTCGGGCGACACGATCTCATCGGCCCCTGCCCGGCGCGCTTTTTTCTCATTGCGGATGTCATGCAAGCGCACCACCACCCGGGCACTGGGCTGGATCAGCTTGACCGACAAGGAGATCATGAGGTTGTGGCTGTCCTCCCCCGTGACGGCGAACACCCCCGCGGCACGCGCCACGCCGGCGCGCTGCAAGGCCTCGTCGTCGGCGGCATCGTCATGCAAAAACAAGGCCTCGGGGTGGTGCTCCAGCCAACGGTCCAGGGCCTCCCGGTCGGGCTCGATCACCACAAAAGGACGCCGCGTCAGGGTCAACTCATGGGCCACATTGGAGCCCACACGGCCGATACCGCACACAATGTAGTGGCCCGATAAACCGGCAATTTCCTTGTCCATCCGCCGTCTCCTGAAGGCTGCATTGAGGTCATAGTCCACCAGCAAGGCCACCAGGGTGGAGAACAGGTAGCTCATGGTGCCAATCCCGATCACCGCGATCCCCACCGTGAACAAGCGCCCCAGGGGGTGGTAGGTCAGGTCCACCGTCTCACCATAGCCAATGGTGGCGATGGTGATGAAGGTCATGTAGAAGCTGTCGATCCAGGTCGCCGTGGGCCGGCCGATGTAGTGGTAACCCACCGTGCCGATGGCTTGGATCACCACAAGCACCCCGGCCCCTCGCATCAAGCCTGAAAAATGCCGGTTCTGAAGGAGGTTTTTCACGCGTGAAGGGGGCTGACCAATGGGAAGAAATTGTATCCAGCGCGGCTGGCGCCCACTTGAAAACCTAGCACTTTGGCACGGACGCGCGAGAACCCGACTATCGTTACAAAAAGACGTTAAAGTTTCAGTTCTGCCAGTTATTGACCTGGGGCAGTTGATTCGCTCCAACACCACTCTTCATGCACCCTCTTCAGCGCGAATGGCACAGGCTGCGGCTGCAACACCAGCGCTGGCTCAACGAGCACCAACGGGTCGCAGGGACCGCCGGTGACATCAACCTCCAGCGCCTGCGGCTGCTGGCGCCGGTGATGGCGGGCCTCAACGCCTTCATGGTCCTGGTCTTGGGCATGCGCTTGCTGCTGGTCGACCTGCCCGAGGTGGCACAAAGCTGGCAGCTTCAACTGCTGCTGGCGCACCTGGGCATGGGCATCTTGATGACGGGTTGCGCCCTGGCAGCGCAACACTGGCGCCACGACAGCCGACGCTGGGTGGGCCGCTGGCTGCCCACCACGGCCAACGCCTTGGCTTTGGGTTTCAGCATCGGACTGGCTTGCATCGACCAACTGGTCACCCCCAGCATCACCCCCTTTTTGCTCGGCTGCATGGTGAGCGCACTGGCGTTTCACCAGCGCCCGGTCACCGCCGCCCTGTTGTTTGGGGTCACGGCCGTGGTTTTCTTCGGTGCCATGGGGCAAGCCCAAACCCAGAGCGAAGCCTTGTTGTCCAACCGCCTCAATGGCTTGGCCGGCTGCGCCCTGGCCTGGACCTTGAGCGTGATGCTGTGGCGCAAGTTCACCTTGCTGAACTTGCAACAGGCGGAGCTTGAGAAGGCCAACAGCGAATTGCAAATCAAGCAGCGGGAACTGGAGCGCCTGACCCGCGTGGATGGGCTCACCGGTTTGCTCAACCGCGTCACCTTTGTCGACCTGACCCGAGGTGAACTGGCGCGGGCCCGCCGCCAAGGCACGGCCACCACCTTGCTGGTCCTGGACCTGGACCACTTCAAGCGCGTGAACGACAACTGGGGACATCCCGCTGGCGATGCGGTGCTGCGCCACGTCGCCGCCCTGTGCATGGGCACGGTGCGCAGCACCGATTTGGTGGGACGACTGGGCGGCGAAGAGTTCATTGTTCTGCTGCCCGCCACCCAAGCCGAGGCAGGCCGCAAGCTGGCCGAGAAACTTCGCCAACGCCTGGAGCAGAGCCCCGTTCGTGTGCAAAACGAGGTGATCCACATCACGGCCAGCATCGGCCTGTCGGCCGCCGGCGCACAGGACAAGAACGCCGATTTCGACAGCCTCTACCAGAGCGCCGACCAAGCCCTTTACCAGGCCAAGCACCAGGGCCGCAACCGAGTCGTGTGACCGGTGAGGCGACATTCGGTCAACCGAAACGGATGCATGGCGTTGTCATGATGACCATAACCCCATCGGTGCTCCCCATGAACACGCCCATCAGCGCTTCTCCCATCGCCTCACACCCAGCCGCAGGCCGCCAGCGCACAGGACACCGTGCGCTGTGCGCCGTACTGCTGGCGAGCGCCAGCCTTTGGGGCCTGAGTGGCTGCGTGGTGGCACCGCTGCCGCAGCGCCAAGTGGTGGTCAGCCCGGGCCCGGTCTACGCCGCCCCGGCGCCCGCACCGGTGTACGTGGCCCCCAGCTATGCCAGCCCCGGCGTGGGCTGGGTGTGGGTCGCCAACCCTCGCCACGGCTGGGGCTGGCACCACCACCAACACGGCTGGCACCGCGGCTGGCGCTGAATCAAGCCTGGCTCGGCGCCTCGCCCTGGCCCAACCAATGCATCAGCCCCAAGGCCGCCTGGCGCCCCGTGGCCAAGCTGGCGGTGAGCAGATAGCCCCCAGTCGGGGCTTCCCAATCCAGCATCTCGCCGGCGCAGAACACACCCGGACACTGGCGCAGCATGAGTTGCGGGTCCAGGCCCTCGAAGCGCACGCCGCCCGCACTGCTGATGGCCTCGTCCAAGGGCCGGGTCGCCACCACGGTGATGGGCAAGGCCTTGATCGCAGCGGCCAGCGTGGCAGGATCGGCCAAGGCCTCGCGGCTCAGCAGCTCGTTGAGGACCGCCATCTTGATGCCCTCCAGGCCCAAACGCCCCTTGAGGTGGCTGGACAGGGAGCGCGAGCCCCGAGGGTGGCGCACCTCTGACAGCACGCGCTCGGCAGAATGGTCGGGCAAGAGATCGAGGTGAAAGGTCGCTTTTCCATCTCGCTCAATGGCATCGCGCAAGCGGGCTGACACGGCGTAAACCAAACTGCCCTCCACCCCCAAGCGCGTGGCCACAAACTCCCCCCGGCGCTCGAACACCGAGCCGTCTGCCCCCGCAAAGCGCAAGGCCACCGACTTGAAGGGCTGACCGGCAAAACGCTCGCTGAAAAAGGGCGTCCACCCCGTCAAGGCCGGGGCCGCAGAAGCTGCGTCGGCCCCAGCAGAAGGCGCCGACACCGCGCGGTTGGAGGCCGCCACTTCAAAACCGCCGTTGGAGGGCCGCAGCGGCGCCAGGGGAACACCGCGCTGGTCAAGCAAAGGCCACCAGGCCCCATCCGAGCCCAGGCGGGCCCAACTGCCGCCGCCCAAAGCCAGCAAGACCGCGCGCGCCGGCACGGCCACACGGCCCGCCGGAGCCTGGAACAACAAGGCACCCGTTTCATCCCAACCCAGCCAGCGGTGGCGCATGTGGAATTGCACCCCTTGCTGGCGCAGTTGATGCAACCAGGCACGCAGCAAGGGCGCAGCCTTCATGTCGGAGGGAAACACCCGCCCGGAGCTGCCCACAAAGGTGCTCACGCCCAAGCCTGCGGCCCAATCGCGCACCGCCGGCCCGCCAAAAGCCTCCAGCCACGGGGCCAGCGTGTCGGCACGCTCGGCATAGCGGCTGACAAAGGGCTCATGCGGCTCCGAGTGGGTCAGGTTCAAGCCCCCTTTGCCGGCCAACAAAAACTTGCGCCCTACCGAGGGCATGGCGTCGTACAAATGCACCGCCACGCCGGCTTTGGCCAAGACCTGGGCCGCCATCAGGCCGGCAGGGCCCCCACCCACCACCACCACGGGACTCGCGGCAGCATCCGCCAAAGCGGTTGGGGACGAAATAGAAGAGGAAAAAGACTCGGTCATGGCTCAAATTCAAACAACAAAATACAAGGACTTGGCAGGTCGACCTGCCTCAGCCCAAACGCCGAGTATGGGGGACGGCGCAGGGCAGCGGGGTCAAAACCCCGCCAACCAGGCCAGGGCCCAGCCGACAGCCCCGGCCAGCATGGCTTTTGGCTATGCCCGCCATAGTCAAGCCGGCGTCCGTGCGGACTCTTGGTTTCTGTCACAATGCCGCCAATTCAGCTGCAACAACAAGCAAACTCAACCGTTTCATTCCAAGGAAACAGCACCATGGCCAGCGACCTGATCAAACACATTTCCGACGCCTCTTTCGAAGCCGATGTCCTGAAAGCCGACAAGCCCGTGCTGGTCGACTACTGGGCTGAATGGTGCGGCCCCTGCAAGATGATCGCCCCCATCCTGGACGAAGTGGCCGCCAGCTACGACGGCAAGCTGCAAATCGCCAAGATGAACGTGGACGAGAACCGCGACATCCCTGCCAAGTTCGGCATCCGTGGCATCCCCACGCTGATGTTGTTCAAGAACGGCGAGCTGGCCGCCACCAAGGTGGGTGCCCTGAACAAGGCCGCGCTGACCGCCTTCATCGACCAGCAACTGGCCTGATGGCCGCTTGACCGTCCGGGTCCTTGGCAAGCACGCCAGCGACCCACCTGATGGCGACCCGCCCTGCTGAAACGGGTCGCCAAATTTTCCTGTCATAATCAGCCGAATTCACTGGGCAGCAGACAACTTCCCGGCTCGAGTTAACGGTTTGCGAGGCCTCTCTCGCCTCCCCCCAAACCTCCCCCGAATTTTTCAGCCCGCAAGGCATTTTTGGGCGACCCCCTTCCGGGTCAGTCCATGCAGGACCCTCCATGCATTTGAATGAACTCAAGGCACTCCACGTGTCTGAAGTGTTGAAGCAAGCCGAAGAGCTTGAGATCGAAAACACCGGTCGCATGCGCAAGCAGGAGTTGATGTTTGCGATCATCAAGAAGCGGGCCAAAGCGGGCGAACAGGTTTTCGCGGACGGCGTGCTGGAAATCCTGCCCGACGGCTTCGGCTTTCTGCGCAGCCCCGACAGCAGCTACACGGCCAGCACGGACGACATCTACATCTCGCCCAGCCAGGTGCGCCGCTTCAACCTGCACACCGGCGACATGATCGAAGGTGAAGTGCGCACGCCCAAGGATGGCGAGCGCTACTTTGCCCTGACCAAGCTCGACGCCGTCAACGGTGGCCCACCGGAGCAAAACAAGCACAAGGTCATGTTCGAGAACTTGACCCCGCTGTTCCCCAAGGAGCAGATGAAGCTTGAGCGCGAGATCAAGAGCGAAGAAAACATCACCGGCCGCATCATCGACATCATCTCGCCCATCGGTCGTGGCCAGCGCGCCCTGATCGTGGCGCCGCCCAAGAGCGGCAAGACGGTGATGATGCAGCACATCGCCCACGCCATCACCGCCAACAACCCCGACGTGCACCTGATGGTGCTGCTGGTGGACGAGCGCCCTGAAGAAGTGACGGAAATGCAGCGCTCGGTGAAGGGCGAAATCATCGCCTCCACCTTCGACGAGCCGGCCGCCCGCCACGTGCACGTGGCCGAAATGGTGATCGAGCGCGCCAAGCGCCTGGTTGAGCTGAAAAAAGACGTGGTGATCCTGCTGGACTCCATCACCCGCCTGGCCCGCGCCTACAACAACGTCGTGCCGTCTTCGGGCAAAGTGCTGTCCGGTGGTGTCGACTCCAACGCCCTGCAACGCCCCAAGCGCTTCTTTGGCGCGGCCCGCAAGGTCGAAGAAGGTGGCTCGCTGACCATCATCGCCACCGCCCTGGTCGACACCGGCAGCCGCATGGACGAAGTGATCTTTGAAGAATTCAAGGGCACCGGCAACTGCGAAATCCACCTGAGCCGCCGCCTGTACGAAAAGCGCGTGTTTCCGGCCATCGAGCTCAACAAGAGCGGCACCCGCCGCGAAGAACTGCTGCTGCCGCCCGAGATCCTGCAAAAGACCCGCATCCTGCGCCAGTTCATGTACAACATGGACGAGATCGAGTCGATGGAACTCATGATCAAGAACATGAAGGCCACCAAGACCAATGTCGACTTCTTCGACATGATGCGACGCGGCGGCTGACCGCCCCTCGCCCCCTCAGCGCCCCACCCTGGGCGCGCTGCCCATCCCGCACGCCGCCCTGGCCTGCGGGATTTTTTTTGGCCGTCGGGCGCTGACCGAGGCCGCACCGCGCGGAGGGTGGCTCCGGCCTCCGGGTGCACCAAAAGCACTCTGCACGCACCGAAGCCAGCGACCCAAGCACCAAAGTCGCTCCGAAACCAAGCCGAAACCAGCCCCCCAAGAGCCCGGGCACCGGGTGTTTCACCCCTTCACAAGCTGGCCCAGAACCTGCTAAGTTGATAACTGTCGACAGATGACTGTCGAAGATCAACCCAAAGCGAGGCGTTTTTTGCTACCGCCCAACGCCCGCTTGCCCCTCAAGAAGGACCGGCCCATGACTTCGAAGACCCCCTCTCCCAGCGAGCAACAGGTGCGTGAAGACCTGGCCGCGGCCTACCGGCTGATTGCCCACTTTGGCCTCGACGACAGCATCTACACCCACATCTCGGCCCGCGTGCCCGACACCGAGGGCCAGTTCCTGATCAACCCCTACGGCGTGCTGTTCAAGGACATCACGGCCTCGTCCCTGGTCAAGATCGACCTGGCGGGCCGCATCCTCGAGCCCAGCCCCCATGACGTGAACCCCGCGGGCTTCACCATCCACAGCGCGGTGCATTCGGCCCGCCATGACGCGGGCTGCGTGGTGCACACACACACCGTGGCGGGGGTGGCGGTGTCTTCGCTGGACTGCGGCTTGCAGCCCTGCAACCAGTGGGCGCTGCAGTTCTACAACCGCGTCGTCTACCACGAGTTCGAGGGCATCGCTCTGGACCTGGACGAGCGCGACCGCCTGATCGCCGACCTGGGCCCAAGCGCCCGCGCCATGATCCTGCGCAACCACGGCCTCATGACGCTGGCGCCCACCGTGGCCCAGGCCCTGATCCTGATGATCAACCTGGACCGCGCCTGCCGCGTGCAACTGGCCATCCAGGCCAGCGGCCAGGCGGTGCGCCCGGTCTCGCACGAGGTCTGCGAGCGCACGGCGCGCCAGTACGAGAGCGGCGACAGCAACCGCTTGCCCGACACGCCCGAACCCAATCTGCGCGAATGGCGTGGCTTGCTCAAGCACCTGGAGCGCCCGGCCCCGAGCAGCTTCCGCGACTGAGGCCCCATCGGGCCCCGTTCTTGCCAGTCATTCCTGTCCCCCACCCCACTACCTCAAAGGAAACCTTGCCATGAAGCGTCGTGAACTGATTCAACTGGGTGCTGCCAGCAGCCTGGGCCTGAGCATTGCAGGCGTCCCCCTGAGCGCCTTCGCACAGGACAAAAAAGGCGGCGTGATCAACGTCCTGGTGCAGCCTGAGCCGCCGGGTCTGATGATGGGCATGGTGCAGAACGGCCCCACCCAGCTGATCGCGGGCAACCTCTACGAGGGCCTGCTGCGCTACGACGAGAAGCTCAACCCCATGCCCTCCCTGGCCACCGCCTGGACGGTGAGCAAGGACGGCCTGGTCTACACCTTCAAGCTCAAGCCCAATGTCAAATGGCACGACGGCAAGCCCTTCAGTGCGGCCGACGTGGTGTTCTCGGTGGATGTGTTCCTGCGCAAGACGCACGCCCGCCTGCGCGGCAACCTGGAGGCGGTGGACACCATCAAGGCGCTGGACCCACTGACCGTGGAGTTCAAGCTCAAGTACCCTTTTGGTCCCTTCCTGGGCCTGTTCGAAACCGGTACCATGCCCATGGTGCCCAAGCACATTTACGAGGGCACGGACTACGCCACCAACCCGGCCAACGCCACCCCCATCGGTACCGGCCCCTTCAAGTTCAAGGAATGGGTCAAGGGCTCCTACATCCAGTTGGTGGCCAACGAGGCCTACCACACGCCCAACCAGCCCCTGGTGGACAGCCTGTACTTCCACGTCATCCCCGATGCGGCCTCGCGTGCGGCGGCCTTTGAGTCGGGCAAGGTCGACATCGTGCCGGGGGGCGCGGTCGAGTTCTTCGACGTGGTGCGCCTGTCCAAGTTGCCGGGCGTGACCGTCACCACCAAGGGCTGGGAGTTCTTCTCGCCGCATTCCTGGCTGTGGCTGAACAACCGCAAGGCGCCGATGAACAACGTCAAGTTCCGCCAAGCGGTGATGTTCGCCATCGACCGCGAGGCCATGGCCAAGGTGGCCTGGCAAGGCTTTGCCAAGCCCGCCACCGGCCCCTTCAACAGCCACATCAAGTACTACAGCGACGACGTGGCCAAGTACCCGCGCAACCTCGAAAAAGCCAAGCAACTGTTGGCCGAGTCGGGCTACAAGGGCGAGCCCCTCAAGCTGCTGCCCCTGCCCTATGGCGAGTCCTGGCAGCGCCAGGCCGAGATCGTGCGCCAGAACCTGACTCAGGCCGGCGTGAAGATCGAACTCACCGGCACCGACGTGGCCGGCTGGAACCAGCGCCTCAACGAGTGGGACTACGACATCGCCTTCACCTACGTCTACCAGTACGGCGACCCCGCCCTGGGCGTGGCCCGCAACTACACCAGCAGCAACATCGCCAAGGGCTCGCCTTTCAACAACGTCGAGGGCTACAGCAACAGCCGCGTCGACGCCCTGTTTGCCGCGGGCGCCCGCGCCACCGACCCCGAATCGCGCGCCAAGGCCTACCTGGAAGTGCAAAAGCTGCTGCTCGAAGAAGTGCCCGTGGCCTGGCTGCACGAGATCAATTTCCCCACCCTGTACCGCAGCAAGGTGAAGAACCCGATCAGCTCGGGCATTGGCTTGAACGACAGCCTGAGCCGCGCCTCGCTCACCTGAGCCCGCCTGCGGCCGCGCCCGGTGCCCCTGGGGGCGCCCGGCCGGCCCAGCCCCAGCGGCCGCCCCTGACCGCTCCACCGACCCGCCCCGGAAAAGCCCATGCAACGACTTCAGTTCATGCTCACGCGCATCGTGCAAGGCCTGCTGGCCCTGCTGCTGATCGCCACCGTCAACTTCTTGCTGATCCGCGCCGCGCCGGGTGACCCGGTGTCGGTGCTGGCCGGTGAGGCTGGCGCCACCGACGCCCAGTTCGTGGCCCAGTTGCGCCAGGAGTTCGGCCTGGACCAGCCCCTGTCGACCCAGCTGAGCAGCTACCTGGGCCATGTGGTGCGCGGTGACCTGGGCTTTTCGTACCGCCAGCAGCAGCCCGTGCTGCAGCTGATCCTGGACCGCCTGCCCGCCACCTTGCTGCTGACCGGCAGCGCCTTTGCCCTGTCCCTGTTGTTTGGCGTCGGCCTGGGGGCCATGGCCAGCCGGCGCGTGGGCACCTGGGTGGACAGCGCCATCACCGTGGTGGCCCTGGTGTTCTACGCCACACCGCTGTACTGGCTGGCCATGATGGCGGTGCTGGTCTTCACCGTGCAAATGGACTGGCTGCCAGGCTTTGGCTACTTCACCGTGGGCACCGCCCACCAAGGCCTGGCCCACGCCTGGGACGTGGCCCAGCACCTGATCTTGCCGGCCCTGACCCTGGCGCTGTTCTACATGGCGGTCTATGCCCGCATGACGCGCGCCTCCATGCTCGAAGTCGCGCAGATGGACTTCGTCAAAACCGCCCGCGCCAAGGGCGTGCGCCCGGGCCGCATCCAGCGCGCCCACATCCTGCGCAACGCCTTGCTGCCCGTGGTCACGCTGGCCGGCATCCAGGCGGGCGGGATGATTGGCGGCGCCGTGCTGACCGAGACCGTCTTCGCCTGGCCCGGCATTGGCCGACTGATGTTCGACGCCCTGCTGCAGCGTGACTACAACCTGCTGCTGGGCTGCTTCCTGATCACGGCCGCCATGGCCGTGCTGTTCAACCTGCTCACCGACCTGGTCTACACCCTGGTCGATCCGCGCATTGAGATGGCCTGAGGAGACGCTCCATGAGCCCTGTTCGCAAAAACGCTTTCTGGCGCCGCTTCTGCCGCAACCGTGGCGCGGTGTTCGGCCTCATCGTGCTGGGCCTGGTCGGCCTGCTGGTGGCCTTTGGCCCGCTGCTGGCCAGCCACGATCCCTGGGACATGGTGGACCAGCCCTTCTTGCAGCCGCTGCAAGAAAACGGCTTCCCCATGGGCACCGACACCATGGGCCGAGACATCCTCTCGGGCGTGGTGCGCGGCGCGCGCATCTCGATGCTGATCGGCGTGGTCTCCACCGTGGTGTCGCTGCTGATTGGCGTGTCCATCGGCGCCATCGCAGGCTACTTTGGCCGCTGGGTGGACGCCGCGCTGATGCGCTTCACCGAACTGTTCCAGGCCATTCCCAGCTTTGCCCTGGCGATTGTGCTGGTGGCCATCTTCGAGCCCTCGGTGCAGTCCATCGTGGTGGCCATCGCCATCGTCTCCTGGCCGCCGGTGGCGCGCCTGGTGCGCGGCGAGTTCCTGACCCTGCGCCAGCGTGACTTCGTGGCCGCCGCCTTGTTGGCCGGCCAAAGCACCCCGCGCATCATCCTGACCCAGATCCTGCCCAACGCCGCCTCGCCCATCGTGGTCATGGCGTCGCTGATGGTGGCCACCGCCATCTTGCTCGAGTCCAGCCTGAGCTTTCTGGGCCTGGGCGACCCCAACCAGATGAGCTGGGGCTACATGGTCGGCTCGGCCCGCACCGTGCTGCGCCAGGCCTGGTGGATGGCCGTGTTCCCGGGCCTGGCCATTGTGCTGACCGTGCTGGCCCTGAACCTGGTGGGCGAAGGCCTCAACGACGGGCTCAACGCCCGCCTCGACGGGAGACGCTGATGAACGCCGTGCTGGCCCCCCGCCTGGCTGACGAGCCCCTGCCCCACCCCGCTCCAGCCCCGACACACATCGCCTCTTTGGACGCTCCGCCCATGACCACTGCCGCCCCCCAACAGCCCGTGCTCGAAGTGCGCGGCCTCGACATCCGGCTGCCCTCGGGCGGCGATCGCCCACTGGCCGTGCAAGGCGCCAGCTTCAGCCTGCAAGCGGGCCAGACCCTGTGCGTGGTGGGGGAGTCGGGCTCGGGCAAGTCCATGATCGCCAACGCCATCATGGGCCTGCTGCCGCGCCCCCAGGTCGAACCCGTGGCCGGCCAGATCCTGTTTGACGGCGTCGACCTGCTCAGCCTCAACGAAGACCAGCTGCGCGAGTTGCGCGGCCAGCGCATCGGCATGGTGTTCCAGGAGCCCATGACCGCGCTCAACCCGGTGATGCGCATTGGCGACCAGATCGCCGAGGTGTTCGATGCCCACGTCCAGCTCTCGGCCAGCGAGAAGCGCCAGCGCATTCTGGCGGCCCTGGCCGACGTGGGCCTGCCCGAGCCCGAGCTGCTGATCGACAGCTACCCTTTCCGCCTCTCCGGTGGCCAGCGCCAGCGCGTGATGATCGCCTGCGCCCTGGTGCTGGAGCCGCGCCTGCTGATCGCCGACGAGCCCACCACCGCGCTCGACGTGACCACCCAGGCGCAAATCCTCAAGCTCATGCGCGAGCTGCAACAGCGCCGGGGCACGGCCGTGCTGTTCATCACCCACGACTTTGGTGTGGTGTCTGAAATCGCCGACCAGGTGGTGGTGATGCAGACCGGCGTGGTGGTCGAATCCGGCCCCGCACAAGCCGTGCTGACGCAGCCGCAACACCCCTACACGCGCAAGCTGATCGCGGCCATCCCGCAAGGCACCGCGCGCGTGGCCGAGCGCGAACTCGACCCCCTGCATGTGCTGCAGGTGCAGGACCTGTGCAAGACCTACCGCACCGGCGGCAGCCTGTTCAAGCGCGGCCGCGAGGTGAGCGCCGCGCGCGGTGTCAGCTTCGAACTGCGCCGGGGCCAGACCCTGGGCCTGGTGGGCGAGTCCGGTTCGGGCAAGTCCACGGTGGGCCGTTGCATCGTGGGCCTGGCGCCGTTTGAGTCCGGCCGCATCCTGTTCAAGGGGCGCAACCTGATGTCGGGCGCTGCGCTGCGCCAGCAGGCCCAGGGCAAGATTCAGATGGTCTTCCAGGACCCCTATGCCTCGCTCAACCCACGCCACCGCATCGGCCCCACATTGGCCGCAGGCCCCATCGCCCAAGGCGTTTCGCGCGAAGTCGCCTACGCCCGCGCGCTGGAGTTGCTGAAGCTGGTGGGCCTGGGGCCAGAGGCGGCGGACCGCTTTCCGCACGAATTTTCGGGTGGCCAGCGCCAGCGCATCGGCATCGCCCGCGCCCTGGCCATGGAGCCCGAGCTGCTGGTGGCCGACGAGCCCGTGTCCGCCCTCGATGTGTCGGTGCAGGCCCAGGTGCTCAAGCTGTTTGCCGAGGTGCGCGAGCGCTTCCAGCTGGCCATGGTCTTCATCACCCACGACCTGCGCGTGGCCGGCGAAATGTGCGACCACATCGCCGTCATGCAGCGCGGCCGCATCGTCGAATACGGCCCCACCCACGAGGTGCTGACCCGCCCTCAGCACGACTACACCCGCACCCTGATCGAGGCCGTGCCCCGGCTGGCCCAGGCGGCCTGAAGCCCGGCCCGAGCCCCCCCATACGATCGCCCCATCCACCGACTGACGTTCTCTCTGCGCGCCCATGTCCGATCCACGCACCATTGCCTTCCTCAGCACGCTGATCCCCATGACCCACCTCGAGAAGGCCTACCGCGCGCGCTTCCCGCAGGCCGAGCTGCGCTTTCCGGGCGCCTTGGGCGCGCTCGATGAGATCGAGGTGGCGGTCTGCTGGTACCCGCCCGACGGCCTGATGGCCCAGATGCCCAAGCTGCAACTGGTGCAGTCGGTGGGCGCCGGCGTGGACCACATCAGCGCCGACCCGGCCCTGCCCGCCGTGCCGGTGTGCCGCATCATCGACCCCGACATGGGCCAGGGCATGACGGCCTATGTGTGCTGGGCCGTGATCCACCAGCAGCGCCACATGGGCGCCTACCTGGCCAGCGCCGCCGCCGGCCGCTGGCAGGAGCAGCCCATCCAGCCACCGCGCAAGCACCGCGTGGGCATCGCCGGCCTGGGCACGCTGGGCCTGGCCTGCGCCCAGGCCTTGCTGGGCTTGGGCTACAGCGTGCGCGGCTGGAGCCGCTCACCCAAGGCCAACCTGCCCGCCGGCCTGCAAGCCTTCCATGGCGAGGCGCAGCGCAAGGACTTCCTGAGCGGCTGCGACACCCTGGTCTGCCTGCTGCCCCTGACCGACGACACGCGCGGCGTGCTCAGCCAGCCGCTGTTCGACCAGTTGCCGCGCGGCGCCCACCTGATCAATGTGGGCCGGGGCGACCACCTGGTCGAAGCCGACCTGCTGCCAGCCCTGGCCTCGGGCCAACTGGGGGCGGCCACGCTGGACGCCTTCAGCCAGGAGCCCTTGCCCCCCGAACACCCCTTCTGGTCGGAGCCGCGCATCACCATCACCCCGCACATCGCCACCCGCACCGCCCCCAGCGTGATCGCTGAACAGACCGCGCAGAACCTGGCCCGCATCCGCGCCGGCCGGGCGGCCGAGGTCGCCGTGGACCTGCAACGCGGTTACTGAATTTTTGCCCACACCCCAAGGAAGCCCCATGTCCGCCACCACCGCCCTGGCCCGCCAGGATATTGCCGCCCACCTGCACCCCTTCACCAACCTGGCCACCCACCCTGAAGTCGGGCCGCTGATGGTCACACGGGGCGACGGCATCTACGTCGAGGACGAGCAAGGGCGCCGCTACATCGAAGGCATGTCCGGCCTGTGGTGCAGCGCGCTCGGCTTCAGCCACCCACGCCTGGTGGCGGCCGGCGTCAAGGCCTTGCAGACCCTGCCGTACTACCACACCTTCAACCACCGCTCCAATCCCGCCGTGGCCGAGCTGGCCGAGCGCCTGCTGGCCGTGGCACCCGTGCCCATGGCGCGCGTGTTCTTCGCCAACTCGGGCTCCGAGGCCAACGACAGCGCGGTGAAGATGATCTGGTACTACCACAACGCCATCGGCAAGCCGGGCAAGAAGAAGATCCTGGCGCGCCAGCGCGCCTACCACGGCGTCACGGTGGCCAGCGCCAGCCTGAGCGGCCTGCCGACCAACCACCGCGACTTTGACCTGCCCATCGACCGCATCTCGCACGTCGACTGCCCACACCACTACCGCTATGGCCTGCCCGGCGAGAGCGAGGCCGACTTTGCCACCCGCCTGGCGGACGCGCTGGAGCAACGCATCCTGGCCGAAGGGCCCGACACCGTGGCCGCCTTTTTTGCCGAGCCGGTGATGGGCGCGGGCGGCGTGATCGTGCCGCCCGAGACCTACTTCGCCAAGGTCCAGGCCGTGCTGCGCAAGTACGAGGTGCTGCTGGTGGCCGACGAGGTGATCTGCGGCTTTGGCCGCACCGGCAACCTGTTCGGCAGCACCACCTTCGGCCTGCAGCCCGACATCCTGACCTGCGCCAAGGCCTTGTCTTCGGGCTATGTGCCGATCTCGGCGGTGATGGTGTCGCAGCAAGTGCACGAGGCCCTGGCCGCCAACAGCGGCAAGATCGGCACTTTCGGCCATGGCTACACCTACTCGGGTCACCCGGTGGCCTGCGCGATCGCGCTGGAGACGCTCAAGGTCTTCGAAGACGAACACATCCTGGACCGCGTGCGCGCCCTGGTCCCGGCCTTCCAGACCGGCCTGCACCAGTTGGGCCAGCGCGCCAGCGTGGGCGAGTCGCGTGGCGTCGGCCTGATCGGTGCGTTGGAACTGGTGGCCGACAAGTCCACGCGCCAGCCCCACGCCCCCGAGCTCAAAGCCGGCCCGCGCCTGGCCGCACTGGCCCAGGCGCAAGGCCTGATCGTGCGCGCCATGGGTGACACCGTGGCCCTGTGCCCGCCGCTGATCATCAGCGAGGCCGAACTGGCCACGCTGTTCCAGCGCCTGGGTGCCGCCTTCGACCAGTACGAGCAACAGCCCGCCCACTGAGGAGGTCCGGCCATGCAAGCCTTCTTCGCCCCCGACCAGCTGCTGCACACGCCGCAGCAGTTCATGCGCCTGGGCCGGCTGATGCCCCCAGCCGAGTTGCCCAGCCGCGCCGACGCCTTGCAGGCCGCCCTGCACGGCTGCGGTGTGCCCGTGCACGAGCCGCCCGAGCTGGGCCGCGCCCCACTGGAAGCCGTGCACAGCCCAGACTACCTGGACTACCTGGAGACCGCCTGGCCCCGCTGGCAGGCGCTGCGCCGTCCCGGGGTGGAGCCTGGCATCGAGGTGCTGCCCAACCTGGCGCCGTACCCGCGCGCCGGGGCGGGGGCAGGTCGCGGGCCCTGCCCCTCGCCCTCGCTGGTGGCGCAGACCGGCTACTACCTCGGTGACCTGTCCTGCCCGATCGGGCCGGACAGCTGGCGCGCCATCCTGCGCTCGGCCCATTCGGCGGTGGCGGCGGCCGACGCGGTCTGCGCGGGCGAACCCGCCGCCTACGCCCTGTGCCGCCCCTCGGGCCACCATGCCCACCGCGACCGCGCCAGCGGCTTTTGCTTTGTCAACAACAGCGCCTGCGCGGCCGAACGCCTGCTGTCCACCTTTGGCCGCGTGGCCGTGCTCGATGTGGACGCCCACCATGGCGACGGCACGCAAAACATCTTCTATGAGCGCGCCGAGGTGATGACCGTCTCCACCCATGCCGACCCCAGCCAGTACTTCCCCTTCTACACCGGCTACCCCGAAGAGCGCGGCCTGGGCGCCGGCCTGGGCTGCAACCTCAACCTGCCGCTGCGCCACGGCAGCGGCAACGCCGAATTCAGCGCCGCGCTCGAAAGCGCCGTCATCGCGCTGCGCGACTTTGCACCCCGTGCCCTGGTGCTGTCCCTGGGCTTTGACACCTACAAGGACGACCCCATCAGCGTGCTGCGCCTGGACTTTGAGGCCTACCGCCTGGCAGGCGCCCAGGTGCGCGCGCTGGGCCTGCCCACGGTGGTGGTGCAAGAAGGTGGCTACATGGTCGAGGCCATCGGCCCCGGCCTGCGCGCCTTCCTGGAAGGCCTGCATGGCTGAGCCCACCGCCGCAGCCCTCACCGCGGCCCGCGCCGCGCCCCTGCCAGGCGCTGTGGCCTCGCCACGCAGCGGCATGCTGCTGTTCCTGGGGGCCTTGCTGGCCTTCGCCTGCTACGACGCCTTTGCCAAGCAGATGCTGTTCCACTACCCCGCCACGCTGATGAACCTGACGCGCTACATCGCCGTCAGTGGCATGGCGGCCGTGCTGCTGTGGCGCCATGGTGACTGGCGGGTGTGGCGCCAGCCGCACCAAAAACTGCTCTTGCTGCGCAGCCTGATGCTGGCCATCGTGGCCACCAGCTTCATGACCGCGCTGGCCAGCATGCCGCTGGCCGAAGCCACCGCCATTTACTTCACCGCCCCGCTGATCATGGTCGCGCTGTCGCCCTGGGTGCTGGGCGAGCGGGTGGGCCGGGTGCAATGGGTGGCGGTGTGGGTGGGCTTTGCCGGCATGCTGCTGATCGTGCGGCCTGGCGGCGCCCTGCCAATGGCGGGCACCTTGCTCATGGCCCTGGCCGCCGTCTGCTATGCCCTGTTCCAGGTGCTGACGCGTCGCCTGGCGGGCCTAGTGCCCGCGCCCGTGCAATTTGCCTACATGGCCGCGGTGTGCCTGCTGGTGACCAACTTGCCAGCCCTGTTCACGCCGCCCGTGGTCTGGCCCAGCGCCACCGAATTGGCCTTGCTGATTGCAGGGGGCGTGGTCAGCGGCGGGGCTCAGTTGCTGTTGCTGGCGGCCTTTCGGCGCGTCTCGGCAGCCACGCTGGCGCCCATGAACTACCTGCAACTCCTGCTCGCGGTGCTGATCAGCACCTTCTGGTTTCAGCGCTCGCCCGATGGGGTGGCGCTCATGGGCATCGCGCTGATCATGGGCGCGGGCGTCTACCTGGCCCTGCCCAGGCGCTTAAAGTAGCGCCCCGACGCCCCGTGCAGCCGCACCGGCCCCGACAGAAAAAGAGGAGATATGCAGCCCTTCCAGCCCCTGAACCCCAGCCTGAGCGGCGCCGCCAGCGCCGCCGGCTTTTCGTCCATCGAGCTGCCCGACCTGGTGGCCGTGGTCGAAGCCCAATTGCAGCAGGCCATCGTCGCCGGCCGACTGGGCCCTGGCGAGCGCATTGTCGAAGCCGAACTGGCGCGCCAGATGGGCATCAGCCGCGCCCCGGTGCGCGAGGCCGCACGCCGCCTGGAAAGCCAAGGCCTGCTGGTGTCGCGCCCGCGCCATGGCTTTGCCGTGCGCACCATCACGCCCAAAGAGATCGACGACCTGTTCCAAGTCCGCATCGGCTTAGAGCGCATGGCCACCGGCCTGGCCTGCCAGCAAGCCACCGAGGCCCAACTGGCCCAGCTGCAAGCCCGCGTCGACGAAATGGTGGCCCAAGCGCCGCGCCTGGCCCAGGCCGAACGCGTGACCCTGGACCTGGGCATCCACGCCTACCTGTGCGAGATCTCCGGCAACGCCTACCTGCAGCGCCTGTTCAACAACATGCAGACCGAAATCCGCATGATCCTGGCCCTCACCGAGGGCAGCTACCGCGACCCGGCGCTGATCGCCGAGTCGCACCAGCCCCTGGTGCAAGCGCTGCTGCGCCGCGACGCCCAGGCCGCCGACCACGCCCTGCACCACCACCTGGTGGAAGGCCAGGAGCATGTGCAAGCCCTGTTCAAACCCAGCCCACCGGCCCCCTCCAACCCGTCCCCCACGCCACCATGAAGATCGTCTACTCGGACCAGCACCAAGACCACGACCCGCAGCAGTTCATCGTGCGCGGGCGCCTCAAGCGCAGCAACGAGCAGCCCGAGCGCGCCTACCGCCTGCTGGCCTCGGCCCAGGCCGCCGGTCACACCGTGCTGGCCCCTGAGGACCACGGTGGCGGCTCGCGCGCGGCGGTCCACACCCCGCAGTACCTGCACTTCCTCGAAACCGCCTGGGCCCGCTGGCAGACCCTGGAGGGCGCCTCCGACGAGGTCATGCCCAATGTCTACCCCTTCCCCGGCCAGCCCTTCAGCTACCCCGACAGCCTGGTGGGCCAAGCCGGCTACCACATGGGCGACAACGCCTGCAGCATTGGCCAGCACACCTGGCGCGCCGCGACGCAGTCGGCCCAGGTCGCCACCCACGCCGCCCAACTGGTGCTGGACGGCGAACACGCCGCCTACGCCCTGTGCCGACCGCCCGGTCACCATGCCTACGCCGACCGCGCCAACGGCTTTTGCTACCTGAACAACGCCGCCATCGCGGCCCAGCACCTGCGCCAGCGCCATGCGCGCGTCGCCATCCTGGACGTCGACGTGCACCACGGCAACGGCACCCAGGGCATCTTCTGGCGCCGCAACGACGTGCTCACCGTGTCGCTGCATGGCGATCCGCATTTCTGCACCCCCTTCTTCACCGGCCACGCCCATGAGCGTGGCGAGGGCGACGGCCTGGGCTACAACCTCAACCTGCCCCTGCCCAAGGGCACCGACACCGCCGCCTACCTGCAGGCCCTGGCGCGCGCCTGCACTGCCGTGCGCGCCTTTGCCCCGGGCGCCCTGGTGGTCAGCCTGGGCCTGGACGCCCACGAGCGAGACCCCTACCAGGCCATGGCCGTGACCACCGAGGGCTTTGCGCTGATCACTGCCGAGATCGCCCGCCTGGGCCTGCCCACCGTGCTGGTGCAAGAGGGCGGCTACCTGTCCGACGACCTGGGTCCCAACCTGGCCAGCGCCCTGCGCGGCTTTGAAGCCGTGGTCTGACATGCACAGCCCCCACCAGCCCAGCCCCCCCACCGCCGCCGAGATCGACGACGAGGCCAGCGACCTGCCCGGTGCGGCCGTGCTCAACGCCCCACCCGCGCCATTTGCGCTGGACCAGGCCCAGGCCCTGCTGCTGCAGCACTACGGCCTGCAAGCCCAGTTCAGCCCCCTGAGCGGCGAGCGCGATGCCAACTTCCTGGTGACCCCCGAGCACGGCCCGCGCGCCATGCTGAAAATCTCCCACCCGCTGGAGTCCCCGCTGGTGGCCGACTTCCAGACCCAAGCGCTGCGCTACCTGGCCCAGAGCGACCCCAGCCTGCCGGTGCAACGCCTGTGGCCCACCCTGGAGGGCGCCGACGCCGTGCTGCTGCCCTGCCCCGGCGGCCAGACCCGGGTGATGCGCCTGTTCAGCTACCTGGAAGGCCTGCCCATGCCCCAGGCACCGCGCTCGGCGGCCCAGCGCGCCAGTGTGGCCCAGGCCCTGGCCCGGCTGGACCGCGCCCTGGCCGGCCTGCAGCACCCAGCCAGCACCCTGGCTCTGCCTTGGGACATCCAGTACGCGCACCGGGCCCGCGGCCTGCTGCGCCATGTGCCTGACCCGGCGCGGCGTGCCCTGGCCGCGCGCGCGCTGGACGCTTTTGAGACCCAGGCCCTGCCGCGCCTGGCCGGCCTGCGCCGCCAGGCCATCCACAACGACTTCAACATCTACAACCTGCTGGTCGACCCCGCCGCGCCCGAGCGCCTGAGCGGCATCCTCGACCTGGGCGACATGGTGCACGCGCCCCTGGTCGACGACCTGGCGGTGGCCGCGTCTTATCAAATCGAGGTGGAGCGCGACGCCCTGGGCACCATCGCCGACTTCTGCGCGGCCTACCACACGGTGCTGCCGCTGCAATCGGCCGAGCTGCAGGTGCTGCCCGCGCTGATCCGTGCGCGCCTGGCCATGGTGGTGGCCATCAGTGGCTGGCGCGCCGCCCGCCAGCCCGACAACGCGCCCTACCTGCTGCGCAACAACCCCATCTCATGGGCGCGCCTCCAGGCACTGGACGGCTTGGACCCGGCCCACGCCAGCGCCCTGCTGCACCAGGCCTGCGATCTGCCCCTGCCCTCGCTTTGAATCGGTCTGAAAGCCCCGTCATGAACGCCACCGACACCGTTGACAGCGCCGCGCTGCTGGCGCGCCGTACCCGCCTGCTGGGCCCGGCCTACCGCACCTTTTACGACACCCCTTTCCACCCCGTTCGCGGCGAAGGCGTGTGGCTGTACGACGCCCAGGGCCGGCCTTTTTTGGACGCCTACAACAACGTGGCCAGCGTGGGCCACAGCCACCCCCATGTGGTGCAGGCCCTGGCGCGCCAGGCCGCCACGCTGAACACCCACACCCGCTACCTGCACGAAGGCGTGCTGGCCTATGCCGAGCGCCTGCTGGCCCTGCTGCCGCCCGAACTCGGCCACGCCATGTTCACCTGCACCGGCAGCGAGGCCAATGACCTGGCGCTGCGCATCGCCCGCACCCACACGGGCGCGCAAGGGTTGATCGTGACCCAGTTCGCCTACCACGGCGTCACCGCCTCGTTGGCCGAGGCCTCACCCTCGCTGGGCAAGCTGGTCAAGATCGGGCCCAACGTGCGCACCATCCCGGCGCCCGACAGCTACCGCCAAGACCCGGACAGCCTGGGTCGGCAGCTGGCCGAGGGCGTGCGCGCCGCCATCGCCGACCTGCAGGCGCACGGTCAGCAAGCGGCGGCCCTGCTGGTGGACACCGTGTTCTCGAGCGACGGCATCTGCACCGCGCCGCCCGGCTTTCTGCAAGAGGCCGTGCAAGCGATCCGGGCCGCTGGCGGCGTCTTCATCGCCGACGAGGTGCAACCCGGCTTTGGCCGCACGGGCGAGTCGATGTGGGGTTTTGCCCGCCATGGCGTGGTGCCCGACATCGTCACCCTGGGCAAGCCCATGGGCAACGGCCACCCAGTGGCGGGCCTGGCCGTGCGCCCCGAGGTGATGGCGGCCTTTGGCCGCGAGTGCCGCTACTTCAACACCTTTGGTGGCAACCCCGTGTCCATGGCCGTGGCCAGCGCGGTGCTGGACGTGATCGAGGGTGAGGGCCTGCAGGCCAACGCCCTGGCCGTGGGCCACTACCTGCGCGAACAACTGCGGCAGTTGGCCCAGCGCCACGAGGCGATTGGCGATGTGCGTGGCGCCGGCCTGTTCATCGGACTGGAGCTGGTCGCCGACCGGGCGCAGCGGACCCCCGACGCGGCCCTGACCGCGCGCGTGGTCAACGGCCTGCGCCAACGCCAGGTGCTGCTCAGCGCCACTGGCGAGCAGGCCAGTGCGCTGAAGATCCGGCCGCCGCTGGTGTTCTCACGCACCCACGCAGACCAACTGGTCGAGGCGCTGGACGCCGTGCTCACCGAGGCCGTGGCGGGCTGACCCGGCATGGGCTGCTGGCACCGCGCTCGCGCCTCACGGCCGCCAGGGGTCGACCGGGGCACTGGGCGTGCCCCCGGCCTCGATGGCCTCGCCAGCCAGCAGGCAGAGGTCCTCGCGGAAGCGGCTGGCCGTGAGCTGCACACCCACCGGGGTGCGCCCCACCAGACCGGTGGACACGGTCAGGCCCGGCAAGCCCATGAAGGGCAGACCGATCTGGGTCAGTTGCGCCTCCCAGACGCGGGCGTAGGCCGCCTCCCCTTGCAGGTCCAGGTCGTTGGCAAAGGGCAGTTCGGCGCTGACGGGCAAGAGCAAGACCGGGTAGCGCTCGAAGAACAACTGCCACAGGCGCACCAGGGCGGCGCGCCGGGTCAGGGTGTCGGACAGGCTGCCCGGCGGCAAGCCCTCGGCCACGGCGCGGTAACCCGCCAGCGCGGTCAGGGCGCCTGGGTCGCCCTCGCGCTCGGCTGCGGCCACCTGGGCGGCATAACCTTCACCCAGCCACAAGCGCATTTGCAAGCGGACGGCCTCGCGCAAAGGCGGCAGGGTGTCGATCTCGTCGACCTGCCAACCTGCAGTGCGCAGGCGCTCGGCCGCGTCGAGCAAAGCCGCCACCACCTCGGGCTGGGTGGCCAGGCCGTCGGGCCGCACGCACAGCGCGGCGCGCAGCGGCGCAGCCGGTCCTTGCAGCGGCGCGGGCACCCACCAGGGGTCGCGCGCGTCGGGCGCCGACATGACCTGCAGCGCCAGGCGCAGATCGGTCACGCTGCGCGCCAGTGGGCCCGAAGCGGCCATCAGCTGCGGACCGATGCCGCGCTCAGGCGAGGAGGCGTTGTAGGCCGGGATGCGGCCCAGCGAGGGGCGCAGGCCGTGCACACCGCAGGCGTAGGCGGGGTAGCGCACCGAGCCGGCAATGTCTGTGCCGTGCGCGATGTGGCCAATGCCGGCCGCCACCGAGGCCCCAGCGCCGCCCGAGGAGCCCCCAGGCGTCAGGCGGGCGTCGCGCGGGTTCAGGGTCTGACCGTGCAGCAGGTTGCTGGTGAACCAGCGGTAGCTGAAGGCCGGGGTGTTGGTGCGCCCCAGCAGCACGGCGCCGGCGCGGCGCAGGTTCTCGACCACCGGACTATCGTGCTCGGCGACCCAGTCCTGCTGGGCGCGCAGGCCATTGGTGGTGGCAAAACCGCGCTGGTCCACATTGACCTTGGTGGTCACGGGCACGCCGGCCAGGGGCCCTGGGTCCTCGCCGCGGGCCAGGGCGGCATCGATGGCCCGGGCCTGGGCCAGCACCTCGTCGGGGCGGTGCTCGACCACGGCGTTGATCGCCGGGTTGACCGCCGCCAGACGCTGCAGGGCCGACTGGGCGGCCTCCTCGGCAGAGAGTTGCCGGGAACGGATCAAAGAGGCCAGTTCGGTGGCCGTCAAACGCCAAGCTTCAGTCATCACAGGTTCAGCCTTTTTCTTTCCAACAAAACCAGGGAACAGCGGGCCAGCATAGCGGCGCCGCCTCCACTTGCCCAGCCGCGCGCGCTGCGCTGCGGCGGGTCTTCTTCCACTTGCACGGCCACCAGCGCCAGGAGCTTGCCATGACCCCCTCTACCGCCCTCACGCCCAGCACCGAAGCGCTGGCACTGGCCGTCGACGCCTTGCACGACACGATGGTGAGCCAGCTCAGCGCCCTGGTCGCCGCGCCCAGCCTCTCGGGCGCCGAACAACCCGCCGCCGCCGTGCTGGAAGCGCAGATGCAAGCCCTGGGCCTGGACTGCGAACGCATCCTGCTGGACAGCCGCCTGATCCAGGACTCACCGCTTTTCTCCTGCCCCTGCGACCCCGACAATGGGCGCTACAACCTGCTGGCCCGGCACCTGCCGCCCGCCGGCACGCCACGCGGGCGCTCGGTGCTGTTCAATGGCCACCTCGACGTGGTGCCCACGGGCCCCGACAGCCTGTGGCACAGCCCCCCCTTCCAGCCTCGGGTCGAGGGTGACTGGCTGTACGGGCGCGGCGCGGGCGACATGAAAGGGGGGCTGATCTGCACCCTCATCGCCTTGCAGGCCTTGCGTTCGCTGGGCCTTCAGCCGGCCGGCGTCGTGGGCTTCAATGCGGTGCTGGACGAGGAAAACACGGGCAATGGCACCTTGTCGACCGTCCATGCGCTGACCAACACCCTGGCCAAGGCCCGGCTGACCGACTTCGACGCGGTGATCATCCCCGAGCCCTTTGGCGAGACCCTCATGGCGGCCCAGGTGGGGGTGAGTTGGTTGTTCGTCACCCTGACCGGGCGACCCGCCCATGTGGCCTACATGGGCAGCGGGCTCAACCCCATCGAGGCCGGCATGGCCCTGGTGGCCGAGCTGAAGGTGATGGAGGCCGAATGGAACGCACCCGAGCGCCGCCACCCCGCTTTTGCCGATGTGGCCCACCCGCTGAATTTCAACCTGGGCACCATCGAAGGTGGCGAGTGGAATTCTTCGGTGCCCTGCACCTGCACCCTGGGCTTGCGCTGCAGCTACTTCCCCGGCGTGGATGCCGATGCAGCGCTGGCCGACATCAGCCAGCGCCTGCGTGCCAAGGCCCAGGCACTGAACCCGGCGCTGCAAATTGAGATCAGCGCGCGCGGGCACCGCTCGCCAGGCTGTGTCTACAACCTGGAGCACCCCGCCATGCAAGCCTTGGCCCAGGCCCACACCCAAGTCAACGGCCAGGCCCCCACGCGCCTGGCCTGCACCGCCACCACCGACGGGCGCCACTTCAGCCTGGCCACCGACCTGCCGGTGACCAACTACGGGCCCGTCGCGCGGCACATCCATGGCATTGACGAATCGGTCTCGCTGAGCAGCATGAAGCGCGTCAGCCAGACCCTGGCGCGCTTCATGGTCGACTGGTGCGGCGTGCTGCCCTGGCAGGCCTGAGCTCGCTGCGCCCCGGGACCAGCCCCCGGGGCGAGCTCACCCCGACAGAGCCCATCTTGAAACGCCCTCCAAAAAAGGTGATAATGGAGGGCTTTTGGCGAAAAGTGCTGCGCAGTGGGTGTGCAGTGGCTCTCGCAAGTATTTACAAGGTAAAGATCATGGCCAAAGAAGGCATTCACCCGAACTACCGCGAAGTCCTGTTTGTGGACCTGTCGAACGGCTTCAAGTTTGTGACCCGTTCCTGCGTGAACACCAAGGAAATGGGCAAGACCGAAGACGGCCGCGAACTGCCGCTGTTCAAGCTGGACACCTCCAGCGAATCGCACCCCTTCTACACCGGCACCCAAAAGTCGGTGGACAACATGGGCGGTCGTGTCGAGCGCTTCCGCAACCGCTTCGGCAAGCTGGCCACCCCCAGCAAGTAAGTCAAAGCCGGCGCATGCCGCCGGTTCGACTTCTGCTAAAAAGGCAGCCCGGTCAACGTGCTGCCTTTTTGCTTTTCTGGGCCTGATCCGCCCATCCCCATCACACCCGCGCCCAAGTTGAACTCCACCTCCCCTGCCATCGTTGCCCAAAGTGCCGTGCGCCGCCTGCCCCGCTGGGCCCTGCTGGGCCTGTGCGCGGCCTATGTGATGGCGGGCTTCTGGGGCCATGGCCCCTGGAAGAATGGCGACATCGCGGCGCTCGGGTTCATGCTGGAACTGGCGGGCGGCCACACGCCCTGGCTCAACCCCACGCTGGCGGGCATGCCCCCTGAGACCGACGGCTTGCTGGCCTACTGGCTGGGGGCCGGGGCCGTGCTGTTGGCGCCTGCTGGCTGGTCGCCGGAGTTGGTGACCCGCCTGCCCTTCATGGTCATGCTGACCCTGACCTTGGTGGCCACCTGGTATGGCGTTTACTACCTGGCGCGCAGCCCCCGCGCCCAGCCGGTCGCCTTTGCCTTCGGCGGCGAGGCCCGCCCCAATGACTACGCCCGCGCGCTCGCCGATGGCGGCCTGCTGGCCTTGATGGCCTGCCTGGGCCTGGCGCGGCTGTCGCACGAAACCACCTCTTACCTGGCCCAACTGTGCTGCACCAGCCTGGCCTTTTACGCCGTCGCCGCCAGCCCTTACCGGCGCGTGGCGCCGGTGCTGGCGCTGGGCGCCGGCCTGGGCGGCTTGGCCTTGAGCGGTGCACCCTCGCTGGCCCTGATCTTTGGCCTGGGCGCCACCGGCCTGTGCTGGGCCCAAACCCACCCGGCGGACAACGAGCCCGGCCGCCAACACAGCCCGGGCCAAGTGGCCACGGTGGCTGGCGTGGTCACGCTGGCCGTGGGGGTTCTGGTCTTGGCCTTGGACCTGAACCGCTGGCGCGTGCTCTGGCCTGACTTGCCTGAGGCCCGCAGCCTGTTGCGCCTCCTGGTCTGGTTTGCCTGGCCGGCCTGGCCCTTGGCGGCCTGGTCGGTCTGGCGCTGGCGCCATCACCTGCGCGGCAAGCGCTGGCCGCTGCACCTGAGCCTGCCACTTTGGTTTGTGGCGGTGTCGGTGGTCGCCACCTTCACCACCGTGCCGGCCGACCGGGCCTTGCTGCTGGGGCTTCCCGCCTTGGCCACCTTGGCCGCCTTTGCCTTGCCCACGCTGAGCCGCAGCATGGGCGCGCTGATCGACTGGTTCACCCTGCTGTTTTTCACCGGTGCGGCCATCATCATCTGGGTGATCTGGCTGGCCATGCAAACAGGCTTTCCGGCCCAGCCGGCGGCCAATGTGGCGCGCCTGGCGCCCGGCTTCCAACCTGATTTTTCGCTCTTCCCGCTGCTGTGTGCCCTGACGGCCACCGGGGCCTGGATCGCCCTGGTCAAGTGGCGTGCCGGCCGGCAGCGGGCCGCCATCTGGAAGAGCCTGGTACTGCCCGCGGGCGGTGCCGCCCTGGGCTGGATCCTGCTCATGACGCTGTGGCTGCCGCTGTTGGACTACGCCCAGAGCTACGCCACCATGGTGCAGTCCGCGCGCGCCCTGATGGGCACGGCCCACTGCGCGGACGCCTTTGGCCTGAACCAGGCCCAGGTGGCCGCCTTCCAGTACCACGGGGAGCTGCGCGTGCACGCCTTGGGTGAACAACCGCGCTGCGACTGGTTGCTGCTCGGACGTGAACCCGCTGGGCCGGGCCAGGTACCGCCCAACATGGCGCAGTGGCAATTTGAAAGCAGTGTCTGGCGCCCCGTGGAGCGCCGCGAAGCCGTCTTGCTGTACCGCCGCAGCGGGAGCTGAGCGTGAGCGAAATGCGCTTGATTGCCCGCCATGCCGGCACGGTGTTGGCGGGTCAGTTGGCCGTGATGGCCTATGGCGTGACCGATACGCTGGTCGCGGGTCGCCACTCGCCGGAAGCTTTGGCCGCCTTGGCCGTGGGCTCGGCTTTCTACATCAGCGTCTATGTCGGCCTGATGGGTGTGCTGCAGGCCTTGCTGCCCATCTGGGCCGAACTGCAAGGCGCGGGTCGGCCCGAAGCGGTCGGGCGCTCGGTGCGCCAATCGCTTTACCTGGGCGCTGTCGCGGCCGTGCTGGGCATGGGCTTGCTGCTGTGGCCCGAACCGGCCCTGGAATGGACCCAGGTCCCAGAGGCCTTGCGCCCTGACGTGCGCCAGTACCTGGCCGTCCTGGCCTGGGCGCTGCCGCCTGCTTTGCTGTTTCGCATCTACAGCACGCTGAGCCAGGCCTTGCACCAGCCCCGCCTGGTGACGGCCTTGCAACTGGGCGGCCTGGCCATCAAAGTGCCCTTGTCCATGCTGCTGACTTGGGGGGGTGCCGGGCTGCCGGCTTATGGTGCCACAGGCTGCGCCGTGGCCACACTGGTGGTCAACTACAGCCTGCTGGGTCTGGGCCTGTTGATGCTGCAGCGCCAAGCCGCCTACCGGCCCTTGCAGCTCTGGCAGCCGCTGGAGCGCCCCGACCGAAGCCAGCTCGCGCAGTTCATGCGGCTGGGCTTGCCCGCTGGCCTGTCGGTGATGGTCGAAGTCACCTCGTTCACGCTGATGGCCCTGTTCATTGCCCGCCTGGGCACCACGGCCGCCGCCAGCCACCAGATCGCTGCCAACGTCACGGCGGTGCTCTACATGGTGCCCTTGTCCTTGGCCATTGCCACCAGTGCGCGCACCAGTTACTGGCTGGGCGCTGACCAGCCCGCCCAGGCGCGGGCGGCCGTCCAAACCGGCCTGGGCCTGGCCGTCGGCTTGAGCGTGCTGGCGTCGGGGGCTTTGCTGCTCGGCCGTGAGGCCTTGCCACGCTGGTATGCCGAATCCCCCGAGGTGGCCCAGCAAGCGGCGCCCCTGCTGCTGTGGGTGGCGCTCTACCACTTGGCCGATGCCTGGCAAACCCTGTGTGTGTTTGTGCTGCGCTGCTACCGCGTGACCCTGGTCCCGCTGCTGGTCTACAGCGTGCTGCTGTGGGGCGCAGGCCTGGGCGGCGGCTATGTGCTGGCTTACCAGGGACTGGGAAACCAAGCCCCCTGGGCCAGCGCAGACGCTTTTTGGGCCAGCAGCACCGTGGCCCTGGCCGTGGCCGCAGCGGTGCTCACGCCCATGCTTTGGATCGCACTTCGGCGCTCGATGGCAGCGCAGACGCCCCCGCATTGAGGCCCAAGGCCTGGCAGCGCAGGCGGCTGGCCGGGAAGGTGATGGCAAAACGGGACCCCACGCCCAGGCTGCTCTCGATCAACAACTGGGCGCCATGGCGCTGCACCACATGCTTGACGATGGCCAGGCCCAGCCCGGTGCCACCGGTTTCGCGCGAGCGGCTGCGGTCCACGCGGTAAAAGCGCTCGGTCAGCCGTGGGATGTGCTCCGGCGCGATGCCGGGGCCGGTGTCACGCACTTCAAATTCGGCGCGCCCATCGGGCAGCATGCGCCAACTGACCTGGATGCTGCCGCCGCCCGGGGTGTAGCGCACGGCATTGCTGATCAGGTTGGACAACGCGCTCTGCAGCTCATTGTGCGAGCCCGCCAGGTCCACGCCCTGGGCCTGTGCGTCGTCAAAATGGATCTGGTGGCGGCGCCCGCTGTGGGCGGTGACCACGCCCGACAGGGCCAGCGCCTCTTGCTCGCAATGCTGCAGCAAGGCGCCGACAGGTTGCCAGTCGTTGAGGCCGGGCGCAGGACTGCCCTCGAGCCGCGACAAGGTGAGCAAGTCGTTCACCACGGTCTGCATGCGGCTGCCCTGCTGGGCCATCAGGCTCAGGTAGTGCTGGCGCTCCTGCGGCTCCAGGTTGAGGGTTTGCAAGGTCTCGATGAAGCCCGACAAGACGGTGAGCGGCGTGCGGATCTCATGCGACACATTGGCCACAAAGTCGCGCCGCATGGCGTCGGCTTGGTCCAGCGCCGTCACGTCACGCGACAGCAGCAGGCGCCGGCCCTCGCCGTAGGCATGCAGGTGAACCGACAGGCGCACAGGCCGCGACACGGTGCTGTCTCGCCCGGACATCACGATGTCGTGGCTGTAGTCTCGCGAGGCGTAGTAGGCGGCAAACAAGGGGTCGCGCAGCAGGTTGCCGATGGACTGCATCAGGTCGCGCTGCGGGTCAAAGCCAAAGTGTTCGGCGGCCGTCTGGTTGCACCACTCGATGTGGCCTTCGGGATCGAGCAGCACCACGCCATTGGGCGAGGCCTGGATCGCGGCCAGGAAGTCCTGCAGACGCTGTTCGCTGTCGCTGGCCTTCTTGGCCTCTTGGCGCAGCAAACGGCGGGCGCGGTCGGACACCTCGCCCCACAGACCGCCAATTTGCGGTGCCGCATTGGCGTCGCCCTTGCGCAGCCAGCGGCGCACGCTCAGGCCGCGCCAGACGTCCAACAAGAACCAGACCCAGGTGCCCACCACCACGGCGATCGAGGCGCCCAGCCATTCGGCCAGCGCCCAGCCCAGGGCGCCCGCCAGCAGCTGGGCCCCTACAAAACTCAAAAACCGAAATGTCATGGAGTGAGCCGCCGCAGCGGTCAGGCAGAAACAGCCGTCTGGGGTTGACCCGTCAATCGGTAGCCGGCGCCCCGCACCGTCTCCACCATGGTACCCGCGCCGCCCAGGGCTTCACGCAGGCGCTTGACGTGCACGTCAACCGTACGCTCTTCGATGAACACATGGTCGCCCCAGACACGGTCCAGCAACTGGGAACGGCTGTGCACGCGCTCGGAGTGCTTCATGAGGTAGTGCAGCAGCTTGAATTCAGTCGGGCCGACCTTCAAGGGCTGGCCTTGGAAGGTGACACGGTAAGTGGCAGCGTCCAGCACCAACTCGCCAATCGTCACCGCGTCCGACACCTGCTCGGGCGCGCGGCGGCGCAGCACGGCACGGATGCGGGCCAACAATTCCTGAGTGGAAAACGGCTTGGTGATGTAGTCGTCAGCACCGGCATCGAGACCTTGCACCTTGTCGGACTCGTCACCCCGAGCCGTCAGCATCAGGATGGGCACGCCCTTGGTGCGGGCATCCGCGCGCCATTTGCGCGCCAGCGCCACACCGCTTTGGCCGGGCAGCATCCAGTCGAGCAAGATGACGTCAGGCAGCACCGCGTCCAGCTCACGCTGGGCCGAGATGCCATCCTCTGCCCACACCGGCTGGAAGCCGTTGTGGCGCAGGTTGACCGCGATCAGCTCGGCAATTGCCGGCTCGTCTTCAACAATCAGGATTTGAGGCAGTTTCTTCATCTCGAATCACCGGAGAGCCGACTCCACATCATCGATCGAGGCATGGCGCACATCGGTGCCCTTGACCACGTAGATGATGAACTCGGCGATGTTTTTGGCGTGGTCGCCAATGCGCTCAATCGCCTTGGCCAAGAACAAAAGGTCCAGGCTGGGCGAGATGGTGCGCGGATCTTCCATCATGTAGGTGATGAGCTTGCGCACAAAGCCGTCGAACTCGCGGTCGATCTGGTCGTCTTCCTTGAGGATGGAGACGGCCGTCGAGGTGTCCAGGCGGGCAAAAGCGTCCAGGGCCTTGCGCAGCAGGCCCGAAGCCAGGTCGGCTGCCACACGCAGGTCCGACGAGGGCAGCTGACGCGCAGCACCGCTTTCGATGATGGACTTGACCATGCGCGCGATCTTGCTGGCCTCGTCACCGACGCGCTCGAGGTTGGCGGTGGTCTTGGAAATGGCCAACAGCAGGCGCAGGTCGCGGGCCGTGGGTTGACGGCGGGCAATGATGGAGGCCAGGTCGCGGTCGATCTCGATTTCCATGGCGTTGACGCGGTGCTCGATCTCGATCACCTGGTCGGCCGCTTCCGGGCTGAACTGCGACAGCGAGTAGATGGCTTGGTGGATCTGGGACTCCACCAGGCCGCCCAGCTCCATCACGCGTGAGGACACGCCGTTGAGGTCGGCATCGAACTGCGTGGAAAGGTGTTTTTCAGGCATGGGGGCTCCTCAACCGAAACGGCCGGTGATGTAGTCTTCAGTCTCTTTGCGGGTGGGCTTGAAGAACATCTGCTCGGTCTCGCCAAATTCCACCAGGTCGCCCAAGTACATGTAGGCGGTGTAGTCGCTGCAGCGCGCGGCCTGTTGCATGTTGTGGGTCACGATGACGACGGTGTAGTCGTCCTTCAGTTCGGCAATCAGCTCTTCCACCTTGGCGGTGGAGATGGGGTCCAACGCCGAGCAGGGCTCGTCGAGCAAGAGCACTTCGGGCTTGATCGCAATGCCGCGCGCAATGCACAGGCGTTGTTGTTGACCACCCGAGAGGCCCGAGCCACTTTGGTTGAGCTTGTCCTTGACTTCGGTCCACAGGGCCGCCTTGCGCAAGGCCCACTCGACGCGATCGTCCATGTCGGCGGCGCTGAGGTTCTCGAACAGCTTCACACCGAACGCGATGTTGTCGTAGATCGACATCGGGAAGGGGGTGGGCTTTTGGAACACCATGCCGACCTTGGCGCGGATCAAGGCCACGTCTTGCTTGGAGGTCAACAGGTTCTCGCCATCGAGCACGATCTGGCCTTCGGCGCGTTGCTCGGGGTACAACTCGAACATGCGGTTGAAGGTGCGCAGCAGCGTCGACTTGCCGCAACCCGACGGACCGATGAAGGCGGTGACCTTCTTCTCGGGGATGTTCAGGTTGATGCCCTTGAGGGCGTGGAATTTGCCGTAGTAGAAGTTCAGATCGCGCACAGCGATCTTGGCCTGGTGGTCGGGCACGGTGAAGGTGGTCGTCATGGAATTAAGTCCTTGCCTTTACTTCTGGCGGGTCAAAAACCGAGCCAGGATGTTGAGCCCCAGCACCGCCACGGTGATCAGGAACACACCTGCCCAGGCCAGTTGCTGCCAGTTTTCGTACGGGCTCATCGCAAATTTGAAAATGGTCACCGGCAAACTGGCCATGGGTTTGGACAGGTCCGAGTTCCAGAATTGGTTGTTCAGGGCGGTGAACAGCAGCGGCGCCGTTTCGCCTGAAATACGGGCCACCGCCAGCAGCACGCCAGTGATGACGCCCGACTGGGCCGCACGCAGGGTGATCATCAAGATGACCTTCCACTTGGGCGTGCCCAAGGCGTACGCAGCTTCACGCAGTGCCGAGGGCACCAGGGACAGCATGTTCTCCGTGGTGCGAATGACCACCGGGATCACGATCAGCGCCAGGGCAATGATGCCGGCCCAGCCCGAGAAGCTCTTGAAGCGAGCGACCACGATGGCATAGACGAACAAGCCGATCACGATGCTGGGCGCCGACAACAGAATGTCATTGACGAAGCGCGTGACCGAAGCCAGCCAACCCTTGGTGTCGTACTCGGCCAGGTACACGCCAGCCATGATGCCGATCGGGGTGCCGATGAAAGTGGCCATCAAAACCATCACGAAGGAGCCAAAGATGGCGTTCGAGATGCCGCCCACCTCATTGGGCGGTGGGGTCATTTGCGTGAACAAGGCCACGCTCAGGCCACCAAAGCCCAGGCGGATGGTTTCCCAGAGAATCCACACCAGCCAGAACACGCCAAAGGCCATGGCGGCCAGCGACAGGGCCAGCGCAATGGTGTTGACGCGCTTGCGGCTGGCGTAACGGCCCTGGCGCGTTTGCGCCAACTCGGCCGCGGCCAGCAATTGGGCGGAGGTGCTCATGAACGCGCTCCTTCGCTTTTCTTGAGTTGCAGCAGCAAGACCTTGGACAAGGCCAGCACCACAAAGGTGATGAAGAACAGGACCAGACCCAGGTAGATCAGCGAGGCCTGGTGCAGGCCTTCACCCGCTTCGGCAAACTCGTTGGCCAGGGCCGAGGTGATGCTGTTGGCGGCCTCGAACACACTCAAGGAGTTGAGCTGGTTCATGTTGCCGATCACGAAGGTCACGGCCATGGTCTCGCCCAGAGCGCGGCCCAGACCCAGCATGACGCCGCCCAGCACACCGGTCTTGGTGTAGGGCAGAACGACCTTCCACACCACTTCCCAGGTGGTCGAACCCAAGCCATAGGCCGACTCTTTGAGCAGGGCTGGCGTGACTTCAAACACATCGCGCATCACCGAAGCGATGAAGGGAATGATCATGATGGCCAGGATGATGCCAGCCGACAAAATGCCGATGCCCACGGGCGGGCCGGACACAAAGCCGCCCAGAACGGGAACGCCCTTGAGCAGCGCCTGCAGCGGTTGCTGCACATAGGTGGCCAGGATGGGGCCAAAAACCATGAGGCCCCACATGCCGTACACGATGGAGGGCACCGCAGCCAGCAGTTCGATGGCCGTGCCCAGGGGGCGCTTGAGCCAGTTGGGCGAGAGTTCGGTCAGGAACAAGGCAATGCCAAAGCTGACCGGCACAGCGATCGCCAAGGCGATGAAAGAGGTGGCCAAGGTGCCATAAATCATCACCAAACCGCCAAAGTCGCCTTGGACGGGGTCCCAGACGCTGCGCGTGAGGAAGGTGAGACCGTATTTTTCAATGGCAGGCCAGGCGCCAAAGACGAGGGAGGCCAGGATGCCCAGCAGCAGGCCCAGGGTCAGCAGCGCGGCGCCCTTGGCGAGCCAGCCAAACAGCCGATCGGCCACGGCACCCGACAGCAGAGGGCGGGGAGTAGGAGGTGTGGTCATGTTTTGAGCCCGCCCCGCCAAAGAGGGCGAGGCGTGGTTGACCGGCAGTGTAGTGGACACGTTGGAGTCCTGAAAGCGGGTCTAGTGAGTACCGACTTACTTGTATGCCACCGGCTTGTCGGTGCCAGCGTCGCGAATGTCAGCCCAGGACTTGAGGATGATGTCCTTCACGCTGTCAGGCATGGGAACATAGTCCAGGTCCGTGGCGGTCTTGTCGCCGCTCTTGTAGGCCCAGTCGAAGAACTTCAGCGCGGTGGCGGCTTGGGCAGGCTTGTCTTGCTTCTTCTGCATCAGGATGAAGGTGGCACCGGTGATGGGCCAGGCTTCCTTGCCAGCTTGGTTGGTCAGGATTTGGTAGAAGCTCTTGCTCCAGGTGGCGCCGGCAGCGGCGGCCTTGAAGGTCAGGTCGTCCGGAGCCACATAAGCGCCCGAAGCGTTTTGCAGCTGCACATAGTTCAGCTTGTTTTGCTTCACGTAGGCGTATTCAACGTAGCCAATCGAGTCAGGCAGGCGACCCAGGAAGGCGGCAACGCCTTCATTGCCCTTGCCACCGGCACCGGTGGGCCAGTTCACAGCCGTGCCTTCACCGACCTTGGTCTTCCACTCAGGGCTGACCTTGCTCAGGTAGTTGGTGAAAATGAAGCTGGTGCCAGAGCCGTCAGCGCGGCGCACCACGGCGATGGGGGTGTCCGGCAAGGCCAGGCCAGGGTTCAGGTTCTTGATGGCGGCATCGCTCCACTGGGTGATCTTGCCCAGGTAGATGTCGGCCAGCACCGGGCCGGTCAGCTTCATCTGGCCGGGGGTGAGGCCCTTGATGTTGATCACCGGCACCACACCACCGATCACGGTGGGGAACTGCACCAGGCCCTTGGCCTTGAGATCGTCATCGGTCAAAGGGGCGTCAGAGGCACCGAAATCCACCGTCTTGGCTTCGATCTGGCGAATGCCAGCGCCCGAGCCAACCGATTGGTAGTTGATCTTCACGCCCGTGGACTTGTTGTAGTCAGCAGCCCACTTGGAATACAGAGGCGCCGGGAAACTGGCACCGGCACCGGTGGCTTCTTGCTGGGCCATGGCAGCAGGAGCGAGCAAAGTTGCAGCAGCGCCAGCGACGGCCAAACGAATCATCCACGTAGTCATACAAAGTCACCTTGAAGGTTGGAAGGGATGCCGCAGACTGTAAATACCCAATGTGACGATTGCATGACAAGCCAAATCCCCCTGGAAACACCGGCTTTTGCTGTCATAAACAGCCTCCAAGCGTCACGGGAATGTCACAAACCGAGCCTAAAGTCATTGCAGCGTCAAAAAAATGGCAGTGTGTGTCCATGCAAATCGATACAACTGGGACAATTGCAGCATCGCAGTGATCCTGCTCCTGCTAGCGCCAGCGCGCCCCATCCCACCCGGGTGTCAACCCCGGATGTCACCCGGGGTTGACACGGTTCGCTCGCGTCAGCACCCCATTGCCCTCCTTCTTGAAAGCCTGCCATCCCATGACTGCCCTGCTGAGATCGCGCCCCGAGCGCCCAGCCCGCACGCCGTCTTCCGGAGCACTGGTCAGGTCCGAAAACGTCGCCCCCTACATGCAAAACGGAACACTCATTGCCGCTGTCGACCTCGGGTCGAACAGCTTCAGACTGGAAATCGGACGCTTGGTGCATGGCCAGATCCAACGCAGCGAATACCTCAAGGAAACCGTGCGTCAAGGCAGCGGCCTGGACGAGGAACGCCGCCTGACCCCCGAAGCCATGCAACGCGGCTGGGACTGCCTGGCCCGTTTTGCCGAGCGCCTGGCTGGCTTCAGCGCAACCCAGGTGCGCGCCGTGGCCACCCAGACCCTGCGCGAAGCGCGCAACCGCGACGACTTCATCAAACGCGCCAATGAGATCCTGGGCTTTCCGATCGATGTGATCTCCGGGCCCGAAGAAGCCCGCTTGATTTACCAGGGCGTGGCCCGCTTGTTGCCGCAATCCGACGAGCGTCGCCTGGTGGTGGACATCGGCGGGCGCTCGACCGAACTGATCCTGGGCCAGCAATACCACGCCAACGTGGTGGCCTCCTACCGGGTGGGCAGCGTGGCCTGGTCCATGAAGTACTTCCCCCAAGGCCAGTTCACCCAGCAAGCGTTCATGACGGCTGAGATCGCCGCCAAGGCGGTGCTGGATGAAGCCCTGGACAGTTACCGCCGTGACAGCTGGGATGTGGCCTACGGCTCCTCCGGCACGGTGGGCGCGGTGGCCGATGTACTGGCCGCGGCCGGTGAGCCCGCCGGGCGGATCAGCCGCAGCGCACTGGGCTGGTTGCAGGAGCGGCTGTTGCGCGCCCAAAGTGCAGACCGGGTGCGCATGGAAGGCCTGAAAGATGAACGCCGTGCCGTGATTGGTGGCGGGGTCAGTGTGCTGACCGCCATTTTTGACCTGCTGGGCATTGACGAAATGCAGGTCGCCCAAGGGGCGCTGCGCCAAGGCGTGCTGTACGACCTGCTGGACCGCGAGCAAGCCCACACCGACCTGCGCGCCAGCACCGTGCTGGCCCTGAGCGAGCGCTTTCAGGTGGATGCCGCCCAAGCAGAGCGCGTGCGCGAAGCCGCCCTGACGCTGTACCAGCAAATCGAGGACCCGGTGGAAGAACGGGCCGAGCGCAAGCTGGGCTGGGCCGCTCAACTGCATGAAATTGGCCAGCAGATCGCCCACAGTGACTACCACCGCCACGGCGCCTACATCCTGGACAACACGGACGCACCGGGCTTCTCCCTGCCCGAGCTGCACCGCCTGGGCCAGCTGATCCTGGGCCACCGAGGCAAGGTTCGCAAACTGGAAGCCGATCTGGGCGACGAAGACTTCGTGCGCCAACTGCTGTGCCTGCGCTTGGCCGTGGCCTTGTGCCACGCGCGCCGCAGCCCCGATCTGGCCTCACTCAAGCTCAGCCAAACAGGGGCGCAATTCAGCCTCAGCGCCAGCGCCGCCTGGTGCCAGCAGTTTCCCCAGTCGGCCCATCTGATGCGTGAAGAAGCATTGGCATGGCAAAAGACGCCGTGGAGTTTGCTGTTCCAGCAACGCTGAGGCCCCGCCCCATGGCGTCAAAGCTGGCGTGAACACACCACGCCTCTGCCCCGCTGCCCTCTAGGCACCGGGGCTTTTTCATGTTCGACACCGTACTGATCGAAGAAAATAAAACGGTATATACTGTTTATATCGTTTAATTTTTTCGCTCGACATGAACACCAGCGCCAGCACCCAGGACGTCTCCACCACCGCCGCCAAGGCCACCGCACCGGCCGCCGCGGCCCCTGCAGCCAGCACCCCGCCCCCCGCCGTGGCCAGCCCCGCCGCTGCGGCCCCTTCGGCCAACAAGGCCGTGCGCAAGGCGCCTGCTGCACCCGCCACCGCCAGCAAGGCTGCCGCCCCCGCCAGCCCCAAGAAAGCAGCCCCCGCCCAAGTGAAAGCTGCGGCAGTCAAAAAAGCAGCCGTGGCCCCCACCAAGGCGCCGGCCCCCAAGGCCGCCCCCGCCAAAGCAGTGACGCCCAAGCCGGCGGCCAAGCCCAGCCCAGCCGTGACCAAAACCGTTGCCGCACCGTCGCCCGTGCAAGCCAAGGCCGAGGCAGCCAAGAAGGCCAAGCCTGCCAAGGTCAGCAAGCCCGAGAAAACCAAGAAGGCGGTCGAAGTGGACACCAAACCCAAGAAGGCCAAGCTGGTACGTGACAGCTTCACCATCCCCAAGGACGAATTTGACGTGCTGGGCGAACTCAAGCAAAGCGCGCAAAAGCTGGGTCACTCGGCCAAGAAGAGCGAACTCTTGCGTGCCGGCGTCCGCCTGCTGGCTGGACTGAGCTCTGAAGCCCTGCTCAAGGCCCTGCAAGCCGTCCCATCGATCAAGACCGGCCGCCCCAAACAAGACAACGTCGCGGCAGCCCCCAAGGCCGCAGCGCGCAAAAACAAGGCTTAAGAACCTGGCGGCGCCCCTCGGAAGCGCCGCCGCCCCGAGCCCCATCCCGGGCCACCAACTGGGCACATCCCATCAAGGAAACGCCCCGCACGGCTGCTGCTGTGTGGGGCGTTTGTCTTGGCCTTGGCGTTTGGCGCTCAGAGCAGATCGGGCGTTTGCACCGTCACCACCACCGTCTGCGGCACGCCGAGACGCTCGCGGTAGCGCAGCCACCAGACAGCCCCCTTGCGCACCGCACATTCAGCTTCCGCCAAGCCCAGCAATTGCGAGATGGTCTGACCCAGCATAGGCTGATGCCCCACCACCAACACGGCACCTCGTTGGCGTGGCCATTGGGCCAGACCCAGCAAGTCCTCGGGACTGCCGCCAGGCAACAGCTCAGCGCGCAACTTGTACTTGCGCCCCAGGGCAATCGCAGTCTGCTCGGTGCGCCGCGCCGGGCTGCACAACACGCGCAAGCCCTCGGGCAGTTGCCGATCCAACCAGCCGGCCATGCGCATGGCCTGCTTTTCACCTTTTGGGGTCAAGCCTCGGGCCAGGTCCTCCATGGCCTCCTCGCCCTCAACGGCTTCGGCATGTCGCCACAAAATCAGATCCATGCGCCCTCTCCTGGAAGTCAGTTTTTCTTGGGCCGAGCATCGCTGCCGTAGCGGTCCATCAGGGCCTGCTGCACGCCATGTGCCTTGGCGCCCTGGCGTGGCACACGCTCGTAGCTGCCTTGAGGCGTCAACGCCCAGGCATCGCGGTCGTCATGCAGGTAGCCCACCAGGCATTCATCAATGATGCGTTGACGCAGCTCGGGGTCGGTGACTGGCCAGGCCACTTCGACCCGACGCAGCATGTTGCGGTTCATCCAGTCAGCGCTGGACAGGTAAAGGTGCTCTTGCTGACCTGCGCGGTAGTAGAAGACGCGCGAGTGCTCCAGAAAGCGCCCGATGATCGAGCGCACTCGGATGTTGTCCGTCTGCCCCGGCACCCCTGCAGGCAACATGCAGGCGCCACGGATGATGAGGTCGATGCTGGCCCCCCGTTGCCCCGCACGGATCAGGGCGCGGATCAGTGGCTCGTCGGTCAGCGCGTTCATCTTGGCCACGATGCGCCCGCCCTCGCCACGCTGCGCGGCCAGGCCGACCTCTTCAATGGCATCCAGCGTGCGCTGATGCAGGTAAAACGGAGCCATCCACAGGTGCTTGAGGCGCGGCAGCCGGTTTTGGCTGGCCAGGTGTGAGAACACCGCATCCATTTCGGCCGTCAACTCGGGCTGCGCCGTGAGGTAGCTGAGGTCGGTGTACAAGCGCGCTGTGCGGGGGTTGTAGTTGCCGGTGGACAGGTGGCCATAGCGGCGCAACTGGCGCCCTTCACGGCGCGTCACCAGCAGCATCTTGGCGTGGGTTTTCAAACCCACCACACCGTAAACCACCTGGGCGCCAATCGACTCCAGGGCTTCCGCCCAGTTGATGTTGGCCTCTTCGTCGAAGCGGGCCTTCAACTCCACCACGGCGGTGACCTCTTTGCCCCGACGCACCCCCTCGCGCAGCAATTCCATCAACTCGGAATCAGCACCTGTGCGGTAAATGGTTTGCTTGATGGCCAGCACTTGGGGGTCGTTGACCGCCTCGCGCAAAAAGCCCAGCACACCATCAAAGCTCTCGAAGGGCTGATGGATCAACACATCGCGCTGCGCCACCTGCTGGAAGATCGAGGTGCCCTGCTGCAGTTGGCGCGGCAGCGCCGCCTTCCAGGGGGGGAACAACAGCGCAGGGTCAGCGACCAAGTCGACCAACTGGGTCAGACGTACCAGATTCACCGGACCATGCACACGGTACAAGCCGCCCGCAGGCAGGTTGAACTGCGAGAGCAAAAAGTCAGACAAGAAGCCCGAACAACCCGCAGACACCTCCAGGCGCACAGCCTGGCCGTAGTTGCGGTGCTCCAGGCCCTGACGCAGCGCTGCGCGCAGGTCGCGCACGTCTTCTTCATCAAAGGCCAGATCAGAGTGGCGCGTGACACGGAACTGGGAGAACTCCGTCACCTGTCGGCCTGGAAACAGGTCGCTCAAATGCGACCGGATGACGCTGGACAAGCTGACAAAACTCGAGCCCTTGCCCACCACCTTGGACGGCATGCGGATGATGCGGGGCAACACGCGCGGCACCTTGACGATGGCCACCTCGTTGTCACGTCCGAAGGCGTCACTGCCTTGCAAGCGCACGATGAAGTTCAAGGACTTGTTGGCCACCTGGGGGAAGGGGTGGGCCGGGTCCAGACCCACAGGGACCAGGAGCGGCCGCACCTCGCGCTGAAAGTAGTCCGACACCCAGCGCCGCTGGGCGGAATTGCGCTCGCCATGCGACAGGATGCGGATTCCCCGGCGCGCAAAGGCCGGAATCAACTGGTCGTTGTAGAGGGCGTACTGCTGCTCCACCAACTGGTGGGCGCGCTCTGCCAGGGCTTCAAAGGAGTTGTGGCTGTAGGTGCCTTTGGGGTCACGCAGCTGCAGCGCAATCAAATGCGGCGCGGCCCGCACCTCAAAGAATTCGTCCAGGTTCGAGGACACGATGCACAAAAAGCGCAGCCGCTCCAACAGCGGCACATCGTCGCGGCGCGCCCAGTCCAGCACGCGGTCGTTGAAAGCCAGAATGCTGTGATCCCGGTCCAGCAAACTGACCTGGGCCTCCGGCCCCTCAGGTGAGGAATCGGACTTGGAAGGGGAATGGGGAATCAGCAAACCAGGACCTCGGACGGGGTCAGCGTCTGCGAGGTGCAGCCGACCAACCCCCAATGAAAAAACACGCGTCAGGCCGCACCAAGCACAGCCTCAAGTGCTCTTCATTATTAACATGTTTAATGAAAATTTGATGACAGAAATATGTCAGTTCATTTTTCATGTCATGCAAGCGTCAAATATCAATTTGAAGGTCTCGCCCATGGCACTCAAGCGGTCACCACCTGGACTTCAGTGCCTCGTGTTTGGGCGGTATCGGGGTTCCAGTGCACCAGTTCCAATCGGCCGTCCAGGTGCTCAACCAAGGCCGTGTGGCTTTCGACCCAGTCGCCATCATTGCAGTACAAGGTGCCATCAATGACCCGCATCTCGGCGCGGTGGATGTGGCCGCATACCACCCCCTGCAGGCCACGTCGACGGGCTTCGGCGGCCACGGCCACTTCAAAATCCATCACGTAGTTGAGCGCTTTTTTGACCTTGCCCTTGAGGTAGGCCGACAGAGACCAGTAAGGCAAGCCCAGTCGACCGCGCCAATGGTTGAGGTGCCGGTTCAGGCGCAGCAGCAGTTCGTAGAGGTTGTCCCCCAGGTAAGCCAGCCACTTCGCACACTGAATCACACCGTCGAAATGGTCCCCGTGGATGACCCAAAGACGGCGTCCGTCCAAGGTGGTGTGCACCGCTTGCTCTTGCACCTCAATGCCGCCAAAGGAATGGCCCACAAAGCCGCGGGCAAACTCGTCATGGTTGCCCGGAATGAAGATGATGTGGCAACCCTTGCGAGCCCGGCGCAACAGCTTTTGCACCACATCGTTGTGGGCTTGTGGCCAGTACCAGCGCCGGCGCAATTGCCAGCCATCAATGATGTCCCCGACCAGGTACAGCGTCTGGCTGGGGTGATGCTTGAGAAAGTCCAGCAAGGCCTCGGCCTGACAGCCTGGGGTACCCAGGTGCAGGTCCGAAATGAAAACGGCGCGGTAAGGCGGCGGTGATGCGTCCGCATCGGCCTCCGAATCACCCCCGGGCAGGCGCCCATCGGTCGCCCAATCCGCCAGTGCATCGAAGTTCAAACGCATCAGACACCCAGGAAGTGCTTGCGGTAGCGCGAAGGCAGGTCCGCGATGCGCATCAGCATCGGCAAATCAGCGGTGTTGAAATCAGGATCCCAGGCCGGCGCGCCCAGCACCCGAGCCCCCAGGCGCAAGTAGCCTTTGATGAGGGCCGGAGGGTCCACCACCAAGCTGGCATCGAGCTGCTCAACCGGCAAGGCCAGGCGGGGGAGAACGTGGTATTCGATCGGGGCCAGGTGCGTTTCACGCAGTTGGCGCCAGATGCTGGCGGCCGCATCGCCACTCACCACGCCGTTGTGCAGCATCGGTATGCTGGCGCAGCCGATCATGGTGTCGAGCTGGTTGCGCACCATGAACTCGGCCAAAGCCCCCCACAAGGCCATGATCACGCCACCTTGGCGGTGGGCTGGGTGCACACAACTGCGGCCCAGTTCGACCATGCGCGAGCGCAGGCTGCGCAGACGGGTCAGGTCGAACTCCATGTCACTGTAGGTGCTGCCAATGCGCTTGGCCTGCACCGGGGTGAGCACGCGGTAGGTGCCAACCACTTGGCGTGTGCCAGCGTCGCGCACCAGCAGGTGCTCACAGTAGTCGTCGAACAGATCCACATCGTGCCCCGGGACCGAGGTGGCCAAACGGGCCCCCATTTCACCGGCAAAGATGTCGAACCTCAGTCGTTGGGCTTCCCGAACTTCGTCCAGGTGTCGGGCCCACGAAACTTCAATGCCCCCGCGCCCAGGCGCCACATCCGGCGCGCCGTACGGGCGGTCAACAGCGTGGTCGCGTGGATGAAGTGACCCCCGAGGTAAGGCCAGAGGGGACAAAGGGAAAGTCGGGTTGGGCAATTCTTTCATCGCGGTCTCCAGATCAACAGACCGAGCTGATCGGGACCGGGGTCGCCGCGCTCCGTCAAACGGGCCTGCGGACATCCAGCCGACCCCCTGGCTCACCAGCCTCCAGCGCCACCACGGCGTGAAGGACTTGGCCTGCACTGAGGAGGAGTCTCGCCAGTCAGAGTGACCTCTCCATGTCACTCAAACGGCAAATTGATGACAGGGCCAGCCCTGCGAGGACCCGCTCATGCCCTGAACAGTTGCGCTGGTCTTGACGACCGAGAGGCCAGAGGCATGGCCTTGAGCCTGGTCTGGTGATTCGCCCAAGCCCGCCTTGCGCGGGCTCCGATGGCTCACGCGCTGCGAGCGGCTTCAGCCAGGCGGTTGGCCAGGCTGGAGGCCTGGTTTTCGTCTCGCGCTTCCACCATCACCCGCAGCAAAGGCTCGGTGCCACTGGCGCGGATCAGCACCCGCCCCTCACCCGCCAGCGCTTGCTCCACGGCGACGATCTCTTGCTGCAGCAGCGCGTTTTGCTGCCACTTCTGGTCGGGACGCAAACGCACGTTGATCAGGGTCTGCGGGAACAAGCGCAGTGCGCTCAACCACTGAGGCAGGGTGCGGCCGCTGCGCACACAAGCCTGCAGCACTTGCAGGGCGCTGATCAAGCCGTCACCTGTGGTGTGGCGATCCAGCGCCAGCAAGTGGCCCGAGCCCTCACCGCCCAGCTGCCAGCCCTTCTGCTCGAGTTGCTCCAGCACATAGCGGTCCCCCACCTTGGCTCGAACAAAGTCGATGCCCTTGTCACGCAGCGCCAACTCCACCGCCATGTTGGTCATCAAAGTGCCCACCACCCCGGGCACGGGCAGGCCCCGCTCCAGACGGTCCACGGCCAGCAAGTAAAGCAACTCGTCCCCGTTGTACAGGCGCCCGGTGGCATCGACCATTTGCAGGCGGTCGGCATCGCCGTCCAGGGCAATGCCCAGGTCTGCCTGGTTGGCCCGCACTGAGCGCACCAAGGCTTCAGGGTGGGTCGCGCCGACCTCGTGGTTGATGTTGAGGCCATCAGGCGCACAGCCCATGGCAATGACTTCGGCGCCCAGTTCGTGAAAGACCTTGGGCGCAATGTGGTAGGCCGCACCGTGTGCCGCGTCAACCACGATGCGCAGGCCCTTGAGGGTCAGCTCGTTGGCAAACGTGCTCTTGCAGAATTCAATGTATCGGCCTGCGGCATCGTCCAAACGGCGCGCCTTGCCCAGGGAGGCTGAATCGGCCCAGACCGGGTCTTCCTGCAAGGCGGCCTCGACGTCGAGCTCCCAGCTGTCAGGCAGCTTGGCCCCCTGCGCGCTGAAGAACTTGATGCCATTGTCTTGAAAGGCATTGTGGCTGGCACTGATGACCACGCCCAGGCTGGCCCGCTGGGCGCGGGTCAAGTAGGCCACGCCAGGTGTGGGCAAGGGGCCCAACAACACCACATCGACGCCTGCGGAATTGAAGCCAGATTCAAGTGCGCTCTCCAGCATGTAGCCCGAGATGCGGGTGTCCTTGCCAATCAGCACCGTCGGGCGGGATTCGTTCTGGCGCAGGACCCGGCCCACGGCATGGGCCAGTCGCAACACAAAATCAGGGGTGATGGGGGCCTGGCCCACGGTGCCTCGAATGCCGTCGGTGCCGAAATAAAGTCGTGTCATGTTTTTTTAGTCTGAATGGGACGCGTGAACAGAGCTTGAATGTACGGGACTTGGCGACGCCTGCGCCTGACGCACCGCCTGCCATACCTGGAGAGCTGCCACCGTCTCCCGAACGTCGTGCACGCGCAGCACGCGCGCACCCCGGTCGGCGGCGAGCACGGCAGCGGTGGTGCTGGGCACCAGGCGGTCTTCGACCGGCAAACCGGTGACCGCGCCCAGCGAAGACTTGCGTGACCAACCTGCCAACCAAGGCCAGCCGCTTTGGTCCAGCTCATGCTGACGGGACAGCAAGGCAAAGTTTTGCTCGACGGTTTTGCCAAAGCCCACGCCGGCATCGAGCACGATGCGATCACGTGCCACGCCGCAGGCCATCAGGCCTGCGCTCGCGTCATGCAAAAAGGCCAGCACCTGGGGCAGCACATCGCCCTCCATGGGCAAGACCTGCATGGTTTGGGGGTCGCGGTGCATGTGCATCAGGCACACGCCGCAGCTGGGGTGGGCGGCCACCACGTCACGGGCACCAGGTTGGCGCAATGCCCAGATGTCGTTGACGATGTCCACCCCCAGGTCGAGCGCACGCTGCATGACCTCAGGCTTGTAGGTGTCGACCGAGAGCGGGACCTCCCAACGGACCAACTCGCGCAACAGAGGCCCAATGCGGGCCCATTCCTCGTCCAGGCCCACGGCGGGGCTGCCCGGTCGGGTGGACTCACCACCGATGTCGAGCAGGTCGGCCCCTTGCTCGAGCAAGAGCCGAGCATGGTCCACCGCCTGCTGCAAGCTGGCATGCTGGCCGCCATCCGAAAACGAATCCGGCGTGGCGTTGACGATGCCCATCACCAAGGGGCGATTCAACTCAAGTCGAAAGCGAGAGGTTTGCCAGAACATGAAGGAGTGGGCTTTGCCAGTCTGAAATGAGAAACGGGGCCGATCAAGGCCCCGTTCGAAGGAATGCAGCGCCTGGTTGAAACAGGCACTGCCAAGTCGCATCAGGCGGCGCTGGGAGCCGGGTCGGTGCTGACCGCCGGGGTACCGCCGCCGCTGCCGTCACCCCCGGTGGGGGGCACACGCGGGGTCCAGTCCTTGGGCGGACGGGGGACCTTGCCGGCCATGATGTCGTCGAGTTGTTCACCGTCGATGGTTTCCCACTCGAGCAAGGCCTTGGCCATGGCGTGCATCTTGTCGCTGTGCTCCTCGATCAGGCTGCGCGCCAGGGCGTACTGCTGGTCGATGATTCGGCGCACTTCAGCGTCGACCTTCTGCATGGTCTGCTCGCTCATGTTGGTGGTCTTGGTCACCGAGCGGCCCAGGAAGACTTCGCCTTCGTTTTCAGCGTAGACCATGGGGCCCAGGGACTCAGTCATGCCATAGCGCATGACCATGTCGCGGGCGATGTGGGTGGCACGCTCAAAGTCGTTGGAAGCACCCGTGGTCATTTGATTCATGAACACTTCTTCAGCGATGCGACCACCGAACAACATGCTGATTTGGTTGAGCATGTAATCACGGTCGTAGCTGTAGCGGTCTTGCGCCGGCAGGCTCATGGTGACGCCCAGGGCGCGACCACGCGGAATGATGGTGACCTTGTGCACCGGATCGCACTTGGGCAGCAACTTGCCGATCAAGGCGTGACCCGACTCGTGGTAGGCCGTGTTGCGGCGCTCTTCCTCGGGCATGACCATGCTCTTGCGTTCCGGGCCCATGAGGATCTTGTCCTTGGCCTTCTCGAAGTCCTGCATCTCGACGGTGCGGGCATTGCGGCGCGCGGCCATCAGCGCGGCTTCGTTGCACAGGTTGGCCAGGTCGGCACCGCTCATGCCAGGGGTGCCACGGGCAATGATGCCGGGGTTGACGTCCTGACCCACGGGCACCTTGCGCATGTGCACATTGAGGATCTGTTCGCGGCCACGGATGTCAGGCAGGGTCACATAGACTTGGCGGTCGAAGCGCCCCGGGCGCAGCAGCGCGGCGTCCAGGATGTCCGGGCGGTTGGTCGCGGCCACCACGATCACACCGAGGTTGGTTTCAAAACCATCCATCTCGACCAGCATCTGGTTGAGAGTTTGTTCGCGCTCGTCGTTACCGCCACCCAAACCAGCGCCACGCTGGCGACCCACGGCATCGATTTCGTCGATGAAGATGATGCAGGGTGCGTTTTTCTTGGCGTTCTCGAACATGTCGCGCACGCGGGCTGCGCCCACACCGACGAACATTTCAACAAAGTCAGAACCCGAGATGCTGAAGAAAGGCACTTTCGCTTCGCCAGCAATCGACTTAGCCAGCAAGGTCTTGCCGGTGCCCGGAGGGCCCACCAGCAGCAAACCACGTGGGATGCGACCCCCGAGCTTCTGGAATTTTTGCGGGTCCTTGAGGAAGTCGACGACTTCCTTGACTTCTTCCTTGGCCTCGTCGCAACCCGCCACGTCTGCAAAAGTGACTTGGTTGTTGTTCTCGTCCAGCATGCGGGCCTTGCTCTTGCCGAAGCTGAACGCCCCGCCCTTGCCGCCGCCTTGCATCTGACGCATGAAGTAAATCCAGACACCGATCAGCAGCAGCATCGGGCCCCAGCTGACCAGCAAGGTCATGAGCAGAGAGCCTTCTTCACGCGGCTTGACGTCGAACTTGACGTTGTTGCTGATCAGGTCGCCCACCAGACCGCGATCCAGGTAAGTGGCCGTGGTGCGCAGCTTGCGGTCGTCGTTGGTGACCGCCACGATCTCGGTGCCGCCCTGGCCTTCTTGGATGGTGGCGCTCTTGATCCGGTTGCCACGAACTTCTTCAAGGAAGTCGGAGTAACCGACGTAGCCGGCACTGGCCGAACCACGGGTGTCGAACTGCTTGAAAACAGTGAACAGCACCATGGCAATCACAAGCCAGACGGCAATTTTCGAAAACCACTGATTGTTCAAGCGGGGCTCCAGAAGCGAATGTCAAGGAAGGAAACTTGGGGCCCATTTTAGGCCTTTCAAGTCGCGGGCCGATCGCTTTTATTGATCGCGCCCATGGGCCCAGCAAGGGTTTTGACTGGGATTTACCCGATTTTCTTGACCTGGCTCAGGCCTGGGCCGGTTTCTTGAGGCCAATACCGATCAAGAAAGTCTCCGAAGATTTGTCACGCGAGGACTTGGGCTTGATCGGTTTGACCACCCGAAAGGTGTCCTTGAACAACTGAACCAGCTGCGTGTACCCACTGCCATGGAACACCTTGGTCACCAAAGCCCCTTCAGATTTGAGGTGCTTCTGTGAGAACTCAATGGCCAATTCAACCAGGTGCGCGATGCGAGCGGCGTCGACGTTTTCGACGCCTGACAGGTTGGGCGCCATGTCCGACACGACCACGTCCACGGGTCGGCCCTGCACCACCGATTCGAGCTGCGCCAGCACACTGTCTTCGCGGAAGTCACCCTGGATGAAGACCACACCTTCAATGGGTTCCATCGGCAGCAGATCGAGCGCGATGATGGCGCCGTTGAGGGCCCCCACGGCCGCGCCCGCAGGCGACAAGCGTCGGCGCACGTATTGGCTCCAGGCGCCAGGTGTGGAGCCCAGATCGACCACCAAGTGGCCCGGCTTGATCAGCCCCAGGGTTTCATCGATTTCCTTGAGCTTGTAGGCCGCTCGCGCCCGGTAGCCATCGCGGGCCGCCTGCTTGACGTAGGGGTCGTTGACGTGGTCGTTCAACCATGCCTTGTTGACTTTTTTGCTCTTCGTTTTGATCTTCATATGTCCTTGCCGGCGGTACTACCGCCAGGTCACCCTGGTTCACGGGGCGGCCAAGCCCGATAATACGGCCATGCCCCAAATTCAACTTACCCCAGCCCAGCGCCGGGAACACCGGGCCGATGCCCACCACCTTGACCCCGTCGTGCTCATCGGCGGCGATGGCCTGACCCCTGCTGTCAAGAAGGAAGTCGACCTCGCACTGAACTCGCACGGCCTCATCAAGGTCCGCGTGTTCTCCGACGACCGCGCGGGTCGCGAACTCATCTACCAAACGCTGGCCGATGAACTCAATGCCGCACCGGTGCAGCACATCGGCAAGCTGCTGGTGCTGTGGCGCCCGCAACTCGAAAAAGAGCGCCCTGAAAACGAAGACCGCATGCCCGGTCCGCGTGACGTGAAGGTGCTCAAGTACAGCAAGCGCGCAGGCCACAAGCCTGAGGTCAAAACCCTGCGAGTCCTTGGCAACCAGCGTTTGACTGCTGGCGGCCAGGTCAAGCGTGCCAAGCCCAAGCAGACCTCCATCAAGAAACGCCAGTCCGACTGAGCCCATGAGCGTCACGTCGGACACGCCGCCCTCGCCCAAGGGCGAGCGCCATGTCATCTGCATGAAATGGGGCACGAAATACGGCCCCGAATACGTCAATCGCCTCTACGCCATGGTGCGTCGCCACCTGCGTGGCGACTTTCGTTTTGTCTGCCTGACCGACGACACCACGGGCATCCGAAGCGAGGTGCAGTGCTTGCCCATCCCCGCCCTGGACCTGCCTGCCGGCATTCCCGAGCGCGGCTGGACCAAACTGGCCACCTTCAGCGCCGACCTGCACGGCTTGCGCGGCACCGCCCTGTTTCTCGATGTCGATGTGGTCGTCACCGGTTCTCTGGACGAGTTCTTCACCCAACCGGGTGAATTCCTCATCATCCACGACTACAAGCGCCCCTGGCGCATCACGGGTAACTCGTCCGTGTACCGCTTCCAACTGGGCGCCCACCCCGATGTCCTGAGCTACTTTCGCGAACACTTCGAAGAGATCCGTCAGCGCTTCCGCAACGAACAGGCCTACCTGTCCGATGTGCTGCACCGCCAGGGCAAGCTGGGCTACTGGCCTGCGTCTTGGTGCCCCAGCTTCAAGTACCACTGCATCCCCCGGTGGCCAAGCAATTACTGGCGCGCGCCCTTTGTGCCCGAAGGCGCGAAGGTGGTGATTTTCCACGGTGAATGCAATCCGCCCGACGCTTTGGCCGGACGACGCAACCGCCGCTTTCGCTTCATTCAACCGGCCACCTGGGTGGCCGAACACTGGCGCGAAGACTGAAGCCCAGACGCCCCAACCTGCCCACACGGGCAGGCGGGCTCAATCGGTCCGCTGCGACGGTCCCGCCAAGCGCCAAAACACGGCCGCCGTCAGCAACCACTGCAACGCATAAAGACCCGTGCCCACACCGTGCCACAGAGCGAGGTTGTCACGCGCCACAATGCGCGGGGCCACCGCGAACTCGGACAGCAAGGCCAGGAGCATGGCCGCCAGCACCAGACCCAGGTTGGCTTTGGCCCAGGTCGCCAACGTGGTCTCGCCCCGAGGACGCGACAACATCAAAAGCAACAAGCCGCAACCCAGGCCGACCCAGGTCTGCGCGGCAAACAGCTTGGCAGCCATGGCCCCCGCCACCGCAGGTGTCGCCAGGTGGGCAAACAACATCGGTACGACCCAAAATCCGACCGTGCTGAGGCTGCCCCACCAGAGGCCCGCCAACATCAGGGGCAAACGGCTTCTCCACATGGGATCAGCCGGCTTCAGAGGTAGTGAACCGCAACGATTTCGTAGCGCTTGACGCCACCAGGCGCCTGCACTTCAGCGACATCGCCCTCTTCCTTGCCAATGAGTGCCCGCGCGATCGGGCTGGACACATTGATCAGGCCTTGCTTGAGGTCAGCTTCATCCTCACCCACGATCTGGTACTTGACCGCGTCGCCCGTGCTTTCTTCTTCCAGCTCCACGGTCGAACCAAACACCACCTTGCCACCGGCATCGAGCTGGCTCGGGTCAATGACTTGGGCTGCTGACAGCTTGCCTTCGATTTCTTGGATCCGGCCTTCGATGAAGCCTTGGCGGTCCTTGGCGGCGTCGTATTCGGCGTTTTCGCTCAGGTCGCCTTGGGCACGCGCCTCGGCGATGGCATTGATGACCCAGGGGCGGTCAACGGTCTTGAGGCGGTGCAGTTCTTCCTTCAGCTTCTCTGCGCCACGCTTGGTGATGGGGATGGTAGCCATGGGCCTTACTCCGTCATTGATTCGGGGATGAGCCTGCCCTGACAAGCGCCAGGGCAGGCCCAAAAGCAAACCGCCGCACGTTGCCGCGCGGCGGTGTTTCATTCAGCGGTGGATTATGCCGTGATTCACACGGCTTGCCCCACCGTCCAGGGCGCTCAGGAGGCCTGCAATTGGGCGTGCAGTTCCTGCACCGAGTACACGTCCAGGTTGTCCATGTACTTCATGCCTTCCACTGCGGCTTCAGCACCAGCGATGGTGGTGAAGGTGGTGACACGCGCCAGCAGCGAGCTGGTGCGGATCTGACGCGAGTCAGCAATGGCGTTGCGGCGCTCTTCGACCGTGTTGATGACCAAGGCAATCTCGTTGTTCTTGATCATGTCCACGATGTGCGGGCGGCCTTCGGTGACCTTGTTGACCGTCACGCAAGCAATGCCAGCGGCCGTGATGGCGGCAGCCGTGCCCTTGGTGGCCACCAACTCAAAACCTTGGGCCACGAGTTGACGCGCCACTTCGACAGCGCGCGCCTTGTCGTTGTTCTTCACCGTCAGGAAAGCCTTGCCCGAACGCGGCAGCTTGGTGCCGGCGCCCAGTTGGCTCTTCACGAAGGCTTCACCAAAGGTCTTGCCCACGCCCATGACTTCACCGGTCGACTTCATTTCTGGGCCGAGGATGGTGTCCACGCCCGGGAACTTCACGAACGGGAACACGGCTTCCTTGACGCTGAAGTACGGCGGGGTGACTTCGGCGGTGATGCCTTGCGAGGCCAGGGTCTGACCCGCCATGCAGCGGGCCGCCACCTTGGCCAATTGAATGCCCGTGGCCTTGGACACGAAGGGCACCGTGCGCGAAGCACGCGGGTTGACTTCGAGCACGTAGATCACGTCCTTGCCGTCGATGTGCTGGATGGCGAACTGCACGTTCATCAAGCCCACCACATTCAAGGAGGCCGCCATGGCAGCACTTTGGCGCTTGATCTCGGTCACCGTTTCAGCGCTCAGGCTGTAAGGCGGCAGCGAGCAGGCAGAGTCACCGCTGTGCACGCCGGCTTGCTCGATGTGCTCCATCACGCCGCCGATGAAGGTCTTGCCTTCAGGGTCGCGCAGGCAGTCCACGTCGCATTCGATGGCGTCGTTCAGGAAACGGTCCAGCAGCACGGGCGAGTCGTTGCTCACCTTGACCGCTTCACGCATGTAGCGCTCCAGATCACGTTGCTCGTGCACGATTTCCATCGCGCGGCCACCCAGCACGTAGCTGGGGCGCACCACCAGGGGGTAACCCAAGGCGGCAGCCTTTTCCAGGGCTTCGGACTCGGTGCGGGCGGTGGCGTTCGGCGGCTGACGCAGACCCAGGTCTTGCAGCAGCTTTTGGAAGCGCTCACGGTCTTCCGCAGCATCGATCATGTCGGGGCTGGTGCCGATGATGGGCACGCCCTCGGCTTCCAGGCCCAGGGCCAGCTTCAAGGGAGTTTGGCCACCGTACTGGACGATCACGCCCACCGGCTTTTCTTTGTCGACGATCTCAAGCACGTCTTCGAGCGTCAGCGGCTCAAAGTACAGGCGATCCGAGGTGTCGTAGTCGGTGGAGACGGTCTCAGGGTTGCAGTTGACCATGATGGTCTCGTAACCGTCTTCGCGCATGGCCAATGCCGCGTGCACGCAGCAGTAGTCAAACTCAATGCCTTGACCGATGCGGTTCGGACCACCGCCGAGCACCATGATCTTCTTCTTGTCGGTCGGTTCGGCTTCGCACTCGTCTTCGTACGTGGAGTACATGTAGGCGGTGTTGGTGGCGAACTCGGCAGCGCAGGTGTCCACGCGCTTGTAGACCGGACGCACGCTCAGGGCACGGCGCGCATCGCGCACGGCCTTCTCATTGACCTTCAGCAGCTTGGCCAGACGGCGGTCCGAGAAGCCCTTCTTCTTGAGCATGCGCAAGGTGCCGGCGTCCAGGCTGGCCAGCGCGGCGTCGCCCTTGTCGGCGGCAAGTTGATCGAGTTCGAGTTCGATCTTGACGATCTCTTCGATCTGCACCAGGAACCAACGATCGATCTTGGTGAGGTCGAACACCTCATCCACCGACAGGCCCATGGCAAACGCGTCACCCACGTACCAGATGCGCTCGGGACCGGGCTCGCCCAGTTCCTTCTCGAGCACTTCGCGGTCCTGGGTTTTTTCGTTCATGCCATCGACGCCGACTTCCAGGCCACGCAGGGCTTTCTGGAAGGACTCTTGGAAAGTACGGCCCATGGCCATCACCTCGCCAACCGACTTCATTTGGGTGGTCAGGCGGCTATCGGCGGTGGGGAACTTCTCGAAGGCAAAACGCGGGATCTTGGTGACCACGTAGTCGATGCTGGGCTCGAAGCTGGCGGGCGTAGCGCCACCCGTGATGTCGTTGCGCAGCTCGTCCAGGGTGTAGCCCACGGCCAGCTTGGCCGCGACCTTGGCGATCGGGAAGCCGGTCGCCTTGGAAGCCAGTGCCGAAGAGCGCGAGACACGCGGATTCATTTCGATGACGATCATGCGACCGTCCTTCGGGTTGACCGAGAACTGCACGTTGGAGCCACCGGTGTCGACACCGATTTCACGCAGCACCGCCAGCGAGGCGTTGCGCATGATCTGGTATTCCTTGTCGGTCAAGGTCTGGGCCGGCGCCACGGTGATGGAGTCACCGGTGTGCACGCCCATGGGGTCCAGGTTTTCGATCGAGCAAACGATGATGCAGTTGTCCGCCTTGTCGCGAACCACTTCCATTTCGTACTCTTTCCAGCCCAGCAGCGACTCTTCGATCAGCAGCTCATTGGTCGGCGAAGCTTCCAGGCCGCGCTTGCAAATGATCTCGAACTCTTCGGCGTTATAGGCAATGCCGCCGCCGGTGCCGCCCAGCGTGAAGCTGGGGCGGATCACGGTGGGGAAGCCGACCGACTTTTGCACCGCCCAAGCCTCGTCCATGCTGTGGGCAATGCCCGAGCGTGCCGAACCCAGACCGATCTTGGTCATGGCGTCCTTGAACTTCAGGCGGTCTTCGGCCTTGTCGATGGCCTCGGGCGTGGCGCCGATCAGCTCGACCTTGTACTTGTCGAGCACGCCGTTGCGCCACAGGTCCAGCGCGCAGTTCAACGCGGTCTGACCACCCATGGTGGGCAGGATGGCGTCGGGACGTTCCTTGGCGATGATCTTCTCGACCGTCTGCCAAGTGATGGGCTCGATGTAGGTGACGTCGGCGGTGGCCGGGTCGGTCATGATCGTCGCAGGGTTGCTGTTGATCAAAATGACCTTGTAACCCTCTTCGCGCAAGGCCTTGCAAGCCTGCACGCCGGAGTAGTCGAACTCACAAGCCTGACCGATGATGATCGGGCCGGCGCCGATGATGAGAATGCTTTTGAGGTCTGAACGCTTAGGCATTATTGGTTCTCCTGGGCCTTGACCATCAATGCCGTGAAGCGATCGAACAGGTAGGAAATGTCATGGGGACCGGGCGAGGCTTCGGGGTGACCCTGGAAGCAGAAGGCCGGCTTGTCGGTGCGGGCCAGGCCTTGCAGCGTGCCGTCAAACAGGCTGACGTGGGTGGCGCGCAGGTTGGCCGGCAGCGACTTCTCGTCCACCGCGAAGCCGTGGTTCTGGCTGGTGATGCTGACGCGACCGGTGTCCAGATCCTTGACCGGGTGGTTGGCACCGTGGTGACCGAACTTCATCTTGAAGGTTTTGGCGCCCGAGGCCAGGGCCATGATCTGATGACCCAGGCAAATGCCGAAGGTCGGGATGCCGGTTTCGATCAGTTCAGCCGCCGCGGCGATGGCGTAGTCGCAAGGCTGCGGGTCGCCCGGGCCGTTGGACAGGAAGATGCCGTCGGGTTGGTACTTCAGCACCTCGGCAGCGGGGGTTTGCGCGGGCACCACGGTGACCTTGCAACCGCGCTCGGCCAGCATGCGCAGGATGTTCTTCTTGACGCCAAAGTCGTAGGCGACGACATGGAACTTCGGCTCGGCTTGCACGCCGTAGCCCGTGCCCAGCTTCCACTCGGTCTGGGTCCAGTCGTAGGCCGCAGGCACCGTCACCACACGGGCCAGGTCCAGCCCGGCCATGTTCGGTGCGCCCTGGGCAGCAGCCACGGCCTGGGCCACCAGGGCCGGCGTGACTTCTTGACCGGCAGCCAAACCAATGATGGCGCCGTTCTGTGCACCCTTGCTGCGCAGCAGGCGGGTCAGTTTGCGGGTGTCGATGTTGGCAATCGCCACCGTGCCTTCGCGCTGCAGGTAGGCCGACAGCGTGAGCGACATGCGGAAATTGGATGCCAGCAGGGGCAGGTCTTTGATGATCAGGCCAGCGGCGTGGATCTTCTCAGCCTCGACGTCTTCCTCGTTGACACCGTAGTTACCGATGTGCGGATACGTGAGGGTCACGATCTGCTGGCAGTAGCTGGGGTCAGTGAGGATTTCTTGGTAGCCGGTGATGGCGGTGTTGAACACCACTTCGCCGACTGTGGAGCCAGCGGCTCCGATCGAGTTGCCATAGAAGACCGTGCCGTCTGCGAGCGCCAGGATGGCGGGCGGGAAGCTTCCCTGTTGAGACAAAAGCACTGGGTTCTCCGAGTTGGTTACGGGTACGCCCAAGCGGATTCCGACGAGTTGCCTCTGTCGATGTGCTTTTGGAGGGAATGGCTGGAATGCGCTAGGGCGTCGGGTGTTGCGTGAAAGCCTCTCATTATAGCCGATCGGCATCCAAGCTGACGCTCAGATGACAATTTCGCCCGGATTTCGGGTATGAGAATTTCTAATGCGCCTGCACGGCAGAGGCATGCAAGCAAATGGCGGCCGCGGCGGCGACGTTCAAAGACTCCTCCCCACCCGGCTGCCCAATGCGCACAGACAAGGCCGCGCGGGCCATCAAGGCCTCGCCCACACCCTGCCCTTCATGGCCCATGGCCCAGGCACAGGGCCAAGGCAAGGTCTGTTGATGGATCAAAGCCCCTTGATGGGAACTGGTGACGATCAAGGGCAAGTCCAAGCGATCGAGATCTTCCACCGACTGTGCCTCGAGCAAGCGCAAACCAAAATGCGCCCCCATGCCGGCCCGCAGCACCTTGGGCGACCACAAGGCGGCGGTCCCTTTCAGTGCCAATACCTGGGCAAAGCCAAAAGCAGCTGCGCTGCGCAAGATGGAGCCCACATTGCCGGCATCCTGCACCCGATCCAGCACCACGGTCGGCACACCGGCTTGGGGCCCATCAAACACCGGCAACTCGATCACAAAGGCCAGCGGCGCAGGCGACTCCAGACCACTCAACTCCTTGAACAGGGCATCGGGCAGCACCAGGTTGCGCAAGGCATGTGCCGACCACTCCCAACCCGAACGAGCCCAGAACGATTCGCTGTACACCCCAAGAGCAGGTCGCAAGCCCCGCTGCAAAGCAGCGCGGCAGAGGTGATCGCCCTCCAGCCAGACACGGCCCTGCTTGCGGTAAGCGGTGCTGTCTTGCGAGAGGCGGCGCAACTCCTTGAGTTGAGGGTTGTCGCGCGAGGTGATGGAGACGGGGTCGGTGTTGGATGAGGTCACAGGCTGCATTGTCGCCCAGCCAGCAAGGCTTCAGCTTCGCGCACAGGCGCAAAAGTACGGCGGTGCTCAGGGCAAGGACCATGCTCACGCAAAGCGGCCAAGTGGGCCGCCGTGCCATAACCCTTGTGACCAGCAAAGCCGTAGTCGGGGTACTGAGCGTGCATCTGAGCACACCAACGATCCCGGTGGACCTTGGCCAGAATGGAGGCGGCCGAGATGGAGGGAATCAAAGAATCGCCCTTGACCACCGCCTCGGCCAAAACATCCAAGCGCGGCAGATGGTTGCCATCAACCATCACCTTGACCGGCTTCAGGCGCAAGCCCTCCACCGCCCGTCGCATGGCCAGCAAAGTGGCTTGCAGGATGTTCAGGCGGTCGATTTCTTCGACGCTGGCCTCAGCAATCGAGCAGCACAAGGCCTTGGCACGGATCTCATCAAACAGCTTTTCACGCCGCGCCGCACTGAGCTTTTTGGAGTCAGCCAAGCCCGCGATGGGACGCAGCTCGTCCAAGATGACAGCAGCGGCCACCACGGGGCCCGCCAAGGGCCCTCGCCCAGCCTCATCCACCCCGGCCTGAAGGCCAGGCGGGTCCCAACTCAAGGTGACTTGTTCAGCGTACAAGAAGCTTCTCGATCGCATCGGTGGCCAGGCGAGCCGTGTCGCGCTGCAGTTGTTCATGCAGATCCGTGAAGGTCTGCTCCAGGGCTTGCACCTCATCGGGGTGATCCAGCCAGTGCGTCACGGCGCGGGCCAAGGCCTCAGGCGTGGCCGCGTCTTGCAGCAACTCTGGCACCACGAAATCCTGCGCCAAGATGTTGGGCAAGCCCACCCAGGGCTGCAGCTTTTTGCCCTTCATGATTTGCCAGCTCAGCCAAGGCATGTTGTAGGCGATCACCATCGGGCGCTTGAACAAGGCCGCCTCCAGCGTGGCCGTGCCACTGGCGATCAAGGTCACGTCGCAAGCCGCCAAGGCGGCGTGGGACTGCCCCTCCAGCAGCGTCAGACAGCCGCCAGGGCTGGCATCCAAGCCTTCGGCCTGGGCCGCAGCCAGCACCTCGGCTCGCAAAGCAGGCAAGGTCGGCAAGACAAAGTGCAAACCAGGACGCGCCCCGCGCAACAAACGCGCCGCGGCAAAGAAACGCCGCGCCAGATAACGAATCTCGGCGCGCCGACTGCCAGGCAGCAAAGCCACCACAGTGCCTTCGGCAGGCAGACCCAGTCGCCCCCGTGCGGCCAGCCGGTCCGGTTGCATGGGGATCATCGAGGCTATCGGATGGCCCACATAGGTCGCAGGGACGCCGTGCTGGGCCAGCAAAGCCGGCTCAAAGGGGAAAATGCACAGCACCTCATCGGCGGCGCGGCGCAGCTTCTCGACCTTCTTGGCTCGCCAGGCCCAAAACGAGGGGCTGACAAAGTGAACGGTTTTGATTCCCGACTCGCGCAAGCGAATTTCGAGGTCAAAGTTGAAGTCCGGCGCATCCACGCCAATGAATGCATCAGGGCGCTGCACCAACAGGCGATCCCCCAAAGCACGGCGCATGGCCAACAGTTCACGCAGGTGCGGCAGCACCTCCACATAGCCCCGCACGGCCAGTTTGTGCTGCGGCCACCAGGCCTCAAAACCACGCTGGGCCATGGCGGGGCCGCCAATGCCTTGCGCGGCCAAATGGGGCCAACGGGACTTCAGGCCGTCGAGCAACAGGCCAGCCAAGAGGTCACCGGACGCTTCGCCGGCCACCATGGCGAAACGCGGATCCATGGTCATGCGAGGGTCAACGGACAATGCCGCGGTTGGGCGGCGTCTGCTCCAGGAAACCCAACATCATCTGCACGTCGGCGGAGGCTTCGGGGTGGCTTTCGGTGAGGCGGGAGATTTCGGTACAGGCCGCGTCCAGCGCCAAGTTGCTGCGGTACAGCAGCTTGTGAATGGCCCGCACTGCGGCCACTCGCTCAGCCGAAAAACCGCGACGGCGCAGGCCCTCGAAGTTCATGGTGCGCGCTTCGGCCGGCTGGCCTTGGCACATCACAAACGGCGGCAAATCGGCAAACAACAGCGAGCACATGGCCGTCATGCTGTGGGCGCCAATGCGCACAAACTGGTGGGCGACGGTGAAGCCACCCAAAATGGCCCAGTCCCCCACCACCACATGACCCGCCAGCTGCGAGTTGTTGGCGAAGATGGTGTGGTTGCCGACCAGGCAGTCGTGCGCCAGATGCACGTAAGCCATGATCCAGTTGTCATTGCCAATGCGGGTCACACCACCACCACCCGGCGAGCCAATGTTGAAGGTACAGAACTCACGGATGGTGTTGCGGTCACCAATGATCAGCTCGCAGGGCTCGTCGTCGTACTTCTTGTCCTGCGGGATCGCGCCCAGCGAATTGAACTGGAAGATGCGGTTATCGCAGCCGATCGAGGTGTTGCCCTCGATCACGCAATGGGGCCCCACCGTGGTGCCGGCCCCGATGATCACGTTCGGGCCAATGAGGGTGTACGCCCCCACGGTCACCGAGCTGTCCAGCTCGGCAGCGGGGTCGACGATGGCGGTCGGGTGAATTTGGGCCATGGGTTTGCTCCCCTTGCAGGTCAGGCGATGGTGCGCATCGTGCACATCAGTTCAGCTTCGCAGGCCACTTCATCGCCCACGCGGGTCACACCCTTGAACTTGAAGATACCCGCCTTCATGCGCTCCAGCGACACATCCATGATCAGTTGGTCGCCAGGCTCCACTGGACGCTTGAAACGCGCGCCGTCAATGCCTGCGAAGTAGTACACGGTCTTGTCGTCTGGCGTCACGCCCAAGGTGTCAAAGGCCAGCAAGGCGGCGGCTTGCGCCATGGCTTCAAGCATGAGCACACCCGGCATCACAGGGCGGTGCGGAAAGTGACCCACGAAGTAAGGTTCGTTGATGGAGACGTTCTTCAGCGCCTTGATGGTCTTGCCCTTTTCAACCGACAGCACGCGGTCCACCAACAGGATGGGATAACGGTGGGGCAGTTGCTTGAGGATCTGGTGAATGTCCAACATGGTGTTCTTCTTTAGGGATTGGGTTCAGTTTGGGCCGCTTCCAGCGCCTTGATGCGCTCGCGCAGGCTGTGCAATTGCTTCAGCGTGGCGGCGTTCTTCTCCCACTGGCGGTTCTCGTCCAACGGAAACACGCCAGTGTACTGGCCCGGCTTGTGCAAGGAGCGCATCACGACCGAGGCGGCCGACACATGCACATGGTCCGCCAGGCTCAGGTGGCCCAGAACCACCGCACCGCCGCCCACCGTGCAGTGGGCGCCAATGGTGGCGCTGCCTGCCACGCCGGCATTGCCCGCCATCGCAGTGTGCTCACCGATGCGCACGTTGTGGCCGATCTGGATCAGGTTGTCGAGCTTGACGCCATCGGCGATGACGGTGTCACCCAGCGCACCTCGGTCGATGCAGGTGTTGGCACCGATTTCCACGTCGTTGCCGATGCGAACCGCGCCCAACTGCTCGATCTTCTCCCATCGGCCGTCCACGGGTGCAAAACCAAAGCCGTCGGCACCAATCACCACACCGGGATGTACGATGCAGCGATCGCCGATGCTGCACCCTTCACTCACCGTGATGCGCGAATGGAGCACCGTGTCCGCACCAATGCGAGCGCCTCGTTCAATCACGCAGAGCGCGCCAATGCGAGCACTGGGGTCAACCTCCGCCTCGGGATGGATGACCGCACTGGGATGCACCCGCTGCGGATCAACGGGCCGCGTGACCTGCTTCCACCAGCGCGTCAGGCTGGCAAAGTAGGCATAAGGTTGGTCGGTGACGATGCAGGCGCCACGCGCCTGAGCCGACTCACGAAAAGCCGGCGCCACAATGACGCAAGCCGCCTGCGTCGTGGCCAGCTGTTGCTGGTAACGCGGGTGGCTGAGAAAGCTGATGGCATCGGCCTGCGCCGACTCCAAAGAGGCAATGCGGGCGATGGGCACAGAGGGGTCTCCGTGCAGTTCACCGCCCAAAGCTTCAACGATTTGACCCAGATGCAGGACCATGCCTGTCACCGGGATCACTTGCCGTTGGCGCCTGCAGAAGCTGCGCTGGCCGCGTTCAAGGCCTTGATGACCTTGTCGGTGATGTCGTGCTTGGGATTGATGTAAATCGCTTCTTGCAGAATCACGTCGTACTTCTCTGCTTCAGCCACTTGCTTGACCACCTTGTTGGCGCGGTCGATGACTTGTTGCAGTTCTTCGTTCTTGCGGGTGTTCAGGTCTTCCTGGAACTCGCGGCTCTTGCGTTGGAAGTCGCGGTCCTGATCGACCAACTGCTTTTGACGGCTGGTGCGTTGGGCTTCAGACAGGGTGGGCGCTTCACGCTCGAACTTGTCAGAGGCCGTCTTCAGGGTATTGCGGATGTCGACCAGGTCTTTCTCACGCTTGGCGAACTCAGCTTCCAGCTTGGCTTGGGCCGACTTGGCCATGTTGGCTTCACGGAAGATGCGGTCCGTGTTGACAAAACCCGCGCGGAATTCTTCGGCCATAGCCGGCAAAGCTGTCAAGGCAGAGAGGCCCAGCACAGCAGCCAGGGCCATTTGACGGGAAAAGGATTTCATTAGAAAGACGTTCCGATCTGGAATTGCAATTTCTGGATTCTATCGCCAGCGAACTTGCGTACCGGGTTGGCGATGGCAAATCGCAGGGGGCCCATAGGGGAAACCCAGCTCAAACCCACACCGACCGAGCCACGCATCTGACTGGTACTGATTTTTTCATTTTCACCGTAGATGTTACCCAGATCGGTGAAACCAAAGACACGCAAGGTGCGGTCATTGCCAGCGCCCGGGAAAGGTGCCGTCAATTCAGCGTTCAGCACCACCTTTTTGGCACCGCCGACGATGGCACCGGTCACGTCGTGTGGGCCCAAGGTGCCTTGGTCAAAGCCACGCACCGAACCCAAGCCACCGCCATAGAAGTTCTTGAACACGGGGAAGGGACGACCGCCCAGCCCCTTGCCCAGACCAATCTCACCGTTGAAGGCCAAGGTGAACTTCTTGTTCAGCGGAACGTACTGCTGGTACTGGTAGTTGTTGCGGGTGTAGCGGGCGTCACCCATCAAACCCAGTTCGGAGTTGAAACGCTGGTAACGGCCGCTATTGGGTGCCAAAGCGCTGTCGCGGTCGTCACGCGACCAACCCAGCGTCAAGGGAATGGCGCTGCTGGTGTAGCCATAGGTTTCGGCGTAGGTCAGGTACGCAGCGGGAATGTTGGTCCCCGGCTGGATGGTCGTCTGCTCCAGATTGAGGCCGACGAAAACCCGATCCACCTCACTGAACGGCACACCGAAACGCAGACCTGCCCCCGTGGTCACCAAGCGGTAGTTACCACCCTGGTCCGCATAGGGACGCAAAGCGCGGTGGTACACGTCCACCGTGCGCGAAATGCCATCCACGGTGAAGTACGGGTCGGTGGCGCTGACCGACACCACGCGGTTGTACTTGCTGGTGTTGATTTCAAAACCCAGGTAATTGCCCGAGCCGAAGATGTTTTCATTGCGGATGCTGAAGGACAGCGACACGCGTTCAGCGCTCGAAAAGCCTGCGCCCAACTGGATGCTGCCAGCGGGCTTTTCCGTCACGTTGATCGACAAGTCGATTTGGTCCGGCGAGCCCGGTACCTCTTGCGTCTCGATGTTGACGTCCTTGAAGAAGCCCAAACGGTCCACCCGGTCGCGCGACAAGCGGATGCGGTCAGCGTCGTACCAGGAGGCTTCAAATTGTCGGAATTCGCGGCGCACCACCTCATCACGGGTGCGGCTGTTGCCCGTCACCTGGATGCGACGCACATAGGCGCGACGCAGGGGCTCGGCGGCCAGCACAAAGGACACTCGGTTGGTGCTGCGGTCGATCTCGGGACGGGCTTCAACACGCGCAAAAGCGAAGCCGAAGTTACCGAAATAATCCGAGAAAGCCTTGGTGGTCTGGGCCACTGCATCGGCGTTGTAGGGCTCACCGGCGCGAATCGAAACCAGGGATTTGAATTCCTCTTCCTTGCCCAGGTAATCGCCTTCGAGCTTGACCGAAGACACCACGAAGCGCTCACCCTCGGTCACGTTGATGGTGATCGAAATGTCTTTCTTGTCGGGGGAGATGGCCACCTGGGTGGAGTCAATGCGAAACTCCAGGTAACCGCGTGACAGGTAGTAAGAGCGCAGGGTCTCCAGGTCGGCGTTGAGCTTGGCTCGGGCGTAACGGTCTGACTTGGTGTACCAGCTCAACCAGCCGCCGGTGTCCAGGTCAAACAGGCCACGCAGGGTCGACTCACTGAAGGCCTGGTTGCCCACCACACGGATGTCCTTGATCTTGGCAGGCTCGCCCTCCACCACCGAAAAGGTGATGTTGACGCGGTTGCGTTCGATCGGCGTCACCGTGGTCACCACCTCGGCACCGTAAAGGCTGCGGCTGATGTACTGGCGCTTGAGTTCTTGCTCGGCACGGTCGGCCAGGGCCTTGTCGAAGGGGCGGCCATCGGCCAAGCCCACGTCGCGCATGGCCTTTTTCATGGTGTCCTTGTCGAACTCCTTGATGCCCACGAAATCGAGGTCGGCCACCGTGGGGCGCTCTTCAACCACCACCACCAACACATTGCCATTGGCCTCCAGGCGCACATCCTTGAACAGGCCCAAGGCGAACAGCGCGCGGATGGCAGCAGAGCCCTTGTCATCGTTGTAGGTTTCACCCACACGGAACGGCAACGAAGCGAAGATGGTGCCGGGCTCAACCCGTTGCAAACCTTCGACGCGGATGTCTCCCACGGTGAATGGATCGAGCGCCCAGGCGGCGTGAGACGCCACGATCAAAGCAGCCACTGCAGCCACAGAGCGCAGGCGGAAACGGGTGAGTTGTATGTTCATGAATGAGCCGAGATCGCCGCGCTGAACGCCGCAATCACTAGGTTAACCAAAGAGCCGGGTGACGTCGTTGAAGAACGCGATGGACATCATGGCCATCAGCACGGCAATCCCGCCGCGCTGCAAGCGCTCCATCCACGCGTCAGACACGGCTTTGCCGGTCACCGCCTCCCAAAGATAATACATCAGGTGCCCCCCATCCAATACGGGCAGCGGCAGCAGGTTCAGCACGCCCAGGCTCACACTGATGAGGGCCAAAAACACCAGGTACTGCGACAGCCCCAGGCTGGCCGATTTGCCCGCGTAATCTGCGATCGTCAGGGGCCCACTGATGTTGCGCAGAGAGGCTTCACCGATCACCATGCGCCCCATCATGCGCAGGGTCAAAGCAGACACCTCCCAGGTCTTGACGACGCCATTCCACAAGCCCTCAACGGGCCCCCGGTAGACCGTGATCATGGGCGGGGGTCCTCCCACAAAGGCACCGATGCGCGGCACAGCGGGGTTGTTGCTATCGCTTTGCAACTGTGGAAGCACCTCGAGATTCAGCATGACGCCGGCGCGCTCGACCCGCCACGCCAAGGCCTGCGACTGGCCCGCCACCACGGAAGCCCGAATCAACTCGCGCAACTGCTGACCATCGATGATCGTGACTTCGCCGACCTGGTGGACCAAGTCACCCTTGCGCAAACCCGCCTTCTCTGCCGGGCTGCCGAGCAAGATGTCGCCCATTTCCGGACGCGTCCAGGGGCCCATCAGGCCAATGCGGCGGAACAACTGAGCATCGGCCTCTTTGACCGACAGGCGCGACAGGGGCAGCACGATGTCTTGTGAGCCGCCATGCTCGCTGCGCGCTGCCTCCAGGGTCACGTCGCGGCCATTGAGGGCTGCTTGCGTCAACAGCCAGCGCAAATCCTCGAAAGAGGTGACAGGCTCCAGATCGTCGCCCACCATGGCGGCCTGGCGAATCGTCTCACCGCCACGCAGTCCGGCTTCCGCAGCCAAAGAGCCGGCCACAGGCGCCGCCAAAATGGGCTTGGGTTCGTCCACGCCATACCAGTTCACGGCTGAGTAGAGCAGCACGGCCAAGAGCAAATTGGCGAGGGGCCCGGCCGCCACAATGGCCGCCCGCTTGGGCAAGGTTTGGGTATTGAAGGCCAGGTGGCGCTCGGCTGCCGGGACCGGCGCCTCGCGCTCATCCAGCATGCGCACATACCCCCCCAAGGGGAAGGCACTGAGCACAAACTCGGTGCCACCGGCTCGCGGCTGCCAGCGCAGCAAGACCTTGCCAAAGCCCACCGAAAAACGCAGCACTTTGACGCCGCAGGCCACAGCCACTCGGTAGTGACCATACTCGTGCACTGCAATCAAAATGCCCAGCGCCAGCACAAACGCCACCAGGGTCGTCACCATGAATTTCCTCCGGCCCTCAGGCCTGAATGCTTTGCACGAACTGCACCGCCGAGCGACGGGCCTGCTCATCCAAGGCCAGCAAGTCTGCCAGGGTCGTGGGCGACTGCGGTAACACGGCCGACAAGGTCGCCACATTGGTGTGGTGAATCTGGTCGAATCGAATGCGTCGGTTCAGGAAGGCGTCGACCGCCACCTCGTTGGCCGCATTGAGCACCGCCGCCGTGCCAGAGGGGCCTTCAAGCGCGTCCCAAGCCAGCTGCAGGCCTGGGAAGAGCTGGGCGTCTGGTTGGCTGAAGGTCATGGCCGGCAAGGCCGTGAAGTCCATGTGCTCGGCCCCGCTGTCGATGCGCTCAGGCCAGGCCAGGCCATAGGCGATGGGCGCGCGCATGTCGGGCACGCCCAATTGCGCCACCACGGCGGTGTCGTGGTACTGGACCATCGAGTGAACAATGCTTTGGGGGTGGATCACCACCTCGATGCGTCGCGGCGCCAAGCCGAACAGGTATCGCGCTTCAATGACCTCCAGGGCCTTGTTCATCATGGTGGCCGAGTCCACCGAGATCTTGCGCCCCATCACCCAATTGGGGTGGGCACAGGCCTGCTCAGGCGTCACGTCACGCAGGGTGGCGGGGTCGCGGGTGCGGAAAGGCCCACCTGAGGCCGTGAGGATGATCTTGCGCACCCGACGCTCCCAGGTGCTGGGGTCTTCGGGCAGGGACTGGAAAATGGCCGAGTGCTCGCTGTCGATGGGCAGCAACACCGCCCCACCCTCGCGCACCGCCTGCAGGAACACCTCGCCGCCCACCACCAGGGCCTCTTTGTTGGCCAGCATCAGGCGCTTGCCGCTGCGCGCAGCGGCCAAGCAGGCGCCCAGGCCGGCGGCGCCCACGATGGCCGCCATCACCGAATCCACCTCAGGGTGGGCCGCCACCAACTCGAGCGCAGCCGCGCCCCAGTGCACTTCGATGGGCCACCCATGGGCTTGGATTTTCTCGGCCAAAGCGCGGCCATGGGCCTCGCTCGCCATGACCACATGGCGCGGCTTGAAGAGCGCGCACTGGGCCAGCATTTTGTCCACCTGGGTGGAGGCCGTCAGAGCAAAAATCTCATAGCGCTCAGGATGGCGAGCCACCACGTCCAGCGTGCTTTGACCAATGGAGCCGGTCGAACCCAGCACCGTGATGCGTTGTTTTGTCATGTCATCCCACCAAAGAACTGAGCATCAAGGCCAGGGGCAAGGTCGGAAGCAAAGCGTCGATGCGGTCCAACACGCCGCCATGCCCAGGCAGCAGCCCGCTGCTGTCCTTGACCCCCACACTGCGTTTGATCAGGGACTCCACCAAGTCCCCCACCACGCTCATGGCCCCCATGAAGACCACAGACAGGGTCAAAAACGCCCCGCCATGCGCGGCCAAGCGCGAATAAAAACTGGGCACTGCAGCGCCCCAGGCGGCATCCGCTGCGACCCAGCACCAAGCCAGCACCACCACACCGATCAAGCCACCCCACACCCCCTCCCAGCTTTTGCCTGGGCTGATGGCCGGCGCCAGCTTGCGCCGCGTGAAGCGCAGCCCAAAGGCTCGCCCGGCAAAGTAGGCAAAGACATCGGCGACCCAGACCAGCACCAGGATCGACAGCAAGAAATTGATGCCCGTGACTCGCGCTTGGGCCACCGCCAGCCAGGCCACCATCAGGGCCAGCAATCCACCCAGCAGACGCAAGGCTGCGGGCACTCGGGGCCAACCCGGTACACCGGCTTTGAGCAAGGCCGCGGCCCCCAACACCCAGGCGGCGCCTGCAAGCACCCACACCGCGGTCAGCGGGCGGCTCAAGCAACCCGCCCACCAGGCCAGGGCACAGGCCATCAAACAAACGCCCCCCAAGGCCCAAGAGGCGGCTTGGTTCAGCCCATTCATGCGCCCCCACTCCCAACCGCCGGCGGCGATGAAGATCAGCAGCAGCGCACAAAAGGGCTCAGGCTCGGGGTAAAAAAGCGCGGGCAACAAAATGGCCAGCAGGACCAGGGCGGTGATGACGCGCTGCTTGAGCATGGGGTAGCCCTTTTAAACAGAGTGGGACGAGGAATTCGTCGACGGGCCTGCCGCGTCCTGCGTCAGCTGGGCCGAGGTCTTGCCAAAGCGGCGCTCGCGCGACGCAAAGACGGCCATGGCCTCGTCCAAAGCCACCTCGTCAAAGTCGGGCCACAGGCGGTCGCTGAAGAACAACTCCGAGTAAGCACACTGCCAGAGCAAGAAGTTGCTGATGCGCTGCTCGCCGCCCGTGCGGATGAGCAAATCCGGGTCGGGCACATGGGCCAGCGCCGTGGCACGGTCCAGACTTTGTTCGGTGATGGGCTCGCCTCGGGCCGCCAAGGCCGCCGCAGCCTGGGCAATGTCCCACCGCCCACCGTAGTTGAAACAGACGTTGAGTATCAAACGGCTGTTGTGGGCGGTGGTGGCCTCGGCCTGCGCCAGCCCGGCACACACTTTCTCAGAAAGGCCTCGTCGCTCACCCACAAAGTGCAGTCTCACGCCGTCGGCCAACAACTGTGGCACCTCACGGCCCAGCGCCATGGCCAGTAGCTCCATCAGGCCCGACACCTCGTCCACGGGACGATTCCAGTTCTCGGACGAAAAAGCAAAAACCGTCAACACCTTGACGCCGCGGGCCGCGCAGGCCTTGACGCAACGCCGCAGCGAATCGACCCCTTGCTTGTGCCCGGCCACACGCGGCAGAAACCGGCGGGTGGCCCAGCGGCCATTGCCATCCATGACGACGGCGATGTGGTGGGGCACGGCCCCCGGTGTTTTGGACTGGGTCATGAGGGGAGTGTTACAGCAGCAGGCACCAAGGCCCCAAAAAACGAACGGGGCGGCCCTGAAAAAGGGCGGCCCCAGCAAAAACAATCAGGCCCAAAACAGGCCAGGCAAGCGGCCCAAGGCTCAGACCGCCATGATGTCCTGCTCTTTGCCAGCGACCAGCTTGTCGATCTCGATGATGTGCTTGTCAGTGACTTTTTGCGTGTCGGCTTCGGCACGCTTTTGGTCGTCTTCCGAAGCCAGCTTGTCCTTGACCAGCTTCTTCACCGATTCGTTGGCATCGCGGCGCAGGTTGCGGATGGCGATCTTGGCGCCTTCGCCTTCGGTGCGCACGACCTTGGTCAGCTCCTTGCGGCGCTCTTCGCTCATGGGCGGCATCGGCACGCGGATCAACTCACCCATGCTCGATGGGTTCAGACCCAGATCGCTGTCACGGATGGCTTTTTCGATCTTCGGACCCATGCCCTTTTCCCAGGGCTGCACGCTGATGGTGCGCGAGTCGATCAAAGACACGTTGGCCACTTGGCTGATAGGCACCGGCGAGCCGTAGTAATCGACTTGCACCGCATCCAGCAGGGCCGGGTTGGCGCGACCGGTGCGGATCTTGGTCAGGTTGTTCTTGAAGGCCGCGATGGACTGGTCCATCTTGGCTTCGGTGGTTTTCTTGATGTCGGCAATGCTCATGTCAATCTCCTGGAGCCAGCCCCGGCTCACGCCGGGGCTTCTTGGGATGCGGGGCCAGGCAGGCCTCAGGCGTAAACCAGCGTGCCTTCGTCTTCACCCATCACCACACGCTTGAGCGCGCCGTGCTTGAAGATCGAGAACACCTTCACCGGCAGCTTCTGGTCGCGGCACAGGGCGAACGCGGTGGCGTCCATGATGCCCAGGTTCTGCGACATCGCGTCGTCAAAGGTGAGCTTGGTGTAACGCGTGGCGTTGGGGTCTTTCTTGGGGTCGGCGGTGTAGACACCGTCCACCTTGGTGGCCTTGAGCACCAGCTCGGCACCGATCTCAGCACCGCGCAGCGCAGCGGCCGTGTCGGTGGTGAAGAACGGGTTGCCCGTGCCAGCGGCAAAGATCACAACCTTGCCCTCTTCGAGGTACTGCAGCGCCTTGGGACGCACATAGGGCTCGACCACCTGCTCGATGGCGATGGCCGACATCACGCGGGCCACCAAGCCCGCCTTGTCCATGGTGTCAGCCAGGGCCAAAGCATTCATCACGGTGGCCAACATGCCCATGTAGTCGGCGGTGGCACGGTCCATGCCGACCGAGCCGCCAGCCACACCTCGGAAGATGTTGCCGCCGCCGATCACCACGGCCACTTGCACGCCCAGGCGCGTCACTTCAGCCACTTCTTCAACCATGCGCACGATGGTGGCGCGGTTGATCCCGAAAGCATCGTCGCCCATCAGGGCCTCGCCTGACAGCTTGAGCAAAATGCGCTTGTGGGCTGGTTGGGCGGTGGTCATGTAGAGGCTCTCCTGATGCTGATGGAAATGAAGTGGCGTGTTTTGAATGGCAGAAACGGAATCAGGCTGCAGCCTTGGCAGCGGCGACTTGAGCAGCCACTTCAGCGGCGAAGTCGTCAACCTTCTTCTCGATGCCTTCACCCACGATGTACAGGGTGAAGCCCTTCACGTTGGTGCCAGCGGCCTTGAGCATTTGCTCAACGGTTTGCTTGTCGTTCTTCACGAAGGCCTGGTTGAACAGGGACACTTCCTTCAGGAACTTTTGCACGCCGCCTTCGATGCGCTTGGCAACGATTTCAGCCGATTGAACCGGCTTGCCAGCCGCCACTGCTTGGGCTGCGTCTTCAGCAGCCTTGCCAGCCGCCACTGCGCGCTCTTTTTCGATCAGCTCGGCCGGCACGTCAGCGCTGGTCAGGGCCACAGGCTTCATGGCGGCCACGTGCATGGCGACGTCCTTGGCAGCAGCTTCGTCACCTTCGAACTCAACCAGCACGCCAATGCGGGTGCCGTGCAGGTAGGAGGCCAGCTTAGCGCCGCCTTCGAAACGCTTGAAGCGACGGAAGGACATGTTTTCGCCGATCTTGCCGATCAGGCCCTTGCGCACGTCTTCCAGGGTCGGGCCGTAGGTGTCTTGCTCGTAGGCCAGAGCGCCCAGGGCTTCGATGTCAGCGGGGTTGTGCTTGGCCACCAGTTCGGCAGCAGCCTTGGCCAGGGCCAGGAAGCTGTCGTTCTTGGTCACGAAGTCGGTTTCGCAGTTCACTTCGATCAGGGCGCCGGTGGAGCCGTCGATGAAGCTGGCGACCACGCCTTCAGCGGTCACGCGCGAAGCGGCCTTGCCAGCCTTGGTGCCGAGCTTGACGCGCAGCAGCTCTTCAGCCTTGCCCAGATCGCCTTCGGCTTCGGTCAGGGCCTTCTTGCACTCCATCATGGGGGCGTCGGTCTTGGCGCGCAGTTCAGCGACCATGCTTGCGGTAATAGCAGCCATTTTTATTTCTCCGTATTCAATTCAATGCAAAACGTTGGTGATGAGGCTAAAAAAAAGGGGGCCACAAAGCCCCACTTTTTTCGCGATCAGTCAGAGGTCGCGCAGGGGCAAACTCAGGCAGCCGATTCTTCGACTTCCACGAATTCGTCGCCACCTTCAGCAGCCACAGCCTTGACCACGTCGTTCACGGCGTTGGCACGGCCTTCGATGATGGCGTCAGCGATGCCACGGGCGTACAGCGCCACGGCCTTGGCCGAGTCGTCGTTACCGGGGATCACGTAGTCAATGCCTTCAGGCGAGTGGTTGGAGTCAACCACGCCGATCAGCGGAATGCCCAGCTTCTTGGCTTCAGCGATGGCGATCTTGTGGAAGCCCACGTCGATCACGAAGATGGCGTCCGGCAGAGCCGACACGTCTTGAATGCCGCCGATGTCTTTTTCGAGCTTGTCGATTTCACGGCTGAAGGTCAGTTGTTCCTTCTTGGACAGACCACCCAGACCCGCTTCTTGCTGAGCCTTCAGATCCTTCAGACGCTTGATGGAGGTCTTCACGGTCTTGAAGTTGGTCAGCGTGCCGCCCAGCCAACGCTGGTTCACGAAAGGCACGCCAGCGCGTTCTGCTTCAGCAGCGACGATGTCGCGGGCTTGGCGCTTGGTACCGACAAACAGGATGGTGCCGCGGTTGGCAGCCAATTGCTTGACGAACTTGGTGGCTTCCTGGAACAGCGGCAGCGACTTTTCCAGGTTGATGATGTGAATCTTGTTGCGATGGCCGAAGATATACGGGGCCATCTTGGGGTTCCAGAAGCGGGTTTGGTGACCGAAGTGGACACCGGCTTCCAGCATTTCGCGCATGGTAACGGACATGAAAATTCTCCGAAGGTTGGGTCTAAAATCCAGCCCGTCTTTGCCGCAAAGGGCTTCCTAATGGAAAACCCTCTTGATTGCGGCAACACCTTGATGGGACTGGTTTGCGATTTGTCTTGCCGGGACACCAGCAAAAACCCCAAAATTATAACACGGTCACTTACAGTCTCTGACCAACTGGGCCTCGACGCCCTTTTGACGGCCTGACTGCGTCGCTCCAGCGACCGCTCCAGAAAGAAGAATTGACGGCTCCGCCGCCTAAGCGCCAAGCGGATGCCGACTGTTAAACGCGCATGAACATTGCCCTCATCGGCGCCGGCATCGTCGGCGTCACGACTGCCTACGAATTGGCTGCCGACGGCCACCAAGTCACCGTATTCGAGCGCTGCGGCGCCGTGGCCGAAGAAGCCAGCTTTGCCAGCGGCGGCCTCATATCTCCCACCTGCCTCACCCCCTGGGCCGACACCCACACCGCCAGCCGTGTGCTGCGCCAGTGGTGGAGCCCCCTCAACCCCCAACACCTGGGCCCGCACATCGGTCCACGCCAAGTGAGCTGGATGTGGCGCTGGTGGCGCGCCGGCCGCCCAGAGTCGCAAACCCTGAACCGCGATCGCTTGCTGCAACTGGCGCTCTACAGCCGCCAGCGCCTGCAACATCTGCGGACCGATCTCGCTCTGGACTACGAGCACAGCACGGGCTGCCTGGTGATGCTGCGCGATGCCCAGGACCTGGCCCGCGTCCAAGCCACCCAATCCTGGTGGCGCGAGGTCGGACTGCCCTTCCACGAACTCAGCCCCGAGCAAACCCGACGCCTGGAACCCGGACTGAATCCCGACACCACTTTTGCTGGCGCCCTGCTGCTGCCCGAAGACGAGGCCGGCAATTGCCGCCAGTTCGCCATGCTGTTGCGCAACGAAGCCCTGCGCCTGGGCGTGAAGTTCGAGTTCCAAACGTCGGTGCTGGGATTGGAGGCCGGCCAGCGACCCACACTGCAAACCCGCAGCGCCAGCAGCCAGCCCCAACAGCGCTCCTTTGACGCATGCGTGGTGTGCGCAGGCTCCGCCTCCGCCGATCTGCTGCGCCCGCTGGGGCTCAAGATCCCCCTGCTGGGTGTGCACGGCTACTCCGTCAGCGCCCAAGTGCGCGAGCCGCTCAACACCCCACGCAGCGCCGTGTGGGATGCACAACGGCAGGTCAGCATCACCCGACTGGGCCAACGGGTGCGGGTGGCGGGCGGCTTTGAACTGGGCCACAACGCCCAGGACAAGCGCAGTGCCCCGTTGCGCGAGCTCTACCAGGTTCTGCAGGACTGGTTCCCTGGCGCCGCCACCCTGTCCAGCGGTGTCCAAGAGTGGAAGGGAAGTCAAGCCATGTTGCCCGATGGCCCTCCCTTGATCGGCGCCAGCGGTCTGCCGGGGGTCTGGCTCAACCTGGGCCATGGCGCCAGCGGCTGGGCGCTGAGCTGCGGCAGTGCTCGGGCGCTGGCAGACACCATGAGCGGGCGCTCCGCAGCCATTGACCTCAGCGGCCACGCGATGGAGCGCTACGCCTGACGCGCCAGCCGCGCAGAAGACTGAACTCAAGCCTAGCCAACTGCGCCAACGCAAGACAGACCTGGTGTGCTTCGGCTATCGTTCGTGCCCAGCGACCCAGTGGCGGGACGCCTCCCGACAGAAGGCCCTCCCATGCAACGCATCCGACCCGACCAAGCGCACGCCCTGCACAGCGTGGCCAGCACCCGAGCCCTGGAGCGGCGCTGGCTCGCAGCCCTGCCCCCGCACACCTTGATGCAGCGCGCAGGACTGGCCGCCGCGCGGCTGGCCCAAGCCATCGCTCCGCACGCGGCGCAAATTTGGGTGGCCTGCGGCGCCGGCAACAATGGCGGTGATGGCCTGGAGGCTGCCGCGCAACTCAAGGGCCTGGGCTACCCGGTCAGTGCCAGCTGGCTGGGCCAACCCAAGCAGGCCAGCACCGACACTTTGAACAGCCTGCATCGAGCCCTGGCCGCTGGGGTGCCCCTGCTGGCCCAGCCCCCGACCTTGCAGGCGGGCGACTTGGCCATCGACGCCTTGCTCGGCATTGGACTCCAGCCCAGCCCTGCCAGAGACCCCGCACACGACAGCGATCCGCGCCTGAGCGCATGGATCCAACACCTCAACGACAGCCCTGCCACCGTGCTGGCCCTGGACCTGCCCTCAGGCCTGAGCGCCGACCAAGGCGTGCCCGTGCTCGCCTCGGGCCAGGTCCGCGCGCAGCACACACTGAGCCTGCTGAGCCTCAAGCCCGGCCTGTTCACCGCCCAGGGACGCGACCTGTGCGGTCAGGTCTGGCTGGATGGCCTGGACCTGCCCGCGCACGAGCAGCCAGCCGACGCCTGGCTGAGCAGCCCACCCCAAGCGCCCAGGCGCACGCACAGCAGCCACAAAGGCAGTTTTGGCGATGTCTTGGTCTTGGGTGGAGAAAGCTTGAGCCGACGAGGCCTGGGCATGACGGGCGCGGCCTTGCTGGCCGCCCGTGCGGCGCTGCACGCCGGCGCAGGGCGCGTCTTGGTCGCCCTGCTGGACGAAGCCGATCACGCGCTGACCCTGGACCCCCTGCAGCCTGAACTGATGCTGCGCCGGCCAGAGGCCATGACCCTGACGCAAGCCACCGTGGTGTGTGGCTGTGGTGGCGGCGAGGCTGTGCGCGCCTGGTTGCCCCGAGTGCTGAGTGAGGCTCCGCAACTGGTGCTGGATGCCGACGCACTGAACCACATCGCAGCGGAAGCCGATCTGCAAGCGCAGCTGCAAGCCCGCGCCAGTCGCCACCTCCCCACCGTTCTGACACCCCACCCCCTGGAAGCAGCCCGCCTGTTGGGCCAGGACACCACCACCGTGCAAAGCGACCGGCAGCACGCAGCCCAGACGCTGGCGCAGCGCTTTGGCGTGGTGGTGGTGCTCAAGGGTTCAGGCACGGTGGTGGCCGCCCCCGGGCAGACACCCCGCATCAACCCCACGGGCAATGCCCGACTGGCCAGCGGCGGCACTGGCGACGTGCTGGCAGGCTTGCTGGGCGCGCTTTGGGCGGCCCAGCCAGACGCGCACACCACGCTGGCCGGGTTTCTAGCAGCCTGCTCGGCCGTGTACTTGCACGGCCAGGTGGCCGATCACTGGGAAGGCACCCACAGCCTGACGGCGAGCCGCCTGGCCGCCGCCCTGAGGCCCATCAACACCGGGTTCTGATCACCCAAAGCAACACGGGCAACGCCTTTGACGACGTCGCCCGTCTCGCCGCCCCAAAGGGCCGTCTTCAGCCGCGGCCGGCGAAGGGCATCTTGGTGGCCATCACCGTGTGGAACATCACATTAGCCTCCAGAGGCAGGCTGGCCATGTACAGCACCGACTGGCCCACGATGTTGACGTCCATCAGCGGCTCAATGGCGATTTCGCCATTGGCCTGGGGCACCCCCTTGGCCATGCGCGCTGCCATGTCGGTGGCGGCATTGCCAATGTCAATCTGGCCCACCGCAATGTTGTACTTGCGGCCATCCAGTGAAGCTGTCTTGGTCAAGCCCATGACACCGTGCTTGGTCGCCGTGTAGGCCACCGAATTGGGACGCGGCGTGTGGGCCGAAATCGAGCCGTTGTTGATGATGCGCCCCCCCATGGGGTCTTGCGCCTTCATGACCCGGAAGGCCTCACGCACACACAAGAACATGCCCGTCAGGTTGATGTCCACCACGTTGCGCCACTGCTCAAGCGAGAGGTCTTCAAGCAGCGCCCCTTGCGCACTGACGCCTGCGTTGTTGAACAACAGATCCACCCGACCAAACACCTCAACAGTTCGCGCAAACAACTGCGCCACCGAGGCCTCATCCGCCACGTCGGCGGGCACCGCCAGCACCCGCTCCCCCGAGCCCGACTCAGCGGCCACGGCTTGCAGGGGCTCGCTGCGGCGTCCTGCCAAGACCACCCGGTAGCCGGCCTTCAGCAGGGTCAAGGCCGTGGCCTTGCCCACGCCCGAGCCGGCGCCGGTGACGATGGCCACCGGGGCGCATGCAGAAGCTGTATCCATTGAATCTGTCTCCTTGATATGTTGTGACAAAACCGATCGAGCACAAGCCCAGCCCGGTGACTGACGCCACCCAGGCCAGCCTGCGCCGCTCCAGATTTCAGCGGTGGGTCTTGCGCCCCTTGCTGGTTTTCTTTTTGGCCGCCGCCGTCACCTTTTTGACCGAGGCCTTCAAGGCCTGGATGGGCGAACGAGGCACCGACTCCGGTGCGCGCGCACCGCGCTCCGGGTTCTTGGCGCCCTTGCTCCCGGGGCCAGATGAACGCTCAGCACGGCCAGCCTGCCCCGAGGATTTGCCCGAGGTCCTGCCTGCAGGACCTCCAGCCGAGGATTTCTCGCGCGGCGGACGGACCATGAGGTCTTCGCCCTCGGTCACCAAACGGAAGTCGATCTTGCGACCATCCAGGTCCACCCGGCTGACCTGCACCCGCACCCGCGAGCCGATGGCGTAGCGAATGCCTGTGCGCTCGCCGCGCAACTCTTGGCGCGACTCGTCGAACTTGAAGTATTCACCCCCCAGCTCGGTGATGTGCACCAGGCCCTCAACGTACATCGCATCCAAGGTCACGAATATGCCGAAGCTGGTCACCGACGAGACCACACCGCCAAACTCCTCACCCAGGTGTTCGCGCATGTACTTGCACTTGAGCCAAGCCTCCACGTCGCGGCTGGCCTCGTCGGCACGGCGCTCGTTGGCACTGCAGTGCAGGCCGGCAGCCTCCCAGGCCTGGGTTTCGGCCGAGGCCTTGCGCGGCTTGTCGGTCGGCTCCTTGACCCGCGACGCGAGTCGGCGCGCCAACTTGGTATGCGCCTCGCCCGGCGTCGGCAACGCTGGCAGTTGGTAGCGCGACTGGCCGAGGATGGCCTTGATCACCCGGTGCACCAACAAGTCGGGGTAGCGGCGGATCGGGCTGGTGAAGTGGGTGTAGGCCTCGAACGCCAAACCAAAGTGACCACTGTTGATCGGCGTGTAAATGGCCTGCTGCATGGAGCGCAGCAACATGGTGTGGATTTGCTGCGAGTCCGGGCGCTCCTTGGTCGCCTCGGCAATGGCCTGGAATTCACCAGGACTGGGTTCGTCGCTGATCGACAAGCCCACCCCCATGGCCTTGAGGTAATTGGCCAGCAACTCACGCTTCTCAGGCGTCGGGCCTTCGTGCACCCGAAACAGACCCGGGTGCTTGCCTTGCGCGATGAAATCAGCACTGCAGACGTTGGCCGCCAGCATGGCCTCTTCAATCAGGCGGTGGGCATCGTTGCGGGTGCGCGGCACGATCTTCTCGATGCGACCGCTGTCGTCGCAAACAATCTGGGTCTCCGTGGTCTCGAAGTCGACCGCACCACGGGTGTGGCGCGAGGCCAGCAGAGCGCGGTACACATCGTGCAAGTCCAGCAGGTGCGGCACCAAGTCCTTGCGCCGCGCAGCCTCCGGGCCGCGTGTATTGGCCAAGATGGCCGCCACCTCGGTGTACGTGAAGCGCGCATGGCTCCACATCACCGCCGGGTAGAACTGGTAGGCATGGATCTCGCCCTTGGCGTTGATCATCATGTCGCAGACCATGCACAGGCGCTCGACCTCGGGGTTGAGCGAGCACAGGCCGTTGGACAGCTTCTCGGGCAGCATGGGGATCACCCGGCGCGGGAAGTACACGCTGGTGGCGCGGTCGTAGGCGTCGATGTCGATGCCCGAACCGGTTTGCACATAGGCGCTCACATCCGCAATCGCCACCAGCAAACGCCAACCTTTGCCACGCCCCACTCGCGCGGGTTCGCAATACACGGCGTCATCGAAGTCGCGGGCGTCTTCACCGTCGATGGTGACCAAAGGAATGTCGGTCAAATCCACCCGGGCACGCTTGTCAGCAGGTCGCACCTTGTCGGGCAGCGCCTTGGCTTCGCTGAGACAGGCCTCGGAAAATTCATGCGGCACGCCGTACTTGCGCACAGCGATTTCGATTTCCATGCCGGGGTCGTCCACCTCACCCAACACCTCGGTCACGCGACCCACGGGTTGACCGAACAGCGCGGGCGGCTCGGTCAACTCGACCACCACCACCTGCCCGGTCTTGGCCGTGCCTGTGGCGCCCTTGGGGATCAACACATCTTGGCCGTAGCGCTTGTCCTCTGGCGCCACCAGCCAGACGCCACTCTCTTGCAAGAGGCGGCCGATGATGGGTTGCTGGGAGCGCTCAATGATTTCCAGCACACGCCCCTCGGGGCGGCCGCGCCGGTCGGAGCGCACGATGCGGATTTTGACCCGGTCTTTGTGCAGCACAGCCCGCATTTCATTGGGGGGCAAATACACATCGGGATCGCCGCTGTCACGGACCACAAAGCCATGGCCATCACGGTGGCCCTGGATGATTCCTTCAAATTCTTCTAACAAATTGCTCGGCGACTTGCTTTGGCTTAAATTTTTGATATACAATCTAAATCTTCCTGAGATGCCCAGGTGGCGGAATTGGTAGACGCACTAGTTTCAGGTACTAGCGAGTAACATCGTGGAGGTTCGAGTCCTCTCCTGGGCACCAAGTTTAATGAAAACGGGTTACACAATCCGCTTTCAAGACAACTAAATTTTAGGAAGTTGATTAGGTTACAAGACTGCCCAGGTGGCGGAATTGGTAGACGCACTAGTTTCAGGTACTAGCGAGTAACATCGTGGAGGTTCGAGTCCTCTCCTGGGCACCAGTCTGTAATCATTCATACGCAACCAAGCCGCTGTTTCAGCGGCTTTTTTGTTTTGGGCGCGCGACAGACACACCACTAAATCCCGCTCCACCCCCGAAACGCCAACAAATACCCCCACCCCATCAAAAAACCCCAGGGTGCTTGCGCACCCCAGGGCTCGGGCTCAGGCCAATTCAGCAGGCTCCGCGTGCGACCTCCACACGCCAAGAGAGCAGGCAATACTCAAATTGGCAACGCCACCAGGTCATGACCCTCGGTCGCCACAATGCGGGCCCGGGTGAATTCACCCACTTTGAGGGTTTTGCTGATCTTCTCAGGTGGCAGCAATCGCACCACACCATCAATCTCAGGCGCATCGGCATAGCTGCGACCCACGCCACCCTTGCGACCCAGGGCCGGGGCCGAATCCACCAGCACCTGCATGGTGGCGCCGACGCGGCGCTGCAGGCGTTGAGTCGACACCTCTTCGGCCACAGCCATGAAACGGGCCCGGCGCTCTTCACGCACTTCGGCCGGCAGCATGCCTTCGAGTTCGTTGGCAGCGGCGCCTTCAACAGGGCTGTAGGCAAAGCAACCCGCCCGATCGATTTGCGCTTCACGCACAAAATCAAGCAAGTGCTGGAATTCTTCTTCTGTCTCACCCGGGAATCCCGCAATGAACGTACTGCGAATCACCAGTTCGGGGCAGATTTCACGCCAGCGTTGAATGCGCTCCAGGTTCTTCTCGCCACTGGCAGGGCGCTTCATGCGGCGCAGCACATCAGGGTGGCTGTGCTGGAAGGGCACATCCAGGTAAGGCAGCACACGACCCGAAGCCATCAAGGGCAGGATCTCATCCACACTGGGATACGGGTAGACATAGTGCAAGCGCACCCAGGCGCCATGGGGCTCAGCCAACTCGCTCAGGGCCTGAACCAATTCGAGCATGCGGGTCTTGACCGGTTTGCCATCCCAAAAACCGGTGCGGTATTTGACATCCACGCCATAGGCCGAGGTGTCTTGACTGATCACCAGCAATTCTTTGACGCCCCCCTCAAACAAGGCCTTGGCCTCTTTGAGCACATCACCAATGGGGCGGGACACCAAATCACCCCGCATGGACGGAATGATGCAGAAGGTACAGCGGTGATTGCAACCTTCGCTGATCTTCAGGTAGGCATAGTGGCGCGGCGTGAGCTTGATACCCGCCTCGCCAAAAGCATTGGGCACCAGATCAATGAAGGGGTCATGAGGCTTGGGCAGGTACTTGTGCACCGAATCCATCACCTCTTGAGTCGCATGCGGACCAGTCACCGCCAGCACACTGGGGTGCATCTGACGCACGAGGTTTTCACCACCCTGCCCTTGCTTGGCTCCCAGGCAACCGGTGACGATGACCTTGCCGTTTTCGGCCAGGGCCTCGCCGATGGTGTCCAGACTTTCTTTCACGGCATCATCAATGAAGCCGCAGGTGTTGACGATCACCAGATCGGCGCCTTCAAAGGTCTTGGAGGTTTGGTAACCCTCAGCACTGAGCTGGGTGAGGATCAACTCAGAGTCGGTCAAGGCCTTGGGGCAACCAAGACTGACAAAACCAACACGGGGGGCCGGCTGACCGGAACCAACAACAGGGGGGGCAAGTACTTCACTCATCCCGCCATTGTCCCAGTTCTGACGCCCCCAGGGTCATGCAAGCCCGGCAAGACCCAAAAATCAGACGCCTCAGCGCTTTAAGCCAAAAGCGCCCAGCATCTGCTCGGTCTGCTTTTGCATCTGCTCTTGCATCTGGCTCAACAGCGTTTTGGACTGCTCGCCGTAATTGCCCATCATGCCTTGCAGCACGGGGGACTGCATGCTCATGAACTGCGCCCACATCTCAGGCGACACACTCTTGGACTGCGCCGTCAACTGGGTCTGCATGTCTGAGAAAGCCTGGATGTTCTTCTCGATGTAAGACCCCATGAAACCCTGCATGGCATGGCCATAGAAGCGAATGATGCTGGCCAGCACCGCCTCGGTGAACATTGGCGCACCACCAGCCTCCTCCTCCAGGATGATCTGCAGCAGGATGCTGCGGGTCAGGTCATCATTGGTTTTGGCGTCGCGCACCACAAAGGACTCGCTGTCCATGACCAGCTGACGCACCTCGGTCAAGGTGATGTAGGTGGAGGTATCCGTGTCGTAGAGGCGCCGATTGGGGTACTTTTTGATGACACGCTGGGCCGGCTTACCGGCAGCGGTTTTCTTGCTTTGCACGAATGAGGCTCCTCGATCTGCTGGGATCGAAATATCGTTGAATCGTTACATTTTAGGGAGCAGCCCCAGGCCAACGGCCAAGGTTTACCCTGACCAGCCATTGTGCGCCCCACTGGGCCACCCAAGCCGGACAAGCAAGCCAGGTGCCAGCCCAGCCCGGGCCAAAAATCAATCCGGCAATCCGGCAATCCGGGCAAGTCGGAGCTTGGTCGAGATCAAAAAGCAATTCGGAAAAAGAAAAAGCCACCCGGTGGGTGGCTTGATCAACAGAAGCCCGGGGGCTTTGTTTTCAGTTTTCTGTGATGTCTGAAGTCTGGTTTACTTCAGCAGATAAACTGGTAGGCGCGATTGGACTCGAACCAACGACCCCCACCATGTCAAGGTGGTGCTCTAACCAGCTGAGCTACGCGCCTGTGTCTGTTTGCATTCGAGAATTCGATTCTAGCACGGTTTTTTCACGCCTTTGAAAGAAACCCAAAAAAACTCACTTTTCTCGCAGCCAAAGCCCAGCCAACGACTCAGCGCCGCCGCGCCCAGCGCACGCCACTCACCGCGGCGACCAGTCCCAGCACTTTACCAAGTCGGGCTGAATCCGAAACCTCCACCGTGAACGTCATCCAAGCCGTGCCCTTGACCGACTGCGTCTGCACTCCGATGACATTGGTCTTCTCACGCGCAAACACTTCCGAGATGTCGCGCAGCAAGCCTTGGCGATCGGCCGCCTCCACCGCCACATCCACAGGGTAGACCGCCACGTCGGCCCCCTTGGTGCGGCTCCACTCGACTTCGATGACGCGCTCGCCGCTGCGGGCGGCCATCTCGCGGAAGTTGCTGCAATCGCGGCGATGGATGCTGACGCCCTTGCCCCGGGTGACAAATCCCCCAATGGCGTCGGGTGGCGCCGGCTTGCAACACTTGGCCAGCTGGGTCATCAAGGAATCGATGCCCACCACCAGCACGCCACCCTTGGGGGTCTTTTCCACATGGCGCGACTTGCGCAAGAGCAGGTAGTCGTCAGGCTCGAGGATGGGCTCGGGTGGGCGCAGCAGGTTCTCGATGTTGCGCAGCGAAAACTCGTCCTTGCCAACCACCTCAAACAAGGCATCGGCTGATTTGAAACCCAGTTGCGAAGCCAGTTCTTCCAGCTTGATGGCTGTCTTGCCCTCGCGCTGAAGCAATTTCTCGACCGACTCGCGGCCGCGTGCCACCGTCTCGTGGGTGATCAAGGCATTGAACCAGGCACGCACCTTGGCCTTGGCGCGGTGGCTGGTCAAAAAGCCCAACTCGGCATTGAGCCAATCACGCGAGGGCCCGCCCTCCTTGGCGATGGTGATCTCCACTGTCTGGCCATTTTGCAGCGGGGTGTTGAGCGGCACCATGGCGCCATCGACCCGCGCGCCACGGCAGCGGTGGCCCACGTCGGTGTGCAGTGTGTAGGCAAAGTCCACCGGCGTCGCCCCTTGGGGCAGCTCGACGATGGCGGCATTCGGCGTCAGCACATAAATGCGGTCTTCAAAAAGCCCTTGCTTGTGCTGGGGCCCGGACAGGTCGCGCTCCCAGGCCAGCAATTGGCGCAGCACGGCGATCTTGGCGTCGTACTCACTGCTGGCCGACACCCCTGCATAGCCTTTGGTCCCGGCCTCCTTGTAGGCCCAGTGCGCCGCCACACCATGCTCGGCGTGGTCGTGCATGGCCTGGGTGCGAATCTGGATCTCGATCGGCTTGCCCGCAGCGTCGCGCACCACGGTGTGCAACGACTGATAGCCGTTGGGCTTGGGGCGGGCGATGTAGTCATCAAACTCGGCATGGATGGGCGCAAAGCGCTCATGCACCCAGCTCAGAGCCGCGTAGCAGTCCTTCACGCTGCCCACGATCACGCGCAGCGCACGGATGTCAAACACCTGGTCAAAGTCCAGTGACTTGCCGCGCATCTTCTTCACGATGCTGAAGATGTGCTTGGGCCGCCCCTGCACGCTGGCCACCATGCCCTGGGCCCGCAATTCGGTCTCCAGCTCCTGCCGCAGTGCGGCCATGGACAGCTCGCGCTCGGTGCGCTTTTGGTCCAGCAGTCGGGCAACGTCGCGGTAGGTCTCTGGCTCCAGAAAACGGAATGCCAAGTCCTCCAACTCCCATTTGATCTGCCAGATGCCCAAGCGGTTGGCCAAGGGAGCGAACACATGCAGGGACTCCCGCGCCAAGCTGGGCGGAATGGGCTTCTTGGTGGCCGCGTAGTAACGCAAGGTCTGCAACCGGGAGGCCAGCCGCAGCAGCACCACGCGCAGGTCACGCGAGAAGGCCAGCAGCATCTTGCGCACGTTCTCGTTCTGAACTGCCGGGTCGTCCAGGCGCTGCTCGGCCGCACGCGCCTGCTGCTGGATGCGGATCAGCTTGGTGGTCTCAACGGCCAAGGTGGCGAAGTTATTGCCAAAGACCTTGGCAATGACCTCTTGGGGCTTGCTCAGGTGTTCGCAGGTGTAGACCAAGTAACACGCAGCCTGCATGGCCTCCGAGCCCCCAATGAGCTGCAGGATGGCCGACTCAGCATCGGCGTGGGCCAGGGTGTTTTCACCCGACAGCAGGGCTTGGTCGACCAAGAAAGGCTCGGCAAAAGCGCGCGCACGGGCCAGCACATCGACCTGACCCGAAAGGTCATGGGCCGTCGCGGCAATCAGCTGAGGAACGGGAGCAGAGCGTGAAGGTGAGCCTGAAGGCGCCACCGGGAGACTATTCATCAGGAAAACTAGGCCTCTGATCCAAAATAAAAGCCAAAGAGCGTATCACGCTGGTCTTGCGCCACAAGCGTGGGCGCATGCCCTACGCCAGGTAACTCCACCACCCGGCCACGCGGTCCTCGCTGCGCCATGGCGGCCGCGGTGGCGGCAGACAGCAAGTCCGATTGCGCGCCACGCAAGACCAAGGTTTGGGCGTTCACCTGATCGTACAGTTGCCACAGTGCGGCTTCACCCGCCTGCGCTGCGGCCTGCGTCAAGGCCCGGAAGGGCACCGCAATCGCCGGGTCGTAGTGCAGACCCAGCCCCCCCTCAGGCAAGGGCTTGAGCATGGGCCGACTCAGTGCCAACCATTGCTCCGGTGTGTGCGGACCGAAACTGCTGGAGATCAGCCACAAAGCCGCAGCCGCCTGGGCCTCGTCGGCAAAGCGAACGGGTTGACCCACATACGCCCCGATGCGCTGCAACGCGGCCCACTCAATCACCGGCCCCACATCATTGAGCACCAGGCGCCGCAACGGCACGGGCAAAGGCAAGCCCGGCTGGCCCGCCAGCGCCAGACCGATCAGCCCCCCCATGCTGGTGCCCAACCAGTCCAGGGTCTGGATGGGCGCCTGGGCCTGCAGTTGCGCCAGCAAGGCCAGCATGTCGGCAGCGTAGGTGGGGATTTGGTAGGCCTGGGGATCGCTCAGCCAATCGCTTTGACCACGCCCCACCACATCGGGGCAGATGATGCGGATCGGGTGGGGCGTGCGGGCCACGAAGTCGGCTGCCAACACATCAAAGTCGCGCCCCTGGCGGGCCAATCCATGGACGTAGACCAGGACGTGGGCCGCAGCAGGATCACCCCAAGCCCAGTAAGCCATGCGGTGACTGCCCGTCGCGTCCGGGCAAGGTACGTAGTTCAGCGTAGGATGGCTCATGGCGTCCGGCCGCCCCGCGGGACGGCTTGATAATCAAGTTCACTGGCATCCTAAATCATCTGGAGAATACGCATGTTGAACGGTAAGACAGCTCTTGTGACGGGCTCCACCAGCGGCATCGGCTTGGGCATTGCCAAGTCCCTCGCTCGCCAAGGCGCCAACGTCATCCTGAATGGCTTTGGTGATGCCACAGCCCCGCAAGCCGAGGTGGCTGCCGCCGGCCAGGCCCATGGCGTGCAAGTGGCTTACCACGGCGCCGATATGAGCAAGCCGGCCGAGATCGCCGACATGATCGAGTTCGCCAAGACCCGTTTTGGTGGCGTCGACATCCTGGTCAACAACGCCGGCATCCAACATGTGGCGCGGGTCGAAGACTTTCCGGTCGAGAAGTGGGATGCCATCCTGGCCATCAACCTGTCCAGCGCCTTCCACGCCACACGCCTGGCCTTGCCGGGCATGAAGGCCGCCAACTGGGGCCGCATCATCAACGTGGCCTCGGTGCACGGCCTGGTGGGTTCGGCTGAGAAGTCCGCGTATGTGGCTGCCAAGCATGGCATCGTGGGCCTGACCAAGGTCACGGCCCTGGAGAACGCCACCACCGGCATCACCTGCAACGCCATCTGCCCCGGCTGGGTGCTGACCCCCCTGGTGCAAAAGCAGGTGGACGCCCGCGCCGCAGCCAACCAATGGACCAACGAGCAGGCAACGCGCGAACTGCTGGGTGAAAAAGAGCCCTCAATGCAATTCACCACGCCCGAAGAATTGGGTGAACTGGCCGTGTTCTTCTGCTCGCCCGCCGGCAACAACGTGCGCGGCGTGGCCTGGAACATGGACGGCGGCTGGACCGCCCAGTAAGAAGCGCTCCCATGCCCCGCCTGCTGGATGGGGCGGGCGATCAGAAGCCGGCCTGGCTTGTCTGAAGCGGCCGGCGGCGAGCTCAGCGCATTTGCACCGAGCCCGAGACGTTCACGCTCACCGTGCTGCGACCTGCCTCCACGGGCAGGTCAGCCGACATCGGAGCGGACGCCACTTTGGCCTCCATCGCCATCATGCGGGGGCGCGGCATGCTGCCGCTGTCCGACGCACTGACATTCACTTCTCGCAGCACATAGTTAGAGAAGCCGAACTGACGGCTGAGTTCGCTGGCCCGGGCCTTGAACTTCTCCACGGCCAGGGCCTGGGCCTCGCCTTCAACCCGGGCCCGCTGTTCGCGACTCAGTGAAAACTGGACCTGGGTCACGTTGAGGCTTTGAATGCGTCCCGCCGTGGCCGTCAGGCGCGGGATGTCACGGCCCTCCAACACCAACTCAGCGCTGCCTTGCCAGCCACTGATCTTGCCGTCGCGGTTGTAGCGCGGGTACAGGGTGAAGGCCCCGGTGCGGGTCTCCACCTGACCGGCTTGAACCGCTTTTCGGGCCTCCAGCAACGCCACATCCAAGGCGGTGCGCAATTGGGACTGCACCAGGGCAGGATCGGCGCCGTCCCGTGTCGCGCTCAAAGTGAGGCTCAGCCAGTCCTGCACCACCTCAACCGAGCCGCTGCTGGACAGTTGCAACACATTTTGTGGCTGCGCCCATGACACCGGCTCGGCATGAACCCGGTTGCTGGCGCTGACACCCCATGCCAAGGCCCAGACGAGCGCTGCGATGCTGCTCCAGCAAGCCCGATCTCCACGTACTGACAAAACCATTTTTCAGCCTCCCAAGGATTGAAACAAAAGCGACTCACCGGCTACCCGGTGGCCTCAAAATTGCCGCGCGCAGGCGGCAAACAACGGCCTCTCAAAAGACGCCAAGCCCCGTTGAATCAGATGAATAGGACAAGTTCCGGCAACGATGTCAGACGATGCCTACTCATGATCGCAAGTTGTGTAACAGTGTGTGATAACGCCTTCAAAAGGCTGGTCAATCAGCTGTAACAAGTCTCAGAATCGGTGCTGTTACAAATTAGGTCAATAAAAATGAACCAATCCAGCACCCGCACCGACAAGATCCTGGTCGTTGACGACGACGCCCGCATCCGCGACCTGCTGCGCCGCTACCTGAGCCAAGAAGGCTTTGAGGTCATGGTGGCCGAAGACGGCAAAGCCCTCAACCGCATCCTGCTGCGCGAGTCGGTCGACATGATTGTGCTGGACCTGATGATGCCGGGTGAAGACGGTCTGTCCATCTGCCGCCGCCTGCGCGCGGCCAACGACCGCACCCCCATCATCATGCTGACCGCCAAGGGCGAAGACGTGGACCGCATCGTCGGCCTGGAAGTGGGTGCCGACGACTACCTGGGCAAGCCCTTCAACCCGCGTGAACTGCTGGCGCGCATCCACGCCGTGCTGCGGCGCCGCCCCCCCCAAGAGGCGCCAGGGGCGCCCTCGGGCGACAACGAACAGGTTCTGTTCGGCCCCTTCACCTTTGACCTGGGCACCCGGGCCCTGCAACGCAACGGCGAGGAACTGCCCTTGACCACGGGCGAGTTCGCCATGCTCAAGGCCTTGGTGCGCCACCCCCGCCAACCCCTGTCGCGTGAAAAGCTGGCCCTGTTGGCACGCGGGCGTGAGTTCGAGCCTTTTGACCGCAGCCTGGACGTACAAGTGTCACGCCTGCGTAAATTGATCGAGGTGGATGCTGCGGCGCCGCGTTATATTCAAACCGTCTGGGGCGTCGGATACGTGTTTGTCCCGGATGGCGGGAACTGAGCCAAACCGCCCTGTTCATTCGGCACCCGAGGGCCCCTTTGAGATCACCAGGCCCAGCACAGCGCCCCGGGGGCCTCGCTGAATTTCATGTGAAAAAAAAGAAATCGAGTGATCCTCAGGTTGAAGCCACCAGCCCTGCCCCGCTCGAATTGACGCGGCAGGCGCGCAGCCGCTCGAAAATGGGCCTGAACCTGTTCTGGCGCACCTTCTTCCTGCTGGCCATTTTGCTGGTCGGCAGCATCCTGGCCTGGCTGCAAACCCTGCGCGCCCTCGAATTGGAGCCGCGTGCGCTGCACACCGCGCACCAAATCGCCTCCCTGGTCAACCTCAGCCGTGCGGCCCTGCTGCACGCCGATGGCATTGCCCGCATGTCCCTGATCAAGACCATGGCCGACCAGGAGGGCCTGCGCATCCTGCCGCGCGAGCCCGGTGACCAGTTCGATCTGTTCGAGGCCGACAACACCTTGGGCCAACGCGTCGCACTCGAAGTGTCCGAGCGGCTCGGCCCCGGCACCGTGGTGGCCCAGCGCGTCAACCAGGAGCCCGGACTGTGGGTCGGTTTTGAAATCAATGGCGACGCCAACTGGCTGCTGATGGACCGGGCCCGCTTCAGCCCAGCCAGTGGCCGCACCTGGCTGATCTGGATGATCACCGCCGCCGTGCTGTCCCTGGCGGGCGCAGCGGCCATTGCGCGACTGATCAACAAGCCCTTGCAACAACTCTCCTTTGCCGCCAACCGGGTGCGCGATGGCGACTTTGCCGCCAGCCACCTGGACGAGCAAGTGGCCACCAGTGAGATCCGGGAAGTCAACATCGGCTTCAACCGCATGGCACAAAAACTGGCCAAGGTCGAGCAGGACCGGGCGGTGATGCTGGCCGGCATCTCGCACGACCTGCGCACGCCGCTGGCGCGCCTGCGCCTGGAAACAGAAATGAGCGTGGCCGATATCGACGCGCGCGACCACATGGTGGCCGACATCGTGCAATTGGACGCCATCATCGACAAATTCCTCGACTACGCGCGTCCCGACCATGTGCAGCTCAAGACCGTGCGCCTGGCAGACGTCGTGGAGTCCTGCCTGTACGGCGTGCAAGACGACCCTGAATTGAAGATCCACGTCTCGCTGCAAGACGACCCCCATGTGCTGGCCGATGAGGTCGAACTGGCGCGCGTACTGTCCAACCTGATAGAAAACGCGCGCCGCTACGGCAAGACGCCCAACACCCCGATCGCGGTGGTCGAGATCGCGGCCCGCACGCGTGAAGAGTGGGTGCTGCTCAAGGTGCGCGACCATGGCCCTGGCGTACCACCCGACATCCTGGCCGACCTGGTCAAGCCTTTCTTCCGAGGCGATGCGGCCCGCACCCACGCCACCGGCGCCGGCCTGGGCCTGTCCATCGTCAACAAAACCGTGCAACGCATGGGCGGCATGTTCATGCTGGCCAACAGCAGCACGGGGGGGTTGGCCGCGCACATCAAGCTGCAGCGCGCCTGAGGGCCCGGCGCAGCGCCGGCCTCACGCCTGAGGCCAGGGTCAGTCCAGCATCAATCGGCCAACAGCAAGACGACCGCCCGGGCCTCCATGCTCAGGCCTTCGCCGACCGGACCCATTTTTTCGGCGGTTTTGGCCTTCACATTGACCTGATCACGCGCCAGCCCCAGCAGGGCCGCGATGCGCTCGCACATCAGGGGAATGTGGGGCGCCAGCTTGGGCGCCTGCGCCACCACCGTGCTGTCGATGTTGTTGATGCGCCAGCCCTGGGCCTGCACGCGGCGCGCGGCCTCCGCCAGCAGCACGCCCGAGTCGGCGCCCTTGAACTGCGCATCGGTGTCCGGAAAGTGCCGGCCGATGTCGCCCAGCCCCGCAGCGCCCAGCAAGGCATCGGTGATCGCGTGCAGCAGCACATCAGCATCCGAGTGGCCCAACAGCCCCAGGCTGTGCGGCACCTCGACACCCCCCAGAATCAACTTGCGCCCGGGCACCAAGGCGTGCACATCCCAACCCTCTCCGACACGCAGCTTCATACCGCCTCCGTCGCAGGGGTCGAGGCCAGGCGGGCCTTGAGCACCGCCTCGGCCAAGGCAAAGTCGTCCGGGTAGGTAACCTTGAAGTTGGCCCCTTCAGGCGCCACCAGGCGGGGCCGCTGGCCTTGCGCTTCGATGGCGCTGGCCTCGTCAGTCACGGTGGGGCCGCTGGCCTGCAAGGCCTGCTGCAAGGGCGCCAGGCGGAACATCTGCGGTGTTTGGGCCAGCCATTTGTCGCCGCGTTCCAGGGTGGCGCTGACGCGACCTTCGGCCCCGACCTTGAGCGTATCGGCCAGCGGTTGCGCCAGCAGGCCACCCACAGCGTCGTCGGCGCAGGCGGCCATCAGGCGCTGGATCTGGGCTGGGGTGATCAGGCAACGCGCGGCGTCGTGCACCAGCACCCAGTCTTGCGGCTGGGCGCCCAGGGTGTGCAGCACGGCCAGGCCAGCGCTCACGCTGGCGGCGCGGCTGGCACCACCGCAGTCGGCCACATGGACCGCTTCGGCCAGGCCCTGGGCCTCCAGCGTGGTGTCGCCCGGCGCCACCACGACCAGGATGCCGGCCAGTCCCGGCGTGGCGGCAAAAGCCGCCAGGGTGTGGGCTACCAGGGGGCGGCCTGCCAGGGCTTGGTACTGTTTGGGGCCGTCCGCGCCGGCGCGGGCGCCGGAACCCGCGCAGGGGATCAGGGCCCAGTAGCGCGGTGCGGTGGAGGAAATGTGGGGTTGATGCAGGGCTGAGTCGGTCATAAGAAGTCACCCATTCTAAAATCCCGGCAGCACACCCCCCGTCTTTTGCCACGGGGGGTGTTTGCCATTGCTGGACGCCATGGAACTGCCCAAACTTTCTGTCGGAAAACGCTACACCCTGCCCCGCCCCGTCGGCTCTGCCGATGCCTTGTTGCTGGCCCGCCTGGGCCTGCGCGAAAAGGCCGCAGGCAAACCCACCGCCATCGTCTGTGCGGACGCCAGCGACGCCCAGCGCCTGCTGGACGAAATCGCTTTCTTTGCCCCCGAACTGCGCTGCGCCTTGTTCCCGGACTGGGAAACCCTGCCCTACGACACCTTCTCGCCGCACCAGGACCTGATCTCCGAGCGCCTGGCCACGCTGTGGCGCATCCAGCAGCGAGACAAGGACACCGGGGCTGACGTGGTCATCGTGCCGGCCACCACGGCGCTGTACCGGCTGGCCCCGCCATCCTTCATGGCGGGCTACACCTTCCAGTTCAAGGTCAAGCAAAAGCTCGACGAAGCGCGGCTCAAGAGCCAGCTCACGCTGGCGGGCTACAGCCACGTCACGCAGGTGGTCAGCCCAGGCGAATACGCGGTGCGCGGCGGCTTGATCGACTTGTTCCCCATGGGGGCAGCGATGCCGTTCCGGGTCGATCTGTTTGACGACGAGATCGACTCCATCCGCACCTTCGACCCCGACAGCCAGCGCAGCCTCTACCCCGTGCCCGAGGTGCGCCTGCTGCCTGGGCGCGAGTTCCCCATGGACGACGCAGCGCGCGCCAAATTCCGCAGCCGCTGGCGCGAGCTGCTGGAGGGCGACCCGACCAAGAGCCGCGTCTACAAGGACATGGGCAATGGCGTCGCCACCGCGGGCATCGAGTACTACCTGCCGCTGTTCTTTGACGACACCGCCACCGTGTTCGATTACCTGGGCACGGACGCCACCGTCGTGCTGCATGGCGAGCTGGAGCCTGCTTTCCAGCGCTTCTGGCAAGACACGCGTGAACGCTACCGCCTGATCCAGGGCGACCCGGACCGCCCGGCCCTGCCGCCCGAAAGCCTGTTCCTCAACATCGAGCAGTTCTATGGCCGTGCCAGCGAACACGCGCAACTGTCGCTGCGCCCGCGCGAGCCCGAGGTGCAGGACGGCGCCAGCTTGCAGGCCCTGGGCGACCTGTCGGTGCTGCGTGGCGCTGACGAGCCCCTGGCCCGACTGCAGGCCCACATCCGCAACACGCCCCAGCGCGTGCTGCTGCTGGCCGAAAGCGACGGCCGGCGCGAAAGCCTGCTCGACTTCCTGCGCGCAGGCGGGGTCAGCCCGCCCGCCTTCGAGTCGCTGGCCGCCTTCGAGGCCGACCCCGACGAGAAGATCGGCATCGCCACCGCCGCCCTGACCGTGGGCTTCAGCTGGCTGGACCAGGGCATCGACTTCGTCACCGAGACCGAGCTGTTCGCCACCGGCGCCACCACGCGCCGCCGCAAGAAGCAAGAGCAGGTCAGCGACGTCGAAGCCCTGATCAAGGACCTGTCCGAACTCAATGTCGGCGACCCCGTGGTGCACTCGCAGCATGGCATTGGCCGCTACCGAGGCCTGGTTCACATGGACCTGGGCCAGGGCAAGAACGCCGATGGCAGCCCAGCCATGCAGGAGTTCCTGCACCTCGAATACGCCGACAAGGCCGTGCTCTACGTGCCCGTCAGCCAGTTGCAGCTGATCAGCCGCTACACCGGCGTCAGCGCCGACGAGGCACCGCTGCACAAGCTGGGCAGCGGCCAGTGGGAAAAGGCCAAGCGACGCGCCGCCGAGCAAGTGCGCGACGCGGCCGCCGAGCTGCTCAACATCTATGCGCGCCGCGCCGCCCGCGAAGGCCATGCCTTCCGCTACTCGCCGAGCGACTACGAAACCTTTGCCAACGACTTTGGTTTTGAAGAAACGGCCGACCAGCGCGCCGCCATCCACGCCGTGATCCAGGACATGATCAGCCCGCGCCCCATGGACCGCCTGGTCTGCGGCGATGTGGGCTTTGGCAAGACCGAGGTGGCGCTGCGCGCCGCCTTCGTGGCCGTCACCGGCGGGCGCCAGGTGGCCTTCCTGGCCCCGACCACCTTGCTGGCCGAGCAGCACTACCAGACCCTGGTGGACCGCTTCAGCAAGTGGCCGGTGAAGATCGCCGAGATGAGCCGCTTTCGCTCCACCAAAGAGATCAACGCCGCCGCCAAAGGCCTGTCCGACGGCACGGTGGACATCGTGGTGGGCACGCACAAGCTGCTCAGCGAAAGCGTGCAGTTCAAGAACCTGGGCCTGCTCATCATCGACGAGGAGCACCGCTTTGGCGTGCGCCACAAAGAGGCCATGAAAGCCATGCGCGCCGAAGTCGACGTGCTGACCCTCACCGCCACGCCCATCCCCCGCACCCTGGGCATGGCGCTCGAGGGCCTGCGCGACCTGAGCGTGATTGCCACCGCGCCACAACGCCGCCTGGCCATCAAAACCTTTGTGCGCAACGAGGGCACGGGCGTGATCCGCGAAGCCGTGCTGCGCGAACTGAAGCGCGGCGGCCAGGTGTACTTTCTGCACAACGAGGTGGAGACCATCGAGAACCGGCGCCAGAAGCTCGAAGAAATCCTGCCCGAGGCGCGCATCGCCATCGCCCACGGCCAGATGCCCGAACGCGAACTCGAGCGCGTGATGCGCGACTTTGTGGCCCAGCGCTTCAACCTGCTGCTGTGCTCGACCATCATCGAAACCGGCATCGACGTGCCCAGCGCCAACACCATCGTGATGAGCCGCGCCGACAAGTTCGGCCTGGCCCAGCTGCACCAGCTGCGCGGCCGCGTGGGGCGCAGCCACCACCAAGCCTATGCCTACCTCATGGTGCCCGACACCGAGGGCCTGACCAAGCAAGCGGCGCAGCGCCTGGAAGCCATCCAGGCCATGGAAGAACTGGGCAGCGGCTTTTACCTGGCCATGCACGACCTGGAGATCCGAGGCGCCGGTGAGGTGCTGGGCGAGAACCAAAGCGGCAACATGCTCGAAGTGGGCTTCCAGCTTTACAACGAAATGCTGTCCGAAGCCGTGCGCAGCCTCAAAGCGGGCAAAGAGCCCGACCTGCTCAGCCCCCTGTCGGTCACCACCGACATCAACTTGCACGCGCCAGCCCTGCTGCCCGACGACTACTGCGGCGACGTTCACCTGCGCCTGTCCTTCTACAAGAAGCTGGCCACCGCGCGCACCGCCGACCAGATCGACACCCTGCTCGAGGAGATCGTGGACCGCTTCGGCAAGCTCCCGCCCCAGGCCCAGACCCTCATCGATGTGCACCGCCTGCGCGTGCTCAGCGCGCCCTATGGCGTGGTCAAGGTCGATGCCGCGCCCGGCGTGATCACCATCACCTTCAAGGCCAACCCGCCAGTGGACCCGATGCGCATCATTGAGCTGATCCAGAAGCAGCGCCACATCAAGCTGGCGGGCAACGAAAAGCTGCGCATCGAGCGCGAAGTCAAAGAGCCCAAGGACCGCGCCCAGGCCGTGCGCGACGTGCTGCGCCAACTGGGCCAGCCCCTGGCCGTGGCCTGACCTGGCCTGCGCATGGACGCCAACGCTGACGCCCTCCCGCTGCTCCAGGCGCTGGCCTGGGGGCTCGCCCTGCTGCTGTCGGCCCTGATGCGGCCCTGGCGCCTGCTCAGCGGGCCGCAGGGCTCGCAACGCCTGTCCACCCTGCTGGGCTTCAGCGTGCTGCTGCCCTGGCTGTGGGCCTTGCCCTGGCTGCACGCGATGCCGCTGCAACTGCAGTGGTCGGGCGCCTGCCTGGCCGTGCTGATGCTGGGCTGGCCCCTGGCCGCCCCGTGCCTGCTGGGCGTGGCGCTCAGCGCCGGCCTGTTGGCAGGCCAAGGCCCGCTGGCCATGCTGGACCAGGCGTTCTGGCAAGGGCTGGTTCCCGCCACCCTGGCCCTGCTGCTGGGCGCGGCCATCCGCCGCTGGGTCGGGCCGCACCTGTTTGTCTATGTGCTGGGCCGGGCCTTTTTGGGCACCGTGGCGTGCCACTTTGTGGCCACGGCCTTGGCCCAGTGGGCGGGACACGCCCTGCCAGGCGTGGACGAGGGCCTGTCCTTGGTCGCGCACTGGCTGATGGCCTGGGGCGACGGCTTCATGACTGGCATGCTGGCTGCCATCCTGGTGGCATTTCGACCGCAGTGGCTGGCCACCTGGTCCGATGGCCTGTACCTGCCCAAGCCCTGAGCGAGCGCAGCGCCCTCCCTATAATCGGCCGCAACACTTCGCCCGCCCCGGCCAGGCCCTGGCTGGGCCGGGCCCGAGCGTGGAAACCGGGGCCTGACCGGCCCCTCTGCCCCTTCCTCAGCGCCCTGTTCACCCCATGCCCCAAGAATTCGCCCCCGGCCTCGTCATCCAAGACTTCACGCCCCCGCTGGACCTGAGCCAGTACAAGCTGATCGCCTTTGACATGGACTCCACCCTGATCAACATCGAGTGCGTGGACGAGATCGCCGACGCCGCTGGCCGCAAGGCCGAAGTCGCGGCCATCACCGAAGCCGCCATGCGCGGCGAAATCACCGACTACAAAGACAGCCTGCGCCAGCGCGTGGCCCTGCTCAAGGGCGTGACCATGGCCCACATGGAGCAGGTCTACAACGAGCGCCTGCAGCTCAACCCTGGTGCCGCCGAGTTGGTGGCGGCCTGCAAGGAAGCCGGCCTCAAGGTGCTGCTGGTCAGCGGTGGTTTCACCTTCTTCACCGACCGCATCCGCGCCCGCCTGGGGATTGACTTTGCGCGCTCCAACGTGCTCGAAGTGGTCGACGGTGTGCTGACCGGCCGCATGGTCGACCAGCCCTGGGGTGACATCTGCGACGGCGAAGAAAAGCGCCGCACCCTGCTCGAAGTGAGCACCTTGATGGGCATCCCGGCCAGCCAGACCATTGCCATGGGCGACGGCGCCAACGACCTGCCGATGATGGGCGTGGCCGGCCTGTCCGTGGCCTACCACGCCAAGCCGCGCGTGCGTGCCCAGGCCCAGGTGGCCATCAACCAAGGCGGCCTGGACCGCCTGCTCGAACTGCGGGCCTGAGCGCGTCCAGCAGGCTTGGCCTGGCACGTTCTGCACTGAGCTGCCGCGCAGGCGACGCGGGCGCGGTGCGGCCCCACCGCACAATCGGCGCCATGTCCGCCCCCTTGCCCCGGCAGCCACTCAGCGCTGCGCCCCCGTCCCCGCCTGCGTCCCCCTCTTGGCTGTGGGCCACGCTGCTGGCCCTGTGCCTGGGCTTCATCATCAGCCAAGCGTTCCGCACGGTGGCGGCCATGATGGCCGTTCCGCTGCAGCAAAGCCTGGGATTGACGGCCAGCCAACTGGGCCTGTTTGCCGGCACCTTCCACCTGGCGTTTGGGGCGCTGCAAATCTTCATGGGGGTGGGCATTGACCTGTATGGGATCCGCCGCACCCTGTTGTGTGCCTGGCCATTGACCCTGGCCGGGGCGCTGATCTCGGCCCTGGCACCGGGTTATGGCTGGTTGCTGCTGGGCCAGGCCCTGGTGGGCGCGGGCTGCGCCCCGGCTTTCCTGGTCTGCACCGTGTTCATTGCGCGGCAGTTTCCGGCCGCCCGCTTTGCGTCCTTGTCCGGCCTGGTCATGGGTCTGGGGGGCGTGGGCCTGCTGCTCACGGGTTCACCGTTGGCCTGGTTGATCGAGCAAAGCTCCTGGCGGGTCGGCTTTGGCGTGCTGGGCGCTGGCAGCGCCCTGGCCTACCTGGCGGTCTGGATCTGGGTGCGCGAGCCGCTGGAGAACGCGCCGCGCTCGGGTGACTCTGTGTTGCAGGCCCTGCGGGGCGTCGGTCAGCTGCTGCGCCTGCCCCATACCGCGGGCATCCTGGCCCTGGCCTCGGTCAACTATGCGGCGTTCATCACCTTGCGCGGGCTGTGGCTCGGACCGATGTTGATGGACCGGCATGGCTACTCGCTGGTGCAGAGCGGCCATGTGGCCTTGGCGGTGTCGGTGGTGGGGCTGTTTGGACCGCCCTTGTTCGGGCGGCTGACCGTGCAGGGGGCGCAGCGGCGGCGCTGGATCGTGGCCTTCACCTGGGCACTGGCCGCCTTGTTTGGCCTGTGTGCCTGGTCGCCCTGGGCCGGGTTGACGGTGGTGACCAGCCTGCTGATCGGCTTTGGCTGCGGCTTCATCATCTTGCAGTACGCCGATGTGCGCGCCGCCTACGCGCCCGAGCACACGGGGCGCGCCATGGCGCTCTACACCATGGCCATGTTCCTGGGCATTGCGCTGATGCAGTGGGTCACCGGCTGGAGCGCCACCTGGGCGCAAGCCCATGGTTGGGAGGTTTACCAGGCCGTCAACCTGACCGTGCTGCTGATGCTGCTGGTGGGCGCGCTGTTGTTCCGCGTGCTGCCCGCGCCGGCCCTGCGCTGAGTCTCAGCCAGCGCTCAAAAGCGCTGCGACCGGGCCCAGCGCACGATGTCCGCCGCCCCCATGGCGCCGGCCTGACGCGCCACCTCCCGGCCACCGACCAACAAGGCCAGGGTCGGGATGCTGCGGATCTGAAAGCGCGCGCCCAAGGCCGGCACGGCCTCGGTGTTGACCTTGGCCAGGCGGAACTGGGGCTCCAGCTGCTGGGCTGCCTGCTCGAAAGCCGGCGCCATCATGCGGCAGGGGCCACACCAAGGCGCCCAAAAATCCACCAACAGCGGCAGCTGGCTGCGGCTCAGGTGGCGGTCGAACAAGGCGACATCGTCCAGCGCCAGGGACTGGCCACTGAACAACGGCTTTTTGCATTGGCCACAGTCAGGCGCCTGCCCGAGTTGAGCCACGCGCACCCGGTTGGTGGTCTGGCAATGGGGGCAGACCACATGCAGGGCCTCGGGGGTGTCCACGGTGCTCATGCGGGCGTGCCGGGTTCCGGGCTGGCGTCGGGCTGGTGGGCGCCAGGGGCCGCACGGCCCTGGGCCAAGCGGCCCAGCAGCTGCCGGGTCTGCACCTCGGCGGCCACCGACTGCGCCAAGGGCGCACGGCACAGGCCGGCCTCGGCGTAATGCAGGTTTTCGTACAACAGGGTCAGGGCGGGGCTGCTGCGCAGCAGGCCCTGCAGCCCGTCCTGGGCCTCGGCCTTGAATTGCAAATCATGCAGGAGCTGCGTCACGCGCTGGGCCAGCAGGCGGTACTGCAGCGGGTCGGCCGAGGTGGAGGATGCGTCCAGCCGGTCCAGCAGTTGCGCCAGAACGGCCAGCGGAGTGAAGTCGGTTCGTGCTGTGTTCATGCCATCCAATTGGGGATGGAGGCTCGCTTTGCAAGCATCACCCCCCGCAGCACCGAACACCCTCAGCGCGGCAAGCGTCCGTTGAGCGGGTAAGCCGGGTCGGTGTAGCCGGGCGTGGAGGGGTGGCCCGGGGCCACCAGGCTGTTCACCAAAGCCTCGTCCTCGGGGGTGATCACCACGTCGAGCGCGGGTCGGTAATCCTCCCACTGCTGCAAAGTGCGCGGACCGGCAATCACCGAGCTGACCGCGCGGTTGGCCAACACCCAGGCGGTGGCCCATTGGGCCAAGGTGCAGCCCCGCGCCTCGGCGTGGGCTTTGAGCTGCTGCGCGATCCGCAGCGACTCTTCGCGGAACTCGGTCTCGGCGATGCGCTTGTCCCCACGGGCGGCCCGGCTGCCCTCGGCAGGCGCCTGGCCGGGCAGGTATTTGCCCGTCAGCACGCCGCGCGCCACCGGGCTGTAAGGCGTGACGCCAATGCCGTAGTGGGCGCAGGCCGGCAGGACCTCGACCTCCGGCATGCGGTTGAGCAGGTTGTAATAAGGCTGGCAGACCACCGGGCCTGGCATGCCCAGTTGACCGGCCACGCGCATCACTTCAGCGATGCGCCAGCCGCGGAAGTTCGACACGCCCCAGTAACGGATCTTGCCCTGGCGCAGCAGCTGGTCGAGGGCGCGCAGCGGCTCTTCCAGGTCCATGCCGTTGAAGTCACGGTGCAGGTAAAGAATGTCCACAAAGTCCGTCTGCAGGCGCTGCAGACTGGCCTCCACCTCACGCAGCATCCAGCTGCGCGAGTAATGGCTTTCATTGACCCGCTCCGACATCTTGTTGCCCAGCTTGGTGGCCAGCACCCAATCGTGGCGCTGGCCCTGCAGGATTTGGCCGACCAGGGTCTCGGAGGCGCCCGAGGTGTAGACGTCGGCGGTGTCGATGTAGTTGACGCCCTGCTCCCGTGCCCGCGCCACGATGGCACGGGCCTCGTCCAGACCTGTCTGGTCACCAAACATCATGGTGCCCAGGCACAAGGCTGATACTTGCAAGGGGCTCTTGCCCAAACAACGGTACTGCATGGCGTCTCCTGCCAGAAATGGGGAACAAAAAAGGGCCCGAAGGCCCTGCGGTGAAGCGGTTTACAGCGCCTGGGCCAGGCGCGCCACGCCTTCGCGGATCTTGGCCACATCGGCGGTGGCAAAGCTCAGGCGCAGCGTGGCATGGTCCGGGTTGGCGCAGAAGAAGGGGGTGCCCGGTACAAAGGCCACGCCCTTTTCGATCGCGCGCTTGGCCAGCTCGTTGCCATCGGCCAACTTGCCGCCGGCACCGGTCAGGCGGGCCCACACGAACAAGCCGCCTTGCGGCTGCACGAACTCAATAGCGTCCCCCAGATCGCTGCGCAGCGCGTCGCCCATGGCCTGGGCGCGCTCGGCATAGACGGCACGAACATGGGCCAGCGTGGCCGGCATGCGGCCCGCCTTCAGGTACTGGGCGGCCGTGGCCTGCGCAAAAGTGCTGGTGTGGGCGTCGCTGAATTGCTTGCACATGGTGGCCTTGGCCAGCAGCTCGGGCGGGGCGATCATCCAGCCTACGCGCAGGCCCGGCGACAGCACCTTGCTCAGCGAGCCGCAGTGCGCCAGCAACTCACGGCTGCCCGGCACACTGGCGCTGAGGTTGAGCAGGCTGGGCGGCGGGGCCTCGCCAAAGTACAGGTCGCCGTAGGGGTCGTCTTCGACCACCAGGGTTTGGTACTTGACGGCCAGCTCCAGCACCTTCTGGCGCCGCGCCTGGGTCAGCATGGCACCGCTGGGGTTGCCAAAGGTGGGGATCAGGTAAACAAACTTGGGCTTGTGCTCGGCGATCAGCTTTTCGAGCTCATCGACCTTCACGCCGTCGCCGTCGACCGGGGCGCTGATCAGCTCGGCGCCATACAGGCGGAAACACTGGATGGTGGCCAGGAAGGTCGGGCCTTCGACGATCACCTTGTCGCCCGGGCTGATCAAGGTCTTGCCCAGCAAGTCCAGGCCTTGCTGGCTGCCGGTGGTGACGATCAGCTTGTCGGCGGCCACGTCCTGGGCGCCCTTGTGGGTCATGAACTGGGCCAGTTGTTCGCGCAGGGGGTTGTAGCCCTCGGTGGCCCCGTACTGCAGGGCACCGCCGGCTTCTTCGGTCAGCGCCGCGTTGACGGCTTCCCGAATGCCGTCCACGTCGAACATGGCACTGTCGGGAAAGCCCCCGGCAAAGCTGATGATGCCGGGCTTGCCCAGCAGCTTGAAGAGTTCGCGGATGGCGGAGGTTTCAACGTTGTTCAGTCGGTCAGCGAATTGCAAAGGCATGGCACGTTCTCACTTTCTGTCCGCCATTGTCGCTAATTCGCACCCCCTTCGGGTTGGTCCCGCCAACGGCTCAGGCGCTCCCCCTCAACGCGGGCAGCGAGGGCGCTGGGTGGACTGGAAAAGTGAGGCGTCCCCGCCCCAAAGATCACCGCATTCCTGCGGCTTGTTTTGATATGGCAATCGTTTTTATCACTGAAACAATCATTTAATCGGCAAAACATCTATATACAAACAGGCCAATCAGCGGCATAACAGAGACCTCCAACCCCTCTGTTCCAAGGAGCCGCCCATGCCCCAGCTTGCCGAGTTTTTCCAGAACGCTCAATTGCCCACCATGCCTGAGGTGGCGCAAACCTTGATCCGAACCCTGCACGATGAAGACAGCTCGCCGCGCACCGTGCGTGACATCTTGGCGCGTGATCCCGCCCTGACCGTGAAGCTGATCCGCTTGGCCAACTGTGCCCGCTTTGGCCTGCCGCGCACCGTGGCCAGCCTGGACGACGCCATCCTCATGACCGGCCTGGGCCAGGTCCGCACCCTCGCGCTGTCGGCCTGTCTCAATGGGGCCTTCCCCGTCATCTCGGGCCTGGATCGGAAGGAATTCTGGGAACAAAGCATGGCGTGCGCCGGCTATGCCGACTGGCTGGCACGGCGTCTGGAGGTGGACCCGCAGGCCGCCTGGCTGGCGGGCATGATGCTGCGCCTGGGAGAGCTGGTCATTGGCCAGCGCCTGCCCCAGGCCCTGACGGAAATCGAACGCCAACCCCACCTGCCTGGCGGGCGCTGGGAGCGTGAAAACCTGCTGCTGGGCTTCACTGAAAGCCAAGTCAGCGCAGAAATGGCCCGGCGCTGGAACTTCCCCACCCTGATCAGCGATGGCCTGGACCATGCCTCCGACCCCATGGCAGCCCGCCCCTTCTGCCGCCTGGGCGGCTTGCTGCACCTGGCGGAACTGTTGGCCGAGACCGCGCCGAAAGCGGGCGACACCACCGCCATCCGGGAGGCGATCGAGGCCTTGCCCCATGACGTGATGGTGGCCTTGCAGCTGGACCCGGTCTGGATGGCCGAGCACCTGCCTGCGGTGGACTCGTTCATCGACATGAGCGTGCTGCACTGAGGCCAGGGGCGCGCGGGGGCGGCGCGACGGCGGGCGCCATTCCAAGCCACAATGCGGCCACCCACCCTGCCCCAGTGCCGCACCCCGCATGAAAAAATCCGACATCGAACCCTTTTTCGCCACCCTCAAGGCAGCCAACCCGATGCCCAACACCGAGCTCGAATACACCACGGTGTTCGAGCTGCTGGCGGCCGTGCTGTTGTCCGCCCAGGCCACCGATGTGGGCGTGAACAAGGCCACCCGCCGCCTGTTCCCGGTGGCGGGCACCCCGCAAAAAATCCTGGACCTCGGGCTGGAAGGCCTGGAGGAGCACATCAAGACCATTGGCCTGTACCGCAGCAAGGCGCGCCACCTGCTGGAGACCTGCCGCATCCTGGTGGAGCAGCACAACAGCCAGGTGCCACGCACGCGCGAGGCGCTGGAGGCCCTGCCCGGCGTGGGGCGCAAGACCGCCAATGTGGTGCTCAACGTGGCCTTTGGCCAGCCCACCATGGCGGTGGACACGCACATCTTCCGCGTCAGCAACCGCACCGGCCTGGCGCCCGGCAAGAACCCGCTGGCGGTGGAGCTGCAACTGATCAAGCGCGTGCCAGCGGCCTATGCCGTGGACTCACACCACTGGCTGATCCTGCACGGGCGCTATGTGTGCCAGGCGCGCAAGCCGCAGTGCTGGCAATGCAGTGTGGCGACCTGGTGCGATTTCAAGGGCAAGACGCCCGCGCCCTGAACCGCCTCACAGCGCCAAGGCGGCCAAGGCCTGCAAGACCGCCACCCGGGTCTGGCCAGTGACCATGCCGCGCCATTCGGGCGTGTCGATGTAAAAAGCCGAGCGCACGCGTTGGCGCCCAGCTTCGCGCTCGCTGGCCGGCGCGTCGGGGTGGCGGTTGAGCCACTGGTCCAGGCGCATGGCCCACAGCACCTCGTCGAATGGCCGGGTGCCAAACTCCAGGCCCAGCGACAAGGGCAGCGCCTGGGGGCATTCCTGGTCCAGGATTTGCGCCGCGCTGCCGCGCACCACCGTCGTGCAGGAGTCGCCCTCAAAAGGGGAGAACACATCCGCCCCCCAGCAAGCGCGAGCCCGCGCCAGGTCGGCGGCCTGGTTGCGCCCGGCAAAGATCTTTTCGCCATGGCCCTCCGGGCCCAGGCCGGTGTGCACATCGATCCAGCCCACTTGGTCGCAGCCCGCCCCGTGCTCGCGCAGCACCTGGCGCAATGTGGTGTTGCTCCAGGCCGGGCCCAGGCCCGAATAGAACACCCCGTCAGGGTGGCTGCTTTGGCCGCTGGACAAGGCGTCGCGCCAGCCGGCAGAGCCCAGGCGCACCTCGGCCAAGGCCAGGGCCTCCTCCTGGGCCAGCGACGGGGGCCAGGCTTCGGGCAGCAGGTGGGGGTGCAGCTCGGCATAGCCGGCATTGACTGGCAGCGGTTGGCTGAAATCCAGGAAGTTGCGGTTCAGGTCGATGCCGTCTTCGTTGACCCGGCAGCGGTGCGAGAACCCATAGGGATTGACCGCGTGCACCAGCAGCAAGGCCACGCCGGCGCGCTCGGCCCGGGCCAGCAAGTCGCTGTCGTGCAGCAGCGCCAGCTGGCAGCCCGAACCGCAAAAGCCCTCGACACCATGCAACCCAGAGGTGACCACCAACAGACGCTGAGCCGAAGCCGGCCCCAAGCGCAGCACGTCCATGGCCAAGACCTCGCCCGAGGCCCCCAGCTGCTGCGGGTGCACCCAGGACTGCAACGCCCCGCGCCCCTCGGCCGCCGCCAGGAACTGGGTGCGCGCCTGGGCATAGGTGAGCGAGAAGTGACGCGACAGGGTCTGGCTGTAAGGCATGGCGGGATGGGCTCGTGAAAATCAAGGGTGCTGCCACTGTAGCGGGCCTGGGCCCGGCTGGCACGCTTACCATCGCGCCATCACCTCAGCCCGCACCCCACGTGAACCGCCCTGCCCGCCCCACCGCACCCCAGCGCCACGCCGCCAGCCCGCACCCATCGATGCCGCGCCGCGCCGGTGGCCGGCCGCCCCAACGCCCGCGCCGGCCGAATCGACCGCGCTGGCGAACCGCCAGCCTGGCCTCGCTGTCAGCCGGTATCGCGCTGTACGTGGCCGCCAGCCTGCGCTGGGAAGTGCCTTGGGCCGTCGGGCTGGTGTATGCGCTGATGAGCACCTTCTGCTATTTGGCCTACATGGGCGACAAGGCAGCCGCCCAGAGCGGGCAGTGGCGCACCAGCGAAAGCCGTTTGCTGTGGCTGGGCCTGGCCTGCGGTTGGCCCGGTGGGGTGCTGGCGCAAGAAGTGCTGCGCCACAAGTCGGCCAAGGTGCAGTTCCGGCGCAGCTTTTGGTTGACGGTGCTGATCAACCTGGGCGGGTTCATGCTGGCTTTCACGCCCGTGCTCGAACCCTGGACGCCGCTGTACCGCGTGGGCTGAGGCCGCGCGGCGACGGCCTCGCCTCAGTTCAGGGCGTTCAGGCCCCGGGTTGCAAGCCCGGGGTTTCGGGCCTGGCGCCTCAGTTGACCCAGGCGCCCGCCACCAGGCCCCCGTCGGTGCTCACCCCTTCGGTGCGGCGGTAAGGCAACACGGCGCCCGGGTGGGCGCTGAGCACGGCGGCGATCTCGATGCGCGGCGGCTCCGACGAGACCGGGCCAAAGATGGTGGCGAACGAGGCGTCCGCCGCATCATGCCCCGTGCCAATGCGCACAAAGCCCATGGGAATGGCCGTGCCCGACGGGTCGAAGATGTACCAGCGGTGGCCCAGGTAGACCTCCACATAGGCATGGAAGTCGGTCGGCCCCAAGGACGGATCGGCACCGTAGTCGATGCCCGTGGTGAAACGCGCCGGGATGTTGATGGCCCGGCACAGCGCGATCATCAAGTGGGCAAAGTCGCGGCAGACGCCCGCGCCGTCGGCCAGGGTCTCCATGGCCGAGGTGGTCGAATTGCTGCTGCGCGGCGTGAAGGCCACGCGGCGCTGCACCCACTCCTGGATCGCCTGCACGCGGAAGTAGCCCTGACGCAGCGAGCCAAATTCAGCCATGGCCAACGCATTGAGCTGGTCGGACTGGCAGTAGCGGCTGGGGTACAGGTAAGTCAGCACCTCGGGCGGCAACTGTGAGACCGGGATTTCCGGGATGCTCGCGCCCGGCGCGATCAGGTGGTCCAGGTCCAGGGTGGCGCGGTACTGCACGCTCAGCGCCCCGGCCGCAGCGCTCAGGCGCAGGCTGCGCGCCTGGGTGGCGGGGTCGGTGTGCATCAGCAGGGGCACCGGCTGGCTGATGCCCAGTTGCTCATGCACCACCCACTGACGGCGGGTATGGGCAGCCTGGATGTTGAAGATGAAGTCGGCGCCCGGTGCGGACACCATGTAGTTCAGCGCGATGGCCAGTTCGATGCGGACCATGGCTCAGGCCCTGCCAGGGACGAGGCGGGGGCCGAGGGTGAAAAATGACATGAAATCCCTGCAAATGTAAGAAAAGGCCCGCCCCAGGCGGGCCTGCGGGGGACAGGCAAGAAACACGCCTGAACCCCAGCTCGGCATGTTACGCCTGTGCCGCCAAGCCGGTCTGTGCGCCAGCTCACGGAGCACGCGCATCACACCCGCCCTGTGCGGCAGGCCAACCCCAGGTTCAACCCTGGCGCGGGTTCAGGGTGGCAGGCAAAGAAGCCTCCACCGGACTGGGGGCGTGGTCCAGGTCGGGCCGCTTCCAGGGGTCAACGTGGGTCATCAGGGTCAGCACTCGGTGGTGCTGCAAGACCCGCTGCTGGGCCGCCACGGCAATGTCGTGGCCCGCCTCCACGGTGAGCTGGGCATCCACCTCGATGTGGGCGTCCACCACAATCATGTCGCCCATGCGGCGGGTGCGCACATCGTGCACGCCGCTCACGCCCGGGGTGTCGCGCAGGGTCTGGCGAATGGCCTCGACTTCCTTTTCATCCACCGCGCGGTCCATCAGGTCGTGCAGCGCGTCCCAGCCAAAGGTCCAGCCCATGCGCGCGACCATGAAGCCCACGATCAAGGCTGCGATCGGGTCCAGCAAGGGGTACCCCGCCAAGTTGCCCAAGATGCCGATGCCCACCACCAGGGACGAGGCCGCGTCCGAGCGCGCATGCCAGGCATTGGCCACCAGCATGCTGGAGCGCACCCGCTTGGCCACCTTCAGCATGTAGCGAAACAGCAGCTCCTTGCAGACCAGGGCCGCCCCCGCCACCCACAGTGCGCTGGCATGCACGCGCGGGATGCTGGCGTGGTCCTCCAACTTGAGCGCGGCCGACCACAGCATGCCCACGCCCACGCCCAGCAGCAGCAGGCCCAGCACCAGCGAAGCGGCGGTCTCAAAACGGTGGTGGCCGTAAGGGTGGTTCTCGTCGGCCTCTTTTTGGCTGTGGTGGCCTGCCAGCAGCACCACGGCGTCGGACACCAGGTCGGACAAGGAGTGAATGCCATCGGCCACCAAAGCCTGCGATTTGGTCAGCACCCCGACCATGATCTGCAGCGTGCTCAGCACCACGTTCACCACCACGCTCACCCAGGTGCTGCGCGAAGCCGCCGCCGCGCGCTCGGCCTGGCTGAATTCGGTGTCTTCGTGGTCTTGGGGGTTTTCTTGGTAATTCATGGTGAGGGCTTCGCGGTGCCGCGTCCTGCATGCCTGCAAACGGTGCTTTGACAGCCCGCACTTTAGCGGTTTCGGGTGTCACCCATTGGACAACGGGACCCAGCCCACGGTAGCTCAGCGCCACCAGGCCGTCTCAATTTGAGAAAAGCTGAGGCGCTGTCCCAGGCTCAAGGGTATTCCCGCTGCCCGCCTGCCCCCCGCTGACTAAGCTCGGCCCACCCACCCCCTCGAACAAAGCACAACAGGAGTGCGCGATGAGCATCAACTTCAAAATCAATGGCAAACCTGCCTCGGCCCAGGCCGAAACCGACACCCCGCTGCTGTGGGTGATCCGAGACGAACTGGGCCTCACCGGCACCAAATTCGGCTGCGGCGCGGCCCTGTGTGGCGCCTGCACCGTGCATGTGAACGGCCAGCCAGTGCGCTCCTGCCAGACCCCGCTGGCCAGCGTGGCGGGCAAAAACGTGACCACGGTCGAAGGCCTGTCCAAGTCCAGCCAGCACCCGCTGCAAGTGGCCTGGATCAAGCATGAAGTGCCGCAGTGCGGCTACTGCCAGTCCGGTCAGCTGATGAGCGCGGCCGCCCTGCTGGCCAAGAACAACAACCCCAGCGACACCGACATCGACACCGCGATGAGCGGCAACCTGTGCCGCTGCGGCACCTACAACCGCATGCGCGCCGCCATCAAGGACGCCGGCGCCATGATGCGTGCCAAGGCCTGAAACGAACGGAGCCCACCATGACCCACACAGCCTCCTCCTCGCGCCGTTCCTTTCTGAAATCCACCGCCCTCAGCTCGGGCGGCCTGATGCTGGGCGTCAGCCTGCCGCTGCTGCAAGGCGGCGCCCAAGCCGCTGGTACCGTGCACACACCCAATGCCTGGGTGCACATCGCCGACGACAACACCATCACCCTGATGGCCGCCCGCTCCGAAATGGGCCAGGGCGTCTACACCTCGATGTCGATGCTGATCGCCGAAGAACTCAACGTCGACCTGGCCCAGGTCAAAGTGACCTCCGCCCCACCGGCAGCGGTCTACGTCAACGCCTTGCTGGGCGCGCAAATCACCGGCGGCTCGACCTCGGTGCGCGACGGCTGGGAAAAGCTGCGCGTGGCCGGCGCCCAGGTGCGTGAAATGCTGGTTGCTGCGGCGGCTGCCCAATGGGGTGTGGACGCCGGCCAACTCAAGGCCCACAAAGCCATGGTCACGGGCCCGGGCGGCAAGAAGGCCAGTTACGGCCAGTTGGCCGAGGCGGCCTCCAAGCTGCCTGTGCCGGCCAAGCCCCAGCTCAAAGACCCGAAGGACTTTGTGCTGATCGGCCAGCGCGCCAAGCGCCTCGACACCCCGGCCAAGGTCAATGGAACGGCCGAGTTCGGCATCGACGTCAAGCTGCCCGGCATGGTGTACGCCGCGCTGGCCCAGTGCCCCGTCATTGGTGGCACGGTCAAAAGCTTTGACGCCAGCCAAGCCAAGCGCATGCCAGGCGTGATCGACGTGGTGCAGATCCCTGACGGCGTGGCCGTGGTGGCCGACAGCTGGTGGCGGGCCCGCAAGGCGCGCGACACCATCAGCATTCAGTGGGACGAAGGCGCGGTGGCCGCGCTCAGCGACGGCAGCATCATTGCCGGCCTGCGCGAAGCGGCCAAGTCGGGCAAGGTGATCGAGATCACCAAGCCGCAAGGCGACCTCGCAGCCGCCTTCAAGACCGCCGCCAAGGTGGTCGAGGCCGAGTACGTGCAGCCCCTGCAGGCCCATGCCCCGCTCGAGCCCATGAACTTCACAGCCCATGTCCAGGGTGACCAGGTGCTGCTGATCGGCCCCACCCAGTTCCAGCAAGGCGCCCAGGGCGCGGTCGCGGCGGCCCTGGGCGTCAAGCCCGAGGCCATCACCCTCAAGACCACTTACCTGGGGGGCGGCTTTGGTCGCCGGCTCGAGCTGGACTTCATCGTGCAGGCCGCGCAAATCTCCAAGGCCGTGAACAAGCCCGTGAAGCTGGTCTGGACCCGTGAAGACGACTTCGCCCACGACTACTACCGCCCGGCGGCAGTCAACCAGCTCAAGGCGGGTCTGGACGCCAGCGGCAAGCCAGTGGCGCTGCACTTCAAGGTGGCCTCGCAATCGGTGACCCAACGCGCCTTCGGCCTGCCCAAAGACACCCTGGACCCCTTCATGGCCGAAGCCTCGGTGGCCGGCTACAACATTGCCAACGCCCAGCACGACCTGGTGATCCACGACACCGGCCTGCGCGCGGGCTACTGGCGCGCCGTCAGCCACAACATGAACGCTTTCGCCAACGAGAGCTTCATCGACGAGCTGGCCCTGGCCGCCGGGCAAGACCCCTACCGCTACCGACTGGCCTTGCTGGAGGGCAAGCCCCGCTTTGCCAAAGTGCTGCAACTGGCCGCTGAAAAAGCCGGCTGGGACCAACCCGTGGCCAAGGGCCGCGCGCGCGGCATCGCGCTGATGGAAGGCTACGACACCTACATGGCCCAGGTGGCCGAGGTCAGCGTGGACGCCCAGGGCGAGGTGCGCGTGCACCGCGTGACCGTGGCCGTGGACCCAGGCCACATGGTCAACCCCGACACGGTGGAAGCCCAGATCCAGTCCAGCATCGTGTTTGGCATGGGCGCCGCGCTCAAGCACCAGATCACGCTGGACAAGGGCCGCGTGCAAGAAGCCAACTACAACACCTTCGCCCCGGTGCGCATGTACGAAGCGCCCAAGGTGGACATCGTGCTGGTCAAGAGCACCGAGAAGCCCGGCGGCATCGGCGAGCCCGCCACCGCCGTGATTGGCCCGGCCATTGCCAACGCCGTGGCCCGCCTGACCGGCAAACGCGTGCGCCGCCTGCCCATCACCGCCGACGCGCTGAAGCAGGCCTGAGGCCCCCGGGGCCTTTCGCCCCGGTGACCCTGCCCGCCCCCAGGCCTGTTGCCCCGTGCAGCAGGCCTTTTTTCATGAAAGCGTAACGGCAGGTGAAGCCTTAGCCCGCCCAGCCCAAGGCTTGCCGCCCCGTCCAACCGCGTCAAGCCGAGCGCAGCCAACGCCACAGCGTGGATCGGCTGATGCCCAGGGCCTCCGCGGCGCGGCCATGGTGCTGGCCGCAGCGCGCCAGCGCCTCGGCCGCGCGCTGGGCCGGGCGGGTGTCTGGGTGAGGGGCGGAGGGGGCCGCCCCGGTCGACACGGCAGCCCCCGGCACCGGGGTGCCCGCCGCGTGGATCAGCTGCTCAGGCCACGGCACGGTGCGGCGCGGCGGCAGTTGGCTGACGGCCAGCCGGTCCATCACGTTTTCCAACTCGCGCACATTGCCGGGCCAGGGGTGGGCGCGCAAGGCCTCGCCCCAGCCCGCCAGCAGTTCGGCGGCCTGGGCCGGCAGCTTCAGGGCCCGCAGGCGCTGGGCCAGCAGTTGCTGGGCCAGGGGCAGCAGGTCGTCCGGGCGCTGGCGCAGCGGTGGCAGGTTCAGGCACAAGGTGTTGAGCCGGTAGAACAGGTCTTCGCGGAACAGGCCTTGCTGCACCCGCTGCGCCAGCGGCTGGTGGGTGGCGGCGATGACACGCACGTCCACGGGCAGCGGGTGGCTGGCCCCCAGGCGGTGGATCTCGCGCTCCTGCAGCACGCGCAGCAGACGGGTCTGCAGGCCCAAGGGCATGTCGCCAATCTCATCCAGGAACAGCGTGCCAGTGTGGGCCGCCTCAAACAGGCCGCGCCGCCCGCCCCGGCGCGCGCCGGTGAAGGCGCCTTCTTCGTGGCCAAACAACTCGCTTTCGAGCAGGCCCTCGGCAAAGGCCGAGCAGTTGACCGCCACAAAAGGCCGGTGGGCGCGCTCGCTGGCGTGGTGCATGGCCTGGGCCACCAGCTCTTTGCCGGTGCCGGTCTCGCCTTGCAGCAAGACGCTCAGCCCGGTGCTGGCAAAGCGGCGCGCCTCGTCCAGCGCGGCCAGCCAGGCCGGGCTGGCACCGCCCAAGTCCGCAAAGCGGTAGCGCGCGCCGCGCTGGTTTTGCCGCTGCTGCATGCGCAGGCGGTTGTCGCCTTCGTGGATGCTGTGCGCGTCGTACAAGGTCAGCGCCGCGCCCACCACCGCGTCTTGCGCCAGGATGGGGGTGCGGTGCACCAGCCAGTCACGCCCGCCCAGGCGCAGCACATCGCCGCCCTGCTCTTGCCCGCTGCGCAAGGTGCTGTCCAGCGACAGCTCCGGGCACAGCAGCGCCAGGGCCTGGCCCAGCACAGCGGCCTGCGGGCGCTGCAGCACGGCCAGCATGGCGGGGTTGGCCGCCGTGATGCGCCCGGCGGGGTCCACCGCCAGCACCGCGTCCTGCAAATGGCGCAGCACGCCGTCGAGCTGGGCGTAGCGGTCGGCCTCCAGGCGGGCCACGCGGGCCAGCTCCAGCGCGTCCTCAAAGCCCTGGCGGATGCTGGCCAGGGAGTAGGCCAGGATGCCCGTCAGGCCGTCTTGCCGCGCCAGGTCCACCACCAGGCTGGAGCCCACCACCACCTGCACCCCGTGCTCGCGCAGCCGCGCCATGCAGTCGCGCGCATCGTCAGGGGTTTGGTAGGCATGCTGGTGGATCTCGATGTTGAGCAAGGCCTTGACCGACTCCAGCTCGGGAATGGTCTGGCCGTACATGACGATGCCCACGCGCTGGCTCAGCCCACGCGCCTCGATCAGGGCCTGCAAGATGTCAAAGCCGCCCAGCTGGATGGTGGCCACCGGCGCCTGCAAATGGCGGCGCAGCAGGCTGGCATTGGAGCCGGCGCTGACAAACACATCCACCGTACCCCGGGCCAGGCGCTCACGCGCCAGGCTCAGGGCCTGTTCAAAGCTGCCATCCACCACCTCGATCAGGGCGCGGTCGAGGTAGGCCTCGACGATGGGCTGGGCGCGCTGGCGGATCTCGCGGTAACTCAAAAAGCACAGGCGGGGCAAAGGCATGGCAGGACTCCAGGCGTTTCAAATGCAACAACTCATGTTTCATCCATTGTTGCGTGAAACATGGATTTGGCATCACCTCACGGTCACATCCCTTTGAAATCAAGGACTTGGATGCGCAGCCCGCGCTGGCACAAAGCCTGCAAAACACCCCGCAGGACTGCCTCAAAAACTGGAGACAAGCATGACTGTTTTTCACCCCACGCGGCGCGCGCTGGGCCTGGCCCTGGCGGCCGGTCTGGCCAGCCCCCTGCTGCACGCCCAGGGCAACGCGGCTCGCTGGCCCGGCAACAAGCCGGTGACCATCGTGGTGCCCTACTCACCTGGCGGCGGCACCGACATCGTGGCGCGCACCGTGGCGCAGCGCCTGTCCGAGCTCTGGGGTGTGTCGGTGGTGGTGGACAACCGCACCGGGGCCAATGGCGTGATCGGCTCGGCCTACGTGGCCAAGGCCGCGCCCGACGGCTACAGCCTGCTGATGGTGGTGGGCTCACACGCCATCAACCCGGTCTTGATGAAGTCGCTGCCCTACGACACGGGCCGCGCCTTCACCCCGGTCACCCGACTGGCCGACTCGCCCATGGTGCTGGTGGTGTCGGCCCAGGGGCCTTACAAAACCTTGAACGAGCTGCTGGCCGTGGCGCGCAAAGAGCCCCTGGGCGTGGGCTACTCCGAGGGCCAGACCCGGCTCACCGGCGAGCTGATGCGCCAGGCCGGCGGCCTCAAGACCGAGGGTGTGCCCTACAAAGGCGGCGCGCCCATCATGGTGGACATCATTGGCGGCCACCTGCCCATGGGCGTCACCAGCGTGCTGACCGCCCTGCCCCATGTGCAGTCGGGCAAGCTGCGTGTGATCGGGGTGGCGGCGGCCGAGCGCCTGGCCATCTTCCCCGACGCCATGACCTTCCGCGAAGCGGGCCTGCCCCAGGTCGAGTCCCTGAGCTGGTACGGCCTGTTTGGCCCGGCCGGCCTGAGCCCCGAACTGGTCAGCCAGATCAATGAAGACCTGAAGAAGGTCACCAGCGAGCCCGCCCTGCAGCGCCAGATGAACGACCAGGGCGCCAAAGTGGTCCTGACCCCGCCGGCTGAATTCGCCAAGTTCCTGCAGCAGGAGCAAAGCAAGTGGGCCCGCGTGGCCCAGCAAGGCGGCATCCAGCCCGAGTGAGGCCCTGGCCTGCCCCCACACCACACCCGTCAAAACACCCCCCCCTCCCCTTTGAAGGAACCTCATGAGCACCACTTCCCCCAAGCTGCGCCAGCGCCTGCAACAACCCGGCCTGGTGATCGCGCCCGGCGTGCACGACATGGTCTCGCTGCGCCTGGCCGACACCTTTGGCTTTGACGCGCTGTACATGACCGGCTTTGGCAGCGTGGCCTCGCTGACCGGCCTGCCCGACGCGGGCCTGGCCACCTATTCGGACATGCTGGGCCGCGTCACCGCCATGGCGGGCATGGCGCGCACCCCCCTGATCGCCGACGGCGACACCGGCTACGGCGGCCTGCTCAATGTGCGCCACACGGTGCGCGGCTACGAGGCAGCGGGGGCGGCCGCCATCCAGCTTGAAGACCAGGAATTCCCCAAAAAATGCGGTCACACGCCGGGTCGCCGCGTCATCCCCACGGCGGACATGGTGCGCAAGATCCAGGTGGCGGCCGAGTCGCGCCGATCCGAAGACTTTTTGATCATTGCCCGCACCGACGCGCGCAGCGCGCTGGGCCTGGACGAGGCGCTGCGCCGCGCCGAGGCCTACGCCAAGGCCGGGGCCGACATCCTGTTTGTCGAGTCGCCCGAGAGCGTGGACGAGATGCGCCAGATCGGCCGCAGCTTTGACCAGCCCCTGCTGGCCAACATGGTCGAAGGGGGCCGCACCCCCGTGCTGAGCCAGGCCGAGCTGGAGGCCATTGGCTACAAGCTGGCGATCTTCCCGGTCACCTCGCTGCTGGCCGCCACGGCCGCCATGAAAAGCGTCTACCAGGCCCTGCGCGACCAGGGCTCGTCCACCCAGGTGCCCACGCCCCTGCTGGCCTTCAGCGAGCTGACCCAGCTCATGGGTTTCCAGGAGGTCTGGGACTTCGACAAGCGCTACGCTGAGACCGAGTGAACCGGCGCGACCCCAACAACAGGAGACAAAGCATGACCCCCCCACGCGACCCGGGGCACGCCCTGCGTGCCCACGCCCCAGGCAGCGCTGTCGGACGCCTGACACGGCGCGGCCGCCTGCTCACCACAGGCCTGGCCCTGCTGACGGCCCTGGCGGGCCTGAGCGCGCTGCGCCCCGCCCAGGCCCAGGACGCCTGGCCCAACCGCCCGATCCGGCTGGTCGTGCCCTTCACGCCCGGCGGCGTGACCGACACCAGCGGCCGCCTGATCGCCGAACAGCTGGGCCGGCGCCTGGGCCAGTCGGTGATCGTGGACAACCGGCCCGGCGCCTCGGGCAACATCGGCACCGCCGCCGTGGCCACCGCGGCGCCCGACGGCTACACCCTGGTGCTGGGCTTTGACGGCACCCTGGTCATCAACCCCCATGTGTTTGCCAAAGTGCCTTTTGACACCCTCAAGGACCTGGCGCCCGTGGGCAAGATCGGCGACGCCGTGCTCATCCTGGTGGCCCACCCGGGCGTGCCCGCCAAGACCCTGGGCGAGGTGATTGCGCTGTCCAAGGGCCAGGCCGACGGCCTGTCCTACGGCACCTCGGGCACGGGCGGCACGCCGCACATTGGCGGCGAGTTGCTGCGCCAGCGCACCGGCGCGCAGCTCACCCACATCCCCTACAAGGGCGGCGGCCAGGCCATGAGCGATGTGCTGGGCGGCAGCATTCCGCTGGTCTACACCGCGGTGGCGGGGGCCTCGGGCCACGTCAAGTCGGGCAAGCTGCGCGCGATCGCGGTGTCCAGTGCCCAGCGCTCGGCGGCGCTGCCCGATGTGCCCACCTTCATCGAGAGCGGGGTCAGCGACTTCGTGGTCAATTCCTGGGTCGGCCTGCTGGCCCCGGCCAAGACACCGCCAGCCGTGCTGGCCCGGCTGAACACTGAGCTCAACGCCGTGCTCAACGACCCCGCCGTGCGCGAAAAACTGATCGCCATGGGCATCGAAGCCACACCGGGCAGCGCCGACCAGTTCCGCGATGAAATCCGGCGCGACCTGGCCCGCTACGGCCAGGTGGTCAAGGCAGCGGGGATCCGCATCGAATAGTCCCCCAGCAGCCCACCCAAAAAAAAGGCGCCACCCCCAAAAGGTGGCGCCCTTTTTGTGGGCGCTGGGCCCGCGTCAAAGGCGGGCCAGGAGACGGGCTTCAGTCTGCGTAAATCCCGGCCTTTCGGATCACCGGACCCCATTTGTTGATCTCGGCCTCCAGGTGGGTGCGCAGACCTTCGGGCGTGATCTTGTCTTGCGGCGGCACGTCCGAGCTCAGCTCGTTCAGGCGCTTGACCACGGCCGGGTCGGCCAGGGCGGTGCGCAGCGCGGCGTTGAGCTGCTTGAGCACCTCAGGCGGCGTGCCCTTGGGCGCGTACATGCCGTGCCAGACCTTGACCTCAAAGCCCTTGAGGCCTTGCTCATCCAGCGTGGGCACATTGGGCAGCGCGCCCAGGCGCTTGAGCGTGGTGACACCAAAGACCTTGACGCGGCCTTCCTTGATCATGGGCACGGTCTGCGTGGTCTGGTCGCACAGCAGGTCGACCTGGCCGCCCAGCAAGTCGTTCATGGCCGGGCCCGTGCCCTTGTAGGGGATGGTGTTGAGGTCGGTGTCGATGGCGCTCATGAACAGCAGGCCACACAGGTGGGACACCGCCCCCAGGCCGGCATTGGCCAGGGTGACCTTCTCGCGGTTGGCCTTGATGTAGCTGAGCAGCTCGGGCAGGGTGTTGGCCGGCAGGTCCTTGCGCGCCAGCAGGGTCATGGGCACGTCAACCACCTGACCGATGTAATCGAAGTCCTTGAGCGGATCAAAGGTGAGCTTCTTGTACAGCGCTGGCGCCGTGGACATGCCCATGTGGTGCAGGAAGATGGTGTAGCCATTGGGCGCCGAGCGCGCGGTCTTGGTGGCCGCGATGGTGCCCCCTGCCCCGGCGGCGTTTTCGACCAGCACGGTCTGGCCCAAGGCCTTGCCCATGGGGATGGCAATCATGCGCGCCACCACGTCGGTGGGCCCCCCAGCGGCAAAGGGCACCAGCATGGTGATGGGCTTGTCGGGGAAGGTCTGGGCCTGGGCCGTGCCCAACAGGCAGGCGGCAGCCAGGGTGCCCAAGGCAAGGCGCTTCAGGGTTTTGAGGGAGGTCATGCTTTGTCTCTTTCGGGTTGTAGGGTTTCAGGTTTCGTTTTTCAAACCAGACCAGGCTTTGTGGGATGACGTTGTGCCTGGGCCCGGTGTTGGGCTGCTGCGGCGCCGCGGCCCAAGGCGCACTCCCCTCTCCAGGGCCCATGGTGCGCAGCTTGGGCGGGCATTGCACTTGGCACATTCCCTAGCGTGGCGGGGCCGCTCCAAGGAGGCAGACGGAAGGCGGGCTTCATGGGGCAGTGCGCCACGGGTCAGGTTGGGCGGTGGCTCAGGGCGGGGCTGCGCCCGCCAGGCTTTGCAGTCGGCGCGCCAGCGCCAGCACGGGGGCGTCGACCATGCGGCCGTCCACGCGCAGCGCCCCGGCGCCTGGGCCGTCGCCCGCGGCTTGAGCCGCCGCCAGTACGCGCTGGGCCCAGGCCAGTTCCTCGCCGCTGGGGCAGAAGCCCCGGTGCACGGCCTGGACCTGGGCCGGGTGGATGCACAGCTTGGCGCCAAAGCCCAGGCGGCGGCAGCGCCGGGTGTCGGCCTCGGTCAGCTCGGGCTGGTCCAGCGCGACGGTCACGCCGTCCACGGGCGGCGCCAGGCGGGCCCCGCGCGACACCAGCACCAGTTGCCAGCGCGCGGGCAGCAGCTCGTGTTCGTCCGGGCTGCAGGCCATGCCCAGATCGGCCTGCAAATCCATGTGGCCCAGCACCAGGCGCAGCACCTGGGGCGCGGCGGCGATGGCGCTCAGGTTCAGCAAGCCGTCTGCGCTTTCGATCAGGGGCAGCAGGGCCAGGCCCGGCGCGGCGGCGGCCACGGTGCTCAGGGCGGCCGCCGACTCGGCCTTGGCGAGCATGACACCCGCCAAACCGGGCAGCTGCGCCAGCAAGGCCAGGTCGTCTGCGTGCCAGGGTGTGGGCGCCGCGTTGACGCGCAGCACCAGGCGGGCCCGCTGGGCCGCGTCCAGCCCGCCCCAGGCCGACGCCAGCGCCCCACGGGCGCCCGCCTTGGCCGCGGGGGCCACCGCGTCCTCGAGGTCCACGATGACCGCATCGGCCCCACTGGCCAGCGCCTTGGGCAGTCGCTCCAGCCGGTCGGCGGGCACGAACAAGAAGCTGCGCGCCCGGGCCAGGGGCGCGTCGGCGGCGTTCACAGCCGGGGCTTCGCTCATGCCGCGCCCACCTGGCTGGGCAGCAAAGCGCCGACCACGGGCCACTGCGCCACCTGCCACAGGGCGTCCACCGCCTGCTGCATCTCGGCCGCGGTGGCGCCCTGGCTGAAGGCGGCCAGGCGCAGGGCCTTGGCGGTGACTTCGTCGCGGCTCAAGGTGTTGCCCGGGTCGCCCTTGGGTTCGTCGACGCGGCCGTGCAGCACGCGGCCATCGGTGGTGTGGACCGTGACCTTGCCAATCCAGCGGCGCGGGTAGGCGCCGTCCACCTCGGGGTCCAGGCGCATGCTGACGCGGTCGCGCAGGGCGCGCGTCGCCTCGCTGAGGAAGTGCTGGTCAAACTCGGTCAGGCCGGCATGGCCGTACTGCGCCACCAGGGCCAGCACCGTGCCCATGGAGAACTTGCTCTGGTGCACCGTGCTCGGCGAGGTGACCGGGCCCAGCACGTCGAGGGCGCCCTGGTGCACCTGGGTCTCGACGCTTTGCAGGTCGGCGGGCTTCAGGCCGTGCTCGCGCATCACCTGCAGCAACGCGTCGGCGGCCGGGTGGGTGTGGCGGCAGCTGGCGTGGTATTTGAACGAGGTCTCCACCGTGGCCCAGCGCGTGCCCAGGCCATCCGTCAGGCGCGTGGCGTCCGCATCGCTGGACATGCCGGCGGCCATGCCTTGCGGGCCGGCCAAGATCTCCGCCGCGCCGGTGAAGCCATCCTGCGCCAGGTAGGCCGACATCAAGCCCGCGGCCGCCGCGTGCGCGGTGTGCAGCTGCTTGGAATCGGCCGCGGTGCGCAGGAACTCCCACAGCCCGGCGGCCTGGGTGCCGGCCGAGCCCAGCGCGTGCTGCATCTGCGCCGCGTCCAGGCGCAGCAAATGGCCCACGGCCGCGGCCGCGGCCAAGGTGCCGACGGTGCCCGTGGTGTGGAACACCTTGTAGTGCGAGCGCCCCAGAAATTCGCCCACGCGGATGCCCACCTCGTAGCCCACCACCGAAGCCGCCAGCAGGTCCTGCCCGCTGCGCCCCAGCGCCTGGGCCACGGCCACGGCGGGCGGGAACACCACGGTGGCCGGGTGGAACACCGAGCCGTTGTGCACATCGTCCTGCTCGGCCACATGCGAGGCAGCGGCGTTGGCCATGGCGGCCAGATAGGCGCTGGCGCGTTGCCGCGAGACCAGCACCTCGGCCCCGCCCTGGCCCAGCGCGGCAGCGTGAGCGGCGGGCCCGCCCATCATCTGCGCGGCAAAGCGGGTGATGCTTTCCACCGGGCGCGCGCCATGGCCGGCCACGGCCGAACCGAACCAGTCGACCAGCAGGTCTTCGGTCTTGCGCAGCACGGCCTCGGGGATGTGTTCATAGCGCAGCTCGGCGGCAAAGCGCGCCAGGGTGGCGGTGGGGGTCAGCATGGTGAATCGGTCTCCGTCGTTGTTGGGGATGGGGGATGGGCGCGGGGCGCGGCGGGGGCCGCTCAGACCGCGCCCTGGGCGCGCAGGGCGGCGATGTCGGCGGCGCTGCGGCCCAGGCTGTGCAGGATCGCTTCGGTGTGTTGCCCCACGGTGGGCACCGGGTCCATGCGGTAGTCAAAGCTGCTGTGTCGGCCTGGCGGCAGCAGGGCCGGGATGGGGCCGACGGGCGAACCCACCTGGCGCCAGCGCTCGCGCGCCTGCAACTGCGGGTGGGCCCACAGGCCGGCCATGTCGTTCATGCGGGCGTTGGCGATCTGGGCCTGGTCCAGGCGGGCCAGCACCTCGGCGCTGCTGAGGGCGCCAAACGTGTCCAGGATCAGGGCCTTGAGGGTGTCGCGGTGCTGGTTGCGGCGGGCGTTGCTGTCAAAGCGCGGGTCCACGGCCAGCTCGGGCGCGAGCAGCACATGCTCGCAAAACAGCTTCCATTCGCGTTCGTTTTGCAGGCCCAGCATGACGGTGCCGCCGTCGCCCGCCTTGAAGGGGCCATAGGGGTAAATGGTGGCGTGGGCCGCAGCGCTGCGCGGCGGTGGGGTGGCGCCGTCAAAGGCGTAGTACATGGGGTAGCCCATCCACTCGCCCAGGGCTTCGAGCATGGACACGTCGATGTGGCCGCCGCGCCCGGTCTTGCCGCGTTGCAGCAGGGCGGCGAGCACGCTGGTGTAGGCGTACATGCCGGCGGCGATGTCGGCCACGGAATTGCCAGCTTTGCAGGGGTCCTCGGGCGTGCCGGTGACCGACAGGAAGCCGGCCTCGCTTTGGATCAGCAGGTCGTAGGCCTTCTTGTCGCGGTAGGGGCCGTCGTCGCCGTAGCCGGAGATGTCGCAGACCACGAGTTTCGGGTGGCGGTCCTTGAGCTGTTCGTAGCCCAGGCCCATGCGGGCGGCGGCGCCGGGCGCCAGGTTTTGCACCAGCACGTCGGCGTCTTGCAGCAGCTGCTGGAGCACTTGCAGGGCGGCGGGCTGTTTGAGGTCGAGGGTGAGGCTTTCCTTGGAGCGGTTGACCCAGACAAAGTGCGAGGCCTCGCCGTTGACGCGCTGGTCGTAGGCGCGTGCGAAGTCACCGGCGCCAGGGCGTTCGATCTTGATGACGCGGGCGCCAAGGTCGGCCAGTTGGCGGGTGCAGAAAGGGGCGGCGATGGCGTGTTCAAGCGAGATGACGGTGATGCCGTCGAGGGGGCGGGTGGTCATGGTGTGGACTCACTGAAAAGGTTGGGGACCTGAAGGGGATGGTTGTTTTTGGTGGCTTGGTGTGCCCTTCGCTTCGCTCTGAACGGGCGGTGCCCTGGTTGAGGGCGGAGGCCGGGATCTCGGCCCGGCGGCCGACTCACTTTCTTTGTCTCGCCAAAGAAAGTAAGCAAAGAAAAGCGACCCGACTCACCCGCCCTGCTGCGCAGGGTCCGCTGCGCTGCTCGGCCAGGGCGGGGTCTCGCGAAACTCGCTTCGCTCAAACAGTCGCGAGCCCTTTTTCCGCCCCGGCCTGCGCTGCTCGCCGGGTGACACGGGAGGTCGAACACGGGCCCCAACGCCTGCTGCTGCGCAGCGGCGCCTGGCAGGGTTGTGCGACGCACGGGACCGACATGGCCAGGCGCTGGCTTGATTGGCGCGCCAAGGTCAACCGCCCCATCCCAAAGGTTTTCTGCAGTGCGGTGGTGAGCCCGTCCGATCCCGCTTGTCCCGTGGGGCAGGGCCGAGCAGCGCAGCACCAGGGGGATCAGGACCCGCGACTGTTTGAGCGAAGCGAGTTTCGCGGGGCCCCCCCTGGTGTGAGCAGCGCAGGGAACCGCGCAGCGGCCCTGACTTCGGGTCGCCTTTCTTGGCTTACTTTCTTTGGCGAAGCAAAGAAAGTGAGGCGCCTGCCGGGGCGCACTCCCGGCCTCCGCCCTCAGCAGAAACACCTCAACCACAGAGCGAAGCGAAGGGCGAATCACCACAGTTGCCACGACAAAACTCAAAACGACCGCGGCAGCCCCAGCAAATGCTCGGCCACATAGGAATAAATCAAGTTGGTCGAAATCGGCGCCACCTGGTACAGACGCGTTTCGCGGAACTTGCGCTCCACGTCGTATTCATGCGCGAACCCAAAGCCCCCATGGAACTGGATGCACGCATTCGCCGCCTCCCAGCTCGCCTTGGCCGCCAGGTACTTGGCCATGTTGGCCTGGGCCCCGCACGGCTGGTTGGCGTCGAACAACTCACAGGCCTTGTAGCGCATCAGGTTGGCTGCTTCCACCTCGATGTAGGCGTCCGCAATCGGGAACTGAACCCCCTGGTTCTGGCCAATCGGCCGGCCAAACACCACCCGCTCGCTGACGTACTTGGTGACCCGGTCCAGGAACCAGTAGCCGTCGCCAATGCACTCCGCCGCGATCAGCGTGCGCTCGGCATTCAGCCCGTCAAGGATGTACTTGAAGCCCTGGCCCTCCTGGCCGATCAGGTTCTCGGCCGGGATCTCCAGGTTGTCGAAGAACAACTCATTGGTCTCGTGGTTGACCATGTTCTGGATCGGGCGCACCACCATGCCCGACTTCTCGGCCTCGCGCAGGTCCACCATGAAGATCGACATGCCCTCGCTCTTCTTGCTGACCTCGGCCAGCGGCGTGGTGCGCGCCAGCAAGATCATCCACTCGCTGTGCTGCACCCGGCTGATCCACACCTTCTGGCCATTGATCACATAGCGGTCGCCCTTCTTCACGGCGGTGGTCTTGATCTTGGTGGTGTCCGTGCCCGTGGTGGGCTCGGTCACGCCCATGGACTGCAGACGCCATTCGCCGCTGGCGATCTTGGGCAGGTACAGCTCTTTTTGCGCCTGCGAGCCATGGCGCAGCAAGGTGCCCATGTTGTACATCTGGCCATGGCAGGCCCCCGAGTTGCCGCCGCTGCGGTTGATCTCTTCCATGATCACCGAAGCCTCGGCCAGGCCCAGGCCCGAGCCGCCGTACTCGGCCGGGATCAGGGCGGCCAGCCAGCCGGCTTGGGTGAGGGCATCGACAAAGGCCTCCGGGTAGGCGCGCTCGTGGTCGATCTGGCGGTGGTACTCGTCCGGGAACTGAGCGCACAGGGCACGCACCGCATCGCGGATTTCCTGGTACTGGTCGGGGGCTTGCTTGATCATGGTGAAGAGGTCCGGCTCGGGGATGAAAGAAGAAGAAAGAAGAAAGAAAACAGGCAGGCAGGCCGATGGCGCGGCGCTCAGAACAACTCGGCCGTGGCCTGCATGGTCAGCCAGCCTTCGTGGTCGCTGGCCCACAGGCGCGCGCTGCGGCCGTCCGCACTGGGCGTGCCCTGGACGCGGAAGGGGTGCAGATCAAAGGTGGGTCGCACGGCCTTGAAGGCAAAGGACTTGAGCCGCGCCTGCGGCTGCTCGCGGCGCAGCAGATCGACCAGCAAAGTGGCGATCAGCGGGCCGTGCACGATCAGGCCCGGGTAGCCCTCGACCTGGGTGACATAGCGGCGGTCGTAGTGGATGCGGTGGCCGTTGAAGGTCAAGGCCGAGTAGCGGAACAGCAGCACGTCGTCCGGCACGATCTCGCGTTGCCAGGCCGCGCCCGCCTCGGCCGCCACCGGCGGGGGCACCGGGTCGCCGGGCTGGGGCGCGGCACGGTAGACGATGTCGTGCTCCTCGGTCAGGGCCAGGCCGTGATCGTTGTGGACTTCGTGCTTGACCAGCACAAACACCAGGTCGCCGGTGCGGCCGGCCTTGTGGGTGACCGACTCGATGCGCGAAGTGCGGCGCACAGCCTGCCCCACGCTCAGCGGATTGCCCTCTTCCCAGCGCAGACGCCCGCCCGCCCACATGCGGCGCGGCAGCGGCACCGGGGGCAGAAAGCCACCGCGCAGCGCGTGGCCGTCCGGACCCAAACCGCTTTGTCGGACCTGGGGCAAAAAGTACAGCCAGTGCCACAGCGGCGGCAGTTCGGTTTGGCCGGTGACGGGCGCGGGGTCGTCCCGGTCCAACGTGGCCGACAAGGCGCTCACGGGGGTGGCGCCCAATTGGTCGTGCCAGGTCTCCTCGCGGCCTTGCCAGGTTTGCAGGTGCGCCAGCAAGGCGGCATCGATGGTGCGGAGTTCTTCGGTCATGTCGGGTGCGAGAGGAAGTGAATTGAAGAATGAGAAAAAGGCAGCGCGTGGCGCCCCTGGGCCAGCGGACCAGGCGCAGCGCCAGGCCCGGCCCGGCCCGGCGCGGCTCAGTCCACCGAGGCGCCGGAAGACTTGACGATGCGTGCCCACTTGGCCAGGTCGTCTTGTAGCAGCGCGGCCAGGGCCTCGGGGCCGGCGGGTTTGTCGGGGCTGCTGGCCAGCTCCACGCCTTGCTGCTCCAGCTTGTCGCGCAGGTCTTTGCTGGCCAGCGCGCGCGCCATGCCGTCTTGCAACCGGGTGGCCACGTCCGCCGGCACGCCGGCTGGGGCAAACAGACCGATCCACAGCGTGCCGCTGTAGCCCGGCACCGACTCACCCAGGGTCGGCACCTCGGGCAGCACAGGCGAGCGGCTGGGGCCGCTGACGGCCAGGGCGCGCAGCTTGCCGGCGCGGATGTTGGCCAGCGCAGACGGCAGGCTGGCAAACAGCATGGGCAGCTGGCCGCCCAGCACATCGTTCATGGCCGGGGCCACGCCTTTGTAGGGCACATGCTGCAGCTCGATGCCGGCCATGCTGTTGAGCATTTCGCCCAGCAGGTGGTTGAGCGTGCCATTGCCCGCCGAGGCGTATTGCAGCTTGCCCGGCTGCGCCTTGGCCAAGCTCAGCAACTCGGCCACGGTGCGGGCCTGAAAGCTCGGGTTGACCAACAGCACATTGGGCACGGCGCCAATCAGGCTGATGGGGCGGAAGTCCTTGACCGGATCAAAGCCTGCGTTCTTGTACAGCGCGGGGTTGATGGCCTGGCTGCTGCTGATGGTCATCAAGAGGGTGTAGCCGTCCTTGGGTGCCTTGGCCACCAGCTGGGTGCCGATGTTGCCGCCCGCGCCGGGGCGGTTGTCCACCACCACGCTGGCCGCACCCAGCACCTCGCCCAGCTTTTGGCTGACCAGGCGGCCCACGATGTCGTTGGTGCCGCCCGCCGTTTGCGGCACCACCATCACGATGGGGCGGCTGGGGTAGCTGGGGCTTTGGGCCGCGGCGGGCGCCAGGGTCAGGCTGGCCCAAAGGCTCAGACCGGCCAACACGAGGCGGCGCGGCCAGCGGGATGGGGCGTGGGAGGCCTTGAGGGCCTGGCGGGCAATGGTGCGGGCTTGCATGGGCTTGTCTCCAGCGCTTGTTCTTGGTCGATTCAGCCCTGCATGGTGGCCGCGCCCGGGCCGCTGCGCAATCACGCATTTCAAGACCAAGCCTTCAGAAAAACAAAACCCTCAAGCCCCCGGCCCCGCCGGCTTGGGCTAGCATCCGCCCATGCAGTTCGACCTCACCGACCTGCGCCTCTTTGTGCAAACCGCCGAGGCGCTGAACCTGACCCGCGCCGCCGCCAGCCAGCACCTGTCGCTGGCGGCGGCCAGCGCACGCATCAAGGCGCTGGAGACCCAGGCCGGCCTGCCGCTGTTTTACCGCCAGGCCCGTGGCGTGAGCCTGACCCCGCCGGGCGAGGCCTTTTTGCACCACGCGCGCGCCCTGCTGCGCCAGACCGAAGCGCTGCGCATCGACCTGCAGGAGTACAGCGGCGGCCTGCGCGGCCACCTGCGCGTGCTGGCCAACACCACGGCGGTGACCGACTTCATGCCCGAGGTGCTGCCCGCCTTCATGGCGGCCAACCCGCGCGTCAACGTGGACCTTCAAGAAAAACCGAATGCTGAGATCGCGCGCGGCGTGCTCGACGGCCGCGCCGACCTGGGCATCGTGGCCGGCCAAGTCGACACCCTGGGCCTGCAAGCCATCCACTTCAGCACCGACCGCCTGGTGCTGGTGACCTCGGCCCAGCACCGGCTGGCCCAGCGCGCCACGGTGGACTTCGCCGAAACCCTGGACGACGACGCCGTGGGCATGCACCACGGCAGCACGCTGCAAACCTTCCTGGCGGGCGTGACCGAGAAGCTGGGCAAGCCGATGCGCTTGCGCATCCAACTGTCGAGCTTTGACGCCATGTGCCGCATGATTGGCGCGGGCGTGGGCATTGGCGTGGTGCCGGTGAGCGCGGCGCGGCGCAACCAGCAGGCCATGAACCTGGCCTTGATCGAGCTGACCGACGCCTGGAGCGTGCGCGAGCGCTTTGTGCTGATGCGCGACCCCGAAGCCCTGCCCAGCTACGCCCGCGCCCTGGTCGAGGCCTTGCTGGCCCATTACCGGCGCGACCCCGACACCCTGGAACTGCAGGCCACCGCCCCCCAGAACCCGGGTTAAATCAGGCCGACACACAGGGTAAACCCTGGTGCGGTATGCTGCGCCGCTTGCCCCGCTGCCCGGCCCCCGCCGGGCCTGGCGGGCCACCGCGTCCCGGGTGGCGCTGGCGTGCTGAGCCCACCAGGCCAACGGCCCTGCCCCGCCCTCTTTCCTGCTGTTGAATGAAGTCTTCTTTTTTGCGCACCGCCCTGGTGCTGGGCCTGCTGTCGGCCATCGGTCCGTTTGCCATTGACATGTACCTGCCCGCCCTGCCTTCCATTGGGCAGAGCCTGGGTGCCTCCATGAGCGCCGTTCAGGCCAGCCTGATGGCCTTTTTCATCTCCATGGGCCTGGGCCAGATCATTTACGGCCCGGTGTCGGACATGCTGGGCCGCAAAGTACCGCTGTACTTCGGCCTGGTGTTGTTTGGCGCGGGCAGCGTGGGCTGTGCGCTGGCCCCCGACATCCACACCCTGGTGGTGCTGCGCTTCATCCAGGGCCTGGGCGCTTGCGCGGGCATGGTGATCCCGCGCGCCGTGGTGCGCGACCTGCACACCGGCCACGACGCGGCGCGGCTGATGTCGCTGCTGATGCTGGTGTTCAGCGTGTCGCCCATCCTGGCGCCACTGACCGGCAGCCTGCTGATCGAATGGGCTGGCTGGCGCAGCGTGTTCTGGGCCGTGACCCTGGCCGCCGTGTTGGGCCTGGCGCTGACCGCCACCAGCCTGCCCGAAACCCGCCCCCCCGCCGAGCGCGCGCAAAGCAGCCTGGGCGGCGCCGCCCGCGCCTATGGCAGCCTGCTGCGCGACGGCCACTTCATGGGCCTGGTGATGATTGGAGCATTTGGCATTGCGAGCTTTTTTGCCTACCTGGCCAATTCGTCCTTTGTGCTGATCGACCACTACGGCCTGAGCCCGCGCGCCTACAGCATCGCCTTTGCCGCCAACGCCGCGTCCTTCATCGGCGTGTCGCAGTTCACAGGCCGACTGGCCCAGCGCTTTGGCCTGGTGGCCGTGGTCAAGGTGGCCGTCAGCGGCTACGCCCTGACCATGGGCGCCCTGCTGGCGCTGAACCTGGCCGGTGTCGACGCGCTGGCCCCCATGCTGGTGCTGCTGTTCATTGGGTATGGCTTTTTGGGCCTGGTCGTGCCCACCACCTCGGTGTTGGCGCTGGACGCGCACGGCGCCGTGGCCGGCACCGCCTCGGCCCTGATGGGCACACTGCAATTTGCCACCGGCGCCGTGCTGATGGCCGTGGTGGGCCTGTTTGTGGACGGCAGCGCCCGCCCCATGCTGGTGGGCATTGCCGGTGCCGCCGGCCTGGCCGCGCTGCTGACCGCCATCACCCTGCGCCACCCGGCCCCCGGCCCAACCCCGGCCGGCTGACATAAAACGAAACAAACCGAAACCGGCCCGACAGGACGCCGGCGCCCCCGGGCGGCACCATCACAGCCATGTTCAACCCGTGTCTGTGAAGGACCTGCCATGAAATTCCGCCTCATCAACAAACGTGTCTTGTTCGGCCTGCTCGGCGCTGGCTTGCTGGCCGGCAGCCTGAGCGCCTACAGCCACAGCGGCGAAGGCCACTGGGGCCACGGCGAACGGGGCTCGCCCGAGTTCCGCGCCAAGATGGTCGAGCGCGTGGCCAACCGCCTGGACCTCAACACCGAGCAAAAGCAACGCCTGAACGCGCTGGCCGAGCAAATGCACCAGCAACGCCTGGCCTTGATGGGGGGCAACACCCAGCCCCGCGGCCAGTTGCTGGGCCTGATGGCTGGCACCCAGTTTGACCGCAGCAAGGCCCAGGCCCTGGTCACCGAAAAAACCACCCAGATCCAGCAGCAAAGCCCGGCCTTGATCGCCGCCATGGGTGACTTCTACGACAGCCTGAACCCCGCCCAGCAACAGAAGGTGCGCGAATTCATGCAAAAGCGCGGCCACCACGGCCCGTTCTGAACGGCAGCCTGGCGCGCATGAATGGGACAATCCGCCCCATGCCACGCATCTTGCTGATCGACGACGACGCCGACCTGGGCCCGCCCCTGGCGGCGTACTTCCAACGCTTTGAGTTGAGCCTGGAACAGGCCCTGCGCCCCAGCGCCGGCCTGGCCCGGCTGGCCGAAGGCGGCTGGGACGCGGCCATCCTCGACGTCATGCTGCCCGAGATGGACGGCTTTGCCCTGTGCCGCGAGATCCGCAAGACCAGCGACCTGCCCGTGCTGATGCTGACCGCGCGCGGCGAAGTCATGGACCGCATCGTTGGCCTGGAGCTGGGCGCCGACGACTACCTGCCCAAACCCTTTGAGCCGCGCGAGCTCGTGGCCCGGCTGCAAACCGTGCTGCGCCGCCGCGCGCCCGCGCGCCCGCCCGCGGGCGCCGCGCTGCAGTTTGAGGGCCTGGTGATCGACCCCGTCACCCGCAGCGCCCAACGCCAGGGTCAGCCGCTGGAGCTGACCAGCACCGAATTCGACCTGCTGCACCTGCTGGCACGCGAGCCCGGCCGGGTGTTCAGCCGCGACGACATCCTGAACCAGCTGCGCGGCCACGAGGCCGAGCTGTACACCCGCGCGGTGGACATCGTGGTCAGCCGCCTGCGCAAAAAGCTGGAGCCGCTGGACTGCATCAAGACCCTGCGCAACGCCGGCTACGCCCTGGGCCTGGCCCGCTTGCCCCATGCTTGACACCGCCCCCGCCAACACGCGCTGGCGCCGCGCCCGCCAAGCCCTGCGCCGGTCGCTGCGCCTGCGCCTGGTGCTGTTGTTTGTGCTGCTGGCCCTGGCCTTGAGCACCGCCTTCATGGGCGGCATGCAGCGCGCCCTGAGCGTGGGCTGGCGCGACGCCGCCCGCCCCTTGGTGATCGACTACGTGGACCGCCTGGTGGCCGACCTGGGCAGCCCCCCCAGCGCCGAGCGGGCTCAAGCCCTGGTGGACCGCCTGCCCATTGCCATCAGCATCCGAGGCCCGCAGGTCAACTGGCAGTCCGACCCGCCACCGCGCGAGGCCCCCTGGCGCCAGCGCCGCGCCTGGGGCCTGGACCGCGACCGTGATCACGGCCACGACGAAGCCAACGACAGCGACAACAACACTCCCTTGCTGCAGCGCGACACCACCGACGGCCACCACATCGAGCTGGGCCTGAACCTGGTGCGCGCCCAACACCACCCGCGCCGCATCGGCTGGTTCACGCTGGCCGTGCTGCTGCTGCTCACCGCCGGCGCCTACCTGTACCTGCGCCGCCTGCTGCGCCCGCTGGACGACATCCGCGCCGGCGCCCAGCGCTTTGGTGGGGGCGACTTTGCCCAGCCCATCCCCGTGCGCCGCCAGGACGAGCTGGGCACCCTGGCCGCCGACGTCAACACCATGGCGCGCGCCCTACACCAGATGCTGGAAGCCAAGCGCGCCCTGCTGCTGGCCATCAGCCACGAACTGCGCAGCCCACTGACCCGGGCCCGCCTGCACACCGAACTGCTGCCCGACAGCCCCGAGGCCCAGCCCCTGCGCCAGGCCCTGCTGCGCGACCTGGGCGTCATGCGCGACCTGATCACCGACCTGCTGGAAAGTGAGCGCCTGGGCAGCGGCCACAGCGCCCTGCACCTGGAGCCCACCGACCTGGCCGCGCTGGTGCGCGAGGTGGTGGCAGAAGAAGCCGGGGGTCTCGCAGACGTGGACGGCGGCGCACCGCCTGCCGCCTTGAATGCCAACCCAGCGAGCGCCGGCTCAGCCCGCCCCGCGCCCTGCAGCCCAGTCAGCCTGGACCTGGCCGAGCACGCGCCCCGGCTGATGCTGGACCGCAGCCGCATGCGCCTGCTGCTGCGCAACCTGCTGAGCAATGCGCAGCGCCACAGCGCCCAGGAGCAGGTCCAAGGAGCGCCCGCCCCCGTGGTCCGCCTGGCGGCCGATGCGCAGGGTGGCTGGACCTTGTCCGTGCGCGACTTTGGCCCCGGCGTGCCGGAGGACGTGTTGCCCCGCCTGGCCCAAGAGCCCTTTTACCGCCCCGACGCCGCCCGAGGCCGCGACACCGGCGGCGTGGGCCTGGGCCTGTACCTGTGCCGCCTGGTGGCCCAGGCGCATGGTGCGCGCTGGGAGGTGCGCAATGCAGGGCCGGGGCTGGAGTTGAGGGTAGGACTCACGGCCTGACCTGCTGCAACCCTCGCAAGGGCCTGTGACACCACCCCGCTTGAGGGCTAAGGCAGCAGCGGCACCTGCGACCCCTGCAAAGCCGTCGCCAGAGCGCCGTGCAGGTTCCCGGTGTGGGGCTCCAGCAATCCCTCCAGCGACACCCGGTGCAAGGCGGTCAGGGCCGGTCCCCATAAGGCATAGCAATCCATGCCGTACTGCTGGGCTGATCGGTAAACAATGCCCGCCAATCCGGCTGCGTGGGCCTCAGCCGCCAAGCCCTGAGTCTGGTCAAAGCGCAAGGACTGAAGCACCGGCCAACTGGGGGTGTGAGGACGCAAATCAAGCAAGCTCAACTGGGCGGTGGTTTGAACGCTCAGCAAGGCGCGCTGGGCCAACAAGGTGTAAGAGACCCCGGTGGCCTCACGACGGCAAAGCGCCTCGTAGAGCGCTGTTTCAGGTCGCTCGGCAAAGTAGGCCACTGGCTCGCCATACCGGTCGAACCGCCCACCCATCAGATGCGAGGGCGGTAGCAACAACAGGCCTCGGCCCATCTTGACGGTGCCCGCACGGGCACGCGCATGCTGGACGCGAAACAAAGGCTGCGGCGCGAGCAGATCGAACTGTGCAAGGACCTGAAGGTCGGCCAGTTTCATGGCGACTTGTCGGTTCAGGAACCGTCGACACCCGCCAGTTCCAGCACGCGGGCAGTTTGTCCTTGCTCGATGGCTTGACGGGGTGTTTGCCCCCCCAGCGCGCCCAAGGGCGTTTCGAGGAAGCTGAGCAAGGCCCAGCCCTCGCGGGTGCCCAAGGCCTGAGACAACTGAGGCATGACGTCCCACAGGGCGGGCTCAAATTGCCATCGGGGCAACCGAAAGCCACGCCGGGTTTGGGTCAACCCAATGGCGCGGCCTTTGCTGATCCAGGCGTTGATCGTGACCCTGGTCGTGCCGACCAGGTTTGCTGCCATGTCGGTGCTGAGCATGTCATCGGCCAACAGGCGGGCCATGCGGGCTGCCAAACTGCCCGCCACCAAGGCCTTGGTCTGTGTGTTGGAGACATAGGGCGAAGGCTGAACAGCCGGGGGGCCAACCCGGCGGGGATGCCGAACCCTTGCTGCAGGGGTGCTGGCCGAGCGGGTGTTCATGGGGGCCCCTTTCATGATCTAGGAGGCGGATTGACCCTGGCGCCCCGGCGGCAAAGGCCGGTGTGCGAACGCTGAGCCCGCTTGGCCAGGCAAGGCTCTCAGCCCAAGGTCACTTGACTCTCCTGATGATAACTTCGATCAACTGGATTAGTTCGTTAAGTTTCATGGCCGATGGTGACAAAGGTTCAGCCCCGCCACTGAAGTGAATCCGCCCCAGCCACCGGTGCCAGCAAGGTTACTTGCCCGAGCGCACCTTCTCCACCGCCGCAAACACCTCTTTGACCAGCGGCTCGCCGACTTGCTGGGTCAGCTTGTCGGTGGCGGGCTTGGCGCGTTCACGCAGCTTGGCGATGTCCTGGGCCGTCAGTTCGTGCACTTGCATGCCTTGCTTCTTGAGCTCGGCCAGGGCCTTGGTGGCCTCTTCACGCGCCACCTTGCGCTGGTAGAGGGCGGTTTCGCTGGCGGCGTCTTGCAGGATCTTTTGCTCGGTGGCCGAGAGCTTGTCCCAGAACTTCTTGCTGACGATCACCGCCTGCGGGGTGTACATGTGGTTGCTCAGCGTCAGGTGCTTGCTGACCTCATAGAACTTCTCGCTGACGATGTTGAGCAGCGGGTTGGTCATGCCGTCGATGGCGCCCTGTTCCAGCGCGCTGTAGGTCTCGGTGTAGGGCATGGGCGTGGCGTTGGCGCCAATGGCGTTCATGAAGTCCACGTACTGCGAGGTGGGGATGACGCGCATCTTCATGCCCTTGAGCTCATCCGCATTGCGAATCGGCTTCTTGGCGGTGTGCATTTGGCGGAAGCCCAGGTCCCAGTAGGCCAAGCCCACCAGGCCGCGCTCTTGCAGCTTGTCCAGCAGCTTGCGGCCCACGGTACCGTCGGCCACGGCGTCGGCTTCTTGCGCGTTGGCGAACAGGAAGGGGTAGTCAAAGACCGCCATTTCCTTGATGTTGCCGGCCAGCAGGCTGGCGTTCATGACGTTCATCTCCACCGTGCCGCCTTGCATGGCCGACACCACCTGGGCGTCCGGGCCCAAGGAGCCGCCGGGGAAGGACTTGACCACCATCTTGCCGCCGCTCTTCTTGGCCACCAGCTCCGCAAAGTGCTCCACGCCCATGACCTGGGGGTGGCCCTTTTGGCTGGCCGAGGGGAATTTGATGGTGCGGGCCTGGATGTCTTGCGCCGAAACGCCAAAAGACAGCAAGGAAGCAGCAGCCACAGAAGCGGCCAGGAGGGTGCGGCGGAAAGCGATCATGTAGGTCTCCATGTGGGGGGTCGAAAGCCTATTGGCAGGGAAAACACGGGCGCTTGATCAAGGCGGGGGTGGGGCGTACTGCTGGCAGCGGCGCTAGCGGGGGCTTGGGCCTTTGCTTTGCTGCCTGCGGGGCGCCACACCTTCGGCCCTGATCGGCCCTTGGCGGCGTAGTTTAGGCAGCGGGGGCGAGGCCGGGTGACTGAGGTCTGGCCATTCGTGCGGTGGGTAAACGCTACGCGCGATTGGTGGACGGAAATAGGGTTAGTGCTAGGGGGTTCTCGGCTGACGGATTGCGGCAGGGAGCGGACTGGATGTGAATCCGAGGAGTGCGGGCGATCAAAAAGAGGGGCCCTTGCTCAGGGATATTCTGGGTCGGCCAGGGGCTGGCTGCGGCCGTTCTCGCTCAGCATCTCGCGTGTCCGCTTCGGCACCATGGCGGTCCGAGCGGCGGAGGAAATCGGCGCCCGAAACCAGCGGCTCAAGGTTGGAGGTCAGCGGCGCCGGAGCCCGACAGGGCGTCGGACTCGGACACTGGCCATGAAAATGGCGAAGCCATGGTCAGTGTTGGCGTCTGCTTGACAGCCCAGTGAGGCGATGAAGCCGAACTGCTGCCGTGCACGCCAAGATGACGCCAAGGGTCACCTCGGCCCAGATGGTGGCGTTGGTCGCCAAGGTGTGCTCTGAGCAAAGTGCCAGGGTGTAGTGGAGCAGACCATCGACGCCGAGTAGGCCGTAGACCACGAGAAGCGCTGCTGCGACCCGAGCCCAGCCGATACGACCTGCGACCAGGGACATGAGGCCGACGCATGCGACACCAAGCCATGCAAGGTAGACCGTCTCACAGGTCATTGCCACGGGTAAGCCTGGATAGAAGGCGATGAACTCCGCGTTGTGAGCGAAGTGGGCAAGGCTAGCCAACGTGTAAAGGAAGAACAAAAGACTCATGTTTCAAGGAGAGGTGTGTCTTGGTGCCAGTGCAGGTGGCCCCGGTAGGCCGCTCAGGTGAATTCGAATCTGGGGCCCAAGCTGTCATGGAGGACGCCAGTCTGTCGCTCAACACGGCAAGTGTCGCCGAATCGGCCCGGCCCGCCTCGCCCCAGGTCGTTGGGGCACCTGATCCTAACCCCTGTTCGCGGGTGTCCATCCGCTTTCAGCGGTCTGCGGCACCCGGCTGAGATGGGCCAAGCTGAGGTGGCGGGCTTCTTGCCGCACCTGGCCATGCAGACGGGCTGGGCGGCATCCACCCATCGGCAAGCCCGACCAGCCCCCCTTCAATCCAACTTGACCCCAATCTCCGCCAGCACCTTCCGATGGCGCTCGTGCTGGGCCCGCGCGTCATCGGCGTCTTCCTGCGGGCTGCTCACCTGCGGCAGCCTGTCAAAAGCCTCCAGCGGCTTCAGGTAGGCCGGGTCGCTGAAACCTTTGCGCGGCAAACGTCCAGGCCAGTCGCGACGCATCAGGCCCCCGCCCATCGGCAAACGGCTGGTTGGCAGCGCCCCCGCTCCAGGCGTGACCGAGGCCAGCCACCAGCACCAGCCTGGCCACCAAGCGATCCCGGTTCTTGAAGTCCGTCACGGCCATGGCATAGCGCTGGCCTCGCTGCCGTCGGTGAACCTGACCTGAGCGCGCCGCAGCCGCCTGTGCCCAGTTCTGGGCGGCCGCCTCGGCATTGGTCGGTGAAACCGTCGTGTCCGCATCGCCATGAATGACCATCAGCGCTGGCCAATCCGTCGCCATGTCGTTCGGGGTGGCGTCCAAGGGCAGGGTTGGGCGCCGTCCTCGCATGGCGCTGAACGCCGTCAAAGTGAAGTGTGCGGTTCCGGGCGCCACCCCCGAGTGCATCACCAGTGCTTTGAACTGACTTGGGTGGCGGGTGACCAACAGCGCGGCCATGCTGGCGCCGGCAGACAAGCCTGCGATGGCGATTTGCTGGGGGTTCACCGGGTTCAGTGTGCACACCTGATCGATTGCCTTCAGGATGAGCTCAGCTTCGGCATGGGCGCGGCCGTGGCGGGTCTCAAACCAGTTCCAGCACCGCTGCGGGTTGGACAGGGGGTCCTGCTCTGGGTACAGCACCAGGAATCGCTTCTCGGCCGCAATGCGGTTCATGCCCGTGCACATCGCAAAACCCTCAGCGTCCTGCCCGCAGCCGTGCAGCATCACCATGAGCGCCAAGCGTTCGCCCGTCTTGATGTCCGGCGGACAGTAAAGACGGTACCGAAGGGCGCCATCCATGCCAATGGCCAGGCCCTGCCTCCAGGTGCCAGCGCCAACGCCAAGGCCGGGCCGTGGCGTGACGGCATCGCGCCGTGCCTGCTTCAACACCCGGCCGGCTGATGCGCTGGTCATGCGCGCGAGGGTCATGGCGCCCCGGGTGAACGCCCTGGCCCAACGCGCGGCGCGCAAGCGCTTTTTCATGCCACAGGCTTCATGGTCAGACTCGGATTTCTGTGTGATTCAAGGTGTGGCGCCTCGGGTTGGACTGGCGTCCAGGCGGGCCCATCAGGGCCCATCTGACCTGGCTGGCCTTCACACCTCGCCATAAGGCGCGCCGTAGAACTTGTGGATGCTTCCGGCCCAGGCCTTGTCGGCAATGGCAGGCCAGTGGCCCTTGTCGAAGCCCGGTGCATTCTTGAGAACATCCTTTGGCGTATTGAGCGTGAAGCGCTTGTTTTCGGTGTCCAGCGTCAGGGCCGCCCAAGGCACGGCGAACAGTTTGTCGCCCATGCCCAGCAAGCCACCAAAAGACAGCACCGCCCAGTCGATCTGGCCGGTCGCCAGGACGACCATGAACTCCTTGATGTCGCCGAGCTTCATCTGACTGCCAACTTTGGCAGCGTGGGGGAGCAGCTGATGCACCCTATCGCACTGTTTCCAAAGGGTCTGTGCTGAAGCCCACGAAGGCTTGCCGCAGGCCCCGCCGGATGCCCAACCCCAGCAGCAGGGGAACATGCAACGCCGGCGGCCCCTCAGCGGCCACCCCGCCAGAATTTTTAAGAACCAAATGAAATAAAAACAGTGAGAAATATAAATTAATGTTATATTTGAGCCGTGGAATCCAGATCAACGCCCTCTAGGCAATGGCCACGGACCACACCCCAAAGAATGAGCCACCTCCTGCGAGGCAGGCCGTCCAGTTGGTCTGTAGAGCTGCAGCCAACCGTGTTTCCCATGCTCACGCAGCTTGTTTCAAGCCTGCGTTTCTGAATGAATCAGATTTCAAAGACCTCCATTTCCATGGGCAAGTACGTCGTTTCGCCCACGACACACCCGACCGATTGCGGCCGCTTCCGCGCCTCTTTTTCGGTCCACCGTTCCATGGGGAACGGCAGCTACTGCCGCGTTTTCCGCTTCGACCAGGCCTTCGCCTCCCGTGAAGCGGCCCGGCTCTTCGCCGTGACGCAAGGCTGGTTGCAGACCTGCATGGCATCGCCGCCTGTTTGCTGACGACTCGCTCCAGGCAGGTCCGAACCAATCCCCCCAAGCTGCAGCGCGCCTCACCGGCGCCCGCCAGCATCCCGAATGGGTGCCACAAGCTGCGCACCGTACCCCAGAAAGGCTCCAACATGAGCACCAAAATCTACGTGGGCAACCTGCCCTACTCTGTCGACGACGCCAGCCTGAAAAGCAATTTTTCCGAGTTCGGCAGCGTTTCATCCGCCAAGGTCATGATGGACCGCGAAACGAGCCGTTCCAAGGGCTTCGGCTTTGTCGAAATGGCTTCCCTTGAGGTGGCCCAGGCCGCCATCACGGGCCTGAATGGCATGTCGGTCGATGGCCGATCGATTGTCGTGAACCTGGCCCGCCCTCGCGAAGAAAGCAACAAGTCCAGCGGCTACGGCGCTGCGGGGTACACCGCCACCCAACGCAAAGACGTGGGCTACGGCACGGGCGGGTACGGCGGCGGACGCTACTGATCTCAGTCCACCCCAGTCAAAGGCCTGCTCATGTGAGTGGGCCTTTTTTTTCATCCATGCAGATTCATTCGCACACCAGCGGCCTGCCACGCCCCCAGGACACTTTGACCAAATCCCATCCCACCACCACGCCTGACCCTCGCCTCAACCAGATACTCGCTGCACTGCCCGCTGCAGACTACGCCCGCTTGCGGCCAGAGCTCGAACTGGTGGAGATGCCACGCGGCTGGACCATGTCGGAATCCGGTGACCATGTGACGCACCTCCACTTTCCCACCTCGGGCATTGTGTCTTTGGTCTACGCATTGGAGGACGGCGCCTCCAGCGAGATCGCGCTGGTCGGCAACGAGGGCTTGATCGGCATTTCGATCTACATGGGGGGTGAGAGCCTGCCCAGCAGCACCGAGGTGCAATGTGCTGGCCAGGCCTATCGGCTGAGCCGCCAGGTCATGAAGCGTGAGTTTGCCCTGGGCGGCCAGTTGCAGCATCTGGCCCTGCTCTACACCCAAGCCCTGATTGTGCAGACCTCGCAAATGGCAGTTTGCAACCAGCACCATGCCGTTGAGCAGCGGTTGGCCCGCTGGATTTTGATGAGCATGGACCGGCTGCACAGCCACAAGATGTCCATCACCCAGGAGCGGATCTCGCTCATGCTGGGCGTGCGCCGCGAAAGCATCACCGTGGCAGCCGGGGCGCTGCAAAAGGACGGCATGATCGAAAGAACGCGCGGGGTCATCAAGTTGGTGGATCGCCCGCGCTTGGAAGAGCGCGTCTGTGAGTGCTACCTGGCCGTCAAACACGAATGCGAGCGTTTGATGGCTCACGCAGGGACCCCCAGATCGGACGCCTGAGGCTTTGCCCAAGGCCTGCCTTGGATGGAGAAAGCCTCCGACGCCCCAATCCAGCGGCCGCCCCCCAGCCGCGAGCTGGCCTCCAGCTCGATGCGCAGCCCAATTCAGGCGGCGACAGGGCAGATTGGCCCCTCAATCCAACTTGAAGCCAATCTCCGCCAGCATCTTCTGGTCGCGCTCGTACTGGGCCCGCGCGTAATCGGCGTATTCCTGCGGGCTGCTCAGCTGCGGCAGCATGTCAAAGGCCTCCAGCTGCTTCAGGTAGGCCGGGTCGCTGGCGGCTTTGCGGAAGGCTTCGTGCAGGCGCTGCTGCACCTCGGGCGGCAGGCGCTTGGGGGCGACCAGGCCGACGGGCGAGTCGATGGACACGGCGTAGCCCAGCTCCTTGGTGGTGGGCACCTCGGGGTAGCTTTTGAGGCGCTGGTCTGAAAACACCGCCAGCAAGCGGGCCCGACCGCCTTGCACCTGGGGGCCAAAGCCGGGGTCACCATACACGTCCAGGTGGCGGCCGATCAGGGCCTGGAAGGCCTCGGCCCCGCCTTTGAAAGACACCATGTTGAAGGACGTGCCCGCACCGCGCGCCACGCGTTCGGCGCTGATGCGGTTGATGCTGATGGCGCCCACATTGCCCCAGCTGATGGCGCCGGGGCGGGCCTTGGCGTCGGCCATCAGCTCGGCAAAGGTCTTCCAGGGCGCGTCGCGCGCGACGCTCACGCCGGTGACCAAACCAAACAGGCTGCCCAGGTAGGTGAAGTCCTTGAGCGGGTCCCAGCTCACGCGCTGCACCAGGGGCGCCCGGATGACCGAGTTGTGCATGACGGCCAGGGTGTAGCCGTCACCCTCACTCAGGCGCGCCAGGTTGGCCGTGCCCGCCACGCCGCCCGCGCCAGGCTGGTGCATCAGCACCACGGGCTGGCCCAGGTCGCGCGACGCGGCTTCGGCCAGGCTGCGGAACACGGGGTCGAACGAGCCCCCGGGCGGAAAGGGCAGCACCAGCTGGATGGGCTTGACCGGAAAGCGCTCGGCCGCCTGGGCCGGTGCGCCCACCAGGCTGGCCAGGCCCAGGGCCGACAGGCCGGCTAGGCACTGGCGCCGGTTGGGATGACAGGGTTGGTGGGGCTGGTGCAGCTTGCGGGGGGGCTGGGTCATGCGGGTCTCCGGGTCTTTTGTCGGTTGGGGGCTCGAAAAGAAAGTGCCTCAGCCCGGGGTGAGCGGCTGGGGCGGCTGGCTTGACTTGGGCAGCGGCAGGTAGCGAAAGCTGCCCTGCGCGCGGGCCACCACCCGCCCTTCGGCGTCGGTGACCACGGCGCGGCAGGTGGCGATTTGCGCGTCGCAGGCCAGCAGCTCGCCATCGCAACTCAGGCGGCCCCGGCCGGGCCCCAAAAAACTGGTGTTCAGGTTCAGGGTGACGGCGGTGCATTCAAAGTTCCGGTGCGACACGGCCGCGCTGGCCATGGCCACGTCCAGCAGGGTGACGACCACGCCACCGTGCACGGCGCCGATGACATTGCCCAGCTCTTCGCGGGCGTCAATGCTCAGGCGGGCGCGGCCGCCTTCGGAGAACTCGCGCCGCATCTGCAGCCAGGCCATGAAGGGCACCTGGCTGAAGATCTGCTTGGGGTCGTGCACGGCCACGGGCTGGGGGCCTGCCGGCTGGGTCGGTTCGGCCGCAGGGGCCGTGCGGGTGGCTTCGCTCATGCCGCCAACTGCTGGCGCAGCACGGTCTTGAGCACCTTGCCCGCCGCCGACAGGGGCAGCGCGGGCACCAGGCTGAGGCCGCGCGGGCATTTGTAGCCGGCCAGTTGCTCGCGGCACCAGTCGCGCAGGTCTTGCAGCGGCAGTTGCTCGGGCAAGGTGCCCGCCACCGGCACCAGCACCGCATGCACCACCTCGCCCCAATGCGGGTCGGGCAGGCCGATCACCGCCGCTTGCGACACCAGCGGGTGGGTGCGCAGCACGCTTTCGACTTCGGCGCAGTACACGTTCTCGCCGCCCGAGATGATCATGTCCTTCAAGCGGTCGACGATGAACAGGTAGCCCTGTGCGTCCATGCGGCCGGCGTCGCCGGTGTGGAACCAGCCGCCGCGCAGGGCGTCTGCGCTGGCCTGTGGCAGGTGCCAGTAGCCCCGGGTGACCATGGGGCCGCGCACCACGATCTCGCCCACCTGGCCGGGGGGCAGCTCGCGCCCGCTTTCGTCCACGATCAAGATCTCGGCGCCCAGGCCCGCACGACCCACCGAATTCAGCCGCCCCTGGGCCAGGGCCTCGGGGTGGCGGTGGTTGTCGGGCAGGTTGATGCACACCGCACCGGCGGTTTCGGTCAAACCATAGGCCTGGAAGAACTCCGCCTGCGGCCAGGCCTGCAAGGCGCGCCGGAGCAAATCCGGCGGCATGGGGGCGGCGCCAAAGGCAATGCGGTTCAGGCTGCGCACGCGCGGCGGGCTGAAGCTGGGTTCGTCCAGCAAGGACTGCAGCATGGTGGGCACGACCACCATGTCGCTGATCTGGTGCTGCTCAATGGCCTGCAGCACGGCCGCCGGTTTGAAGTGGGCCATGGTGACGCAGGTGCCGCCCACCAGGGTCTGCCCCACCAGCCGCCCCAGGCCCGCCACATGGAACAGCGGCGCCACCAGCAGCGAGACGGCCTCGGGCGCATTGTTCAGCTCCGCGCCCCGGGTCATCGAGGCGGACCAGAAATTGGCGTGGCTCAGCATCACCCCCTTGGACCGACCCGTGGTGCCCCCGGTGTACAGGATGGCGGCCAAGGCGTCGCCCCCCACGCGCAGGTCGGGCACGGGGCTCTGGCCCTCGGCTTCTTGCGCCCACTGGGCCAGGTCGATCACGCTCAGCGGCAGCCCCTGCGCCAGCGGGGCCAGGGACTCGTCCACCACCAGCAGGGCGGCGCCGCTGTCTTCGACGGCGTAGGCCACCTCGGGCGCGCTCCAGCGCACATTCAGCGGGCAAGCCACCGCCCCCAGCCACCAGCAGGCGAACAACGCGCGCACCAGCAGGTCGTGGTTGGGCGCCAGCAAGGCCACCCGGTCGCCGCCCTGAACGCCCCGGGCCTGCAGCGCCGCCGCGTGCCGGGCGGTGTCGTGCAGCAACTGGGCAAAACTGTGTTCACGCACCCCGCCATCGGTCAGGTGGCGCAGAGCGGGCTTGTCGGGGTGTCGCTGCAATGATCGGTGCAGGCCTTGGGTGAGGTACACGGTGGGGGCTACCTGGTTCAGGGAAGGGTCGATCGGATGGGTTCGAGCCGCAAGCGTAGGCAGCCCCCCGCCCTGCGCCAATGGCTGGACCGGCCAATGCACTTGGCGAAAACTGACAGCCTTCCCCTGGGCAGCCGACGCTGCCCGCTCCCTTCCGCCCTTCAGGCCTTCAAGGGCTGGCCGTGCTGCCCCAAAGGCAAGCCCTGGGTTTCGGCCACCAGCCAGTCCTTGAACAGCTTGAGCGTGGGGGTTTCCGCCTTGTGCTCGGGGTAGGCCAGGTAATAGGCCCGGTCGCTGGGGCAGGCGTGGTTGATCGGAATGATCAGGCGCCCTGAGGCGATGTCGCCCCCCAGGTCGTACTCGGGCACCAGCGCCACGCCCAGGCCCACGACCGCGGCCTCCAGGGACATGAAGAAGAGCTCATAGCTCGGGCCCGCCAGCTCATTGCCGGGCATGTGGCCCAGGGACTCAAACCACTGGCGCCAGGCGTAGGGGCGTGTGCTTTGCTGCAGCAAAGGCAATTGCGCCATCTCTTCAGGCGTGAGGTGGGTTCTCGGGGCAATCAAGTCGGGGCTGCAAACCGGGATCAGCGCTTCCGGCATCAGTCGGGTGGTGGTGGCGCCGGGCCAATTGCCGTCGCCGGCGTAGATGGCCGCGTCGATCCGCGTGTCATCGAACAAGAAGGGGCGGGTGCGGCTGCTCAGGTTGATGGTGATGTCCGGGTGCCGCTTCGAGAAAGCGGCCAGGCGCGGAATCAACCACCGGGTGCCAAAGGTGGGGACCACCGCCAACTCCAGGCGCCCGCCGCGCCCCTGGCGCGCCATCAGGTCCAGGGTGTCGCGCTCCACGTCATCCAGGCGTTGGGTGACTTGGCGGTGGTAGACCTCGCCCGCCTCCGTCAACAGCACGCCGCGCCGGGTGCGGCGGAACAACTTGACGCCCAAAAACTCTTCGAGCCCGCCGATCTGGCGGCAGATCGCGCTTTGCGTCAGGGCCAACTCGTGCGCGGCCTCGGTGAAGCTGGAGTGGCGTGCGGCGGCTTCAAAAGCACTCAAGGCACTGGTACTGGGGATTTTTCTTCGCATGGCGTCATTCTGCTTCGGAGTGCAAAAAACGCAATGCATAGTGAAAAGATATCGTTTGAATACAGGGCGTTCGCTCTATACAGTCCGGCGGTCTGAGTTAACAAATGACTTGAATGCAGATCTAAGGGTTTTCCTGGGCCTGCAAGACCGCCCGGGCAGTGCCAGGGCTGGGCGGTTTGGACCTTTTATTCATTCGCTACTGAAAGTCGAACATGAAACTTTTGTCGTTCCAGCACCAAGGTGTGGCCTCTTGGGGTGCGGTGGTCGGTGACCACGTGGCCGATCTCGGACGCGCTCACCCGCAGTTCCCGACCTTGCAGTCCTACCTGGCGGCGGGCCGCCTGCCCAACCTGGCCCAGGACGCGGCCTTTGTGAAGGCCGATGTGCCGCTGGCCGAGATCGAGTACCTGCCCGTCATCACCCAGCCCGAAAAAATCGTCTGCGCCATTCGCAACTACCACGACCACCACAAGGAAGTCGTGGCCGCCGGCCTGGACCGCGAACTGTCCAGCCACCCGCCCATCTTCCTGCGCACCTGGCGCTCGCAAGTCGCCCATGGCCAACCCATCCTGCGCCCGGACTGCTCGGACTCGCTGGACTGGGAAGGCGAACTGGCCGTGGTGATTGGCCGCAGCGGCCGCAACATCCCCGAGGACCAGGCGCACGAGTACGTGGCCGGCTACTCCATCTACAACGACGCCAGCATCCGCGAGTGGCAGTTCCACGCCAAGGCCATCGCTGCCGGCAAGAACTTTGAATCCACCGGCGCCTTCGGCCCCTGGATGGTCACCGCCGACGAGATCGACCCAGCCCGCCCGCTGGAGCTGAGCACCCGCCTCAACGGCGAGCGCATGCAAAGCACGAACACCGGCAACATGATTTTCTCGGTGGCCCAGCAAATCGCCTATGCCTCCACCATCTTCACGCTGGTCCCCGGCGACGTCATCGTCACCGGCACACCGGGCGGTGTGGGCTGGAGCCGCAAGCCGCCACGCTTCATGGTGCCCGGCGATGTGGTCGAAGTGGAAATCGAAGGCATCGGCGTGCTGAGCAACCCCATCGCCCAGGCCCGCCAATAAGAACCCCGGACCACCGGAGGAGACACCCATGAAGATGACGCGCAGGCGGGCTGGATTCGCCATCGGATCGGCCTGCCTTATGGCCCTCACCGAGGGCCAGGCCCAGACCCCCAAGTACCCCGATCGCCCCTTGCGCGTGCTGCACGGCTTTGGCGCCGGTGGCAACGCCGACACGGTCGCCCGCATCCTGGCCGCTGAAATGGGCAAGGGCCTGGGCCAGTCCGTGGTGGTGGAGCCCAAGCCCGGCGCGGGCGGCACGATTGCCGCCGGCACCGTGGCCAGCGCCAAGGCCGATGGCTACACCTTGCTGCTCGCAACCGGTGGGCACGCCATCGCAGGCGCCCTGTACGACCGGCTGCCTTACGACACGGCCAAGTCGTTCCAGGCGATCTCCGCCGTGACCAGCTTCCCCTTCCTGATCGTGGCCCAGGCGGGTGGCAAGTACAGCAGCCTGCAGGACCTGCTCAAGGCCGCCAAGGCACGCAGCCAGGACCTGACCTTCGGCTCGGCCGGCGTGGGCACCGGCCAACACATGGCGGGCGCCTGGCTGGCCCAGCAAGCGGGGGTCAACCTCACCCATGTGCCCTACCGGGGCGAAAGCGCGTCCATGACGGGCCTGCTGAGCGGCGAAGTCGACATGGTCGTGGTCGCGCCCACCACCGCCGTGCAGCACATCAAGGCCGGCAAATTGCAGGCCCTGGCCACCACCGGGGCCAACCGCTGGACCGGCATGCCCGAGCTGCGCACCGTGGCCGAACAAGGGGTTGCCCAGTTTGAAGTCCGCTCCTGGACCGCCCTCCTGGCCCCCGCTGGACTGCCCAAGCTCCAGCTCGACCGCCTGCAGGCCGAAGTGCGCCGGGCCTTGTCCGAGGACAGCGTCCGCGCCCGGCTGGAAGAAGCCACCGGCGGCGAGGTCAAGGCCAACACGCCGGCCGAGCTGCACGCCACGATTCAAAGCGATCTCAAGCGTTGGACCCAATTGGTCAAAGACGCCAACATTCAAAAGGAATAAAGATGAAAGTCTTGCGCCCGACCCCCGCCCACTTTGGCATTTATGCGTTCGACCTCGACAAGATGGTCGACTTCTACACCCGGGTCTTCCGCCTCACCATCACCGACGAAGGCATTGGCAAGAACTTCGGCAACCGCCTGGTGTTCATGAGCGCCACCGAAGACCAGCACCACCAGTTTGTGCTGTCGGCCGGTCGCTCGGCCGAGTCGCCCGTCAGCACCATCATGCAAGCCTCGTTCATCGTGCCGGACCTGGCCGAGCTGCGCTGGAACCGCGACGAAGCCGCCGCCCTGGGCGCCACCCAGATCCAGCCCATGAACCACGGCAACGCCTGGTCGGTGTACTACTTCGACCCCGAAGGCAACCGGGTCGAGGTCTACATGGACACGCCCTACTACGTCAACCAACCCTATGGCGTGCCGCTGGACCTGAGCAAGAGCGAGGAAGAACTGCTGAGCGAGACCAAGGCCCTGGTGCGTGACGACCCCAGCTTCATGCCCTTGGCCGAATGGCAGGCCCGCTTCCGCGCCAAAGGCAATGGGGTCCGTTGATGAAGCAGAATTTCATTGGAGGGCGCTGGGTCGACGGGGCGAACGCGGTGCCCAACATCAACCCGTCCGACCTGAGTGACGTGATCGACCTGTACGCGCATGCCGACGTGGCCCAGGCGCGTGAAGCGGTCGCCGCGGCCAGCGCCGCCTCGGCTGAATGGGCGGCGTCCACACCGCAGCAGCGCTTTGATGTGCTCGACCGGGTCGGCACCGAGCTGCTGGCGCGCAGCCAAGAGCTGGGCGACCTGCTGGCCCGCGAAGAAGGCAAGACCCTGCCCGAGGCCATGGGCGAAGTCACGCGGGCCGGCCAGATCTTCAAGTTCTTCGCTGGCGAGGCCTTGCGCCTGCGCGGCGACCTGCTGCCCTCGGTGCGCCCGGGCATCAGCGTCGAAGTCACGCGGGAACCCCTGGGCGTGGTGACCTTGATCACCCCCTGGAACTTTCCGATCGCCATCCCCGCCTGGAAGATCGCCCCGGCCCTGGCCTTCGGCAACAGCGTGGTGTTCAAGCCGGCGGAACTGGTGCCGGGCTGCGCCTGGGCGCTGGCCGAGATCCTGTCGCGCAGCGGCCTGCCCGCCGGCGCCTTCAACCTGGTGATGGGCCCAGGGGCCGAGCTGGGCGGGGCCTTGATCGAAGACCGCCGGGTGCATGGCGTCAGCTTCACCGGCTCGCAAACCACCGGGCGCCGCATTGCGCAGGCCTGCACGGCGCACGGCATCAAGTTCCAGCTGGAGATGGGTGGCAAGAACCCCTTGATCGTGCTGGACGACGCCGACCTCGCCGTGGCCGTGAACTGTGCGGTGCAGGGGGCGTTTTTCTCCACCGGCCAGCGCTGCACGGCCACCAGCCGAATCATCGTGACCGATGGCATCCATGACCGCTTTGTGCAAGCCCTGACCCAGCGCATGGCGCAACTGCGGGTGGGCGACGCGCGCACCGCCGGGGTCGATCTGGGCCCCGTGGTGGACGAGCGCCAGCTCGCCATCGACCTGGGCTACATCGCCTCGGCCCAAAGCGAAGGCGCCACCCTGGCTTTTGGCGGCCAGCACCGCGAACGGGACGAGAACGGCCAGGCGGGCTTCTTCCTGACCCCGGCCTTGTTCACCGACACCCACCCCGACATGCGCATCAACAGCGAAGAGGTGTTCGGCCCGGTGGCCACCGTGCAGCGGGCCCGGCACTACGACGAGGCGCTGGCCCTGGCCAACAACACGCCCTTTGGCCTGTCCAGTGGGCTGTGCACCACCAGCCTGCGCCACGCCACCCACTTCAAGCGCCACGCCCAGGCCGGCATGGTGATGGTCAACACCCCGACCGCGGGCGCCGACTACCACGTGCCTTTTGGCGGACGCAAGGCCTCCAGCATGGGGGCGCGCGAGCAAGGCCCGTATGCCAATGAGTTCTACACCACGGTGAAGACCGCCTACACCGCAGCGTGAGGCCCCCCATGACCCCATCCTTGACCCCCGCCATGATTTCCGCCCAACAGCAAGTCTTTCTCAGCGCCCGAACCCACTCGCGCTTCCTGGACCGCGCCATCCCCGATGAGCTGCTGCATTCGCTCTACGAGCTGGCCAAATGGGGCCCCACCTCCATGAACACCCAGCCCGCGCGCTATGTCTTCGTGCGCAGCGCCGAGGCCAAGGCCCGCCTGCGGGCCTGCGTGGCCCCCGGCAATGTGGACAAGGTGGACTCGGCCCCTGTCACGGTGATCGTGGCGCAAGACACGCAGTTCTTCGAGCACCTGTCCACCCAGTTCCCCCACGCCCCTCAGGCCGCTGAGGGCTTCGCCAAAGACGCCGCCCTGGCCCAGGCCACGGCGGCACGCAACAGCAGCCTGCAGGGGGCCTACCTGATCATGGCCGCCCGCCTGCTGGGCCTGGACTGCGGCCCCATGAGCGGCTTCAACGCGGCAGCACTGGACGCGGCCTTCTTCCCGGACGGGCGCTACCGCAGCAACTTCATCGTCAACCTGGGTTGCGGTGACCCGGCGGCCCTGCGGCCACGGGGCCCGCGCCTGCCTTTCGAAACCGTCGCCCGCATTCTGTAAGGGGTCCGCCATGCCATTCATTGAAGTCAAGATCATCGAGGGCGTGCTGCCCGACGAGAAGATGCCCGAGCTGATCGCCGCGCTCACCAACGCCGTGGTGCAGGTCGGCGGCGAAGGCTTTCGCCCCATGACCCGCTGCGTGGTGCAAGAAGTGCGCAGCGGCTGGTGGGGCGCAGCGGGCAAGCCCCTGACCACGGAGGTCGCACTCAGCGGTGTCCAGGCGGCCAACCAGCAATCGGCACGCGGTCCGTCCTGATCCACACCCCGGCGCGCGCTCGCGCGCCCACCCCGCAACGCCACCCACGGTGGTGACAGCGCGAACGCCTTGACCAGCGCGATCGCGCCTCGTCCATGACGGCGCGCGGCCCCGGCCAGGGCCAGCCCGCCCCCCCCACAGATTCAACAAGAAGCAGCCAGCCGCGTGACTGGCTGGAGACGACTCACGCCCTCAATCCCTCCAAGGAGACACACCATGCACGACAATACGAAGCCCACCCGCCGACTGACCGGCGCGATCCCCACCGGCGCCGCCCTGGCCTTGGCCGGCCTGGCCACGGTGCTGCCGGCCCAGGCGCAGGCGCAGGCGCAGGCCAACTCGGGCTCCAGCGTCCAGGTCTACGGCCTGCTGGATGCCGCCGTCGGCAGCATGCACAACACCTCGGGCATCAATGCCGTGGAAAGTCCCGCGAAGAAGCAGTTCAGCGGCGGCCTGTCCACCAGCCGCTGGGGCATTCAAGGTCAGGAAGACCTGGGTGAAGGCCGCCTGGCCCAGTTTGACTTGTCGTCCTTCATCCGCAACGAGTCGGGTGCGGCCGGCCGCAGCGACGCCTTGCCCGCCCCGGTCAACGTGGCGGCCGACCCGTATTTCTCGCGCGCGGCCTGGTTGGGCCTGAGCGACCCCAAGCTGGGCCGCCTGCGGGTGGGCAACATCACCACCTTGCTGTTTTCGAACTCCATCACCAGCAACTCGCTGGGTGACAGCACCACGTTCTCGCCCATCAACCTGCTGACTTTTGTGGGCTCGCCCTTGTCTGGCGGGACAGCCTGGGCCAGCTCGGTGGTGTATGACAGCCCGGTCATCGGCGGGGTGTCGGGCTCGCTGGCCTATGCCGCATCGCAAAACCAGGGCGGCCCCAACACCGCCGCCCGAGTGGCCTACAACGCCGGGCCTTTGAGCACGTCGGTGGCCTTGCAAAGCGTCAACCGCAACCCGCAAACCTTTGCGGACGGCACCTCGTCCAACAACACCCGCGCCTGGCAATGGGCTGCCAGCTATGACTTCAAGCCCTTGAAGGTGTTTGGCCACCTGGGGCAGATCGACAACCGGGGCACGGCCAGCGCACCGCAATCGGTGCAGTACCGGGTGTGGGATGTGAGCGCCATGCTGACCATGGGCTCGGGCCGTTGGCTGGCGGCCTACGGCTCGCGCACCACGGGCGACAGGCCCACGGCGGTGGCCGTCACGGCCGCGGGCGGCAACGTCTCGCGCAAGATCCTGACCCTGGGCTACAGCCACGCCCTGTCGCCGCGCACCGAGGTCTACAGCCTCTTCGCGCGTGACGAGACCCGCACCCGCCAGGTCCCCACCGCCCCCACCGTGGTGGGCGCCACGGGGAACAACTTTGCCGTGGGCATTCGCCACCGCTTCTAAGCCACCGATCGGTGCAGCCGCCTTGCGGGGCGGCTTTTCTCCGCCGCCCGGCCAGCGTTCGATCTGGCCATGCTGCCGCCCCGGCAGCCGGGCAGCCCCTCCCCTTTTTGCGTTTCACGCCAGGCCTCCATGAAGCCCTCCCATTTCAAGCGCCGTCAGCTTTTGAGCGTGACGGCCAGCCTCCTTGCCAGCCTCTCCGGTCTGGCCCATGCGCAAGACCAGCGCGCCATTCGCCGCGTGTTTGTGGGCTTCCCGCCCGGCGGCACGGCCGACAACCTGGGCCGGGCCTTGGCCAACCAAGCCCCCGACGCCAAAAGCGTCTATGTGATTGAAAACAAGTCGGGCGCGGCCGGGCAACTGGCCGCACTGGCCACGCTGCAAGCCCCGGCCGACGGCAACCACTTGCTGCTGACGCCGTCCTCGGTCCTGACCCTGGCGCCCCAGCTCTACAAGACGCCGCTGTTCAACCCCCTGCGGGACCTTCAGCCCCTGGCCTGCCTTGGCGACCATTCATTTGCCTTGGCGGTCAGCGGCCGCTCCGCCATCAACAGCCTGGCGGAGTACATCGCCTGGGTCAAAAACCACCCCACCCTGGCCACCTTTGCCAGCCCGGGCCTGGGCAGCGCCCCCCATTTTCTGGGCGTGCAAATGGGACGTGACATCGGCACGGCCCTGACCCATGTGCCCTACCGCGGCGTGGCACCCGGCCTGCAGGACTTGATGGCGGGCCAGGTCATGAGCAGCTTCAGCCCCCTGCCCACCTTGCTGGACCTGCACCAGAGTGGCCGGATTCGCATCCTGGCGGTCACCAGCGCCACGCGTTTGAGTTCACTGCCCGAGGTCCCTACCTTTGCACAGGCCGGCCTGCCCAACCTGCAGCTGGTGGAGTGGTATGGCTTGTTTGCATCGGCCAAGACACCGGCCACGGCGGTGGCCTCGCTCAGCGCCGACATCCAAAAAAGCCTGAAGACGCCGGCCATGCTCGACGCCGCCAAGCGGCTGGAGGTCAATCTGCGCTACGAAGACGCGGCCACCCTGGGCAAGATGGTCGCGCAGGACCAGGAGCGCTGGAAGGGCTTGGTCGCCCAATCCGGGGTGCAGCTCGACTGAGTGCACTCGCCAGGGGCCTGGCTTGACAGGCCCTGGCGCTCGGCGCAGGCGCTACAAAGCCTGCGCAGGGTCAGAACTTGCAGGCGAAGCTCTCGGCCAGCTCGGGGTTGCCCGACTGATAGCGGGCCACCAGCGGGTAAGAGCACAGCGGCCGGGTTCGCGTCGCCGACCAGGTGCTGGGCAACTCGGTGTTGACCCCGCCCACATTCCCCGCCCCCCGGGCCATGGCCACCAGGCGCTCCGGTGCTTTGCCGGCTTCCACCCAATCGATCAGCGCAGTCAAAGCGTCGTACTGGTCCGTGGCCGGGCCACCGCGTGAATGCCCCATGCCGGGCACGACAAAGACGCGCGTGAAGCGGTCGGCCTGGCTGCCGTAGTTGTTGTTGACGTTGCGGTACCAGGACAGGGTGTCGTCCACCGAAAAGATGGGGTCGGCCGCACCATGAATCACCATCATCTTGCCGCCCCGCTCGCGCAAGGTGTCAAAGCGGAACGGGTTGGGCAGGGTCATGAAGGACATCCCGCTTTCCGTGTAGATACCGCTGGTGGCGAAGATCTTCGGGGCCTCGGTTTCGAGGTTGAAGCTCAGGGCAAAAGCAGCTGACTTGTTGGTGTCCGTGGCCATGCTCAGGTCGGCGCGCGGGGGCGAAGAAAAGATGTAGCCCACCGACACGGGGTTGCGCGCGGTGCGCAGCGAGTTGCGGAACTTCCAATCCGCCCACCCCACCTGGGCAATGCCCGGGTCAAACGGGAAGCCGCTGTAAAGGGTGTCCCCCGCGCTGTTGCGCACCGGCTCGTACACCTTGGCCAAGACCGTCTTTTGGGTGGCGGTCAGGCAGCTGCCATCGCGGCCCGCGCTGCAGCTGGGGATGTCACGGATCGGGTCAAACACTTTTTGGCAGCCCTCCAGGTCCTGCACCAGGCCATCGCTGAGCCCATCGAGCGCGTCACAGCGGGCCAGGATGGCATTGGCCACCACTTGGCGTTCGCTCGCTGGCAAGGCGGACTCGTAGTCTGGCAAGTTGTTCACCACGCGGGTGGTGACCACGGTGTCCCACAGCTTCACATTGGACAGGTTGGCCACCGCAGACCGGGGCAGGTTGAAGCCCGGCGAGTGGGCCAGCACCCCGTCGTACAGCGTGGCATAGCGCGACGCGGCCACCATGGCGTGGCGCCCGCCATTGGACGTGCCCGCGATGTAGGAGCGATCAGGTTCTTTGCCGTAGGCCGCCTGGATCAAGGCCTTGGCCATGGGCGTCAGCGAGCCCACGGCCTTGTAGCCGTAGTCCAGCCGGGCTTGGGGGTCCAGGCCAAAGAGCGGGTTCTGCGCCGCGTTGTGGCCCGCATCCGAACTGATGACCGCCATGCCCATCTGCAGCGCGTGGCGCAGCATGCCGCCGCTGCCGATGGACGCCCCATCGGCCAGCACCACCACCCCATCGGTGCCGCCATTGCCTTGGTAGAGGAAGCGGCCAGCCCAATCCTTGGGCAAGCGCATCTCAAAGCCGATGGCATAGGTCTGGCCATCCACCGCGCTGACGCGCTCATTCATCTTGCCGGTGACGCGGCAATGCTCGCCCACCGGCTGACCAGCGTTGCTCAAGCCTCCCGAGGGCACCAGCTCGGTGCTCAGGATGCGGGTGCTGGGAAAGCTGAAGCGCGCGGCCAAATCCAAACAACGCGCCAAGCTGCCTGGCTGGGCCGCACTGAGGCGCGGCAGCACGGTTTCGCTGGCGCCATCGCCGCCACCGCAGGCAAGCAAGAGCAGGCAGGCCGAAGCGGTGCCCAGCCCAAGGGTGATCGATTTCATTTTGTGTTGTCTCCGTGGCCGCTGTGCGCGGCCGGGTTGGGGATGTCCGAAGCCAGCGACCCTGCGCATTCAGCCCGCCAAAAGCGCTTCAGAACGCGCAAAGTGGCTGCACTCGGATTGCGAATGAGGAATGACTCAATTCGCTGATCCGGACTCTATCCAGCAGCTTCGGCGCGAACAAACGTTATTTGCTCAGCGACTTGTGCGCGCAGCGCACTTCTCAACCCAAGACGAAGACTCGGTCGCGTGCTGCACCCCGCCCCGCCTCCCGCGGCCCCCTAAGCGCTCAACAGGCTTGCCAAACCCAGCACCCCCACCGGGGGCTCGGGTCGCCAGGGCACGCTGAACACCGGCGCGCGGCTCAACTGGCCCACCCGGTCGACCTGGGCCTGCTCGCTTTGCAGGCGCGCCCTCAACAAGGGGTCTTGGGTGCCCGTGGCCAACAGGGATTGGTTGATCACCCAGGCGCAGGGCTCGATCTGGGCGCGGCGCAAATCGTCCTGCAAGGCGGCCGCCTGCGATACCGGCGTGGCCTCGGGCAAGGTCACCAGCACCAGGTGGGTGTAAGTGGGGTCTTGCAGGCGCATCAAGGGCGTCACCACCCGCACCGAGCCAGCCTGGCCTTCAAACGCATGCAGCATCTGACGGTGGTAGGCGCCGGTGGCGTCCATCAGCAACAGGGAATGGCCCGTGGGGGCGGTGTCCAGCACCACAAACTGGCTGCGCGCCTGCGCCACCACATGCGAGAAGGCATGGAACACGGCCACCTCTTCCGTGCAGGGTGAGCGCAGGTCCTCCACCAGCAGCTCGCGCGCGTCCGGGCTCAGGCCGGGCGACTTGGCGGCCAGCACCTTGTCGACGTAGCGCTGGGTCTCCAGCGCCGGGTCAATGCGTCCCACGCTCAGGCCGGGCACCTGGTCCTGCAACGTGGCGGCCAGGTGGGCCGCGGGGTCGGTGGTGCTCAAGTGCACAGTCTTGCCTTGCTGCACCAAGCCCAGGGCCAGCGCAGCGGCGATGGTGGTTTTACCCACCCCGCCTTTGCCCATCACCATCACCAAGCCGCCTTCGGCCAGGGCCAGTTGGGCCACCAATTCAGCCAGCGGGTGCCGTCCTGCGGTGGGCGCAGGCGCCAGGGGCGCCAAGGGCGTTGGCACGGCGCTGGGCTGCGGGCTCAGCAGCTGGCGCAGGGCCGGCAAGCCCACCGAATCCACCGCCCGCAGCGGGATCAAATCAGTGGGCAAGGCCTGCAAGGCCGCTGGCATGGCGGCCAAGGCCTGCGCCCCCCGGGCCTGCCAGGCCCGGGCCACCGGGTCTTGCGGGTCGGTGGCGTGGAACACGGCATTGACCACCAGGCGCTGCTGCTGCAGGCCCAGCGCACGCAACTCCAGCGCAGAACGCGCCGCCTCGTTCAAGGCCCCAGCCTCGGGCCGTGCCACCAGCACCAAGGTGGTCAGCGCGGGGTCGTTGAGGGCGGCCAGAGCCCGGTTGAACAAGGCCTCCTGCATCTTCAGGCCCGAGTGCGGCCCCAGGCAGGACGCGCCCCGGTCGTTGCCCGCCAGAAAGCCGCTCCAGGCCTTGGGCAGGCTCAACAGGCGCAGGGTGTGGCCGGTGGGTGCGGTGTCAAAGACCACCTGGTCGTAGGCCAGGCTCAGGGGCGACAAGAGCTGGGCAAACTCATCGAAGGTGGCGATCTCGGTGGTGCAGGCCCCGGACAGCTGCTCGCGCACCGTGGCCAGCGCTTGGGCACTGGCCAGTGGGCCCATTTGCGCGATGACGCGCTCGCGGTAGCTTTGGGCCGCCACCTGGGGGTCGATGTTGAGCACCGACAGCCCGGGCGCCCCGGGCACGGACACCGGCTGGTTGCTCAGCGTGATGCCCAGCATCTCGTCCAGGTTGGAGGCCGCATCGGTGCTGACCAAAAGCACCCGCCGCCCCGCATCGGCCAGCGCCAGGGCCACGGCGGTGGACACCGAGGTTTTGCCCACGCCCCCTTTGCCCGTGAAGAACAGGTAGGGGCTGGCTTGGTCCAGCCAGGGCAGGCAAGTGCGGGTCGGGTTCATGGGGGTCCTGGGCTTGAAAAGCGTGGTGGTCAAGCCCGAGCATGCGCGCCCCAAGCGCCGCAGTCTGTGCTTTGCATCAAAACAGTTTGATACTTCCAATATCGTTGTATAGTTGATGCATGCAAGAAACCGACGTCGTCCGCGCCCTGGCCGCCCTGGCCCAAGAAGTTCGCCTGCGCGTGTTCCGCGCCTTGGTGGTGGCCGGGCCACAAGGGCTCACGCCCGGCGTGCTCAGCGAGCAACTGGCCGTGGCCCCCAACACCTTGTCGTTCCACCTCAAAGAGCTGGTACACGCCGGCCTGATCAGCCAGGAGCGCCAAGGCCGCAACCTGGTCTACCGCGCCGCCTTCGACACCATGAACAGCCTGCTCACCTACCTCAGCGACAACTGCTGCCAAGGCGCGAGCTGCCTGGCGCCCTCGGCCCCGGCCTGCCAGTGCTGAGCCCTCTTTTCTCCCAAGGAGCCCTGACCATGAAACGCTTTCACGTTCACCTGCATGTCGATGACCTGGCCCAGAGCATCGGCTTTTACAGCCAGTTGTTTGCCGCCCAACCCAGCCGCGTGGAGTCTGATTACGCCAAGTGGATGTTGGACGACCCGCGCATCAACTTCGCCATCTCCACGCGCGGCAGCCGCCCCGGCATCGACCACCTGGGCTTCCAGGTCGACGAGGCCGAAGAACTGGCCGAACTCAAGGCCCATGCCAGTGCGGCCGACCTGGCCTGGGTCGATGAGGGGGCCACCAGCTGCTGCTACGCCCGCAGCGAAAAGCACTGGGTGACCGACCCACAAGGCATCGCCTGGGAGCACTTCCACACCCTGGGCAACATCCCCGTGTTCAACGAGAAGCCCGCCGCCACTGACAGCGCCAGTGCGTGCTGCGCCCCGGCCACCCGCACTCGGTCCTGCTGCTGAGCCAGCGTGTCAGGCCGACATCGGCTTGACACGGCCCAGCACGACACTGCCCCCTTTTGTCCTTCCAGACCCGGCCCTGACCATGAGCACCTCTGCCCCCACCCCCTTGAACGTTTTGTTTTTGTGCACCCACAACTCGGCGCGCAGCATCCTCGCCGAAGCCCTGCTCAACGCCCTGGGCGGTGACCGCTTCAAGGCCTACTCCGCCGGCAGCAGCCCGCGCGACCACCAGCAACCCAACCCGCTGGGCCTGCAGGTCTTGCAAAAAGCCGGCGTGCCCACCGAAGGCCTGCGCAGCAAGAGCTGGGACGAGTTCGCCGTGCCCGGCGCGCCCCACATGGACTTGATCATCACCGTCTGCGACAACGCCGCCGGTGAGGTCTGCCCGGTCTGGCCCGGCCACCCCGCCACCGCCCACTGGGGCTATGCCGACCCATCCGAAGGCGACGCCTCGGACGAACACAAGCTCGAAGCCTTCCGCCACACCCTGCTGCAAATCAAGCGCCGCCTGGAGCTGCTGATCAACCTGCCCGCCGACAAGCTGGCCCACGCCATGCTGCAAGGCACGGCGCGCGACCTGGCCCAGTCTTGAGATGAGCGCGACCTCTGCAACCGCCCCCGTGGCGGCCCCCGCGCCCATGAGCGTGTTCGAGCGCTACCTCACCGTCTGGGTGTTCCTGTGCATCGTGGTCGGCATTGCGCTGGGTCAGTTCTTCCCCAGCGTGTTCCAGGCCATCGGCCGCCTGGAGGTGGCCCAGGTCAACCTGCCCGTGGGCTTGCTGATCTGGGTGATGATCATCCCCATGCTGATCAAGGTCGACTTCTCGGCCTTGGGCGAGGTGCGCCAGCACGTCAGGGGCATTGGCGTGACCCTGTTCGTCAACTGGCTGGTGAAGCCGTTTTCGATGGCCTTTCTGGGTTGGCTGTTCATCCGCCACTGGTTTGCGCCGCTGCTGCCTGCCGATCAACTCGACAGCTACATCGCGGGCCTGATCCTGCTGGCCGCCGCGCCCTGCACCGCCATGGTGTTTGTGTGGAGCCGCCTGACCGGGGGCGACCCGCTGTTCACCCTGTCGCAGGTGGCCCTCAACGACAGCATCATGGTGGTGGCCTTCGCGCCCCTGGTGGCCTTCTTGCTGGGCCTGTCGGCCATCACCGTGCCCTGGGCCACGCTGCTGACCTCGGTGGGGCTGTACATCGTGATCCCCGTCATCCTCGCGCAGTGGCTGCGCCGTCGCCTGCTGGCGCGCGGCCCAGCGGCTTTTGACGCAGCCATGGCGCGCATCGGTCCCTGGTCGATTGCCGCCTTGCTGGCCACCCTGGTGCTGCTGTTCGCCTTCCAGGGCGAAGCGATTTTGAAGCAGCCGCTGGTCATTGCCCTCCTGGCCGTGCCCATCCTGATCCAGGTGTTCTTCAATTCAGCGCTGGCCTACTGGCTCAACCGCGCCGTGGGCGAAAAGCACAGCGTGGCCTGCCCCTCGGCCCTGATTGGCGCGTCCAACTTCTTCGAGCTGGCCGTGGCCGCTGCCATCAGCCTGTTCGGCTTTGAGTCGGGCGCGGCGCTGGCCACGGTGGTGGGCGTGCTGATCGAGGTGCCGGTGATGCTGCTGGTGGTGCACCTGGTCAACCGCAGCAAGGGCTGGTACGAGGGCCAGGGCGCGGGGTGAGGCGGCTCAGCGCTCGGCGATGTAGTGCGACATGGGCACCCCCTCGCCGGGCTGCAGGAACTGGCGCACCTCGGTCTCCAGCGCCTGATCGGCCACAGTCGACCGTGCGCGCTGGTGCAGGTAGTCGGCCCAGGAGCTGACGATGAAGCGCTCCACATAGCGCGAGGGCTCGCCCAAATCCTTGTAGACCCGCCAGAAGGTGGCGCCGTCTCGCCGGCGGTGCGCCTTCAGCTGGGCAATGGCGTCCAGAAACGCCCGGTCCTGGCCAGCCAGGATGCGGTAGCCCAGCTCCACCGCCACCGGGCCCGCCTCGGGGTTGGGTTCGGCGGCGACAAACAAATCCTCCCAAGGCTGGGCCTGGGTGACCTCGTGCTGCTCGCCCATGCGCAGCGGCATGGGCCGCGCCAGCAGCAGGCCCGCCGCCATCAGCACCGCGGCGGCACTCAGCGCGGCGCTGAGGCTGGTCACGTCGGACACCGCCCCCCAAAACGCCGAGCCCATGGCAAACGCGCCCAGCGAGGCCACGATGTGCAGGGCCACGGCGCGGGACCGCACCCAGGGCGGCGCACTGGCCTGGGTGGCCGAGTTGAAGGTGGACATGGCCGCCATCCAGGCCGCCCCGCCGCACATCATGGCGCCGTAGATCAGCCAAGGCGTCTGCACCCAGGCCGCCAGCAGCATGACCGCAGAGAACACCACGCAGGCGGCCGCCACGATGGCGTCCAAGCCAAAGCGCGCGCGCAGCGTGCCCACCACCAGGCCCACCAACACCGCACCGCTGCCCATGCAGCCCATCAGCAAACCAAAGCCCTCGGCGCCCGCATTGAGCTGGCGCTGCGCGATCACTGGCAGCAGCGCCCACAGGGCCGAGCCCGCGGCGCTGTAGGCCATCACGCGCACCAACTGCGCCAGCACGATGCGCGAATGCCAGGCAAAGCGCAGGCCGCTGAGCGTGCCGCCCCACAGGCGCTCGGGCGGCAGGCGCGAAGGCGGATGGGGGCGCGGCGGCCAGCGCCGGATCGACTGCCACATCACCACGGTGGTGATGACGGTGAAGGCAAACACCCAGCCCGCGCCCAGGCGCGCAAAGACCAGGCCGGCCAACGTGGGGCCGATGGCGCGCGCCGCGTTGTAGGCAATGCTGATCACGGTGATGGCCTGGGCCCATTCCTCGCGCGGCACCGGGTCGATGACCGATGAATTCCAGGCCGGCGTCAGCACCGCCGTGCAGCAGCCGCAAACAAACACCAGGAACAGCACCGAGGCCGGCCCGCCCCAGCCCAGCAGGACCAGCGCAGCCAGCAAGAAGGACGCCCCCACCAGCGCGATCAGCGCGCCCGAGATCAGGCGTTGCCGGTCGGTGGTGTCGGCCAGCACGCCCGCGGGCAAGGCCAACAGGAACATGGGCAGGAACACCGCCGTCTGCACCAGGGCCGCCAGGAAGGACGAGCCCGTCAGCTCCACCATCAGCCAGGCGGCCGCCATGGACTGCATGCCGCTGCCAATGAAAAACACCGCGCCGCTGAACCATAGCCCTCTGAACGCAGGTTGACGCAAAGGGCTCCAGATGGACGGTGTGACAGGCATGGCCAATGCATTATTCACGAGTGGCAAGCGCTGTGCCGGCGGGTTTTCACGGGCCTGCCTTCGCCCTTGGGCAGGGCCAGCGGCAGCCGGGGTCGGCGCCAGCCCAGGCGCGCGCGGCCCGCAGGCAGCTTCCCCGCCCCCCCAGCCCGCCGAAGCAGGCTTAAAAGCCCCCAACGGCGGTCATTGACGCGCCAAGGCCTTCAAATGGCTTTGTGCACCAGCGCGCCTCGGAACAGGTAGGGCAAGCGCGGGCCTTGCTCGTCTGTCACGCCGCCCTTGGACTCGACGCTGATGGCCAGCTCGCGGATGCCCTCCAGCGCGCCGGTCTTCAGCGGCAATTGCAGGGTTTTGTACTGGCTCAAAAACAGGCCCAGCGAGCGCGGCGCCTGGGCGCTGCCGTTCAGGGCCCAGAGCTGCATGCTGTCCTCCCGGCCTTCGGCCACGCTGTTCAGGCGCTGCACCTGCAGCACGCCGGTGCTGGGGTCGTGGGTGATCAGCAGGGCCGGGCGCTGCTGATCGTCCAGCAGCACCGAGATCTCGCGCACCTGGGGCAGGACCTGCAGCTTGGTCTGCAAATGCGCCACCTGGGCCTTGAGTTGCTCGACAAAGCTCACACTGGCGGCCCAACCCAGCAACAAGGCCAGGCCCAAGACCACGGCCAGCGCCCGCCACCAGGGGCTGACGCGGCGCGAGGCCGCGCTGCGTGCAGGGCTGGGGGACAGGGGCTCGTCAGCGTCGTGGGGGGTTGAAACGGGGTCGGTCATACAGGGTCAGGCCTCAGGCGGTGGACAAACAAACGAGGGCCCAGGCCCCCGCCGCGCAGTATGCCCGCCCCACCCCGCCCCGGGGGGCCGACCCGCCCGGGTCTTGACCCAGGTCAATCATGGGGCGCCATCGCCCCGCTGGATCACCCAGCCGCCCCCGCGCTCAGTCCCCCATGCGGATCACCTGGCGGATGGCCTCGCCCCGGGCCAGGCGGTCAAAGCCCTCGTTGATCTGCTCCAGCCCCAGGGTGCCCGTGCGCAGCCAGTCCACCGGCAGCTTGCCCTGGCGGTACAGCGCGATGAAGCGCCCCAGGTCGCGCCGGGGCACGCAGCTGCCCAGGTAGCTGCCCTTGAGGGTGCGCTCTTCGGCCACCAGGTGCCAGACCGGGGTGCTGAGGTTCTGGCTGGACGCGGGCAGGCCCACGGTCACCGTGGTGCCGCCGCGCCGGGTCACGCGGTAGGCAAACTCCAGCGCCTTGGCCGAGCCCACCATCTCCAGCGCGTGGTCCACGCCACCGCCGGTCAACTCGCGCAGGCGCTCGACCGCGCCCTCCTCGCCCGCGTTGACCACGTCGGTGGCGCCCAGCTTCCGGGCGAAGGCTAGCTTGTCCTCGGCCAGGTCGACCGCGATCACCCGGCCGGCCCCAGCGGCCAGCGCGCCCATCAGGGCCGACAGGCCCACACCGCCCAGGCCCACCACCGCGACGCTCTGGCCGGGCCGCACCTGCGAGGTGTTGACCACCGCCCCCACCCCGGTCATGACGGCGCAGCCAAACAGCGCAGCGATGTCCAGCGGCAGCTCGCGGTCGATTTTTTGCACGCCCCGGCGCGACAGCACCGCGTACTCCGCAAAGGCGGACACGCCCACAAAGTGGTCCAGGGTCTCGCCCTGGTAGGACAGGCGGCGCCCGCCACCAAGCAAGGTGCCAGCCACATTGGCCGCCGCCGCCGGCTCGCACAACACGGGCCGGCCCTCGGCGCAGGGCGCGCAGTGGCCGCAGCTGGGCACAAAGACCAGGATGACGTGGTCGCCCGGCACCAGGTCGGTCACGCCCTCGCCCAGGGCTTCGACCACGCCGGCGGCCTCGTGCCCCAGCACGATGGGCGTGCGGCGCGGCCGGTCGCCATTGATGATGGACAGGTCCGAGTGGCACAGGCCGGCGGCGGCCACCCGCACCAGCACCTCGCCCGGGCCCGGCGGGGCCAGGTCGACCTCGGTGATTTGCAGGGGGCGGCTTTCGGCATAAGGGGCCGGCGCGCCGGTGCGCGTGAGGACAGCGGCTTTGATCTTCATGATTTGGTCACCAAAGAGCACTTGGACTTGGACAGGGGCTGGAAGGCCTGGTCACCCGGGATGGTGGCCAGCACCTTGTAGTAGTCCCAGGGCTGCTGCGACTCGGCCGGCTTCTTGACCTGCACCAGGTACATGTCGTGCACCATGCGGCCGTCGACCCGCACTTTGCCGCCTTGGGCGAAGAAGTCGTTGATGGGCAGCGCCTGCATCTTCTTGGCCACCGTCAGGCCGTCATCGCTGCCCGCGGCCTGGATGGCCTTGAGGTAGCTCAGCACGGCCGAGTAGGTGCCCGCCTGGATCATCGAGGGCATCTTCTTCATGCGCTCGAAGTAGCGCCGCGACCAGGCCCGCGACTCCGGCGTGCGGTCCCAGTAGAAGGCGGTGGCAAAGGTCATGTCCTGCGCCTCTTTGAGGCCCAGCGAGTGCACATCGTTGATGAACATCAGCAGCGGCACCACGGCCTGGTTCTTGGTGATGCCAAACTCGCGCGCCGACTTGATGCTGTTGACCGTGTCGCTGGTGGCGTTGGCCAGGGCAATGGCGTCGGCCTTGGAGGCCTGGGCCTGCAGCATGAAGGACGAGAAATCGCTGGCATTGAGCGGGTGGAACACGCTGCCCAGCACCTTGCCGCCGCTGTGGCTGACGAACTCGGTGATGTTGGCCGCCATGGCCTTGCCGAACGCGTAGTCGGTGCCCACCACAAACCAGCTCTTGGCGCCGCGCCCCAGCATGCCCTGCGCCGCGCCATTGGCCATGGCGTAGGTGTCGTACACGTAGTGGATGCTGGTCGGGCCGCAGTTCTCGTTGGTCATGGCCACCGAGGCGGTGCCGGTCAGCAGCAGCATCTTGTTGCGCTCGCGCGCCAGGTTGCCCACCGCCACCGCGACCGCCGAGTTGTTCAGGTCGACGATGGCGTCCACGCCCTCGCGGTCGTACCAGCCCCGTGCCAGCGAGGCCCCGATGTCGGCCTTGTTCTGGTGGTCCCCCATCAGCAGCTCGATGGGCTTGCCCAGCACCTTGCCGCCAAAGTCCTCGATGGCCATGCGGGCCGCCTCGGCCGAGCCCTTGCCCGCCGTGTCGGCATACAGGCCCGACATGTCCGACAGCACGCCAATGCGCACCTTGTCGTCACTCAATGGGCCCGCGCTGCCCTGGGCCTGGGCCGGCGCCAGCACCGCAGCGGGCCCCAGCGCGCACAGGGCGGCCAGGGCGATGGAGGTCTTCTTGATCATGGTTTGTCTCTTTCCTTGGAGGGTTGAACTGACTCACTCACGCACACGCACCAAGCAACAGGGGCCCTGACGGGCCCCTGTTGCAACACGCACTCAATCCATCTGGATGTTGGCGGCCCGCACCACCTGGGCCCATTTGCGCATCTCGCTGCGCAGCAACTGGCCAAAGGCCTCGGGGCTGCTGGGCGCGGCCTCGGCGCCGGCCTCCAGCAGGCGCTGCCGAACCTCAGGCAGGTTCAAGGCCTGCTGGATGTCGCTGCTGAGCCGCCCCACCAGTGCTGCGGGCGTGCCCGTGGGCGCCAGCACGCCCGCCCAGGAATAGGCCTCGTAGCCGGGCAGGCCGGTCTCGGCCACCGTGGGCAGTTCAGGCAGCAAGGCCGAGCGCTGCGGACTGGCCACGGCCAGGGCGCGCACTTTGCCGGCCTTGATTTGGGGCAGTGCGGTGGGCGCGTCGCTGAACATGATCTGAACCTGATTGCCCAACAGGTCGGTCATGGCTGGGGCGCTGCCCTTGTAGGGCACATGCTGCAGCCGGGTGCCGGCCAGCAGGTTGAACAGCTCACCCGCCAGGTGGGTGCCGCCGCCATTGCCCGAGGAGCCATAGCTCAGCGTGCCGGGCCGGGCCCGGTCCAGCGCGATCAGCTCGGCCACGGACTTGACCGGCAGCGAGGGGTGCACCACCAAGATGACCGGAAAGCGCGCCGCGAAGCTGACCGGCACAAAGTCGCGCTCCACGTCGTAGCTCATCTTGGGGCGCAGGGCCGGCAGCACACTGTGGTGGATGCTGCAGACGAACAAGGTGTGGCCGTCAGGCGTGGCGCGCGCCGCCGCCTCGGCCCCCACCATGCCGCCCGCGCCCGCGCGGTTGTCCACCAACGTGGGCTGGCCCCAGGCCTCGCCCAGCTTTTGCGCCAGCGCGCGGCCGGTGATGTCCACCGGCCCGCCTGCCGGGAAGGGCACGATGAAGCGCACCGAGCGCGCCGGGTAAGCCGGGGCCGGCTGGGCCCGCGCCGTGCCGCCGGGCAGCAGCGCAGCGCCCAGGGCCGCGCCCAGCAGGTGACGGCGGCGCTGGGCCGCGAGAGAGGGTTCAAAGGCAGAGCGCATGGCAGGACTCCGAGGGGTTCAAAGGGGTGGGGGCTTCAGTTCAGGGCCTCGGGCCGATCCAGCAAGGCGCGCTTGAGCACCTTGCCGCTGTGCGTCATGGGCAAGGCCTCGATCGACAGGATCTGGCTGGGTTGCTTGTAAGGCGCCAGCTGGTCGCGCAGCAGGGCCTGCAAGGCGGCCAGTTCGGCCGCATCCAGGGGCTGGCCGCCCACGGTCTCGACAAAGGCCAGCACGGTCTCGTTGCCGTCGGACTCCTGGCGCCCGACCACGGCCGAGCGCTGCACGCGCGGGTGCTGGTTGAGCACGTTCTCCACCTCGCCCGGGTAGACGTTGAAGCCCGATCGGATGATCATTTCCTTGAGCCGCCCCACCACCTGCAGCGCGCCGTCGGGCCCGATCTGGCCTAGGTCGCCGGTGGCGTACCAGCCGCCGGGGCGCATCACCTGGGCCGTGGCGACCGGGTCGCGGAAATAGCCCGGCATCAGGCCCACGCCGCGCAGCCAGATCTCGCCGCGCTCGCCAGGCGCCAGGTCCTGGCCCGCGTCGTTGACGATGCGGCACTCGGCGCCCGCCACCGGCCAGCCCGCGGCGCTGTCGTCGCGCCACTGGCCGCGCGGCACCAGGCAGGCCGCGCCGGCGTACTCCGACAGGCCATAGCCGTGGTGCAAAGGCTGGCCAAAGCAGGCCTCGACCGCGCGTTTGAGCGGCAGGTCCAGCGGCGCAGCGCCGGTGTAGACGTAGCGCAGCGCCGGCGCCACAGGCGGGCCATCGGCCACGCCCTGCGCCTCGCGCCAGGCCAGCAGGCGCGTGAACATCGCGGGCGGGCCTTGCAAGTTGGACACCTGCTGATGGGCCAGGGCTTCCCAGCAATCCGCCGGGTCGAAGCGGCTGCGCATGACCAGGCCCGCGCCCGCGTGCAGCGAGGCCGCCAGCACCGTGCCCAGGCCGAAGATGTGGGTCATGGGCACGCAGGCATAGGAGCGGTCGGCTGGCGTCAGCGCCCTCGAAGCGGCCGACACCTGGGCAAACTGCAGCAGGCCGGCATGGCTGACCAGCACGCCCTTGGGCGCGCCCGTGGTGCCCGAGGTGAAGATGATGGCCACCACCTGCTCGGCCAGGGGCGCAGGCTCGGGCGTGGCCTGCGGGCGCGAAGCGCTGCGGCTCAGGCCTGCCAGGGCCGAGGGCTGGGCCTGAAACAGCTCGCCATGGGCGTGCGCGGCGGGGCTGACCGCGCTGATGAAGTACACCAGGCGCGGGTCGGCCTTGGCCACGAAGGCCTCGATCTCGCCGCGCGCCATGCGTGCGTTGACACCGCAGGACCAGGCGCCGACGCGGCTGCAGGCCAGCAGCAAGGCGATGTGCTCGGGGCAGTTCTCGGCCACGGCCAGCACGCGGTCACCGGGCAGCACGCCCTGGGCCCCCAACTCGGCGGCCAAGGTGTCGACCTGGGCGCCCAGTTGGGCGTAGCTCCAAGTGCCGTCGGGCAGGAACAAAAACGGTGCCTCGGGCGTGGCGGCCAGGCGGCGCTCGAACAAATGATGCAGGCGCGTGGGCGCAGGCCGGGCCTGGGGGGTGGCGGTGTTCAGGTTCATCGCGTTCAGTCCACCTGCACGCCCTTGGCCACCGAGCCCCAGAGGGCCAGCTCGCGCGCGGCGCGCTCGGCCAGCACGGTGGGCGGACCGGTCCACAGGTCGTAGCCTTGCTCGATCAGCTTGGCCTTGAGTTCGTCCTGCGCCAGCGCACGGCGCGTGGCCTCGTTGAGCCGGGTGACCAGCTCAGGCGCCATGCGGGCCGGGCCGTACAGGCCGTACCAGCCGCCCACCTCGTAGTCGGCAATGCCGGACTCGGCCATGGTGGGCACCTCGGGCAAGGAGGCATTGCGCTCGCGCGAGGTCACGGCCAGCGGCCGCACACGCTGGCTGCTGATGTAGTTGCGCGCGCTGCCGATGATGTCAAACATCATGCTGAGCTGGCCCCCGATCACATCGGTCATGGCCGGGGCATTGCCCTTGTACGGCACATGGGTCAGCTTGATGCCGGCGCGCAGCGCCAACAGCTCGCCACTGAGGTGGTTGGAGGCCCCCATGCCGGCCGAGCCATAGGCCAGCTTGCCGGGGTTGGCGCGCGCATAGGCCACCAGCTCGGGCAGGGTTTTGAAGGGCTGGTCCTTGTTGATCACCAGCACATTGCTGTAGCTGAGGATGGGCGCGATCGCGCTCAGGTCCTTGGCTGGGTCGAAGGCCATGGACTTGAGGATGTGCGGGCTGATGGTCATGGTCGGGCTGGCGGCAAAGAACAGCAGCAGCCCGTTGGGTGTGGCCTTGGCCACGGCATCACCGCCCATGGCGCCGCCAGCCCCTGGGCGGTTTTCCACCACCACGGGCTGGCCCAGCTCCTTGGCCAGGGCGGGCGCAAACAAGCGCGCCGAGGCGTCCACTGGACCACCAGCGGCGTAACCCACCACCAGGCGGAGGGTCTGGGTCTGGCCACCGGCCGCCCCGCCCTGGGCCAGCGCGGCGGGGGCGCCCCAGGTCGCCAGCGCGGCCCACGCCAGAGCGGCCAGGCCGCGCCGGCGTGAGGTGGAAGAAGCAGAAAGGATCAAAGCGCGCATGGGGTGTCTCCGTTGTGTTTTGAGGGGATCAGGGAAAGCGCAGCCGGGGCAGCGGGGCTAGACCCGCACGTAGCGGAAGGTGCCCATGGCGCGGGCCACCACGGCGCCCTGCTCGTCTTCGACGCGGGCCTCACAGAAGCAAACCGATTTGCCGCCCCCCTGGCAGGTGGCGTGGGCGGTCAGGTGGCCGCGCGCGGGCTGGTGGAAGCTGGTCGTCATGTCGATGGTGACCACGGCTTTCTGGAAGCCGCTGGCCGACAGCGCAGCGCTGGACATGGCGCTGTCCATCATCGACATCAGCACCCCGCCATGCACCACCAAGAAGTTGTTGCACAGCTCGGGGCGGGCCGCCAGGGTGAGCCGGGCCACGCCGTCCTGGGCGAACTCGCGCTGCAGCCCCAGCAGGTGGTTGAAAGCGACCTGCGCGAACAGGCGGGAAGTGTCGGCGTCCATCGGCGCCTGGGGGGCGACGGAGGCGTTGGGGGATGTCATCACGGGGGTGTCCATGGCAGGTCCTCAAAGAATGAAAGTGGGGCCGGCCTCAGGCGGCCCAGCGGCTGGCCTGGGCCAGTTGGGCGCGGCACTCGGCCACCATGCGCTCGATCAAGGCGTGGCAAGACGGCAGGTCGTCGATCAGGCCCACCACCTGGCCGGCGGCGATGACGCCGCCCTGGGTGTCGCCGCTGGCCAGCGCGTCGCGCCCCCGGGCGCCCGCCACCAGGTGACGGATGTCCTCGAAGCGGCAGCCGCCGGGGCGCTGCTCGGTGGCCACCACCTCGTCGGAGATGGCGTTCTTCAGCACCCGCGTGGTGTTGCGCATCGTGCGGAATATGAGCCGCGTGTCGCGCTCGCTGGCCTGCAGCAGGGCCTGCTTGATGTGCTCGTGCACGGGCGCCTCTTGCGTAGCCAAAAAGCGCGTGCCCAGGTTCACCCCCTCGGCGCCCAGCGCCAGGGCGGCGGCCAGGCCGCGCCCGTCGGCGATGCCGCCCGAGGCGATGACGGGGATCTTCAGCGCGCGCACCGCCAGCGGGATCAGCACCAGGCCGGGCACATCGTCCTCGCCTGGGTGGCCGGCGCACTCGAAGCCGTCGATGCTGACCAGGTCCACCCCGTTCTTCTCGGCCGACAGCGCGTGGCGCACCGTGGTGCATTTGTGCACGATGGTGACGCCCGCGTCCTTCATGCGGGCGATGAAGTCCTTGGGGCTGTTGCCTGCGGTCTCGACGATCCGGATGCCGCTGTCCAGGATGGCTTGCAGGTAGTCGCTGTAGGGCGGCGGGTTGATGCTGGGCAGCAGGGTCAGGTTGACGCCAAAGGGCTGATCGGTCAGGGCGCGGGTGCGCGCGATCTCTTGCGCCAGCGCCTCGGGCGTGGGCTGGGTCAGCGCGGTCAGGATGCCCAGGCCGCCCGCATTGGACACCGCCGCCACCAGCGGCGCCTTGCCCACCCACTGCATGCCGCCTTGCACGATGGGGTAGCGGATGCCCAGGGCCTCGGTGACGCGGGTCCTCATCGGCGCGCGTCCTTGACCATGTTGCGCGCGATCACGATCTGCTGGATCTGGCTGGTGCCCTCGTACAGGCGGAACAGGCGCACGTCGCGGTAGAAGCGCTCGATGCCGTACTCGCTGAGGTAGCCCGCGCCGCCAAAAATCTGCACCGCGCGGTCGGCCACGCGGCCGCACATCTCGCTGGCAAACAGCTTGCAGCAGGACGCCTCGGTGGCCACGTTGAGGCCTTGGTCCCGCTTTTGCGCCGCGTCGATCACCATGCAACGTGCCGCGTACAGCTCGGCCTGGCTGTCGGCCAACATGGCTTGCACCAGCTGGAACTCGGCAATCGGCTGGCCAAACTGCTGGCGCTCCATGGCGTAGTTCAGCGCGTCGCGCAGCATGCGCTCGGCCACGCCCACGCAAATGGCGGCGATGTGGATGCGGCCTTTTTCCAGCACCTTCATGGCGGTCTTGAAGCCCAGGCCTTCGCGCCCGCCCATCAGCTGGCTGACGGGCACGCGGCAGTTTTCAAAGATCACGTCGGCGGTGTGGGCGCCGCGCTGGCCCATCTTCTTGTCGATCTTGCCGATGGTGATGCCCGGCGTGTTGGCCTCGACGATGAAGGCCGACACCCCGCCCGCGCCTTTGTCGGCCAGGTTGGTGCGCGCCATCAGCGTGAACAGGCCGGCCTCGGGCGAGTTGGTGATGTAGCGCTTGGTGCCATTGACCACGTAGGCGTCGCCATCGAGGATGGCGGTGGTGCGCAGCGAGGCCGCGTCGCTGCCCGCATCCGGCTCGGTCAAGGCAAAGGAGGCAATCAGCTCGCCCGTGGCCAGGCGCGGCAGGTACTTGGCCTTTTGTTCTTCGCTGCCGTCGAACACGATGCCCAGCGAGCCAATGCCCACCGTGGTGCCAAACAGCGAGCGAAAGCAAGGCGAGGTCTGGCCCATGGCCAGCATGACCATGACCTCCTCCTCCATGGTCAGGTCCAGGCCGCCGTAGGCCTCGGGCACGGTCAGGCCGAACAGGCCCATGTCCTTCATGGCCTGCACGATGTCGGCCGGGATCTCGTCGGTCTCGGCCACCAGCGCTTCGGCCGGGACCAGGCGCTCGCGCACCAGTCGGTTGACGGTGTCGAGCAAGGCGTTCAGGGTGTTTGCGTCGCGAATCATGGCATCGGTCCTGGTGAAGTTGGTTCAGAGCGCCGCATCGGTGCCCAAGATGGCCGTGGCCTGGCTGGACAAGGTGCCGCCGTTACCGTGCGCCAGCGCAGTCACGGCGCCCGCGACCTGGCGCTCGCCGCACTCGCCGCGCAGTTGGCGCACCGCCTCGATCAGCGTGAAGATGCCGTACATGCCCGGGTGCACGCAGGACAGGCCGCCGCCGTTGGTGTTGACCGGCAGGCGCCCGCCCGGGGCGATGGCGCCGTCCTGCACAAAACGGCCCGCCTCGCCCTTGGGGCAAAAGCCCAGGTCCTCCAGGAACAGCAAGGTGTTGATGGTGAAGGCGTCGTAGAGCTGCACCACGTCCATGTCGGCCGCGCGCAGGCCCGCCATGGCGTAGGCCTGGCGACCCGACTGGCTGGCCGCCGTGACGGTCAGGTCGTGCATGGACGAGATCTGCCGGTTCCACACCGCGCTGGCATTGCCCAGCACGTACACCGGCTTCTGGGCCAGGTGGCGCGCCCGGTCGGCGCGCACCAGCACGTAGGCGCCGCCGCCATCGGTGACCAGGCAGCAGTCGCGCACGCTCAAGGGGTCGCTGACCATGCGGGCGTTCAGCACCTCGTCCAGGCTCAGCGGGTCGCGCACAAAGGCCTCGGGGTTGAGGCGGGCCCAGGCGCGCGCGGCCACGGCCACCTCGGCCAGGTCGCGCCGGGTGGTGCCGTACTGGTGCATGTGGCGGGCGGCCGCCAGCGCGTAGGCGGTGGGCGGGTTGAAGGGCTCGTAAGGCGTCTCGTAGGGCTGCGGGTCCAGCCACTTGCGCGCCGCGCCAATCTCGCGCCGCCCAAAGGTGGCCGTGCGCTGCGTGCTGCCGTAGCAGACCAGCACCGCCTGGCATTGCCCCGACTGCAGCGCGTGCATGGCGGGCAGCAGGTGGGCCACAAAGCTGGAGCCACCGATCATGGTGCTGTCGAGGTAAGTGGGGCGGATGCCCAGGTACTCGACCACCGGCATGGCCCACATGGTGGCGCCCGCGCTGGCGGTGCACAGGCCGTCGATGTCGCTCATCTTCAGGCCGGCGTCGGCCACGGCGGCGCGTGCCGAGCGGGCCAGCAGCTCCATGTCGGTGAAGCCGGGGGCTTCGCCACAGCCAAAGGTGGCGACGCCGGCAATCGCGGCACTGCCGCGCAGTTCGTTCAGGGCGCTCATGCGGCGTCTCCGGTCAGGGCATCGAACAGCACCAGGCCACGGCCCTCGCTGAGCTGCACCCGCGCCTGCACGCGCTGGCCAATGGCCACCGCCCCGGGCGCCAGGTTGCTGACCCGGCTCATCAGGCGCACGCCCTCGTCCAAGTCGACCAGGGCCACGTTGTAGTCGCCACCGGCCTCGGGCTTGCGGCGGATCACGGTGGTCGAGTACACCGTGCCGGTGCCCACGGGGGCGACCAGGCTCAGGGCCTCGCTGCCGCAGTGCGGGCACAGCTCGCGCGGGTAGTAGAGGTGCTGGCCGCAGCCGGCGCAGTGCTGGATCAGGAAGCGGCCCTGATCCAGCTCGGCCTGGTGGCGGGCCTGGATGCCAGTGCTGGGTGTGGAGGCGGGGTTGCTCATGGCGGGCTCCGTCAGATCGGGTCCCAGGTGAACACATCACCCGAGCGGTCCAGGGGGAAGAACATGGCCTTGAGCGCGGGCAGCGCATGGCTGGCCACGCTCTCGGGCGTCCAGCCCTCGCTGCGGTGCACCGAGCGCACCGGGCGCGGCTGGCTGATCAGGAAGATCTCGTTGTTGCGCACGGCAAAGATCTGGCCGTTGGCGTACTCGGACTCATCGCTGGCCAGGCACACGGCCAGCGGCGCGATCTTGGCGGGCGTCATCTGCTTGATGCGCTCGACGCGGGCCTTCTCGGCATCGGTCTCGGTCGGGATGCTGCCGATCATGCGGCTCCAGGCAAAGGGTGCGATGCAGTTGCTGCGCACATTGAACTTCTGCATGTCCAGCGCGATGGACTTGGACAGGGCCGCGATGCCCAGCTTGGCCGCCGAGTAGTTGGCCTGGCCGAAGTTGCCGATCAGGCCTGAGGTCGAGGTCATGTGGATGTAGTTGCCCGAGCCCTGCTCCTTGAAGTGGGTCGATGCCGCGCGGCTCACGTAATAGGCGCCGTACAGGTGCACTTTGATCACCGCGTCCCACTCGTCCAGGCTCATCTTGTGGAAAAAGCGGTCGCGCAGGATGCCCGCGTTGTTGACCACCACGTCGATGCGGCCAAAGGTGTCCAGCGCGGTCTGCACGATGCGGCCGGCGCTGGCGGCCTCGCTCACGCTGTCGGTGTTGGCCACGGCCTCGCCGCCCAGGGCGCGGATCTCGTCCACCACCTGCTGGGCCGGGCCGGCGTCATTGCCCTCGCCACTGACCGAGGCGCCAATGTCATTGACGACCAAGCGCGCGCCCTCGCGCGCCATGGCCAGGGCGATGTCACGGCCAATGCCGCCACCGGCGCCGGTGACCAGCACCACCTTGCCTTCCACCATGCGATTGGGTTGGCTCATGTTGTTCTCCTGAGATGAAAAAGGTTGGGGATCCAAAGCAAAAAAGAGGACGTCAGAGCGCGGGCCACTGGAACAGCGCCGGCTCCTTGTTGAGGAAGCGGTTCACCGCCGTGCGGTGGGCCTCGGTGCCCATGGCCAGGGCCTGGGCGTTGGCCTCCATCTCCAGCAAGGTCGGCAGGTCGTGGCCGGGCGCTGCCAGCGCCCGCTTGACCAGGCCCACGGCCACGGGCGAGGCGTTGACAAAGCTGGCGGCCAGCGCCTGGGCGCGGGCCTGAAGTTGTTCGGGCGGGTGCAGCTCCAGGGCGATGCCGAGCTGCAGCGCCTCCTGGGCGCTGACCTCGCGCGCCGACAGCATCAGCTCGCGGGCACGCTGCACGCCGACAATGCGCGGCAAGGTGTAGAAGGCCGCGCAGTCGGGCACCAGGCCCACGCGCATGAAGGACATGCAAAAGCGCGCCCGCGGCGTGGCAATCACAAAGTCGGCCAGCAAGGCCAGGCTGAAGCCGGCGCCAAAGGCGGCGCCGTCGACGGCGGCGATGACGGGGCGGTCCAGCGTGATCAGCTCTTTGAGCCAGTCGTGCAGGCTTTGCAGGCGCGCGCGCCAGCCCGCGTTGTCCAGGCCCACGGTGGCGATGTTGCGCAGGTCACCGCCGGCGCAGAAGTGCTCGCCCGCGCCGGTCAGCACCAGGGCGCGGATGTGGGGGTCGGCGCGCAGCTGGGTCACCACCTGGCGCATTTCTTCCCGCATGGCGGGGTCAAAGGCGTTGCGGGCGCGCACGTTGTCCAGGGTCAGCGTGGCGACTTGGTCGCGCACCTCGTAGCGGATGCGTTCAAAGGCTTGGGACATGTTGGGGTCTCCTGGGTATCCATCAAAGAACAGGGGGGCTCAGGCCTGCAAGGCCGCGCCCAGGTCGCGCCCGCCGCCCAGCGAGCTGCCGCCATCGACCGGGATGACCGCCCCGGTCACGTACTGCGCGTAAGGCGAGGACAAAAACAGCGCCATGTCGGCGATCTCATCGGTGCGGCCCATGCGGCGCAGCGGCACGCTGGCCGCCATGGCCTGGCGCGCCTCGGGCGTCGGGGCCAGGCGGCGCACGCCTTCGGTGTCCCCAATCGGGCCAGGCACGATGGAGTTGACGCGCACCCCGTCGGGGCCCCACTCCATGGCCAGCACCCGGGTCAGCATGTCGACTCCGGCCTTGGCGGCGCAGACATGGGCTTGCAGCGGCGTGGGGTTGAAGGCCTGGGGCGCCGAGATGCTGATCACCGAAGCGCCCGGCCGGCGCAAAAAGGCATGGCCGGCCCGCAGCACATTGAAGGTGCCGTTGAGGTCGATGTCGACCACGGTGCGAAAGCCCTTGGCCGACATGCCCAGGGCCGGCGCCACAAAGTTGCCCGCCGCCCCCGAGACCAGCACGCTGAAGTCGCCCAGGCGCGCATGGGCCTGGCCCAGCGCCGCGGCGATGGCGTCGGGGTCGCGCACATCGGCGCTGAAGCCATGCACCTCGGCCCCCAGGGCCTGCAACTCGGCCACGGCAGCGGCCACGCGCTCGGCCGACCGGCTGGCGATCGCCACCCGCGCACCGCGCTGGGCAAAGGCGCGCGCGATGCCGAGGTTGATGCCGCTGCTGCCGCCGGCCACAAACACGGCCTGGCCTGAGAAATCGGAGGACAAGAACATGGTGAAAAAGCTCCTGGTCAAAAAAAGGGGGGGCAAGGGCTGCGGCTTGGCTCAGGCCGCTGCGCTGGAGGTGGCTGGGGCCGGGTCAGTGGCGGAGGCGGGGGCGGCCTGGGCGCGCTGGCGGTGCGCCTCCTGCAGCTCGCGCCACAAAATCTTGCCGGTGCCCGACTTGGGCAGTTGATCGACAAACTCGACCAGGGCCGGCGCCTTGTAGACCGCCATGCGCTCGCGGCCCCAGGCGATCAGCTCGGCCTCGCTGAGCTGGCCGCGCTGCGCGGGCTTGAGCACCACCAGGGCCTTGACGGTCTCGCCCCGGCGCGCGTCGTCCACCGCGATCACACAGGCCTCGTGGATGGCGGGGTGCTCGTAGAGCGCGCTTTCCACCTCGGCCGGCCAGACCTTGAAGCCCGAGGCATTGATCATGCGTTTGAGCCGGTCGCGCATGAAGAAGTAGCCGTCCTCGTCGACGCTGGCCAGGTCGCCGGTGCGAAAGAAGCGCAGGCCGTCGCGCTCGAAAAACGCCGCCTCGGTGGCCGCCGGGTTGCGCCAGTAGCCCTGCATGACTTGGGGGCCGCTGGTGACCAGCTCGCCCACCTCGCCCGCCGGCAGCTCGGCCAGGGTCTCGGGGTCCACGATGCGCGAGACCACGCCGGGCGTGGGCACGCCCAGGCACTGGCGCTTGCCCCGGTGCAGCGGATTGGCGTGCAGGAAGGCCGCGGTCTCCGACAGGCCATAGGCCTCGTTGTAGGCCAGGCCAAAGCGTTCGGCCAGCAAGGTGGCCACGGCTTCGGGCATGGCCGCGCCCCCGCCGGACAGCAGGCTCAGGCTGCTCAGGTCGCGCTGCAGCACATCGGGCTGGGCAAAGAAGTCAATCACCATGCTGGGCGGCGCCGTCCAGACCGTGACCCGGTGCTGCTCGATCAGGCGCGCGGCGCTGGGCGCGTGCCAGCGCGGCATCATGACCAGGGTGGCGCCCAGGGTCAGCGGCAGGTTCATGCCGTTTTGCATGCCCAGCATGTGGAACAGCGGCGCCACGCTCAAGAACACCGACTCGGCATGCAACTGGCGCCAGACCTGGGAGGCCAGGTTGGACGCCAGCACCGTGCCATGGGTGTGCATGCAGCCCTTGGGGTGGCCGGTGGTGCCCGAGGTGTAGGGCAACACGGCCAGGGCCTCGGGGCCCGGGTGCCCACCGTCGACTTGCCAGCGGGCGTGCCCGGCTTCGGCCAGGGCGTCTTCCAGGCCGTGCAGCTGCGGGCCTGTCAGGGCCTGGCGTGGCTGGTGAAACGGTTCGGGCCAGGGCGAATCCGCGGCGCCCACGGCGCTGGGGTGCATGGCGTCGGCATAGGCATGGACCACGGCGGCCTGCAGCGCGCCCGACTGCAGCAGGGCCTGGGCGCGCGGCAGCAGCTCCTGCGCCAGCAGGGCCACGCGGGCGCCGGTGTCGCGCTGCAGCCAGTCCAGCTCGGTGGCGCTGCTCATGGGGTTGACGGGCACCACCACCGCGCCCAGGCGCAGCAGGGCATGAAAGCCCAGCACGTACTGCGGGCAGTTCTGGCTCATCAGCAGCACGCGGTCGCCGGGCCGCACGCCCAGGCGGCGCTGCAGCCAGGCCGCCAGGGCCTCGACGCGCTGCTGCAGCGCGGCGTAGCTCAGGCTTTGGCCACAGAAGTGCAGCGCGGGCTTGTCGGGGTAGCGCTGGGCCGCCACCGCCAGGTAGTGGCTCAGGCCGACCGCGCTGGGGCGCACGGTGTGCGGCACACCTGGCGGCCAAAAGCGGTGGTGGGGCGCGCAGGCGCGAGGGGTGTTCATCATCGGTCTCCCAAAACCAGGCCATCGCACGGGCTCGGCATGGCCGTTCCAACGGCGCCAGGGCGGCTGCATTTCGCGCCGCCCTCAGCGGCTTTCACGCGCGTGGACGACACTCCGTCGCAAGCACGCAGCGCGCCCCGGGTCGCGTGGCGATACTGCGAACCATTGCGACACACCCGAAGGAACCCACCATGCAACTCACGCCCACCATCGCCATCCACCTCAGCGCCGCCTTGGGCGCCCTGGTCCTGGGACCGGTGGCCTTGTGGGCACGGCAAGGCGCCAAGCAACGGCCCTGGCTGCACCGCGCAGCGGGCTACGCCTGGGTCACGCTGATGCTGATCACGGCCTTCTCGGCCCTGTTCATCCGCGACTTCCAGCTGCCCAACCTGGCGGGCTACACGCCCATCCACGTGCTGGTGCCGGTGACCTTGTTCAGCCTGTTCGGGGCCTTCTGGTTCCTGGCCAAGCGCAACATCAGCGCCCACCGCAAGACCATGCAGGCGCTGTACTGGTCGGCCTGCGTGGGCGCGGGCGTGTTCACCCTGCTGCCCAGCCGCTACCTGGGGCAGCTGGTCTGGGGCCAATGGCTGGGCTGGCTGTGAGGGGCGCTGGCGCATGGGGCTGAGGGGCAGGCGGGGGCTCAGAGCGAGCGACCGATCAGCTCTTTCATGACCTCGCTGGTGCCGCCGTAGATGCGGTTGACACGCGAGTCCACATAGGCGCGGCAGATGGGGTACTCCATCATGTAGCCGTAGCCGCCGTAGAGTTGCAGCAGCTCGTCCAGGCAGCGGCCCAGTTCTTCGGTGCTGTAGAGCTTGGCGATGGCGGCCTCTTGCAGGCTCAGCTTGCGGCGCAGGTGCTCGGCCAGGTACTGGTCGACCATCATGCGCACCGCCGTGGCGCGGGCCTTGATGTCGGCCAGCTTGAAGCGGGTGTTCTGGAAGTCGAACAGCGGCTTGCCGAACACCATGCGCTCCTTGGTGTAGCGGATGGTCTCGGCCAGCATGGCCTCGAGCTTGGCGGCCGCGCCGATGGCGATGATCAGGCGCTCCTGGGCCAGCTCGGTCATCAGGTAGCTGAAGCCTTGGCCCTCCTCCCCCAGGCGGTTGCTGACCGGCACGCGCACCTCGTCAAAGAACAGCTCGGCCGTGTCGGCCGCCTTGAGCCCCATCTTGTCGAGCTTGCGGCCCTTGCGGAAGCCGGGGCGGTCGGCCTCGACCAGGATCAGCGAAGTGCCCTTGGCGCCCAGCTCGGGGGCGGTCTTGGCCACCAGCACCACCAGGTCGCAGTTCAGGCCATTGCTGATGAAGGTCTTGGCGCCGTGGATGACGTAGTCATCGCCCTCGCGCCGCGCCGTGGTGCGGATGGCCTTGAGGTCGCTGCCCGCGCCGGGCTCGCTCATGGCGATGGCCAGGATGGTCTCGCCGCTGGCGCAGCGCGGCAGCCACTGCTGCTTTTGCGCCTCGGTGCCCAGGCGCTCGATGTAGGGGGCGATGATGTCCGAGTGCAGGTGAAAGCCCGGGCCGCTGATGCCGGAGCGGGCCACCTCTTCCACCAGCACGGCGCAGTGGCCGAAGTCCCCGCCCGCGCCACCGTGGTCGGGGTCGATGGCGGTGCACAGCAGGCCCTCGCGGCCGGCCTTGAGCCAGGTCTCGCGGTCGACGCGGCCGGCCTCGTCCCAGGCGGCCTGCCGAGGCAGGCACTCGCGCGTCAGAAAGCGGCGCACGGTGTCGCGGTAGGCCTCGTGGTCCTCGCGGAACACGCTGCGCGGAAAGCTCAACACGCTGTCGTCCATGGTGGGTTCCTTCAGGGGCGGCCGCCGCCGCAAACCAAGACCTGGCCGCTGACGTAGTTGGACTCGGGGATGCAGAACAGGTAGACCGCGCCCGCGGCCTCTTCGGGCGTGCCGCCCCGGCCCAGGGGAATCAAGGCCTCGGCGTTCTTGAGGATTTGCGGGTTGACGCCCACGCGGATCTGCTGGCCTGCGATGTCGATGCTGGCGTCGCCACCGGCCGCGGCCTCGGTCAGGCGGGTCTTGATCAGGCCAAAGGCCACGCTGTTGACGTTGACCTTGTAACGCCCCCACTCCTTGGCCATGGCCTTGGTCAGGCCATTGATGCCGGCCTTGGCCGCCGCGTAATTGGCCTGGCCCGCGTTGCCATAGACGCCCGAGGTGGACGAGATGTTGACCACCTTGCGGAACACCACGCGGTCCGCTTCGGCCTCCTGGCGCGAGGCCTCGCGGATGAAGGCCGAGGCCGCGCGCAGGATGCGGAACGGGGCCGTCAGGTGCACGGCCAGCATGGCGTCCCATTGCTCGTCGCTCATCTTCTGCACCACGTTGTCCCAGGTGTAGCCGGCGTTGTTGACGATGATGTCCAGGCCGCCAAAGGTATCGATGCCGGTCTGCACAAAGCGCTCGGCAAAGCCGCTGTCGGTGACGCTGCCCACGCAGGCCACGGCGCGGCCCCCGGCGGCTTCGATCTCGGCCACGGTCTGGCGGGCCGGGGCCTCGTCCAGGTCGTTGATGACCACGCGGGCGCCTTCGCTGGCGAGCTTGAGGGCGATCTCGCGGCCAATGCCCCGGCCAGAGCCGGAGACCAGGGCCACTTTGCCGTCGAGTTTGGGAAGGATGCTCATGGTTTGAATTCGGGTTGCGTTGAATGGGGAGGAAGGGGCTTGGGCGGTCGCAGCGGGCCTCAGCCCAGCGCGATGACGGCCTCACCGGCCAGCTTGACCACGCCCTCGGCGTTGGTGGTGCTCAAGGTCACGCGCACGCAGCGCTCGCCCTGGCGTTCAAATTTCTCGGTCACCTGGCCCGCGCAGGTGATGCGCTCGGCCACCTGGGTGATGGCGGCAAAGCGCACGCTGTACTCGCGCAGCGCGCTTTGCGGCGCCCAGTTCGTCAGCAGGCGACCCAGCCAGGCCATGGACAACATGCCGTGGGCAAACACATCGGGCTGGCCGGCGGCGCGCGCGAAGTCGCTGTCCACATGGATGGGGTTGTGGTCGCCCGAGGCGCCGCAGTACAGCGCCAGGGTCAGGCGGCTCAGGGCCGGGGTCTCGAATGAGGGCAAGGCGTCGCCCACGGCAACGGTGTCGTAGTTCGGCAAAGTGGCGCTCATGACTCAGGCCTTGGCAGGGGTTGAAACGGCGGGGGCGCTGGCCGGGCTGGCGTGGCGCATGACGGTGACGCAGCGCAGCTCCGCCACCAGGTCGCCGTGCTGGTTGCTGACGCGGGTCAGGCGCACGACAAACTCCAGCGCTCCGCCCTTCTTGGCGTAGATGTCTTCGATGCGCTGCTCAAACGTCAGCGTGTCGCCGGCATGGGCCTGGCGGTGGTAGACAAAGCCTTGCTCGCCATGCAGCAAGCCCTTGTAGTCCAGGCCCAGCAGCTCGCGCACGGCAGCGGGGTTGGGCGACTCCATCTCCAGGCAGAACAGGAAGGTGGGCGGCACCGGCAAGGCCGGGTGGCCAGCAGCGCGGGCGGCGTCGGGGTCGCTGTAGATCGGATCGGTCTGGCCGGTGGCCTTGGCAAAAAAACGCAGGCGGCCGGCCTCGACGGGCACGCTGTAGGGTGCAAAGCGGTGGCCGATGTAGCGGGTGTCGATCATGGTGTGAGGTCTCCGCTCAAGCGGCCGCGCCGGTGGCCTGGTAGAGCGTGACCACGCAGGCGCCGCCCAGGCCCAGGTTGTGTTGCAGCGCGGTGCGCGCGCCTTCGACCTGGCGCTGCTCGGCCTGGCCGCGCAGCTGCTGGGTCAGCTCATAGCACTGGGCCAGGCCGGTGGCGCCCAGCGGGTGGCCCTTGGACAGCAAGCCCCCCGAGGGGTTGGTGACGATGCGCCCGCCGTAGGTGTTGTCGCCGTCGAGGATGAACTGCTCGGCCCCGCCCTCGCCACACAGGCCCAAGGCTTCGTAGGTGATCAGCTCGTTGGCGGTGAAGCAGTCATGCAGCTCGACCACGTCCAGGTCCTCGGGGCCGATGCCGGCGGCCTCGTACACCTGGCGCGCGGCGGCCACGCTCATGTCGTAGCCCACCACGCGGCGCATGTCGTCGCTGTCGAAGGTGCTGGGGCGGTCGGTGGTCATGGCCTGGGCGGCGATCACCACCTGCTGGTTCAGGCCGTGGCGGCGCGCAAAGTCGGCTGAACACACCACGGCGGCGGCCGCGCCGCAGGTCGGCGGGCAACATTGGAAGCGGGTCAGGGGGTCAAACACACCGGCCGAGGCCATGACCTCGTCCAGGGTCAGGGTCTGGCGGAACACGGCCAGCGGGTTGCGCGCCGCGTGCTGACGTGCCTTGACCGAGATGCGGCCAAAGGTGTCGGCGCGCGTGCCGTACTGGCGCATGTGGTCACGCGCCGCGCCACCAAAGAACTGGGCCGCGCGCGGGGCCTGCGGGTCGTAGCCCTGGTGGGCGCTCATGACCTCGGCAAAGCGGGCCATGGGCGAGGGGCGGTCGTCCCAGGCGCCCTTGAGCGCCCCGGGCTGCATTTGCTCAAAGCCCAGCGCGATGGCGCAGTCGATCACGCCGCTCTCCACCGCCTGGCGCGCCAGGAACAGGGCGCTGGAGCCGGTGGAGCAGTTGTTGTTGACGTTGAACACCGGGATGCCGCTCAGGCCCACGCCGTAAATGGCCGCCTGGCCGGCGGTGGAGTCGCCGTAGACATAGCCCACATAGGCTTGCTGCACCCGGTCGTAGGCCAGACCGGCGTCTTGCAGGGCCAGCTGCGCGGCGCGCGCACCCATCTGGGTGTAAGGCTCGCTGGCCCCCGGTTTGGTGAAGGGGATCATGCCGACGCCCACGACGTGGACGGCGCGTTTCGAAGTGGCACTCATGCGGGTCTCCTGGGCCTTGGCTGGCCGATGTGCTGAAGGACTGAAAGCGGTTTATTCGAGGCTGATGCGCGCGTCGCGCACGATCTTTTCCCAGCGCGGCAAGTCCGTGCTCAGCACGGATTGCAGCTGTTCGGGGCTGCCGCCGACCGGGGTCAGGCCCATGGCTTTGAGGCGGCTGTTGAGTTCGGCGCCGGCCACGATGCGCTGCACCTCGGCCGAGAGCTTGTCGACGATGGGGCGCGGCGTGCCCGCGGGCAGGAAGACGCCAAACCAGCCATGGGCCTCAAAGCCTTTGAGGCCTTGCTCACCCAGCGTGGCCACCTCGGGCAGCGCGGGGTGGCGCTGGCTGCCGGTGAGGCCCAGCACACGGATGCGGTCCGAGCGCAGGTGGGGCGTGATCGAGGTGGCGTCAACAAAGGCCGAATCCAGCTGGCCGCCCAGCAGGTCGTTGACCTCAGGGCCGGCGCCCTTGTAGGGCACGGAGATCAGGTGGATGCCGGCGGCCATCTTGAACAGCTCGCCATGCAGGTGGGACGAGGTGCCGTTGCCATAGGTGCCGTAGTTGAGCTTGCCCGGCCGGGCCTTGGCCAGCGCGATGAACTCGGCCAGGGTCTTGGCCGGCGAGCTGGCGGGCACCACGAACAGGTCCGACGAGGTGGCCAGTTGCGACACCGGGCTGAAGTCGCGCAGCGGGTCGTAGGGCACTTTGGCGTACAGCGCCGGGGCCTGGATCAAGGCGGTGATGGCCACCAGCACGGTGTAGCCGTCGGCCGGGGCCTTGGCCACGAGGTCATTGCCCAAGATGCCGCTGGCGCCCGGCTTGTTGTCCACCAGCACCGAGACCCCCCAGGCCTGGCCCAATTGGGTGGCCAGGATGCGCGCCAGGATGTCGGTGCCGCCCCCGGCCGGGTAAGGTACGACCAGGCGGATCGGCTTGCTGGGGTAGGCACTGGGGCTGCTCTGGGCCCACAGGGTGGGCAGCAGCGACCCCAGGCCCAGGGCAGTGGCGGCCTGCAGCGCGGCGCGGCGGGTGGTGTGCATGGCGTGTCTCCGAGGAAATGGAAGGTCGACCTCTTGGGGCTGACTCAGACCTCAGTGTGCGCAGCACAGCGCGCCAGGCCAATCGCGCATTGGCCCAAAATGATTGGCAAAAAAGATCAAACAGGCCCAGATCCCTGGGCGGCAAGCCCGGACGGGCTGACCACAAAAAATGGCCATCCGCCTTGCGCCTGTTGGGGTCCAGGGTTATCCCGAGGCAAGACCGTGCCCAGCCCTCCCCGCTGGGTTGGCGCCAAACACCAAGCCGATTGGCAGCTTATGACACGGCAGCCGCCGTGCCGGCGCTCAGTCGAAGCGCAGGTCGGCCGTGTTCACCAGGCTCACGCGCGGTCCAAAACTGCTGATGTTGGCCAGGGTGGCGTTGTGGTGGGCAATGACCTGGGGCGCGCTCAGGTGGGCATTGCCTGCCGAGCTGTGCGCGTCGGCCACCAGGCGCACCGGGTAGCCCAGAGCCAGGGCCCGCCGCGTCGTGGTGTCGACACAGAACTCGCTGTGCATGCCGCAGACCACCACGTCGCGCACGCCCAGGGCTCGCAAGTGATCGGCCAGGTCGGTGCGCAAAAAGGAGTCGGGCGTGGTCTTGCGCACGCGCAGGTCCCCGGGGGCGTGCTGCAGGCCGTTGGCCAGTTGCCAGGCGGCCGTGCCGTGTTCGAGGTAGCCCGGGCCTGACTCGTGCTGGATGAACAGCACCGGCACCCCGGCCGATCGCGCCCGCGCGGTGACGGTGTTGAGGCGCCCGATCAAACCCGGCACATCATGGGCGGCGCCCTCACCTTCGCAAAGACCTTGTTGGACATCGATGACAAGAACGGCAGTGGACATGGTGCGGCGGTGTGAAAGAAGGTGGGTGGGCAACCAGCCCCGGAGCGCGGCGCCCAGGCTGATTCTGCCCTTGAATCCGGCGGCGCGGCACAATGTCGCCAGGAGCCTCTACCGTGAACCCTGGTCCATCCCCCCAACGCCCTCGCCGCCCCTGGCGCTGGGCCCTGCTCGCGGGCACTGCCACCGCCTTGTTGCTGGCGGGGGGCTGGCTGTGGTGGCACCCGTCGGGCCACGAGCCCGTGCCAAGCGAAGTCCAGCAAACCGGGCTGGCCCTGGCCAAGGCGCGCGCTTGCCTGTCCTGCCACGGCGTGGTGGGGCGCCAGGTGGGCCCGGGCTTTGCCCAGGTGTCCGAGCGCTACCACGGCGAAGACGGTGCGGCGGCCCGCTTGGCCAGCCACATCCGCGAAGGCAGCGTGGGCCGCTGGGGCCGGCTGGTCATGCCGCCCCAGGTGCGGGTCAGCGAGGCCGAGGCCCTGTCGCTGGCGGAGTGGATCCTGACCCTGCCGCCCCCCAAGCATTGAGGGCCTGCGCGCCGCAGGGCCGCAGGGGCTCTTGAGCGGGCTCAGCCGTCGATCAGCGCCGGGTCCCAGGCGTACACGGTTTGCTGCTGGCTGCCCAGTTTTTCAATGCCCAGGGCCATCACGTCGCCCGGCTTCAGGAACTGCGCCTGCGGCTTCTTGCCCATGCCCACACCGGGCGGGGTGCCGGTGGTGATCAGGTCGCCGGGCTCCAGGGTCATGAAGCGGCTCAGGTAGCTGACCAGTTGGGCCACGGTGAAGATCATGGTGCGGGTGTTGCCGGTTTGCTGGCGCTCGCCGTTCACGTCCAGCCACATGGCCAGGTTTTGCGGGTCACCCACCTCGTCGGCGCTGACCAGCCAGGGGCCGATGGGACCGAAAGTGTCGCAGCCCTTGCCCTTGTCCCAGGTGCCGCCGCGCTCAAGTTGGTACTCGCGCTCGGACACATCGTTGATGGTGCAGTAGCCGGCCACATGCTTCAGGGCGTCGGCCTCGCTGACATAGCGCGCGCGGCTGCCAATGACCACACCCAGCTCCACCTCCCAGTCGCTCTTGACCGAGCCCTGGGGCAACACCACCGGGTGGTTGCAACCCACGGCCGAGTCCACGGTCTTGGTGAAGACGATGGGCTCTTTCGGAATCGGCATGTTGGACTCGGCGGCGTGGTCGGCGTAGTTCAGGCCAATGGCGATGAACTTGCGCATGCCAGTCCAGGGCACGGCCAGGCGGCCCGGCTCAACAACGGGCAAGGCGCCGATGTCCAGCGCTTGCAGCGCGGCCAGGCCGGCTGGCGACAGCTGGGCCGGGCCGATGTCGGCGATGACGCCGCTCAGGTCACGCAGGGTGCCGTCGCTGTGCAGCAGCGCAGGCTTTTCTTGGCCCTTGGGGCCGTGGCGAAGCAGTTTCATGGGTTGTCCTCCAGGGTTTCTCAGTTGGACCAGCCGCCGTCAATGACTTGCGCGGTGCCGGTGGTGAAAGCGGATTCGTCGCTGGCCAGGTAGACCGCCAGCGCGGCAATTTCTTCGGTGCGGCCCAGGCGCCCCATGGGCTGGCGCTCGACAAAGCTGGCCTCGACCTCGGCCAGGCTCTGGCCGGTGCGCTGGGCCTGGGCCACGATGCGTTCTTGCAGCGAGGGCGACATGACCGTGCCCGGGCAGATGGCGTTGCAGCGCACGCCCCGGCCCACAAAGTCGGCGGCCACCGATTTGGTCAGGCCGATCACGGCGGCCTTGGTGCTGCCATAGACAAAGCGGTTGGGCGCGCCCTTGAGGCTGCCGGCCACCGAGGCCACGTTGATGATGGAGCCGCCCCCCTGGGCCAACATGCCGGGCAGGAAGGCCTGGATGGTGCGAAATTGCGAGCGCACGTTGAGCTCGAAGGCGAAGCTCCACTCCGCCTCGGTGCAGTCCAGCACCGTGCCCGCATGCACAAAGCCAGCGCCATTGAACAGCACGTTGACGGGGCCCACTTGGGTCGCCAGCTCGCGCACCGCCTGGGCGTCGGTGACGTCCAACCGGTGGGTGCTGCAGCCCGTCTCCTGGGCCAGCGAGGCCAGGGCCTCGGCGTTGATGTCGGTGGCGATGACGCGCGCGCCCTGGGCCACAAAAGCCTGCGCGGTGGCGCGGCCAATGCCTTGCCCGGCAGCGGTGATGAAGGCGGTCTTGCCGACCAGTCGTTGGGTCATGGTGGGTCTCGGGAGGGTTGAGGAAAGGCGTTGAAACAGGCTTGGGAGACACAGCGGGCCACAGTCGCCCCGCGACCGCGCTGAGGGCTCAGCGGGCCGGTCTGTCCAAAAGGCTTTGGGGGGCTTGGGTGGGCGTCAGTAGAACCAGCGCAGCGGCGCCAGCACGGTCTGCGGGAACAGCACCATGATGAACATCACGATGAACTGCGCGGCCATGAAGGGCAGCACGCCGCGCGTGACTTCGTCCATCTTCATGCGCCCCACACCCGCCACCACGTTGAGCACCGTGCCCACCGGCGGCGTGATCAGCCCGATCGAGTTGTTGATGATGAACAGCACCCCGAAGTACACCGGGTCAATGCCCGCGGCCTTGATCACCGGCATCAGCACCGGCGTCATGATCAGGATGGTGGGCGTCATGTCCATCGCCGTGCCCACCAGCATCACCAGCACCATGATGGCAATCAGCAGCAGGGTCTGGTTGTCCATGAAGGGCTTGAGCAGCTCCACCATCTGCGCGGGCAGGTTGGCCACCGTGATCAGCCACGACGACACCATGGCCGCCGCCACCAGGAACATCACCACCGCCGTGGTCTTGGCCGCGGTCGCAAAGATCGGGTACAGGGCCTTGAGCGGCAGCTCGCGGTAGATCACGCTGGCCACGAACAGCGAGTACACCGCCGCCACCACCGCCGCTTCGGTGGGCGTGAACACGCCCATGCGCAACCCCACCAGGATGAACACCGGCAGCAACAGCGCCCACACCGACTCGCGCGCGGCCTTCCAGACTTCGGCGCGAGTCTTCTTCGGGGGCAGCGCCAGCTGCTCTTTGCGACCCACCCACCACCAGGTGAAGGCCAGGCCGACCGCGATCATGATGCCGGGGAAGATGCCAGCGATGAACAGCTTGCTGATCGACACGTTGGCGGTCACGCCAAAGATCACAAAGCCGATGCTCGGCGGGATGATGGGGCCGATCACGCCCGAGGCGGCGATCAGGCCGCCCGAGACTTCCTTCTTGTGCCCGGCCTTGACCATCATGGGCAGCAGCAGCGCGGTGAGCGCGGCCGCATCGGCCACCGCCGAGCCCGACAGGGCCGACAACAGGCAGGCCGCCAGGATCACCACATAGCCCAGCCCGCCCTTGACGTGGCCGACCAGGGCCAGCGCGAAGTTGACGATGCGCTGGGACAGGCCGCCCACGTTCATGATCTCGCCAGCGAGCATGAAGAAGGGCACGGCCAGCAGCGGGAAGCTGTCGGCGCCGTTGATGAAGTTCTGCGCCAGGATCTGCGCGTCAAACAGGTCCAGGTGCCACATCAGGCCCACGCCGCTGGCCAGCAGGGCGTAGGCAATGGGGATGCCGAGCATCATGGCGCCGATGAGGCCGCCCAAAAAAATCAATACCGTCATGGCAAAGCGCTCCGGGGTCTGGGTGTTGTTGTCGTTGTCGGGGTGGGTGCGGGGGCGGGCTTACTTGCCCGCGTGGGGCAGCGGCTTGTCGCCCAGCGGGGAGTGGCTGTGGGCGTTCTCGCGCGCCAGCTCGGCCTGCAGGGCTTCGAGCTCGGCTTGTTCCTCGGACTCTTTGACCATCACGAGGTCGGCGTCGCTGAGCTGGCCGGTCAGGGCGCGCAGCATTTGCAGCAGCAGCAAGACGCCGGCGCAGACCGAGAACACCACGCCCGAGGCGTAGAAGATGGCCACCGACAGGCCCGAGACCGGGGCTTCGACGTCCCAGTTGATCTTGGCTTGCTGCAGGCTGCCGTCAAAGAACAGCCAGGTGATGTAGAGCATGAGCAGTTGGCCCAGGACCAGGCAGATCTTTTTGCCGAGCACGGGCAGGCGCGAGACCAGCATGTCGCTGCCGAGGTGGGCGTTTTCTTTGATGGCGGCGACGGCGCCCAGGAAGGTGATCCAGACAAAGAGCCAGCGCGACAGCTCCTCGCTGACGGCGATGCCGGAGTTGAAGCCGTAGCGCATGACGACGTTGCCGAACACGAGCACGACCATCACCGCCAGGGCGAAGGCGATGAGGGCGTTGATGAATTGGCAATAGCGCTCGATGAGTTGGTTGAGCATGGGCTTGTCTCCGCAGGGCGGTCGGGGCCGCCCTTGTCAGTTGTTGTGGTGGTGTTGGGTTGTTCTGCCAGGGGCACGGCCCCCAGGCCGCCCCAGCCGCCCCGCCCTGCTGGAGGGCGCGGCGGCTGGCCGGGATTCACAGCGCGCGGTCGGCCAACAGGCCACGCTGGGCCAGGTTGCTGATGAAGGCGCGCAGGCCAAAGCGCCAGGGCTCGGCGCTTTCGCTGTGCGTGACGCGGTTGTGCAAGGCGCCCAACCAGTCGCTTTGGATGGTGACCACGTCGCCCAGCTGGTGGGTGAAGCCGCCGCCGGGCTGGCCGCGGTCCTCGATGGGCGCGAACAGGGTGCCCAGGAACAGCATGAAGCCGTCCGGGTACTGGTGGGCCGCCAGGGTCTGGGCCACCAGGTCGCTGGGATCGCGGCTGATGCTGGCCATGGTGTTGACGCCCCGCAGCTCAAAGCCGTCAGGACCGCCGGCCACGCGCAGGTGCACGGTTTCGTGGCGCACCTGGTCCAGGCCGTAGCTGGCGTCGAACAGGCGGATGAAGGGGCCGATGGCGCAGGACGCGTTGTTGTCCTTGGCCTTGCCCAGCAGCAGGGCGCTGCGGCCTTCGATGTCGCGCAGGTTGACGTCGTTGCCCAGGCTGGCACCGACGATGTCGCCGCGGCTGTTGACGGCCAGCACCACCTCGGGCTCGGGGTTGTTCCAGGCCGAGTCGGCGCGGATGCCGATGTCCTGGCCCGAGCCCACCGAGGCCAGCACCGGGGCCTTGGTGAAGACCTCGGCGTCGGGCCCGATGCCCACTTCCAGGTACTGCGACCACAGGCCTTTTTCTTGCAGCAAGGCCTTGAGCGCCTGGGCCTGCTCGGAGCCCGGGCGGATGTCGGCCAGGCTCTCGCCGATCAGGCCGACCACCTGGCTGCGCAGGCCCTGGGCGCGGCTGGCGTCGCCCCGCGCTTGCTCTTCGATCACGCGCTCGATCAGGCTGGCGGCAAAGGTCACGCCAGCGGCCTTGACCACTTGCAGGTCACACGGCGCCAGCAAGTACGGGCGGGCCTCATCGCGCTGGCCTGGCAGGCTGTTGGCCAGCAGCTCGTCCACCGCGCACAGGCGCAGGCCCGGGGCCTGGTGCGCGGCCAGGGCCGGGTCCGGCTGGTCGAGCAAGGTGCTCATGGTCGGGTAGTGGGCGCTGAGGTCGAACACGCCGTCGGCGCGCAAGGCCACGACGCTGGGCCCAGCCACGGTGCCGGCGCCCGCGGGCTGCCAGACGCGGCCGACCAAGGTGCCGCTCAGGCCGTCGGCAGGCAGCAGGGATTGGGGCGTCAAGGCCAGGGCGGTGGGGGTGTTCATGAGGGTCTCCTGGAAGGTTTGAGCTCAGTGGTTGTGGCGGGGCGTGACGTCGGCGATGCGGCGGAACTGCAGGGCAAAGTCCAGCGTGGCGCCGTCGACCAACTGGCCGGTTTTTTCGCGGTACAGCGCCTCCCAGGGGGAGTGGCTGGCGGGAACGGGCGGGATGGGCAGCTCGCGGCGGCGGCGCTCAATTTCTTCGGGCGCGACCAGGGCGTCACAGCGGCCGGCCTGGAGGTCGATGCGGATGCGGTCGCCGCTTTGCAGCCAGCTCAGGCCACCGCCGACCGCGCTTTCGGGCGACACATTGAGGATGGAGGGGCTGTCGGCCGTGCCCGACTGGCGCCCGTCGCCGAGCGTTGGCAAGGTGGTGATGCCACGCTGGATCAGGGTGTCGGGCGGTTGCATGTTGACCACCTCGGCCGAGCCGGGCCAGCCAATGGGGCCGGCGCCGCGCATGACCAGGATGCAGTCCTCGTCGATGTTGAGGCTGGGGTCGTTGATGCGGGCGTGGTAGTCGTCGGCACCCTCGAACACCACGGCGCGGCCTTCAAAAATGCCCTCTTGGCCGGGGTGCTGCAGGTAGCGCTCGCGAAAGCGCTGCGAGATCACCGAGGTCTTGAGGATGCCGAAGTCAAACAAGTTGCCGCGCAGCACCAGGAAACCCGCGTTCTCCATCAGCGGCTGGTCGAAGGGTTTGATGACTTCGCGGTCGCGCGTCTCGCGGCCTTGCAGGTTGTGCGCCATGGTCTGGCCGGTGACGCTCAGGCAGTCGCCGTGCAGGCGCCCGGCTTGCAGCAGCTCCCACATCAGGGCGGGCACGCCGCCCGCGCGGAAGAAGCGCTCACCCAAGAACTGGCCTGCGGGCTGCATGTTGAGCAGCAGGGGCAGTTCGTAGCCGTGGTCGGTCCAGTCCTGCGGATGCAGCTCGACGCCGGCGTGGCGGGCCATGGCCATGAGGTGGACCTGGGCGTTGCTGGAGCCGCCCGCGCAGCTGATCACGGACAGCGCGTTCAAGAAGCTTTCGCGCGTCAGGATGCGCGAGGGGCGCAGGTCTTCGTAAGCCATCTCGACGATGCGGCGGCCGGTTTCGTAGGCCATCTGGCCCCGTTCGCGGTAGGGCGCGGGAATGGCGGCGCAGCCCGGCAGCGACAGGCCCAGGGCCTCGGCCACGGCGTTCATGGTGGAGGCCGTGCCCATGGTGTTGCAGTGGCCCGCCGAGGGCGCGCTGCTGCAGGCGCGCTGCAGGAATTCGTCTTCGTCGATCTCGCCAGCAGCCAGTTGGCGGCGGCTGCGCCAGATCACCGTGCCCGAGCCCACCAGTTCGCCGTTGTGCCAGCCATCCAGCATGGGGCCACCCGACAGCACGATGGCCGGGATGTCCACGGTGGAAGCGGCCATGATGCCGGCGGGCGTGGTCTTGTCGCAGCCGGTGGTCAGCACCACCGCGTCGATGGGGTAGCCATACAGGATCTCGACCAGGCCCAGGTAAGCCAGGTTGCGGTCCAGCGCGGCCGTGGGGCGGCGGCAGTTTTCAAAAATGGGGTGGACCGGGAACTCCATCGGGATGCCGCCCGCGTCACGGATGCCGTCGCGCACGCGCCGGGCCAGGTCCAGGTGAATGCGGTTGCAAGGCGACAGGTCACTGCCGGTCTGGGCGATGCCGATGATGGGCCGGCCCGAGCGCAGCTCTTCGGGGGTGAGCCCGTAGTTCATGAAGCGCTCGAGGTAGAGCGCAGTCATGTCCGAGCGCTCGGGGTCGGCGAACCAGTCGCGGGAACGGAAGGGGCGGCTGGGTTTCTTGTCCATGGTCATCGCGGCAGAAGAAAAATACAGGGAGAAAAAGACCGGGTCGCGGGGCACACGCCCCAGCACCCGGCCAGAAAAACAGACCTGACCGCCCAGGGCGGTCCGGCCGGGGACTTACTTGGCCGCAGCGGGGGCCGCCGGGGCGCTGCCGCGCACCTTGGCCAGTTCGCTGTTCAGCTCGCCGGTGGTGTCTTCACCAAACTCCTTGGCGTACTTGGCCAGCACGGGTTGCAGCTTGGTGCGCAGCTTGGCTTGTTCAGGCGCTGGCAGCTCGGTGACCTGCATGCCGACCTTCTTGAGCTCGGCCAGGGCCTTGTCGCTGAAGGCGCGGATGGTCTTGCGCTCGTACAGCGTGGCTTCACGGGCCGCTTCCTGGACGATTTTTTGCTCTTGGGCCGACAGGCCGTCCCAGGTCTTCTTGGACATCAGCACGGCCCAGGCGCTGTACATGTGGCGCGACAGCACCAGGTGTTTTTGCACTTCGTAGAACTTGCTGGCCAGGATGGTGGCAGGCGGGTTCTCTTGGCCGTCCACCGCCGACTGCTCCATGGCCGAATACAGCTCGGTGAAGGGCATGGGCGTGGCATTGGTGCCCAGGGCGTTGAAGGTGTCCAGGAACAGCGGGCTTTGGATCACGCGCAGCTTCAGGCCCACCAGGTCATCGGCCTTGGTGATGGCTCGGCGCGAGTTGGTGACGTGGCGGAAGCCGTTCTCCCAGTAGCCCAGGCCGACCAGGCCTTTTTCAGGCAGCTTGGCCAGCAGCTTCTGGCCAAAGGGACCGTCGAGCACGGCGTCGGCTTCTTGCTCGTTGTTGAAGGTCAGTGGCAGGTTCAGCACGCCGAAGGGCTTGATCAGCGACATCAGGGTGGAGGTGTCGGGCACCGTCATCTCCAGCGTGCCGCCGCGCAGGGCCGAGGTCATGCTGACGTCGTTGCCCAAGGAGCCGCTGGCGTACAGGCGCGCCACCATCTTGCCCCCGCTCTTGGCCGAGAGTTGCTCGGCAAAGTACTTGACCGCCAAGGCCTGGGGGTGGTCTTCGCTCAGACCGATGCCCACCTTGAACACATGCTCTTTGATTTGTGCAGACACCGGGCCTGCCAGAGCGGCCAGCACCGTGGCGGCCACGGCGAGGGATTTGAACTTCATGAAGGTCTCCATTGGTATGACTTGTCGCAGTGGGTCAGCCCACCGGCGCCCCGCGAACCCTCTCCAGGGCCGTCTTGACGCAGGCCAGAGGTTAGGCACAGCGCCCCCTGGGGTCCACTGAATTTTTTGCTAGGATCCATTCCAAATGCTTATGAGTCCAGACCCGTCAACGGGTAAACCCTTATCCATCGCCCAGGCCTTTGCCCGCCTGCGATTTCGGCATTTGCAGTTTTTGGACCTCCTGGACCAGACCCGCAACCTGCGCCTGACGGCCGAGCAGATGCACATCACGCAGCCGGCAGCCACCAAGATCCTGATGGACATCGAGGACATCCTGGGATCGCGCCTTTTTGACCGCCTCTCGCGCGGCATGCGGCCCAATGAGCTGGGCCTGTTCACCCTGCGCTACGCCCAAGGCGCGTTGGCCGGACACCGCCGATTTGTGGACGAATTCAACGCCCTCAAGCAAGGCGGCCATGGCCACCTGAGCGTGGGGGCCATCACCGGATCGGCCGCGCATTTGCTGACCGCTTCGGTGGCTGAAATCCAGCGCCTGCGCCCGCTGCTGGTGGTGAAAATCCTGGAGCAAAGCAGCGACCAGCTGATCGTGTGGCTGGCCGAGCGCAAGATCGATTTGATGATTGGCCGCTTCACCGACGAGTCGCAGCGCCCCCAGTTCCAATACGAGCGCTTGTCCAGCGAGCAGTTGCAGGTGGTGGCCGGCCTGAACCACCCGCTGCGCGGCGCCAATGACCTGCAACTGACGGAGCTGGCACGCTGGCCCTGGATTCTGTACCCCGCCTCCACCGCGGTGCGCAAGGTGTCAGACGACATCTTTGGCAGCACCGGCCTGGCGCCCACCTCGGGCGTGGTGGAGACGCCCTCCTTCTTGTTCGCGCTGGAGCTGATGCAGATCACCGACATGCTGTCCCTGCAGCCCACCGCCCTGGTCGACAAATACGTGGCCAAGGGCCTGCTGGCCAGGGTGCCGGTGGAGCTGCCCGACCGCATGCCCGACTACGGCCTGATCACCCGCCTGGACGAAACGCCCACGCCGTCGGCGCAGGCCTTCATCGAGGTGTTGCGGGGCGTGGCAGGGGTTCGGCCAGAGCCCCCCCACGACGAGGGCGGCACGGCCGGCCGGCCGGCTTGAGCACCGTGGCCAGCAATAACCCAGGGTTATGCCTTAGACGGGCTGGCGCGCACCAAGACCGAGGGCTGAGCCATCGCTGTGGCGCCCACTGCCGCAGCAGACTTGCTTCCGCCAAGGCCGCGTTTGCAGGGCGAGCCCAGCCACCGGCCGTGTCACAAACAAGGCCCCGCCAACGTCTGTTGGGCAGCCCCTGGGCGGTATGGCACCGATACCGGACGAGTCGCCGTCCCAGGATCACCTGTCTTTCACCCTGGAACACCGCATGGAAGATGCTGCCCTCACCTTCAATCGCCTCTGCCCGCGCCTGCAGGGCATCGCCTACCGCATGCTCGGCTCCGTCGCCGAGGCCGAAGACGTGGTGCAGGATGCATGGCTGCGCTGGCACGACACGGATCGCAGCGCCATCGCCAACGCCGAGGCCTGGCTGGTCACGATCGCCACACGGATCGCGATCGACCGGCTGCGCCGTGCCAAAGTACAGCGCGATCACTACGTCGGGTTTTGGCTGCCCGAGCCGCAACTGAGCGACTCGCCTGGCTCTCCCGAACTGCTGCTCGAGCGCGCTGACGAACTGTCGATGGCCTTTCTGACCCTGCTGGAGCGGCTGGCGCCAGCGTCACGGGCCGCCTTCCTGATGCGCGAGGTGTTCGACGCGGACTACACCGAAGTGGCACTCACCATCGGCAAGAGCGAGGCGGCATGCCGCCAAATGGTGAGCCGCGCCAAAGCCCAGTTGCGCGAGGCGCGACCACGCTACGAAGTGCCCCCGGAGGCCCACCTGCGGGTGATGCGCCAGTTCGCCGAAGCGCTGTCGCAGGGCGACTTCAGCTTGCTGAAGTCCCTGCTGAGCGACGAGGCGGAGCTGATCAGCGACGGGGGCGGCAAAGTGCCAAGCTTCGGCAAGCCACTGCGCGGAGACGCGCGCATCGCCCAGCTTTTCTATGCGGCGTCCCGGCGACTCCAGAGCGCGATGCGGATCGAACTGGCGGTGATCAATGGGCAATGGGGCGTGCTGCGCTTCATCGACGGTGTGCTCGAATCCGCGCAGGCCTATGAGACCGACGGTCAACGCATCGTGCGCATCCACGTGCAGCGCAACCCGGACAAGTTGATGCGCATGGCCGCGGCTCGCGCGCGCGCCTGAGCAGGTGCGTCACAAACCCGCAGGCTCACGCGTCTTCAGGGTGTGTGTTCTCAACCCTGACCGAAAGCGAGCTGCCAGCATGACCCAACGCCTCAACTACGTCGAACAATCGACCGCGTATTTCAAACACCTCGTGGCCTTCAGCACCGCGCTGAATGACAGCGCGATCGAGGAAGGCCTGCGCCACCTCGTCGAGATCCGCGCCTCCCAACTCAATGCTTGCGCCCTGTGCGTCGACATGCACATCAAACAGGCGACCCTCCACCGTGAGCGTGCGCTGCGCCTGCATCACCTGGCCATCTGGCGCGAGTCACCGCTGTTTTCATCGCGAGAGCGTGCCGCCCTGGCCTGGACCGAGGTGCTGACCAAGCTGCCCGAGCACGGCGTGCCCGACGAACTCTTCGAGCAGGTGCGAACGCAACTCTCAGAGAAAGAGGTGTCGGACCTGACCTTCATCGTGATGTCGATCAATGCGTGGAACCGCGCCAACGTGGCTTTCAAGACCGTGCCAGGCGCCTTCGATGCGGCCTTCGGCCTCGACAAGGCCCAACTCCAATGAGCATGGCACAGCACAGCGTGCTGACCGGCCTCACCGAGGCCCCGCCAACGGGCCGAGGAGGGCATCGCGGCAGACCGCCAAGATCTCGTCGGCGAGGGGCGAATCGTCTGGGCAGGCGCGCGACAGGATGATCGCGCCCAGCGCCGTCGAGACCATGTTCAAGGCCCTGGCACGCGATTCGCGGGCCGCGTCGGGGTCGGCGCCACCGCCAGCGCTCAAGGCCTCCAGCAGGCTTTCGATGCCAGCGGCAAAAGCGGCTCGCACGGCCTCGGGCTGACGCGCCGCGTCGCCCCCTAAAGCTGCCATGGTGCAACCCGTGCCGCGCCCGTCGCGGTGCTCACGGGACACATAAAGCCTGACGAAGGCCGCCGGATCCACACCGCCGCCCGTCAAGGCCACTGTGCGGGCGATGCCGCAGGCTGTGGATTCGGCGATCAGGTCGGTCTTGGAGCCGAACTGCTTGTAGAAGCCGCCATGCGTGAAGCCCGCTGCAGCCATCAGATCCGCCACGCCCACGCCGTCGTAGCCGCGCTCACGGAACAACTGGGACGCGGTTTCCACGACGTGGGCCCGATTCGCCTGCGCTTGTGCCTTGGTGACTTTCATCGCTTGTTTGCCTCGTGGTACTGCGGTGCCGCGATTCTATATTGATGTCGACCATCATCAAACTCTTGACTTTTTAGATTACGAACATCATCATTAATACCAGGAGACACCCCCAGCGGTGCTTCCGGACCGCGAACGCGGGCCGCCGCAGGCGAGCCCGAACGCGGCCAAGCCCACTCAACATCGACACCCATCGGCACCTTGTGCCAGGAGCAAGACCCCATGACCACCCTCCCCACCGTCCTCGTCACCGGCGCCTCCAGCGGCATTGGCGCTGTCTACGCCGAGCGCTTCGCCCAGCGCGGCCACCCTTTGGTGCTGGTCGCGCGCGACCAGTCCCGGCTCGATGCCCTGGCGGCTGGCTTGCGCCAGGCCCACGGGGTGTCGGTCGATGTGCTGCCAGCCGACCTCACACAGCCGGCTGACCTGGCCGCGGTCGAAGCCCGCCTGCGCGAGGACGCGCGCATCGGCGTCCTGATCAACAACGCCGGCATGGCCCAGTCCGGCGGCTTCCTGCAACTGAGCGCAGCCGACATCGACCAGCTGATCACCCTCAACACCACGGCCGTGGCTCGGCTGGCCGCCGCCGTGGCGCCACGCCTGGCACAGGCTGGCACCGGCGCCATCGTGAACATCGGCTCCGTGGTGGGCTTGGCGCCCGAGTTCGGCATGACCTTGTATGGCGCGACCAAGGCTTTCGTGTTGTTCCTGTCACAAGGCTTGAACGTGGAGCTGTCGCCCAAGGGGGTCTATGTGCAAGCGGTGCTGCCGGCGGCCACGCGCACCGAGATCTGGCAGCGCGCCGGCGTGGACATCAACACCCTCCCCGAGGTCATGGCGGTGGACGAGTTGGTCGACGCGGCGCTGATCGGCTACGACCGCCGCGAACTCGTCACCATCCCGCCACTCCATGTGGCCCAACGCTGGGACGCCCTGGACGGCGCACGCCAAGGCCTGCTGTCGGACATCCGGCAGGCCCATGCGGCCGACCGCTACCGCGCCCAGGCCTGAGCCCAGCACGCCGCCCCCCTTGGAGCCCTGCGATGCACCGCCTCTTTTTCAAATCAAGGTTCTTTGCGCTGGTGCTGTCTGGCGCCCTGGTCAGCGCCAACACCTGCGCGGGTGACCCCCCCGCCCTCAGCGAGCGGCCTCTGGTGGCTCAGCAGGCGCAAGGCGAGACCTGGAAGCACGTTCCGACGCGCCAGGTCACGGCCGGCGACGTAACCTTCGCCTACCGCGAACTCGGCCAACACCACGGTGGCACGCCGGTGCTGCTGCTCGCCCACCTGGCCGCCGTGCTGGACCACTGGGACCCGCGCATCGTCGATGGGCTGGCCGCCCAACACCACGTCATTGCCTTCGACAACCGAGGCGTGGGGGCCTCCACCGGCGCCCCGGCCAACACGATCGAACAAATGGCCGACGACGCCCTCCGCTTCATGGACGCCAAGGGGCTCCAGCAGGTCGACCTGTTTGGCTTTTCGATGGGCGGGATGATTTCACAAGAGATCGTGCTCCGGGAACCTCAACGGGTGCGCAAGATGATCCTGGCAGGCACCGGCCCCGCCGGGGGCGCGGGCATCAGCACGGTGGCGGCGGTGGCCAACTACGACCTCGTCCGGGCCACGCTGACGGGCCAGGACCCGAAGCAGTACCTCTTCTTCACCCGCACTGCCGAAGGCATCCAATCCGGCCAGGCCTTTCTCCAGCGCTTGCAGGAGCGCACAGACCACCGCGATGCCGACATCAGCCTGTGGGCCTATGTGTCGCAGCTGCAGGCACTGGCCGCCTGGGGACAGAAGCGCCCGGCCGCCCTCTCGGTCATCCAACAACCGGTGCTGGTGGCCAATGGCGAGGACGACCGGATGGTGCCCACGGACAACTCACGCGACCTGGCACAGCGGCTGCCCCATGCACAGCTGATCCTCTACCCGGACGCCGGGCACGGCGGCATCTTCCAGTACCACGAAGACTTCGTGCCCAAGGCACGGGCCTTCCTGTCCCACTGAGCACCGCGGCTGAGCCAGCCCCCCTCCGAGACCCCAAGAACACGAAAGCAGACATGAAAGCACTCACCTTCCAACGCTACGGCAAGTCGCCCGACATCGGGTTCAGCGAGGTGGAGCCACCCACGCTGCAGCCAGACGAGATGCTGGTTCAGGTCCACGCCGCCGCCGTGAACCCCATCGACAACATGGTCACGGCAGGCACCTTCAAGCCGATCCTGCACTTCACGTTCCCGGCGACCCTGGGCAGCGATCTGGCGGGTCTGGTGGTGGCCGTGGGCAGCCGCGTGACGCGCTTCAAACCCGGTGATGAGGTCTATGCCAGCCTGTTTGACTCGGGCAAGGGGTCTCTGGCCGAGTTCGCGGCCGTGCCGGAAAGCGCGGCAGCGCTGAAGCCACCGCACCTTGATTTTGTGCAGGCGGCCTCGGTGCCCATGGTGGCGCTGACCGCGTGGCAAGCGATGACGGAGCGCCTCCAACTGCGCCCTGGTCAAAAGGTGTTCATCCCGGCGGGCTCGGGCGGCATCGGGACCTTGGCCATCCAGCTGGCTCACCACCTGGGCGCCCAGGTGGGCACCACGGTCAGCGCGGGCAACATCGAGCTGGTCCGCAGCCTGGGCGCCAACGAGATCATCGACTACAAAGTGCAGGACTTCTCGCAAGTGCTGCGCGGCTACGACGCCGTGCTGGGCACCGTCAAGGGCGATGCCATCGAAAAGTCACTGAACATCCTCAAGCCGGGCGGCCGGATCGTCTCGCTCGTGGGCCCGCTGGATGCCCGCTTTGCCGAAGCCAGGAAGCTCAATGTCATCCTGAAGCTGGTGTTCGGCCTGATGAGCCGCCAGATCATCCAGCGGTCTCGGCAGAAACAGATTGACTACGGCTTTTTGTTCGTGCGCCCCGATAGCGCTCAGCTGGCCCGCATCGGCGAGCTGCTCAGCGCGGGCAGTATCCGCCCAGTCATCGACCAGGTCTTCCCCTTCGACCAGGCCAAGGAGGCCTTGGCCTATTTGGCGCTGGGTCGGGCCAAAGGGAAGGTGGTCGTCAAGATCCGGTGAGGGGCTCGGTTCGAGCCTGGTCGCGACAGGCCTCGAACAAGACCTCACGCGCCCAGCGCTGCCCGGCATCGCGGTGGTTCCGTTCGTGCCACACCGCGAGCTTGGTGAAGCCGGGGATCGCCAGCGGAGGCGCCCAGGTGAGCAGGCCACTTTCGGGCGTGATCAAGCGCGCTGGGGCCACCGCGATCAGGTCAGTGCGGCGGATCAACTCCGGCAGCATCAAGAAGCTGCCCACCGACACGGCCACCCGGCGCTGGCGTCCCAGCTCGGCCAGCGAACGGTCGGTGATGCCTTCAAACGGAGCGCCGCCATAAGAGACCAGTGCGTGATCCAGCGCACAAAAAGTGTCCAGCGTCATCGGCCCATCGGCCAGCGCAGGGTGATCGCGGCGCGCGACCACCACGTAGCGCTCCTCAAACAGGTGGCGAGCATGGGAATCCGGCAGTGCCGCCTGAGGGGTGGTCAGCGCCAGGTCCACCTCGCCGCGCTCGAGTTGGGCCGCGATGCGGCCCTCGTCGATGGGGCGCACGGCCACGCGGACCAGGGGCGCCTGCGCCTGCAGCGCCCCCAGCCAAGGTAACACGACGGCACGCAGCGCGTAGTCGGTCGCGGCCACACTCAAGGTCAAGGTCGCCGTGGCGGGATCGAAACTCAAAGGTTGCAGCATGGCAGCCACCTCCACCAGCACCTGGCGCACGGCAGGGGCCAGGGACTCGGCGCGCGCCGTTGGCACCACACCGCGGGCGCTGCGCACAAACAAGGGGTCGTTGAAAGCCTCCCGCAAGCGGGTGAGCATGCCGCTGACAGCAGGTTGCGTCAGCGCCAACCGGGCCGCTGCACGGGTGACGCTGCGCTCGTCCATCAAGGCATCAAAGGCCTTCAGGAGGTTGAGGTCCAGGGTTCTGATATCAGCCATTCTGATGATTTTTATACAAAACTACGATTGGATTTATGGATCAACCCTCTCCATCATTCACATCCTTGCGGACGACACCCTGTTGTCCGCCCGAACCCTGACTGTTTGAGAGCGCTTTCCCATGCAACAAAACGCCATTCTTTGGCCCGAGGGCTATGTCCCGGGCACCACCGACAACTACTGCTCCAACGAGCTCATCGCCGCCGGCCTGAGCGCCGCCGAGGTCTGGCCGCTGCTGATCACGCCCTCCTTGTGGCCGACGTACTACGCCAACTCGGCCAACGTGCGCTTCCATGGTGACCGCGGCCCCGTGTTGGCCAATGGCGATCGCTTTGACTTCGAGACCTTTGGCTTCCCCGTGCAGGCGCGCTGCAATGAGTTCGTGCCCCCTTCGGAGGGGCAGCCTGGTCGTGTGGCCTGGCATGGCTGGGCCGGTGAGCCTGGCGCGGCCGACCGCCTGGATGTGCACCACGCCTGGTTGGTGGAAGACCTGGCGGGCGGCCGGGTGCGCATCTTGACGCAGGAGACCCAGAAAGGCGCCCCCGCCGTCGAATTGGCCTGCGCCAAGCCCAACCCCATGATCAATGGGCACCAGGAATGGCTGGAGGGCCTGATCGCGCAGGCCCGCCGCCAGCGCGGCGAGGTCTGAGGAGGGGCGACGCTTCCGTCACGGACTGAGAGGGCCTGGGGCCTCGCCCGCAGCGGCGATGGAACCCACATGTCCCGCGGAGACCTCGGCCCAGAGGGATTCAGCGGCTTTGCCCAGCACGCCCTGAGCTCGGTACAGGCGGATCTCCAGCTCCAAACTCCACAGGGCGGCTGCGGCCGGCACCATGCGACCAGCAGCAAGGTCCTCCTTGATAAGGCTTTGGGGCAACCAAGCCAAACCTCGCCCATCCAGAACCAGGGTTCTCAGGACAGAGGCGAGATGAGCCGAGAAAACCGTGTGGGTCGCCATCTTGGCCTGCGACAGATCCCGGGTTTCCCGCAGAATTCGACCCAATCCAGATTCAGCGCTGTAACTGAGCCAGGCCACAGGCCCGGCTTCCCCCTGCAGTGGATGGATTGCCTTGCCGTTGGCATCGGGAGCGCTGACCGGCATCAAGACGTCAGTTCCCACCTGCACCGAAGCGAAGCCCAGCAGATCCAAGCGGCCGGGCACTTGAGCATGGGCGTGGCACAGACAGAACTGCACCTTACTCTGTTCCAACAAGGCCTCACAGCGTTGCAGAACATCCGAACCCAGCTGCACCGTGCATTGCGTCGTCAAGGACTCATACTGCCGCAGCCAGCCGGGCACAAACGAAAACGAGAGGGCATGCGTGGCCGCCAGCTTCAGGACGTTGGCGTTTGCCTCGGCCACAGCACAGGCCTCTCCCGGGATGCGCGCCACTTGGTCCAGCAAATCCTGCGCGATCTGTTGAAACCACAGCCCCGCCTCCGTGAGCCGCACGGGTTGAGAACTGCGGTCGAACAAATCAGTACCCATCCACTCTTCCAACGCCTTAACCCGTCGACCAAAAGCGGGCTGGGTCATGTGTCGCTCATCGGCGGCGCGCGAAAAATTACCAGTGGCCGAAAGGGCCAGGAAATCATCAAGCCAAGAGAGGTTCATGGGCAGTGCTTTGAAAGCATCGAAGAGAAGAAAAACAGCATTGGTCAAGCGCGCTGCGGCCAAAGATCATAGCGGTCCTCAAGCAACCAACTCACCAGGAGACCCGCATGAAGATCGTTGATATCCGAGAGATCACTCTGCCCATCAGTTCGCCCATCCGCAATGCCTACATCGACTTCAGCAAGATGACGCTGAGCCTGGTGGCCGTGATCACCGACGTGATCCGCGATGGCAAACCGGTGGTGGGCTATGGCTTCAACTCGAACGGTCGCTACGGCCAAGGCAAGCTGATGCGCGAGCGCTTCATCCCCCGTGTGCTCGAAGCCCAACCCGACAGCCTGATCGACGACAGCGGTAAGAACCTGTGCCCGCACAAGATCTGGAACACCATGTTCACCAACGAGAAGCCTGGTGGCCATGGCGAGCGCTCAGTGGCCATTGGCACCATCGACATGGCGGTCTGGGATGCGGTCGCCAAGATCGAGCAAAAGCCCCTGTTCCAACTGCTGGCGGATCGCTATGGCGACGGTCAGGCCAACCGCAAGATCTTTGTCTACGCAGCCGGTGGCTACTACTACCCGGGCCAGGACCACAACCAGCTCAAAGACGAGATGCGCAGCTACATCGACCGCGGCTACACCGTGGTCAAGAAGAAGATTGGTGGCGCCTCGCTGGACGAAGACCTGCGCCGCATTGACTCGATCCTGAGCGTGCTGCAAGACGGCCAGAAGCTGTGCGTCGATGCCAACGGCCGCTTTGACCTGGACACCGCCATCCAGTACGCCAAGGCCTTGTCCCAATACGACCTGTTCTGGTACGAAGAGCCGGGTGACCCGCTGGACTTCGAGCTGCAGGCCACGCTGCGCAACTACTACAAAAACCCCATGGCCACCGGCGAAGACCTGTTCTCCATGCAAGACGCGCGCAACCTGATCCGCTACGGTGGCATGCGCCCGGACCGCGACTGGCTGCAATTCGACTGCGCCCTGAGCTATGGCCTGGTCGAGTACCTGCGCACGCTGGACATGCTCAGGGAACACGGCTGGTCGGCCAGCCGCTGCATCCCGCACGGCGGGCACCAGATGTCACTGAACATCGCGGCCGGCCTGGGCCTGGGCGGCAACGAATCCTATCCGGACCTGTTCCAGCCTTTTGGCGGCTTCCCGGACGGCGTCAAGGTCATCGACGGTCATGTGACCCTGCCAGACCTGCCAGGTATCGGCTTCGAGGGCAAGGCCGACCTGTTTGCCCACATGCAAACCCTGTCCGCCTGACCCTGCCAGCGCCACCACAAAGGAGACAACATCATGGGCATTTGGAACCTCAAGGGCGTGGCCGCAGCCGCGACCCTGCTCACCGCCAGCCACTTTGCCTGGGCAGACTACCCGGACAAGCCGGTGGTGCTGGTCGTCCCCTTTGCGGCGGGCGGCCCCAGCGACAAGATTGCACGGGACCTGGCCGACGCGCTGCGCAAGCCCTTGGCTCAGACCGTCATCGTCGACAACACCGCCGGCGCCGGCGGCACCATCGGATCGGCCCGCGTGGCACGGGCCGCCCCCGATGGCTACACCCTGTTGGTACACCACATTGGCATGGCCACAGCCCCCGCGCTCTACAAGAAACTGCCTTACAAGGTGCCCGAGGATTTCGAGCCCCTGGGCTTGATCAACGAAGCCCCCTCAACCCTGGTCGGTCGCCCGAGCCTGCCAGTCAACCAGTTCGCCGAACTGCGCAAATGGATCGCTGCCAACGAGGGCAAGGTCAACATCGCCAACGCGGGCGTCGGCTCCGCCTCGCACCTGTGCGGCCTGCTGCTGCAGGCCAGCCTGGCGTCCAAGATGATCCCGGTGCCCTACAAAGGCACGGCGCCCGCCATGACCGACCTCATGGGCGGCCAGGTCGATTTGATGTGTGAGCAGGCCACCAACGCGGTGCCCCAGATCGAGGCCAAGAAGATCAAGCTGTTTGGCGTCACGAGCAAGCAAAAGCTGCCCCTGCCAGCACTGGCCCAGGCACCCACCCTGGCCGAAGCGGGTCTGGCAGGCTTTGAAATGACCGTCTGGCACGGTCTCTACGCCCCCAGAGGCACGCCCGCCGCGGTGCTGGCCAAACTGAACACCGCTTTGCGCAGCGCCCTCAAGGACCCCGAACTCATCAAGCGCCAAGAAGCCCTGGGGGTGCGCGTGGTGACGGACGCCCGCCTGGAGCCGGTCGAGCACAGGAAGTTTGTCGAAGCCGAACTGCAGCGCTGGAGCAAGGTGATCAGGGACGCCGGCGAGAGCGCCGACTGAAGACCGCCCCCAGCAAGGACCTGCCGCCCCGAGCCCCAGTGCCCCGGGGCGGGCGCCCCAGGATGCCCTGGGTTCCACCGCCCCACCCGTCAGCCCCATGCCCCGCCCCGCCCCGCCTCTCCCCCAGCCCACGGCCGCCAAATGGCACAACGCCTTTGACGAAGCACTGAGCCTGGAGGCGCTGGTGCAACGCAGACAACGCCTGCCCCAGGTGCCCCACCCGACGCCAACGCCCCCAGAGGCCGAGCCCCTCAGCCCCTTTTCAGCCCCCTCCCAACGCCCATGAAGCACAACACCACCGGCGACCAGCGACAGGCCGCATTGAACTACCACGCCCTCCCGACCCCCGGCAAAGTGGCCATCGCGGCCACCAAGCAATTGGTCAACCAACACGACCTGGCCCTGGCCTATTCGCCTGGCGTGGCTGCGCCTTGTGAAGAAATCGTCAAAGACCCCAACGCCGCTTTCAAATACACCAGCCGCGGCAACCTGGTGGCCGTGATCACCAACGGCACCGCCGTGCTCGGTCTGGGCAACATCGGCCCGCTGGCCGCCAAGCCCGTCATGGAAGGCAAGGGCGTGTTGTTCAAGAAGTTCGCCGGCATCGATGTGTTCGACATCGAAATCGATGAACAAAAAGACCTGGACAAGCTGGTCGACATCATTGCCTCGCTCGAGCCCACCTTCGGTGGCATCAACCTCGAAGACATCAAGGCCCCCGACTGCTTCTACGTCGAGCGCAAGCTGCGCGAACGCATGAAGATCCCCGTCTTCCACGACGACCAGCACGGCACCGCCGTCGTGGTGGGCGCGGCCCTGCTCAACGGCCTGAAGGTCGTGGGCAAGGACATCCAGGACGTCAAGCTGGTCACCTCGGGGGCCGGCGCCGCGGCCCTGGCCTGCCTGAGCCTGCTGCTCAAGCTGGGCCTGCCGCGCGAGAACATCTTCGTCACCGACCTGGCGGGCGTGGTCTACGAAGGCCGCACCGAGCTGATGGACGAGGACAAGATCCAGTTCGCCCAAAAGACCGAGGCCCGCACCCTGAGCCAGATCATCGAAGGCGCGGATGTCTTCCTGGGCCTGTCCGCCGGTGGCGTGCTCAAGCCCGAGATGGTCGCCAAGATGGCCGCCAAGCCGCTGATTTTCGCGATGGCCAACCCGACGCCCGAGATCCTGCCCGAGGAAGTCAAGGCGGTGCGCGACGACGCCATCATGGCCACGGGGAGGTCGGACTTTCCCAACCAAGTCAACAATCTTTTGTGCTTCCCGTACATCTTCCGCGGCGCGCTGGATGCGGGCGCTTCGACCATCACGGTCGAGATGGAAATCGCCGCCGTGCACGCGATCGCCGAGCTGGCCCAGGCCGAGCAAAGCGAAGTGG
>NZ_JAQSIO010000001.1 GCF_028649455.1 Curvibacter microcysteis | reverse complement strand
CCACTTCGCTTTGCTCGGCCTGGGCCAGCTCGGCGATCGCGTGCACGGCGGCGATTTCCATCTCGACCGTGATGGTCGAAGCGCCCGCATCCAGCGCGCCGCGGAAGATGTACGGGAAGCACAGGACGTTGTTGACCTGGTTCGGGTAGTCGGTGCGGCCGGTGGCCATGATGGCGTCGTCGCGCACGGCCTTGACCTCTTCCGGCAGGATTTCCGGCGTCGGGTTGGCCAGGGCGAAGATCAGCGGCTTGGCGGCCATCTTGGCGACCATCTCGGGCTTGAGCACGCCGCCGGCGGACAGGCCCAGGAAGACATCGGCGCCTTCGATGATCTGGCTCAGGGTGCGGGCCTCGGTCTTTTGGGCGAACTGGATCTTGTCCTCGTCCATCAGCTCGGTGCGGCCTTCGTAGACCACGCCAGCCAGGTCGGTGACGTAGATGTTTTCACGCGGCAGGCCCAGCTTGAGCAGCAGGCTCAGGCAGGCCAGGGCCGCCGCACCGGCACCCGAGGTGACCAGCTTGACGTCCTTGATGTCCTTGCCCACGACCTTCAGGCCGTTGAGCAGGGCCGCGCCCACCACGATGGCGGTGCCGTGCTGGTCGTCGTGGAAGACGGGGATCTTCATGCGTTCGCGCAGCTTGCGCTCGACGTAGAAGCAGTCCGGCGCCTTGATGTCTTCGAGGTTGATGCCACCGAAGGTGGGCTCGAGCGAGGCAATGATGTCGACCAGCTTGTCCAGGTCTTTTTGTTCATCGATTTCGATGTCGAACACATCGATGCCGGCGAACTTCTTGAACAACACGCCCTTGCCTTCCATGACGGGCTTGGCGGCCAGCGGGCCGATATTGCCCAGACCGAGCACGGCGGTGCCGTTGGTGATCACGGCCACCAGGTTGCCGCGGCTGGTGTATTTGAAAGCGGCGTTGGGGTCTTTGACGATTTCTTCACAAGGCGCAGCCACGCCAGGCGAATAGGCCAGGGCCAGGTCGTGTTGGTTGACCAATTGCTTGGTGGCCGCGATGGCCACTTTGCCGGGGGTCGGGAACTCGTGGTACTCCAGTGCAGCGCGGCGCAATTCAGCGCGCTTTTCTTCTTTGTTGACCTGGGCGTTATCGGGCATCAAATGTCTCCTGCTGGCTTGCAAGGGCGCGTTCCGCACACCAGCGGCGGTCTGTCCGTACTCGCAAGGGTTGGCGATTGTAGACCCAGCCACGGGAAAACCCTAGTAGGTGAATCTGCGTAAATAGGTGTTTCGGTTTTGACTTTTTCACAAAAGACCTACCACCGATTCTGCGCCCGTCCGAGAGGCTCCATGGCCATGGTCAGACCAGGGGCTTGCCCTCATAGACCCGAGCACGGACTTCAGGGTCATCGCGCCAAAGGGGAGAAATCGGGGGCCCTGCGCCGGGACCGCCCCCCGACCATCCAGTCCCGCACGCCGCCGGTAACGTCTCAGGGGGCCGCCCAGCACCACGAAATGAGTCCTTCACAGGCCCCTTCGAGCACCGGGTCTTTTGCCAAACGAGGCGCAAAAGCCGATAATTGACCGTTCACGAACGCTCTACCGAGGCCCCCATGTCCAGCATCAGCGCCATCGCCCAATCCGGCATGCAGGCCGCCTTGCAACGGCAAAGCGCCTCGGCCAACAACATCGCCAACCAAAACACGGAAGGCTTCAAGCGCGAGTTGGTCAGCCAACAAGCACAAAGCGGTGGCGGCACCCAAACCAGCGTGTCGCGGGCAGCCCAAGCCGGCAGCCAGTTGCCGCAAGACATGGTCGATCAAATCGCCTCCAGCTACAGCTTTCAGGCCAGCCTCAAAACCATCAAGACGCAGGACCAGATGATGGGTTCCCTGCTCGACGTGCGCGCCTGAGCCCCAGCGGCCCGGCCCTCTCGCTGGGGGCCAATTTCTGCAGTTTGTAAGCCCAGGGCACTGGGCGTAATGCCCTTTGCGCGCAGGTATCATCAGGAACACTTCGATTCCGACACAGCGCAGGAGAACGCCATGGGCCTGATGGACTTCATCAAGAAACAGTTCATTGACGTCATTCAATGGACCGAAGACGCCGACGGCACCCTGGCCTGGCGCTTCCCCATGGCCGATCAGGAAATTCAGAACGGTGCGGTGCTCATCGTGCGGGAATCGCAGGCCGCCGTGTTCGTCAACGAAGGCCAGGTGGCCGACGTGTTCGGCCCCGGCACGCATCACCTCAGCACCCAGACCCTGCCGGTGCTGACCAACCTCAAAAACTGGGACAAGCTGTTCGATTCGCCCTTCAAGAGCGATGTCTACTTCTTCAGCACGCGCCAGCAACTGGACCAGAAATGGGGCACGCCCCAACCGGTGACGGTGCGCGACGCCGACTTTGGCGCCGTGCGCCTGCGCGCCTTTGGCAACTACAGCTTCCGCCTGGTCGACCCCAAGCTGTTTCACAGCGCGATTTCAGGCACGCGCGAGCGCTACGGCGTGGCCGAGCTTGACGGCCAACTGCGCGGCCTGGTGCTGCAAAACATCAGCCAGGCGATTGCCGCCAGCGGCGTGCCCTTCCTGGACCTGGCAGCACAGCAGCAGCGCTTCGCCCAGGCCTTGCAGCAGCAACTGGCGCCCGAGTTCCAAAAGCTGGGTCTGCAGCTCGAAGCGATGACGGTGCAGAGCATTTCCCTGCCCGAAGACCTGCAAAAAGTGCTGGACCAAAAAATCGGCATGGGCATGGTGGGACAGAACATGGGGCAGTTCATGCAGTACCAGACGGCCCAGGCCATCCCCAAGTTCGCTGAAGGCTCGGGCCAGGGCGGCGGGGTGGCCGGAGACGCCATGGGCCTGGGCGCGGGCGTGGCTTTGGGCCAGGTGCTGGCGCAAAACCTGCAGGCCGGGCTGCAAGCCCCGCCTGCAGGCGCCGCCACTGCCGCGGCCGGCCTGAAGCCCGACGAGGTGATGGCCACGCTGGAGAAGCTGGCCGACCTGAAAAACAAGGGCATCCTGACGCAGGAAGAATTCGACGCCAAGAAGGCCGAGCTCCTGAAGAAGCTCGTCTGACCGCGATCTGACAGATCGTGGCAGAGCGTTTTTACCGCGCGCCCTGTCCTGGGTGTGGCGCGCCCGTTGAGTTCCGCAGTGCGCAGTCCACGCACGCGGTGTGCCCCTATTGCCAAAGCACGGTGGTGCGCCAGGGCGAGGTGCTGTCGCGCCTGGGCCGCATGGCCGAGCTGTTTGACGACCCCAGCCCGCTGCAGCTGCACACCAGCGGACGCTACCAAGACCGGCCCTTCATCCTGATCGGCCGCCTGCAATACCAGTCCCCCACCGGTGTCTGGACGGAATGGGTGGCCTGGTTCGACGACGGCAGCCAGGCATTCCTGAGCGAAGACAACGGCGCCTACGTGATGGCGCGCCCGCGCGAGCTGCAGCGCGACATGCCACCGGCCTCGGCCTTCCGCGTGGGCGCCACCACCGCGGTCGAGGGCCAGCCCTACACCGTGGCGTTCAACGGCCAGGTCAGCCTGCGTTCGGCCCAGGGCGAGCTGCCCAAGATGCCGCCGCTGGGCTTTGGTTTTGGCATGGTCGAACTGCGCAGTGACCAGGGCCAGGTGCTGAGCCTGGACTACAGCCGCACGCCACCCGCGCTCAGCCAGGGCCAGTCGGTGCGCCTGGAAGACCTGCAGCTCAGCGGGTTGAAATCCGAGTCGGTGAAAGAAGAAACCGCCCGCCAGTTCAACTGCCCGCAGTGCGGCGCGGCGGTCGAGGTCACGCTGGCCAGCACCAAAACGCTGAGCTGCGGCACTTGCCACAGCCTGATCGATGTCTCGCAAGGGGTGGGTGGCGAGCTGCGCCACGCCCTGCAAGACGAGCCCGTGGCGCCCCACATCCCGCTGGGCAGCCAAGGCACGCTGGAAGGCGTGGCCTGGCAGGTGGTGGGCTTTCAGCACCGCATGGGGCGCAGCCCCGGCGATGACGAGGCCTTTGGCTGGTGCGAGTACCTGCTCTACAACCGCCAGCGCGGCTTCAGCTTTCTGGTCGACACCGAAGAAGGCTGGAGCCTGGTGCGTCCGATCACGGGCGCGCCCTCGCTGGGCGCGGGCGCGCGCAGCGCCACCTACCTGGGCACCCGCTACGATCTTCAATACAGCTACGAGGCCGAGACCACCTACGCCCTGGGCGAGTTCTACTGGCCGGTGGCGCGCGGCCAGCGCAGCAGCAACCGCGACTACCGCAGCGCCAAAGGCCTGCTGTCGCTGGAGCAAACCCCGGCCGAACAGACCTGGTCCAGCGGGCGGAAACTGGACGCCGCCGTGGTCGCCAAGGCCTTTGGCGTGGCGACTCCGGCCGCTGGGTTCCAGACCAGCGACGCAGGGCCCACCGGGCCGCTGCGGGGGCTGGGCTGTGGCACCCTGATCGTGATCGCCGTGGTGTTGATCGTGCTGGTGCTGCTGCTGAGCCGCTGCTCGCGCTGCGACCCGGCGGTGGAGAACTGCAACAACGGCGGCAGCTACCGCAGCACCGGGGGCGCCTACGGGGGCTACTCGGGCGGTGGAGGCAGCCACAAATGAGCGCAACCCGTCCCGCCGACCCCCGACAGGGCGGCATCCCATCAGGAGTTTTCCATGGAACTTGAATGGCTTCGCCCCGGTGCCTTGATCGGCTCCATCGTGTTCGCCCTGCTCGGGGTGGTGGTGTTCTGGCTGAGCTTTGTCATCATCGACAAACTCACCCCCTACGACCTGTGGCAAGAGATCATTGAAAAGCAGAACCTCGCGCTGGGCGTGGTGGTGGCGGCCATGGCGCTGGGCATTTGCCTGATCGTGGCCGCGGCCATCCATGGCTGAGCCCTGACCGACCCGGTGCCCGCACCTGGCCTTTGTGTATTTTGAAGACTGTGGATTGTTTTGAGCCTCCGACCTGAACTCCCCGCCCCCGTGTCCGACGTGGCCTGGCGCCCGCTGGGGCGGCGCAAGCCCAAGCTGAGCCCGCGTGACCCGGGCGACCACCCCACGCCAACCGGCCGGCGCCCGCGCCCGGTCGAATTGGCCTTGCTGACCAGCGTGTTTGTGGTGGCGGCTTGCGGCCTGCTGTACGAACTGGCCGCCGGCACCCTGGCGTCTTACCTGCTGGGCGATTCGGTCTTGCAGTTCTCGACCATCATCGGCACCTACCTGTTTGCCATGGGCCTGGGCTCCTGGGCCTCGCGCTACCTGGAGCGCCAGCTGAGCGCGCACTTCCTGCGCATTGAGCTGCTGGTGGCCTTGCTGGGCGGCACCTTGCCGGCCGTGCTGTTCCTGACCAGCGCCTACCTGCCGGGGGCCTTCCGCGTCGTGATGTACCTGATGGTGGGCGGCGTGGGCACCCTGGTGGGGTTGGAGATTCCGCTGGTCATGCGCATCCTCAAGCGCGATGTGCAGCTCAAGGAGCTGGTCGCCCAGGTGCTGACCTTTGACTACCTGGGCGCGCTGGTGGTGTCGCTGGCCTTCCCGCTGGTGCTGGTGCCCTACCTGGGCCTGGTGCGCACCGGCCTGCTGTTCGGCTTGATGAATGCCGCGGTGGCCTGCTGGGCGCTGTGGCTGTTCCGCCATGAGCTGCGCCGCCTGCGCGCCCATGCCCTGGCCTGCGCTGGCGTGCTGGGGGTGTTGCTGGCGGGCATGGCCGGCGCCAACCACATCACCACCCTGGCCGAGGACCGCTTCTACCAGGACCGCGTGGTCTACACCGCCAGCTCACCCTACCAGCGCATCGTGGTCACCAGCGGCGTCCAGGGGCACCGCCTGTTTCTGAACGGCAATCTGCAATTTGCCGAGCGCGATGAATACCGTTACCACGAAGCCCTGGTCCACCCGGTGATGTCGGCCCAGGGTCGGCCTCAGCGCGTGGCCATTCTGGGCGGCGGCGATGGCATGGCCTTGCGCGAGGTACTCAAGTACGCCAGCGTGCAGCAGGTCACCCTGGTCGACCTGGACCCGGCCATCACCGAGCTGTTCAGCACCCAGCCGGCCCTGCTCAAGCTCAATGGGAACGCGCTCAAGGACCCTCGCGTGCGGGTGGTCAATGAAGACGCGTTCCAGTGGCTGCAAAAAACCGCCGACAGCTTCGACGTGATCCTGGTCGACTTCCCCGACCCCACCAACTTCGCCCTGGGCAAGCTCTACACCCAGTCCTTTTACGGCCTGCTGGACCAGCGCCTGTCGGCCAGCGGCTATGCCGTGGTGCAAACCACTTCGCCCCTGGTGGCACGCCAGAGCTTTTGGACCGTGGTGCGCACCCTGGAAGCCGCGGGCCTGAGCGCCACGCCTTACCACGCCAACGTGCCCAGCTTTGGCGAGTGGGGCTTTGTGGTGGCCAGCCGCCGCCCCTGGCGCCTGCCCACCACGCTGCCCCCAGGGCTGCGCTTTTTGAACACCGCCACCTTGCCCCTGCTGTTCGACTTCCCGCAGGACATGGGCCCGGTGCCGGCCAGCGTGAACCGCCTGTCCAACCAGATCCTGGTCCACACCTACGAGCAGGAATGGGGCAAGGTGAGCCATTGAGTCCGCGCCCCATGACCGACATCGCCATCGCCCGCCCACCCCAGGCCGGGCCCAACCCATGAAGCGCCGCGACTGGCTGACCAGCACCGCGGCCAGCGCCCTGGGCCTGGCCGGCTGCAGCCGCACCATGCCCGTGCTGGAAGGGGGCTTTGAGGACGCCAGCTTCGAGCGTGGCCACCTGCTGCACGAGAACCCGCGCCGCTGGCCCGCGCCCGCCGTGTCGCGCCGCGTCGGCGCCCTGGTGCTGGGGGGCGGCATTGCCGGCCTGGCGGCGGCGCGTGCGCTGCGCCAGGGCGGGGTGGACGACCTGGCCGTGCTGGAGCTGGCGGACCAACCCGGCGGCAACAGCCGAGGCCGCGAACTGGGCGGCCTGGCCTGCCCCACCGGCGCCCACTACCTGCCCTTGCCCGGCGACGAGGCGCGCGAGGTGCAGGCCCTGCTCGAAGAACTCGGCGTGCGCCGGCGCGAAGCCGGGCGCTGGGTCTATGACGAACACGCCCTGTGCCACAGCCCGCAGGAGCGCCTGTACCAAAACGGCCAATGGCAAGAAGGCCTGCTGCCCAGCCAGGACCAGAGCCCCACCACGCTGGCCCAGTACCAGTTGTTTGCCCGCCTGGTGGACACCGAGCAAAAGCAAAACCGCTACGCCATTCCCCTGTCACGCCAAAGCCTCAGCCCGGGCCAGTTGGCCCTGGACGCGCTGACCTTTGGCCAATGGCTGAACCAGCGCGGCCTGAACGACCCGGCGTTGCGCTGGTTCCTGGACTACTGCTGCCGCGACGACTACGGCGCCGGTGTCGACCAGGTCTCGGCCTGGGCAGGCCTGCATTACTTTGCCAGCCGGCATGGTTTTCAGGCCCCAGGCAGCGAGGCCGCCGCACAAGCCGCCGAATCGGCGGTGCTGACCTGGCCCGAAGGCAATGGCTGGCTGGTCGAGCGCTTGGCCGCGCCGCTGCAAGGCAGCCACCGGGGCGGCCCGCTCTACACCGGGCGCTTGGTGCTGCGCATCGAAGACCAGCGCCAGGCCGTGGCCGTGGACGTGTGGGATGTGGCGCAACAACGCGTTGAACGCTGGCTGGCCGCGCACTGCGTGGTGGCCCTGCCCGTGCCGGTGGCCGCCCGCGTGCAGGCGGCCGCGCCCGACTGGGTGCAGGCCACGGCATTGCGCTGGCAGCATGCCGCCTGGGTGGTGGGCAATCTGCAACTGGCGGCCCCGCTGACCGACCGCCCCGGCGCCGCTCCAGCCTGGGACAACGTGGTCTACGGCAGCACCGGCCTGGGCTATGTGAACGCGGCGCATCAGCGCCTGGACCCACGCCCTGGTCCCACGGTGTTGAGCTTTTACAGCGCCCTGGGCCTGGGCCATGCGGCCCGGCGCCAGCTGCTGGAGCAGCCCTGGACGCACTGGCGCGACCAACTGCTCAAGGACTACCTCGTCCCCCACCCGGACCTGCTGGCGCAAGCCCAGCGGTTTTCCATCAGCCGGCATGGCCACGCGATGGCCGTGCCCGTGCCCGGTACGCTGGCCCACCTCACGCGCTTGCCGCAGCGCGCTCCCGCTCGCACCCGCCTTGGCGTGCCCGCCGTGCTGGCCGAGGGCCGCCTGAGTTGGGCCCACGGCGACTGGTCCGGCTACTCGGTGTTTGAAGAGGCCTTCACCCGTGGCCATGAAGCCGGCCAGCACGCCGTGCTGCAACTGCGCGGGCGGGTACCGTCGTGAGCGGGCCTGCGAGCTGGTCGTTGCGCGGCCTGCAAGCCGAGGACATGGACGCGCTGATGGCGGTGCAAGAAGCCGCCTATGGCGCGGGCTTTCTGGAGCCGGCCCCGGTGCAAGCGCAGCGCCTGCGGGTGGCCAGCGACACGGTCTGGGGTGCATGGGATGGCGCTCGCCTGGGCGCCTACCTGATGGCCTACCGCACGCACGCCGGTCACGTGGGGGCGCTGCACCAAGGCTTTGCGCCCGAGCCCGAAGGCGACACCCTGTACCTGCACGACCTCGCCGTGCACCCCAGCGCGGCCGGCCGGGGCCTGGGCCCGCAGCTGGTGGCCCACGCCCTGCATCAGGCGCGCCAGCAAGGTTTGGCCGGCCTGGGCTTGGTGGCGGTGCAAGGCTCGTCAGGGTTCTGGCAGCGGCAGGGCTTTGGTCCGGCCGGCCGCCTGAACCCCGACGCCCAAGCCGCCCTGGCCACGTATGGGCCGGGAGCGGTGGTGCTGGTGCGGGCGCTGTGAAGCGCTGAGGACTGGCGTACTCAGCGCAACGGGCTGCCCGAGGCCTGTTTGCGCGCCGCTTCGAGCTTGGCCTCGTGCGTGCTGCGCCAGTGTTCAAAGGCCTGGCCCATCAAGGGGCGGGCAAACAAATACCCTTGGCCGATGTCGCACTCCAGCGCCATCAGGGCCGAGGCCGTGGCGTCGTCCTCCACCCCTTCGGCCACGGTGCGCAAGCCCAGTTTGCGGCCCAAGGCGATGGTGGACTCGGCCACATGGCGGTCGCGCGGGCTGCGCAGCAAGGCACTGACAAAGCTGCGGTCGATCTTGATGGTGGTGAAAGGGAACTGGCTCACGTAGGACAGGCTGGAGAAGCCGGTGCCAAAATCGTCCAGCGCCAGCGACAGGCCAGCGGCACGCAGGTCCTGCAGGCGGCGCAGCACGATCTCGGGGTTGGCGGCCAAAGCCGACTCGGTGACCTCCAGCTCCAGCAATTCAGCCGGCACGTTCTTGCGCCGCAGCAGGTCTTTCACATGGTCGGTGAAGTCGGGGTCTTGCAAGTTGTTGGCGCTGATGTTGACCGCCACCTTGAGCGACTGACCCTGGGCCTGCCACTGGGCCATCTGGTCCAGCGCTGCGCTGATGACCCAGCGCGTGAGCGGGTAGATCAGCTCGGTCGACTCGGCCAGCGGAATGAACTCCGAGGGAGGCACCCAGCCCAAGCGCGGGTGATGCCAGCGCAACAAGGCCTCAACACCCTCGATCTCGCGGCTTTCCAGCCAGAGTTTGGGCTGCCAGGCCAGTTGCAGCTGGCCGTCACGGATGGCGGCTGACAGCTCAGAGCGCATTTTCAGGTCGTGGCCGGGGGCGTTTTCAAAGCTCTTGCTGTAGCGCACCTGGGAGCCCACCACGGTGCGCGCGCGGGTGGCCGCCATGTCGGCGCAGCGCAGCAACTGGCCCGCATCCAGCGCGTCGCCAGGATAGTCAGCGCTGCCCAGTTTGACGTGCAACTCGACCGAGGTGTCGCCCATCACGATGGGCTCGCGCACCACGCGCACCATCAGATCGCAAATGGCCTCGGTGGGCAGGGCAGGGCCCTCGTAGCCGGGCGACGGGGGCGCGGCAGCAAAGTCAGTGCCGCCCGCGCGCGCCAAGGTCCAACCATGGGCGCTGAGTTGGCGCTCGATGCGACGCGCGCTGATCTCCAACACCATGTCGGCGGCGCGGTGGCCAAAGGCTTCGTTGACCTCCTTGAAGCGGGCCAGGTTGACGAACACCAGCTCGAAGGGCTGACCTGGCGCCTGTTCGATGCGCTCATCCAACAGGCGCAGCAGGCTGTGCCGGTTGGGCAGGCCGGTGAGGGGGTCGTGGTTGGCCAGGTACTCTTGCTGGCTGCTGTGGCGGCGCTCTTCACTGAGGTCACGCACCAGGCACAGCAGCTGAGGCTCACCCCCCAACAAAAAGGTGGACAGGCGCATGTCGCAGTCAAAGTGCTGTTGGGTGCGGGGCGCGTCAAAGCTGTACTCAAAGCGCAAGTGTTCGCCCGCCAAGGCGCGTGCAATGCGGGATTGGGGCAGGGTACTGGGTTGGCCAGTGGCCGGGTCGATCGGGTGAGGGAAGAAGTCGCTCAGCGGGCGGCCCACGGCATCCTCGGCCTGGGTCAGGCCGGTCAGGCGCAAGGCGGCCGCGTTGAGGCTCAGGATGCGGCCCCGCGGGCTGTGCACGATGACGCCGTCGGCCACGTCCTCAAACAGGCGCCGGTACACCGACTCGCTGGTGGCCAGGGCGCGCAGCATGCGGCTCAGGGCGCGCACGCCCAAGCCCAGGGCCAACCAGGACAACAGGAGCAATACCACTTTGGTGAGGCTGCGCTGCAGCCAAGGGCCCAGGACCACCGCATCGGCTTGCATGCTGGCCACCAAAAGGGGATAGCGGTCCGAGCGGCGGAAGGTGCCCGACAGGCCCTGACCGTCCGCGTCTTGCACCGCAAAACTGCCGGTGGGGGCGCTGCCCGCCAGCTCGGCCAGCAGCGCCGACTCGGGGGCCATCTGGCCCACGGCCCGGTCCGACCCCCAGGTGTGCATCAGCACCCGCCCCGAGGGCAGGTAGGCGGCCTGCTCCAAAGGGGCTTGGGTGGTGCTGGACAACAAGCTGGGCGGTCGCAAAGACTGCAGGGGAATCAGGGCCCCGAGCAGGTAATCCCCGTGGGGCTGGGCACCGACCACACGCAGCAACACTGGCAGCACATGGGTTTGCCCCCCATCCAGGCTGATGGGCGCGCCCAGGCGCAGCTGGCCGGCCACCTCGGGCGGGCTCAGCTGGCTGAGTTCAGGAGGGCCTTCGTGCAGGCGATGGCGGTGGTCAACCGCCACCAGCTCATCCGCTCGGCGCACAAACAGCACCTGGGTGCTGGTGTCGTAGCGCATGGCGGTGTGCAGCAGGCGGGTCCAAGCGGGTGCCGACGGTGTGGCACCCTCGCCCGGTTCGGCCAGGGCCTCGGCCAGACCGGCCAGGCTGTAGGCGGCCTGTTCCAGCACCGAGTCGGTGAGCTGGCGCAGGTTTTCCGTGATTTGGTAGCTGGTGTCTTGCGCGATGCGCCGAGTGATGTAGTGGTCTTGCGCGATGGAGAACGCGGTCACGCCCGCAAAGCACAGGGCCAAGAGGGCAGCCGCCCACACCAGCAGGCGGCCAAATCGGCGGCCCAACAGGTAACTTTCAGCGGCAGAAAGGAGTTGCATCGTGGCGTCCTGCCCAGCCCGTTGGAAAACGTTACTGATACCGGACCATCCTAACCAACAAAACCCGGCGGCCGCAGGCCCAAAACCCCCGGGGGCGGGAAATCCCTGTCATCGGCCCGTCACAGCCGCCCGGCAAAGTCGCCCGTTTTACTGTCTCACTGTGAGTGTGTTTCGATGTCCCGCGCGATCCAACAGATTTCTGCCGCCGTCTTGTCCCTGACCGCCCTGGCCTGGTCCGTGCCAACCAGCGCCCCCAAAACCACCGGCGTGCGCGTTGACGTGAAGGCGCACTGAAGCCCAGAGGGGGGTGGCCAGCGCTATCATCGGCGCCGCCATGACACCCGAGCCCGCCGCCATCGACCCACCCCTGCTGTACTCGTTCCGGCGCTGCCCATATGCCATGCGCGCGCGCCTGGCCTTGCGAGCCTGCGGCCTGACGGTGCGCCTGCGCGAAGTGCTGCTGCGCGACAAGCCGCCTGAGTTGTTGGCCCTGAACCCCGCGGGCACGGTGCCCGTGCTGCAATTGCCCGATGGGCAAGTGCTGCTGCACAGCCTGGACATCATGCGCTGGGCCTTTGCCCAACAGCCCCCGGTGGGCTGGTCACGGCCCCAAGGCGCCACCCCAACCGAGCAAGAAGCGCTTTGGCTGCACACGCTGGACGGGGCCTTCAAACGCGCACTGGATGGCTACAAATACCCCGAACGTCACCCCAGCCTGAGCGCCGAAACCTGGCGTGATCAGGCCGTGGCAGTGCTGTTGCAGCCTCTGCAACGCCAGCTGCAGACCCAGCACACGGCTTTCATGTGGGGCGATCAGCCCAGCTTGCTGGACCTGGCACTGTGGCCGTTTGTGCGCCAGTTGGCGCAGGTCGATGCGGCCTGGTGGGCGGGGGCCACGGGGCTGGAAGACGTGCGTGCCTGGCTGCAGCGCGGCCTGGCGCTGCCGCTGTTCGAGTCGGTGATGGGCAAGTACCCGGCCTGGCACGCGGGCGAGACCGAACCACGGTTCTGAGGCCCAGGCGAAGGCCTGATCAGCCCAGTCTCACAGATCGCCGTACTGGGTGGTGCTGAGGGACTGTGGGCGCGAATCTTCGGCGTCATCCGCCAATTCGGTGTCTTCAAAGCCAGTCAGGCGCCCAGCCAGGCGGGGCCCGCTCTGCACGCTTTGCGCCAAGGCCGGGGCTTGCGCGCCGATTTCAGCCAGCGCCCGGTGGAAGGCGGCCACCTCTTCAGCCTGGATGGGCTCAAAGCGGGGGGTCGCGCTGGTGCCTGGGTTGGCGCGCCCCGCCACAGCCCTCGACGCACCCGCCGGAGGCGAGTGAGCAGCCGCCGGCAACGCCGTCGAAACCTGGTTGTTGGAGCGCCAGTACACCGAGGTAACCAACAGCTGATGGCGCGCCTTGGCGGTCTGGGCGAGCAAGACTTCGATCTGCGTCAGGTGCTGGCTGTCGGCCGCCACTTCGGGGGCCACATCCATCATCACCATGAACTGCCGCCCGTGGGAATCCAATGACAACACCTTGAATTTGTAGCGCGAAGACAGCACCCCGACGCGCACCATGGTGTCGCGCACCACCGCGTACAACAGTTCGCGCCGCTGCAGGCGCTCGGCCTTGTGCTTGGTGTTGGACGGGGCCGGGCCCACATCCACCCAGGCTTTTTGGCTGCGCCGGGAAGCGCCAGGGCGGCTCGTGCCCGAGCTCGGCAAGCTGGGTGCCTCCTCGGGGCGACGCGAGCGCTTGTTGCCAAACAACCAAGCAAACAGGGACATGTTTTGTGATCCTTACAAACAGGGGCCAAGGCTAACCTGAATTGGTGGCCAATGGTCGGCCGGGCGACTCAAGTGCAGGCCACCCGGCGCCGACGTTGGCTGAAGCGGCGCGCCATCAAGGCGCCCAAACCCATGCTCAAACTCAGGGCCATGGCGGGCTGACGGTTGCCCAGTTCGGCGAAGCGCAGCGCGGTCAAGGCCCACAACTGGCAGTCCGCGCTGGCCTGCACGGTGGCCGAGCGCGGCAGGTGCGAGAAAAAAGCGCCTTCGCCAACCACCGAACCAGCACCCACCAGGGCCAGCCGAAGTCGGCCTTTGTCGTCTTCCAGGTGCACGCTGAGGCCACCGCTTTCAATGAAATAGAGGGTTCGGTCCTGCACACCGCGGGCGAACAAGACCTGGCCACCGGGCAAGCGGTGTGGCAGCAAGTAACCCTGCAAAATGTCCCACTGCGCCGGATTCAAGGTCAGGTCCAGGCGCTCCTCGGCAGGCGCGTGGGCCATGGCCAATGCCAGGGCCTGCAGGCCGTTGGCGGGCGTGGACGACAGGGCGGTGTGCATGGTCACCGAACTTAACCGCGTTACAAATTAGGCACAAGCCACGCCATCGCCCATGAATGGAATGGGCACATTTGTTTCAATTACTTGCCAATGCAGAACTTGGAAAAAATCACGCCCAGCAGGTCGTCCGAGCTGAATTCGCCCGTGATTTCATTGAGCGCCTGTTGGGCCAGGCGCAACTCCTCGGCCAACAAGTCCAGCGATTGCGCCTGGGCCGCCAGGCAGCGGGCCGCCATGTCCAGATGGCCTTCGACCTGCTGCAGGGCCTGGACGTGGCGCTCCCGCGCGATATACAGGCCTTCCGGCGCCGATTGCCAGCCCGCCAATTGCAAGAGTTGTTGCCGAACGCTGTCCAACCCGAGGCCAGTTCGAGCCGACAAATGCAGGCCCGCATGGGCCGCCGCCTGATCGGGGCTGACCTGATCGAGCTTGTTCCAGACCTGCAGCACCGGCACGCGTGCCGCCAGGGTCTTGCTCAGCGTGGCCTCGATGGCCTGGTCGGCCGCCTGGTAGTCGGCCTGGTCGGCGCGGGTCAGGTCGTGCAAGAACAGCACGGCATCGGCACCGGCGATCTCGCCCCAGGCACGCTCGATGCCAATGCGCTCCACCTCGTCCTGGCTGTCGCGCAGGCCGGCGGTGTCGATGATGTGGATGGGCACGCCCTCGATTTGGATGGTCTGCTCGACCTTGTCGCGGGTGGTGCCGGCGATCGGGGTGACGATGGCCAATTCCGCCCCGGCCAAGGCATTGAGCAGCGACGACTTACCCGCATTGGGTTGGCCGGCAATCACGACCTTCACGCCCTCACGCAGCAAGGCTCCCTGGCGGGTGCGCTGCTGCACGCGCGCGAGTTGGGCTTGCAGGCGGTCGAGTTGGCCCTGGGCGTCGGCTTTTTGCAGGAAGTCGATTTCCTCCTCCGGGAAGTCCAAGGTAGCCTCGACCAGCATGCGCAGGTGGATCAGCGCGTCGCGCAGCAGGTGGATCTCTTTGGAGAACTCGCCTGAGAGCGAGCGCCCGGCGCTGCGGGCAGCCGCCTCGGTGCTGGCGTCGATCAGGTCGGCAATGGCCTCGGCCTGAGCTAAGTCGATTTTGTCGTTGAGGAAAGCCCGCTGGGTGAACTCGCCAGGCTGGGCCACGCGCAGCCCGCTCAGGCGCGGACGGCCGGTGTCGGGGTCGAGTTCGGCCGCCGCCTGCAGGCAGCGCGCCAGCAGCAGCTGCAACACCACAGTACCGCCGTGGGCCTGCAGCTCCAGCACGTCTTCGCCGGTGTAGGAGTTGGGGGCCGGAAAGTGCAGGGCCAGACCCTGGTCGATGGCCTGGCCTTGGGCGTCGCGCAAAGGCAGATAGGTGGCTTCGCGCGGGCGCAGTGCGCGCCCGCACAGGGCGGCCACCAGAGGCTTCACGTCAGGGCCACTGACGCGCACGATGCCCACCGCGCCGCGTCCGGGGGCGGTGGCGATGGCGACGATGGGGTCAGAGTTGCGGGCCAGCATGGGCAGAAACTTTCATCAAAAAAGGCCGGCCAACTTGCGCTGGACGGCCTGGGGAGTCAGGTCAACGAGGGACTCAGTTGACGCCGAGTCGCCGGTTGATCACCCACTGCTGGGCGATGGACAAGATGTTGTTGGTGATCCAGTACAGCACCAGACCGGAGGCGAACTGGAAGAACATGACACTGAACACCAGGGGCATGATCCACATCATCTTGGCCTGCATCGGGTCCGGCGGGGTCGGGTTGAGCCAGGTTTGCAGCAGCGAGGTGCCGGTCATGACCAGGGGCAGGATGTAGTACGGGTCTTTGGCCGACAGGTCGGTGATCCAACCGATCCAGGGGGCATTGCTCATTTCCACGCTGGACGACAGCACCGAGTACAGCGCAATGAAGACCGGGATCTGGATCAGGATGGGCAGGCAGCCGCCCATGGGGTTGACCTTCTCTTCGCGGTAGATGCGCATCATCTCCTGCTGCATCTGCTGCGGCTTGTCCTTCAGGCGCTCACGCATTTCGGTGATCTTCGGGTTGATGGCCTTCATGCGGGCCATGCTCGAATACGCCTTGGCGTTGAGCCAGTAGAAGGCAGCCTTGAGCAGCACCACCAGCGCCACGATGGACCAACCCCAGTTGCCGATGTAGCTGTGCAACTGGTCCAGCAACCAGTACAGCGGTTTGGCCAGGATGGTCAGCCAGCCGTAGTCCTTGACCAGCTCCAGGCCGGGGGTCAGGGCTTCCAGCTTCTTTTCTTCTTCCGGACCGGCGTAGAGGCGGGCCTCGATGCTTTGGCGTTCACCCGGGGCCAGGGTGTTGAGCGGCGTGATCATGCCCACCGAGTACAGGTTGTCCGACACCTTGCGCATGAACAGCTCGCGCTGGATGCCGTCGCCCAGCAGCCAGGCACTGGCGAAGTAATGCTGCACCATGGCCACAAAACCATTGCTGGCTTGCTTTTCGATGTCGACCTTGCCCTTGTCGATGTCCTTGAACTCGGCCTTCTGGTACTTCTGCGCGTCGGTGTAGACCGCAGGGCCCGTGAAGGTGGAGGAGAAGGGCACATCGCCTTCTTGCTTGTTGCCGTCGCGCACCAGTTGCAGGTACAGCTGCGGCGACACCGGGGCGGTGCCGGTGTTGACCACTTCGTGGCGCACGCCGATGTCGTAGGCGCCGCGGCGCAAGGTGAAGGACTTGATCAGCTTCACGCCGCCCAGGTCGCCAGATTCGAATCGAACCACCAGTTCGTTGTCGCCGTCCTTGAGTTCACGCGGACCAGGCAACAGGCTCATGGCCGTCTTGTGGTTGGGGAAGGTGCCCCCCAGCAGACCGGTTTGCGCCACATAGACGTGCTCCGGGTTTTCAGCCATCAGGGTGAAGTGGCGGCTCTTGTCGTTCAGGTCGACGTATTTGAGCAAGTCCACGCCCACCAGCGAAGCGCCTTCGGTGTCAAAGGTCAGCTGGAACACATCCGAGTTGACCTTGACGCGCTCACGCGGCGTCGGGGCAGGGGCGGCACCCGGCACGGCGCTGGCGCCCGCCGTGGCCGCTGGCAGGGCTGCGGCGCCTGTTGCTGGCTTGGCAGCCGCCGGCGCGGTGGCCGTGGCGGCCGGCCCAGGGAAGAACATGGCCTTGTTGCCGGTGTGGATCTGCCATTTGTCCCACAAGAGGACCATGGAGAACCCGAAGATCACCCACAAGATGGTGCGGCGAATGTCGTTCATGAAGACTTCTTTTGCGAAGAATGTTGGGAAGAGGGGGTGCACAAGGCGCTGAACAAGCGGGGCCGATCGGTCGGCACTGGATCAGCACCGCCCGCGCACCAGGGGTGGCAGCGTAACAGACGGTGGACGGTCAGGTAACTCCCGACGCCCGCGCCGTGTTGGTCCAGGGCTTGCAGCGCATAGGCCGAGCAGGTGGGTTCAAAGCGACAGGCCGAGCCCAGCCAGGGGCTGAGCAGCAATCGGTAGCCTTTGACCAGGCCCATCAACAGCGCGCGCATCATGCGGACTCCATGCCGGATTGGGCCGGGGTAGGTACAGCGGGCAGGGGGGCTGGCGCCCCCTTGGCGAGCGCTGGGGCTGAGGCCTTGGCCTGCGGTTTGGCCGGCTGGACACAGGCCTTGCGCAGCAGCTGGGTCAGCTCAGCCCGCACAGCCTGCTTGAGCACCTCGGACGTGGCACTGATGAACTGCTTGCGGTCAAAACCAGCCCGCAGGCGCACCACGTGGGCCGCGGGCAGCAGGCGGGGCTCGAACTCGCTGGCCAGTTGGTAAATCTGGCGCTTGATGGTATTGCGGGTCACGGCCCGTTTGGCCCAGCGCTTGGGCACCATGGCCCCGAGCCAGACCGTCGGATGTGAACCGGGAACGACAAAAAGAGCCTGACCTTCTCGCATCGGAGAAGCATCAGGCCCTTCAGGGGGCAGATCAGCGGCTGCGGGGGCAGCGGCCGTCAAAGCCAGGCGGTGCAAGGCGAAATGCGGCGTGCGAGACACCGTACCGCCCGCCATCGCGGCTTGGAACTGCGGGCGGGTTTTGAGCCTTTGCACGCGAGCAGCCCGGAATTCACCAGGCCAGGCTGAACTTAGACAGCCAGACGCTTGCGGCCCTTGGCGCGGCGTGCGTTGATCACAGCACGGCCACCACGGGTCTTCATGCGGACCAGGAAACCGTGGGTACGGGCGCGGCGGATTTTGGAAGGTTGGTAAGTGCGTTTCATGATGAATTCCTTGAGTGTTCAGTTCTGGCCATTCGTTCCTGCACAGCCGGTTCGGTCGGGTTGCCAAGGCTTTTCAGCCCCCGCAAAACCCCCTCACCAACGGCGCCCAAACCCGGGGCCTTGATCAAATCGCCCTGAACGCTTTCAGGGAAACCGATGATTATCGCAACATTTGATGTAATCCACAAGCCCAATCACAAACCAAGGCTTTTGACCAGCCCCGGCCCGGCAGCCCCCGGCGCGCGGGGTCATCGCCCGATCAGATTGTGGATAACTCTTTGACAAACTAGAATCACGGCCGCTGTCCGCAATTGACTATCCACAGAAATACAGACCAAGAATGACCGAGGGAAACCTGAACGGCGCCACTGAGAGCGACCTCCCCAACGCAGGACACAGCCTCTGGCAGGCATGCGTAGAACAACTGGCCCAAGAGCTGCCAGAGCAACAATTCAACACCTGGATCAAGCCCCTGGTGGCCCAGGCCCCGGACGACCTGTCCAAGATTATCATCTTCGTCGCCAACCGCTTCAAGCTCGACTGGATCCGTGCGCAATACGCCAGCCGCATCAGCCAAATGCTGGAGCGTTTGTATGGCCAAGCCGTGCCACTCGAGTTAGCGCTCACTCAGCGGGAACAGCCCGCCAGGGCTTTTGTTGCACCCAGCGCACCCGAGGCTGGCCAGGCCCCTGAACCGGCAGCGGCGGCCGAAGATGCCGCCGCCGGCGGCTTCAAGAACCGCCTCAATGCAGGTCTCACTTTTGACACCCTGGTGGAGGGCACGGCCAACCGCATGGCGCGCGCTGCCGCCATGCACGTGGCGGGCATGCCGGGCCACCTGTACAACCCCCTGTTCATCTATGGTGGCGTGGGCCTGGGCAAGACCCATTTGATGCACGCTGTGGGCAACCGCCTGCTGGCTGACAAGCCGGATTCGAAAGTTCTCTACATCCACGCCGAGCAATTCGTGTCGGATGTGGTTAAAGCCTACCAACGCAAGGCTTTTGACGAGTTCAAGGAGCGCTACCACTCGCTGGACCTGCTGCTCATCGATGACGTGCAGTTCTTTGCGAACAAGGACCGCACACAAGAAGAATTCTTCAACGCCTTTGAAGCGCTACTGGCCAAAAAGTCGCACATCGTGATGACCAGCGACACTTACCCCAAGGGCCTGGCCGACATCCATGAGCGCTTGGTGTCGCGTTTTGACTCCGGTCTGACCGTGGCCATCGAGCCGCCTGAGCTGGAAATGCGGGTCGCGATTCTGATCAACAAAGCGCGCGCTGAAGCCACTGAGATGCCCGAAGAAGTGGCGTTTTTCGTGGCCAAGAACGTGCGCTCGAACGTGCGCGAACTCGAAGGCGCGCTGCGCAAGATCCTGGCCTATTCGCGCTTCAACCAGAAGGAAATCTCCATCCAGCTGGCCCGCGAAGCCCTGCGCGACTTGCTGTCCATCCAGAACCGCCAGATCAGCGTCGAAAACATCCAGAAGACCGTGGCCGACTACTACAAGATCAAGGTCGCCGACATGTACAGCAAGAAGCGCCCGGCCAGCATTGCGCGGCCGCGCCAGATTGCCATGTACCTGGCCAAGGAGCTGACGCAAAAAAGCCTGCCGGAAATCGGCGAGTTGTTTGGCGGCCGCGACCACACCACCGTGCTGCACGCAGTGCGCAAAATTTCAGGCGAGCGCCAGCAACTGACCGAGCTGAACCAGCAGCTGCACGTGCTGGAGCAAACCCTCAAAGGCTGAAGCGCCCCAGACCAGGGGTGTGACGCCAGGCATACAAGTGCGGCGTCTGCATCAAAAGGCCTTGAAAAACAGAGAAAATGGCGTGTTCGCAGGGAGGCTGCAGGTCGGTACCACCGAACCCACCCAGCACCGCAACGTCGTCTGATGACACAGCAAAGAACTTGAACAAGAGGTTGACATGATCGTCCTGAAGGCAACACAAGACAAAGTCCTGTCGGTTCTGCAATCGGTGGCCGGCATCGTGGAACGGCGCCACACCTTGCCGATCCTGGCCAATGTGCTGATCCGCAAGACGGGTGGGTCCTTGCAACTGACCACCAGCGACCTGGAAATCCAGATCCGCACCACCGCCGAGCTGGACGGCGACGCTGGCAACTTCACCACCACAGTGGGCGCGCGCAAGCTGATCGACATCCTGCGCACCATGCCCGGCGACCAGACCGTGAGCCTGGAGTCCAGCCAAAACAAGCTGATCCTGAAGGGCGGCAAGAGCCGCTTCACGCTGCAAACCCTGCCGGCCGAAGACTTTCCGCTGGTGCAAGAGGCCGCCAACTTTGGCCCGGTGTTCAGCGTGCCGCAAAAGACCCTGAAGAGCCTGCTGGGCCAGGTGTCGTTTGCCATGGCCGTGCACGACATCCGCTACTACCTGAACGGCATTTTGTTCGTCGCCGAAGGCAAGACCCTGAGCCTGGTCGCCACCGACGGCCACCGCCTGGCCTTTGCCTCGGCCACGCTGGACGTCGAGGTGCCCAAGCAAGAAGTGATCTTGCCGCGCAAGACCGTGCTGGAACTGCAGCGCCTGCTGTCCGACGCCGAAGGCGGCATCGACATGCAGTTTGCCAACAACCAGGCCAAGTTCAGCTTTGATGGCATGGAGTTCGTCACCAAGCTGGTCGAGGGCAAGTTCCCCGACTACAACCGCGTGATCCCCAAAGGCCACCGCAACAGCCTGACGCTGGGCCGCACCACCTTGCTGGCCAGCCTGCAGCGCACCGCCATCCTGACCAGCGACAAGTTCAAGGGCGTGCGCCTGAACCTCGAGCCCGGCACGCTGCGCATCGCCTCGAGCAATGCCGAACAAGAAGAAGCCGTGGACGAACTCGACATCGACTACGGTGGCGACACCATCGAGATCGGCTTCAACGTCACCTACCTGATCGACGCCCTGGGCAACATGGACCAGGACATGGTGAAGGTGGAGCTGTCGGACTCCAACAGCTCGGCCTTGATGACCATCCCCGACAACGAGAGCTTCAAGTACGTGGTCATGCCCATGCGCATCTGAGCCTTCGGAGCCCCAGGCCTTGCGCACCACGCCACACCCTTGAACCCGACCCGCGTTGAACCCCGTTGTTCACCGCGGGTTTGGTTCATCAAGAGATTGAGAAAAACCGACCATGACCGAAGAAAACAAGCCGCTGTCCGACGCTGAACCCAGCGCCAACGAAGCCTTCAACGACCTGCCGCAAACCAAGATTGACACCAACCAGGCAGGCGCATCCGAAGGCTATGGCGAAGGCGCGATCCAGATCCTGGAAGGCCTGGAAGCGGTGCGCAAGCGCCCCGGCATGTACATCGGTGACACCAGCGACGGCACCGGTCTGCACCACCTGGTGTTCGAGGTGGTGGACAACTCCATCGACGAGGCCCTGGCCGGCCACTGCGATGACATCGTCGTCACCATCCACACCGACAACTCGATCAGCGTGACCGACAACGGCCGCGGCATCCCCACCGGCGTGAAGATGGACGACAAGCACGAGCCCAAGCGCAGTGCCGCCGAAATCGCCCTGACCGAGCTGCACGCCGGCGGCAAGTTCAACCAGAACAGCTACAAGGTGTCGGGCGGCTTGCACGGCGTGGGCGTGAGCTGCGTGAACGCGCTGTCCAAATGGCTGCGCCTGACCGTGCGCCGCGAAGGCAAGGTGCACCAGATCGAGTTCGCCAAGGGCTTTGTGCAAAACCGCTTGCTCGAGACCGTGGACGGCTTTGAAGTCTCGCCCATGAAAGTCACCGGCGCCACCGAAAAGCGCGGCACCGAAGTGCACTTCCTGCCCGACACCGAGATCTTTCAGCAGAACAACGACTTCCACTACGAAATCCTGTCCAAGCGCCTGCGCGAGCTGAGCTTCCTGAACAACGGCGTGCGCATCCGCCTGAAGGACGAGCGCAGCGGCAAAGAGGACGACTTCTCCGGCGCCGGTGGCGTGCGCGGCTTTGTTGAGTTCATCAACAAGGGCAAGCAGGTGCTGCACCCCAATGTGTTCTACGCCCATGGCGAGCGCCCGGCCGAAACCTATGGCGGCATTGCCGGCACCCACATCGGCGTCGAAGTGGCCATGCAGTGGAACAGCGGCTACAACGAAAGCGTGCTGTGCTTCACCAACAACATCCCGCAGCGGGATGGCGGCACCCACCTGACCGGCCTGCGCGCGGCCATGACCCGGGTCATCAACAAGTACATCGAAGAACAAGAACTGGCCAAGAAGGCCAAGGTCGAAGTCAGCGGTGACGACATGCGCGAAGGCCTGTGCTGCGTGCTGTCGGTCAAGGTGCCTGAGCCCAAGTTCAGCAGCCAGACCAAGGACAAGCTGGTCTCCAGCGAAGTGCGCGCGCCGGTGGAAGACATCGTCAGCAAGCTGCTGACCGACTACCTGCAAGAGCGCCCGAACGACGCCAAGATCATCTGCGGCAAGATCATCGAAGCCGCCCGGGCCCGCGAAGCCGCGCGCAAGGCGCGTGAGATGACGCGCCGCAAGGGCGTGCTCGACGGCATGGGCCTGCCCGGCAAGCTGGCCGACTGCCAGGAAAAAGACCCCGCGATGTGCGAAATCTACATCGTCGAGGGTGACTCCGCCGGCGGCTCGGCCAAGCAAGGCCGCGACCGCAAATTCCAGGCCATCCTGCCGCTGCGCGGCAAGATCCTGAACGTCGAAAAAGCCCGCTACGAAAAGCTGCTGACCAGCAACGAAATCCTGACCCTGATCACCGCGCTGGGCACTGGCATCGGCAAGGCCGGTGGCAACAGCGGTGGCGACGACTTCAACGTCGCCAAGCTGCGCTACCACCGCATCATCATCATGACCGACGCCGACGTCGACGGCGCCCACATCCGTACCCTGCTGCTGACCTTCTTCTACCGCCAGATGCCTGAGCTGGTCGAGCGTGGCCACATCTACATCGCCCAGCCGCCGCTCTACAAGGTCAAGGCCGGCAAGGAAGAGCTGTACCTGAAGGACGGCCCCGCGCTCGACGGCTTCTTGCTGCGCATCGCGCTCAAGGACGCCAGCATCACCACCGGTGGCCCCAACTCGCAAACCCTGCAAGGCGAAACCCTGGCCGAGCTGGCGCGCAAGCACCAGATCGCCGAGAACGTGATCGCCCGCCTGAGCAACTTCATGGACGCCGAGGCCCTGCGCGCCATTGCCGACGGCGTGGCCCTGAACCTGGACAGCGTGGCCGAAGCCGAAGCCAGTGCAGTGCGCCTGCAAGCCAAGCTGCGCGAGCTGACCACCACCGGCGTGCCCGCCGAAGTGGCTGGCGAATTTGACGTGCGCACCGACAAGCCGGTGCTGCGCATCAGCCGCCGCCACCACGGCAACGTCAAGAGCAGCGTGCTGACGCAAGACTTTGTGCACGGCGCCGACTACGCCGCCCTGGCCGAAGCCGCCGAAACCTTCAAGGGCCTGCTCAACGACGGCGCCAAAGCCGTGCGCGGCGAGGGCGAACGCCAGAAGGAAGAGAAGGTGGGTGACTTCCGCCAGGCCATGAAGTGGCTGATCTCCGAAGCCGAACGCACCACCAGCCGCCAGCGCTACAAGGGTCTGGGCGAGATGAACCCCGAGCAGCTGTGGGAAACCACCATGGACCCCAACGTGCGCCGCCTGCTGCGCGTGCAGATCGACGACGCCATCGAAGCCGACCGCGTGTTCACCATGCTGATGGGCGACGAGGTGGAACCGCGCCGTGACTTCATTGAGACGAACGCGCTGAGGGCGGGGAATATTGATGTGTGATGGGGTGACTTGAGCCTGAGTCCACGCTCTCTGGGCATTGGACCAGGGTCACTCCCCGGTGCGAACTGAAGGTCTGAAGCGCGACAGGCTTGCAATCAGCCGCCTCCGTGCTCGTCCAGTGATCAAACCTCCCGGTTGAACCGGGCGGTTTTGTTTTGAAGGGCGGCATCCCGTCAAGCGAACCCTCCAGACATTCACTTGGCACATCGCGTGCTCCGGTCGGTCAAGGGGGTCCGCGCAGAATGCCGGCCAAAACGAGAAACATCATGGCCATTCGCAAATTCAAGCTGGGCGACGAAGCTGCGCTGTTCCGGGTGTTCTTCACCGCTGTCCACCAAGTCGCGTCGCGTGACTACTCAGCAGAGCAGGTAGCGGCCTGGGCGCCTGCCGATTTTGACCTGTCGAGCTGGGCCCTTCACCTGCGGAGGACCCAGCCCTTCGTCGCGGTTCTGGACGGCCAAATCGTAGGCTATGCCGATCTTCAAGCAGACGGTGAGATCGACCATTTCTACGTTTCAGGCACTCACCCACGACAAGGCATTGGCGCGCAACTGATGGCACATCTGCACAAACAAGCAGGGTTTGCAGGACTGCCCGAGCTGAGATCCTGCGTCAGCAAAACAGCGGAACCCTTTTTTGTGCGCCATGGCTTTGAATGTGTCGAACGCCGCTTTCCAGAACGTCGTGGGGTGGTGCTGGAAAACACCCTGATGCGCAAAAAGCTCAGGTCTGACGCTGACGCTTGAGGCGCCTGCGGCTTGTGCACACCCACTCAGCCCCCCACCGCCCCCTTCACCCGCCCCAACAAACGCCGGCGGATCAGCCCACTCGCTGGCCGGATCAGCCACCAATACAGCTGAAACCGGCGCTGACTCGCGGCGTCGCCACAGCAGACGCGGGTGCGGGTGGTCAGGCGGGTGCCGGGGCCTTCGGGCTCGGTGCTGAAGTTCATCACCAGCTTGGCCAGGCCCTGCACATCCAAGGCGGCAAAGGCCTCGGCGTCGGCCAACTCGACCAGACCAAAGTCCGACTGCCAGAAGCGCCCCGCCAGACCAAACGCAATCTCGCGGTCGCCGTCGCGGCCCAGGGGCGTGAAATTGGCCAAACCAAAGGCCGGGCGGTGTTGCAGGGTCGAAGGCAGACCCAAACGCCCAGCCAGCCGGTTGGGCCACTCGCGCAGCGCGATCAGGCCGCGCGCCACCGGGTCGTCCACCACCTCGGGGCGGTTCACCGCGTCCAACACCCGCGCCGGTGGGGCAGGGATGTAGAGGCTGTGTTCCTCACCAAACTGGTAGCGGGGCAGGTAACGGTTCATCAAGTTCATGGCGGGCCTGGTGGAGCGCAGCAGGGCAAACAAACAAGCAAGCGAACGAGCAAGCAAATCAGCCAAGCCGCAAGACATCGGCAGTCCAAACCGGCCCAACAAGCGCCTCGGTCGCAGACTGCTCAGCACCCCAAGCCTAGCACCCAACGGCCTGCGGGCCATGCATAAGCAAGTTGCGTTTGCGCATAGGCCGTGCCATGGATCAGTGGTTCAATTTGCACGGGGTCGCTTGTCCCTGATGCAACCCAAGGTCCGCTGGCGGGCTGGCATCATCACCTCTTCAAACCAACCATAAATCGATTCAAAACCAAAGGAGCCTTGTCACATGTCCGCAGCAGACAACTGGAAGTTCGAAACCCTGTCCGTCCATGCGGGCTACTCGCCCGACCCGACCACCAAGGCGGTGGCGGTGCCCATCTACCAGACGGCGGCCTACGCTTTTGACAGCGCCCAGCACGGCGCTGACCTGTTTGACCTGAAGGTGGCAGGCAACATCTACACCCGCATCATGAACCCGACCACCGACGTGCTGGAAAAGCGCGTCGCGGCCCTGGAGGGCGGCATTGGCGCGCTGGCCGTGGCCTCGGGCCAGGCGGCGGTGACCTACGCGATCCAGACCATTGCCGAAGCGGGCGACAACATCGTGGCCTCAACCGCGCTGTATGGCGGCACCTACAACCTGTTTGCCCACACACTGCCGCAGTACGGCATCACCACGCGCTTTGCCGACCACCGCGACCCGAGCAGCTTTGACGCGCTGATCGACGCCAAGACCAAGGCGGTGTTTGTGGAGTCGCTGGGCAACCCGCAAGGCAATGTGACCGACATCGCGCGCATCGCCGAAATCGCCCACCGCCATGGTGTGCCGCTGATCGTGGACAACACCGTCGCCACGCCCTACCTGCTGCGCCCGTTTGAGCATGGCGCCGACATCGTGGTGCACTCGCTGACCAAGTACCTGGGTGGCCACGGCACCAGCATTGGCGGCGCCATCGTCGACTCGGGCAAGTTCCCCTGGGCCCAACACAAGGAGCGCTTCAAGCGCCTCAACGAGCCCGATGTCAGCTACCACGGCGTGGTCTACACCGAGGCCCTGGGCGCCGCGGCCTACATTGGCCGCGCCCGCGTGGTGCCGCTGCGCAACATGGGCGCGGCGCTGTCGCCATTCAATGCCTTCCTGATCCTGCAAGGCATCGAGACCCTGGCCCTGCGCATGGACCGCATCAACGACAACACGCTGAAGGTGGCGCAGTTCCTCGAGAAGCACCCCAAGGTGGGCTGGGTCAACTACGCCGGCCTGCCCGGCAACGCCGACCACGCGCTGGCGCAGAAGTACCTGGGCGGCAAGGCCTCGGGTCTGCTGACCTTTGGCGTCAAGGCCAGCAGCGGCGGGGGCCGCGAAGCCGGGGCGCGCTTCCTGGATGCGCTGCAGCTGTTCACGCGCCTGGTCAACATTGGCGACGCCAAGTCGCTGGCCACGCACCCGGCCTCGACCACCCACCGCCAGCTGTCGCCCGAAGAGCTGAAGAAGTCTGGCGTGGGCGAAGACACGGTGCGCCTGTGCGTGGGCATCGAGCACGCCGACGACCTGCTGGCCGACCTGGCCCAGGCGCTGGACCAGGTGTGATCGGTGGGCCTGGCACCGGCCTCACGGCCTGCCAGGCCTGCGCCTCAAGCTCGCGCGGCCCCAGCGTGCGGGGCCGTCAAACCGGCCCCGGGCTGACGGGCCGCGCGGCGCTCTCAAGCACCCAGAGCGCGGCGCGCGCGCGCGTCATGGCCACGTAGAGCCGATTGCGCTCCAGGTAGGCCTCCTGGTGCGAGGAGGGGCCCGGAAAACGCCCGCGCTCCACAAAAGGCACCGCCACAAAAGTGAACTCGCGCCCCTTGCAGGCATTGATGCTCAACAGCCGCAGGCTGACCAGCTCACGCGCCTGGTGCAGGGCAATGCTTTGCGTGGCGATCAGGGTCAATCGGCCCAAGAATTCGGCGACCGGGATGTGGCGTGCCAGCCGGGCCAGGCTGTCCAGGCTGTCCTGGCAGGCCCGGCGCTCCTGGGCGGTGATGGGGGCCTCGTCCACCAGGCGGCGCAGCAAAGGGTGGCGGCACAGGGCACCGGCATCGTCCAGCACCTGCGGCGGCAGTGCCAGCAAGTCAGTCCACAGCGCGCTGGGGTGGGCAGCGTTGGGGTCCAGGCTGCCCAGCTCCAGGTAGCGGCGCAGGCGGGCCGGGTCACCATGCAGGCTGAGGGCCAGGGACTGGCTTTCACGCGCGCCGGGCAGGTCGGTCCAGCCGGCTTCATCGAACTGGCCCTGGGCCAGCACATCGGGGTCGGCCGCGTCGGCGCGGGCGCTGCTGCGGCCCAGGTGCAATCGGCCCTCGACCGCCGCCGCCACCATGCCGGGGGTCAGCAGCGGCGTGGACTGGGCCTCGGGGCCCAGCAGCACCCACATCCAGACCAGGGCCAGCGCCAGCTCTTTGCGCAGGTAAAACGGGCTCAGGTCCTGGCAGCTGTAGTGCACGCCTTCATGGCCAAACACCCACTCCAGCAAGATGCTGTCCTGCGGGTTGCGCAGCACCACGTTGAGCGCGCTGTGCTGGCCCTTGGCGCCCTGCACGTCGCGCCAGCCTTGCACGATCTGACGGTGCAGCTCGACCAGCTGCTGAGCGCAGTGCTCGTCGTTGTCGTAGTGCAGGCGCACAAAGGCGTCCGAGCGCTCGGCCGTGTGGCCAAAGGCCAAACCGAACAAGGGGTTGAGCGCGGCGCAGATCTCGGCGCCAAAGCGGCGCGTGGTGTTGATCTGCAGCACCTCGGTGTCCTCGGGCAGGCAGCTCTTGATGCGCGCCAGCGACTCGCCAAACACCGAGAAAGCGCCCTCATGGATGTGCTGGTTGAAGTCGCCCGCGCCGACAAACACGCCATTGTCGCTTTGCACCAATTTGCGCAGCACCAGCAAGGCGGCTTCATCGAGGTCGTGCAGCTCGTCAAACAGCACGGCGGCGTAACGGCTTTGCAGCCACTCAAAGGGCTGGTCCCAGTCCAGCAGGCTGAGCTGGCGGCACAACTCGAAGCTGCAGTCGCCATCGGCATAAAACTGGGGCTCGTGGTTCATGCCCACGCGCATGCGCTCATAGCGGCGGTACAGGCGGTACAGCTCGGGGTCGAGGTCCTGGTCTTCGCAAAACCCGACCAGGCCCAGACCCGAGTCTTCGAACTGCTGATCCAGCAAGCGCTTCTTGGCCAGGGCTTCAAACGCCAGGAATGCGTCGATGTCCACCTCGCGGCCCAGCCAGGCGCTGAACTGGCCATCGGCCCCGGGTTGGCGTTCCTGGCGCAGCGCCTGCTGCGCCTGCAAAATCAAAAAACGCCGGCGCAGCGGGTCTTTGAGGCGGTGCACCGGGTCGCCCTGGTCTTTGAGCACCTGCTCGCTGAGCTGCTCCACCGTCAGCACCTCCAGTTGCTGCGGCGACAGGCCACTTTGCAACTGGCTCATGCGGTCGCGGATGGCCGTCACCCCGGCGCGCGAATAAGCCAGCATCAGCACGCGCGCATCCGGCCCCAGGCCCTTGAGCAGGCTGCAGGCCTTCATGCACAGCGTGGTGGTCTTGCCCGTGCCCGCCAGGGCCTGCACCAGCTTGGCCCGGGCCGGGGACTTGAGCACCTGCCACTGTTCCCCCGTGGGGTGGATGGAGGTGGCCGACCAGGGCAGGGCAGGGGAGAAAGAGGCATTCATGGGGCGCAGGCCAATCGGGGAAGCAAGGCCTCCATTGTCGCCAGCTTGGGGTCTGGCAGGGGCCAATGCGGGAGCGGCCACCTCACCCGTCCGGCGGGGTGAAAATCACGCCATGCACCCCTTTTCTGATATTGCTCGACGGCCCTGGCCGCATCAGCCATGGCGCCTGGCCTGGAGCGCGCTGCTCTGCGCCACGCTCGCCGCCTGCGGCAGTGCCCCCCAGGCACCGCTGGCCCCCACGCCCAGCCCCGTGGCCCCCACTGCGCCCGCCCCCCAAGCAGCACCCAACGCACCGCTCACCAACGACAGCACCGCGAGCATGCAGCAGCAGGCCTTGATGCGCTGGATCGAGGCCTTCAAGCCGCGTGCGCGCGCTGCCGGCATCAGCGAGGCCACGCTGCACACGGCCCTGGATGGCGTGCGCTACCGGCCCCAGGTGGTCGAACTGGACCGCGCGCAGCCCGAGTTCAACCGCACGGTGTGGGACTACCTGGACCGCGCCGTGTCGCCACTGCGCATCCAGCAAGGCCGCGCCAAACTGCGCCAGCTGCAAGCCGAGGCCCAGGCCGCCGAAGCGCGCTACGGTGTGCCCGCCACCACCTTGTTCGCGATCTGGGGGATGGAGAGCAACTACGGCAGCCACTACGGCAACCTGCCCACCATCGATGCCTTGGCCACGCTGGGCCTGGAAGGGCGGCGCGAAGCCTGGGCACGCGAGCAGTTGATCGCCGCGTTGAAGATCCTGCAAAACGGCGACATCGCCCGCGACCGCATGATCGGCTCCTGGGCCGGCGCCATGGGCCAAACGCAGTTCCTGCCCTCGGTCTTCCTGGCCCACGCCGTGGACGCGGATGGCGACGGCCACCGCGACATCTGGGGCAGCATGCCGGACGTGCTGGCCTCGACCGCCAACTTTGTGGCGCACTCGGGCTGGAAGCCGGGCCAGGCCTGGGGCGCCGAAGTGCGCCTGCCCCCGGGCTTCGACCCGGGCCAGCGCGAGGCCGAGTTCCGCCAAAGCAGCGCCCAATGGGTGGCCGAAGGCGTGCAAAGCATGGACAGCCAGGGCCTGCCCGACCTGGGCGAGGACGCGGCCCTGTTCCTGCCCGCCGGCCTGCGCGGCCCGGCCTTCCTGGTGGGGAACAACTTCCGCACCCTCCTGCGCTACAACAACTCCACCCATTACGCGCTCGCCGTGTGCCTGCTGGCCCAGCGCCTGGGCCAAGGCCCGGGCGTGCAAGCGGCCTGGCCGCGCGACCTGATGGCCTTGTCGCGCAGCCAACTGCGCGAGCTGCAGACCCGGCTCAACGCCCTGGGTTTTGCCAGCGGCCAGCCCGACGGCCTGATGGGCCCGGCCACGCGCGAAGGCATCCGCCGCTACCAGCGCAGCCTGGGCCTGCCCGCCGACGGTTACCCCGAGCTGGGCCTGCTGGAGCGCCTGCAAGCCCGCTGAGGCCCGTGCCGGTCGCCCCGCGCGGCCCGTCGACCGGGGCTGTCCCGGGCTGGACAAGCCCCGGCCGGCCGTCGTATAAACTGTATTTATTTACAGTTCATCATGCTTGCCTCTTCCCCCGTCCCCGCCGGCCTTTTCAGCGACGAGCACGGCGCCTGGCGCTGCCTCTGGTGCCGGGCCACACCCGAGTACCAGCGCTACCACGACGAGGAGTGGGGCCGGCCGGTACACGATGACCGCCGCCTGTTCGAAAAGATTTGCCTCGAAGGCTTTCAGGCCGGCCTGAGCTGGCTCACCATCCTCAACAAGCGCGAGGCATTTCGCGCTGCCTTTGCACAGTTCGACATCGACGCCGTGGCGCGTTTTGACGAAGCCGACGTGCAGCGACTGCTGCTCAACGCCGGCATCGTGCGCCACCGAGGCAAGATCGTTTCGACCCTGAACAACGCGCGCTGCGCCCAGGCCTTGCGCGAGGAGTTCGGCTCGCTGGCAGCCTACTTCTGGCGCTTCGAGCCCCCCGCCCACCAGCGCCCGCCCGAGATCACCCACGCCAGCCTGCAAGGCCTGACCACCTCGCCCGAATCGGTGGCCTTGTCCAAAGACCTGCGCCGACGCGGCTGGAGCTTTGTCGGACCCACCACCATGTACGCCTTCATGCAGGCCATGGGCCTGGTCAACGACCACCTGCAAGGCTGCCATGTGCGTGAGCCCGCGCTGAGCCAGCGCAGCAGCCAGCCCAGCGCCGCATGAGCGCGCCGCTGCACATCGGCATCGTCGGCTGCTCGGCCGAAGGCGCGGCCCTGTGCTACCGCACGGTGTGCGAAGAGGGCGCACGCTGGCTGGGCCCGCACGGCCACCCCGAGGTGTCGCTTCACACACCCTCACTGCGGCACTATGTGGACTGCCTGGAGCGCCAGGACCTCGCCGGTGTGGCCGCGCTCATGCTCGACTCCGCCCACAAGCTGGCCGCGGCCGGCGCCGACTTCCTGATCTGCCCCGACAACACCATCCACCAGGCCTTTGAGCAGGTGCGACCTCACTCCCCCAGGCCCTGGCTGCACATCGCCGAGGTGGTGGCCGAGGCTGCCCGCGCCCGCGGCTTTCGCCGCCTGGGCCTGATGGGCACGCGCTGGCTGCTCGACAGCGAGGTCTACCCGCAGGCCTTGGCTGCCCAAGGCCTGGACTGTGTGCGGCCCGCGCCCGAAGTGCGCGCAGCCATGGGCCAACTGATCATGGACGAGCTGGTGCGCGGGGTGCTCAAAGCGGCCACCGTGCAGCGCTTTCAAGCCTGGGTGCAGGACTTTCAGCAGCAGGGCTGCGACGCCGTGGTGCTGGGCTGCACCGAGATTCCGCTGATCCTCAACGACGGCAACTCGGCCCTGCCCACGCTGGACTCCACCCGCTTGCTGGCCCGCGCCGCCCTGTGCCGCGCCCTGGGGCCCGAGCCCGGCGCCTGAGGGGGCCATGCATGGCATTCAAGCTCAGCCGCTTTCACCGCACCCGCTTGATGGGCATCTGGCGCTCGGCCGGCTGGCCCTGCAAGGACGGGCTGGAAATCGACCTGCTGGCCGCTGGCCTGGTGCAGCTGCACACCAGCGCCGAAGGGCATGAAACCCTCAAGCTCACCGACGCTGGCATCCAGGAACTGGCCGAGGCCCGGCAACGCAGCCAGCGCGCCCTGAGCGCCCACGACCGCCTGGCCCAGCGCTTTGCCGAGCAGCTGCTGGGCAGTGGCCGCATCGTGTGGCGCGAGCTGGCGCTGCGCGCGGCCCTCGAAGCGCCCAGCCAGGCGCCGGAGGCCACCAGCGCCGCCACCACCGAGGTCTTGGCCTCCTCGTCAGCGCCTGCTGCCGAGGAGGCGGCGCCCCTGGCCCGGCTGTGGAGCGACCAAGAACTGCCCCTGGCCCCGGCGCCCGCCCCGCACACCTGGCGCATGGCGCGGCCGGACCTGTTTTCGGTGCGCAACACCTCGGTCGCGCGTTACCTGCAGCCCATGGTGCACGAGATCAAGTTCAGCCGCGCCGACCTGCTGTCCGACCTGCGCCACGCCGCCAAGCGCGAGGCCTACGAATGGCTGTGCGAGGCCTGCTACTACGTGTTCCCGGCGGGCGTGGCCAAGGCCAACGAGATCCCTGAGCACCTGGGCATCTGGCTGCTGCACGGCCCGGTGGAAAGCGGCGAATTCGAGCTGCTGCGCCCGGCCCGCCACCAGCCCTGCACGCTGCCGTTTGCGGTGTGGATGGCCTTGTCCAAAGCCAGCCCGGTGCGCAGCGAAGCCGAGCGCAGCCAGGCCCGGCTCGGCGATGGTGGCGAGGACACCAGCGAAGCCAACGCCCCTGAGGGCCTTGAGTGACCGCCGCCGCGCCGGCCCCCGAGGCAGCGCCTGAGCCGGCCGTCTACACCGTGGCAGTGCGCGAGCTGTGTGAATTCACCGCCAAACACGGCGACCTGGACCTGCGCTTCACCCCCTCGCCCAGCGCCCAGGAGGGCGTAGCGGGCCACGGCACCGTGGTGGCACGGCGCGGCGCCGGCTACCAGGCCGAAGTCAGCCTCAGTGGGGATTACCAAGGCCGCCTGCGCGTGCGCGGCCGGGCCGACGGGCTGGACCCCAGCGCACCCCGGCTGGAAGAAATCAAAACCCACAAAGGCCCGCTGGAGCGGCAAAACCCCGCCCAACGCACGCTGCACTGGGCCCAGGCCCTGGTCTACGGCTGGCTGTACTGCCAGCAAGCGGGCTTGAGCGAACTGGAGCTGGCCCTGGTGTACTTCGAGGTCGGCTCGCAACAAGAAACGGTCTTCACGCGCCGCCTCAGCGCGGCCGAACTGCAAGCGCATTTCGACACCCAATGCGCCCGCTTCCTGGCCTGGGCCGAACAACAACTGGCGCACCGCCAAACACGTGATGCGGCTTTGACGGCCCTGCGTTTCCCATTCGCCGACTTCCGCACCGGCCAGCGCCCTTTGGCCGAGGCCGTGTACCGGGGCGCGCAGGCCGGCCTGTGCCTGCTGGCCCAGGCGCCCACGGGCATCGGCAAGACCTTGGGCACGCTGTTCCCCCTGCTCAAAGCGGCCCCGGTCCAGGCCCTGGACAAGGTGTTCTTCCTGGCGGCCAAAACCTCGGGCCGGCAACTGGCCCTGCACGCGCTGGACCAACTCGCCCCCCGGCAAGCCCTGCCGCTGCGCGTGCTGGAGCTGGTGGCCCGCGACAAAGCCTGCGAGTACCCCGACCGCGCCTGCCACGGTGAATCCTGCCCCCTGGCCCAGGGCTTTTACGACCGCCTGCCCGCCGCCCGCCAAGACGCCTTGACCGGCCCCGCACCCCAGGCCCACGGCCCCTGGCGACTGGACCAGGCCCAGGTGCGTACCGTGGCCCTGCGCCACCAGGTCTGCCCCTACTACCTGAGCCAGGAACTGGCGCGCTGGGTCGACCTGGTGGTGGGCGACTACAACTACTACTTCGACGCCAGTGCCCTGCTGTGGGGCCTGAGCCAGGCCAACCATTGGCGCGTCGCCTTGCTGGTGGACGAGGCGCACAACCTGGTCGAGCGCGCGCGCCACATGTACAGCGCCGAGTTGCTGCCCGAGGCCCTGGCCCAGGCGCGCCGGGGCAGCACTGCGCAGCGTTTTGCACCCGTCAAAAAAGCCCTGGCCCAGTTGCGCCGCCAGTGGCTGGCGCTGGACAAGGCCCAGCCCCAGGCCTACGCCGTCTACCCCCAAGTGCCCGACAAGCTGCTCAAGGCGCTGCAGCAATGCAGCCAAACCCTGGGCACGCACCAGGCCGAGCACCCCACCGAGTTCGACCCCGCACTGCGCCAGTTCTACTTCGACGTGCTGCAAGCCTGTCGCCTGGCCGAGTCGCTGGACACCCACTCGCTGTTCGACGCCAGCCAGCCCAGCCCGCCCGAGCCCGGGCGCTCGCGCCTGTGCCTGCGCAACCTGGTGCCCGCGCCCTTTTTGGCGCCCCGCTGGGCCGGCGCGCACAGCAGCACCTTGTTCTCGGCCACGCTGCAGCCACCGCACTACCACGCGCAGCTGCTGGGCCTGCCCGAGGCGCACCGCACGCTGGAGGTCGAGTCGCCCTTCGAAGCGGCCCAACTGCAGGTGCACACCGCGCGCCACCTGTCCACCCGCTACGCCGACCGCGCGGCCTCGCTGGCACCGCTGGTGGCCTTGATGGCGGCCCAGTACCAGGCCCAGCCCGGCAATTACCTGGCGTTTTTCAGCAGCTACGACTACCTGCAGCAGGTGGCCGAGCTGATGGCCCAAACCCACCCCGAGTTGCCCTGCTGGAGCCAGTCGCGCCGCATGCAGGAGGCCGAGCAACAGGCTTTTTTAGCGCGCTTCACCGACGCCAGCCAGGGCATTGGTTTTGCCGTGCTGGGCGGGGCCTTTGCCGAGGGCATCGACCTGCCTGGGCGGCGCTTGATTGGGGCTTTTGTCGCCACCTTGGGCCTGCCCCAGGTCAACCCCGTCAACGAGCAAATACGCCAACGCCTGCAGGTCTTGTTTGGCGCCGGCTACGACTACACCTACCTCTACCCCGGCTTGCAAAAAGTCGTGCAGGCAGCGGGGCGCGTGATCCGCGGCCCGGGCGACCAAGGCGTGGTGCACCTGATGGACGACCGCTTTGCCCGCCCCGAAGTACGCCAGTGGCTGCCGCGCTGGTGGGCACTGGATTGACGACTGACAACGCAAGCTCGGGCCCCTGCGGCACACTGGCACCCCATGGAACTCCTGTTGGAATTGCTGCTTGAGCTGTTCGGTGAGGTCGCCTGGCAGGTGCTGGCCGAGCTCCTGGCCGAATGGGGCCTGCACCTGAACCGCGAGCGCCACGCGCGGCGCGCCCTGCACCCGCTGCTCAGCCTGCTGGGCTACGCGGTGCTGGGCCTGGCCGCCGGGGCACTGAGCCTGTGGTTGCTGCCCCAGGCCCTGCTGCCCAGCCCCGGCTGGCGCGTGGCCAACCTGCTGCTGTCGCCACTGCTGAGCGGTGCGGTGCTGACCCTGATCGCCCACTGGCGCCGACCCGGTGACCCCGAGGTCTTGTTGCGCACCCGCTTCATGCAAGGCCTGCTGTTCGCCCTGGCCATGGCCGCCGTGCGTTTTGCCGCCACGGCTTGAACCCGGGGGCTAGGCTGAGTTGGCGCGGCCTCAGACCAGCCGTCGGATCGGGCGGCGCCGCCAGACCAGGCGGTAGTAGGTGCCTTGCAGCACCAGCATGGCGATGAAGGCCACCGGGTAGGCCAGCCACACGCCCTCGATGCCGATCTGCCGGCTGGCCAGCACGGCCACCGGCACCTCCACACCCAGGATGCAGAAGATTGAAATCAAGGTCGGCACCAGCACCGAGCCACTGGCACGCATCACGCCCGACAGCACACTGGCCATGCCAAACACCACGCTGCTCCACAGCATGATGTGCAGCAGGCTCTGGGCCAACTCCAGCACCGGCGCGCTGGTGATGAAAAAGCCAATCACCGGGCGCGAGAACAGGTAGGCCACCGCCACCAGAGAGCCCGTCAGCACCAGGTTCATCAGCAGGCCGGTGCGCGCGATGGCGCCCAGGCGCTCGCTGCGGCCCGCACCAATTGCCTGAGCCCCCAGGATGGAGGCGGTGATGGCGATCGAGATGGCCGGGAACTGCACATAGGCCACGATCTGGTTCACCGCGCCATAAGCCGCCGTGGCGTCCGAACCAAAACCGTTGACCAGGGACAGCAGGGCCAGCTCCGCCAGCGAGATGACGATCATCTGCAAGCCCGTGGGCACGCCAATGCGCAGCACCGTGGCCAGCAGCTGGGGCTGGATGCGCAGGTGGCGCAGCAGCTCGGCGTCCGGTGCCAGCGGGTGCAGGCGGCGGCGCAAATGCCAGCCCAGCCACAGCAGCGCGCAGGCGGTGGACAGCACCGAGGCCAGCGCCCCGCTGGCCACGCCCATCTTGGGCAGGCCCAGCCAGCCCAGGATGAAGGCCGGCGTGAACACCAGGCCCAGCACGGTGGACAGCAGCAGCGCGCGCAGCGGCGTCACGGTGTCGCTGACGCCGCGCAACATGGCGGTGGACAGCAAAAACAAAAACATCAGCGGCATGTTCAGCAGCACGATGCGCGCGTAACTCGTGGCCTCGTCCAGGATGTTGGCCGGCGTGCCCAGGGCCTGCATCAGCGCCCCCGTGAAGCTGCCGCCCAGCAGCGCCACCACCAAGCCCAGCGACAAGGCCACACACAGCGCTGTGCCGGCAATCGCCTTGACCCGGCTGGGCTCACGCGCGCCCCAGGCCTGACCAATCAGCACCGAGGAGCCCGCCCCCAGGCCGATGATGAAGGACACGCAGAAAAACGCCACCGGAAAGAAACCCGACACCGCCGCCATGGCCTGCACGCCCAGGATCTGGCCGATGTAGATGTTGTTGATGGTGCCCGACAGGGCCTGCAAGATGTTGCTGATCAACATCGGCCCCAGAAAGCCCAAGAAAACCCGCCACAAGGGCCGCGTGTCAGGCGGCGCAGCGCTGGCGGCGGCGGCCGTCGTGCTCATGCGCGCCCCCTGCATGGGGCCATGGGGAAGTCTGGCGCGGAATCCGCTGTGTGCATGGGAGCTGTCCTTGGCGAGGGCCAAAATCAAAAACTCTAACAGGGCCGGGCCGCGCGTCGGCCCGCTGCGCACAGAGTCCCTTGGCACCAGCACCGGCTGACCCAGCGCGCGACCCACGGCTCCTGAGGCGGGCCCAGGCACTGTCCCAAGTCAAGCCCGCCTGGGGCGGGGCTCTTACACTGTCGGGCTGATTTTTGGAACACGCCCCATGAGCCTCACGCCCCCCGCCTGCCCGCAATGCGGTCTCGACAACACCTACGCCGATGGCGAGCAATTCATTTGCCCGGACTGCGCCCATGAGTGGCCCGCCCAGGCCGAGGCCAGCGAAGACGATGCGCCCGCCGGCGACGGCATCATTCGCGACGCCAATGGCCAGCCCCTGGCCGACGGCGACGCCGTGCTGCTGATCAAGGACTTGAAGGTCAAGGGCTCGTCCACCGTGCTCAAGAAGGGCACCAAGGTCAAAAGCATCCGACTGGTGCACGACAACGGCGACCACGATGTGGACTGCAAGACCGACCTGGGCAACTTCATGCTCAAGTCCGTGTTCCTGAAAAAAGCCTGAGTCCCGCGACCCGCCCCCACGACAAGAGCCCGCCCCATGAGCCCCACCGCCCAAAGCACCCACGACACCACCCGCATTGACGACACCCGCATCCGTGCAGTGCGCCCGCTGATCACGCCCGCCCTGCTGCAGGAATGGCTGCCCGCGCCCGAGGCCGCGCAAGCCCTGGTGGAGAACAGCCGCGCCGCCATCTCCCGCGTGCTGCACGGCACGGACGACCGGCTGGTGGTGGTGGTGGGGCCGTGTTCCATCCACGACCACGCCCAGGCCATGGACTACGCGCGCCAACTGAAGGCCCAAGCCGACGCGCTGAGCGAAGACCTGCTGGTGGTGATGCGCGTGTACTTTGAAAAGCCGCGCACCACGGTCGGCTGGAAGGGCTACATCAACGACCCGCACCTGGACGGCAGCTTTGCCATCAACGAAGGCCTGGAGCTGGCGCGCAAGCTGCTGCTCGACGTGCTGGCCCTGGGCCTGCCCGTGGGCACCGAGTTCCTGGACTTGCTGAGCCCGCAGTTCATCAGCGACCTGGTGAGCTGGGGCGCCATCGGCGCGCGCACCACCGAAAGCCAAAGCCACCGCCAACTGGTCAGTGGCCTGAGCTGCCCGGTGGGGCTGAAGAACGGCACCGACGGCGGCGTCAAGGTCGCGGCCGATGCCATCCAGGCCGCGCAAGCGCCCCATGCCTTCATGGGCATGACCAAGATGGGCCAGGCCGCCATCTTCGAGACCCGCGGCAACGACGACTGCCACGTCATCCTGCGCGGTGGCAAGCAGCCCAACTACAGCGCCGCCGACGTCAACGCAGCCTGCGCCCTGCTCAAGGCCGCCGGCCTGCGCGAGCAGCTGATGGTGGACGTGTCGCACGCCAACAGCAGCAAACAGCACCGCAAGCAAATCGAGGTCGCGGCCGATGTGGCGCAGCAAATCGCGGCAGGCGACACGCGCATCACCGGCCTCATGATCGAAAGCCACCTGCAAGAAGGCCGCCAGGACATCGTGCCGGGCCAGGCGCTGCAGCCCGGTGTCTCGGTCACCGATGCCTGCATCAGCTTCGAGCAAACCGTGCCCGTGCTGCAAGGCCTGGCCGCCGCCGTGCGTCAGCGCCGCCAGGCGCGCGCCACGGCTTGAGCATCCCCCCGTGGCGCCCGCGCAAATGCACTGAAGCCACCGGGGTCTGCCTCGCCTGGCTTCACGGGACTCCACTAAACTGAAGCCCTCAGTCACCCTGCGCCTGGCCTTGACGGCCGGCGCCCGCGAGCGCCATGACGACGACCCTGCCCACCGACTTCGAACACATTTTTGAACTGGCTCCGGTCTCCTTGTGGCTGGAGGACTTCAGCGCGCTCAAGCGCTTCTTCGAGCGCTTGCGCGCCGAAGGTGTGACCGACCTCAAGACCCACCTCATCCACCGGCCAGCGCTGGTGGCCGAGGGCACGGCCTGCATCCGCGTGCTGCGGGTCAACGCCCAGACCCTGAAGCTGTTCGCGGCGCGCGACCCCGCCCACCTGTTGGACAACCTGGGCCAGGTGTTCCGCGACGACATGTTGGAGCAGGTGGTCGAGGAATGGACCCAGCTCTGGGAAGGCCAGCTCGAGTTCAGCAACCAAACCGTCAACTACACCCTCGATGGGCGGCGCCTGGACGTGCTGGTGCGCGCGCGCATCCTCCAAGGGCACGAAGGCGACTGGGGCCGCGTGATGGTCTCGCTGGAAGACGTGACCGACAGCCAAAGCAACCTGAGCCGCCTGGCCCACAGCGAGCGGTACGCGCGCGACCTGTTCGAGCACTCGCCGGTGTCGCTGTGGGTGGAGGACTTCAGCGCCGTCAAGCGCCTGCTCGACGAGGCGCGCGAGCAGGGCATCCGCGACTTCCCCACCTTCATCCGTGTGCACCCCGAGTTTGTGACCCGCTGCATGCAGGAGATCCGCGTCATCGATGTGAACCGGCTCACGCTGGACATGTTTGGCGCCCGCGACAAGCAGCACCTGCTCAACAGCCTGGACCAGCTGTTCCGCGACGAAATGGTGGAGTCTTTTTCCGACCAACTGATCGACCTCTGGCAGGGCAAGCTGGAGCAGCAACGCGAGGTCAGCAACTACTCGCTCAGCGGCGACAAGTTGCACATCCACATGCAGTTCTCGGTGCTGCAAGGGCACGAGGCCGATTGGGATCTGGTGCTGGTCTCCCTGGTCGACATCACGGCGCGCAAAAAGGCCGAGGCCTACCTGGAGTACCTGGGCAAGCACGATGTGCTGACCCGCTTGCGCAACCGCGCCTACTACGCCGATGAGCTCAACCGCCTGGCCCGGCGCGGGCCCTGGCCGGTGAGCGTGCTGGTGATCGACCTCAATGGCCTGAAAAGCGTCAACGACGAAGAAGGCCATGCCGCCGGCGACGCGCTGCTGCGCCGCGCCGGTGAGGTGTTGGCCAAGGCCGTGGACAGTCCAGCCTGCGCAGCGCGCATCGGTGGGGATGAATTTGCCGTGCTGCTGCCCGCCACCGACGCTCGCGCAGCCATGGCCATGCGCGAGCGCATCCTGTCGCTGCTGGAGCTGAACAACCAGTTCTACACCGGCCGGCCACTCACCCTGTCCATGGGCATCGCGACCTGCCAGCAAGGCGAGTCGCTGGACGTTGCGGTGTCGCGCGCCGACCAGGCCATGTACGCTGAAAAAGCCCGCTACTACCAGCAACAAGATGCTGACCGCCGCCTGAACAGCGACGGATCCCCTGCCCCCTGACACCCCAGACTGCCGCCATGACCCGCCTCGCCGTGATCGACTTTGAAACCACGGGCATTTCGCCCGAACAGGGCGCGCGCGCCACGGAAGTGGCCATCGTGCTGCTGGAGCAGGGCCGGGTGGTGGACCGCTTTCAAAGCCTGATGAACGCCGGGGTGCGCATCCCGTCCTTCATCACCCAGCTGACCGGCATCAGCAACGCCATGGTGGCCGAGGCCCCGCCCGCCGAGCAGGTGATGCGCGAGGCCAGTCGCTTTGTCGGCACGCTGCCCATGGTGGCGCACAACGCCGCCTTTGACCGCAAGTTCTGGGTCGCGGAATTGGCCCGCGCCGGACTGGACGCGCCTCAGACCTATGCCTGCACCGTGCTGCTGTCGCGGCGCCTGTTTCCGCACGCACCCAGCCACAAGCTGGGCTCCTTGATCGACCATTTGGGCCTGCCTCGCGCCGGCCGCGCCCACCGGGCGCTGGCCGACGCCGAGATGGCCGCCAGCCTGCTGGCGCGCATGCAGGACGAGCTGCGCCGCCAGTGGCAGCTGGACGCCAGCCCCGCCTTGCTGATGGCCTTGCAGCGCTGCAGCAAGGCCGCCGTGCCGGGCTGGCTCAAGCAACAGGCGCGGCCCGCCGCGCTGGCTTGAGGCCCACTCACGCCTTGTTGATGTTGAGCTTGGGCACCAGGTCTTTGTAGAACACGCGGTCCTTGTCGATGGCGGCCTGGAAGGTGGCTGCATCGGCGTAGGCCCAGCCCAGGTTGGCCTTGGTCAGGGCCTCGCGGAACACCGCGTCGTCGGCAGCCTTGCGCGCCACATCGGTCCACAGCTCCAGGATGTCCGGCGGCAGGTTCTTGGGCGCCGCCAGGCCGCGCCACACCTGCACGGACAGGTCGATGCCGCGTTCCTTGAGCGTGGGCACCTTGTCGAACAAACCGGGTACGCGCTGGTCGGCCATCACCGCCAGGGTGCGCAGCTTGCCGGCCGCCACATGCTGGGCCACCTCGCCAGGACTGACGGTGATGGCGTCCACATGCCCACCCAGCAAAGCCACGGCCGCTGGCGCCGCCCCCAGAAAAGGCACATGGTTGAAGGGCGCGCCCGTCTTCTCGGCAAAGGCGGCCGCGGCCATGTGCCAGATCGAACCCACCCCTGCATTGCCGATGGAGATCGGGTCTTTGCGTTTGCGCGCATCGGCCAGGAATTCATCCACGCTTTGCCAGGGCGCATCGGCGCGCACGGTGATGGCCGAGGGGTCGGCGTTCAGGCGGGCAATGGGGCGCAAATCGGAGGCGGTGTACTTGGTGATGCCCAGGTTGGGGATGATGGTCAGCTCACAAATGATGATGCCGAGCTTGTAGCCATCGGGCTTGGCATTGATCACCTCGGCTGTGCCGATGGCGCCGCTGGCACCGGGCTTGTTGTTGACCACCACGGGCTGCTGGGGAAGGTACTTCTTGACGGCTTCCGCGAAGGCGCGGCCCACCAAATCAGTGCCTCCACCGGCCGCCACGGGCACGATCAGCTCGATCGGGCGTGTGGGGTAATCGGTGGCGGCACGGGCCAGGCCGAAAGGGGCAGCAAAAGCCAGGGCAGTGCTGCTGGCGATGAAATGACGGCGTTGCATGGACATGCTTGTCTCCAGTTATTCTTGATTCGTCCAGGCCAGCGGCGGATGGCCACGCCGGCCAGGCAGGGCGGGGCAGGGCAGCCCGGCCTCAGTAGGTGGCCCGGCCGCCCGACAGGTCGAACACAGCACCGGTGGTGAAGGAGTTCTCGGACGACAGCAACCAGGCCACCATGGCCGCGATTTCATCGACCTCAACAAAGCGCCCGCGTGGGATCTTGGACAGCATGTAGTCGATGTGCTGCTGCGACATCTGCTCGAAGATGCGGGTCTTGGCGGCGGCCGGGGTGATGGCGTTGACGGCCACGTTGTGCTGCGCCGTCTCCTTGCCCAGGCTCTTGGTCAGCGCAATCACGCCGGCCTTGGAAGCGCTGTAGGCGGCGGCATTGGGGTTGCCTTCCTTGCCTGCGATGGAGGCAATGTTCACGATGCGCCCGTAGTTGCGCGCCACCATGCCGGCCACCACCGAGCGGTTCACGTTGAACGAGCCGTTGAGGTTGACGTTGACCACGCGCTGCCACTCGGCGGGGTCGTAATCAGCCACTGGCGCATTGGCGCCAGCGATGCCGGCGCTGTGCACCAGCATGGCGATGGGGCCGCTGTCGGCCTCGGTGCGGGCCACGGCGGCCTGCACCTGGGCCAGGTCGGTGATGTCCACCGTCAGACCCAGCACCGGGGCCTGGCCTGGGTGGCTCAGGCTGGCCTGGGCAGCGGCCAGGGCTTGCGGATCGGCATCCCACAGCGCCACGCGGGCGCCACCGGCCAGCAGGCGGGAGGCAATGGCGTAACCAATGCCTTGGGCGCCGCCGGTCACGACCGCGGTGCGGCCTTCGTAGTCGTACTGAATCATGGTCTTGTCTCCTTGTGCTGGCGGATTCTGGAAGAGCACCCGCTTGCTGCATAGTGAGAGCTTTTGATCTGGCAATAACTGTTTGGAATCGCCCCATGGTCCCCAGCCTTTCTTCGATCACCTCGCGCCTGCGCTTTCGCCAACTGACCCTGCTGGTGGCGCTGGACGAATGGGGCTCCCTGCACCGCGCTGCCGACCAGTTGGGCATGACCCAGCCAGGCCTGAGCAAGGCGCTGCGCGAGATCGAGTCCACGTTTGGTGCCGAGCTGTTCCAACGTTCGCCCCAAGGCGTGCAGGCCAATGAGTTGGGACGCTGCATCCTGCGGTATGCGCGCGTGATTGCCTCCGACCTGGGCCACCTGCGCGAAGAGATCGATGGCGTGTTGCGTGGCAGCGGCGGGCGGGTCGCTGTGGGCACCATCACCGGGGCGCTGCACTCGGTGCTGATTGGGGCTCTGGCCCAGCTGCGGCAGACCCAACCGGCCCTGTCGATCGAGGTGCGCGAGGGCATCAGCAGCGAGCTGTTGAGCCAGCTCAACGAAGGGCGGCTGGACCTGGCCATCTGCCGCACCACGGTGTCCAGCCAGGCCGATCAATTCGACTACGAAGCGCTGGAAGGCGAGCAAGTGGCCCTGGCCGTGGGCGCGCAGCACGCGCTGGCCCGAGCCAAGCGCGTGAACCTGGCCCAGTTGGCCCGGTGCCGCTGGATCCTGTACCCAGGCAACATGCCGCTGCGCACCTTGGTCGAGCGCGAATTCCGCGAGGCCGGCCTGGCACTGCCGCCGTACCCGATTGAAACGGCCTCCTCGCTGGCCACCATGCTGATGCTCAAGCAAGACCCGCAGTTGGTGGCCGTGATGGCCGAAGGCACGATGGCCTTTTGTGAAGAGCACGGCATTGCCAAGCGCCTGCCCCTGGCCATGCGCGCACGCCACGAGGGCTATGGCATCGTCACACGGCGTGGTGCCCGGCTCTCCCCCGCGGCCGCGCTGCTGGCGCAATGCCTGCGCGAAGCCGCATCCGCGTCCGGTGATGAGGCGCCGCTATCGCCCTGATAGGGAAGGTCCCAACAGCCAACGCGCCGGCCTGTGTTACAGTTTTCTCCATGCAACGCCAGCCAACCCTGACTCTAAAGCTAAGCCTAGTGCTCGGCCGGGGTCTGCTCGCGTTCGTGTCTTGAGCTTCGCGCTCATCGCTCTGACTTCCCCCTGACCCCGGCCCACGAACCAGCCTTTGCGACGCGCAAAGGGCTGCAGGGGATGTCTTTGTTTTTCCGTTTTTGACCTTGGCGGCCCAGCCCGGAGACCCCGGCGCCGCCCCTGTTCGTGGAGCCCCCAATGATTGCCAATCCCGCCACCAAGTACGCCCCGTTTGCCCCGATCGCCCTCGCCGATCGCCAGTGGCCTTCGCGCACCATCACCCAAGCCCCGATCTGGTTGTCCACCGACTTGCGCGATGGCAACCAGGCCTTGTTCGAGCCCATGAACGCCGAACGCAAGATGAGCTTGTTCATGGAGTTGGTGCGCATCGGCTTCAAGCAGATCGAGGTTGGTTTTCCAGCCGCCTCGCAGACCGACTTCTACTTTGTGCGCCGTCTCATCGAAGAGAACTTGATCCCCGAGGACGTGACCATCATGGTCATGACCCAGTCGCGTGAAGACTTGATCGCCCGCACGGTCGAGGCTGTCCAAGGCGCGCCGCGCGCCATCGTCCATCTCTACAACGCCACCGCGCCGGCCTGGCGCCGCATTGTGTTTGGCATGAGCGTGCCGCAGGTGATGGACTTGATTGGCCACCATGTGGGCTACCTCAAGCGCCTCACCGACGCCCAACCCGGCACGCGCTGGACCTTGCAGTACTCGCCTGAGACCTTCAGCGCCACCGAGCTGGACGTGTCTTTGCAGGCCTGCCACACCGCCATTGAAGCTTGGGGTGCCGGCCCGGGCCGCGAGGTCATCATCAACCTCCCCACCACGGTGGAAAACGCCACCGCCAATGTGTTTGCCGACCAGATCGAGTGGATGCACCGCCACCTGGCGCCACGCCAACACATCGTGCTCTCGGTGCACCCGCACAACGACCGTGGCACCGGCGTGGCTGCGGCCGAGTTCGCCATGATGGCGGGCGCGGACCGCGTGGAAGGCTGCTTGTTTGGCAACGGTGAGCGCTGTGGCAATGTGGACATCGTGACCTTGGCGCTCAACTTGTACACCCAAGGTGTGCACCCGCAGCTCGACTTCTCGGACATCACGGCCGTGGCGCGTGTGGCCGAAGAATGCACCTCGATTCCCGTGCATCCGCGCCACCCCTACGCGGGTGACCTGGTGTTCACGGCGTTCTCGGGCTCGCACCAGGACGCCATCAAAAAAGGCTTTGCCGCACAGGACCCGAAAGGCCAATGGGAAGTGCCCTATTTGCCCATCGACCCCGCCGACCTGGGCCGCACTTACGACAGCGTGATCCGCGTCAACAGCCAGTCGGGCAAAGGCGGCATCGCCTTCTTGCTCGAGCGCGAACGCGGCGTGGTCATGCCGCGCCGCATGCAGGTCGAGTTCAGCGCGGTGGTGCAGCGCCAGACCGATGCCAGCGAAACCGAAATCAATGGTGCAGAGATCTGGAGCCTGTTCCAGCAAACCTATTTGCGCGGCACCTCGGGCCGGGGCGACGCGATCCAGTACCACAGCCACAAGCTCGACGAGAGCGGGCAAGGCATTGAGCTCGAACTCAGCATCGGCGGTCAACGCCAACAGGTGCGCGGCCATGGCAACGGTCCGATTGCTGCGACGGTCGATGCGTTGGGCTTGCCCATGCGCGTGGACAGCTATGAAGAACGCGCCACCGGCAGCGGGGCCGACGCCCAAGCCCTGGCCATTGTGGAAGCCGCACTCGAAGGCGTCACGGGCGCAGGATTTGGCGTGGGCATGAGCCACAACATCGTGACCGCGTCCATCCAGGCCGTGATCAGCGTGGCCAACCGTTTGCAGGCGCGGCGCACTCCACAGGCCAGCGAAGCTGCCGCAGATATCAACGCTTGAGCGTCCATTGAGCTGCAACAGGCAGGCACAGCCTGCCTGCCCCTGTCCACCGGCCAGTCCAAGCGGTGTCGCACCCAAACGGTCGCACCGCCTCAGGAATCTGCCGGGTCTCACCCAGACCCAGCCACGCAAAAGTCGCACAATGGCTTCAGCGTCAATCCCCGGAACTGAACGATGGACACCCCCGCCCCTTCCGACAGCCCCCAGCCTGTCACCCCGGCCTTTCTGAACTGGCCGCTGCGCGACCTGCGCGCCTGGGTGCGTCACCTGCTGCGCGCCGAGGTCCCCGTGCTGGCCAGCACGGCGCAGGCGCTTGAGGCCTTGCGGGCGCGCGAGGACGACATCGGTCCGGCCGACCTGAGCCCCGTGCTGCGCGCCGACCCGCTGATGACGGTCAAATTCTTCGCGCATGTGGCCACCTTGCGTCGCAACGACGACGCCACAGAAACCGAGAGCATCACCAGCGCCCTGGTGATGACGGGCATCACGCCGTTTTTCACCCACTTCGGCCCGCAGCCCACGGTGGAAGAACGGCTGCGCGACCACCCCGCCGCGCTGGAGGCGGTGCAGGAGATCCTGCAACGCAGTGAACGAGCCGCCCATTTCGCCATGGCTTTTGCCGTGCACCGCAGCGACACCGATGTGGACGTCATCCATGAAGCGGCTTTTTTGCATGACTTTGCCGAGTTGCTGGTCTGGTGCCATGCCCCGGCACTGATGCTGAAAATTCGCCAGGCCCAGGCTGGTGACCCAGCCTTGCGCAGCGCCGTGGCCCAGCGCAGTGTGCTCAACATCGAGCTCGATGACCTGCGCCAGACCCTGCTGCGGCTGTGGCACCTGCCGCGCTTGCTGATCCGCATCAGTGACGGCAAGCACGCCGATCACCCCAGTGTGCAAAACGTGGTGCTGGCCTCGCGCCTGGCGCGCCACACCATGAAAAGTTGGGACAACCCCGCGCTGGCCAGCGATGTCGAAGCGCTGTCGCGTTTGCTCAATGCCTCGCCGCGTGTGACGCTGGCTTTCTTGCACAAGGTCGACGGCAGCGCCACAGCTTGAGCAGACACTGGGCCGTCGCCCAGAGCACCGCCCAGCCAGGTCCAAGCAAGCCCGCGCTGACGCGCCCGCGTCAGCAGAAAATGCCTTGGCGTCCCATAATCAATGCATATACATCCATTGCCATCCGCTTGACGGCTGGCCTGAGGCCACCATGCAAGCCCATCCCAATGCCCATCCGCCAGCGCCTGCCAAGCCCAGCGCTGTGCCTCCCGCCATGGACCCTCGCACCCGGCTTTTGCTTGAAGGCCCGATCGCCAGCACCTTGCTGCGCATGGCCGGTCCCAATGTGGTGGTGATGGTGGCGCAGGCCGCCGCCGGCTTGATCGAGACTTGGTTCATTGGCAAGCTGGGCACGGATGCGTTGGCGGGCATGGCTTTGGTGTTCCCCGTGGTGATGTTGATGCAGATGATGTCGGCCGGGGCCATGGGCGGTGGCATTGCCTCGGCCATCGCGCGCGCACTGGGCGCGCGCCGGCGCGATGACGCGCACGCGTTGGTCTTCCACGCCCTGGTGCTGTCGGGCTTGTTTGGCCTGGCTTTCACCTTGGCCGCTTGGTTGGGCGGACCTTGGCTGTATGCCCACATGGGCGGGCAGGGGGGTTCGCTGGAGGCTGCGCTGACCTATTCGAACTGGGTGTTTTCGGGGTCTTTACTGGTCTGGCTGTTCAACTCGCTGGCGTCGGTGATTCGGGGCACAGGCAACATGGGCTTGCCGGCCAAGGTGATCAGCGTCGGCACGTTGGCGCTGCTGCCGGTGTCTCCACTGCTGATTTTTGGTTGGGGTCCGATCCCAGCCATGGGGATTGCGGGCGGCGGACTGGCCCTGCTGCTGTATTACGCGGGCGGCTCGGTGGCGCTGGGCCTGTGGCTGCTGTCTTCGCGCAGCCTGCTGCGCCCTCGTTGGGCCGATGCGGTGCTGCGCCGTCCTTTGTTCATGGACATTTTGCGTGTGGGCTTGGCTGGCGCGGTGTCCACCGTGGCCACCAATGTGGCCATTGCCGTGGCCACCGGTCTGGCGGGGCATTTTGGCCCGGCGGCCATTGCCGGCTACGGCACGGCCTCGCGTCTGGAATACCTGCTGGTGCCACTGGTGTTTGGCTTTGGAGGGCCGCTGGTGGCCATGGTGGGCACGGCCGTGGGCGCGGGTCGGCGCGAACGCGCACTGCGCGCCACCTGGATCGGTGCCGGCATGGCGGTGCTGCTGAGCGAAGCGATTGGCCTGGCGGCGGCGGCCTTTCCCCTGGCTTGGCTGTCGCTGTTTGACAGCGACCCGGCCATGCTGGCGGTGGGCGCCCAGTACCTGCGCACGGTGGGCCCGGTCTACGGCCTGTTCGGCCTGGGGCTGATTTTGTACTTTGCCTCACAAGGTGCGGGCAAGTTGCTGTGGCCGGTCTTGGGCAACATCGCGCGGCTGGTGGTGGCGGCGCTGGGCGGCTGGCTGGCGCTGCGCCTGGGCTGGGGCCTGGGGGGCGTGTTCGCCGCACAGGCTTTGGCCCTGGTCATTTATGGTGGGCTCAACGCGGCGGCGATCGCGCGCGGCGTCTGGTTCCGCGACTGAGGTGCCGCCAAATCCTGGGCCGCACGGATGAGGCCTGGTCCACTGCGGGCGGGCGCCAGTCAAAAAGGCCTGGCTTCAGCCGTCAAGCGACTCAAGCACAGACCTTTGGGGGCCAAGGCCCAAAAAGCGCGGGAGGCTGAAACGCCTTAACGCGGACGGCGCGGGGCCATCGGGCCGCGGCCTTCGATGTGGCGGAACTTGATGCGGCCCTTGCTCAGGTCATAGGGCGACAGTTCCAGAGACACCTTGTCGCCAGCCAAGATGCGGATGTGGTTCTTGCGCATCTTGCCAGCCGAGTAGGCAATCAGTTCGTGGCCGTTTTCAAGCGTCACGCGGAAACGGGTGTCCGGCAACACTTCATTGACGACACCCATCATTTCAATCAGGTCTTCCTTGGCCATGGTGGTCTTCCTTTTGGGTCTTTATGGGGTTCAGAGGGTGCGCGCGAGACCGCGAACCCATTGGATGCCCTGCTCGATGGCGTAGCACGAAGCAGCGGCACGGGTGGAAAATTCTGGAATGAAGCGCATCACCCGGTCGGTGCTGGCGCTGCCGCGGCCACTGGCGATGGACACCAGGGACGCGTATTGGCCGCCTTCCAGTTCACGGGGGCAGGCGGCAATTCGGTACTTGCCCATCAAGATGGGCGCGTTGGGTAGCAAAGTCGAAGTCTGAATCATCAAAGGGTTGTTGGACCGGAAGCTCTATCAGCCCCGCAGTCGCGGACAAAAATACTGGCAGCCCCAAGTGCCTAGGGAGCCCGTCCTGAACAACCTGAGATTCCGGCCATGAAGACTCGGGACCCGGGAACGCGCCAAAAGCAGTGGCAACGTCAACAGAAGGGGAAAAGCCACTTGCGCTGTGACATGAGCAGGCTGGCACGCCACAAGCAGGGCTGGACTGACGGCCACTCTGCCAGGGGCATTTGCGTCTCATGGCGACAAGCACCAACGCGGTCAGTCGCCAGGGGCGATCCGGCAATGTACCACAGTCGCCCGAGAAGCCCAAGTGGCGACGGGCGCCAAGGCGGTTGCGCACCACAGTCCAGGCGGCTGCGTCGCAAAAAGGCCTTATTCGCAAAAAACCGTATTGACCCTGCTCAGACGATCTGAAACCATTTGTCACATTTGCCCGGCGTCTTTTGCAACCGGGTCTGTGATGGCTTGATTGATGTCCCGGCTCCACCCTTGCTCTCTCTTCAATGACTGGGATGTTTTGTGCCCCAAACGCTCGCCGCTTTGTCGGCTGGACCTGAGTTCAACCATCGGCCCGCCTGTGACGCCCTGCGTTGGCTTACACCATGATCGATAAAGCCCCGGGCAGCCCGCCAACCTCGGCTTTTGGCTTGCTCGACACCGATACCCGCCCTTATTTCGAACGCTTGTTGCGTTTGGCCAGCAGCCTGTGCGAGACGCCCATGGCCCAACTGGCCTTGCTGGAAGGGGCTCAGTTGTGCACCAAAGCGCAGTTGAATTGGCCGCTGGAAGGTGGCACCTTGGGCCCGCAACTGAGCCAAGACCTGCTGGAACAGCACACCGAACCCGACCTGTCACAAGACCCCGTCTGGGCACAGCACCCTTGGGTGAGACCGGTGGACGGCTTGCGCTTCTTGGCCAGCACGCCCTTGCTCAACGCCAATGGTCAATGCCTGGGCGTGCTCATGGTGGGCGATCGGCAAGTGCGCCAGGTATCGGCCCAGGGCCTGGAATCCCTGGAAGCCTTGGCCGCCCAAGCTTTGTTGCTGTTGGAGTTTGGTCGGCAGCAAAGCCGGCTTTTGGATGCCGAGGCCCAAAGTGAACAGGCTTTGCAACGGCAAAACCTGCAGGCCGAAGCCCGTCGCATCGCCGGGCAGGTCGCTCAGGTGGGGGGCTGGATCTTGCGCCTGCCCGACCAGCAATTTGCCTGGACCAGCGAAGTGGCCCTGATCCACGGCCTGGACCCACAAGCCCAGGTCAGCCCAGCCCAAGCCTTTGCCGCCTATTCGCCTGAGGACCAACCGCGCCTGAGCGCGGCCTACCAGGATTGCGTTCGACTGGGGCAGCGCTTTGATTTGGAGTTGCAATTGCGGCGGCCAGACCAGCAGCAACTGTGGGTGCGCGTGATCGGCGAAGCCGTGCGCGATGAACAGGGCCAGGTGGTGGCGGTGCAGGGGGCGCTGGAAAACATCGATGAACGCAAGCGCAACGAAGAAGCCCTGCGCGAAAGCGAGGAGCGCTTCCGCCTGGCCGCCCGAGCCACGGCCGATGCGGTGTGGGACTGGAACATCGACACCGACGCCATGTGGTGGAGCGACAGCCTGTCCTCCTTGTTCGGGATCGACTTGCAGAGCCTGGAAAGCGACAGCCGCTCCTGGACCAGCCGCATTCACCCGGACGACAGTGCACGGGTGCTCGACAGTTTGCAAAGACTGCTGACCAGCACGGGCACCCAATGGAGTGAGGAATACCGATTCCGGCGCGCCGATGGCAGCCATGCCCCGGTGTTGGACCGCGGCTTCTTGATCCGTGATCCGCGCGGCCTGCCCCGGCGCATGGTCGGTGGGCTGAAAGACCTGACCGAACAACGCCGTGCCCGAGACGAGGCCCAGCGCGACCTGCAGACCCGCATGAGCATCGTGCGCATCCAGCAGGAAATCGCCACGGCCGACCTCAACCTGGAAGGCGTTTTGGCCTTGATGGCCGAGCGTGCACGCGAGCTGACCCATGCTGACGGCAGCTCGGTCGAGCTGTTGGAAAAGCACGAAACCGTGTGCCGTGCGGCCTCGGGCATCCTGCACCTGCGTGTGGGCAACCGGCTGGGCCTGCAGGACACCTTGTCGGGCTTGGTGCTGCGGCAAAACTTGACAGTGCGCTGCCACGACACCGAGCAGGACCCGCGCGTCAATGTGAATGTCAGCCGCCACCTCGGGGTGCGCTCGGTGATTGTGGCGCCCTTGTTGAGCGATGACCAGGCGATTGGTGTGATGCGGGTGGTCTCCGCCACGCCGAACGCCTTCACCTTGCACGACGAAACCAACCTGCAAATCCTGGTGGCCACCCTGGGTGGGGTCATTCAACGCCACCGCCTGGGTGCCCAGCTGCAGGCCTCGGAAGCCCAGTACCGCTTGTTGTTTGACCTCAATCCGCAACCGATGTGGGTGCATGACGTGCCGAACTTGCGCATGTTGGCCGCCAACAAGGCCATGCTCGAGCACTACGGCTATGACGCCGAGCGGCTGCGTCAAATGAAGGCCTCGGATTTTTGGGTCGACGAAGACAACGACTCACACCAGTCCAAGCTGGCTTCCATCGTCCTGGGTGAAATGCAGCGCGATGCGCGGCGCCGCCACCTGCGCCAGGATGGTTCGCAAATCGATGTGGAAGTCACTGCCAACACCATCACCTTCAATGGCCAACCGGCCCGCCTGGTGATTGCCAGCGATGTGACCGAACGCTTGCGCACCGAACGCGACCTCTTGCGCGTCAGCCGGGCCCAGCGTTTGCTCAGTGCCTGCAATGAGGCCCTGGTGCGGGCCAACACTGAAATCGGCTTGCTGCAGGACGTGGCCCGCATCACCGTCGAAATTGGTGGCTACCACATGACCTGGATCGGCTACATCGAAGACGATGACCCGGGCCGCTGGATCCGGCCTGTGGCTCGGCACGGCAAGGGCACGGCTTTTCTGGACCAGATCAAGGTGTCCTGGGCCGAAGACTCGCCCCAAGGCCAAGGCCCTGCCGGTTTGGCCTTGCGCGACGGCCGCATGGTGATCATTGCGGACTTGCGAACGGATGAGCGTTACGCCCCCTGGTTGGCCACCGCTTTGCCCTATGGGCTGCGGGGCCTGGTGTGTTTGCCACTGCACATCGGCCCTCGGCGCTTTGGTTTGTTTTCGCTGTACTCGTCCGAGGTTTTCCACATCAGCGATGACGAGGTGCAATTGCTGCAGGCGCTGGCCAAGGACTTGGCCTTTGGCATCAGCAACCTGCGCGCCCGCGAAGAACAAAACCGGCTGCAGCACGCGGTGCTCAAACTGGCCACGGCCGTCTCGGCCAGCACGGGCACCGAATTCTTCGAACAGCTGGTGCGCAACATGACCGACGCCTTGGGCGCCCAAGCCGGCTTCGTTCTCAGCCTGGAAGCCGGACAGCCCACCCAGGCCCGCTTGATTGCCGGGCAGGTCAGTGGTCGAGCCTGCTCAGGCGCCAAGTTGTCCTTGGCCGATACCCCTTTTGAAACCTTGCTGCGCGACGGCAACTGGCTGGTGCGCACCGACCTGCCGCCCTTGCCAGGACTGCCGCCAGTGGATGGGGCTCAATCCTTGGTGGGCCGCCGTCTGGACAATGCAGCCGGCGAGCCCATGGGTCTGGTCTGTGCATTGTTCACACGTGCGCTGACCCAAACCGGCTTCACGGTATCGGCCCTGCATATTTTTGCCTCGCGGGCGGCGGCAGAACTGGCTCGCCAAGCGGCGGACACCCAGATCCGCGACCAGGCTTCGCTGCTCGACCGGGCGCAGGATGCGATCTTGGTGCACCGCCTCAGCGGTGGCCTGGTGTACTGGAACCAGGGCGCTGAGCGACTGTACGGCTTTACGGCCCAAGAGGCCTTGGACCCCGTGCAGGGCGAGCGCATTGAACGCGAGTGCCTGCACTTCCAATTGGCCAATTCTCCTGTGCTGCAGGACGGCGAATGGACTGGGGAGATCGAACAGCACCGCAAAGACGGCAGTGCCTTGACTGTGGAAAGCCGCTGGACCCTGGTGCGCGACGCCTTCGGCCTGGCCGAGTCGATTCTGTCGATCAACACCGACGTCACGGCACGCAAGCACGCCGAGCAAGAAATCCAGCGCCTGGCCTTTTTTGACGCACTGACCGAGCTGCCCAATCGGCAACTGCTGATGGACCGCCTGCAGCATGCACTGGCCAGCAGCACCCGCACGGGCGCTGGCGGCGCGCTGCTGTTCATCGACCTGGACAACTTCAAAACCCTCAACGACACCTTGGGTCACGACCAAGGCGATGAGCTGTTGCGCCAAGTGGCTCAACGCCTGCTGATGTGTGTGCGCGAAACCGATACCGTGGCCCGCCTCGGCGGTGACGAGTTCGTGGTGATGCTGGAGAACCTGGGCAACGCCACCCCCGAGGTGGTCGAACACGCCAAGCGCATCGGCGACAAGGTGCTGGCCACCTTGGGCATGCCGTTCCTGCTGGCCGGCCATCAGCACGAAAGCAGTTGCAGCATCGGGGTGGCGCCGTTCATGGACGGGCACAAAGGCATCAGCGACCTGCTCAAGCAGGCCGACCTGGCCATGTACCAGGCCAAAACCGCGGGGCGCAACACCCTGCGCTTCTTTGACCCGGTGATGCAGGCCGAAGTCAGCGCGCGCGCCGCGCTGGAGGCGGCGCTGCGCCAAGCCCTGGCGCGCGGCGAGTTTTTGCTGCACTACCAGCCGCAAACCGAACAGGGCCAGCAAGTCAGTGGGGTGGAAGCCCTGGTGCGCTGGCGCCACCCGGTGCATGGCATGGTGTCCCCAGCCGACTTCATCCCCTTGGCCGAAGACACCGGGCTGATCATTCCCCTGGGTCGCTGGGTGCTGGACACGGCCTGCAACCTGCTGGCGAGTTGGGCCCGCTTCCCCAGCCACGCCCATTTGAGCGTGGCGGTCAACGTCAGCTCACGGCAGTTCAAACACCCGGACTTTGTGGAAGATGTGGTCAGCGCCCTCCAACAAAGTGGCGCCCGACCCGATCGGCTCAAGCTGGAGCTCACCGAAAGCCTCTTGGTGGACGACATGGAAAGCATCATCGAGCGCATGGGCGTGCTCAAGGCGCTGGGCGTGGGCTTTTCGCTGGACGACTTTGGCACGGGCTACTCCAGCCTCAGCTACCTCAAGCGCCTGCCGCTGGACCAGCTCAAGATCGACCAGTCTTTTGTGCGCGACGTGCTGACCGACCCCAACGACGCCGCCATTGTGCGCACCATCATCACCCTGGGCCGCAGCCTGGGGCTGGCGGTGATTGCCGAAGGTGTTGAGTCATCGGCGCAACAAGATTTTTTGGCCAGCCACGACTGCCATGCCTTCCAGGGCTATGCATTTGGCAAACCCATGGCCGCGGCAGAACTGCAAACCTTCTTGCACCAGCACAGCGTGCATTGAGCGCGGGCCCCGTGGGGCCCATCTGATGCGCGCGCACTGAAACCGCCAGGCCGGTTCAGTGTGGCGCAAGCGCCAGCTCGGCCAGCCAGTGGTCCACCGCTTGGGGGCGGGAAAACAGAAAGCCCTGCAAACCTTCGCAGCCGTTGGCAAACAAAAAATCCACCTGGCGCTGGTCTTCCACGCCCTCGGCGATCACCTGCAGGCGAAATTGGCGCGCCATCAGGAGCACCGAGCGCACGATGGCGACATCGCCTTCGTCGTCCGGAACACCGTTGATGAAACTCCGATCGATCTTGATCTCGTGGATGGGCAGGCGCTTGAGGTACCCCAGGCTCGAAAACCCCGTGCCAAAGTCGTCGATGGAAAAGCGAATGCCCAGCGCAATCAGCTCATTCATCTGCACCAGCACGGAATCGGACCGCTCCACCAGCAAGCCTTCGGTGATCTCAAATATCAAACGATCGGCCCGGGCGCCTGTGCGCTGCAACAGGGCGCGCACGCGATCGACAAAGTCCAGTTGGCGAAACTGACGCGGGCTGACATTGACGGACAGCGAAACATCACAAGCCAAGCGCTCCAGCGCCAGCAAGGTCTGCATGGCTTGTTCCAGCACCCATTCGCCCAAAGGCACGATCAGGCCCGAGGTCTCCGCCACCGGAATGAAGTCGGCCGGCGACACCGGACCGCGCTCCGGGTGGGTCCAACGCATCAGCAGTTCGGCACCAATGACCGCACGGGCATTGTTGTACTGGGGCTGCACATGGACCGAAAGCTGTCCCAGGGCCAGCGCTGTCTTGAGGTCTTCCTCGATCAGGAACAGTTTTTCAATTTCGGTCTGCATGCCTGGCTCAAAGGCCGCGACCCGGTTCGCCCCGGTCGATTTGGCATGGTTCATGGCCGCATCGGCCTCCCGCAACAGCCCTTCCGCGTCCACCACCACGCCAGGGGCTGGAAACACCGTCACCCCGACGCTGGCGGTGATGCTGAAATTGTGTTCACCCAAAGGCAAGGGTTGCAGCAAGGACACCCGCAGCTGCTCGGCCATGGACAAAGCATGTTGCAAAGGCACCAGCTTGGCCACCACGCGGGCACTGGCGCGGTCTTCAGGGGCCAGGTGGGGCAGGAAGACCACAAACTCATCGGCCGCCAAGCGCGCCAGCAAAGCCTGCGGCGGCAAGCCTTCCGACAAACGCCGCGCCACGCTGGAAAGCAAAGCATCGCCCGTGCTGTGACCCCGTGCATGGTTGAGCCGCTTGAAACCATCCAGATCGACGTGAAACAGCGCTCCAGACAGGGGTTTGGGGCCTGTTTGCAAGTAAGCCGCCAACTTGACCAGCAGCTGTGCCCGGTTGGGCAGGCCTGTCAGGAGGTCAAAGTAAGCGCGTCGGTAATTGTCTTCGTCGGCCTTTTTGCGCTCGGTGATGTCCGTGTGCGTTCCGATCATGCGGGTGGGGTGGCCTGCACTGTCACGCGCCACCACCAGGCCACGGCTCAAGGTCCATTTCCAATGACCATCCCGGCACAGTGAGCGGTGCTCACTGCGGTAGAACGGCGTGTGGCCTCGCACATGCTGTTGCAGTGCCAGGTGAACGGCCACGCGGTCTTCGGGGTGGACACGCTCCGAGCCATCGGGATCGCGCAGCAAGTCGTCGTCGGTGTAGCCGTACAGCGCGCGGTATTGGGGCGAAAAATAGCAGTGCTGCCGCTCGATGTTCCAGTCCCAAACGCCCACAGCAGAGCCTTCGAGCGCGAACTTCCAGCGGGTCTCCGCCTCGCGCAAATCCTGCTCGGCACGGCGCCGGTCGGACACATTGATGAAAAAACCATGCCAAAGCACAGCCCCACCAGGCTCGGGCAAGGGTTGGGAATGCCCTAAAAACCACTCGCATCGGCCATCTGGCAACACACAGCGGAACTCCAGCGACCAGGGCGACATTTGATCACGCGAAGCCACCACCGATTGCCGCATCAGCTCGCGGTCTTCCGGGTGCAGGGCAGCCAGAAAGCTGTCTGCACTTTGCTGCAACACGGCCGGGTCCAAGCCAAAGATATCGACAAAGGCCTGGCTGGCAAAGGGAAACGAGGTTTGCCCTTGTGGATCGAGCCGAAATTGGTAGATGGCGGCGGGCACAGAGGCCGCCAATTGCTTGATCTGGTGCTGGCGGCGGCGCAATTCCAGCAAGGTGATCACTTGCTGGGCCAGTTGCTGAAGCAAATCAAGCTCCAGTTCCGTCCAATCGCGGGACTGCTGGTCCAACACACACAGGCTGCCCAGGACAAACCCTTCTTCATTGATCAGCGGCACACCGGCATAGGCCCGCACCTGGGGACTGGCCAGCACCCAAGGGTGGGTCGCCAATCGCGGATCTTGTGTGGCGTCCCGCACGCTCAAGCGTTGGCCTGAGCTCAACAAATGTTGGCAAAAGCTCTGCTGCAACGGCACTTCGTCTTCCACCAAACCCAAGCGAGCCTTGAACCATTGGCGGTCTTTGCCCATGAACCCAATGAAAACCAGCGGTGTGCCCAGCAAGGTGCTGGCCAAAGCGGCCAGGTTGTCAAACGCGGTCTCAGGGCCTGAGTCCAGGATTTGGTAGCTGTGCAGGGTGTTCAGCCGGGCCAGCTCGGCCTGGTGATTTTCAGGACTGGGCGGATTCATGGCTGCTCGTCACCGTTCGGACGCAGAGGGGCCCAGCAGTTGTTCGAAACTCGAACAAAACAGCTTGCAAGGACGGGATGACAGACCGCAGACATGGACAGAGAACGCAAAAGCCCCAAAAACAAAAAACAAAACACAAATCACAACGCAGACCAGGTCAAGACGCCGTCGACAGGCCGTGATTCTGGCGACAAAAGCGCGCCCAAAGGAACAAAACGAACACTTTTTGCAATGAAACCGCGTATCAATCACTTTTATCGTTTGAAACCTCCGTATTCATCAAAGAAGGGCCCGGCAACTTGTTCCTGTCTTCTTCTTTGTATTCAATATATTGAAATAGTAGTAGTAGTAAGGGTCGACTTGCGCTGTGGATAAGTTCATATTTTTCATAAAAATCAGTAACTTAGCTCCACGTGAAGTCTGTGTGTAGAACACTCTCAAGCGTTCTTCAGAGCAGACAACAACTCCGCGCTTTTCAGCTTGTCTGTGGACAAGCTGGTACTTGTGCCAGATTTATCCCCAAACTTGTTCCTCATTTGGCGCCAAAACGCGGCTTGGCGGTCTTGGTGCTGAAAACAACAAGAATGCGCTTGTTTTTTGGAGGGGGATGCCTTGAATGGCGCTGGGAGGCGCTTTTGGCGGCGCGCCAAGGGCTGAAACCTGGCTTTTGACAGCTTTTGCAAGCCCACTTTGTGGAATTTCGGCCTCGGAGAGGCTGGTGACTGCGCGTTGAGCGGGTGGAGAGCCTTTCCAGCGACCCCAAGGCGGTTTGTTTGAGTGGGTGATCCCCATGGTGCGCGGCTGTTGCGCCGGCCTCAGAGCGCTGAAACGGCCGCCAACGCAGGGCATGTGCCCAGAATCGATTTTGAAGCGTCTCGTTGAACAGCGCGTGCGGGTTCGGACGGTGGATCAGGACTCGAACCGTTTTTGGTTTTGCGCTACTTGGCGCCTCAAAACCGATGTTCCGTGCCAGACCTGGCCTCCGTCCCGAAACGTCGATTTTGACGCCCCTGTTTTTGTCGTTGCGCCGTCGCTTTTCAAGCCAGCCGAACCTGTTCCAGCCGATGCCGAAGGCGAGGCGTTAGACGCTTCTGACTTCTTCTTTGTATTCAATATATAGAGATAGTAGTAATAGTAAGGCCCCTCCTATTCTGTGGATAAGTCGATTTATTCCTTAAAAATCATAGACTTAAGTGACTTTCAAGTCTGTGGGCCCAAGCCCGGGAGCTTTTCAGTCGGGCGGGGACAACTTCACTTGATGCCAGGCTTCTGTGGACAAGTAGGCACTTGTTCTTCAGCTATCCCCAGGGTTTTCCGCCTCGATTTTTCAAAAAATTTTCGCATTGCGAAATAAAAAAACCCCCGGCGCCGGGAGGCGACGGGGGTTTTTTGGGGGGCTGGATCAGCTGTTTTAGGCTGTGTGTCCTACTCAGTTCAAGGTTGGCGCGCAGGGCGCTGTTCGTCCCGCTCTGGCGGGTGGTGTGGGTGCCGTGGCGGACCCATGGTTTGAAGGGTTTCGGCGTCAAAGGTTTTTTGCTGCTCAGGGCTCAGTGCGGCATAGAGCGCCTTGGTGGCTTGAGCCCGCTTCGCCTGGTGTTGGGCTTTGGCTTGCTGATGCGATTCCATCTGGGCGATGCGCTCAGGGGTGGTGAGCTTGGCCCACTCGGCCGGGTCGGGTCGCTTGGGCACGCTGGCGGGCGGCTGGGCGGCATCGGTGAAGGCTTTCCAGGCCGGCTCCTGGGCGGCGGTGATTTTGAGTTTGGCCTTCAGCTCTGCCGAGCGCTTGGCGAAATGGGCTTGCATTTGGGCCGGGTCCGGCGCGGCCATGCGGTGTTCATGGTGTGCGGGCTTGGCTGGGCCTGAGCCTTCTGGCGCTGCGGTGGGCGCGGTTTGGGCCCAGGAGGCCCAGCTCAGGGTGGCCAGCAAGGCCGCGCTCAGGCCAAGGCGTGTGGTGTTTTTCATGGTCTTCCTTTCAATTCGGGGCGCCTGGGGCTGCACCCTCTGAAAGCTCAGTGTGGCCAAGCCCTGTTGCGTCGCCATGAGCCCTGGGTGAGGGTTTGTAAAGAAGGAGGGGGCTTTTTTGCAGCGCGTCACGGCCTGCTGAGCGGTGCAGAAACCCCGAGCCAGCTCCGGCTGGCCTCACAATGACGGCTGCGTGGACTTGCCTTGGCGAGCCATGCGCTGATGTTTGTCTGACTCAAGGGTGTTCCGTGTTCAAGAATTTGATTGTTTACCGCCTCGGTGAGGGCTGGACGGCTTCGCTGGAGCAGGTCGAAGCGGCGCTCGACAAAGCCCGTTACGTGGAATGCGGCGCCAGCCAGGAAAAATCCACCGGCTGGATCGAGCCCCGTGGTGAGGCCCATGGCCCCCTGGTGGAATCCGTGGGGGGACAGTGGATTTTGAAGTTCATGATCGAAGTGAAGGCGGTCCCTGGCTCGGTGCTCAACCGCAAGGCCAAGGAACGTGCGACCCAGATCGAGCAGACCACCGGCCGCAAACCCGGCAAAAAAGAGATCAAGGAAATCAAGGAAGAGGTCAAGCACACCCTCTTGCCCATGGCTTTTTCCAAGCAAGGCTCGGTGTTGGTCTGGATCGACCCGAACGCCCGCTTGATGCTGATCGACGCTTCCAGCCAAGGTCGGGCTGATGAGGTGGTGACCGCACTGGTCAAGGAACTGGAAGGTTTTGCCGTCGCCTTGGTCGACACCCAGATCAGTCCCGTGGCCGCGATGGCCGACTGGCTGACGACGCAGGAGCCGCCGGCGGGCTTCAACATCGATCAAGAATGCGAATTGAAGGCCTCTGATGAGTCCAAAGCCGTGGTGCGCTACGCCCGCCACCCCCTGGACAACGACGAAGTCAAGCAACACATTGCCCAGGGCAAATTGCCGACCAAGCTGGCGCTGACTTGGGACGACCGGGTGAGCTTCATGCTCACCGAGGGCATGCAGGTCAAGAAAGTGTCTTTTCAGGACGTGGTGTTTGAAGGCAAGTCGGCCGATGACGGCGGCTTTGACGCCGATGTGGCGATTGCCACCGGCGAGTTGGTCCAACTCTTGCCCGATTTGATCCTGGCCTTGGGCGGCGAGGCGGTGCGACCCAGCCTCGCCCCCATGGGCGAAGCCCCTGCGGCGGCATCGGTGGCGCCCGCGCTCGGTGCTGACGACGACGAAGGCCCGCCGTTCTGAGCCCAACCCGGCGCAGCCGGGTTTTTAAAAAAACGCTGGCGCTTAGGCGCCAGCGCGGTTTCAGGCCATCAAACCGGCCTGGAAGTCGCGGATCGCCTGAAACACTTCTTCTTGGGTGTTCATCACAAACGGCCCGTATTGCGCAATACCTTCGCGCAAGGGGCGACCCGCGATCAGCAGCACGCGGGCCGCTGCGGTGTTGCTGGCCGGTGCAGTGAGTGCCACGCCGTCGTGGCCCTGACCCGTGGCCAATTCAGTGTTGCGCAGGATGGCCATGTGCTGCGGCGGTACCGTTTGACCTTGGACGTCGACAGATTCACGGAAGGGGTAGACAAACGCGTTGTGCTCGCTGGGCAGGGCCTGCTCGAAGCGGCTGCCTGGTGGCAGGCTCAGGTCCAGGTAGAGCGGCTGGGTGAGGTCGCGCTGCATGGCGCCAGCCACGCCGTGGCTGTGGCCGGCGATGACGCGCACGCGCACCCCTTCGGGCGTCTCGAATTCCGGGATCTCGTCACTTTGGATGTCGCGGTAGCCCGGCGCGCACAGCTTGTCCTGACTGGGCAGGTTGAGCCAGAGCTGAAAGCCTTCCATCAAGCCCTCTTCTTGCTCGGGCAGCTCGCTGTGGATCAGGCCGCGCCCGGCGGTCATCCACTGCACGCCGCCGTTTTGCAGCAGGCCTTCGTGGCCGGCACTGTCACGGTGGCGCATGCGCCCGACGATCATGTAGGTGACGGTTTCGAAGCCCCGGTGCGGGTGGTTGGGAAAGCCAGCGATGTAGTCATCGGGCTGGTCGCTGGCAAAGTGGTCCAGCATCAGATAGGGGTCCAGCCGGCGCTGCAGGTCTTGGGTCAGGACACGGCTGAGTTTGACGCCAGCACCGTCTTGGGTGGCCTGGCCTTTGACCAGTCGTTCCAGGGTGCGCGGGTGTTGCAAAGCGGGTGAGGGGGTGGATGGGGTCATGACAGGCAGTTGGGGGAGGGCGGACTGAAAACAAGATGATTTCACAGCCTGGCCAACCTGGCCTGGCGCCAGCTGAAAGTCCCAGCCTTGCCGGGTCTGCCGGGTAAAGTGCCCGCATGGCCATGAATATCGTGTGGGTGGGTTTGTTTTTGTCGGCGTTCGTCGCGGCGCTGTGGCGTTGGGTCGGGGGTGAAGCAGGGGTGTTTCCGAACCTGCTGACGGCTTTGTTTGAGGCAGCCCGATCGGGCTTTGAGCTGTCGCTGGGTCTGGCTGGGGTGATGACGCTGTGGCTGGGCTTGCTGCGGGTGGGCGAACGCGCGGGCTTGATCGACAGCCTGGCGCGCCTGGCCAGCCCGGTGCTCCGGCAACTGTTTCCCAGCGTGCCCCACGGCCACCCGGCCCAAGCCGCGGTGACTTTGAACCTGTCGGCCAATTTACTGGGCTTGGACAACGCGGCCACGCCCTTGGGCTTGCAGGCCATGCGCGATTTGCAGGCCATCAACCCCGAGCCCGATCGGGCCAGCGACGCCCAGATCATGTTCGTGGTGCTCAACACGGCGGGCCTGACCTTGATTCCCAGCTCTGTGATCGCCATTCGGCAGAGCGTGGCCCTGCGGCAAGGGCTGACGAACTTCAACGCCGCCGACATTTTTCTGCCCACCTTGCTGGTCACCCTGGCCTCGTTGTTGGCAGGTTTGCTGGCCGTGGCCGTGGCGCAGCGACTGCCACTGTGGCGGCTGCGGTTTTGGGGGCCGGTCCTGGCTTTGCTGGGCTTGCTCGGCACGGCGGTTGGGGGCCTGGCCCAGCTGCCCCCAGCCTTGGCGGCCCAGTGGATGGGCAGTGTGGGCGCTTTTGTGATCGTGGCCGTGGTGCTGTTGTTTTTGCTGGTCGGCTGTTGGCGCCGGGTGTCGGTGTACGACGCCTTCATCGAAGGGGCCCGGGAAGGCTTTGGGGTCGCGGTGCAGATCGTGCCTTACCTGGTGGCCATGCTGGTGGCGGTGGCGGCCTTTCGCAGCGCGGGTTGCATGGACGCGCTGATGGGCGGGCTGGCCTGGGCTGTGGCGGGGCTGGGCCTGGATACCGCGTTCTTGCCCGCGCTGCCGGTGGGCCTGATGAAGATTCTGTCCGGTGCCGGGGCGCGCGGCTTGATGATTGACGTGTTGCAGGTGCACGGCGTGGACTCGTTTGTCGGGCGCCTGGCCGCCATCATCCAGGGCTCCACCGAGACCACGTTCTATGTGTTGGCGGTGTACTTCGGCAGCGTGGGCGTGCGCCAGACCCGGCACGCGCTGAGCTGTGCCTTGGTGGCCGATGCGGTCGGCCTGGTGGCAGCCATTGGTTTGGCGTATGCCTTGTGGCGCTGAGTTCGCTTGGTGCCAGCGGACTTACTTCTTCAGCGCACAGGTGTTGAAGCCCAACAGTTGGTAAGGCGGGCACCAGCCGATGATCCCAGTGGCCAGGGGCACCAAGCCCAGCCAGCCCCACCATCCCACCGTGTCAGTGGCGGCCAGGCCCAACAGCACCAGGCCGACGAGGATGCGCAGCACGCGGTCAATGCCGCCAACGTTGTGGATCATGAAAAACTCCTTCAGGGTGGTTGATGCCTGAATTGGATACCCCTTGGGGTATTTGGAGCATGATTTGAATCAAGCCTGCCCTGGCTTTGGTGGGCGGTGGCAACCGCTGCTGCTGCCGGCCAGGTCGTCCAGGATGGGGCAGTCTGGGCGGTCGTCGCCTGCACAGTGCTGCAACAGGTCTTGCAAAGAGCGCTGCATGGCTTGCATGGCGGCGATGCGTCGGCTGAGTTCATCCACATGGTGTTGGGCGATGCGCTTGACGCTGGCGCTGGTGCGCTGGTCTTGCCCCCAGAGGCTGAGCAGCTCAGCGATTTCCGCCATCGAGAAACCCAGGGCGCGCCCGCGCTGGATGAAGCGCAGGCGGTGCACATCGGTGTCGCTGTAGAGGCGGTAGCCTCCCTCTGTGCGCACCAACTGGCCCAGCAGGCCCAAGGTTTCATAGTGCCGCACCATCTTGGCCGACAGGCCTGCCTGGCGCGCAGCTTCGCCGATCTGCCAGCGGGGACGGGGCTCGGTGGGCTCGTTGGACTGGGCCGGCACGGGCGTCTTCATGGGGCGACGGTGTAGCCTTCGTCGGCGATGACCCGGGCCAGTTCAGCCCGAGGCTGCTCGCTTTGCACCGTGACTTGGTCTGCGCTGCGGTCGATGTGCACCTGGGCTTGCGGATCGAGTTGTTGAACAGCGCGGGTGATGGCGCGTTCGCAGTGGCCGCAGCTCATGCCTTGAACCTGAAATTGCTGTTGCATGAAAAGACTCCTGAATGAGACGGGATGAGACGAAAGGAGAGGGGCTGAGGTGACATGACGGGCTGCATCACCCCATGGCCTGCATGATGAACCTTGCCACCGTGGCAAGGTCAAGACCTGTTGCGCTGCCCTTGACGGACCTCAAGCTTCGCCTGAAGCCCTGTGATTTTGCTTGACCCTCCCATGGGGACAAGGTTTAGGCTCCCGACATGACTTCCCCCACCCGCACTTCCACCCCGCCAGCCGATGCGGCGCCAGCACGGCCTTCGAGCACCTTGGACCTCGGCATCGAAGGCATGACCTGCGCCTCGTGCGTGACCCGCGTGGAACGCGCCCTGCGCAAAGTCCCGGGTGTCGAGCAAGCGGCCGTGAACCTGGCGACCGAGTCAGCGCGCGTGGTGTTCCAGCCGGCGGCTCAGACCGAGGCCCTGCTGCGCCGCGCCGTGCGCGATGCGGGTTATGAGCCGCGCGCCCCCGGGGCGCCGGTGTTTGAGGCGGTGTCGCCCTGGGTTGGCTTTGCGCCGGTGGCTTTGGGCCTGGCCTTGTGCCTGCCCCTGGTGCTGCCCATGCTGGGTGACCTGGCGGGCCAGCACTGGATGCTGCCGGCGCTGTGGCAGTGGCTGCTGGCCACGCCCGTGCAGCTGGGTTTGGGGGCCCGTTTTTACAAGGCGGGCTGGCATGGCCTGAAGTCGGGCTCGGGCAACATGGATTTGCTGGTGGCCCTGGGCACCAGCGCGGGCTATGGCCTTTCGCTGTGGTTGTGGTGGAGCACCCCGGCCGGTCAGATGCCGCATTTGTATTTCGAGGCCTCGGCGGTGGTCGTGACCCTGGTGCTGCTGGGCAAGTGGCTGGAAGCCCGCGCCAAGCGCCAGACCACGTCGGCGATCCGGGCCTTGCACGGCCTGCGCCCCGATGTCGCGCACTGGGTGGGGCCGGATGGTGAGGTCGATGTGCCCCTGGCCGAGGTCTTGCCCGGTGACCGCTTGGTGGTCCGACCTGGCGAGCGCTTTCCCGTCGACGGCCTGCTGTCCGAAGGGCAGACCCAGGTGGATGAATCGATGCTCACCGGAGAGCCTTTGCCCGTGTCCAAAGCCCCAGGTGCGGCTTTGACTGGCGGCTCCATCAATGGTGAAGGCCGGGTGCTGATGCAGGTGACCGCGGTGGGTGGGGAAACGGTGTTGTCCCACATCATCGCCTTGGTGCAGGACGCCCAGGCGGCCAAGCCACCGATCCAGCGATTGGCCGACCAGGTGTCGGCGGTGTTCGTGCCCGTGGTGCTGGTCCTGGCGTTGCTGACTTTGCTGGGCTGGTTGTTCACAGGTCACGGCTGGGAACCCGCGCTGATCCATTCGGTGGCCGTGCTGGTCATTGCCTGCCCCTGCGCCCTGGGCTTGGCCACGCCCGCGGCCATCATGGCGGGCACCGGGGTGGCGGCACGCCAGGGCATTTTGATCAAGGACGCGCAAGCGCTGGAGTTGGCGCGCCAAGTCGACACCGTGGTGTTCGACAAGACCGGCACCCTGACCGTGGGTCAGCCTCGCCTGGTGAGTTTGGAGGTGGTGGACGGCGGCGACCCAGCCGCCTGGTTGGCCGTGGCGGCCAGTCTGCAAAGCGGCAGTGAGCACCCCCTGGCGCACGCGGTGCTGGCGCAGGCAAAACAAGAGGCTTTGTCCCTGAGCCCGGTCAGTGCTTTGCAAGCGACGGCAGGTCGCGGTTTGACCGGCCAGATCGCTGGCCAGACCTGGCGTCTGGGCAGCCTGAGCTGGGCCCAGGCATTGGGGGTGGACACCACGGCCGGTGCCGCGGCGCTGGCGCGCTCGCAAGCCCAAGGCGCCACCGTGTCGGTGCTGATGCGGCAGGACGGGGACGCCGGGCCCTGGCTTGGCGCAGCCCTGCTGGGCTTTGCCGACGAGCCCAAGCCGGAGGCGGCCGCAGCCTTGAGCCGCTTGCGTGCGCAGGGCCTGCGCCTGTTGATGCTCTCTGGGGACAACCGCGCTGCGGCCGAGGCCATGGGCGTGCGCCTGGGCCTGGCCGCCAGCGAAGTGATGGCCGAGGTGCTGCCGGGCGACAAGGCCGCCTGCATCCAGCGACTGAAAGCCGAAGGCGCTTGCGTGTTGATGGTGGGGGACGGGGTGAACGACGCGCCCGCCCTGGCCGCTGCCGATGTGGGCATGGCCATGGGCACGGGCACCGATGTGGCCATGCACGCCGCCGGCATCACCTTGATGCGGGGGGACGTGGCCCTGGTGGCCGACGCCTTGGACATTTCGCGCCGCACCGTGGCCAAGATTCGGCAAAACCTGTTCTGGGCTTTTGCCTACAACGTGGCGGGTCTGCCCCTGGCCGCCTTGGGGTTTCTCAGCCCGGTGGTGGCCGGCGCGGCCATGGCGCTCAGCTCGGTCAGCGTGATGGGCAACGCCTTGCTTCTCAAACGGTGGCGGCGCTGAGGGTAATGCGCCTTGTGCGAAGGGCATTCCTCCCGTAAAAGTCTGGCAAACTGACCTTTTGTACTTGTTGGCTGACCGCTGACTTTGCCAAGAGGCCCCTTTGGGACCGACGGATGGCAACTGGAGACCCCTCATGAATCTGTTTGCAATGATGCGTATGTTCACCATCCGTTTCCGCATGATCGGTGCGATCGCGGTGGTGCTCAGTTTGTTGGGCTTGCTGGGGGGGGCGGGGATGCTGGGCATGTTCCGCATCCAGAGCATGAGTGAAGACTTCATGACCCACTCGTACGCCGCCATGGGCAGCCTGACCGAATTGCGCGCTGAGTTGGCCCAGGTCCGCCGCTTCGAGAAGGACATGATCATCCAGTACGAAAAGCCTGAGGCCGTGAAGCAATTGCGCGCCAAATGGCTGGAGGCGATTGGCCGCTCCGAGCAGGTGTTGAAGCGCATCGCCGCAGCGGAGGCCGTGAGCGACAAGACGGTGCTGGACACCATTGCCCAAAAACTGGGCACTTACCGGGATCAGTTTTCTTCGGTGGCCAACCAACTCGAGAACAGTGGCTACGAATCTGCGACCACCGCCAACCGCATGAGCGGGCGCGCTGTGAGCCAGTTTGAAGAGGGCGAAAAAGCCCTCGCCATGTTGGAGAAAAGCCTGACCGACCAAGTCAACGACGCGGTGGCCGACCAGGCCCGCGTGTCCAAGCAAACCCAGTTGCTGTTTGTTGCTGCCGTAGTGATCACGGTGGTGGTGGTGGTGCCGCTGACCCTGTTGAACATGCAGTCCATTTGCCGTCCGCTCGAAGTGGCGCGCCATGCCGCGCAAGCCATTGCGGGGGGGGACCTGTCACGCCGCATCGACTACGAAGGCAAGGACGAGGTGTCGGATTTGCTGCATGCCTTGTCGGACATGCAGGCCGGACTGGGGGCCATGGTGTCGCAGGTGCGTGACGCCAGCGAAAACATCGCCACGGCCAGCCACGAAATTGCCTCGGGCAACACCGACCTGTCGGGCCGCACCGAGCAGACCGCGTCCAATGTGCAGGTCACGGTGTCGTCCATCAATGACCTGACGGGCAATGTGCAGCAAACCGCCTCGTCGGCCCAGTTGGCCAACCAGCTCGCGGCCTCGGCCTCTGGGGCGGCCGTGCGTGGCGGCACGGTGGTGCGCCAAGCGGTGTCCAGCATGCACCAGATCTCGGCCTCGAGCCGCAAGATCAACGACATCATCGGTTTGATCGACAGCATTGCTTTCCAGACCAACATCCTGGCCTTGAACGCAGCGGTGGAAGCCGCCCGTGCTGGCGAGCAAGGCCGTGGCTTTGCCGTGGTGGCCAGCGAGGTGCGTGGCCTGGCCCAGCGTTCTGCCCAGGCGGCCAGCGAAATCAAGGGCCTGATCCAGAACAGCGTCACGGCCGTGGACGGCGGTGTGAAGCTGGTGGAGGACGCAGGCTCGGCCATGGACGAGATCGTGGGCGGCGTGCAACGCGTGACCGACATCATTGGCGAGATCACCGCGGCGGCCTCGGAGCAGTCCAACGGCATTGGCAATGTGAATCAGTCGGTCGCCCAGATCGACCAGATGACCCAACAAAATGCGGCCCTGGTGGAACAGTCCGCCGCCGCGGCCGAGTCCCTGCGTGAACAGGCCGACCGCCTGGCCAGCGTGGTGCGTCAGTTCCGCCTGAGCGAGCGCCACAGCGCGGACCATGCCACGGCCACCGCCACCGCCACCGCCACCGCCTATTTGGGCCGTGGCAGCCGCGCGCCTTCGGGGCTGTTGGGCATGTGAGCTTTGTGTGTCCCCGGGCTGGCGCCTGGGGCCCTCGGGAAACTTGAAAAAGCCGCTCTGCCCAGAGCGGCTTTTTTTTCAAGCGAGGCTGGCAATCAACACGGCGTTGGTGCCGCCAAAGGCGAATGAGTTCGACATCACATGGCGCAGGCCGGACACCGAGCGTGCCTCGCCCTGGATCAGGTCCAGCGCAAAGCCGGCCCCCGGGGTCAACAGGTGGGCGGTTGGCGGCAGCAGGCCACTGTCCAAGGCCTGCAGGGCCACCACCAGTTCCACTGCGCCGCCCGCCCCCAGCAAGTGGCCGTGGATGGCTTTGGTGGAGCTGACAGGCACGCCTTGTGGGCCAAACACGGCGGCCACCGAGTCAGCCTCGGCCTGGTCGCCAGCCACGGTGGCGGTACCGTGCGCGTTCAGGTAGCCAATGTCGCTGGCTTGCAGGCCGGCGTCACGCAGGGCTGCACGCATGGCCCGGGCCTGACCTTCGGCATCGGGTTGGCTGATGTGCCGGCTGTCACAGTTGGTGGCGTAGCCCGTGAGCTGCAATCGGTGCTGTGCGCCCCGTGCCTGGGCATGGGCTTGGGACTCCAGCACCAGGGCCGCTGCGCCTTCGCCCATGGCAAAGCCTTGGCGGTCCGCCGAAAAGGGTCGGCAGGCCGAGCCGGCGCCAACACCTTCGGGGCCGGTCGGTGCCAGCACGCGCATGGCCTGCCAACTGGCCAGCACACCGGGGCTGAGCATGGATTCATGACCCCCGACCACGGCCACGTCCAGCCAGCCGCCGCGCAGGGCACGCATGGCTTCGCCGATGGCCACCGCCGAGGACGCGCAGGCGCAGGCATAGGTCAGGGTGGCGCCTTGGATGCCCAGTTGCAGGCTGATCTCAGCCACCGCTGCATTCGGCATGGTGCTCAGCACCGTGGTGGGGCGGATGCGTTTTTGCTGGCCGTACAGGGTTTGGCACGTGCTGTCGAAGCTGTGTGCGCCGGCCATGCCACTGCCCCAGAACAGGCCCACATGTTCGGCGTCCAGCGCTTGGCGGTCCAGGCCACTGGCGGCAAAGGCCTGGGCCGTGACCGCCAGCGCCATGGCCGTGCCCCGGTCGGCTGGGATGCGCGATGGGGTGCGGACCAGGCTGTCGTTGAAATCGCAGCGCGCCAGCGGCAGCCAGGCCGGGTCGATGCCGGGCAGGTCCAGCGGCCAGGCGGTGACGGCAGAACGGGCCTGGCGCACGGCCTGGCCCAGCGCGTCCAGCGTCTGACCCAAGGGGGTCAGCAGGCCGATGCCGGCCACGCCCACAGGGTCGAAGGAGGGCTTGTTCACGGCTGAGTGGCCTGACTGGCCAGGTGCTCGCGGATCACCTCGGCGAGGTGGCTCAAGGTGATGCCGCCTTGGCGGGGGTCCAGGCGCTCTTCGGGGATGCGCAGGTTGAACGCATCTTCGATGGCGAAGACGAATTCCATCAGGGTCAGGGAATCCAGGCCCAGGTCTTCCAGGGCGGCGTCGGGTCGGATCAGTGCCGCATCCAGGTGAAACTTGTCGACGAGGATCTGGGCAATGGTCTGGTCAATATCGGGGGTCATGGGCGGGCCAAAAGGGCCAAGGGTGGCGTCACCCAGCTGGCAAGAGAGAACGAACGAAATCCACGGTTTCCTTCACCACCAACTGACGGTCGTTGTCGATGCTGATCATGTGGTAACTGTTGCGAACTGTAACTGTTTTGAGACAAATGGACGCAGATGACAAACCTCGCGCCAGCAGCCCCAGGTTTTTGAGGCTGGCCACTTCGTCCTCTTCCGCGTGCAAGGCCAACACCTGAGGGCAGCGCACTTGAGCGAGGCGCTGACGCACATGGCGGATCAACCGGTCGTGTTCACGCAGGTAGCCCACGTCCAGCGTGGCGCTGCCGGCGCGTGAGACTTGCCGGCTTTGCAGCTCGCGCTCGATCCAGGCGCGGATGCGCTCGTTCTTCACGCCATAGGGCGCTTGTTCGCGGTATCGCCACCAACGTCCGATGGGCGTGTACAGCGCCAGCGGCAGTAAAAAATGCCAGGGCGGAATGGCCCAGCCGTCGTAGCGCAAGGTGGTGGACATCAGCACCAGGCCATCGACCGGGTGGGCGGGGTCCAAGGCCGAGGCCAGGGCCAAACCCGAACCCGCTGAGATGCCCACCAGCACCACGCGTGGGTGCCGGCGCCGCAGATCGGCGATGCATCGGTGCACCGCCGCCACCCAGTCCTCAAAAGGACGGGCGGCGGCGTGGGGCTGGTCTGCCGCAAAGGAATAGCCCTCGATGCGCAGCGGCACCACTTCACACCCCAGCTGGCGCAGCGGGCCGTTGACGCTCAGCAACTCATCCGGGGTGCTGCACAGACCATGCAACAAGACCACCGCCATCGGTTTTCCCTGTGGCGTGGCCGTGTCGCTGGGGCGCCAGGTCGGCGCCTCATGCAAAGAAACCATCAGTTCTTGGACTCGTTGAGCTTGGAGCGCGAGAACCAGGACACGTACAGGGACGGCAGCACCACCAGGGTCAGCAGCGTGGCCGTGACCAGGCCACCGATCACCACGATGGCCAGCGGGCGCTGGGTCTCGGAGCCGATCTCGCGCGACAGCGCCATGGGCAGCAGGCCCAGGGCGGCCAGCATGGCCGTCATCAGCACGGTGCGCAGGCGCTGCATGGAGCCCAGGCGGGCTGCTTCATACACCGTGTGACCGGCTTTGCGCAGCTGCTGGAACACCGACAGCATCACCACCCCGTTGAGCACGGCCTGGCCGCTGAGCGCGATGAAGCCGATGGCCGCCGACACCGACAGCGGAATGGCGAACAGCCACAGCGCCACAAAGCCGCCGACCAGGGCCAGGGGCACGTTGAGCAGGATCAGCGAGGCCATCTTGAAGGACTTGAAGGCGTCGAACAGCAGCACAAAGATCAGCAGCAGCGAGATCGGCACCACCACGGACAGGCGCTTCATGGCGCGTTCCTGGTTCTCGAACTCGCCCGACCAGTTCACCACATAGCCGTCGGGGATCTTCACGTTGTTTTGCACGCGGGCCTTCATGTCGGCCACCACCGAACCCATGTCGCGGTCCTTGATGAAGATGCCGATGGCCGTGGTGCGCCGACCCGCCTCGCGGGCGATGTTCATGGCGCCGCTGGTTTCGGTGATGTGGGTCACTGCACCCAGCTGCACATAACCACCGTCCGGGGTGGAGATGGGCGTGCGCTCCAGGTTGGCAATCAGGCGTTCTTCGGGCGGCAGGCGCACCGCGACGGCGAACTTGCGCTCGCCTTCCCACAGGCTGGTGGCGGCCTTGCCGGCCAGGGCGGCTTCGATCACGTCCTGGATGTCGCTCACGTTGAGGCCGTAGCGCGCGGCGCGGTCGCGGTCGATGTCGATCAGCAACTGCGGCACCTGGCCGTCGCGGTCGATTTCAGCGCGCGACACCCCTTGCACCTGCTTGACCTCGCGGGCGATGGCTTCGGTGATCTGCTTCATTTCGGCCAGGTCGTCGCCCGCCAGCTTGATCACGATCTGCCCCTTGATCTGCGAGATCGACTCCAGCACGTTGTCGCGGATGGGCTGCGAAAAGGCCGGGTCGATGCTGGGGATGGCCGACAGGGCGCGGTCCATCTCGTCGACGATCTTGTCGCGCGTCATGCCAGGGCGCCATTCGTGCTCAGGCTTCACGTCGACAAAGATCTCCGCCATGCTGATGGTCTTGGGGTCGGTGCCGTCTTCGGGCTGGCCGGCCTTGGACACGGTGGTGCGCACCTCGGGCACCGACAGCAAGGCCTTGCGCGCCATGCGCAGGATGCGGGCCGCTTCGTCGGTGGACACATTGGGCGAGAGCGCGAAGTTGACCCAGGTCGTGCCTTCATTCAACTCCGGCAAAAACTCCGAGCCCAGGCGCGAGGCCACCACGCCCGACAGGGCGAAGGCGGCCACGGCGATGGCGGCCACCTTGCGGCGGTGGTTCAGGGCCCAGGTCAGCACGGGTTCATACACCTGCTTGGCGCTGCGCACCACGCGGTTGTCGTCGTGCGGCAGCTTGCGGCGCAGCATCCAGTAGGCCAGCAGCGGCACCAGGGTCAGCGAGAAGATCAGCGAACCCACCAGCGCGGTCGTCACCGACAGGGCCATGGGCTGGAAGATGCGGCCTTCGTGGCGTTGCAGCGCAAAGATGGGGATGTGCGCGGCAATGATGATCAGCATCGAGAACAGGGTCGGGCGGCCCACTTCATTGGCCGCATCGATGATGGTCTGCTTGCGCTCGGCCTCGGGCATGTCCTCGCGGTTCTCGGACAGGCGGTGCAGGATGTTCTCGATCACGATCACCGCGCCGTCCACGATGATGCCGAAGTCCATCGCGCCCAGGCTCAGCAGGTTGGCCGGCACGCCCATGATCTTCAGGCCCATGAAGGTGGCCAGCAAGGCCAGCGGAATCACCACCACCACGGCCAGGCTGGCGCGCAGGTTGGACAGGAAGATGTAGAGCACCAGCGACACCAGCAGGGCGCCTTCGACCAGGTTGCGGAACACCGTGGTCAGGGTCTTGTCCATCAGCCAGGTGCGGTCGTAGAAGGGCTCGATCTTCACGCCTGCGGGCAGGATGTGGTCGTTGAGTTCAGCGATCTTGTCCTTCACGCCCTTGAGCACGACGCTGGGGTTCTCGCCTTTGCGCATGATCACGATGCCGGTGACGATGTCGTCGTCCTCGTCCTGGCCCACCACGCCCAGGCGCGGCACAGCGCCGATCTTGATTTGGGCAATGTCACGGATCAGGATGGGCGTGCCATTGCGCGCCGCCACCACGATGCGGCCAATGTCCTCCGGCGACTTGAGCAAGCCCAGGCCGCGGATGGTGTACTGCTGTGCGCCTTGGGCCACATAGCTGCCGCCGGCGTTGGAGTTGCCTCGGCCCAGGGCGTCGAGCAGGTTCTGGAAGTTGAGCTTGTAGGCGCGCAGCTTGTCCAGGTCGGGCTGGACTTCGTACTGCTTGATGGCGCCGCCCATGGCCACCACATCGGCCACGCCAGGCACTTGGCGCAGGCCACGTTCGACCACCCAGTCTTCCAGCGAACGCAGCTCGGTGGTGTTCTTGCCGTCGCCACGCAGGCGGTAGCGCATGATTTCGCCGACCGGTGTGGCGTTGGGGGCGATCTCGGCCTCCACGCCGGCGGGCAGGTCCACGCCGCGCAGGCGCTCGCTGACTTGCTGGCGCACCAGGTTGACGTCGGCTTTGTCGTCGTAGGTGACGACCATGAAGCTCAGGCCGAACTGGGTGTGCGAAAACACCCGGATCGAATTGGGCAGGCCCGACAAGGCCACTTCGATGGGCAGGGTGACCTGCTTTTCAACTTCTTCGGCCGCCCGCCCGGGGTACAGGGTGATGACGGTGACCTGGGTGTCGGTGACGTCGGGAAAGGCTTCGACCGACAGGTTCTTGAAGGCAAACACCCCGGCCATGGCAAACAGCAGGGTGCCCAGCACGATGAACAGGGGCTGGTGCAGCGCGTATTGAATCAGGCGTTTCATGGGGCGTCCGCCTTCTTGTTGCCGGCCTTGTTGGCTGCGTCGCTGGCACGGCCCATGGAGTCTTCCTGGGCCACGTGGAACTGGCGGGCCAGCAGCAGGGCGTTTTCAGCCACCACCTGCTCGCCAGCTTGCAGGCCCTGGCTGATCACCACCTCTTTGGGGCCTTCGTAGGCCAGGGTGATGTCGCGCGGCTCGAACACGCCAGGTTGGGTTTGCACAAACACCGCGTGGCGGGTCCCGCGCAGGGTGACGGCGGTGGCGGGCACCACCACGCCCTTGGGGAAGCTTTGGCGGATGCGGGCCGTGGCCAGCATCTCGGCCTTCAGGCGGCGGTCGCTGTTGTTGACCAGGCCGCGCACCTTGATGGTCCGTGTGCCGGGGTCGATGAAATCGGACGCGGCCAGCACCTTGCCGGTGAACACCACGCCCGGGTAGGCCGCGACCTCCAGTTCGAAGGGGGCCCCCGTGCGCAGCAAGCCGGTGTCGATTTCACGCGCATCGATCTGCACCCACAGCGAGCCGGGGTCGCTGAGCACGAACAGCGGCGGTACGCCGGGGCCGGATTGGTCTGGGCGCAGTTCCTGGCCGGGGTTCAGGTTGCGTTCCACCACCACGCCTTGGATGCCACTGCTCAGGGCCAGCTGCTGGTTGACTTGGCCCGCCCCGCCGTACAGGGCGGTGCGGGCCTGGGCACGCGCCACCTCGGCTTGTGCGCGGGCGGCGTCGGCTTCGGATTGCTCCAGGTCTTTGCGGGCAATGATGCCGGCCCCAAACAGCTCGCGTTGGCGCTGCACGGCTTGCTGCATCAGGCGGGCGTCGACCTGGGCGCGGGCCGTGTCGGCCTGGGCCTGACCAAAGTCGGGCGAGGCCAGGCGCGCCAGCGGCGTGCCCACTTTGACGGGCTGACCGACGTCGGCGCTGATGGCGGTGACGCGGCCGGCAAAAGCCGGGTAGATGCGCTGGGTGCGTTCTTCGTTCCAGACCAGGCGCGAGGGCAGCTCGATGGGGATGTCACGCGCGGGCTGGGCCGCCTGCGTTACCAGCAGCGCCAGTTGCGGGTGGCCGCTGGGAAAGCGCAGTTGCTGGCCTTGCACGATGGGTTGCGCGGCTTGCGGCGCAGCGATGGGGGCTTGGCTTTCGCCACACCCCGCCAGCACCAGCACCGTGAGGGCGCACAGGCTGATTTGGGCGGAGCGTTGGAGTGTGAACAGGGAGCGCATGGAAAGGTCCGGGGTAAGTGAACGCATCAACGGAGGCGGATCAAGGAGCGGCCAGCAAGGTGTCGGCCTGGGTGCGCAGCAGCCAGCTGCCGCGGGCGCGGGCGTAATCGGCGCGGGCGTTGATGGCTTCGATCAGGGTGGCGCGCAGGGTGCGGCGCGCGTCCAGCAGGTCCACCAGGGGGATGGCGCCTTTGCTGTGGGCCAGCTCGGCGCCTTCGGCCACGCGGCGCGCGCGCGGCAGGATGTCGCTGTCATAGCGCTGGGCCCGGCCTTCGGCGGTGAGCAGGGCTTGTTGCAGGCCTTGCAGCTCCAGCTGGGCGGCCAGGCGGGTGCGGTCCAGCGCGTTGCGGGCCTGGTTCAGGTTGGCCAGGGCACGGGCGATTTCACCTTGGTAGCTGTAGTTGGCTTGCAGCGGCATTTGCAGGCGCAACTCCAGCAAGCGGGTGGAGGTGCCGGGGTAGTGGTCCATGGAGGCGCCCCAGGTGATGTCGCTGCGCGTCAGCGCCTGGGCGTTGTCCACCGCGGCCTGGGCTGACTGCACCCGCGCCAGCGCGGCCCGCACGTCGGCGCGGGCCTCGACCACCGCGCCCAGGTCGATTTGGGTGCTGACGGAGCCTGCGGCGGGCCAGTCGGTCGCGGCGCGCGGGGCTCCCGACAGGCCCAGCACCTGGTTCAGGGCGGCTGCGGCGCGTTGCCGGTCCAGCTCGGCCAGTTGCACATCGCTTTGGGCACGCTGGGCTTCGATCTCGATGCGGGCCGCGTCCTGGGCCGCCAGGTCACCGGCTTGCACACGGCGGGCCGCCGTGCTGGCCAACTGGCTCATGCTTTGGCCAATGGCGCCGATTTCACTGAGGCGCTCTTGCGCCGCCAGCAGGTCGTAAAAGCCATTCAGGCCGGCCTGCAGTTGCTGCAGCTGCATGTCCTCGACATCGGACTGGGCGGCGTCGGCAGCGCGCTGGGCGGACAGGGTGCGCAGCTCGCGCTTGTTGCCGCGTTCCCAGGTCCAGTCCAGGCCCAGGCTTTTGTCGACGCGTTTGCGGTTGACCCAGCTGCCACCGCCCAGACCGTTTTGCAGGTCCATCTGGCTGGCCTTGGCGGTCAACACAGGCAGGGGGGCGTGGTCGGCGCTTTGCACATCGGCCTTGGCGGCGGCCGCCACGTCACGGGCCAGGCGCACGTCCAGGTTGTTGCGGGCGCTTTGCAGCACCTGGCCCAGCCGCCAAGGGCTGTCACCGGGGGGGCTGCTTTGCGCAAAGGTGGTGCTGGTGCAGGCCATCAAGGCCACCAGACATAGCTGTCGTATGCTCATGGCTCGTTTATGCCTGGGGCTCACTGACCACGACCTGACCAGAGTGCGGAGGGGGTGGGGCAGCAGCATCAGGGTTTTCCTCAGAGGTAAGGGGCATCAGGCTCGTGCGAATTCTCGTGATCGAAGATGACAACGTGCTGCGCGACGTCATGGTTCGCAGCCTGACGGAAGCCGGCCACCGCGTGGACCCGGCCGCCAACCTGCGCCAGGCCGACCATTTCTGGCGCGTGCAGCCCTTCGATGCCGTGCTGCTGGACCTGAACCTGCCCACGGGCGAGCCCGGCGGCGGCATGGGCAGCGGCCTGAGCCTGCTGCGCGCCGCGCGCAGCCGGGGTGACCAGGTGCCCGTGCTGGTGTTGACCGCGCGCGACCGCACCGAAGAACGCATCGCCGGCCTGGACGCCGGCGCCGACGACTACCTGGGCAAGCCTTTTGACCTGGCCGAGGTCGAGGCCCGCCTGCGCGCGTTGGTGCGGCGCAGCCTGGGCACGCAAGACGTGTCGGTCGTGGGCGCGCTCATGTTGGACCGCAAGGCCCGCCGCCTGAGCCTGCGCGGCGAGCCCTTTGACCTGCCTGCGCGCGAATTCGAGGTGCTGTGGGAACTGATGACCCCGCCTGGGCGCGTGGTCAGCAAGCGTGCGCTGGCCGACAAGCTGTCGGGCTTTGACGAGGCCCTGGGCGACAACGCCCTGGAGGCCTTCATCTCGCGCCTGCGCAAAAAGCTCAGTGGCAGCGGTGCGGGCATCCGCACCTTGCGCGGATTGGGCTACTTGCTGGAAGCCGGCGATGCCCCATGAGCTGAGTGCCGAGCAGGCGGCCTACCCCTCGCTGCGCTCGCGCCTGCTGCGCCATGTGCTGCTGCCCTTGGGCCTGACCTGGCTGGCGGGCTCGGTGGTGGCCATCTCGGTGGCCAGCCATTTCACCCAGGCGGCCTACGACCGCTCCCTGCTCGACGACGCCTACTCCGTGGCCAACAACGTGCGCGCCAACGACGCAGGCCTGGAGCTGATGCTGTCCACGCGCGAGGTGCGCGCCGTGCTGTTCGACCAGGTGGAAAACATCTACTTCGCGGTGCGCCGGCCCGATGGCAGCCTGCTGGCCGGCCACGCCGGTCTGCACATGCCCGACGAGGACGTCAGCCCCGACGCCCCGCCGTTTCGCTTTGCCAACATCAGCTACCAAGGCAAGCCCTTGCGCGCCGTGCGCCTGCAGCGCAACGACCCCTTGGCCTTTGAAGTGGTGATGGCCCAGACCACGCAAAGCCGCAGTGCCCTGTTGCGCAGCCTGCTGTTGTATTCGGTGATCCCCGAGGTGCTCTTGCTGGTGGTGCTGGCCGCTTGGTTGAGCCGGGCCATCCGGCGCGACCTGCAGCCGCTGACGCGCTTGCAGCAAGCCATGGAACAGCGCGACGCCCAGGACCTGACCCCGCTGCCCGTGGTGGCCAACACCCGCGATGTGCACCGCCTGGCCGCCGCCCTCAATGGCCTGCTGGTGCGGGTGGCGCGCGGCGTGCAGGCGCAGCGCGAATTTGCCGGCAATGTGGCGCATGAACTGCGCACCCCGCTGGCGGGCATCCGCGCCCTGGCCGAGTACGGCCTGGCGCAAAAAGAGCCCGAGGCCTGGCGCGCGCAGCTGCTGCGCATTGTGGGCAGCGAGGCGCGGGCCAGCCACCTGGTGGACCAGTTGCTGGCCTTGGCCCTGGCCGACGAGGCGCGCACCCAGATGCAGGCCGTGCCAGTGGCGCTGGACGCGCTGGTGCGCGACACCGTGCTGCGCGTGTTGCCGCGCGCCGATGCGGCGGGGGTGGACCTGGGCGCGCAAGGCCTGGACGAGCCCGTCACCGTGCTGGCCCAGGCCACCTTGCTCGAAGGCATCTTGAACAACCTGATGGACAACGCCTTGCGCTACGGACTGCCGCCAGGCGAGCAGGCGCGCAGCATCACGGTGGAGCTGCGGCGCGAGCCCGAGGGGGTGCAGCTGTGGGTGATCGACAACGGCCCCGGCATTGCGCCGCTCGAGCGAGAACGCATCCTGCAACGCTGGGTGCGTGGCGAAGACCGCGAGTGGATGGGCGAGGGCGCGGGCCTGGGCATGGCCATCGTGTCGCGCTACGCGCAGTTGCTGGGTGCGCGTTTCGAGCTGGGCAGCGGCCCCGCTGGCGTGGGCTTGAAGGCGGGCATTGTGTTGCCGGCCGACCGCGTGGTGCTGGCGCCGGGCCCCACCGTGACTTGATCTGCGTCAGGGACGGCGCGGGCCAGCCATGGCACCCTGCGGGTTTCCATTTCAAACTCCGGGGCAGCCACATGGCACAGGAATGCATCAAGGTCATCCAGGAAGAACACACCGCGTTGGCGGCCATGCTGCGTTCCATGCTGATGATGCTGGACCGGGGGCCAGGCGATGAGCCCGAGGGCTTTTTCGATGTCATGCGCGCGATGCTGTTCTACATCGACGAGTTCCCTGAAAAACAGCACCACCCCAAGGAATCCGACCTGCTGTTCCCGCGCGTGGCCCGGCATTCGCCCCATGTGATGACGGTGGTCGAGCAACTGGAGCGCGAGCACATGAAGGGCGAAGCCGCGGTGCGCGAGCTGCAGCACCTGCTGCTGGCCTGGGAACTGATGGGCGAGGGGCGGCGCGCCCGCTTCGAGGAAGAGCTACGCCGTTACGTCGGCTTCTACCTGGACCACATGCGCCTGGAAGAGTCGGTGATCATTCCCGAGGCCCGCAAGGTGCTCAACGCCGATGACTGGAAGGCCCTGGACGAGGCCTTCCTGAGCCACGTCGACCCGCTGGCCAACCCGCAGCGGCGTGACCCGGCCTTTGACCGCCTGTTCACGCGCATCGTGATGCGCGCTCCCAGCCCGGTGGGCCTGGGCTGAGGCGCGGGCCCACGGGCCCGGCGCCGTTCACATCACTGTTCCTTGTCGTGGCTGGGCGGCGTCCACATTTGGTGCGCGTCCAGCAGCAGGCGGCTTTGGCTTTCCAACACGTCCAGCCGGGCGGCGTCGGCGCTGAGTTGCGCTTCCAGCGCCAGCCGGCGCGATTGCAAGGCCTCGCCCAGTGGCAATTCACCCAGGCTGTAGGCCCGTGCGGCCAAGGCGGCGGCCTGGGCCATGCGTTGGCCGGCCGTGTCCAGCGAGCGCCAGGCGACTTCGCCCTCGCTGGCCAGCCAGGCGATGCGCCAAGCCTCGCTGCTCACGCGCTGGCGCACCTCGGCGGCCTTGTCGCGCGCCACCTGGGCCTGGGCCAGGGCGATCTGCTCGTCGGCCTGGCGCGCCGCCCCGCCCAGCGGCAGGGACAGGTAGATGCCGAACACCTGCTCGGCGCCGCCGCGTTCTCGCGCGGCGCGCACGCCCACGGAGGGGTCGGCCTGCTTGTCCAGACCGGCGCGGCGGGCTTGCAGTTCGGCTTGTTGGACCTGGGCCTCGGCCAGTTCCAGTTCGTGGTTGTCGGCCAGCACGCGTTCCACCCAGGCCGCCGCCCCCTCGGGCAGGGCGCTGGGGGCGGGCAGGTTGGCAGGGGCCAGCGACTGCACGCTGGCTTGCAAGGCCGGGTAGCGGCGCAGCAAGTCGGCTTGCAGGCTGCGCTCGCGCGCGGCGGCTTGCTGCCAGGCGGCCTGGGCGCGGCTGGATTCAGCTTCGGCCTGCAGGCCTTCGAGGCGGGCGGCTTCACCGGCCTGGATGCGGCGCTGCACCACCTTCAATTGCTGCTCGGCCAACTGGGCTTGTTCGGCCAGGGTGCGGCTGCTGCGGGCTTCGCGCAGCCAGTCGAACCAGGCTTTGAGCAGGCTGCGTGCGGACTCGTGCCAGGTGTCTTCAAAGGCCAGGGTGCTGACCTCGATCTCGGCGCGGCCCATGGCCTGGTCAGTGATCTGTTTGCCGGGCAGGCGCAGGCCCCGCTCCAGCGCCAGTTCGCCTTCGGTGAAGCGCGGGCCCAGGCTTTCTCGGCGTTGTTGCAAGCCGCTTTTGACGGTCCATTCGTGCGGACCGGCGGCCAGGCGCGCCTGCCGGCCCTGGGCCACACCGACGCCGGCGTGGGCGGCTTGCACTTGGGGTTGGCGCAGCAGCATGGCGCGCACGGGCGCGTCGGGCGGCAGCACCTGGTGCAGGCTGGCCACCCAGGGCTGGGCCTCGGGGTTCAGGCGGGCCAGTGGGTTGGTGTGGGGCGGGTGTTCGCCAGCGGCCAGCGCACCGGCCGCGTGGCTGGGCAGTGTGCAGGCCAGCAGGCCGGCCAGGACCAGGGCGTGGAGGCGGGCTTGAAAAGCAGCGGTGGGTGTCATGCGAGGCTTCCGTGGGCCAGCACCGGGGTGCTCCACCAATGCACATCGGGGTGGCGCAGGGTGTCGCGCAAGGCCTGCACCACGGCGGGCACATCGGCGGGCGGCAGTGGCCACTGCACCAGGCAGCGTTTGGCGCGGCCCTGCACCTGTTCCATGGCGCTGACCAAGGCCACGCCCGGGCCCAGTAGCTGGCCCTGCCAGACCGTGAATGGGCCTGGCGTGGGCCCCAGGGCTGGCAGGGTTTGCAGGGCGTCGAGCAGGGACTCTTCCAGTGCTGGCGGCAGTGACAGGGTCAGCAGGCACAGCGCTGCGGTGGGGGCGGTGAACTCAGTCGTCATGCGAGGGGGTGGCGCGCAGGCCGGTGAAAGTGGCGGTACAGCAGCGGCAGCAGGAACAAGGTCAGCACGGTGGCGCTGAGCAAGCCCCCCATGACCACGGTGGCCAGTGGGCGCTGGATTTCGGAACCCGGCCCGGTGGCCAGCAGCAGCGGCACCAGGCCCAGGGCGGTGATGCTGGCCGTCATGAGCACAGGGCGCAGGCGGCGCAGGCAGCCTTGGCGCACCACCTCGTCCAGGGGCAGGCCGCGCTCGGCAAGCTGGTTGAAGCAGGTGACCAGCACCAGGCCGTTGAGCACGGCGATGCCCATCAGCGCGATGAAGCCCACCGAGGCGGGCACCGACAAGTAGGTGCCGGTGGCCCCCAGGGCGAACAGCCCGCCGATCAGCGCGAACGGGATGTTGACGAACACCAGCAGCGCCTGGCGCCATTGGCCCAGGGTGGCGAACAGCACCAGCAGGATCAGCGCCAGCGCCACCGGCACCACCACGCTCAGGCGGGCGGCAGCGCGCTGTTGGTTTTCGAACTGCCCGCCCCAGGCCAGCAGGTAGCCGGGCGGCAGCTTGACCTCGCGGGCCACGGCGGCCTTGGCCTCGTCGACAAAGCCCACCAGGTCGCGGTCGCGCACATTGGCGCGCACCACCGACATGCGCATGGATTTTTCGCGCTCGATCTTCACCGGGCCGTCCACCATCTGCAGTTCGGCCACATGGCTCAGCGGCACCGAGGCGCCGTCGGGCAGGGGCAGGCGCAGCTGGGCAAATTGCTCAGGGGCCAGGCGCAGGCTGTCGCTGCCGCGGATCATCAGCGGCACGCGGCGGATGCCTTGCACCACGGTGCCGCTGCGCTGGCCTTCGAGCAGGGCGCGCAGGTCGTTTTGCACCTGCTCCACCGTGAGCCCCAGGCGGCCGATGGCGGCGCGCTTGAGCGAGATGCTGAGGTACTGCACGCCTTCGTTTTGGGCGGTGATCACGTCTTCGTTGCCGGGCACGGTCTGCACCACCTGCACGATCTGCTGGGCCAGCTGCGCCAGGGTCTGCGGGTCGGGGCCGAAGACCTTGATGGCCAGGTCGCCGCGCACGCCCGAGAGCATCTCCGAGGTGCGCATCTCGATCGGCTGGGTGAAGCCGATGTTGATGCCTGGCAGGTCTTGCACCGCCTCGCGGATCTTGTCGATCAGCGCCTCCTTGTGGGGCACGCCCCAGGTCTCGCGTGGCTTGAGCACCAGGAAGGTGTCGGTGTCATTGAGGCCCATCGGGTCCAGGCCCAGCTCGTCAGTGCCGACGCGCGCGATGATGCTGTCCACTTCGGGCACGGCTTGCAGGATGCGGCGTTGCAGCGCCAGGTCGGTGGCGACGGAGGCCTCCAGCGACACCGAGGGCAGCTTTTCAACCTGCAGCAGCACATCGCCCTCGTCCAGCGAGGGCATGAAGGACTTGCCCAGCAGGGGGAAGATGGCCAGCGCCGCCACCAGCGCCAGCAGCGAGCCCACGACCACGGTGCGCGTGTGGCCCAGGGCCCAGTCCAGCAGTGGGCTGTAGCGCGCCTCCAGCCAGCGCACCAGCCAGGGCGCCCGGTGCGCGTGGCCGGGCGCGGGCGGGCGCAACAGCCAGGAGGCCAGGGCCGGGATCACGGTGAGCGAGAGCAGCAGCGAAGCGCCCAGCGCAAACACGATGGTCAGTGCCACCGGGCTGAACAGCTTGCCCTCCAGGCCTTGCAGGGTGAGCAGGGGCAGGAAGACGATCATGATGATGGCCACGCCCGCGCCCACTGGCGTCGCCACCTCGGCCGTGGCCCGGTACACATGGTGCTGGTTGGGCAGGGCCAGGGCGGGGCCGCTCAGGCTGGCCTGGCGGGCTTCGATGTTCTCCACCACCACCACCGCCGCGTCGACCAGCATGCCGATGGCAATGGCCAGGCCGCCCAGCGACATCAGGTTGGCCGACAAGCCCCACTGCTGCATCAGCACAAAAGTGCCCAGGGCCGACAGCGGCAGGATCAGCGCCACCACCAGGGCGGCCCGTAAATTGCCCAGGAACAGCAGCAGCAAGACCAGCACCAGCACGGTGGCCTCGGCCAGGGCCTTGGCGACGGTGCCGATGGCGCGACCGACCAGTTCACCGCGGTCGTAAAAAGGCACGATGCGCATGCCCGGGGGCAGGCTGGCCCCCAGTGCGTCCAGGGTGCTGCGCACCTCGCGCACCAGTTGGCGGGCGTTGGCGCCGCGCAGGCCCAGCACCAGGCCTTCGACGGTTTCGCCCTCGCCGTTGCGGGTGACGGCGCCGTAGCGCGCCAGTTCACCCAGGCGCACCAGGGCCACGTCGCCCACGCGCACCGACTGACCGCCGTGCTGGCTGACGCTGATGTCGCGCACATCGTCCAGGTGGCGGATGCTGCCGTCGCTGCGCACCAGCAGGGACTCCTCGCCGCTGACCAGGCGGCCCGCACCGTCGTTGCGGTTGTTGCCTTCCAGGGCGGCCTGCAACTGGCTGATGGGCAGCTGGCGTGCGCTCAGCGCGGCCAGGTCCGGCACCACCTCGAAGGTCTGCACCACGCCGCCCAGGGAGTTGACGTCGGCCACGCCGGGGATGCCGCGCAGGCGCGGGCGGATCAAGGTGTCGAGCACGATGCGGCGCTCGGCCAGGCTGGCCTCGCCTTCGACCGTGAACATGAACATCTCGCCCAGCGGTGTGGTGATGGGGGCCAGGCCACCGCCGAGGCCGGGCGGCAGGTCGGCCATGACGCCGTTCAGGCGTTCGCTGACCTGCTGGCGGGCCCAGTAGATGTCGGTGCCGTCGGCAAAGTCCAGCGTGATGTCGGCGATCGCGTACTTGCTGCTGGAGCGCAGCATGACCTGCTTGGGGATGCCCAGCAGCTCTTGCTCGATGGGCGCGACGATGCGCGATTCGACCTCGGCCGGCGTCATGCCCGGGGCTTTGAGGATGAGCTTGACCTGGGTGGTGGACACATCGGGGAAGGCGTCGATGGGCAGCTCGCGCCCGGCCAGCACGCCGGCGCCGATCAGCGCCAAGGTCAGCACCAGGGTGAACAGGCGCTGCGACAACGCCAGGGCGATCAGGCGGTTCAGCATCACGGGGCCTTCGCGGGCGAGGCCGGGGCCTTGGGTGGCGCGGCTTCTTCCTGGCCCAGGCCTTGCCACACCCCCTTGAGCGCGGCCGTGCCCTTGACCACCACCGCGTCGCCCGCGCGCAGGCCGCTGAGCACGGTGACGCGCGCGCCGCCCCCGGGCGCCAGGGTCACGGCCACCGGCTCATAGCCCTTGGCGCGCTGCACAAACACGTGGGGCTGGCCGCTGTGCTGCACCACGGCCTCGGCCGGGATGCTGAGCGCGCTCGCGCCCTTGGGCGCACCGGCCGCGGCACCGCGCAGTTGCACAAACTGGTTCAGGCGCAGGCAGTTTTCGCTGCCCGAGAAGTCAGCCCGCAAGAGCGCGGACTGGCTGCTGCTGCTGACCTGGGGCGTGATGGCGGCCAGGCGCGCGGGCGTCTTGCAGCCGTCCACTTGCAGGCTTTGGCCGACCAGCAGCCAAGGCAGTTGCTGTTGGCTGGCCTGCACCTCGATGCTGAGCCGGCCGGCCCGCGCCAGGCGGGCCACGGGCATGCCGGCTTCCAGGCGCTGGCCTGGGCTGGCGTCCAGGCCCAGCACGGTGCCGGCGGCGGGCGCCAGCAGGGTCAGGTGCGGGTCGAGCTGGCGCTGCTGCAGCTGGCGCGCCGACAGGCCGGCCAGTTGCAGGGCCTGGGTTTTTTCGTCCAGTGAGACCTGGGCCATGCGGGCCTGGCTGCGGGCTTCGCGCAGGCGCTGCTCGGCGATGATGCCTTCGGCAAACAGCTGCTCGTCGCGCTGCAGGCGCTCGCGCGCCAGCTGGGACTGGGCCTCGGCGTGCAGCCAGTCGCGTTGCCACTCGATGAGCTGGGGGCTGAGCAGGCGCGCCACCGGCGTGCCGGCGGCCACGCTCTGGCCAGGGTTGACCAGCACGGCCTGCACCACACCGGCCAGCGGGGTGCTGACCATGTCGCTGGCCTGGCTGGGCAGCACCACCGTGCCTTGCAGCACCAGGTTGCGCTGGGCCTCGTCGGCGCCGGCAGGGGTGGCGGCCTGGGTGCGCAGGCCGGCGGCTTCGGCTTGGGCGGCACTCAAAGCCAGCAGCTCGGCCGCGCGCAAGGGCTGGGCGGGCAGCAGGGCCAGCAGGCAGGCGCCGAGCAAGGCGCTGGCAGAAAGGGCTGGGAGGTTCATGGCGTGGTTGTTATTTGTTACAGGTAGCCTAAGGCCCCGACCTGAATGTTTCATGAATGGCTTGGTCGTGGGTCCGGCGGGGCCGGCGGCAGATCCAGGCGCACTTCCAGGCCCGGGCCGAGGCTGCCTGGCGACCCGGGGGCGGGCGAGCACAGCGTCACTTGGCCGCCCTGGCGCTCGACGATGGTGCTGACGATGGACAGGCCCAGGCCATAGCCGGGCTGAGGAGGGCGGCGCGCACCGGCCGCCGCCAGCGCGTCGGCGTTGGGTTGGCCTTGTTGGTGGCGGCGCAGCAGTTCGGCCTGGTGCTCGGGCGCGATGCCGGGGCCGTGGTCGCGCACGCTCAAGCGCGCGGGCAGGCCCACACGGAGCACGATCGGACCTTGCGGGGCATAGCGCACGGCGTTTTCCAGCAGGTTGCGCAGCACGATGGCCAGCGCGTCGGCGTCGCCCAGGGCGATGGCCTCGCCGTCCTCGGGCACTTCCAGTTGCAGCCGGTCCATCAGGGTGGGGTCGAGCCAGAACTCTTGCGCCACGGCAGCGGCCAGCGGGCTCAGGGGCACGGGCTCGCGCGCCAGCGCGGCGCCTGATTCGGCGCGCGACAGCTGCAGCAGCTTCTCGGTGCGCCGGCTCAGCTGGGCCAGGGCGTCCTGGGCTTTTTGCAGTTCCTGGCGCAGCACGGCGTCGGGTTGTTGGCCGATCAGGTCTTGCAGGCCTTGCAGGCGCAGCCGCGCGGTGGCCAGTGGGGTGCGCAGCTCGTGGGCGGCGTTGGCGGCCAGGGCGCGCTCGGTGTCCAGGGCGCCGGCCAGGCGCTGCAGCAGGTGGTTGCTGCGCTCGGTGATCTGCAGCAGTTCGGCGGGCAGGCCGGCACTGGACAGGGGGCTGAGGTTGCGGTCGCTGCGCTCGTGGATCTGGTCGGCCAGCGTCGCCACGCTGGCCAGCTCCCGGCGGGTGATGTGGCGGATCAGCAGCGCCAGCAGCGGCAGCAGGCCCAGCAGGGGCAGCATCAGCGACAGCACGATGTCGAGCTGGGTGTGGCGCCGGTGGGCCAGCGCGTCGGCCACATGGATGCGGGCCTGGCTGACGGGGTGGGTCAGGCTGAAGACGCGCCAGTCGCCTTGCTCTGAAAAGCCGTAGCGCACGCTGGGCGCCAGCACCTGGGCGGGGGCGTCACCGGAGCGCAGCAGCAGCACGCCATCGGGGCTGGTGATTTGGTAGATCAGGTGGTGTGGCTCCAGGTGCAGCGGGAAGTCCTGGCTGCGTTGGGGCGGCGCCTCGCCCAGCACCAGGCCGGCGCCGTGTTCGGCGAGTTCATGGTTGACCAGGTCGAGCAGGCGCCAGGCGCTTTCGGACAGGGCGCTGTCGTAGACGTCATTGACCTCGGTGCGCACATACCAGGTGGTGCCCAGGGCGGTGAGCAGCCACAGGGCGCTGACCCACAGCACCAGGGGGCGGCTGAGCCGGGTGACCAGGCTGGGCGCGCGGGGCGGGGCGGTGTTCATGTGGGGCTGCCCGCCAGGCGGTAGCCCAGGCCGCGCAGGGTCTGGATGCGTTCGCGCCCGATTTTTCGGCGCAGCTTGCTGATGAACACCTCCAGCGTGTTGCTGTCGGTCTCGTCGTCAAAGCCGTAGAGGGCGTCGAGCAGGCTGTCTCGGCTGTGGATGCGTTCCGGGCGGCTGGCCATGACGCGCAGCAAGGCCCACTCCTTGGCCGTGAGTTCAACCGCCAGGCCGTCCAGCAGCACGCGGTCGCGCGCCAGGTCGATGGTCAGGTTGCCCAGTTGCAGCACCGCGCCATGTTGGCCACCACCGCCGCGCCGGCGCTCGACGGCGCGCAGCCGGGCCAGCAGCTCGTCGGCATCAAAGGGTTTGACCAGGTAGTCGTCAGCGCCTGCGTCCAGGCCACGGATGCGGTCGGTGATTTGGTCGCGCGCGGTCAGGACGATGACGCTGCAGCCCGGGTGCTGGCGCTGCAGCAGGGGCAGCAGGCTCAGGCCGTCGCCGTCGGGCAGGTGCAGGTCCAGCAGCAGCGCGCCCCAGTGGGCGGCAGGCAGGGCGGCCCGTGCCTGGGCCAGGGTGGCGGCGGTGTCCACCACAAAGCCCTTGCCGCGCAGATAGGCGCTCAGGGCCTCGGCCAGGGGGGCATCGTCTTCGATCAGCAGCAGTCTCACACAACGCCTTTGGTTGGGGCCCTGGATCTGAACACCTGCAGCTGAATCAGACCTGAACCCGATGGTCTGAATTCTGCCTCAGGCGGCTGCTGAACAGGCGCGCTGCACCGCGCCCGGCCCGGGCGGGCCCGGGTTCAGCGCCTCACAGCGTGGGGTAGTCGGTGTAACCCGCTTCGCCGCCGCCGTAGTAGGTGGCGCGGTTGCCTTCGTTGTAGGGGCCGTTGCGGCGCAGGCGCTCCACCAGGTCGGGGTTGGCGATGAAGGGGCGGCCAAAGGCCACGATGTCGGCGCCCGCGGCCACGGCGGCGTCGGCCAGTTCACGGGTGTAGCTGTTGTTCACCATCCAGGCGGCCTGACCACCGGCGCTGCGGTAGGCGGTCTTGGCGGCGACGTAGTCGAAGGGGCGGTCGGCCAGCTCGCGCGGGCCGCCGGTGGCGCCTTCGATGACGTGCACATAGGCCAGGCCCAGCGGGGCCAGCTCGCGCAGCACGTACTCGAACAGGGGCTGCGGGTCGGCGTCGATGACGTCGTTGGCCGGGGTCACGGGCGAGAGGCGGATGCCGGTCTTGTCGCCACCGATTTCGGCCGTGATGGCGCGCGTGACTTCGAGCAGCAGGCGGGCGCGGTTCTCGATGGAGCCGCCGTAAGTGTCGGTGCGCTGGTTGCTGCCGGTCTTGAGGAACTGGTCGATCAGGTAGCCGTTGGCGGCGTGGATTTCCACGCCGTCAAAGCCAGCCTCGATGGCGGCGCGGGCGGCCAGGCGGTAGTCTTCGACGATGCCGGGCAGCTCACTGAGTTCAAGCGCGCGCGGGGTGGAGGTGTCGACAAAGCCGGGCACGCCGTCCTTGATCAGCACGGTCTTGGTGTTGGCGCGGAGGGCCGAGGGCGCGACGGGAGCCCCGTTGTGGGGTTGCAGGTCGGTGTGCGAGACGCGGCCCACGTGCCACAGCTGGACCACGATCTTGCCGCCGGCCGCGTGCACGGCCGAGGTGACTTTCTTCCAGCCTTCGATCTGCTCGGGTGCGTACAGGCCGGGCACGTCGGCATAGCCCTGGCCTTGGTGGCTGATGGCGGTGGCTTCGGTGATCAGCAGGCCGGCGCTGGCGCGCTGGGCGTAGTAGGTGGCGGTGATGGCCGCGGGCACGGCGCCTGGGGCGCGGTTGCGCGTCAGCGGGGCCATGGCGATGCGGTTGGCCAGGTGCAGGCTGCCGGCTTGGACGGGATCGAACAGAGTGGTCATGGGAAAAGGGTTCCTGAGAAACAGTGGTTGAGCAGATGGGGATGGGACGCTCAAACTCCAGGGCACAGCGTAGCCCGCCGTGAAAGAGCTCGCTTGTGCAAGATCATGCACAAGGTGCTAGGCAGGGGCCTGTCGCCTCGGCGCCGCCACCGGCGTGTCACCCGCGGTGAGCGGGCTGGCGCGGCAGGCCCTACAGTGGTGGCACAAGAACCGCCAACACGGCGGACGGAGACACTCCCCATGGCCTCATCCCCCGCGGTGCCCGGGGCGGCGCCAGCCGCTGCCGCTGTGCCCACCTCCGCACCCGCCCCCGACCCCGGCCTCGGCCCCACGGGCGACCCCTCCCTGCCTGCCACCGCGCTGGCTTTGGCCTTGTCGCTGGGGGCGGCGGTGTCGCTGGGCATCACGCGGTTTTCTTATGGGCTGTTGCTGCCCACCATGCGCGCCGACCTGGACTGGTCTTACGCGCTGGCGGGCGGCATGAACACCGCCAATGCCCTGGGTTATTTGCTCGGCGCCCTGGCCATGCCGGCGCTGTTGCGCCGCCATGGGCCCGCTCGGCTGCTGCTGGGCGGGGCGCTGCTGGCCAGCGGCTTCATGGCCTGGAGTGGCTGGGTCACCGAGGCGGGGCCCTTGCTGCTGCAGCGCCTGTTGGCGGGCGCGGCCAGCGCCCTGGTGTTTGTCGCGGGTGGCTTGCTGGCGGCCCGGCTGGGGGCTTTGCAGCCGCGCCGGGCGGGCTGGTTGCTCGGGCTTTATTACGGGGGCACGGGCTTTGGCATTGTGTTGTCGGCCTTCCTGGTGCCGGTGGTGTTGGACGCCGCTGCGGCGCAGGCCCATGCCTGGCGCTATGCCTGGTGGGCGCTGGCTTTGGCCAGTGTGTTGGCCAGCGGGGTGCTGGCCTGGCCGGCCCGTCGCCTGGCGCAACTGCTGCCACCCGCAGCGGCCTCGGCCCCCCGCCCGCCACGGCTGGACTGGCGGCCGCTGGCGCCGGCCTTGCTGGGCTACACCGCTTTTGGCGTGGGCTACATCGGCTACATGACTTTTGTGGTGGCGCTGCTGCGCGAGCAAGGCGTGGCGGCGCCGCGCATCACGCTGTTCTATGCCTTGCTGGGCTTGGCGGTGCTGGCGTCGTCCCGGCTGTGGGCGGGTTTGCTGGACCGGGCCCGGGGCGGTGGCGCGCTCGCCACTTTGAACGCCTTGCTGGGCGTGGCGGCCATCATCCCGGTGTGCACCGATTGGTGGCCGGCCTTGCTGGCCTCGGGGCTGTTGTTTGGCGGGGTGTTCTTGTCGGTGGTGGCGTCGACCACGGCCCTGGTGCGGCACAACCTGCCCGCGCCGCTGTGGGGGGCGGGCATCACGGCGTTCACGGTGGTGTTTGCGGCGGGGCAGATCCTGGGGCCCACGGCGGTGGGCTGGATCGCCGACGGGCCTGGCGGCTTGTTGCGCGGCCTGGTGTTTTCAGCCCTGGCCTTGTGGCTGGGGGCCGGCTTGGCCTGGCGCCAGCAGCCTTTGCCGCAGGGGTCTTGAGGGCTTGGAACGGGGCTTGATCAAGACGGTCGGTTTTTATCAATGTACGACTGTATTGGTGTGACCCTGCTTTTCAGAGTAGGCGCAGACACCCATAATGAATCGACAACTATCACACTCGGGGAGAAACTCATGAGCGAGCGCGACGAGGTCAGCGACCGCCCGGTGGTGCTCGTGGTGGACGACATGCCGGACAACCTGACCGTGCTGGGGGAGCTGCTGCAGGCCGACTACCGCGTGCGGGCGGCCAATTCAGGCCCGGCAGCCCTGCGCCTGGCGGCCAGCGAGCCCCAGCCTGACCTGATCCTGCTCGACGTCATGATGCCCGGCATGGATGGCCTGGAGGTTTTGCGCCAACTGCAGGCCGACCCCGCGCTGCGCCACATCCCCGTGCTGTTTGTCACCGCCATGGACGACACCGCCGACGAAGCCCACGGCCTGGCCCTGGGGGCGCTGGACTACATCACCAAGCCACTGCGCCCGGCCATCGTCAAGGCGCGGGTGAAGACCCAGCTGGAGCTCAAGCGCGCGCGCGACCTGTTGGCGCGCCAGAACGCCAGCCTGGAGGCCGAGGTGGCGCGCCGCATGGCGGAGAACCAGCGCATCCAGCACATCAGCATCCACGCGCTGGCCCGGCTGGCTGAAACGCGCGACCCCGAAACCGGCAACCACTTGCTGCGCACCCAGTCCTATGTGCGCCTGTTGGGGGAGCACCTGGCGCCGCACCCGCGGTTTGCGGCGGAGCTCAGTCCGCTGGCCATCGACAAGATCGCCAAGTCGGCGCCGCTGCACGACATCGGCAAGGTCGGCATCCCCGACCAGGTGCTGCTCAAGCCCGGCAAGCTCAACCCGGAGGAGTGGACGCTGATGAAGACCCACGCCTTGCTGGGCGCCACCGCCATCGAGCGCGCCGAGCAGGACCTGGCCGACGAGGGCGGACCACCGATCGACTTTCTGGCCTATGCCAAGCAGATCGCCCGCCACCACCACGAGCGCTGGGACGGCCAGGGCTACCCCGATGGCCTGGCGGGTGAAGACATCCCCGTGGCGGCGCGCCTGATGGCCCTGGCCGATGTGTTTGACGCGCTGATTTCGCGCCGGGTCTACAAGCCGCCGTTTTCTTTCGAGGCGGCGCGCGAGCTGATCCTGGCCGATTCCGGGCGCCAGTTCGACCCCGATGTGTGTGCCGCTTTCGAGGCCTGTTACCTGGAGTTCTGTGCCGTGGCCGAGCGCTACCTCGACACCGAGGAAGCCGTCACCGCCAAGTACACCAGCTTAGGAGGCGCTGCTTGAGTCGCGGGCCGGGCCTGGAGGCGTCCCGGCCCTTGGCGGCAACGGCGGGACCTGGGCGGCTGTGGGGCTGGGCTTTCTTGCTGGTGGTGGCCGCCCTCGCCATGCTGGGGGCCTGGCGGCTGTGGCACGACGGTTCGGTGCAGCGCGTGGAGGCGGCCGGGGTGCTGCGGGTGGGTTACGCGCTGGAGGCGCCCTATGCCGACCTGGGGCCCCGCGGCGAGGTCACGGGCGAGTCACCCGAGTCGGCCCGCCTGATTGCCGCAGCGGCAGGCTTGCCACCCATTGAGTGGGTGCACACCGAGGTTGACAAGCTGATCAGCGGCTTGCGTGCGCGCCGCTTCGATGTGGTGGCCTCGGGCTTGTTCATCACCCCGGAGCGCAGCCGGCAGGTGCTGTTCTCTGACCCCTCCTTGTGCGTGCGCCCGGGCTGGTTGGTGCGCCGCGACAACCCCTTGCGCCTGGGGGGGCGCTACGAGGACATGCTCGACCAGCATGGCTTTCGCATTGCGGTGGTGCAGGGCTCGGTCGAGGCCAGTCGCCTGGCCAGCCGGGGCGAGTTGCTGGCCCTGCCCGATGCGAAGTCGGGCCAGCTGGCGGTCTTGCAAGGGCTGGCGCCCGCGCTGGCTTTGTCTTGGCCCACCGTGCGTCTCCTGGCGGCTGAGCCTTCGGGCCGCTTGTTGGCCTTGCCAGCTCATGGCGATGGGCCCGCGCCCCTGGCCGCCGCCCTGAGCAGCCCCGGCCCTTGTGCCCCCGATGCCGATCGGGTGGCGTTTGCCTTCCACCCCGAGGACCGTGCGTTGCAAGCGCGTTGGAATCAGGCCCAGGCGGCCTGGTTGGGCCAAGCCGCGCATGTGCAGCTCTTGAACCGCTTCGGCCTGGGCGCCGAAGACCTGCCTCACCCCTCTTCAGCGATCCGCAGCGATTGAGACCATGAACTCTGCCCCCCGGACCCCTCTTCTGACGCGTTACCGGGTGCCTCGGCGGCTGGTGGTGTTGGTCATGACCTCGATCCTGGTGTGCGCTACCATGGGCGGTCTGCACGCTTACCAGCAACACCGCCTGGCCTTGGCGCACCAGCGTTTGCAGGCCCTGTCCCAAGCGCACGATGACCTGGTGCAAGGCTTTTTGCACCTGACCCTGGCCGGCGGCCCGGACACGCCCTGGCAGGCCAGCCGGGGCGAGGTCTTGTTGGGTCAGGCCTTGCGCGAGTACGAGCAGGTCCTGCAAAAGCTGCCCGAGCCTGCCCCGGTTGAGTTGGGTTTGCCATCCGAGTTGGTGCAGGTGCGGGGGCTGCTGGCACAGCGCGTGGCGGGGCGGCCCGCCGCGCAAGACCTGCCCCTGCGCCTGGCCCTGCACCGCTTGCAGGACGAGGCCGAGCGCCTGGAGCGCTGGTTGGAGCAGCGCACCGATCAACTGTCCCGGCGCCTGAACCAGGCCTTTTACATGGCGCTGGGGGCCTCTTTGCTGCTGTGGCTGGCGATCAGCCAGGCCATGCTGCGCTCGGACCGGGTGCGTGCAGCGGTGCTGCGGCGCTTGACTGAAAGCGAGTTGCGGCACCGCACCATCGTGTCGGCGCTCAGCGAGGGGGTGCTGGTGTTTTCCGTGACACGCCAGATCGTGGCTTGCAACCCGTCGGCCGAGCGCATCCTGGGTCACCGCGTGGAGGAGATGGTGACCTGGCCCCTGGAGCTCTGGGACGTGGTGGACGAGGCCGAGCAGACCTTGACCCTGGAGGCCTTGCCCCTGAGCCGCGTGCTGCTCACCCAGACCCCGGTGCACAACGTCTTGCTGGGTTGTGCCCGCAGCGATGGGGAACGCCTGTGGCTCAACGTGAATGCCGAGCCCCTGCACGACCCGGTCAGCGGGGCGCTGGACGGGGTGCTGTTGTCCTTCACCGATGTCTCTGAGGCGCGCCGAACCGCCGCCGAGCTGGCCCAGCACCGAGACCGCCTGGAAAGCCTGGTGGAGGCCCGCACGCGCGACCTGCACCAGGCCGTGGAGGCGCGCCTGGCCAGCGAAACACGGGCCCAGGTGGTGACCGACAACCAGCCCGAGCTGGTGGCCTATTGGGACCGCGAACTGCGCTTGCGGTTTGCCAACCGCGCTTACCTGAACTGGTTTGGTCGACGCGCCGAGGAGGTGTTGGGCAAGACCGTCAGCGAAGTCCTGGGTGAAGACTTTTTTCAGCGCCAGAAGCCGCAAATTGAGCGCATCTTGGCGGGAGAAGCGCAAACCGGCGACTATGAAATGCCCGGTGGGGAGAACCGTTCAGCCCATTTCTTGGTCACCCGTTTGCCCGACCGGCGCGGCGACGAGGTGCTGGGCTATTACTTCTTTGCCACCAATATCTCCCCCCTCAAAGAGGCCGAGGCACGCCAGCAGGCGCTCAACCAAAGCCTGCGCGAGACCGAGCAGTTCTTGCGCTTGGTGGCTGACAACATCCCCGGCCGGGTGGCCTACTGGAGCGCTGATCTGCGCTGCAAGTTCGTCAACAAGGGTTTTTGTGATTGGTTTGGCCTGGACCGAGACGTGGTCACAGGCCAGGGCCTGGACGAGATTTTTGGCCCTGAGCGCCGCCAGCGCCTGGGCGAGCCGGTGGCGCGCGCCTTGGCGGGAGAGCCTCAGCATTTTGAGCGGGCCGAGACCAGTGCGAGCGGCCGCTTTGCCATCACGCAACTGCACTACACCCCGGATTGGCGCGATGGCGTGGTGCAGGGCTTTTTCGTCCTGGCCACCGACATCACCGAGCTCAAGCAAACCGGCCAGCGCCTGCATGAGCTCAACGAGGAACTGGCCCAGGCGCGCGACCGGGCCGAGGGCGCAGCGCGCGCCAAGGGCGCCTTCCTGGCCAACATGAGCCACGAGATCCGCACCCCGATGAACGCCATCATCGGCCTGACTTACCTGATGCAGCGCGACCTGAACGACCCGGTGGCGCGCGAGCGCCTGGGCAAGGTGGACGATGCGGCGCGCCACCTGCTGGGCATCATCAGCGACATCCTGGACCTGTCCAAGATCGAGGCGGGCAAGCTGTCCCTGGAAGCCATGGACTTTGCGCTGGACACCTTGCTGTCACGCACCTGCTCCCTGGTGCTGGACCGTGCGCGCGAAAAAGGCCTGGAGCTGGTGTTGGACACCGAGGGCTTGCCGCGCATGGCGCGGGGCGACCCGACCCGGCTGTCGCAGGCCCTGCTCAATTTGCTCAGCAATGCGGTCAAGTTCACCGAGCGCGGGTCGGTGCTGTTGCGGGCGCGATGCAGGTCCGTGCCTGCGGCGGCAGGCGAGGCCGCCGGCCTGCAGCTGCGCTTTGATGTGATCGACACCGGAATTGGCATCGCGCCCGATCGCCTGGACCACATGTTCAGTGCCTTTGAACAGGCCGATTCGTCCACCACCCGCCGCTTTGGGGGCACCGGCCTGGGCCTGGCCATCACGCGCCACCTGGTGCAGCTGATGGGGGGCGAGGTGGGGGTGGTCAGCACGCCGGGGCAGGGCAGCAGCTTTTGGATCACGGTGCAGTTGCAGGCCGCGACGGTGGAGCCTGAGCCGCTGTCCTTGCAGGGCCTGGTCGGCCTGCGGGCGCTGCTGGTGGATGACCTGCGCGAGGCCCGAGAGGCCTTGACCGACATGCTGCGCCAGCTGGGCCTGCGTGCCGATGCCGCCGACTCCGGCCAGGCGGCCTTGGCCTTGACCGGCCAGGCCGAGGCTGCGGGCGACCCCTACCAGGTGGTGTTGCTGGACTGGCTGATGCCGGGCATGGACGGCTTGCAGACCATCCGCGCCTTGCGCGCCCAGCATGGCCTGAGCGCCCCGGCCTGCCTGTTGGTCAGTGCGGCCCCTGACCGCCAGGTGCGCGAGGAGGCCCAGTCCCTGGGTGTGCCCCTGGTGTTGGAGAAGCCGGTGTCCAGCTCCACCTTGCTGGACAACCTGCTGTTGCTGGTCAGCCCGGTGCGCGACAGCTTGCGCGCCTTGCCTCAGCAGTGGGCGGGCCAGGAGCGCCAGCCGCGCTTTGCTCCGGCCCGGGTGCTGCTGGTGGAGGACAACGCCGTCAACCTCGAGGTGGCCAGCGAGCTGTTGAGCTCGGCCGGCTTGCAGGTGGTGTGCGCCGACTCCGGCCTGAGCGCGGTGCAGCAGCTCGAGGCTGGCTTGCCCGCCTTGCCCGACCTGGTGCTGATGGATTTGCAGATGCCCGGCATGGATGGCTTGCAGGCCACCCGCATCCTGCGCGCCATGCCGGCCTGCCGGCAGTTGCCCATCGTGGCCATGACCGCCAACGCGTTTGCCGAGGTGCGTGCGTCCTGCCTGGAGGCGGGCATGGACGACTTTGTGGCCAAACCCGTGGACCCGCCCACCCTGTACCGCGTGCTGGGTCGCTGGCTGGCGCTGGAGGCTGGGGGAGAGGCGCCGGACCCGGCGTCCGACCTCGTCGCTGCCGGTGACCCGCAGGGCCCGGGGCTGGTGCCTGAGCTGACGCCGGCTTTGCTGGACCAGCTGGAGCAGGCCTTGCGCGAGGGGGCGTTCGATGCGGCGTCCTTGTTTCGGGAGCATGCGCCGTCTTTGGCCCAAGCCTTTGGCGAGGCGGCGGCCCGCATGGACCTGATGCTGCGACGCTACGACCACGAGCAGGCCTTGAGCCTCTTGCAAAGCCTGCGCGCTTCGGCCCGGGCGCGTGGCGGTTTGGGGTTGACGGAGGGTACTTCCCAGCTCAGCGATCCGGCTGGGTCAGCTGCTCCAGACGCTGCAGGTAGTGCAGTGCCTGGGCCTGATTGAGGCCGCACATCTCGGCCGAGGGTTGAAGTTGGGCGCAGACAGCAGGGCGCTCAGGGTGGCCAAAGATCAGGCAGCGCTTGTCCGGGCCCAGCTGGATGCAAGGTGTGTTGGCGGGCTTGCCCTGCGGCATGCCGGGGATGGCGCTGCTGATGGAGGGGGCGGTGCAGCAGGCCCCGCAGCCAGGTCGGCAATCCATCTCAAGCCTCCGGAGGGTGTGGGTGTTTCACGTGAAACACGGGGCTGGTGGCGTGCGGTCTCTGACCAGCTTGGGGCGGGCGTTGGCGAGGCGCAGGTGCGCAGGGCAGGGCGGAAATCGTCATGGCCGCCATTGTGAGGCCGACACGCTGCAGCCCTGGCGGGCCGCACTGGGGGCGGGGTTTTGGCGGGTGATTCGCGCTGGCGGGGCAGCCCCGGTAAAATCCAGGCTTTCGGGCCTCCGGCCCTCCGCTGCAAGCCTTTGCAGTGGCCTCGTCTGTCTTGGGCTTCACGAGCCCCGCACCCACCATGTTGTACCCACAAGAATTCGATGTCATCGTCGTCGGCGGAGGCCATGCCGGCACCGAGGCGGCCCTGGCCGCTGCCCGCATGGGCTGCAAAACCCTGCTGCTCTCGCACAACATCGAGACCCTGGGGCAGATGAGTTGCAACCCCTCGATTGGTGGCATTGGCAAAGGCCACCTGGTCAAGGAAGTGGACGCCCTGGGTGGCGCCATGGGCTTGGCCACGGATGAGGGCGGTATTCAGTTTCGCATCCTCAACAGCTCCAAGGGCCCGGCTGTGCGCGCCACCCGTGCCCAGGCCGACCGCATTCTGTACAAAGCGGCGATCCGCCAACGCCTGGAGAACCAGCCCAATCTGTGGCTGTTCCAGCAGGCGGTGGACGACCTGATGGTCGAAGGCAAGCGCGTGGTGGGCGCGGTGACCCAGGTGGGCATCCGCTTCCGCGCTCGCACGGTGGTGCTGACGGCAGGCACCTTCCTGGATGGCAAGATCCACGTCGGTCTGAACAACTACGCCGCTGGCCGCGCGGGTGATCCGCCGGCGGTCACGCTGTCGGCGCGCCTCAAGGAGTTGAAGCTGCCGCAAGGCCGCCTGAAAACCGGCACCCCGCCGCGCATCGACGGCCGCAGCATCGACTTCAGCAAATGCACCGAACAGCCCGGCGATGGTGTGCCGGGTGGCCTGCCAGGCCCGGTGCCGGTGTTCAGCTTCATGGGCAAGGCGTCCATGCACCCGCAGCAAATGCCGTGCTGGATCACCCACACCAATGCGCGCACGCACGACATCATCCGCAGCGGCTTTGACCGCAGCCCCATGTTCACGGGCAAGATCGAAGGCATTGGCCCGCGCTACTGCCCCAGCGTGGAAGACAAGATCAACCGCTTTGCCGACAAGGACAGCCACCAGATCTTCCTGGAGCCTGAAGGTCTGACCACCCACGAGTACTACCCCAACGGCATCAGCACCAGCCTGCCGTTTGACATCCAGTACGACCTGGTGCGCAGCATGGTGGGGCTGGAGAACGCCCACATCCTGCGCCCGGGCTATGCCATCGAGTACGACTACTTCGATCCGCGCTCGCTCAAGAGCAGCTTCGAGACGCGCCAGATCGAGGGCCTGTTCTTTGCGGGCCAGATCAATGGCACCACGGGCTACGAAGAAGCCGCTGCCCAAGGCCTGTTCGCCGGCATCAATGCCGCTTTGCAATGCCGGGGCGAAGCCGCCTGGCTGCCGCGCCGCGACGAGGCCTACCTGGGTGTGCTGGTGGACGACCTGATCACCAAGGGCGTGACCGAGCCCTACCGCATGTTCACCAGTCGCGCCGAGTTCCGTTTGCAACTGCGTGAGGACAACGCCGACATGCGCCTGACCGAAGCCGGTCGCCGCATGGGCCTGGTCGACGACGAGCGCTGGGCCGCCTTCAGCCGCAAGCAGGAGGCTGTTTCACGTGAAACAGAGCGCCTGCGCGGCACCTGGGTGAACCCGCGCAACCTGCCGGCCGCTGAGTCCGAGCGCGTGCTGGGCAAGTCCATCGAGCATGAATACAACCTGGCCGACCTGTTGCGCCGCCCGGATGTGAGCTACACCGCCCTGATGTCGCTGGACGGTGGCAAGTACCTGCCTGTGGCCAGCGAGGCCGCGCCCACGGCGGTGTTGCCCGAGGTGCTGGGCGATTTGTACGAACCCGTGGTGGAGCAAATCGAGATTGCCGCCAAGTACTCGGGCTACATCGACCGCCAGCGCGACGAGGTTCAGCGCGCCGCCCATTACGAGAACCTGCGCCTGCCACCCGAGCTGGATTACGGTCAGGTCACGGCCTTGTCGTTTGAAGTGCGGCAAAAACTGAGCAAGCACCGGCCCGAGACCCTGGGTCTGGCCTCGCGCATTTCGGGCGTGACGCCGGCGGCCATCTCCTTGTTGATGATCCACCTGAAGAAGGGGGGCTTCAAAGGCTTCACGGCCGACGCCGTGGCCACTGCCGTCACCCCGGAGACGGCGGTGAACGCATGAGCGCCCGTCCGCACGAAGCCGCGCTGCGCGCTGGCCTGAACACCCTGGGCCTGACGCTGAGCGATGGCCAGGTCGGCCACCTGCTGGACTACATGGCCTTGATCCAGAAGTGGAACAAGGTTTACAACCTGACCTCGGTGCGTGATCCGGCCGAGATGCTCAACCTCCATCTGCTCGACAGCCTGGCGGCCGTGCCGCCGCTGCAGCGCCACTTGGCCAGCCTCGGTGGGGCAGGGCGCCGCCTGCTGGACGTGGGCTCGGGCGGCGGTTTGCCCGGCGTGGTGTTTGCCATTTGCTGCCCCGAGTTGGCCGTCAGCTGCGTGGACACGGTGGCCAAGAAGGCCGCTTTTGTGCAGCAGGTGGCGGTGGAGCTGAAGCTGCCCAACCTGCGTGGCGTACACGCTCGGGTAGAAAACCTCACCGGTCCGTTTGATGTGGTCAGCTGCCGAGCCTTTGCCTCGTTGCCCGACTTTGTCACTTGGTCGCGCGCGGCGATGGGCGAGGGCAGTGTCTGGCTGGCCATGAAGGCCAAACACCCCGCCGAAGAGCTGGCAGCCTTGCCCGCCGATGTGGCGGTGTTTCACGTGGAACAACTGCAGGTGCCCACGCTCGAGGTGGAGCGCTGCATCATCTGGATGAAGCCCGCCTGAGGCCCTGCGTCGCGTCTGCCCAGAGCGGTGTTCCATCGCTCTCAAACAAGCCAGCGGGGGCTCCGACCCTTTCGCTGGCTTGCTTGCTTTGGGGCCTCGCGTAAACTCGGCCGCTCACTTTGCGGAGAAAAACCATGTTCGGCATTGCAGATTACGGCGCTTTTGTGGCCGCCATCGTCTTGTTTCTGGCCATTCCTGGGCCCGGTAATTTGGCGCTGATCACCTCCACCAGCAAGGGCGGTGTGGGGGGTGGCCTGGCGGCCACGCTGGGGGTGATCGCGGGTGACCAGGTGCTGATGTGGCTGGCCGTGGCCGGTGTCGCGGCCTTGCTGGCCGCTTGGCCGCCCGCCTTCCAGGCGGTGCAGTGGCTGGGTGCCGGCTACCTGGCCTGGCTGGGCTTTCGCATGCTCCGCGCCCAACCCGGTGACGCGCCCGTGCTCAACATCCGCCCGCGCCAGTACTTTCAGCAAGCCGCTGCCATCACCTTGCTCAACCCCAAGGCGATTGTGTTTTACATGGCCTTTTTCCCGCTGTTTGTGGACCCGGCCCAGCACCAAGGGCTGCTGACCTTTGGCGTGATGGCCGCCACCATTGCCGCACTGACGTTCGCCTATGGCCTGATCGTGGTGCTGCTGACCCATTACCTGGCTGAGCGTCTGCGTGCCAACCCCCTTATCACCCGCGTGCTGGAAAAGCTGGCGGGGGTGTTCCTGATCGGATTCGGCGTCAAGCTGGTCCTGTCCAAATAATTCGAAGAAACAAGTAGCTCCTCATGGCCAAGATATTTTGTGTTGCCAATCAAAAGGGTGGGGTGGGCAAGACCACCACCACGGTGAACCTGTGCGCGGGCCTGGCCAAGATCGGCCAGCGCGTGCTGATGGTTGACCTGGACCCGCAGGGCAACGCCACCATGGGCTCGGGCATCGACAAGCGCCAGCTCGCCATGTCGGTCTATGACGTGCTGATTGAGTCCGCCTCCGTGGCCGAGGCCAAGGTGCACTCCGAGCCCTGCGGCTACGACGTGCTGGGCGCCAACCGCGAGCTGGCCGGTGCCGAGGTCGAGCTGGTGCAGCTGGAGCGCCGTGAAAAGCGCCTCAAGACCGCGCTGGCCGCCGTCGACGCCGACTACGATTTTGTGCTGATCGACTGCCCGCCCTCGCTGTCCATGCTGACCCTCAATGGCCTGTGCGCGGCCAACGGCGTGATCGTGCCCATGCAGTGCGAGTACTTTGCCCTCGAAGGCCTGACCGACCTGGTCAACACCATCAAGCAGGTGCACGCCAACCTCAACAAAGACCTGCAAATCATCGGCCTGCTGCGCGTCATGTTCGACCCCCGCATCACCTTGCAGCAGCAGGTCAGCGAGCAGCTCAAGGCCCACTTTGGCGACAAGGTGTTCCGCAGCGTGATCCCGCGCAATGTGCGCCTGGCCGAAGCGCCCAGCTACGGCCTGCCCGGCGTGGTGTTCGACCCGCAGGCCAAGGGCAGCCAAGCCTTTGTCGAGTTTGCCCAGGAGATGGTGGAACGCATCCGCACGATGTGAGCCGCTGTCTGGATCTGACCTCTCCCGAGCCCCCTTCATGAACCCCACCGACATCCTGATCCTGCCCGGCTGGCAAAACAGTGGCCCTGGCCATTGGCAAACCGTCTGGGAAGAACGCCTGGGCTACCACCGTGTGCAACAGCACGACTGGCAGCGCCCGCTGCGCGGCGACTGGAACATCCAGCTCGAAGAAGCGGTGCTGGCCCGCCCCGGCCCCGTGCTGCTGGTGGCGCACAGCCTGGGCTGTGTGCTGGTGGCCGCCTGGGCCGCCCATTCGCGCAACACCCAGCGCGTGGCCGGCGCCTTGCTGGTGGCTCCGCCCGATCTGGAGCGCGAGGACCTGCAGCCCTTGCTGCCCAGCTGGACGCCCATCGAGCGCCGCCCACTGCCTTTCCCCAGCACCCTGGTGGCCAGCAGCAACGACCCCTATGCGGCCGAGTCCCACGCCCAGGCCCTGGCCCGGGCCTGGGGCAGCCAATACGTGCCGGCCGGCCCCGGCGGCCATTTGAACGCCGAGTCCAAGCTGGGCGACTGGCCCGCCGGCCAGGCCCTGCTGCGCGCGCTGATGCCCGCCTGAGCGGCGCCCGCCGCCGCCCGCCCACTGAAACGAGATTGAAAGACGAGCAACCATGGTGACCAAAAAACCCAAGGGCCTAGGCCGCGGACTGGAGGCCCTGCTGGGCCCCAAGGTGGACGAGCCCAGCACCGACGGCGCACCGCCAGCCGCCAACAGCGGCGTGCCCGCCACCTTGCTGCTGGACCAGTTGGTGCCTGGCATCTACCAGCCCCGCACCCGCATGGACGAAGGCGCGCTGTACGAGCTGGCCGAAAGCATCAAGGCCCAGGGCATCATGCAGCCCATCCTGGTGCGCCGCCTGCAGGCGGGCCCCAACGACGGCAAGTACGAAATCATTGCCGGTGAGCGCCGCTTCCGCGCCTCGCGTCTGGCCGGCCTGGACAGCGTGCCGGTGCTGATCCGCGACGTGCCCGATGAGTCCGCTGCGGCCATGGCGCTGATCGAGAACATCCAGCGCGAAGACCTCAACCCGCTCGAAGAAGCCCAGGGCCTGCAGCGCCTGGTCAAGGAGTTCGGCCTGACCCATGAGCTGGCCGCTCAGGCGGTGGGCCGCTCGCGCAGCGCCGCCTCCAACCTGCTGCGCCTGCTCAACCTGGCCGACCCGGTGCAGACCATGCTGATGGCCGGCGACCTGGACATGGGCCATGCGCGCTCCCTCCTGTCCCTGGACCGCGCCACCCAGATCACCGCCGCCAACCAGATCGTGGCCAAGAAGCTGTCGGTGCGTGAGGCCGAAGGCCTGGTCAAGAAGATCAGCGCCGACTTCAGCCTGACCTCCCCCAAGGTCAGCGCCAAGGACAAAGAAAAGTCGCGCGACTTGAAGCGCGTCGAAGAAGAGCTGTCCGACCTGCTGACCGCGGCGGTCGAGGTGCGGGTCAAGAAGCGCGTCAAGCGCCACGGCCAGGTCGAGCAGATGGGGGAGTTGGCGATCCAGTTTGGCTCGCTTGACGAGCTCAATGGCCTGATCGAGCGCTTGCGCGCGCTCTGAGCCCGGCATGGCCCGCCAGCGCCCCCCCGCCTCCCGCCGTGCGCCCCGCAGTGCCGCCCGCGAGGCGGTGGAGCGGGCGGCGGCCCGCACCCCCGCGCGCGCCACCGCTGCGACCGCGTCCAACCCGGATTTCAGCCCGCCTGAGGCGCTTTCAGCCCCGGCAGCCACCTCTCCCTTGCCTGCTGCGCCGCGCGCCCGCCTGAGCCTGCCCTGGCCCTTGCCAGCCCTGCTGGTCTGGGCGGCGGCCTGGGCCGTGTTCATCACCCTGGCGCGGGCTGGCTGGGGCGTGGCCCTGGCCTTGCTGGCCGGCGCGGGCCTGGGGGTCTTGGGCAGCGTGCTGGGCCACAGCTGGTGGCGGCGCTTCATGTTGGCCCTGGGCTTCCCGCTGTCGCTGCTGGCCTCGGGCCTGGTCAGCCTGCCGGCCTGGCTGTGGCTGCTGCCGCTGGGCTTCGTGCTGCTGGTCTACCCCATCAACGCCTGGCGCGATGCGCCGATCTTCCCGACCCCGCTGGCGGCCTTGGGCGGCCTGTCGAAGGTGATCGCGCTGCCGGCCGGGGCCCGCGTGCTGGACGCCGGTTGTGGCCTGGGCGCCGGCCTGCGAGCGCTGCGCCTGGCCTGGCCCGAGGCCGAGCTGCATGGCCTGGAGTGGAGCTGGCCGCTGCGCTGGGCTTGCGCGCTGCGCTGCCCTTGGGCCCGGGTGCACCGCGGGGACATCTGGCGTGCGTCCTGGGCCGACTACCAGGTCGTCTACCTGTTCCAGCGGCCCGAAAGCATGGCCCGCGCCCTGGCCAAGGCGCAGGCCGAGATGGTGCCGGGCAGCTGGCTGGTCAGCCTGGAGTTTGAAGTGGCCGGCCAAGCTTGCCAGCACCGCTTGCAAGCCCCGGACGGGCGCCCGGTCTGGGTCTACGCCCTCTGAGGCTGGGGGGGGCTGGGCGGGCCGGGCGCCACCGCCGGCGCGCCCGGCCGGTCTATCATCCCGACACCGCCCGCCGCTGGCGCGTCGCCCAGGCTTGTGTGCCTTGGGCTTGGCGGACTTGCCCCTTGTTGCCCCTGGAGGAGTGCCATGAAACCCGTTCTGCACGCCTGCTGGCCCCTGTTGCTGAGCGTGGGCGCCTGGGTGCCCGGGCCCGCGCTGGGGGCGGGGTCGGTGCTGCCCGTCCAGGCCGTGTCTGGGGCGCAGCGCGCCGTGCCCGCCCAGCTGGGGCCGGCCACGTTCTGGCCCAGCGAGCGTCAGTGGCAAGCCTTGCGCGAGCAGGTTCCCCAGCAGCCTGAGCTGGAGGCCTTTGTGCAGTCCCAATACCGCCTGGTGGCCCAGCACTGGGAGCACGCCCTCCCAGCGCCCACCCGCCTGGCCCCCGAGCCCGCCCCCGCGCCCCTGGGGCTGGACTTGCTGCAGGCCTTGGGCTTCTTGTTCCAGCTGACGGGCGACCCCGCGTATGCCCAGCGCGCCAGTCAGGTCCTGCAGGCCTGGGTGGCGCGCTTGCCGCCCTCGGGCGAGGCCCTGGAGGCCAGCCGCCTGGAGCCTGCGCTGTGGGCTTATCGCCTGCTGCGGCCGGCCCTGGCGGCACCTGAGCGGACCCGCATTGACGCCTGGTGGCATGCCTGGGCCCAGGCGCTGTGGGCGGCGCGCGACCTCAGCCAGCGCAGCGCCCAGGACCGGCACAACAGCCACCGCCTCAAAACCGTGGGCCTGATCGGCTATGCCCTGGGCGACGGGGCCTGGGTGGAGCGGGTGCGCCTGGGGTTGCAGCAACAACTGATGGACAACTTGCTGCCCAGCGGCGAGACCCTGGACCACCAGGCCCAGCCGCAGCTGGCCGTCCAGGTGGACGATCTGCGCGCCTTGCTCACCCTGGCCCTGGCCTTGCGGGAGAGTGGGCCCGACCTGTACCGCTGGACCAGCCCCAACGGCGCGTCCATGGCGCACAGCGTGGCCTGGACCCTGGCGCGTGCCCCCCAAGCCGGTCGGGGCCGTGGCAGCGCCTCTGCGGCGCGGACCTCCGAGGGCGCCCCGCCTGCGCCTGCCGCGTGGCAGGCCTGGTTGGCCCTGGTGCAGGCCTGGCAGCCCGGCATGGTGCCGCCAGAGGCCTTCCAGGACGCGGCGGCCCGCGAGGCCAGCGTGGCCTTGCGCCGCTGGCTCAACAGCGTGGCTGGTCAGCGCATTCAGCCCTGAACCCCGGCCTTCGATGCCCCCCGACACCCTTCTGGGTGTTTAGTTCCGCCTTTCAAGGCCTTGATTGTTGCTATTTCAGAAATTCCTATTTGCTTATCTGGTGGTTTTATTGATCCGGGTAAACACCTACAGTTACACCATCGATGAGCCGGAAGACAAATAGGACGACTCACCGAGCCAGGACAAGCCAGGCACAAGAGCCCTGAACTGACTGGAAGTGTTTCAACCTTGAAAGGAAATTCATCATGACCCGCAACATCATCTCCGCCGCCCTGATCGCCGCCGCCGCTTTCGCCGCCGCCCCCAGCTTTGCTGCCGGCGAAGCCGACTACAACGACCAATTCGCCGCCACCGTGTCGCAACGCAGCCGCGCTGAAGTGACCGCTGAAGCCAACAAGGCGGCCCGTGACGCCGCTGTGTCGGTGGACGCCAAGTCCCGCGTGCTGCCGGAAGTGAAGTCGGCTCTGACCCGCACCGAAGTGCGTCAAGCCGCTGCCACCGCCAACCGCGCTGGCCAACTGCACACCGGCGAACTGAGCTTCTGAGCCCCGCTCAGCTCACCCCTGAATCACCCCCCCATACCGCTGAACACGAAGGAAAAGACATCATGAACCGCAACATCATCTCCGCCGCCCTGATCGCCGCCGCCGCTTTTGCCGCCGCCCCCAGCTTTGCTGCCGGCGAAGCCGACTACAACGCTCAATTCCCCGCCGCCGTGTCGCAACGCAGCCGCGCTGAAGTGACCGCTGAAGCCAACAAGGCGGCCCGTGACGCCGCTGTGTCGGTGGACTCCAAGTCCCGCGTGCTGCCGGAAGTGAAGTCGGCTTTGACCCGCACCGAAGTGCGCCAAGCCGCTGTCACCGCCAACCGCGCTGGCCAACTGCACACCGGCGAACTGAGCTTCTGAGTCTGGCGCGCCTGAACGCCCAAGCCGCTGGGGGGCACTCCCCCAGCCTGGGCAGCGCCAGGACCCCACCCTCGCCCCCGCACACCGCTGAACAACAAGGAAACAAGACCATGAACCGCAACATCATCTCCGCCGCCCTGATCGCCGCTGCCGCCTTCGCCGCCGCCCCCAGCTTCGCCGCCGGCGAAGCCGACTACAACGCCCAGTTCCCCGCTGCCGTGTCGCAACGCACCCGCGCTGAAGTCGTGGCTGAGGCCAGCAAGGCCGCCCGCGACGCCGCCGTGTCGGTGGACTCCAAGTCCCGCGTGCAAGCTGAAGTCAAGTCCTCGCTGACCCGCGCTGAAGTGCGCCAAGCTGCCGCCGCTGCCAAGTAAGCCGGTGGGTGAGCGCCAGCGGCCCGGGCCCTGAGCCCCGGCCGCCTGTGAACGACCCAAAGCAAAACCCCGCACCAGCCTGAGGCCGGTGCGGGGTTTTGTTTTGGGCTATCAAGTCTTGGCTTTTACAGCGCGAAGATCTTGCCTGGGTTCAAGATGTTCTTGGGGTCGAGCGCGCGCTTGATGGTGCGCATCATGTCGACCGCGCCGGCGCCGGTCTCATCGACCAGAAAGCCCATCTTGTGCAGGCCCACGCCGTGCTCGCCCGTGCAGGTGCCTTCAAGTTCGAGGGCGCGCGTGACCAGCTTGTGGTTCAGGGCCTCGGCGGTTTCACGCTCTTTGGGGTCTTCGGGGTTGATCAGGTAGCCGAAGTGGAAGTTGCCGTCGCCGACGTGGCCCACCAGGAAGTAGGGGATGCCGCTGGCGTCGGTCTCGGCCACCGAGTCCAGCAGGCAGTCGGCCAGTCGGCTGATGGGCACGCAGGTGTCGGTGGAGATGGCCTTGCAGCCCGGGCGCGACTGCACGGCGGCGAAGTAGGCGTTGTGCCGTGCGGTCCACAGGCGGGTGCGCTCTTCGGGGGTGCTGGCCCACTCAAAAGCGTTACCGCCGAATTCGCTGGCGATCTCCTGCACGGTTTCGGCCTGTTCCTTGACGCTGGTCGGCGAGCCGTGGAATTCCATCAGCAGCAGGGGCTCTTCGCGCAGGCCCAGCTTGGCGTAGGCGTTGACCATGCGCACCGTGTTGTGGTCGATCAGCTCGACGCGTGCAATCGGCACGCCCAGTTGGATGGTCTGGATGGTGGTGCGCACCGCTGCTTCGATGCTGGGGAAGGAGCAGATCGCTGCCGACACCGCTTCGGGCAGCGGGTACAGGCGCACGGTGATTTCGGTGATCACGCCCAGCGTGCCTTCGCTGCCCACCATCAGGCGGGTCAGGTCGTAGCCGGCGCTGCTCTTTTTGGCGCGGGTGCCGGTGCGGATGACATCGCCGCTGGCGGTCACCACTTCGAGCGCCAGCACGTTCTCGCGCATGGTGCCGTAGCGCACGGCGTTGGTGCCGCTGGCGCGGGTGGCGGTCATGCCGCCAATCGAGGCGTCCGCGCCCGGGTCGATGGGGAAGAACAGGCCGGTGGACTTGATCTCTTCATTGAGCTGCTTGCGCGTGATGCCCGGCTGCACGGTGACCGTCAGGTCCTCGGCATTGATGCTCAGCACCTGGTTCATGCGGCTGACGTCGAGGCTGATGCCGCCCTGCACGGCCAGCAGGTGGCCTTCGAGCGAGGAGCCGGCGCCAAACGGGATCACGGGCGTCTCGTACTGGCTGGCCAGGCGCAGCACGTCGGCCACGTCGGCGGTCGTTTCGGCAAACACCACGGCGGCGGGCGGCGGCACCTCGAAGGACGATTCGTCGCGCCCGTGCTGCTCGCGCACGGCCTGGGCCGTGCTGCACTGCTCACCAAATCGGGCCTTGAGGGCCTCGATCAGGGCGGCCGGCACCTCGCGCTGGTTGATCTCGGGCAGCAGGTGCTGGGTGGCGGTCGGGGCGTTCATGGTGTCTCCAGTTCGGCAGTGGGGGGCCCGGGCGCCGGTGCGCGCTCTTGTTCGGGCCAAATTGTGCGGGCCAAAAATAGCATTTTAGGAGCGGCCCTGACCCCATGCACTGTGGGTATTACGATTCGGGCGCCCAGGCCCGCCCTCGCGCACAATGCGGGCGGGCTGCGCCGGCACGGCGCGGCCGTGGCAACCCCTTTTTTCGACCTCTGTTTTTCACTCTCAAGGAGCCCCGCATGGCCAAGCGCCTCACCCAGATTGCCACCCGCACCGGCGACAACGGCAGCACCGGCCTGGGCGACAACCGCCGGGTGTCCAAGAACAGCTTGCGCGTGCACGCCATGGGCGATGTGGACGAGCTCAATTCCCACCTGGGCCTGCTGCTGTGCGAGACCCTGCCCGACGCGGTGCGCGAGCTGCTGACCGACATCCAGCACCAGCTCTTCAACTTGGGCGGCGAGCTGTCCATCCCGGGTTTTGAACTGCTCAAGGGCGAGGCCGTGCTGCAACTGGACGACGCGCTGGCGCATTTCAACGCCAGCCTGCCGCGCCTGGAAGAATTCATCTTGCCTGCTGGCCGCCGCAGCGCTGCCCAGGCCCATGTCTGCCGCACCGTGGCACGCCGGGCCGAGCGCGCCGTGGTGGCCCTTGGCAACGAAGAGGCGCTGAACGACGCGCCGCGCCAGTACCTCAATCGCCTGTCGGACCTGATGTTCGTGCTGGCCCGGGTGCTCAACCGCGTCGATGGCGGCGATGACGTCTATTGGAAGAGTGAGCGCCTGGCGCGCCAGCACGCCGCCGACTGACCGGCCCCGTCCATGATGCGACTGCGCCACATCGAGGTCTTCAACGCCATCATGCTGACTGGCAGCGTGAGCGCGGCGGCGCGCCTGATCAACGTCACCCAGCCCGCCGTCAGCCGCACCCTGCAGCACGCCGAAATCCAGCTGGGTTTTGCCTTGTTCCAGCGTGCCAAGGGCCGGCTCACGCCGACCACCGAAGCGCTGACCCTGTTCCCCCACATCGAGCGGCTGTTTGCCCAGCTCGACGAGGTGCAGCGCCTGGCCACCAGCCTGCGCGGCGGCCATGTGGCGGGCGAGCTGCGCATCGTCACCGTGCTGGCGCTGAGCTACGAGGTGCTGCCCCGCGCACTGGCGCGCTTCAAGAAAAAACACCCCGACATCGTGGTCAGCGTCGAGGCGCTGCACTCGCCGCAAATCGTCTCCACGCTGATGCTGCAAGAGGCCGATGTGGGCTTTGTCTTCAGCGCCTTGGCCCACCCCTCGCTGACGAGTGAGCACCTGGCCGACAGCGCCATGGTCTGCGTGGTGCCCAAGGGCTTGTTGCCGGCGCGCCAACTGAAAGCCGGCCGCCTGAGCCTGAGCGACCTGGCCAGTGTGCCGGTGATCAACCTCGACGCGCGCGACCCTGTGGGCACGCGCCTGAGCCAGGCCTGCCGCGAGGCCGGTGTGGGCTTGAACTCTTACGTCACCGTGCAGACCTACCACGCCGCCTTGGCCATGGCCCACCACGGCCTGGGGGTGGCCTTGGTCGACGGCTGCACCGCCGTGTCGGCCGACCGCAGCAAGGTCGATGTGCTGGCGCTGGAGCCGCGCATTGCCGTGCCGGTGCAGGCCTTGCGCCTGGCCGACAAACCGGGCTCGGTGCTGGTGCGCGCCATCACCCAGGCGATCCAGCGCGAGATCCAGCAGGTGGTGGCTGGCGTGCCGGCTTGAGGCCCTTCGCGCCTGAGCACGTGAACACGTGCTCAGGCGCGCAAGGCGCTGACCAGGGCCGCGGCCGTGCCAAAAGCCAGTGTGAAACCCAAGGCCCCGTGGCCGGTGTTGAGCCACAGGTTGCCTGGGCCGCCACGCACCCGCCCGGTGATCGGCAAGCCGCTGGGCGTGGCCGGGCGCAGGCCGCTCCAGGGCTGCACCTCGCCGTCGGTGCGGCAGGCCGGGAAGACCTCGGCCGTGGCGCGGCGCAGGGTCTCGATGCGGCTGGGCGGGATGGCGCGGCCATAACCGGTCAGCTCGACCATGCCCGCCACGCGCAGGCGTTGGCCGATGCGGGCGAACACCACTTTGCGCGCGCTGTCGGTCACGCTGACCTGGGGCGCCTGGGTGGGCTGCGCGCTCACGTCCAGGGTCAGGCTGTAGCCCTTCAGGGGGTAGACCGGCGGGCGCAGGCCCAGGGGCTGGCACAGGCGCAGGGTGTCGCTGCCCAGGGCCAGCACAAAGTGGTCGGCCCGCAGTGGGCCGCGCGCGCTGTGCGCGGCCTGCACCTGGCCACCGCTGAGCACCAGCCGTTCGATGGGGGTGTTGTAGAGCAAGGTGGCGCCGCGCTGGGTCAGGGCCCGGGCCAAGGCCTGGCAGACCTTGAGGCAATCGGCCGCGCTCTCGCTGGGGGTGTAGACCGCGCCGGCAAACTGCTGTTGGTAGGCGGCCAGCGCGGGCTCGATGGCCACGCTCTCGGCAGCGCTGACCAGGCGCTGGGCGGGCCCGCCCAAGCGGGCTTGCAGGTCGATCTGCGCCTGGGCCGCGTCCAGGCCGGCGGCGCTGGGCAACAGCACCAGCTTGCCCGGGCTGTGGTGGTCCACGTCGGGGCGCAGGTCGGTCAGCATCTGCTCAAAGCCCTGGCGGCTGCGCGCGGCCAAGCCCAGCAGCCAGGCCGTGCTGTGCTCGGAGCGCGAGCGCCGGCACGCGGCCAGGAACTGCAGGCCCCAGCGCCATTGGTGCGGATCGGCCTGCAGGCGGAACTGCAGCGGCGAGTCAGCCGCCAGCAGCAGCTTGGGCAACTGGCCCCAGATCGCCGGGTCGGCCAGCGGCTGCACATAGGCGTAGCTGAGCTGGGCGCCGTTGCCCCCGCTGGCGCCCTGGCCGGGCGTGGCAGCCTGGTCCACCACCGTCACCTGGTGGCCTTCAAGTTGCAAGGAATAGGCGGCGGCCAGCCCGGCGATGCCGGCGCCCAGGACGCAGATGTGCATGGTCAGAGCTCTCCCGAAAAGCCCGACTGTAGGGCGGGCCGTGCGCGCGCGCTCATGCCAATCGGCCCCTGGGCCATGACCCTGGGTTATGGGGACCAGTGGCGCTGGGTGCCAAGGGCCCGACCTGGTTTCGGGGTGGACGGTGCCGCGCTGCGGGTAGATCCGCATGGTGGATCCAGACCATAACCTTTTGTAATGAGGTTGCCGCGAAAAGGAATTACCGCGCGCGCCATCGGCCTGCCTACACTGGCCCGGCGATGTGCACTCCCTTCGAGGCCGCGCCCAGCCCGCCCTGCGGTGCATGGCTTGCCCACCCCACCACCCCCTAGCCACTGAGAGGCCTTGTTCCATGAAGATGAAACTGCTCCCCCTGCTGATTTGCGCCGCCGTCACCGCCACCGGCAGCGCCGGTGTTCTGGCCAACACCCTTGAAAAGGTGGCGGCCTCGGGCAAGATCACCTTGGCCTACCGCGAGTCCTCGGTGCCCTTCAGCTACCTGGATGGTCCGGCCAAGCCCATTGGCTTCTCGGTCGACGTGGCCAATGCAGTGGCGGATGCGGTGCGCAAGCAGCTCAAAAAGCCCGACATCCAGGTGGAGTGGCAGGCCGTGACGTCGCAGAACCGCATGCCCCTGGTCATGAATGGCACGGTGGACCTGGAGTGCGGCTCCACCACCAACAACTCGGCGCGCGGCAAGGACGTGGCTTTTGCCATCAACCACTTCTACACCGGCACCCGCTTGCTGGTGAAAAAGAGCTCTGGCATCAAGGACTACGCCGACCTGGCGGGCAAGAACGTGTCCACCACCACCGGCACCACCAATTTGCAGGTGCTGCGCAAGTACAGCACCGAGAAGAACCTGAACTTCAACCTGCAGTTCGGCAAGGACCACGCGGACTCCTTCCTGCTGGTGGAATCCGACCGTGCCCTGGCCTTTGGCATGGACGACATCCTGCTCTATGGCCTGAAAGCCAACGCCAAGAACCCCGCCGACTTCGAGGTGGTGGGCGAGTCCCTGCAGGTCGAGCCCTATGCCTGCATGTTGCGCAAGGACGACCCCGCCTTCAAGCAACTGGTGGATGGCGTCATCGGCGGCATGATGAAGAGCGGCGAGTTCGAGAAGCTCTACACCAAGTGGTTCCTGCAGCCCATCCCGCCCAAGAACCTGCCCCTGGGCCTGCCCATGAGCCCGCAGCTCAAGGACAACTTGAAGGCCCTGAGCGACAAGCCAGCGACATGAGACCCCCACGCTCCCCCACTGCGTGTGGGTCGCTGCCCCCCAAGGGGGCCCCGGCCGCCTTGGGAGCGGCCCGGCGGCGTCCGGAGGAGAGGTCCCCATGGTCGGGGTGTGTATTCAATCAATCTGTGGACTGAGAAGCTGTGGTGATGGCAACGCAGGTGGTGGGCATTCTGGGCGGCATGGGGCCGGCGGCGGGGGCGGATTTTGTGCGCCTCTTTGTCGAGGCCTGTGCCCGTCAGCTGCAGGCTCAGGGCCAGCGCGTGCAAGACCAGGCCTTTCCCGAGCACTGGCTGGCCCAGGTGCCGGTGCCGGACCGCAGCGGCGCCTTGCTCTCCACCGAGTCAGGCGCGCACCAGCCGCTGGAACCCATGCTGCAGGCCCTGGGGCGCTTGGCCGCCCTGGGAGTGCAAAGCGTGGCCATGGCCTGCAACACCGCGCACGCCTGGCATGGGCGGCTGCAGGCGCGCTTTCCGCAGCTCGAGTTGCTGCACGTGGCCGAAGAGGTGGCGCGGGCGCTGCGCGCAGAAGGGGTGTCGCAAGCCATTTTGCTGGCCACCACGGGCACCTACCAAACCCGCCTGTATGACGAAGCGCTGGCGCGCGCAGGCATTGCGCTGATCACGCCCGATGCCGCGGGGCGCGAGCGGCTCATGGAGGGCATTTACCAGGGCGTCAAACGCGGCGATCTGGTGCTGGCCCAGCGCTGTTTTGCCGAGGTCGCCCAGGACTTGCTGGCGCGGCATGGCGCGCAGCCTCTGATCATGGGGTGCACTGAAATTCCACTCGCTTTGCCGGGTGCCCCAGGCCTGGCCGGACAGCGCTTGCTGGACCCGGCGAAGTACCTGGCGCAAGCCCTGGCGCAGCGCGCTTACCGTCAGGGGCCCCCTCAGATGTCGTAGTCCGAGGCCTGGCCGTCATCGGCCAGCGCTTTCTCAACGATGGCGCGGTTCAGCGTCGGCGCGAACGACTCGATGAAGGCATACACATAGCCACGCAGGTAGCTGCCCCGGCGCACGGCCAGGCGGGTCAGGTTGATGCCAAACAGGTGGCCCGCATCGATGGCGCGCAGGCCCGTGTCGCGCTCGGCTTCGTAGGCAATCGAGGCCACGATGCCCACGCCCATGCCCAGCTCCACATAGGTCTTGATCACGTCCGCGTCCATCGCGGTCAGCACGATGTTGGGCGCCTGTTGGCGCTGGCCGAAGGCCTCGTCAATGTGGCTGCGGCCGGTGAAGCCGTTGTCATACGTGATCAGCGGCCATTGGGCCAGGCGCTCCAGCGTCAGGGGGGCGTCCAGCAGGGGGTGGCCGGGCTGCACGATGACCGAGTGCGTCCAACGGTAGCAGGGCAGGGCCAGCAGCGCGTCGTACTGGGCCAGGGCCTCGGTTGCAATGCCCACGTCGGCCTCACCCGACAGCAGCATCTCGGCCACCTGGCGCGGCGAGCCCTGGTGCAGATTGAGCTTCACATTGGGGAACTGATGGCGGAACTCCTGCACTGCCGCCGGCAGCGCATAGCGCGCTTGCGAGTGGGTGGCGGCAATCGACAGCAAGCCGTTTTGCTGGGCCACAAATTCCTGGCCCGCTTTGCGCAGGTTGGCGCTGTCCAGCAGCATGCGCTCGATGATGGGCAGCACATGCTGGCCGGGGTCGGTCAGGCCGGTCAGGCGCTTGCCGGCGCGCACAAAGAGTTCAATGCCCAGTTCTTCTTCCAGTTCGCGGATCTGGCGGCTCACGCCGGGTTGGGAGGTGTGCAGCGAATTGGCGACTTCGGTCAGGTTGAAGCCGCAGCGCACGGTTTCGCGCACCGATCGAAGTTGCTGAAAGTTCATTTTTTGGGAGGTTTCAGGGGTTCTTAATGAGTAAAAGTAATTATTTGTTGATTCGTTATTTCCACCAAAGACTGAATAGTGGAATGCATATGACGGAATTCGGTCCGGGGTGCCCGGGCCATCCCCAATGGTCGGCCACCCGACAGGGCCTCAAACTGGGGCTTTTGCGCTGTTGAAAAGGCTGGTCCCATGCAAGGTCGTCGTCACTTTCTCCGTCAGGCGCCGCGTTGGGCGGCTTGGGCGGCCGCACCCGCGCTGGTGGGCTCTGTGCAGGCCGAGGACGGGGTGTCGGCCAAGGCCATCACGATTGGGTCCACGGCGGCGCTCAGTGGCCCGTTGGCGGCCCTGGGCCTGGACCTGAAGCTGGGCATCGAGGCGGCCATGGCCCAGCTCAATGCGCGCGGCGGTGTGGCCGGGCGCAGCCTGCAGTTGCAGATGCAGGACGACGGCTACGTGCCAGCGCGCTCGGTTGAGAACGTGCGCAAGATGGTCGGCGAGGGCTCGGTGCTGGCTTTGCTGTCCTGCATGGGCACGCCCAACAACACGGCCCTGCTGCCCTTGCTGGAAGAGCAGAACCTGCCCTATGTGGCGCCGCTGACCGGGGCCTCGTCCCTGCGCCGCCCGGGCAACCGCCACATCTTCCATGTGCGCGCCAGCTACACCGACGAAACCCAGCGCCTCATCCAGCGCCTGGGCAGCATGGGCATGAACAAGCTCGCCATCGTCTACCTGGACAACGGTTTTGGCCGCGAGGTGCTGGCCGATGCGCTCAAAGCCCTGTCCGCGCAGGGCATGGAGGCGCTGGCCCAGGTGGCCCTGGACACCGGTGGCAAGAATTTGCCCGAGGTGATCAGCCAGTTGTTGGCGGCGCGGCCAGGGGCGGTGTTCATGGCCACGGCGGGCGCCGTGTCCCAGTCGCTGGTGGCGGGGCTGCGCAAGCAGTCGCCCTCGCTGCCGCTGGCGGGCTTGAGCGTGGCCTTGAGCAACGACAGCGTGAAGGCCCTGGGCCCGCTGGGCAGCGGCGTGGCCCTGACCATGGTGTTTCCCGACCCCAACCGGGCCAAGACCCCGGTGGTGCGCGAGTACCAGGCGGCCATGCGCGCCCTGGGGCAAAGCGAGTTCTCACAAGGCAGCTTCGAGGGCTACATCAACACCCGCGTGCTGGCTGAAGGCCTGGAGCGCAGCGGCAAGGACTTGAGCCGGGTCCGCCTGCGCAGCGCCCTGGCCACGCTGCGCGGCCTGGACCTGGGCGGCTTTGTGGTGGATTACGGCAGCAGCGCGCCCTATGTGGGCTCGCACTTTGTCGACTTGGGCATCCTGGGCGCCAGCGGCCGGTTTGTCGGCTGACGGCGCGCCCAGGGGACGGTCTCAACCCTTTTGGATCACGGCGCAGGCCACGCGCGGGCCCGAGTTGCCGGTGGGCTGGGTGCGGTAGTCGTCGGGGTCGCGGTGCACGATCAGGCCCTTGCCCACGATGCTGGCCGGCCCGTCTTGCAGGCTCAGGCTGCTGCTGGTGAAGTCGATCCGTGCCACGCCCTGGGCATTGGCCACCAGGGCGGGCAGGTCGCCGCTGTGGTGGGCGCCCGTGCCGTGCTGGCCGTGGGCTGCGCCGCTGGGGTTGAAGTGGCCGCCCGTGCTCATGCCGTCGCCGCTGCTGCAGTCGCCTTTTTCATGGATGTGAAAGCCGTGCTCGGCGTTGGGCTTGAGGCCGCGCACCTCGCCACTGACTTGGACCTGGGCGCCGGTCTGCACAAAGCGCAGTTGGCCGCTGACGCTGTTGCCTTGGGTGGGTTTGAGCTCGGCCTGGGCCGAGGGGCCGCTGGGGCCCGTGGCGCAGGCGCTGAGGCCAGCCAGCAAGAAGGCGCAAGCGCTGAACATGGCAGCGCCTTGGGCGCGGGGCTTGAGAGATGACATGGGGGATCCTCCTGGGGTGTGACGCGCTGCGAAGCGTAGCGCATGCGGTCGACAGACGGAAGTCATTCGCCCCCAGAAGGTGATTCGGACCCCGCACGGCGGCGGGGTCCCTTGAGCGTGCAGGCTCAGTCGGCGCGGCGCGCCAGCAGGGCGTGCAGCAAGATGGCGCCAAAGGTGGCGGTCCCGATGCCGCCCAGGCCGAAGCTGCCGAACTTCAGCGTGAAGTCGCCCGTGCCCAGGATCAAGGTCACGGCGGCCACGATCAGGTTCTTGTTGTCGGCAAAGTTCACCTGGTTGTCGACCCAGATCTTGGCGCCGGCCACGGCGATCAGGCCAAACACCACGATCGACACCCCACCCATCACCGGCAACGGGATGGCCTGGATGACGGCGCCGAACTTCGGGCTGAAGCCCAGCACCACGGCCAGCAGCGCGGCGCAGGCGAACACGGCGGTGGAGTAGATTTTGGTCGCAGCCATCACGCCGATGTTCTCGGCGTAGGTGGTCACACCCGTGCCGCCGGCCGCGCCCGAGACCATGGTCGCCACGCCGTCACCAATGAAGGCGCGGCCCATGTAGGCGTCCAGGTTCTTGCCGGTCATGGCCGTCACCGCCTTGATGTGGCCCAGGTTCTCGGCCACCAGGATGATGGCGACCGGCGCGATCAGCAGCATGGCGGGGCCGTCGAACACCGGGCTTTGCAGGTTGGGCAGGCCCAGCCAGGCGGCGTTGATCACGCCCGACAAGTCCACGGGTTTGCCCAGGCCCAGGCCATTGGTCAGCACCGCGTAGGCCAGGGTGGCCACGATCAGGCCCACCAGGATCAGCAAGCGTTGCAGCATGCCGCGCGTGAGCACGGCCACCAAGCCGACGCAGACAAAGGTCAGGGCCTGCATCCAGCTGTCAAAGTTGCTGGCCGCCATGTTCTTGACCGGCACACTGGCCAGGTTCAGGCCAATCACCGCCACCACCGCACCGGTCACCACCGGGGGCATGAAGCGCTCGATCCAGCGCGTGCCCACGGCCTGCACCAGCACACCCATCAAGGTGTAGATGGCGCCACAGGCGATGATGCCGCCCAGGGCCACGGCCATGTTGGCGTTCGGGCCCTTGCCCGCGTAACCCGAGGCTGCGATCACCACGCCAATGAAGGCAAAGCTCGAGCCCAGGTAGCTGGGCACCTTGCCGCCGGTGATCAGGAAGAAGATCAGCGTGCCCACGCCGCTCATGAGGATGGCCACATTGGGGTCAAAGCCCATCAGGATGGGCGCCAGCACGGTGGCGCCGAACATGGCGATCACGTGCTGCACCCCCATCAACGCGGTCTGGCCCCAAGGCAGGCGCTCGTCCGGGCCGATCACCCCGCCTTGCTGCAGCACCTCGGCGCCCCGCAGCCGCCAATCGAAAAGTCCCATGGTGAAATCCTGTCTGAATGGTTAGAAATGCGGCGATGCTAGCAGGGCCTTGGGGGCGCAGCGGGTGGGTTCAGCGGACTTTGGCAAGTGATGCGAACGTGTTATGAATCAAGACTCTTTCGCTTTCAGGCGCGGCGAAAGTAACTATTTGCAACGACAATGGCGACGCCTTGCAGGCCTTTTCTTTGCCGCGACCCAGACACCTGTGACCTCTTCTTCGATCGACCAAGACATTGACACCGCCCGCCGCCAGCCGGCGGTGCGCGACATCCTCATCCCGCCGTGCCCTGAGCTGCTGGTGCGCCTGCAGGCCGCGGTGGCGCAGCCGGAGCCCGATGTGGGCGCTCTGGAGCAGATCGCCTCGGCCGACGTGGCGATGGCTGCGGCCGTGATGCGCGCGGCCAACAGCCCTTTGCATGGCCTGGCCCAGCCGGTGCGCACCGTGGGCCTGGCGCTGACGGTCCTGGGTGTGCGCCCGGCGGTGCAGTTGCTGACCGGCTTTTTGGTGGCCAATGCGCTGCCCGTGCGCTCGGCCTTGCTGGATCATTTTTGGGAAAGCTCGCAGCGCCGCGCCATCGCCTGTGAGCACATCGGCCGCCAGCTCTACAGCTTGGACCCAGGCCTGGGCTACAGCTTCGGCCTGTTCTGCCATGTGGGCCTGCCGGTCATGATGAAGGCCGTGCGTGGCTACGCGGGCACCATGACCGAGGCGCTGGCGCGCAAGGACCGCACCTTCACCAAGACCGAGAACGTCAACCACCGCACCGACCACGCCGTGGTCGGCGCCATCGTGGCGCGCACTTGGCACCTGCCGCCCGAGGTGGCCCAGGCCATCTGGCTGCACCACGACTTCGCCTGCCTTGGCGACGACCGCTTTGACGACACCGTGCGCCACCTGGTCGCCATGGGCCTGCTGGCCGAGTACCTGGTGGGCCACCACGAGCTGCTGCAGCCCTCGCGCGAATGGCTGCAGCACGGCCAGGCCTGCCTGGAGCACCTGCACATCAGCGAGGACGAGCTCAACCACTGGATCGACGAGCTGCACCCCGCCTTCGAAGCCGTCCACCTCTGAATCGGGGCCTCGGCTGTCAAACCTGTGACAGCCTGGCGCCCGGAGTGCGGGACATCCCCGCTGTGCAAGTCCGCCTGCACTGCTAGCCTTGCCTGCAAGGAGGCTTTCAGTCCATGAGTACCGCCACACGGGCCCCATTCCGGCCCCAGATGACCCTTTACCGCGAATGGCTGCAGCGCGAGCGCGGCCTGAGCTTTGCGTCCTACGACGCGCTGTGGCGCTGGTCCGTCACCGACCTGGACGCCTTCTGGCAAAGCATCTGGGACTACTTTGAGCTGCAGTCGCCGACCCCTCACACCGCGGTGCTGGCGCGCAACGCCATGCCGGGTGCGGTGTGGTTTCCGGGCGCCCAGGTCAACTACGTGCAGCAGGTGTTCCGCCATGTGCAGCCGGCCCACGCCGCGGGGTTTTCGGCCTGGATCAGCCGCAACGAAAAAGGCGAGCAGCGCGAACTCAGCTGGCCCGAACTGCGCCGTCAGGTCGCCGCCCTGGCCCTGCACCTGCGTGCCCAGGGCGTGCAGCGCGGTGACCGCGTGGCGGCCTACCTGCCCAACATCCCCGAAGCCACCATCGCCTTCCTGGCCTGCGCCAGCCTCGGCGCCGTGTGGAGCCTGTGCGCGCCCGACATGGGCACGCACGCGGTGCTGGACCGCTTCAAGCAGATCGAACCCAAGGTGCTGATCGCCTGCGACGGCGTCAGCTACGGCGGTCGCGACCACGACCGCCTGGCCGTGGTGGCCGAGCTGCGCGCCGCCCTGCCCACCGTGCAGCACCTGGTGCTGCAGGGCAACCTGGACCCGGCCGCGACCCTGCCCGACGCCACGCCACTGAGCGCTGCGCTGGCCCGCGATGACGCCGCCACCGCGGCTTTTGAGCCCGAGTGGCTGCCTTTTGACCACCCGCTGTGGATTGTTTATTCCAGCGGCACCACCGGCCTGCCCAAGCCCATCGTGCACGGCCATGGCGGCACCGTGGTGGTGGCGCTGGCGCTCAAGACCTTGCACAACGACATTGGCTGCAGCTATGAGGCCAACTCCTGGGGCGAGCGCTACCACTGGTACAGCTCCACCGGCTGGGTGATGTGGAACGCCCAGGTCAGCGGCCTGCTCAGCGGCACCACCTGCGTCACCTACGACGGCAACCCTGGCGGCAGCCGCGACAAGCCCGACTGGGCCACGCTGTGGCGCTTTGCGGCCGACACCGGCGTCACCTTCTTCGGTGCTGGTGCCGCCTTCTTTGCCAACTGCATGAAGGCCGGCATCGACCTGCCCTCGGTGGGCGACCTGCGCGCCGTGCGCGCCCTGGGCACCACCGGCTCGCCGCTGTCCGAGGATGTGCAGCGCTGGGGCACCGCGCAGTTTCGCGCGGTCCACGGTTTGAGCCCCGAGGACACCCGCTCGCCGCCGGGCCGCCCCAAGGCGGGCGGGGCCCCCCTGGGGGGCAGCGAAGCACACGAAGTGGCGAGCGTGGGGGCTGACATCTGGTGGTGCAACATCTCCGGGGGGACGGATTTCGCTGGGGCTTTCATCGGCGGCAACCGCGAACTGCCCCAGGTGCCGGGCCAGATGCAGTGCCGCATGCTGGGCAGCGCGGTCGAGGCCTGGAACGAGCAGGGCCAGCCCGTGCTCGGCGAGGTGGGCGAACTGGTCTGCAGCCAACCCATCCCGTCCATGCCCTTGTTCTTCTGGGGCGACGAGGGCGGGCGGCGCTACCTGTCGAGCTACTTCGACATGTACCCTGCTGGCCATGGCCGCCAGCCCGGGGGCGGCGATGCCGGGCCCGAGGCCGGGGGTGTGTGGCGCCATGGCGACTGGCTGCGCATCGGGCCCGATGGTGGCTGTGTGATCTATGGCCGCTCCGACGCCACCATCAACCGCCACGGCCTGCGCATGGGCACCAGTGAGCTGTACAGCGCGGTCGAGGCCTTGCCCGAGGTGCTGGACTCGATGGTGGTCGACCTCGAGTACCTGGGCCGCGACAGCTACATGCCCTTGTTCGTGGTGCTGCGCGAAGGCCACACGCTGGACGCCGCCATGCGCCAACGCCTCAACGAGGCGGTCAAGGTGGCCTTGTCACCGCGCTTTGTGCCGGATGAGATCTTCCAGGTGGCCGAAATCCCGCGCACCCTCACCGGCAAGAAGCAGGAGCTGCCGATCAAGAAGCTGATGCTGGGTCAGCCGATCGAGAAAGTGGTCAACCGCGACGCCATGGCCAACCCGGCGTGCCTGGACTGGTATGTGGCGCTGGCCGCGCAGCGCCTGGCCCCTGCGGCCTGAGCGCCTGCGCGCCCTGGGGCGCCGGGCCTGGTCAGGCCCGGCGGTTGACCAGCACGATGCCGCCGCCCACCAGGGCCAGGGCGCCCAGCAGGCCCGGCGTCAGCGGCTCGTGCAGCCAGGCCGCGCCGATGAGCAGCGCGAACACGGGCGTCAAGAACACAAAGGCCGACATGCGCGTGGCCGGGTAGTGGCTCAGCAGCCACATCCAGCACAGGTAGCTGGCAAAGGCGCCAATGCCCGCTTGCACCGCCAGCGAGCCCAGCGCGAAGGGGCTGAGGCTGGCGCTCCACACCTCGCCCAGCGCCAGCGACAACAGCGGCAGCGCCAGCACCGACATCCCCACTTGGTAGAACAGTTGTTTTTCGGGCGCCACCCGGCCCAGCGGCGTGCTGCGCAGCAGCACCGTGGTCAGGCCCCACATCAGGCCGCCCCCCAGGCCCATCAGGTCGCCCAGCCATTGGCGGGGCAGGGCGTCGGCGTGGCCCAGGCCTTCGGCCAGCGCGGCCAGCACGCCGACAAAAGCCAGCACCAGACCCACCCACTGGCCGCGCTGCAGGCGCTCCGAGGGCAAGAAGCGCGGCAGCACCAGGGCGACCCAGAACGGCGAGGTGTAGATGAACACCGTCAGGCGCGAGGCCGTGGTGAATTGCAGGCCCTGGTAGATGCAGGCAAATTCGCCCGCGAACAGCAGGCCGGCCAGCAGGCCGTAGCGCAGCGAGCCGTCGCGCTGAAAAAGGGGCACGCTGCGCCAGCGGCACCAGCCCCAGATCAGCCCCGCCGCGAGCGTGAAACGCAGCCAGGCCTGGTACACCGGCGGCACCTCGGCCACGGTGGCCTTGACCAGCACCTGCTGGAAGCCCCAGAACAAACAGCAGGCCAGGAGCAGGCCCACGGCCAGTCCATCGAGGTGGGTTTTGCGCGCAACAGTCATCGCCGGATCATAGGCGGCGGGGCAGGGGAGGGCCGTCGCTCGGGTGTCCCGGCCGGGCGGCGAGCCGCCCACGGTGCCAGCGGTGGCGCACTGGGGGTCGTTGGTGCGCCGGGGGCGGCGGCCAGCACTGTAAACTTGTGTTATTTCGCGACCAGCAAGCAACCCATGACCGGTGTGACCTCGGGCCCAGCCCGTGCCCCCTTTGACTTCAAAAGCGCCACCCTGCCTTTGGTGGCTTTGTTGCTCAAGACCACAGACCAGGCCACGCTGGAAGCGGACCTGGCGCGCCGCATGGCCGACGCGCCTGACTTTTTCTCCAACGATCCGCTGGTCATCGACCTCAGCGCCGTGCGCGACCAAGAGGGCCTGCCCGACTTTGCCGCCCTGATCGCCTTGCTGCGCCGCTACCGCGTGCTGCCCATCGCGGTGCGCGGCGGCCAGCCGGCGCAAATGGCGGCGGCGGTCGCCGCCGGCCTGATCGAGGTGCCTGACCTGGTCATCCCCCAGCGCAGCGAGGCCCCCCAGGTCGAGGTGCGCGAGGTGATCCGCGAGGTCGAAGTGCCTGTCCAGGTACCGGTGGCGGCGCCCAACACGGTGATCATCGACAAGCCCTTGCGCTCAGGCCAGCAGGTCTATGCGCGCGGCGGCGACATCGTGGTGCTGGCCCTGGTCAGCAATGGTGCCGAGGTCATTGCCGACGGCAATGTGCATGTCTATGCGCCCCTGCGCGGCAAGGCCGTGGCCGGCGCGCGGGGCAACACCGAGGCGCGCATTTTCAGCACCTGCCTCGAGGCCGAACTCATCTCCATCGCGGGCATTTACCGCACCACCGAGGTGGCCCTGCCACCGGAAGTCGCCGGCAAGGCCGCGCAGATTCGCCTAGTCGGTGAAAAGCTGGTGATGGAAGCGCTCTGAACAACAAACTCAATACAAGACTGAAGGATTCGCAACACATGGCCAAGATCGTCGTCGTGACTTCCGGCAAGGGTGGCGTGGGCAAGACCACCACCAGCGCCAGCTTTGCATCCGGCCTGGCCCTGCGTGGGCACAAGACCGCCGTGATCGACTTTGACGTCGGCCTGCGCAACCTCGACCTGATCATGGGTTGCGAGCGCCGCGTGGTGTACGACCTGATCAACGTGATCCACAACGAGGCCAAGCTCACCCAGGCCCTGATCAAGGACAAGCAGTGCGACAACCTGTTCGTGCTGGCCGCCTCGCAAACGCGCGACAAGGACGCCCTCACGCAAGACGGCGTGGAGCGTGTGCTCAAAGAGCTGGTCGAGATGGGTTTCGAGTACATCGTCTGCGACTCGCCGGCGGGCATTGAAACCGGCGCCCTGATGGCCATGCACTTCGCTGACGAAGCGCTGCTGGTGACCAACCCCGAGGTGTCGTCGGTGCGCGACTCCGACCGCATCCTGGGCATGCTGGGTTCCAAGACCAAGCGCGCCATCGAAGGCAAGGAGCCCATCAAGGAGCACCTGCTGATCACCCGCTACAACCCGAACCGAGTCGAGGACGGTCAGATGCTGTCCATCGAAGACATCCAGGACATCCTGCGCATCCAGCTGATCGGGGTGATCCCCGAGTCCGAGGCCGTGCTGCAGGCGTCCAACCAAGGCACGCCCGCCATCCACGCCGAAGGCAGCGACGTGTCCGAAGCCTACAAGGACGTGGTGGCCCGTTTCCTGGGCGAAGACAAGCCCTTGCGTTTCACCGAAGCGGTCAAGCCTGGCTTCTTCAAGCGCATCTTCGGAGGGCGTTGAGCCATGTCATTCCTGTCTTTCCTGCTGGGCGAAAAGAAGAAGACCGCCAGTGTGGCCAAGGAGCGCCTGCAGATCATCCTGGCCCATGAGCGCAGCGGTCGCAGCGCCGCCAGCCCCGACTACCTGCCCGACCTGCAGCGCGAGCTGGTGGCGGTGATCTCCAAGTACGTGTCGATCAACGCCGACGACATCAAGGTGCACCTGGAGCGCCAGGACAACCTCGAAGTGCTCGAAGTCAAGATCGAGCTGCCCGACGCGGCGCGCTGAGCGCGCCCTGGCCGACCCGGCCCGCCGTCACAGCGGGTGTTCGGTGTAGAAACGGCCGCCGTGGTAGAGCAGGGGCGAGGCACCTTCCCGGTGCCCGCATTGCTCGACCTGGCCCACAAAGATGACGTGGTCGCCCTCTTCGTAGCGGCTGCGGTTGAAGCATTCAAAGGTGGCGGCCGCGCCCGCCAGCAAGGGGGCGCCGCCCACGCCTTCCGTGAACGCCACGCCGGCCCAGCGGTCCACGTTCTTGCTGGCAAAGCGCTCGGCCAAGGTTTTTTGGTCGGCTGCCAGCACGTTGATGGCGTAGTGCGAACCCGCGGCGAACACTGCCATCGACGCTGCGGCGCGCGCCAGGCTCCACAGCACCAGCGGCGGCTCCAGCGACACCGAGTTGAAGGAGCTGGCCGTCAGCCCCACCAGTTGGCCGTCGGCGCCCCGGGCCGTGATGATGGTCACGCCGGTGGCGAACATGCCCAAAGAGGTCCGAAACTCGCGCGAGGAAAACGCCGCAGGGCGGGCTTGGAGGGGGGCTGGGGCAGAGGCGGACACAGGTGAAGCCGGAAAAGTGAATCGGCTATTATGGGCCGCACGCCATAATCGCACTGTCCCCAGGGCTTAGCGCCGGGGACCGGTGTCTTGGGCACTGGTTTGCTCGCCTGCCATCTGGCCTTTTTTTGTGATGCCATCACTGGTTCCGCTTTTGTCCCTCGTCCCATGAACGCCCTCCCTGCCTTCACCACGCTGGGCGCTGGCCCGACCCTGTTGATGCTGCACGACAGCCTGGGCGGTCACCTGACCTTCGCGCCCCAGGTCGAGAGCTTTGCCAGCGCGGGCTACCGTGCCATGGCCTGGGACATGCCTGGCTACGGCCGCAGCGCCCCCATCGACCCCTACAACTTCAAAAGCCTGGCCAACAGCTGCATCGCCCTCATCGAAGGCCTGCGCAGCGGTCCCCTGGTGTTGATCGGCCACGGCATGGGCGGCATGGTGGCGCAGGAGGTGGTGGCGCGCCGGCCTGACCTGGTGCGACGCCTGGTGCTGTGTGCCACGCTGGCGCGCGGTTTCGAGGCCTCGGGCGGTACCGAGGGCGAGGCCGCCGCCGAACTCAGCGAAGGCCAGACCCTGGCCCAGTTGTCCGAACTGCACCTGCCCCGCCTGGTGGGCCCCGGTGCCCTGCCTGAAGGCGTGATGCTGGCGCAGCACGCCATGGCCCAGGTCAACCCCTCGGCCTACCGCCGCGCGGTGGCTGAGGCCGCGTTTTTCAACCGCCAGGACGATTTGATCCGCATCCACGTGCCCACCTTGCTGGTGGCCGGCGAGTTCGATCGCCTGGCCCCGCCCGAGCACATGAAGCGCATGGTCGACCGCATTGGCCCCAGCAGCACGCTGGCCGTGCTGCGCGGCATTGGCCACCTGCCGCAACTCGAAGCCCCGGATGACTTCGACAGCACGGTGCTCAATTTCCTGGCCTTACCGCACACCTTGCACTGATGTCGTCCTTGCTGTTGATGCCCTTGCCGCGTGTCGCAGGGCTGGTTTTGTGCGCCCTGGGGGCGGCTTCGGCGGCCTGGGCTGGCGCGCCGGTCAAGAACCACGCACCGCCGGTCGCCCACACGGCGGCGGCCGAGGCCTCGGCCAAGGGCCCCTGCAAGCAGTGGGTGCCGCGCTTGCCCGGTCTGTCGGCCACCCAGTGCGAGGCGGTCAAGCTGCAGCGCTCGGGCGCCCGCTCGGTGCAAGGGCGCGAGCTGTGGATGGGCGATGTGGGCCCGCGCCAGTCCGCTGTGAAAGTGCTGGTCGTGGGCGCCATCCATGGCGATGAGCTGTCCTCCAGCACCGTGGCCCTGCAGTGGATGGGCCTGGCCCAGGACGCGCCCAATGAGGCGCTCTGGCGCTTTATCCCGGTGTTGAACCCGGACGGTTTGTTCTCCCAGCCGGCACGCCGCGTCAACGCCCATGGCGTGGACCTGAACCGCAATTTCCCGACCCCGAACTGGGAGCGCGACGCGCCGCGCTATTGGTCCCAACGCACCCGCAAGGACCCGCGCCGCTGGCCGGGCCCCAAGGCCCTGTCCGAGCCGGAGAGCCGCTTTGTTCACGAGCAGCTGAGCGACTTTGCCCCGACCCTGATCGTCAGCATCCATGCACCGTATGGCGTGCTGGACTTCGACGGCCCGACCGAGGCCCCCAAGCGCCTGGGCCGCCTGGTGCTGGACCCGGTGGGCGTGTTCCCCGGTTCGCTGGGCTTTTACGGCGGGGTGCACAAGGGCGTGCCGGTGGTCACCATCGAGCTGCCCAATGCCCAGCGCGCGCCCCTGCCCGCCGAAACTCGGCAGATGTGGCTGGACCTGCACCGCTGGATGAACGAGCGCCTGGTGGCCAAGGTGGACGCTGGCACGGGCCGCGTCGCCACCGGCCACTGAGGCCGGCTGGGTTCACGCGCCGACCTGACCGGGGCGGCGACCGGGCTGCGCCTCCATCCACAGCAGGCACAGCAGCAGCCACACCGTGCCGCTGCACAGGCCGGCCAGCACGTCGCTGGCGTAGTGCACCTGCAATAACACGCGGCTGACCGGGCCACTGAGCACCAGCGTGGCGGCCAGGCTGAGGATCAGCCCGTGCCAACGCGCCGGGCAGACCTGGCACAGCAGCCAGGCCAGCAGGCCGTAGGTGACCCACATGCCCGAGGCGTGGCCACTGGGAAAGCTGTAGCCCGACTCCAGCACCACCCCGTGATCGTGCACCGGGCGCGGCCGCGCAAAGACCTGCTTCAGCGACCAATTCAACAAGGTGTTGCCCAGCACCCCCAGCAACCAGCCGGCCGCCCACCAGCGCTGGCCGCGCCACAGCAGGGCCAGCGCGACCCCCAGGGTCAGCACCGTCACCGGGGCCGGGTTGCCCAGCCAGCTCAGGGCCGCGAACGCCTGCAAGGTGGGGCGGCTGACGGAGCCGGCCAAGGCCTGGGCCAGCGCTTGGTCAAAGTCGTTCAAGGGCTGGCCCGGGCCCATCTGGTGGGCCAGCAGCGCAAACAGGGCCAGGGCCGGCAGGGCCCAGCGCAGGCGTCGCCAGGCCAGTTTGCCCAGCCCCGTGGGCGGGGTGGCTGGCGGGGTGTGTTGGCGCCAGGCGCGCCAAGCGGCCAGGCCCAGGAGGGTCAGCACCCAGCCGGCGGCCCAGACCAGCACGGCGTGGTCCGCCAAGGCTTGGGCCAGCGGGCTGGTGAGTGGGGGGGCCATGGCACCGACGCCCTGGCTCAGGGCGGGGGGGAGGGTTTCAACAGACATCTCAGGGGCTCAGGCGGCGCAAACCCGCCGCAAAAGCCGGAACAATACCCGGGTCGCGGCCCTCGGGGCGCATGAACAGTCATTTTTTTGGAACAAGGGGCGCCATGCTGGGCTTGATCATCAAGAAGGGAGTCTCGGCCATGCTGATGCCGCCCTTGAGTCTGTTGTTGCTGGCCTTGTTGGCCTGGGGCCTGTGGCGACGCCGACCGCGCCTGGCGCGCAGCCTGCTGGCCCTGGCCTGGCTGAGCCTGCTGGTGCTGAGTTTCCAGCCCGTGGCCGACGCCTTGCAGCAAAGCCTGGAGCAGGACCACGCCCTGAGCGCGGTCGAGCTGCAGCAGGCCCAGGCCATCGTGGTGCTGGGGGGCGGCCGCTATGCGGCCGCCCCTGAATATGGTGGCGAGGACACGGTGTCGCGCTTCACGTTGGAGCGCTTGCGCTACGCGGCGCTGCTGCAGCGCCAAAGCGGCTTGCCGATCTTGGTCACGGGGGGCTCGCCCGAAGGGGGGCGGCCGGAAGCGGCGCTGATGCAAGAGGCCCTGGAGCGTGACTTCCATGTGCCGGTGCGCTGGGTCGAGGGGGCGTCGCTGGACACGGCAGACAACGCCAGGCTGTCGGCCGCGATGTTGAAAGCGGCGGGGGTGGATCGGGTGGCGCTGGTCAGCCAGGCCTGGCATTTGCCGCGGGCGCAGCATCAGTTCGAGCTGCAGGGCCTGACGGTCATGCCGGCGCCGACGGGGTTCAGAACCCGGCCGCGGGTGAGCGCTTGGTACTGGTGGCCTTCGGCCGAGGCTTTGTACGCCAGCCAGATCGCCCTGCGCGAATGGCTGGGGCGCCTGGCGGCGACGGTGGGACAAAAAACGGGGCCGTCCTGAGGCCCGGGGAACACAGTGCTCGGACGGCCCGTTTCAAATCCGACGCTCAGAACTTGTGCACGATGCCGACTTGGAAGCCGTTGATCGTGCGGCCGTTCACGTCGGTACCCGCAAAGTTGGGCGACAGACCGGCCGAGCCCGAGGGACGGAAGCCGGCGTTCTTGTCGTTGCGCAGGGTTTCCCACATCGCCGACACCGTGGTGCGCTTGGACAGGGCGTAGTACGCACCGATCGAGCCACCGTTGGCGTTCTGGCCGGCACCCGACTTGTCGTTGATGCGACCCCACAGGGCGCCCACGCGCAGCACCGGGGTGACGTTGTAGTCGGCCGAGACTTGCAGGATGTCAAAAGTGCGGTTCACGCTGGTGCTGTTCCAGGACACGGCGCCACCCACATTGCCCAGCACGGTGCCGGCATTGGTGCCGTTGGCGTTGGAGGCGATGTTGTTGGAACGCACGTAGACCGCGTAGATCTTGCCCTTGCCGTAGTCGTAGTTGCCGTACAGGTTGTGATAGAACACATTGGCGTTCAGGGCCGCGTTTTGCGGGGCCTTGGCTTGCAGGCCGGCATAGCCCACGCGGAACGGGCCGTTCAGGTAGTCGGCGGCCAATTGGGTGATGGGCGTGCTGACTTGGGCCGTGCTGGCGCTGGCTTGCTGCTGCGCGAAGTGGCCTTCGAGTTGCAGGCCGGCCATGCGCGGCGAGATGTAAGCCAGGTCGTTGTCAAAGCGCGAGGGCACGCCGAAATTGTTGACCATCGAGCCCAGGGTGCGCGAGCTGTAGTCGATGTAGTCACCGCGGTAGAAGATGGCGGTGTTCTGGCGACCGATGCGCACTTCACCCCAGTCCTTGTCAGCGAGGCCGACCCAGGTTTGGCGGTCGAAAGCGCGGGTCGCGTCAGCGGTGGCGCCGGAGGCGCCATTGATGCCCATTTCCATCTGGAACTTGGCCGACAGGCCACCACCCAGGTCTTCCACACCGCGGAAGCCAATGCGGCTGCGCAGGTCCTTGCCGTCTTGCAGCGTGTTGAGCTTGGCGCCGCTGCTGCTGGTCATGTGGTTGAAGTACTGGTCAAAGCTGCCGTAAATGGTGACGCTGGATTGCGCTTGCGCAGCGCCAGCGAAGCCGACGGCCATGAGGGCGAGGCTGAGGTTTTTGATCTTCATGGGTTTCTCCTGTTCGATTTGGGGACGGTGCGTGGTCAATCTCGGCGTGGCGCGTGCTCCCACCTGTTTGCGTGGACAGGTGGACAAAACAGGATTCGCAGTGCGCGGCGCCTTGTGCAGCGAGCGCGCCTAGCGAATCCCTTTTGTCATGGACAGACCTTCAGCAGTGGCACCGGTGACGGCGCGGCTCCGAAGGCTCTCTGGATGGGTTCAAAATGTACGAACTCGTACGTTTGTTGTCATGGGGGTAAACCCGTGGCGTGTGGTGGCCAGCCCACAGGCTCGTGCTACGCTGAAGGGATGGACGAAATCGTACGAACAGAACAAGAGACACCGGCCGCAGGCGGTGGGAGACAGAGCCGGACCAACGACCCCGAGCGCACCATGGCCGACATCCTGAAGGTGGCCACGGCTGAATTTGCCGACAAGGGTTTGAGCGGCGCCCGCATCGATGAGATCGCCGCCCTCACGCGCACCAGCAAGCGCATGATTTACTACTACTTCGGCAACAAGGAAGGCCTGTACCTGGCCGTGCTGGAGGACGCCTACCGCCGCATCCGCGTGGTCGAGGCGCAGTTGCAGCTCGAAGACCTGCCGCCCGCCCAGGCTTTGCGCAAGCTGGTGGCTTTCACGTTTGACTACCAGCACGAGCACGAGGAGTTCATCCGCTTGGTGATGAACGAGAACATGCAGCGCGGTGAGTTCCTGGCGCAAAGCCGGGTGATTCAAGAGCTCAACACGCCGGTGATCGATGCGGTGCGCCAGATCTACGAGCGTGGCGTGAGCGAGGGCGTGTTCCGCCCGAACGTGGACCCGGTGGACATCCACCTGGCGATCTCGTCACTGTGCTTTTTCAGCGTGGCCAACCGCCACACCTTTGGCCTGATTTTCAAGTCGCAAATGGGCTCCGCGCCCGATCTGGCCAAGCGCCGCGACAACGCCTGCGAGATGCTGCTGCGCTTCGTGCAGGCCTGATCGGCAGCTTCAGCGCAAGAACGTGGCCGCCTGGGCCACGGCAGCCGCATCGGCCTGCACTGCACCGGGCGCGCCACCCTTGCCCCACAGCTCGCCACCCCAGGCCATGCCCAGGAATTGCGCGCACAGGCGATACGAGTCGAACATGGGTTGGGCCTTGGCGCGGTCGCCGCTGGTGCTGACCACGCGCAGGGTCTTGGCGGCCATCTGCTCCTTGAAGGCCACGCCCGGCGTGCGCATCCAGCCACTCCAGTGGTCCAGGTAGGTTTTCATGGGCGCCGGGATGCTGAACCAGTAGACCGGCGACACGAACACGATCTCGCTGGCCGCCAGCGTGGCGTCCAGCAGGGTTTTCAGGTCGCCTTCGGGCGCTGGGTACTGGCCCACGGTGTGGCGCAGGTCCACAAAAGGCGGCACGGACAGTTGCTGGAGTTGCAGCCAGGTTTGCTGCACGTCGCTGGGCAGGGCGGCGGCGGCCTGGCGGGCCAGCCACTCGCTGTTGCCTTGGTGGCCGGGTTCGCGGCTGGAGGTGACCAGGAACAGGATGTGACGGGACTCTGCGCCCGAAGTGGACGCTGGCGTGGAGGAGGGGGTTGGCGTGCTCATGGCCGCATGTTAGCGGCGCACGCCCCCCAACGCGGCCTCACGGCCTAGATGGGGGGTGAATCGAAGGACTGAACTCAGGCCAGCGCGGCTTGTGCGCGCGGCGCGCTCTGGCCCAGGAAGCCAAAGCGGTCGGCGATGCTGGGCAGTTCACCATGGATCAGCTCGGCCAGGGCCTTGCCCGAGCCGGCGCCATGCGTCCAGCCCAGGGTGCCGTGGCCGGCGTTGACCCACAGGCCTTGCACGGCGGTCTGGCCAATGAAGGGGATGTTGGTCGGCGTGGCCGGGCGCAGTCCGCACCAGAAGTTGGGTTGGCCACCTTCGGCTTCGAGCCGGGTGTCGCAGACGCCAGGCATCACGGTCTCGATGCGGCGGGCCAGCATCTCGCAGCGGGCGCGGGCGATGGGGCTGTCCAGCGACAGGTCGTAGCCGCCCACCTCAATGGTGCCGGCCACGCGCAGCTCGTTGCCCAGGCGGCTCATGGCGACCTTGAGTTCATCGTCAATCGCCGACACCCAGGGCGCGGCTTCGGGCTTGAGGATCTTGAAGGTCGCGCTGTAGCCCTTGCCCGGGTAGATGGGCAGGTTCACGCCCACCTGGCGCAGCAGCGGCGCGCTGTACGAGCCCGCGGCCACCACGATGGCGTCGGCCGTCAACTCACGCGCAGCCCCGCTGGCCTGGCCTTGTTCGTCCACCGGGGCCACGCGCACCGAGCGCGCCAAGCCCAGCACCACCCCCAGTTTTTGCACCTGGTGGCGGTACAGGAAGTTCACGCCCCGCTCAGCGCACAGCTTGGCCAGGCCTTGGGTGAACAGGCGGGCGTCACCGCTTTCATCGCTGTCGGTGAAGGTGCCGCCCACGATGCGGTGGGCAAAGGGCTGGAAGGCCGGTTCGATCTTCAGCAGTTCTTCGCGGCTGACCACGCGGCGCGACACGCCGTGGCGGCGCATCAACTCGGCCGCAGCGCCGGCGGACTCGAAAGCGCTGGCGTCGGTGTAGTAGTGCGCGATGCCGCGCTGCAGGCGGTGGTAGTCGATCGCGTGGGTGTTGACGATGTCTTTCAGCGCGGCGTGGCTGTAGGCGCCCAGGGCCACCAGTTGGCTGACGTTGCGTTCAAAGGCTCGGTCATTGCATTGCGCCAGAAAGCGCAGGCCCCACAGCCACTGCTGCAGGCCTTCACCCACTGGCCACTGCGGACGGAACAGCAAAGGCGCGTCGGGCTTGGTCATCCACTTCAGGACTTTGAGCGGGGCTTCGGCATTGGCCCAGGGCTCGCAGTAGCTGACCGAGATCTGGCCCGCGTTGGCAAACGTGGTCTCCATCGAGGCCTCGGACTGGCGCTCGACCACCGTGACGTCGTGTCCGCGCTCGCGCAGGTGCCAGGCGGTGCTGATGCCGATGATGCCGGCGCCAAGAACGATGATTTTCATGCCACGAAGTGTGCGACAAGCGGTACTTGCTTGAAAAGCAAAATTAAACTCTTGGCAGTTTCATCAGCATTGCTAATAATCGAGGCTTGCTGTTTTCGACCCGGTCACGAGCCGGTATCGACCCATGAATACCTTTGACCCCCACGCCCTTGAATGCCTGGCCGCCATCGTTGAAGAAGGTGGTTTTGAACGCGCCGCGCAGCGCCTGAGCATCACCCAGTCCGCCGTCTCGCAACGCCTGCGAGCCCTGGAAGCCCAGGCCGGTACCGTGCTCATCGTGCGCAGCCGCCCACTGAAGGCCACGCCGGCCGGGCAATTGCTGCTCAAGCACACCAAGCAGCTGCGCCTGCTGCGCGTTGATCTGGACCGCGACCTGCGCGACCTCACCCCGGGAGGCTCCAAGCGCGCCCGCGAGGACGAGCGCATCTCGATCGCCATCAACGCCGACAGCATCGCCAGCTGGGCCTTGCCCGCGCTGGACTCCCTCGTGCAACAGGGCCTGCCGCTGGAAATCATCACCGACGACCAGGACTTCACGGACGAGTGGCTGCGCTCCGGTCAGGTGCTGGGCTGCGTCACCACGCTCAAGCAAGCGCTGCGCGGCTGCAAGGTGGTGCCCCTGGGCGCCATGCGCTATGTGGCCGTGGCCCACCCCGAGCTGGCGCGTCAGCGCATGCCCGAGGGCCTGACCCAGCACAACTTCCGCGACATTCCCTTCGTGGCCTTCAACCGCAAGGACGACATGCAAAGCGAGTTTGTGGGCCAGTGTTTTGGCCTCAAGCGCGTCACGCTGAGCCAGTTGTTTGTGCCCAGCTCGGAAGGGCAGCTGCGTGCCGTCATGGCCGCCTGGGGCGTGAGTGTGCTGCCTGAGCTGCTGGCGCGCGGCCCGCTGGCACGCGGCGAGTTGGTCAATGTGGCGCCCCAGCACAGCCTGCCCATCCAGCTGTATTGGCACTGCTGGAACCTCGAGTCCGAGGTGCTGGACGCCTTGTCAACGGCCTTGACCCGCGCCGCTGCCCAGGCCCTGGTTTGAACCACGTTTGCGTGGGCTGTCCCTGGGCCTGACTCAGCCTCTTGTGGCAGTTTTCGGCCTTCTGTCGTGCTCCGACTAAAATCACATTGTGAATACCACCACCCCCGCCCGCGTTTCTTTCAAAGCCCAAATGCACCAGGTGCGTGAAGAGGCCATCGTTCAGACCGTGATTCGCCTGCTCGGCGAAAAAGGCTATGACGCCATGACCGTGGACGAAGTCGCGGCTGCGGTGGGCATTGCCAAGGCCAGCCTGTACAAGCACTTCCCGGGCAAGGAGCAATTGGCGGCGGCGGCCATGGTCCATGTGATCAAGCGCGCGCAAGACTTTTTGCTGCTGGTGCCGGCCGATATTTCGCCGGTGGACAAGCTCAAGTCGGTGGTGGGTTGGGCCATGTCCTTGCAACTGGCCGACGAAATGCCTTCGCTGCCCAGCCGCAATTCCACGCTGCGCTCGGTGCTCACGGGCAACCGCGATTACATGAACGGCCTGGTGGCGCTGAGCGACCAGTTGGGCGAGTGGATCACCGAGGGCCAGGCGCAAGGCCTGCTCAACCCGACCCTGCCGCCGCTGGTGGTGCTCTACACCCTGTACGCCCGAGCTTGCGACCCCGTGGTCAGCTTTCTGCGCCAGGGCTCGCAGTACAGCAACGCCCAAATCGTTGACCTGGTGCTGCGCACCTGCTTCGAAGGCCTGGCGCCGCGCTGAGGCGCCCCGCCCGCGCGGCGGGCACCTCGGTCAAGCCCGCCCAAGCGGGCTTGAGCGCGTCAGCGCACCAAGAGCACAGGCACTTTGCAGTGCGCCAGCACCTGGGTGCTGACCGAGCCCATGACCAGGTTGCCCAGCGAGCTGTGGCCGTGCGAGCCCATCACCACCAGGTCAAACTTGCCGGCTTCGGCGAACTTGGCAATCGCTTCGCCAGGCTGGCCAACCTTGCTGGCGCGTTCGGGCGCGATGCCGTGCCGGGCCAGGAACTTGGTCACGGGGGCCAGGACTTTTTCCGCTTCTTCGCGGTAGTAGTCGTCCACGATTTGCTTGCCTACCGCCGCGCGTGCGCGGGTCGGCAACTGGGCCTGCACGGTCAGCACGGTGTACTCGACCGCGCCCGAGATCAGGGCCTCGTGGGTGCTCAGGTAAGCGAGCATTTTCTTGGTGTAGGCGCTGCCATCGACGGCGAGAAGAATCTTCATGGGGTCTCCTTGATGAGTCTTCAGCTTAGGGCCGAGGGGCTGCTGGCGCCTTGATGTGTGTCAAGCGCCTGGCGTCTCAGACCTGGGCCTGCTGCGTGGGGACCTCAATGCATTGGCAAGGCTGGAAGTGCACCTGCTCGTTCTTGCGCGCATAGCCCAGGGGGTTGGCCCGCACCTCGCAGCCTTGGCTGCGGTAGTGGCTGGGAGCGTGCAAATGCCCGTGCAGCCAGAGCGCGGCCTGGGGCAGCAAGTCGTCCAGCGCGTTGCAGAAGCCGGCGGTGCCCGGCACCAGACCGTAGCGCGGGTCGGCGCTGAGCAGGCTGGGCGCAAAATGGGTCACCACCACGGTGGGGCCGGGGTGGGGCTGGGCCAGGGTGTCACGCAGCCACTGTTGGCACAGCAGGGCCTGCTCGCGGATCTCAGGCGCCAGCATGGGCTGGCCGTGCCGGGTGCTGCCGGTTTTGCGCAGGTAAAAGTTGGCGGCGCGAAAGGCCTTGTCGCGCATCTTCAGGGCCTGGGCGGTGGGGGCCTGGGCCTGCACGGCCAGGGCGTCGAAGTCGGTCCACAGCGTGGTGCCGACAAAGCGCACGCCGTCGATGAGGGTGCTGCTGCGTTCGAGCCAGATCAGGCCCAGGCGCTCGCAGGTTTCGCGCAGGCGCTGGTGGGCCAGGTCGAAGTCTTGCTGGTCGTACTCGTGGTTGCCAGGCACAAACAACACCGGCACGGGCCAGTGGCCGCCTGCGCTGCGCGGGGAAAACCGGGCCAGACCGAAGTCGGGGTCGCTGAGCAGCGAGCCGGGTTGGTAGGAGCCAATGTCGCCCGCCAGGACCAGCAGGTCGGCCTCGGGGTGGGGTTCGGGGGCGAAATGCGGGTGCACCTCCAGGTGCAGGTCGGACAGGAGCTGAAGTTTCATGACCCCCCATTGTGGCGCCCAGGCGCACAGGGCCATGCCGGCCACCGGCAGGGCCCATGCCAAAGCGGTATGGAGTTGGGCTTGCTAATTAAGGGTTAACCCTTAATCTAGAGCTATCTCTTCTAGGCACCGTTGATCGGTGATTTGTATGTTTGCCATTCTTGCCCGCCTGTTCATGACCCGCCCCCTGGCTGAAGGCCGTTTCGGCTGGCCGCAGGGCGGTATCGCCAACCGTTTGCTCGAGGGCGCTGAAGCCCGCGTGGGTTACGACCCCCAGCAAGCCCACGAACTGCGCCAAGCGGCCGCTGCTTACCTGCGCGTGGTGCGTTAAAGCGCCACGCGTTTCACAAGCGACGGGCTCAGAGTCGGGTGCCCGCCGCTTTGACGGTGGGGGCCAGCAAGGCCACCTGGTCACGCACATAGCGGCTGAAGGCCACCGACGTGCCCGGGCTGGTGGTCACGCCCAGTTCCAGCATCTTGCGCTTCACCTCGGGCTGGGCCAGCACCTCGTTGCAGGCGCTGTTGAGCTTGGCCACCAGGTCTGCAGGCAGGCCGGGTGGGCCGGACAGGCCAAAAAAATTGTCCAGCACCAGCTTGCCGTAACCAAACTCCTGCACGCTGGGCACGTCCTGCACCAGGGGCGAGCGCGCGGCTGAGGTCACCGCCAGGGGGATCAACTGCCCGCTGCGGAAGTAGGGCACGTAAGCGGTCAGCACGTCGATGCCCACCGGGATCACGCCCGAGATCAGGTCCGTGGTCATGGGCGCGCCACCCCGGTAAGGCACGTGGACCAAGTTCACGCCCATGGTCTTGCGCATCAGTTCGCCATAGATGTGGCCGATCGAGGCCGGCCCACCCGAACCAAAATCCAGCCGACCGCTTTTGCGCGCCACCGACTCCAGGTCGGCAATGGTGCGGATGGGGGCGCTGGGTGTGGCCATCAGCACGCAGGGGGCCGAGCCCAGCATGGCGATGTGGCTGAAGCCTTCCACGGGATCATAGGGTTGCTTGTCCAGGGCAAACGGGCCGATCGAGATTGGCGTGGAGTTGGACAGCATCAAGGTGTAGCCGTCCGGGCTGGCCTGGTGCACGGCCTGGCCGCCCACGCTGCCGCCGGCGCCAGGGCGGTTGTCCACCACCACGGGGCTGTTGAGCTTGCGCGCCAACTGGTCGGCCATCAGGCGCGCCACGATGTCGCTGGCGCCGCCCGCCGGGAAGGTGACCACGATGCGGATCGGCTTGTCCGGCCAGGCGGCACGCGCGGGCAGCGCGCTCAGGCCCAAGGCTGAAGCGGCCAGGCCGCTGGTGAAGGTGCGTCGGTTCAAGCGGGGCGTGGTCATGGGCGGACTCCAGGGCTGAGGGGGTCCCAGCCTCAAGCAACAACCGAGCCAAACCATGCCCGGCACGCCGGGCGGCGGCGCGCTCAGTGGCCCCGCGCAGCGCCTGTTGCCGGGTGCTGCGGGCCCCAGCGTTGCAGCCATCCCTGCGCCTCAATGTCTTGCGCGGCGACCCAGGCCTGTTGCCAGGCTTGCGTGGCGTGATCGGTCTGCCCCAACTGGGCCAGGGCCTGGGCATGCAGCCGGTGCAGGTCCATGCGGCAGTAGCGGTGCTCGTAGCTTTCGCAGGCCAGCAGGGCCTGTTCCAGCACCGGCAGGGCTTCTGCGGCGCGGCCGCTGGCTTGCAGCGTGGCACCCAGCAGCCACAGGGCGGTGGTGGTGCCGGCGCGGTAGCCCGCCAGCATGGTGTCGGCAGCCGCCATGAGGGGCTGCACATCCACTGGCTGGCCGTGGCTGCCCTGGGCCAGGGCAAGCAGCAAACCCGCGACCGCCAGCCAAAAGCCAAAGCCTTCTGCCTCGGCCGTCTGGTAGGCCTGCAGGGCCAGGGTGTGGGTGCGCGCCAGATCGTCTTGGCACCAGGCGCTGAGGGCGGCAAAGCAGTTGGCAATGCAGGGGTCCTGCCGCGTGCTGGAGCGCTCGGCCTGGGCCTGTGCTTGCTGCAGCCAGGTCTGGGAGGCCTCGTGCTCGCCCAGAAACCACAGCAGCCAGCCGAGTTCGGCCTGGGCGAACACCGACAGGTCGGAGGGGAAGAACAGCATCCGCTCGCGGGGGCTGAGCCCTGTGCCCCAGTGGATGCATTGGGTCAAGGCTTCGCGGGCCTCGCGCAGCCGGCCCATCCAGAACAAGGTGTTGCCGCGCGCCCAGCAGGCGGTCATGTGCTGCGCCGGGCTGTGTGCCGCGTCCTGCAGGGCCTGGGCATGGGCCAGCCCGTCGGCGTGGCCTCGCGAGGCCGCGCCCAGGTAGCTGAGCATCAGGCCATTGAAGCGGGTGTCGGGGTCCAGGCTGGCCAGGTCGATCGAGGCCTCGGCCACGCCATCCATCACCTGTTGCGATTCGAGCGAACCATAGCCGTCGCGCGCGATCAGGGCGTGGGCGTGCAGGATGCGGGCGCGCAAGCCGGGGGCGCCGTCCAGGTAGCCGAGCTGGGCCAGGCGCTGGCTGCTGTGGCAGGCCGCGCAGATGTCGTCCTCGGCCCAGGCGGTTTGGGCGGCCAGGAACCAGGCCTGGCGGGCCTCAACGCTTTGTTGGGCTTGCTCCCAGAGCACGGCGGCCTCGGTGTACTGGCGGCGTTGTTGCAGCAAGGCGGCCGCGTGGCGGGCGTGCTGTTGCAAGGTTTCGGCGGGGGTGACCGACAGCAGGTGCTCGCGCAGTCGGGGATGGAAGAAAGAAGCCTGTTGCGTGCCCCGCGCGACCAGCAGGCCGGAGGCCAGCGCGCGTTCGCAGGCCTGGGCGGCGACGTCGGTCCCGCACAGGGTGGCCAGGTCGTCGATGGCGAAGAGCATGCCAAACACAGCCGCAGCGGCCATGGGCGCGCGCGCGTCGCCCAACCGGTTGAGCAGGGCCTGGCAGAACTCGCTGAAGTGGCTGCTGGGGTCGGCCGCCACCGAGTCCGCCAGCAAATACAGCGGCAGGCCCCGGGCGTTGGCGATGCGACCGCGCCGGGCCTCGGGGCTCAGCAGGTCGGCGTCGGGCAAGGTGTTCAGAATGGCCTCGGCGCTGGCGTCGTCCAGCGGCGGCAGCACCCATTCCTGCAGCCCGGCCAGGCGCAGGCCGTGCTGGGTCTGGCTGCGCTGTGTCAGCACCCATTGCGTGCTGGGGTCGTTTTGAATCAAGCGGTTGAGCAGCTGGGTACTGGGCTGGTCCAGCCACTGCACGTCGTCAATCACCACCAAGGCGCTGTGCTCGCCGCGCCCACGCAAGAGGGCGCCCAAGCCCTCGGCCAAAGCGCCTTGTTGGCCTTGCGGTACGCTGGCGTGCCGGATCAGGCCCGCGATGGCCGCGTGCGCCGGTGGGCTCAGGGTGGCCCCCAGCTGCTGCGCCAGCCGGTCCAATTGCGCCTCCACTTGACCGGGGCCCGCCAACAGGCGCTGGAACAGGTCCAGCAGGCCGCGCCAGGGCTGGTCGGCGGCTTCGGGCAAGGCGCTCAGCCAGAAGGTGGGGCGGCCTTCGTTTTGTTGCTGGCGGGCCAACTCCCAGGCCAGGCGGGTCTTGCCCATGCCGGGGTCGCCTTGGACGCACAGGCCCAGCCAGCGCGCCGGCGCGGGCGCGCCCAGGCCTTGTCGGGCGCGGTCCAACCAGGCTTCACGGCCAAAGTAGCCGCCGGAGAAGTCGCCACCTGGGGGCAGCAACATGGGGCGGCGCTGGGCCAGCAGCCCGCGAAACAGGCTGTGTTCCTCTTGGAAGCCCCGAAAGCGGCGTGCCCCCAGGGCCTGGAAGCCCAGGTGCTGGGCCAGGTCCAGCAGGCTTTCGTCGCAGACCACTTCGCCGCTGTCGGCCGAGAGCGCCAGCCGTTCCACCAGGCGCTTGCGGCTGCCCAGCAACTGCAGCTGGGGCTGGCGCAGGACCAGGGTGCGGCCCGCGCTCAGGCCCATGCGCAGCTTCATGGGCGGGGCCAGCAGCTCATGCAATCCGTACGCGCATTGCAGCGCCTGCCAGCGCTGGCCGGTGTGCAGCTGGTTCAGGCCAAACACCAGGGTCAGGCCGCTGTCGCTGAGCTCGCTGATCTCGCCACCATGCAGGCGCGCCAACGCGCGCACAGCCTCTACCCACGGGCTGGGGGGCCCGGCGGGGCTGAGCCCTTGCTCGCCCTCGGGGAGGTCGGGCTCCACGCGCAACAGGGTCAGCAGGCTGATGTGGGGGCCGGCGTCCTCGTGCGCGCTGGTGACTTGCCCGGCCAGGGGCCTTGGCGCCCAGGCCGCAGCCGTGTCAGGGACGGCCTGTTTCAAGCTGTCTTCCAGGTGTTGGCGTTGGGCGTGCAGCCACTCCTGAAAATCGGCGGAGGTGCCTTGGTCGGCCTCGGCCAGCCACAGGGTGCCGCGCGCCAGTTGCTCGCGCAGGCGCTGCTCCAACGGGGCGGGCATGGCCTGACCTTGGGCGCTGGCGGCCAGGGCCGCCACGTCGGTGATCAAGCGCTCGCCAGGGCGCAAGGCCAGCCAATCGCGCTGGACTTCAAACAGCCCGTCCAGCCCCAGTTGGCGGAACACCGCAGTCAGGTCGGCCAGCACCACGCGCAAGTTGGCGCGCCCGGCCGAGGCTGAAATATCCGGCCACAGCAGCTCGGCCAGGGTTTCACGGCGAAACACCCGGTCAGCGTGCGAGGCCAAAAACCCCAACAGGCCCAGCCCTTTGCGGTATTTGAGGGACAGGGGCTGCATCCGCTGTCCGTGGATCAGCGCAGGCCGGCCAGCCAGGCTGAGAAAAGGGCGGTCCGGGGTGGAAGTGGCGGGCATCGGTCAGGGGCTTGGCGATGGGGCTTCACGCGGCGGGCTGGGGCGCGGCCTGGAAGCAGTGGGCGGCTTGGATCAGCAAACCGTGAATTATCTGACCAAATGGTCATCTGGGCTTCACGGCGGGGCTTGACTTGTCAGCGGGGTTGACGGTGAGTAAGGCGTTGGGCCGCTGTTGGCGGCCCGCACAATCGCCTTGCGCAGCCACTCATGGCTGGCGCCGTAACGCAGGCGCTTGTGCCACAGCGCGTCCACATGCACGGTGGGCACTTCCAGAGGCAGCTCACGCCAGACCAGCTCATCGGCGATGCCGGTCACGTCCACAAAGTGCCGGGGCAGCACGGTCAGCAGGTTGGAGCTGGCCACCACCCGGCCGGCAGTGAAGAACTGGTTCACGGTCAGCACGATGCGGCGCTCGCGGCCCACGGCGGTCAGGGCTTCGTCGATGAAGCCATAAGGCCGGCCCGAGAAGCTGACCAGCAGGTGGCGCGCCGCGCAGTAGCGGTTCAGCGTCAGTGGGCCAGTGGCCAAAGGGTGGTCGCGGCGCATCACGCACACGTATTCGCCGTCGTACAGGCGTTGGTGGGCGTAGGCCACGGCTTCGCCGGCCTGGCTGCGCGCGGTCAGGTCGGCCAGCACGGCCGGGAAGTAGCCGATCGCCATGTCGGCGCTTTCTTCATCGAGCAGGCGGCGCGGGTCGCGCGTGGCCAGCGGGACGACGCGGATGGAGACCCCGGGCGCGTCGCGCTCGATGGTGTCCACCAGGCCCGGAATCAGGGCGGCGGCGGTGGCGTCGGCCATGGCCAACACAAAGGTGGTGTTGGCCTGCTCAGGCAGAAAGTGCTCCGGGGCCAGGGCCGCTTGCAGTTGCTGCAAGGCCTCGCGCACCGTGGGCCACAAGGCCAGGGCCATGGGCGTGGGCTCAATGCCCTGGCCTTGGCGGCGCACCAGTTCGTCGTCCAAAGTCTCGCGCAGGCGGCGCAGCGCGTTGCTCACAGCCGGCTGGGTCAGCGACAACTTGCGTGCCGCCCGGGTCAGGCTGCGCTCGGCCATCACCTCGTCAAAGACGCGCAGCAGGTTGAGATCCAGGCCTCGGAATTTGGCTTGTTGCATGGGGTTGAACTTTACTCATCACCAATGTGAATGAAGATCATCATAAATATAAAGTTGAATCACACGGGGGTTAACCCTAGTATTCACCCATCAGACGGCCACAAGCCAAGACTCTAAGGAATACACCATGACCAGCTTTGTTCACACCGAATACTCGTTCACCCACGGCGGCGTTGCCCGCGCTGAAAAGGCCGCAGAGACCCTGCGTGACGCAGCGCAGCAATTTGACGGCGCCCGTGGCACCGCCACCCTGCTGTTGGCCGCCGTGGTCTCCGCCCTGCTGGTGGTGGCCAACCAAGTGATCGACACCTGGTCCGAAGGCCACCTGCTGGCCGCCTGGATTGGCCTGTGGACCGTGGGCTTCGCCGCCCTGGCCCTGCTGTCCACCCCCCTGCGCCGCGCCGCCCTGGGGCTGCGCGCCGGCCTGCGCTCTTGGGCTGTGGCCCGCAAGCAAGCGGCTGAGGACCACAAGCTGTGGAGCCTGGCCCTGACCGATGCCCGCGTCATGGCCGACATCAGCCGCGCCATGAGCCGCGACGCAGCCCGCGACGTTCGCGGTTACTTCTGAGTGGTGGCCGGGCATCGCCCGGCCTGACTTGGACACAGCACTTCAAGCCGTGCCCCCTGGGGTACGGCTTTTTTCATGGGCGATCGGTTCAGGCGCTGGGGCCGAGCGATGCCGTCTTGGGCGGTTGGGCCGAAAAAAAACCGCCAAACCCGGAGGGTCTGGCGGTCATGCTGACTGACAACAGCAAAGTCTCAACACCGGGGCAGGTCAATGGAGAACGCCCACCCCGGCGCTGATTCGGTGGATCAGGCGCCCAGGCGTTGCTCCAGCGCGGCCTTGGTGCTCACCAGCTCTTGGGGCAGGTGGTAGGCCAGTTGCTCGAAGTGGGCGCTGTGCAGCTTGAGTTCGTCCACCCAGGCGGCGCGGTCGATGCTGGTCACGGTGTTGAACTGGGCTTCGTTGAAGTCCAGGCCGGTCCAGTTGATTTCACCGTAAGCGGGGGCCACGCCGAAGATGGTGTCCACGCCTTGGGCTTGGCCTTCGATGCGGTCGATCATCCACTTCAGCACGCGCATGTTTTCACCGTAGCCGGGCCAGACGAACTTGCCGTCTTCGCCCTTGCGGAACCAGTTGGTGGTGAAGATCTTGGGCTGCTTGCCACCGCTGGCGGTGATCTTGGCGCCCGTGTTCAGCCAGTGCTGGAAGTAGTCGCTCATGTTGTAGCCGCAGAAGGGCAGCATGGCGAAGGGGTCGCGGCGCACCACGCCTTGTTGGCCAAAGGCCGCAGCGGTGGTCTCAGAACCCATGGTGGCGGCCATGTAGACGCCTTCGGTCCAGTTGCGGGCCTCGGTCACCAGGGGCACGGTGGTCGAGCGGCGGCCGCCGAAGATGAAGGCGTCGATGGTCACGCCAGCCGGGTCGTCCCAGGCGCTGTCCAGGGCCGGGTTGTTGGTCGCCGCCACGGTGAAGCGGGCGTTGGGGTGGGCGGCCTTGGCGCCGGTTTCCTTGGCGATGGCGGGCGTCCAGTCCTTGCCTTGCCAGTCGATCAGGTGGGCCGGGGTGTTGCCGTTGTCCTTTTCCATGCCTTCCCACCAGACGTCGCCGTCATCGGTCAGGGCGACGTTGGTGAAGATCACGTCCTTGTCCAGGCTGGCCATGCAGTTCGGGTTGGTCAGCGTGTTGGTGCCCGGGGCCACGCCAAAGTAGCCGGCTTCGGGGTTGATGGCGCGCAGGCTGCCGTCAGCTTGGGGCTTGATCCAGGCGATGTCGTCACCGATGGTGGTCACGTTCCAGCCGTTGAAAGCCGCCGGGGGCACGAGCATCGAGAAGTTGGTCTTGCCACAGGCGCTGGGGAAGGCGGCGGCAACGTGGTACTTCTTGCCTTGCGGGTTGGTCACGCCGAGGATCAGCATGTGCTCGGCCAGCCAGCCTTGCTCGCGGCCCATGTTGGAGGCGATGCGCAGGGCCAGGCATTTCTTGCCCAGCAAGGCGTTGCCGCCGTAGCCCGAACCGTAAGACCAGATTTCGCGGGTTTCCGGGTAGTGAACGATGTACTTGGTGGTCGGGTTGCAAGGCCAGGCGGTGCTGTCCTTTTCGCCGGCGGCCAGGGGGGCGCCCACGGTGTGCAGGCAAGGCACGAATTCGCCTTCCACGCCCAGCACGTCGTACACGGCGCGGCCCATGCGGGTCATCAGCTTCTGGTTGACGGCCACGTAGGCGCTGTCGGTCAGTTCCACGCCGATGTGGGCGATGTTCGAGCCCAGCGGGCCCATGCTGAAGGGCACCACGTACATGGTGCGGCCCTTCATGCAGCCGTCAAACAGGGGCTGCAGCAGGGCGCGCATTTCGGCCGGGTCTTTCCAGTTGTTCGTCGGGCCGGCGTCTTCCTTCTTGGCGGAGCAGATGAAGGTGCGGTCTTCCACGCGGGCCACGTCGCTCGGGTCGGAGCAGGCCAGGAAGCTGTTGGCGCGCTTGGCGGGGTTGAGCTTCTTGAAGGTGCCGGCGTCCACCAGCTGCTGGCACAGGCGATCGTATTCTTCGTTGCTGCCGTCGCACCAGTACACGCTCTCGGGCTTGCACAGGGCCACCATGTCCGCCACCCAAGCGATCAGCTTGGCGTTTTTGACATGGGCGGGGGTGTTGAGGGTCAGGCCCTGCATCACGGGTGAGTTCATCGGGAGGCTCCTAAGTTGAAAAGTCGTTTTTTCAAAAGGGCCTCACGGAGGGAGCAGTCGGTCCGCTGCGCTGTGCACAGAGGGCCTGGCTGTTGAGCGGCTGGCCCTGGGGGCCTCGCAAAACCTTTTGAGAAAACGGCTGGGCGGCTCAGTCGGCGGGCGGTTCACGGGGCGCACACGGAAACAAGGCTGTCCGGGCACCGCGGGTCGGCTGGGATGACGATTTTATGAAGGAGCCCGCAGAAAGTCTCGCGGTTACGGTCAAAGTTCATGCAAAACTTGCATGGGGTTATGCGCGTTGATAAGGTGCCGAAGTGTGGGCGCGTTGGCGGCACTGGCCGATGGACAGGGGGGCTTGTTGGTTCATCGCAAGGGCCGTCGTCGCAGCGATGGACGGTTTTCCAGCGCCTTGGCTGGTCGGGGGCCAGGGTCCGAGCGCTGTCTTCGGGCAAGAAAAAACCGCCTCAAGGGCGGTTTCACTGGGCGGCGCCGCCAGGGGCGGTGGCTCGTAAGGGGCTGGCGCCAGGCTCAGGCCATGGTCACGGCAATGAAGGCCAGCAAGAACATCAGCACACCGCCCACGATGGGCAGCACCACGGGGATCAGCGGCACCACGGCTTCAACCGGGTCGGTGCTGGCGTCGGTGGTGTGGGCGGAGTCGTGGTGGTTGGACATTGATTTTCCTCAAACGGGGTGAATTCTCGGATTCTAACCAGCTCACCGCCGGGCCGGGCAGCCCCTCAGTGGTGACCTTGCAACATCGCCTCCAGGCCCGCGGCCTGCAAGCGGGTCAGCAGTTCGTCGATGTGGTCAGGTCCGCGGGTCTGCACCACCAACTCGATTTCCACGTTTTGCGCCGCCAGCGTGGTGAAGGCGCGCTGGTGGTGCACCTCGTCGATGTTGGCGCCGGCCTCGGCCACCAGCGCGGTGATGCGGGCCAGGATGCCCGGCACGTCGCGTGCACTGACGCGGATGCGCGCCAACCGCCCCGAGCGCACCAGGCCGCGCTCGATGATGGCGGCCAGCAGCAGGGGGTCGATGTTGCCGCCACACAGCACCAGGCCCACTTTGCGGCCCCGGTAGCGTTCAGGCTGCTTGAGCACGGCGGCCAGGCCTGCGGCGCCGGCGCCTTCGACCAGGGTTTTCTCGATCTCGAGCAGCATCACGATGGCTTGTTCGATGTCGCCCTCGTCGACCAGCACCAGGTCGTCCACGCGCTCGGCCAGCACCGCCCGGGTGAGCAGGCCGGGCGAGCCGACCGCAATGCCTTCGGCAATCGTGCTGCTGCCCTGGGGGTGCTGGGTGCCACGCAAGGCATTGACCATGGCGGGAAAGCGCGCGGTCTGCACGCCCACCAGTTCGATCTGTGGGCGCAGGGCCCGCGCCACCGTGGCAATGCCCGCCATCAGGCCGCCACCGCCCACGGCGATCACCAGCGCGTCCAGGTCGGGCACGGCCTCCAACATCTCCAGGCCCACGGTGCCCTGGCCGGCCATGATGGCTTCGTCGTCGTAGGGGTGGACGAAGGTGAGCTGCTGCGCTTCGGCCAGCGCGTAGGCGTGCTGGCGCGCGTCTTCCAGCGTGTCGCCGTGCAGCACCACCTCGGCGCCAAAGCCGCGGGTGCGTTCGACCTTCACCCCCGGCGTGAAGCGGGGCATCACGATCACCGCGCGCAAACCCAGGCGCTGCGCGTGGTAGGCCACGCCCTGGGCATGGTTGCCCGCGCTCATGGCGACCACGCCGCGCGCGCGCTGTTCAGCGCTCAGTTGGGCCAGCTTGTTGCAGGCGCCTCGCTCTTTGAAGGAGGCGGTGAACTGCAAGTTCTCGAACTTCAGGTAAATCTGCGCCCCAGTCAGCTGCGACAGCGTGCGTGACTCGACAAAAGGGGTGTTGAGCACCTGGGCGGACAGGCGTTCGGCCGCCTGCTGGACATCTTGGAGGGAAAGCATGGCCCGCATTTTGAGCCCAGACAGGGCCTCTGTGTCCACTGGGTGACTTTGAAGCCCGCTTGATGCCCATCAAGACCCACCCTGCGGGCAGGGGCTCCAATCGGACTTGACGCAACCCAGGTCGGATCACCGACGTCATTCATGAAACTCAATTTGCCGGTCACGCCCCACGAGGTGCTGTTGCCCGAAGGTGCCGTGCTGGTCTCCACCACTGATGTTCAAGGCCGCATCACCCATTGCAACCGCGCTTTTGTCGATGTCAGTGGCTACGCCTATGACGAGTTGCTGGGCCAGCCCCACAACCTGGTGCGCCACCCGGACATGCCGGTCGAAGCCTTTGCCGACTTGTGGTCCACCATCGGGCGGGGCCGCGCCTGGTCGGGTCTGGTCAAGAACCGCTGCAAGAACGGCGACTTTTACTGGGTGCAGGCCAATGTCTCGCCCGTCATGGAGCAAGGCAAGCCCGTGGGCTACATGTCGGTGCGGCTGCGCCCCACGCGCGAGCAGGTGGCCGCCGCCGAGGCCTTGTATGCCAAGCTGGCCGTGGAGAAACGCCGCGGCGAGCGCTCCTTCCGCCTGCATGCCGGGGGCGTGCGCGGGGTGGGCTGGCGCGACCTGCCCAAGCGGCGCTTTCGCCTGAGCCTGGCGCAGCGCGTGGGCCTGGCGGCCGCTCTGGCCCAGGGCCTGGCTTGGGGCGTGGGGGTTTCGGGCTTGGCATCGGACTGGGGCGTGGCACCATGGGTGGCGCCCTTGGTGGCGGCGTCGCTGTGCTGGGGCGGGTTTCAGCTGTGGTTCTGGCGCGGCACGGCCCAGCCGCTGCAGGACGCGGCCGATCTGGCCGGCAGCCTGGCGGGCTGCAACCTGGACGGGGTGCTGGACTACGACCCCACCCACCCGATTGGCCAGATCAAACGCCAGCTTTGGCTGGTCAACCTCAACATGCGTGCCATCGTCACCGATGTGCGCGCCGAGGTGGAGGACATGGTGGCCGAGGCGCGCAGCATCCGTGACGGCACGCTGGACCTGTCGGCGCGCAGCGAGCAGCAAGCCCAGGCGGTGACCCAAACCGTGGCGTCGGTGACCGAGATCACGGCCTCGCTGCAGCACACCTGCGACACCACCACCCAACTGGCAGCGCTCAGCGACCGGGCGCGCGACAACGCCAACCAGGGCCGTCAGGCCACGGATGCGGTGTCGCAGTCCATGGGGCAGATCCACCTGTCCTCGCGCCGCATCACCGACATCATCGAACTGATGGAAACGCTGGCGTTTCAAACCAATCTGCTGGCCTTGAACGCGGCGGTGGAAGCAGCCCACGCGGGTGACCAGGGGCGGGGCTTTGCGGTGGTGGCGGCCGAGGTGCGCCTCTTGGCCCAGCGCAGCCGCGACGCGGCCTTGCAAATCCGCCAGCTGATCGACCACTCGGCCCGCGACGTGAGCCTGGGCACGGAGCGCGTCGACGAGGCCAACCGCACCATCGGCGGTGTGGTGGCCGCCGTGCAGCGCGTCAGTGGCTTGCTGCAGGACATCCAAAACGCGTCCCAGGAGCAGCTGCTGGGTGTGACCCAGGTCGACCAGGCCATGCAGGTGATTGACGATGTGACCCAGCGCAACGCCGGTCTGGCCCAGGCTTCAGCCCTGGCCACGCAGACCCTGGAACGCCGCGCTGACACCTTGCAGCGCGCGGTGCGCATCTTCCGCGTCAAGCCCAGGTGAGGCGCCGCACCTCAGGCGCTGGTGCACACGCGCAGCACCTCGGCGCCGTAGGCCTCGAGCTTGCGTGCGCCCAGGCCGCTGATGCCTTGCAGTTCTTCCAGCGTGGCGGGCTGGCGCTCGGCGATGGCGGCCAGTGTGGCGTCGTGAAAGATCACATAGGCCGGCAGGTTGTGCTCGCGCGCCACCTCGGTGCGCCAGGCCTTGAGCGACTCAAAGCGGCGCAGCGCGCCGCCTTCCAGGGCGATGGCGGCTTTGGCGGCGCTGCCACTGCCGCTGGCGCCGCGCTTGCTGCGGCTGGCCGGGGCACTGGCGGTGGCCTGGCGCAACAGGATGGGGACTTCGCCGCGCAGCACCGCGCGTGAGGATTCGGTCAGCTGCAAGGTGTTGAAGGCCTGGGCGTCCACCGCCAGCGCGCCGATGGCGATCAGCTGGCGCAGCACGCCGCGCAGTTGCTGTTCGGAGAACTCGGCGCCAATGCCAAAGGTGCTGATCTGCTGGTGGCCGAATTGGCTGATCTTGTCGCTGGTCTTGCCGCGCAGGATGTCCATGATGTGGCCGGCACCAAAGCTGATGCCGCTGGCCTGCTGCACGCGGTAAATGGTGGACAGCAACTTGCGCGCCGCGTCGGTGCCGTCCCAGACGGCGGGCGGCGTCAGGCAGTTATCGCAGTTCCCGCAGGGCGTGCTGGCTTGGCCAAAGTAGCTCAGCAGGCGGACACGCCGGCAGTCGATCGCCTCGGCCAGGCCCAGCAGCGCGTCGAGCTTGCCCACCATGACCTGCTTGAACTCTTCGCTGGCCGGGCTCTCGTCGATCATGCGGCGCTGGTTCACCACGTCCTGCAGGCCATAGGCCATCCAGGCGTTGGCGGCCGCGCCGTCGCGCCCGGCGCGGCCGGTTTCCTGGTAATAGCCTTCGATGTTCTTGGGCATGTCCACATGGGCGACAAAGCGCACGTCGGGCTTGTCGATGCCCATGCCGAAGGCGATGGTGGCGCACATGATGATGCCCTCCTCGCGCAGGAAGCGGTCCTGGTGCTGTTGGCGCACCGCCGCGTCCAGGCCCGCGTGGTAGGGCAGGGCGTTGAAGCCGTTTTCGCACAGGGTCTGGGCCAGCTCTTCGACCCGTTTGCGCGACTGGCAATACACCACGCCGGCGTCGTGCCCCTGCGGCGTGCTGTGCTCGCGCTCGATGAAGCGCAGCAGCTGCTGGGTGACCTCTTTCTTCTCGACGATGGTGTAGCGGATGTTGGGGCGGTCAAAGCTGCTCACGAACTGGCCCGCGTCCTGCAGCTGCAGGCGCTCCACGATGTCGGCCCGCGTGGTGGCGTCGGCCGTGGCCGTCAGCGCCATGCGCGGCACGCCGGCGTAACGCTCGTGCAGCACGGTCAGGGCCCGGTACTCGGGGCGGAAGTCGTGCCCCCACTGGCTCACGCAATGCGCCTCGTCGATGGCGAACAGGCTCAGCATGCCGCGCTCGTGCAGCGAGTCGAGTTGGGACAAAAAGCGCGGCGTGGTGATGCGCTCGGGCGCTGCGTAGAGCAGGGTGATTTCGCCGCGCAGCAGGCGGCGCTCGACGTCGCTGGCCTCGTCGTAGGACAGGGTGGAGTTGAGGAAGGCGGCCTCCACGCCAGACTCGTGCAGGGCGCCCACCTGGTCGTGCATCAGCGCAATCAGCGGCGAGACCACGATGGTGATGCCCAGGCCCGCGCGCTGGCGCACGATGGCGGGCACCTGGTAGCACAAGGACTTGCCGCCCCCCGTGGGCATCAGCACCAGGGCGTCGCCACCGTCCACCACATGGTCAATGATGGCTTGCTGGGGGCCGCGGAACTGCTCGTAGCCGAACACCTCGCGCAGCACGGTGTGGGCGGCAGACAGGGCGGTGGGCGCGGCGGAGGTGGGCAAGCTGGACTCAGGATGGGGTGGAACAAAAACAAGGCCGGGCGGTGCAGTGGCCGCAGGCCCGAAACAGGCGCGGCGCCCAAGGCGCCGCGCAGTCGGTCGGGGGCGGATTATCTCAGGCCAGGGTCAATGTGCTCTCCAGCACCTCGATGTCCTGCGCGTGGGCCAGACCAACGCGGTTGCGCCCCTGGTGTTTGGCGCGGTAGAGCGCGCTGTCGGCGCGCTGCATGAAGGCGTGGGCTGTGGGGTCGCGTCGGGGGTCGAACTCGGCCACGCCGAAGCTCAGGGTCAGGAGCTTGCCATTGGGCGAGGTGGCGTCGGGCAGGCCCCGGTCGTGCAGGGCTTGCTGGATGCGCTGCACCAGGTCCAGGCCACCGGTCAGGCGGGTGTTGGGCAGCACCAGGGTGAATTCTTCACCGCCATAGCGGGCCACCATGTCGGTGGCGCGTTGGATCACGCCACCCAGCACCTGGCCCACCTCGCGCAAGCAGTCGTCACCAATCAGGTGGCCATAAAAGTCATTGAAGGCCTTGAAGTGGTCGATGTCGCACATCACCACCGCCAGCGGCTCGCTCAGGCGCAGGGCGCGCGCCACCTCGCGCTCCAGGATGACGTCCAGTGCGCGGCGGTTGAGCAGGCCGGTCAGCCCATCCTGCCAGGCCAGTTGGCGCAGTTCGGCGTTGTCCGCCAGCAGGGCGTGTTCCTTGTCTTTGCTGGCCGTGATGTCGGTCAGGCGCAGCACGCAGCCATCCAGCAAGGGATCGATGTGCACGCTGTACCACTGGCTGCCCTCGCCCCGGCGTTGCTCCAGTTCGCGGCGGCAGGGCTGGCGGGTCTGCACCACGGCGCGGCAGTCGGCCTCCAGGCCCAGTTGCTCCCACAAAGGCACGGATTCGTGCACCAAGTGACCACGCAGGTTGGGCAAGGTGCAACCGCCCAAGCGGGCAAACGCGCGGTTGGCCACGGTGATCAGCCAGCGGTGCTGCACGCCCAGCGGGTCGCGCAGGCTGCGCAGGGTCAGGATGGCGTCGCTGGCGCTGTCCAGCACGGTTTCGAGCAGGCGTGCCCGTGACTCGAGCGGGTCGTTGAAGACCAGCACCCAGGGGCGGCCGTCGTCTGCGCGCACGGGCATCACCAGGCGCTCCCAGGTCAGCACCCAGGGATTGGTGTGGCTGGCGTGCAGCACGTACACGGCCTGGCCGCGTTGTGCGGCTTGGTTGAAGTGGTCCCGCTGGAAAGCGGCGATCTCGGGCTCTTGTTGGCTCAGGCGCTGGCCGGTCGGGTCGCCGCGCGCATCGTGGCGAAACTGCTCGCCGCAGTAGCGGCCGAGGTAGTCCCCGTCGGGCAGGGCTTCGTAGGCCGTCATGCGGGCGGCGAAGGGCGCCAGCGGCCCCTCCATGGACAGCGCAGCCAGGCTGGGCAAGTGCCCCGGCTGGCCTCCTTGCAGGCGGCTCCACAGGCGGTGCAGCGCCAGGACATCGGGGTTGTCCACCGCGCTGTCGATTGAGCTCCAGACTTGCTTGTGCCAGATGGCCATGCGATTCCTTGATGCGAAGGTCGGCCCCGAGGGGCACCGGAATGCCTGCGAACGTGGGCAGGCTTGAGCATTCAAATCTGCACCAAATAACCATCCAGTCTAGCAAAGAAGCTTTATTTGTAACAGGGGGTTTCAAGCTGGCGGCGCGGCCAGGCGCGCCATCGCAAAACCCTGTTGTCTGGGCGGCCCGGGCGGGTTTTCTACAATCGGGGGATGAAACCCGTTGTCTACACGCGCGCCCAGGCGCTGCCCGAAATCCTGTCCCGCCGCATTGCCATCCTGGATGGCGCCATGGGCACCATGATCCAGCGCTTCAAGCTCTCCGAAGAGCAGTACCGGGGCGCCGGCTACACCGGGGCAGGTCACCAGGGTGAGCGCTTCACTGGGTTTCACAAAGACATCAAGGGCAACAACGAATTGCTCAGCCTGACCCGCCCGGACGTGATCAGCAGCATCCACGAAAGCTACCTGGCTGCGGGTGCCGACCTGATCGAGACCAACACCTTTGGCGCCACCACCGTGGCCCAGGCCGACTACGACATGGCGCCGCTGGCGCGTGAGATGAACCTGGTCTCGGCCCAACTGGCGCGCGCTGCCTGCGACAAGTACAGCACGCCCGACAAGCCGCGCTATGTGGCTGGCGCCCTGGGCCCGACGCCCAAGACCGCCAGCATCAGCCCCGATGTGAACGACCCCGGCGCACGCAATGTCAGCTTCGAGGAGCTGCGCGCCGCCTACTACGAACAGACCGAGGCCCTGGTCGAGGGCGGCGCTGACGTGCTGCTGGTCGAGACCATCTTCGACACCCTCAACGCCAAGGCCGCGCTGTTTGCCATCGACGAGTTCTTCGAGGCCAGCGGCGAACGCCTGCCGCTGATCATCAGCGGCACCGTCACCGACGCCTCGGGCCGCATCCTCTCCGGCCAGACCGTGACCGCGTTCTGGCACAGCGTGCGCCACGCGCAACCGCTGGCCATTGGCTTGAACTGCGCGCTCGGCGCCACCTTGATGCGCCCCTACATCCAGGAGCTGAACCGCGTCGCGCCTGACACCTTCATCAGCTGCTACCCCAACGCCGGTCTGCCCAACCCCATGAGCGACACCGGCTTTGACGAAACGCCCGACGTCACCAGCCGCCTGGTGCATGAGTTCGCGGCCGAAGGCCTGGTCAACATCGTGGGCGGCTGCTGCGGCACCACGCCCGACCACATCGGCGCCATCGCCCAGGCCGTGCAGACCGTGCCCTCGCGCGTGCTGCCCGTGGCCGGGCGCTTTGGCGCCTACCGCGAAGCAGCCTGAGGCTGGGGCGCTAAGCCGGGCGAGGCAGGGCCCACCCCGGGCGTCCCCCGGCCCCCGAGCCGGGCCTTCCTGGGCCAGACGACTTCGTAGCCCATGCAAGGCAGCACATTGTGCTGCGCTGGGTCGTCATCGAAACGGTTGGTGCTGAACGCCTCTTCGTTGGCATAGAAGAAGAGGTACCAGTACCCGGTGTCGGGGTCAGCCGGTTCGACCACTTCGATGACGGTGACACGGCATTGGGCGGTGGCGCGGGGCAGGTGGAAGACCTGGCTGCGGGTGCCGAACAAAGGGATGTCGGGCCGCGAAATGGCCTCTTCGCGGTAGCGGGTGTAGCGGCGGTTCAGGCAGTTCAGGGTTTGAGAGCGAAAGCTCACCTGGCGGTCGGTGGCGTGGAAGTGGCCGTGGCAGACGCGGCCCTGGGTCTCCAACTGGGGCACCAGAACGCGCGGGGCCGTGAGGCCGGGCTGGGCAGCCAGTGCCGCCATTGCGATGAGTGGCCAAAGACGGCTCATGGTGCTGCTTCAGGGCGAGCCGTGGGCGGCCTTGCCACCCGACGGTGGGGTCGGCCTGGGCCAGACGACTTCGTAGCCCATGCAGGGCAGCACATTGTTCTGCGCCGTGTTCTCGTAGAAACGGTTGGTGCTGAACGCCTCTTCATTGGCATAAAAGAAGAGGTACCAATACCCGGCGTCGGGGTCAGCCGGTTCGACCACTTCGATGACGGTGACACGGCATTGGGCGGTGGCGCGGGGCAGGTGGAAGACCTGGCTGCGGGTGCCGAACAAAGGGATGTCGGGCCGCGAAATGGCTTCTTCGCGGTAGCGGGTGTAGCGGCGGTTCAGGCAGTTCAGGGTTTGAGAACGAAAGCTCACCCGGCGGTCGGTGGCGTGGAAGTGGCCGTGGCAGACGCGGCCCTGGGTCTCCAACTGGGGCACCAGAACGCGCGGGGCCGCCGCTGAGGACAGGGCCATCAGCGCGGCCAGCGCGACTGGCCTCAGCAGACGTGTTGGGCGCTTCATGACATCAGGCCGTACAGGTGGCCCAGGTGGAGGAGCTCGACGACATAGCGGATCTTCTGGGCGTACATGGGGTCGCCCCGACCGTTGTAGAGCGCCAGCGTTTCGGGCGTGAAGTCGCGCCAGCCCGTGATGACCCTCACGGTGCGCACACACTGGGCGCGAAAGGCCTGACCAGGCTGCAGGGCGGTGTTCAGTGTGGGGTTGAGGGCGTGGAGGTGGTCCACGGAAGACCTGTGTCGGGAGGCCATCCGGGGCCAGGTGTCCCCCGGGCGCACCACGTCGTTCACCACGGGTGCCTCCGGGGCTGCTTCGGTGCGCAGTTCAGAGAGGGCCAGGCGATTGAGCAGGTAGGCCAGTCCGGCGCGCAGGTTGAACACGGGGTCTGTGGTGATTGCCTCCCGGCTCAGCCCTTGCCGGGCCGCAGGTGGCAGGATCAGGTCGATCTTTTCTTTGCCGCCCAGCACCACGTCGATTCCGGGGTCGTCGTACAGGCCGATCTGCATGGGGTTCGTGTACCAGTGCTTGACTTCACCGCCGGTTTCAGTCCAAAGCATGGCCTTGATCAGGTGCCAATCCAGCGGAGGCATGCGGGTGGGGTGCAGTCTTTCCTGGAATTCGCGCACGAGGTCTTGTATCAGTCCGTCGTATTGACCCCAGCGCGTGGGGTCGTCCAGCGCCTTCATGATGCCCATTCGCCAAGGCCTGTGGAGGCCGCTGTGAACGCTGTTGAGCATGCGCAAAGCGCCCAGCAGGTCGCGTCGGGCGTCCTGGCCCAGGCCCGACAGTTTCAGGGTCGGTAAGGAATGGTCGTCCATGTGCAGCCCTCAAGCTGAGCGCCCCAAAAACCAGGGCTTGAAGGGTCACCATGTTGCAAGCCCAGGGTCGGATGCCTGACGCCGTTGACTGAGTGAAGCGCGCCTGCTGTCCAGACCCCCGGGACCGGTTGTCAAGCAGGCCGCCGCTGCGCCCACAAGGGCGGTGCGCGGCGCGCGTGACCGGCGTCCACGTGGCGCTGGTTCTGGGCCTCAAGCCCGTGGGGGGCGCCCGTCCTGCGCCTGAATCAGCTCAATGAAGCGCCGCGCGCCCAGGCCCAGCGGGCGCTCTTTGGACCAGACCACGTCCACCCACAGGGTCAGGCCGTTGGTGAGGTTCTCAAATGGCAGCTCGACCAGGGTGCCCGCCGCCAGTGGCGAGCGCACAAAGGACTGCGGCAGCCAACCCCAGCCCAGGCCGGCCTCGATCAGGCGCAGCGCAGCGACCTGGTTGTCGGTGCGCCAACAGTGGCGGCCAAACACGAAGCGCGGGTCGCTCTGGGCCAGGTCGCGGCTGGCCACCACGATCTGGCGCAACTCGGTCAGCAGGTTTTCCCGAAACGCATCCGGGGCCGCGGCAGGGTCGGACCCCGCCCTTTGTCGCAGGGCGGGGTGGCTGGGCGCCAGCACGGCCACCAGGGTTTCGCTGCCCACTTCCTGAAAGCCTTCGCGGCCATCCAGGCTGGGGCGCTCAAAGACCAGGGCCAGTTGGGCGCGGCCGCTGTGCAGCAGCTTGAGGGCATCGGTTTGGGGCGCGGCCAGCACCTCGACCTGCAGCAGCGGGTGCTCGGCCGCCAGCGTGGCCAGTGGGCCGCTCCACTGCGCGGCCAGCAACTCGGGCGCAATCGCCAGCGTCAGGCGCTCTTCCAGGCCCTGGTTCAGTGCCAGGGCCTGGGTGTTGAGCTGGCGCAGCTGGGCCGCGAGCTGGCGCGCCTGCGGCTCCAGGGCGCGTGCGGCTGGGGTGGGGCGCGGTTCGCGGCTGCTGCGGTCGAACAGGCTCAGGTCCAGTTCGGCCTCCAGCTGGGCCATGGCCATGCTCACGGCCGAGGGCACCCGGCCCAGGGCGCGGGCAGCGGCCGAAAACGAGCCCCGGTCCAGCACGCTGAGAAAGACGTCGATGTTGTCGGAGCTGAAGGCCATGGCTTTGATATGTCAGAAATTCTGAAAGGAGCTGACTTTAAGTATCAACCATGAGCACATAAAGTAGCGGCCATGTCCACGCCTTTGCCCCCCTCTTTGCCCACCGCCCCGACGGCGGCCCCCATTGCTCCCCGCGCTGGGTGGGTCGTTTTGCAGGGTTGGCGCCGCCGCCTGGTGTTTGTCTCTTGCTACGAGGGCCTGGCCATCGTGTGCTCCAGCTGGGGCCTGGCCCAGATGTCGGGCGACGGCCTGGGCCATGCGGGGGTGATGGGGGTCGCTTCGTCGGCGATTGCGGTGCTGTGGAACCTGGTGTTCAACGCCTTGTTCGAGCGCTGGGAGGCCCGTCAGGCGGTGCGTGGGCGCAGTTTCGCGCGGCGTGCGGCCCACGCGGTGGGCTTTGAGGGCGGCTTGCTGCTGTTTTTCGTGCCCCTGTTTGCCTGGTGGTTCGAGGTCAGCCTGTGGCAGTCCCTGGTCATGGATGTGGGCCTGCTGGTGTTTTTTCTGGTCTACACCCTGGTTTTCAACTGGGTGTTTGACCGCGTGTTTGGCCTGCCCGCGTCCGCCGCACCCTGAGTGCGGGTTGGCTGGGCTCAGGACGGGATCAGGCGGTCCATCTCCTGCTGCATGGTCTGGATCAGCGCGGCGTAGCTCTTGAGTTTGTCGGTGCGTTCGCGCACCCGGTTACTCATGTGCACGCCAATGGCCAGCAGCAGTTTCACGCCCAGCGTGGGGTCTTCTTCCAGCAAATCGCCCAGGGCCTGGCGGGTCAGCTTGGCCGCCAGCACATCGGTGCAGGTGGTGCAGGTGGCCGAGCGGGCCGAGCCATCCAGCAGGCCCAGTTCACCCACCAGGGCCCCGGCGCCGATCACGGCGGTGGTGATGGGGGTGCGGCGGCTGACGATGAAGTTCTCCACCATCACATCGCCCTCAAGGATCAGCAGCATGTAGTCCGTGTCCTCGGTCTGGCCTTCGCGCATGAAGCACTGGCCGGCCAGCAGGCGGTAGGGCTCCATGTAGCTCACGACGCGGCGGGCATCGTCGGCGGAGAGCTGGATCAGCGCCGCGGGCGCGTGCAGCATTTGCGCGGCCAATTCGGCCGCCGGCGAGTCCTGCACCGACAAGCGCCGGCGCTTGCGGGGATGGAGCCGGTTCATCAAGGATTCGAACATGGTGGGGCGTTTGGAACAGGGGGCGATCAGGGGAAATGCTTGACGCAGTAAAATCATGGTATCTCAAGGAGCGTTGCAGCAGGCCCCCCGGGGCCTGTCAGGCTTGAGGCTTTTCGTGATTTCAACGACGCTCACCTGATCCCAGCCGTCCCTCCAGGTGAGTCTCATGCCCGAAAAGTCCCTCGTTTCTGTTCCCCCCATGCTGCTGTCGGGTCTGGAGCCCGTTCGCATTGGCGAGGGCACCTTGTTCGTCAACATCGGCGAGCGCACCAACGTCACCGGCTCCAAGGCCTTCGCTCGCATGATCCTGAACGGCCAGTTCGAGGAGGCCCTTGCCGTGGCGCGCCAACAGGTCGAAAACGGCGCGCAGGTGATCGACATCAACATGGACGAGGCCATGCTCGACAGCCAGGCCGCCATGGTGCGCTTTTTGAACCTGATCGCATCCGAGCCCGACATCGCCCGCGTGCCGATCATGATCGACTCCTCCAAGTGGAGCGTGATCGAGGCCGGCCTGCGCTGCATCCAGGGCAAGGGCATCGTCAACTCAATCAGCATGAAGGAAGGCGAGGCCGCTTTTCTGCAGCAGGCCAAGTTGCTGCGCCGCTATGGCGCCGCCGCGGTGGTCATGGCCTTCGATGAAAAAGGCCAGGCCGACACCTACGAGCGCAAGATCGAGATCTGCGAGCGGGCCTACCGCCTGCTGGTCGACGCGGTGGACTTTCCGCCCGAAGACATCATCTTCGACCCCAACATCTTTGCCATCGCCACCGGCATCGAAGAGCACAACAACTACGCGGTTGACTTCATCAACGCCACGCGCTGGATCAAGCAGAACCTGCCGGGCGCCAAGGTGTCGGGCGGCGTGTCGAATGTCTCCTTCAGCTTCCGCGGCAATGACCCGGTGCGTGAGGCCATCCACACCGTGTTCCTGTACCACGCCATCCAGGCGGGCATGGACATGGGCATCGTCAACGCCGGCATGGTCGGTGTCTACGATGACCTGGAGCCAACGCTGCGTGAGCGCGTCGAAGACGTGGTGCTGAACCGCCGCCCCGATGCGGGCGAGCGCCTGGTTGAAATCGCCGAGACCGCCAAGAGCGGCGCCAAGGACGAGAGCAAGCGCCTCGAATGGCGCGCGGGTACGGTCGAGCAGCGGCTGTCGCACGCGCTGGTGCACGGCATCACCGAATTCATCACCGAAGACACCGAAGAGGCCTACCAGGCCATCCTGGCCAAGGGCGGTCGCCCGCTGCACGTCATCGAAGGCCCCTTGATGGACGGCATGAACGTGGTCGGTGACCTGTTCGGCCAGGGCAAGATGTTCCTGCCCCAGGTGGTCAAGAGCGCGCGCGTGATGAAGTCCGCCGTGGCCCACCTGATTCCCTACATTGAGGAAGAAAAGCGCCAGGACGAGGCCGCTGGCCGCGATGTGCGCTCCAAGGGCAAGATCATCATCGCCACCGTCAAGGGCGATGTGCACGACATCGGCAAGAACATCGTCACGGTGGTCTTGCAGTGCAACAACTTCGAGGTCGTGAACATGGGCGTGATGGTGCCCTGCCACGAGATCCTGGCGCGCGCCAAGGTCGAGGGCGCGGACATCGTGGGCCTCTCGGGCCTGATCACGCCCAGCCTCGAGGAGATGCAGTACGTGGCCGCCGAGATGCAAAAGGACGACCACTTCCGCGTCAAGAAGATTCCGCTGCTCATCGGTGGCGCCACCACCAGCCGCGTGCACACGGCGGTCAAGATCGCGCCGCACTACGAAGGCCCGGTGGTCTACGTGCCCGACGCCTCACGCAGCGTGAGCGTGGCGCAAAGTCTGCTGTCCGACAACGCCCAAGGCTATGTGGACGAGCTCAACGCCGATTACGACAAGGTGCGTCAGCAGCACGCCAACAAGAAGCAGACCCCGCTGTGGCCCTTGGCCAAGATCCGCGCCAACAAGACCCCGCTGGACTGGGCCGCCTACACCCCGCCGGTGCCCAAGTTCATTGGCCGGCGCGTGTTCAAGAACTTTGACTTGGCCGAGCTGGCCAAGTACATCGACTGGGGCCCCTTCTTCCAGACCTGGGACCTGGCCGGCCCTTACCCGGCCATCCTGGACGACGAGATTGTGGGCGTCGAGGCGCGCAAGGTGTTTGAAGACGGCAAGCGCATGCTGCAAAAAATCATCGAGGGCCGCTGGCTCAACGCCAGCGCCGTGATGGGCATTTACCCGGCGCAGCGCGTGGGCGATGACGACATCGTGCTCTACACCGACGAGAGCCGCAGCCAGGTCGCGCTGACCTGGTACGGCCTGCGCCAGCAGACCGAAAAGCAGGCCGTGGACGGCGTGATGCGCCCCAGCCGCTGCCTGGCCGACTTTGTGGCCCCGCCAGACAGCGGCCGCGCCGACTACGTGGGCGTGTTCGCCGTCACCGCCGGCCTGGGCGTGGAAAAGCGCGAGCAGGCCTTCATGGACCAGCACGACGACTACTCCGCCATCATGCTCAAGGCCCTGGCCGATCGCCTGGCCGAGGCCTTTGCCGAATGCCTGCACCACCGCGTGCGCAGCGACCTCTGGGGCTATGCCGCCGATGAGGCCCTGAGCAATGAACAGATGATTGCCGAACAGTACCAGGGCATCCGCCCCGCGCCGGGCTACCCGGCCTGCCCGGACCACAGCGTCAAGCGCGAGCTGTTTGCGCTGCTGCAGTGCGACGACATCGGCATGGGCCTGACCGAGAGCCTGGCCATGACCCCGGCCGCCAGCGTCAGCGGCTTCTACTTGAGCCACCCGGACAGCACCTACTTCAACGTGGGCAAGATCGCGGAAGACCAGCTGCAGGACATGGCCCAGCGCCGCGGTCTGCCTGAGGACGCGCTGCGCCGCCTGCTGGCGCCGCAGCTCTGAAACCCGCGCACCGACGCGGTTTTTGCCCGGCTTTGACGCGAAGTTCACGCTTTGTCAGCAAGCTGTGACCTGAGCCTCTTAAATTGCCACCTGATGTTGAGCGGGTCTGTTCGGGCCCGCCTTGAAGAAGGGTTTGCCATGGCTGTCTCTGTCCACGCTTCGCCGCTGCCGCCTGCGGGCAACAGGCCTTCCTGGCCCCGCTGGTGGACTTCAGTCCTGCCTTGGCTGGGCGTGGTGGGCCTGGCCTTGCTGGCCACGGTGATCCACATCCAGACCCGGCCCGCTGAGCCTGTGCCACCGGCCTTGCCGCAGCGGTCACCGGCCCCAGCAGCGCCTGAGGCGGCCTGGCCGCCCGTGGTCACGGCTCCAGCCTCGCGCCCTGAGGCGCCAGGGGCCCGTGTCGACGATGCCCCCCGTTCTGGCCCGGCCCTGCCACCGCCCCCCGCATTGTTGCGTCCACCGGCCCTGCCGCCCCAGGGCGAGCCGCCGCGTGCCCTGCAAGGCGTTTACGGCACGGCCCCGGCCTGCCCGAACTGCGGTTGGGTGGAGTCGGTGCAGGCGATCAGCTCGGGCGGTTTGCCGCCGGGGGCGGCCTGGGCTGCCGGTGCGGCGGTGGGGGCGCAAGCCGGCGCGGGTTATGGCACCTCGTCTGCTCGTCCTGGCGGTCACAACGTGGCTGCCACCGCCGCTGGCGCCGTGGTCGGGGCCTCGGCCATGGCGGGCCAGCCTCAGGGCGGCTACCAAATCCGCATCCGCATGGAAGACGGCAGCCAGCGCGACCTGCAGCAGGCCGAGCCCTTGCCTTTGGGCGCGGCGGTCGTGCTGGAAGGGGGCGTGGCCCGTCTGAGCAGCGCGCGTTCAGGCGCCACCACGGGCACCAGCAGCGCGGCCAACGCCAACGCCTCACCGGCCGCCACGGGCAAGAGCTACGGCACGCGCTGAGCAGGCGTGTTCAAGCCTGACCCGGGGCGCCGTGTGCTGCGTGTGAGGGGGGCTCAGCGCGGCGGCGTGTGCTTCACAGCGCCGCGTAGACCAAGGCGGGCCACAGCTCGATCAGGTGGCGCAACTGGCCCGGGGCCTGGGTCAGCAAGACGGCCAACAGGTCTTCGGCGGGATCGACAAAGAACACCGTACCGCCCAGGCCGCTCCAGCTGTACTGGCCGGCCGAGCCTGGGCGCGCGGCCAGGCCGGTTTCACGGCGCACCGCCACGCCCAGACCAAAGCCGTGGCCGGGTGCCAGGATGTCGCCCGCCACCGGGCGTGGACCCAGGTGGTCGGTGGTCATGAAGCGCAGGGTGGCCGGGCTGAGCAAGCGCAGCGTCTGCCCAGTGGTGGGCTCGTGGCGGCTGCCGCCGCCCAGCATCAGTTGCAAAAAGCGCGCGTAGTCACTGGCGCTGGACACCAGGCCCCCGCCGCCTGACTCAAACACCGGCGGCTGGCTCACATCGATCAGTTGCACGGGAGCGCCGGTTTGCGGGTCGCGCTCAAAAGGCTCGGCCAGGCGGTGCTGCTGGCCGGCGGGCACGCAAAAGCCGGTGTCGTCCATGCCCAGCGGGCCCAGCACCAGGGTGTTGAGCGCCTCGCCCAGGGTTTGGCCAGTGACGACCTCCAGCACCGCGCCCAGCACGTCGGTGGCACGGCTGTATTCCCAGGTGCTGCCCGGCTGGTGCTGCAAGGGCAGGGGGCCCAGGGCGGCCACCAGTTGTTCATTGCTGTGCCGGCGCGAGCCGATGCGCGCCCCGAGGTAGGCCTCGGCCACCGGGCCGGGCTCCCAGGCATAGCTCAGGCCGGCGGTGTGGCGCAGCAGGTCGTGCAGGGTGGCGTCGCGCTGCACCGGGACCAGGCCTTGCGGCGTCCACACCTGCTGCTGGGCAAAGCTCGCAACGTAACGCGACACGGGGTCGGCCAGTTGCAGCCGGCCTTGTTCCATCAGCCTCAGCACCGCCAAGGACACGATGGGCTTGGTCATCGAGTAGATGCGGAACAAGGTGTCGCGCGCCATGGGGGGGCCGCTGGGGCGCTGCGCGCCCAGGGCCTCGAACAGCACGGTGTCCCCGCGTTGCTGGATCAGGGCCACCGCCCCGGGCAGCAGGCCTTGGTCGATGAGCTGCTGCAAATGGGCTTGCAGCTGGTGCAGGGCAGGGGCGTGCATGACAGGTCTCCGCGCCCGCAGAGGTGGGGCGCTGCGCGATTCTAGGAAGCCCTGCCCAGGGCTGCCGTCGCCTGGGCGATAGCGCCGTGCCCCGCTTGCCTGCCCCTCAGCGGGGTTCAGTGCGCGCCGCTGAGGACCACCGGGATCTCGGTGGCCGGCGGCGTGTTGCGGCTGCGGCCACAGCGCACCAGGCCGTCGATCATCACCATGCCGATGCCTGGGATGTCGCCGAGCTCGACACTCTCCAGCAAGGTCTTGCCGGCGGTGTGCTGGGCCCGGTCCATGAAGACAAAGTCAGCGGCCCGGCCCACCTCGATCAGTCCGCAGTTCAGGTTTCGGATGCGCGCCGTGTTGCCGGTGGCAAAGCAGAACACCAGCTCGGCCGGGATGTTGGCGAAGCTCGAAATCAGCGCAATCATGCGCAGCATGCCCAGGGGCTGCACGCCCGAGCCGGCGGGCCCGTCGGTGCCCAGGATCACGCGGTGCGGACACTTCAGTTCCATCGCGGCCCGCGCGGCCTGGATGGCGATTTTTTCATTGCCGTTGTGCACCAGTTCGATGGCGCGCGAGGACTTCTCGCACAGCTCGCAGACATGCTTCCAGGGCAAGGAGGTGTGGCCGCCGTTGATGTGACCGATCACGTCGGCATCGGCCTCCAGCACCACGTCCTTGTCGATCAGGCCCGAGCCCGGGATCGAGGGGCCGCCGGTGTGGATGGTGCTCTGGATGCCGTGTTGCCGCGCCCAGGCCACCATTTGCTGGGCTTCGTAGCCGGCCTTGACCGAGCCCAGGCCCACTTCGCCGAGCAAGGTCACGCCCGCGTCGGCCAGGTCTTTGAAGTCCTGCTCGGTCATGCCTTTTTCAATCACCGGCGCGCCCGCGATCACCTTCACACCGCCAGGGCGGAAGTTGTCAAACGAGCGCTGCGCGGTGATGGCCAGCGCCTTCAGACCGACGATGTCCTTGGGGCGGCCAGGCAGGTGCACTTCGCCGGCCGAGACCATGGTGGTCACGCCACCGTTCATGGTCGAGTCGATCCAGCCGATCTGGTTTTGCCGCGGGGTCCAGTCGCCAAACACCGGGTGCACATGGCTGTCGATCAGGCCTGGCGCCACGCAGGTCTGGCGTGCGTCGATGACGGTTTGCGCGCCCTCGGTGTCGCAGTCCTTGTAGCGGCCCACGGCCGTGATCAGGCCGTCATGCACGACCACGGTGTCAGCGTCGAGGATCGGGTGATCGAGATCGCCTGACAGCAAGAGGCCGATGTTCTGGATGACGACTTTGCCGGACTTGGCGCCGGCGGCGGGTTCTGCCATGGTGTGCTCCTGTGGGGGTGAGGTCGGAAGACCCCCACCCCGGCGGGGCGGCGGGTCAGGCAAGGGTCGGGTTCAGGCGCTGGCGGCTGGTGGCCTGGTGCTGGCACGCGATCGCGCAGGGGTGGGCGCGGCCAACGGGGGGTGCGGGGCCACGGCGCGCAGCACGGTGTCGATGACGAATTCTTCCCAGTGCGCCAGGGCCTCGGGGGCTTCCAGGTCTTCGCCCAGAAAGGCCGACAGCGTGTGCCGGTTGGACATGTAGAAGTAGCCGTTGGCGGCGATCAGCAGGTACAGGTCGCGCGCGGCCATGTCGGGCCGGAACAGGCCCTGGGCCTGGCCACTGGCCAGCAGTTGGCGGATCACTTCGATCGCGGGCGAGGAGTACTCGCGGGCGCGCACCGATTTGACGATGTGCTTGCCCTTGTGCAGGTTCTCGGTGTTGAGCAGGGTGACGAATTCGGGGTTGCGCCGGTAGTAACCGACCACAAAACGGATCACCGCCTGCAAAGCGTCCACCGGCTGATCGGGATCGAGATCAAGCTTGGCCTCGGCCTCGTTCATGCGGCGGTAGATTTCTTCGATGACCTCGATGTAGAGACCTTCCTTGCTACCGAAGTAGTAGTAAATCATGCGGTCGAAGGACTTCGCCGCTTTGGAGATCTTCTCCAGGCTGCCCCCATCGTAGCCATAGCGGGCAAACACCTTGATGGCCGCTTTCAAGATGTTGTCGCGGGTGGTTTGAGCCGCTTGCTCGCGCACGCCCGGGCGGCGCGCCAGGGGGCTTGACTTCGCTGCGGTCCGGGTCTTTCTGGGGGTGGCAGACATGGTGGATCCAGAGCAAGGGATGGGCCAGCCGCCGCAGCGGCTGCAAAAAAAAGTGGGCCCGTGCCTCCGTGGCGGGGCCCACCGGGCCGTTCACTGGTCGGCAAAGGCGCGTTCGATCACGAAGTCGCCGGGTTTGGTGGTGTTGCCTTCTTTGAAGCCGCGCGCTTCCATCATGTGCTTGAGGTCGCGCAGCATCTCGGGGCTGCCGCAAATCATCACGCGGTCTTCGACCGGGTTCAGCGCGGGCAGGCCCAGGTCGGCGGCCAGTTGGCCGTTTTCGATCACGGTGGTCACGCGGCCTTGGTGCTTGTAGGCCTCGCGGGTCACGGTGGGGTAGTACTTGAGCTGCTGGCTGACCATCTCGCCCAGGAACTCGTGCTGGGGCAGTTCTTGGGTGATGTAGTCGTGGTAGGCCAGTTCATTGACTTGGCGCACGCCATGCACCAGCACGACTTCTTCGAACTTCTCGTAGGTCTCGGGGTCGCGGATCAGGCTCATGAACGGGGCCAGGCCGGTGCCGGTGGACAGCATGTACAGGCGCTTGGCAGGCAGCAGGTAGTCGATCAGCAAGGTGCCGGTGGGCTTCTTGCCCACCACGATCTTGTCACCCACCTGGATGTGCTGCAGGCGCGAGGTCAGCGGGCCTTCGGGCACCTTGATGCTGAGGAACTCGAGGTGTTCTTCGTAGTTGGCGCTGGCGATGCTGTAGGCGCGCAGCAGCGGCTTCTCGTTCACGCGCAGGCCGATCATGGTGAAGTGGCCGTTGGAGAAACGCAAAGCAGTGTCGCGGGTGGTGGTGAAGGAGAAGAGGCGGTCAGTCCAGTGGTGGACGGACAGCACGGTTTCTTCAAGAAAGGCACTCATGGTGTTCAGGTCACAAAGTTGAATAAAGGGGTGAAGGCAGGGCGCTGGGGCGGGGGATTTTCCGATTTTTTGGCCGGGCAGGCGACTGGCTCACGCCCCTCCATTGTTCCGCAAGTTGCATGGCCCTCTTTTTTGGGCGCTGTCAGGGTGGGCTGGCCGGGGGCACCGAAGCGGGGCGCTGAGCGGGGTGTGCATCAAATCGGGGCTCCTGATGCCCCCTTTTTGGGAGCGGAAAAATACCGTTGCGGGGCTGCAGTGAATGCGCTACATTGACCTCCAATGTAGTGAACGCCACATTTTTGTTAAGTGGATGCTACACAAAATGAAATGGCTGCACAAGCTGTCTTTTGGCCCCCACAAACCAATCTTCAGAGATGACTGAACACACCAAGACCGATGGATTGCCGGGACTCGATGCCCCGGGTTTGCCGCAGGTGATGGAGCGGGCCCGGCCCCGCAATGAGCGCATGAACAGCGCCAAGGTCGAGTGCAATGCCTGCCCCGTGTTGTGCCAAATCTCCGAAGGCCGCGCCGGCGCCTGCGACCGCTACGCCAACCATGGCGGCACCCTGGTTCGCCTGGATCCGGTGGTGGTCTTGCGCCGCAGCCTGGACGCCGGTGAAGCAGCCCTGGTCCCCTTTGCCGGGCGCAGCGCCGAGGTGGCGGCATCCGACACGGCAGCCCCCATGCCAGCCTGGTCCGGCGACCTGCTGCACAGCGAGCAGGTGTTTGTCACCGGTGTGGGCTCGTCCACCACCTACCCCGACTACAAACCCGCGCCCTTCATTGTCGGCTCTCAGCAGCAGGGGGTGGACATGGTGACGGTGGTCACCGAGGGCATCTTCAGCTACTGCAGCTTCAAGGTGAAGATCGACACCGACCGCTTTCTGGGCGCCGAGCAGGCCAATGTGCGCTGCAAGGGCGAGGTGGTGGGCCACGTCACCACGGCCGAGTACGGCTCGCAAATGCTGTCGCTCGGGGGGGTGCACCACCTCACCGGCGGCAGCAAGAAAGAAGGGCGCATCACCGCCGAGATGATGCAGGCCCTGGGCAACAAGCAAGCGGTTGAGTTCACCATCGACGGCGGCTCGCAGATCGTCATCCAGGCGGGGCGTGCCCCCATCGTCAATGGCGTGGCCGAGCAGCGCATGCGCGTGGGCTGCGGCTCCGCCGCGGTGGGCATTTTTGCGCGCCAGTTCTTTGGTCTGGTGGACGAGGTGGTGGTGGTGGACGACCACATCACCGGCGTGCTGACCGAGCACCAGGCCGGGCGCTGCCTGGACATGAAGCCTTCGGGGATTGCCATGCGCGGGCGCAAGTCCACGCCGGGCCGCTACTTCCAGGTGGCCAACCCGGGCAATGGCTGGGGCGGCACCGACATTGCCGAGCCCTTGTCCATCCTGGACCCGTGGGACCCGGTGGTGGCCTGGCCCGGCCTGCGCTTGCTGATGACGTCCACCACCGGCGAACACGCCAGCTGGTACGTGCTGGACGCGCAGTTGCAGCCGGTCGAAACCGAGATGCCGGCCGAAGTGCGCCGCATCGTCGACCGCATCGGCGAGAACTGCGAGCCCTCGCTGTCCACCGTGCTGTTCTTGGCGGGGGCGGGCGGCAGCCTGCGCGCGGGCGTCACTGAAAACCCCGTGCTGCTCACGCGCTCCATCAAGCAAGCGCTGGTCAATGTCACCGTGGGGGGCGCGCCCGCCTACGTGTGGCCAGGTGGCGGCATCACCGTCATGGCCGACGTGCTGCGCATGCCCGACAACAGCTTTGGCACCGTGCCCACGCCCGCCATCGTGGCGCCCATCGAGTTCAGCATGCGGCGCAGTGATTACGAGGCCCTGGGCGGGCACATGGGCCAGATCCGTGGCTTGCAAGAGGTCTTGCAGCGCGGCGCCTGGCACAACGACGGCGCGCCGCAGTCCCTGCAGTGGTTGACCCTGCCCGAGGCCAACCCGTGGCCGCTGGGCCAGCCACCGCTGCTGGGCTGAGCCACCGTCTCCACCGCACCCACCCATGCACGCCACCCGCCACCTGCTGCCCGACGCCCGCTGGCATTTTCAGCACGGCCCCATCGACCTGGTGATCGGCGCCGAGGGCGACGCCCCGGCGCTGGCGGCCGCGCACGAGCGCGCCTGGCAGCGCTTTGAACAGGTGCTGCCCGAGCTGGTGGCCGAGCTGCCCACGCTGCGCCAGCCCGTCGGCACGCACTGTGCGCTGCAAGGTCCGGTGGCGCGCCGCATGTGGCAGGCCTGCCTTCCGTTTGCACCGCAGCAATTCATTACCCCCATGGCGGCGGTGGCGGGCGCGGTGGCGCAAGAGATCGTGGCCGCTTACGCCGTGCCCGGTGTGCGCCGCGCCTGGGTCAACAACGGCGGCGACATCGCCTTGCACCTGCAACCCGGTCAGCGCGCCCGCATCGGCTTGTTTGCCGACCTGGCCCGGCTGGACCTGCCGCAGCTGCGGCAAGGCCTGCAGCTCGATGGCCAGTTCGAGCTGCCCGCCGAGTGGCCGGTGCGCGGGGTGGCCACCAGCGGCTGGCGCGGGCGCAGCCACTCGCTGGGCATTGCCGACAGCGTCACCGTGCTGGCCGCCACAGCGGCCCAGGCCGATGCGGCGGCCACGGTGATCGCCAACGCCGTCAATGTGGACCATCCCGGCATCGAGCGCCGCCCGGCCGGCGAGCTGCGCGACGACAGCGACCTGGGGTCGATTCCCGTCACGGTGGCGGTGCCTCCCCTGCCCGAGGCGCTGCTGCGCCAGGCCCTGCACCGGGGCTTGAAAAAAGCGGAAGAATTGAGGGCTGCGGGGCTGGTATGGTTCGCCCTGCTGAGCTGCCAGCAGCAGGTGCTCAGCACCGAACACCCAGGCGCGCTCAGCAGGCCCGAAAATAGCCCGGCGCCATGGCTCAAAAATGAAGTTGGTTCAGTATTTGCTTAACGAAATGCACAGGCACCAGACATGATCGACATCCGACGCGTTTTCACCCATGTTGAAGAAATCCGGCACGAATTCGGGCCGCCGGCGGCCGTGCCGCTCCAGCGTGGTGCCATTGGGGCCGTGCTCACCAACCCCTTTGCTGGCCGCTATGTGCAAGACATCCTGCCCATGATGGACGCGCTGCAGGCGGTGGGCATCGACATGGCACAGCGCCTGCGCGCCGCCATGGACGTGCCCGTCGAGCGCATCGAAGGCTACGGCAAGGGCGCCATCATTGGCGCCGCCGGCGAACTGGAACACGGTGCGCTGTGGCATGTGCCCGGCGGCTACGCCATGCGCGAACTGCTGGGCTGGAAGGGCGACCGCGACGCCTACAAAAAAGGTGCTGCCGAGGTCAAGACGGGCCAACCTGGCAACGCCTTGTCCATCGTGCCCTCGACCAAGAAGGTCGGTGGCCCGGGCGCCGCACTGGACGTGCCGCTGACCCACATCAACGCCAGTTATGTGCGCAGCCACTTTGACGCCATCGAGGTGCGCGTGCCCGGCGCACCGCTGCCCGACGAGATCGTCTTCATCCTGGCCATGAGCACCGGTCCCCGCGTGCATGCCCGGGTGGCCGGCCTGGCCGCCGACGCCATCAGCCAATGGGACGGCCTGCGCTGAGCGCCGCCGCCCGCACCGCCCCCAACGAGAACCGATTCGAGGAACAGAACATGAGTGCCAAGATCCGCAAAATCATCGTGCAGGTGGACGAAGTCCGCGTCGAGATGGGCCGCCCCGTGAACCCGCCGGTGCGCAAGGCGCTGGCCATGGCCGTGATCGACAACCCCTTTGCCGGCCGCTACGAAGAAAACCTCGACGCCCTGGTGGCCATCGGTGAAGAACTCGGCGGCCTGCTGGGCCGCCGCTGCGTGCAGGCCTTGGGCATTGAGCCTGGTCAGGCCCACAGCTACGGCAAGGCCGCCATCGTGGGCGAGGCCGGCGAGCTGGAGCACGCCGCCGCCATCCTGCACCCCAAACTGGGCGCCCCCTTGCGCGAAGCGGTTGAAAAAGGCGCGGCCCTGGTGCCCTCGTCCAAGAAACGCGGCGGTCTGGGCACCGCCATCGACGTGCCCCTGGGCCACAAGGACGCCGCCTACGTGCGCAGCCACTTTGACGCCATGGAGGCGCGCGTGGCCGACGCACCGCGCGCCAACGAGATCGTGGTCGCCGTGGTGGTCACCGACGGGGGCCGTCCGCTGCCCCGCATCGGCGGCTTGCAAGCCCATGAAATCAAAGGCCAGGACGGCCTGCGCTGAAGCCGCGCCGACCGCCCCCGCTTCCCCCACCAGCTCCCGCTCACTCACTCACCCCCACCCACCCACAGGAGTGCTTCCCATGCCGCTGACCCCTTCCCTCATGCGTGCCACCGCACTGGCCGCCCTGGCCACCAGCCTGGGCCTGGCCCATGCCGACAACGTCATCAAGATCGGTGAAATCAACAGCTACAAGGCGCAGCCCGCCTTCCTCGAGCCCTACAAAAAAGGCATGGAGCTGGCGATCTCCGAAATCAACGCCGGCGGCGGCTTGCTGGGCAAGAAGGTCGAGCTGATCACGCGCGACGACAACGCCAACCCCGGCGACGCCGTGCGTGTGGCCGAAGAGCTGCTGTCGCGTGAAAAAGTCGACGTGCTGACGGGCTCCTTCCTGTCGCACATCGGTCTGGCCCTGACCGACTTTGCCAAGCAAAAGAAGGTCTTCTTCCTGGCCGGTGAGCCGCTGACCGACAAGATCGTCTGGCAAAACGGCAACCGCTACACCTACCGCCTGCGCCCGTCCACCTACATGCAGGTGGCCATGATCGTGCCCGAGGCCGCTGCACTGAAGAAAAAGCGCTGGGCCCTGGTCTACCCCAACTACGAGTACGGCCAGTCTGCAGCCGCCACCTTCAAGACCCTGCTCAAGGCGGCCCAGCCCGATGTCGAGTTCGTGGCTGAACAAGCCCCGCCGCTGGGCAAGGTCGACGCCGGCAGCGTGGTGCAGGCCCTGGCGGACGCCAAGCCCGATGCGGTGTTCAACGTGCTGTTCGGTGCCGACCTGTCCAAGTTCGTGCGCGAAGGCAACACCCGTGGCCTGTTCCAGGGCCGTGAAGTGGCCAGCCTGCTCACGGGCGAGCCCGAGTACCTGGACCCGCTCAAGGACGAAAGCCCGAACGGCTGGATCGTCACCGGCTACCCCTGGTATGGCATCCAGACCCCAGAGCACAAGACCTTCCTGACGGCCTACCAAGCCAAGTTCAACGACTACCCCCGCCTGGGCTCCATCGTGGGCTACAGCGCCATCAAGTCGCTGGCCGAAGGCATCAAGAAGGCCGGCTCCACCGACACCGAGAAGCTGATCACCTCCTTCAAGGGCCTGCAGGTGCCGACGCCGTTTGGCCGCATCACCTACCGCCCCGAAGACAACCAATCGACCATGGGCGGCTACATCGGGCGCACCAAGAACGACGGTGGCAAGGGCGTGATGGTGGACTACCGTTACCTCGATGGTGCCAAGTTCCAGCCCACGGCCGAAGAGGTCAAGAAGCTGCGTCCCGCCGACTGAGTTGGACCTTGTTTGACGGCGTGCCGGACGGGAGTCCGGGCGCCGCTGTGGCCGCCCGCCAGCTGGGTGGCGCACTTCCCTAAAGGATTTGGCATGGGTGTTTCGAGCTTTGTGGTGCAGCTGCTCAATGGGCTGGCGGGGGCGTCCTCGCTGTTCCTGGTGGCGGCGGGGCTGTCACTGATCTTCGGGGTCACGCGCATCGTGAACTTTGCGCACGGTTCCTTCTTCATGGTCGGCATCTACCTGGCCTACAGCCTGGTCGGCAAGTTCGGCGCCAGCCTGGGCTTTTGGCCCGCGCTGCTGCTGGCCGCCGTCATCACCGGGGTGCTCGGCGCGCTGGTGGAGATGGTGCTGCTGCGCCGCATCTACAAGGCGCCCGAGCTGTTCCAGCTGCTGGCTACCTTTGCGCTGGTGCTGGTGATCAAGGACGCCGCGCTGTGGATCTGGGGACCCGAAGAACTGTTGGGCCCCCGCGCCCCAGGGCTGGCGGGTTCGGTCGACATCCTGGGCCGCAACTTCCCGGCCTATGACCTGTTCCTGATTGTGGTCGGCCCGTTGGTGCTGGGCGCGCTCACCCTGCTGCTGACCCGCACCCGCTGGGGCACGCTGGTGCGCGCCGCCACGCAAGACCGCGAGATGGTCAGTGCGCTTGGCGTCAACCAGGCCTGGTTGTTTACGGCGGTGTTTGCCCTGGGCGCGCTGCTGGCCGGTCTGGGTGGGGCGCTGCAACTGCCGCGTGAACCCGCCACGCTGGAGATGGACCTGAACACCATCGGCGCCGCCTTCGTGGTGGTGGTGGTGGGCGGCATGGGTTCGATCCCGGGCGCCTATGCGGCGGCCTTGTTGATTGCCGAGATCAAGGCCATCTGCATCTGGCTGGGCGTGGTGGAGCTGTTTGGCGTCAGTGTGTCGTTTTCCAAACTGACCCTGGTGGTCGAATTCCTCGTCATGGCCGTGGTGCTGGTGGTGCGGCCCTGGGGGCTGATGGGCAAGGCCCAGGCCAACAGCCGGCACACCGGCCTGGCCGAGGCGCCGCTGCGCCACCCCGGGCGCTGGTTCAAGCTGGGCGGTGCCGCGCTGATGGCCGCCCTGGTGCTGCTGCCCTGGCTCACGGCGGGCTCGCCTTACCTGTCGGTGTTGATGATCGACCTCATGATCGCCGCCCTGTTTGCGGCCAGCCTGCACTTCATCATGGGCCCGGCCGGCATGCACTCGTTCGGTCACGCGGCTTACTTTGGCCTGGGTGCCTATGCGGCCGCGCTGCTGGTGCGCTCGGCCGGCATCCCCATGGAGCTGGCCCTGGTGCTGGCGCCCTTTGCGGCGGCGGTGGGCGCCCTGATCTACGGCTGGTTCTGCGTGCGCCTGTCAGGCACCTACCTGGCCATGCTGACCCTGGCCTTTGCCCAGATCACCTGGGCCATCTGCTACCAGTGGGATGGCTTCACCGGCGGCAGCAATGGCCTCACCGGGGTGTGGCCGGCGGCCTGGCTGGCGGACAAGGTCAACTACTACTACCTGACCCTGGCACTGGTCACCGGGGCCGTGCTGCTGCTGCGCCGCGTGCTGTTCTCGCCCTTCGGCTATGCCCTGCGCGCGGGCCGGGACTCGGCGCTGCGCGCTGACGCGATTGGCATCGACGTCAAGCGCATGCAGTGGGTGGGCTTCATCATCGCGGGAGGCTTTGCCGGCTTGGGCGGCGCCTTGTTTGCCTTCTCCAAGGGCAGCATTTCGCCCGAGGCCCTGGCCGTGGGCAAGTCGGTGGACGGCCTGGTCATGGTGCTGCTGGGCGGGATTCAAACCCTGTCGGGCCCGGTGGTGGGCGCGGTCACCTTCACCTGGCTGCACGACACCGTGGCGCGCAACACCGACTACTGGCGCGCCATGCTGGGCGCCATCATTTTGTTGCTGGTGCTCTTGTTCCCGCAGGGCATTGCGGGCTCGATCAAGCACCTGATTGACAGCTGGCAAGAACGCCGCCGCCACCGCGCGGCAGCCGCCATCCACACCACCACCAAGGAGCAGGCATGAGCTTGTTGAAAGTTGCCGGCCTGGGCAAGGCCTTTGGCGGCGTCAAGGCCGTGGATGGCATCCACTTCGAGCTGGCCGCAGGCGAGTTGCTGGCCTTGATCGGGCCCAATGGCGCGGGCAAGTCGACCACCTTCAACATGGTCAACGGGCAGTTGCCGGCCGACAGCGGCTCCATTTTGCTCAACGGCCAGGAGCTGGTCGGCCGCAAGCCGCGCGACATCTGGCGCATGGGCGTGGGCCGCACCTTCCAGATCGCCGAAACCTTTGCCTCGCTGAGCGTGGTGGAGAACGTGCAGATGGCCTTGCTGTCGGTGGACGACCGCTTGTTCTCCTTCTGGCGCAAGGCCTCCGAGCACAAGCGCGACCAGGCCCTCGACCTGCTGGCCCAGGTGGGCATGCGGGCCCAGGCCGACCGGCCTTGCAGCGAGCTGGCCTACGGCGACGTCAAGCGTGTCGAGCTGGCCATCGCCATGGCCAATTCGCCCAAGCTGTTGTTGATGGACGAGCCCACCGCCGGCATGGCCCCGAAAGAGCGCAATGACCTCATGGCCCTGACCAAGCAACTGGTGGTCGACCGGGGCATGGCCGTGCTGTTCACCGAGCACAGCATGGACGTGGTGTTCGCCTACGCCGACCGCATGATCGTGCTGGCGCGGGGCCGCCTGATTGCCGAGGGCAAGCCCCTCGAACTGCGCGACCACCCCAAGGTGCAGGAGGTGTACTTCGGCTCCGGCAAGACCTTCGAGAAAAACCAAGCCCCCGATCCCGCAGCCGCGTCTGCGGTGGAGTCTGTTGCATGAGCGCTGCCGTCCCTTCTTCCACCCCCTTGTTGCAGGCCCAGGGCCTGGCCGCCTGGTATGGCGCGGCGCAAATCCTCTACGACGTGGACCTGGAGGTGCGCCGTGGCGAAGTCGTGGCTTTGATGGGCCGCAACGGCGCCGGCAAGTCCACCACCTTGAAGGCCTTGATGGGCATGTTGGCCAAGCGCCGAGGCCAGATCCACTTCATGGGCCAGGACATCTCGCGTGGCGAACCGCACACCGCCGCGCGCCTGGGCCTGGGCTTTGTGCCGGAAGACCGGCGCATCTTCACCGACCTCACCGTCACCGAGAACCTGGCCGTGGGCCGCCAGCCGCCGCGCCGCTGGCCCGATGGCAGTGCCGCGCCCGAATGGACGCCCGAGCGCCTGTTCAAGCTCTTCCCCAACCTCGGCGAGATGCAGCAGCGCCCCGGCGGCCGCATGAGCGGCGGCGAGCAGCAGATGCTGACCGTGGCGCGCACCCTCATGGGCAACCCCTACCTGGTGCTGCTCGATGAGCCCTCCGAGGGCGTGGCCCCGGTGATCGTCGAGCAGATGGCCCACATGATCCTCGAGCTCAAGGCGCAGGGCGTGAGCATTCTGCTGTCCGAGCAGAACATGCACTTTGCCGAGCTGGTGTCCGACCGCGCCTACGTGCTGGAAAAAGGCCAGATCCGCTACCAGGCCAGCATGGCCGAACTGGCCGAGAACGAGGCCGTGCGCCGGGCCTACCTGAGTGTTTGAAGGCGGCACGGCTTCTGCTTGAGGCTGTGCGCTTTCGTGTTGTTTTGTCAGTGCCCTCAACTTTCCAGGAGTGATGCCATGTCTTTGATCTCTCAGCGCCGCCAGTTCCTGCAGTCCGCCGCCCTCATGGGCCTGGCCGGCAGCGCCTTGTCCACCCGGGCCTGGGCCGCCGGCCTCAAGCCCGGCGCTGACAGCGCCCTCATCGTGGTCGACGTGCAGAACTGCTTTGTGCCCGGCGGCACGCTGCCGGTGGCCAAGGGCGACGAGGTGGTGCCGGTGATCAACCGCATCGCCGCCGCGTTTGAGAACGTGGTCGTCACCCAGGACTGGCACACCCAGGGCCACGCCTCGTTCGCCAGCAGCTACGAGGGCAAAAAGCCCTTCGAAAGCACCAAGCTTGCCTACGGCCAGCAAGTGCTGTGGCCCGACCACTGCGTGCAAGGCACCGACGACGCCGCGCTGCACAAAGACCTCAAGGTGCCGCAAGCCCAGGTCATCCTGCGCAAGGGCTTCCACAAGCATGTGGACAGCTACTCCGCCTTTGAAGAAGCCGACCGCAAGACCGCCACCGGCCTGGCCGGTTACCTGAAGGCGCGCGGCATCAAGACCGTCTACGTGACCGGGCTGGCGACCGACTTCTGCGTCGCCTGGACCGCGCTGGATGCGCGCCGCCTGGGCTTCAAGACCTATGTGGTCGAAGACGCCTGCCGCGCCATCGACCTCAATGGCTCGCTGGCCGCGGCCTGGAAGCAAATGGGCGCCAAGGGCGTCAAGCGCATCCAGTCCAGCGACATCGAACTCGTCTGATCGTTCGAGCGAGCCCCGCATGACCGGCTGCGCCGCCCCCTGCCTGAGCGTCAACGGCCAGGTCTGCACCCTGCCCGAGGGCGCCGCCGACGCCAGCCTCCTGCATTGGCTGCGCAACGACCTGGGCCTCAACGGGCCCAAGTACGGCTGCGGCCTGGGCCAGTGCGGCGCTTGCACCGTGCTGGTGGATGGGGTGGCCGCACGCGCCTGCGTGATCCCGGCCGTGGGCGTGGCGGGCCGCGAGGTCACCACGCTGGAGGGCCTGGCCCCGCCCGGCCAGTGGCACCCGGTGCAGCAAGCCTTTGTCGACGAGCAGGCCGCCCAGTGCGGCTACTGTTTGAACGGCATGGTGATGATGGCGGCGGCCCTGCTGGCGCGCCAGCCCCAGCCCAGCGAGGCCGACATCCGCCGCGAGCTGTCGCACAACCTGTGCCGCTGCGGCACCCACCTGTCCATCCTGCGCGCGGTGCAAAAAGCGGCCCTGCTGATGGCGAACCGCAGCACCAGCGCCGCCCCGGCCGGAGCCTCCCGATGAGCGCCGTGCCCCCCGCTGACCACCCCGCCGTCCCGCGCCGCGCCACCCAGCCCCTGACCCGGGCCGACTTCTGGGCTGCCAGCGGCGTGCTGCTGGTCTGGCGCGACCCGCTGCCCGCCCCGCCGCCCGTCAAAGGCCAACCCGCCTTCGTGAGCAGCCACCCGGCCGAAGGGCCCGAGCCGCTGCTGGCCCTGTGGGACGACGGCAGCGTCACCGCGCTCAGTGGCCATGTGGACTTGGGCACGGGCATCCGCACCGCGCTGGCCCAGATCGTGGCCGAAGAGCTGGACCTGCCCCTGAGCGACCTGCACATGGTGCTGGGCGACACCACCCGCGCGCCCAACCAGGGCGCGACCATCGCCAGCACCTCGATCCAGATCCACGCCCAGCCCCTGCGACTGGCGGCGGCCCAGGCGCGGCAGTGGCTGCTGGCCCAGGCCGCCCAGCGCTGGCGCCTGCTGCCCGAAGCCTTGCAAGTGCGGCCTGGTGAGGTCGTGGTGGCCGCCCAGCCCGAGCGTCGCTTGCCCTGGGCCGAGCTGCTGGGCGGGTCCCAACACGCGCTGCGCCTGGACCCGGACACGCCCCTCAAACCCAGCGCTGATTACCGCCTGGTGGGCCAGTCCGCGCCGCGCCTGGACATCCCCGCCAAGGTCAGCGGCGAGCTGGTCTTTGTGCACGACATGCGCGTGCCCGGCATGCTGCACGGCCGCGTGCTGCGACCGCCATACGCGGGCGCCGACCACGGCGACTTCATCGGCAACACGCTGGAGTCGGTGGACGAAAGCTCGGTGGCCCACATCCCCGGCCTGCGCGCCGTGGTGGTCATCCGTGACTTTGTCGGCGTGGTGGCCGAGCGCGAAGAACACGCCGAGCAAGCCTTGCGTGCGCTGCGCGTACGCTGGAAGTCCTGGCCCGGCTTCCCCGACCAGTCCAGCCCCGAAGCGTTGAGCCAGGCCATCCGCAACAACCCCGCGACCCAGCGCCGCCTGGTCGACGAGGGCGATGTGGATGCCGCCCTGGCGGGCGCGGCCCAGCCCATGGCGCGCAGCTATGTCTGGCCCTACCAGCTGCATGGCTCGATCGGCCCGTCCTGCGCGGTGGCCGACTGGCGTGCCGGGGAGGGCGGGGCCGAGGCGCGCATGACGGTCTGGGCCGGCACGCAAAACCCCCATGTGCTGCGCGCCGACCTGGCCCGCTTGACGGGCCTGCCCGACGTCGCCATCGACCTGATCCGCATGGAGGCCGCCGGTTGCTACGGCCGCAACGGCGCCGACGACGTGGCCGCCGACGCGGCCCTGCTGTCACGCGCGGTGGGGGCCCCGGTGCGGGTGCAGCTCACGCGCGAGCAAGAGCACCTGTGGGAGCCCAAGGGCACGGCCCAGCTGATGCAGGTGCGCGGTGGGCTGAATGCCGACGGCTCGGTCGCCGGCTACGACTTCGAGGCGTCCTACCCCAGCAACGGCGCGCCCACCCTGGCCCTGCTGCTGACCCGCACGGTCGAGCCCCTGGCCCAGGCCTACGAGATGGGGGACCGCACGGCGCGCCCGCCCTACGACTACCGCGACCTGCGCGTCGCGGTGAACGACATGCCGCCGATCATCCGTGCCTCGTGGCTGCGCGGGGTGTCGGCGCTGCCGAACTCGTTTGCCCACGAGTCCTTTGTCGATGAACTGGCCACCGCGGCTGGCGTCGACCCGGTCGCGTTCCGTCTGCAGCACCTGAGCGACCCGCGCGCGGTCGAGCTGGTGCAGTCCACCGCCGAGCGCGCCGGCTGGCGCCCCCACACCGGCCCGCAGCAGCGCCGCGAGGGGGACTGGCTGCAAGGCCAGGGCTTTGCCTATGCGCGCTACGTGCACAGCAAGTGGCCCGGCTTTGGTGCCGCCTGGGCGGCCTGGGTGGCCGATGTGGAGGTCAACCAGGTCACGGGTGAGGTGCACGTCAAGCGCGTGGTCGTGGGACACGACGCGGGCCTGGTGGTCAACCCGGCGGGCATTGAGCAGCAAATCCACGGCAATGTGCTGCAGACCACCAGCCGGGCCTTGAAAGAACAGGTGCAGTTTGAGCCCCTGACGCCCCAGCCCACCGCGTCGCCCACGTCCCCGGCGTCCGGCCCGCTGGTGGCCGCGCCCCAGGCCCTGGCCAGCCGCGACTGGGGCAGCTACCCGATCCTGAGCTTTCGCGAGGTGCCGGTGGTCGAGGTGCTGCACATGCCGCGCCCTGGCGAGGCCCCGCTGGGCGCGGGCGAGTCGGCCTCGGTGCCCGGCACGGCGGCCATTGCCAACGCCATTTTTGATGCCACCGGTGTGCGCTTTCGCGCGCCGCCCTTCACCCCCGAGGTGGTGCGCGCCGCGCTCAACCCCTTGCCCGGCCCGGACGGCCCCGACGGGCCGCAGCGGCCAGGTGCCACCGACACGGGCCCGCGTGCCACGCCGGAGCCTCAGCTCGCCCAAGCCTGGCCCGAATCCGCTTTGGCCCCGCGTTCGCGCCGCCGCTGGGCCCGCGTGGGCGCCTTGCTGACGGCGGCGGTGGGCATCACCTTGGGCCTGCTGGGCGCGCGCTCGGCGATCGCACCGGTGCAGCCGGCCAGTGGCTCCATCTACACCCAGGCCACGCTGGAGCGCGGCCGCCTGCTGGCCGCCGCCGGCGACTGCGCCGTGTGCCACACCGCGCCGGGTGGTGTGCCCAACGCCGGCGGCCGGGCCATGGACACGCCCTTTGGCACCATCTACACCACCAACCTCACGCCCGACCCCGACACGGGCCTGGGCCGCTGGTCCTTCAGTGCCTTCCAGCGCGCCATGCGCGAGGGCGTGTCGCGCGACGGCCACCACCTGTACCCGGCCTTCCCCTACACCTCCTTCGCCAAGATGAGCGACGAGGACCTGACCGCGCTTTACGCCTGGCTCATGGCCCAGCCGCCCGTGCCCGCGCAGGCGCCCCAGACCCAGCTGGCCTTCCCTTTCAGCCTGCGCCCGCTGATGGCCGGCTGGAACGCCTTGTTCCATGACCCCAGCCCCTGGCAGCCCGAGCCCAGCCGCTCGCCCGAATGGAACCGCGGCGCCTACCTGGTGCAGGGCGTGGGCCACTGCGGCGCCTGCCACACCCCGCGCAACGCGCTGGGCGCCGAGCGCGGCGGCCCGGCCTATTTGTCGGGTGCGCTGGTGGACGGCTGGGAGGCGCCCGCGCTGACCGCCTTGTCACGCGCGCCTGTGCCCTGGACCCAGGCCTCGCTCTACCAGTACCTGCGCCACGGGCACAGCGCCGAGCACGGCAGCGCCAGTGGCCCCATGGCGCCCGTGGTGCGCGAGATGGCCGCTTTGCCCGATGCCGATGTGCAGGCCATGGCCACCTACCTGGCCAGCTTCAACACCCCCGCGCCCGAGGCGCCGGCCCAGGCCCAGCGCCAGGTGGCCCAGGCCGCTGCGCGCGCGCCGCTGGGCAGCCCGGTGTCGCGCTTGTTTGAAGGGGCGTGTGGCGCCTGCCACCACGACGGCGACGGCCCGCGCCTGCTGGGCGTCAACGTGCCCTTGTCGCTCAACAGCAACCTGCACAGCGCGCGGCCAGACAACCTGCTGCAGGCCATCGTGCACGGCCTGCGCCAGCCGGCCTCTCCCGCTTTGGGCTTCATGCCGGCTTTTGGCGACACCTTCAGCGACGCCCAGATCACCGAGTTGGCCGGCTACATGCGTCAGCGCTTTGCGCCCGACCAAGCTCCCTGGACCGATGTGCCCGCCGCCCTGGCGCGGGTGCGCGCGGGACCCGCCCACCCCTGAGAGGCTTCTCAGGCGCCCAGGACGGTTTGCGCGCGCAAGTGCAGGCGCTGTGCCTGCACCAGGGCCAGCACGGCCAGCACCGCCACCCCCAACAAGAACAGCAAGCCGTTGCGGTAGCCGGTGTCGGCCTGCCACATCAGGCCCAGCAACAGCGGCGCGGCGGCGCGCGCCAGTGCACTGGGCAGGCCCAGCGCCCCATTCAAGGTGGCGGCGTGCTCGCGGCTCACGTATTGGGCAATGGCTGTTCCTTTGACGATGGTCAGCATGCCGTTGCCCATGCCGTACAGCGCGGCGAACAGCAAGGCCATGGCCGTCATGCCGTGGCCCAGCAGCAGCACCGCCAGGCCCAGCGGGATCAGGCAGGGGATCAGCCGGTTCGCCAGGTGCAGGTCAAAGTGCTGCTCAAAAAAGTACAACAGCAAGCGCCCCAGCACCTGCACGATGCCCATGCTGGCGGGCAGGGCCACCACCCAGGCGGGCGACAGCCCGCTTTCGCGCAGCAGCGGCACCATGTGGGCCGGCACGGCGGTGGTGACCGACATCAGCAGCACGCTGAAGCAGGCCACCAGCCAGAAGGTGGGACTGCGCAGCAACTGCGCCACGCCGGGCTGGTCACTGTGGCTGGCCGCCAGCTTGGCCGCAGCTGGGGGCGGCGCGTCGCGCAGCAAATGCAGGTGCAGCGGCAGGCACACCAGCAGCTGCAGGGCGCCCAGCCAGGCCACGGCCCAGCGCCAACCCAGCGCGTTGATCAGCCAGTCGGTCAGCGGAATGAACACCGTGCTGGCCAGCCCGCCCAGAAAGGTCAGGGTGATGATGGCGCGCCGAAAGTCGTGTGGGTAGCGCCGCGTCACCACGGCAAACGAGGGCATGTACAGCGCGCACGCCATGCCCCCGCCCAGCAGGGCCCAGACCGCGTAAAAGCCCGCCACGCTGTGCACCTGGCTGTGCAGCAGCAGGCCGGCGGCCAGCAGCAGCGAGCCACCGGCCATCACGCGGCGCTCCAGGCCCCGGTCGATCCAGCGGCCCACGGGCCAGGCCATCAAGCCTTCGACCAGCAGGGCCAGGCTGAAGGCCAGCGAGGACTCGGCGCGCCCCATGCCCAGTTCGCGCTCCAGCGGCTCCATCAACAAGGCAAAGCCGTAGAACACGCTGCCCCAGCTGATCAGCTGCGGCAGGGACAGCCAGGCGACAAAGCGGGCGCGCTGGGTGTCGGGGGCGGCTGGGGGCAGGGGGGCGGGTGCGGCTGGCATGAGGACAAAGGGCCGGATGGCGGCCTTAGGCGGCAAAGCCCCTCAGTGTGCCCGGCGGGGCGGGTTTTGTCGCGCGGGCGCTGTCCAGCAGGCGTCAGCAGGGCCGGGGCGTGCGGGGCGTGAGCGCCCCGGCCTCACGGCCCCTCAACCCCCTTGACCTGGTCCGCGCCGGTACTGCACGGCTTCGGCCAGGTGGGGGATGGCGATGTCGGTGGCGCCCTCCAGGTCGGCCACGCTGCGTGCCACCCGCAAGACCCGGTGCAGGCTGCGCGCGGACCAGCCCAGGCGCTGGGCCACGGCCTCGATGAAGCGCTGGGCCTCGGCGCTCAACTGGGTGTGCTGCTCCAGGGCCTGACCTTGCAGTTGCTGGTTGGGCAGGCCCTGGCGTTGCAGGGCGCGGTCGCGGGCGGCCTGCACGCGCAGGCGCAGCTCCGCGCTGCTGGGGCTGGGCGGGGCGTTGAGCAGCTCGCTGGGGCTCAGCGCGGCCACCTCCACATGCAGGTCAATGCGGTCCAGCAGCGGGCCGCTGAGCCGGCCCTGGTAGCGCGCGATCTGGTCAGGGCTGCAGCGGCAACGCCCACTGCCGGCACCGTGGTAGCCGCAGGGGCAGGGGTTGAAAGCGCCCACCAGTTGAAAACGGGCCGGGTAGTCCGCCTGGCGCGCCGCGCGTGAGATGCTGATGCGCCCGGTCTCCAGCGGTTCGCGCAGGGCTTCGAGCGCGGCGCGTGGGAATTCCGGCAGCTCGTCGAGGAACAGCACGCCATGGTGGGCCAGGGAGATTTCCCCGGGGCGGGGCGGCGAGCCACCGCCCACCAGGGCCACGGCGCTGGCCGTGTGGTGGGGCTGGCGCGTGGGGCGCACGGCCCATTGATCCAGCGGAAAGTGCCGCTCCAGGCTGCGCAAGGCGGCGCTTTCCAGGGCCTCGTCCAGCGTCATGCTGGGCAGCAGGCCCGCCAGGCGCTGGGCCAACATGGACTTGCCGGCCCCGGGCGGGCCGCACATCAAGAGGCTGTGCGCGCCGGCGGCGGCGATCTCCAGCGCCCGGCGGGCCCCGGCCTGGCCTTTGACCTCGCTCATGTCGGGGTAGTCGGGCTGAGCGGCGGGCGGCTGGCCTTCGACGCGGGCCCAGTCGGTGGCCTCGGCGGGCGGGGGCGCATCCGGCTGGGGCGGGGCAAAGGCCTGCACCACATCCAACAGGTGGCGCGCGCGCCAGACCTGGGTGCCAGGCGCCAGGGCGGCCTCTTCGGCGCTGCCCGGTGGCAGCACCAGTCGGGTCGGGCGGGCTGTGTGGCGCAGCGCCAGGCTCATGGCCAGGGCGCCGCGCACCGGGCGCAGCTCGCCCGACAGCGACAGCTCGCCAGCGAACTCCCAGCCGGCCAGGCGCGCGCCGTCAATCTGGCCGCTGGCCGCCAGCAGGCCCAGGGCCATGGGCAGGTCAAAGCGCCCCGAGTCCTTGGGCAGGTCGGCGGGCGCCAAGTTGACGGTGATGCGTTTGTTGTGCGGAAACTCCAGCCCCGCGTTTTGCAGTGCCGAGCGAACGCGCTCTCGCGCCTCCTTCACCTCCACCTCGGCCAGACCGACCAGCGTGAAACTCGGCAGCCCATTGGCCAGATGCACCTCCACGGTGACCGACACCGCCTCAAAGCCCAACAGGGCTCGGCTTTGCACCAAAGAAAGACTCATGTGCGTTGTGCTCCCAATTCAATAGCCCCCAGACAGGTGCATTGAGGACCAGATCGGCGTACGCTGGGGCCGTTTGCACCATTTATGTGCATTTGTCACCGCCTTGTGACAAATTGGGCGACCGTTTTGGGGCGCGCTGCAGGGGCATGGGGGCGAAGCGCAGGACTTCAAGCAAGCTGGCACGAAGTCTGCATAAGTGGAGCGTCAACCCGATGATTTTTTTTAACAGGAGAACTCTGTGAAACTCGACGCCAAAAAAACAATGATCCTGGCTGCCCTGGCCGTGGCTGGTGCTTCTGCGTTTGCCCAGACGGCTGCCCCCGCTGCAGCCCCTGCAGCGGCTGCCCCTGAGAACACCTTGGCGTTCAACGTCAGCGTGGCTTCTGAATACCGTTATCGTGGCATTTCCCAAACCCGTTTCAAGCCGGCTGTGCAAGGCGGCGTTGACTTCACCCACACCAGCGGCTTCTACGTCGGTGCCTGGGCTTCGACCATCAAGTGGATCAAGGACGCTGGCGTTGCCACCTCCACCCCGGTCAAGGGCCCGATCGAGCTGGACCTGTACGGCGGCTACCGTGGCGAGATCGTCAAGGACGTGGCCTATGACGTCGGTTACCTGCGCTACCAATACCTGAACAACACCTACCGCAACGTGTCGGGCGCCAATGCCAACACCGACGAGCTGTATGGCGCCATCACCTACAACGTGGTCACCGCCAAGTACTCGCACAGCACGTCCAACCTGTTCGGCACCCCGAACAGCAAGAACAGCGGCTACCTCGACGTGTCGGCCACCTTCGATCTGGGCGATGGCCTGACCTTGGTTCCGCACATCGGTCGCCAAGTTGTCAAGAACAACGGCTTCTTCTCTTACACCGACTACGCCCTGACCCTGAACAAGGACCTGGGCAATGGCTTCGTGGTGTCCGGCGCCCTGCAAGGCACCGATGCCAAGTCTGGCGCCTACGTCTCCCCCACGGGCAAGAACCTGGGTCGCGACGGTCTGGTCGTGAGCGTGAAGTACAACTTCTGATCCGCGCCCCGCACTAGGAGAACGCATGAAACTCGTTACCGCCATCATCAAGCCGTTCAAGCTGGACGAGGTGCGTGAAGCACTGTCGAGCATGGGCGTGCAAGGCATCACCGTCACGGAAGTGAAGGGCTTTGGTCGTCAAAAAGGCCACACCGAGCTGTACCGCGGCGCTGAATACGTCGTCGACTTCCTGCCCAAGGTGAAGATCGAAGCGGCCGTGGCCGATGACCTCGTCGAACGGGTCATCGAAGCCGTCGAATCCGCTGCACGCACCGGCAAGATCGGTGACGGCAAGATTTTCGTGTACGACCTGGAGCAGGTGGTGCGCATCCGTACCGGTGAAACCGGCAAAGAGGCCCTGTAAGCGAGACCCCGGTCCTGCCCACAAGAAAGTCACAACCATGAAAAAACTCTTAGCAACACTTGCACTGGGTTTCGGTCTGATGTTCGCCGGCAACGCCGTGCTCGCACAGGCCCCCGCTGCCCCGGCCGCGGAAGCCCCAGCCGCCACCGCGCCCGCTGCTGAAGCGAAGGCGGACGCCAAGCCCGCTGACGCGGCCGCCCCGGCTGCTGCTGCCGCCGCTCCGGCCGACGCTGCTGCCGCTCCGGCACCGGTTCCCAACAAGGGCGACACCGCCTGGATGATGGTCTCCACCCTGCTGGTCATCTTGATGACCGTGCCTGGCCTGGCCCTGTTCTACGGCGGCCTGGTCCGCAGCAAGAACATGCTGTCCGTGCTGATGCAGGTGATGGTCACCTTCTCGCTGATCGTGGTGCTGTGGTTCATCTACGGCTACAGCCTCGCGTTCACGGAAGGCAGCTCCTTCATCGGCGGCTTTGATCGCCTGTTCATGAAGGGCATCTGGGACAACGCAGCGGGCACCTTCGCCAACGCGGCCACCTTCAGCAAGGGCGTCGTGATTCCGGAGATCGTGTTTGCCGCCTTCCAGGCCACCTTCGCGGGCATCACCTGCACGCTGATCGTCGGTGCCTTCGCTGAGCGCATCAAGTTCTCTGCTGTCCTGATGTTCATGGTCCTGTGGTTCACCTTCAGCTACGCGCCGATCGCCCACATGGTCTGGTTCTGGATGGGCCCGGACGCCTACACCAGCAAGGAAGTCGTTGACGAGATGACTGGCAAGGCTGGCCTGATCTGGCAATGGGGCGCGCTGGACTTCGCCGGCGGCACCGTGGTGCACATCAACGCCGCTGTGGCTGGCCTGGTGGGTGCTTTCATGGTCGGCAAGCGCATTGGCTACGGCAAGGAATCGATGGCGCCTCACAGCCTGACGCTGACCATGGTCGGTGCCTCGCTGTTGTGGGTGGGCTGGTTCGGCTTCAACGCCGGCTCCGCTCTGGAAGCCAACGGCTTCGCTGCCCTGGCCTTCATCAACACCTTCGCGGCCACCGCTGCGGCTGTGCTGTCCTGGTCCGTGGGTGAAGCCCTGCACAAGGGCAAGGCTTCGATGCTGGGTGCTGCTTCGGGTGCTGTGGCCGGTCTGGTCGCCATCACCCCGGCTGCTGGCAACGTCGGCATCGGCGGTGCCTTGGTCATCGGTCTGCTGGCGGGCTTCATCTGCCTGTGGGGTGTGACCGGCCTGAAGAAGCTGCTCGGCGCTGACGACACCCTGGACGTGTTCGGCGTGCACGGTGTGGGCGGCATCTTGGGTGCTTTGCTGACCGGCGTGTTCAACTCGCCTTCCCTGGGCGGCCCCGGTTTCGTGGCTGACTGGGTCACGGCCACCGGCATCACCGCCGCTGACTACTCCATCGCTTCGCAAGTCTGGGTGCAAGCCAAGGCTGTGCTGCTGACGGTGGTCTGGTCGGGTGTGGTTTCCTTCATCTCCTACAAGGTGGTGGACCTGACCATCGGCCTGCGCGTCAGTGAAGAAGACGAACGCGAAGGCCTGGACATCACCTCGCACGGCGAAACGGCCTACAACCGTTGAACCCCAACCGGGGGGGCGTAGCTGCCCTGCGACCCCCCGGTGTGTTTTTTCAGTGAGAGTCTCCCTTGGATATTGGGCCCGCTTAGGCGGGCCCTTTTTTTTGGGCGCAGCCCTCCCATGAACCGGTCCTGCGTGCACCGAGCCACTGACCCAGGGCCCTGTCCCAGGCACAATCAAAGCCCCATTGCGCCAAGGCTTTCCCATGACCCTGCCCCCTGCTGCCCTCGTTCTGGACAACACCGCCACCGGCGGTGGATGGCGTTGTGAGTTGCGCCCTGACCTGGGTGGCTGCATCGCCGGATTGTGGTGGCGTGGCGAGCCTGTGCTGCGCCAGCCGCCGCCCGAGGGCCTGAGCGGGGCCCGCCAGTCGGCCAGCTACCCCCTGGTGCCCTTCAGCAACCGCATCGAACGCGCCGTGCTGCATTGGCAGGGCACCGACCACCCCTTGGTGCAGAACAACGCCCCCGAGCCGCACGCCATCCACGGCGTGGGTTGGCAGCGTCCCTGGTCGGTGCTGGAGCACAGCGCCGACCACGCCCTGCTGAGCTTCGAGCACGCCGCCGACGCGCATTGGCCGTTCGCTTTTGACGCCTCCCAGACCGTGCGCCTGCACGGCAACACGCTCGAACTGGTCCTGGGCCTGACCAACCAAGCCGACCACCCCGCGCCCGCGGGCCTGGGCTGGCACCCGTGGTTCATCAAGCGCCCGCAGGCCCACCTGGCCTTTGAGGCCACGGCGCGCTGGGAAATGGGCGACGACAAGCTGCCCACCCACCGCACGCCGTCCACCGGCCTGCACGCCGCGGCGGCCGCCCTGGACCTGGACCATTGCTTTGAAGGTTGGCGCGGCCTGGTCACCTTGCGCGACCCCCGCCTGACCGTGCGGGTGCGCAGCAGCACGCCTTACTTGGTGGTCTGCACCCAGCCCAGCCGGGATGCGGTGGCCATCGAGCCCGTCAGCCACGTCAACAACGCTCTGGCCTTGCAGCAGGCGGGCGGGCGCCCCGCCGCCGAGCTCGGCCTGCGCACCCTGGCCCCGGGTGAGTCCCTGGTCCTGCAAATGAGCATCGAAGTCAGCACCGACGAAGGAAGTCCCGCATGAGCACCCCTGTCCCCACACAATCCCTGGATTGGCAGGCCCTGGGCCCCGAGCGCAGCCAATTGGGGGAGTCACCTTTTTGGCACCCCGAGGAGCAGCGCCTGTATTGGGTCGACATCCCCGGGCGCGAAGTGCTGCGCCAAGACCCGGTCAGCGGTGTCCTGGAGCGCTGGGCCATGCCGTCCGAGCCCGGTTGCATAGCGCCTGCGCGCACCGGTGGCCTGGTGATCGCCTTGCGGGACGGCATGTACCGCGCCCCGCAATGGGGCGGGGCCTTGAGCTTGTTGATGCGTTTCAACCATGACCCGGCCACCACCCGTTTCAACGACGGCAAGTGCGATCCGCTGGGACGTTTTTGGGGCGGTACCATGTACGAGCCCCGCGACCGCCGCCTGGGCGAGCTCTACAGCCTGGACGCACGCGGCGGACGCCGCCCCGAGGTGCGGCTGCAGGCCTTGAACAACGTCATCGCCAATGGCCTGGCCTGGTCACCCGAGGGCACCACCCTCTACTGGGCGGACACCATGGGCCACCGCATCGATGCCTGGACCTGGGACGCCAAGGCCAACAACCTGAGCCACCAACGTGTCTTCGCGCAGCTGCCTGGCAAGCCAGAGGGCTTTCGCTCTGACGACTTGACCGGTGCGTCGCGCTACGGCGGCCGGCCCGATGGCGCGGCCGTGGACGCCGAAGGCTGCTATTGGAGCGCCCAGTTCGAAGGCGGCCGTTTGTTGCGCTTTGCGCCCAGTGGTGAATGCCTGGCTCAGATCCCACTGTCCGCGCGCTGCCCCACCATGCCTTGCTTTGGCGGGCCGGACGGCCGCACCCTGTACGTCACCACCGCGTCCAAGGGCCGACCCGAGGGAGAGGCTGATCTGTGGCCCGACAACGGCCGGGTCCTGGCGGCGCGGGTCGACGTGCCCGGCTTGCCAGTGGATTTTTTCGAGGAAATGTAAGTCTTGTGCGGCTGGGCTGAGCCCTCTTACAGAAGCAGATGAACGGCTAAGCGGGCAGTCAAGAATGCGCCGGGTGTGTTGCCCTGTCCACTCTGAGCGTCCGCATGAACCCCAAGCTGTTTGCCCAACTTCGCCCGCGCCAACCCCTGGCCGCCCTTGTGGAGGCCCTGGGGTCCGATTGGCGTCCCCCGCCACCCGAAGACCAAGGCTGCCTCTGGGGCCCCAACCACTGCTGCCTGGCCCGCATCGACGTGCAGCATCGCCTGGGGCTGCTGGGCTTTTACCGCGCGTTCCCGAGCGCCTTCCAATTCGAGGGCCTGCGCCTGGGCATGTCGATGGCGGCCGCCTTGGCGCACCGGCCGGGCCTGCGCCACGTGCTGCTGCCCGCCGAACAGCAACTGGCTTTGGTGGAGTACCGCGACCAGACCACGGCGGGTGACCACCTGCGGGTGCGCTTCTTTCGCCGCGAACTGGTGGGCCTTGAGCTGGAATGCCCCGGTCTGAGCTACCCCGGGGCCGAACTGGCCACCGCCGCCACCGGCCAACCTCAGGCCTGATCCCGCCCCTTCCGGGCCACCGTGCCCCGAGCCAGCGCAAATTTCTGCACGCTGCGCATTCAAAAAATTCAGCCCCCGTACACGACGCAAAAGCCGTCGGTCGCCTTACCATCAGCCAGATGGAGACTGCCCTGCAAACCCTGATCGAGCGCATCCGCGCTGCCGCCGAAGCGGCCACCCCACTGCGCATCCGTGGCGGCGGTACCAAAGACTTTTACGGCCAGACCCTGCATGGTCAGGTGCTGGACACGCGCGGCCTGAACGGCATCAGCGCCTATGAACCCAGCGAACTGGTCGTCACGGTGGGGGCCGGTACCCCGCTGCTTGAGCTGGAGGCGGCCTTGGCCGCGCAAGGCCAGTGTCTGCCCTTTGAGCCCCCGCACTTCGGCCCTGGCGCCACCGTGGGCGGCATGCTGGGCGCAGGCCTGTCGGGCCCGGCCCGGGCCAGCGTGGGCAGCGTGCGCGACTACGTGCTGGGTCTGGAAATGGTCAACGGCCGGGGCGAACACCTTACTTTTGGTGGCCAGGTCATGAAAAACGTGGCGGGCTACGACGTGTCGCGCCTGCTGGCCGGTGCCTTGGGCACCCTGGGGCTGGTGACTTCGGTGTCCCTCAAGGTGCTGCCGGTGCCGGTGGCCGAGGCCACCTTGCGCTTTGCCATGGACGAGGCCACGGCCCTGAAAAAGCACAATGAATGGGCTGGTCAGCCGCTGCCGCTGAATGCCTCGTGCTGGTTTGAAGGGCAGCTCACGCTGCGCTTGCGCGGCGCCCTGGCGGCCGTGCAGTCGGCCTGCCAGCGCCTGGGCGGCGAGCGCCTGGCCGAGGCCGAGGCGGCAGCCTTCTGGCTGGCCCTGCGCGAACAAACCCACCCCTTCTTTGCCTTGCAAGGCGACGAGTCGCTTTGGCGCCTGTCCGTGCCCGACACGGCGGTGCCGCTGCAACTGGGCCCGGTGCTGACCGAATGGGGCGGCGCCCAGCGCTGGATCAAGGCCCCCTCAGACCAGGCCAAGCGCTTGCGCCACCACGCCGTCACGGCGGGCGGCCATGCCACGCGGTTTCGCGGGCCGGATCCGGCGCTGGAGGTGTTCACCCCCTTGTCACCCCCTCTTGAGCGCATCCAGCGCGGCCTGAAGCAGCAGTTTGACCCGGTGGGCATTTTTGGCCACGGGCGCCTGTACCGCGGCTGGTAAGCCCGCCGCCGCCAGCAGCCCCGCCATGCGCCGCCTGCGCCACCTCACCGGCCTGCACCGCACCCCGTCCATCAACCGGACGCTGGGTTTCTTGCTGGCGTTCAACGCCGGGGCCATCAACGCGGGGGGCTTTCTGGTGGTGGGCATGTACACCTCGCACATGTCGGGCTTTGTCTCCATGCTGGCCGACCACCTGGTGCTGGGCAACCTGCTGCTGGTGGGCTCGGCCTGCGGCGTGCTGCTGTCCTTCACCTGCGGGGCGGCCGTGACAGCGGTGCTGTTCAACTGGGCCCGGGTGCATCACCTGCGCAGCGGTTATGCCCTGCCGCTGCTGCTGGAGGCCTTGCTGATGCTGCTGTTTGGCCTGATTGGCGGCACGCTCAACCACCAGACCCCGTTTGCCGTGCCCGTGCCCGTGACCGTGCTGTTGCTGGCCTTCATCATGGGCTTGCAAAACGCGGTGGTGACCAAGATGTCCGCCGCTCAGATCCGCACCACCCACATGACCGGGGTGCTGACCGACCTGGGCATTGAACTGGGCAAGCTGCTGTACTGGAACGGCCAGGCCCCACCCCAGTCCCAGGTGCGGGCCAACCGCGCCCGGCTGCGCCTGTTCACCACCTTGCTGGGCCTGTTCACCGTGGGCGGTGTGGTGGGTGCGGCGGGGTTCAAGCACATTGGTTTCATCTGGGTGCTGCCCTTGGCCACCGTGCTGCTGGCCTTGTCGCTGCCGCCCTTGCTGGGTGACCTGCGCCGCCTGGGGCGGATGCTGGAGCCCGAGCCCACGGCGCCAAAGGGTTTGGATTGAACGGCCCCTACCCGCTGCGCGTGCTGCCCCTTTTTTGAATATTCCTGAACCCCACCATGCAAACCCACCTCGCCCCCCAGTACCAGGACAGCGCCGCCGGCCGCGAAGCCGAAGCCATTTTGCGCAAGTGCGTCCACTGCGGCTTTTGCACCGCCACCTGCCCGACCTACCAGCTGTTGGGCGATGAGCTGGACAGCCCGCGCGGCCGCATCTACCTGATCAAGCAGGTGCTGGAGGGCCAGACCCCCACGCGCAAAACCCAGCAGCACCTGGACCGCTGCCTGACCTGCCGAAACTGCGAAAGCACCTGCCCCAGCGGCGTGCAGTACGGCCACCTGGTCGACATCGGGCGTCAGATCGTGGACGAGCAGGTGCCGCGCCCCACCGGCGAGAAGGCGGTGCGCTGGCTGCTCAAAGAAGGCCTCAGCTCGCCGCTGTTTGGTCCGGCCATGAAGCTGGGCCAAAGCGTGCGCGGCCTGCTGCCGCCGACGCTGCGCGCCAAGGTGCCGCTGCCGCAGGACGCCGGGACCTGGCCCAGCCGCTCGCATGCCCGCAAGGTGCTGATGCTGGCCGGCTGCGTGCAGCCGTCCATGTCGCCCAACATCAACAGCGCCACCGCCCGCGTTCTGGACGCCGCCGGCATCGAAACCGTGCTGGCCCCCGAGGCCGGCTGCTGCGGCGCGGTCAAGTTCCACCTCAACGACCAGGCCGGCGGCCTGGCCCAGATGCGCTCCAACATCGATGCCTGGTGGCCCCATGTGGCCAGCGGCGCGGTCGAGGCCTTGGTCATGAACGCCTCAGGCTGCGGTGTCACCGTCAAGGACTACGGCCACCAGCTGCGCGACGACCCAGCTTACGCCGACAAGGCCGCCCGCATCAGCGCCTTGACGCGCGACCTCAGCGAGCTGCTGCCCGACCTGGTGCCCCTGCTGCAGCCCCGCCTGCGGGAGGCGCCCAAGGGCGTGGTGGCCTACCACCCGCCCTGCACCTTGCAGCACGGCCAGCAGCTGCGCGGTGGGGTCGAGCAGCACCTGGGCGCGCTGGGTTTCCAGGTGCAGCTCACGCGCACCGAATCCAACCTGTGCTGCGGCTCGGCCGGCACCTACTCGGTGCTCAACCCCGACATCGCCTATGAGCTGCGCGACCGCAAGGTCGGCCACCTGGAGGCCCTGGCGCCCGAGGTCATCGTCAGCGCCAACATCGGCTGCATCACCCACCTGCAAAGCGGCACCGCCACGCCCGTGCGGCACTGGGTGGAGGTGCTGGATGAGGCGCTGCAGGCCTGAGACCTGCCCCCTGGCGCCCCCACGCGCCAAGGCTTCTTGACCCCGGCCCGGCCCGGGGCTGGCATGATGGCGGGTTAGCCCTCTCTTCAATACCGCCACGTCATGACCGACTCCGTGTCCGAAAAAGAACAAAGCCAGGCCGCCAACACCCCCGTGGTGTTGGGGGCGTCCGACGCTGCTGCCGTGAGCCCTGTGGCTGCCGCAGCCCCTGAGGCCACCGCTGTGACCGCCGGCAGCCCTGCCGAGGCCTCTGAGGCCTCTGAGGCCCCTGCCGTGGCCGAGCGCAGCCCGCGCAACAGCCGGGGACGCCGAGGCGGTGCCGGCCGAGGCGCCGCGCGCACCGAGGGTCGTGCCGATGGCCGCGACGCCGCGCGTGACGCCGGCCGGGCCCCCGCAGGCCGGGCCGATGGTCGCCGCGCCCCGCGCCGCGACCCTGCGGCCCAGGGGGCTGGCCCAGGTGCCGCCGCCCAGGCCGGCGCCAAGGCCGCCGCCCCGCGCGCACCGCGCAGCCACCCGGTGCTGGAGCAACTGGCCGGTCTGTATCCCGCCTTGTTTGGCGAGGTCTTTTTGCCGCTCAAGCGCGGCATCTTCCAAGACCTGCAAGACGCCCAACCGGAGCTGTTCGAGCGTGAGGCGCTCAAGGCCGCGCTGGCCCTGCACACCCGCTCCAGCCGCTACCTGACGGCCGTCGCTTCGGGCCTGGCCCGTCATGACCTGCAAGGCCAGTCGGTCGAAGCCATGGCGCCCGAGCACATCTACCACGCGCTGACCGAGGTGTTCCGCCGTCGCCAGCAGCGCGCCGGGGAGGACCTGCGTCCCAAGCTGCGCCGCCGCATCATCCAGGCCTTCGAGGCCTCTGGCCTGAGCCGTGAGGCCTATGCCGCGCTGGTGTTGAGCCGCGACGTGGCCGCCAACGCGGTGCTCGACGAAGCCCTGGCCGAGGCCGCCAGCCAAGCCGCCCGCGACGAGGCCCAGCTGCGCGCCTTCGAGGCCAGCGGCCAGAGCCTGGACGCCTTCGCCGACATGTACGGCCTGGACGCGCGCGACGCCGCCCGCACCCTGGACCGGGCCCGCCAGCGCCGCGCCGCGCCGGCCACGCCGGTGGCCGCCGACCCGGCCTGAGGCCTCCTCCACGGGGGCCTGGTCGCCCCCGGTCTGCAGCCTGCTGACATCCCGTTGTCAGCAGCCCCCCCGCACCATGGCAGTCCTGTTTCACAACGACTGAAAGACGCTGCCATGTCGCACACCCCCTCCACCCCTGCCACCCCCTCCCGCGCTGGCTCGGCCCTCAACTGGTTTGAGATCCCCTGCGCCGACCTGGACCGCGCCCAGGCCTTTTACGAGGCCGTGCTGGCCCGGCCCCTGCACCGCGAAGACTTTGGCGGTGGCCCCATGGCCGTTTTCCCGCACGACAAGCCCCAACCCGGCGGCTGCCTGGTGGCCGGCCCGCAGCGCTGCGTCGCCGCCGATGCCGGCGTGCGCCTCTATTTGGACTGTGCCCCCTCGCTGGACGCGGCTGTGGCCCGGGTGGCCAGCGCGGGCGGCGCCGTGCTCGACGCCTGCATCGAGCTGCCGCACGGCATCGGTTTCATCGCCCATGTGCGGGACACCGAAGGCAACACCGTCGGCCTGCACACCGTGCAACGCTGAAGCGGAGCCGCACCATGCAGACTGTGTTGCCCGGGTTCCCTCTCGCCCCGGCGCCCCCGGCCGTGGCACCGCGCCACTGGATTGCCGTGGCCAGCGCCGAGCATGCCCGCCGCGGCCGCGAGGCCCAGCCGCTGGGTTTCATGCAGGTCTGCCATGGCCGGCGCGCGCCCTTGGCCCGGTTGCGCCCAGGTGACTCGGTGGCCTACTACGCGCCGGCCACCCGCATGGCCGGCCATGACCGCCTGCAAAGCTTTGTTTCCCTCGGCCGTGTGGCCGCCGGTGAGCCCTACGCCTTCGACATGGGGGGCGGCTTTGTGCCCTTCCGGCGGGATGTGCACTACGCCTCGGCAGCCCGCGAGGTGCCGATTGCGCCCCTGCTCGATCGGTTCGAGTTTGTGGAAGACCGCCAGCGCTGGGGCGCGCGCTTTCGCTTTGGCCTGTTCGAGGTCAGCGCCCATGACATGGGCTTGATCGCGCAGGCCATGGGCGTGGCGGCTTGGCTGGACTGAGTCCCTTATGCTGGGGGCTCTGCTCCCATTCCACTGGCTTGCCACCCCTTCCACCATGCGCCGCGCCGACCGTTTGTTCCATATCGTTCAACTGGTGCGCGGGCGCCGTCTCAGCACGGCGGCCTTTCTGGCCGAGCGGCTGGAGGTGTCCGAGCGCACCGTCTACCGCGACGTGGCCGAGCTGCAGCACCAGGGCGTGCCCATCGAAGGCGAGGCCGGTGTGGGCTACCGCATGGGCGCGGGCTTTGAGCTGCCGCCGCTGATGTTCTCCCAGGCCGAGGCCAGTGCGCTGGTGGCCTCGGTGCGCCTGGCCCAGGCCTGGCTGGACCCGGCGCTGGCGCGCGAGGCCGAGTCCGCGCTGAGCAAGATCCTGTCCGTGCTGCCGCGCGACGCGCGGGCCGCTGCGGAATCCCTGGCCTTGTTCGCGCCGGCCGTGGGCCAGAGCCCCGAGGTGCAGCAGCGCCTGCAGGCCCTGCGCGAGGCGGCCCAGGCGCGGCACAAGGTGCTGCTGCATTACCGCGCACTGGACGGCGCCGACAGCGCGCGCACCGTGCGCCCGCTGGGCTGCTTTTTTTGGGGCAGCGTCTGGACGTTGGCCGCCTGGTGCGAGGAACGCCAGGCCCTGCGCAGTTTTCGCATCGACCGCATCACCACGCTGCAGCGCCTCGAGGTGCGCTTCCGGGACGAGCCGGGCCGCACCCTGGCCGATTTGTTCCGCCAGGTCGAGGCCGAGCGCCGCCAACGCGCCGGCTGATGGCGGCGCTGTCCCTATCCCGACCTGCGCCACGGTCATGCGGCTTGGCGCACACTGGCGGCTGCTGTTGTTTTTGTTCAGGTGACCGATGTCTTCTCCGATCCCCGCCCGCAACGTGCTGGGCAGCGCGCTGCAGGCCTGCTCCTTCGACCCCTTGACGGGCTACTTCCGTGACGGCTGCTGCCACACCGAGGCGGCCGACACCGGCTCGCATGTGGTCTGTGCCCGGGTCACGGCTGATTTCTTGGCGTTTTCGCTGGCGCGTGGCAACGACCTGTCCACACCGCGGCCCGAGTGGCGCTTTGCCGGCTTGCGGCCAGGCGACCGCTGGTGCCTGTGCGCGCTGCGCTGGCGCGAGGCCCTGGAGGCTGGTGTGGCCCCGCCCGTGGTGCTGGAGGCCACCCACGAACGCGCCTTGCAGTTCGTCACCCTGGCCGAGCTGCAGCAGCACGCCTGGGTCTCGACCGGCCGCGCCTGAGCGCCTGGGGGCCCGCTGGCTGGCTAAGATGGCGCCCATGCCTGCCGACGCTCCCCCCCTCAGCGCGGGGCCCCGCCCCAGCGGGGTGCCCCAGCAGTTCGATTCGCCGCGCGACCGGGCCTTGTACCGCCGCGTGCCACACCGCGAGGGTGTGGAGCTGTACCGGGCCGAGATCGTCGACCACGCGTTCGCACCGCACGCGCACGACGCGTTTGGCATCGGCTCGGTGGAGTGGGGCGTGGAGCGCTTTCGCTACCGCGGCAGCGAGCACCTGGCCGGGCCGGGCTCGCTGGTGCTGATGGATGAAGATGAGCTGCACACCGGCCACGCCGCCACCGCCCAGGGCTGGCGCTACCGCATGGTCTACATTGAGTCCGCCACCCTGCGTGAGCTGACCGGCCAGCCGGTGCGCCGATTTGCCCAGCCCACGGTGGACGACCCCGCCCTGGGCCGGCGCGTCACCGCCGCGCTGGATGCGCTGTGGCAGGGCGCGGATGACCCCTTGGCTTTTGACAGCCAGCTGGTCCTGCTGGCCGGCGAACTGGTGGCGCGCCATGGCCAAGGCGGGGCGGCCGACCCGGCCCCGGGCCTGGCGCCGAACGTGCTGGCGCGGGTGCGCGACTACATCGAGGCGCACCTGCACGAGCCGATGCGCCTGGAAGACCTGGCCGCGCAAGCCGCGCTGTCGCCCTTCCATTTTTTGCGCCGCTTCAAGCAGAGCACCCGCCACACCCCGCAGGTGTTTGTCCAAGCGCGGCGGGGCGCACGCGCCAAGGCCTTGCTGGCGCGTGGCCTGGCGCCCGCTGAGGTGGCCGCCAGCGTGGGCCTGTCGGACCAACCCCACCTGAACCGCTTGCTGCGCCGGCTCTACGGCATCACGCCGGGGGCGTACCAGCGTCAGTTGGCCTGCACCGCCTGAGGCCGCACAGCGCAATCTGGTCCAAGACAAGCCGGGCCGGGCCCAGGCACACTGCGCCTCTTTGCTTGAATTGGAACGGGTGACGGATGGCCGCAGGGGATTTGATTCGTGGGGTGGCGTATGCGCTGGCCGCTGGACTGATGTGGGGGCTGGTGTTCGTGGCGCCAGCGCTGCTGCCGGATTACGCGCCTGCGGCGCTGGCCTTTGGTCGCTACATCGCGTTCGGCCTGGTGGCGCTCTTGCTCGCCGTGCCGGACCGGCAACGCCTGGCGGCGCTGCGCCGCGCCGACTGGGCGGAGGCCTTCAAGCTGGCGCTGGTGGGCAACATCATTTACTACCTGTTCCTGTCGGCCGGCATCCAGGCCGCGGGCGTGCCCCTGGCCAGTGTCTTGATCGGCACGCTGCCGGTGGTGATTGCAGTGTGCGCCAACTGGCACGACCGGTCCTTGCCCTGGGCGCGTTTGATGCCCTCGCTGGGCTTGATCGCACTGGGCATTGCCTTCGTCAACCACACCGAGATGGGCCGCATCGAGGCCGGCCATGGCCCGGCCTACGCCCTGGGCGCCGGCCTGACCCTGGTGGCGGTCGCCGCCTGGACCTGGTACCCGATCCGCAACGCGCGCTGGCTCAAGGCCCACCCGGGCTTGTCGGCCACCACCTGGACCACGGCCCAGGGCCTGGCCACCTTGCCGCTGGCGGTGCTGGGGTGGTTGCTGTGGGGCCTGTGGCAGGGCCTGAGCCAGCCCGACCAAGCGCTGGTGATGGGTTGGGGGCCTCGCCCGGGCTTGTTTTTGGGCCTGATGCTGGCCATGGGTTTGTTCGCCTCCTGGGCGGGCACCCTGGCCTGGAGCCGGGCCAGCAAGCTGCTGCCCACCTCGCTGACCGGCCAGCTGATCGTGTTCGAAACCCTGTCGGCCCTGGCTTACGGCTTTTGGCACCGCGCCGAGTGGCCCGCGCCGGTGACGGGCGCCGGCATTGCCTTGCTGGTGGCCGGCGTGTTGATGGGCGTGCGGGCCTTCCAGCGCCCGGCCTCGGCCTGAGCCGGGCTCAGGCGGCCAGGGCGGCTTCGATGTCGCTGGCCAGCTTGGCGGGGGTGTCCTGCGGTGCGTAGCGGCGGATCACCTGACCGTTCTTGCCGACCAGGAATTTGGTGAAGTTCCACTTGATGGCCTTGCTGCCCAGCAGGCCGGGCGCTTCGGCGCTGAGCCAACGGTACAGCGGGTGGGCGTCGCCGCCATTGACGTCGATCTTGCTCATCATCGGAAAGCTCACGCCGTAGTTGCGCTGGCAAAAGCTGGCAATTTGCTCGTCACTGCCCGGGTCCTGGCGGCCAAACTGGTTGCAGGGAAAGCCCAGCACCGTCAGGCCGCGCTGGCCATAGCGCTGGTGCAGGTCTTCCAGGCCGGCGAACTGGGGCGTGAAGCCGCAGGCGCTGGCCGTGTTGACGATCAACAGCACCTGGCCCTCGAACTGGCGCAGGGGCACGGTTTCGCCCGCGATGGACAGGGCTTCAAAGTCGTACAAAGTGCTCATGGCAGGTCCTTCAAGACGGAGAGGGGCCATGGTAGCCCTGCTCCGCCACCAGGCGCCGGCCTGGCGGGGCATGCCCTGTGTCAGGCGCTGGTCTTGGGCTGAGCGGGGGCCCAGGCTGACCAGGCTGCGGACGCCACGATCAGCGCGCCGCCCAGCCACACCCGCATCGACAGCTCGGCTGCACCCAAGGCCATGGCCGAGACGCTGGCGAACAGCACCTCGGACAGCATCACCAAGGCGGTGGTGCTGGAGCGCAGGCGCGCGGCGCCATACTGCAGCGCCACATTGCCGCCCAGGTAGGCCAGGCTGAGGCCGGCGGCCAGCAGCAACCAGCCCAGTGCAGGTGCCGGCAGGGGGGTGACCAGGCCCTGGCCCAGACCGACCAGGGCGGTCAGCGCCGACAGCAGCGAGCCGCCGCCAAACATGGCCAGCACCCGCGCAGGTGCAGGTGTTTGGTGCAGGCGGCGCAACATCACATTGGTCAGCGCAAAGCTGAAGCCGCCGGCCAGGCCCAGCCAGTCCGACAGGCTTTGCGGCAGCGGCCAGTCGCTGCCGGGTGTCTTCAGCACCACGGCCACGCCGGCCAAAGCCAGCAGCATGCGCAACAGGTCAGCGCCGCGCGGGCGCTCGCCCAGCAGCCACCAGGCCAGCAGGCTGGCCCACAGCGGCATCAAATAAAACAGCAGCACCACGCGCACCACATCCCCCACGGTGACGGCCCAGTTGAAGCACACATTGGTCATGCCGGCGGCCAGGGCCAGGGCCCACAGCGCAGGCTGGCCCAGCCATTGGCGCAGCGCCCCCGGGAAGGCCAGCAGGGTGCAGGCGATGGCCAGCAGGTAGATCAGGGCGGTGGCCCACAAGGGGTGCAGGCCCGCCAGCTCCAGCTGGCGCAGCGGCCACCAGGACACGCCCCAGACCAAGGCGTTGAACATCAGGGCCAGCACGCTGAACAGCGGCGGGTGGGGGGCGGAGGAGGGGTTCAATGGCATGACCAAAAGCAAAAGGCCGGCATGACCGGCCTTTTGGAAAGGAAGGGAGCAGGACCGGTGTGGACCTCAGTGCCCCCGGTCGTTGCGGGCAATGGCCAGCAGGCGCTTGAGCTCTTGCGCGTGCTGCACGGTGTTGCGTTGGTGCCAGCGCTTGATCAGCCACATGGCCGAGGCCACGATCAGGCCAAAGCCGGTGATGGCGCCAAAGGCGGACATGCCGTACTTGGTCGACAGGCTGTACAACGCGCCCAGCGCCAGGATGCAGGCCTGTTCATTGAAGTTCTGCACCGCGATCGAGCGGCCTGCGCCCATCAGGTTGTGGCCCCGGTGTTGCAGCAAGGCGTTCATGGGCACGACCAGAAAGCCCCCCAGGCCGCCCAGCAGGATCAGGAAGGGCGCGGCCACCCAGACGTTGTCAATGAAGTTCATCAACACCACCAGCACCCCCATGCCGATGCCCAGCGGGATCACGCTGGTGGCCTGGTCCAGGCGCATGCGCACTGACGCCAAGACGGCGCCCACGGCCGTGCCGATGGCCACCACGCCCACCAGGGACGAGGCCTGCGTGGTGCTGTAGCCCAGGGCGGCGGCGCTCCAGGCCAGCACGATGTAGCGCAGGTTGCCGCTGACACCCCAGAACAAGGTGGTGGTGGACAGGGAGATCTGGCCCAGCTTGTCGTTCCACAGGCGCGAGTTGCAGCTCCAGAAGTCGGGCAGCAGGTTCAGCGCGTTGCGCGCCACGCTGAGTTCGGGGTCCTGGCGCATCGGGCGCATGGTCACGCCGGTATGCGGGATGCGGGTGTTGAACCAGGCTGCCAGCGCGTAAATGAAGATCAGCACAAAGATCGCGGCTTCAGGCGGTGTGTCGATGCCGGTGTTGAAGACCGGGAAGTCAAAGGACAGCAGCAGGCCGGACACCGAATGCCCCACCAGCTGGCCGCCCAGCAACACGCCCAGGATGATCGAGGCGATGGTCAGCCCTTCGATCCAGCCATTGGCCTTGACCAATTGCGAGGCCGGCAGCAGCTCGGTGAGGATGCCGTATTTGGCCGGTGAGTACGCCGCCGCGCCCAGGCCGATGACGGCATAGGCCATCAGCGGGTGGGTGCCGAACAGCATCAACAGACAACCCACCACCTTGATGGCATTGCTGATGAACATCACCTTGCCCTTGGGCTGGGCGTCGGCAAAAGCGCCCACGAAGGGCGCCAGGATCACATAGAACAGCGCAAACATGGGCACCAAAGCGGCGCGTTGCCACTCGGGTGCGCCATCGCTTTTGAGCAGTTCCACGGCGGCCACGAATATGGCGTTGTCGGCCAGCGAGCTGAAAAACTGCGCCGACATGATGGTGTAGAAACCGCGCTTCATTGAGTGGCTGATTCGAGCATCAGGAAAACTGATACTTTGGTAATGTTGAACATGGCCTCAAAAAGGCAGTTGGTTATATCACGCCACCTCTTGGGGGCGGTGCCAAAATCCCCTCAGTTCCTCTCCCTGATTGCCCTATGCCCCGCCCGATCCAGGCCACTGTCCACACTGCTGCACTGCAGCACAACCTGGCCCGCGTGCGCCAGTCCGTCCCTGACGCCCGTGTCTGGGCCGTCGTCAAAGCCAATGCCTACGGCCATGGCATCGAGCGGGTGTTTGAGGGCCTGCGCGGTGCCGACGGCTTCGCCTTGCTGGACCTGGCGGAAGCCGAGCGCGTGCGCCGCCTGGGCTGGCGCGGCCCGATTCTGCTCCTGGAAGGCGTGTTCGAGCCGCGCGACCTGGAGCTGTGCTCGCGCCTGGACCTGTGGCACGCCGTGCACTGCGACGAGCAGATCGACATGCTGGCCGCGCACAAGACCCAGCTGCCCCAGCGCGTGTTCCTGAAAATGAATTCGGGCATGAACCGCCTGGGCTTCACGCCCGAGCGCTACCGCTCGGCATGGACCCGGCTCAACGCCTTGCCCCAGGTGGATGAGATCTCGCTGATGACCCACTTCAGCGACGCCGATGGCCCGCGTGGCATCGCCCACCAGGAAGAGGTCTTCTTGCACGCCACCGCTGACCTGCCCGGCGAGCGCAGCCTGGCCAACAGCGCGGCCACGCTGCGCCACGCCGACAGCGCCCGCATCAAGAGCGACTGGGTGCGCCCCGGCATCGTGTTGTACGGCAGCGCGCCCGACTTCCCCGAGCGCAGCGCCGCCGACTGGGGCTTACAGCCCACCCTGACCCTGAGCAGCAAGCTGCTCGCGGTGCAGTCCTTGCAAGCTGGGGACAGCGTCGGCTACGGCTCACGCTTTGTGGCCGAGCAGCCGTTGCGCGTGGGCGTGGCCGCCTGCGGCTATGCCGACGGTTACCCGCGCCTGTGCGACACCGGTACGCCCGTGCTGGTCAACGGCGTTCGCACCCGCTTGCTGGGCCGCGTCAGCATGGACATGCTGATGCTCGACCTGACCCCGCTGGAACAAGCCGGCGTGTCCTTTGGCTTTGGCTCCGAGGTCACGCTGTGGGGCCGCTCCAGCCAGGGCCGCAGCCTGTCCATCGACGAGGTGGCCCGCGCCGCCGGCACGGTGGGCTACGAGCTGATGTGCGCCGTGGCCCCGCGCGTCAACTTCGCGGTGGACGAAGGCAGCCCCTGAGCACGCCCCCCGCCAGCGCTCGGCTTGGCTGGTTTTTTGCATGGCGGTGGGTTTCTAAACTCGTTGCGCGCATAAGCAAGCGCGCAAATACGGCTTGCGCCCGACGGACGGCTTGTGCCAGAGTCAGCAAGCTGTTGAATTGGAGACCCCTTGCTACACAAATCCACCCCCTGGCTGCTGGCCGCCTCGCTGGCCCTGAGCGCCGCCGCCCCCCTGGCCGTGCAGGCCAAACCCTTCCGTTGGACCCGCGCCGTGGACTTGTCGTCCTGGGACGTGCATGCCCAGAACGTGGGCGTGAACAACGCCTTGCACTCGGCCATCTACGACACCTTGGTGGAGTACAACAGCAAGACCTTCAAGCCAGAGCCTTCGCTGGCCACCGAGTGGAAGCAGGTCTCGCCCACCCAGCTGCGCCTGACCCTGCGCCAGGGCGTCAAGTTCAGCGACGGCAGCCTGCTGACCGCCGACGATGTGCGCTTCTCGCTGGAGCGCGCCAAGGCCAAGAGCTCCAACTACGCGGTCTACACCCTGGGCATCGACCGGGTCGAAAAGGTCAGCCCGACCGTCATCGACATCTTCTCCAACCTGCCCAACCCGGTGCTGGTCAACCAGCTCACCGAGCTGCGCATCCTGAGCAAGGCCTGGGCCGAGAAGAACAACTCGGTGGAGCCCAAGGACATCCGCAACAAGGACGAAACCTACGCCCACCGCCATGCGCTGGGCACCGGCCCGTTCCAGTTGAAGGAATGGACGCCCGACCAGCGCGTGGTGCTGGAGCCCAATCCCCATTGGTGGGGCCAGGGCAAGTTCGGTGGCAATGTGAACCAGATCATCTACACGCCCATCAAGTCGGACGCCACCCGCATGGCGGCCCTGCTCTCGGGTGAGGTGGACTTTGTGCTCGACCCCAGCCTGCAAGACCTGGCCCGTGTGCGTCAGACGGCGCAGCTGAAGGTGCTGGAAGGCCCTGAAAACCGCACCCTGTTCCTGGGCATGGACCAGTTCCGCGACGAGCTGCCTGGCTCCAGCGTGAAGGGTCAGAACCCGCTCAAGGACGTGCGCGTGCGCAAGGCCCTGTACCAGGCCATCGACATCGCCAGCATCCAGCGCGTGGTGCAGCGCGGTCTGGCCCAGCCTGCAGGCGCCCTGGTCGCGCCCCAGGTCAATGGCTGGACGCGCAAGGCCGACACCCGCTGGCCGTATGACGTGAAGGCCGCGCAGCAGCTGCTGACCGAGGCCGGCTACCCGCAAGGTTTTGAAGTGGACTTTGCCTGCAGCGCCGGCCGCTACATCAACGACGAACAGCTGTGCCAGGCCATCACCGCCCAGTGGGCCCGCGTGGGCGTGAAGGCGCGCCTGCGTTCGCTGCCTTTCAGCACCTACTTCCCGATGATCCAGCGCAACGAAGCCAGCATCTACCTGCTGGGCTGGGGGGTGCCAACCTTTGACGCCTTCTACAGCCTGCAGTCCCTGGTGCGCAGCCCGGGTGCGGGCGGCGACGGCAACTTCAACCTGGGCCGCTTCAGCAGCCCGCAGCAAGACGCGCTGGTGGAACGCATCCGCAAGGAAACCGACTTGGTGACGCGCAATGGGCTGATCGAAAAAGCCCTGCTGCAAGACCATGAGCTGATCTCGCACATCCCGCTGTACCACCAGATCATTCCCTGGGCGCTGCGCCAGAACGTGGACGTGCCGCACCGCGCGGACAACCGCATCGACTGGCGCGCCCTGCGCGTCAACTGAGGCCGCGGTCTCGGGGACGGCCGCGTGCCGTCCTCAGGGCCCGGCGCAGGGCCCGCTCCCCCGTTCGCCCTGCGCTGGGCGAGCGGGTTTTTTTTGCCTGCGCGTCAGGCCGTTTTGGGCAGCTGGGCCGTGGCCAGAGCGCGTTGCACGGCCGGGCGTTGCAGCACGCGCTCACGGTGGGCGAAGACCAGCGGAAAGTCACGGATGTCCACGCCGTCGCTGGCCAGCCAGTCGCCCACGGTGTAGAGGTAGCCATCAGCGACCGAGTAGCGCTGACCCAGCACCCAGGGGCCGTCTTGCAGGTAGGTCGCTTCGATGTAGCGGAAGTTCTCCGTCATGTTCTGCGCCACCTTGCGCTGCATGCCGGCAATGGCTTCAGGCTCGTCGGCCCAGCGCGAGGCCCGGGGCCGGTGCGCGTGGTTGATGTGCACGGTCGAGGCCATGTAGCTGTTGAATTCCTGCATCCGGGCCAGGGCAAACAGGTCGTCCAGCGGGGCCAGGTTGGCGGCGGCAAAGGTCTGGGCCACGTACAGCAGCAGGGCCGGGGTTTCGGTCAGCACGCCGCGTTCGGTCACCAGGGCCGGCACGCGGCCCTTGGGGTTGATGGCCAGGTACTCGGGGCTGCGCTGCTGGGTGGCCGCGAAATTGACCAAGGCCAGTTCATGGTCGGCTTGGGCCTCGTGCAAGGCGATGTGGACGGCCAGGGCGCAGGTGCCCGGGGCGAGGTAGAGCTTGAGGCGGGACATGGACAAACACTCCGTAGGGATGGGACAGAACCGGGCCAGCGCGGCGCGTGTTGGATCTGGGGTCAGGGCGCGCGCCGGGCTGGACAGGCAGTTTAGCCAGCCAGGGGCCGCTTTGCAGCGCCCCGGCCGATCGGGGCGTCCGCGTCAGCCGCGCGGGTACAGGCCCCGCTGTTGCGCCTGCAGCCGGGCCAGGCCCAGCAAGGCGTCGGTGAAGGGCGTGGCCACGCCGCTCAACTGGCCCAATTCGCGCACCACGCCGACCAAGGCGTCCAGCTCCACGCTGCGGCCGGCTTCCACGTCTTGCAGCATGGAGGTCTTGAAGGCGCCGAGCTTGAGCGTGACCTGGTGCCGGTCCTCGGGTTGTTGGTCGATCGGGATGCCGATGCGCGCGCCAATTTCACGCGCCTCCAGCATCACGGCCGAGATGAAGTTGCGCACCAGCTCGTCGCCCAGGATCAGGTCGGTGGTGGCGCCCGTCAAGGCACTGACCGGGTTCACCGTCATATTGCCCCACAGCTTGTACCAGGTGTCCTTTTGGATTTGCGGCGAGACCGTGGCGTTGAAGCCTGCCTGCACCAGGCGCGCCTGCAAGGCCTGCACGCGCGGGCTCAGGCCCCCGCCGGGCTCGCCGATGATCAGGCCATTGCCAAAGTGGTGCTTGACCTGGCCCGGCCCGTTGAGTGAACAACTGGCGTGCACCACACAACCGATCACCTGCTCCGGCGGGATGGCGGCTGCGATCACGCCGTCCGGGTCCACCGCGCGCAGCCGTGTGCCGGCCAGCGCGCCGCCAAAGCCGTGCAAGAACCACCAGGGCACGCCGTTCATGGCGGTCAGCACCAGGGTGTCGGGGCCGATCAATGGAGCGATCTGGCGCGCCACGGCGGCCAGGGCCGGGGCCTTGACGGCGATCACCACCAGGTCTTGCGGGCCCAGTTCGGCCGGGTCGGCGCTGGCGCGGATCGGCAGGCGGTGGGTCTGGCCGTCCTGCTCGATCAGCAGGCCCTGGCTTTGCAGCGCCTGCAAAGTGTCGCCACGCGCCACGGCGCTGAGTTCAAGCCCGGGCGTGCGGGCCAGGCCGGCGCCGATCCAGCCACCGATGGCGCCGGCGCCGTAAATGCATGCTTTCATGGGAACTGTGTCTTCTGCCCTGCTGCAGGGCGGCTTGGGGTCGGTTCACAGGCAGGCCTGGGGCCTGCCCACCAAAAGTCTATTTTGAAGCCGCCAGCGCCTGTTCAGGGCTGGCGGCGGGGCGTCATTGCAGGTAGCTGCTGTCTTGGCGCTGCACCTGGCGCACCAGGGCGTCGAACACGTCCTGGCCAGCGCCGTGCGCGGGGCTGAACTGCAGTGCGTCGCGGCTGCTCTTGATGGCGGCGTCTTCGGTGACCGGGATCGGTGCGCCCATCGACAGCGTGGCGAGTTGGATCTCGCAAGCGCGCTGCAGCGTCCACAGGATGGCGAAGGTCTGCGGCAGGGTCTGGCCCCAGGCCAGCAGGCCGTGGTTACGCAGGATCACCGCGGGTTTGCCGCGGATGTTGTTGACCAGGCGCGGGCCTTCTTCGGCGTGCACCGTGATGCCTTCAAAGTCGTGGTAGCCGACCATGCCGTGCAGCTGGGCGGTGTAGAAGTTCGTCTGTTGCAGGCCGCCTTGCAGGCAGGCCACGGCCACACCGGCGGTGGTGTGGGTGTGCATCACGCAGTGCGCTTCGGGCAGGCCCTCATGGATGGCGCCGTGCACCACAAAACCGGCTGGGTTGACGGGGTAGGGCGAGCCGTCGAGCACCCGGCCTTGCAGGTCGATCTTGACCAGGTTGCTGGCCGTCACCTCGCTGTAATGCAGGCCAAAAGGGTTGATCAGGAACTGCTTGCTGTCCGGCCCACTGACGCTGTTGGGCAGGCGCACCGTGATGTGGTTGTAGATCATCTCGGTCCAGCCCAGCATCGCGAACACGCGGTAGCAGGCGGCGAGCTGGACGCGCTGCGTCCACTCGTCAGGGTGCATGCCGGCGGGCGTGGCCGGCTGCGGTGCGCGGGGGGCCAGCAGGCTGGCCGGGGTGGGGGCGTTCATGGTGGGTCTCCTCGGGTGGTGGTGGGCCCCCGCGCGTGGCGGGCGCCTCAGGCGTCGGCCGTGAACCCGATGGTCTTCACCAACGGGCCCCAGCGTTCAAAGTCGGCTTTCAGCATGGCGGCCAGTTCGGCCGGGCTGGAGGACTTGGCCTCCAGGCCCATGGCGCCCAGGCCGTCCACCACATCGGGGGCGGCCAGTGCGCTGCGCAAGGCGGTGTTGAGTCGGGTCACCAAGTCGCGAGGGGCCTTGGCCGGCAGGTAGAAGCCAAACCACTCGTTGAACACCATGTCCTTCAGGCCTTGTTCGACCATGGTCTGGGTGTTGGGCGCGAACTTGTTGCGCTGGGCCCCGGTCGTGGCCAGCAGGCGGCACTTGCCGGCGGCCACGTGCTGGGTGAACTCACCCACCGGGCCCGACACGGCGGGCAGTTGGCCGCCAATCATGTCCAGGATGGCGGGCTGGGTGCCCCGGAAAGCGATGTGCTTGAGGTCGATGCCGGCATGGTGGCCCAGCAGGGCGCCCACAAAGTGAGGGGTGGAGCCGGCAGCGGGCGAACCGAAGTTGGCGTCCTTGGGGTTGGCCTTGCACCAGGCCAGGAAGTCGGGCACGGTCTTCACGCTGGCCGGCACCGAGGGACCGACGGCAAAGCCGAAGTCAAACACGCAGCCCAGCGAGACCGGGGTCAGGTCGTTGACCGGGTCATAGGCCAGCTTCTTGTAGATGTGCGGGTAGATGCCCAGCATGGACATGGGCGTCTGCAGCAGGGTCTGGCCGTCGGGGTTCTGGCCCTTGACGAACTGGATGGCGATCTGGCCGCCCGCGCCGGTTTTGTTCTCGACAAAAGCGGCCTTGGTGTAGCCCGTGCCCGGCAGCTTGTCGGCCACGCGGCGGCAGATGGTGTCGGAGGTGCCGCCGGCAGCAAAGCCAGTGATGATTTTCACGTTTTCGAGGGCGCTGGCCTGGGCCAGGGCCTGTTGGCCCAGACCGGCCAGCAGGGCGCTGGCGCCGGCGGTTTGCAGCCATTGGCGGCGCGAGAAGGACGAGGCGGAATCAAAGGGGTGGCTCATGCGGGTCTCCTGTGAGGTGGCTGGGGTGTCAGTGCAGCGCTGGCCGTGTTGCAGGACCAGTCGCCGGTGTCTGGGATTTTTCCAGTCTGCAAGCCCTGGCGCCACCCGTGTTTACCTGCACAGTTGGTTCCAATTCATAACCAATTGAGGGCCTGGTTTCAGCCTGCATTGAGGTGCAGCCCGTTGTCCATCAACAGCACCGAGCCCGTCATGCCGGGCGCGCGCGCTGCCACAAACCAGGCCAGCGCCGCCACTTCGTCGGCCCGGGAGACGCGGCCCAGCACCGAGGCCTGCTGCTGGCGTGCCAGCACGGCCTCGTGCTGAGTGGCGTCCAGCACCCGGCTGGGCAGGCCGCCGTCGACAAAGCCCGGTGCGATGGCGTTGACCCGGATGGCGGGTGCCAGCGCCCGCGCCAGGCCCAGTGTGAGGGTGTTGAGCGCGCCCTTGCTGGCCGCATAGGCCAGTGACGACCCGCGCCCCAACAGCCCGCCCACCGAGGAGATGTGGACCACCGCACCCTGGCCCGATTCGGCCAGCAGGTCGCGACAGGCGCGTGTCACCTGCCAGGGGCCGACCAGGTTGACGGCGTGGGTGTGCTCGAAGTCCGCCGCGTCCAGCGCGTCCAGGTCTGCGTGCGGCACAAAGCGCGTGCTGCCGGCCGAGTTGACCAGGGCTCGCAGGCCACCGAAGTGCGCCTGCAGCTGGGCTGCCACCGCGCGGCATTGCGCGTCATCGCGCACATCCAGCGGCAGGGCCAGCACCCGCGCGCCCAGGGTTTCGCAGTCGCGCACCACCGCCGCCAGCTCGGGCGCCGTGGGTTCGAAGTAGGCCAGGCCCAGGTCCCAGCCTTGCCGCGCAAACTCGCGCGCGCAGGCTGCGCCAATGCCGGTGGCCGCGCCGGTGATGAGCACGACGGGGCGGGCGGAGGATGGGGGCTGTGCCATGTTCAGACCATCCGAAAGGCAATCGACCCCAGGGGGCCGTAATCGGCATGGAAGGTGTCGCCCGGCAGGGCCGGCGTGGGACGCGTGAAGGAACCGCCCAGCACCACCTCGCCCGCCGCCAGGCCCTCGCCCCAGGGCGCGAGCTTGTTGGCCAGCCAGGCGACGCCCTGGGCCGGGTGGTTGAGCACGGCGGCGGCCACGCCGGATTCTTCGATCACCCCGTTTTTGAACAGCAGGGCGCTGACCCAGCGCAGGTCCACCGCGTCCGGCCGTACCGGGCGCCCGCCGGTGACGATGCCGGCATTGGCCGCGTTGTCGGCGATGGTGTCAAAGACCTTGCGCGGGGCCTTGGTGTGGCGGTCGAATTGCTCGATGCGCGCGTCGATGATCTCGATCGCGGGCACCACCCAGTCGGTGGCATCCAGCACGTCGTACAGCGTGACGCCCGGGCCGCGCAGCGGCTTGCCGAGGATGAAGGCCAGCTCCACTTCAATGCGCGGTGCGATGAAGCGGCTGAAGGGGATGTCGCCGCCCTCCGCAAAAAACATGTCGTCGAGCAAGGTGCCGTAGTCGGGCTCGTCGATCTGGCTGGACAGCTGCATGGCGCGCGAGGTCAGGCCGATCTTGTGGCCGCGCACGCTGCGCCCGGCGGCGATCTTCTGCCGCACCCATTCGCGCGACACGGCATAGCCGTCCTCGATCGTCATGCCGGGAAAGCGCTTGGAAAAGTGCTCGACCTGCTGGCGGTTTTTCTCGGCCTGATCGAGTTCGGCGGCCAGGGTGGCGATCTGCTCGGGGGTGAACATGGACGGGCTCGCTTTCGACAAAAAAGGGCATCGGGGCGGCTCAGACCGCTCGGTTGAACAAGGGGTGCAGGTTGCTGTGCTTGCCATCAAAAGCGGGGGCGCCCTCGTCCACCTGCAAGGTGATGCCGATGTGGCGCTGCGCAAACAGCGGCGCGAAATGCGCTTTCACCTCGGCCAGCAAGGCGTCACCCGCGCCCTGCACCACGGCGGGCGGGCGGCCGCTGGCCATGCGCAGGTTGAGGTAGACAAAGGCGTAGTCGCCGTTGCCGCCGGCCGCCCGGCCTGCGGCGCCACCGTCCGACACGGCATGGTGCGCGGCCGGGAAGGCCAGCACCCGTGTGCCGCCCGGTGGGAAGACGGCCCGGCCTTCGGCGTCACGCTGCGCGAGCATGGTGTCGGCCAGGCGGCGGCACAGGGCGCTGAGGTCGGTCTCGGCGTCGAGTTGCGGGGTGTAGAGGATGACGAGGTGGGGCATGGGGCGTGGCGCGGGTGCGGGAGGGAAAAGTGTGAGGTTCAAAGGCGCGGGAAGGCCTGGTAGGCGCTGGCCGCCGAGGCCTGGGCGGCGGGAATCGCGAGCCCGTCCTGCGGCGTGACCGGGAAGAGGGCGTTGATCTGGCCCGTGCCCGAGGCGCCGAAGTAAGGCGTCACCACCTCGGCCTGGCCCCGGTAGGCCGACCAGCCCAGCGCGCCCAGCAGCATGGCGGTGTCGTGCATGAAGCCTTCGCCGTGGCCCTTGGTGGCGTACTCGGGCAGCATGTCGCAAAAGCGCGCCCAGTCGCCGCGCTGCCACAGCTCGACCACCTCGCGGTCCATCATTTCGAGGAAGGGGCTCCAGACCTTGAAGGCGAACTCGGGCGCCAGGCCGTTTTGCGCGAAGCGGTGGCTCAGCGAGCCGCTGGCCAAGAAGGCCACCGTGCCGTCGTAGTGGTCTTCTACCGCGCGGCGCAGCGCCCAGCCCAGGCGCGCGCTGTCGTTGAGGTAGTGGCCGGTGCACAGGGCCGAGACCGAGACCACCTTGAAGTGCTGGTCGGGGTTCATGTAGCGCAGCGGCACCAGGGTGCCGTACTCGGGGTTGAGGGTGGTGGCGTCGTGCGCCAGGGTCTCCACGCCCAAGGCGTTGCAGGACTGCGCCAGGAGTCGGCCCAGGGCCGGGTTGCCCGGGCATTCAAACGGCAGGTTGCTGATGAAGTGCGGCAATTCGTTGCTGGTGTAGACGCCCTTGAAGTGCGGCCCGCAGTTGATGTGGTAGTTGGCGTTGACCAGCCAGTGGGTGTCGAACACCACCAGGGTGTCCACGCCGAGCGCTCGGCAGCGCCGGCCGATCTCGACGTGGCCGTCGATGGCGTCCTGGCGCGTGCCAAGGCGCGGGCCCGGCAGCTCGCTGAGGTACAGCGAGGGCACGTGGGTGATTTTGGCGGCCAGGGCGAGGGTTCCCATGCGGTGTGTCTCCAGGTCAGAGGTGGGCTGGCGATCAGCTGTCGGCGCTGATGCGCGCGCTGCGGATCACCTGCGCGTAGCGGCTGATTTCGCTTTGGATGAAGGCGCCAAACTGCTCGGGTGTGCCCGCCAGCGAGCTGATGCCGCCCTTGGCAAAGGCCTCGCGCACGGCCGCTGTGTCGAGTGCGCGGCGCAGCTCGGTGTTCAGGCGCTGCACCAGGGCATCGGGCGTGGCCGCCGGCACCAGCAGGCCGTTCCAGGAGTTGGACTCGATGGCCACGCCTTGCTCGGCCAGGGTGGGGATGTCGGGCGCAAGGGCCGAGCGCTTGGCCGTGGCCATGCCCACGGCGACCAGCTTGCCCGACTGCACATGGCCGCGGAATTCGGGCCAGTTGCCAAACATCAGCGTGACCTGCCCCCCGAGCAGATCGTTGAGCGCCGGGGCCTGGCCTTTGTAGGGGATGTGGGTCAGTTCAATGCCCATCTGCTCGCGCAGCATTTCGCCCGCCAGGTGGGCCGAGGTGCCGCTGCCGAACGATGCGTAGCTGAGCCGCGCGCTGGGCTTTTGCGCAGCGGCGCGCAGATCGGCCAGGGTGCGGAGGCCGCTGCCCGGGTGGCTGGCCAGCACATGTTCAGACTGGCCCATCAGCCCCACCGGGCGCAGGTCGCGCAGGCCGTCGTACGGCAGGTTTTTCACCAGGGTCTGGTTGACGCAAAAGCTGTTGGCCACGCAGGTCAGGGTCAGCCCATCGGGCGCGGCTTTGGCGCCCGCGTCCACGCCGATCACCGTGCCGGCGCCGGGCTTGTTGTCTACCACCACGGGCTGGCCCAGGCCGCTGGCCATCTGGGCGGCGACCAGGCGCGCCACCAGGTCGGTGGTGCCGCCGGGCGGGAAGGGCACGATCAGCTTCAGCGGCCGCGCAGGCCAGACGGGGGCGGGGCCTTGAGCGCGGGCTGTGAGCGTGCCCAGCGGTGCCAACAGGGTGGCGCCCAGGGCTTGCAGCGTGTGGCGGCGCTGCACCTCAAACCCCCCAGTGCGGGATGTGGTGGCCGCCCAGCGAGACGGCCACGTTCTTGGGTTCGCAGAACACCTCGTAGCTCCAGGTGCCGCCCTCGCGCCCGGTGCCGCTGGCCTTGGTGCCGCCAAAGGGCTGGCGCAGGTCGCGCACGTTCTGGCTGTTGACAAAGCACATGCCGGCTTCGATGGCGGCGGCCATGCGGTGGGCGCGGCCCAGGTTCTCGGTCCAGACGTAGCTGGACAGGCCGTACTGCGTGTCGTTGGCGATGCGGATGGCGTCGGCCTCGTCCTCGAACGGGATCAGGCAGGCCACGGGGCCAAAGATTTCGTCCTGCGCGATCTTCATGCGGTTGTCCACGTCGGCAAACACGGTGGGCCAGACGTAGTTGCCGCGCTTCACACGTTCGGGCAGCTCGGGCGCGTAGCTCGGGCGGTCCAGGCCGCCGCACAAGAGCGTGGCGCCTTCCTTGGGGCCCAGCTCGATGTAGTGGCGCACCTTGGCCAGGTGGGCGGGGCTGATCATGGGGCCGACGATGGTCTTCTCGTCCAGCGGGTCGCCCACGGTGATGCGGCGTGCGCGCTCGGCGAACTTCTGGGCGAAGTCGGCGTAGATCGACTTCTGCACCAGGATGCGGCTGCCCGCGGTGCAGCGTTCGCCGTTGTTGCTGAAGATCATGAACACGGCGGCGTCGAGCGCGCGGTCCAGGTCGGCGTCGGCAAAGATCACAAACGGGCTCTTGCCGCCCAGCTCCATGCTGAACTTCTTCAGGCCCGCCGTTTGCACGATGCGGTTGCCGGTGGCGGTCGAACCGGTGAAGCTGATGGCGCGCACATCAGGGTGGGCGCACAGGGGTTCGCCGGCCTGCTGGCCGTAGCCATGCACGAGGTTGAGCACGCCGGCCGGGAGGCCCGCCTCCAGGGCCAGCTCGCCCAGGCGGGCCGCGCTCAGGGGCGACAGCTCGCTCATCTTGAGCACGGCGGTGTTGCCAAAGGCCAGGCAGGGCGCGACCTTCCAGGTGGCGGTCATGAAGGGCACGTTCCAGGGGCTGATCAGCGCGCACACGCCGACCGGGTGGAACAGGGTGTAGTTCAGGTGCGTGGGCGTGGGGTAGGTGTGGCCGTCCACGCGGGTGCACATCTCGGCGAAGTAGCTGAAGTTGTCGGCCGCGCGGGGCACCAGTTGCTTGCCGGTCTGGGCGATGACCTGGCCGCAGTCGTTGGTCTCGGTCTGGGCAATCTCGGGCACGTGGCGGGCGATGAGTTCGCCGAGCTGGCGGATGCGCTTGGCGCGCTCGGGCGCGGGCGTGTTGGCCCAGCCGGGGAAGGCGGCTTTGGCGGCGGCCACGGCGGCGTGGACCTCGGCTTGGCCGCCGCTGGCGACCTCGGCCAGCACCTCCTGGGTGGCGGGGTTGATGGTTTCAAAGTAGTCGCTGCTGGCCACCGACTGGCCGTTGATCAGGTGCTGGATCTGCTGCATGGGGTCAACCTTGTCGAATGAAGTTGTGAAGCGCGCCCAGGCCCTCGATGGCGGTCACGACCTCGGCGCCAGGCGGGCAGTCGACCACGCCATCGGGGGTGCCGGTGAGGATCAGGTCACCTGGCGAGAGCGTCATGAAGGCGCTGAAGTACTCGATCAAAAACGGCACGTCGAACACCATGTCGCGGGTGTTGCCGCTTTGGGTCACGACGCCGTTGACGGTGGTTTGCAGCGCCAGGTTCATCGGACCACCGGGGCGGGCGTGGACGTCGGCCGCATCCACCAGCCAGGGCCCCAGCGGGGTGCAGGTGTCGCGGTTCTTCACGCGCAGGTTCGGGCGGTACCAGTTCTCCAGGTAGTCGCGGATGGCGTAGTCATTGGCCACCGTGTAGCCCTGCACAAAGTCGTAGGCCTCGGTGCGCTTCACATGGCGGGCTGTGCGCCCGATCACCACCGCGAGTTCGCACTCGTAGTGCATGTACTGGGCGTTGGCGGGGCGCAGCGTGTGTTCGCGGTGGCCAATCAGCGAGGCCTCGCCCTTCAAGAAAACCAGCGGTTCGGTGGGTGGTTTGAAGGCCAGTTCTTTGGCGTGGTCGGCGTAGTTCAGGCCCAGGGCGAAGATGCTGCGCGCACGCGGCACCGGGGCCAGCGGCGGCAGCCAGCGCACCGCGTCAAAGGCCACGCGGCGGCCATCGTCCAGGCGCAGCGCGCCCTCGTCTTCGACCGCGTGCAGCGGGCCCCGCTCGGGCGCGTCGTTGAGCAAGATGCGGGCGTGCTTCATGCGTGGGCCTCCTCGGCGCAGACGTGGTGGCGCAGTGGCGCAAAGCCGGGCGCGCGGAGTTCGACCGTGTCGCCAAGCTGCAGCCGAGGGCGCTGGCCGTCGGCCGCCACGTCGCAGCCCAGCATCAGGACATCGCCGGGGCGCAGGGTCATGAAGCCGTTCACGTCCGCCCACAGGGTGGCGGCGTCGCGGCGCAGCTGGCCCAGGTCCACGGTCTGGCGCAGGTCGCCATTGACGTGCACGCTCAGGCGCAGCGTGGCCAGTTCGGCCAGGCTGGCCAGGGGGCGCAGCGCGGCGGGGGTGCCCAGAAAGCCGTCGCGGCAGCGGTACGGGACCGGGGGGCGGAAGTAGCTGTCATGCGGCAGGCTGAAGTCGTTCAACAGCGCGGCCGCCCACTGGCCTTGTGCGTCTTGCACCAGGCCCAGGGTGGCGCCCACCTCGAGACCCGAGGCGCCGGCGGGCAGGGCCACGGCGCCGCCGTCGGGGTTCCAGGTGTTGGCGGTCTTGACGTAGAGCACCGGGGCTTGCGGGGGCGCTTTGTAGGGGGCCTCATGCATGCGCGGCAGCCACTGAGCGTACTCGTGCTCGAAGTTCAGCAGCACGCCGTACACGGTGCCGGCAGGTTGCCAGGGCGGCGTGGCGCCGGGGTGGGGGGCGGTCATGGTTGCTCCAGTTCGATCAGGGTGTCCAGCAACTCGTAGAGCTGCGAGAGCTTGTCCTTGCCCAGGGCTTTTTCCATCCACAGGTAATGCGCCTCGATGGTCAGCGACAGCTTTTCGACCAGGCGTCGGCCCTTGTCGGTGGCTTGCACCACGGTGCTGCGCGCGTCCTGCGGATCGCGCTGGCGTTGGATCAGGCCGTCACGCTCCATGCGGGTCAGCACGCCGGTCAGGCTGGGGCCCAGGATGAAGGCCTCGCGCGCCACGCGCCCGGTCTCGACCACGCCGTGTTCGCCCAGCACGCGCAACACGCGCCACTGCTGGTCCGACAGCCCGTGCTGGCGCAGGCTGGGGCGGGTGTGGGCCATCACCGCTTCGCGCGCCTGCAGCAGCAGGCGGGGCAGGTTGCGGTGGACGAAGGGTTGGATCATGGTGCTCATTTATTTAACATGTTAAATGTTTGGGCTGCTCGGCCAGGTCAGGCAAAACCCTTGGTACGGGGGATCCGATTTCCGGGCTTGGGTCTGGTTGGAGATTCATCGAGTCGCGGCCCGGGGCGTCCCATGGAGCGCGCCATGTCCGGTGCAGCCCGGAGTCCAAGTTCTGCCGCGTGGCCGAATGTCATTCCTTGGTGTCTGGGCGTGTTGTCTGCGTGACGAGAATCACGCCCGTGGTCGCGATGCCTCCTTCTGCAGGCCGCAGCGGGGCATTGCTCGGCGGGGGGCGGGCGATTCAATCCGACGAACGAAAGAAAACGCCGATGACGATTGGATATACTTTTTGGCACATCCGCCCCCTGGCAGTACGCCCTCCCGCTCATCCTGGGAGTGTGCCGACCCCCTGGGGCTTCTTCATTTTTGACCCCTGCCCCGTGGGGGGGCGAATGAACAGCCGGCCCATCGCCATCCTGATTGACGGCAGTTTTTTGCTCAAACGCCTGCCGCGCCTGCTGCCTGCGGACCAGATCGATACGCCGGAGAAAATGGCCCGCTGTGTCCGAAAACTCTGCTTTACCCACGTCATGCGCCTTCGGGGCGGCAGTGGCAAGCTGTGGCAGCAGCACCTGTACCGGGCCTTTTTTTACGACGCCATCCCCTTTGATGGCAAGGCCCATCACCCCATCGACAACCAGTCGATCGACTTTGCCAAATCCGCTGTTGCACGGCAGCGTCACGCCTTGTTTGAACAACTCCGCAAAGAGCGCAAGTTGGCGCTGCGCCTGGGCAAAGTCAATCGCGATCACGACTGGACCCTGTCGCCTCGTCTGACCAAGGAAGCCCTGCGAACCCGTGATTGGCTGGCGCCATTGCACCCTTTGGCCGCGCTGATCGAGGCCCAGGCAGATCCGGGCCAGGACCTGACCTTGTCGCTCAGCGTCGAGCAAGCCAGGCAACTCCAGAAAGCGTGTGCTTTTTGGCAGGGCCTCCAGGTCGGCGATGTGGCACTGGGTTTGCGTCAGAAAGGGGTGGACATGCGCATTGCCATTGACATCGCCAGCCTCACCTTGAAGAAGCAGGCCGGTACCATCGTGTTGGTTGCTGGTGACAGCGACTTCGTGCCAGCGGCCAAACTGGCGCGCCGCGAAGGCATGGAATTCATCCTCGATCCGCTCTGGCAAAGCATCAATGACGATTTGTTCGAACACATTGATGCCTTGCAATCCGGTCTCAAGCCTCCAAACGCCACACCGGCAAGCTGAAGCGCGACGGGACTTTGCGGGTCCCGTCTTGGGGTCGGGCGCTTGGCGTGCCCTGTTTTCCTGAGGTGTCCCGGCCTGCCTATATAGTGGCCGCCTGTTGTTTGAGGCCCCCTGATGTCCCGAGAAAAGACCGTCTACACCTGCACCGAATGCGGTGGCACCAGTGCCAAGTGGCTGGGCAAGTGCCCGCAGTGCAATGCCTGGAACACCTTGGTCGAATCGGCGGCTGAGGGCGGGGGCGCGGCCACCAGCAAGAACCGGCTCAGCACGCCTTCGTATGCGGGGTATGCCGGGTTGGCCCAGCCGGTGACGCCGCTGGCGGCCATCGAGGCCACCGAGGTGGCGCGCACCCCCAGCGGCCTGGACGAACTGGACCGCGTGCTGGGCGGTGGCGTGGTCGAGGGCGGGGTGGTGCTGATTGGCGGCGACCCGGGCATCGGCAAATCCACCCTGCTGCTGCAAGCCCTGGACGCGCTGCAGCGCAGCGGCCTGGAGACCCTGTACGTGACCGGCGAGGAAAGCGGTGCCCAGGTGGCGCTGCGCTCGCGTCGCCTGGGGCTGGACAACAGCCAGGTCAAGGTGATGGCCGAGATCCAGCTGGAGAAAATTCTGGCCACGATCGAGGCGCGCCAGCCGGCGGTGGCGGTGATCGACTCCATCCAGACCATGTACAGCGACCAGCTCAGCTCGGCGCCGGGCTCGGTGGCCCAGGTGCGCGAGTGCTCGGCCCATTTGACTCGCCTGGCCAAGAGCACGGGCATCGCCATCGTGTTGATCGGCCACGTCACCAAGGAAGGCGCGCTGGCGGGCCCGCGCGTGCTGGAGCACATGGTCGACACGGTGCTGTACTTCGAGGGCGACACCCATTCCACCTACCGCCTGGTGCGCGCCATCAAGAACCGCTTTGGGGCGGTCAACGAGATCGGCGTTTTTGCCATGACCGAGCGCGGCCTGAAGGGCGTGAGCAACCCGAGCGCCATCTTTTTGTCCCAGCACAGCCAGCCGGTGCCGGGCAGCTGCGTGCTGGTCACGCTGGAGGGCACGCGGCCGCTGCTGGTGGAAATCCAGGCCCTGGTGGACGGCGGCGGCCCCAGCCCGCGCCGGCTCAGCGTGGGCCTGGACCGGGATCGCCTGGCCATGCTGCTGGCGGTGCTGCACCGCCACGCGGGCGTGGCCTGCATGGACCAGGATGTGTTTGTCAACGCGGTGGGCGGGGTGCGCATCAGCGAACCTGCCGCCGACTTGGCCGTGCTGCTGGCCATCACCTCCTCGCTGCGCGGTCGGGCCCTGCCCAAGGGCTTTCTGGCCTTTGGCGAGGTCGGCCTGGCGGGCGAGATCCGGCCGGCGCCGCGCGGCCAGGAGCGCCTGAAAGAGGCCGCCAAGTTGGGCTTCAGCGTGGCCGTGGTGCCCAAGGCCAACGCGCCCAAGAAGCCCATCGAGGGCCTGACGGTGCACGCGGTCGAGCGCGTGGACGAGGCCATGGACCTGATCCGGCGCGAAATGGACTGAGGGACCCGGGCTGGGACCGAGGGCTCAAACCCCTACGCACAAGCCACAGCGGGTCCACCGGCCCGGCATAGGAAAATGCGCACATGAACTTCAAGAAAATTCTGGTCCCTGTGGGCGGCCTCGTGATCGTGGCCCTGGCCTACCGCGCCTATGGCCTGGGCGGCGTGGCCGCGGCCTTGGGTGGTGTGGTGATGTGGATCCTGATGCACTACACCCGCCTCATGCAGGTGCTCAAGCGGGCCAACAACAACCCCATTGGCTATGTGGGCAGCGCCGTCATGCTCAACGCCAAGCTGCGCCCGGGCGTGCCCCTGATCCATGTCCTGGCCCTGACCCGCGCGTTGGGCGAACTGCAGTCGCCTGAAGGCGAGGAGCCCGAGATCTACCGCTGGACCGACGGCACCCGTTCGCATGTGACGGCCGAGTTCCGTGGCGGCAAGCTGGTTCAGTGGACCCTGGTGCGTCCCCCCGCTGAGGACGACGAGGCCCCGTCCACACCGTAAAATCGGGGTTTGAACCGCGGCTGGCCGGCATTCCCTGGACCGTCGACGGTGTCAGGACGGCTTTTTAAAGGACACAAGCGCATGAGCACCCTTCCCCCCTCCATGGCGGACCGCGACGGCAAAATCTGGATGGATGGCCAAATGGTCGATTGGCGTGACGCCAAGATCCACGTCCTGACCCACACCTTGCACTACGGTTGCGGCGCTTTTGAGGGCGTGCGTGCCTACAACACGGTCAATGGCACGGCCATCTTTCGCCTGGAAGACCACACCAAGCGCCTGTTCAACAGCGCCAAAATCCTGCGCATGACCCTGCCCTTCAGCCAAGAAGAGGTCAATGAAGCGCAAAAAGCCGTGGTGCGTGAAAACAAGCTCGAAAGCTGCTACCTGCGTCCGCTGACCTGGATCGGCTCGCAAAAGTTGGGCGTCAGCCCCAAGGGCAACACCATCCACCTGATGGTGGCCGCCTGGGCCTGGGGTGCTTACCTGGGCGAAGAAGGCCTGCAGCGCGGCATCCGCGTCAAGACCTCCAGCTACACCCGCCACCACGTCAACATCACCATGACGCAGGCCAAGGCCGTCAGCAACTACAGCAACTCGATCCTGGCCAACATGGAAGCCACCGACGACGGCTACGACGAGGCGCTGCTGCTGGATTCGTCGGGCTTTGTCTCCGAAGGCGCGGGCGAGAACATCTTCATCATCAAGGACGGCGTGATCTACACGCCCGACCTGTCGGCAGGCGCCCTCAACGGCATCACCCGCAACACGGTGTTCCACATCGCTCAGGACCTGGGCCTGAACATCGTGCAAAAGCGCATCACCCGCGACGAGGTGTACATCGCCGACGAGGCCTTCTTCACTGGCACTGCCGCTGAAGTGACCCCCATCCGCGAGCTGGACCGCATCGAGATCGGCATCGGCTCGCGTGGCCCCATCACGGAAAAAATCCAGTCGGCCTTCTTCGATATCGTGAACGGCCGCAACCCCAAGTACGCCCACTGGCTGAGCCCGGTCTGAGCGCTGCTTGCCCCACCATACCTAAAACAAGGGAACCCATGAGTACCGCTGCTGTTGAACTGCTGGCCAAGGACTTGAACGCCCAAGGCGGCGTGTTCTGCCCCAACCCCAAGGCTGACATGAAGTTGTGGAACAGCCACCCCAAGGTTTACCTGGACGTGGCCCGCACCGGCGAAGGCAAGTGCCCTTACTGCGGCACGGTGTACCGCCTGAAGGCGGGCGAAGTGGTGGCGCATCACCACTGAGCACCCGGTGGCTGCCCAGCCCCGGTCTCTCTCCCCCGGCATGATGTCCCCGGACACCGCCGCGCTGCTGTCCCAGGTCACCGTGCTGGTGGTCACCTACAACAGCGGGCACTGCCTGCCTGCGCTGGCCCAAGGCCTGGCGCAGCTGCCGCATGTGCGTGTGGTCGACAACGCCAGCCAGGATGGCACGCCCGACACGGTGCGTCGCCTGTTGCCCTCGGCCGAACTGACCTGCCTGTCCAGCAACAAGGGCTATGGCGTGGCCAACAACGCCGGCCTGGCCGAGGTGAACACACCTTACGCCCTGCTGCTCAACCCCGATTGCGAAGTCACGCCCGAGTCCATCGCGGCCCTGGTGCGGGCGGCCCAGCAATGGCCTGAAGCCACCTTGCTGGTGCCCCAACTGGTCGACGGCCAGGGCGCGCTGCAGGTCAACTACAGCTGGCCGCGCCACGCCTGGAAACCGCGCCAAGGCGCCGCCGACGGACCGCTCAGCGTGGGCTATGCCTGCGCGGCGGTCATGCTGATCCACATGGCGCGGTTGCAGCCGGTGGGTTTTTTCGACCCGCGTTTCTTCCTGTACTACGAAGACGAGGACCTGTGCCTGCGCGTGTTCCAGCGCCACGGCCAGATCCTGGTGCTGCCCGACATCCGCGTCACCCACCTGTCGCGCGGTTCGGTGCGCGGGCCTCGGCCCTGGCGCTCGGAGTATTGGCGCGGCTACCACCACGCACAGTCGAAAATCATCTTCATCCACAAGCACGCGGGCGCCGCAGCGGGCGCCCGGGCACAACGCCGCCTGATGCTGTCGGCCTGCGCCAACGTGCTGGTCCGTGCCTTGCTGGTGTCGCCCAAACACCTGGCACGGGCCTGGGGCCGCTTGCGTGGGGTGTGGCAGTTGCCGCCTCTGGCCTGAGCCTCTTTTTTTGACGAGCACCATGTCGACCCCCTCCTCCTCCGTGTCTGGCCCCGTGGCCGCTGCCTGGCCCACCGACCGGCCCAGCCTGACCATCGGCATCCTGACCAAAAACGAGGCCCACCACATCGAGGCCTGCGTGCGCAGCGCCGCCTTCGCCGACCAAGTGATCGTGGTGGACAGCGGCAGCACCGACAACACGGTGGCCTTGGCCCAGGGCCTGGGGGCCGAGGTGCACCTGTACCCCGACTGGCAGGGCTTTGCCGTGCAGCGCACACGCCTGCTGTCGCACGCGCGCGGCGATTATTTGTTCTACCTGGACGCGGATGAGCTCATCACCCCAGCCTTGCAAGCCCAGATCGAGGCGGCGGTGCGCTCGGGCGAGCGCGCCATCTGGGCCATCGAGTGGAGCGTGGTGGCCTATGGCCGCGAGCTGAAGTACTTTTTGTCGCAGTCGCGCCTGGACCGCATGTTCCGCCGTGACATGCTGGAGCGCTACGAGGGCGTGGTGCACGAGCACGCCGTGCTCAAGCCCCAGGACCAGCCGGTGCCGCGCCATGCCTTCAAGGCCCGGCTGCTGCACTATTCGCGCGAAACCGTGCGCGGCAGCCTGGAGAAGCTGACCCAGTACGCCATGCTGGGCGCGGCCAAGCGCGCCCAGGCCGGCAAGCGTGGCGGCGTGCTGCGCGGCATGGCCTCGGCCTTTGCCATCTTCTTGCGCCTGTACGTGTTCCGGCTTGGCTTTCTGGGCGGTGGTCCGGGCTTTCTGTTTTGCTACTTCATCGCGCTGGAGTGTTTCTTCCGCTACGCCGCGCTGTACTACGACCGCGAGAGCCTCAGCCAATCGGTGGGGCGTTGACCATGCAGCCCACCTCCCCATCGACCGCGCCACCAGGGCCGGTGTCTGCGGGCGAGTGGTCGCCGGCCGAGCGTGCGTCTTCACTGGCCGCCTTTGCCCTGCCGGCGCTGTCGCTGTGCCTGCCCAGCGGTTATTCCTGGGGGGCGACCTTGCTGTTGTTCGCGTCCTTACTGACGGTGCGCCACTGGTGGCATCGTCCGCCGGACTGGGCTCAGCTGCGCTGGCTGGTCGCGGCGCTGGTGTTCATGGGCCTGGACTGGCTGGTCGATGCGGTGATCAGCCAGGGCAGCTGGCGTGGGCTGGACAAGCCGCTCAAGTACTTCCTGGCCTTGCCCTGTTTGTTCTTTGTGCTGCGCTACCCGCCGCGCCCGAGGGCCTTGTGGGCGGGGCTGGCGGCGGGGGCCAGCCTCAGTGGCCTGGTGTCGCTCTACCAGTACCTGGTGCAGGGCATGTGGCGCACCGAAGGGTTCACCAATGCCATCCAGTACGGCAACCTCAGCCTTTTGATGGCCGTGATGTGCCTGGTGGGCGCCATGACCTGGCCCGAGGGGCCGCGCCGTCTGGTCTGGCGCCTGGCGCTGGGCGTGGGCATGGTGCTGGGCCTGGTGGCTTCGCTGCTGTCGCAGGCGCGCGGCGGCTGGTTGTCGCTGCTGTTCATCTTGCCCGTGCTGGTGTTCCTGGTGCGCCGCTACATCCCTTTGAAACGCCTGCTGCTGGCCCTGACGGCGCTGGGTTTGTCCCTGGTCGTGCTGGTGGGCGCCTTGGGCCCGACCCTGGTGCACCGGCTGGAATTGGCGGTGGACGAGGTTCGGCAGTACGAGACCACAGGCCATTCGGACAACTCGGTCGGCCAGCGCCTGGCGCACTGGAAGGCCGCTTGGCACATGGGCCTGCAGCGTCCTTTGCTGGGCTGGACCCAGGCCGGCTATGAGCAGGAAAAGCACCGCATGGTTGCCGCGGGTGAAGCCCCGGCCGTGGTGCTGGTCTACGGCCATGCACACAACGAGTTCTTGGACGTGTTCGCCAAGCGCGGGCTGCTGGGCCTGCTTTCGGTGCTGGGCTTGTATGGCTCGGTGCTGTGGTTGTTCTGGCCCCGGTGGGGCCAAGCCCTGTCGCCTGAACGGCAAGGCTTGCAACTGGCGGCCTTGATGATGCCGCTGGCTTACTTGGGCTTTGGCTTGACGCAGGCTTTTCTGGGCCACAACAGCGGCACCATGTTCTACCTGTTCATGACCTTGCTGATGTACGGCGCGCTGCGCCAGCCTGAGCCGACCGTGCCGCCGCTTGCGGCCGCCGCGCCCACCCCCGCCGCCTGAAGCCGGAGCCCGCCAATGCATGTCTTGCTGGTCAACAATGCGCCCATCCCGGTGTTTGCCTATGGCGGCACCGAGCGTGTGATTTGGGACCTGGGTCGCGCCCTGGTGGGCTTGGGCCACCGCGTCAGCTACCTGGTGCCTGAGGGCTCGCACTGCGATTTCGCCCAGGTGTTGCCCATCCGCCCGGGCCAGCCCTGGGCGGCGCAGATCCCGGCCGATGTGGATGTGGTGCACTTCCAGTTCAATCCCAAGACCGACATCGGCCGCCCCTTTGTGGTGACCGAGCACGGCAATGGCCGCGACCCCGACCCCCTGGCGCTGAACACGGTATTTGTCTCGCGCAACCATGCGCAGCGCCACGGCAGTGCCCGCTATGTGCTCAATGGCCTGGACTGGTCGGCCTATGGGCCGGTCGACTTCGATCGCCCGCGCGCCCACCATCACTTCCTGGGCAAGGCGGCCTGGCGGGTGAAAAACGTCAAGGGCGCGATCCGTGTGGCGGCCCTGGCCGGGGTTGAACTGGACGTGCTGGGCGGCACGCGGCTCAACCTGCGGCGTGGCTTTCGCTTCACCTGGTCGCCGCGCGTGCACTTTTTTGGCATGGTGGGCGGGCAGCAGAAGTTTGATTTGCTCAACGCCTCGCGCGGCCTGATCTTGCCGGTGCGCTGGCACGAGCCCTTTGGCCTGGCGGTGATCGAGAGCCTTTATTTTGGTTGCCCGGTGTTCGCCACCCCCTACGGCGCCTTGCCTGAGCTGGTGCCGGCTGACTGCGGCACCCTGGCCGCCAGCGCGTCGGCGCTGGCCGAGGCCGTGCGCGCCTGGCGCGGCGACCCGCGCGCCTGCCAGGCCGCGGTGCTGCAACGCTTCAGCGCCGAGACCATGGCGCGGGGCTACCTGCAGTGCTACGAAGAGGTGCTGGCTGGGGTCGCCCTGAACCCTCAGCCGCCCCACATGGCCCGTTCGGCCTTTGACCAGCCCTGGCAGAACTGAGGCCCGCCGCCTGCGTTCTTTGAACGGGCGGCCTGGTGCCGCTTCGCGCGCCTGATTCCCCCTCAGCCGCCCAGGCGTTGGCGTGCTTCCTCGCCCATCGCTTGCAAGATCTGCGCGGCGGGCGGGCAGTCGTGAATCAAACCCACGCCCTCACCCACGGTGGCGTGGGCGCGGCGGTAGTCCTGTTCTGCCACGCCGGCGTCGTAGTCAGCGCGGGCGGCGGCCGGGTCTTGGCGCAGGGCCTCCACATGCGACTCCCAGGCCTGGTGCAGTGGGTTGCGCAGGGCGCGAAAGTCAAAGGGCGCCGGCCAGTTCTTGCGGCGCAGGATGTCAAACACCTCGGAGCGCGCCGTGCCGTCGCCCGTGCTGGCCACCGCTTGGGCCTTGGCCCCGGCGGGCGCCAGGCTCTCCTGGCTGGCCCACAGGCGCGAACCGACCAGGGCGCCGTCGGCCCCCAGCACGCGGCTGGCGGCCAGGGTGCGGCCGTCGGCAATGCCCCCAGCGGCCAGCAGCAAGGTGGCCGGCGACTGGGCGGCCAGGGCGTCGGCCAGCTCAGGCACCAGGGTGAAGGTGGCGCGGCCGTTCAAGGCGTTCATGCCGTGCCCGCCCGCTTCGGCGCCCTGGGCCACCACCACCTGGGCGCCGGCTTCCAGGGCCAGCGGCAGTTGCTCCAGGCGCTGGATCTGGCAGATCAGGTCCACGCCCCGGGCTTGCAGGCGCGCCGCATAGGGCCGGGGGTCGCCAAAGGACAGCATCAGGGCGCGCGGCAAATCGGCCTCGGCCTGGTCCAGCAGCCAGTCCAAGGCGGAGGCGTCTTCGTCCAGCTTCCAGGTGATGAAGCCGCAGCCAATGCGTCGTGTAGATTTGGCCTGCAATGCGAGTGTGTACTCACGTTGGGTCCAGGCGAGATCGCCATATCCACCCCCCACCAGGCCCAGGGCGCCGGCGTCGGCGCAGGCGGCGGCCAGGGCGCCACCCGAGGCCAGGGCCATGGGCGCCAGGGCCACGGGCAGGCTCAGGCCGTAGCGCTGGCTGAAGCGGGAGTCGGGCCAGAGCGAGGTTGATGCGGCGGGGAGGGCGGGGCGGGTGGGCTGGTTCATGGGCCGATTGTGGTGGGCGTGACAAAGCGAGTCCAACGAATAAAAATGAAGCCATTCATCGATTTGGACGAAGTATGGATTTTGCCGATCTGCAGACGTTTCGGGCCGTGGTGGAACACGGCGGGGTGACGGCGGCCGCCACCCAGCTGCACCGCGTGCAGTCCAGCATCTCGGCGCGCCTGTCGGCCCTGGAGCGCGACCTGGGGTGTGCCTTGTTCGAGCGCGCCGGCCGCCGCCTGCAACTCACCCCCGAGGGCCGCCACCTCTACGAGCGCAGTGCCGCCCTGGTGCAGGACCTGGTCGCGCTGCGCCAGGAGCTGGCGGGCACCGGCCCCGGGGCCGTGCTGTGTCTGGGCGCCATGGAAAGCACCGCCGCTGTGCGCCTGGCGCCTGTGCTGGCGCAGCTGCGCCGGGGCCAACCGGGCATGCGCTTGTCGTTGCGCACAGGGACCACCGGCGCCTTGTTGCAAGGCCTGGAGCAGCATGCGCTGGACGCCGTGCTGGTGGCCGGCCCGGCGAACCGGCCCGCCCTGCACTGGCAGCCTGTGTTTGAAGAGGAGTTGGTGTTGATTGCCCCGCTTCCGCCGTCGGTCGACTCGACCCTGGCGTCGCCCCTGCCGCCCGGCCTGGTGACCTTCAGTGCCGGCTGCGCCTACCGCGAGGTCGCGCTGGATTGGGCCCGGGCGCAAGGCCTGCCACCCGGGCCGGCGACCGAGATCGGCTCCTACCATGCGCTGGCGGCGGCGGTGACCGCGGGCATGGGCTTGGGGCTGCTGCCCCGGGCCGTGCTGAGTGGCATCGACACCCGAGGGCTGCAGGTGCAGTCGCTGCCCGAGGCCTGGGCGCGTCAGATCACCTGGCTGGTGACCCGCCAAGAGCCTGTGTCTGCCGCCTTGCGGGCCTTGGTGCAAGCCTTGCAGGAGGGCGGCATGGCGTCGGCTGGCTGAGGCGGGGTGGGCATCAGGGCACGGACCGTGGAGGCTCAGGGCGTGTGCGGCAGGGTCAGCACAAAGCAGGCGCCACCGCCTTCGTGCTCTTCGCAGTGCACGCTGCCCCCGTGGCGCTCGGCGATCGACTTGACCAGGGCCAGGCCCAGGCCCACGCCGCCCTCGCGCTCGCTGGCGCCAGGCAGGCGGTAGAAGGGCTCAAAAATGCGCTCGCGCAGCGCGGGCGGCACGCCGGGCCCCCGGTCGCACACGGCCAGCAAAATCAGCGGGCCTTGGCGCGACAGCTTGACGCTGATGTCACCCTGGCCGTAGCGGCGCGCGTTCTCCAGCAGGTTGCGCACGGCGCGGCGCAGCAGCTTGGCCACGCCGGTGACGGCCAGTTCACTGCTGCCGTCGTCGGCCTCAAGCTCGGCACCGACGCGCGCACATTCCTCGGCCGACAGGCCCACCAAATCCACCGATTCCAGGGTGCCCAGGTCGGCCTCGCTGGCGTCGAGCCGGCTGGCCAGCAGGATTTCATCGATCAACTGGTCCAGCTCGGCGATGTTGCGCTTGATCTCTTCACGAAAGCCGGGCGCGGCCTGGGTGCCCATCAGCTCCACGCCCATGCGGATGCGTGCCAGAGGCGAGCGCAGTTCGTGCGAGGCATTGGCCAGCAAGGCCTTGTGCGACTGCATCAGGGTCTGGATGCGCTCGGCGGCGTGGTTGAAGCGTCCCGCCAGGTAGGCCACCTCATCGTGCCCCTTGACAGGCACGCGCACGGACAAATCGCCATCGCCCCAGCGCTCAACGCTGCGCTGCAGTTCTTCAAGCCGGCGCGTGAGCTTGCGGATGATGGGGTAGGTGGCCAGGGCGACGGCGATCGCACACAGGCCCAGGGTCCAGAAAAAGCCAAAAGGCTTGCCCACGATGTTGCGCGGCGGGCGCGGCAGGTGGATGTTGAGCACCTCACCGCTGTCCATCTTGACCACGAACTCGGGCCCCGTGCGGCCCAGGTGGGGCTCGCCCGCGTGGGGCGGTGGTCCTCCTTCGGGGCCGGCGTGGGGCGGGGGCCCCAAGGGAGGGCCTCCGGCCTCATTGGGCGGCGGCGGGCGCAGGCGCAGGGAGCCGGATCCCACCACCTCACCCGTGGCATTGCGCACCACGGCCTCCCGCAGGGGCGGGTCACTGGCCAAGCGCCAGGCACCGGCCACACCGAGGGTCAGCACGGCCATGGCCAGCAGCACGGCCAGCCAGATGCGCACATACAGACGCCGGGTCAGGCGCTGCAAAGGGGTGCCGGTGAACGGGGTCGCCGGGGCTGCGGGGGGGAGGGGGGGCGTCAAGCTCAGTCCTGTTGTTTGGCAAACACGTAGCCGACGCCGCGCACCGTCAGGATGCGCTTGGGGGCCTTGGGATCGGACTCGATGGCCAGGCGGATGCGGCCCATGTGCACGTCGATCGAGCGGTCAAAGGCCTCCAGTTCGCGACCGCGCACGGCTTCCATGATCTGGTCGCGCGTGAGCACGCGGCCGGCGCGCTCGGCCAGGGTGATCAGCAGGTCGAATTGGTAGGAGGTGAGCTCGGCCGCCTGGCCGCCCACGGTCACGCTGCGGGCGTCGCGGTCGATCTCCAGCGAGCCAAAGCGCATCAACTGCGAGGGCGCGCTGGCGCTGTCGTTCTTGCGGCGCAGGATGGCGCGGATGCGGGCCAGCAGCTCGCGCGGCTCAAACGGCTTGGGCAGGTAGTCGTCAGCGCCCAGCTCCAGGCCGATGATGCGGTCCATCGGATCGCCCTTGGCGGTCAGCATCAGGATGGGGGTTTGCGCCTGCGCGCCCGGCAGGGAGCGGATGCGGCGGCAGATTTCCAGGCCGTCCAGGTCGGGCAACATCAGGTCCAGCACCACCAGATCGGGCGCGCCGGTGCTGCCTTGCATGCGCTCCAGGCCCGCCGCACCGGTGGCGGCATGGGCCACGGCAAAGCCGGATTGGCCGAGGTATTCCCCCACCATCTGGGCCAGGCGGGCATCGTCTTCAATCATCAGGAGCTGGGTGGACATGGGCGTGATCGTTGTAAAGTTGCTTGACAGATCATCATTCAAACTTGTAGGCACATCTTGAAGTGGCCGTAAAGTAAAGTAAACCCGTTCCAGAGCGGCTGATCAGCGCCTGTCGCCCTCCGCAGTGCTCTGGTTTTTAGAGCACCAGTCCCCTCAAAAATCAAGGCGTTGGCTTTATCTTGACGCGCGACGCCAGCGCCACCAACAGCAGTACCGGCACGCCCAGCAAGGCGGTCGAGACAAAAAATTGGCTGTAGCCAAAGGCGTCTACATAGCGACCCGAGAAGCCCGCCAGCCATTTGGGGGCCAGCAACATCATCGAACTGAACAGGGCGTACTGCGTTGCGGAGTAGCTGATGTTGGTTAAAGACGACAAATACGCGATGAAGGCCGCCGAGGCGATGCCGCTCGACAGGTTGTCCGCCGAGACCACGAAGATCAGCCCATTCACATCGTGCCCGCGTGCGCCGAGCCAGGCGAACAGCAGGTTGCTGGCGGCGCTGAGCGCCGCGCCCAGCATCAGCACGCGCATCACGCCCAGGCGCATGGACAGGGCGCCGCCCACAAAAGCCCCCAGCAGGGTCATGACCACGCCATACACCTTGGTCACCGCCGCCACCTCATCCTTGGTGTAGCCCATGTCCACGTAAAAGGGGTTGGCCATGATGCCCATCACCACATCGCTGATGCGGTAGACGGCGATCAGGCCCAGGATCAGCGCAGCCTGCCAGCGGTAGCGGCGCAGGAAGTCGGCAAAGGGTTCGATCAGCGCGCCTTGCAGCCACTCGGCCGCGTTGCGCGCCGGCTTGTACGGTTGAGGCACGGGCTCGCGAGAAAACAGCACGGTCAGCATGCCGACCGCCATCGAGGCCGCCATCACCAAATAAGCGCTTTGCCAGGCCGCATGTTGGTAGGCGTTGGCTGAGGGCACTTCGGCGCGCGCCGCCACCCACAGCACCCCAGCGCCGGCCCAGATCATGGCCAGCCGGTAACCGGTCTGGTAGGACGCGGCCAGCGCGGCCTGGCGCTGGGCGTCGGCCGATTCGATTCGGAAGGCGTCCAGCGCGATGTCCTGCGTGGCCGAGCCAAAGGCCACCGCCAGCGCGCAGCCCACCAGCAGGTGCAGGTCTTGTTGCGGGTCGACCAGGGCCATGCCCACCAGGCCGCCGGTGACGGCCAGCTGCGACAGCAGCAGCCAGCTGCGGCGCCGGCCCAGCCAGGTCGTCAGGCCGGGCAGGGGCAGCCGGTCCACCAGCGGTGCCCAGACCCATTTGAAGCCATAGGCCAGGCCGACCCAGGACAGGTAGCCGATGGTGGTGCGGTCCACACCGGCTTCGCGCAGGCGAAAACTCAGCGTGCCCAGCACCAGCAGCAAGGGCAGGCCGGCCGAAAACCCCAGGGCCAACATGCGCAGGCTGGGGGCTTCCAGGTAGACCTTCAGGGTGGTCAGCCAGGAGCTTCGGGGGGCGGGGGCGGCGCTGTCTGCGGCAGGGGCATCGTTCATGCGGGAATAATAAGCGTTGGACTTCTTTCTCCCCACCTGTTTGCCCTCGGAGACCCCCATGTCAGAGCCGCTCTTTCGGACCCCCGCCACTGTGTCGACCCCGCTGCCCTCGGCCGCCCGGAACCCACTGCGCCGGCACCTGCGCGCCTTGGCCTTGGGGCTGGGCCTGATGGGCGCTGCGGCGTTGCCTGCGGCCTGGGCCCAGGGCGTGGGCGATGACGTGGGCAAGAACTCGGCCTTCACCAAGCTGGTGCCAGCGTCCCAGGTCGAGCAGGCGGCGGTGCAGCAGTACGCGCAGATGCTGCGCGAGGCGCAATCCAAAAACGCCCTGGGCAGCGACAACCACCCGCAGGTGCTGCGCCTGCGATCGATTGCGCGCCGGCTGATCCCCTACAGCTACGAGTGGAACCCCCGCGCCCGCGACTGGCGCTGGGAGGTCAATCTGATTGGCTCCAAGCAGATCAACGCCTTTTGCATGCCCGCCGGCAAGATCGCCTTCTACACCGGCATCCTGGACCAGCTCAAGCTGACCGACGACGAGGTGGCCATGGTCATGGGGCATGAAATTGCGCACGCCCTGCGCGAGCATGCGCGCGAACGCATGGGCAAGTCGGCCGCCACCAACATCGGCGTGAACGTGATCAGCTCGGTGCTGGGCTTTGGCCAGATCGGCCAGACCCTGACCCAGTACGGCGCTCAGTTGCTGACGCTGGAGTTCAGCCGCGAGGATGAGTCTGAAGCCGACCTGGTGGGCATGGAGCTGGCCGCGCGCGCTGGCTTTGACCCGCGCGCCGGGGTCACACTGTGGCAGAAGATGACGGCCGCCAGCAAGGGCGCGCCGCCGCAGTTCCTGTCCACCCACCCGTCGGGCGCGACGCGGATCGCCGACATCGAGCGCAAGCTGCCCAAGGTGATGCCGCTGTACGAGGCGGCGCGCAAGAACGGTTGAGGCCCTCAGGTCCCGCCGACGTAGGGGTTGCTCTGGCGTTCGCGGCCGAAGGTGCTTTCCGGGCCGTGGCCCGGGATGAACACCGTGTCATTGCCCATGGGCCACAGGCGCTCCGTGATGCTGGCGATCAGCTGCTCGTGGTTGCCCTGCGGGAAGTCGGTGCGGCCGATGCTGCCCGCAAACAGCACGTCGCCCACAAAGGCGCGCTTCATCTCGGGTGAGTAAAACACCACATGACCGGGCGTGTGGCCGGGGCAGTGGCGCACCTGCAGGGTGTGGCTGCCCAGGGTCACGGTGTCGCCGTCGTGCAGCCAGCGCGTGGGCGTGAACAGGCCGGCGGGCGGGAAGCCAAACATCTGGCTTTGCTGCGGCAGGCCGTCGATCCAGAACTGGTCGCCCGGGTGCGGGCCGATGATGGGCAGGTTCAGGCGCTGGGCCAATTCGGCCGTGCCGCCGGCGTGGTCGATGTGGGCGTGGGTGAGCCAGATTTGCTCCAGCTTCAGCCCGCGTTGGTCCAGTTCGGCCAGCAATCGGTCGATGTCACCGCCCGGGTCAATGACCGCGGCCTGGTGGCTTTCGTCGCACCAGACGATGGAGCAGTTTTGCTGAAAGGCGGTGACGGGGATGGTGTGGTAATGCAGCATGGGGTGGTGGGGCGCAAGCCAAAACAAAAGGGGTGACCCTGCGGTATTTGAACAGGTCGACCGGCCCAAGCATAAGCCTCCGCCGGGGGCCGGCGGTTCGAGGCGTGGCCAGGGCCTGGCGTCAGGTGCCGAAGGGGTGGTGCCGAAAATCGAGCTGCTGCTGGACCAGGGTTTGGAGGGTGGTGATCAGGGCGCGCGCATCGCCGCGCCGCCATTGAAACGTGTAGTGCAAAGGCCGCAGCGGGGTGGCGGATGTCAGGGCGCGCAGGCCTGGGGTGTCCACCCAGTTCGTGGGCAGAAAGCCAATCCCCACACCCAGGCGCAACATGCCGGCGACGGCGCCCCAGCTGTTGCAGTGGATGCGCTCCCGCACCGTGGCTTGGTTGCTTTGCAACCAGTCATCCAGCAGCCGGGTGGTGCCCGCCGTGTGGGGCAGGCTCACCAAAGGAAAGCGTTGCAGGAGCTGGGCCGCCTCCTGCCCCTGCGCGTCCGATAAACCCGGCGCTGCGGCCCAGCTGAAGTGCGCTGCACCCACCGGCTGCGACAGCAATTCACTGCGCGAACTGCGGCCCGCGATCACAGCAAAGTCCAGCTCGCCATCGGCCAGGCGGCGTTCCAGCACGCGACCAACGTCGACGCAGGGTTCCAAGGCCAGTTGGGGGTGGGCCTGGCGCACGGCAGCCACAAAGTGCGGCAACCAGGTCAGGGCGGACAGGTCGCCCACCCCAAAGCGACAGCGGCCCGTCAAGGCCACGCTCGCCGCCAGGGTCTGGCTCAAGGCCGCCATGGCGTTGAGCACCTCCAGGGCGGCGGGCAGCAGCTGCTGCCCGGCCTCGGTCAGCACGGCCCGGTGGCCGCTGCGGTCAAACAGCGGCTGGCCCAGCGTGGCTTCCAGCTCCGTGATGCGCTTGGACAGCGACGACACCGACAAATGCACCCGCTCGGCCGCGGTGGCGAAGTTGGTGCAGGTGGCCGCCCACCAGAAGGCTTCCAGTTGTTTGATCGAGGGGGTGGACATGTTTCCAGAAGGCGAACATAGGCGTTCGAAATATATCGCTTTTCTTGGATAAGCCGCCTGCCTAAAGTCGCAGCCACCCGATTGATTCCCTCGCCCCTCCCCATGGCCAACTACGCAGAACCCTCGTCCGTCCAACTCCCCGCCGCGCTGCGCCCCATGCTGTCGCTGCACGACTTCGAAGGGGCGGCGCGTCGGCGCTTGCCGCGACCGATTTTTGGCTACATCGCTGGCGCGGCCGAGGACTGTGCTTCGCTGCGGGACAACCGTGAGGTGTTTGCCGAGTACGGTTTGGTCACGCGGGTGTTGCGCGATGTCTCCCAGCGCAGCCAGTCGGTCACGCTGTTCGGCCAGCGCTACAGCAGCCCGTTTGGCATCGCCCCGATGGGCATCAATGCCCTGTCCACCTACCGTGGCGACTTGGTGCTGGCGCGGGCGGCGCAACAGGCGGGGGTGGTGTCCATCATGAGTGGCACCTCGCTGATCCCGATGGAAGACGTGGCGCGCGAGTCGCCCGCGACCTGGTTTCAGGCCTACATCCCGGGCGACCAGGCGCGCATTGACGCGCTGATCGATCGGGTGGAGCGGGCGGGCTTCAGCACCTTGGTGGTGACCGTGGACATCCCCATCTCGGCCAACCGCGAGAACAACATCCGCACCGGTTTCTCGACACCGCTGCGCCCCAGTCTGCGCCTGGCCTGGGATGGGATGGTGCGGCCGGCCTGGGTGCTCAACACCTTTTTGCGCACCTTGTGGCGCCATGGCATGCCGCACTTCGAGAACTCTTTTGCAACCCGTGGCGCCCCGATCCTGTCGCCCTCCGTGCTGCGCGATTTCTCGGCCCGCGACCATTTGAACTGGCAGCACCTCGAAGCCATTCGCCGCCGCTGGAAAGGGCCCTTGGTCGTGAAGGGCCTGCTCAGCGTGGAAGACGCTCTCCAGGCCCAGCGCATCGGCGCCGATGGCATCGTGCTCTCCAACCATGGTGGGCGCCAACTCGATGGCGCGGCATCGCCCATGCGCGTGCTGGAGGCGGTGGTGCAGGCCGTGGGCCCCGACTACCCGGTGCTGATCGACAGCGGCTTCAGGCGCGGCGCGGATGTCCTCAAGGCGCTGGCACTCGGCGCACGCATGGTGCTGATTGGCCGCCCCTTCAACTACGCCGCCGCCGTGGCCGGCGAAGCCGGGGTGGCCCATGCCATTGGCCTGTTGCGCGACGAAGTGGATCGCAACATGGCCATGCTCGGCGTGACGGCCTGCCACGAGCTGGGGCCGCAACACCTGGTGCGCCGCCACCGCTGAATGTCAAGCCCCGCCCCATCCATCACCAACCCGACAAGGAGACCTTCATGTCCATCCCCCTGCTGCGCCTGGGCGCACGCGCTGTGCTTTGCAGCCTGGCCCTGAGCGCCGGCACCGCCGTGCTGGCTCAAACCGGCTACCCCAGCAAGCCGATCCGCCTGATTGTTCCCTTTGCCGCGGGCGGCACCACCGACCTCATTGCCCGTGTGGTGGCCGAGCCTCTGGCCCGGGAATTGGGGCAGGCCGTCGTGGTCGACAACAAAAGCGGTGCGGGCGGCACGGTGGGGGCGCAAGAACTGGTGCGCGCCAAGCCCGACGGCTACACCCTGGGCATGGCCACGGTGTCGACCACGGCCACCAACCCGGCCATCACGCCCAAGTTTCCCTACAACCCGGAGACGGACTTCACGCCCATCATCAACATCGCGGCCACGCCCAATGTGATTGCGGTCACCGCGAAGTTTCCGGCGCATGACTACAAGGGCTTTGTTCAGGAACTCAAGAACAACCCCGACAAGTACGCCTATGCCTCCACCGGCAGCGGCAGCATCACCCACATGCTGATGGAGATGTACAAAGCGTCGACGGGCGTCCAAGTGACCCATGTTCCCTACCGGGGCGCCGGCCCCGCTTTGAACGACGTGGTGGCCGGCCAGGTCAGCATGAACCTGGACAACCTGCCGTCCTCGCTGCCCTTCATCAAGGCGGGCAAGCTGGTGCCCATCGTGGTGGCCGCGCCCAAGCGCTTGGCGGCCCTGCCCAATGTCCCCACCTTCAAGGAGGTGGGCCTGGAGCCGGTCAACCGCATGGCCTACTACGGCATCGTGGGCCCCAAGGGCACGCCCAAAGAGGTCGTTGACCGCATCCATGCGGCCCTCAAGAAAGTGCTGGCCAACCCCGTGGTGCAGCAACACATCGAAGGCACGGGCTCGATGATTCTGGGCACGACCCCCGAGCAGTTCGCAGAGCAAATCAAGGTGGAACTCGCGCTGTACCGGCAAGTGGTGAAGACGCAGAACCTGACGCTGGACTGAGCACGCGCATCCATCAGCCCCGCACGGCCCATCCAAAGGCCGGACCTGGGCTGGGTGGCCCTTGTCCGCTGGCATACTCCTTGCGGCCGCTGATCTCAGATCCGCGCCGACAGCGGGCCGGTGCATGCAGCGTTGGGGCTGCCGCCGCCCAGGTCGTCCCAGCCTTCCATGGGTCTCCCAAAGGATTTCCGCAATGAGCAACACGGTCGCCGTTCTGGGCGCAGGCATGGTGGGCGTGTCCTGCGCGCTGGAGCTGCAAAGGCGTGGCTTTCAGGTCACCTTGTATGAACGCCGAGCGCCCGGCCAAGAAACCTCTTACGGCAACGCGGGTGTGATCGCGCGCAGCTCGCTGATCCCTTTCAACCACCCCGGCCTGTGGGCCAGTTTGCCGAATTTGCTGCGCAATCAGTCGCCGCAGTTCCGCTACAGCCCCTCCTTTCTGGCGCGCAACCTGGGCTGGGCCACGGGCTTTCTCGCGCGCGCCCGCCCACAGCCTTTTGAGGAGACGGCGCGGGCCTTGGATGGCCTGATCCGCCTGTCCACCACCGAGCACCAGCGCTTGCTGGGCCTGGCCGGTGAGCGCCACCGCTTGCGTGACAACGGCTGGTTGTTCCTGTACCGCAGCCAGGCGGCGTACGACGCCGGGGCGGCGGGGCGTGCGGTGTTTGAGCGCTATGGCGTCCGCACCCAGGGCCTGGACGCTGCCGAGTTGCAGGGCCTGGAGCCTGGTTTGAAGCACGGGTTGTTTCCGCGCACGCTCTGGGTGCAGGACAGCGCCTCGGTGGACAGCCCGGGCGCGGTGACCGAGGCCTATGCGCGTCTGTTCGTGGCCCAGGGCGGTCGCCTGGTCTGCAGCCCGGTGCAGGGCCTGGCGCGCAGTGGGTCGCCAGCGGCCTGGCAGTTGCGCCTGAACGACGGCACCACGGCCCAGACCGACCGCGTGGTGGTGGCCCTGGGGCCCTGGAGCGCCGGCTTCTTGAAAGAGCAGCTGGGCTTGCGCGTGCCGATGGCGTTTGAGCGCGGCTACCACCGGCATTTCGGTGCCGAAGGCGGGGCCACGCTGGGCCGCCCGGTGTACGACACGGGGGGCGCCTATGTGCTGTCGCCGATGGCGCAGGGCCTGCGCTTGACCTCCGGGGTGGAACTGACCGACCTGGACGCACCGCGCAACCCGCTGCAGCTGGCGCTGGCCGAAGAGGCTGCGCGCCAGGCCTTCCCGCTGGGCGCGCGCGTGGAGGCCGAGCCCTGGATGGGCAGCCGCCCCACCTTGCCCGACAGCCGCCCCATGATTGGCGCTGCACCTGGGCAGCCCGGTCTGTGGTTGGCCTTTGGCCACCAGCACATCGGCTTCAGTACCGGGCCTGGCACAGCGGTCTTGCTGGGGGCTTTGATGGCGGGCGAGACGCCGGCCATCGACGCCTCGCCGTTCCGGCCCGAGCGCTTTTTGCGCTGAGCCGCTGACGGCCCTTCCTTACTTGGCAGGCGCAGCGCTGCTGGAGGCGCTGTCGGCCAGGCGATCAAAGTCCTGGTCCAGCCGGGCCAGGGCGCGCTGCACGTGCTCGCGGCGCGCGCGCACCCAGGTCTCTTGCTCGACCACGCTCTGCCGGGCGCGGGCCAGCATGCGCGTCATCTCGGCCGGCTGGGGGCCGCCCACAGTGGCGCGGTTGTTCACGATGGCCACCGGGTCCAGCGTGGCGCGGAACTCGGCTTCGCTCAGCGGCAGCTGGGCTGGGTGGGCGCTGCCTTGCACCGTTTCAGCGTAAATGCGTTGGGCCTCGCGGTAGGGGAAGTCCAGCGGCCGGATGTCTTTGGCGCGCGCGTATTCCACCACCTCGGAGGCAAAGTGGTGTCCCACCCGGAACGGCAGTTGGAAGCGCCGCATCAGCACATCGGCCAGCTCTTGCGAGGCGGTCCAGTCGCTGTTGAGCTCGTCCAGCGCGCGTTCGCGGTTGACGCGCAAGGCCTGCAAGATCTGCTGCCAGCGCTTGAGCACGGCGCCGGTGTCGCGCAGCAAGGTGGTGTTGGGCTTGACCTCTTTGGCGTCGCTCATGCCCGGCGGGATGTTGTGCGCCTGCAGCACCACGCCGTGGGCCTGGGCCAGCACGCTGCTGGCGTCGCGCCGGGTGGCGTTGAGCAGGCCCGGGTTGCGCTTTTGCGGCATGGCGCTGGACACGTAGGTGTTGGCGCCGCCTTCCTCCAGCAGGATCCAGGGCCGGGCTTGGGCGTACTGGGTCATCACGTCTTCAATGAACTGGCCGGTGTGCAAGGCCAGGCTGGTGGCCAGCGCCGCCGCCTCCACCGGTTCGTCGACGGATGAGATCTGGCCCGCGTCGTAGGCGTTCTCCACCAGCGCGGCAAAGCCCAGGTAGTCGGCCATGCGAGCCCGGTCCAGCGGCCAGCTGCTGCCGTTCAAGACAGTGCTGCCCATGGGCGAGCGGTCGATGCGCGCATAGGCCTCGCGCAGGCGCTGGGCATCGCGCTCCAGGCCCGCGGCGTGGCCGAGCAGGGTGTGGCCATAGCTGTTGGGTTGGGCGGCCACGCCGTTGGTGTAGTTGGGCACGATGGTGGCGCGGTGCTGATCGGCCAGGTCGATCAGGGTGCGGCGCGTGGCGTTGAGCTGATCCGCCAGGCGCAGCATCTCGTCGCGCAGGATGGCGGCGCGGAAGGTGGCGTGCATGTCCTGGCTGGAGCGCCCGGCGTGCAGCCAGGTGATCTCCGGGCCGGCCGCCTGGATCAACAGGGGCTCGAAGGTGATCACGCTGGCTGGGCGCTTGGCGCCGGGCTGTTGGCCATCGCGCAGCACCTGGCGCAGGCCGGCCGTGACCAGCGGGGTGAGGCGGCGGTCCAGCAGGCCTTGTTCGGTGTTGATGACCGCTGTGGCTTTGTTGATCTCGCCGAGCCAGAAGAACTCGTCGCGCGGACCGTCGGCGTGGGCTGGGCCCAGGGTCAGGCCAAGGGCCAGCGCGATCAGGGCGCTGAGTCGGGTGGGCAGCAGGTGTCTCATGGGCCCGAAGTGTCGCATGGCGCTCGGCCCACACGCTGTCCCGTGGGTCAGTCTTCGGCCCGGGCTCAGTAGATTTTGTTGAAGCGGACGTTGGTGGCCGTGCGTGCCGGCAGCAGGCTGCAGTTCAGGCCCTGGTTCAGGCCCGAGGCGGTGGTGCTGAGGGCACCCAAGACCAGCTGCACACCGGTGCTGTCAAAGGCCGCGCTGACCGAAACCTGGCAAGCCCCGTAAATCACCTGCCCATTCAGGATGCCGGTGCTGCCCGTGATCGTGCCTTGGTACAGGTCCCAAATGTCTTGCCGGGCCGGCTTGTAGGCACCGCCCACGGTGGTCTGGGTCGCGCCCACCGGGCTGATGGTGTTGAAGCTGGCCACGATCAGGGTGCTGCCGTTTTGGTGCACCGAGAGGTAGTTGCTGCTTTGCTGGCTGTTTTGGTAAATGCCGTCATACGCGCCCACGGCCTGGGCCACATGGGGGGCCAGGGCGGCAGCGCCGAGCAGGGCCAGGGCCGCCACATGGCGCAACGGGGAGGAGAGATGGGAAAGGAAAGAGGCTGGCATCGCGGGCTCCGGTTGGCTGGCGGCGTTACATCACTTTGGTGTAGACGGTGCTGCTCGGGATCACCGAGCTTGAGCAGTTGACGCTTTGCGCCGCGCCGGCGGCCGTGGCACTGAGCCCGGACAGGTTGAGCTGCACCGTCGTGCTGGTGAAAATCGCGCTGACCTGGGTCTGGCAGGCGCCAAACAGCAACTGGCCCGACAAGGTGCCGACGTTGCCGCTCAGCGTGCCCTGGTACAGGTCCCAGATGTCCTGGCGCTCCGGCCGGTAGCTGCCCAGCACCGTGCTTTGGGGCACCGCCACCGCGCCCACGGTGTTGAAGTTGGCAATGATCATGCTGCTGCCGTTCTGGTGCACCGACAGGTAGCTGTTGCTGTTGCTGCTGCTTTGGTAGATGCCGTCGTAGTTGGCGGCGGCCGCAGCGGTGCTGCCGGCCTGGGTGTAGGCGCGCAGGGTGAGGTTGGTGTTGGCGTAGGCGGGGACGCTGGCCAGGTCGGTCCAAGTGCTGCCACTGAAGCTGACGAAGCTTTGCCCGCTGCTGGCGGTGGCACGGCTCGAATAGCCCGCATAGGGTTTCTCGATGCCCAAGGGGTAGTTGGAGGTGGTGTTGGTGATGCGCGCCACCACCGAGAACTTGCTGCCCGCCTTGACTTGCACGGGGCTGTTCAGCGCCACCGTGTACAGGCCCGAGTACGGGAAGGAGCCCGTGGTGCGGGCGCTGGTTTGCAGCGTGCCCGAGACCGGGTTGCTGCCGGTACTCAGGTCGGTGTAGATGTCGATCTGGTAGCTGCCGTTGACATCCGGCAGGTACAGGCCCACCGCTGAAATCGATTCGGTGGCCTGGGCGGTGAAGACATTGGCGCCGTAAGCCGTGGTGCTGCCCACGTAACCCATGGCGCTCACGCTGCCCAGGGGGTCGTACATGTAGGCCCGGCCATAGTTGTTGACGCTTTGCGCCGGGCTGAACACGGCGGCATTGCTCAGGCGCGCGTCGTAGTAAGAGATGTAGAAGTAGCCGCCATTGCCCCAACTGCTGCCGTATTGGTTCTTCAACAAGAAGGCGCCATCGCCGGGTGGGCGGGTGCTGAACTGGCTGGCTGGGTAGTTGTCGTCCCAGCCGATCAGGGTGACCGCGTGGTTGGCGCTGGCCGGGGTGGCGGCTGTGTAGTAGTACGACGCCGTGCTGGCATTCCAGTGGGCTGAGTTGCTGCTGATGTACATGGCCACCGCGGCCGCGCCGTACTGCTGCAGGGCGTACTTCCAGTTGGTGTTGTCGGTGGCGTTGGCGCGCTCGGGCAGGTACATCACCTGCTGCACGTGCTGGCGCGGCGACAAACCGGCCACCGAGGTGGCCGCTGTGGAGGTGTAGGGGTCGTCGGACTCGAACACCGGGCCGGCGGCAAAGCCTTCGGTGTTGCCCCAGCGCGTGAGGTAGGCCGCCGTGATCTGCATGTTCCCGCCTTCACAGACGGGGAAGTCAAAACCGTGGCGGACGTTGATGTGGTTCTCGGAGTAGTCGTAGGCGCCGGCCTGGGTGGCCAGCATGGTGGATTCCAGCGAGCCCGTGGTGGCAAAGGCGTAGCAATCGCCGCAGGCGCCTTGGTTGCGCACCGGCGAGATCCAGCCCTGGGTGCGCAGGTCAAAACTGCTGGGGAAAGTGGCCTTGAGCACGCTGCCATCGGCGCTGGCCGCCTTGGTCTGCAGCAGGTTTTGCACCTGCGTGGGGATCTGGCCCGTCATGTGGCTGCTGTCCATCGGGGAGGGCACCCAACCGGTGCCCTGGCCCGTGGCGCCCTCGCTGGGCACCGTGGCCTGCTTCAGCGTCCGGGTCGATTGGTAGTTCAGCCAGTCCGAGTTGACGGGCGCCAGCGATTGCGCTGAGGCGCTGCTGGCCAGGGCGCTCAATACGGCCATGCCTGTGCAGGCCCAGAAAGACATATTGCGTTTCACTTCTCACTCCTCCGATACCTACAACATCTTATCAATTCACGATTGCTTGATAAGAGGCGTATTTGTTTATCATTTTGGAGTGTTGTGCGCGCACCGCCGTCCGATTCGGCGCTTGCACCACGCCCTGGGTCGCCTGCTCTTTAGCGCGCGTAGGGTGAGCTGCGGTGAAGCTTGACGATGGCTTCCTGGGTTTTGCCCTTCAGCGCATCGGCCAGGCTGTACTGGTCCAGGGCGGCGTAAAACGCCTCTTCACCCTGGGACAGCAGCCCTTTGAGCGTGCACTGGCCTCGCAGGACGCAGGGGGGCTCGGCGCAGTCGATCAGCTCGTGCGATCGTTCGAGGGCACGCACGAGTTGGCCCAGTCGGAACTGCTCAGCCGGCTGCGCCAGGCGCATGCCACCGCCTTTGCCCCGCACGTTGACCAACCAGCCCTGTTGCCCCATGAATTGCACCACCTTGGTCAGGTGGTTGTGCGAGACGTCGAAGCGCTCGGTGACCTCGGCAATCGTGATGGCCTGCGGTGGCTCGGCGTGGCAGAGGTACATCAGCACCCGCAGGCCGAGGTCTGTGAAGCGAGTGAGTTGCATGGCGCGGTCTCGTCGAGGGGGAGGGAAGGGCTTTGGAGCATACAACCTGTCGCCCACGTCCCGCGCCTGCTCCCTCGCGGCGCCCTCAAGCCGCCACGCCACCGGTCCCGAAGGCTTCTGCATGGATGCGTTCAGCGGCCACGCCCTGGTCCTTGAGGGCGTGGATCTGGGCGCTCATGAAGCCCTTTGGGCCGCACAGGTAGTAGTCGGCGTCCGGTGGCAGCAAGTCCTGCGCGGCCAGGTGTTGGAGGTCGAGGCGACCCAAGGCATCAGGTTGCGCAGACGCGGGCTCGGGCCGCTGCGCCTCATGAACCAACCAGGCCTGCGCGTTCGCCATGGCTTGCGTCAAGGCGCGCACTTGCGGGGCGAAGGCCTGCACGCCCGCATGGCGTGCCGCATGGACGAAGCGCAGCGGTCGCTGCGGTGCCGTGGCTTGCAAGTGGGCCAGCATGGCCATCATCGGGGTGATGCCCACACCGGCGCTGAGCAGCACCACCGGGGTTTGGCGATCGGTGTGCAGGAAGAAGTCACCCGCCGGCGGCGCCAGTTCAATCACATCACCGGCCTGGACGTGGTCGTGCAAGCGGTTGGACACCATGCCCGCAGGGCGGTCGGTATCGGCGGCTTCGCGCTTGACCGAGATGCGAAGGTGAGCGCGTCCGGGGGCGTCAGACAAGCTGTACTGCCGAGGCTGGCGGTAGCCCAGTTCAGGCACCAGCAGGCGAACCGACACGTACTGGCCCGGCCGGTAGCTGGGCACCTGGCCGCCGTCGGCGGGCACCAGTTCAAACGAGGTGATTTCTTCGCTCTCCGCGCGCTTGGTCTGCACGCGGAAGCTGCGCCAACCTGTCCAGCCCCCCGCTTGGCTGGCGGCTTGGTGGTAGCCCTGCTGCTCCAGGCCCATGAGCAAGTCGGCGAGTTGGCCATAGGCCGCCGCCCAGGCCTCGATCAACTCAGGCGTCGCGCCTTCGCCGAGCACCTCCGAAATCGAGGCCAGCAGGTGGCGCCCCACGATGGTGTAGTGCTCCGGGCGAATGCCCAGGCTGACGTGCTTGGCGGCGACGCGCTCCAACACCGGCATCAGCACCTCGGGGTGGTCGATGTGTTCCGCGTAGGCGGCCACGGCCATGGCCAGGGCTTCTTGCTGCGATCCGCCGCGTTGGTGCCCCTGGTTGAACACCTCCCGCAGTTCAGGGTTGTGCTGGAACATGCGCGCGTAAAAGTGCCGGGTGAGGGTCACGCCGTGCTCCTTGAGGACAGGGGCCGTGGCTTTGACGAGTTGGCGGGTGACTGTGTTCAGCATGAAGGTGCTCCTTAGTGGGTTAATAAGTGCATTTTAAATGCATCTATTAAGACGTGGCGAATTGAGGGGCATTTCAGGTCGTGTCAGGAGGGCGGCTTGCCGCCGAGCGGGGCGCGTGGGGCGCCCCGTGGCGGCCGGCCGGCAGGCGAGGCCCGCGCCTCGGGTGGCGCCAAGTCCCGGGCCGCGCGGCGGCAGGCTCAGAGGCTGAAGTCGTAGCCGATGGTGATGGGCGCGTGGTCCGAGAACTTCTCGTCTTTGTAGATGGCCTCGCTGCGGGCCGTGGCAGCCAACGCGGGCGTGGCCAGGTGGTAGTCCAGACGCCAGCCCACGTTCTTCGCATAGGCCTGGCCACGGTTGCTCCACCAGGTGTAGCAAGCGTCGGTGGTGTCAGGCTGCAGGCGGCGGTACACGTCGACCAGGCCGCCGGTGGCGGCGTCGTCGGCCAGCAGCTGGGTCATCCAGGCGCGCTCTTCGGGCAGGAAGCCGCTGTTCTTCTGGTTGCCCTTCCAGTTCTTCAGGTCAGCCTCTTGGTGCGCGATGTTGATGTCGCCACACAGGATGAAGTCGCGCTGTGCTTTGAGCGCCATCAGGTGCGGGTGCATCAGGGCCAGGAAGCGGAACTTGGCCTGCTGGCGCTCTTCCCCTGAGGAGCCGCTGGGGAAGTAGCTGCTGATGATGGAGCGCTTGTGGCTCGGGGTGTCAAAGCGCAGCTCGACGTAGCGGCCTTCGGCATCAAACTCAGGGGAGCCCAGGCCAATGACGACATCGCTGGGCTCGTGGCGGGTGTAGATGCCCACGCCCGAGTAGCCCTTTTTCTCGGCAAACTGGAAGTGTCCGGTCAAGCCCGCCAGGCTTTCGAAGCGGCCCGCCATGTCCGGCGCCTGGGCTTTGATTTCCTGCACGCAAATACAATCCGGCTGTGTGGCCGCAATCCAGGCTTCGACGCCCTTGGTGGTGGCTGAGCGGATGCCGTTGAGGTTGAGGCTGGTTAATTTGAACAAGGATTTCCCCATGGTGGTTGAGAGCGCGCAAGGGTCTGGAGCAGCAGCCGGACAAGACATGCTGGCACAGGAGTTTGTGCGGTTTTCGGTGGATTCGGGCGTCTTGCGCTTTGGCGAATTCAAGACCAAAGCCGGTCGACTGAGCCCGTATTTCTTCAATGCCGGTCTGTTTGACGACGGGGCCAAGCTGGGCAAACTGGCCGAATTCTATGCAAAACGCCTGCTGGAAAGCGGCATCGAGTTCGACATGATTTTTGGCCCCGCCTACAAGGGCATCCCGTTGGCAGCGGCCGTGGCCATTGAGCTGGCCCGCCTGGGCCGCAACGTGCCCTTTGCCTACAACCGCAAAGAGGCCAAGGACCATGGCGAAGGCGGCACCCTGGTGGGTGCGCCGCTGCAAGGCCGGGTGCTGATCGTCGACGACGTCATGTCGGCCGGCACCGCCGCCCGCGAGTCGATCGCCATCATCCGCTCTGCAGGCGCCACCCCGCACGCGGTGGCCCTGGCGCTGGACCGCCAAGAGAAAGCCACGGAAAACGGTCAGGACGTGGCGCACAGTGCTGTGCAATATGTCCGCCAGCAGCTCGGTTTGCAGGTTTGTGCGGTCGCCAAACTGGCAGACTTGCTACAGTATCTGAATGCAAAGGGTGACGGTGCTTTGGCCGCCGATCACGCCCGTGTGCTGGCTTACCGTGAGCGCTACGGAGTCGATGAAGGATAAAAGTGACTAAATGGGGTGGGACGTGTGCATGGCTGGGCCTGTGGGTAGGCATGGGCCTGCACATCGGTGTGGCTGCGCAAGGCATCTTCACCTGCACCGATGCGTCTGGCCGGCGCATCACCTCGGACCGCCCCATCCCTGAGTGCCAGGACCGTGAGCAGCGCGAGCTCAACCCCAGTGGCACCGTCAAGCGCAAGCTGGCGCCGGCCCTCACCGCCCAGGAGCGTGCCGCGGCCGAAGAACGCCAGCGCCTGCTGGATGAAGAGCAGGCGCGCCTGAGCGAGGAGCGCCGCCGCGACCGCGCCCTGGCTGCGCGCTACCCCAGCCAGGCCGCGCACGACAGCGAACGCATCGAAGCCCTCAAGCAAGTGGACTCGGTGGTGAAGATCGCGCAAAAGCGCATCGACGAATTGCGCGAGCAGCGCAAGGCCATCCAGGCCGAATTTGAGTTCTACCGCAAAGACCCCAGCAAGACGCCGCCGGCGCTGCGCCAGAAGTTGCAGGACAACCAGCAGGCCGAAGAGGCGCAAAACCGCTTCATTGCCGACCAGGCGCGTGAGAAAGACCGCATCAACCAGCGTTTTGACCAGGAGTTGAAGCGCCTGCAGCTGATCTGGGGGCCTGGCCAGCGCTGAGGCCCTGGGCAGGTTCAACACAGGGCAGGCTGAGCGCGCCATCCCCGCTTCGCGCAGGCGGGGACGGGCGGGGTCTGAGGGAGGGCCTCAGGCCAGCTTTTGCTTCAGCAGCTCGTTGACCTGGCCTGGGTTGGCCTTGCCTTTGCTGGCCTTCATGATCTGGCCGACCAGGGCGTTGAAGGCTTTTTCCTTGCCGGCCTTGTACTGGGCCACGTTGTCGGCGTTGGCGGCAATCACCTCGTCGATGATCTTTTCCAGCGCGCCGCTGTCGTTCATCTGCTTCAAGCCCTTGGCTTCGATGACGGCGTCGACCTCGGTCGCTTCACCGCTCCACAGCACCTCAAACACCTGCTTGGCGGCGTTGTTGGAGATGGTGCCGTCGGCAATGCGTGTGATCAGGGCCGCCAACTGGGTGGCGCTGACCGGGGCGGTTTCGATGCTGGCTTCGCTGCTGTTGAGCCGGCGTGAGACTTCGCCCATGACCCAGTTGCTGACCAGTTTGGCCTGGCCGCAGGCCTTGGCGGCGGCTTCAAAGTAGGCCGCCATGGCCTTGCTTTGGGTCAGCGTGGTGGCGTCGTATTCGGGCAGACCGTAGTCGGCCACAAAGCGGGCCGCCATGGTGCGCGGCAGTTCGGTCATCGCGGCCTTCACGCGCTGCACCCACTCGTCGGCAATCACCAGCGGGGGCAGGTCGGGGTCGGGGAAGTAGCGGTAGTCGGCCGCGTCTTCCTTGGTGCGCATGGCGCGCGTTTCGCCCGTGTCGGGGTCGAACAGCACGGTGGCCTGCTGGATGGCGTGGCCGTCTTCGATCTGCTCGATTTGCCAGCGCACCTCGTAGTCGATGGCCTGCTGCATGAACTTGAAGCTGTTCAGGTTCTTGATCTCGCGGCGCGTGCCCAGCGGCTCGCCCGGGCGGCGCACCGACACGTTGGCGTCGCAACGGAAGCTGCCTTCTTGCATGTTGCCGTCGCAGATGCCGATCCAGGTGACGATCTTGTGCAGCTCTTTGGCGTAGGCCACAGCCTCGTCGCTGGAGCGGATGTCGGGCTCGGTGACGATTTCCAGCAGCGGCGTGCCGGCGCGGTTCAGGTCAATGCCCGACTGGCCGATGAAGTCTTCATGCAGTGACTTGCCCGCGTCCTCTTCGAGGTGGGCGCGCACCAGGCGCACGGTTTTCTTCTCGTCACCCAAGAAGAACTCAACCTCGCCGCCGACCACGACCGGGATCTCGAACTGGCTGATCTGGTAGCCCTTGGGCAGGTCGGGGTAGAAGTAGTTCTTGCGCGCGAAGATGCTTTTGGGCGAGATGTGCGAGCCAATGGCCAGACCGAACTCAATGGCGCGTTCGACCGCACCCTTGTTCATCACCGGCAGCGTGCCGGGCAAGGCCAGGTCCACCGCGCAGGCCTGGGTGTTGGGCTCGGCACCAAAAGCAGTGGGGGCGCGGCTGAAGATCTTGCTCTGGGTCGAGAGTTGGGCATGGGTCTCGAAGCCGATCACGACTTCGTAGCCTTGCACGAGTTTGTTCTTGCTCATGGTCAGATGCCCTCCGGACGACGGAGGTGGAAATCGGTGGCTTGCTGGAAGCGGTGGGCGGCGTTGAGCAGCTTGGCCTCGCTGAAGTAGTTGCCGATCAGCTGCAGGCCCACGGGCAGGCCGCCTTCGCCAAAGCCGGCGGGCAGGCTCATGCCGGGCAGGCCAGCCAGCGAACCGGGCAGGGTGAAGATGTCGGCCAGGTAGTTGGCCACCGGGTCGGCGGATTTTTCGCCCAGCTTCCAGGCCACGGTCGGGGCCACGGGGCCGGCGATCACGTCGCAGCTCTTGAAGGCTTGCTGGAAGTCGTCGGCGATCATGCGGCGGATCTTCTGCGCCTGCAGGTAGTAGGCGTCGTAGTAGCCGTGCGACAGCACATAGGCGCCGATCATGATGCGGCGCTTGACCTCGTCGCCAAAGCCTTCGGCGCGGGTCTTCTTGTACATGTCGGTCAGGTCGCCATAGTCCTTGGCGCGGTGGCCGAACTTGACGCCGTCAAAGCGGCTCAGGTTCGAGCTGGCTTCCGCCGGGGCGATGATGTAGTAGACCGGGATCGACAGCTCGGTGCGCGGCAGCGCGATGGGCACCAGCTTGGCGCCGAGCTTTTCGTATTCCTTCAGCGCAGCGTCGACCGCGGCGCGCACGTCGGGTGCCAGGCCGTCGCCAAAGAACTCGGCCGGAATGCCGATGCGCAGGCCGTCGATCGAGTCGTTCAGGCCGCGGGCGAAGTTCTCGGCCGGCAGGTCCAGCGAGGTGGAGTCACGGTCCGGGTCAGGGCCGCACATGGCCGACAGCAGCAAAGCGCAGTCTTCGGCGCTGCGGGCCATCGGACCGGCTTGGTCCAGGCTGGAGGCAAAGGCCACCATGCCGTAGCGCGAGGCGCGGCCATAGGTGGGTTTGATGCCGGTGATGCCGCAAAAGCTGGCGGGCTGGCGGATCGAGCCGCCGGTGTCGGTGCCGGTCGCGGCCGGGGCCAGGCGCGCGGCCACGGCGGCGGCGCTGCCGCCCGAGGAGCCGCCAGGCACACGGTCGCTGGCCCAGGGGTTGCGCACCGGGGCGGGCGCGTCAAAGCCCAGTGGGGCCACGGCCGAGTTCTCGTTGGCCGAGCCCATGGCGAATTCGTCGCAGTTGAGCTTGCCCAGGGTCACGGCGCCGGCGTCGGCCAGGCGAGTCACCACGGTGGCGTCAAAGGGCGAACGGTAGCCGTCCAGCATCTTCGAGCCGGCGGTGCTGGCAAAGTTTTTTGTAACAAAAATATCTTTGTGTGCAATGGGCACGCCGTCCAAAGCCAGGGCTTCGCCGCGGCTGAGACGCTCGTCGGCGGCACGGGCCTGGGCCAGGGTGGCCTCTTCATTGAGGGCCACAAAAGCGCCCCATTGCGGCGCGGCTTGGATGCGGCCGAGGAAATGGGTGGCGGCTTCGACGGCGGAGACCTGGCGGTCGCGCAGTTGGCGGGCCAGCTCGGCCACGCTCAAGTCGTGCAGGTCAGAGGATGCGGGGGTCGTCATGCGGAGCGGTCCTTACTCGATCACCTTGGGCACCAGGAACAGGCCTCGCTCGACGGCAGGGGCGCTTTGCTGGTTGGCTTCGCGTTGGTTGGGCTCGCTGGCGATGTCTTCGCGCAGGCGCAGCGCCACGTCCTGGATGATGGCCACGGGGTGGGCCAGGGGCTCCAGACCGGTGGTGTCCACGGCACGCATTTTTTCGACGATGTCGAAAAAGCCATTCAGTTGAGTGAGCATTCGCTCACTTTCGGCGGGCTGGAGTTCCAGCCGGGCCAGATTGGCAATCCGGCCGATGTCCTGAGGGGTGAGGGCCATAAAAATTGAGCAGGGTAAAGCGCAGATAAAGCTGCATTCCCGAAGGGCCGGGAAGAGTTATTCACAGGGGATCGGGTATTATCCCGTCTTTGTCGCGTTACCCCCCCATGTGCGGGTAATTGAGCCAAAAAGAGCCAATTTTGACCCCGTAATAAAAGGCGACGGCGGGCCGAAGCGCAGGCCGTGCCTGAGAGGAATTTGAATGTTTGGAGCCTTCCGTCGGTACTTCTCCACCGACCTTGCCATCGATCTTGGCACCGCGAACACCCTGATTTTTGCCCGTGACAAAGGCATCGTCTTGGACGAACCGTCTGTGGTCGCGATCCGCCATGAAGGCGGCCCCCACGGCAAAAAAGTGATTCAGGCGGTCGGCCGCGAGGCCAAGGCCATGCTGGGTAAGGTGCCTGGCAACATCGAAGCCATCCGCCCGATGAAAGACGGCGTGATCGCCGACTTCGTGATCACCGAGCAGATGATCAAGCAGTTCATCAAGATGGTGCACCCGCGTACCCTGCTGAGCCCCAGCCCGCGCATCATCATCTGCGTGCCTTGCGGCTCGACCCAGGTCGAGCGCCGCGCCATCAAGGACGCGGCCGAAGCGGCTGGCGCCACCGCGGTGTACCTGATTGAAGAACCCATGGCCGCCGGCATTGGCGCCGGCCTGCCGGTGTCCGAGGCCAGCGGTTCGATGGTCGTGGACATCGGCGGCGGTACCACCGAAGTGGGTGTGATCTCGCTGGGCGGCATGGTCTACAAGGGCTCGGTCCGCGTGGGCGGCGACAAGTTCGACGAGGCCATCATCAACTACATCCGCCGCAACTACGGCATGTTGATCGGCGAGCCCACTGCAGAAGCCATCAAGAAGCAAATCGGTTCGGCCTTCCCCGGCTCCGAAGTGCGCGAGATGGAAGTCAAGGGCCGCAACCTCAGCGAAGGCGTGCCGCGCAGCTTCACCATCTCCAGCAACGAAGTGCTGGAAGCGCTGACCGACCCGCTGAACCAAATCGTCTCGGCCGTGAAGAACGCGCTCGAGCAAACCCCGCCAGAACTGGGCGCCGACATCGCCGACCGCGGCATGATGCTGACCGGTGGTGGCGCGCTGCTGCGCGACCTGGACCGCCTGCTGGCCGAAGAAACCGGTCTGCCGGTGTTGGTGGCCGAAGACCCGCTGACCTGTGTGGTGCGTGGCTGTGGCATTGCGCTGGAGCGCATGGACCGCCAGGGCAGCATCTTCACCAGCGAGTGAGGACGGCTTGATTCCGTGAGCCGGCTTGGCCTGACGTCAGCCGGCTTTTTTCAATTCTGGTGAACCTGGTTCAAGCTCCACATGCCTCTGGGAACCCTGGATCGCAACCCCCCCCCGTTTTTCAGGCAGGGGCCGTCGGCCTTGTCCCGGCTGCTGTTTTTCAGCGCCTTGTCGCTGTTCCTGATGGTGGCGGATGTGCGCTTCCACATCACCCAGCCGCTGCGCGGTCTGGTGGACACCGCGCTTTACCCTTTGCAATGGGTGGTGCTGCAGCCCGTGCGGGCCGCCCAGAACGCGGGCGAGTACTTCGAGTCCCTGCATGCGGCCCAGCAAATCGAGCAGGACGCGCGGCGCAGTTTGGCGCAGCAGTCGCAACGCGCCAACCAGGTTGAGCAATTGCTGCAGGAGAACGCCCGCTTGCGCGAGTTGCTGGCGCTGAGCGAACGCTTCAAGGCGGAAGGCCAGGCGGCTGAGGTGCTCTACGACGCACCCGATCCCTACACCCGCCGCATCGTCATCGACCGCGGTCAACTCAAGGGCGTGGCCCTGGGCTCGCCGGTGATCGATGAAGCCGGGGTGCTGGGCCAGGTCACGCGCGTGGACCCGCTGCTGTCCGAGGTGACCCTGGTGGTCGACCGCGACTTTGCCATTCCCGTGTTGAACACCCGCACCGGCGCGCGCAGCGTGGCCTATGGCGATCCGTTGGCAGGTGGCGGCGGGCTGGAGTTGCGCTACATGCCCGCCAACGCCGATGTGCAGGCCGGCGATTTGCTGTCCACCAGCGGTGTGGATGGCGTCTACCCGCCGGGCTTGCCGGTGGCCCGCGTGGACAAGGTGGAGCGCCGTGCCGACTCGGCCTTTGCGCGCATCCACTGCCTGCCCTTGGGCCTGGTGGCCGCCTCGCGCCATGTGATGGTGCTCAATCCTTTGGGCGGTCAAGTGCCGCCCCGACCCCAGCCCGAGCCGATGGCCTCGGGTCGCAAGGGAGGCCGCAAATGATCGGCAAAGCCAGTGGGCAGCAGCTGCTGCTGCCCGCCAACCCGGTGTTCATTTGGGGCTCGCTCTTGGTGGCCTTGATGGTCAACATGCTGCCCCTGGGGCGCATGCCCGGCATGCCCGATGTGCTGCTGGTGCTGATGATGTTCTGGTCCGTGCACCAGCCCGCGCGGGTGGGCATTGGCGCGGCCTTTGTGTTCGGCCTGATCATGGACGTGCACCAATCGGCCTTGTTGGGCCAGCATGCCTTGGCTTACTGCGGCATGTCCTTCTTGTTCTTGATGATGCAGCGTCGTTTGCTGTGGTTCAGCGTGGCCTCGCAGACCTTGCAGGTCCTGCCGCTGTTCCTGGCCGCGCATGTGCTGGAGGTGCTGTTGCGGGTGGCACTGGGCGGCATCTTCCCAGGCTTCTGGTTCTTGCTGGCCGCTGGGCTGGAGGTGGCGTTGTGGCCGCTGGTGTCCTGGGTCTTGCTGGCCCCACAGCGGCGTCCGCCTGATCGGGACGAAAACCGGCCGCTATGACCGAACTGCGCAACGTCGAGGTCGACCTGTGGCGCTTCCGCACCCGCGTGGTGGTGGCGGGCCTGCTGGTGCTGTTTTGCTTTGTGCTCTTGGCGTCGCGCCTGGTCTACCTGCAGGTCGTGCGCCACCAAGACCTGGCCGAGCAGGCCGAGAACAACCGCACGGCGGTGGTGCCCATCGTGCCCAACCGGGGCTTGATCGTGGACCGCAATGGTGTGGTGCTGGCGACCAACTACTCGGCCTACACCTTGGAGATCACGCCCTCGAAGGCGGGGCCGTTGGATGAAGTCATCGACGGCTTGGCTGGGGTGGTCGACATCCAGGCGCGTGACCGCCGGCGCTTCAAGAAGCTGGTGGACGAGTCCAAGAGCTTTGAGTCCCTGCCCATCCGCACCCGCTTGTCAGACGAAGAAGTGGCGCGCTTTGCGGCGCAGCGCTTTCGCTTCCCCGGTGTGGAGATCAAGGCGCGCCTGTTTCGCAACTACCCGTTTGGTCCGCTGGCCAGCCATGTGATTGGCTACATCGGCCGCATCAACCAAAAAGAAAAAGAAGACATCCAGGACTCTGACGACGAGAGCAATTACCGGGGCACCGAGTACATCGGCAAACTGGGTGTCGAGCAGAGTTTTGAGCGTCAGTTGCACGGCGTCACCGGTGTGGAACAGATGGAGACCTCCGCTGGCGGCCGCGCCGTGCGCCGCCTGGCCAGCCACCCGGCCACGCCTGGCAACACGGTCATGCTGTCCATCGACATCAAGCTGCAAAAGCTGGTGGAAGACCTGTTTGGCGACCGCCGTGGTGCCATGGTGGCCATGGACCCCAAGACCGGTGAGGTACTGGCCTTTGTCAGCAAGCCCACTTTTGACCCCAACCTGTTCGTGGACGGCATCGACCAGGAGAACTGGCAGGCGCTCAACGAGTCGCCAGACAAGCCCCTGCTCAACCGCGCCCTGCGCGGCACCTACCCGCCGGGCTCCACCTACAAGCCCTTCATGGCCTTGGCTGCCTTGGAAACAGGCAAGCGCACCCCGCAGCAGTCGATCAGCGACCCGGGGTTTTTCATGTTTGGCAACCACCGCTTCCGTGATGACAAGGAAGGCGGCCACGGCACGGTGGACATGTACAAGTCCATCGTCCAGTCGTGCGACACCTACTACTATATGTTGGCCAACGACATGGGCGTGGACCTGATCCATGACGAGTTGCAGAAGTTCGGCTTTGGTGCGCTGACGGGCATTGACATCTTTGGCGAGGTGCGCGGGATCCTGCCTTCCACCGAGTGGAAGCGCAACGCGTACAAGCGCCCCGAGCAAAAGCGCTGGTACGCGGGCGAGACCATCTCGCTGGGCATCGGCCAGGGCTACAACAACTTCACCATGCTGCAACTGGCCCTGGCCACCAGCGTGTTGGCCAACAACGGCGTGAAGATGAAGCCCCACCTGGTCAAGCAGGTGGTGGATGTGGTGAGCCGCGAGTCGCGCGACACCCTGCGTGAAATCAAGGCCGAGCAGATTGCCAAGGCCAGCAACATCGCCGTCATCAACAACGCCCTGGTGGGCGTGAACGTGGAAGGCACCGGCGCGGCCAGCTTCCGTGCTGCGGGCTATGTGGCGGCGGGCAAGACCGGTACCGCCCAGGTGGTGACGATCAAGCAAAACGAAAAGTACGACGCGGCCAAGATGTCCGAGCGCAACCGTGACCACGCGCTGTACATGGCATTTGCCCCGGCCGACGCGCCCAAGATCGCCTTGGCCATGGTGGTCGAGAACGCCGGTTTTGGTGGGGCCGCCGCGGCCCCCATTGCACGGCGCGTTTTTGACTACTGGCTGCTGCAGCAATACCCCAGCGAACAAGACATGGCCGCGGTGCAGGTCGGGCAGGCCCAACTGCCCCTGGGCACGCCGCGCAAGGTGTCCGAAGTGCCGGGCCTGCCCGACCTGGCGCAGGGCCAGTTGCCCGCCCGCCCCAGCGGCCGCTGAGGCCCGTGCGCGCTCAGCGCAAGAAGGCGTCGTAGCCCGTCTTCAGGATCAGCGCCGATACCACGGCGATGAAGACCCAGCGCACAAACCCCGCACCATGTTTGAGCGCCATGCGCGTGCCCAGCACGCTGCCCAGCACATTGGCCACCGCCAGCGGCAGGGCAAAGTGCCACCAGACATGGCCCTTGAGGCTGAACAGGATCAACGCTGCCAGGTTGGTGGCCGTGTTGAGCAGCTTGGCCGACGCCGAGGCGTTCAAAAAGTCGTAGCCCAGCCAGCGCACCAGCAAAAAGACAAAGAAACTGCCCGTGCCCGGCCCGAAAAATCCGTCGTAAAAGCCAATGCCCAGGCCCACGGTGCTGGCGGCCAGCACCTCGGCGCGGCCCTGGAAACGCGGCTGGTGGACTTGCCCCAGTTCTTTCTTGGCCAGGGTGTAAGCCAGCACGCCCAGCAGGATCAAGGGCAGCAATTGGCGCAAGAAGTTGGGCGACACGACCGTCACAGCCCAGGCGCCTGATCCCGCCCCAATGAAGCCTGCCGCCGCCGCCGGCAGCAAGGTGCCCCAGCGCAGCGACACCCGGCGTTGGTATTGCCAGGTGGCCATGGCCGTGCCCCAAATAGAGGCACTTTTGTTCACGCCAAACAGGGTGGCCGGGTGGGTGGTGGGGTAGGTCGCAAACAGGGCGGGCACCAGCACCAGGCCGCCGCCGCCCACGATCGAATCGATAAAACCAGCCAGCAGCGAGGCCAGCGAAACGAGTACAAAGTCCATGGGCGGGATTGTCGCATCCGGTCCGGGACGGGCCTGGTGCAGGGGCTGTCCTTCGGGAATCGCTTGCCACAAAGAAAAAAGGCGCCCAGATGGGCGCCTTTGTCAGGTAGCGGCAGCTTCTTCGAGCACCGTCCAGAAATCGTTCTGATTCTGAGTAATTTGTCTCCTCGATCCCCCGCCCTGCCGGGCAGCTGAGGCCCGTTGCGAGTGCATGAAATGTAACGCGGCGATTCATTTCGGTGCATTGGGGGTTTCCCTCCCCCCTGCCCCCGGGCGTGCGCAGCGCGGAGCTGCCCTGGCATGAGTCCTGCACCAGTTGGGTATGACTGACATGGATGGAGACGACATGACATTTCCAAGGCGCAAGGGACTTCGGCGGGTGGGGGGTCTGGCGCTGCTGGGGGCCGTGGGTCCTTTGGCGGCCCAGGTGAGCGCTCCCTTGACCCAGCCGGGCCTGGTGCCCGAGGCCTCTTTGCAGGCGGCGGACACGGCCTGGATGCTCAGCGCCACCGCGCTGGTGCTCATGATGACCTTGCCTGGCTTGGCGCTGTTCTACGCCGGCATGGTGCGGCGCAAGAACGTGATCAACACCTTGGCCAGCCTGGTGGCGGTGGCGGCCCTGGTCAGCCTGCTGTGGTTTGCGCTGGGCTATTCGCTGGCGTTCACGCCAGGCAGCCCCTGGATCGGTTCACTGAGTCGGGCTGGTTTTGCCGGCATGGACTACCTCAAGGGCAGTGCCCAGGTGGCCGTCAGCCACATTGCGCCCAATGTGCCCGAGTCGGTGTACGCCATGTTCCAGCTGACCTTTGCCATCATCACGCCCGCCCTGGTGGTGGGGGCGCTGGTGGAGCGCATGCGCTTTTCAGCCCTGCTGTGGTTCACCGGCCTGTGGTCGCTGTTGGTCTATGCCCCCGTGGCGCACTGGGTGTGGGAGCCCGGGGGCTGGCTGGCCCGTCTGGGCGCTTTGGACTTTGCCGGGGGGGCGGTGGTGCACATCAACGCCGGCGTGGCGGGCCTGGTGTGTGCCTATGTGCTGGGTCCCCGCCAGGGTTACGGGCGCGAGCCCTTCGAGCCCTACAACCTGGGCCTGACGATGGCGGGTACGGGCTTGCTGTGGGTGGGTTGGTTTGGCTTCAATGCGGGCTCGGCCGTGGCGGCCGACGGTCGGGCCGGTCTGGCCCTGCTGTGCACCCATTTGGCGGCAGCCACCGGGGCCCTGGCCTGGATGTTCGGCGAATGGGTGCGTCGGCGCCGGCCTTCGCTGCTGGGCCTGTGCTCGGGCGTGGTGGCTGGCCTGGTGGCGGTGACGCCGGCCTCGGGCTATGTCAGCCCGGCCTCGGCGGCCTTGATTGGGGCGGTCGCCGGCCTGGCCTGCTACTGGGGGGCTACGGGGCTCAAGCGTTGGCTGCGCGCGGACGATTCGCTCGATGTCTTTGGCGTGCACGGCGTGGGTGGGCTGGTCGGCAGCTTGCTGACGGGCTGGCTGGCCAATCCTTTGATCGGAGGCGCTTCCGGGCACTGGGTGGTGCAGGCTTTGGGGGCCGTGGCGGTCATGGCCTACAGCGCGGTCGGCACTTGGCTCGCGCTGAAGTTTGCCCATTTCATGGTGGGCTTGCGGGTCGATGAGGCCAGCGAGCAGCTGGGTCTGGACCAGGCCCAGCACCGCGAGCACCTGGGCTCTTGAGCTTGCGTCGCGCCCCTTGATTGAACCGGAGAAAGTGTCCATGTTGCCCAGCGAAAAATTGGCCATTGCCGCCCACCTGCATGTGCTGCTGCGCCGCAAGGTGGGCCGGGTGACCGACACCGAATGGATGGCGGGCAATGCCGAGTACGCGGCGGCCATGGTGCGCCTGGCGCGTCAGGCCGCAGCCGAGGGCGGTCATGCCGACGTGGCCGAATGGGCCGACAAGCTGGCCGCCGCCTGGAACATGGCGCCGCTGCGCAGCGTGCCGGGCGTGGTCGCGCCCCCAGCACCCGTGCCGGGCCGCATGGACCCCGCCGGGCCCGAGCCCGATGCGCCGCGCTACATCGGCGGTTTGCGCTGACGCTGAGCTGGGCTCAGGCCGCTGCGGTGATCCAGGCCGCCACCCGTTCGGCCATCATCAGCGTCGGGCTGTTGGTGTTGCCACTGGTGATGGTGGGCATGGCGCCCGCGTCCACCACGCGCAGCCCGGCCACAGTGCGGCGCGGCTGACCGGCCTCGCCTGCACCGTCGAACAGGCGCAGGCGCGAGTCCAGCACCGCCATGGGGTCGTCGGAGCGGCCCATTTTGGTGGTGCCCACCGGGTGAAAGATGGTGGTGGCGATGTCGCCGGCCAGGCGCGCCAGTTCGGCGTCTTCCTGGTATTGCGGCCCGGGCTTGAATTCTTCGGGGCGGTAGCGGGCCAAGGCGGGCTGGGCCACGATGCGCCGGGTCAGGCGCAGGCTGTCGACGGCCACCTGGCGGTCGTCGTCGGTGCTCAGGTAGTTGGGCGCGATGGCCGGCGCGTCTTCAAAGCGCGGGCTCTTGATCTGCACCGTGCCCCGGCTGCTGGGGTTGAGGTTGCAGACGCTGGCGGTGAAGGCGTTGAAGTTGTGCAGTGGCTCGCCAAAAGCGTCCAGGCTCAGGGGCTGGACGTGGTACTGCAGGTTGGGGTGGGCCAGATCGGGGCGGCTGCGCGTGAAAGCGCCGAGCTGGCTGGGGGCCATGCTCATGGGGCCGCTGCGCTTGAGCGCGTATTCCAGACCGATCATGGCCTTGCCCCAGAGGCTGTTGGCCAGGGTGTTGAGCGTCTTCACGCCTTCCACTTTGTACACGGTGCGGATCTGCAAATGGTCTTGCAGGTTTTGGCCCACGCCGGGCAGGTCGATCACGGGTTGGATGCCGCGGGCGTGCAGCAGATCGGCCGGGCCGATGCCCGACAGCTGCAGAATCTGCGGGCTGCCAATGCTGCCCGCGCACAGCAGCACTTCGGTGTTGGCATGGGCATTGACCATCTCGCTGCCGGTCCAGACCTGCACGCCGGTGCAGCGGCGGCTGCCGTCGGCCTGGGGCTCGATCAGCAGGCGGGCGACCTGGGCGCTGGTCCACATTTCAAAGTTGGCGCGGCCATAGCAGGTCGGGCGCAGAAAAGCCTTGGCTGTGTTCCAGCGCCAGCCGCTTTTTTGGTTCACTTCGAAGTAGCCCACGCCTTCGTTGCTGCCCTGGTTGAAGTCGTCGCTGGCCGGCACGCCCGCTTCTTGTGCGGCTTGGGCAAAGGCGTCCAGCACGTCCCAGCGCAGGCGCTGCTTTTCGACCCGCCATTCACCGGTGCTGCCCTGGCTGCGGTGGCCATGCCATTGGGCAAAGCCGTCGGGCGCCTGGCCTGGCGTGTCGAGCTTCCAGTGGTCTTCGTGCTTCATGAACTGGGGCAGGACCTGGTCCCAACGCCAGCTGTCGTCACCGGTCAGCTCGGCCCACTGCGCGTAGTCGCGCGCTTGGCCGCGCATGTAAATCATGCCGTTGATGCTGCTGCAGCCGCCCAGGGTCTTGCCACGCGGGTAGCGCAGGGTGCGTCCGTTCAGGCCGGCGGCGGCTTCGGTTTGGTAGAGCCAGTCGGTGCGGGGGTTGCCAATGCAGTACAGGTAGCCCACGGGGATGTGGATCCAGTGGTAGTCGTCGCGCCGGCCGGCCTCGATCAGCAGCACCCGCTTGCCCGGCAGGGCGCTCAGGCGGTTGGCCATCAAGGCCCCGGCGGTGCCGCCGCCGATCACGATGTAGTCGAAGCGCGTGTCGCTGGCGGGTTCGTGCGCTGGGGGCGGTGTGGGGCTCATCGGGCGGTCTCCAGGGGCTCGGTTTTATTTGCTCACCTCATCGCGAGGTGGGGGGCTTGGGCGGCAGTTTGCGCGACTTGAGCCGAGCGATCCAATGATTTCTTCAAAACTGTCTTATAAACAAGTCAAATACCTCTAGGGCTTGTTGTGTCCTTACCGCCTCTCCCCGACCCCCAGGTGCTGAAAGCTTTTTTGACCGTGGCGCGCGAAGGCAATGTGTCGCGTGCCGCCGAGCGCTTGCACCTGTCCCAACCCGCGGTCAGCCTGCAGCTCAAGGGCTTGGCCCAGGCCACTGGATTGACCTTGTTCACCCGCACCCCGCACGGCCTGGCCTTGACGCCCGATGGTGCCGCCTTGCTGCCGCAGGCCGAACGAGCCTTGGGCGGCTTGCAGGACTTTGCCCAGGCCGTGCAGCGTTTGCAGAGCACGGTGCGCGGCACCTTGCGCATTGGCACCATCCTCGACCCCGAGTTCACCCGGCTGGGGGCCTTCCTGAAAGCCCTGACCGAGACGGCACCGCAGATCCACACCGAGCTGCGCCAGGCCATGAGCGGTGATGTCCGGACCGATGTGGCGCGCCAGGCGCTGGACGTGGGCTTTGACCTGGATGTTCCGGGGGCCTCGGATGACGGGACGCTGGCCCGCCTGCGCCTGACCCGTTTCAGCTACCGGGTGTTGGCGCCAGCGGGCTGGGGTCCGCAGGTGCTGGGGCGTGACTGGAAGGGCTTGGCGGCCCTGCCGTGGCTGGCCACGCCCACTGCCTCGGTGCACCACCGTTTGCAGGCCCAGGTCTTTGGGCCGGGCTCGTTGAGCGGACTGGAGCCGCGCCGCGTGGCCTTGGTCGACCAAGAGGCGACCATGCTGGATCTGGTCCGTTCGGGCGTGGGTTTGAGCCTGGTGCGTGATTCGATTGCCATCCGCGAAAGCCAGGCCCGTGGCTTGGTGATCGCTGACATGGTGCAACTGGAATGTGAATTGGGTTTCTTGTTCGCGCCGGGACGACGAGCCGATCCGTTGGTCAGCAGCGCCTTGACTGCTCTGGCCAGCGTCTGGCCACCCATGGTTTGAGTTGGGATGGTTGTAAATGCCAATATCGTTTGATTACATTTACAGCGTCGGCCAGTCCTTGGATCGGGCGTCTCCACGCTAGCATCAGGGCCGCTTCCACCCACACCACAATGGCTTCACCTTGACCGACACTTCGCGCACTTCCCCCAGCCTGGTGCTGCGCACCACGCCCGATGGCCGCTGCGTCGTGCCACAGGGCGACTGGACTGCCGCGGCGCTGGCTGACCGTGCATCGGCCAAGGCTTTGCTGGCGCAGTTGGCGCATAGCCAGGGCTCGGGCGAACGACCCCAGCGCTGGGATCTGCGCGAAATGCAGCAACTTGACCATGTCGGGGCCCAGCTGCTCTGGCGCCAATGGGGCCAGCAATGGCCTGTCGAACTGGCCAGCACCGAGTTGCAGCAGCCCTTGCTGGAGCGCGTGGCGCGCCTGGCCTTGAGCCCTGAGGCCTTGGCGGCCGCCCAGCAGCGTCCCGGGGGCTGGCGTTCGTCGCTGGACCAACTCGGTGTGCGGGTGATCGAGGGGGTGGCCCACGCCAGCGACTACGTGCGCATGCAGGGGCAGTTGTTGATTGATCTGTGCCGGTGGGCCCGTTCGCCTCAAGACGGGCCTTGGCGCGATGTCTCCGGGCACCTCTACCAAATGGGCACCACGGCCTTGCCCATCACGGCCTTGGTGGGTTTTCTGATTGGCGTGGTGCTGGCCTACCTGATGTCGCTGCAATTGAGGCAGTTCGGGGCAGAGGCGTTCATCGTCAACATCCTGGGCATTTCGCTGATCCGTGAGTTGGGGCCGATGCTGGCGGCCATTTTGGTGGCGGGGCGTTCGGGCTCGTCGATCACGGCGCAGATTGGGGTCATGCGGGTCACGGAAGAGCTGGACGCCATGCGTGTCATGGGCATCTCTCACGGTTTTCGACTGGTCATGCCGCGCGCAGTGGCGCTGGCGATTGCCATGCCGCTGGTGTCGGTGTGGACCTCTTTGTGTTCGCTCGCCGGGGGCATGCTGGCCAGTGACCTGGCCCTGAACGTCACCCCCGCTTACTTCATGCAGGCCCTGCCGGCGGCGGTGGACCCCGCCAACCTGGTGCTGGCCACGGCCAAATCGGCGGTCTTTGGCGTCTTGATCGCGATGGTGGGCTGCCACTACGGTTTGCGCATCAAGCCCAACACCGAGAGCCTGGGCCAAGGCACCACTTCCTCGGTGGTCAGCGCCATCACGGTGGTGATCCTGGTCGACGCCTTGTTCGCCATCTTGTTCCGCGACGTGGGGATCTGAGCATGACCGAGACCAACCAGTCCCCGCCCCCGAGCAAGCTGCCGGCGAGCCCTGCCGTGGTCGAGATCCGGGGCCTGTGGACCCAGTTTGGCCCGCCCGAGCGCCCGGTGGTCATTCACCGCGACTTGGCGCTGACCATTGAGCGCGGCGAAATGGTGTCCTTGGTGGGTGGCTCCGGCACGGGCAAGACGGTGCTGCTGCGGCAAATTTTGGGACTCGAGCATCCTGCCCGCGGCACCGTCACGGTGCTCGGGCAGCCCGCTGCCCAATTGGGGCGCCAAGGCGCCGCCAGCCGGGTCGGCATGCTGTTCCAGCAAGGCGCTTTGTTTTCGGCCTTCAGCGTGCTGGAGAACATTGCGTTTCCCCTGCGCGAGCTGGGCACGCTGCCGGACGACTTGGTGCGCGCCGCCGCCTACGTCAAGTTGCAGATGGTGGGTCTGGGCCCGCAGCACGCCCACAAAAAGCCGTCCGACCTGTCGGGCGGCATGATCAAGCGGGTGGCGTTGGCGCGCGCGCTCATCATGGACCCGCCACTGCTGCTGCTCGACGAGCCGACGGCGGGTCTGGACCCCCATGCCTCCGATGAGTTTTGCGAACTGCTCCACTCCCTGCATGCCGAGTTGGGCGTGACCATGGTGATGGTGACCCATGACCTGGACACGCTGTTTGCCTTGTCGTCGCGGGTGGCGGTGCTGGCCGAGCAAAAAGTGCTGTTCAGCGGCCCGCCGACCGAGGTGGCGCGCATTCAACACCCCTTTATTCACGACTTTTTCCAGGGGGAGCGCGGACGTCGGGCCATGACCCCGGTGGCCGCTGAGGTCCCTGGCCTTGCCCCGTCTCAGCCCTGATTTGCCAAGGATACGCACATGGAAAACAAATCTCACGCCATGGCCGCTGGCACTTTTGTGTTGGTGGTCACCCTGATGCTGGTGTCGCTGGTGATCTGGCTGACCCGCGACAAGGGCAAGTACCAAAACTATGAGCTGTCCACCCGGGACGCCATCACCGGCCTGCAGCCCCAGGCGGCCGTGCGCTACAAGGGCGTGGGCGTGGGCAAGGTCACGAGCATCAGCTTTGACCACCAAGCCAAGGGCAATGTGTTGATCCGCATCCAAGTGGAGGACAAGACCCCTTTGGGGCCCACCACCTACGCTACCCTGGCCTACCAAGGTGTGACCGGTTTGGCCTATGTGTTGCTGGACGATGCGGGCGCCCCTCAGGCCCGGCAAGAGCCTGGAGAAGACGGCTTGCCGCGTCTGCCACTGGTGACTTCGCAGCTCGGCAAAATGACCGAGCAGGCCCCTGAGTTGCTGGCGCAGATCAACGAAGCCACGGTGCGCATCAACCAGACCTTGTCGGACGACAACCAAAAGCGTTTGTCGCTCCTGCTGAGCAACCTTGCCAAGGTGTCTGAGAACTCGGCCCAGCTCACGGCCAGCCTGAACCAGACGGTGCAGACCCGATTGGACCCGGCCCTGGCCGCGGTCCCGGCCTTGGCCCACGAGGCCACCGTCACCTTGAAAGGCCTTCAAGGCACGGCGACCGACCTCGGGCGCATGTCCAACGCGCTGACGCAGACGGCCCAGCGCCTGAACGACAAGGACGGCCCCATCGACCGCATTGCCCAGAGCGCCGACGCCTTCTCGCACGTGGTCGACACCTTGGGCTCGACCACCTTGCCGCGCGTCAACCGGGTGGCGGAGGACGCTTCGCGCACGGTGCGTCAGTTGGGGCGCACCGCGACCGGGCTCAATGACAACCCTCAGTCGCTGCTGTTTGGGGCGGGCCAGATGCTGCCAGGCCCAGGTGAACCCGGCTTCACCCCGCCGCCCGTGGTGGTTCGGCCCTGAGTCCCGTTTTAGGAGTACAGATCCATGTCTTTGATTTCTTGCTTGTCTGTCTTCGATCGTTCAGGAGCCCGGTCGGAGCGGCGTCGCGTGGGGGCTGTCGGGGGCTTGCTGTTGCTGAGCCTGCTGAGCGCCTGCTCGGTCATCCCCGAACGACCTGTGCGGCCCACCCAGTACGACTTCGGCCCGGGCCTGAGCACCGCCCCAGCCACCCCAGCCAAGGCCAAGCTGCCCGTGCTGGTGCTGGCTGACTTGGAGCCATCCGGCCTGTTGGACAGCTCCAGCCTGGTGCTTTACCGCCTGGGCTATACCGGTGACCAGCAACTTCGACCCTACGCCCAAGCCCGTTGGGCCCTGCCGCCAGCGCAACTGGTGCGCTTGCGTTTGCGCGATCTCCTGGGCACCCAGCATGCGGTCCTGAGCGCCACCGAAGGCGCGGCGCTGCAGCGCAGCCCGGACCAGCCCCTGCGCGTGCTGCGCCTGGAGCTGGAAGAGTTCAGCCAGGTGTTTGAGCGCGCCGACCAAAGTTCGGCCCTGGTGCGTTTGCGCGCCACCTTGCTGGACAACCGCGCGGCCGGTGAGACCTTGCTGGCCCAGCGGGTGTTTGTGGCGCGCCATCCGGCCAGCAGCCCCGATGCGGCGGGGGGTGTCCTGGCCCTGACCCAGGCCACCGATCAGCTGGCCCAGACGCTGGCGCAGTGGGTGGATGCCGTGCCCGCCAAGCCCTGAGTGGTGTGATCACCGTGGGCGGCCCTCGCGCCGCCCAGGCCAGGGATTCATTTTTTCAAATTTGAAGCTGAAATCCAGGTGTTGCGTCAACCAACGGTTGGTGCGCTCCGTTGAGTGGCAAAAATGCGGCCGGCTTGGGGCTGGACCGCTTGGTCTGTCGATCTCATCCGGGATCGATCACTCACAGGGAGCTTCATGTCACATCCAAAACCAGGGCCCGCGAGCGAGTCCACCCAGCCCTCGGCTGATCGGCCATCCCCCGGCCAGGAGTCCGCTCCGCCGGCCCCCGCTGCGGCGCCGCGCGCTCAGCCTGTCCCCCCCGCCTGGGCGCAAGCGGCCGTGGCTTGGCCCTTCAAGGCAGCACCGCCTCTGGCTCCTCGCTCCCGGCCCAAGTCCTGAGGGGCGCTGAGCGCGAGGCATTGCGCAGCGCCTGACCTGGATCAAGCGCAGCCCGTGGTGGGCGGCTTAAGCTGCGGCGCTTGCCGTACCCGGAGAACCGCATGACCCAGCTCGAATGGAGCGACGCGCTGTCGCTCGACCTCCCCCTCATGGATGACACCCACCGTGAGTTTGTCGACCTGCTTGCCGCGGTCCGCACAGCGCCCGACGCGGACTTGCTCCAGCACTGGCAGGGGTTGATTGAGCACACCGACGACCACTTTGGCCGTGAAGACCGCTGGATGCAGGACACCCGTTTTTCGTCCTCCAATTGCCACAGCGTGCAGCACAAGGTCGTCTTGCAGGTGATGCGCGAAGGTGCCGTGCGCGGTGCTGCCGGTGACCTGGCCCTGGTGCGTCAGATGGCGTCCGAATTGGCGATCTGGTTCCCCCAGCACGCGCAGACCATGGACGCCGCCTTGGCCTTGCACCTGCGCCGGGTCGGCTACGACCCTGAAACAGGGCAGGTGGCGTCTCCAGATGCTTTGCCTGGGGCGGTGATCCACGGTTGCGGCGGTGCCACCTGCTCCGACAGCCCGGAAGACGCGCTCGCTGCGCACTGAGGGCTTGCTGCTACCGCCGCAGCCAGGGGCGCCTGACGCGGAGGGGCATGAACTGGGACGGCCCCCCGGCTGATGCCGTCTCATGTGTAAAGTGATACTCTTCAATTTTCAAGTTTGGGAGTATCAAAATGAGTCTGGGTTTGGGGAGTTGGCGGTTTTTTCTGGCCATGCTGGTCGTCGTGTCGCACCTGTATGCGGACATGATCCATGGCCCGGCCGCGTATGCGGTGTGGGGCTTCTTTGTCCTCAGCGGCTACCTGATGACCTTTGTGCTCAGCCAGCGCTACGGCTTTGAAGCTGCAGGCCTCAAACGCTACGCCTTCAACCGGTTCTTGCGCATCTACCCGTCGTACGCGCTGGCTTCCTTGGCCGGCTTGGCGTTGTTGTGGTGGCTGGTTCGGCAGGGGGTCAACCCGGCTGGGCTGAACCCGCAGTTCCAGGTCCCGCAGGGCTGGCGCAACTGGCTGGCCGTCCTCACCATGAACCCCTGGCTGCCCGCACCGGGCCTGCCGGTCCCGGTGGCCGGTGCCCTGTTTGTCGAGGTCTGGGCCTATGCCCTGATGCCTTTGTTTGCGCGCAGCCGCAGCGCGGCTTGGCTGGGTTTGGCCGTGGCGTTCTTTGCCAATGTGCAGTTCGGCTTCTCCACCGATTCCTTTTTGCCCCGCTATGTGGGCTTCGCCACGGGGCTGATGCCGTTCGCGGCGGGCTCCCTGGTCTGCCATTACCGCGAGGCGTGGCAGCGCGGGGCCATGCCCCGGCTCAGCGTGTTGATCTGGTGCCTGCACGCGCTGTACTGGTTGCGTGACCCCTATTGGCCCTGGACTTATGGCCTGGGCTTGTCCGTGTTGTTGTCGGCCTGGGTGGTGCTGTCGCTGGCGCGCCGTGCCATGGGGACCACGGACAAGTGGCTGGGTGATGTGTCTTACCCGCTCTACCTGGTTCACACCACGGTGGGGGCTGTCTTTTTGCTGCGCTGGGGCACCGACCGGCCGCTGGACTTTGCCGTGGTGTCGGTGCTGGCCAGTTTGCTGGTGTCGGCGGTCTTTGTCTGGTGGATTGACCGGCCGCTGCAAAAACTCAAGCTGCCTGCCTGAGCGCCACATCGCATCGAGGGCAGGGCGGCGCCAGGACGGGGCCTCAGGCGACTCGGCGCGGAGGCGATAAAAAAGCCAGCAGGCTTGCGACCTGCTGGCTCCAAACTGGGCGTTTGAGGCGTTGGTTTAGAAACGCCAGCCCAGACCCACACCCACCAGCAGGGGGTCCACCTTGAAGGTCCCCAACTTGCTGCCAGCGGCGCTCACATCCGTACGGATGTAAACCTTCTTGATGTCGAAGTTGACATACATGTTCTTGCCCACGGGAATGTCCACACCAGCTTGCAGGGCCGGACCGAAGCTGTTGCTGTCCACGCTGACACCGGCGGGCAGCTTGATGCTGCTCAGGCGGGTGTAGTTGATACCGGCGCCGACGTAGGGCTTGAAGCCCGGAGCGTCGAAGTGGTATTGCAGGGTCAGGGTCGGCGGCAGGTGCTTGAACGAGCCAATGGCGGTGCCCTTGGAATACAGCGTTTGGCTTTGCGGCACCGTCAGGATCAACTCAGCGGCGATGTTCTTGTTGAAGAAATAGGTGAAGTCGACTTCAGGCAGCCACTTGTTGTTGGTCGACAGGCCCAGGCCGGTCGTATCGCCGTTCGACGCTTGAAGGTTCACGGCACGGGCGCGGACCAACCAAGGGCCTTCGGTTTGCTGGGCGAAGGCAGCGCCAGACATCAGGGCACACAGGGCGGCGACAGCCATCACTTGCTTTTTCATGGTCTTCTTTCTTACATCACCGGGGACGGCCCCCGTGACTTGATTAAAGTCTTTCCCCTCCTTGGTAGCCTTGCGTCAAGTCAAGTGATTTGGGCCTCCAAGACGGACCATGCATCCTGTTTGCGCTAGGTCAAAGTCAGGGGGCTTGACGCGGCCGGGCCGGGGGCCGGGGCCGCTGGGTGGCGCGCTGTTCAGGTGCCAAGCAACGCTGGGTTCGGTCGGGTGCGGGCACCGCTGGGGCTCTGGCCCAGGGTGAAGCTGGCCACGGTTTGGGTCAGTCGTTCGGCCTGCTCACGCAGGCTCTGGGCGGCCGCCGCAGACTCCTCCACCAGGGCGGCGTTTTGCTGCGTCATTTGGTCCAGTTGGCCGATGGCCTGGTTGACCAGGGCAATGCCCTGGGACTGTTCCCCGGAGGCGTTGGCGATGTCGCTGACCACCGTGGTCACGCGCTGCACGGCGCCCACAATGTCTTCCATGGTGCGGCCGGCCTCGTGCACCTGGCGGGTGCCGTCTTCCACGCGCTCCACGCTGCTGGTGATCAGGCCCTTGATCTCGCGCGCGGCCTCGGCACTGCGTTGCGCCAGGGTGCGCACCTCGCTGGCCACCACGGCAAAGCCCCGGCCTTGCTCGCCGGCGCGGGCGGCCTCGACCGCCGCGTTCAGCGCCAGGATGTTGGTTTGGAAGGCGATGCTGTCGATCAGGCCGGTGATGTCGGCGATGCGGCGTGAACTGGCGTTGATGGCTTCCATGGTGTTGACCACCTGGGACACCACGGCACCGCCGTGCGAGGCCACCTCGGTGGCGTGCGAAGCCAGCTCGCTGGCACTGCGTGCTGCTTCAGCGGTATGTTGCACATGGCCGGTCAATTGTTCGATCGACGAAGCGGTGCTTTGCAGGTTGGTCGCGGTCTGCTCGGTGCGCACCGAGAGGTCGTGGTTGCCGTTGGCGATTTCTGCGCTGGCCGTGGCGATGTTGTCCGCAGCCTGGCGGATGCCTTGGATCACCTGCGTCAGCGAGCCCTGCATGGTGCCCAGGGCCAGCAGCAGGTGGCGCGATTCGTCGCGGGTGTCAGGGGTCTGGTTCGCGTCGCTCAGGTGGGCGGGCAGGGGGCTCAGGTCACCCGAAGCCACTTGCTGTGCGACGCGCAGCGAGCGGCTCAAAGGGGCGGTGATGCTGCGCGTGATCAGCACCGAGCAGGTGACGCCGGCCGCCAGGCACAGCGCGCCCAAGAGCCACATGGCGTGGCGGGCACGGTCATTGGCCTCGCGGATCGGGGTGGCGGCCTGGTCCAGCGCGCTGCGCTGCATCTCCAGCAGGGCTTTGACGCGATCCACGTAACGCGTGGCCGTGGGCAGGAAGGTGGATTCAAGCAGCTTGTCCGCGTCGGCGGCCTGGCCGTCGCGCTTGAGCCGGATCACCTCGTCGCGGGCGGCAACGTAGGTCTTACGCAAATCCGAAATCTCGGCAAACAACTGCTTTTCGGCGTGGCTGACCATCAGGCCTTCGACCTGCTTCTGGATGGCGGTGGTGGCCGCCGCCGATTCTTTTTGCTCGGTCGCAAAAAAGGTGGCCAGCGAGGGGTCGCTGCTCTTAGCGATGGCGGTGGTGCGGCGCACTGCGCTGTGGATCAGGCGGTACCAGTCTGAAATCAGGCGCTCTTTGCTCAGGGGCTGGTCGATGATGGCTTGGGTGGCCTCGGTGGCGGTTTGCAGTTGCCAGTTGCCCAGGCCGGTGTTGAGCAAGGTGAGTGACAAAAGGAGGCCGAACCCGAGCGCGAGCCGGGTGCCGATGGAGAGTTTCTGCATGAAAAAGGGTCCTGGAGTCGAGGGCACAGGCCCTGGCAGGACTCGGTGAGCCAGGGGCGCAGCCGCGGGGGGCTGGCCTGTCTGCGGGGGCCTGAAAACGATTCTAGGGAGGGCTCTGGACCCGCGCTGGCCTGCTTGGGAGTTCCTTGACCAGCATCAATAAGCGGCCGCGGTGGGGCCGCCTTGCGTTGACTTCAGCGGCTGAGCAGGACCGGGAACAGCTTGCCCAGGCCGTCGGCCATCACCTCGACGGACAGGGCCGCCAGGATCAGGCCCATGAGCCGGGTCATCACGTTGATGCCGGTCTTGCCCAGGAAGCGGGCGATGGGCTCGGCCAGCGAAAAGCAGATGGCCGTGGCCACGGCGATCACCGCGCCGTAGCCGACCAGGGCGGCGTGCTGCCAGAAGCTGTGGGCTTTGTCCGCGTAGATCACCACAGTGGACATGGTGGCCGGGCCGGTGAGCAGCGGAATGGTCAGGGGCACGACCGCGATGGAGGCCCGCGCGGCGGCGTCATTGACCTCATCGGCATTGGACTTGGCTTCCGCTGGCTGGGCGTTGAGCATGTTGATCGAACCAATCAGCAGCAGGGTGCCGCCACCGACCTGAAAGCTTTGCAGCGAGATGCTGAAGAAGTCCAGGATCTGCAGGCCGAGGATGGCGCTGATGGCGATCACGGCGAAGGTGCTGAACGACGAAATCAGGATCGTGCGCTGGCGCTGGGCCGGCGTGAAGTCCTGGGTGTAATGAATGAAAAAGGGCACGATCGCCAAGGGATTGACGATGGCCAGCAGGGTCACGAGGGGTTTGAAATCCATGGGCGGCAGTCTCGCACACCACCAAGGCTTTGTGGCCCGTCGCGCTGAGGGGGCTGCTCAGGGCTTCCCCTCTGTGCAAATCAGGGCGGTTCAGGCGTTGGTGGGCGCTTGGGCTGGCCCATCGGCCACAGGCGCACCGGGGTGACGGCGCCGGAACATGCCATAGCCTTCCATGTGCAGCACCTGCTCGCCGTGCTGGTTGAACATGGCCCACTGGGTGCGCACCAGGCCCACGTCGGGGCGCTTGCTCATGGGGCGGCTTTCCAGCACGGAGTGGCGCAGGTTCAGCGTGTCGCCGGGGTAGACCGGCTTGAGCCATTTCACCGACTCCAGACCAGGCGAGCCCAGGCTGGCCGCTTCGTGCAGGAAGTTGGTCACCATCAGGCGCATCGCCATGGCGCAGGTGTGCCAGCCGCTGGCGCACAGGGCGCCAAAGACCGAGGCCTTGGCGGCTTCATCGTCCAGGTGGAAGGGTTGCGGGTCGAATTGGCCGGCAAAGGCCAGGATCTCCTCGCGCGTGGGGCTGATGCTGCCGAGGTCGCGTTGCGAGCCGACCTGCAGGTCTTCCCAGTAGTAGCGGATGGTGGGTGTGCTCATGGTGGCTTGGGTCGGTGGGCGGTTTCAACGGCCGCCAGAAACATCCAGCAGCGACATGGTGGTGTAGCTTGCCCCGTCGGACAGCAACCAGACAATCGCCTGCGCGACTTCGTCGGCCGTGCCGCCACGCTGCATGGGCACCAAATGGGCCAGGTCACGCACCCGGTCGGGCAGGCCCCCACTGGCGTGGATCTCGGTCTCGATCAGGCCCGGGCGCACCGCGTTGACGCGGATGCCCTCGGCCGCTACTTCCTTGGCCAGGCCCAGGGTGAAGGCGTCGATGGCCCCTTTGGCGGCGGCGTAGTCCACGTACTGGCCCGGTGAGCCCAGGCGGGCCGCGGCGCTGGACACGTTGACGATGGCACCCCCCTCTCCGCCGTGGCGCCGGCTCATGCGCCGCACCGCCTCGCGCGCGCAGATGAAGCTGCCCAGCACATTGATGTCGAACATGCGTTTCCAGCGTGCCACGCTCATGTCCTCGACCCGTGCGCTCACGTCCACCACCCCCGCGTTGTTGACCAGGGCGGTCAGCCGCCCGAGCTTGGCGTCGACTTTCTTGAACATGGCTTGCACCTGGCCCTCATCGGCCACATCGGCCTGCACCGCGATGGCGGTGCCGCCTTGGGCGCGGATCTGGCGCACCACCTCGTCGGCAGCCAGCGAGTGGGCGGTGTAGTTCACAGCCACCGCATAGCCCTGGGTGGCGGCCAGCAAAGCGGTGGCGGCGCCAATGCCTCGGCTGCCGCCGGTGACGAGCAAAACCTTGTCCATGTCCCGATCTCCTCTCAGGTAAGCTAATTCAGTTAGAAAGTGCCTTGTGTTGCGGGCGCTCAGATTGTGCGTCCTGCTGCCGACGGCTGCAGTGGGACCCCGGGCGCCTGGCCCCGGGTGAGGCGTGCGCCTCTTTCGTTTTATTTCCAAGGAGATGTTTCATGGGTCAATTCACCGATCTGAAGGCGGCCGACGGCCAGGTTTTTCCCGCGTACGTGGCGCAGCCGGCGGGCACGCCCAAGGGCGCCATCGTGGTGCTGCAAGAAATTTTTGGCGTGAACTCGCACATCCGCTCGGTGGCCGACGGCTATGCCGCCCAGGGCTATCTGGCGGTGGCTCCGGCCACCTTCCAGCGTGTGAAGTCGGGTGTCGAACTGGGCTACACCGAGGCCGACATGGGCGAAGGCTTTGGCCTGAAGACCGCTGTTGAAGCCTTGCCGGCACCGGGCGTGCTGCAAGACATCCAGGCGGCGATCGACTTTGCCGCGTCGGCCGGCAAAGTGGGCATCGTGGGCTATTGCTGGGGTGGCCTGCTGGTCTGGCGTTCGGCTGCTGAGCTGTCGGGCCTGAGCGCGGCTGTGGCGTACTACGGCGGCGGCGTCACCACCCCGGCCGAGGTGGCGCGCAGCCCCAAGGTGCCGGTGCTGGCCCATTTTGGTGATCAGGACCACTGGATCCCCCTCGACACGGTCGAGGCCTTCCGTGCAGCCCACCCCGAGGTGCAAACCCATGTTTACGCGGCCAACCACGGCTTCAACTGCGACCAGCGTGGCTCCTACGACGCCACGGCCGCCAAGACCGCGCTGGAGCGTTCGCTGGCTTTCTTCGCTCAGCACCTGGCTTGAGCTGAACCCGGGCCCAGGGCCCCTTTTCTGGGATGAGGTCTTGCCATGACGGTGTCTGAGTTCAGCTCCCCACGAGGTGTTGAGGGGTGCCCTGGGCTGTGGCGGCGCTGGGCCCGCGCGGCGGTCGGTGCCCTGGCCCTGCTCTCTGGGCTGGCGGGCGCAGCGGAGCCCGCGCCCTACCGGGGGCCTTTGTTCGACGCCCACCTGCACTACAACACCGAGGCCTGGGACGGCCGCCACGGCCCCCACCCGCCCTCCGACGTGGTGGATCGCCTGCGCCGCAATGGCGTGCAGGCTGTGCTGGCCAATTCGCGCCCGAACGCCGGTACCCTGACCCTGGCCGAGCACGCACCGATGCGCGAGGCGGGCATTCAGGTCGTGCCCTTCATCCGCCTTTACCGTCAGCGCGCCGATTACGACAACTGGTTTCGCGACGAGTCGATTTTTGAGATGGTGCGCGCGGAGTACGCGCGCGGCACTGCCGCGGGGCCCTATCGGGGCATTGGTGAGTTCCATCTGTATGACAGCGCCAACGCGCGGGGGCCGGTGGCCGTCAAGCTGATGGCCTGGGCCGAAGCTGAACGCATGACGGTGCTGGCCCATGTCGACGATGTGGCCATTGACCTGCTGATGGCGGCCACGCCTTCTGGGGGGCAGGCTTTGCAACTGATCTGGGCACACACCGGGATCGGTGGCAGTTCACCCGAACGGGTCGACGCCTTGTTCGCCCGTTACCCCCGGTTGCTGGGTGAACTGTCCTACCGGCCTGGCCTGACTTGCGCTGACGGGCAGTTGTGCCCGGCCTGGCGGGCCTTGATCCTCAAGTACCCAACGCGTTTCTTGATTGGTTCCGACACCTGGGTCAATGGCCGTTGGCAGCAGTACGACGAGTTGATGCAGGGCTACCGGCGCTGGCTTGGCGGCCTGCCCCAGGAAGTGGCCCGGCGCGTGGCTTGGGACAACGGCGCTGCGCTTTTCCTGTCGCCGCGCAGCGAGGGACGGCCATGAGTTGGTCTGCTGACGAGGTGCTGCCGCTGTTTCCGCTGCAGACCGTGCTGTTCCCGGGCGGGACCTTGCCGCTGCAGATTTTCGAGGTGCGCTACCTCGACATGGTGGGTCGCTGCCACCGTGAGGGCCTGCCTTTTGGCGTGGTCACCCTGACCCAGGGCCAGGAGGTGCAAGGGGCGCCGGACGGCGCTTCGGGTGAGGCCTTCGCCCCGGTCGGCACGTTGGCGCACATCGTGGCGCTGGAGCGTCCGCAGTCGGGCCTCTTGCGCATCCGTTGCGAGGGGGGGCAGCGCTTCCGGCTGGGGGGCTCCCAGCGGCTGACCCACGGCTTGTGGGTGGGGCAGGTGGCCGAGCAGCTGGCGCCCGATGCGCCAGTCGCAGTGCCGGACGATTTGCAGCACGTCTCGCGTGCGATGCAGGACGTGCTGACCCAATGGGCCGAAGAGGCCGCGCGCCAGGGCTTGAGCCAGGCCGATCTGCCCGTGCGCGCACCTTACCAACTGCAAGACTGCGGTTGGCTGGCCAACCGCTGGTGTGAGTTGCTGCCCTTGTTGGCGGTTCAGAAGCAGCAGCTGATGGCGCTGGACAACCCTTTCCTGCGCCTGGAGCTGGTGGCCGATGTGCTGGAGCGCGAGCACGGCTTGCCACGCGCCTGAGGCGCAGCCCGCCCGCGTCAGCGCTGGGTGCGGGCCAGGTACTGCTTGCGCCAGAAGACCAGGATCAGCGCCAGGGCGATCAAGCCCATGCTTCCCATGGCCCACCAAAAGCCACTTTGCCGGTGTATCAAGGGGATGAATTCGAAGTTCATGCCGAAGATGCCTGCGATCAGGTTCAGGGGCAGGAACACGGCGGTCAGCGCCGTCAGCGTGCGCATGATGTCGTTGGTGCGGTTGCTCTGCGCCGAAAAGTGCATCTGCACCGCCGTTTCGGCACTTTGCTCCAGGCGGCGCACATGGTGCACCACGCGCTCGATGTGTTCCAGCACGTCGCGGCTGCGCACTTTGAGCAGGTCGCGCTCGCGTTGCTCGGCCAGCGTCTGAGCGTCGGGCCAGGTTTCCAGGGCGTCGATCCAGTCTTGCACCGCCGCGCGCTGGTCTTCGCAAATCTCGTCCAGGTGGTGCAGGGCCAGGCGGGCTTGCAGCAAGGCGTTCCAGTTGTTGAAGCGGGTGCCAGGCTTGAGCAGGGCGCTTTGCCAGTGGTCCAGCTGGCGCGTCAGTTCGCGGCGCAGCTCCAAGTAGCCGTCCACCATCTGGTTGACCACGCGCAGCATCAGGTCGGCTGGGCTGGCGGGCAGGCGCGCACCGTTGGGCCGCGCCTCGGCGCTGGCGGCATTCAACAGGCGCGCGGCAAAGGCCTCGCGCACCGAGCAATCGGCGGGGTGCACGGTCAGCAGGACTTGGTCAAACAAGGCAAAGCCCACCGGGCTGGTGTCGATGCGGTGCAGCACCGGCGGGCCGCCCCGAAGCAGGCTGTTGGGGTTGGTGCTGGCGTCTGGGCGGGCGCCGGCTTCGCTGCCACGGGTGGCGAGGCGGCGGAACACCAGCAGGTCGTACTGCGAGGTGTAGTCGTAGTGCGAGGGCAGTTGGGCATTGAGCAGATCCGAGATGTGCAGGTCCACCAGCTGGATGCCGGTCAGGGCCAGCAGTGAGGCCTGGATCAGCCCCTGCTGCTGCTCAAATTCCGAGCGGGCACAGGCCATCCACACATAGCCTTTGTCCGGCACCTGCGTGGGCAGGGTGTCGGTTTCCGAGATGTTCGATCCCTGGATGGTGAAGATGCGCATGGGGTGTCCGGTGCGGTGCTCAGGCCAGGGCGGGCTGGGCCCGCCGCTGGGTTCATCAGGCCTTTTGCAGGGCGCGGGCCGCGTCGATGGCGAAGTAGGTCAGCACGCCATCGGCGCCGGCGCGCTTGAAGGCCAGCAGGCTTTCCAGCATCACCGCGTCGTGGTCCAACCAGCCGTTTTGGGCGGCGGCTTTGATCATGGCGTACTCGCCGCTGACTTGGTAAGCGAAGGTGGGCACATGGAACTGGTCCTTGACCCGGCGCACGATGTCCAGGTAGGGCATGCCCGGCTTGACCATCACCATGTCGGCGCCTTCGGCCAGGTCCATCGCCACTTCGCGCAGGGCCTCGTCGCTGTTGCCCGGGTCCATTTGGTAGACCTTTTTGTTGCTCTTGCCCAGGTTGGCGGCGGAGCCGACGGCGTCACGGAAGGGGCCGTAGAAGGCGCTGGCGTACTTGGCGCTGTAAGCCATGATGCGGGTGTGGATCAGGCCTTGGGCCTCCAGTTGTTCGCGGATGGCACCGATGCGGCCGTCCATCATGTCGCTGGGCGCCACGATGTCGACACCCGCCTGGGCTTGCACCAAAGCTTGGCCGACCAGCACTTCGGTGGTTTCGTCGTTGAGGATGTAGCCGTTGTCGTCGAGCAGGCCGTCTTGGCCGTGGCTGGTGTAGGGGTCGAGCGCCACGTCGGTCATGATGCCCAGTTCGGGCACCTCGCGCTTGAGGGCTTGCACCACGCGCGGGATCAGGCCGTCTGGGTTCAGTGCTTCCTTGCCGTCAGGCGTCTTCAGGGCGCTGTCGATGACCGGGAACAAGGCCATCACTGGAATGCCCAACTGGGCGCAGGTTTCGGCCTGGCGCAGCAGCAGGTCCAGGCTGAGCCGCTCCACGCCGGGCATGGAGCCCACCGCTTCGCGCCGGTTCTGGCCTTCATGCACGAACACCGGGTAGATCAGGTCGTGCGCGTTCAGGCGGTGTTCCCGCACCAAATTGCGGGTGAACTCATCGCGGCGCAGGCGGCGCGGGCGGTTGGCGGGGAAGGGCGTGGGGTGGAGGAGGGGTGTGCTCATCCGAAAATTGTGCCTCATCGCGTCCAGACCGGTAAGTGAGGTGCTGCACTGAATTGATCACAAATATCAGTTGATTTTCAAAGTGATCGATTGAATCTTAAAAAAATGTCTATTTTTTACTGTTCCAACGAGTAAACCTGCATTTTTTTCTTGAAATCACTTCCTCACTTTGCTAAATTACGTCTGGGCAGCTTGCTGCTCCCCGCTTTTCCTCCCTGAGCGGGTGCCTTGATGTGTGACAGCAAAAAGGCTTCCTAACCCAGCCCGATGGCTGGGTTTTTTTTTGCCCCTGGGCGAACGCGTGCTTCTTGGGGGCATGGCACCACGCGACTTGCCTGGGCCTGTTCAGGCCCTACACTGAGGCCATGCTCTGGATCAAAGCCCTACACATCGTCTTCGTGGCCAGCTGGTTTGCCGGCTTGTTCTACCTGCCTCGGATTTTTGTCAACTTGGCTCTGGTGCAAGAAGGCTCCATTGCCGAACGTGAGCGTTTGCTGCTGATGGCGCGCAAACTCCTGCGTTTCACCACCCTGTTGGCCGTGCCCGCCTTGGTCTTGGGTGCGGTGCTGTGGCTGGGCTACGGCATTGGTCGAGGCCCGGGCAACGGCTGGATGCATGCCAAGCTCTTGGTGGTCCTGCTGGCTGTGGGCTACCACCATGCTTGCGCGCGGCTGCTGGGCAAGCTGGTTTCAGGCCAAAGCCGTCGCAGCCATGTGTGGTTCCGCTGGTTCAATGAAGTTCCGGTGGTCTTGCTCTTGATTGCGGTGGTGCTTGTGGTGGTCAAGCCCTTCTGAGGCATGGGGCTGGTGTTGTGTCCGAACACAAAAGCTCCGCCTGGCCGCTGGCGCTTTTCTATGCCGCGCTGATTGTTTATGCCAGCCTCTACCCGTTTGGCGAGTGGCGCACCCAGGGCATCTCACCCCTTGCATTTTTGAGTGCTGCGCTGCCGCAGTATTGGACGGGCTTTGATGTGCTGTCCAATGCCGTGGGCTATGGGCCTCTGGGTTTTTTGATCACCTTGGGCGGTTTGCGCACGGGGCGCTCTCGGCCTGTGCTGCGGGCTTGGATCGCTGCCTTTTTGCTGTCTCTGGGCCTGGAGGCCTTGCAAAGTTACCTGCCTTCTCGTGTGCCCTCGAATGTGGATCTGGTGCTCAACGGGCTGGGTGGCGGACTGGGCGCGGTGCTGGCTTGGGGGCTGGAGAAACTCGGTGCGCTGGATCGCTGGAGCCGATTCCGGGCGCGTTGGTTCATGCCTGATGCGCGCGATGCCTTGGTCTTGCTGGCGCTGTGGCCTGTTGGTCTGCTGTTCCCTGCGGCTGTGCCGCTGGGTTTGGGGCAGGTCATGGAACGGGTCGAGGATGGCTTGGCCGATTGGTTGGCTGACACGCCTTTGCTCGATTGGCTGCCGGTGCGTGATGTGGAACTGCAACCCTTGATTCCCAGCGCAGAGTTGCTGTGCGTGGCCTTGGGCGCCTTGGTGCCTTGCTTGCTGGGTTACAGCATCATCCGGTCGGTGCCGCGTCGGCTGGCCTGGTTGGTGCTCGCCTTGGCGGTCGGTTTGGGCACCACGGCCTTGTCTGCGGCCTTGAGCTATGGTCCCAGCCACGCTTGGAGTTGGCTCAGCCTGCCTGTGCAATTGGGCCTGCTGCTGGCCTTGCTGCTGGCGGTGTCCATGCTGTGGCTCAGCCGGCGAGGCTGCGCCACTTTGTGCTTGCTGGCCTTGGGCATTCACTTGTCGGTGCTCAACCAGTCGCCCACCAGTGCGTACTTTGCGCAGACGCTGCAGACCTGGGAGCAGGGACGTTTCATCCGTTTCCATGGCTTGGCCCAGTGGGTGGGTTGGCTGTGGCCGTTCGCGGTGCTGGTGTACTTGGTGCATCGTCTGTCGCGTCGGGAAGTGGCGTCTTCTGAGGCACTGGGCGCGTCGGGCTCCTAGAATTGAGCCATGTCCGAACCCACACCCGATTCCCCCCGTCCCGCAGCGGCCACGCCGTCGACTTCGTATTACGAGCGGCATGTCTTCTTTTGCCTCAATGAGCGCAGCAATGGCGAAGACAGTTGCGCCAACCACCGAGCCCAGGAAGGCTTTGAGCGCTGCAAGGCCCAGGTCAAGGCCGCTGGCTTGGCAGGCCCTGGCAAGGTGCGCGTCAACAAGGCGGGCTGCCTGGACCGCTGTGCCGGCGGGCCGGTCGCCGTGGTGTACCCCGAGGCAGTTTGGTACACCTATGTGGATGCCAGCGACATTGACGAAATCGTCGAATCGCACCTCAAGAACGGTCAGGTGGTCGAGCGCTTGCTGACCCCGGCGCACCTGGGGCGCTGAGCCTCATCGCCGTCACTCCATCGCTGCGTGGGACGCGGCGAAGGGTTTTTTCTCTCTTTCTTCAAGCGCCGCCTTCCCGGCGTTCGCCCCAGGAACTTTTGCTGTGAACGCACAGACTTTGAAATTTGACTTGCAGGGACCAGCCGGTCGCATCGAGGGCCTGCGCGACGCCGCTGCCTTGAGTGAGGGCGAAACCCGCCGGGGCGTGGCCGTGATCGCCCACCCCCACCCGCTGTTCGGCGGCACCATGGACAACAAGGTGGTGCAGACCCTGGCCCGGGCCTTTGTGCAGAGCGGTTGGGACGCCGTGCGTTTCAACTTCCGAGGCGTGGGCGGCAGCGCGGGCGCATGGGACGAGGGGCGGGGGGAGGTTGACGACTTTCTGGCGGTTTTGAGTGAGCAGGCGGCCGAGGGGCCGATTGCCATCGCGGGCTTTTCGTTTGGTGCGTATGTTGCCAGCCATGCGTTGCAGGCCCAATGGGCCGCCCGTGAGGTGCAACGCGTGGTTTTGGTGGGCACGGCAGCCTCGCGCTTTCAGGTGGCTGCGTTGCCTGAGGCCGCCCATGAGCACACTCTGGTCCTGCATGGCGAGCAGGACGACACCGTGCCATTGAGCGCGGTGCTGGATTGGGCACGGCCCCAGGCCTTGCCGGTCACGGTGGTCCCCGGTGTGGGGCATTTCTTTCACGGACAATTGCCGTTGTTGAAAAACTGCGTGCTGCGGCACCTGCGCCCCTGAGGCGTGGGGCTGCATGGTCTGCGCTGGTTGAACTTTGTGCGTCTCGTGCAAGTCCGACGGCAGGCCTTGTGTTGCACTGGCGGTGCGGTCCTGACAGGGCGCGCCGCTTCTTTTTTTGCTCTCTGTTCCCACGGTCTTCCGACATGAAACGTTTCTTCAAGACGCTGCTGGCGTCTCTCTCCTTGGCGGCCACGCTCACGGTGTCGGCGCAGACGCCGCAAGTGCCCGAAATCGCGGCCAAATCCTACTTGTTGCTGGACGTCACGGCGCACCAGATCCTGGCGGAAAAGGACATCGACAGCCAAGTCGAGCCCGCATCGCTGACCAAATTGATGAGTGCCTACCTGGTGTTTGACGCTCTCAAATCCAAGAAGCTTGATCTCAAGCAGCGCTTGCCGGTGAGCGAGCGCGCCTGGAAGATGCCGGGCTCGCGCATGTTCATTGACCCCAAGATGCAGGTGCCGGTGGAAGACCTGATCAAGGGCATGATCGTGCAGTCAGGCAACGATGCCACCATGGCACTCGCCGAAGGCGTGGGTGGCACGGCCGAGCGCTTCATTGAAATGATGAATGCCCAAGCCAAGGCACTGGGCATGAAAAACACGGGCTACCGCAACCCCGAGGGCCTGACCGAGCCCGGTCACACCACGACTGCGCGCGACCTGAGCATCCTGGCCACTCGCCTGATGCAAGACTTCCCGGAGTACATCGCCTACTACGCCATCAAGCAATACCGCTACGAAGGAACGCCGGCCACCAATGCCAGCAACCGCAACCTGCTGTTGTTCCGTGACCCTTCGGTCGATGGCCTGAAGACGGGGCACACCAACGCGGCGGGCTATTGTTTGATCGCCACGGCCAAGCGCGACTTTCCGCTGGTGGGCTCGCGCCGCTTGCTGACCATCGTGCTGGGCACCAGCAGCGAGAACGCCCGCGCCAATGAAAGCCAGAAGCTGCTGAACTGGGGCTACACGGCCTACGAGGCGGTCAAGCTGTTTGACGCTGGCCAGGCGGTGGTCACCCCGGCTGTCTGGAAGGGGCAGACCAGCACCGCGCGCCTGGGCCGCAATGAAGCCATCGTTGTGGCGGTGCCTGCGGGCAGTGCCAGCAAGGTGCAAACCCAGGTCACCCGCCCAGATCCGCTGGTCGCCCCCTTCACCCAAGGCCAAGCCCTGGGTACCTTGAAGGTGACGTTGGCCGACCAGCCCCTGTTGGAGCTGCCTTTGCTGGCGCTGGACGGCGTCGCGCAGGCAGGGCTCATGGGCCGCGCCTGGGACTCGATCCGGCTTTGGATCAAGTAACTCCGGGGGCGGCGGGGTGTGGCGTGGCGCCATGCCTGCCTCGCGCTGTCAAGCAGGGCTTGCCCTCAAGGGGCTGTCCTGCTACAGTAGAAGGCTTTTCGGAATTTCCGAAGGGATACACATTCACGCAAGAAAAGTGTTTGGGAGCGTTTTGATAGGCGTTCTCGGGCGGCGTGGGGGCTTTAGGGTCTGCCACGGATCTCGCGTGTCACGGGTGTGTAGCCGAATTTGTCGGCGTTTTTGTAATTTTTAAACGTTTAGGGACGTTTCATGCCAACCATCAACCAGCTCGTGCGTCAGGGGCGCGAGGTCGAAAAGACCAAGTCCAAGAGCCCCGCGATGCAAAACTCTCCTCAGCGCCGTGGCGTGTGCACTCGCGTGTACACCACGACGCCTAAGAAGCCTAACTCCGCTCTGCGTAAGGTCGCCAAGGTGCGCCTGACCAACGGTTTTGAGGTCATTTCCTACATCGGCGGTGAAGGCCACAACCTGCAAGAACACAGCGTCGTGCTGGTTCGCGGCGGTCGTGTCAAGGACTTGCCCGGTGTGCGTTACCACATCGTGCGTGGCTCGCTCGACTTGCAAGGCGTGAAAGACCGCAAGCAGTCGCGCTCCAAGTACGGCGCCAAGCGCCCGAAGAAGGCCTAAGCAGTTTTCTGCCAGGTCGCGGTTTCATTGTTGCCGCAAAGCGTCATGGCTTTGAAAAACATCGGTGTTTGAATCGCCTGGCTGGCGGTGCAAACGTAGTGACCCGAAAGGTGCCGTGTTGGCGCTGGGTCGAGTAAGTGAGATGCCCCATGGCACTCGCGGTACCTGCAATGGTGCCAACTGAAGCATAGAGGTGAAGAAATGCCACGTCGTCGCGAAGTCCCTAAACGTGAAATCCTGCCGGACCCGAAGTTCGGTAATGTCGAGCTGTCCAAATTCATGAACGTGATCATGGAAGGCGGCAAGAAAGCTGTTGCAGAACGCATCATTTACGGTGCCCTGGAACTGATCGCCAAGAAGCATCCCGATAAGGACGCTCTGGAAGCCTTCACCGTTGCCATCAACAACGTGAAGCCCATGGTGGAAGTGAAGTCCCGCCGCGTTGGCGGTGCCAACTACCAAGTGCCGGTGGAAGTGCGCCCGGTCCGTCGTCTGGCTCTGTCCATGCGCTGGATCAAGGAAGCCGCTCGCAAGCGCGGTGAGAAGTCGATGGCCCAACGTCTGGCCAACGAACTGCTCGAAGCCACTGAAGGCCGTGGTGGTGCCATGAAGAAGCGTGATGAAGTTCACCGCATGGCCGAAGCCAACAAGGCTTTCAGCCACTTCCGCTTCTAAAAACAACTCAATCCCCTCGCGTTGTAGAGCCCGCCCTTGTGCGGGCTCTTAGCGATTAACGGAGAAATTCCATGTCCCGCAAGACCCCCATCGAGCGCTACCGCAACATCGGTATTTCCGCTCACATCGACGCCGGTAAGACCACCACGACCGAGCGTATCCTGTTCTATACCGGTGTGAACCACAAGATCGGTGAAGTGCATGATGGCGCAGCCACCATGGACTGGATGGAGCAGGAGCAGGAACGCGGCATCACGATCACGTCGGCTGCCACGACCTGCTTCTGGAAGGGCATGGACATGTCTTTCCCCGAGCACCGCATCAACATCATCGACACCCCCGGCCACGTGGACTTCACCATTGAAGTGGAACGTTCCATGCGCGTGCTGGACGGTGCTTGCATGGTTTACTGCGCTGTGGGCGGCGTTCAGCCCCAGTCGGAAACCGTGTGGCGTCAGGCCAACAAGTACAAAGTGCCGCGTCTGGCCTTTGTGAACAAGATGGACCGCACCGGTGCCAACTTCTTCAAGGTCGTGGACCAGATGAAGCTGCGCCTGAAGGCCAACCCCGTGCCCATCGTGATCCCCATCGGCGCTGAAGAAAACTTCAAGGGCGTTGTGGACCTGCGCAAGATGAAGGCCATCATCTGGGACGAAGCTTCGCAAGGCATGAAGTTCACCTTCGAAGAAATCCCGGCTGACCTGGTGGAAACCGCCAAGGAATGGCGCGAGAAGATGGTCGAAGCAGCTGCCGAATCGTCGGAAGAGCTGATGAACAAGTACCTTGAAGAAGGTGACCTGACCGAAGAAGAAATCACCCACGGTCTGCGCACCCGCGCCATCGCCTGCGAAATCCAGCCGATGCTGTGCGGTACCGCCTTCAAGAACAAGGGTGTTCAGCGCATGCTGGACGCCGTGATCGAACTCATGCCCTCCCCGGTGGACATTCCCCCGGTCACCGGCACCGATGAGTCCGAGCAGCCGGTCAGCCGCAAGGCCGACGACAACGAAAAGTTCTCGGCTCTGGCATTCAAGCTGATGACCGATCCGTTCGTGGGTCAGCTGACCTTCGTGCGCGTTTACTCGGGCGTTCTGAGCAAGGGCGACACCGTGTACAACCCGGTCAAGGGCCGCAAGGAGCGCATTGGCCGTATCGTTCAGATGCACGCCAACGAGCGTCAAGAAACGGACGAAATCCGCGCCGGCGACATCGCTGCTTGCGTGGGCCTGAAGGATGTGACCACCGGCGAAACCCTGTGCGATCCCGATGACATCGTCATGCTGGAACGCATGGTCTTCCCGGAGCCGGTGATTCGCCAGGCCGTGGAACCCAAGACCAAGGCCGACCAAGAAAAGATGGGCATTGCGCTGCAACGTCTGGCTTCGGAAGATCCTTCGTTCCGCGTCAACACCGACGAAGAATCGGGTCAAACCATCATCGCCGGCATGGGCGAGCTGCACTTGGAAATCATCGTTGACCGCATGAAGCGTGAATTCGGTGTGGAAGCCAACGTGGGCAAGCCCCAAGTGGCTTACCGCGAAACCATTCGCAAGCAAGTGGTCGACGTCGAAGGCAAGTTCGTTCGTCAGTCCGGTGGTAAGGGCCAATACGGTCACGTGGTGTTCACCGTCGAACCCAACGAAGTCGGCAAGGGCTTCGAGTTCGTCGACGCCATCAAGGGCGGTGTGGTGCCTCGCGAATACATCCCCGCAGTTGAGAAGGGTGTGATCGAAGCCCTGAACAACGGCGTGTTGGCTGGCTACCCGGTGGTCGACGTCAAGGTCACCCTGACCTTCGGTTCGTACCACGATGTGGACTCGAACGAAAACGCGTTCAAGATGGCCGCTATCTTTGGTTTCAAGGAAGGCTGCCGCAAGGCCAGCCCGGTGATCCTGGAGCCCATGATGGCTGTGGAAGTCGAAACGCCGGAAGACTACGCTGGTAACGTGATGGGCGATCTGTCCTCGCGTCGCGGCATGGTTCAAGGCATGGACGACATGGTCGGCGGCGGCAAGGCCATCAAGGCTGAAGTTCCGCTGTCGGAAATGTTCGGCTACTCGACCACCCTGCGCTCGATGTCGCAAGGTCGCGCCACCTACACGATGGAATTCAAGCACTACAGCGAAGCACCGCGTAACGTGGCTGAAGCCATCGTGGCTGCCCGCGCCAAGTAATTGACGCCCACCCCGAGCCTGCTGGCAGGCCTCGGGGTTTCCTCTTTTTGTCTGCGATTCGGTGCCCTCTTGTTCCCGTGCGAGAGGAATCAGCAACCGGATGCAGACGTAAAACCACACACGGGAATGCTCTTTTTGGAGAATTGAAAATGGCAAAAGGCAAGTTTGAACGTACCAAGCCGCACGTAAACGTCGGCACCATCGGTCACGTTGACCACGGCAAGACCACGCTGACGGCTGCTATCGCAACCGTTCTGGCAGCCAAGTTCGGCGGCGAAGCCAAGGCTTACGACCAGATCGACGCAGCGCCCGAAGAAAAGGCCCGCGGTATTACCATCAACACCGCTCACGTTGAGTACGAAACGGCCAACCGCCACTACGCTCACGTGGACTGCCCCGGCCACGCTGACTATGTGAAGAACATGATCACCGGCGCCGCTCAAATGGACGGCGCTATCTTGGTGTGCTCGGCTGCTGACGGCCCGATGCCCCAAACCCGCGAACACATCCTGCTGTCGCGTCAAGTGGGCGTGCCCTACATCATCGTGTTCCTGAACAAGGCTGACCTGGTGGATGACGCCGAGCTGCTGGAACTGGTGGAAATGGAAGTTCGCGAACTCCTGTCCAAGTACGACTTCCCTGGCGACGACACCCCGATCATCAAGGGTTCGGCACGTCTGGCGCTGGATGGCGACAAGGGCGAGCTGGGCGAAGGCGCCATCATGAAGCTGGCCGAAGCCCTGGACACCTACATCCCGACCCCGGAACGTGCTGTTGACGGCGCTTTCCTGATGCCCGTGGAAGACGTGTTCTCGATCTCGGGTCGCGGCACCGTGGTGACCGGCCGTATCGAGCGCGGCATCATCAAGGTTGGCGAAGAAATCGAAATCGTCGGTATCAAGCCCACCCTGAAGACCACCTGCACCGGCGTGGAAATGTTCCGCAAGCTGCTGGACCAAGGTCAAGCTGGCGACAACGTTGGTATCTTGCTGCGCGGCACGAAGCGCGAAGAAGTTGAGCGTGGTCAAGTGCTGTGCAAGCCCGGCTCGATCAAGCCCCACACCCACTTCACCGCCGAAGTGTACGTTCTGTCCAAGGACGAAGGTGGTCGTCACACGCCGTTCTTCAACAACTACCGTCCTCAGTTCTACTTCCGTACGACTGACGTGACTGGCGCCATCGAGCTGCCGGCCGACAAGGAAATGGTGATGCCTGGTGACAACGTGTCGATCACTGTGAAGCTGATCAACCCCATCGCCATGGAAGAAGGTCTGCGCTTCGCCATCCGCGAAGGCGGCAAGACCGTGGGTGCTGGTGTTGTGGCCACCATCATTGCGTAATTCTTTAAATCAAACTGGAGAATTACCATGTCCACGAAGCAAAAGATCCGCATCCGTCTGAAGGCATTCGACTACAAGCTCATCGACCAATCGGCCGCTGAGATTGTGGACACTGCCAAGCGCACCGGCGCCATCGTCAAGGGTCCCGTGCCCCTGCCGACCCGCATGAAGCGTTTCGACATTCTGCGTTCGCCCCACGTCAACAAGTCCAGCCGTGACCAGTTCGAAATCCGCACCCATCAACGCCTGATGGACATCGTGGATCCGACCGACAAGACGGTTGACGCTCTGATGAAGCTCGACCTGCCTGCTGGCGTCGACGTCGAAATCAAGCTGCAGTAAACCTTCCTCCACCCGCGTCAGCGGGTGTGTTGGTTGACCAAATAATGCGGACTTGCCCCAAAGGCAGGTTCGCGTTATACTTTTGGGCTCGGCTGTATTTGCAGTCGGGAATTTTTTAACTCTCTTTCACATACAAGCGCTGTGGCCAATTGAAGTCGCGGCGGTGGAAGTTTTGGAGAACTACATGAGTCTGAGCAACTCCCTCGGGTTGCTGGGCCGCAAGGTGGGCATGATGCGTCTGTTCACTGATGATGGGGATGCAATCCCTGTCACGGTGGTGGATGTGTCCAACAACCGCGTGACCCAGGTCAAATCCCAAGAGAATGACGGCTACGTCGCCCTGCAGGTGACGTTCGGCTCGCGCAAAGCATCGCGCGTGACCAAGCCCGTCGCTGGCCACCTTGCCAAGGCAGGTGTTGAAGCCGGTGAAATCATCCAGGAATTCCGCGTGACGGCCGACACCGCAGCCCAGTACCAAGCTGGCGCCAACGTGCCCGTGACTGCTGTGTTCGCTGTGGGCCAAAAAGTGGACGTGCAAGGCACGACCATCGGTAAGGGCTTCGCGGGCACCATCAAGCGTCACCACTTCGGTTCGCAACGTGCTTCCCACGGTAACAGCCGTTCGCACAACGTTCCGGGCTCCATCTCGATGGCGCAAGATCCGGGCCGCGTGTTTCCTGGTAAGCGCATGTCGGGCCACCTCGGCGTCGACCTCGTGACCACCCAAAACCTCGACGTGATTCGCATCGACGAAGCACGCCAACTGCTCTTGATCAAGGGCGCTGTTCCGGGCTCCAAGGGTGGCTTCGTGACGGTGCGTCCGGCCATCAAGGTCAAAGCATCCAAAGGAGCGAACTGATGCAGCTCGAACTCCTGAACGACCAAGGTCAAGCCGCTTCGAAGTTCGAAGTGCCTGAAACCGTGTTCGGTCGTGATTACAACGAAGACCTGATTCACCAGATCGTGGTGGCTTATCAAGCCAACGCCCGTCAAGGCACCCGCGCTCAAAAAGACCGTGAACAAGTCAAGCACTCGACCAAGAAGCCTTTCAAGCAAAAGGGTACCGGCCGCGCTCGTGCTGGTATGACTTCCTCGCCTCTGTGGCGTGGGGGCGGTCGTATTTTCCCGAACCTGCCGAACGAAAACTTCAGCCAGAAGATCAACAAGAAGATGTACCGCGCTGGTATGGCTTCGATCTTCTCGCAACTGGTTCGCGAAGGCCGCCTGGCTGTGGTGGACACCCTCAAGGTGGACGCTCCCAAGACCAAGCTGTTGGCTGACAAGTTCAAGGCCATGAACCTTGAATCGGTGATGGTGATTGCCGATGAAGTCGACGAAAACCTGTACCTTGCTTCGCGCAATCTGCCCAACGTGCTCGTCGTCGAAGCCCGTTACGCTGATCCGCTGTCGCTGGTTCATTACAAGAAAGTGCTCGTCACCAAGGGCGCAATCGACAAACTCAAGGAGATGTTCGCATGAGCACCGTGAAGTTTGACGAAGGCCGTCTGATGCAAGTTCTGGTCGCTCCCATCGTGTCTGAAAAAGCCACCATGGTTGCCGAGAAGTCCAATGCTGTGACGTTCAAAGTGCTGCAGGACGCTACCAAGTTTGAAATCAAGGCCGCTGTGGAATTGATGTTCAAGGTTGAAGTCAAGGGCGTGTCTGTGGTCAACACCAAAGGCAAGACCAAGCGTTTTGGCAAGTCCGTCGGCCGCCGCGACAACGTTCGCAAGGCTTATGTGACCCTGAAGCCCGGTCAAGAACTCAACCTCTCTGGGGAGGCTGCGTAATCATGGCTGTCATTAAGATGAAACCCACCTCGCCTGGCCAACGTGCCGTGGTGAAGGTGACGCGTGATCACCTGTACAAGGGTGCTCCGCACGCTGCTCTGCTGGAACCGCAATTCCAGAAGGCCGGCCGCAACAACAATGGTCACATCACCACCCGTCACAAGGGCGGTGGCCACAAGCACCACTACCGCGTGGTCGATTTCATCCGTAACAAGGATGGCATCCCCGCCAAGGTGGAACGCGTGGAATACGATCCGAACCGCACGGCTCACATTGCACTGCTGTGCTATGCCGACGGCGAGCGTCGTTACATCATTGCTCCCCGTGGTGTGGAAGCTGGCGCTACGCTGCTGAGCGGTTCGGAAGCCCCGATCCGCGCTGGCAACACGCTGCCGATCCGCAACATCCCGGTGGGTTCGACCATTCACGCGATTGAGCTGCAACCCGGTAAGGGCGCTCAAATTGCTCGCTCGGCTGGCTCCTCTGCCACCCTGTTGGCCCGTGAAGGCGTTTACGCTCAGGTTCGCCTGCGCTCCGGTGAAGTTCGCAAGATCCACATCGAGTGCCGCGCCACCATTGGTGAAGTCGCCAACGAAGAACACAGCCTGCGCCAACTGGGCAAGGCCGGTGTGAAGCGCTGGATGGGTATTCGCCCGACCGTTCGCGGTGTGGCCATGAACCCGATCGACCACCCGCACGGTGGTGGTGAAGGTCGTACCGGCGAAGGCCGTCACGCAGTCGATCCTTGGGGCAATCTGACCAAGGGTTACCGTACCCGTAACAACAAGCGCACTCAGGTCATGATCGTGTCGCGCCGTAAAAAGTAAGGGGTAACAAATGACTCGCTCTCTTAAAAAGGGTCCGTTTGTTGACCATCACCTGGTTGCCAAGGTCGAAAAGGCCGTTGCCAACAAGGACAAGAAGCCAATCAAGACCTGGTCGCGTCGCTCCATGGTTCTGCCCGATTTCATCGGTCTGACCATTGCCGTTCACAACGGCAAGCAACACGTGCCGGTGTACGTCACTGACCAGATGGTGGGCCACAAGCTGGGCGAATTCGCCCTGACGCGCACCTTCAAGGGTCACCCCGCGGACAAAAAAGTCCAGAAGAAATAAGGAATGACCATGGAAACACGTGCAGTCCTCCGGGGCGTCCGTCTGTCGGTCGATAAGGGCCGTCTGGTCGCCGATCTGATCCGTGGCAAGAAGGTGGATCAGGCTCTGAACATCCTGACGTTCACGCAGAAAAAAGCTGCTGGCATCGTCAAGAAGGTTCTTGAATCTGCCATTGCCAACGCCGAGCACAACGACGGCGCCGACATTGACGAACTCCGCGTCAAGACGATCTACGTTGAGCAAGGTGCCACGCTCAAGCGTTTCACCGCTCGCGCCAAGGGTCGCGGCAACCGCATCAGCAAACCCACGTGCCATGTGTACGTGACGGTTGGCAACTGAAAGGCTGGTCAGAAATATGGGACAGAAAATCCATCCTACTGGCTTCCGCCTGGCGGTCAGCCGTAACTGGGCCAGCCGCTGGTACGCGAGCAACCGTGACTTCGCCGGCATGCTGGCTGAAGACATCAAGGTTCGTGAGTACCTGAAGGCCAAGCTGAAGAATGCCGCTGTGTCGCGCATTCTGATCGAGCGCCCCGCCAAGAACGCTCGCATCACGATCTTCTCGGCTCGTCCGGGCGTCGTGATCGGCAAGAAGGGCGAAGACATCGAGAACCTGAAGAAGGAACTCGCTACTCGCCTGGGCGTGCCTGTTGCTGTGAACATCGAAGAAGTGCGCAAGCCTGAAATCGATGCCAAGCTGATCGCTGACTCGATCACCCAGCAGCTCGAAAAGCGCATCATGTTCCGCCGTGCCATGAAGCGCGCCATGCAAAACGCCATGCGTTTGGGCGCTCTGGGCATCAAGATCATGTCGTCGGGTCGTTTGAACGGCATTGAAATCGCTCGTTGCGAGTGGTACCGCGAAGGTCGCGTGCCGCTTCACACCCTGCGTGCCGACATCGACTACGGCTTCTCTGAAGCCAAGACCACCTACGGCGTCATTGGCGTCAAGGTCTGGGTTTACAAGGGTGACACGCTGGGTCGTAACGATCTGCCCGCCGTGACTGAACCCCGTGCTGAAGAAGAGCGTCGCCCGCGTGGCCCGCGTCGTGATGGCCGCCCAGGCGACCGTCCCGGTGCTGACCGTCGTGGTCCGCGTCGTCCGATCGGTGGCAACACCGCTCCGGCCGATGGCAGCGACAAGCCTGCTGAAGCCGGTGGTGCTGATGCTAAATCTGCCGTTAAGCGCGTCCGCAAGGTCACCGCGCCCGCTACAGCAGCGGACGGTAAAGGAGAATAACTATGCTGCAACCTGCTCGCCGCAAATACCGCAAGGAGCAAAAGGGTCGCAACACCGGTATTGCCACCCGAGGTAACTCGGTGGCTTTCGGTGACTTCGGCCTGAAGTCCACGGACCGTGGCCGTTTGACGGCCCGCCAGATCGAGGCTGCACGTCGTGCAATCTCCCGTCACGTGAAGCGTGGCGGCCGCATCTGGATCCGCGTGTTCCCCGACAAGCCAATTTCCCAAAAGCCTGCTGAAGTGCGTATGGGTAACGGTAAGGGTAACCCGGAGTACTACGTGGCTGAAATTCAGCCCGGCAAGGTGCTGTACGAAATCGTGGGCGTTCCCGAAGAACTCGCCCGTGAAGCGTTCCGTCTGGCCGCTGCAAAGCTGCCCCTGCGTACCACGTTCGTGGCCCGCTTGCTCGGCCAGTAATTCAGGAGAAATCGATATGACGAAAGCTGCTGAACTGCGCCAAAAAGACGTTGCCGGCCTGGAAGCTGAAGTGAAGTCCTTGCAAAAGGCCCACTTCGGTCTGCGTATGCAAAAAGCCACGCAACAACTCAACAACACGTCTACGCTGCGCACGACCCGTCGTGACATCGCACGTGCTAAGACCATCCTTGCTGAAAAGCAAGCCGCCAAGTAAGGAGCCCACATGACGGAAGCTAAAAAATCCCTCAAGCGCACCTTGATTGGCAAGGTTGTCAGCGCAAAGCGTAGCAAGACCGTGACCGTGCTGATCGAGCGCCGTGTGAAGCACGAGCTCTACGGCAAGATCGTCGGTAAGTCGAGCAAGTACCACGCCCATGATGAAAATGGCGACTACAAGCTGGGCGATGTGATCGAGATCACGGAAAGTCGTCCGATCTCCAAGACCAAGAACTGGGTTGCAACCCGTCTGGTTCAAAAGGCCTCCATCGTTTAAGTCTTCACCGACTTTGGCGACAAGCCCCTGAGAAACGACCCACAATGTGGGTCGTTTTTCTTTTTGGGCCTCGGTTTTTCGCTCAGGCCTGTTCACCCCCGCTGTTCAAGGAGCACACATGATCAAAGTTGGCGACAAGCTGCCCTCTACCACCCTGATGGAATACTCTGAAGTGGAGGGCGAAGGTTGCAGCATCGGCCCCAATGCGGTGGATGTGGCCAAGGCCACGGCGGGTAAAACCATTGCCTTGTTTGCATTGCCGGGCGCTTTCACGCCGACCTGCTCGGCCAAGCATGTGCCAGGTTACGTGGAACACGCCGAAGCGTTCAAGGCAGCGGGTGTGGATGAGATCTGGTGCCTGAGCGTTAACGACGCCTTCGTCATGGGCGCCTGGGCCCGTGATCAAAAGACCGATGGCAAGGTGCGCATGCTGGGCGACGGCAGCGCCGACTTCGCCAAAGCCACTGGCCTGACGTTGGACCTGACGGGCCGCGGCATGGGTGTGCGCAGCAACCGTTACTCGATGCTCGTCAAGGACGGCACCGTGGTCAGCCTGAATGTGGAAGGCCCGGGCAAGTTCGAAGTCAGCGACGCAGCCACCTTGCTGGCCCAAGCCAAGGCCTGATCGCCAAGGGGTGCTTCAGGTACCCCGCTCAAGCGGTGTCCATCTGTGGGTGGCACCGCTTTTTTCATGCCCGAGTCCGATCGGTTGGACGCAAGGCCGGGTCAGAACAGGTCGGCCTTCAGGTAGTGCGAACCCGCAATTGGGTTGTGGTAGTAGGGGGGAATCTCTTCAAACCCGAGTTCCGCATACAGGGCCCGTGCGGACTCCATGTCGTCGAGGGTGTCCAGCAACACGCTGGCGTATCCGGCTTGCCGAGCCGCATCCAGCACAGCTTCTGCCAGTTGCCTGCCCAAACCAAAGCGTCGGAATGCCTTGCGCACGTAAAGCCGCTTCATCTCAGCGGCATTGGGGTAATCGGCGGCATCCAAGGGGCGCAGGGCGCAGCAGCCTGCAACCTCCCCATCCACCAGAGCCAGCAGCAAGGTGCCGCGGGGCGCGGCATAGTCACCTGGCAGGTGGGCCAGTTCGTGCTCAAAGTTCTGGAAGCACAGATCGACCGCCAGGCTGTCGGCGTACTCGCGGAAGATTTCGCGCACCTGCATCAACTCGACCTGGCTGGTCGGGAGGGTGATCTGAACGTCGGTCGGGGTCACGGCAAGGAGGGGCTACAAAGTTGGCGACATTATCGACGCACAGCTCAGTGAGAGCATGGACGGGGCCGGTGGGTGGTCACGGGCCACTTCCGCGCCAGGTCTGGGGGCGTGATCAGGTCTGGGCCAGCAACTTCTCAATCAGCTGATGCAGTTCTGTGAAGTTGGGTTCACCGATGTAGCGCTTGACGATGTGCCCCTTTTTGTCGACCAGGTAGGACGTCGGTGTGAGTTGGACCTCACCCCAGGCTTTGGCAATCTGGCCCGTGTTGTCGATCGCGACTTGGAAGGGCAATTTGCGGGTTTGAGCAAAGTTCACCACATAGGCTGGGGGGTCGTAGCTCATGGCCACCGCCAGTGTGTTGTAGCCCTTGCTTTGGTACTTGTCGTAGGTGGCGATGATCTTCGGCATCTCTGCGACGCAGGTGGTGCAACTGGTGGCCCAGAAGTTGACCAGCGTGACCTTGCCTTGCAGGCTGGCGCTCGTTTCGCGGCTGCCATCGAGCAGCACGAAGGTCGATTCAGGCGCTGGCGTGGCCTGGGTGCTCCACCAAAAGGCACCCACCGCCAAGGCCAGACCCGCAGCGGCCGCGAGGGCCAGCGATGTTGTTTTTGCAGTCAAGGGGATCTCCACACAAGTCTTGAGTGTAATTCGAAGCCCTCGCCGGGCTCACGAAGGTGGTGCGGGCCCGGCAGGGAGGCGCCTTCAAGACGTCTCTGGGGTGGAGTCGGCGCGCTTACAAAAGTTCGGTAGGCCGGTCAATTGATGGTCGTCAACTGATCGGGCCATGGCCGGAGATCTCTCGACTGACCCGTGCCATGGCCTGTTGTTCCAACGGCGCGTCAATCGGACTTGCCCAGATCGCGAACCAACACGGCGGGCAGCTGCGCGTGCAAACTGCCGCGACTGATGCGGACCACGGCGCCATCCATCCAGCTGGCCATGGTCAGCGTGTGCTGTTCTGCGGTGATCTCCACCGTCGGAAACCGGCTGTCATGGGTGAGCAAGGTCTGGCGCAAGGTGTCCAGGGCTTCGCAGTTCAGCCGCTGGTCCACAATCAACATCTGCGGGCGGTCGCCGTCACAGGCGCGGCGGGCCCGCTCGGCGCTGATCACCGTGTCGACTTGCAAGCCGCTGGCGGCGCAGATCTGTTCGACGTCTTCCTGCAGGCCGATGTCAGCCGTCACCAGCAGCAGGCGCGGGCTGGTCAGCCCGCGCGCATGGCTGCTGGACCAGGACGAATCGGGGCTGCCTTGCAGCTCCATCGGCACGCTTTGCCCGAGTTGCTGCACGGTGCGTTTGAATTCCAGGCTCAGCGTCAGTTGCTGGTTGGATTCGTTGTGCTGAATGGGAATCTGGGCATGGGCGGCGGCCTCGACCAACAGCCACCAGCTCAAGCGATAGGGCTCAGGCTGGTGGGCGCTGTGGGGGCTGGAGTCAGACACGGTGGGGCGGGCCTTGAAACTCAGCAGCCCATGCGGTGGCCAACTGGGCAGTTCCAGTGTGACCGTGAGCCGGTAACCAGGACGGGCCATCCAAGACAGCGCTGCGTGCAGCAGGGTCTCCAACAGCCCGGGATCGATCAACACCTCCACCGGTTGCAGGCGGTGGACCAAATCCACCGCACGGCTTTGCAGCAGGCCTGCGTTGTCTGCGAGCGCCTGGCGCAGTCGGGCATCCAGGGCGACTTGCTCATGTGACTGCCGGATCGGGCTGTGCGCCAAGCGATCCAACAATTGGCTTTGGGTGGCGATGCGCCGGGCGGTGCCCAGGGAGGCCATCAAGGCAGTCACTTGCTGGCGTGAGAGTTTGCCGGTGCCCAGCAGGTGCTGAACGATGTGCTCCATCTCCAGCAGTGGCCCCGACAACTCGGCGCCAATCGACCCAGCCAGCAGGTATTCCGGGCGGGGCGAGGGCGTGGCGCCGGGTGAGGTGGGGCGCCCGTCGGGGCGGACAGAGTCAGAGGGGAGGGCCATGGGAGCGTTCAAAGACACCCTGGTTGGGCAGGCGGGGTCATGGGGCAATTTCCTGTCGAAAAGTCATTCGAGCCGAAAAGTGTCATTTTGTATCACTTGTGGATCGAACGGCGAACATGTTCGCAGGAGTTGCCTCACTCAGCGGGCACCGTCGGCGCAGCCCAACAGCAGCTCGATCAAGGCTTCAGGGGCGCTGACCATGGGGTCGTGGCCAGTGGCCAAATCGACACAGCGGGCCCCGGGTAACCAGGCGCCATCCCAGAAGCGGGCGTCGCGTACCCGCGTACGGATCACGTCGATGGTCGCCAGTGGGGGCTGGGTGCAATCGATGAAGGTCCTGGGGACTGAGGCCACGCGTTGTGGGTCGAACTGCAAGGGCGCTTCATAGGTATGCCCCGGATGGGGTGTCTGACGTCGCTTGACCCAGGCGTGGCGCTCGGCATCCAGGCCAAAAACCGCAGGATCGGGTGCTGGAAAGCTGTAGTGGGCATCTTGTTGGGCGGCTGCCAGGCGCGCCTCGCGGGTGGCGCGGGCATGGGTGCTGCTCCAACTCTCGCCCACTTTGGGCACCACCGCATCGACGTAAACCAGGTGCTTGAGCCTTTGGGGCATGCGGTCGGCCACAGCTGTACCGAGCATCCCGGCATAAGAGTGCACGGCCAGGACCACGTCCTGAAGCTCTTCGGCCTCCAGCGCATGCACCACATCCGCGATGTGCGTTTCCAAGGTGATGTTGGCGGACATCAGGTGGGCCCGTTCACCCACCCCCGTGAGGGTCACCGCGTGGGCGCGGTGACCCGCTCGGATCAAGCCTTCAGTGACGTGACGCCAGCACCAGGCACCATGCCAGGCGCCGTGAACAAGAAGAAAGTCAGCCATGCAAAAAAGGTCCTGATCTCGGTTGGCGGGGACTCCCCCCATGGAAGGCCCATGCACCATTGTGGTGGCAACCAGATAATGATGGCATGAGTTCATTATTGACAAAGACAAGCCCTCGCCAGGGGCGGGGGAGCGCCAGGTCTTGGGGGGTCATCATTTGCCTCGCTGGCCTGGCCTTGGGAGGCTGCAGCCCCGCCTTCAATTGGCGGGAGTTGCGGGTCGAGGAGGCGTCTTTGTCCCTGATGCTGCCCTGCAAGCCCGACCGGGGCCAGCGCAGTGTGTCCTTGGCGGGGCAGTCGGTGGAGATGAGCATGGTTGGGTGCGAGACTGGCGACGCCTTGCTGGCGCTGTCGCACATGCCTTGGCCAACAGGCCTGCCGGTGGGGGAAGCCTTGGCGCAGTGGCGCGCGGTGACCTTGCAGCATTTGGGGGCGGCGTCAGGGGGCGATGTGACGCAAGCCTTTGTGCCTCCTGGCGCCTTGGTCGTGCCACAGTCCGTGCGCCAACGGGTGCAGGGGCGACGATCCGATGGCAGCCCGGTACAGGCTCAGTTGGCTTGGTTTGCTCAGGTCGGCCCCCAGGGCACGCGCCTGTTTCAGGCCGCTTTTTACGCACCCAAGGTGCCCGCCGAGCCGGCGCAGACCTGGCTCGACAGTCTGCGTTTTCAGTGAGGTTGCAGTGCACCATCCTTTGCCCCGTGGGGCGGCCATTGTTGTCTTTTTTTCCTTTGCCTGTGCGTACTTTCTGTCAGCGCTGATCCGCGCCGTCACGGCCACGCTGTCACCCCTGCTGACGCAGGAATTTGCCTTGCAAGCGCGTGATCTGGGCTTGCTGGCGGGGGGCTACTTCTTGGGCTTTGCCGCGACCCAGTTGCCATTGGGCACTTGGCTCGACCGCCATGGTCCGCGCAAGGTGATTCTTTGCTTCTTGGCGGTAGCGGTGCTGGGGTGTGTGGCTTTCTCCGTGGCCACCAGTTTCACGGCCTTGATGGCGGCTCGGGTCTTGTGCGGTGTGGGGGTGAGTGCCTGTTTGATGGCCCCTTTGACCGGCTTCAGACGTTGGCTCACGCCTCAAGCCCAGTTGCGTGCCAACTCGTGGATGCTGATGACGGGTTCGTTGGGCATGGTGGCCTCGACCTTGCCCGTGCAACTGCTCCTGCCCTGGGTGGGTTGGCGTCCGCTGTTTTGGGGGCTGGCTGCCTTGACGGTCTTGGCCATGGGCTTGATCGCCTGGCGTGTGCCGGTCTGGTCCCGGGCATCGGTGGCTGCCGATGGCGAGGCCGAGGTGGCACCAGGCTATGCCGAGGTCTGGCGTCACCCCTATTTTCGACGCATGGTGCCGATTGGCTTTTGCAGCTATGGCGGCATGGTGGCCATGCAGACGCTGTGGGCTGGGCCCTGGATGGTGCGTGTCGCGGGCTACAGCCCGGCCGAGGCGGCCACTGGCTTGTTTGCCATCAACCTGTGCATGCTTTGCACGTTCTGGGCCTGGGGGCTGTTGACGCCCAGGTTGTTTGCCAGGGGCTGGACAGTGAACCGCCTCATCACCCATGGCCTGCCGGTGAGCCTGGGGGTGATGGCCTTGATCATCTTGTTGGGCGAGCAGGCCGGTGCCTGGGCCTGGGCCCTGTTCTGTGTCACGTCCACGTTCGTTTCATTGGCGCAACCGGCAGTGGCCATGGCCTTCCCGCCGGCGCTGGCGGGGCGGGCGCTGTCGGCCTACAACCTGGTGGTGTTCGCCGGGGTGTTTGTCGTGCAGTGGGGCATCGGGCTGGGGGTGGACCTGTTTGGCGGCCTGGGATGGTCCTCAAGCGCCTCATTCAGGGCGGCCATGGGGGTATTCCTGCTCTGTTCTGTCCTCAGCTACGCCTATTTCAGGCTGGCGAAAAGCCATAATGCAACGCGAGTACCGACCCCATGAGCAACAGCATCCTGATCATCGCCCACGCCCCCCTGGCTCACGCCCTGCGCCAGTGCGCGCTGCATGTCTTTCCGGACTGCGACCGCGACGTGGTGGCGGTGGATGTGCAACCCAATCTGTCACCCGACGAAACCCTGGCCACGGCGCGCATTGCCATGTCCACCCTGGCGCCGCGTGACATCTTGGTGCTGACCGATGTGTTTGGCGCCACCCCATGCAACGTCGCCCAGCGTCTGGTGGATGGCGTGCACTCGCGGCTGATCGCAGGCGTCAACCTGCCCATGCTGCTGCGCACGGTCACGTACCGGCACGAGTCTTTGGATGCGCTGGTGGCGCGCGCGGTCGTCGGGGGCACGCAGGGCGTGCTGCAGGTGGCCATCACGGCGCCGCAAAACCAGGCGAGGAGAAAAAATGATCAAAACCACCACGACCATCAGCAATAAGCTCGGCCTGCACGCGCGGGCCTCGGCCAAGCTCACCAAATTGGCGGGCAGCTTTCCCAGCGAAGTCTGGATTTCCAAAGGTGAACGCCGCGTGAATGCCAAGAGCATCATGGGCGTGATGATGTTGGCTGCCGGCATTGGCAGCCAAGTGCAACTCGAGACCGACGGCCCGCAGGAACAAGAGGCCATGGACGCCTTGTTGGCCTTGATCGCCGACAAGTTCGGCGAGGGCGAATGAGCCCACTGGGGCTGCGGTCCCGTTTCATCCACCCTCAAGGAAGCCCGGCATGACCTTCACCGTCCATGGACTCGCGGTCGCCCGTGGCATCGCCATTGGGCGTGCCGTGCTGGTTGCCTCCAGCCGCATCGATGTGGCGCATTACTTTATCGACCCTGCCCGGGTACCGGCCGAAATCGACCGCATCCGCGTGGCCCGCAATGCGGTGGTCGACGAGTTGCAGCGCCTTCAGCAAAGCGTCGCCCAGATGGGCCCCAACGAGGCGCCGCATGAGCTGACGGCCTTGCTCGACGTGCATCTGATGTTGTTGCAGGACGAGGCCCTGACCTCGGGCGTCAAGCACTGGGTGACCGAACGCCTGTACAACGCCGAGTGGGCGCTGACCACGCAGTTGGAGTTGATCGGCCGCCAGTTCGATGAGATGGAGGACGAGTACCTGCGTGAGCGAAAGGCCGACCTCGAGCAGGTGGTCGAGCGCGTGCTGCGCCACATGAAGGGGGCGGCATCGCCGGTCTCGCCGCCGCCGCCTTCGCCGCGCCGCGCCCAACAGGAATTGCTGCTGGACGACACGGTCGACGTGCCCTTGGTGCTGGTGGCGCATGACTTGTCGCCTGCCGACATGCTGCAGTTCAAGCAGAGCGTTTTCGCTGGCTTTGTCACCGATGTGGGGGGCAAAACCTCGCACACCGCCATCGTGGCGCGCAGCATGGACATCCCGGCGGTGGTCGGCGCGCGCAGTGCCAGCCAGTTGGTGCGCCAGGACGACTGGGTCATCATCGACGGCGACGCCGGCGTGATGATCGTCGACCCTTCGCCCATCATCCTGGCCGAGTACGGCTTCAAGCAGCGCCAGGGCGAACTTGAGCGCCAACGCCTGTCCCGGCTGCGCCACACCCCGGCCGTCACCATGGATGGCGAAAAAGTCGAGTTGTTGGCCAACATCGAGATGCCCGACGACGCCCCCGTGGCGCTGGCCGCGGGCGCTTTGGGCGTGGGCTTGTTCCGCAGCGAATTTCTGTTCATGGGGCGCCAGGGCAAGTTGCCTGGCGAAGAGGAGCAGTACCAGGCCTACCGCCGTGCGGTGGAAGGCATGCAAGGCTTGCCCGTCACCATCCGCACGGTGGACGTGGGGGCCGACAAGCCACTGGACCACACCCACCGCGATGATGCCCACCTGAACCCTGCGCTGGGCCTGCGTGCCATCCGCTGGAGCTTGGCCGACCCGGCCATGTTCCGCACCCAGTTGCGCGCCATTTTGCGGGCGGCCGCGCATGGCAAGGTCAAGCTCTTGATACCCATGCTGGCGCATGGCAGCGAGATCCGTCAGGCCCTGGCCCAGATCGACCTGGCGCGGGCCGAGCTGGACAACCTGGGGCAGGTCTACGGCCCCCTGCAGTTGGGCGCCATGATCGAGATCCCGGCCGCCGCCTTGTCGGTGCGCATGTTCCTGAAGTACTTCGACTTCCTGTCCATCGGCACCAACGATTTGATCCAGTACACCTTGGCCATTGACCGGGCCGACGAGTCGGTGGCCCACCTGTATGACCCCCTGCACCCTGCGGTGCTTCAGCTGGTAGCCGATACCCTGGACGCTTGCCGCGCCCTGGGCAAAGAGGTCAGCGTGTGCGGTGAAATGGCGGGGGATGTGAGCATGACCCGTTTGCTGCTGGGCCTGGGGCTGCGCAGCTTCTCCATGCACCCCTCGCAAATCCTGGCGGTCAAGCAAGAAGTCTTGCGCAGCGACACGCGCAAGCTGGGTCCGTGGGCCCAGACCGTGCTGCACAGCGACGAGCCGACGCAGCTGATGCCCAGCTGAGGCAGAACCCGCCAGGTGAAGGCTGGGCCGCACGGGCCCTTGCCTCCTTGGCAGGCGTCAGGCCTTGCCTTCGAGCACGTGGCCAGCTTGCTGGTCGGCGTGGTAGCTGGAACGCACCATGGCACCCACGGCTGCATGGCTGAAGCCCATTTTGTAGGCCTCGGTTTCAAACATCTTGAAGGCGTCCGGGTGCACGTAGCGGCGCACCGGCAGGTGGCTGTTGCTGGGCGCGAGGTACTGACCGATGGTCAGCATGTCAATGTGGTGCTCGCGCATGTCACGCATCACCTGCAGGATTTCTTCATCCGTTTCGCCCAGGCCGACCATGATGCCGCTCTTGGTTGGCACGTTGGGGTGCAGGGCCTTGAACTTCTTGAGCAGGTTCAGGCTGAAGGCGTAGTCCGAGCCAGGGCGCGCTTCCTTGTACAGACGCGGCACGGTCTCCAGGTTGTGGTTCATCACGTCGGGCGGCGCTGCCTTCAGGATCTCGAGGGCGCGGTCGTCGCGGCCGCGGAAGTCAGGCACCAAAATCTCAATTTGCGTGTCGGGCGACAGCGCGCGGGTCTGGCGAATGCACTCGACAAAGTGACCACTGCCGCCGTCGCGCAGGTCGTCGCGGTCCACGCTGGTGATGACCACGTACTTGAGCTTGAGCTTGGCAATCGTCTTGGCCAGATTCGCTGGCTCGTTGACATCCAGCGGGTCAGGGCGACCATGGCCCACGTCGCAGAAGGGGCAGCGGCGGGTGCATTTGTCGCCCATGATCATGAAAGTAGCTGTGCCCTTGCCAAAGCATTCGCCGATGTTGGGGCAGGAGGCCTCTTCACACACCGTGTGCAGCTGGCTTTCGCGCAGGATCTGCTTGATCTCGTAGAAGCGCGTGGTGGGCGAGCCGGCCTTGACGCGGATCCACTCGGGCTTCTTCAGCACCTCGGCCTGTTCGACCTTGACCGGAATGCGGGACAGCTTGGCCGCTGCCTTTTGCTTGGCCAAGGGGTTGTAGGCGTCGACCGCCTGTGCTTCACGTACGACTTCGTTGGTGCTCATCTGAATTACGGCGCGAGAAAGGTCTGGAGCTTCTGGCTCAGGACCGCTGCCGCGTCTTCCCAAGTGGATTGAACCCCGATTGTAGAAAGGTCCACGGTTTTCAAGCCTGCGTAGCCGCAAGGGTTGATGCGCTCGAAGGGCGACAGGTCCATCGCCACGTTCAGCGCCAGGCCGTGGTAAGTGCAGTGGCGGCTCACTTTGATCCCCAGCGCCGCGATTTTGCCCAGGCCCCGAAACGGGTCGTGGGCGGGCATGGGGCCACTCAGCGCGGCGTGGCTGAACGGGTCGTCCAGGCGCACATAAATGCCCGGGGCCCCGGCCACGCGGTGGCCGGTGACACCAAAGTGGATCAGCGTGCGCAGCACGGCCTCTTCGATGCGGTAGACGTACTCTTTGACGAAGTAGCCGCTGCGCCGCAGGTCGATCAGCGGGTAGGCGACCACTTGGCCGGGACCGTGGTAGGTCACCTGGCCACCGCGGTTGGTGGCTACCACGGGGATGTCGCCGGGAGCCAGCAAGTGGGTGGCTTGACCCGCCACGCCCTGCGTGAACACGGGGGGGTGCTCGCAGAGCCAGAGTTGGTCGGCTTGGGCTTCATCGCGCTCGGCGGTGAAGGCCTGCATGGCGGCCAGGGTGGGTTCGTAAGCCACCCGGCCCAGCACCTGGGCTTGCATGGGCGTGCCCATGTCAGAGCACGTATTTGGCCAGCGGGTGGGCGGTCAGCGCGCGGTACAGGTTGTCCAGTTGCTCGCGGCTGGTGGCGGTCACGGTCAGCGTCACGCTGAGGTACTTGCCGCCCGAACTGTCGCGCATCTGCACCCGGCTGATTTCGAAGCTGGGGTCGTGCTCGGTGGCAATCGCCGCCATGGTCTCGACAAAACCCTCGACCTTGGGGCCCATGACCTTGATCGGGAACAGGCTGGGGTATTCAATCAAGGACTCAGCGCCCTCGATAGGCACCGACGCTGCGGCAGGTGCTGGCGCCTTGGCCGTGGGCTCGGAAGCCGCCTTGGCGGCCTGGTAAGCCGCGTAAAGCTTTTGGTAGACAGGACCCGGCTGGCCCGAGCCCACGGGCTGACCATCCAGGCGCGTCACGGCCAACACTTCCTTGGTGGCGGAGGACAGCATCACTTCGTCAGCGGCCAGCAGTTCGGCATGGCTGATTTTGCGCAGCTCGAAGGGGATGCCCGCGTCCCGGCACAGGGTCTCAAGCAGGCCGTAGCGAATGCCTTCGAGCACCAGGTGGTCACGGGGGGCGCCCATCAATTGGCCGTCTTTGACCACCCACACATTGCTGGACGAGGCTTCGCTGAGGATGCCGTCACGCAGCAAAATGGTTTCGGTGGCGCCGGCTTCTACGCTGATCTGGCGTGCCAGCACGGCGGGCAGCAGACTCGTGCTTTTGATGTGGCCCTTTTTCCAGCGGAAATCGTCGGCCGTGACGCAGGCCACGCCCTGTGCACGGGCCGTGGCCGATTGGCTTTTGAGCGGGTTGATCATGGCGAACACGGTGGGCTTGACGCCTGGCGGAATGGCGTGGTCACGGGGGGCCACGCCGCGCGTGACCTGCAGGTACACCGTGTGATCGCTCTCGCGGGTGCTGGGGTTGCGTTGGATCAGGTTGTCCGCGATGTCACGCCACTCTTCCGCGGTGTGCGGGTTGGCCATCTGCACCTCGGCCAGTGATCGGCCAAGGCGCGCGATGTGTTCGTCAAAGCGGAACAGACGGCCACCATAAACCGGGATGACCTCGTAGATGCCGTCGCCAAAGATGAAGCCACGGTCAAGCACGCTGATGCGTGCATCTTGGAGGGCGGTATAGTCGCCGTTCAGAAAACAGAAGGTGTCTGGGAGTGCTTGCATGGGCAAATTATCAGCGCTGAAGGGCTGGGCCGCGCGGCGTCCCACTTGAACGCTTGGGTGGGTGTGCATTGCCGTCCCTCAGGTCACAACAGCTTTGACCCGCGTTCTTTTCGGGCGTGCGCGCTTTACATCCTTGGCTGCTCTGGGTTTTTACTTATAATCAACGGCTTTGCTGAAATTCAGGCTTGTAACCCTGGCGTAACCCAGAATGAACACAATCGCGCCAGGTTCTGAAGATGAGGTGGAAGAGTCTGATTTCAAGCCGCTGACTGCCGAAGAGGCGCAGCAGCTTCGTTCAAGAATCGTGCCAATCTCCTTGGGGCGGATCTTGCTGACTCAGGTCTTGGTGGGTGCTCTGGTGGCGTTGATCGCTTGGGGGCTCACTGGACGCTCGGTGGCCGCTTGGTCCGCCGCTTATGGCAGTTTGGCTGTGGTGATTCCCGCAGCACTTTTTGCCCGAGGGGTGCGCAAGCACATGGCGTCGACGAACCCGGGGGCTGCGGTGACCGGGTTGTTTGGATGGGAGCTCGTCAAGATTGTGCTGACGGTGGCTGCGCTGGCAGCTGCGCCCTGGGTGGTCCCAGGGTTGGTCTGGCTGGCCTTGTTGGCTGGCATGGTCTTGACGTTGAAGATGTACTGGTTTGCGCTGTGGCTGCAGACCAGGTCCGTGAAACCGAATTGACTGTTCGTTCGAAGAGTTAAAGGAAAGAGTTGAAAGATGAGTGCAGAACAACATGCCCCGACAGCGAGTGAGTACATCGTTCACCACTTGCAGCATTTGCAGAATGTCCCGCAGAAGGCCATCGTTGATTTCTCGGTTGTCAATTTCGACTCCATCGTGACCGCTGGCCTGCTCGGCATCGTGGCCGTGCTGCTGTTGCTGGTCGCTGCTCGCAAGGCCACCTCGGGTGTTCCCGGTCGCTTCCAGGCGGCCGTCGAAATCTTGGTTGAAATGGTGGACAACCAAGCCAAGGCCAACATTCACAGCGCCGAAAGTCGCAAGTTCATTGCGCCTCTGGGCCTGACCGTGTTTGTGTGGATTTTCCTCATGAACTTCATGGACATGCTGCCGGTTGACCTGTTGCCCGCGCTTTGGGGCAAGGCTTACGCTGCAGCCGGCCACGATCCTGAACACGCTTTCCTGCGCATCGTTCCAACCGCTGACCTTTCCACCACCCTGGGCCTGGCTTTTGCTGTCCTGGTGCTGCGTTTCTGGTACAGCGTCAAGATCAAGGGCGCTGGCGGCTGGGCCCACGAGCTGGTTTCGGCTCCCTTTGGCACCAGCAAGAACCCGATTTTTGCCCTCATCCTGGGCGTCGTGAACCTGCTCATGCAGGTGATTGAATACGTGGCCAACACCGTGTCCCATGGCATGCGGTTGTTCGGCAACATGTATGCAGGTGAACTGGTGTTCATGCTGATCGCGCTCATGGGCGGCGCAGCAGCACTGTCCCTGTCGGGTGTCTTGCTGCCGGTGGGCCACATCATTGCGGGCACCATCTGGACGCTGTTCCACATCCTGGTGATCACGTTGCAAGCCTTCATTTTCATGATGCTGGCACTGATCTACCTGGGTCAGGCACACAACGCCCACTGATTTTCTCGTTCTCGTTTTTTTCTTTCCTCAACCATCCGTATCTTTAAGGAGTCATCATGGAAAACATTCTCGGTCTCGTCGCTCTGGCTTGTGGTCTGATCGTTGGTCTGGGCGCTATCGGCGCTTCGATCGGCATCGCACTGATGGGTGGTAAGTTCCTCGAATCTTCCGCTCGCCAACCTGAGCTGATCAACGAACTGCAAACCAAGATGTTCATCTTGGCCGGTCTGATCGACGCCGCCTTCCTGATCGGTGTGGCTATCGCTCTGCTGTTCGCCTTCGCTAACCCGTTCGCTTCGACCTTCTTGGCCAACCTGCCCAAGTAATTCCCGTTCAACGCCACTCTAGAAAGGTGTTGCCGTGAGTATCAATGCGACCCTGTTCGTTCAGGCCATCGTATTCCTGATCTTGGTGTGGTTCACGATGAAATTCGTGTGGCCCCCGATCGCGAAGGCGTTGGATGAACGTGCCCAGAAAATCGCCGATGGTCTCGCTGCTGCCGACCGTGCCAAGACCGAACTCGCCGCTGCTGACCAGCGCGTGAAGAAGGAATTGGCCGCCGCCAGCAATGAAACTGCATCGCGTCTGGCTGATGCTGAGCGTCGTGCTCAGGCCATCATCGACGAGGCCAAGGCCCGTGCTACCGAAGAAGGCAACAAGCTGGTTGCCGCTGCCAAGGCAGAAGCTGAGCAGCAATCGGTCAAGGCCCGTGAGGCCCTGCGTGAGCAGGTTGCCGTGCTGGCCGTGAAGGGTGCTGAGCAAATCCTGCGCAAGGAAGTCGATGCCGGCGTTCACGCCGATCTGCTGAACCGCCTGAAGACCGAGCTGTAAGGAGCAACCATGGCTGAACTCGCCACCATTGCCCGTCCTTACGCCGAGGCCCTGTTCAAGGCCAGCACATCGACCGCTGGCGTTGACCTCAACGCCACGGCCGCTTGGCTGGACGAGCTGGCTGCGATTGCAGCCGACGCCCAGCTCAAGCAGTTTGCCGAGAGCCCCAAAGTCAGCGGCCAACAGGTTTTCGACCTGGTGGCTGGCCTGACCAAGTATGTGTTGCCCGACCAGGGCAAAAACTTCTTGCGCGCGGTGATCGACAACGGCCGGCTCCAAGCGCTGCCTGAAGTTGCTACCCAGTTCCGCAAACTGGTCAATGCCCAAAGCGGCTCGTCGGATGCCATCGTGTACAGCGCGTTCCCCGTGGACGGCGCTGCCCTGGCAGACCTCGCCGCCTCGCTCGAAAAGCGTTTTGCTCGCAAGCTCAATTTGACCGTTCAACTGGACAGCACCCTGATCGGTGGTATCCGTGTGGCGGTGGGCGACGAGGTGCTCGACACCTCGGTCAAAGCGCGTCTCGAACAAATGAAAGCGGCCCTGGCCGCGTGAACCGCGGCCTTGTGCCTCGGCTAAACCAAGAAAGAAGGAAAGAGTCATGCAACTCAATCCCGCAGAAATTTCTGAACTGATCAAGAGCCGCATCGAAGGGCTGGCTGGCAGCGCTGACATCCGCAACCAGGGCACCGTGGTGTCCGTGACCGACGGTATCGTTCGCGTGCACGGCCTGTCTGACGTGATGCAAGGCGAAATGCTCGAATTCCCGGCCAACAAGGATGGCGTGCCTTCCTTCGGCCTGGCCCTGAACCTCGAGCGCGACTCCGTCGGCGCCGTGATTTTGGGCGAGTACGAGCACATCTCCGAAGGCGACACCGTGAAGTGCACGGGCCGCATCTTGGAAGTGCCTGTTGGTCCCGAACTGATTGGCCGTGTGGTGAACGCCCTGGGTCAGCCTATCGACGGCAAGGGCCCGATCAACGCCAAGCTGACCGACGTGATCGAAAAGGTCGCGCCTGGTGTGATCGCCCGTGAATCCGTGAGCCAACCTCTGCAGACCGGCCTGAAGTCCATCGACTCCATGGTGCCCGTCGGCCGCGGCCAGCGCGAACTGATCATCGGTGACCGTCAGACCGGCAAGACCGCTGTTGCCATCGACGCGATCATCAACCAAAAGGGTCAAGGCGTTACCTGCGTGTACGTCGCGATCGGCCAAAAGGCTTCCTCCATCAAGAACGTTGTGCGTTCGCTGGAGCAAGCTGGCGCCATGGACTACACCATTGTGGTGGCGGCCTCGGCTTCTGAATCGGCTGCCATGCAGTACGTGTCGGCCTACTCGGGCTGCACGATGGGCGAATACTTCCGTGACCGCGGCGAAGACGCACTGATCGTTTATGACGATCTGTCCAAGCAAGCTGTGGCCTACCGTCAAGTGTCGCTGCTGCTGCGTCGTCCTCCAGGCCGCGAAGCGTTCCCTGGCGACGTGTTCTATCTCCACAGCCGTCTGCTCGAACGCGCCGCTCGCGTGAACGCCGACTACGTGGAAGCCTTCACCAAGGGCGAAGTCAAGGGCAAGACCGGTTCTTTGACCGCACTGCCTGTGATCGAAACCCAAGCCGGTGACGTGTCCGCTTTCGTTCCGACCAACGTGATCTCGATCACCGACGGCCAGATCTTCTTGGAAACCAGCCTGTTCAACGCCGGTATCCGCCCCGCCATCAACGCCGGTATCTCGGTGTCGCGCGTCGGTGGTGCCGCCCAGACCAAGCTGATCAAGAACCTGTCTGGTGGTATTCGTACCGACTTGGCCCAGTACCGTGAATTGGCTGCTTTTGCCCAGTTCGCCTCGGACCTCGACGAAGCCACCCGCAAGCAGCTGGACCGCGGCGCCCGCGTGACCGAACTGTTGAAGCAGGCTCAGTACAGCCCGCAATCCATCTCGCTGATGGGTGCCACGCTGTTCGCCGTCAACAAGGGTTACCTGGACGACATCGAGGTCAAGAAGGTTTTGGCCTTCGAACACGGTCTGCACCAGTTCCTGAAGACCAGCCATGCCGCCCTGCTCGCCAAGCTCGAGAAGGACAAGGCCATGGACAAGGACGCCGAAGCTGAATTGACCGCCGCCATTGGCGCGTTCAAGAAGTCGTTTGCCTAAAGCGCTCTAAAAGCACCCTTCAAACGCTTTAGGAGCACATATGGCAGCAGGCAAGGAAATACGCGGCAAGATCAAATCGGTGGAGAACACCAAGAAGATCACCAAGGCCATGGAAATGGTGGCCGCATCCAAGATGCGCAAGGCGCAGGACCGGATGCGTGCTGCCCGTCCTTACAGCGAAAAGATCCGCAACGTTGCCGCCAACCTCGGCCAGGCCAACCCGGAATACACGCACGCGTTCATGAAAGTGAACGACGCGAAAGCCGCTGGTGTGATCGTCATCACGACCGACAAGGGTCTGTGTGGCGGTATGAACACCAACGTGCTGCGTGCCGTGACGGCCAAGTTGCGCGACCTGCAAACCGCAGGCGTGTCGACCGAGGCAGTGGCAATCGGTAACAAGGGTCTGGGTTTCCTGAACCGTGTCGGCGCGAAAGTGGTTTCGCACGTCACGGGTCTGGGCGACACCCCGCATCTGGACAAGTTGATTGGCCCCGTGAAGGTGCTCTTGGATGCCTACGCAGAAGGTCGCATCAATGCGGTCTACCTGGGTTACACCAAGTTCATCAACACGATGAAGCAGGAATCGGTGCTGGAGCAGTTGCTGCCCCTGTCCGCCGCGACCCTGCAAGCCGAGAAGACCGAACATGGCTGGGATTACATCTACGAGCCCGACGCTCAGGCCGTCATTGACGACCTGCTCGTGCGCTACGTTGAATCCCTGATCTACCAGGCCGTGGCGGAAAACATGGCATCCGAACAGTCGGCGCGCATGGTGGCCATGAAGGCCGCGACCGACAACGCGGGCAGTGTCATTGGTGAGCTCAAGCTGGTCTACAACAAGACGCGTCAGGCAGCGATCACGAAAGAACTTTCGGAGATCGTGTCGGGTGCGGCGGCCGTCTGATCGCGCTCGCTTATCCGTCCTAACGGTTTAAAAATTTTTGGAGCAAAAAATGGCTCAAGTTCAAGGAAAAATTGTTCAGTGTATTGGCGCTGTGGTTGACGTGGAATTTCCGCGTGACCAGATGCCCAAGATCTACGACGCTCTCAAGCTCGAAGGTTCCACACTGACCCTGGAAGTTCAGCAACAGCTGGGCGACGGCGTGGTGCGTACCATTGCCCTGGGTTCGTCCGACGGTCTGCGTCGCGGCATCATGGTGACCAACACCCACGCGCCCATCACGGTGCCCGTCGGCAAGGCCACGCTGGGTCGCATCATGGACGTGCTGGGCGCGCCCATCGACGAACGCGGTCCTGTCAGCCAAGAGCTGACTGCCTCGATTCACCGCAAGGCCCCCGCTTATGACGAGCTGTCGCCTTCGCAAGAGCTGCTGGAAACCGGCATCAAGGTGATCGACTTGGTCTGCCCGTTCGCCAAGGGCGGCAAGGTGGGTCTGTTCGGTGGTGCCGGTGTGGGCAAGACCGTGAACATGATGGAACTCATCAACAACATCGCCAAGGCTCACTCGGGTCTGTCGGTGTTCGCTGGTGTGGGCGAGCGTACCCGTGAAGGGAACGACTTCTATCACGAAATGGCTGACTCCGGCGTGGTGAACCTCGAGAAGCTCGAGGACTCCAAGGTGGCCATGGTCTACGGTCAGATGAACGAGCCCCCGGGCAACCGTCTGCGCGTGGCCCTGACCGGTCTGACCATCGCGGAATCCTTCCGTGACGAAGGCCGTGACGTGCTGTTCTTCGTGGACAACATCTACCGCTACACGCTGGCCGGTACCGAAGTGTCCGCTCTGCTGGGTCGCATGCCTTCTGCCGTGGGTTATCAACCGACGCTGGCCGAAGAAATGGGCCGCCTGCAAGAACGCATCACCTCGACCAAGGTCGGTTCGATCACTTCCATCCAAGCCGTTTACGTGCCTGCCGATGACTTGACCGACCCGTCGCCTGCCACGACCTTCGCCCACTTGGATTCCACCGTGGTGCTGAGCCGTGACATCGCTGCCCTGGGTATCTACCCCGCTGTGGATCCGCTGGATTCGACCAGCCGCCAGCTGGACCCGAACGTGGTGGGTGAAGACCACTACAGCACGGCCCGCGCTGTGCAAGGCACGCTGCAACGCTACAAGGAACTGCGCGACATCATCGCCATTCTGGGCATGGACGAACTGGCACCGGAAGACAAGCTGGTGGTGGCCCGCGCTCGTAAGATCCAGCGTTTCCTGTCGCAGCCTTTCCACGTGGCTGAAGTGTTCACCGGCTCGCCTGGCAAGTACGTTCCGCTGTCGGAAACCATCCGTGGTTTCAAGATGATCGTGGCTGGTGAGTGCGATCACCTGCCCGAGCAGGCCTTCTACATGGTTGGCACCATCGACGAAGCCTTCGAAAAGGCCAAGAAGATTTAAGGCCCTCCGTGGCTGGTGGCGCAGGGGTTGTGAGGCCCTTTCGCTGCCGGCGCGGTCAAGCCTCAAGAAAGGATTGCCATGGCAACCATTCATGTTGACGTTGTGAGTGCCGAAGAGTCCATCTTCTCGGGTGAAGCCAAGTTTGTGGCGCTGCCTGGTGAAAATGGTGAACTCGGTATTCTGCCGGGCCACACGCCCCTCATCACCCGCATCAAGCCTGGCTCGGTGCGCATTGAGACGGCCAATGGCGGCGAAGAGTTCGTGTTCGTGGCCGGTGGCATTCTGGAAGTGCAACCGAACTGCGTGACCGTGCTGTCCGACACCGCCATCCGCGGCAAGGACCTGGACGAAGAAAAGGCCAACAAGGCCCGTGCAGCGGCCGAAGAGGCGATCAAGAACGCGAAGAGCGATCTGGACATCGCCAAGGCCCAATCCGAGCTGGCTGTCATGGCCGCTCAGATCGCCGCCCTGCGCAAGTTCCGCCAAAAGCGCTGAGCGCGCTCCTGAGTGACCGCTCTGCGGTGACTTCAGAACAAGCCCCTGACCTGCCGGTCCGGGGCTTTTTTCATGCTGGAGCACTGAGGTGCGCCCAAGGCGGGCCAGCCGTCTTGTAGGTCGATTTGGCGGCAGGATGGGCTTGGGTTGTTCGGTGGCCTTTCACCGCCAGGCGGCGCAGGTGCTGAAAGCACGGCAGAATCGACGACTCCGCACCTCCATCCCCTTTTGTTTGCCATGCCCAAAGCCAAATTTCAGGCCGCCACCGTGGGCGGCTCTGCAGACGAGACCGAAGCAGCTTTTTACGAGGCCTTGCAAACCGCCGACATCGGCTTGTTGATGTCCTGCTGGGCCGATGAAGATGACATTGTCTGCGTGCATCCCGGCGGGCCTCGCCTGGTGGGCGCTGGGGCCATTCGGGCCGCGTTTGAAATGTTGTTTGCCCAAGGTGCACTGGCGGTTCGCATTGAGCGCGTGCAGCGCGTGGACGCCCTGGCAAGCGCGGTGCACAGCGTCATTGAGCGCATCGAGGTGCTGACCGCATCTGGGCCGCGAGAGGCTTGGGTGGTGGCCACCAACGTGTACCACAAGACCGCCCAGGGTTGGCGGCTGGTGGCCCACCATGCCAGCCCAGGGTCGCCCCATGAAGCCCTGGTGGGCTCAGAGGGTCCGGCGGTGCTGCATTGAGGGCCTTGACCATGACCGAGACCCTTGCAGGGCAGGCCATCGCATGAACTACACCGCCCCTGCCTGGTTGCCTGGTGGCAATCTGCAAACCATTTGGCCCGCGCTTTTTTCTCGGCGTGTGATGGGGCCCGTGCCCCAGTACCGGCGTGAGCGCTGGGATACCCCTGATGGTGATTTTGTCGATGTGGATCATTTGCAGCCGCACGCTGGGCGCGCAGCGCCAGGCCCCGACGCGCCTCTCTTGGTGCTGTTTCATGGGCTGGAAGGCAGTTCACGCAGCCATTACGCCGAAGCCTTTGCCGAGTACGCGGGCGAGCGGGGCTGGGCCTATGCCGTGCCCCATTTCCGAGGCTGCAGTGGCGAGCTCAACCGTGGCCCGCGGGCCTACCACTCCGGCGACTTTGAAGAGATCGGCTGGATGCTGCAGCGCCTGCGCCGCGGGCGCGCAGGTCCCGTGATGGCGGTCGGGATCTCCTTGGGCGGCAACGCGCTTTTGCGCTGGGCCGAAGAAGCCGGCGACACCGCTGCCCAGACGGCGGCCAGTGTGGCGTCGGTTTGCTCTCCGATCGATCTCGCCGCCGGTGGCTGGGCCATTGGTCGTGGCTTCAATCGCCTGGTCTACACGCGCATGTTCCTCAACACCATGAAGCCCAAGGCGCTGCAGAAGCTGGCCCAGTTCCCTGGCTTGTTTGATGCCCAGGCGCTGCGTCACGCACGCGATCTGTACGAGTTCGACAACGTGTTCACTGCTCCCTTGCATGGCTACAAGAGCACCGAGGATTACTGGGCCCGAGGTTCGGCCAAACCCCATTTGCACCGCATACGCATCCCGGCTTTGGTGCTGAACGCCCGCAACGACCCCTTTGTCCCCGCCTGGTGCCTGCCGCATCAAAACGAAGTTGGCCCTTGTGTCACCCTCTGGCAACCGGCGCACGGTGGGCATGTGGGCTTTCCGCAAGGCCATCTTCCGGGCCATGTGCGCAGCATGCCCAATGCGGTTGGCCAATGGCTGGGCGCTCAAGCGGGCCATCTTTGACACACCACCGCAGGATTTTCCATGGATGACATCGTCCGACAAGCCATGGCCAAGTGGCCGAACGTGCCCGATTGTTATGGTTGGTTGGGCTTGGATGCGCGCGGTCAGTGGTACATGCGCGACGACCGTGCCCAGGCCCTCGGGCCGTTTGCCAGTGGGGTCGCTGGCGCGCGCGGCTCGCTGCTGCGGCATGAGAAATTGATCGACTTCATTCAGCGCAATTACGAGCCCGATGCGCAGGGGCAGTGGTACTTCCAGAATGGCCCCCAGCGGGTCTATGTGGAGCTCGAAGTCACCCCGTGGGTCTGGCGTGTGGGGGCTGATTGGCTGGTGACCAGCCACAGCGGCCGGCCCGCCCAGGTCCAGGCGTGCTTGCTCGACGAGCAGGGCCGGGTGTACCTGAACACCGACCTGGGCCTGGGTCTGGTGCACACCTTGGATGTGGGTTGGGTGGCTGAGGCGATTGAGCAGGGGGTGTGGTCGCTTCAGGAGGTGCAGGCGGTCGAACTTCCTGCGCGCTATGGCTATGTCATGAGCCCCGCTTCGCACACGCAGACGCCGTCGAACTGACCTCCAAAAGCAAATGCCGGTCAAGGACCGGCATTTGTCTTGGGTGGCCCCCACGCAGGCAGGGGCGGGGCTCGGGAGGCTTATTTGGCTTCAGGTGCTGCAGCCGGTGCCTTGGGTTCAACCAGGCTACCGCCGCTGCCATTGGCCATGTAGACCACGGCGCGGGCCACTTCCAGGTCGGAGAAATCTCCGCCGCCTTGGGCACCCATGGCGCCCTTGCCTTTGAGGGCCGAGGTCAGGAGGGCGTCCAGACCGGTCTTGATGCGAGGACCCCAAGCCGCGGCGTCGCCGACTTTGGGGGCGCCTGCAGCGCCCGTGGCGTGGCAGGCCGAGCATTGCGCCTTGAAGACTTCTTCGCCGGACTTCAGCGGACGGTTGGCGTCGCGGATTTCAACCGAACCCACTTTTTGCAGGCGCTCGGCGGTGGCTTTTTCAACGTTGACAGCACCCGCGGCGGGCTTGTTGCTGGAGGTGACATAGGCCACGAGGCCGATGATCACAAACACGGGGATCACAAAAGAGAAAAAGACCGCAACCAGCAGTTGCTTGGGGTTCTTGATCGGGCCGGTGTGGGCTTCTTCGTGGATGTCGCTCATGGCGTCCTCAATGTTGTGGTAGGGGCTGCAGGCTCAATTTTTGATTATAGCGAGGCAAGTACCGATCACAGACAGGGGCTTGCCCGGGTGCTGTTGCATCCGCGTCAAGGCGCCGCCGGGTCACTCACTTTGTGGGTCAGGCCACCGCCGCAGACCCGCTGCGGCGGCGCCCACCCCCGGGGGGCGGGGCCAGGCCTCATTGCTGGGCGCTGCTTGGGTCAACCACTTTGGCAGGCTTCCAGCGGCCGCCCAGGGCCTGGTACACCGTGACTTGGTTCTGCAAGCGGCTCAGTTGGGCTTGCAACAGCCGCTGGCGGCTTTCAAGCCAGTTGCGTTCGACACTGAGCCAGTCCAGGCGGCTGTTCACACCCGCCTCCAGGCCGAGCGAACTCAGCTTCAGCTGATCCAGGGTCGCCAGGTTTTGGATTTGGTAGGCCTCGAGTTGCTCAACGGCCGAACTGCGCCCCGCCAGCGCGTCAGCCACCTCGCGAAACGCGGACTGAATGGCCTTTTCATACTGCGCCACCGCCATGTCGCGGCTGACCTTGGCCGCATCCAGGTTGGCCTGGGTCTGCCCGGCGTTGAACAGCGGCAGGCTCACCTGGGGCGACAAGGTGAAGGTCTGTGCGCCGGACTTGAACAGCCCCGACAGCTGAGGGCTCATGCTGCCGACCCCCGCCGTCAGGCTGATGGTGGGAAAGAAGGCCGCGCGGGCGGCGCCAATGTTGGCGTTGGCGGCGATCAGGGCCTGTTCGGCCTGCGCGATGTCCGGGCGACGCTGCAACAAGGCCGAGGGCAGACCTGGCGCCAGGTCGGCAAACTGCACGGTGTTCAGCGCCGCAGCGTCGAGCAAGGTTTGCAGGGGGAACGGCTGAGCGCTGCCCAGCAGCAACTGCAGGGCGTTCTCGTCGGTTTGGCGCTGTCGCTCGCTTTGTGCCAAGCTGACCCGGGCGGACTGGGTTTGGGCCACGGCTTGCTGCAGCGCCTGGCGAGGCTGGGTGCCCAGCTCGACGCTGCGCGCCATGAGCCGTTCTGTGCTCTCCAAGTTGCGCAAGCTGTCGCGAGCCAGTTCCCGTTGAGCTTCGTCTGAGAGCAGGGTCAGCCACCCTGTGGCCACGTTGGCGATCAGGCTCAGCTGGGCGCTTTCAAGGGCTTGCTCGGTGCCCAGGTACTGGGCCAGCGCCTGCGCCTTCAGGCTGGACACGCGGCCAAAGAAGTCCAGCTCAAACGAGGTCACGGCCAGGCCGGCCGAGTAGTACGAGACCTGCTTGACGCCAGCGTCCCCCAAGGACATCGGGACGTGGGTGCCCCCGCCGGCGGCGTTCAACGCAGGCCATTGTTTGGACCGGCTGATCTGGAACTGGGTCCGCGCCTGTTCGATGTTCAGGGCGGTCACGCGCAGGTCGCGGTTGTTCTGCAGCGAGGTTCGGATCAGCGTCTGCAAGCCCGGGTCGCTGAAGTAGTCTGACCAGTGCTCCTGCTGCAGCTTGGCAGGGGCGCCGTGCTCCTCCGGCGCTGCGCTGCTGAGTCCCGGCCACTGCGCGGGCAGGGGGGCTGCAGGGCGTTGGTAGCTGGGAATGAAGCTGCAAGCGGCCAGCAGGCAGGGCAGGGCCAGCGCGCTCAGCCGGGCCGGTCTGGCCGGCCAGCCGGTGGCTCGGCGTTGGGTGGGCTCAGTCATGGGAGGCTCCCGAAGGGGTGGAGGGGGCCGGGGTTTGAGGCCCCCGGCGCTTGAAGAGGGTGCGCACCACCACAAAGAAGATGGGCACGAAGAAGACCGCCAAGGTGGTGCCGATCAGGATGCCACCCAGCACGCCGGTGCCGATCGCCCGCTGACTGGCCGAGCCCGCACCGCTGGCCATGGCCAAAGGCACCACGCCCAGCGCAAAGGCCAGCGAGGTCATGATGATGGGCCGAAAGCGCAGGCGCACCGCCTCCAGTGCGGACTCCACAATGCCCTTGCCGCTGGCTTGGGTGTCCTTGGCGTACTCCACGATCATGATCGCGTTCTTGGCCGACAGGCCAATGATGGTGATCAGGCCGACTTGGAAGTACACATCGTTGGCATAGGACCGCAGCAAGGTGGCCACCACCGTGCCCAGCAAGCCCAGTGGCACCACCATCAGGACCGAGATCGGGATGGTCCAGCTCTCATACAGGGCGGCCAGGCACAAGAACACCGCCAGCAAGGCAAAGCCATACAGCACCATGGATTGCGAGCCTGCTGAGTTTTCTTGCAAGGACTGGCCCGTCCATTCGTAGCCGAAGCCGGCTGGCAGCTCGGCCGCCAGGCGTTCCATCTCGGCCATGGCTTCGCCGGTGCTGTGACCGGGCGCCGAGTTGCCGCTGATGCGCACCGCGTCATAGCCGTTGTAGCGCACCGACTGCATGGGCCCGGTGGTCCAGCTGGTGGAGGCAAAGGTCGACAAGGGCACCAACTTGCCGGCGTTGCTGGGCACCAGGAACTCCAACAGGTTCTCACTCTGCATGCGGTAGGGCGCGTCGGCCTGCACCAGCACCCGTTGCATGCGCGCGTTGCTGGGGAAGTCGTTCACGTAGTCCGAACCCATCAAGGTCGACAGGGCGGTGTTGATGGTGGAAAAGCTCACCCCTTGGGCTTGGGCTTTTTGCCGATCAATGTGCAGCTGCAATTGGGGTGCATCATCCAGCCCATCCATCCGCACCTGCGACAGCAGCGGGCTCTTCATCGCCGCTCCCAGCAGTTGATCGCGGGCCGCGTTCAGCGCGGCGTGGCCTTTCCCGCTGCGGTCTTGCAAGCGGAAGGTGAAGCCCGTGGAGTTGCCCAACTCCGGAATCGGGGCTGGGCTCAGCGGCAGGATGAATGCGTCGCGCACGTTCAGCAAGGCGACAAAGGCGCGCTGCACCAAGGCCTGGGCCGAGTGTTCCGGCCCCAGTCGCTCCTTCCAGTCCTTGAGGGTCACAAAGGCCAGGCCCGCGTTTTGACCATTGCCCGAGAAGCTGTAGCCCAACACGCTGATCATGCTCTTGACCTCGGGCTGCTGCAGGATGAAGGACTCCATTTCCTGGACCACTTCCAGCGTGCGTTTGGCGGTGGCGCCGGGGGGCAGTTGGACGTTGACCATGATGTTGCCCTGGTCCTCATCGGGCAGGAACGACGTGGGCAGGCGTTCAAAGATCAACAAGGCCGCAGCGATGATGGCCACATAGATCACCAGGTAGCGCCCGGCCTTTTTCAGCAGGCGGGTGACCCAGCTCTCATAGCAGCCCGCCGTGCGCTCGAAGCTGCGGTTGAACCAGCCGAAGAAGCCCTTTTGCTTCTGTTCGCTGCCTGGGCTGACCGGTTTGAGCATCGAGCCGCACAGCGCCGGCGTGAGCGTCAGGGCCAGGAAGGCCGAGCACGCGATGGAGGACACCATCACCACCGAGAACTGGCGGTAGATGTTGCCCACCGAGCCACTGAAGAAAGCCAGCGGCACGAACACGGAGATCAACACCACGGTGATGCCCACGATCGCGCCAGAAATCTGACCCATGGCCTTGCGTGCCGCCTCGACTGGGGGCAGCCCCTCGTCGGCCATGATGCGCTCCACGGCTTCGACCACCACGATGGCGTCATCCACCACGATGCCAATCACCAGCACCATCGCGAACATGGTCAGCACATTGATCGACAGGCCCATCATCAGCATGGTGGTGAACCCGCCCAGCAGCGCCACAGGCACCACAATCGCCGGAATGATGGTGTAACGCACGTTCTGCAGGAACAGGAACATCACCACAAACACCAGCAGCAGGGCCTCGAACAGGGTCTCGGTGACCTCGCCAATCGAGATCTTGACGAAGGTCGAGGTGTCGTACGGCATGGCCCATTTCATGCCTTTGGGGAAGTAGCGTTCCAGCTCCTGCATCTTCTTGCGCACAGCGGTCGCGGTGGCCAGGGCATTGCCCTTGTTGGCCGGCTGCACGCCCAGACCCGAAGCCGGTTTGCCGTTGAGTCGAGCCGAGGTGGCGTAGCTGGCACCACCGATTTCCAAGCGCGCCACATCCTTCACCCGCACACTCGAGCCGTCTGGGTTGGCGCGCAGCACGATGTCGCCGAAGGCCTCGACCGAGGCCAACTGGCCGTCCACCAGCACCGTGGCCGAGATCTCCTGGGTCGGCACCTGGGGCAGGTCGCCGATCACCCCAGAGGCCACCTGCGCGTTTTGCGCCGCGATGGCTGAATTCACGTCGGCCGGCGACAGGCCATAGGACACCAGCTTGCTGGGGTTCAGCCAGATGCGCATGGCGTGCTCGGTCCCGAACTGCTGCACCTGACCAACGCCTTCGATGCGCTGGATCTCGGGCATCACATTGCGCGCCACGTAGTCGCCGATGTCGATCGGGTTGGTGTTGGGGTCATCTGATGACAGCATCAGGAACAACAGGAAGTTGTTCGAGGCCTTGGTCACCAGCACGCCTTGCTGATTGACCGCTGCAGGCAGGCGCGGTGTGGCTGCACTCAGTCGGTTTTGCACGTCCACCTGAGCCATGTCGGGGTCGATGCTGGGATCGAAGCTCAGGGTGATGGTGCCGGTGCCATTGGCTTGGGCCACCGACTCCATGTAGAGCATGCCGGTGGCGCCGTTCATTTGCTGCTCGATCACCGTGATGACACTGTTCTTGAGTGTCTCTGCCGACGCACCGGGGTAGGTGATGCTGAGCACCACGCTGGGTGGGGCCACGGGGGGGTATTGGGCGATCGGCAGTTGGGTGATCGAGACACAGCCCAGCACGACCACGAACAGGGCGATCACCCAGGCAAAAATCGGCCGGCTGATGAAGAAATTAGACATGGAATGCCGCTCCTCAGGACTTGGCCGCCGGGCTGGCGGCAGGCGCTGCCGGTTTGGACTCGGGGGCGTGCGCCGAGGGCGTGGCGCCCTTCCAAGGCACGGGCTTCACGGGCGCCTTGCCCCGTACTTTTTGGAAGCCGTCGACCATCACCTGTTCGCCGGGCTTGAGCCCGCCGAGCACCACCCATTGACCCGCCGACGTGCCACTGACCTGAACGGCCCGGGTGCTGACTTGGCCATCGGCGTCCACCACCATCACGGTGTTGCCGTTTTGCGTGCGCGTCACGGCCTGCTGGGGCAGCAGGATCGCCTCGCTCGCCTCTGCCTGCTCCAGGCGCACGCGGGCGTACAGGCCGGGCAGCAGCACCCGGTGGGGGTTGGGCACTTCGGCGCGCAGGGTGATCTGCCCGGAGCTGGCGTCCACCGTCACACCGGAGAAGAAGAGCTTGCCCGGCAAGGGGTACTCCGTACCGTCGGACAGCAGGATGCGCACGCTGGCGGCCTGGCTGCCAGGCACCCGCTTGAGCTGGCCTTGCGCCAGGCTGCGTTGCAGGCGCAGCACGTCATCGGCCGATTGGGTGAAGTTCACATACACCGGGTCGATTTGCTGCACCGTGGTCAGTGGCGTGACCTGGCCTTGCCCGACTAGTGCGCCTTCGGTGACCTGGGTCTGGCTCACCCGCCCCGCAATCGGTGAGCTGACGCTGGCATAGCCCAGGTTCAGCCGGGCGGTCTGCACATTGGCCCGTGCGCTGGCGACATCGGCCAGGCCCTGCTGCACGTTGAGCTGCGCGGTGACCAGCGCTTGTTGACTCACCGCGCCTTCGGCTGCCAGCGGTGTGTAGCGCTTGAGCACGTCCTGCGCCTGGGCCAGGGTGGCCTCGGCCTTCAGCAGGGCCGCGGCGGCATTGTCATAGGCCGCTTTGAAGGGTTCGGGGTCGATCTGGTAGAGCTGCTGTCCGGCCCGGACCTCCGTGCCTTCCACAAACAGCCGCTTTTGCAGCACCCCGGCGACACGCGCGGCAATGTTCGCGCTGCGGTAGGGCTCGATCCGGCCTGGCAGTTCGGTCTGCAAACCCACCGAAGCGGTTTGGGCAACGACCACACCCACTTCGGCGGGCGGCATGGCGGCATGGGGGGCTGGAGGGTGGCGATCGCAGCCGCTGATCAGGGCCGTCAGGCTCAGAGTGAGGGCCGCTCCGATCGAGGGGCTGGACCAGTGGGGTCGACGGTCTTGACGGTCGACAAAAGACGTAACAAGAGGCATGACTTTCCTTCCGAAATTCCGGGGGCAATGGGGTGCCTTCGGATCATCGGTGGGGGGTCATGTTGGCAAATGCAACAAAAGAAATGGCGGATCTTGTCTTTGTTTGCGTGTGTTTCGGGGTCGACGAAATGCGAACAAAGTTGTGCGAAGTGACCGCCGGTACAGTCGTCTGGTGGAGCGGGCCAGCCGCGTCGGGCGGCATTAACACATCGCTCGCCAGTGCTGCTGAGGGTCAGGCTTCGCCAATCGCCTGAGTCCGTCCGGCGGGCTGGTGGCGGGCCGTCGCCGGCCCGCTCCAGCTCAGCGCGTGGTCGGAGCCGCGGCCGTGGCCACCGCCTCGGTCCAGCCGCCGCCCAGCACCTTGTACAAGGTGACCTGGCTTTGCAGCTGGGCCAGGCGGGTCTGCACCAGGGATTGCTGGGTCGCGAACAGGGTGCGTTGCGCGTCCAGCAGGTCCAGGTAGCTGGCCACGCCGCTTTGGTAGCGCAGGTCGGCCAATTGCAGGCGTCGGCTGTCGGCCTTGGCTTGGGCTTCCAGGGCGCGCAGTTGGTCGCCCAGGGTGTCGCGCCCGGCCAGGGCGTCGGCCACTTCGCGGAAGGCGCTCTGGATGGCCTTCTCGTACTGCGCGACGGCGATGTCGCGCCCGGCCTTGGCTGAATCCAGCCCCGCCTGGTTGCGGCCTGCGTCAAACAGCGGCAGCACAATTTGCGGCGTGGGCGTGAAGCCCCAAGAGCCGTCCTTGAACAGGCCCGAGAGCTGCCCGCTGGCCGAGCCGTAACCCGCCGTCAACGAGATGCGCGGGAAGAAGGCCGCCCGCGCCGCGCCGATGTTGGCATTGGCCGCCAGCAGGGATTGCTCTGCCTGGCGGATGTCGGGGCGCGCCGTCAGCAGGTCCGAGGGCAAGCCCGCAGGCACGTCAGGCAGGCGGGTCTCGCTCAAGCCGGTGTGCATCAGGCTGTTGCTGACTTCGGCCGGCAGTGCTTGGCCCAGCAGCAGCACCAGGGCGTTTTCGTCCTGGGCACGCTGGCGCAGCAGCTGCACCTGGGTGGCGCGCGCGCTCTCGGCCAGCGACTCGGCCTGGCGCAGGTCCAGCTCCGAGGCGGCGCCGCTGTCAAAGCGCAGCCGGGTCAGGCGCACCGAGTCCTCACGCGAGGCCAGGGTCTGGCGCGTGAGGCTCAGCAGCTCCTGGTCGGCCTGCAGCGTCAGCCAGCCGTTGGCCACGCTGGCCACCAGGCTGATCTGGGCGCTCTTGCGCGCCTCGTCCGTGGCCAGGTACTGGGCCAGCGCCTGTTCCTTCAGGCTGGCGACGCGGCCAAAGAAGTCCAGCTCCCAGGCGCTGACTTGCAGGCCGGCGCTGTAGAGCTTGCTCACATTGCCGGCGCTGGTCAGGTTGCTGCTCAGGTTGCCGGCCAGGTTCAGTGTGGGGTACTGGTCCGCGCGCTTGATCTGGAAGGCGGCCTGAGCTTGCTGGATGTTGAGCACCGAGACCCGCAGGTCACGGTTATTGGCCAGGGCCAACTCGATCAACTGACGCAGGCGCGGGTCGCTGTAAAAGCGCGTCCAGGGCAACTCGGCGGCGCTGGTGCCGCTCGGGCTGGCCGAGGCCCCAGGCTGCACCCGCGGGAAGGTGGCTGCCGTTGGGTTGGCCGGGCGCTCGTAGCTCGGGATCATGCTGCAGCCGCCCAGCAGCAGGGCCAGGGCCAGTGCCGTGGGCGCGCTGCGCAGGGTGGAGCGCGACAGCGCTTGACGGGTCTTACTCATGGGAATGTCCTCCATCCGCCGCTTCGGCCACGCCAGCGTTCTTGGCGTGTTCGGCGTACATCTTGCGCTGGCGTTCGCTGCCCTTGAACAGGGTGCGCACCACCACGAAAAACACGGGCACAAAGAACACCGCCAGCACCGTGCCGGTGATCATGCCGCCCACCACGCCGGTGCCGATGGCGCGTTGGCTGGCCGAGCCCGCACCCGTGGCAATGGCCAGGGGCACCACGCCCAGCATGAAGGCCAGCGAGGTCATCACGATGGGGCGGAAGCGCAGGTGCGCGGCGGCCAGGGCCGACTCGATCACCCCGCGCCCTTGGGCTTGCAGGTCCTTGGCGAATTCGATGATCAAAATCGCGTTCTTCGCCGACAGGCCAATGATGGTGATCAGGCCCACCTGGAAGTACACGTCGTTCGAGTACGCCCGCAGCAAGGTGGCCAGCAGCACGCCCAGCACGCCCAGGGGCACAACAAGAATCACCGACAGCGGGATCGACCAGCTTTCATATAGCGCCGCCAGGCACAGGAACACGGCCAGCACGGCAAAGCCGTACAGGATCACGGCCTGCGAGCCGGCGAGCTTTTCTTCCCGCGACTGGCCCGTCCATTCATAGCCAAAGCCCGGGGGCAGTTGGGCGGCCAGCTTTTCCATCTCAGCCATGGCTTCACCGGTGCTGCGGCCTGGGGCCGTGCCACCGCTGATGCGCACGGCCGGGTAGCCGTTGTAGCGCACGGTTTGCATGGCGCCGTTGGCCCAGCGCGTGGTCGCGAAGGCCGACAGCGGCACCAAGCTGCCTTGGCTGTTGGCCACGCGCAGCTTGAGGATGTCCTCGGGCTGCATGCGGGCCGGCGCGTCGGCTTGTACCACCACGCGTTGCAGACGACCCTGGTTGGGGAAGTCGTTCACATAGCTCGACCCCAGCGCCGTGGAGATGGCCGAGTTGATGCTGTCAAAGGGCACGCCCAGGGCTTGCGCCTTGTCGCGGTCCACATCGATTTGCAATTGAGGCGCATCTTCCAGGCCATCCGGGCGCACCTGGGTCAGCACCTTGCTTTGCGAGGCCATGCCCAGCAACTGGTTGCGTGCGGCAATCAGCGCATCGTGGCCCTTGCCCGCGCGGTCCTGCAGCCGGAAGGTGAAGCCGGTGGCGTTGCCCAGTTCAGAAATGGGCGGGGGGCTCAGCGGGAAGATGAAGGCATCGCGGATGCCCATCAGGGCTCCGAAAGCGCGGCCGGCCAGGGCTTGCGCCGAGTGCTCTTCGCCATGGCGTTCGTCCCAGGGCTTGAGGGTCACAAAGCCCAGGGCCGCATTCTGGCCTTGGCCGGAGAAGCTGAAGCCCAGCACGCCGACCATGCTCTTGACCTCGGGCTGGTTCAGCACAAAGCCTTCGACTTGTTCCATCACGGCGCGGGTGCGCTCGATGGTGGCGCCCGGGGGCAGTTGCACGTTCACCAGCATCGTGCCCTGGTCTTCGTTGGGCAGGAAGGAGGTCGGCAGTCGGGTGTAGATCACGCCGGCGGCGGCCACGATGGCGAGGTAAATCACCATGTAGCGGCCCGCGCGCTTGAGCAGGCGGGCGACCCAGCCCTCGTAGCGCTTGGCGCCTCGGTTGAAGCTGCGGTTGAACCAGCCGAAGAAGCCCTTCTTTTCATGGTGAGCGGGATCCACGGGCTTGAGCAGCGAGGCGCACAGGGCCGGCGTCAGCGACAGGGCCAGGAAGGCCGAGAACGCGATCGACGACACCATCACCGCCGAGAACTGGCGGTAGATGTTGCCCACCGAACCACTGAAGAACGCCAGCGGCACGAACACCGAGATCAGCACCACGGTCACGCCGATGATGGCGCCCGAGATCTGGCCCATGGCCTTGCGCGTGGCCTCCAGCGGGGGCAGGCCTTCTTCACTCATGATGCGCTCGACGTTCTCCACCACCACGATGGCGTCGTCCACCACGATGCCGATCACCAGCACCATGCCGAACATGGTCAGCACGTTGATCGAGAAGCCCAGGGCCAGCAGCGTGGCAAAAGTGCCCAACAGGGCCACCGGCACCACGATGGTCGGGATCACGGTGTAGCGCCAGTTCTGCAGGAACAGGAACATCACCAGGAACACCAGCACCACGGCTTCGACCAGGGTTTCGGCCACCTGGCTCAGGGAGATCTTCACAAAGCCCGAGCTGTCGTACGGAATCGAGTACGACATCCCGGCCGGGAAGTAGCCCTGCAGTTGGTTCATCTTGGTCTTGACCGCGTTGGCAGCAGCCAACGCATTGCCAGAGGGCGTCAGCTGGACGCCGATGCCCGTGGCGGGCTTGCCGTTGAGTCGGGCCGAGGTGCCATAGGTTTGGGCCCCCAGTTCGATGCGGGCCACGTCCTTCAGGCGCACGGTGGAGCCATCGGCGTTGGCGCGCAGCACGATCTTGCCAAACTGCTCCACGTTGGCGAGCTGGCCTTGCACCACCACGGTGGCGGCAATGCCTTGACCCGTCACATTGGGCAGGTCGCCGATCGCGCCCGAGGACACCTGGGCGTTTTGCGCCTTGATGGCTGCGTTCACATCGGCGGGCGACAGGTTGAAGCCGGTCAGCTTGGCCGGGTCGATCCAGACGCGCATGGCGCGCTCCGTGCCGAACAGCTGAGCCTGACCAATGCCTGGCAGGCGTTGGATTTCCGGGATCACATTGCGCGAGGCGTAGTCGCCCAGCGCAATCGGGTCGTAGGCGCCGTTGTCCGAGGACAGCATGATGAACAGCAAGAAGTTGCTGCGCGACTTGTCCACCCGCACGCCTTGCTGCGTCACCGCGCTGGGCAGTCGGGGGGTGGCCCGCGAGAGGCGGTTTTGCACATCCACCTGGGCCAGGTCCGGGTTGGTGCCCGGCTCAAAGCTCAGGGTGATCGAGCCCGTGCCGTCGGCTTGGCTGACCGACTCCATGTAGATCAGCCCAGGAGAGCCGTTCATTTCGCGTTCGATCACGCTGATCACGCTGTCTTCCAGCGTTTGCGCCGAGGCGCCGGGGTAGCTCGTGTTGATCACCACCGACGGCGGGGCCACCGGGGGGTACTGCGAGATCGGGAGTTGGGTGATGGACACCCCGCCCAGGACCAGGATGAACAGTGCGATCACCCAGGCAAAAATGGGCCTGTCAATGAAGAACTTCGCCATGTGTCAGGCTCCTCAGGACTTGGCAGCCGGGGCGGCCGCAGCAGGGGCGGCAGCGGGCGCTGCGCTGCCCGGGGCCTTCCAAGGCACGGCCTTCACCGGGGCGTCGCCGCGCAGCTTCTGGAAGCCGTCGACCATCACTTGCTCGCCGGCCTTCAGGCCGTCCAGCACCACCCATTGGTTGCCCTTGCCCGTGGCCACCTTGACGGGGCGCGGGCTGACCTTGCCTTCAGGGCTGACCACCATCACCACATCGCCCTGGCCGCTGCGCGTCACCGCTTGCTGCGGCAAGGTGATGGCGTTGCTGGCCTGGGCTTGCTCCAGGCGCACACGTACGTACAAACCAGGCAGCAGCTGGCCACCGGGGTTGGGCACCTCGGCGCGCAGCGTGATCTGGCCGGTGCTGCTGTCCACCGTCAGGTCAGAGAACAAGAGCTTGCCTGCGCGCGGGTACTCGCTGCCGTCGTCCTGCACCAGGCGCACGCTGGCGGCTTCGGCACCGTTGGCGCGCTTGTACTGGCCTTGGGCCAAGGCCTGGCGCAGCTTCATGACTTCGGCGGCGGATTGGGTGAAGTTCACGTACAGCGGATCGATCTGCTGCACCACGGCCAATTGCGTGGCTTCGCTTTGGCCCACCAGGGCGCCCACGGTCACCAGCTCACGGCCGATGCGGCCCGAAATCGGGGCCGTCACGGTGGTGTAGCCCAGGTTGATCTTGGCGGTTTGCAGGGCGGCCTTGGCCGAGGCCACGTCGGCTTCGGCCTGCTTCTGGGCGGCTTCGGCGTTCACATAGTCCTGCTTGCTGATGGCATTGGCCTCGATCAGCGGCTTGTAGCGCGCCAATTGGGCGGCGGCTTGCATCAGGTTGGCTTCGGCCTTGGCCACGGCGGCCTGGGCACTGTCAAAGCTGGCCTTGTAGGGGGCGGCGTCGATTTGGAACAGCGCCTGGCCGGCCTTCACATCGCTGCCTTCGCGGAACAGGCGCTCTTGCAAGATGCCCGTGGCGCGTGCACGCACCTGGGCCACGCGGGAGGCTTCCAGGCGGCCCGGCAACTCGGTCACCAGACCGACATCGCCCGGGGTCACGGTCACCACGCCCACCTCGGCCGGGGGCGGGCCACCCGCGCCCCCAGGGCCTCCCTGGGCATTGGAAGGACCGCAGCCTGCCAGCACCGCACTCAGTGCAGCGGCCGCAGCCAAAAGGGTGAGCCGGGCCGGCAGCGGCTGGCGCAAGGGAACGGCCTGGGCCGCAGAGAGGGAGTCAGTCATGTCGGTTTTCCAGATTGGGTGGGTTTGCTGAGCGCACGCAGACGGTGTCAACGCACACTTTGTATTGACTGGTTAAAAAACGAAAGCAAAGTATACATACATCCATGAATGTATGATGTGAGCCTTAGGTAAATACCCCCACCGGAGACAGCCCATGGTCCGTCGCACCAAAGAAGATGCTCTTGCCACCCGGCACAGCTTGCTGGATGCCGCCGAGCACGTGTTCTCAGAAAAAGGCGTGTCGCGCAGCTCGCTCAATGACATAGCGGTCGCCGCTGGCACCACACGGGGCGCCATCTACTGGCACTTCAAGGACAAGGCAGACCTGTTCAACGCCATGATGGAACGCGTCACCTTGCCCATGGAAGAGGCGCTGGAGCAGATGGGCCGCGAGCCTGGCCGCGACCCCCTGGAGGACATGCGCCAGTCTGCGGTCGATGTGTTAAGGAAAATGGTCAATGACCCGGTCGTGCAGCGGGTCTTTGAGGTGGCCTCGTACAAGGTGGAGTACGTCGGGGACGCCTTGCCCATCAAGCAGCGCCACCTGGAAGCCCGCAACGGTTGCCTGGCCGAGATGACCCGCAGCCTGCAAGCCGCCGCCGACCTGCACCGCTGCGCACTGCCCATGCCCGCCGCCATGGCGGCACAAGGCCTGCACGCCATCGTGGATGGCTTGATCCAGAACTGGTTGCTGTCGCCCGGCGACTTTGATGTGGTCAGCACTGGACAGCAGGCAATCGACACATTCCTGGTGGGCCTGGGCTTCCCCAGGCCGGCCCCTCAAGCCCGCGCCCTCTGAGGCCAGGCCCATCCGAGCTCGGGCAGGGGGCGCCCGGCCAGGGGGCTTGCTGATGGCTCCGAGCCTGTTTTGGGTTGGGCGGCCTGGTCGCCGTGCCATAATCCGCCACTTGCCTACCGGCATCCGGTACGCGGCTGTAGCTCAGTGGATAGAGTATTGGCCTCCGAAGCCAAGGGTCGTGGGTTCGATCCCCGCCAGCCGCACCACCAACGTCCAAGCCCTTGATCTTCAAGGGCTTTTTCGTCTCTGGGCGGTCTTTCACGTCGCCATCCACCGCCGGCGAGTCTGGCACCTCCCCCCGCCGACAGCACCCCCCTCATTCACCCGCATGGTCACCCGGTTGGCCTGCGCGTCCCCCACCCACCCTCATGGCGCCTGACCTGCGCCCGGCGCAGCCGTTCCCTGGCCTGGTCGCGCTCATGCCGCGGGCATTTCACATGCACAGTGAATCGATACGCATCTGATTACTGATAAATATTATTTCAAATATTCTCAATATCATTTTTACATTTTATCTGCCGTTGAATCAAACGCGTACAAATGGAAATGTTGTTTTTGGCTAAGCTGCGCTGGCAATTGTTCAGCCAAGGCTGAACAAAAAGATGGCGTGGACTGAATGGCCTCGGTTGATTCAGTCGGCTGGCATCGATGGTTATGCAATGTTCGAGGAGAAACTATGCATTTGGCACCAAGAGAGCTGGATAAATTATTGATTCACACCCTGGCCATGATTGCCTTGCAGCGCAAGAGCAAGGGCCTGCCCTTGAATCACCCTGAAGCCGTGGCCGTCATCAGCGCGGCGGCGTTGGAGGGGGCACGAGAGGGCAAAACCGTGGAAGAGGTCATGACCCTGGCCAGCCAGGTCCTCACCCGTGCCGACGTCATGGAAGGCGTCGCCGACATGGTGCCTTTTGTTCAGGTGGAAGGCGTCTTCACCGACGGTAGCCGCCTGATCACGGTGCACACACCGATCCGCTGATCCCAGGAGCCCTCGATGAACACCCCCCAAGACCCTCTTCAAAACTGCCCCGTCGGTGGCGTGATATTGGCCAGTGGCGACCTCGAGATGAATCCGGGACGTCCTGTCACCACGCTCAAGGTGCGCAACACGGGCGACCGCCCGGTGCAGATCGGTTCGCATTTTCATTTTTTCGAGGTCAACGGCGACCTTGATTTTGATCGGGCACAAGCCTTTGGCAAGCGGCTTGATATTCCCGCAACGACGGCGGTTCGATTCGAGCCGGGCGACGAAAAAACCGTGAATCTGGTGCCTTATGCGGGCAGCGAACGCGTGATTGGTTTCAATAACCTGGTGGATGGCTGGGTCGGTAATGAGCACGATCACCCTTATCGCCCCCGTTTGGCCTTGGCCATGCATCGTTTGCAATTGGCTGGTTTCAAAAATACCCCTGACGCCTGACTTTTATAAAGGGTCTTTATGTCAAGAATTTCCCGACAACAAAATGCCGATCTGTTCGGCCCGACCACGGGTGACCGCATTCGCCTGGGCAATACCAGCTTGCTGGTGCAGATCGAGCAAGACCTGCGTGGCTATGGCGATGAGGCCGTGTACGGCGGCGGCAAAACCTTGCGCGACGGCATGGGTTTGGACAACCAACTCAGCAGCCGGGGCGGCGCCCCCGACCTATTGATCACCAATGTCACCATCCTGGATGCCCGTCTGGGCGTCATCAAGGCCGACGTGGGCATCAAGGACGGCAACATTTGTGGCATCGGCAAGGCGGGCAACCCGGCCACCATGCCTGGCATCACCCCCACCCTGGCCGTGGGCCCTGCCACCGATGTGATCTCGGGCGAGCACCTGATCCTGACCGCCGGCGGTATCGATACCCATGTGCACATGATCTCGCCCCAGCAGGCCCAGGCGGCCTTGTCGGGCGGCATCACCACGCTCATCGGTGGTGGCGTCGGCCCCACGGACGGCACCAACGGCACGACCATCACGGCCGGTCCCTGGAGCACCGAGATGATGATGCGCGCCTTCGACGGTCTGCCCGTGAACGTGGGCTTCACCGGCAAGGGCAACTCTTCGGGCGTGGCCACGCTGGTCGAGCAGGTCGAAGACGGTGCCATGGGCCTGAAGGTGCACGAGGACTGGGGCAGCACGCCAGGCTCGATCCGCGCGTCGCTCGAGGTGGCCGACGCCATGGACGTGCAGGTGTGCATCCACACCGACTCGCTCAACGAAGCTGGCTTTGTGGAGAACACCATCGCGGCCTTCGACGGCCGCACCATCCACACGTACCACACCGAAGGCGCAGGCGGTGGCCACGCGCCCGACATCATCCGTGTGGCGTCGCTGCAGAACGTGTTGCCCAGTTCGACCAATCCGACCCTGCCGTTCGGCGTCAACTCCCAGGCCGAGCTGTTCGACATGATCATGGTCTGCCACAACCTCAACCCCAAGATCCCCTCGGATGTCTCCTTTGCCGAGAGTCGGGTGCGGGTCGAGACGATTGCCGCCGAAAGCGTGCTGCAGGACCTGGGAGCGATCTCGATGATCTCCAGCGACTCGCAGGCCATGGGCCGCGTGGGCGAGAGCTTCACACGGGCCATCCAGACCGCCGACTTCATGAAAAAGGCGCACGGCCGGCTGGCCGAGGACACCGCCGACAACGACAACCAGCGCGTGCTGCGCTACCTGGCCAAGGTCACCATCAACCCCGCGATCACGCACGGGGTGAGCCACCTGATTGGTTCGGTCGAGGTGGGCAAATTCGCCGACCTGGTGCTGTGGGAGCCAGCCTTCTTTGGTGCCAAGCCCAAGTTTGTGATCAAGGGCGGGCTGATCGCCTGGGCCACGATGGGCGACCCGAACGCGTCGCTGCCCACGCCCCAGCCGGTGATCTATCGGCCCATGTATGGCGCTTTTGCGTCGGCCCTGCACCGCACCTGCCTGACCTTCACCTCGCGTGCAGCCCATGAGCGCGGCATTGCCCAACGCTACGGCCTGCAGCGGCGGGTCGAGCCGGTGCTCGGCACACGGGCCATCACCAAGGCCTCGATGGTGCGCAACAGCGCGACCCCCGAGATCGAGGTCAACCCCGAGACCTTCGCGGTGCGCGTCAACGGCGTCCACGCCACGGTGCCGCCCATCGAGACGGTGTCGCTGGGCCAGCTCTATTTCTTCAGTTGAGACCGCTTTCATGATCCTGATCCACGACATCCTGGGCCACAAAGACGACCCCCAGTGGGGGCCCCAACTCCAAGGCCAGACGACCGATCGCCTGCTGCTCAACCAATGGGATGCGCAAAAGAACCGGTTGCGCACCCACACCGAAAAGGGCCTGGAAATCGCCATCTCGCTGCCACGCACCACCTTCATGAAAGATGGCGACGTGCTGTACTTCAACCCCGAGACGGGGCAGGCGCTGGTCGTGGAGATCGCCTTGCGCGAAGTGCTGGTCATCGAGCTTGACCCCCACCTGGACATGAGCCCCGAGTTGCTCACGCGCACTTGCTTCGAACTGGGTCACGCGCTGGGCAACCAGCACTGGCCAGCCGTGGTCAAGGGCCATACCTTCTACGTCCCCCTGACCGTCGACCAGAAGGTGATGGGCTCGGTGATGCGCACCCACCAGTTCGAGCACATCCAGTACCGCTTCGTGCCGGGCTCGGAGGTGATCCGCTACTTGGCGCCGCACGAGTCGCGGCGGCTGTTTGCGGGGGCTGATTCGACGCCACATGTGCACTACGACCAGCTGGTGGCTGCCAGTGGCAGCGCACACGCGCACCCGCATGCCCACGGGGGTGACGAGCACACGCATGAGCACAGCCACGCGCATGGGCACGATCATGACCACGGTGACGGCGAGGGGCACCACCACGCCCCTGCGCCAGCCCTTCACGCACAGGCCTGAGCGGTGTCGGCTTCCCCTTTGAGTTTGCTGCTGCGCACGCTTCAGCTGGGCGACGGGACCTTTCCGGTGGGGGCGTTCACCTTCTCCAACGGCCTGGAGTCTGCGCTGCAAACCGGCGTGGTCACCGATGCCGCCAGCCTGAAGCGCTTTGTTCAGGGGGTGGCCTCGCAGAGTGCGGGCTTGGACGGGGTGGCCTTGCTGCACGCCCACCGCGCCGCGCGGGCCGCTGACCTGAGGCAGCTGCTGGTGGTGGACGAGGCCCTGATGATCCGGCGCGTGGGGCAGGAGCAGCGGCTCATGCTCACCCGCATGGGCAAGAAGCTCACCGAGCTGGGCGAGAGATTGGCCCCGGGCGCCTTGCCGGCCCAGTGGCTGCAGTGCATCCGTGACGGCAGCACGCCAGGCAGCTACCCCGTCAGTGCCGGTTTGTTGTTCGCCTCGCTCGAGGTGGCTGAGGCCGAGGCCTTTGCGGTTCACCACTACGGTGTGGTGTCCATGATGCTCGGGGCCGCTCTGCGCCTCATGAAGATCGATCACTACACCACCCAACAAATCGCCTTCGAACTGCATGGGGACATTGACGAGATCTACCAGCAGAAAGCGAACTGCGCGCTGGAAGACATGGCCAGCTTCTCCCCCGTGTTTGACGTGCTGGTGGCGCAGCACGAACAGGCCACGGTTCGAATGTTCATGAACTGAGTCGCCTCCCCGATTTCAAAACCATCCACAGCTACGACATGAAAAGAATCACCCGAATTGGCATCGGTGGCCCTGTGGGCTCCGGTAAGACCGCCATCATTGAAGCCATCACGCCCGTGTTGATCAACTTCGGCATCAAGATGCTGATCATCACCAACGACATCGTGACCACCGAGGACGCCAAGCATGTGCAGCGCACGCTCAAGGGCATCCTGGTGGAAGAGAAAATCATGGGGGTGGAAACCGGCGCGTGCCCGCACACGGCGGTGCGTGAAGACCCGTCCATGAACCTGGCGGCGGTGGAAGACATGGAGTCCCGTTTCCCCGAAACCGACGTGGTGCTGATCGAGTCCGGTGGGGACAACCTGACCCTGACTTTCAGCCCCGCGCTGGTCGACTTCTTCATCTATGTGATTGACGTGGCGGCCGGCGACAAAATCCCGCGCAAAAATGGCCCGGGTATTTCGCAGTCGGATATTTTGGTGATCAATAAGACCGACCTGGCCCCCTATGTGGGCGCCAGTTTGCAGGTCATGCATGACGACGCCACGATGATGCGCAAGACCAAGCCCTTCATCTTCACGAACTGCAAGACCGGTGAGGGGATCCACGAACTGGTGGCCCTGATTCACCAAATGAGCTTGTTCGACGTCCCGCTCAAGCAATGACCGCGGCACCCGCCTGGCAAACCAGCATCGCGCACATGGAGCGGCTGGCCGAGCTGGACAACTACCGCAGCCAGCCCGCCCAGATGCCGGCGGCGGCGCCAGGCAAGGTCGGACGGCTGCAACTGCGCTTTGAGCGCCGCCAGGGCCGCTCGGTGCTGGCCCACCTGCACCGCGTCAGCCCCTTGCTGGTCCAGCAAGCCCTGTACTGGGATGAGGCCATGCCCGAGCTGCCGATCTGCATGATCCTGTCGGTGGGGGGCGGCACCCTGCAGGGGGACCGGCTGAGCATCGAGGTCGACGTGGCCGCCGAGACCTGCGCCCATGTCACCACCCAGGGCGCGACGCGGCTGCACGCCATGGACGCCAACTACGCGCTGCAGGCGCAAAACCTGGCGCTGGGCCCCCGCGCTTACCTTGAATACCTGCCCGAGGTGGTGATCCCTTTCCGTGACACCCGCTATGCCAGCCAGACCCACGTGCTGATGGACGAAAGCGCCACGCTGGTGCTGAGTGAATTCGTGATGCCTGGCCGTGTGCACCATGCCGGCGGTGAGTGCTTCAAGTACCGCCAGCTCTCCTTCGGCGTGCGCGTGTTTCGGCCCGGCGGACGTGCGGTGTTCAGCGAAAAGATGCTCATCGACCCCGCCCTGCAGCCGCTGGCGCTGGAGAGCGTGATGCATGGCCTGCAAACCTTCGGCACCCTGCTGGTGCTGACCCCGCCCGACGTGGCGCAGCGCGTCCGCGCGCGGGCCCGCGTAGTGTGCGGTGTGGACCTGGCGGCGGGCCTGATCAGCGGGCTGTGCGATCTGCCGGGCCAGATCGGACTCCTGTTTCGAGTGGCCGGCCTGAGCAGCGAGCAGGTGCGTCAGCAGATCAGACAGTGCTGGCAGATCGCCCGCGAAGAGGCGGTCGGTCGAACCTTGCCCACCGAATTTGCATGGCGCTGACGGCGCTGAGGAGAACCTAATGACCCCCAATCCCTTCCTGGATTTCATGCGTGCGCTGCTCAAAGGGTTTGCGCAGGTGTTCTTCATGAACAACGCGCTCACCGGTCTGTTCTTTGTGGCCGCCATTGGCTTGGCCAGCCAGACCAGTGGCGACTGGACACCGTTCTGGGGTGGGCTGCTGGGTTGCGCAGCCTCTACGCTCGCTGCCCTGGTGATCGACCGTGCCAAGGACCCTTTGCACAGCGGCATGTACGGCTTCAACGGCGTGTTGCTGGGCATCGCCTTGCCCACCTTTGTGCAGGCCAACGCGCTGATGTGGGGTTTGATTGTGCTCGGCGCCGTGCTGACCACGGTCTTCGTCGACGCCCTGAGCAACATGCTCACCAAAACCTGGGACGTGGCGGTTTCGACCGGCCCCTTTGTGCTGACCACTTGGCTGTTGTTGCTGAGCGTGTCGGCCTTTGCCGGCCTGCACTTCAACAGCCCCGCAACGAGCGTCTTGCCTGTGCCCCATGCCGCCCACTGGGCTGACCTGACCCCCCTGCTGGCGGCGCAGGTGACGCTGCGCAACATCTCACAAGTCTTCTTGCTCAACAACGCCGGGAGCGGTTTGCTGATCCTGGCGGGGGTGGCGCTGGCGTCGCGTGGCGCGGCCCTCGCTGCGCTGTTGGGTGCCCTGCTGGCGCTGGTTTTTGCCACCGTCCTGGGCGCGGACCGCCAGGCTGTGCACAACGGCATGTACGGTTTCAGCGCGGTGCTCAGCGCCATGGCGGTGGCCGTGGTGTTCATCACGCCTTCGCGTCAATCCGCCGTGGTGGCCGGCTTGGCCGTGCTGTTCACGGTGATCATCCAAGGGGCGTTGAACAAATGGCTGGCGCCTTATGGCATCCCCAGCCTGACTGCGGCCTACCTGATCGCCATGTGGCTGTTCACCTTGCCCAAGATGGACTTGCTGATCCATCCTCACCAGCCCAATGCGAGCAGCTCTTTCGCCCGCCGCTGACCCGGGTGGGCCAGGCTCTGCAGGATGGGTTTGTCATGTCACCTGACTTCGGCACCTCCGCTGTGTTGTCTCTGATGCTGGCGTTCAGCCTGGGGGTTCGCCATGGCTTTGACACCGACCACCTGGTGGCCATCGACTCACTGACCCGGCTGCACTTTCAGGCCTATCCGCGTCTGGCGCCCTGGTGTGGGGTGTTCTTTTCCCTGGGGCATGGCTTCATTGTCTTGCTCATCGCCCTGGCCACCGACGTGTTGCGCGCGCATTGGAGCGCGCCCGACTGGCTGGTGTTGACGGGCAACGGCCTGTCCATTGGCTTCTTGTTTTTGCTCGGGTGGGCCAACCTGCGCCAGGTCTTGTTCCTGCCCTCGGCGGGCACGGGCCCTGACCCTGCGCCCGCCGCGCCTTGGTGGCTTGCGCGCCTCACCCAGCGCTTGCGCCACCCCCTGGCGGCCGGTCTGGTCGGCGCGCTGTTCGCGATTTCCTACGACACCGTGGGGCAGGCGGTCCTGTTTGGCAGCAGTGCATTGGCGGGCCCCACGGCGGCCCATCCGGTGGGGCTGGCGCTGGCGTTCTTGCTGGGCATGCTGTGCGTTGACGGTGCGGCTGGCTGGTGGATGAGTTCGCTGCTGTCTCGCCCCCATGGCAACGCGCGCCGCGTCAGCCGTAGCATGGGCCTGACCGTGGCCTTGATGAGCCTGGGCATGGCCACGCTGGGCGTGGCCCGCCAATGCTCCGGTGTGGTCGACGCCTGGGCCCAAGGCTCAGGCCTGTGGCTGAGCCTGGGCAGCTTGCTGCTGCTGACGGCCAGCTTTCTTTATGCGCGCCTCAGCACCCGGCCCGAGGCAGCAGGCCCTCACCCCTCCCGACAATGAACCTGCACACGCTGACCCAAGGGATTGCGCCCGCATTGCTTCTGGCTTGGCTCGGCCTCAGCCCGCCAGCGCTCGCCGCCCTGGGGGCCGGCGGTGTGATGGAGAACATCACCCTGCTGGCCCAGCCCTACACGGCGATTTTCGGCAGCGACGCCAAGCCGGGTTCGGCCAGCACCTTGAGTCCCCAAGAATGCCTGGACAAGGTCAAAAAGGAGTCCGAGGCGTTTGCCAAGGCCCAGTCCCGTGACCCGCATCCCCGCAGTGCGGCGACCACTGAAGCCAGCCAGCGCCAGACCTTGTACGACGGCATCCGCAACATGTGCCTGCAGCGTCTGGCGCTGGAGCACGAATTCGACGTGCTGCACCGCCAGGGTGCGGCGGCCGCTCACCATCCCCCAGCAGCCAAGCCTGCCGGCCCTGGCGCCGCTGACAGCAGCATCACCGTGCTCTACGGGCTGGAGGTGGACAACTACAAGCTCCGCCGGTCTTTGAGCAGTGCCGATGAATTGCTCAAGAAAAATGCCGCCCAGTTGCTGGCCCTGCAAAAGCAATTGCTGGCCGACCAGGAGGCTTTGCCCGCGTCCAGCCCAGCCCATGTCGCCACCGACAGCGCGGCGACCGAAGCGTCCTTGCGTGCCGATCTGGCCGCCAACCAGGCCCTCTTCCGGATCCGCCTCCATGAATTCCTGAAAGAGGCCCAGCAACAGGCGCGCAACAAGATCAAGGCCAACGACATCGCGTTGGCCGCCCTGCGCCCTCGGGTGACTTTCGATGAGGGCATGCTGCAGGGCATTCTTCAGTCGCAGCGGGACCGGCGTACCCAGCGCGCCAGCCTGCCAAGCCATGGCGCCCACCAGCGCTCGAGCGACAGCCCAAGCCCCCCGGACGCCATCGTCAGCAACCTGTTCTGGAACCAGTTGCTGAACCAATTCCAGGCGGACCTCGACAACAAAAACCAGCAGGTCTGGCAGTGGCGTTACGACCTGTACAACGCCACCGAACGCAGCCCGGAGGTGATCGGACGCCGACTGCAGGCGCAGGCCAGCGATTTGCAGGCCATCAATTTGACGGTCAACAGCCTGATGGATGGTGCCTTGTCGCGTGGCCCGGGCGCTGCCCACGTGGCGGGGCCAGGTGCGCCGCCAGCGATCAGTGCGGCGCTGTTGGATCAGCTCGTCAACACCCTGGCCTTGGTCAATGAGACGGAACAAAACATGAGCATCCTGCGCGATGAAATCAACCTCGCCCTGGAGAAGTTGGACCCCGCCAAGCGCCTGTTCGACCACCTGCTGCTGCAGGCCGACAGCGCATTGCGCCTGTTCTGGGACTTCAATCTGTTCACCCTGAAAGAGCAACTCAACGTGAACGGCCAGGATGTGGTCACCACCCAGAACATCACGGTGGGCAAGAGCCTGGGCGCCATCCTGGTGCTGCTCGTGGGCTACTTGATGGGCGCCTGGCTGCTGAGGCTGCTGCGCAAGCTGGCCATCCGTTCCCTGGGCGTGAGCGAGCGCGTGGCCAACCGGGTTTACCAAGGCGCCTTGGTGCTGATGGTCGCTACGCTGGTCGTGTTCTCACTGCACCTGGTGCACGTTCCCCTGAGCGTGTTCACCCTGTTTGGTGGGGTCTTGGCCGTGGGCTTGGGCTTTGGCGCGCAGAGCCTGGTCAAGAACCTGATCGGCGCCTTGATTCTGCAATTGACCCACCCCGCGCGGGTGGGCGACTACATCGTGGTCAACCAGCACTCGGGATTCATCAAGTCCATGGGTTGGCAGTTCTGCGTGGTCCGGGGCTTTGACGGGGACGAGTCCATCATTTCCAACATGGAAATGCTCAGTGGATCGCTGATCAACTGGACCTACCAAGACAAGAACATGCGGCGCACGGTGACGGTGGGGGTGGCCTATGGCTCTCCCGTGCAGCAGGTGATTGACCTTCTGCTGGCCACCGCCGCCGCCACCCCCGAGGCCCTCCAGGACCCCGCGCCCATGGTGTACTTCAATGAGTTCGGCGATTCGTCATTGACCTTCCAGTTGAAGTACTGGATCCGTCTGGAAAACAACAGCCCGTCCATCATCGACAGTGAAGTGCGTCACCGCATCAATGACGCGCTGAACGCGGCGGGCATTGTGATGGCCTTCCCGCAGCGTGACCTGCATGTGTACCAGGATCAACCGTTCAAGGTGGACTTGGTTTCGCCCCGCCGCGCCGCCTAGCACCACCGCCCACCGCCTTCCCCCGGCTGGTTGACCACCGTGCGAGCGGCACTTGTTTTGCGGGGGCGCTTTCCTGCCCACTCGCCGACAGGGCCTGCTGTCTGCTTAACTTTGGTCCGGTTCAGTCAGGTTGGACCCCACGCGCAGTGAGTCGTAAAACCGGTTGACCAGGCTGTACATAATGCCGCCGGCCCAGGCCATATTCAGTGAGCCTGAAATTCCCTCGAGTGCCGACAAGAGTTTGAAAGGGTCGTCCGGGAGGAAGTTGGCAAACCCCAGGGTGGAAAAGCAGGAGAACGAGAAAAACAGGCTGTGGTAAAAACTTTTGAAGGCTCCTATTTCCACATACAAGGCCGCCCACACCATGCTTTGAATGACCGCGCTGACAATCAGACTGGACATTGAAATGAACAAGCGTGCCGCTGCGTGGTAGATGCTGTGCCGCCCGCTGGCCAATTGGTCGCTGATGCGCTGGTGAATCAGAAATGTCACTAAGGTTTGCATCAGGACACCAAAGGCAAAAAGAATAACGCCCATGGTGATCTGGTTCAGAATATTAAGATCGTTCATTTTCAAGTTCCGATGGTCAGCTTCTTGATGGGCCTGGCTTGTCTATTCGAGTAACCCAGGCCTTGGATTTTCTTGGCCCAAATCCGGCTCTCTATTTTCCTGGGCGCTGCGTTTCCCATTGATGAGCGCGGCCTGCCAATTCATTAATTCATTGTGTGAATTGATAGAGGGGCGGCAAATTTGTAATCGATTGGAAACACTGACAAGGTCATGGCGCCATCGTGCGCGAGGCCTGCGCTGTGCCCGCCACCCCAACAGTGCGAAAGGCTGTGCGGTGTCAGTTGGGAGGGCGATCCAAGGTTGGGTTGGCCGGGGTTTTCCAGCAGTCCCTCGCTGTCGCGTGTCAGGCTGACTATGATTCCCTCCAACGCCTCAGCCTGACCCAGGTCAAGAAGGTGGTTCCCACGATGACCCCACCGCCCCTTTTCCCCATCCGCACCGAATGTCCACCGGGCGCCTGCAACTGCGGGCGCGACGCGCTGCTGCAAAACCCCAGTGGCGACTTGCGCGTGCTGCGCCTCACGCGAGAAGAAGAAAAGCGCCTGCTGCAGCGCCTGGAGAACCTCAGCAGCCTGGCCGAGCTGCGCCGCCTGGAGACCTTGATGGCGCAGCAGCTGGGCATCACGCTGAGCATCGAGTCCAGCCCGAATGGCGTGCGCAGCCTGCGCGGCATCCTGATCCTGGTCCATGAGCAACCCGGCCTGTGCCGCAAAACCCGCCAGGCCATCCCCGCCGCCATCAAGCAAAGCCTGGAGCGCCACCCCGAGATCGCGTTCGACTTGGTCGACGTGGGGGGCTTGTTTGAGGGGTTGTGAGGTCAGGGCGCCCCTGATCCATTCTTCTGGTGGGCGGCTGAATCTCCCCTGAGCCCTGCATCTGGGCCGACAGTTGCGCCATTCAATAGCCCATGGCCTTGTCGCTTGTGGTGCAACATTTGGGTTTTCGATGCCTGTGTCACCGAGAATCAGAGCCCTCAGCGACGCAGACCCGTGCGCGCTCGATGTCCACAGTCCAAGAAGCAAAGATACAAAGAAAGCGGAGGTTCTCCATGGCACTCGAAATTGAACGCAAGTTCAAGCTCAAGACCCCCTCGGTGCTCGACGGCCTGACCGGCGAACACTACCTGCAGGCCTACCTCGCGCGCGGCGCGGTGTTGTTGCGCGTGCGGGTGGCGGCCGAGCGTGCCTGGCTCACGCTCAAAAGCGCCCCCTTGAGCGCCACCACGCGCCAGGAATGGGAGTACCCCATCCCGGTCGCCGACGCGCTGCAAATGGCGCGTCAGCCCGGGGCCTATGCGCTGGAGAAGACCCGGTTCTTCATCGACTACAAGGGCCACACCTTCGAGGTGGACCGCTACCACGGTGGGCTGGAAGGCCTCTACACGGTGGAGGTCGAGATGGCGGCCGAACACACCCAGGTCGAACTGCCCGCCTGGGTGGGCGAAGAGCTTACCGGCCGCAAGGGCTGGGACAACGAATCGCTGGCGCGCAACGGCTGGCCCGAGGCCTGAGTCACTCGGCCACCGGCTCGTGGCAGGCGAAGGCGATCTTGTTGCCTTCGGGGTCGCGCACATAAGCACCGTAGTAATGCGCGTGGTACTGGGGGCGCAGGCCCGGCGGCCCTTCGCAGCGACCGCCCTGGGCCAGGGCCGTGGCGTGGGCTTGGTCCACCAGGCGGCGGCTGGCCGCGGCAAACGCCACCATTTGCCCATTGCCGGCGGCATGGGGCTGGCCATCGTGCGGGGTGCTGATCACGAACAAAGGCCGCTGGCCCCCGGCGCCGTGCCAGCCGGCCCAGGGCCGCTCAGCGTCGACAAAGCGCTGCGCCAGTCCCAGGCAGGCCAGCACCGGTTGGTAAAAAGCCAGCGCGCGCTCAAAGTCGCTCACGCCCATGAACACATGTGAAAACACGCTTGCTCCTTGTGGTTGGCTGAGGCTGGGGCTCAGGGCCCTTCAAAATTGACCAGCACGCCTTGCAACAGCTCATTGAGCTTCTGGATCTGCGAAGGCGTCAGGCCTTTGAAGCTGCGCAGAAAGATGTGGCGTGTGGCCAGTTGGATGCGCTCGATGGCGTCGCGCCCGGCCTGGGTCAGGGTCACCTCGGTCACCCGGCCGTCTTGCTGCGACGGCGCGGTGTCGAGCAGGCCTTCAGCCTTCATGCGGTAGACCGTCTTGGTCACGGTCGACAGCTTGGCAATCGCATGCAGCGAGATCTCCGAGATGCTGCTGGTGCCGTTTTCCTTGAGGATGAACAAAATGCGCCAGGTCGGGATGTCCATGCCCACCGCCTTGAGCGCGGTTTCCATTTCCTGGGTGTAGCTGCCATAGACCCGCGCGATCCAATAGAAAGGAAACTCTTCCTTGCGGAACTCGGGGCTGGCGGGGTCGTAACGGCTGAGTTGCTTCTTGGTGGCCATGGAGTGAGGGGGGGCCGCGGGGGGCGGCCGCCGGACAAATACGGCGCTGCACTGGCGCCGAACCGCCATGTTAACGCGCAGTCCCCTGGGGACGTCCGCCTGGCTTTCAGGCCGCCAGCTTGTCCTGGTGTCGGCTGTGCAGGCCCAGGTAGGTTTCGACGATGCGCGGGTCGTCGGCCAGCTCGGCCGCAGGGCCCTGCATCACCACGCGGCCCAGCTCCAGCACGTAGGCGCGGTCGGCCACCTTGAGGGCGGCGCGCGCGTTCTGTTCGACCAGCAGGATGGACACGCCCTGGCGGCGCAGCTGTTCGATGATGCGGAAGATGTCGCGCACGATCAGCGGTGCCAGGCCCAGGCTGGGCTCGTCCAGCATCAGCAGGCGCGGACGCCCCATCAGCGCGCGCCCCAGGGCCAGCATCTGGCGCTCGCCACCCGACAGCGTGGCCGCCAGCTGGCTGCGGCGCTCTTGCAGGCGCGGGAACAGTTCAAACACCTCTTGCAGTGCATGCTGGTGGTGGCTGCCGGCCTCGCGTCGGAAGCGGAAGGCGCCCAGGCGCAGGTTGTCTTCCACACTCATGCTGGCAAACAGCGCCCGGGTCTCGGGCACCAGGGCCAGACCGCGCGCCACGCGAGCGTTCACGCCGCCGTCGCTCAGGGCCTCACCTTGCAGTTGGATGCGGCCCTGACGGGCTGGGAGCACGCCCATCAGCGCGGCCAGCAAGGTGCTCTTGCCCGCGCCGTTGGGGCCGATGACGGTGACGATCTCTCCGGCTTGGACTGTCAGGCTGGCCTGCGTCAGGGCCTCGATCTTGCCGTAGGCCACGCTGAGGTTCTGCACCTCGAGCAGGGGCGCCGTGGCGGCGTTGGGGGCTGGGGTGGGGGCGTGTTCACTCATGCAGAAGCTCCGAGGTAGGCGTCGAGCACCTGGTCGTTTTGCTGGATGTCCTGGGGCAGGCCTTCGGCGATTTTTTCGCCGAACACCACCACCACGATGCGGTCCACCAGGTTCATCACAAAGTCCATGTCGTGTTCGACCAGCAGCACCGCCATGCCTTCGGCGCGCAGGCGTTGCAGCAGCTCGGCCAGGGCTTGCTTTTCCTGGTGGCGCAGGCCGGCGGCGGGCTCGTCCAGCAGCAGCACCGCCGGGTCGGCGCACAGGGCGCGGGCGATCTCCAGCAGGCGTTGCTGGCCCAGGGCCAGGTTGCCGGCTTCGGCATGGGCCAGCGCACCCAGGCCGACGCGGTCGAGCTGGCGCTGGGCCTCGGCCAGCAGCGCGTGCTCCTCGCGCCGGTCCAGGCGCAGGGCGCTGGGCAGCAGGCCTTGGCGGCCGCGCAGGTGCGCGCCGATGGCCACGTTCTCCAGCACGCTCATGCTGGGCAGCAGCTTGACGTGCTGGAAGGTGCGCGACAGGCCGGCCGCGGCGATGCGGCGCGCGCCCCAGCCGCGCACGTTCTGGCCGCAGAACTCGATCTCGCCCGAGCTCGGTTGGTCCACACAGGACAGCTGATTGAACAGCGTGCTCTTGCCCGCGCCATTGGGCCCGATGACGGCCAGGATCTCGCCCGCCTTCAGGTCCAGGTTCAGGTCGCGGTTGGCCACCAGGCCGCCAAAGCGCCGTGTCAGTCCGCGCACCTGCAGCACGGTCTGGCCGCGTGCGGGCAGGGTGCGGCGGGGCAGGGCGTCGACAGGCCCGCTGGCGGGGGCCACTGCAGGGCGGCGGCGGGGCCAGCGGCGCACCATCCAGCCCGCCAGGCCCCAGGGCGCGCGCTGCATCAGCAGCACGATCAGCACGCCAAACACGATCGCGTCGTAGCTGCCGCTGCTGCCCAGCAGCTTGGGCAGGCTGTCTTGCAGCAGGTCGCGCGCCAGCGTCACCACGCCGGCGCCCAGCACCGCGCCCCACAGCTGTCCGCTGCCGCCAATCAAGGCCATGAACAGGTAGTCGATGCCCGCGCCCAGGCTGAACGGCGCCGGGCTGACAAAGCGCTGGTTGCAGGCATACAGCCAGCCCGACACGCAGGCCAGCGCGGCCGACAGCATGAAGGCGGTGAGCTTGGCGCGGAACACCGGCACGCCCATGGAGTCCGCCATCGCCTGGCCGCCGTTGAGCGCGCGGATGGCGCGCCCGCTGCGCGAGTCCAGCAGGTTGTGCACCAGCAGCAGCGCGCCCAGCACGGTGACCCAGATCAGCACAAACATCTTCTCGGGCTTGTCCAGCAGCCAGGGGCCCACGCTGAGCGCGGGCAGGCCCGACAGCCCGGTGTGCGCGCCCAGCACCTCCAGCGTGCCAAACAGGTAGAACAGCGCCAGGCCCCAGCAAATCGTGCCCAGGGGCAAGAAGTGGCCGGACAGGCGCAGGGTCAGCGCGCCCAGCACGGCGGCGATCGCCAGCGTCAGCACCAGGCCCAGCAGCAGGGCGCTCCAGTGCGATCCCGCCAGTGGCTGCAGCCAGGCCGGCAGGCTGGGCACGGCACTCAGGTAAGCGCAGGTGTAGGCACCCAGGCCGACAAAGGCGGCCTGGCCGAAGCTGGTCATGCCGGCCACGCCGGTCAGCAGCACCAGGCCCAGGGTGGTCAGCGCGGCCAGGCCAATGTTGTTGGCCAGTGTGAGCTGAAAGCTGGGCAGCAAGGGCCCCAGCAGCACAAACAACAGCGCCAGCAAGGGCAGGGCCCAGCGGCGCCAGGCGCCGCCGTGCAAAGCCAGGGCCGACGCCATGCGGGCCTCGGTGGGTGGGGGCAGGGTGGCGCTCATGCGTCCTCCTCATGGTGGTGGGTGGCGAGCGAGCGCCACAGTAGAAACGGCAGGATCAGGGTGAACACAATCACCTCCTTGTAGGTGCTGGCCCAGAAGGTGGAATAGGCCTCGACCAGCCCCACGCCCAAGGCGCCCAGGGCCCCCACGGGGTAGCTGATCAGCCCGCCGACGACGGCGCCCACAAAGCCCTTGAGGCTGATGATGAAGCCGGAGTCGTAGTACAGCGTGGTCAGTGGCGCGATCAGCACCCCCGACAGCCCGCCCATGAAGGCGGCCACGCCAAAACTGGCCTGACCCGCCAGCGTGGGCGAAATGCCCATCAGCTCAGCGCCCAGCCGGTTCACCGCGGTGGCGCGCAGCGCCTTGCCGTACAGGCTGCGTTCAAAGAACAGGTACAGGCCGCCAATCAACAACAGCGACACCACCAGCACCCACAGGGTCTGGCCGTTCAGCGTCACCGGTCCCAGGCTCAGGCCTTCTTCCGAGAACGGCTGGGTGCGAGCGCCCTCGGCGCCAAACATCATCAGCGCCAGGCCGACCAGCACCACGTGCACCGCGATCGACACAATCAGCAGCACCAGCGAGTGCGCGGCCGCGATCGGGCGAAAGCACAGGTCGTACAGCAGCGGGCCCAGTGGCACCACCAGGGCCAGGGTGTAGAGCGCTTGCAAGCCCATGGGCCAGTCGGCCGAGCCAGGCAGGCGGCTGATCAGCCACAGGCCGGTGGTCAGTGCCGGCAGCACCAGGGCCGGACCAGCGAACAGGGCTCGGGCCAGCGCGTCGCCCCGGCGCCAGGCGCGCCAGCCGCGCAGCGCCCAGTGCAGGGCGGCCAGGGCCAGCAGCAGCCAGGCCAGGCGGGCGGTCTGCCCGGCTTGCAAGGCGGCCATGGTCATGGCGCCAAAGGTCACGAACTCGCCCTGCGGCACCAGCATGATGCGCGTGACGGTGAAGACCAGCACGATGGACAGGGCCAGCAGGGCGTAGATGGCGCCGCTGGTCATGCCGTCCTGGCCCAGCAGCATGGCGATTTGCAGATCCATCACGCAGGCCTCACTTCAGCAGCGTCCACTGACCGTTTTTCACGGTGATCAGCTCGCGCCCGCGTTCGTCAAAGCCGCTGTGGTCGGCGGCGCTCAGGTTGTACACGCCTTGCGTGGCGGGCAACTCGCGCACCTGCTCCAGGGCGTCGCGCAGCGCGCTGCGGAAGGCCGGTGTGCCGGGTTTGCCGCCCTTGAGCGCGGCCGGGATGGCGGCCTGCAGCAGCAGCCCAGCGTCGTACACATTGGCGCCAAAAGTGGCTGGCTTGCTGCCGTGGAGTTTTTCATAGGCCGCGACATAGGCGCTGGCGATCTTCTTGCTCGGGTTGCTGTCGCTCATCTGGTCCAGCACCAGCATGCCGCTGGCAGCCAGGATGGTGCCCTCGACCTTTTTGCCGCCCAGCTTCAGGAAGTCGGGCAGGGCCGCACCGTGGGTCTGGTAGACCTTGCCGCGGTAGCCCTGGTCAAACAAGGTGGTCTGCGGCAGCACCGAGGAGCTGCCTGGGGCCGCGATCAGCACCGCGTCGGGTTTGGCCGCCAGGGTCTTGAGCGACTGGGCGGTCAGCGAGGTGTCCTGGCGCTGAAAGCGCTCGGCCGACACCAGCTTGATGCCTGCCTGGGTGGCCATGCCTTCAAACACCTTGTGCCAGTTGTCGCCATAGGGGTCGGCGGTGCCGATGAAGCCCACCGTCTTGATGCCGGTCTGGCTCATTTGCTGCACCAGGGCGCGGGCAATCAGGTCGTCGTTCTGCGTGGTCTTGAAGACCCATTTTTTCTGCTCGGTCATCGGCAGCACCACGGCAGCGGTGCCCACCGGGGCAAACATGGGCACACCGGCCTCGGCCACGAACTGGATCACGCCCATGGCGTTGGGCGAGCCGCTGGGACCGATCAGCGCGTCCACCTTGTCCTCGTTGATCAGCTTCTTGATCGCCGACACCGAGGCCGTCGGGTCGCTGGCGTCGTCCAGGGCGATGTACTCGATGGTCTGGCCCGCCACTTTGGTCGGCAGCAAGGGCACGGTGTTCTTCTGGGGAATGCCCACCAGCGCAATGGGGCCGGTGGCCGAGGACACCACCCCCACCTTGATCTGGGCCTGGGCCAGGTGGCAGGCGGCCAGCAGGCTGCTCAACAAAAGGGGACGGACGAGGCAGGAAAGAGGCGACATGGTGGCGAACTCCGCGCGCTGCTCAGCGCAAGGGTGAAGAAAAAAACGAGGGTTTCCTCCGGACCCAAGCGCGCGGCAAGCGCAGGCAACCTGGGTTGATCCAGGTCAGCATTAATCATGCCAAATTCCATTAAATAAATTTTGCAAAAATCCATGAAATACAAGACCGGAATCGACCGCTCTTATCAGTGGGGTCGGGTTTCTTCTGGGGAAATTGGGTGCCTGATTTTTTCTGGTCGATTCGGTATGAATTGCAACCGCCTTGTCTGATAAGGCTTTATGAGGGGTTGCTGGGTGGATTTATCCACCAGCACGGTGCGGCTTGCCCCAAATCGGCGCCATTTTGATCTTTGTCAGCACCGGTTTTGCTCAGGCAAAGCAGTGGGTTAATTAATTGACTATTCACGTAATAAAAACTAACTTTGCGCCCTGAGTGACAGCCCTGGTTCGGGGCTTTCTCGAGGGCACACCGGCCGCCCGGCCCGCCCTCCCACCTCTGAACGGAAGGGCTTCATGAACATCGTTTCGCAACCTCTCTCGCTGGGCGCCGACGGGCCCGCCGTGATGGTCAAGGACACCTTGGATGTGGCCGGCTATGCCACCCGCGCCGGCAGCCGGGCCTTGGCCGACGCAGCGCCCGCCACCCGCCACGCCGAGGTGGTGCAGCGCCTGCTGGCGGCCGGCTGGCACCTCCGTGGCAAGACCCATTTGCACGAGCTGGCCTTTGGCACCACCGGCATCAACCCCTGGGCCGGCACACCGCTGAACTCGGGTTGGCCTGACCGCGTGCCGGGCGGCTCGTCCAGTGGTTCCGCCGCCGCCGTGGCCGCAGGGCTGGTCGGCGTGGCCCTGGGCACCGACACGGGCGGATCCATCCGGGTGCCCGCCGCCTGCTGCGGCGTGTTCGGCCTCAAGCCCACCTTTGGCCGCGTCAGCCGCGAAGGCGTGTTGCCGCGCCACAGCACGCTGGACTGCGTGGGGCCGCTGGCTGCGTCGATGCCCGAGCTGGTGGCGGCCATGCAGGTCATTGCGCCCGACTTTGGCGCGCTGCCCGCCTTGCCCGAGCGCCTGCGCATTGGCGTGCTCGATGTCCCCGCCCAGCCTGGCACCTGGCAGGCCGTCCACCAGGCCTTGCAAGCCAGCGGCGAGACCCTGCTGCTCGTCCACCTGCGCCGCTTTGCCGAGGCTTACCACGCAGGCCTGAGCGTCATCAATGTCGAAACCTGGAGCGCTTGCCAGGCCCTGGTCGAGACCGGCCTGGTCGCCCCCGACGTGGCCGCCCGCCTGCGCCACGCCAGCCGCACCGACGACATCGCCATCAAGGCCGCCGCCGCGGTGCGCCGCCTGTTTGCCGCCGACGTGGACCAGGCCCTGGCCGACTGCGATGTGCTGGCCCTGCCCACCTTGCCCGAGCCACCGCCGCGCCTGAGCCAGGCCGCCGACACCGGCGCTTCGGTCGGCATGACCGCCCTGGTGCGGCCCTTCAATTTGTCGGGTCACCCGGCCATCAGCCTGCCTTTGTGCAATGCGCAAGGCCTGCCCGTGGGCCTGCAACTGGTGGCCTTGCGCGGCGACGACGAGCGCCTGTGCGCCATCGCCCAGCGCCTGTCCGAACGCCTTCACCTCACCGCCATCACCAACGGAGTCCCCCATGCAGACTTTGAGCCCGCAACGCACTGACAGCCCCGCCGCCGTGCGCCCTGTGCTGCCCCCTGAGAAGCCGTCCCTGGACCTGCTGCTCAGCGACATCCGGCGCCGCCGCGCCGAGTTCAAGAAGCAGCGCTTTGTCTCGCCCGACATCGTCGACCGCTTCGTCGAACAGGGCGTTTACCGCGCCCTGGTGCCGCGTCGCTTTGGCGGCCTCGAAGAGTCGCCGCGCCAGTTCTGCGAGCGCGTCGAAACCATCGCCCAGGCCGACGGCTCGGCCGGCTGGGTGGCCAGCTTCGGCATGGCCGTGACCTACCTCGCGGCCCTGCCCAGCGAGACCTTCGCCGAGATCTACGCCCACTCGCCCGACGTGATTTTTGCCGGCGGCATCTTCCCGCCGCAGCGCGCGGCCCGGGTCGAGGGCGGCTTCGAGGTCAGCGGGCGCTGGTCCTTTGCCAGCGGCTGCATGGGCGCGCAGTGGATCGGTGTGGGCATCGCCCCCGCCGACGGTGAAAAGACCAGCCTGCCGCGCATGGCCGTGCTGCCGCGCCACCAGGTGCAGATCGAGCCCGCCTGGGACGTGGTGGGCCTGGCCGGCACCGGCAGCCACGACGTGCGGGTGGACCGCGTGCTCGTGCCCGAGGCCTGGACCTTTGTGCGGGGCAGTGCCTCGCGCCTGGACGAGCCCATGTTCCGCTACCCCACGCTGTCCTTTGCCGCGCAGGTGCTGTCGGTGGTCAGCCTGGGCATCGCCCGCGCCGCCATCGACGAGCTGCGCCAGATGGCCGGTGGCCGCGTCTCGGTGACGGGGGCGCCGCGCCTGGCCGACCGCCCGCAAGTGCAGATCGAAGTGGCCCGCGCCGACGCCCAATTGCGCGCTGCCCGCGCCTTCTTCTACGACGCCATCGACCAGGTCTGGGAGGCCTTGCTGCGCGGTGACACGCCCCAGCCCGAGCAGATCAGCCTGCTGCGCCTGTCGGCCACGCACGCCACCCGCGTCGGCGCCGAAGTGACGCGTGCCGTGCAGATGCAGACCGGCATGACCGGCGTCTACGAAAGCTGCCCGATTTCGCAGCAGGTCTGCGACAGCCTGGTGCTGACCCAGCACGCCTTCATGGGCGACATCACCTTCCAGAACGCAGGCGCCATGTTGCTGGGCCTGCCGCCCCTGCCCGGATACCTCTGAACCCCGCAAAGGACTTTTGCCATGAGCACCCCCACCCCCACCCCCACCAAGCCGCTGCGCACCCTGTTTTGCATCGGCGTGAACCAGAACTTCTTTGACGCCACGGCCGACGAGGCCAAGGCCGTCTGGCTGGCCTTTGGCCGCATGATGAATGGCATTGGCGAGCTGCCCGGTGTCCACGTCCTGGGCAACATGGACGACGACCAGTCCATGGTCGGTCCCTCGGTCGGCTGGCCCTGGACCTGCTACGTGCTGGCCGACGTGCCCGACCTGGCCACGGTGCACGCCGCCTGCAATTTGTTCCGCACCCTGCCGGTCGGGGACGGCGCCTACAAGCTCTGGAAGTACTGCCGCGTCGAGGCCCGTGTCGGCCGCGAACTGGTCGTGCCGCCCAGCGTGCAAGCCGCTGCCTGAGCCCGGGGCCCGCCATGTCTGCCGAAGCTGATCTGTTGGCGCTGAGCGCCCGCCTGGCTGCCCTGGAGGCGCGCGTGCAACGCGGCGACGACCAGCACGCCATCCGCGCCTGTGTCAACCGCTACATGGCGCTGTGCGACCGCCTCGACGCCGACACCGACCTGCCCGCGCTGCTGGACCTGTTCACCGAAGACGCGCTGTGGCGCGGCAAGGGCGCACGCTACGCCGTCAGCTTTGGCGGCTACCAGGGTCGCGCCGCCATCGGCGAGATGTTCAGCCGCTACATGCGCACGCCGCCGCACTTTGCGCTCAACGTGCACTTCCTGTGCTCTGAACTGATCGAGCCCGAGGGTGACCAGGCCCGCGCCAGCTGGGTCATGTTGCAGACCTCCACCTTCGCCAGTGGTGATTCGCACCTCAACGCCGCCGAGCTCAGCCTGCAACTGCAGCGCGGTGCCGACGGCCGCTGGCGCATCGCCTTGTTCGAGACCGAAAACCTGTTCAGCCGCCCGGTCAGCGCCTGGCGCGACGCCAGTGCCTTGCCCGTGCCGGCGGCCCAGGCGACGCCTTCCGCGGCCAGCGCGGCCTGACCCCCTGACCAACCCTTCCTCCACCCACTTCCGACACCCGCCATGAACGCCCCTGTCCAACCCGTCTTCTTTCAGCGCCCGGTGGGCGACCTGGTCCGCGAGGACCGCGCCCACACCTCGCTCTACACCGACCCCGCCATCTTCGAGCAGGAGATGGACCGCATCTTCCGCAACACCTGGGTCTGGGTCGCGCACGAGAGCGAAGTCGCCGAGCCCGGCAGCTTCAAGACCCACTTCGTGGGCCGCGAACCCGTCATCGTGGTGCGCGACCGCAAGCAGCAGATCCATGTGCTGCTGAACCGCTGCCGCCACCGCGCCGCCACCGTCTGCGAGCACAAGAAGGGCAAGACCGCCAGCTTCGTCTGCCCCTACCACGGCTGGAGCTACGCGCTCGACGGCTCGCTGCGCGGTGTGCCCAGCCCCGACAGCTACGGCCAGTGCCTGGACAAGGGCGACTACCCGCTGTTCGGCCTGCGCGTGGAGTCCTACGCCGGCATGATCTTCGCCACCTTCCGCGACGACATCGAGCCCCTGGCCGACTACCTGGGCCCGGCGCGCAAGTGGATGGACCTGTTCATGAAGCAGGGCGCGGGCTACCCCATCAAGGTCGGCGGCGAACACCGCTTCCGCTTCCCGGGCAACTGGAAGATCCAGCTCGAAAACACCACCGACGCCTACCACTTCCCGCTGGTGCACAAGTCCTTCCTGAGCTCGGTGGACGCGCAGACCGAGCGCATGCTCGACTTCGTGGGCGGCCCCGGCTTTGTCGAAGACCTGGGCAACGGCCACAGCGTGATGGTGATGATCCCCGAGCTGATCGACCTCGAGGACCACCTCGACGACCCCATCCCCGAGCGCTTTGCCGAGCTGGCCGCTGAACTGGCCGCCGAAGGCCACAGCGACGAGCAGGTGCGCCGCATCGTGCGCGCGGTTGGTGGCTCGGGCTTCAACCTCAACCTCTTCCCCAACATCGCCTGCTCGATGGCCTTCTTCCGGGTGCTGCAGCCCATGTCGGTCAACGAGACCGAAATCCACCACGCGGTGCTGACCATGCAAGGCGGCCCCGCCGCCGCCAACCGCGCCCGCCTGCGCCTGCACGAGCACTTCCAGGGCCCGATGGGCTTCGGCACCCCCGACGACTCCGAGGCCTGGGAGCGCGTGCAAAAGGGCGCGCAGGCCGGCAAGGACTTGTGGATTCTGCTCAACCGCGGCTTGCCCGGTGAACGCATCACCGAAGACGGTCGGGCCAGCGACGTGAGCGCCGAAACCGGCATGCGCGCGGCCTACCGCGAGTGGAAAAAACTGATGACCGCCTGAACCTGGAGACCCCGCGCATGAAGCTCGACCTATTGAACGCCGCCACCGCTTTTGTCTGGACCGAAGCGGACCTGCTGGACCACGCCGACTACGAGGCCTGGCTGTCCCTGTGGGCCGCCGACGGCCTCTACATCATCCCCATCGACCCGGCCACCAACGACTTTGCCAACACCCTGAACTACGCTTACGACGACGCCGAGATGCGCGTCAAACGCGTCAAGCGCCTGACCAGTGGCGAGTCCATCTCCACCAGCCCCGCCGCGCGCACCGTGCGCAGCGTGTCGCGCCTGCGCGTGCTGGCCCAGGACGGCGACCGCCTCACCCTGCGCGGCGCGCAGGAGCTCAGCGAGTTCCGCAAGGACACGCTGCGCCGCCATGTGGCCGACGTCACCTGGGTGCTGCAAGCCCGTGGTGACAGCTTTGTCATCCACAGCAAGGTGGTGCGCCTGATCAACTCCTCCGATGCGCTGACCAGCATCGGCTACATCCTGTGAGCGCCCCCACGTCGATCGCCCCGGTCGCCCTGATCACCGGGGCCGCCGCCGGCCTGGGCCAGATCATCGCGGCCGAGCTGCACGCCCACGGCTACCGCGTGGTGCTCAGCGACCGCCACGCCGAGGCCGCGGTGGCCGCCGCCGCCGCGCTCGACCCCAGCGGCCAGACGGCGCTGGGCCTGGCGCTGGACGTCAGCCACAAGAGCGACTTTGAAGCCGCGCTGGCCAGCACCCGCGCGCGCTGGGGCCAGCCCTCGGTGCTGGTCAACAACGCCGCGCTCACGTTGACCACGCCGCTGATGAGCATCAGCCCGGAGGAGTTCGAGCAGGTGCTGCGCATCAACCTGCGCGGCACCTTCCTGGGCTGCCAGGTGTTTGGCGCGGCCATGGCCGAAGCCGGCCACGGCCGCATCATCAACCTGGCCTCGCTGGCTGGGCAAAACGGGGGCACGGCCTCGGGCGCGCACTACGCCTCGTCCAAGGCCGGCATCCTGACCCTGACCAAGATCTTTGCGCGCGAACTGGCGGCGCGCGGCGTCACCGTCAACGCGGTGGCCCCAGGCCCGATGGAGCTGCCCTCGGTGCGCGCCGCCGTGCCGCCCGAGCGCCTGGAGCCGCTGATCAAGGCCATCCCCGTGCAGCGCCTGGGCAACCCGCAATTCGTCGCCCGCATGGTGCTGCTGCTGGCCAGCGCCGAAGCCGACTTCGCCACCGGCGCGGCCTGGGACTTCAACGGCGGCATCTTCATGCGCTGATTTTTGGGAGTGCACCTTCATGAGCTCTGAAACCCTCCACGTGGTGCTGCGGCACCGTGAACTGCAAGCCGGCCAGGTGCTGGTGCTGGAGCTGGCCGACGCGGCTGGTCAGGCCCTGCCACCCTTTGAGGCCGGGGCCCACATCGACCTGCACCTGCCCGGCGGCCTGTCGCGCCCGTACTCGCTGTGCGGCGACCCGCGCGAGCCCGGCCGCTACCGCCTGGGCGTGCTGCGCGACCCGGCTTCGCGCGGTGGCTCGGTGGCCGTGCACGAGCAGTTGAGCGAGGGCCAGGCCCTCACCATCAGCCGCCCGCGCAACCACTTCCCGCTGCAAGCCGGTGCCGCGCACAGCGTGCTGGCCGGGGGCGGCATCGGCATCACGCCGATGATCGCCATGGCCTGGGCGCTGCACGCCAGCGGCGCCTCGTTCGAGCTGCACTACTGCGCCCGCTCGCGCAGCCAGTGCGCCTTCCTGGACGAGCTGGCCCGCGCCCCTTGGGCCGAACGCGTGCAGCTGCACTTTGACGATGCCGAGCCCGCCCAGCGCCTGCAACCCGCCGCGCTGCTGGCCGGCGCCGTGGCCGGCACCCACCTCTATGTGTGCGGCCCCACCGGCTTCATGGACTGGGTCATGGCCGAGGCGCGCAGCGCGGGCCTCGCCGAGGCGCAGATCCACCGCGAGTACTTCGGTGCCGCCGTGCCGGCCCATGCCGCGGGCGACGCGCCCTTTGAGCTGGTGGCCCGGCGCAGCGGCAAAACCGTCACCGTGGCGCCGGGTCAGAGCATGGCCGAGGCTTTGCACAGCGTTGGCGTGCGCATCACCTTGTCGTGCGAACAAGGCGTGTGCGGCACCTGTGCCTGCGATGTGATCGAGGGCGAGCCGGAGCACCGCGACGCCTACTTCACCGACGAGGAAAAAGCCGCCAACGACCAGGTCCTGGTGTGCTGCTCGCGCGCCCGTTCGGCGCGCCTGGTGCTGGACCTCTGAGCCCCGGCGACGCTGCCTTCCCCACTGCCCCATCCACCTCAATTCAGGAGCCCACCATGGTGCCTCTTCAACAATTCCGCGACGGCATGTCCTTGCTGACCGGTGCCGTCACCATCATCACCACCGACGGCCCGGCCGGCCTGGCGGGCTTCACCGCGTCGGCGGTCTGCAGCGTCACCGACCAGCCCCCCACCTTGCTGGTGTGCATGAACCGCAACTCCTACGCGCACCCGTTTTTTGCCGGCAACGGGGTGCTCTGTGTCAACGTGCTGAGCGCGGCGCAGCAGCCGCTGTCGGCGGCCTTCGCGGACCGGGCCTTGAGCATGCCGCAGCGCTTTGAGCGCGCCTACTGGCAGCGCTTGCAAACCGGCTCGCCCGCCTTCGAGGACGCGCTGGTCAACTTCGATGGCCAGATCGTCGCCACCCACGAGGTGGGCACGCACAGCATCTTCTATGTCGAGCTGCGCGACATCCGCCAGCGCAACGACAACGCGCCGGCGCGGGGCCTGGCCTACTTCAACCGCCATTACCACCCGCTGGGTGTGGCGGCCTGAGCCATGAGCCTGCTGGAACCGGCTTTGGCCACCTCTTTTCCCGGTCCTTTCCCTGCCCGGGCCCGCATCACCATCGCGGGCGCTGGCGCCATCGGCTGCACCCTGGCCACACGCCTGGCGGCGGCCGGCCACCAGGTCAGCCTGCTGGCGCGTGGCAACACCTTGCGTGCAGTGCGCGAGCAGGGCCTGCGGCTGGACGACTTGAATGGCTGCACCCACGCTACCGTGCAGGCCGACGCTGCCCCAGTGTTTGGCGTGCAAGACCTGCTGTTCCTGTGCAGCAAGTCGCAGGACCTGCCGGACCTGGCCGCCAGCGTGGGCCCCTTGATCGGCCCGAACACGGTGATCGTGCCCACGCCCAATGGCGTGCCGTTTTGGTACTTCCACCGCGCGGGCGGTCGCTTTGACGGCCAGAGCGTGCGCGCGGTCGACCCACAAGGCGTGCTGCCGCGCCTGCTGCCCCTGGACCAGGTCATCGGCGCGGTGGTCTTCATCACCGCCGAGCTCAGCGCGCCCGCCCAGGTGCTGTCGCGCACCCCGCACCTGATGATGTTGGGCGAGCCCTCGGGCGCCATGAGCCCGCGCCTGCTGTGGCTGCGCGAGCTGCTGTCCGGCGCCGGCATCGAGGCACGCGCCCTGGAACGCATCCGCGACAAGCTGTGGACCAAGGTCATGGCCAACCTCACCTCCAACCCGCTGTCGGTGGTCACCGGCGCCACGCTGGAGGAGATCTACACCCAGCCCGCGCTGCTGGCCACCGTGCGCCAGGTGATGCACGAGGTCATGCTCACCGCCTGCGCCTACGGCGCTCGCCTGGACTTCGATCCGCAGGAGTTCCTGCGCCTGGGCGCAGGCATGGGGGCGGTGCGCACCTCCATGCTGCAGGACTACGAGCGCGGCCGCCCGCTGGAGCTGGCCGCCATCGGCGAGGCCGTGATCGAACTCGCCGAGCGCTACGAACTGCCCACCCCCGCCACGCGCTCCCTGCTGGCCCTGGCGCGCTGGCGTGGCGCCGAGCGCAGCCGCCTGGCGGCTTGAGACCGCCTTCCTTCCCGATCAATTCGCCCTCTCATTTTTGGAGCTTTCATGGACCTGACCCCGACCCCGCAGCAACTCCAGCCCGCCCACTGCAGCGACAGCGAATGGGCACTGCGCTGCCAGCTCGCCGACGCCTACCACCTGGTGGACTACTTCGGCTGGACCGAGACCATCTTCAACCACATCTCCGCGCGCATCCCTGGCAGCGACCACTACCTGGTCAACCCCTTCGGCCTCAACTACGACGAGGTCACGCCGGCCAACCTGCTCAAGGTGGACCTGGCGGGCCACAAGGTCGAGCCCTCGGTCTACGACGCCAACCCCGCTGGCTTTGCGCTGCACAGCGCCATCCACGGCGCGCGCGAGGACGTGCACTGCGTCATGCACACCCACACCACCGAGGTCTCGGCCATCGCCCTGAAGCGCGCGGGCTTCGGCCACGACGACTTCTACGGCGCCCAGCTCACGGGCCGTGTCGGTTACCACGCCTTCGAGGGCATCACCCTGTTCGCGGACGAGAAGTCGCGCATGTTGAGCAGTCTGGGTGACAAGCACATCCTGGTGCTGCGCAACCACGGCGTGGCCGTGTGCGAGCTGGACATTGCCCGCACCTTCTTCCTGCTCTGGACGGTGCAGCGCGCCGCCGAGATCCAGTGCGCCGCCGGGGCCCTGGCGGGCGACAACGTGGCCCTGCCCGGCGCGGTCAGCCAGCGTTGCGCCGACCTGACGGCGCAGCTGATCCGCGAGGACGGTTTTGCCGAGAAGTTCTTTGACGCCATGGTGCGTCAGATGCGCTCGCGCCAGGCACGGCGCGGCTGAGCGCCAGGCCAAGCCCAGGCTTGAGATGGCGGCGTTCAGGGGCCGTGGGCGCCCTGACGCTGAGGCTCAGGCGGGCACCGCCTCAGCCCGGCGCAGGGCCGCGGCGGCCACCTCCAGCGAGCGCAGGCGCAGGTCGGCGTCATACACATCGCTGACCAGCATGAACTCGTCCGCCTCGGTCAGCTCGGCCAGGCGGCTCAGGCCGGCGTGCACCGTGTCCGGCCCGCCCACCACGGCGGCGGCCAGGAAGTCGTCAATCGCGGCCCGCTCCTGTGGGTGCAACTGGGCGCGGTAGTTCGCCACCGGGGGCTGCAGGCGGCGCCGATCGCCCGTCAGGATGCCCAGCACGCGCTGGTAGGTGCTGCTGGCCAGGAATTCGGCCTCGTCGTCGGTCGGGGCCGCAATCAGCGGCACACCGACCACCACATAGGGTTTGGCCAGTGTGGGCGAGGGCTTGAACAAGCGCCGGTACAGGCCAATGGCCTGCAGCAGCTGGCGCGGCGCAAAGTGCGAGGCAAACGCATAGGGCAGGCCGCGCTCGGCCGCCAACTGGGCCGAGAACAGGCTCGAGCCCAGCAGCCAGATCGGCACGTTGGTGCCCGCGCCCGGCATGGCGATCAGGCGCTGGCCTGGCTGGGCGGGGCCCAGCAGGCGCTGCAGCTCGGCCACGTCGCGCGGAAAGTCTTCTTCGGTCTCCACCCGGTCGCGGCGCAGGGCGCGCATGGTCGGCCCGTCGGTGCCCGGCGCGCGGCCCAGGCCCAGGTCGATGCGCCCGGGGTACAACTCGGCCAGGGTGCCAAAGGCTTCGGCCACCACCAGGGGCGCGTGGTTGGGCAGCATCACCCCGCCCGAGCCGACGCGGATGCGCTGGGTGCCGCCCGCGATGTGGCCCACCAGCACGGCGGTGGCCGAGCTGGCAATGCCATTCATGTTGTGGTGTTCCGCCAGCCAGTAGCGTTTGAAGCCCAGGCTTTCGGCGTGCTGCGCAGTGCGCAGTGCCAGGGCCAGCGCGCCGGCCACGGTGCCGCCTTCGCGCACCGCCACCAGGTCGAGCATGGACAGGGCAATGTCTTGGAGTGCTTTCATGCGGCCCATTGTGCGACGCACGGCGCGCGCCCGCTGGCGCGGTGGCACAAAACCGGGTCGGGACCGGGTGGTTTGGGGTTTTGCTTGGTGATTTGTTCGGTTGATTTTCCAAAATACAAACAGTTATTCGGATTCATCCCTCGGAAGATAGCGGCATTGTCTGAATTTCTGGAAGCCTCGCCATGTCTGCCTTGCCCCCCACCGACCTGCCTTTTGCGCGTTTCACCCCCGGCCTGAACCCGGCTACCCCGCTGCGCGCGGCCATCACGTCGGCCTGGCGCCGGCCCGAGCCTGAGGCCCTGGCCGACCTGCTGCCGCAGGCGCGCTTGCCGCAGCCCTTGGCCCAGGCCACCCAGCAACTGGCGCAGCACCTGGCGCACCAGCTGCGCGAGCGCAAGCGGGCGGGTGGGCGCGCCGGCATCGTGCAAGGGCTGTTGCAGGAATACGCCCTGTCCTCGCAAGAAGGCGTGGCCCTGATGTGCCTGGCCGAGGCCTTGCTGCGCATCCCTGACGCGGCCACGCGCGACGCCCTGATCCGCGACAAGATCGCCAACGGCCAGTGGGCCACCCACCTGGGCAAGAGCCCCTCGCTGTTCGTCAACGCCGCCACCTGGGGCCTGTTGCTGACGGGCAAGCTGGTCGCCACGCACAGCGAAAGCGGCCTGGGCTCGGCCCTGGGGCGCCTGACCGCGAAGGGCGGCGAGCCCCTGATCCGCAAGGGCGTGGACATGGCCATGCGAATGATGGGCGAGCAGTTCGTCACCGGTGAAACCATTGGCCAGGCCCTGGTCAATGCGCGCCCGCTGGAGGCCCAGGGCTTTCGCTATTCCTACGACATGCTGGGCGAGGCGGCGCTCACCACCCACGACGCGCAGCGCTACCTGCGCGACTACGAGCAGGCCATCGACGCCATCGGCCAGGCCTCGGCCGGGCGCGGCATTTACGAAGGCCCGGGCATCTCCATCAAGCTCTCGGCCCTGCACCCGCGCTACCAGCGCGCCCAGGTGTCGCGTGTGATGGGCGAGCTGTACCCGGTGCTGCTGCGCCTGGCCTTGCAGGCGCGCCGCCACGACATCGGCCTGAACATCGACGCCGAAGAAGCCGACCGCCTGGAGCTGTCCTTGGACTTGCTCGAAAAGCTCTGCTTCGAGCCCGCCCTGGCTGGCTGGAACGGCATTGGCTTCGTCATCCAGGCCTACCAGAAGCGCTGTCCCTTTGTGATTGACCAGGTGCTGGACCTGGCGCGCCGCAGCGGCCACCGCCTGATGGTGCGCCTGGTCAAGGGCGCCTACTGGGACAGCGAGATCAAGCGCGCCCAGATCGACGGCCTGGACGGCTACCCGGTCTACACCCGCAAGGCCTACACCGACGTGTCCTACCTGGCCTGCGCGCGCAAGCTGCTGGCTGCGCCGGAGGCGGTCTACCCGCAGTTCGCCACCCACAACGCCCACACCCTGGCCGCCATCTACCAGATGGCCAACCCGGACACGTACCACAGCGCTCAGTACGAATTCCAGTGCCTGCACGGCATGGGCGAGCCCCTGTACGAGCAGGTGGTGGGCGCGGTGGCTGCCGGCAAGCTGGGTCGCCCCTGCCGCATCTACGCCCCGGTCGGCACGCACGAAACCCTGCTCGCCTACCTGGTGCGCCGCCTGCTCGAAAACGGCGCCAACACCTCGTTTGTGAACCGCATCGCCGACCACAGCCTGGCCCTGGAAGACCTGGTGCAAGACCCGGTCGAAGCGGTCGAGCAAATGGCTGAGCGTGAAGGCACGCTGGGCCTGCCGCACCCGGCCATCCCCTTGCCCCGCGAGCTGTACGGCACGGCGCGCCTGAACTCGCGCGGCCTGGACCTGGCCAACGACCAGCACCTGCAGGCCTTGCTGCAGCAGCTGCAGCAAAGCGCTGAGCAGCCCTGGCAGGCCGGCCCGCTGCTGGCGCAGGACGCCGCCCCCGGCCTGGCCCGCCCGCTCAGCAACCCCGCCGATGTGCGCGACCTGGTGGGCCTGGTGCAAGACGCCAGCACCGCCGACGTGGCCAGCGCCGTGGCCGCCGCCAGTGAGCAGGCGGCGGCCTGGGCCGCCACCCCACCCGCCGATCGCGCCACCGTGCTGGAGCGCGCCGCTGACTTGATGGAAGACGCGCTGCAACCCCTGATGGGCCTGCTCATCCGCGAGGCCGGCAAGACCTGCGCCAACGCCATCGCCGAGGTGCGCGAGGCGGTCGACTTCCTGCGCTTTTACGCCGCCCAGGCGCGGCGCGATTTCAGCCAACCCGGCCACAGCGCCCTGGGCCCGGTGGTCTGCATCAGCCCGTGGAACTTCCCGCTGGCGATCTTCGCCGGCCAGGTGGCTGCCGCCCTGGCCGCGGGCAACCCCGTGTTGGCCAAGCCCGCCGAGCAAACCCCGCTGGTCGCGGCCGAGGCCGTGCGCCTGCTGTGGCAGGCCGGCGTGCCGCGCGCGGCGGTGCAGCTCCTGCCCGGCCCCGGTGAGACCGTGGGCGCCCAGCTGGTGGCCGACGACCGCGTGCAAGCGGTCATGTTCACCGGCTCCACCGAGGTGGCGCGCCTGCTGCAAAAGAACCTGGCCGGTCGCCTCGGCGCCAGTGGCCAGCCCGTGCCCCTGATCGCCGAGACCGGCGGGCAAAATGCCATGATCGTGGACTCCTCGGCCCTGGTCGAGCAGGTGGTCAGCGACGTGGTGGCCTCGGCCTTTGACAGCGCGGGCCAGCGTTGCTCGGCCCTGCGCGTGCTGTGCGTGCAAGAAGAAGCCGCCGAGCGCGTGATCGAGATGCTGCAAGGTGCCATGGCCGAGTTGCGCCTGGGCCGCCCCGACGAGCTGGCGGTGGACGTGGGCCCGGTGATCGACGCCGAAGCCCAGTCCAACATCCAGCGACACATCGACACCCTGCGCCAGCGCGGCCGGCGCGTCTACCAGCAAGCCGGCGTGGGCCCGGCCCAGGCGACCCAGCAAGGCACTTTCGTGGCACCGACGCTGATCGAGCTGGACAGCCTGGCCGAGCTGGAGCGCGAAGTCTTCGGCCCCGTGCTGCACCTGGTGCGCTACCGCCGCCAGGACCTGCCGGCCCTGCTCGACCAGATCAACGCCACCGGCTACGGCCTGACCCTGGGCCTGCACACCCGCATCGACGAGACCATCGCCCGCGTGGTCGGCCACGCCCACGCCGGCAATGTGTACGTGAACCGCAACATGGTCGGCGCCGTGGTCGGCGTGCAGCCCTTTGGCGGCGAAGGCCTCTCGGGCACCGGCCCCAAGGCCGGCGGCCCGCTGTACCTGTACCGCCTGCTGGCCAGTCGCCCCGATGACGGCCCGGCCCGCACCTTTGTCCAGGAGGGCGAAGCTGGCGGCGGCGACCGCCCGGTCGGCCCGGGCAGCCCGCTGGCTGCTTTGCAGCAGTGGGCCACGGACCAGGGCCGCAGCGCCTTGGCCCAGGCCTGCAATCGGCTGGGCGCGCTGTCGCACAGCGGCTGCTCGCGCGTGCTGCGCGGCCCCACCGGTGAGCGCAACCTCTACACCTGGCTGCCGCGCGAGGCCGTGCTGTGCCTGGCCGACAGCGACGCCGACCGCCTGCTGCAACTGGCGGCCGTGCTGGCCGTGGGCAGCCAGGCCGTCTGGCCGGTGGCCGCTGAGGCCCAGCGCGCACGCTTGCCCGAAGCGGTGCAAGCCCGCATCACCTTGTGCACCGACTGGACCCAGGCGCAGCTGGCGTTTGACGCCGTGCTGCACCACGGTGAGCCCGAGGCCTTGCGCGCCGTCTGCGCCCGCCTGGCGGGTCGCCCTGGCCCCATCGTGGGCGTGACCGCGCTGCGCCCCGGCGATGCCCGGGTGCCGTTGGAGCGCCTGCTGATCGAGCGCGCCCTGAGCGTCAACACCGCGGCCGCGGGCGGCAATGCCAGCCTGATGACCATCGGCTGACACTCCCCGATCCGCCTGGCCCATCGCGGGCCTTTTGCCTGCCAAACGCCCCCTCGTGGGGCGTTTGGCTTTGGGCGCTGGCGCTGCACAGCGCGCCCGCCGTCCGCCCCAGGCAAACCCTGGCACAGCGGGCCTGTAAATTGCTTTACAGTCCCGCACTTCTCTGAAAAGATCCTTTCATGCACCCTTTTGAACCCGCCGCAGACTGGGCTGGCCGCTTTGCTGGCCTGCCGGTCTTGCAGTTGGTGGCCACCCAGGCGCCCAGCCTGCCGGCCGCGCTGCAGCGCATGGCGCGGGCGGTGCTGGCGCACCCGTTTCGGGCCGCCACCCTGAGCATTGAAGAGTTCGCCCGCGAGGTCGAGGTCTCGGTGGCCACGGCCAACCGCCTGGCCCGCGCGCTGGGCTTTGCCGGCTACCCGCAGTTCCGCGCCGAGCTGGCGCGTGGCTTTGAGTCCATCCTGGCGCCGGTCGAGGCCTTGCGCTCCAACCTGGCGCAGGCCGCCAGCACGGCCGAGACCATGGCCGCCTCGCTGCAAGAGACGCGCGACAACCTGGAGCGCACCCTGCAGGCCCTGCAAAGCCCGGCCTGCGAAGCGGCAGTCGAGCTGATCCTGGGGGCCGAGCAGGTGCTGAGCCTGGGTTGGGGCAGCAGCGCGTTTTTGGCCGGCCTGCTGCAGCACGAGCTGGAGCCTTATTGCGCCCTGGCCGGTTGCCTGGCCCAGGCCGGCGGGCCCTCGCACGCGGCGCGCCAGCTGTTCCGCCGTGGCCCGGCCGATTTGCTGATCGTGATGGCCTTTCCGCGCTATGTGGAAGACTCGATTGAACTCACCCGCCTGGCGCGCGAGCGCGGCATGAAGGTGCTGGCCCTGACCGACAAGCCCGCGTCGCCCCTGGTCCCCCTGGCCGACGTGGTGCTGTACGCCCACACCCAACGCCAGATGGCCGCCACGTCCAACGCCACCGCCCTGGCCCTGGTCGAGGCCCTGGTGGCCGCGGTGGCGCGGCGCACGGAAGGCGCGGTGGAGCGCCAACGCGAGCTGGCCCACAGCGTCATGCCCTGGCTGCACCTGGAGGTGGCGTCGGCCCCGCCGGCAGCGCGCCGCCGCCGCCTCAGCCCCGCCCCGGGCGAGGCCCCCCGATCCAACCCGCCGCCGCCCCAGGGCGAGCCGGCCCCCTGAAGGTTTGCACCCGTCCATGAGCTTGTCCGTTTCCTCCATGCCCTCTGCCCCGACCGGCCAGCGCGGCCCGGTGATCGCCCTGCACGGCGGCGCCGGCACCCTGACCCGCAGCGCCATCACCCCCGAGCAGCAGGCGCGCTACCGCAGCGCCCTGAACGACATCCTGCTGGCCGCCCAAGCCCTGCTGGCCCAGGGCGCCGACGCCCTGGACGTGGTGACCGAAGCCGTGCGCTTGCTCGAGGAATGTCCCTTGTTCAATGCCGGGCGCGGCGCGGTCTACACCGCCGACGCGCGCCATGAGCTGGACGCCTGCGTGATGCGCGGCAGCGACCTGGCCGCTGGCGCCGTGGCGGGCGTGACCCGCTTGCGCAACCCGGTGCTGGCGGCCCGCGCCGTGCTGGCCGCGGGTGCGCCGGTGCTGTTGATCGGCGAGGGGGCCGAGCACTTTGCCTTGGCGCGCGGCTGCGAGGCCGTGGCCCCCGACTGGTTCGACACCCCCGAACGCCTGGCCCAGCTGCGCACCGTGCAGGCCGCGCAGTCGGGCGCCACGCTGGACCACGACGCGCAAACCCAGCTGGCGGCCCAGCCCCCGGCACCGCTGGACGAGCGCGCCAAGTTCGGCACGGTGGGCGCGGTGGCGCTGGATCTGCAGGGCCACCTGGCGGCGGCCACCAGCACCGGCGGCGTGACCAACAAGCTGCCGGGTCGGGTCGGGGACTCGCCTCTGGTGGGCGCGGGCAACTACGCCAATGACCGCACCGTGGCCGTGTCCTGCACCGGCATGGGCGAGGCCTTCATGCGCGGCCTGGCGGCCTACGACGTGTCGGCCCTGGTCGAGTACGCGGGCCTGACGCTGCACGAGGCCACGCGCCGCGTGGTGATGGACAAGCTGCCCCCGCTGGGCGGGCGCGGCGGTCTGGTGGCGGTGGACGCGCAGGGCCAGATCGCCTTGCCCTTCAACACCGAGGGCATGTACCGGGGTTGGGCCCGACCGGGCCAGGCCCCGGTGGTGGCCATTTACGCTGACGAAGACGATCGGAGCCAGGCATGAACACCGCCCCCACCGCGCCGCGCCGCGTGCTCGAGGTGCAGGACCTGCGCGTGAGCTTTGCCACCGAGCAGGGCCGGCTGCAGGCCGTCAAGGGCTTGAACTTCCACGTCGACGCGGGCGAGACCCTGGCCATCGTGGGCGAGTCGGGCTCAGGCAAGTCGGTGTCCTCGCTGGCGCTGATGCGCCTGGTCGAGCAAGGCGGCGGCCAGATCGACCGCGGCCAGATGTGGCTGACCCGGCGCAACGGCGAGCGCGTCGACCTGGCCCAGGCCAGCGCGCGCCAGATGCGCGCTTTGCGCGGCGCCGACCTGGCCATGGTGTTCCAGGAGCCCATGACCAGCCTGAACCCGGTCTTCACCGTGGGCGAGCAGATCGCCGAATCCATTCGCCTGCACCAGGGCCTGGGCCGCCGCGCCGCGCTGGCCGAGGCCCTGCGCATGCTGGACCTGGTGCGCATCCCCGAGGCCAGGAACGTGCTGACCCGGCACCCGCACCAGCTCTCGGGCGGCATGCGCCAGCGCGTGATGATCGCCATGGCCCTGGCCTGCAAACCGGCCTTGTTGATTGCCGACGAGCCCACCACCGCGCTCGACGTGACCATCCAGGCCCAGATCCTGACCCTTATCCAGCAGCTGCAGCGCGAGCTGGCCATGGGCGTGATCTTCATCACCCACGACATGGGCGTGGTGGCCGAAGTGGCCGACCGCGTGCTGGTCATGTACCGCGGTGACAAGGTCGAAGACGGCGACTGCCGCGACCTGTTTGCGCGCCCTCAGCAGCCCTACACCCGCGCCCTGATGGCCGCCGTGCCGCGCCTGGGCGCCATGCAGGGCCGCGACCTGCCGGCGCGCTTTGCCCTGCCGTCCCAGGCGGGTGGCCAGGACGACCAGGTGGCCGCCCTGGGCGTGAGCGACACGGTGCGCCACAACGAGCCCCCGGTGCTGCAGGTGGAAGGCCTGGTGACCCGTTTCCCGCTGCGTGGCGGCTGGCTGGGCCGGGTCACGCGCCAGGTGCATGCGGTGGAGCAGCTCAACTTCTCGCTGCAGGCGGGCGAGACCCTGTCGCTGGTCGGTGAGTCGGGGTGTGGCAAGTCCACCACCGGGCGATCGCTGGCGCGTTTGCTGGCCTTTGACGCGGGCCGCGTGCAGGTGGCGGGGCGCGACATCGCCGGCCTGGAGGGTCAGGCCTTGCAGGCGCTGCGGCGCGACATCCAGTTTGTCTTCCAGGACCCGTTTGCCTCGCTGGACCCGCGCCTGACGGTGGGCTTTTCCGTCATGGAGCCCATCTTGCTGCACGGCCTGGCCACGCGCGACGAGGCCCAGCAGCGCGTGCAGTGGCTGCTGCAGAAAGTGGGCCTGCCGCCCGAGGCCGCGCACCGCTACCCGCATGAGTTCTCCGGCGGGCAACGCCAGCGCATTGCGATCGCGCGCGCCCTGGCGCTCAACCCCAAGGTGGTGATCGCGGACGAGGCGGTGTCGGCGCTGGACGTGTCGATCCGCGCGCAAATCATCAACCTGCTGCTGGATTTGCAGCAGGAGTTCGGCATCGCGTTCTTGTTCATCTCGCACGACATGGCGGTGGTCGAGCGCATCAGCCACCGCGTGGCCGTGATGTACCTGGGCCAGATCGTGGAGATCGGCCCGCGCCGCGCCGTGTTCGAGAACCCGCAGCACGCCTACACGCGCCGACTGATGGCCGCCGTGCCCCTGGCCGACCCCAGCCAGCGCCGCGTGCGCGAACTGCTCAGCGACGACATCCCCAGCCCCATCCGCGCCCTGGGCGACCCCCCGCAGGTGGCGCCCCTGGTGGCCGTGGGGCCGGGCCATTTTGTGGCGCGCCACCCGGTGGGTGGGGCCTACTGAGGCGCTGGGCCCGCTGCTGACTTGATCGATGCTTTACCCCGTCCCTTGAATTCTGGCTTTTCAACTTTCACAGGAGTGTTGTCATGAAACTGCGTTTGAATCACCTCGCTGCCGCACTGGCGCTGGCAGGGCTGTCGGTGTCCTCGGCCCACGCGTCCAAGGACGTGGTCGTGGCGCTCTACTCGAGCTTCACCACCACCGACCCCTATGACGCCAACGACACCATCTCGCAGGCGGTGGCCAAGTCCTTCTACCAAGGGCTCTACAGCTTCGACAAGGACATGAACATGGTGCCCGTGCTGGCCGAGAGCCACACCGTGACCAAGGATGGCCTGAGCTACACCATCAAGCTCAAGAAGGGCATCAAGTTCCACGACGGCACTGACTTCAATGCCGAAGCCGTCAAGGTCACGTTTGACCGCGTGACCAACCCCGACAACAAGCTCAAGCGCTACAACCTCTACAAGAACATCGCCAAGACCGAGGTGGTCGACCCGGCCACCGTGCGCTTCACGCTCAAAGAGCCCTTCTCGCCCTTCATCAACACCCTGGCCCACCCCTCGGGCGTGATCATCTCGCCCGCGGCGCTGGCCAAGTACGGCAACAAGGGCATCGCGCAAAACCCGGTGGGCACCGGCCCCTTCAAGTTCGTCGAGTGGAAAGCCACGGACTACCTCAAGGTGGCCAAGTTCGACGGCTACTGGAAGAAGGGCTACCCCAAGGTGGACAGCATCACCTGGCGCCCCGTGGTGGACAACAACACCCGCGCCGCGATGATGCAGACCAACGAAGCGCACTTTGCCTTCACCCTGCCGCCCGAAGCGGTGGAAACGCTGTCCAAGAAGCCCAGCCTGGAAGTGACGCAAGGCCCGTCCATCGTGCAGCGCTACATCTCCTTCAATATGCAGCAAAAGCCCTTCGACAACCCGAAGGTGCGCCAGGCGCTGAACTACGCCATCAACAAGGAGGCGCTGGCCAAGGTGGCTTTCTCGGGCTATGCCGACCCCATGGACTCGGTGGCGCCCAAGGGCGTGGAGTACTCGACCAAGCTCGGCCCCTGGCCCTACGACCCCAAGAAGGCGCGCGAGCTGCTGAAGGAAGCGGGCTACCCCAACGGCTTTGAGAGCACGCTGTGGAGCGCCTACAACCACACCACGGCGCAAAAGGTGATCCAGTTCGTGCAGCAGCAGCTGGGCCAGGTCGGCGTCAAGGTGCAGGTGCAGGCGCTCGAAGCCGGCCAACGGGTGGAGCGCGTGGAAAGCGCGCAAGACCCGGCCACCGCCCCGGTGCGCATGTACTACGTGGGCTGGTCCTCGTCGACGGGCGAAGCCGACTGGGCGCTGCGCCCGCTGCTGGCCTCGGAGTCCTTCCCGCCGCGTTTGTTCAACACCGCGTACTACAAGAACGAGGTGGTGGACCGCAACATCGCCAAGGCGCTGAACACCACCGACAAGGCCGAGAAGACCAAGCTCTACGCCGAAGCGCAGCAGCAGATCTGGAAGGACGCGCCCTGGGCCTTCTTGGTGACCGAGCGCTCGCTGTCGGTGCGCGCACGCAACCTGGCGGGCTTCTATGTGATGCCCGACTGGAACTTCAACTTCGATGAGATCGAATTGAAATGATGACCCCCACGGTCGCGCACTTCGTGTCGCTCCCTGCCCCCCAAGGGGGCCCCGGCCGCCTTGGGGCGGCCCGGCGGCGGCCGGAGGTGACCCCCAAGGTCTGTGACCCCCACGGTCGCGCACTGCGTGTCGCTCCCTGCCCCCCAAGGGGGCCGCAGGCCGCCTTCGGGCGGCCGGGCGGCGGCCTGGCACGCCCTCGCGCCTGGGGCTTGCCTGCGCGTCGAGGCCCCCGTCGGTTGGTCGAGGGGCCCGTGCGGAGGGGCCCGCCTGGCGGGCCATGCCTTGGACGTGCTCGGACCCGTTTGGCGCTTTTGTTTGAGCTGAAGAATCCATGATCCATTACCTTTTCAAGCGCCTGCTGGGCCTGTTGCCGACGCTGCTGATCGTGGCGGTGCTGGTGTTTTCGTTCGTGCACTTGCTGCCGGGCGATCCGGCGCGGCTGGCGGCGGGGCCCGAGGCAGGGCCTGAGACGGTCGAACTGGTGCGCCAGGACCTGGGCCTGGACTTGCCTTTGCCGCAGCAGTTTCTGCGCTTTTTCAGCCACGCGCTGCAAGGCGATTTCGGCACCTCGATCCGCAGCAAGCGGCCGGTGGCCACCGAGATCGCCGAGCGCTTTGCGCCCACGTTCTGGCTCACTGTGGCGGCCATGGTGTGGTCGGTGGCGCTGGGCCTGGTGCTGGGCATGGTGTCGGCCGTGTGGCGCAACCGCTGGCCCGACCGCCTGGGCATGACGCTGGCGGTGTCGGGCATCTCGTTCCCGTCTTTTGCGCTGGGCATGCTGCTGATGCAGTTTTTCTCGGTTCAGCTGGGTTGGCTGCCGACCGTGGGCGCGGACAGCTGGCGCCATTACATCCTGCCTTCGCTGACGCTGGGGGCCGGCGTGGCGGCGGTGATGGCGCGCTTCACGCGCAGCTCCTTCATCGACATCCTCAAAGAAGACTATGTGCGCACCGCGCGCGCCAAAGGCCTGGGTGAGCTGACCGTGGTGGTCAAGCACGGGCTGCGCAACGCGCTGATCCCGGTGGTCACCATGATGGGCCTGCAGTTCGGCTTCCTGCTGGGCGGCTCCATCGTGGTCGAGGTGGTCTTCAACTGGCCCGGCATGGGCCGCCTGCTGGTGGACGCGGTGGAGATGCGCGACTACCCGGTGATCCAGGCCCTGGTGCTGCTGTTTTCGCTCGAGTTCATCCTCATCAATCTGGCGGTGGATTTGCTCTACGCCCTCATCAACCCGACCATCCGCTTCAAATGACACAAGAGTCTTCCCGCCCCTCCGTGGCCGTGCCGGTGGCCGAGCGGGTGCGCACCCCGGCGGCCGAGTTCTGGCGCCAGTTCAAACGCCAACGCGTGGCTCTGGTGGCCGGCGTGGTGGTGCTGCTGCTGGTGCTGATGGCCGTGCTGGCGCCCTGGCTGGTGCCCTATGACGCCGAGGGCTTTTTCGACTACGACGCGCTCAACAGCCCGCCCAGCGCCGCGCACTGGTTTGGCGTGGACGCGCTGGGCCGTGACATCTTCAGCCGCATCCTGATGGGCGCGCGGATCTCGCTCACGGCGGGCTTTGTCTCGGTCGCCGTGGGCGCCGTGGTGGGCACCCTGCTGGGCCTGCTGGCAGGCTATTACGAGGGCTGGTGGGACCGCATCGTGATGCGCATGTCCGACGTGCTGTTTGCCTTCCCGGGCATCTTGCTGGCGATCGGCATCGTGGCCATTCTGGGCAGCGGCATGATCAACGTGATCGTGGCCGTGGCGGTGTTCAGCGTGCCCGCGTTTGCCCGCCTGGTGCGGGGCAATGTGCTGTCGCTCAAGCACCAGACCTACATCGAAGCGGTGCGCTCGATCGGCGCGCCGGACTCGGTCATCATGCTGCGCCACCTGCTGCCGGGCACGGTGTCGTCGGTGGTGGTGTACCTGACCATGCGCATTGGCACCTCCATCATCACCGCGGCCAGCCTGTCCTTCCTGGGCCTGGGCGCGCAGCCGCCCACGCCCGAGTGGGGTGCCATGCTCAACGAGGCGCGCGCCGACATGCTCAACGCGCCGCACATTGCGCTCTTCCCCAGCCTGGCGATCTTTGTCACCGTGCTGGCGTTCAACCTGCTGGGCGACGGCCTGCGCGACGCGCTGGACCCCAAGCTCGACCGGGGTTGAGTCCCATGGCCCGCAGCGCCTTGGGCGCGCCCCAGGTCGGCCGCCTGCCCAGTGGCCCGCTGGACGCCATCACCGACGTGGCGGGCGTGGCCCTGGGCCATGTCACCTTGTCCGAGGGCGCGGTGCAGACCGGCGCCACCGTGCTGCTGCCGGCCCCGGGCGATTTGTTTTTGCACAAGTTGCCGGCCGGGCTGGCCGTCATCAACGGCTTTGGCAAAAGCGCTGGCCTGATGCAGGTGCAGGAGCTGGGCCAGATCGAGTCGCCCATCGCCCTGGTCAGCACCTTCGCGGTGGGCACGGCCAGCACGGCCCTGATCCGCGACGCCATGGCGCAGCAGCCCGAGCTGGCGCGCAGCCTGCCCACGCTCAACCCGCTGGTGTTCGAGTGCAACGACGGCTGGCTCAATGATGCGCGCGCCCTGGCCTTGCAAGAGGCCCATGTGTGGCAGGCCCTGCAGGCCGCGCGCGATGCCGGCGCAGGCCGCCACTTTGAGCAGGGCGCGGTGGGCGCGGGGCGCGGCATGTCTTGCCATGGGCTCAAGGGCGGCGTGGGCAGCGCTTCGCGCCGCCTGGTCTGGCAGGGCCAGACCTTCACGCTGGGCGCTTTGGTGCTGGCCAACCAGGGCCGGCCCGAGGCGCTGACCGTGGCCGGCCAGTGCATCGGCCCGGGGCTGCAGGCGCGCATCGCGCGCACCGAAGCGGCGGGCCCGGAGCGCGGCTCCATCATCATCGTGCTGGCCACCGACGCGCCCTTGGACGCGCGCCAGTTGCAGCGCGTGGCGCGGCGCTCGGCGGCGGGCCTGGCCCGCACCGGCTCGGACTACGGCCACGGCAGTGGCGATGTGGCGCTGGCGTTTTCCACCGCCTACCGGCTGCCGCAGCGCGCCGACGAGGCCATGCCCTGTGTCACCCTGCTGCACGAGAGCGCACTCGACGGCTTCTTCCAGGCCGCCGCCGAAGCCACCGAGCAAGCCATCCTGCACGCGCTGTGGGCCGCCCAGCCCGTGAGCGGGCGCGACGGCCACCACCGCCACGCCCTGACCACCGTGGCGCCCGAGCTGCTGAGCCTGCCGCCAGCGGCCTGGCCGGCTGTTTTTTCTGACGCCTGAAGCGAGTTCTGAACCATGTCCTCTTCTCCCCGCATCCTGATTTCCATGGACATCGAAGGCGTGGCCGGTGTCTGGCGGCCCGAGCAGACCCAGGCCGGCCAGAGCGAGTACGAGCGCGCCCGGCGCTGGATGACGCAAGAGGCCAACGCCGCCATCCGGGGCGCGTGGGCGGGCGGGGCCGGCGCGGTGCTGGTGAACGACTCGCATGGCCACTTTGGCAACCTGCTGGCCGACGAGCTGGACCCGCGCGCCGAGCTGATCCAGGGCAAGCCGCGCCGCCTGGGCATGATGGCGGGCGTGGACCAGGCCATCGACGGCGTGTTGATGATTGGCTGGCACGCGCGCGCCAAAACCACCGGCGTGCTGGCCCACACCAGCAACAGCTTTGCCTTTGCCCGCGTCTGGCTGGGCGGCTTGGAGCTGGGTGAGGTCGGCCTGTACGGCGCCCTGGCCGGCGAGCTGGGCGTGCCGGTGCTGCTGGTCAGCGGTTGCGATGTGATGGCCCCCGAAGCCCAGGCCCTGGGGCCCGACGTGGCAGTGCTGGGCGTGAAGTGGTCCGAGGGCGCCCGCAGCGGGCGCTCCCTGTCACCCGAGGCCGCGCGCCAGTTGATCGAACAAAGCAGCCAGGCCGCGGTGCAGCGCTGCGCGGCGGGCCAGGCGCCGGCCCCGTGGCGCCCGCAGTGGGCGCAGGCCGACGCCAGCGCTGGCTTGCAGCTGCGTGTGCAATGCCAGACGCCGGCCCTGGCCGATGTGTTTGCGCTGTGGCCGCACCTGCAGCGTGAGTCGGCCGACACGGTCAGCCTGCGCTGCGCCAGCGTGCAGGACGCGGTGCGCAGCCTGAACGCCCTGGGCGCCATGTCCAGCGTCTTGCGCTGAGCCGGCCCTGGCGGCTTGGTCTGCCGTGGGGCTTGGGATGGGTTGGGCGGGGTGGGCTGGCGTTAGCCGGCCCTTGACCCGTCACCGGGGCAGCAGGCCCAGGAAGTGGTCCAGCATCATGAAGTGGTCGTCAAAAAACTGGTCTTCCAGCCCGGCCAGGTCGGCGACCGGCACCCACAAGGCCTCGCGCGCATCGTCGTCGCCTTGAACGGCGGGCAGGGGGCGCTGGCCCAGGTCAAAGTGGTGTGCGTGGGTGATGGTGCGCCCGCGCTGGCTGCGCTCGGGCGCGTCCAGCACCACCACGCCACGCAAGGCGGCCGCCAGCTCGGCCTCGGGCAGGCCGAGCCGGGTTTCTTCTTGCAGCTCGCGCAGGGCCGATTGCAGCAAAGTGTCGTCCTGTTCCAGAAAGCCGCCGGGCACGGCCAGCAGGCCCAGGCCGGGCGCGCGGCCGCGCCGGATCAGCAACACATGGCTGGCGCAAAGAACCACCGCGTCGACGGTCACGAACACGGGCGGGTAGGGCGCCACCGCCCACAGCTCCCGGTGTTGGCGCAGGGCCCGCCATTCGGTGCGCAAGGCCTCGTAGTGACCTTGGCCATGCCACTCGCGCAGGCCGTGCAGCACGGCGGCGGGCCACTGGGCGCTCAGGCGGTTCAGGGCTTGCAGGCCGTTGTCGGTGTTGAACCAGGCGTCACGCAGCGCTGCGGCGTTCGGCGCCTGTGCCGGGGGCAGGGCGGCAGCGTCCAGCACGGGGCTGTCGGCCAGGGCCTGGCGGCACAGGGCGTGCACGCGCTCGCCTGGGCTTGGCAGCACCAGCAGCAGCTCGGCGGCCGGGGTGGACTGGGTCAGGCGGGCCAGGCCCGCGCGCCAGTCGGCCTGCCCGCGCGCCGCGTCAGGCCCTTCGCGCAGCGGCAGAAAGCGCAGCCGGGTGCGATCGCGTTCGGGCAGGGCGGCCAGGATCAGGTCGGCGCGCTCCCCCCAGCTCAGGGGCTGGCGCGGGCTGCGCGCCTGGTAGGCGCCACCCAGGCCCACGACCACCTGGCGCGCGTGTTGTAGCGCGCATTGAATCAAGGCGATGTCGGCCACCGTGGGCGGTTGGTAGTGGCCACAGCACACGGCCCAGGCGGCGCTGCGGGTGGGGCGTGGGGTGATGGCGGGGACGGTGGGGCTCACCGGGGTGGGGGCAGTCATGGGGGGATTGTGCCGCTGCCGGTGGGCGCTGGCACGGGCCCCTCAGCGCAGCGCCTGGGGGGATGGGGTGCGGATGCGCACGGTCTTGGCGGCGCCCACGATGGTGCCGCCGGGGCCGCGCAAAGGGGTCACGGACACCGTCACATCGACCGGGTGGCCGTCGCGGTGGAGCCGGGTGGTGTGCAGGGCCTCGATGGGGTCGCCGCGCTGCAGGCGGTCGATGATGTGCTGCTCTTCATGGAGCCGGTCGGCAGGCAGCAGCAGGGCGATGTTGCGGCCGAGCATTTCTTGTTCGGTGTAGCCAAACAGGCGCTCGGCGCCGAGGTTCCAGCTGGTGATCTGGCCGTCGAGTTGTTTGCCAATGATGGCAACGTGAGGGTCTTCGTGCTGCCCGGTGGGCACGCGGTTGGCGCGTTGCAGCGCGCCCGCTCCCAGGGTCAAGGGGGCCAGCTCGGTCACGGGCCCCTGCCAGAGGCGCACCCGGTTGCGGCCACTGCGCTTGGCCTCGTACAAGACCTCGTCGGCGCGGGCCACGGCGGGCTCCAGGTGCTCATCGGGCAGCATCTCGGCCACGCCAATCGACACGGTGACCCGCACCTCGCCGCTGGGCAGGGCGATCGGTGTGCTGCCAATGCGCTCGCGCAGGGACTCGGCCACCAGGCGGGCACCTTCGCGTGGCGTGGAGGGCAGCCAGACCAGGAATTCCTCGCCCCCCCAACGCGCCACGCGGTCGGCGCTGCGCACGCCATCCAGCAGGCGACGCGCCACGGTCTTGAGCACTTCGTCACCCGCCAGGTGGCCCAGTTCGTCGTTGATGGCTTTGAAATGGTCCAGGTCCAGCAGCAGCACCGAGGAGCTGCGTTCGCGGTCCTTGCCCAGTTGCTGCTGCTGACCATTGATGGAGCGCCGGTTCAGCAGCCCGGTCAGCGGGTCCTGCTGGGCTTCGCGGGCCAACTGGCTTTGCTGGTCGGCCTGCACCACCACCGCGCTGAGCAGGGTGGCCAGCGAGTCGAACAGGCCCATGCCCAGCTGCTGGAAGTAGTCCTCCCGGTCGGCGTAGAAAACCACCATGCCCCGGCGGTCCGTGCTGTCTGCGCGCAGCGGCAGGCCCAGCACCGAGCGCAGGCCGTGCACTTGGTAGGCGCGCCGCCAGGGCCCGTAGGGCGAGTCGGCGGTGATGTTGTGGCTGACCGGCTGGTCGCGCTTGAGCAGGCGGAAGGCGGGGCCGGATTCGGTCAGCGGGCTGCGCTCCAGGGCCACGCCGTCGAGGTAGCTGCGCGCGGGGCCGCACACGTTGCGGGGTTCGATCTGCTGCACGTCGGGTGGGCCGGCCCAGCTCCAGGCCAGGCGCACATGGGGGGCCGAGCGCAGCAGGGCGTCGAACACCCAGCGAATGCTCTCGTCCGGGTCGAGCCGGTGGGTCAGCAAATGGGCGCAGGCCTGCAGCAAGGCCTCGGCCAACGCGGTGGGCTCGGCGCGCAGGTCCGGGCTGTTGTGCCTGAGCCCGTGTCCGCTGGTGCGCTTGAATAAATCCGACAGCTTCATGGGGTGCGGGACTTTCTGGCCTGGAGGCCCCGAGGCGGAGCGCAATGGCGGCCTATTTTGGGCATGAATCCACGGATTGCCAACGCAGATGGCGGGCTCCGAACACTTGGGACGAATCCTTGGCGCCTCGCCGAGCTGGAGGGCTGTGCCACAATCCCGGCCTTCTTTTTTCTGAAAGGGCCGGCGGCTTCGCGGCGGGCCCGGTTGAGCACGTTCCTCATGGCAAGCATTCTTCCCGGCGCATTGGGCATTGATTTCGGCACCTCCAACTCGGCTGTGGCCTGGGCCCATGGGCGCGAGGACGCCCGCCTCATGCAACTGGAGGGCCAGGCCACGACCTTGCCCACCGCTTTGTTCTTCAATGCCGAAGACAAGACCGTGCATTACGGGCGCGACGCCCTGAGCTGCTACCTGGCCGAGACCGAGGGCCGTTTGATGCGCTCGCTCAAAAGCCTGTTGGGCAGCCCGCTGCTGCTCGAAAAGACGGCCGTCAACAGCGAGCAGATCAGCTTTCAGGACATCATCGCGCGCTTTCTGGCCGAGCTGGTGCGCCGCGCCGAGCAGCAGTTGGGCGGGTTGCCCAGCCAGCTGGTGCTGGGCCGGCCGGTGCATTTTGTCGACGACGACCCCGAGCGCGACCAACTGGCGCAGGACATGCTGCTGCAAGCCGCTGCGCACTGCGGCTTTCGCGACGTGGGGTTCCAACTGGAGCCCATCGCCGCCGCCCTGGACTACGAGCGTCGCCTGAGCGCCGAGACCCTGGTGCTGGTGGTGGACATCGGCGGCGGCACCTCCGACTTCACCGTGGTGCGCCTGGGCCCGCAGCGCGTGGCCCTGGCCGAGCGCCACAGCGACATCCTGGCCACCACCGGCGTGCACATTGGCGGCACCGACTACGACCAGCGCCTGAACCTGGAGCAGGTCATGCCCTTGCTGGGCTACCGCCACCTGGGCCCCAAGGGCCGCGAGGTGCCAAGCCGGGTGTTTTTTGACCTGGCCACCTGGCATTTGATCCACTGGCAGCAAACGCCCAAAGCGGTGCGCGAGGCGCTAGAACTGCGCGTGGACTACCGTGACGCCCAACTGCACCAGCGCCTGATGACGGTGCTGCGCGAGCGCTTTGGTCACCGCCTGGCCAACGGCGTGGAGCAGGCCAAGATCGGCTGCTCCAGTGGCCAGGGCCCGCAGACGATTGACCTGTCGCTGATCGAGGCCGGCCTGAACGCCAGCCTGTCGCCGCAAGATCTGGCCGACCACCTGCAAAGCCTGTTGGCCCAGGTGGTGGTATGTGCCTTGGAATGTGTGCAGCGTGCCGGTTTGCAGCCGCAGCAGCTGGGGGCCGTGTACCTGACCGGGGGCTCTTCAGCCCTGAAGCCCTTCCAGCAGGCCTTGGCCGAGGCCTTCCCAGGGGTGCCCTTGGTCGAAGGCGATTTGTTTGGCGGTGTGGCGTCGGGCCTGGCCTACGGCCACACGCGCTGAACCGGGGCAGGCACCCGGCACCGCGGTGCGGGCCGGCGAAGGGGCCTGCGGCCCGGCTTGCTTGGATCAGTTGGGCAGCAGAATCACTTCGACGCGACGGGCCTCGGCTGGGCTGCCGCTGCCGGTGCTGAGCTCGGGCTTGCGCAGTTCGATCACTTCTTCCTTGGCGCCCAGGGCCTTGAGCACTTCGCGCACGGCCAAGGCGCGTTGCTTGGCCAGTTCGGCGTTTTGCTCGGCGGCGCCGCTGTCATCGTGGAAGCCCGAAATGGCGGCGCGGCGACCGGCGGCCAGGGCCTGCACCACCTCGGCCAGGGCCTGTTGGGCGCCTTCGGCCACGTCAGCGCTGTTGCTGGCGAAGAAGAAGGTCACCACGCCGTTGTCCACCTTGATGGCCGCCACTTCCTCCGCGCCTGGAGCCGCCACCTCAACGATGGCTTCTGCTGGGGCCGCAGCCGTGTCGGGGCGCAGGCGTTGCACCACCACCGAACCCACCACCGTGCCCACCACCAACACCAGCAAAATGGTGAGGAAACCCAGGGCAAAGCGGGATTGGCTGTCGTTGTCTTGGCTGTTGGACATGAAAAATGCTCCGTTGTTTTAAAAAAGTAGGGACCGTTGCCGGCCAAACCCGAAATCATAAACAAGGCGCAGGGGGCTGAGGCTGGCGTGTGTCGCTGGGGCGGGGCGTTCGCTCAGCCGTCCAGCGGCAGGTCGGCTTTTTTGAGGGTGCGCAGCACGAAGCGAGACTGGCTGTGGCGGATGCCTTTGATCTTGTAGAGGCGCTCGCGCAGGAATCGCTCGTAGTCGCGCGTGTCGCGCACGGCCACGCGCAGCAGGTAGTCGTACTCGCCGGAGACCAGATGGGCTTCGATCACCTCGGGGATGGCGGCCAGCACCTCGCCAAATTTTTCCAGGGTGTTGTCCGAGTGGCTGTCCAGCGTGACCTGGACCAGCACCGTTTCGTTCAGGCCCAGGGCTTGTGGGTTCAGGCGCACGGTGTAGCCCTCGATCACGCCGCTGTCCTCCAGCTTGCGGATGCGGCCCCAGCAGGGCGAGGGGCTCAGCCCCACCGCCTGCCCAATGTCGTGCAGGCTGGTGCGCGAATCCGCTTGCAGCACCTGAAGGATTTTTCGGTCTATTTTGTCCATTCCGAGAATTAAACTGCAAATTTCCGTTTTAAAGAATTTTGTTCTGAATGAGCTGGATTCTGTCGAAAGAACAAAAGATTGTTCGGGGCCCGCGCTGGCAAACTTCTGGGCATGGAAGGCGGCTTACCGGCTGCCCAGGTTCAGAAGATCCCCCGCTGGTTACCCCCGGCGGGGGCACTTCCGGCCCCGTGCCCAGGGCGCACGATCACCAAGGTGCCTCGCAACAGTGGCGCAAAAGTTGCATGGATTGCAGGCAGATTCAGAAATAATAGCTGGATCGCGTTCTTGTCCCACTTTGGAGTCGCCCCATGGACCGCCTGCAGTCAATGAAGGTTTTTCAGGCCGTCGTCAGCGAAGGCGGCTTTGCCGCGGCGGCGCGCAAGATGGACCTGTCCCCCGCTGTGGTGACCCGCCTGGTGGAAGACCTGGAGCAGCACCTGGGCACCCGGCTGTTGCAGCGCACGACCCGCAAAAACGCTTTGACCGAAGCGGGCACCGCCTACCTGGCGCGGCTGCGCGTGATCTTGAGCGACATCGAAGAGGCTGAGGCCTCGATGCGCGCCCACACCCAGGAGGTGGCCGGCCTGCTGCGCATCCAGGCCCAGCCGGTGATGGCGGTGCACATCCTGGCGCCGCAGGTGGCGGAGTTCCGCCGGCTCTACCCCCGCGTGTCCTTGGACATCCACACCAGTTCGACCAGCGATTTGACGATCGAGGACTTTGACCTGACCCTGGTGGGGGCGGGCAGCGAGTTCGACGCCAATGTGATCGCGCGGCCCATCGTGTCCAGCGTGGGCATCGTCTGCGCCTCGCCGCGCTACCTGCGCGCCGCGGGCACTTTGCGGGAGCCCGAAGACCTGCGTCGCCACGCCTGTTTGCGCCTGCGCATGCCCTCGGTGCGTCCTGGGGTGTGGCGCTTGATGAACCCCGACGATGGGGACCGCGCGCTGGAGGTGCAGGTCGAGCCCGCCCTGGTGGTGGACCACACCGACACCGTTTTGCAAGCGGCCATCAGCGGCGCGGGTGTGTGCTCCCTGCCCATGGACTTGGCGGCCCCGTACCTGCGCAATGGGCAGTTGCGCCGCGTGCTGTCACCCTGGATCACCGCCCGCTTCACCTTGTACGCGGCCATGCCCAGCCGCAAGTTCGTGCCCGCGCGCACTCGGGCCTTCCTGGACTTCATCATTGAGCGCACGCGCTGGATGCTGGCCGAGGCCGAGCGCACCTGGCCGTCCCCGTCCCTGGCGCCCCAGTTGGTGGCGCCGGAAGGGGCCTGCCCACCCTGTCCGCCTTGCCCCTCGCAGGCGGCGGCTGACGTGGGTGACCCCCAGCCAGACGCCCTGCTGGCACCACCGGCCGCGCTGGCCCCTCAGCCGACCCCGGAGGCGGCCTCGGAAGCGCCGGCCAAGCGCCCGCGGGGCCGCCCTGCAGCGCGTCGACCGGCCCCCAAGGCTTGAGGGGGCGCCGCCTCTGCGGCTTGGGGTGACCTGATCAATCCTCTGTGTCCTGCCCGCGTTTGAGCGTCAGGGCCTGTTGATACAGCTCGTTTTTGGAGCCGCCGGTGATCTCCGCGCACAGGCGCACGGCGGTCTTGAGCGGCAATTCCGCCAGCAGCAGCTGCAGCACCCGCAGATCCTGCCCATCGTCGGCCGCGGCGACCTCGGGTGGATGGATCAGCACCGCGAACTCGCCGCGTGTGCGTTGGGCTTGGGCCGCCAGCCAGGCGGACAGGTCCTGGGCGGGCACGGTGGCCACTTCTTCAAACTGCTTGGTCAGCTCGCGCCCCAGGGTCACGCGGCGCGGGCCCAGCACGGCCAGGGCGCGGGCCAGGTCCTCGATGCGGTGCGGCGCCTCCAGCAGCACCACCGCGCGGGTCTCGCCAGCCAGCACTTGCACGGCGCTGTCGCGCTCGCCCGCTTTGGTGGGCAGGAAGCCGGCAAACACAAACCCCGAGGGCAGCCCCGCTTGGGGCGTCACGCCCGCCACCGACAGCAAGGTGGTGACGCTGCTGGCGCCGGGCAGGGGCACCACCCGCAGGCCGGCGGCCTGCACGGCGCGCACCAGGCGGGCGCCGGGGTCGCTGACGGCGGGCGTGCCCGCGTCGCTGGCGTAGGCGATGCGCTCACCGCGTTGCAGGCGCTCGATCACCTGGCTGGCGGCTTCGGCCTCGTTGTGCTGGTGCACGGCCATCAATTGGGCGCCGGGGCGGTCAATGCCGTAGGCGCGCAGCAGGCTTTGGGTGTGGCGGGTGTCTTCGCAGGCCACGGCATCCACCAGTTCAAGCACGTGAAGCGCCCGCAGAGTCATGTCGGCCAGGTTGCCGATGGGCGTGGCCACCACATACAGGGTGCCTTTCGGATAATGCTGCGGGGCCGCCGCGTCGCGGGCGGCCGACAGGGCGGAAGCAAAAGAAGCGCTCAATGGGAATCCTCGGAAAAAAACCGGCCAGTGGTACCGTCACCCCCCCTGCCGCCCGGCCCACCACCCGGGCCTTGGGCGCGGCGGCGGAGCAGCGGGCTTTGCAGCACCTGCAGGCGGCAGGCCTGCGCCTGCTGGAGCGCAATTATCGGACGCCTGGGCGCGGCGGTGGCGAGATCGACCTGATCATGCGTGCACCCGACGGCACCCTGGTGTTTGTCGAGGTGCGCCAGCGCCGCAGCAGCGCCCACGGTGGCGCGGCCGCCAGCGTGGGGGCGGTCAAGCGCTCGCGCCTGGTCTTTGCCGCCCGCCATTACCTGATGCGCCTGCGCACACCGCCGCCCTGCCGTTTTGACGTGGTGACGGTGGAGGGCGAGGCGCCAGGCACCGTCCAGTGGTTGAAAGCGGCCTTTGATGCGGGCTAAAACCCTTCATCCCGCGTGCGTTGCCGTCCGGAACCCACTCTGGTGCGGGGGTATCATCGGCGCCCATGCTCGAGCAACGCATCCAACAGCACTTCATTGACAGCGCCGACCTCAAATACCAGTCGGCGCAGACCTTAAGCAAACCCATCGCCGCCGCAGTGCAGGCCGTGATGGCTTGCGTCACCAGCGGCTGCAAGGTACTGGTCTGCGGCAATGGGGCTTCGAACGCCCTGGCCCAGCATTTGGCGGCAGGCTTTGTGGGCCAGTTCGAACGCGAGCGCCCCGAGTTGGCCGCGCTGGCTTTGAGCACCGACGGTGCAGGCCTGTCGGCGCAGGCTGAGACCGATGGCCGCCAATTGTTTGCGCGCCAGGTGCGCGCCCTGGGCCTGGCCGGTGACGTGCTGCTGGTGCTGTCGGCCGATGGCCAGTCGCCCAGCGTGCTGGCCGCGATCGAGGCAGCGCACGAGCGTGACATGACCGTGCTGGCCTTGACGGGCCGCGGTGGTGGCCTGGTCGGCCCTTTGTTGCGCGAAACCGACGTTCATATCTGCGTGCCACACGAGCGTGTCGCACGGGTCCAGGAGGTTCACCTCCTGGTGCTGCATTGCATCTGCGACGGCGTGGATGCGCAATTACTGGGTGAACAGGAGCTTCTCACATGAATTCATCTTTCAAACGGCTGACATGGGCGGCGTTGACGGCGGCGGCTTTGGCCAGCCAGCTCACGGGCTGCTTCCCGCTGGTCGCGGGTGGTGCGGTCATGACGGGTTTCGTGGCCACGGACCGGCGCACCTCGGGCGCCCAGGTCGAGGACGAGGGCATTGAGCTGCGCGCGGTCAACCGGGTGCACGAAGCCCTGGGCGACGGCGTGCACCTCAACGTCACAAGCTACAACCGCCAGGTGCTGCTGACCGGCGAGGCCACCACGGCCGAGGCCAAGCAAAAGGTCGAGCAGATCGTGTCGCGGGTCGAAAATGTGCGCGGCGTGCACAATGAGATGGTTGTCGGCCTGCCCAGCAGCCTGAGCGATCGGTCCAATGACGCGCTGATTTCGGGCAAAGTCAAGGCCAGTTTGGTCGATGCGCGCGATTTGATCTCAAATGCATTTAAAGTAGTGACTGAGCGTCGTGTGGTCTACTTGATGGGCCGCGTGACCCAGCGCGAAGCCAACCGCGCCACCGAAATCGCCCGGGGCGTGGACGGTGTGCAGAAGGTGGTCCGTGTGTTTGAAGTGATTTCCGAAGAAGAGCTGAAGCGCCAGTTGCCATCGCAGCCTGACAAGGCTGAGGCGGCACAGGTCAAGAACGGTAGCTGAGCCGTCGTTTCAAGATTGATATGCGCCCAACCGCCGCCCCGCAAGGGTCGGCGGTTTTTTTTCGCCTCGGCGCCTGCCCGGGGAGGGTGGCAACAGAGGCTCAGCCCACGCAGCGGCCGTCGACAAACACCTTCAATTCGCCAGGCTGGAAGGCGACCCAGGCCTCGTCCAGGGTCAGCGGCGCGGTGACCACGATGGCGGCCCGGTCGCCCGCGGCGGTGCAGGTGCTGAAATCCATGCTCAGGTCTTCATCGGCCAGGGTGGCCTGGCTGAAGGGGAAGCCGCGCTCCAGGTAGTGCAGGTGGGTGGAGGCGTGGGCCCAAAGGGCTTCGCCATTGGACAGCATGAAGTTGAACGTGCCATGGCGTGCGATGCGCGGCGCCAGCTCCTTCAGCGTGAGCGTCAGTTCGGCCACCGAAGGCACGTTGGCGTGGGACTTGGCCAGCTCCTGCATGATCCAGCAAAACGCCAGTTCACTGTCGGTGTTGCCCACCGGCTTGAAGTGGCCGTGCAGGCGCGGGTTGAAGTCTTTCAGGTCGCCGTTGTGGGCAAACACCCAGTAGCGGCCCCACAGTTCGCGCACGAAAGGGTGGCAGTTCTGCAGGTTGACGGCCCCCTGCGTGGCTTTGCGGATGTGGGCGATGACGTTGCGGCTTTTGATCGGGTAGCTGCGGATCAGCTGGGCCACCGCCGAGTGGGCGGCCGGCTCATGGTCGACAAAGTGGCGCAGGCCGCGGCCTTCAAAAAAGGCGATGCCCCAGCCGTCGCTGTGCTGGTCGGTCACGCCACCGCGTTGCGAAAAGCCCGAAAACGAAAAGGTGACGTCGGTTGGCACGTTGCAATTCATGCCCAGCAGTTGGCACATGGTTCAGGTCTCCGGCTTGGGGGCGGGGCGGGGAGCATCGCCCCCCTTGAGTTGCCAGGCGGCTGCCAGGGCCAGCAGGCACAGGCCCGCCAGCATGACAAAGGCTTCGTCAAAAGCGGCCAGGCGCGCCGGGCTGGTTTGCAGCTGGCTCAGCGAGTCGCCATGGGCGGCCAGGCGCCACTCGAGCACGATGCCACACAGGCTGACCCCAGCGGCGCCGCCGAGCATGCGCAAGAAGTTGATGGTGCTGGCGCCTTGCGGGATCAGCGCCTTGTCCAGCGGCCGCATGGCGCCCAGGTTGAGCGAGGGCAGGATGAAGCCCAGGCCGATGCGGCCCAGCACGGCCAGCAGCACCAGCACCCACAGGCCGGATTGCAGGTCGATCAGCAGCATCAGCGCAAAAGAGGCGGCCAGCAGGGCCAGGCCAATGCTGACCAGCAGGTAGGTTGGTTGTCGGTCGGCCAGGCGCCCGACGCCCGCGATGGTGACGGCCAGCACCAGGCCGGCGGGCAGCAAGATGGTGCCCACATGCGAGGCCGTGATGTGCAGGCCCAGTTGCATGAACACCGGCAGCAAGTAAGTGGAGCCGAACAGGGCGGTGCCGTAGATCACGGCCACCACGCTGCCCATGGCGAATTGGCGGTAGTTGAACAGCGACAGGTTCATCAGCGGCTCGCCGCCTTGGCGCAGCACGCGGCGCTCCCACCCAATGAAGGCAATCAAGGACAGCAAGGCGCCGCTCAACAGCAGGGCCGCCTGGGTGGGTGTGCCGCCGCGCAGGTCCACCAGGCCATTGAGCAGGCACAGCGTGCCGATGCTGCCCAGCAGCAGGCCGCGCCAGTCCAGCGCCGCGCCATGGCGGTTGGCCACCACGCCGCCTGGTGCGGTGCGTGGCACAAAGCGCTGCGCCATCCACAGCGAGGCCAGGCAAAAAGGCACCACCATGAAAAAGATGGAGCGCCACCCAAACAGGTCGACCAGGATGCCCCCGATGCTGGGGCCGATGGCGGGGGCCAGCACCACGCCCATGCCAAAGATGCCGCTCGCGCGGCCCTGCTCATGGGGCTCGAAGGCGCGCAAGATGATGATGGCGGGGATGGGCTGCACGATGCCGGCGGCCAGGCCTTCGGTCACGCGCGCGGCCAGCACCAGCGAGTACAGGTCGGCAAAACCGCCCACCACGCCCCCCAACAGCAACAGCGCCACGGCACCCGAGTAGGTGCGTCGGTAGCCGTAGCGGGCCAGCAGCCAGGGCGTGGTCAGCATCGACACGGTCATGGCGACCATGAAGCCGGAGCTGACCCACTGCGCGCGCTCCTGGCCCAGTGCGAAATGGTGGCTCATGTCGGGGATGGCCACGTTGACGATGGTCGAGGACATGATCGACGCCATCGTGCCGATCATCACCGACAGCAAGAGCAGCCAGCGGTACCGCTCCCCATAGCGCTCGCGCAGCTCGCGTGCGTGCTGCTCGTCGTTCTGGGGGGCGGGGCTGGGTGGGCTCATGGGCGGTGGTGTCAATCAGCTGCGCGGTTCAGACCAGAGCTGGCCGCCGGTGGCCCAGTTTTCGCGCTTGATGTCGGTGATGATGATGTCCACCGATTCGGGCGCGCCACCCAGGATCTCGACCGACACGCGGGTGATTTCCGCCACGAGCTTCTTCTTTTGCTCGATGGTGCGGCCTTCCATCATTTCGACGTGGTACGTAGGCATGTCACAACTCCAGTTCAGATGCAGGAAAAACAAGAATCATAGAAGGATTGGCAGGCCCCAGCCGACCTGCGGGCGCAGACCTGGTGCCGCGATGGCGTCAGGCGGGGGGTGTGGTGCCGCAAGGCACCGTGGTGGGAAGGTCAGCGCCGGCGCAGCGCGCACAAATGCAGCGCAGGCCCCGCTCGGCATCAGGCAGTTGGGCCAGCACCGACTCCGGGATGGCGGTGCGCATGCACCAGCAGGTCTCGGGCGCAGCGCCCAGGGCGATCGCGCAGCCATTGGCGCCGCCGCACAAGGGGCAGCGGGTGGTGTCGGTGGGAGCGCTCATCGGGCCAGATTTTGCCGCAAGCCCGCCGGGCCCAGGGGGCGGCCATGAAAAAAGGCACCCGCAGGTGCCTTGTTCTGGGGCCTCCAGTCACCGGCCGTGGCCGGGGGCTGTGGGCGCGGGGGCTCAGGCGCCGGCCTTCACCTTCAGGCGCCAGGCGTGCAGCAGGGGCTCGGTGTAGCCGCTGGGCTGCACCAGGCCCTTGAAGACCAGGTCCAGGGCCGCTTGCATGGCGGCGCCTTGCGGGTGGGCGACCAGGCTCTTGTACAGCGGGTCACCGGCGTTTTGCTGGTCCACCACCGCGGCCATGCGCTCGAAGGAGGCGCGCACCTGGGCTTCGCTGACCACACCGTGCAGGAGCCAGTTGGCGATGTGCTGGCTGCTGATGCGCAGCGTGGCACGGTCTTCCATCAGGCCCACGTTGTGGATGTCGGGCACCTTGGAGCAGCCCACGCCCTGGTCGACCCAACGCACCACGTAGCCCAGGATGCCTTGCACGTTGTTGTCGATTTCTTGTTGCTTCTCGGTCTCGCTCCAGTGGGCTTGTGCGGCCACGGGAATGGTCAGCAGCTTGTCCATCAGGGCTTCGGCGCTTTCTTGCGATTGCTCGATGCCGGCTTGCACTTCGGCCACATTGATTTGCTGGTAGTGCAGGGCGTGCAGGGTGGCGGCGGTGGGCGAGGGCACCCAGGCGGTGTTGGCGCCGGCCTTGGGGTGGCCGATCTTTTGCTCCAGCATGGCGGCCATCAGGTCCGGCATGGCCCACATGCCCTTGCCGATCTGGGCGCGGCCGCGCAGGCCGGCTTGCAGACCGATCAGCACGTTGCGGCGCTCGTAAGCAGCGATCCAGGCGCTGCCCTTGATGTCACCCTTGCGCATCATCGGGCCAGCGTGCATGGCGGTGTGCATTTCGTCGCCGGTGCGGTCCAGGAAGCCGGTGTTGATGAAGGCCACGCGGCTGGCAGCGGCGCCAATGCAGGCCTTGAGGTTGACGCTGGTGCGGCGTTCTTCGTCCATGATGCCCAGCTTGACGGTGCTGGCGGGCAGGCCCAGCAGGGTTTCGACGCGGCCGAACAGCTCGCTGGCGAAGGCCACTTCGGCCGGGCCGTGCATCTTGGGCTTGACGATGTAGACGCTGCCGGTGCGGCTGTTGCGGATGCCGTTGGCCCCGTGGCCTTGCAGGTCGTGCAGGGCGATGGCGGTGGTGATGACCGCGTCCATGATGCCTTCTGGGATTTCCAGGCCCTTGCCGTACAGGATGGCCGGGTTGGTCATCAGGTGGCCCACGTTGCGCAGGAACATCAGCGAGCGGCCATGCAGGCGCAGCTCACCGCCTTGGGGCGCGGTGTAGACGCGGTCCGGGTTCAGGCCACGGGTGAAGGTCTTGCCACCCTTGCTCACCTCTTCGGTCAGCGTGCCCTTGAGGATGCCCAGCCAGTTGCCATAGGCCAGCACCTTGTCGTCGGCGTCGACCACGGCCACCGAGTCTTCGAGGTCGAGGATGGTGGACAGCGCAGCTTCGAGCACCAGATCGCTGACGCCGGCCGCGTCGGACTGGCCGATCGGGGTGCTGCGGTTGATCTGCAGGTCCAGGTGGTTGCCGTTGTGCTTGAGCAGCACCGAGCTGGGCGCAGCGGCCTCACCTTGGTAGCCGACAAAGCGGGCCGGGTCTTGCAGGCCGGTTTCGCTGCCGTCGAGCAGCTTGACGCGCAGCTGGCCGTTGACCACGGCGTAGCCCGCCGCGTCCTTGTGCGAGCCTTGCGCCAGCGGGGCGGATTGGTCCAGCACCTGGCGGGCGAAGGCAATCACCTTGGCGCCACGCACCGGGTTGTAGCCCTTGCCTTTGTCGGCGCCATCGGTTTCAGGGATGGCGTCGGTGCCGTACAGGGCGTCGTACAGGCTGCCCCAGCGGGCGTTGGCGGCGTTCAGGGCGTAGCGGGCGTTCAGGATGGGCACCACCAGCTGCGGGCCCGCTTGCTGGGCCAGTTCGGCGTCCACGTTGACGGTGCTGGCGCTGACCTGTTCAGGCGCACTGACCAGGTAACCGATCTTTTCCAGGAAGGCGCGGTAGGCCGGCATGTCGGTGATGGGGCCGGGGTGGGCTTGGTGCCAGCCGTCGAGTTCGGTCTGCAGGCGGTCGCGTTCGGTCAGCAGGGCGATGTTCTTGGGCGCCAGGTCGCTGACGATCTGGTCAAAGCCTTGCCAGAAGGCAGCCTGCGCCACGCCGGTGCCGGGCAGCACTTGGTCGTTGACGAAGTTGTACAGCGAGGTGGCGACTTGCAGGCCGTGAACCTGGGTGCGTGCGGTCATGGTGAGGTCCTTGTGTGAAAGGTGGATCAGAAAAGCATCAAAGCAAAAATCGGGGGCGCTGGGATGGCGTTCTCAGCCCGCCGGGAAAAAATCAAGCACCTCGCGCAGGCTGCTGCCCGTGCGGCTGGGTGCGGGGCCAATCTGTTCGGGCGGCAGGCCTTGGCGGTTCACCCACAGCGTGGTGTAGCCAAACCAGGTGGCGCCCAGGGCGTCCCAGCCATTGCTGCTGACGAACAGGGTGTCGCGCGCGGCCACGCCGCTGTGTTGGGGGCCCAGCGCGTAGCAGTCGGGGTGGGGCTTGTAGCGGCGCACCGTGTCCACGCTGATCAGGTGGTCCAGCCAGGGCTCCAGGCCGGCGCTGCGCACGGCCACGGCCAGCATCTCGGGGTCGCCGTTGGACAGGATGCCGGTGCACACGCCGCGCTCTTTCAGGGTCTTGAGCACGTCGCGTGTCTCCGGAAAGGTGCTCAGCGCCCGGTATTGGTTCATGAACTGCTGTTCGCGCACCGGGGGCAGCGCCAGGCCCAGGCGGGCGGCGGCGTAGCGCAGGGCCGCCTGGGTCAGGCTCCAGAAGGCTTGGTAGTGCGCGCCCTGGTCGCTGGCGCTGGCCAGGTGGGTGTATTCAATTTGCTTGTCGCGCCACAGCCGGCTCAAGGCCAGGCCCTGGCCGGGGTAGAGCTGCTCGGCCAGCAGGGCCACGCTGTCCACGTCAAACAGCGTGCCATAGGCGTCGAACAACACCGCTTGGGGGGCGTTGTGGGCGGCAGGGGCTCGGCGTTTGTCCATGGCTCCACTTTATTTGATACTTGCCTGGTGATTAATCCATTGTCGTGTGATTTATCTGTGACAAAAACAGGGGTAATTCTTGGGTATGGCCCAGGCGTTTGGTGTGCCCTCGGCAGGCCATGCGGGCTGGGTGCAGGGTGGCTTGGTGCTGAAAACGGGCGCAGCAGGCACTTGAAGGGGTGAATCACTCCTTTTTTTGACCCTAATGAGGGTGAACTTGGCTTGAGCTTTTACTTTTTAAGACTTAATCTGCGCGCATGGACAAACTCAAGCAGATGGAGTCATTCGTCTCGGTGGCGACCCGCGGCAGCCTGACGGCCGCGGCCAACGCCGAAGGCGTGGCCCCGGCGATCATGGGCCGGCGCCTGGATGCGCTCGAAGAGCGCCTGGGCGTGAAACTGCTCATGCGCACCACGCGGCGCATCACGTTGACGCACGAGGGCAGCGCCTTCTTGGAGGACTGCCAGCGCCTGCTGGCCGATGTGGCCAATGCGGAGGCCAGCGTCAGCGCGGGGGGGGTCAAGGCCAGCGGCCATTTGCGCATCACCGCGCCGGCGGGCTTTGGTCGCCGCCATGTGGCCCCCTTGGTGCCTTTGTTCCGCGAGTTGCACCCCGAGGTGACGATTTCACTCAACCTCAGCGACCGCGTGGTGGACCTGGCCGGCGAGGGCTATGACTGCGCGGTGCGGGTGGGCGACCTGCCGGATTCTTCCTTGGTCAGCGTGCGCCTGGCCGACAACCGCCGCCTGTGCGTGGCCACCCCGTCCTACCTGCAAAGCCACGGCGTGCCGCGCCACCCCTCGGAGCTGTCGCGCTTTGACTGCCTGACCTTGTCCAGTGACGCCTCGCAGACCCGGGGCTGGGCCTTTCGCCTGCCCAAGGATGACGGCCATGAGCTGATCCACCTGAAACCTGGCGGTCCGCTGGACTGCTCGGATGGGCAAGTGCTGCACGGCTGGTGCCTGGCCGGCTTTGGCATCGCCTGGCGCAGCACCTGGGAGGTGGAGGCCGAAATTGCCGAGGGCCGGCTCAGCACCGTGCTCGACGAATTTGCCGCGCCGCCGAACGGCATCTACGCGGTCTTCCCCCAGCGCAAGCACCTGCCGCTGCGGGTGCGCCTGTGGATTGATTTCCTCAAGCACAATTACGGCCAGCCCGGTTTCTGGAAGGCCTCCTGAGCGCCTCCCTGGTCCCCTTGGACCAGCCTCGATCTTGCCGCCGGGCGCGAAAGACCGTCCGATGACCCTCGAAGCCCTGTTGGCCAGCCTGCACCTGCTGGCCATGTTGACCCTGGTGGTGTTCCTCGCCAGCCAGGCTGCGCTGTGCCGCCCCGAGTGGCTGAACGCGGCGGTGCTCGAGCGCCTGCCCCGCCTGCACCTGATCTATGGCCTGGCGGCCTTGCTGATGTTGTTGACGGGCGCGGCCCGGGTGTTCCTGGGCATCAAGGGCCTGGCCTGGTACGGCACCCAGCCCTTGCTGCACCTGAAGATCACCTTGTTTGTGCTGATGAGCCTGATGGCCTTGCCCACCGGGCGGGCGTTTCGCCGCTGGCGTGACACCTGCCGGGCCACCGGCGCCCTGCCCGACGCGGCCGAGCAGCGTCGCGTGCGCCGTTGGGTGATGGTGCAGGCCCACCTGTTCCCGGTGATCCCCGTGATCGCCGTGTTCTGGGCCCGAGGCTGGTGAGCCGCGCATGAGCAAGTCCCTGGTGTTGTGCGCGGACGACTACGCGCTGCATGAAGGCGTGTCGCAAGGCATCCTGTCCCTGATCGAGGCCGGGCGTTTGAGCGCCACCAGCGCCATGACCTTGTCGCCGCGCTGGGCGGAGGACGCGCGCGCCCTGGCGCCTTGGCGCGGCCGGGTGGACGTGGGCCTGCACCTGGACTGGACCAGCCACTTCGCCGTGGCTGCCGGCCACGGCGCTGGCTTGGGGGCGGTGATGCGCCGCGCGCTCTGGCCAGGCCATGCCGTGGCGGCGGCGCGCACCTGCATCGAACGGCAGCTGCAGGCCTTTGAAGACCACTGGGGTGCCGCGCCCGACCACGTGGACGGGCACCAGCACGTGCAGCAGTTTGCCGGTCTGCGCCAGGCCCTGGTGGCCGTGCTGGCCGAGCGCTACCCCGCGGGCCAGCGCCCCTACCTGCGCGTTTCACGCCCGGTGCCGGGGCAGGGCGGGCTCAAGGGGCGCATCATCTCGGCCATGGGGGCGCAGCGCTTGCAGCAGCAGGCGCAAGCGCAGGGCATGGCCTGTTCGCCCTGGTTGTCGGGCATCGATGACTTCCAGGGCGATGTGGCCACCTATGCCGGCCGCATGGCCACCTGGCTGGCGCAGGCGCCTGAGGGCACGCTCTTGATGTGCCACCCCGCCTCCCGCCCCGCGCCTGACGACGAGATCGCCGCCGCCCGCGTGCGTGAATGGACTTACCTCAGCAGCCCGGCTTTTGCCGAGGCGCTGCACCAGGCCGATGTGCGCCTGGTCACCGGGCGGGTGTTGTACGCCCGCCCGCAATGAACCCCCTTGCAAGGTCGACGCTGTGACTGAAAGACAAAAATCCTGGGCCTCGCTGGGGGCTGTTTGGGTGCTGCTGCTGGTGCTGGCCGCACTGCGCCCCATGGCCGTGCCCGACGAAGGCCGTTACGGCGAAATTGGCCGCTGGATGCTGCAAAGCGGCGACTGGCTGGTGCCGCGCCTCAATGGCATCCCTTTCTTCCACAAGCCCCCGCTGCTGCATTGGGTCAACGCCAGCCTGATGGCGGCGCTGGGCGCCCAAGTGTGGGTGGCTCGGCTGGGGCCGGCCTTGCACGCTGGGCTGATGTTGCTGGCGCTGTACTTGTCGGTGCGCCGCATGGACTTTGGGGCCGGCGAGCGCGCTGAGAGTTTGGCGCGCCGCGCTGCCCTGATGCTGGGCAGCAGCCTAGCGTTTTTGATTGGCGGTCAGTACATCAACCACGACATGCTGGTGGCGGGCTGGATCGGCGTGGCCATCTGGGCCTTTGCCGCGGCCTTCGTGGGCTCGGACTCGGGCGGCCGTGCGGACCGGGGCCCCTGGGTGCCACGCCCCGGCCTGGCTTTGCTGGGCTTTGCCGCCTGTGGCCTGGGTGTGCTGAGCAAGGGCTTGATTGGCCTGGTGCTGCCGGGCCTGGTCTTGTTCGTCTGGCTGTTGTGGACGCGCCAGTTCCGCAAGGTGCTGTACCTGCCCTGGCTGCGCGGACTGCTGTTGTTTGCCCTGATTGCCGTGCCCTGGTTTATGCTGGCCGAGCGCCGCGCGCCTGGTTTGCTGGCCTACCTGTTTGGTGATCAGCAGTTCAACCGCTACACCGCGACCACGTTCAACAACGGTCGCCCCTGGTGGTTTTACGTGGCGGGCTTGTTCCTGCTGCTCTTTCCCTGGGCCTTTTTCGCGCTGCAACCGCTGGTGGCCCGCGGCTTCAAGCGCCCCCATGCCGAGCCACCGCTGACCCCGGCGGCGCGGGTCTGGGTGGCGCTGGCCTGGATCTGGTTGGTGGCCATCATTGGCTTTTTCTCGGTGCCGCATTCCAAGCTGATTGGCTATGCCTTGCCGGTCATGCCCGCCCTGGCCTTTTTGGCCGCGCTGGGCTTTGAGCAAGGCCTGGGCCGCTGGCGCCATGCCGAGCGCTTGTTCAAGGCCTTGCTGGTGTTGGCCGTGGGCGTGGCCCTGGCCGTCAACCTGGCGGCCACGCGCTACACCGAGCGCCGGGGCACGGCCGACATCGCCGCCGTGCTGGCTTGCCAAATGGGCCCGCAGGACACGGTGCTGGCCGCTGGAGACTTCCCCTACGACCTGCCTTTCCTGGTCCGATTGCCGCAGGCCATGGTGGTGGTGCAGGACTGGGACCATGAGCGCCAATCGGCCAAGGACAACTGGCGTCGTGAGTTGTTTGAAGGTGCCAATTTCGATGCCCAGGCCGGCCAGCGTTTGCAGGGCTTGGACGCGCTGACCCAGGCCGCGGGCCAAGCCGGTCAGTGGTTGGTGGCCCCCAATGACCAGGCCGTGAGCGGTTTTGAGCGGGTGCTGCGCGGCCAGTCCTGGACGCTGTACCGCAGCCCCAGCACCCAGGCGGGGGCGGGGCTGGCCAGTTGCCGGCGTTGAAGGGGACCCAAGGGGGCAGCCGCCCCGCGGTGGCCGGGGGGCCTCAGGCCTCCGGGCCCGCCGGCGGCAGGCCTTGGCCGTGGCGACCCTTGAGCAAGTAGGTGGGGCGGCGCTTGACCTCTTCATAGATGCGGCCGATGTACTCGGCCAGCACCCCAATGGACAGGATCTGGATCCCACTGAGCAGCATCATGCCGGCCGCCAGCGTGGCGTAGCCGGGCACATCGATGCCGTAAACAAAGTACGAAATGACCACCCACAGGCCATAGCTCAGCGACGCCAGCGAGATCAGCAGGCCCAGCAGGGCCAGCGTGCGCAAGGGCACGGAGGAAAAAGCCACCAGGCCGGTCAGGGCCAGAGAGGCGGCGCCGCGCAGGCCAAAGCTGCTCTGGCCGTCCGTGCGGGGCAGGGGTTCGTATTCCAGGGCGGTGCTGTTGAAACCCACCCAGGCGTACAAGCCCTTCATGAAGCGGTTGCGCTCGGGCAGGCTCTTGATGGCGGCCACCACGGCCCGGTCCATCAGGCGGAAGTCGCCCGCATTGGGCGGAATCTTGACCCGGTTGTTGTGGTTGACCAGCCAGTAAAACACCCCGGCCAGCTTGGCGTGCAGGCGGGTCTGGTCGTCTCGCGTCTTGCGCACGGCATAGACCACGTCCATGCCCTGGCGCCAGCGGGCCAGCATCTGGCCGATCAACTCCACCGGGTGTTGGCCGTCAGAGTCCATCAGCACCACCACCTCGCCACGCGCCGCTTCCATGCCGGCGGTGAGCGCGGCCTCTTTGCCAAAGTTGCGTGACAGGTCGAGCAGCACGACTTCGGGGTGCTGACGCGTGAGCTCGATCGCGGCGGCGGCGGTCTGGTCGCGGCTGCCGTCGTTGATGATCACCACCTCAACCTGCGGGGAAAGGGTTTTGAGCGCGGCCAGCACCTGGGGCACAAAACGCCCCAGGTTGCCGGCTTCGTTGTACGCCGGCATGACGCAGGAAATGGAGGGGGTGGAATCGGTGCGGTCGGCCATGCGGAGATTATCGGCCAGCCGGGCCGACCGGTGGCGCGGGCCGGCCCGGCTGGGCAGGGTCACGCCTTGGGCTTGCGCAGGCATTCCTGCATGAAGGCTTTGCGTTCTGACCCCGGCTTGCCCGTCGCCTTGAACTGGGCGCTGCACTCGCCCATGCGGTTGCGTTGTTTTTGGGCGGGGGCGCTGGCGGGTGCGGTGCTGGCCTCGGCGGGTGCTTTGGCGTCTTTGGCGGCGGGGCTGTCTTTGGCCTGCCCCGTGCCGGGGTTCAGCAGCAAAACCAGCCCCAGGGCGCCCAGCGCCATCCAGGGGTTGAATGGGCTGCGGCGGCTGGGGGCCGGCGTCGCTGGCAGGGGGGGTGTGAAGACGGGGTGCATGGGAAGCCTCCTTGGATACTGCGCTGCAGCGGCGCCGACCCCCGCCTGCCGAGGGCCTGTCACACCGCTGCTGAGCCGCATTCGACGACGGAATGGACGGCTTGGGGTGGCCATGTGACCAGGGTTCGCCGCCGTTCGGGCACCGGCCCGTAAAATCGCGCCATGCTCTCTGTCAAACACGATTTGCTCGCCGCGCTGGCCGCCGAGCTCGAAAAACTCTCCCCCGGTGCCGCAGCCAAGGCTGTGTTCGAGTCGCCCAAGGTGGCGGCCCACGGCGATTTCGCCTGCACGGCGGCCATGCAATTGGCCAAGCCGCTCAAACTCAACCCGCGCCAAGTGGCCGAAACCCTCAAGACCAGCCTGCTGGCCACGCCAGCCTGGAGCCAGTGGGTGGACGCGATCGAGATCGCCGGCCCTGGCTTTCTCAACGTGCGCCTGAAGCCTGCCGCCAAGCAAGAGGTGGTGCGTGAAGTGCTGCAAGCCGGTGAGAAGTTCGGCTGGCAGGCGCCCCGCCAGGAGCGCGTGCTGGTCGAGTTCGTCTCGGCCAACCCCACCGGCCCGTTGCACGTGGGCCACGGCCGCCAGGCCGCATTGGGTGACGCCATCTGCAACCTGTTCCAGACCCAGGGCTGGGACGTGTGGCGCGAGTTCTACTACAACGATGCCGGCGTGCAAATCCAGACCCTGGCCAACAGCACCCAGTGCCGCGCCAAGGGCCTCAAGCCCGGTGACGCCGGCTGGCCTGAGTCGGCCTACAACGGCGACTACATCGGCGACATCGCCACCGACTTCTTGGCCGGCAAGACCGTCAAGTCCGATGACCGCGAGTTCACCGGCAGCGGCGACGCGGACGACCTGGACGGCATCCGTCAGTTTGCCGTGGCTTACCTGCGCCACGAACAGGATTTGGACCTGAAGGCCTTCCAGGTCAAATTTGACAACTACTACCTGGAGTCCAGCCTCTACACCAGCGGCCGGGTGGAAGCCACGGTCAACAAGCTGATCGAGGCCGGCAAGACTTACGAGCAAGACAGCGCGCTGTGGCTCAAGTCCACCGACTACGGCGACGACAAAGACCGCGTGATGCGCAAGACCGACGGCACGTTCACCTACTTCGTGCCCGACGTGGCCTACCACATCACCAAGTTCGAGCGCGGCTTTGGCAAGGTGGTCAACATCCAGGGCACCGACCACCACGGCACCATCGCGCGGGTGCGCGCGGGCCTGCAGGCGGCGGGTGTGGGCATTCCTGAGGGCTACCCGGACTACGTGCTGCACACCATGGTGCGCGTCATGCGCGGCGGCGAAGAGGTCAAGATCTCCAAGCGCGCCGGCAGCTACGTCACCCTGCGCGACCTGATCGAGTGGACCAGCAAGGACGCGGTGCGCTTCTTCCTGCTGTCGCGCAAGCCCGACACCGAGTACATCTTCGACATCGACTTGGCCCTGGCCCAGAACAACGACAACCCGGTGTACTACGTGCAGTACGCGCACGCCCGCATCTGCTCGGTGCTCAACGCCTGGGGCGGTGATGTCGCCTCGCTGGCCCAGGTGGACCTGTCGCCGCTCGAAGGGCCGCAAGCCCAGGCCTTGATGCTGCAACTGGCCAAGTACCCTGAGATGCTGACTGCCGCTGCCTTGGATTTTGCCCCGCACGATGTGACTTTTTACCTGCGCGAGCTCGCTTCCAGCTACCACAGCTACTACGATGCCGAACGCATCCTGGTGGACGACGAACAGGTCAAGCTGGCGCGGCTGGCCCTGGTCGCCGCCACCGCCCGGGTGCTGCACAATGGCTTGGCAGTGCTGGGGGTTTCGGCACCGCAAAAAATGTGAACTGACGCATCATGAAAAGACAATTCGGCGGGACCTTCCTCGGTCTGGTGATCGGGGTGGTGTTGGGTTTGGGCGCGGCCTTGGCCGTGGCGGTGTATGTCACCAAGGTACCGGTGCCCTTCCTGAACAAGGGCCAGACCCGCTCGGCCGACCAAGACGCCGCCGAAGCCCGTAAAAACAAGGACTGGGACCCCAACTCCCCGCTGTACGGCAAGAACCCGGTGCGTCCGGGGGCGGCTGGCAGCGTGGGCGGCGACAACGCCCCGGCCGATGCGTCGGCCTCGTCGGACAAATCTGCGGACAAGTCCGCAGACCGCCCCAACAAGGCCAGCGACAAGGCAGAGAAAGCCGATAAGGCGGACAAGGCCTCAGACAAGTCCAGCGAGAAAACCGCGGACAAATCGTCGGACAAGCCCGATGTGAAGCCCGTCACCAAGGGCTCGGACACCAAGCCGGTGTCGGCAGACCCGCTGGGCGATCTGGCGCGCGCCAAGTCGGGTGGATCGACTTCGGGCAGTGCGTCGTCCAGCAGTTCGGGTGTCGACCCCTTCGACTATTACGTGCAAGTGGGCGCCTACCGCACGAATGAGGATGCCGAAGGCCAGAAAGCCAAGTTGGCCATGATGGGCTGGGAAGCCCGCGTGACCGAACGCGAGCAAGCGGGCCGCACCGTGTTCCGCGTGCGCGTGGGGCCGTTTGGCAAGCGTGACGATGCCGATCGCATCAAAGAAAAACTGGAAGGCGCTGGCCTGGACACCACCTTGGTTCGGGTGCAGCGCTGAGGAAGTGGTGCCGGCCACTGAACTTTTTGCCGGCACTCCTTTCTGACGGAGCAGACCCTTTTATGAGAGGCTTTTTTGATGAAACGTCGTGATTTTTCGCTGGCCCTGGCGGCCGGTTCCGCCACCGCCAGCGGCTTGCTGACGGCCCTGCCAGCCCAGGCCCAAACGGCTTTCAAGCCCGGCAAAGACTATGTGGCCCTGAGCAGCCGCGCTCCGGTGGATGCCCCGGCTGACCGCGTGGAAGTGATTGAGTTCTTCTCTTACAACTGCCCGCACTGCGCCCATTTCGAGCCCGAACTCGAAGCCTGGCTCAAGAAGCTGCCCAAGGACGTGTCGTTCCGCCGTGTGCCCGTGCCCTTCCTTGCCGATTTCGAGCCCAAGCAGCGCCTGTACTACGCGCTCGAAGCCATGGGCAAAGTCGACGAGTTGCAATTTAAGGTGTTCAACGCGCTGCACACCGAGCGCCTGAAGGTGATTGGCGACGAGGCCATCATCGACTGGGTGGTCAAGCAAGGCGTGGACAAGGCCAAGTTCCTGGAGTATTTCAAGTCCTTCTCGATCACCGGCAAGGCCACGCGAGCCAAGCAGATCGTCGATGCGTACAAGCTCGATGGCGTGCCCGCCATGGGCATTGCAGGCCGCTACATCACCGACGGCACCATGGCCGGCAGCATGACCCGCGCCCTGCAAATCACCGACGCCCTGATCGCTGAGGCCCGCAAGAGCCGCTGAGGCTCCCGCGCCCGCTGACCCCGAAAGCCCGCCTTGTGCGGGCTTTTTCTTGGCCGCAGGGGCGATCCTGAGGCACAGCCCGGTACAATCGTTTGCAAGAAACGTGCCTTATGAAACCTGCATTCCTCCCCTCTTTGCTGCTGATCCTGGCCTGCCTGGCTGCGCCCATGGCCTGGGCTGAACGCGCAGACCGTGGCAAGCCCATGAACATCGAGTCGGACAACCTGCGTCATGACGACCTCAAGCAAGTCAGCGTGTTCACGGGGCGGGTCATCATGACCAAGGGCACCATCGTGATCCGCGGCGCGCGCCTGGATGTGCGCCAAGACGCCGAGGGCTACCAGTACGGCGTGGTGTTCGCTGAGCCTGGTCAGCGCGCCTTTTACCGGCAAAAGCGCGATGGCGGCGAGGAATACATCGAAGGCGAAGGCGAGACCATTGAATACGATGGCCGCGCCGACAACGTCAAATTCATCAAGCGTGGCGAATTGCGTCGCTACCGTGGCAACACCCTCAACGACCAGGTCACGGGTGATGTGATCGTTTACGACAACGTCACCGACGTGTTCACGGTCGATGGCATCAAGCAGGCCCGCAACGTGGTGCCCAGCCCAGCCGCCCCCGGCGAGCGGGTGCGTGCCATGCTGTCGCCGCGGGGCCCGGCTGCCGATGCGGCGGCGCCCCCGGTCGACGCCGGTGGGCCTCGGCCTGTGCTGCGGTCGACCAACGGCATGGAGGGCTCCAAGCCTTGAACGCTCCTGTCGTGAACGCGCCTGAGGCTGCTGTCAGCCGCCTGGAAGCGCGCCACCTGCGCAAGGCCTATGGCAGCCGCAAGGTGGTCAAAGACGTGTCCTTGTCCGTGAACAAGGGCGAAGTCGTGGGTTTGCTGGGCCCCAACGGTGCGGGCAAGACCACTTCGTTTTACATGATCGTCGGGCTGGTGCGTTCTGACGCGGGCGAGATCCTCATGGACGGCCAACAGGTGGGCCACATGCCCATCCACCGCCGTTCTCGCCTGGGCCTGAGCTACCTGCCCCAAGAGGCTTCGATCTTCCGCAAGCTCACCGTGGCCGAAAACGTGCAGGCTGTGTTGGAGTTGCAGCAGGACGAGTCGGGCGCGCCCTTGAGCAAAGCCGCTATTGCGGAGCGCCTGGAGGCCTTGCTGCAGGACCTGCGTGTGGACCACCTGCGTGACTCGCCGGCTCTGGCTTTGTCCGGCGGTGAACGGCGGCGGGTCGAGATCGCCCGCGCCCTGGCGACGCAGCCGCGCTTCATCTTGTTGGATGAGCCCTTTGCCGGCATCGACCCCATCGCGGTGATCGAAATCCAGCGCATCGTCGGCTTTCTCAAGTCGCGCGGCATCGGTGTCTTGATCACCGACCACAACGTGCGCGAGACGCTGGGCATTTGCGACCACGCGTTCATCATCAGCGATGGCCATGTGCTGGCCAAAGGCACCCCGTCCGAGATCGTGGAGAACGCCGATGTTCGGCGCGTCTACCTCGGTGAGCATTTCCGAATGTGAGCATGAAACAGGGCCTTTCCTTACGCGTTTCGCAGCATCTGGCGCTCACGCCGCAATTGCAGCAATCGATCCGGCTGCTGCAGCTGTCCACCCTGGAATTGAGCCAGGAAGTCGAGCAGATGCTCGACGAAAACCCATTCCTTGAGCTCAGCAGCGAAGAAGCTGCGCGCGAGGAATTCGGCCTGACCCAGGCCGACACCCCCGCGCGCGACGAAGAGACCAGCTTTGAAGAGTCCGCCGCCGTTCTGCCCAAAGACAGCCTCACCCCGAGCGAAAGTCCCACCAGCAGCGAAGCCGAGGTGTCCTCCAGCGTGGGCGACGACGATCCGAGCTGGGAGGGGGATGGCCAGGTCGATTTGGCGCCCGATGACAGCGAATGGGGCAGCGATGCGCCCCCCAGCCGCAATAACCTCGGTGAAGACGGAGAGGTGGACGCCACCGAGCTGGCCCGCAGCCAGGAGTCCCTGCAGCAGTTCCTGCACCGCCAGGCCTTGGCGCTGCGCTTGTCTGTCGAAGACTCAGCGGCGCTGCGCTTCCTGATTGAATCGCTCAATGACGACGGTTACCTGGAAGACCCGCTCGAGGAGTTGGCCCGCGGCTTGGCTGGCGACGACGAGGAGCAGGTCGAAGAGCTGGTACATCACTTCACCGTGGCCTTGCGGCTGCTGCAAACCCTGGAGCCTGTGGGGGTGGGGGCGCGCGATCTGCGTGAATGCCTGAGTTTGCAATTGCGACAGTTGCGGCAAGATGATGGCGGTATCGATGGCATTGGTCCTGAAATCCTGGAGGTTGCGCTCAAATTGTGTGTGCAGCCCCTGGAGCTGGTGGCGCGCCGAGACGTCAAGCGCCTGCAGCAGCTTTGTGCCGAGAGTGATGAGCGCATCCGCGCCGCCCTGACCCTTCTGACCCGCCTGGAACCCAAGCCAGGGCGACGTTTTGTCGATGTGGAGCGCAACATCATCGTGCCCGACGTCATCGTCACCAAGGTGGGGCGGGGTCCCCAGGTGCGCTTCCGGGTTCAACTCAACACCGAGGTCATGCCGCGCCTGAAAGTGCATGACATCTATGCCAGCGCCCTGCGCGCCCACAAGGGCGAAGGCCACGCCGCACTGCAGCAGCGACTGCAAGAGGCTCGTTGGTTCATCAAGAACATACAGCAGCGTTTTGACACCATCTTGCGCGTATCCAACGCCATCGTGGAGCGACAAAAGAACTTCTTCGTCCACGGTGAGCTGGCCATGCGGCCCTTGGTGCTGCGTGAAATTGCCGATGAACTGGGTCTGCACGAGTCCACCATCAGCCGCGTCACCACCGCCAAGTACATGGGCACGCCGTTTGGCACTTTCGAGTTGAAGTATTTCTTCGGCTCCGCGCTGGGCACTGAAACCGGCGGGAATGCCTCCAGCACGGCAGTGCGCGCCTTGATCAAGCAGTTCGTGGCCTCGGAAAGCAGCAAGAAGCCCTTGTCTGACAACCAGATTTCGGAAATGCTCAAGGAACAGGGCATTGAATGTGCGCGCCGCACCGTGGCGAAATACCGCGAGGCCTTGCGCATCGCCCCCGCCAACCTGAGAAAAGCCCTCTGAACTTGCCCGTTCTGCGGGCCGGGGCTGTGGCTCCGGCTTGTGGTTCGCGCGGGAGTGAATACCGTGAATCAATTGCAACTGTTTATGCCCTGCGCCGCCGGCGTGGAAGGCTTTTTGGCCGATGAGGTGCACCGCATCACCGGCCTGACCGGGCAAGACCTGCTCACCGGGCGCGGTGGCGTCCTGGCCCGGGCCTCTTGGCGAGATGCCATGAAGCTCAACCTGCACAGCCGCCTGACCCAACGCGTGCTGGTGCAGCTCTCGCACACGCCTTACCGCAGCGAGCGTGACCTGTACGAGGCCGCCAGCCAGGTCGCCTGGGAAATCTGGTTCACGACCAAGCAAAGCTTCAAGGTCGAGATCACCGCCCAGCACAGCCCGCTGACCAGTCTCAATTTCGCGGCCTTGAAGGTCAAGGACGCGATCGCTGATCGCTTTCGTCACAAGACCGGTGTTCGCCCTGATGTGAACACCCAGTGGCCCGATGTGCGAATTTACGTGCACTTGACCACCGATACAGCCACGCTCTATATCGACACTTCGGGTGAGCCCCTGTTCAAGCGAGGCTGGCGTGAGGACAAGGGCGATGCCCCGCTGAAGGAGACCCTGGCGGCTGCCATGATCGCCGCCAGTGGCTGGGACCCGCTGGGCGACCAGCCTTTGCCCTTGTACGACCCCTGCTGCGGCAGCGGCACCATCGCCATCGAGGCCGCGCAAATGGCCTGCAACATGGCGGCTGGCGCCCAGCGTCGATTTGCCTTTGAAAAGTTGCTGCCTTTCCAGGGTCACGTCTGGGACGTGCTCTTGCAACAAGCGCAGGCCGAGGAGCGTGCCCCCACCGTGCCGATTTTTGGTAGCGACGTGGCCTTCCGCATGGTTGACTTTGCCCAGCGCAATGCCGAGCGCGCAGGTGTTGCCCACGCCGTGCAACTGCGCGGCGGCGACGCCTTGCAGCGCATGCCGCCTTGCGACGGATCGGGTGTCATGCTGCTCAACCCGCCCTATGGCGAGCGCATCGAGGCCGCAGGCGTGGCCGGGCGCCGAGCCCAGGATCGAGGCGACACCTCGCTGGAGCGTGGCCCGCGCCAAGGCCGTGAGACGGCGCAGACCGAGGACGGCGGCGAGTTTTTTTCGCAACTGGCCAGCCACTGGAAGAAGAATTACGCAGGCTGGCAGGCCTGGATGTTGACCCCTGACCTCAAGCTGCCCAGCCTGATGCGTTTGAAAGAATCACGCCGCGTGCCCATGTGGAACGGCCCCATCGAGTGCCGCCTGTTCCGCTTTGACATGGTTCAGGGGCGGGTGCGTGACAAGGCCCCGGTCGCTGCGGGCGACAAACCGGCGTCTGCACAAGGCTGACGCGTGAACGCGCATCACACAGACACGGGACCGGCGGCGCCCCCTCCGGAGGCCCCATCTGCGCACCTGCCGCTCCAGTCGGCCCGGCTGACCCCGGTCACGGTGGTCATCGACACCAATGTGGTGCTCGACACCTTTGTCTTTGCGGACCCCACCTCGCGGCCCTTGCGCCAAGGGCTGGAGGCGGGGCGTTACCGCTGGGTCGCCACGGCGGCCATGCGGGATGAATTGCAGCGCGTTCTGGCCTACCCGCAAATCGTGCGCCGACTGGCTTTTTACGGCCTGACCGCCGAGTTTGTGTTGGCGTCTTTCGACCGCCATGTGGCCTGCGTTCCCGAGGCGGACAAAGCCCCCTGGACCTGCAAAGACCCCGATGACCAGAAGTTCATCGATTTGGCCGTTGCCTACCCAGGCTACCTGCTGAGCAAGGACCAAGCCGTCCTTTGCATGCAAAAACGTTTGGCCAGCGCCCAGGTGCATGTCCAGCGGCATCTGCTGCCAGAAACACCGTTGGTCTAAGTTCGCTACCTCAGGTCGCAAAGCGACGCACCTTCAGACACTTTTTACGTCTTGTTTGTGCAAAAGTGAACCGTCAAAAAAAGGGGGGGCCGCCCCCTCCAACATGATTTAAAGCCAAAGCGGCGTTCGCAGGGATGCAGAACGCATTGGGGGGTCATCACCGCCCATGCTGTCGACCATGGGGGGCGACAGTCCGCTTACCTCAGATTGGTCCAGCCAAGGCTTTTGCATGAAACCAACGACACCTGCGCGGCATAGCGCGCCACCACGTCCTTTTGAAACCAGGTCCCACATCAGACGGCCACGGTGGCCAGGTCAGGTGGTGAACCATGTTTGAGGTGACCCAACGCGTTCATGACTTCACTTTACAGGTCTATTCCTCCATGGGGGTGGGGACGGCCTTGGCCTATGAGGCCGGGAAGCAGAGCCGTGTCATTTCCCGCAAGGCCGGCGATTTGATTTGGCGCACTGGCGCTCCCATCACCCACTGGCATCACATCATTGACGGTATCGTGGCCGAGCAGGTGACCATGGACCAGGGGCTCAGCTACCCCTTGGCCTTGCACGGCCGGGGCAGCTCCTTTGCCAAACACGATTTGCTCGGTGACGGCCGCGCCCAGGTCGACTACCTGGCGGTCACCGATGTGGAGCTGCTGACCTTGCCAGCCCATGCTTATTTGGCTTTGTTGCGCAGTGACTCCGGATTCGCCCAGCATTTGGTCACCTTGCTGTCGGCCGAGATTCGTCAGCAGAACAACCATTTGATCGTCAACAAATGCAGCAACTCTGCTTTGCGGGTGATTGGGGGGCTGGCTTTGTGTGCCGAGGGGTTGTGCAACCCCGTGTCTGGCGGGGCGCCTCACTTCATGCGGGCCAACAGCTTGCTGCTGCCTCTGTCGCAGCAGATGATTGCCCGCTTGTGCGGGGTGTCGCGCACCTTGTTCTCCGAGTACATCGGCCAGTTGGAGCGGGGCAACTGGGTGCGCTTGCAATACCGAGGTGTGGAGCTGCAACAGCTCGACGCCTGGCGCGGCCTGTTCCTGCGCTTGCACAGCCAACAGGTCTGGCGCCGCAACCCCTCGGTCAATGCCTTGCTTGGGTTGTTGAGCGACTGCGCCGAAGCGGCCAATGCCCCTTACGCAGCCTGAGTGGAGGGGGCCGCCCCGGCGGCCGCGTCGGTGGGTGCGGGCAGGGCCGCAAAACTGTGGGGGTTGGCCAGCGGCCAGTAGTCACGGAAGACGCGGCTGAGGCCATCCACAGGCCCCAGCAGGGCGCCTGCAGGCAGGTCCAACACCAGCTGACTCAAGGGGCGGACCTCGGTGTCCGAGACCCGGCGCACGATGTGGTGGGTGCTGATGTCGCGTGGGTGCTGCAGGCCTGCGGCCTGCACGAGCTCCTGCAGCGCATGCAAGGTGCTGTTGTGGAAGTTCTTCACCCGGGTGGCCTTGTCGGGCACCACCAGAGCCTGCTGGCGAATCGGGTCCTGGGTGGCGACGCCGGTCGGGCAGTTGCCGCTGTGGCAGGTCTGGGCTTGCAGGCAGCCCAAGGCCATCATGAAGCCGCGCGCCGAGTTGCACCAATCGGCGCCCAAGGCCATCAAGCGCGCCACGTCAAAGGCGGTGACCACCTTGCCCGCGCAGCCCAGGTGGATGCGGTCGCGCAGGTTCACGCCTTTGAGCGTGTTGTGCACGAGCAGCAGCCCCTCCTGCAGGGGCGTGCCGACATGGTCGCTGAACTCGACGGGCGCCGCGCCGGTGCCGCCTTCGGCGCCATCGACCACGATGAAATCGGGCGTGATGCCTGTCACCTGCATGGCCTTGACCATGGCAAACCACTCCCAGGGGTGGCCGATGCACAGCTTGAAGCCGGTGGGTTTGCCGCCGCTGAGTTCGCGCAAGCGGGCCAGAAACTGCATCATTTCGACGGGCGTGGAGAAGGCCGAGTGAGCGGCTGGCGACACACAGCTTTCCCCCACGGGCACACCGCGTGCCGCAGCGATTTCAGGGGTGACCTTGGGGCCGGGCAGCACCCCGCCGTGTCCGGGCTTGGCGCCTTGGCTCATCTTGAGCTCGATCATCTTGACCTGCGGGTCGCGCGCGTTCTCGCTGAAGCGCTCGGCGTTGAAGCTGCCGTCGGGGTTGCGACAGCCAAAGTAGCCCGAGCCAATTTCCCAGATCAGGTCGCCGCCGTGCACCCGGTGGTGTTGCGAGATCGACCCCTCGCCGGTGTCGTGGGCGAAACCGCCCAGTCGCGCGCCCTGGTTCAGCGCCAAGATGGCATTGGCCGACAGCGCGCCAAAGCTCATGGCGGAGATGTTGAACACACTGGCGCTGTAGGGCTGGGCCGTGTCTGGTCCGATGGTGATGCGAAAGTCATGCGACGCCAGCGTGGTGGGCGCCACCGAATGGTTGATCCATTCATAGCCATGCTGGCCCACATCGAGCAAGGTGCCGAAAGGGCGGTTGTCGGGCTCGCTTTTCGCACGTTGGTAGACCAAGGATCGCTGTGCCCGCGAGAAAGGTGCCGCCTCGCTGTCACTCTCGATGAAGTATTGGCGGATTTCCGGACGGATGTACTCCAGCAAGAAGCGCAAGTGACCGATGACCGGGTAATTCCGCAAGACCGAGTGCTGGGTTTGCCGCAAGTCATACAAGCCCAACACCACCAGTGCCGCCAACACCAGGGCCAAGCCCCCGCCTTGGCCAAAGCCGACCCACGTGAACAGGCTCAACATGAGGCCGAAGACGCACAGACCCAGGGCGGTGTATCGCACCGGGTAGATGGCATTGAGCTGCTTCAACATAGCTTCTCCTGAACGAGGACGGGGTTGGGCATGGCTTGGGCGGTTCAGGCCCGGTAAACTGCGGCACCGTGGCGGCAGGCCGCGAGCGCTGGCACTGCGCCCCATCATAGGGGCTGGCGGGCCTCCACTCTGCCGCAGACTCCACCCCCTATTGAAGCGCAACAGCGCTGTCCACCATGTCCGAATTGACCCCTGTTGACACCCCAGAAGCCGAAGAGTCGGCGGTTTACCCTGTGCCTGGCGAGCGCCTGCCGCCCCCGGCCTACGACGAACTGGACGCCATCCTGGACGACCTGCGCAGCCGCGAAGAAGAAATCCCCCAGTGGGAGTTCTGTGAAGGCTTCATGGCCGCCGTGATCTGCAACCGCCGCCCTCTGTCGCCCGCCGAGTACCTGCCCATGTTGTTGGGTGACGGCATCACTGCCGAAGAGACCGATGCCGACGGCATCCCCGCCTTGCCCGCGTTTGCCGATGCCGCTCAGCAAGCGCGCTTCATCAGCCTGTGGCAAGCCCGCTGGAACGAAGTGCAGACCGCTTTGGACACCAAGGTCGACAACCTGGGCGACGAGCGCTGCTACGAGCCTGAGGTGATGGACATGCGTGGCGCCATTGCCACCCTGAGCGAAGAAGAACTGGCCGAGATGGGCGACCAAGAAGTCCCTTCGTTTGGCCAGATCTGGGCCTTGGGCTTCATGTTCGCCGTGGAAAACTGGCCCGAGGATTGGGCTGCTCCGCGCGACAAGGAAGCCGCCGAGTGGCTGGACGATGCCCTGACCCGCATCGTCACCTTGACCGAGGACGACACCGGCAAGCCAGAGCTGTCGATGTTCTCCGAAGACGGCCCGCCCAGCCTGAGCCAAGCCCGACTGGATGCATTTGGTGACGCCATCTGGGCGGTCTACGACCTGCGTCAACTCTGGAAGAGCTTCGGCCCGCGCGTGGAAACCCTGCGCAAGGAAGCCGAACCCGGTCGCAACGACCCCTGCCCCTGCGGCAGTGGCAAGAAGTACAAGAAATGCCACGGCGCTTGATGCGCGCCTGGGCCTTGAATTGAGACACCAGAAAACGGCGCCCCAGGGCGCCGTTGTTGTTGTCAGGGCTGGAAGAAATCGAGCAGCGTCTGGGCGGTGAGCGCGTGCTTTTCTTCAGGAATGAAGTGCCCCGCCGCGACCGCCTGGCCGGTGACCGTGCCCGCGCACTGGGCCTGCCACAGGGCCAGCGGCTGGAACAGGCGGTTCACCACGCCACGCTCGCCCCACAGCACATGCAGGTCGCAGGCGATGCGTTCGCCGCGCGCGCGGCTGGCGCGGTCGTGCTCCAGGTCGATGCCAGCGCTGGCGCGGTAGTCCTCGCAGGCCCCGTGAAGGGACTCGGGCTGGCCAAAGCAGCGCTCGTACTCGGCCAGTGCCTCGGGCTCGATCCAGTCCAGGCCCTGGCTGCCCCAGCCACCCAGGGCGCTGTGCAGCCAGTCGCGCGCCATGGCTGGCGTGCTGCCGATCAGGCGCTCGGGCAAGGGGCTGGGCTGGATCAGGAAGAACCAGTGGTAGTAAGCCCGCGCAAAGGCCATGTCCGTGGCCTCGTACATGTCCAACGTGGGGGCAATGTCGATCAGGCACAGCTTTCGCACGCGCTGCGGGTGGTCCAGGGCCAGCCGGTGTGCCACGCGACCGCCTCGGTCGTGGCCACAGACCTGGAACTGGGGCAAGCCCAGGGCGTCCATGACGTCGACCAGGTCCTGGGCCAGCGCGCGCTTGCTGTAGTTGGCGTGGTCGGCTTCCCCCACGGGTTTGGAGGAGTCACCATAACCCCGCAGGTCGGGCATCACCAGGTGGAAGTGCGGGGCCAGTTGCTGAGCCACGCGGTGCCAAATGGCATGGGTCTGAGGAAAGCCGTGCACCAACAGCAGGGCCGGGCCTTGGCGGTTGCCGCCCTGGCGCAGGTGAATCTCGGCGCCCCGGGTGCGGATGCGTTGCTCTTCAAAGCCTTGGAACCAGGTCATGGTGCGTCCTTCAAACAAGAGGCGTCAGGGCGGGGGCTCAGGCGGGGGGAAGGGCCAGGAATTTGCGCAGGTTGCCGGCAGCGGTGCTGCGCACCTTGCGCTTGAGCGAGGGCGACCAGCCCAACAGCAGGCCGGGCAGGCCCAGGGCCTGGCGAGACCAGCGCCAGAAGCTGAAACGGTCGCGGTGGCGCAGGATCAGCCCCGCCTCGTTGAAGGTGAATTCAGCGTCGATGATGTTGTGCACGCGCCGGCCGGTGGCGCTGAAGGTGTAATGCGCTTCCCAATGGGCGCGGCCTTGTGAGCCTTCGGCCTGCAGATCGCGGAACTCCAGCTTCCAGTTCGCGGCCCCGCTTTTGCGGGTGGCCGAACAGAGCATGCGCCACATGCCGGCCACCTCGTCGCGACCGCGCAGAGAAAAGGCTTCGTCATCGAACTGGGCGTCGGCGGCATAGCACTCGGCCATGGTGGCGTGGTCCAGTTGGCTGAAAGCGGTGTAGAAGCGTTGAAGGGTGTCGCTGGGGCGCTGGGGCATGCGGGCTCCAAAAGAAAGAAGAGACTGACTCAATGGCGCCAGATGCTACACCGGCTGGTTGTACGGGGCTGTCGCCTGCAGGGCGGTCAGCGGCCCAGAAGGACTGAGGTGGGCGGGGCGTCTGGCGCTTCAGGCCTGGCCAGCCAGGTCCAGCAGGCGCTGCAAGGCGTGGGCCACGGTGGCGGCGCGCACGGCAGCGCGGTCGCCCTCAAAGTGCCGCATTTCGCTGTGCACAGCAATCGGAGCGCCGGGGCCACCGCGGCGTTGGCCAAAGCCAAACCAGACCGTGCCCACGGGCTTGGCCGCGCTGCCGCCGCCTGGCCCGGCCACGCCGGTGACTGCCACACTCAGTTGGGCTGGTGCGTGGCGCAGCGCGCCTTCGGCCATGGCGCGGGCCACCGCCTCGCTGACGGCGCCGTGGCGCTCGATCAGCTCGGCGGGCACGCCCAGGGACTCGGTTTTGGCGGCGTTGGAGTAAGTGACAAAGCCGCGCTCAAACCAGTCGCTTGAGCCCGCCAGATCGGTGCAGGTGGCCGCGATCAGGCCGCCAGTGCAGCTCTCGGCAGTGACCAGTTTCCACTGCTGCTGGCGCAGCAAGTCAGCCAAAGCGGTGCAGGAACTCATGCGAAAAACCTCCACAAGGCGATGAGCAGCAGGGTGCAGAAGGCGGCCACCAGGTCGTCGAACAGAATGCCAAAGCCGCCCTTGGGGCCAAAGCCATGCCACAAATTGTCGGCCCAGCCCACCGGGCCCGGCTTGACCGCATCAAAGAAGCGAAACAGCGCGAAAGCCACCAGTTGGCCGCTCAGGCTGGCCGGCGTGATCAGCCACAACACGGCCCAGAAGGCGACCACCTCGTCCCAGACGATGTTGCCCGGGTCCAGGGTGTTGAGGTGGCGTGCTGTGACGGTGCAGGCCCACCAGCCCACCAGGGTGGAGGCCAGCAGCAGCGCGCCGATCTCGCCCGGGCTGAGCCAGCGCTGCAGCAAGCCAAACGCCGCCCAGGCCCACAGCGTGCCCGCGGTGCCTGGTGCCACCGGGCTGAGCCCGGAACCAAAGCCCATGGCGATCACATGGGCCGGGTGCGACCACATGAAGCGGGCGCTTGGGCGCACGCGGGGGCGGGGCAGGGGCGGGTTGGCGCTGGCCAGGGTCGGTTCAGGCGGGAGGCTGGTGTTCATGGGGCGGGCGAGGTGGCATGGGGCTGCATCTGCTGGAACCATTCGCTCCAATAGTCGATGCAGGCCTGGATTTTGGGCAAGCGGTGGCGCTGCGGCATCAGCATGGCGTAGATCGGGAAGTGCTGCACATCGACCCAGTCCTCCAGCACCGGCTGCAGCCGGCCCTGGGCCACCAGGGGAGCGGCGATCAAGGTGTTGCAGCGGCAAATGCCCAGGTCGTGCAGCACCATGGTCATCATGATGCCGGTGGAATTGGCCCGGTAGTGGCCTTGCACCGGCAACTCGGTGGCTTGGCCGTCGATGATGAAAGGCCAGCGGTTCAGGTGCATGGCCGCGCTGTTGGTGATCAGGCGGTGCGCGGCCAGTTCGTCAGGGTGCTGGGGCCGGCCAAAACGCGCCAGGTAGCTGGGGCTGGCGTAGAGGGCGCGGCCGTGGTGGCCGATTTCTCGCGCCACCATGGATTCGCTGTGCGGTGCACCCGTGCGCAAGGTGATGTCCACGCCTTCTTGGGCCATGTCGATCAGGCGGTCGTCCGAGTGCAGCTCGATCTGCAGGCGCGGGTGGCGCGCCGACAGGCCGACCAGGCTGGGCACGATGATGAAGTGGCCCAGGGCAGGGCTGACCGCCACCTGCACGCTGCCACTGACCTCGCGGGTCTGGCTGGCGAATTCAGCCTCCAGTTCTTCCAGCGTGCCGGTGATGCGCTGGCAGTAGCCCAAAAAAGTCTGGCCCTCGTCGGTCAGTGACAGGCCCTGGGTGGAGCGCAGGACCAGTCGCACGCCGCATTGCTTTTCAATGCGGCTGAGCGAGCGGGAGATCTGGCTCACCGGCACCTGGCGCTCGCGCGCCACCGCCGACAGCGTGCCGCGGGTGGCCACGCGCACGAACAAAGCCATGTCATCAAAGTCGAGGTCTTTCACCCGCCCGATGTTAGCGGTCTGGCGGGCTGGGCGGACCCACGCAGGGCGTCGAAGGGTTTTGCAGCGCCTGCAAAACGGGTTTGCTGTGCGTGCTGTTTCGCGCGGTGGGACTTGTGCCTACAGTGGCCGCAGATAAAAAAGGCCTTGCGCCTACCCAGGAGACCCATGCCCAGCCTGCACCTCAAAGTCGCCCCACTGCAAAACCCCGAGCGCTACCGCAGCCTGGCGCGGGCCTTGACCGAGCTCAGCGCCCGTGTGCTGCAGTTGCCGGCCGAGACGGTGGTGGTGTTGATCGACGACCTGCCCGCCGCCCGCTGGTATGTGGGGGGCGAAGCCGTTGAGCGCCCGACGGCGCAGCTCGACATCACCTTGAACCAGGGCAGCAGCAGCCCGGCCCAGCGTGCCGACTTCATTGAACAGGCTTTCCAGGAGTTGCAGCGCCAGCTGGCCTATGGCGGCCCCTTGGAGCGCATGAGCCATGTGCTGGTGCATGAATTGCCGCCCAGCCATTGGGGCGCTGGGGGGCACACGGAGGTCGAAAGTCCGCGCGCGTCCCAGCCAGCGCTCACTTGAAGTGATCGAAAGCCTGGTCCTGGCGTTGCAGCAGTCGGCCTTGTGCGTCGCGCAGCCGCAGGCCGGGCTCGGCTTCGATGCGGCCAATGCGGGTCACCGGGGTCTGGCTGTGCGCACTGGCGGCTTGCACCGCCTCGCGGGCGTTGGCGGGGGCGGTGAAGACCAACTCATAGTCATCCCCACCGGCCAGCACGAAGCCCAGGGCCTGGTCCGCGTCCAGTGCGTGGCGGGCGGCGATCAGGCCCAGCGCGGCGTCTGTGTCGATGCAGGCCCCAACCCCGGAGCGGCGCAGGATGTGGCCCAGGTCTCCGATCAGGCCATCGCTCACGTCGGCGGCGGCGCTGGCCACCCCGCGCAGGGCCTGGCCCAGGGCGACGCGGGGGCTGGGGGTTTCCATGCGCGCGCGCGCTGCTTCAAACACCTCGGCCGGGACGCTCAGCTGGCCTCGGAACACTTCCAGCGCCAGGCGGGCGTCGCCCAATTGACCGCTCACATACAGGTCGTCACCGACTTGGGCCCCGCTGCGCAGCAGAGCCTGGCTGCGTCCACCTTGCAATGGCACCTCACCAAACACCGTGATGCACAGGTTCAGCGGGCCTTGGGTGGTGTCGCCGCCAATCAACTCGCAGCCATGGGCGTCGGCCAGGGCCAGCAGACCGCGTGAAAAAGGTTCCAGCCACTGTGCGTCAGCGCGCGGCAGGGCCAGCGCCAGGGTGAAGGCCACCGGCGTGGCACCGCAGGCGGCCAGGTCGCTGAGGTTCACGGCCAGGGCCTTGTGGCCCAGGCGCTCGGGCGCGACGGTGCTCAAAAAGTGCCGGCCTTCCACCAGCATGTCGCTGGAGATGGCCAGAGCGGTCCCGGGAGAGGGCTGAACCAGGGCGCAATCGTCACCAACCCCCAGCAGGGTGGGGCCCCCGGGACGGGGCGGGCGTGTGAAAAAACGTGCGATCAGGTCAAACTCACCCATGGGGATTCCTCTTGAGGGCCCAAGCATAAGGGCTGCCGCACACGGGGCGAGGCGCGCAGCCTGTGACGGATCGCTCTTGGGCGCTCAGACCCGGGGTTGGGGGCTTATCCCTCATTTGTGGGATGGTCATCAGGGGGAATATTTTTTAACATTCGGCCCATGCTTGCGTATCAGGCTACCCGTCAAAAGGGGCTTCTGCGCCAAGCAACCGTGTTAGCTGTCACACAAGACGACGTTGGTATGCGGCTTTGCCGCCAGGGAAATAAGAAGAGATCCAGGGTCAACAAGGCGCGTCTCCCATGTTCTTGAGATGAGCAAAGGGATGGGAGGCGTGGGAGACGCGTCCTTTTTGAGTCCTGAGGTCCGCTGCCGCGGCGGACCATTCCCCCAATGTGCCACCCCTTTTTCGGCCCGGCCTGCGCCGGGCTTTTCAACGCACCGACATCACCCGGCGGACCAAATCCACCTGCCGGTGCAGGTTTTGTTTGGCCAAGGCGCTTTTGACCTGGCTGCGCACGGTGTGAATCGACAGGTCGGTCATCTGGGCGATTCGCTTGAGCGGATGGCCCTCCGTCAACAGCACAGCGACCCGGGCTTCCGCCGGTGTCAGTTGCAGGGTGGCGCAGATTTTGGCCAGGAAATCGCTGCGGTCGAGCAGGCTGGCGATCGAGTCGGGTGGCGACTGAGGAGCTTGCGGCCACAGTTGCCGGGCGGCCATGACGCGCTCAGTCACGTTTTCCACCTGGGACATGATGGAGTCGACTTGGCCTTGCGGCTGGGTCATGGCCGAGTTGAACCACACCGTGTGCAAGATCGCGCCATCGTGTTGAACCAGGGTGAGTTCCGCCCGGTTTTGCAGTTCTTGGCCGCTGCGCAGGCGTTTCAGGGCTGCGTCCAGCGGGCCCTGGGCCTGGCTTTGCTGGAGCAACTCGGGCAAGGCGCGTCCCCGAACCTGATCCAGTGACCAGCCAAACCATTGGCTGGCCCGCGAGGAGCAGTGCAGCAGGGTCAGATCGGCGTCCATTTCCAGCACCCCCAAGGGGCTGTTTTCCATGTGGGATGCCAGTCGTTGGTTGGCCACGCGCAGGGCGTCTGCCGTCACCTTCAATTCATGCACCCGCAGGGCCACGTTGACGATGCCAATGACATTGCCCTCTTCATCGTGCCAAGGGCTCAGGCTGATGTTGTGCCAGCTGGGCACACCCAGGGCGTCGGGCACTTGACGCTGGTAGTGCACGACCTCGCCTTGCAGCACCCGATCGAGGTGAGCCTGCAGCGGCGCCATGTGGTCTGGGCCGTACAAGGTGAGCAGGCTTTGGCCAGCCATCTCTCCAGGCGTGCGTTGAAACCAACGGGCGTAGGCGGCATTGGTGTAGACCAAGCACAGTTCAAGGTCCACCACCGCCACAGGTGCGCTGAGGTCGTGGGTGATCAGCGCCTCGACCAAGGAGGCGGACAGCAGCGCGGGCCGCGGTGGTTTAGCGTTCAAAACTGGGGCGGTCATGGCTTCTGGGGCCGCTCACCCCCAACGGGTCAGCGGCGTGTACCTTGCCGCCTATTGTGCCCGCAGGCCAAGTCGCCTTCTCCCTCGTGGCACAGAACGCATGCACGATTTGTCAGTGGGCTGATTCAATGGGTGACTGAGCTGTCAGCGCGGCACAAAGAAACTGGCGGGCGCTTGGCGCAGGCGGGTCCAGATGGCTTGGCGGATGCGCTGGCGCTCCAAGCCGCCGACGCTCTGGGCGCGCAAAGCCAGTCGGAAGGCCAGGTAAAAACTGACCGCCAGGTTCAGGGGCCCAATCGCCAGCAGACCGGCCACGGCCCACCAGAAGTCAGCGCTGCCCAGTGCGGCCCAGCCCAGCGTGGCCGCGGCGGCACTGACCTGACCGGTGGACAGGGTGACGTGCCTCACTTCCAGGCCCAGACCAAAAAAGCCCGCAAAGGCTGGCACCAGGCCCAGCATCAAGCCCAGCGAGATGTTGGCTGCCAGGCCTGATACGTTGCGCCGCAACCATTGGCCCCAGCGCTGCGCGCGCGCCGCCCCCAGCCATTGGGTGAAGCGCGGGTTGTAGCTCAGGGCTGAATCCAGACGCTGCAGCACAAACCAGTTCTCGACCCAGCCCGCGATGATGCTGGAGGCAAACAACAGCACCCCGGTGAAGGCGGCAAACAAAGCGGTGGGGCCGAGCAGGCTCAAGTCGTGCAGGGTTTGCCGTGCATGGGCCTCGTCCACCATGGGGCGCAGGCCCGCCGCATGCAGGGTGGCACAGATCAGCAGCACCGCCGGGATCACCAGGCCCAGGTTGCCAATGATGGCGGCGATCTGGGAGCGCAGCAGGTGGGCCACCTCGTCGACGAAGGTGTCCACCGAGTCGGGGGCACTCATGTCCTTGAGCTTGGCCGCCATGGCGGGTGCCGTGACGGCGGGTTGTTTGGTGGCCACCGTCCAGTGCAGCAGCATGACGATGACAAAAGACAGTGCGTAGCTCAGGCCCGAGGCCAAGCCGCCCCAGAACGCAGACAAGCCCAGCGCATAGATGCTGAATTTGGCCCAGGTGGTGAAGGCCAGCACCAGGCCTCCGCCGGCGGCGGTGCGCAGCATCTCACGGTACTCGGCCGCATCGCGGGTGATGTAGTGCTCGCCGCTTTCTGCGCTGCGCTCGGCCACTTTGGCGGCCGTGAGTTGCGAGCTGGCCGCGATCAGGGCGCGCACGCTGCGGCCCTCTTGGCTGACCAGCACCAGGCGGGCCAACAAGCGGGTGGTGTCTTCGGTGGGGGTGCTGCTTTGCAGGCAGCTGAGCAGCTCGCGGATGCGCCGCACCCGTTCGCGCAGCTGGCGCAGGCGGAACACGATGCCCACCGAGATGCCGTGCTCTTCCAGGTGGGTGTAGACCGTTTGGGCGGCCCGACGGCAGGCGTCGAGTTGTTGCCGCAGCACATCGGCCGCGGCCAGGGCGACCGGACTTCGCGGTCCCTCGCTCAGCACGGCTTGGCGCAGGCGTTCAAAGTGGGCTGGCAGTTCGTGAAAAGGCCGATCGCGCTGCGCTTGCTCGGACATGCGCTGGCGGATCTCAGAGGCAAAGCCCGTTGCGCTGACCTGGCCGACGCTGTAGGTCAGGGCGTCCAGCAGCAAGCGCTGGCCGAGGCTGGTGGGGGCTTGGTCTGGCGCGCTTGGGGCCGGAGGGGGGAAGAGCAGGGTTTGCACGCGCAGCAGGGTGTCGCTGTCGAGTGCGCGCAGCCACTCGGCGTCAAAGGGACTGGGCAGCAGCAGCTCGAACAGCTCGGCCAGGTCGGTTGTCTCTGGCGTGCGCGGCAGGAGCTTTTTACGCAGGCGGTTGCCCAATTCACTCATGAAGGCGTTGTGCGGGGCAAAGCCGTGGTCGGCCAGCAGCGCAGTGGCGTCCACCGCATCCATGAAGCGGCGCCACCAAAGCTGCCATTGGGCCTGCCATTCGGGACGCAACTGCACCGCGTCCAGCAGCAGGCGCACCCGAGCGACGGCCGCCTGGGTGTCCTCACCCTGCCCGCGCACCCATTGCAGCATGCTGATCAGCCACAGGTGGCGCTGCACCAGCGAGGCATGCGGGTTCAACGAGTCCAGAAGTTGGGGCAGGTCGGGCAGGTGTTGCTTCATCGATCAGAAAAAAGGGGGGAAGGGTTGTAAGGTCCCCAGTTCAGTGCAGCACCCGGGCCGGCGTGTGGGGTCCGGCTTGTGCTTCGAGCACGAACAGGGGGATGGGGGCGTCAAAGCGCTCGCCGTCTTCGGCCACAAAAAAGTAGCTGCCGCGCATGGTGCCACTGGGGGTGCGCAGGCGGCAGCCGCTGGTGTATTGGAAGGATTCACCCGGTTTCAGCAGCGGTTGTTGGCCCACCACGCCCAGGCCTTTGACCTCTTCGCAGTGGCCGCGCGCGTCATTGATCAGCCAGTGCCGAGAGATCAGTTGCGCGGCCACCTCGCCGGTGTTGGTGACGGTCACGGTGTAGGCGAAGCCGTGCAGCGACTGCTCGGGATGGGACTGGTCGGCCAGGTACTGGGGCTCGACGACGATGCTGATCTGGTATTTGCTGGACATGGGCGTCAGGAAAGTGGAGAGTCAAAGCGGCTCTGAAGTTCCCGCATTCTGGCATTCAGCGCCGCATCGCGGGCAAGGGGCGCTGAAATCGACCTTCTCGCGGGTCAGGCTGCTCAGGGCCTTCCCGTCCAGCCCTTCCCGGTGCCGTGGGGCTGCTGCGACAATGTCGGGCATGAAGACCTCCGCCCCCACCCCCTATCGCATTGCTCCTTCCATTCTGTCGGCCGACTTTGCTCGGTTGGGAGAGGAAGTGCGCCATGTCATCGCCGCCGGTGCCGACTGGATTCACTTCGACGTCATGGACAACCATTACGTGCCGAACCTGACCTTCGGACCGATGATTTGCCAGGCGCTCAAGCCGCATGCCAAGACCCCCGAGGGCCAGGCCGTGCCGATCGACGTGCACCTGATGATCCAGCCGGTGGACGCGCTGGCTGCTGCCTTTGCCGAGGCTGGTGCCGACTACATCAGCTTCCACCCCGACGCCTCGGGCCATGTTCATCGCAGCATCCAGGCCATCAAGAGCAAGGGCGTGAAGGCGGGCTTGGTGTTCAACCCGGCACAGCCGCTCGACGTGCTGGACTGGGTGATTGAGGACCTGGACCTGATCCTCTTGATGAGCGTCAACCCGGGTTTTGGTGGTCAGAGCTTCATTGACTCCACCCTGCGCAAGATCGAGGCCGTGCGCCGTCGCATCGACGCGTCGGGCAAGGACATCCGCCTGGAAGTGGATGGCGGCATCAAGACCGACAACATCGCCCGCGTCGCCGCGGCGGGGGCGGACACCTTCGTCGCGGGCAGCGCGATTTTTGGCCAGCCCAGCTACCAGAGCGTGATCGAGGCCATGCGCAGCCAGCTGGCTGACGTGGCGCGCTGAACGACGGGCGCCGCTGTGGCGCTCAAGCGGCCTGAGGCGGCAGGCGCCGGCCCCGGGCGTCGATCACCGCTTCGCCATCTTCTTTGTTGAAGGCCCCTTGCTGCGGCTGGGGCAGCAAGTCCAGCACGGCTTCGGAAGGCCGGCACAGCCGAGTCCCCAGGGGCGTGACCACCAGGGGGCGGTTGATCAAGATCGGGTGCGCCACCATGAAGCCAAGCAAGTCTTCATCGCTCCAGTGGGCTTGGCCCAAGCCCAGCTCGTCGTAAGGCGTGCCTTTCTGGCGCAGCAAGGCCCGCACGGGCTCGCCGGTGGCGGCCACCAGCGCGCGCAGTTCGTCCAGGCTCGGTGGGGTTTCCAGGTACAGCACCACACGGGGCTCTTCGCCGCTGTTGCGGATCAGGGCCAGGGTGTTGCGCGAGGTGCCGCACTTCGGGTTGTGGTAAATCGTGATGTCACTCATGGGGGCTCTGGGCCCATGGACGGGCCTGTTGACAAGAGAAGGGTGGGGCGCACTGCCAAGCGCAAAGCGCTATTTTGCGGCGAGTGTGGGTTGACCTGGCTGCTGCCAGAATCGGGGCCTCTTTCAATTCTTGACGCCATGCAGCCCAACGCCCTCTCCCTGACCCCCTTGCCTTTGGATGCCGTGATCCTGGACCTCGACGGCACCATGGTGGACACCCTGGGCGATTTTGCCCAGGCCCTGAATCGCATGCTGGCCGACTTGTCCCTGCCCTCCATCGCACCTGAGCTGATTGTCAACATGGTCGGCAAGGGCTCCGAACACCTGCTGCGCACGGTGCTGGGCCAGGTCTTGAGTCGTTCCCAAGGCCTGCAAGAGGCCGGCCTGACCGAGCGGGTCGAGGCTTTGTTTCCTGCGGCCTGGACACGCTACCAAGCCCATTACCTGGACATCAACGGTCAGTTCGCCACCGTTTACCCGGGTGTCGTGCAGGGCCTGGAGGCCTTGCGTCACCGGGGACTGGCCCTGGCCTGCCTGACCAACAAGCCCTTGGCCTTTGCCAGACCTTTGTTGGAGGCCAAGGGCTTGATCACTTACTTCAGCCACGTCTTTGGTGGTGACTCTTTTGAGCGCAAAAAGCCCGATCCGCAGCCGCTGCTGGGCACTTGCGCCGCGCTGGGCACGGTCCCGGCGCGCACCGTGATGGTGGGGGATTCCAGCAACGATGCCCAGGCTGCGCATGCCGCGGGTTGCCCGGTCTGGCTGGTGACCTATGGCTACAACCATGGCCAGCCCATCCGGGCGGTGGCTGCCGACGCGTTTTTGGACTCTCTGGCTGAATTGGCCTGAGCCTTGGGCAGGGCGGCTGCCCTTAGAACGAGGTCCAGTCCTGTTCTGAACTCGCGCTGGGAGATGCCGGGCGCGGCGGCGGTGTGCTGGTTTTGGCGCTGGCGCTGGCTGTTTGGCGGCGCTCCGGACCGGCATAGGGCGTGGCCGGGGGCTGCGGCGAGCGGGTGGCCCGCTGTGCCTTGACCTCCACGGTGGGCAAGGCCTTCGCACCGAGCTTGAACACCGCGACGGCGTCCACCAGTTGCTGGGATTGTTGGCGCAGGCTGGCGGCGGCGGCGGCCGATTGCTCCACCAAGGCGGCGTTTTGCTGGGTGCTGTGGTCCATCTGCACCACAGCCTCTCCGACTTGGGACAGGCCTTCGCTTTGTTCCGAGCTGGCGGTGCTGATCTCAGCCACGATGACCGTCACGCGTTGGATCGCCTGCACCACTTCGCTCATGGTGTGACCCGCTCGGTCGACCAAATTGGAGCCCCGCTCGACCCGCTCCACGCTGGCGTGGATCAGTGCTTTGATTTCCTTGGCTGCTTCTGCACTGCGCTGGGCCAGCGAGCGCACTTCGGCCGCCACCACTGCAAACCCGCGACCCTGTTCCCCGGCGCGGGCCGCTTCCACGGCCGCGTTCAGGGCCAGGATGTTGGTTTGGAAGGCAATGCTGTCAATGACGCCGATGATGTCCGCGATCTTGCGCGAGCTGTCGTTGATGCCTTTCATGGTCTCCACCACCTCGGCCACCACCTCCCCCCCTTGTGCCGCCACCTGCGAGGCCTGCTGCGCCAATTGGTTGGCGTTGCGGGCACTGTCGGCATTGGTCTTCACGGTGGACTCCAACTCCTCCATGGAAGCGGCGGTTTCCTCCAACGCGGAGGCCTGCTGCTCGGTGCGCGCTGACAGGTCATGGTTGCCCTGCGCCATCTCGGCGCTGGTCTCGGCCACGCTCTGGGCATTGCTTCGCACCTCACTGACCAAACTGGCCAAGCGTGCCTGCATCCCGCCCAGCACTTGCAGCAATTGCCCAGTTTCGTCGCGACCGCTGCTCATTGGCTGGCTCGACAGGTCGCCCTGTGAAATGGCGGTGGCCAGCATCACCGCCTGCCCCACCGGTTGGGTCACCGAGCGGGTGATGATCCACGCCAGCAGCATGCTGGCCATGACGGACACCAGGGCGCCTGTGGCCAGGCCATAGAGGCTGGTGTCGGCTTGTTGCAAGGTGCGGCTCAACTCGCTCTGGAGACTGCCGTCCAGCATCGATTTGAGTTGCTGGATCTCGGCCTCGTAGGCCTGGAAGTCACTGCGCAATCGGGAGTCCACCAAGGCGGCGACTTCTTCGCCGGCCTGCTGGCGTTGGCGCAGGTCGTTTCGAGTGCTTTGGTAGTCCTTGCGGCGGCTCAGGGCTTTTTCGTAGCGCTGTTGCTCATCGGCGCCCACCAGCTGGCTTTTCACCGCTTCGATGCGCTGCGTTTGCAGTCCCACCACGGTTTGCGTATCACGCTGGAGTTGCTCCAGGTAGGCCTTGTTGTCGGCTTTGAAGCTGGCCTCGGTGCGCAGCCAGTTCATTTGCGTGTCGTTGAGCCACTCTTGAACCAGTTTTTGCCGCGTCAGCTCGACGGTCGCCAGTTGGGTGTTGGACGTTTTCAGAACCTGAATGCGGCTCATGCCCAGTGCGGTGACCAGCCCCACCAGCAAAAGCATCACACCAAAGGCCAGGCCCAGTCGGAATCCGAGTTTCAAGTCAGTCAAACGCATCGACGCTCCCCTCGTTCCAGCGAGCGAGCTGGACTCTTGAAGCGAAATGTAACCTTTTATCCCTACAGACTCCAAGTGGCATTTTGGGACAAGGCGCCGCGACATGGCCTGCGGCGCTGGCGCCCGCGCCGCAGGCGAGGTGCTTCAGGCGTGGCGGCGGTCGCTGCTGCTGGGGGCTCGACGCTCCGGACCTTCGTACGGCGGGCTGGGCGGGATGCCGGAGCGGGTGGCACGGCGGGCGCTCACCTCCACGGACCGACCCGCGCTGGACGCGCCCAGGGTGAAGGCCGACACCGCCTCGACCAACTGGCCCGCTTGGGTGCGCAGGCTGGCGGCGGCGGCCGCCGACTGCTCCACCAAGGCCGCGTTTTGCTGCGTGGCCTGGTCCATCTGCGTGACCGCCTCGCCCACTTGCGACACACCCGCGCTTTGCTCGGAACTGGCCGCGCTGATCTCGCCCATGATGTCGGTCACGCGCCGGATGGCGCTCACCACCTCGGTCATGGTGGTCCCCGCCCGGTCCACCAGGGCGGTGCCTTGTTCGACCCGCTCCACGCTGGCACCGATCAGGGTCTTGATCTCCCGCGCTGCTTCGGCGCTGCGCCCAGCCAGGCTGCGCACCTCGCTGGCCACCACCGCGAAACCCCGGCCTTGTTCACCGGCGCGGGCGGCTTCCACGGCTGCATTCAGGGCCAGGATGTTGGTCTGGAAGGCGATGCCATCGATCACGCCGATGATGTCGGCGATCTTGCGTGAGCTGTCGTTGATGCCCTTCATGGTGCTGACCACCTCGGCCACCACTTCGCCGCCCTGGGTGGCGACGTTGGAGGCGTTCAACGCCAGCTGGTTGGCGGAGCGCGCGTTGTCCGCGTTTTGCTTGACGGTGGAGCCCAGCTCTTCCATCGATGCGGCGGTCTCTTCGAGTGCAGAAGCCTGCTGCTCGGTGCGGGCGGACAGGTCGTTGTTGCCTTGGGCGATTTCGGCGCTCGCGGTGGCCACGCCGTCGGCGTTTTGGCGCACTTCGCCCACCAGGGCGGCCAGGCGTTGCTGCATTTCGCTCAGGGCATGGAGCAGTTGGCCGGTTTCATCTTGTCCGCCAGTGGCGATGTGAACCGATAAATCGCCATGGGCGATCGCGGTGGCGGCGTCCACCGCTTCTTGCACGGGGCGGGTGATGGAGCGCGTGACCGCCCAGGCCAGAAAAGCGCCCAGGGCCACGGCCACGGCGGCTGCGCCCAACAGAAGGGTGCGACTGAGCGTGCTCAAGGCTTTGTTTTTGTCCATGCTCTGGGCCAGTTGCTCGGTCATGCGTTGGTGCAAGCCATCGAGCACTTTGAGGTAGGCATCGGCCATGGGGCGCAACTGGCTGTCGATCATGGCGCTGATGTCTTCGCCCATGGATTGGAGCTTCTGCAGCTCAGCGCGCTTGATTCGGTAGGCGTCGCGCACCTTGCCAATGTCTTCCATCACGGCCTTGCTGCTGTCATCCTGCATCAGCTCTTCCAGGCGCTTGATCTTTTTGGCAGTGCCCACGGAGGTGGCCTCGATGTCTTTTTTCAGGCGTTCGATGTACACCACGTCGACACCGCGCAGTTGCGCTTCGGTACGCACCCAGTTCACCCGTATGTCGGTCGCCCAGTCGTTGACCAGGGCTTGCTGTTCCAGGTCCACGGTGGCCACGCGCTCAGAAGCCTCCTGCAATACCCCAATGCGTTGCACGCCGATCACCGCGACCAGCACGGTGATCACCAGGATGACCGCAAAGGCGGTGGCCAGGCGGTATCCAATTTTGATCTGGTTGAAGTTCATGGGTGGGGTTGGCTCAATAAGGTCGGGAACAAGGCAAAAGGGGCGACGGCATCAGGGGGCTGAACACGGGCGCCGGTGATCTTGCACGGCGCTAAGACGGGTGACTTTGACATGCCTCAGTTTCCATCCTTGCCCAGCAAGGCGTCTTTGAGCTTGCCGTCTGCCGGCGCCGGACCCAGCCAGATGCGCAGCAGGGCGTTGAAGAATTCTGCCTCACGAAAGGGGGCGCCCTGCACCTGGCCCCGCACGGTCAGCACCGTGCCTGTGTCGGGCAGCCAGTCGATGGTGAAGTTGTCGCCCGCCTGGAGTTTCTTCAACTCGGCAAACACCTCACCCATGCGGATCAGTCCGGGCACCAGCCGGGACATCTCACCTTTGGGGGCATTGTCTTCAACGCCACGCGTGAACAACTTGCCCAGCTCATTGGCATCGATGTCGCGCAGCATCGTGATGCTGATGCGTTTGGGGCCGGCTGTGGCCAGAACGGCATCTGCCGTCTGGGCTTTGTGCCCCAAGTAAAGGCCCATGGCGTAGACCTTGAAAACGGCTTTGTAGCGAACACCTGCGCCATTGAGCTGAAGCGCGCTCCCATTGAGCTCAAGCGGGTCCTTGAAATGCACGCCTTGCAGCGTGACAGGGGCGCCTTGCCCCCTCAGGGGCAAGCACAGCAGGATGCTCAGGGGCAGACAACAAAAAAAACGAAGAGGGGTCATAAAGCCATCGCGGCAGATGAAAAGATTGTTTTGTGGCGCCCTGGGGTCTTGCGTTACTGTTTAGTCTGCGCTAGTCGTCTTCTGTTTGACAAGGGGGTTTTCGATGGGCCCTCCTGCAGCCCAGGGGTCGTGAGGGGGCACATCTGGTGGCCTGGCATCAGGGCGGCCGCAGGGGTGGCCAGGTTTGCTACACTGGGCGCCAATGTTCATTCACCGCACTTTCATCACAGGTTGCAGCGACCGGGGAGCCTGGCCCTGGCGCAAGCCTGTTCACGTGCACCACTGACAGCATGTCCGGGCAGCGCCGGCATGCGCCCGGGGGCCCTTTGTCTGGGTCCATCTCGAGAATGAACGCGGCACCTTTCCTTTGAACTGCGGTGCCGCCTGAGCTGGAGGCTCTTTGCCGTGATCACCGAACTTGAATTCAAAAGCCTTGCCTTGCAGGGCTACAACCGCATTCCCCTCATCGCTGAGGCGTTTGCCGACCTGGAAACCCCCCTGTCCCTGTACCTGAAGCTGGCGCATTCACGCGACGGCGGCAAGCTCAGCTTCTTGCTGGAGTCGGTGGTGGGCGGTGAACGTTTTGGTCGCTACAGCTTCATCGGCCTGCCGGCGCGCACCCTGGTGCGGGCCAGCGGTTTTGGCGATCAGGCCAAGACCGAGGTGGTGCGCGATGGCGTGGTCATTGAGACCGCCCAGGGCAACCCGTTGGACTTCATTGCCAGCTACCAAAAGCGCTTCAAAGTGGCCCTGCGCCCGGGCTTGCCGCGTTTTTGCGGCGGCCTGGCCGGGTACTTTGGCTACGACGCGGTGCGCTATGTCGAGCGCAAGCTCGAGAAAACCTGCCCGCCCGACACCTTGGGCACCCCTGACATCCTGCTGCTGCAGTGCGAAGAGTTGGCCGTGATCGACAACCTGTCGGGCAAGCTCTACCTCATCGTCTACGCCGATCCCGCCACGCCTGAAGCCTTTGCCAATGCCAAGAAGCGTCTGCGTGACTTGAAAGATCAGCTCAAGTACTCGGTCAGCGCGCCGGTGGTCAAGGCCACGCAAAGCTATCCGGCCGAGCGCGACTTTGCCAAGGCCGACTACCTGGCGGCGGTCGACCGCGCCAAGGAGCTGATCGCCGCGGGTGACTTCATGCAGGTGCAGGTGGGTCAGCGCATCAAGAAGCGGTACACCGAAAGCCCGCTGTCCTTGTACCGCGCGCTGCGCTCGCTCAACCCCTCGCCCTACATGTACTACTACCACTTTGGGGATTTCCATGTGGTGGGGGCCTCGCCCGAGATCCTGGTGCGTCAGGAGCGCGTCGAGGTCGATGGTGTGGCGGAACAGAAGGTGACGATCCGCCCGCTGGCCGGCACCCGCCCGCGTGGCGCCACGCCCGACAAGGACAAGGCCACCGAAGTCGAGCTGATCAACGACCCCAAGGAGCGTGCCGAGCATGTGATGCTGATCGACCTGGCGCGCAACGACATCGGCCGCATCGCCAAGACCGGCAGCGTCAAGGTGACCGAGGCCTTCGCCGTGGAGCGCTACAGCCATGTGATGCACATCGTGAGTAATGTCGAAGGGACCCTGCTCGACGGCATGGACGCCATCGATGTGCTCAAGGCCACCTTCCCGGCCGGCACTCTGACCGGCGCCCCCAAGGTGCACGCCATGGAACTGATCGACCAGCTTGAGCCGACCAAGCGCGGCCTGTACGGCGGCGCCTGTGGCTACATCAGCTACGCCGGCGACATGGACGTGGCCATTGCCATCCGCACCGGCATCATCAAGGACCAGATGCTCTATGTGCAGGCGGCGGCCGGCGTGGTGGCGGACTCGGTGCCCGAGATGGAATGGAGAGAAACCGAACACAAGGCGCGCGCGTTGTTGCGCGCTGCTGAACTCGTTGAAGAAGGCCTGGAGTGAACGCCATGACGCAAAAAATCAAACTCCTCATGGTGGACAACTACGATTCGTTCACCTTCAACATCGTGCAGTATTTTGGTGAGTTGGGTGCGGAAGTCGAGGTCTTCCGCAACGATGAGATCACGTTGGAAGGCATTGCGGCGCGCGCGCCCGACCGCCTGGTGATTTCGCCTGGTCCGTGCTCACCCGCCGAGGCAGGCATCTCGGTGGCGGCGATCCAGCACTTTGCAGGCAAGCTGCCGATCCTGGGCGTGTGCCTGGGTCACCAGGCGATTGGCGCCGCCCTGGGGGGCAAGATCATCCGCGCCCAGCAACTCATGCACGGCAAGACCAGCGTCATCACGACCACGCAAGAGGGCGTGTTTGCCGGCCTGCCCGAGCAGTTCACCGTCAACCGCTACCACTCGCTGGCCATCGAACGCAGCAGCTGCCCGGCCGATCTGAAGGTCACCGCCTGGACCGAGGACGGCGAGATCATGGGCGTGCGCCACCGCTCGCTGGACATCGAGGGCGTGCAGTTCCACCCCGAGTCCATCCTCACCGAGCACGGCCACGCCATGCTGAAGAACTTCCTGGTGCGTCCGTGATGGACTGGCAAACCCTCTGGCTGTTCATGGCCGCGGGTTGGTTGCTCAACCTGACGCCGGGGCCCGATGTGCTCTACATCGTGTCCCACTCGCTCAGGTCCGGACTGCGCGCCGGCGTGGTGGCGGGTTTGGGAATCACAGCAGGCTGCTTTGTGCACATCGCGGCCGCCGCCATTGGCGTTGGGGCCTTGCTGTCGGCATCGGGCACGGCGTTCACCGTGCTCAAGTGGGTGGGGGCCGCCTACCTGATGTGGATGGGTGTGCGCATGCTGCTGTCGCGACCTGCCTCGGGGGCTGGTTCGACGCCGGTGATCTCGGTCGGGCAGGGGGGGGCGGCAGAGCCACTGAGCAAGGTGTTCCTGGGCGGCTTTTGGACCAATGTGCTCAACCCCAAGGTGGCCTTGTTTTTTCTGGCCTTTGTGCCGCAATTCATCGCCCCCGGCACCGACAACAAAGCCTTGGCTTTTGTGCTGCTGGGCACCTTGTTCAATGTGAACGCGATTCCCATCAACATCGGCTGGGCTGCGGTGGCCACCTGGATGGCGCGCCGCATGGACGTGGTGCAGCACCGCCTGCAGGTGCTGGACCGCGTGGCTGGCGCTTTGTTCATCGGCTTTGGTTTGAAATTGGCTTTGTCGGACCGGCCCGTGCCTTGAGCGCGTCGGTCCCTTGAACTCTGGAGACATTTGCATGCCCATCACCCCCCAGGAAGCGCTTCAGCGCACCATCGAACACCGCGAGATCTTCCACGACGAGATGCTCAAGATCGTGCGCTTGATCATGAGCGGCGAGCTGTCGCCCGTGATGACGGCGGCCTTGATCACCGGTCTGCGTGTCAAGAAGGAAACCATTGGCGAAATCACTGCCGCGGCCCAAGTGATGCGTGAGTTCTCGACCAAGGTCCATGTGGCTGACAAGACCCACCTGGTCGACATCGTCGGCACCGGTGGCGACGGCTCGCACACGTTCAACATCAGCACCTGCTCGATGTTTGTGGCCGCTGCCGCGGGCGCCAAGGTCAGCAAACACGGTGGACGCAGTGTGTCCAGCAAGTCGGGCAGTGCGGACGTGCTGGAGGCCCTGGGCGTCAACATCAACCTGCCGCCAGAGGCGATCTCGCGCTGCATCGAGCAAACTGGCATCGGCTTCATGTTCGCGCCCAACCACCACCCGGCCATGAAGAACGTGGCGGCGGTGCGCAAAGAGCTGGGCGTGCGCACCATCTTCAACATCCTGGGCCCGCTGACCAACCCGGCGAGTGCACCCAACATCCTGATGGGGGTGTTCCACTCCGATCTGGTGGGCATCCAAGTGCGTGCCTTGCAGCGCCTGGGGGCGGAGCACGCGGTGGTCGTCTATGGCCGAGACGGCATGGACGAGGTCAGTCTGGGCGCGGCCACCCTGGTGGGCGAGTTGCACAACGGCCAGGTGCGCGAGTACGAAATCCACCCTGAAGACTTTGATCTGCCCATGGCCAGCAACCGTGCGCTGAAGGTGGACACGCCCGAGCAGTCGCGCGACTTGCTGTTGGCCGTGCTGGACAACAGCGAGGACCCTGCCGTGCGCGCCGCTCGCGATATCGTGCTGCTCAACGCCGGTGTGGCGCTTTATGCTGCCAACGTCGCGCCCAGCATGGCCGATGGGGTGAAGCTGGCCCGCGCGGCTTTGGCCAGTGGCGCCGCCAAGCAAAGCCTGTCGGCTTTGGTGGCTGCCAGCCAATCCTTGAGCCCCACCCAGGCTTGAGTATGAGCCCATGGCATGAACCAGCCGGCTGGATTGCCCTGGGTATGCCTGTTCTGTTCCTGGTGGGGGCTTGGAGGCCCGAACCAGGCGTTTCTGAAGATTTGAAAATGGCTCCTGAAGCCCGCCCAAAATGAGTGACATCCTCAACAAAATCGTGGCTGTGAAGCACGAAGAACTCGCCGCCAGCCTCAAGAAGGTGCCGCTTGCGGCCATGCGGGCCGACGCCGAGAGCCGTGTGCTCACGCGCGACTTCGTCGGCGCTTTGCGCCAGAAGATCGCTGCAGGCCAAGCCGCTGTGATTGCCGAGGTCAAGAAGGCCAGCCCCTCCAAGGGCGTGATTCGCGCTGACTTCATCCCTGCCGACATCGCCCAGAGCTACGCCGAGCATGGTGCGGCCTGCCTGTCCGTGCTGACTGACAAGCAGTTTTTTCAGGGCAGCGTGGACTTTCTCAAGCAAGCCCGCGCCTCATGCGCCTTGCCGGTCTTGCGCAAGGATTTCCTGATTGACGCCTACCAGGTCTACGAGGCCCGGGCCATGGGTGCCGATGCGATTTTGCTGATCGCCGCCTGTCTGGATGACGCCCAAATGGCCGACTTCGAGGCCATTGCCCGCAGCCTGGACATGGCGGTGCTGGTCGAGGTGCATGACCGCGCCGAGTTGGAGCGCGCCCTGCGCCTGAAGACCCCCTTGGTAGGCATCAACAACCGCAACCTGCGCACCTTCGAAGTGACGCTGGACACCACCCTGGGCATGCTGGCCGATGTCCCGGCTGACCGCTTGCTGGTCACCGAATCGGGCATCCTGGCGCCGGCCGATGTGGCCCGCATGCGCGAAGCCAACGTCCACGCCTTTTTGGTCGGCGAGGCTTTCATGCGGGCACCAGACCCGGGTGAGGCCCTGGCCCGTTTGTTCGCTTGATCCGAGGCGTTGATCATGTCACGCCCGACGTCTGATCTGGGTTTGGAGTCGACCGCAGCGGCGGCCGATCAGTTGCTCCATGCAGACCCTAGCCAGTGGCCTGTCGCGCCCGCCTGGGCGGATTTGGTGGCCGGCTTTTTTGCCCAGGCGGAAGGGAAGCGCTTGCTGGCCTTTTTGCAGCAGCGTCTGGACCAGGGCGCGGTGGTGTTTCCGCCCCAGCCCCTGCGCGCCTTGCAACTGACGCCACCCGAGCAGGTTCGGGTCGTGATCCTGGGGCAAGACCCTTACCATGGACGGCATCAGGCGGAAGGCTTGGCTTTTTCGGTGGCGCCTGGCGTGCCCGTTCCACCCTCGCTGCGCAATATTTTCAAAGAATTGCAACGCGATCTGGGCACTCCTTTTCCAGCCTTCCCCGTGCCCGGAGGCAGCCTGGCGTCCTGGGCCCGGCAAGGCGTGTTGTTGCTCAACACCTGCCTGACGGTGGAGGAGGGTCAGCCGGCCAGCCACGCCGGTCGGGGTTGGGAGCGTTTGACGGACGCAGTCATCCAGCACGTGGCGCAAGGGCCGCGGCCGGTGGTCTTCATGCTTTGGGGTGCCCACGCGCAGAGCAAGCGCCCCATGATCGATGCTGAGCGCCACTTGGTGCTGACGGCCAACCATCCCTCGCCCTTGTCGGCCTTGCGGCCGCCGCTCCCTTTCATCGGTTGTGGGCACTTCTCACAGGCACGGGCTTGGCGTGACCAGCAGGCGTCGGCGGGTTCGGCGCTATGAACTTGGCATGGCCTCTGGCTTGAGGGGCCGCCTTAAAATTTTCGACGCCAAGCAAAAAAACTGCACGAGAAGCCGGATGGTCTCGAAATTCGGGTCATAATAGCGGTCTTGCAAATTCTTTTCGGAAGTTTGCAGCTCGAAATAAACGTAGTTCAAGCCTTAAAATTTGTGCTATAATTCGAGATTCGCCGGAGGGGTGCCCGAGTGGCTAAAGGGGGCAGACTGTAAATCTGTTGGCTAACGCCTACGCTGGTTCGAATCCAGCCTCCTCCACCAGCGATTGAATTGATGTGTGTGGCGACCGGAATGCTGCGCGAGGTGATGCCTTGAACTGTCTTGTCATTGCTTTGGCGGGAGTAGTTCAATGGTAGAACCCTAGCCTTCCAAGCTAATGACGCGGGTTCGATTCCCGTCTCCCGCTCCACAGTCGGTTCGAGTTGAGTTAGATTTTTGAAGTCCGCTGGACGGTCTTCAGATGCCCATGTGGCTCAGTGGTAGAGCACTCCCTTGGTAAGGGAGAGGTCGCGGGTCCGATTCCCGCCATGGGCACCACGTTCTTTTGCGTCTCCTGTCAGGAGGCGCTTTGACCCTCGTTGTGTTGATTTAGGTAATTTTTTTCGGAGTCGAAAAAATGGCAAAAGGCAAGTTTGAACGTACCAAGCCGCACGTAAACGTCGGCACCATCGGTCACGTTGACCACGGCAAGACCACGCTGACGGCTGCTATCGCAACCGTTCTGGCAGCCAAGTTCGGCGGCGAAGCCAAGGCTTACGACCAGATCGACGCAGCGCCCGAAGAAAAGGCCCGCGGTATTACCATCAACACCGCTCACGTTGAGTACGAAACGGCCAACCGCCACTACGCTCACGTGGACTGCCCCGGCCACGCTGACTATGTGAAGAACATGATCACCGGCGCCGCTCAAATGGACGGCGCTATCTTGGTGTGCTCGGCTGCTGACGGCCCGATGCCCCAAACCCGCGAACACATCCTGCTGTCGCGTCAAGTGGGCGTGCCCTACATCATCGTGTTCCTGAACAAGGCTGACCTGGTGGATGACGCCGAGCTGCTGGAACTGGTGGAAATGGAAGTTCGCGAACTCCTGTCCAAGTACGACTTCCCTGGCGACGACACCCCGATCATCAAGGGTTCGGCACGTCTGGCGCTGGATGGCGACAAGGGCGAGCTGGGCGAAGGCGCCATCATGAAGCTGGCCGAAGCCCTGGACACCTACATCCCGACCCCGGAACGTGCTGTTGACGGCGCTTTCCTGATGCCCGTGGAAGACGTGTTCTCGATCTCGGGTCGCGGCACCGTGGTGACCGGCCGTATCGAGCGCGGCATCATCAAGGTTGGCGAAGAAATCGAAATCGTCGGTATCAAGCCCACCCTGAAGACCACCTGCACCGGCGTGGAAATGTTCCGCAAGCTGCTGGACCAAGGTCAAGCTGGCGACAACGTTGGTATCTTGCTGCGCGGCACGAAGCGCGAAGAAGTTGAGCGTGGTCAAGTGCTGTGCAAGCCCGGCTCGATCAAGCCCCACACCCACTTCACCGCCGAAGTGTACGTTCTGTCCAAGGACGAAGGTGGTCGTCACACGCCGTTCTTCAACAACTACCGTCCTCAGTTCTACTTCCGTACGACTGACGTGACTGGCGCCATCGAGCTGCCGGCCGACAAGGAAATGGTGATGCCTGGTGACAACGTGTCGATCACTGTGAAGCTGATCAACCCCATCGCCATGGAAGAAGGTCTGCGCTTCGCCATCCGCGAAGGCGGCAAGACCGTGGGTGCTGGTGTTGTGGCCACCATCATTGCCTAATTGATACGGAGGGGTATAGCTCAATTGGCAGAGCGTCGGTCTCCAAAACCGAAGGTTGTAGGTTCGATTCCTACTGCCCCTGCCACCTGAAGGTGGCAACCCAAAAGCCCGTCAAGACCTGACGGGCTTCGGTGTCTCAGGACACGCAACATATTTGAAGCGGGAACCAGCCCATCATGGCAACTTCACAGGTTGAAACCGTCAATGCCGGGGCCGATAAGGCCAAGATCGCGGCTGCAAGTGCTTTGGTGCTTGCAGCCTTGGTGGCGTTTTATCTGCTGTCGCGTCAAGGCGCTTTGGCTCAGTGGGCTGCCCTGATCGTCGGCCTGGCTGCGGCTGTCGCCGTGTTTCTGACCTCAGAGCCGGGTCGCCAATTGGTGGCCTTCGGTCGCGAGGCGGTGCGCGAAGTGCGCAAGGTGGTCTGGCCCACCCGCAAAGAAGCCATGCAGATCACGGCCTACGTGTTTGCTTTTGTGGTCGTCATGGCTTTGTTCCTCTGGTTCACTGACAAAACCCTGGAATGGTTGTTCTACGACTTGATTCTGGGTTGGAAGAAATAATGACTGACGCTGTTGACAACACCGCAGGCGAAGCGGCTGCGGCGCCCGTGAATCCAGACCTGCGCTGGTACGTGGTGCATGCCTATTCGGGTATGGAAAAGGCTGTTGAACGCAACATCCTGGAGCGCATCAACCGCGCCGGCATGCAGCACAAGTTTGGTCGCATCTTGGTTCCCACCGAAGAAGTGGTGGAGATGAAGAACGGTCAGCGCAAGACCACTGAACGTCGCTTCTTCCCCGGTTATGTGCTGGTGGAGATGGTGATGGACGATGAGTCCTGGCATTTGGTCAAGCACACCAACAAAGTCACTGGCTTTGTGGGTGGCGCCAAGAACCGCCCTGCTCCGATCTCCGAAGCCGAAGTGCAGAAGATCGTGAGTCAGATGCAAGAAGGCACCGATAAGCCACGTCACAAGGTTGAGTTCGAAGTTGGCGAACTGGTGCGTGTCAAGGAAGGCCCATTCACCGACTTCAACGGCTCGGTGGAAGAAGTCAATTACGAAAAGAGCAAGGTTCGCGTGTCGGTGACCATCTTCGGTCGCGCCACCCCTGTCGAGCTCGAGTTCACCCAGGTCGAAAAAACCTGAGTCCACTCCCCCTTTGGCCGGTTCGCCGGTTGTTGTGTCACCCGACTCGGCACAGCGTCAAAACTCAGAGTCGTTAACCCCGGGAAGCTGCGCTGCTTCATGTTGAACAGCGTCGCGTTTGACCCGCAAGGAGTAAAGCATGGCGAAAAAAATCGTCGGTTTTGTGAAGCTGCAAGTGCCAGCTGGCAAGGCCAACCCGTCCCCCCCGATCGGCCCGGCACTGGGTCAACGTGGCCTGAACATCATGGAATTCTGCAAGGCGTTCAACGCCCAGACCCAAGGTGTTGAGCCCGGCCTGCCGCTGCCGGTGGTGATCACCGCGTTCGCTGACAAGAGCTTCACCTTCATCATCAAGACGCCCCCGGCGACCACCTTGATCAAGAAGGCCATCAAGCTGGACAAGGGTTCGCCCCGTCCGCACAGCGACAAGGTCGGCAAGATCACCCGTGCTCAGCTCGAAGAGATCGCCAAGACCAAGATGAAGGACATGAACGCTGCCAGCGTTGATGCCGCCATTCGTACCATTGCCGGTTCCGCACGCTCGATGGGCGTGACGGTGGAAGGTCTGTGATGACTAAGCTCACCAAAAAAGCAAAAGCCCTGCAAGGCAAGGTTGACAGCAACAAGCTGTACCCCCTGACTGACGCCATCACCCTGGTGAAGGATTGCGCAACTGCCAAGTTCGATGAATCCATCGACGTGGCTGTGCAACTCGGCGTTGACGCCAAGAAGTCGGACCAAGTGGTTCGTGGCGCTGTCGTGCTGCCCAACGGCACCGGCAAGACCAAGCGCGTGGCTGTGTTCGCCCAAGGCGCCAAGGCTGAAGAAGCCAAGGCTGCTGGCGCTGACGTGGTCGGCATGGACGATCTGGCTGCCATGGTCAAGGCGGGCGACATGCCCTTCGACGTCGTGATCGCTGCCCCTGACGCCATGCGCGTTGTGGGTACCCTGGGTCAAATCCTGGGCCCGCGCGGTCTGATGCCTAACCCGAAGGTTGGCACCGTGACCCCCGATGTCGCCACGGCTGTGAAGAACGCCAAGGCTGGTCAAGTGCAATTCCGCGTCGACAAGGCCGGCATCATCCACTCGACCATCGGCCGTCGCTCGTTCGACACCGACAAGCTGCAAGCCAACCTGGCAGCTCTGGTGGACGCTCTGAACAAGGCCAAGCCGGCAACCAGCAAGGGTGTTTACCTGCGCAAGGTGGCTGTGTCCTCGACCATGGGCGTGGGCGTTCGCGTCGACACCCAATCCATCGCAGCTTAATCGCTCGATCGAAGAAATCGTCAGGGGGCGCAAGCCCTCTGGTGTGGTGGGCCCTGATGGCTGCAAAGCTGTCAGGGGCCATCCAAGACCGCTGGTGTGCACGCCGCAAGGCAGGCACTTAATACCCGAGGGGCCAGCGCAGATGGCGATCCCGCTGCAGATGGAAATTTTCCAAAACAGTTGGTCGCTGCACTAAGGCGCGTTGCGGGTTCCGACCCAAAACGCATTTTGAAGGAGTAGACCTTGAGTCTGAATCGCAGTGAGAAAGAAGCGGTCATTTCCGAAGTGACCAGCCTCGCCGCTAAAGCTCAAACGCTCGTGATCGCGGAATACCGTGGCATCACGGTCGCCGACATGACCAAACTGCGCGTCGATGCACGCAGCAAGGGTGTGACCCTGAGTGTTCTGAAGAACACCCTGGCACGCCGTGCTGTGGCTGGTACCCAGTTCGACATCGTCGCCGACCAGATGACCGGTCCGCTGATCTATGGCTTCTCTGAAGACGCTGTGGCCGCCGCTAAGGTGGTGGCCGATTTCGCGAAGACCAACGACAAGTTGGTGATTCGCGGTGGCGCCATCGGAGGCAAGGCCCTGGATGTGAACGGCGTTAAGCAACTGTCCAGCATTCCGTCGAAGGACGTGCTGTTGGCCCAGTTGTGCGGCTTGTTGATGTCCCCCATCTCCCGTACCGCTGTGGTGCTGGGTGCTCTGGCGGCCAAAAAGGGCGAAGGCGCAACCGAGGAAGTGGCAGTTGCCGCTACCGAAGAAGTGGCTGCTGCTTGAGCGCGCAGTCACCTGTTAACCAATTGTTAGGAATTTAAAAATGGCATTCGATAAAGACGCATTTCTGACCGCTCTCGACAGCATGACGGTCCTCGAACTCAACGACCTGGTCAAGGCCATCGAAGAGAAGTTTGGCGTGAGCGCTGCCGCCATGGCCGCTCCCGCTGCTGGTGGTGGCGCTGCCGCCCCGGCCGCTGAAGAAAAGACCGAGTTCAACGTTGTGCTGCTGGAAGCCGGCGCCAACAAGGTGTCCGTCATCAAGGCCGTGCGCGAAATCACCGGCCTGGGTCTGAAGGAAGCCAAGGACCTGGTCGACGGCGCTCCCAAGGCCGTCAAGGAAGGCATTGCCAAGGCCGACGCCGAAGCTGCCAAGAAGAAGCTGGAAGAAGCTGGCGCCAAGGTCGAACTCAAGTAATTGGGTCTCGCTCAGAGGCTGGAGTGCTCTAAAAGGCCTCCAGCCTTTGGTGCTTCTTGGATCAATCCAAGCAGAGCACACCCAAAAGGCGCACAGTGGCGCCTTCTGAGTGTTTTCTGACCCCGACAGCAGAAGACGCCTTGGTTCGGGCGATGTGCAATGCATCGCCGTCAGCCATGGTTGGTAGTGGCCAACCGCCAAGTCTCGCCCGAGTGTGCCCCAGCGTGCGCCACCGAGCGTTTCCCATCGTCGAAGACCCAGGACTCATGTCTTTGCCCGGAGATTTCATGGCCCAAACATCCACGTACAGCTACACCGAACGCAAGCGAATTCGCAAGTCTTTCGGCAGCCGCGACAGCGTGCTCGAAGTGCCTTACCTGCTGCAGATGCAAAAGGACGCCTACACCGCGTTCCTGCAAGCAGATCGTGCCCCCCAAAAACGGACTGCTGAAGGCTTGCAAGCTGCTTTCGAAGCCGCTTTCCCAATCGTCTCGCACAATGGTTTTGTCGAGATGAAGTTTGTCGAGTACAACCTCGCCAAGCCGGCTTTTGATGTGCGTGAGTGCCAGACCCGTGGCCTGACTTTCGCCTCCGCCGTGCGCGCCAAGGTGCAACTGATCATTTACGACCGCGAGTCTTCGAGCGCGCAGTCCAAGGTGGTCAAGGAAGTCAAGGAACAGGAGGTCTACATGGGCGAAGTGCCCCTGATGACCGACAAGGGTTCCTTCATCATCAACGGCACGGAACGCGTGATCGTGTCCCAGCTGCACCGCTCGCCGGGCGTGTTCTTTGAACACGACAAGGGCAAGACCCACAGCTCGGGCAAGTTGCTGTTCTCGGCCCGCGTGATTCCTTACCGTGGCTCTTGGCTCGACTTTGAATTCGATCCCAAGGACCTGCTGTACTTCCGTGTTGACCGCCGCCGCAAGATGCCGGTCACCACGCTGCTCAAGGCCATTGGCCTGAACCCTGAGTCGATCCTGGCGAACTTCTTCGTCAACGACAACTTCCGTCTGATGGACAGCGGCGCGCACATGGAGTTCGTGTCCGAACGCCTGCGCGGCGAAGTGGCCCGTTTCGACATCACCGACAAGTCGGGCAAGGTCGTCGTCGCCAAGGACAAGCGCATCACCGCGCGCCACACCCGCGAGCTCGAGCAATCGGGCACCACCCACGTCAGCGTTCCGGAAGATTTCCTGATCGGCCGCGTGGTGGCACGCAACATCGTCGATGGCGACACCGGCGAAATCATTGCCAAGGCCAACGATGAGCTGACCGAAGTGCTGCTGAAGAAGCTGCGCAGCGCCGGCATCCAAGACCTGCAGTGCATCTACACCAACGAGCTGGACCAAGGTCCGTACATCTCGCAAACCCTGCGCACTGACGAAACCACCGACGAGTTCGCTGCCCGTGTGGCCATCTACCGCATGATGCGCCCTGGTGAGCCGCCGACGGAAGACGCTGTGCAAGCGCTGTTCCAGCGTCTGTTCTACAACCCGGACACCTACGACCTGTCGCGCGTGGGCCGCATGAAGTTCAACGCCAAGATTGGCCGCGAAGAATCCACCGGTCCGATGGTACTGACCAACGAAGACATCTTGGCCGTGGTCAAGATCTTGGTCGACCTGCGCAACGGCAATGGCGAAGTCGATGACATCGACCACTTGGGCAACCGCCGCGTGCGTTGCGTCGGCGAACTGGCTGAGAACCAATACCGCACCGGTCTGGCTCGCATCGAGAAGGCCGTCAAGGAACGTCTGGGTCAGGCTGAACAAGAGCCGCTGATGCCGCACGACCTGATCAACTCCAAGCCGATTTCTGCGGCCCTCAAGGAGTTCTTCGGCGCCTCGCAGCTGTCGCAGTTCATGGACCAGACCAACCCGCTGGCCGAAATCACTCACAAGCGCCGCGTCTCGGCCCTGGGCCCGGGCGGTTTGACCCGCGAACGTGCCGGCTTCGAAGTGCGTGACGTGCACGTGACCCACTACGGTCGCGTTTGCCCAATCGAAACGCCTGAAGGCCCGAACATTGGTCTGATCAACTCGCTGGCTCTGTACGCCCGCCTCAACGAGTACGGTTTCATTGAAACCCCGTACCGCCGTGTGGTGGATGGCAAGGTGACCGACCAGATCGATTACCTGTCGGCCATCGAAGAAGGCAAGTACGTGATCGCCCAGGCCAACGCCACCCTGGACAAGGATGGCCGCCTGACCGGTGACCTGGTGTCGGCCCGTGAAAAGGGTGAATCCACCTTGCTGAGCGCCGAACGCGTGCAGTACATGGACGTGTCGCCGGCCCAGATCGTGTCGGTGGCGGCCTCGCTGGTTCCCTTCCTCGAACACGATGATGCGAACCGCGCTTTGATGGGTGCCAACATGTCGCGTCAGGCCGTGCCTGTGCTGCGTCCCGAAAAGCCGATGGTCGGCACCGGGATCGAGCGCGTGGCCGCGGTGGACTCGGGCACCGTCGTCACCGCCAACCGCGGTGGTGTGGTCGACTACGTCGACGCCACCCGCATCGTGATCCGTGTCAATGACGCGGAAGCGGTGGCTGGTGAAGTCGGTGTGGACATCTACAACCTGATCAAGTACCAACGTTCCAACCAGAACACCAACATCCACCAGCGTCCCATCGTCAAGCGTGGCGACAAGCTGGCCAAGGGTGATGTGATTGCTGACGGCGCGTCGACCGACCTGGGCGAAATCGCCATCGGTCAGAACATGCTGATCGCCTTCATGCCCTGGAACGGCTACAACTTCGAAGACTCGATCCTGATCTCCGAACGCGTGGTGGCCGACGACCGCTACACCTCGATCCACATCGAGGAACTGGTGGTCATGGCCCGTGACACGAAGCTGGGTGCTGAAGAAATCACGCGCGACATTCCGAACCTGTCGGAACAGCAACTGAACCGTCTGGACGAGTCCGGCATCATCTACGTGGGTGCTGAAGTGCAACCCGGCGACGTGCTGGTGGGCAAGGTCACGCCGAAGGGCGAAACCACCCTCACGCCTGAAGAGAAGCTGCTGCGCGCCATCTTCGGTGAGAAGGCTTCCGACGTGAAGGACACCTCGCTGCGTGTGGACCAAGGTTCGCAAGGCACCGTCATCGACGTGCAGGTGTTCACCCGCGAAGGCATCGTGCGCGACAAGCGCGCTCAGCAGATCATCGACGATGAACTCAAGCGCTTCCGCCTCGACCTGAACGACCAGCTGCGCATCGTCGAGGCTGACGCCTTTGACCGTATCGAGAAGCTGCTGACTGGCCGTGTCGCCAATGGCGGCCCGCAAAAGCTGTCCAAGGGCACCAAGCTCGACAAGGCTTACCTGAGCTCGGTCGAGAAGTTCCACTGGTTCGACATCCGTCCGGCCGAGGACGAAGTCGCGACCCAGCTCGAGTCCATCAAGAACTCGCTGGAGCAAACCCGCCACAGCTTTGACCTCGCTTTTGAAGAAAAGCGCAAGAAGTTGACCCAAGGCGACGAGCTGCCCGCTGGCGTGCTGAAGATGGTCAAGGTCTACCTGGCCGTCAAGCGTCGCCTGCAGCCAGGTGACAAGATGGCCGGCCGTCACGGTAACAAGGGTGTGGTGTCCAAGATCGTTCCGGTCGAAGACATGCCTTACATGGCCGACGGCACCCCTGCCGACATCGTTCTGAACCCGCTGGGCGTGCCTTCGCGGATGAACGTGGGTCAGGTGCTGGAAGTTCACTTGGGCTGGGCCGGCAAGGGCATTGGCCAGCGCATCGGCAACATGCTGCAAGCTGAAAGCCGCTTGGCTGAGCTGCGCAAGTTCTTCGAAGAGCTGTACAACGCACATGGCCGCAAGGAAGACCTGTCGCAATTGAGCGACGAGGACGTCATCGAGATGGCCGAGAACCTGAAGACTGGCGTGCCTTTCGCCAGCCCGGTGTTCGACGGTGCTGCCGAAGAAGACATCCGCGCCATGCTCAAGCTGGCTTACCCGGACGACATCGCTGCCGCCAAGGGTCTGACCGCTGCACGCACCCAGGCCAACCTGATCGACGGCCGCACGGGTGAACCGTTCGAGCGTCCGACCACCATCGGCTACATGCACTTCTTGAAGCTCCACCACTTGGTCGACGACAAGATGCACGCTCGCTCCACGGGTCCGTACTCGCTGGTGACGCAACAACCGCTGGGCGGCAAGGCCCAGTTCGGTGGTCAGCGTTTCGGTGAAATGGAAGTGTGGGCGCTGGAAGCTTACGGCGCCGCTTACGTGCTGCAGGAAATGCTCACCGTGAAGTCCGATGACGTGCAAGGTCGTACCAAGGTGTACGAAAGCATCGTCAAGGGCGAACACGCCATCGAAGCCGGCATGCCGGAATCGTTCAATGTGCTGGTCAAGGAAATCCGTTCCCTGGGCCTGGACATCGAGCTCGAACGTTCTTAATTTGAAAGGGAAAGAGTCACATGAAATCGCTACTCGACCTGTTCAAGCAATTCACGCCTGACGAGCATTTCGATGCCATCCGCATCGGCATGGCCTCGCCCGAGAAGATCCGTTCCTGGTCTTTCGGTGAGGTGAAGAAGCCCGAAACCATCAACTACCGCACCTTCAAGCCCGAACGTGACGGCCTGTTCTGCGCCAAGATTTTTGGTCCCATCAAGGACTATGAATGCCTGTGCGGCAAGTACAAGCGCCTCAAGCACCGCGGTGTGATCTGCGAGAAGTGCGGCGTTGAAGTCACGCAAACCAAGGTGCGTCGCGAACGCATGGGTCACATCGACCTGGCCGCGCCTTGCGCCCACATCTGGTTCCTGAAGTCGCTGCCGTCGCGTCTGGGCCTGGTGCTCGACATGACCCTGCGCGACATCGAACGCGTGCTGTACTTTGAAGCCTACGTGGTGACCGACCCCGGCATGACCCCGCTGAAGAAGTTCAGCATCATGAGCGAGGACGATTACGAAGCCAAGCGCAAGGAATACGGCGACGAATTCATCGCCAAGATGGGCGCTGAAGGCATCAAGGACCTGCTGGAATCGATTGAAATCGACTCCGAAATCGAACGCCTGCGCGGCGATCTGACCGGCTCCGAAGTCAAGGTCAAGAAGAACGCCAAGCGCCTGAAGGTGCTCGAAGCCTTCAAGAAGTCTGGCATCAAGCCGGGCTGGATGGTGCTCGAAGTGCTGCCCGTGCTGCCGCCGGACCTGCGTCCGCTGGTGCCGCTGGACGGTGGCCGTTTCGCCACCTCCGACCTGAACGACCTGTACCGCCGCGTCATCAACCGCAACAGCCGTCTGCGCCGTCTGCTCGAGTTGAAGGCTCCGGAAATCATCGCCCGCAACGAAAAGCGGATGCTGCAAGAAGCCGTGGACAGCTTGCTGGACAACGGCCGCCGCGGCAAGGCCATGACCGGCGCCAACAAGCGTGCTCTCAAGTCGCTGGCCGACATGATCAAGGGCAAGAGCGGTCGTTTCCGTCAGAACTTGCTGGGCAAGCGCGTCGACTACTCGGGTCGTTCGGTCATTACCGTGGGCCCAACCCTGAAGCTGCATCAGTGCGGTCTGCCCAAGCTGATGGCACTGGAGCTGTTCAAGCCTTTCATCTTCTCGCGTCTCGAAGCCATGGGCATCGCGACCACCATCAAGGCCGCGAAGAAGGAAGTTGAATCTGGCACCCCCGTGGTGTGGGACATCCTTGAAGAAGTCATCAAGGAACACCCGATCATGCTCAACCGGGCGCCGACGCTGCACCGACTGGGCATCCAAGCTTTCGAGCCGATCCTGATCGAAGGCAAGGCCATCCAACTGCACCCACTGGTTTGCGCGGCCTTCAACGCCGACTTCGACGGTGACCAGATGGCTGTTCACGTCCCGCTGTCGGTGGAAGCGCAAATGGAAGCCCGCACCTTGATGCTGGCCTCCAACAACGTGCTGTTCCCGGCCTCGGGTGAGCCCTCCATCGTTCCTTCGCAAGACGTGGTGCTGGGTCTGTACTACACGACCCGCGACCGCATCAACGCCAAGGGCGAAGGCCTGGTGTTCTCCGACACCCATGAAGTGCAACGTGCTTTCGACGCCGGCCAGGTGGACCTGACCGCCCGCGTCACCGTGCGGATCACCGAGTGGAACAAGGACAAGGCCACTGGCGAATTCGTGCCCGACACCAAGCTGGTGGAAACCACCGCTGGCCGCGCGCTGCTGTCTGAAATCCTGCCCAAGGGCCTGCCTTTTGCCAACATCAACAAGGCGCTCAAGAAGAAGGAAATCTCCAAGCTGATCAACGTGTCCTTCCGCAAGTGCGGTCTGAAGGAAACGGTGGTCTTCGCGGACAAGCTGCTGCAAAACGGTTTCCGTCTGGCCACCCGCGCCGGCATCTCGATCTGCATCGACGACATGTTGGTGCCGCCAGAAAAGCACGGCATCATCGAGCGCTCCGAAAAGGAAGTGAAGGAGATCGAACAGCAGTACGTCTCCGGTCTCGTGACCTCGGGCGAGCGCTACAACAAGGTCGTGGACATCTGGGGCAAGGCCGGTGACGAAGTCTCCAAGGTCATGATGGCCCAGTTGGCCAAGCAAAAGACCATTGACCGCCACGGCAAGGAAGTCGATCAGGAATCGTTCAACTCGATTTACATGATGGCCGACTCCGGCGCCCGCGGTTCCGCAGCGCAGATTCGCCAGTTGGCCGGTATGCGGGGCCTGATGGCCAAGCCTGACGGCTCGATCATTGAGACCCCCATCACGGCGAACTTCCGTGAAGGTCTGAACGTGTTGCAGTACTTCATCTCCACCCACGGTGCCCGTAAGGGTCTGGCGGATACGGCGTTGAAGACGGCCAACTCGGGTTACCTGACCCGTCGTCTGGTCGACGTGACGCAGGACTTGGTCGTGACCGAGGACGATTGCGGCACCAACAATGGTTCGCTGATGCGCGCCATCGTTGAAGGCGGTGAAGTGATCGAATCGCTGCGCGACCGTATCCTCGGTCGCACCGCAGCCGACGATGTGCTGCACCCCGAAACCCGCGTGGTGCTGGCCAAGGCCGGCCAGATGCTGGACGAAGACCTCATCGAAGAACTCGAAGCCGCTGGCGTCGACGAAGTGAAGGTGCGTACGGCTCTGATCTGCGAAACCCGCTATGGCCTGTGCGCCAAGTGCTACGGTCGCGACTTGGGCCGCGGCGGCCTGATCAACCTCGGCGAAGCCGTGGGTGTGATCGCTGCCCAGTCCATCGGTGAGCCGGGTACCCAGCTGACCATGCGGACCTTCCACATCGGTGGTGCCGCTTCGCGCGCTGCCATCGCCTCCAGCGTGGAAGCCAAGTCCAACGGCATCATCGGCTTCAATGCCACGATGCGTTATGTGAGCAACACCAAGGGTGAACTGGTGGTGATTGCACGTTCGGGTGAAATCATCATCCAGGACGAGCATGGTCGCGAACGCGAACGCCACAAGGTGCCTTACGGCGCGATCTTGGCCATCAAGGCCGATCAAACCATCAAGGCCGGCACCATCTTGGCCAACTGGGATCCGCTGACCCGCCCGATCATCACCGAGTTCGCCGGTCAGGTGAAGTTCGAGAACGTCGAAGAAGGTCTGACCGTGGCCAAGCAGGTCGACGAAGTGACCGGTCTGTCCACCCTGGTGGTGATCGATCCGAAGCGTCGTGGCTCCGCCAAGGTCGTGCGTCCGCAAGTGAAGCTGATCGACGCGCAGAACCAAGAAGTCAAGATCCCGGGTACCGATCACTCGGTGACCATTGGCTTCCAAGTCGGCGCTCTGATTCAGGTGCGCGACGGCCAAGACGTGGGCCCAGGCGAAGTGCTGGCCCGTATCCCGGTCGAAGGTCAAAAGACCCGCGACATTACCGGGGGTCTGCCGCGTGTGGCCGAGCTGTTCGAAGCCCGTACGCCGAAGGACAAGGGCACCCTGGCCGAAATGACCGGTACCGTGTCGTTCGGTAAGGAAACCAAGGGCAAGGTCCGCTTGCAGATCACCGATCCGGAAGGCCGCGTGTTCGAAGAACTCGTGCCCAAGGAAAAGAACATCTTGGTGCACGAAGGCCAGGTGGTGAACAAGGGCGAATCGATTGTGGACGGCCCGGCCGACCCGCAAGACATCCTGCGTTTGCTGGGCATGGAAGAACTGGCTCGCTACATCGTGGACGAAGTGCAGGACGTGTACCGCTTGCAAGGCGTGAAGATCAACGACAAGCACATCGAGGTGATCGTTCGCCAGATGCTGCGCCGCGTCGTGGTCGAAAACACCGGCGAGTCGAACTACATTGCTGGCGAACAAGTGGAACGTTCGGAAATCCTGAACACCAACGAAGCGCTGCAACGTGAAGACAAGGTGCCTGCGACCTACACGAACTTGCTGCTGGGGATCACCAAGGCCTCGCTGTCCACCGACTCGTTCATCTCCGCGGCTTCCTTCCAGGAAACCACCCGCGTGTTGACCGAAGCGGCCATCATGGGCAAGCGCGACGAGCTGCGTGGCCTGAAGGAAAACGTGATCGTGGGTCGTCTGATCCCGGCCGGTACCGGTTTGGCATACCACCAAGCACGCAAGGCCAAGGACGCCATGGACGAGGCCGAGCGCCGCGCCATCTCCGAAGCCGAAGCCGCCGACTTGGCTGCCAGCCAGGAGTCCACCTCTGAAGAAGGCGCTGCCACCGAGTAAATTCGGCGGTTAACGCTTTCTCAGCCTGGCGCCCCAGGCCCGTCACATGATGGGTCTGGGGCGTTTTTCATCGGACAATGCTTTTTGTGACCACTGGAGAGCCCGTCATGTCCTGGGGCGATGTGCTTGAATGGCCGATTGGGGTCTGGATCACCGCAGCGCTGCTGCTGTTCTGGGCCGTCGGTGCTTACAACCGGCTGGTGCGCCTGCGCGCCTCGGCCGTGCAGGCTTTCAGCCTGCTGGAGTCGCAGTGGTTGCGGCACTTGGCCTGGATCGACGTGCAGGCCGGCCCGGTGCCCAGTGATGCCGGCCCCCAACCCGCGGCAGGCGACTGGACGGTGGTGCAACCCGCCATGGCCCAGTTCCGCGCCTGCTTGCACGCTGCCAAAGCCGCTCCGCTGAACGCCGAACGCTTAGGTGCTTTGTCCTCGGCATGGTCCGTGCTGCTCATGGCCATCCGCCAAACGCTCAGCCCTGACGAGTCAGGGGCGCTGCGGGTGCCAGAATGGCTGGTTCCCCAGTGGGACCAGATGATGCGACAGGACCAGGCTGCGGTGGAGGTGTTCAACGTGGCCATTACCCAATACAACGAGGCCGTCCGCCAGTTTCCCGCCCTGATCCTGGCCCGGGTGTTTGCTTACCGGCTGGCCCGCCCCCTATGACAAGAGATCAACAGACCATGACCGCTTCAACCGGCTCCCGTACCGGTGACTACGCCGACGCCGTTCCCCTGTGGCAGCAGTTGCAGGCCGTGGCCCAGGCCCTGGCCGATGTGCGTGCTGGGGCCTCGGCCACCACGGCCCTGGAAGCCGTGCCCTCGGCGCTGCGCCCGGGCGTGCAGGCCCTGCTGTTCCATGTGCTGCGCTGGCTGGGTCAGGCCGAGGCCCTGCGCCGCAAGCTGGCCCCGCGCAACCCGCCGCCCGTGGCCGATGCCCTGCTGTGCACCGCTTTGGCCCTGGGCTGGCGCGAGGCCGATGCCCCCTACGAAATGTTCACCCTGGTCGACCAGGCGGTGGAAGCGGCCAAGCGCACCCCTGCCACGCGCCCACAATCGGCGTTCATCAACGCCTGCCTGCGCCGCTTCTTGCGCGAGCGCGAGGCCTTGGTCGAGGCCACGGCGCGCGAGCCCATGGCGCAATGGAACCACCCGCGCTGGTGGATCGACCGGCTGCGCCAGGACCACCCCCGTCACTGGCAGGAGATCTTGCGCACCAACGCCACCCAGGCACCCATGACCCTGCGCGTCAACGAGCGCCAGACCACCGTGAGTGACTACCTCGCGCGCCTGGCCGCTCAAGGCATCGACGCCCTAGCGCTGGGCGGGCAGGCCGTGATGCTGTGGCAAGCTCGCCCGGTGCAGGACGTGCCCGGTTTTGCCGACGGCGTGGTGTCGGTGCAGGACGCGGGGGCCCAACTGGCCGCCCCCCTGCTGTTGGGCGAGTTGACGCCACCGCAGGGGCGGCCTCTGCGTCTGCTGGACGCCTGTGCCGCCCCGGGCGGCAAAACCGCCCATTTGCTGGAACTGGCCGAGGCCGAAGTCACCGCACTGGACATCGACCCCAAGCGCTGCGAACGCATCCACCAAAACCTGGAGCGCCTGCAGTTGCAAGCCCGGGTGGTGGCGGCCGATGCCCGTGACCTGGACCAATGGTGGCCCGTGAATGGTCAGCGTGAGTTGTTTGACGGCATCTTGCTCGACGCGCCCTGCACGGCTTCGGGCATCGTGCGCCGCCACCCCGATGTGCGTTGGCTGCGCCGTGAGAGCGATATCGGCCAACTGGCCGTGATTCAAGCCGCCCTGCTGTCGCTGCTTTGGCCTTTGGTCCGGCCGGGGGGGCGTCTGCTGTATTGCACCTGCTCGGTGTTCAAGGCCGAGGGCGAGCAGCAGATTCAAACGTTTCTTGCACACAACACTGATGCGGTATTACGGCCATCGCCTGGGCATTTAATCCCCCGCACGGCGCGCAAGGGGGACGCTGTCCGGGACAATGGGCACCGTGACTTCGACGGATTTTTCTACGCCTTGCTCGAAAAACGCGCAGATTGACCGCTTCGTCTTTCTCGCGGGATGGCTGCTGGCCGTCTGCTTGCTGATCGGCCTGCGCCCAGCGTGGGCCGACACGCCCGACATTGAAGTGACCCAAATGAGGGTCGAGCGCAGCGAAGAAGGGCTGTTCCTGTCCGCCTTGCTGCGCTTCGAGTTGCCTCAGTTGGTCAACGATGCAGCCGTCAAAGGCATACCCCTGTACTTCGTCGCGGAAGCCGAGGTGCTGCGCGACCGCTGGTACTGGTACGACAGGCAGGTGGCCAGCGCATCGCGCTACATGCGGCTGGCCTACCAGCCGTTGACCCGGCGCTGGCGCCTGCAGGTGGCCCCCACCCCCATCACCAATTCTGGTTTGGGCGTGAGCTTGGCCCAAAGCTTTGAAGAGTTGGAAGATGCGCTGGCCGCCGTGCAGCGCATCTCGCGCTGGAAGATCGCCGAGCCCAGCGAAATCGATGGCGAAGCCAAACACAACATCAATCTGCGCTTCAGACTGGACGTGTCTCAACTGCCCCGGCCCTTCCAGCTGGGGGTGACCGGACGCACGGACTGGAACTTGGCCACCAGCCGCAACCAGCGCTTGAGCCTGGAGCCCGCCAAGTGAGCGTGACCCCGGCCCAGCGCATTGACCGGCACTCGCTGTTCAGCTCGCGCACCGCCCGCTGGACCGTCGGCCTGGGCATCGCCACCATGGTGGTCACCGGCATCGTGCTGCTGTTCCTGCTGACCCAGGCCACCAACAACCGCGACCTCTACGAGCGCAATTACCTGCGCCTGTTTGTCATCAACCTGGTGGTGGCCAGCGCCTTGCTCGCCGCCATCTTGTGGATCGCGCTGCGGCTTTACCAGCGCCTGCGCCGAGGGCGTTTTGGCAGCCGCCTGTTGGTCAAGTTGGCCGCTATTTTTGCCCTGGTCGGCTTCGTGCCGGGCATGCTGATCTATGTGGTGTCCTACCAATTTGTCTCACGCTCGATCGAGAGCTGGTTTGACGTCAAGGTCGAAGGTGCCTTGGATGCAGGGGTCAGCTTGGGGCGGGCCACCTTGGATACCTTGGCCAACGACCTGGCCAACAAGACCCGTGCGGCGGGCAACCAGCTGACCGATGTGCCCGACGCCACCGCCGGCCTGGTGCTGGAAAAAATCCGCGACCAACTGGGGGCCAGTGACGTGGTGCTCTGGGGCGCCTCTGGCCAACTGGTGGCCAGCGTGGGCCAGTCCCGGTTTCAGCTCAACCCCGAGCGCCCCTCGGTACAGGTCATCCGCAACGTGCGCAAACAGCGCGCCCTGGCCCAGATCGAAGGCCTGGACGACCCCGGCAACCCCGCGGCCCTGAGCAACGCCCGCATCCGAGCCATGGCCCTGGTCAGCAGTTCCAGCCTGGGCTTGTTGTCCGAAGCCCGCTTTTTGCAGGTGTCCGTGCCCCTGCCGCCGACCCTGGTCGCCAACGCCATGGCGGTGCAGGAAGCCAACCGCGAGTACCAAGAACGCGCCCTGGCCCGCGTGGGCCTGCGCCGCATGTACATCGGCACCTTGACCTTGAGCCTCTTCCTGGCGGTGTTTGGTGCCGTGCTCTTGGCCGTGCTGCTGGGCAACCAGCTGGCGCGTCCGCTGCTGGTGCTGGCCGAAGGCGTGCGCGAAGTGGCCGCTGGCAACCTCAGCCCCAAAGCCGTCTTGCAAGGCAAGGACGAGCTGGGGGGCCTGACCCGATCTTTTGCGGACATGACCCAGCAGCTGGCCGATGCGCGCGCGACGGTCGAGAAAAGCATGCGCCAGGTCAGCACGGCGCGCGCCAACCTGCAGACCATCCTCGACAACCTGACGGCAGGCGTGATCGTGCTGGACGGGCAGGGCAGCATCCAGTCCTCCAACCCCGGCGCCACCCGCATCCTGAAGGTGCCGCTGGCCGCTTATGAGGGGCGCCCCTTGTCGGCCATTCCTGGGCTGGAAGGTTTTGCCGCCCGGGTGCAAAACCAGTTTGATGCGTTCTTGGGCGAAAACGCCCTGCAGCATGGGCTGGACCACTGGCAGCAGTCCTTTGAGTTGCCCGACGGACAAACCGGCGCCTCGTCCACCATGATCACCTTGGTGGCGCGCGGCGCCGAGCTGCCGGGCGCCGCCCGCCTGCTGGTGTTTGACGACATCTCCGAAATCGTGTCGGCCCAGCGCGCCCAGGCCTGGGGCGAAGTGGCGCGCCGTTTGGCGCACGAGATCAAAAACCCACTCACGCCCATCCAACTGTCTGCCGAGCGCCTGGAGATGAAGCTGGCGGGCAAAGTCGCCGCGCCCGAGCAGGCCATCGTCACCAAGTCGGTCAAAACCATCGTCGATCAAGTCGACGCCATGAAGCGCCTGGTCAACGAGTTCCGTGACTACGCGCGCCTGCCTGCGGCCGAGCTCAAGCCGTTGGACCTCAACACCCTGGTGCAAGACATCTTGCAGCTCTACAGCCCCGAGAACGCCGACGTGCCCGTGCACGTTGAACTGGATCCGCGCTGCCCGCCAGTGCTGGGCGACGCCCAGCAACTGCGCCAGGTCGTGCACAACCTGCTGCAAAACGCGCAGGACGCCACCGAAGGCAGCCGCGAAGACAGCGATGTACCGGCCGTGGAAATCCGCACGCGCTGGAGCGAAAGCACCCAGCGCGTGCGCCTGATCGTGCGCGACCACGGCACTGGCTTTCCCGAGCACATCCTCAAACGGGCCTTTGAGCCCTACGTCACCACCAAATCCAAAGGCACCGGCCTGGGACTTGCTGTGGTGAAGAAAATCGCTGACGAGCACGGCGCGCGCATTGATCTGTCCAACCACTTGCGTGGCGACAAAATTGCGGGGGCCCAAGTGTCGCTATCATTCGCCACTGCACAGGCCCGTGTGGCCTGAGGCGCAAGCGCCCTTCGTCTCCTCTCTCCTGGAATCGCAATCTTTTAATCATGGCAAACATACTGGTGGTCGACGACGAGTTGGGCATTCGCGATCTGCTGTCCGAAATTCTCAACGATGAGGGCCACAACGTCGAGTTGGCAGAAAACGCCTCGCAAGCGCGCAATGCCCGCCAACGTGACGAATTTGACCTGGTGCTGCTCGACATCTGGATGCCCGACACCGACGGCGTCAGCCTGCTCAAGGAATGGGCGGCTGGCGGCCTGCTGTCCATGCCGGTGATCATGATGAGCGGCCACGCGACCATCGACACCGCCGTTGAAGCCACCCGCATCGGTGCCTTCTCGTTTCTGGAAAAACCCATCACCCTGCAAAAGCTGCTCAAGGCGGTGGAGCAGGGCCTGGCCCGCCATCAGCTGCGCAAGACCGCGCCCGCCGCCCCCAGCCTGCCCGAGCCCCGTGTCGAGCCCGCGCCCGCGCCGGTGCTGCCGGTCAGCGAGGCGCCATCCCAAGCCCAGCAGCTGTTTGATCTGGACAAGCCCCTTCGCGAAGCGCGTGACGGCTTCGAGAAGGCCTACTTTGAATTCCATCTCGCGCAGGAAAACGGCTCCATGACCCGCGTGGCCGAGAAGACCGGCCTGGAGCGCACCCACCTGTACCGCAAGCTGCGCCAACTGGGGGTCGACCTCTCGCGCAGCAAAAGAAATGCGATTTAAACGAACTTCTTGCGCGGACCCCAAAAAACTGGTTATAATTTAAGTCTTGCAGGCCTGGTAGCTCAGTTGGTAGAGCAGCGGATTGAAAATCCGCGTGTCGGTGGTTCGATTCCGCCCCAGGCCACCAGAATTTAAGCGCCCCAGCACTCGAAAGAGCCTGGGGCGTTTCGCATTGGAGCGCTCGCGTTCCCGGTAGCCCGAAGTCGCCGTTGGCGGTGGGCTCGGTTGCAACGCAGGGGTTCAACGCAGGGTGTTGCTGTCGCTTCTTCCCGAGCCAGGAGGCGCTGGCCGGGACGGATTCTTCTTGCGGTCGCAGCCCCCATGAGCGGATCCACCTGGCCCTCAGCCCGCCACCCTCGCGCTTTCCGCTGCCCCCACCACCACGCGCTCGCTGCGCGCCTCCATCATCCTGGGCAGGTTGCCCTCAATCCAGTCCGCCAGGTCTTCCACCCGCAGGCCCACCTCCTGGCCCAGCGGGGTCAGCGAGTACTCGACGTGGGGCGGCACCACGGGGTAGGACACGCGCAGCACCAGGCCATCGCTCTCCAGCCACTGCAGGGTCTGGGCCAGCATTTTTTCGCTCACGCCGTTGATCTTGCGGCGCAACTCGCTGAAGCGGTGCGTCTTGCGCAGCAGCGCGACCAGCACCAGCACGCCCCAGCGGCTGGTGACGTGGCGCAGCACCTCCCGCGACGGGCACGCTTCGGCAAACAAGTTGCCGCGCTCCAGCCCCTCGGCCAGTGAACGGGGGCGGATGGGGCCCACGGCCCGGGGTTCGTCTGGATTTTGCATCGCTTACCTTTTGGTGCGTACTTGTAAAAAGTTAGTGCTTACCAAATGATAGTGCTTGTCTTCATTCAACGCATTAGGAATTCACACCATGATCGTCGTCACCGGCGCCTCGGGCCAACTGGGCCAACTCGTCATCCAGGCTTTGCTGCGCCAAGTGCCTGCCTCGCAAATCGTCGCCGCCGTGCGCCAACCCGCCAAGGCGACGGACCTCGCCGCCCTGGGCGTGCAGGTGCGCCAGGCCGATTACACCCAGCCTGCCACCTTGGATGCGGCATTCCAGGGGGCTGAAAAGGTGCTGCTGATTTCGTCCAGCGAGGTGGGGCAGCGCACCGTGCAGCACCATAACGTGATCGATGCGGCCCAGCGTGCGGGTGTCCAGTTGCTGGCTTACACCAGCCTGCTGCGCGCCGACAGTTCACCGCTGGGTTTGGCTGCCGAGCACCAGGCCACCGAGGCCTATCTGAAGTCGGTGGGCCTGCCCCATGTGCTGTTGCGCAATGGCTGGTACACCGAGAACTACCTGGCCAGCGTGCCGCCGGCCTTGCAGCATGGCGCTTTCATTGGCAGCGCGGGCGAAGGCCGCATCGCGTCGGCCGCTCGGGTGGACTACGCCGAAGCCGCCGCCCGTGTGCTGACCTTGCCAGACCAGGCCGGTCGGGTCTATGAGTTGGCGGGCGACACGTCCTACACCCTGGCTGAGTTCGCCGCCGAACTCAGTCGCCAGTCGGGCAAGACCATCCCTTACATCAACCTGCCGGAAGCGGAATACCAAAAGGCTTTGGTGGGTGCGGGGCTGCCTGAGGGGCTGGCCAGCCTGTTGGCGGATTCGGATGCCGGGGCCGCCCAGGGCGCTTTGTTCGATGAGGGTCGCCAGCTCAGCGCTTTGCTGGGTCGCCCAACGGCATCATTGGCCTCCTTGGTGGAAGCTGCCTTGGCTTGAGGGCTTGGCTCACCCTGCCGCTGGGTGGAGGGAGATTGGGGCGCCTGGCGCCCCAGCGCCGTCCCGATGGGGCGGCTCAGGCCGCCTGAAACCCGGCCCGGCTCTTGGGGGGGCTGGCTTTGGGGAATTTGCCGTGGGGCAGGGCGTGCAGGCGGTGGAACAAGCGCCGGCAATACCCGGTGATGCCCAGGCATTTGTTGATCTCTTCCACGGGCAGTGGGCCTGACACCACCACGATGTCGTTGGCAATGTCCACGGCACCGGCCGCGCGCAGACGGCGTCGGGCCCCAGTGGCCCAGGACTGGATGCGTGTGGGGCTGCCGTGTTGGTGCAATTCGCCGGTGTGGCGGTCAAAGGCGATGGCCACCGTGTCGGTCTTGAGCCTAAAGCGCCGCTCACCCGTGAACGGGCTGGGCGCTTCGGTCATGTCGTACAGGTAGTAGCTGCCGGATTTGAGTTGGTATTGCAGGTCCATGGGTGTGTCCTCGTGCCCCGATTGTGGTCGGGGCACCGCGAGGGCAAGAGCCGGAAAACGGGCCTAAAACCCCCGGTTATCCAGGGCGTCCAGGCCGTTGGGGCACTGTCTTTGCGCTAGGTTTTTCGTAGCAGGTCTCAGAGATCGGGTTCAGAAGTCGACCAGGCTCAGGCCGACGCTGAACACCACGCGGCGCCGGTTGTAGTCCAGCAGGCTGTCGCCGTAGCCGCTGAACAGCTGGGTGTGCAGGCGCAGCCCGCTCTTGCCGCCGGCCTCCGGCCCATTGCCCAGGGCGCGCAGCCATTCCAGCCGCACCGAGCCGCGGGCTTGCGAGCCCAGCGAGTGCCGCACCGTTGCGCCCAAGGTGTTGTCTGGGCTGGGGTGGTAGTAGACCGTGGCTTCGCCGCGGCCCACGTAGTTGCTGATGCCCGGGTTGTCGTCGCTGTTGGCGCTTTCATTGATGCGGCGCCACAGGCGGCCTTGCACGCGCCAGCGCGTGTCCAGCTCAGCCCCGCTCATGAGGTAGTAGCGGTTCCAGCTGCGCGACAGCGGCAGGCTTTGGCCGTTGGACTGGTGCGCCAGGCCCACGCCGGTGTAGCGCCAGCGCCAGCCGCCGGGCAGGGCTGCATCGGTGGGGTAGACATACATCACCTCAGGCTCGTGGTCGGTGCTGCGGAAGGGGCGCGACAGCTGCGGCGTGAACAGCTGCCAATACGACTGCTGGGTGTAGCCAAACCACAGCGAGTCCTTGAGCGTGGGGTGACCTTGTGTCAGCAGGCCTTGGGCGATCTTGGTGCGCACCGACAGCTGCAGGCGGGTTTCGGTGCGTTTGTACTCGACCGGCGCGCTTTGGGTGTGGCCGGCGCTGGGCGAGCTGGGCTGGGTGTTCACGCTGTCCGACATGATCAAGGCCAAGCTGATGGGCCGGTAGCCGCGGATGCCAAAAGTACCGCAGTCGCTGCCGTTCTCAAGCTCCCAAAAGCGCGAGGTTTCGGTGTACTGGCGGTCCTGGCAGCCGGCTTCGGTGCCCACGCTGATCAGGCGTGTGGCGGGCAAAGTGGTGTCCACCGGGCGGGTGTCAGGCTGCTGGCTGGCCAAGGCCCCGGGCGACACGGTCAGTTCACGTGCCGCGGGGGGCGTCGCGCTGGGCGCCAGCGCCGCAGCGGAACCAGGAATGGCGCCAGGCAGCGCCGCCGCTTGGGCCCAGTCGTCAAAACAGGCCAGGCGCGCGGCGGGGTCGTTGGCCAGGGCTCGGCAGGCCTGCCAACCGGTGGCTGGGGCCGCGGCCGCGCTTGGCTTGGGGGCGGCTGGGGTGGGGCTGCTTTGGGCCAGGGCGGGGGCGCCGGGCAGGGCGATCAGCAGACCGGCCACCAGGGCCGTGGTGCGCGCTGCGCTGTGCGCTTGTCCGCGCAGGCGGCTGATCAGGCGACTCAATCGGCCAGTTTGCGCAACACGAACTGGCGTGTTGAGGGGGTTTTGTCGGAAGTCCATGTGCCTTTGATTTCCCGGCCGCAGCGCTGCTCTGTCACGGTGCCCAGCCAGGTGGCTGAGATGTTGCGGCCGTTGTCTGATTCTTCGAGGGTGAAGTCGCCATTGTCCACATCACCGCTCAGCCAGACGCGTTGACCGTCTCTCTGCATCACGCCGCGCACGCTGCCGGGCAGTTCAGGGTGGCGCTCCAGCAACAAAGTGATGGGCGTGGGGGCGCCGGGGCTGAACTCGGCGCGCCAAAGCCCGTACAGGTCGCTGGGCTGCCAATCCTCCAGGCTGGGGCAGCGGCTGGGGGCGCTGGGCGGCGGTGGGGGCGGCGGGGCGTCGGCCCACGTGGCCAGCGACGCCAGGCCGCAGGCCCACCAGCACGCCATACCCAGGCGGCGCAGGCATCTTGAAAAGAAGGTGTCATTCATGGCAGTGGGCAGTGGGCAGTGGGCAATGCAACAGGTCTGGGGCCGGTCTGTCCCACCGCTTGGGCGGGCTCGGGGCGCGTAGCTTAGCGTGAGTCGAAAGCGCCCGCGCCGGGCTCAGCCCCCGGAGGACTGGGCAGCGCTGGCCGCGCGCTTGGCAAACTCAGCGCGCAAGGCTTTGAGCTTTTCGCGTGGGTCTTCCTTGACGGTGTTCTGGTCCAGGGCCATTTCAGCGATGAAGCGGCTGGGCAGGGCGGCCACCATCTCGCGGCCTTTCTTGCGCCGCCGGGTCCAGCTCACGGCCAACGTGCGTTGGGCGCGGGTGATGCCCACGTACATCAGGCGGCGCTCTTCCTGCAGACGCAGGGCCAGGCTCTCGCCGCTGACCTCGCTGCCGGGCTCCTGGTCCATCTTGAAGGGCAGGATGTTTTCGTTCACGCCGACCAGCATCACATGCGGCCACTCCAGGCCTTTGGAGGCGTGCAGGGTCGACAAGGTGACCACGTCCTGGTCTTGCTCGCGCTCGCTGATGGTGGACAGCAGGGCAATGGTCTGGGCGACTTCAAGCAGGTTCTTCACCTCGCGCGTGGTGCTGACCCCGGCGGCGTCGTCGATCTGGCCGCCGCAGCGGCCCGACATCCAGTCGCAGAACTCCAGTACGTTGGTCCAGCGCGTGGCGGCGGCTTTTTCGCTGTCCTCGTTGTCGTACAGATGCTGCTCGTAGCCAATCTCTTTGAGGAAGTCGAGCAAGAAGGTGCGTGCGTCTTCGGCGCCCAGGGTCTGGCGGGCGCGGTATTCGAGGTCGTTCACATAACGGCCAAACTCTTGCAGGCTGCCGCTGGCGCGTGCCGGCAACACGTTTTGCAGCGAGGCGCTGAACAGCGACTCGAACAGGCTCAGCTTGTACTGGCTCGCGTACACGCCCAACTGGCCGAGCGTGGTGTGGCCGATGCCGCGCTTGGGGGTGGTGATGGCGCGCAGGAAGGCGGGGTCGTCGTCGTTGTTGATCCACAGCCGGAACCAGGCACACAAGTCCTTGATTTCGGCGCGGTCAAAAAAGCTCTGGCCGCCCGACACCTTGTACGGGATTTGCGCACGACGCAGCGCCTGCTCAAACATGCGCGCCTGGTGGTTGGCGCGGTAGAGGATGGCGAAGTCCTTCAGGTCCTTCCACTTCGAGGTGGCACGCAGGCTCTGGATGCGGGCCACGGCGCGCTCGGCCTCGTGTTCTTCGTTGTCGGCGTCGACCACGCGCACCGGCTCGCCTTCGCCGAGTTCCGAGAACAGGGTCTTCGGGAACAGCTTGGGGTTGGGCTGGATCACGTTGTTGGCCGCGCGCAGGATGGCCGAGGTGGAGCGGTAGTTCTGCTCCAGCTTGATCACCTTCAGGTCCGGGAAGTCCACCGGCAGCTTGCGCAGGTTGTCCAGCGTGGCGCCGCGCCAGCCGTAGATGGACTGGTCGTCGTCGCCCACGGCGGTGAAGCGGCCGCGCTGGCCCACCAGGGCCTTGAGCACTTCGTACTGGGTGGCGTTGGTGTCCTGGTACTCGTCGACCAGCACATGGCCCAGCATTTTTTGCCACTTTTCGCGCACCTCGGCGTGGTCGCGCAGCAGCTTCAGCGGCATGCCGATCAGGTCGTCAAAGTCCACGCTTTGGTAGGCCGTCAGGCGCTCTTCGTAGCGGGCCATGATCTCGGCGATCACGCGCTCGTGGTCGTTCTCGGCCTGGGCCATGGCCTGGGACGCGTTCAGGCCCTGGTTCTTCCAGGCGCTGATGGTCCATTGCCACTGGCGGGCGGTGGCCATGTCGGGGCTGCCGCCACAGTCCTTGAGGATGCCGGTCACGTCGTCCGCGTCCAGGATGCTGAACTGGGGCTTGAGGCCCAGCACCGCGCCATCCTCGCGCATCAGGCGCACGCCCAGGGCGTGGAAGGTGCAGATCACGATGTCCTTGGCCTTGCGCCCGATCAGGCCCTTGGCGCGCTCGCGCATTTCCGCCGCGGCCTTGTTCGTGAAGGTGATGGCCGCGATGCGCTTGGGGTCCAGGCCGGAATCGATCAGGTGCGCGATCTTCATCGTGATCACGCGCGTCTTGCCCGAGCCCGCGCCGGCCAGCACCAAGCAAGGGCCTTGCACGTAATTCACAGCTTCAAGTTGGGCGATGTTCAGACCGGCGGACATGGGATGGGCGAGATGGGCGGCGCCTGTGGGTGGGCCGAGGGGGGACGGGGAGGCAATGCGGCCCGCAATGATAGCGGCTGCCGCTGTCGGGCTCGCTGCGACAACGCTTGTCGAGCGGACGCGTGATGGCCGGGGGCTCCTGGCCATGTGTTCCCTGAACCACTTTCCACGGAGACCTTTGCCCATGCGTTTTCCTTCTCACCTTGGCCAAGCCAGCCACTGGCTCTTGGCTACCGGCACCACCTTGTGCATGCTGCTCAGCCTGGGGGCTTGCTCTGACTCGGGCGCCGCCAGCGCCGATGGCTCCCCGCCGCCGACCACGTCAAGCCAGATCGGCGACTACCCCGCAGGCTCAGGGGTGTGGCGGGGTTATCTGGCCCCTTCGGCCTGGCCTGACAGCCTGGCCTTGCTGCCCCCACCACCCGTGACTGGCTTGCCACCCTACTTGGCCGACCAATACGCCTTTGAGAGCACGCGCGCCGCAGAGAAGGGTGCACGGGGCGAGGTGGCGAAACAAGACGCCGACTTGAGTTTTCCCCATGCGCCCAACCAGTTCGCCTGCGCTTTGGGCATGGACATCCAGGCCGATCGAAGCCCCCATCTGAATGCCTTGCTGCGTCGCACCTTTGCCGATGCGGGCCTGGCCACCTACAAGGCCAAGAACTACTACAACCGCGTGCGCCCCTTTGTCGTCAACAAGACCAGCACCTGCCTGCCCTCCAGCGATGCAGCCTTGGCCAAGGACGGCTCTTACCCCTCGGGCCACACGGCGATTGGCTGGACCTGGGCGCTGCTCTTGTCCGAGGTCTCGCCTGAGCGCACCAACGCCCTGTTGCAGCGCGGGCTGGCCTTTGGTCAAAGCCGGGTGGTCTGTGGTGCCCACTGGCAAAGCGATGTGGACAACGGGCGTTTGGTCGCCGCCGGCGTCGTGGCGCGTTTGCACAGCGATGCGGTGTTCCGCGCGCAAATGGCCTTGGCCCAGCAGGAGGTGGCCGTGCTGCGCCAAACCGTGACGGCCAGCACCCGCGACTGTGCCGCCGAAGCGGCAGCGCTGGGCACGGGCGCAGGCACCGGCGCCGCCTCGGGAGGCAGTGACACCCCGGCCTTGCCGCCCAGTTTGCTTTCCCCGAGCGCCACTTCTGCGACCACACGCTGACGCGCCCCGGGCAGGAGGCCGTCCTGCCCGCGTCGCCTGGGCCCGGCGTACCGGGCCTGCGGCGCCAGCAGCTCCGCGCCACCGGCGGCAGAATAGCGGCTTCACCTGCCCTGTTCACCCCGGCGCCGGGCTTCCGGCTGAAAGCGTCCCCGCGTGCTGTCGATCCTGCTGGTCACCTTCCCCTTTTTTGCCTTGGTCCTGTGCGGCTACCTCGCCGCGCGGCGGCGCATGCTGCCGCTGGAGGCCATACCCGGCCTCAACACCTTCGTGCTGTTCTTCGCCCTGCCTTGCATGCTGTACCGCTTTGGCGCCAGCACGCCGCTGGCGCAGTTGCTCGATGCGAGCCTGTTTTTCGTCTACCTGCTGTGCGCTTTGTTGATGTTGGCGTGGACGGTGCTCAGCACCCGAAACCGTCACAGGGGCGGTCCGGTGGGCTGGAACGACGCCGCCTTTGGCGCGCTGGTGGCGGCTTTCCCGAACACCGGCTTCATGGGCGTGCCCTTGCTGGTGGCCTTGTTGGGCGCGGCGGCGGCGGGGCCGGCCATCGTGACGATCACGGTGGACCTGGTGATCACCTCCTCGCTGTGCATCGCCTTGTCCCGCCTGGACGGAGCCGACAAGCACGGCGCAGGCCAGGCCTTGCGCAACGCCTTCAAAGGCATGGTGGCCAACCCCATGCCCTGGTCGATTTTGCTGGGTGGCGCGGCCTCGGCAGCCAGTTTCAGCCTGCCCGCACCGGTGCAGAAAACCGTGTCCTTGCTGGCCGATGCGGCCTCCCCCGTGGCCTTGTTCACCATTGGCGCGGTGTTGGCGCGGTCACAGATGCTGTCCTCGCGCCATGCCCTGCCCGTGCGCGGCTGGGGTGATGTGCCCCGGATTGCGCTCTACAAACTGGTGCTGCACCCACTGCTCGTGTGGGGTGTGGGGCGCCTGGCCATGGCCGCCGGCTGGCCGCTGGATCCGTTTGCGCTGACCGTGGTGGTGCTGGTGGCGGCCCTGCCCAGTGCCAGCAATGTGTCCATGCTGGCCGAGCGTTTTGACGCCGACACCGGCCGCGTGGCGCGCATCATCTTGATCTCCACGGCCGCGGCCTTTGTCAGTTTTTCAGCCGCTGTCGCGCTGCTGACCTGAGCTCAACCCTTCAATTGGGTTTCCACTTTGCTGGCGCGGTCGCCGGGGGCCGGGTGGCTGGAGAACATGCTGTTCTCACCGCCGCCCAAGTCCTGCAGCTTGCGCAGCGCGCTGGCGGCCGCAGTGAGGTTGTAATTGTGTTTCTGCATGAAGCGCACCGAGTAGGCGTCCGCGTCGCTCTCCTGGCTTTGTGAGAACTGGGCGTGGATCAGCTTTTCGGCCAAACCGCCCAAAGCCGATTGGCTGATCACCACGGCGGCCGTGTTGCCGGAGGCGGCCATCGCGTCGCGGGCAGCGGAGGTGGCGTAGGCGGTCTGCAAAGCCTTCTTGCTGTGGCCCAGTTTCACATGCGCGATCTCGTGCCCAATGACAAAGCGCAATTCGTCGTCACTCATCTTGTCCATCAGGCCGCTGTAGACGCGCACTGTGCCATCGGCCATCGCGAAGGCGTTCACATCCGGGGTGAGGTAGACCTTGAAGTTGAGTTTCAGCCCATCCTCGTTCTGCAGTCCGGCCACCACTTTGCCCAGGCGCACGGCATAGGGCGAGCCCGCTGGAGCGACCTTGTTGCGTTTGTCCTCGCTGGCGCTGACCTGTCGGGCCACATCGGCGACTTCGGCGTCGCTCAGCGTGGCGGCTTTGACGCCTTTGCTGGCGGCATCGATGGCGCTGCCGAGGTCAAAGGCCTCGGACAGGCCGGTGTGGAGGGTCAGGGTGACGGCCAGGGCCGTGCCCAGCCAAGCAGTGAATTTCATTTGGAGTGCTCCCGAGAATCTTCTTGTGTGCGCCGCGTCAAGCCCGAAGCGCCTTCGCCGAAGGCCCGCGTCGCCTGCGCAGTGTCATCGCCTGCAGGGACTGGCAGATCAGGCTTTTTCGATTTGAAATGCCTGTAACTTCTCTGGGGTATCGAGTGGCGCCGATCCGGGTTTCGGTGGCTCAAATGAGCAGCGGATCCACATCCACCGCCCAGCGGATCAGGCCTTTGTGCTCGGGCGCGGCGCGGGTGGCGTGCAGCACGGCTTGCCACTGCGCCAGAAAGCGTTGCAGGGCGGCCCGCGAGGGCGATTCGATCAGCATCTGGGCGCGCTCGATGTTGGCCACGCGCTGAATCGTCATGGGCACGGCCGAGAAGCGAAACACCTGGCTGGCCCCCTCCAGCTCGGCGCCGGCCGCGCTGGCGCTGTTCAGAAAACCTTGCGCCACCGCCTGGGTGCGCGCTTCCGCACGCACCAGGGCCTGGAAGGAAAACGGCGGCATGCCGGCCTGCTCGCGCTCTTCGAGCTGGGCCTGAGCAAAGGCCGGGTAGTCGTGGGTCTTGAGCGCCTCGAACAGCGGGTGCGTGGGGTAGAAGGTCTGCACCCACATCTCGCCTTCGCTTTTTTGCGCACTGACAAAGGCCGCGTCGCGCCCGGCCCGGCCGGCCGCCTGCATGAGCAGGGCAAACAGGCGTTCGGGCGCACGGAAGTCGCTGGAGAACAGCGCGCCGTCCGGGTTGATGGCCGCCACCAGGGTGACCCGGCGGAAGTCGTGTCCCTTGGCGATCATCTGGGTGCCGACCAGCACGTCGACCTCGCCCCCGTGGACTTGGGCCAACTGGCTCTCCAGGGCGCCCTTGGCCCGGGTGCTGTCGGCGTCGATGCGGGCGATGCGCGCGGGCTGGCCGTCGGGGCGCAAGGTCTCGCTCATCAGCTCGGCCAGTTGCTCCTCCAAGCGCTCCGTGCCCCGGCCCAGCGGCGCGATGTCCAGGTTGCCGCAGTCCGGGCAGGCGCGCGGCACCGCCTGGGTGAAGCCGCAGTGGTGGCAGCGCAGGGTGCGGTCAATGCGGTGGAAGACGCGGAAGGCGCTGCAATGCGGGCACTCGCTTTTCCAGCCGCAGTCATTGCAGTGCAGCACCGGGGCGTAGCCGCGCCGGTTCAAAAAGACCATCACCTGCTCGCCGCGCGCCACGCGCTCTTGCATGGCGCTCACCAACTGGGGCGAGAACACCGTGCCCTTGCTTTGCCGGTTCATGTCCACGCGGCGCACCCGGGGCAGGCCGGCGTCGGCGGCCGCCCCCACCCGGGTGGGCATGAGCAGGCGCTGGTACCGCCCGCCCTCGGCGCTGGGCCGGCTGTGGTGCCAACTCTCCAGCGAGGGCGTGGCGGAGCCCAGCAGCACCTTGGCCCCTTCTTGCTGGCCCCGGTACACGGCCAGGTCGCGCGCCGAGTAGCGCGCCCCTTCTTGTTGCTTGTAGCTGGGGTCGTGTTCCTCGTCCACGATGATCAGTTGCAAGCCGGGCATGGACGCAAAGATCGACATGCGGGTGCCCAGCACCATGCGCGCCTGGCCGCTGTGGGCGGCCAGCCAGCTCTTCAGGCGCTGGGCCGGGGTCATGCCACTGTGCATCGACACCACGGCCTGGACGCCCCAGCGCGGCGCAAAGCGGGCCTGAAAGCGCTCTTCCAACTGGGGGGTGAGGTTGATCTCGGGCACCATGATCAGGGCCTGTGCGCTCGGGTCGCGCTCCAGCAGGGCCTGCACGGCGTGCAGGTAGACCTCGGTCTTGCCGCTGCCCGTGGCGCCAAACAGCAAAAACGGGCCTGGGTGCTGTTCAAGCTGTGCGCAGACCTCGGCCTGTTCGGCGGTCAGCGCCAGGCCCGCTGGCGTTGGTGTGGCGGGGTCGGGGGCGGCCGCCTGGGGGCGCTTCAGGCGCCGCGCCAGTTGCTCCGGTCCCAATTCGCGCAACTGGGGCGGCAGCGAGGCCAGCGCTACCTCGCCGAGCGAGCGCTGGTAGTAACGCGACGCAAAGCTCACCAGGCGCATCCAGGCGGGCCCCAGCGGGGGCAAGCCGGCCAGCACACCGGCGACTGGGCGCTCGGTCACGCCCTCGGTGTCCAGGTCCTGCTCGGCCACCGGCCACACCACGCCCAGGGTTTCACGTTTGCCCAGGGGCACCCGCACCAAGGTGCCCGGGGGCAGGGCCTCGGGGCTTTGGTAGGTGAGGGGGCCAGACAGGCCGCTGTGCGCGGGCGTCTGGACCACGACGGCAAGCCGGTGATGCATGGGCTGGCATTGTGCGTCAGCGGCGCGCTTGTGCCCGCCACGGGGAGGGGATCTGTTCAGGGGATGCGCGCTGAGTGCTGGATTTGGCAGCTTGGCGCCAAGTGTTCAGCATTTCTGTGGATAACTTTGTTGATAGAGTGTCTCGACACAGACAAAAGCCTTGTGTGACAAGGGCTTGGCTGATTTGCTTAAAAATTGATCATCCAACTTAAGTCTATATGAATCAACAACTTATCGGGATTCAGTAGCACTTTGGCTCGCGTTTTTGTCGGTTCCGCCACCTTCAACCAGGCCAGCGAATTTTGTGCATAAGTAAGCGCGCCGCGAATTCGCCCATGCACCAAATTGGACTTGGACTTGTCCCGCCCCTTGCACAAGCTGTCCACAGACTTGTCCGCTTCAGGTGGCTTGGTGGCAATGTGTGCCAAGTGCTTGATTCCACTGGGAAATTCACACCATCCCGGGTTTCTGTGGATAACTTTGGGGATAGCCAGGCGGGTTGCAGGCCAAATCCTTGTCTCCCTTGGCCTCTGACAGATTGCTTATTTATTGGGCAGTGTTTGATTTCTATATAAATCAACAACTTAGCGGTGCTTCAAAACCTTCCCTGTGAAAAAACCGCTGCAGGTGTTTGGAAAACCTAGGGGCGTGCTTCTGTGCATAACTGAGGCGGCCCGGGCGCCACTTTGGACGGCGAACCGGTGCCTCGCGTTCGTCGGGTGCTGACACGCTGACCCAGCGGGCTAGAGAGGTGACCGATGGGCGCCACGCCGACGCTAAGTCCTTGATTTTGAGGGGGATTTACGGAAATTCACAAAAGCTGTGGATAACTTTGTTGACATCTGCCCCTGAGCCGCGCGCAAGCCTTGTCCCACAAGGCTTTTCTTAGATTGCCTGGAAAATCGGCAAAAACAAATAGTCATATAAATCAATGACTTAGAGTTCTCTCGGTGTTTGCGTCTGGCGCTGGGACCGTGGTGCACCGCACCAGAAAAATTGTGCACAAGTCTCTTGACGTGCTCTTGATTTTGGGCTTTGGCCGACCCCGGCAGGCGTCAAGAGGCACGAAAAAACCGCCAGCGGCCGTGGCCGGTGGCGGTGTTCGGTGCAGGCTGGGCCTGTGGGCCCACGGGACTCAGCCGCCGCGCAGGCGGCGCGAATGGGTGTGCACGGCTTCGACCAGGGCCGCCACATGCTCCGGCGGGGTGTACTGGCTGATGCCGTGGCCCAAGTTGAAGATGTGGGTCGGGCCGGTGGTGCTGGGGTCCAGGTGCGGGGTGCCAAAGCTGTCCAGCACGCGCGCCACCTCGGTGGCGATCTGGGCCGGCGGGGCAAACAGCACATTGGGGTCGATGTTGCCCTGCAAGGCCTTGCCCGGGCCTCCCACGGCGCCGCCCACGCGGGCGCGGGCCTGGCCCAGGTTCACCGTCCAGTCCAGGCCCAGCACCTCGCAGTCCAGGGCGGCCATGTTGTCCAGCCACAGGCCGCCGCCCTTGGTGAACACAATGCGCGGGATGGCCACGCCGTCGTGTTCGCGCTTGAGTTGCTTGAGCACGCGCTCGGTGTAGGCCAGACTGAACTGCTGGAAGGCGCCGTCGGCCAGCACCCCACCCCAGCTGTCGAAAATCATCACCGCTTGCGCGCCGGCTTCGATCTGGGCGTTCAGGTAGGCGGCCACCGAGTCGGCGTTGACCTCTAGCATGCGGTGCATCAGGTCGGGGCGGCTGTACAGCATGGACTTGACCAGGCGGTAGTCGTCGCTGCCCTTGCCTTCGACCATGTAGCAGGCCAGGGTCCAGGGGCTGCCCGAGAAACCAATCAGCGGCACGCGGCCGTTCAGGGCGCGGCGGATGCTGGTCACGGCGTCGAACACATAGCGCAGGCGGTCCATGTCGGGCACCTCGAGCGCGGCCACAGCGGCTTCATCGCGCACCGGGCTGGCAAAGCGCGGGCCCTCGCCCTGCGCGAAAGACAGGCCCAGGCCCATGGCGTCGGGCACGGTCAGGATGTCGGAGAACAGGATGGCCGCGTCCAAGGCATAACGCTCCAGCGGCTGCAACGTGACCTCGGTGGCGTAGTCGGTGTTGGTCGCCAGGCCCATGAAGCTGCCAGCCTTGGCCCGGGTGGCCACGTACTCCGGCAGGTAGCGGCCAGCTTGGCGCATCAGCCACAGCGGCGTGTGGTCCGTGGCCTGGCGCCAGCAGGCGCGCAAGAAGGTGTCGTTTTGCAGCGGCGCAAAGCGGCTGCTGGTGGCGGTGGTGGGGGCGGCAGAGGTGCTCATCCTGCGATTGTCGCAGCAGCGCCCGGGGCTGGCCCTGGCGCTTTCTTGCACCAAGTCAGGCGATGCGCATTTTGTCGCTGCCCTGCACCGCTGGGTCGACCTGGCCGCGGTGCCGGTTTGGCTGGGCTTCAGGCCGGCGGCAGCGCCTGGGTCAGCCACTGTGCCACGGTGGCGGTGTCGGTGGGGCGCACCAGGCGGCCGGTTTCCTGCCCATCGACCAGCGCGATCAAGGTCGGCCAGAGCTTCACGGCAAAAGACCGGCCCAGGGGGCGCCCACTGCCGTCTTCCACCAACTGGTGGCGCAGCCCGGGGCGGGCGGCCAGGGCCTCGATCACCGGGCCTTGCGCGGCCTGGCAGTGGGCACACCAGTCGGTGCCAAACTGCAGCAGCGTGGCGCCAGGCCAGGTGTCGACATCCGCCCGGCTGGGGGCTTGGGGGGAATAGCGCAGTTCAGCGGTCATGGTGGGCACGGGGGGGAGAAGGACTCAGGTGTTGGGCAGGGCCAGGGCTTGGCGCACCTCGCCCACGCTCAGCAGTTCGGACAGCACCACGGGCGCTTGGCCCGGGCGCAGCACCACATAAACCGGCACCCCGCTGCGGCCCAGGGCCTTCAGGGCCTGGGTGATGGTGGGGTCTTGCCGGGTCCAGTCGGCGCGCAGCAAGGCCACGCGCTGATCGGCCATGTCTTTCAGCAGGGCCGGGTTGGCCAGCGTGCCGCGTTTGTTGACCTGGCAGGTCACGCACCAGGCCGCGGTGAAGTCGATGAACACGGGCCGCCCCTCGGCCAACAGCGCCTGGGCGCGCGCTTCGGACCAGGGGGACCAACCGGATTCGGCGGAGGGGCTGGCGCTGCCCACCGGGGCTTCGGGCGCCAGGTTGAGGTTGGGCCCCAGCACCCAAGCCAGCCACAGCAGCAAGGCGGCGCACAGCCCGCTCAAGTACAGGCGGCTGCGGCCCGGGCGGTTCAGGGCCCAGGCCAGGGCGCTCAGGGCCACCAGCAGGCCCAGCAGCGAGCCCGCGCCATCGATGCCACTTTGCTGGCCCAGCACCCAGACCAGCCAGGCCACGGTGCCAAACATGGGAAAAGCCATCAACTGGCGGAAGGTCTCCATCCAGGCTCCAGGCCTGGGCAGGCGCTGGGCCAGGACCTGGCTCAGGCCAGGCAGCACCGCCACGGCCAGGTAGGGCAGGGCCATGCCCAGACCCAGGGCGACAAAAATCGCCAAGGCCTGGGCGGCCGGCAAGGCCACCGCAAAGCCCAGCGAGGCGCCCATGAAAGGCGCGGTGCAGGGCGAGGCAATGGCCACTGCCAACACGCCCGACAGCGCGGCGTCCGCCACCGGGTGACGTGCCTGGGCACTGGCCAGTCGGCTGGGCAGCCAGGCGCCGAACTCGAACAGGCCGGCCAAGTTGAGGCCGATCACGGTGAACAGCGCGGCCAGCGCCGCCACCACCCAGGGCGACTGCAGCTGAAAGCCCCAACCCAGCTGCGCGCCGCCAGCGCGCAAAGCCAGCATCAGGGCGCCCAGGGCGGCAAAGGACAGCACCACGCCGCCGGTGTAGGCCAGGCCTTGCAGGCGCAGGGCGCGCGCGCCCTCGGCACCGCTGTGGCGCGAAAAGCTCAGCAGCTTGATGGCCAGCACCGGGAACACGCAGGGCATGAGGTTGAGCACCAAGCCGCCGACCAGCGCGCCCAGCAAGGCCAAGGCCCAGGCCAGGGCGCCTACCGGCGTGGCTGCTGGGTCGGAAGGGGCGGCCGTGTTGGCGGCCGACTGGTTGGCCGCCAGGGCGGCGCTGAGCGCGGGCGACACCGTGCTGGCGGCGGCCACGGCGGGCCACTCGCCTTGCACGCTCACCTGGGCGCGGTAGGCCACGCCGCCGGCTTGCGGGCTGGGCAACACCAGACCGAGCTGGCCGGGGCTGCTGCTGCGCTGCGCCGACAGCGGGACCTCGGCGGTCCAGACCGCACCGTCCCAGCGCGCGGCGCTGGGCGCGGCAATGTCCAGCACTTCGGGTTCTTCAGGGAACAGCGTCAGTGGCTGGCCGCGCCAGGTGGCTGGCAGGCCGGCGATGCGCACGCTCAAGGTCTGGCCGTCCACGCGGGCGCTGTGCGGGCCGCTCAAGGCCTGGGGCAGGGCGGCGCGGGCGGCCGCAAAAGCCGGGGCCTGGGCCGCCGTGGAGCCGGCCACGGGCAGGTCCAGCGCCAGGTCGGCTTGTTCGGGAATGCATTCCTGGCGGCACACCAGCCACTCGGCGTGCAGGCGGATGGGCACCGCGCCGCCCTGGGCCTGCCAGTGGCGCGCGACCTGCACCGGCACCGGCAACAACACCGTGCCTTCGTACCCCAGGTTGGCCAATTGGCCGATGCGGATCTTGTGCGGCACCGGCCATTCAATCTCGCCGGCACTCAGGCCGGCAGGCAGCTGCCAGCTCAGTTGGGTGGGCAGGCCGGAGTCGCCAGGGTTCTTCCAGTAGGTGTGCCAGCCGGGCTGGTGGGTGATGCTCAGGCCCAGCCACAGCGGCTGGCCTGGCCCCACGCCCTGGGGTGCCAGGGCCACCAGTTCGGCTTGCACACGGGGGGTGGTCACGCTGGCGCTGGCGGCGTTTTGGAGGGCGCGGGCCGGGCTGTGGGCGCCGGGGCGCAGGTCCAGCTGGGCCACGGCGGGGGCGGTCAACAGCCAGGCGCTCAGGGCCAGGGCGGTGCCCAGGGGGGCGCCACGCAGCCGTGCGCGGAGCCGATCAAACAAGGTGGTGTGGGGCATGGGCTGGGTGGGAGCGTGCAGGCGCGGGGAAGTTCCAGCGCCCTCAGGGCGCGAAACCCAGCACCACACGGCGCGACTGGGCGCTTTTCTTTTCAATCTTGGTGACCACCACGGCGCCGATCTCGGCGGTGTTGGCCACATGGGTGCCACCACAAGGCTGCAGGTCCACGGCCAGGTCACTGCCGGGCAGGGCGGCGATGTGGATGGTGCGCACCTGGCCGCTGCCCCGGGGCGGCTGCACCGACATGCTTTTGACCAGGGCCGGGTTGGCGTCGAGTTCGGCGTCGCTGACCGCGCCCACCGTCACGGGCAACGCGGCCGCCACCAGGCGGGCCAGGCCCGCGTTGAGCACGTCTTTGTCCAGCGGCTCGGTCATGTGGAAGTCCAGCCGCGCTGCGTCGGCCGTGATGGAGCAGCCGTTCACGGGTTGCGCCACCAGGTGGCACAGCAAGTGGGTGCTGGTGTGAAAGCGCATCAGCCGGTGGCGGCGGGCCCAGTCAAGGCGTGCCGTCACGCCCTGCCCCCGCTGCAGTTGCGCCAGCAGCGCCTCCTGGCCGGGTGCGGGCACATGCACGATGTCGGCGGTGGGCTGGCCTTGTTCATCCTTGACCTTGCGCGTGTCGGCAATCAGCAATTCGCTTCCATCCGCCAACACCAGCCAGCCGCTGTCGCCGGCCTGGCCGCCGCCCAGGGGGTAGAACACCGTGCGGTCCAGCACCACGCCGGCCTCGCTGAGGGCGGTCACGGTGGCGCGGCACTCTGGCAGCGTGGCATCTTGGCGAAACAGGTCTTGGGTCATGGCGTCGATGGTAGCGAAGCCGGCGCCGGCCCGCTCCCGTCCAGGCCCATGCCCGACTGCTGGCAGCGCTGGGCCAGGGCCTCGATCAGGGCGCGCACCCGCGCTGGCACAAAGCGGTTGCTGGGCAGCACCGCGTACAGCGGCATGGTGAGGCCCTGCCAGTCGGGCAGCACGCGCACCAGGGCGCCACTGGCCAGGTCGGCGTGCAGGTCGACCTCGCTCTTGCAGACCAGGCCGTGGCCGGCCAGGGCCCAGCGGTGGGCGATCTCGGCGTCGTCGGCGCTGCGGCGGCCGTGCACGCGCACGCTCAGGCTCTCGCGCCCGTCGCTGCGGGTGAAGGGCCACTGCAGCAGGCGCCGCCCGCGCACCACAAAGCTCAGGCATTCATGTTGGCTCAGTTCGCTGGGGTGTCGCGGTGTGCCGTGGCGCGCGAGGTAGCTGGGCGCGGCGCACAGCACGCGGCGGGTGGTCAGCAGGCGCCGCGCCACCAGGCGCGAGTCGTCCAGCTCGCCGTAGCGCAAGGCCAGGTCGACCTGGTCGCGCACCACATCGCTGAGGCTGTCGCTGACGGCCAGCTGCAGCTCCACCCCGGGGTGGGCGGCGAGGAAGTCGTCCAGCCAGTCCAGCAGCACGCGCCGGGTCAGGTCGCTGGGCGCTGCCAGGCGCACCGTGCCCATCAGCTGCGCATCACCTTCGCGCAACTGGGCCTGGCCTTCGTCCAGCAGGTCCAGCGCACGGCGCGCATAGGCCGTGAACAGCTCCCCTTCGGCGGTGATGCGCATGCTGCGCGTGCTGCGCTCGAACAGGCGTGCTCCGAGCCGGGCTTCCAGCTTCTTGAGCGCGGCGCTGGCGGCGGCCGGGCTGGTGTGCAGGCGCGCCGCGCTGGCGGTCAGGCTGCCCGTCTCGGCACAGGCCAGGGCCACACGCAGCTCGTCCAGATTTTCAAGTTTCATTTGAAACTGATGCCTTTTTAAAGAGGTTTATCTGAAATTCGAGAAGAATTAGATTCTCCTTCATCAACCCGTTTTCATTTCTTGATTGCCATTTGAAGGACTGCCATGAGCGCTGCTGCCCCTCTGACCACCATGCAAGCCGTGGGCTACCACCAGCCCCTGCCCATCGACCACCCCGAGGCCCTGCTCGACCTGCGTCTGCCCGCGCCCCAGGCCGCCGACCTGGACCCGCACGACCTGCTGGTGGCGGTCTCTGCGGTGTCGGTCAACCCCGTGGACACCAAGGTGCGGCGCAGCCGAGCACCCAGCGCCGGCCAGGCCGAGGTGCTGGGCTGGGACGCGGTGGGCACGGTGCAGTCCGTGGGCTCGGCGGTCAGCCTGTTCCAGCCGGGCGACCGGGTCTGGTACGCGGGCAGCATCGTGCGTCCGGGCAGCAATGCCCAGCTGCAGCGCGTGGACGAGCGCATCACGGCCCACGCGCCGCGCACGCTGACTGATGCCCAGGCCGCAGCTTTGCCGCTGACGGCCATCACCGCCTGGGAGCTGCTGTTTGATCGCCTGGGCGTGCCCTTGCAGGCCGATGCGCGCGGGGGCGAGGGGCAGACCTTGCTGATCGTGGGCGCGGCCGGTGGCGTGGGCTCCATCCTGATCCAGCTGGCGCGCCAGCTCACCGGTTTGACCGTGGTGGCCACGGCCTCGCGCCCCGACACCCAGTCATGGTGCCTCGCGCTGGGGGCTCACCACGTGATCGACCACCACCAGCCGTGGGGCCCGCAGCTGCAGGCGGCTGGCATCGGCCCGGTGCAGCGGGCGGCTTCGCTGACCCACACCGGCCAGCATGTGGCGCACATCATCGAGGCCCTGGCGCCGCAGGGCCAACTGGCCTTGATTGACGACTTCGAGCCCGGCGCGGTGGACTTGATGGCCTTCAAGGCCAAGTGCCTGAGCCTGCACTGGGAGCTGATGTTCACGCGCAGCCGCTTTGGCACGCCAGACATGGTCGAACAGCACCGCTTGCTGCAGCGTGTCAGCGACTTGGTCGATGCGGGCCGCCTGCGCAGCACCGAGGGCGAACACATGGGCCCCATCAACGCCAGCAACCTGCGCCGCGCCCACGCCTGGATCGAGTCCGGTCAGGCGCGCGGCAAGGTGGTGCTGCAGGGCTGGACCTGAGGCGGCAGCCTCAAGCGGGGGGCGGCGGTCGGCTCACCGCGTCGCTGGGCTCGCCGCCTGGGGGCGCGGCGGGCGGCGCTGAAAAGAACTCATAGCGGTTGCGGCCCGCGCGTTTGGCCCGGTACATGGCGATGTCGGCGTGCTTCATCAGGCGCTCCACCGTGCTGCCGTCGTCCGGGTACAAGGCCAGGCCCAGGCTGATGGACACCGTGATGGTCTGACCGGCCACGTGGCAGGGCTGGGCCACCTGGGCCAGCACTTTGTCGGCCACGGCGGCCAGGTCCTGGGCCGAGTCGACCTGGCCGATCAGCACCACAAACTCGTCGCCGCCCAGTCGGCAAATGGTGTCGCACTGGCGCAGCGTGGTTTGCAGGCGGCGCGCCACGGTGCGCAGCAACTCGTCACCGGCGGCATGGCCCAGCGAGTCGTTGACCTCCTTGAAGTGGTCCAGGTCCAGGAACATCACCCCAAACTGCCCGCCCACGCGCTGGCTGTGTTCGCAGGCCTGCTCGATGCGGTCTTGCAGCAGCACGCGGTTGGGCAGGTCGGTCAGGGCGTCGTGGTGAGCCAGGTGGGCCATGCGCTGGGCCATGGCGCGCGCTTCACGCACGTCCTGAAATACCATCACCGCGCCCATCAGCCGACCTTCGCGTCCGAAGATCGGTGCCACCGAATCCTGAATGGGGTGCAAGGCCCCATGGGCGCCTTTCAGCAAGGCGGTGCTGGGCAGGCCGGACACGCGCTGCTCGCGCAGGCAGCGTTGTACCGGGCTGTCGATCCGTTGCTGCGTGTCTTGGTCCAGCAGCACGATCACTTCGTCAAACAGGCGGCCGCGCAAGGCCTCGGCCGGGCTGCCCAGCAGCTTGGCCGCCACCGGGTTGAGGTACTGGACCCGGCCCTCCGGGTCACAGGCCACCACGCCGTCGCCGATCGAGTGCAGGGTCACTTCGGTGAATTCGCGCTCGGCGGCGAACAAGGCCAGGCGTTGTTGCTCGGTCACGTCCTCGATCACGGCCAAGGCTCGGCTGGGTTCGCCCAGGGCATCGCGCTCCCACACCGCGGACAAGCGGGCCTCGATGAGTTCGCCTTGGGCCGTGAGCCACTGGCAGGGCTCGTCCTGGCAAACGCCAGTGCGGCGCAGGGTGGGCAGCACCACGTCATGCATGCGCTGGGCCGACACGGCCGGCATGAAGCGGGTGAAGGGCTGCTGCAGCACCTCGGGCCCTTGTCGGCCCAGTTTCTCCAGCCACAGGTCGCTGGCGCTGACCAGGCGGCCATCGGGCAAAAATGACATCAGCAAGGCGGGCGTGTGGGTGTAGAGGTTGCGAAAGCGCTGCTCGCTCGCGCGCAGCTCCCGCAGGCCGTGGCGGTAGCCCTCCATGGCGGTGGCCAGCAGAATCGGCGGCACGATCACGGCCAGGATGGGCAGGTAAAACAGCACGTGTTGCCAATGCAGCGTGGTGGGCGGCGCCACCAGCAGGCCCAGGCCGATCTGGGTGCCAGTCAGCACCGAGGTCATCAGGTTGGCGATGGCGGTCAAGGCCAGGCCCTGGCGCAAGGCGATCAGCGCCAGCGGCAGGGCGATGTAGACAAAGGGGTAGGGCACGGCCAGGGGCACGACCAGCGACACCCCCGCGCTCAGCAGCAGCAGCGACACCGCCTCCAAGCGGCGCCCGGGCCGCAGCAAGGGGGCGTCCCGGCGGTGCAGCAGCACCAGCACCAGGGGCAGCAAGGAGATGCCGCCGATCAGCCCCCCCTCCAGCCACCGCGGCCATAAATAGGCAAAGTCTTGCTCACTGGCGCAGGCCAGCAAGGCCGCCCCCACGACCGAGCCCAGCAGGGCCGGTGCCACCCCGGCCAGCAGCAGCGCCTTGGCCAGCAGGGTCGGGCTGCGCAGCAGCTCGGGCCAGCGCGTGACCCGCTGCACCGCCCAGGCGGCCAGAGCGGTCTCCAGCAGGTTGGCCGGCACAAAACACAGGGCCGGGAGCAGGGCGTCACCGAGCGCCAGGTTCACCGCGACATTGGCGGCCATCATCAAGGGCAGCATCAGCAACCAGTCGCGGTGGGGCCGATGCGCCAGCGCCCAGGCACCAGCGAGGTTGGCGTACCAAAGGGTGGCCACGCTGCCGGGCAGTCGGGAGATTTCAATGCCCATGAAGGCCAGCGACGCATACAGCGCAGCGGCCCCCAAGGCCGCGAGGCCCAGGGGCCATTGGGCGACAGGGTGGCCCGATGCTGCCCGCGTCTGCTCGGTGTTGCGGTCAGGCTTCATCGGAGGCGGCCCCACGCGATCGCCACCAGGCCAGTGCCAGTCCCAGCAGGGCCAGGCCGGCCAGGCTCAAGCCCAGCCGGGTCAACCAGCGCACCCGAGCGTCTTCGCCGCCTTGCTGGCGGCCCTCCAGCCAGCGCTGGCGCATGGCTTTGCGTTGTGTTTCGGGCAATTGGCGCAGGGCGTTTTCGAGCCGCTCACCGATGTCCGGGCGGGACTTCAGAAACGCAAAACTCAAGGGGTATTCGAAGCCGATGTTGGCGTGCACCTGCAGGTTGCCCAGGCCCAAGCGGTCGGCTGCGAAGTAGACGCTGGCCACATCGGCCACCACGGCGCTGACCAGTCCCAGCTGCAGTTGCTGCAGGCTTTGGGCGTCGTCGGCCAGGGCCACCCATTGCACCTCGGGGTATTTTTCGCGCACAAAGGCTTCGACGGCATACCCCCGGCCCACCGCCACACGCTGGCCTTTGAAGTCGGGCAGGCCGGGCTGCCGGGCCATGGGCAAGGTCACCAGCACGGCGGGCACCGTGGCGTAGGACCGGGTGAAGCCCAGCCACTGGGCCCGCTCCGGGGTGGGGCGCAGCGAGGAGATCAGGTCCACCTCGCCGCGCTGGGCTGCTGCCAGGATGTCCTTCAGGGGCTGCGCGGGCAGGATTTCCAGCTGCAGACCGGCGGGTTCGGCCAGTGCCACCAGCATGTCCATCGACAGGCCGCGCACCGCGCCTTCGCTGTCTTCGTAAATGAAGGGGCCGTAGTCTTTTTCGGGGGCAAAGCGCACGCGCAGCGGGGGCGTGTCGGCGGGGACGGCGGCGTTGGCCGGCCAGGGGCCCAGCGCGGCCAGGGCCATGAACAGCGTCAGCAAGGCCGTGAGCCACCGCCTGCCACGACCCGGGGGCGACGCCGTTACGGCAGCCTGCTCCCTCAGCACCCAAGGCAGGGCACCGATGGCGCATTCATGAAACACCCCCTTGCCCTGCATGGCTGACGACTTTCCTTGTTCGGACGCGACTGACCTGGGACCAATCACCCCATTCTGGAGGAATCCCCCAATCGTTACAAGTTGTTGCTTTACAAGGAGTCAAGTTAATTTGTCGGCCAGTTTTGACCGCTGAATCAGCGCCCGCTGGCTGGGGGCGCAGGCAGGGGCAGGGCGGTCTTGTAGCGCACCTGTTTCAAGGCAAAGCTGGAGCGGATTTTTTCGATGCCCGGGATGGGGGTGAGTTGCTCCAGGATGAAGCGCTCCAGGGCGGCGATGTCGGCCACCGCGATGCGGATCAGGTAGTCGCTGTCGCCGCTCATGAGGTAGCACTCCATGACCTCGTCGTGCTCGGCGATGCGTTGTTCAAAGTCGGCCAGCGCGGCCTTGCTCTGGGTGGTCAGGCTGATCGAAATGAACACGTTGAGCCCCAGGCCCAGTGCCGCCGCGTTGGCCAGCGCCACATAGCGGGCGATCACGCCGGCCTGCTCCAGCGCTTTGACGCGCGCCAGGCAGGGCGAAGGGGACAGGTGCACCCGGCGCGCGAGTTCGACATTGGACAGCGAGCCGTCTTGCTGCAATTCGGCCAGGATGCGTAAATCGAGTTGGTCCAGTTTCATGTGCTTTGAAAGTGATTTTTGAAGGCATTTTATGCTTCTTGAAATGGGTTTTATGCCGTAGATGAGCCGCAAATTTGGCGAGGACTTACCTACAGTCAAGGTCCATGAACGCCCCCACGCCCCCCCAGCACCTGCTCCATCCCCTGGCCTCGGACGCGGCATTGCCGGCCGACCTGGACCCTGTTGAAACCGCCGAATGGCGCGAAGCTTTTGACTCCCTGGTGCAAAGCCAGGGGCCGGAGCGTGCGCGCTTTGTGCTCGACGAGCTGGTGCGCCTGGCACGTCAGTACGCCACGGGCTGGCAGCCCGACCTCAACACGGCCTATGTCAACACCGTGTCGCTGGCGCAGCAGCCGGTGTTCCCGGGCGACCTGGCCATCGAGGAGCGCCTGGCCTCGCTGATGCGCTGGAACGCCCTGGCCATGGTGGTGCGCGCCAACCAGGCTTACGGCGAGTTGGGCGGTCACATCGCCAGCTACGCCAGCGCGGCCGACCTGTTTGAGGTGGGTTTCAACCACTTCTTCCGCGCCCGTGAAGGCGTGGGCCCGCAGCAGCACCGCGGGGACCTGGTGTTCTTCCAGCCCCACAGCGCCCCCGGCGTGTACGCGCGCGCCTTCTTGGAAGGCCGCCTCGATGAGGCCGACCTGCGGCATTACCGCCAAGAGATCGTGGCCCCGAGCGCGGGCGCGCGCGGCCTGTCCAGCTACCCGCACCCCTGGCTGATGCCGGACTTCTGGCAGTTCCCCACCGGCTCCATGGGCCTGGGGCCCATCAGCTCAATCTACCACGCCCGCTTCATGCGTTACCTGAGCCACCGCCAGCTGCTGGACTGCAGCCAGCGCAAGGTCTGGGGCGTGTTCGGCGACGGTGAAATGGACGAACCCGAAAGCATGAGCGCCCTGACCCTGGCCGCCCGCGAAGGCCTGGACAACCTGGTCTGGGTGGTCAACTGCAACCTGCAGCGCCTGGACGGCCCGGTGCGCGGCAATGGCCGCATCATCGACGAGCTGGAGCGCCTGTTTGCCGGCGCGGGCTGGAACGTCATCAAGCTGGTCTGGGGCAGTGACTGGGACGGCCTGCTGGCGCGTGACGTGACCGGCGCCCTGGTGCGCGCCCTGTCGGGCACGGTGGACGGCCAGATGCAGACCTTCGCCGCCAAGGACGGGCGCTTCAACCGCGACAACTTCTTTGGTCAGAACGAAGACCTGGCCCGCCTGGCCATGGGCCTGACCGACGAGCAGATCGACCGCTTGAAGCGTGGCGGCCACGACCTGGTGAAGATCCACGCCGCCTACGCGGCCGCCGCCGCCCACCGCGGCCAGCCCACCGTGATCTTGGCCCACACCAAGAAGGGCTATGGCATGGGCACGGCCGGCCAGGGCAAGATGACCACGCACAGCCAGAAGAAGCTCGACGACACCGACCTGATCGAGTTCCGCAACCGCTTCAACCTGCCGCTGAGCGACGAGCAGGCCACCTCGCTGAGCTTCTTCAAACCCGCGCCCGACAGCGCCGAAATGCAGTACCTGCAGCAGCGCCGCCAGCAGCTTGGCGGCTACCTGCCCCAGCGCGACACCGCCTGCGCCCCGGTGCCCGTGCCGGCCCTGGCCCACTACGGCCAGTTTGCGCTGACGCCGGCCGGCAAGGAGATGAGCACCACCATGGCCTTTGTGCGCATGCTGGGCAACCTGCTCAAAGACCCCGAATTGGGCCCGCGCATCGTGCCCATCGTGGCCGACGAAGCACGCACCTTTGGCATGGCCAACCTGTTCAAGCAGGTCGGCATCTACAGCAGCGTGGGTCAACGCTACGCGCCCGAAGACATCGGCTCGGTGCTGAGCTACCGCGAGGCCTTGGACGGCCAGATCCTCGAAGAGGGCATCAGCGAGGCCGGCGCCATCGCCAGCTGGACGGCCGCGGCCACCAGCTACAGCGTGCACGGTCTGGCCATGCTGCCCTTCTACATCTATTACTCGATGTTCGGCTTCCAGCGCGTGGGCGACGCCATCTGGGCCGCCGCCGATCAGCGCGCGCGCGGTTTCCTGCTGGGCGCGACGTCGGGCCGCACCACGCTGGGCGGCGAAGGCCTGCAGCACCAGGACGGCAGCAGCCACCTGGTGGCCGCCACCATCCCCAATTGCAAGGCCTACGACCCGGCCTTTGCCGGCGAGCTGGCGGTGATCGTCGACCAGGGCATGCGCGAGATGCTGGTCGAGCAGCGCGATGTTTTCTACTACCTCACCCTGATGAACGAGAACTACGCCCAGCCCGACCTGCCCGAAGGCGCTGCCGAGGGCGTGCTGCGCGGCGCCTATGTGTTCCAGCCCGGCGCCCCGGTGGCCGAAGCCGCCGCCCCCCAGGTCACCTTGCTGGGCTCGGGTGCCATCCTCACCGAGGTGCTGCAGGCGGCCGACCAGCTGCGCGCCGAGGGCGTGTCGGTGGAGGTGATCAGCGTCACCAGCTGGAGCGAGCTGGCGCGCGACGGCCAGGCCTGCGAGGCACGTGCGCTGGCCGGCCAGGCCGAGCCGGGTGAGCCCTGGATCAGCACCTTGCTGGCCGCCCGCAGCGGCCCGGTGATCGCCGCCAGCGACTATGTGCGTGCCGTGCCCGAGAGCGTGCGCGCTTTCGTGCCGGCCGGCCGCCGCTTGCTGACCCTGGGCACCGACGGCTTCGGCCGCAGTGACACCCGGGCCGCCCTGCGCGCCTTCTTTGGTGTGGACGCGGCCAGTGTGGTGCGCGCGGCGCGGCACTGCCTGTAAGAACCGCTCACACAAGCCTTGATGCGTCGTTGCTTCGCCTGGCCGTACCGCTGGTACTGCCTGTGGCTTCGCGCCTCGTCTCCAGCGCGAATCTTCGATGGGCGGGGTCGCGTGGGCGGTTCCAAGTGCCCCTGCGCCGGGGCGTGCGCCCCGGCCGGGCCTCAGGCGCTGCGCTGGCGGTAGCGGTACTGGCGAATCCATTCCCGGCATTCCTGCTCGGGCATGGGGCGGGCAAACAAATAGCCCTGCAAGGTGTCACAGCCGCGTTCGGTCAGGAACGCTCGCTGCGCCTGTGTTTCCACCCCCTCGGCCACGCAGTGCAGACCCAGGTCCTTGGCCATGGACAGGGTGGCGCGGGTGACAGCCTCGTCTTCCACATCGCCGGGCAGGTCGGCCACAAAGGACTTGTCGAGCTTGATGCGGGAGATGGGCAGGCGCTTCAGGTAGCCCAGGCTGGAATAGCCGGTGCCAAAGTCGTCCAGCGCAAAGGTCAGGCCCATGGCGGTCAGCTCACGCAGGCGGCTGTCCAGGTCGTTGAGCGGCTGCATCAGCAGGGTTTCGGTGATCTCCAGCTCGACGCGCTGTGGGTCCACGCCGCTGCTGTTGAGCGCGCTGCGCACCGTGTCGATGAAGCCGGGCTTGCGGAACTGCATGGGCGAGATGTTGATGGCCATCATCAAGCCGTCCAGGCCGTCATCGCGCCAGTCCTGCAGCTGTCGGCAAGCCTGGTGCAGCACCCAGGCACCCAGGGGTTCGATCAGGCCGCAGTCCTCGGCCACCGGGATGAAGCGGTCGGGCGGGATCAGGCCTTCTTCGGGGTGGTTCCAGCGCACCAGGGCCTCGACCCCGGCCACGCGACCGGTGCTGGCTTCGATCTGCGGCTGGTAGACCAGGTACATCTCGTTGCGCTCCAGCGCGCGGCGCAGGTTGTTCTCCAGGAACATGCGGCGCGACACGCGGGCGTTCATTTCCTTCATGAAGAACTGGTAGCCGTTGCGTCCCGCTTCCTTGGCCACGTACATGGCGGTGTCGGCGTGCTTGAGCAGGTGGTCCAGCGTGTCGCCGTCTTCCGGGTAGCAGGCGATGCCCATGCTCATGGACAGGTTGATTTCATGGCCTTGCACCAGCAGCGGGGTGTTCAGGGCGGCGCGCAACTCTTCGGCCACTTGGGCCGCCTCCTGGGGCTGCTCGACGCGTGGCATCAGCACCACGAACTCGTCGCCGCCGATGCGGGCGAGCAGGTGATGGCTTTCCAGGCAGGGGGCCAGGCGCTTGGCCACGGCCTGCAGCAACTCGTCGCCCAGGGCGTGGCCCAGGGTGTCGTTGATGTGCTTGAAGTGGTCCAGGTCCAGGAACAGCACCACCAGGCGTTCGCCCAGGCGCTGGGCCTGCTCCAGCTCGGTCTGGCTGCGGCTGACCCACTGGCTGCGGTTGGGCAGGCCGGTCAGGCTGTCGTAATGGGCCAAGGCCGCCAGCTCACGCGTGCGCAGGTCCACCAATGCCTGCGTGCGGCGCGCCTGGCCGGTGATCACCAGCAAGAAGGCCCCCAGCAGCCCCACGCACAGCAGGCACAGGGCCACGATGACCCAGGCGCTCCAGTCCCGCGCGCTGTCCATGAAGGCGGGGGTGGCGCGCACCCGCAGCTCCCACTCCCGGCCGCCAAAGCGCAGTGGGTGGCGCAGGCTCAATTCATGGGTCATCCATTGGGCTCGGTCGCAACCCAGAGGCCCTGCCAAGCGCTGGTTGTCCACTTCGGCCTGGGGGTCGACCAGGCAGCTCTCAGGCCGGTGTCCGCTGTCGGGCTGGCTCATGGCCTGCAGCACATCGTCCATGCGGAACACGGCCGAGACCACGCCTTTGAGCTGCTCGGGCGCCTGGGGCTCGAACACGGCCTGGTACATCACCACGGCGCGCTGTTCCCCGGCTTCCTGCACCAGGCGAATGCCTTCGCTGACCCGGGCCTGGCCGCTGGCGCGCGAGCTGGCCACGGTGGCGGCGGTGGCCGGCAGCACGGCCACGTCCAGGCCCAGGGCCCGGACGTTGTTGGCCCGGGGCTCGATGAGGGTGAGCGGCAGGTATTCGGAGCGCACGGCCGAGGTGTAGGTGGTGCCGGTGGGTGAGCGACCTTTGATCAACCAGTGCTTGGCCTCGTACAGCGATCGATCGTGCACATTCAGGTAGGGGCTCCAGCCAAAGTTCTGCGTGCCGCTGTAGCGCTCCAGCCAGTGCCGCGCGGTCTTGGCAAAGTCTTCCTGGGTGATTTCCTGCGGCGCGCCCACACGGGTCTGGCTGACCTGCATCACGCGGGCAATGGCCTGCACGCTGTCGCTTTGGGCGTCCAGGCGCCGCTGCAGGCGTTGGCCCATCTCGGTGGCGGCTTCCTCCAGCTGGGTCTTGATGCGCCGGTCTTCCCAGGCCTTGATCTCATAGACCACGCTGCCCACCAGCAACAAGGCCACCAGCATGGGCACCGCCACGGTCCAGCGCCGGTTGCGCCAATGGCTGCTGGGCTGGCCTTGCAGCACCAGCACCAAAGGCAGGCACAAGACGGAGCCCACAGCGTCGCCCAGCCACCAAGTCCACCAACTGAACAGCCCCTCGCTGGAGGCAATGGCGTTGGAGAGCACCAGCACGGGCACGGACAGGCTGGCGTTGATGAGCGCACTCAGCGGCCCCACCCCCATCAGCAGCCACATGACGCGGCTGGGACTTTCCACGGGGTCGGGGTAGTGCACCCAGCGCCGCGCCAGCATGGCGCCGACTTGGGCCTGCAGCATGGCGCCGATGGGTGACACCAGCAGGTTCCAGGACCAGTCGGGCAAGCCCGCCTGGCTGCTGGCCAGCCACTGCACCAGCCAGGACCCCAGGCCCACGCCTGGCAGCATCCAGGGTCCCCGCGCCAGCACCATGCCCAGGGCCAGGCCAGCGGGCAGGAACACCAGCGACACGTAGTCGGGCGGGATGCAGATGCGCAACGAGATCCAGCCCAGTGCTGCATACAGGGCCGCAGTCCAGCAGGCGGGGATCAGGCGGTCAGTCAAAAAAGCAGGCACGGGCGGACGGGCGGCAGGGCGGGTAAAAGAGTGGCCTATTGTCACAGCTTGAAATGATGGTTTTGCGGGAACTGCGCGAAGTGTTTCGCTTGCGCGACGTTATGGGCGGCTTGGGCGGGAGATGACAAGCACTAATATGCTCGCCATGACACTTTCATCGCGTTTTTGGGCCGAGTTGGGCAGCCGTGATTTCGCCCGCCTGCAGGCCAGCGGCCAGGCGGCCGAGGTGGTGGCGGTTTTGCCGGTGGCGGCCATCGAGCAACATGGCCCGCACCTGCCGCTGAGCGTGGACACCACCTTGGTCGACGGCATCGTGCAGGCCGCCTTGCCGGGCCTGCCTGCCGATTTGCCGGTCTTGTTCCTGCCGACCCAGGCGGTGGGGCTGAGCCCCGAGCACCAGCGCTTTGCCGGCACCCTGACCCTGTCGCCCGAGACGGTGATCCGCCTGTGGACCGAGCTGGGCGAGTGCGTGGCGCGCGCCGGGGTCAAGAAGCTGCTGTTGTTCAACAGCCACGGCGGCCAGGTCAGCGTGATGGACATCGTGGCACGCGAGCTGCGCAGCCGCTGCGGGCTGATCGTCTACAGCTGCAGCTGGTTCAACCTGCCATTGCCTCCCGAGGTGGAGTCGCTGTTCGGCGCGCAAGAGCAGCGCTTTGGCATCCACGCCGGCGACACCGAAACCTCCATGATGCTGGCCCTGCGCCCAGACCTGGTGCAGATGGAGCGGGCCCGAGATTTCCGCAGCAGCTCGCAAGACCGTGCCGAGCGCTATGCCTTGCTGGGCAACGGGCGCAGTGCCAAGCTGGGCTGGCAGATGCAGGACTACCACCCCGCCGGGGCGGCAGGCAATGCGGCGGCGGCCACCGCGGACAAAGGCCAGGCCCTGGTCCAGGCGGCGGCCCAGCAATTGGTCTTGCTGTTGCAAGAGCTGGCGTCTTTGCCCTTGAGCACCTTGGTCGACACGCCCGACCCAGGGCTGGCGCAGGACTGAGCCTGGCGCAGCCGGGCCGGCAGCCGGTCTGGCGGACGGTTGAGCGGGCTGTTCTGGGGGCCTCAGGCGGCGGTGCTGCGGGGCTGCTCGCCGTCAGGGGCGGGCACTGCCTGGGCCGGCATGCCCTCGCGCTCTGCCTTCGCCGGGGTCGGGGCCTGCCAGGGCAGGCGCAGCCGAAAGCAACTGCCCTCACTGGGCGCGCTGCTCACCTGCAAGTCCCCGCCCAGCACGTTGGCGGTGACGTTGTAGGCGATGTTCAGCCCCAGGCCCGTGCCCCCGCGCCCCATGCGGGTGGTCACAAAGGGGTCGAAGATGCGCTCGATCAAGCCGGGTGGAATGCCGTGTCCGTCGTCCTCGACGCGCAGCAGCACGCTGTCACCCGAGGGGTTGGCCTCGGCCAGGATCAGCACCCGCCCGTGGTCGCGGCCATCAAAGCCATGGGTGATGGCATTGGTGATCAGGTTGGTCAGCACCTGGCCCAGCGGGCCGGGGTAGCTGTCCAGCACCAGGCCAGTGGGCACCTGCACCTCGATGCGGTAGGGCTGGCGCGCAAAACTGGGCTTGAGGGTGAGCACGATTTCGTCGATCACTTCGCGCAGGTCAAAGCGCCGCCGCTGGGAGCTGGTCTGGTCGGCCGCCACCTGCTTGAAGCTGGTCACCAGCTCGGCGGCGCGTTCCAGGTTGCGGCTGCTGATGCGCGTGGCCTGTTCAGCGCTCTCCAGCAAGCCCTCCAGGGCGGAGCGGCGCAGGCCTTGGGCCAGACCGTCGCGGAACTGCCGCAGCTCGTCGCGGAAGGTGGTGACGGCCATCAGGCTGTTGCCCAGCGGGGTGTTGAGTTCATGGGCCACCCCGGCGACCAGGCTGCCCAGGGCGGCCATTTTTTCTGCCCGCACCAGCTCGCTGCGGGTGCTGGTCAGGTGCTCCACCGTCTGGGCCAGTTCGGCATTGCTCTGTTGCAAGGCCTCGGTGCGCTGCGCCACGCGGACTTCCAGCCGCTGGTTGAGGCTTTGCAAGGCCTGCTCCGCCTGGCGGTGCTCGGTGATGTCCTCCAGCGCCCAGACCGTGAGCCGCTGCGGACCCAGGGCCACCTGGCGCACGTTGACGCGGCACAGCAGCAGCCGGCCATCGGCGCACACCATCTCGGTTTCCAGCTGAGCCCCTTCGAGGTGGGTCTGCGCCAGGGACAGCAGGCGGTCACGCACCTCGGGATCACGCCACAGGCCGAGGGAGGAGCCACGCTGTCCGATCATCTGTTCGCGCGGGTAGCCCAGTTGGCGCTCGCAAGCGTCGTTGATCTCCAGGATCAAGCCCCCTTGGGCCAGGTCGGTCACCACCATGGGCACGGGCGCGGTGTTGAAGATGATCAGGCGCTTGTCCTCGCGGTCTCTCAAGCGCTCGGACATGGTTTGCAAGTCGGCGCTGAGCCGGTTGAACTCCAGCACCCGGCCGCGCGGCCAGCGGCCGGTCAGGTGACCTTCGGCCACCCGGTGGGCTTGCAAGACGATGGCCCGCAGGGCCCGCACCAGGCCCGAGGCCCAGAACGGGGCCAGCAGCAGCCCCACCAGCAAGGTGCCACCAAAAGCCGCCAGCAGCGAGAGCACCGCCGCCCGGATGCCTTTGTTGGCCAGTCCCGCCGGGGTGCGTGCCGCGTACACCCAGTTGATCAGGTGCGAGCGCTGCAGCGCCACATGCAGGTCGCGGCCTTCATGCGCCAGCAGGCCCGGTTCGGTGGGGACCTGGCCGGCGCGCAGCTGCTGCAGCAAGGGCCAGTCCTGGAGTTGCAGGCGCCGCTCGCCGAGGCCGGGGGCCGAGTCGACCAGCACCTCACCGGCGCCATTGATCACCCACACGTCCACCGGGCTGGTGTTGCTGCGCAGGCCTTCGGCCTGGGTGTTCGACAGGTCGTCGAGCAGGTAGCGCAGCGGGACTTCTGCCAACAGCAGGCGTTGTTGGGGCAGGGGCAGCACCACCCCCAGGCTCAGCTCGCCGCTGAGGGCGGAACGGTGTTCATCACCCCACAGCAGCTGCTGCCGGTGCACGCCCAGTTGGACCAGCTCGGTCGCGGACAGGTCCCGGCCCAGCAGCTCATCTCGGCGCAGGCGCAGCACGGGCGGCAGGCCCACGGACTCGATGCGGCCTTGCGGGTCCAGCACATACAGCGCCCGGAACACCTGGCCGGTGCCCGCGGCCTGGTTCAGCACGGTGGTGATCCCGCCCGGGCTGAGTTGGGGCAGGGCGCTGGCCAGCACGTTGAGCCGGTCCTCCAGCGCGCTGAGCAGCAGGTCTTCGCGGGCCGCAAAGGCGCGCGCCTCGTGGCTCACCAGGTGGCGGGCGTCGTCCTCGAGCCGAGGGATGCGCACCGACAAAATGGCCGAGCCGACCAGGACAAAGGTGATCAAACTGGTGAAGAACAGCAAGCCCGCCAGGGTGCTGCGCAGGCGCCATTCCCGTCGCCCATGGCGTTGCCTGCTCATGGGGTGGCAGCGCCTTCACCGCTCAGGCCCCCGTGCGCGGGCCTGGCCTGGGCGCTGTCTGCGCCCACGCCGCCGTCTGCCGTCATGCCTGGCCGCCCTGCGGCTGGTGCTGGGTCAGCCAGCTTTGCAACTGGTCCAGCGGCATGGGGCGGGCGTACAGGTAGCCCTGCGCCTCGTCGCAGCCCAGTTCGCGCAGGATCTGCGCCTGGGTTTCGGTCTCCACCCCTTCGGCCAGCACCTTCATGCCCAGCTGGCGGCCCAGGGGCACGATCATGCGGGCAATGCGGGCGCCTGGCCGGTCGGTGTCCAGCAGGTTGACAAAGGCGCGGTCGATCTTCAGGCGGTCGGCCGGCAGGCAGTCCAGGTAGGACAGCGAGGAAAAGCCGGTGCCGAAATCATCGATGGCCACCGCCACGCGCCGGGCCTGGATTTCGCGCATCAGGGCGGCCACCCGCTCCATGCCGACCATGGCCACGGACTCGGTGATCTCCAGCTCCAGCCGCTCGGGCGTCACCACGCTGTTGTCGCGCAAGGCCTCGTCCAGGATGTCGAGGAAGTCAGGTTGGCTGAATTGCACCGCCGACACGTTGACCGCCATGCGCAGCCCGGTGAAGCCCAGGGCGTGCAGGCGGCTCAGGTCGTAGAGCGCGGTGCGCAGCACCCAGGTGCCCAGGTTGACGATCAGCCCGGAGCGCTCGGCCACCGGGATGAAGCGGTCTGGCGGGACCATGGAGCCGTCTTCGGCGCGCCAGCGCAGCAGCGCCTCCACGCCCAGCACCTCGCCCGTGCCCAGCGACAGCTGGGGTTGGTAGACCAGGAACAGTCGGTCGTGGTCAAACGCGCGGTGCAGGCCATGCAGCAGCCGGGTGCGCTCTTTGGAGTCCGCGCCCAGCGCAGGTGTGAAGTACTCGATGCGCCCCTGGCCTGCTGCCTTGGCGCGCTTCATGGCGATGGAGGCGTCCTTGAGCAACTCGTTGCCGTTGAGCACGGGCGCGTCTTCGCAGCGCACCAGGCTCATGCACACGGACAGGCGCCGGTCGATGTTTTCGACCACAAAAGCCTCATCGAACAGCGGCTTGAGCACCTCCGGGCAGACCACCTCATGGCAGCCCACCACGGCAAAGGTGTTGCCCGCCACGCGGGCGATGAAGCAGCGGTCGGCCAGGCGTTCGGACAAGCGCCGGGCCATCGCGCCCAGCAGCAAGTCACCGTAGCGGTGGCCGAACATGTCGTTGGTCTCGGCAAACTGGTCGACGTCGATCTTGGCCAGCACCACGCCGGCGAGTTGGTCTTCGTTCACCAGGGCGTCCAGGTGCTGGATCAGCGCGCTGCGGTTGGGAATGCCCAACTGGCGGTCCTCAAAGGCCACGCTGCGCAGGCGGTCGAACAGCGTGACGTTGGACGCGCACAGCGCGATGTTGGTGCAAAACACCTCCAGCAGGTGGTGGTCCACCTCGCGCAACGGCCCCGAGGCGCCCACAAAAGCGGCAAAGTCTTGCTGGTCGCGCCCGGCGAAGAACAGGGTCAGGCTGTCGCTTCCCACGATGCTGCGCCGCTCAGCCAGGCTCTTGGAGAGTTGCGCCACGATGTCGGGGTTGTCGATGTCGCTGAGCCGCTTTTGCATCAGGTGCCGGTAGGGGCCGGCCGCGGCAATCACGATGTAGTCGCCTTCGGGCGTCTGGGCGCTGCTGGGGGCCTGGCTGGCGCAGACCAGGCCTTCGGGCTCCAGCCCCATCAGGCTGGCCATTTGGGTGATCACGCCTTCGGCAAAGGTCTGCAGGCCTTGTTCGGCCAGGAAGTAATGGCTGGCCGCGACGATTTTCTCCAAGCCCCGGCGGCTGGCGTCGAGCCGGCGAAGCTGGTCGTAGGAGCGGATGGCGGCGGTGAGCGTGGCGTACAGCTTGCCCCGGGTCAATTCGCTCTTGGTCTTGTAGTCGTTGATGTCGTACCGGCGGATGGTCTCGATCTCGGGCGCTTGGCCGGGCTGACCCGTGCGCAGGATGATGCGGGTGTTGTGCAGGTTCAGGCCGTTGCGGATGGAGTCCACCATGGCCAGGCCGGCGTGTTCGGTCTCCATCACCACGTCCAGCAGGATCACCGCGACATCGTGTTCGCGGCGCAGGAGCTCGATGCCTTCGGTGCTGGAATGCGCGTGCAGCAGGTGCAGTTTGCGCTCGGCGATTTCCAGACCACGCAGGGCGTAGGCCGTGCTCTCATGCACATCGGCATCGTCGTCCACGATCAGGATGCGCCAGGGCTGCCGAACGGGCTTGGGCGCGACAGGGGGCGACGGACTGCCCTCCGGGGGCATCTCTTCGTCGATGAAGGGAATCAAAGCGTCAGTGGACATGCGGCCCTCGGACTGGCAAACAGGGCCCAGGCCAAGACAGCCCGGGGTGAAATACTGATCAGTTCATGATGTAACGACAGAGTAACTAAGTCAACTTACATGAAGATGATGAAAGTTCAATGTCCCGATGTTTCAGGGCTTATTGCGCGTTTCTACCAAGAAATCCGCCAGCGCGGCCACCCCTTCATCCACTTGGGTCTCCAAAGTCCCCACCATCAGGCGGCGCTGGGCCCAGGGGTCGGACAGGGGGCGCCAGGCCAGTTTCATGGCCCGCACGATGGGCAGTGAGGCCGCTTTGGGCAGCACCGCCAGGCCCAGGCCTGAGGCCACCATGTGGCAGACCGCGTCGAAGCTGCGCACTTGCATGCGCAGGCGAAAGGGCTGACCCGCGATGCGCGCCGCTTGCTGCTGCTGTTGCAGCATGGCGGCGCCGGCGGCCAGGCTGATCCATTGTTCGCCCAGCAAGCTGGTGAAGGCCACGGCCTGGCGCGCGGGGCTGCTCAAGGCCAAGGGGTGCTGGCTGGGCAGCACCAAAATCAATTCGTCGTCACGAAAGTGCTGCGTGCGCAGGCCGCTGGTGTCGGGGCCTTCGACAAACACGGCCAGATCGGCCCGGCCTTCGCGCAGCGTGGCCACCACGCTCTCTGAGACCTGCTCCTCCAGGTCGACCTGCACCTGGGGGTGCAACTCACTGAAGCGCGCCAGCAGCGCGGGCAGGAACTGGTTGATGGCGGCGGTGCTGGCGCACAGCCGGATGTGGCGCGCAATGCCTTGGCGCAGGTCACTCAATTCTTGGCTCAGTTGCGCCATGGTCTGCAGCAGGGTCAACCCGTGTTTGACGAACAGGCGCCCGGCGGCGGTGGGGGTCAGTCCCTTGGCGTGACGCTCGAACAAGGGCAGGCCCAGCGCGTCTTCCAACTCACGGATGCGGCGGCTGGCAGCGGCCAGGGCCAGGTGGTTGTCGCGCGCGGCGGCGGTCAGGCTGCCCTGGTGCGCGCAGGCCACGGCCAGGCGCACCGAAATGAGGTCGAAACGGGCCAGGTTGAACGCCGGGTGCATGGCAGGGCTCCAGGGTGCATGTCCGGTTTTGGCGCCGTGCATGCAAGAAGGGGTTGAACGCGGGCACCAAGCCGGGGCTGCATGCACTCTTGCGGTACAGCGCAGGGGCCATTTGGTGTCAAAACGTTGGCATGTTACTTGCGGATTGTCTCGCTCCTCATTCTTACGTTCGCAGGAGCCCCCATGAATCGCTTGGCAACCCGTCCCTCCCTGAGCTGGCTGAAGCGCCCCGCCACCCTGACCTTGCTGGCCGCCGCGCTGATCGCCACCGGCGCTCAGGCGCAGGAAAAAGTGCTGCGCATCGCCATGACGGCGGGCGACATCCCCCGCACCCTGGGTCAGCCTGACCAGGGCTTCGAGGGCAACCGCTTCACCGGCATCCCCATGTACGACTCGCTGACCCAGTGGGACCTGTCCAAGGCCGATGCCGCCAGCGTGTTGATCTCGGGCCTGGCCCTGAGCTGGGCGGTGGACGCCAAGGACAAGACCAAGTGGGTGTTCAAGCTGCGCCCGGGCGTGAAGTTCCATGATGGCTCGGCTTTCAATGCCGACGCCGTGGTCTGGAACGTGCGCAAGGTGCTGGACAAGGAAGCGCCGCAGTTTGATGCCAGCCAGGTCGGTGTGACCGCCTCGCGCATGCCCACGCTCAAGTCGGCGCGCAAGATCGACGACCTGACGGTGGAGCTGACCACGGGCGAGCCGGACTCCTTCCTGCCCATCAACCTGACCAACCTGTTCATGGCCTCGCCCACCCACTGGGAGGCCAAGCTGAAGGCCGTGCCCGCCAGCGTCAGCGATGCGGCCGAGCGCAGCAAGCAGGCCTGGGCCGCGTTTGCCGCCGACGCCTCGGGCACCGGCCCCTTCCACATGACCCGCTTCGTGCCGCGTGAGCGCCTGGAAGTGGCTGCCAACAAGAGCTACTGGGACCCCAAGCGCACCCCCAAGATCGACAAGGTCGTGATGGTGCCGATGCCTGAAGCCAACGCCCGCACCGCGGCCCTGTTGTCGGGCCAGGTGGACTGGATCGAGGCCCCCGCACCCGACGCCATGGACCAGATCAAGCAGCGCGGCTTCAAGATCTACACCAACGCCCAGCCCCATGTCTGGCCGTGGCAGCTGTCGTTTGCCGAGGGCTCGCCCTGGTTGGACAAGCGTGTGCGCCAGGCCGCCAACCTTTGTGTGGACCGCGAAGGTCTGAAGCAATTGCTGGGCGGCAACATGGCCATTCCCAAGGGCACCGTGGCCCCTGGCCACCCCTGGTGGGGCAACCCGGCGTTTGACATCAAGTACGACACCAAGGCCGCCCAGGCCTTGATGACCCAGGCCGGCTTCAGCGCCGCCAAGCCGGTCAAGGTGAAGGTGCAGATCTCCGCTTCGGGCTCGGGCCAGATGCAGCCGCTGCCCATGAACGAGTTCGTGCAACAGTCGCTCAAGGCCTGCTACTTCGACGTGCAGTTCGACGTGATCGAGTGGAACACCTTGTTCACCAACTGGCGCAAGGGGGCCAAGGACCCGTCGGCCAACGGCACCAACGCCATCAACGTGAGCTTTGCCGCGATGGACCCGTTCTTTGCCATGGTGCGCTTCGTCAGCACCAAGACCTTCCCGCCGGTGTCCAACAACTGGGGCTACTTTGGCAATGCCGAGATCGACAAGCTGGTCACCGACGCCCGCACCACCTTTGACGACAAGTCCCGCGACGCCGCGCTGGCCAAGCTGCACGCGCGCATCGTGGACGAAGCGCCCTTTGTGTGGATTGCCCACGACGTGGGCCCGCGCGCCATGTCGGCCAAGGTGAAGAACGTGGTGCAACCGCGCAGCTGGTTCATCGACATCGCCACCATGACCCTGGACTGACCTTCGTCCTCGCCGGAAGCCCGACATGCTGACCTATCTTTTGCGCCGCCTGAGTTACGCCCTGCCCATCATGCTGGGGGTGTCGCTGGTGTGTTTTGCCCTGGTGCACCTGGCACCGGGCGACCCGCTGGTGTCCATCCTGCCGCCCGACGCTTCGGCTGAATTGGCGGCGCAAATGCGCCAGATGTACGGCTTCGACCGCAGCTACCCCGAGCAGTTCGGGCTCTGGCTGTGGCGTGCGGCCCATGGGGATTTGGGCACCTCGATCGCCACCGGTCGCCCGGTGGCGGGCGAGGTGATCAAGGCCGTGGGCAACACCCTGCGCCTGGCCGTGCTGGCCACCGCCATCGGCTTTGTGCTGGGCAGCCTGTTTGGCTTTGTGGCGGGCTTCTTCCGCAACTCCTGGCTCGACAAGCTGGCCTCGCTGATCTCGGTGCTGGGGGTCAGCGTGCCGCATTACTGGCTCGGCATGGTGATGGTGATCATCTTCTCGTCCACCCTGATGTGGCTGCCCGCCACGGGGGCCGGGCCCTCGGGCTCGGAGGGCTGGGCCTGGGACTGGGAGCACCTGAAGTTCATGGTGCTGCCGGCGCTGACCATGTCGGTCATCCCCATGGGCATCATCTCGCGCACGGTGCGCGCCCTGGTCGCTGAAATCCTGGAGCAGGAGTTCATCGTCGGCCTGCGCGCCAAGGGCCTGACCCAGCTGGGCGTGTTCCGCCACCTGCTGAAGAACGCGGCGCCCACCGCGCTGGCCGTGATGGGCCTGCAACTGGGCTATTTGCTGGGCGGCTCGATCCTGATCGAAACCGTGTTCTCCTGGCCTGGCACCGGCTTCTTGCTGAACTCGGCCATCTTCCAGCGCGACCTGCCGCTGCTGCAGGGCACCATCCTCGTGCTGGCCCTGTTCTTTGTGCTGCTCAACCTGATCGTGGATGTGCTGCAAACCCTGCTCGACCCGCGCATCGCGCGCGCCTGACGCCGAACCCGACCCCACAAGGAGCTTTGCCCATGTCCACCACCCTTGCACCGCGTCGGCGCACCTTGCCCGAGCCGGTGCTTCAATCGCCCGGCTACTGGCAGTCCGTGCTGCAACGCCTGCTGCGTGACCGCGTCGCCATGGCCGCTGGCGTGGTCGTGATCCTGTTGTTGCTGATGGCCGCCCTGGGCCCGTGGATCACCCCGGCCGACCCCTACGCGGCCTCCATGCTCAAGCGCCTCAAACCCCTGGGCACGCCCGGCTTCCCCCTGGGCACCGACGAGCTGGGCCGTGACCTGCTGTCGCGCCTGATGATCGGTGCGCGCCTGTCGCTCTTCATGGGCTTGGCGCCGGTGCTGTGCGCGTTTGTGGTGGGTTCGGTGATCGGCCTGGTGGCGGGCTACACCGGTGGCCCGGTGAACACCGTGATCATGCGCACCATCGACGTGTTCTACGCCTTCCCCTCGGTCTTGCTGGCGATTGCCCTGTCGGGCGCGTTGGGCGCGGGCATTTTGAATTCGCTGGTGGCGCTGACGGTGGTCTTCGTGCCGCAGATCGCCCGCGTGGCCGAGGCCGTGACCACCCAGGTGCGCAACCGCGACTACGTGGACGCGGCGCGCGCCTCCGGGGCCGGGCCCATCACCATCGTGCGCGTGCACGTGCTGGGCAATGTGCTGGGGCCGATTTTTGTCTACGCCACCAGCCTGATTTCGGTGTCCATGATCCTGGCCAGCGGCCTGAGCTTCCTGGGCCTGGGCGTGAAGCCTCCGGAGCCCGAGTGGGGCCTGATGCTCAACACCTTGCGCACGGCCATCTACACCCAACCCGCGGTGGCGGCCTTGCCGGGCGTGATGATCTTCATCACCTCGGTGGCCTTCAACCTGCTGTCGGACGGTCTGCGTTCGGCCATGGACAACAAAGGCTGATCATGAGCACTTGGCATTCCCTTCCCAAGACCGGCGACAGCGAGCCCGCGACCGACGTCGGCGGCCCGGCCCAGCCCCTGCTGACGGTGCGCGGCTTGGTCAAGCACTTCCCCCTGAAAGGCGGCCTGTTCGGTCGCGCCACCGGCCAGGTGCGTGCGGTCGACGGGGTGAATTTCGAGGTGCTCAAGGGCGAGACCCTGGGCGTGGTGGGCGAGTCTGGTTGTGGCAAGTCCACCACCGCGCGGCTGTTGATGCAGTTGATGGAGCCCACCGCCGGCGAGATCGTCTTTGACGGCCGCACCGTGGGCAGCCGCGACCTGCCGCTCAAGGAGTTCCGCCGCCAGGTGCAGATGGTGTTCCAGGACAGCTACGCCTCGCTCAACCCGCGCCTGACCATCGAGGACTCGATCGCCTTCGGGCCGCAGGTGCACGGCGTGTCGGCTGAAGAATCCATGCGCCGCGCCCATGACCTGCTGGCGCGTGTGGGCCTGGAGCCTGCGCGCTTTGCCGGCCGCTACCCGCACGAGCTGTCGGGCGGCCAGCGCCAGCGCGTCAACATCGCGCGCGCCCTGGCGCTGCGCCCGCGCCTGCTGATCCTCGACGAGGCCGTGTCGGCGCTCGACAAGTCGGTGGAAAGCCAGGTGCTCAACCTGCTGCTGGACCTGAAGGCCGAGTTCGGCCTGACCTATGTCTTCATCAGCCACGACCTCAACGTGGTGCGCTACATGAGCGACCGCGTGCTGGTCATGTACCTGGGCGAGGTGGCCGAGGTCGGCCCGGCCGGCGACTTGTTCGACAACCCTGCCCACCCCTACACCCGCGCGCTGCTGTCGTCGGTGCCTTCGATGGACCCCGACCACCGCACCCTGGCGCCAGCCCTCACCGGCGACCCCCCCAACCCCATCAACCCGCCCTCGGGCTGCCGCTTTCACCCGCGCTGCCCTTTGGCGGATCCGGTGTGTTCCACCCGCGTGCCGGCGCGCAGCCTGGCGGGCGAGCACCATGTGGTGGCCTGCCTGGTGCACGAGCTTGGCAGTGGCCACCCACGCGCGCCCACGCGCTCGCTGACCGATCCGCAAAACCTGTTCATCGCGAAAGAGGCCCTGGCATGAGCGCTGACCCCAAGACCCTGTCTCCTGGCGCTGGCGACGACGCGCCCCTGGTGCAGATCGAAGACCTGTGCGTCACCTTCACCGGCGGGCGCAAGCCGGTGCAGGCCGTCAGCGGCGTGACCCTCAACGTGCCGCGGGGCCAGGTGGTGGCGTTGATCGGCGAGTCCGGTTCGGGCAAGAGCGTCACCTTGCGCACCTTGCTGCGCCTGCACCCTGAGCGCCGCACGCAAATGAGCGGCCGGGTCCTGGTCGGGGGGCGCGATGTGCTGAGCATGGGCTCGCGCGAGCTGTACGACTACCGGGGCAAGACCACCTCGATGATCTTCCAGGAGCCGCTGCTGGCGCTGGACCCGGTCTACCCCCTGGGCGCGCAGATCATCGAGTCGATCCGTCGCCACGAAAACATCAGCAAGGCCCAGGCCCATGAGCGCGCCCTGGCCTTGTTTGAGCAGGTGCGCATCCCCAGCCCCGAGCGCCGCCTGCAGGCCTACCCGCACGAGATGTCGGGCGGCATGCGCCAGCGCGCCATGATCGCGCTGGCCCTGGCCTGCCGCCCCCAGCTGCTGCTGGCCGACGAGCCCACCACGGCGCTGGACGCCACGGTGCAGATCCAGATCCTGTTGCTGCTGCGCGAACTGCAGCGCGAGCTGGGCCTGTCGGTGATCTTCGTCACCCACGACATTGGCGCCGCGGTGGAAGTGGCCGACCGTGTGGCCGTCATGTACGGCGGGCGCATTGTCGAAGAAGGCACGGTGCGCGAGTTGATTCGCCACCCGCAACACCCCTACACCCAGGCCTTGCTGGGCAGCCGCTCGCACGGCGCCATGACCCCGGGCCAGCGCTTGCAGACCATCGGGGGCTCGCCACCGGACCTGGCCAACCTGCCCGCCGGTTGCTCTTTCGCCGAGCGCTGCAGCCGTGCCAGCGAGCACTGCCGCAGCGCCCAGCCCGCCGCCCAGGACGTGGTCTACGAAGGCAGCCAGGGCCACCGCGTGCGCTGCTTCCACGCCGGCCCCGCCACCCCCTCGACCCCTGTTGGAGAAGCCCATGCCCTTGCATGACCCGGCGCACGCCTTTGTGCCTTACCCCGATGTGCCGGTGGCCCATGCGTCCACTGGCCCCTTGAGCGGCCTGCGCTTCGCGGTCAAAGACCTGTTCGACGTGGCCGGCTACCCCACCGGCGGGGGCAACCCCATCGTGCTGGCGATGTCGGGCATCAAGACCCGCACCGCACCCACGGTGCAGGCCTTGCTGGACGCGGGCGCGGCCCTGGTGGGCAAGACCGTGACCGATGAGCTGGCCTTCTCCATGAATGGCAACAACGCCCACTTTGGCGCGCCCATCAACGGCGCCGCGCCCGAGCGCATTTCGGGCGGCTCGTCCTCGGGTTCGGCCTCGGCCGTGTCCAGCCACCTGGCCGACTTCGCCCTGGGCACCGACACCGGTGGTTCGGTGCGCGCCCCTGCCAGTCACTGCGGGCTGTGGGGCCTGCGCCCCAGCCACGGCCGCATCTCGCTGGCGGGCGCTTTGGACCTGGCCCCCAGCTTTGACACCTGCGGCTTTTTTGCCCGCGAGGCCGACACCTTCTTGCGCGTGGGCCAGGTGCTGCTGGGCCCGGACACCGCTCCGCTGCCGGCCACGCCGCGCCTGCTCAAGCCCCTGGACCTGTGGGCCCAGGTGCAGCCCGCGGCCGTGGCCGCCGTCACACCGCTGTTCGAGCGGGCCCAAAGCCTGTGGGGTGCTGCCGCTGACAGCGCTGCGGTGCTGGACTCGCTGGAGGCCATGTACTGGAACTTCCGCTACCTGCAAGGCCGCGAAGCCTGGATGACCGATGGCCCGCTGATCGAGCGCTACGCCCCGCCGCTGGGCCCGGGCGTGGCCGAGCGCTTTGCCTGGTCGCGCGCCGTGACCGACGCCCAGGTGGCCCAGGCCCAGGCCTTCCGCCGCGCCTACCAGGCCCACCTGGCGGCGCTGCTGGGCCCCGACGGCGTGATGATCCTGCCCACCATGCCCGATGTGGCGCCGCTGCGCAGCGCACCCGAGTCGGCGCTGGAGGACTACCGCAACCGGGCCATCCACCTGCTGTGCGGCGCTGGCCTGGCGGGCTGCCCGCAGGTGTCCGTGCCTGGCGCCATCCAGCCAGAGACCGGGGCCCCGATCGGCCTGTCCTTGATCGGCCCGGTGGGCTCGGACGCCAGCCTGTTGCGCCTGGCCGCGGCCTTGAGCGCCGCCTGAGCCAGCCCCGCGCCGCCCTCACCGGGGGGCGCGGCGGCTGCCGCAATTTGTAACAAACTCAGCGCCCACTTTGCCGGCTTTTCATGCCGGTCCAGCGCCAAACAGCGCCGACGCCGACTACAGTGCACGGGCCCGCGCGCAGCGGGCGGTGACTGGGTGTTCCGATGCAGACTGTTCTTTCTCTTTTGGCGCTGTTGGCGCTGGTGGCCTTCTCCGGCGTGCTGACGCGGTTTTGGCCGCGCCTGCCGCAGCCTTTGCTGCAACTCGCCCTGGGCGCCTTGGTGGCCTGGCCGGTGTCGGGCCTGCGGGTCGAAATCGACTCCGCCACCTTCATGCTGTTGCTCATCCCGCCGATGTTGTTTGCCGATGGCTGGCAAATGCCCAAGCGCGAGTTCGGCGCCAACATGTGGCCCATCTTGCTGCTGTCGGTGGGCCTGGTGCTGATCACTGTGCTGGTGGTGGGGCACTTCATCCATTGGATCTTGCCCGCCATGCCACTGTCGGTGGCCTTTGTGCTGGCGGCGGTGCTGTCTCCGACCGACGCCGTGGCGGTGTCGGCCGTGTCGCAGCGCCACCCCATGCCGGCCCGGCTGCAAAACCTGCTCGAGGGCGAGTCGCTGATGAATGACGCCTCGGCCCTGGTCGCGGTCAAGTTTGCTGTGGCTGCCACCGTGACACAGCAGTTCTCACTGCGCGAGGCGGGCTGGGACATGCTGTGGATGTCGGGCGGCGGCGCTTTGGTGGGCCTGTTCTTCAGCCGGGTCTTTGCCTGGGTGCATGACCGCTTTTTGTTCTGGCGCGAGGGCGACCCCGCCGGCCCCACTGTGCTGTTGATTCTGCTCATGCCTTTTGCCCCCTACTGGGTGGCCGAGCACCTGGGCCTGTCGGGTGTGCTGGCGGCGGTGGCGGCGGGCATGAGCGCCAGCTTGCTGGACCTGCGCAGCACCCGTTTCAACGCCTTCCATGTGCAGGCCCAGGGCACCTGGGAGGTGATCCGCTTTGCCTTCACCGGCCTGGTGTTCGTGCTGCTAGGCCAGCAGGTGCCCGAGCTGCTGCAAAACCTGCAAGAGCCCCTGCAGGACCTGCGCGAGGCGGGGGCCTTGCTGCACCCCAGTCGGGCCATCGGGCCCTTGCTGGTGAGCACCTTGCTGATCGCCCTGTCCCTGCTGGCGGTGCGCTTTGCCACCCTGGTCCTGGGCGCGGTGTTGCCGGCCTGGCTGCCCCCGCGCTGGCGCCGGGGGCCGGCGCGGCCGGTGCCGCTGAGCTGGGTGGCGGTGGCCTCACTGGGCGGCATCCGGGGGGGCATCACCCTGGCGGCGGTGCTGGGCCTGCCGGTGCTGCTGGGCCATGGCGAGCCCTTTCCGGCGCGCGACCTGCTGGTGTTCTTGACCACGGCCATCATCGTGATCTCGCTCTTGGGCGGCAGCCTGGGCCTGCCGGTCTTGCTGCGCCGCCTGAAAGCGGCCAGCGGCCCGGGGCGACCCCACCTGGAGCAGCGCTGGGCCCGCAAGCGGGCTTTGCGGGCGGCCTTGCAGTCGCTGGACCAGGTGCCCGCCAGCCTGACCTCGCGCCACCTGGGGCCTGAGGCCCAGGCCCAGTCGGCGGTGGTGGAGAAAGTGCGTCTGCGCGTGCGCCACCTCTACCAGCACCGCTTGACCGAGGCGACGGGCGACCAGGCCGGGCGCGCCGCCTCGCAAAGCGTGCTGGGCCTGGAAAAGGGTTTGCGCCTGCACGCCTTGCAGGCCGAACGCGAGGCCTTGTACGCGCTGCGCACACGCCATCAAATCAATGACGAGACCTTGCGCCTGTTGATCCGCGAAATCGACATGGTGGAGCTGGCGCTGCGCGGCGTGGTGTGACGCCCGCACCGCGTGCCGCGCGGGCTCAGACCCACAGCGGCTCGGCCTCCAGCGCCTCCAGTTGGTCGTGCAGCAGGTGGGTCTGACCCTGCCAGTAGTCGCTGCTGCCAAACCAGGGGAAGTGGATCGGGAAGGTGGGGTCGCTCCAGCGGCTGGCCAGCCAGGCGCTGTAGTGGATCAGGCGCAGCGTGCGCAGCGGCTCGATCAGGGCCAGCTCGCGGCGGTCGAAGTCACGCACCTGCTCATAGCCTTCCAACAGGGCGCTGAGCTGGCCGGTTTGCTGCGCGCGGTCCCCCGACAGCAGCATCCACAGGTCTTGCACGGCGGGGCCGGTGCGGGCGTCGTCCAGGTCCACAAAGTGCGGGCCGCCCTCGGGCAGCTCGGTCGGGGTCCAGAGGATGTTGCCGGGGTGACAGTCGCCGTGCAGGCGGATCAGCTTCAGTGCATCGGCGCGGAAGTGCCCGCTCACCGGGTCGCAGGCTGGGTGGGCCGCGATGCGCGCCAGCGCCTCGTTGCAGGCCGCCAACCAGGGGCCGGCGGCGTCGGCGGGCAGGGCGTTGGATTGCAGCAGGCTGTCGCGCGCGGCCCAGCCAAAGCTGGCCAGGTCCAGCGCAGGCCGTGCCACAAAGTCCTGCTGGGCGCCGACCTGGTGCAGGCGGGCCAGGAAGCGGCCGGTCCATTCCAGCACTTCGAAGTCGTCCAGCTCGGGCTGGCGACCGCCGCGGCGCGGGCTGACCGAAAACGCAAACCCCTGGTGCTGGTGCAGGCTGTGGCCGTCGATCAGCAGCGGGCCCACAGCGGGCACTTCAGCCGCACTGAGCTGGGCCGAGAACAGGTGCTCTTCGAGGATCTGCGCCTCGCTCCAACGCCCGGGCCGGTAGAACTTGCACACCACCCGGTCGTGGCCTTGCACGGGCGACTCCAGCTGCACGTCGTAGACGCGGTTCTCGTACGAGGACAGGGCCATCAGGCGGCCGTCGCCATGCAGGCCGATCTGGGCCAGCGCGTCCAGCACGGTGTCCGGGGTCAGGCGCTCGTAGGGGTGCTCGGCGGCCGGGCTGGCCGAGGCCAGTTCGTCGAAGGTGAAGGGAGGTTGGTCGTCCAGGGGATCGGTGTGGGGCATGCCCTGATTGTCGTTGCCCCAGCGCCGCGTGGCGTGGCGGCCGGGGCGCTCCGCAGGCCTTATTCGGGCTCGATGCCCGCGGCCTTGATGATGCGGCTCCACTTCAGCGACTCAGCCGCCTGGAACTTGCGCAGCTCGTCTGGGCTGTTCACATAGACCTCGGTGCCGGTGGGCTGGTAGAAGGCCGGGCCGGCGCTGCCGCGCGCGGCCTTGTGCAGCAGCTCATTGAGCTTGGCCACCACCGGGGCCGGGGTGCCGGCCGGGGCGTAGGCGGCAAACCAGTACGTGGCTTCATAGCCCTTGACGCCGGCTTCTTCGATGGTGGGCACCTCGGGTGCCAGCGGGCTGCGCTGGCGCGGCGTCACGCCCAGGGCGCGCAGCTTGCCGCCCTTGACCTGGGGCAGGCCGGTGGCCATGTCGGTGAACATCAGGTCCAGCTGGCCGCCAATCAGGTCGGTCACCGCGGGCGGGTTGCTGCGGTAGGGGATGGCCACGATGTAGGTGCCCGTCAATTGCTTGAACATCTCGCCCGCGATGCGGCTCGACGAACTGCCGGCGCCAAACGAGTACTTGCCCGGGTTGGCCTTGGCCGCCTTGACGAAGTCGCCCACGCTGTGGAACGGCGACTGCGCGCCCACCACCATCAGCTGCCCGCCCCGGCCCAGCGCGGTGATCGGCTCAAAGTCCTTGATCGGGTCGTAGGGCAGCTTTTTGTAAAGGTGCTCGTTGGCCGCGTGGGTGGTGTTGGTGGCGATCAGCACGGTGTAGCCATCGGGCTTGGCCTTGGCCACGGCCTGGGCGCCAATGAAGGCGTTGGCGCCGGGCTTGTTGTCCACCACCACGGCGTGCTTGCTGTCGGCACTGATGGCATTGGCCAGGGCGCGCGCCAGCTGGTCGGTGGCGCTGCCGGCGGTGAAGGGCACGACGAAGGTAATGGGTTTGTCGGGGAAGCTCTGCGCCAGGGCGCTGCCGCCCAGGGGGGCCAAGCCCGCCAGCAAGGTGGCTTGCAGCAGCAGGTGGCGGCGGTTCGGGGTGTTCATGGGGTCTCCTTGGTGTTGTGGGGGCTCAGGGGGCGGGGCGCGTGATCGGCAAGCTCAGCAACAGGCCGGACAGGCTTTTGCCATGGCCATCGAGGTTGAGCGCGTCGTTCACGCCGCCTTCCAGCACGTCTTCCAGCACGAAATTCAGGGCCTGCAACTGGGGCAGCAGGTAGCGCGTGACCCGGCTTGGGCGGCGGTGGGCGAACAGCTCGGCCACGCGCGCCTCGGTCACTTGCGCCAGCAGCAGCGGCCAGGATTGGGGCTCGTAGGCGATCACGCTGATGTTGGAGTGGTTGCCTTTGTCACCGGTGCGGCCATGGGCCAGGTAGCTCAGTGGCACGGTGTCCGGCAGGGTCTCGAAAAGGGGCGATTTTGTCACAGCAGGCTCCAGCGTTCTTGGATCCAGGCGCGGGGCACGAACCAGGATTCGCTGGCCAGGCGCGGGGTGATGGCCGTGCGCACGCCGGCGCCACCGGCGGGGCCGCAGGTGTAGAGCGCCAGCACTTCGCGGGTCAGTTGTTCGGCGTCCTCGCGCCGTGGGCTGCGGGCCGCGACGCGCAGGCGCACATCGGCCAGGGCCAGCGGGTCGGCCAGGGCCTCGTGGCCCTGGGCCTGGGCCCAGTCGCTGGCGTCGTCGTTGAACAGGCTGGCCACACCAATCAGGTCGCAGCGCAGCGGGGCCAGGGCGGGGGCCAGTTCGGCCAGGCGGGTGCGCACCACCTGCGCGGCCAGGTGGGCGCGGGCCACGGCGTTGGGGCCGGCGTAGGAGATCTCGCCCTCGGCCAGCCAGCCGCCTTCAAAGCAGGCGGTGGTCTTGAGCGTGGCCGGCCGTGGGTGGCCGCGCACACCGCTGACCTGCACCTGGTTGGGGCCGATGGCCGAGACCTGCACCGCGCTGATGTCGGCCACCACGTCGGGGGTCAGGTAGGCGGCCGGGTCGTGGATCTCGTACAGCAGTTGTTCCTTGACGGTGCGCTCGTCGACGCAGCCGCCGGTGTGCTCGGCCTTGCCCACGGTGAAGCGGCCGTCCGCGTCCATGCACAGCACCGGAAAGCCCACGTGGGCCAGGTCGGGCACGTCTTTCAGGCCCGGGTCGGCAAAGTAGCCGCCGCAGACCTGGGCACCGCACTCCAGCAGGTGGCCGGCGATGGTGCCGGCGGCCAGGCGGTCCCAGTCGTCCTCGGCCCAGCCGAAGTGGGCCAGCATGGGGCCCAGGGCCAAGGCCGGGTCGGCCACGCGGCCGGTGACCACGATCTGGGCACCGGCGCGCAAGCAGGCCGCAATGCCCTGGGCGCCGAGGTAGGCGTTGGCGCTGACCGGGGTGCCGGGGTGGGGCCCGCGCACCTGGGCCAGTTGCTCGGGGCTGAGCTGGGCCAGCACGTCGTCGCCTTCGACCACGCCGATGCGCAGTGGGGGCAGGCCCAACTCTAGGGCCAGGGCCTGCAGGCAGGCCGCTGCGCCATGCGGGTGGGCGGCGCCGAAATTGCCCACGATGGGGATGCCGTGCGCCACGCAGTCGGCCAACACCGGGCGGATGAAGCGCGCCAGCGTGGGCTCGTAGCCCGCTTGCGGGTTGAGCCGGCGTTGCAGCTGGGCCAGGGCCAGCGTGCGCTCGGCCAGGGTTTCGAACATCAGCACGGCGGGGCCGCCACGCGCGATCAGGGTGCGCACCACGGGGACGGCAGCGTCCCAGCGGTCGCCCGAGAAGCCGGCGCCGCAGCCGATCAGCAGCGGGGTCTGGGAAGGGTGGGGTGAAGACATGGGCGCAGTCTGGTGGCCGGCTGGGCATTTGTAAAATGGATTGATTGAATGGATTGATCCATGAATTCACTGAATCCTGTTCGCTGGTCCTCGTCCGATCTGGAGGCCTTTGGCGCCCTGGTCCAGACCCGGCATTTCACGCGGGCGGCCGAGCGCTGCCACCTGTCGCAAAGCGCGTTCAGCCAGAAGATCCGCCGGCTGGAGCTGGCCGTGGGCGCGCGCCTGTTCGAGCGCTCCACGCGCCAGGTCAGCCTGACGCCCGAAGGGGAGGTGCTGGCCCAGGAGGTGTTGCGCCTGGAGCAGGAGCTGCAGCAGGCCCTGGGTCGGCTGCAAGCGCTGGCCGGCTTGCAGGCTGGGCGCGTGGCGGTGGCGGCCTTGCCGTCGATGGCGGCGGTCTGGTTGCCCGGGTTGGTGGCGCAGTGGCGTCAGCAGCACCCCCAGGTCCAACTCTCGGTGCACGACACCCTGGCCCAGGGCGCCACCGCCTTGCTGCGCGAGGGGCGGGTCGACTTCGCCCTGACCGCCGGGGGCGACCTGCGCGAGTTCGACACCGAGCTGCTGTTGACCGAGCCCTATTGGCTGGTCTGCCCCGCCAGCCACCCCCTGGCCGCGCGCGGGCCTGCCGGGGCCCACTGGGCGGACTTGGGCGGCGAGGAGTTGATCCACCTGGCGCGCAGCAGCAGCGTGCGCCAGCAGATCGAGCGCCTGGACCTGCCTCCCACCTGGCGCACCAGCCCGCTGGAGGTGGAGCACCTGGCCACGCTGGCGGGCCTGGTGCGCGCGGGCCTGGGCCTGAGCCTGGTGCCGGCGCTCACGCTGTTCCATTTCACCGGGCCGGGTCTGGCGGCGGTGCCGTTTCAGGAGCCCGCGCTGGCACGCCCCCTGGTGCTGGCGCGGCGCAAAGGGCAGGCCTTGTCGGTGGCCGCCCAGGCGCTGCGCGAGCTGCTGCGGCAGCGGCTGGCGACCCCGGCCGCTGCGCTGCCACCGCCCTGAGGCCCCGGCCCGAGGGTTGATGGGGATGGGCGTCAGCCCCGGGGCGCCTGCATGATGGCACCCTACTTGCATATCGTTTCCATTCAACAGGAACCCCCATGTCCATGCTTTCCCGCTCTTTCGTGGCGACCGCCCTGGTCGCCCTGTCCGCCACTGCCGCCCAAGCCGGCGGCGTCGATGAGATCCAAAAAGCCGGTGTGCTCAAGGTCTGCACCCCGGGTGACTACAAGCCCTTTAGCTTTGCCCTGCCCGATGGCAGCTTCGAGGGCCTCGATGTGGACCTGGTCGCCTCGCTGGCCAGCTCGCTGGGGGTGAAGCCGCAGTTCGTCAAAACCAGCTGGGCCAAGCTGATGGACGACTTCACGGGCGGCGCTTGCGACATCGCCGTGGGCGGCATCTCCGTGACCCTGGAGCGCCAGAAGCGGGCTTGGTTCAGTGCGCCCTACATGGTCAATGGCAAGACGCCGCTGGTGCGCTGTGCCGATGTCTCGCGCTTCCAGAGCGTGGCCGCCATCGACCAGGCGGGCGTCAAGGTGGTGGCCAACCCGGGGGGCAGCAACGAGCGCTTTGCCCGGGCCAACTTCAAGACCGCGCAGCTGACCATCCACACCGACAACATCACCATCTTTGACGAGGTGCTCAGTGGCCGCGCCGATGTGTTCGTCACCGAGTCGGCCGAGACCCTGGTGCAGCAAAAACTCAAGCCGGGCCTGTGCGCGGTCAACCCCGACAAGCCCCTGCAATACGGCGAAATGGCCTACCTCTTGCCGCGTGGCGACGCCCTGACCAAGGCCTACGTGGACCAATGGCTGCACCTGATCCGTGCCCAGGGCGACTACCAGCGCATCACGGCCAAGTGGTTGAACTGATGGGGCCCAGGGCCTAGCTTGTCCGCGCATTGGAAGCGCTACCAAGGACGCTTGGTTTGGCGTGTCTCTTTGGCGACAAGTCAGTTGATCGAACGGGAATGTATCCACATGTAACTTCATTCGCCGCATACTGGGGTGATTGATCGAGATATCTTCCTTTGCCGTGCTGAACTGCGCTTCCTTTCCTGTTTGGAGATCTGTTGGACGGCTTGGGTCTGGCCTGTGGCTGGCCCTGGGCCTGATGAGCGCGTCCCAGGCAGCGGAGGTGGTCCGCATGGGCGTGCTGGGCCATGTGCCGCCCATGTCCTACCGCAATGCCCAGGGCGAGTTCGTGGGCTACAGCGTGGACATGGCCCGCGCCGTTTGCCAAGACCTGGGCTGGACCTGCCAATGGGTGCCCACCAGCCTGGCCACGGTGGCGGACGAACTCAAGCAAGGGCAGTTGGATGTGGCCGCCATGAGCCTGTTGTCCACCCCGGAGCGGCGCAGCCACATGCTGTTTGCCCGGCCTTACTACACCTCGATCTCGGCCTGGGTGGCCCGCCCCGGCGTGGCCCTGGAAGCCCCGGGCACCCGCGTGGCCGTGGTGCAGGGCTCGGCCCAGGCGCGATTTGCCCAATCGCGCCAATGGACCCTGGTGGAGGTGAAGACCCACACCGAGCTGGCCCAGCAACTGGCCCAGGGCCGGGTGGATGGCTTGCTGGCGCCGATGATGACCGTGGTGGGCCTGATGGCCGCCCAGCCCTTGCAAAGCCTGCAGCTCCAGGTGCAGCCTCGGCGCGACCCGGAGCTCACCGGGGCCGCCTCGTTTGGCATCAGCCCCATGCGACCCGAACTCAAGCCCTTGATCGACGGCGCCCTGGAGCGCCTGGAGCGCAATGGGGTCTACGACAAAATCAACTCGCGCTACCTGCCGTTCAAGGTGAACTGACATGCCCCGGGCTTGGCGCAACACCCGATCGATCTGGTTTTTCTCGCTGGCGGCGGCCGTGTTCGTGCTGCTGTGCCTGGGCATCTCAGGCCTGATCGACCAGCAACAGCGGCAGGTGCTGGACGCCACGCGGCGCATGCAGGAGCAGACCGTGCCGCAGATCGTGCGCCTGCAGCGCCTGGGTCGCAACCTGGAGCAAATGCGCCACGCGGGCGAGCAGGTGCTGGGGTCGGCCACCGCCACAGACCGGCAAAACACCTTGCTGCTGTTGAACCTGGTGAGCCACCACCCCAGCTTGCTGAGCCACCCGCAAGCGGCCCCCTTGGCCGAGCAAGTGGCCCGCTTCTTGACCGAGGCCGACGCGGCCGTGGCCCGCGACCCGACGGCCATGGCCAGTTGGCGCCAGCGCTGGCAGCCGCTGGCGCGCCAGCTCAGCCAACTGGCCGATGAGGTGATGACGGAAGCCGCGCATTTGATGAGTGCGGACCTGGACAACCTGTCCGACGTGGTGAGCAAGGCCCGTGTTCAGTTGCTGGGCTCCATGCTGCTGGTCGGCGGCTTCAGCCTGGCTTTGCTGGCCAGCCTGCACCGGCAGATCTTCCAACCCTTGGCGCAGATTCACCGCGTCTTGCTGGCCTTGAACAGCCGCGACCCCGTGCCCGATCTGCCGCCTTCCCGGGTCATGGAGTTGCGCTCTGTGGCCTCGGCCATCACGGCGCTGCACCGCGCCATGCGGGACAACGAGTCGGTGCGCCAGCAGCTTGAGTTTCAGGCCCACCACGACGCTTTGACCGAGTTGCCCAACCGCCGCCACTTCATGGCCCAGGCCCAGCTGCAGGCGCAGCGTTTGCTGGGCCATCAAGGACGCGCCATCGTGGGCATGGCCGACTTGGACTTCTTCAAGCGCGTCAACGACGAGCACAGCCACGCCACGGGCGACGACGTGTTGCGCCAATGTGCCCACTTGCTGCGCGGCGCGCTGCGGGCCAACGACCTGGTGTGCCGCTATGGCGGTGAAGAGTTCGCCTTCCTCTTGCCGGAGGCCGGGCCTGAGCTGGGCCAGGCCCTGGCCGAGCGTCTGCGCCAGAGCCTGGCCAGCCATGCTTTTGCGCTGAACACCGGCGGCACCTTGCCCCCGATGACGGTCAGCGTGGGGCTGGCGGTGTTGGGGCCTGAGGGTTTGGAAAAGGCCTTGGCCGAGGCGGACCAGGCGCTCTACTCGGCCAAGCGAGGCGGTCGCAACCAGGTGGTGCTGCATTGGCACCAGCCCCTGCCCGCGTCCGCGTGAAGGGGGAGGCGCAGCCTCCAAAGCAAAACAGCCCACGGGCACGGGGCCGGCGGGCTGTTGTTGCTCGGGGCAGCCCCGTGGTGCGGGGCCGCCGACCGAAGGGCCGATCAGGCCAGGGTCAGGGTGACTTCGATGTTGCCACGGGTGGCGTTCGAGTAGGGGCACACGCCGTGGGCCTTGTTCACCAGGTCTTGCGCCACGGCGCGGTCCATGCCAGGCAGGCTGATGGTCAGGTGGGCTTCGATGCCGAAGCCGGCGGGAATCGCGCCGATGCCGACCTTGGCTTGGATCGAGGCGTCAGCCGGCACGGCGATCTTGGCGGCGCCAGCGACGTGCTTGAGCGCGCCCATGAAGCAAGCCGAGTAGCCGGCAGCGAACAGCTGCTCGGGGTTGGTGGCGCCACCGGCACCGCCCAGTTCCTTCGGCGGGGCCAGCTTGACGTCCAGCAGGCCGTCGGCGCTGATGGCGCGGCCATCGCGGCCACCGGTGGAGGTCACGTCGGCGGTGTACAGGACTTTTTCGATCTTGGTGGTCATGGTGCTTCCTTCAGGTTGATGCCCGCATGGCGGGACAGGGGGTACGGGGTGAATGTCAGGCCGAAGCCAATCGGTGTCGCAAGGCCTGCAACTGGGTGGTCAGGCTTTGCAGTTCGGGCAGGCTGCACTGGCTGGCGGCCAGCACGCAGGGCGGGATGCGCTCGGCCCGGTCGCGCAGGGCGCGGCCTTGGGCGCTGAGCGTCAGGCGCACCCGGCGCTCATCGCTGGCGTCGCGCAGCCGGCTCAGCAGGCCGGCGGCCTCCAGGCGCTTGAGCAGCGGGGTCAGCGTGCCGGAGTCCAGGAACAGGCGCTCGCCCAGCTCGGACACCGTCAGGCCGTCGCCTTCCCACAGCACCAACATCACCAGGTACTGCGGGTAGGTCAGCCCGATCTCGTCGAGCAAGGGCTTGTAGAGTTTGGTCATGGCCAGGGAGGCCGAGTACAAGGCAAAGCACACCTGATTGTCCAGCTGCAGCATGGCCGGGCTGGGGCCCGCGCTGGGCGCTGCCGGGTTGGAGGAGGTGGGCTGCGTTGTCATGGGTTGGATTGTGGGCTTGATTTAAATTGTGTGCAATTTAATTGCGAGAAACCATTTTGAGCGAAGGGCTTCAGCGACTGGGTTTGACGTTCTCGGCGCGGCGGGCTCGGCGTGCCGTGCACGCAGAGGCGTCAGTCCCGGTTGCGCTGCATTTCCATCGAGAAGGTGAAGCGCTGCGCAGGGTGGATGCTGCGTGAGATCTCCAGCATCGCGTCTGCACCATCGAAGTAGCGGCGCACGATTTGCAGCGCCGGGGTGCCTGCATCCGCCTGCAAGGCTTCGGCCAGGGCCGCGGGCAAGGCGATGGCCTGGATGTCCTGCCGGATGCGTGCAATGGCCCGGCCGTAGCGCTTTTCAATCAGGCTGCTGATCAGGGTCTCGGGTGAGGCTTTCACCAGGTCGGCCACTTCACTGAACGCTTCGTCCACATACACATCGGTCCAGCACAGGGGCACGCTGGCGCCGGCGTGGGTCATGCGCAGGCTGGATATGCGCAGCCAACGCGAGCCCCCAGCACAGCCCAATTCGTGGGCCAAAGCGAGGTCGGCGATCACCGACTCGGTGCCGCGTATGACCCGGGTGTGTTGGGCTCCGAACTGAGCCAGGTCGTCCACGGTGGCGATCGACTGGGTGAATCCGGTTGCGGGCTGGGTGGCCTCCACCCGCGTCCCGACATTCTTGCGCCGCGAAATCAGGCCGAGCTCCTGGAGTTGGTCCAAAGCCCGGCGAACGGCGTAGCGGCTCAGGCCGTGCTGCTCACACAAGGCCATTTCGGTCGGCAACAGCGAGCCCACTGGGTGTCGTCCCGCTGCAATCGCCTCCGCCAGTTCACGGGCCAGTTGGGAATGGGTCGAAGCGTTCATGGCGAGGGCAGGCCGTCACGCCCCTCAGGGTAATCCCGAATGTCAGTTTGTTCGAACATATCCATACTCAATATGTTCGAACATATTTCTATGTCCGAATGTTTTCAACATTCTTCTATTCTCCCATGTCCATTTCTTCAGCCAGCACGGTGCTCGACTCCATCTTGTTCCGCGATGCATTCGGCACCCCGGCCATGCGCGCGGTGTTCTCTGACCAGGCCCTGATCGGCCGATACATCGAAGTCGAGGTCGCATTGGCGCGGGCCCAGGCCCGCTGTGGCGTGATTCCCGCCGAGGCCGCACAGGCGATCGAGCGCGAGTCCCGCCTGGACCGCATCGATTTCGACCACATGCGTCATGAGACGGACATCGTGGGTTACCCCATCCTGCCGCTGGTGCACCAACTGGCGGCCATGTGTGGTGAGGCGGGGGGCTATGTGCACTGGGGGGCCACCACGCAAGACATCATGGACACGGCCAATGTGCTGCAGGTGCGGGCGGCACTTGAGCTGATCGAAGCCGACTTGGTGGCATTGCGGGCCATCCTGGCGGACCTGGCTCGCCGACACCGAGACACCCCGATGGCCGGGCGTACCCATTTGCAGCAAGCCCTGCCAGTCACCTTCGGCTACAAGGTGGCGATCTGGCTCGCCATGATGGACCGTCACCAGGAGCGTCTGCGCGAGCTTCGCCCCCGTGTGTTGTGCGTGCAATTCGCGGGCGCGGCCGGGACGCTGGCGTCGCTGGGCGAGCAGGGGCTGCAGGTGCAGCGTGCGCTGGCGGAGGAGCTGCAGCTGGCGGTGCCCGTCACCACTTGGCACGTGGCGCGCGATGGGCTGGCCGAGGCGGTCAATCTGTTGGCGCTGATCACCGGTTCCCTGGGCAAGATCGCCCTGGACATCATGATCATGGCCTCGACTGAATTTGCCGAGGTCTACGAGCCTTTTGTCAAAGGCCGGGGCGCCAGCAGCACCATGCCGCAAAAGCGCAACCCCATCTCCAGCGAATTGATGCTGGCGGCCGCCAAGGCGGTGCGCCAGCACGCCGGGCTGATGGTCGACGCGATGATTCAGGACTTTGAACGCGCCACCGGCCCTTGGCATGCCGAGTGGGTGGCCTTGCCCGAGAGTTTCATCCTGAGCGCCGGGGCGCTGCATCAGGCCAAGTTTGCTCTGGGCGGCTTGATCGTGGACACCGACCAGATGCGCCGGAACCTGGGCATCAGCCGAGGCTTGATCGTGGCCGAGGCGGTGATGATGGGCCTGGCGCCTGCCATGGGGCGCCAGCAAGCCCACGACTTGGTCTACGACGCGTGTCGTCTGGTCCATGCGCAGGGTGGAACGCTGGCCGATGCTCTGGCCACCTTGCCCGCGGTCACCGCCCACTTTGATCGCGCGGCACTGGACCGGATGACCGACCCCGCCAACTACCTGGGCCTCGCCCCACAAATGGTGGATCAGGCGCTGAGCGCCTCGGCAGCCTTGTTCCGTTGACCACCTCGATTCCAGTTGGAGACAGCACCATGAAATGCCTCAAAACCCTCTTGGCCGCCCTGTGCATCACCTTCAGTGCAGGGGCTCTGGCCCAGGCCTGGCCCGCCCGCAACATCACCTGGATCGTGCCTTTTGCAGCGGGGGGGCCGACCGATGCCATGGCCCGCGACATCGCGGACAAGGTCAGCAAGCAAATGGGTCAGGTCATCGTGATCGAGAACGCGGCGGGCGCCGGTGGCACGATTGGCGCAGCCAAGGCCGCGCGCGCCACCCCCGATGGCTACACCTTCCTTGTGGGCCACATGGGCTACATGGGTGCCGGCCCTGCGCTGTACAAAAAGTTGTCGTATGACCCGGTGAAGGACTTCGATGCCGTGTTCCGCTTTCCCGACACACCGCTGGTGTTGCTGGTGGGGAAAAGCTCGCCCTACAAATCCGCCGCCGACCTGATCGCGGCGGCCAAGGCTGCACCGGGCAAGGTGAACTTCAGCAACGCGGGCCTGGGCTCGTCCTCGCACCTGATTGCGGCCTTGTTCGAGGCCAAGGCGGGCATCGATGTGACCCAGGTGGCTTACAAGGGCGCGGCGCCCGCCATCAACGACCTGATCGCCGGCCAGGTCGATGTCATGTTTGACCAAAGCAACACGGCGCTGCCGCAGGTCCAAGGGGGGCGCTTGACCGCCCTGGCGCTCACCTCGACCAGCCCCATGCCCCAACAGTACCCAGGGGTGCCGCCCTTGGCTGAGAAGGTGTTGCCTGGCTTTGAAGCGGCGACCTGGTATGGCCTCTACGCCCCCAAAGGGGTACCCCGCGAGGTGGTGCAGAAGATGCACCAGGCCTACCTCAAGGCCTTGGGTGACAAGGAGTGGACCCGCCGCATGGGCAGTCAGGGCATCCTGCTGCTGCCCGACGCCAGCTACGCCCCCGAGGCCTTTGCCAAGCACACGGCGTCCGAGGTGGAACGCTGGCGCAAGGTGGTGACGGACGCCAAGATCCAGCTGGATTGAGCCCCATGACGCGCATCGCACAGGAGGACTTGGTCGCCAGTCTGGCGCAGGCCTTCCAGCACATCAGCCACCACCATCCCCCCGAATTTGTGCGCGCGCTGCGCCGGGCCTTCGACGCCGAAACCCACCCGCCAGCGCGGGCGGCGCTGTCGCAATTGTTGGTCAACAGCCGACTGGCTGCGCAGGGGCAGCGCCCGCTGTGTCAGGACACGGGGGTGGCCCAGGTGTTTGTCAGCCTGGGCATGGCCGTCCAGTTCTATCGCCGCGACGCCCAGCCGCTGTGGAGCCTGCAGGCCCTGGCCAATGAGGGGGTCCGGCGCGCCTACCGTGATCCCGACAACCCCTTGCGGGCCACGTTGGTGGCCGACCCACTGGGCCAGCGCCGCAACACCGGGGACAACACCCCGGCGATCGTGCAGTGCGAACTGGTGGCCGGTTCTGGCTTGGAGGTGCTGGTGGTGGCCAAGGGCGGTGGCGGTGAGCTCAAGGCGCGCTTTGCCACCCTGCTGCCCAGTGACAAGGTGGCCGATTGGGTCGTGGCCCAGTTGCCCGGCCTGGGCGCGGGCTGGTGCCCGCCGGGCACACTGGGGGTGGGCATTGGGGGCAGTCCGGAGCAGGCCATGCTGCTGGCCAAACAGGCCCTGTTCCAACCCATGGACCTGGCTGAATTGCAGGCGCGCGGTGCCCATACGCCGGAGGAGCAGTTGCGTCTCGAGGTGCACGCTCGGGCCAATGCTTTGGGGATTGGAGCGCAGGGCTTGGGCGGTCTGTCTGCCGTCTTGGACGTGCAGGTCCGATCAGCCCCCTGCCATGCGGCGGCCTTGCAAGTTGCCCTGATCCCGAACTGCGCGGCCACCCGTTACCTGCGCTTCTCGCTGGACGGCCAGGGGCCAGCGACCCTGCCGACGCCAGACCCTTCCTTGTGGGCCGGTGTGCCCGAGCAGGCAGAGCTGCCTGGCGCGACCCGGGTGGCGTTGGATCAGCTCACGCCGGAGGTGGTGGCGGGCTGGGCGATTGGCCAGACCCTTCTGCTGTCCGGGCGGGTGCTGACGGCGCGTGACGCCGCCCACCAGCGCTTGGTGACCCAGTTGGCGAACGGCGAGCCCTTGCCCGTGGATTTGCGCGGCCGGGTGGTTTATTACGTGGGGCCCGTGGAGGCGGTCCGTGACGAGGCCGTGGGCCCCGCAGGCCCCACCACCGCCACCCGGATGGACCGCTTTGTCGAGCCGCTGATGGCTCAAGCCGGTTTGTTGGCCATGATCGGGAAGGCCGAGCGCGGACCGCAGGCCGTGCGCGCGATCCAGCGGCATCAGGGGGCCTACCTGTGCGCCACGGGGGGCGCAGCCTACCTGTTGTCCCGGGCGATTCGGGCCGCCCGGGTGGTGGCGTTTGAGGATCTGGGCATGGAGGCCATCCACGAGTTCGAGTTGCAAGACTTTCCCGTCACCGTCGCAGTGGACAGCCAAGGCCGTTGCCTGCACCGCTTTGGTACGTCCGATCCGTCTGACCAGGCTTGAATAGGGCGGTCGAGCCCAGCACTTCAGCGCCCCACAAAGCGCGCAGCGCGCTTCTCGACGAAGGACTGCACGCCCTCGCGCGCGTCCTCGCTGTTGGACAGGCGCTGCTGGGTCTCAATGAACTCGTGCATCGCCACCACCGGGCCGTGTTCGACCGCCTTGAGGGCGTTGAGCCGTGTGGCCACCACGGCCAGCGGGGCCTGTTCGGCCACGGTTTGGGCCAGGGCCAACGCGACCTCCAGTTGCTGGCCGGCAGGCACCACTTTTTGCACAAAGTTCAGGCGCAAGGCCTCGGCCGAGCCGAATTCGTCGCCAGTCAGCAGGTGCAGCAGGGCGTTGCCCAACCCGGCACGCTCGGCCATGCGCAGGGTGGCGCCGCCCGTGGCCATGATGCCGCGCTTGACCTCGAGTTGGGAAAAACGGCAGTCGTCGGCCGCAATCACGATGTCGGCGGCCAGCATCAGCTCGATGCCCACGGTGAAGGTGATGCCCTGCACGGCCACCACCATGGGTTTGGTGCGGCGTCGGTAGCCGGGCGTGCCCAGGTCGTTGGGCTCGACCAGGCCCAGCGGCATGGCGCGCTCGCCGCGTTTCATCAGCGGCGCGATGGTGGGCAGGTCCAGCCCGGCGGTGAAATGCGCGCCAAACGCATGCAGCACGCCCACGCGCAGCGCGGGGTCCTCGTCGAGCCGGGTGTAGGCCTCGGCCAGCTCTCGGTACATGCGGGGCGTGAAGCCGTTGCGCTTGGCGGGGCGGTTGATGCCGATCAGCAGCACGGCGCCGCGCACTTCGGTGACGATGCAGCCCTCGGGCGGGGCCGGCGGCAGGGTGGGGGCGTTGGGGGTGTGGGTCATGCCGGCCATGCTAGGCCGGCAGCCCGAGCCCCGCTTTCACCGATGTGACAAGGGGGTCGGGCGCTTGGGGGCTGAACGGACGCGCTGTCCGCTCAGCAGGCTGGGCGCCTCAGTAGGCGTAGACGCCGTGGCCCGTCTTGCGGCCCAGGCGGCCGGCAGCGACCATTTCGCGCAGCAGCGGGCAGGGGCGGTACTTGCTGTCGCCGTATTCCTTCAGGTAGACCTCCATCACGGCCAGGCACACGTCCAGGCCAATCATGTCGGCCAGGGCCAGCGGGCCGATGGGCTGGTTGCAGCCCAGCTTCATGCCGGCGTCGATGTCTTCGGCCGTGGCCAGGCCTTCGGCCAGCACGAAGAAGGCTTCGTTGATCATGGGCACCAGGATGCGGTTGACCACAAAGCCCGGCGCGTTCTTCACCGTGATCGGGCTCTTGCCCAGGGCCAGGGCCAGTTCCTTGACGGCGTCGTGCGTGGCGTCGCTGGTTTGCAGGCCGCGGATGATTTCCACCAGGGCCATCATCGGCACCGGGTTGAAGAAGTGCATGCCAATGAAGCGGTCGGCGCGCGAGGTGGCGGCCGCCAGTTGGGTGATGGAGATGGACGAGGTGTTGGACGCCAGGATCACCTCGGGCGCCAGCAGTGCATCGACCTGCTGCAGGATCTTGACCTTGAGCGCGTGGTTCTCGGTGGCCGCTTCGATCACGATCTGGGCCTGCTTGAGAGCCTCGTAGTCGGTGCTGCCCTGGATCAGGGCGAGGGCCGCGTCCTTGTCGGCGGCGCTGATCTTTTCTTTCTTGATCAGGCGGTCCAGGCTGCCCGCGACGGTGGCCAGGCCGCGCTGCACAGCGGCTTCGGCGATGTCCACCATCACCACCTTCAGGCCCGCTACCGCGCAGGCCTGCGCGATGCCGTTGCCCATGGTGCCCGCGCCAATGATGCCCACAGTCTGAATGCTCATAAACAGTGCTCCTAGTGATGAATTCAATGCGTGGATTGTTATCGAATTTGGCGGCGGTCCCGTTTGGGGCGCTGGCAGACAGGTGACAGCGGGGGCGCTCGCGGCCTGCTAAAACACAGTCCCTTGCGGAAAGGCAAACCATGTTCGATTACCTCGTGATCGGTGGCGGTTCGGCGGGCTGTGTGCTGGCCGGGCGCTTGAGTGAAGACCCCGCTGTGCGCGTGGCCCTGCTGGAGGCCGGCCCTGCCGACACCAGCCCCCTGGTGCACTGTCCGGGCGGCCTGGCGGGCATTGCACGTTTTGGCTTGCTGGGCTGGGACCAGCACACCACGCCGCAGCCCGGGCTGAACGGGCGTCGGGGATACCAGCCGCGCGGCAAGGTGCTGGGCGGCAGCAGCTCGGTCAATGCCATGGTGTACGTGCGCGGCCAGCGCGCCGATTACGAGGCCTGGGCCCAGGCCGGCAACCCCGGTTGGGGCTGGAACGATGTGTTGCCGTATTTCAAGCGGGCCGAAGACAACGAACGTGGCGTCGATGCCTGGCACGGCCAGGGTGGCCCGCTGCATGTGATGGACTTGATGTCGCCGCACCCGGCCAGCGCCGCCTTTGTGGCCGCAGCCGTCCAAGCCGGCCACGCCCACAACCCCGACTTCAACGGCGCCGACCAGGAAGGGGTGGGCCTGTACCAGGTCACGCACCGGGCGGGTGAGCGCTTCAGCGCCGCCAAGGCCTACCTGACGCCGCACCTGGGGCGCTCCAACCTGCAGGTCATCACCGGGGCGCGGGCCAGCCGAATCCTGTTCGAAGGCCGCCGGGCGGTGGGCGTGGCCTACCTGCAAGGCGGGCAGGAAAAGCGCCTGATGGCTTCGCGCGAGGTGCTGCTCAGCGCCGGGGCCTTGCTGTCACCCCAGTTGCTCCAACTGTCGGGGGTGGGGGCGGGCGCGCAGCTGCAGGCCCTGGGCATCCCGGTGCTGCACGACCTGCCTGGCGTGGGTCAGCACCTGCACGACCACCCCGACGTGGTGCAGGTGATGGACGCGCCGCACCGCAAGGACTTGTTTGGCATATCACTCACCGGCCTGGGCCGTGTCGCCCACGGCGCCTGGCAGTGGCAGCGCCAGCGGCGCGGCGTGCTGACCACCAATTTTGCCGAGGGCGGGGGCTTCATCCGCAGCCAAGCCAGCGAGCCGGCGCCCGACCTTCAACTGCATTTTGTGATTGGCAAGTTGATGGACCACGGGCGCCAGACCGTGCTCGGCCATGGTTATTCCTGCCATGTCTGCGTGTTGCAGCCGCAAAGCCGGGGCTCGGTGCGCCTGGCCAGCACCGACCCGCGCGACCTGCCCTTGGTGGACCCCAACTTCCTGGCCGAGCGCGCTGACGTGGACCGCCTGGTGCGCGGCGTGCAGCGCATGCGCGAGATCCTGGCCCAACCGGCCCTGGCCGCCCTGGGCGGGCGTGAGCTGCCCGATGCGGCCCGCGCGCGCAGCCCGGCCGAGATCGAGCACTGGGTGCGCCAGCAAGCCGACACCATCTACCACCCGGTGGGCAGCTGTCGCATGGGGCCGGGGCCGCTGGATGTGGTGGACGCCTCGCTGCGCGTGCACGGCCTGCAGGGCCTGCGCGTGGTGGACGCCTCGGTCATGCCGCGCATCGTCAGCGGCAACACCAACGCGCCCACCATCATGCTGGCCGAAAAGGCGGTGGACCTGATCCGCGCCGCGCGCTGAGGCCGCCCGCGCTGGGGGCTTGAGGCGGCCGCCAGCAGCAGGACACGAGCGTTGTTACAGTCTGCCCATTCCCCGCTCTCCTTTCTGTAAGCGCTCCTCCCATGCTCCTGTACCTGCGCGACCTGGTTCGTGGCACCTTGGCCATCGCGGGGGCCGAGTTCGCCCTGCTGCGCCGCTTTCCGCGCATCTGGCTGGCCATCCTGGCCGTGGGCGTGGTGCCTGCGCTGTACTCGCTGATCTACCTGAGCAGCGTCTGGGACCCCAACGGCCACACCAGCGAGCTGCCGGTGGGCATCGTCAACGAGGACCAGGGCATCCACTACATGGGACGCCAGGCCAATGTGGGCGCTGAGCTGAGCCAGACCCTGATCGAACGCCAGTCCTTCGGCTTTCGGCCTTTGAACAACCCCGAGGAGGCGCGCCAGGCGGTGCGCCGGGGCGAGTTGGCCTTTGCCCTGCTGATCCCGCCCAACTTCAGCGCCAACGCCGTGCCTGGCATCGAGCGCGGCGCGGGCGAGCTGGTCATCTACACGTCGGAGGGCAACAACTACAGCTCGGCCGGGCTGGCGCGGCGTTTTGCCTCCGAGATCGGCCACCAGGTCAACGAGATGCTCAACGAGCAGCGCTGGTCCCTGGTCCTGGACACGGCCTCCAGCTCGCAGGACCGACTGACCCAGTTGCGCCGCGCCATGGCCCAGTTGCACGACGGCGCCCACACCCTGGCCACGGGCAGCCAGCGCTACCGCGACGCGGCCAGCCAGGTGGGTGAGGGCTTCAAGGAGGTCAATGCCGGCATCCGCACGCTGGAGTCGCACCTGCCGCCGCCAGCCGACCTGAAGGCCCTCAAGCAAGGCGCCCAGCAGCTCAGCGCGGGCCAACGAGAGCTGGGCAGCGGCCTGGCGCAGCTGGGCAATGGCCTGGACCAGCTCGACGGTGGGGCCGGCCAGTTGCTCGCCGGGGCGCGTCAGATGCAGACCGAGACCGAATCCCTGTGGCTGGTGGGCGAGCGCGTTTCTGCCGGGGCGGGGCAACTGGCCGATGGGGCCGAGCAACTGCAGCAAGGCCTCAAGCAGGCGCGTGCGGCCAACCGCCAGGCGCTGGCGGGCAACAAGCAATTGGTCAGTGGATCGGCCGCGCTGGAGGGGGGCGTGGGCCAGCTCACCGATGGGCTGCAGACCCTGGGCGAGGGCGTGCACAAGATGTCGGCCAAGCTGCCGGCGGACAAGCAGCTCGATGAGTTCAGCGACGCCGGCGTGCAACTGGCCCACGGTGCCCAGCGCTTGTTGATGGGCATTCAGACCATCGAGGCGGCGCTGCCCAAGTCCATCACCCGGCTGGAGGGCAATGCCTCGGGCCTGGCCGAGTCGGTGGCGCCCCAGGTGCAGGTCGAAGCGCCGGTGGCCAACAACGGCGTGGCCTTCATCCCCAACATGGTGTCGGTGGCGCTGTGGATTGGCGCGGTCATGGCCGGCTATTTGTTCAACATGAGCCTGGTGCTGCACGACCACGGCCACTACCCTCGCCTGGCCAAGGCGGTGGGCAAGATGGCCGTGCCGGTGCTGGTGGTGTTGTTGCAAGTGGCCCTGGTGGAGCTGACCTTGCTGTTTGTGCTCTCGGTGCACACCCCGCGGGCGGGGGCGCTGGGCGTGACCATGGCCTTGGCTGCGGTGGTGTTCCTGGCCGTGCTGTCGGCGGTGGTGCAGGTGTTCGGCGACTTTGGCCGCATCCTGACCGTGCTCTTGCTGACCCTGCAACTGTCGGCGGGCGGCGGCGTGCTGCCGGTGGAGCTGTCGGCGGGCTTTTTCCGCGCGGTGCACGACTGGCTGCCGTTCAGCTGGGTGGTCCAGGCCTTCCGAGCGGTGTTGTTTGGCGCTTACGACAACGGCTGGGGCCACGCCTGCGCCATGGTGGTGCTGTCCGGCGTGGTGGCGGTGGCGCTGATGGCCTTGTTTGGCCGATGGGTGCGCGTGGGCCTGGACGAGTACCAGCCCACGGTCAAGCTCTGATCGGGCTCAGCCCCGAAAGCGTTTGCGCGTCAGGGCCAGGGCGACCCAGAAGGCCACCACGGTGTAGCCGGTCAGCACGCCCGCGTGGCGCAGCGCGTGTTCGGGCCAGCGGTCCATGAACAGCGGGCGCACCAGCTCCACGGCGTTGGTCAGCGGCAACCAGTCCGAGGCCAGGCGCACCAACTCAGGCAGCTGCTCACGCGGGAAGAAGATGCCCGACAGGAACATCATGGGCGTCAGCACCAGGGTGAAGTAGTAGGTGAAGAAGTCGTAGCCCTTGGCCAGGGCGTTGAAGATCAGCGCAATGCTGGAGAACATGGCCCCCACGCCCAGCAGCACCAGCCAGGCCAGCAGCAGCTTGGGGCTGTGGCTGATGCCCAGGGCCAGCATCACGCACAGGATGGCGGTCACGGTGAACAAGGACTTGAAGGCGGCCCACAGCATCTCGGCCAGCACCACGTCGTCCAGGGAGACCGGCGCGTTCATGATGCCGTCCCAGGTCTTTTGCACATGCATGCGTGAAAACGCTGAGTACAGCGCCTCGAACGAAGCCGCGTTCATGGCGCTCATGCAGATCGAGCCGCTGGCCAGGAACAGGATGTAGGGCACCTGGGTGGCGCCTTCGGGGCCGTTGACCGTGATCTGCCCCACCAGCGCGCCCATGCCGTAGCCAAAGGCCACCAGCCACATCAGGGGCTCGGCGATGTTGCCCACCAGGCTGGGGATGGCCAGCTTGCGCCAGACCAGCAGGTTGCGCAGGAACACCGGCCACCAGCGCATGGAGAGCTGGGGCGCCCGCCAGATCGACGGCGTGGGCGGGGGGGGTGGCAGGGCCGGTGGATCGGCCGGGATGTCGGCTGGGGCGGCTGAGGTCGGTTCGGTCATGGTGTGTGCGTTGCAAAAGCGCCAGGTCGAGGGGCGTTGGGGGCGGTCGCGGGGCCGTGCGGGCTGGGCTCAGCCGCCCTCGCGGATTTGCCGGCCAGTGAGTTTGAGGAACAGGTCTTCCAGATTGGCCGGCCGGTGCAAGGTGCGCAGCGTGGGCCATTCGGCCAGGGCGCTGAGCAGGGGCGGCGCGGCGTGGGTGTAGAAGAACACGGTTTCGCCACTGACTTCGGTGCGGCTGGCCAGTTCGGCCACCGGGCTGTGGGCCAGTGCCAGCGCGCCTTGGCCATAGACCTCGATCACCTCGGGCTCCAGGTGTTGGGCGATCAACTCGCGCGGCGGGCCTTCGGCGATCTTGCGGCCGTGGTCCAGCACCAGCAGGCGCGAGCACAGTCGCTCGGCCTCGTCCATGAAGTGGGTGGTCAGCAAGATGGACTTGCCCTGCTGCATCAGCAACTGCAGGCGCTCCCACATCAGGTGGCGGGCTTGCGGGTCCAGGCCCGTGGTGGGCTCGTCGAGCAGCAGCAGGCGCGGATTGTTGACCAGGGCGCGGGCCAGGCTCAGGCGGCGTTTCATGCCGCCCGACAGCTCGCCGGGCTTGGCGTCGGCCTTGTGCGACAGGGCGGCGAACTCCAGCAGCTGCGGGCCGCGCTCCAGCATCACGCGGCGCGGAATGCCGAAGTAGCGCCCGTAGACGATCAGGTTCTCCAGGCAGGTGAAGTCGGGGTCCAGGGTGTCGAATTGGGTCACCACGCCCAGCTCGGCCTTGATGGCCAGGGCGTCGGCGGGCATGTTCAGCCCAAAGGCGCGGATCTGTCCCCCATCGGGCGTGGCCTGGCCCAGGCACATGCGGATGGTGGTGGTCTTGCCCGCGCCATTGGGCCCAATCACGCCCAGGCACTCGCCCGGCGCGATGGCAAAGGACAACTGATCGACCACCGTGTTGGGGCCGTAGCGTTTGTGCAGTTCATGCACCTCGAACAGGGTCTGTGGCATGGCCTGCATTGTGGCGCAGGCGCCGCTGGGGCGGGGCTGCTGGTGGCTTTGTCCTGCAGCGCCTGCGGGCTGAATAAAATGGGGGGTTAACAACTCCCCGGGGTGCGCTCTTGTCTGACCGTCTTGTGGTGCTGCCGCAGTACCTGATGCCCAAGTTGGCGCTGACCCGTTTGGCCGGCCGCCTGGCCAGTGCCCGGGCCGGGGCTCTGACCCACTGGGCGATCCGCCGCTTTGTCGCCCGCTACGGCGTGGACCTGTCCGAGGCCCAGCTGGGCCAGGCCAGCGACTACGCCAGCTTCAACGATTTCTTCACCCGGCCCCTGCGCGAAGGGGCGCGTCCCCCCGCCCAGGCCGACTACCTGTGCCCGGTGGACGGCGCGATCAGCCAGTTCGGCCCGATCGAACGCGACCAGATCTTCCAGGCCAAGGGCCACTCGTACAGCACCCAGGCCCTGGTGGGCGGCAACGCCGCGCTGGCACGCCAGTTCGAGGACGGGCACTTCGCCACCCTGTACCTGAGCCCGCGCGACTACCACCGCATCCACATGCCCTGCGACGGCCGCCTGCTGCGCATGATCCATGTGCCGGGCGACCTGTTCTCGGTCAACCCCGCCACGGCGCGCGGCATCCCGGGCCTGTTTGCGCGCAACGAGCGCGTGGTCTGTGTGTTCGAGGACGCCGCGGGGCGCCCCTTTGTGCTGACCCTGGTCGGCGCCACCATCGTGGGCAGCATGGCCACCGTCTGGCATGGCCTGGTCAACCCGCCGCGCCCCGGCACGGTGCGCGAGTGGCGCTACGACAGCCAGTCCGTGCAGTTGAAAAAAGGCGACGAGATGGGCCGTTTCCTGTTGGGCTCCACGGTCGTGATGCTGTTCCCCAAGAACACCCTGGCCTTCAATCCCGACTGGGCGCCCGCCCGCGCCATCCGCATGGGCGAGGCCATGGCCCAGGCCTTGGCGGCCTGATTGGTGTTCTTGTTCTTCTTCCTGCAACCCTTACCAACCGACGCGCACTGCGCTTGATCCCCATGACCACACTCGGCACCCCCCTCTCGCCCTCGGCGACCAAAGTCATGCTGCTTGGCTCCGGCGAGCTGGGCAAAGAAGTGTTGATCGCCCTGCAACGCCTGGGCGTTGAAACCACCGCGGTCGACCGCTACGAGAACGCCCCCGGCCAGCAGGTGGCGCACCATGCGCGCACCATCACCATGAGTGACCCGGCCCAGCTCAAGGCCCTGATCGAGACCGAGCGCCCGCACCTGGTGGTGCCCGAGATCGAAGCCATCGCCACCCCCATGCTCGAAGAACTGGAAGCCGCTGGCGTGGTGCGTGTGATCCCCACCGCGCGTGCCGCCCGCCTGACCATGGACCGCGAAGGCATCCGCCGCCTGGCCGCCGAGACCCTGGGCCTGCCCACCAGCCCCTACCAGTTCTGCGACTCGCTGGCCGAGCTGCAAGCCGCCATCGACGCCGGCATTGGCTACCCCTGCGTGGTCAAGCCTGTGATGAGCAGCTCGGGCAAGGGCCAAAGCAAGATCGACGGCCCCGCCGACGTGCAAAAGGCCTGGGACTACGCCATGGCCGGTGGCCGCGTCAGCCACGGCCGCGTGATCGTCGAAGGCTTCATCGACTTCGACTACGAAATCACCTTGCTGACCGTGCGCGCCCGTGGCGCGGATGGCCAGGTGCAAACCCAGTACTGCGAGCCCATCGGCCACGTGCAGGTCAGCGGCGACTACGTGGAAAGCTGGCAACCCCAGCCCATGCACGCGCGTGCCCTCGAGGCCTCGCGCCACATCGCCAAGGCCGTGACCGACAACCTGGGCGGCCAGGGCTTGTTTGGCGTGGAACTGTTTGTGAAGGGCGAGCAGGTCTGGTTCAGCGAAGTCAGCCCGCGCCCGCACGACACCGGCCTGGTGACCCTGTGCACCCAGCACCAAAGCGAGTTTGAGCTGCACGCCCGCGCCATCCTGGGCCTGCCGGTGGACACCAGCCTGCGCAACCCCGGCGCCAGCGCCGTGATCTACGGCGGCGTCGAAGCCCAGGGCATTGTGTTCGACGGCGTGGACGAAGCGCTGGCCATCCCCGGCACCGACCTGCGCCTGTTCGGCAAGCCCGAGAGCTTCACCAAGCGCCGCATGGGTGTGGCCCTGGCGCGCGGCACCGACGTCGACAGCGCCCGCGACACGGCCAAGCTGGCCGCCTCCAAGGTCAAGCCGCGCCAGGCCTGAGGCCCGCCAAGGCACCGGGGGACGCCTGACATGAACGAGGCCCCAATCCGCGTCGCCTTGATCGATCACCTGCGGCGTCAGGGGGCAGGTTGTCAGGCGCGCTTCATCTCGGAGCTCTTCATTGATCGTTTTGGGCGGCGTGCTGACTTGGTTCAGGTGGGCACGCGTTTAGCGGCGTTTGAGATCAAGAGCGAATACGACCGTTTGGACCGACTGCCTGGGCAGTTGCTCAGCTACTGCCGATTTTTTGAGCGGGTGACCGTGGTCTGCGCCCCATGCCATGGGCTGGAGGTGAAGGCCCTGGTGCCAACGGGTGTGGGGGTTTGGCAGGTCAACACCGATGGTGGGTTTCAGGTTGTTCAAGCGGCGTCCTTGCAAAAAGGGCCTGTCGTGGATGATTGGCTGAGTTTCTTGCCGGTCAGCGAATTGAGGGGGCTGTTGCGTGCGCAGGGGCTCAGCCCCACAGGCTCGCGTGAGTCGCTGCTCACCCGGGCCCGTGTCCTGTCCAAAGCCTGGGTGCGCCAGCAGGTCTTGAGCAGCCTGCGCCGGCGGGCGGACCGCCCGGCGCGCAGGGGGGCGCCGTTGTCCGCCCCGATGGGGCCGACCGCCGAGGAGCGTTTGCAGGCATTCTTGGCCCAGGTCAGTGTGCCTGCTGCTGCCCTGCCTCGGCTTGGGTCCCCTGTTGACTCATCGGTCTCATCTTCGCCTTGATCTGGGTTCTCTCGCAGTCGCTGAGACCAAGCCAACTGTCGAGCCAGGTGGAGGTTGACCCGCACGGCAATCCAGGACACTGGCGCCGCCCCGTGAGGATGTCCTTGAGCGGCCCTCAAAATCATTTGCTCACCCCACAGGCCGCGGGAGCCCAGGTGGGGGTCTGTGCTGACGATGGCTTGGGCTGCGCGCACATAACCTTGGATGCTTTGGTCCTTGGGGCTGCGTGCAAAGTCCCAGAACAACTGGCCTGTGGCCAGCGTGCCACGAACTGGCGCCAGGCTTCATACCCGCGGGCTGGGTTGCGAAGTTGTTGCTGTGCCTCGGGGAGGTGGTTGCCGTCATGGGTCAGGTCCAGGCAATAGGGGGCGCCTTGCATGACCTCAGCCGCCCGCTCCGCGCTTCTGAGAAAGTCGTTGGACCTGGGCCAGCGCCCCAGGGTCAGCAAGGGCAGCATCGCCGCTCGTTGTTCGATGGCGAGATGCTGCAGGCCTTTGAGCTCAGAACTTCGTGTGCGCAGCGCCGGAAAATAGGGGTAGCCATCAAAGCGGAAGTGGTTCATCGGACCCTCCTGAAGGTCGATGATTCTGAGCCGCCCCGTGCCTTGCCTTTTGGTGCTTTCAGATCAAAGGGTTTCGCCAGCTGACCGATCGAGTCAGCCGTGCCCGAACACCACTCTTCTCAAGCCCCCATCCGCCGATAAAGCGTCTGCCGGCTGATGCCCAGCTGCCGGGCGGCGGCCGACAGGTTGCCCTGGTGCTGCTGGATGGCTTGCTGGATCGCCGCGCGCGAGATGTCGGCCAGCTTTTGCTCGCCGCTCGGGGGCGTGCCCACGGCCGCAGCAGGCGGGGTGGTGGCGGCGCTGTCGCTGCCGCCCGCCCATGGCGCGGCGGCGCGCTGCAGCAGCTCGCGCAGGTCGTCGCCCAGGTGGGGCCAGTCGATGCAGTGTTCGTCGGGGTCCAGCATGGCGATGGCGGTGCGCAGCACGCTGGCGTATTGGCGCAGGTTGCCGGGCCAGTCGTAGGCGGCCAGCCGGGCTTGCAGTTCGGGCGCCAGGTGCAGGCGCGGCTCGCCGCTCAGTTCCAGCAGCAGCTTGTCGGTCAGCGCGGCAAAGTCGCTGCGCGCGCGCAAGGGCGGCAACTGCAGGCTCAGGCCGTTGAGGCGGTAGTACAGGTCGGCGCGGAAGCGCCCAGCCTCGGCCGCTTCGCGCAGCGGCTGGTGGGTGGCGCAGACCAGGGCAAAGTCCACAGCCACGGCCTCGCCACCCCCCAGCGGGCTGACCTGGCGCTCTTGCAGCACGCGCAGCAGCCGGGTTTGCAGGGCCAGTGGCATGTCGCCGATCTCATCAAGGAACAGGGTGCCGCCGTCGGCCTCGCGCAGGCGGCCCGGGCGGCCCTCCTTGCGGGCACCGGTGAAGGCCCCAGCGCTGTAGCCAAACAGCTCGGCCTCGATCAGCTGCTCCGGCAGGGCGGCGCAGTTGATGGCCACAAAAGGGCGGTGGCGGCGCGGCGAGCTGTCGTGCAGGGCGCGGGCAAACAGCTCTTTGCCGACGCCGGACTCGCCCAACAACAGCACCGGGATGGGCTTGCCCGCCACGCGCCGGGCCTTGTCGGCAGCGGCACGCCAGGCGTGGTCGCCGGTGTCGAGTTGCTGCAAGGCGTCCTGGACTTCGCTGGGGGTGCTTGGCGCGCTGCGGCCTTCGTGCGGGGCGGGGTGGGCGCGCAGGGTCAGGGGGCGGGCGGGGCTGCGGCCGGGCGGGTTGTACAGCTGGGCATGGATCGGGCTGCCGTCGCGTCGGTGCAGGCACAGGGGCTGCTGCGGCTGCTGGTGGGCGCGCAGCAGCAGGGCCTCGAAGCGGGTGTCCAGCACGCGGGCCAGCGGGGTGGCGCCAATGTCCTCGCGCTGCAGGCCCAGCAGCTTCAGGGCCTGGCGGTTGGCGCCCATGATCCAGCCGTCTTCCGACAAGGCCACGATGCCTTCGGCCAGGGTGCCGATGCCGTGGGCTTGCGGGTGCAGGTGCAGGCGGGTCTGTTGCTGGCAACTGGTGGTGAACAAGCGGTTCTCGATCATGCGCGCCGCCGTGTTGACCAGGCCCAGGGTGTGCGGGTGGTGGCTGCGCTGGTCGCCCGAGATGTCCAGGATGCCCAGCAGCTCGCCGGTGGCCGAGGCGATGGGCGAGGCCGCGCAGGTCAGGAAGTCGTTGCGCTCCAAGTAGTGCTCGGGGCCGTGGATCTCGATGCCGCAGGACTCGGCCAGGGCGGTGCCGATGGCGTTCGTGCCGCGCTGCGCCTCGTGCCAGTTCGCGCCGGCCTGCAAGGCCACGCGCTCGGCCTTGCCCAGGAAGTCGGCGTCACCCAGGGTGTGCATCAGGGTGCCGTGGCGGTCGGCCAGCACCACCATGCTGTGGCTGTGGCGCACCTGTTCGAACAGGTACTCCATGACGGGCTGGGAGTGGTTGATCAGGTCGCGGTTGCAGGCCAGGGCCTGACGCAGCTCACCGCCGCTCAGGTGCTCGGCATGCCGGCTGTTGTGGCTGGGCGCCAGGCCGGCGGCCAGGCTGCGGCGCCAGGAGCGGGCCACGCGTTCGTCCACGCGGCCCAGGGACAGGTCGTCGCCGCTCAGCAGGCGCAGCCGGGCTTCGCGCAAGAGCGGGGCGGGAACAGGGTGCAGGTTCGCCATTGGGATGTGTCTCCAGGGCACCTGAGGTGCTCGTTTGCCTGCAGTTTAGGGCCTGCCGGGTCGGTGCGGCCAGGCGCATGGCCACGGACAGAAGAGCTGTTCCATTTCTGGACAGCTGTCTGCTGTTGAGACGTCCGTTGGCGGACAAGGTGTCCGGCTTCAGCCGGGGCGCTGCGTTCCGTGGGGCCCCGGTGTCGGCTGCTTGCCAAGAAAAAATCCTTTTGAAATCAGTCGCTTGCGTGGCTGGTGTCGCGCCTGGCCGGGGTGGAGAAGCCCCCGCTGCGCAGGCCCCAGCGCGCTGGCATGGCTCTTGATAAACCAAGGTGTCCAAGGGGCTGGGCCCCGAGGCGAATTCCATAACACCAGGAGACATTTGTGATCTACGCAGCACCCGGCGCCGCAGGCGCCAAGATCGTCTACAAACCCCGTTACGACAACTTCATCGGTGGCCAATGGGTGCCGCCGGTCAAGGGTCAGTACTTTGACGTGATCACCCCGATCTCGGGCACGGTCTACACCCAGGCCGCCCGTTCGGGTGCCGAAGACATCGAGCTGGCCCTGGACGCCGCCCACGCCGCCGCTGACAAGTGGGGCAAGACCTCGGCCGCCGAACGTGCCAACGTGCTGCTGAAGATTGCCGACCGCCTGGAAGCCAATGTCGAGCTGTTGGCCTACGCCGAGACCGTGGACAACGGCAAGCCAATCCGCGAAACCCTGAACGCCGACATCCCGCTGACCGTCGACCACTTCCGTTACTTCGCCGGTTGCGTGCGCGCCCAAGAAGGCGGCATCAGCGAGATCGACGAGAACACCATGGCGTACCACATCCACGAGCCGCTGGGCGTGGTGGGCCAGATCATCCCCTGGAACTTCCCCATCCTGATGGCGGCCTGGAAGCTGGCCCCGGCCCTGGGCGCGGGCAACTGCGTGGTGCTCAAGCCCGCTGAATCCACCCCCATCAGCCTGCTGGTGCTGGTCGAGCTGATCGCTGACCTGCTGCCGCCGGGTGTGCTCAACATCGTCAACGGCTATGGCCGCGAAGCCGGCATGCCCCTGGCCACCAGCCGCCGCATCGCCAAGATCGCCTTCACCGGCAGCACCAGCACCGGCCGCGTGATCGCCCAGGCCGCCGCCAACAACCTGATCCCGGCCACGCTGGAGTTGGGCGGCAAGTCGCCCAACGTCTTCTTCGCCGACATCATGGACCAGGACGACGCTTTCCTGGACAAGGCCATCGAAGGCCTGGTGCTGTTCGCCTTCAACCAAGGCGAAGTCTGCACCTGCCCTTCGCGCGCCCTGATCCAGGAGTCGATCTACGAGAAGTTCATGGAGCGTGTGCTCAAGCGCGTGGCCGCCATCGTGCAAGGCAACCCGCTGGACACCGACACCATGATCGGCGCCCAAGCCAGCAAGGAACAACTGAGCAAGATCCTGTCCTACCTGGACCTGGGTGTGCAAGAAGGCGCGCAACTGCTGGCCGGTGGCGCCCAGTCGCACCAGCCGGGTGACCTGGCCGGCGGCTACTACGTGCAGCCCACGCTGTTCAAGGGCCACAACAAGATGCGCATCTTCCAGGAAGAAATCTTCGGCCCCGTGCTGGCCGTGACCACCTTCAAAGACGAAGCGGAAGCCCTGGCCATTGCCAACGACACGCTGTACGGCCTGGGCGCTGGCGTCTGGAGCCGCAACGGCAACGTGGCCTACCGCATGGGCCGCGCCATCAAGGCCGGTCGTGTCTGGACCAACTGCTACCACGCCTACCCGGCGCACGCCGCCTTCGGTGGCTACAAGGAATCGGGCATTGGCCGCGAAACCCACAAGATGATGCTCGACCACTACCAGCAGACCAAGAACCTGCTGGTCAGCTACAGCGAGAACAAGCTGGGCTTCTTCTGATCCCGCTGACGCTGGAACCCTGACACAGCGGCTCTCCCCTTGACGCGCCCCGTCGCTCGGCCCCAGGCTGGGTGCCCGGGCGCTTTTGAACGTGTGATGGAGGTGTTTTCATGGTCGATAAAGTCATGGCCACGCCGGCGGCGCTGGTCCTCATCGAACGGCTGCGTGCCGAGCACGGTAGCTTCTTCTTTCACCAATCGGGCGGCTGCTGCGACAACAGCGCCGCCAACGCCTACCTGCCCGGTGAGCTGACCATCGGCGCGGGCGATGTTTACCTCGGTGACATCGGTGGCGTCCCGTTCTACATCGGGGCCAAGCAATACGAGTACTGGAAGCACACGCAACTCATCATCGATGTGATCGAGGGCAGTGGCGGCACCTTCTCGCTCGAAGGCCCCACCGGCCAAGCCTTTCTGACCCGCTCGCGGGTGTTCACGGACGCGGAGGCGGCGGCGCTGGGTTTGGGCTGAGCTGAGCCGAACGCGGGCCGGTGCAGCGCCCCTCCGTGCCGAGGGTGGGGCCGTGCGCCCCTGAGGGCGCTTCAGCCGCCGCGCAGGCGCTTGGTTGGGGGTTTGGCCACCGGCTCCGGCAGGGCCAGGGCGGTGGTGCGCACCAGCTCGACCAGCCAGTCGCGTTCGTCCCAGTGGTCGGGGTCGATGTGGAAGTAAGGCTTGCCGCCGGGGTAGGGCGGGCGCTCGTCGGCCGACTTGAGCAGGGGCCGGGCGGCCTCGGTGGGCTTGAGGAACAACTGCTCGTCGCAGACCAGGCCCACCGGCTTGCCCGCGAGGTAGAGGCAGTACTCGCCGAACATCTTGCGCGCGCTCACCGGGCCGGCGGCCGCGAGCAGGTCCAGCAGGTGGTCGATGGTGCTTTGTCGGGTGGCCATGGTCGACTCCTCAGGCGGTGCGGTGGCGCGATTCTGAACCGATCCCCGGGCTTTGCCAAACGCGTGGACGCTGCCTGCGCCCAGGCCGCGCCCTCAGGGCGGGGGGCAACTGGGCTCCACGTCCATGCCCAGGCTGACGTAGTAGGCCCGCCGCTGCGGCGGGCGCTTGTCCGTCGTCAAGGTCACGTGCAAGCCCTCCTGGCTGGTGCAGTAATGCACCCGCACCGCACCCGCCGCCCCGGGCCACTGCAGGCGCAGGGACGAGGGCGGCAGCGGTGTGACCGTGGTGCCTGGGGGCAGCAAGAGACCCACCAAGCCACTGGCCGGTTGGGCGGAGGTGAACTTCGCCGCACGGCCCTCCAGGGGCGCTTCATGGCGCATCCAATCGCTTGGTCGGGGGCGTGTCCCCACGCGCACGCAGCACTGTGGCCCCGCCTCGATACCTGCCGGGGTCAGGGGCAGGTAATGCCATTGCCCAGCGGCACTGGGGCGGGCCAGGGGGGCGAGCGCCACGGCCTGAGTGGGGTCGCGGGCGTCGATCAGCCCCAGCGCTTGCCACATCGGGTCGGCCTGGGCGCTGCACGCCCCAAGCCACCAGACGGTGGCGAGCAGGGCGGGTCTCAGCCAAAGAGGCAGGTCAGCGGCCATCATCTGCCGGGTTGGGTCGGGTTACTGGAACGCCACTTCCGCAAAGCTGCGCAGCTTGCGGCTGTGCAGGCTGGCCATGCCTTCGGCGCGCAGGATCTCCAGCGCGCGGATGCCGATGCGCAGGTGCTGGTCCACGCGCTCACGGTAGAAGTGGTTGGCCATGCCGGGCAGCTTGATTTCGCCGTGCAGGGGCTTGTCGCTCACGCACAGCAAGGTGCCGTAGGGCACGCGGAAGCGGAAGCCGTTGGCGGCGATGGTGGCGCTTTCCATGTCCAGCGCCACGGCGCGGCTTTGGCTGAAGCGGCGCTGCGGCTGGTTGTCCGGCAGCAGCTCCCAGTTGCGGTTGTCGGTGCTGGCCACGGTGCCGGTGCGCATGAAGCGCTTGAGGTCGGGGCCGCTGACCTGGGTCACGTCGCTGACGGCGGCTTCCAGGGCGAGCTGGATCTCGGCCAGCGCGGGAATGGGCACCCACAGCGGCAGTTCTTCGTCCAGCACATGGTCCTCGCGCACATAGCCGTGGGCCAGCACGTAGTCGCCGAGCTGCTGGCTGTTGCGCAGGCCGGCGCAGTGGCCCAGCATGATCCAGGCGTGCGGGCGCAGCACGGCGATGTGGTCGGTGATGTTCTTGGCGTTGGCCGGGCCGACGCCGATGTTGACCATGGTGATGCCGCTGTGGTCGGCGCGCACCAGGTGGTAGGCCGGCATCTGCGGCAGGCGCGGCGGTGGCGCACCCAGTTCGTCGCCCGGCTCGGCGGCGAGGCCGACGCGGCGCGTCACCACATTGCCCGGCTCGATGAAGGCGATGTACTCGCTTTCGGGGTTCTTCATCTCCTCGTGGCCCAAGCGCACGAATTCATCGATGTAGAACTGGTAGTTGGTGAACAGCACAAAGTTCTGGAAGGCCCGCGGCGAGGTGCCCGTGTAGTGGCGCAGCCGGTGCAGCGAATAGTCCACGCGCGGCGCGGTGAACAGCGACAGGGGCTGGGCCTCGCCGGGCTGGGGCGTCCAGGTGCCGTTGGCAATGCCGTCGTCCATGGCCGCGAGGTCGGGCAGGTCGAACACGTCGCGCATGAGCTGGCGGCGCTCCAGGCTCATCTGGCCTTCGACGTGGTCGTGCTCGCTGAACGAGAAGTGCACCGGGATGGGCTGGTTGCTGGTGCCCACCTCCAGCTCGACGCCGTGGTTTTGCAGCAGCAGGCGGAACTGGTCCAGGTAGTAGGCGTGGTACAGGTCGGGCCGGGTCAGCGTGGTCTCGTAGCGGCCCGGGCCGGCCACAAAGCCATAGGCCAGGTGGGCGATGTCGGGGTTTTGCTTGCTGCGCGACACCGTCTCGGTGTGGATGCGCACAAAGGGATAGCACGCCCGCACATGGCCTGGCAGGGTTTCGCCGGCCACAAAACGCTGCATGGCGTCGCGCAGGTGGGCGATTTGCTGGTCGTAGATTTCATGCACCTGTTGCAGTGCCGATTCGGCGCTGAGGTGGCGGGTCGGGGCAATGAAAGAGGGCAGATATGGCATGTGACACATTGTGCAGCGGAGATTTCACAGCACTGTGAAGCGGCTGTTTTTTTTAAGCGCTGCCCGGGGTCAAGCCCGGTGCTGGAGCGGTCCCCGCCGCCGACCCGGATAATCCGGGGATGAACACGTCTTCCCCCGCCTCCGCCACGCCCCGTTTTGACACCCTGGGCCTGCCCGCTGCCGCCCTGCAGAACCTGGAGCAACTGGGCTACACCAGCATGACCCCGATCCAGGCCGCCAGCCTGCCCCTGACCCTGGCGGGCCGTGACCTGATCGCCCAGGCCAGCACCGGCAGCGGCAAGACCGCCGCCTTCGGCCTGCCCCTGGTGCAGAAGCTGCAGCCCACGCGCCTCGATGTGCAGGCCCTGGTGCTGTGCCCCACGCGCGAGCTGGCCGACCAGGTGACGCAAGAGATTCGCCGCCTGGCGCGTGCGGTGGACAACATCAAGGTCGTCACCCTGTGCGGCGGTGTGGCCTTGCGCGGTCAGACCCTGAGCCTGCAGCACGGCGCCCATGTGGTGGTCGGCACGCCGGGCCGCATCATGGACCACCTGGACCGTGGCAGCCTGAACCTGGGCGCCGTCAACACCCTGGTGCTGGACGAGGCCGACCGCATGCTGGACATGGGCTTCTTCGAAGACATTGCCTCGGTGGTGCGACGCTGCCCGGCGCAGCGCCAGACCCTGCTGTTTTCGGCCACCTACCCCGAGGGCATCGACCGCCTGGCCGCGCAGTTCATGCGCGAACCCCAGCAGGTCAAGGTCCAGGTGCAGCACGACAGCAACACCATCCGCCAGCTCTACGTGGAAGCCAGCAACGCCCAGCGCCTGCCGGCTGTGGCCCAGCTGCTCAACCACTACCGGCCCGAGTCGAGCCTGGCGTTTTGCAACACCAAGCAGCAGTGCCGCAACCTGGTGAACCTGCTGCAAAGCCAGGGCTTCAGTGCCCTGGCCCTGTACGGTGAGCTGGAGCAGCGCGAGCGCGACCAGGTGATGATCCAGTTCGCCAACCGCAGCTGCTCCGTGTTGGTGGCCACCGACGTGGCTGCGCGCGGCCTGGACGTGGCCAACCTGCAGGCGGTGATCAACGTCGACGTCAGCCCCGACGCCGAGGTCCATGTGCACCGCATTGGCCGCACTGGCCGCGCGGGCGCCGAGGGCCTGGCCCTGACCCTGGTCAGCATGGACGAGATGGGCTACGTGGGCCGCATCGAGCAGATGCAGGGCCGCGAGTCCGACTGGGTGCCGCTGGACAGCCTGACCCCGACCGGCAAGGGCCCGCTCAAGGCCCCGATGGCGACGCTGCAAATCGTCGGCGGGCGCAAAGAGAAGATCCGCGCCGGCGACGTGTTGGGCGCCCTGACCGGCGAGGCCGGCTTTGTCAAAGACCAGATCGGCAAGATCAACGTCAACGAGTTCTCCACCTACGTGGCGGTCGACGCCGGCATCGCCCGCGAGGCGGTGCGCCGCCTCTCGGCCGGTCGCATCAAGGGCAAGGTGGTGAAGGTGCGCCTGCTCGAAGGCGAAGACGCGTGAGCGATTCCGCCGCTGCTGCCCCGCCCCAGTCTGCCGGGCCCTGGCGCCTGGCGGCCCTGGACCCCGCTGGGGCGTTGGCCCTGGTGGTGGGCGGGCAAGGCGGTGTGGGGGCGGCCCTGGCGGCGGGCTTGGCACAGCGCCATCCGCAGGCCACGGTGCGCCTGAGCGCGCGCCAGCCCGCTGCGGCGGACGTGCTGGCCCTGGACCTGCAGGACGAGGCCACGATCGAGGCCGCCGCCCAGCGCCTGGCGCAGGACCTGGCCGCGCGCCAGCAAAGCCTGCGCACCCTGGTGCTGGCCAGCGGCTTTTTGCACCACGCGGGCGCGGGCCCCGAGCGCAGCTGGCGTCAGCTGGACCCGGCCTACCTGCAGCAGGCCTTTGCCGTCAACGCCATCGGCCCGGCCTTGGTGATCAAGCATTTCTTTCCGCTGCTGGCGCGCAGCGGGCCGGTGCTGGCGGCGTTTTTGTCGGCCCGCGTCGGCAGCATCGGGGACAACGCCCTGGGCGGCTGGTACGGCTACCGGGCCTCAAAGGCGGCATTGAACCAACTGGTGCGCACCTCGGCCATCGAGCTCAAGCGCCACAACCGCGACGCTGTCTGCGTGGCCCTGCACCCGGGCACGGTGGACACGGCCTTGTCCCAACCCTTTGCCAAGACGGGCCTGCGTGTGCGCCCGCCCGAGCAGGCCGCCGCCGAAATGCTGGACGCCCTGGCCGCGTTCGGCCCCACGCACAGCGGGCAGTTTTTCGCTTACGACGGCAGCAACGTGCCCTGGTGAAGCGCCGTCCCACCGCGCGTTGCGCGGGCTGGGACCTGTGTTTTCAAACCCCCGAAGCAGACCCGCTGGCGCGCGCTGTGCCCTTGCCGTCTTTGGCGTTACACTTCAAGTCATCTAGAGGACTAAAAGTCTTAAGCATGACACAGCCAGCCCTGCGCGCGGTCGCCGCCGCGACCCCGTCCCCCGTCCCCGGCCAAAGCCGCTACGGCGCCCTGGCCACCGCCTTGCGCCACCGCGTGGTGGCGGGCGAATGGCCGCCGGGCAGCGCGCTGCCGGCCGAACAGCTGCTGGCGGCCGAGCATGGCGTGGCCCTGGGCACCTTGCGCCGCGCGCTGGAGCTGCTGGCCGAACAAGGCCTGATCGAGCGTGTGCACGGCAAGGGCACGTTTGTGCGCCAGGGCATTGCCGGCGCGTCCATGCTGCGCTTTTTCCGCTTTGGTGACAGCGCAAGCGTGGTGCCAGCCTCGCGCATCCTGTCGCGCCAGACCGTGGCCGCGTCGGCCAGCGTGGCCCGCGCGCTGGGCCTGGCCCCGGGCGAGCCCGTGCTGCGCTTGCAGCGCCTGCGCCTGATCGATGCCCAGCCTTGCCTGCTCGAAGACCTGTGCTTGCCGCTGGACCTGTTCGCGCCCCTGGCCGAGGGCGACCCCGCCGACTGGGACGCCTTGCTCTACCCGATGTACGCGCGCCGCTGCGGCGTGCATGTGCAGCGCGCCATGGACGACATCGGTTTTGGCCTGCTGAGCGCCCCCCAGGCGCAAGCCTTGGGCCTGGCCGCCGGCCACCCCGCTGCCGTGGTGACGCGCTTGGCCTACGACCTGAGCGGGCGCTGCGTCGAATGGCGTTGTACCCGGGGCGACGCCCATGCTTTTCATTACACCGTGACCCTGACCTGAGGAGACAACACCATGCACCCCATCCCCCCACACGTACAGCCTTCGGGCCTGTCGCGCCGCCTGTGCCTGAGCGCGGTCGCCGCCACCGCAGCCGCGCCTTGGCTGGTCACCCGCGCAGCCCAGCCCATTGCCGGCGGGCGCACCATCACCCTGGTGGTGTCCTACCCCGCCGGTGGCGGGGCCGATCTGATGGCGCGCATCATCGCGCCGCGCCTGGCCGAGGCCCTGGGTCAGGGGGTGGTGGTGGACAACAAGCCCGGTGCCAGCGGTCAGCTCGCAGCCGCCCAGGTGGCGCGCGCCACCCCCGACGGCAGCACCTTGCTGCTCGATGCCTCGTCCTTTGCCGTCAACCCTTCGCTGTACCCGCGCCTGCCCTATGACAGCGACAAAGCCTTCACCCCGCTGGCGGTGCTGGCCACCTTCCCCAATGTGCTGGTCTGCACGCCCAGCTTCGAGGCCCAGTCGGTGCGCGACGTGCTGCGCCTGGCGCGCGCCAAGCCCGGCGACCTGGCGTACGCCTCGTCAGGCAATGGCTCGGCCCAACACCTGGCGGGTGCCTTGTTTGAAGCACGGACCGGCGCCCAACTGAGCCATGTCCCCTACCGTGGCGGCGGCCCGGCGCTCAACGATGTGATGGGCGGCCAGGTGCCCTTGTTCTTTGCCAACGTGGCGTCCTCGCTGGGCCACATCCAGGCCGGCAAGCTGCGCGCCCTGGCGGTGACCAGCCGGGTGCGCACGCGCTCGCTGCCCGATGTGCCGACGATGGAGCAAGCCGGCGTGGCGGGCTACGAGGTGCTGGAGTGGAATCCTGTGCTGGCCCCTGCGGGCCTGCCCGAGGCGACCCGCCAGACCCTGGTGGCCGGCCTCCGCCGCGCCCTGGCCGACCCCGAGGTGCTGGGCCGGGTGCGCCAGCTGGGCGGCGATGTGTTCGCCGACGCCAGCCAGGCCAGCGCGGGCCGCTTCATCCGTGAGCAGCAGGCGCAGTGGGCCCAGGTGGTGCGCGAGCGCCGCATCACGGTGGGTTGATCGCCATGGCGCAGGTTCTTGTGAACGAGGCCCCGGCGGCAGGCTGGGACAGCCATGTCCATGTCTTTGACGCCGAGCGCCCGGTCGCGCCCGGCCATTACCAGCCCGTGCACCGACCGCTGGAGGCCATCGAGGCCTTGGCCCAAGCCCACGGCGTGGGCCACCTGGTGCTGGTGCAGCCCAGTGTGTACGCCTGCGACAACGAGGTCCTGCTGCAGGCCCTGGCACGCCGCCCCGGCCGGCACCGGGGCGTGGTGGTGGTGGACGCCCGCGTGGGTGACGACGAGCTGGCCCGCATGCAGGCCTTGGGGGTGCGCGGTGTGCGCTTCAACCTCGTCTCGCCGGTGGGCAATGGCGCGGCCGACCTGCTGGCGCTGGCGCCCCGCTTGCGGGCCCTGGGCTGGCATGTGCAGTGGTATGCCCGGGCCAGTGACTTGCCCGCCATCCTGGCCTGGCACCAGCGCACGGGCCTGCCCTGTGTGCTGGATCACCTGGCCGGTCTGCACGCCGAGCTGGCGGCCGACGACCCGGCCTGGGCTGGTCTGCGCGACCTGCTGGCGCTGGGGGCCTGGGTCAAGTTGTCAGGCTGGTACCGCTTGGGGGCGCAGGCCCCGTACGCGGCGCTGACCAGTTCGGTGCAGCGCGTGGCGACCCTGGCCACACAGGCGGTGGCGGCCACGGGGGAGGCCCCGCGCCTGGTGTGGGGGTCGGACTGGCCCCACACCTCGTTCGTCCCCGAGGCCTTGCCGGCTTACGACAGCGTGTGGCAGCCCGTGCTGCAGGCTTTGGGCCCGCAGGCGGCGCAGGCCGTGCGCGCAGGGGGCGCGCGTTTGTACGCCTGAGGGGCGTTGCGGCGGCTCAGCGCAGCGTGACTTCCACGCGCCGGTTGCGGGGTTCGTCCACCTCGTCGGCGGTGGCGACGGCGGGCTCGCGTTCGCCTCGGCCCGAGGCCTCCACCTGCTTGGCGTTCAGGCCCTGCTGCACCAGCAAGTCGCGCACTTGCTGGGCGCGGCGCAGCGACAGGGCGTCGTTGCCGTCGCCGCTGCCCTTGGTGTCGGTGTGGCCCACGACCAGCACTTCAGCGCCGGGGTAGCGGGCCACGTCTTCCTGGATGCGGGGCAACTGCGCCTGCGACTCGCCGGACAGGCGCGTCGTGCCGGGTTGGAAGTACAGCACAAAGCGCACCGGGCGCGGCGGCGCGATGCGGAACAGCGCGTCATAGGCTTGGCGCACTTGGGCGGGGTCGGCCTGGTCCACCACCGGGGCTCGGTCGGCGATCGCACTGGCGCGCTGGTAGGGCTGGGTCAGGGTTTGCGTGGCCTGGCCGGCTTGCACCACCACACCGCTGGCGCTGCCGTCGGCTTGCGGCAGCAGCACCACCTTGACGACGGGCACTGGCGGCGGTTTGGGGGGCGGGCTGGAGCAGGCCGCCAGGGCCGCCAGCAGGCAGGCGCTGGCCAAGGAGCGCAGGGCGCCGGGCAGGGAGAAGGCGCGGGCGATGGGGTTCATGGCTGCTCCTCGCTCACTTCGACGATGAAGTCCGTGCCCAAGACCCCAATGGTCGAGGTCGGGGTGGTGATGCGCATGGACTCGGGGCGGTTCTTGCCAATCAGCCCTGTGATGACGCGCAAGCTGCCCTTGAGCATGTTGAGCACCATGTGGCCGTTGTAGGTGGTGTCGTTGAAGCTGAATTCACGCAGGTCCAGGGCGCTGTTGGGGCCCAGCATCAAGGTGGTGCCGTCGCGCAGCACCAGGCTGACCGAGGCTTCCGCCCCGGTTTGCACGCGCTCAGACGCCTGCACAAAGTCGCCCGACACCAGGGGGCGCGGGGTTGGGCCCTGCACGCTCCAGGCCAGCACCCGCCCGGTCACCAGCTTGACCGTGGCCGCACGTTCGCTGTTGGCCACGGTGGTCTGTCGGGTGGGGCTGGCGCTGCTGCCGGTGGATGGGGTTTGGGCCTGGGCCGCGCCCAGCCCCCACATCAGCAAAGAAAGCCCAGCCGCCAGGGGGCGGCTGTGGCGCGTGATGAACTCGGTCATTGACAATCGATCCTTGGCTACCTAGCGCCTGTGGGCGCTGGGTTTCAGTGAATATTCCACACCCTACCATTTTCAGCGCTGAGCGCACAAGGTAGGTGGACAGGATGCCAAGAACTTGGAAAGGACATGGCGTGATCAGTTTGATTCAGCGGGTCAGCGAGGCCCGCGTGTGGGTGGATGGCCAGGTGGTGGGGGAGATCGGCCCGGGCCTGCTGGTGCTGGCCTGCGCCGAGCGTGGCGACACCGAGGCCGGCGTGGAGCGCCTGCTGGCCAAAATTCTGAAGCTGCGCATCTTCAGCGACGAGGCCGGCAAAATGAACCGCTCGGTGCAAGACCTGGACGGCCAGGGGCGCCCCGGCGGTTTGCTGCTGGTCAGCCAGTTCACTTTGGCCGCCGATTGCAGCAGCGGCAACCGGCCCAGCTTCACCCAAGCCGCCGCCCCCGAGGACGGCCGCCGGCTTTATGAGCACCTGGTGCAGCGCGCCCGGGCCAGCCACGGCGAGGTGGCCACCGGTATTTTTGCCGCCGACATGAAGGTGCAACTGATCAACGACGGGCCCATCACCATCCCCTTGCGCATGGTTTGAGTCGGGCCTCGCTGCCCAGGCGGCGGGCTCAGGCGCTGGGGGCTGGCGCTGCGGTGGCCGCCACGGGCCGCTGGCGCAGGCGCTGTGCGGCGCGCACCGCGTCGTCCACGCTCCAGTACAGCGCCACATGGCCGTAGCCACCGCCGTCGGCCAGGCCCAGGCGCAGCAGGGCCTCGCGCGGCTTGTCCTTGACCCGGGCCAGCAGCAGCAAGCAGCCCTGCTGGCGCAGCGCGGCCGACAACTCGGCCAGAGATTCCATGGCCGAGCTGTCCAGGTCGTCGCTCATCTCCAGGCTCAGCACCACCACCTGGGTGGGGCGGGCCAGCGCCCGTTGGCGCACCTGCTGGAACACCTGCTCGGCGTTGGCAAAGAACAAAGGCTCCTCGGGCCGCACCACCAGGATGCCGGGCTGGACCCGGGTCTCGGGGTGGCGCTCGCAGTCCAGAAAGTCGCGCGTGCCGGGCAGTTGCCCCAGCTCAGACAGCACTGGCTGGGCAAATCGGCGCAGGGCCAGCAGCAGCGACAGGCCCACCGCCAGCAGCATGCCGAACAGCACACCAAACAGCAGCACGCCCGCGCCGGCCACCAGGGCCAGCCAGGCGTCGCTGCCCAGGCGCAAGGTGGCGATCATGGCCTGGGGCCACAGCTTGTGCGACAGGATGGCCGCCACCACGGCGGCCAGCACCGGCAGCGGCAGCAGGGCCAGCGCGGGTCGGGCCCACCACAGCATCAGGGCCAAGGCGGCGGCTGCGGCCACCCCGGCCCAGCGGCTGCGCCCGCCCGCGGCCTGGCTGGCCGAGGCGGCCGAAAAACCAGCGCCCACCGGCAGGCCCTGCACCAGACCACACAGCAGATTGGCTGCACCCAGGGCCAGCAGCTCGCGGTTGGCTTGCACGGTGTCGCCGTTTTGCAGCGCCAGCGAACGCACCGAGCCCCAGGACTCGGCAAACAAGATCAGCAGCAGCGCGGGTGCGATCTCGGCCGCGCGCAGCCACAGCTCCGTGCTCAGGCCTTGCAAGGGCCCTTGCAGCGACAAGCCGGCAATCGGCCCGACCAGGGCCACGCCCTGCCTGTCCAGACCCAGCGCGGCTGACAAGCCCACGCCCAGGCCCAGCACCAGCAGCGAGGTCGGCACGAACAGCCAGCGCGCCAGACCGTGGTGCAGCAGTAGCCACAACGCCAGCGCGCCCACCCCCAGGACCAGGCTGGGGCCATGCCACTGCGGCCAGGCTTGCAGTTGCTGGGCCAGCAAGGGCAGGACTTGGCTGGACGCTGCAGCCAGGCCGGTGAGGTGGGGCAGCTGTTTGATGACGATGGTCACCGCCAGCGCCCAGGCAAAGCCGCGCAGCACCGGGCGCGAAATGAAGGCCCCAATGAAGCCCGCGCGCAGCCCCGCCGCCACCAGGAACAAGGCACCGGTCAGCGCGACCAGGGCGTAGCCCATGGCGGGCCCGCCCAGGGTCACGGCCGAGGCGAACACCGCCGCCGCCGACGAAGTGGGTGCCACGATGGCAAAGCGGCTGGTGCCCAGCAGGGGGTAGACGCACAGGCCCACCAGGGCGGCCAGCAGCGCGTGCGCGGGCTCGACCCCGGCGATCGCGGCATAGGCCACCGCCTCGGGCAGCAGCACCCCGGCGACCGATACGCCGGCCAGCAGGTCCGGGCCTCGGTGCCGCAGCCAGGCCCGCGCACCCGGGGTGGGCTGCGGCCGGGGGGCGGCGGGGGTGTCGTTCATGGGGGGGCGATCCAGGTGCTGTCCAGTGGCGTTCGGCCAGCCCTTGGGGGGCGCATCAATAGGGGTTGGCGAAACCCAGCGAGCCCAGCAGCAGGATTTCCAGCGCTTCCATTTCCAGCGCGTCACGCTGGTTGGTTTCGTGGTCGTAGCCACAGGCGTGCAGGGTGCCGTGCACCAGCAGGTGGGCGTAATGGGCTTGCAAGGTCTTGCCTTGTTCTTTGGCTTCGCGCGCGACCACGGGGGCGCACAGCACCAGGTCGGCCAGGATCACCGGGTCGTTGGCGTAGTCAAAGGTGAGGACGTTGGTGGCGTAGTCCTTGTTGCGGTAGGCGCGGTTGAGTTGCTGGCCTTCTTCGGTGTCGACGATGCGCACGGCGATCTCGGCCGATTGCGGCAGGGCGTGGCGGATCCAGCGGGCGACGGCGCTGCGCGGCAGCGCGGCGCGGTGCTCGGCCACATCGGCAAAGCGGGCAAATTGCAGGGACAGGGAGAGTTCAGGCTGGCTCATGGGGCGGCTTCCAGTGGGGGCGGCGGGGGGTGTTGGGGGGGAGGGGAGACGGCACCGACCCGTGTGCACCGGGTCGGTGGGGCGCAGGCCAGGGGGGCGGCCTCAGTCGCTGCTGGCGCGGCGCGCGGCCGGGCGGCCGGCGGCGTCGTAGGCGTCGACGATGCGGGCCACCAGCGGGTGGCGCACCACGTCGGCGCTGGTGAAGCGGGTCACCGCGATGCCCTTGACGCGCTTGAGCACGCGCTCGGCCTCGATCAGGCCGCTGGGCGCGCCCTTGGGCAGGTCGATCTGGCTCACGTCGCCCGTCACCACCGCCTTGGCGCCAAAGCCGATGCGGGTGAGGAACATCTTCATCTGCTCGGGCGTGGTGTTCTGTGCTTCGTCGAGGATGACGAAGGCGTTGTTCAGCGTGCGCCCGCGCATGAAGGCCAGCGGGGCGATTTCCAGGGCGTTGCGCTCAAAGGCTTTTTGCACCTTGTCGTAACCCATCAACTCGTACAGCGCGTCGTACAGCGGGCGCAGGTAGGGGTCGACCTTCTGGCTCAGGTCGCCGGGCAGGAAGCCCAGGCGCTCGCCGGCTTCCACCGCTGGGCGGGTCAGCACGATGCGCTGCACCGCGCTGCGCTCCAGCGCATCGACCGCGCAGGCCACGGCCAGGTAGGTCTTGCCGGTGCCGGCCGGGCCAATGCCGAAGGTGATGTCGTGGGTGGCCACGTTGTCCAGGTAATTGGCCTGGGTGGGCGTGCGGGCGCGCAGGTCGGCGCGGCGCGTGCTCAGCAGTTGGGCGCCTTCGGGCACCTCGGCCAGGGCGGTGTCGCCGGCCATCATGAGCTGCACGGTCTCGGCCGGGATGGGGCGCTCGGCGATTTCGTACAAGGCCTGCAGCACCTCCATGGCGCGCTGCGCGCGCGCCTTGGGGCCGTCCACCTTGAATTGCTCATGGCGGTGCGCGATGCTGACCTGCAGGCCCGCTTCGATGGTGCGAAGGTGCTCGTCCATCGATCCGCACAGGTGACCCAGGCGCAAGTTGTTGTGGGGGGTGAAGGTGTGTCTGACGATCAAGCTGATAATTCCGGCCGAAGGGCCCCGAGCCGGGGCCACAAGGACTGCAATGATAGGCAAATTGACCGGAACCCTCGCTGACAAAAACCCGCCCCAGCTTCTGGTGGACTGCCACGGGGTCGGTTACGAGGTGGATGTGCCCATGAGCACCTTCTACAACCTGCCCGGTTTGGGCGAGAAAGTCTCGCTGCTGACGCACTTCGTGGTGCGTGAGGACGCGCAAATTCTGTACGGCTTTGGCACCGCGCCCGAGCGCGAGGCGTTTCGCCAGCTGATCAAGATCAGTGGCGTGGGCCCGCGCACCGCGCTCAGCGTGCTTTCGGGCATGAGCGTGGGCGAGCTGGCCCAGGCCATCTCGCTGCAGGAGCCGGGCCGCCTGGTCAAGGTGCCGGGCATTGGCAAAAAGACGGCCGAGCGCCTGCTGCTGGAGCTCAAGGGCAAGCTGGGTGCCGAGCTGGACCTGCGCCAGCCCGCCGCCAACGACGCCCAGGCCGACATCCAGCAGGCCTTGCTGGCCCTGGGCTACAACGACAAGGAAGCCGCCGCGGCCCTCAAGGCCTTGCCCGCCGAGGTGGGGGTGAGCGAAGGCATCAAGCTGGCGCTCAAGGCGCTGGCCAAGTAAACGCCAGCGGCCCGGGTCGGCGCCTTCAGCCAGGCCTCAAGCCTGGGGCCGCAGCGGCAGGCGGCGCAGGCGTTGACCGGTCAGCGCAAACAGCGCATTGGCCACGGCCGGCGCGATCGGCGGGGTGCCGGGTTCACCGACGCCGCCCGGGGGCGCGTCGCTGGGCATCAGCCGGGTGCGGATGACCGGCATGTCGGCCAGGCGCAGTGCGTCGTAGCTGGGGAAGTTGCTTTGCTCCACGCGGCCGTTCTTCAGTGTGATCTCGCCCATCAGGGCCGCGCTCAGACCGTAGACGATGGCGCTTTGCAGCTGCGCGTCCACGCTGTCGGGGTTGACCACGGTGCCGCAGTCCAGTGCGCAGGCCACGCGGTGCACCCGCACGCGGCCGCCCTCCAGCGACACCTCGGCCACCTGGGCGCACAGCGCACCAAAGGACTCGTGCAGCGCCAGGCCGCGCGCGCGCCCGGCCGGTGCGGGCTGGCCCCAGTTGCCCAGCTCGGCCGCGGCCTGCAGCACGGCGCGGTGGCGCGGGTGGCGCTCCAGCAAGGCGAGTCGGTAGGCCAGCGGGTCTTGCCGGGCCGCGTGGGCCAGCTCGTCCAGAAAGCATTCGGTGAAGAAGGCGTTGTAGCTGTGGCCCACGCTGCGCCAGGAGCCCACCGGCACGGGCGTGGCCACGCGCAGCTGGCGCACCTCCAGGTGGGGGATGGCGTAGGGCAGGTCGAAGGCCCCCTCGATGTGGTTTTTGTCGGGCGAGTCCAGGGCCAGGCGTGGCATCAGGCGGCGCATGGTGTCCAGGCCAATCGAGGGCGCGGCCACGCGGTGGCGCCAGGCCAGCGGGCGGCCCTGGGTGTCCAGCGTGGCGCTGAAGCGCGACACGGCGGCGGGCCGGTACATATCGTGTTGCAGGTCCTCTTCGCGCGACCAGGTCAGCTTGACCGGCGCGCCCTCAGTGCGCAGCGCAATCGCCACCGCTTCTTCGACCATGTCGGACTCCAGGCGACGGCCAAAACCGCCACCCAGAAACGGCACATGGAACGTGACCTGCTCGCTGTCCACGCCCGCCACCTCGGCGGCCTTCATGCGCGCCAGCGAGGGGGCCTGGCTGCCGCACCAGACCGTGACCCGTCCGCCCTTCACCTGGGCCGTGCAGTTGACGGGCTCCATGGCGGCGTGGGCCAGGAAGGGCACTTCGTACTCGGCCTCGAGGCGGGTCTTGGCCTGGGCCAGCACCTGCTCCGCATCGCCCTCGTGGCGAAAGCGCGTGCCTTCCTCCTGGTCGAAGGCCTGACGCAGCCGGGCGCTGATGCCCTCCGACTGCAGCTGGGCGTTGGGCCCCTCGTCCCACACCGGGGCCAGTCGCAGCAGGCCTTGCTGAGCCAGCCAGCTGTTGCGTGCCACCACCACCACAGCCTGGGTGCCCAGGGCAAAGGCCTGCAGCACGCCAGGCAGCGCCAGGGCCGGGGCCGGATCCAGGGTTTTGAGGGCGCCGCCAAACACCGGGCAGTGGGTGATGGCCGCGTAGACCAGGCCCGGCGGGCGCACGTCCAGGCCAAACACGGCCTGGCCATTGACCTTGGCCGGCACGTCGGTGCGTGGCAGGGGCTGGCCAATCAGGCGGCGCTCGGCCGCCGGTTTGAGGCGCAACTCGCGCGGTGCGGGCAGCTGGGCGGCGGCTTGCGCCAGCTCGCCCAGGCGCAGTGGGGTGCCGCCCGCGCGGGCCTGCACCACGCCGTCGCGCAGCGTCAGCTCGCTGACCGGCAGCTTGAGTTGCAGCGCGGCGGCCTGCAGCAGTTGCTGGCGCGCTGCCGCCCCGGCCAGGCGCAGCGGCTCCCAGGCGTCGCGCAGGCTGGACGAGCCCCCCGTCACCTGCAGCGCCAGCGCATAGCCCGCGTTTTGCAGCGTGGCCCGGGTCAGGCGCGCCAGCAGGCCTTCGTCGTCAGGCAAAAAGGGCGACACGTTGAGCAGCAGCGCGGTGTTGCTGTAGATGCGGGCGATGGGCGCGGCCTCGACCTGCACCTGGTCCCAGCGCGCATCCAGCTCGTCGGCCACCAGCATGGCCAGACCGGTGTGCACGCCCTGGCCCATCTCGGAGCGCGGCACTGCCACGATGACGCGGTCGTCCGGCGTGATCTTGACCCAGGCGTTCAAGGCCACCTGCTTGCCCGTGGGAGAAAAGTCGCTGCCCTGTCCGATGCGGGTGCTGGGGTTGGTGCCGCCGCAGCCCACCAGCAGGCCACCACCGGCGGCCGCGCCGGCCAGTAAGAAGCCACGCCGGCTCAACGCGGGCTGGGCGGAGGTCGATGGCGTGTTCATGCGCGGCTCCCTTGCAAGGCTTGGGCGGCACTGTGGATGGCCGCGCGGATGCGCTGGTAGGTGCCGCAGCGGCACAGGTTGGTGATGGCCGCGTCGATGTCGGCATCGCTGGGCCGGGGCTTTTGCCGCAGCAAGGCGGCGGCGGCCAGGATCATGCCGCTTTGGCAGTAGCCGCATTGCGGCGTCTGGTGCTGCACCCAGGCGGCTTGCAGCGCGGCCACAGTGCGGTCGGGCGCGCCCTCGATGGTGCGGATGGCCTTGCCCGCCAGGCTGCCCACCGGCATCACACAGGATCGCACGGCCGCGCCGTCGACTTCGACTGTGCAGGCGCCACAGGCGGCGATGCCGCAGCCGAATTTGGTGCCGGTCAGGCCCAGTTCGTCGCGCAAGGCCCACAGCAAGGGCATTTGCGGGTCGGCGTCCAGGGCATGGCTTTGCCCGTTGATGAGGAGGGGGATCACGAGAGGGGCCTTTCTGCGCTGGCGCCGGGCCCCGCACCGCCACCGGTGATGGTGGCAGTGCTCGGGCCGGCGCATAAGCGCCGAGTGTGACCGATCTCTGGTGGCGGGGGCTGGCACGCAGGTGACTGGGCCGTCCGGGCCGCCCCACGTGGTGCGGCCAGGGGCGGGCTCAGTCGGGCCGTTCGCCGCGTGCTAGGCGCGCCTCGATCTGGTCGATCACCGGCAGCAGGTCGGCCACGCTGTCGATCACATAGTGCGCGCCGCCGGCCAGCAGTTCGGCGGTGGCTTGCTCGCGCAGGCCTTGTTGTTCGGCCGCGGGCGTGGCCTGCCACTGGGCCTGGCTCAGGCCCAGGGTGTTGCCGCTGATGGCCAGGCCGACCACCCAGGCGCCAATGGCGCGGCCTTCCTGCAGGCCAGGCACGGTGTCGTCCACCTTGACCACGGCGGCCGGGGGCCAGACCTGCAGGTCGGACAGGGTGCGCACCATCATCAGCGGGCCGGGGCGGGCGCTGGCCAGGTCGCCCGCGCAGACCAGGTTGTCGGGCACATAGCCCTGGGCGGCGGCCAGGGGCTGGACCACGTCCATGATGGGGCGGTTGTAGCCGGTGGTGGAGCCGATCTTCAGGCCGCGCGCGCGCAGCGCATCCAGGGTGCTCAGCGCGCCCGGGATCAACTGCGCATGGTCGCGCACGCTGGCCGCGTTCATGGGCGTGAAGACCTCGTACAGCGCGTCGCAGTCGGCGTCGCCAAAGGGGCGGCCGTGCACGCGCTGCCATTCGGCCGCGATGCGGGGCGCGGTGCCCAGCGCGTGGATGTGGTCCCATTTGGCCAGGCCCATGGGGACACGGGCTTCGGCCACGTCGATGCGCACGCCGTAGCGCGCAAACAGCTGCACAAAGGCGTCCATGGGGGCCAGGCTGCCAAAGTCGATCACGGTGCCGGCCCAGTCAAAGACGGCGGCTTGCAAGCGGGTGGGGGTGTTCAGGGCGGGGTGCATGGGGTTCTTTCTCTCACCAGGGGGCAAAGACTTCTTCGGCCAGGCCGAAGGCGGTGCTGGCGCCGGTGCCGCTGGTGACGGTGACCAGGCGGGTCTGGGCGTCGGGGGCCAGCACCACGCAGGGCTCGGTGGCCGAGGACGGGTAGGTGCCGACCCAGCGTTCGGTCACCTCGGCCTGCGTCAGGTGCAGGGCCGCGCGCAGTTGGCGCAGGATCAGCTGGTCCACCTCTTCGAGCGCAAACGGCGGCAGCACCGGGCCGTAGTGGTGTGAGTCGCCCACCACCAGGGTGCCGTCGGCGCTTTGCACCACGATCAGGTGGATGCCGTGCTGCAGGCAGGCGGCCTCTTCGCGCTGCAGTTGCGCGCGCAGGGGCGCTGCCTCGGGCAGCTCGCAATAGCCTTCATAGCGCACCAGGCTCAGGTCGCCCATCACCGAGCCCTGCAGCTGGAAGCCCGGCTGCGGACGCACGCGCAGCATTTGCAGCTGGCACAGGCGAATGTTGTGCGGTGTCCACTGCGGCGCGAACAGGCCATGGAGCTCGGCATTGGTGCAGACCACCACGCGCTCGGCGCGGTACTGGGCGCGCGAGGTCTCGACCACGGGCGTTTGCACCGACTGCACCGTCTCGCCAAAGCGAAACTGCACGCCCAGGTGCTCGGCCAGCCAGCGCGTGAGCAGGGGGATGGCGCTGCGCGACTCCACGCGCAGTTCGTGCGGGCTGTAGAGCACCGATTGCAGGCCGTCGGTTTGCAGGGCTGGGTGGCGCTGGGCCGCCTCGGCGGGGCTGAGCAGCGCGCAGTGTTCCCCCATCTCGGTGCGCATGAAGGCTTCCAGCACCGCGTGCGCGGCCGGCCGTTCGGCGCGCAGCCACAGGCCCTGGTGCAGCACCTCGATGCCGGCCAGTGGGGCCAGTTCGGCCCAGATGTCGCGCGAGCGCCGCGCCCGCGCCCAGCTGGGGCCGGCCTTTTGCCCGGTGACGGTGACAAAGCCAAAGTTGCGGATCGAGGCGCCGATGCACATCGCATCGCGCTCCACCACCACCACGCGCAGGCCGCGCTTGGCCGCCTGGTAGGCGTGGGCCAGGCCGACAATGCCGGCGCCCACCACGAGAAGATCACAGGAGATCGGGGTCATAAACAAAAGATCCAACAGCCAAGAAAATCAAAGAAAACCAAGACGCCATGCAGCGGCCCAGCCTGGGCCACCGGGGCGGCGCCAGCGCGGAGCTCATCGGTCGAGAAAGGTCAGCGGCGGCGCCAGCGCTGGGTGCGCGACACCCCCCAGCGCTCCAGCGCGCCCAACAGGCCTCGCCCCAGGGCTGCGCTGATGAAAATCAGCGTGGCCATGGCGGCCGCCGGGGCGATGTCGCCCGCGTCGTCCATGGCCAGCACGGCCAGCGAGGCCAGGGTGGTCTCGGGCGAGTAGATGAACACCACGGCCGACACGGTGGTCATGGCGCTGACGAAGAAGTAGCCCGCCACCTGCAGCAGGGTCGGCAGGCACACCGGCAGGTGCACTTGCCACAGCGTGCGCCAGAAGGGCACGCCCAGCGAGGCGGCCACCTGCTCGTACTCGGCGTCCAACTGGCGCAGGGCGGTCAGCTGCGTGATGTGGGCCACCGAGTAGCAGTGCGCCACGGTGCACAAGGTCATCAGCGTGAGGCTGCCGTACAGCCCGTGCAAGGGGTTCCAGCCGGCATTGAAAAACAGGATGTAGCCCAGGCCCAGGGCCAGGCCGGGCACCGCCATGGGCAGCGAGGCGATGGCATTGAGCCACTGGCGCGCGGCGGCAAACTGGCGCGGTTTTTCCACCAGGTAGGCGCTGATGAACGTGCACAGGCTGCCCAGCACGGCGGTGCCGGCGGCCATGCGCAGCGAGTTGCCGTAGCTGGCCCAGCCGCCACCGTCCACCAGGTCGAAGTCGTAGTTCTTGAAACTGGGCACCAGGTTGTAAGGCCAGAACGTGGCCAGCGAGGCGAACACCGCCACCGCCAGCACGCCCAGCAGGGCCAGCGCGATCAGGCTGCAGTAGGCGAACAGGGCCCGGTCGAGTGCCGGGCAGGGCTGGGGCTGGAAGGGCACGGCGCGCAGGCCCAGGCTGGCGTTTTGGCGCCGGCGCAGGTGCTGTTCGGCGACAAAGGCCAGCACCGCGGGCAGCAGCAGGATCAAGGCCACCACCGCGCCCAGGGGCAGGTTTTGCTGGCCGATCACCTGCTTGTAGATGTCGGTGGCCAGCACCTGGGTGTTGCCGCCAATCACCTTGGGCACGCCAAAGTCGGTGATCACCAGCACGAACACCACGATCCAGGAAATCATCAAGCCATAACGGCTGGCGGGCAGGGTGACGCGCCAGAACACGCGCCAGCGGCTGGCGCCCAGGGTGGTGGCCGCCTCGACCAGGCGACCGTCGCTGGTGGCCAAGGCGGTGCTGAGGATCAACAGCGCGTGCGGAAAGGTCCACAGCACCGAGCCGGTGACGATGCCAAACGGCCCATAGGCCGGCAAGCCCAGCAACAGGCCCTTGAGCAGGCCCTGGTTGCCAAACAGGTAGATCAGGCTGATGGCCATCAGCAGCGACGGTGCCAGCAGCGGGATCAGGGCGACGGCACGGAACAGCCGCGCGCCACGCAGGCAGCTGTGCGTCAGCGCGTAGGCGTAGCCATAGGCCAGGGCCACGCACACCGTGGCGCTGGCAGCGGACAGCCACAGGCTGTTGCCCAGCGAACTCAGCACATTGGGGCTGCGTGCATAGGCCGCAAAGTGGGCCAGGCCGACAAATTGGCCTGCGCTGTCCCACAGGCTCATGCCCAGCAAGGCCAGCACCGGCAGCGCGATGGTCGCCGCCAGCACCGCCAGCGCCAGGCCCAGCAGGGCCGCCAGCCAGGGGCGCTCGGCCGGGGCGCGCAGGCGGGTGGGCGCGGGGGCGGCTTGGGGCGCCGCGGCCGGGGCGGATGACGCGGCCAAGGAGGCCGCCGGGGCGGCCCCAGGGGCGACGGGGTTCAGGCGCCAGTTCATGCGACGCGCCTCACCGATTCGGGCAGGGGCAGGGCGTGCAGCGCGGGCGCGGGCAGGCTCAGCAACAAGTCGCCCTGCAGCCATTCGGGCAGGCGCGCGTCGGCGCCGGTGGGCCATTGCGCGTCCAACGTGGCCTGCAGGCTGTCGCAGTGCAGGCGCAGCAAGGCGGTGGGGCCATGGAACTGGGCTTCCACCAGGCGCGCCCGCACGCTGTTGGCGGGCAAGGGTTGGTTCGCCGCAGGGGCGCTTTGCAATTGCACGGCTTCCGGGCGCAGGCCCAGCAGCAGGGTGCTGCCGGTGCGGTAGGCGCGGGTGTCGCCATGCAGCCGGGTGCTGCCCACCTCCAAGGTGTCGGCGGCCACCACGCGCGCGGGCAGCAGGTTCATGCGGCCGACAAAGCCCGCCACAAAGCGGGTCTCGGGCCGCGCGTAGAGCTGCTGGGGCGTGCCCTGCTGCTCAATGCGGCCTTCGTGCATCACCACCACGCGGTCGGCCATGGACAAGGCCTCGTCCTGGTCGTGCGTGACCATCACGGTGGTGATGCCCAGTTGTTGTTGCAGGCGCCGGATTTCGGCCTGCAAGCCGCCGCGCACCTGGGCGTCCAGCGCGCTCAGCGGCTCGTCGAGCAGCAGCAACTCGGGGCGGGGCGCCAGCGCGCGCGCCAGGGCCACGCGCTGTTGCTGGCCGCCGGAGAGTTGCGACGGCAGCTTGTGGCCCTGGTCGCCCAGGCCCACCAGGGCCAGCATCTCGGCGACGCGTTCGGCGCGCTGGGCGCGGGGCAGGTCCTGCAGCCCGAAGGCCACGTTCTGTGCCGCGCTCAGGTTGGGGAACAGCGCATAGCTCTGGAACACCACGCCGAAGCGGCGCTGGGCGGCGGGCCAGGCGGTGATGTCCTGACCGCGCAGGGTCAGGCTGCCGGTGTCCGGTGACTCGATGCCGCACAGGATGCGCAGCAAGGTGGTCTTGCCACAACCCGAAGGGCCCAGCAGGCTGATGAACTCACCGGGCGCCACGTCGAGCGCGATGCCGCGCAGCACGGCTTGGGCGCGGTAGCGCTTGGTGATGTGTTGGATGGAAAGCATGCTGGGGCCTGGCCTGTGAGGTCGTCGGAGGGCTTACTTCTTTTCGGCCTTGGCTTCGTAGCGGCGCGCCCATTCGGTCAGGATGCGTTCGCGCTGGGCAGCGGCCCAAACGAAGTCGTTCTTGACCAGCATTTTTTCGAGGTCGGAGGGCACGAACTCCAGGCGCTCTTGCACCTGGGGCAGGGCCAGCACGGCGAAGTTGGCGGCGTACAGCTCGTTGGCCTTCTTGGTCACGGACCAGTCGGCCAGGGCGCGGGCGGCGTCCTGCTTCTTGCTGGTCTTCATGACCGCGGTGGCTTCGACTTCCCAGCCCAGGCCTTCCTTGGGGAAGATGATGTCGATGGGCGCGCCGTCCTTCTTGGTCTTGTTGGCACGGTACTCAAAGCTCAGGCCGACCGGGAATTCGCCGGCGCCGGCCTGGCGGCAGGGCTTGGAGCCGCTGTGGGTGTAGACGCCCATGTTCTGGTGCAGCGCGTCCATGAAGGCCCAGCCCTTGTCTTCGCCCATCATCTGCAGCCAGGCCGAGACCATCAGGAAGCCGGTGCCGCTGGAGGCGGGGTGCGGCATGGTCAGCGTGCCCTTGAATTCGGGGCGGGTCAGGTCGGCCCAGCTGGTGGGTGTGGGCAGCTTGCGCTTGGCGGCTTCAACGGTGTTGAAGCACAGGGCCGAGGACCACAGGTCCATGCCGACCCAGGTGGGGGTGGCGCGCGGGTCGCGCATGTTGGCGCGCACGGCCTCCAGGCCCTTGGGGGCGTAGGGCTGGAGCATGTTCTCTTTGTCCAGCAGCATCAGCGAGGTGGCGGCCAGGCCCCACACCGCGTCGGCCTGGGGGTTGGCTTTTTCAGCCAGCAGGCGGGCGGTGATGATGCCGGTGCTGTCGCGCACAAACTTCAGTTCGATCTCGGGGTGGTCTTGTTCGAAGGCGGATTTGTAAGCCTTGATCTGGTCGGCTTCGAGGGCGGTGTAGACCAGCAGTTCGGTCTTGGCCAGGGCGGCCGAGGTGGCCAGGGCCGAGGCCAGCACGGTGGTGGCCAGGCCGAGGCGGCGAGCCCATTGGAGCAAGGTGGTGCGCATGAGGAGGTCCCGTGGTTGGGTGATCAAAATGACTGGGGGGGCCGGTCCGTCCCAGGGCATGCAGTGCGGCGTGTGGCGGACCTTGGCTGTGACTTTAGGCAGGCCGTGTGAAACGCCCATGTCACAAAGCTGCAATTTCCTGAAGGCCCCATAGGCAGATTTGGGTGTCCTCGGCGCGCGACGGCGGGGGCGCTTTCTGCCATGATTTCGCGCTGGCCTGGGGCTGGTTCGCGCGCTTGTCAGGCCTTGGTCGTCCTTCCTTCTTCTCCTTGCTTCAAGCCATGTTTGTCACCCAGCTCAAATCGTTTTTCACCGTGGCCCGGCTGGGCAGCGTGACCCAGGCGGCCAAACAGCTGGGCCTGAGCCAGCCCACGGTCACCACCCAGATCAAGGCGCTGGAGGCGCATTACGGCGTGGCCTTGTTCCGCCGCCAGGGCGGGCGACTCAGCTTGAGCGACGAGGGCGCGCAGCTGCTGCCCCAGGTGGACCGGCTGCTGCAGCAGGAGATCCAGGTGGAGTTCGCCCTGCGCGAGTCCGGCGAGCTGCCCCGGGGCCACCTGCGCCTGGGGGCCACCGCGCCGTACTACGTGCTGGACATCGTGCAGCGGGTGCGTGCGCGCCACCCCCAGGTCAGCGTGAGCCTGGGCGCAGGCAACTCGCGCCAGATGGTCGACGCCTTGCTGGCCTACCAGGTGGACCTGGCCACCTCGTCCCACCTGGAGACCGACCCGCGCCTGCACAGGGTCACACTCGGGGCCGATCCGCTGGTGCTGTTGCTGCACCGCGAGCATCCGCTGGCCGCGCGCCCGACGCTGCAGCTGACCGATCTGGCGGCTTGCGATTTGATCCTGCGTGAGCGCGGCTCGACCACCCGGCAGATCACCGAGGACGCCTTGGCCCGGGCCGGGGTGCAGGTGCGTGGCGTGATGGAAATTGCCAGCCGAGAGGCCATCCGCGAGGCGGTGATCCGGCGCATGGGCGTGAGCGTGTTCGCGCGCCACGAGGTCAGCAGCCACCCCGACCTGGTGAGCCGCCCCTTGGCGGACGAGCTGCCGTCCTTGGTGGAGTACCTGTACTGCTTGCAGGAGCGCCGCGAGTCGCGCCTGATCGCGGCTTTTCTGGCCGAATGCCGACCCGCCACGGGGCCCCGCGGCTGAACCCGGGCCTGGTCCCCGGCACCAGGCTGTCAGGGCGTCAAGGCGCTTCGCGCACCACGCGCCCATTCAAGGGCTGGGTCGGGCGGGCGTTGTTGGGGAACAGCTTGGCAAACAAGCGCAGTTGTTCGGTGCTCAACGTCATCGGGGTCTTGAGCACCATCCACAGCACGCCCTCGGTGCAAGGCGGCGTGGTCAGCGAGCCCAGGAACTGGTAGTAGCGCATGTCCTGCGGCAGCAACTCACTGAGGTTGATGCTGCCCGGGGGCATTTGCACGCGGTCCTGGCTGTCCAGGGGCATGTAGGTCCAGACCTTGTTGATCAGGGTGCTGGCCGGGCCCGGGTCCATCAGCACGGCGACCACGGCGAGCTGGTTTTGATCGTTGCGGTGCACCAGGTGGGCCACCATGGAGAAGCCCTTGTAGTTCACCTTCTCTTCGGCCGGGTGGTGAAAGTGGAACTGCAGCAGCTTGTAGGTGGAGCCACGCACCGTCAAGGTGTTGGGTGCTGCCGGGTCCAGGTCGACCTGCAGGGTATGGCCGTTGTTGACCACCGAGCCACCGCTGGGCATGTAGCGCACTTGCAGGGGCTCGGCGGGGCCGACCAGGGTGTCCGAGTCCAGGATGTGGATGGGCGACTGGCGTCGGCCCAGGCTGCAGGTGCTGAATTCGGGTTGCATCTTGCCCCAGGCGGCCGGGCCGTTGACGCCCTCGTACTCCCAGTGGGCGCTGCCGTGGTGGCCGTGGCCGTCTTCCTTGGCCTCGCCGGCTTCGGGTTTGCCGCCAGCCATGGCGTTGGCCTTGGCGCGGATGTACTCGCGGCTGCTGGGCTCAGCGCCGCCCGCGCGGCGCGCGTCCACCGGGTTGGCCAGGGCCCCCGAGGGCTTGGTCACGGCCTTGGGCATGTGCACTTCGATCACGGTCGAGCCTTCGCCCTTGCCCCCTTTGCCAGCTTGGTTGTTGCGGTCCACCCCGTCGCGGATGCGGCTGGCCAGGTCGTTGGCCGGGGCTTTTTCTGCAGCTGCTGGCGCGGCCTTGGCCGGTGGCTTGGCGTGGCTGTCCCCATGGGCGTCTGCGGCCTGGCTGGCGCCACTCAAGAGGCTCAGGCCCCAGCCCAAAGTCCACAAGAGAAGAGACAGGCGCTGGGGGGCGCCGGGGGAGGCGAAGGAGGGGCGTTGGTTCATGGTCGGCAGACAGAGTGGCGAGGCCAGGCAGGGCCCTCGCGGGGCAAAAATGAAGCTGCTACCTCTAGGATATCGGCAGCACCGGGCGCCACTTGAGTGCCATCTGCTGACCCCGCCCGGGAGGGCAGCCTGGGCGGCGCTATAGTCACCCATCACGCGCTGGGCCCGGGGCAGCTTCGCCCTGAGGCTGGCGCGGTGTCGGCCCGGTTTGGGGCGGCATCTTCTTGCTTTCAGGCCCCCTGGGCCGCTTTTGTTCGCCCGCTGCTGTGACCATCCAGACTGACAACTTTGCCTCTGCGCCGCCCCCGCCCGATCGCCGCGTGGTGTCGGCCGGCCCTGCCTCGCCCCACGAAGAGGCCATCGAGCGCGCCCTGCGCCCCAAGCTGCTGGACGAGTACGTGGGCCAGGCCAAGGTGCGCGAACAGCTCGACATCTTCATCGGCGCGGCGCGCAAGCGCTCCGAGGCGCTGGACCATGTGCTCTTGTTTGGCCCGCCCGGCCTGGGCAAGACCACGCTGAGCCACATCATCGCCGCCGAGCTGGGCGTGAACCTGCGCCAGACCAGTGGCCCGGTGCTCGAAAAGCCCAAGGACCTGGCGGCGCTGCTGACCAACCTCGAAAAGAACGACGTGCTGTTCATTGACGAGATCCACCGGCTTTCGCCTGTGGTGGAGGAAATCCTCTACCCCGCGTTGGAGGACTACCAGATCGACATCATGATCGGCGAAGGCCCGGCCGCGCGCAGCATCAAGCTCGACTTGCAGCCCTTCACCCTGGTGGGAGCGACCACGCGCGCGGGCATGCTGACCAACCCGCTGCGCGACCGCTTTGGCATCGTGGCGCGGCTGGAGTTCTACACGGCCGAAGAGCTGCAACGCATCGTGCGGCGCAGCGCCGGCCTGCTCAACACCCCCATCGACGAAGACGGTGCGTTTGAGATCGCGCGCCGCTCACGCGGCACGCCGCGCATTGCCAACCGCCTGCTGCGCCGGGTGCGCGACTACGCCGAGGTCAAGGGCGATGGCCGCATCACCCGCGGCATCGCCGAGCTGGCCCTGACCATGCTCGACGTGGACCCGCAGGGCTTTGACGTGATGGACCGCAAGCTGCTGGAGGCGGTGATCCACCGCTTTGACGGCGGCCCCGTGGGCCTGGACAACATCGCCGCCAGCATTGGCGAGGAGTCCGGCACGATTGAAGACGTGATCGAGCCCTACCTGATCCAGCAGGGCTACCTGCAGCGCACGCCGCGGGGGCGCATCGCCACCCTGGCGGCCTACCGCCACCTGGGCGTGACGCCGCCCAAGAGCGCGGGCGAGGGGCCCACCAGCGGCGACTGAGCAGGCGCGGGCCGGGCGGCCCGCTTGGGGGCAAGGGGGCTGTGAGCAGGCCTGGGTTCAGCCCACGGCGCCGCGCGCATCCACCGTCACGATGCGCTCCACCACCCCCTGGGCCAGGCCACCGCGCACGCCCACCATGAAGTCGTGCAGGTTGACCGTGGGGTCACAGTGGCCGGGGATCAGCCACAGGCTTTGCCCCAGGGCCGGCAGGGTCTGGCCCGCTTGCGTGGGGTAGAGCAGGCCGTGCTCGTCGCCGCCATTGCCAAAGCGCAGCGCGGGCTCGCCGTGCAGCGCATGCACCGTGGGCAGGCCCGAGTCGATGGCGTGGCATTTGTGGCCGGCGTCGCAGACCGCGTGCTGGGCGCTGCGGCTCATGACCTGGGTCTTGACGAACAAAGCGTGTTCAAACTGCGGCTGGGCCGGGTCGCGTTCGTTGGCCGCGTAGTCGGCGTCCATGAACAAGAAAGAGCCAGCCTGCAGCTCGCCGTAGACGCCGCTGGCGGTCTCCAGCACCAGGGTGCCAGTGCCGGCACCGGTGATCAAGGGGGTCTGGATGCCGGCGGCTTGCAGCACCTCGCAGGTCTGGTTCACCGCCCGCACGGCGTGGGCGATGGCGGCGCGGCGCTCGGCCGGGCTGCGCAGGTGCTGGGCCTGGCCGTGGTAGGCCTGCAGGCCGCCAAATACCAGTTGCGGGCAGGCCTGCACCTGGCGCACCAGGGCCAATGCGGCTTCGCCCGGCGGCACGCCACAGCGGCCTTGGCCGACGTCGATTTCGACCAGCACGCGCACCTTGGCGCGGCGGCCTTGCAGGGCCTGGGCCAGGCGTTCGATGCCGGTGGCGCTGTCCACCGCCAGGGCCAGCCAACCCCCGCGCCCGGCCAGGGTCTCGGCCAGGGTGGCGACGCGGGCCAGCTTGGCCGGGGCGATCACTTCATTGCTGATGTAGATGTCGGTCACACCGCCCGCGGCCAGGGCCTCGGCTTCGCCGGTCTTTTGCACGCACACGCCCACGGCGCCAGCGCTCATCAGCAGGCGGGCCAGCTCGGCACTTTTGTGCATCTTGGCGTGCGGGCGCCATTGGATCTGGTGCTTGGCCGCGAAATCGACCATGCGTTGCAGGTTGCGGTCCATGGCGTCCAGGTCGATGACCAGGGCCGGGGTGTCGATGGCGTCCACGCCCTGGCCGATCAGGCCCAGGAGCGCATCAGGTATGGTTTTCGTCAAGGGGGTTGTCCTGCAAATGCTGGGTGTCTGACCAACCGACCAGGGTGAAACCCTGCGGGGTCCAGAGCAGGCGGTTGATGGCGGCATTGCCCAGGGCCCAGGTGCGCGGGGCCTGCAGTTCCTGCCCGGTGGCGGCGCGGTAGAGCACGTCCATCACGCCACCGTGGGCGACCAGCACGATTTGCTCTCCCGGGTGGCGCGCCGCCAGCTCGGCCGCGGTGTCGACCACGCGCTGGCGGAACACGATCAGGGACTCGCCGCCTTCCGGCGCGAACACCGGGTCACGCGTGCGCCACAGCCGGGCCTGCTCGGGCAGGTGGGCTTCGATCTCGGCAAAGGTCTTGCCCTCGAACTGGCCAAAGCCGCGTTCGCGCAGGCCCAGGTGGGGCGTCACGGGAAGGCCGGTGTGCTCACCGACCTGGGCCGCGGTTTGCCAGGCGCGTGCCAGGTCGCTGGCGTAGATGGCTTGCACGGATTCGTCGACCAAGGCCTGGCCGACGCGGCGGGCTTGCCACTGGCCGGTGTCGTTGAGGGGGATATCGAGCTGGCCTTGGATGCGGGTGTCCACATTCCAGGCGGTTTCGCCATGTCGAATGGCAATGATGCGGGTGACGTCCATTCAGCGGATTCTAGGCCCGCTGGCGCGGGCCTCCGGTGGGCGGCTCAAGGGGGCATGACCACGTCGATGCTGACGCGGCGCAGGCCGCTGGGCGGCGTGGGGAAACCCGCCAACGCGGCCTCAAACAAAGCGCCCAGGGTCACGGCTTCGCTGCGCGTCAGGCCATCGCTGGCGGCATGGGTTTCATAGACGGTGCGGCCGTCGCTGTGGCTGCGGATCAGCAGGGCCACTTCACGCAGGGTGCGCGGCGGCGCATAGGGCATGCCTCCCCACAGGCCGCGCGTGCCCGAGCCGTAGTACATGCCGCGCCCGGCCCAGACCCGGCCGGACCAGCCATAGCCCGGCCAGCCGCCAAAGGGGTAGGGCGCAAAAGGGTCGGTCACGGTGGTGCTGCGCACGCCGACCTGGATGCTGAACTGGGCGTTGGCGTCGTCGCGCCGCAGGCCCACTTTTTCAAGGGCGGCCTGGGCCAGCGCCTCGACGCGGTCTTGCGCCTCGGGCGGTGTGGCTTGCTGTTGCGAGGGCAGGCGCTCAAAGCGGAAGCTGCTGCCGGGCGCGATGACGGGGCTGGTGGCGTAGGTTTCGACATCGCTGTCGACTTCCCAACGCGTGCTGGCGCAGCCGCTGAGCCCCAGCGTCAAGGCGGCCAAGAAAGGAATAAGCCACTTCATTGCGATCTCCTGTGCCCTCTGGGGCGCCTGGGGCGGCCGGCCGAAGCGGCCGCCGCTCAGAGTTGCACCACTTGCAGGCCGCCCAGGGCGGGGCTGGCTTGGGGGAACTCTTCTTCATCAAAGGCCTTGTCGCCGTTGTCGTCGGCGATGCCGGTCGGCTTGAGGTTCTTGAAGTCGTGTTGCTGTGCATCCATCAGGTGCGAGGGCACGACGTTGTGCAGCGCGGTGAACATGTTCTCGATGCGGCCGGGGAACTTCTTCTCCCATTCGCGCAGCATGTTGCCGATCTGTTTGCGCTGCAGGTTCTCCTGGCTGCCACACAGGGTGCAGGGGATGATGGGGAACTGTCGGTGCTCGGCCCAACGGACCAGGTCTTTTTCGGCCACATTGGCCAGCGGGCGGATGACGGTGAATTCACCGTTGTCGCTGACCAGCTTCGGGGGCATGCCCTTGAGCTTGCCGCCAAAGAACATGTTGAGGAAGAAGGTTTGCAGCATGTCATCGCGGTGGTGGCCCAGCGCGAGCTTGTTGCACTTGAGTTCGCGCGCCACCCGGTACAGGATGCCGCGGCGCAGCCGGCTGCACAGGCTGCACATGGTCTTGCCCTCGGGCACCTTGTCCTTGACGATGGAGTAGGTGTCCTGGGTTTCGATGTGGAACGGAATGCCCAGGCCGCCCAGGTAAGCGGGCAGGATGTGGTCCGGGAAGCCAGGTTGCTTTTGGTCCAGGTTGACGGCAATCAGTTCGAAGTCAATCGGCGCGCGGGCCTTGAGCTTCATCAGGATGTCGAGCATCCCGTAGCTGTCCTTGCCGCCCGACATGCAGACCATGATGCGGTCGCCCGCCTCGATCAGGTTGAAGTCGACGATGGCCTGGCCGACTTGGCGGCACAGGCGTTTCTCGAGCTTGTGGGTCTCACGCTCGATCTTCAGGCCCTTGTTCGGGGCATCCGGGACGTCAGCCGCCGCAGCAGCCTCGTCATCAATCCATACGGCACTCATGGGCGGTATTGTCTCACCCTCGCCTTTGGGGCGCCGACAAAGGGCGGCCCGGCGCGAGGTTTTACCAGTGGCCGGTTTCCACGCGGATGGCGACTTCGCAGTCCTCAAAGATCTCCAGCTTGGCGATCTTCACGCGCACGCCCAGCACGCCGGGCAGCTGCATCAGGCGGTGGGCCAGCTTGCCGATCAGGCTTTCCAGCAGGTTCACATGCTCGGCGGTGCACTCGGCGATGATGATCTGGCGCACCTTGCGGTAGTCCAGCACATGGTGGATGTCGTCGTCCACGGGCAGCAGGGGCTGGGTGCCCAGGTTGAGTTCGGCGTCGACCTGGATGGGCTGCGGGTCGGTTTTTTCGTGTTCCAGAATGCCCAGATTGGCGTCAAAGCGCAGGCCCGTGAGGGTGAGGATCTGGTTGCCTTTGGTGTTGAAGCTCATGGCGTAGGGGCGGCGGGTTGGGGCTCACATGAGCGAAAAATCGCGCTCGAAGCGCATCAGGTGCTGACCGCCATCGACCAGCAAGGTGGTGCCGGTGATGGAGCGGTTCTCGAGCGCGAATCGTACCGTGGCCACCACATCGGCTGGCGAAGACGAGCGCCCCAGCGGTGACAGGCGATGCAGTTGCTGAAATTTGTCGTCGCTGAGCATGTGGCTGGTCAGGGTCAGGCCCGGCGCCACGCCAACGATGCGCAGTTGCGGCGCCAGCGCCTGGGCCAGCATGGTGTTGGCGGCTTCCAGCGCGGCTTTGGACAGGGTGTAGCTCAAGAAGTCCGGGTTCTGGTTCCAGAGCTTTTGGTCCAGCAGGTTGACCACCACGCCCTGGCCTTGGCGCGCCAGCACATGGCGGTGCAGGGCCTGGGCCAGCAAGATGGGGGCGCCGGTGTTGCTGCGCAGGTGCTGCTCCAGGCTGGCAAAGCTGAAGCTGGCGGCGTCGTCGTGTTCGAACAGCGAGGCGTTGTTGACCACCGCCTCCAGGCTGCCCAGCGCGGCGACGGCGCGCGGCACCAGTTCGCGCACGGCGGCTTCGTCCTGCAAGTCGGCCTCCAGCACCACGGCGCCCGGGGTCAGGGCGTTGCACAGGCGCGCGGTTTCATCGGCGTCGGTGCGGGACTGGCGGCAATGCACGGCCACACGCCAGCCGTGGCGGGCCAGCTCCAGGGCGGCTTCGCGGCCCAGTCGGCGGCCGGCGCCGGTCACCAACACAGTGCGGGGGGAGGTGGGGGTGTCGCTTGAGCTCATGGGCTGGATTGTCCATCGCCTGCCGCCCCGGCGCTGGTGCGGGGCTTTGTGGCGCGTCGGCCTGGCCGCGGGCGCGGCGCCCGCGTGGACAATAGCGGGGTGAGCACTTCTTCTTCCTCCCCTTCCTCTGCGCCCGCCGACGTGGCGGCCAACCCCTTGCTGGCGCAGTTGCTGCGCAACATCCCCGACCAGGGCGGCTGGATGGGTTTTGACCAGTTCATGGCCGCCGCCCTGTACACGCCGGGCCTGGGCTATTACGCCAACGACAGCCGCAAGTTCGGCAGCCTGCCTGGCTCGGGCAGTGATTTCGTCACCGCGCCGGAAATGTCGCCGCTGTTTGGCCACACCCTGGCCCGCCAACTGGCCGAGGCGCTGGACGTGACCGGCACCGACGAGCTGTGGGAGTTTGGCGCCGGCTCGGGCGCGCTGGCGCGCCAGGTGCTGGAAGCCTTGGGCGATCGGGTGCGCCGCTACACCATCGTCGACCTGTCGGGCAGCCTGCGCGAACGCCAGCAAGAGGCCCTGGCCGGGTTTGGCGACCGCGTGGTCTGGGCGCAGGCACTGCCCGAGCGCCTGCGCGGCGTGGTGCTGGGCAACGAGGTATTGGACGCCATGCCGGTGCAGCTGCTGGCCCGCGTGGGGGGCGTCTGGCACGAGCGCGGCGTGGCCGTGCACCAGGGCCAACTGGCCTGGGCTGACCGGCCGACCGCCTTGCGCCCGCCGCTGGACATCGAGGGCCCGCACGACTACCTGACCGAGATCCACCCCCAGGGCGAGGCCTTTGTCCGCACCCTGGCCGACCGCCTGGAGTGCGGTGCCATTTTCTTGATTGACTATGGTTTCGGTGAGAGTGAGTACTACCACCCGCAGCGCCACATGGGCACCGTGATGTGCCACCGAGCCCATGTGGCCGACGACAACCCGCTGGCCGACCCGGGCCTCAAGGACATCACCGCCCACGTCAACTTCACCGGCATCGGGGTGGCGGCGCAAGAGGCCGATCTGGCCATCCTGGGCTACACCACCCAGGCGCACTTTCTGCTGAACTGCGGCCTGCTGGACTTGCAGGGCGAGGGCGACCTGGTGCAGCGTGGGCAGGTGCTCAAGCTCATCAACGAGCACGAGATGGGGGAGTTCTTCAAGGTCATCGCCCTGGGCCGCGGCACGCCGCCGGACTGGACGCCGATGGGTTTTGTGCGCGGCGACCGCACGCACAGGCTGTAAGCCGTGGTGCGCTGGATTCTGGTCACTTTGTTGGTGCTGGTGCTGTTCAGCGGCATCTCGCCTTGGCTGCGCAAGCTGGGCTTTGGGCGCTTGCCTGGCGACTTCCACTTCCGCTTCATGGGCCGCGAGTGGCAGATTCCGCTCACCTCGACCCTGCTGTTGAGCTTTGCCTACAGCGTGCTGGCGCGCTGGCTTTGAGCCATGGCTGGCTGGCGGCAGGCCCCCAAGCCGCCAGCCCCAGAAGACCCCTGACCGGCGCTGGGCCGTAAAACCCAGGTAAAACCGGGGTTGGCTGTACCAAATCTGAGACAAACGGCGCTTAGTATTTCTGTTTGGCGCGCCCCGCCGGCCTGGGCCGAGGGTGTGCGATGCTGGCGCCTGCCTCCCCATGACCGAATGTTCCCCTCGTTGCTGCGTGTTCCGCGCGCCCGCCATGCCCCGCTGGGCAGCGGGTGCGGTGCGGCGGCGCGGGGTGATTTCTCTTTCTTTTTCCTCGGCCTTGCCCGTCGTTTGACTGTCTGCCCATGACCGAAGCTGCTGATTCCACCCCCCGTTCTGAACCCAGCGCCTTGGCGCCGCTTGCATCGGCGACCCGGCCCTTGAGCCCGGCGGGTGCGTCTGCGGCGCCGGGCGGGCCCCGGCGGCGGCGCTCACGGGCGGTGCTTTGGGCGCTGTTGATCCTGCTGCTCGCTGGCGCAGCGGGCGGCGCCTGGTACTGGAAGAGCCGCAGCGCCGGCGCCGATGGCGCCGAGGGCAGTGCCAGCGCTCCGCCGGGGGGCGCCGGCGCCGGAGGACCGGGGCGCCGGCCTGGCGGTAACCGCACCCAACCCGTGTCGGCCCAGGCCGCGCGCTTGCAGGATGTGCGGGTCACGGTGGCGGCGATCGGCAATGTCACCGCGCTCAACACCGCCACGGTGCGCTCGCGCGTGGATGGCGAATTGCGCCGCATCCTGTTCCGCGAGGGGCAGCAGGTCAAGGCCGGTGATTTGCTGGCCGAAATCGACCCCCGCGCCTATGAGGTGGCCCTGGCTCAAGTGCAAGGCCAGTTGGCGCGCGACGCGGCCCTGCTGCGCAATGCCGAACTGGACCTGGCCCGCTACAAGGACTTGCTGGCCAAGGACTCGATCGCGCGCCAGCAGGTCGACACCCAAGAGGCCCTGGTCGCCCAGTTGCGCGGCACGGTGCAGACCGACCAGGCGCAGGTGGACAACGCCAAGCTGCAGCTGTCCTACACCCGCATCACCGCGCCCATCAGTGGCCGCCTGGGCCTGCGCCTGGTGGACCTGGGCAACACCGTGCGCTCCAGCGACGCCACGGGCCTGGTCAGCATCACCCAGACCCAGCCGGTGGCCGTGGTGTTTGCGGTGCCTGAAATCCACCTGCCGCAGATCAACCGCCAGCTCAAGAGCGGCGGTCTGGCGGTCGAGGCCTGGGACCGCGAGCAGCGCAACCGCCTGGCCCAAGGCCGGGTCACCACCACCGACAACGCCATCGACGCCACCACCGGCACCATCAAGCTCAAGGCCGAACTGGCCAATGCCGATGGCAGCCTGTTCCCGAACCAGTTCGTCAACATCCGTTTGCAGCTCAAGACCTTGAGCCAGGCCTTGGCCGTGCCCAACAACGCGATCCAACGCGGCAGCATGGGCACCTTTGTCTACCTGATCAAGGAAGACAGCACCGTCAGCCTGCGCAAGGTGGTGGTCGGCGCGGTCGATGGCGACTGGGTGGCCATCGAGGGCGAGGTCCAGCCGGGCGACCGCCTGGTCACCGACGGCGCGGACCGCCTGCGCGAAGGCGCCAAGGTCGAGGTGATCGCCGCCAACCGCAACCGCGCCGGCGGCGGTGCCGGGGCGGCGGGCAAGGGGGGCGCGGCTTCGGGCACGGGCCAACCAGCAGCGGGCGCCGCCTCTGGGGCCTCCGGGGCGGCCACAGCGGCCCCGGCATCGACCGCGGCCTCTGCCACGGCGCCGGGCAGCCCGCCCGCCGCCGCTGCGGCCAAGGACCCCGCTGGCGCCAGTGCGGTAGCGCCTGCGGCCCCAGCGCCGGGCGCGGACAGCACCGCCGCCGGCGGCCGACCGGCCTGGATGGACCGCCTGCCGCCAGAGCTGGTGGACAAGCTCATGGCCATGCCGCCCGAAGAGCGCAAAGCCTATTTGCAAAAGCTGCGCGAGCGTCGCCAGCAGCGCGAAAGCGGGGGCTGAGCCATGCCGCCTTCTGTTGTTGCGTGCCGCCGGTCTGAGCGGCGGGGGCTGAGCGCATGAACCTGTCCCGCCTGTTCATCCTGCGCCCGGTGGCCACTTCCTTGCTGATGGTGGCCATGCTGCTGGTGGGCTTGCTGGCCTACCGGCTGCTGCCCTTGTCGGCCTTGCCTGAGGTGGATTACCCCACCATCCAGGTCACCACCCTCTACCCCGGCGCCAGCCCGGACGTGCTGACCTCGGCCGTCACCGCGCCGCTGGAGCGCCAGTTCGGCCAGATGCCGGGCCTGTCGCAAATGTCGTCCACCAGTTCGGGCGGGGCCTCGGTCATCACCTTGCGCTTCACGCTGGATGTCACCCTGGACGTGGCCGAGCAGCAGGTGCAGGCCGCCATCAACGCCGGCAGCAACCTGCTGCCCAGCGACCTGCCGATGCCGCCCACCTACAGCAAGGTGAACCCGGCCGACGCGCCCATCCTGACCCTGGCCATCACCTCCAAGACCTTGCCCGTGATCCGCGTGCATGACCTGGTGGAGTCGCGCGTGGCGCAGAAGATCTCGCAGGTGTCGGGCGTGGGCCTGGTGGCCATCGCGGGTGGGCGGCGCCCGGCCGTGCGCATCCAGGCCGACCCGGTGGCGCTGGCCTCGGCCGGCCTGTCGCTGGAGGATGTGCGCACCGTCATCACGGCAGCCAACGTGAACCAGGCCAAGGGCAGTTTTGACGGCTACTCGCGCGCCTCCACGGTGGACGCGAACGACCAGCTCAAGTCGGCGGCCGAGTACAGCAACCTGATCCTGGCCTACAAAAACGGCAACCCGATCCGCCTCAAGGATATGGCGGCCGTGGTCGACGACGCCGAGAACCTGCGCCTGGCCGCCTGGGCCGACCTGCAGCCCGGTGTGATCCTGAATGTGCAGCGGCAGCCCGGCGCCAATGTGATCGAAACCGTGGACCGCATCCAGGCCTTGCTGCCCCAGCTCAAGGCCACCTTGCCGGCCTCGGTCGATGTGCAGGTGCTGACCGACCGCACCGTCACCATCCGCGCCTCGGTGGCCGACGTGCAGTTTGAACTGATGCTGGCCGTGGCCCTGGTGGTGATGGTGATCTTTGTCTTCCTGCGCAGCGTGCCGGCCACCCTGATCCCGGGTGTGGCGGTGCCGCTGTCCCTGGTGGGCACCTTTGGCGTCATGTACCTGGCGGGGTTCTCGATCAACAACCTGACCTTGATGGCGCTGACGATTGCCACCGGCTTTGTGGTGGACGATGCCATCGTGATGATCGAGAACATCGCTCGCTATGTGGAGGAGGGCGAGTCCCCGCTGGAGGCCGCGCTCAAGGGCAGCAAGCAAATTGGCTTCACCATCATCTCGCTGACCATCTCGCTGATCGCCGTGCTGATCCCGCTGCTGTTCATGGCCGACGTGGTGGGGCGCCTGTTCCATGAATTCGCCATCACGTTGGCGGTGTCCATCCTGATCTCGGCGGTGGTGTCGCTGACCCTCACGCCCATGCTGTGCGCGCGCATCCTGCGCCACACGCCCGAAGAAAGCCACGGCCGCCTGTACCAGGCCACGGGCCGTTTCTTTGACCGCATGATCGCGGGCTATGGCCGCATGCTGACCTGGGTGCTGGACCGCCAGGGCCTGACCCTGCTGGCCTTTGCCGCCACCCTGGGCTTGACGGCCTTGCTCTACCTTTGGGTGCCCAAGGGCTTTTTCCCGGTGCAGGACACGGGCGTGATCCAGGCCATCACCGAGGCCTCGCAAGACACCTCGTTTGCCGCCATGTCCGAGCGCCAGCAGGCCCTGGCCGAGCAGGTGCTCAAAGACCCGGCGGTGCAAAGCCTGTCGTCCTTCATCGGGGTGGATGGGGCCAACGCCACCTTGAACGCCGGGCGCATGCTGATCAACCTCAAGCCGCGCGAAGAGCGCGATGCGACGGCCAGCGAGGTGATCCGGCGCCTGTCGACCCAGCTGCAGGCGGTGCCTGGCATCGCGCTGTACATGCAGCCGGTGCAGGACCTGACCATCGAAGACCGCATCTCGCGCACCCAGTACCAGTTCATGATGTCCTCGCCGCGCATCGACGAGCTGGGCGTGGCCGCGCGTGAGCTGGTGGCGCGGCTCAAAAAGCGCCCCGAGCTGGCCGACGTGGCCAGCGACCTGCAAGACCAGGGCCTGCAGGCCTGGGTGGAGATCGACCGCGACGCCGCCGGGCGCCTGGGGGTGACGGTGGCGGGCATTGATGCGGTGCTCTACAACGCCTTTGGCCAGCGCCTGATCTCGACCATCTTCACCCAGACCACGCAATACCGCGTGGTGCTGGAGGTGGCGCCGCGCTACAAGCTGGGGCCGTCGGCCCTGCAGCATTTGTACGTGACGTCGAGCAGCGGCGTGCAGGTGCCCATGAGCGCGGTGGCCCGGGTCAGCGAGCGACCGGTGGCGCTGGCCGTGAACCACGCGGGGCAGATTCCGTCGGTGACGATTTCCTTCAACGCGGGCCCGGGCGCGTCCTTGGGTGAGGCGGTGGACGCGATCAAGGCCGAGCAGGCCGCGATGGATTTGCCCATCAGCGTGGAGACGGGTTTCCAGGGGGCGGCGCTGGCCTTCCAGGCCTCGCTGACCAACACCTTGCTGCTGATCCTGGCGGCGGTGGTCACGATGTACATCGTGTTGGGCGTGCTGTACGAGAGCTACATCCACCCGGTGACGATTCTGTCCACCTTGCCCTCCGCCGGGGTGGGGGCCTTGCTGGCCCTGCTGGCCGCGCGGCTGGAGCTGGGCATCATCGCCATCATTGGGGTGATCTTGCTGATTGGCATCGTGAAGAAGAACGCGATCATGATGATCGACTTCGCGCTGGAGGCCGAGCGTGAGCAGGGCCTGGCCCCGCGCGAGGCCATTTACCAGGCCTGCTTGCTGCGCTTTCGACCGATTCTGATGACCACCTTGGCGGCCCTGCTGGGGGCTTTGCCCTTGATGCTGGGCAGTGGCACGGGCAGCGAGCTGCGGCACCCGCTGGGGGTGACGATGGTGGGCGGTCTGATCGTCAGCCAGTTGCTGACCCTGTTCACCACGCCGGTGATTTACCTGGCGTTTGCTGGGATGGCGCAGCGGTGGCGTGAGGGGCGGGTATGAGTGCTTGGTTTGGCTTTGGCTTGCTTTCCTGCCCTTCGCTTCGCTTTGAACAAGCAGTGCTTTCGTTGAGGGCGGAGGCCGGGATTTCGGCCCGGCGGCCGACTCACTTTCTTTGTCTCGCCAAAGAAAGTAAGCAAAGAAAAGCGACCCGACTCACCCGCCCTGCTGCGCAGGGTCCGCTGCGCTGCTCGGCCAGGGCGGGGTCTCGCGAAACTCGCTTCGCTCAAACAGTCGCGAGCCCTTTTCCCGCCCCGGCCTGCGCTGCTCGCCGGGTGACACGGGAAGTCGAACACGGGCCCCAACGCCTGCTGCTGCGCAGCGGCGCCTGCCTCAACACCGTCACCCCGAAAAGCATCGCCAGTGCGGTGGTGAGCTCGTCCGATCCCGCTTGTCCCGTGGGGCAGGGCCGAGCAGCGCAGCGCCAGGGGGATGAGGACACGCGACTGTTTGAGCGAAGCGAGTTTCGCGGGCCCCCCCCTGGTGTGAGCAGCGCAGGGGACCGCGCAGCGGCCCTGACTTCGGGTCGCCTTTCTTTGCTTACTTTCTTTGGCGAAGCAAAGAAAGTGAGGCGCCTGCCGGGGCGCCCTCCCGGCCTCTACCATCAGCCAGCGCACCGCGTGTTCAGAGCGAAGCGAAGGGCGTTCCCTTGTCTTCCAGTCAACATCGCCAACAGCAACAGCAACAGCAACAGCAACAGCAACAGCAAAACAGCCCAGATCGGACAGGCCACCCCTTTCGCTGGCAAGGCCTACCGCACCCCTGAGAGGCTCATCCCATGAACTTCTCCGAGCCCTTCATCCGCCGCCCCATCGCGACCACCCTGATCACCATGGGCATCCTGCTGGCCGGCATCATTGCGTTCTTCCTGCTGCCCGTCGCCCCGCTGCCCCAGGTCGACTTCCCCACCATCTCGGTCTCGGCCAGCCTGCCTGGCGCCAGCCCCGAAACCATGGCCACCACCGTGGCCACGCCGCTGGAGCGCGCCCTGGGCAGCATCGCCGGGGTGTCGGAAATCACCTCGTCGTCCTCCCTGGGCAACACCCGAGTCACCCTGCAGTTTGAGCTGGACCGTGACATCAACGGTGCCGCACGCGACGTGCAGGCGGCCATCAACGCCTCGCGCGCCCTGTTGCCCAGCGGCCTGCCCAGCAACCCCACCTACCGCAAAGTCAACCCGGCGGATGCGCCGGTCATGATCCTGGCCCTGACCTCCGACGTGCTGGCGCGCGGCCAGATGTACGACGCCGCCTCCACCGTGCTGGCCCAACGCCTGGCCCAGGTCACGGGCGTGGGCCAGGTCATCGTCGGCGGCGGCGCCCTGCCGGCCGTGCGTGTGGAGCTGGACCCGAATCGCCTGGCCGCCAGCGGCATCGCCATCGACAGCGTGCGCGCCGCCCTGGTCGCCACCAACACCAACCGGCCCAAAGGCACGCTCGAAGACGGCCAGCGCAGCTGGCAGATCGGCGCCAACGACCAGGCCTTCACCGCCGCCGAGTACGCCCCCCTGGTGCTGCGCTACGCCAACGGCAACGCCATTCGCCTGCGCGACGTGGGTGAGGTCATCGACTCGGTGCAGGACGTGCGCAACTACGGCGCCGCCAACGGCAAGCCCTCCATCCTGCTCATCCTCTACAAGCAGCCCGGCGCCAACATCATCGAAACCGTGGACGAGGTGCGCCGCCTGCTGCCGCAGCTGCGCGCCTCCATCCCCAGCGCCATCGACCTCGACGTGGTGGTCGACCGCACCCCCACCATCCGCGCCTCGCTGCGCGAGGTGGAGCGCTCGCTGATCATCTCCATCGGCTTGGTGATCCTGGTGGTGTTCGTCTTCCTGCGCCACTTCCGTTCGGCCCTGATCCCCAGCGTGGCCGTGCCCGCCTCGCTGGCCGGCACCTTTGGCGTCATGTACCTGTGCGGCTACAGCCTGGACAACCTGTCGCTGATGGCGCTCACCGTGGCCACCGGCTTTGTGGTGGACGACGCCATCGTGGTGCTGGAGAACATCTCGCGCCACATCGAGCGCGGCAAGCGCCCGCTGGAGGCGGCACTGGCGGGCAGCCGCGAGATCGGCTTCACGGTGCTGTCGATCAGCATCTCGCTGATCGCGGTGTTCATTCCGGTGCTGCTCATGGGCGGGGTGGTGGGGCGGCTGTTCCGTGAGTTCGCGGTGGTGCTGTCGGTGGCCATCCTGGTGTCGATGCTGATTTCGCTCAGCACCACGCCCATGATGTGCGCGGTCTTGCTCAAGCCGCACGCGCCAGTCGCCGCGCCCGGGCGCTGGGCGCGCTGGGGCCTGCGTTTTCGGCGCGCCCTGCAGCGCGCCTACCGGCGCTCGCTGGCCCTGGCCATGCGCTGGCAACCGGTGACCCTGCTGTTGTTGGCCGGGGTGGTGGGGCTCAATGTCTACCTGTACCGCGAGGTGCCCAAGGGCTTCTTCCCGCAGCAGGACACAGGGCGCATTGTGGGCAACATCCGCGCCGACCAAGCCACGTCCTTCCAGGCCATGCAGCGCCGGCTGGACCGCTTCATGAACATCGTGCGGGCCGACCCGGCCGTGGCCTCGGTCAGTGGCTTCACGGGGGGCGGCCAGCGCAACACGGCCTCGATGTTTGTCTCGCTCAAGCCCTTGGCCGAGCGCCAGGTCAGCGCTGACCAGGTGATCAACCGCCTGCGCGGCAAGCTGGCCAGCGAGCCCGGCGCCAACCTGTTCCTGAACCCAGTGCAGGACATCCGCATCGGCGCGCGCCAGTCCAATTCACAGTACGAGTACACCTTGCTGGCCGACACGCTGGAGGACTTGCGCGCCTGGGAGCCACGCATCCGCCGCGCCGTCATGCAGCTGCCCGAGCTGCTGGACGTGAACTCCGACATGCAGGAAAAGGGCTTGCAGAACTCGCTGGTGATCGACCGCGATGCGGCCACCCGCCTGGGCCTGAGCATGAGCAACATCGACACCACCTTGAACGACGCTTTTGGCCAGCGTCAGGTGGGGGTGATCTACAACCCGCTCAACCAATACCGCGTGGTGATGGAGCTGGCCACCGAGTACCAGCAGTCGCCCGAGTCGCTGATGCAGCTGCGCTTCACCTCCAGCACGGGGGCGCAGGTGCCGCTGTCGGCCTTTGCCAAGGTCGAGCTGACCAACACCCCACTGTCGGTCACGCACGAGGGCGGCGCGCCCGACACCACCATCAGCTTCGCGCTGGCGCCCGGGGTGTCGCTGTCGCAGGCCACGGCGGCCATCGAAGACACGGTCGCCGCGCTGGGCGTGCCTGTCAGCGTGCGGGGCCGCTTTGGCGGCACGGCGGGGGCCTTCCAGAAGTCCATGGAAAGCCAGCCCTTTCTCATCCTCGCGGCCCTGGTCACCATCTACCTGGTGCTGGGCATCCTGTACGAGAACCTGATCCACCCCATCACCATCTTGTCGACCTTGCCGTCGGCGGGCGTGGGCGCGCTGCTGGCGCTGATGCTGACCGACACCGAGTTCTCCATCATCGCCCTGATCGGGGTGATCTTGCTGATTGGCATCGTCAAAAAGAACGCCATCATGATGCTGGACTTCGCCATCACGCGGCAGCGCGAGGCCGAGCTCAAGGGCCTGCAACTCAGCGCCGCCCAGGCCATCTACCGTGCCTGCCAGTTGCGCGTGCGCCCCATCCTGATGACCACGGTGGCCGCCATTTTTGGCGCGGTGCCGCTGGCGCTGGGCGCTGGCGATGGCGCCGAGCTGCGCCGCCCGCTGGGCATCGCCATCGTCGGTGGCCTGTTGTTCAGCCAGTTGCTCACCCTCTACACCACGCCGGTGGTGTTTGTCTGCATGGACCGCCTGCGTCAGCGCTGGCGCCGTCGCCGACCACCCGCGCAGGCGACCCCGGTCCTGCCGGCCCCGCCGCTTGAAAGTGCCGCACCATGACGTCTTTTGCCCCTCTGAATCTGGCCGTGCCGCGCGGCCTGCCCCTGGCCGCCAGCGCGCTGACGCTGGCGCTGCTGTCGGCCTGTTCGCAAGCCCCCGTTTACCAGCGTCCTGAACTGAGCACGCCCACCGCGTTCAAGGAAGCGGCCTGGCAGGACGCGCAGGCCCAAAGCCCCGACGTGCTGGACGACTGGTGGGCCCAGTTCCAGGACCCGGTGCTCAGCGAGCTGCAGGCCCAGGTGGTGGTGAACAACCAAAGCCTGCAAGCGGTGGTGGCCCAGTACCGATCGGCCGAGGCGGCGGTGGTGATCAGCCGCGCGGCCCAGCTGCCCACGGTCACGGGGGCGCTGGGGGCGACGCGCAGCGTCAGTGGCACCACCAACAGCACCGGCACCAGCGGCTCGGTGGCGCCGGTGAATGTGTTCTCACTCAGCGCCAACGCCAGCTGGGACACCGATTTGTGGGGCCGCCTGGCCAGCGCCAACGAGGCCTCGCGCAGCCAGTTGCAGGCCAGCCGGGGCGACTTGCTGGCGGCGCGCCTGTCCTTGCAGGTGACCGTGGCCCAGACCTATTTTTCCTTGCGCAGCATCGAGACCCAGGGCCAAAGCCTGGCGCGAGCCGTGCAGGCCTATGAGCAGTCGCTGCGCCTGACGCAAAACCGCTACAGCGCTGGGGTGGCGGGCGCGGCCGACGTGGCCCAGGCCCAGACCCAGCTCAAGTCGGCCCAGGCCCAGTTGATCGAGCTGCGCCTGCAGCGGGCCCAACTGGAGCACGCGCTGGCGGTGCTGCTGGGCCAGGCCCCAGCCAACTTCCGCCTGGCCGAGACGGCGCGCCTGCCCGCGGCCCCGGCCGCGCCGCGCCTTTTGCCCGCCAGCCTGTTGCAGCGCCGACCGGACATCGCGGCGGCCGAGCGCCGGGTGGCCGCGGCCAATGCCCAGGTCGGCGTGACGCGCGCGGCCTTCTTCCCCTCGCTGACCCTGTCGGCCAGCAGCGGTTACCGGGCCAACCAATGGTCGGACTTGGTCAGCCTGCCGCACCGCTTCTGGTCCCTGGGCCCCAGCATGGCCTTGGCCTTGTTCGATGCGGGCGGGCGTGAAGCCGCCACGCGCCAGGCCTGGCTGGCGGTGGATCAGGCGGCTGCCAACTACCGCCAGGTCGTGCTGACCGCCTTCCAGGAAGTCGAAGACAACCTGGTCGCTGCGGACGCCCTGGCCCAGGAGGCCCAGGTGCAGTCCGAGGCCCTGGCGGCGGCGCAGCGTGCGCTGGACATCGTCAGCAACCAGTACAAGGCGGGCACCGTGAGCTACCTCAACGTGATCACGGCCCAGGCCACCGCATTGGCGGCCGAAAACACCTTGACCAGCGTGCGCAACCGCCAATTGCTGGCGGTGGGACAATTGCTGAAGAACGCGGCCGGGCGCTGGGACCTGCCGCTGGCGTCGGATCTCCGTGCCCAAGGCGCCCCTTGAGGGCCAGGTGCCGGATTTCTTTACACACCCAGCGTTGAACTGTGGGCCGGTTTTGTCCTCAAAATCGGCATCCCAGCGTCCTAACCGACCGAGGTTTCTTATGAACAAACTGCTGATCCTCAGTGCCAGCCTGCTGGCTGCCACCGGTGCCGTCCAGGCCCAAGAGACGGGCCGCGTCATCTCGTCCACCCCGGTGATCCAGCCGGTGGCGGTGCAACAACAAAGCTGCGGCACCGCCCCCATGGTGGTGCAGGCGCCCAAGTCCGGCGCTGGCGCTTTGATGGGGGCTGTGGCAGGCGGCGCGATCGGCAATGCCCTGGGCGGCGGTGCGGGCCGGGCCGTGGCCACGGCGGCCGGCCTCATGGGCGGCGCCATGTTGGGTGATCACATCGAAGGCGCAGGCGCGACGCAGGTGGCCCAGGTGCCGCAATGCAGCACGCAAACCGTCTACGAAAACCGCCAGGTCGGCTACAACGTGGTCTACGAATACGGTGGCCGCCAGTACACCGCCATGATGGCCAACGACCCCGGTCAGACCGTGCAGCTGCAGGTCAACCCGGTGGTGCAAGGGGCCAGCAACCCGTCGGCGGCCTACAGCCCGCCGGCTTACGCCCAACCCACCTACACCCAGCCGGTCTACACCGACCCCAATGCGGTGGTGACCCAGACTGTCTACCCCACCACCTACACGACTTACGCGCCGGTGGTGTATTCGCAGCCCTACTACGTGGCGCCGACCTATTACCCGGCAGTCACCCCGGCGGTCACACTGGGCCTGGGGTTGGGCCTGGGTTACTGGGCCGGCAGTTGGCGCGGTGCCTACCACGGGGGCTACCACGGAGGTGGCCGCCGTTGGCGTTGAGCTCAGCGCCCCGTTGGCAGGGGCCGTTGGACCCCACCGAGCCGGCCTTGCGCCGGCTTTTTGTTGGCGGGGCTCAGTCCGCGTGCAGGCCCAGGCCCTGGGCCACGGCCTGGCTGCGCGCTTGCTGCACGGCCGCGCCCACGGCCTGGCCTTGCAGGCCCCGCGCCGCGGCCTGGGCGGCCACCGGGGCGGTGTCCACCGACAGGGCGGCGGCCAGGGCCTGGCGCAGCCGGGCCGCCTGCGGGTAGGCGGCCTCGGATTGGCCCAGGCGGCCCCGGGCATCGCATTCGCAGGCCAGCAAGATGTCTTCAAAGCGGGCTGGTTTGCGGATCGCATCGCAGCGCTCCAGCAAGCGCATCAGGGCGGCGGCGCCCAAGTCCAGGCTGCGGTGCAGGTTGCCGTGCTCGCGTGCCACCACGTCGGCCAGCTCCTTGCAGTCCAGCGGCACGCGCAGTCGGGCGCTGACGTGCTTCAGCAGGCGCGCGCTGCGTTCTTCGTGCCCGATGTGGCGTGGCAGCACATCGGCAGGGGTGTTGCCCTTGCCCAGATCGTGGCCCAGGCAGGCATAGCGCACGGCCAAGGGGGCTTTCAGGCGGGCGGCCATGTCCAACACCATCATGACGTGCACGCCGGTGTCGATTTCGGGGTGGTAGTCGGCGCGCTGGGGCACGCCCCACAGGCGGTCCAGCTCGGGCAGCAGGCGCTTCAGGGCGCCACAGGCGCGCAGCACCTCGAACATGCGCGAGGGCCGATCGGCCATCAGGCCGCGCGCCATCTCTTGCCAGACCCGCTCGGGCACCAGGTGGTCGACTTCGCCGTCGTCCACCATCTCGCGCATCAGGTCCAGGGTCTCGGGGGCCACGCTGAAGTCGGCAAATCGGGCGGCAAAGCGGGCCAGGCGCAGGATGCGCACCGGGTCTTCGCGGAAGGCTGGCGTCACATGGCGCAGCACCCGCGCGTGCAGGTCGCGCTCACCGCCCCAGGGGTCGATCAGGTGGCCCGGGCCGGGCTGGGATTCGGGCAAGCGGCCACTGGCCAGGTCAGGGTGCAGGGCTTGGGCGATGGCGTTGATGGTCAGGTCGCGGCGTGCCAGGTCGTCTTCCAAGGTGACCTCGGGCGAGGCCTGCACGGCAAAGCCCTTGTAGCCGTGTCCGCTTTTGCGCTCGGTGCGGGCCAGGGCGTATTCCTCGTGGGTGAGGGGGTGCAAGAAGACCGGGAAGTCTTTGCCCACCGGCACAAAGCCTTGCGCACCCATGGCTTCAGGCGTGCCGCCGACCACGACCCAGTCGCGGTCCTGCACCGGCAGCCCCAACAGCGCGTCGCGCACCGCGCCACCGACCAGGTAGATCTCCATCGTCAGGGGGCTCCGTGTCAGCGCTGGACGCGGTAGGGTTCCTCAAAGTCGAGGAAGTCCTGTTCCGCCAGGGCGTCGTTGATCCAAGCCTGCACGCCGGGCAGGTCGCGCACGCGCTGCACATAGGCGGCCACGGGCTCGGGCAAGGGCAGGGCATAGGTGTGCAAGCGCATGCAGACCGGTGCAAAAAAAGCATCGGCCACGCTGAACTCGCCAAACAGCATGGGGCCACCGTGGGCGGCCAGGGCGTCGGTCCACAGGGTGCTCAGACGCTCCACGTCGGCGCGCACGCCGGCTTGGTCGCGCCAGACCAGGGCGCCGATGTCGGGCAGGTGGGCTTCGATGTTCATGGGGCAGTGGCTGCGCAAGGCGGTGAAGCCCGAGTGCATTTCCGCGCACAGGCTGCGGGCATGGGCGCGGGCCTTGCGATCGCTGGGCCACAAGGCTTTTTCAGGGAAGCTCTCCGCCACGTATTCGGCGATGGACAAGGTGTCCCAGATAGCCAGGTCGCCGTCCAGCAGCACGGGCACTTTGCCGGCGACCTTGAGCTGGGCCAGGGCGCGCTTGAAGCTGGAGTCTGGCGCGAACGAGTCAAAGCGCACCTTGACCTCCTCGAACTCGATGCCGGCCTGGCGCAGCAGCACCCAGGGCCGCATCGACCAGGAGGAGTAGTTCTTGTTGCCGATCACCAGTTTGAGCATGGGGGTCTCCAAGGAGGGGTTGGGCCGCAGCCGCTGGGCCATCGCGGCCCGGGGGTGGAATGGGGGCTTGAATGATGCCACGGCCTGGGTTTGTGGCGTGTTGCACTCTTTTACACTTAGGGCATGCAAGCGCGGCTTTTTCCTGGTCTCCTGCGGACCCTGGTGCGCGTCCGCCCTGCGCCCTGGGCGGCTGCCAGGGGGCGTCTGAGCCAGTTGGCTTGGGGGGCTGGCTTGCTCTTGCTGGCCTGGCTGTTGGCTGGGGGCTGGGGCCAGGCAGAGGCCCAAGCGCTGGCGCCCTCCCGGGTCGACCCGCCCGTGATGACCCTGCGGGCTGGCCCCGAGGGTGTGGCCTTGAGCGGCGCGCTGGGGGTCCTCATCGACGACTCCGGCACCTTGCAAATTGACGATGTGCGCAGCCCGGCGCACCAGCCACGCTTTGCCTACCCTGCCGCGCCCGTGCGCTCGGCCATGGACCCCCGGGCCTATTGGTTCCAGGTGCGCCTGCGGCAAACGGGCAGCGATGGCGACTGGCTGATTGCGGTGCCCTCCGTGGCCGCCCGCGAACTGAGTTTTTACGGTCCGTATGACGCGCAGGGCCAGGCCTTGGCGGAGCCCGTGCACACCGGCATCGCCTACCCCTTCAGCACCCGGCCCCTGCAGGCCGAGCGCATGGTGTACCGCTTTCGCCTGCAGTCGCCCGGGGAGGTCACGGTCTACGTGCGGGCGGTCTCGCGCGTCGGGCAGATTTACGCGCTGAGTGCCTGGGACACGGGCGACTACCTGGCTGGGGTGCAGAGCAAGCGTTTGTTCGACGGCCTGAGCTACGGCATCTTGCTGGGCATGCTGGTCTACAACTTTGCCTTGATGCTGCTGTTCCGCGACCGGGTCTATGGCTACTACCTGCTGAACTGCTTTTTTGCCCTGCTCTCGATTGCCAACTTCAATGGCCATGCTGCGCGCTACCTGTGGCCCGACCAACCGCCCCTGGCGGAGTGGTCGTATGTGCTGGCCCCGGCGTTCTGGATCATCGGCGGGGCCTTGTTCGCGCGGCGCTTTTTGGACTTGGCGCGCTTTGCGCCCTGGATCGATCGCTTTTTGGCGGCCTTGATCGGGCTGCAGTTGCTGGCCGTGGCGGTCGCTGGCTTTGACCATTTGCCCTGGCTGGTCATGGCCACCGAGTTGGGCGCCATGATGGGCGCGGTGGCCGCCTTGGTGGGGGCGGTGATTGGTTTTCGCCGGGGTTTCAAACCGGCGGGCTTGTACATCGCCGGGCTCTTGTTTCTGTTTGGGGCGGTGTTCTTGCTGATTCTGTCCAACCGCGGCGTGCTGAGCTGGACGCCGCTGCACCTCAATGCGCTGCAGCTGGGCGTGGCAGCCGAGTTGGTGGTGTTTTCGGTCGCCTTGGGCACCCGCATCCGCGTCATGCGACGGGCCCAGCGTGAGCTGAACCAGCGTGCCGAACAACTGGCGATTGCGGCGGAAACCGACAGCCTGACCGGTCTGGCCAACCGCGCAGGTCTGGCCCAGGCAGCGGCCCGCCTGCTGGTCGGCTCCAAGCCCCATGCGCTCATGCTGCTGGACCTGGACCGCTTCAAGCCCATCAACGACCAGCATGGACACGAGGCCGGTGACGCGGTGCTGATGGCGGTGGGGCAGCGCTTGCAGGCGCAGTTGCGGCCGGGGGACCTGGTGGCCCGCCTGGGCGGCGATGAGTTCGTGATCTTGCTGGCCGAGGTGCATGAACGGCCCAACCTGGCCCAGCTGGCCGAGCGCTTGTGGCAAGCGGTGCAGCAGCCTGTGGCTTGGCAGCACGTCAGCCTGCAGGTCCAGGCCAGCCTGGGCATTGCCCGCTACCCGCAAGATGGGCGCAACCTGGTCGAGTTGCAGCGCGCGGCCGACCGCGCCATGTACCACGTCAAGCAATCGAAGCAAGCGGGGCATGCCTTCCATGAAGACCTGCCCGACGGCTATGCCACGTTGCCGGCCCCCTTGCTCTAGGGCCTCAGCCCACCGGCCAGACCACCCCGTTGTCGTTGAGGATGGCGTCCAGCGGCAGGTCGTGTGCTTCGGGCTCGAAGTCGGGCAGGAAACCCTGTGTGTAACCTAGGCCCACAGTCACCGGGCGCGGCTCCAGCGCGGCCAAGGTGCGGTCGTAAAAGCCGCCGCCATAGCCCAGCCGGTAGCCGCCAGCCCCGTAGCCCACGCAGGGCACGAAGAGCAGGGTGGGCACGATCAGCTCGGTGTCCTTGGGTTTGGGGATGCCGTAGGCGTCTTCCTCCATGGGGCAGCCGGGGTACCAGGCATGGAAGGTCAGCGTCTTGTGCACCTTGTCCACCACCGGCAGGCCAATGCGGCGCGGTTGCGGCTCGCCTTGCAGCTCGCCGTCTTCCTTCCAGCGGTGCAGCGCTGGCAAGGGATCGAATTCGCCCTTGATGGGCCAATAGGCGCCAATGACGGCGTCGGGACGCCCCACCAGCCAGATGCGCATCACCCGCTGCAGCAGTTCTGCGCGTTCCAGCCGGTCTGGCATGTTGAGGCGTTGCTCGATGAGTGCCTTGCGAACCGCTAACTTGTCCATAATTCCCTCATGTATCTACAGAAGATTTTGACATCGGTTCTGGCCTGCGTTGCCATCGGCTCTTTTTCGGGCCTGGCCACGGCCCAAAACCGAGGTGACGACGTGGTGCTCGACATGAGCCAAGCCTTTCGCAAAGGCGATCGCAAAAAGCTCAGCCAACTCCTGCCCCAGGCCCGGGGCCACGCGCTGGAACCCTGGGCGGCCTACTGGGAATTGCGCGCCCGCCTGGGCGATGCCAGCAGCGACGAGGTCGAGGCCTTTTTAGCCCGCTACGTGGGCACCTACCAGGAAGACCGGTTGCGCAACGACTGGCTGCTCTTGCTGGGGCAGCGCCGTGACTGGGCGGGCTTTGCGGCCCAGTACCCGCTCTATCGCATGGGCGACGACCGCGAGGTCAAGTGCTATGGCCTGCTGGTGGAGCAGCTCAAGGGCCAGGCCACGCCCCAGATGGCCGATGAGGTGCGCCGCCTCTGGTACAGCCTGCGCGAGGCCGATGACGGCTGCACCCAGGCGGCCGATCGGCTTTACGCCAACAAGCGCCTGACCGCCACCGACCTGTGGCGCAAGGCCCGCCTGGCCACCGAGGCCAATCGCCCGCGCGCGGCCCGCAATGCCGTGGAGCTGGTGGCCCCCGACGCCCTGGGCGAGCTGGCCCAGCTCAACGACAGCCCGGTCAAGTTCCTGGCCAAGCGCGTGGCCGCGCCCACCCGGGTGCGTCAGGAGCTGGTGGTGCTGGCCCTGATCAAGATCGCCCAGACCGACCCCGATGCCGCAGCCAACCTGCTGGACACGCGCTGGGGCGTCCACCTGCTGCCTGAAGAGCAGCACTGGGTCTTGGGTGTGATCGGCAAGCAGCTGGCCATGAAGCTCGACAGCGACGCCGTACGGGTGTTTGCCAAGGTCAACCGCGACAGCGATTTGAACGACGACCTGCTGGGCTGGAAGGTGCGAGCCGCCTTGCGCGCCAGCCAGTGGCGCCTGGCGCTGAACGCGTTGCGCGCCATGAGCGACGAAGGCAGCCGCGACCCCACCTGGGTCTACTGGCGCGCCCGCGCCCAGCTGGCCCTGGCCCGCACCGACGAGGCGCGCCAGGAGGCGCTGCAGCCGCTGCAGGCCATCGCCGGTGCGCGGGGCTTTTACGAGCAGCTGGCGATGGAGGAATTGGGTCAGCGCATCACCTTGCCGCCGCGCCCGGTGCCGCTGTCGGCCGAAGAAAAAGACGCCGCACGAAACCACCCCGGCCTGAACCGCGCGCTGTACGCCATCGCGCTGGGCCTGCGCTCCGAAGGCAACCGCGAGTGGAACTACACCACCAACTTGCACAGCCCGGGCGGCATGGGGGACCGCGAACTGCTGGCCGCCGCCGACTTCGCCTGCCAACGCGAGGTGTGGGACCGCTGCATCAACACCAGTGAGCGCACCCGCAACACGGCGGACTACGAGCAGCGCTACCCCATGCCCTTCCGCGATCAGGTGCTGCGCCGCAGCCGCGACATCGGCCTGGACCCCGCCTATGTCTATGGCCTGATCCGCCAGGAAAGCCGCTTCGTCATGGACGCCCGTTCGGGTGTGGGCGCCTCGGGTCTGATGCAGGTCATGCCCGCCACGGCGCGCTGGACGGCCAAGAAGATTGGCCTGAACAGCTTCACGCCCGACCAACTGTCCGAGCGCGACACCAACATCACCATCGGCACCGCCTACCTCAAGCTGGCCCTGGATGACTTTGGGGGCTCCATGCCCATGGCGGCTGCGGCCTACAACGCGGGCCCGGGGCGACCGCGCAACTGGCGCAACGGCCCGGTGCTGGACGCGGCCATTTGGGCCGAGAACATCCCGTTCAATGAAACGCGCGATTACGTCAAGAAGGTGCTGGCCAACACCACGGCCTACGCGGCCTTGATCACGGGTCAGCCGCAGTCCTTGAAGGGACGCCTGGGCAGCGTGGGCCCGCGTGACGAGCGCATCCCCGAGCCCAACGCCGACCTGCCTTGAGGCCGAGCGGTGGCCCGCCGCTTGACCCGGCGGGCCGGGGCCTCCGGCTGGGCTCAAAGGTTGAGCAGTTGCTCACCTTCCAGGCGCGCTGCGCCCGAAGCCACCAATTGCCCCACCAGCTGCTCCAGCCAGTCGCCTGAGGGCGCCTGGCCCTGGCGCCGGGCGGCGCCCACCATGTAGGGCGTGCGCTGCATCCACTGCGCCAGCTCGAGCAAGCCAATCTGCTGCCACTCGAGCAGCTTGAACTTGAGCAGCACTTTGGTCGCGTACTGCTGGTGCTTGGCCGGATCGCGCTGAAAGCCATCCAGACGCCGACGCGCCACCGCCAGGGCGGTGGTGGCGTCATGGAAGACAGCGCCGTGGCCCGGGATCACGGTGCGCGGTGCCAGCGTCTCGATCAGGTCCAGTGTGGCGCCCACTTCGTCGAAGGCGTGGACGCCTTCCAGTTCAGGAAACACCACGCCAAAGCCGTTTTGCCACAGTGCGTCGGCCGAGATCAGGGTGCGCGTGGCGGGCTCAAAGAAGATGACCGAATGCGGGTCGTGGCCGGGGGCCGCATGCACCTGCCAGTCGGCGCCACCCAGGCGCAGGGTCTGGCCCGGCTGCAGCACGGCGTCGAATCGAAAGCGTGGACAGGCCTGGCCAGTGGCCTGGTAGCTGAGCCCGTCCTCATCCCATTGGCGCACCAGCTCGGCTTCGCCGGGTGGGATCGCGGTGTGCAACTGGGGGTAGGCGGCCTGCAAAGCGGCATTGCCACCGCAGTGGTCGCTGTGCAGGTGGGTGTTGAACAACTGGTCCAGCGGCTGCGCTCCCAGGGCCTGGCCCACCAGGGCCAGGGTTTGTTCGCTGTGGCTGGCGTAGCCGCTGTCGATCAGGGCGCTGCCCTCGGGGCCGCGCAGCAAGATGTTGTTGGCCGACAGCCAGCCGCGCTCGAAAACGCTGAGGCCAGCGGGCAGGGCCGGCGGCTCGGTGGAGGCGCTCATGGCCGGCTGCCGCTCAGTGGGCGGCGCTGCTGCGCAGTTCCCGGCGCAAGATCTTGCCCACATTGGTCTTGGGCAGGTCGGTGCGGAACTCAATGAACTTGGGCTGCTTGTAGCCGGTCAGGTTGTCGCGGCAGTAGCGCAGCACATCGTCCTCGGTCAAGGCGGGGTCCTTGCGCACGATGAAGATCTTGATGGCCTCGCCCTGCTTGGCATCGGGCACGCCCACGGCCGCGCATTCCAGCACGCCCGGGCACAGCGAGATCACCTGTTCCAACTCATTGGGGAAGACGTTGAAGCCGCTGACCAGGATCATGTCCTTCTTGCGGTCGATGATGCGGGTGTAGCCCTTTTCATCCATCACGCCGATGTCGCCGGTGCGCATGAAGCCGTCGGCGGTGAAGGCCTTTTCGTTCTCGGCCGGCTGCTGGTAGTAGCCGGTCATGACGTTGGGGCCCTTGATGCAGATTTCGCCCGACTGGCCTTGCGGCACGGTGTGGCCCGCGTCGTCCTTGATGGCGATGTCGATGCTGGGCAGGGGCAGGCCAATGGTGCCCGAGAAGCTGGTGCTGGTGACCGGGTTGTTGGTGCCGATGGCGCAGGTCTCGCTCATGCCCCAGCCCTCGACCATGGCCGAGCCCGTGGCCTCTTGCCAGGCGCGCGCTGTGCCTTCGGCGGCGGCCATGCCGCCCGCCTGCGACACGCACAGGTGGGAGAAGTCCAAGGTCTTGAACTCAGGGTGCTGCAGCAAGGCGTTGAACAAGGTGTTGACCGCGGGCAGCATGTGGAAGGTGCGCTTCTTCAGCACCTGGATGAACTTGCCGATGTCGCGCGGGTTGGGGATCAGTGTCATGTGCGAACCCTGGCGGATGGCCAGCATGCACAGGGTCAGCGCGAAGATGTGGTAGAGCGGCAGCGCGGCAATGCTGTTGATCTTGGTGGGGTCGCCCACGCGGGCCAACGCCGGGCTGAACCAGGCATCGGCCTGCAAGGTCGCGGCCACGATGTTGCGGTGCGTCAGCACCGCGCCCTTGGACAGGCCCGTGGTGCCGCCGGTGTACTGCAAGAAGGCGATGGAGTCGAGGTTCGCTGGGCTGGCTTGCAGCGAGCGGCCGCGGCCCTGTGCCAATGCCTTGTTGAAGGGGGTGACGGTGCGGCCGCCCCCTTGAGGCAGTTGGTAGGCGGGCACCATCTTCACCAGGTGGCGCACGGCAAACGTGACCCAGGCGCCTTTGAGGCCGCCCAGCAGGTCACCCATGGCGGTGACCACCACTTCCTTGACGTCGGTCTTGTCGATCACCGACTGCAGGGTGTGGGCAAAGTTCTCCAGGATCACGATGGCGCTGGCGCCCGAGTCCTTGAGCTGGTGCTCCAGCTCCCGTGCGGTGTAGAGCGGGTTGACGTTCACGCAGGTGTAGCCGGCGCGCAGGATGGCGGCCATGGTGACGGCAAATTGAGGGATGTTGGGCAGCATGATGGCCACGCGCGCGCCCGGCTCCAGCCCGCGCGATTGCAACCAGGACCCCAGGGCGGTGGACAGGGCATCGAGCTCTCCGTAGCTCATCCACACGTCCATGCACACCGAGAAAGGCTTGTCTGCGAACTTGCGGAAGGACTCTTCCAGCAACTGCGTCAGCGAGCCATATTGCTCGGGGTTGATCTCGGCGGGTACAGCGGCGGGGTAATGCTTCAACCAGATTCGGTCCATGTCGATCTCCTTGTCGCCAGATTCTGGATGCAGCGCAGCAAAACCGCTCATCGGGCTTGTCCTAGGTTGCAGGGCCATGGCGTCCCACAGGCGACAGCGGTGGGGGCCCGAGGGGCCTTCGGGTCAGGCCTGTCCAGGCTGGGGTCCGCCGTGCCATCATCTCAGCCCAACGTGGGAAGGAGGGGCCGATGATCGCCCGACTGCAACGGGGCTTGCTGGCCCTGATCCTGGGACTGGCGGCTTGGGCCCTGCTGGGCCTGTGGGCGCGCTCGCCAGCCCTCGCGCTGCTGGTGGCCGGGGGCGTGCTGAGCTTCAACGCCCTGGTTTTAGGCCTGGAGTTCATCTTGATGGCCCGCCTCAACCGCCGCGAGCCGGTGCCGCAACCCGCACCTGGGGTGGTGCTGCGCGCTTGGTGGGTCGAGGCGGCCGCCGCCACGCGGGTGTTTGGCCACTGGCAGCCTTTTGCCGCCAACGCGGTGCCCGACCTGATCGGGCCAGGCCGCCACCCAGGCCAGCGCCCGGTGCTGCTGCTGCACGGCTATGTGTGCAACCGCGGCTTCTGGAGCCCCTGGTTGCAGGCCTTCCGTGCGCAAGGCCGGCCTTTCAGGGCCTTGACGCTGGAGCCGCCCTTCACCTCCATCGACCACTTGGCAGACCAGGTCGACCAAGCCGTGCGTGAGTTGACCGAAGCCAGTGGCCTGGCCCCGGTGGTCCTGGCGCACAGCATGGGCGGCCTGGTGTTGCGTGCCTGGTGGCGGGCCCGCAGCGCCCACGGCGAGCCCGACGGCGTGCAGCACGCCATCACCCTGGGCACGCCGCACCGGGGGACCTGGCTGGCCCGTTGGGCCCACACCCCCAATGGTGTCCAGATGCGGCTGGGCAGCGACTGGCTGCGCGCGCTGGCCCAGGCCGAACCGGCCGAGCGCGCTGCGCGCTTCACCTGCGTGTACTCGAACACCGACAACATCGTCTTCCCGGCCACGAGCGCCACCTTGGATGGCGCTCGCAACGTGCTGGTCACGGGCGTGGCCCATGTGGCTTTGGCCTGTGACGAGGCACTGCGCGCCCAGGTGATGGCCTGGATCGCCGAGCACGATGCCGTGACGCTGGCCCCCTGAGGTTCAGGCGGCCAGGGCGGCGGGGTGTTCGACCTGATCGGCCGCCAGCTCGGGCAGGCCGCGCAGGCGCTCGTACAGCGGGCTGAAGTCGGCTTCGGTGAGGTCAAACAGTTGCTGGAAACTGTCGATCTCGAAGTAGGTCGACTGGTAGCTGTCGATCTTGTAGCGCGTGCGCATGGTGCGCTCCAGTTGCAGCGGCAGGCGCTGTGGCTCGGGGCTTTGCACCGCGTGGCGCAGCTCTCCGCTGGAGCTGAGGATGCCTGCACCATAGGCGCGCAAGCCCCCGTGCTGGCGGATCAGGCCGAACTCGATGGTGTACCAGTACAGGCGGCTCAGTTGTTCGCAGGCGCCCAGGGCATGGGCCTTGAGCCCGCCTTGGCCGTAGCGCTGCACGTAGTCGGCAAACACGGGGTTGAACAGCAGAGGCACATGGCCGAACAAGTCGTGGAACACATCGGGCTCGACGATGTAGTCGAACTCGTCGGGGCGGCGGATCCAGTCGGTGACCGGAAAGCGGCGCTCGGACAGCAAGGTGAAGAAGGGCACTTCCGGGATCAGGCCCGGCACGGTCACCAGCTGCCAGCCGGTGGCGCGCAGCAGGCGCTCGTTGACCTCGTCAAAGCGGGGGATGCGGTCCACGTCTTCGGGGCGTTGACCCAGCGAAGGCAGGGCGGCGATGAACTCGTCGCAAGCCAGGCCGGGCAGCAGGGCGGCCTGGCGGCGGAACAGCCGGGCGTAGGTGTCGTGGTCCTGGGCCGTGTAGGCGGCGTAGTCCTGGGTGCAGGTGTAGTCGGCGCCGGCGCGCGCGTAGTCGCCGCGCGGGGGGCGGTCGCTGGCGCCGTACACCACGGGTTCGATGGCCATGTCGGTCTCCTGGTTCTGGATGTCAGCCTCCCGCAGCGACCGAGCGCTGGCGGGGGCGGCCCCGGCCCACCCCTTCTGTGGGGGCGGTGTCCGGGTGAGGCGGCTTACAGCACGCCGCGGCGCATTTGGTCGAGCTCGATGGACTCGAACAAGGCCTTGAAGTTGCCATTGCCAAAGCCGTCGTCGCCCTTGCGCTGGATGAACTCGAAGAAGATCGGGCCAAGCTGGTTCTCGCTGAAGATCTGCAGCAGCAGGGCGTCCTTCTTGCCGTCGATCAGGATCTTGCGCTCATGCAGCGCGGCCAGGTCCTCGCCGTGGCCGGGGATGCGCTTGTCCACCAGTTCGTAGTAGGTGTCGATGGTGTCGAGCAGGCGCACCTGGTTGGCGCGCAGGCCGTCGACGGTGGCGAACAGGTTGTCCGAGCCCATGGCGATGTGCTGGATGCCTTCACCGCGGTACATGTCCAGGTACTCCTGGATCTGACCGGCCTTTTCTTTGCCCTCTTCGTTGATCGGGATGCGGATCTTGCCGCAGGGGCTGGTCATGGCCTTGCTCTTGACGCCAGTCACCTGGCCTTCGATGTCGAAGTACTTGACCTCGCGGAAGTTGAACAGGCGCTCGTAGAAGTCGGCCCATTCGTTCATGCGGCCCCGGTGCACGTTGTGCGTCAGGTGGTCGATGTAGGTCAGGCCGACGCCGCGCGGGGCCAGGGCTTCTTCGGTGCTCAGGCCCGGCAGGGGCTCGAAGTCCACGTCAAAGAAGCCGATGTTGCCGATGGCGCCCGGGGCGGCGCCGTTCTTGCCGCGCCAGCGGTCCACCAGGTAGATCACGCTGTCGCCAATGCCCTTGATGGCCGGGATGTTGAGCTCGCCCGGGCCGGCGGTGCCGGCGTAGCCCCAGGCGCCCAGGCCAATGGCGCGCTCGTAGGCGGCCTTGGCGTCTTGCACGCGGAAGGCAATCGCGCACACGCTGGGGCCGTGCAGGCGGGCAAAGCGCTGGGCAAACGAGTCGGGCTCGGCGTTGATGATGAAGTTGATCTCGCCCTGGCGGTACAGGGTCACTTGCTTGTGGCGGTGGCGGGCCACAGGGCGGAAGCCCATGCGCTCGAACACCAGGCCCATGGCCGCGGGGTCGGGGGCGGCGAACTCGATGAATTCAAAGCCATCGGTGCCCATGGGGTTGTCCCAGGGCGTGAAGGGGGCGACGGCGGCAGTGGGCAGGGGGGCGTTCATGGTCTTGTCTCCGGGGTGCAGGTTGGTGACTCGACTGTAGGGCGCTGCCCCAGCATTTTTTCTGCATTCTGAGGCGTTGATCTGGATCTGATTGCAGGAAAAATGCAAAATAAAAGTCATGGAAGCACTCGACAAGCTTGATAAGCAAATATTGCGCAGCCTTCAGCAGGATGGGCGCGCCACCTATGACCAGATTGCCGAGGTCGTGGGCCTGTCGCCCAGCGCCGTGCTGAGGCGGGTCAAGCGCCTGGAGGAGTCGGGCGTGATTGACCGCTATGTGGCCCTGGTCAAGCCCGAATCCGTGGGCCTGGGCCTGACGGCTTACCTCAATGTGCGGCTGGAAAAGCTCACCGAAAGCCACAAGCGCAACCCCATGGACGTGTTCCGTGCCAGCGTGCAGACCTGGCCCGAGGTGGTGGAATGCGCCTCGCTGACCGGCGAGATGGACTACCTGCTGCGTGTGGTGGTGGCGGACATGGCCCACTACAGCCGTTTCATCATGGACACCTTGCTCAAGCACCCCAGCGTGCAGGACTGCAAGACCAGCTTCGTGCTGGACCGGGTCAAGGCCACGACGGCCGTACCGCTCTGATACGCACCCCGCCCGCTGGTCAAGGGCCTTCCCATGGGTCGCCAATTTCTCTTTACAAGTCAGGGGTTTGTTGCTTTTCAATTTGCAAACTAAGGGGAAACCCTTATAGTTCAGCCCATGTTAGCTCCCTCCATCTGGTTCAAAGCGTCTTGGCAGGCCGGCCGCGAATTCTTTCGCCCCCGGGCGATCGCCCGTTCGGCCCACACCCGTTCGCCTGCGCCGGTGATGGTGCCGATCCGATCCTTGGGAGTGACCTACCGCGCGCGCATCGCCGCGCACCTGTTGGCGCTCGATCCGCAGGACCGCTACCTGCGCTTTGGCTATGCCGCCAGCGATGAGCAGGTGCAACGCTATGTGGACCAACTGGACTTCGAGCGCGACGAGATCTTTGGCATCTACAACCGCCGCCTGGAGTTGATCGCCATGGCCCATCTGGCCTTCTCCAGCGACCCCAAGCTCAACAGCTGCGCTGAGTTTGGCGTCTCGGTGCTCAAGAAGGCACGCGGCCGGGGGTACGGCGCGCGCTTGTTTGACCGCGCCATCATGCACGCCCGCAACGAGGGCGTGAGCCTGATGTTCATCCATGCGCTAAGCGAGAACACCGCCATGCTCAAGATCGCCCGCAACGCCGGCGCGACCGTGGAGCGCGAAGGCTCCGAGTCCGAGGCCTACCTCAAGCTGCCTCCGCCCAACCTCGACAGCCAGGTGGCCGAGTTGTTCGAGCAGCAGTACGCCGAGATTGACTACCGGCTCAAGGTGCAAGCCAAGCAGTTTTGGGACACCCTGGCCAGCGTGCAGGAAATCCGCCGGGGCGTGCGCGCCGGGCGGCATCAGTCGGCCCAGTGAGCGGGAGCGACGCCCGGTGGCTGCCGCCTGTCACATCGATCCGCTATCCTTGAGGCTTCTTCACTACCGCACGTTTTGCGCCCCAGGCTGTGTCTGACCCCCACCCCGCGCGACCTTCCGAGAAGGAAGACAAGCGCAGTTTTCTGCAAAAAGTAGCCGAGTTCATCCGACCGGGCCCTGATTCCCGTGATGAACTGCTGGAAACTTTGTCCGAGGCCGAGGACAACGAAGTCATCGGCGCCGAGTCGCGCGTCATGCTCGAAGGTGTGATCCGCATGGCCGACATGACCGCGGGCGACGTCATGGTCGCGGCCCCGCGCATGGACCTCGTCAACATCGATGCCCCCTACGACGAGCTGCTGAACCTGGTGATCGAAACCGGCCACTCGCGTTTTCCGGTCTACAGCGCCGAGCGTGAGAACATCATTGGCATCTTGCTGGCCAAAGACCTGCTCAAGCTGCAACGGGCGCCTGAGCTCAACATCCGTGCCCTGCTGCGCCCGGCGGTGTTTGTGCCGGAGAGCAAGGGCTTGAATGATTTGCTGCGTGAGTTCCGTGGCAACCGCAACCACCAAGCCATCGTGATCGACGAGTTTGGCCGTGTGGCTGGCCTGATCACCATTGAGGACGTGCTCGAGCAGATCGTGGGTGAGATCGAGGACGAATTCGACATCGCCGAAGACGAAGGCGACATCTTTGGTTTGGCCGACCACACCTACCGCGTCAGCGGTGACACCCCCATCGAGCGGGTGGCCGAGGCCTTTGGCGTGGCCATTGCCAGCACCGATCCCGAGGACGACTTTGACACCATCGGTGGCCTGATCGCCCACGAAATGGGCCACGTGCCGCGCCGTGGTGAGGAGCATGTGCTCGGGGGCCTGCGCTTTGTGGTGCTGCACACCAAGGGGGGGGCGGTGCGTTGGTTCAAGGTCGCTCCCGTGGCTGACGGCGCCGACGGCGCATGAGCGCCCCAACCGCCTCTTCGATCCCCGCCTCTCGCCTGCGCCTGCTGCCCCATGGGCTGGCTTGGCTGGCCCTGCCAGCCGGTCTGCTGCAGGCTTTTTCTCTGGCCTGGCCCGGCACCGGCACGCCTTCGGGCACCCTGCAACTGCTGTCTCTGGCCGTGCTGGCCGGCCTGCTGCAACGCGCCCAGCGGCCTGCCGCCGGTTTGTGGGTGGGCGCCTTGTTTGCCCTCAGTTGGTTGTCGGGCACTTTTTGGTGGTTGTTCATTTCCATGCACACCTACGGCGGCCTGCCAGCGCCCTTGGCGGTGCTGGCGGTGCTGGGCCTGGCCGCTTTTTTGGGCAGCTACTACGCGTTGGCCGCGCTGTTGTACGCCCGCTGGCAAGCCCGGCTGGCTTCGGTGTTGCAGCGCAGCGTGCTGTTCGCGGCCTTGTGGACCCTGGCTGAGTTGCTGCGCGGCCAGATGTTCACCGGTTTCCCCTGGGGGGCTGGCGGCTACGCCCAGGTCGAGGGCCTGGCCCCTTGGCTGGCCCCTTGGTTGGGGGTGTACGGGGTGGGCGCCGTGGTGGCCTGGGCAGCGGCCCTGCTGGCAGAAACGGTCCGCCTTGTTGGGGGGCGTTGGCGCGCGGGTCTCGGATGGCGCCCACCCACGGTGGGTTTGGCGTTGGGCGGCCTGGTCTGGGCTGCGCTGAGTGCCTGGCTGGCCCCGGAGTGGGGTGCTTCTTCGGCTCCCTTGGAGGTGCGGCTGCTCCAAGGCAATATCCCGCAGGACGAGAAATTCCAGGCCGGCTCTGGCGTGCCCATGGCCTTGAAGTGGTACGGCAGCGAGTTGATGGACAACGACCGAGCCCTGGTCGTGGCGCCTGAAACGGCCTTGCCCTTGCTGCCCCAGCAACTGCCCGTGGGCTACTGGCGCACCTTGCTGGAGCGTTACGGCGTGGCGCCCGCCACGGGATCTGACCCTGCCGTTCCGGCCCAGGCCGCTTTGCTCGGCGTGCCCCTGGGCAGCGAGGCCTTGGGCTACACCAATTCCGTGGTGGGACTGCGGCCGGGCCAAGCCTCGCTTTACCAGTACGACAAGCACCATCTGGTGCCCTTTGGTGAATTCATTCCGCCGCTGTTCCACTGGTTTGTTGCCATGATGGACATCCCGCTGGGCGACTTCAACGCGGGTGCCATCGGACAGCCCTCGATGGACTGGCAGGGCCAGCGCCTGGCGCCCAACATCTGCTACGAGGATTTGTTTGGCGAAGAGTTGGGCCAGCGTTTTCGCCAGCCCGAACTCGCGCCGACGATTTTGGTGAACTTCAGCAACATTGGCTGGTTTGGCGACAGCCTGGCCATCGACCAGCACCTGCACATCTCGCGTCTGCGTGCGCTGGAGTTCGCCCGGCCCATGGTGCGCGCCACCAACACCGGGGCCACGGCCTTGATCGACCACCAGGGTCGGGTGCTGCAGCAACTGCCGCCGGTGGTCCGGGGCGTGTTGCGGGGCACGGTGCAAGGCCGGGGCCTGCGTGCCGACCAAGGTGGTTGGGGCATCACCCCTTATGCCTGGTGGGTGTCACGCTGGGGCTTGGCACCCTTGTGGGGCCTGGCCCTGCTGACCGTGTTGGTTCTCGCCCGCCGCGCGCGCCAGCGCTGAGCCCCGTCAGGGGGCGTTCCAGACGTAGTAGCCCGTGTCTTCGTAGCGGAAGCGCGGCAGCAATTGGATCACCAGGTCGCGCTCCACGGTGTCGGCGGTGTAGAAGTGCGCGCCGGCGCTGGCGTTGTAGAAGCGGTACAGCGCGGTGTTCACACCGTTGCTGGCGGAGTTGGCGTACCAGCCCACGCCTTGGTAGCTGTAGCTGGGGTTGAGCTGGATCAGCAGGTCGCGCTCGGTCTGGCTGATGGTGTAGAAGTAGGTGTTGCGGCTGGCGTTGTAGAAGCGGTAGACCGGCTCCACGCTCGCCAGGCTGGTGCTGTAGGCGTAAAAGCGAATGCCGTCGTAGCTCAGGCCCGCAGGGTTGGCCGCCAGCAGGGCGTCGCGCTCGCTCTGGGTGATGGTGTAGAAGTGCGAGTCGCTGATGCGGTTGTAAAAGCGGTAGACCGGGCTGCGGCTGGCCGCGCTGGCGTTGTCCAACCATTGGTAGATGCCGGCCTGGTAGGCCAGGTCAAAGCGGCCATAGACATCGGTGCCCTTGGGGTTGCTGCAGTAGGAGGCACCGCCGGTGAGCACCCCCACCAGGTACTTGTTGCTGGTCTGGAACAGGCCCGAACCACTGCTGCCGCCCTCGGTCACGCCGCTGGTCCAGCCCACGGTGATGTGGGTGCTGCTGGCGGCGCTGCTGCTGCCGCAGCTGATGCTGGTGGAGCCCGCAGCCCGGGTGCAGGCCGAGTAGCCCGCCACCTGACCCACACTGATTTTTTGCAGGTCCCCCGCGGGGTTGTGCACACTGCCGACGGCGGTGCTCACGGCGGGCAGGCTGGGCGACCAGCCGGCATAGGTCACCCCGGCGGGCGGACTGCTGTTGAGCTTGAGCAAGGTGGTGTCGTTGCTGATGCTGGTGTAGAGCAGGGTGGCGCCGCCGCTCACGGTTTTGTTCAGCCCGCTCAGCACCCCGCTGCCACAGGCTGAGGCACGGTAAAACCAGAAGGTCTGCAGGGTCGATGCGACCGCCTGGGTGGCGATGCAGTGGTTGGCCGACAGGAAGTACGGGGTCTGGCTGTTGGCTCGGTCGTTGAGCAAGGTGCCGGTGCACAGGTAGCTGGAGCCGGTGCTGACGTCCGAGAACAGCATGCGCGCCGTGCTGTTGGAGGTGCTGGCCCAGTCGGCGTTGCAGCCCACGTCGATCTCACAGCTGCCCGAGTTGTTGATCTTCAGCACCAGCTTGGCCGCCGTTGGGGACTGGAACAGGTGCGAGATGCGCGGCACATTGATTTGCAGGTTGCGGGTCGGCACCCCAGCCGGTAACTCGATTTCGAGGTTGATTTCTTCTCCTTCCACATAGGGTGCTGCGTAGGTGCGGCTGGCCGTGCTGCCGGGGGTTTCGATGGCGTTGGCGCTGATCGCGTCTTGGATGGCGGCCCCGCTGACCTGGGTGGCCGTGGTGGCGCCTTGGCCGTAAAAGCGCAGCTGGGCCTGGGCGGGGATCGCCGTCACGTCCAGCAGCAGGCGGGCGCCGGCGGCGCCGGTGGCGACGAAGCGGATGGCGGTGATCTGCCCGCCGCTGTCGGTGGGCGTCCAGCTCAGGCGCTGGCTGAAGTCGCTGGCCGAGCGCAGTTCAGTGACCTGGCGACCCACGCCGATTTGCGGCACGTCATTGAGGCTGCGCTCGCTGCTGGTGCTGACCTTGGCCACATCGGCGCTGGCGCTGCCCAGCACCAGTTGCGCACTGGGGGCGGGGGAGTTGCGGCCCAGGGTGTAGGCCTGCGGGTCTTGCGCGCCGGCCTTGGTGACTTCGGGGGTGTAGGGTTCGACCGGGGTGGTCTGGGGTTCTGTGGCGACCGCCAGGCGGGTGCTGCTGGCGTCGACGCCGTTGGTGCTGCCGCCGCAGGCGCTCAGCAAGGCGGCCAGACTCAGCGCCAGCCCGTGGACAAACCCTCTCGTTGTCATGCTCTTTCCCTTTTCAGTGTGTCGTGCTGTGGCTGGCGGGGGGCGCAGGGCCTTGCCGCTCATCCAAAGTGGGGTGATTTTGCGCTGCCTGTCGCTGGAGAGCCAGCCCCTTTGTCTTCGCCAGGCCTTCACGGGGGGTTGTTGATCGCAGGGCGCGCCTGGCCCTCCACCGACAAGGCCTGGTGCAGCAGGGCTGGCATCAGGCCGAGCATGCGCTGGGCTTGCTGCCCTGGCGGGTTGGCGCTGGCGTGGTAGCTGTACAGCGACATGGGCGGCAGCTCGTGCAGTTCCAGGGTCAGCAGCGTGGCCGGGTCCAGGTGGCGCGCGGTCAGGAAGTCCACCACGGTCCAACCCATGCCCCGGCGCACCAGCTCCAGTGCCAGGCGCGAGGTTTGCACCTGGATGCCAGGGCCGGCCGCGGCCTGCAGGCGTTGCGACAGCTCGTCAATGGCCTGGCGCATCGGGTCGTCGCCCACCAAGCGGATCACCGGGATGTGGGCCAGGCGCGCGTGCGGGCGGGGGCCGGGGCTGGGTGGGCAGCTGTCCCACAGGGCCCGCGTCACGGCCAGGAACAGGCGGCCGCTGACCAGCAAGTCGCTGCTGATCTGGGGGTGCGGGTGCGGGTAGTAGCCCAGGCAGAAGTCCACGCTGTGCGTCAGCAGGGCCTGGGCCATCTGGTCCTGGTTCAAGGTGCGCACCTCGATGCCGACCTGGGGGTGGCGCTGGGCGTGCAGTTGCAGCACCTCAGGCAGGAATTCGTGGGTGATGGCCGGGATGGCGGCCAGCCGCACCAGGCCGGTGTCGCTGCGGCCCAGGTTGCGGGCGGTGCGGCGCAGACCATCGAGCTGGCGGTGGATGCTGGCCGACTCCATGGCCAGCACCCGAGCTTCGGGCGTGGGGCTCAGCCCGGCGGGGCTGCGCGTGAAAAGGCGGTAGCCCAGCTGCAGCTCGGTGTGGGCCACGGCTTTGCTGACCGCCGAAGGGGTGATGCACAGCAGGCGTGCGGCGGCACTCATGTTGCCGGTTTGCAGCACGGCTTGGAAAACTTCGAGCTGGCGCAGGTTCATGGGTGGGTGGGGCAGTCGGTCGGAAAAAGCACTCGGGTGGCGTGGGGTGTGAATTTAACTCATACCCTGCGGTTGATATTTCGCAGCGGAATCGGACCCTGTTCTCATAGCATGGCGCACCTCGTGCATGTGCTCGAGCCGTGAAGCCGGGGTGTGCGCCCGCTTCATACCCCCTCAACTACAGGATGTTCAAGATGTTGAATCGTTTCGGATGGAAAAACGGCCTCGCAGCCCTGGTGCTGTCGGCTTTGTCCAGCGTGGCCCTGGCCCAGGCAGCCAAGCCCCATGTGGTGGTGTTGGCCACGGGCGGCACGATCGCTGGCGCCGGTGCCTCGGCCGCCAACAGCGCCACCTATTCGGCCGCCAAGGTGCCGGTCGACAAGCTGCTGGCCGGTCTGCCTGAACTGGGCCAGGTCGCCCGCGTGAGCGGCGAGCAGGTCTTCCAGATCGCTTCGGAAAGCTTCACCAACGACCACCTGCTGACCCTGGCGCGCCGCGTCTCGGCCCTGAGCAAGCAAGCCGACGTCAACGGCATCGTGGTCACCCATGGCACCGACACCCTGGAAGAAACCGCTTACTTCCTGAACCTGGTGGTGCGCACCAGCAAGCCCATCGTCGTGGTGGGTTCGATGCGCCCGGGCACGGCCCTGTCGGCCGACGGTGCCTTGAACCTGTATGACGCCGTCAGCGTGGCCGCCAGCCAAGACGCCGCTGGCAAGGGTGTGCTGGTCACCATGAACGACGAGATCCAAAGCGGTCGCGACGTCAGCAAGAGCATCAACATCAAGACCGAAGCCTTCAAGAGCCAATGGGGCCCCCTGGGCATGGTGGTCGAAGGCCGCAACTACTGGTTCCGTGCCCCGGTCAAGCGCCACACCAACGCCTCTGAGTTCAACATCGACGAGATCCAGAGCCTGCCTGCGGTCGACATCGTGTACGGCTACAGCAACATGAACACCACCGGCATCGAAGCCTACGGCAAGGCCGGCGTCAAGGCGCTGATCCACGCTGGCACCGGCAACGGTTCGGTGGCGGCCCAGGCCGTGCCGGCCCTGCGCGCGGTGCGCGCCAGCGGCGTGCAGGTGATCCGTGCTGCCCGCGTGCCCGACGGTTTTGTGCTGCGCAATGCCGAGCAACCCGATGACCAGTACGACTGGGTGGTGTCGCACGACCTGCGTCCGCAAAAGGCCCGCATCCTGGCCATGGTCGCCCTGACCAAGGCCCAGGACGCCAAGTCGCTGCAACGCATCTTCTGGGAATATTGATCCCCCAGTCGGCCCGCCCTGGCGCGGGTCGCTTGTCCAGGCCGGCCGCTCGTGAGCGGGCCGGCCTTTTTCATTTTGTGGTGCCTCCAGGCCCGGGCGCGGCCACCGGGCTGGCGGGCCGTAAAATCAGGGGTTTGCATGCGCGCTCGGGCTGGTCCGGGCGCCAGCGCCTCATTCACCTCTTTGCCCAGGTCCTGTTCAGCAGGGCCCACCGTCATGTTGACCTTTCAGCAAATCATTCTGAAGCTGCAGTCCTACTGGGACGCCCAGGGCTGCGCGTTGTTGCAGCCCTATGACATGGAAGTCGGGGCAGGGACCTCGCACACCGCCACCTTCTTGCGCGCCCTGGGCCCGGAGCCCTGGAAGGCCGCCTACGTGCAGCCCAGCCGCCGTCCCAAGGACGGCCGTTACGGCGAAAACCCCAACCGCCTGCAGCATTACTACCAGTACCAAGTGGTGCTCAAGCCCGCGCCCAGCAACATCCTGGAGCTGTACCTGGGCAGCCTCGAAGCCCTGGGCTTTGATCTCAAGAAGAACGACATCCGCTTTGTCGAAGACGACTGGGAGAACCCCACCCTGGGTGCCTGGGGCCTGGGCTGGGAAGTCTGGCTCAACGGCATGGAAGTGACGCAGTTCACTTACTTCCAGCAAGTGGGTGGCATCGATTGCAAGCCCATCACCGGTGAAATCACCTACGGCCTGGAGCGCTTGGCCATGTACCTGCAGGGCGTGGACAACGTCTACAACCTCAAGTGGACCGACACCCTGAGCTATGGCGATGTCTATCACCAGAACGAAGTCGAGCAGTCGACCTACAACTTCGAGCACAGTGACGCCGAGTTTTTGTTCACCGCCTTCAGCGCGCACGAAAAGCAGGCCAAGTACCTGATCGAACAGCAACTCGCCCTGCCGGCCTATGAGCAAGTGCTCAAGGCCGCCCACACCTTCAACCTGCTGGATGCGCGTGGCGCCATCTCGGTCACCGAGCGCGCCGCCTACATCGGCCGCATCCGCAACCTGGCCCGCGCCGTGGCCCAAGCCTATTACGAGAGCCGCGAGCGCCTGGGCTTCCCCATGGCCCCGCGCGAATGGGTTGACCAAATGACGAAGAAGACCGCCTGAGCGCGCCCGGACGAAGCGAAAGAACCCGACATGAGCCACCAAAACCTTCTCGTTGAACTGTTTGTCGAAGAACTCCCGCCCAAGGCTTTGAAGAAGCTGGGCGAGGCCTTTGCCAACGTGCTGGCCGAGCAACTCAAGGCCCAGGGCCTGAGCAGCGCCGACAGCGTGGTCACCGCCTACGCCTCGCCGCGCCGCCTGGCCGCCCACATCACCCAGGTCGCGCCCCAAGCGGCTGACCGTGCCGTGCAGCAAAAGCTCATGCCGGTGAGCGTGGGCCTGGACGCCGCTGGCAACGCCACGCCGGCCCTGCTCAAAAAGCTGGCCGCACTGGGCGCCGACGCCTCGGCCGTGGCCGGCCTCAAGCGCGCCCCCGATGGCAAGGCCGAAGCCTTGTTCTACGACAGCGTGGTGCCTGGCGCCGCGCTGCAAGCCGGGCTGCAAAAAGCGCTGGAAGAGTCGCTGGCCAAGCTGCCCATCCCCAAGGTCATGACCTACCAGCTCGAAGCCGATTGCGAGCTGCCGGGCTGGACCAGCGTCCATTTTGTGCGCCCCGCGCACGGCCTGGTGGCCCTGCATGGCAGCAGCGTGGTACCGCTCAAGGTGTTGGGCCTGACGGCAGGCAACACCACCCAGGGCCACCGCTTTGAAGCCGCCAAGCCGGTGGTCACCCTGGCCCACGCCGATGACTACGCTGAGACCCTGCGCCGCGACGGTGCCGTGATCGCCAGCTTTGCCGAGCGCCGCGCCGAGATCGCGCGCCAGTTGGCCGAGCGGGCCGCCCAGATCGGTGGCGGCGTGCGCCCCATTGAAGACGAGGCCTTGCTCGATGAGGTGACGGCCCTGGTCGAACGCCCCAATGTGCTGGTCTGCGCCTTCGAAACCCAGTTCCTGGACGTGCCGCAGGAGTGCCTGATCCTCACGATGAAGGCCAACCAGAAGTACTTCCCCCTGCTCGACGCGGCCGGCAAGCTGACCCACCAGTTCCTGGTGGTCAGCAACATCAGCCCCGACGACGCCAGCGCGGTGATTGGCGGCAACGAGCGCGTGGTGCGCCCGCGCCTGGCCGACGCCAAGTTCTTCTTCGACCAAGACCGCAAAAAGACCCTGGCTTCGCGCGTTGAAGGCCTGGGCAAAGTGGTTTATCACAACAAGCTGGGCACCCAGGGCGAGCGCGTCGAACGCGTGCGCCACATCGCCCGCGCCATTGCCGCTCAGCTGGGCGACGCCACCCTGGTCGAACAAGCCGACCTGGCCGCCCAACTGGCCAAGACCGACCTGGTGACCGACATGGTGGGCGAGTTCCCCGAGCTGCAAGGCACCATGGGCCGCTACTACGCGCTCAACGATGGGCTGCCCGAAGCCGTGGCCGACGCCATCGAAGACCACTACAAGCCCCGTTTTGCTGGCGACAGCCTGCCCCGCGGCACGGTGGGCCTGGTGGTGGCCCTGGCCGACAAGCTCGAAACCCTGACCGGCATGTTCGGCATTGGCAACCTGCCCACCGGCGACAAAGACCCGTTTGCCCTGCGCCGGCACGCCCTGGGCGTGGTGCGCATGTTGATCGACCAACAACTGCCGCTGTCGCTGTCGGCCCTGTTGAGCAGCGCCGTGCCCGCATTCGGCGACAAGATCACCGACGCCACCCCGGCCCTGGCCGACTTCATCTACGACCGCCTGGCCGGTGGCCTGCGCGAGCAGGGCTTCAGCGCCCAGGAAGTCGACGCCGTGCTGGCCCTGCGCCCGCAGCGCCTGTCCGACGTGGCCCAGCGCCTGGAGGCGGTGCGCGCCTTCGCGGCCCTGCCCGAAGCCGCCGCCCTGGCGGCCGCCAACAAGCGCGTCAGCAACATCCTCAAGAAGGCGGGCGAAGTCGACGCCCACGTCAGCCCCGTGCTGCTCAAGGAGCCGGCCGAGCAAGCGCTCTATGCCGCGCTGCAAGCCACCGTGCCGGGGGCCAACCAGCAGTTCGAGGCCGGTGACTACACCGCATCGCTGCAGGCTTTGGCCGCGCTGCGCGCGCCGGTCGACGCCTTCTTTGACGGCGTGATGGTGAACGCCGAAGAGACCGACCTGCGCCTGAACCGCCAGGGCCTGCTCAAGACCCTGCACGAGGCCATGAACCGCGTGGCCGATCTGGCCCGCCTGGCCAGCTAAGTCCCACCGACCTCAGGAGCCTGCTATGAAACTCGTCATTCTTGACCGCGACGGCACGATCAACGAAAGCAGTGACGACTTCGTGAAGAGCCCTGAGGAATGGCTGCCCCTGCCGGGCGTGCTGGAGGCGATTGCCCGCCTCAACCATGGCGGCTTCCAGGTCGTGGTGGTGTCCAACCAGGGCGGTCTGGGCCGGGGCTTGTTTGACATGGCCCAGGTCAATGCCATGCACGCCAAGATGCACAAACTGCTGGCGGCAGCCGGTGGCCGGGTGGAGGCGGTGTTCTTCTGCCCCCACGGGCCCGAAGAGGAATGCCGCTGCCGCATGCCCTTGCCCGGCCTGTTCGAGCAAATTGGCGAGCGTTATGGCATCAGCCTCCAGGGCGTGCCCATGGCGGGCGACAGCTTGCGCGATTTGCAGGCCGGTCACGCGGCGGGCTGTGAGCCCCACCTGGTGCTGACCGGCTTGGGTGCCGAGTGGCGCGACCGTTCCCTGCCCGACACCTTTCCGCCCGGCACCCGGGTGCACGCCGATGTGGGCGCGTTTGCCGACCACATCCTGGCGCGCGAGGCCCAGCGCCAGGCCCAATTGGCCTGACCCGGCGCTTGCCGTGGCCCTGTTTGTTTGAGTTTCCTCTCCGAGAAAGTCCCCATGTCCTTGTTGCGTTCCATCTTGCATGCCTTGTGGATGCTGGTCACTGTCATGCCCTGGGCCCTGATCATGCTGGTGGCCTCGATCTGGCGCCGCGGCAAGCCCCTGTGGTGGATGGCGGTGCGCTGGCTGCGCTGGGCCACCGATGGCGCCCGCGTCATCCTGGGCATCCAGGTCAAGGTCATCGGCCGTGAGAACCTGCCCGTGGGCGAGACCGCGCCGGCCATTTTGCTGGTCAAGCACCAGTCCACTTTTGAGACCTTCTTGATGCCCACGCTGATGCCGCACCCGCTGGCCTATGTGTTCAAGAAAGAGCTGCTGTACGTGCCGTTTTTCGGCTGGGCCATGGGTCGGCTGGACATGATCCACATTGACCGCAGCCAGCGGGCCCAGGCCTTCAACAAGGTGGTGGCCCAGGGCAAACGCCTGCTGGCCCAGGGCATCTGGATCATCATGTTCCCCGAAGGCACGCGCATTCCGCGCGGGCAAAAAGGCCAGTACAAGAGCGGCGGCACCCGACTGGCCATCGAGACCGGCGCGCCCGTGATCCCCGTCGCCGTGACCTCGGCCAAGTGCTGGCCCCGCAAGGCCTTCATCAAGCGTCCTGGCCTGGTCGAGGTGTCGATTGGCAAGCCCATTCCCAGCCAAGGCCGCCAGCCCGATGAGCTGATGCGCGAGGTCGAGGCCTGGATCGAGGCCGAAATGCGCCGCCTCGACCCCGAGGCCTACGCCAGCCCGGCAGCCTCTTCGACCCCCTCCTGAGGGCGAGCACTCTGCCGGTTTTCGCCATGCACCGACTGCTGCAGTTCACGCTGGACTTGTTCGAGCGGGAGCGCGCGCCAGCGGCGGCCCCCACGCCCCTGCCTCAGCCCACAGCTGCGCCGCGTCCGCGCCGCGCGGCGCCCCCAAAGCGCCGCGCCAGCACGCCGCCACCACAGGCCTTGGGCGAGGACTTGTTTGCCGTCGCTGCCCCGGCAGGCCCCACCGCGCCCAGCCCGGCCAAGTCGCCACGCAGGCCGACGGGGGCTGCGCCGGCCGAGCCCTTGGCCGAGGTGATTGCGCCCATGGCCTTCCAGCACCCGCAGGCCAACCGGGCCCTGCGCTTGCAGGACAGCACGGTGGCCTACCTGTTCAAGCGCGCGCGTCGGCGCAGCATCGGCTTTGTCGTCGGGCCCGATGGCCTGGTGGTCAGCGCGCCGCGCTGGGTGACGCTGGCCGAGGTCGACACCGCGCTGCTGAGCAAAAGCGCCTGGATCTTGCGCAAGCTGGGTGAGGCCCGCGAACGCCAGCAGCGCCAAGCGGCAGCCCAGGTGCGTTGGACCGATGGCGCGGAGCTGCCCTTTTTGGGCGAGCCCATGCGCCTGACCCTGTCCCCGGGCCAGTCCCCCGGCGGCCAGTTGCAGGTGCTGGCCCCCGAGCAGGCCCAGGCCGAGGGCGTGGCCCGGGTGCTGCTGCTGGGCCTGCCCCCACAGGCCGCGGAGAGTCAGGTTCGCGACGCGGTGCAGGCCTGCCTGATGCGCGAGGCCAAGGCCTTGTTCATCCAGCGCCTGGACCACTTCGCGCCGCAGTTGGGCGTGCAGTGGAAGAAGCTCGCGCTCAGCAACGCTGGCACGCGCTGGGGCAGCGCGCGCATCGATGGCAGCATCCGCCTCAATTGGCGCCTGATCCATTTCAGCCTGCCCGTGATCGACTATGTGGTCGCGCACGAGCTGGCCCACCTGCGCGTGATGGACCACAGCCCGCGCTTCTGGGACACCGTGGCCTCGGTGCTGCCCGATTACGCTGAACGCCGGGGTCAGCTGCGCCACGTGGCCTTGCCGCACTGGGATTGAGTCTGCGGCTGGCGCGGCTGGTCTGCCATGATTTCGCGGCTTCTGCACCTCCCTCCAGCGGCGTCCAGCGCCAGCGCTGAGTGCCACCTTGCCGCACAATGCCAGTCCGTCCCGGGGCCGTCCCCGGGGATCCTTCGTCCACGCAAACGCGACCACCAAGGCGTTCCATGATCCACGGCCTGGCCACCCTTTTTCTGCTGCAGCTGCTGGGCGAGGCCTTGGTGTTTGCCCTGCACCTGCCGGTGCCTGGGCCCTTGTTGGGCATGGTGCTGTTGGCGGCCTTTCTGGTCTGGCGCGGTCATGTGCCCGAGGGGCTGGGCCAAGCCGCGGGCGGCCTGCTGCAAAACCTGATGCTCTTGTTCATTCCCGCCGTGACCGGCGTCATGATGCATTGGGGGCGGGTGGCCCAGGAATGGCAGCCCTTCCTGGTGGCCTGCGTCGCAGGCGTGGCCATCACCTTGCTGGTCACGGCCTTCACCTTGCGCTGGCTGCTGCGCCGCAGTGGCACGGCGCTGGACGAGGAGCTGGCATGAACCCTTCCGGCCTGTTTGAAGTCTGGGTGTTTTTGGGCCGCTCGCCGCTGCTCTGGCTGGGCCTGACCTTGCTGGCCTACCTGGGCGCGCTGGCGCTTTACCGGCGCTCGGGCTACCTGCCTTTTTTGATCCCGGTGCTGACGGCCACCAGCTTCACCATCGCGGTGCTTTGGCTCACCGACACGCCTTACCCCACTTACTTTGAGGGGGCCAAGTTCGTTCACTTCTTGATCGGCCCGGCCACGGTGGCGCTGGCGGTGCCCTTGTACAGGCAATGGGCGCTGTTGCGGCGCATCTGGCGCCCGGTGTTGTTGGCCTTGCTGGTGGGCTCGTTGACGGCCATGGTGTCGGCCTGGGGCATCGCCTGGGCCCTGGGCGGTAGCCGTGAGACCTGGATGTCCTTGATGCCCAAGTCGGCCACCATGCCGATTGCCATGGCCCTGGCCGAGCAGGCCGGCGGCCTGCCTTCGCTGGCGGCGGTGGCGGTGGCCGTGACGGGCATTGCCGGCGCCATCATGGCTCGGCCCTTGTTGAACTGGGCCGGCATCCGAGAGCCCGCCGTGCGCGGCTTTGCGGTCGGCTTGTCGGCCCATGCCATCGGCACGGCACGGGCCCTGCAGGTGCATGAAACCGCAGGTGCTTTTTCGGCCCTGGCCATGGCTTTGAACGGCGTGGCCACGGCCTTGCTGATGCCGCTGCTGCTGGCCGTGATGCGCGCCTTCGGCGGCTGATGACGGTGTTTTCCAAACCCAAGAGGATGCAATGAACATGATTTCCAGGGCTTTCCCGGGCGCGCCGCGCCACCCCCTGTGGTGCCGTGCCCTGGTGCTGGCAGCAGGGCTGGTCTTGGGCGCTTGTGCGAGCCCGACGCCCCCTGAGCGGGCACCAGCGTCCCGCCCGTCCTGGAGTCAGGCGGGCATCGCTGCCGTCTTGGCCCAGAGCGACCGCAGCGAGGCGGACCGCGCACAGGATGCGCGCCGCCATGCCGCTGACTGGTTGGCTTTTGTGGGAGTGGGCCCGGGCATGCAGGTGCTGGACCTGGCTGCCGGCAGCGGTTACAGCAGCGAACTGCTGGCCCGCGCCGTGGGCCCCAGCGGTCGGGTTTTTGGCCAGAGCACGCCGCCGGTGAGCAGCCTGTTTGTGGCTGGGCCCGGTGTGGCGCCGCCCCAGCCGCCTGGCCCGGTGGCCGCGTTCACGGCAGGTCCGTCTCCGGCGGCCGTGCCCCGCCCGCGGTCGGCCGACTGGTTGCGCGCGCGCAGGCAGTACGCCGGCCTGAGCCAGCTCGAACCGGTCGAGCGTCCGTTTGAAGAACCGGTGCCCCCCGCGCTGGCCGCAGGCAGGCTGGACATCGTGACCCTGATGTTCAACTACCACGACCTGGGGCACCTGGGGGTGGACCGCGCCCGCATGAACCGCGCGGTGTTCGCCGGCTTGCGCCCGGGTGGGGTGTACGTGCTGGCCGACCACGCGGGCCGCCCGGGCACGGGCATCAGCGAGTCGCGCACGCTGCACCGCATTGAAGAAGCCTTCTTGCGCCAGGAGGTGGAGGCGGCAGGCTTTCAGTGGCTGGCGCGCTCGGACCTGTACGCCAACCCGGCCGATCCCCGCGACCAGCGCAGCCCCGAGCCGCCGCAGCAGCCCGACGGTTTTTTGCTCAAGTTCATCAAACCCTGGTGAGGGGCAACGGGGCCTGCTGGCCCCGTTGCTCAGGCTGGCTCAGCCCCGGGCGTGGGTCACGCCACCATCGACGGTCAGGGTCGAGCCCACCACGTAGTCGCCCGCGCGCGAGGCCAGGAAGATGGCCGCGCCGGCCATGTCCTCGGGCTCGCCAATGCGGTGGGCAGGGATGCGGGCCGACACGGCTTCGCCATGGTCGCGCGCGTCACGGTTCATCTCGGAGGCAAAGGCCCCCGGGGCGATGGCGCTGACCACGATGTTGTCCTCGATCAGGCGCAGCGCCATGCGCCGCGTCAGGTGGATCAGACCGGACTTGCTGGCCGCGTACGAGTAGGTTTCCATCGGGTTCACGGAGATGCCGTCGATCGAGGCGATGTTGATCACCTTGGCCGGGCGCGTCGCGGCGGCGCGGCGCAGTTGGGGCACCAGGGTTTGGGTCAGGAAGAAGGGGGCTTTGAGGTTCAGGTCCACGACCTTGTCCCAGCCGCTCTCGGGGAAGTCGTCAAAGGGGGCGCCCCAGGCGGCGCCGGCGTTGTTGACCAGGATGTCCAGCGATTCTTCGTGCTGTGCGTAGGCGGCGGCCAGGGCTTGGGCGCCCGCCAGGGTGGACACGTCGCCCGGCAGGGACACGCAGTGCCCGTGCTGTGACAGCTCGGCGGCGGTGGCGTCGCAGGCGGCGGCCTTGCGCGCCGAGATGTAGACGCGCGCGCCCTGGGCGATGAAGCCTTCGGCGATCATGCGGCCAATGCCGCGCGAACCGCCGGTGATGAGCGCGGTGCGGCCTTGCAAAGAAAAGAGTTGGCGGGTGTCCATGGGGCAGGTCTCCTGGTTTTGTTTTGGAAGGGGGAAGGCGGCTGCAGCTCAGCCAAAAGCGTGGCGCTGGGCCAGGCCGCCGAGCCGGGCGGTGATGTCGAAGAAGCCTTGCAGGGTGTCGTCGATGATCTCTTGCGCGGTTTTCACGCCCTCGATCAGGCCCACGCTCTGGCCGGCCAGGGCGGGGGCGGCTTCCATGTCACCGCCAAAGTAAACCTGCTGCAAGCCGGCAAAGGTGTCGGCGGGCATGAGGCCCGCCTCGTGGATGTGGCGGGTGCGCTCGGACTTGAGTGCGCGGATGCAGGGCGAGGCCTTCTTGTTCAGCACCCAGGTGCCGGTCTCGCTGGCCGCTGCGATGGCGTTTTTGTAATTGGCATGCACCGGGCTTTCGGCGCAGCAGACAAAACGCGTGCCCATCTGGATGGCTTCAGCCCCCAGGGCAAAGGCGGCGGCCATGCCGCGCCCGTCCACGATGCCGCCGGCCGCCACCAGGGGCAGGTCGACCCGGCTGCGGATGCTTTGCAGCAGCACCAGGGTGGAGACTTCCTCGGGGTTCTTGAAGCCCCCGCCTTCGGCGCCTTCGACCACCAGACCGTCCACGCCGGCGTCGGCGCATTTGAGGGCGGTCTCCAGCGTGGGCACCGCGTGGTAGACGGTGATGCCAGCGCTCTTCAAGGGCGCAATGAACTTGGCCGGGCTGCCGGCCGAGGTGGTGACAAAGCGCACCCCGCTGTCGCAGACAAAGCGCAGCATGGCCTCGTCATGCAGAAAGCGAATGGGCAGGTTGACCCCAAAGGGCAGGCCCAGGGCCAGCATCTGGCGGATCTCGGCCTGGCAATTGGCGGTCTCGCCCGACGAGGTCTCGATGATGCCCAGCCCCCCGGCGCGCGACACGGCCGAGGCCAAAGGGGTGCGGGCGATCCAGCCCATGGGGGCCTGAAAAATGGGGTACCTGGCGCCCGTGTGGGCGAGGACGCGGTTGCCCGCAAGGGCCGGGGAGGGGGTGCTCATGCTGGTGAACCTGACAGTGGGAACATGGGCTGGCAGCGTAGCGCCGGCGCTTCCCGCTGTCGGTCACCTGCGGGTCAGGGCAGCCAGCGTCGCGCCAGGGCCATGCCCAGCAGCAGGGCCGCCACAAAGGCCAGGGCGTCCAGGCCGCCCACCAGCAGCGAGGCCAGAGCCGGCCCGGGGCAGTAGCCCGCCAGGCCCCAGCCGATGCCGAACAAGGCCGCGCCGCTGAGCAGCTTCCAGTCGATGTCGCGCCGCGTCGGGAGTTGAAAGCGTGGTGCCAACCAAGGCTTGCGCTGCGGGTGCTGGGCGTTGGCGGGCGTCAGGGCAAAGGCCAGCAAGGTGACGGCCAGGGCGCCGCCCATGACAAAGGCCAGGCTGGGGTCCCAAGTGCCGTCGGCCAGGCCAGCCAGGTTCAGAAAGCCCAGCACCTTGGCCGGTTGGGTCATGCCCGACAGCACCAGGCCGGCGGCAAACAAGGTGCCCGCGCCCAGGGCGCTTAGCAGCACCGCCCAGCGCTCGGGTGGGGGGCTGGGCGCGGAGTTTGGGGGAGTGAGGCTCGTGGGGTTCATGTCAGTCTTTCGGTCTGCGTGCATTGGAGGCGTGTCGATCAGCCCAGCCAGCGTGTCAGGCCCACCGTGGCAAAGCCCGCACCCATGAAGGTGGCGGTGGCCACCAGCGAGCGCAGCGAGCGCCGGCCCAGGCCACACACGCCGTGGCCGCTGGTGCAGCCCGAACCCAGCACGGTGCCAAAGCCGACCAGCAGGCCGGCCAGCGCCAGCAGCGGCAGGGGGCGCAGCGCGGTGACGGGGGGGTGCAGCCACAGCGTGAACAAGGCGCCGCCCCCGATCAAGCCCAGCAGGTAGGCCAGGCGCCAGGCGCGGTCGCCGGTGGGCGTGGTGCTGCGGCCGGGCAGCAAGGCGGCGGTGATGCCGCTGATGCCCGTGACCCGGCCCAGGGCGGCCAGCAGCCACCAACTGGCCAAGCCGATCAGCAAGCCGCCAAGGCTTGATTGAAGGTAGGGGTGCAGGGTGTTCATGCGCGGTATCTTTCGGAGTTCGTAGCCTGAATATACTCCATGGGGTATATTTGTGCTTCTCCCATTCCATCACCCACCCAGGAGTTCTGATGTCGCAACTGGCCGATCCCGCCAAGAAAAAAGCCTTGCAGGCCCGCCTCGCGCGGGTGGAGGGGCAGTTGCGTGGCGTGCAGCGCCTGATTGAAGAAGAAGCCGACTGCGAGCAGATCGCCCAGCAGTTGGCAGCGGCGCGCAAGGCGCTGGACAAATCCTTCTTCAACATGGTGGGCTGCATGATTGAGCAGGGCGGCATGCCTGGCCCCCATGTGGCGGCGATGCTGGCCAAATTCGCCTGATGGGCTGACCCTGATTTCTGAGGATTCGATATGCAACCGATTCAATTGTTTGACGCCGCCTCCAGTACCTACACCTATGTGCTGCACGACCCGGTCACGCGCGAGGCCGTGATCATCGATCCGGTGGACGAGCACCTTGAGCGCGACCTGCAACTGCTGCGCGACCAGAGTTTGACCTTGCGCTGGATCATCGAGACCCACGCCCACGCCGACCACATCACCAGTGCGGCCGCCCTGGCCGAGCACACCGGCGCCCACACCGTGGCGCCCGAGGGCTGTGGCGTTGGCACCGCCTCGACCCAGTTGGCGGATGGCCAGAGCCTGAGCTTTGGTGGCGAAACCCTGCGTGCCTTGCACACCCCCGGCCACACGGCGGGCAGCATGAGCTACCTGTGGCGCGACCACGTCTTCACGGGCGACACCTTGCTGGTCAATGGCTGCGGCCGCACCGACTTCCAGTCGGGCAGCGCCGAAGCCCTGTACCGCAGCCTGACCGAGGTCTTGTTCCAGTTGCCGGAGGCCACCGTGGTCTGGCCAGGCCACGATTACCAGGGCCGCACGCGCTCCAGCATCGGGGTGGAAAAAGCGTCCAACGCCCGCACGGCCGGTCGCAGCCTGGACGAGTTCGTGGCCTTGATGGGGGCGCTGGACCTCCCCAAGCCCCGACGCATTGACGAAGCCGTGCCCGCCAACCTGCGCTCCGGTCTGCGCCAGGACGCCGGCGGCACGCCCGTGGGCCAGCCGCAGGCCGCCGCGGGCTATGCGGGCGACGTGTCGCCTGCGCTGGCTTGGCAATGGGTGCAGGCCGGTGAAGCGGTGCTGGTGGATGTGCGCACCGACGCCGAGCGCGAATGGGTGGGCTATGTGCCCGGCGGTGTCGGCCTGGCTTGGAAGCAGTGGCCCGGCATGGCCATGAACCCGGCCTTCGATGCCGGTGTGCTGGCCGCAGCAGCCGACGGGCGCAAGGTGGTGCTGCTGTGCCGCAGCGGCGTGCGCTCGGTGGCGGCCGCGCGGCGCGCCACGGAGCTGGGCGTGGCCCAGGCCTACAACATCCTCGAAGGCTTTGAGGGGGACCCAGACCAGAACGGCCAGCGCGGTCGCAAGGGCGGTTGGCGTTTCCGTGGCCTGCCCTGGCGCCAGGGCTGAAGTGGCCACGGCGCCGCCGCCGCCGGCTCAGCGCGCGGCTTGCTGGCGCAGGTGGCGCTGGTAGCGGTACATGGCCGGCGTGGTCCACAAGCGCAGCAGGCTGCGCAGGTGCAGGCTCACATAGCGCCACTGCCGGTGGCTGGTGCGCTGGGCGTGGTGGGTCATGTGGGTGTCGGCGCGCGCCAGCTGCCAGCCGGCGGTCTGCAGGCGCAGGCAGAAGTCCACGTCCTCGCAGTACAGGAAATAGCCCTCGTCAAAGCCCCCCATCTGACGCCAGATGCGGCTTTGCAGCACCCAGCAGGCCGCATTCACCCAGTCGCGGCGCGGCACGGGGGGGCGGTGGGTGTAACGCTTGAACAAGGCCCAGGGCGTGGGGATTTCACGTTCGCTGTCCTGCACCGTGCCGTCCAGGTTCAACAGCCGAGGGTAGGCGCAACCCACCCCAGGCTGGTTGGACAGCGCGAGCAAGCGGGGCCACAAGTCGGCCGGCAGGTTTTCCAGATCCGGGTTGATCACGCCAAAGTGGCTGGTGCGGCACAGGGCAAAGGCCTGGTTGTGGTTGTGCCCGAACCCCTGGACTTCGCGGTTGTGCACTTCGCTGAGCTGGAAAGGCCAGCCGCCCACCGGGGTGGGCAGGGGGCGACCGCTGCCCGGCAGGTTGTGCGTCACGATCAGGTGCTTGAGCACCCCCCCGTGCTGTTGGGCCAACTGCCCCAGCAAGGTGTGCAGGCAGTCGTCATGGTCGTGGCTGACCACCGACAGGGTCAGGCCCTCGATCAGAGGCGACTCCACTTGGGGCGCTGCCGCCGCACCCCCTTCACTCACGAATGACACCTGCTTTCATGGCGCGGATGTTAACTGTTCGGCACGCTTGAATTTGGCGCGCGGGGGCTCAGATGGTCTGGGTGCGCATTTTTTCCGCGCCTGATCACGATGAATTCTGGGGCCTTTGGTGTGTTGGTGGGGCTGTCTCTGCTGGGGGCGGCTTGGCTGTGGCTGGCGCCTTGGCGCCAGGCTTGGCGGCGTTGGCGTGTGAGCCGACAGGCGTTTCCGGCGTCTTGGCGGGCCATTTTGCGCGAGCAAGTGCCCCTGGTGGCGCGTTTGCCCGCGGATCTGCAGCTGCAGCTCAAGCGGCGCATGCTGGTGTTTTTGGCCGAAAAGCCCTTTCTGGCCTGCGATGGCCTGGTGCTGACCGAGGCCATGCGCGTGGTGATCGCGGCCCAGGCCTGTTTGCTGCTGCTCAACCGCCCCGGGGCGGACTTTGCGTCGCTGCGGCAAATCCTGCTGTACCCGGCGCCGTTTTGGGTGGACCGGGTGCGCGCCGGTGCGGCGGGCGTGGTGCATGAGCAACGCCAGGCCTTGTCGGGCGAGTCCTGGCAGCAAGGCCAGGTGATCCTGTCCTGGGCCGATGTTCGGGCCGGCAGCGCCGACCCTGGCGACGGCCGCAACGTGGTGATCCACGAGTTTGCGCACCAGCTCGACCAGGACAACGGCCCCGCCAATGGGGCCCCGGCCCTGGGCGGCCGGCGACGCCAGCGCGAGTGGCAGCAGGTGATGGGCGCGGAGTTTGCCGCCTTGCAGGCCCGGGTGGCGGCGGGGGACCCCGGACTGCTGGACGCCTACGGTGCCTCCGATCCAGCCGAGTTTTTTGCGGTGATCAGCGAGGCTTTTTTTGAACAGGGCGAGCGCCTGGCCGCGGCGCATCCGGCGCTTTACCGCCAGCTGAGCCTTTTTTACCGGGTGCTGCCCCTGAGCTGGCGCTGAGCCCGCAGGCCCCGTTTACCGAAGCCCCAGAGCAGATGGTGCAAAATTGCGCCCTTGTCGGGGGCTCCTGGCGCCGCCAGTGCGGGCGGCCTGAAGCGGGTTGAGGGGCGTATCCAGTCCTTGATGCCGCGGAGCCCCATTGCCTCATTGCCCATCCCATGACCACTGACGCCTCTGTTGCCATTGAGCCTTCGCTGACGAACGTCGCGGAGCGACCCCGCCTGGGCGAGCTGCTGGTGCAGCAGGGCAAGCTGAGCGCGCGCGACATGGAGCGTGCCCTGCAGGCCCAGCAAGAACTGGGCAACATGCTGGGCCGGGTGCTGGTGCAACTGGGCCTGGTGTCCGAGCTGGACGTGTTGCACACGCTGGCCCAGCAACTGGGTGTGGCCGTGGCCCGGGCTGAGGACTTTCCTGACATGGCCCCCGAGGTTGAGGGCCTGTTGCCTGAATTTCTGGCCGCCAATCAGGTGTTTCCGTTGCGGCTCGAAGACGAGCGTCTGGACGTGGCCATGGCCGTGCCGCAGGACGCCTTTGTGCTCAAGGCCTTGCACCTGTCGACCGGGCTGAGCATCCGGCCCTTCATCAGCCTCGAAAGCGACATCGAAAAAGCCCTGGCCCAGCCGGCGCCGGCGGCCGAAGAGGACGAAGCCGATGGCTTCGAAGACGAAGGCCTGGGCGGCGATTTTGTCGAGCATTTGAAAGACCTGGCCAGCGAAGCGCCGGTGATCCGCCTGGTCAACAGCATCATTGGCCGCGTGATCGACCTGCGCGCCTCGGACATCCACCTGGAGCCCTTCGACGACGGCCTGCATGTGCGCTACCGCGTGGACGGCGTGATCCATGCCGGCGAATTGGTGCCGCCCAAGCACAGCGCGGCGGTGAACTCGCGCGTCAAGCTGCTGGCCCACCTCGACATCGCCGAGCGCCGCCTGCCACAGGACGGTCGCATCAAGACCCGCGTCAAAGGCCGTGAGTTGGACCTGCGGGTCTCGACCGTGCCCACCGTGCACGGCGAAAGCGTGGTGATGCGGGTGCTGGACCGTGCCAGCGTGCGCTTCAGCCTGGAGAGCATGGGCTTTGCCAGCGACACCCTGGGTCGTTTCAACACCTTGCTGGCCAAGCCGCACGGGATTTTGCTGGTCACCGGGCCCACCGGCTCGGGCAAGACCACCACGCTGTACGCGGCCCTGTCCAAGCTGGACTCGGCCACACAGAAGATCATCACGGTGGAAGACCCGGTCGAGTACCAGCTCGAAGGCATCAACCAGATCCAGGTGCACCCCCAGATCAACCTGACCTTCGCCAGCGCGCTGCGCTCCATCCTGCGCCAGGACCCGGACATCATCATGATCGGTGAAATGCGCGACGGCGAAACCGCCCAGATCGCGGTGCAATCCGCCCTGACCGGTCACTTGGTGCTGTCCACGCTGCACACCAACACCGCCGCCGGCGCGGTGATCCGCTTGAAGGACATGGGGGTGGAGGGCTACCTGATCACCTCTTCGGTCAATGGCGTGCTGGCCCAGCGCCTGGTGCGCACCTTGTGCAAGCACTGCAAGGTGCCTGAAGTGCCCTCGGCCGAGCTGCTGGCCACGGCGGGCTTGCACCGCTTTTGCGCGCCCGGCCAGCCGATTTACAAGGCGGTGGGCTGCGACCACTGCCGGGGTTCGGGCTACCAGGGCCGAACCGGCATCCACGAATTGCTGGTGCTGGATGAGCCCATGCGCCGCGCCATCGTGGCCGGCGAGGACGCCAGCCGCCTGCATGCGCTGGCCATCCAGTCGGGCATGCTGACCTTGCACGAAGACGGCTTGCGCAAGGTGGTGGCGGGCGTCACCAGCCTGGACGAACTGCTGCGCGTGACGGAGGACCAGGGCGATGCCTGAGTTCATCTGGCGCGCCGCTGACGCCAGCGGCAAGGCCCAGGACGGGCGGCTGGACGCCCCATCGGCGGCCGCGGTACAAAAACAATTGCGCGCGCGCGGCCTCACGCCGCTGAGCATCCGCGCGCCGGGCGCCGAGGACGGCGCAGCACCCGCCCCGGCGGAGTCGGCCGGCGCCGCCGCGCTGGCGGGGCTGGTGGCCGCGCCAGGCAAGCAGCGCTTGGGGCGTGGGCCGGTCACGCAGGCCGACATCCTGCTGCTGACCTCGGAGCTGTCCATCATGCTGCGCGCCGGCCTGGCGCTGGACAACGCCTTGCGCGTGTTGATCGGCATGAGCCACAAGCCCTCGGTGGCCGAACTGACCCAGCGCACGCTGGAAGACGTCAAGGGCGGCACGCCTTTCAGCAAGGCGCTGGCCAAGAACCGCAACCTGTTTGGCGACTTCTACATCAACATGATCCGCTCCGGCGAGGTCAGCGGCCAATTGACTTCGGTCATGGAGCGCCTGGTCGAGCACATGGAGCGCCTGCGCGCGCTGCGTGAAAGTGTCGTCTCGGCCACCATTTACCCGGCTATTTTGTTGGGCGTGGCGGTGCTGTCGCTGATTGCCATGCTGGGTTTTGTGGTGCCGCAGTTCGAGAAGCTGTTCACCGACATGGGCGACGCCTTGCCCATGCCGACCCGCATCGTGATGAGCGTGGGCCATGCCTTCACCCGCTACGGCCTCTTCATGGCGCTGGGTGCAGCGCTGCTGGTGTGGCTGGTGCGGCGCTGGCTGTTGTCGCCTCAGGGGCAGCAGTGGTGGCAGGTGCGGGTGCTGCGCCTGCCCTTGCTCGGCCGGCTGATGCTGAAGTACCAGCTGACCTTGTTTTCGCGCTCGCTGGGCACCTTGTTGGGCAACGGCGTGCCTTTGCTCACCGCCTTGCACATTGCCACCGACACCGTCACCAACACCGTGCTGCGCCAGGCCTTGGCCAGCGTGGGCCCGAATGTCAAAGAGGGCGGCAAGATGGTGGACGCGATTTCGGCCACGCGTATTTTTGAACCTCTGGCCATCAACCTGATCAGAGTGGGCGAAGAGACGGGTCGCATTGGCCCCATGATGCTGGAGTTGGCCAACATCCTGAACCGGGATGTGGAGCTGGGCATCAAACGGAGCCTGACCCTCGTGGAGCCGCTTCTGATCATCGTTTTGGGTTTGATGATCGCCTCGATCATCGTCTCCATCTTGTTGGGCATCCTGTCCATCAATGACCTTGCAGCTTGATTTTTATTGAAGGATTCATCATGGTGAGCATTCGCCAAAGCCGTCGTCAACGTGCCAGCCGGGGTTTCACCCTGATCGAATTGCTGGTGGTGCTCGCCATCCTGACCTTGCTGGCCGGTCTGGTGGGTCCGCGGGTGCTGAACCAGCTGGGGGGCGCCAAGTCCAAGACCGCTGGGGTGCAAATTGCCGACCTCGAAAAATCCCTGGACCTCTTCAAGCTCGACGTGGGCCGCTTCCCGACCGCAGAAGAAGGCCTGGACGCGCTGGTCACCAAGCCGGCCGCTGTCTCCGCCGGCTGGAACGGCCCCTACCTCAAGGGGGGCGTGCCCACCGATCCGTGGGGCAAGCCTTACAAGTACGCCCTGGCGGGTGGCAATGTGGAAATCATCTCCTACGGTGCCGACGGTGCCGCTGGTGGTGAGGGCGAAAACGCCGACGTGCGCAACGCCAAGTAAGCAGGGGCGGCAGGCGTGCGGGCGCAGCGTGGTTTCACGCTGATTGAATTGCTGGTGGTGTTCTCCATTGCCGCCTTGCTGGTGGGCGTGGTGCCCTTCGCCTTTTCACGCATGCAAGAGTCCGCCCAGTACCGCGACGTGCTGCGCAACATGATGTCCGATTTGCGCCTGGCCCGCCAACAGGCCCGGGTTCAGGGCCGCGAGGTTCGGTTTCGCCTGGACCTGACAGGGCGACGCTTTGGCATCGACGGGCAGAGCACGCGTGACATTCCCGAGCCCTTGCAAGTTCGTGCCACCGTGGCCGGCATTGAAATGTCGGCCAACCAAGTGGCGGCCATCCGTTTCATGCCTGAGGGCGGTGCCACCGGCGGCAGCGTGGATGTGTTCCGCCCGTCCGGGCAGGGCACACGGGTGCGCGTGGACTGGCTGTCGGGCCAGATCAGCACCGAATCGATCCGGCCATGAGCGGCCCCTTGTCCCACCACAGCCGGGGTTTTTCCTTGCTGGAGTTGCTGGTGGCCATCGCCATCATGGGCATGGCCATGGGCTTGCTGTACCGCGCCAGTGGCGGCTCGGCGCGCAGCGTGGGCCAGGCCGAGGCCTACCAGCGCGCCGCTGTGGTGCTGGAGTCTTTGCTGTCGGCGCGTGACGCCGTGCCGGACATCGGGGTCAACGAAAGCGGGCGTTCGGCAGGTTATGAATGGGCGGTGCGCTCCGAGCCTTGGACGCAGGGTGGGGGGCTGGACCCGCGCGCCGTGCCTTTGCACCGGGTGTTCATGACCGTGCGCTGGCTGGATGGCGAGCGCTGGCTGAGCCTGGATGCGGTGACTTTGCTGCCCCAGCGCAAACCGGTTGTTCCAGGGGGCTAGTGGATGTCGATGCGCCCCTTGCTTGCTCGTGTTCCCACCCGGGGCTTCACTTTGCTGGAGTTGCTGGTGGTGATGTCTTTGATGTCCCTGGTCATGCTGGCCATGACCTCGGCGCTGCGCACCATGGCCCAGACCGAGGAGCGCGTGGACGCGCGCGTGGCGCGGGCCGACGATTTGCGCTCCAGTCTCGACTTTTTGCGTGGTGCGCTGGGCCGTGTGGCCATGCGCAAGGTGCCCATGCAGTCGGCGGCGCAAGGCAGCCCCTATCTATTCCAGGGCGGCGCGGATGCCATGGTCTGGGTGGGCATCATGCCGGCCCGATTTGGCGCGGGCGGCCGCTATGTGTTTCGCCTGGGCCCGGAGGCTCTGCCGCAAGGCCAGACCCTGACCCTGCGTTTTGCGCCCTGGAATCCAATGAGCGGGTTTCCGGACTGGGCTTTGACCGAGATGCGCCCCTTGGTGCTGGGTTTGACCGGCTTCTCTATTCAATATGAGGACGTGCGCCGCGCCCCTGGGCAGTGGCAGCCCGAGTGGATGCCGCGCGCGGATGCGCCGCCGGACCGCGTCAATCAGTTTCCCGCCCGGGTGCGCCTGCTGGTGCAGACCAGCCAGGGGACCTGGCCCGACGTGATCATCCCGCTGCGGGTGATGAGCTCGTCCAGCAGCAGCCTGGGTGGCTTCACCGTGGGTGGGGGGAGCCAGGATTGAACGCGGCGTCGCACGTCTCTCCACCGGCGCGATCGCGCGGCATGGCTTTGATTGCCGTGCTGTGGATCGTGGCGGCGCTCAGCCTGGTGGTCACCGGCCTGGTCAAGACCGCCCGTGATGAGATCCGGCAGGTGTCGGCCAATCGACGAGCCCTCACCAGCGAGGCCCTGGGCCTGGCCGCGATCAACCAAGTGCTGCAACAAATGCAGGTGCAGCCCACGGCGGTGACCGGCTTGACCTACGTGCCGACGCAGTTTGAAGGCGTGGCCATCCAGGTGCAGGTGCTGCCTTTGACCGGCCTGATCAACCTCAACAGTGCGCCGGCGGGCTTGTTGGTTCGCCTCTTCACCGTGGCGGGTGGCCTGGCGGCCGGACAAGCCGAGGCGCTGTCCAACCTGGTGCTGGCACAGCGCCAGGCGCGTGACGGCTCGGGTGCGCCAGTGGGGTTTGACGCCCCGGAAGACCTGCTCCAACTGCCCGGGGTCGATTACGAGCTCTATGCTAGACTCGCTCCCCTTGTGGTGGCGGACCGCCGCACAGCGGGTGGGGTCAACCCCCTGGCGGCACCGGTGGGGGTGCTCAAGGTGCTGGCCGGGGGCGACGAGGCCATCGCGCTTCAAATCGACACGGCCCGCCGGACCTCCGGTGCTGGCGTGGACACCAGTCGCCTCGACGGTGCTTGGCTGGATCCAACCATTGGCAACCGTTTCTGGCTCATTGCGCGTGTGCCGCAAGCCGATGGCGGCTGGCTGCTGAGTCTGCGCGGGGTCGATGTGGCTGCCGGTGCCCGTGACGGCCTGCCTTGGCAGACTTTCGTGGCGCGTCGTTGGTTTGAGCCTGCGCCCCGTTAACACCCCAATCCCACTGTCAACCCCCTTTTATTCCTGATGGCACTGAACTCTCAAGATTTGCGACTGTTCGGCCTGGACCTGCGCAAGGCCGGGTCCGAGCTCAGCCGCTTGTGGCAGGGGGCTGTGCAGCATCCGCTGCTGGCTTGGCTGACACCGGCATTGCCGGTGCGCTTGGTGCGGGCCGATGGCACGCTCTGGCTGTGGCTGGATGGACAGGCGGCCACACCTTGGCCCGCGTCTGCGCCCCGACTGGCCTTCCCGGCTCGCGTGCTGCCCCAGGACAAGTACCTGTCCCGCGTGCTGACCCTGCCTGCGCTGGGCGGCGCCGAACTGGCTTCGGCGCTGGCGCTGGAAGCCCAGACCAGCAGCCCTTTTGCGGCCTCGGACCTGGTCTGGGGTTACGGGGTTCAAGGCCATAGCGACGCTGGGGTTTCGGTTTTGCTGGTCATGGCCTCGCGCCGTCAGGTGGCCGCCTTGCTGGGCGCCCAGGGCGCGCCAGTCGATGAAGCCGCACAAGAGTTGTGGGTGCTGGAAGGCGATGAGGCCTTGCAGGTCCGCGATCCCGCTGCGGTGCCGCGCGGGCAGCCGATTGTCTTGCAAGGGTATGGGGAGGCGGCACGTCAGCGACGCATGGCGCTTGGCCGCACCTTGCGCACCAGCCTGTTGGCGCTGGCCTTTCTGGGGGCCGCAGGCCTGGCCATTACCCCCACCGCCCAGTTGCGCTTGCGTGCGCTCGATGCCTTGGCCCAGTTCCAGGAAGTGCAGGCCCGCACCGTGCCATTCTTGCGCCAGCGCGAGGCGCTGGTGCAGTCCGCCGACCAATTGAACAACCTGGGTGAGTTGCTGCGCGACCGCGTCGAGCCGCTGCGCACCTTGGATTTGCTGACCCAGGCCTTGCCCGACGACGCTTCCTTGCTGTCGCTGCAGGTGCAAGGCAACAAAATCACCCTGATTGGCTTGGCGCCCAATTCGGCCTCGTTGATGCAAAAGCTCAGCGCTGAGCCGCTGTTCAAGGATGTCAAGGCGCCGACCGCCGCCGTCAAGGCCTTGGGCGCGACCAAGGAGAGCTTCACCATCGAGCTGACCCTGGATGCCAAGGCCATGCGCGCCAATGACCCCGTGCCACCGCCGCCCGTGGTGGTGGCGGCGCCTGCCGCTGCGACCGTGGCCGCCACCAGCACCACGGCCACGCCCGTGCCTGCCGCTCCCGTGGCCCCGGTGACTCCCGCGCCCGCGCCTGTTGCGGCACCCGTTGCCGCGCCGGTGCTGGCACCAGTCCCTGCCGCGCCGCCACCGCCGCCCCCCGCGCCCCCGCCGGCGGGTTCCTCGCCGTTCTCCATTGGAGGAGGTGTCCGATGAGTTCTGTATTGCGCACGGCCCGCGACCGTTCTTTGCTGGCTTTGATGGGCTTGTTGGTGCTGGCCCCGATCCTGGCGCTGGCGGCTTATGTGGCTTACAAGCACCAATGGGCCACGGAACAGATGGGGCAAATGGAGCCCCGCTACGCCCGCCTGTTGGGTCTGGAGCAGCAGCGCGACAAGCTGCAAACCTTGGCGCAGCAGTCTGCGGCGCTGGTCAATCAGTACGCCTACCCTGAAGCGCAGGAGGCGACCCAGGCCGGGAACGACGCCCAGCGCCGCGTTCGCGACGCCTTTGCCAAGGCGCGCCTGGAGGTGATGAGCAGCCAGGTCCTGCCCGCCAAGCAAGAGAAACAATTCGACCGCATCCCCGTCGTGGTGCGCTTTGAAGGGCAGTTGACCGCGCTGCAAAGCGCTTTCGTGGCCTTGTCGGTTGAGCCTGGGCCCGCCATTTTGGTCGAGGGCTTCACCGCTCAGACGATTGGTGTGGTCAAGGCCGAAACGCCCCAGATGCTGGGCGGTCAGATCAATCTGTATGTGCTGAGGGTGCACCCATGAACCTTCAACTCTTCTTCACACGCCAGGGCACCTGGCTGCTCCTGGCTTTGAATGCGGCGCTGGCCCTGGGCGGCTTGGCCCTGTGGATGGACACAGAGGGGCATTGGCGCGATGTGCGCTGGCAGGCGCCGGCGCCTCAGGTGATGGCGTTGGCGGATGTGAATCTGCCGCGCGGCTCGGTCGGGGGTGACCTCGATGTGGGCCGCTTTGTGGCGGTGCTGGACCGCCCCTTGTTTTCGCCTAGCCGCCGGCCGCCGCCACCGCCACCGCCGCCAGCTCCGCCGCCGCCGGTGGACCCTTTGGCCAATATCCAATTGTTTGGGGTGTACGGCGGCAAGACCGGTGGTGGCATCGTGGCCCGCATTGACGGCAAGGTCCAGCGCGTCCAAGTGCAATCCAATGTCGGTGAATGGACGGTCAAGTCCATCAGCGGGCGGGAGGTGACCTTCGCCCGGGGTGAAGAAAGCCGCACCCTGACCCTGATCCACGCGGTGGCGGCACGGGCGCCAGCGCCTGTTGCCGCGGCCGCACCGCTGGAGGCGCCCAATCCCGGCGGTATGGCCCTGGGGGCCCAACAAAAAATGCAGGAAGAAGCGCGGGCCCGTGAGGCTGCGCGTCTGGATATCTTGCGTCGAGCTGGCCTGACGCCGCTCAAATAGTGAGTGACTACCCTATGAACAAACACAGTTTGGCTTTGACGGTTGTGGCCTTCGCCACGCTTCAGGTCTGCGCGCAGGCCCAAACCGCTGGCGCTCCCTCTCCTTTTGCCGTGGGCGGGGCGGTGGTGACAGCGCCTGCAGCACGGCCAGCCGTGGTCAAGCCCGTGGTCGTGGCGCCTGCCCCGGCCCCAGTCTCGGTGATCGCGACGCCGACCGTGGCCCAGCCTGCGGCTGTGCCGGTCGTGGCGCCTGCTGTGGTGGTGACCGCCGTCGCGGCCACCGCCACCGTGGCCCCGGCCCCGGCCGTGCCTGCGGAGCCGCTGCCCAGTCAGGTCGTCCCCGAGCCCGCTTCGCTGCCGCCGATGCTGTCGGCCGTGGCACCCAGTGTGGCCCCCGCCCCTGCGGCTTCAGGCACCAAGATTGCTGCCGAGCCGCCGCCCCAGGCCGAAGCCCGCATCCTGCAGGGGACCGACCGGGTGATCGCGCCGCCCAAGCCCTTCCCGGCCATTGAAGGCGCGGCGATGGCTTTCAAGTTTGAAGAGGCGCCGATCTCCGAAGTCATTCATGTGGTGATGAAGGACGTGGTCAAGGCCGATTACGTGTTGCACGGCCAAGTGGCGGGCACGGTGACCTTGTCCACGCAAACCGATGTGTCCCCCGACCACGCAGTGCTGCTGCTGGAAAGCGCCTTGCAGGCCAATGGCCTGAACATGATCCGGGACAGCCGGGGCACCTTCCACGTTGGCAAGCCAGAAGCCTTGCGTGGGATTTTCCCCACCATCCGCCAGGTGGTACCCAAGACGTCTCTGCCACCAGGCAGCGGCGCCATCATCGTGCCGCTGCAGTACATCGGGGCCAATGAAATGGCTTCCATCTTGCGCCCCATGTTGCCCCCCGACGCCCTGGTGCGCGTGGACAGCGTGCGCAACCTGCTGGTCTTGACGGGCAACCGCACCCAGGCCGAGGGCTGGCTCGATGTGGTCAGCACCTTTGATGTGAACTTGCTCAAGGGCATGTCGGTGGGGGTGTTCCCGCTCAAGTACGCCACGATCAAAGAAGTTGAGTTGGCTCTGCGCCTGATGTCCGGTACCACCGGGGGCGGTGCGTCGGCGGCGGCGGCTGGTGCGGCCGCGGCCCCCACGGGTACGGCGCCTGGCATGACTTCGGGCGCCACGGGCGGTTTGTCTGGGTCCAGTGCCTCGTCGGGTTCGTCAGCGTCCTTGTCGGAGAGCTTTCCCCTGTTTGGTGCGGTGCGCATCATGCCGATCGAGCGCATGAACAGCATTTTGGTGGTGACGCCGCGTGCTGCCTATTTAGAAGAGGCGCGCCAGTGGATTGAGCGCCTGGACAAGCCCAGCAACAACAGTGGTGAGTCGCAGTTGTTTGTCTACCCGGTGCAAAACGGCTCGGCCAAGCACCTGGCGTCGGTGATTGGGGGCTTGTTTGGTGGATCGGGTGGCACGGGTGCCAGCAGCACGGGCGTGGCGCCGTCCTTGGGGTCGACCAGCCAAAGTTCGGGCCTGGGATCCAGTTTGGGCAGTTCGTCAAGCGGCAGTGGCCTGACTTTGGGCACCAACCTGAATCGCACCTCAGTCAACACCCAGAGCACCCCAGCCACCGCTGTCACGTTGGCGCCCGGCTTGCGCATGATTGCCGACGACATCAACAATGCCGTCTTGGTGTACGGCAGCCGCAGCGACTTCATGAAGATCGAGGCCGCCTTGAAGCGCCTGGATGTGCCGCCGACCCAGGTGCTGATCGAGGCCACCATCATTGAAGTGACCCTGGGCGACTCGTTGCAATACGGTTTGCAGGGCATGTTCAGTGGCAAGGGCGTCAATGGCGGTTCGGGCACCGGTGTTTTGAGCACCGCAGCGGACGGCAGCTTGTCCAGCGCGGTACAGGGCTTCTCCTACACCTTGAAGAACTCGGCAGGCAATATTCAGGGCGTGCTGAGCGCCTTGGCCAGTCAATCTTTGCTCAAGGTGATCTCCAGCCCCTCGTTGATGGTGCTGGACAACCACACGGCCAACATCACCGTGGGCACGCAGCAGCCGGTGCAGACGGCTTCGACCATCATCACCAGTGGTGCGGTGAGCAACAGCATTCAATATAAGGACACTGGGGTGAACCTCACGGTCACCCCCTCGGTCAATGCCGGCAACATGGTGACCATGGACCTGGTTCAGTCGGTCACCGACATCGGTGCTAAAACTGATTCTGCAACCGGACAGTTCCCCTTCAACCAGCGCCAGATCACCAGCAAGCTGGCGGTGCGCTCGGGTGAGTACATCGTCATGGGGGGCTTGATCCGTGACAACAACTCCAACGGCAGTTCGGGTCTGCCTTTATTGAGTTCGATTCCGGTCGTGGGTGGTTTGTTTGGAACTCGCACCTCCAGTCAGAATCGGACCGAGCTGCTGGTGGTGTTGACGCCACGCGTCGTGCGATCTGACCAAGAGGTCAGGGACGTCAGCGAAGAGTTGCGTGACCGCATGAAGGGGTTCACGGGTTTTGAGGCCTTGTCCCGCGCCCCCTTGCCCAAGGCGGGCCAAAGCCCGCTCCCTGCCAGCAATGGGGTCCAACCCAAGGCTTTGCCTTGAGTTGAACGACAAGGTCAATTTTTATCGTTTAGGAGTGATGCGTGATGTGGGATCAAAAATGGACCCGCCGGGTCAGTGGCCTGGCACTGGGTTTGACCGTGCTGCTGCTGGGCGCGTGTTCCAGTCTTCCTGATCAGAAGGCCGAAGATGTGGTCCGCCAACGGTCTGAGCTTCGTTGGTCATATTTGATCAAGGGTGCGAGCCAATGGCCGAAGGCCTATGAGTTGACTGAGCCTTCCTACCGAGCTGTGAACGACTTTGACAACTGGGCCTTGAACTTTGGCAAGCAAGTGCGCTGGAAGAGCGCTGAAGTTCAAACCGTCCAGTGCGAAGCTGAAAAATGCGCGGTCAAGTTGGTGGTCTCGGTTTATTTGCCACTGTCGCGTCGCGCCAACGACACGATCAGCACCACGGTGGATGAAACTTGGTTGCTGGACCGGGGGCAGTGGTACTATCACCAACAGCCCTGATAGGGTGGCGTTTGCTGGGTTCGCTTGGCTTTGGTCAGGCGGATCGATCATGAGGAGGGTTGACTGACCATGGTTTGAAGAACTTGCCTGAATTGGACCTGTTGCTTTTTTTCTACATAAAATCACATCAGGTTTGTCTGTTGTTCATCCTCGCAACGCCTGTGCTAACATCCTCTAGCGTAATCAATCTTGGTAGTTGCGCTTACCAACTTTTTTAAATGGAGTCTTTAATGAGAAAAAGTATTCTCTCTGCAAGCATTGCTGCCATGATTGGTGGCCTCGGCTTCGCTGGTGCTGCATCCGCTGCCGTTTTCAGCAATGGCCCGACCGCAGGTACGATTCAGTACCAAAACAGCGGTATCGGTGACATCCTGCTGGTGCCTTACTTCACTTCGCAAGGCTCCAACGCCACGCTGCTGAACATCACCAACACCGACACCGTTAACGGTAAGGCTGTGAAGGTGCGTTTCCGTGGCGCTTCGAACTCTGACGATATTTTTGACTTCCAGCTGTACCTGTCGCCTGGCGACGTGTGGGCCGCTAAGGTCAGCCGCGACACCGCCACGGGTCTGAGCAAGCTGGAAACGGCTGACAACTCGTGCACGCTGCCTGGTGGCGTTGGCAAGACCACGACCGCTTTCGTGACTGGCCGTCTGAACAGCAAGCTGACCGGCGACGCCCTGGCTGCTGAAACCCGCGAAGGCTACGTCGAAATCTTGACGATGGCTGACATCAAGCAAGCTGGTTTCCCTGACCAAGCCACCGGCACCCCGCTGGCTACCCCCACGGTCAACCCCCTGTTCACGGCTACCAAGCACGTGGCTGGCGTGGCTCCTTGCTTCAGCACCGCTGCTGGCTCGGCCGCTCTGAACCTGCTGATCAACGATCCGCGCGTTTACGCTCGTAGCACCACCACTGCCAACAGCGCCACGGCAGCTGCAGGTTACTCGGCCAACGCGCTGGGCCTGGCATACCCCACCGGCAAGCTGATGGCTAACTACACCATCATCGACGTGGTTAACACGGCTACCTTCAGCGGCGAAGCTGTTGCTCTGAAGGCAACCGCTGGTGCCAACCTGGTGTTCTTCCCGCAAGCTGCTGCTGGTTTCACCGACACCTACATCGGTTCGACTGACACCATCGCTGCTCAAACCACGATCGTGGGCGACGTGACTGCTGATCCGCTGTTCCGTACCGACTCGTTCTTGGCTAACGGCACCACCCTGGTGACGACCGGCACGACCGCTCTGGTGACCCCGGGTTACTACGATCTGCCTGACCTGTCGACCCCCTACGCGAAGAGCCCTGCTTCCACCGCCAATGGCACTGACTCTGTGGCTCAAGCCAAGGCTCTGACTGCTTCGTTGGCTGTGAACTCGGTTGTGAACGAGTACCTGACCACCACCAGCATTGCTGCTACGACTGACTGGGTGTTCTCGATGCCTACCCGTCGCTATGCTGTGGCATACAACTACGCTGCTGCCACTGGCGCTGACGGCCGTATCTTCTCGGCTGGCTGGGCTACCCCGGGTGCTTACTTCACCCCGAGCAACACCACCCTGGCAACCAACGGTTACCAAATCTGCGTGGCTACCGGCGCTGTTGCTCCGTTCGACCGCGAAGAAACCGCCCCGGCTGCCGCTTCGGTTGGTTTCGTGGTCTCCCCGAGCTCGGTGGCTGCCGCCGCTACCGTCCGCTTCTGCGGCGAAGCCAGTGTGATCAGTATCAACGCTCCTGTTGCTGCTGCTCCTGCTTCCCCGACCCTGAAGTCGACCGTGACCCGTCAAGACATCTCCGTCACGACTGGCAACGAAGGCTGGCTGACCATCAACACCCCCAACGGTGCTCTGGGTCTGCCGGTTCTGGGCAAGGCTTACGTCAAGTCCAGCGGTTTCGGTGCCAACTGGTCGCACCGCTACTGATAAGTAGCTTGAATGGGACTCGCAAGAGTCTCTTCAATATGAAGGCGGGAAGCAATTCCCGCCTTTTTTCATGATGCTTTAGATTTAGTGTTGTTGTATGACTCGATTTTTTGTCCGTTTCATGCCCTGCATGGTAGGCATGTTGCTCGCTTCCATGACCGGGATCGCGGCTGCGCAAGGCCCGGGGATTGTCATTCAACGCGATGGTGTGGCCATCACCACCGCAGATCTGGAGTCTGAACTCAGCCGCATGGCACCTGAAATGCGTCAAGCCATGCTGGGCAAACCAGACGATATGGGGCGCATGAGCTCCAACCTGCTGATGCGCAGGGTACTGGCCAAGCAGGCTGAAGAAGCCGGTGTTGACAAAGACATGGTCAACCAAGCGACACTTCGCATCGTAGCCGACCGCGTGCTGTCGGACATGCAACTGGCGCGCATTGACGAGAAGGTGAAACTCGATGACAAGGTGCTGACCGAGAGAGCCCTGAGCCTTTACAAGGCGGACTCAAAGCGATTTGAACGCCCCCAAGAGGTCCGTATTCGTCACATTTTGTTGGCAAATGGCAGTGGAACCAAAGAGCAAGCAGAGCAATTGCTGCTTGAGTTGCGCAATGGCGCTGACTTTGAAAAGCTGGCCAAAGAAAAGTCCAACGACCCGGGCAGTGCTGCCAAGGGTGGTGACTTGGGCTTTTTTGCGGCGGGCCGCATGGTCAAGTCCTTCGAGGATGCGGCCTTTGCGCTCAAGAAGCCTGGTGAACTGAGTGGTGTGGTGGAGTCCCAGTTTGGCTTCCACATTCTTCAGTTGATGGAGATCCGTGAAGCCTCTGTTCAAAGCTTCGACGAAGTCAAAGACACCTTGAAGGCCGAAGTTCTGGCCAAGCTGACCCAAGATGCGCGCATTGCCGAAGGCCGCCGCATCATGGAGAAGGCTCAGCCTAAGCCTGAAGTACTGCAAGCCTTCATTGAGGCGCAATTGGCGAAGTCTGCCGCCAAGTAAGCCCACTGGGGCCGCCGCTGCGGCCCCAGTTCATTGAACTCTGCCACACGAAGTCTTGCTATGCCGCTCATTCATGACCTGTTGACGATCTTTAGGTCACGTCATTTGCTGTGGGTGCTCACCATGCGAGAGTTGTCGGCGCGGCATGCCGGCACGGCGGCAGGTTGGCTTTGGGGCTACGTCCAACCTCTGCTGACGGTGGCCGCCTACTACTTGGTGTTTGATGTGGTGTTCGCCTTGCGCCTGGGCGAGGGTGCCCCGACACGCCAAGTCGGCGCTTTCTTGATTGTGGGCGCCTTGCCCTGGATGTCGTTTTGCGATGCCATTGGCCGAGGGGCCAACAGCCTGTTGGATGCAGGCGGGATCTTGCAAAAGAACCCGCTGCCCCCGGTCTTGTTCCCCACCCGCGCCGTACTGGCCACCATGCTGGTACATGGCCCCCTGATTTTGCTGCTGGCTGTCGCTTACTGGCCCATGCACCAAGGCGCCTGGCCTGTGTTGAGCCTCTTGCCTTTGTGGTTGATGCAGGCGCTGTTCTGTGTGCTCTTGGCCTACCTGTGTGCCATCTTCTCCGCCGCCGTCCGAGACACCGTGCAGATCATCGGTTTTCTGCTGTCGGTGGGCGTCTTCATCTCGCCCGTTTTGTTTCCCGTCAGCCAGTTTCCTGAGGGGTGGCGCTGGGTGCTGTGGCTCAACCCGATGACGGCTTGGGTCGAGGCCTACCAGTTGGTCTTGCTCAAGGGGGAGTGGCCGGAAGCGTCCCAGTGGATCGCGATGTTGGTCTGGATGTCTGGGGTGGGGCTGCTCCTGGACGTGGTGGTACGTCGCAGCCGCGATCAACTGGTGGATTGGCTATGAGCACCAAATTCAACCCCGAAACCGTGATGGAGGTCGAGGGCCTGGGCAAGCAGTACCAGATCTACGACTCGCCGCGCGCGCGCATGAAGTCGCTGTTGTTGGGCACCGGCCCGCAGCGCAGCCATTGGGCATTGAAGAACGTGTCTTTCAGTTTGACCAAGGGCCAGTGCTTGGGCTTGGTGGGCGACAACGGCGCTGGAAAAAGCACCTTGCTCAAACTGCTCACGGGCACCCTGCAGCCCAGCACGGGCAAGTTGACGCGCCAAGGCCGTTTGACCGCTATTTTGGAGTTGGGGGCCGGATTTCACCCCGACTTCACCGGACGCCAAAACCTGTACTTTGGGGGCAGCCTGATGGGCCTGTCTGCCGAGGAAATCAAGCGCCTGGAGCCCTCGATCATTGAGTTCTCCGAGTTGGAGGCCGCGATCGACCGCCCGGTCAAAACCTATTCGTCAGGCATGACGGTTCGCTTGGCTTTCGCCCTGGTGACGGCGGTTGAACCGGCCATCCTGATCATCGATGAAGCCCTGGCGGTGGGGGATCAGCACTTCCAAAAGAAGTGCATCGAGCGCATCGATCAGTTCCGCGAATCGGGCTGCACCATCATTTTTTGTTCACACAGCCTCTACCACGTGCGCCACCTCTGCGACGTGTCGCTGTGGCTCAGTGGTGGGCAGGTGCAGGCTTTTGGGCCCACCGAGCACGTCTTGGCCTCCTATGAAACCCATGTGCGCCAGCAGGATGACCATGGTGAGGACCCCGAGCTGCGAGCGGTCGACGCGCCACGTCCTGTGCGCACGCTGGACCAAGCTGGGCTGGTGTCGATCGAGGTGGAGGGCTTGACGGCTGACACCCCGCCTTTGTTGCCGGGGCCCGACTTGGTGATCCACGTTCGGGGTCGGGTGCCCGATGGAAGCCAACCCAGCTTTGGCTTGATGTTGGAGCAACAACACGGCGTGGGCATCACCTCCTTGGCCACCCATGCTGAACATGCCCAGTCGCAGGTGCAGAAGCTGGGCGACGGCTTGTGGGGTGTGACCCTGCGCTTCCCGGATCTGCCATTGCACTCGGGCGAATACAAACTCAGCGGCTACCTGTTCGACAGCCAAGGACTGGTGACGCTGGATGAATGGATGAATGCCGTGGTGTTCAAGTGGGTGTCGCCCAGCTTGACGCCGGGCTTGGTGCGCTTGCCGCACCGTTGGGAGCCCAGCCTGGCTGGGTGAACAAGATCACTGTCTGACACGGGTTATCGCACATGACGGTTCAAGAAAATCACGCAAGCTCCAATGCTTGGCAGGCCTTGTTGGCCGAGCAGCAAAAAGCAGCTCCTTCCACCCCACTGCCTGAGGCCGCTGGCGAGCCCTTGGCCTTGGGTGCGGCCTGGATGCTGGTCCTGATGTTTTTTCTGTTGCCCGTGTTGGGGGCCCCTGAAGCGGCGCCCGTGGGTGATTCGGTCAAATCGGCCATCGTGGCCTTCGGGGCTTTGGGCGGCTTGCTGTGGTTTGCGCTGCAACGCCGCACCCACCCAGCGCCGCTGCAAAGCCACTGGTTCTTGGCATTGGGTGTCTTGCTGACCCTGTATTCAGTCGGCAGTATTTTTTGGGCACACGCGTACTTGGCCACAGGTGAAGCCCTGCGCTGGGCACTGTTGTCCCTGGTGTTCTGGCTCACGCTGCAGTTCAAGACCCGCTCCTTTTTTGTGGCGCTGTCCTGGGCGATCCACCTGGGTGTCTTTTTGTCCTCCGTGGTGGTGGCCTGCCAGTATTGGTTTGGGGTGGAGTGGTTTGCCCAGGCGGCACAGCCGGCCTCCACTTTTGTGAACCGGAACTTCTTCTCTGAGTACGCAGTGTGTGCGCTGCCGTTCTCGCTGATGCTGTTGTCGCGTCTGCGAGCCGGGTTCCCGTTGTACTTCCTGGTGGTCAGTTTGGCCGTGGATGTAGCTGCGTTCTTGATGACGGGTACGCGTTCAGCGCTTCTTGGTGTGGGGGTCGCTTTGGTCGCCGTTCCCATGATGTTCTGGTTCTACCGTCATCCCTTGGGCCTCACGCAGCGTTGGCAAGCCAGCACGGCGGGGACGGTCGTGCTGTTGTTTTTGGCCGTTGTTGTGGCCCTTGGTCTGTTGCCCACGGGCAACCCCTCCATACTCAAGGACCATGCTGTGTCGGGGCGCGGGCACAGTGCTTTTGCGCATGCCTTCCAACGCTTTGAATCAACGGGTGAGGCGCAAACGGCCAACGACAAAAGCAGTATTTCTGTGCGTTTCGACATGTGGCGTGCTGCGCTGAAAGCAGTTGCAGCCAACCCGATTATTGGGGTAGGTGCGGGAACCTGGGAAGTAGTGATCCCGCTGTACCAAACTGAGAAATCTGAAATTGAGATCGACTACTACGTTCATAACGAGTTTTTGCAACTGATCGTTGAGTACGGTCTTGTTGGTTGGGCTTTCGTGTTGGCATTGCTGGCATTGCTTGCGCAAAGTGCATGGCAGTTGCTGCGTAGCGTAACGAGTTCCGAAGACTCCAACCTTGCCATGCGCCTGACTGGGGTCTTGAGCTTGGTGTTGTTGCTTTGGGTGAGCAATCTGGGTTTCCCGTGGCATTTGGCTGGCACCGGGGCCTTTTTGGCCTTGAACATGGCGCTGATGCTTGCTCCCTCCAAGTCGGTGGCGGAGACTCCAATTGTTGGGCCTTGGCAGGCGGTTTGGCCTTGGGCAACGGCGGTGCTGGCCGTGCTCGGATTGCTGGCGACCGTGTACGGCACCCGCCAAGCTTTCATCGCCGAGGACCGATATATGCGCAGCATCGGCTTGTTGAAAGCTGCTAAGTTGCTACCCAACCCGTCAGATCCACGCCGCAAAACGTACATGGAGCTCTCCCTGAAAGCTGGCAAGGAGGCGGTTGCCATCAATCCGCACTACCGCAAACTGTTGAGTCAAGTGGCCGACGAGTTCAGTAACCTGGGTGATTGGAGGAATGCGGTTTGGGCCTATGAGTTGATGGCGGCTTCTCGACCGAATGTGCCCGTCATTTGGGCTAACCTCGCCACGGGCTACTCCTACGATGCCGATCACGATAAGGCCAAGGACGCCCTGGCCAAAGCGGCTGCACTCAAGCCAGATGCCTATTCGGTGCGGTATGCCACGGTTCTGGTGCAGGCCAATGCAGGCGACGTGGAGGGTGCTGCCAAAAAGCTGCGAAGCTACATTGAAGACGGTGGTTTCAATGTGCCGCTGGTGGATGCGACGCTGATCATGGCGCGCCGCACCGGTGACTGGGATCTCGCGCTGAAGGCTTTGGAAGGCGGGCGCGTCAAAGCCCCAGACCAAGCCGTGCGCATGTCCCTGCAAATGGCCGCGGTCTACAACTTGTTGAAGCAACCGGAGAAGGTGGTTTTGGCCTTCCGTGATGCGCTGGTGTTCGGGGCCAAGAAGGGGCAGCAAAGTGCTGTGCTGCAACGCATTCCGCCTGAACTCCGTGAACAGGTGCAAGCCCTGGCCCAAGCCCAAATCAAGGCTGACCAAGCCGCCGGCAAACCATGAACCGTCAACGCTTGCGACTGGAGTTCCGAGACCTGCTGGAGCTGGTGCTCCTGCCGGGTCTGGCCGCTGTCTTGCCCTGGTCCATCTGCTTCCGTGTCTTCAAGTGGCTGGCCCACATCCCCTCGCTGTACCGCGAGCCCTGTGAGCGGGCACTGGAACAGGCCACGCAGCGCGGCTGGGTCGGCCAGGAGCCCGGTGCGGCGGCGCGCTGGATCTGGTCGCGGCGCCTGGTCACCTTGGTGGATCACGCGGATTTCTACCTCGGCCGCACCCGGTCGGACGCCTGGATGCGCCGCCATCTGGAGGTCGAAGGCCACTGGTGCCCGCCAGACCAAGCTGCCTTGCTGTGCACCTTCCATTGGGGGGCTGGCATGTGGGGCCTGCGCCACGCGCGCGCTCAGGGCTTGAAGCCACACGCGCTGGTGGCCGCCCTCAATGGCGACCATTTCAAGGGCCGCAGCGTGCTGCATTGGTATGCGCGCGCCCGCACCCAGGCCGTGACCGATGCGCTGGGGCAACCCGCCATGGACGTGTCGGTCAGCCTGCGCCCCGCCATCAAGGCCTTGCGCTCCAACGAGCAGGTGTTGGCCGCCATCGATGTGCCCGCAGATCAGGTCGTTTCCAGCGAAGTGGTTTCCCTGGCGGGCATGCCGGCCCGTGTGCCGCGCGGCTTGCTGCGCCTGGCCGTGGACCAGAAGATTCCAGTCGTGCTCTACATCACCGGTTTGAACCTGGACACCGGCCGGCGCCATTTGCGCATGCGGGTCTGGGGTGTCGGCGATGACGTGAGCACCCTGGCACAGGCTGTGTTTGCCGAGCTCGATGGCTTGATCCGCCAATGCCCGCCCGCTTGGCACTTCTGGAGCGAGGCACCGCGCTTCTTCATCGAAGCGTCGGAGCTGGCCGCCGCTGCCGCGGTCGAAGCGCAGGCCGCGACGGCCATCGCCCCGGTCGAAGCCGAAGCCGCCGCCAACGCCTGAAGCTCAGCTCACCGGCCCGCCCACAAGCGGGCGCTTGATCAGACTTCTCCCAGGCTGTGACCTGGGGGCCGCCTGTTGCACGGGGCCGAACGCCCCCGTCTCTCAAAAACGACTGCTGCGGTAGCGCTCCAAAAAATCCTGCGGCAGCACTTGGGGCGCTGCCACGGTCGGCAGGTCCTTCAAATACTCGCTGCCGTAGTGCCAGTCCCGCACGACGCTGCCCATCAGGCCAGGGTCGCGCTTCGCTGGCGGGGTGGGGGCAGTGCCGGTGACAAAGTGCGCTTCGCGCACCTCGCGCCACCACACAAGGCACTCGTTGACCGGGCTGTTCCAGGGCCGCAGCCATGACCAGGCGCGCCCTTGTAGGCGCTCCGGGAAGGCGCCCAGATCGGGGGCCACCACGGGCAGACCCGCCTGCAGACAAGTGCTCAGTGTGTAGCTGTAGGTCTCTGGCCACAGGGCCGGGAACCACACCACATCGGGCTGCAGCCAGGTCAGCATGGCGGGCAAATCTTCATCCCGGTAGGCGCCGTGCACGGTGAGTCGGCTTTGCGGCCGGGTCTTCAGGGTACGGTAGCCATAGCCGACCAAGTGGATGTCGATCAGCACGTTTCGGCGTTCGGCCTCCAGCGCCAGTTCTTCCAGCAGGTCCGCCCCTTTGATGGCACTCAAGGCGCCGATGACCACCACCTTCAGCGGCGCCTCTGCGCTCAACAGGCGGGGCAGGGTGGCCTCGGGCAACTGAGCGGGCAAGTCCAGGTGCGGCGCCCAGCGCAGATCACAGCCCGGCACGTAGCGGGCCATGCGCTCGGCGGCGTCAAGGCTGGGGGCCAGCACGTGGCGGGTGCGCTGCAGCAGCTGCGCGTGGTAGTAGCGCCAATCTTCGATGCGGCCGCCCCCTGGGCCAGGCCGCTCGGCGACACATTGTTGGCACTGGGCCAGGCCTTGTTCGCCGCAGTATTGCGAGCGCTTGTCGGTCAGCGTGACCTGGGGGCAGACGGTGTAGAAGTCATGGGCGGTGAAGTCGGACGTCACGCCCAGGTCTTCAGCCAGTCCCATGACCGGGCCGGCGTGGCCCAGCAGGTGTTGGTAGTGCACATGGCGCACGCCCAGGTGGCGCAGCGCCTGCAGCAGGGCGGGGTACTCGGTCGCGAGGTCAAAACCCAGCTCCAGACCTTCTTGGGGCCCCATGAGCTGCAGCCGAACCTGCGCCCCATCTTCGGGGCGCAACATCAGGCAGAAGGCCTGGCCTTGCAGCGAGGCCGCCAGTTCACGCACATGGCGCATGGTGCCGCCTTCGTAGCGGTGGGTCACCATCAGCACGCCGGGCAGCCCGGCTTCCACGAGGCGGGCCACGTCCACAGCCTGGCGCGCAGCGCGGGCCGGGTCGCGCCCGATGAAGGCCTGCACCTCGGCGTCGTAACTGGGGTGCAGGCGGCGCAGGGTCTCCATCGCAGCCAGTTCGCGGGCGCTCTTGGAGGCGCCAAAGCTCACGCCACCCGCGTGCAGCACAAAGGTGTCGAGCGCGTGCAGGTTGCGCCAGCCAGCCTGTTGCGCGCGGCAGCAGAAGTCGTTTTCCTCGCCGTAGCCTTTGCCGAAGTTGGCCACATCGAACAGGCCCACGGCCTGCAGGCAGTCGCGCCGGATGTACATGCAAAAGCCCACGCCGGTGGGCACATCCACCACCTGGCCCGGGTTGGTGCGGGCAAACAGCGCGTCCAGGCGGGCGGTGTCGTAGCCCACGGGCAGCGGGTTGGCCTCGCAAAAGCGTGGCGTGCTGCAAATGGTGGCGTTGTTGGAGAACGGTGTCACCGTGGCCACGCGGCCGTTGTGGTGGGCGGCGTGGGCCAGGCGGTCCAGCCAGTCATTGGCCACCTCGGTGTCGCTGTTGAGCAGCACCACATCGCGCTCCGGGTGCAGCGACATGCCCCGGTTGACCGTGGCCACAAAGCCGAGGTTTTCGGTGTTTTCCAGCAGGGTGATGCGGGGCTCGCTGGCCGCCACCTCCCGCAGCCAAGCGGTGACTTCGGGCTCCGGGCTGCAGTCGTTGATGACGATCAGCGCCCAGTCGCGGCGCTGCACGCTGGCCAGGGCCGAGCGGATGCAGCGCTGGGTGTCGCTCAGGCCCCGGTACACGGGCACGATGACGTCGATGGGGGGCGCTGGTGGCGCGTCCGGCCGCAGCTCGGGTGCCGGCTCACGCTGGGGCGGCGTGGCCGGCGCAGCCAGGGCTGCTGGCGCTTCAGGCACCCCATGGGGACGTTGACCGAGCAGGCTGATCTTGAGTTCCACCAGGGGGCGGGTGAGCCGGAACACCGTGGTGTTCTCCAGCGCCTGCACATGGCGGCGATGCTGCGCGCTCTCCAGGCTGAGTTGCTGGACTTGGGCCTGCAGTTGCTGGTGTTCTGCCTGCAGGGCGGCACATTGCGCCTGCAGCGCATCGCGCTCCTCTTCGGTGCGACGCAAGGCGGCTTGCAGGGGCAGGCGTTCGGCGTTGAGCGCCTGGTGGGCCGCGTGCAGCTGCTGGAGGTTGGCGCTCAGGGTCTGATGGCTTTGCGCCAAGGCGTCGTGCTGCTGCTGGGCCTGCGTCCATTGGCGGTCCCAGGCGTTTTGAGCGGCCTGGTATTGCAGCGATTGGGCGCGGAATTGTTCAGCCAGGGCCATGAAGTCGGCCGACAGGGGCCACCCCAAGCGGGCTTCAAAAGTGCCGCCCACGGCTTGCGGCAGCAGCGCCTGCACAGGGGGGCTGACCCAGGGATCGTTGCCCACCAGCAGGCACAGCGGGCTGCCATTGCCCAGCCCGGTGCGGTGCAGCAGCAGGTCATGGTGCGGCCATTGGCCCAGCTGAGCCAGGCCGTCGAGTTCGCTGCTCCAGTGCCACAGCAGGCGGCCGTCAGCGGCCTTCAGGCTCAGGCTGTGCAGGTGCAAAAAGCCAGGCCGGTCGGCCGGGTCAAAGCGCAGTTCGTTGAGCTCGCGCTCGCTGGGCAGCGCGAACACCAGGGTCTGGTCGGCTTGTCCCACGGCGCCGGCCAAGACGAGCTTGCGGTCTTCGCTCAGCCCGCGCGCGTCGCCCAGGTACAGGTTGGCGCTGAAGCGCGGGTGGGCTTGGGGTGGGGCGGTGTGCAGCAGCTCGCTGACGTGCTCGCGATCCGGTTCGACCGAGGCGATGAACTGGTAGGTCAGCGCGTCAGGCTGGCTCAGCAGTTGCTCGGTCACGGCGGGTGCCAGGGTGTCAAACCAGGTGCGGAATTCGGATTCGTGCAGCTCGCGCTCGATGGTGTCCAGCGCCCGCAGGCCCCAGCCCTCTTCGCTGAGGAAGCGGGCCAGCGACTGGCGAGTGAAAAAGCGCACGTGGGTGCGGTCCAGCAAGCCTTCGTCGCGGTACAGGAACTCGCCTTGCATCAGCTCGGCGATCAGGCCCGCGTAGCCTGCATTGGGGATGGAGATCAGCACCTGCCCCCCCGGGGCCAGCAGGCTGCGGCAGGCGCGCAAGACCTTGTCGGGGCCGCGCAAATGCTCCAGCACATCGGCGCAGATGATGAAGTCGTAGGTCTCACCCGCGAAGCGCAGCGCCAGGTCATCCTGGTCTAGGTCGGTCACGTCGACACGGCGGTAGCCGGGGCGGGCCAGTTCGGCTTCGGCCTCGTTGATGGTCACCCCGTCCACGGTGCATTGCCTTTGGGCCGTCAAATGGTGGCCCAGCGCCCCACTGCCACACCCCAGGTCCAAGACCCGGGCGCCAGGCTGGACCAGGTCAGACAGCACCCGCAAGGAGGTCCGGGCTTCTTGGCGAATTTCGCGCGTGTAGACGTGCAGAGGAGCGTTCCGAGATGACATGCGCGGATTATGAGGGCTGTCCAAACCCCCTCAAGCGCTAGAGCGCCAGCGCCCGGGCCCGCAGCGGCCCCGCGCGCTCGAACTAGAATCCGAGGTTAAAAGAATTCAGGGACTGGCCACTTGCATCGGGCCTACCCTGGCGATTTTCCCGAGTGAATCCAAAAGGTTTATCCATGCAGGCTCTTACCGCCGTCTCTCCCGAAGCCTTCGCTGGCCAATTCTGGAAGCACCCAGGTCACTACCAATACGCTGTGACCACCTCGTTTGTGCCCCTGTCGGCGGCTGAACTGCGCAAGGCGGCTGCCCACCTGCCGCTGGCCTTTGTGAAGTTGGCTGGTGAGTGGCAACTGGTGGCCATCCTGTCGCTGCTGGAGAACACCAACCTGCTGGTCGGCCCCCAAGGCCAATGGCTGGGCGCCTATGTGCCGGCCGCCCTGCGGGCCCACCCCTTCCGCCTGGTGCGCGACGCGCAGCAAAAAGGCCTGGTGTTGGCCACCCTCGACACGGGCGAGCACTTGGTGCCGGCCTCGGAAGGCCAGCCCTTCTTCGAGCAAAACGGCCTGCCCAGTGCCGAACTGCAGCGCGTCATGAACTTCCTGATCGAGCTGGAAAACGGCCGTGTGCAAATCACCCGCGCTGCCACCGCCCTGTTTGCGGCGGGCGTGTTGAGCCCCTGGGAGCTGGTGGCCAGCCACAACGGGCAAGACCAAAAGGTGGCGGGTCTCTTCCACATCAACGAAGCGGCCTTGGCGGCCTTGTCGCCCGAGAAACTGCTGCGCTTGCGCAACGAAGGCGGTCTGCCCGTGGCCTACGCACAGATTTTTTCTGAAGAACAACTGCTGCGCCTGCAGCAAGCCATTCAGACCCAAGAAGCCCTGCGCGCCGAGTCGAACTGATTGATCGTTCCGTGCACCGCGTCGCCAGCCCGGGAGCTTGCTTGAACCGCCTGACCGCCTGATGGTTGTCCTCACCACCATCGCCTTTTTGATCGCCCTCCTGACGGGGGTGGCGATCGTGCGCGCGCAAGGCCGTGCCGCGGCCATGTTTCGCTATGGCGACGACAAGCCCCAGCGCTTCCACGTCGGCCATGTGCCGCGCCTGGGCGGCCTGGCCTTGGGCGCGGGCCTGTCGGGGGCCTGGCTGGTGGGCGCTTTGGTCGATGGGGTGTTGGTTAACCTGAACCTGCGGCTCAACCCCATCAACGTGCTGCTGTGGCTGCTGGTCATGATGCCGGCCCTGCTGACGGGCCTGATGGAAGACATGACCCAGCGCTTGCCGGTCAGCCTGCGCCTGCTGGCCACCTTTGGCACGGCGGTGTTGGCCTGCTGGTTGCTCGGCCTGGCCGTGCCCCGCCTGGACATCGACTGGATCGACCGCAGCCTGAAGCAATGGCCCTGGCTGGCCGTGGTGCTGGCGGTGATGGCCATTGCCGGCCTGCCCCACGCCTTCAACATCATCGATGGCTACAACGGCCTGGCCGGGACCGTGGCGTTGTTGATCTCCCTGGCCCTGGCCCACGTGGCTTTGCAGGTGGGCGACCGCACCCTGGCCGCGCTGATGATGGCGCTGGCCGGCGCGACCGCGGGCTTCCTGATCTGGAACTACCCGCGCGGCCTGATTTTTGCCGGCGACGGCGGCGCTTACCTGTGGGGCGGCGTGATCGCGGTCGGCGCCATCATGCTGGTGCAGCGCAACCCGGCGGTCTCGCCCTGGTTCCCGCTGCTGCTGCTGATTTACCCGGTGTGGGAGACCCTGTTCTCCATCTACCGCAAAGCGGCGCGTGGCGTGTCGCCGGGTGTGGCGGATGCGCTGCACTTTCACCAGCTGATCTTCCGCCGCCTGGTGCGCAAGGTGTTCCATGACGACCACGCGCGGCAGTTGCTGATCCGCAACAACCGCACCTCGCCCTACCTCTGGGGTTTCACCGCGCTGACCGTGCTGCCGGCCGTGCTGTTCTGGCAGAACTCCGTCGTGCTGCTGCTGTTTTGTGGCCTGTTCGTGGTGACCTATGTGCTGGCCTACCTGGCCATCGTGCGCTTCAAGGTGCCCGGTTGGCTGCGTCGTTGAGCGCGGCGTGATCGGCCTTTTCTGGCCGACACGGAACGCCAGGCCGCAAGGGCCCTGTCGCTTGCGGCACAATTCGGCCTGTTTCGCCTCCCCCGGCTGTGTTTCAGCCCCTCCTGGTAAACCGCCTCAGGCCCCGGCCCGGGGCACCCACCCTCAGTTCAGACCATGACCGACATCCAATCCATTGCCCCGCGCGACAAGGCCGAGATCCTGGCCCAGGCGCTGCCCTACATCCGCAAGTTCCACGGCAAGACCCTGGTCATCAAGTACGGCGGCAACGCCATGACCGACCCGGCCCTGCAGGCCGACTTTGCGGAAGACGTGGTGCTGCTCAAGCTGGTGGGCATGAACCCGGTGGTGGTGCACGGCGGTGGTCCGCAAATCGAAACCGCGCTGAACCGCCTGGGCAAGAAGGGTGAGTTCATCCAGGGCATGCGCGTCACCGACGCCGAAACCATGGAAGTCGTGGAGTGGGTGCTGGCCGGTGAAGTGCAGCAAGACATCGTGGGCCTGATCAACCAGGCCGGCGGCAAGGCGGTGGGCCTGACCGGGCGCGACGGCGGCATGATCCGCGCGCAAAAGCTCAAGATGGTCGACAACCAGGACCCGAACAAAGAATACGACGTGGGCCAGGTCGGCGACATCGTCTCCATCGACCCCAGCGTGGTCAAGGCGCTGCAGGACGACGCCTTCATCCCCGTCATCAGCCCGATCGGTTTTGGCGAAGACAACGAAAGCTACAACATCAACGCCGACGTGGTGGCCAGCAAGCTGGCCACCGTGCTCAAGGCGGAGAAGCTGGTGCTGCTGACCAACACCCCGGGCGTGCTCGACAAGTCGGGTCAGCTGCTGACCGACCTGACGGCCAAGCGCATCGACGAGCTGTTTGCCGACGGCACCATCTCGGGCGGCATGCTGCCCAAGATTGCCGGCGCGCTGGACGCGGCCAAGAGCGGTGTCAACGCGGTGCACATCATCGACGGCCGCGTGCCGCACGCCATGCTGCTGGAAATCCTGACCGAACAGGCCTTCGGCACCATGATCCGCTCGCACTGAGCGCACCCCATCTCAGGCCCGCTTGCCGCGCCCCTGGCGCTGGCCGGGCGGGCCTGAGGGTCTGGTTTTAACCCCCCTGCACCGCATGAGACTGCTGCTCGTAGAAGACGATGTGATGGTGGCCAGCGGCATCAAGCTGGGCCTCAGCGATGCCGGCTATGCCGTGGACTGGGTCGGCAGCGGCGAGCGCGCCGAAGAGGTGCTGCGCGGCGAGACCTTTGACGCCGCCATCATCGACATCGGCCTGCCCGGCATGAGCGGGTTGGACCTGACCCGGCGCCTGCGCCTGTCCGACGTGGCCAGCCGCACCATGCCGGTGTTGATCCTGACCGCGCGCGACGCCTTGCAGGACCGCGTCCAGGGCCTGGACCTCGGGGCCGACGACTACATGGTCAAGCCCTTCGAGTTGCCTGAACTGCTGGCCCGCCTGCGCGCCTTGCTGCGCCGCTCCCAGGCCGCGACGTCCGCCGTGCTCAGCTTCGGCCCGCTGGAGATGGACACCGCCAGCCGCCGCGCCACGGTGCGCCACCCGGTCGACGGTCGCCAGACCGTGATCGACCTGGGCCCGCGCGAGTGGACGGTGATGGAGTACCTGCTGATCAACGCCCCCAAGCCCGCCAGCAAGGACAAGCTGCTCGCCGCCCTGACGGGTTGGGACAAGGAAATCACGCCCAATGCGGTCGAGGTCTACATCTCCCGCCTGCGCAGCAAGCTCGAGCCGCATGGCCTGGCGCTGCGCTCCATCCGGGGCTTTGGCTACCGCCTCGAATTGCAAGAAGGCGCCTGAATGGCCAGCCGCCTGCGCAACCGGCTGCTGGTCATGCTGCTGGCGCCGCTGTTCCTGCTGGGCCTGGGCAATGCCTGGTTTGACTACCGCTCGGCCGACAGCGCGGCGGTCCAGCACGACCGCCAACTGCTGCGCTACGTGCCCTTGCTGGCCGACTCGGTGGTCGCGCCGGGCGTGCAAAGCGGCGACCCGCCCGTGCTGCTGCTGGCGCCCCCCGTGGAGGACTTTCTCAAACTGCGGCCCGGCCACGCGGCCTACAGCGTCAACGACCTGGACGGCCGCTTGCTGCACGGCGAGCCCTGGCTGTCCGGCGCCACCGTGGCCACGGGCGAGCCCGAATTCCACAGCGTCGAAGAGCAGGGCATCACCTACCGCATCGTGTCGCAGCGCGTGCGCACCCGTGCGGGCGAGCTGGTCGTGCAACTGGCCGACGGCTCGGACCCGCGCCAGCAGTGGCTCAGCGCCTTGCTGGCCCGGGTGCTGCTGCCCAATCTGGTGCTGATGATCGCCGCCGCCTTGACGGTCAGTTGGGCCGTGCGCCGCGCGCTGCGCCCCCTGATCGAACTGACCGAGGCGGTGGAGAACCGCTCGCCCCAAGACCTCAGCGCCATCGACGTGGCCGCCTCGCCCGCCGAGGTGCGGCCCCTGGTCCAGTCGCTCAACCGCTTGTTCGACCTGGTCAACGCCCAGTCGGCCAGCCAGCGCCGCTTCATCGCCGACGCGGCCCACCAACTGCGCACCCCTTTGGCCGGTTTACAAGCCCAGGTTGAAGCCTGGGCCCAGGTGCTGCACAACAAGCACCGCCAGCCCCCGGGGGCGTCGACACCGGTGCCTGGCGCGGGCGGTGCCCAGCCCGTCACCTTGGCGCTGGACGCCGAGCAGATCGACAAGCTGCGCCGCGCCACCCGCCGCACCTCGCAACTGGCCAACCAGTTGCTGGCCTTGTCGCGTGCCGATGCGCGCAGCATGGAGGCCCAGCCCGTGCAACGCGTGGACCTGCTGGCCTTGTGCGAGTCGCTGCTGGAGGCCCACCTGGACGCGGCCACCGCACGCGGCATCGACCTGGGCCTGGCTGCGCAAGCCGCCCACACCCAAGGCCATGAATGGCTGCTGCGCGAGCTGTTGGCCAACCTGGTGGACAACGCCATCCGCTACACCCCACCCGGCGGCAGCGTGACCCTGCGCTGTGGGCTGATCCCCTTGGCTGGGTCCGTCAAGCCCTACCTCGCGGTGGAGGACGACGGTCCGGGCATCTCGGCGGCCGAACGCAGCCGAGTCACCGAACGCTTCTACCGCGTGCCGGGCACCGTGGGCGAGGGCAGCGGCCTGGGCCTGGCGATCGCCGATGAGATTGCCCGCGTCCACCACAGCACCCTGGAGCTGCACGCCGGCCAGGGGGATCGTGGCCTGCTGGTGCGCCTGGTGTTCGCCCCCGAGCCGGCCTGAGATCGCCCCGCGCCACCGGCGGGCGCGAGCCCTTCCGGTTGGCTGCGGACGCCCCTTGTCTTCCCACCTTCGACCGCATCGCGGGCCTTGGCGCCCGGGCTGGCGCAGGCCCCGGGTGCGCCCATTCGCGTGTGCGAGAATCAGCCGCGCCAACCCCCTTCGCCGATGCCCGATACCCCCTCATTCACCGCCGCTTCCGATGACGTTTTGAACCCGCTGCTGCCCGAGGCGCAGGCCGAGGTGGGCGCGGACATCGACGCAGTCCCTGCGCGCAAGCGCCCCCGGCCTGGTGAGCGGCGCGTGCAGATCCTGCAGACCCTGGCCAGCATGCTGGAGCAGCCCGGCGCCGAGCGCATCACCACGGCCGCGCTGGCCGCGCGCATCGGCGTCAGCGAGGCCGCGCTGTACCGCCACTTCGCGAGCAAGGCGCAAATGTTTGAGGGCCTGATCGAGTTCATCGAGCAGACCGTGTTCTCCCTGGCCAAGCAGCTCATCGATCGCGAGGCCGCGGGTGACGCTGACCCGCGCACGCTGGGCCGGCGCCAGGCCACCCGGGTGATGTACCTGCTGGTGCAGTTCGCCGAAAAAAACCCAGGCATGGTGCGCGTCATGTGTGGCGACGCCCTGGTGCTGGAACACGAGCGCTTGCAGCAGCGCATGAACCAGTTGTTTGACCGGCTGGAGTCCACCTTGCGCCAGTGCCTGCGCCCCTTGGCCGAGGCCTTGGGCTCGCCCACGCCCACGGTGGATGCGCAGGTGCGGGCGGCGGCGCTGACGGCATTTTTGCAAGGTCGCCTGCAGCGCTATGCGCGCTCCGGCTTCAAGCGCCTGCCCTCCGAGCAATTGGACGGCACGCTGGACTTGCTGCTGGCCGCCTGAGTCACCAGCTCCACAAGGTGCCGTCGTGCTGCAGTCGGTTCACCGGCAGGTAGGCGCGCTGGTAAGGGTAGCGGGCCGCCAGGGCCTCGTCGATGTCCACCCCGTGCCCCGGCGTCTCGCCGCAGTGCATGAATCCTTGTTCAAAGCGGTAATCGTGTGGAAAGACCTCCAGTGTCGCCTCGGTGTGGGGCATGTACTCCTGGATGCCGAAGTTGGGCACCCAGGTATCGAAGTGCAGCGCCGCGCCCATGCACACCGGTGACAGGTCGGTGGCGCCGTGGCAGCCGGTGCGCACCTGGTAGAGCGCCGCCAGGTCGGCGATGCGGCGCAGGTGGCTGATGCCGCCCGCGTGCACCACGGTGGTCCGGATGTAGTCGATCCACTGCTGCTCGATCAGGGCCTTGCAGTCCCACAAGGAATTGAACACCTCGCCCACCGCCAGCGGCGTGGTGGTGTGCTGGCGGATCAGCGCAAAGGCCTGCGGGTTCTCGGCGGGGGTGGCGTCTTCCAGCCAGAACAGGTGAAAGGGCTCCAGCGCCTTGCCCAGGCGCGCCGCCTCGATGGGCGTGAGCCGGTGGTGCGCGTCGTGCAGCAAGTGCACCTCCGGGCCCACGGCCTCGCGCACGGCAGCGAACAGGGCGGGCGTGTGGCGCAGGTATTTTTCGCTGCTCCAGTCGTGCTCGCTGGGCAAGCTGCCATCGGCGGGCTCGTAGAAGCCGCCGTGGCCCACGCCATAGACCTTGTCCAGGCCGGGCACCCCGCTTTGGGCGCGAATCGCCAGGAAGCCCATCTCCCGGTGGCGCAGCACCTCGTCCACGGTGTGTTCGATGTCGCGCCCATTGGCGTGACCATAGACCAGCACGCGGCTGCGGCTGCGCCCGCCCAGCAGTTGGTACAGCGGCAGGCCCGCGGCCTTGGCCTTGAGGTCCCACAGGGCCGTGTCCACCGCCGCGATGGCGCTCATGGTGACCGGGCCCCGCCGCCAGTAGGCGCCTTTGTAGAGGTACTGCCAGATGTCCTCGATCTGGTGCGCGTCGCGCCCGATCAGGCAAGGGATCACATGGTCGTTGAGGTAGCTGGCCACGGCCAACTCGCGGCCGTTCAAGGTAGCGTCACCCAGGCCGGTGAGGCCCTGGTCGGTTTCGATCTTGAGGGTGACGAAGTTGCGGCCGGGGCAGCAGACGATGACGCGGGCAGCGGTGATTTTCATGGGGTTCCGCTTGGGGCGGTGGCGGCATGGAGTTCGTTCAGTGCGCCCAGCACGCCCAGGGCCTGGATGCGCTCCAGGTGATGCTGCACGGCGCCAGTCCAGCGCGGGTGGTGTGGCAGGGTGGGGCCCCAGAGGTCGAGCCGCGCCGACAGGGCCCGCACCGTGGCGGCCGCATCACCTGCGTGGGCGCGCGCCAGCGCCTGCAGCGCCTCGGCTTGCGGGTCGTTCAAGGTGTAGGGCTGGCCTTGTTCGTTCACGCCCAGCAGGTAGCGCAGGTAGACCGCCGCGCTGAAGGCCAGGTGGCTGATGCCCTGGCCGGCGGCCAGTTGGCGCTCGGCCGAAGGGGGCCAGCGCAGCGGGATTTTTTGCGAGCTGTCGGTGGCGATCTGGTGCACGCTGTGCTTGAGTTCGGGGTTGCCAAAGCGCGCCAGCAGGGCATCGCGGTAGTCGGCCCAGTCGCGCCGGCTCAGGTGCGGCGCCACCTCGGTGCTCATCAGGCTGTGCACGAACTGCCGGATCGCGGGGGTGCCAATGCAGTCGGCAATCACCGCCAGGCCCATCACCGCGCCCATGCAGGCCATGGCCGAGTGGCTGCCATTGAGCAGGCGCAGCTTGGCTTCTTCAAACGGGCGCACGTCATCGACCACGGTGACGCCCGCGCTGGCCAGGGCGGGGCCGTCGGCGGGGTCGACAAAGCGGCGCTCGATCACCCATTCCCAAAACGCCTCGGTGCCCAGGGCCGCCTCATCGTCCAGGCCCAGGGCCTGGCGCGCTGCCTGCAGCCGCTCGGGCGTGGCCGCTGGCACGATGCGGTCCACCATGCTGTTGGGGAAGGCGCAGCGCTGGGCGATCCAGTCCGACAGCGCGCCGGGCTCGGCGGTGCACAAGGCCTGTAGGCGCCGACCGTTGTCGCTGAGGTTGTCGCAGGAGGCCAGGGTCAGGCCGGGCAGGCCCGCTTGCTGGCGCCGCGCCAGGCCTTGGCGCAGCAGCGCGGCCAGCTCGGGGGTGTAGCCTTTCTCGGTCACGGTGAGGGTGATCCAGCGCGTGCCCGGCGCGGCGATGGCTTGCAGCACCGCCTCGGGCTCACGCGCGGCCACGCTGGTGCGCAGCAAGGCGCCCGGCACCTGCCAGTGCAGGCCTTGTTGGCTGGCGATCTGTACCGCGTACAGACCGTCCTGGCGTGCCAGCGCGTCGGCCAAGGTGGTGCTGCGCATGGCCACGCCGTGCACGCCCCAGTGGCGGTGGCCGGCTTGCAGCAGGTGGTCAAAGACCAGGGCCTGGTGGGCGCGGTGAAAGGCGCCCAGGCCCAGGTGCAGCACGCCAGGCGTGAGGCGGTGGCGGTCAGCGCCGGGCACGCGCACGCCGCGCTCGGGCAATTGGTTCAGGGTGTGGCGGTTCAGCGAAGGCATGGGTGTGGCAGGCGGGGAAGGGCTCAATCGAATTGCAGGCCACCGTTGAGGTCCAGCACCTCGCCGGTGATGAAGCCGCTCAGGGGGTGGGCCAGGAAGAGCACGCAGTGGGCAAACTCCTCCAACTCACAAAAACGGCCCACAGGAATGGTCTTGCGCAGCTCGGCCTGGCGTTCGGGCGAGACCTGCTCCGTGACCATCTGGGTCTTCACAAAAGCGGGGGCCAGGGCGTTGCAGGTCACGCCAAAGGCGGCGTACTCGCGCGCAAAGCTGAAGGTCAGCGTGACCACGCCGCCCTTGCTGGCGGCATAGGCCGGCAGTGGCGACAGGCCGCCGGTCTTGGCGCCGAACGAGGCGATGTTGACGATGCGGCCAAAGCGGCGCGCCTTCATGCCGGGCGCCACGCGCTGGCTGACGTAGAACACGCCGTCCAGGTTGACGCGCAGGATGCGCTGCCACAGCTCGGGCGTGGTCTGCTCGCAGTTGGCGTACTGCAGGATGCCGGCGTTGTTCACGCACACGTCGATGCGGCCCCAGTGCGCTTCGATGCGGCGGCAGGCGGCGTCCACGGCCTGCACATCGCTGACGTCCATGGGGGTGCAAAACAGGCGCTCGCCGTGCTCGCCCAGGGCCTGGGCCACCTGGTCGGTTTTCAGGTCGGTGGCGGCCACGCGGTAGCCGGCTTGCAGCAAGGCGCGCGTGGTGGCCAGTCCCATGCCGGCGTTGGCGCCGGTGACCAAGGCCACCTGGTCGAGGATGGCGGGCAGGGCGCCCAGGGCCGCAGGCCGGGCGGGTGCGCTGGGCGCCGTGTGGGGGGGCGGGGTGGGGGTCATGGCGGGCATTCCGTTCAGGCCGCCGACACCGGCGCGCCCACCTTGTGGGCGGCGGCGACGATTTCTTGCCAGGTGGTGGCGTCCAGCTCGATGCCGTCGCGCAGGCGCTCGGCGCGGGCGGCGCGCTCGGGCTCACCAGCCAGTTGCACGCCGTCCGTGCCAGGCGCGGGCGGGCTGTGCCGCAGCCAGTCGACAAAAGCCGTGGCTTGGGCCTCGAAGTGCGCCTGGGTGCCCAGGCGCACCGGGTCGATCAGCTGGGTCAGCATGCCGTTGAGCACGGCCTTGCGTGCATCGGCGGGTTGGTGCCAGGTGCCGCCGCCAGTGAGGGCACCCCCCAGCAGTTCGCAGGCCACAGCCAGGCCGTAGCCCTTGTGCTCGCCAAAGGGCATCAGCGCACCAAAGCCGCCGCCGGGTTGGGGCACCACCACCACGCCGGGGTCCTGGGTGGGCGCGCCATGTTCGTCAATCAGCAGGCCGCTGGCCACGGTCTTGCCCTGGTTGTGGGCCACGCGCATCTTGCCTTGGGCCACACGGCTGGTGGCGAAGTCCAGCACAAAGGGCGGCGCGTCGCGCAGCGGAATGCCGATGCAGCAGGGGTTGGTGCCAAAGCGCCCGTCGCCGCCCTGCCAGGCCGCGACCACGGGGCGCGACAGCACGTTGACGAAGTGGATCGAGACCAGTCCCGCAGCGGTGGCCATCTCGGCAAAGTGGCCGATGCGTCCCAGGTGGTGGCTGTTGCCCAGGGCCACGGTGCAGGTGCCGTACTGGCGAGCGCGCTCGATGCCCATCTGCATGGCTTGCTCGCCAATCACCTGGCCGTAGCCGCGCTGGCCGTCCAGCGTCAGCAGGGGGCCGGTGTCCAGTTGCACCGACAGCGCGGCATTGGGCTTCAGGCCGCCTTCGAGCACGGCGTCCACATAGCGCGGCACCATGCCCACGCCATGCGAGTCGTGGCCGCTGAGGTTGGCCAGCACCAGGTTGTCGGCCACCAACTCGGCTTCTGCCGGCAGGCTGCCCGCGTGTTGCAGGATGAGGGCCACTTGTGCGCGCAGGGCCGGAGCGGAAAAGCGTGGGTTCATGGTGAAACTGTTTGGGGTGGAAGGGGCCTGGCGGGGGGCTTACATCACGGCGCCGATCTGCCAGGGCACGAACTCGTTTTGGCCGTAGCCGTGGCGTTCGCTCTTGCTGCTCTGGCCGGAGGCGGTGGCCAGCATCAGCTCAAAAATGCGCTGGCCCATGGCCTGAATGCTGCTGCCGCCGTCGATGATTTCCCCGCAGTTGATGTCCATGTCTTCCTCCTGGCGCTGCCACAGTGCGCTGTTGGTGGCCAGCTTGAGCGAGGGGGAGGGCGCGCAGCCATAGGCGCTGCCCCGGCCGGTGGTGAAGCAAATCAGGTTGGCCCCACCGGCCACCTGACCGGTGGCACTGACCGGGTCGTAGCCCGGGGTGTCCATGTAGACAAAGCCGTGCTCGCGCACGGGCTCGGCGTACTCGTACACTGCCTGCAAGTTGCTGGTGCCGCCCTTGGCGACCGCACCCAGCGATTTCTCGAGGATGGTGGTCAGGCCGCCCGCCTTGTTGCCGGGCGAGGGGTTGTTGTTCATCTCGCCGCCGTTGAGCGCGGTGTACTGCTCCCACCAGCGGATGCGCTCGATCAGCTTGTTGGCCACCTCGGGGCGCACGGCGCGCCGCGTCAGCAGGTGCTCGGCGCCATAGATTTCGGGGGTTTCGGACAGGATGGCGGTGCCCCCATGCGCCACGAGCAGGTCGACCGCCGCGCCCAAAGCCGGGTTGGCGCTGATGCCGGAGTAGCCGTCCGAGCCCCCGCACTGCAGGCCCACGGTCAGGTGGGCGGCGCTGCAGGGCACGCGCTGCACGGCATTGGCCAGGGGCAGCATGTGCTCGATCAGCGCAATGCCCTTGGCCACGGTCTGACGGGTGCCGCCGCTGTCCTGGATGTTGAACACCTGGAACAGCGGCGTCTCCGCCAGGTGGCTGTGGGCCAGCCAGGTCTTGAGCTGGTTGGCCTCGCAGCCCAGACCCACCACCAGGATGGCGGCGAAATTGGCGTGGGTGGCGTAGCCCGCCAGGGTGCGTTCCAGCAGCTTCAGGCCCAGGCCTTCGGTGTCCATGCCGCAGCCGCTGCCGTGGGTCAGGGCGACCACGCCATCGACTTGCGGGAAGGCGGCCAGCGCCTCGGGCCGGTTCTGACGCGAGAAGTGGTCGGCGATGGCGCGCGCCGCGGTGGCCGAGCAGTTCACGCTGGACAGCACACCAATGTAGTTCCGCGTGGCCACACGGCCATCGGCGCGCTGGATGCCCATGAAGTGGGCCTCGCGCGGGGCCGGGGCGGGCTTCACGTCGCTGCCCACCGCGTAGTCGCGCTCAAAAGCGCCTTTGGCTGCACCCATGCCCAGGTTGTGGGTGTGCACATGCTCGCCCGCCGCGATGGGGCGCGAGGCAAAGCCAATGATCTGGTTGTAGCGCCGCACGGGGGTGCCGGCGTCCAGCGCGCGCACCGCGACCTTGTGGCCCGGGGGCACCAGGCCGCGCACGGTCAGGCCGTCGAGCACGGTGCCGCCGAGCAGCTGGCTGCGCGCAATCAGCACGTCGTCATCGGGGTGGAGTCGGATGAAAGGGGTCATGGTCACAGGCCTTGGGCGGTGTGGGGTTCAATAAAACAGGCGGGGCAGCCACAGCACCAGCTGTGGGCAGTAGGTGATCAGCACCAGGCTGCCCAGCAGCGGCACCAGCCAGGGCAGGATGGCCACGGTGGTGCGCTCCACGCTGAGCTTGGCCACCCGGGCCAGCACAAACAGCACCATCCCCATGGGCGGGTGCAGCAGGCCGATCATGAGGTTGAGCACCATCACCAGGCCGAAGTGCACCAGGTCAATGCCCAGCTGTTGGCAGATCGGGACCAGGATGGGCACCAGGATCGTGATGGCCGCGGTGGGCTCCAGGAAGCAGCCCACGAACAGCATCAGCAGGTTGGCCATCAGCAGGAACACCCAGGGTTCCTTGGTGAAGCCCAGCACCCAGCCCGCGATCGAGGTGGTGACGCCGGTGGCCGTCAGCATCCAGCCAAAAATGCTGGCGGCCGCGACGATGAAGAGCACCGTGCTGGTGGTCTCCACCGTGTCGAGGCAGACCTTCACGAACATGCGAAAGCGCAGCGTGCGGTACCAGGCAAAGCCCAGCACCATGGCCCACAGGCAGGCGGCGATGGCCCCTTCGGTGGGCGTGAAGATGCCCGTGGTCATGCCGCCGATCAGCAGCACCGGGGTCATGATGGGCAGCACGGCCTGGAAGTCGAACAGCTTGTCGGCGGCAAACAGCAGCAGCAAGGCGCCCAGCACCGTGGCCTGGGCGGGCAGGCCCGCTTGGGTGATCGCGGCCCACACTGCCAGCGGCCAGCCCACCACCACGGCGGTTTCGGCCAAGGCCTTGATGACGCGCGGCCATTCGAACTTCACGTCCGCGCCCCAGCCGTTCTTGTGCGCGAAGTAGGCCACCGTCACCATCATGGCCAGGGCCATCAGCACACCGGGCAGGATGCCGGCCAGGAACAGGGCGCCGACGCTGACGTTGGCCATCATGCCGTAGATCACAAAGGGCAGGCTGGGCGGGATGATGGGGCCCAGTGTGGCCGAGGCGGCGGTCACGCCGACCGCGAACTCGGTGCCGTAGCCATGGTCCTTCATGGCCTTGATCTCGATCGTGCCCAGGCCGGCGGCGTCGGCGATGGCGGTGCCGCTCATGCCGGCAAACACCACCGAGCCGACCACATTGACATGGCCCAGGCCGCCCTTGAGCCAGCCCACCAGGGCCAGCGCGTAGTTGTAGATGCGGTTGGTGATGCCGGCGTTGTTCATCAGGTTGCCGGCCAGGATGAAGAAGGGCACGGCCAGCAGCGGGAAGCTGTCAATGCCGCTGACCATGCGGTGGATCACCACAAAGGGCGGCAGGTTGCCGGTGAACAGGATGTAGACCAGCGAGGCGCCGGCCATGGCGATGGCCACGGGCAGGCCGCTGGCCATCATGAACAGGAAAATGATTTTCAACATGGGTGGGGTCCGGTGGTGGGGCGCTGGCGCTCAGCGCTCGGCCATGGTGGATTCGGGGCGTTCCAGCGCGCTGTAGCCGCGCTGCCAATGGATGCGCAGCACCCAGACCGAGCGCGCGGTCATGGCGGCAAAGCCCAGCAGGCAGACGCCGTAGACGTAGTTCATGGGCAGCTCGACCACGGTCATCTTGTAGGTGTCCATCTTCATCATCATCTGCACCGTCAGCACCGAGGCGGCGGCAAAGAAAGCGATGCGCAGCACGTCGACCAGCAGGGCCATGGCGCGCCCGGCGCTTGGCGGCAAGTAGCGGTACAAGAAGTCGACCTGGATGTGGTTGTTCTTAGCCACGCCAATGGCCGCGCCCACAAACACCGTGCTGACCAGCAGGTAGCGTGCGATCTCCTCGGTCCAGGCTGCGGAGTCGTTGAGCACGTAGCGGGTGATGAACTGGTAGACCACCGTGGCGCCCAGGGCCCAGAAAAAGGCCAGGGCCAGCCAGGCCTCCCAGGGGGTGTCGGACAGGTCCACCTCGTCATCGGTGGTGTGAAAGGTGCCGTCGGCGCGCATCACGCGGGGGCCGGAATCCAGATCGTGCATGGCAGTTCTTTGCAGCGGGGCCCGGGCGAAGGGGCCGGGCCGGTGGGGACAAAAGCGCCGGCCCGGGCGGGCGCGGCGCGGCGGGGGCAGCCGCAGGCTCAGCGGATGGCCTGGATGCGGTCCCAGTCTTTTTTGTCGTAGCCCATGGTGCTCATGTCGATGGCCTTCACGATGCGGTCGCGGAAGGCGTTCTTGTCGACCTCGACCACGTTCAGCCCGCGCTTCTTGAAGTCGTCCACCAGCTCGCCTTCACGCTTCTGGATGTCCTTGGTGGCACTGGCTGCGGCCTCTTGCATCACGTCGGTGAACAGCTTGCGTTCGCCTTCGTTGAGGGCGTTCCAGACGTGGGGCGCGACCTGCGTGATCAGCGAGTCGTTGATGTGGCCGGTCAGGATGATGTTCTTCTGAACTTCAAAGAACTTCTTCGCCTCGATGGTCGGCAGCGGGTTCTCCTGGGCATCGACGGTGCCGTTTTGCAGCGCCAGGTAGACCTCGGCAAAAGCGATTGGCGTCGGGTTGGCGCCGCAGGCGCGCGGCAAGGCCATGTAGGCCGGCACGTCGGGCACGCGCATCTTCAGGCCCTTCATGTCGTCGCAGGTCTTGAACAGCTTGTTGCTGGTCGAGTGGCGCGCGCCGTAGTAGGTGACGGCCGTGACCTGGATGCCGGTCTTTTGCTTGTAGCCGTCGGCCAGCTCCTTGAACACATCGCTCTTGGCGTACTTGATCAGGTGGTCGGCGTCGCGGAAGGTGTAGGGGTAGTAGCCCACGCCAATGCGCGGGAAGCTGCGCGAGGCAAAGGACGCGCCCGAGATGATGATGTCCACCGTGCCCAGCTGCAGGCCCTGGTTGATGTCGCTCTCCTTGCCCAGGGTGGAGGCCGGGAAGACCTGGATGTCGAACTTGCCGTTGCTGCGCTTCTTGATTTCGTCAGCGGCCCAGACCGACCACTTGTGGTACGGCTCGGAGGTCTCGTAGACGTGGGCCCATTTGAGCTTGGTCTGGGCTTGGGCCAGGGTGGGGGCGCCCAGCACGCCAGCCATCAAGAGGCTGGCGGCCAAGGTGTGCAGGCTGCGGCGGGGAAGGCTCAGTCGGTTCATGTTGTCTCCTGTCGTTGTCGTTGCGGTGTCAATCGGTCGGGTCGTCGTCAACTTGTCCTGCCGCGCCTGCCCCCAGGTCACGGTGCCGGGCGGCTCAGCCGCTGCCCGCTCGTTTGGCCTGGCGCCAGCTGGCGCTGAAGCGGCTGTGCGAGTTGTCCATGTGCCGGTGCATGGCGGTGCGCGCGGCGTCGGCGTCATGCGCGGCAATGGCTTGGTAGATGGCTTCGTGCTCCTCGATGGCGGCGCGCCAGGAGGGAAGGGTTTCAAAGTAGCCGCCCAGGCGCTCGAACAGCGGGCCCCGGCGTGAATCCCAGAAGTGGTGGATGGTCTCGATCAGCACCATGTTGTCGCAGGCCTCGACGATGGCCGAGTGGAAGGCGCGGTCGCCATCGAGCGGCATCACGCCCTGGTTGGCCGAGGTGGTCATGTCCTGGATGGCCTGGCGCATGGCGCTCAGGTGGCGGCGCTTGGCCTGCACGGCGGCCAAAGCGGCGATCTCACCCTCGACCACACGGCGTGCGCGGATCAACTCCAGCGGCCCCCACTCGGTGGGCGCAATCTGCACCGCCGCCGGGCCACCGGCCACCGGCAGGCGGGCCAGCACATAGACGCCCGAGCCGGTGCGCACTTCGACCCAGCCTTCGACTTCCAGCGCAATCAGGGCTTCGCGCACCGAGGGGCGGCTCACGCCCAGTTGGCGAGCCAGGTCGCGCTCGGCCGGCAGGCGCGAGCCCGGCGCGAATTCGCCTTGCTCGATCAGGCCGCGCAATTGCTCGGCGATCTGGCGGTAAAGGCGTTTGGGTTCAACGGACTGGATGGGCACGGCGCAGGGTTTTCTCAACAAGACAGGGGCGGCTGAAGACCGGCTTGGGCCCCTCAGGGTTATTCATGAGTGGCCAAGTGGTCAGACCAATTCAGAATGCCACGGAAGGCTGGCGAGCCCATCAGGCAAAACCCTGAAGCGCGCCCAATGTGTTTTCTCACCTCGTTTTTTCATCGGAGATGGCATGAGACTCAAAGGAAAAACCGCCCTGGTCACTGCGGCGGGGCAGGGCATTGGCCGGGCGGCTGCTCTGGCTTTGGCGGCCGAGGGCGCCGAGGTGTGGGCCACCGACCTGAACACCGATTTGCTGGCGACTTACCAGGGTGAGCCACGCATCCACACGCGGCGTCTCGACGTGATGGACAAGGCCGCCATCCAGGCCTTGGTGGCCGAGTTGCCGCGCCTCGATGTGCTGTTCAACTGCGCTGGCTTTGTGCACAGCGGCACCGTGCTGCAGGCCACCGACGAGGACTGGAATTTCGCCTTCAACCTCAATGCCCGGGCCCAGTTCTGGACCGTGCAGGCCGCGCTGCCGCGCATGCTGGCGCAGGGCGGCGGCAGCATCATCAACATGGCCAGCGTGTGCAGCAGCCTCAAAGGCCTGCCCAATCGATTCATCTATGGCGCCTCCAAGGCGGCGGTGATTGGCCTGACCAAGAGCGTGGCGGCCGACTTCGTGGGCCAGGGCGTGCGCTGCAATGCGGTCTGCCCCGGCACGGTGGACACGCCCTCGCTGCAAGACCGCATCAACGCCAACGACGACCCGGTGGCGGCGCGGCAGGCCTTCATCGCGCGCCAGCCCATGGGGCGTTTGGCGCAGGCGCATGAGATCGCCCCGCTGGTGGTGTTCCTGGCCAGTGATGAGTCGGCCTTTGTCACCGGCCAGGCCTACTCGGTCGATGGCGGCATCACCATCTGATCCTGGCCTGCGGCCTGCCTTGGCAGCGGCCGGCCCTGTGTCAGCTTTTGTTCTCTTTGTCGATAATGACCCGCGTGCGTCCGCCAGCCGTTTGGTGGCCCGGCCGCCGACCAACCTGAAAGGACCTCATGAAACTCGTACGTTATGGCAAGCCCGGCCAGGAGAAGCCCGGCCTGATCGATGCCCAAGGCAAGCTGCGCGATTTGAGCGCGGTGGTGAAGGATGTGGGTCCTGAGCAGCTCAGCGATGCCGCCCTGGCCAAGCTGGCCAAGGTCAATGTGGACAAGCTGCCCCTGGTGCGCGGCAAGCCTCGTTTTGGCACGCCGGTGGCGGGCACGCGCAAGTTCATCGCCATCGGCCTGAACTACGCTGACCACGCCGCAGAGTCGGGTCTGCCGATCCCGCAGGAACCCGTGGTGTTCACCAAGGCCATCAGCTGCATCCAGGGCCCGAACGACCCGGTGATGCTGCCCAAGGGCTCGAAGAAGACCGACTGGGAAGTCGAGCTGGGCGTGGTGATTGGCAAGCGCGCGCGCTACATCACGCAAAAAGAGGCGCTGTCCCATGTGGCCGGCTACGTGACCATCAACGATGTCAGCGAGCGTGAGTTCCAGATCGAGCGCGGTGGCACCTGGGACAAGGGCAAGGGCTGCGACACCTTCGGCCCCATCGGCCCCTGGCTGGTGACGCGCGACGAAGTTCCGAACCCGCAAAAGCTCAGCATGTGGCTGGACGTGAACGGCCAGCGCATGCAGACCGGCAACACCAAGACCATGATCTTCAGCGTGGCCAAGATCGTCAGCTACCTGAGCCAGTTCATGACCCTGGAGCCCGGCGACATCATCACCACCGGCACCCCGCCGGGCGTGGGCATGGGCATCAAGAAGGACGGCCAGCCGGCCCCGGTCTACCTGAAGAAGGGCGACGTGGTCACCCTGGGCATCGAAGGCCTGGGCGAGCAGCGCCAGGACGTGGTGGCCTTCAAGCTCTGAGCGGCTTCACCTTGCCTAGGCCGCTGTGGGCCTGGGCGCAGCGGCGTGGCCCAGGCCGCGTCGCCTCCACCGGCCCACCGTGGCCGGGCCTCGCCAAGGGGCTGGGCGCTCAGTCCAGCGTCACACCTGAATCCTTCACCAGCTTGCCCAGGCGCACGGCGTCGCGGCGGATCAACTCGCCAAACTGGGCAGCGCTGCCCGCCACCACCGGGGTGCCAATGGCTTCCCACTTCTTGCGGAATTCGGGCTGGGCAAAGATCGCATTCAAGGTGCTGTTGAGCTTGTCCACGATGGCGGGGGGCGTGCCGCTGCGCATGGCAATGCCGTGCCAGCCCGTGAACTCATAGCCTGGCATGCCTGCCTCGGCCATGGTGGGCACGTCGGGCAGGTTGGGCACCCGTTTGGTGGTGGTCACGGCCAGCGCGGTCAACTTGCCCGACTGGATGTAGGGCAGTGAGCTGCCGAGGATGTCGAACATCACATTCACCTGGCCACCCAGCACGTCGTTCAGCGCCGGGCCCGCGCCCCGGTAGGGGATGTGCGGCATCTTCACATCCTGCAGGCTGTTGAACAGCTCACCGGCCAGGTGCTGGGGCGTGCCGTTGCCGGCCGAGGCAAAGCTCAGGTCCTGGCGCTTGCCGTCCTTGAGCGCGGCGATCAATTCCTTGAGCGACTTGATGCCGGTTTTGGGGTTGACCTCCAGCACCAGCGGAAACGACGAGAGCTGGATCACCGGCACCAGGTCGGTTTGCGGGTTGAAGGTCATGCTGCGGTACAGCGTGGGGTTGACCGCCATCGGGCCGCTGGCGGCCAGCAGCAGGGTGTAGCCGTCGGCTGGCGCCTGCTTGGCGACTTCACCGCTGCCCAGGTTGCCGCCGGCGCCGCCTTTGTTGTCGACCATCACCGTCACCCCGAGCTTGGTTTGCAGCTCGCCTTGCAGCAGGCGCGCCATCAGGTCGGTGGGGCCGCCCGGCGGGTAGGGCACGACGAAGCGGATGGTCTTGCTGGGCCAGGCGTCTTGCGCCAGCGCGGGGCTGGCGACCAGGGCCGCCGAGGCGGCCAGGCCCGCGGCGAGAAGGGTGTGAATGAATTGTTTTCTTTGCATGGTTGTCTCCGGGGGGGCTGGGGCGAAAAGGGGGCGTGGCTCAGGCACCAAAGCGTTCGCGGATGTGGCGCGCCGTGGCCAGCGGGCGGCCCAGGCTGGCCGCGGCTTGCGCGGCCTGGGCCACCAGCGCGGCGTTGTGCGGGGCGCGGCTGCCGTCCTTGAGCTGCAGGTTGTTTTCAAAGCCCACGCGCACATGGCCGCCCAGCGAGGCGGCGGCCGTCACGCAAGCGTGTTCGGTGGCGCCAAACGCGCACACGGCCCAGGGCTCGGGGCCGCTGTGGGCGTGCACAAAAGGCACCAGGTCCAGCGGGCTGGAGGTCTGGCCGGCGGTGTAGCGGCCCAGCACAAACAGCAGGAACCACGGCGCCTCGGGCACCACGCCACGCGCGCGCAGCGACTGCCAGCGCTGCAGGTCGGCCACGTCGTAGAGGATGACTTGGGTCATCACCCGTTCGCGGGCCAGCCAGCCAAAGAAGTCCGCCAGGCCAGCCTCACCGATCTCGGGCTGGTCCAGCTCGCGCAGGCCCACCGACACGGCCTCGGGGCGCAGCTCGCGCACCATGGCGATCTGCGCCGGGGCGTGGTAGACGCGGGCCGCTTCGCTGGTGACTTGCAGCACCATCTGGTCGCCCACGGCCGCTTTGACCGCGCTCAGCGCGTCGCGGTAGCCCTGCACGTCCAGGCTGTGGTGGCCGGCGGCGTCACGGATGTGCAGGTGCAGCATGGACGCGCCTGCGTCCAGGCACTGGCGCGCGCACAAGGCCAGGCTGCTGGGTGTGATGGGCAGGGCGGGGTGGTCGCTGAGCTGTTTGTAGGCGCCATTGGGGGCGCTGGTGATGATCAGGGGTGTGGTGGGCATGGGCGGGTCCTGGGGCGGTGGGGCGGTGCGGGGCGTGGGGGGCAGTGAGGGGCTCAGTCGCGCTCGATCGGGGGCAGCTCGGCGGCCAGCAGGGTCAGGCCTTGCTGCAACAGGGCGTCGTAGCGCTGGCGCTCGGCCAGGCGGCGCTCTTCGGGCCAGTCGTAAAAGCCCCCTCCGGTTTTCATGCCCAGGCGGCCGGCGGCCACGCGCTCGCTGAGGGCGAGTGCCGGCGTGGTGTTGGCCGCCAGCGAGGGGTACATGGTGGCGGCGGCCGCGCAGTGCACGTCCAGGCCCGCGTGGTCGCGCTGCATGACCGGGCCGGCCGCCAGGTAGCGAAAGCCAAAGCCAAAGCGCACGGCAGCGTCCACGTCCTCGGGCGTGGCCACGCCCTCGTCGATCATGGCAAAGGCCTCGCGGGCCAGGGCGTGCTGCAGCCGGTTGGCCAGGAAGCCGGGCTTGTCCTTGCGCACCCGCACCGGTACGCTGCCGCAGCCGCGCATGAAGCTGCACAGGCGCTCCGCCTGGGCCTCGTCGGTGCGCGGGCCTTGCACCACCTCGACCAGGGGCACCAGGTGGGCCGGCATGAAGAAGTGCAGGCCCAGCATGCGCTCGGCCGTGGGCAGGCCGTCGGCGATGGCGCTGATGGGGAAGCTGGAGCTGTTGCTGGTCAGCACGCAGTCGGCCGGCGCGTGCTGCAGCAGTTCGCCAAACAAGGCCTGCTTGAGGGGCAGTTTTTCAGGGATGCATTCAATCACCAGCACCACATCGGCCCAATGCACTTCGGCCAGGCTGGCCACGCACTGCACCCGCTCGGCGCGGGCGCCCAGGTCCAGGGGCGTCAGGCCCTGGTGCACGCGCAGGGGCAGGGCTGCACGTTGCGCTTCGTTGGGGTCGGTGACGGTGACGCGGCAGCCGCCACGGGCCAGCACGGTGGCCACGTCGGCGCCCATGGTGCCCGCGCCAATGACAACGGCGTGGGTGTGGCGGGGGTGTTCAGGCAGCAGGTTCAAGACAAAGTCCTCGGTCAGGTTCAGCACAGATGGGCGCAGTCTAGGAAGCCCGCATTGAACCGTCTAGACGATTTTTTCAATAAACTGATCGGCTATGAAGATCAATTGGTCCACGCGCGAGTTGGAGGTGTTCCTCGCCCTCGGGCAAACCCTGAGTTTTCGGCGCACCGCCGAGCAGGTGCATTTGTCGCAGTCGGCGGTGTCTGGCGTGCTGACCCGGCTGGAAGAAACGCTGCAGGTGCGCCTGTTCGACCGCACCACGCGCAGCGTGCAACTGACCCTGGCGGGCCAGGTGTTTCTGGAGCAGGCGCAACTGCTGTGCACCCAAGCCGACGAGGCTGTTCGCGCCGTGCGCAGCGTGGCCGAATTGCAGGTCGGGCAGGTGACGTTGGCCGCCTTGCCCTCGCTGGCGGCCACCGTCGTGCCCCTGGCGATGGCGCGCCTGACCGAGCGCCATCCCGGCATTCGCCTGGCGGTGATGGACACCTTGTCTGGCCCGGCCTTTGACCTGGTGCGCAGCGGCCAGGTGGACTTTGCGCTGACGGCGGCCAACCCCGCCTACGCCGACCTGGACTACCAACCGCTGGCCTCGGACGGCTTCGTGCTGCTGCTGCCGGCGCAGCACGCCCTGGCCAAGGGACGGCGCGCCCTGGCCTGGTCCGACGTGGCTGAGTTGACGCACATCTCCATGCCCCTGCCCACCAGCGTGCGCCAGTACGCCGACGCGGCTTTGCTGCAGCACCGGCTGCGCTTTGCGCCGCGCTACGAGGTGGAGCACCTGGCCACCATCAACGCCATGGTGGCTGCAGGCCTGGGGGTGGCCGCCCTGCCTGAGCTGGCGGCGGCGGTCGCGCCTTTGACGGGGGTGGTGCGTCGGCGCTTGGTCGAGCCCGACATCCTGCGCCCGATTGGCCTGGTCACCCGGCGCGGGCGCAGCCTGAGCCCCGCCTCGGCCGAGATGGTGGCCCTGCTGCGCGAAGAGATGCAGCGCCTGGTGCCGCGCCGGCGCAAGCCAGTGTCCAGACCCGTCCCGGCGTCTGGCGAAGAAGCCTGAGCGCCTGGCCGGGGCGCTGGCGCCGTGCGCTTATTTGAGCGGAATCGTCATGGCCCGGTCCACCGGCACGGCGGTCACGCTGTTTTGCGGCGAGCCGTCCACCAGGCGGTCCGAGTAGCTCAGGTAGACCAGGGTGTTGCGCTTGCTGTCCACCATGCGCACCACGCGCAGGCGCTTGAACAGCAAGGACATGCGCTCGGAAAACACCTCGTCCTCCTGGCGCAGCGTGCCCTTGAACTCGATCGGGCCGACCTGGCGGCAGGCGATGGAGGCTTCGGCCTTGTCTTCGGCCACACCAAAAGCGCCCGACAGGCCGCCCGTGCGGGCCCGCGAGACAAAGCAGGTCACGCCCAGCACTTGCGGGTCGTCATAGGCCTCCACCACGATCTTGTGGTTGGGGCCGATCAGCTTGAAAGCGGTGCTGACATCGCCCACCACCTCGGGCCCGGCCAGGGCGGCCTGGGCGCCCAGCAGCAGGGCGGCCCCCAGAAAAAGCGAGTGGGTGCGGTTGGACAGCAATGGGCGAAGACGCAGCATGGGTTCTCCAGATCAGACGGCCGGCGCGCGGCGATTGCGGTAGTCTGCCTTGGTTTTGTGAAAACCTCAGGAGACACACCATGGATTTGCAATTGAAGGGCCTTCATGTGTTGGTGACCGGCGGCAGCAAAGGCATTGGCCTGGCTTGCGCGCGCGGCTTTCTGGACGAAGGCGCGCGCGTGACCCTGGTCTCGCGCAACCCGGCCAACCTGGCCGCCGCCCAAGCCAGCCTGGGCGTTGATGCCAGCCGCCTGGCCACCGTGGCCGCTGACCTGTGCGATGCCGGTGCCGCCCTGGCCGCGTTGGACGCCGCCGAGGCCGGCCTCGGCCCGGTGGACATCCTGGTCAACTCGGCCGGTGCGGCGCGCCGCACCCCGCCCGACGAGCTGCAGCCTGAGGCCTGGCACGCGGCCATGCAGGCCAAGTACTTCAGCTACATCCACATGATCGACCCGCTGATCAAGCGCATGGGTCAGCGCGGCCGAGGTGCCATCGTCAACGTGGTGGGCAATGGCGGCAAAGTGGCCAGTCCCATTCACCTGCCCGGCGGCGCCGCCAACGCGGCGCTGATGCTGGTCAGTGCGGGCCTGGCTGCGGCCTATGGCCCGCGCGGGGTGCGCGTCAACGCCATCAACCCCGGCCTGACCCTGACCGACCGCCTGCGTGAAGGCATGGCCGCCGATGCCCGGCTGCAGCAGATCAGCCCCGAGCTGGCGCTGCAGCGCGCCCGCGAAAAACTGCCCCTGGGCCGCCTGGCCGAGCCGGAAGAAATTGCCAACGCGGTGCTGTTCCTGGCCTCGGCCAAGGCCAGCTACATCACGGGCGCCATCCTGGCCATGGATGGCGCGGTCACGCCCATGGTGGTCTGATCGTGTCGGCTGGGGGGCGCATTGGCTTGCCCGAACAGGGCTGGACTTGGACGTCGGAGGCCGGCGACAGCCTGCTGGCGTCGGCTGAAGCCGCCGGCGTGACCCTGCCCAGCTCGTGCCGCAACGGCACCTGCCGCGCCTGCCTGTGCCGTTTGTTGAGCGGCCAGGTGCGCTACCGCATCGAGTGGCCGGGCTTGAGCGCCGAAGAGAAGGCCGAGGGCTGGATCCTGCCCTGCGTGGCCGAAGCGCTGGGCGACTGCACCTTGGCTGTGCCGGCGGCCAGCCGGGCGGCGTTTGACTAGGTCGGACTCGGGCCCGCCATGAAAAAGGCCGGCTTGCGCCGGCCTTGCTGGGGTCTGGGGCGGTCGGAGGCTCAGCGGCCTTGGGCCGCGTCGCTCACGCGTTTGGCCAGGTGGGCCAAGGCTTCTTCGACCTGGTCGACCAGCACCAGGCACAGGTCGCCTGGTTGCAGGCGGTCCAGCGCCACATCGATGGCCTTGAACTCACCCTGGATCTCTTCCACATGGCGGGTGCGGGTGGCGCCGGCCAAGCCCTGGCGCAGCAGGCCCATCACCTCGCCGTCGGCGCGGCCACGCTGGCAGGCGTCTTCGTACAGCACCACATCGTCAAAGGCCTGGCCCAGGATGGCGGTCTGCTCGGTGATGTCCTCGTCGCGGCGGTCGCCGGCACCGCTGATGACCACGGAACGGCGCTGCGCCGGCATGGCTTCCACGGCGGACACCAGGGCGCGCATGGCGTCCGGGTTGTGCCCGTAGTCGGCAATCACGGTGGCGCCCCGGAAGTCCATCACGTTGAAGCGGCCGGGGGCGTTGTCGCTGTCGTTGACAAAGCTGGCCACGCCGCTGCGGATGGTCTCCCAGCTCAGGCCCACGCCCCAGGCCGCCGCCACGGCGGCCATCACGTTGTCGATCTGGAAGCCGATGGTGCCGTTGCGCGTGATGGGCACGTCGCGCAGCAGGATGTGCTCGCGCCAGGTGCCTTCGGTGACCACGATGGCGTCCCCGTCCACATAGACGGTGCGCTTGCCTTGGGCGCGGTGTGTGGCCATCACGGGGTGGTTGCGGTCGCGGGCGAAGAAGATCACCTGGCCCGGGCAGCTGTCGGCCATGGCCGCGACCATGGGATCCGCTGCATTGAGCACGGCATAGCCAGCGGGGGCCACGTTTTGCACGATCACGCGCTTGACCACGGCCAGGTCTTCCACCGTGTTGATGTAGTTCATGCCCAGGTGGTCGCCGGCGCCCACATTGGTCACCACGGCCACTTGGCAGCGGTCGTAGCCCAAGCCTTCGCGCAGGATGCCGCCTCGCGCGCTTTCGAACACGGCCGCGTCCACGTCGGGGTGCAGCAGCACGTTGCGCGCGCTCTTGGGGCCGCTGCAGTCACCGCTGTCGATCTGGCGGCCGTTGACGTACACGCCGTCGGTGTTGGTCATGCCCACGCGCAGGCCGCTGGCCGTGAACAGGTGGGTGATCAGGCGCGCGGTGGTGGTCTTGCCGTTGGTGCCGGTGACGGCCACCACGGGGATGCGGCCATCGTCGCCGCTGTTGTAGAGGTGCGAGACCATGGCTTCGCCGACCTGGCGGCCCTTGCCATAGGAGGGCATCAGGTGCATGCGCAGGCCAGGCGCGGCATTGACTTCCACGATGCCGCCGTGCTGCTCTTCGAGCGGGCGCAGCACGCTCTCGCAGACCACGTCGACGCCGCAGATGTGCATGCCCACCATCTGGGCTGCCGCCACGGCGCGCGCAGCCACTTCGGGGTGCACGTCGTCGGTCACGTCGGTGGCGGTGCCCCCGGTGCTCAGGTTGGCGTTGTTGCGCAGGATCACGCGCTGGCCCTTGGGCGGCACGGATTCGGGCTTCAAGTCTTGCAGGCTCAGGCGCGCGATGGCGATGTCGTCAAAGCGGATCTTGGTCAGCGAGGTGGCGTGGCCCACGCCCCGGCGCGGGTCGGTGTTGACGATGTCCACCAGCTCGCGCACGGTGTGCACGCCGTCGCCGATGACTTGCGGCGGATCGCGGCGGGCAGCGGCCACCAGGCGGTCGCCCACCACCAGCAGGCGGAAGTCGTTGCCCGGCAGGTATTTTTCGACCAGCACCTCGCCAATGTCAGCGGCCGCCTTGTAGGCCAGGTTGAGCTGGGCGCGGTCGGTGATGTTGACGGTCACGCCCTTGCCTTGGTTGCCGTCTTGCGGCTTGAGGACCACGGGCAGGCCGATCTCGAGCGCGGCAGCCCAGGCGTCGTCTTCGTCGACGGCGGGGCGGCCCAGCGGCACCGGCACGCCAGCGGCGCGCAGCAGCATCTTGGTCAGGTCTTTGTCCTGGGCGATCGATTCGGCCACGGCGCTGGTGGTGTCCACCTCGGCGGCCTGGATGCGGCGCTGGCGCGAGCCCCAGCCAAACTGCACCAGGCTGCCCGAGGTCAGGCGGCGGTAGGGAATGCCACGTTTGACGGCCGCTTCGACGATGGAGCCCGTGCTCGGACCCAGGCGTTCGTCTTCGTCGGTTTCGCGCAACTGGGAGATCGCCGCATCGATGTCAAACGACGTGTTGTCCAGCGCCGCCTGGATCAGGGCCAGCGCCTGGTCAAAGGCCTGGCGGCCCACGACTTCTTCGCTGTATTCGATCACGACCTGGTAGATGCCGGGTTCGCTGGTGGCGCTGGTGCGGCTGTAGGTCACCGGGCAGCCGGCCTGCGATTGCAAGGCCAGGCCGGCGGCTTCGAGCACATGGGCCAGGGACACCGGGCCTTCGTGGCTGTCGGGGCGCAGCGCACCGATACCGGGGAAGAGGGCGCGGATGCGGGTTTCAAACCCGTCCAGACCAGCGACAGAGCGCTCTTCGGGGGCACATTCCACCACGGCCTCGATGGCGGTGTGGCGGCTCCAGATGTTGGGGCCGCGCAGGGCCCGGATGCGTGAGACTTGCATCAGTTTCTCTTGAGTTCAGTGGGCGCGTTGGGGCGATTGGGCGGCGCGGCTCAGCGGAAAAATGCTGTGCTGCCAGCCGGGCGAACCGGTTGCGGATCGGGATCGAAGGTTTCGATGCCGGCGGCGATCAGGTCGGGCGAGATGTCCAGCGCCCAGGCCGTGGCCACGGCGGCCAGCAAGGCCTCTTCGCTCATCGGGAAGGCGGTGTTCTGGCGCGTGCGGATGTCGCCCAGGTCGGACAGCACCTTCTCGTGGCTGCCTTCGGCCAGCACCACATAACCTTGCTTGAGGTAGACCGCCCGGCCCTGGGCCGCACGGTGCGCCTCGATGGCGGGCACATCGGCGGTCAGGCCATACAGCACGACCGAGCCGTCGCACAGCGAGGCCATGTCGCTGACACGGGTGTCGGCGGTGTTGAGCACGGCCACGCCGTCGGGCAGCACCACGTCGACCTGGGTGCGCATCACGCGCACCATCTGGTCGGCTTCATGCACGTCGTAGTGGCTCAGGGCCTCGAAGCCTTCGAGGTCGGTCACCACGCCCACTTGGCAGCGGTCGTAGGGCAGGCCGTCGCGCAGGATGGTTTCGGCGCCGTTTTCGATCACCGTGGCCTGCACCGAGTGGTTCATCAGCAGGCGGTGGCCGGCTTCCCAGTTGGCGCAGTCCACGGATTCGACACGGCGGCGGTCCAGGAACAGGCCATCGCGGCAGGCCAGACCGGTCTGGCGGCCACTGAGGTGGGCCAGCCAGGCGACCATGCGGGCGATTTTGTGCGTGTCGCGCGTACCAGCCACGCCCACCACGGGGATGCGGCCCGGGGCGGCGTCGCCTTCGGTCTCGGGGAACAGGTGGTCGACGATGGCGCGGCCCACAGGGCGGGGCGAGCCTTCAGCGGGCTTCAGGTGCATCAGCAAGCCGGGACCGGCGTTGACTTCCACGATGGCGCCGCCTTGCTCGGCCAGCGGGCGCGAGATGTCCTTGGCCACCATGTCGATGCCGGCAATGTCCAGGCCCACGACGCGGGCGGCCAGGCTGGCGGCGTACTGCACTTCGGGGTGGATGTTGTCGGTGCAGTCGATGGCCACGTTGCCGTTGCGCTCGATCACCACAAAGCGGCCCGCAGCGGGCACGGCCTCGGGGCTCAGACCCTGGCGTTGGATCTCGAGCTGCACCTTGGTGTTGGTCTCGATGACGATGGTTTCGAGCGGGAATTCTTCTTCGAAGCCGCGGCGTGGGTCGGAGTTGAGCTGGTTGTCAATCAGCTGGCGCACGGTGGAGCGACCGTCGCCGGTGATGCCGATGATCTCGCCGCGCGCGGCGGCCACGACCTTGTCACCCACCACCAGCAGGCGGTGCTCGTGACCGGGGATGAAGCGCTCGACCATCACGTCGCTGCCTTCGGGGTAGGCTACGTGGTAGGCGGCTTCGATGTCGGCCTGCGTGTGCAGGTCCAGGGTCACGCCCCGGCCATGGTTGGCGTCGGAGGGCTTGACCACCACCGGGAAGCCAATGTCTTGCGCAGCTTCCCAGGCTTCTTCGGGGCTGTTGACGATCTGGCCTTCGGGCACCGGCACGCCACAGGACTTGAGCAAGGACTTGGTCAGGTCTTTGTCGCCGGCAATGCCTTCGGCAATGGCGCTGGTGAATTCGGTCTCGGCCGTCCAGATGCGGCGCTGGCTGGCACCGTAGCCCAGTTGCACCAGGTTGCCGTCGTTCAGGCGGATGTGCGGGATGCGACGGTCGGTGGCGGCGTCCACGATGCAGGCGGTGCTGGGGCCGAGGTAGCAGTTGTCGACTTCGGTGCGCACGCGGTGCACGGCGGCCTTGACGTCAAAGCTGTCGCCGCGGATGGTGGCGGTCAACAGTTGGTGACCGGCGTCCAGGGCGGCGCGGGCGACGCGCTCTTCACGCGCCCGGAACACCATGCGGTAAATGCCATGGCGCGAGGTGCTGCGGGTCTGTCCAAAGCCGGTGGGCATGCCCGCCAGGTTGAGCAGCTCGATCACGATGTGCTCCAGGATGTGGCCCGCCCAGGTGCCTTCTTCGAGCCGCTGCAGGAAGCCGCCGCGTTCGCCGACCCCGCAGTGGTGCTCAATCAAGGCCGGCAACAAGGCCACCAGCCGGTCTTTGAAACCGGGGATCTTGTTGGAGGGGTAGTTTTCGAGTTCCCCCAGGTCCAACCAGACTTCCAGTACGGAACGGTAGGTCCAGATGTTGGGGCCGCGCAGGTAATTGATGCGCAAGAGCTTGAGATCGTCGGCTTTGATCATGTTCGAGTCGGGTTCGGTGCCTGGCGCCATGCCGCCATCCAGCCGAGATTGTGCGCTCACTTTGGGCGCTTGGCTGAGCTCGCATTCTGCGTCAGGGCGTCGCATGGCCTCGGTTTCGGCGAAAATCGACTTTTCCTGCCTCTGCGCGGGAGGGCGAACAGTGCCGCGCGGTACGGAATCAAAATGCAACATTCAAATCCTGTAGGTTCTCCAGACGAGACAGCCGATCTCGGAAGAATCGACCCTCAATCTCAACTGGCGTCCGGTGAAAACGTCCTCGCAAGCCTTCCGGTTGACCTGGACGCACGCCTGCATTTCGCCTCTGGCCTGCTGGCGGTGACGGAAAAACGCCTGCTGGCCTGCGAGCCTGGCAGCGGCGAATGGCGCTCCTGGCCGCTGGAGGCCAGCCTGTCGCTGCGCCACAGCGACCACGCCGGCGTGGGCACGCTGGAGCTGGTGACGGCCGAGCGCCGACTGGCGCACTGGCGCTTCACGCTCAGCGCTGACGTGCATGCCATGCGCCTGATGCGCGTGTTCGAGCAGCGCCTGGCCCTGCTGGCGGGCGCCGCGCCCGAGGACAACGAAGAAGTCGCCTGCTGCCCCGCCTGCAGCGCCCCGTTGCCGCCCGACAGCGAAAGCTGCCCGGCCTGCGAGCGCGAGCTGCAGCCGCCCACCTCCACCTGGGTGCTGCTGCGCCTGTGGCGTTTTGCGCACCCCTACCGAAAGCAACTGGCCGCCGGTTTTGCGCTGACCCTGGCCTCCACGGCGGCCACGCTGATCCCGCCTTACCTGACCATCCCGCTGATGGATGACATCCTGATCCCGTTCCAGAACGGTCAGAAGATCGATCCCATGCTGGTGCTGCTGTACCTGGCGGGCCTGCTGGGCTCGGCACTGGCCGCCTGGGGCCTGAGCTGGGCACGCACCTACATCCTGGCCCTGGTGTCCGAGCGCATTGGCGCGGACCTGCGCACCACCACCTACGAGCACCTGCTGCGCCTGTCGCTGGACTACTTTGGCGGCAAGCGCACGGGCGACCTGATGAACCGCATCGGTTCGGAAACCGACCGCATCAACGTGTTTTTGTCGCTGCATGCGCTGGACTTCATCACCGACGTGCTGATGATCACCATGACGGCGGCCATCCTGTTCTCGATCAACCCCTGGCTGGCCCTGGTCACCTTGGTGCCTCTGCCGTTCATTGCCTGGCTGATCCACACCGTGCGGGATCGCCTGCGCACGGGGTTCGAGAAAATCGACCGCGTCTGGTCCCAGGTCACCAATGTGCTGGCCGACACCATCCCCGGCATCCGGGTGGTCAAGGCTTTTGCACAGGAAAAGCGCGAGGCCGAGCGTTTCAAACAGGCCAACCGCTACAACCTTGAGGTCAACGACAAGCTCAACCGCACCTGGTCGCTGTTCTCGCCCACCGTGTCACTGCTGACGGAAATCGGCCTGCTGGTGGTGTGGGGTTGCGGCATCTGGCTGGTCTCGCGCAGCCAGATCACGGTCGGGGTGTTGACGGCCTTCATTGCCTACATTGGCCGCTTCTACACCCGGCTGGACTCGATGAGCCGCATCGTCTCGGTGACGCAAAAGGCCGCGGCGGGCGCCAAGCGCATTTTTGACATCCTGGACCACGTCTCCAACGTCCCCGAGCCGACCCAGCCGGTCAAGCTGCCTGCGGTGAAGGGCCGCATCGAGATGAACAACATCGGTTTTCGCTACGGCACGCGCAGCGTGATCCGGGGCGTGGACCTGGACATCCAGCCCGGCGAAATGATCGGTCTGGTCGGCCACAGCGGCTCGGGCAAGAGCACCTTGGTCAATTTGATCTGCCGTTTTTACGATGTCACCGACGGCGCCATCCGCCTGGACGGCACGGACATCCGCCGCTTTGCCGTGGCCGACTACCGCAGCAACATCGGCCTGGTGCTGCAAGAGCCCTTCCTGTTCTTTGGCACGATTGCCGAGAACATCGCCTACGGCAAGCCCCACGCCAGCCGCGAGGAGATCGTGGCGGCGGCCCGCGCCGCGCACGCACATGACTTCATCCTGCGCCTGCCTCAGGGCTATGACTCGCTGGTGGGCGAGCGTGGCCAGGGCCTGTCGGGGGGTGAGCGTCAGCGCATCTCGATCGCGCGGGCGCTGTTGATCGATCCGCGCATCCTGATCCTCGACGAGGCCACCTCGGCTGTGGACACCGAAACCGAAAAGGAAATCCAGCGCGCGCTGGACAACTTGGTGCAAGGTCGCACCACCATCGCCATCGCCCACCGCCTGTCCACCCTGCGCAAGGCCGATCGCCTGGTGGTGATGGACCGCGGCCAGGTGGTCGAAGTGGGCCCACACGACGAGTTGATGGCCAAGCAAGGCGCTTACTGGCGCCTGTACGAAGCCCAGGTGCGGCGCGTCGATGGCGCCGACGACGACAGCCTGGCCCTGGCGCCCAGCGCCCATTCCGCCCACCCGGCGGGTCAACCCTGAGGTGGCCAGACCATGACCCACAGCCTGTCTTTTCAACTGCAGCGCAATGCGCTGGGCCGTCTGGTGCTGACCGACGCCCAGGGCCAAAGCCATGTCGGCGTGACGCCGGTGCGGGCCTTCCCGATCGCCGCCCCCGACGAGGGCCTGTCCCTTGTGGGGCCGGAAGGCCATGAGCTGGCCTGGGTACCACGCCTGGACCAACTGCCCCGCGCCGAGCGCGCCTTGCTAGAAGAAGAACTGGCCACGCGCGAGTTCAACCCGGTGGTCAAGCGCTTGCTGGCGGTGTCCAGCTTCTCGACCCCCTGCACCTGGACGGTCGAGACCGATCGGGGCCAGACCCAGTTCGTGCTCAAGGCGGAGGAAGACATCCGCCGGCTGGAGCGCGGCAAGCTGCTGATTTCGGGCGGCCAGGGCATCGTCTACCAGGTGCCCGACATGGCGGCCTTGGACCGGGGCTCGCGCAAGCTGCTGGAACGTTTTTTGTGAGCCGGGCGGGGCGCTGACCCCCCCCTTATATTTCTGATCGAGGCTTTTTCATGCCCCTGCACACCACCGCGCTGGTCCTTTTTTCGGGTGGCCAGGACTCCACCACCTGCCTGGCCCATGCGCTGGCGCGCTACGAGCGCGTCGAAACCGTGGCCTTCGACTACCGCCAGCGCCACAGCGTGGAGCTGCAGGCCCGCCTGGCTGTGCTGAGCGAGCTGCGCACGCAGTTCCCGCACTGGGCGGCCAAGCTGGGTGATGACCACTTGCTGGACCTGGGCGTGCTGGGCCAGGTCAGCGAGACCTCGCTGACCCGCGACATGGCCTTTCAGATGGCGCAAGGCGGCCTGCCCAACACCTTTGTACCGGGTCGCAACCTGCTGTTCCTGACCCTGGCTGCGGCTTTGGCGTACCGGCGCGGGCTGGAGGTCATCGTGACCGGCGTGTGCGAAACCGATTACTCAGGCTACCCCGATTGCCGCGACGACACCATGAAGGCCATGCAACTGGCCTTGTCGCTGGGCATGGACCGCCGCCTGCTGATTGAAACCCCGCTGATGTGGATCGACAAGGCCGAGACCTGGAAGATGGCGCATGACCTGGGCGGCGCCCCCTTGGTGGACTTGATCGTCGAGCACTCCCACACCTGCTACCTGGGTGACCGCGAACACCGCCACGCCTGGGGCTGGGGCTGCGGGCACTGCCCGGCCTGCGAGCTGCGCGCGCGCGGGCATGAGCGCTACCTGGCGTCGCTGACGGCCCCTGGGGTTTGACGGCGACTTGAACTGATGCATCCAAAAAAGAGACTTTCGAGTCTCTTTTTGCTTTTTGCGGACTCTTTTTTCAAATCAAAAAAATCTCAAAATTTTTTGCAGAAGGCCCTTCATTTTTCCGAGGGACTGCCGTAAACGGTACGAGAGCGCTCAAAAACGCTTGTTTTTCTATGTAAACAATTTGTACTGAGTGGGCCTGTTATGCAACTTCCCCCTGTCGATCGCTCGTTGAGCTGGGCCGCCTATGGCGCCGGCGCTGCGGCGTCGGCGGGCGAAAGCGAGCGTCAAACCCCCAGCAAGCCCTCCACCACGGTGACCAACGCACCGACAGAGTCCACCATCGTCACGGTGTCGGGGCGCAAGGTGGAGAGCCCGGACAAGCCTTCGGCCTCCAATGACCAGCCCAACAAGGACTGGACCGAGGTCAAGAAGAAAGCCACCACCGAAGAGCCCAAGAAGCCGCCGCCGGAGCCCATCTCCAAGAAGCTGCTGGACTTCATCCACTCGGTGTGGAAGGCCAGCGGCTCGGTGGTCGAGCTGGCTGCCACCGAGGCCAGCGACGAAGCCAACCGCCTGCAAAACGAGCAGACCAAGGCGGGGTTGTCGACCAATTTGCTGGTCTACACCGACCCCAAGGTCAAGCGCGGCGGCGGGCTCTGAGCCCCGCCCGCCGGGCTGTGCAGGGCGGGCGGCCCGCGCCAGCCCTGGCCCATGCACCCCTCAAATCGACTCACTGACCAGGCGGAAGCGCCGTGGCGAGGGGCTGACTTCTTCCAGACGCCAGCGCGTGTTGTGGAAGCGCGCCAGCTCCGGCCGGTGTGCAATCGACACCAGGCCCCCGCCCTGCGCTTGCGTCAGCGCCACCAGGCGTTGGTAAAGCAGTTGCTCGGTCTGTTCGTCCAGGGCGCTGGTGGCTTCGTCCGCCATCACCCAGGCTGGGCGCTTGAGCAGCACGCGGGCCAGGGCCAGTCTTTGCTGCTCGCCGCCCGACAGTTTTTGGCTCCAGGCGTCTTCGCGGTCCAGTTCGGTGCACAGATGCGGCAGTTCCGCTTGGCGCAGCGCCTCGCGCAAAGCCTCGTCATCGTAGGTGTTGGCCGCCTCGGGGTAGGCCAGGGTGTTGCGCAGCGGACCGTTGGCCAGGTAGGGCTTTTGCGGGATGTACATCACGCGCTGCGGCTGGCTCAGGCCGCCTTGGGCATGGGGCCACAAACCGGCCAGGGTGCGGAACAGCGTGGACTTGCCGCTGCCCGAGGGACCTTGCAACAGCACCTGCTGGCCCGGGCGCGCGTGGGCGCTGCTGGGGTCGAGCAGCGGCTGGCCGTTGGGCAGCTGGATGCTGAGGTCCTCAATCGCCAGGTCCTCGCCCAGGGCGGTGTGCAGGCCTTGGGGCACGGCCTGGGCCTGGCTCAGGTTTTCTTCGAACGTGGTCAGCCGGTCGCTGGTGGCGCGCCAGCTGGCCAGGGAGTCGTAGTTGTCGACCAGCCAGCTCAGCGAGCCCTGCACGCGGTCGAAAGCCGAGGCGATCTGCATCAGCTCGCCGAGTTGGATGGCGCCGCTGAAAAAGCGCGGTGCGGCCACGATGAAGGGAAACACCATGGCCGCCTGGCCGAAGAAGTTGGTGAACCAGACCAGGCGCTTTTGGGCCTTGATGAGGGCGATGTAGTTCGTCATCAAGCGGCCAAAGCGCTGTTTGAGGTTTTCGTTCTCGACCGAGCTGCCCAGGTCCAGGGCAATCGATTCGCTGTATTCGCGCACCCGGCCCATGTGGCTGCGGAAGTCGGCTTCATAGCGCTTTTGCCCGAAATTGAGCCCGATCAAGGGCCGCCCGATGTAGTGCGTGGCGACACTGCCGACCAGGCAGTACAGCACCGCCATCCAGACCATGAAGCCGGGGATGCTGTAGTCGTTGCCTTGCAGGCTGAAGGCAAAGTTGCCCGACAGGCTCCAGAGGATGCCGACAAAGCTGGCCAGGGTGACCACGGCATTGAGCAGGCCCATGCTCAGCGACACCGTCAGCGAGGTGAACAGGTTCACGTCCTCCTGGATGCGCTGGTCGGGGTTGTCTGGCGGTGCTTGGCCCGGGCCGCTGTGGGCATAGCGGGCCAACTCCAGTCGGTAAAACAGGTGGTTGGCCAGCCAACGGTCCAGGTAATGGCGCGTCATCCAGGCGCGCCAGCGCAGCTCCAGCCACTGGGTCAGGTAGAACTTGTAGACCGCGATCACGATGTAGGCAAAGGCCAGCAGGGCAAAGCGCGACAACTGGTGCCAGAACACATCGGCCTGCTTGTTTTGCAGGGCGTCGTAGAAGACGCGGTTCCAGTCGTTGATCAGCACCAGCATGTACACCGCGCCCAGGTTCAGGGCCACGATGGCGGCCAGCAAGCCGCGCGCCTGCCAGCGTTCCTCGGAGCGGAAGTAGGGCAGGGACAGGGCCAGGATGCGCCGGCTGGTGTCGCGAAAAAGATGAAACTTAGAGACCGTCATGGAACGCAATGGTAGTTAAAGCGCATCCCCGGGGCCTGAGTGGATCAAGCTGGGGTGTGAGCGGTGGATAATTTGGCATGTGCAGGGAGAGCCCCCGCACCAGGAGGGCCGTTCGTTGCGAAGCAGCCCCAGCAGGAGGGAAGTTTGCCAGTTTCGATTCGGGCCCGTCTGAACCAGATGTTGCTCTTCATGACCGTGCTGGGCATGGCCATCGCCACGAGCTGGGCTTGGTGGATCACCCGTGCCCAGGTGCTGCGCGATGTGGAAGCCGTGGCGAGCCAGCACATGGCCATGGCCCAAGCCATGCGCCGCTACACCGAGTTGCATGTGCGCGAAGCCTTGATGGCCGATGCCCGCCAGTTTCACCCGGCCTCGGTGCCTTCGTTCGCCGCCACCACGGCCATGGCCCTGCTGCGCGAGGACTACCCCAACCTGGACTACCGCGAGGTGGCGCTGCAGCCCACCGTGCCTGCGCACCAGCCTCAGGGTTGGGAGCGGGTGGCGGTGGACGCCTTTCGCGCGGACCCGACGCTCACCACCTTGCAAACCCGGGCCTGCTCGACCGATGAGCAGCACTGGTGTCTGGCCAAACCCTTGCGCGCCACGGCGGCCTGCCTTCACTGCCACGGCCAGCCCGAGCAGGCACCACCGGCGATGCTGGCCCGCTATGGGGCCGGCAACGGTTTTGGCTGGCGCGAAGGCGAGGTGATCGGTGCGCAGTTGGTGTCCGTGCCCCTGACGCCCCTGTGGAGCCGGGTGTACCGGGCCATGTGGCGCACCGCCGGCCTGTCGCTGGGCATCATGGCGCTGTTTTTCTTGATCATGAACTTTGCGCTCAAGCGCCTGGTGATTTCGCCGCTGCAGGCCAACAGCGATGGCTGGCAGCGCCTGGCCTCGGAAGACCCGCTGACCGGTCTGGCCAACCGGCGGGAGTTCAACCTGCGGGCCGAGCAGGCCCAGCGCTGGGCTGAGCGAGAGGGGCGTCCTTTGTCCTTCATCGTGCTGGATTTGGACCACTTCAAACAACTCAATGACCGCTTCGGCCACGCCGAGGGCGATGGGGTGTTGCGCACCATGGGCCAGTTGCTGGCCCAGAGCACGCGCCACCGTGATCTGCCAGCCCGCCTGGGCGGCGAGGAGTTTGCCGTGATGGTGCCGGGTCATGACCTGATGGAGGCGCAGCGTTTTGCCGAAGCCTTGCGCCACAAGGTGGAGTTCACGGTGTTTCCGCGTGGCCTGCCGGTGACCACCAGCCTGGGCGTGGCGCAGTGGCAGCCCGGGGAGTCGGTGGCCGACACCTTGCAGCGGGCCGACGAAGCTTTGTACCGGGCCAAGGCGGCGGGTCGCAACTCGGTCTGCCTGGCGCCCTGAGGCGGCCGCCGGCTCAGCGCTTGGCTTCGCTGCTGCTCTCACTGGCTTTCTGGGCCCGCACTTCCTTGGCGTAGGCACGGATTTCTTCAAAGCTGACTTTGCCGTCGTGGTCGGCATCGGCCGCGTCAAAAGCCTTGGCCAGTCGTGGAATGAAGGCGACTTCGCTGCGGCTCAGGTAGCCGTCGCCATTGAAGTCCAGCATCTTGAACTGGCGCGCTGCCAGGGCTTCACCTTCGCTGGGTTGCTCGTCGGAGGGGCTGGGGGCGGCGCTGGCCTGGGCGCTGACTGGTGCCAGCGGGGCCAGGCACAGCAGGCCAGCCGCCAGGGGCAGGGCGAAGGCGCGGAAAAAGCTCATGGTGTTCCTTTCAAGAGGCGTCAGATGGGGGCAGAGCCCGCGTCTTCAACGCCTGAGGACGGGCGTGGGGGGCCGTCTTTGCCGATGGTGACAGACTTTGCGAAGGCTTCACCGATGGCCAAACCTCAGGGGTTGGACACCCCGCTGTGCACATGGCCGGCGGGCACATGCTGTGCCGCCGAGTTGACGTGGCCGGTCTGGTCGTCAAAAAAGAAGTCAGGCTCGAACTCGCGCAGAAAGCCGCCCTTTTCCAGCCCGCCCAGAAACAGCACCTCGTCCACCTCGATGTTCCAGCGCATCAGCGTGCGGATGGCGCGCTCGTGGGCCGGAGCGCTGCGGGCGGTCACCAGCGCGGTGCGGATGCGCATGTGCGGGTTGTCGGCCTGCTGCAGCCGATGCAGGGCCGCCAGCAAAGGCTTGAACGGCCCGTCGGGCAACGGGTCGGTGGCGTGCTGGCTCTCGTGCTGCTGAAACGCGTCCAGGCCCTGGCTTTGGTAGACGCGTTCGGCCTCGTCGGAAAACAGCACGGCGTCACCGTCAAAGGCGATGCGCACCTCGTTGGGGTGGCTGTTGCTGGCCTGAACCGACTCGGTCAACACACGCGCGGCCGGAAAACCCAGCGCCAGGGCTTGGCGCACGTCGCTTTCATTGGCCGACAAAAACAGGTGGGCGCCCAGGGGCCGCAGGTAGCCAAAGGGGTTGCGTCCGCGCGTGAACACACCGCGCTGCAGCGGGATGCCGGTCTCGTGGGCCGAGCGAAAGATGCGCATGCCGCTGACCGGGTCGTTGCGTGACAGCATGACCACCTCGACCAGGCGATCGGCGCCGGGGCGGTTGAAGGCCAGCAGTTTTTTGACCAGCGAAAACGCCACGCCAGGCGGTGCGGTCTGGTCCAGGCGCTCGAGCTGCAACTGGCGGTAGGCTTGTTCGCTGACCTGTTCGAAGACGGTGTTCTCTTCTTCAAAGTCAAACAGCGCGCGCGAGGAAATGGCCACCACCAACTGGCCATCAAGGGTGACAGGCATGGGCCCAGCCTCCAGGGTTGAATGTCTGCATTGTGAGGCCAAGTCCTGTGCACAGCGGCGTCGCTGGGAGCCGGCACCGGCCACCGCCGGGCCGCTCCCCAGGCGCCCGGGCCCCCCCCTTGGGGGGCAGCGACCCACACGCAGCGGGGGAGCGTGGGGGCCCAACCGGCCGTCGCCGGGCCGCTCCCAAGGCGGCAGGGGCCCCCCTGGGGGGCAGCGACCCACACGCAGTGGGGGAGCGTGGGGGCCCTATTTCACTTGACGAACTGGTTCAGCTGGATGATGGGCATCAGCACCGCCAGCACGATCAGCATCACCATCAAGCCCATGGCCACGATCAGCAGCGGCTCCAGGATGGTGGCCAGCTGCATGGCGCGGCGCTGCACCTCGGTCGCGAGCTGGGTGGCGGCGCGTTGCAGCATCAGGGGCAGTTGCCCGGTTTGCTCGCCCAGGCGCGCAAACATGGCGACCAGGCCCGGAAAGCGCTTTTTCTGCGCCAGCGCCGAGCCCAGCGGCGCGCCTTCACGCACCAGCACCAGGGCGTCGAGTGCGTCGGCCCGCATGGCCCGGTTGGACACGGTCTCGGCCGCCGCCTGCAAGGCTTTGAGGATGGGCACGCCCGCGGCCGCCAGCATGGCCAGGGTGCTGGCAAAGCGGGCCGCGTTGTAGCCGCGCGCCAGCTTGCCAATCAAGGGCAGCTTGAGCCAGGCCGCGTCAAAGCGCAGGCGCCAGGCCTCCAGGGTCAGCAGGTAGCGACCCAGCGCGACCAGCGCCCCCAACAGGGCCGCCATCAGCCAACCATAGGAGCGCACCAGGTCGCTCAGGCCCAGCATGATCACGGTCAGCAGTGGCAGGGCGCGCTTGGTGCCGGCAAACACATTGGCCACCTGCGGCACCACGTAGCCCACCAGGAACAGCACGATGACGATGGCCACCAAGGTCACGATGGCTGGGTACATGGCGGCGCCAATCAATTTGCTGCGCAGGGCCTGGCGTTCTTCGAGGTCGTCGGCCAGGCGCTCCAGCACCAGGCCCAGGTTGCCGCTTTGCTCGCCCGCGCCAATGACGGCGGTGAAGATGTCGCTGAACTCGCGCGGGTGCTGGGCCAGGGCGCGGGCAAACGAGGCCCCGGCATTGACCTCGGCGCGCAGGCCGGCCACCAGCTGGCGCTGGGCGTCGCTGTCGGCCTCATCGGTCATGGCGGTCAGGGCGCGCTCCAGCGGCAGGCCCGAGCTGACCAGCCCGGCCAACTGGCGCGTCCAGATCGCCAGCGTCGTGGCGTTGAAAATGCGTTGGCTGAACAGGCCGGGGCGGTGCACGCCATCGGCGTCTGCGTCGGCGCTGCCGCCCTTGACGGGCAGCACCGCGAGCGGCACCAGCGCCTGGGCGCGCAACTGGCTGCGCGCGGCGCGCGCGGTGTCGGCCTCGATCACGCCCTTGCGGGTCTGGCCCTGGGCGTCGACGGCTTCAAAGGAATAGGCTGGCATGGGCGCGCGCTGGTGGGGGTCAGTCGCGCGTCACGCGCAGCACTTCTTCGCGCGAGGTGATGCCGGCGGCAATCAGGCGCTCGCCGTCCTCGCGCATCAGCGTCATGCCCGAGGCCAGGGCCGCGTCGCGGATCTGTGCCTCGGCGGCTTGGCCGTGGATTTGCGCGCGGATGGCTTCGTCGGTGACCAACAGCTCGAACACGCCGGTGCGCCCGGCATAGCCGGTCTGGCCGCAGTGCTCGCAGCCTGCGCCGTGGCAGTGCGGGCAGTACTTGCGCACCAGGCGCTGGGCCAGCACGCCCAGCAGCGAGGACGACAGCAAGAAGGGCTCTACGCCCATATCGGTGAGTCGGGTGATGGCGCTGGCCGCGTCGTTGGTGTGCAGCGTGGCCAGCACCAGGTGGCCGGTGAGCGAGGCCTGGATGGCGATCTGCGCGGTTTCGAAGTCGCGGATTTCGCCGATCATGATCACGTCGGGGTCCTGGCGCAGGATGGCGCGCAGGGCTTTGGCAAAGGTCAGGTCGATCTTGGCGTTGACCTGGGTCTGGCCGACGCCGGCGAGCTCGTACTCGATCGGGTCTTCCACCGTCATGATGTTGCTCTGCGTCGCGTCCAGGCGCTGCAGGGCCGAGTACAGGGTGGTGGTCTTGCCTGAGCCCGTGGGGCCGGTCACCAGGATGATGCCGTGCGGCTGGCCGATCAGGCGTTCAAAGCGCGCCAACACCTCGCCCTGCATGCCCACCGATTCGAGGCTGAGCTTGCTTTCGCTCTTGTCCAGCAGGCGCAGCACGGCGCGCTCGCCGTGCGCGCTGGGCAGGGTGGAGACGCGCACGTCGATGGCGCGCGTGCCCAGGCGCAGGCTGATGCGGCCGTCCTGCGGCAGGCGCTTTTCGGAGATGTCCAGGTCGGCCATGATCTTCAGGCGCGAGATCAGGGCCGCGTGCAGCGCGCGGTTGGGTGTCACCACCTCGCGCAGCGTGCCGTCGACGCGAAAGCGCACGCTGGAATGGCGCTCGTAGGGCTCGATGTGGATGTCGCTGGCGCCGTCGCGCGCGGCCTGCGTGAGCAAGGCGTTGAGCATGCGGATGATGGGCGCGTCGTCGGCGGTCTCCAGCAAGTCTTCCACGGCGGGCAGCTCTTGCATGATGCGCGACAGGTCGGCGTCGGACTCGACCTCGCTGACCACGCTGGCGGCGCTCGATTCGCCCTGGGCATAGGCGGCCGAAATGCGCTGGGCCAGGGCCGGTGCGTCCAGCCATTGGACGGCTTGCACCGGGTGGCGGCGCATCACTTCACTGACGGCGGCCGCGTCGGCCTCGGGGGCCTGCACCAGGGTGCATTGCTGGCCGTCGTCTTCCAGCAGCAGTTGGAAGCTGCGCGCGAACGCATAGGGCAAGGGGTGGCGCATGGCTCTCAGGGCTTGGCTGGGGTGTCGGTGACGATGTTGCTGCCGCTGCTGCTGGGGCTGACGTTGGCACTGGGCGGCAGGATGGGGGCTCCCTTGGCATCGGTGCGCGGGGCCAACGCGGGCAGCACGGGCGCCTCGCTGACGCTGGGCATCATGGCGCTGGGTTTGGGCTGCACGGTCTGCTGCACGCCGCGCAAGGTCTCGTAGCGGCCTTGGGTGATGGCGTCGGCGTCCGAGGCCTCGCGCACCACGACCGGGCGCAGGAAGATCATCAGATTGGTCTTGTTGCGCGCGCGGTTCTCGCTCTTGAACAGGTTGCCCAGGATGGGCAGATCACCCACGCCAGGCACCTTGTCGGCGGCGCCCGCGTACTCGTCTTGCAGCAGGCCGCCCAGCACCACGATGGCACCGTCGTCGACCAGCACGTTGGATTCGATCGAGCGCTTGTTGGTGGAGGGACCGTTGGTGTTGGTCTTGGTCGAGGCGTCGATGCTCGACACCTCTTGGTAGATGGCCATCTTGACGGTGCCGCTCTCGCTGATCTGCGGCTTCACGCGCAGTGTCAGGCCCACGTCCTTGCGCTCCACGGTCTGGAAGGGGTTGACCGTGCTGTTGCTGTTGTTGGTGCTGGTGTAGGTGCCGGTCACGAAGGGCACGTTCTGGCCGATGACGATCTTGGCTTCCTCGTTGTCCAGGGTCAGCAGACTGGGCGTGGACAGCACGTTGCCATCGGTGTTCTTTTCCAGGAACTGGGCCAGGAAGCCCAGCACGTACTGGCCATTGATCTTGCTGCCGATCCCGAAGTTGAAGCCATTGCCCGGCAACACCGTGCCCAAGGTGCTGGTGGACAGGCTCAGCAGGTTGGCCCCGGCTTGGGACGAGTTGGTGCCCAGCAGGCCGACCGTGCCGCCGGCGCTGCCCAGCAGGCCCTGCCACTGCACGCCAAACTGCGCCACCTTGTTGGCGTTGACTTCGACGATCAGGCTTTCCACCAGCACCTGGGCACGGCGGCCATCGAGCTTGTCGATGACGGCGCGCAGCTGGCGGTACTGGGGTTCGGGCGCGGTGATGATCAGCGAGTTGGTCGAGGGGTCGGCCTGGATCTGGCCACCGGTCGAAGGCTGGGCGCTGGTGCCGAAATTGCTGGACGCACCCAGGCTGCTGGTGCTGCTGCTGGCGCTGCCCCCCAGCGGGTTGCTGGTGTTGGCGCTGGGCGTGCTGCCCAAGTTGTTCAGGCCGCTGCTGGTGCCGGTGACGCCGGTGCTGTTGGCTCCGCCGCCCGCGTTCATGGCGGCGCGCAGGGTGGTGGCCAGTTTGGTGGCGTCGGCGTTCTTCAGGTAGACGACATGGATGTTGCCCGCCGCGCCATTGGCGCCCGAGGTGGGTTGGTCAAGCTTGGCCACCAGCGACTTGACCAGTGCAGCGCGCGCCGGGTTGGCGGCGCGCAGGATCAGGCTGTTGCTGCGCGGCTCGGCCAGCAGCGTGGTCTTGAACGAGGTGTCGGTCTGGCCTTGGCCGGCCGCCGCTGGGGCGCCGCTGCTGCCCGGGTCGATCAGGCGCGTCACCAGAACGGCCAGGTCGGCGGCCACGGCGTGCTTGATGGGCAGCACTTCGACGTCGCTGGCATTGGGCACATCCATGGACGCGATGATGCGGGCCAGGCGCTGCAGGTTGTCGGCGTAGTCGGTGATGATCACCGAGTTGTTGCCCGGGTTCACGTTGATGGTGTTGTTCGGGCTGATCAGGGGGCGCAGCACCGGCACCAGGTTGTTGGCGCTCTCATGGTTGAGGCGGAAGATCTGGGTCACGATCTGGTTGCCGCCACCGCCACGCTTGTCGGTCTCGCTGCTGGAGATGGTGACCGAGCCGCCTTGCAGTTTGGCTTCGGCTTCAGGCACGACCTTGTACAGGCCGCTGGCCTCCACCACCGCAAAGCCTTGCAGGCGCAGCGTGGTCAGGAACTGTTCCCAGGCCACGGCGGGGCTGACCGGCCGGTCGCTGGTCAGGGTGATGGTGCCTTTGACGCGTGGGTCGATGACCAGGTTGCGGCCGGTGATCACGCCCAGGGTGCGGGCCACGCCGTCGATGTCGGCGCCATTGAAGTTCAGGGTGATCGGCTCGCCGGCCTTGGGGGCCGATCCGGTTTGCGCCGGGCTGGGCACGGCACCCAGCAGCAGGCTGGAGGCCAGTGACAGGCTGGCCAGTCGGACGAGGGGGCGGGTCGGGGTTTTCATGTGCATTAGCCCAGGGTGATGTGGGAGCGCGCGCCGCGGCGGCGTCCGATGAGGTTCAACAGATTGGCCAGCGCCGCTTCGCGCTCGGGCGCGGCTTCGGCCGTGCCTTGGAAGCGCAGCCGGGCACCCACCCACTGGCCCTGGCCGCTGAGCAGCAGGCTGCCTTCCAGCGTTTTCAGGTCCAGGCTGGGCGCGTCACCACCTTGCAAGGTGGCGCGGTAGCTGCCCATCGGGTGCAAGGTGGACAGGCGGGATGAGATGTCCAGTGCGTCGAGCTGGACTTGGCCCGCCAGGCGCAGGCGGCCGGCGGCCCAGTCCAGGCTCAGGCCCTGGAGTTGCAGCTGCAAACGGCCTTCCGGTTGCAGGGTGTTCCAGGGGGTGCCCAGGCCGCTGAGCAGCTGGGCGGGCCAACGCGATTGGTGGTCTTGGATTTGCACGTGGACGCGGTTCCAGCCAGGCTGGACCCGGGCTTGCAAAGGGGCGTCGGCGCAGCAGTCCAGGTTCAGCGCCAGGCTCAGGCCGGTCCACTGCGGACGCAGTTGCCAGCCCACCCGGCCAGGCAGGGTGGTGCGGTCCTGGCTGTTGCGGCCCCCGGTCAGCACCAAATGGGCCGAGCCGGTCCAGACCGTGCCGCGCGGCAGCAGCAACTGCACCTGGCCTTGGCTGGCCTGGTCCACGCCGGCCGCCAGCCAGCGTGCCGGGGCCCAGAGCAGGCCACACAGCAGGGCGCCGCACAGGGCGCCCGCCCAGGCCCAGCGCCGGCCCAGGCGAGCGTCGGCGGCGGAGCCAGGGCGTGCCACCGCCGCGGCCACGGCGGGGCGCGCACGGAGGGTCGAGGAGCGAACGGGCAGCAGACGCATGGGGCCAGCGGTAGAGGGGGTCAGGCCGGCGGCAGCTGCAGCACCAGGGTGCCGTCCCAGGCAGGGCCGGGGGGCAGGCTGCCGGGTTTGGGCGGAGCGGCATTGGGGCCGGGGGGCGGGCTGCGGGTCAGGCGGGCTTCACCGGGCAGCACGCGGGCATTGGCCCGGGCCAGGGCCAGCCACTGGCTCAGCGCCTCGGCTGGGGTGTTCTTCAGCACCAGGGTGGCGCGCTCGCCTTGCAGGTTGAGCTGGGCGCTGTTGCCCAGGCGCTGGCGCACGCTGGCTTCCAGGGCCTGGATGGCTTCGCTGCGCGGCAGGCGGGTTTGTTGTTGCAGGGCTTGGGCCTGGCTCTTGAGCTGCTGCATCTGCTGCCATTGGCGGTCCAGCGTTTGCTGGCGTGCCTCGGCCTGGCGCAAGGTGTTGAGCGCGGGTGCCAGGGCCACCGCCCAGAGCAGGGCTGCGCCGATCACCACCGCGGCCAGGCTCAGCCAGGTGCGCTCGCGCGGGGCCAGACGCAGCCAACGCTGCTGCAGCTCAGCCCGCAGGCGCTGCGGCAGGGTCGCCGCAGAAGAAGGGACGCGGCTCATCAGCGGGGCTCCTGGCGCAAGGTCAATTGGTCGGCTTCAAGGCGGCCGCTGTAGCCGCGCTGGCGCAGGCGCTCCAGGGTCTGGCTGCCTTCTTCGGCACTGAGGTTCAGGCTCTTGAGGCGCAGTTCACCGGCGCTGAACTCAATGCCGCTGGCGCTGCGCCCAGGCGGCGCCGCCAGTGCGGCGGCGCCCAGCAAGGATTCGAGGTCGTCGCCCGCTGCCTGGCCCGTTGCCTGGCGCAGGGCACTGACTTCGCGGGCCATTTGCAGCGGCGCATCGACCACCACCTGGACTTGCGGAAAGGTCTGGGTCAGGGTCTGGCGGATGTCGGTCTGGCGCTGGCGCAGGGTCTGGTTTTCTTTCCAGGCCCAGGCGTTGAGGCCCGCCACTTGGGCCAGCAGCAGCACCCCCAGGCCCCAGCGCACGGGGCGCCAGGCGGGCGACAGCCAGGCCGCTTGCAGGCCGCGCTGCACCTGACGGCCCAGGCGTTGGCGCTGGCCGCTGGCAAAGCTGTGCTGGGCCAGTTCCCAGGGGCTGGCGGCGGCCGCCAGCCAGCGGGTGGCGGGGGTTTCCAGGCGCACGGGGCGGCCCAGGGCTTTTTCCGCCAGGGCGGCAACAGCGGGTTCGGCCAGCAGTTCGGCCTCTTCGGGCCAGGCGGGCAGGGTGGTCTGCGGGTTGAGCGGCAGGCTTTGCATCGGGCTGTGCGGGCCCAGGCCGGTGGCCACCCACCAGGCGGGGCGCAGCAGATCCGACGGTGGGGCCAGCGCGCGCAGGACCGGGCCTTCGGCCGCGCTGGCGGGCCACAGCTCGGGCACGATGCGGGTCACATGGCGGCCCGCAGCCTCCAGGGCTTGGACGCAGGCGCGCAGCCAGGCTTGGTCGCACACGGCGACCCAGCGCGGGGTATCGCCTTCCGTGGCGGGGCCCAGGGCCAGGTGCAGTTGGCTGGGCTCGTCCAGCAGGCGCTCTTCGAGCAGGCCTTCGAGCACGGCCTGCAAGCGCGGGCTGGCCGCGTGGGTGCCGCGTGGCAGGGTCACGGCTTGCCAAGACAGCTGCTGCACCGGCACCACGGCCACGACCTCGGCAGGGCGGGTCACGGCGGGCAGCAGGTGGGCCACGGCGGCGCCTTGCTGGGCCACGGTCTGGCCGTCGGGCGTCAGCAGGTAAGGCCATTCGGTGCTGGCCGTGGGGGGCAGCGCTGGCAGGTGAACGATCAGGGTGCTCATGGGTGGTGTTGGCGGCCCATTGTAGAGAGATGATGTGAAGGTTTGATGGGGGTGGCCACCAGGGCTTGGTGAGGCGGCGGGTTCACGGCGGATTGCTGTTGCCGGGGCCGCGTTGGAACTGGCCGCGTTCGCGCCAAAGCGTCTGCACTTCCGAGTTGTTGCGCACCACCAGGGAGCGCTCTTCCATGCGGTTGTCGCCCAGGCGCAAGCGCCCCAGCACCTCGAAATAACGGCTGGTCACGCTGTGCTCGCTCTCGTTGACTTGCGCGGCGAGTTCGCCCAGTTGCTGGCCCACATCGCTGAGACTTTTGAAGTGGCTGCGCGCGCGCAGACTGACCAGGCGCTGGGCGCTGGCCATGTCCAGGCTGCGGATGCTGGCGTAGAGCACCTCGGCTGGCGCGGTGTTGAGGTTGACCGGGGTCCTCTCGGGCAGCAAGGTGATGAAGGGGCGCAACTGGGACAAGGTGCTGGCGCTGAGGCCGAAGTTCAGCAACTGGTCCAGGCGCTGCGCGGGCAGCAGGGCTTGGCTGTCGCCAGCCTTTTTGGCTTGCAGCAGGTTTTGCTCCAGCGTGCTGAGTTGGCTTGCGGGCAGGCTCAGCAGGTCGAACAGTTTGGCGAAAGCGCGGTGGGCGTTGGGCTGCAAGGCCTGGTTGTCGATCAGGTTGCTGATGTTCAGGCGACCTTGCTGGTCGGTGATGCTGCCGGACAAAAAGGCCTCCAGCGCGTCGTTGTCGTCGCTGGCGTTGTTGTTCGAGTCGGCGGCCAGAAAGCTGGACAGGCGTGCCTCTTGCAGCGGGATGGCCCAGGGCTCAGACAGGCTGTCGGGGCCGCCGGCAATGGCGTCTTCGCGCAGGATCAGGCGCGACCAGTCCAGCGCCCCGGTGAGGATCCAGTGCGACTGCACCCGAGCGCGCTCTGCGCTTTCCACTTCAACGGCGCGCCATTGCTGCCACAGCGCCCCCGCCGCCAGGGTGGCCACCAGGGTGACGGTGAGCATGGCGGTCAGCAAGGCCGCGCCGCGTTGCGGCAGCGCTGTGGGCCTGGGGGCGTTTCGGCGCTGCGCCAAGGGGATCAGCCAACTCATGACTTGCCCCCGCCCAAGGTGGGGCGGGCCCAGTCGCGTTGCAGTCGGCCGCTCAAGGCCTGGCCGGGCGCCAGGGTCAACACCAGGCGCACGCCTTGGGGCAGCAGGCCGTTGCGGGTGTCACCCGATGGAGCCCCACCGCTGGCGGGCGTGCCGGGTGCCGGGCTGCCGCTGCCGGTGGCGCTGGCATCGCTGGACAGCGGATTGGTCCAGGCGTCTTGGCGGTAATAAAAAATCTGCCACTCGGTGGCGGGGGCGATCAGCACCTCGCGCTGGCGCGCAGCCTCGTCGGGGTTTTGCCCCCACAGGGCAGCTTGCTGCCAGGCCTGCTCCCATTCGCTGCGCCGGCTCAAGGGCGGGGACTGCCAGCGCAGCCATTGGCCTTGGGCGCCTGGGTTGCGCAGGGTCCAGCCCACCACCAGGGTGGTTTCGGGGGCGCTGGCAGGCCCGCGCCGCGTCATGCGCAGGACCCGGCCGTCCCAGTCCAGCGCACTGACCTGGGGCAGTTCCACCAGGGCCTCCAGATCGGCCTGCCATTGGCCCAGCCCGGCTTGAAGGGTCAGGATCTCCTGGCCGTACTGCTCGGTCTGGCGCTGGGTGCGCATCATGCCGTCCAGGCCTTGCCAGCTCAGCAAGGCCATGATGGCCATGACCGACAGGGCGATCAGCAGCTCGACCAGGGTGAAGCCCCTCGGACGGGGGCGCGGTGCGTGGTGGGCGCGAGTCATGTCACCAGCGCCCCACCACGGTGGAGAGTTTCACGATGGGGCGCCCTTGCTCGTCCAGCGCCTGGGCGTCAACGCGACGAAAGCTGGGGTTGGGCGTGGGGCGCACCGCCACGCTGACTTGCAGCACCCGACCGGCCTGTTCGCAGGCCTGGGTGCTGTCGCCCACCGACGGCATTTGGCGCGACAGGCGCACCTTGACCAGTTCGTTTTCGGCGCACACATGGGCGAGCAAGGTGTCGGCTTGGCGGCTGGCGTTGCGCGTCAGGGCCGAGCTGGCCTGCACCCCGGCCATCAGGGCGATGGCGACGATGCTCAACGCGACCAGCACCTCGATCAGGGTGAAGCCTTCGGCCGGGCGCCAAAGTGGGCGGTGCGGTCTCATGGGGCGTCGGCCTGCACGCCGAAGGGGCGCAAGCCGTCGGTGGCGATGCGCAGCTGACGCCCCGGCGCGTCGGGCCGTACCAGGGTGACTTGCTGCGGGCCGATCACGGGCTCGGGGCCCAGGGTGAGCAACAGGTCGCTGCGGGTGATCGTGGTGCCAGGACTCAGCCATTGGCTGGGCAGGCTGTCTTTGGGCAGGCCGGTGAATTGAAAGCCTTGCTCGGTCAGGGACCACTGCACGGCCACGCCGCTGGCGCGCGAGCGGGCGCGTGCCGTCTCCAGCAAGGCGGCCAGGCGCTGGGCTTCACGCTCCAGCTGGACCTGTTGGTTGTCGCGCAGCGCAAAGCTGACGCCTGCCGTGGCCAGGGCCATGATGCTGATGACGATGAGCAGTTCGATCAGGGTGAAGCCCCCGGCGCGAGCGGCCCGGGGCGGGGTGGTGTTCATGGCCTGAGGGCGGGGCGGGCAGCGCGGTCTGGGCGCGTGCTCACTGCCAGCTGCCCACGTCGGCGTCTTTGCCTTCACCGCCTGACTGACCGTCGGCGCCGAAGGACATGACGTCGATTTCACCCTTCACACCCGGGTTGAGGTACTGGTAGGGACGGCCCCAGGGGTCGTTGGGCAGCTTCTCCAGGTAGGGCTTCCAGTTCGGTGGCACCGGGGTGGTGGTGGGACGGGCCACCAGGGCGCGCAGGCCTTGCTCGGCGCTGGGGTAGCGCTGGTTGTCCAGTCGGTACAGCTTGAGCGCCTGCATGAGGTTGTTCACGTCGGTGCGTGCAGCGGTGCTGCGCGCGTCGTCGGCACGGTCCAGCACGTTGGGCACGATCAGGGCGGCCAGCACGCCGATGATGACCAGCACCACCATCAGTTCGATGAGGGTGAAGCCGGCTTGCAGGCGGCGGCGCAAAGAGGAAGTGGAGCGGGTCATAGGCAGGGGGCTTGCAGACATCAAAGAGAGATTCGCTTGAATCATAATCCGCGCATGATGACATCTTCGCTCCCGTCCCCGGCCCGTCGTTGGGCCATTCGTGGCACGTCCTTTACAGTCTGGGCGCTGGCGGCGGGGTCGGCGGTGTTTTGGGGCCTTCGTTTGAGCCAGCCTGCGGTGCCTCCCGCGGTGGAGGTGGCGGGCCAGGCTGCCGTCGCGGCGGACCCGGCCTTGCTGGCGCGTTTTTTGGGCGCGCCCAACGGCCAGGCGCCGGCTGTGGCCGGGGGCGCTGCCCTGGCTGGGCGCTTCAGCCTGGTGGGGGTGGTGGCCGATGGGCACCGGTGGGGCGCCGCCCTGATTGCCATCGATGGCAAGCCGGCCCGGCCGTACCGGGTGGGCGCGCAGCTCGAAGACGGGGTCACCTTGTTGTCCGTGGAGCAGCGCCGGGCGGTGCTGGGCCCCTCACGCGAGGCCCCGCCCAGCCTGACGCTGGACCTGCCGGCTCCCAAGCCCTGAGTCTGGTTCAGGCGCTCTTCAGGGCCCCTCGCAGCACTGCCATTCTCCGCAAGCCGGTCCCTGGGTGGGCCACTGAGTGGCCCGTTCGACGTGGCGCACGCCTTGTCGCAGCAGCTGCACGGCGCGGATCACCCCGGCATGCGTGATCCACACCGCAGCCTGGCCCTCAGGGGTCTGGACCCGGGTGCGTTGCAGGGCCCGTTCCACTCGCTGCATCACTTGGTTGACGGTTTCGCCACCCCCCGGTGCGTGGTCGGCAAACTGCGCAGTCCATGCGCTCAGGGCCGCTTCGCCCAGGGCGTCCCAGGTTTGGCCTTCCCAGGAGCCAAAGTCCATTTCGGCCAGATCGGGGTCACCGCCCGCGGGGCTGGCACTTTGCAAATCAGGCCGGACTTCACGCAAAGCCTGGGCCAACTTTGCGCATCTTTGCCGAGGCGAGTGATGCAGCGCGGCGCCCCAAGGCAACTGCTCGGCCAACTGATCGCGCACCTGGCGTTGGTGCTCGGGGTCGGCGGCCACGTCCAGTCGGCCGTAGCAGACGCCAGGCGCCACCAGGGCGCGCGGGTGGCGCACCAGCCACAGGGCGCTCATGCCGCGCTTTGCTGGGCCCAGGCGATGGCCAGGCCCAGGTAGGTGGCGATCTCGCAGACCTGCTGGGTGGCGCCCAGGCAGTCACCTGTGAAGCCTTGCAGGCGGCGCCGGAACAGGCGCCCCATGTAGACCAGGGCCAGCGCGCCGGCCAGCACCCCGGCGCCCACCAGACTGGGGCCCAGTTGCCAGCCCAGCAGGAGCAGCGGCGGGAGGCACCAGAGCACGGCCGCGCCCAAGGCCGGGCCTGAAATTTGATCGGCCAGCGGCTTGCTTTTGGATCGCGCGGTGTCACCCACATGCGGCAAGGTGCGCACCAGCCACAGTGGCCACAGGCGCGACAGCACATGGCCCAGCAGCAGAGCCGACACCACCAGTGCGAGGCTGGCCTGGCCCAGCCAGGACAGCACGGCGACCTTGCTGAGCAAGCCCAGTTGCAAGGCCATGGCGCCAAAGGCGCCGACGCGCGAGTCCTTCATGATGTCCAGCGCGCGTTCCCGGTCGTAGCTGCCGCCCAGGCCGTCGGCCACATCGGCCAGGCCGTCCTCATGAAAGCCACCGGTCATCATGACCGTGGCCACGGTGCAGGCGACCGCGGCGACCGCGGCGCTCCAAGGTGAGGGCCCCAGGGCCTGGCTCAAGGCCCAGAAGACCCCTGCTGCCAAGCCGCCCGCCAGCCAGCCAATGGCCGGAAAGTGCGCGGCGCTGGCGCGCAACATGGCTGGGCTGTAGCCGACCCAATCCGCCAGCCGCCCGGTGATGGGGATGCGGGTGAAAAACTGGACGGCCAGCAGGACGTGGCGCACAAAGTTCATGGGGTGGCGGGCGGGGGCAGGGGCCGCAGCCCCGGCCATCATTGCTGCAGGAACATGCGGTAGACCGGGTTCTGCGTCTCTTCGATGCAGGGGTAACCCAGTTGGGCCAGGAACTGGTCAAAGGCCTTGTGCTCGGCCGCGGGCACCTGCAGGCCAACCAGGATGCGGCCGTAGTCGGCCCCCTGGTTGCGGTAGTGGAACAGGCTGATGTTCCAGTTGGGTTGCAGCAGGCTCAGGAACTTGAGCAGCGCGCCGGGGCGCTCAGGGAAGACAAAGCGCAGCAAGCGCTCGTCCTGGGCCAGGGTCGAGTGACCGCCGACCATGTGGCGGATGTGTTCCTTGGCCAATTCGTCGTGGGTCAGGTCCAGGGTCTGGAAGCCGCGGCGTTTGAAGTTCTTGGCGATTTTTTCCGACTCGCCTCGGCCCATGGTGGTCAGGCCTACAAAGACGTGGGCCTTGGCAGAGTCGCTGATTCGGTAGTTGAACTCGGTCACGTTGCGCGGGCCGCCCGGCAAGTCGCCGACCGTCTCGCAGAAGCGGCGGAAGCTGCCGCGCTCCTCGGGGATGGTGACGGCGAACAAGGCTTCGCGTTCCTCGCCCACCTCGGCACGCTCGGCCACGAAGCGCAGGCGGTCGAAGTTCATGTTGGCGCCGCACAGGATGGCGGCGTAGGTTTCGCCCTTGGTCTTGTGCGTGGCCACGTACTGCTTGATGGCGGCCACTGCCAGGGCGCCGGCGGGCTCGACGATGCTGCGGGTGTCCACAAACACGTCTTTGATGGCGGCGCAGACCGCGTCGGTGTCGACGGTGATGAAGTCGTCCACCAGGTTCTTGGCCACGCGGTAGGTTTCTTCACCCACCAGCTTGACGGCGGTGCCGTCCGAGAACAGGCCCACGTCGGCCAGGGTGACGCGCTTCTTGGCGGCCACCGATTGCATCATGGCGTCGGAGTCGTTCATCTGAACGCCGATCACCTTGATCTCGGGGCGCACGGCCTTGATGTAATTGGCCACGCCTGAAATCAGGCCGCCGCCCCCAATGGCCACAAACACCGCGTCCAGCCGGTTGGAGCCCAGGCCTTGCAATTGGCGCAGGATTTCCATGGCGATCGTGCCTTGGCCGGCGATCACATCGGGGTCGTCAAAGGGGTGGACAAAGGTCAGGCCCTGCTCTTTTTCAAGCTTGACCGAGTGGTCATAGGCGTCGGAGTAGCTGTCGCCGTGCAGGACCACTTCGCCGCCCAGACCCCGGACAGCATCGACCTTGAGTTGGGGCGTGGTGGTGGGCATCACAATCACGGCCCGGCTGCCCAGCTTGTGGGCGCTCATGGCCACGCCTTGGGCGTGGTTGCCGGCCGAGGCGCAGATCACGCCGCGCTTGAGTTGCTCCGGCGTCAGGTGGGCCATCTTGTTGTAGGCGCCCCGCAGCTTGAAGCTGAACACCGGTTGCTGGTCTTCGCGCTTGAGCAGCACCTTGTTGTGCAGGCGGCGGCTCAGGTTGCGCGCGGGCTCCAGCGCGGACTCGACGGCCACGTCGTAGACGCGGGCAGTCAGGATTTTTTTGAGGTAGTCAGCCGGTTTGAGTGCTTTGGCGGTCATGGGCGCAAGGGAAATAGGATCGCGCCGGGCCCCGTGCTTGGCCGCTGTGCAGTGGCGAGCGGCCCGGTCAGACCCGCCATCATAGGCCACAAGAAAAAAGCCCCGAGTCGTGAGACTCGGGGCTAAATCCACCAAAGGAGGAGGTGGAGGAGACAATGGGTGCGTAAAAAACAGAGTTCGTTACGCGATGTAGGAAGTGTATTCATAATTTGCTGCAATGCAACAAGGAATTCGTTCTAAATTGCGATGAATTACTGGGTAGAAGTTGTTTTTATGCTGCATAAGCGTTTTTAATGAGGTGAATCAATGGAATGCACGGTGAGTTGGACGGGTGCGAGCGGTACGCGCTCGGGCATGGGCTTTGTGGCTGAAACCGGCAGCGGCCATGTCTTGATGATGGACGGCGCCCCCGATGCCGCCAAGCCTGAGAACGGTGGCCAAAACCTGGCCCCCCGCCCCATGGAGACGGTGTTGGCCGGCACCGGGGGCTGCACCGCCTATGACGTGGTGCTGATCCTCAAGCGCGGTCGCCACGATGTGCGTGGGTGCACGGTCAAGCTCAGCAGCGAGCGTGCGGACACCGACCCGAAGGTGTTCACCAAGATCCACATGCAGTTCACTGTCACGGGCAAGGGCATTCCGCCTTCGGCCGTGGAGCGGGCCATTGCCATGAGCCACGACAAGTACTGCTCGGCCAGCATCATGCTGGGCAAGACCGCCGAAATCACCACGGGTTTTGATCTGATCGAGGCCTGAACCCATTGCAGCCCAGGCGCGGGCCCTGAGCGCGGTGCCCCGACTGGGCTCAGATGTAGTGCGCGGTCCGGGTCATGACCTTGGCGGCCATCCGCATCAAGGCCTTGGCGGGCGCGGGCAGCTCCGCCGCGCCCGCGGCCTGAGCCTCCTGGGCGTGGCGCTCTTCGTCGACCTTCATCTGCGCCACGATGGCGCGTGAGGCCTCATCCGAGGCAGGCAGTCGGTCCAGGTGGCTTTGCAGGTGAGCGGCCACCTGCTTTTCGGTTTCCACCACAAAACCCAGGCTCACTGCATCGCTGATGCGCCCCGCCACCAGGCCCAAGGTGAAGGCACCGGCATACCAGAGTGGGTTGAGCAGGCTGACGCGGTCGCCCAGTTCGTCCAAGCGCTCACGGGTCCAGGCCAAGTGGTCGGTTTCCTCGCGGGCAGCTTGCTCGAAATGAGCTTTCAGCGCTGGATTGCGCGTGCTGGCCGCTTGGGCGGTGTAAAGCGCCTGGGCACACACTTCACCCACATGGTTGACGCGCATCAGTGCGGCAGACAAGGCCTTGTCTGCCGGAGTCTGAGGACTGCCGTGCTCAGCCTGCACCGGGTGGGGTGAGCTGCTGTGGTGCTTGGCAAACAGGGTGCGCAGTGCGGCATCAGCCGTGAGCAGGAAGCGTTCCATGAGGCGTTGATCGAGGCGTTGTGCACCGAGATCCCAGTGAGTATCGACAGTTTGGGCCCTAAGTTTAGGGGTTTGCCCGCCACCAGGCTTTGATCTTGAGCAGTAAGCCCTGTTTGGCAGTTTGTTGCACAGGTGCAACGAAAATGCCGTCTTGAGTCCCTTTGCGGGTTATTTCCTTTGCGCGGAGGCCGGACGTCTGTTGCAATAGCGAGAACTTCCATCAAGGAGGTTGGCCCGGGGAACCGGCGGATTGCAGTCGTGGCAGCACCAAGCAATTCTTCGAACCGGCGCCCTATGTTTAACCTTGGAGAAACTCGCAATGAAAAAATCCCTGATTGCACTGGCAGTGCTGGCTGCTTCCGGCGCCGCTATGGCTCAATCTTCCGTGACCCTGTTCGGCGTGCTGGACCTGGGCTACGAAAACGTCAAGACCGAAGCCGGTCGCATCTCTGGCATTTCGCCTTCCGCCAACAGCTCCAGCCGCATTGGCTTCAAGGGCGTTGAAGACCTGGGTGGCGGTCTGGCCGCTTCCTTCTGGCTCGAAGCCGCTATCAACCCCTCGTCGGGCATCGGCTCGTCGGGCACCCAATCGAACAACCAAGCTGGCGTCGGCACCGTTGCCGCCGGCGGCCTGACCTTTAACCGTCGTTCCACCCTGAGCCTGTCGGGCAACTTCGGTGAACTGCGTATCGGCCGTGACTACGTGCCGTCGTTCTGGAACACCGCTGTGTTCGACCCGTTCGGTGCTAACAGCGTTGGCGCCACCCTGGCCAACTACACCGGCAACAGCTCGGCCGCTACCTTCGTTCGCGCTTCCAACAGCATCGGCTACTTCCTGCCGGGCAAGCTGGGTGGTTTCTACGGTCAAGGTACCTACGCTTTCGGCAACCGCGCCAGCAACGAAAAGGTTGGCACTGTTGACACCTCCGACAACGGCCGTTACATCGGTCTGCGCGCTGGTTACGCTCAAGGCCCGATCGACGTCGCTGTCGCTTACGGCAAGACCAACTACGCTGCTCGCACCGTTGACTTCTCGCCCCTGGGCGGTGGTTCGGCTGTTGCCGCTGGTGACTTCACCGACGTGAACTTCGGCGGTTCGTACGACTTCGGCGTCGCCAAGGTCATGGGTACCATCACCAACCAAAAGCTGGCTAACGTTGTGACCAATGGCAACAACAAGTCCATCAAGGGCTGGTCGCTGGGTGCTAACGCTCCCGTCGGCGCTGGCAACATCTTGGCTCAATACAGCCAAGTTAAGCTGGACTCGGCCAAGGCTGACAAGTGGTCCTTCGGCTACACCTACAACCTGAGCAAGCGCACTGCTGCTTACGGTACCTTCGCTCGCGTGGGCAACTCCGGTGGCGCTGCTGTGACCGCTGGTTCGTTCAGCTCGGGTTCGCTGTCGGCTGTGACCGGCGCTGCCAACGCCAACAAGTCGTCGACCGGCTTCAGCGTCGGCCTGCGCACCTCCTTCTAATCAAGACTCGCCTCTGGCGAGTGTTTGATCAGTAAGAGAAAAAGCCGCCAAGCTTTCGAGCTTGGCGGCTTTTGTCATTGGGGCCTGGCATCGTCAGGTTGGGAGGTGTTGGACACACTCCATGTGCACTCGGCCCAGCGCCCGTGGCCTAAGATGAGCCCACAGTGGATTCATGCAGACGCACCCACCCCGCAACAGCCTCCTTCAGGGAGGCTGTTTTCATTTTGGAGGGGTGTCGGTCAGGCGTTCGGACCGAACGCGCCAGCTTGGCGTGGGACGGGACGGTGGGGCTCCAGAGGGCATGGCGGCCCCCAGCCAGAGCGAGCAGCTCAGATCCGCTGTTCTTGGACCGCGTGGCAGGCCACCCACTGGCCTTCGCTGACCGCATTGAGTGCAGGACGTTCGGTTTTGCAGCGCTCGTTGGCGTGTGGGCAACGGGGATGGAAAGTGCAGCCGCCGGGTGGGTTCAACGGGTTGGGTACCTCGCCTTGCACGGGGGTGCGTGCACGCCCTGTCTGGCGCATCTCGGGGATGGCGTCCAGCAGCATGCGCGTGTACGGGTGCTTGGGTGCGGCAAACAGGGTGTGTTTGTCGGCACGTTCCACCAAGCGACCCAGGTACATCACGCCGACCTCGTCACTGACGTGGCGCACGACGGCCAGGTTGTGTGAGATGAACAGGTAGGTCAGACCGCGCTCGCGCTGCAGATCTTTCATGATGTTGAGCACCTGAGCCTGGACGCTGACGTCCAGCGCCGAGGTGGGCTCGTCACAGACCAGGAATTCAGGTTCAGTGGCCAGGGCGCGCGCAATCGAGATGCGCTGACGCTGCCCACCCGAGAACTGGTGCGGGTATTTAGGCATGTCCAGCGGGCTCAGGCCCACGGACTTCAGCAGGGCACCCACGCGTTCGCGCAGCTCCGCCTTGTCGGTGATGAGGCCGTGCTCGCGCAGGGGCTCGCCAATGATGTCTTCCACAATCCAGCGCGGGTTCAGGCTCGCATAGGGGTCCTGAAAGATCATCTGGATGCGGCGGCGCAGGGCACGGCCTTCGGGCTTCTTGAACTCGGCATGGGCGTCCTGGCCGTCAAAGGTCAGGTGGCCGCGGGTGGGTTCGTAAAGGCCGACCAAGAGACGGGCCACGGTGCTCTTGCCACAGCCCGATTCGCCCACCAGGGCCAGGGTGCGGCCTTTGCGGATGTCAAAGCTCACACCATCGACCGCGTTCAGGGACTGGCGCGGTTTACCTTCCAGCACGCGGTTGAGCCAGGGGGCGGAGACGTCAAAGGTCTTGGCCAGGTCGTGGGCCTGGACGAGGGGGGCGTCTTGGGGCGTCATGGGGGTGCTCATGCGGTGGCGGCTTCGGGGCGGGGCTGGCCGTCGTGCAGCCAGCAGGCGGACAGGGTTTGTCCTGTGCTCATGAGTTCGGGGCGGTCGCGGCGGCAGCGGTCGTGCGCTTGGGGGCAGCGTGGGTTGAAGGCGCAGCCTGTGGGGATGGCGTTCAGCCGGGGCATGGCCCCATCGATTTGGTTGAGCCGTTCGCGGTCCAGCGCCATGTCCGGGATCGAGGCCATCAAGCCTGCGGTGTAGGGGTGGTTGGGGTGGTTGATCACCTCGTGCACCGGGCCCATTTCCACGATACGGCCGGCGTACATCACGGCCACACGGTCGCAGGTTTCGGCGATCACGCCCATGTCGTGGGTGATCAGCATCACGGCGGCACCGCGCTCGTGACAGATGTTCTTGAGCAAGGTGATGATCTGGGCCTGGATGGACACATCCAAGGCGGTGGTGGGTTCGTCGGCCACGATCAGCTGCGGTTGGGCGGCCAAGGCCAGGGCGATCACTACACGTTGGCGCATGCCGCCGCTGAACTGGTGCGGGTAGTGGTCAATGCGCTGCTCTGCCGCTGGGATGCCCGTGTCCTTGAGCAAATCGATCGCGCGGGCACGGGCATCGGCGTGGCTCAGGGGCAGGTGGGCCTGGATGGTCTCCACCAGTTGGTGGCCCACGGTGTAGAGCGGGTTCAGCGAGGTCAGTGGGTCTTGGAAGATGGCGCCGATGCGCCGCCCACGGATGCTGCGCATCTGCTCAAAATTGAGGTGGTCAATGCGTTGGCCTTGCAGCACGATCTCGCCCGAGGCGATGCGCCCGGGCGGTTCCAGCAGGCCAATGATGGACGCGCCGGTGAGCGACTTGCCCGCGCCGGACTCACCCACCACGCCCAGGATCTCTCCGGGCGCGATCTGAAAGGAGATGCCGTCGAGGGCACGCAAGGTGCCGCGGCGGCCGGGAAACTCGACCACCAGGTTTTTGACTTCTAAAAGACTCATTCCATGTCACCAAGCTGTTCTTAACGCAGGCGCGGGTTCAGGGCATCGCGCAGCCAGTCGCCCAACAGGTTCACGCTGAGGGCGATCAGCACCAGCATCAACCCTGGGAAGACCGTGATCCACCATTCGCCCGAGAACAGGTAGTCGTTGCCGACGCGGATCAGGGTGCCCAGCGAGGGCGAGGTGGGCGGAGCGCCCACACCCAGGAAGGACAGCGTGGCTTCCGTGATGATGGCCGTGGCCACCTGGATGGTGGCCAACACCAGCACCGGGCCCAGCACATTGGGCAGCACATGGCGCACCATGATGCGCCACGACGAGACCCCGGTCACCCGGGCGGCCTGCACGTATTCCTTGTTGCGCTCGACCAAGGTAGAGCCGCGCACCGTGCGTGCGTACTGGACCCAACCGGTCAGCGAGATGGAGATGATCAGCACGCCGAAGGCCAGCGACTCGTGTGCGTTGGGGAACAACGCCCGGCCCACGCCGGCAATCAGCAGGGCGATCAAGATGGGAGGAAAGGACAGCATCACATCGCACAGGCGCATCAGCACGGCGTCGATCCAGCCGCCACGAAAGCCCGAAATCAAGCCCAGCGTGACCCCGACCAGCACCGACAACAACACGGAAGCCAGGCCCACCACCAGGGAGATGCGCGCGCCGTACATGACCGCCGACAGGATGTCGCGGCCCTGGTCGTCCGTACCGAGCAGGTACTTGGTCGAGCCCAGCTCAGACCAGGCCGGCGGCAGTCGCGCGTCACTGAGCTCGAGCGCGCTCAGGTCGAATGGATTATGTGGCGCTACCCAGCCCGCAAACGCGGCGCAGAAGATGCAGACAAAGGCGATCAAGGCCGCCAGCATGGCCACCGGAGAGGTCCGGAAGCTGTAGCCGACGTCGCTGTCAAGCCAGCGGGCCAGTGGATTTTTCATGGGTCACAAAAGAGAAGTGCCGGGCCTGGGGTCAGGCCCGGCGGAGGGCATGGGCGTCAGCCGGTTACTTGCTGATGCTCATCCACTTGAAGGGCATGGAGTTGTCGGCCAGTTGCACCAACTGGACCTTCTTGCTCACGCCCCAGGCCAGGGCTTGCTGGTGCAGCGGGATGTGGCCGACGTCGGCTGCGTGGACTTCAAAGGCTTCGCGGATCATGGCGTTGCGCTTGGTCTTGTCGGTCTCGGCCTGAATCTTCTTGGTCAGCTCGTCCACCTTGGGGTTGCAGTACGAGCCCAGGTTGAACTGGCCCGCCCCCTTGTCGTCCACGCAGGCCATCAGCGCATTCAGGGCGTTGTGGGCGTCATAGGTCGACGGGGTCCAGCCCAGCATGTAGAAGCCCGTGTCGCGGCGCAGGATCTTGGGGAAGTACGTGCCCTTGGTTTCGGCCTGCAGGTTGATCTTGACGTTGATGCGGGCCAGGTTGGCCGCCACGGCCTGGCAGATGCGGGCGTCGTTCACGTAGCGGTCGTTGGGGCAGTTCATGGCCACTTCGAAACCGCTGGCATAGCCTGCATCGGCCATCAGCTTCTTGGCGGCTTCCACGTCATAAGGCAGGCGCTTGGCGTCGGCCTGGAAGCCATTGATGCCGGGGCCCACCAGCAGGGCCGAAGGGTTGGAGGCGCCGCGCATCACGGTCTTCTTGATGCCTTCGATGTCGATGGCTTGGTAGAAGGCTTGGCGCACGCGCTTGTCTTTGAAGGGGTTCTTGCCCTTGACGCTGGAGTAAAGCAGCTCGTCACGCTTTTGGTCCATGCCCAGGAAGATGGTGCGCAGTTCGGGGCCGGTGATGGCGCGGGTGTTGGCGTTGCTGTTCACGCGCTCGATGTCTTGCACCGGCACGGGTTCCATCACGTCGATCTCACCCGACAGCAGGGCGGCCACGCGGGTGGCGTCGTTGCCGATCGGCGTGTAGATGATGTCGGTGGCATTGCTCTCGTTCTTGCCCCAGTAGTTGCCGTTGCGCGTGAAGGCCGTGCGCACATTGGGCTGGCGCTCGCGCAGGCGCCACGGGCCGGTGCCGTTGGCGCGGAAGGAGGCTGCGTTTTCAATGCCCTTGCGGCGGTCCACCGGGCCCGTGGCCTGGTTGGTTTCGCACCACTTCTTGCTCATCATGAAGACCAGCGAGACCACGTCGGGCAGGATGGGGAAGGGGGTCTTGGTTTCGATCTCGACCGTGTGGTCATTGATCTTGCGGACTTCCTTGAAGTCGTTGGTGTAGCTCTTCATGTCAGAGCCGTCGACTTGCGTGCGGGCAAAGGAGAACACCACGTCATCGGCGGTGAAGGGGGTGCCGTCGTGGAATTGAACGCCCTTGCGCAGCTCAAAGCGCCACACGGTGGGCGAGGTTTGCTTCCAGGCCGTGGCCAGCATCGGCGCCAGGCTCAGGTCCTTGTTGCGGCCCACCAGGGGTTCGTAGACGTTGCCGGTCACGCTGAGCTGCAGCGACTCATTGAGCGAGTGCGGGTCCATGGACAAAGCATCGCCCTGGTTGGCTACGCGGATGGTGACCGTCTGTGCGCCGACGCCCGTGGCGCCCAGTGCCAGTGCGGCAGCCAGAGACAGAACTTGCAGGTTGAATTTCATGGGAAGCTCCTCGGAGATAGACAAAGACTGAGGCTTCAGTCGGCTTGGCGGGGTTCTAGGGGCAGACCCTGCTCGATCAGGCCGGCGTGCAAGGCCGAGCCCAAGGGCAGGATGTCGTCATTGAAGTCGTAGCGGTTGTTGTGCAGGTAGGCGCTGCTGTGCTGCGTGCCTTGTCCGATGCGCAGGTAGGCGCCAGGCTTGACCTGCAGCATGAAGGAGAAGTCTTCGGCGCCCATGCTGGGCTCCAGGTCACGCACCACATGGTCCTTGCCCACCAGGTGCTGGGCCACATCGCCGGCAAAGCGGGCTTCGGCCAGGGTGTTGATGGTGGCGGGGTAGATGCGCTCGTAGTTGACCTTGGCGGTGGCGCCAAAGCCCAGCGCAATCGCGCTGCAGAGTTCATTGAGGCGGCGTTCCACCAGGTCCTGAACCTCGGGGTTGAAGGTGCGCACCGTGCCAACCAGGGTGGCCGAGCCGGGCACCACGCTCATGGCGCCCAGATCGCCGGCCTGCATGGCACAGATGCTGATGACGGCACTGTCGATGCCGCGCACATTGCGCGACACGATGCTCTGCACCGCCGTGATGATGTGCGCCGACACCACCACCGGGTCAATGGTCTGGTAAGCGTGGGCCCCGTGGCCGCCGCGGCCGGTGATCTCGATGGTGATGCGGTCGGCTGCCGCCATCATGGGGCCGGGGTTGATACCGATCATGCCGGGAGCCATGCCCGGCCAGTTGTGCATGCCAAACACCGATTGCACCGGGAAGCGCTCAAACAGGCCATCGTCAATCATGGCCTTGGCGCCTGCATAACCTTCCTCGCCGGGCTGGAAGATCAACACGGCCGTGCCGTTGAAGCGCCGGGTTTCTGCCAGGTAGCGGGCCGCGCCAATCAGCATGGCGGTGTGGCCATCGTGGCCGCAACCGTGCATCAGGCCGCTCTTGGTGGAGCGCCAGGCAAAGTCGTTGTGCTCGGCCATGGGCAGGGCATCCATGTCGGCGCGCAGACCGATCAGGCGGCCGCTGTCGCGACGCTGACCATGGATCACGGCCACCAGGCCGGTCTTGCCCAGGCCTTCGTGGATTTCATCGACCCCGCAGAGCTTGAGCGCTTCGCGCACCCGCCCCCCGGTGTAGACCTCTTCAAAGCCCAGCTCGGGGTGGGCGTGCAGGTCGCGCCGGAAGGCCGTCAGCTCGGGGTGGAAGCGTGCAATGTGCTCGAAGGCGCGTCCCGTGGCGCGCAGGCGCACGGGGGTGTTGTGGTCGCCGTACATCTCAGTGGCCTCCCGACTTGCCGGTGCGCAGGCGCGGATCGACGACAAAATAAAGCAGGTCCACCACCAGGTTGATGACCACAAAAATCAGGGCAATCAGGCACAGGTAAGCGGCCATCACCGGGATGTCGGCAAAGGTCACGGCCTGGATGAACAGCAAGCCCATGCCCGGCCACTGGAACACGGTCTCGGTGATGATGGAAAACGCGATCAGCGAACCCAGTTGCAGCCCGGTGATGGTGATCACTGGCACCAAGGTGTTTTTGAGCGCGTGGCCAAAATGGATGGCGCGGTTGGACAGGCCGCGGGCGCGGGCGAACTTGATGTAGTCGGTGCGCAGCACCTCCAGCATCTCGGCGCGCACCAGGCGCATGATCAAGGTCAGCTGAAAAATCGCCAGCGTGATGGCCGGCAGCACGACGTGGTGCCATCCATCCAGGCGCAGCAGGCCCGTGCTCCACCAGCCGATTTGCACCACTTCACCGCGGCCGAAGCTGGGGAACCAGCCCAGGCCCACGGAGAAGCCCAGGATCAGCAAAATGCCGATCAGGAAGGTCGGCAGCGACACGCCCAGCAAGGACACCGTCATCAGCAACTGGCTGCCGAAGCTGCCTCGGCGCAGCGCGGCGTAAACGCCCATGGGCACGCCGATCAGCAAGGCCAGCAGGGCGGCCACCAGGGCCAACTCCAAGGTGGCTGGAAAGCGTTCACCAATGAGGCGCGACACCTTGGCACCCTGGCGCAGGCTGAGCCCGAATTCGCCTTGGGCTGCGTTGATCAGGAAATGCCAGAACTGCACCACAAAGGACTGGTCTAGCCCCAGCGCAGTGCGCAGCTCCCGGATTTGTTCAGGGGTCGCGTCCTGCCCCAGCAAGAAGACCACAGGGTCACCCACGAACTGGAACAGCATGAAGGCAATCAAGGCCACGGTGATCATCACCAGCACCGCCTGGGCCAGCCGACGCAAAGTAAAAGCGAACATCAGTGTGTGTGGATGCTAGGCATGTAAAAAGAAGTATCGAACCGATGCTAGCAGAGCAATTCCTGTGCCGATACAGGGAATCTCATAGCCTGCGGGGGTATTTCACCAGCGCACGATCTGGCGCAGAAAAAAATGGAGCGTTCCCTGAATGAAAGGGGCCCGTGGCAGGCGCGATGGCCGCGGTGGCGGCTGTGTCCGGAGGGTGCGCGGTACGGCCCGCGATGAGTTGATCGACCCCATGACCGCCAGGCGTTGGCGCGCCAGGGTCACAGGCTGCTCAAGGCGCTGTTTTGGCCGTGGCTGGCAGCAGCCGCACCGGCCCGTACCAAGCTTTGCTTTGCGATTGGGTGTTGTCGGTGTCGGTCATGATGGCCACGCCGATCAGGGCCCCCGGGGGCTCGCCATAGCAGCGTTCGTAGTCGGCTCGGATGTCGCGTTCGTAACTCAGCCATTGGCCCAGTTGGCTGGGGCCGGACTCCAGCACGATCTTGCGGACGCGGTCGGTGCGTGGGCTGGGCAGCACGGTCTCTGGCGGCAGGCTGTTGCTCCAGACATACATGACGGTGGCAAAAGGCATGTCCTCACCGGTCAAGGCACGGGCCAGCTCGGACATCATCGCGTTGCGCGTGGACAAGCGGCTGCGGTCACCATCAAAGGCCAGCAGCACGCGCACGGGCGAGTCGTCCATGTCGCGCCGCGTCATGTCGGCCTCGTTGATCAAGGCCGGTACCTTCCAGGAAAAGCTCAGCCGCCCCAGTTGTTCTGGTGAGACGCGCACCACCTGGCGCAGCAGGCTGGCCGAGGCGTCGGCCTGCGCCAACATGGCGTCACGCCCGTCCTGACGCTGGTAGCTGAACACGGTTTCTGACTTGCCTGGAAAGCGGTGTGTTTGCCAGGCCGTGTCGGGGATGCCTTCCGACTGCGAGCGTTGTGCCCAGGGGTTGCTGTTCGACTGGGCCTGAGGGTTGCTCGCGGGCGCTTGGGGGGCGCTGCTGCAGCCGATCAGCCCCAAAGCGCCGCCCAGGCCCAGCAGCAGGGCCAGCAGACCCTGGCGGGTGCGGATGGCAAAGCGAGGGGCGGCTTCAAGGGGGCGAAGAAGATCGGGCTGGACCACGTCGGTAACTCCACTGGGCTGAAGACATTGTCAGACTGCGCAGTGTAGTGGTCCGGACTTCACACTTCACGCATAACGTTTGTTGCGCAGGTTGTTTTTCATCTCTTTGAGCAGCGGCTGCAGCGGGCTGCCAATGCGCAGCGCCACGCAGGTGGCCACCACGTCAATGATCATCAGGTGCAGCAGGCGCGACACCATGGGGCTGTAGCGGTCATAGCCTTCGGGGTGATCGGCAGCCAGGTGGATGTGGCCGGCTGAAGCCAGGGGCGAGCCACTGGCGGTGATGACGATGGTGGTGGCGCCGTTTTTACGCGCGATGTCGGCAGCGTCCATCAGGTCGCGCGTGCGGCCTGAGTTGGAGATGATCACCACGCAGTCGCCCGGGCCCAGCAGCGAGGCGCTCATCACCTGCATGTGGCCGTCGCTGTAGGCGATCGAGGTGATGCCCAGGCGGAAGAACTTGTGCTGCGCGTCTTGCGCCACGATGCCCGAGTTGCCCACACCAAAGAACTCGATGCGGCGCCCGGTTTGGTAGGTGCCGGCAATGGCCTCGGCCGCCCGCTCCAGCGCGGTGGTGCTGGCGTCGTTGCGGTACTTGAGGAAGGCTGCCACGGTGTTGTCGATCACCTTGACCAGCACATCACTGGTCTTGTCGTCCGCGTCCACGCTGCGGTGGATGAAGGGCACGCCCTCGCTCACGCTGCCGGCCAGCTTGAGCTTGAAGTCCGACAGGCCGTCATAGCCCATGCTGCGGCAAAAGCGCACCACCGTGGGCTTGCTGACGTGGGCTCGGTAGGACAGCTCGCTGACCGGCAGGTTGGCGAAGGCCCGTGGGTCGCTCAACACCAGTTGGGCCACACGCTGTTCGGCCGGGGCCAGCGAGGACATGGAGGCTTTGATGCGGTCAAGCATGGCGGGCTTTCGAGGGGCGAGGTGGGCGGGTTGGGGCAAGGTCGGTGCAGGGGGCTTGCATCACGCTTCTTCGGACCAGCAGTGTCCGTCGCGCGCAATCATGGCGCTGGCTGCGCTCGGCCCCCAGGTGCCTGCGGCGTAGGGGCGCGGCGGCATCTGGCCCGATTGCCAGTGCTCCAGGATGGGCTGCACCCACTGCCATGCTTCTTCTTGCTCGTCGCTGCGCACGAACAGGTTGAGGCGGCCGTCGATCACGTCGAGCAGCAGTCGCTCGTAAGCGCCGACGCGTTCGCTGCCGAAGCGCTTGTCGAAGTCCAGGTCCAGTTGCACTGGCGCCAGGGTCTGGGTGACGTTGGAGCCGCTGGCTGCCGGGACGCGCTGCGCCTGGCCCTCGGCCAGCAGGTGCAACTCCAGGCCGTCGCGCGGCTGCAGGTTGATGACCAGCTTGTTGGCCGCCCCAATGGGCGCTTTGAAAATGGGGTGGGGCGCGGGGCGGAAGTTCACCACGATGTGGGCCTCGCGCGCGGCCAGGCGTTTGCCGGTGCGGATGTAGAAGGGCACGCCGGCCCAGCGCCAGTTTTCGATCTCGGTGCGCAGGGCGACGTAGGTTTCGGTGTCGCTGCCGGCGGGCACGCCGGCTTCCTGCAGGTAGCCTGGCACGGCTTTGCCGCTGCGGTTGCCTGCACTGTACTGGCCGCGCACGACATGCTGGGCCAGGGTCTCGGGCGTCCAGGCCTTGAGCGAGCGCAGTACCTTGAGTTTTTCGTCGCGGATGGCGTCGGCATGGGCGTTGATGGGCGGCTCCATGGCGATGGCGCACAGCAGCTGCAGTGCGTGGTTTTGCACCATGTCGCGCAACGCGCCGGTGCTGTCGTAGAACTGGCCGCGCTTTTCCACCCCCAGGTCTTCGGCGATGGTGATCTGGATGTTGGCAATCGTCTCGCGGCGCCACAGCGGTTCGAACAAGGCGTTGCCAAAGCGCAGTGCAAACAGGTTCTGCACGGCGGGCTTGCCCAGGTAGTGGTCGATGCGGAAGATTTGGCGCTCGCCAAAAGCCCGGCCCACGGCGGCGTTGATGGCGCGGTTGGAGGCCAGATCGTGGCCCAGGGGCTTCTCCAGCACCACGCGGGTGCGCGGCGTGTTCAGGCCAGCGGCGGCGAGCTGCTCGACCACGGTGGTGAACAAGCCAGGCGCCGTGGCCACGTACATCACCACGGTGGCGGCTTGGCGTTGCGCCAGGGTCTGCGCCAGTGCTTGGTAGTCCTCGGGTTTGGACAGGTCCATGCGCACGTAGTGCAGCATGGCGGCAAAGCGGGCGAACTCGGTGGGGCTGGGTTGTTTGGGGCCATCCACGTCGCGAAAACGCGACTCGATCAAAGTCCGGTACTGCTCATCGGTCAAGGCGTCACGCGCCACGCCTATGATGCGGCCACCCTCTGGCAAAGTGCCGTGTCTGAAGGCCTGAAACAGGGCGGGCATCAGCTTGCGCCAGGCCAGGTCGCCTGTGCCGCCGAACAAGATGAGGTCGAAGCCCGCAGGCTTCACAATGTCAGAGGTGCTTTGCATGGCTGGGTAATGTAACTTGGTTTCTTGATTTTTCAAAAAAATCTGCATTGAAGGTCGTTTTCGACCTTGTTTCATGGAGATTTGTTGGTAATCAAGTTACCATCTGGCCCGCGTGGGCATGAACCAAACTTTTTTTCGAGACCGCATGAACCAACTCGACGCACTCCGGCAGTACACCACCGTGGTGGCTGACACCGGCGACTTCAAGCAACTGGGCGCATTCCGTCCGCAAGACGCCACCACCAACCCCTCGCTGATTCTCAAGGCCGTTCAAAAGCCCGAGTACCAGCCCCTGCTGGCGCAGACCGTGCAGCAGTTCCGCGACCGCCCGCTCGACGAGGTCATGGACCGCTTGCTGGTTGCGTTTGGCCGCGAAATCCTGTCGCTGATCCCGGGCCGTGTCTCGACTGAGGTGGACGCCCGCCTGAGCTTTGACACCGCCGCCACCGTGGCCCGCGCTCAGCGCCTGATCGCGCTGTACCAAGCTGAAGGCCTGCCCACCGAGCGCGTGCTGATCAAGATCGCCGCCACCTGGGAGGGCATCCAAGCCGCCGCAGAGCTGGAGCGCCAAGGCATCCACACCAACCTGACCTTGTTGTTCTCTTTCGCCCAGGCCGTGGCTTGTGGCCAGGCCAAGGTGCAGCTCATCTCGCCCTTTGTGGGCCGCATCTACGACTGGTACAAAAAGAACGCCGGTGCCGCTTGGGACGAGGCCGCGCGCAGCGGCGTGAACGACCCCGGCGTGCAATCGGTGACGCAGATTTACCAGCACTACAAGCGCTTTGGCATTGCCACCGAGGTGATGGGGGCCAGCTTCCGCAACGTGGGCCAGATCATCGCCCTGGCCGGCTGCGACCTGCTCACCATCGCTCCAGAGCTGCTGGCACAGCTCGCCGCCAGCGACGCGCCCTTGACCCCGGCGCTGAGTGCGGAGGCCGCGCAGCGCTTGGACCTGCAACCCGTCAGCTACGACGAGGCGGGCTTCCGCTACGCCCTCAACGAGGACGCCATGGCCACAGAGAAGCTGGCCGAGGGCATCCGCGCTTTTGCTGCTGATGCGCTCAAGCTTGAAAAGCTGATGCAGGCCCTTTGAACGCCTGCCGGGGCCTGTGAGCCTCTTGGGCCGCGACTTGGGGTCGCGGCTTCCATTTCCGATCCGAATATTGCAAGGACCGTATGACCCAGCGCCTTCGCTGCGATGAAACCCCCGCCTGGACCGCTTTGCAGGCGCACTACGAGCAAGTGGGTCGCCACTTCGATGTGCGCGCTGATTTCGAGCACAACCCGGACCGTTTCACGCAGTTCAGCCAGCAAGCCCCCCATGTGTTTGCTGACCTATCCAAGAACCGCATCGACACCCAGGCCGAGGCCTTGTTGCTGCAACTGGCCGAGCAATGCGGCCTGGCCGAACACCGCGACGCCATGTTCGCGGGCGGCTGCATCAACAGCACCGAACACCGCGCCGTGATGCACTACTTGCTGCGCAACCAGTCGGTGCCCGCCACGCCTGGCGAAGTGGCCGCGCCGGTGTTTCGCGGTGCCGTGGCCGATGCGGCCATGCCCGAGGTCAACGCCACGCTGCGCGCCATGCTGGCGTTTGCCGAGGCGGTGCGCGCCGATGAACAAATCACCGACATCGTCAACATCGGCATTGGAGGCTCGGACCTGGGGCCGCAGATGGCGGTGGTGGCCTTGCAGGCCTATGCCATCACTGGCAAGCGCTTCCACTTTGTGTCCAACGTGGACGGCGACGAACTGGGCGAGGTGCTGGAGCAGATCCGCCCCAACAGCACGCTGTTCCTGGTGGCCTCCAAGACCTTCACCACCCGCGAGACCATGACCAACGCGCACAGCGCGCGCCAATGGTTTCTGGACCAGGCGGGGCCCGACGCCGACCTCGGCCGGCACTTTGCCGCCCTCACCACCAACCTGGAGGCCGCCCAGGCCTTTGGCATTCGCACCACCTTTGGCTTCCGGGACTGGGTGGGCGGGCGCTACTCGATGTGGTCGGCCATTGGCCTGCCCTTGGCGATCGCCATTGGCGAAGAGGGCTTCCGCGCCCTGCTGGCCGGCGCTCACGCCATGGACCAGCACTTTGTCAGCGCGCCGCTGGCGCAAAACCTGCCGGTGCGCCTGGGCCTGCTGGACGTCTGGTACCGCAACTTCCACGGCTTCAGCAGCCGCAGTGTGGCGCCTTACCACCACGGTCTGCGGCGCCTGCCGGCCTACCTGCAGCAGCTGGAGATGGAAAGCAACGGCAAGCGCGTGGACGCGCAGGGCCACACGCTGGGCTACAGCACCTCGCCCGTGGTCTGGGGGGAGCCCGGCACCAACGGGCAGCACGCCTTCTTCCAGATGATCCACCAGGGTACGGACATCGTCCCGGTCGAGTTCATCGCCGTGCGTGAGCCCGCGCATGACATGCCGGGCCACCACGCACAGTTGGTGGCCAATGCCTTGGCCCAGGCCCAGGCATTGCTGCAAGGCCGCAGCGACGCGGGCGGCCACCGCCACTTTCCGGGCAACCGCCCCAGCAGCTTCTTTGTGCTGGAGCGCATGGAGCCCGTGACCTTGGGCGCGCTGATTGCGCTGTACGAGCACCGCGTGTTTGTCAGTGGCTCCATCTGGGGCATCAACAGCTTTGACCAGTGGGGCGTGGAGTTGGGCAAGCAATTGGCCCAGGACATCCAGCCGCGTCTGGCCTCGGGCGATGTGCGCGGGCTGGACCCGTCCACCGCGGGCCTGTTGCGCCAATTCCGGCCGCGCTTCTGAAACGCTGAGTGGCGGCCGCCTGGGGGCGGCCACCAACGCGCCCCCCCCTTCGGAGCGCCCATGAAAAAAGGGCCGCATCACTGCGGCCCTTTTCATCGTTGAGCGTGAGGCTCAGGCAGGCATTACATGCCCATGTCGCCCATGCCACCCATGCCGCCGGGCATGGAAGGAGCAGCGGACTCGTCCTTCGGTGCTTCGGCGACCATGGCTTCGGTCGTCAGCAGCAGCGAAGCCACGGAGGCAGCGTTTTGCAGCGCGGTGCGGGTCACCTTGGTCGGGTCCAGGATACCCATTTCGATCATGTCGCCATAGGTGTCGTTGGCGGCGTTGAAGCCGTAGTTGCCCGAGCCATTCAGCACGGCATTGACCACCACGCTCGGTTCGCCACCGGCGTTGTAGACGATTTCGCGCAGCGGGGCTTCGATGGCCTTCAGGATCAGCTTGATACCAGCGTCTTGATCGGCGTTGTCGCCCTTGATCTCGCCAGCAGCTTGCTTGGCGCGCAGCAGAGCCACGCCACCACCGGCCACGATGCCTTCTTCCACAGCAGCGCGGGTGGCGTGCAGGGCGTCTTCAACGCGGGCCTTCTTTTCCTTCATTTCGACTTCGGTGGCAGCGCCAACCTTGATCACGGCCACACCGCCGGCCAGCTTGGCCACGCGTTCTTGCAGCTTTTCGCGGTCGTAGTCGCTGGTGGCTTCTTCGATTTGCACACGGATTTGCTTCACGCGGGCTTCGATGTCAGCAGCAGCGCCGGCGCCGTCGATGATGGTGGTGTTTTCCTTGCCCACTTCGATGCGCTTGGCTTGGCCCAGGTCAGCCAGGGTCACCTTTTCGAGCGACAGGCCGACTTCTTCAGCGATGACCTTGCCACCGGTCAGGATGGCGATGTCTTCCAGCATGGCCTTGCGGCGGTCGCCGAAGCCCGGAGCCTTGACGGCCACAACCTTCAGGATGCCACGGATGGTGTTGACCACCAGGGTGGCCAGGGCTTCGCCATCGACTTCTTCAGCGATGATCAACAGCGGACGGCCCGACTTGGCCACTTGCTCCAGGGTCGGCAGCAGGTCGCGGATGTTGCTGATCTTCTTGTCGAACAGCAGCACAAACGGGTTGTCCAGCAAAGCGGCTTGCTTTTCCGGGTTGTTGATGAAGTAGGGCGACAGGTAGCCGCGGTCAAACTGCATGCCTTCAACGACGTCGAGTTCGTTGTTCAGCGACTTGCCGTCTTCCACGGTGATCACGCCTTCCTTGCCGACCTTGTCCATCGCGTCAGCGATGATTTGGCCGATGGAAGCATCGCTGTTGGCCGAGATCGAGCCGACTTGAGCGATTTCCTTGGAGGTGGTGGTGGCCTTGGTGGCCTTCTTCAGCTCGGCGACCAGGGCTGCAACAGCCTTGTCGATACCGCGCTTCAGGTCCATCGGGTTCAGGCCGGCGGCCACGTACTTGGAGCCTTCGCGCACGATGGCTTGGGCCAGCACGGTGGCGGTGGTGGTGCCGTCACCAGCGTTGTCGCTGGTCTTGGAGGCCACTTCCTTCACGAGCTGAGCGCCCATGTTTTGCAGCTTGTCCTTGAGTTCGATTTCCTTGGCCACGGACACACCGTCCTTGGTCACGGTGGGGGCGCCGAACGAGCGTTCCAGCACCACGTTGCGGCCCTTGGGGCCCAGGGTCACTTTGACTGCGTTGGCCAGGATGTTCACACCCTCGACCATGCGAGCGCGGGCTTCACCGCCGAAGACGACGTCTTTTGCTGCCATGATTAGATTTCTCCGAATTCAGTAATTGGTTTGTGCGGGGGATGGAGGCGAATTACTTTTCGACTACAGCGAAAAGGTCTTCTTCCTTCATGACCAGCAGCTCGTCGCCGTTGACCTTGACGGTCTGGCCCGAGTACTTGCCGAACAGAACGCGGTCGCCGACCTTGACGGCCATGGCGCCCAGTTCACCCTTGTCGTTCTTCTTGCCAGGGCCAACGGCCAGCACTTCGCCTTGATCAGGCTTTTCGGCTGCGTTGTCGGGGATCACGATGCCCGAGGCGGTCTTGGTTTCGTTTTCCAGACGCTTGACGATCACGCGATCGTGCAGAGGACGAAGGTTCATTGCATCTCCTGATTAGCAACAAGTTTCACAATCAAAAAGCAGCCCCGGACATCGGGGTGCTTCGAAACAGCCAAGGAATCGGCGCTGTTAGCACTCAACTCCTTCGAGTGCTAATGATAAGGGCAATTGAATCGGTTTCAAGAGGGGAGTTTTCTATGGGGGTGGCATGGCGCTGAACATGCGGCATCTGCTGCGGAACGCCACTTTAGTTTCGTGAGCGCGCCATTGATCTTTAGTTTTTTGGATCGCGCTCTGTGGCAAGGCCGTGCGATGGGCGTCTATACCGATCGGAGCGGTCGTAGTCTGGCTTGGCCGGATTCCCACTACAGGTCTGCCATACTTGGCTCCCGGGCGCGAACTTCGCGGAGAGTTTGACGATCTGGATGCCGTGTCGTTGTGGGCGCGCGCTGGCACAAATTGATCTTTGCTGGAAACTCGCGTCTTGGGTCGTTGATCCTCTGCACACGCTGGCGCTAGGTTTCAGTGCGCCTCATCCCAGGGGGCTATGTCCCCGTTGTGGGCTTGGTTCCAGTGCTCCTGAGCTGCGCTGGTACAAGAATCACAACTAACCAATTCGTCTATCGTCGTGGCTATTTCTTGTGTTGATTTGTTTTGTGGTGCAGGAGGCCTAACGCATGGCTTTGTGCTGGAAGGTCTGCCGGTGGTTGCAGGCATCGATTTGGATCCCGTTTGTCGCTACCCTTACGAGGTAAACAACGGGGCAAAATTTCTTGAGCGAGACATCAGCCAGGTGACTGCTGCAGAGCTAAGTGGCTTGTTCGGCGACGCCAGTGTGAAGATTCTTGCTGGCTGCGCACCATGCCAACCCTTCTCCACCTACGCGCAGCGCTACGACTCGGATAGCAAAGACGGGAAATGGGGTCTTCTGTATGAGTTCGCACGTCTAGCAATGGGCGTTATGCCGGATGTCATCACTATGGAGAATGTTCCGACCGTCGCGAAGCACAAGGTGTTTCATGATTTCGTTGATACGCTCAGGCGAATCGGGTACCAGGTCTGGTCAGATGTCGTCGACAGTTCCAAGTACGGCGTTCCTCAAACTCGCCGTCGTATGGTGCTTCTAGCGTCTAAGCATGGCCCGATTGAGTTGATTGCGCCAACCAGCCCTAAGCCAAAGACAGTGAGGCAGGCGATTGGCCGTCTGCGTGCGCTCAATGCGGGAGAGGCTGCACCACGGGATAAGTTGCACGTTTCGTCGACGCTATCGGAAAAGAACTTGCAGCGAATCAAAGCTTCAAAGCCTGGCGGGACATGGCGCGATTGGCCGAGGGATCTTATTGCCCACTGCCACCAAGCCGAAAGCGGTCGGACCTACCCGGGGGTCTATGGTCGCATGGAGTGGGATAAGCCTGCCCCGACCATGACCACGCAATGTTATGGGTTCGGAAACGGTCGCTTTGGACATCCAGAACAAGATCGCGCGATCAGCTTGAGGGAGGCCGCAATCATTCAGAGCTTTCCGCGTGACTATGCCTTCGTTCCCGCTCGCGGTGAAGTGAGTTTTACGGCACTGGGGCGCCTCATCGGCAATGCAGTGCCCGTTGGCCTCGGCCGTGCCATAGCTCGAAGCATCAATGATCACTTAGCCCAACTGGCTGTCAGGTGACAGCTTGACCGAAAGTCCGTCGGAACGTCCGACAACGCTAGCCGAACAAAAATACCAAGGCAGCACAGGGAGTTTTTATGGAAGTTTTGAGCGAACAAATTCGCCACACATATCGTGCTCGTCCAGAGCCGGGTCAGTTGGTTGAAGTCAGGCGTCGGCAGTGGATCGTTGCTGAAGTGGCTTCCTCCAAGCTGGTATCAGTTGGTGTACCTCAGAATTCGGTGACCCTCTCATCCATCGACGAAGATGGTCTGGGTGAGGAGCTTGAGGTCATCTGGGAGATCGAGCCCGGCGCGCAAGTCATTGAACGTGCGGGGCTGCCAACAATCTCCGGCCAAGATGACTCCGACACCCTCGAAGCCTTTCTTGATGCGGTTCGCTGGGGTGCTGCCACCAATGCCGACAGAGGTTTTCTGCAAGCGCCGTTCCGCAGCGGCGTCAGCATTGAGGATTTCCAGCTTGATCCACTGGTACGGGCCATCGACATGGCGCGCGTCAATCTACTCATCGCCGATGACGTCGGCTTGGGTAAGACCATTGAGGCTGGTCTTGTCATTCAGGAGATGCTGCTGCGGCACCGTGCTCGCACCGTCCTGATCATCTGCCCCGCATCGCTGCAAGAAAAGTGGCGTGTGGAGATGCTGGAAAAGTTTGGCCTTGATTTCCGGGTTGTCGACACGGCCTACATCAAGCAGTTGCGCCGCGATCGCGGTATCCATGCCAATCCCTGGACTTCCCATCCACGTCTGATCGCGTCCATGGACTGGGTCAAAAGCGGTGAAGGACTGCGCGCCATGCGCGATGTTCTGCCTGCGCATACCAGCTACCCGCGCAAATTCGACATGCTGGTCGTCGATGAAGCACACAACATCGCCCCCGCTGCCGGTGCGAACTACGCGCTGGAGAGCCAGCGCACACGCTTCATCCGTTCCATCAGCCCGCACTTCCAGCATCGGCTGTTCCTGACGGCCACTCCGCACAACGGCTACACCGAATCCTTCACATCGCTGCTGGAGCTGTTGGACGACCAGCGTTTCGCTCGAAACATCCTGCCCGATGAAAAGCAGTTGGGTCAGGTCATGATCCGCCGCCTCAAAAGCGATCTGGTCGATGCCGAAGGCAAGCCGCTCTATGCACAGCGCAAGTTGCAAGCGCTGCCGGCCTCGTACTCCCCACAAGAGCGCGCCATTCACCAAACACTGAACGACTACTGCGCGAGCCGCGAGCAGGATGCCGAAAAGGTCGGCAATGGGTTCGGCACGTCGTTCGTCAACCAGTTGCTCAAGAAGCGGCTCTTCTCTTCACCCGCCGCGTTCGCATCCACCCTTGAAAAGCACATTGCCAGCCTGGCCAATGGCAGCCATCGCAAGGACAAGGATGCAATGGCCGACCGCATTTTGCGCAAAGCCATCCTGCGAGTCGAAGAAGACTACGCCAACGACCAGGACGTCGAGAACGCGCAGTCCGAGGCTGTCGAAGAGGCATCACGACGTGCGCAACCGCTGACGGCGGAGCAGCAACAAATGCTGAACGAGCTGCGATCGTGGGCACAGACCGCCAAGAACCAAGTCGATGCCAAAGCCAAAGCAATCCTCGACTGGCTCGCCACCAATCTCAAGGCTGATGGTCAGTGGAATGATCGCCGAGTCATCTTGTTCACCGAGTACCGCACCACCCACCAGTGGATGCACGAGATCCTTGCCAGCCACGGTTTCGGTGGCGATCGTCTGGCCATCCTTCATGGCGGCATGCCGCAGGATGAGCGCGAGAGAGTCAAAGCCGCTTTCCAGTCCTCGCCCAAGGACTCTGCGGTGCGCATCCTGCTGGCCACCGATGCCGCGTCCGAAGGTATCGACTTGCAGAACCACTGCAACTGCCTCGTCCATCTGGAGATTCCCTACAACCCCAATGTGATGGAGCAGCGCAATGGACGTATCGACCGGCACGGTCAGCGTCAGAAAGAAGTATTGATCTGGCACCCAGTCGATGGCGGCGAAGAGGGCAAAGCAACCATTGGTGGCCATGGCGACGACATCATCCGGGCTCTGCGGAAGCTCGAATCCATGCGGGCGGACATGGGCAGCGTCAACCCGGTCATCGCACCCCAAATGTCTGGGCTGATCGAAGGCTCGCTCAAAGACCTCGACACCCGTCTCGCTGAAGCCAAAATCGCCAAGGCCAGACGCTTCGTGCGCGCCGAGCGCGAACTGAAAGACCGAGTCGCCAAGCTTCACGAACGGCTCCTGACCACGCAGCAGGATTTCCACCTCACTCCCGAGCACATCCTGATGGCGGTAAAGACAGGCCTTGTGTTGGCAGGCCGTCCGCCGCTTGAGCCTTTTGCCTTGGCTGATGCTCCAGCAGGAACCGTATTCAAGATGCCTGCACTGTCGGGCTCGTGGGCGCGCTGCCTTGAGGGTCTGCGCCACCCCCACACACTGCAAATCCGGCCTATCACCTTCGATCACGCCGTCGCCACCGGGCGTGACGACGTGGTGCTGGTTCACCTGAACCACCGACTGGTGCAGATGTGCCTGCGCTTATTGCGTGCCGAGGTCTGGGCGCAAGACGATGTGAAGAAGTTGCATCGCGTCACCGTGCGTTCGGTGCCGGATGCACTGATCGACGGCCCTGCCGTGGTCGTCACCTCGCGACTGGTCGTCACGGGTGGCAACCATCACCGCCTTCACGAAGAGCTGACGGTGGCCGGGGGGTATCTGGGTGACAAATCTTTCCGCCGAGAGGACGGCGTCACCAAAGTCCAGCAATGGATGGATCAGGCCAAGCCGATGACCGCCCCAGACTCTTTGTTCGATGCCCTCCGCGCCCGCTTCGACCGTGCACAGAGCGCCATCCTACAGGCGGTCGACGCCCGGTCAAAAGACCGGCTCAAGTTCCTGACCAGCACCCTGCAATCGCGCAAGCAGCAAGAAATAGCTGACATTGGCTCCGTGCTTGATGAGCTTGAGAAAGCCATTCAGCTTGAGCTGAAAAAAGATCAGGAGCCGTCGCAGCTTACGTTGTTCTCGGAAGACGAACGAACACAACTCAGGCGCGACACTGCCGCACTGGAAGCGCGTCTTGCACGCATTCCAGCCGAGCGCCAGCAGGAGGCTGAAGCCATCGAAACCCGCTACGCCAAACTCAACGACCGCACCTTTCCGGTCGCGGTCATCTTTCTGGTGCCTGCATCTGCCGTTCAAGGAGATGCCGCATGAGTGCTCCCAGCGTGCATGATGGTTGGCTGTCGCTGATCGAGATCTCCGGCCCTTTCCTCGCCGTTTCCGTTCTGAAGGAATCCTTTCCACAAGGGCTGGAGGAACTGGATGCCACCAAGCGCAAACGGCTGCGCCAGGCCTACGAGGAATGGCGCGAAGCGATGGAGCTGGAAGACTCGCAATTCGCTGAGTTGCACGTGGCTTGGATCGACGAGGTGCTGTCGCGTGGCCTTGAGCTTGATGAAGCCGGCAAAGGTGACGTTCTCAAGCGCGCCGACTGGTGCGCGGCCAATCTGCTGGCCACCTTGCCCGAACATGGCGTCACGCTGTCGCCCGATCATGCAGTAGTCGACGAGCAACACGCCAACAAGCCACTGCTGCTGATTCAGACCTATGTACAGGATGTCGACATTGATGCAACGCTGAAGCAAGACGGCTGGGCTGCGACTCCTGCCGATCGCATGGTTCAGTTGTGCCGTTCATTGGGTTGTCGGCTCGGACTGGTTACCAACGGCGAGCGTTGGATGCTGGTGGATGCCCCGGTGGGTGCCGTTACTACCTTTGTCAGTTGGTATGCCCGCATCTGGAGCCAGGAGCCCATCACCCTGCAGGCCTTCGTGCATCTGCTCGGCATTCGTCGCTTCTTTGTTGATGAATCCGAACAACTGCCCGCACTGTTCGATCGCTCTCTGAAGTTCCAAGACGAAGTAACCGACGCCCTCGGCGAGCAAGTCCGCCGCGCCGTCGAAGTGCTGATTCAGACGCTCGACAAAGCCGACCAGGATCGCAATCGAGAGCTCCTTCACGACGTCAAGGAGCCCGAGCTATATGAGGCCGCGCTGACGGTGATGATGCGCTTGGTGTTCTTGCTCTCCGCCGAGGAACGCGGCCTGCTTCTGATGGGCGACGAACGCTACGAGGCCAACTATGCGCTCTCCACTCTGCGCATGCAGTTGCGCAAAGAGTCCGAAGAAATTCTCGAACGCCGTTGGGATGCCTGGTCGCGCCTGCTGGCGATCTTCCGAGCGGTGTTTGGCGGCATCGAGCATGAAAACCTGCGCCTGCCCGCCTTGGGCGGTTCGCTGTTCGATCCCGACCGCTTCCCCTTCCTCGAAGGTCGGCCCAAAGGCTCGAACTGGCGCAGCGATGCAGCCAAGCCGCTACCCATCGACAACCGCACCGTGCTGCTGTTGCTGGAGGCCATCCAACAATTTCAGGGGCGCACGCTGTCTTACCGTGCACTGGATGTCGAACAGATCGGCTACGTGTACGAGGGCCTGCTCGAACGCACCGTCAAGCGCACCGATGAGGTCACGCTGGAACTGGATGCCACCAAGAGCGCCAAGACCCCATGGGTCAAGTTAGCCGAGCTGGATTCGGCTCGATTGGATGGTGCCGTGCAACTGACCGAGTTGCTGCAGGAACGTTCCGGCAGTTCGGCCAGCCGGGTACGCAATGATCTGGCTAAACCCGTCGACGACACCTTCGCCGACCGCCTGCTTACCGCTTGCTTGGGCGATACCAAAATGCGTGACCGCATCAAGCCCTATGCCCATCTGCTGCGTACCGATCCATGGGGCTATCCGCTGGTCTATCCCGCTGGGGCCTTCATCGTCACCACCGGTTCCGACCGACGCGAAACCGGAACCCACTACACGCCGAAATCGCTGACCGAAGCGATCGTCGCCGAGACTCTCAGGCCAGTAGCCTATGTGGGCCCAGCAGAGGGAACTCCGCGCGATCAATGGATTCTGAAATCTCCCGCCGAACTATTGAATCTCAAGATCTGCGACCCCGCCATGGGCTCGGGCGCATTCCTGGTGCAGGCATGCCGCTGGCTTTCTGATCGCCTCGTCGAGGCTTGGTCACAGGTTGAGGCTACCGGCGAAACTGTGTGCATGGATGGTGAAGTTCTAGAAGCAGGAGTTGCCAAGGCGCCTCTGCCTCGCGACAGCGAAGCCCGCACGGTGATCGCACGTAGACTCATCGCCGAGCGCTGCCTGTACGGCGTCGATTTGAACCCGTTGGCAGTTGAATTGGCCAAGCTCTCGATCTGGCTGGTGACGCTGGCCAAGGGCCGTCCTTTTGGTTTTCTGGACCACAATTTGCGTTGCGGCGATAGCTTGTTGGGCATTCATCGGCTGGATCAGCTCACCCAGCTTTCGATGAATCCTACGGGGCAGGGCCAGCTACGCTTGTTCGGCCAGAACATCGAACAGGCCGTGCGCGAGGCCATTGAACTGCGACAGCAGTTACGCGCAATTCCCATCCGCGATATCCGGGATGTGGAGGCTATGGCGCATCTAGATGCCGATGCGCGCCGCAGACTCGAAGTAGCGGAATGCATCGCCAATGCGTTCATCGGGGAGGTGTTGGCTGCGGGCGGCAATGACGCGGTACTGAAGAACGCGCTGGCGTCGCTCGCCATCCAAGCCGGGCAGGCAATTGATGGCAACCACGACGTGTTCGCATCAATGCACCAGCGATCAATGGCTACTCTCTCGACCGATCTGCCAGGCGACAAGACCAAACGCCGACCTTTTCATTGGCCTTTAGAGTTTGGGGAAGTATTTGGACTCGGTGGCTACGGCTTTGATGCAATTGTCGGGAACCCTCCTTTTTTGGGAGGAACATTGGCATCGGCAACTTTTGGCGTTACCTACATGGCTAGCTTACAGCGGTTAAATCCGCCTTGGCATGGTAAAGCGGACTTGGTGGTTGGATTTTTTAAAAAGGCGGCCCAATTACTGCAGCGAGAAGGGAAATTCTCTTTTATTTCGACCGCATCAATTTTGCGAGGGGAGTCTCTTGATGCCTGCCTGAGGCCACTAACAACTACTGGCTGGCATCTCTACTCAGCAAGGAGTCCTTATAAGTGGCCTGGGTCTGCGATGCTTGAAGTTGTAAACATTTCATTTTCCCACGGCTGGCAGGGAAATTTTCGTCTGAACGACCGAGATGTGACTGGAATAACTGAAGATCTCTTGCCGAAGACGACCGATGAAGCTCAGCCGTTTGTATTGGCATCACAGTGTTTGTCCGGGAAGTTGGGGGCAAAGCTTTCGCCAGCAAATCGAGAAGTTTCTTACGACAACTATCGCGAATCTCTAAAAGAATATCCAGAGCTGGATGCGTTCATGGTGCCGACACTTGGAGGAAAGGAAATCTATGGATTAATTGACTTCATGTGCGCACCCCGCGCGATATCCAAGGGAAAGTACTCCCAATGGCTTTCATCTATTCCAGACCACACAAGACATAAGACACTCTTGAACGCTGAGGCATACGCACATTCCGCGCCTGCTTTGGCATTACAAACGGCGCTGAGTAAATCTCGCTTAGCTTTCGCATGTGGCGAGACGTCGACCCTGTTAAATTTCTGTGCTGTGCCGCACGTTGATGCAATCCTCAAACATAAGCTTGTCGTTTTCCCGGCAAATTGCTGGGGGTTGTTTTCCATTCTGCAATCCAACATTCATCTTCATTGGGCTTGGCGTTGGGGGTTGCGTAGAAAGAGCGACTTTGTATATAGCCCTAAGAGATGTGCCGACACATTTCCACTTCCTGATTCAGTGCAGGATCAAATGGATGACTTTCCGTCATTTCTTTCAGAGGTGGGCGAGAAATATCATGAGAGGCGCCATGATTTCATGATGTCATCGAAAATGGGGCTCACGAAATTAAATAACCTCTTTCACGATCCGGAATATAAAGATCAAGATGTCTGCAAGTTACGTGATCTTCAAATTGATGTGGATTCCAACGTCATGCGCGCCTATAACTGGGGCGACATCAACCTTGAACACGGTTTCCACGAAGTTCCGTACCTGCCCGAAAACGACCGCATCCGCTTCACGATATCAGAGTCGGCACGTATTGAAGTGTTGCGACGGCTATCTGACCTAAATCGCAAGCGGTATTTGGAAGAGGTAGCACAAGGGGTGCATTCCGGCGGTAAGACGCGAACCTCAATACCTGCTAAAAGCGGCCAACATTCTAAGACTGCCTCGGATCAGTCCGTGAATGATCTGTTTGCGGGAGGCAACGCATGATTGACCAGCGTTACTCCGCTGGCCTGATCGTCACGGGGCAAGACTTTGCAGCGTGCGGCTGGAAAATCTCGCTGGCCGACAGAGAGCGCGAAGGTTATTCATCAATGTGGCAAGCGTTCTCCAGTGCCGCCAGAAAGGCATCAGAAGACAATCGCCCATCACACGGAAAAGCGCTGTGGTTGCTTGCAGATGCCTGCTCGATGATGCTCTCGCCGAAAAGCCTCAATGAGCCTTTCAAACCATTCATGGTGATGGAAGGTCGACGTTCGGTAGTCCCTGACGATTTCTCGGAATCAGACATCGCGTTTTATGCCGAGATTGTCGATGCAATCGATGATGCATGGTTGAAGGCACGAGTAGCTGATCTCGTCTGGCTGAAGCAGCGTCCACGAAACGTCCAGTTTGCGCTCGCGGCGATCGACGCATATCGGCTGATCCCATTGGATACAGAAACGTGGGTTCGTGGTGGCCACGAATGCTGGGAGCGTGCTATCAGCTTGGCGCGCATGTTGAAAGCTGGCGCAGGAACGCGCTTGACCGAGATGGAAGCAGCCATTCTTGACACCTTCAACAATTCGACCAAAGAATGCGGTTTTCTTGGGCTGTGGCTGGCTGATCTATTGGATTCAAATGGCTTTGGTCGAACGCATTCGTCAGTCATTGCGCAGAAGCTAAATATTCTGGCTGTTGAATTTGAGGGGAATGGTGATCTGCATCGCTCCCGTGAGTTCTTCGATGCAGCAAGCCGATGGTTTGAGCGGTCAGGTGACGAAGCCAAATCGGCAGAAATGACCGTCGCAGTCGCTGAAGGATGGGTGAAAGAGGCAATCTCCCGCGTCTCATCCGACCAACCCAGTCATATGGTTGCTGCGAGTTTTTACGAAAAAGCCATTCAGATCTACCGCAGCATTCCACGCAGCCAGCGAGCAATTCATAAAGGCGATGAACGAATTGCCAAATTGCATCGGCATATGAGTGATGCTGGAGAAAAGTCACTAGATGAACTTGGTTCGGTCAAAACCCCAGGTATAGACATCTCCGAGCTTGTTGAAAATTCTCGCAAGTCGGTTGCAGGAAAGTCAGTACAGGATGCCTTGTTCTCGTTTGCAAACATCTACCAAGGGGCGCGGGTAAATAAAATTCGCACAGCGGCAGAAAAAATCCTGCAGCAGAGCCTTTTACGTCGTTTGGCCGGAAGCACGCATCTGTCTCGTGATGGCCGGGTCATTGCCAAGCAGCCAGCAGCCGGATTCGCCAATACTGATGCCAGTGACGACCCAGCGTTGTGGGCGCAAATGGTCCACGACTATCAGATTCTGATCAACATCGTCGTGCATGGCGACATATGGCCTGCCCACGAAGTGCTGTTGCAAGAGCATCGCTTGCGTGAGGATGACTTCATTGGTCTCGCAAGTCAGTCCCCAATCGTTCCACGCGCCCGAGAACGCCTATTCGGCAAGGCGCTCCATGCTGGCTATGACCGCGATTTCACCGTAGCAATGCATCTGCTGGCGCCTCAGATAGAGCACATGGTTCGGTTCCACCTGAAGAATGCTGGGGTGAAAACCACCAATCTCGACATTGATGGCATTGAGAACGAAAACGGCTTGAGCACCCTGATGGGCTTGCCAGAAACAGAAACGGTATTCGGGAAAGACTTGTCCTTTGAGATCAAGGCGCTGTTCTGCGATGCCTTGGGGCCGAACTTGCGTAACGAATTGGCGCACGGCCTCTTGGACGACGATTCATTTCAGTCAACTCATGCGATTTACGCGTGGTGGATGGGGTTGAGGCTTGTCTTCAACACGTTCTGGAATGCTGCGCGGAAAGCCGAAAGCGACAAGGGTGCGGAGGAAAGTAATGACAACTGACAAATCGACCAAATCATCGAACGCATGGATCGCCATCGATCATGGCCTTGCAGCCGATCTCACTTTGGCCCCCTACACCTTGCGGCTGAATGGCGAGCGTTCGCTGTATCAAGCCATCGCTGATGACGATTGGGTGTTGATCCTGAACTCCGCTGCTCACATCACGCGGGTCGGACGAGTGCTGCGGGTTCGGTCTGATCTGGAAACCACCACGATCTACTTCGATCGCATGCTGTTGGTCGATCCGGCGGTTCCGATTGCCCATACGTCACTCACCCGACCATCCACCGGAAGCGTTGGCCGTATTCAATGGACGGACTTCCTGGAGACGCTCCCCAAGGCCTTGCAAAAGACCATCGCAGAAGTGCCGACCATTGAGGATCAGGCCTATATCCGCGAACTGCTGCAATTGGCGGTGATGGACGACCTGCTCGGCCCGGCTGGCGGTCCCCGTGAACGCATCGTCGACATGGGGGTGCGCGACCGCTACCTGGTTGGCAAACTGGCCCCGCGTGAGGCCGCACAAGGCGGCATTGAGGGGCTGGACGGGCCACTGGCCAATGACGACGCAGAAGAGCCCACTGAGGCCAAGGCTCCAGGGCGGCACGAACCGGGTGCTGAGTTTGGAACCGCTACCGGGCGTGTGGAGCCGGAATCGGACTCGTCCGACGAAATTGATGCCGCCAGTAACCAGTCGCTGGTGCCCAGCAGCCTTGGTATGACCTTCTGTGTGAATGGCGATGCCGATCAGATCGAGATCGAGGCGCGCTGGGGTCGGTATGAGCGCAGCGACGAGCACGAGATTTTCCGCACCCGTAAGAACAAGGAAACCGGAGCGGAAGTGCAGACCAAGGCCAAGGTCTGGCAACGCATTCCCTGTGGCGGCAAGATCGTGCTGCCGCTGACCGAAGGCGTGATTCCGCATCAGGCACCGGACAACGAGTTCCCCGAAGTTCGCGTGCAGGGTTCCATTCGGGCCAAAAATGCCAATGGCGATCGACTGGTCACCTTGTTCCTGGTGAATGCACAGGAAGAGCCTCCCACCAACCGCGATACAGCGTGGGTGTTCCAGCCCGAGCTGATCGTTCGCTCGGAGAAGGATGCCGCCAAGCGCGCCATCTTCCGGCGCAGGCCAGTGCTGGACGCTGACGGCATGGACCCTGAGCGTGAAGCGCTGGAGATGATCTACCGCAACCGCGTCGAATTCGCCGTGGGCCATGGCGTTGCCGTCCATGCCGAAACCGCAGACGACGTGACACTGGCCACCGAGGTGCGCACCACGGTGATGCCACAGTATGAGGTGCAGGTCACGGAGACGCCCGGACTTGATCCAAGTGATCGGCCGGCAATGCGCGAGATGGTCAGCAGCGGTTTGCTCGATATGCAGCGGCTGGCGACGTTGGATATTGATCCGCTGATCGACGCCCTGAGCATGTTGACGAAGGACTACGCCGCATGGATTGATGAACAACGGGCTCGCATCGGGGCAGAAGTGACCGGCTACGACACCCAGTCGCAACAGGCGATGGACCGATGCCAAGAGATCCACACCCGCCTGCAACAGGGTATCGACACGCTGAAAGTCAATGAGAAAGCGCTGGCCGCATTTCGGTTTACCAACCGAGCGATGGCGACGCAACGCGTGCGCAGCCAATACGCGCTGGCCATGCGCAGGGGCGAGGATGTCACCATCGACAAGTTCGACGTGCTGAAAAACCGCAGCTGGCGTCCATTCCAGTTGGCGTTTCTGCTGCTCTCGATTCCGTCACTGGCAGACCCGAGCCACCCGGATCGCATTGAGCCTGTCGAGGCCTACGCAGATCTCTTGTGGTTCCCCACTGGCGGCGGCAAGACCGAAGCCTATTTGGGCGTGGCGGCCTTCACCATGGCCATCCGGCGCATGCAGGGCAATCTTGGCGGATATGACAGCTCACGCGGTTTGGCCGTGATCATGCGTTACACCCTACGCTTGCTGACGCTGCAACAGTTCCAGCGCGCAACGGCTTTGATTTGCGCCATGGAAGTTTTGCGCCGTGAAGCGCTGGATAAGGGCGACAAATCTCTCGGTACGGAACCCTTCACCATTGGCCTCTGGGTTGGCAATAAGGTCACGCCAGGTACAACCGAGGACAGTCACCGCGCCATTGAGGACGTACGCAACCCCGGCAAATACAACGCCGGAGCGGCATCACCCGCGCAGCTCACCAGTTGCCCGTGGTGCGGCTCGGAAGTGGCACCCGGACGGGATGTGGAGGTCGACAAAGGCTCTGGCCGAACCTTCGTCTATTGCGGCGACAAGAAAGGCCGCTGCGATTTTTCCAAGGGCAAGTCCAGCAAGCAGCCACATCCGGGGATTCCTGTGCTGGTGGTCGACGAAGAGATATACCACCGCCCACCGACGATGATGATCGCCACCGTGGACAAGTTCGCCATGATGGCGTGGCGTGGTCAGGTGCGCACACTGTTTGGTCGTGTGGGCCAGGAATGCGAGCGCCACGGACTGCTTTGGCAAGGTGCCGATTGCAATGGCAACCACCAGGCTGGCAAGGGGCTTCCTTCTTCAAAGGTAAAGACCATCAGCCCCATCCGCCCGCCTGACTTGATCATCCAGGATGAGTTCCACCTGATCAGTGGGCCGCTGGGCACCATGGTGGGTTTGTATGAGACCGCCGTGGATGAACTGTGCGGCTGGATGTTCAATGACAAGACAGTCAAGCCGAAGATCATTGCCTCCACGGCGACAGTGCGCAAAGCCAAGGAGCAAGTGAACAACGTCTTCATGCGCCGTGTTTCGGTGTTCCCCCCGCATGGACTTGACGTGGAGGACAACTTCTTCTCGGTGCAACGACCGATCGAAGACAAGCCGGGGCGGCGTTACCTCGGGGTGTGCTCCCCTGGCAGTTCGCGCCCCGCGATGTTGATCCGTGTCTACACCGCGTTCTTGACGGCGGCACAGGAACTGTTCGATCACTTTGGCGAAGCCGCTGACCCGTACATGACCATGGTCGGCTACTTCAACTCTCTGCGTGAGTTGGGCGGCATGAAGCGGCTGGCAGAGGACGACGTGCAGACGCGTTCTTATCGCGTGCAGATGAGCATGGTGGAGCGGCCCGCATTGGCACAACGCAGCATCAGCAACATTCGCGAGCTGACGTCGCGGGTATCGAGTCAGGATATTCCCAAGTACCTGGACAACCTTGAGGTCAAGTTCAAGTCCGAGTTCGACACCGCTACCGGCAAGTACGTGACCCGATGGCAAGAAGGCGACACGCGCGCCATTGATGTGGTGCTGGCGACCAACATGCTGTCGGTGGGTGTCGACGTGAACCGACTCGGGCTGATGGCCGTGAATGGGCAACCCAAGGGAACCGCCGAATACATTCAGGCCACCAGCCGTGTGGGGCGCTCCTTCCCCGGCTTGGTCTGCACGGTGCTGACGTGGGCCCGACCACGCGACCTGTCGCATTACGAAACCTTCGAGCATTACCACGCCACGTTCTACAAACACGTCGAAGCGCAATCCGTAACGCCATTCTCACCGCGCGCGATGGACCGGGGCTTGACGGGGGCGATGCTGAGTCTGATGCGCCTTGAGAATGATGTGTTCAGCCCGAACGAAGGCGCGGGCCAACTGAGCATGTCCAACCAGGCTGAGATGACGGATGCCATCAAGATGTTGGCGACTCGCGCGGGCAATGTCGCTGAAGACAACTCGCGTAAACAGTTGGCCGAGACCGAGCTGAAAGAGCGTGCCGACGAATGGGCGAAGGAAGTCAGCAAGGGCGGACGGATCTTGGCGTATGAGAAGCGCGGCCCCGAAAAAGACAAGACCGTGGCATTGATCAAGTCGCCAGGACTTCAAGCCTGGGACAACTGGACCGTGCCGATGTCGATGCGAGAGGTCGAGCCCGGCGTGCGTCTGATCATGAACACGAGCCATATCATGGACGATCACGATTGGAAACCTCGTCCCGCAACGAAGGATGAGGATTGAACATGATCATCAACAACAAAACGCCAGTCGGCGAAGTGCGCCCCAGCCAATTACTGTGGACCTATGGCCCCGGTGCGCTGATCGACCTGCCCAGCCTTTCCGTAGTGACACTCGGCATCGATAGATGGGAAAAGGATCGCTGCCAGCCGATTCAAGAGGCGCGGCTGCTTGCTGCCGTTCGGAAGGTTCTGGGGTCGCAGGTCGAGAACCTGCGGATGCCGCCATTCCAGAAGAGTGAACTCGTCGATGTCTGGTCGGCTGAGGCTAACATCGGTGTCCCCGTCCGGCCATTCCCGCGCTGGATGCGCTGCGTGAAATGCGGCCTGCTGTCGCCCTTCGATGCTGGTCTGTTCGAGATCAAGGAGAACCGCTTCAGGCCGGAGCGAACCCGCTTCGTTCACAAAGGCTGCCGTGGTTCCAAAGGCGATCAGCCGGCCAAGGATGCGGATGCCGTTCCCGCACGTTTCCTGCTGGCCTGCCGCGATGGTCACCTCGACGATTTTCCTTGGCACTATTTCGTTCACGGCGGCAACAGCTCGTGCAAAGGCACGCTGCGCTTCTTCGAGAGTGGCGCATCGCTGCAAACGGAAAACCTGTGGGTGAAATGTGATGCATGTGGAGCATCTCGAAGCATGGCGCACGCCTTCGGCAAGGCAGGAAAGGAGAATCTGCCGGGTTGCCGAGGGCGACATCCCCACCTAGACCACTTCGATCACGAATGCGATGAGGAAGCGCGCGCGGTTCTGCTGGGTGCCACGAATAGCTGGTTCCCCATCACGCTCTCGGCGCTCGCGATTCCCCAGATCAACGACCCGCTCAGTCAACTGATCCAGGATGGCTGGGAGTTTTTCGACGAACTTGAATCCGAAGCCGAGGTGTCGGTGACGGTGAAGACCTTGAAGAAGACTGGTGCGCTGCCAGGAATAGACAAGTATGCGGCGGCCTCGATCTGGTCGGCCATTGAGGCACATCGCTCCGGCGGCGGGCAGGATGTCGTAGGTGAGGCCGACATCAAAGGGCCCGAGTGGGATGTACTGACAGAGGCCAACCCGCCCACGGACTACCCGCACTTCATGAGCAAGAAGGTCAGCACGCCACAGGGCCTCGTAGGCCATATCAGTCGAGTCTTGCTCCTTGAGCGCTTGCGCGAGGTGAATGCCTTGTTGGGCTTCACTCGGGTCGAAGCACCAGAAGAGTCCGGCGATCCGAATGAGCGCCCCCAAATGGCAAGCCTGTCACGCAGCAAGCCGGATTGGGTGCCAGCCAACCAGGTTCATGGTGAAGGAATCTTCATCCAGTTCGACGAAGCCGCGCTGGTCACGTGGGAGGCTCTGGATGGTGTGAAGAAGGTCGACCAGATGCTCCGTGGTGGTCACAAGGGGTGGCGCAATTCGCGTCATCTCGACCCGAACGAAGGTTACCCCGGCATTCGTTATGCGATGCTGCACACGCTGTCTCACTTGCTGATTCGTGAGCTGGCGCTGGAGTGCGGATACAACGCTGCGAGCATTCGTGAGCGCATCTATGCCGATACATCGGGCGACAGCCCGCAGGCGGGGATCCTCATCTACACCGCAGCAGCAGATTCTGACGGCACGCTGGGTGGCCTTGTCGACCTCGGGAAGCCAGAAAACCTTGGCCGCCTGCTGGAGCAAGCACTGAATCGTTCGAAGATCTGCTCATCAGATCCGCTCTGCTCGGAACATGACCCCGAAAAAGATCGCTCATTGCATGGGGCTGCTTGCCATGCGTGCTCTTTAGTGGCGGAGACATCTTGCGAGCGGGGCAATCGGTATCTGGACCGATCGCTGCTCATACCAACACTCGAACGCGACAACGCTGCTTTCTTCAAGGGTTTCTGACGTGGATGAACTTTTGGATGCTATTGCAGCCTTGGTCTCTCTGGTTTCGCCTGAAAAGATACATGCAGTCGCCGCCCGTGTTCGTCGAACTGATGCCCGTAAGGCTGCGACGACATTGCCGAGTGTGGTCGGAACCCCAGTCGCCAGCAGCGTGGTAGAGCAGCTGGCAGCAGCCTGGCAAAACACTGAGGTCGGTTCTGACGAACTGGCATCCATGCTTATCGCTGCAAGCCACGTTTACGCCAAAGCGGCCTCGGAGCAGTCCACCGAACTCGTGTGGACTGGTCCGACCACGCCCTTCGTATCGGCGCGCCGAACAGAGCAGGCGCTTCTGCAAGTCATCAATTCCGCTGAAAAGTCGTTGTTCATCACCAGCTTTGTAGCCTACGACGTGTCGGCCATTGTCAAGGCGTTGAATGCTGCAAGTGATCGCGGGGTTGTTGTATCAATGCTGCTTGAATTGTCCAAAGATCACGGCGGCAGCATCACTTTCGATGCGATAGGCAAGATGAGAGCACTGGTCCCGTCCGCCAACCTCTACGCTTGGCACGATCAGGCTGCAGCCTACTCTGGTGGCCGAGTTCACGCCAAAGTGGTTGTCGCCGACAGTAAAGTCTGTTTCATTACAAGCGCTAATTTAACTGGCCACGCGATGGAAATGAACATGGAGGCCGGAGTTCTGATCACTGGCGGCAAGGTCCCAGAAGTGCTTTCAAAGCATCTTCACTTGCTCGTTGCGCTCAGGGTGGTAGGCCCCTCTTGAAGCCTCAATGTGGATGCCGTGTCGCTGGTGTCTACTGTAGGCTACGGGCTAAGCCATGCATGGCCAGCCTACAAAAGGGGCGTTCACCGATTGCTCCTTCAGTCTTCAAGCGATACCGACTGGCGCGAAGTTTTCAGAACGGCTGCAAAACACCTAACTAGGTATCGGTGAAGTGATAGGTAGACATTTCGCCGTAACGGCTTTGCGGGAACAAGGTGGTTAGCATGTATCGAGGTTTGATTGCTCTGGACGCTGACGGCGTATTGCTCGACTTCAACCTGGCCTATGGCCGGTCATGGGAGAAAGCCTTTGGAGTGAAGCCTCGGTTGGTGAACCCGAACGCTTACTGGGCCGTTGATCGCTGGGGCGTGCCCCGATTGACTGGGGCCGCGCTTGATCGCCTCCGGGCTACGTTCGATGATGAGTTTTGGACGACAGTGCCAGCCATTGATGGTGCTATCGACGCGTGTCATACCCTTTGTGAAGCTGGGTATGAATTGGTGTGCGTCTCTGCCTTGCCATCTAAGTTCGAGGCGGCTCGATTGAAGAACCTGCAAGATCTGGGGTTTCCGATCAAGAGGGTGATCGCAACAGATAACGACCAAGCCAGCGTGAGTCCCAAGGCACAGGTACTTGATGTCTTGAAGCCTGAGGCATTTGTGGATGACTACTTGCCGTACCTGAAGGGCGTACATCCAGACATCCACTCTGCGCTGATCCTGAGAGATCCTCATGGTTCACCAAATCAAGGCGCGGACCTGAGCTTGGCATCCTCTCAGCATGTGAACTTGGCTCAGTTTTCCGCCTGGTGGGTTCAACGCCGGGCCGTTGGCAACGATTCACTCCAAGCTCAAGTCCAACCGACAACTTAGTAAGGTCGGAATCGCAGAGCGAGTTGGTCTGAGGGCGCTCATCCAGGTATGGGGAGCAAGGGTATGAATCTGGTTTTTGGAACTGGCTTGTAGCACTCGGCACTCAAGTCAATCGCTAACGCTTGCCACTGCGAGTCCACAGCTAGTAGTTCTTGTAGCCCTAAGACCCTGTTCCGAAGAACTGCTACCAGCAACGCTGTCGCATCCTGATGAATGTGCTCGCCGATGCCCCATTTTTGAAGCCAAGCGACAGCAACCTTTGCACAGTCAAGCTCTGAATCCGTTCCTTCGTTGACCTTCAGGCAATGAATGATCAAGCACAGGGCACCAATTTCGGGTCGATTGATCAGACCTGCCACGTCGCGTGGTTGAAGCCAAATTGGCGTTCTGAATCGCAGTCCAGTACCGATTGCCTCTTTGCTGAGAGAGGTGAAGATGAGGTCACGCGGCAGACCTGGGCCGTAGCGGCCATACAACTCAGCAGCAAATTCAGTTAGGGCTTCCCTTTCAGAAGGCATGGTGAGGGCTCTGAAAAAAGGCGACTGTGAGGTTCTGTAGACGGCTGGCCACTCTTGACGAAGCCACTCATAGATAGTTGGCTTCGGTACTTGCATACCCCTGCCGTAACGAAGAAAGGCCACGGGCGTGGACCAACTGTGTGCTTCGGATGAGTAAGACGGAGTTTGCTCAGCGAATTGACGGTGAAGAGTTGACAACTTCAACCCGGACACACGTTTCAGTTCCGTGAACGTGATCGCAGCCCTTAGCCGTTCAATCTCGCACTGCCGAGGGCGGCCCGGACCACGTTTCGAATTGCTTCGCGAGGGGGATAAAAGCGTCGTGAAATTCGTCATTTGGAGATTATCACGATGTAGTGCTAGGCCCATAAAACGGTCAGAATGTCTGGCTGCACATGACCAGTGATCCGATCTCCATCTTTCGGCGCGACAAAGCCACCGCCTCTTCTTTGCTGACAGAAGCTCAAGCCAAGGCCGCCCTGGCCATGGCTGGAGTAAGTGTTGCGGATTGGGCGCGAGCTCGGGGCTTTAGCCCGGAACTCACAAGGATGGTGCTAGCAGGTAAACGCAAGTGCTTGCGAGGCCAGTCACATCAGATTGCCGTCGAACTAGGCATCAAGTCTGGCGTCGATCTGCGGTCTGTCGATCGTCTGTGCTGACTGCTGAACTGGAGAGATTGAAGGAAAAAACCAACCCCCAAAAAAACGAAAACCGACCACCCTTTCGAATGATCGGCGTCGCCGGCAGCAGGAAGAACGAACCACCTAAGGATTAGGCCCCTTTAGCTGGAATTTACTCCTGCAGCTGCGACAACGTCAAGCTGCGCGCGTGACTTTTTTGTTGCGTGTGTGGCTGTCTACGTCCCTCTGTAGGAGTCATCATGACCAGAAAAATCGTCAAACGCTCGCCGCACCGAGAAGTCGGCGTCATCAACGCAGCATGGCTGCTTGATCACTCTGTTGAGCACGAATCACACCTTGAGCGACGCTTTGTGATCGCTGCTCTTGCCTGTCCTGTTGTCAAAGACATCGTCCATCAGCCCGTCACGCTTTCTCTCCCTGGTGGCGAGAAGCCTGAGCGGTACACCCCGGATTTCAAAATTGCTTTCAACGACGGAGACAGCGTCATCGTTGAAGTTAAGCCCGAGGTGTTTCTTAAAAAACATGAGGAAAAGCTCAAACGGGTTGAACGCTTACTGCACGCCGATGGGCAGCGCTATCTCGTCATCACAGACAAGCTGATTGACGGCCAGGCGCTAGCCACCCGCGCACTGCTGTTGATGCGGTATGGGCGGCTGCGCTTCACGGACGAAGAGGCTCTGGAATGCTTGCAAACGATGCGTCGAGTGTGCGAAGGGGACACTTCCATCAAGGCTCTTGTGTCTCAAGGCTTGTCAGAGCCACTGATCTGGAACTTGGTCGCCAGACACCAATGCCGTGTTCCTGCGGATTTCTCGGTGGATGCTGATCAACGCGTTTTTATCGATCCTGTGAAAGGAGACCACCATGATTACTTTAAGTCGTGGTTTGGTATTGAGGCACGGTGATCGGCAACTGGAGTTTGAACGCGACCTGGGTGATGGTCGCGTTCAATTCAAGTATCTGGACACTTTCGAGGTCTGTACTTTCAAGGCGTTTCGTCTGCTTAAGGACATCTTCGAAGGTAAGTTCAAGCCCACCTCCGTACCCGCTGCTCAACCAGGGCCACAACCTGCAGGGCATGCGCTTCCTGTTAGTTGGAGTCCAAAGCAGCTGGCGCTCATCGATTTTCGTATGGAGTTCGTGCAAGCGGTGCTTAATCAGCCCTGCCGGACCTACTCGAGGGAACAGTGTGCGACTGTCGCAAACCAGGTCTGGAGCAGGCATATTGATGCCGTGAGGTGCGGGGAGCGGCCGATTTCTACCCACAAATGCCCGTCTGGCTCCACGGTTGAGCTTTGGCTGCACACCTATCTTCGTGCTGATCGCAATGCATACGCACTCGCTGATAGACGCGCATTCGTCGTTCGGCCAAAGCGCATTTCAGCGACAGTTGATGAGATCGTCAACCAGATCTTGTCGAAGAGCTACTTGTCACTTCGTGGGCCTTCCGTCAGAGAGGTGCATGGAGAAATCAAAAGGACCATCGCGCAGCACAACCGCCAGCATGGAGTGGACCTGAAAGCTCCTTCGGAGCGAACGGTGGATCGACGGGTTGCAGAGATACCCCCATATATCCGCGATTGCAAACGCGTTGGTATGGGCTACGCCAAGAACAACTGGCGCTACAGCCTACACGGAGATATGAGCACACGCATCATGGAGCGGGTAGAGGTCGACCATACCTTGCTGGATGTGTGGGTCATTGATCCGAGAACTGGTGTCCCTCTGGGAAGACCCTGGATCACACTCCTGATAGATCGGTATTCAGGCTACTTGCTTGGACTGTACGTAAGCTTTTATGGCCCATCAGCTGCTACCGTGGCCAGAGCCCTCAAGTTCTCAATTCTTCCTAAGGAGGAACTTGTGGAAGCGCTTGATGAGCATCCATTGCGTTGGACTGCGATGGGCGTACCCGAACTGATTGTGGTGGACAACGGATTGGAGTTTCATTCGGCCCAGTTCAAGCGAATCGGCTGGGAACTGCGATGTGACATGCTGTTCAATCCGGTCCGGCAGCCGTGGTTCAAGCCTGCTATTGAGCGCGCGATCAAGGAGTCGAATCGTGTACTGCCAAGTCATGGTCGCGTGCATACCGTCATCCGCAATGCAGTTGCTCCTGACCCGTCAAAGACGTCGGCCATCATCTTTGATGATTTGTGCACGTGCCTCATTGAGTGGGCATCTCAAACTCACCCCTTGAGCATCAATGCCACCACGCTTTGCAGATCCTGGGATCTGTGGGAAGAGGGGCGGCAGTCGAGTCCTCCAGCAATGTTCCCGACGCAGCTGTCGGGGCTTGACCTCCTGTGTGGACTGAATGCCCATCGAACTGTGGATGGTGATGGTGTGTTTTTCAAGTACCTCCGCTTCAACTCCGAGGAGTTGCAAGACTACCGTCGGATGAAGCACGAGAATTTTCGGACCGAGATCCGTTTCAATCCGGACGATCTCAGTAGTGTTTTTGTCCATTTGCCCAGGGCTAAGTCTTGGTTGAACGTACCGTTGCAGCGCCCCTTGTTCAACGATGGCTGTGGCCTGTCGTTGGTCCAGCTTGAAATCGTACGTGAAGAAGCCAAAAAGCGTCTCACCCGTGCCAATGCATACGAGGAGATGGAGAAGGCTATCTGGAGTCTTCGAGACAAATGGGAGCAGGCCGCAAGTCGCGGGCTCAGGGTTCGCAAGGATGCCAAGCTCATCCGAATGCAGGGACTGACCTCTGTCCCGATGACCCCATCGAGCCCGCTTGTTCCACCTTCACAGGAGCCCTTGATGCTCGTCAGCCCTGCAATGCAACAAGCACTTCCAAAAGTGATGCCATTTCCAGCGTTTTCTTTAGAGGATTGATCCATGAATAAAGAATTGAACAGTTATTCAGGGCATCGATCGCCTGAGGTTCTCAAGGTCGGCGAGCAGATTTTGAACGTTGTAGTGGATCACCAGGTCTTTAGACGAATTCGCGATGCCTGCCGTGACTTGATTCACACCATGCGCACACTGCGCACCCCAAGCGGCATATTGATCCTCTCGGAGCCTGGCATGGGAAAAACCTTGCTGCTTGATTTGATCGATCGTGAGTTCTCCAAGGCAGCTCAGCTTGAGGGCAATTGTCTACAGATTGCTTTGGACGACGCCGTAGATCAACGCGGGATTGCCTCAGCAATGACCCTTGCTTTGGGCTACCCCGCATTGCCTTCGCGTCCGACGCTGGTAGCATTGAATCACATGGTCAGTATCGGTTTGCAGCGCCGCCGTGCTGCAGCCCTCCTGATCGATGAAATGCAGCATGTTTGCGAAGGGCACAAAGACATTACGGCCAGGGCTGCTACGGACTGGTTAAAGGTACGAATGGACATGTTCAATCTCCCAGTAATCGGAGCAGGAACGAGGGCTTTAGAACGGTTGGCTTTGATCAATCCTCAGTTCGTGAGTCGTGCTTCGGCCGCCTACGTCATTCATCCGTTTGATTTGGATGAGCAATGGCGTCAGTTATTAGCGGCCTTTTCCCACGCTGTTCAAGCGGTAGATCTCGGAATCGTGAACACCTCCGCATGCCGGGCGCTTCATGTGGCCACTGGGGGGAACATGCGTACACTAAAGCGTCTGTTGATGTACGCCTGTATGCATGCGGCGACCCAACCTCAAAAGATCGTTACTTTAGAGTCTCTGTCAAAAGGGTTGCGGGATGTAAAAGGGGATGTTTCTTCGGCCAATGACCCTTTCCAACGCAGCCGATGATGAGCAGCAGTTACAACACCAGAGCCATTGATTCCATGACCATATCACGTCTTTGGGCCGCAAAGCAGCCTTTGGCGGGTGAGAGTTGTGCGTCGTGGATTCAGCGAGTATGTGGTGATCACCAGTACTCGGTTGGTATATTTAAGCGAGTGCTGGATCATTCGCCTTACAAAGGCGACTGGGATCGACCTCAGCGGTTGTATTCTTTTCAGCGTCTTGAAGAATTGGTGGAAATTCCTGGGCTGATTCTCAATCATAGCGATATGACGATTTTGGGAGCTCTGTCTCAGACCCAAAATTCATCCGATCTGCTCAGAATGTTCAATAATAAGCCTGCATATAGATGGTGTCCTATTTGCTTCGCAGAAGATAAAATTCCCCATTTGCGATGGTATTGGCGCTTACGGGGCGTACGTGAGTGTTGGGAGCATCAAGAGCCGCTGAGTGAAGGATGCATCGCGTGCGGCGAACCGATTTTTGTGCACCGGGCAATATTGACGAAGAGTCCTGCCTTGCATCTATCCGAGTGCGCTGAGTGCGGTATGAGTTTATCGGTGTCAGGGGTGCAAGGTCGGTATTACTACAAAGAACCACAGCGTAAGTTGAGATCAATTTTTGCTCCATGGTGGATGAGCGGTCGGCCTTTGAGTATTGGCGATGCCGAGCGATTGGCTGCGAAATATGTCTATGTGGTCAGAGATCGTAGTCGACTTGCAGCAGCACGATTTGAGGTCAATGTTAGACGCCGCCACGAGCTGCTTAAGCAAGAAAAATTGTGGGTGTTGGACGGTAGCTGCTTTCGGGAAGGGGTGATACCCAATATCGAGAAGTCGGAAAAGTTCCGGCCTCCTTGGCAATGGAGGGTCAATCCTTTTCGGCGCCTCGCTGTTGCAGACGCCTTGTGGACTATTCGCGGTGAGTTACGCGAGATGCGGGGACCAGGAGGTGGGGACGCACCATGAGCATCCTGCAGTTGCAATTCGATTGCGATCAGTATTCGCTCCCCATCCAGGACGACATTTGGCCGGGGGAGTCAGGGCAAGGCTACGTGCTTAGGATGGCCGCCAGCAACGGCTTAGGTGGGATTGCACGCGTCAAGAAAATGCTGGGTTGTTCGCGCTTCCAGACGCTTTGCGCCCAAGACGCTCCTCAGCTTGCTCAGTGGTTTGGAGCTAGTGTGCAGCGATTGTCTTATGCACTAGAGTCAACCCAGGGTGGACGGCGCGTGGAGGGCTTAACCTACATGGGCCACAACCTGGGCCGAAGCTATTTCCTCAATCGCTCCTACCCTCGTGTATGTCCAGACTGCGTGAACGAGTTTGGATATTGCCGAGCAGCATGGGATTTCACGCTTTGCGTTGCGTGTGCCCGGCACCATCGCTTGTTGATCGACAGGTGCCCGGCCTGTTCCGCGCCGTTGAAATGGACGCGACCAGCGCTCTGTTTGTGTGACTGCGGTCATCCATGGACGTCGCTTGACTTTCGCTCTTCCCCTACAGATGGCGAGTTGTTCATCGCGCAGCTCATAGACCATAGGATGGATGATCAAAATCGCATTTCCAGCGGTGCTTCTCCGTGGAGGTTTCCGGCTGCATTTGGATTTGACCTCCTGCGGCAGTTCATGGCGGATCTCAGCATGGACGGGCTTCACAGAGCGCTTTTTGCTTTCGCTACGGCTGCGGGGTATGAGTCCGATACTGTGCCCGAGCGCCGATTGAGAGCTGCGATGCCAAAGGCTCAGCAAACCATATCCATGAGTATGGCAGTGGGGGTAAAGCTTACCCAACAAGAGAGGTTCTTTATGACATCCAGTCCGTCCGTTCTGATAGACCTCCTGAGCGAGGCTGGTGCATTGACTCCTGCTTCTCCCGCTGACCTTAGCATCGCCCAATCACTGCTCGGAGCTTTTGGGACTTCTGGGTTTGTCAAGTCATCAAAACAATCGTCGTTGGCTCAACTGGTTTTGTTCTGAATTGGGCTGTGGTGCAGCAAAGGTGCCGCTCAAAATTAAACATTTTCATATAAGTAAATTGAATCTAATGCCTTTCGGTGTCGGGTGTGCAGCGATAGTGGTCTTGCAACTGCATATTCCTGTGGCCGACAGCGTGCCTCAATTTCGCACTTTGATTTTTCGTTAAACCGCATGACTCCAATTTTGGTCTTCCTTTACGCGGCCCTTACAGCGGCTTCAAGACGCTATGCGAACGCGGCGCCTATGAAATCTACGCTGTATGCTTCTGGGAAGACGACGGGTAGGTTGACGATAACGCAGATGAAGTGCTCGGCGGACCACATGAGCGTTTGAGCCTTGCAATCTAGAAAGCCAACTATCGAGCGTTTAGCACTTCTCGTAGGCATAACCTTCCTCATTTTCGACCACCATTGCCCGAGGAGATGCCAAATACGGTTTAACACGTCACACACATCAGATGCCTTCGGCTCCGCTTGGCTTCAACATTAGGCAACATCAACAGGAGGCCACATGCGTACGCCGGACACATCCAACCCGTTAGTCATCGCAGCACTTGGCGTAGCGATAGCCGCCGTTCTGTGGGGCGCTGCGCAACTCATTGCACCGATCTTTGATGGAGTTGCCGTATTAATCAAGGCAATAGGCGCTGCAGGGGGAATTGCTGTGGCCACAGCTACTACTGGCTTTGCCACTGCTGGCGTAGTGGCCCCTTGGCTCGCGCCAGCAGCGGCAGGTAGCATGGCCGCTGTAGACGCCGGGGTAACTTATATTGTCTTGCAAAAGGTGGTGGAGAAAGGAAGAGAGCAACCATTACGAATGGTTGCTGCCGGCCCTTGGTTTGCTTGCCGTCTTTTTCGTGGGCCTGACAAAGGATGAGTTGTTCCCGACTTTCATTGAGAGGGCGATCTACGCACTTACTACCTGGCTATGCACCATTGGCGGCGGAATCTTGTTACTCAATCAGCGAATCGCAGTGCGAGTTTTCGGAGCAGTGTTGCCGTTCGCGCCAACAGTTGTAGTTTGGGCAATTTTGGTTCGTGAGCAACAACTCTCGAAGGGCTTGGCCGAATTCGTCAAAGCAGGCAGCGTCGGTGCCATAGGCTTGGTGGGCGTGTTTGTACTCGCGCTCGTCATAGTCGGCCTCGGCATTTTCCTTCCCAAACGCAATGCTGCCTAACCCTGTCTTGCACCGGACTCGCCCTTGCCGAGCCAGTGAATCCACGTTACGAGTAAAGAGTGCTGTCATTCTGTTGCCGTCATGGCTGAGTCAGGCTGGGCGCAGGCGTTGCGATACTCATCAACTAACGACTGCTCCTTGCCTCAGGCCTTCGTCGAGCAGTGGGAGGCGGCTTTGCAGCGTAAGGAGCCGGCCACTGTCCGCGCACGTACGCGCGTGGTCGTCATCAAGCTGACCTTCAGTACGCCGAGGGAGGTGCCGCCATGGTCAATAACGAAAGCGACGAACTGCAGTCGTCCACAGATCCGAGGGGGTGATACAGTCCGATCTGTGCCCGGTCCTGGCCGGCGCGACGCGCTCAACTCGAACCGTTGCGGTCATTCCAGATTTCATTCTCCTAGTCGGAGATGGGGCTGCCGTTCAAATCGAGCCCAGCACGCCAGCCTTCCCTTCAACGTAGGCCTGCTTCCGTCGTAGTTACAGCTGCCCCATAGCACCAAAAGGGTCCGCTGCGGACGATCAAATGCGACACTCAAACTTAAACTTCGCTAAAGAGGGAGAAAAGATGGCGTTCAACTCCATGATGACCGACACGGTCGACCTAATCAAGAAGAGCGGAGAAGTCAGGCAGGGCATCAAAGCCAGCGTGCAGGCAAGAGGGATATACATTGTCGGCGTGCCCGATGGACTTCTCATTGAGCCCGAGGACCTTGTGCGCAGGCGTATGTCAAATGGTGCGGAAGAAACGTTCCTCGTTGTGGACCCCGGCTTCCACGAGAAATTCGGAGGAATCCCCGCCTCATACCAGATGAAAGTTCGCAAGCTTGGTCTGCCCGAAGCACAGCGTGCAATTCAGCATCTGACGGTGAACATGAACGGTCACGCCGCTAGGTTCAACAACCAATCCGTTGATAACTCGACGAACGTCGTGACAGTCAACACCTCGGTTTTCAACCATCTCCAGAATCTTCGTGCGGAGATCCAGAAGGCCGCTTTGAAACCAGACGAGAAGAATGCCGCGCTGGAGATTGTCGATGCTATCGAGGACCAGATCGACTCAGGGAAGCCGAAAAAGTCGATCATGACTGCACTTCTCGCGTCGCTCCCAGCCATCGACTCCGTTACGAGCATCGGCAAGAACATTTATGACGCACTCCACGCGGCGGGGCAGATCTGATCCACTGCTCTCACGAAGACCTTGCGTGATATGAGTACGCTTCACCCAATGATCGAGAGGGCGTGCAGGGACTTCAGCCAGTACATGCAACTTGTTGTCGATCCCGCCTTCGCCGCGCTGCGCTCGGACCTGGCAGGCGGCAGCGCTCGTCTCCATCAAGTATTCGGTGCCAACCTATTCCTCGCACATGCTATCGACTACGTCTTGGCGATTCGAATAGCAGATGGTATCGCTGGCGGCCGGGCGAAGCTCGTCAAAACCTTCGACGAAATCTTCAGCGTTGCGGGAGCACGTATCGGGAATCGTAAGTTCGAGTTGATCGACGCCATCAACAACTCGTTGAAGCACATCGAACTCGATCCTGTGCGTTACGACGACCTGAGACAGCGGTATGGCCAGCTCACCTTCCGCAGTCTGGTGGAAGAGGACGGACTGGTGCTGTGCATACTCGAAGGCTTTCGATTTGACTATGCACGCGTCGTATTGCGCCCGGCATATGCTGCGCTCTCTGGGCTCGATCACGAGTCAGCAGAGGATGTGCTGGAATTCGCGCGCGGCCGCGGTGTGGAAGACAGCTGGTCAGTCGCCGACGAGCTGATGTTTTCCAGCGATCCTGCTGACGCAATCGATCAGATGATCATGGCCTGCAATCCCGAATGCGAAGACTGTGGCGAAAGGGAAGACACCTGTCGTTGCGCTCAATTCAAATACGACGGCACTGCGGGACGCTTTGAACCCCTCGTTCATGACCGATTCGACTTCGACACGGTCATGTCCAGGATCTCCGGTGCATATCGGCCAGATCGGGAGTGATGGGCACAGCTCCACTCCACCAGCGACGCGGGGAACATCCGAAGAGGCACGCATGCAGCAGCGGACTGGTGTTCGTCGTCAACGCGCGGCTGACGTGGCGCGAGAGAGGACGGCTGGGTCCAAGGGCTGGCGCGCGTCTACTGCCGCCGCGGTATCGCCGATGATGCGGCACAGTGGGATGTCCCAAATTGACTTCCGGAGCGTCTGCTTCACGTCACTGCGATCATTTCACAGCGAGCGGTTGACCGGCTGCTCCCAGCCTGTAACGGGCATTGCGATGGCTTAACTTTACCTTTTCAACATTTACGAATCTAGAGTGACGCAAAGACCTAGCAAACGAAAGTAGAGTGGCGTGACCCTCCAAACACCAATGGCGAAATTTGAGAAAACTTTAGATTAATCAATGGCTTGCGGCAGTAGTTTTTCTAGGGTCAACTGTCGTTCCGCATCTGCGGCCCGCTTCGCCTGCGACTGCGGCGCCACCTTGGCAGGCTGTGACCGAACTGTGGTGGTGGACGACCTGATGGCCTGAGGCAGGGCGGGGCAGGCGTTTGCCACCTGCATGGCCTGTCGCTGGCGTCAGCTCGGCGTTGCACCCGACTCCGGCGCTGACAAATCACGATCCAACAGGCAGTCGATCAGTGCGCTCAGCGCGGGTGGCATGTGACGCCGGTTCGGGTAATAAAGAAACAGCCCGGGCCGTGTGATCGACCAATCGGCCAGGACCTGCACCAGCCGCCCCTGAGCCAGGTGCTCATCGACGCGTTCGCGGTCAAAGGCGTAGGCCAGGCCCAGCCCCTGAAGTGCGGCTTCGATACCGACGTCCGAGTGGTTGGTGACCAAAGGCCCTTCCGCATCGATCTCGAGGCGCTGGCCCTTCTTCTCGAACTCCCAGCGATAGGCCCTGCCGTCCACCTGCAGGCGCCAGTTGATGCAGGCGTGGGTGTGCAGGTCAGCCGGCGAACGCGGCACACCGCGATGCGCCAGGTAGCCTGGTGACGCCACCACGGCCATGTTCACGTCCGGCGTGAGGCGCAAGGCGATCATGTCCTTCTCCAGCCGCCCGCCCACGCGGATGCCGGCATCGAAGCGACCCGCAACGATGTCGCTCAGTTGGTCATCCACCACGATGTCCAGCACCACGTCGGGATGGGCGCGATGGAATCGGCCCAGCCGGGGCGCAATGAGCTGCCGTGCCGCCATGCCCAAGGTGTTGATGCGCAGCGTGCCGCGTGTCTGACCCGCCGTCGCACTGGCCTCGGCAACCGCATCGGCCATCTCTCGGAACAAGGGGGCGATGCGGCGGAACAACTGATCGCCAGCGGCCGTGGGGGCCAAGCTGCGCGTGGTGCGGTTCAACAGCCTGGCGCCGAGTCGGGCTTCGAGCTGACGGATGGTCTGGCTCAGTGCCGAGGGCGACAGGCCCAAATGCGCCGCGGCACGCGAAAAGCTGGCGCGCTCAACCACGGCCGCAAAGGCCTTCAGTTCAGCAAACTCGGACCCGCGCATTCTGTATTCGTTTCTACATAGAACATTCAAATTCTAGGTGATTCACTTATTTCTCTGGCGGCGGCATCCTGACCTCTTCATCACCACGGAGTTCTTCACCATGACCGCCCTGATCCTTCCCGAGCCCATTGCCGCCTATTTCGTCGCCGACCAACAGAGCCCCGAGGCTGTCGTCCGATGCTTCACCGCACAAGCCGTCGTGAAGGACGAGGGGCGATCCCACGTCGGCCTTGACGCCATCAGGTCGTGGAAGCTTGAAGCAGCCAGCCGATACACCTACACGAGTGAGCCCTTTGCCTGGGTGCAGGAGGACGGGCGCCAACGCGTCACCAGCCGAGTGACGGGGAACTTCCCCGGCAGTCCGGTCGATCTCCAGTACGACTTTCGGCTCGAACGCGGCCTGATCGCCTCATTGGAGATCACCTTGTGAGCTTCTGACCTTCCACTGGCGCTCCAGCGGGCCGCCGTTCACAGGCGGCTGACGCCCATCCTTTCGGATGCAGGGGTATTTCCCAGGCGAGGGCACGAGCCGTTCTGTGGGTGGAAAATTGACGTTCAACGGGAGCCCGACATGAACCGACTGACCGCCAAAGATTTCCACCCAGCGCTGCTCGAGCTTTACGACGGCTACGTGCATGGACGCCTGAGCCGACGTGACTTTCTCGATCGTGCTGCGAAGTTCGCCGTTGGTGGCGCGACGGCTGCGTCTCTGTTGACCTCGCTCAGCCCGAACTACGCACAGGCCCAGCAGATCGCGTTCACCGACCCAGACATTCACGCCCAATACATCCGTTACCCCTCCCCCCATGGGCACGACCAGGTGCGGGGCTACCTGGTTCGGCCAGCCAAGGTGACAGGGCGGGTGCCAGGCGTCGTGGTCGTGCATGAGAACCGGGGGCTGAATCCTTACATTGAGGATGTGACGCGCCGCGTCGCCAAGGCTGGCTTTGTGGCGCTGGCCCCCGACGGCCTGAGTTCAGTTGGCGGCTACCCAGGCAACGACGACGACGGCCGGCGCCTGCAGCAGCAGGTGGACCCTCAGAAACTCATGAATGATTTTTTTGCCGCCATCGACTTCCTGGGGGCCAGCGAGCTGAGCACCGGAAAAATCGGCATCACGGGCTTTTGCTACGGCGGCGGGGTGTCCAACGCCTCGGCGGTGGCCTACCCCAACCTGGCTGCAGCGGTTCCGTTCTATGGTCGCCAGGCGAAGCCGGAGGATGTTCCACGCATCAAGGCGCCGCTGTTGCTGCACTTCGCTGAAACCGACCCTGGCGTGAATGGCACTTGGCCAGCTTACGAGGCGGCCCTCAAGGGGGCTGGGAAAACCTACGAAGCCCATGTTTACCCCGGCACCAACCACGGCTTTCACAACGACTCCACGCCCCGCTACGACGAGGCAGCAGCCAAGCTCGCTTGGGGTCGGACGATGGCTTGGTTCAAACGCTACCTGGCTTGAACCGGCCCCGGGCCGCATTTCAGCCGCCGGCGCTTGGGGCGGCTCAAGGCTTCACAGGCAGGGGCAGGCCCTCAGCCTGGGCTACTTTCTCCAGCGCCGTTTCAAAGAGTTTGCGCGCGGCCCCCGCGACTTGCTGCAAATACGCGTGCAGTTGAGCGTCGGCCACACTCCGGTTGGCGCAGTCGCCGCTGTAAGTTTCAAAGCTGGAAATTTGCAGGAGCAACTGGGCCAGGTGGCTCGGGCACTCGCAGGCCACAGTGGAAGAAAGGGCGGCGAACTCGCTCAAGGCCTCGTCGGTGAAACGGGGGGCCGAGGCCTCTGGCTCGGCGACACCTTGGGTACTGAGCTGCTTTGGATCGAACACCTCGCGGCTCTGACGGGTTGGCGCCATGGCTTTTCTCCCCAGGCCCATGAACCATTCGCTGAGAAGTCCCTCATCTGCGGACTCTTGTAGCAGGGCGACGCCCGTGCTGCTCAAGGCGGCGCGTCCGGCTGCGCTGGAGTAGCGGTACACCACAGCCGTCGCGCTGGCCTGCCAGGCCTCCTGCGCCAGGCGCAGTTGATGACCGGCATCCGGCTGCAATCCCGCTGATTGCCAAAGCAGCAGGTCGACGCCAAGTTCGGAGGCGCTGGACGCCGCCAATGCCGCATCGGCGAGTGAGTCAAACACCCCCACCCAACGCACCGACAGGCGCCCACGCTGGCGGTCGATCAAACGTTTGAGTCGGTTCGCCAGCGCGGGGCCGACGACAACCAGCTTCAGCGCCTGGCTTGGGGAACTGGCCTGGGTGAAGTCATTCAGTGTGGCCTCGGGATGGGCGCGTTCAATCGCGCGCAATTGCGGCAAGTCCAGGGGGGCCAGCAGGCTGATCGCATGGCCCTGCTCGGTCAGCCGCCGCAGCAAGATGACGCGCTCAACGTCTGCCGCCGTGTAGAGCCGGTGCCCCGAGGTCGCTGCTCCGGGTTGCACCGCCCGGTAGCGCTGCTCCCAAATGCGCAGCGTGGCCACCGGCATGCCTGCTGCACGTGCCACCGCCCCACTGCGGAACGTGGGCGTTTGGGGGCTGACCTGCGGTGTGGGTGCCCCTTCCGGGTTGTGGCGCGTCATCATGGGTCTTTTGAGTTTGTATTGAGTCGAATTATGACGGGTTTGGCCTCAATCAAGCGATTTTCAGGCCCTTTTTGATCGGTGAAAAATTAAAATACCGATTCAATGCCAACCCAATGCAACTCCATTCTTTGACGGGCATGCCCAACGCAACGCCCAGACACCCGCCTGCTGAGCGCCCAAGTGTGAGCGCCTCACGGAGCCGCGCCCGGGCGGACACCATGCCTGACATGCCAGCCCACACGGCCGCAGATTTGAGGACGGACCACGCGGGGGAAACTGGCGCCATCGCCATCTACCAGGGGGTGCTGGCCACGGCACGCGACCCTGCGCTGCGATTGTTCGCCGAGCGTCATCTCGTCACAGAACGCCAGCACCTGCACGACATCGAGGCGTGGCTACCGCCCCAGCAGCGCAGCCGCCTGTTGTCCTTGTGGCGCTTGGCTGGATTTGTCACGGGAGCCGTGCCTGGTCTGTGGGGCTCCAAGGCGGTGTATGCCACCGTCGAGGCGGTTGAGACTTTTGTTGACCGTCACTACGAAGACCAGATTCGACGCTTGTCTGCACAGCCCGCGCTATCGGAGCTTCGCCAAACACTTTTGGCATGTCAGGCCGACGAGTGCGCTCACCGAGATGAAGCGGCCGCGGCACAAGCGCAGTGGCAGCCCGGCCGGGCCTTGCGTGCCTGGTGCACCTTGGTGGGGGCTGGATCGCATGCGGCGGTGGCCTTGAGTCGCCATCTTTGAGAGACCACCCCATGACCGTCATCCCGAGCGAAATCGAACGCTTCGACCGCCTCAGTGCCACTTGGTGGCATCAGCAGGGGCCGATGCGCCCCTTGCACGTCGTCAATGCCTTGCGGCTGGGCTATGTCGTCGCGCAGATGGGGGCGCACTGGCGGCGTGAGCCCTCGCGCGCCGTGTCCGGGCTGCGCGTGCTGGACATCGGCTGCGGCGGCGGTTTGATCGCCGAACCCTTGGCCCGCATGGGGGCTCGGGTGGTGGGCGTGGACGCTTCACCCGGCAACGTGAGTGCGGCCCGCTTGCATGCAGCGGAGCAGGGCATTCGGCTTGACTATCGCTTGGGCGAAATGACAGATGCGCTGAACCAGGAGGAGCGTTTTGATGTGGTGCTGGCCCTGGAAGTGGTCGAGCATGTCAAGGACGTTCCGGCCTTCCTGGCCGCTGCCGCGGGCCATGTGGCGCCGGGCGGCATGCTGATGGTGTCAACGATCGATCGAACCTGGAAGAGCTTTCTCTTCGCGATCGTGGGCGCGGAGTACCTGCTCAGGGTGCTTCCCCGTGGCACGCACCAGTGGTCCCAGTTTGTTCGCCCTGACGAACTCGATGCCACCCTGGCGACACAAGGGCTGCTGCCACTGGAGCGGCGCGGGATGCGCTACCTGCCCTGGGTTCACCGTGCCACCTGGTGCACAGACACCCGGGTCAACTACATCGCCACCTACGCCCACGCTGAGCTACCTCGCCGCAAGCATTGAAAGCGCACATGCCATGACACCTCCCGCCACACCCACCTCCCAGGGCCGTCCTGACAAGCCGGCCTTGACCGTGCTGTACGACGGTGCTTGCCCACTTTGCCGGCGCGAAATCGGCGTCTACCGTCGCCTGGATGCACTGGCGCCGGGGGCGACCGTGTGCTACGCCGACATCAGCGATGCGGCTGTGCCCGTGCCCCCGGGCGCCACGCGAGACCACTTGTTGGCGCGCTTTCATGTGCAAGACCGCGATGGCGTGCTTCTCAGCGGCGCGCAAGCCTTCCTGGCGCTGTGGCGTCATCTGCCAGGCTGGCGGTGGTTGGCCTTGTTGGGCCGTGTGCCCGGGGCCGTCTGGGTGATGGAGCGCAGCTACCGGCTCTTCCTGCGCGTCAGGCCCAGGCTGCAACGCTGGGCCGCGCGCCTGGATTGACTTGTCCTGCCCAGCCTTGGGCTTCATCGCCCCCTCCAGACCCACCCAGCCATTTTTCAGCCTGTTGAACACCTCATGACCACCATCGCACTCATCACTGGCGCCACCGGCGGCATTGGCCGCGCACTGGCGCATCAACTTCACGCACAGCGTGTTCGCGTCGTGGCGGTTGGACGCAACCTGAACCGCCTCGACGAGGTGCCGGCCGATCTGCGGATAGCCGCTGACACCACCACACCGGAGGGGGCGGAGCAGGTCATGTCCGCTTGCCAGCAGGCGCTGGGTGAGGTGCCCTCTTGGTTGGCGCATTGCGTCGGCAGTACCTTGATTGCGCCCTTGCACCGCACCCGCGCGGAGGCCTACCGAGAGGTGATGCGCGTCAACCTCGACAGTGCGGTGTACATGCTTCAAGCGTGGATTGGGGCGCGCCAAAGCAGCCCCGGCGCTGCCGTGCTGGCCAGTTCAGTGGTGGCTCGGGTCGGCGTGGCCAACCACGAAGCCATCGCCGCCGCGAAGGGCGGGGTAGAGGCCCTGGTGCGCAGTGCTGCGGCCACCTACGCGGCGCAGGGATTGCGCATCAACGCTGTGGCGCCGGGCATGACCGAAACGCCCATGACAGCCAACATGTTCAAGATGGCGGCCATGCGCGAGGGGGCTGCACGGCAGTACCCCTTGGGCGGCATCCAGTCCGCGGAGCAAGTGGCAGAGGTCATGGCCTTCTTGTTGGGTGACGGCGCGTCCCGCATGACGGGGCAGATCCTCGCGGTGGACGGTGGGTTCACAACGATCAGGCCCCTGGTGCGTTGAGGCCCAGCCTTCCCTGCTTGGCTCCACCGGCGCAACCAGGCGGCGCCAGCGCCATTCCCTGGCCGCCACCGGTGCCCTGTGCATCCCTGGATGTCATGCTTTTGACGCACTCGCTGCCCATACTCCCGTGCTTTCTTCATCCCCGCAGAAAGACACACACCATGGGATTTGCACGCCATGCCTTTGGGCCCCGCTGGGCCGTCGTTTCAGTCCTCACCGCCCTGGCCCTCGCCGTGGCCGCTTGCGGCGGCGGCGGGAATGGCAGTGACCTGACCGAGTCTCCCGTCGCATCCCTCAAATTGATCGGCACCGCCTCCCTCCCCACCGGCACGGTGTTCGAGGGGGTGGAGTTTGGCGGCATCTCCGGCATGGACCAAGCCACGGACGGCAGCTATTGGGCCATCTCGGACGACCGGGGCGGCGAGCGTGGCACGCCGCGCTTCTACAACCTGAGCATTGACTACACCGCGACAGGCCCTGTCACAGTCAAGATCAACCGCCAGACTTTCATGCAGCGCGAGGACGGTTCCGCCTTCCCCGCCACGGCGCGCACCGTGGACCCCGAGGCGATCCGCCTCGCGCCCAATGGCAACCTGTATTGGTCGTCCGAGGGCAACTGGGGCACGACGGCGGCGACCCTGTTCCAGCCCTTCGTGCGGGAGATGACCCCTGCAGGCCAGTTCGTGCGCGAGTTCAAGGTGCCGGCGATCTACAACTACGTGGACAACACCACCACGGGCGGGCGCAGCAACAAGCTTTTCGAGGCCCTGACCGTGGCCACGGATGGCACGGTGTTCGTGGCCAACGAGGACGCCTTGATCCAGGACGGCCCCATCACCACTGTGCAGGCGGGCAGCGTGGTGCGCGTCACCGCCCTGGACCCGGCCACAGGGGCTTCCAAGGCCCAGTACGCCTACCAACTGCCGAAGATTCCGGTGGATGCCCCGGCGGGTGCGCCTTTCGGTCCCGACAATGGCTTGTCGGATTTCCTGGCCATCGGCAAGAAGAAATTCATCGCGGTGGAGCGGGCCTTCGCTTCGGGCATCGGCAACACCATCCGCCTGGTGCTGACCGAGATCACCGACAGCACCACCAATGTGAGCAGCATCGCCAGCCTCGCTGGCGGAGCCACCTACACGCCCATGACGCGCAAGCTCCTGCTGGAGATGCCCATCACCTACCAGGGGGTCAAGCTCGACAACATCGAGGCCATCACCTGGGGCAAGACGCTGCCCAATGGCCACCGCACGATTGTGCTGGCGGCGGACAACAACTTCACCGCCACCACCCAGGCCAATCAGTTCATCGTCTTTGAGGTTCTGCCGGAGTAAAAAGGCGATTGACAGCTTCCTGACAGGGGCATGGGTCCAAGATGTCGCCCAAACTTCGAACTGATTGGAGACATCGATGACATCACTTGACCTGCCAAGCCCCTCTGCTGACCGCCGCCGCCTGCTTTTGACCGCGGGTGGTCTGCTCACGGCGGGGGCCTTGGCGCCCAGCCTGGTGCGGGCCCAAAGCACCTGGCCCAACAAGAGCATTCGCTTTGTGGTGCCGTTCGCACCCGGCGGCAGTTCCGAGATCGTGGCCCGTTCGACCGCTGCCGAGTTGACCAAGACCTTGGGCCAAAGCGTGTTTGTCGACAACAAGCCCGGCGCGGCCGGCAACATCGCCATGCAAGAGGTGGCCCGTGCCGAGGACCAGCACACGCTGATCCTCGGGCACATCGGCACCTTGGCGGTCAACCCCTACATCTTCCCCAAGCTGCCCTACGACCCCAACAAAGACTTCAAGCCCATCAGCCTGCTGGCCAAGGTGCCGAGCCTGTACGTGGTCCATCCCAGCGTTCCGGCGAAGAACCTCAAGGAGTTCTTGGCGTACGTGAAATCCAAGCCTGGCCGACTCAGCTACGGCTCGGCTGGCAACGGCAGCGCCGGGCATCTGGCGTTTGAGTACCTCAAGATGACAGCGGACCTGTTCATCCTGCACGTCCCCTACCGGGGCACCGGCCCCATGATGACCGACCTGCTGGCGGGGCGGCTTGAGGGTTCCGCCGTGGGGGCGGCGGCGGTCCTGCCTTTCATCAAGGCCGGCAAGTTGCGTTGCATTGCTACCGGCTCGACCAAGCGGCTGACTCAATTGCCCGATGTCCCGACCGTGGCCGAACAGGGCTTCCCGGGCTTTGAAATGACCCAGTGGTATGGCATGTTGGCGCCAGCCAACCTCGCGGCACCGAACGTCGCCAAGCTGTCCGAGCACACCATGAAGGCCGTGAAGTCGCCCGAATCCCTGGAGCGACTGAACGCCGATGCGGCCGAAGTGCTGGGTGGCACGCCGGAGCAGTTCAGCCAGTTCATTGCCGCAGAACAAGCGCGTTGGCAGAAGGTGATTGCCCGCGCCAGCATCAAGCCTGACTGACGCCGCGCTTCGATTAGCATCGGCGGCATGCGCATCCTGTTGGCTGAGGACGAACACCACCTGGGCACCTGGCTCTGCAAGGCTTTGGAGCACGCCGGGATCCAGGTCGAGTGGGTCGACGATGGCCGTCTGGCCGACCAGGCGCTTCAGCAGCGCGACCACGACGCCTTGGTCCTGGATTTGGGCCTGCCCGGCATGGACGGTCACCGCGTGCTGCAACGCTTGCGTGAGCGCGACCAGCGCTTGCCCGCCCTCATCCTGACCGCGCGTGACTCATTGTCCGAGCGGGTGGGCGTCCTCAACGCGGGCGCCGATGACTTTTTGGCCAAGCCCTTCGAATTGGCCGAGCTGGAGGCCCGCTTGCACGCCCTCGTCAGGCGCGCCCGGGGGGTGGAGCAACCACGCCTGAGCTGCGGCCCCTTGGTCTACGACGGCACGCGCCGGCAATTCAACCTGCACGGGGAGTCGCTGCCGCTCTCGCCGCGGGAGATCGGCGTTCTTCGCGCCCTCATCCAACGCAGTGGCGAGCCCCTGTCCAAACAACAAATCATCGATCGGGTGTTCTCTGACGATGAAGATGTGCACCCCGAAGTGGTCGAGGTGCTCGTGTACCGACTGCGCAAGCGCCTGGACGGCAGTGGCGTCCGGGTGGTGACCTTGCGTGGACTGGGTTATCTGCTGGAGCCGGACTGAGTTGCTGCCGTTGACCTCCCGCCTGCGTGACCGCCTTCGGCGCACCAGCCTGTGGCTGCGCATGCTGCTGTGCATGTTGCCCATCTTGCTGCTGGTCACCGCCATCGAGTTGTGGATGACGCGGCAAGAAGCGCTCGAGTCGGCCAATGCGGCCTATGACCGTTCGTTGTTGGGCGCGCTCAAGTCCATCGATGCCAACATCTCCACGGCCTCTGGTGGGCTGTCGGTCGAGCTGCCCTACACGCTGTTCGAGTTCTTTGAACTCACGGCCAGTGGTCAGGTGTTTTTCAGGGTTGCCACCTCAGACGCCCTGGTCGAACTGGGCAGTGCGGATCTGCCCGCGCCCCCCAGCCCACCGCCGGCCGGCCTGCCGGTGTTCTATGACGCGACGTACTTTGGCGAATCCGTTCGACTGGTCGCGTATGAGCGTGCTCTGGAACGCACGCCACACGGGGCTCAGGGCCGCAGCGTCATGATTCAGGTGGGCGAGAGCACGCGCTCACGGCAAGCCTTCACGCAGCGTTTTGTGCGCAGCGCCGCCATTCGCGATGCCATTGTGTTGGTCTTTCTGATGCTCGGGGCTGCACTGGTCTTGCGCGTCGCCTTGTCGCCCTTGGCGCGCCTGGCCCGGGAGGTGGAGGCGCGCGCCCCAGAGGACCTGACCCACATCGACAACCAGCGCCTACCGGCCGAAATCAGCCCGCTGGTGGGGGCCGTCAACCACCACATGGCCCGCATCCAGGACTTGATGGCCCAGCAGCGCCAGTTTCTGGACGATGCCTCGCATCAGCTGCGCACCCACCTGACCACCCTTCAAATGCAGGTCGACTACGCCAAGCGCGAGCCGGATCCGCACAAGATCCGCAGCGCCCTCGACGCCCTGGGCGAAGAAATTGGCCGCGCCTCGCGCAGCTCGCAACAACTCCTGGCGCTGGGGCGCAGTGACTCGGTGGCCGTGTCGATGTCCGCGTTTGACCTGGAGCCGCTTTTGCGCGAGGTGGCCTTGAGCTGGCTGCCGCAGGCCCGCGCCAAGCGCATCGACCTGGGCATCAGAACGCCCTTGCCCGGGGCCTTCGCCTGGGGGGACCGCACCTTGCTGCGCGAGGCCTTGAGCAACCTCGTCAGCAACGCCATTGCTTACAACCGGCCCGAATGCAGCGTCACGGTCTACGCGACGGGAGATGACCGAGGCTGGCGCTTGAACGTGGTGGATGACGGCCCGGGACTGAGTGACGAGGAGCGCCACACCCTGGGCCAGCGCTTCCGTCGTGGTGCGAACGCCGCCAAGGGCGGGTTTGGTCTGGGGCTGGCCATCGTGCGCTCCATCGCCGAGCGCCACGGCGGCCAACTGCACCTGGTGGCGACCGAGTCCGGCCGCGGTCTGCACGCCATCGTGTCCTGGCCCCAGCCCAGCGCGCCGCGCCAGCTCGCCAACCGCGGTGAGCAGGGCCCGTCCACATGACGCAGCCGTCCTACGGCGCCCAGCGCCTCAAGCCAAGCTCAGCCGCCAGGGCGCCGTACTGGCCCAGTTGCTGCTCCGTGTAGGTCTTGAGCACCGAGCCGGTCATGGCGTGCGGGTACAGGCCGGACTGGCTGAGCAGCCGCCCATAGCCCGGGGCCTCCATGGCTTCCCGAAAAGCCTTGGACCAGGCTTCGGAGACCGCGTCCGGCGTGTTGGCACTGACATAGACCCCTCGAACCGTGGGCCAGACGACATCCACCCCTTGTTCGCGCGCGGTTGGCACGCCCTCCAGTGCCCCGCCCAGTCGCTGTGCCGACAGCACCGCCAAAAAGCGCAAGGAGACACCCGCCTTGATCGCCTTCAAGGCCTCGGCGGCATCACCGGGGAACACGTCAATGTGCCGCCCCTGCAACGCACTCAGCGCGTCTCCACCGCCCTCGAAAGAGACAAACCGAAGCGCGCGGTGATCGCCCCCGGCCGCGCGGACCAACAGCGCCGCTTTGACCCAGTCCTGGCTGCCGATGGTGCCGCCAGCGCCAAACACAAGCCGCGAAGAAGGCTGCTTCAAGGCCAGGATCAAATCGGACAGCTGCTTGTACGGCGAGTCCTTGGCCACGGCAATCACGCCGTAGTCCGTGCCCAGCACCGCAATGGGCTTCATGGCCGACGGTGGGTGGGGCCCGAAGCGGCCTTGCGCCATGTTGAGCAAGGACCCGCTGGAGAAGGCCACCAAGGTCGATGCGCCCCCCAACTCACCTTTGGCAACCCGGTCGAACGCCACGGCACCAATACCGCCGGGTAAAAACCGTTGGTTCAAGGCGGGGCGGGTGGGTCGCACGGCTTGCAGCGCGTCCCGCGCCAGGGCGCAGGTCAGTGCAAAACCACCGCCGGCTTTGGCGGGAATGACGCAATCGGCTTCCAGCAGGGCTGGGTCGCGCCCAGGCAGCTCTTGCGCCAGCCCTGTGCTGCCCAGCAGCACCAGGAGCAGGCCGAACAGGGGCACTGTGTTCCGAATCATTGTGTGGGTCCCACGCGGCGGGCTTGTCTCTGTTGCAAGTGAGTGCTCAAGCGGCATGGCTGAGCCCGGGCCCATTTTAGAGAGGTCGCGGCCAGCGCGGCGGTGCCGCCAACAGCCGTTCTCTCAATCAAACCGCCCTGTCGCTGCCACCGCCAGCAACTGATCCACCACATAGCGCAGCCGCGGACTCAAGGGCCCGCGGTGGGGCCAGACCGCGTGGATCTCCACGTCGGGGCCGGCCACCTCGGACAACACTTCCTGCAGCTCGCCGGCTGCGATTCGCTCGCGCACCATCGACACGGGCAACTGCAGCAGGCCCAGGCCCGCGACGGCGGCATCGACCAGGGCTTCACCGTCGCTGAGCTGGTGGGTGGCATGCGGTGTGTACAGACCAGGCTGGTCCCCCACGCGCACGGACCAGCTCAAGGGGGGGCCATGGGAGGTGCCGACGATGCAGCGGTGCTCGGACAGGTCGGCCAAGGTGGCCGGCGTGCCGTAGCGCCTCAGGTAGGCTGGGGACGCGCAAATGACCCGCCTTTGCTGCGCCAGGCGGCGCGCCACCAAGTGGCTGCTGTCGGCCAAGCGACCAAAGCGGATGGCCAGGTCCACGTCCTCGCGCAGCAGGTCGCTGGTGGCGTCGGTGAAGCTCAAGGTCAAGCTGATGCCCGGGTGCGGCCGCACGATATCCATCAGCGCGGGCAGCAGCACGCGCCGCCCAAACGCCACAGGCATGTCGATGTGCAGCAGCCCGCTGAGAACCTGGTTGCTGGACGACAGGGCGGTCTGCGCGGCCGTCACCTCGTCCAGCGCAGACAGGCAGGCCGCCAGGTAGGCCTCGCCATCGGAGGTCAAACGGGTCAGGCGCGTGGTGCGGTGGAAGAGCTTGAAGCCCAGTCGGGTCTCCAGGCGGGTGATGGCCTTGCCCACCGCTGATTTGGTCAAGCCCAGCTGGTCGCCGGCTTTGGTGAAGGTGCCTGCACGCGCCGCGGCCACAAACACGGCAATGCCTGAAAAAGGGTCCTGCTCGTCCATTGGTTCCTGGGGGGATACTTTGTAAGGAAATCAGGTTGATTATGGTCTCTGTATTCCACCCTACGATGACGGAACCACTGGGGGAGGGCGGCTCAGACCGGCTTCCTCTACCTCACCACAAGCCTTGAAGGAGTTATCCCCATGCCCGTCGTTCGTGTCAGTTGGTTCGAAGGAAAAGGCCCCACCCAAAAAGCCGCCGTGGCCGCCGAGATCACCCAGAGCATCGTGCAGCACACCGGCACCGACCCCAATTACATCTATGTGATCTTTGAAGACGTGAAGGCCTCGGACTGGGCTGGCGCGGGCAAGCTGTATGGAGAAGCCAGCCCCGGCTGAGCGAGGCCTGACAGGGCTTTGTCGACGCCCGTAGCGCTACCAGCAGAGCCCTTGGGGCGCGGGGCTGAGGCCCCGCTGAGCTCAGGCCGGATCAGGCCCTCACTTCACCTGGCTGCTGTAGTTCAGCGGCACCCAGGCAAAGCCCTTGCCGCTGGCGCGCAGTCGGCCCACGCCGGGGAAGGGGAAGTGGGACACCGCCACCAGGCTGCCGTCGCTGGCCAGTTGCTTGAACAGGCGCAGGCGTTCCTTGCGGGCTTGGCCGGCATCGCTGTCAAAGCCGATCGTCACCTCGGGCGACTCCAGCTGCACCGAGGCCACGTGGATCAGGTCACCGATCAGCACCAGGCGCTTGCCCTCGCTCTCCAGCACATAGACGTTGTGGCCCGGCGTGTGGCCGTGGGTCGCGTGGGTGCGCAGACCCGGCAGGACCTCGCCATTGCCACTGAAGGTCTTCAGTTTGCCGGCCTCGTCATACGGGTTGAGCGACGCCATGGCGCCTTGGAAGAAGCCCTTGTTGGCGGCGGGTGCCGCGTCCAGATGGGCCTTGGACAGCCAGAAGTCCTTGTCCGCCTGGTCGGCGTGCACGGTGGCGTTCGGGAACACCCGTTTGCCATCGGCCACCAGTCCGCCAACGTGGTCGGGGTGCATGTGGGTGATGACGATGTCGTCCACCTGCTCGGGCTGGTAGCCGGCGGCCACGATCTGGGCCGCGAGGCGGCCCAGGGTCGGGCCGAACAAGCTGCCTGCACCGGCGTCGACCAGGATCAGTCGGCTGCCGGTGTTGATCAGAAAGCCGTTGACCGAGGTCTCCAGCGGGGCGGCCAGGTAATGCTTCTTGAGGCCGCTGCTCACTTTGCCTTTGGGCGCGTGCAGCAGCTGGTCCACCGGCAGGTCCACCGTGCCGTCGCTCAGGGCGGTGACTTCGGCCGCGCCCACCATCAGGCGGTACCAGCCTGGGGCCTGTACTTTTTGTTGGCTGGCCGCCGCCTGGGCCGAGCCCAGGGGCAGGGCGGCGCCGCCCAGGGTCAGGGCCAGGGACAAGCCCAGGCTTTGCAAGGTGGCCAGGGCCAGGCGCGAACGGCGCGGTGGGGTGGAAGCGGAAAGGTGGTTCATGTTGTCGCCTTGGGAAGGGGCCACGTCAGGCGGCGTGGCCGGGTTGATTGGAAGCAGGCCCATTGTTGTCTTTTGCAAATAAAGGAACAATAGGGTGTAACGCAATCAATCTTTGCATCTTGTGCAAAGTTCGGCCGCCCGCTCCGGTGGGTCTTGAGCAGGTTTTCTTCATGATCGACGCACTCAAAACTTTTTTGGCCGTGGCCCGGGCCGGGCACTTTTCGGAGGTGGCCCGCGAGCAGGACGTGGCCGTGTCTTCGGTGACCCGCAAGATCGACGCGCTGGAGACCGAGTTGGGCTCCAGCCTGTTTCGCCGCAGTTCCCGCCGGGTGGCCCTGACCGACGCCGGCGAGCAATTCGTGCCGCGCGCCCGCGCCATTCTGAGCGAGATCGCCGAAGCCAAGCAGGCCCTGCTGCAAATCGACGATGCCCTGCAAGGGCAAATCACGGTCACCGCCCCCACCGCGTTCGGTCGCCGCCATGTGGTGCCCGCGGTGGCCGATTTCATGCAGCGCCACCCAGGGGTGGAGGTGGACCTGCACCTGAGCGACCAGGTGATGGACCTGACGGAGCAGGCCGTGGATGTGGCCATCCGCATTGGCTTGCAAGTCGACAGCGAGTTCAATGCGGTGCGCTTGGCGCCGGTGCGCCTGGTCACCTGTGCCAGCCCGGCCTATTTGGCGCGGGCCGGGATGCCGCCATCGCCACTGGACCTGTTGCAGCATGAGTGCATCAGCGTGGCCACACCGCCGGCGCCGTCTTTTGTCTGGCGCTATTCGGGCGTCAACCGGCAGCAGCCGCTGCGTGTGCAGGGGCGCTTTCGCACCGATGACAAGGACGGCATGCTGCAAGGGGCCTTGGCGGGCTTGGGCGTGGTGCACATCGCCACCTGGGTGGTCAGTGACCACCTGCGCGACGGGCGTTTGGTGGCCCTGTTTCCGCAGGAGCTCAGCGACCCGCCCCAAGAGGGCTTGCCTGGCATTTTTGCCGTGCGTGGTTTGGGGCGCGGGCGTTCGCGGCGCAGCGAGCTGTTCATCCAGCAACTGCGGGAGTCGATTGGCGAGCCAGCCTGGTGGGACCGCCAGGACGGGGGCGGCCCTGGCGCGCCGCGCTGAGTCCCTCAGGTCGTCACGATGACCTTCAAGGCCTTCGTGTCGGCGGCGCGGGCAAAGGTGTCGTAGGCCTCCAGGATCTGGTCCAGCTTGAAGTGGTGGGTGATCAGTTGGGTGGCGTCGATGCGCCCGCTCAGCACGGTCTTGAGCAGCAGGGGCGTGCTGACGGTGTCCACCAGGCGGGTGGTGATGGTCAGGTTCTGCGACCACAGCCGCTCCAGGTGCAGTTCCACCGGGTGGCCGTGCACGCCAATGTTGGCAATGAAGCCGCCCGCCGCCACGATGTTCTGGCACAGCTCAAAGGTGGCCGCGATGCCCACGGCCTCGATGGCCGTGTCCACCCCCTGCCCGTTGGTCAGGGCCAGGACTTGGGCTGCTGCATCGCCCGCGCCGCTGTGGACGGTGTGGGTGGCGCCAAATCGCTTGCCGATGGCCAAGCGGTGCTCGTCCAAGTCGATCAGGATGATTTGCGCGGGCGAATACAGCTGCGCCGTCAACAAAGTGGCCAGGCCAATGGGCCCCGCGCCCACGATCGCCACGCTGCTGCCCGGCTGCACCCGGCCGTTGAGCACGCCGCATTCAAAGCCCGTGGGCAAGATGTCGCTGAGCATCACCAGCGCGTCTTCGTCCGACCCTTCGGGGATGGGGTACAGGCTGGTGTCCGCATGCGGAATGCGCACCCAGTCGGCCTGCGTGCCATCGATGGTGTTGCCCAGAATCCAGCCGCCGGTGGCGCAGTGCGAATACATGCCGCGCCGGCAGGCCGGGCAGCGGCCGCAGGCGCTGATGCAGGAGATCAGCACCCGATCCCCTTTGTGAAAACGGCTGACCCCGCTGCCCACCGACTCCACCACACCCACGCCTTCATGGCCCAGGATGGTGCCGGGCAGGCAGGTGGCGACGTCGCCTTGGAGGATGTGCAGGTCGGTGCCGCACAGCGTGGTGCGGGTCACCCGCACGAGCGCATCGCCGGTTTGAGTCAGCTGCGGTTGGGGACGTTCTTCGAGGGCTTTGAGGCCGGGGCCGTGGTAGACAAGGGCACGCATGGTGGCAACTCCTGGGTCGCAAGGACGAGGCGAAATGGCCTCGCCAACCATGCTGCGCGGCTCACCCGGAGGGGTCTGTGCGAGGCGGCACGCAAGCCCACGGTGCCGCCCGTGCACGGGACAGAACCCCCCTGGCAGGGGGGGGCCGCAGGCGCTGAGGGAAGGCCCTTCTTGTATTTACAAGACGATTGGTTTAATAATCGACCATGACCACCCCGACCCCTGACCAGCCCCCACGCCCCCGGGGCCGCCCACCCAAAGTCCGCGAGGACCAGCTCGACGTGCGCGAGGCCCTGCTGCGCCATGGTTTGGAGGTGTTGACCGAGAAGGGCTTTGTCGCCGCGGGGCTGGACGAGTTGCTGAGCCGCGCCCGCGTGCCCAAGGGTTCGTTCTACCACTACTTCGACAGCAAAGAGGCCTACGGCCTGGCCCTGATTGACCACTACGCCGACTACTTTGCGCGCAAGCTGGAGCGCCATTTCAGCCAGCCAGACCGCCCGCCTTTGCAGCGCCTGCAGGCCTTTGTCGAAGACGCGCAAAACGGCATGGCGCAGTACGACTTCCGCCGGGGCTGCCTGATCGGCAACCTGGGCCAGGAGATGAACGCCTTGCCCGATGCCTTCCGCGCCCGTTTGCTGGCCACCTTCGAGGATTGGCAGGCGCGCCTGGCCGCCAACCTGCGCGCCGCGCAGCAGGCGGGCGAACTGGCCGCGTTGGCTGACGTGGCGGCGCTGGCAGCCTTCTTCTGGATTGGCTGGGAAGGCGCCGTGCTGCGCGCCAAGCTGGAACGCAGCGCCGCCCCACTCAGCCTGTTTGCGACGCAATTCTTTGCCGCCTTGCCCCGCCCTGAACCGCTTTAACCCGCCTCCAACCGCCACCCCGAAAGGACCCCCATGTTCCAAGCCATCGTGATCGACAAGGACAACGAGCGCCAATGGGCCGAGCTCAAGAACCTGGACGAGAGCCAACTCCCTTCCGGTGATGTGACCGTGCGCGTCAGCCACTCCACCCTCAACTACAAGGACGGCCTGGCCATCACCGGCCGCTCGCCCGTGGTGCGCAAATTCCCCATGGTGCCCGGCATCGACCTGGTGGGCGAGGTGGAAAGCAGCAGCCACCCCGACTACCAGGCTGGCGACTGGGTGATCCTCAATGGTTGGGGCGTGGGGGAATCCCACTGGGGCGGCCTGGCCCAGAAGGCGCGGCTCAACGGCCACTGGCTGGTGCCGCTGCCCCAAGCCTTCACCCCGCCGCAGGCCATGGCCATTGGCACGGCGGGCTACACCGCCATGTTGTGCGTGTTGGCGCTGGAGCGCCAGGGCGTGCGCCCCGAACACGGCGAGATCGTGGTCACCGGTGCCGCCGGTGGCGTGGGCAGTGTGGCCGTCGCCTTGCTGGCGCAACTGGGCTACCGCGTGGTCGCCGTGACCGGGCGGCCCGGTGACGCCGACTACCTGCAGCAACTCGGTGCCGTCGAGGTGCTGGACCGCGCGCTGTTCAGCGCACCCGGCAAGCCCCTGGCCAAGGAGCGCTGGGCCGGCGCGGTGGACGTGGTGGGCAGCCAGGTGCTGGCCAATGTGTGCGCCAGCACGCGCTACCGCGGCGTGGTCACCGCCTGTGGCCTGGCGGGGGGCATGGACCTGCCCGCCACGGTCGCGCCCTTCATCCTGCGCGGCGTGACCCTGGTGGGCATCGACAGCGTGATGTGCCCGCGCGAAGAGCGCCTGGTCGCCTGGCAGCGCCTGGCTTCGGACCTGAAGCTCGACAAGCTGGGTTTGCTCAGCCACGACATCGGCCTGGGCCAGGCCATCGAGACCGCGCACCAACTGCTGCAAGGCACGGTGCGCGGCCGCGTGGTGGTGGACGTGAACGCCTGAGCTGTCCGCCCTGGGCGACTGCGCTCAGCCTCCTGCGCCGGAGCCCGGTCTGTCCAGGGGCCGGCTGGGGGCCTGCACGCCTGGGATCTGGGGCAGGTGCTCGCGCATCAGCGCAATGAAGGCCCGCAAGCGGGCGGGCTGGAACTGCCCTGGCGGGTGCACCAGCGAAATCGGCAAGGGTGGTGCCGTCCACGCTGGCGCCAGTTGCACCAGCCGCCCCTGGTCCAGCGCCTCGGCCACGGCCCAGGTCGACGCAATGCCCACGCCCAGACCGGCCAGCGCCGCATTGCACAGCGCGTGCAGGTGGTCGGTGGACAGCCGGGGCTGGATCGCAAAGCGCTGTACCTCGCCGCGCTCGCTGTGGTGGAGCGTCACTTCGTCACGGTAGAAGGTGCTCAGCGCCAGCCAGGGCAGGCGTGCCAGCGCCTGCGGTGTTTGCGGCAATGGGCCGTCGCCCCAGAGGCCAGGCGCAGCCACCACGATGCGCGGCAACTCGGCCAGGCGGATGGCCACCACGCCTGGGTCCTGCACGGGGCCGATGCGCACCGCGCAGTCGATGCCCTCGCTGACGAAGTCAGGCAGGCGGTCTTGCAGGCGCCATTCCACCGACACCTCGGGGTAACGCTGCAGATATTCGACCAGGGGCGGCATCAGCTGCTGCTGGCCAAACACCGTGGGGGCCAACACGCGCAGCAGGCCGCGCGGCGCGTCTTGCACCCCATGTAAATCGGCCTCGATCGCGTGCCAGCGTTCCAGCAGGGCCTTGGCGTGTTCGTAGCAGCGCTGGCCGTCTTCAGTCACTTTCATGGCGTGGGTCGAGCGCTGCAGCAGGCGCAGGCCCAGCTGGCGTTCCAGCAGCTGCAGACGCCGGCTGACCGTGGGCTGCGTGGTCCCCAGTTGCTGGGCTGCAGCCGACAGGCTGCCGGCCTCGACGATGCGCACCCAGGTCTGCAACAGTTCCAGGCGATCGGTGCTTTGAGGGGTTTTCTTCATTCGTAGAGCGTATAGCCATTCTTCCAATAGAGCTACTACCAAGGTCGGCTATGCAAAAGGAGAATGCCAGCCTGGTTCAACACCCTTCATCCAACAGGAACTCCCCATGTCCAACCCTGCTTGCCTGGCCTCGCCGCAGGCCGATCCCGCGCCCTTGCCGTCTTCCTTGGTGCTGTTGCTGGCGGCCGGGGCGGGCCTGGCCGTGGCTTCGATTTACTACAGCCAACCGTTGTTGGGGCCACTGGGCGAGAGTCTGCATGCCAGCGCCGCGCAAGTGGGGGCTGTGCCCACCCTGACCCAGCTGGGTTATGCGCTCGGCATTGTCTTGCTCGCCCCCTTGGGCGACCGCCATGACCGGCGCAGTCTCATCGTGCTCAAGGCGGCCCTGCTGGTGCTGGCCTTGCTGGGCTGCGCGCTGGCGCCAGGCTTGGGGCTGTTGATGGTGGCCAGCCTGACCGTCGGCGTGGCGGCCACGATGGCCCAGGACATCGTCCCGGCGGCGGCCACCTTGGCCTCGGCCACCCAACGGGGCCGCACCGTGGGCACGGTGATGACGGGCCTGTTGCTCGGCATCCTGTTGTCCCGCGTGGTCAGTGGCGTGCTGGCGCAGCAGTTTGGCTGGCGCGCCGTGTATGGGATGGCGGCGTTGGCGGTGGCCGTCATTGGCTGGGCCTGCTGGCGCGGCCTGCCGCGCTTTGCCCCCACCACGTCGCTGGGCTACGGGGCGCTGCTGGGCTCGATGGTGGGTTTGTGGCGGCGCCACGCCGAGTTGCGCCGCGCGGCCTGGGCGCAGGGCTTGCTGTCGGTGGCCTTCAGTGCGTTTTGGTCCACGCTGGCGCTGATGCTGTACCAGCGCTACCAGATGGGCAGTGCCTTGGCCGGGGCCTTTGGTCTGGCGGGTGCTGCGGGGGCCTTGGCAGCGCCCTTGGCAGGACGCTGGGCTGACCGGCGGGGCGCCGCCTGGGTCACCCGCTGGGGCAGTGCGGTGGCCGTGTTGAGCTTTGCTGCCCTGGCCTTGGAGCCCCATTGGCCCCTGGCCGCGCGCTTGCCTTGGCTGGCGCTGTGCACGGTGGGGTTTGATTTTGGTGTGCAGGCCGCGCTGGTCGCCCACCAGACCCTGGTCTACAGCCTGGAGCCGGCGGCCCGCAGCCGCCTCAATGCACTGCTGTTGACCGCCATGTTCATTGGCATGTCCGTCGGCTCTGCCTTGGGCAGTGCGATGTTGGCGCAGTGGGGCTGGACGGGCGTGGTGGCTTTGAGCACGTTGGCTGCGGCAGCGGCCCTGGCGGTGCGCCTGTTCGGGCGGGGCAGGCTGTCGGCCCCATCGCCTCGGCCTTGAGGGACGGGTCGCGGCCGCCTGTTGATCAGCCCCGCTGTGGCTGAAAGGCCTGGGCGACAAAGTCCACAAAAGACCGCACCCGGGCCGCAGACTGGTGGCGTTGCGGGTAGACCGCGTGGATGTCGGCGTCCGGGGTGCTGTAGCCGGGCAGCACCTCGACCAGGCGGCCACTGTCCAGGTAGCGCTGGATGTCCCACTCGGCGCGCAGCAGGATGCCGTGCCCGTCCAGCGCCCAGTTGACCGCGATCTCACCGTCGTTGGTGCTGAGGTTGCCGCGCGTCTTGATGGCTTCCGTCTGCAGCTTGGCGCCCCGGCCGGTGCCCAGGCGCCACAGCCCATAGGCCTCGTCACCTTGCCGGATGCCGATGCACTGGTGCTGGGTCAGGTCGTGGGGCACCTTGGGTGTGCCGTGCTGCTGCAGGTAGGCCGGCGACGCGCACAGCAGGCGCCGGTTGGGGGCGATGCGGCGCGCGATCACGCGGGCGTCCGGCGGCGCACCAAAGCGGATGCAGACATCAAAGGTGTCCTCGGTCAGCGGCGGCGGGTTGACCGACAGCTGCAGCTGCACCTCCACCTGCGGGTATTGGCGCGCAAAGCGTGAGATCAGGGGCGCGATGTGGCTGCGGCCAAAGCCCAGCGTGGCGTTCACGCGCAGCAGGCCTTGCGGGGTGGACTTGGACACACCCAGCAAGTCTTCCATGTCCTGGATGTCGCCCAGAATGCGGCGCGCGTGCGCCAGGTACAGCTCGCCTTCGGGCGTCAAGCTCATGCGGCGCGTGGTTCGGTTGACCAGCAAGACCCCGACCCGGGCCTCCATCAAGGCCAGGTGCTTGCTGACCGCCGGGGTGGTGATGCCCAGTTCGCGGGCGGCCGCGCTCAGGCTGCCCGCGCTGGCCAGGGCCGAGAAGAAGCCCAGGTCAGCGGGTTGAATAGCGTCTGCCATGCGTGATTGTTGAACTCAGGTGAACAATGCTTTCACTATAGCGGCGCGCGCAGCGGGCTGGGTCTTTCTACAGTCGCGGCACTGAAAACCAGACGGAGACGCACCCCCATGAAAACCTATTCCATTGCCACCATCCCCGGGGACGGCATCGGCAAAGAAGTCATCCCCGCCGGCCAGGACGTGCTGCAAGCCTTGGCCTCGGGCAGCGACCGCTTCCGTTTTGAGTTCGAGAACTTTGATTGGGGTGGGGACTACTACCGCCAGCACGGCGTGATGATGCCGGCCGATGGCCTGGAGGCGCTGCGCGGCAAAGACGCGATCCTGTTCGGCTCCGCCGGCGACCCGCAAATCCCCGACCACATCACGCTGTGGGGCCTGCGCCTGAAGATCTGCCAGGGCTTTGACCAGTACGCCAATGTGCGCCCGACCCGCATCCTGCCCGGCATCGATGCGCCGCTCAAGCGCTGCCGCGCCGAGGACCTGAACTGGGTCATCGTGCGCGAGAACTCCGAGGGCGAGTACTCGGGCGTGGGCGGTCGCGTGCACCAGGGCCACCCGATCGAAGCCGCCACCGACGTCACCATGATGACCCGCGTCGGCGTGGAGCGCATCATGCGCTTCGCCTTCAAGCTGGCCCAGTCCCGCCCGCGCAAACTGCTGACCGTGGTCACCAAGAGCAACGCGCAGCGCCACGCCATGGTGATGTGGGACGAGATCGCCGCCCAGGTGGCCACCGAGTTCCCGGACGTGAAGTGGGACAAGGAGATCGTCGACGCCTGCACCGCGCGCATGGTCAACCGCCCAGCCACGCTGGACACCCTGGTCGCCACCAACCTGCACGCCGACATCCTGAGCGACCTGGCCGCCGCGCTGGCCGGCAGCCTGGGCATTGCGCCCACCGGCAACATCGACCCCGAGCGCCGCTACCCCAGCATGTTCGAGCCCATCCACGGCTCGGCCTTCGACATCATGGGCCAGGGCCTGGCCAACCCGGTGGGCACCTTCTGGTCGGTGGTCATGCTGCTGGAGCACCTGGGCGAGTTCGACGCAGCCCAGCGCCTGATGGCCGCCATCGAGCATGTCACCGCCAACCCCGCCCTGCACACCCGCGACCTGGGCGGTCAGGCCAAGACCGCTGAGGTCACACAGGCGGTCTGCGCCCAGCTCGCCGCTGGCGGCTGAAGCCCGCCTCTGCGCTCAGACCGGTCCTCGGACCGGACCCGCCCCCACCCGTCAGCCCACCCATCCGAAGGGGGCGGCGTGTGAGGTGCCGCCTTGCTTGCATCAGAAATCGGAGACCCCCATGACCTTCTTGTTGGATCGCTTCACCGCCCGCTGGCAGCGCCTTGGGCTGCGCAGTGCCGGCCTGGCCCTGGCGGGCCTGGCCCAGGCCGCCAGCGCCCAGTCCTGGCCGGCCAAGCCCGTGACCCTGGTGGTGCCCTTTCCCCCCGGGGGCACCACCGACGTGCTGGCCCGCGCCCTGGGCAGTGCCTTGTCCAAGAACCTGGGCCAGTCGGTGATCGTGGACAACCGCCCCGGCGCTGGCGCCACCATCGGCGCCGACGCGGTGGCCAAGGCCAAGCCCGATGGCTACACCTTGCTGATGGGCGCGGTGCACCACACGATTGCCAGCAGCGTCTACAAAAAGCTGCCTTACGACTTCCAAAGAGACTTGGCCCCCATCACCACCGTGGCCGTGGTGCCGAATGTGCTGGTGGTGCAAGCGAGCACCCCCGCCAACAACGTGGCGGAGCTGGTGACCCTGCTCAAGGCCCAGCCCGACAAGGCCACCTTTGGGTCCAACGGCAATGGCACGGCCCAGCACCTGATCGGTGCCCAGTTCCAGGCCCAGACCGGGGTGGTGCTGACCCACATTCCCTACAAGGGCAGCGGTCCCATGGCCACCGACTTGCTGGGCGGGCAGATCCTGCTGTCCTTTGACACCATCACCCCGGTGCTGCAGCACATCCGCAGCAACAAGCTGCGCGCCTTGGCGGTCACCACCAGCACGCGCTCGCCAGCCCTGCCCGAGGTGCCCACGCTGGAGGAGGCGGGGCTCAAAGGCTTCAACATCGGCACCTGGTTCGGCGTGCTGGCGCCGGTCGCCACGCCCAGGGACATCGTGGTGCGGCTCAACACCGAGATGGTCAAAGTCATCCAGTCGCCTGAGTTCGTCAAGCGCATGGAGGAGATCGGCGCCCAGCCCGTGGGCAACAGGCCCGAAGAGATGGCGCGCCAGATCAAATCCGAGACCGACAAGTTTGCCGACCTGGTCAAGTCCGCCAAGGTCGTCCTGGAGTGAGGCCTGACTGGGGCGCTCCGGGGTGCCCCGGCCGTGTCGCTCAGCGCCCTGACGCGGCCTGCTCGGCCTGAGCCTCCAGGTAGGCCAGCAGGCGCTGGGCCGCCGGGCTCAGGTCCTGGTGGCGTCGAAAGCAGATGGAGAACTCGCGCTGCGCCCAGTCATTGAGCAGGCGCACCGTCTGGATGCGGCCGGCCGCGCTGTGTTGGCGGCTGATCTCGCTGGGCACCACGCTCACCCCCAGGCCCGCGCTGACCACCCGGAAGGCCGCGTCAAAGTTGGACACCACGGCACGGTAGCTCAGCGTCTGCCCCACCTGGGCGGCGGCCCGGTGCAGCAGGGTGTAGACCGCGGTGGAAGAGGGCAAGCCCACATGCTCATGGCCCAGCGTGTCCTCAAAGAACAGCGCCTCGTGCGCGGCCAGTGGGTGGCCCACGGGCACGGCCAAGGCCAGTTCGTCGCGCCGGTAGGGGCGGCTTTCCAGCCCACCCAGGTCGACCTGGCTCCAGCACACGCCCAGTGAAGCCACCCCTTCGCGCACCAGGCTGACGATGTCGCGCGAAAAGCGCTCTTCGATGTCGACCTGGATGTTTTGGTGTGGCGGCTCACGCATGAAGCCCGCCAAGTCGTCCAACAGCGACTCCGCCACCGCCGAGGCACTGGCCACCACCCGCACATGGCCCTGGATGCCGCTTTTGAAGCGCGCCATGTCAGCCTCGATCTTGTCCAGCGTGAACAGCAGCGAGCGCGCGTGCTCCAGCAGCACCTGGCCCGCCGGCGTGGCCTCGCTGCCTTTGCGCCCTCTCACCAGCAAGGGCAGGCCCAGGGCGTCCTCCAGCTGCGACAGGCGCTTGCTGATGGCCGAAGGCTCGATCAGCGCCTGGGCAGCGGCCGCCTTGATGTTGCCCAACTCGCACACGCTCACCAGCAGCTTGAGGGATTTCAGGTCCAGGTCGCGCATTTATTGATTCCGAATCGGAACTTTGAGGCTTCCGATATTGAATTTGAAGTTGGATTGGGAATTCAGCAAACTATAGCCAAACAGGGCCATCCCCGGCCCCACTGGGAGACATGAGCTTGACGACAACCCTTCCCCCCCGCGCGGTGATCCGCGAGGTTGGCCTGCGCGACGGCCTGCAAAGCATCCAGACGGTGCTGCCCACGGCGCGCAAAGTTGAGTGGATCAACGCCGCCTACGCCGCAGGTCAGCGTGAGATCGAGGTGGGCTCTTTTGTGCCGGCTCGGCTGCTGCCGCAGCTGGCCGATACCGCCGAGTTGCTGGCCCACGCCAAGACCTTGCCCGGTCTGTTCGCCTCGGTGCTGGTGCCCAATCTGCGCGGTGCCGAAGCCGCCTTGGCAGGCGACGCTGACCTGATGCTCTTGCCCCTGTCGGCCAGCCACGCGCACAGCCTGGCCAATCTGCGCAAGACCCCCGACGAGGTGGTGGCTGAGCTGGGCCGCATCCGCGCGGCGCGCGACGCCTCGGGCCGCAAGACCCTGATCGAGGGGGGCGTAGGCACCGCCTTTGGCTGCACTTTGCAAGGTGAGGTCCCCACCACCGAGGTGCTGCGCCTGATGCAGGCCCTGCTGGACGCAGGGGCCGACCGCGTCAGCCTGGCCGACACGGTGGGCTATGCCGACCCGGGCTCGGTCAGCCGCCTGTTCGAGCAGGCGCTGAAGCTGGCGGGCGACCGATTCTGGTGCGGGCATTTTCACGACACCCGGGGCCTGGCGCTGGCCAATGTCCACGCCGCCTTGCAGCTGGGGGTGCATCGCTTTGATGCCTCACTGGCCGGCATTGGCGGCTGCCCACATGCGCCGGGCGCCAGTGGCAACACGGCCAGCGAAGACCTGGCCTTCATGCTGGAAGCTGCGGGCGTGGACACCGGCATCGAGCTGCCTCAGCTGCTGGCCCTGCGCGAGCGCGTGGCCGGCTGGCTGGTGGGCGAGGCCACCCATGGTGCCCTGCACCGCGCGGGCTTGCCCCAGCACTTTCAAGCCGCCGCCGCTCGGGCGGTCTGAGCCCTGTGGCCCCCCTTTTTGACCTTGAGAACTGCATGAACACAGAAGCCACCGGACTGCCGCTGCAAGGCGTGCGCGTCATCGAATTCACCCACATGGTCATGGGCCCCACCTGCGGCATGATCCTGGCCGACCTGGGCGCCGAGGTCATCAAGATCGAGCCCCCGGGCGGTGACAAGACACGCCAGCTGCCCGGCTTGGGCATTGGCTTCTTCCGCAGCTTCAACCGCAACAAGAAAAGCGTGGTGCTGGACATCCAGACCCCCGAGGGCCTGGCCAGCGCCAAGGCGCTGATCGGCCAAAGCGATGTGCTGCTGGAGAACTTCCGCCCCGGCCTGATGGACAAGCTGGGCCTGGGCGCCGAGGCCTTGAAGGCTGAGTTTCCCAAGCTGATCTACGTGTCGCACAAGGGCTTCTTGCCCGGCCCCTACGAGGACCGACTGGCGCTGGACGAGGTGGTGCAGAACATGGCCGGCCTGACCTACATGACCGGTCCCCCGGGCCGCCCGCTGCGGGCAGGGACCTCGGTCAACGACATCATGGGTGGCATGTTCGGCGCCATTGGCGTGCTGGCTGCGCTGCGTGAGCGGGACCGCACCGGCCAGGGCCAGGAAATCCAGAGTGCCCTGTTTGAAAACTGCTGTCTGCTGGCGTCGCAGCACATGCAGCAGTTCCAGATGACGGGGGAGGTGCCGCCACCCTTTCCGGCACGGGTGTCGGCCTGGAGCGTGTACGACACCTTTGACGTGGCGCACGGCGAGCAGCTCTTCATTGGCGCGGTCAGCGACAAGCAGTTCCTCACCCTGTGCGAGGTGCTGAACCGGCCCGACCTGGCCCGCGACCCAGCCCTGGCCACCAACGCCCAGCGCGTGGCCCTGCGCCCTGACCTCTTGCGTCGCCTGGCCGAGAGCACCCGCCAGTGCGAGATCGAGGACCTGTGCGCCCGCCTCAAGGCCGCCGGTTTGCCGTACGCCAAGGTGGTGCGGCCGGACCAACTGATCCATGATGAGCACCTGCTCGCCAGCGGCGGCCTGGTGCCCATGCAGACCGAGGACGGTGGCAGCACCCAGGTGGTCTTGCTGCCCCTGTTGATGGGCGGGCGCCGGCCTGGGGTGCGCCACCCGCTGCCCCGGGTGGGCGAACACACCGCGGAGGTGCTGGCCCGCCTGAACCCTTGAATCGGCCTGGCATGGCGATGCGTTTCTTCCCCCCCCAAAAAAAAGCGAGACAAGCATGAACTTCCCACTCACACGCCGCGCCGCACTGGCCCTGGGGGCCGCGCTCTGCACCGGCCTGGGCAGCGTACCGGCGGCCTGGGCGCAAAGCCCTGGCAACCCACCCATGCGGGTGATCCTGCCCGTGGGCCCCGGCTCGGGCGTGGACACCATCGTGCGCGCCGCCCAGACCGCGCTGAGCAAGGCACTCAACCAGCCCGTGGTGATCGAGAACCTGCCTGGCGCGGGCGGCATCACCGGCACCTCGGCCCTGGTCAAGGCCGCGCCCGACGGCAACACCATCGCCGTCATCTCGAACAACCACGCGGTCAACCCCAGCGTGTTCAAGAAGCTGCCCTACGACAGCCTGAACGACCTCACCCCGATCAGCGTGGTGGGGGGCTCGCCCTTCTTGCTGGTGGTCAACCCCAAGCTGGTGCCCGCCAAAACGGCCAAGGAGCTGCAGGCCTTCTTGAAGGTCAAGCCAGAGGAGCACAACTACGCCTCGTCGGGCAACGGCACCATCATCCACCTGGCCGGTGAGATGGTCATCGACGCGATGGAGGTGGAGGTGCGTCATGTGCCCTACAAAGGCATGGGGCCCATGCTCACCGACATCATGGCGGGCCAGCTGGAGATGGGCGTGGCCTCGGTGGCCTCGGTGCAGGGCCAGCTCAAGAGCGGCGCCCTGCGTGCCATCGGCGTGCTGGGCAAGAGCCGCATCGCCTCGCTGCCCGACTTGCCCACCTTCGCTGAGCAGGGCTTCCCGGAGGTGGACGTCATGGGCTGGTTTGCCGTGGTGGCGCCCGCCAAGTTGCCTCCTGCCCAGGTCAAACGCCTGCACGAAGCCGTGGTCGCGGCCTTCAACGACCTCGAGGTCATGGCGGCCATGGCCAAGCAAGACAATGTCATCAAGCCCAGCACGCCCGAGGCCGCGCGCCAGTTCCTCAAAAGCGAGCAGGAGCGTTACGCCAAGATCGTGGTCAAGGCGAATGTGAAGCTGGACTGAGGGGGGGCCGCGCGGCCCTCACTACACTGGCGCCCATGCCGTGCACCCCGCTGACCGCCCCCGAGCCTGAGCCCCGCACCCCGTGCGCCGAGGCATCGGGTGCGGGTCCGCTGCTCAGTGCCCATTTCGAGCAGGACGGGCAGCGCTGGCGCCGCCCCGTCAGCGCTCGCCTGCACGCCACCCATTTGAACCTGCCCGCGCCACCGGCCTGGCTGCAGGCCGACTGGGCGCGCAGCGTGCAGCACGACCTGGCCCTGGCCCCGGGCGATGTCGAGGTCCTGCCCTGGGGGCAGATGCGCCGCCGCTGGGTCGAGCACCGCCAGTGCCAAGCCGCAGTCGCCCAGTGGCTGAGCGGCTTGGGCCTGGGCGAGCTGCTGGCCGACAGCACCGCGACCCTGATGGTCTGCCTGGGCGCGCGCTACCACCACGATGCCGAGCAATACAGCGAAGCGCTGTTTTGCAACCTCTTCCTCAGCGACGACGCCGGCCTGGACCTGCACTTCCCGGCCACCGGCCAGCGCCTGCCCGTGCAGCGCGGTGCGGTCGTGCTGTTTGACCCGTCCCAGCCGCATGGCGTGGTGGCGCGCCATGCGGCGGGTTTTGAGCCCGCCACCCTGTCGGCCGAGGCCTTGGCAGGCCAGGTGTTCATGAGTTGGGAGCTGCGCCCTGACCCCGCGCTGTGGCGCCGCTGGCTGGGCGTGCTGATGGAGCCCGACCCTGCTGGCCCGGGTCAGCCCGAGGCCGCTTTGCAGCTGGGCGGCACCCCGGTCCGGGTGTGCCCTGACAGCGGGGTGTGGCGACCCGCCATGTGAGGTCCGCGCGGCGAGCTTCAGGCCCCAGCGCTCGCCCCCAGCATCAAATCCAAATTCTGCACCGCAGCGCCCGAGGCCCCCTTGCCAAGGTTGTCGAACACCGCGCTCAGCAGCACCTGACCCTGCGCTGCGTTTTCGAACACGCCCAGGCGCAGCTGGTTGCTGTCGTTGAGGGCCTGTGGGTCCAGGGTGGCTGTTTGGGCGCTGTCGGCCAGGGGCATCAGCTCGACATGGCGGGCCGCGGCGTAATGGGCTTGCAAAGCGGCGTGCAACTGCGCCGCCGTCACCTCCGGGGGCAGCAGGCGCAGGTGCAGTGGCACGGTCAACACAATGCCCTGGCGGTAGTGGCCGTAGGCTGGCACAAACAAGGGCCGGTGTTGCAGGCCGGCGTGCTGTTGGATCTCCGGCGGGTGCTTGTGCGCGAGTTGCAGACCGTACAACTGGAAGGCTGGCGGGGGCTGGCCTTCGGCAGGGGCCTCGTGCGCCTGCACCGCTGCCCGCCCGCCGCCCGAGTAGCCTGACACCGCGTGGATCACCACGGGGTAGTCCGCAGGCACCAGGCCGGCCTGCACCAGGGGCTGCAGCAGGGCAATGGCCCCTGTGGGGTAGCAACCCGGGTTGCTGACACGTTGGGCCTGGGCAATGCGCTGGCTTTGGGCCGCGCCCAGTTCGGGCAGGCCGTACACCCAGTTCGGGTCGGTGCGGTGGGCCGAGCTGGCGTCGATCACGCGCACCGCCGGGTTGCGCAGTGCGGCCACGGCCTCGCGCGCGGCCGCATCGGGCAGGCACAGGATGGCGATGTCGCAGTGGTTCAGGGCCTCGGCGCGGCGCTGTGGGTCTTTGCGTTCGGCCGCGGGCAGGCTCAGCAGGCGCAGGTCGCTGCGCGCGCCCAAGCGGGCGTGGATTTGCAGGCCGGTGGTGCCTTGGTCACCATCGATGAAAACAAGCGGGGCGGTCATGGTCAGGGCTCTCCTGGAGGCTGGGGTGGTTCAGGGCCGGGACCCTGGGAGCCCTGATCTTGCGTCTGTCATGAGATTAAGAAAAGTTGAATATCATGAAGATCAGATTCAGATTTCATGATCCAAGAACCGAGGGGCTTTCATGCGTGAACTCAGCCTGGACCGCCTGCGCACCCTGGTCACCATTGCCGACCTGGGCTCTTTCGCACTGGCCGCGCGCGCACTGCACCTGGCCCCGCCCACGGTCAGCCTGCATGTGGCCGACCTGGAGGCCCGCTTGGGGGCACCGCTCTTGCTGCGCCAGCGCGGCCAGGTGCGGCCCTCGGGCGTGGGGGCTTTGTTGATCGAACGGGCGCGCCGTTTGTTGGCCGAGGCCGACCAGGCCCTGGACGAGGTGCAGCGCCAGGTGCAGGGCCTGGCCGGGCGGGTGCGCCTGGGCGCGTCCACGGGGGCCATCGCCCACCTGCTGCCGCAGGCGCTGGAGCAACTGGGTCGCGACCACCCAGACATCGATGTCCAGGTGGCGGTGCTGACCTCGCAAGACACCTTGTCTCGCCTGAGTGAAGGTCGGCTGGACCTGGGCCTGGTGGCCCTGCCGCAGGCGGCGGTGCCGGGCCTGACCGTGCTGCCCTGGCGGCGCGACCCGGTCATGGCCTTTGTGCCGGCGGCCTGGCCCACACCGCAGCGACTGAGCCCGGCCTGGCTGGCGGCCCGCCCGCTGATCCTCAACGATGCCGGCACCCGCTTGTCGCGCCTGACCCAGGAGTGGTTTGCCGCGGCCGGCCAGCAGCCGCAGCCGCGCATCGAGCTCAACTACAACGACGCCATCAAGAGCCTGGTGGCTGCCGGCTACGGCGCCACCTTGCTGCCCCACGAGGCCAGCGCACCGCCGCCCGATGCGCGCATCCGCATGCTGCCGCTGCGCCCGGCGCTGTGGCGCCCGCTGGGCATTGCCCACCGTGCGCGGGGCCTGGAGGCCGCGACCCAGCAGGTGCTGAACGTTCTGTGGCCGATGCGCCAGGCCTGAGGCCTCTGGGCCTTGGCAACCAAGCGATTTCCAGGTCGCCTGCAGAAAATCTCGGCCGGTGCCAGAATGCCTGGGTTCTTCGGCGCTGGGCCTCACGGCACAGACGCCGGGTCGCATTTTGGGCAGGGTGGCCCAACCCCGGCTTGGCCGGCGGCCAGGCCCCCGCCTCCACTCCCTTCTTCTATTGGAATTCCCATGGACCTGATCCAAATCCTCAAGTGGCGCTACGCCACCAAAAAAATGAACCCGGCCAAGGCCGTGCCGCAAGAGAAAGTCGAGCACATCCTGGAAGCCGTGCGCCTGACCGCCACCTCCAGCGGCCTGCAGCCCTATGAGTTGATCGTCGTCACCAACCCCGAAGTGCGTGAAAAGATCAAGGCCATCGCCTGGGGCCAGGGCCAGATCACCGACGGTTCGCACCTGGTGGTGTTTGCTGCCTGGGACAACTACACGGCCGACCGCATCAACCAGATGTTCGACCTCACCAACGATGAGCGTGGCTTCAAGAACGAAGGCTGGGAAGCCTACCGTGCCAAGCTGCTGGCGATGTACCCCGGCCGCGAAGCGGAAGCCAACTACCAGCACGCTGCCCGTCAGGCCTACATCGGCCTGGGCACCGCGCTGATCGCGGCAGGCGAAGTGGAAGTGGATGCCACCCCCATGGAAGGCTTTGACCCCGCCGCCCTGGACGAGATCCTGGGCCTGCGCGCGCGCGGCCTGCGCAGCGTGCTGATCCTGCCCCTGGGCTACCGTGAGGAAGACAAGGACTGGTTGGTCAAGCTCAAGAAGGTGCGTCGCTCGCACGCCAACTTCGTCACCGAAGTCAAGTGATGAAGGCCTCTGCCCGGTGCGCTTCGCGCGTTCCGGGCGGGGCGCGGCACCTTCTCCAGTGAAGGACATGCCGCGCAGGCGTCAGCGGACGCCTGGTGGTGTCGCAGGGGAGCGCTAACATGCGCTCAACACCACTTCGGTGGCACGCGGCTTGCACAGCCGTTGTGCCTCCTTCAAGCTGCGACATGACCGCTTCCGATCCGCATTACTCGGCTCCTCGCCCCCGGGGCTCCAGCCTGGCCGGCAAGGCCTACTGGGCCATGGTGCAGCGCGTCACGGTGATCGCTGGCGCCATTGATGTGGGCTACATCTTTCTGTTTGCCTGGCTGGGGGCTTCGACCCTGGCCTGGATCAATGTCCTCAGCGTGCTCCTGTATGCGGCCGCCTATGGGCTGATTGGGCGCAAGCAAAACACCCTGGCGCTGCTGTTGATCTGGTTCGAGGTCATGGCCCACGCCGCCATCGGCTCCTTGCTGATTGGCTGGGACAGCGGGTTTCATTACTTTCTGCTGCTCTTCATTCCCGCCATCGTGGTGGCCAATTCACGCGGCTTTTCTGCGCCCATCGTGCTGGGTTTGTTGCTCTATTACCTGGGCTTGAAAGCGGTCTGCGACCAGTGGGGGCCGCTGACGCCGCTGCCTGGCGCTGAGCTGCGCACAGTGTTCTGGGTCCATGTCTGCCTGGTGTTTGCCATGTCGGCCTCGATCGCGGCCTTTTACCGCCGCGCCATCCTGTCCGCCGAGCGCAGCTTGGTGGAACAGGCCCAGACCGACGCGCTGACGGGGCTGCGCAACCGCACCGGCTTTCAGTCTCAGGCCAGCGAGGCCTTGGCCCGCAGCCAGGCCCTGGGTGAGTCCGTGGCCGTGCTCTTGGGTGATGTGGACCACTTCAAGCAGTTCAATGACCGCCACGGGCATGAGGCCGGCGACCGCGTGCTGATCCATGTGGCACGCACCCTGCAGACCCACGCGCGCGGTGGCGACTTGCTGGCGCGCTGGGGCGGTGAGGAATTCTTGCTGCTGATGCCGGGCTGTACCCAGGCGCAGGCCGAGGCGGCCGCCGAGCGCATTCGCCAGGCCGTGGTGGGCACGCAAATCCCCATCGATGGCGCCGAGGTGCCACTGTCCTTGTCGCTGGGGGTGGCCTGCCTGGGGCCTGAGGAGTCCTTGCAAAGCGGCATCTCGCGCGCGGACCGGGCTCTGTACGACAGCAAGCACGCCGGGCGCAACCGGGTCACGCTGGCTTTGCCCTTGGCGGTGCCGGCCTGAGGGGGCCGCGCCCAGGCGTCAGCGCGGCGCCAGGTGGATGCCGGCCAGCATGCAGCGCACCGAGCCTCCCGCCAACTCCAGTGTCGGCACGCTGAGTGGCAGCAGGCGGGCGCTGCGTTCGATGCGGCCGCGTTGCTCAGGCGTCAGGCTGTCATGGGCCCGCTGCGACAAGGCCAGGACCCGGCCGTCACGCCCACTCAACTCCAAGGCGTTGCCGGCAAACTGGGCGATCTGATCCGCACTCAGCTCGATCAGTTCGCGTCCGCTTTCTTCCAGCCGCGCCCGCACCTGGGCGGCGCGCGCCGGGTCGGAGAACAGCGACAGACCGACCAGGGCGAAGTCGGTGGCCACGCACATCAGCACATTGGTGTGGTAGACCGCTTGGCCTTGGGCGTCGGCGGTGCCGAACACCATGGGCTCGTAGTTGAAGTGGGTGCAAAAGCGCTCCAGTGCGATGGCATGGGCCCGGTTGGACTGGGCGGTGTAGGCCACCCGCGCCAGGTGGTCCAGCACCATGGCGCCAGTGCCTTCGAGGAACAGGCCGTCGGGCTCCAGCCCGGTGTAGTCAATCACGTCCTGGACGCGGTACTCGGTCTTGAGCATCTCGATCACATCGCTGCGGCGTTCGCGGCGGCGGCTGGGCGAGTACATCGGGTACAGCGCCACATGGCCGCCGGGGTGGGTGGAGAACCAGTTGTTGGGGAACACTGAGTCGGGCGTGTGGCGCTCGCCCCGGTCTTCAAACAGGTGCACGCGCACACCTTGCGCCTGCAAGGCTGCGGCGGCAACGCTCAGCTCGCGGTAGGCGTCCTGGGCCACGCGTTGGGCGTCGCTGCCCTCGGCGGGGCGCTGAAAGTGGTTGTCGGCGGCGGTTTCGGGGTTGGGGCTGAATTGGTGCGGACGCACCATCACCACAGCGCTGGGGGCCTGGATGGAGCGGGCCGCGGGACGGGGTGCAGGCAGCGGCTGCAGGGCGACGGGGACGAGGGGCAGGGAGGGCATGTCAAATCCGGGCGGAGGGTGGGGTGTGGCAGGTGGCTTGGCGTGCGCCAGGCCAGCCGGCAGTGTGGGCGTCGGGGGCGTCAAAATGAAGGGGACATCCCGTGCAAAAAGCAGCAGGGTTTGTGCAAACCGCCAGCACGGATGCCGCAAAAAGGTAACTTCATGGACAAACACGTCTTGGGCGCTGCGCCCCCGCGCCAACGCGCTGCACCCCGCCGCGCTGCCCCCTGGTCGGCATGGCGCTGGCGCGCCTGGGCCTGGGCCGGGGTGCTGCTGGCCCTGCTGGGCGCAGGCGCGCTGCCAAGCCACGCCCAAACCCAGGCCCACCCGGCGCCCCCAGTGGCCCCGGGTGCCGCCTTCCAGGTGCCCACCCGCGAGGGCGTGAGCACGGTGGTGTATTGGCAGGCGGTCGACTCGGCCCGCGCCACGGTGTTGCTGTTTCCGGGCGGCGGCGGCGGCTTTGGCACCGTCAGCCAGGGCCTGCCCAGCGGCGGCAATTTCCTGGTGCGCTCGGTGCCGTATTTTCTGGCGCAGGGCTTGAATGTGGCGGTGTTGGGGCGGCCCAGCGACAGCGCCGATCTGGGCTATGCCGACCGCATCGCGCCGGCCCATGCGCGTGATGTGGCGCAGGTCATCGCCTGGGTGCAGGCGCGCAGTGCCGCTCCCTTGTGGCTGGTGGGCACCAGCCGGGGCACGGTGTCGGTGCTGGCGGTGGCTCTGGCGCGCCAAGCGCAAGGGGAGATCGCGGGCATCGTGCTGTCCTCCAGCATCCTGAACACCGCCAAGCCGGGCGCGCTGCCGTCACAGGATTTGGCGAGCCTGCGCCTGCCCGTGCTGATGGTGCACCACCGGCAAGACGCTTGCGGGGTGTGTCCGCCGCAGGCTTTGCCGGCCGCATTCGAGGCGCTGACGCAGGCGGCCGTCAAAAAATTGATGTGGGTGGACGGGGGCAGTGCGCCGCGCGGCGAGGCCTGCGAGCCCTGGCACCACCATGGCTATGTGGGCCAAGAGCGCGAGACGGCCGAGCAGATCGCGCAGTGGCTCACCGCGCCCACGCCCTGAGCGTGCGCCCGATGAATGCGGCGCTTACTTGTTGGACGCCAGCAGCAGGCCGGCCGCCCCCATGAAGAAGCCACCCGTGGCCTTGTTCAGGCGCACCACACCGCGTTGCGTGGTGATGAGGCGGCGCAGCTGCAGCCCGCCCAGGGCGTAGGCCAGCGTGGCGACAAACTCAGCGCACAGGTAGGTGGGGCCCAGCACGGCAAACTGCGGCGCGGCAGGCAGGGCTGGGTCGATGAACTGCGGAAAAATCGCTGCGAACAAAATGATGGCCTTGGGGTTGGTGATGCCCAGCAAGAACTCTTGCAGCACCAGGGCCCGCCGTTTGGGCGGAGCCGAGGGCGTGGCGGTGCCGGCCGGGCTGTCGAGCTGGCTCAGGCCACTGAATTCACGGCTGCGCCAGGCGCGCCAGCCGAGGTAAAACAGGTAGGCCGCCCCCGCCCATTTGACCGCCAAAAACGCGGTTTCAGACGCCAGCAGCATGGCGCCCAGGCCCACCGCCGACACGGTCAGGAACACCGCAAACGCGCTGACCCGGCCCAGCGTGCCGATCAGCGCCGCCCCCACCCCTTGGCGGATGCCGTTGTTGAGGGCGCAAAAATTGTTCGGCCCCGGGGTCAAGGCAATGGCCACGGCCACAGGGAAAAACAAAACGGCGTTCATGCTCATGGGGGGCTCCTGGGCCAGCCCGAAGCGGGCGGCGGGTGGTCAAACGCTGGCCGGGGCCAGGTGCCCAGTTTTTAGCACAGCGCGTGCCAGCCTGCAGTGCCTTGGCGGGCACCACAGGCCACCCGCGTCAATAGCCCACTTCTTTGAGGTAGCTCGCGCGTGCCGCAAAAGCGGTGTTGGCAAAGTCGCTGAACACCCCGTCCACGCCCGCGCGGTAGAAGGTCAGGTACTCGGCCACCGGGTCGCCCTTGTAGAAACCGGCCAGGTACTTTGACTCGTTGCGGAAGGTGTAGACGTGCACGAACAGGCCGGCCGCATGGGCATCGGCGATCACGCTGTTGGGCGTGACCGAGTTCACGTCCGCCATCGAGCCGCTGTAGCCGGCGGTGGTGGGGAAGGGCGACACCTTCAGCGCCATGACCTGGGGCTTCCAGGGGCCGATGCCGTCGGCGTAGGTCTTGATCTCAGCCAGGCCTGCCGGCGTCAGCATGGTGCCGAAGTAGCGACCATCGCCCGCCAGGGTCCAGCTGTAGGGGCGGCCATCGACGAAGTTGTATTCGTCATTGGTCTGGTAAATCATCTCGCCGGTTTTGAAGTTGATGTCATTGCCGTCCACCAGCTGCACCGCCCGAGTGGCCAGGCCGATGGAGCGCATGTACTTCAGGCTGGCCGGGTCAAAGCTCTGCACCAAGATGGGGGAGGTCTTGGTGTTGAGGTTGTTGTCCTTGATCAGCTTGACCAAGGCGTCTTCAAACGGGTGGGTGCCGGTGCCGCAGCCATTGGCCATGGCTTGGGCGTTGTTCCAGTAGGGGTTCTTGGTTTCCGGGTAGACGCTCAAGGCGCGGCCTGTCTTGGCGCTCTGGACCTTGGCGATGTCGATCAGTTCCTGGAAGGTCAGGATCGGGTACTTGCCATTCAGGTTGCTCGGGCGCTGGTCGCGCGCATCGTAGGTGGTGCCGCCCAGCCACTGCTTGAGTTCGGCCACGGTGAAGTCGGTGATGGACCAATCGCCGGTGTGGTCTTCGCCGTCCACCACCAGGGACTTCAGCACCGACTTCGGGTCCTTGGGGTTGGTCAGGTCGCTCAAGTAGGTGGCCGGGCCACCGTACTGCGCCAGCGAATAGCTCACCGGCACCTGCACGCCGGGCACCGTGCGCTTGCGCGCGGCCACCACGGGGTTGGTCAGGGCCACCGTGCTGATGTTGGTGTTGTCGCTCAGCCAGGGGTTGTGGCGGACGACCAGCACGCAGTCCTTGCTCATGTGCAGATCGGCTTCCAGCGAGTCGGCGCCAGCGGTGGCGGCCGCTTCGTAAGCCGGCTGGGTCTCTTCGGGGTACAGGCCTGGCAGGCCCCGGTGGCCGATGACCAGCGGCACGCTGCCGTCCAGGGTCTTGAGCCAACTGCTGTTGCTGCTGCCACCGCCGCCGCAGGCGCTCAGGCCCAGCACCAGGGTGGTCAGGGCCAGGCCGCTCAGGCCCGGCAGGCGTTTGGGTGTGAATGTCATGTCAAGGGTCTCCGTCCCGTCGGTAAAGCGTGGAGTTTGGGGGGCTGCTGTGACGGCAGCGTGAATGCGCGGGCTCGCCCTACACTCCCAGCCCAGGAAGGACATTGCATGGACCGCTTCACGATTTCGCTGGACGAGGATCTGGCCCACCAGTTTGACCACTTGATTGCCGCGCGCGGCTACCGCAACCGATCCGAGGCGGTGCGGGACCTGATCCGTGCCGCCATCGAACAAGACGGTCAGCGTGAAGCCCCCGCAGGCTATTGCGTGGCCAACCTGTCCTATGTCTACAAGCACCAGCAGCGCGAGTTGGCCGATCGACTGGCCACTCTGCAGCACCACAGCCACGACCTGACCCTGGCCTCCATGCGCAGCCAGCTGGACCACGAGCACTGCATTGAATCGGTGCTGCTCAAAGGGCCGACCGCCGAGGTGCGCCGCCTGGCCGACGCCATCGTGGCCGAGAGCGGCGTGCGCCATGGCCAGGTCAATGTGGTGGCCTTGGAGCCCGACCAGCCCCATGTGCATGGCCCGGGCGGGAGGGCCCATGTGCACCTGCGGCCCCGCCGCTGAGGCCCCCCAGGCCGCCGTCCCCGGCATACGCTGGATGGCGCATGGCCGCTCGGCCCATTTAGTAAGAGAATGTCCAAAAATTTCTTACCATGGACGTCTCCACCTCCTCCGACTGGCCCACGCTCCTGGCCCTCGCTTTTGTGCTGGGGCTCAAACATGGGCTGGACGCCGACCACCTGGCCACCATTGACGGCCTGACGCGCCACAACAGCCGCCTGCAGCATCGTTTGGCGGCTTTTTGCGGCAGCTTTTTTTCGCTCGGCCACGGCGCGGTGGTCATGGCCACAGCGCTGGGTCTGTCGGTGCTGGCTGGGCACGGCCAGGTGCCTGAGTGGCTGGACGCGCTGGGCGCCTGGGTGTCGATTGGCTTCTTGCTGCTGTTGGGGGGGCTCAATCTGTGGGCGCTGTGGCGCACGGCGCCCGATCAAATGGTGCGACCGCTGGGCTTGAAGGCCTGGGGCCTGCGCGGCTTGCAGCAGGTCTCGCACCCGGTCATGGTGGCCCTGGTGGGGGCTTTGTTTGCCCTGTCGTTCGACACCTTGTCCCAGGCGGCCTTTTTTGCACTGGCTGGCGGGCGCCTGGGCGGGGCCTGGCCGGCGGCCAGCCTGGCTTTGGCGTTCTTGTTGGGCATGCTGGTCACGGATGGGCTCAATGGCCTGTGGATGGCGCGCTTGATGGCGCGCGCCGACCAAGTGGCCCGCCGCGCCTCGCGCGTGATGGGCCTGACCATCGTGGCCTTGAGCTGGGGGGTGGCTGGCCTGGGCCTGGCCAAGCTGTACTCGCCCACCGTCGATGCGTGGGCCGAGGGCAAAGAGCTGTTGTTGGGCCTGGCCGTGCTGGCCTCGCTGATGCTGGCTTTTGGGCTGGTGCTGCGCGGGGCGCGCCGCCGCTGGGCCTGAAGACCCTGGGCGTCTGGCCTGCAGACCCCCTCAGCTGGCGTACTGCAGTCGGGCCACGGCCCGCAAGTGCTCGGCCGTGGTGCTGGGCAGGCCAAAGAACTCCAGGTAGGCCGGGATTTGCTCAAACAACATGTCCGAGCCCACCTGGTAGCGGCAGCCCCGTGCGGCCGCGGCGCTCAGGAAGGCGGTCATCTCTTTTTTCATGACCACCTCACCGACAAAGGTGTGGGGCTCCAGGCGCGACACGTCCATGGGGAAGGGGTCGCCCTCGTTCATGCCCATGGGGGTGGCGTTCACCACCAGGTCAAAGCCGGCTGGGTCATTGGCGCCGGTCACCACCTGCAGCGCGGGGTAGTGCTGGCGCAAGCGCTGGGCCAGGGCCTGGGCCGAGACCTCGCGGCTGTCGTACAGGTGCAGCTCGGCCACGCCTGCGGCCGCCAAGGAGGCCGCAATGGCCGAGCCCGCGCCGCCGCAGCCCACCAGCAGGGCGCGCGCGCTTGCCAGCAGCACGCCTTTGCGCAGCACGCCGCGCACAAAGCCTTCACCATCGAACATGTCACCCACCAGGCGGCCTTGCGCGTCGCGGCGCACGGCGTTGCAGGAGCCCGCGATCTGCACCGCGGTCGAGGCCTGGTCCAGCAAGGCCACGGTGCTCACCTTGTGGGGCATGGTGATCAGCGCGCCGCACAGGTTGTCGAGCCCAAAGACCGAGCGCAAAAAGCCCGGAAAGTGCTCGGCCTGGCTGGCCATGGGCACCACCACCACGTCGATGCCGGCGACTTCAAAGTAGGGGTTGTAGATCATCGGCGCCCGGAACGAGTGCGTCGGGTAGCCGATGTGGGCAATCAGCGAGGTGTTGCCAGTGATCTGCATGGGCGCTCCTCAGGCCGCAGCGCGCGCAGCCGACACGCCGGCGCGCAGGCCCAGCAGGTAGCTGTCCACGCCAAAGCCACAGATCTGGCCCTTGACGATCTCGGCGAACACCGAAGTGTGGCGGAAGGCCTCGCGCGCATGGATGTTGGACATGTGCAGCTCCACCACGGGCACGGTCAGGATGGCCAGCGCATCGCGGATGCCGTAGCTGTAGTGGGTCCAGGCGCCCGCGTTGATCAGCACGGCGTCTGTGCCGTCCTGGAAGGCAGCGTGGATGCGCTCACACATGGCGCTTTCGGCATTGGTCTGGAAGGACGTCACCTCGGCGTTCAACTCGCGCCCCAGGTCCTGCAGTTGCTGGTCGATCTCGGCCAGCGTCACGGTGCCGTACTGGGCCGGGTCCCGTTTGCCGAACATGTTGTGGTTGATGCCGTGGAGCATGAGGACTTTGAGCGTGCGCATGGGGTGACCGTGGGGTGGGAATAGGGGCTTGAAATGAACACGGCCCGACCGCATGGGCAGTCAGGCCGTGGCGTGGCTGGGGCTTACTTGCGCAGCTTGGCCAGTTCGGCTTGCAGGGCGTTGACCACGTCCACACCGGCGATGGCGGCGTGCTTCTCGATCACGGGCTTGAGCTTCTCGCGGAACTTGGTCAGCTCCGCGGCGTTGAACTCGGTCACTTGCATGCCGTGCTTCTTCAGGCTGTCCAGGGCGGCGCCAGACTGCTCACGCGACACACCGCGCTGGAACTTGGCGGCTTCCACGCCGGCGTCGGCAATGATCTTCTTTTCATCCGCGCTCAGGCCGTCCCAGAACTTCTTGCTGATGATCAGCGACTGGGGGTTGTACTGGTGGTTGGTCACGGCCAGGTACTTCTGCACTTCGTACAGCTTGTTGGCTTCCACCACGGTGAAGGGGTTTTCCTGGCCGTCGATGGCCCGGTTTTCCAGCGCGCCATAGACCTCAGGGAAGGCCATGGGCGTGGGGTTGGCCCCCAGGGCGGTGACCCAGTCCACGTTGATGGCGTTGGGGATCACGCGCAGCTTCAGGCCAGCGATGTCTTCGACCTTGGTGATCGGTCGCTTGCCGTTGGTGATGTTGCGGAAGCCCAGTTCCCAGTAGGCCAGGCCGTGGATGCCCTTGGCGTCCAGGCGGTCGTGCATCATCTTGCCGAAGGCGCCATCGACCACGGCGTCGGCTTCCTGGGCGTTGGCGAACATGAAGGGGAAGTCGAAGACCGAGAATTCCTTCAGCACATTGGCCAGGATGCCCGAGTTCATGACCATCATCTCCAGCGTGCCGCCTTGCAGGGCCGAGATGTTCTGGGCATCACCGCCGAGCACGCCGCCGGCGAACACATTCACCTTCAGCTTGCCACCCGAGCGAGCGCTGACCAGCTCGGCAAATTTTTCCGCGCCAGTCACCAGCGGGTGGCCCTTGGGGTTTTGCGTGGCGAACTTGATGGTGCGCGGCTTGATGTCCTGGGCGGCGGCCAGGCCCATGGAGCCCACGGCGATGGCGGCGATCAGGGTCTTCAGAAAAAATCGTTTCATGTTTGTCTCCAGTCAGGGGTCAGAGGCTTCAAAAAGAAGGGTCAGAAGGTGAGGGGGAAAAGTGGGCGTCAGTAGAACCAGCGCAGCGGTGCCAGCACGGTCTGCGGGAACACCACCATGATGAACATCACGATGAACTGCGCGGCCATGAAGGGCAGCACGCCGCGCGTGACTTCGTCCATCTTCATGCGCCCCACACCCGCCACCACGTTGAGCACCGTGCCCACCGGCGGCGTGATCAGCCCGATCGAGTTGTTGATGATGAACAGCACCCCGAAGTACACCGGGTCAATGCCCGCGGCCTTGATCACCGGCATCAGCACCGGCGTCATGATCAGGATGGTCGGCGTCATGTCCATCGCCGTGCCCACCAGCATCACCAGCACCATGATGGCGATCAGCAGCAGGGTCTGGTTGTCCATGAAGGGCTTGAGCAGCTCCACCATCTGCGCGGGCAGGTTGGCCACCGTGATCAGCCACGACGACACCATGGCCGCCGCCACCAGGAACATCACCACCGCCGTGGTCTTGGCCGCGGTCGCAAAGATCGGGTACAGGGCCTTGAGCGGCAGCTCGCGGTAGATCACGCTGGCCACGAACAGCGAGTACACCGCCGCCACCACCGCCGCTTCGGTGGGCGTGAACACGCCCATGCGCAACCCCACCAGGATGAACACCGGCAGCATCAGGGCCCACACCGACTCGCGCGCGGCCTTCCAGACTTCGGCGCGGGTCTTCTTCGGGGGCAGCGCCAGCTGCTCTTTGCGACCCACCCACCACCAGGTGAAGGCCAGGCCCACCGCGATCATGATGCCGGGGAAGATGCCAGCGATGAACAGCTTGCTGATCGACACGTTGGCGGTCACGCCAAAGATCACAAAGCCGATGCTCGGCGGGATGATGGGGCCGATCACGCCCGAGGCGGCGATCAGGCCGCCCGAGACTTCCTTCTTGTGCCCGGCCTTGACCATCATGGGCAGCAGCAGCGCGGTGAGCGCGGCCGCATCGGCCACCGCCGAGCCCGACAGGGCCGACAGCAGGCAGGCCGCCAGGATCACCACATAGCCCAGCCCGCCCTTGACGTGGCCGACCAGGGCCAGCGCGAAGTTGACGATGCGCTGGGACAGGCCGCCCACGTTCATGATCTCGCCAGCGAGCATGAAGAAGGGCACGGCCAGCAGCGGAAAGCTGTCGGCGCCGTTGATGAAGTTCTGCGCCAGGATCTGCGCGTCAAACAGGTCCAGGTGCCACATCAGGCCCACGCCGCTGGCCAGCAGCGCGTAGGCAATGGGGATGCCGAGCATCATGGCGCCGATGAGGCCGCCCAAAAAAATCAATACCGTCATGGCAAAGCGCTCCGGGGTCTGGGTGTTGTTGTCGTTGTCGGGGTGGGTGCGGGGGCGGGCTTACTTGCCCGCGTGGGGCAGCGGCTTGTCGCCCAGCGGGGAGTGGCTGTGGGCGTTCTCGCGCGCCAGCTCGGCCTGCAGGGCCTCGAGTTCGGCTTGTTCCTCGGACTCTTTGACCATCACGAGGTCGGCGTCGCTGAGCTGGCCGGTCAGGGCGCGCAGCATTTGCAGCAGCAGCAAGACGCCGGCGCAGACCGAGAACACCACGCCCGAGGCGTAGAAGATGGCGACCGACAGGCCCGAGACCGGGGCTTCGACGTCCCAGTTGATCTTGGCTTGCTGCAGGCTGCCGTCAAAGAACAGCCAGGTGATGTAGAGCATGAGCAGTTGGCCCAGGACCAGGCAGATCTTTTTGCCGAGCACGGGCAGGCGCGAGACCAGCATGTCGCTGCCGAGGTGGGCGTTTTCTTTGATGGCGGCGACGGCGCCCAGGAAGGTGATCCAGACAAAGAGCCAGCGCGACAGCTCCTCGCTGACGGCGATGCCGGAGTTGAAGCCGTAGCGCATGACGACGTTGCCGAACACGAGCACGACCATCACCGCCAGGGCGAAGGCGATGAGGGCGTTGATGAATTGGACGTACCGGTCAATGAATCGGTTCAGCATGAATGGGGTCTCCTCAGGTGCGCTGCAAATGTACGAACCAGTTAGTTTTTGGGCTATTGGTGATAACCCGAGGGGTGGTGGCCTTGGCGCTGGGCGCGCACGGTGGCGATCGGTGACCGCGCAAAGGGCCGGTTGGCGCTTGGGGGGTGAGCCCGGTGACAGGTCGTGAGCTGCGCGCCAGACGTGGCAAGGCGCTTTTGGTCGGGGGGCGAGACGGAACCGAAGGCGGCGAGGGGTGACGCTCAGCGCGCCCACAGCCGGGCTGTGCTGGCGGTGGCGCCGACCGCGGCGCAAACCGCCCCCAGGGCCAGCGCGGTGATGGCGCCGTGGGCACCCGCCAGGCTGAAACACAAGGCCACGCCGGCGGCGCCCAGGGTCTGGCCGGTCAGGCGGGCCAGGGCGATCATGCCGCTGGCCCCACTGGCGCGTTCCGGTGGGGCGCTGGACATCAGGGCACGCAGATTGGGCGACTGGAAGAAACCAAAGCCCGCGCCGCAGAGGCACAGGCGCCAGACGATGTCAAAGGCTGTGGGGTTGTCGGGCAGCAGGGCCATGGTGGCCAGGCCCAGGCTCAGCAGGCTCAGGCCAATGCCGCCCAGCAAGCCCGGGGGGTAGCGGTCGGACAGGCGACCCGCCAAAGGCGCGGCCGCCGCCACCACCACAGGCCAGGCGGTCATCAAAAAGCCGGTGTCCACCGGGTTGCGGTGCAGCACCTCTTCAAAATAAAACGGCAACGACACGAAGGCCAGGCCCTGGGCCGCAAACGAGGCCATGGCGGTGAGGGTGGACAGGGCAAACAGCGGGCGGGCCAGCAGGTCCACCGGCAGCATGGGCGCGGGGTGGTCGGCCTGGCGCCGCAGCAGCAGTGCGCCCGCCACCAAGCACACCGCCGCCGGGCTCAGCACCCAGGCCCAGGGCTCGCGTTGGGCGGCGGCGCCCAGGGCCAGGATCAGGCTGGCAAAGGTGATGGCCGTCAGCACGGCGGTCAGCGGGTCCAGGCCGTGACCACGCCGTGCGCTGTGCGGCAAGGTGCGCCAGCCAAAGCCCAGGGCCAGCACACCCAGGGGCACGTTGATGGCAAACAGCCAGGGCCAGTCGGCCACAGTCAACACCAGCGAAGCCACGGTGGGCCCGACCGCAAAGAACACGCCCACCACCAGCGCGTTCATGCCCACGCCCCGGCCCAGGCGCGAGGCGGGGTAGAGCAGGCGGATCAGCGCGATGTTGACGCTCATGATGGCGCCCGCGCCAATGCCTTGCAGCGCCCGGGCCGCCGCCAATTGCGGCAAGGTGTGGGCCAGTGCGCAGGCCAGCGAGGCCAGGGTGAAGAAGGCCAGGCCCCCGATGAAGACCCGGCGCGGGCCCACCCAGTCGCCCAGGGCGGCAAATGGCAGCAGGGTGGCCACCACGGCGAGTTGGTAGGCGTTGATGACCCAGATCGAAGCCGCAGGCGGCGCCCGCAGGTCGGCGGCCATGGCCGGCAAGGCGGTGTTGGCTATGGCCGTGTCCAGCGTGCCCAGGCCCACGCCCATGAGGATGGCGATCAGGGCCAACACGCCTTGGGGGCCCAGCCGGTGTTCGGGTTCTGTGGGGAGAGGGGGCGTGGTGCGTGGGTCGGCGGCGGCGGGCATGCCGCGACTATATCGGCGCCGCGCCATTCCTGCTGGCGCTCGCTGGTGCTTGAGGAGGGCGGGGCCGTCGCGGGGCGCCCCCGCCAGTGCCTCAGGCGAAAGCCGGCTGCTGCACCACCAGCGTGCCGCTGCGGCCAGGGATGGTGCCCAGCGCCACCGGGCAGCGCGGCAGCGCGCTCAGGTCGAGCTGGCGGGCGCAGTCGCCCACGGTGGCAAAGCGGTAGCCTTGTTCACGCCAGCCGCGCAGCAGGCGCTCGAACACCGGGGCCAGCTTCTGGCCTTCGAGTTCGGCGTGCAAGGTGTAGACATGCAAGGGCGCCAGGGTGCGGGTGCGTGCCAGCAAGGCTTCGTGCACGTTGTCCACGGTCCAGCCGTCCAGGCCGATCAGCTCGTCCAGCGTGGGCAAGGTGCTGGGCAGCTGCACCGGGCCGATCACCTGGCCTTGGGCATTGCAAGGCCAGTAGGGGTGCTCACCACGCCCGTCCGAGGCCACGGTGTAGCCCAGTTCGGCTTGCAGGCGGTAGGCGGCTTCGTTCATTTGCCAGCCTGCGGCGCCGTGCACCGTGGGGCGTTCGCCAAAGACCTCGGCGTAGCGCTCGGTGGCGAGTTGCAGCTCGCGCCGGGTCCAGGCCTCGTCGGCCTGGGCCACACCGTCTTGCCAGCGGACATGGTCCCAGGTGTGCACGCCGGTTTCAAAGCCGGCGCGGCGGATGGCGCGCAGGCCCTCGGCTTCGCACCGGCCGATGTCGGGGCCCGGCAGCATCACGCCGTACATCAGGGTCTTGATCCCGTAGTGCTCGACCACCGAGGTGCGCGCCACCTTGCCAAAAAAGCCCGGGCGGAACACCCGCTTGAGCGCGCGGCCCGTGTGGTCCGGCCCCAGGCTGAACAAGAAGGTGGCGGGGGCGTCGTGCTTCTCCAGCAGGCGCGCCAGGGCAGGCACGCCTTCGCGGGTGCCGCGAAAGGTGTCCACATCGATCTTCAGGGCGATGACGCTCATGCGCGGGGCCGGTCTCAGTTGATCAGACCGCGCGCGCTGTCGAGCTGGTCCTTGTAGTGCTCAAACAGGCGGCTCAGCGCTTGTTGCATGGTCACTTGCGGGGCCCAGCCCAGTTCTTCCTGGGTGTTGGCGATCTTGGGCACGCGGCGGCTCACGTCCTGGTAGCCCTGGCCGTAGTAGTCCTTGGAGGTGGTTTCGACCACTTGCACCTTGGCCGCGTGCTCGCGGTACTCGGGGTACTGGGCGGCCAGGGCCAGCATTTCGGTCACCAGGTCGCGCACCGACAGGTCGTTGCTGGGGTTGCCGATGTTGTAGATGTGGCGCGTGGCGCAGCCGCCTTCGTTGGCCAGGATCAGCATCAGGGCGCGGATGCCGTCGTCAATGTCGGTGAAGCAGCGGCGTTGCGCGCCGCCGTCGACCAGCTTGATCGGCTCGCCGCGCACGATGTGGCCCAGGAACTGGGTGATCACGCGGCTGGAGCCTTCCTTGGCAGTGTGCAGGTTGTCCAGGCCCGGGCCGATCCAGTTGAAGGGGCGGAACAGGGTGTAGTCCAGGCCGTGCTGTTGGCCGTAGGCGTGGATCACACGGTCCAGCAGCTGCTTGGAGCAGGCGTAAATCCAGCGCGGCTTGTTGATCGGGCCGTAAACCAGGTTGGAGGCTTCGGGGTCGAACTCGTCGTCCTCGCACATGCCGTAGACCTCGCTGGTGCTCGGGAACACGATGCGCTTCTTGTACTTGACGCAGTGGCGCACGATTTCGAGGTTGGCTTCAAAGTCGAGTTCGAACACGCGCAGCGGGTCGCTCACATAGGTGGCCGGGGTGGCGATGGCCACCAGGGGCAGCACCACGTCGCACTTGCGCACGTGGTATTCGATCCACTCCTTGTTGATGGTGATGTCACCTTCAAAGAAGTGGAAACGCGGGTGGTCCATCCAGGGCTGCACACGCTCGGAGTGCATGTCCATGCCGTAGATGTGCCAGTCGGTGTTCTCGATGATGCTGCGGGTCAGGTGGTGGCCGATGAAGCCGTTGACGCCAAGGATGAGCACGTTTTTCACGGTTTGGTCCTGTATCTGTTGAATGGGGTTGAATCAGTCGGCCACCAGCACGGGCTGGGGACCAAAAAGCTGTTGCAGGCGCGCCGCATCCAGCGGCTCGCCGTCCAGGCGCGCGGCGCGTACCGGCAGGGGTTGACCGTCGGCGCCGGTGATCACCAGGCCCGCGCCTTGCACGCTCAGTTGGAAGCGACCCGCGCCCGGCGTGGCCGGCGGCACCGCGCCGGCCGGGCCCGGTGGCCCCGCCCAGAAGCTGCGGTCAATTTGCACGCGCCGGCCCTGGGCCTCAAAGAAGGCACCGGGGTAGTCCGGCGGGGCCACGCCGCGCACCAGGTTGTGGATTTGCCAGGCGCTGGCGTGCGCAGGAATGCGCCCGTCTTCGGGTGTGCGGCGGCCAAAGTACTGGCCGGCGATGTGTTGTTGCGGGTGGTGGGGTGCGCTGCCGTCCAGCAAGCCGGGCAGGCTGCGCGCCAGCACCAGCTCGGCGGCCAGCGTGACCTTGTCAAACACCTCGCGGGCCGTGTCGTTGCTCAGGATGGGCACGGCCTGCTGGTCGATCAGCGCGCCGTGGTCGGGCTTGACGTTCATCACATGCAGGCTGGCGCCGATCTCGCGCTGGCCATGCACCACGGCCCAGTTCACCGGGGCGCGGCCCCGGTAGCGCGGCAGCAGCGAGCCATGCAGGTTGAAGGCGCCGTGGCGCGGCAGGTCCAGCAGGGGCTGGCCCAGCATGTAGCGGTAGTAGAACGAGAACACAAAGTCCGGCGCCGCCTGCTGCGCCTGGGCCAGCAGTTCGGGCGCGTCGGCGCTGTCGGGGGTGATGCAGGGCAGACCGTGTTCGGCCGCGAGCTGGGCCACGCTGGCAAACCAGATGGTCTCGTTCGGGTTGTCGCTGTGGGTCACCACCAGCTTCACGTCGACGCCGCCGTCGAGCAGCACCTTGAGCAGGCGCACGCCCACGTTGTGGTACGCGAACACGATGGCGCTGGGGCGGCGCTGGCTGGCGGGGGCGGCCACGGTGGGGCTCACTCTTTTTGCTCCAGCACCGCGCTGATCACATAGCGCGGGCGTTGGCGCACTTCGCTGTAGATGCGGCCCACGTACTCACCGATCAGGCCGATGCCAAACAGTGCCAGGCCAATCAAGAAGAAGGCAATGGCAAACAGGGTGAACAAGCCACCTTCTTCGGGTCCGAGGATCAAGCGACGGCCCAGTAGTAGTAACACCAGCAATCCGGCACCGGCAGAAATCGCCATGCCCATCAGTGAGAACCACTGCAGGGGCACGACCGAAAAGCTGGTCACCAAGTCAAAGTTGAGCCGGATCAGGCTGTACAGCGAGTACTTGGACTCGCCGGCAAAACGCTCCTCGTGGCCGACCACCACCTCGGCGGGGTTGCGCGCGAACTGGTAGGCCAGGGCCGGGATGAAGGTGTTCATCTCGCCGCACTGGTTGATCAGCGAGACGATGTCACGGCTGTAGGCGCGCAGCATGCAGCCCTGGTCGGTGATGTTGATGCGGGTCAGCTTGGCGCGCAGGCCGTTCATGGCCTTGCTGGCCCAGCGCCGCCAGGCCGCGTCCTGGCGCATGCGGCGGATCGAGCCCACGTAGTCGTGGCCCTCGTCCATCTTGGCCAGCAGGGTGGCGATGTCTTCAGGCGGGTTTTGCAGGTCGGCGTCCAGGGTCACGATGCGCTCGCCCCGGCAGTGGGCAAAGCCCGCCAGGATGGCGCGGTGCTGGCCGAAGTTGCCGTTGAACAGGATCACGCGGGTCACGTCCGGGCGGCGCTTGAACTGCTCGGCCAGGATGCCGGGCGAGCGGTCGCGGCTGCCGTCGTTGATGAAGATGACCTCGTAGCGCAGGCCCAGGGCGTCCAGCGCCGGGTAGAGGCGGTCGAACAAGGCGGCCAGGCCGTCTTCTTCGTTGTAGACCGGGATCACCACGCTGAGCACCGGGCCGGCGGGATCGTGCGCCGGCAAGGGGGCCAGGGGGGACAAAGAGGGTTGGAGCTCGGAGTTCAAGGGCGGGTGACCGGTGGGGTTCAGGACAGGACGGCGCGCAGCGCAGCGCACACACGGTCCACATCAGTGTCGTTCATGGCGGGGAACAGGGGCAGCGTGATGGTGCGCTGGCCCACGTCCTCGGCGTGCGGGAACTGGCCTTCAAAATGGCCCATTTTGCGGTACAGGGTGAACAGGTGCATGGCCGGGTAGTGCACGCCCACACCGATGCCGTGCTCGCGCATGCGGGCAATGAAGTCAGCCCGCACCACCCCGCGCGGCAGCAGGGGCTGGAACATGTGCCAGTTGCTGTTGTCGAAGTCGGCCCGCGGCAGTTCCAGGCCCAGGTCGCGCGGGATCAGCTCAAAGTAGCGCCGCGCCAGTGCGATGCGGCGCTGGTTGAAGCCGTCGAGCTGCTTGAGCTGGCCCAGGCCGATGGCGGCGGCCACGTCGGTGAGGTTGCTCTTGCCGCCCAGTTCTTCGACGTCGGCGCTGCCATCGGGGAAGCGCACCACGCCTTGCAGGCGCAGGCGCTCAAAGCGGCGGGCCTCGTCCTCGTTGTTCATCACCAGGCAGCCGCCTTCGGCCGTGGTCATGTTCTTGTTGGCGTGGAAGCTGAAGGACACCAGGTCGCCGCCCAGGCCGATTTCCTGCCCGGCCCAGGTCGCGCCCAGGGACTGGGCTGCGTCTTCGATCACGCGCAGCTGGTGGCGCTGGGCGATCTCATACAGGCGCACCCGGTCCACCGGCAGGCCGGCCAAGTCCACGGGCAGCAAGGCCTTGGTGCGCGGCGTGATGGCGGCTTCGAGCAAGGCCAGGTCGATGTTGCGGGTGAGGGGGTCGATGTCCACCAGCACCGGCGTGGCACCCACTTGCAGGATCACATTGCCGGTGGCCACCCAGGTCAGCGGGGTGGTGATGACCTCGTCGCCCGGGCCGACACCGGCCAGGCGCAGGCCCAGCTCCAGCGTGGCCGTGGCCGAACTGGCCAGGCGCACCGGGCGGCCGCCGAAGCGTGCCGACAAGGCCGCTTCCAGCTCCTGGCAGCGCGGACCCGTGGTGAGCCAGCCCGAGCGCAGCACGGCGCCCACGGCTTCGATGGTGGCTTCGTCAATCGAGGGTCGGGTGAAGGGCAGAAAAGGCTGCACGGTGCGGTCCGGTTGGAAAGTAGGGGGCAAAGCGGCGGGGCAGGCGGTGGATAAAGCGCCTCAGCTGCGGGCGATGATAGCCACGCCCAGCAGGATCACGGCCATGCCGGCCCAGCGCTGGTTGGAAATTGCCTCGCCCAGCAGGGCTGCGGCCAGCAAGGCATTGACCACATAGCCAATCGACAGCATGGGGTAGGCGATGCTGACGTCCACCCGCGACAGGGCCACGATCCACAGCACCACGCTCAGCACATAGCAAAACAGCCCGCCCAGGATGCCGGGGTGGAAGGCCAGGGTCAGGGCCACGCCGCGCAGGCCTTCCAGGCCCTGGATGGGGCCGACCGCGTTGGCGCCCGATTTGAGCAGCAGCTGCGCGCCTGCATTGAGCAGCACGCCGGCGAGGACAAACAGGAAGTCGGTGAGTTTCATGAGAAGGGGCGGGGCCTCAGGGTTTGGCGATCACCACGCGGCGCTCGTCTTGGAACACGATGCGCGGCGTCAGGCCCAGCGCTTGAATCGCGGCCAGGGTGGGCCGCTCCATGTAGGCCACGGCCTGGGGCGCGGCCTGCCAGCGCGGCACAAAGGCCTCCAGCGTGGGGACCCAGCGCTCGGGCTCACGCGCCTGGCCAAATTCGAACTCGCCCACAAACTCCACCAGGGTGACGGGGCGACGCAGGTAAAACGGCAGGGTTTGGTCGTAGCTGCGCAGCGAGAACACCGGCACGGCCGGGTCCAGGGCCTGGGGAATGGCCTGCACCAGTTCAGCACTGCTTTTTTGCAGGCCATAGCCGTTGTGCGCCTGCAGCCCGATCAGCACGCACACGCTGTTGGCCAGGGCCAGCACAGCCACAGCCACCTCTTTGCGCTGACGGCGCAGCAGCCACCAGGCGACCGCGCTGGCCAGCAGGAACAGGGCACTGGCCAGGCCCACGCCATTGAGCATGGCGCGCGCAATGGCGGGGCTGCTGTCCTTGGCCACCAACTGCTCGGCCAGCAGCCAGACCGCCAAGCCGCCGGACCAGGCCAGCACCGGCACCAACAGGTGCCAGCTCAGGGCGCGGCAGGAGGCCTGCTCCAGGCGCCGCGCCAACAGCAGCACCAGGGCCGGGAACATGGGCAGGATGTAAGACGGCAGCTTGGAGCTGGAGGCGCTGAAGAACAGCATCACAAACAGCGCCCAGACCAGCAAAAAGCCCTCGGCAAAGTCGCTGCGCCGCACCCGCATGAGCCAGGGCAAGGCGCCGGTCCAGGGCATGAAGCCCAGCAGCAAAAAGGGGATGAAGTACCACAGCGGGCCTTCGCGGTTGTGCACAGGGCTCAGGTAGCGCTGCAGGTGCTCGTGCACAAAGAAGAACCAGGCAAAGTCGGGGTTGCGTGCCGACACGGCCCAGAACCAGGGCACGGTGAGCACGGCAAACAAGGCCAGGCCCACCACCCAGCGCATGGCGCGCCAGATGGCAAAGTCCAGCCGCCACAGGCTGTGCAGCACCAGCACGGCGCCCGGGATCAGCAGGCCGACCAGGCCCTTGCTCAGCACGGCAGCGGCCAGCCCGACCCAGGCGGCCAGCATCCAGCCGCTGCGCGCCTGGCCTTGGGCCTGGTCGTGCTGGGCCAGCAAGAAGCCGCACAGCGCCAGGGTCAGCGCCGCGCACAAACCCGCGTCCAGGGACAGAAAGTGGCTGTTGATCAAGATCCAGGCCGTGCCCGCGCCGCACAGCAAGGCCAGCACGCCGGTGCGCGGCCCCCACAGGCGGTGCGCTGTGTGGCCCAGCAGGCCCACGGTCAACAGGCCAGCCAGACCCGGCCAGAGCCGGGCACTGAAGTCACTGACGCCCAGCAGCGCCATGGACAGCGCCCCGCCCCAGTACTGCAAGGGGGGCTTTTCAAAATAGAGCAGGCCGTTCAGGCGCGGGGTGATCCAGTCGCCGCTTTGCAGCATGGCCAGCGACAGCATGGCGTAGCGACCCTCGTCGGGCGAGATCAGGGCACGGCTGCCCAGGGTGAACAGCCACAAGGCCACAAAGGCCAGCCCGGTCAGCAGCGGCCACAGCGCGAGCCGTCCGCGTTGACGCGATGCGCTGGGGTTCAACAGGGACGCCGGGGAGGTGTGATTCACGGTGGGTCTGGTCCGCTGCGGGGGGTCCCGTTCGGTGAAAAAAAGAAGGCGGGGCCGCTGCGCGCCAGGCCACCGCATCCGCCAGGCGGACCAGGGCCCGTCCGTGCTGGCGGGGCGGCTGATTATATTCGGGCCGCCCCAGCTGGCCGAGCGGGTTTCGAGGCGGCCTCAAGCCGCGGCGGCGGCGGCCAGGCGGTCGCGGAAGGCCTCGGGCACGGGGGTGACCTTTTTGTCCTGTTTGCCGACAAAGACCACGCCGATCTTGCCGCGGGCCACCTCGCGGCCACTGCATTTTTCGGTCATGCAGAACACCAGGTCGAAGCCGTAGCGGTTGAAGTCCTGCGGCAGCATGGCCACGCACATGGTTTCGCCATGAAAACCCTCGGATTTGTACTGGGCCACGATGTCGCCCACCACGATGGACAAGCCCTCCACCCCCGCCTCGCGGTAGCCCAGCCACTGGAAAAAACGCACCCGCGCCTCAGACACCAAGGTCAGCAGTTGGGCGTTGTCCAGGTGGCCGCCCTGGTTCACATGGCTGATGTAGATCTGCATCTCCGTGGAGAACAGGTAGTGGTCGGGCAGTTCAAATTGGAGGCGGGCCATGGCGGGGACGGGAAAGGGAGGTTCAGCAGAAGGAGCGGTATTGTGCCCGGCCGGTCGATTGGCGGGTTCAGGCGGCGCGATTCCCCCGGCCAGGGCCGGCGCTGGGCCCCCGCCGCAGCATCAGGGCGCCTGGGGCTTCAGGGCGCGCGGGTCTGGGTCGCCAGGGCGGTGCCGGGCTCGGCCTGCCAGCCGCCGCCCAAGGCCTTGACCAGCTGCACCGAGGTCAGCAACTGCTGGCTGCGGTTTTGCACCTCCTGGCGCTGGTAGCCCAGCAGGGTTTGCTGGGCCAGCACCACCTCCAGCAGGCTGGAGGCGCCCGCCTGGTAGCGGGCCTGCGACAGGCTCAGCACTTTTTCAGCGCTGGCCACGGCCTGCTGCAAGGCGCGCGAGGACTGGCGCAAGGCGGCCTGGGTGCTCAGCCCGTCCTGCACCTCCTGGAAGGCCACCAGCACGGCCTGGCGGTAATTGGCACTGGCTTGCTGGTAGCTGGCCTTGGCCACGTTCACCGCAGCGGTGGTGCGGCCGCCATCGAACAGGGTTTGTGTGGCACTCAGGCCCAGCGACCACAGCAGGCTGGGGCCACTGAAGAGCTTGGCCAGGCTGCCGCTGTCGTCGCCATACAAGCTGGACAGGGTCAGGCTGGGGTAGTAGCCGCTGCTGGCAATGCCGATCTGGGCGTTGGCGGCGGCCATGGCGCGCTCGGCGCTGGCGATGTCGGGGCGGCGCTCCAGCAGGTCGGCGGGCTGGCCCAAGGCCACCTGGGGTGGCACAGGCAATTGGCTGTTGGCGCTCAGGCGGAAGGTGGGCGCGGGCTGGCCCGTCAGCGTGGCCAGCGCGTGCTCGAAGCGGGCGCGTGTGTCCTGGAGCGACTGCAGCTGGGCTTCGGTGCCCGACAGCAGGCCTTGCTGTTGGCCCACGTCAATGCCGGAAGCGCTGCCCAGCTCGTGGCGCGCGTTGACGAAGTCCAGCGTCTTGCGCTGGGCGCGCAGGGTTTGCTGCAGCACCTCGATCTCGGCGTCCAGGCCGCGCAGGGCCAGGTAGCTGCTGGCCAACTGGGCGCCCAGCAACAGGCGGGTGTTCTCCAGGTCGGACTGCGATTGCGCCTCGCTGGCGCGCGCGCCTTCGAGCTGGCGCCGCACGCGGCCCGACAGGTCCACCTCGTAGCTGACCGTCAAGGCCAGGTTGTAGTCGTTTTGCTGCACCGAGCTGTTGGTGCTGGTGTAACTGGTCACCGGCCGGTTGGCCGAGGTCTGGTAGCGGGAGGTGCCGCCTTGCAGGCCCACGCGCGGCAGCAGCGCGCCCAGGGCCGAGCTGGTTTGCGCGCGTGCCTGTTCCAGCCGCGACTGGGCCAGGGCCAGGGTGTTGTTCTGGCGCTGGGCGAGGTCCATCAAGGCGTTGAGCTGGCTGTCGCCGTACAGCGTCCACCAACTGCCTTTGGGCTCGGTGTCGCGCGGTTGGCCGCTTTGCCAGCCGGGCTCGGTCTGCCATTGGGCCGGGGTGGTGACGGCGGGGCGCTGGTAGTCGGGGCCCACGGCCGAACAGCCCGCCAGCAGCAGGCCGCTCAAGCTCAGCGCCAGCCAGAGCGGGCGGCGCAGTGGCGTGGGGCTGGACGCGCTCACGATGCGCTCCGGGCCGGGGTGGGCTTGTCGCCAGCCGGCTTGTTGTCGCTGCCGCCGCCCTTGCCTTCGGGGGCCTTGGGCTCGGGCAGGTCGGAGGCTTCCACGGCATCGCCCTCGGCCAGCGAGTCCGGCGGGTTGACGATCAGTTTGTCGCTGGGCTTGAGGCCGTTCAGGATCTCGATGCGCACGCCCAGGTCGCGGCCCAGCGTCACTTTTTGCAGGTGCACCTTGCCGTCGGTCACTGTGGCCACCAGGGTGCCTTCGGGGCGGAACAGCAAGGCGTTGTTGGGCACGGTCAGCGTGGGCTTGTCGGCGGCGGCGGTTTGCAGCGCCACCTGCACGTAAGAGCCCGGCAGCAGCTTGCCTTCAGCGTTGGGCAGGTTGATTTCAACCTGCAAGGTGCGGGTGGCCGGGTCGATGGCGCCAGCCGTGCGCACCACCTTGCCGGTGAAGCTCTGGCCCGGCAGCTCGGACAGGGTGACCACGGCATCGCTGCCGACCTTGATGCGCGGCGCCGCGCTTTGCGGGGCCGCCACGTACAGGCGCAGCGGGTCGACCTGCGACAGGGTGAACAGCAGCTTGGGCGCGCCGCCGTTGCCCGCGTCGACCAGGCTGCCGACGTCGATGTTGCGCTTGGTGATCACACCGGAGAACGGCGCCACGATGCGGCCATAGGACAGCAGCTGCTCCAGGCGCTGCACATTGGCCTCGGTGGCGGCCACATTGGCCTGCACCAGCTTCAAGGTGTTTTGGCGCTCGTCCAGCTCTTGTTGCGACACCGCGTCGCGCTGGCGCAGGCCTTGCCAGCGTTCAAAGCTGGTGCGCGCCAGTTGCAGGTTGGACTGGGCTTGCTGGCGGTTGGCGCGGGCCTCGGCCAGTTGCTGCTCGGTCTCGCCGGTGGCGATTTCGGCCAGCAAATCCCCCTTCTTCACGCGCTCGCCAATGTCTTTGTGCCAGCGTTGCACATAGCCACTGACGCGGGCGTACAGCGGCGTCTCCATGTAGCCCTGCAGCGTGCCCGGCAGCTGCAAGGACTGCTGACCGCGGCCTGGGCGGGCCGAGACCACGTAGACGTGGATCTTGGCGTTGGTCTGGGTGGCGGCGCTGAGTTCGCGCGCGTGGGCGGCGCGCTCGAACATCACTGCGCCGGCACCCGCCCCCAAGGCCAGCAGGGCGGCCAGGGCCACCCACTTGGCGCGGCGCAACAGCAGCAGGCGGCGGATCTGGTGAGCGCCTTCATGCTCGTGCAGGCCATGGATTCCGATGGAAGAGTGTCGCTGCGCGTGGCTCATGTCAGGCATTTCCTAGGCTGGAGGGCGTGGGGGTGGGCAGGCTGGGGGGCGTGTGGCGGGCGGCACGGCGCTCCAGCCAACGGTGCACGCCGGCAAACACCACCGGCACAAAGAACAAGGTCGAGACGGTGGCAAACAGCAGGCCGCCAATGGTGGCGCGGCCCAGCGGGGCGTTTTGCTCGCCACCTTCGCCCAGGCCGATGGCCATGGGCAGCATGCCGATGATCATGGCCAGGGCCGTCATCAGCACCGGGCGCAGGCGGGTGGTGCCGGCTTCCAGCGCGGCCGACAGCGGTGCGGCGCCGTCCAGCAAGCGCTCGCGGGCAAACGAGATCATCAAGATGCTGTTGGCCGTGGCCACGCCCATGGTCATGATGGCGCCGGTCAGGGCGGGCACGCTCAGCGGTGTGCCGGTCAGGAAGAGCATCCAGGCGATGCCGGCCAGGGCGGCGGGCAGGGCGGTGATGATGATCAGCGGGTCGATCCAGGACTGGAAGTTCACCACGATCAGCAGGTAGACCAGCACGATGGCGCCCATCAGGCCCAGGCCCAGGCCCAGGAAGGAGGACTGCATGGTCTCCACCTGGCCGCGCATCTTGACGGTGCTGCCCCGGGGCAGCTCGTCTTTGATGCTGTCGATGGCTTTTTGCACCTCGCTGGCCACGCTGCCCAGGTCACGCCCGGAGACGCTGACATACAGGTCCACCACCGGCTGGATGTTGTAGCGCGACACCACGGTCTGCTCGCGCGCCGGGCGCACGGTGACCAGGTTGCTCATCAGCTGCGGGGTGGGCGGCGTGGCATTGGGGTTGTTGTTGGTGATGGGGGCGCCGACCGGGATCTGCAGCAAGGTGTCCAGCGAGTCCACGTTGTACTGCGGGGTTTGCACCGCCACCGTGTAGACCACGCCGTTGCTGGGGTTGAGCCAGAAGGCCGGGGCGGTCTGGAAGCTGCCCGACAGCGAGACCAACAGGTTCTGCGCCACGTTGTTGGCGTTCAGGCCCAGCTGCTGCAGTTGGGCACGGTCGATGTCGAGCTTTTTGGTGGGCTGGTTGATGCGCTGCTGGATGTGCACGTCCACGGCCCCATCGATCTGCCGCACCTTGCTTTGCAGCAGACTGGCCAGGCGGTAGTTCTCGGCCACATTGGGGCCGGCAAACTGCACGTCGATGGCCGCGGGCTGACCGAAATTGAGGATCTGCGTGATGATGTCCGCCGGCTGGAAGAAGATCTCCACGCCCGGGAACTGCGGCGGCAGCTCGGCGCGCAGGCGGCGCACATAGTCGTCGGTAGGGGCGTGGCCTTTTTTCAGCGCGATCTGCACCTCGCCGTCCAGGGTGCCGATGGTGCCGGCGTTGCTGTACGACAGGTTGATGCCGCTGTAGGGCAGGCCCAGGTTGTCGAGGATGGTTTCCAGCTCCTCGGGCGGCACGATCTGGCGCACCGCGTTTTCAATGCGGTCGGCCAGTCGGGCGGTTTCTTCGATGCGGGTGCCGGTGGGGGCGCGGAAGTGCAGGCGGATCAGGCCCGCGTCCACGGTGGGGAAGAAGTCCCGACCCAGCACCCCGTACAGGCCGCACGAGCCCACACAGAACAGCAAGAACAACAAGATGAAGCTGCCCCGGCGCGGCAGCAGTGCGCTCAGGATCACCACATAGGCGCCACGCAGGCGCTCAAAGGCCGCGTCAAAACCCAGGTAGATGCGGCGCAGCGGACCGGGGCGGCTGTCGTCAGGCACCGGGGCCTTGCGCATCAAGAGCATGACCAGGGTGGGCACCAGGGTGCGCGACAGCACGTAAGAGGCCAGCATGGCAAACACCACCGACTCGGCCAGCGGCACAAACAGAAAGCGCGCCACGCCGGTCAGGAAGAACATGGGCACGAACACGATGCAGATGCACAGGGTGGAGACAAAGGCCGGCACCGCGATTTCGCCCGCCCCGTCCAGGATGGCCTGCTCCAGCGGCGTGCCCAGGTGCAGGTGGCGCTCGATGTTCTCGATGGTCACCGTGGCGTCGTCCACCAAGATGCCCACGGCCAGCGCCAGGCCGCCCAGGGTCATGAGGTTGATGGTCTCGCCCAGCGCGTACAAGGCCAGGATCGAGGCCAGCACCGACAGCGGGATCGACACCGCAATGATGCAGGTGCTGCGCCAGTTGCCCAGGAACAGCAGGATCATCGCGGCGGTCAGGCAGGCGGCGATCAAGGCCTCATGCACCACGCCGGTGATGGCTGCCTTGACGAACAGGGACTGGTCAAACAGCGGGGTGATCTTCAGGTCTGGCGGCAGGGTCTGGGCCACCGTGGGCAGCAGGCTGCGCAGTTTGTCGACGATCTCCAGCGTGGAGGCATTGCCGTTTTTCAGCACCGACAGCAGCACGCCCCGGCTGCCGTCCTGGCGCGCCACGTTGGTCTGGGGTGAGAAGCCGTCGCGCACATTGGCCACGTCGCTGAGCACGATGGTGCTGCCGTTGCTGGACCGCACGGGCAGGTTGCCCAGGCCCGCCAGGGTGTCGGGCGAGCCGTTCATGGAGATGGTGTATTCGGTCTCGCCCAGCTTGGCCGTGCCGCCGGGCAGGATCAGGTTTTGCGCGTTGATGGCGGTGATCACATCGGTGGGCGTCAGTCCCTTGGCCTGCAAGGCCTTGGTGTCCAGGTCCACCGACACCAGCCGGTTTTTGCCGCCGTAGGGGAAGGGCACGGCCGCGCCGGGGATGGTGATCAGGCGCGGGCGCAAAAAGTTGACGGCCGCATCGAACAAGCCCTGCTCGGACATGCTGGGGCTGGACAAGCCCAGTTGGATCACGGGCAGGCTGGAGGCCGAGTACTTGATCACCAGCGGGGGCGTGATGCCGGGCGGCATTTGCCGCACCACCGCCTGCACCGAGGACGTGACCTGGGCCAGCGCGGTCTGGATGTTGGCGTTGGGCTGGAAGAAAACCTTGATCACCGCGATCCCGGCCAGGGACTGCGACTCGATGTGCTCGATGTCGTTGACGGTGGTGGTCAGCGATCGCTCATTGACGTTGGTGATGCGGGTGCCCACCTCTTGGGCCGACAAGCCGCTGTAGTTCCAGATGATGCTGATGACCGGGATGTTGATTTCCGGAAAGATGTCTGTCGCCATGCGCATCAGCGTCAACGGCGTGGCCAGCACGATCAGCAAGGCCATCACGATGAACGTGTAGGGGCGGCGCAGCGCAATATTGACGATCCACATTGATCAGGCATCCGGTTGGCAGACAGGCGTCGCGGCCCAGCCCCGGGTTGGGCTCAAGCGGACGTGATCGCGGATTGTGCAGGAGAAAGCAAAGCCCCATCGGAGCCTCTGGCAGGTTTACCGCATGAGCTCAGGCGCTGTGCGTTGCTTTATGCTGCTTTGTCGTAGCCAAGTGCTGTTTTGGGGGGAAGCCTGGGGGTAAACCCTGGGAACTTCGGGTTGGGCCTGAGGTGTTGAGCGCTTGGTTTGACGCGTCCAACCAACACCGAGAGGGGGTGTTTCGGAGGGCCCAGACGCAAAAAAGCCCCTCGAGAGGGGCTTTTCTTGAATCGGGGCAGAGGCTGCTGGGGGCTGAGTGGCTTTGAGACCACCCGAAGCGCCAGGGCCTCAGCCGCAGATCGATTCTATTTAGTAGCTGCTGCCGCCGCCGTAGCCGCCGCCGCCGCTGCGGCCACCGCCGTAGCCGCCGCCGCCGCCGCCGCTACGGCCACCGCCGTAACCGCCGCCGCCGCCGCCGAAGCCGCCACCGCTGCGCGGGGGACGGGGTTCCATCGGCTTGGCTTCGTTCACGGTGACGCTGCGGCCGCCCATGGATTGACCGTTCATGCCGTTGATAGCGGCTTGAGCTTCAGCATCGCTGCCCATTTCGACAAAGCCGAAACCCTTGGAGCGGCCGGTGTCACGTTCCATCATGACCTTGGCGCTGGTCACGGTGCCGAATTCGCTGAAAGCTTGTTCGAGATCGTTGTCGCGAACTTGGTACGGCAGGTTGCCGACGTAGAGTTTGTTGCCCATTTTGGGACTCCTAAAAATACATAGAGAAAGCGATGGAGTCCCGAAAACGCACATTTCAGACGAAAACCTGGCCAATCACCGCAAGCCTGTGCAACTTGAATTGCACTCATGCATTAAATGCGCGGAATCCAAAAACACCTAGCAATTTTTTAGAAATAAGCTTGGCTTTCTTGATTTAAGTGGGCTGGAGGGGCCGGTTGTTGACTGGAAAAGACAGATTTCGCCCCTGCTTTCACCAGACTGACAGCGAGCAGACCCGCCGGACGGTCAGCCGTCGGCTGGCCGGAGGCGCTGATCTGGGGCCTGGCGGCCTGCGCGCCCTTCGCCCCGCCACCCCTCAGGGCCTGCCCGTGATCTGCTGGAACCACCACAGCAGCAGTCCCGGCACCACCACGGGCAGGGTCAGGGTCATGAAGACGGCGACAAACAACACCAGGGTCACCAGGTCGGCCAGGCATTGGCGCGCCCAGACCCGAAGGTCTTCGTCCCAAAAGCGCTTGTTGTTCATAAGGCCCTCGCTGCTGGCGGCCTGATGGGGCCGCTTACCTTGGGTTTTACTCCGTCGGTCGCACAGGTCAAGGTCTATTTGGGGCGCTGCCAACTTGGCGCGACCCCACCCAGGGCACCAAGTTGGCGCGCGTCGCCATGTTTCGGTGCTGCCGGGGGCCGTCAGAGGCCAGTTTGCTTGGGCATGAAGATTGCTTGATGTGGCCGTGCCCGCAGGTATTGTCGCCCACGCGTTCGCACCCGGTTTCCGCTAACGACGGCGGAGAAGCATGGCGCCCCCATCGGTCTTGGTTCATTCAAGGCTGCTTCGGAGGTCCATTTTTCTTAGATTTCTTCAACCCAGGCGGGTGTGAGCGCTCAGCGCCACCCCTGCCCAGGCGAAGCAGTCCCGTCTTGGCAAGGGACAGCAGCGCCTGTACGCCTCTGAGGTGCTTATGAAAATCGTCGTTGTGGGTCATGGCATGGTCGGCCACAAGTTCCTGGAAAGCCTGGCCGAAGCCGGCCTGCCCCAGGCCCAGATCACCGTCTTGGGCGAAGAAGTTCGCCCCGCTTACGACCGGGTGCACCTGTCCGAGTTCTTTGCCGGCAAGACCGCCGAAGACCTGAGCCTGGTCGAGCCGGGCTTTTTTGAACGCACCGGCTACACCCTGCGCCTGGCCTCGCGGGCCGTGGCCATTGACCGCAGCGCCCACACCGTGACCACCGCGGCGGGCGAGGTCTTGCCCTACGACAAACTGGTGCTGGCCACGGGCTCCAACCCCTTTGTGCCCGCCGTGCCCGGCCACGACCGCGCCGACTGCTTTGTCTACCGCACCATCGAAGACCTGGAGGCCATGACCGCTTGTGGCGCCCGCGCCAAGACCGGCGTGGTGGTGGGCGGCGGCTTGCTGGGCCTGGAATGTGCCAAGGCCTTGCGCGACCTGGGCCTGCAAACCCATGTGGTCGAGTTTGCCCCGCGCCTGATGGCGGTGCAGGTGGACGAGGGCGGTGGCCGCGTGCTGCGCCAGAAGATCGAAGACCTGGGCCTGCAAGTGCACACCCAGAAGAACACCCTGGAGATCGTGGACGGCACCGAGGCCCGCCACCGCATGGTGTTTGCCGACGGCTCGGCGCTGGAGGCGGACATGATCGTGTTCTCCGCCGGCATCCGCCCGCGTGACGAACTGGCCCGTGCCAGCGGCCTGGACCTGGGCCCGCGCGGCGGCATCAACATCGACAGCGCCTGCCGCACCAGCGACCCCGACATCTACGCCATTGGCGAGTGCGCCGCCTGGAACGGCCAGACCTTTGGCCTGGTGGCGCCCGGCTACGAGATGGCCCGCGTCACCGCGCGCCACATCGGGGGCCAGGACGACGCCGCCTTTGTGGGCGCCGACATGAGCACCAAGCTCAAGCTGATGGGGGTGGACGTGGCCAGCCTGGGTGACGCCCATGGCAAGACGCCGGGCAGCCGCAGCTTTCAGTACAGCGACGAGATCAAGCAGGTCTACAAGAAGATCGTGGTCAGCGAAGACGGCAAGCGCCTGCTAGGCGCCGTGCTGGTGGGCGATGCGGCCGAGTACGGCAGCCTGCTGCAAATGGCGCTCAACGCCATCGCGCTGCCGGCCCAGCCGGAGTTCTTGATCCTGCCGTCCAGCGACGGCCAGGCCAAGCCCACGCTGGGCGTGGACGCGCTGCCCGACAGCGCGCAGATCTGCTCGTGCAACAACGTCAGCAAAGGCCAGATCTGCCAGGCCGTGTGCGAGGGCGCGACCTCCATCGGGGCGCTCAAGGCCTGCACCAAGGCGGGCGCCACCTGCGGCGGCTGCGTGCCCCTGGTCACCCAGGTCATGAAGGCCGAGATGAAGAAGCAGGGCCTGGCCGTCAACAACCACCTGTGCGAGCACTTTGCCTACTCACGCCAAGAGCTGTACCACCTGGTCCGCGTGGGCCAGATCCGCAGCTTTGACGCGCTGCTGGCGCGCCACGGCCACGGCCTGGGTTGCGACATCTGCAAGCCCGTGGCCGCCAGCGTGCTGGCTTCGTGCTGGAACGAGTTTGTGCTCAAGAAAGACCTGGCCAGCCTGCAAGACAGCAACGACTACTACCTGGGCAACATCCAAAAAGACGGCTCGTACTCGGTGGTGCCGCGCATGCCCGCCGGCGAGGTCACGCCCGACGGTCTGATCGCCGTGGGCCAGGTGGCCAAGAAGTACGGCCTGTACACCAAGATCACCGGCGGCCAGCGTGTGGACTTGTTTGGCGCCCGCGTCGAGCAACTGCCCGCCATCTGGGAAGAGCTGATCGCGGCGGGCTTTGAGTCCGGCCACGCCTACGGCAAGTCGCTGCGCACGGTGAAGAGCTGTGTCGGGTCCACCTGGTGCCGCTACGGCGTGGGCGACAGCGTGGGCCTGGCCGTGCTGCTGGAGAACCGCTACAAAGGCCTGCGCGCGCCGCACAAGATCAAGTTTGGCGTCTCGGGCTGCACCCGCGAATGCGCCGAAGCCCAGGGCAAGGACATTGGCGTCATCGCCACCGACAAGGGCTGGAACCTGTACGTGTGCGGCAACGGTGGCATGAAGCCGCGCCACGCCGAGTTGTTCGCGTCCGACCTGAGCCAGGCCGAGCTGATCCGCCTGATCGACTGCGTGCTGATGTTTTATGTGCGCACCGCCGACCGCCTGCAACGCACCAGCACCTGGCGTGAGAACCTGGAGGGCGGCCTGGCCTATTTGCAAGACGTCATCCTGCGCGACAGCCTGGGCCTGTGCGCCGAGCTGGAAAGCCAGATGCAGCAAGTGGTCGACACCTACCAATGCGAGTGGAAAACCGCCGTCACCACGCCCGAGGTGCGCCAGCGCTTCCGGTCTTTTGTGAACAGCGACCGCGCCGACGAGCACATCGTGTTTGTCGAAGAGCGCGGCCAGATCCGCCCGGCCCGCCCCGAAGAGCGTGACTTGGCCGCCGCCACAGCCAACGCATCCGCATCCGCCAGCGCCCCGCGCGCCCTGGCTTGAGCCCCCCAGGCCTGGAGGAATTGAACATGAGCACCCCCACCGACACCCTGAACTGGACCGCGGTTTGCACCGTGGCCGACATCCTGCCCAACACCGGCGTCTGTGCCCGCGTGGCGCAGCACCATGTGGCCATCTTCCGCGTGGGCGACGCGCAGTTTTTTGCCATCGACAACGTGGACCCCAAGTCCCAGGCCAGCGTCAATTCACGCGGGCTGGTGGGCAACCTGGCCGACCGCACCGTGGTAGCCTCACCGCTTTACAAGCACCACTTTGACCTGCGCAACGGCGAGTGCCTGGAAGCCCCGGAGTATTCGGTGCGCGCCTACCCGGTGCGCCTGGACGGCGACCAGGTTTGCGTGGCCGCCCCTTGAGTCCCGCGCGCATGTCAGCGGCGGCCCCGCGTGCGCAGGGTACGGAAGGTGCTTGGTCTGCCAACTACACCACCGACCCCGATCAAGCCATGCCCCTGTCCGTCTCACAACTGGTATTGCGTGCCAAGCAACTGGAGATTGAGGCCCTGCGCCACCTGGCTGGGCGCGTGGAGTTGGTCGACGTCACCGGCCAGTTGATCGACGCCTTGCAGCGCGAGCGCGGCGCCAGCAGCGGCTTTTTGGCCTCGGGCGGGCAGCGCTTTGCCGCCGAGCGCCGCGCCGCCAGCGCCGTGGCCGAGCCGGTCGAAGCCGCTTTGCGCGAGCAATTTGCCCAACACCTGCAGCCGCCCCTGGGCGCGTCCACCCGCCTGTTGTCGCTGATGGCCTGGGTGCTGCTGGACCTGGAGGCGCTGCCCGCGCTGCGCGCCCAGATCGAACGCCAAGCCCCCAGCGCCAGCGACGCCGTGGCCGCCTTCAGCCGCGTGATTGCGGGTCTGGTGGAGCTGATTTTTCATTTGGCCGATGCGGCCCCCAACCCCGATGTGTCGCGCCTGCTGGTCGCCTTTGTGCACCTGGTGCAAGGCAAAGAGGCGGCCGGCCAAGAGCGCGCCGTGGGCGCCCAGCTGTACGCCTCGGGCCTGTGCACCGAGGCTCTGCAACAGCGCGTGGTGCAGCTGATTGAGGCGCAAGAGCGCAGCCTGCACCTGTTTGAAGAATTTGCCGAGCCCGCCCTGCGCACCCGCTGGCAGCAACTGCAGCTGACCCCCAAGGTCGCCCTGCTGGAGCGCCTGCGCCGCACCCTGTGCATGGCGCGCCACGAAGCCGCGCTGGACAGCAGCCTGAGCGACGATTGGTTTGAAGTGGCCAGCGTGCGCATTGCCGAGCTGTGGCAACTGCAAACCGAGCTGGTCGCCTGCCTGCGCCAGGCCTGCCAGGCCCAGATCGAGGCCGTGGAGCGCGATCTGCAAGACTCGGAAGGCCTGCTGCGCCAACTGCGTGACAAGCCTTTGCCGCGCGCCCAGGCGGTGGAGCGCTTTTTCTCGCAATCCGGTGGCGAGGCGCTGCCTGTGGCGGGCCTGGCCGGGGCGGCTCATTCGGCGGCCGCTTCTGTGGCTGCTGGTTCTGGTTCTGGCGGTGCCGGTGCCGGTGTCGGTGTCGTCGATGCAAGCGCTGCCGTCAATGCAGCGCCAGGGCACGAACCCAGCGTGTCGTCCTTGGTCGAGCTGCTGCAAGCCCAGTCTGAGCGCCTGGCCCGCATGGAAGTCGAACTGGACACCGCGCGCCGCGCCTTGAACGAACGCAAGGTGATCGAACGCGCCAAAGGCGCCCTCATGGCCCGCCTGGGCCTGACCGAAGACGCCGCGCTGCGCGCGCTGCAAAAAGCGTCGATGGACCACAACCGGCGCTTGCTGGATGTGGCGGAGGCGACGCTGGCGCTGCCGGATTTTGTGTTTGAGGGGAGAGGGGCGGGGAAGTGATAGGGGTATCGGGTGACGGCTTGAGGCTGGCAACGGGCTTTGAATTGACCACCCTCGGCATGCAGTTTGGGACCCCAAGCGGTCCATAGTCGTGCCATCGGGATCGACCACTGGCGGTCGTTCAGTTAAAGTCCGCGCCCGCTGGGTGATTTTTGCCCGCACGATCAACCCGCATCCCAAGGGCCACTCGGCTCCCCGTTGACATCTCTTGAAAACAAAATCTGCTGTCTGCGATGTGTCGGCTGATGCGGTCACGCAACCCGCAGCTTTCGGAGCTGGAAAAACAACATGCTGTTAACCGATATCGCTGTCGAGCACATTCGGGTGTCCAAAAAGGATGGCGTTCGTCAGACTTTCTTGCTGCATCCGTTCACCGATACCCAGCGCGATTCACACGGAAAATTCGAACTGGTTCGCGACGTCTGCCAACCAGGACGCAAAGACGTGAAACGCTCAACCTACGTGACGTTTCAACAATTGGCGGAGTTGTATGCGAAAGGCGTGCTCGAAGAATTCGGGTTTTCCGTTCGCATGTGTCCACGTCAAGGTACGTACCCATCCAAGCTTCCAGCCAAAAAGATACTGCCTACCAGCATCAAGCCAGGCTCTTCTTTCGACCTGGCGGTTCAAAAGGTGGATGTTCATAAAGAAGCCACGCGCGATTTGAGAACCGCCTTGCTTCGCGCCAGCGTCAAAATTTAAGAATGACGGCGTCGATTGATCGGGGAGTTGCTGTGAATCCATCCGTTGCCCACGCTGAACTCATCGCCACGTTCAAGCGGGCCGAGGCGGAGGCCACTCACAAGTTCGGGCTGATCCAGGCGGCTGCCCATAAAGGGCCCAAGGCCATACAAGCCGCCTCCGAGACAGCGGCCAAGGCAGCCAAACGCAGGGACTCGTACGCGAAAAAGCTGGAAGATTTGGGCGTGAACCCCAAGGACTTCGCCACCCAGCCTACGGCGTAACACCCGCCCTTGCCGGCTGCCCACAATGGGTCCTGATCGCCAAAATGATCCACAGCCTGAAAACGGAATCGGTTGTGGGTCTTGCACCGATTTGCATGCTTTCGAGGTGCTGTATTCAAGCATCGTTGTTTTCGGGTCGCGAAGCCGCGCGTGCGGGTGAGCAAGGCCGGGGTTTCGCAGTCGTGGCCTCTGAAGTTCGGGTTCTTGCCCCTAGGAGCACTCAAGCTGCCAGTGAGATCAAAACGTTGATTCAATCCAGCCAAGAAGAGGTTGCTCAAGGGGCGAATGTTGCGCAGCGGGCCGGCGCCTCAATCGAAGACACAGTGCAGTCGACAAGCCGTGTCAGTCAGTTGTTGAGCGAGATCGCAACTGGCGCCAGAGAACAGAGCCAAAGTCTTGACCAAGTCGGCAGCGCCATCCAGGACCTTGGCCTCATGACTCAGCAGAAGCTATAGGACATCGCCCCCCTCCCGGTGTGTCCTACTTCAATCGTTGGCTCATTCGGGTTTAAAACCGGCCGCCTTCAGAAGCTCCATGCCCTGTGAGACCTCTGACGTGACAAAGCGCCGAAACTCCTCTGGTGTCTCGGACACCGTCTCGATCCCCATGGCACTGAAGCCTCCGCTGCGACCGATTTCGGCCACCGATGCATTGATCGCCTTGTTCAGCGCTTGCACCCGGTCGTTTGGTGTGCCCCTTGGTGCCCAGACCCCGTACCACGAGCTGTAGGTGTACTGGGGCAGCCCGCTTTCGGCCACGGTCGGGACCTCGGGTGCCAGGGCACTGCGCTTGCGCGAGGTGATGGCAATAGGCCTGACCTTGCCCGACTTGGCCAGGGGCAGCAGCGAGATCATCGAGTCCAGCAGCAAATTGACATGGCCGCCCGCCACATCCACCAGCGCGGGCTGGGTGCCCTTGTAGGCGATGTAGCTGAAATTGACCTGCCCCATGCGCGCCAGCAGTAGCGTCGCCAGGTGGCTTGGCGCGCCCGCGGCAGGGATGCCAGCGGTCCAGCTGTCCGACTTGCTGCGCGCCGCGCTGAGCACCTCCGACAGCTTGCGCGGCTCCAGGTCGGGGGCGATGACCAGCATCAGCGGTGCTTCGCCGACGCGGGCGACTGGGGCAAAGTCGGTCTGCGGGTCGTAGGGCGGGTTCTTCAGCACCTGGCGGGCATGGACGTGGGTGGCTGCAGAAAACAGCAAGGTGTAGCCATCGCTGGGCGCGGTCTGGACAAACTTGCCCCCCAGCGTCCCGCTGGCGCCCGCCCGGTTTTCCACGATCACGGACAGGCCCAATTGCTTGCCCAGTTGGTTGGCCAACAAGCGGGCCGCTGAATCCACACCGCCCCCGGCCGCGAAGGGCACGACGATGCGCAGGAGGCGGTCGGCCTCCGGAAAGGCGCTGGCCTGGGCTTGCGCCAGGACCGGGCTTGCCAGGCCCGCCAGGGCGCCCAGCACTTGTCTTCTCGAGTTTTTCATGGGTGTCTCCATTGTGATCAAGCTATCCGTTCAGGTGGGCCGCCGCCGGCGCCGCGGCCGAGCCATGACGTCCAAGGTGCTCTCCAGGGCCTCCCGGTCCATGCCTCGCGTGATGAACACCAGGCGGGTGCGGTGGTCCGCCGTTGGCCAAGCAGGCAGGTAGGCCGGTGGATGAAAAAGGTGCTGTATGGCATGGACCACCAGGGGCTTTTCAGGGGACTGGACCGTCTGCACAAGGCCCTTGAAGCGCAGCAGCTTCTCGCCCTGGGCCGCGACGACCATGTCCAGCCACTGCGCAAAGCCGTCCAAGTCCAGGGGCTCATCGCGTAGCAGCACAAAGCTCTGCACATCCGCCAGATGGCGTGGGCTGGCGGTGGGCGCCCCGACGGGGTGGTAAAACGCCGGAGCAGGGGGGGGCGCCAGATCAGCCCTTGGGGCGAGCAAGCGTTGACGCAGCAGTTCCACGCCGTCCAGGCCCAGCTGCCGAACTGGCGCGCTCGGGTTGAGTTGGGCGAGGCAGTTCAGCAAAGACGCAGTCTCTGCGGGATGGGTGATGAGGTCCAGCTTGGTCACCAGCACCTCGTCGGCCGCCGCCAACTGGGCCAGGGCCTCGGGGTGCTGTGCCAGGCTGTTCTGGCCCAAGACCGCATCGACGGTGCAGAACACCGTGCCCAGCCGGTAGCGGGTCGACAGCAGCGGGTCCAGCAACAGCGTGCGTAGGATGGGGCCGGGCTCGGCCAGGCCGCTGGTTTCGATCACCACGCGCTGGATGGCCTGACCCGGGCGGTCCATCAGGGCCCCCAGCGCCTGGACCAGATCGCCGCGCACGGCACAACACAGGCACCCATTGGGCAGCAGCACGACGTCGTCGGGCGCCGCTGCGGTGAGCAGGTCCTGGTCCAGGCCGGCCTCACCAAACTCGTTGACGATGACGGCGGTTCCCGACAGGTCCGGCGAGGCCAGCAGCTGGTTCAGCAAAGTGGTTTTGCCGCTGCCCAGGAAGCCGGTCAGCACGCTGACTGGCACCCGGGGCCCCTGGGCTGGGGTGTCGGCGCGCAGCAAGGCAGAGAAGTGACCGCTCATGCGCCAGCCCCTCCGCCGTGCAAGGCCTTGAACGAGGTCAAGGTCTTTTCGATGCGGGGCAAGACCCAGTCGCTGACCGCCTGAGGCAAATCGCCTTCGCTGGCGTCTTGCAACAGCACCAGCAGGGGCGACGGCGGCCAGCCCTCGGTCTGGCGCGCACGGAAGTACGCCGCCACATCGGGCTGGTCGCAGCGCAAGGCGGCATCCTCGAGGTAGTCGACGATGTCGAGCTCGAAGTCCTCCAGGCGCAGGCTGATGCCGCCCGCGCCGCAGCCACAGGACATGCCCAGGGCCACGTGGCGGATGGACAGCTCGCTCCACAGGCTCACCAGCCTGGCGGCCTGCTGCAGCGATGCTCGCTCTGCCATGGCGATGCTCACTGGCCGGCCCAAGCAACCGGGTCAGCGGCCGAGGCGGCCACAGGGGCTTGGGCGCGCAGGGCCTGGGTGGCTTCGGTGTCCACCTGCCCCCGGGCGTCGAGCACCACCCGGTAGACCTCACGGGCCACTTCGGCGCTCACATAGCCTTCGCGCACGTCGTCGGCGACGCGCTCCAGCTCACGGTCCAGCGGGTTGCCAAAGCCACCACCGCCGCCCGACAGCATCTTGTAGGCATCGCCACGTTCCAGACGCACGTTGAAGATCTTGGCGTTCGGGTGGTCGGTCTTCCACTCTCCCTTGTGGCGCACGGCCAGGCCGTTGCCCATGGCGTCGCCGCCGCCCTCCAGGCCCCAAGGCTTGCAATGGACGCGGTCAATCCGGGTGGTGACCGTGAAGGGCGACAGGGCCTGGACCACCATCTCCGCTCCCAGACCACCACGGTACTGACCGGCGCCGCCGGAGTCTCGCCGGATCTCATACTTCTCGACCAGCACCGGGTACTTGGCCTCCAGCTGCTCGGTCGGGCTGTTGTGCGTGTCACCGTCGTTGATGCAGACCGTGACCGACACACCGTCCTCCTTGCTCTTGGCGCCCCAGCCGCCGCCGAGGGGGCCGATGCCGACGATGAACAAGCGGCCATCCTCGGGGCTGATGCCGTGGATGTTGGGGAACACCAGGTCGGCATGGTGACCCGCAATGGAGCGGTCCGGGATGGCGGGTGCCAGTGCCTTGAAGATGGTGTCGATCACCGTCATCGGGAAGGTCATCCACACCCGCATCGGGTAAGGCCGCTCGGCACTGATCACCGTGCCCATCGGCATGATGACCTTGAGTGGGCGGAAGGAGCCGTCGTTCACCGGGTAGTCGGTGGGCGTGGTCAGGCACTTGTAGGCTACCTGGGCGCACGCAATGCCGGTGGTGAAGCCCGAGTTGTAGAAGCCCCGCACCTGCTTGCTCACGTCGGACAGGTCCACGGTCATCTCGTCGCCCGAAACCGTCACCTTGACGCGGATCGGGATGCGCTTGCCAATCTCCAGTCCGTCGTCGTCCATGAAGGACTCGGCCTCGTAGACCCCGTCGGGGATGGACAGCGTGTTCTGGCGCGCCACGGCCTCGCTCGAATCCATGATCTGCGCGATGGCCCCGTTGACGGCACCTGCACCGTAGCGCTGCAGCAGCTCCACGTAGCGGCGCTCGCCGGTGGTGATGGCCGTGATCTGGGCGCGCAAGTCGCCCAGGGCACGCTCAGCCAAACGCACGTTCATGGCAATGATGTCGATCAGGTCCTGGTTGACCACGCCCTCGCGCTGGTACTTCATGATGGGGATCTGGATCCCCTCGCTGAAGATGTCGGTGGTCACATTGCCCAGCGTGCCGCCCACATCCAGCCAGTGCGCCATGCAGCAGGTGAAGCCCTCCAGCCGGCCCTCATGGAACACCGGCATGGTGAACGTGAAGTGGTTCAGGTGGCTGCCCGTGGTGTAGGCGTCGTTGGTGACCAGGATGTCGCCCGGGCGGATGTTGTCGTAGCCGAAGTGGCGAATCTTCGCCTTGACTGTTTCCGACATGCCCCGGATGAACATCGGCAGCCCCAGGCCGATGGAGACGGTGTCGCCTTCCTTGGTGAACAGGCCCACCGTGAAGTCCAGCGCCTCGTAAATGATGAGGTTGTAGGCCGTGCGGGTCAGGTTGGTCTTCATTTCCTCCGTCACGGCGTACAGGCCGTTGCGGATGATTTCCACGGTGACCGGGTCGACGGTCTTGAGCTCAGCGTTGGTGTTCATGTCCGATCACTCCCAATCTCGATTTGCAGGTTTCCAAGTTCATCCACACGCAGCGCGTCTCCGGGTTGAATCACCGTGGTGGAGGCGTGCTCTTCGATCAGGGCCGGACCCGTGATCTGATTGCCCGCCAGCAAGCGGTCGCGCAGGTAGACCGGCGTTTGGGCCCAGCCCGTGGAGCGGAAGTACACCGGCTTGACGGCCCGCACCGCCGCCGCTTCGGGTACCGCAGTCCCCTGCGCCACACTGTGCTTGGGCGGCTTCTTCATCGTGCCCAGCACCGTCACGCGCAAGCTCACCAAGTCAGCCGGCTCTTGCGGAGCCGAAGTGCCGTAGCGCACCTGGTGCAGTTGGTCGAACTGCTTCTTGATGGCCGCCCGGTCCTTGCCTTCAAAGAAGGCCAGCGGCAGGTCCACCGTCACGGCGTGCTCCTGGCCCACATAGCGCATGTCGGCGGCGCGTTCGATCACCACGCCATCGGCCTGCACGCCGGACTGGGCCAATGCGGCTCGCCCTTCGTCTTCCATCTTTTGGTAGGCGGCTTCGATCTCATCGAAGGACAGGTCATTGAGCTTGCGGAACACCGAGCGCACGTAGTCGTAGCGCAGGTCGGAGAACAACATGCCGTAGGCCGAGAAGTAGCCCGGTGCGTAAGGGATCAGCACCTTGCGAATGCCGATTTCGCGGGCAATTGCCGAGGCATGCAGGGGACCAGCACCGCCGTACACCACCATGGTGAAGCTGCCAGCGTCCAGGCCGCGCTCGGTGGTCACTGCCTTCACGGCATGGGACATTTGGGTCACCGCGATCTGCAAGATGCCATCGGCGGCCTGGGTCGCATCCAAGCCGAGGGGCGCCGCGATGCGCTCGTGCATTTGGCGCTGGCAACCCGCCAGGTCCAGCTTGAGTTCACCGCCCAGGAAGTTGTCCGCGTCCAGGCGGCCCAGCACCAGGTTGGCGTCGGTCACGGTGGGCTCAGTGCCCCCGCGGCCATAGGCGACCGGGCCGGGGATGGAGCCGGCACTTTGGGGCCCCACGCGCAAGGCCTTGCCCGTCTCAACCCGGGCGATCGAGCCACCGCCCGTGCCGACCTCATGGATGTCCATCATTGGGATCTGGATCGGCAGGGCCCGTTCATAGCCCCCGATCAAGGCCGAACCGGTGGTCAGGGGGCGGCCCTCGCTGATGACGCCCGCCTTGGCCGTGGTGCCGCCCATGTCAAAGGCAATCGCGTCGCCCATGCCCAATTGCGCACAGATGGCCTGAGCGCCGATGACGCCTGCCGCAGGCCCCGATTCGAGCATGCGCACACAGCCGACCTTGGCGTGCTCGACCGGGAACAGGCCCCCGGTGGATTGCACGATGTAGAAGTCGCCCTCAAAGCCTTGCTGGCCCAGGTGGTCTTCCAACTGGCCCAGGTATTGGGACACACGCGGGCCCACATAGGCATTGGCCACGGCGGTGGAGACGCGTTCAAATTCGCGGTATTCCTGACTCAGCTCGTGTGAGGCGCAGACGAAAGCCCCGGGCAGTTCCTCTTGCAGGATCTGCTTGACGCGTTGTTCATGGCTCGGATTGCGGTAGCTGTGCAACAGCAACACGGCCACGGCCTCGACCCCTTCGCCTTTCAGATCCCGGGCGAGTTCACGCACCGCGGCCTCGTCCAGCGGCTTGTGGGTGCTGCCGTCGGCCCGCAGGCGTTCGGCCACCTCAAAGCGCAGTGAACGCTTGACCAGCGGTTGATGCTTGTTGAAGAACAGGTTGTAAGCGTCGGGGCGGTTGACGCGGCCGATCTCATAGATGTCGCGGAAGCCCTCGGTGATCAGCAAGGCGGTCTTGGCGCCATTGCGCTCCAGCAGCGTGTTGATGGCGATGGTGGAGCCATGCAGGAACAGGTGACCGTCGCGCCAGTCGATCTTGGCGCTGTCGATCGTGGCTTGGATGCCTTTGACCAGCTCACCGTGGGTGGACAAGGCCTTGCCAAAGAGCAAGCGACCGCTGGCCTCGTCAAAGGCGGCCATGTCGGTGAAGGTGCCGCCGATGTCCACGGCAATGCGCAATTGGGGTTTCTGTGTCATGCGTTTCTCCCCTTCAGGCCGCGCTGCGGTCGGTGCCGATGCGATTGCGCAACACACCCAGGCCCGTGATCTCGACCTCGACGACATCGCCCTCCTTCATGTAGAGCGGCGGTTCGCGGCGGTCGCCCACCCCACCTGGGGTGCCGGTCGCGATCACATCGCCGGGCGACAGCGGGGTGAAACGGGAGACGTAAGCCACGATGGTCGGGATGTCAAAAATCAGGTCGGCCAGGCTGGCGTGTTGCATCACTTGCCCATTGACGCGCGTCTCCAGGGCCATCTGGGTCACGTCGGACACCTCATCGCGCGTCAGCAGGTAGGGGCCCAAGGGCCCGGTGCCCGGGAAGTTCTTGCCCGGCGTGAACTGGTGGGTGTGGCGCTGCCAGTCGCGCACGCTCACGTCGTTGAAGCAGGTGTAGCCGGCGATGTGCTCAAAAGCGTTCTCCGCGGCGATGTGTCGTCCCCCCTTGCCCACCACGAAGGCCAGTTCGCCTTCCCAGTCGAAGCGCTCCGAGAACGCGGGCCGCAGCACCTCGTCGCCATGCGCCGCCAGGGAGTCTGCAAAGCGCAGGAACAGGGATGGAAATTCGCTGTCGGCGCGCTTGGTTTCGGCCACGTGGGTCTTGTAGTTGAGCCCCACGCAGATGACCTTGCCGGGGGCCGGGATCACCGGTTGGGCCTTGACTTGAGCGGGGTCGATGCGCTGGCCACCGCTTTGAACAGCGGCCTGAAATTCCGGCAGGGCGTTGGCCGCCAGGACGGCCGTCAGATCAGGGTAACGAGCCAAGAAGTCAGCTGCGGGGGCCACAAAGGCGTCACCTTGGATCACGCCATAGCGGGCTTGGCCGTCTTGAATAAAGCTCACGAGTTTCACGGGGTCTCCTTGCGGTATGTCGATGACGGCAGACTGTAGGTTTGACCGAGAAATCCTGATAGATGCAAATAAAGTCTTTCAGATATCTCTAATAAGGCATATCAATACCGAGAACAATGCGGCCAGAATCGAGCCTGTGACCGCCCTGGCCATGCCTTTGGTGCATTCAGCCAGGGCGTGCCGCAAGGACGTCTTGGCTCTGCCCGACGTCCTGTTCCGTCAACCCCATGACCTGCGCCTTGCCTTGTGCAAGGGCTTGAAACTCACCCATGAACATCCAGGACTTTCGACTGTTCCTCGAAGTGGTGGAGGCTGGTAGCCTGACCAAGGTCGCGGCCCAGCGCCACACGGCTCAGTCGTACATCAGCCGCCAGGTCAGCGAGTTGGAGAAGCAATGCGGGGGTGCTTTGTTTCGTCGCACGGGTCGTGGCGTGGTGCTGACCGAGTTCGGCGAGTCCGTGGAGCGGCGGGTTCGCATCTGGATCCGCGACAGCGAGGAGATGTTTGCTGACTTCCAGCAGCTGTCCCGGGTGCCGATGGGCGATGTGAAGATCGGCATCCTGCCGTCGGCTGCCCACCCGTTGATGACCCAGGTGTTCAAGGAGTTGCGCAGCCACTTTCCTCAGATCCGCCTCAACGTGCGCGAGGGCCAGGGCGGCGAGTTGGATGCCATGCTCGACACCGGTGCCGTGGACATGGCCATCTTGTTTCGTTACGAGCCGCCGCGCAGCCAGGAAGAGATCCACCTCGCCACCGCGGACACCTACCTGGTGTCGCGGCCAGGCCTGCCCATCACCCAAGCGGGAACGGTGTCCTTCCAGCAGCTCAATGGCTTGCCGCTGGTGCTGCCCAGGCGTCCCTCGCACTGGCGATCCATCTTGGATGAGACGGCGCGCAGCCAGGGCTTCTCGTTGCAGGCCGAGATCGAGGCCGACTCCCTGCGCCTGCAAAAGGAGATCCTGGCGCAAAGCGATGATCTGTGTGCGCTGCTGGGGCCTTTTTCGGTGCAAGAGGAGCTCCGCTCGGGCAAATTGCAGGCGGCCAAAATCGTTGACCCGGACCTCAAGCGCTATGTCACCCTGGCCTTGCCCAAACAAGGGCAGCTGACCCAGGCACTGCGAGCGGTTTCCAAGATCATCAAGGACAAAGGCGACTTGTTGGGTTACCACCCAAGCCCTTGAGCCTGGCTCAGTTTTTGTCTTTGGCGCCGGAGGCGGGCGCATCCACAGATCCGGCTCGCGCAAAAAAGCGCCCGGACTCCCCGAGACCGGGCAAATTGGGCTGAACGCTGTGGCGCACAGCCCCTCGCATTGAAACCCTGGTCGCCAGCGCCTTCAGAACGAGTGGCGAACGCCGAAGTCCATGCCGGTCCAAGTCGCGTTGGCCACCCCGGTCACCCCACCACCGCTGAGTGCTGCGCCGTTGCGGTTGCGGATCTGCGAATAGGTGGTGTACACGGCGGTGCGCTTGGACAGCTCATGCACATAACCGACAGCGAACTGGTTGGCAGAGCGCGCTGAAGTCGAGTTGTCCGTGACCTTCGACAGCGACACCGGGATGTAGCCCGATCCGACCTTGGCCTTGGCACCCAACATCCAGCCATTGGAGCGGTTGGGCCCCGCGACGGCATTCTTGCTGTCGGTGAAGTACAGGGCGGATGCCGTGACGGAACCGAACTGGTAGCTGGCGCCGAGGTTGCTGGTGCTGACGGCACCGTTGGCCATGGCCGTGCGTCCGGATGCGACGGCCACGTTGACATCACCGCGGGTGTAACCGATTCGCACCCCTTGGTAGTTGCCGTTGTCCGGCGTGGCCGCATTGGAGGGGGCATTGTTGACTGCGGCCATCAGTTCGCCATACACGCCGTTCAGCTCTGGCAAGTGGTAGCCCACCGAATTGGAGGCGCGCACCGCCGTCTGAACTGTCGACACCCGGGTCAAGGCACTTTGGGCGATGTTGGTGATACCGCCTGCGCCTGCGGTGCCAAAGGGATCGAACACGATCAGGTTCCAGTAACTGGGCACAAACCCCCGGCCCAATCGCAGTTCACCCCATTGTTTTGACATGAGGCTCAGCGAGGCCCGGCGGTTGAACACCAGGCCGCCGACCGTGCCCGCTGTGGCGTTGTCGGTGCTGAGCGCACCACCAGTGCCGCTGGCCACGTTCAGTCCGGCATCCAGCACAAACCCGGCGGACAAGCCGCCGCCCAAGTCCTCTGTACCGCGGATGCCCAAGCGGCTGTACTGGTTACCACCGGTGCCATACACCCTGGTCATGCTGGCGCTGCCTTGCGAAGCTCGTTGCACCGTGGTGTCCAAAACGCCATACAGCGTCACTGAGCTTTGCGCTGCGGCGTTGAGTGCGAGTCCGCAAATCGCCAGCGGAAGTCCGATCTTTTTCAATGTTGTCTCCTGTCAAGTCCTGGGGTTCACTGGCCTGTCCCGCCGTCGTGAGCTGGCAGGTGAGCCGGTGAAAGGACTCTAGGTTTGACAGGCGGGCCGAGGTAGCGGGCAATTGGAGAAATCAGCCATCGCGCGGCAGGTATAGCTGTTCAGCTGCGCTTCAGCCAGCGGCCGAGATGGCCCTTTGAATCTCCAGCCCCCTCTTGCCGTCGATTCGCATGCGGCGGCGCAAGTCTGTGTACGGGATCAGCTACGCAGCTTCATTCGGGGTCGTTTTTCAAAAGCCGCCATCGCAGGCGATGGCTCTTCTCAGTGGCGGTGTCGGAGTAGGCTTTTGGCGTTCTTCAGCCCCGCCAAGGCACAGACCTCTGGCATCGACAGGCCGCTGGTGATCCAGTTGTGGATGACGGTGTTCCTGATCACCTGGGGGCCGGTCTTGATGGGCGGTTCTTGAGCACAGGCCGCTGCGGCGCGCTCGATGACGTTGGTCACAAGATGGAATAGCATCCGAATCGACAGCTGGTTGGCCCGGTTGCTCATGAAGAGGAAATCGTGACCGTGCAGGCGGGGGTTCATGCGCCGAGCTTTGAGCCACTGCTGCAAGGCGATTTGGGAGGTCGGCGCCAAAGTGATTTCACGGGCCTGTCGGATCCTGGTGCCCACAATGCGGATACCCACTGGACGCGTGACCGAGGTCCCTTCGTTGGCCATGGGGTCCAGGCCACCCGGCCAGACAAGGTCCGCCAGCAGAAACTCACGAATCTCCTCACCTGTCAGCCCGTGGTGATAGAGGAGGTGGAGGATGGCGATATCGCGCAGATCGAAGGTGCTGGCTTGGACCGGATCGGGGAACGCCTGGGGCAGGGCGCGCCAAAGGATGGGGTTTAGTACATTGGATTCGACCAGGACCGTTGGTGGAATATCCGCTTCCAGCATGGCTTGTGCTGGGTTGGATCGGGTCAGTTCTCGCCGGAGAGCCCAATCGTAGATGCGATCGATCAGGGTCCAGTAGCGGTCCCGAGACACCACACTGGAGCTGCGCACGGCGCCATCGGCGTTGGTCGCGCGGCGTGCTCTGATCTTTTGCAAGAACGCGTGAACCAATTCCGGGCTGGCGTCGTGCCACCGTGTTTGGTGATCCGTCAGGTGCTGGCACCAGAGCTTCCAGATGGCGCGGTAATGGTTCTTCGTCGATGCGGATTTCACCCGGTCGCCGTCCCATGCCGCATTCATCCTGGCTTCAAGCCATTGCTCGAAAACCGCTTCAACATGAAGCGGGGGATTGGATGGGATGGAATCTGATTGCATTTCAGGTTTGATGATGGCTCTGAAGACTGCACGCCCTCCAATTCATTATTGCTGAACGCTGGCCCGCTTTGGCCTGGCCGACCCAGCGCTGCAGCATGCGCTGCTCAACACCGAGGTCCCCCGCCATTTGCGTGATCATCGCTCCAGACCGCTTGGCCAGCTGCACTGTTTCTCGCCCGGACCTGTCAGTCAGAGTTCTGCTCATTCTTGGGACGTTTGACTCCTGAACACATCAGGTCATCCGATGTGGCTAGTAAACGGGGGAAGCCCAGCATGAAGCCACAGTCAGAAAGACGTCCAGTCGTCTGCGGTCACGTCCTTGCCAAGAACCGCGCGGCTTTGGCCCGAATCTGATTTCGCGGGTCGCTTGACTCGTTCGATGGGCTTCTGAGCGCCATGAGCGTGAGCGCCCATCCGTGATGACCACCACCAAAGGTGGATCAAGCCGGGAATGCATCGATGGATTGGATGTTTTGACAACGCATGAGCCTTGGGCCGATCGAACGGATCGATGCCTGCTCAGTCAAGAGGGGTCAATGTCTTCACAACCTCTGTCAGGTTGTCCTTCAGACATTGCAGCGCCGGGTCTCGCAGGCTGCTGCTGCGCCAGGCGAGCTCGATGGAATAGTGAGGTAGTTCAATGGGGCAGGGCAGGCACACCAGCGTGCCCAGGCTTGCCAGGGCTCGGGCTGCGTGCTCGGGCAGTGTGGCCACGGACGTGCTGCCGCACAACAGGTGGGGCAAGGCGGCAAAGTGGCTGGTGGAGGCCTCGATACGCCGGCTCAGGCCCTGGGCGGCCAGGGCTTCGTCGACCACTCCCACGAAGCCGCCCGATGAGATCAGCAGATGAGGGCGGCGCAGGTAGTCCTCCAGCCCCAAGGCCCCGGCCTGTGCCTGTGCAATGTCCATCACGCAGGCGTAGCGCCCGGTACCCAGCACCTGGCGTGTCAGTGTGCGTGAACTGCCCGTGCCGGAGCCCAGGCTGAGATCGATGCGCCGGTCCATCAGCATGTCGGCGGCCAGGCCGCTGTGTGTCTGACGCAGCACCAGGCGGAGGCCAGGCGCGGCCTGCTGAAGGCGGTCGATCAGCCGTCGCCCCAGGGCCATCTCGTGGTCGTCCGAAAGGCCCAGCACCACTGTGCGCCCAGCCAGGGTGGCCCCATTGGGCTGGGCCAGCGCCAGGCTTTGTCGCAGCTTGTGCAGGGCATCGGCGATCAGAGGGCGCAGCTCCTCGGCCTTGGGCGTGGGGCGCAGGCCGCGGCCGGTGCGTTCGAACAAAGGGTCGCCATACAGGCCCCGCAGCCGGCCCAGTGCTGCGCTGACGGCCGACTGCGTGACCCCCAGCCGGATTGCGGCGCGGCTGGCCGTGCCCTCCTCATGCAAGGCCAGCAGCACCTTGAGCAGGTTCAGATCGACGCTATCGATATTTATTTTATTCATATCTTATTGTCTGATTGGGCGGTTGATTGATGATCGCCAAAGACCGAGCATGACGCCATCATCTTGTTGTTTAGAAGGCGAGTTCACATGACCCGATCGACTGTCGCTGCGCTTCAAATCGGCGCCCACCCCGGCGGCAAGGCTGCCACACTGGCGCAGATCCTGTCCTATGAGGATGCCATCCTCGCCGCTGGCGCCAGCTTGGTGGTCATGCCAGAGGCCTTGCTGGGCGGCTACCCCAAGGGCGAGGGCTTCGGCACCTATCTGGGTTACCGCCTGCCCGAAGGGCGTCAGGCTTTTGAGCGCTACTACAACAACGCCATCGATGTCCCTGGGCCCGAGACTGAAGCGCTTGCCGGTCTGGCGGAGCGCTGCCAGGCCCACATCGTGATCGGCGTGATCGAGCGCGCGGGCAGCACCCTGTATTGCACTGCTCTGTTTTTTGCGCCCGAGGGCGGCTTGGTGGCCAAGCACCGCAAACTGATGCCCACTGGCACCGAGCGGCTGATTTGGGGCCAAGGCGATGGCTCCACCTTGCCGGTGCTCGACACCCCGGCAGGGCGCGTCGGCGCGGTGATATGTTGGGAAAACCACATGCCCTTGCTGCGTACCGCCATGTACGCCAAGGGCGTGCAAATCTGGTGTGCTCCCACCGTGGACGCGCGCGACATCTGGCAGTCGTCTATGCGCCACATTGCGCATGAGGGACGCTGCTTTGTGATCAGCGCCTGCCAGGTGCAGCCCTCACCCCAGGCCCTGGGCGTGAACGCCCCGCACTGGGACGCCGAGTTACCCCTGATTCAAGGCAACAGCATGATCGTGGGCCCCTTGGGCGATGTGTTGGCCGGCCCGCTGAAGCAAGAGACTGGCTTGCTGGTGGCCCAGATCGACACCGCTGAACTGACCCGTGCCCGCTACGACTTCGATGTGGTGGGTCACTATTCGCGTCCGGACGTTTTCTCGCTGACCGTGGATGAGCGCCCACGGCAGAGTGTGGTCTTCAAATCTTGAAACCCAGGCTGCCCGGCACCAAATGCATGTGCTGCCTAAGACCGGCTAACTCGGCCGGTCCACGAACCGAGAACAGATGATGGCGGCAGCCAAGGTGAGCAAAGCTTGATGAATATCGAGCCGCCTCTCAAATCTGATCCGCAGCTTCCTTCGGCAGGCAGAGGCACGCACGCCCATCAAGGAACTTTGCCGCAATGGCGGCTTCAGTGTCGCGACTTTCTACAAGTGGCGAGCCAAGTTCGGCGGCGTGCGGGTCTCGGAGGCCCAACGCCTGCGAGAGTTGGACTCTGAGAACGCCAAGCTCAAGCGGCTGCTAGCAGAGGCGCACCTTGACAGGCACGCGCCCAAGAGCGTTCTGGGGGTAAAGCGCTACCCCCGCAGGCTAAGCGAGAAGCGGTTGGGCGCATGGTGAAAGATCACCCGCTGTCCGAGCGATGCGCGTGCCGGCTTGTGGGGCCCTCCCGCGACAGCTATCCGAAGGCGGTGCGCACAGACAAGGCCTATGGCATTCGGTTCCTGGCCCTGAGGTTTCGGGGTATGGCCAGACATGAACAGTTAGCCGTTTGCCAGCTTCTGTCGCACAAGACTTTCGAGCACTCGACAAGAGGCCAGACCTTTCGGTCTGGCTCTTAGTTATCTAGCCAAAACTGGCCAGCAGACCAGTACAAGCACGATCAGTGCTTGTACCACCCGTTTCGCGACATTACGCATCGGCGGTACCTCCTTTGTGGGGAGATGACTGCGTCGAATGTGAAGATCGCAGCATGCCTGCTAGTTGTTGGAATCTTTCGGGTTTCGCTGCAAAGGGCTACCTGCTAAAGGCTCGGGTGGTCCTTTGGACGCTGACATCGATGCGCTGCTCGGTCGCGGACCGCTGCCCTTACCCGCCATGCCCCTCAGACCTTCTTAAAGTACGTTTTTCAAATTCACTGTATTAAAAATTATGTGTATTGTTATATAAAAAAAGACAAAGATTAATAAAAAACGATAACTATCTCTTATCGTGGGTGGATATGCGGGTGGCCCAAGCACGCAAATCCAGGGCCGTACATGCATCTAGAAGGGCGAAGCCGAGCGCGCAGCCGACCCGTTGCTGGCTGAAGTTGGTCAAGCTGCCCTGCGCGAACTCGAGGTCGCCAAAGACGCGCTAGCCCAGCAGGAGCAGCGCGTCAACGAGCCGGCTCAGGCTTGGGTCCAGCATGTGGCCTTGTTGTTGACGCGTCATGTTGGCTTGGAGCGCAGCCTGCAGCCCGGCACCGGAAGATGCTGCATCAACTGACCGAAGACTGCCGCCGAGCAGCTGAGCGCTATGACTGCGTCGATGTCGGGTCTGCCTGGAAATTGATCGCTCACGTCAGGGGCGCAGGTCTGGGCGCCACCCAAGGACCGTCACCGAGAAGGAGTTGAAGGTCGCCTTGGAAGAGACCTTGCGGACTCAGCAACGCGTGAAGTCAGAGCAGGAGCAGATGGAAGCAATTCATACTTTTGCTCAATTAGCCTGGCAGCAGGAGCGATTGGCAGTGCAGGAGCAAATTGAAAGACTGCAGGCTGTTCTGCTTGCTCGCCTTGTATTTGCCCAGTGATTTCCTGCTCAAGTGTTAATATGAATAGGAAACACAAATGGCACACTGATGGAAGACGGTATCGCTGGTTCGACTCAATCAGTTACTTGGGTGAGCCGACTTGCTGTACCAGTGCCATGGCAAATGCACCATGTCCTACAGACCAGTCAGAGTAATCGTTTTCATGCATGAAAATAAATATGTCTGACGGTTGCACGCCCGCATTGGCCTCAAGGTTGCGGGCGATGCTCGCGTATAAGGTGCGTTTCATGGCATCGCTCCGGCCACGGCGCATGGTGATTTCAATAACCACAACACGGTCAGATCTTTTGACTCCATTGAAGGTTGGGCTGCATGCAAACTGGCCAGTGACGTAGGGAGATACCATGTTAAACAACTCATCCGGCGGCATTCCGATGCTTTCTACTAGCGCATCGTGAATCCCTTGCACAATGCCTTGTTGTTTCTCCGGGCTGGTGTCTGCTGGTAGGTTAGTACGAATAAAAGGCATTTGAACTTTCTTGAATCATGGAACTGGAGGACGAATTTTGTAGTGCTTAAAGCCAGAAGAAAAGCGATTTATACTCGGTCTCTATGTGACTTAAACTCAAGTAAATGAAACGCCAGCTACCCCCTCTCAATGCCTTGCGAGCCTTTGAAGCCGCTGCTCGCTTAGGCCGCATGAGCGCAGCAGCACTTGAGCTGTCCGTGACACCCGGGGCCATCAGCCGCCAAGTGCAGCAGCTGGAACGCAGCCTCAATGTGAAGTTGTTCGAGGGCTCAAAAAATAAGCCCCTACTCACCCCCGCGGCTCAAACACTCTTGTCGGCGCTATCGCCCGCTCTGGACCAGATGGAAGCGGCGGTCAAGGCAATCAGCAATGCAAACAGCGGCGTGCTGGACGTGGCGTGCTTCAGCACCTTCATGGTGAAGTGGCTCATACCCAAGTTGTTTGATTTCAACGCGCTTCATTCAGACATGAAATTCGGCTGCAAACCACTCAGCGCGCTGATGATCCTGATCAGGAGCGAATGGATTTGGTCATTGCAGTCCAAGAGCTCTCATCCAGCATGCCCAACGCAGTGCCCTTGTTTCCCGAGCAACTGGGCCCCGTCTTGGCGCCTGCGCTTGCAGACCGTCTTGCATTGAAAACACCGCTCGATTTGCCAGGAAAAACCCTGCTTCAGTCCAAGGGCCGTCTTGACGCCTGGGCCATGTGGGCTTCGGCGATGGGGTGTGCCACCCCATTGGGACCTGGCGCCACATTTGACCACTACTACTTTGCGCTTGAGGGGGCTGTGAGTGGTCTGGGAATAGCGCTTGCACCTTGGCATTTGGTGGCCGACGACATACTCGCAGGTCGCTTGGTGGCACCGTTCGGATTTTGCAGCAGCGGCTTGCACTACGTCGCTAAATGCCGTCAGCAGCGCAACCTGCGTCTTGACCTGTTTTGCGATTGGCTCCAAGCGCAGGCCGCTCAATTCACTCTAGCCCCCGCGCCACTGCGCGCCATGCCTTCTTCTCCTTGCAGGGCGGGGTAGTTCGTACCGTAGCCTTTTGCGCGGCGCGCGCCATGGCTTTCATGCGCCGGTCCGATTCGCACTCAATGGGCACAACCGCGCTGCGGTGGACCAACCGGTCCATCAGCGACACCGCGCAGGCCGCATGGGGAAACTGAGTATTCCGACTCGTTCAACCACCAGCTACGATTCAAACCCGGCAACCCTTCCGATCTGAACCTGCCACGGATTCCGATTCAAAGCAAGCCACCCACTGCTATTGCTGCCCACCACTTCACGGCCTCAATGAATGCTTCGCAAGCGTGATCAATTGGCCAGCAATTCTCTCCAGTCCAGGATGAGGTCACCCAGTTGGACGCTCTCTGTGTGTCTGCTGGCTGGAACGTCGATGATGGAACTGCTAGCGCTGCAGACTGACGGCGGAATTCGGCCAGATGCAGCCTGTTGACTTTCATACGATTCGTTCTGCTCGTGATTCAACAGCCTAAACAGGCCATCCTTTGCAAACTTACACTGAAAACAACTTCCAGGAGAAATCGGTGTCCAAAATATCCCGCATGGTCCTGTTTATTCTGCTGGTCGTTCGGGATACATCACGTTATGCGTCATAGGCTTCAAATTAGGGCCGGGCGGCCTAGCGATGCGGATCGCCTCGCTGTCCTGGCAACCCAGGTCTGGCTGCACACCTACTGCACCAACGGCGTCAACACCGAGGTTGCCCAGTATGTCCTGTCAGAACTCACGGTTGAGCGGTTTGCCGTGCGCCTGACTGAACCTCAGTCCCACATCCTCGTTGGCGAATTCCAGGAGTGGCTTGTGGGCTTTGCCGCTATTAGGTTCGGTGCCTCGTGTCCGTCCATTGCCAAGTCGACAGTTGAGCTACAAACGCTCTATGTTCAAGAGCACTTTATTGGTCAGGGCATCGGCAGGTCACTGCTCGAAGCCGCAGAAGCCAGGGCACGCGAGGAAGCCGCCGCCCGCCAGACCTGTCACCGGCTCAAATAGAACGAGTCAGCAAGCTCAGCGCGGCGGAGCTTGTTCTCATCGATGAGGCGCTCATGTCGCAAAGATCCAGAGAATGGAGGAAGGTGGCGCGGGTTTGACCTGCCCAGGATCTGTGCAAGATCATGAGTGAAGCCGGTGCCCAACGCAATTCCCCCCACTCTCAAGCACCGAGCGAAATACGCAAGGGTCCAATGCTCTTGCCGCCATGTGTGCTGATTGTTCAGCCCTAAATGACCACAAGAGCTAGAAATTCAGACTTGGTTGATTTCAGAGTCTAGAACTGGTTAGCCTTAGATATCCTCAGGCCATGAGTTGTTGGTTCAGCATGTTCAGATCTGAATAGGAATCCACTAGGCCGCCGCAGAGCAAATGCTGCTGTCGACGCGCTGGCCTCTGGAGACCGTGCTGGTTCGAAGGGGGACTTGTCGACACGGGAGGTGGTGCCGGTGATCCTAGTTCGATTGAAAGCGAACCTTCCTCTGGAAAGCCATCCAAAATACCAATTGATATTTGGTTTTATTTATGAAATTCAACATTCCAATGTTTCATCTTCTGATGTGAGAGAGGATGAAAGTTGCCAAAAATAAAGGCCAAAACGCCATGAAAATGCACGTGTGCAAAGTCATGGATAGGAGTTTATTGAGGACTTTTTTGAGCCTGAAGAGTGGCGTCTCTGAATCTTCGTCGATGTCTATCGATGAGTGCTTCCATTCATCAACATGACTGCGTCCATTGATCATGTGAATGATAAGGGAAATAAATATGCCGAGCCCGGCATAGATATACAGAAGATCACTTGCGTGCCGCATGCTGCCATCCGTCAATCTTCTTGTTTTGAGGGTTGAATCGGGCAAAGATCCGAATCCACATGTTTTTTAACCAGTACGCCCTTTGTGGAGGGCCTGCCTTCTTTCCTCGCCTCGCCGGCCTCATATCTTTGATCGGTTTTGGATCCCTTTTCCATATTGAAAACTCATCCCTATTGAACTTGTCATGGCTCAGTTCGCGAAGGTTAATATCATATTTTGAATTCTCAGATGGCTTGAAGACTGAGTCGATGAAATCCTGTGTGCTGGCATCGTCCGAAGAGAATGCATTATGAAGCTGCTTGTTGAGTTCCTCGGGTGAAATTTCGGAATCGATTGAGTCCAAAAATTGAACCTCCAAGCCCCGTCGTTTTTCGCGCATGACGTCATCCTATCCCTGATTGAATTTATGGAGGCAAGGGGTTTTTGTTTAGTGGGTCTTTGCGATGTGAATACCTCAGTCGTATATCACGACTTCTCAACACAGGATATTTGATCCTGTATATTGCTTGATAAGCTTGCATCGCACCGACCACTGTGAAAATTTTTAAATTCCTGCGCTCTCTCTGTCGTCCCTCAATGTAGCGAGAGTAGCTTGAAATTTTCACGACATATCGCGACGAATTGAGACAATGCTGTAACAAAGCGTCTCAATATGTCTTGATTCCTATCCACTGTCATCGCGTACCATGGAGGCGACATCGCTCACAGCCCATCCCTATTTGCTATCTCATGATCAAACCTGTCGTGCTTGTCGTCGACGACGACGAGGAACTCTCAACCATGCTTCAGCGGCTGCTGGAGAACGAAGGCTGGACCGCTAAGGCCGCTTTCAATGCGGCGCAGGCCGAGTTGTCCTTGAGCGAGCGACTGCCCGATGTCGTGTTGCTGGATGTGATGCTGCCCGATGCCAATGGCATGGAGTTGTGCCGCCGATGGCGCCTAGCCCATCCTCACCTGAGTATCCTGATGCTGACCGCACGGGGCGATCCCATTGACCGGGTGCTCGGGTTGGAGCTGGGGGCTGACGACTACCTGGCCAAGCCGTTTGAGAAGCGCGAGCTCGTAGCCCGCCTGCGCTCACTGATCAGGCGTCAGTCTTTGCAGCCTCAAACACCAACCCTGGTTTGGGAATTTGGGGTGCTGAGCATCCATTTTTTGACTCGGGAAGTGCGGGTCAATGGCGAGGCCATTGCTTTGAGCGGTACCGAATTCAAGCTGTTGGTTGAGATGGCCAGAATGCCAGGACAGGTCGTCAGCCGGCAACAATTGAGCAACGCAGTCCAGGCCAGTGCCTACAGGCCACAGGACCGGACGGTTGATGTCCAGGTCAGTCGTCTGCGCCGACGCCTTGAGCAAGAATTGCCAGGTGCTGAGTGGATCGAGACCGTCCGCGGTGAGGGATACGCCTTTGTGCCTCGGGGTGCTTCGTGACAGCCCTGCAAATGAATGATCTCAGCCAAATTTGACTCGCTGTTTTTGCGTCTGGTGCGTGCACAAGTGGTGCTGCTGGTCTGTACCTTGTTGCTGGTCGTGGGCCTCTTGAGGGTCCAGCGCAATGAGATGCTGGCACCCCAGTTTGCCGAGCTTTGGGCACCACGAATCAAAGCCATGGCGCACGATCCGGAGAATATTGTCAGGGCCGACGCAGGCAGGCCAGAAACCCTCATCGTTCGTCACGAGGCCTCCCCGCCAGGGCTGACCCTGCCCATATCTGCCTTTCCGGCGGTCGCCATCTTCATGGCAGAGTTGAGCCGTTTCGGCGTCAAGGTGGACGACGCCCGCCTTCGCTACACCAATGAACACTTCGACATGTGGCTGCTCGTGCAAGTACCGGGTGCCGAGCCGGTCTGGATGAGCGGCACCGTCCCCTGGGCCTTGCTACCCGTCTGGACATACCGACTGACCGCAGCCATGGTGCTTTTGAGCCTTGTCATCTGCTTGTTCAGTTGGAATTTTGCGCGGCGCGTCACCAATCCGCTTGCGCAACTGCGCAATCGCATGCAAGCGCACGCGATCAGCGGAATTGAACTGCCGCCGCCTGCACAGTCCATGCAAGAGCGAAAGGCTCCGCCTGAGCTCATTGAGATCGACCAAGCCTACCGCCTGTTGGCTGAACGTCTTCACCGCAACGAGCGCGAACGCGCACTGCTGATGGCGGGCGTTTCTCATGATCTGCGCAGCCCCTTGAGCAGGATTCGGCTTGCAGCGGAGATGCTGCCGGAGTCACCAGACAATGCAGAGGGTGTGGCGTCCATCACCCGGAATGTGGATGTTGCAGACCGACTGACGGCCAGCTTTCTGGAGTTCGTTCGGGCCAGCACAGTGCCCATGAACGAGGTGGTGGATCTGGCTGAACTGATACAACAAGTTCTCGAGGGCTTTGATCGATCCACTGATGAGTTGATGATCCACTCACCCCCCACGCTCATATTGCATGGGGGCAACGTTTTGTTGATCGAGCGTCTGATATTCAACCTGGTCGACAACGCATTCAAACACGGTGGCGCGCCAGTGAAGATCGAGCTCATCGAACAGGGTGCTTGGGCTACGCTGGTCGTCTCGGATGCTGGCCCAGGTCTTCCTGAGAATGGTGCAGATCAATTGGTCGAGGCATTTGCCCGTGGTGATGCCAGCCGGGGTTCCCCCGGCTTTGGGCTTGGGTTGGCCATTGTTCAGCAAGTTGTGGTGCGTCTCCATGGCAATCTCTCGTTCGGACAACATCTGAATCGACATCAGGTCACCGTCCGACTGCCGCTTCGCCTCTCAAGCACGCTTGGCACAGATATGCAGATTAGCCATGTCAAAGTTTCTGCTCGAGTTCGGCGCTATTTTCCGTAAGCCGTTATCCACGTCATCTGCTTGGTGTGCGACGATAGCCTGAGGATTCAGTTCACCAAGCGCTTCCGCTGGGGCACACAGGGTCTTCCTCAATCGATCGTTGATTTCCTTGGCCGGCGCCGTAACTTCGGCTCCTTCACGGCTGATATCGTTGCTGCCTGATAACCTGCTGGAGTCTGTGCTGCAGCACTTGGCCTTGCCAAACAGCTCCACTTCTATCTTGTGCGCTGCTAAGTGGCCGAGAGCGAACCCGCTCATGAAGTCTTTGAAGGAATAGAAAGTATTCAGTCGGCATTTCTAGCCTTGATCTCGGTCGCATTAGCCTTCGCTGCTCATGGCTCTATGCGAGGCCTTGTCTTCATAAAGCCTGCCTCCTCTGGTACAGAGACTGTCAAAGATGATACCTATCGAATCATGGCGGATTGCATAATGAGGTAGGTGGTTCGTCAATGAGGGAGATCCGCCAACGATGAGCCTTCTCCAGGTAGAGATTCAGTCTCTTTCAGTCAGCCTTGGTTTGGCCTGGATAATCTTTCAGTCAGTCGGTATCGTGAAGCCGACCCCGCTAAGTAAATCAGGCGGCGAGGCGGATCTACTGAAATAAGGGAGAGCTGCCTTCGCTTACTTTTGTTGGAGTTAAGTAGTCCCAAACCCGAGGGTCGTTCTGCGGCCCGAAGTGGACAGGGCGCAGTGGTGCCCCGTTGGAGGAAAGGTGCTTTTCGTTCAAAACGTTCGACCTTTAACTCGACTGTCCGCTTGTTGTCATTCGAAAGCCAAAGTTTGGAGCACGACTACCACAGAAGTAATGCGCCGGCTGGGCGCGCCGTCTTGATATCTCGAGCAAAACACGATTCTGAGCGCTGGATCATAAATACAGCGAGCCGATTGTGACGTTATTGTAACAATACGTCGCAATTTGTAGCCTTTTGCTGGACCAGCTTGCAGGGGATATAGATACAATTAAAAGGCTAAACATACTAATCTGAATCGCTGATTGGATTGAACTGGCTGGCGGTAGTTCTCTGCTGAAATGCTATTCCAAATCTGCCCGGGAGCCCTTTGTACGGCAGATGCCATCGAATTGGGTAAGCACAGCGAAGTTCTAAATAAATCATTAAAAAATAGGGATGAATATGCAGGCCATTCAGCATCTGGTACATCGCTTGGTAAAAACCAACCAAATACCCCGCTCAAAGAACCCCAAAGTCACTGCGCTGGCTGCTGTTGTTGTGCTGACTTTTGGCAGCCTGACTGCACATGCTGCACTTTGCGTCAGTGGCACACCCTACGCCACCCCTGGAGCGATAACCTGTACGGTTCCGGCTGGGGTCACCTCCATGAATATTGTGGCAATTGGCGGTAGTGGGGCCAATCACTTGAACGGTGTTCAAGGTGGCTTGGGCGCCAAGGTAACCGTCACCAACTATCCCGTTACCGTTGGAAGTGATTTGTCCTTCTTTGTCGGTGGCGCCGGCGCCATTGGTGGCGGCTTAGGCGGCGGCGGCAACGGCAACGGCGGCGGCGGTGGCCGAAGCCTTCTGGATACAACCCCCTCTTCGAATCCAATTGTTGCAGGAGGAGGCGGTGGTGGTGGTGTTATCAGCACCGGCGGCAATGGCAATAGCGGCATTGGTGGCGGCGGAAACGGCGGTAACGGTAACGGCATGCTTGGCGGTGGTGGTGGCGGCGGCGGCTTCGGCGGGGCCGGCTCTGGCGCCGGCAGTGACGGCGTCAACGGCATCGGGGGTAGCAGCGTGAACGGTGGCGGTGGCGGCGGCTTCGGCGGTGGCGGTGGCGGCGACCCCCTAGGCGGCGGCGGCGGTGCCGGCGGAAGCACAGGCCCCTCCACAGGCGGCGCAACAACGACCTATGAAACCGCCGCCACGGCAGGCGACGGCTCTATCACCCTGACATTCACGGCGACTCCTGCTCCTGGCGGCAATGCTGGCAATGCCACCAGCATTCCCACGCTCTCCGAGTGGGGCCAAATCATCTTGGCCACCGCCATTGCATGCTTTGCCTTTTGCACCCTGCGTCGCAGGCCAGTTGCCAAGGCATAACTCCTACCAGGGGCGCTTGCCACGCTCCTGGCTGTTGCCTCACGCGATGGCCATTCTGAACTTGCAAAGCGGATTCATAATCGACTGTGGCTTGATACTCACTTTTTTCAGACTAGGATGCGTCGTCAATGCGGCTGGTCTTTCCCGAGAGTTATGGGCTTTTGAATGCCATTTATAGAAGCCCCCTCTCAAATATTAAGGCGAATATGCAAACAATTCAGTATCGAATAGGCCGCTTGATCAAATGACTACAATAAACATCACTCGAAAAAATGCAAATTTGCCGTGCTGGTTGAGGTTTCCTTCCCAATTTTAGGCAGCTTGACTGCATATGCGGCACCTTGCGCCAGTGGTACATTCTTTTCTGTCGCCGCATAATCGATTGTTAAAATAGCGTCTACAGTGCTTGAATAGAATTAAAAATACTTCAAAAATGATTATCTTTGCTCGCTTGGCCCGATTCTGACCTCTTCTCTCATGTGCTGCGATGGTGCCTGCATTTGGTATGGCGGCTACGACCGAGGTAGTCAGTAACGGCTCATTCGAAATGTGGATGACGAGTTGGACAGTTGCGCCTTCGACAGATAACCCAGGCGCCACGACTTGCTCGATGACCTCAGTGGGCGCTCCTAGCGCAGAGGTCGTGACGTCGACGCGGGGCTTTGTGGCTGACAACGGCTCTCACATAGCGTTGGGCAGCAATACGCAGCCTACACACGACTTTTCGATTGTCGATTGCGTGCTGTACCAGGATGTTGTCATTCCGGCTGGCGCCACGACAGCGAACTTCAGCTTGAAAGTTGGGCAGAAGCAGTCCGGCGGTAAGGGCAGCACTGATATGGCCTACCGGGCCGGCTTGTATTCGACTGCGACGGTCCCTTACAGCACTGATGCCGGAAATTTCGTTGCTCATCGGTCGGGCATGACCGACACGGCGTTTGTATCCAGGACGGCTGCAAGTGTGAACGTGTCTGCTTATGCGGGCACGAGGGTCCGCTTTGCCCTGTTCATCTCGTCGAAAAGTATGACCGGCGCAGCCGTGGTTGGGTTCGACAGTGTGAGCCTAGTCGTCACCTCTCCCGATTTAGCCGTGCCGACATCTGTTCCGACGCTCTCTGAGTGGGGCTTATCGTGCTGTCTGGTTTCATGATGATTGCTGCCTTCGCGATGCGTCGCCATCGCAAGGACTGAGTGGGCTCGGTCCAGACCTTGATCTGACGTGACCTGATTTTTGATCAAGACCGCGTATTGAGCTGATAGCCACCTCGGCTCAAGAGTACCGCCCCAGCAACTCACGGCTGTAGCAGTCGATCACCAGAGCCAGTGAGACATACCCTTCGCGCCAAGCCCACGCCAGGCACAGATCAGCCGCGCAGCGTTGTTGGGGGCACGTGCTATCAACCGCCAAGCATGGATACGAGGCCTGAAGGTCACCAGGCGTTTGTGCACTTTTGAGAACTGGAGCTCGCGCTCAGGAGCTCAATAAGCACGGTCTTGGCGCTTGATGCCCTGGAGCAAGCCCTCCAGGGCTGGCCCATCGAGAATGTGATGGGCCAATTCAGCATGACTGAGCAGAGTTATTTCGGCAGCACCACGCTGTCAATCACATGGATCACGCCGTTGTCGGTCACGATGTCGGCTTTGACAACGTTGGCGTTGTCCACCTTCACCCCGCCCATCGTGCTGACCGTCAGCTCCGAGCCTTGCACGGTCGTGACTTTGCCGGGCTTGATGTCCTTGGCCATGACTTTGCCCGGAACGACGTGGTAGGTCAGTACTTTGGTCAGCGCAGCCTTGTCCTTGAGAAGCGCCTCCAGCTGAGCCTTGGGGACTTTCGCAAATGCTTCATCAGTGGGGGCAAAGACCGTGAACGGGCCCGGACCCTTGAGCGTGTCTACCAAACCTGCGGCTTGGACGGCCGTCACCAGGGTCTTGAAAGAACCCGCAGAAATGGCGGTGTCGACGATGTCAGCAGCTTGAGAGCTCAGTGCGCTGAGGCCAACCAAGCAAGCAACCAAGATTTTTTTCATTTCGGACTCCAGATCAGAAGGGTTTGATTGATCCCGTTGTGGGACACGCTGATTGAACCAGCGCGAGTAAATGATAACTTGAATGACTCGTTTAATACCAAACAGTCTAATAACATACACGATGGTATGGACTTGCGTCGCTTGGGAGGCTCACTGACTTCTTGGCATCGGTTGTGTGCGTTGTCTCCTTTTGTGCACTGATCTCTCTGCGGGACGTGGCAAGCTGGTTGTCACCAGTGGCATACGCGCCCAAGCGCTTGATGCAGTGCTTAGCCGCAGAGTCAATCGGCTCTGAGTCCTGCTCCGGTTGCAGGGACACAGTCCGGTGAAGTCACGCTTGAGGAGCACCGCCTGAACGGCGGCATCGTGATCGCCCAGCTTCTGGGGGCAGTTCAAAACTGTGGCGATGTGGCTTCGCCTCCGAGCTGTGCTCACAGGCGAGGCGGGTTGGTCAACCGCTTGGTACTCAGATCAGACCGAGTTCATTCCGGCCGAATGCCGCTCTGGCGGATCACTTGGCGCCATTTTTCGGTGTCGCGCTTGATGTAGGCGGTGAGTGCCTCGGCGCTGCCCGGACTGGGTTCTGCCCCTTGGTCCCTCAACTGGCGAACCACTCCCGGGTCCCCCAGGCAAGCCTGCAGAGCTTGGTTCATGTGCAGGACCAGCGCTTTGGGTGTCTTGGCGGGCGCGAAGAGGCCATACCAGATCTCATACTCAAGCCCGCTGACCCCCAGTTCACTGAAGGTCGGCACCTGCGGCAGGCTCGCATGGCGCTTGGTTGCCGCGACCGCCAATGGCTGTAGCTTGCCCACCTGGATGTACTGAATCACGCTGGGGATGGCATTGATGCCGACTTGCACATGTCCGGCAACCAAATCATTCACCGAGGGGGCCCCGCCTTTGTAGGGGATGTTGACCAATCGTGTACCGGTGGCTTGCTGGAACGCTTCCATGGCCAGGTGGTTGGGGCTGCCCACGCCGCCGGAGCTGTAGTTCAATTCACCGGGCTTGCTCTTCAAGAGACTCAACAGGCCGCCCAGCGACTTGACGCCCAACGACGGTGTGGCCGTGAACACGGGAGTGTTGGTGAGCACCATGCCGACGGGTGTCAAGTCGCGCTCAGGTTGGTAGGCCAGGCGGGTCTTGATCATGGGCTCGGTCACGATGTGGGAGCCTGCGCCGAGTATCAAGGTGTAGCCATCTGCTGGCGCCGACGCCACCGATTGGAAGCCGGGTGCGCCGGGCTTGTTGTCAATGATGACGGGCTGTTTCAACTGCTCCGACAGCCGGGTTGCAATCACACGCATGGCCGTGTCGGCTGCGGCCCCCGCTGGAAAAGGCAGCACGATGCGCACTGGCTTGTCTGGATAGGCTGCCAGTGCATTGGTGCCCACCAGCACGAGGCCACACGCCAAAATCTTCAATCGGTTCAGCAAGGGTAAGAGGGGCTTTTTCATGTTGTTTCCCAGGTATCGGGTGAAGACTTGGTCTGAGGTTGCAGCAAGTGATTTAGCTCGGCAGACAGCCCGTCCAGCATGCATCGCAAGGCTTGCACCAGCAGGCCATGGCCAGGCGTCAGCGTGAACAGGGTTTCGTCCATGTAGAGCCCGCGGTTCAGCTCAATTTGCAGGCTGTGCCTGTGATCCATCGGCTGGCCATGTCGGCGGATCAACTCGGCCCCTTCATAGGGGTCGTTGATGGAGACACTCAGCCCCTGGTCGCGCAACAACTGCGCCACTGCCTGTGTCACTTCGGGTGCGGCAGTTTGGCCGTAGAGGTCGCTGACCACCACATCGGGCCGGGGCCGACCGACATCCAGGTTCATGGCGTTGCCCACCGACTTCATGGAATGGCAGTCCAGATGCAGGCAATGGCCGAAGCGCCCCTGAGTGGACTCGATCAGCGTGGTCAGGGCCGTGTGGTATGGGTCGTAGTAGGCAGCTAGCCGCCGCTCAACTTCCCCAACGGGCAGGGCGTGGTTGTACATCGGCACCCCTGGCAATGCCAGGCGCCGGATCAAGCCGAAGCCGCGCTCGGACTTGTCGCTGGGTGCCAAAGGGCCTGGCCAGGGTGCGTCGAGCATGGTCGGATCGATGTCGTCGCGAGCACGGTTCACATCGATCAAGGAGCGGTGGAATCGGGCTGAAAGAACGGGCGCACGCCCGTCCACAGCCTGAGCCCAGAGCGCATCCACATGGGCGTCCCAGGAGGTTCGGATGGCGGACCAGGGGGCCAGCGTGGGAACGTCCTCGGGCCAATGAGGCCAGCTGTGCGGAGAGTCGATCACCAGGGGGAGGCGTGCTCTGTCTGGCCTGGCCGGCAACAGATCGTAGGCCAGTGATGGGCCTGATTTCAGAGGAAGTGGGGTCAAGCTAGGCTCCCGCTTCAGAATCGATGCATCATGCCCACCCCCAAGCCGGTGGCCAGGGTGTTGGGCAGGTGGCTGTTGCTCACGTCGCGATCAACAAACACATACAAGGTGCTGCGCGCACTCAGGCTGTGGCTGTAGTCAGCCTGAAACTTCTTCAACTTGCCGGCTCGGTCGAGTTGCACGTCGCGCTGCATGAAGTTGGCCGTGACGCGGTGCACGCCAAAGGGCACGGTGGCGCCGATCAGCCACACCTTGACGGCCGAACGGGCGCCCGGTGCGGCATTGAACTGTTCCTGGCTGAGCAGGGCATAGGTTTTGAAGCTCGGTGCCTCATAGCTGGCCACTGCCTGGGCTTTGTTCTTAAAGTCGTTGGCCAGGAAGCCCCCCTTCTTGTCATCCCAGCCGTAACCTGTGCCCACGCCCCAGGGGCCGTTTTTGTAGTTCAGCGCCACCTGGTACTGCTTGAAGTCATCGGGTGATTTCAGCGCTGGATTGCTTGTCGTGGTCGTGCCCTCAGGGCCTGCCAGATTGACCCGAGCCACCGCATTGAACCCGCCCAGGTCGGGGGTCTTGTAGGTCACTGCATTGGACACACGGTTGTTGCCATTGAGCACCCGGGTGCCGATGGCGACCACTCCGGCATCGTGCACGATCCAGCGCAGATTGCGTGCGGCCTGGGAGTACAAGGGCGAGCCAGTGGGGGTATCAGAGTCAAGCCGTCCCATGTTGAGCGTGCCCCAGGGCCCGCGCAGACCGACATAGGCATTGCGCATCGGCGGCGAGACCATGCTGCCGTTGGGTGCGTTGATGCCGAACTCAATCCCGAACACTGCCTGCTGCCCTGCGCCGAGGTCCTCGATGCCTCTGAATCCCAGTCGCGACGTGTTGTCAGACATCTGCGTGCGACCGGTTCCGGCGGTACCGTAGCTCACATTGGACTTGGCCTCGGAATGCACAGTTTCCACGCTCAGGTCTAGGCGGCCGTAGACGCTCAGACTGCTTTGAGCGCGGGGCGCTTCCTGCTTGGTGTCATCGTCGGCGCTTGCGGGTCCGCACAGCGCTAACCATGCGGCAACGCCGGCCAGTGTCAGCTGACTTGCTGAGCTGTTTTTCATGAGGATCTTTCGTTTCGTTGTTTGAAATGACTTGCCGGCGATCGGTATCCTATGATTTCAAAGCCTCTCGATACAGCGATAACTGGCTTCAGTGATACATTCAATTCAAGTTTTTCAAGCAGCGAAACAGACGACTATCAAAAGGTACGCATTCTGATGACTACTGACTACACGGTCTCCGCTGTCGATGAAGCTGTAGCCCTCATGCTGTTGGTGGCCCAGAACCCAGGCCTTGGTGTGAGCGAGCTGGCTCAACGATCGGGCAATACCAAGGCACGCACCTTCCGCTTGCTTTACACGTTGGAGCAGCGTCGTTTGGTCACTCGCCTTGGCAAGAGTCCCACCTACCACTTGGATGTGCAGGCGCTCTACCTGGGCGTTGCTGCTCAAGAGCAGATTGACCTGGTGGGCTTGACCCGACCGCACTTGCTGGCGCTGGCTGGCGAGTGTCATGAGAACGTACAGCTTCGGGTGCGCGACGGTCTGGATTCGGTTTGTATTGATCGCTGGCAAAGCGCGCGTGATCAGCCCATTCGCAGCCAGGCCGGCAGTCGCCGCCGCCTGCATGCAGGCGCTTCCTGCAAACTGCTGCTGGCTTATGCACCAGAGGAGGTTCGACAAGCGTTGTTCTCCAGTGAGCTGCCGCGCTACACCCCGCAAACCTTGACCCACCGAAGCCGATTGACCCAAGAGATCAGTCGAATCCATGCCGAGGGGTACAGTGTTTCGATGGGTGAAATAACGTCTGGGTTTGGTGCTTTTGCCGCCCCTGTCCGAGGCAAGAGCGGCCAAGTTTTGGCAGCCCTCAGCATCACAGGCCCTACCGATCGCCTACAGGCCACTCAGATGCAATTGATCGCTCATCTGTGCAATGCGGCACGACGCATGTCACTGACGCTGGCTGGAGAAGTCGACGCTTCAACCCAGGCGGATGCGCGGACCTGATTGTTTCTGGCCCAATTCAAGGTGATGCGCGCAGGGTCATGGGGGCGTCATCCAGCGGTATCACCGGGTCGAATCTTTGTTAGTGAGTCGGGCGCTGGCTTTTGCCCTATCAAGGCTGGTCTCGATCACGAAGGTAGGACCGCCCCGCATTGATCATGCAGATTCTGCACAGGGCGCCCTTGGCGCTGGTAGTTCACGGCACCCGTTTGCTAAGCCAAGCGATCCTGGGCGCTGCGCAGGGGTGAACTGACTAGCGGTGACATGAAAACCTGTGTTGTGTGGGTGACCGCTGAGCAGAAGCATCAGCCACCTAAACAATGGCTGCGATGAATGCGCTTAGCCACCCTATTTCCAGCCTGATCTAATCGATCGCTTAGTTTTTGTCTTATGCACCACTGCGGATACCAAAAAACGAAGGGTTCATTGCGATTTTCTTGTGCCAGAGTTCAAATTCGCTAAAATCTAAGCGTTCATTGCGATTAAGGAGTTAAGCAATGCGCTTGCCGGTCACATCAGTCGAGAGCGTGGGTGCGGCCATCCGCGCCGTGCGCAAGGTCAGCGGCATCCGCCAGGACGATGTTCCAGGTGTCAGCCATGTGTTTCTGCGCGATCTGGAAAAGGGCAAAGACACCGTTCAGTTCGGTCGAGTCATCAAGGTACTCGAAGAACTGGGCATCCGCATGGTGCTGGAGGTGCCCGAGTCACAGGCGGAAGCCGTGACACTGGTCATGGACAAATATTTGCCCAAGGTCAGCACCCAACACACCCGGATCTTCAAGAGGGAGGGTGAGTGACCGTCCGCACACTCCACGTCCTCATCAACGGTGCTCTGGTGGGCACCCTGCGAGATGCGGACAACATCTGGGCCTTCCACTACGCCCGCACCTGGCTTGAAAGTCCAAACGCCTTCGCGCTGGCCCCATCCATCCCGCTGGCCAGCGACTGGCTGTTGGACGGCGCATCGGTACGGCCCGTGCAGTGGTTCTTCGACAACTTGCTGCCAGAAGAACTGATGCGTCAGATGCTGGCCAGCGAGGTTGATGTCGAGTCCACCGATGCTTTCGGCATGCTGGAGCGCTTGGGCATGGAGTCTGCTGGCGCTCTGGTGCTGCAGGCTGAAAACGCCGCGACTCCCGAGAAAGGCATGCAGCCGCTCATATGGAGCGATCTGTCTCAACGTATCCGCAACCTGCCCAGGGCATCACTGAACAAGGACGCTCCCAAGCGCATGTCTTTGGCGGGGGCCCAACACAAGATGGTGGTCCTATTCGATCCGCAGCGTAAGGCGTTGAGTGAGCCTCTGAAAGGCACACCATCCACCCACATCCTCAAGCCGAATTCCACGGCCGAGGGCTATCCGCACTCGGTGATCAACGAGACGTTCACCATGTTGCTGGCCGCGCGGCTGGGGCTCAACGTGCCGGAGGTCTGCCACTTGTACCTGCCTGAGGCCGTGTTCATCATCACACGCTTCGACCGCACACCAGGGCCCATCGAGCCGTCCCGAGTGCATGCGCTGGACGGTATCCAGATGCTCAACGAGCCCGCCTACAACAAGTACACCAGCGCGACGCTCCCCAAGCTCAAGGAGCTCATTGGTCAGTGCCGTAACAAGACGTTGGCGCGCTTGGAGGTGTACCGCTGGATTGTCTTCAACACCATGGTGGGGAACTCGGATTCGCACCTGAAGAACATCTCGTTCTTGGTGGACAGGGACGGTAAGCGGGTGGCGCCTTTCTACGACCTCTTATGCACGGCTGTGTACCACACGCGGGTTTATAGCGACGGCGATGCCGTTTGGCCCAACGAAAAGCTGGCGTCACCAGTCGCTGATGCGGATTACTTCGCCGACGTGACCTACGAAAAGCTCATCAACACCGGCATGGCGCTGGGGCTCAACAAAGCCACCGCCGCGCGCGAGGTCGGCAAGATCGTGGGCAAGCTGGGAGAGGCAGCTGACGACATCGTCAAAAAGCTGGAAGCCACCATGCTTGATCCAGAGGGTCCGCACGGCAACCCGACACTGGAGACGATGGGCGCTGAAGCCCGTCTCCTGCGATCCATCCGCATGGATGTGATTTCGGACATGCTGGCACGTGTGTGTTTGCCGTTCCAGACTGCGAAGAAGCCTCTATGAACAAGGCGATCAGCACGAGCGTGCCGGCGTATCCACGAGCTTTTGCGCTCAGAGTTTCTTGGTGTCAACCACAAGCGGGTACCCGAGCCTCCCTGACTGGACGGTGCAGGATCGACCGCTGCATTTTGTTTGCCATCCCCATCGCAGGCATTCATGCAAGGTGCGTGCATTGAGAGATTTTTGTGGCCAGCAGGGGGTGATCTTGCGACGCCAGTGTGCCCGACGAGGCGCCGCATGACGGCTCTCTTGGCTGATCCAGATTCCACTGGCGCGCGAGCCCATTTCAGAAAAATACCGTGTCCAGAATATCCCTCGCATCCCATTTGATCGAACACCCAGTGAGGTCTAGCGTTCTCTCAGAACTCGCAATGTGCATCGCCGGCGCGATTCTTGCAGATTGATGACGATCTACAAACCTAGATATTCAACATGTCCCTCACTCGCATCTTCAAAAGCGCAGAGTTCATGCAGCCGATAGAGGGCTACGGAGAGCCCATCCGCTCGGTCATCACACAGTCGGCCGAGGCGGTCGTCGTTGCGTGGCACCTCAACCCTGGGCAACGTATCGCTGCGCATGTTCATCCTCATGGGCAAGACACTTGGACGGTTCTTTCAGGTACCGGCGATTACCAACTAGAGCAAAACGGAAGGTCGCAAACCATTTCGCAAGGCTGTGTTGTCGTTGCCCCTACAGGATGTGTCCATGGTGTGTTCAATGACGGCAGCGAGCCTCTGATCTTCATCTCGGTTGTCTGTCCGGCCGAAGCCGGCTATGAACTCGCTTAGGCTGCAGCGTTTGAGGTGCAGCAGCCCAAAACCAATGTGAGAAATTCAACGGTAGTCTTTGTTTTCAGCCCCTGGTGAGGGCGCCGATGGCCTGGACAACCTGAAGTTGCTCTTTGGAGCTAACCGGACATCGACTGCGAGTGCGGCCAGCTCAACCTCCTGCAGCCTCAAGCAACAAAGATGCTGCTTCCCTTGCAGTACCGTTTGAAGTTGCTAGTTGGTCTGTGTGCCAAGGTTCGGGGCCGACGGGATATGAGGCACGACTTGAGGGACCTCGCGCGCAGTGCCTGACGGGTGGGCCCTGTTCAATTGGCGGAGCGGCAGCGCTTAAAGGGCTCGGCAGAGCGTCCGGGAACTTGGGGGAAGCCCACGCGACGAGCACGGCGGCCGAGGGGAGGGCGGTTCGCGGCGGCGGGGGCTTGGCACAGCCCCGCCTCCACTTCAGTGTGGTTGGATGTCGGCACGTTGCGTCAGCGTGACCAGACCCGACGCGGTCACCAAAAGGACAGCGCTGGCAGCAAAGGTGCTCAGGTAACCCTGGGCGTCGAACAGCAGGCCGCCCACCGTGGAGCCGAGCGCAATGGCCATTTGAACCACCGCAACCATCAGGCCACCGCCGGCTTCAGCGCGCTCGGGCAGCGCCCTGGCCAGCCAAGTCCACCACCCTGCGGGCGTGGCGCTGGCAACGAAGCCCCATCCCGTGAGCAGTGCGACCACCGCCAACTGCGATGTCCCCCAGACCATCAACGCCAAGGCGGCGCCAGCCATCAGCAAGGGCGCCAGCGCAAGAGTCCGGTACAGGCTTCGCTTCAGTGCCTTGTCGACGAGCAGCGAGCCGATGAGGCCGGCCATGCCGGTCACGAGCAGGATCATCGAGAGCGTCGACAACTGAACTCGCGTCACCGTCTCAAGAAAGGGGCGCAGGTAGGTCCACAGCATGAACTGCCCCGAAAAGAGAGCTCCCATCGCCAACATGCCAAGGGCGACGCGACGCTCTCCAAGCAAGGCGAGGACGTTGCCGCTGCGCACTGAGCGCTTGTCGGCTGGCAGTGAGGGCAGGCTGACCCACAGCCAGGCCAAGGCGATCAAAGAGGTCGGCACCAAGCACAGGAAGGCGCCCCGCCAGCCGATGGTGGCGCCTAAGTAGCTGCCCAGCGGCGGCGCCAGCACGGTCGCCAGTGCGTTGCCGCTGTTGAAGATCGCCAGCGCTCGCGGCACCTTTGTCGAGGGAACAAGGCGCATGGCGGTCGCTGCCGACATCGACCAGAAGCCCCCCACGACCACGCCGATGAGGGCGCGGCCCACCAGGTAGACGGTGAAGCTATCCGCCAAACCAATGACGGTGCCAGACAGGCCCATGAGCACAACCAGCGCCAGAAGCAGCGCCTTGCGGTTCATGGGGCCGGCGAGCATCGAGATGGACAGGCTGGTGATCACCGCCAGCACACCCGACAGGGCGATACCTTGGCCAACCAGCCCGTCGCTGACCTGGAGGTCCGCGGCGATGGGTGTCAGCAGGCTGATGGGCATGAACTCGGAGGCGATCAGGGCGAAGACGCAGAGCGCCATCGCGAAGACCGCGCCCCAATGGGCTGGCTCGTCTGCGGCTTGGCTGGGTGCCGGTGCATGGATGATCTGGGCGGCCATGGCTCAGGCCAGATGGCGGTTGAAGAACGCCGTCAGCTTCGTCCAGGGGATCAGGTTCACGCGGTCGTACAGGTCGACATGGCCCGCACCGGGAACAAGGTGCAGCTCCTTGGGCTCTGCTGCTCGCTGGAAGGCGTCCTCGCTGAATTCCTTCGAGTGTGCCTGATCGCCGGTGATGAAGAGCATCGGGCGCGGCGAGATCGTCTCGATGTCGTTGAAGGGATAGAAGTTCATGAACTTCACATTGCTCGTCAAGGTCGGGTGGGTGGTGGTCAGCGGCGATCCACCCGGAGGCGTGTACTCGCCCCGCGGCGTGCGGTAGAAGTCGTAGAACTCGCGCTGGATCGGGTGGGTCTCGGCGCTGAGCTCATGGACCGTGCCGCCCGTGTACTGCGTGGCCCCACCGCGAAACTCGGCATCGCGTTGGGTGGCTGCCGTGGCAATGACCTGCTGGCGTTGCTCTGGCGTTTGCGAGTGGTTCAGCGCGCTGCGGGTGGCCGTGCCCATGTCGTACATGCTCACGGTCGCAATCGCTTTCATGCGCGGGTCGATTTTGGCTGCGCTGATGACGAAGCTGCCGCTGCCACAGATGCCGATGGCGCCGATCCGCTCCCCGTCGACGAACGCTTGGGTGCGCAGAAAGTCCACGGCTGCGCTGAAGTCCTCGGCATAGATGTCTGGTGACACCGCATGGCGCGGCAGCCCCTCGCTCTCGCCCCAGAAGGACAAGTCCAGCGAGAGCGTGACAAAGCCACGTTCGGCCATCTGAGTGGCGTACAGGTTGGCGCTCTGTTCCTTCACCGCACCCATCGGATGTCCGATGACCAGTGCCGCGGCCTTCGCATGCCCGTCGAGGGCTTTGGGCGTGAACAGCTTGCCTGCTACCGCCATGCGGTACTGGTTCTTGAAGACCACCTTGCGCGTGACGACCTTGTCGCTGGCGTAGAAGTTGTTGGCCCCATCGGGCGCCGCCGCCAGGGCGGTGCCCGACATCAGGCTCAGCGCTGCGGTACCGGCAGTGGCTTGGAGAAGGAACTCGCGGCGATCCGCGGTGTGGTGCTTGTCTGAAGAGGGGTGCATGGCGGAGGCCTCCTGTGAGGCAGGTGAAGAAGAGGGCGGGGGGCCAGGCGCTTTGGCGCGCCTTGACGGGACGGAGGGGGGTTCAGTCCGGAGCCCGCTCAATGCGAACCCGGAACGGTCCTGGGCGTTTCAGTGTTGCCAGACCGGTGTCCACCCGACCCAGCCTGACGAGCCCTTGTGCACGCACGTTGCTGTCCAGGAAGATGGCCAAGTTGCCCCAGGGGGCGTAGTAGGTGAGCTCGCCTGCCTGGGGCGCATGAGCGGCTGGCGCTCCGGTGACGGACAGCTTGCGTGGCAGGTCGGCGATGCGCTCAATGACGCCGTAGTCCGTCAGCGTCAGCGTCAACGGCAGCAGCAGCAGGGCTGCAAAGTCACGTGCTGCTGCGGTGTCGTCCAGCGTGGCGGTGGCGACTTGGGCATCGACGTGCAGGTGAATTTTCATGGGTGGACCTTGTGCAAAGAGCGAAGTACAGACCAGCGCAGTCGCAACGCCCAGCGCGATGGCGAACCGGGATGTTCCCGGGTTGAGCGTCGATGTGGAGCGGAGACCTGGGTGCATGTGCAGGAGTTTGCGCAATGACCGCTCCGTTGACTAGATAATGAATTCAGAATAGGTCTATTAGAATAACTAATCAATAGAAGCCAAATAAAGCATGGCGCGACGCAATCTCAATGACCTGCTGGCCTTCGTCACCGTGGCGCGTGAAGGCAGCTTCACGCGGGCCGCTGCCACGCTGGGCGTGACGCAATCGGCTTTGAGCCAAACGATTCGCGGGCTCGAGGAGCGGCTGAAGATCAGGCTGCTGACGCGCACGACCCGCAGCGTGTCGCCCACGCCCGCAGGCGAGCGGTTGATGAACGCCATCGGGCATCGCTTCGATGAGATCGAGGCCGAACTGGACGAGCTGACCGCCTTGCGCGACAAGCCCGCAGGCACCGTGCGCATCACCTGCGGGGACCGGGTCATGCACTCGATCCTGCTGCCCAAGCTCATGCCTTTGTTGCGCGAAAACCCCGACATCAAGCTTGAGTTCGACATGAACTATGGATTTCGGGACATCGTGGCCGACCGCTTCGACGCCGGCGTGCGCATGGGCAGCACCATCGACAAGGACATGATTGCGGTGCCCATCGGCCCACCGCTGCGCATGGCCGTGGTGGCTTCACCCGGCTACTTTGCAGCCCATCCGGTGCCGAAGACGCCCCATGACCTCACACAACACCGCTGCATCAACCAGCGCATGCCCACCTCTGGTGGGCTTTACGTGTGGGACTTCGCGCGCAAGGGCAAGCAGGTCAATGTGCGCGTTGATGGCCCCTTGATTTTCAACACGGCCCCCCCGCAGGTGGACGCAGCACTCGCGGGTCTTGGTATCACGCTGCTGCCCGAGGACGAACTGGCGTCGCACCTGGAGAGTGGCCGCCTCGTGCGCGTCCTTGAAGACTGGTGCCCGCCGTTCGCCGGTTACCACCTTTACTACCCCAGCCGGCGTCAGCCATCACCGGCGTTTTCGCTGGTGCTGGAGGCTCTGCGGCTGGACCCCGCAACGCAGCGATAGCCCCCAGCGGAGAGGGCGCGCGCTGAGGGCCACGCCAATCTTCGATGAACCCCAAAAATGGACGTCAGGTGCTTCCACCTGACGTCCAGTCCAAAGGCCCAACGAAGCCGCCGGGCCAAAGTTCACGCGCATTGCCAAATCATTGCGTTGCTCAGAGGCGACCCGGTTGAAGCTGGCCGGCGCTGCGTCGGGCTCCACATGGCCTCGATAGCAACCCACCTGCGCCTTCACTGCCTGCCTCACGGCGAGCGATCTCACCTGATTGCCGAGCTTCTCCAGGGTGATGGCGCATGGCAAGACCGTGAGGCGGGTCTCTTACAGGGTCACGGCCGGACTGGTGTTTGGCGCAGCCGTCTGCGGTTCCGCCTCCCCCTCGGTCGGCCTGTCCTTCTGATGTGCCCAGCGGTACAGCATGGGCAGCACCAGCAGCGTCAAGGCCGTGGAAGACAGAATCCCCCCGATGACCACCGTGGCCAACGGGCGCTGTACCTCGGCGCCCGTGCCGGTGGCCAAGGCCATGGGCACAAAGCCCAGCGAGGCCACCAGGGCCGTCATCAAGACGGGCCGCAGGCGCGTCAGGGCGCCTTCTTGCACTGCGTCTTCCAGGCCCATGCCCTGTTCGCGCAGATTGCGGATGAAGGACAGCATCACCAGGCCATTCAAGACCGCCACGCCTGACAGGGCGATGAAGCCCACGGCCGCCGAGATCGACAAGGGGATGTCGCGCAGCCACAGGGCCAGGACACCGCCGGTCAGGGCAAAGGGAATGCCCGTGAACACCAGCAGCCCGTCCTTCACGTTGCCAAACATGGCAAACAGCAGCACGAACACCAGTGCCAAGGACAGGGGCACCACAACCTGGAGCCTTTGGGTCGCCGACTGTAGCTGCTCGAAGGTCCCACCCCAGCGTGTCCAGTAGCCCGAGGGGATGGGGACTTGATCGATCGCGGCCTGCGCTTGCGCCACGAAGGAGCCGAGGTCACGCCCCGTCACGTTAGCGCTGACTACCACCCGGCGCTTGCCGTCTTCGCGCGAGACCTGGTTGGGACCGGGGGCCAGCTCCAGCGTGGCGATCTCGGCCAGGGACACCGAGCGGGCCCTGGCATCTGTCCCCTGCTTGGGCAGTGGAATGGGGAGTCGCTTCAGGGTGTCCAGGTCTTCACGCACCGCGTCAGGCAAACGCACCAGGATGTCGAAGCGGCGGTCACCCTGGAAGAAGGTGCCGGACTCCCGCCCCCCCACGGCAATGGCCACCACATCCTGAACATCGGTCATGTTGAGTCCGTAGCGCGCCGCTTTGGCGCGGTCGATGGCCACCGTCAGCATGGGCAGGCCCGTGGTCTGCTCGACCTTGACCTCGGTCGCCCCGGGGATGGCTTGCAGTTTCTGGGCGATCTGGCTGGCGGTTTTGTTCAAGACCTCGTTGTCGTCACCGAACACTTTCACGGCCACATCCGATCGCACGCCCGAGATCAGTTCGTTGAAGCGCAGCTGAATCGGCTGTGAGAACTCGTAGTTGTTGCCGGGCACCTGGCCCGCAGCCACCCGGATGCCGGCCAACAGTTCATCGCGCGTCTTGCGTGGCTCGGGCCATTGGTCCATCGGTTTGAGCATGATGTAGCCGTCGGAGATGTTGGGCGGCATGGGGTCTGAGGCGATCTCGGCGGTGCCGGTGCGGGCAAAGATGCGTTCGATCTCCGGAAACTTCGACAGCAGGTGGGTCTCCAGCTGCTTTTGCATGGCCACCGATTGGCTGAGGCTGGTGCCCGGCACCCGCAGGGCCTGCACCGAGAAATCGCCTTCATTGAGGTTGGGCACGAACTCGCTGCCCAACTGGGTGGCCGCCACCCCGCAAAAGAGCACCAAGGTCGCGGCCAGGGTACCCACCACCGGGGCGTTGGCCAGGCTGCTGGCCAACAGCGGTTTGTAGCGGCGCTCGGCCCAGACCATCAGGGGGTTGTGCTTTTCCGACACGCGCTGACTCATGAACAAGGCGACGGCAGCGGGGACAAAGGTCACCGACAGCAGCATGGCGCCCAGCAGCGCCAAGAGCACGGTGTAGGCCATGGGGTGGAACATCTTGCCCTCCACACCGGTCAGGGCCAAGATGGGCAGGTAGACCACCATGATGATGGCTTGCCCGAACAGCAGCGGGCGGCGAGCCTCCTGCGCGGCGGCGAACACTTCCTGGAAGCGCTCTGCGCGGGTCAGTGCCCGGCCCTGTTGGACCTGGGCTTGCGAGAGCCGACGCACGCAGTTCTCCACAATGACCACCGCACCGTCCACGATGATGCCGAAGTCCAGCGCCCCCAGGCTCATCAGGTTGGCACTGATGCCCGTGCGGACCATGCCTGTGAAGGTGAACAGCATGGACAGCGGAATCACCAGGGCCGTGATCAGGGCTGCCCGCAGGTTGCCCAAGAACAGAAAGAGCACCGCCACCACCAGGGCGGCGCCCTCGATCAGGTTTTTCTGCACGGTGCGTACCGCCTTGTCGACCAGGTGGGTGCGGTCGTACACCGTGACGGCTTTGACGCCCGGTGGTAGGGACTTGTTGATCGCCGCCATTTGCTGGTCCACCGCGCGCGAGACGGCCCGGCTGTTTTCGCCCATGAGCATGAACACGGTGCCCAACACGACCTCTTGGCCGTTCTCGGTGGCCGCGCCGGTGCGCAGCTCCCGGCCGATCTCGACCGAAGCGATGTCGCGGATCCGGATGGGCAGGCCCTGGGCGCTGCCCACGATGATGTCGCGCAGGTCGTCCATCGACTGGACCTGGCCGGGCGCGCGCACCAAGTACTGCTCGCCCAGGCGTTCGATGTAGCCCGCACCCTGGTTCGCGTTGTTCTTTTCCAGGGCGTTGACGATGTCCGTCAGGCTCAACCCATAGGCGGCCAGTCGCTCCAGGCTGGGCGCCACGGCGTACTGCTTTTCAAAGCCGCCAATGGAGTTGATCTCCGTCACCCCGGGCACGTGGCGCAGTTGGGGCTTGATGACCCAGTCCTGAATCTCGCGCAGGTCGGCGGCGGTGTAGGGGCTGCCATCGGGCTTGTGGGCACCGGCTTCGGCCTCCACCGTCCAGAGGTAGATCTCTCCCAAGCCGGTGGAGATCGGCCCCATGGTCGGCGTGACGCCAGAGGGCAGTTTGTCGCGCGCTTCCTGCAAGCGCTGGTTGACCAACTGGCGGGCAAAGTAGATGTCCGTGCCGTCCTTGAAGATGACGGTCACCTGGGACAGACCGTAGCGCGACAGCGATCGGGTTTGCTGTAGGCCAGGCAAACCGGCCATCACGGTTTCGATGGGGTAGGTGATGCGTTGCTCGGTCTCCAGGGGCGAGTAGCCAGCCGCACTGGTATTGACCACAACCTGAACGTTCGAGATGTCCGCGACTGCATCCACCGGCAGCCGGCTGTAACTGAAGGCGCCCAGGCCCGCCATGGCCAAAACGACCAGCATGACCAGCCAGCGCTGCTCAATGCAAAAACGAATGAGTTTTTCAAACATGGTGTCGCTCCCGCTCAATGACCGTGCTCGGCACTGGACTTGCCCAGCTCGGCTTTCAACAGGAAGGCGTTCTCCATGACCATCCGGTCACCAGCTGCGAGGCCTTGAAGAATTTCGACTTGGTGGCGGTCGGTGCGACCGGTTTTCACCGGTACGGCGCGGAACCCGCCATCGACCACCCGGAACACGCTGGGCTTGTCTTCCACGGTTTGCACGGCGCTGAGCGGAACCGCCAGCGCCACGGGCTGTTCGGTGCCCAGCACGCTGGCGGTAACGTACAGGCCAGGCCGCCAGGCGCCTTGTGGATTGGCCAATGTGACCCGCGCCCGTGCCGTGCGGGTCTGTTCGCCAATCAAGGCGCCGACGTACGAGACCTGGCCTTCGGCCTGTTCGGCAAAGGCCGTCGAGCTGACGGCCACCTTCTGTCCCACGCGCACCACGGCCAGATCCTTGGGGGCCACGGCAAACTCTGCCCAGACCGTGCTGAGGTCTGACAGGGTGAAGATGTTGGCGTCTTCGCGCACGGCCTCGCCCAAGGCGAGGTGCTTCTCGACGACCATGCCATCAAAGGGTGCTCTGACCTCGAAGCGATTGAGCTGCGTGGCGGTGGGGGCCGCACCGACAGCGGCCAGCTTTTGCAGCGCGTTGGACACGGCGATGTCCGCCTCGCGCAGCACGGATTGCGCTTGCAGGTAGTCTTGTTCGGCCGAAATCTTGTCCTGCCAGAGTTTTCTTTCACGTTCCAGCGTGACGCGGGCAGCCTCCTGGCGGCGTTGCGCTGTCAGCAATTCACTGCGCTGCTCGGACAACACGGTGCTGGCAATGACCGCCAGCACCTGGCCTTTCTTGACCCGCTGGCCCAGGTCGGCATGCACGGCTTCGACCACGCCTGCCAGCCGGGGCACCACATGGGCGGTCCGGTCCTCGTTGAAGCGGATCTCGCCTGGGAAATCGCTGGCGCTTTGCAACTTGGCGGGCCCTGCAGACGCGAACCCCAGGCCTGCGGCTTTTTGCTGCTCTGGCGTCAGTTTGACAAAGCCTTCTTCTGGCGCGGCGGATGGGGCGCCAGCCTGTTTGGCGCCGTGGGTGGCTTGGCTGGGCGACTCGTCGGCGTGATCATGCGAGGCTTCATCCTGGTGGGCTGAGCTATGTGACTTGTTCAGCACCAGGGCGGCGCTGCCCACGACGCCGGCGATCACGATGCTCAACATGGCGATGCGTTGTTTGTTGGTGAGGGTCATGTGGGTTCCTTCTTAGCGACCGAGGATGCGATCGATGACGGCGGCCGCTTGATGGGCACCCGCCAGGGTGTTCAGGTAGCGCGAGCGGGCTTGCAGCAGCGAGCGCTGGGCATCCAGCAACTCCAGAAAGCCAAACTTGCCCGCTTCCAGGCCTTTGCTGGCCGCTTCGTAGGTTTGTTGTGCGGCGGGCAGCACCGTCTCTTGCAGTGTTTGAAGGGATTGGTCGGCCATGGCGAGGCGGCTGGCGGCCTCTTGGAGTTCGGCCATGAGCCGCAGGCGGGTGGCCTCCAGCTCATCGCTGGCCTTTTCAGAGCGGCGCAAGGCCTCCAGGATCGCTCCCTGGTTGCGATCAAACACGGGCAGCGGGATGGACAGGCCCAGCACAGCTTGGGTCAAGCCCTGCTCGTTGTTCCGCTTGGCGCCCAGGCTCACCAACACATCGGGCGTGGACTTGCTCTGTTCCACGGCCACCAGGGCCATGCGGCGCTCTCGCTCCAGCCTCGCTGTTTGCAGGCTGGGGGCGCTGTCGAGCTGAGCCAACAAGGCCTCCAGGGCCGGGCGTTTGGGGGCTGCACTGGCTTCCCCCGCGACCCGTTCAAAGCTGGGCGAGGTTTGCCCCAGGAGGAGTGCCAGGCTGAAGCGCTGGGTTTGCAGCTCTGCCTGGGCCTCTGCGGCTTCGAGCTGGCTGTTGGCCAAGTCCACCCGGGCGCGCGTGTCTTCCACCGGCGAGGCTTTGCCGGCGGCCACGCGCTTGCCTATCGCGTCTTTGGCCCGCTGGGCGATCGCGGCCGAGTCGGCGGCCAAGCTGCGTCGCTCTTGCGCCAGCAGGACGCCGAAATAGGAGGCCGTGACGCGCGCGCGCAGTTCGGCGCGCGCCAAGGCCAGGTCGGCGACGGCCAGATCCTTGGAGCGCTCGGCTGCGGCCACCCGGGCTGGGCGTTTGTCGCCCAGCTCCAGCGGCAGGCCGAGGAGGGTTGTGGTCGTGCGCGTCCTGGCGCGCAAGTCTTCGACCGAGCTGGAAAGCTCTGGGTTTCGGCGCAAGCCAGCTTGGCGTAAGGCCCCGTCGGCGGCCTCAATTTCCCTGGCGGCGGCGGAGAGGCTGGGGCTGCGAGCCGCGGCCAGTTCAAGCGCTTGGTCCAGGGTCAGTGCGTTTTGCGCCCAAAGGGGCGCAGGGCTGAAAATGGCGGCCGCCAGCCCGAGCGGCCATAGAAATTTGTTCATCGAATCTCATGGTTAAAACCTGGGGATTCGGCGAAACGTTGCTGATCGGATGTTGGAGAAGAACGTCTCGCCGGCTAAGCGAGACGGAGCCACTGAGGGCGATCGGGGGCACGCTGAGGTGCGGAGGCCCCTTGTGGGCTGGGGGACGCGGGTGTGACGGTTGGCGCGCCGGCTGGTGGGAGAGCTTCAAAAGCAGGCAGTACCGCCACCGAGGACGCATGGCAGGCGCCGCAGTCCAGGTCGGTCATCAGCTTGGCGCTGCTGAGCGAGGGGGCTTCATCGCCCTGGTCATGCACATGGCTGTGGTGGCCAAAGTGCTGGGCCGCTGATGCGGTCGTTTCATGCTGGCAATAAGCGGCCGCCACTCCCCAAGACAATTGGAGCGGCAACAGCACAGCCACAAAAAACGCGATCAGGTATTTCATTGCGACGCGGATTATGTCGCATGACGGCGCTTGGGACGCCTGTCTGAGCCGCTGAAGTCTGGGGTCTTTGGAGCAACACAGGGCACCTGAACAGGAGGGGCTTTGAGGAAACGGTCTGCCAGTCCCGTTGGGGGCGAACCATTTCGCGGCGCTGACCACGGCGACTGCAAAGCTCAGTTCTCACGGCTTTTGCCAGTGCCGGCCGCCGTGCCTCTGGGCCTCTGGCTGGCGTCAAGATGCTCTGCGAACAGCCAGGCTGTCATACCGCTTGACGCCACAGCGCGGCACCGCGATGGAATGTCCTGTGCGCAGCCTTTGCGTTCACTGGTGCGTGCTACGCCTGAGGGGCTGAGATCACCTCATGCATGACTTGGAACCACCCCTGCGAAGACCCCAGAAGCCTCTGCTTATGTTTGCTACCGAACACAGTCAAAGAACTCGACGGAAGCCCACTACAGTCGTTTTTAAAATGATTTATTCGATAAAAAAGATCTGCAAAAACGGATTCGTATCACCTCCGACCAAGGCACCAAATGTCAACTCAACACATGTCCGTTCGGGCGAAGCTCACCGCAGCCTTTAGCGGTTTGACAGCCCTGATGCTTCTGGCATCGGGCTTGGCCATCATCGCTCTCTAGGATGCTAACCAAGCTTTTGAGTCCTTCGTGACGGGCATCAATGCCCGAGCCTCTCTGGTCAATCGAATACTGATCGAGGTGGATGCTCGGGCGATTGCGGCTCGCAATCTGGTGTTGATCACCAAGCCTGCCGAGCTGGAGCAAGAGAAGTTGGCTGTCACCCGGGCGCACGAGCAGGTTCAGAAAGACCTCACCGCTCTGAAAGAGCTGACGGCCAGCCCTGAGGTCCCTGCCGACATCAAGGCCCTGGTCAATGACATTGTTGTGGTCGAGCAAGCCTATGGCCCAGTTGCCCTGGGCATCGTCCAATTGGCCTTGCAGAACAAACGGGACGAAGCCATCGCCAAGATGAATGATGAATGCCGACCGCTGCTGGCTGAGCTGATCAAGAAGTCGCAGGCCTACGCCGAAGTAACCGCCAAACGGTCAGCGGCCATGGTCAAAGAGGCCGAAGAACACTACCGAATTCAACGCAATTGGCTTGTTGCAGCCTGCCTGATCGCGGTTGTGACGGCGGTCCTGACAGGCGCTTTGATCGTGCGCAGTCTGACCCGTGCTTTGGGCGCGGAACCCGGCTTTCTGGGTCAGGTGGCTCAACGGGTCGCCGAGGGAGACCTGGCCAACCTGGCTGGCGCTGCGACGGCGCCTCCCGACAGTGTTCTTGAATCGCTCGGTGCCATGCAGCAAAGCCTGGTCCAGATCGTCAGCCAGGTGCGCGGAGCCGCTGACTCGATTGCAACGGGGTCGGCTCAGATCTCAAGCGGCAATACCGATCTGAGCCAGCGAACCGAAGAACAGGCCAGTGCACTGCAGCAAACGGCCGCGACCATGGACGAATTTGGCAACACGGTGCGCCTCAACGCAGACAACGCCAAGACGGCCAGCGAACTGGCTCACAACGCTTCTGATGTGGCGAGCAAGGGGGGCATGGTGGTGGCCCAGGTGGTTGAAACAATGAAGGGGATCAATGACAGCTCCAAGAAGATCGGTGACATCATCGGCGTCATCGATGGCATCGCCTTCCAGACCAATATCCTCGCATTGAACGCTGCCGTGGAAGCAGCTCGAGCAGGTGAGCAAGGCCGCGGCTTTGCCGTCGTCGCCTCGGAGGTCCGGAGCCTTGCCGGCCGCTCAGCCGAGGCCGCCAAGGAGATCAAGGCCCTCATCGGTGCCAGCGTGGAACAAGTCGAGCAGGGCACGATGCTGGTGGACAAAGCGGGGCAGACCATGGAAGAAGTCGTCACAGCCATCGCTCGAGTGAGCCATATCGTCAGTGAAATCAGCTTGGCCAGTTCGGAACAAAGCTCTGGCGTGACCCAGATCGGCCAGGCCATCAATCAGCTGGATCAAACGACGCAACAGAACTCTGCCTTGGTTGAGGAGAGCGCCGCAGCTGCTCAAAGCCGGTAATACCAGGCCCAACAATTGGTGGAAGCGGTCTCCGTTTCAAACTGAGCACGTCGTCGCACCGCGCGTAGCCTATGGTAGCTACTGTCACTGGTCCACTCTCTGAAGTGCGCCCCTCTGATGTGCACAGTAGGAGAGTGAATTTGGCTAATTATCTAATCGGGCCCTGCGAGCTAGGAGCTGAAATTTTCTTTAAACCAAGTTAGATCCATAGTGATCTATGCCTAGCTGATCCTGCTAATTTCAAGACCCGCTATCTTTTGCGTGGCTGGCCGACTCAATTTAACGAATATTAAAATCTCCACAAAAATTGAAGTCAATATAATTGAATATCAAAATCAAAAACTCATGCGAATGAGATATCTAAAACAACCTTTGATGCGGCTAATTAAAAGATGTCTAGAAAAATCAGCCAAACGAGATTCAGAGTAAGCGGTCAATAGGCTCGGGTCGGTGTAAAAGATAACCTTGCGCATAATCAACTCCTATCACATGCAGCCGATTGAGCACATCGGAATTGTCAACAAACTCCGCCACCGTCTTGAGTCCCGAAAGTTGCGCAATATCAACAAAACAACGAACGGCAGCATCATCCAATTTGTCGAGTACCAGGTTGCGAATGTATTGTCCGTCGATTTTTAGATAGTCAACTGGTAAAGCCTTCAAATAGCCAAATGATGATGCACCGGCGCCAAAGTCATCCAGCGAGACCTTCACGCCAGCTTCACGGACCTGTCTGATGAAGATCACTGCATCTGCAAGGTTCGTAACTGCAGCTGTTTCAGTGATTTCGAGGCAAATTTTGGAGCAGACCAAAGGACCGACCTCTGCGAACAGTTCATAGACCCATGAATGAAAAGCCCGATCCCCCACCGACTGGCCCGATAGATTCACACTCAGACTTTCGATGTTGTTAGTTGCAGGCAGACTCTTCAGCCAGTTGACTGATCGACCTAATACCCACCGGTCAACCCGTGTAACCAAATGAAAGCGCTCGGCTGCTGGTAGAAATGAGCCGGGGAGTACCAACGACCCGTCCGCATTGCGCATTCGCAGCAGAACTTCAGCATGAATGCCCTGCGTCTGCGTCTGCGTCTTCAGGCACTCAATGCGCTGCGCAAATAGTTCGAAGCCATCGCCATCCAGTGCACTCTCAATTCGAGAGGTCCATTGAATTTCATGGTTTCTGGCACGCATCGAAGCGTCAGTATCAAACCAAACATGAACCCGGTTTCGCCCAGCTTCTTTAGCTGCATAACAAGAGGTATCTGCGGCCTGTTGAATAGTCGAGGTACTTGTCCAACGTTTATCTACCGGTACAAGTCCAATGCTTGCTCCGATTCGAAAGCGCCGGTCTTCGTGTATGAATCGAAAAGTATCCATTCGGTCGCAAATCTTCTGTGCAACGCGACAGGCTTGCTCCATCGTGCAATGTTCCAGAATGATCGCGAACTCATCTCCACCCAAACGAGCGAGTGTGTCACGGGCGCGTATAGCATCAGTAAGCAATTTGCTGACCTGTTGAAGCAGCTGATCCCCAATCGCGTGTCCACAAGCATCGTTGACCAACTTGAACTGATCGAGATCGATATACATCAGCGCGTGATAGCTGTCGTGCTCATGTGCATGTCGCAGCGTACGTGACATGCGAGTCTCAAACTCCGCACGATTGAGTAGACCTGTCAAGGCATCGTGGGTTGCACGATAAGTCATCTCTCCACTCAAACGTCGCTGCTCGCTGACGTCATGGAACACGAGGACAACACCCAGCATTTCGCCATTTGCGTTCAGTATTGGGGCTGCTGAGTCCTGGATGCCGTACTCAGTGTTGTCTCGCGATATCAGGAGCGTGTGGTGGGCCAACCCAACGATACGGCCTTCTGCCATGCAGGCTGCCACTGGGTCAGGCGCTGGCTCACGGGTCTCTTCGTTGACGATGTGAAAGATTTGCAGTAGCGGTCGCCCGACAGCTTCAGCAGATAGCCATCCAGTCATCTTCTCTGCTACTGGATTGAGCCAGCTGATCAATCCAGATGCGTCGGTTGTGATGACAGCATCGCCGATGGACCTCAATGTGACCCGCATCAATTCGTGCTGAGTTGCCAACTCCGTAGTTAGTCTGAGCAATGATTCGTCGCGACGCTTGCGTTCAGAGATGTCGATTTGTATACCAAACATCCATTCAGGACGCCCATCAGCTGTGCGCGTAATCAACCGCCCGCGATCTTCGACCCACACCCAATGACCTTGACGGTGCTTAAGGCGCACTTCGGTGACGTATACATCGGAACCACCTGCAAAGTGCTCCCTCAGAAGGGCACGAGTCTGAGACAGTTCATCTGGATGAGAGATATCGGCTCGAAATTGATTTGTCACCACGCCTAGCTCATCAGCAGGCCAGCCGAGAATTTCTCCCCAGCGTGGGTTGACTATCACCTCTCCCGTCTGAACATTCCATTCCCAGGTCCCCGCGTTCGTTCCTTCGATTAGGTTTCGAAGTCGGGCATGTTCTCTAGCAAGCTCGCGTTCCGCACGACGACGCATCGTCACGTCTTGGACGATCGCAAGGCTGCGTACCGATTGACCACTCTGATCGCGCTCAAGAATGGCTGATAGAAGTACATCGATGACTTCCCCTGTTCGGGTAACCATCTGATATGGCACGTCGTCACAGCGACCAGTTGCAAAGAATTGGGGAAGAACCTCATTGCGCGCACGGATACGGGATTCTTCGGTCATGAAATCTGACGAAGCTCGTCCGATTACATCCTCCCGGCGGTAGCCAAGGCTGGCTAGCCAGGCATCGCTGACATGCAACAGGCGACCCTGCGCATCAATCGAATGGAGCATGGCTGGCGTTGTCTCGTACATAGCCTGAAGGCGACTTTGTGTCGCTTCCAATGCCATTTTCTGCGTTCGGCGCTGTGAGATTTCTTGCAGCGTTCCTCTCAAGCCAATAATTTGTCCAGAGGGACTGCGTACGACTTCGCCACGCGTCTCCACCCAGCCGCAACTGCCATCGGATTTTTTGTAAGGCAGCTCCAGTTCGTAGGGTTCACCCGTTTCGACGGTTCGATCTACGTGCTTGGATAAATCAGCGTAGGCTTGTTCTTCAAAAAATTGGGCGTGGCCTGCAAAGGTTGGCGCAGGTAGTTCTGGATCGTAGCCAAAAATCGCATAGAGCTGTGTAGACCAGGCCACAACATCACTATCAATACGCCAAGTCCAGCTGCCGATGCCTCCTAGACGCTGCGCCTCCTCCAGTGCCAATTGAGCGGATTTAAGCGATGTGATGTCGTTGACTATCGCGAAGAAACCGCAAGTCTCGCCGTTAACACGGTCGGGCAGATAGTGCGCGACTGTATAACCAACAGTACCATCGGACTTAACCAGGCTACGCTCGAAATACTGCTCTTGACCGCCTAGCGCTGCGCAAATGTACACCTGATTCAACGAGAAAACCTGCTCGCCTAACAGGTTTTTCAAAGATGTCCCGAGCAGTTGATCAGACGTCAGACCGAACCACTCCTCATATGCCTTATTGGCAAATCGACAAAGTAAATCCTTGTCCCAATACGCGACCATGCCGGGAATTGCATCGGTAACTTTTTTGACAAATCGCTGGCCATCGAGAAGTGCTCGATTTGCAGCATCTGCAAGGTTACGTTGCTCCACCAAAGCTACCTCAAAGCGGTTACGCTCGCGGGCTGCAAACATTGTCCAGTAATAGGCTGGTCGTCCTAAATATTCACCTAGCCGAGAGTTCACCAGCACTGGTATGCGCGAGGTATCAGATCCAATTACTTGTAGATGGACCTCATGAATGTGGGCGTCACGAAATAGTGTTGGCCACACATGAGTCTGCAAAAATATCTTACTAGCTGGGGGGAGCAGATCTGAGAGCGACGTGCTGATAGCAACTTCACGCGACCTCCCCACCATTGCAAGAAGTTCAGAATTGACCTCCAGTACACGCCCCATGCCGTCTGTGATCAAAACGGCACAGGGCAACTCATCCAAATGTGTCATCGTGGGGACTTCGCGTCAGGCTGCAACAGCTGTGACTGCCATGTAGTCCCGCATCGCCTCTATGACCAGAGATGGATTACTCATGTGCCCACAGTGGCCTTCTACGTCAATGACCCGTAGAGTACTTGCGGGCATGTGAGCGTGAAGATACTCGCCAACACTCAATGGAGCTAAGTTGTCTTTACGGTGCTGAAGGAGAAGCGATGGTCGTGAAACCTGAGGCAGGTCGGCTCTGTTATCTGCGAAGAACGTGGCACGCGCAAACACGCGCGCGACCGCAGGGTCAGTTGAGCAGAAGCTGTCATTCAACGTATCCGCCACACCTCCTTGCCCAGAAGCACCAGCAACAACTGGCGCCAGGTACTGCGCCCAACCCATGTAATTCTGATCCATGAGAGCCAACAAACCCTCCAGATCTTCGCGCTCAAAACCACCAAAGTAATCAGGTGGGTCGTTCAAAAAGCAAGGTGATGGGCCTAAGAGTACAAGCCTATCGAACAGTGAAGGCCGATTGATCGATGCCAATATTCCAATGCTACAGCTAACAGAATGCCCGACGAAGGTTACACCTTCAGTCAAATTGAGTGCATCACAGACCTCGATGACGTCTTGTGCGTACCCTCGCAAGTCGCTGTATCGATAGGGGTCGAAGGCTGTACGGTCCGAGTTACCGCTGCCCACGTAATCGAAGACCACTTGACGGTGGGTCGCTGCGAAGGCCGGAATCACCTTGCTCCACATATCTTGGTTGCAACCGAAGCCATGTGCATAGAGCAGAGTTGGTCCAGCTTCGCCTAAAACTTTGACATTGTTTCGCTTCAGAACGTCCATAAATCACACCTACGGGTATGGGTTCAACATTCATGCACCGGTACGAAGTCTGCGCGACTTCATCTACCGCCTGTGTGCAGGATCACTTTTATCAGCCTGGTGATTGTGCACTGATTTCTAGACTGCTACCGGACGTGCTCCGCCGAGACATCAGTGAAGTAGCTGCACCGTCTGCTTGGGCCGCTCTGCTCGAAACTGTTGCTCTATCCGGACGAATGGCGGTTAGCGGTGCGTGTCGCCAATGTTCATGCTCCCATAGCAGAGCGGTCACTGATTTGCTGATCGGTGGGCGGCGGTCAGTCTCAAGCCAGCCGCCTTACCGCCCACAAACCTTCGGATAAGAACGGGTAGCGCCTTAACTGGGGTGCCTTTGCATTTCATAATATGGAATTTCCCCGGCGAACTCTATTTGCCCCCGACGAACTTTATTTGTTGCAGTCACCATGGCGACCTGCATAAACCCCTCGGACGACGGTGATCGACTGACCTCGATTTCAGAGATGGGATGTAGGAAGAAAGAGGGGCGGGCGTCTGGCCGTGTGCAGGCGACTAAACTGCGAAGACTCATGAAAGAACTCGCCGCCCGCGTGAGTGCACTTGCCCCATGACCTCTTTGGACCTGCGCAGTTTCAATTTTCTGGCCGCTCTGCAGTGTGCCGTGATGGGCGCTGTGCTGCTGGGCATCCGGCACAACTTCCCGAGCAACATCAGGGGCCTTCGGTATTGGGGGCTGGCGCCGCTGCTGGGCCTGGGAGCCACCGGCTTCTATGCCCTGCTGGGGTACGCTCCGGCACTGTTGGTGGGCTTGGGAGGCAACGGGCTGCTGATGGCCTGCTCCGTGGCCCTGTTGGCCGGCACGCGCGAGTTTCTGGGCCAACCCTTGCGCTGGTGGCCTTGGGTGAGTTTGGTGCTTGTGTGCCTCGTGGGGCTGTTTGTGTTTTTTGTGATCTGGCCCGACTACCGTCCCCGCATGCTGATTTTCGGCCTGGGCATGGCCGCAATCTGTGGCGCTCACACCCATGTGCTGGCCCGGCATGGCCACGGTTTTGCCGCCCGTCTCATGTTGGTGGCCATGGCCTGGCAGACCCTGGTTCTTTTGGCGCGCGCCCTGAGCACCTACTGGGTCGACGCGCCCGACACGCAGCGTTTTGACGCTGGCTCGGTCATTCACATGGTGTTTGTGGCCACCTTCAGCTTCACCATCCTGACGGTACTCGTGAGCGCCCAACTGATGGCCAGCGAGCGAGTGCGGCTGGAGTTCGAACACCTGGCCAGTCACGACGAGCTGACCGGCGCCCTCAACCGCCGCGCCATCCTGCGCTTGGCTGAGCAGGCGCATGTGTGTTGGCTGAACATGGGGCACGCCTATGCCCTGCTGCTGCTCGACCTGGACCATTTCAAACACATCAACGACAACCACGGCCATCAGGCAGGCGACCTCACCCTGGTGAGGGTGGCTAGCACCTTGGAACAAGGCCTACGCCCACTTGATCGGGTAGGCCGCTACGGTGGCGAGGAGTTTGTGGTCTTGCTGACGACCTCCGATCTGGCGTCGGCCCATCGGATGGCCGAGCGCCTTCGGGTGCGGGTGGAGAGCCTGTCGGCTGACACCAACGCTCCCGCCTGCACGGTGTCCATTGGGGTGGCATTGGTGCAGGCAGGCGATGCCTCTTGCGATGCTGTGGTGGGCCGGGCTGATCGGGCGCTGTACCAGGCCAAGGCGGCAGGGCGCAACCAGGTCAGCCTGGGCTGAGCAGTGACTCAGCGCGGCCCTGGCGCGTCAGTGTGCATGGGTCACCCGACCCGCTCCCCTCTTTGATTTCTGGCTTTGAAATCATTCTTTTCCTCGAGTCATGCGCTCACTGATCCATGCAAAGCCCATGCAGAGTTGATTTATCCGCTAAGCCCTTGCCGCCGCCACCGTGTTGACCGTCAGCCTGTAGCGAGGGTGCTCGCCCTCACGCCGAGCCCTTCGCACCGCGGGGATTGCTCTGCGCTGAGACGGCAAGCCCTGGCCTCAGGCCGAGGCGCTGCGTTGGCTCAGGTGGCGGGCGGCAAACTCGATGAACCAGTCCAGGCTCTCGGGCTGTGCCAGTGCGTCGCGCCGCACCACCTTGTCTGGCGCATGGCCAAGCATCAGCTTCTTGACGGGCAGCTCGAGCTTCTTGCCGGTGATGGTGCGCGGAATGGCCCCCACCTGCACGATGTCGTCGGGCACATGCCGTACCGACAAGCCTGAGCGCAAGGCCTGGCGGATGCGCTGGCGCAGGGGCTCGTCCAGTGTGAGGCCTGGGCGCAACTGCACGAACAAGGCCATCCAGGATGGCTGGCCCAGGTACTCCAGGTCGACCACCAAGCTGTCGGCCACCTCTTCAAGTTGCTCGACCACGCGGTACAGCTCGGCCGTGCCCATGCGCACGCCCTGGCGGTTGATGGTCGCGTCGGAGCGCCCATAGATCACGCCGCCGATGGCCTCGGGCCGGGGCACCAGACGCAGCCAGTCACCATGGCGCCACACCGGTTGGCCAGCCGCATCCTGGAAGGTCTCGAAATAGCTTTCACGCAGGCGACTGCCATCGTCATCGCCCCAGAAATACAGGGGCATCGAAGGTAGCGGGTTCACGCACACCAGCTCGCCGACCTCGTCGATCACGGGCTGTGCCTCGTCGCTCCAGGATTCGACCCGGGCGCCCAGCGCTCGGCATTGCATCTCGCCCAGGTACACCGGCAGCGTGGGCAGACCGACCAGGAAACCCCCGGCCAAGTCGGTGCCGCCGGAGACGACGTTCAGCCAGAGATCGGGCTTGACCGCGCTGTAGAGCCAGCCACAAGCCTCAGGTGACAGTGGCGAGCCGGTCGAGCCGAGGGTCTTCAGGGCCGACAGGTCGGCAATCTGAGCGGGCATGACATCGGCCTTCATGCACTGCTGGTGGATGGCCGCGCCCGCGCCGAAGAACTGCACCTGAGTGCGCCCGGCCAGGCGCCACAGGTGGCCCCAGTCGGGCTCGGGCCCGGCGCCCGTCACGCTGCCGTCGTACAGCACCACGGTGGCCCCGCCCAGCAGGCTCATGATGTGGGCGTTCCAGACCATCCAGGAGGTGTTCACCGCCCACAGAACGCGATCGCCTGGGTGCAAGTCGTTGTGCAGCACCATGTTGACCATGCCGTTGGCCAGCACCCCGCCATGGCCGTGCACGATGGGCTTGGGCAGGCCGGTGGTGCCGGAGGAGTAGAGGATCCACAGCGGGTGGTCTGGTGGCAATGCCTGCGGTTGCAGTTCGTGCTCGCCGGCCACGGCCTGCGCCCAGGGGATCCAGTGCAGGGGGGCCGCAGTGGGCACGGGCTCGGCCTGGGCATCCAGGTGCGTCACCCAGAGCACGGCCTGCACGCTGGGCAGGCCAGCCAGGATCTCACCCAGCGCAGCACGCCGATCGAAAGGCTTGCCGGCAAAGCGGTAGCCATCCACCGCCACCAGCACCTTGGGCGCGATCTGGCGGAACCGGTCGCCCACGCTCAGGGGCCCCATGTCGGGCGCGCACAGCGCCCAAACCGCCCCCAGACTGGCTGCGGCCAGAAAGGCTACCAACGTCTGCGGGATGTTCGGCAGGTAGCCCGCCACGCGGTCACCCTCGCTCACCCCCAGGCTCCGCAGGGTGGCCGCCACGGAGGCCACCTGGCGCCGCAGCTCGGGCCAGCTCAGTTCGCCCGTGCCCATGGCTTCGCTCTCATAGACCACGGCCGGTGTCGTCAGCGCGGTGTGCCGAAGCATTTGCGCCACAAAATTGAGCCGCGCCCCGGGGAACCACGAGGCATTTGGCATCTGCGAGTGCCCCAGCATGCGCTGCGGTGGCTGGAAAAAGTGCAGATCGAAAAACTGCAGGATGGACGACCAGAAGCCCTCCGCATCGTCAACCGACCAACGCCACAGTTCTTCGTAATGGTCAAAACGCAGGCCCCGCTCACGCGCGAGCCAGGCTTCAAAGGCGGTGATCAAGGCCTGTGATCGACGGGCATCATCAGGCACCCACAGGGGGACGGCCGCAGGGAGCTTGTCTGTCATGGTGATTCAGGATTCCGAAGTAAAGCCGATCTTCTTGATGTGGCCTCGCCACATCTCTGTGTCGGCACGCAACTGGGCCGCCAGTTCGCGCGGGCCCAGGTAGCGAGGGGTCATGCCGAATTCGGCCAGGCCACGGGCAAAGTCGGCTTGGCCCACCACGGCTCGGGCTGCCTCGGCCAGTCGCTGCACCACCGGTGCGGGCGTTTTGCCCGGCAGGAACAGCCCGAACCATTCGGTCATGTCGATGTCGTAGCCCTGCTCGCGATAGGTGGGCAGGGCGGGCATGAAGCTGCTGCGCTCGGTGCCCGACACGGCCAGCAGACGGATCCGGCCTGATTTGAGTTGGGGCAGAAAGCTGCCCAGCACCGAAGAGTAAGCCGCCAGCTGGCCGCCCATCAGATCTTGCAGGCCCGGGGCATCGCCGCGGTAGGCCACGTGGGTCAGCTCCACACCGGCCATCAGGCCCAGCAGGCTGCCCACCAAGTGGGGTGTGGATCCCGCGGCGGGCGAACCGAAACTGGCCTTGCCGGGGTTGGCCTTGGCCCAGGCGATGAAATCGGGGATGCTGCGCACGCTCTCTGGCACGGCAGGGCCCACTGCCAGGGCGAAGGGAAAGGAACAGACCATGGCCACGGGCAGCTGGTCTTCAGGCCCATAGGGCAGCTTGCGGTAGGTGAAGGGATAAATGCTGAAGGGAGCAGGCGGCGACAGCAGCATGGTCAAGCCGTCGGCGGGGGCCTCCTTGAGGGCCGCCACCGCGATCTGGGTGCCCGCACCGGGCTTGTTGTCCACCACCACCTGCCCGGCGTAGATGCCGCGCAATCGATCGGCCACTCGCCGCGCCACATTGTCGGTGCTGCCTCCAGGCGGAAAGCCCACCAGCAGGCGGGCCAGTTCGGGCTGTTGGGCCCACGTGGCATGGGGCAGGGCGCCCAGCAGGCCAGAGGCGCCCAAAAGGCCCAGGTGGGCGGTGAAACGACGGCGTGTGCTCATGGTGTTGTCTCCTTCGGCAGGGGTCTGGTGGCTTGCCCGGGATGCATGGCTTCTCGAAGCGGAGGCCTTGGCTACGGACACTGCGAATGTGCCCCAGGGCTTCAGGGCCCACTGTCGAAGGATTGCTGCACCTGTCGAAACCCTGCGCTATCCAGGGAAAACCCCGTACCCGTGGTTCAGCCTGCCCGGCGGTAGGCCGTTGGCGTCATGCCCCAGTGCTGGCGGAAGGCCTGCGAGAAATGGGAGGCCGAGCGGTGGCCGGTCTGGTGGGCGATTTCTTCGAAGCTCAGCCGGGTCCCTCGCACCGCATGTGCGGCCGCTTCCATGCGCTGCTGCCTCAGCCAGGCGTGTGGTGCCGCGCCAAACGAGGCCTGGAAGGCCCGCGAAAAATGAAAGGGGCTGAGATCGACCAGTTGGGCCAGACGCTCCACCGTCCAGTGGGCGGCGAGGTCGGCGCGCAAGGCCTCCTCCACACGCTGCATCTGGCGTCGGGAAAGTCCGGCCTGCGTCCGTGAGCTGGCCCGTGCCCCGACGTAATGCTTCATCAAGTGCAGGGCAATGGCTTCAGCGATGTGCTGGCCGAACTGGCTGTCGAGCGAGGTGTTGGAATCCAGCGAGGCCAGCAGCAATTGGGCAAACCCGGCCAGGAGGGGGTCGTCGCGTCCGAAGCAGCTTTGCAGCGACACCTGCGTGTGCGCGACTCGCTCCAGCCAAGCGGGCGACAGGTCAATGTGCAGGTTGTCGCGTGGCTGCGCGCTGCGCCAGAACGAGGGCAGCCCGGCCGGCACCACGACGGCTTGCCCCGGCTGCCAGCGCAGTGACTCGATCACACTGCCTTGGCGTTGTAAGAGCTGGGTGGGCTGTGCCCGACGCACCAGAATGCTGTGGCTGGCCGTCGGTGGCACATACAAATCGCCCTCCGGCCCCACCTGGTGCCAGAACACCAGGCCCGTCCAAGGGCGGTCATGGCTGGAGCGTTTGACGCTTTGCGGCAGCAGCTTCCAGGGAGGAGAGTCGGGTGAGGTCTGCTCCAGCGCCTGCCAGCGGCCCACGTCAAAGTCGCTGGGCACGCGCCGGGAAGCATCAAAACGCGGGTCAGGTGGGTGCATGGTCAGCCGGAGGCCCAGAACTGGAGTCGCACGGATGATGCCACGCAGACGGGCCAAACGGGTTGGGGCCGCCCAAAGCTTGCTTGCTTGGGCGGTTGGCATCGATGCTGGCCTAAGCGGACCGTCTTTCGGAATGAAATAGACGATTGGATCGTTGTCGCTTATTTCAGCTTGACGAGTTCAACACGGCGGTTTTTTGCTCTGCCATCTTCATTTCGGTTGTCGGCAATGGGTGCTTCGCTACCCCAACCTTTGGCTTGCAGTCGCTTGCCATCTACTTTGGCATCGATCAGCGCCTGGACCACACTGGACGCTCGATCTTGCGAAAGCTTCTTGTTGGCAGCAGCGTTGCCGACGTTGTCTGTGTGTCCTTCGATGGACAATCTCAGGGATTTGTCATTGGCCAGCAGGGCGACGATTTCGTTCACGGCAGGCTTGGCGTCAGCTTGAATCAAAGCACTGTTGTTAGCGAAATTGATGTAAATCGTCGCGTACCCTTGCTGGCCAATGGCGTTCGCCATTTGGTTGGCGGTAACGACCTGCTGCATTTTCTTTTCCTCGATGTAGGTCAGCTTGTAGTTGGTCTTGAAATAATTTTCGAGAACGACCCAGGTCTTTCGCCCCTCTTTTTCTATTAAAAATATTTGAGTACCCTCGTGCCCCTCATTCCAGGTGACCTTGCGACCACCTGCGGATTGAATAGCCGCCTCATAATTTCGGGCGACAGCCAGGGTACTCCCTTCGCCCTTGGTTTCATATCGGATGGCGGTGACTTCACCTTCTGCAATCAGTTTCCCTTCGGCATTGAATCCGATATCGGTCGCATTGCATTTTCTGGATGGCGCGCAATACATGAGACCCGCGTCGGCCAGGGTCCCAAAGCCAGTTTTTTTGCTACTTTCAATTTTGTAACCAGGCATGCCCGAAAGTAGGGTTTGGTCCTGTGTTGCAGCATCCGCTGTGCAGAATGCGCCTGCTACCGTAAAAGCCATTAGTGCGAAGCGTGAAATAAAATCTGACTTTTTCATGCCGAATATGATAGCTGATTGCCGCATGGCAACCGCTGATGCGCGTCTAACAAGACTCGCTTCCAATGGGAGACAGAGCGGTTTTGACCTAGGCCGCGCAGGTGCGGTTGGTAAATCCAGTCCCTTGTCGGGCCTCCAATGGAATGGGTGCTTCAGAGTGCGCGGGAGTACATAACGCGCAATCAGGGCCTGCATTGGGGCAGCACACTTTTCGGCGCTGGCTATCAGCTGATAACTCGTTGCGCCTGTTTGGTGGCGGCCAATGAAGGCCCGCCTAACGCAAGATGAGCGCTGCGCTGCCCTGCTCGTGGGATGTCAGCCTGAAGACGGAAACAGCTTGGACAAGCTCATGGGCCTGGTTACGCAAACTGGAGGCTGCTGCTGCCATTTCCTCAACCAAGGCTGCATTTTGTTGAGTGGCCTCGTCGATGGCCGTCACTGCTTCACCCACCTGGGCGACACCAGCCGTTTGCTCTTGGCTGGCAGCGCTGATTTCCCCCATGATGTCTGTGACGCGACGAATGCTGGTGACCACTTCGGTCATGGTCACGCCAGCCTGATCCACCTGGACCGTCCCGAGTTCAACGCGCTCAACACTGGCGCTGATGAGCGTTTTGATCTCTTTGGCGGCATCAGCGCTGCGACTTGCCAGGTTACGCACCTCGGCGGCCACGACAGCAAATCCACGCCCTTGTTCTCCAGCCCGAGCCGCTTCGACGGCCGCATTCAGCGCCAGAATGTTGGTCTGGAATGCAATTCCATCGATGACGCTGATGATCTCACCGATCTTCTTGCTTGCATCCTGAATACCCCTCATGGTGTCCACCACCTGGCTGACCGCTTCACCTCCTCGGCTTGCTACTTGGGATGCAGCCATGGCCATTTGATTGGCTTGTCGCGCGTTGTCGGCATTGAGCTTGACCGTTGAACTCAGCTCTTCCATGCTCGCGGCCGTTTGTTCCAATGAGCTGGCTTGGTGCTCAGTACGGGCGCTCAGGTCATTGTTTCCTTGCGCAATTTCGTCACTGGCCATAGAGACGCGATCGGAACTATCACGGACATTTTGAACAACGCTGGCCAGACTGCTTTGCATCAATGCCAAGGCGTCCATCAATTCACCCACCTCGTCTGTCCCGTGCGGTGGGACTTCTGCACCCAGATCGCCGTCCGCAACACGCTTGGCCAACAGTGATGCTTGTCGGAGTGGCACAGTCACCGATTGGGCCAATAGCCAGCAGAGCACGACACCCAGCAGCAAACTTAAAAAGCCTAAGATCAAAAGAAATTGCTTGCTGCTCTGGCGGTTTTCCTCAATTGCTTTACTCAATTGATCGACTTGTGCGCGCTGTTTGAGCAATAACTCATCCATCTTGGCCGCATAACGCTTTGCATCCGGTAAGAATTGCTTTTCGAGGACCACGTAAGCGTCGTCTGTCTTACCTTGTTTTTTGAGTGCAACAATGCCATCTCGGTTCTTCAAATAGATGGCCCTCAATTCGCCAATCTCGCGGAATATCGCTTTGTCGGATTCACTGACCAACATCGCCTCGACAGCTTTTTGAAGTTCGGCCGAACGCGCAGATGAAGCCTTGGCATCTTCGGCGAAGAAGTCAGCCAGAACCGGATCACTGCTGCGTGCCACAGCGGCGGTGCGCGTGATGCCAACGTGGAGATTCCTGGACCAGTCACTGACCAATCGTTCGGCTTTGACTGGGATCTGCACCATCTCGTCGGCGGCATCTGCCAGAGCGCTCATGCGCGCGATGCTGATGCCGATGACTGCGATTGATAAGCAAAGTACGGCGGAGAATCCGACGGCCAGTCGTTTTGCGACAGAGAGATGCTGAAATATGTTCACCGTAGTCTCCTGAGTGTCAGAGTTTGCGTTTTCGCTTGGTTTTTGAGATTTTATGAAGGCAATTAGTCTATTTTTTCGCCGGTTTTCTCATTTTTGCAAGAGCTTTTTGCATGATTGACATGATCTTCAAGGAAACTTAATGGCGCTTTGTCACACCGCAAGAACCTTGAGCCTCGGTCGCTCAGGCAGACATTGGAGTCAATGATTGAATTTGAAATGAAGAGTCTTTCAATTAACATTTTTATGCCCGTTGGTATTGAGGAGACTGCATGGCAATGGAGGGCATATTGTATTGACAGCGCAGTACCTTGAATTCATGTGAAATTCAGCTGAGTAGTACATTGCGGTATTGGTCGGCGATCTTCTGCTGATCATGCGGCATCACTTTGCCAAGGCTACTTATCAATGAATTTCAAGTTATCTAATTTGAATACTTAGAGCCATCCGTACTGACAGCGAATCTCATCAGTGTCTGCTCGCAGAGGGGCTGTGAACGCCGCTGCCGCTTTGAAACTTGAGCATTTAGCCGTGCGGAGCCTTGTCGCCGCCGTTTGGGTCCGCTGCTTGGCATACGCAGTTCCGCCCTTCCGCTTTGGCCCGGTAGACCGCCATATCGGCTCGCTCGATGAGCTGGGCCAGGCTCTGTGAGGCGCCTGGTTGCAGGGTGGTCACCCCAAAACTGGCGGTGAGTGTTGGGGCGCCGGGGACAGACATCGTCGCGATGGCCTCACGCAGGCTCTCTGCCAGTTGAGTCGCCTGCGAGGCGTCCGTATCGGGAAGTAGGATGAGGAACTCCTCTCCTCCGAATCTGGCCACCAGGTCGGTACGACGCACGCGCCAATGCAGCAAGCTGGCAAACGCTTTGAGGCACGCGTCACCGGTGAGGTGGCCATGTTCGTCATTGATGCGTTTGAAGTGATCGATGTCCACCATCACCAACGCCAGAGGCCCGCTACCGCGTCTTTGTCGGTCGATTTCCAGCTGGAATCGATTTTCAAACTGAGTTCGGTTGGGAAGACCCGTCAGTGGGTCATGCAGCGCCATCTGCTCTAGCTTTTCGCGCGCGTTGCTGATCTCGGTGATGTCCGTGTAGGTGGTAACGAACCCCCGTTGTTCACCGTCAATTTGCAGGACACGCCCTTCAATTTCCAGCGTGGATCCGTTGGGCCGTTGGCGGATCAAGCGGTGCGGTAAAAACTGGCGGGCCAGTGCAGCGGCTTCCTGCACACGTTGTTCGACGTGGATGTCGCCGTATTCGCCTCGAAGTGCATTGCTTCGGGTCACATCCTCGAATGTGACGCCCGGCTGCATCAATCCGAGTGGCAGATCCAGCAAGCGTTCAAAACTCTGGTTCCACAACTGAATCACGAGGTTCTCGTCGATCACTGTCACACCCTGCGGCAGGGCCTCTATGACGGTGTTGAGGTAGGCGGCATAACGCTTTGCTTCGTGCTCTGCGCGCTTGCGCTCGCTGATGTCGGTGTAGATCGTGACAAAGCCTCCGCCGGGCAGTGGGGCGCCACGAACTTCGAGGGTGATCCCGCCCGGGCGTTGGCGCTCAAACACATGGGGTTCCATGGATCTCGCACGAGTGCACAGCGCTTCAGCCTGTGCCGCTGGATCGCCCGGTCCGTACTCGCCCCTTTGAGCGTTGAACAGTGCGAGGTCGTAAAGACTGGGCAAGCTCGGCTCGAACAGATGGTCCGGAAAGTCGAGCAGGGTGCGGAGCCTGCGGTTGCAGGCCACCATGTTTAGGTCCGCGTCGAACATCGAAACCGCACTGGGCAGGTGGTCGATGATGGCCTGAAGGATTTCCGGCTGTCCTGTGCGCATGGTCTTGGCCTCCGGGGGAAGTATCCTACACAGGCCCTGGATGCTCAATGGCCAATGGCCATCAGGGTCGCTTTCTCGTGGCTGGGGTTGGCTGATCCCGATTCAAGTCGAAACACAGCCACAGCACCCACCAATTCAAGCGCCTGGGAGTTGAGGCTGTTGGCGGACGCTGCCATCTCTTCCACGAGGGCTGCATTCTGCTGGGTCACCTGATCCATTTGAGAAACCGCAGCGCTGACCTGTGAAACCCCCATCGCTTGGTCGTGGCTGGCGGCGCTGATCTCTCCCATGATCTGAGTCACGCGTTGGATCGCTTGGACAACTTCATTCATGGTCTGGCCTGCCTTGTCGACCAATTGACTGCCTTGCTCGACCCGTTCCACGCTGGCGCCGATGAGTGTCTTGATTTCACGGGCGGCTTCCGCACTGCGTCCGGCCAGACTGCGCACCTCGCTTGCCACGACTGCAAATCCTCGGCCCTGCTCACCGGCACGTGCGGCTTCCACTGCCGCGTTCAGTGCGAGGATGTTGGTCTGAAAAGCGATTCCGTCAATGACGCTGATGATGTCGGAAATGCGGCGAGAGCTGTCATTGATCCCTTTCATCGTATCCACCACTTCCGACACCACTTGCCCACCCTGACTGGCGATGCGGGAGGCGCTTTGAGCCAATTCGTTCGCGGTGCGGGCGCTGTTGGCGTTCTCTTGCACCGCGTTGCTGAGTTGGTCCATGGAGGCGGTGGTTTGCTCCAGGGCGGATGCCTGGTGCTCCGTTCTGGCGCTGAGATCGTGATTGCCTTGGGCGATCTGGGCGCTGACGCTGGCGAGGTGTTCGGCGTTGCTGCGGACGTTCGACACGATGGTCTCCAGGTGGTCGCGCATCGCTTTCATGGCCGACAACACGCTGTGGGTGTCGCCCGCACGCAGAGCGATGTTCTGGTTCAGGTCGCCATGGCGGACGTTGTCTGCCACTGTTTTCACTTCCAAGGGCTCGGCGCCCAGCATTTGCATCAGGTGGCTGCGGAACAGCCAAAGTCCCACCGTGGCAATGACCACATTCAGAAAGGCTGCCAGCAGCAAGGTCGCGAACCAGAAATTCTTGTCATCCACGGCCTGGGCGACAGCACCCGCGGTGCGTGCATCCAGCATCTCGAAGAATTCATCGACCGGCTTCATGATCTTCACTTTGGCCTGGTGGTAGGCCTTGTCATGCATCAAGTTACGCGCTTGGGTCTGAGCTTGGGCTGGGTCCAGATCTGCTTGCACCTTGAAGCCTCCCTTCCCGTCGGACACCTGTCCTTTGATCAGGCTCATGGCCACTGTTTCAGTGTTGACCAGATCGTTGGAGTTGTTCTGCGCTTCCTTGAGCTTGTTGAATTCTGCGTCCGTGAATCCGATCGCCTTCATGAGATCGAGCAGGGGAACAGCCGATCCAGCACCACGAGCAGGATCGACACCTGCCGCTCTGAAGTCCCAATAGACGCGCTGGTAATGGTTTGGGCGTTGCTTTTTGCCGTTGCGAATATCCAGCACTTCGAAATACTGGCGCTCATACTCCGAGTCTCCCGAGACGACATAGGTGCGTGCGAGCCGGGTGAGGTCGTCGGAGCTCTGTCGTAGCTCATCGGCCAGCAGGTAGGACGCATAGCGCTGCTGGTTGACTCGGGCGACCTCATCGTTGGCCTGATCAACTTTATGCAGCGCAAAAATGAGCGCCAGTGCTGAGATGCCTATGCAAGTCAGCAGCACTTTCGTCATGTAGCGAATGGATGTCATCGCAAGAACTCCCTTGGTGGTTACCGTTGCTGCCGTATTGGCCTATCTGCGGCGCTGCATGCCAAATGCGCCCTGATAGGCTTCAATCATCTTGAGGCCCAGAGTTTTTGATATGAGCTTGACCTATTCTGTGTGGGTACTTGAATGGAAAATTCTGTACCTCTTCTAGGGCCTTCATGACCGAATGTATGGAAGTTTGGGTGCGTGAGTGGAGTGCATCGAAGGCGAGGCGCCATTCTCGGCTCCAGGCACGCCCACAGGTTGGCGTTTCAATCAACTGCTCGAGCGCATTTTCCACGGTCTCCACTGTTTCATAGAGATCATTTGAAATCGTTCTTGCTGTGTTTTTGATTTCATCCAGCAGCGCTCTATTTTTCTCGGTGTTGCTATTCGGGATGGCACTGATTTCTATGATGCTGAATCGGAAGTTGTCCTCTACAATCCGTGCCAAGCGCAGTGCTTCTTTTATTTGGCTGACTGCTTCTGATTTTATTTTTCTATCGATCGTGGCCTCTTGAGACTCGGATTTGACGATTTTCAAGAGGAAGCCTACATGGGCCAATAAGCCGATGCCCATCAATGCAATTTCAGCATATCTTTGGAGAAGACGGATGCGTTCATGCATGATGTTGGCTGTCGACTTAATTTGGTTTGGAGATGGAAATTATTTCCTGTGGATTTTTGATCACCAGATATCCATAGTAAATTTCAATGTGCCCTTGAGCGGCCCATTTTCTCAAGATCTTGTTCACAGCCTGCCGGGAGACGCCAAGATACTCTGCCACATGGTCTTGCGATGAGTTAAAGATATATTTATCAGACCCCGTTGCTTCCCATGTTTGACTCAGTACGGTTGCGATCCTCTTGGGCAAAGGCGTCAGCATGGAGTCTTGGAGCCAACCGACAAGTCGTTGATAGCGCGAAGCCATGAGCCGGTGCATGTGGTAAAGAACCTCATGGTCAGATTCATAGAGCTTCAATAGGATCTCCGGGCTTAAAAAGGCAACGACGCTATCTTCTGTACTCTCGGCACAGTATTGATATTTGCTTGATGGAAATATATAGGCTTCGCCGAACCAATGTCCTGCCTTCCAGTCAGTGACACCAAATTGGCGTCCATCGTTGGAGTATGCGAAGGTTCGAATATTTCCTGAAATGACGTGAAAAATTGGATTTGATGTGGAATCTGGTCGCGCAATTATTTTTCCGGCAGCAATCGAATGGATCTGGCCGTGTTTCAGCAGTCTCTCCGAGATGTTCGACGGAATTAGGTATATGCCGGCAGTCGGATAGCTCATTTGTTTATTTTTGCAGTAGTCGCCTCTGTTTTTTTGAATTTATTAAAACTCCAATTATCATGAGGCTGGCATTTATTAACTTAATATACTATATTAAAATAATTATAAAGATATAATGAAAATATTATGCGCCATGACGTGTGGAAAAGTTAGCAATTGGTTGCTATTCGTTGTGTCACTGCAACTCAAACGAAAAATCTTTACACTGTTGGCCCCTGAGCCCGAGATCCGGTGATCGTTCTTGAGATCCGACCGAAGTGCACTGGGTCAGGCAATGCTTGGGATCTGGCCGGTGCGCCAGGCGTGTGCAGTACTTCGGTCAGGTGACCAGATTCAAATCCAGATCCAGGTACCGATCGCTTGAATGCGGCCCTGAGTGCATCCAAACAGCCGCATGCCAGTGGATTCGCCAGATGGCGCACGCTGATTGCAGCCCATTGGGGGCCTGATGGAGTTTGGTGACCGTCTTATGTCCCGCAGCGTTTGAGTCGCGGTCCTTCGATGGATCGGATGCATCGGTTCCTGTGCTGGCCGGGACTCACGGGTTAACACATACCTAGAACCGCTAACACGACACAGCAAATCGTAGATTGGTGGTTGGGACAAGGTGCGAAGCCGCAGGCATTACAACCGGCACGACAAGGCGAAGCAATGACATATCAAGGCTTGTGGTCGCGGTTCCCATGAGCGTACGCGATAACCTTGGCAAGGTCAGAATTCAGGCTACAGGTTCGCAATCCATGTTCACACCGCAGGCTGTTGCCATCAGACGATTGCCGTCCAAGATCAGAATCGATCCATAGTTCAGTTCGATCAGTCCCATGCGCTCCCAGTTTTTAAGCACCTTGCTCACTGTTGGACGGGACAAGGCAAGGCAACTGGCTAAGCTGTCCTGAGTACCCCACAAGACTGTTCCGCCGTGTGAGCGTGGCCGAGCATGGCGGAGCAACTCGGTGGCGATGCGCTCTGGTATCGGCAGCGAAAGAGTCTCTTCGACCCAACGCAGCACCTGTCTGTACCGAGAGGCAATCAGCCGTGCGACGTCGCACGCCAAATGGGCATCTGTGGCCATCAAATCTTCAAAATCATCGCGCTCGACCAAGCGCAGCACTGAATTCTCGACGGCTTCTACGTGGAAGATGGTATCTCCCTCCAGGACCATGAACGCCTCGCCCAGCCAATTTCCGGGCCCCCACTCGGCATATCCAAATCTGGGGGCGCTCCCTGAGGCGATATGACTGCGCACCCCACCAGATTCAACATACAACAGCTGGTGCTGAGTCGAGCATCGCTCCCAGATGATCGAGTGAGCTGGAAAGATTTTCAGGCGCGAAACCGCTAACAGCTTATTCCTACTTTCCACGCTGAGTTGACTCACCATTTTTCTTCAAACCCTGTGGCTCAGTATTGTTAATTTTTGACACTCAGAACGGCGATCAGGAGATGGTCCCAGCCTGCTGTCTGATATCCACAACATCATGCAATCAAAAAATCATATCTATGACGCCGACATTTGATGCAAATGATGTTTACTGGCAAATGTAGTCGGCGGACGCGAATTATAGATTGATGGCTGCCCCTTCGATGATTGCCACGGGTGGCATTTCTCGAAGAGGCAGGCTTTCAGTGAGAAGATATTTTCCAAGTTTCACTCTCAAGATAGACGCGACGTGCTGCCACGGACCACATGGGATTGACCTTGAAATGTGATGGTGATGAATCACGCAACTTTTCAATGCGCGTGGCTCGTTGGTTGAGACCAAGGACGTGATAGGCCGAGGCGCTGGCGGAGTGCACATGTCACACCATCGAATGGAACCTGTTGGGCCAACTGAGCCCCCGTTCGTTGGGGCTTGCGAAGGCCCAGTTCCGGATTTACTTTCCCCTAATAAAGACAACACATGAGCCAATTCAAGATTTCTACGCGGGTGATTGGACTTCTCTCGCTGATGGCCTTGCTGCTGGTGCTCGTCGGTGTGACCGGTTTGACCGGTATGAACCGATCCAACAGCTCGCTGCAGACGGTTTATGTCGATCGTGTTGTCCCGTTGGCCGGGCTGGCAGAGGTGCAGAGACTGATGTTGCGCAACCGACTCGCCGTGGCAAATGCCATCGCCTTTGCCCAACCCGAGCACACTCGTCGCTACGTTCAAGAAATCGAGAACAACACGAAGACTGTCGCCAAGGTCTGGGACGCCTACAAAATCACTTACCTCACGCCGGAGGAGGCGCGCTTGGCCAAGGATTGGGAGTTGGCGCGCACCCGCTACCTGGATGAAGGACTCATGCCTGCAGTCAATGCCATGCGATCCAATGATCTGGAAGAGGCACGGCGTTTGGCTCTGGAGAAGATGCATCCTTTGTGGGACCCAGTCCGCGATGGTATGCACGCGCTTCAACAGCTACAGGTCGATGTGGCAAAGCAAGAATATGAGGCCGCGATCGCCAGCTTTCAGTTCATCAGCGCGTTGTGCATCGCCTCCATCGTGGCGGGCGTGCTGATTGCCGCTGTGGTGGGTCTGGCGCTGGTGCGCAATTTGTCGAGATCACTCAACCAAGCGATCCAGATCACCGAGTCTGTGGCACATGGCGATTTGAGTCGCCCGATCGAAGTGCGGGGCCAAGATGAAGTGGCTCAATTGCTCCGGGCTTTTTCGTCGATGCAGCAAAGCCTGGTCAAGGTCGTGTCCAAAGTCCGCCAGGGGGCTGAAGGGGTCTGTACCGCCAGTGCGGAAATCGCTACGGGCAACGCCGACCTCAGTGCCCGCACGGAGAACCAGGCGAGTGCCCTGCAGCAGACGGCTGCATCCATGGAGCAGCTGGGCTCTGCGGTACAACACAACGCCGACAATGCCCTTCAAGCCAATCAACTGGCGATCAGTGCTTCGCAAGTGGCGCAGCGCGGTGGTGAGGTCGTCTCGCAGATGGTGCACACCATGAAGGAGATCCATCTCAGCAGCCAGAAGATTGGCGACATCATTGGCGTGATTGATGGCATCGCCTTCCAGACCAATATTCTGGCTTTGAACGCTGCAGTTGAAGCCGCCCGCGCCGGGGAGCAGGGCAGGGGCTTTGCTGTGGTTGCCGGCGAAGTCCGAGCCCTGGCTGGGCGCAGCGCCGAGGCGGCCAAGGAAATCAAGACCTTGATCACCGACAGCGTGCAGCGTGTGGAGCAAGGCAGCAGTTTGGTCGACCAGGCCGGACAAACCATGGATGAGGTGGTCGGTGCCATCCAACGAGTCAGTGACATCGTGAGCGAGATCAGCGCTGCAACCGGTCAACAAAGTACTGGTGTGGGTCAGGTGGGCGAAGCTGTGACGCAGATGGATCACACCACCCAACAAAACGCGGCCTTGGTCGAAGAGATGGCCGCTGCCGCCACGGGCCTCAAAAACCAAGCCCAAGAGTTGGTGCAAGCAGTCAGCGTCTTTCGATTGGATGGTCGGGCAGCGCTTGACGCTCCCACCATGTCGGCAGTCAGGTCCACGAGTCCGTTGTCGTCCGCTAAACGCCCCGCGCCGGCTTCTCTCTCGAATCGGTCGGGTGCGTCCTCCAAAGCATTGACGGGCTCTGTGTCGGTCCGCGACAACCCGCCAGAAGCCAGACAGTCTTCAGCGCAGGCATCGGCGAAGTTCGTGCAGGACTTGTCTGTGATCGGTCGTGCATCTCCATCAGCTGCTGCCAAGCCACAGCCCGCAGCGCATAACGACAGCGATTGGGAGACCTTTTGATCTGTTCGGCAGCCTGTGTAACTGAACACGCCACTTTGACGGTATTCGGCGCCATGAGAGGAAGGTGCCCAATCCTGCCTTTGGATGCAACCCATGAACGGCACGTCGGCACATTAGGCGTTGCGGCTCGCCATTCAGGGTTGGGACACCACGGTTTGACTGACGAATAGCCAAGTGATCTTCCCGCCATGGATATTTGCAGAGGCGCGTGAGAACTATTGGCAAGTCTCCGGCGGCGTTGGGAGTGCAGTCTTCAGGTCGGTGCGAATACGTCAATTTCAGTTCAGGATGTCTCTAGCATCGCTTTCGGTCAAGGCATCCACCAGGCCGTTTAATTAAACATAACAATTATTGTATAAAGTGAAAAAGATGGGCCTTCCGGTACGGAGACAGAGAGTTTTCCGGAGTGAATCACTCCGGATCGATTCAAGGTATCAAGACCTCTCGCTCTCAATAAGTACCCAAAGGCGAGCTATCCGGCCATCAGCCACCTCAGCGGTGTGGAAGCTTCGCACTAAGACCGGACCACCCACGTCACCGGCTTTCCAGCGAAGTTGACCTGCCCCCTCCCAGCCGTACCAACCCAATGGCAGCGAAGTCCGTCAACCTGGGAAATGACAGCCATGAGAAAGAGCAGATCATCTGCTTCCGCAACCAGGCCGAGACCGATCTGCGGATCGAGGAGCTGCTGGCCGAGGCCCATCTCGAATTCCATGCGTTGAACACCGTCTTTGGGGTAAAGCGCGAGCTCCACCAGCCAGGCGCGCCGCGGTGTCGGTGATGATCCAACATTGCGATCTGTCCGATCGCCGTGCCTGCCGCCTGGTGAGGCTCTCCCGCGACAGCTACCGCCATCCATCCGATGGTTGACACCATGACCCAGGCACTTAACGGCTAGATCATCGAGATCGCCCATACGCGCCGGCGCAAGAAGGTCAAACGCGTGGCCAGTGAACGCTTGACGCTGCAACTGGCGCAGGGCGTCAATGAGGTTTGGAGCATGGACTTTGTCAGTGACAGCCTTATCACCGGGCGGCGCCGCAAGTGCCTGACCGTGGCCGACGACTTCAGCCACGAATGTGTGCGCATTGCCGTGGGCTGGGGCATCTCGAGCTAATACGTCGCCCGGCTTCTGGACCAGGCCGCGCTCTTCAGGGGCTATCCGCAGGCGGTGCGTACCGACAACGGCCCGGAGTTCACCAGCTGGGCCTTCATGGCCTGGGCCAGCACGCACGGCATCCGGCACATCCTGATCGAGCCGGGCCGCCCCATGCAAAACGGCTACACCGAGGGCTCCAACGGCAAGTTCCGTGACGAGTGCCTGAATGACCAGTGGGTCCAGACGCTGAGCCAGGCCCGGACCACCGTCGCCGCTTGGCGACGGGACTACAACCAGGTCAGGCCGCACAGCAGTTGCCAGCGGCTGGCGCCGGCCAAGTTCGCTTCGTTGCATCGCCTGCACGCTGGCGATGCAACGCGATCCTTCGTCAGCACCGAATCCTATGAACCTTGTAACTAGGACTTCCGCTTTATGGCGGGTACGGCAGAAGGGGCTAGGTCACAACGCCGTAGCGGTTTTTCAACTTCCAGACAAAGTAAGCAATGCACTGCACTGCACTGCACTGTACGGCGCGAAGCCCTCATCAGCTAACTTCGTCTCACACGATGAATCTCGCATGGACTCAACCTGTCCCATTTTTTAGTACTACTCAACAAGATTGATTCCAACCGCATTCGACTATGTGTAAGCCCTTCGGCGACGCAAAGGCAGCATCGAGGCGACCACTAGCAGGGCGCTGAGCGCCCAGGCAGCCGCAGCCGATAGCGTCGGAACTCCCGAAACTTGGCCGTTAAGACCAATTCCCAGCGCTACCGGGTCGTCAATGACGCCGTTAGCCGTCCAGTCGTTATCGCCCTTCTGCCCGTCGGTGAGGGTGTAAACAACGGTCCCGGCTTGCGCGTCAATGGTGGCTGGGTAGGCGAACCATTTATTGGTATCCCCCAGGCCATTTTCCTTGCCGTATTTGTAGAGTTGGGCACCAGCGGGAATGCTGCTGAAGCGCAAAGTGACGGTGGTGCTGGAGCCCGGTGTGCCGCTGTCCAGCACCACTTTGGTGGCGCCCTGGGGGAAGCTCACACCAGTGGGCGGGGACGCGGGCGGAGAGATAAAACCTGAGTTGGCCGACCTAATCTGCCAGTTGTTGTTGCCTGCGGGCTGGATCGCTCCTACCTCGCGTCCGGTCGCCACCGAGCTGAAGGGGGCAGAACAGGTCGCGGCGCTTCCTCCACCACTACCATTGCAGCTCCAGGACCAACTGCGGGTGCCAGCGCTCACCACGCCGGCTGTGCCGACCAAGCACAGGTTCGCTGCGGGGAGGTAGGCGCTGGCGGAGTTGGCGCTGCTCCCGCAACTGGCGTTGACCGGGGCTTGGGCTGCGACGGCCAGCGTGGAGCTCGAACAGGCCTCGGTGCCTGCACCGGTATTGCCGGCCGCCGCCACAGGGGTCACGCAGAACTGCAACGCTTTGCCTAGATCATTGCTCACAGGCGTGTAGCTGCGGGCGGTGGCTCCGGCGATGGTGGTTCGGGTCACGCCTCTGCCGGCTGGCGTGGCCCACACCCAGCGGTAGGTACTCGCGCCTTCAATGTCCTCCTCGAAATCCCAGTAGCTGTAGCTGCTGGTCAAGGTTTGGCCCACCTGCGCGGTGCCAGTCACGGCAGGGGTACCACGGATCTCTGAACGGGCATTGCTGATCGAGGTACCTGTGACCACCAAGGCCATGGCCTTGGTCGCTGCGGGGGATGAGCTGTGCTTGCGGAAAATCACCCGGTACTCGGTGTCAGCGACCGGGTTGGGAATGATCACCTGCTTGAAGTTCTGCCCCATGTCATCAAAGGCGGCGGTAGAGAGCGTGGCATTGTCCGTTCGGTGTGCCATATCTGGAATCTTCCAGGGGCGGAAAGTATTGCCCGTGGCAAGCTCAAGGACCTCGATATCGAAGTTGTAGATGACCCGCGAAGTGGTGTCGTCAACGGGGTCAGCCGCGGTTTGCTCGAGGCCCGGATCATCGTTCCACGCCATGTTGACTACCAAGGGCACCCCACCTCGGGCATACAACGATCGGTAGCAAGCCGCCGCACCGTTGTTGGTTGGGTTGACGCTCAACTCGTCGATGATGGCACCGCGCAGTTCAGAGGCCAGGTAGCTGCCGGCGCAGTTAGATTGTCCATAGGGTGTGGTGCGCTGCTTGATGGCGCTGGCAGCGTTTTGCACGTTCAACAGGCCCCAACCAAACTGGTGGTCGGGCCCTGGCCGACCCAGGTCCTCAGTGGTGCCAAACATCAGGGCCCGCAACGTTTCCGAGCGCATGTTGCTTAAACCGTAACGGGAACGGTAGTACTGCTGGAGGAGCAGCGCAGCGGCCGATGCGGCTGGCGTTGCGTAAGAGGTGCCACTGGAATCGCTTGTGCTGCCGCTGTAGGCGGTGTCGCTGGTGGCTGTGGCCGAATTGATGCCCGTCCCGCGTGCCACGATTTCAGGCTTGAGGCGGCCATCATCGGTCGGGCCCCAGTTGCTGTAGTCCGACATGCTTTTGTCGGCATTCACGGCCCCAACGGTCACCACGTTCTTGGCGGCGCTGGCCCCTGTCATCAAGTCGTAGCCGCCCTTGGTGGCGTTCCCATTGGCTTGCTGCTCATTGCCCGCCGCCACGAAGGGTTGGTAGTAGACCAGTGAACTGACCACTTGGTCCCAGGCGCGGGATTCGTTGTCGTAGGCCCCGAACTGCCACACTGGGACGGTGTTGTCGTTGGCGTAGCCGTACGAGTGGTTGGACACCATAAGCCCCCCGACAGCGAGACCCGCCGCATACATCTCCGCCGTGTCGTTGTCAGAGTCCCAATTGCGTGAGCTTGCGCTGTAGGCAATCCCCTGGGCACTGGCCCCATTGCCGCTCAGGCCAGACTTGCCGATGATGGTGCCGGTCACATGGGTGGCATGGTTGCGGGCCGAGTCGGTGGTGCTGCCCAACTGGTTGGCCTCGATGGTGATCTTGCCGGCCAGCAACTCGTGCGTGGCTCGGGGAACGCCGGGCTCCCAGACCCCCACCACCATGTCCTGCCCGGTGATATTCACCCCCAGACTTCCGCCCGGATAAAGCGAATCGGCCTTGATGAGTTGCCCGGATTCGACATTACTGCGGCTGTTGAAGGTGACATCCTTGTTTTTGATGTAGATGGGCCGGCCGTCTGAACCTATGCGCACGATGCGGTACACCACCCCGTCCCGAAGCACTTCGCGCTGGACACTGGGGTTATTGGCCAGATACCGGGCAATCTCTGCCTGCTGATCATCAAAGCGACGCTGAAGTTCGCTCGCCAAATCAGAACTCGGGCTGCTCTGGGCCTGAGCGCTCGCTAGGTGGGCGGCGCACAACATGGAAGTCGCCAGTGCCACGACCGTCAGGGTGCCATGAGCGTGGCGCCATGCGGGGCTTGCAGAAATGGGAAAGATCATTGCGTGTGTCATGTGGGTGGTGCATTGGAGGCCGAAGCCCCTGCCCATACCATCGGTCCCCCAGGCTGTCCGAGCAAAGGCCTGGGGCGGCACGTACACCGAAGCGGAGACACGATGGAAACGGGAAGTGGCCGAGGCCTGATTCGCCCGCGTTTGTATCAACCGGCTCACATGAAACATTGCTATTTATTTCATCGGACATGATCTCCGTGAGCACTGCCATCCGTTTGCTGTCGCCCGTTTTGTGCAGAGCCCGTTTGTGGCTGATGCCACGGCTGTGCCTGCTGGCGCTGGTTTGGCCAGTGGCGGGCCGTGCCGAGCTGGCCACCCAGATTGATGCCGAACGCGCCGTCTGGGCCGACCTCTCTGGTGAGGCTCACCTGGGGGAGGTGTTGGAGCAGGCGTTCCAGCCCGCTACCACCATCGTGCCCCGCGGCTACTCTCCCACAGATTCGCAGATCGAATAACGCCTGCAAGCCCTGACGCCGGTCGGGCGATCAGGCCGCTGGGTGGGGGGCGGGTGGGCAATTCGTCGGGGAAGGCCGGGTTATCCGATGCAGATCGCGTGTTCAGCAAGTACTACCGCGTCGAGGGCGCGCATCAACGCACCGGTTCGGGCCCAGGGCTGTACCCGGTCAAATGCCTTGTCGAACGCGAGGGCGGTTACATCAACCACTACACCGAGGCCCGCGTGGGAGCTCCCGCTCTGATTTACTTTGAATTCCGCTGACCATGCCATTGACCGACGGTGTGGCCCCGAGCGGGCTCCTGGACATCATCGTTGTGGAGGACCACGATTTGGTGCGGCTCGGGCTGGTGGATTTTCTGAGCCGTCCCGGTGTGCAGGTGCGAGGAACCGACGACAGTGAAGTGCTGGAATGCCTTCTGCTTCAGCGCCATGCCGAAATCCTTGTGCTGGACCTGAACCCGCCCGGTGAGGACGGTCTAAGCCTGTGTCGGCGCATGCGGCATGCCTTTCCAGAGATCAGGTTGATCATGCTCACCGCTCGGGCTATGCCCTCCGACAAGACAGCGGGGTACCAAAGCGGCGCCGATGTTTACCTCACTAAGCCGCCCAATGTCGGTGAGCTAGAGGCGGTGATCGCCAACCTAGCCCGCCGCATACCCAACTCGCATCACGAAATGGCGGTTGCGGCAATCAACCCGCTAGCCTCGGCGAGCGGGGTTTTGCAGACCTTCTGCAGCAGATTGCATTGGAATACGCAATGCGTTCAAGTCCTTGGTCCCCACCAAATATCTCACCTCAGGGGTGTGCACATCCACCGCCAGGCCTGCGCGAATCTAGACGGTGCGGGGATGATTCACGCCGGGTTGGCGCGCTGGATCTGGACGCGGAAATGCTCGATCGTGCCGTTCTCCATGGCGGCCTTGATCCAGTCGGGCTTACGACCCTTGCCGGTGAGGGTGCCGTCCCAGGCGAGTCCCCGGTTCGGATCGTAGAAGGTGGTGGGACGCTTGAGGATCGTGGGAGCGCGGGTACGGCTCAGGGAGCTGAGATTGACCTGCGAGGGGGTGAGTTGGAATGCCTCGACCAAAGAGCGGGCCACTTCGACGGCTTCTTTTCTTTTGGCGCGAAACAATTCATCGCGACGCGCTTGGAGCTGCGCGATTTGCTGATCTAAAGCACGGATTTCGTTGAACATAGGGGTCGTATTCTAGGGGCCCATCCCATGTTGCTGGCATTTCGCCATGGTTTGCGCTGGCGCCAGCCTCGCCCAACGGGATCGCCCTCCCCTGCTTCTTGCTCAACCGCGGTGGCCATTCAGAGGCTTGCCTTCACCCGAGCCCTGCAAAGGTATCTCGCTGGCTAACCCTAGTTCTGGGTATCCCCTGGCAAGGTTTGCCCATGCAGCAGTTGGCTTCGCAGGTGGCCAACTTCTTCGATCAGGTCCACCGTCAGGGCAGCCAGTTGCGGGTCGGCGTCGAAGGTGGCTTCCAGGTGGGCAATGCGGCGCGCCCGCACAAAGGACTCGCTGCTGAAGCGCCACTCTGGTCCCCTCGTGTCAATCTGCAGAATGCCGGTTTCGACCCGCAGGCGCACCCAGTCCGGGCTTTGGCGACAGGCGCTGGCCAGTGCCATCAGGTCGAATGCGTCCTCCGTGAGCAGTTCAGCCTCCAGCACGGGGCTTTGGGTGGCAGGGTTCATGGTCACGCTCCTTGGGGCAGACGAGGGTTGAAGGCCGGGCAGGCCTGGGCCAGGGCGGTGTAAGCGACGCGTGCTGCATCGGTTTCGGCCGGGGGAAGAGCCACCTCCAAGGTCAAGAAGAGGTCGCCGCTGGGCTGGCCAGGGATACCACGCTGCTTCAGGCGAAGCTTGCGACCGCGGCGCCAGCCGGCTGGCACCTGCACTTCCAGTTCGCCACCCGGGGTGTGCACCATGATCTCAGCACCCAGGGCCGCTTCCCAGGGCGATAGGCCCAGGGTCTGGTGCACATCGCGGCCTTCGGCATGCCAGCGTGCGTCGGGCTTGAAGGCGACTTCGAGCAGCAAGTCGCCAGGCGGGCCACCGGCCAGGCCGGGGCTGCCTTGGCCAGCCAAGCGGATGTGTTGGCCTTCGCGCACGCCCTTGGGAATTTTCACCTCCAGGTGCCGTTCTTCGCGCACCAGGTGCCCTGACCCGTCCAGGCGGCCCGCCTGAAGTGTGATGGTGCGCAGGGCTCCGGCGTAGGCATCGACCAGTTCCAGCTCAATGCGCGCATGGTGATCGTTGCCGCGTTGGGCCTGCGATTGTCCACTGCCCCTGCCTGCGGCCTCCCGGCGTTGGCGGTTGGCGCGAGCTGATCGACCGAACAGCTGTTCGAAGAAGTCGCTACGCTCACCTTCCAGGTCGTCCGCGCCGCCTGAGAACTCGTAACCGCTGTCCCAGTGAGGTGGGGGTTGATAGGCCTGACCGGCATGGGTGGCCTGGGGCTGGCTGGCCAAGGTGTCGTAGGCGGCGCGTTTTTCTGGGTCGGACAGCACGGCATTGGCTTCATTGAGCTCTGCCATGCGGTTGGCCGCGTCGGGCTCCTTGCTGACATCGGGGTGGTACTGGCGGGCCTTCTTGCGAAAGGCCTTCTTGATTTCGTCGGCGGGGGCGGTTTTGCTCACCCCCATCAGCCGGTAGTAGTCCTTGAATTCCATGCCCTGGCCTTTGCAACGCTGCGACAAAAGCACAAGCTAACGCTTTCTCAGGTCCGTTGTCTGTGCCCCTGCGGGTTGCGGGACCAGTATTCCGGGCGGATAGACTTATCTCAGGCGAAAGGCGCTGCCACAGAACCAATCAACAACTGAAAGTCCAGCCCCGAGCGATGATCTGAGGCGACTACACCAAGGGACGGAAACTGAACAGGCGTGAACTGGGTGGCCTCTTGCCGGATGTCGGGCTTTGCGCCGCAGCACCGCGTCCTCGCCGTTCCACAAACACTGGAGGGCTGGACTGCTTCAGGTCATAAGACTGTCGTTTCTCCGGGTCAGACAAGATCGCATAGGCCTGGTTGATGATTGCCAGTCTGTCTCCCCCATCCTTGATGTCCGGGTGCTTGTCGGGGTGGATGTGTTGGGCGAGGCATCGGTAAGCGGCCCGGATCACCTGACTGCTGGCCTTGGGGCTCACTTGTAATGTCTCGTACAAAGAATTCATGGGGCCTTTGAGGTTCGCCGTTCTGCCAGCACCTTGCTGGAAGCGACTGACTAATTGCATTGAATTCAAATCAGCGTGGGCGGTCTGTGCATCGGCAGACATGAGCCCACAAGCTCTGCGCCCAATCGATCTGCTCCACTATTGGCGGAAGTGCGTTAAGTTCATCACGTCGGTGAAGACGAACGATCCGCATGCCCCTGTGCGGCCGCCCGTGCGTTTGCTGCGCAAACAGATTGCCTCCGGAGCTTTCGTCCGACTAAAAGCCCCCCGCTCCTAGAAATACTCAGATGTAATTTGTGTAGCTGCAGCAAAAAGTTCCCCCGAGTAGAAGCCCCTCCTGACAAAACAACGGCCCAAATAAGACTGCGCTCCTATTCATCACACAGTGCAATTGGGCAGCTAGGCTAACTCAGCAACCGCCCTTGCCCCCTTCGGGGGACGTTATCCAGACCTAGTTAACGGCTTGCTCGAGGAGGTTTGTGAGGTCGATCAGGCACGCACGTCGCCTGGGGCGCAATTTGCCAACTTCCAAGCCATACAAATTACATTTATGGGGTATAAAGCTCACCCAGTCACTCTGCTTCGTTGGGTGGGAGGTCAACAAGGAAATTGCGCTACCCAGGCCATACTGAAGCGCATGTTCTTTGGTTGGAAGGGCCAAGCACCGAGCGTTCGCTTCCATACCCAAGGGAAGCGAGCAATCCGCTCGACACACTTAGGCATCACCGTCGCTTGATATTTAAATCAATCATTTGCGGTGTAGCGACTCGCTTGATATCAATATCAAATTCAGGCACTCCTGGCACTTGATGAAGCTGTTCCCGGACGCCGCAAGGCGCTCAACCTGAACAGCAGGTGGTCGCAGATCACACCTGAGTCACTATTCCGCTTTAATCGGGGGCACAGTGCTGGGTTCGGTGCCCACAAGTTGCTGGCCGCGCTGGCTGTATTGGGTCCTGTGACCTATACGACCTCTGTGATAAGACTGGGGCGAGGATGAACATGACAAGAAGATCGAAAAGACCATAGCCCAGCGAGGATGAGCGTGTGACTCTGCAGTAAGTGCCACAGGCGTCTCTCACAGCCCACGGGCGCTGCCCCCTCTGAAGACTATCGATGGTCCTCCAGCCCCAAGCATATTGACCCTCTACTGCGCCACCCTCTTTTATTGCTCCAGGCTGTCCCAAGTGTTGAGTCTGGCGCACCTGCCCAGCTTTGCTGGTAAGTTGCTGACCGGCCCAACCCCAACGTCGCATCTGGCCAAGCCATTCAACGACAAATTGGTAAGCATTGGCCTCATGCTACCGAGGCCTCGACAGATGCGCCAATGGCGTGAGCAAAGAGCACGTTCCGCTAAGATCGCACTTGTATCCAACCTGGACCTTCCGGCTGTGCGCTCTTCCAAACGTTCCAATCCATCTGACCCTGAATTCCACCGGGCCGATTGGCCTTTCTATTGGATCGCCAGAGTGAATACGCTTTACACGCATGAAATGGAGCGTGTGCTCAGAGCGGTCAATTGTGATGTGCCCACCTTTCGGGTGTTGGCAATTCTCCAGGAGCAGGGGGTTAGCAGTGTCTCGGACATTGCGGTGCACGCAGTCGGCAAACTGTCAACGACTACGAAGATCGTATACCGCATGAAGGCGGATGGTTTGGTCAGTACGTCGACTTCGCCAAATGATGGACGGGTCACGATGGTGTCGCTGACCGACGCTGGCCGGGTCGCACTGGGGCGCGTGAAAGATGCCACGCACGGCTTGTTCGAGCGCAGCTTTGATGGCCTGACGACATCCAAGTTGGAAAAACTGAACGAGTCGCTGCGGATCGTGTTCCGCAATCTCAATGGCGGCGATCATCCTATTCTTGACGCAGCGGCGTCAGATCCATCCTAAGTCGATCATTCCGATCCTGATTTGAGGAGGCGATGCAATGATTGTGCGATCGCCAAGAGCTTGCGCTCTTCGCGTGGACGCCCCACAAGTTGCAGCCCCACCGGAAGCCCGCCTGGACCAAAAAGTCCAGGCACATTGACACACGGCAGGCCCAAGAGCGTCCACACACGGCTGAAGACCGGGTCGCCTGTTGCGGCCAGCCCCCGTGGCGCTTCGCCAGGAGCGGCGGGTACGAGCAATGCATCCGCTTGGCCCATCAACGTCAGAACCTCGTGAACCCCTTGAGACGCCAACGACTTGGCTGCGGCGTAGTCTTCGTCAGCAATGGCATGACCAGCCGCGACCAAGTCACGGATGTGGTGACTCAGCCGAGCCCCGTATTCGATGATGTCGCCCCCCAGGTTCAGAGCGGCCTCTCTGGCCATCACGGTTTTTTGCGCCTGCAACAGACCCGACATTGACGCTGGTAAATCCAGCGAAGCCTCAAGCACCCCTGCCTTTGATAGCAAGCCCAGTGCACGATCCCACACATGGGAGCCGCCGGCGTCGGAATACGACCATTCGTGCGTGCGGCAGCTGAGCAGGCGCATGCCAAGAGCCTCCTGCAAAGGCGTGAAACGCTCGCCCTCCAGGGCCGCACGCATCAGTTCCAGGTCTTCCGCGCTATTGGCCAACCATCCGACGGTATCCAGCGAAGGAGCGAACGCCTTCACACCCGCTCCACTGACCCAACCATGGGTTGGTTTGAGTGCAAACACGCCGCAATAGGATGCAGGTCGAATCAGAGAACCTGCGGTCTGCGATCCAAAGGCCAGAGGGACCATGCCGCTGGCCACAGCGGCGGCGGACCCGCTGGAGGACCCCCCTGGCGTATGCGCGGTGTCCCAAGGGTTGGCCGTGGCTCCCGGACTGAAATAGGCAAATTCGGTGGTGACAGTCTTGCCCAGGATGACTGCATCGGCGTCTCGAACTTGCCGAACCACCTCAGCATCTGCGGCAGGACGATGTCCTTCGTAAACCGCAGAACCGTAGGCTGTTGGCATGTCGGCCGTGTCAATCAAGTCTTTGATTGCAAGCGGTATGCCGCTCAGCAAGCCTACCTCCGAGCCTGCAGCCAATCGCGCATCCAGCGCACGAGCCTGGCGCAGGGCTGCATCTACATCCAGGTGCTTCCAGGCATGGACCACAGGATCGACTTGGCCGATGCATTCCAAGCTGTCCATAAGCACAGCCTCGGCCGTCGTTTCGCGGCGGGTGATGGCTGAGTGGATGGCGACAGCACTCGCACGCGGATGGATATGGCGGGTCATGTTTGAATGAAAACTAAAACTGTACAAGTTGAGATATCAAGAGCTCAACATCGCTTGATGCTTCGCCTGACTACCGAGGTAGGCTTGGACCACCCGTGGATCGGCGGCGACAGCTTCAGCGGGGCCCTCCATCGCCACTTGTCCCAACTCCAACACATAGGCGTAGTCAGCAATCTTGAGTGCGGCCAGCGCGTTCTGCTCCACCAGCAGGATCGAGACGCCCTGCTCACGCAGGCGTGTGAGGATGCGGAAGATCTCGCGCACGATCAGTGGTGCCAAACCCAGACTGGGCTCGTCGAGCATGAGCAGACGGGGACGGCCCATCAGCGCGCGCCCCAGAGCCAGCATCTGGCGCTCGCCACCAGAGAGCGTCGAGGCCTCCTGCTGGCGGCGCTCTTTCAGGCGAGGAAACAGCGTGAAAACCTCGTCCAAGGCATCGGCATGCCGGGCCTTGGGCTCTTTGCGAAACCGGAAGGCGCCAAGTCTCAGGTTGTCCTCGATCGACATGCTGGAGAACAGGGCTCGGGTCTCGGGCACCAGGCCGATGCCGCTGCACACTCGGCTAGCGATGCCCGGCCCTTCATCTCTGCACGCGCCGGCCCCATCCGACACGGCGATGCGCCCGCTGGAAGGTAGAACCCCCATGATGGCCGACATCAGCGTGGTCTTGCCCGCGCCATTGGGCCCCACCACGGTGACGATCTGGCCCTGTCTCACCTGCAACGAGACCCCGGTGACCGCGTTGATCTTGCCGTAGCTCACATGCAGATCGGACACATCGAGCAACAGCGGTGGTTCGACCACCCCTGGTTTAAGTACGGCATTCACAAGGCAACTCCCAAATAGGCTTCAAGGACTCTTGGGTCCGATTGGACTTCAGCGGGCAGGCCTTCGACGATCTTGTCGCCGAACACCACCACCGCCACGCGATCAACCAAGTTCATGACGAAGTCCATGTCGTGCTCGACCAGCAGCACCGTCATGCCTTCTTCGCGCAACTTCTGCAGCAACGCGCCCAGCGCCTGCTTTTCGCCATGACGCAAACCTGCTGCGGGCTCGTCAAGCAGCAGCACACAAGGATCGCAGCAAAGGGCACGGGCGATTTCCAGCAAGCGCTGTTGGCCCAAAGACAGGCTGCCAGCCTCCGCGGCGAGATGGGCGCCCAGTCCCACGCGCTCCAACTGACGGCGAGCTTCAGCCAGCAAGCGGGCCTCTTCACGGCGGTCCAATCTCATGACGCTGGCCAGCAAGCCTTGGCGACCCCGCAGGTGCGCACCAAGGGCCACGTTCTCCAACACACTCATCTTGGGGAGCAACTTCACGTGCTGGAACGTGCGTGCCAGACCGGCCGCGGCGATGCGGCGGGGATCCCAACCCCGCACGGGCTGGCCGAGGAATTCGATGTCACCGGAAGTCGGCACATCACAGCACGAGAGAAGATTGAACAGCGTACTTTTACCGGCACCGTTCGGGCCAATCACCGCCAGGACCTCACCCGCACGCAATTCCAGGTTGATTTCCTTGTTGGCGACCAAGCCGCCGAAACGCCGGCTGAGGCCACGAGCCTTCATCACCACACTGCCCCGGCTGGGCATCTCTCGGCGCGGAAGCGATTCGGCATTGGTTTCGGCAGTCCATGTCGGGGTGACCCGGCGCGGCCCCAGATGCGCCCTGCACCACCCCGCCACGCCGGCCGGTGCTCGGTGCATCAGGCCGATGATGAGCGCCCCGAACACAATGGCCTCGTAGTTGCCGGTGCTGCTGAACAGCTTGGGCAACAGGTCCTCCAAGCCGTTTTTTGCCAACACAAACAGGCCGGCGCCCACGATGGCTCCCCACAATTGCCCGACACCGCCAATCAAGGCCATGAACAGGTAGTCGATGCCGGCATTGATGCTGAAAGGGGTAGGACTGACAAAGCGCTGCGTGTAGACATAGAGCCAACCCGACACACTCGCCATGGCGGCAGCCAACAAGAAGGCCGTTAACTTGGCTCGAAACACGTGCACGCCCATGGAGGCAGCCATGGCCTGGCCTCCGTTCAAGGCGCGAATGGCGCGCCCCGAACGGGAGTCCAGCAGGTTTCGGAGGGCAACCGCGCCAAGCAGCACCAGCAACCAGATGAGATAGAAGATCTGCTCGCCTCGCTCCAGCACCACACCAAACAGACGCAATCCTGGCAGATTCGCCAGGCCTGAATGGCCCCCCAGAGATTGAAAGGTGCCAAACAAGTAATACAGGGCGATCCCCCAGGCAATGGTGCCCAGAGGAAGGTAGTGGCCTGACAAACGCAAGGTGATGGCCCCCAACAGGCCAGCCACACACAGCGTGATGGAGGTGCCGATCAGCAGCGCCGCCAGCGGTGAGCCGCCTGCCCAGGCCAGCCAGCCTGGCAACACAGTGCTGGTGGCCAGCCATGCCGTTGTGTAGGCACCGATGCCAACAAAGGCGGCCTGGCCAAAGCTGGTCAGGCCAGCCACGCCGGTCATCAGCACGATACCCAACACAACCAGTGCCGCCAGGCCGATGTTGTTGAACAAGGTGACATAGAAGCTCGGCAAAAGGGGGACCAGCGCCAACAAAGCCACCGCCAAGAGGGACAAACCGATGCCTCGCAGGCGGGAGGCTCCAAGCCAACGGGCCGTGCCGTGCTGGAGGGTGGGGGTAGTAATAGCGCTCATGCGTCCTCTTCAGAATGGCGGGTTGTCAAAGAGCGCCACATCAGGAATGGCAGGATCAGTGTGAACACGATCACCTCCTTGTAGTCACTTGCCCAGAATGTCGAGAAGGACTCGACCAAGCCGACCGACGTGGCGCCCAACGCAGCGATCGGGTAACTCAGCAATCCACCGGTGACTGCACCGACAAAGCCCTTGAGGCTGATCAGAAAGCCGCTGTCGAAATACAGCGTGGTCAGCGGCGCGATCAGAATGCCCGACAGGGCACCAATGAAGGCCGCCAGGCCAAAGCTGAGCTGGCCTGCGAACTCTGGCGAAATGCCCATCAGTTCCGCGCCAAGTCGGTTCACCGAAGTCGCACGCAATGCTTTGCCGTAGAGCGTGCGATCAAAGAACACATAGAGCGCGCCGATCAGCAGCAAGGACGTTGCAATGACCCAGAGAGCCTGCGACTTGAAGACCACCGGTCCTATTCCCAGGCCCCCGTCAGAAAACGGCTCGCTGCGTGCGCCCTCGGCGCCGAACATCAGCAGTGACAGCCCCACCAACACCCCATGCAGGGCAATGGACACGATCAGCAGGACCAGTGAGTGCGCAGACGCAATGGGCTTGAAGGCGATGTCGTACAGCAACGGTCCCATGGGCACTATGAGTGCGAGCGTCAGCAGTGCCTGCACCACCATCGGCAAAGCTTGCAGTGGTAGGAGGCGCAGCAACACCCACAGAGCCACTGCATAGGTCAGCATGATCCAGTCGCCTGGGCCCGGCAACTCACGTCTGCGCCAAAGGGCCCCTGCGGTCCGAGCCACAGTCAGCGCCAGCAGCAGCCACGCAAGTGCGATGGACTGCCCCGCCTGCATGCCAGCCATGGCCATCGCACCGAAGGTGACGAATTCCCCCTGTGGCACCAGCAGCACACGTGTCACGCTGAAGACCAGCACGATGGACAGCGCGAGCAGCGCATAAATGGCGCCGCTCGTGAGGCCATCCTGCCCCAGCAATAGAACGATTTGTGAATCCATGACGATCAGCTATCGACTGCTTACTTGAATGCGGCCCACTGACCGTTCTTCACCGTGATGAGCTCGCGGCCGCGTTTGTCAAAGCCGCTATGGTCTGCAGCCGTCATGTTGTAAACGCCTTGGGTAGCCGCCAACTCCTTGGTCTGCTCGATCGCATCGCGCAGCGCGGAACGGAATTCCGGAGTGCCTGGCTTGCCCCTCTTCAGTGCGGCCGGAATGGCGGCTTGTAGCAACAGGCCAGCGTCGTACACATTCGCGCCGAATGTGGCCGGCTTGCTGCCGTACAGCCGTTCGTAATCAGCGACGTATTTGGTGGCGATCGCCTTGATCGGGTTAGTCGCTGGCATTTCGCTCAGCACCAGCATGCCACTGGCTGCCAGCATGGTGCCCTCCACCTTCTTCCCCCCCAATTTCAGGAAGTCGTCCAACGCGGCGCCGTGGGTTTGGTAGAACTTGCCTTTGTAGCCCTGGTCGAACAACGTCGTCTGCGGCAGCACGGCCGAACTCCCAGGTGCTGCGATGAGCACGGCATCAGGGCGAGCAGCCAGGGTCTTCAGTGCCTGCGCAGTGACAGAGGTATCACGACGCTGGAAGGTTTCCACAGTTGCCAGCTTGATGTTGGCTGCACCGAGCAACTCGGTCATGACCTTGATCCAGTTCTCGCCATACGGGTCAGCCGTGCCGATCAGGCTCACGCTCTTGATTCCGCTGGCCTTCATATGGTCTACCAACGCATGGGCGATCAGATCATCGTTCTGAGTGGTCTTGAAAACCCATTTCTTCTGCTCAGTCATCGGCAGCACCACGGCTGAGGTGCCAACTGGAGCAAACATGGGCACTCCCGCTTCAGCAGCGAACTGAATCACTCCCATGGCGTTGGGCGAACCGCTGGGGCCGATGAGCGCATCGACCTTGTCTTCATTGATGAGCTTCTTGACTGCCGAGACCGAAGCCGTTGGATCGGAAGCGTCGTCGAGCGAAAAGTACTCGATCTTCTGGCCCGCGACTTCTTTGGGCAACAGCGCCACGGTGTTCTTTTGTGGAATGCCGACCAGGGCAATCGGCCCGCTGGCCGAGGACACAACACCGACTTTGATCTGGGCGAGCGCACAGCCGGCAAAGCACATGGTTGCGGCGGCGGCTATCAAGCCGGGGAATACGTTTTTCAGGGCCACTGGGTACCTCTCATAGGACGGGTGAAAAGATTGAATTCCGGTGAAGCTCGACATGATTTTTTATGCCAAATTCACGTTCTAATTCATGCATATCTTCGAGGTTACATAGGTAAGCCAACTTCCCAACCTAGGGGAATCCCGAGTGAACCATCGATGAAATTGCATAAAAAGTAGGTATTTACACTGATTTTCGCCCTCTTCAAGGACAAAACAAGATCGTCAAATCCTCATCATCCAATTCGTGGCTCCGAAAAAGTTTCAAAAATTAGTTGCCAATTCACGTTGTTTTGAGATAACTTAAAAAATAGCTTCAACGCGTTAAGTCATTTCTCAACGCGGCAACCTCACTACCGGAGACCCCGATGCTGACCCTAGAACCCGAGCACATCACACAGGCATGCCCACCACCATCCAATGGTGTTGCTCACCCGTCCTTTGACGAATTGCTGTCTGATATCCGTGCTCGCAGCGCTGAATTTGCCCAACAAAAGTTCATCGCGCCCGACGTCATTGAGAGCCTCAAACACCATGGTCTGTACCGAGCACTGGTGCCACGCACCTTGGGCGGAGAAGAACGCTCACCACGCTATTTCTGCGAAAAAGTGGAGCGCATCGCACAGGCCGACGGCTCTGCCGGTTGGGTGGCCAGCTTCGGCATGGGCATTACCTATCTGGCCTCGCTGCCCATCGAAACACTGCGCAAGGTGTATGCAGCCTCACCCGATGTGGTGTTCTGCGCGGGCGTCTTCCCGCCCCAAAGTGCCCCTGCCGTAGAGGGCGGCTTTGAGGTGTCTGGCCGCTGGAGCTTTGCCAGCGGTTGCATGGGGGCGAGCATCGTAGGTGTCGGCATTGCACCGACGGGACTCGCAACCCAATCCCTGCCGCGACTGGCCGTGATGCCCATCACCAAGGCAAGAATCGACCCCACTTGGGACGTCATCGGTCTGACAGGTACAGGCAGCCACGACATCGTGGTAGACAAGGTCATCGTCCCCGAGGAATGGACCTTCGTGCGCGGCAGCGCATCCACGCTGGACGCCCCGATTTGCCGTTACCCCAGCCTGTCCTTCGCGGCACAGGTGTTGAGCGTGGTCTCGCTGGGCATTGCCCGCGGTGCGATTGAAGAACTGAAGGGCCTCGCCACAGGCCGAATTTCAGTTACCGGCGCACCCCGCACCGCCGACAGGCCGCAGGTGCAAATGGAGATTGCACGCGCTGAAGCCAGCCTGCGCGCCGCACGCGCCTTCTTCTACGACGCCATGGACGAGGTGTGGGAGACGCTGCTGCAGGGGGACACACCCACCCAGGAACAGATCAGCATGCTGCGCTTGTCGTCCACCCATGCCACCCGCGCCGGTGCTGAAGTCACCCGCAGCGTGCAGATGCTGGCGGGCATGACCGGCATCTACCGCAGCTGCCCGCTGTCCACCCAGGTTCAAGACAGCCTGGTCGTGACCCAGCACGCCTTCATGGGCGACATCACCTACCAAAACGCCGGCGCCATGTTGTTCGGCCTCAAGCCCTTGCCGGGCTACCTCTGAACAGACCCCATCGCCAAGGAGAACCCACCATGACCACTGACACCCAAATTCCGCTGCGCACCCTGTTTTGCATTGGCGTGAACCAGAACTTCTTCGACGCGACTCAGGCGGAAACCAAGGACATCTGGAGCGCCTTCGTGCAGATGATGCAAGGCATCGCCGCCCTGCCAGGCGTCAAGGTTCTGGGCAACCTCGACGACGACCGCTCCATGGTGGGGCCGTCGACGAGCTGGCCCTGGACCACCTACGTGCTGGCCGACGTGCCTGACCTGGCGACAGTCCATGCGGCTTGCAACCTGTTTCGCACCATCGGTGTGGGTGACGGCACCTACAAGCTGTGGAAATACTGCAAGGTCGAAGCGCGCGTGGGCCGCGAACTGAGCATTCCGGCCTACGCAGCTTGAGCATCCCGATGACACCAGAACAGCAGATCGCCGACCTGCAACTGCAGGTGCGACGCCTTCAAGCCGAAGGCTTGATCCGCGCCTGCATCACCCGCTACATGGCCCTGTGCGACCGGCTCAACGCCAAGACACCGCTGCAGGAGCTGGCCGGCCTTTTCACCGAAGACGCCACTTGGGAAGGCCGGGGGGCGCTCTATTCCGGCCGCTTTGGTGGCCACCGCGGGCGTGAAGCGATTGCTGCCATGTTCCGCACCTACATGCGGACACCGGCGCACTTCGCCTTGAACGTTCACTTTCTCTGTTCTGAAACCATCGGCGTGTCGGCTGATGCCCTCAGCGCAGATGCGAGCTGGGTGATGTTGCAGACATCGACCTTCGCTGACCAGAACTCTCACCTCAATGCCGCGCAACTCAGCTTGAAGCTGCGCTCTGAAGACGGCGTCTGGCGCATCGCCCAGTTCCAGACAGAGAACCTCTTCAGCCGACCCACCAGTGCATGGAACAGCAGCGCGCTGCTGCCAGTTCCTTCCCAAGACAACTAATTAACAGAGGCACCCCCATGAATGCTCCTGCTCAACCGATTCATTTCCACCGCCCCGTCAGCGAACTGGTGCAGTCCGACAAGGTCCACACCTCGCTGTACACCGACCCATCCATCTTTGAAGACGAAATGGAGAAAGTCTTTCGCAACACCTGGGTATGGGTGGCGCACGTCAGCGAGGTGCCCGATGTGGGCAGCTACAAGACCCACTGGGTAGGCAAGGAGCCCGTCATCGTGGTCCGCGACCGCAAAAAGCAGGTGCGTGTGCTGCTCAACCGCTGCCGCCACCGCGCTGCCACGGTGTGTGAACACAAGAAAGGCAAGGCCAACACCTTCGTCTGCCCTTACCACGGCTGGAGCTATGCGCTGGATGGCAGCCTGCGGGGCGTGCCCCACCCAGAAAGCTATGGCGACATTCTCGACAAGGCGGAACACCCGCTGGTGAACCTGCGTGTCGAGGAATACGCCGGCATGGTGTTCGCCACCTTCAAGGACGACATTGAACCCCTGAGCGACTACCTGGGCCCGGCCAAAAAGTGGATGGACCTGTTCATGAAGCAAGGCGGCAGCTTTCCGATCAAGGTCGGTGGCGAGCATCGCTTCAAATTTCCAGGCAATTGGAAGATCCAACTGGAAAACACCACCGACGCCTACCACTTCCCCTTGGTGCATCGTTCGTTTCTTCACTCCGTGGACAAGCAGACCGAAGAGATGCTCGACTTCGTGGGCGGCAAGGGCTATGTCGAAGACCTGGGCAATGGCCACAGCGTGATGGTGATGATTCCCGACCTGATTGACCTGGAAGCAGACCTGGAGAGACCCATCCCCGATCGCTACACCGATTTGGCCGAAGCACTGCGTGCCGAAGGCCATGAGGAAGCCAAGGTGCGACAGATCGTACGCGCCGTGGGTGGCTCGGGCTTCAACCTGAACCTGTTCCCCAACATTGCCTGCTCTATGGCCTTCTTTCGGGTCTTGCAACCGATATCGGTCAACGAAACCGAAATCCATCACAGCGTGATCCTGATGGACGGAGGCCCTCCAGCTGGCAACCGCGCTCGCCTGCGCATGCACGAGCACTTCCAGGGCCCCATGGGCTTTGGTACGCCGGACGACTCGGAAGCGTGGGAACGGGTGCAAGCCGGCGCCCAGGCCGGACGTGACTTGTGGGTGCTGCTCAACCGGGGCCTGCCCGCCGAAAAGAAGACCGCCGACGGTGTGGCGGGTGATGTGAGCGCCGAAACCGGCATGCGCGCTGCCTACCAGCAGTGGAAAAAACTGATGACCGCCTGAGCCAGGGAAGGAAGCCAAAAAATGAACACCACGCTGCTGCAAGAAGCAACCGCCTTCATCTGGGCCGAAAGCGACATGCTGGACCACAACGAGTACCAGGACTGGCTCCAGCTCTGGGCCCCTGAAGGGGTTTACGTGATACCGATCGATCCCAACGAAGTCGACCATGAAAACACCCTGAACTACGCCTATGACGACGCCCAGATGCGCGAAAAACGTGTGGCACGCCTGACCGGCGGAGAGGCGATCTCCTCTGCCCCGGTGGCACGCACGGTGCGCAACGTATCGCGCTTTCGCCTGTTGAGCGACGCCGGCACCCAGGTCACCGTGCGTTGCGCGCAGAACCTGCGCGAGTTCCGCAAGGATCGCTTTCGCGAGCACACCTCCGATGTCACCTACGAACTGTTGCGCGAAGGTAAGGGCTTCCTCATCCACCGCAAGATCGTCAAGCTCATCAACTCAACCGACACGCTCACCGCCGTCGGCTACATCCTCTGAGGCCCACCCATGGCAGAACGACAAAACGCCCTGGTCACAGGCGCTGCCCATGGCCTGGGCCTGTTCATTGCGCAGGCATTGCACGCCGCGGGCTACCGCGTTGCACTGAGCGACCGTGACGGCGCGGCCGCCGAACGGGCCGCGCGGGACCTTGACCCCAGCGGCGACAGCACCCTGGGTCTGGCCCTGGATGTGGTGTCCAAATCGGCGTTCGAGGATGCGGCCGATGCCCTTGCCGCACGCTGGGGCCAGCTGCATGTGGCCGTGAACAACGCGGCCGTGACAGTGACCACGCCGGTGATGCAGATCACCCCGGAAGAGTTTGAAGAGGTGCTTCGAATCAACCTGCGCGGGACCTTTCTCGGTTGCCAAGTGTTTGGTGCCCGCATGGCCAGCCACGGCTATGGTCGATTGATCAACATCGCCTCCCTGGCTGGGCAGAACGGCGGCACCGCTTCGGGTGCGCACTACGCCTCATCCAAGGCGGGCATCCTGACCTTGACCAAGATCTTCGCGCGCGAACTGGCCGCCAGTGGCGTCACGGTCAATGCCATGGCACCCGGCCCACTCGATCTGCCCTCCGTGCGCCAAGCCGTGCCGGCTGACAAGCTCGAAAAATTGGTTTCAGCCATCCCAGTGCAGCGCCTGGGCGATCCGCGCTTCATCGCGGCACAAGTCGTGCAACTGGCCTCGCCAGAGGCTGATTCATGTACCGGCGCCGCTTGGGACGTGAACGGCGGCATCTTCATGCGCTGAAGTGCATCACAAGAAGGAAACACCCATGAACGCCCTCACCCACCAGGTCGTTGTGCAGCGCAGAGAGATTCAAGGCGGCGGTGTCGTTGTCCTGGATCTGGAGAGCGCCGACGGCCACAGTCTGCCCAGGTTCGAGGCTGGCGCCCACATCGACGTCCATCTGGCCCCCGACCTGGTTCGCCAATATTCGCTGTGCGGCGACCCTGCCGAGAAAAGCCGCTACCGACTCGGCGTGCTGCGTGACCCCGCCTCCCGAGGCGGCTCGCTCGCGGTCTTCGATCGCCTCAATGAAGGCACGGTCGTCACCATTGGCGCCCCGCGCAACCATTTCCCTTTGGTACCTGAGGCCCAGCACAGTGTGCTGGTCGGTGGCGGCATCGGCATCACGCCCATGATCGCCATGGCTTATGCCCTTTCAGCGGCGGGCAAGCACTTCGAGTTGCACTACTGCACGCGCTCCGCCGCAAGCAGTGCCTTTCTGGCAGAACTGGCCGCAGCCCCCTTCGCCGACAAGGTGCACCTGCATTTCGACGATGCGGGTGATGCGGGCCGACTCCAGATCGCAGCGGTGCTGGCCGCAGCGGGCACCGCCCATACCCACCTGTATGTTTGTGGTCCTTCGGGCTTCATGGACTGGGTGATCGGCACCAGCGAACAACATGGCCTGCCCACTGCCCAGATCCACCGGGAATACTTCAACGCCGAGGTCGACACGCGCGGCGGCGCCTTTGAGGTGGTGGCCGCAGCCAGCGGCAAGACGGTGCAGGTGAAGGAGGGCGAGAGCATCGTGGCCGCCCTGAAGTCGGTCGGCATCCAGGTGCAGGTCTCTTGCCAGGAAGGCGTCTGCGGCACCTGCGTCTGCACGGTTCTGGAGGGTGAATGCGATCACCGCGATGTGTACCTCACCGACGAAGAAAAGACGGACAACGACCAGATCATGACGTGCTGCTCGCGCGCCAAATCCGCCCGACTGGTGCTAGACATTTGAAGGAGTTCAGCATGGTTTCCATTCCTGATTTTAGAAACGGCATGTCTTTGTTGGCTGGTGCAGTCAACGTGATCACCACCGATGGTGCCGCCGGCCTGGCGGGCTTCACGGCTTCGGCGGTCTGCAGCGTCACAGACCAGCCTCCAACCTTGCTGGTCTGCATGAACCGATCCTCCTTCGCGCATCGATTCTTTGTGGAAAACCGAGCGATATGCGTCAATGTCTTGTCGGCTGCCCAGCAGGACCTGTCGGCCCTGTTTGCCAACCGCGACGTGACGATGGAAGACCGCTTTGCACAGGTGGCCTGGCGACCCTTGAGCACCGGCGCCCCCGCCTTGCAAGGCGCTCTGGTCAACTTTGATGGCGTCATCACCCACATCCACGAAGTGGGCTCGCACAGCATCTTCATCACGGAATTGCGCGACATCCGCCTGCCCGCAGAGAGCTCCCAGGGGCTGGCATATTTCAATCGCGCCTACCACCACTTGGGCGAATCGCGAACGAGCGCCTGAAGGGTTGGGAAACCCAGAGGCAGTGGTCTTGCCTCTAATGGTGTTCAAAATCGATGCAGACAGCCTTGACCAGCCACGATCAAGGGCTTTTGGCATGCAGGTAACCGACAGAAAGTCGGTCCGTTTGGGCACACAGTTCTGAGACGCCTCTGTAGCCACACCCATCGACCGTGGAAGCCAGTGCTCAAAGCTCGCTAGCCAAGAGCAACTTGACACCAAACTCAGCTGGCCTAGCCCGGTAGGCCAGCCTTCTCCATCACGGTTGGTAAAAGGCTTCCAACAGCGCAGCAAACAACTTCGGCTGCTCCACTGCACTCAAGTGCGCCGCATTGAGCCTCTGCAACTGCGCACCAGGAATAGCCGCAGCGATGGCCTCAGACAGGGCTGGGGGCGTTGCCTCATCGCGCCCCCCCGCAATGACAAGGGTCGGGCAGGTAATGGTTCTATTGCCTTCATCCAAGGCAATGTTGGCCACGGCCAAGCACGCTTCTGCATAAGGCTTGGCCTCGGTGGAGAGCAGCACCCGACGCAAGTCGTTCACCCGTTCGCGCCCCTGAACGTCGTCGCGAAACTCTGGCGTGAACCAACGCTGCAGGGCGCCCTCCGCAATCGCTTCCATGCCGAGTGCACGCACGGTGTCCACCCGGGTCTGCCACAGCGCTTTGGCCCCCTCACCATAGTGGCTCGCTGAATTCGCAATGCAGATCGACCGAACCGAGGCAGGGTGACGCGCCGCCAAGGCCTGAGCCGTCATCCCCCCCATCGACAGGCCTACAAAATGCACCGGCCCACTGGCGTTTTGCGCGATGAAACGCGCAGCATCATCGGCGAGGTCGTCCATGCTGAAAGCCCCCGATGGGGCTGGCGAGCGACCATGCCCACGATGATCGTATCGAAGCACGGTGAAGTGGTGTTGCAGGCAATCGGCCAACTCGTCCCACATCGTCAGGTCACAACCCAGCGCATGGCTCAGGACGATTTCGGGGCCGTGTCCCTGGCGGACAAAGTGAATTGGAGGCATCAAAGAGTAACCGTGGGAAATGTGAAAGGGTCATCCGTTGAGGAGCTCAGCAGGCGCGGGGCGCCACACGCTGAATGCGTCAGACGGACCGACCGACCATAGCTCGACCAAGTCGCCACGACCAATGAAAAATCTTTGACTCATTGTTCGATGCTGTCACTTGATGAAGCGCCTGAGCGCCCCCCTGTCGGCGCATCGCTCGAGCGGTGGCATCTGTATGACATGAAGCGCCTCCTCAAGAAAGATGCACAGAGCGCAACATGGCGGCAAACTCTCGCGCGGCCACGCTGCGGGAGGCTGAGCGCCGCCAGAGCAAGCCGGCATGCCGCACCACCTCTGGCGCCGTGAGCGCCATCGCATACAAATCAGGCATCTGAAGGGAGGCGCGCTCAGGCACGATGGTGGCCAGGGAGCCATGCTGGCACACGCCAAGCAAGGCCTCCACTGACTCCATTTCGACTCGGACACGGGGTTCGACCCCTGCGAGCCTGAATTTCTCGTCCAACATCCGCCTCGTTGCAAAACTGCGCGGCAGCAAGGCCATGGGCAATTGCGCCGCCTGCTTCAAGGAGATGTGTTGGCCATGCGCCTCTGGAGCGGTCTTGCGAAGCACCACCATCATGCGCTCCTCGAACAAGGGCTCGGTTTCGATCTCTTCATCGCGGGTGGGGTGGAAAGCAATGCCCAAATCCAGCTCCCCGCTCATCAATTGGTCCTCGATCGGACCGGCACGCAAATCACGGACCTCGACCTGCACCTTGGGATAGGCCTCGCAGAATGCGGCCACCGTGGCCGGCAGCACGGTGTTGAGGAAAGTCGGGATGGCGCCGATGGTCAAGCGACCTGATTGCAGGCCGCTCAAATCGGCCAGTGCCATGCGACCTGCCTCGATCTCTTTGAGGGCTCTGGTGGCATAGACCCTGAATTCAGCGCCCGCTTGGGACAACTTCAGGCCCCGCCCAAGCCGGTCAAACAAGGAGGTATCCAGTTCCGCCTCGAGCTGCCTCAAGCCATGTGACAGCGTGGACTGAGTGACGAAAAGGTTCTGCGCCGACTGCGTCAGGTGCTCAGTCTCCGCAATGTCGAGGAAGTAACGAAGCTGTCGAATCTCCATGCCGGTATCCCAAATCAATCATTCGATAATGTCGAACATTTGAACATAAATAATTCATTTGAATGCGATATGGCTTCCTCGTAACCTTCATCAATGCCTACCAGTGAAGCACATCAAAAAGGTTGTTAATGCAGAGTCGTTTCGTGATCGAACGTATTGAGGCGTGGATTCTGGACATCCCCACCATCCGGCCCCACAAGCTGGCATTCGGTGCCATCAACCGCCAGAGCCCAGTCATCGTGCAGCTGTGGCTGCGCCATGGGGCCTGCGGCTTCGGCGAGGCAGCCACCATCGGCGGGCCTTCGTGGAACGAGGAGTCTCCAGAGAGCATCCTGCACGCCATCAACGCCTACCTGGCGCCTTGTCTGATCGGGCAGGACGGCGGCTCCTTCGGTCGTGTGCTGACACGCATGGACACCTTCTGCCGTGGCAATGCCTTTGCCAAGAGTGCCGTTGAAATGGCGCTCATCGACGCCGTCAGCCGCTCCCTTGAACTGCCGGCTTATCAGCTGTTGGGTGGCAAACGCCACGATAGTCTGCCCCTTGCCTGGACACTGGCCAGTGGCGATGTGCGCAAGGACCTGGAAGAAGCTCAACTGCGTCTGGAGCAAAAGCGCCACCGCATCTTCAAAATGAAGATCGGGGCTCGCAGCCCAGCGGACGATGTCGCCCACGTCAGCCAAATCGCACGTGGCCTGGAAGGCAAGGCCACACTGACGGTCGACGTCAATCAGGCCTGGGACGGCAGCACGGCCAGACGGTTCCTGCCGCAACTGATTGATGCCGGCGTCACGCTGATCGAACAGCCCGTGGCCAAGTGGAATCGTGAAGCCCTCAAGGTGTTGAGCGCATCGCTGGGCTCGAGCGCCTGCATCATGGCCGATGAGTCGGTGTGCACCCCGCAGGACGCCATGGCGCTGGCACGCGACCAGGCCTGTCAGGTGTTTTCTCTGAAAGTGGCCAAGCATGGCGGGCTGCTGCGCACGCTTCAGGTGGCTGCCGTCGCGGAGGCTGCTGATATCGGCTGGTATGGCGGCACCATGCTGGAGACTTCGATTGGCAGTGCAGCCTCTGCCCATGTGTTTGCCACCCTCGGGGACCAACACCATGGCTGTGAACTCTTCGGTCCTCAACTGCTGGTGGACGACATCGTGACTGCACGCATGCCCATCGTCGACTTTGAGCTGCAACTTCCCGATGGCCCCGGCTTCGGCATTGAGGTCGATCTGGGACAACTCGAGCGATTCGATCGAGCACGCACGGGTCTGAATGCGGTGCACATCGACCTGGGGCAACGCAACCAACCATGAGGAGCCAGAACATGCCTGACCTTGTCCGCATGGACGTGAACTTACGCACCGCCCTGCCCCCAGCGCAGGCCGATGCCATCAAGAGCCGCGAGAAAGCCTAGGCGCCAGAGATCTCGGTCACTCCACTGGCGCAACACCCATCAGCGATCGCTTGATCGCTTGGACTTTTCCCCATTTCCTCAACCTTCGGAGACAAACATGAGCAACCAAAAGAATGAATTCACTCAGCAAAGCCTGCTGGAACACGTCAACAGCGTGAAGATTGCAGACGGCAATCCAAGGGCACGAGCCATCGTCGCCCGCATCGTGGCTGACTTGTTCAAGGCCATCGATGAGTTGGACGTGTCGCCGGACGAATTCTGGGCCGCCGCAGATTGGCTTGGCCGCCTGGGTGCCTCGGGCCAGATCGGTCTGATCACGGCAGGCCTGGGTTTCGACCGGCTGCTGGACATTCGCATGGATGAAGCTGACGCGAAGGCTGGCATCGCTGCTGGCACGCCGCGGGCCATCGAAGGGCCCCTGTACGTCCCTGGCGCTCCGCTGTCCAAGGGTGAAGCCGTGCTCGACGACGATAGCGATACCCGGGGCACTGGCAAGGTCCTGATCATGGAAGGTCGTGTCCTGGATCACGCAGGCCAGCCCGTGGCGAACGCCATCATGGATGCCTGGCATGCCAACAAGGACGGTGGCTACTCGCACTTCTTTCCTGGCCTCAAGGAGTTCGAACTGCGTCGCAAGATCGAAACGGATGCCCAAGGCAACTACCGCTTCCGCACGACCTTGCCGCCAGGCTACGCGATCCCCCCGAACAGCCCAACTTCAGAACTGTTCAGCTTGCTGGGTCGCCATGGTCACCGCCCGGCCCACATTCACTTCCATATCGTGAAGGAAGGGCACCGTACTCTGACGACCCAGATCAACATCCCGGGCGACACCTACATCGACGACGACTTCGCCTTTGCGACCCGCGACGGCCTCGTGCTGAAGATCGAACACGACGTCTCCCCTGCCGGCTACGAATCGCTGGGCGTTGACGCTCCTTTTGAACGCGCCAAATTCGACTTCGTGATGCAGCTAGCACTCACCGAGCGTGATACAGATCCACGCACCCGGATCGCTCGAGCCGTAGGGGCTTGATCACAGCCTGCTCCTCAAGGCTGAACGCGGTGTCACTGGCTTGAAGCGAAGAGAGCGGCTTCCCCCGCCACTTTGAGCCCCCACACGCGCCCACAAAGGCGACCATGCAGAGACTGCTGGTCGCCTTTTTCAATTCCACCTCGCACATCGAGCCTCGCACTTCGCACAGGCCTGGGTCACCTACGCTGAACGCCAGCATCGAGCCAGAACGAACGCGACTCCAAATGAAGCACTGATTGAATGACCTGCCTTGCGCAGGCTCAGGAGGGCGCTACTGATCCTGTTGGGCCGCGTTGGAACTGGATAGGGAGCACGCTGAATGTGGATAGCCAGCTCAGGGACGGCTGGGCCTAATACAGCTAACCGATCCACCCCCCCAGGAATTGCCCATGAGTACCTCACGCAGCCCGCAACAATGGCGCGACTTCATCGATGGCTGTTTGGACTTCAGACCCGAGGACCAGGTCTACCGCGTCCGGCGAGACATGTTCACGGAGCCCGAACTGTTCGATCTCGAAATGGCGTTGATCTTCGAGAAGACATGGATCTATGCCTGCCATGAAAGCGAAATCAGCCAGCCCAACGACTTCATCACCTTGAACGCTGGTCGCCAACCCCTGATCGTCACCCGAGATGCACAGGGTCAACTCCACGCGCTCATCAACGCCTGCGCACACCGAGGCACGACGCTGACGCGCGTTTGCAAAGGCCGACAGGCTGCCTTCACCTGTCCCTTCCACGCTTGGACCTACAAGCCCGATGGTCGCCTGATCAAAGTCAAAGCGCCGAGCGAATACGGACCTGACTTTGACCTCCATCAGCACGGCTTGAAGAAGGCCAAAGTCGCCAGCTACCGAGGCTTCGTGTTCATCAACTTGGACACCGAAACCAGCCTGGCGCTGGAGGACTACCTTGGCGATACCAAAGTGTTCCTGGACCTGATGGTGGACCAATCGCCGACCGGTGAACTGGAGGTGTTGCCAGGGCGTTCAACCTATACCTTCGACGGCAACTGGAAACTGCAAACCGAGAACGGCCTGGACGGTTACCACGTCAGCACCGTGCACTACAACTATGTAGCCACCGTGGTCCACCGCCACGAACTGGACAGCGCGCAAGGCAGCACCGATTTCAAAACCCTGGACTACCGCAAGCTCGGCGCAGGAGACGCCACCACGGACGATGGCTGGTTCTCGTTCCAGCACGGTCACTCGGTGTTGTTCAGCGAAATGCCCAATCCGGAAGTTCGCGCGGGCTACGCCACCGTGATGCCGCGGGCTGAGGCCGAACACGGGCCGGAACGAGCGCGCTGGATGATGCATCGACTGCGCAACCTCAACCTGTACCCCAGCCTGTTCTTCATGGACCAGATCAGCTCGCAGCTGCGCATCATTCGCCCGGTCGCCTGGAACAAGACGGAGATCGTCAGCCAGTGCATTGGGGTCAAGGGCGAATCACCGGCAGATCGTGAAAATCGCATCCGCCAGTTCGAGGACTTCTTCAATGTCAGCGGCATGGGAACGCCAGACGACCTGGTTGAGTTCCGCGAAGCGCAACGCGGCTTTCAAGGCCGCGCCGAGCCCTGGAACGACATCTCGCGAGGCTGCCAGGCTTGGACAAGCGAGCAAACCCACAACGCCCAGACCCTGGGCATCCACCCCGTGCTCACGGGCACCGAGATCACCCACGAAGGCTTGTTCGTGAATCAACACAGCGCTTGGCGGCAAAAGATGCTGGACGGCCTCGCAGACCACGCATCCACCGCCAAGGAGGTACAGGCATGAGCCCCATTGAGCTTCAACACGCTGTCGAACAATTCCTGTACGACCAGGCCGACTGGTGCGACCGCCAGCAATGGGATGAGTACCTGGCGTGTTTTGAACCCAGCGCCGTCTTCCATGTGCCTCAGTGGGACTCCGAGCATGTCGCCACGACCGACCCGAAGCGCGAGATGTCGATGATTTACTACGCCAACCGGGGCGGCCTGGAAGACCGCATCTTCCGCCTGCGGACCGGCAAGTCGGCTGCCAGCCAACCCATGCCACGCACCCTGCACCAGATCAACAACGTGCGCATTCGCTCGCAAGCGCAGGGCGTCCTCCAGGTCGGTGCGAAATGGAGCACCCACTACACCCGCCAAGGCCAGGCCGACTGCTACTTCGGTGAAGTGAGCTACGAGATGCGCCAAAGCGGAGCGAGCTTCAGCATCCTGCGCAAGCATGTGTTGTTGCTCAACGACCGGATCAATGCGGTGCTGGACTTCTACCACCTGTGATCAAAGGCGAAACCATGGAACATCAGATTGGCTTGCGCTTCGAGGACGGCGCCACACGCTTCATCCAGGTGAGGTCCGGCGAAACCCTGGCGGACGCCTCGATTCGCCAGGGCATTCGCTTCCCGGTGGACTGTCGGGAAGGCGCTTGCGGCACCTGCCGATGCCAGGTGGAGTCAGGCGACTTCGACCCTGGAGACTGCGCAGAAGACGCACTGAGTGCAGCTGACGCCCAACTCGGCTGGGCCCTGGGTTGCCAGATGCGGCCCCGCTCCCATGGCGTCGTGCACGTCCCGATCGACGCTTCGGCCTGCCTGCACAAGCCGCTCGAGCTGGAAGTGCGCGTGCGTTCACTCCAAAAACGGGGCCCCCGCATGGTGTCGCTGACCCTGGAGCACCCCCAGTTGATGGCGATGCGCTTCCTGCCCGGCCAGTACCTGAGGCTGTGGCTGCCCGATGGCAGTGCTAGCCGGGCCTACTCCTTCAGCTCCCTGGTGCGCGAGCCCGGAGAGGTCGACCTGCTGGTGCGCCTGTTGCCGGATGGCCGCATGAGCCAGTGGCTGCAACACCAGGCCCAGGCCGGTGAAAGCCTGAAGCTGCAAGCGTCGTTTGGCAGCTTCTACCTGCGCCCCGCCCGACGGCCCTTGCTGATGCTAGCCGGAGGAACCGGCCTGGGCCCGATGCTGGCCATGCTGGAATTGCTGGCACAAAATCCTGACTCGGCACCAGCCTGCCACCTTCTGCTGGGCCTGTCGGATGACCAGGATGTCCCGGTGCTGTCCCTGCTGCAGACCCTCCGACACCGACTGCCTCAACTGGAAGTCACTTTGTGCGTCTCCGACCCTGCATCCACCCAGGGGCTTCGCGGTCACTTGGTTCAGCACTTGCAGCCCAGCATGCTGCGCGAGGGTGATGTCGACATGTATGTGTGTGGCCCGCCGATGATGGTGCAAGCGCTCAGTGACTGGATGGCGACGGCCCCCTGTCAACCCGCAGGCTTTTACATCGAACGCTTCACCCCGGGCGCATGAACTCCAGGCCCCGGACCGCCGTAACAGCAGCGCCATCCATTTGCGGCCTATAGTGGCAGTGCTTGGCAATGGCCGAGCGCGGACGGTCCGCCAACCGGCATGTTGTGCTTGATTCCCATGGCTGTGAAAGAAAAAACCGGCGGAACCGATCTCGCCAAGAACACATCGGGGCTGATGGCCACGGTCGAAGAGTTGCTGCTGTTGGTCGAAGTCGTTGAGTCGGGGGGCTACCGTGCCGCCAGTGAGCGATCGGGCATCCCCCTGGCGAGCATGAGTCGGCGAATCAGCGCTCTCGAAGAACGCCTGGGTGTGTGCGTCATCATGCGCAACACCCGGCGCTTTGAAGTCACCGACATGGGGCGACAACTGTTCGAGCAGGGCCTGAAAATCCGCGACGCGGCCCATGCCGCCATCTTGGTGGCCAACGACAACGCCAAGGAGCCGGCGGGTGATCTGCGCATCGCCTGCCCCATGGCGCTGTCCACGATCCTGCTTTGCTCCGTGGCGGTCAACTACGGACTGGCTCACCCGCGAGTGCGCCTTTTTCTGAGCTCGACCCGAGGCACCACCGAGGCATTGGCGCAGAACTTTGACATCGTGATCCACCCCAGCTCCCAGACGCTACCTGACTCTGATGTGGTCGCCCAACAGCTGGTTCAGGCTCCCTATGGTCTGTATGCCGCGCCGGGGCTGTTGCAAGGCAGGGAAGCGATCAACGCCCCAGCGGACTTGGCCGGGCTAGATTCGATTGGCTGGAACTCAGGCGAATCCCAGACCAGCTGGACCCTGCAAGACCCCCAGGATCACGCCGAGGAACTGCGGATGCCCGCGCGCTTCGTGACAGACAACCTGCTCGCCGTCAAGGAAGCCGCGCTGGCGGGCCTGGGCGTCACGCGGCTGCCGGTGGCACTGGCGGCCCCCTTGGTCGCGGAGGGGCGTTTGCGCCGGCTGCTCCCGCATTGGTCACTGGCCCCCATGACCATCTATGCGCTGTACCCCTCCCGGAGGCGGCTCAGCCTGGCCGGCCAGGCCTTTTTGCAGCTGGCCAAGCCCGCATTGCAGGCCTTGATCGATGGTTCAGTCGAGGCCCAGCACTGAGCCTGCCCTGCCCTCAGCCCTGGGGACGATGACGCTGCGCGGTGGCCGAGGGCGACTCGCCAAAAGCGTCTCGGTAGGCCTGGGCAAAGCGCCCCAGGTGCTCAAAGCCCCAAGCCAGCGCGATTTCGGAGATGTACTTGGTAGAAGCGCTGCGCACGATGTCGAGGCGGGCCTGCTGAAGCCGGTGTTGGCGCAGAAACTGTGTGGGCGTCAACCCCATGTGGGCGCGAAAGTCCGCGCTCATGCGCCGCGAGCTGAACCCTTGCGCGGACACCAGTGCCTCCATGTCCACGTCCTCTCGGGCGTGTTCGATCAGCGCGTTCTTCAGGCCAGCGACATGGCGCGGCAAGACTTGCTGCTGCACCTGCGCCAGTTGGTCCGAGTAGTTGTGCCGCTGAAAACTCAGGAGGCCCTGAATCAGAGAGGTCTCAACCCCCAGCGCCAGTGCGTTGTGGTGCATGAGATTGCCCTGGTGCCCCATGTCCTCCCACAGCAGACGAACCCAGCGCCACCAGGTGTGTGCCGCGCTCTGATCCATGGCGATGCACGGTTCAAATTCGATCGGTGAATGCACCGGGTGCCCCAGCATCTGGGACAGAACCGAGTGCATCGCGCCACGATCAATGGCCACTAGGAGCTTGCGGCAGTGGCCGCTGATCGAAAGCTCCTGATGGGCTGACGGATCGATGATCAGGCCGTGCTCCGGGTCCGAACCAATCACATGCCCCCCGATGCGCAAGGCCTGCTCTCCACTCAAGGGCAGGCTGATGCTGTAACGGTCCAGGGGGCTGCGGCCCTGGATGTCGATGCGCACATCGGTGCCGTATTCGATGCAGCCAATGGCCGTGGACAAGGCGCCCAATTGGTCGCCTGCATGGACAAAGCGCAGCGAACGCCCTGGTCGCACCACCAAGTCATGCGGACCACAGACCCGCCGCATCCAGTCCCGAGCGCCCGACACATCGGTGAATGCGCCCCACATGCGGTGATGGAACACTGAATTTTGCTCAATCATGCACAACCTATTTCAAGAAAATCATTTTCAATCGAATCGACAGCGGCCATCCGGGATAACCCTTTAATCAGCAGAGAGACCACCGGCAGCGTCATAGCTTTCAACTCAAACAGCGCAAAACCCGGCAACAAGGCTGCGTATTTTTGCACCAATCCGGCGCAAGAATTCAGAAAATCCACAAGCAATACCCAATGACGTGCAGCGACGCCCCAATTTGGGGATGGGCGCTAAAAAGAAAGCAAGAATATCTGAAGCTCAAACCATTCTCCAAAGTGGTCTCGAGTGAATTCAATCCAGGCATACCAAATACGCCTCACAAGCAAGCGCTTGCCGGCGCAGGAAGGGCTGCCCCTGGCGCACAAAGCCCGTCAGACCTGCCTGATCAGGCCGTATTGGCCTTGCAAGCACCCCAAACAGGCCCCTAGCCCTTTGGTGAAAACCCCAATGAAAAGCCTCTCTGTTTTGATTTAAAGGAATGCTGCTTAATCGGGTTCTCAGAATGCAAAGGCCAGGCCAACCCGAATGAAACAGAGTGTTCCATGGAAATAGGTCGACGCTCACCCGGCGCTGAATCTATATTCAGACGCCTTCCTAACCCACCGACCATCATGCAAACTCATTTCAAAAAAATAACCCTTGGAATAATCGCCAGCACGGCCATCGGCGGATTATCAACAAGCGTTCAGGCGCAATCACAGGTGCAAATGTATGGCTTGCTGGATGTCAGTGCCGGCCGTTTGCAACTGGCTGGTGCAGGCAAAACCGCCGGTGTCTTCAACGGCTCCATGACCACCTCTTACTGGGGCATCAAAACCCAGGAGGACCTGGGCGGCGGCTGGGGCGCCGCGACCCAAATGGAGTCCTTCATTCTGGTGAACAGTGGCGCGGCAGGACGCAGCAGCGCGGACCCCTATTGGGCGCGCACGTCCTGGGTGGGGCTGACCAGCCCTTGGGGCGTGTTCCAGGTGGGTCGTGCGGTCACACCCGGTTTTCTGTTGGCGATCAGCCTGAACCCCTTTGGTTCGGCCACCAACCTGGGGCCCTACATGATGCACACCTACATGCCCAGTCCAACCCAGCCTTTTCTGACCAGCGAAGGCGCCAGTGACTCGGCCTGGGCCAACAGCCTGGCGTTCACCAGTCGCCCCATGCAGGGCTGGCGCTTCACAGTTCAAAGCGCACTGGCCCAAGGCGGTAACACCGGCAAACGAAACACGGTGGGGATCAACTACACGAACGGTGGGTTCTACGGTGGCCTGGTCTACGAAAAGATGGACCAGATGAACCTGAACTGGGGTGCCCCTGTCGCACCGCTGGCTACCGCCGCACGCCCGCTGATCACGGCCAACAGCGTCCAGAACATCCAGAGCGGCGCCAGCTATGACATGGGCCCTGCCAAATTGTTTGCTCAGAACCTGAAATCGAACATTGATGCCAGCAACGGGGCACAAGCCCGGCTGAACACGTCACAGCTCGGCACCTCGGTTTTGGCTGGGGCCGGACGCGTCCTGCTCTCGGTGGCCCACACCAACGAGACACAGACGGCCAAGGCCAACCAGGCACGCACCACCGTCTCCATGGGCTATGACCTCTGGTTGTCCAAACGCACGGACGTCTATGTCGCGCTGCTGCGTGACCGCGTCACAGGCGTTAACCCAGGGACCTCGATGCTGCTCGGCATGCGCCACACCTTCTGACACCTTCTCTCATGCAACGGGCGCTCGCGCCCTGCTCTGCCCTGACTCGAATTGAATCCTGCTATGACGACTGCCTCCTCCCCCATTGCCCATGCGCCCAGCGGCTCCTTCGCTGGACTGGACCTTGAAGATGTCCAGGCTTATCGCGGCATCTCGTATGCACAAGCCCCTGTGGGAAAGCTGCGCTTTTGTCCTCCCCAGCCCCTGGCCGCAAGTTCAGAACAGATCCTGGCGACAGAGCCTGGTCCTGTTTCATTGCAATCCCCCTCTCGTCTGAGCCATGTCATGGGCGACGACCAGAGCCCTGGCTCAGAGGACTGTCTGCGCCTGAGCGTCTGGACGCCCAAGGCTGACGACCAGAAGCGACCCGTGGTGATCTGGCTACACGGCGGTGCTTTCATGACCGGTGCGGGTGATCTGCCCTGGTACGACGGCGTTCGCTTGGCCAGCGAGGGCGACATGGTGGTGGTCAACGTGAACTACCGTCTGGGCGCACTCGGCTTCCTCTGTGGGCCGAATGTCTCACCAGGCAATCTGGGCCTGATGGACCAGGCCATGGCCGTGTCCTGGGTCAAGGACAACATCGCAGCGTTTGGTGGCGATCCCGATCAGATCACTTTGATGGGTCAGTCCGCTGGTGGGCTGTCCATCGCCCTTCTTCTGTGCGCCTACCCAGAGTTGCCAGTTCAACGCCTCATCATGATGAGCGCCCCCCTGGGTCTGGAGCTCAGCAGCACGCAGGTCAGCACCCCGATGGCCGCAGCGTATGCCCATGCGCTCGACAAACAGCACCTGTCTTTGCTAGGAACGCTCACAGCGGAGCAGCTGCTGGGTGCGCAAGGCGCAGCGGCCCGATTCTTCATGGAAAACCTCGCCAAGACGGGAGACGTAGCACCGCCCTTTGTGCCCGTTGCCGACGGATCATTCCTGCCCTACCCATCGCAACTCCAAGCCAGTCTGGCCATCGCAGCCACCCGCCGGGATGTCATGATTGGCACCACCCGGGACGAGGCCACGGCCTTCTTTGCGCGTGGGTCCTTCGACGCCATGACTCAACAGGTGTTTGAAACACCGTCGCTGTTGTGGGCCAGTCAAGCCGCACAAGCGCAACGAGTCGCCTACGTCTACCGCTTCGATCACGATCCCAGCGGCGAGGCTCTTGGGGCCACCCACTGCATTGAACTGCCTTTCGTGTTTGGCAATCGGGAGGCCTTTGCGACCGCCCCCATGCTGGGCGGCATGGAAGAGGAGGCATTCGAGGCCCTGTCCCGTCCCGTCCGGCAGGCCTTCATCAGTTTCATCCGTGAAGGCCGCCCATCAGGCAATGACTTGCCGCTCTGGCCTGCGCTGCCCCCTGATCAGCCCATTCCACGTCTGCATTTTGCCAAGCACATCGCCGTGCAAGAACTTCCTCCGATGCGCTGAATGATGTTCAAACTCACTTCATCGCCCACGCCCGTTCTCAACCTCCAACTCAGCGGAGTCTCTTCATGCGCAAGATCAGTTTGCTCGCCTTCCTAACGATCTTGGCCGATGGCTTTGACACGACGTCCATCGGCTTTGTGGTGCCCACCCTGGCCGCGCAGTGGCAGCTTCCACTGTCGGCATTCACCCCGGTCTTTGTGGCCACCAGCCTTGGCGCGGCCTTGGGCTACGCGATCAGTGGCCGGTTGACAGAGCGCCTGCAGCGCCGCGAAGTCGTCATTGCCTCGGTCCTTTTGTTTGCACTGGGTTCCGGCATCAGTGCACTTGCCGACAGCGTGACGATGTTGTCTGTGATCAGGCTGGTGTGTGGCATCGGCCTGGGTGCCGCGATCCCTGCGGTGGTGTCTCTTGCCGTCGAGGGCGTCGCCGCCGGGCGCCGGGAGTCCGTCACCGTGGGTGTCACCTCAGGCCTGTCGCTGGGGGCCGCCGTGGGAGGCGCGATCGGCGGAAAATTGATACTGGCCTGGGGTTGGAGCTCCGTCTTCATCGTGGGAGCCATTGCCCCCTTGCTGCTGTTGCCAGCACTCTGGATGTACCTGCCCTCAGACCGTGCCATTGCCGGTGGTTCGACCTGGGCTGACGCGCAACCCCAGCCCGCTCGGGTGAGTGCCTTGCTCAGCGCGGGGCTGGCTCCGCAAACCTTGCTGCTCTGGACCTTCTCCTTTCTGATCTTCACGGCGGTCTATGCCCTGACGTTCTGGGTGCCGTCGATGCTGCACCGATTGGGCTTTGATACCTCAGGGGTCGCCTTCGGGTCCGCGGCCATGGGCATTGGCGGCGTGATTGCGGCGCTGCTTCTGATCCCGCTGAGCCTTCGCTTCCATGTCCGCAACATCTTGCTGGCGAGTTCGATGCTCGGGGTGATCGCCCTGGCGCTGGGTGCCTGGCTCGCGGGCATGCCCGGGGTGCTGCTGGCCTTGATCGTGGTGGTGGGTGCCAGTCTGATTGCTGGCACCATTGGCCAGGTGGCACTGGCGGTGAGCCTTTACCCACCCGCCCTGCGAGCCACTGGGATCGGCTGGAGTTCAGCCATTGGCCGCATCGGATCTGTCATCGGTCCGGGGGTGATGGGCGTCTTTGTCGCCAGTGACCTGGCAGCGCCTTTGTGGCTGCTTGTGCCTGTGGTGCCCATTTTGCTGGCTGGCGTTGCGCTGCGGGTAGCGCAAAAAATGAGTACTCGCGCCACCCCTGTGGCTGCGAGCCTTGCCTGAGTCTGGCGCCAGACGTCTTCCGCCCGAGGTACGAGCGCACCCGCCTCGGACCTCGGGCGCCAGGCCTGCGGCAGCCCCAACAGCCCTGGCGAGCAGGCGCGGGCTCCCATCGATCTCATCGCCGCTGACCCCACCCATGCCATATCTCACGGTTTGCGGCCCCACCCGTCGCCCTCCTCCAAGAGTTCTTTAATCGAGGCAGCGCAGGAAATGAGTTCTTTCACATTGAGCATTCGCGCCAAGATCGTCCTCACCTTTGGACTGTTGGCGCTCCTCCAGTTGGGTGGTCTGCTGCTCAAGGCCGCCCTGCACGCTTCGGGCAACGCAACCCTGGGTCCAGACCAACCCAGTTGGGCAGATCCGACGAGCCTGGCCCAAGCACTGCTGACCGTGCTGGTATGCCTGCTTGCAGGACATCACTTCCACAAGGTGATTTGTGGTGGACTCCACCGACAGGGCAATAAGTTCCAGGAGCTGACCAACTCCCTGGATCTGACCACGCGCTCCAACAGCCCTCGGGCCGACGAGTTTGGAACATCTGCCAGGGCCTTCGACCAATTGTTTGAGCGTCTGGAACAGGCCATGCTGCGCATCCGTACCGCTTCTGAATGCGTCCACCTTGCCACGCAAGAGATTTCCGCAGGCAACCTGGACCTGTCCGCCAGAACCGAACAACAAGCGGCTGCGTTGGAGCAAACGTCGGCCAGCCTGTCTCACATCGCCGAGGCCGTGAAAGCAAGCGCAGAGCGGGCCCAGGCCGCAAGCAGGCTGGCGGAAGGCACCAGCGCAGTCACCCAACAGGGCCAGGTCGCGTCCACCCAAATGAAGAAGACGCTGGACAAACTGAGTGACAGCTCGGAACGAATCGCCGACATCAGCAGTGTGATCGAAGGCATCGCTTTTCAGACCAATATCCTGGCATTGAACGCCGCCGTCGAGGCAGCCCGAGCCGGGGAGCAAGGGCGAGGGTTCTCGGTCGTGGCGGCCGAAGTCCGACAATTGGCCCAGCGTTCAGCCACCGCCGCTCAGGACATCAAAACCGTCATTGCCTTGTCGGTGTCCGACATCAGAGAAGGGGCCCGGCAGGGTCTTCAGGTTCAGTCCATCGTTGAAGAAATTCAGGACTCTGTCGATCGGGTGACCACATTGGCCCGACAGATTGCCCAATCGTCCGCAGAGCAGAGCCTCAACATCGATCAAATCAGTGAGGCCGTGCAATTGATGGATCAAACCACTCAACAAAACTCCGCTTTCGTCGAGGAGATCTCGGCCACCTCAAGCGCTTTGAACGAGCAGTCCCAGAACCTTCACCGAATCGTGGGCATCTTCAAGGTGCGCTCAACAAGGCAATCGGAGGAAGTGGCTGGGAATCATGGGAACGCACTGGTAACCAGCCCCCGTCCCTCTCGCGCCGCATATGGAACGTCGCATCGCTGAAGTTCAGCTGGCGGTAGGTCTCCGTGACGCGGACAGCGTCAAGGACGTGGTGGAGGTCAACACGCTGCTACACGGCCTGGAGAACGAAGCGTAGGGCGATGGCGGTTGCCAGGGCGCTGGCAAACGGCCAGACGCCAAGGAAGGTGTGTGCTGGAACAGCGTCATGCGTCCCGGCAAGCGCAAGCTGCTGGACCGAACGCAAGTGATTGAAGCCTGACAGAGCAGATTGAGCGCATCAAGGCCAACGCCTGGGCCAAGGTTGAGCACCCGTTTCGGGTGATCAAGCGCTAGTTCGGCCACGCCAAGGTGCGATACCGAGGCTTGGCGAAGAGCACCGAGCGGTTGCGTACGCTGTTCGTGCGGTCCAACCTGTGGATGGTGCGTCGAGATTTGATGGGAGGGCAGGTATGAGTAAGCCTGCAAACGGCCAAATGGCTGCAAAGCAGGCTCGTACGGGCCGCACGCCGCTTGCACAGTGGCTCGAATGTTGATCTCTGAGTCTGGAATCACTAACTTCTCGCGCTTCATCTGTTGCTTGGACTTCCAGTCGACACGCCCTGCCATCACCCGGTAAAGCGCATCAAGGGCGCGCTCAAGCAACCCCTCCGCAGGCACCATGTCATCCACGATGCCCGCCTGCAAGGTCGTCGCAGCGTTAGCAGGCTTGCCCATGGCCACCCAATCACATGAGGTTGCCGGTCCGGCCATGCGGACCAATCAGACCGTACCGTCAAAACCCGGAAACAAGCCGAGTTTGACTGAGGGAACCCCGATTTGAGGCGCCGAAGGCATCACGCTGTTGATTTCCATCTCGAAGTGACCCACTAACTCCCCTGGCTCGAGGCCCTGCTGCGACAGCCTCTGATCAGCTCGGCCCTGACAGCCCAGAAACTGCGAATGGCCGGCTTGCTGCCGGAGCGCGGACCCGAAGGGGCCCATGTCCGACTGCGCTTGGTGTCCCCCAACTTCTATTTCTTGCGCGACGCCTTGCTGCAGGGCCTGGGCGTGGGGCTGATGCCCGATTACATGGTGCAGGAGGCTATGAACCAAGGCGCTCTGGAGCCCCTGCCCCTGTCACCAGAAAGTCTGGGCTTTCTGACCACCGCCATGTTCCTATTGCACTTGCCCACACGCTACCCCTCAAGGCCCATGACGCTCCTGTTGGACTTTTTGGAAGAGAGATCGAAGTGGCAACACAATGAAGATTAACCGTCCCTGACTGACTTTGACGGATGTCCTTGCTGCGGCGAACGTCATCAACAAAGCGCAAAGCGCAGTACCTCAACACGTCGGAGGCTGAAGCCAATCCGGCCTAAGCCCTTTCTACGGTGACCTTACGGGATAGCTGGCGGCACCCATCGGCGCGCTCAGCCGACAGCAGCGGGGACTTTTGAGCTCGAAACTGAACCGAGGTGCCGACCGTTCCGGCACATTGTCTTCGCTGCGCCTGCGGGCTTTGACAGCCGTCGCGCTGACCCTGAAGTTTGAGCGGTAGCGCGAACGGTGCACCTGATGGCTGATCGCCAACGCAAGATGCGACCTCACCCCCTCTGAGCCGCTAACTTCACGTTGACTCAAGGTCCATCCCTGGGCGAAGGGAACTCATGATCGAGCGGGGAGCCCCCAGTCGACCATGGCGGGGCCTCTCAAGCCACGCTTTGCCATCTGATTTGACTGCTGGCTTAAGCCCTCCCAAAGCGCCGTGTTCCTGATTGCTCCCCCATGGAAAGGCATGGCATGCAGCATGCAGACGCTGTAGGCGTGTACCGCAGCGGAGGATCCGCTCAGCCAATCACTGCGCCGGACTGAAAGTAAGTCTGTACCAAGCGGCACCAGAAGGCGGCGCCAGGCGCGATGATGTCGTCATTGAAGTCATACCCGGGGTTGTGAACCGCACACGCTCCAGGTGTACCAGGTCCCCCATTGCCGACAAACAAATAGCAACCCGGCACCTTTTGAAGCATGAAGGCAAAGTCCTCGCTGGCGGTAAACATCGGACCATTGGCATCCACCCGTTCGGGGCCCAGCAAATCGGTCGCCACCGCCACCGCTAAAGCCGTTTCAGCAGGGGAATTCACGAGCACTGCATAGCCCTCGCGCCAATCGATGCTTGCCTCCACGCCATAGCTCTGAGCCTGCAACTGCACCAAATCATGGATTCGTCTCCGAACCAGCTTGCGCACATCGTCGTCGAGCGTTCGGATGCTGAGCTCAAGCTGGGCGTCATCGGGAATCACGTTGTTAGCTTGCCCTGAATGCAGGGCACCCACGGTGACCACTGCAGTCTTGAGGGGATCCACATTGCGCGAGACCACCGTCTGCAAAGCCATGACCAGGGACGAAGCGGCAACCAATGTGTCGCGTGTCTGATGGGGAAACGCTCCATGCCCCCCCATGCCCTTGAGCGTGATGGTGACGTTGTCGCTGGACGCCATCGTAGGCCCGCTTCTGAATACAAAGCGCCCGCTCTCGATGCCTGGCATGTTGTGCAGGGCAAAGACCGCATCACAAGGAAATCGCTCAAACAAGCCATCGGCCATCATTTGGACAGCGCCGCCTGCGCCCTCTTCTGCGGGCTGAAAGATCAAGTGAAGCACGCCATCAAAGGACACATCCTCGGCGATCAAGCGGGCGGCAGCCAAGAGCGTGGCGGTGTGGCCATCATGACCACAGGCATGCATAAGACCCGCTCTCTGACTAGCCCAGGGTAAGCCACTGGCTTCAGCAATCGGCAGGGCATCCATGTCTGCCCGCAGGCCGAGGGAACGCTGACCACGACCTCGCCGCAATGTACCGACCACGCCGGTGCGGCCCAGCCCAGTCTCGACCTCGTAGCCCCAGGCCTTCAATTTACTTGCCACTAAAGCGCTCGTCTGATGCTCCTCAAAGGCTAGTTCAGGCTGCGCATGGATGTCCCTGCGCAGTCGAATGAACTCACCGACTCGCTCTGTCAAAGAGTGACCAAGGTAAATGGAGTCATGCATATGTGAAGTCTTTATTGAGGCTGCAGATTCATCGACTTAGCGATGCCCTGATACTTGGCCGTGTTGTCGGTGTAAAGCTTGCTCAATGCCGCTAACGGCTGCGGCTGCGGCACGATCATGGCTTGAGCCTCCAACGCTTGACGCACCGTGGGGTCGTTGGCGACTTCGCTCAATGCCTTGTGCAATGCTTGCACGACCGGCTCAGGTGTGTCTTTGCGAACAAAGTAACCTGCCCAAGTTTCAAAAACGAAGCCCCTCAGGGCCTTGCTCTCGTTGAGCGTCGGCACCTTTTTGAAGAGTTCCTGGCGTTCAGCCGACAGCACAGCAGGCGCCTTGAGCTTGCCATCTTCCACCATCTGCACTTGACCCTTTCCATAGGGCGTCATGAAGATGTCCACTTGTCCCCCCATCAGGTCCTGAACCGCAGGTGCCCCCCCTTTGTATGGAATGTGGGTCATTGCCACACCCGTAACCTGGGCCATGTGTTCTCCTAACAGGTGGTAAAGCGACCCAGGGCCGACGCTCGCGTAGGTCATGGGCTTGCCCTCTGCCGCAGACTTCTTGGCATACGCTAGCAATTCATCCCCGTTGGAGGCCGGCAGGTCTTTGCGCGCCAACATCACCAAGGGGTTGATGGTGATCATCTGCACCAACCGGAAGTCTTGGGGCTTGTACTTGACCGCGGTGTTCGACAGCGGGGCCAAGATCAATTCATTGGGTGAGCCTTGGAAAACGGTATAGCCATCTGCCGGGTTGTTCAGTACTTTCTGAGCGGCAATGCCCCCACTGGCGCCTCCTAAGTTCTCCACCAGCACAGGCTGCCCCAGGTATTTAGCCAGTACCGTGTTGAGGCTTCTGGCAATGACGTCAGACACGCCCCCCGCGGGATAAGGCACCATCAAAGTCACTGGCTTGGCCGGAAACCCCTCGGCCCAGACAGCACCGCTCAGCACCAAACCGACCAGCACACCAGACAACGCTTTGAACGATCGCTTCATGACACGCTCCAGGAAAGGATGAAAAACATGAAGTTCATCGTAGAAGCCACGGCAATCGCAGTCCAATGCATTGTTGGCAACATAATCATGATCTAAAACTCATGACACACCCATGACCCTGGTGCAACTACGTCACTTCATTGAACTGGCCCGACTTGGTTCTTTTGCTCGCGCCTCCGAGCGGCTCTGCATGACCCAGCCCGCCCTGAGCCGCAGCATCAAGGCGTTGGAGGACGAACTGGGCCAGTTGCTGTTTGACCGCATGGGCAAACGCATCGAGCTAACCCCATTTGGGACGGAGGTGCTGACCCGCAGTCAGACCCTGGTCGAAGAAGCAGAACAACTCAAACACTGTGGCCGTTCACTCAGCGCCGAGGACAGTGGGCGAATCCGGATTGGGCTGAGCTCTGGGCCTGGGGCTATGCTCAGCACCGCCATCCTGTCTCACTTCAGTCAGCATTACCCACGCTTTCACCTCGACATCGTGCGGGCGAACACCTTGCACCTGGCCCAGATGCTGCGGGACCGGCAACTTGACGCCTTGATCGTAGACATTCGCCTGCTGAGGCCAGCACCGGACCTCAAAGTGACACAGATTGTCGAAATGGACGGCGTTTTCATGTGCCGTCCTGAGCACCCGCTGGCACTCCGCGACCGAATTAGCTTCGAGCAGTTGGCGAATTACCCTGTCTGCTCCACACCACTGAGCGAAGAAACCGCCCGAATCCTGGTTGAGAGGTACGGCGAAGAGGCCCATCCTGAGGTGCTGGTGAAGCTCACCAGCGACGAGATCAGCCACCTGATTCGGGTAACGGAGGACACCGATGCCGTCCTGCTGGCCATCCGAGCGAGTGCGCCCCATCTGCATGAGTTGCCGGTCTGGCCTGCTTTGAAAACCAAAGCCCGTTTTGGTCTTGTGACCGTCGCCAAAAAGTCTGACCCCTTGTTTTTACCCGTGCTGCAACACATCATGCAGACCACTATGAAATAGTGTGCGTCAAAGCGCTCTAAGTAGATTAGCTTCATCCCCCGCCAAGAGGGTCAATGAAGGGGCAGTTGCGCGCGAGACTCACCGACTGACGGATTTCCGACACCTTCACATGGGTCGCAAAGGATCGCAGCGACAAGTCTGGGTGAATCCGGCATCGCGGGAAACCGATGCCGTCAGGCATCAATTGGAAAGAGACCCTCTGAACTGGTGCTCAATCAAGGGATCAATGCCTCTCGCAGCAATCTGTTTGAGCGCCTGATGAAGCTGTGTCCTTGCAAGGTGATTCGGGGCCACTTGGCTCGGTCAAGATCAGACTCTCCAGGGCCGAAACAAAGCCAAAGCCAGAGCAAGGCCGCAACACAGCATAGCGCTCAGCTCTGGCCAACCTAAAGGCTCTTGCCGTGCCACAGAGCCCGTCACCATTGCAAGCATGGGCACGGCAACCGTTGACAAACCCGACAGATTGGCGGGGACCCTGTGGACGATGGAAAACCACGTCACATTGCCCAAAGCCATCGGGACCAAGGTGATGTAGCCGATGACCAGAACACTGCTCCATGACGGTATGAACCACTCGCGGCTGCCCTGGCACAGCGCCACAGCCGTCAAGGGCAGGGCCCCAGCGACCAGCTGCCACCCGGTCGAAACGATCGGCGGCACAGTGATCTGAGCACGCTTGAGCATGAGCGTGCCAGCGGCCCAACCCATGCCAGCGCCGATGCCAAGTGCGAAGCCCAGGGGTGCAGAGGCATAACTGTGTCGAGCCTTGATGGCCAGGATGGCGATGCCTGTGCCAGTCAACACGACGCTGAGGAGCAGCCGCCTAGAAGGCCTTGCCGAGTCAAAAAGCCAAGAAAACAACGCAGCCCAAATCGGCATGGAGAAACCGAGCACAGCCGCCTGGCCTGAAGGAATGAGTACCGACGCATAGGTACTCCCCACATTCCAGGTCACCAGATAAACGAGCGCTGCGAACACCAAGGGACGCCGTTGAGGTGCAGGCACCGCCAACGACAAGCCACGCATCTGGGCCACTCCCAGTAGCAACAGTCCCGCCCCGCCCAAGCAGATGGCCCGAAAGGTCCAAACAGAGACTTCTTCTACAGCCAAAGGAAACAGTACCCAGTTGGTGCCCCAAATCAACGTGAGGACGGCGATCAGGGGTACCACGCTGGCCAAAGTTGAGGCTTGACCGTGGCTGACAGTCATCTTCTCAAGCAACGTTTCGCTGACATGGCAGGCTCCAATTCGGCCCAATAGGACACGGGGCAAGTTGGAAGGGTTTGCCTGTCATTGCGATAAAGAGAAATGCTCCACGAAGGGCGGCTGAGCAAAGAACTGCCCGACGAGCCCCCGCCATGTCGCGTAGGCCGGCGACCCCCGAAACCCCAAGGTGTGGTCCTCCAAGGTATCCCATTGGATCAACAAAGCGTAGCGCTCGGGCGTCTCCAGGCTCTGCCGCAACTCATAGCGTTGAAAGCCCTTGGCCTTCGAGATGGCAAGCTCGACGCCCTGGTGCACTGCCTGCTCAAACGCACGATGCTGACCGGCCAAGATCTTGATGTCTGCCAATTCCAAAATCATGATGTCGCTCCAAAAATCATCAGTGAATGTGGGTGCCACCATTGACATCAATCGTGGCGCCTGTGACAAAGCCAGACAGATCCGAGGCCAGGAAGAGACAAGCGCCCGCGGTTTCTCGCGTCGTACCTGTGCGCTTCAATGGGATACCCTCGATGATCCCGGCTAGTCGCTCCTCGGACAGACCGTCCAACATCGGCGTTTGAATCATGGCGGGACAAATCGCATTAGCTCTAATCCCAAGGTGGCCAAATTCGCGTGCAATGCTGCGAGTCAAGCTCAGAACACCGCCCTTCGAGGCGGCGTAGTGTGAGCCGCCCACCAAGCCACCGCCACGCTGAGCCGCCAGCGAAGCCAGGTTGACAATCGTGCCTGTGCGACGCTCTGTAAACACCCTTAGGGCACTCTGACAAAGATAAAAAGCGCCCTTGAGGTTGATGTCAAACATCAGCTCCAAGTCTTTGGGCTGAATCTCCAACAAGCCCTGCGACCGCACGATGCCGGCAGAGTTCACCAAGCAATCCAGCGTCCCGTGCAAGGCCACGACTTGCTGGATCAAGCGCTCACAGTCGTCCGCCTGACTGATGTCACACCGAAAGCCATGGACGTCTATGGGCCGCTTCAGTTGGGTTTCAATCGCGCTGCGGATCTGCGCCAGGATCACATCGTCCATCAACACGTCGACCACCACCACCTTGGCGCCATGCTCGGCAAACAGCTCGGCCGTCGCGTACCCGATGCTGCGCAGGGACGCCGCCCCCGTGATGACGCAGACTTTATCTTTCAACAACATAACCACCTCGTTTAACAATCAAAAACGACACGATTCAACTGCGTGGCATCTCTTGGAGAATCCACTCAATGACCGAATCACGTTGGGGCTGCCAACCCAGCTCGCGCCGCGCCCGAACACCTCGAACACGGCTGTTGCTGCCAAGCGAGTAGTAAGCGCGAGCCTCGCCCCAACGTTGGGCCGCCAATTCAGGAGCCAGGGACTCCACGGGACCCAGCCCCAGGCGAGTGGCCATCGCAGCCCCGATCGCTGCAAAAGAGGCTTCACCGTTCTCGGCAAAGTAAAACGCTCCGGGCACCGCCTTCTGCAAGGCCAACAAGTAAAGAGCCACCACGTCGTTCAGGTGCACGTTGGACCAGACGTTCAAACCCGCGCCCACAATCTGCAGGCGCTGCTGCTCTCGGGCGTTGGCGGCCAACAGAGGGAGTTGCACGCTGTGTGGGTTCAAGCCACAGCTCACGCCGTAGATGTTGCTGGGACAGATGACCACTGAACGCACACCACGCGTTGACGCGGCCAACACGGCAAGATCCAGATCCCGGCGGGCCTGCTTGGTTGGACTCACCACCAAGGGCCCGTCGTCGGTGAAGATGTGATCGGAACACCAGGCTCCTTTGGCGTCGTCGCCGACCACACTCGATCCACTGGTGTGCAGAAACGGCTTGTCACTGCCCGCCAGCCTCTCCAGCAGCGCCATCACGGAGGCCGGATGGTCCGCGCTGGCCGTGTGGATCACACCCTGCGCGCCCTCGGCCTCCCTGCGCAGCAGGGCCAGATCATCGAGGCTGCCCTCCACGGGGATGGCGCCCCGCTGGGCCAGCCAAGCCGCAGCCTCGGGCTTACGAACCAGACCACGGACCTGGTAACCCGCCAATAGCAAGGACTCAACGACCGCGCCACCAATGTAGCCCGTGGCCCCGGTCACAAAAACCGTGTTCATGGCCTGGCTCATTTGGTGAACCCTGTCGACAGACCCGGCACGGCAGCCACTACGATCGTGCCAATCAACAACGCCAACAAATAGCCCAGGATCGGACGCATCCCGGCACTGGGACTGACCCGACTGATGGCACAGGCCGCGTAATAGCCCACACCAAACGGTGGTGCGAACAAACCAATGCCCATCGCCAGCACCACCACCATGGAATAGTGCACGTCGTGAATACCAAACTGCTTGGCAATGGGGAACAACAAAGGGCCAAAGACGACGATGGCAGGAATACCTTCCAACACGCTACCGAGGATCACAAAGGCCACGATGGACACCGCCATGAAGCCCACGGCGCCCCCGGGCAGCTGAGTCATGGCTTCAGCCAGTTGGCGTGAGAAGCCCGACTGCGTGAGCGCCCACGCCATGCCAGTCGCGGTACCAATGATCAACAGAATGGCTCCCGACAACGCCGCCGTGTCCACAAGTGCGGGCCACAGACGGCGCACGTCCAACTGGCGGTAGAACAACGCCCCCGCCAGTAAGGCATACACAATGCCCAGGGTGGAGACTTCGGTCGCTGTGGCGACCCCTTCCACCACTGCCGCGCGAATGATGAAGGGCAAGGCCAACGCTGGACTGGCAATCAAAAAACTGTTCCAAATTTCTTGCCCACTGGCGCGCTGGGCTCCGCCACCGTTCAAATGACGGTTCCGCCACCAAATGACACAGCAAAGCAAGACGGCCAGCACCAGCGCTGGTACCAGACCACCGGCAAACAAGGCGGCAATCGAAATGCCGGTGACCGAGCCAATGGTGATCAACACAATGCTGGGTGGGATGGTCTCGGTCTGCGCGCCGGTCGCTGACAGCAGGGCCAGCATTTCCCCTTCAGGTACACCGCGCTTGCGCATCTCCGGAAACAGAACCGGGGCCAGTGCTGCCATGTCTGCAGCCTTGGAGCCGGAGATACCCGACACCAGGTACATGCCCCCGACCAGCACATAGGACAGTCCGCCACGCACATGGCCCAACAAAGAGGCCAAGAAGCGCACCATGGCCTTGGCCATGCCACTCAACTCCAGCACCACCCCCAGAAAAACAAACAAAGGGACGGCCAGCAACACGATGTGCGCCATGCCCTCGTCCATGCGCCCTAAGATAACAACTGTCGGCTTGTTGGTGGTCAGTGCGATGTAGCCTAATGTGGCCAACCCAAAAGCAAACGCGATGGGCACCCCCGTCAGCACCAGAGCCGCAACGATCAGCACAAAGAAGATAAACAGGTTGAAGTTACCCAGGTTCTGAAACAAGGGACTGGCTGCCACCACCCCCCCCACCGCGATCGAGGCCGTCAATACCGCCATCAACAGGTGTTTCCAAGAGCGTGCTTCCGCAAGCTTGATCAGGGAAGATAGGGCCATCAAAGCAATGCCTATTGGCAGCGCGGCGGCACGCCAAGCATTCGATATTTCTAAAGTGGGAGACGTCACCACCGCCTCGTCATGAGCGAACTCAAACGCGGGGTAGGCCAACACGCCAAGGAAAGCCAACGCGGCAGCGACGGCGAACAGGTCCATAAAGATCCGCACCCCTGGTGAGGCGATGTCAACCAATGCGGTCATGCGCATGTGCGACGAACGCCGCACAGCGATCACCGAACCCAGCATCGCAAGCCACAGGAACAAGGTGGAGGCCAACTCATCGGACCATGTCAGAGGCTGGTGAAACACATAGCGACTGACCACACCGGCCAGAAGCACCAAGATTTCGATCAGTACCAGCAGGCCGGCTGGGATGTCGGTGACCCAGCCCACCAGGCGGTCAAGCTGACGCAGGGCAGACCTGGCGAAAGAGTCCGAACCGGTTGAGTCGGGCACGGTGGCGGTCGCGGGCGGTGCGTGCGTATTCAATTGATGTCTCCAAATGCGGGTGATTTATTCACGTCGCCCCTCTGCGGGGGCGTTGATCAAAAGCGGGCATCCAGCGGGCTGCCGTCGTTAGGCAAGCCCTGCAGTCGTGAATGGATAGCCCGCGAGGGGTAGGGATTAAGCGGGCACGGGGACGCAAACGCCCCCACGCCAAGGCACGGCGTTCAGCTCAGCTTGCCGGTGTACTTCTCCAGCACGGCCCAGCCCTCAGCGCCGTACTTTTTCTGCCACTCGGTGTAGTAACCCGCCTTTTGCAGGGCCTCACGGAAGGGCTTGGGATCGACCCGATTGAACTGCATGCCCGCACCTTTGAGCTTGGTCTCGAGGGTGGCATTGAGCACCTCATGCGCAGCGCGCTGCTTGACTGCATGCGACTCCAGCACACGCGTGGCCAAGGCGCGCAGATCCTCCGGTAGGGCATTCCAGTTGCGCTTGTTGCCAACCAGCGCGAAATACTCCCACAGGTGCGAAGTGGTCGAGCAGTACTTCTGAACTTCGTAGATCTTGGTGGCATCAATGGTCGGCAATGCGTTCTCTTGACCATCTACCACTTTGGTCTGCAAGGCGGTGTAAAGCTCGCCAATCGGCACTGTGGCTGGCGAGGCCTCCAGTGCCTTGAACACCGACGCATTGAAGGGGCTGGCGGGCACACGAATCTTCATGCCAGCGATGTCCTTGGGCACCGTAATCGGCTTGCTGCTGTGCGTCACTTGACGGAAGCCATGGTCAAAAAACTTGCCCACCGGCACCAGGTTGACCTTCTCCAGAGCGGCCCGAATGTAACCCCCTAGATCCCCATCCATGGCTTTCCAGACGGTGTCGTAATCGGTGAAGGCAAAGGCGATCGAGTTGATCGCCGAGGCCGGCGCCAGGTTGCCGAATATGGTGCCCGCCGTGCACAGGAAATCAATGGCACCCGAGCGAACCTGGGACAAGGTATCCGTGTCGCTGCCCAACTGACCATTGGAATAAACCTCCATGTTCAAACGCCCCCCGGACTCCTTAAGAATCTCTGCACAAGCGGCCTTCAGGGCCATGGGGGTGGGGTGGCTGTCGGGCAGCGAGATGGCGATTTTCAGATTGAACTTACTAGCCCCTTGGGCCAACGCAGCGCTGGCGGCAAAGGGGCTGGCGGTTGCAACAGCAGCCCATTTGAGCAAGTCGCGACGGCCAACGATGGGCTGGCTGGTTCGCAGTTCGGTGAGGCGGGTGGGCATGGTTTGTCTCCTGTAGTTTTGAAGGTGAGGCTCAGAACACGTTGGGCTGATGCACTTCGATGCAGTTGCCATCGGGGTCATACAAAAACACCTGATGCCAGCCGGGGATTGCCCAGCAGCCGTAGTCCGAATAACGGATACCGGCTGCATCGCAACGGCGCATGAAGCCTTTGATGTCATCGGTGCGGAAGCAGAAGTGGCCATGTCCCATCGGGTTGACGAACTGCTTCATCTTGAAACCCGTGTTCAGGTCGCGCTCCGCCCAATGGAACTCGATGTCGCCATCAGTCAGAAAGTCAACCTTGCCGGTGTAAGCCCGATCAGAGCGATCGCGGCTGATCACCGTGTGTGCATCGTCGTTGATGGTGCCCAGGTCAAACATGGTTTTGTAGAACTGGGTCAACCGAGGCAGGTTGTCAGTGCAGATGTTCATGTGATGGAACTTGAAGCTCATGGTCATCCTTGAAAGTTGAAGTTGATCGCAAGAGCGCGGCCTTGAGGCGCCGCGCCATTCCGGGATCGAACTCTAAACATTTCATCAGTGATGTCAATGATTCATAGGTGAAAACACCTAGAGGTATTTTTTGAGCAAAAACCATCACAATGAGGGACTTCTAAAATTCACTAACAAACATCAGGATTTACCAATGAGTTTAGAGACAAGTACAGCTCAAGCATCTGTTGCGAAAAGCGCCGCACCTGCTGCGACACCGTTGATTCGTCATGAGAGCTGCAGCCTGTCCAGCGTGCGGCGGGTTGCGGCCATGCTTGATTTGTCGCCAGACGCTTGGGCAGTGGGACAACATCTGCCACGCGGCTGGCACTTCATCCTGCTGGCGGCGGACACGGCCAAATCCGCGCTGCGTGCCGATGGCTTTCCGGGCCTGGGCGTACCCATGCCCGATCTGGGCCTGCCCCGTCTGATGTTGGGCGGGCGCAAAGTCACTTTTCAACACGACATTCCGATCGGAGCTGAACTGACCCGGAGCAGCGCGACGGTGAGCGTGGCCCACAAAAAAAATGCGGCGGGTCCTGTGGCCGTGGTGACGCTGTCGCATGCGCTGCATTTGAGAAACGAGACCGAGGCCGCCGTGCTTGAGACGCAGACCTACCTGTTGCTGCCACCGCGGGTCGGAGCGCTCACGACGCCGGAGGCCAACCAGGGAGCTGCCATTCAAGCGACCCACCTCAAGACCGTCACACCGGATGACACCCTTCTGTTTCACTACTCGGCGCTGGGTTTCAACTCCCACCGCATTCACCTGGATCGCGAACATGCTCGCCAGGTGGAAGGCTTCCCTGACTTGGTGGTCAATGGAGGCCTGGCTACTTTGTTGATGACTGAGTTCCTGCGCCAAGACCTGGGCGTGACGCCGCGCAGCCTCGCCGTGCGGCACCTCGCGCCGCTGTACTGCCAGCGTCCCATGACGCTGAGCGCCGACCCGGTCGAGGGAGGCTGGACATTGAAAGCTTTTGATGATCACCATCAACTGGCCGTTGAGATGGAGGTCAAAACAGCATGAGCTTCCAACCTTTGAATGGCGTGCGTGTGCTGGACTTGACCAGTGTGGTGGTCGGACCGGTTTGCACCTGGCGCTTGGGGCAATACGGCGCGGAGATTGTGAAAATCGAAAGTCCCGACGGCGACTTGATGCGGGGCTTGGGTGGACAGTCGCCGACGGGTCAGCATTCGGGGACCTACCTGCACCTCAACCGCGGGAAGCGCAACATCTGCCTGAACCTTAAACAAGGGAGTGCGCGAGCGATTGCAGCCCAACTGGTGGCCTCGGCCGATGTAATCGTCGCCAACATGCGCCCCCAGGCACTGGCCCGGTTGGGACTGGATGCCGCCACCATACGCGCCAAGCACCCGGAGAAGATTTATTGCCTGATCACCGGGTATGGCACCGACGGCCCGTACGCTGGGCGCCCCACCTATGACAGTGTGGTGCAAGCCGCCACGGGTATGGCCGGTCTGATGCAAGCACGAGACGGAGAGCCCGCTTACATGCCCATGTTGATCTGCGATCACGTCGCCGGAGAAATTGCGGCGGGCGCCATTCTGTCGGCCTTGATGGCCCAACGGGCGACGGGGCAAGGCGCCAGCCTCGAAGTACCGATGTTCGAGACCATGGCTGCGTTCGTGCTGCAGGAGCACCTGGCTCAACACAGTTTTGATCCACCGGTGGGTCCCCCTGGAGATCAGCGTCTGCTGAGCCCCCACAACAAGCCCGTGCGCACCGCTGACGGATGGATCTCGTTCACGGTCAACACCGACCCCCAAGTACGGGCGTTCTTGAAGGCCACCGACCGACAACACCTGTTGGGCGACCCCCGATTTGCGAGCGTGGCAGAACGCGCACGGCACGTGAAAGAATGGTTTGAAGTGCGCGGTGCACCCTTGACGAGCCGCAGCACCGCGGAGTGGCTTGAGTTGCTGCAAGGGGCAGACATTGCTGTCCAACCATGTCACACGCTTGAGTCCTTGCCCAAGGACCCGCACCTGACGGCCGTGGGCTTGATCGACTACGAACAGCACCCCCAAGAGGGACGGATCGCCTCGATTCGATCTTCGATCCGGGTCGATGACGCTTACTTGCCACGGGGCGAAAGTGCGCGTGCGATTGGCGCAGACACTTCCACGTTGTTGCGCGAATTGGGCTACGGCGACGATGCCATTGATGCCTTGCTGGCGTCGGGTGCAGCCCAAACCCCTTCGCCGGTTTGATGGCAAGCCCCACCCCTCAGAAAGTGCACGTTGCCTTCCCCATTTCTGCCCCAACTCTCGCGCCGCGCCGTGTTGGCCAGTGGTCTGACCGCGATCGGACTGGAGTCCCTGGCTCAGACCTACCCAACCAAGCCCATTCGGCTGATCGTCCCCTTTCCGCCGGGCGGACCGACCGACGTGCTGGCACGAATTGTCTCGGGGCCGCTGAGTGAGCGCCTCGGCCAGCCGGTAGTGATTGAGAATAAAGCCGGCGCCAGCGGCATGCTCGGCGCACAAGCTGTGGCCAAAGCAGCACCCGATGGCTACACCTTGCTGGTGAATGCGTCGATTCATGTCATCAACCCCAGCCTCTACCCTAAACAACCCTACGACGCCTTGGCTGATTTCAGCGGTATCAGCAACCTCGCCGATGTGCCTTTGGTACTGACCGTGAACACCAAATCGCCCGTGCGATCGGTGAAAGAACTGACCGACTGGGCTCGCAACAGCAAGCCAGCGCTGGCATTCGCTTCGGCGGGCAATGCCACCTCGCAACACCTGTGTGCAGAAGCCTTCAAGATGGCGGCGGGCATCGACTTGCAGCACATCCCATACAAGGGCAGTGCCCCGGCGTTGACCGACCTGATAGGGGGCCAAGTGCAGCTGATGTTCGACTCCCTGCCCTCCAGCCTGCCCTTCATCAAATCGGGAGCCTTGAGGCCTTTGGCCGTGAGCAGCCCCCAGCGTGCCAAAGCCCTGCCTGACGTTCCCACCCTGGCAGAAAGCGGCTATCCCCAGTTCAACATCACCACGTGGTACGGGCTTTGGGCGCCAGCAGCGACTACCAATGGGGTGATCCAAACCTTGGCCCGGGACATCGCTGCCATCGTGCGTGCTCCTGACGTTCGCAGCCAGTTTGAAAAACTCGGGGCAGAACCTGTCGGCAACCCGCCCACTGAGTTCAATGCCTTCACCAAAGCTGAACTGAGCAAGTGGGCGGCCATCGTCAAACTGTCCGGCGCGCGGGTGGACTAGTAGGACGACTCTCACACGGGCCTTCCCTGGCGACGCATCAAGTCGCCAATCGAGGGCACTACCGTGAAAGACAATACGCCATGTCCCCCCCGATCGGCCGCCAGGGGTCGGGCGTGCTGCCCCCAAAAACACCGGAGTTCAGAATGAAAGAAGACGTCAACGAGAGCACCACCGTTGCAGAGTCGGAGGGCCGCTCCTATTCGGCTCCCGCCCTCGAAAAAGGTTTGGACATCCTCGAGACGCTGTGCCACAGCGAACTGCCGCTGACTCAAAAGGACATTGCCCAGCGCCTGGGCCGAAGCGTCAGCGAGATTTACCGAATGATCGCGTGCCTGGTCAGCCGCAACTACCTGACCTTGGTGGACGAGAACACCTACGGTGTCACCACCAAGCTGTTTGAGCTGGCCCACATCAATCCCCCGACCCACCGGCTGCTGACAGAGGCCATGCCCATCATGCAGCGACTGGCCGGCCAGTTGGACCAGTCCTGCCACCTCACTGTTTATGGACAAGGCAAGCAGGTCGTGCTGTGCAAAGTGGACACGCCCAGCGGTATGGGCTTTGCGGTGCGGGCCGGATCGGAGTTGGATGTCTTGATATCGGCCTCGGGCCGGGTGCTTCTGGCGTTCCAAGACGAGGAAACCCGCAAGCTCCGGCTTGAGGAGTCCTTGCAGCGGCGCCCCGAGCAAGCCAACCCTCAAATCGACAATCTGCTGGCTGCCATCCGCGCGACCGGTTACGAATCGGTCCCCAGTGTGCAAGTCAGAGGTTTGTATGCCATCAGCTTTCCTGTGCTGGATACCCAGGGCCGCGCGATCGCGGCGCTGACGATCCCCTATGCCGAACGGATAGATCAGGTGCAACGCCCTTCGATCCCGCAGGTCACCGACGCGCTCGGCCTGGCTGCCAAGGCCCTGTCCGAGCGCGTGGGCGGACGGGTTTCGTCGACCACCCTGCAAAAGGCAAACTGATGGTTGCTGTGCGGGTGCCAATGCACAAGGCCTTGTCTTCCGCGGGGATGCCGTTGTACTGACAAGCGACGACGCGTCAGGCCTGTGCGCAGACCAGATGCATCGGTGGCCATCCGACAACGAAACGGCCTGCGGAATGGCCCACAGGCCCACGCCCGGGTCGGAAGAGGCCTGTTCCGACGCCAGTCGATTCACAGCGGACGCCCTGGCTTTGCAGCGGGCTGCCGGTACAACCAGGGGCGCATCCAGCGGGTGAGTTGAGGCGCCACCAGCCACGTCATGGCGGCCACAACCACCGCGGTCATCACACCCAAACGTGCCCAGAGAGGCCAGTTTGCGAGCCAGGGGCTCAGTCCACTGAACACCAGGCCCACCGTGGGGTAGATGCCCAGCCAAGTGACCAGCGCCACTTTCCAGCGCAGGGGAGCGGCTGGCGCAGGCCCATGACGCGGCTGAAACCAAAGGCCTAGGCCGGAAACAGGACGGATGGAATGCCCTGCTTCCAGCAAAGGGGACATGGCCGCTAGGCCCAAAGCCCGAGCAGGCGCAGCCTGCCAAGCCTCCAGATGGGCTTGACTGTCAAACGCCAGCACAACATGGTAGAGCCCATCGTCTGCCTCTGGGTCCTCACCAGGCGTCACCAATTGGGACCCGAGGTAGCCCTGGAAGCCCGAAGCAACGGCCATCAACTGTCGGCACAAAGGCTCGAACGCCGCCCCTTGTCCCGGTCGGACGCGGCGGCTGATGAGGACCGTGACGGCGTGGTCGGCCGACGGGTTCACGGAGGCCCCTCTGGTTTTGCGTTAGATGTGGCTTGTCGGTTCATCCAACCCAGGCCTCAGGCAAATTCAAGCACCTGCGCCACCGCCTTGCGGGGCTTTTGTGGCCAGTTCCCAGCCGCAGCATAACCAACGGTCACGAGCATCACAGGCACCTCAGAGGCCTGCAGACCAAAGGCGGCGGACACCCCTGCCGTATCAAATCCGATCATAGGGCAGGACACCAGGCCTCGGCTTTGGGCCACCAACATCAACGTCATGGCGGCCATGGCACCGGAGCGAACGGCTTCATCCCGCTGCAACTGCGGGTTGTCGCCGTACATGCCTGTGGCGGCTGCGAGCCATCCATCGACTGTGGCCTGGTCCAGGATGCGGGCCTCCAGCGAGGGCTGCAGCGCGGCAGCCAAACCCAGGTGCGGCGCCAAGGTGCCGCAAACGATGAAGGTCACGGCGGCCTCCAACACCTTGGCTTGCTGGTAGGCCAAAGGCAGAAGGCGGGCCTTGGCCTCGTCACTGTGCACCGCGATGAACTTCCAGTTTTGAAAGTTGAACGCCGAGGGCGACAGGGTGGTCAACTCGATCAGTTGGCGGATCTCGTCCTGGGACAGTGAGCGGGCCGGGTCGTACTGGTTGGCCGAAGTGCGGGATTTAAGCAAGGTGGTCAGGTCGATCATGTCAACGACTTTCAAACATTCAAAGGTGGGTGGGAATCAAGGGGGTATCAGCGCGCCAAGAAAGTGCGCAGATCACGCACAAACCTCAGTGGGTTTTTGAACATCAGGAAGTGGTCCCCCTGCTCAGCGCTGCTGTACGCATAGAGTTGCGCGCCCGGCACCACAGACTGTGCCCAACGCTGGCTAGGGAGGTTGTTGCTCTCCTCGCCCGAGAAAAACGCCACGGGAACCGTGAGCTTGTAGCGCACCACATCACGCCAATCATTCACCGTGTGGTTGAACAGCACACGGGCCAGCGCTGCCGGATCGTTCTGGACAAAAGCCGCTGCAAAGCTCTCCGAATTGCGGTAGTACGGCGAGTCCGTGCGCTGTGATCGCTCCAACACCTTCAGGTCAGTGACCAGGGCATTCACAGGCCCACCCGCGGTGAAAGCGGCCACCATGCGCTCGGGGGAGGTGGTACTGCCCCCGGCCTCGAGGCGCTCTTGTTCCGTCCAGTCAGCGTGTGCATAGATGCTGATGGGCTGGTCCACAAAGGCGGCTCGGCGCACCGAATCGGTGCCGAACAGATCAACGTAGTGCCACAAAATCGCGGCCCCCATCGAGTGCCCCACATAACTGGCCGAATCAAGACCAAGGTGCTGGCCGAACTGCCGCAGGTCCATCGCGTGCCGTGCGATGCGGTTGCCATATTGCACCTTTTGCGACAACCCTTGGTTGCGCGGGTCCAGCACATAGACGTGGTAGTCCTTGGACAACAAGTACAACAAGTTGATGTACTGGGCGCCATGCGACGACCAACCTGGCACAAAGATCAGTGGCTCGCCTTGGCCGGCCTCCCAGTACGAAAGAGCAACGCCGTCGTTGGTCTTGAACTGCTTGATTTGCAACCCAGCGACATCGGACAGCTTGTGCGGCATGCCTGGCAAACGCTCAGGAAAGGTGTAGTCACGCCCCAACACTGTCAACGCAGGTTCAGCGGTAGCGCTTGAACCAACCAGACCCAAAACCAGTCCGGCACCAACAACACACAAAAATCGACGGAATAACTTCATCGCTTGAACTCAAACGGCAAAGTCACGGCAAAAGCCATCAAAGCCACCCATGTAGATGGCACCAAACACATCCAGACGCTGGCGGACTGAGGCATTGGGCTGCCCATAGACCACCAAGCTGGTGATCTTGGCGAGGCTCAGAAAGCGCTCCGCGAAGGGCGCGAAAGTGACATCGACATGCCCGACCACGGCATCGGCACGGTAGCGCTCCAGGATATGTGCCTGGGTACCATCGGCGTTCACCGAGTACTCGTAAATCAAAGTGCCCGGCTCCTGCCGGGTGGCACTGACAATGTCAGACACCAAGGCCTGAAAGGCAGGGAAATGCTGCGGCTCGAGCGCCAGCGTGAACAGACAAGTGACGTGATCGGTCATGGTTTGGCATCAGAAAGGCACCGCGGCAGCGGGCCGGAATGGTCAGCTCCGCCAGTGGCAGAGGGTCTGAAGTGCAGAGCGGGGCTGGTGTCCAACCCACCAACTGATGGCTCGCCAGGGAGCGGCCCCGCTGCACGGGGATCAGGCGCTGCCGGTCGCAGCGTCGCCGAACAATTTGCCGGCGCCAGCCCAGTCCGAGGGCTTCACATCTTCAAAGATCACGTAGATGTAGCTGGGATCGGTCCCGGTATGTTGAACAATGCTTTGGGTGATGTCGGCAGCTACGGCTGCCTTTTGCTTCGGTTCTTTGCCTTCGAACCAACTGACACGAACGACGGGCATGGGTAACTCCTTCAAGTGGTTGAGAGTCGCTGGGCGGTCGACTTGGGCCGATACACCCCGAGCGGTAGCGTCATCGTAAAGTTGAATTAGAAATACATAATCAACCAAATTTCCATACAAAGTATCCCGGAAAGAAACAATGGACGAACAGGATCCTTTTTCAGGCGTTGCCCTATTTGTGGCGGCTGCACGCGCAGGCAACTTCACCAAGGCGGGCGATCAACTGGGTCTGACCAAATCCGCGGTGGGCAAGGCCATCACCCGACTGGAGACCCGACTGGGCTTCAAGCTGTTTCATCGCACCACGCGCCTGACCCGGCTGACCTCGGACGGTGAAACCTATTTAGCCGCCTGCCTGGCGGCGCTCGATGAAGTCACTGCGGCGCAGACCGCCCTGTCATCGAGCCACCAAGTACTGAGTGGGCGCCTGCACATTGACATGCCGGTCGCGTTTGGACGCAGTGTGTTACTACCCGCCTTGATGGAGATCCTGCAGGCGCACCCCGGCATCAGCCTGACCCTGTCATTCACCGACGCCACCAGTGACCTGTTGCGCGAGGATGTAGACCTTGCCATCCGCTTTGGCCGACTGGCGGACAGCACCCACTTGGTGGCCAGGCGCCTGGCGCAGCAACGGCGGGTGATCTGCGCGTCCCCCGCCTACCTGAAGCGCCGCGGGGTACCGACCTCGCTAGCGGAGCTGGCTGAGCACCGCTGCATTGTGGGAACGCCAAACGGACCTCCGCTGGCCTGGTCAGTGTGCACCGGCAACGAGCCCACGCTGTACACGCCACATGCCACCCACCAGTTCAGCGATGGCGCCGCCATGGTGGATGCCGCCATCTTTGGGCTCGGCCTGGTACAACTGCCCATCTCGCTGTTGCGCGAGGCGCTGGCCTCAGGCCAGTTGCAGGAGGTGTTGCCCGAGGTGGCAGGACCCGATGTGGAAATCCATGCTGTCTGGCCTCGCCGCCCGATGAGCCCTCGGTTGCGCTACGTGGTTGACCAGTTGTTGGCGTGCGCCGCAGCGGGGCGGTTTGACTGAGGGCGGCGCTTCGTCGTTCAGGGCATTGCATCCCTGGATCGATGAACGCCAACCAGCCACACCTGGGTCACAAGCAGACCAGCGAATGTGCGGCCGGAGTGGCAGTCCGTGCGGGGCCTGGCCAGAGGCAGGCAGTTTCATCAGGGATTGCCAAACGCGGCGACAGCAAAGTCAATGAAGCTGCGCAGCTTGGGGGTCATGCGCCTGTCTGGGGCGTAGAGCAAGTGAAAAGGACGGGTCGGCGCCGGGTAGTCTGGCAAGACCTCAACAAGGCGGCCGAGGTTGAGATCGTGTTGCACCAGTTCGCTGGGCTGCAACAGCACGCCCATGCCAGATTGGGCCGCTGCCAGCAATGCCTCGCCGCTGTCAGCCATCAATCGCCCGGTCACCTCGACCTTGACCAAGCCCTGCGCTGACTCAAACTGCCAGTGGCGGCGTAAGTCGCTGTGCGAAAAACCCAGGCATTCATGGCGAGACAAGTCGCTGGGGTGGGTGATCGGTTCATGCTCGGCCAAATAGGCGGGCGCCGCGCACAAACGCAGCCGGTACGGGGTCAACGGCCGTGCGATCAGTCCACTGTCTGACAGCTCACCCACGCGAAAACAAAGGTCAAACCCCTCGTCGATCAAGTCCACCGATCGATTCGTCAGGGACAAGTCCACCGCGACCTCCGGATGGCGGGTCAGGTACTCGGGCAGACGGCGAGATAAAGCATGCACCCCAAACGACACCGGGGCATTGATGCGCAAGCGACCTCGAGGGGTGCCCTGAGTCTGTGCAGCTGCCCCCTCAGCTGCAGCTAACTCCGACAGGATGACCTTGACACGCTCGTAAAAATCCTCACCCGCCTCGGTGAGGTGTTGGCGCCGCGTCGTGCGGTTCAGCAAACGCAAGCCCAAGTGGGACTCCAGGGCGTGGACATGCTTGCCCACCCACTGAGAGGACATGCTCAAAGCTTCAGCCGCGGCGGTGAAAGAACCGAGTTCCACCGACTTGGCGAACACCTGCAGGCTCAAAAAACGATCCATTAGAAGCAATTCATTTCAAGTTAGCCATCATTTTATGCATTTATCCCAATTGGTTTTCAATCTTACAGTCCGTGCATCTCAACAAGGAGCACACACATGAAAGTCAGTCTCATTGGAACCGGCAAGATGGGTACCGGCCTTGCCGCCGTAATGGCCGCCGCAGGCCATGAAGTCACCCTCGGCGCCCGTGATATCACCAAGGCCTCAATGCTGGCCGCCTCGCTAGGCCGAGGCATCACCGGCACAGACATTGAGACTGCCAGCCAGTGCAGCGAGGTCGTCATCCTGGCACTGCCCTACGGCGCGGTGGCAGAGGTTCTGAGCCAAACGGATGGCCTGGCGGGGAAGGTGGTGGTGGACATCAGCAATCCGATCACGGCCGACTTCCAAGACCTTTTGCTGGGACACAGCACATCTGCTGCTGAGGAGATTCAGAAGCTGCTGCCCAAGGCCCGAGTGGTCAAAGCCTTCAACACCATCTTCTCGAACTTGCTGGAGACCTCAGCGCGCCAAGACAAGACCTTGCAGGTCTTTATCGCCGGCGATGACGCAGATGCGAAAGCAACCGTGGCAGAGCTGGCTCGCACCGCTCGGTTTGAGCCGGTAGAGTCGGGGCCCCTGAGAAACAGCCGCTTCATCGAACCGATTGGTGAGATGAACATCCATTTCGGCTTCTTCCTCGGCCGCGGCGTCGGTATCGCGCCAGCCTGGGTACAGGTGTAACGCAGAGCTGACCCTCAGCGCGTACTCGCTTGCCCCGGTTCCCCTGAGAAAGGGGTCTTGTCGCAAGCCCACTCGGCCCGCTGGGTGCGGCCAACCCCACCCGGCGCAGCGCCGCACATCACCAAGTTTTCATCGCCCCCAGAAATCAATCATGTTGAACATTCGTCAAACCCTTGCCGCTTTCACATTGAGCGCATTGATCGTCCCAGGCTTGTCGCTGGCCGCAGCCTCCCCGACTGAACAAGCCATTCTCCAGACACTGGCGCAATACGAAGCAGCGCTGAACGCCAGCGATACCAGCCGGATCGTCAGCCTCTACACGCCCGAGGGGGTTCAAATGGCCCCCGATGCACCCGCCGCCGTCGGCGCAGCCGCGGTGCGTTCGACCTACGACGCCACCTTCAAAGCCATCACTTTGCAATTGAACTTCAAAGTGGATGAAGTCAAGCTACTCAGCGAGAACACTGCTCTGCTGCGCACCCACTCTGCGGGAACAATGAAGGTCAACAGCGCTCACCAAGCAGCAGGTCCGGCCGCCTTCAAAGAGCTATTTCTGCTGCAAAAGCAAGCCGATGGGCAGTGGAAGTTTTCCCACTACAGCTTCTCAGCAGCCCCCGTGACGCCCTGAATAACCAAGCGTCCTCGGATCACAGCCCAGGGAACCCTGGGTCGGGGCGGTCCCAGCTGATGGCCACGCGCCCCGCATGACTTACTCCCTGTCGCCCAAGAATGCCCCGCTCAGGTGGAATCGCTGAGCGAGGAGCACCGGGGGGACTACCGCCGACCGGCTGTGGCGGTCCCATGGGCAGTGCCCATGAATCGCCTGAAGACAGCGTGTCAGAACGGGTACTGCTGCTCCTGCGGCTCAATCGTTAACCACTTGAGCTCGGTGAACTCGTCGATGACGGCCCGACCATCGAAGCGACCATAGCCACTTTGCTTGGTCCCGCCGTAGGGAGCCTGTGCTTCGTTCTGAACCGTGGACCCATTGATGTGAACCGAACCGTACTCCAGCTCCAACCCTACGGCCAGAGCGCGATTCACATCCCGGCCAAACACACCTGAAGAGAGACCGTAGGCGCTGTCATTGGCCACCGCAATGGCCTCAGCAGCCGTTTTGACGCGTACCACCACGGTGATAGGCCCGAAAGTTTCCTGGTCATAGATTTTCATGCTGGCGGTCACATGATCCAGGATGGTCGCAGGCATGACGGCTCCGTTGGCCACACCACCACAGACCAGCTTGGCGCCCTTGTCCAAGGCGTCTTGCAGCAGATCGTTGATGCGCACACCAGAGGAAGGATTGATCATCGGTCCGATGACACACTGGGGGTTAACGCTGGGGTCCCCAGAGAGCAACTGACTTGCCCGTGCCGCGAACTTGGTGACAAATTCATCTGCCACTTTTTCGTCGACGATCAGTCGCTCAGTGGACATGCAGATTTGGCCTTGGTACAGGAAAGAACCAAAAACAGCAGCCTTGACGGCCTCATCCACATGGGCATCGTCCAACACGATCAGAGGGGACTTGCCTCCCAACTCCAACAAACAGCGCTTCAGATGCTGCGCGGCCTTTTCTGCCACGATGCGTCCCACACGGGTGGAGCCCGTGAAGTTGATGCGACGAATGGCTGGGTGTGCAATCAGCGTATCCACCACCTCGGGAGCGGTTTGAGGCGCATTGCTGAGGTAATTCAATACGCCCGGCGGGAAGCCAGCCTCTACCAGGGCCTCAGCGATCAGTGCATGGGTCTTCGGGCTGACCTCAGAGCCTCGGAAAACGACCGCATTGCCGCAGACGATGGGGTAAGCAATGGCTCGGGCCGCCAGCACCACCGTGCCATTCCAGGGAACCATGCTGAATATCACGCCAACCGGCTGACGGAGCGTCATGGACAAGGCACCAGGCTTGTCGGTCGGAATGGTCTCGCCCTGGATCTGGGTCGCCAGCGAGGCCGCTTCGCGGAACACATTGGCCGCCAAGTGAACATTGAACCCAGCCCACAGCGCCGAAGCCCCGACCTCTGCCGCCATCGTTTCGATGAACTGCGGCGTCTTGCTTTCCAGGATGTCCGCCGCCTTCAAAAGCAAGCGTCGACGTTCGCTGGGGGGTGACAAGCGCCACGCCTTGTAGGCCGCTTGGGCCGATTCAGCCGCCTTTTTGGCATCCTCAACGCTGGCTGCAGCAGCCTCCGTGATCAAGGCATTGCTGATCGGATGTCGACGCTCGAAAGTGGCATCGCCCAGCGCATTGACCCAGTCGTTGTCAATCAAAAGTTGTGATTTCATAGAAGATGGTTTCCTGTCAAATCAGGGTTACGGAAAAGAAAGAAACAGGTGCTCCGCTCAAACTGCGGGGCTCAAGATGTCGGCCATGCGCTCACCGATCAAGGCGCAAGTGGCCATGGTGGCCACGGACGCGATTTGGGGCATGATGGAACTGTCGGCAATCCGCAAACCTTGGATGCCATTGACTCGCAGCTTGGCGTCCACCACGGCCGCCGCGTCACTGCCCATGCGGCAGGTCCCCGATTGGTGGAAGTAAGTGGTCGCACCGTTGCGCACAAAGTCTTCCATGGCCTGGCCGGTTAACTTCTTCCCCGGCACCACTTCGCGCTTCACGAAGTCCTTCATGGCGGGGGAATTGCCAAGGTCACGGGCGACCTCAATGCCAAACGCCAGCGCTTTAACGTCATCAGGGTGGCTCAGGAAACGGGCATCGACCACCGGCCGGTCTTTGGGATCCGCGCTTCGCAAGCGGATCTCCCCCTTGCTTTTGGGCGCTACCAGCCCCGCGCAAAGCGCCCAACTGGTGTTCGGGGGCGCATATTGCTTGCCGATGACATCCGACGCGTAGGGCAACTCGATTTGCACCAGGTTCACATCGGGGGCCTCCAGGCGGGCCTGGCTCTTGAGGAAGCCCGAGGCGTTGGCGGCGCTGTTGCGGTGAGGAAGGTGCTCTTTGGGCTCCCAAATGCAGCCACCGTGGAGCAGGTGATCCTGAAAGTTCTGGCCAACCTCTTTCGCGTCGACAACTGCTCGGATGCCATGCTGCCGAAGCTGTGCTGCGTCACCAATGCCACTCAGCATCAGGAGTTTGGGCGTGTTGATGCCGCCGGCACACAGGATCACTTCGCTGTTGGCGCTGATCACGCTTGACACACCGCCCCGGCTGATTTGAACCCCGGTCACTCGGGTGCCAGAGAGCACAAGCCGGTCTGCATGGGTCTGGACCGCGACCGTGACATTGGGCTTGGACAGCACCGGATACAGGTACGACCGAGCCATGCTTTGGCGACGACCGTCTCGAATGATCTGATTCATGAGGGCGAAGCCAATGTGCCCTTCCTCACGCCGCCCGTTCAAATCATCCAAAACGGGATAACCCAGGCTTGTGCAAGCCGCCAGCAGAGTCGTTGCCAGGGGATGGGGGTTGTTCGCGGGCTGGCACCACACAGGGCCATTTTTCCCACGGTAGCGCGCATCGGGTGTGCCCTGCCAATTCTCCATGCGGCGGTAGATCTCCAAGCCTGCTTCGTAACCCCAAGACCGGTCACCACTTACCGTGGCCCAATGCTCCAAATCTTGCTTGAATGGCCGCGCCCAAATCGTGGCATTGATGCTGCTACCGCCACCGACAACCCGCCCCATGTGTTCAGGAATCGCCCGATGGTTGGTCCCGGAAGAGGGAATGGCTACATCGCCCCAATCGCGTTCAGTACCCAAGTTCGTGAACCAGGCAGTGGGGTCCATCACGGACGGCGCAGTGTCCCAGTCGCCCGCCTCTATTATCAAGATCGTGGCATTCCTTCGGGCGGCCAGCCGCCCCACCAAGGCGCAGGCCGCCGTCCCCGTGCCCACGATCACGTAGTCGTAGGCAGGCAAAAGCTGCTTAGTGCGCTCCACCTGGTTGGCGCGGATCGCCTCCAACTGATCGGCGAGCGCGGTGAGGCCGCTGGCCCCGAATCCAGCAGCCGTGACGGCACGCATGAATCCCCTGCGATTCAAGCGCCCCGAGATCAACGCGCGCTCCAGACGCTCCAGCCATCCGTCATCTTGCTCAAAACGATTGTCAGTTCGGGATTCCATTTGTATTCCTTTGCGGACCGTTGATTTCTCTGTCTCCGATAGCTGCGGCGTGTGCCCATCGCAACCGGCGAGACTTTAGAAAAACGATCGTGGAAGACCTACATCGGGAATACACCGCCTTTTTTTGTTCTGTAACGGAACAGAAAACGCTGGGCAGAGGGGCGCTTCAACGTGCGAACCCCGTAGCGCTACTTCGGCTTGAAATGACTGGGTTCGATGGACAACGCCGTCAACCTGCGATAAATCAAACCACGCGACACTTTGAGTTTGCGCGCAACACTAGACACATTGCCCTGGCACTCGGCCAAGCACTTTCGTATCAGGTCAGCGTCTGCCTCCTTGAGGCTGTTCGGAGGCAGGTAGCCATCGGCCAAAACAGCTTCTTCAAGCGAGCCCACGGGCTGTGGCGCTGGTGACAAGGAGGCCAGCGCAACCGTCGAAATGGGAGGGACGGCAGCAGCTTTCGCATGGCACCTCAGGTGGACATGAGGCCCCTGGATCAAACAGAGTTCACTCAGGGTACCGTTCGCCAAGGCCCTCATCTGCGAGGGCTTCAGTTCGAGGATGTCCTCTACCGTGCAGGGGCCTCGTTCAGCAGGGTCGATGGGCATGCGCAGCAAGGTGCTGGCCATCGAATTGAGCCAAACAAGCCCCCCAGACTCATCGAAGCCCAGCAAGCCCGCCATGGGGGTATCAACCATGGCAGGGACGAACTGAAATCGGACAATGAAGTGCTCTTTGGCTTGCGCCACCAGCAGGCGGTTTTCGATCGACGCAGCATAAAGGCCCACGACCGTGACAGGATCAAAGTGGAAACGATGCCCCTCACACGAAATATCCAGAATACCGGCCAACTGCCCTTGCAGATTGTGGATCGGTGCGGCGGTGCAGTGCATGGTGCTGACGCAGTCATAGAAGTGCTCCGCACCGTGAACGCTGGCGGCTTTGCCCGTTCGGACCACCAGGCCAGGTGCAGTCGTACCCACCAATTCTTCTGAGAGGTTGACACCAAGGCGGTGAGCCACGGGCATGACATTCAGATGAGGCCAGATGTTTGGTGTGACACCAATCAGCACCCCCGACGCATCAGTCAAAATGGCCGAACAGTTTGTCGACCCCAAGGCTGAGCCAATGCCGGGTAGCTCGTTGAGCCAGGCCTCATGCAATTCCCTGTTCTTTTGCAGTGCCAGCTGACTGCGGCTAACCGAGACAGGCTGAAACTCAATCGAACTCTGCGGCTCATGGTGGGCGCGATGGCAACGGTTCCATGACTGAAAAACGACGTCGCTGACCACGCCTGTCGGCAAAACGCCTTCTTCAAAGTAACGTCGCCGTGCCGCCAGCACTCGATCTGCATGCGACAGGAAATTGGGGGAAGTCAATGGCATGGCCGTTTTTCAATCATCTCTGGCAAGTCAATTCAACTGCCATCACTTGGATTGATTCCAGTCGTTCGATGGGCAAGCGTTGGAGCTGTTGAGCCGCACCAAGTTAGGAGGCATGGGGCCTTGAACCGGCAAACGACCGCCTCCGTGACTGGTGCAAGCATCCGCTCAGGTTCATAAGGCCAGCCACTCAATGGCCTGGTGACAAGTCAATAGGCAAGGCCGCCGAGGGGTGATGACTCACTGCCTCTCGCTGAAGCAAAGGAAAGCACCCACAACTGCCCCGCTTACCCTTCGGAGCCAGAACACCATTCAGGCTGAGTACTACTACCAGCCCCTCAACCGCAAGCACTATTTTGAGCGCCCCTGCGGACCCAGTCTATGCAATGTGCCTGATAGGTCACATCACGCCGATGAATACGGGCTGCGGCACAGGTCACCAGGGATGGGCTATGCGGCATCACTCGGGTCCCGGCAACGCCCCGTGCAGCCAACCACTACCACCGGGGTTGGATGCCGTCGAACCACCAGGCTTGCCCCGCTCCCGGTCGATCTACAGACGCTTCAATGAAAACCACTGATCACACTGCCCTCGCCTCCAAACAACTCGAACACCATGCCGCGCAGCCACTGATTGACGGGTTCGCGATGAACTTTCGCGTGCCAGAACAGGCTGATTGGGGCCTCAGGTAACTTCACTGGATGGGTGCGTGACACCAAACCGAAGGGTTCGACCAACTTGAGGGCCAGACGCTCAGGCACAGTGGCGACCAAGGCCGTGCTTTGCAAAATGTGCCCCACGCTGACAAAGTGCGGCACGCTCAGGCGCACCATTCGATCGATGCCCGCCTTTTGTATCAGTTCATCCACTGTTCCATGCCCCGTGCCGGCGGACACGATCACCAGGTGTTCGGCCGCTTTGTAGTCTGAAAGCAGCAGTTTCGGCCGGTCCAGTGTGTGCCCTTGGCGAAACAGGCAAACATAGCGTTGACGAAACAGCCGCCGCTGGAAAAACCCGGCCTTCAACTGAGGCAGCAGACCAATGGCCAGGTCGACCTTGCCAGCCTCCATGTCTTCGCGCAGGTTGGTTGCGTTGTTGCGCACCGTGTTGAGCATCACGCCGGGGGCCTCCCGGCCCAAACGCTCCAGCAAGGCCGGCAAAAAAACAATCTCACCAATGTCAGTCATGCCGATGGTGAGGGTGCGTTTGAGCGTGGCTGGTGCGAACTGTGTCCGCTGGTTCAGGCCACTGTGAATCATGCCCAGCGCGTAGCCGACCGACTCGCTGAGTTGCTCGGCAAAGGGCGTGGGCACCATACCGCCGGAGGTGCGCAAGAACAACTCATCGTCAAAGAGACGGCGCAACTTGGCCAGCGCATTGCTGACGGCAGGCTGTGTGAGGCCCATGTTGTCAGCGACTTTGGAGACACGCCGCTCGACCATGAGTTGCTGAAAAAGAACCAGCAGGTTCAGATCGATATCCGATAGCTCCATCGCCACTCCATCAGCCCAGGTGATATTAATCGACTATGGTATTGCAGCTTGTGATTTCTGGGCACAATGACCCCCATGACGTTGATCGCAAGCTGCCATGGACATCCTTGTTCAGCCTCTTAACCGCGTGATCCGCGCGACACCAGGCGTGAATCTGCTTGAAGCCCTCCGCGCGGCGCAGGTTCCCATGTCCTACTCTTGCCTTTCCGGACGCTGTGGCATCTGCCGTTGCAGGGTCATTGATGGCGAAGTGCTTGACGGTGGACGGGAGCAACAACGCCCCTTGGATGGCGTGGATGGCGGCGTGCTCGCCTGCCAGACCTATGTGACTGAACCCTGCACGATCGAAGTGCCAGCGCCGGAGGAGGCAGTGGTGCACCAAGCCCGGGTGGCCAAGGGGGTCGTCACGGCCATTGAGCCGCTCGCTGCCGACATCCGACGCCTGTTGATCAAGGTCAGCAAACCGATTGCTTTCTCACCGGGGCAATACGTGCAGATCGCCTTCACCCCGGCCCACATTCGTCCCTATTCGATGGCGAACTTGCCAGGGCAACAGGTGCTGGAGTTCCACGTTCAGTTGATGCCCAAGGGGCGGGTCAGCCACTACATCGCCACACAGTTGAAAGTGGGCGACAGCGTCAAGATCAGCGGGCCGCTCGGCGCCGCCTACCTGCGCCATCAACCTGTCGGTCCCCTGCTGTGCGTCGCGGGTGGGACGGGGCTGGCATCCGTGCTCTCAGTGGTCCGGGGGGCCGTGGCCGCAGGCATGAGCAACCCCATTCACCTGTACCTGGGGGTGCGCTCACCCCGTGAGATGTACGGCCTGGCTTGGCTTGATCAGCTGCGCAGCACGCATCCGTCCTTGCAAGTACACGTCGTGATGGCTTCGGGAGCCGACGTCCACCAGCAACGGCGTGGGCTGGTCACCCAAGCCATTGAACAAGACCACCCCAGTCTGCAGGGCTGGCAAGCCTATGTCTGCGGATCCCCACCGATGGTGGAGAGCACCACCCTGCTGGCCCTCAGAAAGGGCATGGAGGCCGTCCACCTCCATGCCGAGGCTTTCTACATGCAAGCCGACTGACGCTCAGTGGGCGTCTGGCTGGGCACTGGGCGCCGCCCTGCGGAAAGCGTCCAGTTGAGCGCAGGCGGCGTCGATGGCCTGCACGCGCGGCCAGCGGGCCAAGTCGACCTTGAAACGGCGAGCGCTCTCGACCTGAGGAATCAAATACACATCCGCCAGTGTCGGGGCGTGACCAAAGCAGTAGTCACCACGCCGAGGCTCACTAGCCAGCAGCGACTCAATGGCATCAAAGCCGGCGCTGATCCAGGTGCCACACCAGTCGTTGATCGCGGCATCGTCGGCGCCGAATCGGTGGCGCAATGCCTCCAGAATGCGGCGGTTGTTGATGGGGTGCACATCGCAGCCCACAATCGCCGCCAGCGCTCGCACCTGTGCACGGTCTTGCGTGGCGGCCGGCAGCAGGGGGGGATGGGGATACCGTTCCTCCAGCCACTCTATGATCGCGGGCGACTGGATCATCCGATGCGAGTCGGCCTCCAGGACGGGCACGAACTGCTGCGGGTTGATCGCCTTGAACGCTGGGTCAAGGTGCTCCTCGCGCCGCAGATCGACAGCGACCTGCTCGCAGTCCAGGCCCTTCAGGTTCAAAGCAATGCGCAAGCGGTGCGAGGTTCCGCTGCGAAAAAAGGTGTAGAGCTTCATCATCAATCCAGGCTGATCTTGGCGCGCTTGACGACATCGCCGAAGGTACGGGAATCGCGCTCGATGGCCTTGGTGAGCTCACTGGGCGGTCCGATGTAGGGCTCGAAGCCAAAGGTGGCCAGACGCTCCTTGACCTCCGGGGTGGACAGCACTTTGCCAACATCGGCATTGATCTTGTCAATGGCGGCCTTCGGTGTACCGGTCGGCGCGAACATGCCGACCCAGGTCTTCACTTCGAAACCAGCCGGTCCACCCGCCTCGCCGACAGTCGGAACCTCCGTGAAGCCCGCCAGGCGTTTGGGGGCCGCCAGAGCCAAGAACTTCACCTTCTTGGCCTGGAACATGGGCCCTGCGGTCGCCGCCGTGCCAAAAGCCCACTTGATGTCGCCAGAGGCCACAGAGGTGTACACCTGACCCATGTCCTTGAAAGGAACGTGCATCATCCGCGTCTCCGTCGCCGCTTCCAACATCGCTGCGCCGACATGGGCAACGCTGCCGATGCCCCATGATCCGTAGGTGATTTCTCCAGGCGCCGCCTTGGCGGCCTTGACCAAGTCACTCACGTCCTTCCAGGGCGAGTTGGCGGCAACCACCACAAAGAAATGGGTCAAGTACACCGGCGCGACCGGCTCAAAGTCTTTGGCCGGATCGTAGGGCAGTTGCTTGAACACATGCGGCTGCAGGGCCATGTGGGTGTTGTCGACCTGCAGCACTGTGTAGCCGTCCGGTGCGGCGCGCTTTGCGTCACTGATCGCAATGAATCCATTGGCCCCCGGCTTGTTGTCAATGACGAGTTGCTGCCCCCAAGTGCGCGACAACCTGTCACTGAGGATGCGCATCACGGCATCAGGACCGCTGCCTGGTGAATACGGGGCCACAGACCGGACGGGTTTGGCGGGGTAGGTCTGAGCGTGAGCGCTGGAAAAAATCGCAGCGGTCAGCAGGGCCCAGGCGCCGAAGCGCAGGGCATTTGCAGGGTGCTTCGGACGGAAGGCTTTGAGCATGTTGTTGTCTCCTGGTCGTGGGGGCCGTTGACGGCCACTCTCGCAATGGCTGAATGGATGGGGATGGATGCAAGGCGCGGAGGCTGAGGCACACTGAATCAACCGGAGACTTGCGCCCGATGGGCGTGCAAAGACTCGAAGATCGGCGCGTCACTGAAGCGGAACAGGTCCAGCGCACCCGTGGTGGAGGCCTGGGCTGAGAAGGGCTGCCACGACGGGACGACGAACAAGTCCCCCCGGGCGACCTGCCAGGTGCGCTCACCCACGGTCACGCTGCCGCTGCCATCAAACACTTGGAACACCGATGAACCGACTTCACGGTGGACCCGCGTGGCACCGCCAGCGCGCACGCGATGCATCTCGGTGCGCATGGTGGGCAGAACATCGGCCCCGGTGGTCGGATTGGTGAATCGCACGGCGGCGTGCCCCGCACTCAAGGTGCCCGGCTGCCCCGCGTCTTCCAAGGCCAGTTGATCGGTCAGCGCCCGATCGGTGTCCACCCAGCGGTAGGCCAGCAGCGGGGTCGCGGGCTGCGGTGTCGTCATGGACACCGGGCGCAACCCGGGGTGGCCCCACAGTTTTTCGGAGTACGAACGCTCCGCCGTAGTGCGCTCTTCGGGCGATATCTTCTCGCGCCCGACCTCAAAGAACTGACTCTCGGTGTAATACGAGAACGGAATGTCGAGACCATCGATCCAGGCCATGGGCTCGGTGGCGGCGTTGTGGTGGGCGTGCCAGTGCCAGCCAGCCTGTGGGAGGAAATCGCCCCGCGACATGCGCACGGCATCACCGTTGACAACGGTCCAGACGCCCTCGCCCTCCACCACAAAGCGAAACGCATGCTGCGTGTGACGGTGCTCGGGGGCATCTTCGCCGGGCATCAGATACTGAATGGCGGCCCACAAGGTCGGAGTCGCAAACGGACGCCCCCCCAAGGCAGGGTTGGCCAACGCAATCGCACGCCGTTCGCCACCACGGCCCACGGGCACGATGGCGCCAGCCTGTGCGGCGAGCGCCTTCAAGCGGTCCCAGCGCCACAGGTGCGGTACCGCTTTGGACTGCGGTTGTCGGGGCATCAGGTCGCCGATCTCGGTCCAAAGCGGCACCAGCAACTCTTCTTCGAAGCCTCGGTAGAGTTGTTCCAGCTCGGGGGTTGGATCCGGTTGACCGCGCCCGGCAACAGCATGCAGGCGCACAGGGGAAGGGGTGGGCTGGGTCGTCATGTCGGTTTGTCTCCGTGGTTCAAATCGACCTCACTCAGCCGGGCCGACGTGGAGGGCAATGCTGCCCACGCCTTCGATCTGGCCGTCGATACGGTCGCCCGCCTGCACCGGCCCCACACCTTCAGGGGTGCCCGTGAAGATCAGGTCACCGGGCAGCAAGTGGTAGAACTTGGAGAGATCGGCGATCAACTCGGGGATGTTCCAGATCAACTTGGACAAATCAGAGTGCTGCCGCACGGTCCCGTTGACCGACATCGCCAAGGCGCCCTGCTGCAAGACCACCTGCGGCATGGGCACGATTTCCGAGACGACCGAAGACTGTTCGACGTCTTTGCCCAGGTCCCATGGGCGGCCTTTTTCACGCGCCACGAGTTGCAGGTCACGGCGCGTCATGTCCAAGCCGCAGGCGTAGCCGTAGATGAGGCCCGCCGCCTCCGACTCGCTGACCCGAAAACCGGGCGCGCCAATGGCCAACACCAATTCCATCTCATGGTGGTAGTCCTGCGTTCCAGGGGGGTAAGCCACCGTGGCGCCCGACTCGACCAGCGTCGACGGGGCCTTGGTGAAGTAGAACGGCACCTCAACGGACTTGTCGACGGGGCGCCCCATCTCGACCGCGTGGGCGTGGTAGTTGCGGCCGACAAAGAACAAGCGCTGGATGGGCAGGCGCTCGCTGCGCCCCCGCACGGGCAGCGAGTACACGGGCGGTGGGGTCCAGAGGTAGGTCGTGGAGGTCATGGGGTTTTCCTTTTCATGTGGGTAGGGTGTTGTGGCGAGGCTGGCCGTCGGCCCCCGATGAGCTGGCCGGAATGGCCGCTCAACGTGTCCAGCACGGGGTCACAGCTTGGACATCGGGACGCCCGGATCGGCGAGGCGTTCGGTGTCCACGGGCTTGCGTTGCTCGATCAAGCGCCGTGCAAAGCGCAGATCGCGGGCGGCGTTGGGTCCGATGGCGGCTTGAATCACGTCGCCGGCCAGGTAGAACAACATGAAACTGCCGCTGTCCTGGTCGCCCCGCCGCACCACGCGGTGCTCGGGCGTCGGCACGCCGTAGATTTGCAAGTTCATGTCGTACTGGTCGGACCAGAACCACGGCAAGGGCTGATAGTCAACGGCGAGGCCGAGCGCCGAGCGCGCTGCAGCGATGCCCTGCTCTTGGGCGTTCTGCCATGATTCGAGGCGCAAGCGGCGGCCGGCCCATGGGTTCGGCGTCACGGCCACGTCACCCGCCGCAAGGATGTCCGGATCGGAGGTGCGGCACTGGGCATCCACCAGGACCCCACCTTCGCAGGCCAGGCCTGACTCGCGTGCCAGTGCGTCGTTGGGCACCAGGCCAATGCCCAGCACGATGGTGTCGGCTGCGAGAACGCTGCCGTCGGTGAGCTTCACTTGCGAGCGGCCATCCGCCGCTCGGGCCAAGCCCTCGACGCCAAGCCCCAGCAACACCTGAGTGCCATGCGAGCGGTGCAGCGCCAGCAGGTAGTCAGAAATCTCCGGAGGCACGGTGCGTTCGCACAGGCGCGCCTGGGCTTCGACGACGACTACGTCCGCGCCTTGCTGTCGCGCCGTCGCCGCCACTTCCAGACCGATCCAGCCACCGCCAACGACCACCACGCGGCGCCCTGGCCGAAATTCAGGGGCGAGTGCTTGCGCGTCCTCCAGGGTGCGCAGCGTGTACAGCGGCACCTGGTCCGAGCCTGGCGCCACCAGTCGACGCGCCTGGCCTCCGGTGCACAAGATGACCTTGTCGTAGGGCAACACCGCGCCATCAGAAAGCAAGAGCTGCTTGGCGGCCCGATCCATGCGGCGCACCTGGATGCCTGGGCGCCATTCCACCGCCAAGGCGTCGAACGCTTCAGGCTTCATGAGCAGCGTCGTCTCCGGCCCGGCTGAGCCGGACAACACCGCCTTGGACAGGGGAGGCCGCTCATGCGGCGGATGGGGTTCGTCACCGACCAGCACCAGGCGGCCAGTGAAGCCCTCGCGGCGCAGGGTCTGGGCAGCCCAGCCGCCAGCCTGTCCGGCGCCAATGATCACCACGGTGGTGATCTGGGGGGCATCAGCAGCTTCATTCGGCAATGCAGCAGCTGCGACCTCAGGTCGCTCAGCATTCATGGGGGTCTCCTTGAGAGCGTTGCGGCGTTCAGTCGAGGGCCAGCCAGACGCGGCCACCCTCGATCTTCACGGGGTAGCTGCGCAGCGGCTCCGTCACCGGCGCGCAAGTGGGCTGACCGGATCGCACATCAAACTTGCCCTGGTGCAGGGGGCATTCGATCTCATGGCCTTCCAGAAAGCCGTCGCACAAGCGCGCATTGCCGTGGGTGCACAGGTTGTCGGTGGCAAAGACCTCGCCGGCCACGCCGTACAGCGCAATGTCACGCCCTGCGATGAGCAGGCCCACCACGTCGTCCTGAGGCACATCTTCATGCGCGGCGGCATCAATCCAGTTCGTTGTCATGGGGGTTCCTCAGATCGGGTAAATCAGCGAGTTGGGGATCATCTCGCTGTCATAGATGACCAGACGCGATGCGAATTTCAGGCCTTCGGGCGTGCGAACGACCTCGTCAATGGTGCGCCCGACGTTGAACACGGTCGACTCCTTCGACAAGCGGGTGCGCAGCACCGCGTAGTTGGCTTCGCTGTGGATGCGGCCCTCCGCGTCGACCTGATGAACCAGTGGCGCGCCCACCACGTGGCGTTGGTAGTACGGGTCGTGGAACAGCGTCTCGCGGATGCCGTAGACCCGGTCCTTCAACATGCCTTTGCTGTCAAACGCCAGGGTGGCGAGGGGAAAGCCACGTTCGTGGTTCTCCCGAGGCTGCAGCTTGTAGACGCAGTCATCGGTGAAGAACTCAGGCCAAGCCTCCCAATCGGCGGCGTCGAGGGCCCGTGCATACCGTGCATAGAGCTGCGTCAATTCGTAGTACGTCTGAAACTCCATGATCAAGCCTCCATCACCTTGCGCCAGTACTCATACATGCCACGGATCAGCGTCTCCGTGACCATGTGGTCGGTGTCACCGACGTCACGCCCTCCCAACTCCGCCAGCGTGCGGTGTGCCGGTTTGGTCTCGAAGCCTTCTTGCGACCATTCGATGACCTCACCGTCGTCGGCCGAGACAAAGCCGGCCGGGCCAAACAGGTTGGCCTGACGCAGGCGCCGCTGCGTCATCGCTTCACTGTCGTCTTCAAAGCCGAAGTGCGTCCAAACAAAATCGAAAGCGCCTTTTCCGTCAGGCTGGATGTGGCGCGTCGACACACTGTTGACCTGCTGCTGAAAGATGACGCTGGGGAACACCGTCATCATCACGGCCGTCGGTGTGCCCCACCAGGCCTCGTGCTCGATGTCGAGAAAGCGTGCATCGTTCAGGGCCATGCTGGCCTTGAAGCTGGAGACTTGGGTCACATCCGCCGCCTTGCCTGCAGCGCCACGGGTGGACACCATGGCGGCGTGGCGATGCTGCGCGTCCATCAAGAGCTGTGATTTGTTGTCCGCGCGCCAGAGCCCAAAGGTCACAAACCACGTGTGCAGAAGACCAGGGTGATACGGGTCCTTGATGTTCTCCTGCATCAGCTTCCAATTGCCGGGAATGCGCTGGCGGTTGTACCCCAGGATCTTCAGCTGCCGGCCGTTGAACAAGCGATCGAAGTAGCCCAGCATCTCCGGCCCCAGGAAGTCTTCCAGGGGCTCAACACCATGATCGAATGAAGCGAACACCACGCCGCCGCGGGTCGCCACCTTGAGCTTGGTCAAGCCATGGTCGGCCGGGTTGAAGTCCGAAGGCATGCCGCCATTGACCTTGCCATCTTGTTTGACACCGCGCCGGAACGGTACCCCCTGCAAGTCGCCCGAGAGGGTGTAGTTCCACTGGTGGTAGGGGCAGGTCAGGCTGTCGCGGTTGCCATGGCGTTCGCGGCAAAAGGCCATGCCGCGGTGCGCACAGACGTTCTCAACCACGTGGATCGAGGCGTCCTTGTCGCGCACCAACAGGACGGAACGCTCACCGATGACCGTGCGTTTGAAATCACCGGCGTTGGGGATCTCTGCTTCCAGTCCAACGTAGCACCAGTGACCGTTGTAGAACAGGCGATCCAGTTCTTTGCGGTACAGCGCTTCGTCGGTATAGGCCTGAAAAGGGATGCGACTGGTGCCGTCTGTTTCCCAGCTGATCTGCTTCGGAAAGACGGTGACGGGGCATTCATGCATGGGCGTCTCCTTGATTTTGAAAGCCGTTTGGCACCGGTGCGTGTACATCCGGCGCCATGGGGGAGATCATTCGCGCTGCAGCTATATCAGTCAATGGAACGGCTGTGATGTTTAATATCACTGGCTTGAATATCACTTGATTGGCAGCTGATGCGTGATGGGGTGACGGAGCCTCTCGGAACCCCACGCTCAAGCGGCTGCTGGAAGAAGCGCTACTGCGCACGCACGCGGCTCGCCGCGTCCAACGCGTGGCGCCCAGCCCCTGCTTGTCACGTTTGAAGCGGTGGGGCACATGGTGCGCAATCACCCTTGGTCCGGGGGGCCCGGAGGTCAGCGCCCCTCCAAGTCATCCGTCCAACTTGTCTACGCACCCTGAGGATCCAGCCCACCAATCACTCACTTGGGTGGACACATGGACTCTTCTGCAATCAAGCTCCCATCCCCCGGTCGGCGCTGTGGCCGCCACATCAACCTTTTCAAGGCCGAGAGCGGCCCCGCCGACGAGGCGTGCGTGAAGGCGTCACGACCACCGAGGCGCAGCGCTGGGGTTGCGCGGGGTTGCGGGGCTCCCAATTGGCGCCACTCAGGTCCAGCCAGGACGAACGAACAAACGCCTCCATTTGCCATCAGCATCACCGATGGCGTTCAAGACCGGGCGGGCGTTCTATTGGAATCTGACGGCGATAGCTGGTTTCAGGCGTTTGAGACGCTGGCGCGCTCCATGGAAGGCCATGGGTTTCAGGCTCTGGTCGGGGTGGGCGCTCCTGGTTGGCCCTGATGCCACCACAGCAGACCGACCGCCCCTAGAATGGCCGCCTGCAGCACGGCGCCCTGCCCTGCTCGGTTCGCTTCCAGCGCCCTCCCCCAAATCGTCCCGCCCCTCACCTGTCCATGCCCGCCACTGAACTCACCGTGACCCCTTCCGGCCAAGTGGCCGGCAAGCACCTGCTGATCCCGAGCGGCCCCGAAGGCACCTTCTACCCGCACATCCAAGATTGGGTCACTGCGCAACGCAAGGCAGGCAAGGCGGTGCGCGACGTGAGCTCAGGGGTGCTGGTTAAAGGCATCAAGCAGTGGGCCGCCTACGAGCACAAGGTTGGCGGGAAGACGGTGCGGACGGTGTTCAAGATCACTTGAGGGGACGCATGGATTGATGAGCTCGATCTGCTTTGCCTCTGCGATGACTAACACGGCGAGTCTCTGAACACCATGCATGAACTACCTCCAGGTCGTTCGATTTGGAGGATCCCCCAGGACACGCGCCTGTACCTTGACGCCGTCCATGGGAAAGTCACAAGCTGACGCCAAGCACGGCCTCGAAAAAAGTGACTCGGTGGCAACTTGGCTATCGCTCCATCGACAGGTCCATGAACTTTTGAAGAGGCACAGGCTGCCTGCCTGCACAAGACAGAGGACACCTGCTCTGAAAGTCGGCGAAACCTCGGATTCGTCAATGGCTGAGGTTGACCGTGCCGCTCTCTAAAGAGCGCAGATCGTCCTTTGAGATCAGCGGCGCTTCAAGACATGTTCGCCGCAATCTCCAACAATTGCTCGGCGTTCGGCTTGTCCCAACCGTCGCCAATCACCGCCAAGGCATAAAAGCGCACCATCTCATGGCGGACCATGGGATGCCGCCAGCCGCTCATCTGCAAACGCTTCTTCAAGGAAGGGTGGGCATTGCGCGCATCCATATCGGCCAGAAGAGCGGCCTCCATGTCGCCCTGCTCTTCTTCGGAGAGGGCTTCAAGCTGATCCAAAAGCGATTGCTTGCGCAGCCTCAGCCACTCTTCGGTCCAAGCCGCTTGTCTTTGCACGGGGGCCTCTTTGTGAGCGACCTCACTTGCTTGGGCTTCCGCCTTGTCCAATGGAAGCTTCTTGACGACCTTGGTCGCATCCGCGGGCATCAGCGACTTGAGGTAACGCGTCGGATCTCTCAAAGGTTCTGGATACGCCGTGGCAATTCGACGCTCGAGCGACGCCAGACCTTCCTTGAGTGCTTCAGGTCCATAGTCAATCAGCATCTGCTCTGCGCGGTCTTCATCGACCCCAAGCGCTGCCGCACTCACGATCAGTGACAGGTCAACCGGTTTGGGTGCCTTGGTGGGCGGCAGGTTGGCTTGCTTCTTCTTTTTGATAGAGAACTGCAAATCAGCCGTGTACCGCCCTTGTTTGAACTCCACCAGCTCGACTTCCAGGTCACTCATCGCGTTCAACTCAGCGATCGCTGGCTTGAGCACATCTCGCTTGAAGAACCGGTATTCCAGTTCTTTCTGCTTATCTGTCTCCGGCTTGCCAGACAGAACAGGCCGCCACCAACTCCAATGCTGCCGGGAGGTGCGTCCGATGTCTCTGTACCGTCCACAGATCTCGTACAGGGCAATCGCAGCATGACTGCGCAATTGAGAAATGATCTCAATCGAAAGTCTGGCGAAGACGCTCGGCTCCAAAAGCTCATGCTTGAGCTTGACGGAGTAAGACCATTCCAACCAAGTCTGGTTGCGCTCCGTTTTCAGTTCGGCATGTCCGATCAAGCCTGAGATGGCCCAGTTGGCGCCCTCCCCTGTCGTGGGCGACTGCCATTCGACAGCGGTTGTCGCCATGGCTCGAAAGTGTTTTTTGACCAAAGCAGTGTCATGCGAGTCAAAGTCCAAACCAGAGAGCACCTCGGACAAAGGCGCCCGATAGACATCTTTCTCGATGCCCTGCTCCTGAGCCAGAAAAAGCATGACGTTGTACGCCTTGCGGAAAAGCGGGGTGATCTTCTTGGACTGAGGCACGATGGCCAGGGTATTGACGGGTTTACGCAGCTCGTCCGATGCAAATGGCCCCTGAGGCGACGTGACCACGGGTTGAGCAACAAACGCACGGACTCGACGTGGGGAGCGCTTCTTTGCACTCCCCGCTTCAACGACCTGCTGATCTTCTTGCTCACTCATGGCTAGATCATACATCTGACGTGAAGCGGCGTTTCACATCAAATGCAGCCCCACAACACCAGCACACGCCCCCCGAAAACACGCACGTCAGGGGATTCGCCACGGGAAAACGTCTCCTGAAAACACTCACCTGAAAACACAACACCTCCGCAAAGGCACCGTGATGGTGCAAAAACAAGGCGCCCTGGTGGATTCGGAGCCTGGCCTTGCGGCGCTGTGAGCTGAGTGCCCGAAAACTCGCACGTCTAGGCTGGCAAAAACGGCCTTTAAGCGGAAAAAAAGGGCTGTGGATAACAGGAATGGCACTTCCTGATCTCCCTCACGGAGGAACCTGCAAAGTCTCCGGCCGACCCCGAGTCCGCTCCGTCATCCCCTGTTTTTCCTCCGAACACCCCCGGAAACCTTCACGTGGATTGATCTAAGTTGTTGATTTTAAACAAAAAAATCGCACCTAAAGGTATTAAAGTATTTAAAGAAATAGAACTTTCCTAAAGCTATTGCCAGCCAATCTTGTGTAAAACAGTTCCCAAAATGTCTGTTGAAGTAGACCTACAACAAGCACAAGCGAGTTCTCTTAACGAAATCCTGCGCCAGAAGCGAAAATCCGTTAAGTTGCAGATAGACTAATGAAATCCAGGAGCTACGAAGAAATGACCAAACCACTACTTGCATTGTCATCAACCATCTCACTCGGTCAAATCTCTGACCAAGCAACCAAGGCGGTTGAGATGATGGAGATGATCAGAACTGCCATGCTGGCACCCACAGCTAGAAAGGCAGCACCTAACTTCAATCTGTCGCAACTGACAACCCTGCTGGGGATTGAAAAGGGATCGTTTGCCCACCGTCTCAACAAAGGCGACCTGCCCACTGGAACCCTGAACGAATCTGGAAATCGGCGGGAGTTCACGCTTGCTGAATCAAGGACGTGGATCAAGGAGTATCACAAGGATCGGCTGCGACCAGAAGGCGCAGAAGCAGTCACGATCTCTGTTGGTAACTTCAAAGGTGGTGTGGGCAAGACAACAACGGCAATGACCTTGGCTCAAGGCTTGTCGTTGCGTGGTCACAGGGTACTCGTCATCGATACCGATCCACAAGGCTCGTTGACGACCTTGTTTGGGATCTTGCCAGACACCGAAGTGGAAGAGGAAGACACCATTCTTCCTCTTGCGATGGGATCTGAAACATCGATCCGATATGCGATCCGTCCCACTTATTGGGATGGCATCGACTTGGTAGCCGCTGCGCCTGTTCTGTTTGGCGCTGAGTTCGCATTGCCAGCCCGCCAAACAAGCGAAGACGGTTTCGAATTTTGGAACGTGCTTCACTATGGGATCGATGACGTACGAGCTGAATACGACGTCATCGTCATTGATACGCCCCCCTCGCTCTCGTACACCACCATCAATGCTTTCATGGCGTCGAATGGGATCGTGATGCCCTTGCCACCCAATGCGTTGGACTTTGCGTCAGCAGCGCAGTTTTGGTCATTGTTCTCCGATTTGAGCAACGAGCTCATCACAAAAAGAGGACTGACCAAAGAATTTGATTTCATCTCCATTCTCTTGTCGCGCGTCACAACCGATGCGAACTCAGCGATTGTTCGCCAATGGATCCAGTCCACCTATGCCGAAAAAGTGCTGCCTGTGGAAATCCCCAAAACCACGGTCGTGGACACAACAAGCATCGAGTTCGGGACTGTGTACGACGTCAATCGATACGACGGTGCTGCAAAAACCTTCAAACGTGCACGGGACGCCTATGACATGTTTGTGAGCTATGTTGAAGCTTCAATTCATTCCGTTTGGCGCAAACAAGTTGGAGAGGTCACCCCGAAGAAAACAAAGAAAGGCAGTAAGTAATGGGCAAGAAGCTTCTTCAGAAAGCGATCATGATTGGCATCCCCAAGGGACAGCCGCAACCCAGCGTGATCGTGGGCAGGGGGTTGGACAGTCCAACCCCCCTGCCCTCTAGCCTGGCAGACAACAACGCCCAGGCCAATGCCAACACCAGAACGAAAACCGCGCCGGGGCAAATGCTTGGTTTCATGCGCGAGCAATCCAGTGCGATCAAAGAAGTAGAAAGTCTGAAAGAGCGCCTGGCTGAATTCAAGGACGCGCAAGTTGCGAAACTCATCGATCCCAAGTTGATCGTGCCATCGGTGTGGGCCAACAGACATGAAAGCAACTTCGGTGGGCCTGAGTTCGCAGAACTGAAGGCTGAACTGCTCAGCGCTGGTGGCAACATTCAGCCGATCAAGGTTCGACCCTTGCACCAAGAAGCGGGGGTTGGACCGTCCAACCCCCCTGCCGATGGCTCGCCGATGTTCGAGATCATCTTTGGGCATCGCCGTCACCGCGCTTGCCTGGAGCTGGGGCTTCCTGTTTTGGCGATGATTGAGCCCATCGATGCACAAACCTTGTTTGTGCAGATGGAACGCGAAAACAGAAGCCGAAAAAACCTCTCTGCTTGGGAACAGGGAATGATGTATGCAAGAGCCCTTGATCAAGGGCTGTATGCCTCAAATCGACAATTGGCAGCGGCCATTGGTCGTGACCTTGGGGACGTGGGGAAAGCCCTGGCGCTTGCGCGACTGCCTGCAGCGGTTGTCAATGCGTTTGCCTCGCCACTGGATCTTCAATACCGTTGGGCCAAGCCATTGAGCGAAGCGCAGCAAAAAGATCCAGAAGGAGTGATCGCAAGGGCTGAGGCGCTTCGCGGAAAAGCTTCAATTCTGAGCGCCAAGGAGATCCTGGCAGGACTCATGGGAGACGGCCTGTCCACGCCGGCAACCAAGCCTGCCTGGACAGAGCGCGCTATTTTGGTGAATGAACAAACTGTTGGCTCGATGAGCGAAGGCCCGCGAGGAACAACAAACATTCGCCTGGACAAGGCCCTGAACGCCGCACGACAAGAGGAATTGCTGAAGCTGCTCCAAGAGTTTCTGGCTAAATAAGTACAAAGCCACCGAATGAAAAAGCCTCCGTGAAAACGGAGGCTTTTTTACTTCAGGAAGACGTGAGATTAAACTATCCAAAGGCCTTTGAAAGTTCGTCAGCACGCCGCCGCATTGGAGCCCGACCGTAAATGTTCGCGGTCGTCGTGATCGAAGCATGACCCAGTTGCGCTTGAATCACATCAAGAGGGACATTGCGAGCCACAGCCCGAGTACCAAAGGTGTGGCGCAACCAGTGAGTCGAGGCATTCGACAGATGCAGTTGCTCATGAGCGCTGAGTTGGGTTTGTGAAACAAACCGACTGACCCAAATTTTCACGGTTTCATACAGGGCTTGATACCCAATGGATTTCATAGGATCAATGGTGCTGGCCAACAAAGGAGCCTCCTCGAGATCAGCACCGAGACCAATGGCGCCCAGGCCGCGCTCCAACAAGTAGTTGTTCAAGCACTCAAACGCCTGCTTGGGAATGCCGACCAAACGATTCTTCAAACCTTTGCCATTGACTTGCAGGAACCAACCTTCATCAAGACATCTCAAGTCGCCTAATTTGGCACCCAAGAGTTCTGAAGATCGAAGACCCACGGACTCCACAAACAGCAGGATGAAGCGCATTCTTGAACGAGAAGGGGAGGGGGGCAATCTCTCGAGAAATGACAAAAAATCCCTCACGGCCTCCTCTGAAAAGGCCTTGCTGCTGGATGAGACCAAGTTCTCCGGGCGCGCTCTTTTCCTTCCCATCAAAGCCCATGGATTGCTGGGGAGGTAATGCCCATCGACCAACCAGGCAAACATGGAAGAGACAATGACCAGCGCCTGCTTTCGACTCGAATGTGAGAGTGGGCCGCGAAAAGGAGCCCAGCCAGGCATACCTGGCGACAAGTGACGCTTCGACATCCAATGAGCGGGGATGGACTCCAGGAACAACTGATATCTGCGGCAGTCTTCGATGCGCATCGAACCGAATGGAATGCCATCGGCTTCATACCGCAACCAAAGCAACAAACGATGAGCCTCTCTGCGATAGCACTTGGCGGTTTGGAGAGAATTGGCCCGCATGCCAATCCATGCCTCGATCGCCTCTAAGTCGGAGCTGGCTGTCATCAGAGCGCTCGGCACGGGAGAGGGCAGGGCGCTTTCGCTTTTCGGGTAGGCCGCCACGTCGACAACGGTAGGGCTTTGACTCGCGACGCCTTGATGGGCAGCAGATGCAGCAGGCACATTGAACAGCACCTGCGGAACAGGTTGAGCCTGCGGCAGGAGCATGGCCAGGTGGCTCGCGATCCGTTCTGCCTTGCCCGCCCCAATGGCAGAAATGACCGCGTACCACCGCCCCCCTGTCTGAATTCTTTGGTGCAAATCGGCAAGGCTCTGTATTCCTGCGCCTGCCAGCTTGGCGGCCGTCTTCTCATCAAACCAGGCAAAGACGGAATCCTCTGGCCTGGGTGTCTCTGCGCTGGAAGCTTCGATCTCAGTCAGTAAACGGTGTTGAAGATTGCGCAAGCGTTGATTTCGGAGACTTTTCCGATCGGCAGGAAAAGCCTGTTCGTACAACAGCAACGCTTCTTCTTCGCTCCAATCTTCAAGCGAGCTTTGCTCAATGAACTCCTGCAGGGTAGGGCGTTGATCCGTCCCATGGCTCCCAGCGCGAATCGTGAGACCAATGAGGCGCCATGTTTTCTTTGACTGCTTCCGCGCGATGGCCTGTACAGCATCCACCGCTTGCCTGTGGGCGGCCTGAGCTTGCTTGCCATGTTCGATCCCCAGATAGCGGAATGCACTCTCCAGGATGGGCACGCCTTCGGCAACACAACGCAAGTGGGCGAAGTGGTGGCGCCCCAACTGCCCAGCCAAACCGGGTCTGCTGTAAGTGCTTGTTTTATCAGTCATTTTTTTGTTCGCACTCTGAATGTCTGCTTTTGACAAGATTTTATTGACCTAAGATTATTAAGCATAATCTTAGGTTTTCATATGTCAAGAAGGCCGATGGGGTGGGCTGTAGACCAGGGAGGCTCAGCGAAACACCTGGGCCAGCAGGAGAAGCAGCGCGGGGCGACAAAGGCACCACCCCCGTGCCCCATGAGGGTGGGGCGGTCACCTCAACGGCTCACAGATGCACGGGTCCAGGCACTCAGGGCCTGGGGGCAGCCATTGAGTGGAAGAGGGAGCTTCCTGGGCGTCGCCACTGCGCTCCAGCTTGGGTATAGAAACTTTTGCTCGGGCTTAGTGAGGAAATCTTCGTTTCCAAGAGCGCATGAGAGAGGCAGCATCGCGCCCTTTGCCACGCCGTGACGGTAGATTTCAGATGAATTTCCAGCAACTGCGCTCGCTGCGCGAAACCGTGCGCTGCGGCTTTAACCTGACCGAAGTAGCGAACTCCTTGCACACATCCCAGCCGGGTGTGAGCCGCCAGATCCGCGAACTCGAGGACGAGTTGGGCATCGAGCTGTTTGTTCGGGTTGGCAAGCGCCTCACCGGCCTGACCGAGCCTGGACGCCACCTACTGCCCATCGTGGAGCGCATCCTGCTCGACAGCAGCAACCTGAGAAAAGCGGGTCAAGAATTCGTGGCCCAGCAAAATGGCCTGCTGTCGATCGCCGCCACCCACTCGCAGGCCCGTTATGCGCTGCCGGCAGCGGTGCAGGAGTTCCGAGCCCAGTTTCCCCATGTGAAGCTCAATCTGCACCAGGGCTCACCGCGCCAGGTGGCTGAGATGCTGCTGTCAGGCGAGGCCGATGTGGGCATTGCCACCGAGGCCCTGGCCCAGTACGACACCTTGCTCGCCTTGCCCTGCTACCGATGGACGCATGCGGTGGTCGTGCAGCCCGGCCACCCCCTGCTGGACGCTCCGCTGACGCTGGAGCGCCTCGCACAGTGGCCCTTGATCACGTACGACACGGGCTACACCGGTCGCAGCCACATTGACGAAGCCTTCGGCCAACGCCAGCTCAAACCCAATCTGGTACTGACCGCCATGGACGCGGACGTGATCAAGACCTATGTGGAGCTGGGCATGGGCGTGGGCATCGTGGCCTCCATCGCCTACGAAGCCGAGCGCGACACCGGCCTGCGCGCGATCGACGCAGGGCACATTTTTGGCATCAACCTGACCCGCTTGGCTGTGCGCTGGGGCAGTTATTTGCGCAGCTACGAGTACGCCTTCATCAGCTCGTTTGCACCCACCTTGTCGCGCGCCGTGGTGGGCCAGGCCTTGGCCAGCGAAACACCGAGCAGCGACTACGCGATTTGATTCCGGCGGGTGCCGGCTGGGCTTCGGCCAGCGCTGGCGCCCGCGCGTGCGCGCAGGACTCGGGCGCTTCGTGCTTGTTTATTTTTTGATCCAAGTCATACCGTTTTCTTCGTTCCCGTGGTGTGGGGGTGGCTTCCAGAATCGAGCCCATCTTTCACCATCATGAGATCGACATGGGCATTGCACGGCGCGAATTGTTGTCATGGGGCGCGGCCACTGCCGCGCTGGCTGCCACGGGGGCTCGCGCCCAGGGCACGCCATCGGTCATCCGCATCGGCGTGGCCCAGCCCGCCATTGGAAACCCCCCTGGTTTCTATGGAAGCTCGGTGTCGATTGCGCACGCCAAGGGCTGGATCGAAGAAGAATTCAAGAAGGACGGTTTGCGCGTCGAGTGGTTCTTCTTCAAGGGGGCGGGCCCGGCCGTCAACGAGGCCATCACCAACCGCCAACTGGACTTTGCATTCCAGGGCGACCTGCCCGCCATCGTGGCGCGTGCTGCGGGCCTCAAGACCCGGCTGATACTGGCCACTGGCGTGCGCAGCAACATCTATTTGGCGGTACCACCGGACTCGCCCATCCAGTCGGTGAAGGATTTGCGGGGCAAGCGTGTGGCCATCTTCAAGGGCACCAATGCGCAACTGCCCATCAACCGCCTGCTGGAGGCCAATGGCCTGACCGAAAAGGACTTGCGTGCGGTCAACCTGGACACTGCAACGGCCAAAGCGGCCCTGGCCACCAAGGACATTGACGCCGTGTTTGGTGGTCTGGACCTGATCCAGCTGCGCCTGAACAACACCGCACGCATCGTCTACACCAGCAAAGGCGACTCGCCCATCTTCACGCGCCAAGGCCATGTGCTGGTGACCGACGAGTTCGCCCAAGCCCATCCCGAGATCACCACCCGCGTGGTGCGCGCCATCGTTCGCACCGCACGTTGGGCCTCGGACGATGTGAACCGCGACGAGGTGTTCCGCCTCTGGGCGCGCACTGGATTCCCCTTCGAGGTGTGGAAAGAGGACTACGACGGCGAGCCCCTGCGCGTGCGTTTCAACCCTCAGTTCGACCCCCTCCTGACCGCCCGCTACCGCGATGCGGTGGAGCAGGCCTACAAGTTCAAGCTGACCCGGTCACGCTTCAACGTGGACCAGTGGATTGACCGCCGCTTCCTCAACGCCGCCTTAAAGGACTTGAAGCTCGAGACCTACTGGCCCGAGTACCAGGCCGACGGCCGTATCAACGGCGCGAGCTGATCCCCCCATTCCGCCCCTGAAGGCTGTCAAGGAGTCTTGCCATGAGTCACCCGCTGTACCTGGCCCTGGAGCAGGCCGAGATCGAGGCCGTTGCGCAACGCGGGGCCACGGCGCCCGCCACACCAGAAGCGGCCCCCGCGCCGCAGGCCGCCAAGGCGGAGTGTTCTGCCCAGCCCAAGGGGCCTGCGCCACGCTTGGGCAACTGGTGGCGCGACACCTTGCTGGCTTGGCCGGTGCCGTTGACGGTGCTGCTGCTGTGGGCCCTGGCGGCGAGATGGGAGTGGATAGCGCCTCAGGTGCTGCCAGCGCCCAGCGTGGTGGCTGACACCTTGTGGGACTTGATCAGCAGCGGCGAGATGGGCGACAACCTCTTGATCAGCGCGCAGCGCGTGCTGGCGGGCTTCGGCCTCGGGGCCGCGTTGGGCTTGCTGCTGGGCGTGGCCATGGGCTTGTCGCCCACCTTCAAAGACTATGTCTACCCCTTGTTCAAGGCCTTCAGCCAGGTGCCGGTGCTGGGCTGGATGCCTTTGCTGATGCTGTTGGTGGGCATTGACGAGGCTTTGAAGATCATTCTGATTTCCAAGGCGGCCATGGTGCCGATTGCCATCAATACCTACAAAGGCATTGGCAATGTGCCCAACCGCTACATCGAGGTGGCGCGGGTGTATGGCTTCAGCCGCTGGCAGTTGCTGAGCCGGGTGGTGTTTCCGGCCGCCGCCGCCCCCATCTGGAACGGTGTGCGCTATGGGCTGACCCACGCCTGGCTGGCCCTGGTGGTGGTGGAACTGCTGGCCTCGTCCGAGGGGCTGGGTTTCATGATCGTCTACGGCCGTCAGCTGTTCCAGCTTGACGTGGTCATGGCCGCTGTCGTGGTGGTGGGCGTGGTCGGTTTTGCGCTGGATAAGGTGCTGGCCAGTGTGGAGCTGTGGTTGCTGCGCTGGCGTCGCACGGGCTTCTGAGTACAGCGCACAGCCCTGAAATCTTCTTGCAACCCCTCACCGGTTCTGCCCCATGACCCAGGTCACCCCTTCTTCTTCCTCCAACGCTGCGACGTCTTCGCTGGCCAAGGCGAGCCCTCGGGCCTGGCCCTCGGTGCCCAAGGCTTTGCGCGGCTGGGTGCTGCCCGTGCTGATTTTGCTGCTGTGGTGGCTGGCTGTCCGCCTGGGCTGGTCCCAGTCGCCCTTGCTCGTACCCCTGGGCAAGGTGTGGGACACCGCCGTGCACCAGGCCCTCAGCGGCGAGCTGTGGCGGGCCCTGCGCGCCAGCCTGTGGCGTGACCTGGCGGGCTTCTCCATCGGGGCCAGTGCGGGCTTGGTGTTTGGTGCGGTCCTGGGCCTGTCTCGCCTGGGCGAGCACCTGCTGGGACCGAGCTTCCACACCCTCAAGCAGATTTCCTTGTTTGCCTGGATCCCCTTGATCTCAGTCTGGTTCGGCCTGGGCGATGCAGCCAAGGTGGCGTTTCTGTCACTGGCGGCCTTCTTTCCGGTGGTCCTCAACACCTTCGAGGGCATCCGCAGCGTGCCGCGCGAACTGATCGAGGTGGCGCGCGTGCTGGACTTTTCGCGTTGGCAAATGCTGCGCCGCGTGGTGCTGCCATCGGCCCTGCCTTCCGTGTTTGCCGGCATCCACCTGGGCCTGATCTACGCGTGGCTGGCCACCCTGGGCGCCGAGTATTTGCTGGTCTCGGGCGAGGGCATTGGCAACACCATGATCGATGGCCGCGAGCACTTCTGGATGGACCTGGTGCTGTTCGACGTGATCGTGGTTGGCCTCGTGGGCTTTGTCCTGAACTGGCTGGCCACCCAGCTGGAAAACCGGCTGCTGGCCTGGCGCGGGCGCTCGGTGGCGCAATTTCAATAACCTTTCACGGCGATCGAACTACCCATGGCACATGCAGCAACGCTGGCGATCCAACAGGTCAGCAAACAATACGAGGTCAAGGGCGAAAGCCTGCCAGTGCTGAGCGATATTTCGCTGAGCATCAAGCCCGGCGAATTCGTCAGCATCGTGGGCTCGAGTGGCTGCGGCAAGTCCACCTTGCTGCGCTTGATCATCGGCCTGGAGGAGGACTACCAGGGTGAGATCCTGCTCGATGGCCAACGCGTGCGTGGCACCAGCTTGCAGCGCGGCATCGTGTTTCAGGAGCACCGTTTGTTTCCCTGGCTCAATGTGCGTGACAACATTGGCCTGGGCCTGCTCAACGCCAAGCTGACCGAGGGCCAGAAGCGCCACACAGTGCGTGAGCACATCGAGCTGGTGGGCCTGACGGGCTTTGAGACCGCCTACCCGCATCAGCTCTCCGGCGGCATGTCACAGCGCGTGGCGATTGCACGCGCCCTGGTCAACCGGCCTGAGGTGCTGCTGCTCGACGAGCCCTTTGGCGCACTGGACGCCTTGACCCGCGCCCACCTGCAGCAGGAGTTGCGTCGCATTTGGCAGGCCGAAGGCATCACGATGATCTTGGTCACCCACGACGTGGAAGAGGCCGTCTACCTGGGCGACCGCGTGGTGGTCATGGAGCCGCGTCCAGGCCGCATCCGCCGCGTGCTGCCCGTGCCGCTGGCCCACCCGCGCGAGCGCACCAGTTTGGCCTTCACCCAAGTCAAAGAGGCGGTGCTGCGCGAGTTCGCTGGCCACCCCGAGGCCGAACTGATTGAGGCTCCGCTCAAGCCCGAGCGTGAGCTGGCAGAAGGGCCTTTGAACTGGCATTTTGCTGTTTGAGTCAGCCGCTTCCAGCCCGGCCTTGAACATCGCGCCCGACCCGGTTGCCGGGCTGGGCGCATCACTTTTGGATTCCCTGTTCCCGGTCCCTTGGACCTTTCACCATGAGCACCCCACCACCCTCCGCTCCGCCCGCGCGGCGTCAGTTCTTGCGCCGTGCCGCCGCCATTGGCGGTGCCACGCTGAGCGCGGCTGCGGCCTCGGCTGCCACCCCCAGCGCTGCCGCGCCCGAAGCCCCCTTGGCCATTCCACCCTGGACCCGCCAGCCCGGCGAGCCCGTGTTGTGGCACCCCTATGGTGAGCCCTCGCCATTTGAGCGCCACGTACAGCGCCGCAGTCGGGGCGGGGCGCCCTTACCGGGGGCGGCCTCGTCGATGACGCCCTTGCAAGACCTGTTCGGCATCATCACGCCCAGTGGTCTGGTGTTTGAGCGGCACCACGCGGGCATCCCTCAGATCGACCCACAACAGCACCGCCTGGTGATCCATGGTTTGGCCCAGCGCCCGCGCATCTTCACCATGGACGACCTCGTGCGCTTTCCCTCGGTGTCGCGCATTCACTTTCTGGAGTGCTCGGGCAACACCGGCACCGAATGGGCCAAGCCGACCTCGGCCAATGTGCAGCTCTCTCTCGGCCTCTTGTCCTGCTGTGAGTGGACGGGCGTGCCGCTGTCGGTGCTGCTCGACGAGGTCGGCGTGAAGCCCGAGGTAGCCTGGGTCTTGGCCGAGGGGGCGGACGGCGCGGCCATGTCGCGCAGCATTCCGATTCAGAAGGCTTTCGAGGACGCACTGGTGGTCTATGCGCAGAACGGCGAGCGCCTGCGCCCGGAGAGCGGCTACCCGCTGCGCCTGTTCCTGCCCGGCTTCGAAGGCAACATGAGCATCAAGTGGCTGCGCCGCCTCAAGCTGGGCACCGAGCCCTTCATGTCGCGCGAGGAAACCGCCAAGTACACCGATTCCCTGCCCGACGGCAACGCGCGTCAGTTCAGTTTCTTGATGGACGCCAAGTCCGTCATCACCCGGCCTTCGCCGGGCCACCTGCTGCAAGGCGCGGGCTTTTACGACATCAGCGGCCTGGCCTGGAGTGGTCGAGGGCGGGTGCACCGCGTGGAAGTGTCGGTTGACGGGGGCCGCCAGTGGCGCGAGGCGCGCCTGGAGGGACCGGTGCTGAACCGAGCCCTGACAAGGTTCAGCCTGCCCTGGCAGTGGGACGGTGCGCCCACCGTGCTGCAAAGCCGCGTCACCGACGAGAGCGGCCAGGTGCAGCCCACACGCAACCAACTGGTGCAGGCCCGGGGCCTGAATTCGATCTACCACTACAACGCCATCCAAAGCTGGCGTGTGGCCGCCGACGGGAGTTTGAGCAATGTCCACGCCTGAGTTGAAGGCCACTTCGGCCCACCTCACCCGCCGGGGCCTGCGCCTGCGCGTGCCGATGGCTTGCCTGGCGGCGCTGCTGCCCACGCTGTTGGTGGCCCAGCCCCTGGGCCTGGGTCGGCCGGCCACCGACGCCGCCATCGCCGCCTGGAACATCGACATCGACGCCCAGGGCCAGGGCCTGCCCCCAGGTCGGGGCAGCGTGGCCGAGGGCGCACGCGTTTACGCCGAGAAATGTGCAGCCTGCCACGGCGCTCAGGGCGAGGGCAAGCCGGCTGACCGCTTGGTGGGTGGCCATGGCAGCCTGAACAGCCCTCGGCCCATCAAGACCGTGGGCAGCTTCTGGCCCTATGCCACCACGGTGTATGACTTCATCTACCGTGCCATGCCTTACAACGCGCCGCAAAGCCTGGCGCCCAACGAGGTGTATGCCGTGACGGCCTGGTTGTTGCACGCCAACGGCATCGTGCCCGCCGACGCGGTGCTGGATGCGCGCAGCCTGCCCGCCGTCAAGATGCCCAACCGCGCGGGCTTTGTGCCCGACGCCCGCCCCGACGTCGACAACCCCGCCTGTCGCCACTGCCGCTGAGACGCGGTGCAGGGGAGGGCGCCCGGGCCCGCTGCGCTGCGCCGTGCCGCCTTGGAATCCCCGCATATACAAATCCGTTTTGCTGCGTTCCCGGCGGCCCGAGCCTCCCCTAAGGTGGGGCCCAAGCCGCCCGTGGGGGCGGCATTCGCAGGATGATTGGCATGAACCTGAAAGCACTCCACCGCCGCCATGCGCTGCAGGCCCTGAGCCTGGCCGCCGCGGCCGCAGTGGCCCCCAGCTGGGCCCAGGGCACCCGACCCGACGTGATCCGCATTGGCGTGGCCAATGGCGGTGTGGGCCAGCCACCGCGCACGGGCGGCTCCACCGTGGGCCTGGTCAACGCCCAAGGGCTGCTTGAAAAAGAGTTTGAAAAAGACGGCATCAAGGTCGACTGGATCTTCTTCAAGGGTGCAGGCCCGGCCGTCAACGAGGCCCTGGTGAACCGCCAGCTCGACCTGGCCTGGCAGGGCGACCTGCCCTCCATCGTGCACCGTGCCAATGGCGTCAAGACCCGCATCATCCTGGGATCGGGCGTGCGCAACGGCCTGTACCTGGGCGTGCCACCAGATTCGCCCATCACCCGCCTGGAGGACCTGCGTGGCAAGCGCGTGGCGGTATGGAAGGGCACCAACCTGCACCTGTCGGCCGTGCGCGCCTTGGCCGCCAAGGGCTTGCGTGAGAGCGACCTGAAGCTGATCAACCTCGACCCGGCCGGCGCCCAGGCCGCCCTGACCACGCGCGACATCGATGCTGCCTTCGGCTATGTCGACTTGTTTGCCCTGCGCGACAAGGGGGTGGCCAAAGTGGTGTGGTCGGCCGCCCAGGACTCGTACCGCTACACGCGCCAGACGGTGTTGCTGGCCACCGAAGAATTCGCCACCCAGCAACCGGCCTTGGTGCAGCGGGTGGTCAATGTGGTGGTGCGCACGGCGCGCGCCTATTCGGAGGAGGCCCAGCGCGCCGACCTGTTTGCCCAATGGGGCAAGGCCGAACTGCCCGAGAAGTACTGGCGCGAGGACTTCATTGGCCAGCCGCTGCGGGTGCGCGTGTCGCCCCTGCTCGACCCCTTCCTGGTGGCCCGCTACAAGGACGCCAGCGAAGAGTCTTTCAAGCTCAAGCTGATCCGCAAGCAGCCCGATATCGACACCTGGTTTGACCGGCGTTTCCTGGACGCCGCCCTCAAGGCCCAGAAGCTCGAAGGCTACTGGCCGGAGTACGCCGCCAATGGCGAATTGAGTGGCAGCCAGGCTCTGGCCGCTGCCCGCTGATGAGTCCAACACCCCAAGGAGACCGCGCATGAGCGCCACTGAACCCACCTCGACCCCTACCTCGACCCCCGCCCCGCGCCAGCTGCGCCTGGGCGCTTTCATCATGGCCACCGGCCACCACATTGCAGCCTGGCGCCACCCTGACGCCCAGGCCGATGCTGGCGTCAACATCGACCACTACATCGAGCTGGCCCAGACCGCTGAGCGTGGCCTGTTCGACCAAGTGTTTGTGGCCGACAGCCCGGGCGTCTGGCACCGGGGCGATGCTGAGTCGCTGAGCCGCCAGGGGCGCATGTCGTACTTTGAGCCCGTCACGCTGTGGGCGGCACTGTCGGCGGTGACGCGCCACATCGGCTTTGTGGCCACCGCCTCGACCACCTACGAAGACCCCTTTTTGCTGGCGCGCAAGTTTGCCTCGCTGGACCACATCAGCAAGGGCCGCGCGGCCTGGAATGTGGTCACCACCAGTGCCGACAATGTGCACGGCAATTTCGGCTTGGCCGCCCACCCGGACCCGGCCCAGCGCTATGAACGCGCGCACGAGTTTGTCGACGTGGTCAAAGGCCTGTGGGACAGCTTTGAGGACGACGCCTTCCAGCGCGACAAGGCCAGTGGCGTCTACTTTGACCCCGACAAGCTGCACACCCTCAACCACGTCGGCAGGTACTTCAAGGTCAAGGGGCCGCTGAACCTGGAGCGCCCGCCGCAAGGGCACCCGGTGATCGTGCAGGCGGGCTCATCCGAAGATGGCAAAGAGCTGGCCGCCGCCAGTGCCGAGGCTATCTTCACCGCCTGGACCAGCTTGGCCGAAGCGCAAGCCTTCTACCGCGACGTCAAGGGCCGCCTGGCCAAGTACGGGCGTCGCCCAGAACAGTTGCTGGTGCTGCCCGGCATCTCACCAGTGATCGGCCGCACCGAAGAAGAAGCGCAGGCCAAGTGGGCCGAGCTGCAGGCCTTGATCCACCCCTCGGTGGGCCTGGCCACGCTGTTGCCGTTCTGGCCCAACGAGGACTTGAGCCGCTGGGACCTGGAGGCCCCGCCGCCGTATTACCCCGAGCTGCCGCCCGGCATCAACAGCCGCGCCCATGTGGTGATCGAGCTGGCTCGGCGCGAGGGCTTCACCGTGCGCGAGCTGTACCAGTACCTGGCCGGTGCGCGTGGCCACTGGGTGGTGGTGGGCACACCCCAAACCATTGCCGACCGCATGCAGGAGTGGTTCGAGAACGGCGCGGCCGACGGCTTCAACATCATGCCGCCGGTGTTGCCGCAGTCGCTCAACGAGTTTGTCGATCTGGTGGTTCCTGAGCTGCAAAAGCGCGGCCTGTTCCGCACCGCTTACGAGGGCCGCACCCTGCGCGAAAACCTGGGCTTGGCCCGACCAGAGAGCCGTTACGCGGCCCAGGCCCAGGCGGCCTGAGGCCACGAGAGAAGAGGAGGAGGGGAGGGCGACCGGCATGCCCGGCCGCCCTGTGGCTGAGCTCGTGTGCGGTGGAGCGCGCAGGGCTGTGCCCGTTGCTTGGTGAGCCGAACGCGGCCCCAGCAGGATGCCGCCAGGCCTCAGGCGGCGCATATCGATGGACTGATTTCTTCGTTCGCACCAAGACCTCAGCCCCCTACGGTAGAGCCCTGATCACCGTTGTCCACCTTATCAAGGAGTGTCCCATGAGTGCTGTTCTGTCCGAACCTGTTTCATCTGAAGTCGTGAGCCTGGAGACCGTGCCGCTGGCCGGTAAGCTGGGGGCTGAGGTGCGTGGCCTGCGCCTGTCTGGCCAATTGGCGCCGTCCACTTTTGCCGCACTGAAGCGGGCACTGCTGCGCCACAAGGTGCTCTTTTTCAAAGGCCAGCAACACCTGGACGACGCTGAGCACCAGGCTTTTGCCCGCTTGTTTGGCGAGCTGGTGCCCCACCCGACCGTGCCCTCGCGCGACGGCACTCAAATTTTGGAGCTGGACTCGCAGCATGGCGGTCGGGCCGACTCCTGGCACACCGACGTCACCTTTGAGGCGGCCTACCCGCAGGTCGCGGTGCTGCGTGCCGTGACCTTGCCCAGCCATGGGGGTGATACGGTTTGGGCCAACACGGCAGCGGCCTACGATGAACTGCCTCCCGCGCTCAAGGCGTTGGCCGACCAGCTGTGGGCCCTGCACGGCAATGACTACGACTACGCCGCCACGCGGGCTGAACCCGGTGCACATGGCGGCAAGAAGTACCGTGAGATCTTCACCTCGCGCCTGATCGAAGCGGAGCACCCCTTGGTGCGCGTGCACCCCGAAACCGGTGAACGCACCTTGGTGGCGGGCCACTTCATCAAGCGCTTCCTGGGCTACAACGGCCATGACAGTCAGCATCTGCTGGCCATCTTCCAGGCCCACATCACGCGCTTGGAGAACACGGTGCGTTGGCGCTGGAGCCCGGGCGATGTGGCGATCTGGGACAACCGCGCCACCCAGCACTACGCGATCAACGATTACGGCGATGCCCATCGCGTGGTGCGCCGCGTGACCGTGGCGGGCGATGTGCCGGTGTCGGTGGACGGCCAACGCAGCCGTGTTCGTGTGGCGGGGGTATGAACGTGCTCATTTCGGGATGTGCCGTTGCGGCAGTGCTTACGCAAGCCGCATTGAACGGGAGTCGGCATGGGTGCTGATCAGCCCTTGGTGGTCTTGAACCAGTTGGGCGAGGTCACGGGCCGCGCCATCGAGGCTCTGGGGCCAGGCCTTCGCGTGATCAACGACGAGCACACGCCCGCCTGGGAGCGGGCCCATGAGGCGGACGTGTTGTTGACCGCCCCGCGCAATGGCTGGCGCCAGGCGCCAAAGGCCCCGCCTGCGGGTTGGCCAGGGCGCTTGCGCTGGGTGCAGACGGCGTCGGTGGGCATCGACTTTTTTCCGCCCTGGATCTTTGACGTTGCCCAGGTCAGTTGCGCGCGCGGCGTGGCCGCCCTGCCCATTGCCGAATACGTCTTCGCCGCCCTGCTGGCCCATAACAAGGCCTTGGACACGCGCTGGGTACAGAGTAGCGAGGCCTGGCGGCGCGAGTTTCAGCGTGCCGAGCAACAGCCTCTGGGCCTGCTGCACGGCCAACACCTGGGCTTGTTGGGCTTTGGCGCCATTGGGCGTCAGGTGGCCCAATTGGCGCTGGCGTTTGGCATGACGGTGTCGGCGCTGCGCCGCTCGGACGCGGGGGAGTTTTTACCCGGTGTGCGCCGTGCCGAGTCGCTGGCCGCCTTGCTGGCCGAGTCCGACCACCTGGTGCTGGCCCTGCCCATCACGGCAGAGACGGAAGGCTTGCTCAACGCCCAGACCCTGGCGCATGCGCGCCCTGGCCTGCACTTGGTGAACATCGCACGCGGTCGCCTGATCGATCAGGAGGCTTTGCTGGCCGCGCTGGACAGTGGTCGCATCGGCGCGGCCACGCTGGACGCTGTTTACCCTGAGCCTTTGCCTGACGGTCACCGGCTCTACACGCACCCCGCTGTGCGCTTGAGCCCCCATTTGTCATGGTCTGCAGGCGAGGTGCAGCAAGTGACCAGTGCCAAGGTGTTGGACAACCTGCGCCGCTGGCTGGCCGGCCAGCCTTTGCTGGACGTGGTGGATCCTGCCGTGGGCTACTGAAGGCACGCTGCGCCTGAAGGGCTGGCCCAGCGTGCAGCGTGGGGAAGAAGTGACAAATTATTCATAGAAGTTTGATAAATCGACTTTTAAGACCATCAATGAATTTTTGATTGAAGTGTGCTTGCGCTTCATGGCTTGAGTGCCTGCGCGCTGACCTGCCTTTCACAGGGGCAGGGCGCTTCATTTAATATTCATAAAGTTTTATTTATTCGATCTTTGATAACATCTATGGATGCCAAGGCAAAACACCAAGCCCGAAGACTATCCCCAAGCGGTCGTCAAGCAGATTGAGCTTTTGGGGCAGTACATCGTCATCGCGCGAAAGCGGCGGCGAGAAACACAAGCCCAGTGGGCTGAGAGGCTGGGTGTGTCGCAGCCCACCATGGCGCGGATCGAGCGTGGCGACCCCTCCGTTGCCATGGCCACTTACGTGATGTGCATCTGGTTGATCAACCCCCGTGCAGGCTTGGCGGATTTGATTGCGCCGTTGAACGATCACGCCGCCCTTGAGGGCGAGGTGACGCGAATCCGCCCCCGCAGGGGCGGGGTGAAAGCCTCGAAATCTCAAGAGCCTGCGGTTGACCCCGCCAAGACGAACACTGCCTCGGTCCTGGCAGCCGCCTCCCGGGGAATGGCGGATCTGCTGGGGATGCGCTCTGAGGCCGAGGTCGCCGCCTTGATCCAGCCAAGTCTTGCGGTGAAGGCAGAAGCTGCGCTTGACCCTCATGGGTCGCCCGCGCTGGCAGGGCCAAACCACGGCTGCACAGCCGTGGCAAGCACAGACCCACGGCACCCAGCCGCTGGCACACCGCCATCGCCAACCGGGCGGAGGTTTCCATGAGTGGCGTCGGCATCGCCCCTGAAACTTACACGCCACAGGACACCCTGTACCTCTGGATCCTGGTGGACCCTGCCAACCCGAGGCTGGTGGGTGAGTTGAAGTTGTCGCACCTGGTCAGCGACTGCGCCACGTTGTCTTACGCACCGACTTGGTGGAACTTCGCCTTGAGCGAGGACTTGCCGATCATCGCGGGCCAGACATTCAGTGCCGGCCTGCGAGGCAGTGCGCCCGGCGCGGTCGACGACGCCAGACCCGATCGCTGGGGCGAGCGCATCATTCGGCACCTGGATCGGCCCTCGAGGTTGTCGATCTTGGAGATGCTGCTGTTTGCCGGCGACGACCGTTTTGGGGCCCTCGGTGTGTCTGTCTCGGCGGAGCACTACCTTCCCAGAACCCATGGGCCGTATGCCCAGCTGGCTGACTTGGGGCGCCTGGCCCAAGCCATCGAAGATGTGCAGTCGCACGCCGTCATCACGCCCGAGATTCAACGCCTGGTGCGCCCGGGCGCCACGCTGGGAGGCGCCCGACCCAAGGCGCTTTTGCAAACGGACGATGGCCCGTGCGTGATCAAGTTCAGCGAGATCGTCGATCCGGTCGACACCCCACTGATTGAGCACGCCTCGATGACCTTGGCGGCCCGGGCGGGCATCAACGTCGCCAGCACCGCTGTGCTGCCGCTGCCACGCCTGCAAGGCAAAAAGCGGCATGCCTTGACGATTCAGCGCTTTGATCGGTTCGGTGGCTTTCGCATCCATTGCCTCTCGGCCAAAACCGTTCTGACCGCGGCGGGCTTGAGTGAAAGCTACGGCGCCTTGGCGACGGTCTTGCTGCGTTTAGCGAACCCCGATCAGCAAGTGGCCATGAGGGAGGAGCTGTTCAAGCGCATGGTCTTCAACATCCTCATGGACAACACCGATGACCATGAGCGTAACCATTGCGTGCGCTTGGGGTTTGATGGCTACTACGGGCTCTCGCCCGCTTTTGATGTGGTCCCGACGATGCAAAACCTGGGCTACCAAGCCATGTCCGTGGGGGCAGGGGGCGCGGAGTCCACACTGGAGAACGCACTCTCCGAGCTGAGCGAGTACGGGATCAAGCGTCCTCGTGCCTTGGCGCTGGTTCAACAGGTGGCGCGCACGGTGGATGGGTGGGCCCAGCACTTTGAGCAACAAGGCGTTGATCAGGCTGATTTGGAGCAACTGACAGCGAGCATTGATCGGGAGTGGCTGAGGTTGCAGAGGCGAGAGTTTTGCTGAGCTGATTTAGTGGGGGCTGTTCGTGGATCACGAACAGCCAGGCAATTGGCCTGAGTGGGATGTTCGAGTTCAGCTGATGTCAATTGGTGGCCGATGATGTCGGCTATGCAGCGGAAGCGGTTAGTTGCCCATGATGGACGAACATGCGCAAATCGTCACCAAGCTGACGTTCAGTCCAAGCACCAGTGCAATTTCGAACAGCCGCTACCTTAAGTGAACCGGTCCGACGATTTCAGATGGCAAGCCTGCTCTGTAGTTAAACGTGTCCGCAGCGCTCCCGGTCTACCCTCTACGCGGGCGCCCTTGCTCGCGTAAGCGCCGGAAACGCGGCTCGTTTATGAGAAGTGGGTCGCAGTCTGTAATCTCGTCTAAGCAGAGGTCAATCTCATCCCAACCCCACGGCTGATCCTGCATGATGGCCGCAAGGAGCTTGAGTGAAGCTCCGCCAAACCGTCGGCAGTGCCCGGCCCTCTTGAGAAGGCCTACGACGTAGGCTGGATGTTCGATGGGCATTAGCCAGGGCTTAATTGCAGTAAGAGCCGCCGGAAACTCGTCGCCTGCGGCTATGGCAAGCCGGGCGAGATGCTTTGCGATACTTGGATAGACAAGATTCTGTGATTTCGGCCAGATAGCCTGCCATAGTGGCTTGACCCTGTTCTTCCAGAATTCCTCCCGTTGCTCCCCAGCCCCTTCCAATGCTTGCGACAGCGCTTGTGCGGCTTCACGAAGCCCTTCGACCGGAAGAACTTCGAACGCGGCTTGGAAATCCGAGGCACTGTAGCCATCGAGTGGCTCAAGGGCTGCGTAAGTCATGAATGCAGCAAAATGGCGCCCGTGTTCCCCTAGTTGGGTGTAGTGAGTAGCTGTTTGGAGGAACGCCGGCTTGAACGCGGTAAGCAGGGGCAGGTAAAGCCGTGGAGACCACAGGAACCCCTCCCAAGCTGCTCTCGCTTCCGACGCGCTGCGAGCCCATTCGAAGAGGGGTAGAAGGTACAGTTTCGTCCAAGCGGGATCAACACGAAAGAGCGATATGACGTGAGCACAGAGGAGCACTCGACCATGCCTGTATCGCGGCACTTGGGTATCGCAGAGTGCAGTGAAAGTAGCTCTCAGATCGTCGCGTAGTCTATCTCCGTCATTCAGTTCAGCCTTGAGCCAAATATTGAGCAGGGCCTGGGTGGCGTGTCCGATTGGATGGTTGATCGCCTCCGTCACAGGCTCGTCGATCGGCTGCCCGTTTCGCTGAATGCCGGAGCCAGGCTCGATATCCAGACCAAGTATTCGGCGACACAACCGGATCAACAGATCCGAGTCTGCGATGGAGGTGTTTGAAACCTCCTTCAGCCACCAGCTTATCTGGTGAGCCAACGCGAGCTGCGCGCTGTCCGGCATCGCCTGGACAAGCGGCGCCGCGTGCCGCCAGGATCGCTTGGCTCGCTTCGCGTCGCTCCACACCTGAAGGGCTTCTCGCCAGCGGTGCTCTGGCCACACGCCTTCCGTCGCCAGTTGCTGCAACGCGCACAGGCTGTTTAAGAGGTGCTGGCGACAGGTGTCTCGCCAGGTGTCCTCGTGGAAGAAGGGCCTCTCTAGTGGCGGCTTCTTGAGCCACAGCACCAACTCCCTCGCCTTGACAGGAGCTCGATCAGGAGTCGTCTCACGCTTGAAATCGGGATCACCGCTGCCTGTCATCCAATGCGAGAACTCGTCTCTTTCGTCAGGCGCCACTTGCCAGACCGGATACCGAGCTGAGAGTGCCTCGAGCCTCGAGCCAGCTTCGTTACCCAGTTCCACGCCAACGGACCGGAGTTTCGCCAGTCGCAGCCATATGCACCATTCGCAGAGTTCTTGCCAGTCCTCTGGCTTCATCTCGTCCGTGTATTTCTCTCTGGGTGGACCCTTTAGGATAGCTTCCTCTAAGCTCGTCAGACCGTCCTTGCTAAGCCTCGGCCCCTGTAGGCGAAGCAACGCTATTGCCTCCCGCTTGGTTTCAATTGACCACAGCCACCACGCGTTGTGTCCTGTCAGCCACCCTACCCAGACACTTGGCTCTACGCTTCTGTCGTGACTAGCTGCGAAAAGCGCGAGTCTTTTGAACGTCGGGTATGGTTGAGCGAACCAAGCGCGCGCCAGTTCGCCAGCGTATGCGGCGTCGATGGCCCTCGTCTCAAGCCAGGCGTCGCGGAGCAACTCGATCAAGGCGACCCAGTCGCGGAAGCCCTTGTTCTGCCCATGATCGGAAATCGAAGGCATATCCCAGTACGACCGATCTGACTCGTCGTTGGCTTCGCCTAGTTCCCAGAGTAGGTCCAACGCATCTCTCAGCAGGCCCTGCAAGTCACCGAGAAGCTTGGGCAATGCCGCGCGCCAGGTATCAGAAGACAGGTCACGAAGAGCGGAGTGCACATGATCTGCAGCTAGGACAAGCTCCCAGTCAACCAACTGCCTGATTCGGATCGGCGCCGCTGAAGGATCAGCCTCCTGTTCCCAGCGCATGGGCTCTTGCAGCGTAATGTACGGCGACAGGAGATCTCTTAATTCGAGGCGCAAAGTTGTGCTGAAGCCGTCGCGTTCCAACTTTCGCCGCCAGGTGTAGAGGTCGGCATCGCTCCGGTTGGGCTTAACTCTGCCGGCAAGCAGCATGCGCCACAGCTGGCACATTAGTGGACTGGGAATTGCATTCGGCGCATTGATCCGTATTGCCGCCAACTCGGCAACCTTCCCATCCCGTTCGAGCCCGTTCAGTTCGTCCAGCTTGCGCTCGATCAGCCACGACCATCTGTCTTCGAGCTGCCCCCCCCCTTTTTGCAAGCCAAAGCACGAGAGCGGGGTCATTCAGGTGTCTCGTTAGCCATCTAGCAATGTGGAACATGACATCGTCCCATCTAAAGTTGGGCTCACCGCCCGAGACAAGTGACATTCGGGGCGCAAGCTGGTACGGCGCTGGTCTCCAGACTAAGCTAAAGCTCAGCATGGCATCCTCTTCAGAGCGAGGTGACACGTTGAAGCGCGGCAGATCGGCATGTCGAAACCGATCGTCGGCGAAAGCAATCAGCAACCAGTCCAACGATGGGACAGGATTTAAGTCGGCAAATCTCTCTGCCGGGGTGCCCGACTTATCCGAGAGCGCCCAAAGCAACCGGCCCACGAAGTCATCCTGCTTCGTGCTGGCGGCAGGCCGGGCCAGTGCATGGCGAGCGACGATGCCCGACTTGCCGTTGACGCCGTCCCGGTAGGTCTCGGCCCATGCCTTCAGGGTTCTGTGTAGAGCGGAGTGACTCTTGTCGCCAGCAGCCACCTCGTACAGGATGGGATTGACCCCTTTAGCTTTCCACTCGATGGTCTTAGTGACTTCTTCGCCGGGCTTCACGTCGCCAAGTGCCCATGCCTGCGGAGTGACCTCCCCGAGCATCCGGTCGGCGGCCAACGCGTCCATCATGTACCGCATTACTGGGTCGTTGATGCTGTAGCCGACAAAGCAAACGACATAGTTTCGGAATAACTCGCTCACGAAGCGGGCAGCCCAGCGCTCCGTGAGGTACGCCAGCCCGAAGTCGCCACTGGTCACCACCAAGCGGTTCAGGGCGTTCTCATCGGGTTTGATGGGCAGCAGCCCGTGGAGGTAGACAAGCCCATCCCAGCGGCTGTTCTTCGGTACCGGAAGCATGGGAGCGACGTGTGGCGTGAAGGGGATGGATGCGCGCTTACCTACACGCTCGAAAACGCGATCGAAGTTCGTCGTCACCAATCGCAACTTGCCCTCGCGATTCCTTGCAAGCTGAAGCAGCGCTGCATGGGTTTCCGTCGCCCCCTTCCTTCTCAGCTTCGGGTTCAGCGAGTCGGACAGAGCCCGGCGCATCTGTAGCCCCTTCCGCTGACCCGGCAGGCGGTCTTCGAGGAGGTTCAGTGTGGCGTCATACTGATAGTTATTGAAGGCCTGCATCTCGATAGGTGTGCGTGTCGTGCCCACCTTTCTATAGATGCTTTCCACCAAGCCGCCGAAGCCGGGAAGGCCTGCTGGATAGGAGATACCTGCGCCGCAGAAGAAGACAACGCGACCCTCCTCATGTGCTTGCAACAGGGCATCTGGGATGTCCGGCCCGTTGGCAACAAACTGCATTTATTTACCCCCCACTCCCAAATATCCGATCTGCCTGTAATGCGTCGGCGAACTCAAGTACGTCGACTTCTGCTAGTCATGGTGCTGCCCCTCGCTCGATTCCTAATTGACGCACGCTCGCCTCTCATTCGCCACCATTTAGCCACAAGTTGGAATGGCCAAGGGGAGGGTACGCTACCACAGAGGCTCTGGTCGCATCGGGTCGATTCTTCATGACTGTCCTTGCACGATACGCTTAAAACGACGCGAATATTGATCGCATAAATGCAGTCAAACCCGTGAGGGGTAAGCAACTCTTCGTCTGTTCTTCTGCACAGCATTTTTTCGCCTGCTAAGAACGCCAACTCACTGATTCTGCTGCAGTCGTGCTACCGGAATCGAGGGTAAAGTCGTCGCTTGTTCCTATCGGCGTTGAATGGTCGGTGTTCGTGATTGCTGCAATTCAAGCTAGGCGGCAGGAATGTCTCAGTTCAGCATGAACCGGCTATTCACCCCTCTTCACACCTTCGCGACCCGAAAACAATGGTGCTTTAACTACTGCATTTCGAAATCATGTATTGACCCAGCAGTTTCTGCACAGGTGGGGGTGCGGACGAAAACTTGGACTACCAGGAGGTAGTTCATGTATTCCTACGAAGACAGAATCTGAGCAGTTGAGCTCTTCATAAAGCTGGGCATGCGAGTCAGGCCCACCATCAGGGAGTTGGGTACACGCAAGAATGGGACGTTGTGGGATTCAGAGACACCACTTGAACCGACTTCCAGGCTAAGTCCTCGATTGATAAGGAATTCTGAGCTGAATTCTGATCTTCTGAGAAAGAAAGGTGGTGGCCAGGGACGGGCGGACGGTTCGCCACTCAGGTGCTTGATCCGTACCTGGTGGACAGCCTGGTCTCAACGGCGCGTGGCTTGAAACTCAAAGCACAGTCGCGCGCTCAAGCAGACACACCTCTCGCGCCGATCAGCGGGTCCTGCCCTCGGATATCGCGCTGCGTCGCTCCCCCGCAGCCCCTAAAAAAGCACCTTCTGCGCACTCGTCAGTTCCACAAAGCTCTCCCCCAGGGGCGCCAGAATCGCATCGGCGATGGGTTGAAGTTGCTTGACCAGGTAGTGCTCATAGTCAATGCGCGAATGCAGGGCCTCCAGAGGTTCGGGGCCGCTCGGCGTCATCACGTACTGGATCCAGCCACCACGCTGGTACTGCTGGGGGCGTTTCAGCCGTGCGTTGTGTGCGTCGGCGAGGCGCGCCGCGCGCACCTGGGGCGGTACGTTGACTTGGTAGGCATCAAGCCGGTGCCGCAGGCGTTTGCGGTAGACGAGCAGGGCATCCATTTTTCCCTCCAACATCGAACGCGCATAGTCGGCCACAAAGGCCCGGTAGGGCTCGCCATGAAAAATGCGTGACAGCAGTCCCTCCTGAAACTGGCGTGCCAACGGGGTCCAGTCGCTGCGGGCCATCTCTAGCCCGCGGTAAACCATCTCTTCGTGCCCCTTCTCATCGACGCTTAGGCCGGCATAGCGTTTTTTGCTGCCGACGTCCGATCCCCGGATGGTGGGCATGAAGAACTTGGCATAGTGGGTGTCGAACTCGATTTCGAGGAAGTTCTCCAGTTGCTGCTCCTCGCGCAGCTTGTGGGTCCACCAGGCGTTGATCTGCTGCACAAGGCTGGCCGCAATGGCGTGCGCCTCGGCGTTGGGGTAGGGGCGTTTGAGCCAGATGAAGATCGAGTCGGTGTCGCCGTAGATGACCTGGTACCCGTGTTGTCCCACAAACGCCCGGGTGAGCTTCATCACCTCATGGCCGCGCAGGGTGACGGCCGACACCAGCTTCGGATTGAAGAAGCGGCATTCCGATGCCCCCAGCACACCAGCAAACGAGTTCATGAGCAGCTTCAAGGCCTGCGACAGCGGCTGGTTGTGCGCCTGTTTGGCTTCGTCCCGGGCGATGGACAGGGCGGTCACGATGTCGGGCAGGCAGTGCTTATCGCGCGAGAACAGCGTGTCTTGCGGCCCCCGCACCAGCCCGGTCTTGGTCTCGGCGTGCGCCCCCTCGGCCAGGCCCACAGGGTCGACCAGAAAAGTCCGGATGATGGAGGGGTACAGGCTCTTGTAGTCCAGCACCACGACGGAGTCGTAAAAGCCCGGCGTCGAGTCCATCACATAGCCGCCTGGGAAAGCCTTGGCCGCGATGTCTCCCACGTTCGGCGCCACATAGCCCAGCCGGTGCATCCGCGGCAGGTAGTGGTGGCTGAACGCGGCGATGGAGCCACCAAAATGGTCGATCTGCAAACCCGTCGTCTGCGCCCGCTCGAGCACGAAGGGCAGCAGTTCCAGTTTGTCGAAGATGCGCAGAACGAGCGCGCAGTCGCGGATGTTGTAGCTGGCCAGCGCGGGCTTGTCGTGCTGGTAGCGTCGCTCGATTTCGGCCATCTTGTCGTAGGCATCGCCGATCTCCTTGCCCTCGCCGAGCAGTTTCTGCGAGACCGCTTCGAGGCTGAACGACGCAAAGCTCCACATGCCCGCCTTCAACGCTTCGATGCCATCGACCACCACGCGCCCGGGCATGGGCGCGAACAGGTAGCCCTGGCGGCCTGGGTGGGTGCGCCACGCGATGGGCCGGCGTTCGCGCCCCAACAGCAGCGGGACAGCGTTGGCATCGGCCGCCTTCTGCAGCACCCGCAGGTCGAACTGGATCACGTTCCAACCGATGATGACGTCGGGGTCATGGGCCGCAAACCAAGCGTTGAGCTGTTCGATCATGGCCTGGCGAGTTGGGCAGTCAACAAGCCTGAAATCCATCGTTGGCGCTGCAGGCTCTGCAGCCTGCCCCAGCATGAACACCACCCTGTCACCCGCACTGTCCAGTGCGATGGAGTAGAGCTCTTCGGTCGCACTCGTTTCAATGTCCAGTGACACGACCTTCAACGCTGGGCGCCAACCGGGCGCAGGCTTTAGCCTGCCGTTGAGGATGGTTGCCCCGTCGCGAAGCCCGCCTTCGACCAGAACACCGGCGGTGATGAACCGCTCCATCAGGTATCGGTCGTGCGGGCGCACATCGGCTTCATAAAGTGGGATCTGCAGCGGCTGGAGTGCGCGAGCCAGCTTGTCGAGATCGCGGAATCTGCGGGCATAAACACCGAGGACAGGCTCTTGCTCGAAAGTCTTCAAGCCGAGCTCTTTCACCTCCAGGCCCTGCAGGTTCGCCAGCAGGGGCTGCACCACAGCCCGGTGGCGCGCCGGCAGAAAAGCGACCGAGGTCTGCTGGGTCAGAAGCACCTTTTTCGGCCCCTGATCGGTGGCCAGCCAGTACTCGATCTCGGTGCCCTCTGCGAGATCGCGCCAGTGGCGCGTGAGGATGAAGCCCGGGAGCTCGGTGGGCGCGAGGGCTGGAGACATCAGTTAAAAGGAAAGGCGCTGGCGCGTGCCCATTCTGACAACGGGGGGGAATTGGTTGAGGGGGCAGGGAGCTTTGAGACCCTTGCTCATGATACTGATTTTTTGTACAGTGGTGGCAAAACTCTCTCAGCCCAAGTCATGAACAAAGCCTGCCGTTACGTGTTCCAACCTGCCCGCGCTTCTCGACCGGCTCCTGCGTTGCTGCGGCGCATTTGGGCATGGTTCTGAGACTGCGTCTTGAATGAAAGGGCATGGTCGATCGCTGACCGTTCATGCCCCACTTCACCCCAGACCCGCCGAACCGGTTCTATCGCATCGGAGCGGGCTGCGGTGAATGCAGCGAAGCGGCTCAACGCATTGCCCGGCGTTGCAAGCTCAGCGCTGGCCCAGCGGCCGTACCCGTTGGGTGAATTCGCTGGCGCTCAATCTGGAGTTCTGCGAGCTCAGTCCAACGTGATGCCCAGCGCCTTGATCAGCGGTTGCCATTTCTTGCGCTCGCTGTCGATCAGGCGGCTCATGTCGGCCGCGTCGGCGGGTCGCGGCTCCCAGCCCGTGTCGAACAGCTTCTGGCGCACGCTGCCAGCAGCGTCAACATTGCCTCGGTGGCGGCCTTCAATGCGGGGCCCGATGCCGCGTTCGTCACTGGGGTGGCGCTGGTGGCGGATGGGGGGAGTCGGATGGCGGCGGGGGCTCGGGCGGTTTGAGGGGGAGGGTGCGGGGCTGGTGCGTAGGCCGGTTGAGGCTGGCAATGGGCTTTGAATTGACCACCCTTGGCAGGCAGTTTTGACCCCAAGCGGTCCATTGCCGTGCCATCGGGATCGACCACTGGCGGTCGTTCAGTTAAAGTCCGCGCCCGCTGGGTGATTTTTGCCCGCACGATCAACCCGCATCCCAAGGGCCACTCGGCTCCCCGTTGACATCTCTTGAAAACAAAATCTGCTGTCTGCGATGTGTCGGCTGATGCGGTCACGCAACCCGCAGCTTTCGGAGCTGGAAAAACAACATGCTGTTAACCGATATCGCTGTCGAGCACATTCGGGTGTCCAAAAAGGATGGCGTTCGTCAGACTTTCTTGCTGCATCCGTTCACCGATACCCAGCGCGATTCACACGGAAAATTCGAACTGGTTCGCGACGTCTGCCAACCAGGACGCAAAGACGTGAAACGCTCAACCTACGTGACGTTTCAACAATTGGCGGAGTTGTATGCGAAAGGCGTGCTCGAAGAATTCGGGTTTTCCGTTCGCATGTGTCCACGTCAAGGTACGTACCCATCCAAGCTTCCAGCCAAAAAGATACTGCCTACCAGCATCAAGCCAGGCTCTTCTTTCGACCTGGCGGTTCAAAAGGTGGATGTTCATAAAGAAGCCACGCGCGATTTGAGAACCGCCTTGCTTCGCGCCAGCGTCAAAATTTAAGAATGACGGCGTCGATTGATCGGGGAGTTGCTGTGAATCCATCCGTTGCCCACGCTGAACTCATCGCCACGTTCAAGCGGGCCGAGGCGGAGGCCACTCACAAGTTCGGGCTGATCCAGGCGGCTGCCCATAAAGGGCCCAAGGCCATACAAGCCGCCTCCGAGACAGCGGCCAAGGCAGCCAAACGCAGGGACTCGTACGCGAAAAAGCTGGAAGATTTGGGCGTGAACCCCAAGGACTTCGCCACCCAGCCTACGGCGTAACACCCGCCCTTGGCGCCTGCGCACAACGGGTCCTGATCGCCCAAATGATCCCACAGCCTTAAAACAGAATCGGTCGTGGGGCTTGCACCGGTTTGCATGCTTTCGAAGTGCAGTAGTTAAAGCATCGTTGTTTTCGGGGCGCGAAGGTGTGGAGAGAGGTGAATAGCCGTTTCACGGACGTGTACGCCTTGCTGAAGGTCGGGGTTTACATCTGGGCCATGGGCAAGCGGCAGGCGTAAAAAAGCCCGCGCTTGGCCCCCGTTCCGCGTCATCAAGCGCCAGTTCGGCTATGTGAAGGTGCGCTACCGCGGCCTGGCCAAGAACACGGCGCAGTTGCACACGCTGTTTGCTCTGTCCAATCTGTGGATGGCGCGCAAGCGTTTGACGGGGAGCTTGGCATGAGTGCTTCCAGCGCATGGGAAATGGGCGCGAAACGCGCGCAAAACACCAGCCAGAGGTGCGCCCAGCCGCCATTGCGGTCACGTCAGCGCACCTAACCATGGTCAGCGCTCATTTGTGCAGACCATCCCTAACCCCTCAAGGAGGGCAAATTCTTTCGCTTTCTGGCATCTGATAGATAAATACCGACAAGAACTAAGATATCGTTAAGTACGTATCAAGTTGTATCAGGGAGCGTTCCATGCACAAAGTTCTTATCCTGCCGGCAGTCTTGGCTCTGGCATCTCTAACCGGCTGCGCTACGTGGTCGACAAGCTCTGTTGAAGGTGGCGACAAGGGTGCCATCGCCACTCAGGTTGCGAAAAAGAACCCCTCCGAAGTCCGAATCACCGATACAGATTTGCCTGACCAGAAGTATTCGGAACTGGGCGACATCACGGTGACAGTGAACAAGACCACGATTTTTCATCCTGATCCAACCAGGGAGTTGGTCAATGAGAAGTTGAAGGAGAAAGGCGCTGAGCTAGGTGCAGACGCGGTGATTCACGTCCGATATGGCAGTGGAGGCATCTCGTTGATGAGCTGGGGAAGTCTGGAGGGCAAGGGCCGTGCCGTTCGCTTCACAAAGTAAAGCACTATCGGTCCTGCTTGCGGTGGGTTATTTGACCGGATGTGCGGCACCTGCACCAGATCTGCCGCGTACCGTCTCTAGGACCTACGAGGTTGGCTACATCGCTACGAGCAGCGCGCCACAGCCTGTATCCGTATCACCGGTGCAGAAAACCATCACGGTCACCAGACCGGCTTGGACTGCCTTGACACAGCAAGAACGAGAAAAGCTCTCATCTCGAGCGATCGTTTCAATTCTGGAGCCTACTCAGTACGGGACCGTACTTGATGTGCAGGGTGCAGATCAATCGACAGCGGCAACAAATGGCGGGGCCATTGCTGGCGGCGCCGTAGCAAATGCGGCTTACGTAGATCGCGCTCTGAGAGGAGGCAACTACTCTGTGATGAACCAGCTCGCGATCGGTGTGGTCGGAGCGGCGATTGGCTCAAGCATCGACAAACAGGCGGTAAGCAAATTTCAGTTTCGCTACACCGTTCGGCAAGGTGATGGAGAGATCCAATACTTTGACGAGGTCAAGAGCACCTCGTTTCGCCACTCCGTCGGCGTGTGCCTAACACTGCCAACGCTCGAACTGGTGAGTCAACGCGTCTGCAATCAGACATCTGAGATGCTGCGCAGCCAACTGACCGACTGAGTCCGCAAGGGCAAGCCGGGTCAGTTCAACAACAATGGTTCCGGTGACAGAGCGCGGGTTGGTCGCTACAGTGCCCTGATGAAGCGCGACGACGATTACCTTGTCCCCACGATCACCATCGAAGACCAGTGGCTTCTCATCAATGACGAGGAGCCCTCAAGGTTTATCCAAGAGGTAACAGGAAAGATCGCCTTTGAAGACGATGACGGCGTTCGTCTTCACGCCGGCGAGATCCACCTGTTTGTAGTCGACGTCGAAGGTGCTGCATCTGAACGAGAAGACGCTTTCGCCGTTTTCGATACACACAGAGACACGATGAGGTGCTTTGAGGCACTTTATGAAACGGATGACTGCGGCAGCGTCCAACTGAAAGGCTCCGTCGATAAGCTCTTGGTCATGGAAGGGCTGTGGCGCCCAAATGTCCTGCTGCTGGATCGCCTGACGATCCTGCCCAAGTTCCGCAACCAGGGCCTGGGCCTCGAGGTGCTACGTCGAGCAATCCTGCGCTATCGGATCGGCACCGGTATCGTGGCGCTGTACCCTTTCCCCCTGCAGTTTGAAGGTCGGGCCGACAGTGAGGACAACGCAACCCTGGGCCTGCAGGAGTTCAGTTGCTCCTTGGACTACGCCAGGCGCAAGCTTCGGCGCCATTACGGCAATCTAGGATTCAAGCTGCACAGGCCCTCGGGGTACATGGTGATGAATTCGGAGATGCCGATCGAAGGTCGGGGGATTTGAACCCCCGTCCGCTAGCTTGACTGGCCCACCGCGAGAGCTAGCGTTCATGCGGGTTCTGGCCCGATTTCAGCTGCCTTCTGGCCCACGGTACCAGCGCTATAGCCCACCACAGTGAAACCCGCATGGATGCTGGGTTTCGGGTCAATCTAGGGTCGTTTAGACCCGCTTCACCACCACGGTCACCACCGCAGCGGCCGCACCACCCTATCCCTGCGAATCTGGCCGGCCATCGGGACCCATTGCAGCCCCAAAAATCGCAACTATGCTAGCATGATCGGCTGCTGCCGATCACCGGGGGATTGATGAGGTCAGGGACAAGAAGATGAGGGCGCCGATTCCCCAAGAAAAGCAATCTGTACTTTGGCTCGAGATGATCGCCTTCCTCGAGGCGCAAACACGTACAGACATTGCTACAAGTCTTCCATGGAAGGCATTTTGGAAGGCTTGCGACGACCTAGCAAAGGATGATGCGCTGACAGCAAGCCTCTTCAAAGCGGTTCTTGCCAGCAGTGCAGGCAGCCTGGACGATTCGGAGTACTGGCTGCGGAATGTTGAGAAACTTGGCGGTACTTCAGAAGCAAACGCCTGGAGGATGTGTCTCCGAGGCACTCAAGGGTACGCCAGTGCAGCCCTGGACGCCGCTCCAAAGGCACTCGCGAGTCCTGGTCCCATCTCATTCGTGGAAGTTGCCACTGCGGCCTGTTGGATTGGTGCCTTTACGACTGTCCTTCAAGCTGTCAACATTGCATCACAACAAAACAAGGTTCTGGTCGACGTGGCCCATGTAGTTGAAATTGCGCGCAATGCAGATCATGTCCTGAATCAGTTGGGCGTGACTGAGGCTGAGTACGCTGCCATTCTGGACGTGGCCGGCGAGATGATGCGCGAACGCAAGCTGGCCTGGACTGACACCTCTGCCTACCACGTCATAGACGAAGGACCTGACCATTTGGGACTTCTGATGGTCTACCGAATTCATGTTACGCCAGAAGAGGCGAGCGACATGAACTTCGAATTGGTCAGCAGCCTTGTCGACCGCGATCTCGACAAGCCTGGTCTTTCCGTCACCTTCCAAGGGATGAAGGCTCACTGACCATGGCAATCCAAGTCGAAGAATTGCTCTTGCTCGCAGAGAAATTGGCGACCCAAGAAGGCGAAGTCGCTCATCGTTCAGCCGTGAGCAGAGCCTACTATTACGCATACCATGTCAGCAAAACATGGCATGCCCAATTGCCAGCACCTGGTTCAAATGCCGGTCCCGCTGGTGGTGTGCATCAGCAAGTGATCAATCAACTCCGTAACCCAGCACCAGAGTTGAGTCAGGAACAGAAGAAAGCATCCCGCGTCGCTGCCGGTGTGCTCGAAGTGATGCGAGGCCAGCGCCATCTTGCGGACTACAACCTTGCTGGCCCTTTGAGCGCCAACGATGCGGCACAAGCCTGTGCGAACGCAAAAAAGTTCTCGCAACTGCAGTAGATCCACGCAATTTTGCCCTGCCCTGCCCTGCCCTGCCCGCCCCGGTAGCTTGCGAGCCATTGATGGTCGTTTGGATGGTCGAAATCGAGCGGAAAGAAAAAAACCCCTGTCATCCAACAGGGGCTTTTCGTTTGTATCTGGCGGAAGCGGTGAGATTCGAACTCACGGACCCTTTCGAGCCGCCGGTTTTCAAGACCGGTGCAATCGACCACTCTGCCACGCTTCCAGCGCCGCACATTGTACCTGCGCGCCAGGCTGCTTTTGGGGCTCGGCGCCCAAGCCAGCAGGCCGTTTGGGTCACACCGAAGCCCTGCCACCCGCACCACTGGAAGGGTGGCTCAAAATCAGGACAGCATCAACAGCCAACAGCCAACAGCCAACAGCCAACCGCACCGGTCAGCGACCAGCCGCCATCAGCCACCAGCCCTCAATCTTTCAAGGCCTGAAAACCTCAAAACCGCAAACCCTCACCCCGCCGCCAACATCCCCTTGCGCTCAATGAACGCAATCACCTCGTCCACGCCGCTCAGGGTCTTCAGGTTGGTCATCACAAACGGCTTTTGCTGGCGCATGCGGCGGGTGTCGGCCTCCATCACGCCCAGGTCGGCGCCCACATACGGCGCCAGGTCGGTCTTGTTGATCACAAAAAGGTCGCTCTTTGTGATGCCCGGGCCGCCCTTGCGCGGGATCTTTTCGCCGGCGGCGACGTCGATCACGTAGATCGTCAAATCACTCAGCTCGGGGCTGAAGGTGGCGGCCAGGTTGTCGCCGCCCGACTCGATGAAGACCACATCGGCATCCGGAAACTGCTCCAGCATGCGGTCGATGGCTTCGAGGTTGATCGACGCGTCTTCGCGGATGGCGGTGTGCGGGCAGCCACCGGTTTCCACACCCAGGATGCGCTCGGCGGGCAGGGCGCCGCTGACGGTCAGCAGGCGCTGGTCTTCCTTGGTGTAGATGTCGTTGGTGATGGCCACCAGGTCGTAGCGCTGGCTCATGGCCTTGCACAGCATCTCCAGCAAGGTGGTCTTGCCCGACCCAACAGGGCCGCCAATGCCAACGCGCAGCGGGGGCAGTTTTTTGCTTCGGCCAGGGATGTGGTGCAGGGCAGAGGTGCTCATGGGGTTCGGGTCCAGTGAAGGGAAGAGAAGGCTCAGCTTCTGAAAAGTCGGGAGTATTGGGTCTCGTGCCGGGCCGACAACACGGCCAAGCGCGGGGTGTAGGCCTGGCGCTGGTCGTCGCCCAGCGACATGGCCGTGGCGACGGCCGCCGGGATCTCTTGCGCCAGCCGCGCCAGGATGCGCTGGCCCGCGCTTTGGCCCAGGGGCACGGCCTTGATGGCGGTCTGGCTCATGGTCTCGCACCAGGCAAAGGCATAGGCAAAGCAGATGTCGGCCGCGCTGGCGGGGCTGGCAGCCGCGGCGCAGGCAAAGGCCACGGGGTAGGTGGCAATCAATCCATCCAGCTGGGCCGCCGTGTCGGGCTGCAGGTTGCGCAGCCACTCCACCAGGGAGCGGCCCATTTGCTGGCTTTGCAGGCGCAGCTCGGCGGTCTCGCGGCTTTGCTGCACCCATTCATTGAGGCGCGTCAGGCGCGGCCAGTCTGATGAGCGCAGGGCTTGCACGGCGGCGCTGACCACGGCCAGGTCGCTGCGCGCCAGGCTCAGGTGCAGTTGGTCCGACAGCCACTCGGCGGCCTGGGCTTCGTCGTTGACGCCAGCCCATTCCACGGCGGCTTCCAGCCCTTCGGAATACGAAAACCCGCCCACCGGCAGCGCGGGCGAAGCCAGCCAGATCAGCTGCAGCAGGCCGGCACTGGGCAGGGCGGCGGCAGCGGGTGCGGTGGCGGCCGGGCTGGCGCTGGCGTCCGGGGGGCTGGCCAACTCAGTGTTGGTGACCATGGTCGTGGCCGTGGTGGTCGTGTCCATGCCCGTGGTCATGGTCATGACCGCAGCCAGGCCCGTGCACATGGGCCGGGGCGCTGGCCTGGATGGGGATGGTCTTGCGGGCCGGGGTCACGGCAGCAGCAGCGGCGGCGGGGCTGCCGTGTTCGTGCGCGGCCTCGTGGCCATGCTCGTGGGCGGCCTCATGGGCGTGCTCGTGCGAATGGCCGTGGTCGTGCTTCGCGTGTGCGTGCCCATGGTCATGGCCGTGATCATGGTCATGCGAGTGCCCGTGGCCCTTGTGGCTGTGCTGGCCATGCTGGCCGTAGGCGCCGGCTTCGGGCTCAAAGGATTCGTCCACCGCGTTCACGATCAGGTGCATGCTGCGCAGCATGTCGGCCAGCACATGGTCGGGCTCGATCTTCAGGTGGTCGGGTTGCAGCTCGATGGGCACATGGCGGTTGCCCAGGTGGTAGGCGGCGCGGGTCAGGTCAAAGGGGCTGCCGTGGGCGGTGCAGGCGGTGATGCGCAGCACGGCTTGCGGGGCGGCCACGACGCGGATCAGCGACCCGTCTTCGGCCACCAGCACGTCGCCACCGCGCACCACGGTGCCGCGTGGCAAGAACACGCCCAGGTGGCGTTCGCTGGAGTCGGTGGCGTCAAAGCGGCTTTTTTGGCGCACATCCCAGTCCAGCTCGACCGAGCTGGCGCGTTTGATGAGCACCGGGGCCAGGCCTTGGCCGCCGGGAATGAGTTTGGAGATTTGCAGCATGGTCGTCGTTCCAGTGGCGGGTGCTTGGGGCTAGGCCCCAGACTGTAGCGCCTGGCAGGCGGCGCGGCGCGGGGCCCGCAGGCACCCCCGGCCAGGCCAGGGGCAAGCCGGGGCCGCCCGCGCGGGCTCAGAACAAAAAGTAGCGCTGCGCCATCGGCAGGCTGGTGGCGGGCTCGCAGGTCAGCAACTGGCCGTCGGCGCGCACCTGGTAGGTTTGCGCGTCCACTTCCATGCGCGGCGCGTAGTCGTTCAGCAGCATGTGGCGCTTGCCCACGGTGCGGATGTTCTTCACCGCCGACAGCGTCTTGTTCAGCCCAAACTTCTGGCCAATGCCTTGGGCCAGGCCGGCTTGCGAGACAAAGGTCAGCGAGGTCTTGGCGATCGCGCCGCCATAGGCGCCAAACATCGGGCGGTAATGCACCGGCTGCGGCGTCGGGATGCTGGCGTTCGGGTCGCCCATGGCGGCCATGGCGATGAAGCCGCCCTTCAAGATCAGCGCCGGTTTGACGCCAAAGAAGGCCGGCTTCCAGATCACCAGGTCGGCCCACTTGCCGGGCTCGATGCTGCCCACTTCGTGGCTGATGCCGTGCGCAATCGCGGGGTTGATGGTGTATTTGGCGATGTAGCGGCGGGCGCGGAAGTTGTCGTTGCGCGCCGTGTCGTCGGGCAGCTTGCCGCGCTGCAGCTTCATCTTGTGCGCGGTCTGCCAGCAGCGCAGGATCACCTCGCCCACCCGGCCCATGGCCTGGCTGTCCGAGCTGAACATGCTGATGGCGCCCAGGTCGTGCAGGATGTCTTCGGCGGCAATGGTTTCCTTGCGGATGCGGCTTTCGGCAAAGGCCAGGTCCTCGGCAATCGCCGGGTCCAGGTGGTGGCAGACCATCAGCATGTCGACGTGCTCGTCCAGCGTGTTGATGGTGTAGGGCCGGGTCGGGTTGGTCGAGCTGGGCAGCACATTGGCTTCGCCCACCACCTTCAGGATGTCGGGCGCGTGGCCGCCGCCCGCGCCTTCGGTGTGGAAGGTGTGGATGGTGCGGCCTTTGAAGGCCGCCACGGTGTCTTCCACAAAGCCCGACTCGTTGAGCGTGTCGGTGTGGATGGCCACCTGGGTGTCGGTTTCTTCGGCCACGGTCAGGCAGTTGTCGATGGCCGCCGGGGTGGTGCCCCAGTCCTCGTGCAGCTTCAGGCCAATGGCGCCGGCGTTGATCTGCTCGTGCAGCGCGCCCGGCAGGCTGGCGTTGCCCTTGCCCAAAAAGCCCAGGTTCATCGGGAAGGCATCGGCCGCTTGCAGCATGCGCTCCAGGTTCCAGGCGCCGGGCGTGCAAGTGGTGGCAAAGGTGCCCGTGGCCGGGCCGGTGCCGCCACCGATCATGGTGGTCACGCCGCTGCACAAGGCCTCTTCGATCTGCTGTGGCGCAATGAAGTGGATGTGGGTGTCGATGCCGCCGGCGGTGACGATGTTGCCTTCGCAGCTGATGACTTCGGTGCCCGGGCCAATGATGATGTCCACGCCGGGCTGGGTGTCGGGGTTGCCGGCCTTGCCGATCTTCACGATGCGGCCGCCCTTGAGGCCGATGTCGGCCTTCACCACGCCCCAGTGGTCCAGGATCAGGGCGTTGGTCAGCACGGTGTCGACCGCGCCTTCGTCGCGCGTGCGCTGGCCTTGGGCCATGCCGTCGCGGATGGTCTTGCCGCCGCCAAATTTGACCTCTTCGCCGTAGCTGCCGGCGGCCAGGGTGTAGTCTTTTTCGACCTCGATGATCAGGTCGGTGTCGGCCAGTCGGATGCGGTCACCCGTGGTGGGGCCAAACATCTCGGCGTAGGCACGGCGCGATACGGTGCTCATGGCAAATCCTTGTGTGTGTGCGGTCGCGGGCGGGCTTACAGCGCGCCTTGGACCAGGCCGCGAAAGCCGTAAATGCGGCGTTCGCCGCCAATGGCCACCAGTTGCACGGTGCGTTCCTGGCCGGGCTCAAAGCGCACGGCGGTGCCCGAGGCGATGTTCAGCCGCATGCCGCGCGCCGCCTCGCGGTCAAAGCCCAGCGCGGCGTTGGTCTCTGCAAAGTGGTAGTGCGAGCCCACCTGGATGGGGCGGTCGCCCGTGTTGCACACCAGCAGGGTCAGCGTGGCGCGGCCGGTGTTCAGGGCGTGTTCGCCCTCGTCAGTGATCAGTTCGCCGGGAATCATGGCAGTCTCCTCAAGGCCCGCGGTGGGGCTGGCTCAGACGATGGGCTGGTGCACGGTCACCAGCTTGGTGCCGTCGGGGAAGGTGGCTTCGACCTGGATGTCCGGAATCATCTCGGCAATGCCATCCATGACGTCGGCGCGGGTCAGCACATTGCGGCCTTCGCTCATCAGTTGCGCCACGGTCTTGCCGTCGCGCGCGCCTTCCATCACGGCCGCGCTGATGAAGGCCACGGCTTCAGGGTAGTTGAGCTTCAGGCCCCGGGCCTTGCGGCGCTCGGCCAGCAGGGCGGCGGTGAAGATCAACAGCTTGTCTTTTTCCCGGGGGGTCAGTTCCATGGTCGGGCTCTCGGTCTTGTTCTGGGTGTTGCAAATAGTAAAGCAGGAAGCTTGCCTGCTTGCGCACTTCTCTGGTGCGCGCCGGCCCAGTGCGGTGCAGTCGCTCCCCCTGTCATGCCCCTGCCACACCCGCGCTTTACCGTTCTTTGCTTTTGAGGACGGAGTCAGACCATGAAAACACAACATCACTCCCTGGCCTGGATGGCAGGCTTGTCAGCCCTGGGCGCCGCCCTGGTGCTGCCTGCTTGCACGGGCGACAGCGCACCCGACGCCGCCAGTGCCGACAGCAACATCCAGGCTGCCTGGGTGCAGATGGGCGACAGCAACCAGGCCATCGCCCGGGTGGTCACCCGCTACACCGCACCCACCGGTGGCACCGACCCGAATGCGGCCTGTCCCCTGTTGACGGTGGACGGCATGGCCACCCGCATGAGCTTGCGCGTGGGCCCGGGCACCGCCGCCCTGCGCACCACCGCCAGCGACCCGGCCGACTCCAAGCCCACGGCCTTTCCGGTCTCGGTGTGCGAGACCACCTTGTCCAGCAGCGCGCAAAAAGTGGCGGTGGCCAACCGCGTGCTGCCCGTGCCCAAGGCCACCCCCCAGCGCGTGCTGGTGCTGGCCGACACCGGCTGCCGCATGAAGAAGGCCGGCGCCGCCTGGCAGGCCTGCAACGACAACACCGCCTGGCCGTTTGCCAACCTGGCGGCCGTGGCCGCGTCCTTCACGCCGGACCTGGTGCTGCACATCGGCGACTACCACTACCGCGAAAACGCCTGCCCCTCCGACGTGGCGGGTTGCCAAGGCAGCCCCTGGGGCTATGGCTGGGACACCTGGCTGGCCGACCTGTTTCAACCCGCTGCGCCGTTGCTCAGCGCCGCCCCCTGGGTGATGGTGCGTGGCAACCACGAAGAGTGCGCGCGCGCCGGCCAAGGCTGGTTCCGCCTGCTGGACCCGCGCGCCTACAGCGCGGTGCGCAGCTGTGACAACCCCGTCAACGACAGCAACGCCAACTACAGCGAGCCCTACGCCGTGGCCCTGGGCAGCAACTCGCAAATCGTGGTCTTTGACTCGGCCAAGACGGGCTCGGCCGCGCTCAAGCCCACCGACGCGCAGTTCGCCGTCTACCAAAAGCAGTTCCAGACCGTAGGCGCCCTGGCCGCCAAAACGGGCGTGGTCAACACCATCTTCACCAACCACCACCCCATCCTGGCCTTCGCGCCGGTGGCGGGCAGCACGCCGGCGCCAGGCAACCTGGCCCTGCAATCGGCCATGAGCAGCCTGAACGCCCAGGCCTATTACCCGCCGGGCGTCAACGTGGCCCTGCACGGCCACGTGCATGACTTCCAGGCCATCAACTTCGCCTCGGGCCACCCGGCCACCCTGGTGACGGGCAATGGCGGCGACTCGCTGGACGTGGCCTTGCCCGACCCGCTGCCCGCCGGCCTGACCCCGGCTGCCGGTGCCACCATCGACCGCATCACCCACAGCGCCACCTTCGGCTTCATGGTGATGGACCGCAACCCCGCCCCGGCCACGGGTTGGACCTTCAAGGCCTACAGCGCCGCAGGCAAGCTGATGGCCAGCTGCGTGCAGTCGGGCAAGGCCCTGAGCTGCGACAAGACCGGCTTCCTCACGCCGTGATGCGCGCTGCCCTGACCGCTGGCGCCCGCCAGCGGGCGCGGTGGTTCCTGGCTTACACCTGGGCCCTGGCCTGCGGGTTGTGTCAGCCCGCCGCCGTGCAGGCTGCGCCCGACAGCGTGGTGCTGGTGGCGGGGGGCGGCGCCCAAAAGGTGCTGTCCACCCTCGGCGCCAGCCCTCTGTTGGCCGCCAAGTACGACGCCACCAGCGCCCGTTTTGCGCCCGACCCGGCCCTGGTGGCCCTGGGGCGACGCTTGTTTGTGGAGCCCCGCCTGTCCAACCCGGTGGGCGCCTCCTGCGCCAGCTGCCACGACCCGGCACGCGCCTTCCTGCCCAGTGCCCAGGCCCTGGCCGGTGGGCCCGGCACGCCACGCGGCAGCCGCCCGGGCGAATTCAGCCTGCGCAACGCGCCCTCGCTGCTGTACGTGCGCTACGTGCCGCGCCGCCACTTCTACCAAGACGACGACGCGCCATACCCCTCGCCCTTTGGCGGCTTGATGGCCGATGGCCGCGCCGACACCCTGGCCGAGCAAGCGCGCGGCCCGCTGTTCGACCGCCATGAAATGAACAACGGCAACCCGCGCCAGTTGCTGCAGCGCTTGCAGCGCAATGGCCTGGCGCGTGAGCTGGCCGACAGCGGCGTGCCCCCCTTCGGCCCGGCCGTGCTGCGCGAGCCCGAGGCCCTGGTGCGCGCCCTGGGCGCGGCCTTCGAGGCCTATCTGCAAAGCGATGAGATGGCGCCCTTCAGCTCGCGCTTTGACGCCTACCTGCGCACGCGCCAGCCCTTGGCGCCCGCCGAGATGCGCGGTCTGGCCCTGTTCAAGAACCCTGACAAGGGCAATTGCGCGTCCTGCCACGCGCTGTCAGACACCGCTTCGCGGCCTGAGCGCTCGCTGTTCACCGACTTTGGTTACGACGCCATCGCCGTGCCGCGCAACCGCGCCCTGGCCGCCAACCGCCAGCCCGGCCACTTTGACCACGGCCTGTGCGCCACCGCCCAGGCCTTGCGCTGGCCCGAGCCTGAGCAGTGGTGCGCCTACCTGCGCACCCCCGGCTTGCGCAACGTGGCCCTGCGCCAGAGCTTCATGCACAACGGCGTGCTGCACTCGCTGCGCGACGCCGTGGCCTTCTACAACACGCGCTCCATCCAGCCCGCCAAGTGGTACGGACCGGGCGGCCTGTTCGATGACGTGGCGCCCGCGCGGCGTGGCAATGTCAACGTCAACTCGCCCCCGATGAACCGCCGCCCCGACCAGCCCCCGGCCCTGAGCGAGCAAGACATCGACGACCTGGTGGCCTTTTTGCGCAGCCTCACCGATGCGGCTTACGTGGCGGCACTGCCGCCGCGTTGAGTCCAAAGTCAAGCCCAAAAAAAGGGGCCCGAAGGCCCCAAAGTGGTGGTCACTCGGGCCTGTCTCAGGCCCAGGGTTGCCCTTCAAATGGGGCTGTGGTCGCGGATGCGGTGTGTGCTTTCCAGGTCCACCACCCAGACCAGGCCGTCGCCGATCTGGCCGGTGTGGCAGGCGCTGATGATGGCGTCGCGGATGGTGTCCACCATGGCGACGTCGCACAGCACACACACCATCAGCTTGGGCGTGAAGTCGGTCAGCTCTTCCTTCACCGTGCGCTTCTCCACCGCCGCCGGGGCGGTGAAGCCCTCGGCCTTGAAGATGGTCACGCCCGGGAAGTTCGGGATGGCGCGCAACGCGTCGCGCAGCTTGTTCAGGCGGCTGGGCCGCACGATGGCTCGGATTTCTCTCATGGGGTTCTCCTAGTCTTCAAGCCTCACTGGGCTTTTCATCGAACCAGCGGTACAGCGTGGGCAGCACCACCAGGGTCAGCAGGGTGGACGAGATCAGGCCACCGATCACCACGATGGCCAGCGGGCGTTGCACCTCCGAGCCGGGGCCGGTGGCGAACAGGAAGGGCACCAGGCCCAGCAAGGCCACGGTGGCGGTCATCATCACCGGGCGGAAGCGCTGCACGCAGCCTTCACGCACGGCGGCGGCGACCTCCATGCCGTCGTTGCGCAGGCGGCGGATGCTGGTCACCAACACCACGCCGTTGAGCACCGCAATGCCCCACAGCGCAATGAAGCCCACCGAGGCCGGCACGCTCAGGTACTCGCCCGTGACGAACAGACCGACCAGGCCGCCCACCGACGCGAAGGGCAGCACCAGGATGATCAAGCTGGCCAGGCGCACCGAGTTGAACAGCAGGAACAGCAGGAAGAAGATGGCCACGATGGTCAGGGGCACGATCACCGACAGCGTGCCCATGGCGCGCTCCATGTTCTCGAACTGGCCGCCGTACTTGAAGTAATAGCCTTCAGGCAACTGCACTTCGCGCTCGATGCGCTGCTGCACCTCGGTCACAAAGCCGGCCAAGTCACGGCCTTCCACGTTGGCCCCCACCACCACGCGGCGCTTGCCGCTTTCACGGCTGATCTGCGCGGGGCCGTCCACCAGCTCGATGCGGGCCAGGGTGTACAGCGGCACCTGGGCGCCGTCGGGCGTGGTCAGCAAGGTGTTGCCAATGGCCTCGGCCGATTGGCGCACATGGGCCGGGAAGCGCACCACCACGCTGTAGCGGCGCTCGCCCTCGTAGAGCGTGGTCACGTCCTGGCCGCCGATGGCGGTCTCGATCAGGCCTTGCACGTCGGCCACGTTCAGGCCGTGGCGTGCAATCGCCTTGCGGTCGATGTCCACCGTCAGGGCCTGCTGGCCGGACAGTCGCTCGATGCGGATGTCGCGGCTGCCGTTGACGCTCTTCAAGATGCGCGCCACCTGCTCGGACACGCGCTTGAGTTCGCCCAACTCATCGCCAAACACCTTGATCGCCAGCTGCGAACGCACGCCGGTCACCATTTCGTCAACCCGCTCGGAGATGGGTTGCGACAGCACGATCTGCACGCCAGGGATGGTGGACAGGCGCTGGCGGATGTCCTCGTCGATCTCGTCCTGGCTGCGCTCGGACTTGGGGTCCAGCAGCACGATGGGGTCGGACTCGTTGGGGCCGGCGGGGTCGGCGGGCGACTCGCCCCGGCCCAGCTTGGACACCACCATGCGCACGCCCGGCACCTCGGAGATGGTCTTCATGGCCGCCATTTCCATGCGGATCGACTCGTCCAGCGAGATGCTGGGCACGCGGTTGATCTGCGGCGTCAGCGCGCCTTCCTTCATGGTGGGCATGAAGGACTTGCCCAGCAGCGGGAACAGCGCGATCGAGCCCAGCAGCAGGCCGACCGACACGCCCAGCGTCAGCTTGTGGCGCAGCGTGGCGCCGTCCAGCAGGCGCAGGTAGTGGCGCTTCAGGAAGGCGATCAAACGCGTGTCATGGTCCGAGCCGCCCTTGAGGAAGTAGGCGCACAGCACCGGCGACAGGATCAGCGACACCGCCAGCGACACGGCCAGGGCCATGACAATGGTCAGGGCCAGCGGCGCGAACATCTTGCCCTCGATGCCTTGCAGCGTCATCAGCGGCAGGAACACCAAGATGATGATGGCGATGCCAAACACCGTGGGCGTGGCCACCTCGGCCGTGGCGTCCAGGATGGTGCGCACCCGCGCGCCCATGCTGGGGCCGGCCTGGCCGAGCTTGTGGTACACGTTCTCCACCACCACCACGGTGGCGTCCACCATCAGGCCGATGGCAATCGCCAGCCCGCCCAAGGACATCAGGTTGGCCGAGATGCCGTAGCGGTTCATCAGGATAAAGGTGGTCAGCGGCGCGATCACCAGCGTGGCCACCACGATCAAACTGGATCGCACGTCCCCCAGGAAGACGAACAGCACCACCACCACCAGGAAGATGCCTTCAATCAGCACCTTGCCCACGGTCCACAGGGCCGAGTCCACCAGGTCGGTGCGGTCGTAGTAGGGCACGATCTGCAGGCCGTCGGGCAGCATGCCCTTGCGGTTGATCTCGTCCACACGCTCCTTCACGCGCGTCACCACCTGCTTGGCGTTGCCGCCGCGCGTCATCAGCACAATGCCCGACACACCTTCGGTGTAGCCGCCCTTGATGATGGCGCCTTGACGCACTTCGCTGCCCAGTTGGACCTTGGCCACGTCGCGCACATAGACCGGCACGCCGGCTTGTTCCTTGACCACGATGTTGCCTATGTCCTCCAGCGTGCGGATCAGGCCCACGCCACGGATCAGGTACTGCTCGGTCACCTGCGGCAAGATGCCGCCGCTGGCGTTGGCGTTGTTGCTGGCAATCGCGTGCACCACCTGCTGCACCGACAGCTTGTAGTGGCGCAGCCGGCCCGGATCGACCAGGGCCTGGTACTGCTTCACATAGCCGCCTTGCGAGTTGATTTCAGCCACGCCGGGGATGGAGCGCAGCAGCGGGCGCACCACCCAGTCCTGCACGCTGCGGCGCTCGGACAGTTCTTCGGGCGTGAGGGCGCGCTGGCCGTCGTCGGGCCGCTCCAGCGTGTACTGGTAAACCTCGCCCAGGCCGGTGGACACCGGCCCCAACACCGGCACGATGCCCGCCGGCATGCGCGGCGTGACCTCGATCAGGCGCTCCGTCACCAATTGGCGTGCAAAGTACACGTCGGTGGTGTCGGTGAAGACCAGGGTGATGATGGACAGGCCGCTCTTGTTGAGCGAGCGCATCTCGACCAGGCCCGGCATGCCGGTCATGGCGATCTCCAGGGGCACGGTGACGAAGCGCTCAATTTCTTCGGGCGAGCGGCCCGGCGCTTCGGTGGCCACCTGCACCTGCACATTGGTGACGTCGGGGAAGGCATCCACCGACAAACGCATGGCGGCGCGCATGCCGAAGGCGCACAGCACCAGGGCCAGCACGACCACCACCAGCCGCTGACTGAGCGCGGCACGGATCATGGAAACCATCATGGCCTTACTCCAGTTCAGCGCGCTTGCGCTCGTTGTTCAGGTGGAAAGCGCCTTCGACCACCACTTCGGTGCCTTCGCTCACGCCCTTGAGCACCGGGCGCAGCGCGCCGCTGGCGGCGCCCAGCTCCACCGGGGTCAGGCGGTACTGGCCTTCTCCGGTCTTGACGTAGACGTGGTCGCGGTCGTTTTCACGCACCACCGCCGCGCTGGGCAGGGCCAGCTGGCGCTGGGTGGCGCCCACGATGTGCATGGTGGCCAGCATTTGCGGCTTGAGTTCGCGCTGGGCGTTGTCCACCTGGGTGCGGATGGAGACGGTGCGGGTCTCAGGCGACACGGTGTCGCCCACCTGCACGATCTTGCCTTGCAGGCGCTTGGTGCCCAAGGCAGGCACCTCGATCTCCACGCCCTGGCCCGGCTGCACCGAGCGGGCCGATTGCTCCGGCAGGCCGCCCACCACCCACACATTGCCCAGGTCGGCCACGGTGAACAGCGGGTCGCCCGGCTGGGCCACCTGGCCTGAGCTGACCTTGCGCTCGATCACCACGCCCGACAGCGTGGCCAGCACGGCGGTTTGCGGGGCCAGTGTGCCGTCGGTGCGCAGCTTGTCGATGGCGGCTTGGCCCAGGCCCATCAGGCGCAGCTGGTCGCCGGCAGCGCGCAGCTCGGCACGGGCAATCGACAGTTCCGATTCGCGGCGTTGCAGTTCGGCCGAGCCGATCACGTCGGCCTGGATCAGCTGGCGTGCGCGCTCCACCGCGCGCTCGGCCAGCTGGCTGGCCGCGTTGGCGCGCAGGTAGCCCAGTTGGGCGGTGGTCAGTTCGGGGCTGGCCACATAGGCCAGGGCCTGGCCGGGCTTGACCCGGTCGCCGACCTCGGCCAGCACCTCGGTCACGCGGCCGGTGACGGAGGCGCCGATGCGGGTCACCAGGCGGTCATTGGCCTCGATGCGGCCCGCGATGTCCTGCGTGGGGGCCAGGTCGGCCTGGGCCAGCTTTTGCACCTGGAAGTTCTTGGCCATGTCGGCCTTGATGTTCACTTCCATCGGGTCTTGGCGCTGGGCCGGGGCGGCGGCTTCGGGGGCCGACTTGGCGCCGCAGGCGACCAGCAGCCAGGCCGTGCCCAGGGCGGCGCAGAGCAGGCTCAGGCGCAGCATGGCGGGGCGGGGGTCGGTGGCACGGGCCACGCGCAGCGGGCCGGTGGACTTCAGGGACGGTGTGGTGTTCGACATGTTGGGTTCAGCTGGGGGTTAGCGTGAAAAAAAGGGGGGCTTGGGGCCGGACGGGGCCCGGCTCAGGGCCGGTAGCTTTCGGCGTGGCGAGCGGCCAGCAGCTCCAGCTCGATGCGGGCGGCCTGCTGCTGGTAGCGTGCTTCCAGCAGGTCGGCGCGCACGCTGCGCAGCAGGCGCTGGGCGTCCAGCACGTCGAGGATGCCGCGCTCGCCAAAGCGGTAAGCGGCCTGGGCCACGCGCAGCGCGGCTTCGGCTTCGCGCACGGCGCCCAGGCTCAGGGCCTCGGTGCGCACGCGGGCGATTTCCAGCGACTTCCAGGCCAGCAGGATCTGCTGGCGCAGCTCGGCGCGGCGTCCGTCCAGGCGGCCTTGCAGGCGCTCCAATTCAGAGCTGGCCTCGGCGGTGGGGCCGGTGCGCTGGTCAAACAAGGGAATCTGCATGCTCACGCCCACTTGCTGCTGGCGGATCTCGGGGTCGCGCGTCTGGCTGTAGCGCAGCTCCACGCCCGGCAGCCGGCTGGCCTTGGCCTCGGCCAGGCGGGCCTGGGCGCGGTTGACCTCGGCTTGCAGGGCGCGCAGTTCGGGGTTGAATTGCTCAGCGCGCACGCGGGTTTCTTCCAGGCCGGGCAGGCCAGGATCGTCGTCCAGCGAGCCTTGCAGGCTCCAGCGGGCAGGCAGTTGGCCGGCGGCCAGGCGGTTCAGGGTCAGCAGGGCCTGTTCGGCTTGCAGCGAGGCGTTCTGCTGGCGCTGGCGGGCGTTGATGATTTCAGCGTCGGCCTTGATCATTTCGTAGCGCGGCGCTTCGCCGCTGTCCACGCGCAGGCGCACCCGCTCGCGCACCTGCTCCAGCAACAGCACCGACTCTTGGGCCGCCGCGGCCTCGGCGCGGCGCAGCAAGGCCTCGTAGGCGCGCAGGTGGACCTGGCTGATCAGCTCGTTGCGGGTTTGCTCGATTTGCTCGGCCGTGCTGCGTTCGCCAGCGCGGGCGGCGTCCTGGCGGGCGCTGCGCAGGCTGGGGTTTTCAATCAGCTGTGCCAAAGCCCAGCTTTGCACCTGACCCGGTGTGGCCGAAGCCAGCCGGGCGTTGTTGCGGCCGCCCGACCATTCCAGCTTGGGGTTGGGCAGTGCGCCAGCGCTGATCACCCCGGCGGCGGCCGTGTTGCGGGCGCGTTGGGCGGCCAGCAGCTCGGGGTTGTGGGCCAGCACGGTGCGGGTCAGCTGCTCCAGCGTCAGCGCCGCGCCCGTGCCGGACTCGGCGGCAGGGCGGGCCTCGGTCGGGGCCTGGGGCAGGGTCAGCAGGTCAGCGCTGGGCGCCTGGGCGGCCGGCATGCTGGGGCTTTGGGCGTGGCTCGGCAGGCTCCAGGCCAGGCAGGCGGCGGTCAGCAGCGACAAGGCCCAGGTCGGGGCCAGGCGCGAGGGCCGGGTGTTCGCCAAGAGGAGGACGTTCGCTTGTGAGGTCATGGTGAGGCAGCCCTGGGGGCAGCAAACAAAAAATGGGAGCAGGCCCGCACGCCAGGCGAAAGGCCGGTGGCGGGCGTGGTGAGGCGCATCAGCGCCAAGGCGTTGGCCGATGCCCTTGCAAGCGGTTGTAACCGCGGGGGGACATCCAGATCAAGGTGGGGAGAACGCGCAGCCGGACGGGGTCAGGCTGGGCGGGCCGCAGGGGCGGCTCAGGCTTGGCGCGGGGGGCGCAGCAGGGGCTGGGGCCAGACCGGCCGCGACTGCAGCGGGTGGGTTTCGGCCACCGGCACGCTGGCGCGTGGGGGCTCAGGATCGGCGACCGGGCTCCAGAACAGCTCGGTGCGGTCGTCGTTGGTGACTGGGGGTTGGTACAGCTGGATGCTGACGCGAAGGGCTTCTTCCAGCACATCGGGCTCGGCGGTCAGCACTTCGCAGGGCGAGGCTTCGGCCAGGACGTCGCCCATCAACGGGGTGTCGGGCTCGTCGCTCCAGACCACGGCGGTCGCTTCACCCTGAAACAAGGCGGCGGTCAGCAGCAGCACGGACAGCAGGTAAGCGAGCAACAAGCGCATGGGGCGTCGACAAGGTCCCAAAAGGGTTTTGTAACAGGGGAAGTCCCTTATTGTGTTCGGTCAGACCCCACAAGTTCCCGGGAACGCAAAAAAGACTGGGCTTTTGCAGGGCATCGTGGCGCCCCTGGCGCGTTTTGGCACGAATGCTGCACCGAAGCGGTGCGATGCCACCGTGTCCGTGGCGCCGTGCGCCACCACCTGGGCGCCCCTGTTTGTTTGCAGCCACGGAGCTCACCACCCATGAGGGCCATTCCCCCCATCGTTGCCGCCGCCCCTGAAGGGGACGGGGTGGGCGCGCCCGCCGAGGCCGCGCCCCAGCAGGTGGTCAAGATCCGGCGTGACTACAACAGCTGGGTGGCCAGCGAGACCCTGGAGGATTACGCCCTGCGTTTTGCGCCGCAGCGCTTTCGGCGCTGGTCGGTGTTCCGGGTCGCCAACACCGCGTTTGGCGCGGCGTCCTTCCTGATCCTGGAGGCGGTGGGCGCCACCTTGCTGGTGCAATACGGGTTTTTGAACGCGTTTTGGGCCATTTTGGCGACCGGGCTGGTGATCTTCCTGGCCGGGCTGCCCATCAGCGTGTACGCCGCGCGCTACGGGGTGGACATGGATTTGCTGACCCGGGGCGCTGGGTTTGGCTACATCGGCTCGACCCTGACCTCGCTGATCTACGCGTCCTTCACCTTCATCTTTTTTGCGCTCGAGGCCGCTGTCATGGCCTACGCGCTGGAGCTGGCGCTGGGCATTCCACCCTCCTGGGGCTACCTGATTTGTGCTTTGGTGGTGATCCCGCTGGTGACCCATGGGGTGTCGGTGATCAGCCGGCTGCAGGTCTGGACCCAGCCTTTGTGGCTGCTGATGCTGGTCGTGCCCTATGCCTTTGTGCTGCTGCGCGATCCTGGTGCGTTTGCTGGCATCACGCACTACGGTGGTGAATCGGGTGGCCATGTGGGCTTTGATTTGCACTTGTTTGGTGCTGCCTCGACGGTGGGCATCGCCTTGATCACCCAGATGGGCGAGCAGGCCGATTACCTGCGCTTCATGCCCCGGCCCGACCCGGCACGGCGCTGGCGCTGGTGGGCCGGCGTGCTGGCTGGCGGCCCGGGCTGGGTGCTGGTGGGGGTGGCCAAGATGCTGGGCGGCGCCTCGCTGGCCTACCTGGCCATCACCCACATGGTGCCGCCCGACCGCGCGGTCGACCCCAACCAGATGTACCTGGCGGCCTACGAGTACGTGTTTCCGAACTACGGCTGGGCGGTGGCGGCCACGGCCATCTTCGTCGTGCTGTCCCAGTTGAAGATCAACGTGACCAATGCCTATGCGGGCTCGCTGGCCTGGTCCAACTTCTTCTCGCGCGTCACGCACAGCCACCCGGGGCGGGTGGTGTGGGTGGTGTTCAACACCTTGATCGCCTTCATGCTGATGGAGATGAATGTGTTCGAGGCCCTGGGCGATGTGCTGGGCCTGTACTCCAACATCGCCATCGCCTGGATGATGACGGTGGTGGCCGACCTGGTGATCAACAAGCCGCTGGGCCTGTCGCCGCCGGGCATCGAGTTCAAGCGCGCCCACCTGTACGACATCAACCCGGTGGGGGTGGGCGCCATGGCCCTGGCCTCGGCCCTGTCCATCTCGTCCCACCTGGGGCTGTTCGGGCCGACCGCGCAGGCGTTTTCGGCCTTGATCGCGCTGGGCACGGCCCTGGTCACTTCCCCGCTGCTGGCCTGGGCCACGGGCGGGCGCTACTACATCGCGCGCCAGCCTGAGCCCGACACCGTGCCCGACGGGGCCAGCGGCAACGGCGCCTACCTGGGCAGCAGCCTGCGCCGCTGCGTGATCTGCGAGCGCGAGTACGAATCCCCCGACATGGCGCATTGCCCGGCCTACCGAGGCCCCATTTGCTCGCTGTGCTGCACCCTGGATGCGCGCTGCGGCGACCTGTGCAAACCCCACGCCAGCCTGTCCACGCAGTGGTCCTCGGCGCTGCGCTGGGTGCTGCCGCGCGGCATCTGGCCCTACCTGGACACCGGGCTGAGCCACTTCTTGCTGCTGGCCCTGATCATCGTGCCGGTGCTGGCCACGGTGTTTGGCCTGCTCTACCACCAGGAGCTGCGCACCTTGAGCGAGCTGGTGCCCGGCCTGTCGCTGGGCCAGGGCGCGCTGCGCTCGGGCTTTTTGAAGGCCTACATGGCCATGCTGGTGATCGCCGGCATCGTGGCCTGGTGGCTGGTGCTGGCGCACAAGAGCCGCCAGGTGGCCCAGGAAGAGTCGAACCGCCAGACCCGTTTGCTGATGCGCGAGATCGAGCTGCACCGCCAGACCGACGAGGCCTTGCAGACCGCGCGACAGGTGGCCGAGCGGGCCCGCCAGCAGGCCGACCAGGCCAACCAGGCCAAGAGCCGTTACATCAGCGCCATCAGCCACGAGCTGCGCACCCCGCTCAACAGCATCCTGGGCTATGCCCAGCTGATGGGCGAAGACGCGGGGGTGCCACCGCACCGCAAGCAAGCGGTGAACGTGATCCGGCGCGGCGGCGAGCACCTGCTGGGCCTGATCGAGGGCACGCTGGACATCGCCCGCATCGAGTCCGGCAAGATGACCCTCGAAGTGCGGCCCATGCGTTTTGCCGACTGCGTCAACGACGTGGCGGCCCTGTTTGACCTGCAGGCCGCGGCCAAGGGCCTGCGCTTCCAGTTCGAGGCCCGGGGCGAGTTGCCCGAGGCCGTGCGCGCCGACGAAAAGCGCCTGCGCCAGATCCTCATCAACCTGCTGGGCAATGCCATCAAGTTCACCAGCCGGGGGCAGGTGAGTTTTCGGGTGCGGCACCAGCGTGAAATGGCCACGCTGGAAATCGAAGACACCGGCCCCGGCATGAGCGCCGCCGAGCTGCAGCAGATCTTCGAGCCCTTTGCGCGCGGCAACACCGCCAGCGCGGGCTCGGGCGGCGCTGGCCTGGGCCTGACGATCGCCAAGATGCTGACCGACCTCATGGGCGGCGAGCTGACGGTGGACAGCACCCCCGGCCAGGGCTCGGTGTTCCGTGTGCGTCTGTTCCTGCCCGAGGTGCCCGCCCACACCGTGGCCGGCCCCAGCGCCCAGGCCCCGGCGCACGCGCCGCGCAGCGGCTACGAAGGCCGGCGCCGGCGCCTGCTGGTGGTCGACAACGAGGAACCCGACCGCGAGCTGCTGGTTCAGCTGCTGCAGCCCTTGGGCTTTGAACTGCGCACCGCCGCCAGCGGCCACGACGCGCTGGACCTGCTGGCCGCCGGCTACCAGCCCGACGCGGTCTTCATGGACCTGGCCATGCCCGGCATCGACGGCTGGGAGACGGTGCGCCGCCTGCGTGCCGCCGGCCACACCGAGGCGCGGGTGGCGATCGTGTCGGCCAATGCCTTTGACAAGGGCCTGGACAACGACGTGGGCATTGCCAGCGAAGACTTCCTGGTCAAGCCCGTGCGCCACACCGAGCTGCTGGACTGGCTGGAGCGCCGTCTGAGCCTGGTCTGGCAGCGAGGCAGCGCCGAAGCCGCGGAGCCCCGCGTGCCCGAGCGCTCGGCCACCGTCGCGGCCACCTTGTCCGCCGGCGCGGACGAGGTGCCGGCCTTGGCCCGTGAATTCCTGCCCGGCAGCGAGGCCCCCACCAAGCCCCAATGGCCCTCGGCGGCGCGCCTCAAAACACTGCTGGAGGCGGTCAACCTGGGCTATTACCGGGGCGTGATGAATGGCCTGGCCGACATCGAACGGCACGAGCCCGCCTGCACCGCTTGGGTCGAGGCCTGGCGCCTGATGGCGCGGCAGTTCCAGTTCGAGCGCCTGGCCGAAGAGATCGCGCGACAATCGCAGTCCCCGACCGAGCCCCATCGCCCATGACCCCCACCCCCCTCGACCAGACCCTGGACCGTGCCAATAGCGATGTGGTGCTGGTGGTGGACGACGTGCCCGACAACCTGGCCGTGCTGCACGACGCGCTGGACGAATCGGGCTACACGGTGCTGGTGGCCACCTCGGGCGAGGCTGCTTTGCAGCGCGCCCAACAAGCCCTGCCCGACGTGGTGCTGCTGGACGCCATGATGCCCGGCATGGACGGCTTCGAGGTGGCGCGCCGCCTCAAGGCCGACCCGCGCACCGCGCCCATCCCCATCATCTTCATGACCGGCCTGACCGAGACCGAGCACCTGGTGGCGGCGCTGGAAAGCGGCGGCGTGGACTATGTGACCAAGCCCATCAAGCCCAAAGAGGTGTTGGCGCGCATGAACGTGCACTTGCAGGGCGCGCGCCGGGCCCGGCAAGAGGCGCGTCAGGCGGGCCAGGCCCGCAATGCGCTGGACGCCTTTGGCTACGCCAGCATCACGGTGCGCGTCAGCGACGGGCGCCTGATGTGGCAGACCGCCTTGGCGCGCGACCTGTTGCAGCGCTACTTCGGCACCAGCGCCCCGGTCACGCCCGAGCCGGTGGTGGACTGGTTGCGCCGCCACCTGGCCGAGGCCCAGGCGGCCATCGAGCCGCCGCGCCTGAGCTTTGACCAGGGTTCGCGCCGCATCACCTTCCGCCTGCACCAGCAAACGGGCGACAGCGAGGGCGGCGGCGACTGGTTGATCGTCATGCAGGAGGTGTCGGACGAGGCCGTCATCGAGGCCATGAGCTTTTCGTTCAAGCTCACGGCGCGCGAGGCCGAGGTGCTGTACTGGGTGGTCAAGGGCAAGATCAACCGCGACATTGGCGACATCCTCGGCGCCAGCCCGGCCACCATCAAGAAGCACCTGGAGCGCGTGTTCGCCAAGCTCGGCGTGGAGACGCGCACCGCAGCGGCCGCCATGGCCATGAACCGCATCCGCCAGCTCAACCCCCAGTTCGAGGGCTGAGGCGCCGTCCCCTTAAACCTGGGCGTTGCCGTGCCCCCACACCAGCAGCCAGTTGTTGGCGGGCAGGGCGTGGCGCGCCTGCAGGCGCAGGCCGGCGCGCTGGGCTTCGGCCTGCACCGCGTCGAGCGCGCGCAGGCCCCAGGCCGGGTTGCGCGCCTTCAGGTCGGCGTCAAACGCCAGGTTGCTGGGCGCGGTGGGCAGGTCTGCAAACAGGTAGGGGCCGTAGGTGATCAGCTGGCCCCCATCGCGCAGCACGCGCGCAGCGCCTTGCATCAAGGCCGCGCAGCTGGACCAGGGCGCGATGTGCAGCATGTTGGCGCAAAACACCAGGTCCACGCGGTGGCCGGCGGGTAGCCAGTCGGCCTGGTGCACATCGAGTGCCAGCGGCGCGCCCAGGCGGGCTTGCAAAGCGGGCTCGGCCAGCGCGCGGCGCGCCTGCAAGGTGGCCAGGGCGCTGGGGTCGGGGTCGCTCATTTGCCAGTGCCAGCCGGGCAGGCCGGCACTGAAGTGCAGCGCGTGCTGGCCGGTGCCGCTGGCGATCTCCAGCGCCTGGCCCTGGGGCGGCAGCAGCGCCTGCAACTGGGCCAGGATGGGGCCCTGGTTGCGCTCGGCGGCGGGGGAGAACGGCAGCTCGGTGGGGTGGGTCATGGGTCGGGCTCGCTCAGGGCGGTTCAGGACTGGCCCGCGCGCGCGGCTGCCAAAGCGGCGGCTTCGCGCAGCTTGTCCTTCTTGCTCTTGCGCGCGCCCTTGATGCCGCCCGTGGCCTGCTCGGGCGTGGCGACCTCGCTGGGCTCAAAGCCGGCCAGTTGCTCGCGCGGCACGCGCTGCTGCTGGCGCTTTTCGATCAGGCGGAAGTGCGACTCCTGCGCGGCCGTGACAAAGCTCACCGCCAGGCCCGAGGCGCCGGCACGCCCGGTGCGGCCAATGCGGTGGGTGTAGTCGGCGGCGGCGCGCGGCAGGTCGTAATTGACGACCACGGGCAGGCGCACGATGTCGATGCCGCGCGCAGCCAGGTCGGTGGTCACCAGCACGCGGGCGCTGCGGTCCTTGAAGGCCTGCAACACCTCGCTGCGCTTACCCTGGCTCAGCTCGCCGTGCAGCGAAGCGGCATGCAGGCCGGCGCGCTGCAGCTTCAGGGCCACGGCTTCGGTGGCGTAGCGCGTGGCCACGAACACCAGCACCTGGGTCCAGCCCTCGGTCTCGATCAGGTGGCGCAGCAGCTGGGTGCGGCGCGACTCGTCCACCGCGATGGCGCGCTGCACGATGTCGGGCGCGGCCTGCTCGGTGGTGCTCAGCTCGATGTGGATGGGCTCGTGCAGCAGGCCGGCGATCAGCGCGTCCAGCGCCGCTGGGAAGGTGGCCGAGAACAGCAGGTTCTGGCGCTGCGTGGGCAGCAGGGCCAGCACGCGTTGCAGTTCTTCGGCAAAGCCCAGGTCCAGCAGGCGGTCGGCCTCGTCCAACACCAGGTGGGCCACCTGGTCGAGTTGCAGGGCGCGCTGCTCCACCAGGTCGAGCAGCCGGCCCGGCGTGGCCACCACCACCTCGGCGCCGCCGCGCAGGGCCAGCATCTGTGGGTTGATGGAGACGCCGCCGTAGAGCACGGCCAGGCGCAGTGGGTCGGCGCAGCGGCGCGCCAAGAGGTAGATGAACTCACCCACTTGCTGGGCCAGCTCGCGCGTGGGCACCAGGATCAGCACCCGCGTGGCGCGGCGTTCGCGCGCCGCACGCGGGGCCTCCAGGGCGGGCAACAGCTTTTGCAGCAGGGGCAGGGCGTAGGCGGCGGTTTTGCCGGAGCCGGTTTGGGCGCACACGCGCAGGTCGTGGCCGGCCAGCACCTGGGGAATGGCCAAAGCCTGCACCGGCGAGGGCTGGTCATAGCCGTGGGTCAGGGCCGCCTGGGCCAGGGCTGGCAGCAGGCCGAGCGCGCCAAAGTTCGAGGCCGTGGGCGATGCGGGAGGCGTCACCGAGGGCGTCGCAGCCGCGGGCGTGGCGTCGCCATCAAGCGCTGGGGTCTGGGGGCCGGGGGCGGCGGGGGAGGGGGAGCTGGACATTCAAGACCCGGTTGGTGGCTGGCGGCCGCGAGTGCGGCCCAAGTCGCTATTGTCGCAAACCGGCCTGCGGGGGCGGGGCAGCCCCCGGCGGGCGGGGGGCGCATCGGCGAGAATCACGCCTTTCGTCTCTCACCTCACCCCGGTAATTTTTCAATGGCCATTTTGTTGGCGCCCATGGAGGGCCTGCTGGATTTCGTGCTGCGCGACGTGCTGACCCGGGTGGGGGGCATTGACCGCTGTGTGTCGGAATTCATCCGCGTCACCGACGCCGTGCTGCCCGAGCGCGCCTTCTTCCGCATCGTGCCCGAGCTGCGCCATGGTGGCCGCACGCCCGCCGGGGTGCCGGTGCGCGCGCAGCTGCTGGGCTCGGACCCGGCCTGCCTGGCCGACAACGCGGCGCGCCTGGCCTCGCTGGGGCCGGCGGGCATCGACCTCAACTTCGGTTGCCCGGCCAAGGTGGTGAACCGCCACGGCGGCGGCGCCGCCTTGCTGCAAGAGCCGGAGCTGCTGCACCGCATCGTGTCGGCGGTGCGCCGCGCGGTGCCGGCGTCCATGCCGGTGTCGGCCAAGATGCGACTGGGTTTCAACGACGACCAACTGGCCGAGGACTGTGCCCGCGCCATCGCCGAGGCCGGGGCCGACGAGCTGGTGGTGCATGGCCGCACCAAGGCCCAGGGTTACAAGCCGCCCGCTTATTGGGACCGCATTGCCGACGTGCGCGCGGTGGTCCGCATCCCGGTGGTGGCCAACGGCGAGGTCTGGTCGGTGGCCGATGCGCGCCGCTGCCGCGCCGAGTCCGGCTGCCAGGACCTGATGCTGGGGCGCGGCATGGTGGCCCAGCCCGGTCTGGCGCTGGCCATCCTGGCCGACCAGGGCGTGGCGGCGGGGCGGGTGCCTGATTGGGCGGACGTGCAGCGCCTGCTGCTGTACTTCTGGCAGCTCAACCAGTCGCACATCGAGCCGCGCTCGCGCCCGGGCCGGCTCAAGCAGTGGCTCAATTACCTGCGCCGCAACCACCCCGAGGCCGAAGAGGCCTACCAAAGCCTGCGCACGGTCAATGACCCGCTCCAGGTCGAGGCCTGGTTGGACCGCCTGCCGGTCAATCAGGCGCCCGAGGCCGCGCTGGCCTGAGGCGGCGCGCGCGGTTCGCTTCAGGGTTTGGCGCTGGCCGCGGGCTGGGCGCTGCTTTGGGGGCTCAGTTGCAGCCGGTCCAGGTCAAAGCCTTGGGCGCTCAGGCGTTGCAGCAAGGCCTGGTAGGCCTGCGGGTCGACCTGGGGCTGGCGCGACAGCACCCACAAAAATTCACGTTGCGGCTCGCTCACGGCCACCAATTGGTAGGCCGGGTCCAGGTCGATCACCCAATAATCGCCCCAGACGGCGCTCAACCAGCCCAGCCAGACCGGGGCAAAGCGCACCTGCAGGCGGGGCGAGTCGGTGCCGCCCACCAGGCGGGCCGCGCCCTCGGCGCTGTCCACGCTGCCGTCGGCGCGTCGGCATTGGTTGAGCACGCGCACCTGGCCGTCGGGCCGCAGCTGGTAGTCGGCGCGGGTGTCGGCCACGCATTTTTGTTGGAAGCGGTTGGGGTACTTGGCGATTTCGTACCAAGTGCCCAGGTAGCGCGGCAGGTCCAGGCGGGCCACGGTTTGCAGCGGCGCGCTGGGGGCCGTGGCAGGCGCCGCGTGGCTCAAGGCGCCCGCGCCCAGCAGCAGGGCGGCAGCGGCCAGGGCGCGCCAGCGGGCGCGGGGCAGGGCAGAGGTCAGGGTTGAGGACATGGTCTCAAGGGGTTGGAGGGCCGGGGGCGGCCGAGGCGGTGGACACATTGTGCGGTGCGCCGGTCAAGCCTCGGTGAAGCCCGCCCAGCGCATCACAGGGTCATTTGAAAAATGGAATGGTGTTCCAAAAAATACTTGGGTAAACCCTGATTTGTCACGATCTGCTGCTAGACTTTTGGCCGCTGGCGCCATCCCAGGCGCCCACCCCCTGATAGGAGACCTGAGCGCATGAGCCCGACCGACCGCATCCGCAGCCCCGAACTTTTGGCCAAGGTGATGAGCGCCGCCGAGGCCGCCGCCCTGATCCCGGTGGGGGCGAACGTGGGCATGAGTGGTTTCACCGGTGCGGGCTACCCCAAGGCCGTGCCCCAGGCCCTGGCCGACCGGCTGGCTGCGCTGCACGCGGCGGGCGACACCTCGGCACGCATTGGCTTGTGGACCGGCGCGTCCACCGCCCCAGAGCTGGACGGCGCCTTGGCCAAGGCCGATGGCATCGAGATGCGCCTGCCCTACCAGTCCGACCCGACCTGCCGTGCGCTGATCAACGCCGGCAAGATGCACTACACCGACATGCACCTGTCCCATGTGGCGCAGTTCGCCTGGTTTGGCTTCTTGGGCAAGCTTGACGTGGCGGTGGTCGAGGTGGTGGCCATCCTGCCCGACGGGCGCCTCGTGCCATCCACCTCGGTGGGCAACAACAAGACCTGGCTGGACCAGGCCGACAAAATCATCATCGAAGTCAATGAGCTGCAAAGCGCTGGCCTCGAGGGCATGCACGACATCTACTACGGCACCGAGATCCCGCCGCACCGCAAGCCCATCCCGATGCTGCACACCGGCGACCGCATTGGCGAGCCCTACCTGCGCTGCGACCCCAAGAAGGTGGTGGCCGTGGTCCGCACCAGCCAGGCCGACCGCAACTCGGTGTTTGCCGCGCCGGACGCCGTGTCCGAACAAATTGCCGGCCACATCATGGAATTCCTGCAGCACGAGGTGAAGGCGGGCCGCCTGCCGCCCGAGTTGCTGCCCCTGCAGTCGGGCGTGGGCAATGTGGCCAATGCCGTGCTCAGCGGGCTCAACCAAGGGCCGTTCGAGAACCTGACCGCTTTCACCGAGGTGCTGCAGGACGGCATGCTCGAGATGCTGCGCTCGGGCAAGCTGAGCTTTGCCTCGGCCACCGCGCTGTCACTGAGCCCGGCGGCCACGGCTGAGTTCAATGCCAACATCGACTTCTACCGCCAACGCATCGTGTTGCGCCCGCAGGAGATCAGCAACCACCCCGAGCTGGTGCGCCGCCTGGGCGTGATCGCGATGAACGCGATGATCGAGGCCGATCTCTACGGCAACGTCAACTCCACCCACATCATGGGCTCGAGCATCATGAACGGCATTGGCGGCTCGGGCGACTTTGCGCGCAACGGCTACCTGTCTTTCTTTGTGACGCCCTCGGTGGCCAAGGGCGGGGCCATCTCGTGCATCGTGCCCATGGTCTCGCATGTGGACCACACCGAGCACGATGTGCAGGTCATCGTCACCGAACAAGGCCTGGCCGACCTGCGCGGCCTGGCCCCGACGCAGCGCGCCAAGCTGATCGTCGAGCGCTGCGCCCACCCCAGCTTCCGGCCCCAGTTGCAGGACTACATCGACCGTGCTGCGCGCGGCGCCCCGGGCCTGCACACGCCCCACCTGCTGAGCGAGGCCTTGAGTTGGCACACCCGCTTCCTCGAAACCGGCCACATGTGAAGTCCGCCCGCCGGGCCGGGCCAAGCGGAGCCAAGCCATGATCGTGCGCGACCGCCCCAACGGGCTGCAGCTGTTCCTTTTGATGCGCGGCTCCATCATGCCGCGCATCAGCCGCCTGCTGCTGATCAACATCGCGCTGGCCACGGTGGTCACGCTCAGCCACGGCGCGCTGTTCCACACCAAGATCACGCTGACGGCGATCCCCTTCACCTTGATCGGCCTGCCGCTGGCGATCTTTTTGGGCTTTCGCAACACCGCCGCATATGACCGCTACTGGGAGGCGCGCAAGCTCTGGGGCGAATTGGTGCTGCGCAGCCGCAACCTGGCGCGCCAGTGCCTGTGCCACATCGGGCCACCGCCCCCCAGCCAGCCCGACCTGCGCCAGGCCATGGTGCGGCGCGCCGGCGCGTTTTGCCACGCGCTGCGCCTGCTGCTGCGCGACACCCGCGACACCGCCCCGGTCCAGGCCGCGCTGCCCGCGGGCGAGTGGGCTGCCGTTGCCTCCAGCCGGAACCTGCCCCAGGCCTTGATGATGCGCATGGGCGCCGACCTGGCGGCCTGCCAGCGCGCGGGCCAGGTGGACGCGCAGATGGTGGTGCAGATCGACAACACCTTGTCGGCCATGACGGCCGCGGCGGCGTCTTGCGAGCGCATCAAGAGCACACCGGTGCCCTTTTCCTACACCTTGCTGCTGCACCGCACGGCCTACGTCTACTGTTTCTTGCTGCCTTTTGGTCTGGTCGACACCCTGGGCTTCATGACCCCGGTGGTCGTGGCCGTGGTGGCCTACACCTTCTTTGGCCTGGATGCGCTGGGCGATGAAATCGAAGAGCCCTTCGGCCTGCTGCCCAACGACTTGCCGCTGGACGCGCTGTGCCGGCACATCGACATCCAGCTGCTCGAAGCCCTGGGCGAGACCGACTTGCCCGCCCCTTTGCAGCCGGTCGACTACTGCTTGATGTAGGGGGGATGAGCGGTCAGAGCCCTGGGCCATACTGCAGGCCATGCTGTTCACGCTGACCCCTTTTGACTGGTGGACCCTGCACGGCTTGGTCACGGTGCTGGCGCTGCTGGTCTACATCATCACCTCCCATGTGGCGCGCCAGCGCCGCCAACCCGCGGCCGCCATCGCCTGGGTGTTCTTCATCCTGCTGATGCCGTATGTGGCCTTGCCGGCCTACCTGAGCTTTGGCTCGCGCAAGCGCAAGCGCCCGGGTCTGCACGCCGTGCCCCACGCCCTGGCCGCGCCCGGGGATGGCCACTGGGTGACCCGCACCCTGTGCGCGCTGGGCCAGCCGGCGCCCGCCACCTACCGTGACCTGAACCTGCACGCCGACGGGCGCGCGGCCCGCGAGGCTTTGCTCGCCGCCATCGCCCAGGCCCGGCACCGCATCGAGATCGCCACCTTCATCCTGAAAGACGACCTGCTGGGCACCGAGGTGATTGACGCCCTGTGCGTCCAGGCGCGCGCCGGCGTCCGCGTGCGCCTGCTGCTTGACGGCCTGGGCAGCCTGATGGCGGGCCGCCCGCGCTTGCAGCGCTTCACCGACGCGGGCGGCGAGCTGCTGCTGTTTGTGCCGCCCCTGCATTCGCCGCTCAAGGGGCGCACCAATTTGCGCAACCACCGCAAGCTGGTGCTGGCCGACGCCGGCCACCCGCAGGCCCGGCTGTGGTGCGGTGGACGCAACCTGGCGGCCGAGTACTTCGAGGGCCAGCCCGGGGTGCCCGTCTGGTGCGACCTGAGCTACGACCTGCGCGGCGCCCTGGTGCAGCAGGCCAGCCAGTTGTTTGAGCACGACTGGGCTTTTGCGGGGGGGCAGGCCCACCCGGCCGCCCTCTTGCCCACCGAGCCCGGCCACACCCAGGCCGCGCGGGCCCAGTGGGCCGCCTCCGGCCCCGACCAGGCCGACGACACGGTCTATGCCTTGCTGCTCACCGCCGTCTACCGGGCGCGCCAGAGCCTGAGCCTGGTCACCCCATACTTCGTGCCCGACCCGGCCCTGCTGATGGCCTTGTGCCTGGCGGCGCGCCGGGGGGTGGTGGTGGATTTGCTGCTGCCAGCGCGCTCCAACCACGGCCTGTCTGACTTGGCGCGCAACCGCGCTCTGCGCCTGCTGGTGCAGGCCGGTGGCCGGGTCTGGTTCTGTCCGGGCATGTTGCACGCCAAGCTGGTGATCGTGGACGACGAACTGGCCCTGGCCGGCTCCTCCAACCTGGACAGCCGCAGCCTGTTCCTCAACTACGAGTTGATGCTGGCCTTCCAGCCTGGCGAGGCGGTGCAGCGCTTCCAAGCCTGGTTCGACGAACACCGCGCCCAGGCCCAGCCTCACCACCCCCGGCCGGCCGGCCTGGTCCGTGACGTGCTGGAGGGCATGTTGCTGTGGACCGGCTTCGAGTTGTGAGGCCGCAGGGGGTGGGTCCAGCCTGATGAGTCAGGGCTTGCGCAGCGCTTAAAGTCGGGGCTTCAGGTCGATTGCAGGCCTGGTTTCGACGGAGTAGTCATGCGTTCCTATTTGCCGCGCCCGCTGGGCGATTCCGCCTCGCCTGAGGCCCCCATGGATTCATCCCGCCGCCGCGCCTGGCAGGCCCTGGGTGCTCTGGGCGCCAGTGCCTGGGCTGGCGTCGCTGCTGCCCAGACCGCCCTCGAAGGCGGCCCGCTGAAGATCGTGGTGCCTTACCCGCCTGGGGGCTCGTCCGACCGCGCGGCCCGCCTGGTGTCCGACGCCATCGCACCGCGCCTGGGTGTGCCGGTGATCGTGGAAAACCGTGTCGGCGCCGGGGGCCGCCTGGCCGCCCAGCAACTGCACCGCGACACCTCGGGCCACAACCAGGTTTTGCTGGCCAACCCCGCCACCATGGTGGTCGCTCCCCTGGTGTTCAAGGACAACGGCTACGACCCTGAACGCGATTACCAGCCCCTGGCCCAGGTCACGCGCTACGCCTTTGGTGTGGCCGTGGGGGCGGGTGTGCCGGTGCGCGAGTTCAGCCACCTGCGCGCTTGGATGCAGGTCAACCAGGCGCAAATCGCGGCTGGCGTGCCCGCCACGGGCAGCCTGCCGCACTTTTTTGTGCTGATGCTGGGCGAGCAACTGGGCCTGAAGATGCCGGTGGTCGGCTACCGGGGCTCGGCCCCCTTGCTGAACGACCTGATGGGCGGCCATGTGCCGATCGCGGTCGACACCCTGGACTCGCTGGAGCCCCTGCACAAGGCCGGCAAGCTGCGCATCCTGGCCGTGTCCAGCGAACGCCGCACCGCCTCCTTGCCCACCGTGCCCACCTTCCGCGACGTCGGCCTCAAGTTGTCGGCCGAAGGCTGGAACGTGCTCTACGCCCCCAGCAGCCTGCCAGCGGCGCGCGCCCAGCGCATCGCCCAGGCGGTGGCCGAGGCCATGGCCGACAAGGCCTTGCAGGCGCGTTTTGTGGCGGCGGACATGGAACCCGTGAGCAGCGGCCCCGAGGCCACGCGCCGCATGTTGACGGCTTTCCAGGCCCAGTGGGCCCCGGTGGTGCGCCAGTCGGGCTTCCAGCCTTGAGCTGGCCCAGCCTGACCCGGCCCCAAAGTTGCTAACAGCCCCCCAAGTCGATGTTTTGATGCACCGGCAAACCAACAACAGGGAGGAGCGCAGCATGCAAGCTGACGCAGTGCTGGAAGAAAACGGCCTCACGGCGCCCACGGTGATCGACATCGAGGCGTCCGGTTTTGGCCGTGGCAGTTACCCCATTGAGGTGGGCTTTGTGCTGGCGGATGGCGAATCGTGGTGCAGCCTGGTGCGGCCCGAGCCGGACTGGCTGCATTGGGACATCAGCGCGGCGGCGGTGCACCGCATCCCGCGCGACAGCCTGCTGCGCCACGGCCGCAGCTGCGCTGACGTGGCGCAGTTGTTGAACCAGCGCCTGCGTGGCCAGACGGTCTACACCGACTGCTGGGCCCACGACTACGCCTGGATCGCCCGCCTGTACGACGCCGCCGAGCGCAGCCCCAGTTTCAGGCTGGCCAATTTGCAAGGCCTGCTCAACGACACCCAACTGGCGCGCTGGGACCAGACCCGGGCCGAGGTCGCGGCCCGGCTGCGCCTGCACCGGCACCGCGCCAGTGCCGACGCGCGGGTGTTGCAACAAACCCTGGTGACCCTGCGCCATGCCTCGGCGGCGGGCGGGATCGCGCCTGCCAGCGAGCCCGGCCCAGGCTGAGCCCGCGGCGCTGGCCGCTGTGCCGGCTGGCCGCCAAGCAGAGCCCCTGGCGCCAGATTGATTTATGCAAAGCAATCGCTTGCTAAAAATAAATTGATTTGCTAACCTGCCGGACATGGAAAAACCTGTCCGACGCAGCCGCCGTGCGGCGTCCCCCTCTGCCACGCCGGGCACCGCCCCGAAAGTCCCCGTCAGCGCCGTGCCGCGCACGCCAGACGGCCCCGTTCTGTCCCTGGTGGCCACCGAGCCGCCACCCGCCACTGAGGCGCCGGCGCCCCCGGAAGTCCGCCGCCCGCGCGGCCGCCCCCGCAAGACGGCCGACGAGCTGGACGACGGCAACCGCCGCCGCAAGCTGATCGAGGGCGCGGCCCGCCTGTTCCGCACCAAGGGCTTTGACGCCGCCAGCACGCGCGACATCGCCGCCGCCGCCGGCATGCACAGCGGCTCGCCCTTCTACCACTTCGAAAGCAAAAGCGCCTTGCTCTACGCCGTCATGGACGAGGGCATGGTGCTGGCCGCGCACAGCCAGGCCAACGCCCTGGCCTTGCTGCCCGCCCAGGCCACGCCGCGCGAGCGACTGCGCGTGCTGGTGCGGCACCACTTCGAGATCTTGCTGGGCCCCCACAGCGACTTCATCCCGGTGATGCTTTACGAATGGCGTTCGCTCAGCGGCCCCCAGCGCAAGGGCATTGCCCGCGTCAAAGACGCCTACGAAGCCGCCTGGATGCCGGTGCTGCAGGCGCTGGCCGCGCAAGGCCTGCTGCAGGCCGAACCAGGGGTGGCGCGCCTGTTCATCTTTGGTGCGCTGAACTGGTCGGTGCAGTGGTTCGATGCCAAGCGCGGCCTGAGCCTGGATCAACTCACCGAACAGGCGCTGGCCCTGTTCATCCGGGAGGCCCCATGAAGCCCGCTGCGTCAACGGCTTACCGCTCCGCCTTCGCCCCCGGCCTGTTCGATGGCCAGGTGGTCCTGGTCACCGGCGGCGGCTCGGGGATTGGCCGCTGCGCGGCCCATGAACTCGCGCGCCTCGGCGCCCGGGTGGTTTTGCTGGGGCGCAACGCCGACAAGCTGGCCGCCGTGCGCGCCGAGATCGGAGCCGATGGCGGCCAAGCCAGCACCCTGGTGGCCGACATCCGCCAGGAAGACGCGGTGGCCACCGCCGTCGCCACCCTGCTGGCCGAGCACGGCCGCCTCCACGGCCTGGTCAACAACGCGGGGGGCCAGTACCTGGCGCCGCTGGAAAGCATCTCGGCCAAGGGCTGGGAGGCGGTGCTGCACACCAACCTCACGGGGGGCTTTCTGGTGGCGCGCGAGTGCTACCGCCAGCACCTGGCGGCGCACGGCGGCGCCATCGTCAACATCGTGGCCGACATGTGGGGCAGCATGCCCGGCATGGGCCACAGCGGCGCGGCGCGCGCCGGCATGGTCAGCTTCACCGAGACCGCCGCGCTCGAATGGGCCTGCCAGGGCGTGCGCGTGAACGCGGTGGCACCGGGCTACATCGCCTCCAGCGGCATGGACCACTACCCGCCCGAGGCCGCCGACCTGTTGCGCGCCATGCGCCACACCGTCCCCCTGGGCCGCTTTGGCAACGAGGCCGAGGTGTCGGCTGCCATCGTGTTCCTGCTCAGCCCGGCGGCCAGTTTCATCAGCGGCAGCACGCTGCGCGTCGATGGCGCGCGGCCCCAGGCCCGCCTGGGCTGGCCGATGCAAGGCCCCAGCGCCGAGGTGCAGCAGCGCCCGGCGGTGCGGCCGTTCGATGGGTTTCACCGCGCCCAGACCCCCCAGGTGTTTGCCGAACCCCAATGAGTGGCTGAGCCCCTCCACGACGAAGCCCCCGCCCCGGACGCCACGACCATGAGCCACTTTGAATCCTGCTGGAACCCGGCCTCGCCCCAGGCCTTGCAAGCCCGGTCAGCCCTGTTGGAGCGCCTCGTCGCGCTGCGTGCGCTCGAAGAGCGGGCTGCGGCGGCCTCGGCCCGCTCGCAAGCGGTGTTTGACAAGCGCGGCCAGCTGCTACCGCGCCAGCGCGTGGCCCTGCTGCTGGACCCGGGCCGGCCCTGGCTGCCGCTGGCCACGCTGGCGGGTTATGGGCAGGACACGCCCGAGCTGGCGCGCTCGGTGCCCGGTGGCGGCATGATCGCGGGCATTGGCTGGGTGTCGGGCGTGCGCTGCATGGTGGTGGCCAGTGACTCGGGCATCGAAGCCGGCGCCATCCAGCCCATGGGGCTGGAAAAGATCCTGCGCGTGCAGGAGATCGCGCTGCAAAACAAGCTGCCCTTTGTGCATTTGGTCGAGAGCGCGGGCGCCAACCTGATGCGCTACCGCGTCGAGGGCTTTGTCCACGGCGGCAGCCTGTTCCGCAACCTGGCGCGGCTGTCGGCGGCGGGCATCCCGGTGATCACCGTGCAGCACGGCTCGGGCACGGCGGGCGGCGCTTACATGCCGGGCCTGAGCGACGTGGTGATCATGGTGCGCGGGCGCTCGCGCGCCTTCCTGGCTGGGCCACCGCTGTTGCAGGCCGCCACCGGCGAGATCGCCACCGAAGAAGAACTGGGCGGCGCCGAGATGCATACCCAGGTTTCCGGTCTGGGCGAGCACCTGGCCGAAGACGACCGCGAAGCGCTGGCCCTGGCGCGCGAGGTGGTGGCCCAGTTGGGTTGGGGCGTGCCCGAAGCGTCCGCCGCCTTTGCCGAGCCGCGCTACCCCGCCGACGAGCTCTTGGGCCTGATGTCGGACGACCTGCGCCAGCCCGTGGACATGCGCGAGCTGATGCTGCGCCTGGTCGATGGCTCCGAGCTGCTGCAGTTCAAGCCCCTGTACGGCGCGGCCACCGTCTGCGTCCAGGCCCGCATCGAGGGCCAGCCCGTGGGCCTGATCAGCAACAACGGCCCGATCGACGTGGCCGGTGCCAACAAGGCCACGCACTTCATCCAATGGATGTGCCAGCTGGGTCACCCCCTGATCTACCTGCAAAACACCACCGGTTTCATGGTGGGCAAGGACAGCGAGCAGGGCGGCATGATCAAGCACGGCAGCAAGATGATCCAGGCCGTCAGCAACGCCACCGTGCCGCAAATCACCTTGCAGTGCGGCGCCAGTTTTGGGGCCGGCAACTACGGCATGTGCGGGCGCGGCTATGCGCCGCGCTTTTTGTTCACCTGGCCGAACGCGCGCACGGCGGTCATGGGCGGTGCGCAGGCGGCGCGCACCATGCAGATCGTGGCCGAGGCCGCGCTGGCGCGCAAAGGCCTGGCACCCGACCCGGTGCGCGCCCAGGCGCAGTTTGATCAGACCGTGGCGCTGTTCGAGTCCCAGGCCGATGTGTTCCACACCAGCGGCCTGCTGCTGGACGACGGCGTGATCGACCCGCGCGACAGCCGCGCCGTGCTGGCCCAGTGCCTGGCCCTGTGCGCCGAGGCCGAGGCGCGCCGCCTGCGGCCGCTGCAGTTTGGGGTGGCGCGCATGTAGACCTTGCGCTGCCCCCGGATCCCTCATGACCAAAACGGAGACCAACCATGCAATTCACCCATGAGCACCGTGAGATCCAGAACACCCTGAAGCGCTTCATCGACGCTGAGATCAACCCCCATGTGGACGCGTGGGAAGAGGCCGAGATGTTCCCCGCGCACGAGGTGTTCAAGAAGATGGGCCAGTTGGGCCTGCTGGGCCTGACCAAGCCCGAGGCCTATGGCGGCGCCGGCCTCGACTACAGCTACGGCCTGGCCATGGCCGAGACCCTGGGCCACATCGACTGCGGCGGCGTGCCGATGGCGATTGGCGTGCAGACCGACATGTGCACCCCCGCGCTGGCGCGCTTTGGCAGTGACGAACTGCGGCGCGAGTTCCTGGCCCCGGCGATCGCGGGCGATCAGGTGGGATGCATCGGCGTGTCCGAGCCTGGCGCCGGCAGCGATGTGGCCGGCATCAAGAGCGTGGCGCGCCGGGACGGCGACGACTACGTCATCAGCGGCCAGAAGATGTGGATCACCAACAGCCTGCAGGCGGACTGGATGTGCATGCTGGTCAACACCGGCGAAGGCCCGGTGCACAAGAACAAGAGCCTGGTCATGGTGCCGCTGCGCGACGGGCCCCGGGGCCGGCTGACCCAGGGCATCGAGGTGGCGCGCAAGATCAAGAAGATCGGCATGAACAGCAGCGACACCGGCCTGCTGTACTTTGACGAGGTGCGCGTGCCGCAGCGCAACCGCATCGGCGCCGAAGGCCAGGGCTTCATCTACCAAATGCAGCAGTTCCAGGAAGAGCGCCTGTGGGCCGCCGCGAGCTGCCTGCAGTCGCTGGACAACTGCTTGAGCGCCACCATCGGCTGGGCCCAGGAGCGCCGCTTGTTTGGCGGCACCCTGGCCGACCAGCAGTGGGTGCAGTTCAAGCTGGCCGAGATGAAGACCGAGCTGGAAAGCCTGCGCGCGCTGACCTACCGCGCCTGCGAGCTGTATGTGCAGGGCCAGGACGTGACCGAACTCGCCAGCATGGCCAAGCTCAAGGCCGGGCGGCTGAACCGCCTCATCCCCGACGGCTGCCTGCAGTTCTGGGGCGGCATGGGCTTCACCTGGGAGAACAAGGTCTCGCGCCTGTACCGCGACGGCCGCCTGGGCTCCATCGGCGGCGGCGCCGACGAGGTCATGCTGGGCATCCTGGCCAAGACGCTGGGCATCGCCAAGCGCCCCCAGGCCTGAACGGAGCGCCGCCGTGAGTGAATCCCTGCTGATCACCCGCCAGCCCCTGGGCAGCGGCCAGGCCGAGCACTGGACCCTGAACGACCCCGCCAGCCGCAACGCCCTGAGCCCGGCCCTGGTCGAGGCCTTGAGCGCCGCTTGCGCGCGGGCCCAGGGCGACCTGGCCCTGCGCGCCATCGTGTTGCAAGGCGCGGGGGGCAGCTTCTGTGCCGGCGGCAGCCTGGGCGGCTTCGCCCAACAAATCGGCCAGCCCCTGGCCCCCGGTCAGGCCGACCCCTTGCGGCCCATGAACCGCGGCTTTGGCCGCTTGTTGCAAGACCTGTGCGCCTTGCCTCAAATCCTGCTGGCGGCGGTGGATGGCCCCGCCATGGGCGGCGGCCTGGGCCTGGTCTGCTGCGCCGATTGGGTGCTGGCCTCGCCGCGCGCGGTGTTTGCCACGCCAGAGGTCACGCTGGGCATCGTGCCGGCGCAGATTGCCCCCTTTGTGCAGCGCCGTATGGGCGACGCGTCGGCGCGGCGCTGGTTGCTGTCGGGCCAGCGCGTCGACGCCCCCCAGGCCCAGGCCGACGGCTTGGTCCACACCGTGGTGGACGACCTGTCCGCGGCTGTGGCCGCGCAGCTGCAGGCCCTGGCCCCCAGCGCGCCGGCCGCGGTGGCCGCCACCAAGCGCTTGCTGAACCACCCCTTTGACACCGGTTTGGACGCCTGGCTGGACACGGCGGCCCAGGCCTTTGCCCAGTCGCTGCGCGGGCCCGAGGCCGCAGCCGGCCTGGCCGCTTTTGCCGCGCGCCGCCCGGCGCCCTGGAGTCAGCCATGAAACGCCTCTTGATCGCCAACCGCGGCGAGATCGCCCGCCGCATCATCCGCAGCGCCCACGCGCTGGGCCTGGAGACGGTGGCGGTGTTCTCCGAGCCCGACGCCCAGGCCCTGCATGTGCGCGAGGCCGGCCAGGCCTTTGCGCTGGGCGGCAGCCGCTCGGCCGACAGCTACCTGCGCGTCGACCGCCTGCTGGCGGCGGCCCGCGCCACCGGCGCCGACGCGGTGCACCCCGGGTATGGCTTCTTGAGCGAGAACGCCGACTTCGCCCAGGCGGTGCTCGACGCGGGGCTGGCCTGGGTGGGCCCGCCGCCGGACGCCATCCGGGCGCTGGGCAGCAAGGCGGCGGCCAAGGCGCTGGCCCAATCCCAGGGTGTGCCCTGCCTGCCCGGCTACGCGGGCGAGGATCAGCGCCCCGAGCGCTTCGCCACCGAGGCCGAGCGCATCGGCTACCCCGTGATGGTCAAGGCGGTGGCGGGCGGTGGTGGGCGCGGCATGCGCCTGGTGACCCAGCCCGCCGAGCTCGCCGCCGCGCTGGCCAGCGCGCGCTCCGAGGCGCTGGCGGGTTTTGGCTGTGGCGACCTGCTGATCGAACGCGCCTTGCTGGCGCCGCGCCATGTCGAGCTGCAGGTGTTTGCCGACACGCAAGGCCACTGCATCCACCTGGGCGAGCGCGATTGCTCGGTGCAGCGCCGGCACCAGAAGATCATTGAAGAAGCGCCCAGCCCGGCGGTGGACGCGGCCTTGCGCCAGCGCATGGGCGACTGCGCCGTGGCCCTGGCCCGGGCAGCGGGCTATGTGGGCGCGGGCACGGTGGAGTTCCTGCTCGACGGCAGCGACTTCTACCTGATGGAGATGAACACCCGGCTCCAGGTCGAGCACCCGGTCACCGAGGCCCTGACCGGGCTGGACCTGGTCGAGTGGCAGCTGCGCGTGGCGCGCGGTGAGCCGTTGCCGCTGCGCCAGGAGCAGGTCCGATTCGAAGGCCATGCCATCGAGCTGCGCCTGTGTGCCGAGGACGAGCACTTCCGCCCGCACACCGGGCGTCTGCTGCACTTCAGCGAGCCGCCCGGCGCGCGCCACTTCGAGCGCGCCGGCCTGGGCGGCCTGCGCTTTGACCACGCCCTGGCCACCGGCACCGAGGTCAGCCCGCACTACGACCCCCTGCTGGGCAAGCTGATTGCCCACGGCCCCACGCGCGAGGCGGCCATCGAGCACCTGCTGCGGGCCCTGGCCCAGACCGAGCTGCTGGGCCTGCCGAGCAACCGCGCCTTCCTGGCCGCCTGCCTGGACCATCCCGAGTTCCGCGCCGGCCAGGCCCTGATCCCTTTTGTGCAGCAGCACGGCCCGGCCTTGCGCGCCGGCCTGTTGGCGGCCGAGCAGCAGGCCCTGGCTCCGGCCGGCCCGGCCCTGGTGTGGCTGGCGCGTGCGCCGGCCGCGCAGTTGGCTTGCCCATTGGAGCGCCCACTGCGCCTGCGCCACCGCGACCAGGTGCAAAGCTGGTCGGTGGGCGAGGCCGGGCAGGGCGTTTTGCAGGGGCGCGACCCCCAGGGCCAGCCCTTCCAGCTGGGCCTGCAGCCACTGGCTGATGGCCGCCTGCTGCTGAGCCAGGACGGCCGCCAGTGGTCCGTGCGCGCCGTGGCCCTGGCCGGGCGACGCTGGCATGTGCAGCTTGCTGGTGTCGATGGCTGGCTGGAGGACGCCAGCTTCGAGCCGCTGCGCCGGGCCGGCGAGGGCGAGGCCGCGCGCGTGCTGCGTGCGCCCTTCAATGGCCGCGTGCTGCGGGTCGACGTGGCGCCCGGTCAGGCCCTGCTGGCGGGCCAGCCGCTGCTGGTGATCGAGTCCATGAAGCTCGAGCATGTGATCGCGGCCAGCGCCCCCGCCCAGGTGGCGGAGCTGCTGGTGGCGCCAGGCCAGCAGGTGGCGCCGGGTCAAGTCCTGTTGCGGCTGGCGCCGGCCCAGCCTGCAGCCGCCCCCGTTTTGGAGTCCGTGGCATGAGCCCCATCCCGATGAACCCCGATGAACTGCGCGCCGACCGGGCCGCCCTCAGCGACCTGGTGGCCCGCTTCGCTCGCGAGGAGATCGCCCCCCATGTCAGCGACTGGGATGCGGCGGGCGAGTTTCCGCGCGCGCTGTACCGGCGCGCGGGCGAGCTGGGCCTGCTCGGCCTGGGCTATCCCGAGGCCCATGGCGGCACCCCCGCGCCGTACGCGCTGCGCCTGTCGCTGTGGCAGGCCCTGTGCCGGCATGGCGGCAGCGGCGGCGTGCTGGCCAGCCTGCTGTCGCACAACATCGGCTTGCCGCCGGTGCTGGCGCATGGCAGCGCGGCGCTGTGCCAAGAGGTGATCCCGCCGGTGCTGCGTGGCGAGCAGATCGCCGCGCTGGCCATCACCGAGCCCGGTGGCGGCTCGGACGTGGCGGCGCTGCGCTGCACGGCCCGGCGCGACGGCGACGACTACGTGATCGAGGGCGAAAAGACCTTCATCACCTCGGGCCTGCGCGCCGACTGGCTCACCGTCGCGGTGCGCACGGGCGAGCCCGGCAGCAAGGGCGCGGGCGGCATCTCGATGATCGTGGTGCCGGGCCACAGCGCGGGCCTCACGCGGCGGCCGCTGCAAAAAATGGGCTGGCACTGCTCGGACACCGCGCAACTGCACTTTGACCGCGTGCGCGTGCCGGCCCGCTACTGCCTGGGCGAGGAGGGGCAGGGCTTTCGCATGATCATGGGCAACTTCAATGCCGAGCGTTTTGGCATGTCGGCGGCGGCCTTGGGCTTCAGCGAAGCCTGCTTCGACGAGGCCCTGGCCTGGGCGCGCCAGCGCCACACCTTTGGTGCGGCCCTGGTCGAGCGCCAGGTGATCCGCCACAAGCTGGTCGACATGCAGATGCGCATCCAGTCCACCGCCGCCTGGCTGGAGGCCGTGGCGGCCCGTGCCGATGCCAGAGACACGGGCGCCGACTGGGTGGCGCAGGTCTGCCTGTTGAAAAACCACAGCACCCAGACCCTGCAGTTCTGCGCCGACCAGGCGGTGCAAATCCTCGGCGGCATGGGCTTCATGCGCGGCACCGTCAGCGAGCGCCTGTACCGCGAGGTCAAGGTCATGATGATTGGCGGCGGCGCCGAGGAAATCATGAAAGACCTGGCCGCCCGACAATGGGGCTTATGAGCAAAACCCACGCCCCCCTGCCCGAAGCCTTTGAGCCCGAGTTTGAAACCGGCCTGAAGAAGATCTTTGAAGAAATGATCGTCTTCAACACCGTGCTCGGCCTGAAGATCACCTCGCTCAAGCCCGAGACCGTGACCGCGCGCATCGACATGAAGCGCGAGCTGATCGGCCACTTCAGCTACAACCGACTGCACGGCGGCGTCGCCGCGGCCGGCCTGGACGCGCTGGGTGGCCTGGCGGTGATGGCCGCCATCGGCGCGCGCCACATGGACGAGCCGCCACTGGAGCGGCTCAAGCGCTTTGCCAAGCTCGGCACCATCGACCTGCGCATCGACTACCTGCGCCCCGCCATTGGCGAGTACTTCACCCTGCACGCCGAGGTGCTGCGCCTGGGCTCGCGCGTGGCCTCCACGCGCATGGAGTTCCGCGGCCCCGACGGCACCCTGATGTCCACGGGCACCGGGGCCTACATCGTTTCTTGAGGTGCGCCTGGTCCGGGCGCACTGGTTTGTTTCATCCCGAAGGAGACACCCATGAGCCCCAGCGACAAGGCCATCATCACCTGTTCCATCACCGGCGTTTTGACCGACCCGGGCCAGCACGCCGTGCCGGTCAGCCCAGCCGAGTTGGCCGCCGAGGCGCGCCGTGCCTACGACGCCGGCGCCTCGGTGGTGCATGTGCACTTCCGCGATCAAAACCCGGGCCGCGGCCACCTGCCGAGCTGGGACCCGGCCGTGGCCCTGGCCTGCACCGAGGCCATGCGCGAGGCCTGCCCCGGCTTGATCATCAACCAGACCACCGGCGTGGTCGGCCCCGACTACCAGGGCCCGCTGGACTGCCTGCGCGCCACCCGGCCCGAGATGGCGGCCTGCAACGCGGGCTCGCTCAACTACCTCAAGGTGCGCGCCGACGGGCGCTGGGCCTGGCCACCGATGCTGTTCGACAACCCGCCCGCCAAGGTGAAGGACTTCATCGACGTGATGCACGAGACCGGCACCAAGCCCGAGTTCGAGTGCTTTGATGTGGGCATCGTGCGCTGCGTCGAGATGTATGTGCAGACCGGGCTGTACACCGGCCTGCCCGAGTACAACTTTGTCATGGGCGTGGCCTCGGGCATGCCGGCCGACCCGGAGCTGCTGCCGATCCTGCTCAAGCTCAAGCTGCCGGGCGCGCCCTGGCAAAGCACGGTGATCGGCCGCGCCGAGATCTGGCCCGTGCACCGCCGCACCGCCGAGCTGGGCGGGCACCTGCGCAGCGGCCTGGAAGACACGTTCTACCTGCCCGATGGCGAGAAGGTGCGCAGCAACGGCCCGCTGATCGAGCAGCTGGCGCGCTACGCCCGGGAGGCCGGGCGCGAGGTGGCCAGTCCGTCCGAGGCGCGCCAGATCCTGGGCCTGGCACCGGCCGCCGCCTCCCCAGGCGCACTTGTAAATTAGTTCTTCAGGGTCTTGTTTGTTGGCTGTGGCGCTCCATATGGCGTTGAGAATGCGGGCTGGCTCCCGTTGCATGCTGCGGCGGGCCGGCCTGTCCTCTGAAGGAGTTCTGATCCATGTTGACCGCCCCGTCTTTTTTGTCGGCCCGTATGGGCGCACACCGTGGTCGCCACTGGCTGGCTGGCCTGGCCCTGGTGCTGGCCGCCTCGTTCGCCTGGGCCCTGCCCACCCCCAAAGACATTGAGCAAGCCGTCAATGCCGGCGAGTACCGCCAGGCCGAGACCCTGCTGCGCGAGGTGCTCAAAGAAAAACCCAACAGCGCCAAGGCCCATTACCAGCTGGGTGAAGTGCTGGCCCGCGAAGGCCGCAACGGCGACGCCCGCCAGGCCCTGCTGGAAGCCCAGCGCCTGGACCCCAGCCTCAAGTTCGCATCCGACCCGCAGCGTTTCCGCAACCTGCTCGACAAGATCCCGCTGTCTGACAACAAGCCCGCCCTGTCCTCGCCAGCCAGCAGCAGCGCCAGCGCGGGGGCGCCGCTGAACACGCCGGCCGCCACCCCGGCCCCGGTGAGCAAGTCCCCGGCCAGCGCGCCGGCCTCGGGCGGGGGCTTTCCCTGGTTTTACCTCGTGATCGCCGGCGGTGTGCTGTTCGTGGTCTGGAAGATCGCTTCGCGCGTGCTGACCCCGCCGGCCCCGGCCATGGCGGGTGCCGGAGTGGGCGCCGGTGCCGGTGCCGCCATGGGGGGCAACGGCTTTGGCCGCGCTCCCACGGCGCCGGGCTACGGCCAGCCTCCGGTCTATGGTCAACCTGGTTATGGCCAGCCAGGCTATGGTGCGCCCGCCTCGTCGGGCCCTGGCATTGGCGGTGTGGTGTTGGGCGGCTTGGCCGGTGCTGCCGCCGGCTACGGCCTGGCCAAGGTGCTGGAGCATGGTGACGATCGCAGCAGCGGCAGTGCAGGCTCGGGGTCCCAGTCGGGCAGTGGCCACAGCGTGAACGACACCAGCGGCGGCTACACCCCCATCGACAACCCGCCCGACTACGGCGCCTTCGATGCTGGCAGTGGCTCGTCGGACTCCTGGGACAGCAGCGGCGACGCTGGGGGCTCGGACGACAACAATTGGTGAGTCTCCGTGCGGAGCGCAGCCGGTTTTGTACCTGGTGCTCCGTCAGTCCCCCTCCCCACGCAAAAGGCCAACCCACGGGTTGGCCTTTTGGTTGATATCGGGTGCTGCCGCTGATGGCGGTTCGCGGCGGTCGGGCCCCCAGCCCCTCAGGGCTTCACATAGTCCGACACCACTTTCCATTTGCCGTCCTGGATTTGGGACAGCCGACTCAAGTCATTGCCCAGGCGCTTTTGCGGGCCGAAGCTGGACTCGGGGCTGCCGAAGATGTCGGGCGGGTTGACCATGGTGTCCATGGCCTTGATGAAGCTGTCGGTGCTCAGGTTGGGACCGGCCTTCTGCGCGGCGCGGGCAAAGGCGTCCACCGCCAGGTAGCCGTAGACCGAGAACACCGTGGGGTCGTCGTTGAACTTGGTCTTGTATTTGTTGGCCCAGAAGCGCAGCGGCTGGGAGGCCTCATCCAGGTAAGGGTGTTGCACGGTCATGGTGGCGTACAAGCCGTCCATGGGTTTGCCGCCCAGCTTGTGGATCAGGTCGGTGTAGGCCGCGCTGGAGCCCAAAAAGGTGGGGTTGAAGCCGGTCTTGCGCGCTTCGCCAATGGCGCCGATGGTCTCGCGGATGATGGTGCCCAGCACCACGAAGTCGCAGTCGGCGGCTTTGAGCTTGGCGATTTGCGAAGAAAAGTCCGTGGCGCCACGCTTGTAGGAGGTTTTTTCGGCGAACTCACGGCCCTGGGCCTTGAGCGCCGCCTCGCCGCCGCGCATGACTTCCAGGCCGAACTCGTCGTCTTGGTACAGGGTGCAGATCTTTTTGGCGTTCTTTTCCTGCATCAGCTTGGGGGCGGCCAGGCGGATTTGGTCGTAGTAGGTGGCTGCGAAGGAGTACTTCAGGCGGTGGAAGGGCTCGTACATCTCGCGCGCGGCGGTGATGGGGTAGAAGTTGAGCACGTTCTTTTCAAACTGCACCGGCATGGCGGCGAGGTTCTGCGCGGTGCCGATGTGAGCCACCATGGCGAAGATCTTGTCCTGGTTGACCAGCTTTTGCGCTGCCAGCACGGCCTTTTTGGGGTCGTAGCCCGAGTCCTCGATCAGGAGCTTGATCTTGCGGCCGTGGATGCCGCCTTGTTCGTTGATCTCGTCCACCCGCAGCATCATGCCCAGGCGGTCTTGCTTGCCAAAGCCCGCCAAGGGCCCCGACAGGTCCTGGATGGAGCCGATCACGATGGTGTCTTTGCTGACCCCCTGGCTTTGCGCCCAAGTGGGGCCAGCCGAGACGGCCAGCAGGGTCAGTGCGGGAATCCAACATCTCTTCATGGGGGTCTCCTGGTGTGGAGCCTTCGTTATACGGGGGGCTGGGGTGGGCAACACCGGCACTTTCCCTAGGATGGCGTCCACATGCCGATAATGGCGGCTTTGCCTGCAAGCCCCCGCATGCGTCTACCTTCTTTTGCCTCATTCAAGCTGGCAGACCTCCCGGTCTGGTTGAAGGCCCATTGGCGGGGTGTGCTGCTCGGCCTGGCGGGCCTGGGCGCTGCGCTGGTGGTGCTGATCTTGGTGGCGGGCGTGCTGCTGTACCCGCAGCTGCCGGACACCTCGGCGCTGTCCAATTACCAGCCCAAGCAGCCCTTGCGCGTCTACACCGCCGATGGCGTGGAGATAGGCGGTTTTGGCAGCGAGCGCCGGGTCTACCAGCGCATCGACCAGATTCCCCAGCTCATGAAGGACAGCCTGCTGGCGGTGGAAGACTCGCGCTTTTACAGCCACCACGGCATTGACCCGATTGGCATCGTGCGGGCCTTGGGCTCCATCTTCAGCGGCGGGCGCATCCAGGGGGCCTCGACCATCACCCAGCAGGTGGCGCGCACCTTCTTCTTGAACCGCTCGCGCAGCCTGGACCGCAAGTTCAAGGAGGCGCTGCTGTCCTTGAAGATCGAGTCCCAGCTCAGCAAGGACCAGGTGCTGGAGCTGTACATGAACCAGATCTACCTGGGCTCGCGCGCCTATGGTTTTGAAGCGGCGGCACAGACTTACTTTGGCAAGACCCTGTCGGCACTGAGCCCAGCGGAGTGCGCCATGCTGGCAGGTCTTCCGCAGAACCCCTATTTTGTGAACCCGATCCGCAACTTTGAGCGCGCCCGGGCGCGCCAGCTGGTGGCTTTGTCGCGCATGCGTTCGCAAGGCGTGATCGACGAGGACCAGTACCAGGCGGCCAAGGCGCAAAAGCTCAGCATCCGCCGCCTCAACGAGGTCGATGTGCACGCCGAGTACGTGGCCGAGATGGCGCGTCAGCAGGTCTACGCCCAATATGGCGAGCTGAGCTACACCACGGGCCTGCGCGTCACCACCACCTTGCGCGCGGCCGACCAGGAGGCCGCCTACAAGGCGCTGCGCCGCACCCTGCTGGAGCGCGAGCTGCGCCAACCCTGGCGCGGCCCCGAGGGCGAAGAAAAGCTGGCCGCGGACCTGGACGACCAGGACCCGGCGGTGGCCCAGGCCCTGTCTGACTTTGACGACGACGAAGAGCTGCGCGTGGCCATCGTCACCCAGGCCTCGCCCAAGGCCGTGACCGTGGTGTTGGCCTCGGGCGAGGTGCTGCACCTCGACGGCGCGGCCCTGCGCCAGGTCCAGCCTGGCCTGGCCACCAATGCCCCGAACAAACTGCGCGTACGCCGCGGCGCCGTGCTGCGCGCCCTGCAACAAGGCAAGAACTGGGTGTTGACCCAGTGGCCTGAGGCCGAAGGCGCCCTGGTCTCGCTGGACCCACACAACGGCGAGGTGCGCGCGCTGGTGGGGGGCTTTGACTTTCACCGCAACCAGTTCAACCACGTCACCCAGGGCTGGCGCCAGCCGGGCTCCAGCTACAAGCCTTTCATCTACTCCGGCGCGATCGAGAACGGTGTGCAGCCCGAGACCGTGATCAACGACGCCCCGCTGACCAATGTCGGCGACTGGGACCCGCAAAACGACGACGGCAGCACCGACGGCCCGATCAGCCTGCGCACCGCGCTGGCGCGCTCCAAGAACCTGGTGTCGATCCGCCTGCTGCAACTGCTGGGCCCGAACGCGGCGCGCGAATGGACCAGCCGCTTCGGTTTCGACCCCGAGCGCCAACCCGACAACCTGACCCAGGCCCTGGGCAGCGGCAGCACCAACCCGCTGCAACTGGCCACGGCCTATGGCGTGTTGGCCAACGGGGGCTACCGGCTCAAGCCGCAGTGGATCCGCCGCATCACCGACGCGCAGGGCCAGACCGTGTTCGAGGCCCCGGAGCAAAGCCTGGCCGACGGCGAGCGCGTGGTGCCCGCGCGCAACACCTTCCTGGTGGCCAGCCTGTTGCAGGACGTGACCCGCGTGGGCACGGCTGCGCGTGCCCAGGCCACGCTCAAACGTCCCGACCTGTATGGCAAGACCGGCACCACCAACGACGTGGTCGATGCCTGGTTTGCCGGCTTCCAGCCCGGTTTGGTGGCCGTGGTCTGGGTGGGGCACGACACGCCCAAGAGCCTGGGCAGCCGTTCCTCCGGCTCGGCCCTGGCCCTGCCGGCCTGGATCGACTACATGAGCACCGCCCTGCGCCATGTGCCGGTGCAAGAGCTGCAAGCGCCCGAAGGCGTGGTGCGCGCCGAGGGCGACTGGCGCTACGCCGAGTGGGCCGACGGCAGTTTCATCCGCTCTCTGGGCCTGGACGGCCAGGTGATCAGCCCGGCCCTGGCCCTGCACCCGGCCCAGGCCGAGCCCCCCGCGCCGGCGGCGGAGACCGCTGCGCCAGCCGCCTCGAAATAGGGCTTTGGGGCCGTGCCCCAGGGGGAAGACTGTCCAGTCCAACACCTTACAATTCCCGGTTTGATCGCCAAAAGCGTGTGGGTCAGGGCGGGTCCCGGGCCCGCTGAGTCCGCTGTTTGGCATCGACACCGTCGCATTTGATCTTGAAGGGTTCTCTGCTTTGTCGACCACGGAAAACGATATGACGCCCGCTGTGGTGGTCCCCCTCCACCGCATCCTGCTCCTGAGCCACGCGCTGGGCGGCGGTGTGGCCAGCCATGTTTCGGACCTGTTGGTCCTGCTGGGTGCCACCGTTGAGGTCGATGTGCTGCGCCCTGCCGGCGAGGGCCTGGTGCGTCTGAGCACCCCAGGCCAAGCCGATCGGGTGCTGGACGCCACCGACTGGCCGCGGCTGAGTGAAGCCCTGCGCAGCCGAGGCTACAGCCGGCTCCAGGTGCACCATGTGGATGGTTTTGCCCCCGAGGTGCTGGGCCTGCCCGCCGCCCTGGGCACGCCTTACGACGTCACGCTGCACGACTACCTGGCCTACTGCCCCCGCTACAACCTGTCCAGCCCGCGCGGCGGCTATTGCGGCGAGCCCGAACAAGCCGCTTGCCAGCGTTGCGTGCAGTCGCGTCCCCACGCCTGGGGCTGGTCGATCGTCGAGTGGCGCGAGCGCCTGCACACCTTCCTGGGGGCCGCCTCGCGCTTGCTGGCGCCGTCCCAGTTTGTGGCGCAGCGTGTGAACGCGCACTACCCGGATCTGCAGATCACGGTCCTGCCCCACCCTCCGCGCGCCGACTGGTTGGAAGCCCCCCGGGCTGACTTCAAGGTCGCCGTGCTGGGCGGGCTGTCGCGCATCAAGGGCCTGGAGGTCTTGCGCCTCACGGCCGAGCGTGCGCGCGAACACACGCTGCCCGTCACCTTCACCCTGCTGGGCAGCGCCGAAACCCCGCTGGAAGAGTGGCCGGACCTGCCCGTGCAGGTGCGTGGCACCTACCACGACCCGGACCTGCCGGCGCTGCTGGCGCTGGAGCGGGTGGATGCGATCTGGTACCCCGGCCCCTTCCCTGAAACCCACTGCTACACCCTGGACGTGGCCATGGCCTCGGGCCTGCCCATCCTGGCCAGCGCGCGTGGCGCCCTGGTGGAGCGACTGCAGGCCCACCCCGGCGCCGTGCTGATGGACGCCGACAGCTCGGCGGACGCCTGGTTGCAGGCCCTGCTGCGCATGGCCAAGGGCTCGCTGCTCCCCGCGCCGGCCGACCTGAGCGCCGCATGGCCCCAGGCCGAAGGCCAAGCCCAGCGCCGCCAAGCCTATGCCCAGACCTTGCTGGCGCCGGTCCTGGCCCAGCCTGTGCCGGTGCGCGGTGACGACGCCCAGGCCCTGGCGGCGGTGCTGACCAGCCCCAAGCCCGAGCCCGACTTGACGCTGCAGGCTTTGTTTGACTACGGGGTGTCCAGCGGCCACCGGCATGCCCGCACGGTGTTGCGCCAGCGCCTGGTGGAACTGGACCGCGACGTGGCCGTCTTGAAGATGCACACCGAGCGCGCCGGCATCCACTGGAGCGATCTGCTGGACACGGCGGTCAGTGTGCAGGCCGACTTGCGCGGCCGGCTCGACGCCGCCGCCGCCGTGCAAGCGGACCTGTTGGGTCGCCTGGACGCCGCTGCCAACACCCAGGCCAATCTGCTGGGCCGCCTGGACGCGGCCGCCACGGTGCAGTCCGACCTGTTGGGGCGCCTGGATGTTGCCGCCGGAGCCAAGGTGGAATTGCGTCAACAACTGGATGCTTCCGTGCGGGCGCAGACTGAACTGCGCCAGCAGTTGGATGCCGAGCTCCGCGCGCAATCGGAGTTGCGTCAGCAATTGGATGCTGCGGCCAATGTGCAAAACGACCTGCGCCAGCGTTTGGAGTCGGCGGGCCATATTCAGGCCGAGCTGAATGTGCACCTGCGGACTGCGCGTGGTGAGTTGCAGGCGCAGCAGTCGGCCTTTGAAGCCAGCCAGCAAGACCTGCGCCGCGGCCAGGCCCGCATCATCGAGCTGGAGCAAAGCACCTCCTGGCGCGTCACCGCTCCGCTGCGCAGCGTCGGGGCCCTGACCAAGAAGAGCCGCCAGCGCCTGGGCACAGCCCGCCGCCTGCTGGTGCGTGGCATCGAGCGCACGCCGATGCTGCTGTCCATGCTGCGCAACGAAGGCCCGCGCGCCGTGGCCCGCCGCATCCGGGACCGGCTCAATCCCCCGGTCTACCAGCCGACACCGCGCCCCATGCCTGAAATGCTGGGCCTGGGCCCGCTGAGCCTGCCGACCTGCCCGGACGCCAAGCGCCCGCGCTTTTCGATCGTCATCCCGGTCTACGAGCAGCACCAGTACACCTTCAACTGCCTCAAGAGCCTGGGTGAGCACACCGACCTGTCGGACGTCGAAGTGATCGTGGTGGACGACGCCTCGCCGCACCCGGTGTCCGAGGCCTTGCCTGACATCCAGGGCGTGCGCTTTGTGCGCAACCCGCAGAACCTGGGCTTCATCGGCAGCTGCCACCACGGTGCCGACATCGCCCGGGGCGAGATGCTGGTCATGCTCAACAACGACACCCAGGTCACCGCCGGCTGGCTGGAGGCCTTGCACTCGGTGTTCGAGCAGCGCCCCGATGCGGGCCTGGTCGGTGCACGCCTGATCTACCCCAATGGCACGCTGCAAGAAGCCGGTGGCATCGTGTGGCAAGACGGCTCGGCCTGGAACTGGGGCCGCGGCGACGACCCGGACCGCCCAATCTACAACTACCTGCGCGAGGCAGATTACTGCTCGGGCGCCTGCCTGCTGATCCGCCGCAGCGACTGGGACGCCCTGGAGGGTTTCGACCGCGCCTACACCCCGGCTTACTACGAAGACACCGATCTGGCCTTCCGCATCCGCGCGGCCGGCAAGCGCGTGTACTACCAACCGCAAGCCACCATCGTGCACTACGAGGGCATCAGCTCGGGCACCGATGAAACCCAGGGCATGAAGCGCCACCAGGTGATTAACCGCGAGGTCTTCCTCAAGCGCTGGCTGCCGGTGCTCAAGTCGCACCGCCTCAATGGCATGGAGCCGCTGCGCGAAGTGGACCGCCCGGCGCGCGGCCGCATCCTGATCGTCGAGGCCTGCATGATCACGCCCGACCAGGACTCGGGCTCGGTGCGCATGCTGGCCATGTTGGAGCTGCTGGTCGAGCAAGGCTTCAAGGTCAGCTTTGTGGCCGACAACCTCGAATGCCGCCAGCCCTATGTGGGTCAGTTGCAGCGCATTGGCGTGGAGGTCTGGTTCAGCCCCTACATCCAGTCGGTGGCCGAGTTGCTGGAGCAGCGCGGCAAGCTGTACGACACCATCATGTTCTGCCGCCACTACATCGCAGCGCCCTACATGGGCCGCATCCGGGAGTGGGCGCCGCAGGCCACCATCGTGTTCGACACGGTGGACTTGCACTACCTGCGGGAGCAGCGCCTGGCCGAGCTGGAAAACTCGGAAAGCCTCATGGCCATCTCGCGCAAGACGCGCGAGCAAGAGCTGGGCGTGATCCGTCAGTGCGACATCACCGTGGTGACCAGCCCGGTCGAGGTGGAGGTGCTGGCCACCGAGACCCCGGGGGCCCAGATCCGCGTGGTGTCCAACATCCACGAAGTGCGCCCGGGCGGCCCCGGCTACGCCGAGCGCGAAGGCCTGCTGTTCATCGGTGGCTTCCGCCACCCGCCCAACATCGATGCGGTGGAGTGGTTTGTGGGCGAGGTTTGGCCTCTGCTGCGGCCGCGCCTGCCTGAGCTGACCTTCACCGTGGTGGGCAGCCACATGCCGCCAGCGATCAAGGCGCTGGAGGGCGACGGCATCATCGTGCATGGCTATGTCGAGGACGTGGACCCGCTGATCGACAGCGCCCGCGTCTCGCTGGCGCCGCTGCGCTACGGTGCGGGCGTCAAGGGCAAGATCAACCAGGCCATGGCCTACGGCCTGCCCGTGGTGGCGACGGTGGTCGCTGCCGAAGGCATGAGCCTGCGCGCCGGTGTGGACTTGCTGGTGGCCGATTCGCCTCAGGCCTTTGCCGATGAAATCGTGCGCCTGTACCAGGACGAGTCGCTCTGGAACACCCTGGCCGCCAACGGCCGCGCCAACATTGAGCAGTACTTCTCGCGCGCCACGGCCGCCAAGGCCTTGGCGGCAATGGTGGTGCCGCGCTGAAGCGCCCGCCAAACACAAAAGGCGCCCCTGGGGGCGCCTTTTTTTTGGGCTGGACGATCCTGGCCCCCGGGGCCGTGGGGCCTCAGCGGAAGTAGCCCGACACCACCTTCCACTTGCCGTCCTGCAGCTGCGACAGGCGTGACGAGTCATTGCCCAGGCGCTTGGTGGCGGTGTAGCTCAGCTCGGGGCTGCCGAAGATGTCGGTGGGCACGGTCAGGCTGTCCATGGCCTTCACAAAGCTGTCGGTGCTCAGGTTGGGGCCGGCCTTCTGGGCTCCGCGAATGAACAAGTCCATCAAGGTGTAGCCATAGGCCGAGAACACGGCCGGGTCTTCATTGAACTTGGTGCGGTACTTGGTGGCCCAGAAGCGGATCGGCTGGGCCGCCTCGTCCAGGTAGGGGTTTTGCACCGTCATGGTGGCGTACAGGCCGTCCATGGACTTGCCGCCCAGCTTGTGGATCAGGTCGGTGTAAGCCGCGACCGAGCCCAGGAAGGTGGGGTTGAAGCCGGTCTTGCGCGCCTCGGCGATGGTGCCAATGGTCTCGCGGATGATGGTGCCCAGCACCACCAGCTCGCAGTTGGCCGCCTTCATGCGCGCCACCTGGGACGAGAAGTCGGTGGCACCGCGCTTGAACGAGGTTTTCTCAGCCAGTTCGGTGCCCATGCTTTTGACACCGGCCTCGGCGCCGCGCAGCACCTCGAGGCCAAACTCATCGTCTTGGTAGATGGCGCAGACCTTCTTGGCGTTTTTCTCTTGGGCCAGGCGGGGCACGGCAATGCGCATCTGGTCGTAGTAGGCGCTGAGGAAGGCGTACTTGAGCTTGTGCGTGGGCTCGTACATCTCGCGTGCGGCGGTCAGGGGCATGAAGTTGACCACGTTCTTGTCGAACTGCACGGGCATGGCGGCGTTGTTCTGCGCCGTGCCGATGTGGCCGGCCATGAGGAAGATCTTCTCCTGGTTGACCAGCTTCTGCGCGGCCAGCACGGCCTTCTTGGGGTCGTAGCCCGAGTCTTCCACCAGCAGGCGCAGCTTGCGGCCGTGGATGCCGCCTTGCTCATTGATTTCTTCGACGCGCAGCTGCATGCCATTGCGCGCCTGCTTGCCGTAGCCGGCCAAGGGGCCGGACAGGTCCTGGATGCTGCCCAGCAGGATTTCTTCTTTGCTCACCCCCTGGCTTTGGGCCAGGGCGCTGCCGGCCAGCAGGGACAGGCTCAGGGCGAGGGCGGTACGGGTCGGGGTGGGACGCATCGGGAAGGCTCCTGGGAAAGAAGGGTTGGGCGTGGAAGGGGGTGGCGTGGGGCTGCTGGGCGGCGATGGGCCTCAGCGGTACATGGCCTCGATCTGGGCCGTGTACTTTTTCTCGACCAGCTTGCGTTTGAGCTTCATGGTCGGCGTCAGCTCTTCGTCCTCGGCGCTGAGCTGGGTGTCGAGCAGGAAGAACTTCTTGATCTGCTCGACGCGGGCGAACTGGGTATTGACCTGGTCGAGCACGCTCTGGATCAGCGCCTGCACCTCGGGGGCGCGGGTCAGGCTGGCGTAGTTGCTGAAGGGCACGTCGTGGTCCTGGGCATACTTCTCGACGTTTTCCTGGTCGATCATGATGATCACCGTCAGGTAGGGGCGGCGGTCACCGATGACCACCGCGTCGGTGATGAAGGGCGAGAACTTGAGTTCGTTTTCCAGCTCGCTGGGCGTGATGTTCTTCCCGCCCGCGGTGATGATGATGTCCTTCATGCGGTCGGTGATGCGCAGGTAGCCGTCGTCCTCGATCACGCCCACATCGCCGGTGTGCAACCAGCCGTCGGGGCTGATGGTTTCAGCGGTCTTCTCGGGCTGGTTCAGGTAGCCCTTGAAGACGTTGGGGCCGCGCACCTGGATCTCGCCGGTGGCGGGGTCGATGCGCACCTCGTTGTAGCTCGCAGCCGGCCCGATCGAGCCCGGCTTGATGCGGTGGGCGGGCACGCCGGTGGCGGCGCCGCAGGTTTCGGTCATGCCCCAGACCTCGAGCATGGGCACGCCCAGGGCCAGGTACCACTTGACCAGCTCGGGCGAGATGGGCGCCGCCCCCGTGACCAGGAAGCGGGCGCGGTGGATGCCGATCATCTTGCGCACATTGTTCAGGGCCAGCCAGCGCGCCAGGGTGAACTGGGCTTTCAGGCTGGTGCTCACGGGCTGGCCGGCCAGCACGCGCTCGGCTATTTGCCGGCCCACGCCAATGGCCCAGCCGTAGACCGCCTGCTGCAGGGCGCTGGACTCCTTGAGTGCGATCATCACGCCGGAGTAGAACTTCTCCCACACCCGGGGCACGGCGGTGAACACCGTGGGGGCGATCTCGCGCACGTTCTCGGGCACGGTTTCGGGGTTCTCCACGAAGTTCAGTTTGGAGCCGGTGTAGAGCGAAAAGTACTCGCCGCCCATGCGCTCGGCGATGTGGCACAGCGGTAAAAAGCACATGGCCTCGTCGTTTTCATCGCGCGAGATCAGGGTGTTGTAGCCGCGCACGGTGTAGACCAGACCGGCGTGGGTGTGCATGGCGCCCTTGGGTTTGCCGGTGGTGCCGGAGGTGTAGACCAGGATGGCCAGGTCCTCGGGGCGGCAGGCTTTGACGCGGCGCATCAGCTCGTCGGGGTGCTGGGCATTGAAGTCGCGGCCCAGGGCGCGCAGCGCGTCCAGGCTGATCACGCCGGGGTCACGCAGCTCGCGCAGGCCTTCCATGTCAAAGACCACGATGTGGCGCAGGCCGGGCAACTGGTCGCGCACTTCCAGCGCCTTGTCCAGTTGCTCGTCGTCTTCCACGAACAGCACCGAGGTGCGCGAGTCTTCGCACAGGTAATGCACCTGGCTGGCCGCGTCGGTGGGGTAGATGCCGTTGGACACACCGCCACAGCTGAGCACAGCCAGGTCGGCCAGCACCCACTCGATCACCGTGTTGGCCAGGATGGAGGCGGTGTCGCCCGGCGCAAAGCCCAGGCTCATCAGGCCGCCGGCCACTTCGCGCACTGCGTCTGCGCTTTGCTGCCAGGTCCAGCTGCGCCAGATGCCCAGCTCTTTTTGCCGCATCCACACCTGGGGGGCGCGCGCCTGGGCGGCGTTCCAGAACAGGGCGCTGAGGGTCTCGCCGGGCATCACGATCTCGGTGCGGGGCTGGATGTGCCCCAGGTTCCAGAGTTGGCTCATGTCCGCTTACCTCCAGTTTTTCTTCTTCTTCCAGCGCCGCTCGCCGCGCACGCCTTCGTCCTTCATGCCGAGGTAGAACTCCTTGATGTCGTCCTTCTCGCGCAGGCGGGCACAGCTGTCTTCCATGACGATGCGGCCGTTCTCGAGCACGTAGCCGTAGTCGGCGGCGTTCAGCGCCATGTTGGCGTTTTGCTCGACCAGCAAGAGGGTGGTGCCGCGCTCGCGGTTGATGCGCACCACGATCTCGAAGATTTCTTTGGTCAGCTTGGGGCTCAGGCCCAGGCTGGGCTCGTCTAGCAGGATCAGCGCGGGCTGGGCCATCAGGGCGCGCGAGATGGCCAGCATCTGCTGCTGGCCGCCCGAGAGCAGGCCGGCGTCCTGGCTGGCGCGCTCGCGCAGGATGGGGAAGTAGCCGTACACGGCCTCGATGTCGCGCGCCACGGCGTCGCGGTCGCTGCGCGTGTAGGCGCCCATCAGCAGGTTGTCGTGCACCGACAGCAGGGGGAAGACCTCACGCCCTTCGGGCACATGCGACAGGCCTTGGCGCACGATCCGCGACGGGTCTTGCGCGGTGATGTCCTGGCCGCGGAACTCGATCGAGCCCTTGCGCGGGTCGATGATGCCGGAGATGGTCTTGAGGATGGTGGTCTTGCCCGCGCCATTGGAGCCCAGCACGGTGGCGATCTCGCCTTCGCGCACCTGCAAGCTGACGCCCCGGATGGCCTTGATCGGCCCGTAGGCGCTTTCCACGTTGAGCAGCTTGAGCACGGCGTGGGTGGCGTTAGCCGCCGCGCCCGCCGGGGCGCTGGGAGGGGTGGCCAAGGCGGTGGCGCTCATGCCGCACTCCTTTCAAAGGCGCTGCCCTCGGGGCGGCGCAGGTTGCTCACATCGTCGATGGTGCCCAGGTAGGCTTCGACCACACCGGGGTGGGTCTGCACCTCGCGCGGGCTGCCCGTGGCCAGCACCTCGCCCTGGTTCATGGCCAGCACGCGGTCGGACACGCGCGAGACCAGGGTCATGTCGTGCTCCACCATCAGCACGGTGATGCCCAGCTCTTTTTGGATGTCCTGGATCCAGAAGGCCATGTCTTCGGTTTCCTCGACGTTGAGGCCCGATGACGGCTCGTCCAGCAACAGCAGGCGTGGCTCGGTGCAGAGCGCGCGCGCCAGCTCAACCACTTTGCGCACGCCATAGGGCAGGCCGGCCACCATCGAGTCGCGGTGGTGCTGCAGGTCCAGCAGCTCGATCACTTCTTCGGCCTTGCGCCTTGCCTGCAGCTCGGCCTGGCGGGTGCGGGGGCCAAAGAACAGGTCGCTCCACAGCCCGCTTTGCCGGTGCGTGTGGCGCCCGATCAGCAGGTTGTGCAGCACCGTGGCGTGTTCGAACAGCTCGATGTTCTGGAAGGTGCGCGCAATGCCCAGGCCGGCGATCTGGTGCGGCGCTTGATCGGTCAGGCGCAGCACGCCGCCCGGGCCGCGGTAGTCGATCTCGCCGGTGGTGGGCGTGTAGATGCGGCTGATCAGGTTGAACACCGTCGTCTTGCCCGCTCCGTTGGGCCCGATCAGGGTGAAGACCTCCCCTTGGCGCACGTCAAAGCTCACCTGGTTGACCGCCAGCACCCCGCCAAAGCGCACGCTGAGCTGGCGCGCCGACAGCAAAATGTCATCGTTCACAGCCAAACCTCCTGGATTCAAGTGAAGGGGTGAAGACGCTCCCGGGCCGCCCCAAGGCCACCGGAGCCCCCTTGGGGGGCAGCGCCCTGCACGCAGTGAGGGAGCGTGGGGGCAGACACCGGCCGCCGCCGGGCCGCCCCAAGGCGGCCGGGGCCCCCTTGGGGGGCCGCGACCCACACGCAGTGGGGGAGCGTGGGGGCATCATTTCAAGCGATCAGATTTCTGGAAGGTCTTCTGCCGCTTGAACATGCCCTTGCGGTAGAAGGGGAAGATCTGCAGCCAGGTCCGCACCTTGAGCCAGCGCCCATACAGGCCCATGGGCTCGAACAGCACGAAGGCGATCAACACCAGGCCGTAGACCAGGCCTTGCAGGCCCGGCGCCTGGCCAATGGCGTCGGGCAATGCGTCCTTGGACAGGGCGATCAGCTGCGGCATGGAGATCAGGAACAGCGCGCCCAAAAAGGCCCCGTGCACCGAGCCCAGACCGCCGATCACGATCATCAGCAGCAGGTCGATGGACTGCAGGATGTTGAACTGGTCGGGCGAGATGAACTGCAGCTTGTGCGCGTACAGGGCTCCGCCCACACCCGCCAGCGCGGCCGACAAGGCAAAGGACAAGGTCTTGTAGCGCGCCAGGTGAATGCCCATGCTCTGGGCCGAGATTTCAGAGTCGCGGATGGCGACAAAGGCGCGCCCGGTGGGCGAGCGCAGCAGGTTCAGGATGCCCAGGGTGCTGATCACGGCGATCAGCAGGCAGATGAAGTAGAAGGACTCCGCGCTGTCGGCCTTCCAGCCCAGCATCTCGGGCGCCTTCAGGTGCTTGCCCGCGTTGCCGCCGGTGACGCTTTCCCAGCGCGCAAACACCTCTTCGACGATGAAACCAAAGGACAGCGTGGCCATGCCCAGGTAAATGCCTTTGACGCGCAGCGCCGGCAAGCCGACCACCAGGCCCACCGCCGCCGACAGGCCGGCCGCGCAGGCCAGGGCCAGCGGGAAGGGCCAGCCCATGCCGGTCAGCGCCGCCTGCGTGTAAGCGCCCACGCCCAGGAAGGCCGCGTGCCCCAGCGAGAACAGGCCGGTGAAGCCCGCCAGCAGCATCAGGCCCAGGCCGACGATGCCGTAGATCAGCACAAAGGTGAGCTGGGCCAGCCAGTACTCGGGCACCAGCCAAGGGGCCCCCAGCAGGGCCAGCACCAGGGTGCTGTACCAGAACACATGGCCACCGTGTTTGGCCAGGGCGATGTCCTGGGCGTAGTCGGTCTTGAACAGAAAGCGCATGGGTCAGAACTCCTGGCCGGGGCGCGCCACCGGGGCAGCGCTGAACGCGGGGGAAGGGCAGAGTTGGCAGGGGGTGTTCATGCGCGTCACACCTTCTTGCGCAGCTTGTCGCCGAACAGGCCGTTGGGCTTCACCATCAGCATGATCAGCACCACGATGTAGGCCGCGATGTCTTTCACGCCTTCAGGCAGGTAAAAGCCCGCCAGCGATTCGACCAGGCCAATCACCAAGCCACCGACGATGGCCCCGGGCAGGCTGCCAAAGCCCCCGACCACCGCGGCCGGAAAGGCCTTCAAGCCGATGAAGCCCATGTTGGCGTGCACAAAGGTGATGGGTGCCAGCAGCAGGCCGGCCACCGAGGCCACCGCCGCGGCCAGGCCCCAGACCAGGCCGTTGAGGCGCTGCACCGGGATGCCCATGTAGTAGGCCGCGAGCTGGTTCTGCGAGGAGGCCTGCATGGCAATGCCCAGCACGCTGTAGCGGAACAGCGCAAACAGCAGGGCACAGAGGCCGGCGGTGGCGGCGATCACCACCGCTTGCTCGGCGTTCAGGGTCAGGCCGGCCCAGCTCCAGGCCAGGTCTTTGTAGGGCACGGGCAGGGTGTGGGTTTCGGTGCCGATGTTGGGGATCATGGTCACCAGGCCGCGCAGCACGTAGCCAATGCCGATGGTGAGCATGACCACTGAAAACGCGGGCTGGCCCAGGATGGGGCGGATCACCGCGCGCTCCAGCACAAAACCAAACAAGGCCATGGCCGCCACGCTGGCCGGCACCGCCAGCCAGAAGGGGAAGCCCAGCACCGTCATCAGGCCCAGACCCGCAAAAGCGCCCAGCATCATCAGCTCGCCCTGGGCGAAGCTGACGGTTTCGGTGGCTTTGTAGATGAGCACAAAACCCAGGGCGATCAGGCCGTAGATGCACCCCTGAGAGATGCCACTGATCAGCAGTTGCACAAATTGCACATCGGCTCCCCAATGATTTATGCCAAGCAATTGCTTGGCATAAATAATGTAGCGGCCGACCTGCTGACTTCACACTCGGGGCTAACCCTGATCGGGGTCGCTGTGGCGGCGCTGGAGGGGTGGATGGCGCGATGGTGCGGCGCGCGGCCGCGTCTGGCAATCCGGGTCAGGGCGCTACCGCCGGCCCAGGCCCTGGTGTATAAGCGCGGCGCTTCAGGCGCCGTCGCGCGGGATGGGGCGCGGGCGGCCCTGGTCGTCGATGGCCACATAGGTCAGTGTGGCCTGGGTGACCTTGATGTACTGGCCTTGGGCGCGGAAGCGCTCGGCATAGACCTCGACGCGCACCGTCATCGAGGTGCGGCCAATGCGCTCCATCACCGCATAGAAGGACAGGATGTCGCCCACCCGCACCGGCTGTTTGAAGATGAACTCATTGACCGCCACTGTGGCCATGCGGCCTTGGGCGTAGCGCGCGGGCAGCACCGAACCCGCCAGGTCGACCTGGGCCATGACCCAGCCGCCGAAGATGTCGCCATTGGCATTGCAGTCGGCGGGCATGGGAATCACCTTCAGCACCAGTTCCTGGTTCTGGGGCAGGCGTTCCTGAAAGTCGCGCTCGGTGGAGGGGTGGTCGGACATGGGCACAATCTCGGTAAAACTACAGTCTGGAATTGTCCGTCATGCGCCGCTCTGGCGAACCCGCCCCACCACCCTCCAGCGCCGCCACGGCGCCCCCCCGGTCCCAGGACTGGCAAACCCTGGCCCGGCTTTTTCCTTACCTCTGGCAGTACAAGTGGCGGGTGCTGGCCGCGCTGCTCTTCATGGTGGGGGCCAAGGCCGCCAACGTGGGCGTGCCGGTGCTGTTGAAGAACCTGGTGGACGCGTTGTCCTTCAAACCCGGCGACCCCCAGGCTGTGCTGGTGGTGCCGGTGGCGCTGTTGCTCGCCTATGGCGGCCTGCGCTTGTCGACCTCGCTGTTCACCGAGTTGCGTGAGTTGGTCTTCGCCAAGGCCACGCAGGGCGCGGCGCGCAGCATCGCCTTGCAGACCTTTGAGCACCTGCACGCGCTGAGCCTGCGTTTTCACCTGGAGCGGCAAACGGGCGGCATGACGCGCGACATCGAGCGCGGCGTGCGCGGCATCGAGTCGCTGATCTCGTATTCGCTTTACAGCATCGTGCCCACGCTGATCGAAGTGACCCTGGTGCTGAGCATCCTGGCGATCAAGTTCGATGTCTGGTTTGCCTGGATCACGGTGGCCGCGCTGGCGGTCTACATCAGCTTCACCGTGCTGGTCACCGAGTGGCGCACCCAGTACCGGCGCCAGGCCAATGAGTTTGACTCGGCGGCCCACACGCGGGCGGTGGATTCGCTGCTCAACTACGAGACCGTCAAGTACTTCAACAACGAACGTTTCGAGGCCGGCCGCTACGACGAAAGCCTGGAGCGCTTGCGCCGTGCGCGCCTGAAGGCCCAGACCACGCTGTCCCTGCTGAACACAGGCCAGCAACTGATCATCGCCATCGGTTTGGTGGCCATGCTGTGGCGTGCCACCCAAGGCGTGGTGGACGGGCGCATGACCCTGGGCGACCTGGTGATGGTCAACGCCTTCATGATCCAGCTCTATGTGCCGCTGAACTTCCTGGGCGTGATCTACCGCGAGATCAAGCAAAGCCTGACCGACCTGGACAAGATGTTCACCCTGATGGCGCGCGAACGCGAGATTGCCGACACGCCCGGGGCCCAGCCCTTGCAGACCGGCGATGCGCCCGAGTTGCGCTTTGAGAACGTGGTGTTTGCCTACGACCCCGGGCCTCAGGGCCGGCCCATCCTGCGGGGCGTGAGCCTGGTCATCCCGGCGGGCAAGACGGTGGCCGTGGTCGGGCCCTCGGGCTCGGGCAAGTCCACGCTGGCGCGCCTGCTGTACCGCTTCTATGACGTGCAGCAAGGCCGCATCACCATCGCCGGACAGGACATCCGCCAGGTGACCCAGGCCAGCGTGCGCCAGGCGATTGGCATCGTGCCGCAGGACACGGTGCTGTTCAACGACACCGTGGCCTACAACATCGCCTATGGCCACCCGGGCAGTGACCAGGCCGAGGTCGAGGCCGCCGCGCGGGCTGCGCGCATCCATGACTTCATTGCAGCCTCGCCCGCGGGTTACCAGACCCTGGTCGGTGAGCGGGGTCTGAAGCTGTCCGGCGGCGAAAAGCAGCGTGTGGCGATCGCGCGCACCTTGCTGAAGAACCCGCCCATCCTGATCTTTGACGAGGCGACGTCGGCACTGGACTCGGCCAACGAGCGCGCCATCCAGGCCGAGCTGCAAACGGCGGCGCGCAACAAGACCTCCCTGGTGATCGCGCATCGGCTCTCCACCGTGGTGGACGCGCACGAGATCCTGGTCATGGAGGCCGGCGAAATCATCGAGCGCGGCACCCACGCCGAGCTGCTGGCCCGACAAGGGCGTTACGCGCGCATGTGGGCGCTGCAGCAAAGTGGGGAATGAGCCCCGCCGGCGTGCTGTGGTCCGCAAGGCGCAGCCTGTGGACCGCCGCGCCCTTCTTGCGCTGATTTTTGTTGTTTGACTCCTTCTTGAACCCATGAAACCACTGCTTCTTGTTTTGCATGGCCTCACCGATGGCCACCGTGCCCAGTTGGCCCAGAGCCTGGACCTGATCTACGCGCCCACGCCTGCCGAGCGCGCTGCCGCTGTGGCGGCGCACGGCGCCCGCGTGCAACTGGTGTTGACCATTGGCGCCACCGGCTTGACGGCCGCCGAGATGGACGCCATGCCCCAGCTCAGCCTGGTGTGCGCCCTGGGCGCGGGCTATGAAAACATCGACGTGGCCCATGCCAAGCAACGCGGCGTGGTGGTGGCCACGGGCGCCGGCACCAACGAAGACTGCGTGGCCGACCACGCCATGGGCTTGTTGCTGGCCGCGGTGCGCGGCATTGCCCACCTGGACCAGCAGACCCGCCAAGGCGTTTGGCGCGACGTGCTGCCGCTGCCGCCCAATGTGTCGGGCCGGCGCCTGGGCCTGCTGGGCCTGGGTGGCATCGGGCGCAAGATCGCGCGCCGCGCCGAGGGCTTTGACATCGAGATCGGCTACCACAACCGCAGCCCGCGCAGCGACGTGGCCTACCGCTACTTCGACCAGTTGACGGCCCTGGCCGCGTGGGCTGACTTCCTGGTCGTGGCCACGCCGGGCGGACCGGCCACGCGCCATTTGGTCAATGCTGAGGTGCTGCAAGCCCTGGGCCCGCGCGGCACCCTGGTCAACATCGCCCGCGGCAGTGTGGTCGACACCGCGGCCCTGGCCGCTGCTCTGCGCGAGGGGCGCCTGGGCGCGGCCGGCCTGGATGTGTACGAGAGCGAGCCGCGCCCGCCCGCCGAGCTGATCGAGCTGCCGAATGTGGTCCTGACCCCGCACGTCGCAGGCTGGTCGCCCGAGGCCGTGCAGCGCTCGGTGGACCAGTTCCTGGCCAATGTGCAGGGGCACCTGTCGGGGCAGGGGCCAGTGGCGCCGGTCTGATAAGGGCGCCGAATCGGCGCGCTTTTGTGGCGGGGGCGACTGGTCAGCGGGGTCCGAAGGTGCTCATAATCGCGCCCCATGGAAACCAAATGGCTTGAAGACTTCGTCAGCCTGGCCGAGACCCGCAGCTTCAGCCGATCGGCTCAGCTGCGCCACGTCACGCAGCCAGCCTTCTCGCGCCGCATCCAGGCGCTGGAAGCATGGGCCGGCACCGATCTGGTGGACCGCAGCTCTTACCCCACCCGCCTGACCCCGGCGGGCGAGACCCTTTACGCCCAGTCCCTGGAGATGCTGCAGGCGCTGCAGACCACGCGCGCCATGCTGCGCGGCCACACCAGTGCCGGCAAGGACGTGGTCGAGTTCGCGGTCCCGCACACCCTGGCCTTCACCTTCTTCCCGACCTGGGTGTCCAGCCTGCGCGAGAAATTCGGCCCGCTCAAAAGCCGGCTCATCGCGCTCAATGTGCACGACGCGGTGATGCGCCTGGTGGAAGGCAGCTGTGACCTGCTGATCGCCTACTACCACCCCTCCCAGCCCTTCCAGATCGACCCGGACCGTTACGAGATGGTCAGCCTGGGCGAGGAGGTGCTGTCCCCCTACGTCAAGCCCGACGCCGACGGCCGCCCCCAGTACCTGCTGCCGGGCCGCCCAGGCCAGCCCTTGCCCTACCTGGGCTACGCCCCCGACGCCTACCTGGGCCGCATGGTGGAGGTCATGCTCAAGCAGTCGGGCACCGCCATCCACCTGGACCGGGTGTACGAGACCGACATGGCCGAGGGCCTCAAGGCCATGGCCCTGGAGGGGCACGGCATCGCCTTCTTGCCGCTGAGCGCGGTCAAAAAGGACTTGCGCGCGCGCCGCCTGGTCAGCGCCCTGCCGCCCGATGCGCCGCGCCTGGAGGTCACCATGGAGGTCCGCGCCTACCGCGAGCGCCCCACCGGGGCCAGCCGCGATCTGCCCAAGGACCGCGCCGAAGCGCTGTGGCGCTTCCTAATGGCGAATCCTGCCTGAGGCCTTGAAACTTCATGCAAATTCCGCATGAGGTTTGACGCTCTGGGCATTTATGCTTTTTGTGCATGATGCGCTTGCAAAAAGGCATTGGTTTTTGCGGCGCGCCGTCTCTACAGTTCGGGGCGCTTCACAGCCCACCTGCCGCCTCGACGTGGCAGGGACGCCCCTCTGTGAAAGCCCATAAAAACCACAAGGACATCCCATGTTCCCGATCTGCGAGACAAGCACACCCATTCCCTTCGGGCCCACCGGTCCCCAGTCAGGCTCCGCCACGCCTGGCACAAAGACTGCTTGTTGACAGTGTCCTCCCGCTCCAATGCGAGCCGTCGCTGTGATGCACCAACTGGGTGCGACCGGTGTACCCTTGCTGGCGTGGGTGATTGCGATGTCCCGAAGGCGACTCCTTGGCGTTTGACGCCTTGGTTTGCGCTGGGGTCTACCCCAGTACACACACGAATTGCCGGGTAATCCCTCGGTACCGCCTCCCTAAAATTGCGCTTTCCTTAATCTCATCCGTCCCATCCAAAGGAGATTCCATGAAGAAACATTTGCTCGCTTTTGCCGTCACCGCCCTCGCGGCTGGCAGCGTGCTGGCACAGGCCAACGACACCTTGGCCAAGGTCAAGGCGTCCGGGGCCATCACCCTGGGCGTGCGCGACTCTTCGGGCGCCCTGTCCTACACCCTGGGCGACGGCAAATACGCTGGCTACCACGTTGAACTGTGCCAACGCATCGTGACCAACGTCGAGAAGGCTGTCGGCAAGAAGCTGGAGATCAAGTACGTCTCCGTGACTTCGCAAAACCGCATCCCGCTGGTGCAAAACGGCACCGTGGACATCGAGTGCGGCTCCACCACCAACAACGCCGGTCGCCAAAAGGACGTGTCCTTCCTGGACACCGCCTACGTGGAAGAAGTCCGCATCGCTGTGAAGGCCGCTTCGGGCATCACCGGCATCGCCCAGCTCAATGGCAAGAACGTGGCCACCACCACCGGGACCACCTCGGTGCAATTGCTGCGCAAGCACGAGCGCTCGACCGGCGTGGACTTCAAGGAAGTCTTCGGCAAGGATCACGCTGACAGCTTCTTGCTGCTGGAGTCGGGCCGCGCTGACGCTTTCGTGATGGACGCCCAGATCCTGGCTGGCAACATTGCCAACGCCAAGACGCCTGCGGACTTCAAGATCGTGGGTGAAGTGCTCAACGTCGAGCCCATCGGCATCATGGTTCGCAAGGACGACGCCGCTTTCAAGAAGCTGGGCGACGAAACCATCCGCGACATGGCCAAGTCGGGCGAGCTGGCCAAGCTCTATGACAAGTGGTTCGTGCAGCCGATCCCTCCGAAGAACACCCGCGTGGGCCTGCCCGCCAGCGACGCCACCAAGGCTGCTTGGGCCAACCCCAACGACAAGCCGGCTGAAGACTACGCCAAGAAGTGATCGGGCCTGAGGCCTCTTGACCCCCGGCCCAGCGGGCCTGGGGTCTCGGTTCCCTGCGTGCCCACCCGAGTTCTCGCCCACAAGGCCTGGACCCGGGGCGGCCGCACAAGCGTTTTAAAAATCAACCAAATGGAGAAGCCTGTATGGCCATGAACTGGCAATGGGAAGTCTTCCTGCAAGACCCCGGTGGGGCTTACCCAACGTATTGGCAATGGATGCTGTCTGCCTGGGGCTGGACCGTGTCGGTGGCGCTGCTGGCGCTGCTGGTCGCCCTGCTGATCGGTGCCGTGATCGGGACGATCCGCACCCTGCCTGACAGCCCTTGGCTCACCCGATTCGGCAATGCCTGGGTCGAGCTGTTTCGCAATATTCCGCTCTTGGTCCAGATCTTTCTCTGGTACCACGTCATCCCGGCGTTTTTCCCGGCCTTGAAGGACGTGCCTGGCTTTGTGCTGGTCGTGCTGGCCCTGGGCTTCTTCACCTCCTCGCGCATCGCCGAGCAGGTGCGCGCCGGCATCCAGGCGCTGCCGCGCGGTCAGCGCTATGCGGGCATGGCGCTGGGCTTCACCACGCCGCAGTACTACCGCTATGTGATCTTGCCGATGGCGTTTCGCATCATCATCCCGCCGCTGACCAGCGAGACCATGAACATCTTCAAGAACTCGTCCGTGGCGTTTGCCGTCTCGGTGGCCGAGCTGACCATGTTCGCCATGCAGGCGCAGGAAGAAACCTCGCGCGGCATCGAGGTCTACATCGCCGTCACGGGCCTGTATGTGGTGTCGGCTTTCGCCATCAACCGCATCATGGCGTTCATTGAGAAGCGTTCGCGCATCCCGGGCTTCATCGTCCAGGGCGGCACCGGAGGAGGGCACTGACATGACAACCCCCACGCTCATCACTTTGTGTATCGCTGCCCCCCGAGGGGGCGCATGCCTGCCTTGGGGCGGCCCTACGGAGGCATTGGATATGACCCCCACGCTCATCACTGCGTGTATCGCGGCCCCCCGAGGGGGTGCATGCCTGCCTTGGGGCGGCCCTACGGAGGCATGACATGAACTTCGACCTCTCTTTCTACAGCTGGGACCTCATCAGCAAATTCGTTGCCAAGGGGTTCTACTTCAGCATCATGCTGACCATCGTGTCCACGATTGGCGGCGTGCTCTTCGGTACGGTGCTGGCGCTGATGCGCCTGTCGGGCAAGAAGATTCTGGACGTGCCGGCCACCATCTACGTCAACGGTATGCGCAGCATTCCGCTGGTGATGGTGATCCTGTGGGTGTTCCTGCTGGCCCCGTTTGCCATCGGCCGCCCCATCGGCGCCGAGGTCTCGGCCACCATCACCTTCATCGCGTTTGAGGCCGCTTACTTCAGCGAAATCATGCGCGCCGGCATCCAGTCGATCCCGCGGGGTCAGGTGTTTGCCGGTCAGGCCCTGGGCATGACCTACGGCCAGAACATGAAGCTGGTGATCCTGCCGCAGGCCTTTCGCAACATGCTGCCGGTGCTGCTGACGCAGACCATCATCTTGTTCCAGGACACCTCCCTGGTCTACGCGATTGGCGCCTACGACATGCTCAAGGGCTTCGAGACCGCGGGCAAGAATTTCGGTCGCCCGATCGAGGCCTACGTGTTGGCCGCTGTCATTTACTTCGTGATCTGCTTTGCGCTGTCCAGCCTGGTCAAGCACTTGCATAAGAAGATCGCCATCATCCGCTGAGGCGGAACAGAGTGAGGAATAGCCATGATTGAACTCAAGAACGTTTCCAAGTGGTATGGCAGTTTTCAGGTGCTGAACGACTGCTCGACCAAGATCAACAAGGGCGAAGTGGTGGTGGTGTGCGGGCCTTCGGGCTCGGGCAAGTCGACCCTGATCAAGACCATCAACGCGCTCGAGCCCTTCCAGAAGGGTGAGATTTACGTCGACGGCACGGCCGTGCACGACCCCAAGACCGACCTGCCCAAGCTGCGCAGCCGCGTGGGCATGGTGTTCCAGCACTTCGAGCTGTTCCCCCACCTGTCGGTGACGGAGAACCTGACGATTGCCCAGGTCAAGGTGCTGGGCCGCAGCGCCGACGAGGCCAAGAAGCATGGCCTGAAGTACCTGGAGCGCGTGGGCCTGATCGCGCACAAGGACAAGTTCCCAGGTCAGCTCTCGGGCGGCCAGCAGCAGCGCGTGGCGATTGCACGTGCGCTGTCGATGGACCCGATCGTGATGCTGTTTGACGAACCCACTTCGGCGCTCGACCCCGAAATGGTCGGCGAAGTGCTGGACGTGATGGTGAGCCTGGCCAAGGAAGGCATGACCATGATGGTGGTCACGCACGAAATGGGCTTTGCGCGCAAGGTCAGCAACCGCGTGATCTTCATGGACGTGGGTGGCAAGGTGCTGGAAGACTGCTCCAAGGACGACTTCTTCAACAAGCCCGAAGAACGCCAGCCGCGCACCAAGGACTTCCTCAACAAGATCCTGCAGCACTGAGCGCGGGTGGCCGGCACCGCGCCGGTCTCCGCCCAAGAAAAAAGCCCCGTCGGTGACGGGGCTTTTTGCGTTCTGGGGCCGGGGGCCAGGGCCTGGCCCCGCCAGGCTCAGGCCTTACTTCTTGCGTTCGGCAATGGCTTTTTCAGCCTGGGCCACCAGGTCGGCACCGACCGTGACCTTCCACTTGTCAAACACCGGGCGGGTGGCCTTGACGAAGGCTTCGCGCTCGCCCGGGCTCAACTGGGTGATGGTCACGCCCAGGCCGCTGATTTCCTTGAGCAAAGGCTTGTCGGACTCGACCAGGCCCTTGCGGGCGATGGCGATTTCTTCCTTGCCGGCGTCGATCGCGGCTTGGCGCACGATCTCGCGGTCGGCCGGGGTCCAGGAGTTCCAGATGTCCTTGTTCACGACGAAGACCAGCGGGTCGCAGATGTAGCCCCACATGGTCAGGTGCTTCTGGCCCACGGTGTGCAGCTTGGCCGCCGTGAAGATGGACATCGGGTTTTCTTGGCCGTCCACGGCGCCGCTGGCCAGCGCCGGCTGGGCATCGGCCCAGCTCATCTGCGTGGGGTTGGCACCCAGGGCGGTGAAGGTGTCCAGGAACAGGGGAGAGCCCACGACACGGATCTTCATGCCCTTGAGGTCTTCGGGCTTCTTGATCGCCATCTTGGAGTTGGAGATCTCGCGGTAGCCGTTTTCACCCCAGGCCAGCGGCACGACGCCGGCTTGGTCCAGCACCTTGAACAGGTTCTTGCCCACTTCGCCTTGGGTCAGCGAGTCCACGGCCGCAAAGTCGGGCATCAGGAAGGGCAGGGAGAACAGGTTGAGCTGCTTGACTTGGGGCGACCAGTTGATGGTCGAGCCCACGGCCATGTCGATCACGCCTTGGCGCAGCGCGCTGAATTCGCGCGTCTGGTCGCCCTGGATCAGCGACACGCCCGGGTACAGCTTGATGTTGATGCGGCCCTGGGTGCGCTCACGCACTTTGTTGGCCCACAGCTCGCCGCCCTTGCCCCAGGGGAACGCGGTGCCCAGCACCAGGGACATGCGGTACTCGGCCTTGTAGGTCTGGGCGTTGGCCGCCCCTGGCAATGCGGCCAGGGCGACCGCGCTCAGGGCCAGGCCCAGCAGGCCGCGCTTGAGGCGGGAAGTTTGGTTTTTTGTCATGTCGGTCTCCTAAAAAAGCTCAGTCGCAAATCGTTGTCTGGGGGCGGTCGGCCGGCTCAATAGCCCAGCTGACGCGGCAGCCACAAGGCCAGCTCTGGGAACACCAGCACCAGCACCATGACCAAGAACATCGAGAACAGCATCCAGCCCACCCACTGCACGGTCTCTTCCATGCGCACCTTGGCGATGCGGCAGGACACCATCAGGTTGACCGCCAGCGGCGGGGTGAACTGGCCCAGTGCGACCTTGAGCGTCAGGATGACGCCGAACCACACCGGGTCCCATTTGTAGTACTGCACGATGGGCAGCAGCAGGGGCACGAAGATCAGGAAGATGGACACGCCGTCCAGGAACATGCCGACCGTGATCAGCAGCAGGATCAGCAAGGCCAGCACCCCGTACTCACCCAAGCCCGAGTTGACGATGGCGCGCGTCACCGGGTCGATCACGCCCAGGGTGGACAGCGAGAAGGCAAAGATGCCCGCCAACGACACCACGATCAGGATCACGGCCGACAGTTCGCCCGACTCGCGCAGGATCACAAACAGGTCGCGGAAGCGGATGGTGCGGTGAATGAACATGCCCACGAACAGGCCGTAGAACACCGCCACCACAGCGGCCTCGGTCGGCGTGAACCAGCCCGCGCGCATGCCGCCGAGGATCAGCACCGGCGCCGCCAGGCCCCAGACGGCTTCGCGCAGGCTTTTCCAGAACGGTGGGCGGGGCAGGGTGGACTCCAGCGCGCCCATCTTGTGCTTGCGCGACAGCCACACGGCCGGCACGATCAGCGCCAGGCCGGCCAGCACGCCGGGGATCATGCCCGCGGCAAACAGCGCGGGCACCGAGGCGCCAGGCACCAGCACCGAGTACACGATGAAGGCCACAGAAGGCGGGATCAGGATGTCGGTGGCCGCCGCCGCGCCCACCACACTGGCCGAAAAGCTGGCCGGGTACCCGGCGCGCGACATGGCCGCGATCATCACCCCGCCCACGGCCGCCGCATTGGCCGGGCCGGAGCCCGAGATGCCCCCCAGGAACATCGCCACGGCAATCGCCACCAGGGGCAGCATGCCCGGGCCGCGACCCACGATGGCGATGGCGAAGTTGACCAGGCGCAGGGCCACGCCCGAGCGGTCAAAGATCGAACCCACCAGCACGAACATGGGGATGGCCAGCAAGGGGTACTTGCCCAGGCCGGCGTAGAAGTTTTGCGGCACGGCCAGCAGGCCGAACCACTGCGAGTCGGCGTTGGCAATCGCAATCGCTGCCGCCCCGGCCAGGCCCAACGAGGCGCCAATCGGCACCCCAGCCAGCATCATGGCCAGGAACACAATGAAGAGCAGTGTGGCGATCATTCGGACGCTCCCGGCACCAGGCCGCGCAGGCGGCGCAGGAACAGACCAAACGCGCGCAGGGCGATCGCCAGCGAGATGATGGGCATCCACATCGAATACCACCACTGCGGCACCCCAATGCCTGGTGAGGTTTCGCCAAAGCGGTAGTCGTCCCAGACCACGCGCACGCTGAGCACCGCGATCAGGCCAAACAGCAAGGCCACCATCAGCGCGCCAAAGCACGCCAGGCCGCGCCGACGCGCCATCGAGCCGCTGTCAGAGAAGTACTCGATGCGGATGTGGCGGTCCCGCGCCACGGCGCCCGAGCCCGCCACCAGGGCCAGCACGATCATCAGAAAGACCGAGAACTCCTCCGTCCAGGCAAACGAGGAGCTGGTGAAGTAGCGCACCAGCACGTTGGCAAAGGTGATCAGGGCCAGCGCGGCCATGATCAGCACGGTCAGCCAGTCTTCGATGGCCAGTGGCACGCGGGTGGGTTCGTCTGCCTCGGCGGACGCGGCAGGGGCAAGCTCAGGCGGCTTGGACTCAATGGAGGACATGGTGGGGCATCAAGGTTGGCAAAGGGCTGCAGCAAAGGTCGACTCGCTGCAGGGCCCGGGTAGCAGCCTCGGCGATGACCGCGGGCCATGGTAGCGGTAACTCGCCCAGGCACGCATTGGTATTATCCTCTTACGTTTGGAGGCGCCCGCCGCACCCGGCCGCGCCCTGGCTCCTGGGGGACTCTGGCCCGAAGGGGTGCTGGGATGCGAAAATCCAGCCCCATGACCGACCTCCTCAAGATCACCCGCCCCGATGACTGGCATTTGCATGTGCGCGATGGCGACGCCCTCGCCACCGTCGTGCCCCACACGGCCGCCCAATTTGGCCGCGCCATCATCATGCCCAACCTCAAGCCGCCCGTGACCACGGCCGCCCAGGCCGTGGCCTACCGCGACCGCATCCGTGCCGCGGTGCCGGCCGGGATGCGCTTTGAGCCCTTGATGACCCTGTACCTGACCGACAACCTGCCGCCCGAGGAAATCGCGCGAGCCAAGGCGGCCGGCGTGGTGGCCTGCAAGCTGTACCCGGCGGGCGCCACCACCAACAGCGACGCCGGCGTGACCGACCTGCGCAAGATCTACCCCGTGCTCGAAGCCATGCAGCGCGAAGGCCTGTTGCTGCTGGTGCACGGTGAAGTCACCTCGGCCGACATCGATTTGTTCGACCGCGAAGCGGTGTTCATCGACACCCAACTGATCCCGCTGCGCCGCGACTTCCCCGAGCTGAAGATCGTGTTCGAGCACATCACCACGCGCGAAGCTGCCGACTACGTGCATTCCGCCGACCGCTTCACCGGCGCCACCATCACGGCCCACCACCTGCTGTACAACCGCAACGCCATCTTCACCGGTGGCATCCGGCCGCATTACTACTGCCTGCCGGTGCTCAAGCGCGAAACCCACCGCCAGGCCCTGGTGGCGGCGGCCGTCGGCGGCAACCCGCGCTTCTTCCTGGGCACGGACAGCGCCCCGCACCCGGCCCACCTCAAAGAGCACGCCAGTGGTTGCGCGGGTTGCTACACCGCCCACGCGGCCATTGAGCTGTATGCCGAGGCCTTTGATCAGGCCGGTCACCTGGCGCAACTGGAAGCCTTTGCCAGCTTCAACGGCGCGGACTTCTATGGCCTGCCGCGCAACTCCGGCACCATCACCTTGAAGCGCGAAAGCTGGACCCCGCCGGAGAGCTTTGCCTTCGGTGAGGCGCAGCTCAAGCCGCTGCGCTCGGGCGAATCGCTGCCCTGGCGACTGGTCTGAACCGGGCGGCGCGAGCCCCGGGTCACCGCTGACCTGTTGGCGGCGGTGACTTGGCCGCAGGGGGAACTTTTCCCCCTAATATCGGCTCTTCCCACACGGCTTGCGCCAGGCCGCACAACAACACACAACAAAGCACACTGCGCGAAGTCCGGGGCCAGGCGGCCGTGTCGCCCGTGCCCGGGTGGACTGAGACCTTTGTAATTTCCTGATGGAGCTTTGATGAAACGAATCCTGTTGTTGATCGCGACCAACGTCGCCATTGTGGTGGTGCTGGGCATCGTGGCCAGCCTGCTGGGTGTGAACCGCTACCTGACGGCCAACGGCCTGAACCTCGGGGCGCTGCTGGGCTTTGCCCTGATCATGGGCTTCGGCGGGGCCTTCATTTCGCTGCTCATCAGCAAGCCCATGGCCAAGTGGACATCGGGCATCCGCATCATCAATCAGCCCCAGTCGGCCGACGAAGCCTGGATCGTGGACACCGTGCGCCGCTTCTCCGAGCGTGCCGGCATCGCCATGCCCGAGGTCGGCATTTACGAGGGCGAGCCCAATGCCTTTGCCACCGGCGCCTTCAAGAATTCGGCCCTGGTGGCGGTGTCCACCGGCCTGCTGCAGGGCATGACGCGCGAAGAGGTCGAGGCGGTGATCGGCCACGAAGTGGCGCACGTCGCCAACGGCGACATGGTCACCATGACCCTGATCCAGGGCGTGATGAACACCTTTGTGGTGTTCCTGTCGCGCGTCATTGCGTATGGTGTCGACAGCTTCTTCCGCAAGAGCGACGAAGAGCGCTCGGGCCCGGGCATCGCCTACATGGTCAGCACCATCGTGCTCGACATCTTGTTGGGCTTCCTGGCCAGCATGATCGTGGCCTGGTTCTCGCGCCAGCGCGAATTCCGGGCTGACGCCGGCGCCGCTCAGCTGATGGGCCGCCGTCAACCCATGGTCAACGCGCTGGCTCGCTTGGGCGGCATGGTGCCTGGCGAGCTGCCCAAGAGCGTGGCCGCCATGGGCATCACGGGCAGCCTGGGCAAGCTGTTCTCCACCCACCCTCCGATCGAAGAGCGCATCGCGCGCCTGCAAGCCAGCTCGGCTGTTTGATCGACGACGCGCCTGGCGGCGCGTCATTTCCTCCCGCTGATCCCAGGCGGTTGGTCTCGCCTCCCGGTTGGTCCGGGGCAGCGGCAAGCAGGTGCCAGGGGCGTCCTAGCATGGACGTCCCCGACAACTTCGACTTGCTGTAGGACCACCCCATGACCCCCTTCTCTGTTGGTCGCGGCCGCCGCTGGGCCCGCTTGAACGCCGTTCGTTGTGCCCTGCTGGGCACCGCCTTGGGCGCCCTCACGTCGCTGCAGGCCCAAAGTCTGGACGCAGCCTCCCTCAAAACCCTGGACCAACGCATCAGCGCTGTTTCGCCGCAGTTGGTGAGTTGGCGGCGCGACATCCACAGCCACCCTGAGCTGTCCGGCGCCGAGGTGCGCACCGCCAAGCTGGTGGCCGATCATTTGCGGCGCCTCGGCCTCGAGGTCCAGACCGGGGTGGGCGGCCACGGCGTGGTCGGCATTTTGCGAGGGGGCCGATCCGGCAAGATGGTGGCGCTGCGCGCCGACATGGACGCCTTGCCCGTGCAGGAACTGACCGGCCTGCCCTTTGCCTCCAAGGTCAAGGCCAACTACCTGGGCCAAGAGGTGTCGGTGGCCCACGCCTGCGGCCACGATGGCCATACCGCCATCCTGATGGGCGTGGCCGAGGTGTTGGCGGGCATGAAGGCCGAGCTGCCCGGCAGCGTGAAGTTCATCTTCCAACCCGCCGAGGAAGGCGTCACCGAAGCCCCGGATGCCCACGGCCATGTGCCCAGCTTCGGCGCCAAGGCCATGGTGGAGCAAGGGGTGCTGAAGGAGGTGCAGGCCATCTACGGGTTGCACCTGACGGCCAACATCCCCCAAGGCTTGGCGGGCTACCGCAGCGGCGCCACCATGGCCAGTGCGGACGACATCACGATCGAGGTGACTGGCCGTGGAGGCCATGGCTCGGCCCCCTGGCTGGGGGTGGACCCGGTGGTGGCCGCAGGCCAGGTGGTGCTGGGCTTGCAGACGGTGGTCAGCCGTCAGCTCAACCTCACCCAAGACCCTGTGGTTGTGACCGTCGGGGCCATCAACGGGGGCAATCGGGGCAATGTCATTCCCGACAAGGTCGTGATGCTGGGCAGCCTGCGGGCCTTTGACGAGGACATGCGCCAGGAAGCCCAAAAACGCATCGTCGCCACGGCTGAGCAGATCGCGGCCAGTTCGGGCGCCAAGGCGACCGTGAGTTTTGGGCCCATGATTTACCCGGTCACGGTGAACTCTCCCGCCCTGACCGAGGCTTCGCTGCCCGCCCTGAAGCTGGCCATGCGGGGCCAGGTGGTGCAGATCCCCAAGGTCAGTGGCTCGGAAGACTTTTCTCAGTACCAGAAAGTGGTGCCAGGATTCTTCTTTTTCCTGGGCGGCACACCGGTGGGGCTGAAGGCGGAGACCGCGCCGTCCAACCACTCACCGTTGTTTGATTTCAACGAAGACGCCCTGGCCCTGGGCGTGCGGGCGCTGAGCGTGCTGGCGCTGGACTTTCTCCAGCGCTCTTGAAGGGCATTGAGGCTGGCGACCGGGCTTCGCTTCGGCTAAGCTGCCTCACTCTCTCTTCACTGTGCGGGGTGCGCCATGGGTGCAGGGCTTTTTTCTCGAACCCGCCTGGGGCCTCGTCTGGCGCTGGGTTTTGGCTTGGTGTGCCTGGTCATGAGCTTGGCCGCCGGCATTGGCGTTTGGCGCTTGATTCAATTGCAGGCGATCGCCGATGACCTGGGGGGAGACTCTTCCGAGCGCGCCTTGCTGGCTTCGGAGTTGCACGCGATTGTCGTGATCAGCTCCAGCCGCGCCGAAACCCTGTTGTTGATCGACAACCCGGCAGCGGCTACACGCATCGACGCGGACCGCAAGCGCACCTCGGCACGCTCTGCTGAGGTGCGAAAACGCCTGGAGGCCCTGGCGGATGACGATGAGTCCAAGAAACTGTTTGCTGCGTTGGACGGTGCCGGCAATGGTTTTCGAGAGGTGCGCGACCGCCTGGTCAAGCAGCGTGCCGCAGGCCAGCCTGTGCCGGACGAGGCCATCAGCCAGGACCTGCGCCCGGCGGCCGATCGCTACGCGGCTGCGGTCGACCAATTGGCCCAGCACCAGCGCGCCCGGGTGCAGTCGGCGCGTGAGAGCGCCCTCAACAGCGAGCGCCAGGGCATCAGTCTGTTGGTCATGGGGTCCTTGCTGGGCCTGGGTTTGAGCGTGCTCAGCGCTTGGCGGCTGTCGCACTCCATCCTCACCCCCGTGGCTGGCGCGACCCGATTGGCCGGTCACATCGCTGATGGCGATCTGACCCAGGTGCCGCCCCCGGTCGATCCCGCCAGCCGTGACGAGGTGCAGGGCCTGGTCGCCGAATTGACGGGCATGCAGGCCAAGCTGGTCCAGGTGGTGTCGGGCATGCGCAGTGCCAGTGCTTCTGTGGCCAATGCCAGCCATGAGATCGCCTCAGGCAACAACGATTTTTCTGCGCGCACCGAGCAAACCGCCTCCAACCTGGAGGAGGTGGCCGCCAGCATGGAGGAGTTGCTGGCCGCGGTGCGACAAAGCGCCGATGCCGCTCAGCAAGCCGAAGGCTTGGCTGGCTCGGCCAGTGCGGTGGCCGTGCAAGGGCGGGAGGTGGTGTCACGGGTGGTGTCGACCATGGAGGGTATTTCGGGCTCGTCGCGGCGCATTGCCGACATCACCGGGGTCATTGACGGCATTGCCTTCCAGACCAACATCCTGGCCCTGAACGCGGCGGTGGAAGCCGCCCGCGCGGGCGAACAGGGCCGGGGCTTTGCCGTGGTCGCGGGCGAGGTGCGCGTGCTGGCCCAACGCGCGGCCCAGGCCGCGCGTGAGATCCGCGACCTGATTGCATCCAGCGTCAGCCAGGTCGACAGCGGAGCGCAACTGGTGCAACAGGCCGGCAGCACCATGGCCGAGATTGTGGATTCGGTGGCCCGGGTAGGCACCATCATTGCCGAGCTGAGCCATTCGGCGCGCGAGCAGAGCACGGGCTTGGGGCAGGTCAATGAAGCGGTCAGCCGGCTCGACCAGATCACGCAACAGAACGCGGCCCTGGTGGAGCAGTCGGCTGCCGCCGCCCAAGGCCTGCGCAACCAAGCCCAGCAATTGGCGGACACCGTGGACAGCTTCCGCCTGCCTGCGGGTGCCGCACTGGACTGGGAGGGCGGCGCGCCACGGGCTGCGGGGCGTCCCGCGCCGCGTCAGCTCCGCTGAAGCCCCAGCAGGCTTTGCGCCACGGCCTCGCCCACCTTGATGCCATCGACGCCGGCCGACAAAATGCCCCCGGCATAGCTGGCCCCTTCGCCTGCAGGGAACAGGCCCCGGGTGTTGAGGCTTTGGTAGGTCTCACCCCGGGTGATCTTCAGAGGCGATGAGGTGCGGGTTTCGACCCCGGTCAGCACCGCGTCGTGCAGGTCAAAGCCCTTGATCTTGCGGCCGAAGGCAGGGAAGGCCTCGCGCATGGCGCTGATGGCATAGTCGGGCAGGGCCTGCGACAGATCGCCCATCTTCACCCCGGGCTTGTACGAGGGCTCGACCGAACCCAGCGCGGTGGAGGCTTTGCCCGCCACCAGGTCGCCCACCAACTGGCCAGGCGCTTCGTAATTGCTGCCGCCCAGCACAAAGGCGCGCGACTCCAGCTGACGCTGCAGCACGATGCCCGCCAGTGGGTGGAAGCCGCCGTCGGCGGGGGGCTGCCACGTGTGGTCCGGGCCCAGCGCCCATTCAAAATCGGCCGGCTGTGTGGGGTAGTCCTTGGGGTCGATCCCCACCACGATGCCCGCGTTGGCATTGCGCTCATTGCGCGAGTACTGGCTCATGCCATTGGTGACCACACGCTCGGGCTCGGAGGTGGCGGCCACCACGGTGCCGCCGGGGCACATGCAGAAGCTGTACACCGCGCGCCCATTGCTGGCATGGTGCACCAGCTTGTAGTCGGCTGCACCCAGCAGCGGGTGGCCGGCGTGCCGGCCCCAGCGGGCTCGGTCGATCAGGCCTTGGGGGTGCTCGACGCGAAAGCCCACCGAGAAGGGCTTGGCCTCCAAGTAGACGCCGCGCTGGTGCAACATGGCAAAGGTGTCGCGCGAGCTGTGGCCCAAGGCCATCACCACATGGGTGGCGGGCAACTCGTAGCTTTGGCCGCTTTCCAGGTCCAGCACCTTCAGGGCGCGCAGCTGCCGGCCTTGCGGGCCCTCGTCTTCGATCACCACGTCGGTCACGCGCTGCTGGAAGCGGATCTCACCGCCCAGGGCGATGATCTGTTCGCGCAAGGTCTCGACCACCTTGACCAGCTTGAAGGTGCCGATGTGCGGGCGTGCCGCGTACAGGATTTCTTCGGGCGCACCGGCCTGGACAAACTCTTCCATCACCTTGCGGCCCAGGTGGCGCGGGTCCTTGATCTGGCTGTACAGCTTGCCGTCCGAGAACGTGCCCGCGCCGCCTTCGCCGAACTGCACGTTCGACTCGGGGTGCAGCACCTTTTTGCGCCACAGACCCCAGGTGTCCTTGGTGCGCTCGCGCACGGTCTTGCCGCGTTCCAGCACGATGGGCTTGAAGCCCATCTGGGCCAAGACCAGCGCGGCAAAAATGCCGCAGGGGCCAAAGCCCACCACCACCGGGCGTTCATTGCCGGGGCTGGGAAAGTCACTCGGCGCCTGGCCGGGCGGGTGCCAGACCATGTCGGGCGTGGGCTGGATGTGCGGGTGGGTGGCGTGGCGTGCCAGCAGCGGGGCCTCGGCGGCGCTGTCGTGCAGCGTGAGGTCGACGATGTAGACCGTCAGCAGTTCGGGCTTGCGTGCGTCAAAGCTGCGTTTGTGCACATGCACGGTGGCGATGTCGCTGGGCGCGATGCCCAGGATGAGCGCGGCCTGGGTGCGCAAGGCCTCGATGGGCTGGGTCTGGGGATCGGCTGGCAGCGTGGCCAGCGGCAATTTGAGTTCGGAGAGGCGAATCATGGGGGCCGGCTTGTGTTGATCAAGCAGAGGTCTGGAGGTGGCCTCGATTTTAATCGGCCCGCCCGGTCCGGGGCCCACGTTGTGGGGCCCCAGTACCGCCGGTGGGGGCAGGGTGCGCTGCCTGCCCTGGTTGGGCTCAGGCCGGGAACAGGCCTTCGACCGACAGGTAGCGCTCGCCGGTGTCGTAGTTGAAGCCCAGGATGACCGCGTTGGCGGGCAGCTCGGGCAGTTTTTGCGCGATGGCGGCCAGGGTGGCTCCCGAGGAGATGCCGACCAGCAGGCCCTCTTCGCGCGCGCTGCGGCGGGCGTATTCACGGGCCGCTTCGGCGTCGACCTGGATCACGCCGTCGAGCAGGCTGGTGTCCAGGTTCTTGGGCACAAAGCCGGCGCCAATGCCCTGGATGGGGTGGGGAGCGGGTGCGCCGCCCGAGATCACGGGCGAGGCTGCAGGCTCCACCGCAAAGACCTTGAGCTGCGGGAACTTGGCCTTGAGCACGCGTGCCGTGCCCGTCAGGTGGCCGCCGGTGCCCACGCCCGTGATCAGCACGTCAATGCCCTCGGGGAAGTCGGCCAGGATTTCCTGCGCCGTGGTGCGCACATGCACATCGATGTTGGCGGGGTTTTCGAACTGCTGTGGAATCCAGGCGCCCGGCGTGCTGGCGGCCAGCTCTTCGGCCCGGGCGATGGCGCCCTTCATGCCTTTTTCGCGCGGCGTCAGGTCGAAGGTGGCGCCGTAGGCCAGCATCAGGCGGCGGCGCTCAATCGACATGCTGTCGGGCATCACCAGGATCAGCTTGTAGCCCTTGACCGCGGCCACCATGGCCAGGCCGATGCCGGTGTTGCCCGAGGTCGGCTCGATGATGGTGCCGCCGGGCTGGAGCTTGCCCGATTGCTCGGCGTCTTCGATCATGGCCAGTGCAATGCGGTCCTTGATCGAGCCGCCCGGGTTGCCGCGCTCCGACTTGATCCACACCTGGGCTTGCGGGCCAAACAGCCGGTTGATGCGCACGTGTGGGGTGCGGCCAATGGTCTGAAGGATGTTGTCGGCTTTCATGCGGTCTCCTGAGGGGTTTGAGGTGAATGCGCGAATTCTGGCCCACTTCATTCGCCCGTGGGCAACTAAGCTCATGCCCAGCAGTCATAATGGCGCCCGTGAAGTCAGCCAGACCGCCGCTGGTGCATGCCGAAAGGGCGGCGACGCAAGTCGCCGTGTGGAAACACCGCACTGGAGGAACGTCCGGACTGCACAGGACAGCGTAGGAGCTAACGGCTCTCCACCGCGAGGTGAGGATCAGAGCAACAGAGACGAGTTTGGTCGAACCGGCCCAATCAGGGTGTTCTGTGGGGGAGCGGCGCAAGCCGCGTTCGGACGGGCGAAAGCCCGTCAGATCACGCGCAAGCGTGACCCCCACAGCCACCTTGGTCGGTGCCCGACCAAGGTGAAACGGGCAATCTCTACGCGCAGCAATACCAAGTAGGCCAGCGTTGATGTGGTTCCGCAGAGTTGGCGGGTAGGTAGCATCGAGCCGGGTGGGCGACCCCCGGCCCAGAGTAATGGCGGTCACACCGGGGGCAACCCTGGTGCACAGAATCCGGCTTATCGGCTGACTTCACACTTTCTTCTTTCCGACGCGCCGAGGTGGCGCGCTCAGAACTTCTCGTGCGGGCCCATGAAGCGCCACTCGCCCGGCGCCAGGCCCGCCAGCGCGACCCGGCCCAGCCGGGTGCGGCGCAGCGCCAAGGGGCGCAGCCCCGCGCTCTCGCACAAGGCCAGGATGCAGCTGGCATTGCTGGCCTTGAGCGCGAAGCGCAGACGCGTGCCTTGGGGGCCGCGCGCGTTCAAGCTCAATTTGCCCACCACCGGCACCAAGGGCCATTGGCGCGCCTGCTGAATGCGGTTTTGCAGGCGTTCGATCGTGTCGTTGGTGACCTGGCCCGGCAGCTCGACCATGAACTCCTGCTCCAGCTCGGCCTCATCCTCCATCAGGCGGCGGCGCATGCGGCCGTCCTGGGTGAACACCACCAGACCCGTGGCCAGGCCGCTCAGGCCCGCCAGCGGCAGCTGCTGGGCGAAATGGCGTTTGAGCACGCGCACTGGGTGGCGGCTGATGGGGGCGGTGGCCTGCAGGCTCAAGGCGTCGCAGGCGGCTTGGGGGTCGGGGCGGTACCACAGCAAGGTGGCTGGCGGCACGGTTTCGGGGCGTGCTTGCGGGTCGATGTCAACCTGATCCACGCCAGGGTTGACCCGGTGCTGGGGCTCTTCGACGATGCCGCCATTGACCTTCACCCATCCCCCCTCGATCAGCAACTCGGCCTCGCGGCGGGAGCAGGCGGCCTGGTCGGCAACGTGTTTGGAGAGGCGGATCGGTTCGGTCATGGGCGGGCTCGTGGGGCTGCGGGTCGGCCACGCCCGGCGGGGGCGGCAGGGGGCGAAGTTTACGCGCTCGGGGGCCACGCCCGACCAGGGGATGGCCCGGGTGGCTTGGATACGCGCAGTGATCTCAGGCCAGGGCCAGGGTCCGGATGCGTTCCACATGGGCCATCAGCGAGCGCTGGGCCACCGGCCACAAGCGTTGCGGCACATCGTCGTAGGCCAGCGGCACCCACTGCTCGGGCGTGCCCTCGGGCAGGGCGCGCATGGCGGCCAACACCTTGGCTTCCCGCTTGAGCCGGTGCGCCTTGAGTTGGGCGATGGTGTCGGTGGCCGCACCCAGCACGTAGCCGTGGGCTGGCAGGATGAACTCGATGCCGTGCTCGGCGCAGGCTGCGCTCAGCAGGTCCAACGACTCGATGTACTGGGCCATGTTGCCGTCGGGTGGGTCGACCACCGTGGTGCTGCCATTGAGCACGTGGTCGCCCGAGAACAGCAGGCCGTCTTCTTCGAGCACCAGGCACAGGTGGTTGGCTGCGTGGCCTGGGGTGTGCAGCACGCGCAGGCTGTGTTGCACGCCCGGGGCCGTGAGCAAGAGGCGCTCGCCATGCTGCAGCGCCCGTTCGGGCGTGAAGGCGCTGGCCGCGCTGGCCGCGCGGGCGGTGGGGGCCGAGGGCAGGCCCAGGATGGGGGGCGCGGCGCGGCCGTGCTGCACGCACAAGGCCTGCAAGGGGGCGGCGCCGGGGGAATGGTCGGGGTGTGAGTGGGTGCAGACGATGTGGCGGATGTCGCCCCCGGCCGCCTGCCACAGGCGCTGCAGGTGTTCCAGGTCGGCCGGGCCGGGGTCGATGGCGATGTAGCCGGTGTCGGGGTCGCCCACCAGGTAGCTGTTGGTGCCAGGGCCGGTCATGACGCCGGGGTTGGGCGCGGTCAGCCGTTGTACGTTCTTGAGCAGCGGCACGGGGCGCTCGGTCTGCCAGGCCAGTTCATGCACGATCTGGCCGTCCGGGCTGACCAGGGCCAGCTCGCCGTAAGGCTGTTCATGCTCCATGTAGCGGGCCTCGTGGCCATGGAGCCAACCGGCGCGGGGGCAACTGGTCCACAGCGGCTGTTCACTGGCGCAGGCGGCCAGCACCGAGGCGACCGTGGGGTAGGCCTGCAGGCGCTCCAGCGTGCGGATGGTCGGGAAGATGATGAAGAACTGGCCTGCGGCATGCCGCGCCAGCGCGTCGGCCGGGCGCACCCAGACCGGTTCGAATTGCTCGGCCTCGTCGGCCACGGGCTCCTGGTGAGCGGGCATGGGCGCGACCAGGAAAGGCACGTCAAAGCGGCGCGGCAGGTCGCGGTCGGTCACCCAGTGCGCCAACACATGGACTTGGTCGGCGGCCAGTTGCAGGCCCAGGGCCTGGCATTGCGCCGCCAAGGGCTGGCTGCGGTCCAGTTGCGCGATGGTCTGGGCATCGGCTGGGCGGCCATCCGCTTGCCAGGCCAGCAGCACCCCCAGTTCCTCAAAGCTTTCGCGGATGGCGGCAATGGCCCGCGTGAGGTTCAGATCGCTCTGCCCTGGCCGGCGCCGGGCCTGGCCGTGCGAGGCGGCATCGAGCGCGTCGATGCCCCCGCCCGGGAACACATAGGCCCCCGGAGCGAAGCTGGCGGTCAGGGAGCGCCGGGTCATCAGCACCTCGACCGCGGTCTGGCCATCAGGCCCGACAGCATCCCTCAGCAGCAGCACGGTGGCGGCCTGGCGCAAGGGGGCGGGTTCGCGAAAAGGGTGCAGTTGCTGGCTGGAACGGGTCATGCGAGCCATTATGGTCAGCGCTCAGGCGGGACCTGACACCTGCAAGACTGGGGTTTTCACCAGGGGCGTTCGGGCCGATGCGGCGGGGACTGGGGCGTCGGCCCGGCCCTTGCTTGCAGCGCCGGCATAAGCAAAGACCTGGTGTTTATGAGCATCTGGTCACAATCGCGGTTCAACGAACCTACCCACCCTGCAGACCTGATTTTGGAGCGCTTGATGAACAACACCCCCTCTCTTCGCCGGACCCCTTGGCGCCTTGGCCTGAGCTGGCTGGCCGCTGCCTGGCTGGGCGTGGCCGGCCCGGTGCTGGCCCAGGGCGACTGGCCGCAGCACCCCATCACCGTGGTGATGACCTTCCCGGCGGGCTCCGGGGTGGACGTGGTGGCGCGCCAGATCCAGGAACCCCTGGGCAAGCAACTGGGCCAGGCGGTGGTGATCGACTACAAACCTGGCGCTGCCGGCAACATCGCCAGCGACTTCGTCTCGCGTGCCAAGCCCGATGGTTACACCCTGGTGTTCGGCACGGCCGCCACCCATGGCAGCAACGCCGCCTTGTATAAAAAACTGTCTTTCGATGTCGAGACCGACTTCGTGCCGGTGGCACCCGTGCTGGATGTGTCCAACGTGCTGACCATCAACCCCGACGTGGTGCCGGTGCGCACGCTCAAGGAGTTTGTCGAGCTGGTCAAGGCCAACCCAGGCAAATACAACTTTGCCTCCACCGGCAACGGCACGGGCACCCACATGGCGTTTGCCGAGTTCAACTCGCGTGTTGGCCTGGAAATGACCCATGTGCCCTACAAGGGCGGCCCCGAGGCCATGACCGCGGTGCTGCGCGGCGAGACCTGCTGCATCATGAACCAGGTGCAGACCGTGCTGACCCATTACAAGGCCGGCAAAGTGCGCCTGCTGGGCGTGACCACGGCCAAGCGCGTGGGCGCGGTCTCGGACGTCCCCACCATCGCAGAAAGTGGCCTCGCAGGCACCAAGGGTTTTGACAGCTCGATCTGGTTTGGCCTGTTCGCGCCCAAGGGCACCGACCCGCGCGTGGTGCAGCGCCTCAACAGCGCCGTGCAGGCGGTGCTGGAAAACCCCGAGGTCCGGGCCAAGCTCGAAGGCGCTGGCAACAGCGTGCGCCTGGAAAGCCCTGAGCAGTTCAAGGCCACCGTCAAAGCCAACCGCCAGAAATGGGCCGAGGTGGTCAAGGCGGCTCACATCAGCCTGGACTGAACCCGGCTTGACGCGGCCCGGTTTCGCCGCCCAGCGGAAGCCCCGATAATCTGGTGATGCAGATCCGCTTCACCAAGATGCAGGGCGCCGGCAACGACTTCGTCGTGCTGGACGAAACCGCCGCGCGCCTGAACCTCAGCCCGGCCCAATACCGCTACCTGGCGGACCGCCACTTTGGCGTCGGGGCCGACCAAATCCTGACCGTGCGCCCGGGCCCAGCGCCCGACATCGACTTCGAGTACGTGATCCACAACGCCGACGGCGGCGAGGTGGAGCAGTGCGGCAACGGGTCGCGCTGCTTTGCCCGCTACGTGCGCGACAAGGGCCTGACCACCAAGGACGCGATCCGCGTGCACACCCGTGCCGGCCTGATCGAGCCCGTGCTGCAGGCCGATGGCCGCGTCACGGTGGACATGGGCGCTCCGGTGTTCGAACTGGCCGACATCCCTTTTGACCCACAGGGCCTGACCCCGCGCGCCCGGGGCGACTGGCAGGTCTGGCCGCTGGCCGTGCCAGGCCGGGAGGCCTTGCAGGACGCCGCCGTGGCCGTGGTCTCCATGGGCAACCCCCACGCCGTGCTGCTGGTGGACGACGTGCAAACCTCGCCGGTGGCCAGCTGGGGCCCTCTGATCGAGTCCCACCCCTTCTTCCCGCGCCGCGTCAACGCCGGCTTCCTGCAGGTGGTGTCGCGCAGCGAAGTGCGCCTGCGCGTGTTCGAGCGCGGCACGGGCGAGACCCTGGCCTGCGGTAGCGGCGCCTGCGCGGCCGTGGTCGCGGGCATCCGCCTGGGCTTGCTGGCTGCGCGCGTGGACGTGCACACCCGCGGCGGCCAGCTCAGCATTGAATGGGCTGGTCTGGGTCACCCCGTGCGCATGACCGGCCCGGCCGTCACCGTTTTTGAAGGGCAGATCGACGTGCCCGACGCCCTCTGATTCACCCAGCTTCCCGCCCCATGACCGACCTCAACACCCCTGGCATGAACCCGATCACCGAAGACGACATCGCCAACTACCTGACCAACTCGCCCGACTTTTTCGAGCGCCATGCCGAGGTCCTGGCCAGCGTGCAAATGACCAGCCCGCACGGCAACCGGGCGGTCAGCCTGCAAGAACGCCAGGCCGAGATGCTGCGCGAAAAGATCAAGACCCTCGAGGGCCGCATCATGGACATGATCCGGCACAGCAACGAGAACCTCATCATTGCCGACAAGCTGCAGCGCTGGGCCCTGGGCCTGATGCGCACCGACAACCCGGCTGAACTGCCCGATCGCATCGTCGCCGACGTGCGCAGCCAGTTCCAGGTGCCCCAGGTGGCGATCAAGGTCTGGTCGGTGGCGCCCCAGCATGCCGAGGCGGCTTTTGCCCAAGGCGTGAGCGAAGACGCCAAGACCTTTGCCACCTCGCTGACCTCGCCCTTCTGCGGCGCCAACCCGGGCTTTGAAGCCGTGCAGTGGCTGGAGCAGCCGGCCCAGGCCGTGTCCCTGGCCTTGCTGCCGCTGCGCAATGGCGCCATCAGCAGCGCCGCGCCGGCCTTTGGCATGCTGGTCCTGGCCTCGCCGGACTCGCAGCGCTTCCACAGCGGCATGGGCACCGACTTCCTGGAACGCATGGCCGAGCTGGCCAGCGCCGCCCTGAGCCGCCTGCGCGGCTGATCCCGTGGCAGCCAGCGGCCGCTCCGCCCGCGCGCTGCGGCCCGCGCCGCGCCAGGCTCCGGCCAGGGGGGGCGATGGCGCCCCCAGCGCGGCGCCACTGGCCGCCTTGTCGCCTGATCCGGTCCCACCCGACGCGGCGGGGCAGCCCCCCGCTCCGGATGCGCTGGATCCCTTGCTGCAGGCCTACCTGACCCATGTCAGGGTTGAAAAGCGCTTGGCCGCACGCACTGTCACCCTGTACACCTTGCACCTGACGCAGCTCAGCGCGCTGGCCCACCAGGCCGGCCTGGGCTTGACGGCGGTGCCGCCCACCCAGGTGCGGCGCTGGGCCGCGCAAATGCATGGCGCCGGCCGCCAGGGCCGGGGCATCGCCCTGGTTCTGTCGTGCTGGCGCAGCTTCTACACCTGGCTGGGTCAGCAGGGTTGGGTGGGCAGCAACCCGGTCAGCGATGTGCGCGCCCCGCGCGCGCCCAAGCTGCTGCCCAAGGCCTTGGGTGTCGATGACGCGGTGCAGCTGGCCGAATTTCAGAACCCCGACGATGACCCTTGGCTGGAAGCGCGTGATGCCGCCCTGGTCGAGTTGCTGTACGGCAGCGGCTTGCGCGTGGGCGAGCTGGTGGGCCTGGATGTCCGGGCCAGCCCGCAGGCCCAGCAACAGGGGCGCGGCTGGATCGACCTGGAGGCCGCCGAGGTCCATGTGCTGGGCAAGGGCGGCAAACGGCGCAGCGTGCCCATCGGGCGCCAGGCCCTGGCGGCCTTGCAGCGCTGGCTGCACCTGCGTGGCGGGCTGGAGCCCAGCGCCGTGCTGTCGCAGCCGGCGCTGTTCATGGGGCGAAACGGCACGCGCCTGACCCCGCAGTCGATCTGGCAGCGCCTGCGCCGGCGCAGCCAACTGGCCGGCACGCCCACGGCGGTGCACCCGCACATGTTGCGCCACTCTTTTGCCAGCCATGTGCTGCAGTCCAGTGGCGACCTGCGCGCCGTGCAGGAGCTGCTGGGCCACGCCAACATCAGCACCACCCAGGTCTACACCCGGCTCGACTTCCAGCACCTGGCCAAGGCCTACGATGCGGCCCACCCGCGGGCGCGTCAAAAAAAGGCAAGCCGGCGCTCGGTCGACCTGCCAGGGGCGGTGCCCGCGCCCCCCGAGTCCCCAGCGGCCACCGAGGCCGAGCCCGAGGGCTGATCCGCTTCAGGGCCGGCGGCCCGAACTTCGGACGTGCTTAGGCCAGCCTTAAGTCCCGTTCGCCGAGGCCCCAGAGCCCGCTCAGTCGACGCATACTGCCGGTCATCTCAGGCCTGCCACGGTGGCGGGTCGGACCTGACAAGGACACCCCCGTGCTGCACTGGATTCGCACCAACCGCTCGTTTTTGCTGCTGTTGCTGGGCTTCGGCCTGTTCCGCACCGCGATCGCCGACTGGAACCCGATCCCCTCCGGGTCGATGCGGCCCACGGTGCTGGAGGGCGATGTGGTGCTGGTCAACCGCGTGGCCTATGACCTCAAGCTGCCGCTGACCGATGTGGTGCTGGCCCGCCTGGGCGAGCCGCAGCGCGGTGACGTGGTGACCTTCAGCTCGCCGCAGGACGGCACCCGCTTGATCAAGCGACTGGTGGCCGTGCCTGGGGACGTGGTCGAGATGCGTGACGAGCGCCTCTTCATCAACGGTGAAGCCGCTCAGTACGACGGCGCCGAGCAGCTCAGCGAAGCCCTGCTGCCCGGCATGGAGCGCCCGGCCACCCGCTTGACCGAAAGCATCCAGGGCCACCAGCGCCGTGTGCAGTGGTTGCAAGGGGTGAGGGCGCGCTCCAGCTTTGGCCCCTTGAGCGTGCCCGCCGGCCAATACCTGATGTTGGGCGACAACCGCGACAACAGTGCCGACTCTCGCTACATCGGCCTCGTGCCGCGCGAGCGCTTGATCGGTCAGGCCAAGGCGGTGCTGGTGTCGGCAGACATCCTGGGCCACTGGTGGCCCCGTTTCGAGCGTTTTGGCCAGGCCCTGTGAGGGCCGGGCTTGGGCGCTTGAACGTGGCGACGGCGCGGCTGGCGTAAAAGGAACGACAATTCCGCCCCATGAAAACGATTCGACTGCGCGAAGGCAAAGAGCGCTCCCTGCTGCGCCGCCACCCCTGGATTTTTGACTCCGCCATTGCCAAGGGCGGTGGCGACCCCGGCGAGACCGTGCGCGTCGAGGCGGCCGATGGCCGATTCCTGGCCTGGGCGGCGTTCAGCCCGGCCTCTAAGATCAAGGCCCGGGTCTGGAGCTTTGACGAGTCGCAGCGCATTGACGCGGCCTTCATGGGCGCCGCGGTGCAGCGCTCGGTGGCCGCGCGGGCCTGGTTTGACGTGCGCAGCAACGGCATCCGCCTGGTGCATGGCGAATCCGACGGTCTGCCCGGCCTGGTGGTGGACCGCTACGACGACACCCTGGTGGCCCAATTCGGCACCGCCGGCATGGAGCGCTGGAAAGACGTGCTGGCCGACGCCCTGCTGCGAGAAACCGGCCTGAGCAAGCTGTACGAGCGTTCCGACGCCAGCTCGCGCGGGCTTGAAGGCCTGCCCGAGGCCACTGGCTGGCTGCGCGGTGGCACCCTGGCCGATGGCCAAGCTGCGCCCACCGGCATCACCCTGCGCGAGCACGACTGGCAGCTCACGCTGGACGTGGCCGAAGGCCACAAAACCGGCTTCTACCTGGACCAGCGCGACAGCCGCCAGCGCTTTGCCGAAGTCACCCGCCAGCGTCAGTTTGGCAGCGTGCTCAACTGCTACTGCTACACCGGCGGCTTCACCGTGGCGGCCCTCGCGGGCGGCGCGGGGCATGTGACCTCGATCGATTCCTCGGCGCCGGCGCTGGAGCGTGCCCGCGCCCACGTCGCGCTCAACGGCTTCGCCGCCGACCGAGCCGACTTCCTGGACGCCGATGTGAACGCCTCGCTGCGCCGCTTTGGGGCCGAAGGCCGCACTTTCGACGCCATCATCCTGGACCCGCCGAAGTTCGCCCCGACCGCTGCGCACGCCGAGCGGGCCGCGCGCGCCTACAAGGACATCAACCGATTGGCTTTCAAGCTGCTCGCACCAGGGGGCGTGTTGTTCACCTACTCCTGCTCGGGCGGCATCAGCGCGGACTTGTTCCACAAGATCGTGGCCTCGGCGGGCATTGACGCGGGCGTGGATGGCTACATCACCGAGCGCCTGGCCGGTGCTCCCGATCACCCCATGACCATCAACTTCCCTGAGGGCGAGTACCTCAAGGGCCTGGTGGTGGTGCGGCGCTGAGCCCGCAGCCCGGGGCCGGGCTTGCCGCGGCCCGGGGGCGGGGCTTGAAAAGCCTCGATAAACTCCTCAACTTGTGCCGGTCGGGGGCGCGCCTTGCGCTCCGGGCTGCCCCACGCGCCGAACCGGCGCCGTCCTGAATTTGTTCGAAAGTCTAGCCATGGCCCTGATCCCCGTCACCATCCTCACCGGCTTCCTTGGTTCCGGTAAAACCACCTTGCTCAAGCGCGTGCTGACCGAGGCCCACGGCCAGAAGATCGCCGTCATCGAAAACGAGTTCGGCGAAGAGAACATCGACAACGACATCCTGGTCAGCAACACCGAAGAGCAGATCATTCAGATGAGCAATGGCTGCATCTGCTGCACCATCCGCGAAGACCTGCGCGAAACCCTGCAACTGCTGGCCGCCAAGCGCCGCAAGGGCCTGCTGGACTTTGAGCGCATCGTCATTGAAACCACCGGCCTGGCCGACCCCGGCCCGGTGGCCCAGACCTTCTTCATGGATGAAGAGATCGCCGAGACCTACCTGCTCGACTCCATCCTGACCCTGGTCGACGCCAAGCACGCGGCCCAGCAACTCAACGACCGCCAGGAAGCGCGTCGCCAAGTGGGTTTTGCCGACCAGATCTTCATCAGCAAGACCGACCTGGTGCCGGCCGAAGAGGTCGAAGCCCTCAAGCACCGCCTGGCCCACATGAACCCGCGTGCGCCGCAAAAGGCCGTGCATTTTGGTGAAGTGGCGATCAGCGAGGTGTTCGACCTGCGCGGCTTTAACCTCAACGCCAAGCTCGACATCGACCCCGACTTCCTCAAGGAAGACGATCACGACCACCACCATGACCACGATCATGCCCACGGCGAGCATTGCGACCACCCCTCGCACCAGCATGGCGGCCACGGTCACCATCACCACCACGATGACGACGTGAAGAGCTTCGCCTACAAGTCGGAGCGTGCCTTTGACCCGGCCAAGTTGGAAGACTTCCTGGGCGCCATCGTCAACATTTATGGCCCGCGCATGCTGCGCTACAAGGGTGTGTTGAACATGCAGGGCACCGAGCGCAAGGTGATCTTCCAGGGGGTGCACCAACTGATGGGCAGCGACCTGGGCCCGCAGTGGGGCCCGGACGAGGCACGCATCAGCAAGATGGTGTTCATCGGCATTGACCTGCCGCGCGACATCTTCTTGCAGGGCCTGGAACAGTGCCTGGTTTGAGGCAGGTCTGACCTCGGCGTCGTTTTTTATCAAAATTGATGCCAATGCCCTTGTGAAGGCGGGCAAAAGCCCTAGACTTGCGGTTTTTCGCAGGGGGTGGGCGACACATGTTTGTCTCGATTCCGCAACGGTTGACGGGGCACGGCCTTGAGCCTATACAATCGCGCCCCGGCAAAAGCCCGGTGCGCGTCCCCGGCGCAGGCCAGCCGGTTCGCCGGTTCCAAGCGATCCCGCCTTTCATGCGAGGAGACAATCTTTGAAAGCCCCTGCCAGCAAATCCCAAGCGGCGCCCGTGGCTGCGGTAAAGAAAACCGCAGCCGCCAAGCCTGCCAGTGCGACGGTGAAAACCGCCGCAGCGGTGAAAGCGCAGGCCAAGGCGGCTGCCCTGACTCCTCCTGCTGCCGCCAAGCCCCCTCCAGCCTCCCTGCCTTCCCTGGTGGTGCCGGCGGTGGCCCCGTCCGGCATCGAGCGCAGCACGCGCCCGTCTTCCAGACTGACCCAATTAACCGTACCATCCATGGCCACGGCCCCTGCCGTGGCGTCAACTGCCGCCAAAGCCAGCTTTCTACACACCATGCCTACGACAATGAACGTTTCGCCCGCGCTTTCCTCGATCAAGAAAGACCCGAAACTGGCCAACAACTGGAAAACCAAGACCGTCGACCAGATGACGGACGAGGAAGTGCTCGCCATGCCTGACAGCGAGTACATGAACGAAAAGCAGACGGCTTTCTTCCGCCTCAAGCTGAGCCGCCTCAAGCAGGACATGCTGAACAACGCCGGTGAAACCACCGAGCACCTGCGCGAAGACACGGTTGTGGTGCCTGATCCCGCCGACCGCGCCACCATCGAAGAAGAACACGCGCTTGAACTGCGCACCCGTGACCGCGAGCGCAAGCTGCTCAAGAAGATCGAGCAATCGATCGCCCGCATCGACGCCGGTGACTACGGCTACTGCGACGAAACCGGCGAACCCATCGGTGTCGGCCGCTTGCTGGCCCGCCCCACCGCCACGCTGTCGCTGGAAGCCCAGCAGCGCCGGGAACTCAAGCAGAAGATGTTCGGGGACTGAGCCCGGTTTGTCCGGCTTGCCCGCCCTGTTTTCATGACCAAAGAAGACCCCTCAGGCCTGCTGTCCAAGGTGGTTCGGTTCGTCACGAGCCCGACCACCAACTGGGGGGACCTCGATCAATCCGAGGACGATCGCGACAGCAACTACAACAAGCAAGCGCTCAAGGAAATGATTGAGCGCAAGCGGCGCAACGACTTCGTGCGCCGCCGTGAGTTTGACCAACTGCGCAAGCTGCGCAAGCGCGAGGCCTTGAACCCGCCCGAGGACCCGCAAGCTCGCCCCTCATTCTTCCAGAGCAGCCTGGCGTCACGCACCGACGACCGTGCCGGTACGCTCAAGAAGATCGACGAGATCGAAGCCCAGATGTCCATGCAGTGGTGGCGTTCCAAACAGGGGCAGCCGCCCCCGGGCACCTCGGCTGCGCTGGCCGCGGCCCACAAGAATGCTTTTGCGCCCACGCGCCCGACCGGTCTGGCATCCGCGCCGGCCTCGGTGCCCGCGTCGGTGCCAGCCGCGACCCAGCCGCAGTCGCGCCACAGTCTGGATGCGGCGCACACCTTGCCGGGCTCCACGGTGTCGACCTCCATGCTCAAGGGGATGAGCATCCCCGCGAGCCGACCGGGTGCGCCTGCGCCACCCCACCTCGCCGATTGGGACTTTGACGGCCCAGGCGGGCGCGGTCAGGGCCCCGCCTTTGCCCCCACGGCGGTGCAAAGCACCTTGCCCATGTCGGGTCACAGCGAATTCGCGTCCTCGCGCCTGCTCGGGCAAGAAACCCCCGCCTATGTGCATGCGCCAGAGTTGGAAGAGGCGGCGATCCGCTACGCCAATGGCGATGTAGAAGGCGCAGAGTCCGCGGTGCTGGACTTGGTGCAGCAGCCGTCGCTGGCCTACCAAGAGCCGCTGTGGATGGCCTTGTTTGATCTCTACCGGGCCACGGCCCAGGCCGATCGCTTTGACAGCGCGTCGATCGATTTCGCGGGCCGGTTTGGGCGCTCGGGTCCTTTGTGGGTGAGCTTTCCATCGGCCGATGCCTCGGCGCGTCGCGCGCCGACGGCCAGTCCCTGGGACGACGGCTTGACCGAGGCCGCGGGTTACCAGTGGACCAGCCCTTCGGTGTTGGGCCTGCAGTCCGTCGCGGCCTTGAAAGCCGCTTTGGGGCGGGCGGCCTCTCCCTGGTTGTTGGACTGGTCCCGCCTGAGCCTGATCGAGGACGCGGCGGTCCCTCCCTTGGCGGAGTTGATGGCCGACTGGGCCCAGTCCCGTGTGCGCCTGCGCTGGCAGGGCATGGCCATTTTTGATGATGTGCTGCGCGCCCAAACCCGATCGGGTGAGCCCGAAGTCTCGCCCGCCTGGTGGCAGCTGCGCATGGAGTCCTTGCGCGTCATGGGGCGCGCTGAGGAATTCGAGTTGGTGGCGCTGGACTATTGCATCACCTACGAGCAGTCCCCGCCGTCCTGGCAGGCGCCGTATTGCGAATGCCGTGTGTTGACGGGCGACGGCGCCGGCTTGTTGTTGGATGCGCCCGCCGGAGAGGGGCCTGCGACCCAGCCCTCGCGTTATCACACCGAGTTCGCCACCACCGCGCTGGCCTTGGACATGCCGGCCCCTGACTCCGAAATGGGCGGACAGCAAGCCATCGTGGTCGATCTGAGTGGCACCATCACCGGCGATGTGGGCGGCTCCCTGCCCGTGCCGCTGCCCGGCTACCGCATTCCCAAGGTGCTGGTGGTCGATTGCGCGCGCCTCGTGCGCATTGACTTCTCGGCGGCCGGCTCGGTGCTCAACTGGGCCGCTGCACGCCAGGCCGAGGGCACCCAGGTGCAGTTCCAGCAACTGCACCGCTTGGTCGCGGTGTTCTTCAATGTCATTGGCATCAATGACCATGCCCGGGTGATGCCCAGGCAAGACTGAGCTGGGGCCTTTTCGAGGTCGCCAAGCCGGGCGGGGCAGGGCGCTGCGCCTGGATTCAGGTGCCGCTTCATGGCCATTGCAAATTTCCCTCCCACCCCCAATTCAAGCAGCACTATGGAACAATTTCACGGAACCACCATCCTCAGCGTGCGTCGCCAAACCCCCACGGGCGTGCAAGTCGCCATCGGCGGCGACGGGCAGGTGACCCTGGGCAACATCGTTGTCAAAGGCACGGCACGCAAGGTGCGCAAGCTGCACCATGGCCGCGTGCTGGCGGGCTTTGCGGGCGCCACGGCCGATGCCTTCACCTTGTTCGAGCGCTTTGAAGCCAAGCTCGAGAAACACCAGGGCCACCTGGTGCGTGCGGCCATTGAGCTGACCAAGGACTGGCGCACCGACCGCGTGCTGCGCCGCCTGGAGGCCATGCTCGCAGTGGCCGACCGCGAGGCCTCACTGATCATCACGGGCAACGGCGATGTGCTGGAACCCGAGCAAGGCATTGTTTCCATCGGTTCGGGCGGTGCTTACGCGCACTCGGCGGCCAAAGCCTTGCTGGACAACACCGATCTGTCGCCCGAGCAGGTGGTGCGCAAATCCCTGGCCATTGCCGGCGAGCTGTGCATTTACACCAACATGAACCACACCATCGAAACCCTCGATTGATTCTTCACGCCGGGTGCCAGCGCGTGCGCGGGGCACTTGGCTTGCAGCAGGACCTGTCCCATGTCTTCCTTGACCCCCCAGCAAATCGTCTCCGAACTCGACGGCCACATCGTGGGCCAGGCCGGCGCCAAGCGCGCCGTGGCCATTGCCCTGCGCAACCGCTGGCGCCGCCAGCAGGTCGAAGCCGGCCTGCGCCCAGAGATCACCCCCAAGAACATCCTCATGATCGGCCCGACCGGGGTTGGTAAGACCGAAATCGCGCGCCGTCTGGCTCGGCTGGCCGATGCGCCCTTCATCAAGGTCGAGGCCACCAAGTTCACCGAGGTGGGCTATGTGGGCAAGGATGTGGATTCCATCATCCGTGACCTGGCCGAGGTGGCGGTCAAACAGACCCGCGAAGCCGCTGTGCGCCAGATGCGCAGCCGCGCCGAAGACGCGGCCGAAGACCGCATCCTGGACATCCTGATCCCGCCGGCCCGCCCGGTGTTGGGTGAGGCCGCAGAGCCCACCCCGGAAGGGCCCGCTCGCCAGGCCTTCCGCAAGAAGCTGCGCGAGGGCCAGCTCAACGACCGTGAGATCGAGATCGACCTGGCCGACACCAAGCAGCCGCTGGAGATCATGGGCCCCGCCGGCATGGAAGAGATGACCGAGCAACTGCGCGGCATGTTCAGCCAAATGGGCGCGGCCAAGCGCAAGACGCGCAAGCTGCCCATCGGCGAAGCCCTGCGCCTGCTGGTCGACGAAGAGGCGGCCAAGCTGGTCAACGAGGAGGAAATCCGCAGCCAGGCCCTGAGCAATGCCGAGCAAAACGGCATTGTCTTCATCGATGAGATCGACAAGGTCACCTCGCGCAGCCAGGGCAGCGGTGCCGAGGTCTCGCGCCAGGGCGTGCAGCGCGACCTGCTGCCCTTGGTGGAGGGCACGGCGGTGTCGACCAAGTACGGCGTCATCAAGACCGACCACATCCTGTTCATCGCCTCGGGGGCCTTCCACCTGAGCAAGCCCAGCGACCTGATTCCTGAACTGCAAGGCCGCTTCCCGATCCGGGTGGAGCTGCAGGCCCTGTCGGTGCAGGATTTCGAAGCCATCCTGGTGCAGACCCAGGCCTCCCTGGTCAAGCAGTACCAGGCCCTGCTGGCCACCGAGGGTGTCACGCTGGAATTCACACCCGAGGGCATCACCCGCCTGGCGCAGACGGCCTTCGACGTCAATGAGCGCACCGAGAACATCGGGGCTCGCCGCCTGTCCACCGTGATGGAGCGCCTGTTGGATGAGGTCAGCTTTGAGGCCACCGAGCGTCAGGGGCAAACGGTCGTCATTGACGCGGCCTTTGTCGATGCCCGCCTGGGTGAGTTGAGCCAGGATGAGGATTGGTCTCGTTACATCCTGTGACGTTCATCTGAGCTTCACGGAACACTTTCAGTGACGGAGCTAAGTGCTTAATTCACAACGATTTTCATCCGTTGTTGACTTTCGATTGCGGCTCTAAGTCCTTGATTTCATTGAAAAAATTCTGGCAAGACACCTTGCGGCTGCGGCATTTCCTGCTACAGTGGAAAAAAGTGCAATTTAGTGGTGAAAAGTGCCTCATGGAGGTGTTTTTACCGCTCTGGCGCTTGAACTCAACCTGGGGTGTGCTGTCGTGTTTCAAGGGGCTTCGTCTCTGAGTCTGGATGCGAAGGGTCGGCTTTCTGTGCCGACCCGGCACCGTGACGTCTTGAGCGCGACGGCGGGTGGTCAATTGACCATCACCAAGCACCCCCACGGCTGCCTGATGGTCTTCCCCCGCCCCGAGTGGGAGAAGTTCCGCGAGCGCATTGCCGAGCTGCCGATGTCGGCCCAGTGGTGGAAGCGCATCTTCCTGGGCAACGCCATGGACGTGGAGATGGATGCCACTGGCCGTGTGCTGGTGTCGCCTGAACTGCGCCAGGCCGCTGGCATCAGCAAAGACACCATGCTGCTGGGCATGGGCAACCACTTTGAACTGTGGGACAAGGCGACCTACGACGAGCAGGAAGCCAAGGCCATGCAAGGCGACATGCCCGAGGTCTTCAAGGATTTTTCTTTCTGAGGCCCCTTTGGACACCCCTTTGCAACACACCACAGTCTTGCTCGACGAGGCGGTCGACGCCTTGTTGGGCGGCGAGCTGCCCGAGGGCCCGGCCACTTGGGTGGACGCCACCTTCGGGCGCGGCGGCCACTCCCGGCTGCTGCTGTCCCGGCTGCGGCCGCAGGACCGCTTGATCGCGTTCGACAAAGACCCGGACGCCATTCAAGAAGCTGCGCGCATCACCGATGCGCGTTTTTCCATTCGGCACGAAGGATTTCGCCACCTGGGCGAGCTGCCCGCGGGCAGCGTGCAAGGTCTGCTGATGGATCTGGGCGTGAGTTCGCCGCAGATCGACAACCCGCAGCGCGGGTTCAGTTTCCGTTTCGATGGCCCCCTCGACATGCGCATGGACACCACCCGGGGTGAGAGCGTGGCCGAGTGGCTGGCCACGGCGGAACTTCAACAAATTTCGGAGGTGATACGTGACTACGGCGAAGAACGGTTTGCTTTTCCGATTGCAAAGGCGATTGTGGCTCGCCGACAGGAACGGGGCCCAATTTCAACCACCGCCGAGCTGGCCGAGCTCGTGGCTGGCACGGTCAAAACCCGCGAGCCGGGCCAGAACCCTGCAACGCGCACATTTCAGGCTCTTCGGATTTTCATCAACGCCGAGCTTGAAGAGCTGCAACAGGCGCTAGAGGCCAGCTTGGCCGTGCTGGCGCCCGGTGGGCGCTTGGCCGTGATCAGCTTCCATTCTTTGGAAGACCGCATCGTCAAGCAGTTCATTGCCAAGCACAGCAAGGAGGTCTTTGACCGCCGCGCTCCCTTTGCCGCGCCTCAGGTCATGAAGCTCGACGCGCTGGAGCGCATCCGCCCCAGTGCCGACGAGGTGGCGCGCAACCCGCGTTCGCGCAGCGCCATCATGCGGGTGGCCCTGCGCACGGAGGCGGCATGAGCCGTCGGGGTCTGTTGCACGGCGGTGTGCAGCTTCACGTCGGGGGAGGGCGTGGGCTGTGATTCGCCTCAACCTCGTTTTGCTGGTGGCCATTGTGCTCAGCGCCTTGTACCTGGTGCACAGCCAGTACGAGTCCCGTCGCCTGTTCATGGCGCTGGACCGGGCGCAGGCCGAGGCCCGCAAGATCGAGGTTGAGCACGAGCGCCTGCAGGTTGAAAAACGCGCTCAGGCCACGCCTTTGCGCATCGACAAGCTGGCCCGTAACCAGCTGCAAATGCGCACGGCCACGCCAGCCATCACGCAGTATGTGCAGCTCAAGGGCGATGCCGCCGAGGGCAGCAAGCCATGAGCCGCAGCGTGCTCTACACCTCCAGCCCTTTGCTGGCCAGCAAGACCCCGGTCTGGCGCAGCAAGTTCATCGTCGCGGTGGTGGCGCTGGGCTTTTTGGGCCTGGCCGCCCGGGCTGCCTACATCCAGGTGGTGGGCAATGCTTTTTTCCAGCGCCAGGGTGAAGTGCGCTTTGCACGCACCCTGGAGCTGCCGGCCAACCGCGGCCGCATTCTGGACCGCAACGGCCTGATCCTGGCCTCCAGCGTGCCCGCGCCCAGCCTCTGGGCCATTCCTGAAGACGTGGACCGCGACCCGGTGAAGCTGCGCCAACTGGCCAAGCTGATCGACATGCCGATCGCCGAGTTGAACAAGAAGCTGCAGGACGAGGACAAGACCTTCGTCTGGATCAAGCGCCAGCTCGATGAGCCTGTGGCGCGCGAGGTGGCCGCCCTGGGCATCAAGGGCTTCTACCAACGCAAGGAATACAAGCGCCAGTACCCGGAGGGTGAGAGCGCTGCCCACGTCGTGGGCTTCAACAACGTGGAAGACCAGGGCCAAGAAGGCATTGAACTGGCCTTCAACAAAGACCTGGGCGGCAAGCCCGGCTCCCGCCGCGTGATCAAGGACCGGCTGGGCCGCGTGGTCGAAGACGTGGGCGAGCAAGTGCCTCCTGTGGATGGCCGCGACATCCGCCTGAGCATCGACAGCAAGGTGCAGTTTTTCGCCTACCAGAAGCTGCGCGAGGCCGTGACCGCCAACAAGGCCAAGGCTGGCAGCGTGGTGGTGCTGGACTCGGTCACCGGCGAAATCCTGGCCCTGGCCAACTACCCCAGCTATGTGCCTGACAAGCGCCAGAACCTGACCGGTGAGCAGTTGCGCAACCGCGCCCTGACCGACACCTTTGAGCCCGGTTCGACCATGAAGCCCATCACCGTGGCCATGGCCATGGAGGCCGGGCGCATCACGCCGCTGAGCATGATCGATACCGGCCCTGGCCGCTACACCATCACCGGCGCCACCATCACCGACACCCACGCCAACGGCATGCTGACGGTGGAGCAGGTGATCCAGAAGTCCAGCAACATCGGCGCGGCCAAGATCGCCCAGCGCATGTCGCCCCATGAAATGTGGGACACCTTCACCGCCTTGGGTTTTGGCCAGAAGCCGCAGATCGCCTTCCCTGGGGTGGTCACGGGCCGGCTGCGCCCCTACAAGACCTGGCGCCCGATTGAGCAGGCCACCATGTCCTACGGCTATGGCCTGTCGGCCTCGCTGTTCCAGATGGTGCACTCCTACACCGCCTTCACCGATGACGGCGAAATCATCCCGGTCACCATGCTGAAAAGCGATGCCCGGGCTTCGGGGGTGAAGGTGTTTTCGCCCCAGACCGCGGCCGCCGTGCGCAAGATGCTGCAAATGGCCGCAGGCCCTGGCGGCACCGGCCCCAAGGCCCAGACCGTGGGCTATTCGGTGGGCGGCAAGTCTGGCACCGCGCACAAGCAAGTGGGCAAGGGCTATGCCAGCAACAAGTACCGCTCCTGGTTCACCGGCATGGCGCCGATCGACAAGCCGCGCATCATCGTGGGCGTGATGCTCGACGAGCCCAGCGCAGGCCAGTACTACGGTGGCCTGGTGGCCGCTCCGGTGTTCAGCGAAGTGGTGCAGCAGACCTTGCGCATGATGGGGGTGCAGCCCGACCTGTCGGTCAAGCCGCAGGTGGTGGCCCAAACTGTTGAGGAGTCCTTCTGATGCAAGTGCTCCACAGCCCCGAACAAGCCCTGCAGTGGTTGCGCGCCCAGGGCGCCACCGAGCTGCGCGTGGACAGCCGCCAGGTGCAGGCCGGTCAGGCCTTCATTGCCTGGCCGGGCGCCGCCACCGACGGCCGCCGTTTTGTGCGCGCCGCCTTGGCCCAGGGCGCCGTGGCTTGCCTGGTCGAACGGGAGGGTGTCGAAGCGTTGGCCGATTGGCCCGCCGACGCCCCCGTGGCCTGCTATGCCGGCCTGAAGGCCGCCACCGGCCCGCTGGCGGCGCTGTGGTGGGGTCAGCCTTCGCAGGACATCGATGTGCTGGCCATCACCGGCACCAATGGCAAGACCTCCACCGCCTGGTGGTTGGCCCAGGCCTTGTCGGCCCTGCCCGACGCGCTGCGCCGACCCTGCGCCATGATCGGCACCCTGGGCACTGGCCGGGTGCCGCAGCCCGACCAGGCGGGCACCGACCCGCTGGCCCAGTTGGCGGGCACGGGCATGACCACCCCCGACCCCGTGCTGCTGCAAAGCCAGCTGCGTCGCTTCATTGACCAGGGCTTCAGCGCCTGTGCCCTGGAGGCCTCGTCGATTGGGGTGGCCGAGCACCGCCTGGACGGCTGCCGCGTGCGCGTGGCCCTCTTCACCAACTTCACCCAGGACCACCTGGACTACCACGGCAGCATGGCCGCCTACTGGGCTGCCAAAGCCGCGTTGTTCGCCTGGCCCGGCTTGCAGACCGCCGTCATCAATGTGGATGACGAACACGGTGCGGCCCTGGCCCAGGACCTGGCTTCGCGCCTGGACTGCTGGACGGTGTCGCTGCACGGTGGAGCGCGCTTGAATGCGCAGCAGATTCACCACGGCGAACGCGGCCTGAGTTTTGTCGTGCAAGAGGGCGCGCAAAGCCTGCCCCTGAACACCGCCTTGATGGGCCGCTACAACGTCAGCAACCTGTTGGGCGTGATCGCCACCCTGCGCAGCCTGGGCGTGCCCCTGGCCGACGCCGTTCAGGCCTGCCAACACCTGCTGCCCGTGCCGGGCCGCATGGATTGCCGCGGTGGGGCTGGTCAGCCCCTGGTGGTGGTTGACTACGCCCACACCCCGGATGCGCTGGAAAAAGCCCTGCGCGCCTTGCGCCCCATCGCCACCGAGCGCGGTGGTCGCCTGTGCTGCGTGTTCGGCTGCGGCGGTGACCGCGATGCCACCAAGCGCCCACTGATGGCCGCCGTGGCTGAAAAAGAAGCGGACTGGGTCATGGTCACCAGCGACAACCCGCGCTTTGAAAAGCCCGAACACATCATCAGCCAAGTCCTGCTGGGCCTGAGCCACCGCCAGTGCGTGCAGGTGCAGGCCGACCGCGCCGCCGCCATCCAGGAGGTGCTGGCCCAGGCCAGCGCCGCCGACGTGGTGCTGGTGGCGGGCAAAGGCCATGAGGCCTACCAGGAGACGGCGGGCGTGCGCCATCCTTTTTCCGATCACGCCACCATTGACGCGGCCTTGCGCCTGAAGGGAGGGCGTGCATGAGCAGCCCCCAACACATGATGACCTTGGCCGACGTGGCCGCCGCCTTGCCTGGCGCCCGCCTGGTGGGCGACGCGGCCACGCCGCTGCTGCGCGTGGCCACCGACACCCGCAGCCTGCAAGCGGGCGACCTGTTCGTGGCCCTGCGCGGCGAGCGTTTCGATGCCAATGACCTGCTGCCCCAAGCGGCTGCCTCGGGGGCCAGCGCCGTGCTGGCCGAGCGCGACCCCGCCGCCGCTGGCCTGGCCGGCGTGCAAGTGCCCGACAGCCGCCTGGCCCTGGGCCAGTTGTCAGCCGCCTGGCGCCAGCGCTTCACCGGCCCCCTGATCGCGGTCACCGGCAGCAATGGCAAGACCACCTGCACCCAGATGCTGGCTTCGGTGCTGCGCGCCCACTGGGGGGCGGCCAGCCTGGCCACCGAAGGCAACTTCAACAACGACATCGGCGTGCCGCTGACGCTGCTGCGCCTGCGCCCTGAACATCAGGCCGCCGTGGTCGAACTGGGCATGAACCACCCGGGCGAAATCGACTACCTGCGCCGCCTGGCCCAGCCCACCGTGGCCCTGGTCAACAACGCCCAGCGCGAACACCAGGAGTTCATGGGCACGGTGGACGCCGTGGCCCAGGAAAACGGTCAGGTCTTGCTGGGTCTGGGCGCACAAGGCGTGGCCGTGTTCCCGGCCGACGAGCCCTATGCCGCGCTGTGGGCCCAATTGGCGGGCCCCGCCCGCTGCCTGCGCTTTTCGACCACGCCTGGCGTGGCCGCTGAAGTCACTTTGCTGTCGGCCCACTGGGCAGGCGCCGCCTGGACCGTGCAAGCCCAGAGCCCGCAAGGCCTGCTGAACTACCGCTTGCAGGTGGCCGGCATGCACAACGTGCGCAACTCGCTGGCCGTGCTGGCTTGCGCCCTGGCTGCTGGCGTGCCGGTGTCGGCCATCGAGCGCGGCCTGGCGGACTTCAGCCCGGTCAAAGGCCGCTCGCGCGCCTGGGTGGCCAACTGGTCGCAGGGTGGGGCGCCGCGCGCCATCACGGTGGTGGATGACACCTACAACGCCAACCCCGACTCGGTGCGCGCCGCCATCGAGGTGCTGGCGGCCTTGCCCGGTCCGCGCCTGCTGGTGCTGGGCGACATGGGCGAGGTCGGTGACCAAGGTCCTGCCTTCCATGCCGAAGCCGGCGCCTACGCCCGTGAGCGCGGCATCGAACAGCTCTATGCGCTGGGCGAGCAAAGCGCGCAGGCCGTGCAGGCCTTTGGTGCGGCGGGCCGCCACTTCGCTGATTACGAGGCTTTGCAGCACGCCGTGCTGCAAAGCCTGTCCGAGGCCGCATCGGTGCTGGTCAAGGGCTCGCGCTTCATGAAGATGGAGCGCGTGACCGGGGTCATCGACGCCGCAGCCCGGGCGTCCACTCAGGCGGAGGTGGCCGATGCGCCCCGCGCCTGATTCATTTTGTTTTGAGGAGAAGCAACCATGCTGCTGAGTCTTGCCCAATGGTTGCAGACGCTGTCGCCCGAATTCGGATTTTTCCGGGTGTTCCAGTACCTGACCTTCCGCGCCGTCATGGGCGCGACCACCGCGCTGCTGATCGGCCTGCTGGCCGGCCCGGCCGTGATCCGGCGCCTGCGCGCCCTGAAAATCGGCCAGCCCATCCGGGGCTACGCCATGGAATCGCACCTCAGCAAGAGCGGCACGCCCACCATGGGCGGGGTGCTGATCCTGCTGTCGATTGCCATCTCGACCCTGTTGTGGGCCGACCTGAGCAACCGCTTTGTCTGGATCGTGCTGCTGGTCACGCTGGGCTTTGGCGCCATCGGCTGGGCCGATGACTGGCGCAAGGTGGTCAACAAAGACCCCGAGGGCATGCCCTCGCGCGAAAAGTACCTGTGGCAGTCGGTGATCGGCCTGGTGGCCGCGCTCTACCTGGTGTTCAGCATCTCGGAAAGCTCCAACCTCAAGGTGATGGAGCTGTTCATCACCTGGGTGCAGTCGGGCTTTGACGTGGACCTGCCGCCCAAGGCGGGCTTGCTGCTGCCCTTCTTCAAGGAAGTCAGTTACCCGCTGGGTGTATTCGGCTTTGTGATCCTGACCTACCTGGTCATCGTGGGCTCGAGCAACGCGGTCAACCTGACCGACGGCCTGGACGGCCTGGCCATCATGCCGGTGGTGATGGTGGGCTCCTCGCTGGGCGTGTTCGCCTACGTCACGGGCAGCTCGGTCTACAGCAAGTACCTGCTGTTCCCGCACATCCCGGGGTCGGGCGAGTTGCTGATCTTCTGCTCGGCCATGGCCGGTGCCGGCCTGGCTTTCCTGTGGTTCAACACCCACCCGGCCCAGGTCTTCATGGGGGACGTCGGGGCCTTGGCCCTGGGCGGTGCCTTGGGCACCATCGCCATCATCGTGCGCCAGGAAGTGGTGCTGGCCATCATGGGCGGCATCTTCGTGGTCGAGGCCCTGTCCGTCATGCTGCAGGTGAGCTGGTTCAAGTACACCAAGCGCAAATACGGCGAGGGCCGGCGCTTGCTCAAGATGGCGCCGCTGCACCACCACTTCGAGAAGAGTGGCTGGAAAGAGACCCAGGTCGTGGTCCGCTTCTGGATCATCACCATGCTCTTGTGCCTGCTGGGCCTGACCACGCTGAAGCTGAGGTAAGCCGTGAGCCGCCTGCAAGACCAGCACATCCTGATCCTTGGCCTGGGCGCGTCCGGCCTGGCCATGGCGCGTTGGTGCGCCCGCCAGGGCGCGCGCGTCACCGTGGCCGACAGCCGCGCCCAGCCGCCCCAACTGGCCACACTGCAGGCCGAATGGCCTGAGGTCGGCTTTGTCGGTGGCCCCTTCAGTGCCAGCCTGGTCGACGGCACGGACGTGCGCGCGGTGTTCCGCTCGCCGGGTCTGTCGCCCGCGACCGTGGCGCCTGTTTTCGATGCGGCCCGCGCCATGGGCCTGTGGGTGGGCGGCGAGCTGAGCCTGTTCAACCACGCCTTGAGCGAGCTGCGCGAGGCGCAGGCCTACCAGCCGGCGGTGCTGGCCATCACGGGCACCAATGGCAAGACCACCGTGACCTCGCTGACGGGCCAGCTCGTGGAGCGTGCCGGCAAGACCGTGGCGGTGGCTGGCAACATTGGCCCGACCCTGCTCGACACCTTGCAGCAGCACCTGGACGCCAGCAGCCTGCCCGAGGTCTGGGTGCTGGAGCTGTCCAGCTTCCAGCTCGACGGCATCACGGGCTTTGAGCCCACCGCCGCGACCGTGCTCAACGTCACCCAGGACCACCTGGACTGGCACGGCAGCCTGGCCGCCTATGCCGAGGCCAAGGCCCGCATCTTTGGCCACCAGACCTTGCTCGTGCTCAACCGAGACGACGCCAGCGTGATGGCCATGCTGCCCGCACCGCAACGCGCCAAGCTGCAAAAGCCGGTGGTGCGCGAGCACATCACCTTTGGCGCTGGCTTGCCGGCTCGGCCCAGCGACTACGGCATCGAAGTGGTCAACGGCATGGCCTGGCTGGTGCGCGCCCTGGAGGCCGATGAGACCCGCAAGCGCCGCAAGGACGAAGACGAAGAACTGCACATCCAACGCCTGATCCCCGCTGACGCGCTGCGCATCCGGGGCCGCCACAACGCCACCAACGCCCTGGCCGCCCTGGCGCTGGCCCAGGCGGCCGGCTGCGCCATCGGTCCGATGCTTTATGGCCTGCGTGAATACGCGGGCGAGCCGCACCGGGTGGAACCGGTGGCGCTGATCCAGGACATCGAATACTTCGACGACAGCAAGGGCACCAACGTGGGGGCCACGGTGGCGGCCTTGCAAGGCCTGGGGGCCGAGCGCCGCATCGTCGTCATCCTGGGCGGTGACGGCAAGGGCCAGGACTTTTCTCCGCTGGCCGACCCCGTGTCGCGCTATGTGCGCGCCGTGCTGCTGATCGGCCGCGATGCCCCCCTGATTGCCCAGGCCCTGGCCGGCACCGGCGTGCCCCTGCACACCGTCGCCACCCTGCCCGAGGCCGTGCAACAGGCAGCGACACTGGCGCGCGGCGGCGACGCCGTGCTGATGTCGCCCGCCTGCGCCAGCCTGGACATGTTTGACAACTACGAGCACCGCGCCCGCGTCTTTTGCGCGGCGGTGCAGACCCTGGCGGATGAAGCCGGCACCTCGCTGGAAGGGGGCTTGGCATGAGCCAGGCGGCAGGACCTTTTTCGGGACGGCTTTCGGGCTGGTTCAGCGGCGTCTCCAAGGCCGCGGTCGAGGTCTTGCCCATCCGCACCTGGTCGGCTGACGAGGGGCGCGGTGCGCCGGCGCGTGCCAGCATGTTGGGCGTGGACCAGGCCCTGGTCTGGGTCACCGTGGCCCTGCTGGCCTGGGGCTTGGTGATGGTCTATTCCGCCTCGGTGGCCATGCCCGACAACCCGCGCTTTGCCAACTACACCCACACCTACTTCCTGAGCCGCCACGCGCTGTGGCTGGTGATGGGTTTTGTCGCGGCGCTGCTGGCCTTCCAGGTGCCGATGAAGGTCTGGGAAAAATGTGCGCCCTGGCTGTTTGTGGGCTCGCTGGTGCTGCTGATCGCGGTGCTGATCCCCCATGTGGGCAAGGTGGTGTACGGCGCGCGGCGCTGGATCGCCCTGGGCCCGCTGAGCTTTCAACCCTCCGAATTGGCCAAGTTCGCCGTGCTGCTCTATGCCGCCGACTACATGGTGCGCAAGATGGAAGTCAAAGAGCGCTTCTTCCGCGCCGTGTTGCCCATGGGCGTGGCGGTGGGCTTGGTGGGCGCCTTGTTGCTGGCCGAACCCGACATGGGCGCTTTCATGGTGATCGCGGTGATCGCCATGGGCATCTTGTTCTTGGGCGGTGTGAACGCCCGCATGTTCTTCTTGATCGCCGCCGTGCTGGTGGGTGCCTTCAGCATGATGATCGCCGCCTCGCCCTGGCGGCGTGAGCGCATCTTTGCCTACCTCGACCCCTGGAGCGAGCACAACGCGCTGGGCAAGGGCTACCAACTGTCGCACTCGCTGATCGCCATCGGGCGCGGTGAGATTTTTGGCGTCGGCCTGGGCGGCAGCGTCGAGAAGCTGCACTGGCTGCCCGAGGCCCACACCGACTTCTTGCTGGCGGTGATCGGCGAAGAGTTCGGCCTGATCGGCGTGCTGCTGGTCATCGGCCTGTTCCTGTGGATGACCCGCCGCATGATGCACATCGGCCGCCAGGCGATTGCGCTGGACCGGGTCTTCCCCGGTCTGGTGGCGCAGGGCGTGGGCATCTGGATGGGCTTTCAGGCGTTCATCAACATGGGCGTGAACCTGGGCGCGCTGCCCACCAAGGGCCTGACCCTGCCTTTGATGAGCTACGGCGGCTCGGCCGTGCTGATGAACTTGGTGACCATCGCCGTGGTGCTGCGCATCGATTACGAAAACAAAGTGCTGATGCGCGGAGGCCGGGTATGAGCCGTCAAAAAACCGCACTGATCATGGCCGGCGGCACCGGCGGCCACATCTTCCCGGGCCTGGCGGTGGCCGAGGCGCTGCGCGAGCGCGGCTGGCGCGTGCACTGGCTGGGTGGCCCCAACAGCATGGAAAGCCAGATCGTGCCGCCGCGCGGCTTCACTTTCGAGACGGTTGATTTCTCCGGCGTGCGCGGCAAGGGCCTGCTGACCCTGGCGCTGCTGCCGATGCGCCTGCTCAAGGCCTTCTGGCAAAGCCTGCAGGTGGTGCGCCGCGTGCAACCTGACGTGGTGGTGGGCCTGGGGGGCTACATCACCTTTCCGGCCGGCATGATGGCGGTGCTTTGGGGCAAGCCCCTGGTGCTGCACGAGCAGAATTCGGTCGCCGGCATGGCCAACAAGGTGCTGGCTGGCGTGGCTGACCGCGTGTTCACCGCCTTCCCGGGCGTGTTCGCCAAGGGCCGCTGGGTGGGCAACCCGCTGCGCGCGGGCTTCACCTCGCAGCCAGGTCCTGCTGAGCGCTTTGCCGGTCGCCAGGGCCCGCTGCGCGTGCTGGTGGTGGGGGGCAGCCTGGGCGCCAAGGCGCTCAATGACACCGTGCCGCAAGCGCTGGCCATGATCCCGCCTGAGCAGCGCCCCTTGGTGCGTCACCAAAGCGGCGCCAAGCAGATCGACGCGCTGCGCGAGGCCTACCGCGCCGCGGGCGTCGAAGCCGATCTGACCCCCTTCATCGACGACACCGCCACGGCTTTTGCCGAGGCCGACCTGATCATTTGCCGCGCCGGTGCCAGCACCGTGACCGAGATCGCCGCCGTCGGCGCCGCCGCGGTGTATGTGCCATTCCCCTTTGCGGTGGACGACCACCAGACCACCAACGCCCGCTTCCTGGTGGACGAACAAGGGGGCTGGCTGATGCCGCAAACCGAACTCAAGCCCGGCCCGCTGGCCGAGCTGATCCTGACCACCCCCCGTGCCGATCTGTTGGCGCGGGCATTGCAAGCCAAGAAGATGCAAAAAACTGAAGCCACCACCGAGGTGGTGAACGCCTGCGAGGAGCTGGCCCGATGAAGCACGCCATTCGCCACATCCATTTCGTCGGCGTCGGCGGCGCTGGCATGAGCGGCATCGCCGAGGTGCTGTTCAACCTGGGCTACACGATCTCGGGCTCCGACCTGTCCGACAGCGCCACCCTGCGCCGCCTGCAAGACCTGGGCATCAAGACCTCGGTCGGCCACAACGCGGCCAATGTCGAGGCTGCGGATTGCGTGGTCACCTCCACCGCCGTGAAGGCCGACAACCCCGAGGTGCTGGTGGCGCGCGAGCGCCGCATCCCCGTGGTGCCACGTGCCCTGATGCTGGCCGAGTTGATGCGCCTGAAGCGCGGCATCGCCATTGCCGGCACCCACGGCAAGACCACCACCACCAGCCTGGTCACCAGCGTGCTGGCCGAAGCCGGTCTGGACCCCACCTTCGTCATTGGTGGGCGCCTCAACAGCGCGGGTGCCAATGCCAAGCTGGGCAGTGGCGACTACATCGTGGTCGAGGCCGACGAGTCGGACGCCTCCTTCCTCAACCTGTTGCCGGTCATGGCGGTGGTCACCAACATCGACGCTGACCACATGGAAACCTATGGCCACGACTTCAACCGCCTGAAGGCGGCCTTCGTGGACTTTCTGCACCGCATGCCCTTCTACGGCACGGCCATCCTGTGCACCGACGATCCGGCGATCCGCGAGATCCTGCCCCAGGTCAACTGCCCCATCACCAGCTACGGCTTTGGCCCCGAAGCCCAGGTGCGTGCGGTGGACGTGCGCGCCGTGGCCGGCCAGATGCACTTCACCGTGCAACGCCGCAATGGTGTGACCCTGCCCGACCTGCCCGTGGTGCTGAACCTGGCGGGCGAACACAACGTGCTCAACGCCTTGTCGGCGATCGCGGTGGCGGTGGAGCTGGGCATTGCGGACGAGGCCGTGCAGCGTGGCCTGGCCCAGTTCAAGGGCGTGGGCCGGCGCTTCCAACGCTATGGCGACCTGCCTGCGCGCGACGGCGGCCAGTTCACCGTCATTGACGACTATGGCCACCACCCGGTGGAAATGGCCGCCACGCTGGCTGCGGCGCGCGGCGCCTTCCCAGGCCGCCGCTTGGTGCTGGCCTTCCAGCCGCACCGCTACACCCGCACGCGGGACTGCTTTGAAGATTTCGTCAAGGTCATCGGCCAGGCGGACGCCGTGCTGCTGGCCGAGGTCTATGCCGCCGGCGAAGCGCCCATCGTGGCTGCCGACGGTCGCGCCCTGTCGCGTGCCCTGCGCGTGGCGGGCCGCGTGGAGCCGGTGTTTGTTGACCAGATCGAGGCCTTGCCTGAGGCCATCGTCAGCAATGCGCGTGACGGCGATGTGGTGATGTGCATGGGCGCAGGCTCCATCGGAGCCGTGCCCGCCAAGGTGGTGGAGTTGCTGCAGTCGGCAGCACAGTCGTTGAAGGGAGTGCAAATCTGATGGCGATCCAGGTTTCTGAGCTGGGCAAGGTGGCGGTGTTGATGGGCGGCAGCTCGGCTGAGCGCGAGGTCTCGCTGATGTCGGGCCAGGGCGTGTTGCAGGCCTTGCTGTCCAAGGGCGTGGATGCCCACCCGTTTGACCCCGCTGGGCGTGACCTCAGCGAGCTGCGCCAGGCCGGTTTTGCGCGCTGCTTCATCGCTTTGCACGGTCGCCATGGCGAAGACGGCACGGTGCAGGGTGCCCTCGAACTGCTCGGCATTCCCTACACCGGTTCGGGGGTGATGGCCTCCAGCGTGGCCATGGACAAGGTCATGACCAAGCGCCTGTGGTTGGCCGATGGCCTGCCCACGCCGCGCTATGTGTGCCTGAGCCCCGACCGCCAGGGCCGCGAGGTGGTGCGCACCGTGCCCGACACCCTGGGGCTGCCCTTGATCGTCAAGCCGCCGCGCGAGGGCTCGTCGATTGGCGTCACCAAGGTCAATGGCTATTCGGAAATGCAGGAGGCCGTCAGCCTGTCGGCCCGCTACGACCCCGATGTGCTGTGCGAAGAGTTCATCGTGGGCGAGGAAGTCACCTGCCCGGTGCTGGGCACGGGACTCAACGCGCGCGCCCTGCCGGTGATCCGCATCGCCGCACCTGACGGCGCCTACGACTACCAGAACAAGTACTTCACCGACGACGTGAAGTACCAGTGCCCGAGCGGCCTGCCGCCCGAGGAAGAAGCCGAGATCCAGCGCATCGTGCTGGCAGCCTACCTGTCGCTGGGCTGCCGGGGCTGGGGCCGCGCCGACCTGATGATCCGCGCCAGCGACCGCAAGCCCTTCCTGCTGGAAATGAACACCTCGCCCGGCATGACCGGTCACTCCCTGGTGCCCATGTCGGCCCGGGCCACCGGCCTCAGCTACGAGGACCTGTGCCTGCAGGTGCTGGCCAGTGCCGCCCTCGATTCCGCCCCTGCGGCGGTGCAAGGCTGATGCGCATGAACGACTCGCTGGCCGTGCCGCTGGACGTCAAGCTGATGAACCTGACCGCCTCGGTCCTGTTCATGGGCCTGACCACGCTGGTGCTGGCGGCGGGCGGCTGGTGGGTGCTGCGGCACCCCGCTTTTTCGATTGGCGGCATCACGGTGCAGGGCGAGTTGGCGCACAACAACGCGGTCACCTTGCGCGCCAATGTGGCGCACAAGCTGGTCGGCAACTTCTTCACCGTGGACCTGCAGCAGGCACGCGCGGTGTTTGAAGGCGTGCCGTGGGTGCGTCAGGCTTCGGTGCGACGCCAGTTTCCCAACCAGTTGCAGGTGCAGCTGGAAGAGCATGTGCCCGTGGCCTTGTGGGGCCCGGAGAGCGGCTCCGGCATGTTGAACAGTTTTGGTGAGGTGTTCGAGGCCAATGTCGGCGATGTGGATGCCGACGACCTGCCCCGCCTGAACGGCCCCGAACGTCAATCGGTCGAGGTGCTGGACATGTACGGCCGCTTGCGCCCCATCCTCAAACAGGTCGATCTGGACCTGGCCGAGCTTGAACTCACGCAGCGCGGTGGCTGGCGCGCCACGCTGGACTCGGGCGCCGAGATCGAACTGGGCAACGGCACGGTGGACCAGGTGCTGACCCGCACGCGCCGTTTTGTGGCCACGCTGACCCAAGTGACTTCGCGTTATGGCCGCCGCACCAATGCGCTTGAAAGCGCTGATTTGCGCCACACCGAAGGCTATGCCCTGCGCTTGCGTGGCGTGACCACGGTGACGGCCGACGTTCCCAAAAAATAGACCCAACCCAATACACAGAATCACAGGTACACATATGGCAAAGGAATACAAGGATCTGGTGGTGGGGCTGGACATTGGCACGGCCAAGGTCATGGCGGTGGTGGCCGAAGTCCTGCCCGGCGGTGAGCTCAAGCTCGCTGGCTTGGGCGTGGCCCCCAGCAACGGCCTCAAGCGCGGCGTGGTGGTCAACATCGACGCCACCGTGCAAAGCATCCAGCAAGCCCTCAAAGAGGCCGAGCTGATGGCCGACTGCAAGATCACCCGCGTCTACACCGGCATCACCGGCAGCCACATCCGCGGCCTCAACTCCAGCGGCATGGTGGCGGTCAAGGACAAGGAAGTCACCTCGGCCGACGTGGCCCGCGTGGTGGAGACGGCCAAGGCCATCAACATCTCGACCGACCAGCGCCTGTTGCTGGTGGAGCCGCAGGAGTTCGTCATTGACGGCCAGGACGTCAAAGAGCCCATCGGCATGAGCGGCCTGCGCCTGGAAGCCAAGGTGCACATCGTGACCGGGGCGCAGAGCGCGGCCGAGAACATCATCAAGTGCGTGCGCCGCTGCGGCCTCGATGTGGAGCAGCTGATGCTCAACCCGCTGGCCTCCAGCCAAGCCGTGCTGACCGATGACGAGCGTGAGCTCGGCGTGGCCGTGGTCGACATTGGCGCGGGCACGACCGACGTGGCCATCTTCACCAACGGCGCCATCCGCCACACGGCGGTGATCCCGATCGCCGGTGACTTGATCACCAGCGACATCGCCATGGCCTTGCGCACGCCGACCAAGGACGCCGAGGACATCAAGGTCGAGTCGGGCTACGCCAAGCAACTGCTGGCCGATGCCGAGACCCAGGTCGAAGTGCCGGGTCTGGGCGACCGGGGCCCGCGCATGCTGAGCCGCCAGGCTTTGGCGGGTGTGATCGAGCCGCGCGTCGAAGAAATCTTCTCCCTGGTGCAGCAGGTGATCCGCGAATCCGGCTACGAGGAAGTGCTGTCCTCGGGCATCGTGCTCACCGGCGGCAGCTCGGTCATGCCCGGCATGGTGGAGCTGGCCGAGGACATCTTCCTGAAGCCCGTGCGCCGGGGTCTGCCCAAGTATTCCAGCGCCCTGTCCGACATGGTGGCCCAGCCGCGCGCCGCCACCGTCATGGGCTTGATGGAAGAGGCCCGCCAGGCCCGCATCCGAGGCTTCAAAGTGGCCCAGAAAAGTGGCTCCATGAAGACGGCCTTTGGCCGCTTCAAGGACTTCATCGTGGGGAACTTCTGACCATGTTTTTCCAACCGGGCCTCGGGGCTGGCATCACCCGCTGGAGCGGGGTGCTGGCGCTCGGCCCGCCCCAGCGAAAACGCTGGCTCGCCCGGGGCAGTCCGCCCTTGAAAAAAAGGCGAGCGGAACACTGTATCGGACCGCCGTGAAGGCCCTCTGGCAAGTCACAATATTCCAACAGTAAAAATTTTTGGCAATTGCATATCAGGCAGATTCAGGAGCAACAAGATGACCATCGAAATGATCGAAGTTGAAGAGTTCAACATGGGCACGCAGATCAAGGTGATTGGGGTGGGTGGTGGCGGCGGCAACGCGGTCGAACACATGATCCAACGCCATGTGCAAGGCGTCGAATTCGTCTGCGCCAACACCGACGCGCAGGCCCTGAGCCGCAGCGCTGCCCATCGCACGATTCAACTGGGTCTGAGCGGTCTGGGCGCAGGCAGCAAGCCCGACAAGGGCCGTGACGCCGCCGAAGCGGCCCTTGATGACATCCGTGCTGCCATCACGGGTGCCCACATGCTGTTCATCACCGCCGGCATGGGCGGCGGCACCGGCACGGGCGCTGCGCCGGTGATCGCCCGTGTGGCCAAAGAAATGGGCATCCTGACCGTGGGCGTGGTGACCAAGCCTTTCGACTGGGAAGGCAAGCGCCGCATGACCAACGCAGATGACGGCCTGGCCGAACTCGAAGCCAATGTCGACTCGCTGATCGTGGTCCTGAACGAAAAGCTGCTCGACGTGCTGGGCGACGACATCACGCAAGACGAAGCCTTTGCCCACGCCAACGACGTGCTCAAGAACGCTGTGGGCGGCATTGCCGAAATCATCAACGAATACGGCCATGTGAACGTCGACTTTGAAGACGTCCGCACCGTCATGGGCGAGCCTGGCAAGGCCATGATGGGCACCGCCGTGGCCAGCGGCCCGGACCGCGCCCGCATCGCCGCCGAGCAAGCCGTGGCCTGCCCGCTGCTCGAAGGCATCGACCTGTCGGGCGCCAAGGGCGTGCTGGTGTTGGTCACCGCCGCCAAGGGCAGCCTGAAGCTGTCCGAATCCAAGCTGGCGATGAGCACCATCAACGCCTACGCTTCGCCTGACGCGCATGTCATCTACGGCGCCGCCTACGACGACACCCTGGGTGAGAACATCCGCGTGACCGTGGTTGCCACCGGCCTGAGCCGTCAAAACGCTCGCCGTCAAGCGCCTCCGCTGCAAGTGCTGCGCACCGGCACCGACAACGTGGGCTTCAACCTGCCCGTGGCGTCGGCTGGCGGCTCGGTGGGCAACGCGGTGGGCCTGGGCTCGGTCAGCTCGGGCGCCGACTACGGCGGCATGAGCGTGCCCAGCGTCTGGCGCACCAACCGCACCCAAGCTGCGGCCAAGGTGGACGCGCTGGTGTCGGGCGGCATGGACGACCTGGAAATCCCGGCCTTCCTGCGCAAGCAAGCCGACTGATCTTGGTCACCTGACCTCGGGGCTGGGCCCCGACCTGATACGCCTGTGAAAAACCCCGCGCTCCTTTCGGAGGGCGGGGTTTTTTCATGGGGGGCAGAGGCTGGCGCGGGGGGCAGCCCGAGGGCTGACTCAGCCGCTGACGCGGTGGCTCAGAAGGATTCCCAATCGCCCTCGGACGTGGTGCTGCTGGCGTTGCTGGCCGCAGGCCGGGGTTCGGCGGCCGCTTTGGCGCTGCTGCCGCTGCCGTTGTGGCCCACGGCGGGGGCCTTGCTGGCCTGTGCAGGCAGGGCGCTGCTGGGGGCCGGGGTGCTGACCCGAGGTGCTGCTGGCCGGGCTGGCTGGGGCTTGGGCGCTGGCGCCCGCTGCGGCGCCGGGCTGAGGCGCGCCGGGGCGCTGCTGCCGTTGACGCGGAACAGGTCCACCACCTCGGTCAGGCGCAGGGCTTGTTCACGCAGGCTGTCGGCGGCGGCGGCCGACTGCTCGACCAAGGCCGAGTTCTGCTGCGTCATCTGGTCCAGCTGGTTGATCGAGCCATTGACCTGGGCGATGCCCTGGCTTTGCTCGGAGGTGGCGGCGCGGATCTCGCCAATGATGTCCGTCACGCGCTGCACGCTGGCCACGATCTCGTCCATGGTGCTGCCCGCATGGCCCACCAGGCGGGTGCCCGATTCGACCTTTTCGACCGAGGCGCCGATCAGCGACTTGATCTCCTTGGCCGCCTCGGCGCTGCGCCCGGCCAGGCTGCGCACCTCGCCGGCCACCACGGCAAAGCCGCGGCCTTGCTCGCCGGCCCGGGCAGCTTCGACGGCGGCGTTCAGGGCCAGGATGTTGGTTTGGAAAGCAATGCCGTCAATGACGCCAATGATGTCGGCAATCTTTTTGCTGCTGGCATTGATGTCTTCCATGGTGCTCACCACTTCGGACACCACGCTGCCGCCGCGTTGCGCCACCTCAGCGGCCGATTGGGCCATCTGGTTGGCGGTCTGGGCGGAGTCGGAGGTTTGGCGCACGGTGCTGGTCAATTCCTCCATGCTGCTGGAGGTGGATTGCAGGTTGCTGGCGGTTTGCTCGGTGCGTTGCGACAGGTCGGTGTTGCCCTGTGCGATTTCACTGGACGCGGTGGCGATGCTGTCGGTGGCGGAGCGCACCTCGCTGACCAGGCGGCGCAACGAGCTCACCATGTGGGCCAGGCCGTCGAGCATGGAGCCGGCCGGGGCTGGCGCGATGTGCACATCCAGATTCCCTTCGGCCACGGCCGACATGGCCTCGATGGCCACCAGCGGATCGCCGCCAATCTGTTGCAGCACCGAGCGCGCCACCAGCACGCCAATGCCGCCCACCACCAAGACCACCAGCAGCACGAAGCCAAACTGGCTCAGCATGGCGTCGCGCACCTGTTGGTCCAGGTCATCGGTGTAGACGCCAGAGCCCACCATCCAATTCCAGCCATCGACCCGGATCGCATACAGCAGCTTGGGCACCAAGGTTTGCTGGCCGGGGCGGGCGAACATGGTGGGCACAAAAGCGCGGCCCTGGGGGCTGGCGCGCACGCCATCGGCCAGGAGCTTGATGATGTCGGTGCCGGCCCCGTCCTTGATCTTGCCCTGCATGTTCTGGCCTTCCCACTCGGGCTTGATCGGGTGCATCACGCCGGTCGCATCCAAGGTCCAGATGTAGAAGTACTCGGTCTTGCCCTCCGGGCCGCCGTAGCGCGACACGCGCAAGGCCTCACGGGCGGCTTTTTGGGCGTCCTCGGTGCTCATGGCGCCGCTGGCGGCCTTGGCCTGGTAGGCGTTGACGATGCTGTACGCCCCTTGCACGGCGGTGGTCAGCAGCTCCTTGCGGGCTTCAATGATTTGGCTGCGCTGCTGGGCCAGGGTGATGACCGCCAGCAGCAGGAGCGCTGCCAGGGCCGTGCCGATGAGCAGCATGATTTTTGCTTTGAAACTGAGGCGGTTCATTCCATTCTCCTGGGCTTTTGGACGGGTGCGGATCGACGCACGTCGTCCTGGGTGCGGTGGCGTGCCACCCAATTTTGCGGGTCAACGCCCCACCTGGCAGGCAGGGCCTACCCTTAAAAAGGCTTGTCTTGATCTGGGTCAGGATGGGGCCGGCCTGCCGAGGCGGCGCCAAATCCCTAAAATGCTCGGATGCTGCAGCAAAGAACCCTGAAAACCCTGACCCGTGCCGTGGGCGTTGGCCTGCACAGCGGGCAGCGGGTGGAACTCACCCTGAGACCGGCCCAGCCGGACACCGGCATCGTGTTCCGCCGGGTGGACCTGCCCGAACCCGTCGACATCCCCATCACCGCCCAGGCCGTGACGGACACCCGCCTGGCCTCGACGATCTCGGCGGGGGGCGCCAAGGTGCACACGGTCGAGCATTTGATGTCGGCCTGCGCCGGCCTGGGCATCGACAACCTGTACATCGACATCACCGCTGAAGAGGTGCCCATTCTGGATGGCTCTTCGGCTTCGTTCGTGTTCTTGCTGCAAAGCGCGGGGGTGGAGCTGCAAAAGGCGCCGCGCCGCTTCATCCGTGTCAAGCGTCCCGTCGAGGTGCGCGAAGGCGAGGGCGCCCAGGCCAAGTGGGCCCGGCTCACGCCCTACCATGGCTACAAGCTGAACTTCGAGATCGACTTTGACCACCCGGCTGTGGACTCCACGGGCCAGCGCGTTGAATTTGACCTGGGCGCGGGCAACTACAGCCGCGACATCGCGCGAGCACGCACCTTCGGCTTCACGCGCGACGTCGAGATGATGCGCGCCAACGGCCTGGCCTTGGGCGGTGGGCTGGACAATGCCATCGTCATGGACGACTACAAGGTGCTCAACAGCGACGGTCTGCGCTACGACGACGAATTTGTGAAGCACAAGATCCTCGACGCCATGGGCGACCTGTACCTGATCGGCAAGCCTTTGCTGGCCGAGTACACCGCCTTCCGCTCGGGCCACGCCATGAACAACCGCCTGCTGCGCGAGTTGCTGGCCCAGCCGGACGCCTGGGACATCGTCACTTTTGATGACGAGCGTCAGGCCCCCAGCGGCTTCGCTCAGCCCGCCCGCGCCTGGTAAGGGGCTGGCAGCGCAAGCCCCGGGCCTGCGCTTATACTGCGGGCTGCTCCGGGGTGCACCATGTGCTGAGACGGGGCTGCGGTGGTCACAACCACGGCAGCTGCCCGAACCCGACGAACTTGATCCGGTTAATACCGGCGTAAGAAGAGCCGAACATCAGGCCAGCACTCCCTCGCGGAGCGTCTGGTTGTGCCAGCCCCGCCGTTCAGGTGGGCGCGCGCGCACAGGGTTCACTCCGGGGCTGGTTCAACAGCGCCGCAAAGGACCCACACCATGAACGCACCCGACACCCTCGCCCGCGAGAAATTCGCACAACTGCTTTCGCTCACCCGCGAACCTTTCCCCGCCTCCAGCAAGGTTTACGAATCCGGCGCCCTGTTCCCGGACCTGCGCGTGCCCATGCGCCAGATCGACCTCAGCAATGGCGAGCAGGTCACGGTGTACGACACCTCCGGCCCTTACACCGAACCCAGCGCCGCCATCGATGTGCGCCGTGGCCTGCCCAGCGTGCGGGGTGACTGGATCGCCCGCCGGGGCGACACCGAGCACTACGAAGGCCGCGCCCGCGTGGCCCTGGACGACGGGCAAAAAGGCGACGCCGATGATGCCCGCCTGCAGGCCTTGCGGGCCGAGGCGGCGGCGTTGCAGCGCCGCCCGATCCGGGCCAAGGCGGGGCGCAACGTGAGCCAGATGCACTACGCGCGCCAGGGCATCATCACGCCCGAGATGGAGTACGTGGCCATCCGTGAAAACGGCCGCCGCGAGTGGATGGCCCAGTACCTGGCCGATGAGGCGCGTGAGAAGCGCCTGGCCGGTAACCCCATGGGCGCGGCCATCCCGCGCCTGATCACGCCCGAGTTTGTGCGCGACGAGGTGGCGCGCGGGCGCGCCATCATCCCGGCCAACATCAACCACCCCGAGGTCGAGCCCATGGCCATCGGGCGCAACTTCCTGGTCAAGATCAACGCCAACATCGGCAACTCGGCCGTCACCTCCAGCATCGAGGAAGAGGTCGAGAAGCTGGTCTGGGCGATCCGCTGGGGCGCTGACAACGTGATGGACCTGTCCACCGGCCGCAACATCCACACCACGCGCGACTGGATCGTGCGCAACAGCCCGGTGCCGATTGGCACGGTGCCGATCTACCAGGCCCTGGAGAAGGTGGGCGGCGTGGCCGAGGACCTGACTTGGGAGATCTTCCGCGACACCTTGATCGAGCAGGCCGAGCAGGGCGTGGACTACTTCACCATCCACGCCGGGCTGCGCCTGGCCCACATCCACCTGACCGCCAACCGCCGCACCGGCATCGTCTCGCGCGGGGGCTCGATCATGGCCAAGTGGTGCATTGCCCACCACCGTGAGAGCTTCCTGTATGAGCACTTCGAGGACATCTGCGACATCATGAAGGCCTACGACGTGAGCTTCTCGCTCGGCGACGGCCTGCGCCCGGGCTCGGCCTCGGACGCCAACGACGAGGCCCAGTTCGCTGAGTTGCACACCCTGGGCGAGCTGACCCAGCTGGCCTGGAAGCACGATGTGCAGACCATGATCGAAGGCCCCGGCCATGTGCCCCTGCACATGATCCAGGCCAACATGACCGAGCAGCTCAAGCACTGCCACGAGGCGCCGTTCTACACCCTGGGCCCCCTGACCATCGACATCGCGCCGGGCTATGACCACATCGCCAGCGCCATCGGTGCGGCCATGATCGGCTGGATGGGCACGGCCATGCTGTGCTACGTCACGCCCAAGGAGCACCTGGGCCTGCCCGACCGCGAGGACGTCAAGCAGGGCATCATCGCCTACAAGATCGCGGCCCACGCCGCCGACGTGGCCAAGGGCCACCCAGGCGCTCGGGCCCGCGACGACGCGCTGTCGCAGGCGCGCTTCGACTTCCGCTGGATGGACCAGTTCAACCTCAGCCTGGACCCGGACACGGCGCGCAACTTCCATGACGAGACCTTGCCCAAGGACTCGGCCAAGGTGGCGCACTTTTGCTCCATGTGCGGGCCCAAGTTCTGCTCCATGAAGATCACCCAGGAGGTGCGCGAGTTCGCCGCCCAGGGCATGGCCGAAAAGTCGGCCGAGTTCAAGCAGGGCGGCGGCGACCTGTACGTGCCGATCAAGCCTGTGGCCTGAGTGGCACGCGGCCGGTGCCGTTACCGTGGGGGACAGCGCCCGGCGGGCCGCTTGATCAGGCCCGCTGGGGCTGGCCGTCCCAGGTCAGGGCCGGGCCGCCTTGGCTGGCGCCCTCGGGCAAGACGAACTGGCTGATCATGCCGCTGAGTTCGCGCGCTTGTTGGTTCAGGCCATCGGAGGCGGCGGCCGACTGCTCCACCAGGGCGGAGTTCTGCTGGGTCATCTCGTCCAGGCGCGCCACGGCGGTGTTGATCTGGGCGATGTCCCGGCTCTGGTCGGCTGTGGCCTGGGCGATGGCCCCCAGCGCTTGAGCCACGCCTTGCACGGCACCCACGACCCGGTTCATGGTGCTGCCAGTCTGGTTGGCCAGGGTGGCCCCCGCTTCGATGCGCTGCACGGAGTTGCCGATCAAGCCCTTGATCTCCTTGGCCGCACTGGCCGAGCGGCCTGCCAGTTGGCGCACCTCGGCCGCGACCACGGCAAAGCCGCGCCCGGACTCGCCGGCGCGGGCCGCTTCGACGGCTGCGTTCAAGGCCAGGATGTTGGTTTGGAAGGCAATGCTGTCGATCACCCCCACGATGTCCTCGACCCGGCCCGAGGCCTGGTGGATTTCGGTCATGGTGTGCACCATCTGATCGACCAGCGCTCCCCCTTGCTGTGCCACCTCGGCCGCTTCGGTGGCCATGCGTTCGGCCTGGCCAGCGGCGGCGGTGGACTGCTGCAGGGTCTGGCTCATGCCCTCCAGGGCGGCGGCGGTTTGTTGCAGGCTGGAGGCCGCTTGTTCGGTGCGCAGGGACAGGTCACTGTTGCCATGGGCAATCTCGCTGGAAGCATGGCCGATGTTGTGGGCCGATTGCCGGATCAAGGCCACCAGCCGCCGCAGCGAACCTTGCATCGAGCCCAGGGCCAGCAGCAACTGCCCGGCCTCATCGCGGCTGTGGCCTTCGATGTCGTCGCGCAGGTCCAGGGCGGCCACCCGTTCGGCCGTGTGGCTGGCCACGCGGATGGGCTGAGCAATCCGGCGCACCTGCCACATCGACAGCACACCGCCCAGCAGCAAGGCCGCCGCGCTGAAGCCCAGCAGGGCTTGGCGGGCGGAGGCGCTCAGGCCGCCCACCGTGGCGCCGGCCTCGTCAATGGCTTGGCGCTGGGCCTGACCCAGGTCTTTCAGCGCCCCCAGCAAGTTCGCGGCACTGGGTTGAAAGCGCTGGCTGAAGACCTTGCGGATGCGTTCGGTGAGGCCGGAGTCACGCGCCGCGACCAGTTCGGTGCGGGCCTTCTGGAAATCGGCGCCGGCTGTGGCGATGCGCTGCAGCAGTTGTTGATCGGCAGCGGCGGGCAGGCGCTCGTTGAGCTGCGCCATCAGGGCTTCGTACTGGACCTGGGTGCTCTGGATGTCCTGCGCCAAGATCTCGCCCACTTCGGGCTCGGAGCTCAGCGCCATCGCCTTGTAGCGCTCGGCATTGAGCGATTGCAGCCGGTAAGCGTCGGCCACCAGGCGCTCGGACGGGAGCTTGTCTTCGATGACCTGGCGTGTGGCTTCGTCCACCTGGTAGAGCGACCAGACCCCAAAGCCGGCACCGATGAGGCTGAGCACCAACACCATCCCAAAAGTGGCAAGTAGGCGCTGGCGCAGCGAATGGCGCGGCGCTTGGCTCAGAAGGGGGGCGGCGCCAAGGGGAGCATCGGTGAACGGGGCAGCGGTCGAAAAAGAGGTCACGGGCAGTTCCTTGCCCTCTTCCCCCCGGGATCAGCTGCGCTGCAGCACCAGCCTTGTGGGCGGGAGGTCCAACGCTTCAGGCTCCAAGGCCTCAGGGTGCCCCTCCAGGTACACCAGCATGCGGCCCTTGCGGAGCAACACATGGCTGATGGTCATGGTCATGCCTTTCCAGCGGGCCGATTTGCCGGGCTTGTACAAGGTCATGTCGCAGGTGCGGGGAGGCGGTCCTGAGTCGGTGGGGCTGTCCGGGGACAAAAGGGATTCTGTGGGTGGGAGCGGGTTTGCTCCACCATCGGTATTGAACATGCGCGGTGTGACGGTACTTTGACAGGAGGCGAAAAAGAAAGCCTCCCCGAGGCAAGGGTTGAGGGTACCCCAAACGGGGTGCGCGCAGGGATTTGTTTGGCCTCCCTTCCTCGCTTCGCTGGCCCCTGTCGGGCCAGGGCCCGACTCAGTAGCTGCGGCCGTCCCGGTACATGGCGTGGCTGCGGCGCTGCAACTGTCCCCCGGCTTCCGACAGCCGGGCCATGGCCTGGCCGGCGTGGGCGTGGGTGATGGCCATGCCCAGGGCGTCGGCCGCGTCGGTGCCGGGCAGACCAGGCAGGCGCAGCAGGCGGCGCACCATCTCCTGGACCTGGCTTTTGGCGGCCCGACCATGACCGACCACCGCCTTTTTCATCTGCAAAGCGGTGTATTCGGACACCGGCAGGTCCCGCGACACCAGCGCGGTGATGCAGGCCCCACGGGCCTGCCCCAGCAGCAGGGTGGATTGGGGGTTGACGTTGACGAAGATGATTTCCACCGTGGCCACCTCGGGCTGGTAGCGCTCGCTGACTTCGCGGATGCCGTCGTACAACACCTTCAGCCGCCCTGGCAGGTCACCCAGCGGCAAATGGGTGGTCTTGATGGTGCCGCTGGCCACATAGCTCAGGGTGGCGCCCTGAACGTCGATGACGCCAAAGCCAGTGGTTTGCAAACCGGGGTCAATGCCTAGAATTCTCATGAGGGGTCGAGTTTAGGCGCCTTCGCACCTGGCCTGCGGTCGGCCGCCTTGACCTCCGCTCCCTGGCTGGCTCCAGCCCGGGCAAAAGCCTCACTTACAATAAGTTAATGTCCCACCGCCGGCCCCAGCCTCATGTCTCGTCCTTCGCCGTTTGAGGATGGCGGGCGGCTCAGCGTGAGCCCCAGGGTGAGGGTCTTGCTGACCCTGGCGCGGCGCTACCGCATCGCGCAGCTCAGACACGCCAAAGGGCGTTGTTTTTCAAGTTCGCTGGCCTTGGCCCTGGAGGCTCGGCGCCGAGGCATTGAGGTGGAGTTGCTGCGGTGGCGCGTCAAGGACACAGACGACTACTCGGACCATTGGGCCGTTCGCCTTGATGAGCACCGGGCGCTGGACCTCAGCAGCGTGCAATTCGATCCTCTCGGCCGTCCGCTGCAAATGCTGGATGCCTACCCCTCCAGCTTCATCGACCGCCGCCAGTACCCCGCCAGCTTGTTCCTGGATGAATACCGGCGCGTCGCCCAGCACCGGCGCAGCCGGTTGCCTCTGGCCTTTTTGACGCTGGTGAGCCACCGCATGTGGCGGCATGACGTGGTGCTGGAGTTCAGGCGCGGCGCCTGGATCAGCGCTTCGCTCAATACCGTGCGCTACCTGGGCCGCCTGGCCGTGCTGCGCCTGGAAGGCCTGCGACGGCGCATGGACCGGCGGGCACGCCAGCTGCGCGGCGAGCCCAACCCCCAGAACGAAACGGTGTTGTGACGCCGCACCCGGGGCGCCGGGCTGGTGTCGGCGTCAGGGCAAGACGGCCGAGCCCATGCGCGCCTGGATGGTGGCTGCCCGCGCTGCCAGGTAGGGTGAGTTGGGCAGCTTCTCGAAGTACTTGGGGCGCGGCAACATGACCGCCAGGCGAGCCGCCTCGCTGGCGCTCAGGCGCGCGGCCGACTTGCGGAAGTAGTGTTGAGCCGCTGCCTCGGCGCCGAACACCCCTTCGCCCCATTCCACGCTGTTGAGGTAGATCTCCAGGATGCGCTGCTTGCTCAAAAAAGCCTCCAACAAGGCGGTGAGCACGAACTCCTGCCCCTTGCGCAGCAAGGTGCGTTCACCCGACAGCAACAGGTTCTTGGCCAACTGCTGGGTGATGGTGGAGCCACCCACGATCTTCGGTGGGCGCGGAGCGTTGCGGCCCGTGCTGGCGGCCGGTTGGGCCCGGGCCTCGGCCTTGGCGTTTTTTTGCCAGGCCTTCTGAATGGCGTCCCACTCCACACCGTCGTGCTGGGTGAAGCCGTCGTCCTCCGAGGCAATCACGGCGCGCTTGAGCGTGTCGGCGATGTTTTGGTAGGGCACCCATTGCTGGCGCCAGCGCAGGTGGCCGGTTTCGCGCTGCACCCGCACGGCCTCCGAGCGCTGAAAGCTGGTAGAGGCTGGGTCCAGCACCGTCAAGGCGGCGATGCGGGCGACAAAAAACAGCTGCAGGCCCAGCAGGGCCAGCACGAGCAGCAGCATCCAGCGCAGCAGGGCTTTCATGGTCGGCGCGGTCGCTTGAGCGCTCACTCGGCTCAGAGCAGGGCGCGCAACTCGGCCAGCACCTGGGCCGAGGGGGGACGCACGCCACGCCAGATCTCAAACGCCTCGGCCGCCTGTTCGACCAGCATGCCCAGGCCATCGCGGCCTTGCGAGCCATGGGCGGCCGCCCAGCTCAAAAAGCCTTGGGCAGCCGGGCCGTACATCATGTCCAGTGCCAGGCTGCCCGGGCGCAGCACGCTGGCGGGCACGGGGACCTCGGCGCCGCTCAAGCTGCTGGCCGTGGCGTTGATGACCACCGCAAAGTCCCCTTTGATCTGGTCGATGGGCGGGGCCTCGAGCTGGCAGCCGTTGCGATCGGCCAGGGTTTGGTGGCGGGCCACCAGGTCCAGCGCCTTGGCATGCGTGCGGTTGACCACCACCAGCCGGGCCGGGCGGGCGTCCAGCAAGGGGCCCAGCACCCCGGCGGCCGCGCCACCGGCACCGATCAGGAGCACGTCCTGACCCGCCAAGGGGCGGTTTGCGTTGTGTTCGATGTCCTTGACCAGGCCGATGCCGTCGGTGTTGTCCGCGTGGATGCCGTCGGCCCGCAGGCTCAGCACGTTGGCCGCCCCGGCCAGTTGGGCGCGTGGGCTCAGGTGCTGGGCCAGTTCAGCCGCTTCAAACTTGAAGGGCACCGTGACGTTGCAACCCCGGCACTGCGCCGCTTGCAGGGCGGCGATGTCCTGGGCAAATTGGCCCAGTTCGATGCGCTGGCGGCCGTAGCTCAGGTCCTGGCCGGTCAGCTCGGCAAAGCGGGCATGGATCCAGGGCGAGCGGCTGTGTTCAACCGGGTTGCCCAATACGCAGTAGGTGTCTTGGCTCATGGCAATGCGGGCCTGCGCCAGCAGGCCGGGAGGTGAAAGTTATTGGACCTTGGCTTCCAGGGTTTCGTCGCGGGTGAAGCGAAAGCGGGACACCACCACGATCTGATCGGCCTGCCGGCGCATCGCGGCGCTGAAGGCACCAAAGGGCTGGGCCGACCGGGCGATGGCCTCGGCACGCCGGTCCAGCGTTCGATTGCCCGAGCTTTGCACGATCTCCGTGCCCAGCAGCTTGCCTTGGGCGTCGATGGTCAGGGTCATGGTGAGTTCGCCATACAGCTTCTTGCCGTTTTGTTCGGGGAAGTTTTCCGTGCCTTTGTCTTCGACCTTGTGGCGCAGTTGGTCGTAGTAGGTGGCGTAGACCTCTTCGCGGGTGGCGGGACTGATGTATCGCTTCTTGGGACGCGCGTTTTCCTCGTTCACGCGGCGCTCGATTTCCGCCAGCAGCTTGATGAGTTGGCGTCGCTTCTCTTCTTGGGCGGTATCGGGTTGCGGGGTGTTGTCCCGCGCAGGGGGGGGCGCTGGCAGCGCCGCCAACTGCCGGCGGACTTCAGCCAGCAGGCGCGCCTGCTGCTGCTCCATCGCCGCGAGCTGGCGCTGGGTCTCTTCGAGCGTGTCTCCGACGCTGCTGAGCGCTGCGCTGGGCAAGGGGGAGGTGGCGCGCCCGCGGCTGGCTTCGCCGCCACCGGCCAGGGAGGCCTGGGCGATGGCGGTGGCTTTGTCAGGTCGGGCATTGGACTTGGCGTTGACCAGGATCACCTCCAGCGGCGTGTCCTGGAACACCCGGTTGAAGGCGCCGGGGTCGACAAAGCGCACCGTCAGCAGCGCTGCGTGCACGGCCAGCGACAGCGCCAGCGTGATCTGCAGCGTGCTCAGGCGACGAAGAGAGGCGAGGGGGCTCACGGGGCCGGATTATCGGGGCGATTCTCGCCGCCCGTGGGCTCTGCTTCGTTCACATCCACGGCAATCGCGATCGGGCCGGCCACGGCCTCGTCTTCACCGTCGTCCTCGTCGGCGGACGCCAGCGGCAGCTCGGCATCCAGGCGCTCGACGATGGTGCCGGTGAGGTCGAGGGCGATCTCGTCGATCTCGCCGAGCTTGACGCGCACCCGCGCACCGCGTGGCAGGCCGCTCATGCCCGAGGCGGCCAGCACCAGGGGCAGGCTGTCGGCGCGCACCAGCACGCTGCCGTTGGGGCCTTCCTTGAACACCGTGGCGTTCAGCTCGGTCAGGCCGTTTTGCTGCACGTACTTGAGGGTCCAGAAGCGCTCCATGCCGGCCTGGTAGCCGTTGTAGGCGCTGTAGGCGGCGTCAAAGCCGCTGATGATGGAGAACAGCTCAGCGTCCTTGGGCTTGAAGGGCGCGGCCAGCGCCGCGGTCTTGCCATGGCGGGCGCAGGCAATGATCTGCCACTGGTTGACCAGGTCGGTGTAGCGGCGCAGGGGCGAGGTGCTCCAGGCATAGGCCTTGACCCCGATGCCGGCGTGCGGCTGGGCCTTGGTGCCCATGCGCACCTTGACGCCGGGCGCCAGGCTGGCCTGGCTGCGGTAGATGCCGGGCACGCCGCATTCGGCCAGCCACAGGCCCCAGGTGCTGTTGGCCAGGATCATGGCCTCGGCCACGATCAGGTCCAGTGGGGCGCCGCGCTGGCGCACGCTGATCTGCACGGTTTCCTGGCCGGTGGGCTCGGCGCCCTCGTTGCCGACCAGGCGGAAGTTGTAGTCCGGGCGGTTGAAGGTCTCGGGCTTCCCGCGCACTTCTTCGCGTCGGCCCTTGAGCACCTTGGCCAGGCGGAACAAAAAGGCCATGGTGCGGTGGTCCATGCCGCCGGGCAGGGTGGTGGGCTCGGGCTGGTCGCTTTCCAGCCAGGCTTCGGTGACCACGGTGTCGAGCTGGTCATGGCGCAGGTTGGCGGCCATGGGCACTCGCTCCAGGCGGGTCTCGCTGGCTTGCACCTCCAGGCTGGCCTCGTCAAAGGTGACGTACAGCGACACTGCGGGGCAGGCGCGGCCTTCGGCCAGGGTGTAGCGCTGCACCACCTCGTCGGGCAGCATGGTGATCTTGTAGCCCGGCATGTAGACCGTGGACAGGCGGTGGCGCGCCACCTGGTCGATGGGCGTGCCCGTGCCCAGCGCCAGGCCGGGGGCGGCAATGTGCACGCCCAGGGTCACGCGGCCCGTGCCCAGGCCTTGAACGGACAGGGCATCGTCGATTTCGGTGGTTTGCGAATCGTCGATCGAGTAGGCCTGGACCTCGGCCAAGGGCAGCTCGTCGGTGATGTCGGGCGCTTGCAGCGGCGGGAAGCCCGTGCCCTTGGGGAAATTGTCAAACAGGAAGCGCTTCCAGTGGAACTGGTAGGCCGAGTCGATGGCGCCAGACTGGCGCAGCAGCTCGAGCGGCGCAGTCTGGGTGGCGCGTGAGGCCTCGACCACGGCCTTGTACTCAGGCGCGTTCTTGTCGGGGCGGAACAGGATCTTGTAGAGCTGCTCGCGGATGGCGGCTGGGCACTCGCCCTGGCCCAGGGCGGCCGCCCAGTCGGCGATCTGCTGCAGTTGCTGCTTCTTCTTCTCGATCGCCAGCAGGGCTTGCTGCACGATTTCGGCCGGGGCCTTTTTGTAGCGGCCCTTGCCGGCGCGGCGGAAATAGTGGGGGGCGTCGTGCAGTCGGAACAGCGCGGCCACCTGCTGGATTTGGGTGGCTTGCTCGCTGAAGTAGTCGCGCGCCAGGTCGGCAAAGCCGAAGTCGTCCTCGGGGGCGAACTCCCAGGCCAGTTCCAGCTCAATGCCGTCGGCGGCGGCCTGCGCCTGGGCCATCAGCTCGGCCGGGGCGGGCTTGTCAAACTTCAGCAGCAGGTTGGCGGCCTTGACCTTGACCCGTTTGCCGGATTCCAGTTCCACCTGCAGGGAGCTCTCCGCTTCCGACAGAACGCGTCCGGCCTGAAATTTGCCGGCTTCATCAAACAGTGCATACATGGGCCTGATTGTCCCATTCTCGGAGCCCACCCGGCGCGGCCCCTGGTGGCGGCCCTGGCAGGTCGCATGGACCAGGCCCTCAGACCAGCTGCAAAAAGGCCAATACAGCGTCCAGGTGCTGGTGGAAATCGCTCACTGCATGGTCCCCACCTTCGAGCAGGGTGAGTTGGGCTTGCGGGTAGCGGGCGGTCATTTCACGCCAGTCCAGGACTTCGTCGCCCTTGGCGATCAGGGCGAATTCCGGCCCCGGGGTGTCTTCGCCCTCCAGGGCCAGTTCGCGCAGTTCATCGACGTAGCGGGGCTCGAAGAAGAAGCGCGCTTCGGGTTGGTGCCAGAAAGTTTGCTCGCCGATGTAGCGTGCCAAGTCCCGCGCCGGGTCCACCGCCGGGTTGATCAGCACGCTGCGACACCCGGTCTGACGCGCCACCCAGGAGGCATAAAAACCGCCCAAGGACGAGCCCACCACCGCCATCGACTCATGCGGCCAAAGGCTCAGGCCCTGGCGCAGCAGCTCGACCGCCGCGCGCGGCGAGGGGGGCAGCTGCGGGCACCACCAGTGCACATGGGGGTACCGTGTTTGCACGGCTTCGGCCATCTGGCGCGCCTTGGCCGATTGGGGGGAGGAGCGAAATCCGTGCAGGTACAACAGGTGCGTGGTGGCGTGGGGCGTGTTGGGCATGGGGGGCCTGGCAAGGGCGGGGTGGAGAAAACACCGGTCAGGAAAGGGGCTGATCGGCACTTGGGCGGCCTCAACAGGCCCTAAACTGACCGTCGGACTGGCTTTGGCTGGGCTGAACCTCTCCCCTTCGCTTTGACACTTCCTATTTTGCGACATGCGTGACCCGAGCACCGCCCCCGCCCCGCTGGCCGACAGCGCCTGGTTGCTGCCCCATGAGGCCGTCGCGGCGGTGTTGGCTTGGCCGGCCGCGCCCGCCTTGGCCGAGCAGCCCGAGGAGGGCGTGTTTGCGGCCGGGGTGCTGTTGGCAGAAATGCTCAGCGGCCAGGCCTCGGCCCAGCGGGCCGCTGATTGCTCGCCCGATGCCCTGGAGCGCCGCTACCACGACCTGCCGGAGGACTGGGGCCGCAACATCGATCCCCCGTTACAAGCCCAGATCAGCCGCGCCCTGAGCCTGCAGCCCGAGGACCGTTTCGCCCATGTCGATGGCTTCAAGGAGGCCTTGTCGGCCTGGGCCGGAACGCCAGCAGCACGCACGCTGGAGACCTTGCTCGCGCGCATGCGCCGCCAGGGCGACTTCCCGGCCTTGTCCAGCGCCATGGGCCGCATCCTCAAGGTGGCCAACTCGGACGACGACAGCTTGGAGGATCTGACGCGCGAGGTGCTGCACGACGTCGCCTTGACCCAGCAGCTGCTGCGCCTGGTCAACAGCGCGCAATACGCCCAGGTCAGCGGCATGGTGACCACGGTGTCGCGCGCCGTGGGCCTGGTTGGCTTCAACGGGGTGCGCAACCTGGCCCTGGGCCTGCGCCTGCTGGAGCACATGCCTGACCAGACCCATGCCGTGCAGCTCAAGGCGCAGTTTTTGCGCGCTTTGATGGCGGGTTCGCTGGCGGCCGAGCTGTGCACGGTGGCGCAGGTGCGCGAGGACGCTTTTTTGGGCGCCTTGTTCCAGAACCTGGGGCGTTTGCTGACCGGCTTTTACTTCCCGGCAGAAGCGGCCCAGATCGAGCAGGCCCTGATCGATGGCCGTTTTTCCGGTGGCGAGTCCAGTGCTTTTGTGCACTTGCTGGGCCTCAGTGACGAAGACTTTGGCACAGGGGTGGCGCGCAGCTGGGGCCTGCCCGAGGACATCCTGTATTGCATGCGGCGGCCTTTCGGTCGCCCACCGACGCGCCGGCCGCAGGCCGCCCGCGAGTACCTGCGCTGGCTGGCGGTGGCGGCCAACGAAATCACGTCGGCCCTGATCGAGCCGGGTGGTGGTGACACCGCGGTGCGCGTCAAAGCCGTGACCGACCGCTATGCCCGCGTGCTGGGTTTGGCCCCCGAGGACTTTGCCGATGCGGTGGTGCACGCGCAAACCCGTCTGAAGTCCCTGGCCGAGGCCATGGGCTTGCCGGCAGGGACCACGGTGGCCTTGACCCGGCCCTTGGGCTCGCTGAGCGCGGTCCCTGCGCAGGGGGCGTCGGCTGGCCAGGCTGCTTTGGCCCAGGCGGTCCCGGCCTCACCCAAGCAGCCCGCAGCGACGCCACCCGTGCTGCCCCGCGAGCGTGGAGCGGCTTCGGCCCCCGCACCTTTGGCGGAGACGGTGCCCGTGGCGTCTCGCCCAGCGCCGCTGGCGCCTGCGGTGGCCACCCCGGCGCTGGCGCCATCCCTGACCCGCCGCCCCGACGCCGACGGGGCCCGCGATCTGCAGGCACGGGCGGCCCGCATGGCCCGCCAGCATGAGGCGCTCAAAGCCCTGTCCCAACGCTTGCAAGAGGTCTCCGCCCAAGGCCTGAGCCTGGCGGAGGGCATCAAGCTCAGCGTGGCGGGCCTGCAGCAAGCCCTGGGGGCAGACCGGGTCTTGTTTTGTCTGCGAGAAGCGGCTGTGCCGGTGTTGTCTGCACGCCATGCGCAAGGCCTGGGCGTGGCCAGCTTGCAGACGGCGTTTCGGGTGGATTTGGGCGCTGGCTCGATCGATGTGTTGGCCACGGCTTGCCACCAAGGCCGCCAGCTTTGGGTGCAGGACGCTTTCGAGCCCGGTACCCAGGCTCGGCTGCCTGCGTGGCTGCGTGAGCAGTTTCGGCCCGCCGGCTTCTGGCTGCTGCCCCTGGTGCACCGTGATGCGGTGTTTGCGCTGCTCTATGCGGATGTGGGTGAGTCCGAGCGCCTGATGATCGACCCAGGGTCGCGCGAATTGCTGCAGCAGCTGGGGCAGCTTTTGTTGGCCCTGTTTCGGCAACGGCAAAGCCGTTGAACGGCCTGACGATCCGGGCGAGCCTGGGCGAGCCAGCGGCGCAGGGCCGATAATCGCGGCATGTCCGCCGTCTTTGAAAAGCCCTCCCTGCGCCAGCGCCTGATCCCCTTGTTCCAGGGCTTCGATGGGCCGCTGGCATTTGCCGTTTTCATGCTGGTGTGCGCGGGCTTGCTGACCATGTATTCGTCGGGCTTTGACCATGGCACGCGCTTCGTCGACCACGCGCGCAACATGGTGATCGCGGGCGGTATCTTGTTTGTGGTGGCGCAGATCCCGCCACAGCGCTTGATGAGTTTTGCCGTGCCCTTGTACCTGACCGGGGTGGCCTTGCTGGTCGCGGTGGCCGTGTTTGGCCTGACCAAAAAGGGGGCCAAGCGTTGGCTCAACCTGGGGGTGGTGATTCAGCCCAGTGAGATTTTGAAAATCGCCATGCCCTTGATGTTGGCCTGGTGGTTTCAGCGCCGCGAGGGCCAATTGCGCCCGCTGGATTTTCTGGCCGCTGGCGGCTTGCTGCTGATCCCGGTCGGTCTGATCATGAAGCAACCCGACCTGGGCACCGCCCTGCTGGTGCTGGCCTCGGGTCTGTCGGTGATCTTTTTTGCGGGGCTGAGCTGGCGCTTGATTTTGCCGCCCATGCTGCTGGGCGTGATCGGCATTGCACTGATCGTCTGGTTTGAGCCGCGCCTGTGTGCGGATGGCGTTCGCTGGCCGGTGCTGCACGACTACCAACAGCAGCGCATTTGCACCTTGCTGGATCCCACGCGCGACCCCCTGGGTAAAGGGTTTCACATCATCCAGGGCATGATCGCGATCGGCTCGGGCGGGGTGTTTGGCAAAGGGTTCATGGCGGGCACCCAGACCCACCTGGAGTTCATCCCGGAGCGCACCACCGACTTCATCTTTGCCGCCTTTTCCGAAGAGTTCGGCCTGCTGGGCAACTTGCTGCTGATCGCGTCCTTTCTGTTTTTGATCGTGCGCGGCCTGATGATTGCGCTGGACGCGCCCACCTTGTTCTCGCGCTTGCTGGCGGGGGCGATGTCGTTCATTTTTTTCACCTACGCATTTGTGAACATGGGCATGGTGAGCGGCATCCTGCCCGTGGTGGGCGTCCCCTTGCCCTTCATCAGTTATGGTGGCACGGCCATGGTCACCTTGGGCATGGGGCTGGGCATTTTGATGTCCGTGGCGCGCGCCAAGCGTTTGGTGCCGACGTAAGGATCTGGCCCCCACGCTCCCCCACTGGCGTGTGGGTCGCTGCCCCCCGAGGGGGCCCCAGCCGCCTTGGGGCGGCCTGGCGGCGGCTGGATCTGGCCCCCACGCTCCCCCACTGGCGTGTGGTTCGTTGCGGGGGCCACCGCCTCGGGGCGGCCTTGTGGCTGCAGCGGGCATTGGCTGCGGCCTAAAATGGCCGGATGATTTCACGCGAACCCACCCTCGAACGCCTGGCGATCGCCAAGCAACTGCTGCTCGAACCCTTTGGCCTGGACGAAACCCATTTGTCCAAAGCCTTGGCCGAGATCCGAGCCCATCGGGTGGATGACGCCGATCTGTACTTCCAGTACACCCGCGCCGAAGGCTGGAGCCTCGAAGAGGGCATCGTCAAAACGGGCTCCTTCAGCATCGACCAGGGCGTGGGTGTGCGTGCGGTGAGTGGCGAGAAGACCGCATTTGCCTATTCCGATGACATTTCTCTGGAGTCCTTGTTGGATGCTGCCCGCACGGTGCGCACCATCTCGGGCCTGGGCGGCGGTGCCCGCGTCAAGGCGGCCAGCCGCAAGGTCGCGGCCAGCCGTTCGCTCTATCCAGGCCTGGACCCCATCGCCACCATGGACAGCACGGCCAAAGTGCGCCTGCTGGAGAAGGTCGAGCAACTGGCCCGAGCGCGTGACCCGCGCGTGGTGCAGGTCATGGCCGGTCTGGCCGGTGAATACGACGTGGTGCTGGTGGCCCGAGCCGACGGCACCTTGGCCGCCGATGTGCGTCCGCTGGTGCGTTTGTCGGTGACGGTGATCGCCGAACAAAACGGCCGCCGTGAGGTGGGCTCGGGCGGCGGTGGGGGGCGGTTTGGCCTGGCCTATTTTGACGACGCGATCATCGACGGCTACGTCACCGATGCGGTCAAGGCCGCGTTGACGAACCTGGAGTCACGCCCCGCGCCGGCTGGCGAGCTGACCGTGGTTCTCGGCCCGGGCTGGCCTGGTGTGTTGTTGCACGAAGCGATTGGTCACGGCTTGGAGGGCGACTTCAACCGCAAGGGCTCGAGCGCTTTCAGTGGCCGCATTGGCCAGCGCGTGGCCGCCAAGGGGGTCACCGTGCTCGACGACGGCACCCTGGCGGACCGCCGCGGCTCGCTCAATGTGGACGACGAAGGTCATGCCAGCCAGCGCAACGTGCTGATTGAAGACGGCATCCTCAAGGGCTACATCCAGGACTCGATGAACGCCCGCCTGATGGGCGTGGCCCCCACGGGCAATGGCCGCCGCGAAAGCTACGCCCATGTGCCCATGCCGCGCATGACCAACACCTACATGCTGGGTGGCGACAAGGCGCCCGAGGAAATCGTGGCCAGCATCAAGAAGGGCTTGTACGCCACCAACTTCGGGGGAGGTCAGGTGGACATCACCTCGGGCAAGTTCGTGTTCTCTGCCAGCGAAGCCTTCTGGGTCGAAAACGGCAAGATCCAATACCCAGTCAAGGGCGCCACCCTGGTGGGCAATGGCCCGGACGCCCTGACCCGCGTCAGCATGATCGGCAACGACATGCGTTTGGACAGCGGTGTCGGCACTTGCGGCAAAGAGGGGCAGAGTGTGCCGGTTGGCGTGGGGCAGCCCACTTTGCGCATCGATGGCATGACGGTGGGCGGTACTGCCTGAGTGCGGTGAGGCGGCCGCTGCCAGGCGGACCGCCAAGATCGCCCCCGATCAGCTTGGTTTGACCTGGGGGCGGTGCTTCTGACGGGTGGATGGGGCAGCTCCCTCGCGCGGTGCAATGCTTCTGCATTCATTTTGTACTAACTGGTTCGAACTTGTATTCTCTTTGCCACAAGCTCTGAGTTGGGCTTTGGCCTGTCCGGAGCTGTGCTAAATTGCTTGGCATGTCTCTGCGTTCCGCCTTTTACTTTTACTTTTGGTTCTCTGTCCCAGGCGGACGAGAGGCGAACGCATAAGCGCACGAACACCCTCCCAAAAACCGCCGAAGCTGAAAAGCACGGCGGTTTTTTTTTGCCCCTTTCAAAACCTCAAACCCTTGCACAGGAGTCCCCGATGAAGAAGCCCGCCGCCACCACCAGCGATGCTTGGTACGCACACGTCGAAAAAACCAGCCAGACCGACGACGAACGCATCAAGGACATCACCGTGCTCCCGCCCCCAGAACATCTGATCCGCTTCTTCCCCATCCACGGCACGCCCGTGGAGTCGCTGATCACCCAGACCCGCCGCAACATCCACAACATCATGGCGGCGCAGGATGACCGCCTGCTGGTGGTGATTGGCCCTTGCTCCATCCATGACCCGGCTGCCGCGGTGGAATATGCCCGCCGCCTGAAGGCCGAGCGCGAAAAATACGCTGACACGCTGGAAATCGTGATGCGTGTCTACTTCGAGAAGCCGCGCACCACGGTGGGCTGGAAGGGGCTGATCAACGACCCCTACCTCGACGAAAGCTACCGCATCGACGAAGGCCTGCGCATCGCGCGCCAACTGCTGATCGAGATCAACCGCCTGGGATTGCCTGCCGGCAGCGAATTCCTGGACGTGATTTCGCCTCAGTACATCGGCGACTTGATCAGCTGGGGCGCCATCGGGGCTCGTACCACCGAAAGCCAGGTCCACCGCGAACTGGCCTCGGGCATTTCGGCCCCCATTGGTTTCAAGAACGGCACCGACGGCAACATCCGCATTGCCACCGACGCCATTCAGGCAGCGGCCCGGGGTCACCACTTCCTGTCGGTGCACAAAAACGGCCAAGTGGCGATTGTTCAAACCCAGGGCAACAAGGATTGCCACGTCATCCTGCGCGGTGGCAAGACGCCGAACTACGACGCCGCCAGCGTGGGCGCTGCCTGCGCCGAACTGGCTGCCGCCAAGCTGCCCGCCACGCTGATGGTGGATTGCAGCCACGCCAACAGCAGCAAGCAGCACCAGCGCCAGATCGATGTCGCCAAGGACATTGCGGCCCAGGTGGCCGGTGGTTCGCACCAGGTGTTCGGCTTGATGGTCGAAAGCCACCTGAATGCGGGCGCGCAGAAGTTCACCCCGGGCAAGGACGACGTGCAGGCCCTGGCCTATGGCCAGAGCATCACCGATGCCTGCTTGGGTTGGGACGATTCAGCCGACGTGCTGGCGGTGCTGTCGGACGCCGTCAAGGCCCGTCGCGCCCTGAAGGCCTGATCAGCCCGCGGCCGGGCAGGGCGCCCGGCCACCTTGGATGGGGGTTGGCGTTGGGCGATTCCGCCCGCCCACAGACCCTGGGCCGCAGGCTCAGGGCACGCTGGCGCGCAAGGCGTCCAGCAGCTTGCCGTGCACGCCACCAAAGCCCCCGTTGCTCATGCAGACCACTTGGTCGCCGGGCTGGGCTACCGCACAAACCTGTTGAACCAGGGTGGCAATATCGGGTGCGGTGCGGGCCTTTTCCCCCAGCGGGGTCAAGGCCTCGGCGGCGTCCCAGTCCAAGCCGCCGGTGTGGCAGAACGCCAGGTCGGCATGGGCCAAGGCCCAAGGCAATTGGGATTTCATGGTGCCCAGCTTCATGGTGTTGCTGCGGGGTTCAAACACCGCCAAGATGCGGCCGCCCCCTTCGCCCAGGCGCTGGCGCAGACCGTCCAGCGTGGTGCGGATGGCCGTGGGGTGGTGGGCAAAGTCGTCGTACACCGTCACGCCGCGGGCCTGACCGCGCACTTCCATGCGGCGCTTGACGTTCTCAAAGCTGCTCAGGGCTTGGATCGCCACTTCGGGCGCCACCCCCAGGTGATCGGCCGCCGCGATGGCCGCTAGGGCATTGAGCTGGTTGTGCACGCCAGTCAGCGACCAGCGCAGTCGGCCCGAGGGCTGACCGTGGCGCAGCACTTGGAAGTCATGTGCCTCACCTTCGGCCGAGAAGTCGCTCACCGTGCTGCCGAAGCTGCGTTGCTCGCTCCAGCAGCCCATCGCCAGAACGCGGGTCAAGCTTTCTTCCAGGCCGTTGTAGACCACGCGGCCCGAGGCGGGCACGGTGCGCAACAGGTGGTGGAACTGGCGCTCAATGGCCGCCAGGTTGTCAAAAATGTCGGCGTGATCGAATTCCAGGTTGTTCAAAACGGCTGTGCGCGGACGGTAGTGCACGAACTTGCTGCGCTTGTCGAAGAAAGCCGTGTCGTACTCGTCGGCTTCGATCACAAATGGCGCCCCTTGTCCCAGCCGCGCCGAAACGCCAAAGTTCAGCGGGACCCCGCCCACCAAAAAGCCGGGCTCCAGCCCAGCCTGGTCGAGCACCCAGGCCAGCATGGAGGTGGTGGTGGTCTTGCCGTGCGTGCCGGCCACGGCCAGCACATGGCGGCCTTGCAGCAAGTGCTCAGACAGCCACTGCGGGCCACTGCTGTAGCGTGCGCCGCTGTCCAGGATGGCTTCCATCAAGGGGAATTTGGGGCTGCCGTCGCTCAGTCGGGCGCGGCTGACCACGTTGCCGACCACGAAGACATCGGGCTTCAGGGCCAGTTGGTTGGCATCAAAGCCTTCGATCAGGTCAATGCCCAGGGCGCGCAACTGATCACTCATGGGGGGGTAGACGCCCATGTCGCAACCTGTGACCCGGTGGCCGGCCTCCCGCGCCAGGGCGGCCAGGCCCCCCATGAACGTGCCACAAATACCCAGAATGTGAATATGCATGAACCCGATTTTACGTGGGGTCATGGCGCAAGCGTCTGCTGGTCCCGTGCTCGTGGGCTGGGAAGCTATCAAAGTCGTAGCGATCGGGGCTGACTTTGGAAAAGGCGGAAAATGCCTCTTCAATTCACTGGGCGACTCTGGCGCGCCTGTGGGAACCGAATCGATGCGCATGGACAGTCTTCAAGAAGAAATTGCCGCTACCGCCGCCCGCCTGGTGGTGGAGGAGGGCTTGGAATACGGCGGCGCCAAGCGCCGAGCCGTGAAACAACTGGGTTTGCCTGCGCGCACCGCTTTACCGGACAACGACCTGGTTGAAGCCTCGGTGCGTGAATACATTGAGCTGTTTTGCGCCGACACCCAACCAGCCGAGTTGAAGGCTTTGCGTGAACTGGCCTTGGTCTGGATGCAGCGCATGCAGGACTTTCGCCCCCACCTGACCGGCGCGGTGTGGCGCGGCACCGCCACGCGACTGTCCGATGTTTATATTCAGTTGTTCTGCGATGACCCCAAATCGGCCGAGATCGCCCTGATTGACCACCATGTCGACTACGAGCCCCAGACCGTGACCGGGTTTCGCGGGGAACCGGTCGAGGCCTTGTCCTTGGGGGCGCCCTGCCGCGGACTGGGCGAGGTGGTGGGGGTGCACCTGATGATTTACGACCATGATGACCTGCGCGGGGCCCTGGTGCCCGACGCCCAGGGCCGGGTGCCGCGTGGCAGCCTGGTGGCCTTGCAAAATTTGCTCCAGGAGGGCAGCACATGACGACGACTTCTTCTTCCGCTCAAGGCGCTCCGGTCGATGCCAGTGTGCGTCGCCGGCGCTGGTTGGGGGCCGGGGTGGCGGGCCTGGCGGTGGCCGCTGGCGCTGGTTTCAGTTGGTGGCGTCGACCTGGGGCAGGCGAAGGGGCTTTGGATCCCGCCCAGGCTCAGGCCCTGTGGGCGCTGAAGTTCGAGCGTCCTGGCGGTGGTGAGCTGGCGTTGGCGGATTTCAAAGGCAAGCCTCTGCTGATCAACTTCTGGGCGACCTGGTGCCCCCCTTGTGTCGAGGAGCTGCCGCTGCTGGATCGCTTCCAACGCGAGAATTCTGCTAAACGCTGGCAAGTTCTGGGATTGGCCATCGATCAGCCGAGTTCTGTGGCTCGTTTTCTGGGCAAGACCCCGGTGAGTTTTCCGGTGGGCTTGGCGGGTTTGGAGGGTTCGGAGTTGGGGCGATCGCTGGGCAATGAGACAGGAGGTTTGCCCTTTACCGTGGTGATCGCAGAGGATGGGCGTGTAATACAGCGTAAAATGGGGCAGATCACGCCCCAGGAACTGGCGCTGTGGTCCCGCTCCGGCTGAGGCCGGAGCCCTCCCTTGCCCCTCGTGCCACCGTCGTACAAAGGGGCGTCTGTCCGGCCGATGCTGGGTCACATCTGAGTGACTTGGCATCTGTTTTGACTTATTTTTATCTGCTGATCGCGATTTTTGGCGTGCATTTGAAGTAAATTCGCGCCTGTTATCGTTTTAGCTGTTGGAGCCCTCATGGATCTGCGAAAACTCAAGACCCTGATTGATTTGGTGTCTGAATCCAATGTGTCAGAACTCGAAATCACCGAAGCCGAAGGCAAGGTGCGCATCGTCAAAGGGGGCGGGGCCGTGGTTCAGCAATTGGTCGCTGCGCCGGTGGTCAGCGCCGCTCCGGTCGCCGCTGTGCCCGCTGCTGCTGCCGCACCCGCCGCTGCTGCACCGGCTGCAGCCACGGGCCACGTGGTCAAGTCGCCCATGGTGGGGACTTTCTACCGTGCCTCCAGCCCGGGCGCCAAGGCCTTTGTCGAAGTGGGCAGCCAGATCAAAGAAGGCGAGACCATCTGCATCATTGAAGCGATGAAGATCCTCAACGAGATCGAAGCCGACAAGTCCGGTACCGTGACCCAGATCCTGGGCGAGAACGGCCAAGCCGTCGAATACGGCCAACCGCTGTTTGTCATCGAATGATTGGCAGCCCGGCTCGGGCGCCCCAGCTTCAGTCACCTCCGAGGGGGTGATTGGGCGTTGGGCCTTCCAGCCGTGGCAACCTTTGAAAGTGCACGCCTTGCGTGCGGGGCCCTGCTGCCCCGGGAGCACTGATGTTTAAGAAAATCCTGATCGCCAACCGTGGCGAAATTGCCCTGCGCATCCAGCGGGCGTGCCGTGAGCTGGGCGTCAAGGCGGTGATGGTGTATTCCGAAGCCGACCGCGACGCCAAATACGTGAAGCTGGCGGAAGAAGCGGTCTGCATTGGCCCGGCCGCCTCGGGTCAGAGCTACCTCAACATGCCGGCCATCATTTCGGCAGCCGAGGTGACCGATGCCGAAGCCATTCACCCTGGGTATGGCTTTCTGAGCGAGAACGCCGACTTCGCTGAACGCGTTGAGAAAAGCGGTTTCCAATTCATTGGCCCGACGCCCGAGTCGATCCGCATCATGGGCGACAAGGTCTCGGCCAAGCAAGCCATGATCCGTGCTGGCGTTCCCTGCGTGCCCGGCTCTGAAGGCGAGTTGCCCGATGACCCCGTGCAAATCCGACGCATCGCCAAGAGCGTGGGTTATCCTGTGATCATCAAGGCCGCTGGCGGCGGCGGCGGTCGCGGCATGCGCGTGGTGCACACCGAAGCAGCGCTGATCAACGCGGTGCAGATGACCAAGGCTGAAGCGGGTGCTGCCTTTGGCAATCCAGCGGTCTACATGGAAAAGTTCCTGCAGAACCCGCGCCACATTGAAATCCAGATCCTGGCCGACAAGCACCGCAACGCGGTCTACCTGGGTGAACGTGACTGCTCCATGCAGCGTCGCCACCAAAAGGTGATCGAAGAGGCGCCGGCCCCGGGCATCCCGCGCAAGCTGATCGAGAAGATCGGCGAGCGCTGCACGGCCGCCTGCAAGAAGATCGGCTACCGCGGCGCGGGCACCTTTGAGTTCCTCTACGAGAACGGCGAGTTCTACTTCATTGAAATGAACACCCGCGTGCAGGTGGAGCACCCGGTGACCGAGCTGATCACTGGCGTGGACATCGTGAAGACGCAAATCATGGTGGCCGCTGGTGAAAAATTGCCCTTCACCCAGCGCCAGATCGAGATCCGTGGCCATGCCATCGAATGCCGAGTGAACGCCGAAGACCCGTACAAGTTTGTGCCGTCGCCGGGTCGCATCACCATGTGGCATGCCCCGGGTGGCCCGGGTGTGCGTGTGGATTCGCATGTCTACACCAACTACTTCGTGCCGCCGAACTACGACTCGATGATCGGCAAGATCATCGTGCACGGTGACACCCGCGAGCAGGCCCTGGCCCGCATGCGCACCGCCTTGCTGGAGACCGTGGTCGAAGGCATCAACACCAACATCCCGCTGCACCGCGAGCTGATGGTGGACGCCAAATTCATGGCCGGTGGCACCAACATCCATTACCTTGAGGAGTGGCTGAGCCACCACAAGCGTTGAGCGGCCTGGGCGCCCCGCCGATGAGGCCGGGGGCGCCTGCGGCAGCCTGTGCCCTCAAACTCCCAACACCAGGACCGTCATGTTTGAACTCCGGCTGCTGTGCCCCGAAGACCATGTTGAAACCCTGAGCGACGCACTCGATGCGCTCGACGCCTTGAGCGTCAGCGTGGAAGATGCCGACGCCCAGACCGATGCCGAGCAAGCCCTGTTTGGTGAGCCCGGCATGCCGCCGCCCAAAGAGGGCTGGCAGCGTTCGCGCATCATCGCCTTGTTCCCCGATGAAACGGCCGCCACCGAAGCCGCGCAGTTGCTGCAGCTGCAGGATTTTTTTGCGGATTGCCGCCTGCTGGGCGTGGCCCAGGTGCCTGACGAAGACTGGGTTCGTTTGACGCAGTCGCAGTTTGCCCCGGTTGAGATCACCCCCGAATTCTGGATCGTGCCGACTTGGCACGAGCCGCCCGAGCAAGCGCGCGAGGTCATCCGCCTGGATCCGGGCTTGGCCTTTGGTACAGGCACCCACCCCACCACCCGCATGTGCCTGCGCTGGATCGCACGCCGCTCCGCCACCGCGCCCCTGGGGCGGGTGCTGGACTATGGCTGTGGCTCGGGCATTTTGGCCATCGGTGCGGCCAAGCATGGTGCTTTGAACATTGACGCGGTGGACATTGATGAAGCGGCGGTGCAGTCCACCGTGCTCAACGCCGAAGCCAACCGAGTGACCCTGCAAGCTGGTCTGCCCGACCGCGCCCAAGGCGTCTACAACACGGTCCTGGCCAACATCCTGGCCACGCCGCTCAAAGTGCTGGCGCCGCTGCTGTGCGCCCACGTGGCCGATGGTGGCGCCTTGGTGTTGGCGGGCATTCTGGAGCGTCAGGCGGAGGAGCTCAAAGAGGCCTACGCACCCTGGATCCAACTTTCGGTGGCGGACACCGAAGACGGTTGGATTCTGATGACGGCCCAGCGCTGAGCCCGGGCCCCGGTGTCGGGGCTCTGACGGGGCGTGACAAGTGCATGCGCCCCTCTACAATCAGGCCCATCCATGAGCCTCATCACACGTTGCCCAGCCTGTGCCACCACCTTCAAAGTGGTGGCCGACCAATTGAGGATTTCCGACGGCTGGGTGCGCTGCGGTCAATGCGCCGAAGTGTTTGACGCCACGGCCCATCTGCTGACAGATCCGCCCACGCCGGCACCCAGTGCGCTGCCTTGGCGACCCAGTCCGGTGTCGCCCCCGCCCCGTGCCGAGCCACCGGCTTTCTTGAAGTCCCCTGCGGCCAACACCCGTTCTGCGCCCGCCCCCTCGCCCTCTGCGCACGCTGAGGTGGAGCCTCGCCTGGGTCAGTACGCGGCCGAGCAACGCCGGGCTCAAGAAGCGTCCATGCCGGCGCTGCCCGAGCGCTTGCCCAACCTGCCCAGTGCACTGGCCACGCCCCCTGACGCGTTGGAGGCCACCGAAGCGCGGCCCAAGCCACCGTCGGCGGATGAGCTGTTGGCGGCGCAGTTGGCGCGGCTGGACCTCAACCTCAGCCAACCCAGCCCCGAGTTGCCGCCGACGGACGATGTGGACGAGGCTTTGCGAGCGCTCGATGGCATTTTCGACATCGTGCCCGAGCGTGATCTGGACGTGCCCGTCTTCCAGCCTGATCCGCTGAGCCTGCAGGCCACGCCACGCACTCAGCCCGAAGGCGATCGCTTTCCCGTGCTATCGGTGCCAGAGCTGGATCTTGAGTTGCCCGGTGCCGCCGCTGCAGCGCGCCCGGCGCCGGCCGGCGTGACCTTGGGGGCCTTGCAGTTCCCCGGGGACCCGGCCCAGGGGCGCGATCCCAGCGTGGCCAAGCCGGCGCAGACGGAGGCCCTCCCGCCAACGACGGATGCGCTCGATGCCGGCACCTGGGAGCGACCTTTGCCGCCCGACGAGGTGTCGCCGAGTTTGCTGTCCGAATCGCAGGCGGGTGAGACCCCGGGGGACTTGTCCACCCAATGGGCGGCCGAGTCGGTGCTGGCGACCGCCGCTCCATTGGCCACGCCGGCGCCCCAGGCCCCGTTATCGGCGCAAGACGAGGTTGATGCCTATGGTCGACCCGATTTGCAGCAGCTTCAGTTCTTGAAGCGCGCCCGCAGCCAAGCCTTCTGGCGCCAGACCTGGGTGCGCCTCAGCCTGGTGCTTTTGATTCTTTTGTCCACCGCTGCATTGGTTTTGCAGTGGGTCTGGCATGAACGCGACCGCCTGGCCGCCAGCGAACCCCTGCTCAAGCCGGGCTTGCAGGCCATGTGCCAGGTCCTGTCCTGTGAATTGGCCCCTTGGCGCCGCATCGAGCCTTTGTTGATTGAGAGCTCCTCGTTCAACAAGTCGCGCGGCGGCACCTACCAGTTTGCGCTGACGGTGCACAACACCAGTGGTGTGCCCTTGGCCATGCCCGCCGCTGAATTGACCCTGACGGACGCCCAGGACCAGCCGGTTTTGCGGCGTGTTTTCCCGGTCGCTGAGTTGGGGGCGCCGGCCTCCTTGGCGGCTGGGGCGGAGTGGTCGGGCTCCTGGCCTGTCAGTGTGGCGGGCGCCTCAGGCTTGCGCATTGCGGGTTACCGCGTGCTGGTTTTTTATCCCTGATTTTCATCACTACTTTTCAACATGGCAGCAATCATCTGTGGCTCCTTGGCCTTCGACACCATCATGACCTTCGAGGGGCGTTTTGCGGAGCAGATCCTGCCCGACCAACTGCACATCCTCAACGTCTCTTTCCTGGTGCCCGCGCTGCGCCGCGACTTTGGCGGCTGTGCCGGCAACATCGCCTACGCCCTCAAGCTGCTGGGTGGCCAGCCCCTGCCCATGGCCACGGTGGGCAATGATGGTGCGGACTACCTGCAGCGACTGCAGGACCTGGGCATCAGCACCGAGTACGTGCGCCAAGTCAGCGACACCTACACGGCGCAGGCCATGATCATGACCGACCGTGACAACAACCAGATCACCGCCTTCCACCCTGGCGCCATGATGCAGGCCCATCACACGGCCATTGAGGCACGTTCGGATGTGCGCCTGGGCATCATCTCGCCCGATGGTCGTGACGCCATGCTGGCCCATGCCGCGCAGTTCAATGCCGCGGGCATTCCCTTTGTGTTCGACCCGGGCCAGGGCCTGCCCATGTTCGACGGGGCTGAGTTGGCGCGCTTCATCGAGCAAGCCACCTGGGTCACGGTCAACGACTACGAAGGCAAGATGCTGTGCGAGCGCACCGGTTGGTCACCGGCCGAAATTTCCCGCCGCGTACAAGGCCTGGTGATCACCTTGGGTGCCGAGGGCAGCGAGGTCTGGGTCGATGGTCAAAAGACCCATGTGCCGCCGGTACAGGCCCAAGCTGTGGTAGACCCCACTGGCTGTGGTGACGCCTGGCGTGGTGCGCTGTTGTTTGGGCTGGAGCAAGGTTGGGACTTGGTGCGCTGCGCCGAGCTGGGCAGTCGGGTCGGCGCCTTGAAGATTGCGCAGCGTGGGCCGCAGAACTACCAACTCGACTTCCGCGTCTGAGCCCTGGACTCGCATTCTGAGCGCCGCCACAGCGCTGGGGTTGTCCCCATAAAAAAAGCCCGAGGCCGTGAGGCATCGGGCTTTTTTGCATGCCGAGGACGGCGATGCAGGTCAGGCTCAGGGCTTGGTGCCGGTCGGAAACGGCCAGGCAGCTTGCGGGTTGAGCGTGGTTTGGGCAGCCGGTGCAGCGGCCACAGGGGCAGCTGCAGGCTTGGCGGCAGCGGCCTTCTTGGCAGCGGCCTTTTTGGCAGGCGCGGCAGCCGGCTTGGCGGGAGCTGCAGCCTTCTTGGCGGGCGCAGCAGCTTTCTTGGCGGGTGCAGCGGCCTTCTTGGCAGGAGCAGCTGCGGCCTTCTTGGCAGGAGCTGCCGCCTTCTTGGCCGGTGCGGCGGCCTTCTTGGCGGGCGCAGCGGCCTTCTTGGCCGGTGCAGCGGCCTTATTGGCCGGTGCAGCAGCCTTCTTGGCGGGAGCGGCGGCCTTCTTGGCCGGTGCAGCAGCCTTCTTGGCAGGCGCGGCGGCCTTCTTGGCCGGTGCAGCAGCCTTCTTGGCAGGAGCGGCGGCCTTCTTGGCGGGCGCGGCAGCCTTCTTCGCCGGGGTGGCGGCCTTGGCGGGTGCAGCAGCCTTCTTGGCAGGAGCGGCGGCCTTCTTGGCGGGCGCAGCGGCCTTTTTCGCAGGTGCGGCAGCCTTGGCGGGTGCAGCGGCCTTCTTAGCCGGGGCAGCAGCCTTCTTGGCGGGAGCAGCGGCCTTCTTGGCCGGTGCGGCTACCTTGGGGGTAGCGGCTTTCTTTGCTGGTGCAGCGGCCTTCTTGGCGGCCGGTTTTTTCGCAGTTGCCATTATTTTCTCCTTGATCGGATTGCAAAGAGCACTTGCCGCACTGGGGTGCGCGACAAGCGATTCAGGGCCCTGGGCTCGTGCCCAAGGCCCTGAACAGGGGAGCGCAACGCCACAGCCTGCAGCGCATCGGCGGCAGCAGTGTGGTCGGTGGGCGTGAACAGGTGTGCCATGGCGTTGCGTCGATCAATCCCAGGAGAGCGCACCGCCCGATTGGTATTCAATCACGCGGGTTTCGAAGAAGTTGCGCTCTTTCTTCAGGTCGATCATTTCGCTCATCCAGGGGAAGGGGTTTTCCTCGTTGGGGAAGAGCGGCTCCAGCCCGATTTGGGTGGCACGGCGGTTGGCGATGTAGCGCAGGTAACCCTTGAACATGGAAGCGTTCAGGCCCAGCACGCCACGCGGCATGGTGTCTTCGGCGTAGCGGTATTCCAGCTCGACTGCCTTCATGAACAAGGCCTTGATCTCGTTCTTGAAATCAGCTGTCCACAGCTGCGGGTTTTCCAGCTTCAACTGGTTGATCAGGTCGATGCCGAAATTGCAGTGCATGGACTCGTCGCGCAGGATGTACTGGTACTGCTCGGCGGCGCCGGTCATCTTGTTTTGTCGGCCCAGGGCCAGGATCTGGGTGAAGCCGACGTAGAAGAACAGGCCTTCCATCAAGCAGGCAAACACGATCAGGGACTTGAGCAAAGTCTGATCGGTTTCAGTGGTGCCGGTCTTGAAGTTGGGGTCCATGATCGCCTCAATGAAGGGGATCAGGAACTCGTCCTTGTCACGGATCGACTTGACCTCGTTGTAGGCGTTGAAGATCTCGCTCTCGTCCAGGCCCAGCGACTCCACGATGTACTGGTAGGCGTGGGTGTGGATGGCTTCTTCAAAGGCCTGGCGCAGCAGGAACTGACGGCACTCGGGCGCGGTGATGTGGCGGTAGGTGCCCAGCACGATGTTGTTGGCGGCCAGCGAGTCGGCGGTCACGAAGAAGCCGAGGTTGCGCTTGATGATGCGACGCTCGTCTTCGGTCAGGCCGTTGGGGTCTTTCCACAAAGCGATGTCGCGGGTCATGTTGACCTCTTGCGGCATCCAGTGGTTGGCGCAGGTGGCCAGGTACTTTTCCCAGGCCCACTTGTACTTGAAGGGGACGAGTTGATTGACGTCGGTTTGGCCGTTGATGATGCGTTTGTCAGCAGCATTCACGCGGCGCTTGGGGGCCGAATCGTCTGCGCTGGATGCGGAAGACGTAGCTGCGTCCGTGCGGCTGTTTTGCAGGTCGCCGGCGAGTGAATTTTGCGAGGAGGGCTTGACTTCTTCGTCCCAGGTCAACATAAGTTTTCCAATGTCCGGATTATGAAAGCAGCCATGCAAATTGGAAAGTACCCAATGGGCGTGGCGCCTTGGTTTATGAGCGGTTTGTTGTGCAATTGCATCGATCAAAGCCAGGCCCGCAGCATCGGCTGACAGCGCGGTCAGTGCGTTCGCTTTGCACGGTCACAACACCTTGTGGGACACGCGGCCAGGTTGACCTGAACGCGTGTCCAAAACGCTTTACTGGCAGGCTTCGCAGCCGGGGTCATCAATCGCGCAGAACTTGATGTCCGTGGCTGGCAGTGCATCGGCCTGAGCACGGGCGGCGGCAGCTGCAGCCTCCAGTGCGCTGGGCTTGGCGGCACTGGCCGAGGCAGACGAATCGCTGCCCGAAGACACCGAGTTCATGCGGCCCGATGCCACGGTGGATTTCTCCGCGTGTGTGGCGCCGACGGTGCGCAGGTAGTAGGTGGTCTTCAGGCCTCGCAGCCAGGCCAGCTTGTAGGTGTCGTCGAGCTTCTTGCCCGAGGCGCCTGCCATGTAGATGTTCAAGGACTGAGCTTGGTCGATCCACTTTTGGCGGCGCGCTGCGGCTTCGACCAACCAGGTGGTTTCGATTTCAAAAGCGGTCGAGTACAGGGCCTTCACTTCTTGCGGCACGCGGTCGATGGGACGCAGCGAACCGTCGAAGTGCTTGAGGTCCATGACCATCACGTCGTCCCACAGGCCCAGGCTCTTGAGGTCGCGCACCAGGTAGCTGTTGATGACGGTGAATTCACCCGACAGATTGGACTTCACCGAGAGGTTGCCGAAGCTGGGCTCGATGGAGGCATCCACGCCAATGATGTTGGAGATGGTGGCCGTGGGAGCGATGGCCACGCAGTTGGAATTGCGCATGCCGTCCTTGGCAATCTTCTGGCGCAGCGCATCCCAGTCCAGCGTGGACGAACGGTCCACTTCCACATAGCCACCACGGGCCTTTTCCAGCATGTCGATGGTGTCGAAGGGCAAGATGCCACGGTCCCACAGCGAGCCCTTGTAGCTCGAGTACTTGCCGCGTTCACGCGCCAGCTCGGACGAGGCCCAGTAAGCGTAGTAGCAGATCGCTTCCATCGACTGGTCGGCAAATTCAACGGCGGCCTGGGAGGCGTAAGGCACGCGCAGTTCGTACAGGCTGTCCTGGAAGCCCATCAGGCCCAGGCCCACCGGGCGGTGGCGCAGGTTCGAATCACGCGCCTTCTTGACGGCGTAGTAGTTGATGTCGATCACGTTGTCGAGCATGCGCATGGCGACCTTGATGGTCTTCTTGAGCTTCTCGTGATCGAGCTGGCCGTCCTTGATGTGCTGCAGCAGGTTGACCGAGCCGAGGTTGCAGACGGCGGTTTCGGTGTCGCTGGTGTTGAGCGTGATTTCGGTGCACAGGTTCGAGGAGTGCACCACGCCAGCGTGCTGCTGCGGCGAGCGCACGTTGCAAGCGTCCTTGAAAGTGATCCAAGGGTGGCCGGTTTCGAACAGCATGGTCAGCATCTTGCGCCACAGGTCCGTGGCTTGCAGGGTGCGGCTGGGCTTGATTTCGCCACGCGCGGCTTTTTGTTCGTAGGCCACGTAGGCCTTCTCGAAATCCGCACCGAACAGGTCGTGCAGGTCGGGCACGGTGGAGGGCGAGAACAGGGTCCAGGTGCCCTTTTCCATCACGCGGCGCATGAACAGGTCGGGGATCCAGTTGGCCGTGTTCATGTCGTGGGTGCGGCGGCGGTCATCGCCGGTGTTCTTGCGCAGCTCCAGGAACTCTTCGATGTCCAAGTGCCAGGTTTCCAGGTAGGTGCAGACCGCGCCCTTGCGCTTGCCGCCCTGGTTCACCGCCACGGCGGTGTCGTTGACCACCTTCAGGAACGGCACCACGCCTTGCGATTCACCGTTGGTGCCCTTGATGTGTGAGCCCAGAGCGCGCACACGGGTCCAGTCATTGCCCAGGCCGCCCGCGAACTTGGACAGCAAGGCGTTTTCCTTGATGGATTCGTAGATGCCGTCCAGGTCGTCAGGCACGGTGGTCAGGTAGCAGCTGGACAGCTGCGAACGCAGCGTGCCGCTGTTGAACAGCGTGGGGGTGCTGGACATGAAGTCGAACGAAGACAGCACTTCGTAGAACTCGATGGCGCGCGCTTCGCGGTCGATTTCATTGAGCGCCAGGCCCATGGCCACGCGCATGAAGAAGGCCTGCGGCAGCTCGATGCGGGTCTTGCGCACGTGCAGGAAGTAGCGGTCATACAGGGTCTGCAGGCCCAGGTAGTCGAACTGCAGATCGCGTTCGGCCTTCAGGGCGGCGCCCAGGCGCTCCAGGTCGTAGTGCAGCAGCTTCTCGTCGAGCAGCTCGTTTTCCACACCCTTCTTGATGAATTGCGGGAAATAGCTGGCGTAGCTTTGGGCCATTTCGGCCGGGCTCACTTCACGGCCCAGCACTTCTTTGGCGATCGTGTGCAGCAGCAGGCGCGCGGTGGCGTAGGTGTAGTCGGGGTCTTTTTCGATCAGCGTGCGAGCGGCCAGCACCGACGCTTTGTAGACCTCTTCCATGGGCACGCCGTCGTACAGGTTGCGCATGGTTTCGGCAAAGATCGGCTCGGGCTTGACGTCAGCGCTCAGGCCTTGGCAGGCGGATTCGATCAGCGAGCGCAGGTAGCCTTCGTCCAAGGTGCTGTTGTGGCCGTTGTCGGTCACGTGCAGGTCAGGGGCCTTGGGGGCGGTTTGTTCGGTTTGGCGGGCACGCTCTTGGGTGCGGCGTTCGCGGTACAGCACGTAGGCGCGGGCAATCTCGTGGTGGCCATCGCGCATCAAGCACAGTTCGACTTGGTCTTGCACATCTTCGATCGGGAAGGTGCCGCCGCCCGGACGCGAACGCACCAGGGCGCGCACCACGCCTTGGGTCAGGGTGTCGACCACTTCGCGCACGCTGGCCGACGCCGCGCCCTGGGTGCCGTGCACGGCCAGGAAGGCCTTCATCATCGCCACGGCGATCTTTTGCGGCTCAAACGGGACCACGGCGCCGTTGCGGCGGATGATCTGGTAGTGCGCGAGCAGGGCAGGGACCACCGAGTTGCTGGCGGTTTCGCCGAGCTGCACCGGGCTGTTCGGGATTGCGGCGGATGTGTTCTGGGCCACTTGCATGGATTCCTCTTCTTTCGCTGTTTTTGGGGCTGCGAGTCACTTGGATCGCATGGGACGGGGTGGTGCAGACGCTACCGGTTGGGTGGCTCTGCACACTACATCTGGGGTATCGGTAGAGTTTAAGACACTACCGGTAGTGTATCAAGGCGCTAACCCCCTTGACTTTGCACGGCTTTGATTTCATGGTCGAACAGACCCCAAAAGCACCCTCTGGCGAAGCCCGAAAAATCAGGCTTTCCAGCTGGAAAAGCGCATGCTGCCAAGCCCGAAACGGTGTTTTGGGCTGGCAAGCCGCATGCGGCTTGGGGTCGACTGGGGGAGGGGACCTGCGAAGGTCCGGTTAAAAAATATCAGGGCTGAGGCTCAGACGCCACGCCCGCAGGAAAAATCCCCGAAGGCCAGGCCAGCCGCTGGATCAGCTCGGGCCAGGAAAAACCGGCGCCAGGATCGCATTTGCGGCCTGGGGCAATGTGCTCATGTCCGGCCACATGGGCAATCGGGTAACGGCACCGAAGCGCCTGGCACAGCCCGCTCAGGGTCGCGTATTGTGCCACCGTGAAAGTGCTTCCTTCTATACCCTCAAGTTCTATGCCTATCGAGTCGTCGTTGCAGTTGTCGCGACCCCGGTAGTGCGAGCGTCCGGCATGCCAGGCGCGCTCGTCAGTGCTGACAAATTGCCACAAGGCACCGTCACGGCGTATGAAGAAGTGAGCAGATACTTCCAGGCCCCTGATTTGCTCGTAGTACGGGTGCTCCGACCAGTCCAGGGTGTTGGTGAACAGGCGTTGCACGCCATCGCCGCCGTACTCCCCTGGGGGCAGGCTGATGGAATGCAGCACCAGCAGATCGATCTGGGCCTGGGCCGGGCGTGGCCCGAAATTGGGTGAGGGCAGGGCCTGGGCGCCGTCGTACCAGCCCTGGTGCCACCGCTCGGTTTCAGGCGGCGGGTTCATGGGCGTCACCGTCTTGCGGAATGGGGATGTTGAGGCGCTCGATGCGGTAGCGGATCTGGCGCAGGCTCAGACCCAGGCGGCCTGCGGCGGCCGTGCGGTTGAAGTTGCTGAGCTCCAGTGCGCGCACCAGGATGGCCCGTTCTTGCTCGTCGAGGTAGGCCTGCAGATCGGGCGGAAGAGGCGGTGGGGCCTGGGGCGCCTCGGTGGCCTTGGGCTGGTGGACGATGGGCGGCTCGGCGCTGGGGGGCGTTGGCGCGTCGGGGGGGGCACTGCAGCTCAACCACAGGGCCTGGTCCATGGCCAGGTGCTCGCCATCGCTCAAGGCCACGGCGCGGTGCAGCAGGTTTTCCAATTCGCGCACATTGCCGGCCAAGGGGTGGGTTTGCAGCAGGGCCAGGGCTTCGGGGGTCAGGCGTGGGGTGGGCAGGCCTGATTCGCGGCCGATGCGGTCCAGCAGGGCCTGGGACAGCGCGGGCAGGTCTTCGCGGCGCTCGCGCAAGGGCGGCACCAAGACCTCGATCACGTTGAGGCGGTAGTACAGGTCCTGGCGGAAGCGGCCAGCCTGCACATCGGCGGCCAGGTCTTTGTGGGTGGCGCTGACGACGCGCACGTCCACCGGCACCTCCTGGGTCGAACCCAGTGGGCGGATGCTGCGCTCCTGAATGGCGCGCAGCAGCTTGGACTGCATGGCCAGCGGCAGGTCGCCGATTTCGTCCAGGAACAGGGTGCCGCCGCTGGCTGCCTGGAAGTAGCCTTCGCGGTCTTGCTGGGCGCCGGTGTAGGAGCCTTTGCGGGCGCCGAAGAATTCGGCCTCCAGCAGGTTCTCCGGAATGGCGCCGCAATTCACCGCGACCAGGGGGCCTTCGCTGCGCTGGCTGCAGGCGTGCACGGCCTGGGCCACCAGTTCTTTGCCGGTGCCTGATTCACCGCGCACCAGAATCGGCGCCATGCCGCGTGCCACCTTGCTGATGCGTTGCTTGACGGCTTGCAAGGCCTCGGACAAACCCACCAAGCGTTCCAAGGCCTGCTGGCCTGCCACCGGGGTGGGGCTGTCACTCAGTGCTGGGTTGTGCGCACGGGCCACCGGCAAGGGGGCTTGGCGGCCCTGGATGGCCGAGGCCACCACTGTGCGGAACTGCTTCAGGTCCACAGGCTTGGTCAGGTAGTCAAACGCGCCGGCTTTGAGGGCTTCGACCGCGTTTTCGGCCGAACCATAGGCGGTCATGACGACGCAGCGCTCGGGCCGCTGCAGGGACTTGAGCAGTTTGAGCAGCTCCAGCCCATAGCCGTCGGGCAGGCGCATGTCGGTGATGACGGCGTCGAAGGCGCGCTCGTCCAGGCAGCGGCGGGCTTCTGCCACGCTGGCGGCGGCCTCCACGCGGTAGCCCTCGCGCAGCAGGGTCAGCTCGTAGAGCGTGCGCAGGTCGGGCTCGTCGTCAACGACCAGGATGTGGGCCGGCGCGGGCAGGGGGGATGAGACGGTGCTTGCCATGGTGATCAGCGTGCCATTGTGTCAAAGCTCAGCTGCGACGGGGCGTCGGGGGCGGACTGCAGGTTCAAACGCAGGACGAAGGCGTTCCCGGGCTGCGCGCCGCGGGCCGTGTCCTGGTCCACGCGTTGGAAGTGGATCTGGGCACCATGGCGCTCGCAGAGCTGGCGGCAGATGTACAGGCCCAGGCCGGTGGAGCGGCTCTCAGAAGAGAAAAAGGGTTCGAACAGGTGCCGCTCCACGCTGGCCTCCATGGTCGGGCCATCGCTCCAGACCTGCAGCGAGGCGCCTTCGCTAGGCACACAGCGGGTGCTGATCTGCAAGGAGTCGCTGTGTGGCCCCTGGTAGCGCAAGGCGTTGTCCAGCAGGTTCACCAGCACCCGGCGCAGGTGGTCGTTGTCAAACACAACCCAGGCGCCTGTGGCTTGCAGGTCCAGCTTGAAGGCCCGCTGCGCGGGCGCCTGGCGTTGCCAGTCGTGGCAGCTCAGGGCCACTTGCTCGTCCAGGGACACCGCGCTGGACATCGCTTGCGGCTGCTGGTGTTGCACGCGCGCGATGTCCAGGATGTCTTCGACGATGCGCGTCAGGCGCTGTGCGTTTTGCTGCACCATCAGCACCAGGCGGCGCTGGGCCGGGTCCTGCACGTCTTCTTCCAACAAGGCATTGGCCTGGGCGATCGCGGCCAGGGGGTTGCGGATTTCGTGGGCCATGGCGGCCGACATGCGGCCCATGGCGGCGAGCTTTTCGGTGCGCAAGCGGGCTTCCAATTCGCGCAGGTCCTGCAAAAACATCACGCACAGGTTGCCGGCCAGCGGGTCGCTGCTGGCGGTCAGGCGCGTGCGGACGTGCACTTGGGCGGTGCCGGGCACGGGCCGTTTCAGGCTGACGTCCTGCACCAAGGCCTGTTGCTCAAGGAAGGTTCTTCGGGCCAGGTCCAGCAGGGCTTGCCAGTCGGCATGGCGGCCCAGCCAAAAACCCGTGGCCAGGTCCGAGGCCTGCGGGCCCAGCAAGGCGCGGGCGGCCGGGTTCAGGGCGCGCACCGTCTCGCGTGCGTCGACGACCAGCAGGCCATCGTGCAGGTTGTCGATCACCAGGGCATTCACCTGCGCCTGCACTTTGGCCGCCATGCGGTTGCGGTGCGAGAGCCTTTCCTCTCGGGCCAGGCGCTGCGCCAGCTGAAACACCAGCAGGCCAATGACAAAGTAGCCGCTGCCCGTCAGCCCCGCCTGCAGGAACAGGGCCGCCACGTCGGTGCCTGGCAGGTGCTGCTGCAGGCCGGCCTGCGCCAGCAGCATCAAGGTGCCCGCCGCCGCGCTGGACAAGGTGAGCAGGCGCGAACCCAGGGCTGCCGCCATCAGCACCGGCATGCCCAGCAGCGGGGTGTAGTTCACATTGCCCGGTTGCCACCACTGCAGCAAGGAAAACACCAGCAAGTCCATGCCGATGGTGGGCAGCCAGTGGGGGCCCAGCACCGGGGTCGGTGGGCGGTCTGAGGCCAGCAGCCGGCTGCTCAAAGTGGCGCCCAGGTAGGCCAGGCCCAACAGCAAGAGGCCGATGTTCAGGGGCTGCGACAGCAAGGTGCCCAACAGCTGCAAGGCCAGGATGGCCAGCGCCAGCATCAGGCGTGCAGTGAGGAAGCCATGCCACAGGCGCGAAGGGGTGCGCAGGTCCGAGAACAACTCGGGGTCGTCCAGAACCAGAGGGCTGAACCACGACGGCGACGGGGTGTCGCTGGGGTGCATCAGCCGCGGCGGCTCCGGCGGTGCTCCGGGCTGCAGTAAAACGGGGCGCTGCCGCCCGGGCCGTCGGCCAGTGCGTCGCTGCGCGGCAGGTGCAGGCCACAGACCTCGCAGGCCACCATGTCCTGGGGCGGTGTGGCCCCCCGGGGCATGGGCGGGCGCTGGGCCGTGCGCTCACGCTCGGCCTTGTCGGCCAGGCGGCCCTGGCGCCAGAACCAGTACACGCCCAGCGCAATGGCGATCACGGTCAGGTATTTCATGCCGTCCCTCCACGGGTCAGCAAGACCTCCAGCACAAAGCGCGAACCCACATAGGCCAGCAGCAAGAGGCCTGTGCCGATGTAGAGCATGCGCAGGGCCCGCTTGCCGCGCCAGCCAAAGCGGGCCCGGCCCAGCAGCAAGGTGGCAAAAGCCAGCCAGGACAGCACCGAGAACACCGATTTGTGGTCCCATTTCCAGGCCCGGCCGTACAGGGTCTCGCCGAACAGCCAGCCGGCCAGCAAGGTGGCGCTGAGCAGCACGAAGCCGGCACTGACAAAGCGGAAGGTGAGCCGCTCCAGCGTCAGCAAAGGCACGCCGCTGTGGGGGTCGGCGGCCTGGCGAATGCGTTGCTCGGCACGCGTCATCAGCCAGGCGTGCACCACAGCGGCCCCAAACAGACCATAGGAGGCGATGCCCAGCGCCCAGTGCAGGGGCAACCAGGGCGAGGCCGCCACATGCAGGGGCTGGCCCGGGAACAGCAAAGCCAGCACCACGGCCAGCGCGCCCAGTCCGGCCAGCGCCCAGCGCGCCTGCAATTGAGGGAACAGCCGGCTTTCGACGCCATACACCGTCAGCACCAGCCAGGCGGTGACGGACAGCGCCGGGGCAAAACCAAAGCGGGGCGTGTCGCCGACCAGGCCCAGCACCAGCAGCAGGGCGTGCAAGAACCACGCGACCAACAGGGCGCAACGCACGGCCAGGGGGTGGCTGCGGGCCGCCCGAAGCGCGGGCACGGCATAGGCAGCGGCGGCGGCCACGCCGAGCATCACTTGACCGGTGGACGCACTGGATAAAATCATGTGTCACAGTTTAGCGTCTTGCACCCGGGTGCCCGGCGCGCTGCCCGCCGTCTTTGCAAGGCCTTGGCCTTGCTGGCCCAGCCCGCTCAACCCTTCACGGAACATCTCACATGGCCTCCGCCCTTACCGACAAACTTTCCCGCCTCGTCAAGCAGATGAGTGGCCAGGCCCGCATCACCGAGTCGAATGTGGCCGACATGCTGCGCGAAGTCCGCATGGCCTTGCTGGAGGCCGACGTGGCCCTGCCGGTGGTGCGCGACTTCATTGCGCGGGTGAAAGACAAGGCCCTGGGCCAAGACGTGCTGGGCTCGCTCAAGCCGGGCCAGGCCCTGGTGGGCATCGTCAACCGCGAACTCGCCGCCACCATGGGTGAAGGCGTGGCCGACCTGAACCTGGCCACCCAGCCGCCCGCCGTCATCCTGATGGCCGGCCTGCAGGGCGCGGGCAAGACCACCACCACGGCCAAGCTGGCCAAGCACCTGATCGAGAAGCGCAAGAAGAAAGTGCTGACCGTATCGGGCGACGTGTACCGCCCGGCGGCCATCGAACAGCTCAAGACCGTCACCGCCCAGGCCGGCGCCGAGTGGTTCCCCAGCTCGCCCGACCAGAAGCCGCTGGACATCGCCCATGCGGCTTTGGACTACGCCAAGAAGCACTTTTTTGACGTGCTGCTGGTCGACACGGCGGGCCGCCTGGCCATTGACGAGGTCTTGATGACCGAAATCAAGCAACTGCATGCCGCGCTCAAGCCCATCGAAACCCTGTTCGTGGTCGACGCCATGCAGGGCCAGGACGCGATCAACACCGCCAAGGCCTTCAAGGAGGCCCTGCCGCTGACCGGCATCGTGCTGACCAAGCTGGATGGCGACTCGCGCGGCGGTGCGGCCCTGTCGGTGCGCCAGATCACCGGTGCACCGATCAAGTTCGCGGGGGTGTCCGAAAAAATCGACGGCCTGGAGGTGTTCGACGCCGAGCGCCACGCAGGCCGCATCCTGGGCATGGGCGACATCGTGGCCCTGGTCGAGCAGGTCACGGCCGGTGTCGACATCGAGGCCGCGCAGCGCCTGGCCGCCAAGGTCAAGAGTGGCGACGGCTTTGACCTCAACGACTTCCTGGCCCAGATCCAGCAAATGAAGCAAATGGGCGGCCTGTCCAGCCTGATGGACAAGCTGCCGGCCCAGCTCTCGGCCAAGGCCGGTCAGATGGACATGGACAAGGCCGAACGCGACATCCGCCGCAAGGAAGGCATCATCTGCAGCATGACCGCCCTCGAGCGCCGCAAGCCCGAGCTGATCAAGGCCACGCGCAAGCGCCGCATTGCCAGCGGCGCCGGCGTGCAGGTGCAGGAGGTCAACCGCCTGCTCAACGAGTTTGACCAGATGCAGACCATGATGAAGAAGATGAAGGGCGGCGGCCTCATGAAGATGATGAAGCGCATGGGCGGCATGAAGGGCATGCCCAAGATGCCGTTCTGACCCGGCCGCGGCCGGTGAACCGAATCAGCGCTCCCGAGGGAGCGCTTTTTTTTCGCCCCGTGCTCAGGCCAGGCTGGTTTCGCGCAGGCGCAGTTCGCCCTTGAGTGCGTGGCCCAGCGACTGGGTCACGGCCACGTCGACCATCTGGCCCACCAGGCGGCTGCCCTGCGGGCCGGCCGGGAAGTTCAGCACCCGGTTGCATTCGGTGCGGCCCATCAGCTCGGGCGCCTCGGGGGTGGACTTGCGCGACGGGCCTTCGACCAGGATGCGCTGCACCGTGCCCACACGGCTCTCGCCGATGCGCTTGACGTTGGCCTCGATCACCGCTTGCAGGTGCTGCAGGCGCTTGAGCTTGACCTCGTGCGGTGTGTCGTCGCTCAGGTTGGCCGCCGGCGTGCCCGGGCGCGGGCTGAAGATGAAGCTGAACGAGGTGTCGTAGCCGATGTCTTCGATCAGCTTCATCATCTTGCCGAAGTCTTCCTCGGTCTCGCCGGGGAAGCCCACGATGAAGTCGCTGCTCATGGCCATCTCGGGCCGGATGGCGCGCAGCTTGCGGATCGTGCTCTTGTATTCCATGGCGGTGTAGCCGCGCTTCATGGCCATCAGGATGCGGTCGCTGCCGTGCTGCACCGGCAGGTGCAGGTGGCTGACCAGCTTGGGCACCCGGGCATAGGCCTCGATCAGGCGCGGCGTGAACTCATTGGGGTGGCTGGTGGTGTAGCGGATGCGCTCGATGCCGGGGATGTCGGCGATGTACTCGATCAGCAGCGCGAAGTCGGCGATCTCAGCGGTGTCGCCCATCTTGCCGCGGTAGGCGTTCACGTTCTGCCCCAGCAGCGTGACCTCGCGCACGCCCTGGTCGGCCAGACCGGCGACCTCGACCAGCACGTCCTCGAAGGGGCGACTCACTTCTTCACCGCGGGTGTAGGGCACCACGCAGTAGCTGCAGTACTTGGAGCAGCCTTCCATGATCGAGACAAAAGCGGTCACGCCTTCCACGCGCGCCGGCGGCAGGTGGTCGAACTTCTCGATCTCGGGGAAGCTGATGTCCACCTGCGGGCGCTCCAGGCGCTGGCGCGCTTGCAGCATCTCGGGCAGGCGGTGCAGGGTTTGCGGGCCAAACACCACGTCCACATAGGGCGCGCGCTTGATGATCTCGGCGCCTTCCTGGCTGGCCACGCAGCCGCCCACGCCAATCAGCACGCCTTTTTTCTTCAGGTGCTGCACCCGGCCCAGGTCAGAGAACACTTTTTCTTGCGCCTTTTCGCGCACCGAGCAGGTGTTGAACAGGATCAGGTCGGCCTCGTCCACGTTCTGCGTGGGCTCGTAGCCCTGGGCGGCGCCCAGCACGTCGGCCATCTTGTCCGAGTCGTACTCGTTCATCTGGCAGCCAAAGGTTTTGATGAAGACTTTTTTGCTCATGGCGAATTCCGTCGAAATACAGGGGTGGGGCCGCACCTGGGGCGGCGCCCGCTGTGGGGTGTCGGGGCTGGCCGGCGGGGGCGCGACCGGCTTATTTCTGCTCGGTGACGAGGTTGCTGCTGGGGGCGGCCGTGCCACGCTTGAGCGAGGCTTCGGCCGCGGTCAGGATCCAGACCTCGTGCACCAGGCCGTGGGTGTCGCGGGTGTAGTTCACCGTCAGGCTTTGATTCAGCACACTGGCCGACAGCACCATCAGGTTCTCGGCATTGCGGATGCGCGCGCCCGGGGAGAGCCGGGTTTGCACCCCATCCATCAGCACGATCGGGGGTTGGGTCACGACCAGGGTGCCGCGCAGGGCGGCGGCCGGGAAGTCGCGCACCTGGGCCAGGGCGGTGCCGGTGGCGCTGGCCAGCAGCAGGCACAGGCCCGCCAAACAGCGGCGGCGGGGCAATGAAGAGCAGCGGTTCATGGTGTATATCCAGAGGCTGTGGGGGGAACGGCGGCGAGAAAGTGCCGCCTCAGGCGGCCCGAAGCAACCGGGCCGCAGCCTGAGCGACGGGGGTGGCTCGGGCAGGCCGGGATTGTGCCAGACCCGTGAGGTCGTCCGTCAAAATAAGGATTTGTGGCCATCGGCGCTCCCGCCCCCGGGCGCCTCTGTAAGCTACACCTTTGGCAGGGGGGCGGACGGTGATGCCCGTCCGGGGAGCCCCAGGCCGGTCCGTGGGCCGTTGGCACGCGCCGGCCGCATGAAAAGAAAGCGTTCGACGATGATTGATGGATTGATTTCTGGGCGCCTGCACGGCGCCGCCGAGTCCCGAATGGACCGGCACAACCAACCCTTTGCCGTGGCCCGGGTGCGCGCCACCTCCAGCGAGGGCGAGAACCTGTTTGTCAATGTGATCGCCTTTGAGGCCGAGGTGGTTGAAGGCTTGTTGGCGCTGGGCGATGGCGACTCGGTGGCCTTGTCGGGCAGCTTGACGCCACGCGTCTGGACCGACAAACAGGGCAACACCCGACCGTCGCTGGACATGGTGGCCCACCAGGTGGTGACGGCCTACCATGTGAACCGGCGCCGCGCCACAGCCTTGGGCCATGACGATGCGGCCCTGGCCAACCACCACCATCCGCACCCGGAGCGCTGAACCCTCCCACGTTGACCACCCTGCGAGGCCCGTGCCTGAGCGGCCCCAGCAAGCCCTGACATGACCCACGAATCCCGACTCGACTTGGCCTTGCGCCGTTTGCTGACCGAGCGCCGCGTGGCCGCCCTGGGCACCTGCACCGATGCGGGGGCGCCTTTTGTGTCTCAGGTGCCCTATGCCATCGACCACCAACAGCCTGCGCTGGTGATCCTGGTCAGTGGCCTGGCTGCGCATGCCGCGCATTTGGCCGCCCGCCCGGAGGCCTCGCTGCTGATCGCCGAGCCCGAGCAGGCGGGCGAGCCCGTGCATGGCCTGGCCCGGGTCAGTCTGCAGTTGCAGGCCGACTGGCCGGCGGCCGACAGCCCCGAGGCCAACCGGGCGCGTCAGGTCTACCTGGACCGCTTTCCCGAGGCCGAGCCGCTGACCAAGATGGCTGACTTCCGCTGGGTGCGGTTCCATCCCCTTGCGGCCCGCCATGTGGGCGGTTTGGGCGCAGCGCGCTCCCTGGATGGCGAAGACCTTCGCGCCCTGTTGCAGACGGCGGGGGACGCGGGGCTGGCTCTGGTCCCGGCAGAGCCGGAGCCGGCGGCCACCGATGTCCAGCCACCGCCCGAGCCCGAGCCACCCTCTGGCAACTGGGTGCAGTGCCATGCCGAGTTGCTGGCCCAGGGCCGTCCCCCAGCAACGGGCAGCCCTGTGTCTGGTCTGGTGACCTTGCTGCACCTGGGCGCACAAGGCAGTCAGGTGATTTTTGGCGACGGCCGTGAGGCTGCCCAAGTGCTGCCCTGGCCGGTCGGGGTCGAGGCCCTGGCGAAGACCTTTTTCCGCCATGACCCACCGCGCCCCATCGAACTGGAAGAGGCCATCGCCACGGTCGAGGACGCGTTGATGCGCCTGGTGCCGCGCCTGCCCGTGGGTTCGCGCTTGCACGCCCTGGCCCACGACCCCGGGTGGGCGCAGATCGCTGAGCTGGCGGGCGCCTCGGGGCCGCTGCTGAGCCTGGAGGCGGTGGAGCGCGTGTTCAACCGGCTGTGCCTCGTCGCGGAAGGTCGGCCGGCGTCTTTGGAGGGGTGGCCTGGGGGGCGGGGGCTGGCGGCGCGCTTGTTGGTGCTGAGGGAGTTCATGCACCACCTCGCCTTCGACGCGGTGGTGTACTGGCTACCGGATGGGCGCCATGCGTCGTTGGGCGGTGCTCAGGATCCTCACGTACAGGAAGTACGTTCCGGTCCTTGCGCTCCGTCCGCCTAGCCTGACACCCATCCGCTACGCCCTCGAGGCCGCTGTTGGGGGCTGGCTACCGGATGGGCGCCATGCGTCGTTGGGCGGTGCTCAGGATCCTCACGTACAGGAAGTACGTTCCGGTCCTTGCGCTCCGTCCGCCTAGCCTGACACCCATCCGCTACGCCCTTGAGGCCGCTGTTGGGGGGCTGGCTACCGGATGGGCGCCATGCGTCGTTGGGCGGTGCTCAGGATCCTCACGTGCAGGAAGTACGTTCCGGTTCCTGCGCTCCGTCCGCCTAGCCTGACACCCATCCGCTACGCCCTCAAGGCGGTGGGGGCGGGGTCAAGCCTGGGGGGCGGACTGGTTTTGCACAAACGCCTCAATGGCGGTGATCAAGGCTTGGGGCTGGTCGCGGTGGGGGGAGTGGCCGCAGTGGGGGATTTCCAGCAACTGGGTCTGGGGGACGCGGCGGGCAATGCCTCGGATTTGCGCCAGCGTGCCATAGGGGTCGTCCAGGCCCTGGATGGCGAGCAAGGGGCAGGCGATGGGGGCGAGTTCACTTTCAATGTTCCAGGGCTGGAACTCGGGCGCCAGCCAGATGCGGTTCCAGCCCCAGAAGGCCGAGTCCACGTCGGCGTGGTAGCGCGCCAAGCCCGCGCGCAGGGGGCTGTCGGGCGCCAGGTAGGCCTGGCGGGCCTGCTCAATGCTGGTCAGCGAAATGGCTTCGACCAGGATGTGCGGGGCCAGCACGATGGCGCCGCCCAGGCCCGCGTCGGGGCGGCTGGCGTAGAGCAGGGCGATGGAGCCGCCATCGCTGTGGCCCAGCAACCAAACCGGCGCGCGGCCAGGGGCCGGGGCGGCGTCCAGCGCCTGCAGCAAGGCGGGCAGCACCTCGTGCGCTTGCTGGTGCAAGAAGTCGGGGCCCCAGTGCTCGTCCGCGGGGCGCGGGCTGGACTGGCCATAACCGGGGCGCGAGTACATCAGGCCCCGCCAGCCCAGGGCCTGGCAGAGCTGCTGTGGGAAGTCCTTCCACATGGCCACCGACCCCAGGCCCTCGTGCAAAAACACCAGCAAGGGCACCTGCTGTCGCTCCGGGTGCAGCCATTGGTACTCGATCTGCACCGTGCGCTCGCGCCAACGCAGGGCCAGGTGCTCCGGGGGCGGCAGGGCGGGGCTCATGCGGCAGCCCGCTCGCGGTCGCGCAGCTTGAAGCGCTGGATCTTGCCGGTGGCGGTCTTGGGCAGCTCGGCCAGGAACTCGATCTGGCGCGGGTACTTGTAGGGCGCGAGCCGGTCTTTCACAAAGGCCTTGAGTTCGGCCTCGTCCGCGCTGGCGCCGGGGCGCAGCACCACAAAGGCCTTGGTCTTGGTCAGGCCCTCCGCGTCGGCCACGCCAATGACGGCGGCCTCCAGCACCGCGCTGTGCTGCACCAGCGTGGCTTCGACCTCGAAGGGTGACACGTAGATGCCGCTGACCTTGAGCATGTCGTCGCTGCGGCCCGAGTAGGTGTAGGTGCCGTCGGCGTTCTTCACGTACTTGTCACCGCTCTTGGTCCACGCACCCTGGAAGGTGTCGCGCGACTTGTCGCGGTTGCCCCAGTACATCAGCGCAGCCGATGGGCCGCGGATGTACAGGTCGCCCGGTTCGCCTTCCGGCACCGGGCCGCCTTGTTCGTCGCGCAGCTCGATGTCGTAGCCGGGCACCGGCGTGCCCGTGGTGCCGTAGCGCACCTGGCCCGGGCGGTTGGACAAAAAGATGTGCAGCATCTCGGTGGAGCCGATGCCGTCAATGATTTCCACCCCGTAGTGGCGCGTGAAGCGCTCGCCGATGTCGGCCGGCAAGGCCTCGCCGGCCGAGGAGGCCAGGCGCAGCGACACTTGGCCGCGCGCGGGCAGCTGGGGTGAGCTCAGCATGCCGGCAAAGCCCGTGGGCGCGCCAAAGAACACGGTCGGTTGGTGCTGCACCCAGCGCTGGAAGGTGGCGTCGGGCGTGGGCCGTTCGGCCATCAGCACGGTGGTGGCGCCCACGCTCAAGGGGAAGCTCAGCGCGTTGCCCAGGCCGTAGGCAAAGAACAGCTTGGCGGCCGAGAAGCAGATGTCCTGCTCGGTCAGGCCCAGCACCGGGCCGGCGTACAGCTCGGCCGTCCAGTAGGGGTTGGCGTGGGTGTGCAGCGCGCCCTTGGGGCGGCCGGTGGAGCCCGAGGAATAGAGCCAGAAACCGGGGTCGTCCGGTCCCGTGGCGGCGGGGGCGGCGGCGGGGTGGCCTTGTTGCAGGAACTGCTCGAACTCGACTGCGCCCTCGGGCAGCGGCGCCGTGGGCCGCGACACGATCACGCTCTTGACCTCGTGGCTGGCCAGGGCCAGCGCCGACTGCAGCGTGGGCAGCAGCGCGGCCGACACCAGCACCGCCTGGGCTCGGCTGTGCGCCAGCATGTAGGCGTAGTCGTCGGGCGTGAGCAAGGTGTTGACGGCCACCGGCACGATGCCCGCGTGCAGCGCGCCCAGGAAGGCCACGGGCCAGTCGTTGCAGTCGTGCATCAGCAGCAGCACCCGCTCTTCGCGGTGCACACCGCAGGCGCGCAGGGCCGAACCCAGGCGCCGGATGCGCTCGGCCAGGCTGCCGTAGCTCAGGGTGCCCAGGTCGTCGATGAAGGCCGTCTTGTCGGCGCGGCGCCCGTTGCGCTCGATCAGGTGCTGGGCAAAATTGAAGACCGGTCCGGGGGCCGGCACAGCGTGGGTGGGGGTCAAGGCTTGTCTCCTTCGGTCTTGTTGTGGGTGTTCTCTGGCGCCATCCGCTATGACTTGGGCGTCAGAGGCCAGCCAGCACCGGCGTGGCCGCCTGGATGGCGCTGCGCCGGTGGTAAAAGCCCAGGGCGCGCAGGCCGCCCAGTTCCTCGCCGCCGCCCGCGCGGCCGGGGCCGCCGTGCAGGGACTGGGGCATCACATTGCCGTGGCCGGTGTGCAGGGCCGCGACATCGGGCGAGATCACATGCACGCGGCCGTGGCTGTCGGCCAGATCCAGTGCCGCGTGGCGCAGCGCGTCCGCCGCCTGGCCATAGACCGAGGCCACCAGCGAGCCTTGGCCCCGGCGCACCAGGTCCAGGCCTTGGGCCAGCGTGCCGTAGGGCAGCAGGGTGGCGACCGGTCCAAACACCTCGGTGTCGTGCAGCACGGCGGGGCCCGCGTCGCGGCTGCCCAGCAGGGTCGGGCCTAGGCAGCAGGCCACGGCGGGGTCGGCGTCGATCAAGGCGTGCTGGGCGCCGTCGTGCAGCACCTGGGCCTGGGTTTGCAGCTGGGCCAGGCCGGCTTGCACGGCCTCGAACTGGCTGCGGCTGACCAGGGCGCCCATGCGCACGCTCTCGTTGCGCGGGTTGCCCACCGTGGTTTTGGCCAGGCGGGCGCTGATGGCCTGAGCGGCCCGTTCGTACAGCGCGTCGGGCACGAACACGCGGCGGATGGCGGTGCACTTCTGACCCGACTTGACGGTCATCTCGCGGGCCACTTCCTTGGCCAGCAGGTCCAGCGCCTCGTCGCCCGCGTCGGGCAGCAGCAGGGCCGAGTTGACGCTGTCGGCCTCGATGTTGCTGCGCACCGAGCGCTCGGCCAGCGCGGCATGGCGGCGGATCACCCCAGCGGTGTCGGCCGAGCCGGTGAAGCTCAGCACGTCAAACGGGGTCAGGGCGTCCAGCAGCCCGGCCGAGCTGCCGCACACCACCGACAGCGCCCCGGGCGGGAAGATGCCTGCGTTGACCACGTCCTGCACCATGCGCTGGGTCAGCCAGGCGGTGGCGGTGGCGGGCTTGACCACCACCGGCACCCCCGACAGCAGCGCCGGGGCGGCCTTCTCCCACAAGCCCCAGCTGGGGAAGTTGAAGGCGTTGATGAACAAGGCCAGGCCGCGGATGGGGCTCAGGATGTGTTGCGACTGGAACAGCGGGTCCTTGCCCAGGCGCACGCTCTCGCCGTCCAGCAGGTGGTGGCGCTCGCCCAGGCTCTGGCCCAGCTTGGCGTAGGTGCTCAGTGTGAAGAGGCCGCCGTCGATGTCGACCGCCGAGTCGTTCTTCACCGTGCCGCTGTTGGCGGTGGCGATCGCGTAGTAGTCGTCGCGGTGGGATTGCAGCACCTGGGCCGCCCGGGCCAGCAGGTCAGCACGTTGTGCATAGCTCAGCGCGCGCAGCGCCGGGCCGGCGTGTTGGCGGGCGTGGGCAAAGCCCGCGGCGAGGTCCAGGCCGGTGGCGTCCACGCGCACCAGGGGCGTGCCCAGCACCGGGTCCAGCAAGGTGCTGCCGGCGCCTTGGCCGTGGTGCCATTGACCGCCCAGGTGGTTGGGCAGCAGTTCGATCGTGCTCATGCGTCGGCCTTTGTGGGGGTGTTTCGGGTGAAGTCGATGCGGCCTTCGGGCAGCAGGTACAAAACCAGGGCGCGGCCCTGGCTCACGGTGGGGCGGTGGGCGCTGCCGGGCGGGCAGACCAGCCAGCCGGCGGGGCGGCCGTCAAACAAGGCCTCCCCTTCGATGGGCAGGATCAGGTCGATCTCGCCCAGCGGGTGGCTGTGGTGGGGGCCGGCGATGTCTTGCATGTCCACCACATCGACCGAAAACCCGTGCAGGTCTTCGGCCGGCTTGAAAATACGCCCGTAGCGGATACCGCCGCCTTCGCGCTCGCACAGCCAGCCTTCGGCCACGCCGCGCAGGCAGTCGGCGCGCAGCGCCTGGTAGCTGGCGCTGCCTGCGCCGTGCTCGGCATTGAGCCACTGGTCCAGGGCCGCGTCCAGCGGGCGCTGGCCGATCTCGGCGGTCACGCGCGCGAGGTTTTGGCGGAAGGTGTTTTGTGACACAGTCGGGCCTCCGTTTGACACGCAGGCTTGCGTGTCCTGGGGTGGTGAAGTATTGTGCATGTTGCGAAGGCTAATGCCACCCCATCCCGTCGTCAAGCAATATAGTTCATATCACCGGGTTTCCCCGTAGCATCAACATGCAAGAATCCCTCAACCCTGTTTCTGCCGGGCCTGCTGCCGAGGCTGAGGAGCGCCATGCCTCCTTGGTGGCTCTGGGCGAGCGGGTGCGCGCCCTGCGCGCGCGCCGCGGCATGACGCGCAAGGCCGTGGCCTTGGCGGCCGATGTGTCCGAGCGCCATTTGGCCAACCTCGAATACGGCACCGGCAATGCATCCTTCCTGGTGTTGCAGCAGGTGGCCGCTGCACTGCAGTGCTCCATGGCCGAGCTGATTGGGGATGTCACTGCGTCCTCGCCCGAATGGGTGCTGATCCGTGAACTGCTGGCCCACTGCGACGAGGCCACGCTGCGCCGGGTGCGGGTGGCGGTGGCTGATTTGTTGGGCGGCGGTGGGGTCAGCGGCAAGCCTTTGGGTGCGGCCTGGCCGAGGGTGGCGCTGGTGGGCTTGCGTGGCGCGGGCAAGTCCACGCTGGGTCAGATGCTGGCCGACGACCTGGAATACCCCTTTGTCGAGCTGAGCCGGGAGATCGAGAAGTTCGCGGGTTGCAGCATCTCTGAAATCCAGGGCCTCTATGGCATGAATGCCTACCGCCGCTACGAGCGCAGGGCCCTCGAAGAGGCCATTCAGATCTACCCCGAGGCCGTGATTGCCACGCCGGGCGGTCTGGTGTCGGACGCCGCCACCTTCAATTTGCTGCTCTCGCACTGCACCACCGTTTGGTTGCAGGCGGATCCCGAGGACCACATGCAGCGCGTCGCCGCCCAGGGGGACTTGCGGCCGATGGCAGCCAGTGCCGAGGCCATGGGGGATTTGCGTCAGATCCTGGCGGGCCGCTCGGCCTTTTACTCCAAGGCCGACCTGCGCCTGGACACCAGTTCACAGCCCTTGCAAGCCACCTTTGAGTTGCTGCGCGCCCAGGTGCGGGAGGCCTTGAAGCTGCCGCTGTGATCTCCGAATAGGAAATTTAGTGCATTTGCTTGACGCAGTTTATTGCATGAAATAAACTGCAGTCACTTTCGGAAAATGCACTATCGTTCCACATCCGTCGGAGACACACCATGAACCACGCCGCCCCCCGCGTTGACTACCAGACCCACCCGTCCCAGTACCGGCACTGGAAGCTCAGCTTCGATGGCGCCATCGCCACCTTGACGGCGGATTTCGACGAGAACGGCGGCTTGGCCCCGGGCTACAAGCTCAAGCTCAACAGCTACGACCTGGGCGTGGACATTGAGCTCAACGACGCCATCAACCGCATCCGTTTCGAGCACCCTGAAGTGCGCACCGTGGTGGTCACCAGCGCCAAGGAGAAGGTGTTCTGCTCGGGCGCCAACATCTTCATGCTGGGCGTCTCCAGCCACGGCTGGAAGGTCAACTTCTGCAAATTCACCAACGAAACCCGCAATGGCCTGGAAGACTCCTCGGCCCACAGCGGCCTGAAGTTCCTGGCCGCCGTCAACGGCGCCTGCGCCGGCGGCGGTTATGAACTGGCCCTGGCTTGCGACGAGATCATCCTGGTCGACGACCGCTCCAGCGCGGTCAGCCTGCCCGAAGTGCCGCTGCTGGGCGTGCTTCCCGGCACCGGCGGCTTGACCCGCGTCACCGACAAGCGCCATGTGCGCCACGACCTCGCCGACATCTTCTGCACCACCACCGAAGGCGTGCGTGGCCAGAAGGCCAAGGACTGGCGCCTGGTCGACGACATCGCCAAGCCCGCGGTGTTTGCCCAGAAGGTGCGCGAGCGCGCCTTGCAACTGGCCGAAAAGAGCGACCGCCCCGCCGATGGCCGTGGCGTCACGCTGACCCCGCTGCAACGCACGGTCGAGGCCGATGCGCTGCACTATTCACACGTCAGCGTGAACATCGACCGCAGCAAGCGCACCGCCACCTTCGTGGTCAAAGCCCCCACCGGTGCCCAGCCCGGCGATGTGGCGGCCATCGAGGCCGCCGGCGCCGACTGGTACCCGTTGGCCCTGGCGCGCGAGCTGGAAGACGCCATCTTGTCCATGCGCACCAATGAACTCGACATCGGCACCTGGCTGATCACCACCCAGGGCGACGCCGCAGCCGTGCTGGCCATGGACGCGGTGCTCGTGGCCCACGCCCAGCACTGGCTGGTGCGTGAAACCATCGGCCTGCTGCGTCGCACCTTCAGCCGCCTTGATGTGTCCAGCCGCAGCCTGTTTGCGCTGATCGAGCCCGGCTCCTGCTTTGCCGGCAGCTTCCTGGAGCTGGCCCTGGCCTGCGACCGCAGCTACCACCTGGCCCTGCCCGACGACGAAGCGCGCGCCCCCAAGATCACCGTGGGCGAGACCAACTTCGGCTTCTACCCCATGGTCACCGGCCAAAGCCGCCTGGGCCGCCGCTTCTATGACGAAACGGCCCCGCTGGAAGCCGTGCGCGCCGCAGCCGGCCAGCCGCTCGACGCCGATGCCGCCTACGCGCTGGGCCTGGTCACGCTGAACCCCGACGACATCGACTGGGCCGACGAGGTCCGCATCGTGATCGAAGAGCGCGTGGCCATGTCGCCCGATGCGCTGACCGGCATGGAAGCCAACCTGCGCTTCAACGGGCCCGAGAACATGTTCACCCGCATCTTCGGCCGCCTCACTGCCTGGCAGAACTGGATCTTCCAGCGCCCCAATGCGGTCGGCGAACACGGCGCCCTCAAGGTCTACGGCAAGGGCAACAAAGCCGCCTTCGACTGGAACCGCGTGTGAGCGGCGCCGTCATCCACTGACACCAGGTTGTGCGGCGCGGATCAGGGTGGCGCGCCGCAACCCCAGTTCTTCCACCGAAATTCGTCTTATCACGGAGACATCCATGTCCAGCATCGACTACAGCGAAAAGATCCCCAACAACGTCAACCTGGCCGAAGACCGCACCCTGAAGCGCGCGCTGGAGCAGTGGCAGCCCAACTACCTGGACTGGTGGAACGACATGGGCCCAGACGGCAGCCACGGCTTTGACGTCTACCTGCGCACGGCGGTCAGCGTCGACCCGCAAGGCTGGGCCCAGTTTGGCCACGTCAAAATGCCCGACTACCGCTGGGGCATCTTCCTCAACCCGGCCGAGCAAGACCGCAAGATCCACTTCGGTGACCACAAGGGCGAAAACGCCTGGCAGGACGTGCCCGGCGAGTACCGTGCCAACCTGCGCCGCATCATCGTCACCCAGGGCGACACCGAGCCGGCCTCGGTCGAGCAGCAACGCCACCTGGGCCTGACCGCGCCCAGCCAGTACGACCTGCGCAACCTGTTCCAGGTCAACGTTGAAGAAGGCCGCCACCTGTGGGCCATGGTCTACCTGCTGCACAAGTACTTCGGCCGCGACGGCCGCGAGGAAGGCGAAGCGCTGCTGGAACGCCGCAGCGGCCAGGAAGACAACCCCCGCATCCTGCAAGCCTTCAACGAGCCCACGCCGGACTGGTTGAGCTTCTTCATGTTCACCTACTTCACCGACCGCGACGGCAAGTTCCAGTTGTGCGCCCTGGCCGAGTCCAGCTTCGACCCCTTGGCCCGCACCACCAAGTTCATGCTGACCGAGGAAGCCCACCACATGTTCGTGGGCGAGTCGGGCGTGAGCCGCGTCATCCAGCGCACCTGCCAGGTCATGAACGAGTTGAAGACCGACGACCCGGCCAAGCTGCGCGCCGCTGGCGTGATCGACCTGCCCACCTTGCAGCGTTACCTGAACTTCCACTTCAGCGTCACCATCGACCTGTTTGGCGCCGACGAATCCAGCAACGCCGCCACCTTCTACAGCACCGGCCTCAAGGGCCGTTATGAAGAAGGCAAGCGCATGGATGACCACCAGCTCAAGGGCCAGAGCTACAAGGTGCTCAACGTGCAAAACGGCCAACTGGTGGAGAAGGAAGTCCCCATGCTCAACGCCTTGAACGAGGTGCTGCGCGACGACTACATCAAGGACTCCATCGGTGGCGTGGAACGCTGGAACAAGGTCATCGAAAAGAACGGCATTCCGTTCCGCCTGACCGTGCCGCACAAGGCCTTCCACCGCAACATCGGTGCCCTGGCCGGCCTCAAGCTCACGCCCGAAGGCCGCGTGGTGTCCGAAGCCGAATGGCAAGCCAAGAAGAACGACTGGCTGCCCTCGGCCGAAGACCGCGCTTTCGTGGCCAGCCTGATGGGCCGCGTCACCGACACCGGCAAGTTCGCCAACTGGATTGCTCCCCCGGTCATGGGCATCAACCGCCAGCCCGTGGATTTTGAGTACGTCCGGTTCAATTGAGCCCCCACGGTCGTGCACTGCGTGTCACTCCCTGGTCGCGGGCGCGAGACGCGCACGCCCTTCGCCTTGTCCAGGCCTGCGCAGGCAGGCCTGGAGCCGCAGGGCTCAGCCCCAAGGGGCCCCCAGCCGCCTTGGGGCGGCCCGGCGGCGGCTGGAGGTGACCACCACAGTCGTGCGCTGCGGGTCACGCCCTGCCTTCCAGGTGGTGGGTGATCCGCCCCGGGCCCGCTGCGGCGGGCCCGCACCCGGGTGAACCCGCTTGTCAGCCTCCCCGTTTCCCTTGACCCTAGCCTTCAAGCCCCACTTACCCCGTCGAGACAAGCCATGGACCTGAGCGAACCCCAAGTCATCCGCCAGCACCTGATCGACCCCGAGATCTGCATCCGCTGCAACACCTGTGAGGCCACCTGCCCGGTGGGGGCCATCACGCACGATTCGCGCAATTACGTGGTCGATGCCGACAAGTGCAACCTCTGCATGGCCTGTGTGCCGCCGTGCCCCACCGGCTCGATCGACAACTGGCGCGACATGCCGCGCCAACTGGCCTATTCACCCGAGGTGCAGCTGACCTGGGACAGCCTGCCCGCCGAGTTGAGCCCCGAGCAGCTCGCCGCCGCCGGTGGCGGCGCGCCCGCGGCCGAGCCCGTACCGACGCCTCAAGCCATCAGTGCGCCTGAAGGCGAACGCTTCAACAGCGCCCAATTCGGCGCCACCGTGCCGCCGTGGTCGGCGGCCCACGCCTACACCAACCTCTACGGCCCCAAGGCGGCCGAGAAGTTCGTCACCGCCACCGTGGTGGGCAATGTGCGCGTCACCGAAGCGGGGCGCGACTACGACACCCACCATGTGGTGCTGGACTTTGGCCAGATGCCCTTCCCGGTGCTCGAAGGCCAGTCGATTGGCATCTTGCCCCCGGGCGTGGACGCCCAAGGCCGACCCCACCATGCGCGTCAGTACAGCATCGCCAGCCCGCGCAACGGCGAGCGGCCCGGCTACAACAACCTCTCCCTGACCATCAAGCGCGTGCTGCAGGACCCGCAAGGTCAGGCCGTGCGCGGCGTGGCCAGCAACTACATGTGCGACCTGCAGGTGGGTGACAAAGTGCAGGTGATTGGCCCCTTTGGCGCCAGCTTCCTGATGCCCAACCACCCGCGTTCGAACATCGTGATGATCTGCACCGGTACCGGCAGCGCGCCCATGCGAGCGATGACCGAATGGCGTCGCCGCCTGCGCCAGTCGGGCAAGTTCGAGGGGGGCAAGTTGATGCTGTTCTTCGGCGCCCGCACGCCCGAAGAGCTGCCGTACTTCGGCCCGCTGCAGAACCTGCCCAAGGACTTCATCGACACCAACTTCGCTTTCTCGCGCCAGCCTCAGAGCCCCAAGACCTATGTGCAGGACCTGATCCGCCAGCGCGCCGCCGACCTGGCCCCGCTGCTGGCCGACCCCAACACCTTCTTCTATGTCTGCGGCCTCAAGAGCATGGAAGAGGGCGTGGTGCTGGCGCTGCGGGATGTGGCCCAACAGGCCGGCCTGTCCTGGGACACCCTGGGCCCGGCCTTGCGCCAGGGCGGTCGCCTGCACCTGGAGACCTACTGAGCATGCGCTTTGCTGACTTTTCCGTGGGCCAGGTCATCGAGGCCGGCCCGCGACTGCTGGAGCGCACCGAGCTGCTGGCCTTTGCCCAGCGCTACGACCCGCAGTGGTTCCACACCGAGCCTGAGCGGGCCGAGGCCGGCCGCTTTGGCGGCTTGATTGCGAGTGGCTGGCAGACCTGCGGCATCGCCATGCAGTTGGTGGCGGAGACCGCGCTGCGCGGCTCGGAGTCCTTTGCCTCGCCGGGCCTGGCCTATGTGAAATGGCCACACCCGGTGCGCCCGGGCGACGCCCTGCGCCTGCGCGCCACGGTGCTGGAAACCCGTCGCTCGCAAAGCCAGCCCACGCTGGGCATCCTGCGTTGGCGTTGGCAGCTGTTCAATCAGCTGGGCACCGAGGTGCTGGACCTGGAAGCCACCAGCCTGTTTGAGTTGAGCGCCTGAGTCTTCGCCCTGGCGGGCCCCGGCCCGTGGCGGCGGCCCGCCTCAGTGGCAGGTGACGCGGTCGCGGCCGTTCTTTTTGGAGGCGTACAACGCCGCATCGGCGCGCGCGATCAGCGAGTGCGCGTCATCACCGGGGCGCCACTCGGCCACGCCGCTGGAGATGGTCACCGTCAGCACCACCTCTTGCGTGCTGCGGTTGCGCAGCTTCATGGCCTTGGTGCGGGCGCGGATGGTTTCGGCGATCTGGACCGCTTCAGCCTTGCTGGTCTGCGGCAGCACGATGGCAAATTCCTCACCGCCATAGCGAGCCACCGCCTGGGTCGGGCGGGTCACCGAGGTGCGCAAGATTTCGCTCAGGCCCTGGATCACCCGGTCGCCCATCAGGTGGCCGTGGGTGTCGTTGACGCTCTTGAAGTGGTCGATGTCCAACATCAGCAGGCAGTGGCTCTCGCCAGGCTGGGTCGGATGGCTCAGCAGGGCTTGCAGGCGCTGGTCAAAGCCTTTGCGGTTGAGCAGGCCGGTCAGCGGGTCCAGCATGGCTTCTTCGCGCGTGCGCTCCAAGTCGCTGCGCAGGCGCTGGATTTCGCTCTGGCTTTGGTTGACCCGGTTTTGCAGCGTGTCCACCGCCAGCTTCATGCCCACGGTGCCTTCGCGCACCCGCTCCAGGTGGGGCTTGAGGGTGGTGTCGGCGCTTTGGGTTTCCAGCACCTCGCTGAGCTCATTGAGCTGCACGCCAAAAGTGCCTGCCTGGTGGCCGGTCTCCGAGGCCGAGTCCGACACGGTCTTCATCAGCCGCTGCATTTCCTGGGCGATCAGCTCGACCTGTTCGGTGTCGGCCGGGGCGATGTGCTCGCGGTACAGGCTCAGCACGGTGGCGTCGTCCACGGGCTGGGCCTGGCCCAGGCGCAACTCAATGGCGGCATTGAGCTTGGGGTTCATGCCCGACGCGTACTCGTACCAAAGCGTGAAGGTCAGCGGGTTGAACGCAGCCGAGTGATGCCCCATGTGGGCCAGGGTCAGTCGGAGCAGCTCAGCACTTCTCGCTTTGGTTTCGGTGTATCTCATGAAAAACCCCGCTGCGCGCCGGGGGAGTAGTTTGTCTGCACGCCGTTGAAAGGGCGATGAGCCCTTTGGGTGTGCTTTCGTTTTGTTACACGGAAGTGTATGTCAAGCAGGCGAAGCCCTGCGTGGAACCACGTATTCAATTTGGGCTTTAAAGGTTGCGCGCGCAACCAAAAAGCCTAGAATCAGGGGCATTCCCATCAGCCCAATCCGAGGCTGATGCCCCTCCAGGAGACCTGCATGCACCAGCCTTGCGAACAAGCGCGCCGCTCGCTTTATTACGACTACCGGGTGCATGCCGCCTGGCGCCCTTCCGCTCACGGGCCTCAGGCGCGCCAAGCGGTGGTGGTGGTCGGCTCGGGCCCAGTGGGGCTGACGGCGGCCCTGGGCCTGGCCCAGGCTGGCGTGCGCTGCGTGGTGCTGGAGAGCGAGTTGCAGGTGTCCGAGGGCAGCCGGGCCATCGTCTTCACGCGCCGCTCCATGGAGATCCTGCAGCAGCTCGGTGTGGCCGACCGGGTCAGCCAAAACGGCTTGCCCTGGCGCTTTGGCAACTCCTTCTACCGCGGGCAGCGGGTCTACCGCATGGAGGCACCGCACGACCCCGACGACCGCTTCTTTCCCCTGATCAACCTGCAGCAACCCTTTCTCGAGGGCTATCTGGTGGACGCGGCCTTGGCCCACCCGCTGATCGACTTCCGCTGGGGCAATCGCGTGACCCAGGTGCGCCAGCAGGCGGACCACGCGCAGATCGAGGTCGACACCCCCGAGGGGCCTTACACCCTGGACAGTGACTGGCTGATCGCAGCCGACGGCGCCCGTTCAGGCCTGCGCAGCCTGCTGAACCTCAAGCTGGAAGGGGCCTCCTACGAGGGGCGCTTTGTGATCGCGGACATCCGCATCGACCTGCCCCTGCCCACCGAGCGCCTGGCGTTTTTTGACCCCGACTGGAACCCCGGCAACACCGTCCTCATGCACCGCCAGCCGCACGGCCTGTGGCGCATCGACTACCAACTGCCCGCCGATGAAAGCCCCGAGCAGGCCTTGCAGCCCGAGGCCCTGGCCCAGCGCATCAACGCCTTGCTGGCGCAGATTGGCCACGCCGGCCAGCCCTGGGAGATGGACTGGTCATCGGTCTACTCGGCCCGCACCCTGACCCTGCCGGACTACCGCTGCGGCCGCGTGCTGTTCGCCGGCGACGCGGCGCATTTGCTGCCCATCTTTGGCGTGCGCGGCGCCAACACCGGCTTCCAGGACGCCCAGGCCCTGGCCTGGCGCCTGGCCCTGGTGCAGCGCGGCGTGGCCTCGGAGCGCTTGCTGGACAGCTACAGCCAAGAGCGCGTCGCCGCCGCACGCGAGATCATCGACGAGGCCGGCAAAAGCACTCGCTTCATGACCCCGCCCACGCGCGGCTTCCGCCTGCTGCGCGACGCGGTGCTCTCGCTCTCGCTGAGCCAGCCTTTTGTGGGGCCGCTCTACCACTGGCGCACCTCGCGCCCGCACGAGTACCGGCACTCGGCGCTCAACAGCGCGGGCGACGACAACGCCTTGTTCCAGGCCGGCCCAGGCCATGGCGCAACACCGCAGAACGTGAACCTCGGGCCGGATGATTACCTGCTGGACCACCTGGGTGCCGTGTTCCATCTGCTCTACGCCAGCACGGGCGAGGCCTTGCCCGACACCGTGCAGGCCGTGGTGGCCCAGGCGCGCGCGCAGGGCCTGCCCCTGCGGGTGACCGCGATCGGCAGCGCCCAGCCGGTGGCGGGCGCCGACCAGACCCTGGCCGACGCCGCGGGCCGGGTGCGCCAGCGATGGGGCCTGCGTGGTCCTGGGGCGGCCTACCTGCTGCGTCCCGACCAGCATGTGTGCGCCCGCTGGCTCAGCCTGGACGGCCACCGTTTGCAATCGGCCTTGCGCAGCGCGCTGGGCCCCACCGGAGTCGCCTCATGAACACCGCACCGATGACTTCTGGCCTGGGCATTGGCGCCCTGGAGGCCGTCTACGACACCCTGGCCCAGGCCATCGACCAGGCCGGGCCGGGCAAGATCGAGCTGTTGCTGGTCAAGCTGGCCCTGCTGCAAGCCCAGGCCTTGGGCGATGAACAGGCGTTCCAAGCCCAGGTCGAGGCGGCTTTGCGCGACTTGTGAGGCCTTGTGGGGCTCAGCCAGGCGACGTCAGTGCGGCCCTTCAGTCGCTGGTGATCAGTGCCCGCACCGGCGCCAGGTCCCATTCCAGTGTGGCCGCCATGGACTCAAAGCCGAAAAAGCGCAGGTAGTCGGGCACCTGCTGCACCAGCATGTCAAAGCCCGGGTGGTAGCGCACACCGGCGGCCTCGCAGGCGCGCTGCAGCGGCGTGCCTGCGGTTTTCATGAGGATGTCGAACACCACGGCGCCTGGGTCCAGCGCCTGCACTGCGAAGGGCAGGGGGTCGTCGGCGCGCAGGCCCAGCGGTGTGGCGTGCACCACCAGGCTGAAGCCGGCCGGGTCCAGCTGGCCGGGGGTGCTCAGCGGGCAGGCGCTGTCGGCTTGCAGGCGCGCTGCCAGCGCGCTGGCGCGGCCTGGCTGGGCGTCGTACAAGGCCAACTCGGCCAGAGGGCGCTCTGACAAGGCCGCCGCAATGGCCATCCCGGCCCCGCCCGTGCCCACCAGCAACACCCGCTGGCCGGTGGTGGCCACGCCCTGGTGGTCCAGCGCCTTGGCCAGGCCCAGGCCGTCGAACAGCGCGCCTTCCAGGCTGGCATCGGGGCGCCGGCGCACGGCGTTCACGGCGGCGGCCCGGCGCCCGCTCGGGTTGCAGTGGTCCAGCCAGTCCAGCGCGGCGGTCTTGTGCGGGATGGTCAGCCACAGGCCGTCCATGTTGCCCGCGCCCAGCACACCGCGCACAAAGGCTTCGCAGCGTTCGGGCGCCACATGGGCAGGCACCAGCACCGCGTTCTCGCCAAAGCGCCGGAACAAGGGGTTGAACAACTGGGGGGCCCGCACTTGGGCAACCGGGTCGCCGAGCACGAAGAAGACCCGGGTCAGGCCGTTGATGGACATGGATGACAAGGCTGCAGCAGCGCAGCGGCAAAACAAAGAATGGCCCGCACTATGGTGCGGCCCAGCCCTCAGCTCAAGCCAAACCGGGGATTTTTGAGCGGTAATCGGACGCCACGTCCGAAATAAGTGTGTTTATAGGGTTTTTGCGTACTCGGTGCCGGCGCATCGGCGGCTACAAACACGCCATGGAGATTGACCGACAGAACATCATCGAAGGCCTGGGCAAGGGCCTGCGCGTCATCGAGGCCTTTGACGACGAGACGCCGCGCCTGACCGCGTCCGAGGCGGCGGTCCGCGCCGACCTGTCGCGCACAGCGGCGCGCCGCTACCTGCTCAGCCTGGTGCATTTTGGGTACGCGGAAACCGATGGCAAGCGCTTCTGGCTGGCGCCGCGCATCCTGCGCCTGGGCCAAAGCTACCTCAGCGCGGCACGCCTGCCGCGCCTGGTCCAGCCCTTCATTCAGCGCCTGGCCAATGAGTGCGGCGAGAACTTCAACTTCAGCGTGCTCGACGGCCATGAGGTGGTCTACCTGGCGCGCAGCCAGAGCAATCGCATGGTGTCGATCGGCTTCTCGGTCGGTGCCCGTGTGCCCGCCCATGTGGTCACGCCCGGGGCTGCCATCTTGTCGACCTGGGGGGCGGCCGAGCTGCAAACCTGGGTCGGCCAGCATGAATTCGCGGCCTTCACCGCCACCACGCCCACCGACGCCGAGACCTTTTTGCGCGAGGTGCACGCCGCCCGCGAGCAGGGCTACTGGGTGGCCGAGCAGCACCTGAACACCGGCCTGCGTGGCTTTGCCATGCCCGTGAAGACGCGCAAAGGCGAGTGCGTGGGGGCCATTGGTTCGACCATGACCATGCAACTCAGCCGCGAAGAAGTGGTGGCGCGCTTGCTGCCGCGCGTGGCCGAGGTGGTGCAGACCTTGCGCCAGGTCCTGTGAGCGGCCCCGCGCGCAGCCGCTGACTCAGCTCAGGGCCGCTGGGTGGCCCACAAGGGCAGCGGCGCCGCCTTGCGCAGCACGTCGTCATGCAGCCAACCGGCCGCGCGCCGGGCGCGGGCGGCCACGGTGTCCAGGGGCAGCTGCTGGTAGTCCTCGTTGAAGACCTCAAAGCTGTAGTCGCCGGTGTAGCCCAGGCGGTCCAGGCGCAGGGCCAGGTCGGCCAGGGGCTCGCTGTGCGCGCCCTCACCGGGGAACACGCGCAGGCTGCGCGCCGTGGTCATGCGGTCTTCTACGGTGGGGATTTCGTGCCACATGAAGTCCGACAGCTGGACCAGGAAGATGCGCTCTGGGTCGATCTCGGCCAGCGCGTCCAGCGGCGTCTTGGCCGCCAGGATGTGGAAGGTGTCCAGGCACAGGCCCAGGTTGGGGCAGTCGGCGTCGCAGACCAGGTCCCAGGCGGTCACAAAGTCGTTCACCGTGCGGCCCCAGGACAGGGCCTCGTAGGCCACGCGGATGCCCAGGGGCACGGCCAGCATGGCCAGCTTGCGCAGGTCGGCGGCCAGGGTGTCCCAGTCGGCGCTCGCGTGCGGCGAGGTGCTGGAGCTCAGCACCAACAGCTGGCTGCCGGCCTGGGCGCAGGTTTGCAACAGGCTTTTGGCGATGTCGACCTTGTAGTCGTGCAGCACGCCGCTCAGGCCTTCGTAGTCGCGCAGCACCTGCAAGCCGGTCGGGCGCAGGCCACTGGCCTGCACCGCCTGCACGGCTTCGGCCACGCCACCGGGGTGGCCGACCAGGTCGTGGGCGTGCAGCATCACCTGCGAAAAGCCAGCCGCCTTCATGGCGGCCAGCCGGGCCTCCAGCGGGCCAGCCAGGCTGCTGGTGTCCATGCCGTAGCGGTCGAGCAAGTTCATGCGGGGCCCTTGTTCAAACGCTGCGGTGGACCAACTCAAACGAGACCGAGCCCAGCACCTTGCGGGTCAGGGCACCTCGGTCTTCGGGGTGCAGGGCGCTGGTTTCGATGAACTCGATGCCGCGCGCCTTCAGGGCCGCCACGGCGGCGCCCACGTCGGGCACGCCCAGGCCGATGCGCTCCAGGCTTTCGGGCGCCTGGTGGCTTTCCATCCAGGGGTCCGGTTCGATCAGCTGCCACATGAACTGGCCGCAGGGGCTCTTGAGCACCTTGCCCTTGGGCAGGATGCCGAAGCGTTCTTCCTCGGGGATCACGCTGAAGTCGAACATGTTCTCGTAATAGCGGATCCAGTCTTCGCTGCGGCCCACATTCACGTACTGCACCAGGCCAAAGTAGTTCATGCCTTCGATGGCGGGCGGGTGCGGGTCGACGGTGGGGATGGGCTTGAAGTCGATGTCGTAGATCGAAAATTCCTGCCAGCGGTCCACCAGGTAGAAGCGGCAGCCGCCGGGGCCGTGGATGGCCGGGATGTGCAGCTCCATGGCCTGGGCATGGCTGGGCACGGACCACGCGCCGAGCTCGACGCAGCGGCTGTGCGCGCGCAAGGCGTCCCGCACCCGAAAGGCCACCGCCGAGATCACCGGCTTGTTGTCCACCACAGCGCTCACCCGGGCGTCGTCGGGGTGGGCGTTGACCACCACGTTCATGTCGCCTTGGCGGTACAGGGTCACCTCGCGCGAGCGGTGGCGGGCGATGGGGCGAAAGCCCATCATCTCCAGCACATGGCCCAGGGCTTGGGGGCGGGTGGTGGCGTATTCAACAAATTCGATCCCGTCCAGGCCCAGCCGGTTGGGCATCTCAGGCACGGATTCGCGGTCGTGGCCGGCGTCGGTCATGGGTTCCTCTCTGCTTGCGCATCCAACTGCGCCGATTTTGCGCTGGAAATGCCAAGGCTTCAGTGATCCGTGGAGTATGCCGGCAAGCCAGCCGGGCACGGGCCCGGCAGCCTGGCCGCTGTGCGCACGTTTTGCGCGCAGGGCGCGCGCTCCGGCCCCGGCCTGGGCTCAGTTACCCTATCGGCCGGCTTGGCTTGGAGTGAACGGACATGAGCGGCGTGTTGGAACGGACTTTGCGCATCCTGGAGTTGCTGGCGCAGCACGCGCATGGCGTGGAGCTGGCCTTTGTGGCCGATCAGCTGGACATCCCGCGCAGCGCGGTGCACCGCTTGCTGACCGACCTGGTGCGCTGCGGCTATGTGCGCCAGACGCGCGAGCACGGCGACTACCTGCTGACCACCAAGCTGGTGGCCCTGGGCCTGAGTTTTCTCAGCCACTCCGGCGTGATCGACATTGCCCAGCCGCTGCTGGATCGGCTGGCCGCCACCTCGGGCGAGCTGGTGCGCCTGGCCGTGGCCGAGGGCCCTGGCCTGACGTGGGTGGCGCGCGCCCAGGGCGCTCGCCAAGGCCTGCGTTATGACCCCGACATGGGCAGCACCGCGCCCTTGGCCTGCACCTCGTCCGGCTTGGCCTGGTTGTCGGTGTTGCCCGAAGAAGACGCGCTGGCCCGGGTCAGCCAGCAAGGCTTGGCGCAGCTGGGCCAGTACGGCCCGCAGGCCCCGACCACCCTGGAGGCGGTGCGCGCCGCCCTGCGCGCCACGCGCGAGCGGGGCTACAGCATGAGCTTTGAAACCTACACCGCCGGCCTGAACGCCATGGCGGCGCCCGTGCGCCTGGCCGGGCAAGCAGCCTTGGGCACCTTGAGCATTGCCGGCCCCGCCGTGCGCTTCACGCCTGAGCGCATGCAGGCCCTGGGCCCCGAGTTGCTGGCCTGCGCGGCCCAGTTGGCGGCGGCCAGCGGGAGTTCGCCGTTCTTCAGCAAGCTGGCGGCCGATCGGCAGGGCTGAGCGCAGCGCTGCAGCCCGCCCGTGCTCAGGGCAGCTCGGCTTGCAGGCGTTGCTGCATCTGGCCGATCTGGCACTGCCAGTCCGCCGTGGCCAGCCACGCGGGCACCCCGCCCAAGGTGGGGCCGTGCAGGTGCTGCTGCAGGTGGTGGAAGTCCGCCTCGGGGCCCATCACCAAGGCCTGGGCTTGGGCCGGCGTGGCCCGGCCCCACATCAGGCGTTCGCCCAGGCGCGCACTGAGGTAGGTCAGGGCCCGGCGCTGGTCTGCCTTGGTCTTTGGCGGGTGGGGTGGGCTGATCAGCAGGCGGTCAATCTCCTGGGTGCTGTGGATCAGCGCCTCAGGCAGTTGCCAGGACTGCATCAACAGGGCGCCGACCTCGCTGGCATTCAAGCCCAGTTCGGCCTGTTCGCGCTGGCAGCGGCTGAGCAAGTCCTGGTCGGCCAAGGCCAGCAAGGTGGGCGTGGGCAGCAGCGAGGCCAGGGCCAGGCGCCCCAGGAATGACAGCAAGACCTGGGTCGACAGCGTGCCCGGGTCGGCCTGGTGTCCCACCGGGGCCAGGCGTTGGCACAGTTCGCTGGCCAGGGTGCTGGCCCCCCAGACCTGGGCGAAGTAGCGCTTCACCTGCGGGTCGCTGTGGGGGAAGGCGTCCTCCAGCATGTAGCGCAGGCAGATGCCGCGCACGGTGTTCAGGCCCAGGTAGGTGACGGCCGGCCCGATGCTCATCACCGGCACCTGCAGACCAAACAAGGGCGAGTTGACCGTGGCCAGCACCTTGGCGGCCACTTGCGGTTCGCCTTGAATCAGCTCGGCCAGGTCGCTGGAGCTGGCCTGGGCCAGAAAGTCGGGCGCCACCAACTGGTGCAAGGCCCGCGAGGGGGCGGGCAGGCGTTGCAGCGCCGCCATGATGGCTTTTTGGCGCGCTTCGGACAGGCTGCTGCGGCTGACCCATTGAAAGGCTGCCAGGGCCTCAGGCATCGGCGCTGGTGGGGGCGGGGGCTCGCTGTGCGGATCCGGCATGGGCGCGGGGGTGGCTTGGGGCCCCGAGGGGCTGCTTGAACCCGCGGGCCGGCGGGGCGCCGGCACGCTGGGGGGCGCGGCGGGTCGCGCCTGGGGCGCTTGGCGGCCCCGGCGCAGCAGCCACCCCACCACCAGCGCCGCCAGCACCAACACCACGAACACAGTCAAAAATTTCACTTGAACACCTCCTGAAGGCGTCGGTCAGGGCAGGCCGACCAGGCTTGGCGGCAATATTTCCCCATTTCCGACCACAGGGCTTCTTTGGCCCTGATGAGTATTGTTAAATCCTGTTACAAACAGGTCAGCAAATTACGTTCCCGCTCCGATTCTCACCTCATGGCCCTCGATTCTTCGCGCGATATCGCAGACACCCAGGCCTTGGTGATCGATGGCAACACCACCTCGCGCTCGATTCTGGTGCGCCAGCTGCGCGATTACGGCGTGGGCCAGGTTGTGCAGTGCAGCCGCATCCAGGACGCCCGGAACCGGCTCGAGCACACGGTGTTCGACTTCGTGCTGTGCGAGCAGTTCTTTGCCGAGCACCACTACTCGGGCCAGACCCTGCTGGACGACCTGCGGCGGGCCAACTTGCTGCCTTTTTCCACGGTGTTTTTCATGGTCACGGCCGAGGCCTCCTATGGCGCCGTGGCCGAAGCCGCCGAATCGGCCTTGGACGGCTACCTGCTCAAGCCCTTCACCCCCGCCACCTTGTTTGAGCGCCTGAGCCTGGCGCGCTTGCGCAAACGCCACCTGCAACCGATTTTTGAGGCGCTGGAGCGCCAGCAGCTCGAGCACGCGGCCGACCTGTGCCTGCAGCGCTTCCAGGCCCGTGAGCCCTACTGGCTGTACGTCGCGCGCATTGGCGCCGAGCTGCTGCTGCGCCAGGGCCGCCACCGCGAGGCCGAGACCCTGTACAAGGCGGTGCTGGCCGAGCGCGCCATGCCCTGGGCGCGCCTGGGCATTGCGCGTGCCCAGATCGAGGCTGGCCAGTCCTCGAAAGCCATTTCAGGGCTGTCGCAAATGATCGAAGACGACGCCAGCTTTGCCGACGCCTACGACGTGCTGGGCCGGGCCCAGGTCGAAGTGGCCGACTTTGGCGGCGCCATGGGCACCTTCCGGCGCGCCACCGAGTTGACGCCTGAGTCCGTGGCCCGGCTGCAAAAGAGCGGCATGATGGCCTACTACACCGGCGACCTGCGGACCGCCAAGGTCTGGCTGGCCCGCGCCACCATCCTGGGCCTCAACTCCAAGCTCTATGACTTCCAGTCCCTGGTGCTGCTGGCGTTTTGCTACCTGGCCGAGCGTGACCGGCGCGGCTTGGAACGCTGCCTGGCCGACTTTGGCCGCATCGGTCACCGGCATGCGGGCAGTGCCCGGGTGCGCCGCTTTGGCGAAGTGGCCCAGGTGCTGAGCCACCTCTACAGCCTGCGCCACGCCGAGGCGGCCGCCGGGGTCAGCGCCTTGGCCGCGGAGCTGGTGCAGCCCGACTTTGACTTTGAAGCCGCCTGCAACCTGTGCAACCTGCTCGCGGTGATGGAAGTGGTCGGCTTGCGCGTCAACGAAGCCGAAGGCTGGGTGCGCAGCGTGGGCTTGCGCTTTGCCAACACGCGCGGCCTGGCCGAGCTGATCGCCAACGCCTGCCAGCTGCACCCGCCCTACGGCGAGGTGGTGCGGGCCAGCCTGGCCCACATCAACAGCCTGGCCGAGGTCTCCATGGGCCGCAGCCTGGGCGGCGATGTGACTGGCGCGGTGGAGCAGTTGCTGGACGGCGCCGACGAGACCATGAACACCAAGCTGCTGGACCTGGGCCAGCAGATCCTGACCCGCAACCAGGCCCGCATCCCGCAGCATGCAGAACTGCAGCAGCAGATCGACCAGCTGCGCAAGCGCTGTGGCATCGGCCCGGCGCGTGCCATGCTGGGCCAGGAGGGCGAACGCGCGGCCGGCGGGCTGGCGCTGCGCATCCGCGACCGCGAGGCGGCCCGGGCGCGTCAGCAAGAAGGCTTTGCCCAGCTGCGCGACACCGGTCGCCACGTCGCCGCGCCCCCCGACGTCCACGACAGCGACACGCTGGCGCAAGCCCTGCGCCTGCGCCCGACCTGAGCCTGGGGCTCACCACACCGACAGGCTGTTGGTCAGCACGCGCTGCAACCAGTTGCGCTGCGCGGCCTCCGACACATCGCCCTGGCCGGCCATCTCCAGGCGGGCGTTGACCACATCGCTGGAGGCCACCACATTGCCCGACTTCAGGTCCTTGGGGTCGACCACGCCCGAGAAGCGCAGGGTGCGGACCCCGCCGTTCAGGGCCACGCTGCGTTCGCCCGCGACCACCAGATTGCCGTTGGGCAGCACGTTGATCACCGTGGCCGCCAACTGGCCCGTGAAGCTGCTGCTGTCGGTGGTCTTGCCTGTGCCCTTGTAGGAGTCGCTGCCCGAGGCCGAGGCGTCCAGGTTCAGCAGCGAGCGGATGATGCCGCTGCCCACGCCCTTGACGCCCGGGCCTTTGACGGCCATGGCGTTGTCGCGGCTGTTGTCGGTGCTCAGTGCGTTGCTGGCGTTGATGCTTTCGGAGATGTCCACCTTCAGCGTGTCGCCAATGCTGCGCGGCTTGCGCCGGTCCATGAACATCGAGGCCGAGGTCATGCCGGGCTGGAACAGCGAGCCGTTGTTGACCCGCTCCAGGTTCAGCGGTGCAGGCGCGGGCAGGGCGCTCATGGGGCCGGTCACGGTGCTCACCGGGGGGCTGCTGCAGCCTTGCAGGGCCGCGCCGGCCAGGCACAGCGTGGCCGCGGCCAGACGCCAGGCCGGCGCGCGGCGCGCGCGCGTGGCACGGGGCCGGGTGGGAGGGGCTGCCGTGCGCAGCGGGTTCAGGGACAGGGGCTGGTTCGGTGTCATGGGGAATCCTTGGAGGGGGCTCGGCTCAGTTCTCAAAGCCGGTCAGCAGGGCGGTGACCACCGGACCCAGCTTGTCGCGGGTGGTGGCCCATTTGCCGGTGCTGAAGCTGGAGTCCACGTTGTAGTGGCTGGTGGACAGCACCTGGCCGTTGTCGCGTTGCAGGGTCAGTGAGGCCCGGTTCAAGTAGGGCTTGTGCTGGTCGCTGAAGGGCGGGGTGCCCCAGTCCACAAAAGCGCTGTAGCGCAGCCACACGGGGCAGCGGTCGCTCCAGGCATTGCTGCTGTAGACGCGGCTTTCGACCGAGTGGTGGCGCAGCTCGGCCTGCAGGGCCGGCACCACGTCGGACACCTGGGTCATGGGGTTGTATTCGATGCAGACGGTTTTGACCGTGGGGTGCAGGTGGTAGATGGTGTCGCTGGCCTTGCCCTTGCTCGACTGCAGGGCCACGCCGGTGACTTCGCCCGTGGCCTTGGTCAGCTCCCACAGCGGAAGGGGGCTGATGATGGAGCAGCCGCTCAAGGCGGTGCCCAGGCTGAGGGCCGCCAGGACACGCGCAGCGGGGCGGGCGGGGGTCTTCAAAGGGCTTGGGGTGGGGGTCATGCGGGCCTCCTTCTGGACTGGTTTGGGCTGGGTGAGGGGTCAGGCCATTTCCCGGAGCAGTTGCTGGCCACCCAGCGCGCCCAGGGTCAGGTAGGCCGCCGTGCTGGAGGCCGCATCGCCGATGGCGTCGACCACCGAGGCCGCGCCGTCGTACACCGTGTTCGCGGCATCACTGACCGTGCTGGTCACGGTGCTGGCCGCGTCGCTGACGGCGGTGGTCGCGCTGGAGGCGGCACTTTCGATGTCGCTCACCAGTTCGCTGGCGGCATCGCCCAGGCTGCTGATCAGGCTGCCGCCTTCGTCCACGGCGCTGCTCAGGGCCGACACGGTGCTGTCCACCCCGCTGCTGAGGGCGCTGGCCGCGTCGTTGACGGTGGACGCCACCGAGTCGTAGCCGTTTTCGGTGGCGGCAGCCAACTTGTCCAGGCTCTCGGCGCTGAACGAGTACACCGCACTGACCGAGTCGGCGGCGGCCTGGGCCACCCCAATCGCCGAGGCGACCACGGGGCCGAATGCCTTGTTGTTGATTTCATACGGACCCGGCGTCTGCATCCAGGTCATGGCGCTCGTGTTGATGCTGCTCATGGGTTTCTCCAGAGAGTTGAGTGGTGTCTGAATACTAGGTTTTGCTTCGCCGGGCAGGCGGTTGATAAATCGCCAGTAAATCGCTCTGTTTCTCGGAAGAATGCATGTACCAAAATACAAACAAACATGATTTGGGTACAAAGCAAATTAATTAATTAATATTTACCTCGGGTTCACTTGGGTGGGGTGAATGACAGGCTGACATCGGTTAAACGTGCGCGATGTGATGTGATGCGATGTGATGCCCGGCCTTGGGCCCGGCGCCCGCTGGGCCGCAGCCCGGGCCAAGCCCACCATGGGCCCGTCTGGGTGGATGGGCGCAGGCCATGGGGCTGAAGCGTCTGAATCAGCCGGTGGGTGCCGGTCCGCTGGCGCCCGAGGTGAATGGGGCTGCATGGAGGCTGGCCCGCCGCGGAGGGGCTGATTCTCTATTTTGATGTAGCGTCTTTTTAAAGCCTGTGTACCGAGTTTGAAATTATTCAGGGTTAACCTGAATAATGTTTTTTGGCCTGTGCTGGCCAGGTTTGGGCGCCGCCCCGGCCCCCGTTTTGCGGGCGGCCGGGGTGGCGCAGCGCCGGGCCTGGGTTATCGTGGCGCCACGCGGTGTCGGTATCGCGCCACGCCGGATCCTCTTGCCCCACTTCAACGCTGCCATGTCCTTGCGCCCCTTGCTTTCTGCTGCCGTCCTGACCTTGTCCAGCGCTCTGGCGCAGGCGGGCCCGCCCCTGCTCGCCGATGGGATCCATCGGCCGGTCCGCGCCAGCGCGCAGACGCCGACGGCGGTGCTGGGGTACTCGCCCAGCCACATGGACCGCAGCGTCGACCCTCGGCAGGACTTCTATGCCTACGCCAACGGCCAATGGCTTCGGCAGCTCACCATCCCCGATGCCGAATCCGACATCGGTGGCTTCTCCCTGTTGGGCAAGCACCTCGACACCCAGCTGCAAGGCCTGGCGGTGCAAGCCAGCCAGCGCTCATCTCCCCGGGGCAGTCCGGCGCAGCAGGTGGGCGACTATTACCGTGCGGCCATGGACCTGACGCAGCGCAACGCTGTGGGCTTGCAAGCGCTGCAAGCCGACCTGGAGTCGGCGGCGCGGGTCATCGGCCCGGTCGAACTGGCGCAGCTCTCGCTGCGCCTGCAGGCCAGCACGGGCAACTCGCCCCTGCTCAATTGGGTGACCATGCCCGACCTGAAGGACAGCCGCCGCGTGTTGCTGACCCTGCAGCTTGGCGCCCTGTCCTTGTCCAAAGACCAGTACAGCGACCCGGCCAGTCAGAAGGTCCGTGAGCTGTACGTCGACTACGTCACCCGGGTGCACCAGCAACTGGGGGACGCGCCCGACGTGGCCGCGGCCAAGGCCCGCACCATCCTGGCCCTGGAGACCGCGCTGGCCGCCCCCCGACTGACGCCCTTGCAGGCCTACGACCCGGCCATGATCTACAACCTGATGACGGTGGACGAGGCGCAGGCCCTGATCCCTGGCATCGACCTGCGGGCGATGGCCGCTGCCGCCAAGCTGAGCCTGCCCGAGCGTCTGCAGGTGAAGGACCTGGCCGGCCTGCGGGCTTTGCAGCAGCTGTTGGCGCAGCGCCCGCCTTCAGAGGTGCAGACCCTGCTGCGCTGGTCGGTGCTGGCGCTGAATGCCGACCACCTGGGCCAGCCCTGGCTCCAGCTCAGCCAGGACTACCAGCGCCAGCGCGACGGCCTGGCCGCGCCGCTGCCCCTGGAGCGACAGGTGGTGCAGGCGCTGTCGCAGCAGCTCTACCACCCGCTGTCGCAGCTGTACGTGCAGCAGCACTACAGCGAAGCCACCCGGCGCGACATCACCCATATGGTGGGCCACATCAAGGCCGAGTTCGCCCGCCGGCTGAAGACCAACCCTTGGCTGGACGCCCCCACCCGCGCCGCTGCGCTGGCCAAGCTGGCCAAGGTCGACATCCAGGTGGGTTACCCGCAGCGCTGGATTGACTTCAGCCGCGTGGACATCCGCCCCGACGACCACCTGGGCAACCAGCAGCGTCTGGCGGCCTTCCAGCTGCAGCGTGAGGTTGATCAGGTCGGCCAGCCGGCCACGCGACAGCGCTTTGCCGAAGTGGGGCACACCACGCCCATTTCAGTCAACGCGGCCTATGACCCGCAGCTCAATGGCATCGACATCACCGCCGCCATCTCGCAGCCGCCCTTCTTCACACCAGGGGCCGACCCGGTGGTGAACTACTGCACCATGGGGGCGGTGCTGGGTCATGAGCTGACCCACGGCTTTGACAGCATGGGCCGCCAGTTCGATGCCGAGGGCAATGTGCGTGACTGGTGGACGCCCCGGGCCACGGCCGAGTTCAAGAAGCGCAACCAGCAGTTGGTGGCGCAGTTCAACCAGATCCAACTGCTGCCGGGCCTGCCGCTGGATGGGGCGCTGACGCTGGGCGAGAACACGGCCGATCTGGGCGGCCTGACCCTGGCCCATGCGGCGCTGCACCGCACCTTGAAGGGCCGATCGCTGCCCCCGGTGGATGGCCTGAGCACAGACCAGCGCTGCTTTGTGGCCTGGTCCCAGTTGTGGATTTACAAGGCCCGCGAGGAGCGCATCCGCTTCCTGGCCGCCGTCGACTACCACGCCAACAGCGCCGTGCGCGGTTATGCCCCGCTGATGAACCTCGATGCCTTCCACCGGGCTTTTGCAACCCGGCCGGGGGACGCGATGTGGCGTCAACCCGCTGACCGGGTGCGTGTCTGGTGAGGCCGCAGCGGCCCGCGCCGACCTGCTGGTCCACGGCTGCGCGGGCGCTTGGCGGTTCAGGCGGCCTGCGCGGGCACCGGTCCCGGTGGGCCAGCCGGTGTATAACCGGTGTCCCTCAGCCCGGCGCGGGTGTCCTCGTGGACGCCTGGCCGGCCTGCACGCACCGGGGCCGGCACGGCCTGGCCGGTGCGCGACAACACCAATCCAAGGAACATCAGACATGGGCGCGCAGTGGAAAGCAAAAGGCAAAGAATTGGCGGCCAACGCCAAGGGCAAACTGTTTGGCAAGTTGGCCAAAGAAATCATGGTGGCCGCGCGCAGCGGCGCTGACCCCTCGCTGAACTCGCGCCTGCGTCTGGTGCTGGAGCAGGCGCGCAAGGTCTCCATGCCCAAGGACACGCTGGAGCGGGCCATCAAGAAGGGGGCCGGCATTGGCGCCGATGCGGTCAACTTCGAGCACGTCATCTACGAGGGCTACGCCCCGCACCGCGTGGCGGTGATGGTCGAGTGCCTGACCGACAACGTCAACCGCACCGCCCCTGAGATGCGCGTGCTGTTCCGCAAGGGCCAGCTGGGCACCTCGGGCTCCGTGTCCTGGGACTTCGACCATGTGGGCCTGATCGAGGCCGAACCCGCGGTGGCTGGCGCCGACGCCGAACTCGCCGCCATCGAAGCCGGTGCGCAGGACTTTGAAGCCGCCGACGAAGACGGCAGCAGCCTGTTCATCACCGCGCCGACCGACCTGGACCTGGTCAGCCGTGCCTTGCCCACCCATGGCTTCACCGTGCTGACCGCCAAGCTGGGCTACAAGCCCAAGAACCCGATCGACCCGGCCAGCCTGAGCGCCGAGCAGCTCGAAGAAGTGGAAGCCTTCCTGGCGGCCATCGACGGCAACGACGACGTGCAGCACGTCTACGTGGGTCTGGGCGGCTGAGCCCCGGCGCTGACGCCTCATCCCAACGCCAAAGGCCCGCAGCAGCGGGCCTTTTTTCATGGTCGGTGTGGTGGGCCGCTTCAGTGCACCATCAGGCTCTTGGCGACCTTGCTCTTGCCGGCGCGGGCGGGCGGGTTGCACAGGCCGCAAAGGAAGTGGCGTGCGTTTTCATAGGGTTCGGTGACGAACTTGCCGGTGCATTTGGAGCAGGCGGTCATGGTGAGCATGTCGGCGTCGACGAACTTGACCAGGCGCCAGGCGCGGGTGAAGGAGAGCAGGGGTTCGATGTCAGCGGAGTCGACTTGTTCGCTGTAGAGGCGCCAGGCTTTGGTGAGCAGGTCGATGCTGTCCATGTCGGCGCCTTTGGAGAGGTACTCGTAGATGTTGAGGAACAGCGAGGCGTGGACGTTTTCCTGCCAGGTGAGGAACCAGTCGGTGGAGAAGGGGAGTTGGCCCTTGGAGGGGGACTTGCCGGCGATTTCCTTGTAGAGGCGGATGAGGCGCTCGTAGGAGAGGGAGGTTTCGGACTCGAGGACCTGCATGCGGGCGCCCATGCGGATGAGCATGGCGGCGCGCTCGATCTGACGCGACTCGTTGAGGACGCTTTTGGGGGCGGCTTTGGGAGCGGCCTTGGCGGCGATGGCGTCGACTTGGGCGAGGGTGGCGGCGGTGTTCATGGCAGGTCTCCGAGGCAGGTGTTGGGGGAGTAGGAGTCGCGGGGGCGGGGCGGTGTTCAGGGGCCTACCA